>CAVZII010000006.1:0-113075 GCA_963775275.1 uncultured Alphaproteobacteria bacterium | reverse complement strand
CGGCCAGAGGCCGTGCCGGGCTGACGGGGGAGGGCGCCATGCGTGCGCTTGCCGGCCTGGTCGTCTTGTCGCTCCTCATCGCGGCCGCCCGCTCGGCGAGACGCCGACGGCGGCGCCTGCGCAAGACCGCGCTTCCAGCTTCGCCGCGACGAGCGGGGAAGGCGCTGCGCCTCGGGGCTCAGCCCGGCGGCGGCGCGGCCGGGGACCGGACGCGCTCGAGGCGCAGCGCGGCCTCCGTCAGGGGGTGCCTCCCGGACATGACGTCCCGGCCGGTCGTGGCGACGGCGACGTCGGGGGCCAGCGCTCGGACCGGATTGGATGGTTGCGGATGCTGGCGTGGCAGTCGGGTTCGGGGCAGCCGGTGATGTAGTCGTGCCGCTCCGTGGCGTAGAGGATGGTCGCCCCGGTCTGGGGCAGGTCGATCGTCTCGGTCTCGGCCCAGAATTCCAGGCGGTCGCCGACGGGGCGCCAGCGGTCGAACCCTGTCCCCGCCGGACTGCTTCAGATAGCCGAGGCTGGAGATGCCGGCGGAGAAGGTGCGCCCGGACGTCAGGGCGTAGACGCGCCCGCCCCTGGCGGTCAGGTTCGGCAGGTCCTGCATGAGCGCGCGTGTGGTGTTGAGGTCTCCTCCGAGGTCGAAGCGGAGATCGACGACGATGGCCTCCGGCCCTTCTGCGCCACTCGGAGCGCACGCGCGCCACGAAGTATGTCCATGCGCGCACCCGCGAAGTCTGAATTGAACTTGAGCTGGAGGTAATCGATCCCGTCGGCCATCCAGGCGCTGCGGAACGGCGCCCGGGCGTCCTGCAGGTAGAGGGGAGGGCCGGCGGGAGCATGGAGGCGCGCCCGCCGCGCGCGAGCTCCACCAGCCGGTCCGGCGGCAGCAGCAGCTCAATTCCGGTCCTCGCCGTGGGCTCGCGCCGCGCCGCAAGATCGCGCGTCAGGCGCGCGCCGTCGCGGAGCCTGAACTCCATGCGCAGGCGGTCCGCACGCCTGGCGACGGAGGCCGGTCGGAGGATGTCCGCCAACTCCAGGAAATAGGGCAGGAACTGCTGTCGCCAGCCTTCCAGCCCTCCCTCGTAGCGGCGGTAGGCCTCGCGCAGCGCCGGCAGGGCGCGCCCCTCGATCCGCACCACCCGCGCGCCGACAAGATCGCTGTCCGCCGCGTCCGCGGACCCCACGAAGAGCCCGTCCGAAAGCAGGCCCAGCCTCAGGGGAATCCGGTCGTACCGTTGCGGCCAGGCGCCCGGCATCAGGAAGGTGTCGCCCTTGTCCGTGATCGCGGCGATGTGGGCGACGGCGAGCTCGAACTGCGCGTCGTCCAGGGCCGGCGCCTTGCGCGTCAGCCGCTGGAGCGCGGCCTGCGCGGCCGCCTTCTCGGCGGGGCTGTAGGACTTGTCGCTGTCCAGGAACCGGCGGACCGCGGCGAGGTCCGGCCCGCGGTCGCGGGCGGCCGCGCCCTCCGGAGCGCCGAGCGCCGGGGCGCCGAGAGACAGAACGACCAGGGCGACGGCGCAGCGGCGCGCCAGGCCCAGTCCCGCCGCAAGCCTCCCCCGATGAGCCACCCGCGCACTTCACCCCAGCCGAGAAGGCGGCCAGACTAAACGGGATTCTCCGCCGGCGCGACGACCTTCCTGATCGAGCGGCCCAGCGCCGCCCTCCCCGCCTGGCCCGGATATTTATAATATTGCTCGGCGCGCGATCAGATCAATGGCCGCAACCCGCGCGGCCGGCCCCGGCGCCTTCCGGCCGTCCCGCCTGGACCGCCGCGCCGCCCCATGGCTAAGTCTTGCCCCATGTGCAACCACTACAGCTCCTCGGGCGAATGGCGCACCCTGACCGGCGAGTTCAGCCAGCTTCGCCTGCCGCTGTTCGACGCCGAGCGCGCCCGGCCCAATGTCCCCACCCACCTCTATCCCGGCCGCACGGGCGAGATCCTGGCGGTGCAGGACGGCGCCCTCGCGGCCCTGGCGGCGCACTGGCGGCCAAACACCCCGCTGGTGGACGGCCAGCTCCAGGGACTTCGGCGCCAAGTGGCGGGGCTGCAACAACGCCCGCGGCGAGGGGATCGCCTCGTCCCGCATGTTCAAGGACGCCCTGAAGAACCGCTGCCTGATCCCCGCCGACGCCATCTTCGAATACGCGGCCGAGCCTTTTTTTCCCCCCCCCCCCCCCCCCCCCCCCCCTTTTTTTAGGGTTAGCCGGACGGGCGCAAGGTCGAATACGAGCTGCGCCCGGCGACGGCCGGCCGCAGTTCATCGCCGGCATCTTCGAGCGCTCGACCCCCTCGGACGGCCCCATGCTCACCTACGCCATGGTGATGACGGGGGCCGGCCCGGACGCCCTCTCCATCGGCCATCCCCGCTCGCCGATCTTCCTCGCCCCCGGCGCCATGGCCGACTGGCTCGATCCCGCAAGCCGCGTGGACGACTTCATGACCCCGCCGCCGGCCGGGACGTTCACCCTGAGCCCGGCGCGCAAGGGGGAGTGAGGGGGCCGGAGTGGACTTTGGGACGGCGGCTAGGGATTTCGCATAGTGTCACCCTAGTTCCACACTTGCCGATCGTCTGGCCTTTCCCCGTGAGACAATGCCGAGTTGGCAAGCCAAACTCTCCGAAGCCCGCTGACGGACGGTCGCCTTGTAATTGCGGAGCTGGTGTCCGATGGGTTCGCCGAGTGGTCCAAGCGCTACCATGGCGCGCTTGGCATAGGTCCAGAACGTCCATTCGTCATAGTCGGCGTCTCGGCCGAAGTCGCAAATCCTTCCGTGACGCTGGAAGAACGCCGGGAAGTCGAACCGGTCCATCAAATAGTTGTAGCTCTTGCGTGGATAACGGGCGATCAATGCGGCGCATTCCGCGTGAACAGCTCCCGTAACTTTGCTATAGAGTTCGGGATATAGTTGCATCACGGATAGGCATGCCGACCATCATACCGAAAGCCCAGATATTCAAGCCCGTTTTTTTCCTTGGTTGCCCTCAACGAGTTGGAACGACTGATGATTTCCCTTCGGCCTGAACAGATGGACTGAGGTTTTCGATGGCTTGAATGTCAGCCGGGGCGCGCGCTGTTCAAGGGATCGCTCTGCCGCCAGAAGAATAGAACGGGCCTCTGCGTCGCCGCCGGGGACAATGATGATGATGTCGTCCAAGTATCTGAAATAAAAGCCCCTGGCTCGGGATACGGATGCGAAGATTGCTTTGTCGAACTCAAACATGTACATGTTCGCGAGGATGTCAGAGATCGGGGATCCCTGAGGGATGCCAAAGGGTTCTTCGTTCTTATCAATGAGGCTATGGTGCGTGCCTCGGTCTCCGCAAATCTTCTCGCGGAACTCGTCGTTCGAGCAGATCTTGCGGGGCATGTCCTGAAGGGGGTGACAGAGACATACCGTTCTCGTTCGCCGACCATCTCTTTGCGGCTGTGCCCCAACCGCTCGTCGACGGCATCGCGGTCAGCCACCGCGTAGGCAGTCACAGCGCGGAAACCGCATCATGATCTTCCGGCAAGCGTTGCATGCCGATTAGGCGGAGCCATAGGCGGCGTAGGTGGCCATGGTCGAGGCTCTCAAAGAAGCTCTTGATGTCGAGGGCGACGACACCGCAGTGGCCGAGCTCCCGGACCTTCAGGAAGGCATCTCGGGCGAACTCAATGTTCGACTTCCCACGCCCTCCAGGATCGGTCAGCTTCCGGTAGGCGGTGACGCACTCGCCTATGCCCGCCTCGGCCGACGCCTCTTCGTAGGGTGTGGAAAGCGAGTGCCGATAGTAGGAGAAGATCGCTGCGTCCTTCGACTGGCGAAGCGGATGGGACGTTCCTTCTTGTCGGGCTTGCCCTCCGGGCGGCTTCGGAACGGCTGCCAGGACTGCGTGTATCGCAGAAAGGGATAGAAGGCGTTGGCGGCCACTCGGCCTGGGTCCTTCACGAGCGCGTCGATCTCTTGGACGGGCAGATCCCAGTCAAAATGTGGGTATTTCTTGAGTGCGGGCGCCCAGACATGCATTGCCTAAGTCTCTGCACGAGAGGGGGCGGAAGCTACCAGGCCCATTCTGGTCATCGCCACCGCCCCCGACTGTGATCAACGAGCGGGGCTTGCCACTCTAGCTGGGCGTCTTTCGTAACAAGTCGGTGTATACTGTCGTAACGGTGTGGCGTCGCACGAGGCGAGGTCCACGCTGACCCGAAACAGGAGGGCGCGCTCTATGCACGCATCCCACGTCGTAATCGTCGTTGACGGTACAAACGTCCTACTGGGATGACAAAATGGGTCAGCGGATAGGCAGGCCTCCACACCCAATACACCCCCGCAAGGGGGCATCTTCAGACTTCCGTTACCATTCGGCTGAGCCTGCGCCCGTTGCGCCACAGTGGGACTAATTGGCGCGGCGAACAACCGGGACTGTTGTCCTGGGCGCGCTTCGCGCCAGCCAGGTCCGCCGGCCCAATGTCTGCAGCTAATAGCGGCCCAAAGTTTAGCTCCTGGCGCAAACCACTCGCGTCGCAGAACGGCGGGGAACGCTCAACCCCCGACATGGACGCGGACGTCATAGCCCAGGGATCGGAGCGACTTGCTGGTGCGGCCGTTGCGCGGTGGGTAACGGTCAGGGGAGGGCCCGGCCGACGATTTCGCCCAGGCTGCTGATCCCTAGGAGTTCCACCTTGCGGCGGCTGTCTGTCAGCGCCTCCCACATGCGGTGCGGCACCTCTTCAGGTGCAGCGGAATAGAGGATGAAGGCGAGGGTTTCGGCGACCGGGATTCCCTTAGCGTTCGAGTCACGCCAGATTCGACGAGCCAAGGCATGGACTTCGTCTTCATCGAATGGACGGGGCCTTCAGGCCGGCCAACATTTGCGTTCGGAACTCGTCGCGCGAATTCCCGGCTGGCATGAATGTGCCAGAGGGTCTCCGCGAACTGGTCCTCGGTCATGTCGCGCAGCGATCTGTCGGAGAAGGTTCGGAAGAGCATCGGCGCGACCTCATTCAAGGTCCGTTCTTCGTCGTTGCCGCCAGGCAATGTTTTCCACCAACGCGCCGCTTCCGCCAGCGCCCGGTCGGGCCTTTTTGCGTTCCTTTCAAAGTGCCGCTCGTAGTCAGCGACACGTCCATTGAAGGTGCGCCTGTAGTAATGTGCATGCAGGAATTGGTCTGCCTGGGCGCCGAGCGGCGTGTCGCGCGCGACCCAGTCTGGCCGATGCTCTTCGCTGGCGACTATACTTGCGATGTCTCGGATCGTCTGGAGCGTCGCGAGCCATTCCTGCAGAAATGCGTCGCGCTGCTGGCTGCTGGCGACCTTGGAGGTCACGTGGACCAGTCCTTCGAATGGCTTCACCAGGTGGGTGCTAAGGAACGCGGCATCCGCTGCATTCTGGTCTCGACGGCGACGCTGCAGCTCTTTGCTCCTGCGTTCGAGGAGGTCGTAGAGTTCCTGCGTTAGGGGCGAGGCCTCCTGATCGATCTTGGTGAAAAGCGCTTCCAACTCTAGCGCTTGGCCGGAGCCCTCCAACTCCTCTTCAGTCATGAACATCCCGGCCTCGACGTTGTTGTACCAAGCCGGGGCGGTCAGGTTGGCCGAGCCGATATAGGCGCCATAGCCGCGCCACCAGATGACCTTCGGGTGGAAGCAGCGGACGAGCTTGCAGCTATAGCGGGGGAACGGCGGTCGAAATACTTCAGCACCGGAACTGATACGGGCACCGCTTCGTCGAAGCGACCCAGAAGCGCAGCGTCACTTCGTTGTCCCAGCACCAATCGAACGGCAGATCGTCTCGGTTGGCGTAAGCGACCGCCGCGTCCACTCGGTCGACGTCGCCGCCCGCGTTCTCAAGGATTTCACGCAGATAGAGGCCGTTCACGCCTCCAAGCACAAGCTTCAATTCTGCCCCCTGTGTTGGACGGGCCAATGCCAGTACGCCTGCGGCTGCTGATCTGTCGAGGTCCAGTCCCAAGCACCGCGACTCGGCATGCGTCTGGTCTTTAACGATCAAGGCGCATCCAAATTCCGCTCTTGGCGTAACGCAGATGGCGCGCCGTTCAAGGCAGCAGGTCGTCACCCTCCCCACCGCCCCCTCGCCGCGCTAAAACGTTCCCCAACCACACCAGGGGAAACGCCATGACCGCCGCCTCAACTTCCGCCCAGCGCAGCCTCGGCACCGAGGGCTTCGAGCGCTACGAGATCGACCTCTATGGCGTGCGCACCGTCTATTACGAGGCCGGCCATGGCCCGACCGTGGTCTACTTCCACGGCGGCGGCGCCTTCCACGGCATCCAGTTCGCCCGGCCGTGGACCGAGCATTTCCGCGTCATCTGCCCCTACCACCCCGGCATGGGCGAATCCGACGAGGCCGAGCACATCGGCGGCATGCAGCACCTGGTGCTGCACTACCTCGACTTCTTCGACCGCCTGGGCCTGGGCAAGGTGCACCTGGCCGGCGCCTCCATGGGCGGGCGCCTGGCCGCCGAGTTCGCCGTCGGGCACGCCGAGCGCCTGAAGAGCCTGATCCTCTCGGCCGCCGCCGGGCTCGACATCGCCGAGCACCCGCCCGCCAACCTGGGCTCGATCGGCCCGGGCGAGCTCTTCGCCTACCTCACCAACAGCCCGGCCTTCATCGCCCCCTTCATCCCGCCGGCGGTGCCGGCCGAGATCTTCGCCGCCCAGCGCGCCAAGGAGGGCGCCTCGGCCGGCAAGTACATGATGTCGCCGTCCTCGCTGGACCGGTGGCTGCACCGCATCACCTGCCCGACCCTGATCGTCTGGGGCGAGAAGGACCGCATCCTGCCGGTCGGCCGCGCCAAGGTCTGGCAGGAGCGCCTGCCCGGCCACCCCGAGCTGGTCATCCTCAAGGACGTCGGCCACCTCACCTTCGACGAATCCCCCAAGGGCGTCGCCGCCGCCCAGGACTTCATGCTCAAGGTCGAAGCGGGCTGAAGCCTCCTCTCCCAAGGGGAGAGGAAGGGGCCCGTTGCGCAGCAACGGGAAGGTGAGGGGGTTTGGCGCCTCCGATTCAGGAACCACCAAGGACACCAAGACCACCAAGGGGCGGCGCATCCCTTCCCCTCTCCCGCGCAAGCGGGGGAGGTGTGCAGGGGAGGGGGTAACCCCGCGCACCGCGCCGACCCTTAAGGGAACGCAGAGTTCGCGGAGAAGAAGAAGAGGACGCAGAGGGCTGACGTATCTCTGACCGAACACCAAGGTCGCCAAGATTCCCGGCGCCTTTGGCGCCGGCCAGGATCCTTCTCTGCGTCCTCTGCGTCCTCTGCGTTCCCTTGCCGGCCTCCGCCGCCCGCGACGGGCCAACCGGGAAGGCCCTACTCCGCCTTCAGCCCCAGCCGCTGTCCCTGATACCGGGCCCTCAGCGGCTCCCACCAGTCGCGGCGGGCCAGGTACCACTCGACGGTCTTGCCAAGCCCCTCCTCGAACCGCGTCTTCGGCGTCCAGCCGAGCTCGGCCTCGATCCGGCTTGGATCCACCCCATAGCGCCGGTCGTGCCCCGGCCGGTCGGGCACGAACTGGATCAGCCCGCGCCTGGGCCCCGATCTCCAGCGGCCCGGCCGCCGCGTCCACCAGGTCGCAGATCGCCTCCACGACCGACAGGTTCGTCCGCTCTGACCGCCCCCCGATGTTGTAGGTCTTCCCCGGCTCGGCCCGCTCCAGCATCAGGCACAGCGCCTCGGCGTGGTCCTCCACATAGAGCCAGTCGCGCACATGCCCGCCGTCGCCGTAGACGGGCAGGGGCTTTCCCTCCAGCGCGTTCAGGATCGCCAGCGGGATCAGCTTCTCGGGGAAGTGATAGGGCCCGTAGTTGTTCGAGCAGTTGGACGTCAGCACCGGCAGGCCGTGGGTGTGCCCCCAGGCCGAGACCAGATGGTCGGCCGAGGCCTTGGACGCCGAATAGGGCGAGCGCGGGTCATAGGGCGTGTCCTCGGTGAACAGGCCCTCTTCCCCGAGGCTCCCGAACACCTCGTCGGTCGAGATGTGCAGGAACCGGAACGCGTCCTTCCTGGCGCCCTCCAGGCCCCGCCAGTGGCGCGTCGCCTCCTCCAGCATGGTGAAGGTCCCGACGATGTTGGTGTGGATGAACGGCTCGGCCGAGTTGATCGAGCGGTCCACATGGCTCTCGGCCGCCAGGTGCATCACCGCGTCGGGCCTGTGTTCCTCGAACACCGCCCGCACCGCCGCCCGGTCGGCCACGTCGGCCTTCACGAACGCATAGCGGTTCGAGCCCTCGATCTCGGCCAGCGGAGTCCAGGCAGGCCGCATAGGTCAGCTTGTCGAGGTTCACCACCTCGGCCCCGGCCACGCCCACCAGCCGCCGGCAAACCGCCGACCCGATGAACCCCGCCCCGCCCGTGACCAGGACTTTCATTGCGGACGCCCGCTCGAACCCATGGCCCGGCCTCTAGTGTCCCGATTCCGAAGTTCGCCAGCGCATTTGCAAGGCGGATGCGAACTTCGGAATCGATAAGGACACTAGCAAATGTATGATTCTAGTGTGGTTTACGGATCAGAAGTTCGCAGCCGAGGGCGCCGCCATCATCATGCGAACTTCTGATCCACCACACTAGCCCATGCCGGCTTCCCGGCAAAGCCGCTTCCCCTCACCCTCCCACGCCTTCGGCGCGGGCCCCTCCCTCTCCCCGCGAGCGGGGCGAGGGCGTCGATCACCCGGCCCTCGCCCCCTTCGGGGGAGAGGGAGGGGCCCGCTCGCGAAGCGAGTGGGAGGGTGAGGGGCCCTTTGTCTCCCCGTCCGCTTGGTGTCTTCTGCACCGAGACCCAAGGACCCGCCCATGAAGATCACCGAGGCCCACGACCTGCACGCCGACGGCGGCTGGCGGACCTTCTCCTTCCTCAAGCTCGTCACCGACACCGGCCTCGTCGGCTGGTCGGAGTTCAACGAGACCGGCTGGAACCCCGGCCTGACCCCGGTCGTCCAGGCCCTGGCCCGCCAGGTCATCGGCAAGGACCCGCGCGCCTTCGCCCGCATCGGCGCCGACCTTCGGGCCCAGAGCCGGATGAACCCGGGCGGCCTGGCCGACCAGGCGATCGCCGCGGTCGAGAACGCCTTGATCGACCTCGCCGCCAAGGCCGCCGGCGCGCCCGTCCACGCCCTCTTCGGCGGGCCGGTGCGCGACAGGATCCCCCTCTACTGGTCCCACTGCGGCTCGTTCCGCGCCACCATGCCCGAGCTCTTCGCCCGCGAGATCGGCGGCCCGTCCGTGGCCTCGATCGACGACGTCAAGGACCTCGGCCGCGAGGTGAAGCGCCGCGGCTTCAAGGCGCTGAAGACCAACCCCATCCTCTTCGACGGCGCCCGCCCGCGCCTGTTCAACCCCGGCTTCCGCCCGGGCCTGGAGCTCGGCCGCAACCCCGACCCCGCCCTGTTCGAACAGGCCGCCCGCCAGCTCGCCGCCTTCCGCCAGGGCGCGGGCGAGGACGTGGAGCTGCTGCTGGACGTCAACTTCGCCTTCAGCGCCGAGGCCCTGCGCCAGCTCGCCTACAGGCTCGAGCCGCTGGGCCTGATGTGGCTCGAGGCCGACATGCACGCCCCCGCCGAGCTCGCCGCCGTGCGCCGCTCCACCCGCATCCCCATCGCCTCGCTGGAATCGGTCTATCGCCTGGGCGGCTACCGCCCCTACCTCGCCGCCGGCGCGGCCGACGTCGCCATCATCGACATCGTCTGGAACGGTTTCGCCGAATCCGTCCGCATCGCGACCCTGGCCGAGGCCTTCGAGACCAACGTCGCCCCCCACAACTTCTACGGCCCCCTGGCCGACCTGATCGGCGCCAACTTCGCCGCCGTCGTCCCCAACCTGCGCATCATGGAATACGAGGCCGACGACGTCCCCTGGAAAGCCGACCTCGTCACCCATCCCCCCGTCGTCGAGTCCGGCGAGATGCTCGTCCCCACTCGCCCCGGCTGGGGCGCCGACGTCAATGAACAAGCCGTCGCCGCCCACCCCGCACGCCTCCCTCCCCCTTGAAGGGGGAGGGCCGGGGAGGGGGTGACAGGCCTCTCCGCCGCTGCATGCGCCCGATTCAACCAATCCCGCGCCATCACCCCCATCCCGGCCTTCCCCCGTCCGGGGGAAGGCGCGCGCCTAACCCCGCTGTCCTCCGAGGCCCTGGCGCCGTCCCACCAGTCCTCTCCCGAAGGGAGAGGAGGGGACCCGTTGCGCAGCAACGGGGAGGTGAGGGGTTTCGCCCTCCCGGCCATACGCCCTCACCTTCCCACGCCTTCGGCGCGGGGCCCTTCCTCTCCCCACGGGTAAGGAGGCCCCCACAAACCAATCGCCCCGCGCCTTGCGGCGCGGGGCGACGGTTACGCTGACCTTCGGAGGTTAGACGGTCAGAACCGGGCGCGGACGCCGACCTTCCAGCTCATCCCGTAGGTGTCGAAATAGACCGGGTTGGTCGGGTAGCCGTTGCCGCCCGGCGCCGGCGGCGGGTCCTTGTCGAACAGGTTGTTGATGTTCCCGAACAGGGTCAGGTGCGAGGTCACGTCGTAGGAAGCGTGCAGGTTGACGTACCAGGCCGCCGGGACGCTGTTCGCGCTGATGCTGTTCACGTCGGTCGACGAATAGCCCGCATCGCCCGGGGCCACCGCCAGGCCGCCGGAGAGGCTCGTCGTCGTGAACCGGCCCGGGCCGATGTAGCGGACCTGGACCGTGCCGCTGAACGGCCCGTTCGAGTAGGTGACGAAGCCGTTGGCCTGCCACTTCGGCGAGGTGTTGAACCCGCCGAAGGCCGCGGTCGGGCCGGACTGGCCGGCGTAGTTGTAGATGTTCCCGCCCAGGCCCGGATCGATGATCAGGTCATACAGGTACGAGGCCAGCACCCGGAAGTTCATGCTTCCGGCCCAGGTCTGGTCCACGCGCTCGAGCGGCAGGTTGTAGTCCGCCTCGAAGTCGATGCCCCGCGTCGTGTCCTTGCCGAGGTTCACGGCCTGGTTGTTGACGTAGGAGATGCTGTGGCTGGCGTCCTGGGTCATCAGCGAGCAGAACGCCGCGTTCCCCTGGTAGCAGAGGTTGATGATGTTCTGGGCGCCCACGCCGAAGGGCGGGCCCACGATCGGCTCGTTGATGTAGATCTGGTACCAGTCGGCCGAGGCGTGGAAGCCGTTGAGCGCGCCCTGGCCCGTCAGGACGACCCCGACGGTGGTGGTGTCGGCCTTCTCCGGGTTCAGCGCGAGCTTGCCGCCGGTGGAGATCAGCGGGGTCTGGGTGACCACCGGCAGGCCGGCCGCCACATACCAGGGGTTCGTGACCGTGCCGAACGGCCCGCCGGCCGCCACGGCGTAGCTCTGGAACAGCTCGCGGAACTGCGGCGCGCGCACGTCGCGCGAGCGCGTGCCCCGGAACCTCAACCAGTCGGTCACATCCCACATGAAGTTGACTTTCCATGTGTCGAAGTAGTGCGTGACGGACTGGCCCGACTGCGCCGGCACCGGGAAGGAGCCCGGTTCCGTCGTCTCGTCGCTCGCCTGGTTGCGGGTGCCGCGAATCGCGCCGTCCACCTCGAGGTACTTGAACAGCGGCAGGTCCCGCACCACCGGCACGCTGAGCTCGGCGTAGCCTTCCAGCACGTTGACGGTGCCGCGGTAATCCAGGCCGTAGCTCAGGGTGTAGTAGGTGTAGAAGGGCTGGTCCTGCAGGTCGTGCGTCACGTCGCCGTGCTCACGCCGCCACTCCGCGCCCGCGGCCAGCTTGATCGCGCCCGCGCCCCAGCCCTGGAGCAGGTCCCCGTGGAGGTTCGCCGAGACCACCTCCTGGGTGTAGGTCGAGTACTCCTGCAGGGTCGGGAAGGCGTAGTCGAGCCCCGCCTGGCTGGCGTGTCCCACGCCGAACAGGTTGAGCGGCTGGCAACCGCCGTTCTCCGCCGCCAGGGCGACGTTGGCGGCCGAATAGGGCGCCCCGGTGTTCGGATTGACCCGGCCCGGGACGTTCACGCCGCAGACGATGTTGCCACCGTCGTTCACCGCGTCGGTCGCGAACTGCAGGAACTGGCCGACCACGTTGTGGTAGAGGTGCTGGTCGTTCTTGTTCTGGCCGTACTCGCCGTAGGCGTCCCAGCCCCAGCTGCCGCCGAGGTCGCCCTTCAGCGAGGCGACGATCCTCCAGGTGTTGTCGTTGGTGCGGTTCTGGGCCTCGGCCGTGCCCAGCATGTTGCGGCCGAACTCGGCCCCGTTGCCGAACAGGTTCGCATAGGCCGCCTCCGCCGGCGTCAGATAGGCGTTGTCGCCCGGGATGCGGAAGCCGACGAACACGCCGTTGCCGACCTCCAGCGCATAGGGGCCGATGGCGCCGTTGGCGACCGGGTTCACCGCCACGCTGCGGGCGAACCAGCCTTCCAACGATCCCGAGATCCGGTCCGACAGGTCGTAGTCGATGTGCGCGAGGGCCGTGTACTTGCGCACGTCCGGCTTCATGGTCGTGGTCTCGTAGGCGCCGACGGCATTGGCGTCGCCGCCCTGCTGGAACCCGAAGAAGCCGGCGCCGGCCGCGTAGCTGCCCGGCGTGAAGGGCACGAGCGTCGAGCCGTCCTGGCTGAACTGCTGCTGCAGCGGCCCCGGCGAGATGCAGACGCCCGGAATCGGCAGGCAGGGCGTCAGGACGCCGGTGAAGGTCTGGTTCGCGGTCGTGCCGCCCGCGCCCAGGATGTAGTGGGGCTGGCCGTAGCCCGGCGCGCCCGCGGTGTTGAAGTCGGGATTGGTGAACAGGGCGTAGTTGGTCGCGCACCAGTCACGGACGTGCGAGCAGATCCCGATCGACTCGGTGTGCTCGAACTCGCCGCCGATGATGAAGTGGCCGCGGCCGCCGTCGAACCCGTGCCCGAACGCCACCGAGGCGTGGTAGTCGACGCCGTCGCCGTACTTGGTCTGGCCGTAGTCGGCCTGGCCCTTGAAGCCCTCGAGCTTGGTGTCGAGGATGATGTTCACGACCCCGGCGATGGCGTCAGAGCCGTAGACGGCCGAGGCGCCGCCCGTCTCGGTGTCGACCCGGCCGATCAGCATGGACGGGATCAGGGTCACGTCGACGCCGCCGCCGGTGGTGGTCGGCACCACCCGCTGGGTGTTCATCAGGGTCAGGGTGCGCGTGCCGAAGAAGGGGTTCAGGCCGCGCAGGTTCACCAGCTGGGCGCCGACGTTGAAGTTGCCCAGGCCCACGTTGTTGCCGGCGAAGAAGTTCGAGTTCTGCGGCAGCTGGGAGACGATGTCGCCGGCGTTGGTCAGGTTGAGGCGCTGGATCTCCTGCTCGTTGATCACCGTCACCGGGTTGGGCGTGGTGAAGGTCGAGCGGACGATGCGCGAGCCTGTGACCACCACATCGTTGCCCGAGCCGGAGTCGCTCGCCGTCGAGGTGTCCTGGTCGGCCGCGAAGGCGCTCCCATAGGCGGCGAGCGCGCCTGCGAGCGCCAGCGCGCCGCAGGAAGCCAGCCAGGCGCACTTGGCGCGCGCGTTTCGCGAATCGGTCTTCGACATGCCGTCCCCCTTCCGCCGGGCGACCGCGGCCGGATGGCTCGCCGGCGCCGCCTCGGGCTGCCCGCCACGTATTTGCCGTGGGCGGGCGAGTTTTCTCCCATTGAGCAGTCGGGTAGGGGGCTCTTTAGGACCCATGCGTGCGACCGTCGCCGCCGCCCTCCCCAAGCGCTCGAGCACGGCCAGAATCGTTATCCAAGCAATTTGTACAAGTCAAAATCTCAGTTTCCCTGACGAAGCCTTCCCGGCGTGGCCCCTTGACCACAGAGGCGAAATGGAGGTCTCTGGTTCACAGGGCGAAGCAACTTAACCTTGTCAAATAGGTCGGGAGGGGGCTGATGGTCCCGGCTGTGAGCTCGTCGGAGGGGCGGCCTTGACCGCCGCCCGGAACGTTCCTGTGCTGTGGCACGGGGACGAGGAGGGGCCGCTCGCGCGGCGCCTGCTCTCCATCCGGATGATCCGGTTCGTCGACTTCGTCCGGCGCAGCGGCGCCCTGGCCTATCGCCGGGTCTCGGGCCTCTCGGGGTTCGAGTGGCTCCTGCTGGCCCGGGCCTGCGAGGTTCCCACCCTGTCGATCAACGAGCTCGCCGAGATCCTGAACCGCGACGTCGGCCAGGTCAGCCGGGGGGTCAAGCGACTGGTCTCCGCCGGCCTCCTGCGCAGCAGGCGCCGCGGCGGCGGGCCGGGCGTGCTGATCACCCCGACCGCGCTCGGCCAGACCGTCTACGGCCCCCTGCAGACCCTGGCCGAGGAGCGCGACGCCGAGCTGACGCGCGGCATCTCGAGCGAGGATCTCGCCACCCTCACGCGCTGCATCGAGACGCTCACCGCCAACGCCCTGGACATGCTCGCCCGCGAACAGTCCCGCCAGGACGGCGACCAGCCCCGCGCCGCCGCGGCGGAGTGACACGGGAAGGGGCCACGCTCCTTCTCCTCTCTCCCTCCAGGGAGAGAGGCCGGAAGAGAGGGTCCGCGCCGCCTGCCAGAGCCCCCTCCACCCTCCTTCGCCCTTTGGGCTACGGAGGGTCCCCCTCCCCCAGCGGGGGAGGAATTGATCCAGCTGATCTTCCCCCTCTGGGGGAAGTCCCCGCGCAGCGGGGGAAGGGGGCGACGCTGTTGTCGCCTATGACTGAATGGAGCTCCCCTCCAGGCTCTTCTTCCGGAACTCCGCGACGATGTTGCCGTAGTACCGCCCCGGGTCCTGCATGGACGCTACGTCCACGGCGAAGTCGATCGAGATCGCCCGGCGGCCATAGAAGATCTGGTGCGCCGTCTGGCGGCTGTCGACCAGCCACACGTCCCCGGGCTGGAAGAACATCACGTGCCGGGGATGGCCGTCCCACCACTTGTCGCCGGCCGCATTGCGGAACGTGCGCCAGCGCAGCTCAGCCCACAGATCCTTGTCCGACAGGCTCGCGTATTCCTCCGGCGTGATCCGGTCGCCGAACCGCTCGTGGATCTCCTGCACCGTCCAGCTCGCGTGCCAGATCCGCGGCTGGTCGTCGAGGTTCACGAACATGCGCGCGAAGTGGTCCTCGTACATCACGTCGTAGGTGTCGAAGTGCATGTCGTCGTTCATGATCGTGTTCAACCGCGCGATCGCCATGCGGCTCTTGAACCGGTAGGGCCGGAAGAGCGCGTAGTAGACCGGCAGCAGCTGGCGGTAGAGGTCCTGGACCTGGCGCTGGACCTCCTCCAGCACGCCCCGGTCGGGCGCCTGATCCAGCAGGGCCCTGTCGATGGCGGCCTCCTCGCCCCTCAGCTTCAGCTTGCGGAAACCCCGCCAGTCCTCCGACTTCAGGGATGACCAGAACCCGAAATCGATCTGCGGCTTCAGGTCCGGCAGGACGATCACCTTGCCCGCCTCATAGGGCCCGACGATCGAGCGGACGTCTTCGGGCCGGCTCGCGGCCGTCACCCCCGGCACGGAGGCGAAGCAGTCGCTGAGCAACGCGTTCTTGTAGATCACCGCCATGCGCCCCGTATCGCGCCTTGGCCGCGCGTAGGAAAGCCCACGGGCGATCGGGCTTACGGACGTCCATCCGGCAGGGTACGCTCGGTCTCCTCTCCCATGGGGAGAGGAAGGGGCCCATTGCGGAGCAATGGGAAGGTGAGGGGGTACGGCTTTTCGGTCCCTACACCCTCATCCTCCCACTCGCTTCGCGAGCGGGCCCCTCCTTCTCCCCACGGGAGAAGGGATTCAGGGGGAGAACGCCGCCATGGCTGCACCGACCAGGGCCGACCAGCTGCGCGAGGCCGGCCATCCGCTCTTCGGGCCGCGCCGGCTCAAGCTCGGCACCTTCTGCACGAACCTCTCGGGCGGCTGCACCATGACCGACATCGAGGGGGTGCTCGCCGCCGACTGGCCCTCCACCGCCGAGCTCGCGCGCCTGGGCGAGGCCATGGACTTCGAGGCCCTGGTCCCGGTCGGCCGCTGGAAGGGCTTCGGCGGCAAGCTCGACTTCAACTCGGCCGGCTTCGAGACCTACACCTGGGCCGCCGCCATCTCGGCCCTGACCCGCAACGCCGGGGTCTTCGCCACCTCCCACGTGCCGACCATGCACCCGATCATGGCGGCCAAGCAGTCCATGACCGTCGACCACATCTCCAATGGCCGCTTCGCGCTCAACGTCGTCACCGGCTGGCACCAGTCCGAGATCGAGATGTTCGGCGCGCCGCTGATCGAGCACGACCGCCGCTACAGGATGGCCGAGGAGTGGCTGACCATCATCAAGCGCCTGTGGACCGAGGACGACCCCTTCGACTTCGCGGGCGAGTTCTACCAGGTGAAGAACGCCACCATGGCCCCCAAGCCGGTCAGCAAGCCCCATCCGGTGGTCATGTGCGCCGGGGTTTCGGCCAGGGGCCGCGAGTTCGCCGCCCGCCACTGCGACGTCAGTTTCGTCAGTCTGGACTCACACGACCTCGCCGACATGAAGGCCCGCGTCGCCTCGGTGCGCGACTACGCCAGGGACGAGTTCGGCCGCGAGCTCCAGGTCTGGTGCAACGCCTACATCTTCCAGGGCGACACCGAAAAGGACGCGCGCGCCTATTACCACGACGCCGTCCACGTCCACGGCGACTGGGAGGGCCTGGACAACATGATGCGGATCATGGGGATCAATTCCCAGTCCATCCCGCCCGACCGGCTGCAGGTGCTCAAGGAGCATTTCCTCGCCGGCTGGGGCGGCTACCAGATCGTCGGCCCGCCGCAGACCGCAGTGGAGGCGCTCGACCTGCTCGCCCGCGCCGGCTTCGACGGCGTCCTCCTCTCCTGGCCCCGCTACATCGCCGACATGACTCGCTTCCAGGCCGAGACCTACCCCCTGCTGGTCCAGGCGGGCCTGCGCTGAAAGGCTCCCCCCGCTGAAGTTCAGCCCGGCCTCCGACCCGGGCCGGGGATGAGCGGTCGTTGGGCGGGCCCAAGCTGCTGATATCGCTCAGGCGCAATCGAGTCCGGACCCTGGAGCGCGGGCTCGGCCGGGGATGACGGTGGAGGATGGAACAGCACCCTGCCGGCGGAGCCGCCTGCAAGAGGAACGCGGAGGACGCAGAGGAGAGCAGAGGACGCAGAGATGCGCCGCCCCTCTGCGATCTCTGCGCCTTCCCTGCGATCTCTGCGTTGAATCTTGTTTGGCCTTCGCCCTTGGCAGGCTCGCGCCGCCCGCCCGACAGTCGCGACGGTTCTTCCTTCTTCCGATCGCCCCGGCGGAGGCCGGGGCCCAGCACGGGTGACACCGGGCCCGCCGGTCGCGGCCGCCTCACTCCGAACATGGTAAACACATTGTCAAGGACTGCGCCTGAACCTGCCCGGAGGAACCGAAGGCCGCCGGGGGGCCAGCGGCTGAGTTGAAGGCGCCGCCATGTCCGTTGCAGAGCTCCTGACCGATCCGTCCGACCGCGCCGCCGATGCGGCCGCGCTCCTCGCCGAGGCGCTGGAGCGCCACCAGGCGGGCGAGCGGGAGGACGCCGAGCGGCTCTACCTCAAGGCGCTGGAGATCGACCACCGCGAGCCCACCGCGCTCTATCTCTACGGCCTCCTGAACTTCGAGATGGGACGGATCGACGCGGCTGAGTTCCTGTTCCGCTGCGTGCTCGAAACCCGTCCGGACCATGCCGAGAGCCATGTGGCGATGGCCAACCTCGACCTGGCGCGCGGGCGGGTCCGCGAGGCGATCGCGGGCTACGCCATGGCCCTGGCGCTGCAGCCCGGCCACCCCGTGGCCATCGGCAACCTCGCCGCCATCGTCGGCGACGGGACGGTCGACGCCGAGGCCGACATCGAGGGCGCCATCGACGTCTGCCGCGCCGCCATCGCCCTGATGCCCCAGTCCGCGCCGGCGCACGCCATGCTGGGCCGCCTGCTCCTGGCCGCCGGCCGGCCCGGCGAGGCGCTCGCGCCCCTGCGCGCGGCCGTGGGCGCCGCGCCCGAGGACCTCGCCGCCCGCGCCGCCCTCGCCCTCGCCCTGGTCGAGGCGTGCGAGCCCGAGAGCGCCCTCGCCGCCGCCGTCGCCGCCCTGGCGCTGGATGCCGGCCTCTATGACGGCTGGTTCGCCAAGGGTCGGGCCCTGCTCGACCTGCACCGGCCGCAAGAGGCGATCGAGGCGCTGGAGCGCGCGGAGGCGCTGAGCCCCGGCCGCGCGCAGACGCAGCTGGCGCTGGGCAAGGCCTTCGATGCGCTCGATCGGTCGGTCCAGGCCCTGGCGCACCTTCAGCGCGCGCTCGAGCTCGATCCGGACTCGGCGTCCATCCATGCCAACCTCGGCTCGCTGCTCTACCGCGACGGCGCCCTCGACGCAGCCGAGCGGCACTGCCGGCGCGCGCTCGAACTCGATCCGGACCTCTCCATCGCCCACCGCAACCTCGCCGGCATCCTTGCCGACAGGGGCGAGGGGGAGGAGGCGCACCTCCACCGTGACGCCGCCTATGAGCTGCACAACGTGCTCGTGGAGCACGCGGCCCACGCCAGGTCGCGCGTGCTGGTGCTGACCACCAGCGACAGCGGCAACGTGCCCCACCGCTATCTGCTGCCGGTGGACCGCTACACCCGGATCGACTGGTTCATCGAGTACGCGCCCGAGGACCAGGCGGCCGGGCTGCCCGCCCACGACGTGGTCTTCAACATCATCGGCGATCCCGACTACGCCGACGCCACCGAGGCGAAGGTTGCGGCCTTCCTGAAGACCTGCGGCGACCGGGTGCTGAACGATCCGGCCAAGGTTGCGCGCACGCGCCGCGACCGTCTGCCCGGGCTGCTCGAGGGGATCGAGGGCGTGCTCGCGCCCAAGGCGGTCAGGCTGGACGCCGAGGCCGTCGCCTCTCAGGGCCTGGTCGCCGCCGCCAGGGCCGCGGGCCTGTCGGTTCCGCTCCTCGTGCGGCCGATCGGCTCACACGGCGGGGCGGGGCTGGTGCTGGCCGGCGCGGAGGCCGAGCTCGAGGCCGCGGGCGGTCACGCCGGCGAGGCGGGCGCCTACCTCACCGAGTTCATCGACTTCGCCACGCCGGCCGACGGGCTCTATCGCAAGCATCGCGTCATCTTCGTGGACCGGACGCCCTATCCTTATCACCTCGCCATCGCCGACCGCTGGCTGGTGCACTACGACACCGCCGCCATGCCCGGCGACGGCCTGCGCCAGGCCGAGGAGCTGAGGTTCCTGGCCGATCCCGTCGCGGCGCTGGGGGAAGAGGTCATGGCCGCGGTGGCCGAGATCGGCCGGCGTCTCGACCTCGACTACGCCGGGGTGGACTTCGGGGTCCTGCCCGACGGCCGGACCCTGGTGTTCGAGGCCAACGCCACGATGCTCGTCCATCCCGAGCCCGAGGGCGAGCTCGACTACAAGAACCCCTATGTCGCCAGGATCACCTCGGCGTTCCAGGCGCTGATCGAGAAGCGGTAATATAATACCGTAGAGGATAGCCGCCTCCGGTTGGACATGCCGACCGAGTAGCGGGGCTCGACGCTTTGCCGGCCAATGGGTTGCGGGCTTCTCTGCCCCGCCGGGGATGGCTTGCCGAGCCGGAGCGCCGAAGGCGCGAAGGCTGGTGGACGCGGTAGGGATTGAACCTACGACCCCACCCGTGTGAAGGGTGTGCTCTCCCGCTGAGCTACGCGTCCGCCGAGGGGAGCGAGCCTATAGCGCGATCGTTCCTTCACCCGCAAGCTCACCCGAGGAATCGCCGGGCCAGCGCCGGGAGCTCGGCGAAGGCGTCGATCAGGGCGTCGCACTCGCCGGGGCGGAACGGCTCGCGCTCATAGCCGAAGCTGACGCCTACGATCGGGACCTCGGCCGCCCGGGCGGTGGCGAGGTCCACCCGGCTGTCGCCCACATAGAGCGCCCGGACGGGCGCGCCGCCCGCCTTCTCGATCGCCAGGCGCAAGAGGCTGGGGTCGGGCTTCTGGGCGGCCTGGTCGCCTCCCACCACAGCGGCGAACCTGGAGGTCAGCCCCAGCGCGTCCAGCAGCGCCACCGACAGGTCGGTCCGCTTGTTGGTGCAGACCGAAAGCCGCGCGCCCGCGTCGGCCAGGGCGCCTAGCGCCGGCTCCAGCCCCGGGTAGGGAACGCTCTGCTCGGCGATCCGGCCGCGGTAGACCTCGACGAACCGCTCGACCATGGCCGGCGCCTGGGCCTCGTCCACCGGCGCGCCCGCCTCGGCGAAGCCGCCTTCCACCAGGGCGCGCACCCCGTGGCCGACCAGCCGCCGCGCCGCGCTGACCGGAAACGCCGGCAGGCCTTCCTCGGCCAGCACCGTGTTCAGCGCGCCGATCAGGTCCGGCGCGGTGTCCACCAGCGTGCCGTCCAGGTCGAAGGCGATGACCGTTCCTTTGAGATCCATGCTCGCTTGCCGTCGAAACGCCCGGCCGTTTCCGCTAAATCCCCCGCCAAGGCAACCGCCAACTCGCCGCCGAGCAAGGGATGTCCATGACCAGACGCGCCGCCGTCATCCTGGCCGCCGGCCAGGGCACGCGGATGAAGTCGCCGCGCCCGAAGGTGCTGCACCCCGTGGGCGGACGGGCCATGCTCGACCGCGCCATCGACGCGGCCGAGGCCCTGGGCTGCGAGAAGATCGTCGTGGTGATCCCCGCGGGCGCCCCCGAGGTCGCCCGGCGCGTCGCGGCCCGCCTGGGCGAAGGCGCCGCCGCCGTCCAGGACCCGCCGCTCGGCACCGGCCACGCGGTCCTGGCGGCCAAGGCGGCGCTCGCTGGCTTCGACGGCGACGTGGTGGTCACCTACGCCGACGGCCCGCTGCTGGCCGCCTCGGACGTCCAGCCGCTGTTCGACCTCCGGGCCGCCGGGGCGGACATGGCGGTCCTCGGATTCGAGGCCGCCGATCCGTCCGGCTACGGCCGGCTCCTGATGGACGGCGGCCAGCTCCGCGGCATCGTCGAGCACAGGGACGCCAGCCCCGAGGAGCTGGCGATCACCGCCTGCAACGCCGGCGT
Source organism: uncultured Alphaproteobacteria bacterium (assembly GCA_963775275.1). GTDB lineage: Bacteria > Pseudomonadota > Alphaproteobacteria > Caulobacterales > Caulobacteraceae > JANWHQ01. The sequence continues at coordinate 92,162 of CAVZII010000006.1, read as the reverse complement.
CGTCGCCGCGCCGGCCGGGCTGCTCTTCGAGCTCCTGGGCGAAGTCAGCAACGACAACGCCAAGGGCGAATACTACCTCGTGGACGTCGCGGGCCTGGCGAGCCGCCGGGGCCTGGACGTCCGCGTCGCCTTCGCCCCCGAAGAGGCTGTGATGGGGGTCAATTCCCAGGCCGAGCTCGCCCTCGCCGAGGCGATCTTCCAGCGCCGCCGCCGCGCCGAGCTGATGGCCGACGGCGTCCACATGCCCGCGCCGGACACCGTCCATTTCAGCTGGGACACCAGGGTCGCCGGCGGGGCGGTGATCGAGCCCTACGTCGTCTTCGCCCCGGGGGTCGAGGTGGAGTCCGGCGCGGTGATCCGCGCGTTCAGCCACCTGGAAGGCGCCGTGGTCCGCGCCGGCGCCCTGATCGGCCCCTATGCGCGGCTTCGACCCGGGGCGGACATCGGCGAGGACGCCCACATCGGCAACTTCGTGGAGGTCAAGAAGGTCAAGGTGGGCAAGGGCGCCAAGGCCAACCACCTGTCCTACCTGGGCGACGGCTCGGTGGGTGACAAGGCCAACATCGGCGCGGGCACGATCTTCTGCAACTACGACGGCTTCGACAAGTTCGAGACCCACATCGGGGCGAACGCCTTCATCGGCTCGGACACGGCGCTGGTCGCGCCGGTGACGGTCGGGGAGGGGGCCATCACCGGCTCGGGCTCGGTGATCACCGAGGACGTCGCGCCCGACGCACTGGCCATCGCCCGCGGCCGCCAGGTCGACAAGCCCGGCTGGGCCGCCGCGTTCCGGGCCAAGAAGCGCGACCGGAAGAAGGGCGCATGATGATGATCTCCCGCCGGCCCCTCCGACCTTTCAGGCCACCTCCCCCGCAGACGGGGGAGGACTTGACCGTCCTGGTCCTCCCCCCTGAAACGGGGGAGGGGACCGCGTAGCGGTGGAAGGGGCAGGAACGTGAGCTCAGAAGATCTGAAGAAGGCGGTCGGCGAAGCCGCCTCCACGCTCGTCGAGAGCGGCATGATCGTCGGGCTCGGCACCGGCTCGACCGCGGCCTGGTTTGTCCGCGCCCTGGCGCGCCGCATCGCCGAGGAGAAGCTCGACGTGCGCGGCGTCGCCACATCCAAGGCCACCCAGGCTCTGGCCGAAGTCCTGGCCATTCCCATGCTCGAGCTCAATCAGGTGGAGATCGACCTCACCGTCGACGGCGCCGACGAGATCGGCCCGGGCCTGCAGCTGATCAAGGGCGGCGGCGCGGCGCTGTTGCGCGAAAAGCTGGTCTGGGAGGCCTCGCGCCGGTGCGTGGTGATCGCCGACGCCAGCAAGCGGGTCAAAAGGCTCGGGAGGTCCCCCCTGCCGGTCGAAGTCGTCGCCTTTGGGCACGAGAGCACCGCGCTTCGCATCTGTGACGCCCTGGCCGAATGCGACCTCGGCGCGGCGCCGCGGCTTCGCATCCACGACGGCGAGCCGGTGGTCACCGACAGCGGCAACCTGCTCTACGACATAGCCTGCGGCGCCATCGAGGAGCCCTCGCACCTGGCCGAGGCGCTGAAGAGCGTGACCGGCGTGGTGGAGCACGGCCTGTTCCTCGACCTCGCGGACGAGGGCCTGATCAGCGCCGAGGGCGGCGTGGAGCGCGTCGTTCCCTAGGCCGGCCAGCGCTCGCCCCTTGTTGGCGCAGCGCGCAATTCCCACTAGTGTGGTGGATCAGAAGTTCGCATGATGATGGCGGCTCCCCCAGTTGCGAACTTCTGATCCTTAAACCACACTAGAATCATAGACTTGCTAGTGTCCCGATCGATTCCGAAGTTCGCATCTGCCTGGCAAAAGCGCTGGCGAACTTCGGAATCGGGACACTGAGGCGGGGCCTCGCCACAGGAATCCGCCATGTCCCAGTACGACTACGACCTCTTCGTCATCGGCGCCGGCTCAGGCGGCGTGCGCGCGGCGAGGCTCTCGGCCATGTCCGGCGCCAGGGTCGCGGTCGCCGAGGAATACCGGGTCGGCGGGACCTGCGTGATCCGCGGCTGCGTGCCCAAGAAGTTCATGGTCTACGCCTCCGAGGTCACCCACCAGCTGGCGGTGGCCGAAGGTTTCGGCTGGGAATCCTGCGAGGCGCCGAGGTTCAACTGGTCGACCTTCCTCGAGCGCAAGGACATCGAGATCGCGCGCCTGTCGGGCATCTACGTCCGCAACCTGGCCAACGCCGGCGTCGAGCTCCTGCACGCCCGCGCCGAGCTCAGGGACGCCCATACGGTCGAGCTGATCGGCAAGGGCCAGACCGTGACCGCCGACAAGATCCTGATCGCCGTGGGCGGCTGGCCGTCCATGCCCGAGGTGCCCGGGATCGAGCACGCCATCAGCTCCAACGAGGCCTTCCATCTGCCCCAGCTGCCCAAGAGCATCCTGATCGTGGGCGGGGGCTACATCGCCGTGGAGTTCGCGGGCATCTTCAACGGCCTGGGGGTCGACACGACGCTGGTCTACCGCGGCCCGAACATCCTTCGCGGCTTCGACGACGACGTCCGCTCGCACCTGGCCGACGAGATGGAGAAGCGGGGCATCAAGATCGTCCTCGCCTGCCAGCACGAGAAGATCGAGAAGACCTCGGCGGGCCTCGTCAGCCACCTGACCGAGGACGTCAAGGTCACGACCGAGGCGGTGATGTTCGCCACCGGCCGCACGCCCAAGGTCGACGGCCTCGGCCTGGAGTCCGCCGGGGTGAAGCTGAACGCCAAAGGCGCGATCGAGGTCGACGACTATTCCCAGACCAGCGTCCCAAACATCTGGGCCGTGGGCGACGTCACCGACCGCATCGCCCTGACCCCGGTGGCCATCCGCGAAGGGGCCGCCTTCGCCGAGACGGTCTTCCGCAACAATCCCACCCGCTATGACCACGACCTGGTGCCGAGCGCGGTCTTCTCCCAGCCGCCGGTGGGCGTGGTCGGGCTGACCGAAGCGGAGGCCCGGCACAGGTACGGGAAGGTCGACATCTACAAGTCGGCCTTCCGGCCGATGAAGGAGACCTTCTACGGCGGCCAGAACCGCACCCTGATGAAGCTGGTGGTCGACGCCGAGACCCAGAAGATCCTGGGCTGCCACATCTGCGGCGACGACGGGCCCGAGATGATCCAGCTGGCCGCGATCGCCATCAAGATGGGGGTCACCAAGGCGCAGTGGGACAACACCACCGCATTGCATCCGACCGCGGCGGAGGAGCTGGTCACCATGCGCGAGAAGTTCGTCGCGGCCGACCTCGGCGTCGCCTGACGGGGCCGAACGACCTCAGTCCAGGAAGGCGATCGTTCTCGCCTCGTGCGACAGGCGCGGACGCGCGCCGGGCCGCGAGGTCGGGTCCTCGAACGCCGTGTGCGCCGACAGGTGCGGCCGCTGCATCTCGGAGTCGAACAGGCGGAAGGCCAGGACCTCGTCCGGCTGCATGTCCGGATAGAACCACCAGAGCTGGGCGGGGTTGTAGGCCAGGTTGAAACCAGCGAGCTCGCCCATCGGCAACTCCGCCCGGTTGCGAATACGCATCGGGACGAGGTCTTCGCGCGAGACGCTGGAGGCGTCACAGACGGCCAGCGGCATCCGCTCGACGGGCCTGAGCGGCCGCCACAGGTTGATGTTCACGAAGCGGCGCTTCAGCAGCGCCTCGGCGTCGTCAGGCCTCAGGGTGCGAACCCAGGACTCCAGGCTCGGCCGGTCGAAGTCGACGTGGGCGTTGTTGGCCGGCTCGGCGCCCTCTTCGCGCACCTCGCTGCGGATCAGGTCCAGGAAGACCAGGACGTCGTCCGCGCCGGTCAGCTCGCGCACGATCTGGGCCGCCTGGGGATAATAGCGCGCCTCGACCGCCGCCTTGTCCTGGAGATCGACGTCGGTCCGATGCCGGACCAGGGCGAAACCGTTCGTCCAGAATGACAGGGTCTCAGCCTCGGCGCGGGCGTTGCGAATTCGCACGGTCTTGGGGATCAGCTTGAAGGTCGAGCTGTCGTGATCCTGGGAGTTCAGATAGGCGCCGGCGCTGGAGGGATCCGTGAAACGGATGGTGGCTTCCACGAGGGGCGGGGCGACGACGTCGGTCAGGGTCATGGCGGGCGCTCCCTTGTCGTTGCGCCGAGTTAAGCACGCCCGTCGCCCGACGTCTTCCCGGCCCCGGCTCAGCGTGCGACCGGCGTGAACGCCCCGTCTTTCTGGACGATGGTGATCGCCGAAGCGCGCACGAGCCTGGAGCGGCCGCTCACCACCAGGGGCTCCTGGGACGCCCAGGCCTTGGCCGCCTCAAGGGAGTCGAACTCGCCGATCAGGACACGGCCCGCCACGTCCTGCGCCTCGTCGAACAGCGGCCCGCCCACGACGACCTTGTCGCTACGGCCGAGGAAGTACTCGCGGTGCTTCAGCCGCGCGGCCTCGTCGACCGGATGGGATGCGTCGTCATCGAACATCAGAAAGAACAGCGGCATGAGGGTCTCCCGTCGGCGAAGCTCCCGCCTATATCACCGAGGCGCCGCTTTTGCCTGTCATGGGCGAATGGGCTAAAAGCCCGCCTCCTTTTTTCGAAAGCCGCACCGATGAGCGAGCGCTGGACCCCCCAGGGCTGGAGATCGAAGCCCGCCAAGCATCTGCCGACGGACTATCCGGAGCCGGCCGCCGTGACGCGCGTCGAGGCAGAGCTGCGCCACATGCCGCCCCTGGTGTTCGCCGGCGAGGCGCGGCGGTTGAAGGAGCTGCTCGGCCAGGTCGCGCGCGGCGACGCCTTCCTGCTGCAGGGCGGGGACTGCGCTGAGAGCTTCAAGGAGTTCAGCGCGGACAACATCCGCGACACCTTCCGCCTGCTGCTGCAGATGGCGGTGGTGCTGACCTTCGCCGGCGGCAAGCCGGTGGTGAAGGTCGGGCGCGTGGCCGGCCAGTTCGCCAAGCCGAGGTCCTCGGCCGAGGAGACCCAGAACGGCGTCACCCTGCCGTCCTACCGCGGCGACATCATCAACGGCATGGGTTTCACCCCCGAAGAGCGCACGCCCGATCCCGAGCGGCTGCTCAAGGCCTACCATCAGTCCGCCGCCACCCTGAACCTGCTGCGCGCCTTCGCTGGCGGCGGCTACGCCGACCTGCACAACATCCACAAGTGGACCCTCGGCTTCGTCGAGGGCAGCCCGCAGACCGCGCGCTACCGCGAGCTGGCCGCCAAGATCTCGGATTCGCTGAACTTCATGGCGGCGCTCGGCGTCACCGCCGAAAGCCATCCGGTGATGCACCGGGTCGACGTTTTCACCGCCCACGAGGGCCTGCTTCTCGGCTTCGAGGAGGCGATGACCCGCGTCGATTCCACCACGGGCGACTGGTACGACACCTCCGCCCACCTGATCTGGATCGGCGAGCGCACGCGCCAGCTCGATGGCGCGCACGTGGAGTTCTTCCGCGGCATCAAGAACCCGATTGGCGTCAAGGTCGGCCCGACGGCCGAGCCGGACGAGCTGCTGCGCCTGATCGACATCCTGAGCCCGGCCAACGAGGCGGGAAGGCTGACGCTCTACGGCCGCTTCGGCGCCGACAAGATCGCCCAGGCCTTGCCGGCGCTGATGGCCGCCACGCGCAACGAGGGCAAGCAGGTGGTGTGGGCCATCGACCCGATGCACGGCAACACCCTCACGGCCGCCGGCTACAAGACCCGCCCGTTCGACCGGATCCTCTCGGAGGTGAAGAGCTTCATCGACATCGCCGAGGCCGAGGGCGTCCACCCCGGCGGCGTGCACCTGGAGATGACCGGCCAGAACGTCACAGAGTGCCTGGGCGGCGCGCACGCGCTGGCCGAGACGGATCTCGGCGACCGCTACCACACCCATTGCGACCCCCGGCTCAACGCCGACCAGGCGCTGGAGCTGGCGTTCCTGGTCGCCGAGCGGCTGCGGCTGGAGCAGGACGCCGCCCGGCGCGCCGTCGCCGCGCTCTAACGCAGGGCCGCGATCCCTGCCGGGCCGCCCAGCCAGGTCTCCCAGGCGACGACCGCCGCCCAGTGAAGGATCACCGGCGGCCACAGCGAGCCTGACCGGTAGCGCAACGCGGCGCAGGCGATCCCCAACAGCGCCGCCCACGCCAGGAAGTCGGGCCTGAGGAACAGGGGCGCCGCCTTCGGCAGCCACGTTGTCTCGAGCACGTGCCAGAGCACGAACGCTGCGGTGGATCCCAGGATCGGCCAGAGCGGCCGGCGCGCCTCGTCCCTGCCGGGGATCCAGGGACCGCGGAACAGGAGCTCCTCGCCGAGGGCAGGGACGAAGAAGACGGTGACGGCAGAGGCGGCGAGCACGCCTGGGCCCTGCGGCGCCCAGCTGAGGAGACCGGTGGCCATCCCCGCAGGTCCGGCGATCATGGCGAGCACAGCCGCCGCCGCCAGCAGCTCCAGCCAGTCGCGGGAGGTCGGCCAGGTGAACAGGCTTCGCCGGACGCGATCGAGCAGGCGCTTGAGCGGGACGGGCGTCATGTCGCCATCCTGCCGTTCCGCCGCGGTCGGTCCAAGCTGCTGTTGCCGCAGGGCCGCATCCTGCGGGCTTGGCGCGCCGTCGCCTTGCCCGCTTCACGCGGCGACGGCATGTTCCGCGCCCCACGCCATCCGGGGAAGGGCCCCATGACGCGCGACGCAGCTCGCCTGCGTTGGCGCGCAGGCCTTCTTGACCTCCTGACGCTGGCCGGACCGGTGGCGGGCGCGCGCCTCGGAATCATGGCCATGGGCGTGACCGACTCCATCGTGGTGGGGCGCTTTTCGGCGACCCAGCTCGGCTACCACGCCCTGGGCTGGGCGCCGACGGCGGTGCTGCTGACCGCCTCGGTGGGCCTCCTGAACGGCGTGCAGGTGATGACCTCCCGCGCGGTGGGAGAGGGACGGCCCGAGAGGGCGGGCGCGGTCCTGAGGCGCGGGATCGTCTATGCCTTCTGGATCGGGATCGCGGCGTCGGCGGTCCTGTTCGCGTTCGGGCCGGCGCTCCTGCGGGCGCTGGGCCTGGAGCCCGGGCTCGCGGCTGGCGCCGGGCGCGTGGTCAGGGTCTTCGCCCTCTCGCTGCCGATGTACCTCGTCGCGACGGCGGCGACGGGGTTCCTGGAGGGTCTGGGAAAGCCGGTCGCGGGCCTGCAGGCCATGTGGGCCGCCAACCTGGCCAACCTCGCGCTAAACCTGCTGCTGGTGCCCGGAAGCTTCGGCCTGCCGGCCCTGGGCGCCGTCGGCGCCGCCAGCTCGACGTTCGGCGCCCGGCTGGTCCTGATGACCTGGGTCCTGGCCTACATCGCCCGCATGCCCAACGCCCGGGAGCTCGGCGTCTTCTCCCGCGCGCCCAAGGACCGGCCCGCCGAGGCCGAGCAGAGGCGCATCGGCTATGGCGCGGGCGCGGCCCTCTCGATCGAGAGCGCGGCCTTCGCGGGCATGAACGTCGTCGCCGGCTGGCTGGGCGGACTGGCGGTGGCCGGCTGGGCGGTGGTGCTGAACGTCTCGGCGGTCATCTTCATGATCCCGCTGGGCCTGGCCACGGCGACGAGCGTCCTCGTCGGACGGGCCTACGGCGCGCGCGACCACGCCGGGCTGATCCAGGCGAGCCAGCTCGGTTTCGGCGTCTGCGCCGTCGTGGCCGCCGTGATCTCCCTGATCGTCTGGCCGACGGCCCCGCTCATCGTCAGGGCTTACGCCACGGACCCGGCGCTGATCAGCCTCTCGGCCCACGCCCTCGTCCTGGCCTGCCTGTTCTTCGTCGCCGACGCCTTGCAGGTCGTGGGCGGCATGGCGCTCAGGGCGAGGGGAGACGTCCTGGTCCCGACGCTCACCCACCTCTTCAGCTACGGGGCGGTGATGCTGCCGCTCGGCTGGGCGCTCGCCCGTCCCGCCGGCCTGGGTCTGGACGGCATCGTCTGGGCGGTGATCGTGGCGAGCCTCCTGGCCGCCAGCCTTCTCCTCGGCCGCTTCTTGATGCTCGCGCGCCAGCGCCTCTGACCCTCCCTCGGGATCAAACTCCCAGGATCCAGCCTTCCTCGCCTTCCACCTCGGCGACGAGGCCGGGCGAGGCGTCCTTGGGCGGGGCGAACAGGGGGCCGAGCTTGCCCGCCTCGTCGAGGCGGCCGAAGTGCTCGGCGGTCGCGCGGACCTGGGCGCGGTCGGGGACCTCGCCCGGCTCCAGCTTGGCGTTGAAGAGCGAGGGGTAGACCTCGACGATCACCGCCTCCTTGCCCTCGACGTCGTCAGGCTTCAGCTCGCGCCAGCCGGTCTGGAAGGGCCACACGGCCGCCTTGTCGCCGAGCTCGTCGATGAGCCGCTTGACGGCCGGGACCCCGACGATCGTCTGCCCGCCGACCGTGCCATTGCCGAAGATCTGCCAGATCGTCTTGGCCGCCTTGCCCCCCTTGTGGCAGGCGAGCTCGGCGCAACGGAACAGGGGCGGCAGGTCTGCGCCATGGGTCTGGGGCTTGGTGGTGGCGAGCCAGCGCTGGGCGTCCCTCGGCGGACAGCCCCAGAACGGGCGCGCCTCGTCCGTCATCAGCCGGTTCATCTTGGCCGCGACAGCGAAGCGGTTGTTGGTGTTGTCCGCCTTGTCCGCCACGTTCGAGGCCAGGAACGCCCACATCCCCGACCAGTCCGGCGTCTTCAATGAGAGCTTGGCTGCGGTCCCGACGGGATAGCCCAGGGAGAAGTCGAAGCCGATCAGGGTCCGTTCGCCCTTTCTCCTGAGCTCGGCCAGCACCTCGCGCAGCTTGGCTTCCGCGGCCGCGCGGGTGGGCGGATTGAAGGCCTCGAACGCGAGGCGGAAGCGCGTGTCGCGCTTGAGCACCCCGATCCAGGTCGAGTCCTTGCCGGTCTTGGGCGCCGAAGCGGCGCTCCAGTCGACCATCACATAGGCTTGGAAAAGGCGCGCCAAGTCGGGCTCCCAGGCTGAGGCGCGGCCCTTTTAGCCGATGCGGACGCCCCATGGGAGGCGCAACAAACGGCGACACAACGTGATCCTGGCGGTCTTGCCCGCTTCGGAGGCCACGATCATCTTCGCAGTTGCGAAATGCAGCGATCGATCGACTTCGCATGACCAATGTGTTGAGGGCCGGCGTAGTCGGCGCCGGCGTCTTCGGCGGACACCACGCCCGCAAGTACGCGAGCCTGCCCGGCGTGAATCTGACCGCCGTGCTCGATCCCCATGAGGAGCGCGCCGAAGCCCTTGCCGGACCCCTGGGCGCGCGCGTCTTCGAAGACGTCGAGGCGTTCCTGGATGCGGTGGACGTGGTCTCGATCGCCTCGCCCGCCTCGACCCACGCCGACATCGCCGCCGCCGCCCTGGCCGCGGGCAGGCACGTCTATGTCGAAAAGCCGCTCGCAGACGATCTCGATGACGCCCAGGCCCTGGTCCGCGCAGCGCGCGAGGCGGGCGCGGTGCTGGCCTGCGGCCACCAGGAGCGGGCGGTGTTCCGCGCCATGGGGATCCTTGGACTGCCCGAGCGGCCGGTCCGGCTCGAAGCCGTGCGGCGAGGGACCTTCACCGGCCGCAGCGTCGACGTCTCCTGCGTGCTCGACCTGATGGTGCACGACATCGACCTGGCCCTGGCGCTGAATAGCGCGCCGGTCCAGGAGGTCCGGGCGCGCGGCGCCGTCAGGGCCGGTCCCTTCGCCGACGAAGCCGCCGCCGAGATCCTCTTCGCCGACGGCATGACCGCGGCCTTCGAGGCTTCGCGCGCCGCCGGGGCCCGTGAGCGGACCATGCGCGTGGTCTTTCCCTCAGGGGAGGTGGAGATCGACTTCCTGACGCGCAGCTTCGTGGACCGCACGCCGTTCGGCCTGAACGCCGGCTTCGCCGAGACCGCCGACGGGCGCGACCCGCTGGGCTGCAGCGTCGCCGAGTTCGTGGCGGCGGTGCGGGGCGAGGCGCCCCGGCCGCTGGTCACCGGCGAGGAGGCGGTGCGCGCCCTGCTGGTCGCGCTGGAGGCGGACCGGCGCCTGGCCGAGCCCAGGCCGAAGCTGCGCATCGTGCGCGCCTGACCGGATGGCCGTTCCGCCGTCGCCCATCGCCTTCATCGACCTGAAGGCCCAGCAGGCGCGCATCCGCGCCCGCATCGAGGCGCGGTTCTCGGCCATCCTCGACCATGGCGCCTACATCAACGGCCCGGAGGTCGGCGAGCTGGAAGAGGCGCTCTGCGCCTTCACCGGCGCCCGCAAGGCCCTGGCGGTCGCCAGCGGCACCGACGCCCTGGTCATGCCGATGATGGCCATGGACCTGAAGGCGAGCGATGCGGTCTTCATCCCGGCCTTCACCTACAACGCCACCGCCAGCGCCGTGATCCTGGCCGGCGCGACGCCGGTGTTCGTGGATGTCCGGCGCCAGGACTTCAACATCGATCCTGAGGATCTGGAGCGCCGGATCGAACATGTGCGGCGCGAGGGCCGGCTGACGCCGCGCCTGGTCATCGCCGTGGACCTCTTCGGCGTTCCGGCAGACTACGAGGCGATCTTCGAGGTCGCCGCGCGCCAGGGCGTGACGGTGATGGCCGACGCGGCCCAGTCCTTTGGCGCGCGGTGGAGCGGCCGCTGGGCCGGGAACATCGCGCCCGTGACCGCCACGAGCTTCTTCCCAGCCAAGGCGCTCGGCGGCTACGGCGACGGCGGGGCCATCCTGTTCCGCGATCCGGCGCTGTTCGAGGCCTGCGAGCAGATCCGCTGGCACGGCACCGACTTGGGCCGCAAGACCAGCGTGCGCGTGGGATTCAACGGCCGGCTCGACAGCCTGCAGTGCGCGGTGGTGGCCGAGAAGCTGGCGATCTTCCAGGACGAGCTCGAGCGGCGGCTCGAGATCGCCGCGATCTACGACCGGCGCCTCGCCAACCACGTCGATCCCTGGCGCTTCGCCGAGGGCGCGCTCAGCGGCTACGGCCTCTACACCGTGGCGATCGACCGGCGCGACGAGGTCCAGGCGGCGCTGAAGGCCGACGGCGTTCCGACCGCCGTCTACTACGCCGAGCCGCTGCACGGGATGCCGGCCTTCGCGCCCTACGCCGCGGGCCAGGCTTTCCCCGAGGCCGAGCGTCTGTGCGGGCGGGTGCTGTCGCTGCCGATGCACCCCTACCTCACGGACGAGCAGGCGGACTACGTGGCCGACCGGCTGATCGCGGCGGTGGGCAACACTCCTCTCCCATAGGGCTACGGGATTCACACAACTGCGTCGGCCTTTGCGATCACGAAGCCGGCGAGGGTTGCTGCGAAGCGTTCCCAGCCCTTGGCCATGGTCTTTGGGCCGGGTGGCTTGCCGTAGCAGTTCCATCCGCCGTATCGGGCGACGACCCAGGCGATCCAGGCGAGCGAGCCTTGGGGATGGGGGTTCTTCTGCCGGGCGGCGCCGCCTTCGCGTGATCGGCTGAGGGCGGCGACCGCTTCGGTGAAGCTGGGGTCCAAGACGTCGCTCATCGGGCGTGGGCCGCCGTCGCGGGCGTCGACCAGCTGGATGATGCGCGCCGCCGCGCCCAGGGCCAGGGCCGCCAGGCGGAATACCCGCACGGGGTCGCGCACCTGGGTGTCCTCCAGGCGCAGGCCGTCGCTCTTCAAGGCGCGGAACACCTCTTCGATGCGCCAACGCAGGCGGTACAGGCGCACCACCTCCTTGGCCGCTTCGGGGCCGTCCACCGGCAGGGTGGTCGCCAGTCGCCATACGAGCGGCTTGACGCCGGACGGCGGGTTCGGCTCGCGAACCTCCACCAGGCCCAGCTCCAGGCTGGCCGGGTCGCTCTTCGCCGCATTGGACGGGCGCGCGATCTTCATCCGGCTCGAACGGATCGACACCTGCGCCACCCGGCCCTTGTCGCCCGGCCCGCGCGGCGCCACGGCGACCAGGGCCTGGGTATGGACCGGCCACGCCGCCGCCTCGGCGAACAGCGTCCCGCCGTCCATCAAGGCCCGGTCATGCCGAGCCCGCACCAACAGCTCCACCCCCGCCGGGCGGCGTGCGAAGTGGCTGTAGACATCGGCTTCCTGGTCGGCGACCACCACCACCTGAGCGGCCGCCTCCAACCTCTCGGCCGCCAGCTGCGCCCCCTCGCTCCAGCGTCGGCTCTCCTTGTCCTCGGCCGGCCGGCTCGCGCGCGCCGTCACCGGCCCGGGCCCACGCGTCCAGATGCGCGCGCCCACCAGCCCCAGCAGCGCCTCATCCTCGGCATCCACCGCGACCACCCCATGGATGAAGAACCCCGCACGCTTGCCGTCGCCGCTGGGGCCCAGCCCCCGCCGGCCAGCCGACTGGCCCGCGAAGCTCACCTCGGTGGTATCCTGCACCGCCACCACCCGGCGCCCCGCACACGCCTCGCCCGTCCGCGCGCCCAGCGCCTCAAGCACCCCCTGCGAGGTCACATACGGCGACGAAAGGTACCGGTGCGCCGCCATCTCACCAGCACGGCCGCCTCCAAGGTCCTTCAGAACCAGCGTGCCCAGCGACACGATCTGATCAAACAGCCACTCCCCACGAGACGACGTCCGCACGTCCCCAGCACCAAACCGATACATCCGACCCTCCCTCAGGCCAGACGCTTGAATCAGCTCAGCTCATCGACGGGAATCACTTCCGTGCATCCCGTAGCCCTGCGGGAGAGGAAGGGGCCCATTGCGCAGCAATGGGAAGGTGAGGGGTTTCACCCTTCGGTCCCTACACCCTCATCCTCCCGCTCGCTTCGCGCGCGGGCCCCTACTTCTCCCCACGGGAGAAGGTAGTGTGGCGTCACCAACCTCTTCTTCCCGGGAGCCACGCCATGGCCGGATCCGCCTACGACTTCGAGTTCACGTCCATCGACGGGGCTCCGCTGCCGCTCTCCAGCTTCAAGGGGCATCCCGTGCTGGTGGTGAACACGGCGTCCCAGTGCGGGCTGACGCCGCAGTACGAGGGGCTCGAGGCGCTGTGGTCCAGGTACAGGGACAAGGGCCTCGTGGTCCTCGGCGTGCCGTCCAACGACTTCGGCGCCCAGGAGCCGGGGACCGAGTCCGAGATCAGGACTTTCTGCGAGACCCGCTTTGCGGTGGACTTCCCGATGACCTCCAAGGCCATGGTCAAGGGGCCAGGCGCTCATCCCTTCTACGCCTGGGCCAGAGCCGAGCTCGGCGAGGCGGGCGAGCCCAGGTGGAACTTCCACAAGATTTCTCATCGGCAAGGACGGGACCCTCGCCGACGCCTTCGGCTCGCGCACCGAGCCGAACGATCCTGGACTGGTGTCGGCGATCGAAGCGGTGCTTTAGCCTGCCGTCACCCGCGTGCGGGCGGGCCGTCCTCTTCGGCCGCCTTGCGCATCCGGCCGCCGCGGGCCTCGCCGCCCTTGCGGCCGGCCTTGGCCGCGAGCGCCCTGTCCTGGGCGAAGCTGCGAGACTGGGGCGAGACGCTCTGGCCGCCCTTGCGGCCAGCCTCTGCGGCGAGCTCCGGGTCGCGCGAGAAGCTGCGCTTTTCGCTGGGCACGCTTTGTCCGCCCTTGCTCGCGATCTGGCGCTGCTTGGCCTGATCCATTGCCGCGAAGCCTCGCCTGGACTTACCGCCTTGCCGGTTGTGGGCCATGTTCGAACTCCCTGGGCATCGAAGAAAGACCCCCTCGGCCGCTGCATAAACCGCCCAGGCGCAGCAAGGTTGCCCCGCCGGGGCGCAACCGGCGGCGTGGAGACCTTCGCGATACGGGGAGAGACCGCTCCGGCCCACGCCGGATTGTGGGGTCAGGGCAGGCCGAGCGCAGTCCTGAGGGCCTGTTCGCTGATCCCCAGGCGGCCTGCGGCGGCGGCGAGGTCTGGCGGGGGCGGCCCGAGCGCCGCGCGAAGCGCCGCCTCGCTGATCCCGAGCCTGCCGGCCGCCGCGCCGAGGTCCGGCCGGCCGCCTGGGCCTCCCGCCCCGCGAGGACCGCGGCCCTGGCCGACGCCGCTGATCTTCAGCATGTCGGCCATGCTGTAGGCGCCGCGCATGCAGCCGACCGTGTACGGGAAGTCCCAGGTGGCGTGGTAGTGGTACATGACCACCATCTTGCCGTCCCAGGGGATGGCGTGGGTGTGGCCGTGGCAGGCGTCCAGGTCCTTGCTGGACAGCAGCTTTCCGCCGTCGCCGTAGCGGCCGAAGATGCCGAAGCCGTCCAGCGCATAGCCCACCAGGGCCGAGTGCCCGTCCGCCAGGCGCTTATCGTCGATGCAGGTCGAGACGGAGTGGTAGTGATAGACGCCGCCCTCCTGGGGATGGCCCTGGCACCGGTCCTGGGCCTCGTGCGCCACCGCGTCCCGGCCGGGAGCGTCCAGCGCATTGAAGAGCACCGCGCCGGTGATCAGCACCCCGACCGCGCCGGGCGCGCAGCTCGGCTGAGCGGCCGGAACGGGATCGGCCGGCAGGTCGAAGTCGAAGTCCTGGGTCTGGATCGAGTTGGGGTTGCGGTCGTACTGGTAGGCGTCGTCGCTGGGCGAGATCGGGAAGACGCCGGTGCCGTGGCTCGGCAGGTCGTTGGTGGTGAATGCCCGCCGGCCGCCCTTCAGGGCCACGTGGTAGCGGCTCGGCCACTTCACGTCGCCGTCCACCACCGTCTTGGCGGTGAAGTCATAGGTGCCGTCGGGCTTGATCCAGGGGCCGTTGCGGTCCGCACCGCCGCCGTTGGGATCGATCCGGCAGGCCCAGATGTAGCCGGCTTTCGGCCCGGTGGAGATCTTGCCGTCGCCCAGCGGCAGATGCTTGAGGTCGACGCCCGCGCTCGACGCCTCCTCGTGCGCCATCGCCACGCCCGATCCCACCAGGGCGAGGCCCGCGGCCAGGGCCAGAAGGGCGCGCGGCGCCCGGACGGCTGTCTTCATCGGCGTATCCTCCACTGTCCGTCACGGTCCAGGCCAAGCCTAGGGAAGAGCTTGGCCATGTGAAGGCGCTAGTGCACTGACCTAAACATAGGATTTACAGACGGGCCGAGCCGTGCGAGTTTGGGCGCATGGCCCAGACCGTTTCGGTGATCGTCTCCGCCGAAGATCGCGCGCGCTTGGCCGCGATCATCGGCGACCGCAGCCGGCCGCTGAAGCACGTGCAGCGCGCCAAGATCGTCCTTCACTCCGCCGACCGGTTGCCGGCGCTCGAGGTGGCCCGCCGCTCGGAGGTCAGCCGCCCGGCGGTGTGGCGCTGGCAGCGGCATTACGCCGAGGGGGGTGTCGACAGGCTCCTGCGCGAGGGGAGCCGCAAGCCCGGCAAGGCGCCTACCCCTCGGCCACGGTGGCGAAGGTGTTGGCGCTGACCTGCGCCGAGCCGCCAGGGGAGACCACCCACTGGACCGGCCGCGCGATGGCCAAGGCGGTGGACCTGTCGCTCAGCACCGTCCAGCGCATCTGGGAGGCGCACAAGCTGCAGCCTCACCGCTGGCGCACCTTCAAGCGCTCCAAGGACCCCGCCTTCGCCGAGAAGGTCGAGGACATCGTCGGCCTCTACATGCATCCGCCCGCCCACGCGGTGGTGCTCTCGATCGACGAGAAGAGCCAGATCCAGGCGCTCGACCGCACCCAGCCGGGCCTGCCGATCAAGCCCGGCAAGTGCGGGACCATGACCCACGACTACAAGCGCCACGGGACCACCACCCTGTTCGCCGCCTTCAACGTGCTCGACGGCGCGGTGCTCGGCCGCTGCATGCAGAAGCACACCCATCAGGAGTTCATCCGCTTCCTCAACGCCGTCGAGCGCAGCTCCCCACCGGCAAGCTCGTCCACGCCATCCTCGACAACTACGGGACCCACAAACACCCCAAGGTCCGCGCTTGGCTGCGCGCCATCCCCGCTGGATCTTCCACTTCACCCCCACCTCCGGCTCCTGGCTCAATGCCGTCGAGGGCTTCTTCTCCGCCCTGACCCGCAGACGCCTCCGCCGCGGCGTCTTCAAGTCCATCATCGACCTGCAGGCCGCCATCAACCGCTACCTCGACGAGCACAACGCCGATCCCAAGCCCTTCGTCTGGACCAAGCCAGCCAAGGACATCCTCGCTAAGATCAAGCGCCTGCCTGTACCTTCCGTCTGAATCGAGTGCACTAGTGAGGTGAACCTGACGTTCGTCCATGAGTTGGGGCGACCTCGGTGACGAACGTCAGGTTCGCAAACCTCACTAGTGTCCCGATTCCGAAGTTCGCCAGCGCATTTGCAAGGCAGATGCGAACTTCGGAATCGATAAGGACACTAGCAAATGTATGATTCTAGTGTGGTTTACGGATCAGAAGTTCGCAGCCGAGGGCGCCGCCATCATCATGCGAACTTCTGATCCACCACACTAGAGTCTTGGCCTTGCCAGAGTCCTTGTCGACTCTGACGTTCGTTCTGCGCAGCCCCACGCGGCAACGAACGTCAGAGCTGGGACGCCGGCGTTTCAGCCCGGTCTTGGCTCCGGACCGTCCGGACGTTAGATGCTGCCCCCCTTCGAGGAGCATGCGTATGACCAGGAAGCCCGACGGCTCGTGGGACAAGTCCCGCCTGCCCAGCCGCCATGTCACCGAGGGGCCCGCGCGCGCGCCCCACCGATCCTACTACTATGCGATGGGGCTCGGCACGCGCGAGATCAACCAGCCGTTCGTGGGCGTGGCCTCCTGCTGGAACGAGGCGGCGCCCTGCAACACCGCCCTGATGCGCCAGGCCCACGCGGTCTCCGAGGGGGTCCGCACGGCCGGAGCCACGCCGCGGGAGTTCTGCACCATCACCGTCACGGACGGCATCGCGATGGGCCACGAGGGCATGCGCTCGTCCCTGGTCAGCCGCGACGTGATCGCCGACTCCGTGGAGCTGACCATGCGCGGCCACTCCTACGACGCCCTGGTGGGCATCGCCGGCTGCGACAAGTCCCTGCCCGGCATGATGATGGCCATGCTCAGGCTCAATGTGCCTTCGGTCTTCCTCTACGGCGGCTCGATCCTGCCCGGCCGCTGGCACGGCAAGGACGTCACGGTGGTGGACGTCTTCGAGGGCGTCGGCATGCACTCGGCCGGCCGGATGAGCCTGGAGGATCTCTGCGACCTGGAGCGCCACGCCTGCCCTGGCGATGGCGCCTGCGGGGGGCAGTTCACCGCCAACACCATGGCCTGCGTCTCGGAGGCGATCGGCCTGGCCCTGCCTTTGTCGAGCGCGCTGCCCGCGCCCTACGAGAGCCGCGACGCCTATGCCCGCGCCTCGGGCGAGGCGGTGGTGGCGCTGATCGAGCGCAACATCCGCCCGCGCGACATCTGCACCCGCGAGGCCTTCGAGAACGCCGCCGTGGTCGTCGCGGCCACCGGCGGCTCGACCAACGGCGGGCTGCACCTGCCGGCCATGGCCCACGAGTGCGGCATCGAGTTCACGCTGCGCGACGTGGCCGAGATCTTCAAGCGCACGCCCTACCTCGCCGACCTCAAGCCCGGCGGCCGTTACGTGGCCAAGGACATGGGCGAGGCCGGCGGCGTGCCGGTGCTGCTGCGCACGCTGCTCGACGCCGGCCTGATCCACGGCGACGTGATGACCGTCACCGGCAGGACGGTGCGCGAGAACCTGGAGAGCGTCACCTGGCGCGAGGATCAGGTCGTCATCCGTCCGGCGTCCAACCCGTTGTCGCCGACCGGCGGGGTGACGGGCCTTTGGGGCTCGCTCGCGCCGGACGGGGCGATCGTGAAGGTGGCGGGGCTGAAGCATCGCGTCCACCGCGGCCCCGCGCGCGTCTTCGACGGGGAGGAGGCCTGCTTCGCCGCCGTCGAGAAGGGCGAGTACCAGGACGGCGAGGTGCTGGTGATCCGCTACGAGGGGCCCAAGGGCGGCCCGGGCATGCGCGAGATGCTGTCCACCACCGCCGCCCTCTCGGGCCAGGGCCGCAGCGACAAGATCGCCCTGGTCACCGACGGCCGCTTCTCGGGCGGGACGCGCGGCCTGTGCGTCGGCCACGTGGGGCCTGAGGCCCAGGACGGCGGCCCGATCGCCCTGATCGAGAACGGCGACATCATCGCGATCGACGCGGACGCGGGGACCATCGAGCTGGAGGTCGACCCGATCGAGCTGGACCGCCGCAAGCAGTTCTGGAGCCCGCGCGTGACGGACTACGGCTCGGGCGCCCTGTGGAAGTACGCCCAGGGCGTGGGCCCGGCGCACCTGGGCGCGGTGACCCATCCCGGCAAGAAGGGCGAGCGCCACGTCTACGCCGACATCTGATCGGGTGCGCCGCGAGGCGTCCCGCACATGAAGACGAGTCTTGCATGAAGACCTTGGGCCTCATCGGCGGGATGAGCTGGGAGTCGACGCTGCTCTACTACCAGCTCATCAACCGGCTGGTGCGCGAGCGCCTGGGCGGGATGCACTCGGCCGAGCTGATCCTCTGGTCGGTGGATTTCGCGCCGATCGCCGCGATGCAGACCGCTGGCGAATGGGACAAGGCGACGGCCGAGCTGGTCGAGGCCGCGCGCCGGCTGGAGGCGGCCGGGGCCGAGGGCCTGGTCATCTGCGCCAACACCATGCACCGCATGGCCGACGAGGTGCAGGCGGCGGTCGCGGTCCCGCTGATCCACGTCGCCGACGCGACCGCTGCGGCGGTCAAGGAGGCGGGAGCGACAACGCCGCTGCTCCTGGCCACGCGTTACACCATGGAGCAGGACTTCTACCGCGATCGGCTGGCCCTGCGCGGGGTCGAGGCCGTGATCCCGGACGCGCGGGCGCGCGCCGAGCTGCAGCGGATCATCTATGACGAGCTGGTCCAGGGCGTGGTCAGCGACGCGGCCAAGGCCGCGCTGGTCGCGATGATCGCCGACGCCCGTGAGGCCCAGCGCGCGGACGTCGTCATTCTCGGCTGCACCGAGCTCGGCCTGCTGCTGAAGAGCGGCGATGTGGACCTGCCGCTGGTCGACACCACCGAGGTCCACGCCCGCGCGGCGGCGGAGTTCGCGCTGGGCTAGTCCGCACGCGGCCGAACGCGCTTGCCCCGTGCGCGTGACTGCCCCCCTAATGCAGCCCAGGGTTTCGAAGGGGGGAAGCGATGTTCTTGAGGCGTTTCGCGATCACGGCCACCGTGGCGGCCTGCATGTTCGGGTTCGCACGGCCTGCCCTGGCGGACTTCAGCGCCTGTGAATCCGCCCTGGCGACGACCGATCGGCGCCAGCAGATCGATCTCTACACGATCTGCCTGAACAAGGGTGGCATCGGCCTGAAGGACCGCGCCGGCGCGATCAACAACCGTGGCGTCGCATACAGGGCCATCGGCGACATCGACCATGCGCTGCGCGACTTCAACGGATCGATCGACGACGACCCCCGCTGGGGCGCAGCCTACTTCAATCGCGGCGAGATCTACGCCAGCCGCGGACAGCTGGCGCTGGCGCGGGCGGACTTCGACCAGGCCGTGCGCCTGCCGCCCTACCGCATGCACGGATCGGCCCATCTGTACCGGGGCCGGGTCCGGGCGCTGCTCGGGGACGACGCCGGCGCCGTCGAGGACTTCGAGGCCGCGATCAAGTCCGACCACAAGCTCGCCGGCGCATTCATGTGGGAGGCCCTGATGCTCGCGACCTCCCTCGACGACCGCGTCCGCAACGGCCCAAAGGCCGTGCAGCTCGCGACCCAGGCGGTCGCCCTCTGGGACGTCGCCTTCGCCCATGATGTCCTGGCTGCGGCGGACGCCGAGGTCGGCCGGTTCGACGAAGCCAAGAGCGAAGAAGCGCGCGCGATCGCCATGGGCGGCGCCTCGCCCGACCGCGCCGCGCGCCTTGCGCTCTACCAGCAGGGCAAGCCGTTCCATGGCCGGCCGACGGCCGCGATCGCCGATCAGCCCTGAAGCTTCAGGATCTCGACCTCCTCGGGATGGTCCAGGCGCATCTGCGGCCCGGCCTGGCCGTAGCGGATCACGCCCCGGATCCTCAGCGGCTTGCCGACCAGCACGCCGGGCGCCTTGCCGGCGGTCTGGAAGTCGCCGAGCGCGCGCTGGTCGATCCAGGCCGAGAAACCGTTGTCGAAGACGAGCACCGCGCCGTCGCGGTCAGGATCCACGCGCCTGAGGCGCCCCTCGAGCACCTGGAAGCCGTCCGCGCCGAAGGCCTCGGCGGGGATCAGCACCCTGTAGTCGGCAAGGCCCCACAGGCCCCGGCGGCGGTTGCGGGCATAGGCCTCCGCTTCCAGCATGGCGGCGGCCATGGCGCGGTTGTCGCTCCAGGTCCGCTCGCGCACGTCGCCGGCCCGCAGCAGCACCTGCTCCAGCCACGCGCCGTGCGCCACCCGCACCTGGGCCAGCGCCCGGCCATAGCGGTCGCGGCGCGCCCCGCCGTAAAGGAGCTGCACCCGCTTTCCGAGGGCCAGGGCTTGACGAGCGCCGTCGCGCGCCTGGTCGGCATAGGGCAGGGCGCCCTTGGGCGCCTCGACGCCCGCCAGGCGCACCACCAGGCCCGAGTCCAGCACCAGCGTGTCGCCCGAGCGCACCTCGGTCACCCGTCCCTGTTCGCCCGCGGCCAGCCGCTCGAGCCCCGGCGCGCGGCTGCAGGCGGCCAGCAGCAGGAGGAGGGTGAGGACGGCGGGGCGGCTCAATCGGTCTCAACCTCCTCGACCAGGGGCCCGGCCAGCGCCGGCTCGGGCAGGAGCGGCGGCCCCTTGGCCAGCTCGGCGTTCAGCCGGTCGAGGTCGAGCTCCTTCTCCCAGCGCGCCACCACCAGGGTCGCCACCCCGTTGCCGACGAGGTTGGTGAGGGCGCGGCACTCGCTCATGAACCGGTCGATGCCCACCAGGATCGCCAGGGCCTGGATCGGCACGGCGGGCACGACCGCAAGCGTCGCGGCCAGGGTGATGAAGCCCGCGCCGGTCACCCCGCTCGCGCCCTTGGAGGTGAGCATGGCGACGGCCAGCAGGGTCAGCTCCTGGCCGAGCGACAGGTGGGTGTTGGTCGCCTGAGCCAGGAACAGGCTCGCCAGGGTCATGTAGATGTTGGTGCCGTCGAGGTTGAAGCTGTAGCCGGCGGGGATCACCAGCCCGACCACCGGCCGGGGCGCGCCCAGCCGCTCCATCTTCTGCATCATCTGGGGCAGGACCGTCTCGGACGACGAGGTCCCCAGCACGATCAGGAGCTCCTCGCGGATGTAGGCGATGAAGCGCAGGATCGAGAAGCCGCAGGCCCGCGCGATCAGCCCCAGCACGACCAGCACGAAGACGACGGCGGTCAGGTAGAAGGTCCCGATCAGGCTCCCGAGCTGGACCAACGAGCCCAGGCCATACTTACCGATGGTGAAGCCCATCGCCCCGAAGGCGCCGATCGGCGCGGCGCGCACCACGATGTGCAGGATCGAGAAGAAGACCTGGATCACCTGGTCCAGCGCCCGCGCGCCCTTTTCCCCGAGCACGCCCAGGCGCGTCAGGGCGAAGCCGGTCAGGATCGCGAGCAGCAGGACCTGCAGGATGTCGCCCTCGGCGAAGGCCGAGACGAAGGTCCTGGGGATGATGGCCAGGAGGTGCGCGGCGATGGACTGGCTCTTGGCCTGGGCGACGTAGCTGGCCACCATCGAGGGATCGAGCGTGCGCGGATCGATGTTGAAGCCGGCGCCGGGCCGGATGACCTCGGCGATCAGCAGGCCGAGCGCCAGGGCCAGGGTCGAGACCAGCTCGAAGTAGACGATCGCCTTCACCCCCACGCGGCCGAAGCGACGAAGGTCGCTCATGTGCGCGATCCCGCCCGCCACTGAGCAGAAGATGATCGGGGCGATCAGCATCTTGATCAGCGCGATGAAGCCGTCGCCGAGGGGCTTGAGCGCCACGCCGACCTCCGGCCAACGCCAGCCCACGAGGATGCCGAGCGCGATGGCGATCAGCACCTGGACATAGAGGACCTTGAAGATGCGCATGCCGCCCCCTCGGCGAGTTGCCGGAAAGCTAGCGCGGCCTCCGCCGCCGGGCCAGCGCCGTCGCCACCGCAGGAGCGGCCGAGTGTCGCCTGCAAGCCACGGACCGAAGGTCGCGGTCCAAGTCTCTGGCGCAGGGGGATTTTCCGAGGCAAGCTTTGCCTTGGCGCTCGAGCGGCCTGCCAGGGGCCGGGGCGCGTGTGTAGGACCGGGGGACCAGCGTGCGGGCCGGAGTGATCGCGACAGCCATCATCGCTGTCCTCCTGGCGCGCGCCGCGAACGCGGCGCCCGGGCCGGCCTGTCCCGGCGACCCCTCGGCGCCTCTGAACGCGCCGGTCGTCCAGGTGGACACGGCCGCCCTGACGAGCGGCGCGGCGGCGGCCTACGGGGCCATGCAGTACCGGCGGGTCCCGGGCCTCGGGCCCAGGGACATCGCGCTCACCTTCGACGACGGCCCGAACCCGGACGTGACGCCGCAAGTCCTCAGGATTTTGGCGCAACACTGTATAAAGGCGAGTTTTTTCGTCGTTGGCATCTATGCCGAACTGAGGCCGGACCTGGTGCGCCAGGAGGCCGCCGAGGGCCATGTGATCGGCTCCCACACCTGGAGCCATCCGGACAACCTGCGCCGGCTGGGGCCGGAGGCGGCGCGACGGCAGATCACGCGGGGCTTCGAGGCCGTGGAGTTGGCCCTGGCGACCGCGCCGCCCGAGGACAGGGCTCGGCTCGCGCCGTTCTTCCGGTTCCCGGGGCTGAACGACAGCCGCGCTCTGATCGACTGGCTGGGCCAGCGGCAGGTCGCCGTCGTCGGCGCCGACCTCGGGGCCGACGATTGGAAGGGCATCGGGCCCACGGCGATCCAGGTCCGCGCGATCCGTTATGCCGCCGAGTTCCGGCGGCGGCGTCCTGATCCTGCACGACACCCGGCCGCACACGGCGGAGGCCTTGTCGGGGCTGATCACCGAGCTGGAGGCGCGCGGCTACCGCTTCGTCCAGCTGGCCCCGGCGCCGGGCGCGCTGGACCGGGCCGAGCGCGCGCCCGATCCCCTGATCCCGGTCTCCTACGGACTAGGCCCGGCGCGGCCGGCCCCTGCGTCGAAAGCCGCCACGCTGGCGGGCGACGCGGAGCTGCGGCAGGCGCAGGCGATGGTCGAGGGGTGGATGGAGGGGCTCCAGGGCGCGGCCCAGAAGCTGGCCGGCCAGATTGGCGATCTCTGGGGCGGCTGAGGCTGCTCCGGACCGCAAAGGCTTCCGTGCGCCGGCCGATGCCGCTAAACGAGCCCCACGCGGCCCGGTAGCTCAGCAGGATAGAGCAGCGGTTTCCTAAACCGAAGGTCGGAGGTTCGAGTCCTCTCCGGGCTGCCAAGACTTCCGGGCGGGAGGGCTGAACGCGAAAGGTCCGTGTCCTGGAGCGACGCCAAGGACCGTTCGCGATCCAGAGCGGTCGTTCCCATCGTCCGCTTAGTGGCTGAGCTGAATGTAATATTGTCCTTTCAGCTACGACGCTCAACAATACGTAGCGGCCCGGCGTGGCATGTTTGCGGGGACGGACGTTATGCGTAGAACGTTGGTTCTCGCCATGTCGATGGCGGCGATGGCGTCGGGGCGCGCGGCGATGGCGGCGGCGGCCTGCCCCAACCCGGCTTTCGCTTCCGAGGCCCGGACGGCGCTCAAGGCCTATGTCGACGAGGACGTCTTCTCCGGCGCGGTGCTGGTGGCGGTTGACGACCAGCCGGTGCTGCGTCTGGGCGTGGGCCTCGCCGATCGGGAGCTCGGCGTTCCCAACACGCCCGAGACCAAGTTCCGCATCGGGTCGATCACCAAGCAGTTCACCGCGACCGCGATCCTGCAGCTCGCCGAGCAGGGTAAGCTGTCGATCGATGATCCGGTCTCCAAATACTACGCGGCCGCGCCGGCGAGCTGGGCCAAGGTCACCATCCGTAACCTTTTGACCCACACCTCCGGCATCCCCAGCTACACCGCCGTTCCTGGATTCGATGGCTTCGCGCGCCTGCCGCACACGCCCGAGGAGCTCATCAAGCTCACTCAGGACAAGCCGCTCGACTTCGAGCCGGGAACCCAGTTCGCCTACGACAACACTGGCTACGTCATCCTCGGCTACATCATCGAGAAGGTTTCGGGGCAGACCTACGCCGACTATCTGCAGAGCCACATCTTCGGCCCGCTGGGCATGACCAGCTCGGGCTATGACTCCTCCAGCCGCATCATCCCCGGCCGCGCCTTGGGCTATGAGCGGGGTCCCGCCGGCTGGCGCAACGCCGCCTATCTGGACATGAGCGGGCCCTTCTCGGCCGGCGCGCTCTATTCCGACGTCGACGATTTCGTGAAATGGGACCGGGCCCTGGGCGAGGGCAAGCTTCTGTCGGCGGCCTCATTGAAGGCCATGTTCACCGACTATGGCCATCACTATGGCTTTGGCTGGGAGATCGACCAGAAGTGGGGCCAGGACCGTATCTGGCACAACGGCGGCATCAATGGTTTCGCCTCCTCCTTCCAGCGCTATCCGAAGGCCGGGATCATCAGCGTAGCCCTGTCCAACGAGATGCTCGATGCGGACAAGCTGGCGGCCGACTTGGCGGGCCTGTGCATGGGAGCGCAGGTCTATCCGAAGCAGGTGCAGGTGCCGGCCAACATCCTTGCGCGCTACGCTGGCGACTATGACCCGGCCGGCGGCGGCGTCATCAAGATCGACGTCCATGGAGACCATCTCGTCGCCCACGTCTCGGGCCAGCCGGACAGTTTGTTCTATCCCCAATCACCCAACCGTTTCTTCGACCGCACCTTTGACCAGACCATCGTCTTCGAGACCGACGCGCAGGGCAACGTGACCGACGCGGTGGTCACTGTGAAGGGCCAGAACAGCACCGATCGACGGATCACGGCCGCCGAGGCCGAGCGGATCGCCGCCGAAGCTGCGGTCAGGGCCGCGGCCCACCGACCGGCGCCGGGCTCGGAGGCAGCGCTGCGCCGCGTCATCGGCGAGATACAGCGTGGGCAGCTGGACTACAGCAGGATCGGTCCTGCCCTGGCGGCGGCGATGCGTCAGCAGCAGCCGGGCCTCAGCCCCGTGATCGTGAAGCTGGGCGCGATCAAGTCGATGACCTTCGAGTTGACCGGCCCCGGCGGCGCTGACCTCTTCCGCGTGCAGTTCGAGAGCGGCGCGCTCGAATGGGGGATCGCGGTCGGGCCCGACGGGGTGATCCAGACCTTGTTCCTGCGGCCGGTGTCCTGAAGTTCACCCCCCGGCACGTTGAAAGGCGGAGCGGGCCATGTGCGCGGTCCGTTGACGTCTAGTGTCCTTATCGATTCCGAAGTTCGCCAGCGCATTTGCAAGGCGGATGCGAACTTCGGAATCGATAAGGACACTAGCAAATGTATGATTCTAGTGTGGTTTACGGATCAGAAGTTCGCAGCCGAGGGCGCCGCCATCATCATGCGAACTTCTGATCCACCACACTAGTGTCCGCAATCCACCCATTGCGGGCCTTCGGAGGGTCCGGATCTGGGCGCAGTCGGCATGGTGTGAAGCCAAGGCGCCCAGGGTTGGGAATGCTCGCGTAAGCCATTGAAATCTAATGAGCGAGTTGGGGGGTCACGTTCGGCCAGCTCTGTGACTCTCCTGAGCGCCTGCGCTCCTCGTTGGGCTGCCCGGCTTCTTCAGACCCCTCCCCGGACGCGGTGTAGCTGCTCGGCTGTAGCGGAGCTGCTCGCGACGCGCGTCTCGCTGGTGAAGGGCCCGCAGGCTCCGGCGGTATCGACCAGCGTCACGCCGCGTTCGAGAGCAGCGCGGATCAGCTGGGTTCCCCCTTGCCAATTCTGTGGCGGCCCGTAGTCGCTATCGAGGCCCATGCAGCCGTAGCCCAGGCGGAGACTTCGAGGCTTCCGAGTTGGCGCGTCTGCATCAGGGGCTTCTGCAAGGGCGTGGCGCCGGCGCCTGGTGGTCTCGCCGAGGCCGAGCTCGACGCGGCCAGCCAGGACAGTCCCAGGACCTCCAGCCGGGTCATCCGCCTCGAGACCCTCGACGTCCGAGCCGGCGAACGGGCATAAGCGGGGACGTCCTCGGAGCGCCCCATGTCCCAGCTCACCCCCTTCCACGTCGCCTTCCCGGTGGACGACCTGGATGCCGCGCGGCGGTTCTACGGCGGGCTGCTGGGCTGTCCGGAGGGGCGCAGCGCCGAGGGCGAGTGGATCGACTTCGACCTCTTCGGCCACCAGATCGTGGCCCACCACCTTGCCGGCGCGGGAAGGCCTGTGAGCGGCTCGAACGCGGTGGACGGCCACGACGTGCCCGTGCCGCACTTCGGGGTGGTGCTGGACCTGCCGCGCTGGAAGGCGCTGGCCGCGCGACTGGAGGCCGCGGGCGTGGCGTTCGTGATCGCGCCCTGCGTGCGCTTCGAGGGCGAGGTCGGCGAGCAGGCGACCATGTTCCTGCTCGACCCCGCGGGCAATGCGCTGGAGTTCAAGGCTTTCGCCGACTTCGGCCAGCTCTTCGCGAAGTAGTCCTTCGCCCTATCGCTGCGGCAGCAGCAGCGCCGGATCCACCGGCGAGGCCTTGTCCTTGGACGAGGGTGCGTAGCGGATCTCGAAATGCACCTCGGGCCGGTCGGCCGAGCCGGACTGGCCGATGTCGCCGATCGGCTGGCCCTGGACCACCTGGTCGCGGATCTTGACCAGGATCCGGCCCATGTGGGCGTAGGCGGTGACCCAGTTGGCGTCGTGCTTGATCAGGACGAGGTTGCCGTACTCGGCGAGGTTGCCCGCGTAGGCGACCTGGCCATCGGCGGCCGCGCGCACCGGATCGCCAGGCGTCCCGGCGATGTCGACGCCGTCGTTGCGCTGGCCGCCCGCCTTGGGCCCGAAGCCCGAGACGATGTTTCCGGCGGCGGGCCAGACGAACTTGCCGCGCCCGGCCGTGACGATGTCGGAGGACGACGGCGCGGGGCTGGTCTGGATGATCGGCCCGCGGCTGGGCGGCGGCGGCGGGCGATAGGCGGGCTGCGCGGGCGCCGGCGGCTGGGCCGGGGCGGTAGGGGTCAGCTCGAAGCCCTGGTTGGACGAGGCCGGCGGGGCCTCGGTCGAGGGCGAGGGAGCCGTCTCGGCTGGCGGCGGCGTGTAGGGCTGGGGCCGCATGAGCGGCGAGGGCGGCGGCCGGATCGGCGCAGGCGCCGCCTCGGGCGGGGCGGCCGGCCGCGGCTTGGGAGCGCCTGTCAGGTCGAGACGCTGGCCGACGCGGATGGGGTCGCTCACCCTCATGCCGTTCGCAGCGGCGATGTCGGACGCACTGATCCCGAAGCGGTCGGCGATGCCGTAGAGGGTGTCGCCGGGCTGCACGACATAGGCGCTGGGCCGGGTCGTCTCGCTGCGCGCGCCGCCGGGCAGGGTGAGGGCCTGGCCGATGCGGATGGGGTCGCTGACCTTCATGCCGTTGAGGGCGGCGAGGTCGGACGCGCTGACCCCGACGCTGTCGGCGATCTCGGACAGGGTGTCGCCGGGTTTCACGACATAGGAGCTGGGCCGGGTCGTTTCGCTGCGCGCGCCGCCGGGCAGGGTGAGGGCCTGGCCGACCCGGATCGGATCGCTTGCCTTCATGTTGTTGAGCGCGGCGAGCTCGGACAGGCCCACCCCGACGCTGTCGGCGATCTCGGAAAGGGTGTCGCCGGGCTTCACGACATAGGTGCGGGTCTCCCGGGACGGCGCGGAGGTTTCCTCCTCGGCCCGGCCTCCCTGGGAGTCCTTGGCGCTTTCGGGCAGGTAGAGCCGATGGCCCGACAGGATCGGCTCGCTGACCTTCATGTCGTTGAGGGCGGCGAGGTCGGAGGCGGGGACGCCGAAGCGATCGGCCAGACCATAGAGCGTGTCGCCGCCCTTGATCACGTAGTAGCGGCGCACCGGCAGCTTGAGCAGCTGGCCGCGGCGCAGGACGTAGGGCTTGCGCAGGTGGTTGAGCCGGATCAGCACCTCCTGGGGCACGCCGCTGTCGCGCGAGATGCCGATCAGGGTGTCGCCGCGCCCGACCTTGATGGGCTTGCGGGCCTCGGTCTTGATGGCGCTCGGCGGCGCGCGTCGCGCGCGCGCGCTGCGGGAGTTGCGGGCGCTGGCGTGGCTGCGGCTGGAGCGGCTGTGGGCCGCCGACTGCACGCCGCGCAGGTGCTTGGCGGCGACGAGCTCGAAGAGGGAGGAGTCGGGCGACGCCCAGGCTTCGGCCGCCAGGGCGCAGAGCGCGGTCGCGGCCGCCGTCGTCCAGAAGTGCTTCATCGCCGCTCCGCTCTCAGCTTGCGGGAATCACCGCCGACGCGGGCCCGACTTTGGCCAGACCGGCGGCGTCCGCCAACCTCAAAGTTCGCGCGCCACCCCCTCGAGCAGAGGCACGAAGCGCACGTCGCATAGCGTCTCCGCCTTGAAGGCCCCCTTGCCATCCGAGGTGTAGCGCTTGAGGCTCTGCACCGGCCCCTTGCCCACAGGCGCCACCAACACCCCCGACGGTTTCAGCTGTGCTAACAGGGTCTTGGGCTCGTCCGGCGCCGCCGCCGTGACCAGAATGCGGTCGAAAGGCGCCTGTTCGGGCCATCCTTCCGCTCCGTCGCCGAAGCGGGTGATGACGTTGAGCAGGCCGAGCGCCTTGAAACGGTCTTCCGCCTCCTTCAGCAAGGTCCGGTACCGGTCGATCGTGTAGACCAGCCGGGCGATGCGGGCCAGCACCGTGGTCTGGTAGCCCGAGCCGGTGCCGACCTCGAGCACCCGCGATCGCGGCTCGATGCGCAGCGACTGGGTCATCAGGCCCACGATGTAGGGCTGGCTGATGGTCTGGCCGCAGGCGATCGGCAGGGCCGAGTCGTCCCATGCGCGCTCCTTGAAGAGCTCGGGCGTGAACATCTCGCGCGGCGTGCGCTCGATCGCCGACAGCACCGCCGGGTCCGAGACGCCCTGCGAGCGCAGGGCCAGGATCAGCCTGGCCCTGCGCATCTCGGCCGTGGTCTCGCGCTCTTCCGCCATCCGCGCGCCCCTGTCAGAGCGCCTTGGGCGCGGCGCCGCCGAGCACGCCCTTCAGCGCGTGCACCGTGGGCATGTGGGTCAGGTCGATGTGCACCGGCGTCACCGAGATGCGCCCGGCCGCGACGGCGGCCAGGTCGTTCCCCTGGGCCTCGGGCGCCTTGCGATCGGAGAAGCCCATCCAGTAGTAGTCCCGGCCGCGAAGGTCGGTGCGCCGCTCGGCGTGCAGGGCGAAGATGTCGCGGAACCCCTGGCGGGTGACCTCCACCTCGATGTCCTCGTCCGGGCCGCGGTCGGGGAAGTTGAGGTTGATCACCACGCCCTTTGGCCAGCCCGCCTCGATCAGCCGCTGGACGATGCCGGGCGCAAAGGCCTCGGCGGTCTCGAAGCGGGCGCGCGGCTCGGCGAGCGAATAGTCCGCCGCCTGCGACAGGGCGATCGAGGGGATGCCGAGCGCCATGCCCTGGAGTGCGCCGGCGACCGTGCCGGACATGGAGATGTCCTCGCCGAGGTTGGCGCCGCGGTTCACGCCCGAGAGCACGAGGTCGGGCCGCGCGCCCTCGACCAGGTCGCTGACCGCCAGGATGACGCAGTCGGTGGGCGTGCCCGAGACGGCGAACCTGCGCGGCGAGATCCGGCGAACCCGCACGGGGGCGGTGAAGGTGATGGCCCGGCTCGCGCCGGACTGCTCGAGCTCGGGCGCGGCGACCCAGACGTCGTCGGACAGGCGCTGGGCGATGCGCTCCAGGCACTGCAGGCCCTCGGCCGCGATCCCGTCGTCGTTGGTCACCAGGATGCGCACGGGGTCAGCCGATCTGGGTCTGGCCGCGCATGTAGGGATGCAGCGCCTGGGGTACGGCGATGCGGCCGGCCTCGTCCTGGTAGTTCTCCATGATCGCCACCAGGGTGCGCCCCACCGCCAGGCCCGAGCCGTTCAGGGTGTGGACGAAGCGCGCGCCCTTCTCCCCGGCCTTGCGGAAGCGCGCGTCCATGCGCCGGGCCTGGAAGTCGCCGCAGTTGGAGCAGGAGCTGATCTCGCGGTAGCGCCCCTGGGACGGCAGCCAGACCTCCAGGTCGAAGGTCTTCCTCGCCGTGAAGCCCATGTCCCCGGTGCAGAGCATGACCGTGCGGAAGGGCAGCTCCAGGCGCTTGAGCACCGCTTCGGCGCACTCGACCATGCGCTCGTGCTCGTCCTCGGACTGCTCGGGCGTGGTGATGGAAACCAGCTCGACCTTGTAGAACTGGTGCTGGCGGATCATGCCGCGGGTGTCCTTGCCCGAGGCGCCGGCCTCGGAGCGGAAGCAGGGCGTCAGCGCGGTCATGCGCAGCGGCAGCTCCTCCTCGGCGAGGATCTGCTCGCGGACCATGTTGGTCAGCGACACCTCGGCGGTGGGGATCAGCCAGTGCTCGCCGGTGGTGCGGAACAGCTCCTCGGCGAACTTCGGCAGCTGGCCGGTGCCGAACACCGCCTCGTCGCGCACGAGCAGGGGCGGGGAGATCTCGGTGTAGCCGTGCTCGGCGGTCTGCAGGTCCAGCATGAACTGGCCGATGGCGCGCTCGAGCCGGGCCAGGCCCGCCTTCAGCGCGACGAACCTCGCCCCCGACATGCGCGAGGCGGCCTCGAAGTCCATCAGGCCGAGGCCTTCGCCCAGCTCGACGTGGTCCTTGGGCGCGGCGACGGCGAAGGGCTCGCCCCAGCGGCGAACCTCGACGTTGTCGGTCTCGTCCTCGCCGTCGGGCACGTCGGGGCCGGCGATGTTCGGCAGCGCGGCAAGCAGGGTCTTCAGCTCGTTGCCGAGCGCGCCCTCGGTCTCGAAGCGGCCGGCGATGAAGCCCTTGAGCTGCTCGACCTCGCCCATCAGGCGCTGGGCCTCGTCCTCGTCCTTGCGGCCCTTGGCCTGGCCGATCAGCTTGGAGGCCTCGTTGCGGCGGGCCTGGGCGTCCTGGAGCGCGGTCTGGGCGGCGCGCAGCTCGGCGTCGAGGCGCAGGATCTCGCCCACGACCTCGGCGGCGTCCGGGACGCCGCGCCGGGACCAGCCCCTGGCGTAGGCGTCCGGGTCGTCGCGGATGGCTCGGATGTCGTGCATGGCGGGCGGGGGCTCTTAGGGGAGGGCCACCCTTAAGGCGCGTCGAAAAGGGCGCCAAGCGCTCCGAGTTCAGGTCGTGGTCAGCTCGCGGCTCTCCTCGCGCGCGCGGCGCGCTCCATCAAGCGCACGCACCAGATCGAAACCTCGTAGAGCAGGTAGATCGGCCCGGCGAGGAGGAAGGGGCTGACCATGTCCGGCGGCGTCACCAGGGCGGCGACCACGATGATGCCGACGAAGGCGTAGCGGCGGCCCTTGGCCAGGGTCTCGGCCTGGACGAGGTCGGCCAGGCCCGCCAGGGTCACCACGACCGGAAGCTGGAAGCACAGGCCGAAGGCCAGCATCAGCTGCATGACCAGGTTCAGGTAGTCCGACACCTTGGGCAGGAGCTGGACCTGGATCTCGCGGGCTGGCGATCTGCTGGCTCAGCGAGAACCAGAGCACGAACGGCAGCATGATGAAGTAGACCAGCGACCCTCCCATGAAGAACAGGACCGGGGCGGCCATCAGGAAGGGCAGGAAGGCCTTGCGCTCGCGGCGATAGAGGCCCGGCGCGACGAACCGGTAGAGCTGCCAGGCCAGGATCGGGAAGGTCAGCACCACCGCCCCGAACATGGCGAGCTTCATCTTGGTGAAGAAGAACTCGAGCGGCGCGGTGAACACCAGCTTCAGCGCCTCCGGCGCGGCCGGCACCTGGCGCAGGCCCAGCACCACCTCCACCAGGTCGAACGGACCGTGCTTGCCCTTCGCCTGCTCGGCGATGAGGCCGGCGGCCATGGTGAAGGGGTGCAGCAGGAGCAGGTAGATCTGCTTGGAAACGAGGAAGCACCCGACGAAGCCGACGAGGAGCGCGAACGCGCAGACGATCAGACGGCTGCGCAGCTCGACCAGATGGTCCATCAGGGGCGCGCGCGAGGCCTCGATCTCGGACTCGTCGTTGTCGGCGTAGCTCAAGGCTTGGCCTCCGCCGCCGGCGGCGCGGAGGGGGGGCCGGGTCGGGTAAGGCCTCGGGGGCGGTCTCGGAGTCGGTCCGGGGCGGCGCGGCCGGCGGAAGCTCGGCCGCCGCCGCGATGTCCGCGGCGGCCTCCGCGTCGGCGGGCGGCGCATCGGCCAGGCCGGACTCGATGTCGGACTTCACGTCGCCGAGGCCAAGGTGGTGCTCGACGGCGGTCTCGATCGGGCCGTGGGCGGCCTGGCGCAGGGCATCGACCTCTCGCCTCAGCTCCTCGAGCTCGGACTGGCGCGCCAGCTCATCGAAGCTCGCGCGGAACTCGGCGGCCATGCCGCGCATGTGCGCGATCCATCGGCCGACCTTGCGCATCAGCACGGGCAGGTCCTTGGGCCCCACCACGATCAGCGCGATGGCGGCGATGACCAACAGCTCCGTGGCGCCGACTTCAGGCAGCATCGGGGGCCTTCAGATCCGAGCGTGCGTCCAATGGTCGCCGCTCAGCGGCGGGCTTCGTCCTTCTCGGGCTCCTGGTGCGGGAGCGAGCCCGCGGCCCGGTTGCGATCGAGCTCGTCCTCGCCCTTCAGGCCGTCCTTGAAGGCGCGGATGCCCTTGGCCGCGTCGCCCATGATGGACGACAGCTTGCCGCGCCCGCCGAACAGCACGGCGACCACGACCACGATGATCAGAACGTGCCAGATGCTCAGTCCCATGGGCAACAACGGTCCTACTCCTCCTCGCGGGCCCTTGCGCCGATCCGGTCGCCGACCTCGCCCCCAGATATAGGCGATTGCATGCCCCAGCGCCAACGCAGCGCGGCGTCATCGTGCAGGAGCTACCCCTCGCCCTCGCCGAGGAAGTCCTGGTGGAACTCCGGCGCTTCGTCCGGCTCCAGCGGATCCTCGTCCTCGGCCGCGCGAGTCGGGTCGGGCGGAGCGAAGTCGGGCGGCAGGTCCAGGTCGAGCAGGCCGGCGGCCTTCATCTCGGCCGCGCCGGGCAGGTCGCCCAGGCCCGCGAGGCCGTAGTGCTCGAGGAAGGCGTCGGTGGTGCCGTAGGTGATCGGCCGGCCGGGCGAGCGGCGCCGGCCGCGCATGCGCACGAGGCCGAGCTCGAGCAGGACGTCGAGGGTGCCCTTGGAGGCCTGGACGCCGCGGACCATCTCGATGTCGGCCCGCGTCACCGGCTGGTGGTAGGCGATGATCGCCAGGGTCTCCAGCGCCGCCTTGGAGAGCCGGCGGGGCTCGACCCGCTCCTCGGTCATCAGGTGCTCGAGGTCAGGGGCGGTCTGGAACCGCCAGCGCCCGGCGACCCTGACCAGCTCCACGCCGCGCCCGGCGTAGCGTTCCTGGAGCGCCCCGAGCGCCGCCGCCACGTCCGCGCCTTCGGGCAGGCGGCGGGCCAGATCGTCCTCGCCGAGCGGCCCGGCGGCGGCGAACAGCAGGGCCTCGACCATGCGCTCTGCGGCCTCCGCGCTCATGCGGCCTCCTCACGGTTGCGCGCGCGCAGATAGATGTCGGCGAAGGCCTCCAGCTGGCGGGCCTCCAGCTTGCCCTCCTTGACCAGGTCCAGCCCCGCCGAGAGGGTCGAGGCGATGTAGGAGGCGCGCGAGGGCCCGTCGCCGCCGCGGCCGAAGGGCGCGATGCCGGTGAGCGGCGTCCAGGCCTTCAGCTCGGACATCAGGCCGATCAGCCGGTCGCGGGCGTCGTCGATGGCGTAGGCGTGCGGCCGGGGCGGTTGGTAGCGGCGCGCCGCGAGCTTCTTCATCTGGCCCGAATAGGCCCCCATCAGCTGGTAGAGGTCGCCCTCGAGGCGCGTGGACGGGATCACCCGCACCGCCTCGGGATCGCCCCGGACGAACACGTCGCGGCCGAGCTGGGGCCTGGACTTCAGGGCCTCGACCGCCCGCTTCATCGCGTCCAGCTTGGCGAGCCGGAAGGCCAGGCCCGCGGCGAGGTCCTGGGCCGCCGGTTCGTCGGAGCCCTGCTCGGGCCGTGGGAGCAGCAGGCGGGACTTCAGATAGGCCAGCCAGGCGGCCATGACGAGGTAGTCGGCCGCAAGCGTGAAGTCGAGCCGCCGCGCGGCGTGCATGAAGGCAAGGTACTGGTCTGCGAGTTGCAGGATCGACAGCTTGAGCAGGTCGACCTTCTGGCGGCGGGCCAGCATCAGGAGCACGTGCAGCGGGCCTTCCCAGCCGTCCAGCTCGATGATCAGGCCTTCGCCTTCCTCGGCCGCCAGCTCGGCGCCGGAGAAGTCGAGGCTGGTCTGGTCGGTCGCGCTCACGCCATCACCCTCCCGCCGAGTCCGAGCTCCTGGAGCCGCGCCTCGGCGGCCCCGGCGTCGAACGGCTGGCGCCCGCGCGCCGCCTCGCGGGCGGCTTCGGCCCGCTCGCCCGCCCGCCCGCAGAGCTCCGGGCAGGCTTCGGCCACGGCCGTCGTCTCCGCGCGAAGGTCGCGCACCGGCTCGCCGACGAGGGCCCCATTGCCGTGCAGCACCACGTCGCAACCGGCCGCGATCGCGCGGCGCGCCCGCTCGCCGAGGCCCCCGCCCAGCGCCTTCATCGAAAGGTCGTCCGACAGCAGAAGGCCGTCGAACCCGATCAGCCCCCGGATCACCGTCCCGATGGCCCGGTGCGAGTTGGTCACGCAGGCCTGCGGGTCCACGGCGGCGAAGGTCACGTGCGCGGTCATCGCCATGGGCGCGTCGGCCAGCGCCCGGAAGGGTTCGAAGTCGGTCGCCTCGAGCACGCCCAGCGGCGTCTCCACCTGCGGCGTCTGCTCATGGCTGTCGGCCGCCGCGCGCCCGTGTCCCGGGATGTGCTTGACCACCGGCGCGACGCCGCCGGCCGTCAGCCCGTCCACCGCCGCCCTGCCGAGCGCGGCGACGGCCGACTCGTCCTCGCCGAACGACCGATCGCCGATGACGCCGTGACCCTCTGGATGGCGCAGGTCGAGGCAGGGAGCGCAGTCGGCGTCCACGCCTGCGGCCGAAAGCTCCGCGGCGATCAGCCGGTGGCTCAGGAAGGCCGCCTCAAGCGCCGTGGCGGGGTCGTGGGCATAGAGCTCGCCAAATCGCGCGGCGGGCGGGCGGCGGGCCGCCAGGGGCGGCTTCAGCCGCTGCACCCGTCCGCCTTCCTGGTCCACGAACACCAGGGCGTCCTCGTCCTCGACCGCCTCGCGCAGGGCGTCGGTCAGGGCGCGGCACTGCTCGCGGCTTTCCACATTGCGCGCGAACAGGATGAAGCCCCAAGGCCGCAGGTCGCGGAAGGCCGCACGCTCCTCGGCGCCGAGGCGCGGCCCCTCGCAGCCCAGCACGCAGGCGCGCGGAACGGGCCGGCTCACTTGACGATGCAGGCGTGGCTGGCGGCTTTCAGCTCGCCGCAGAAGGACATGGCCTCGGCCTTGGAGGCGAAGCCGCCGACATAGGCCCGGTAGAGGGTGCCGGCGCCGGCGGACACCGGCTCGACCTTCTTGGTGCGGCCGATCATCGCGCCCGGCACGAGGCGCGCCACGTCATTCCAGCCCTTGTCGGCGAGCGCGGGCGAGGAGAAGGCGCCGATCTGCACCAGCGATGCGCCCGAACCGGCCGGCGAGGCCGGCGCGGACGCCAGCGTCGGGGCGGCAGGGCGCTTCGGCGTCGTGGTGACCTCGGCGACGACCGGGGCCTTGGGCGCCGCCGTCGGCTGGGGCGCGGGCGTGAGGACCCTGAGCGGCGTCGGCGTGGAGGACGCCGGCGCCGCGGACGTCCGGGCCTTGGGCTGGGCGCGAGGGAGGGGCTCCTCGGGCGACGGCTCGAAGGTGGGCGTGGCCGACTGGGCCTGGCCTTGCTCGGCGCCGTAGACCGCGAGGCCCGCGGCCTCGTCGCGCGGCTGGGCCGACGCCGGCGGCGCCTGGCGGATGTCGCTCATGGGCTGGCCGACGACGGGCGGGGCGCCGGCGCGGCGAACGCCCGAGCGGTAATAGAGCACCAGGGCCACGACCAGCACGAGCAGGATCAGGGCGCTGATGATGAGGGTCGTCGGCGGGCGTCCGCCGCCTGTTGGCTGTCGCGCGTCGAAGGACAGTGGAGCGTCTCCGGATGGCGTATAGGCGCCGCGATCGCGATCGTAGTCGGACATGGGTGTCTCCGCGATGACCCCGGCGCGAATCAATCGGGCTTGGGCGTGAAGAGTAGAGCGTCGTCCGTCGCGATAGAATTGGAACGATGCCGTCGAATGTCACGTGGTCGCGATGTCTGACCGCGGACCGGTCCCAGATTCGCCCGGCATCGCTTTGGCGGACCCGGGGAGGCCGAAGCCGGCCGATCAGCTCCAGATGTCGAGATTGAACAGCTTGCGGTGCTCCTCGATGGCGAAGCGGTCGGTCATTCCGGCGATGTAGTCGCACACCACCCGCGCGCGGCCCGCCTCGCCGTCCTCGGCGAGCTTGGCTTCGGCCCGCTCGCGCCACTCGTCGGGCAGGACGTCGGTCTCCGCGATGAACAATCCGAAAAGCTCGGCGAGAATGCGACGGGCCTGGCTGCGCGTCCGATTGACGCGGAAATGGCGATACATCCGGGCGTGCAGAAAGGCCCTGAGCTCGGCGAGGTCGGCGGCCATCGGTTCGGAGAAGCCCACCAGCGGCGCTCCGAGCGCGCGCACGTCCTCCGGGCTCGCGATCCCCAGCGCCCGGGCCCGGCGCGCAGTCTCGGCCAGGACGTCGTCGACCATGGCGCCGATCATCCGCCGCACGGCCTCGAGCCGCAGGAGCCGAGGCTCGAGGCCCGGATAGTCCTCGCGCACGGCCGCGATGTGCGGGCCGATCAGGGCCACGTCCTTGAGGTCCTCGAGGGTGAACAGCTCGGCCTGCAGCCCGTCGTCGACGTCGTGGTTGTTGTAGGCGATGTCGTCCGAGAGGGCGGCGACCTGGGCTTCCGCCGAGGGCCAGGAGTTCAGCCTCAGGTCGAAGTCGGCGGCGTAGTCGGCGATTGCACGCCAGGCGGGCCGGTCGAGCCGGTCGGCCACCGGCCCGTTGTGCTTGACCACGCCCTCCAGCGTTTCCCAGGTCAGGTTCAGCCCCTCGAACGCCGGATAGCGGCGCTCCAGGCGGGTCACCACGCGGAAGGTCTGGACGTTGTGGTCGAAGCCGCCATGGGGCGCCATGCGCGCCGAGAGCTCGTCCTCGCCGGCGTGGGCGAAGGGCGGATGGCCGAGGTCGTGGGCCAGGGCGACGGTCTCGGCGAGGTCGTCGTCCAGCCCCAGGGCGCGCGCGATCGACCGGGCGATCTGGGCCACCTCCAGGGAGTGCGTGAGGCGGGTGCGGAAATGGTCGCCCTCGTGCGCCACGAAGACCTGGGTCTTCTCCTTCAGCCGGCGGAACGCGGAGCAGTGGATGATGCGGTCCCGGTCTCGGGCGAAGGGCGTGCGGGTGCGGCTGGACGGCTCGGCGTGCTTGCGCCCGCGCGAGCGCGCCGGATCCTCGGCGTAGGACGCGCGGCCGGGCGGGAAGGAGGGTGTGGACGCCAATCCGGGCTCCTCAGAAGGGCGCCCTTTCGCAAGGTCGCCGCGATAGGCATATAGTTATCCCCGGACTTGCGATGCTTCCATGACCCAACAGGCGCCGATCACCCTCAGCGAGACCGCCGCCAGGCGAATTCAAGGCGCTGGCGCAGAAGGAAGGCCGCCCGGTGATGCTGCGCGTGGCCGTGGCCGGGGGCGGCTGCTCGGGCTTCTCCTACGAGTTCGAGCTGGTCGAGAGCGCCCAGGACGACGACCTCACCATCGAGCGCGACGGCGCCGCGGCCGTGGTGGACGAGATGTCGCTGGTCCTGCTCAAGGGCTCGGAGATCGACTTCGTGGACGAGCTGGCGGGCGCCCAGTTCCGGGTGAACAACCCCAACGCCAAGTCCAGCTGCGGCTGCGGGACCAGCTTCTCGATCTAGTGTCCCGATTCCGAAGTTCGCCAGCGCTTTTGCCAGGCAGATGCGAACTTCGGAATCGATCGGGACACTAGCAAGTCTATGATTCTAGTGTGGTTTAAGGATCAGAAGTTCGCAACTGCGGGAGCCGCCATCATCATGCGAACTTCTGATCCACCACACTAGCCGGGAATCAGCCCGGCAGCAGGTTGACGCTGGCGACCGTGGCGATCACCCACACCGCCGGCGCGGCCATGGCCAGCCAGGTCAGGGACTTCAGCTTGCGGGCGTAGGCGACCCATGCGCCATAGGGCGCGGCCAGGCACACGACCCACAGCGTCACGATCAGGAAGAACGCGACCCAGGCTGCGGGATTGAGCAGGTTCTGGTGCGGATCGAAAACCATCGGCGAGAGGATCGCCGCCACGCCCGCAGCCGGCGCGGCCAGCAGCGAGAACGCGCTCGCGACGCCTAGCCAGATGGCTTCCCACTTGCGGGACATGACGGCCTCGCCCAACCTTCCCGCCGTGGGAATTGACCCATGGCGACCCGTTTCGAAGGGAACGCCGCAAGAATCGGACCGTCAATGCGAATCGCCACCTGGAACGTCAATTCAATCAACGCGCGACTTCAGACGGTGACCGCCTGGTTCGAGGAGGCCGTCCCGGACGTCGCCTGCCTGCAGGAGATCAAGTGCGTGGACGAGGCGTTCCCGGCCGAGGCGTTCGAGCGCCTGGGCTACAACGTCTGCGTCCACGGCCAGAAGACCTACAACGGCGTCGCCCTGCTCTCGAAGGCGCCGCTGGAGGATGTCCTGAAAGGCCTTCCCGGCGACGACGGCGACGACCACGCCCGTTACCTGGAGGCGGTGGTGTCCGGGCCCCGGCCCGTGCGCGTCGCCTCGATCTACCTGCCGAACGGCAATCCCGTGGGGACGGACAAGTTCGCCTACAAGCTCGCCTGGATGGAACGCCTGCGCCGGCGCGCCGGGGAGCTGCTGGAGCTCGAGGAGCCATTGGCCCTGGCTGGCGACTACAACGTCATCCCGGAGCCGGCGGACTGCGACGATCCCAAGTCCTGGGAAGGCGACGCGCTGTTCCAGCCCCAGACGCGCGCGGCCTTCCGCGCCCTGAAGTGGCTCGGCCTGACCGACGCCTACATGGAGGCGGACGGGGCGCCGGGCGGGTACACCTTCTGGGACTATCAGGCCGGCGCCTGGCGGCGGAACCACGGCATCCGGATCGACCATGTCCTGCTCTCGCCGCAGGCGGCGGACCGGCTGCGCGGGGTGGAGATCCACAAGGACGTGCGCGGCTGGGACAAGCCCTCGGACCATGTGCCGGTGACCGTCGAGCTGGAGCTCTGACCCTGCGGCCTGACCGGCCGGCGGGAATCCGGCTAGGCTGAGCCCGGATGGACCAGCTCCTGCGCGATGTCCTGCTGCTCGTCATCGCGGCGGTCGTCCTGACGGCGGCGGCGAGCGGCGTGTCGTGGTGGCGGCAGGAGCCTCGCCAGCTTCGCCGGGCGCTCCGGCGCGCCCTGGGAAGCGGCGCGCCCGATGCGATGCTGATCGCCCATGGCCGCGGCGCCGCGATCGATCTGGCCAGCGGCCGTGCGGCGGTGGCCTGGGCCGGAGGCGCGAGCCTCCTGGTGCGGCCGCTCGAGACGCTGCAAGGCGCCGAGCTGATCGTGGACGAGCAGGTGGCGGCCCGCGCCCACCGCGAGGAGGCGCGACGCGCCATGGATCAGCTCTCGAGCGGCGCCGAGGAGATCGTGTTGCGACTGGTGTTCGACGATGCGCGCGATCCGGACTTCCAGATTCTCCTGTGGCGCGCCGCCGGCGGGCCGGACGCCCAGGATGTTTCCGCACGCGACGCGATCGAGGAGGGACAGCGGTGGCTCGCCAGGGCCGACGTCATCCTGCGCCGGCCGCGCGCCCACGTCGCCTCGCGCGAGGAGGCGAGGCCGGGGGCGCCCTGAGATGCGGACGCCCGCCGGCTGGAGCCGGCGGGCGTTGCGTCGCAGCGCTGAGATCACGAAGGGGTCAGGCGGCCTTCACCAGCGACTTGTTCAGGATGCCGATGGCCGCGTCGCGGTCGATCCGCTCGATTGCGGCGACCTCACGGGCCATGCGGTCCAGCGCCGATTCGTAGAGCTGACGCTCGGAGTAGGACTGCTCGGGCTGATTCTCCGCGCGATGCAGGTCGCGCACCACCTCGGCGATCGAGATCAGGTCGCCGGAGTTGATCTTGGCCTCGTATTCCTGGGCACGGCGGCTCCACATGGTGCGCTTCACGCGCGCGCGGCCCTTGAGGGTCGTCAGGGCGCGCGACACCACGTCGCCCGCCGCCAGCGGGCGCAGGCCCGCGCTGCGCGCCTTGCCGGTGGGCACGCGCAGGGTCATCTTCTCGTGGTCGAAGGTGATCACGTAGACTTCGAGGGTCAGGCCCGCGACTTCCTGGGTCTCGATTCCCTGCACCTGGCCGACGCCATGGGCGGGATAGACGACGTGATCGCCGACCGAGAAATCATGACCGCTCTTGCTCATCAGTAATCCTCTTCGAGCTCTTCCGGCCGCGCATGCGGCCAGTCGCCATCGTCCGA
Source organism: uncultured Alphaproteobacteria bacterium (assembly GCA_963775275.1). GTDB lineage: Bacteria > Pseudomonadota > Alphaproteobacteria > Caulobacterales > Caulobacteraceae > JANWHQ01. Next base: position 51,831 of record CAVZII010000006.1, on the reverse strand, counting down.
CCCGAGGACAATAGGCTCCCGGCCGCACAGGGGCGCGGGAACATCGTCAACGGCTCGAATTGGTCTCTAGGACACCTTCCGCCTTGGCTAGGCGCGCCGGACCGACGGCTTTCCACGACAAACGCAGGCTTTGCGGGAGCGGAGCCCACGTGACAGGGACCCTACCACAAAATCCAGCGGTATGAAAGGCTTGCGGCGGCCCAGCGCATGCAGCCGATCAAGTGCAGGCGCTCAGGAGCCCTTGCCCGGCTTGTCGCTGAAGAACTTCTCGAACTTGCCCTGCTCGCGCTCGAACTGGGCCGCGTCGCCCGGCGGGTCGCCCTTGACCGTGATGTTGGGCCAGATGTTGGCATACTGCGTGTTGACGCGCAGCCACTTGCCGTCGGCCTCGTCCTCGACGTCGGGCTTGATCGCGTCCACCGGGCACTCCGGCTCGCAAACGCCGCAATCGATGCATTCGTCCGGGTGGATCACGAGGAAGTTCTCTCCCTCGTAGAAGCAGTCCACCGGGCATACCTCGACGCAGTCCATGTACTTACATTTGATGCAGGGATCGGTGACGATATAGGTCATCCAAGGCTCGTGGAATTGCGGCGGGTTTTGCGGCGCGGGACATTTGTGTCGAGCGCACGCATTGTCAATGGCAAGGCTGCCGCACCAGGCGAGGAAAGACGCGGCGCCTCCCCTCTCGCCGGCCTGCCGGCCGACTGGGGGCCTCGGCGGGCCCCCGGCAGCAAATTCCGCCCCCGGCTAGGCAATTTCTGCCGTCATGACCGATATGCTCGGCAATTCCTGCCTGGAGCGAGACCTTAACGAGAGAATAACCTTGAATATTCAGCGAGTTATAAGGCTGCACGGCTAGGCTGGACTGGCCCGCGGATTGCTAGGGGACGAGCGGGCAAAACGCCCCCGGCCGTCAAAACGACGCCGGACACCTGAAAAGGAATCGTCCAATGTCGCTGAATAGCGTCAACACGAACTTCGGGGCCATGATCGCCCTGGAGAACCTGACCACCACCCAAACCGAACTGCAGACCGTTCAGAACCACATCAACACGGGTCTGAAGGTCGCCACCGCCAAGGACAACGCCTCGGTCTGGGCCATCGCCCAGAACCAGCGCGCCCAGATCACCTCCCTGGACGCGGTGCAGGACTCCCTGTCCCGCGGCAAGTCCTCGGTCGACGTCGCCATCTCGGCCGGCACCACGATCTCCGATCTGCTGACCCAGATGAAGGCCAAGGCGCTCGCCGCCTCCGACAAGGGTCTGGACTCCACCAGCCGCGCGGCCCTGAACAACGACTTCACGTCGCTCCGCGACCAGATCACGACGATCGTGAACAATGCCGACTTCAACGGCACCAACCTGATCAAGAGCGGCGGCAACTCGGTCTTCGCCCTGGCCAACGCCGACGGCACCTCCAAGATCACCGTTGCGGCTCAGGACCTCTCGCTGGGCGGCGCCAATGTGACGGTGGCCGCGACGGCGACGATCGGGACGGCGACGACCGCGTCGGGCATGATCGCGACGCTGCAGACGTCGATCGACAACGTCTCGGCCGGGCTGGCCAAGCTCGGCACGGGCTCGAACGCTCTCGACACGCACTCCAAGTTCATCACGCAGCTGCAGGACACCCTGACCAACGGCGTGAGCAACCTGGTCGATGCGAACCTCGCGGCGGACAGTGCAAAGCTCCAGGCGTTGCAGACCAAGCAGCAGCTGGGCGTGCAGGCCCTGTCGATCGCGAACTCGTCGACGTCGGTCCTCCTCAGCCTGTTCAGATAGGCCGGTCGGGGGCGGGCGCTCCGGCGTCCGCCCCCGATCTCCTTGAGATCGGAGCGTCGGCCCCGCGTCGGCGACAGATCCCATGAGCGGCAAGGTCGTTCCATCCAAAGGCGTCGGGGATACCCCGTTCGGCGGGGGCCCTTACGTCCCCGAGGCCGATGTGAAGGCTCCCAAGCCCGTCGAGGCGGCCGATGAGGCCGCGCCGGCGGACTTGCGGCTGATCATCGAGGAGACGGGCGAGCCCGGTCAGTACGTCTACACGGTCGTCGACCGTAGGACGGGCCGGATCGTCAGCCAGCTCTCGCGCGAGGAGGTCCTGCGCATGAGGGAGCGGGCGAGTTACGCGGCGGGCGCCGTCTTCGACGGCATGGCCTAGCCGCCCCACATGGCCGCCCTGCGGGGCGGCGCCGCAAGACCTGCACGGACCGCCCTCGGGCGGGCCGCGTTGTGGCGTGATCATGGTTAACGATTAGAATACCAAAGCTGCATAGCGTCTCTCTCGAACTCGCCGGCGCGAGCGGAGAGGCCCTTATGACCATTAGCGTTCAGACCAACGCTGCGGCGCTCGTCGCCCTGCAGAATCTCAACAAGACCGCGACCGACCTGGCCCAGGCGCAGAACCGGATCTCCACAGGTCTCGCGATCAACTCGGCGAAGGACAATGCGTCGGTGTGGGCGATCGCCCAGGGACAGAGGGCTGACGTCAGCTCGCTGGGCGCTGTGCAGGCCAGCCTGAACAGGGCCACATCGATCGCGGATGTGGCCTCGACGGCCGGCCAGTCGATCTCGGACCTCCTGAACCAGGTCAAGGCCAAGGTCGTGGCCGCCCAGGATCCCTCGCTCGACGCCACCTCCCGATCGGCGGTCAACACCGACTTCCGGTCCCTGCTGCTGCAGATCCAGAACGCCATCGCCAACGCCTCGTTCGACGGCGCGAACATCCTGAACGGGTCGCTGCCGACGGGCATCCAGTTCCTCGCCAATGCCGACGGCAGCTCGTTCATCACCTTGTCCGCCCAGGACTTCTCGCTCGGCGGAGGGATCATCACCATCCCGTCGACGTCGAGCATCCTGACCACCACCAACGCGGCGATCGTCCTGACCCAGATCGCCAACTCGATCGCCAATGTGAACGCCGCTCTGGGCGAGATCGGCGCCCAGGCCAACGAGATCTCCTCGCACAACAACTTCGTGTCCAAGCTGACGGACGTGCTCAACAACGGCATCGGCAACCTCGTGGACGCCGACATGGCCAAGGAGAGCGCGAACCTGCAGGCGTTGCAGGTCAAGCAGCAGCTGGGCGCCCAGGCGCTCTCGATCGCCAACTCCGCGCCACAGGTCATCCTGTCGCTGTTCAGATAGCGCTTCGCGCCGTTCAGCCTGCGTTCAGCGGCGCGGGTCCAGCTTGGCTGGACCGCGTGAATCGACGCGGAAGGGAATGGTCCATGCGCAAGCTTCTCGCCGCGGCCCTGGCCTTGTGCGCCGTGGCGTCCGTGGCCGGCGCCGTCTTCGCCCGATCGCCGGCGCCCGATTCGATCTACGCCCCCTATGACGCCCGCGCCGCCCAGAGCTGGGCGGACAAGCTCGTCCTGTGCGACGTCACCGCCTTCCTGGCCGGCCGGCCCGATCTCAACGCGAACCGGATCTGGGTTCGCAGGGACGACGGCCACTCGGACCTGCTGCTGCCCCCCGATTTCGTGACCGGCCCCTTCTGGTACAAGGAGGGATACCAGCGTCTCTATGACCGGCTGCGCCGCGCGGGCAAGGTCGACCGCGACCAGCTCGTCAGGGCGCAGGACACGCTCGGGCGCGGGATGGTCGAGGCATACCGCCGCAGTCCGGCCTATGGCGACCGGGCGTTCCTGCAGGCTCAGGACCGATACTGCCGGGCCATGGCGCGCGGGGAAGGCGAGATCATCTCCTGAGCCCGGGCCTTGACCGCCAGTCCCTGTTCGGCAAGGAGCTGAAGCGCGCCGGTTAACTCCCTGTCAGAGATTGGGGACGACTCTACGAGCCCAGGTTCGAGAGTCGGCGCGTGACCATCGCCATCGACAGCAGCACCCTGCTTGCGGCGCTCAACGCCCAGTACGGGATCAGGACGTCCAGCTCGACGGGCGCGGGCGCGTCCTCGACCGCCAAGCCGGCCAACCCGACGCCGCCCTGGTCGGGGACCTCCACGGCGACGTTGTGGAGCCAGCTCACCCAGGAGGTGATGGCCGGCGGAAAGTTCTTCGATCCCAACGCCGCCAAGCTCGACGTTCCGGGCGACTCGGCGAGCGCCAGCCAGAACTACCGGAACCTGTTCGCGCTCTATCGCGGGCTGACGGCGCTGCAGGGCCTGGCTCAAAACGCCTCGACCACCGTCACGGCGACCCAGAAGGCCCAGATCGCCAAGACCTTCCAGGCCGGCATGACCCAGCTGGAGGGCTTCCTCCAGCAGCAGCCGTTCAAGGGCTTCCAAGTCTATCAGAACGACGTCATGGCCTCCGACAAGGCCAGCGTCGCGGCGCCCAGCGAGACCGACACCTATCAGACCGGCGTGCTCTACAGCGGCTCGGTCAACGGCGAGGTCCCTGCGTTCCAGGGCGCCGTCAAGTTCGACTTGACCGTGACCCGCTACTCCGGCGCCCAGGTCCCCGTCTCCTTCGACCTGTCGGAGATGGGCTCCACGCCGCGCACCATGGGCGCTGTGGTCTCCTATCTGAACAGCAAGCTCGAGGCGGCCGGCGTGGCGACGCGATTCGCCTCTGTGGTGACGCCCGGCAAGCCCCAGACCATCCAGGCCGGCAAGACCACGGTCACCCTTCCGGCCGGGCCGGACCAGTACGCCCTGCAGATCAAGGGCGTCTCCGTGGAGGGCCTGTCCTTCTCGGCGCCGGCGTCGGATCCGGCCGTCTACGTGGCCGAGGCCTCGGGGGTTTCCGCGGACTCCGTCCAGCAGATCGTGAAGTACGAGGCCGGCTCGGGCGCGCTGGCCACCTCGGCGGCCAACGGCCAGGTATTCAACACCCCACTGGGGTCGGGCGTGGCGGCCGCCCGCGCCGTCGCAGCCGCGCCGGACGGATCGGTCTATGCCCTCGAGGATGTGACCGGGACAACCGCCGGCCAGTCGATCCAGGGATCGCGCGATGTCGCCCTGGTCAAGTACGATTCGGCCGGCAACGTGGTGTTCACCCGCACCCTGGGCGCGGCGGACAGCGCGTCCGGCTTCGCCCTTTCGGTCTCGGCCGACGGAAGCCAGGTGGCGATCGCGGGCCAGGTGAACGGCCAGCTCGATCCAACCGCTTCGACCACCACCGCAGCGACGGCGCCTCAGCAGGGGTTCGTGACCGTCTTCGATTCGTCGGGCCAGGAGCAGTGGACCCAGCAGACCGGGACCACGACCGGCGATCCGGTCCAGGCCAACGCCGTCGCCTTCGGCCCGAACGACATGGTCTATGTCGCCGGCCAGACCGACTCCAAGCTCAGCGGGGCGAGCGCGTCGGTCGGGCGAACGGACGCCTATCTGCAGGCTTTCCACGCCGTCGCCACGCCCCTGAACGACGGCTCGGGCGGCTCGACCTGGACGGCGGTCTCGACCTTCGTGGACCAGTACGGCACGACATCGCAGGACCGGGCGACGGGCCTCGCCGTCTCGGGCTCCACGGTCTACGTCTCGAGCGTCGAAGCCGGCCATGGCGTGGTGCGCAGCTTCGACCAGTCGGGCTCGGGCTCCACCTCCCTGACCGCCAACGCCGTGCGCGATCTCGGCGACCTGCAGGGCGGCTCGGTGGCGGGCGTCGCCGTCAATGCCGATGGCTCGGTGGCGGTGGCCGGCTCGACCCACAACGGCGCGCTGGACGCCGGGACGGTGACCCAGGCCTATGCGGGCGGCCAGGCCGGCTTCGTGGCGAGCCTGGGCGCGGATCTCGCTCCGGCGGGGGGCGACCGGCTGACCTATGTCGGCGACGGAACCGCGGATGTCAGCGCCTCGGCGGTGGCCGTCGCCGGCGGTGAGGTCTATGTGGCCGGCCAGGTCTCGACCCCGCCCATTCCCGGCAGCGCCCAGACCAGCGGCTACAGGGGCTACGTCACCCAGATCGATCCCCAGACCGGCGCCTCGACCTGGTCGCAGCAGGCCCTCGGGCTCGACGGCCAGCTCGCCCCGAGCTCCATCGCCGTCAGCCAGACCGGCGCCAGCGTCCTGGACCGGCTGGGCCTGCCCACGGGCGCGATCGACTACACCGTCTCCGACAATGTCGTAGCCAACACCTCGGTGCGGGCCGGCGACGAGTTCTTCGTCGCCTCGGGCGGCGGCGCGCCCCAGGCGGTCAGGATCGAGGCCGGCGACACCTTCCAGACCCTGGCCGGCAAGATCGCGCGCGCGTCGGGCTACACTGCTACGGCCAGCCTGGTGACGGAGGCGGGCGGACGGCAGCTCGAGATCAAGCCCGCCTTCAGCGGCCGGCAGATCCAGCTCCTCGCGGGTCCGGCGGGCAAGGACGCGCTGGCGCCCCTCGGGCTCGCCGAGGGCGTCCTGTCGTCCACGGCCTCCAGCGAGAGCAGTCTTGCGCCGGTGAAGACCCAGGGCTCGCTGCCGGCGGCGACCTCGCTGAAGAACGGTTACTCGCTGAAGCTGTCCTCGACGCTGGACATCAACGATCCCACCGACCTCAAGGCCGCACTGGCGGCCCTGGGCTCGTCCCTGTCCACGGTCCGCTCGATCTACTCGGGGATGGTCAACCCGCCGCCCAAGACCTCGGCCGCGTCCGGCACGGTCCCCAAGTACCTGACCGACCAGCTCGCCAACTACCAGGCGGCGCTCGCCAGGCTGACGGGGGGCGACACCTCGTCCTCGTCCTCGTCCTCTTCGACGGGCTCGCCGCTGCTGTCCCTGTTCACCGGCTGATGAAGGCGGACCCGGCGAGGACGCCGTTCTCCTGGCGGGGGCGTCGGCTTGCAACCGGCTGGACCCCATCGTAGCACCAACGGATGGATCTGAACCTGGACGCGATCCTGCGCGACCGCCGGGTGGCGATCGCCTTGGCGGGCGGCGCCCTGGCCTTCGTGGCGGTCCTTGGAATCCTCGTCGGCCTTTTGACGCACGGCCACAAGCCGGCGTCCGCCGAGGATGGCCAGCCGCCCGCGCCAAAGTCGCTGCAGGTCGAGATCGGCAAGGACGATCCGGGCCTCGATCCGTCCCGGCCGCTGCGCTGCTTCGTGGGCGGACGCTTCGTCGGCATGGTCACCCTGAAGGAGTGCGCCGAGCAGAACGGAGTATCCGCGGGCGCCCTGGACGTGGGACTCGACCCCTCCGGCGACATCGCGGCGGCCACCAGCGACGCTTCGGTGCTGCAGCCCCTGCCGAGCGCGCCCCAGCCGCCTCCGCCCGGCGAGGCGGCGCCCGCGGCTGCTCCGGCGCCGGCGCCGGCGGCGCCCGCGCTCCCCGTCCAGACGGCGGAGAGACGCCAGCTCGGCGCCTGCTGGCGCTATGCCGGCGATTGGCGCAAGATCGCCGACGCCATGAGCTTGGACGCCTGCGTGCAGGCCCTCTACGCCGGTCAGTGCGAACGTCCGGGCGACGCCGACTACGGCCGCTGGGACGGCGACACCCTGCGGCTGGTCACCGGGCGCGTCGAGCGCTCCTCCGACAACCGTACTTTCCGATCCCTGGTCAAGCAGGCCCCTGGCGAGTGCGCCATCCCGCACCTCGCGGAGTGACATCATGAGACCTTCCGCCATCGCCCTCGTCGGGGGCGCCTTCGCGATGGCCGCCGCGGCCACCGGCTGCTCCAAAGAGCTGCATGCGCCCACGGACACAGGCGTCTGCTACCAGATGGTCCAGCTCAAGGACGGGTCCCCGCGGTTCAACCAGGTCGCCAAGAACGTGCCGTCGATCGAGCGCTGCGCGGTCCAGCTGGAGCAGGTGCGGCTGAGGTTCACCAACCTCGGCCTGCCCGAGGAGCACATGGTGGGCGCCTACCAGGGCGAGTTCCTGTTCCTGGAGCCGGCCGGCATCTACATCGGCAAGAGCCTGAAGGGCGCGCACTACCTGCTGCTGGTGCGCAGCGGCGACGGACGGCTCGTCAAGCCGGGCGTGCTGCCGGTCGAGTAGGGGGGAGGGCGCGAAGCCGCCGCCAGGCCTCGGCGCGGGCGCTGGGCGCCGGGGTCGATGTCCTCCTGCGGCAGGACGCCGGCCTGGCCGCTGTCGCCGGTCGAGAAGGGGAGGGCGTAAGCCGCCGCCAGGCCTCAGCGCGGGCGCTGGGTGCCGGGGTTGATGTCTTCCTGCGGCAGGACGCCAGCCTGGCCGATGTTGCCGAGGATCTGCTCCAGGATCGACAGCTCGCGCCCGCGGGTCGGGGTGGTGCGCTTGTTGAACGCGACCACGTGGCCGTCCTTGAGCGTCAGCGTGTTCACGGAGGCGACCTTGTCGTCAGCCTTGTCGAAGCTGATGACCGTGATGTTGCGCATGCGCACGTTGGGCTTGCGGAAAGCGATCACGTCGTCGATCTGCGAGATGTAATACCAGGTGTTGGGCGCGAACGCGGCGGTCGAGGACGGCGAGCCCAGCCGCTCGAGCACGGTGGACTTGGTGTCCACGCCCACCTTCACGTCCTTGGGATTGGCCTCGACGGCCTGGAATCCCTGGTAGGACGTGATGGGCGTGCAGGCGCCCAGCACGAGGGCGCAGGCGAGGACCAGAGCTGAAGCGCGGCGGATCATGGGCGATTTGGGAACCTGACGTGGTTTTGACCTATAGCCTGGGGCCGACTAGTTCAATGCCCCGCTATTGCCGCAGCCAAAGGCGGAAGTGAGGCAAGCTTGATCCTGGATCGCCTGTTCGCGCCGCGCGCCGCGCTCCGCGCCGGCCGCACCCTCTATAGCTCGGCCGCCCGCCAGGCCCGCAGCCCCCGCTTCTACGAGCGGCTGGGCGTGCGCGACACGCCCGAGGGACGCTTCGAGCTCTTCACCTTGCATGTCGCCCTGGTGGTGTTGCGGCTGAAGGGTTGCGGCGCGGCGGCGGCGGAGACGTCGCAGCACCTCTTCGAGGCCTACGTCCGCGCCCTGGATGACGCCCTTCGGGAGATGGGCGTGGGCGACCTTTCGGTGCCCAAGCGGATGAAGGGGCTCGGCGAGGCCTTCTACGGGCGCGTGCGCGCCCTCGAGCAGGCCATGGCGGACAAGGACGCCGCCGCCGCCGCGCTCGCCGAGCTGATGCAGCGCACCGCCCTGGAGGGCTCGGCCGAGGGGCGGCCCGAGGCGCTTGCCGCCTATGTCCTGGCCGCGCGCGACGCGCTGGCCCGCACGCCGCTGGAGGCGCTGCTGGAGGCGCGCCTGACCTGGCCGGATCCCGCTTCGCTGGAGGCCGAGGGTTGAGCGGCGAGGCGCCCTGGCGCGAGACGGTGCGGCTGGCGGAGGCCGCGCGCGGACCCCTGACGCGGCGGCTCGTCGCCGACGCGCCCGCGAGGTCGCGCATCGCCGGCGCCCTGGGCCTGGACCGGCTGGACCGGCTGGAGGCCGACGTCCGCCTCGAGCCCTGGCTCGACGGCGCGGGGATCGAGGCCGACTGGAGCGCGGATATCGGACAGACCTGCGGCGTCACCCTGGAGCCCTTCGAATCACGGCTTCAAGGACGCTTCCACCTGCGCGTCCTTCCGTCGGGAAGCCCCAACGCCGAGGCGGCAGAGGCGGGCCAGGAGTTGACCCTGACGCTGGAGGACGAGGACCCGCCCGACCTCGTCGAGGGCGGCCTTATCGACCTCGGGGATTATGTGGTCGAGCACCTGGCCCTGGAGATCGACCCCTTTCCGCGCAAGCCGGGCGCAGTCTTCGAGCCGCTCGAGCCCGAGCCGGGCGACTCGCCCTTCGCCGCCCTCGCGCGGCTGTCGCCCAAGCCGAAGGACGGCTGATGTCCTGAACCGGATACCCGTGCTGCGACGCCCAAACGAATGGCGCACCATTCCTTTGAGCCTCGCAGCACGAGGAATTTCCCTGCACTTGCATCGACCCCCCGGGGATGTATGGTCCGCGCGCTCTGGATCGGCGGATTGTTGCGGGGGGCCCACGCGGGCCGTGTCGGACTCCATCGTCATCTCCGTCGACGCCATGGGGGGCGATCACGGTCCGTCCGTCGTTGCGCCCGGTCTGGCCCTGGCGCTGGAGCGGCTCGCCGGGCGCGAGGTGCGCTTCCTGCTGCACGGCGACGAGGCCCAGCTGACGGCCGCGCTGGCCCGTCTGCCCGCCGTGCGCGCGGCGAGCGAGATCAGGCACACCACCCGCGTGATCGCCATGGACGAGAAGCCGGCCCAGGCGCTTCGGCGCGGCAAGGGCTCGAGCCTCTGGAACGCCGTCGAATCGATCCGCGAGGGCGAGGCCCAGGCCGTCATCTCCGCGGGCAACACCGGCGCGCTGATGGCCATCTCCAAGCTGATCCTCCGCATGGTCTCCAGCGCCCTGGACCGGCCGGCCATCGTGGCGAGCTGGCCCACCCTTCGGGGCGTCACCGCCGTGCTGGACGTGGGCGCCAACGTCAGCTCGGACGCGGCCCAGCTCGTCCAGTTCGCCATCATGGGCGAGGCCTTCCATCGCGCGGTTCACGGCGTGGAGCGGCCGACCGTGGGCCTGCTGAACGTCGGCTCGGAAGAGCAGAAGGGTCATGAGGAGGTGCGCGAGGCGCACCATCTGCTGCGGGACGGGGGGTTCACAATCGACTACCACGGCTTCGTGGAAGGCGACGACATCGCCAAGGGCACGGTGGATGTGGTGGTGACCGACGGCTTCTCCGGCAACATCGCGCTGAAGACCGCCGAGGGCGTGGCGCGTTTCGTCCGCGGCGTGCTGCGCGAGACCTTCACCTCGGACTTTCGGGCCAAGCTCGGCGCCCTGATCGCCGCGCCGGCGCTGCGGCGCATGGCCGTGCGGCTCGATCCGGCGGAGCTCAACGGCGCGCCGCTGCTGGGGCTGAAGGGCGTGGTGGTGAAGAGTCACGGCGGCGCCGACGCCAAGGCCTTCTCCAACGCGGTGGTGGTCGCCGCCGACCTCGCCGGAAGCGACTACGCCAGCGCGATCGACCTGAACCTGCGGCGGCTGGCGGACGTCACGGCCCGGGCCGGCGCGGAGCGCGCCTCGTGACCTCCACCCTTCGCATGGCCATCACCGGCGTCGGCGCCTACCTGCCGGACGAGGTCGTCACCAACGCCGATCTCGCCCAGGTCGTCGAGACCTCCGACGCGTGGATCTTCGAACGCACCGGGATCCGCGAGCGGCGGCGTGCCGCGCCGGACCAGGCGGCCTCGGACCTCGCCGTCGAGGCGGCCAGGCGCGCGCTGAAGGCGGCCGGGCGCACGCCCGAGGACCTCGACCTGATCATCGTGGCGACCACCACGCCGGACCTGACCTTCCCGGCCACCGCCGCCATCGTCCAGCATAAGCTCGGCGCGCCCATGGGGATCGCCTTCGACGTGCAGGCGGTGTGCTCGGGCTTCGTCTACGCCCTGAGCGTCGCGGACGGCTTCATCGCGCGCGGCCATGCGCGTTGCGGCCTGGTCATCGGCTCCGAGACCATGACGCGGCTCCTGGACTGGACGGACCGCACGACCTGCGTCCTGTTCGGCGACGGCGCGGGCGCGGTTGTGGTCGAGCCCGTCCAGGGCCTGGGGACGCTGGAGGACCGGGGCCTGCTCTCCTTCGCCCTCAGGTGCGAGGGCGACAAGCAGGATCTGCTCTACGTCGACGGCGGCCCGTCGAGCACCGGTTCGGTCGGCAAGCTGCGCATGCAGGGCCACCAGGTGTTCCGCCACGCCGTGGTCAATATCGCCGAGGCCATCGAGGCGGCCGCCGACAAGGCCGGGGCGCCGCTCGAGGCCATCGACTGGTTCGTGCCGCACCAGGCCAACCAGCGCATCCTCAAGGGCGTGGTCGACCGGCTGCATCTGGACGAGTCCAAGATCGTTTCGACCATCGCGACCCACGCCAACACCTCTGCCGCCTCCATCCCCCTGGCGCTCGACGTGGCGGTCAGGGACGGCAGGATCAAGCCGGGAGACCTGGTGCTGTTCGAGGCCATGGGCGGGGGCCTGACCTGGGGCGCGTGCCTCGTCCGGCTTTAGCCGATCTCGCATGGACCTCCGCGAAGCCTTTGACTTGCCGCGTTATTCGCGGCATTCAACTTCGCGGGGAAAGGGGCAAGACGATGAAAGCGGAGACCTTGACGCGCGCCGACCTGTGCGAGGCCGTGCATCATGAAGTCGGTCTGACCCGACAGGATTGCGCGGGGCTCGTGGAGCGGACGCTCGATCTGATCGCGTCCGCGCTCGAGCGGGGCGAGACGGTCAAGCTTTCGGGCTTCGGCGTTTTTCAGGTCCGCGCCAAGCGCGCGCGGGAGGGCCGCAATCCCAAGACCGGCGAGCCGGCGCCGATCGAGCCCAGGCGGGTCATCGGTTTCCGCGCGTCCCAGGTGATGAAGGCTCGCATCGACGCGGCCCTCTCCTAGGCAGGGAGGACGTGCGGACGTGAGCAAGGGGCCCGAAGCCTTTCGCACAATCTCCGAGGCGGCCGCCGAGGTCGGCGTGGCCCAGCACGTCCTGCGCTTCTGGGAGACCAAGTTCTCCTTCATCCGTCCGATGAAGCGGGCCGGCGGGCGCAGGTTCTACCGGCCCCAGGACCTGCAGATGCTGCGCGGCGTTCGCCGGCTGCTGCACGAGGAAGGCTACACCATCATGGGCGTGCAGCGCCTGCACCGCGAACAAGGCGTGTCGCGCCTCCTGGAGGCGGCTATGGGCCCGGCCTCTGCGGCCGGCGAGGCCCCGGCCGGGGCTCCGTCCGAAGCGCCGGCCCCGCCGCCGCCCGGCGCGGCGGCGGAACTGGAGGCGACGCTCGAGGTCCTGACCGCGGCCAAGGCCCGCCTGGACCAGGCGTTGGGATCCTAGTCGCCGCCGATTCCCAATCGCGGCCCATTGCCCGCGCGGGCGCCCATCCCTATAAGGGCGCCCTCGTCGGAGCGTGGCGCAGCCTGGTAGCGCACTTGACTGGGGGTCAAGGGGTCGTGGGTTCGAATCCCGCCGCTCCGACCAGCTACCTTCGCCGCCAGCCCCAGCGGCGCCCAATTTAAGTCCCATCTTCGGGATCAGCCTGCCCCATGCCCATGTTGCGAAGTCAGGACCAGTCGCGCTCGACCGCGCTCTGGCTGTTCATCCTGGCGGCGATGGTGTTCGCCATGGTGGTCGTGGGCGGCTCCACGCGCCTGACCGGCTCGGGCCTGTCGATCACCGAGTGGAAGCCGGTGACCGGCGTGATCCCCCCGCTGACGCACCAGGCCTGGATGCAGGAATTCAACCGCTATCAGCACATCCCCCAGTACGAGCTGGTCAACCGCGGCATGACGCTGGGCGCCTTCAAGTCGATCTACTGGTGGGAGTGGGCGCACCGCCTGCTCGGCCGGCTGATCGGCGTGGCCTTCGTGATTCCCTTCGTGGCCTTGTGGGCGTCCAAGCGCCTGCCCAGTCGCCTCCTGTGGCGATGCTGGCTTCTGCTGGGCCTGGGAGCGTTGCAGGGCCTGGTGGGCTGGTGGATGGTGGCCAGCGGCCTGGTCGGACGCGTCTCGGTCGCGCCCGAGCGGCTGATGACCCATCTGGGCCTGGCGCTCATCGTGTTCTGCCTGTTGATCTGGACCGGGCTCGAGGCCTGGTTCGGGCCCGGCCGCCCCGAGCACGACACCCGCTGGCAGTGGCCCTCGGCCGCCCTGGCGGCGCTGGTCTTCCTGCAGATGATGCTGGGCGCGCTGGTGGCCGGCAACAACGCCGGCAAGATCTACAACGACTGGCCGATGATGAACGGCCATGTGTTCCCCAAGGACTATCTGGCCTCGGACGGCTTCCTGCACGCCCTGCTGCACAGCCAGGCGGCGGTCCAGTTCAATCACCGCATCGGCGCCTACCTGCTGGTGATCGGCGCGCTCGCCCTGGCGGTGGCGGCGGCGCGCTCGCGCTGGCTCAGCCGCACGGTCCGTCCCCTGGCCTACGGCTTCGCCGCCCTGGTGCTGGCGCAGGCCGCGCTGGGGATCATCACCCTGCTCAACGCCGCGCCTCTCGGGCTGGCCCTGGCCCATCAGTGCCTCGCCGCCCTGGTGCTGGCGCTGGGGCTGGCGTTCGCCTGGCGGATGCGGCGCGCTTGAACCTTGGGGGCGGTTGCGGCATACACCCGCGCTCACCTGATCCTGCCCGGCCGGCGCACGCGGCCGACGAGTTCGAAAGAAGCGATCCGCCATGGCCGTTCCAAAGCGAAAGACCTCGCCGTCCCGGCGCAACATGCGCCGCGCCCACGACGCGCTGAAGCCCAACAGCTACGTCGAAGACAAACAGACCGGCGAGCTGAAGCGGCCGCACCACATCGACCTGAAGACCGGCGTCTACAAGGGCCGGCAGGTGCTCACGCCCAAGGAAGACTGATCCGGTCGGCCTCGGCGCGTCGGCGCGCGGCGCGTCGGTCGACTCAGTTGGCGATGTTGGGCCTGAGCCGGTACTGGCCGTTCTCGAAGCCCGAGAACAGCACCGAGGTGTGCGGGTGCCCCACCGGCTCGCCCGAATTGTCGGCCAGCAGGTTCTGCTCGGAGATGTAGGCGACGGACGCCGACTGCTCGTTCTCGACCAGCAGGTGGTAGAACGGCTGGTCCTTGCGGGGCCGCACCTCCTCGGGGATGGACAGCCACCATTCCTCGGTGTTCGCGAACTCCGGATCGACATCGAAGACCACGCCCCGGAACGGAAAGATCCGGTGGCGGACCACTTGGCCAATCGCGAACTTGGCGAACTGCGACGTCATCCGGAAACGATACCCCCTGCCCGCTGACCGAAAGGTGAACACGCCGTTCGGCATGCGGACAAGTCCTTTCGGCCTTTGCGCGAGCTTGCTAGGCTGAGTTGAGCCGAATTGGGCGCGTACAAGGGGTTCGTGGGCATGACGGAGGCGGCAGAGCCGCCGGTCGAGCGGCGGGATGCGCTCGCGTCCGCCCAGTCGCGCTGTTATGCCGCGCTGGATCTCGGCACCAACAACTGTCGCCTGCTGATCGCCGCGCCGACGCCGAGGGGCTTCCGCGTGCTGGATGCGTTCTCGCGCATCGTGCGCCTGGGCGAAGGCCTGTCCGCCACCGGCCGGCTCGACGACGCGGCCATGGACCGGGCGATCGCGGCGCTCAGGATCTGCGCCGATCGCATCCGCCGCCGCGGCGGCCCGCCGGTCAAGGCGGTGGCCACCCAGGCCTGCCGCTCGGCGGCCAACGGCGAGGCCTTTGTCGAGCGCGTCGCGGCCGAGACGGGCCTTCGGCTTCGCATCATCACCCCCCAGGAGGAGGCGCGGCTGTCGGTCGCGGGCTGCGTGGGCCTCTTGGACCGCAGCTGCGAGGCTGCGCTGGTGGTGGATGTTGGCGGCGGCTCCACCGAGCTGTCCTGGATCGATCTTGGCCGGCTGAGGCTGGACCCCTTGCGCCGGCCGCCGCATCCCGCCTGCCTGCCGATCAAGGCCTGGCTGTCGATCCCAATCGGGGTGGTCAGCCTCGCTGAGCGCTTCCCCGAGCCTGCCGAGGGCCGGGAGGCCTGGTTCGAGGCCATGGTCCAGGCGGTGAAGGACGAGGTGTCGCGCTTCGGCCAGGCGGACGAGCTGAAGCCCGCCTTCCTGGCGGGCCGGGCCCACCTGATCGGCACCTCCGGCGCGATCACGAGCCTGGCGGGGCTGCACCTGGAGCTGGCGCGATACGAACGGGCCAAGGTCGACGGCCTGTGGATGACCCGCGGCGAGTGCGAGGCGGCCGCCGCACGGCTGATGGCGTTGGACGCGGCGGGCCGGGCCGGCCAGCCCTGCATCGGTCCGGACCGCGCGGACCTCGTCCTGGCCGGCGCGGCGATCCTGGAGGCCGTCCAGCAGCTATGGCCCTGCGAGCGGGTGCGCGTGGCCGACAGGGGCCTGCGCGAAGGCCTCTTGTTCTCGCTGATGTCGCGCCCGCCGCGCCGGCGGCGGCGCGGACCAGGGGCGCGGCGCCGGTGAGCGAAGGGGACGGTGAACAACGCCGCGGCATGGTGAGGCCGCCCCAGGCCGGCGACGCCGCAGGGCGTCCCGCGCCAAAGCGGCTGAAGACCGCGAGCCGGCGCTCGGCGTCCTCCCAGGCCTGGCTCGAGCGCCAGATCAACGACCCCTATGCCGCCGAGGCCCGCGCGCGCGGCTACCGATCGCGGGCCGCGTTCAAGCTGACCGAGCTGGACGAGCGCGCGCACCTGATCGGACGAGGCGCCCGGGTGATCGATCTCGGCTGCGCGCCGGGCGGCTGGATCCAGGTCGCGCTCGAGCGGGGCGCCGGCCGGGTCGTGGGGATCGATCTTCTGGCCATGGAGCCCTTGCCGCCCGCCGTGATCGTCCAGGGCGACTTCACCTCGCCCGGCCAGGCCGAGGCTCTGGTCGAGGCGCTCGCCGGCGCGCCGGACGTCGTGCTCTCGGACATGGCGCCCAACACCACCGGCCACCGCCAGACCGACCATATGCGCATCATCGCCTTGGTCGAGGCCGCCGCGGACTTCGCCATCCAGGTCCTGAAGCCCGGCGGCGCCTTCGTCACCAAGGCGTTCCAGGGCGGGGAGACGGCGGACGTGCTGAAGCTGCTCAAGGCCCATTTCGCCGAGGTCCGCCACCTCAAGCCCAAGGCCAGCCGCGCCGAAAGCTCGGAGGTCTACCTCGTGGCGACCGGGCTGCGCGGCCGAGATGGCTGAGACCCTGGTCCCGACCGCGCCTGTGATCCGCACTGGGCGGCTGGTTCTGCGCGCGCATCGCCGGGACGACTTCGCACCCCTGTCAGCCATGTGGCGCGAGCCGGAGGTGGTCCGGCACATCGGCGACGGCGTCCCGATGAGCGAGGAGGAGGTCTGGGCAAAGCTTCTGCGCTTCGCGGGCCTTTGGGCGCTGCTGGGCTTCGGGTTCTGGGCGGTGGAGGACAAGGCGAGCGGCCGCCTGGTCGGAGAGGTCGGCTTCCTCGACCGGGGGCGCGCCGATCCGCTGCTCTCGGGCGCGCCAGAGGCGGGCTGGGCGCTCGCCGCCGCCTTCCAGGGCCGCGGCTACGGCTCGGAGGCCATGCGCGCGGTGCTGGACTGGGGCGACCGGCGGTTCGAACGGTCGGTGTGCGTGATCGACCCCGACAACCAGCCCTCCATCGCCCTGGCCCGCAGGCTCGGCTACGCCGACCTGGGCGAGGTCGAGTCCCACGGACGCCGGCGGCTGGCCTTCCAGCGGCGTCGCAACGAGGCTCGCCAGCAACGTCCGGCGGACAAATTGGCCTGACCGGCCCGCCACGGTTGACACCGGGGCGTCGGCGCGGGCATAGCGCGCCCGCAAAACGGAGACTCCGATGGAGATTCGCGAAGGGCTCACCTTCGACGACGTTTTGCTGGAACCGGCCCGTTCCGAGGTCACCCCGACCCAGGTCTCGACCGCCACGCGGCTGACCAAAGGCATAGCGCTGAACATCCCGATCGTGTCCGCCGCCATGGACACCGTGACAGAGAGCGGCCTGGCGATCGCCCTGGCCCAGGCCGGAGGCCTGGGCGTGCTCCACCGCAACATGTCGCCCGCCGACCAGGCCGAGCAGGTGCGCGAGGTGAAGCGCTACGAGAGCGGCATGGTCATCAACCCCCTGACCATCCATCCCGACACCACGCTCGGCGAGATCGAGGACATCAGGAAACGCCGGCACATCTCGGGCTTCCCGGTGGTGGAGCGCGGCACCGGCCGGCTGGTGGGCATCCTGACCCACCGCGACATCCGCTTCGAGCAGGACCCCAACCTCAAGGCCGCGGAGATCATGACCAGGGAGGGCCTGGTCACGGTGCGCGAGGGCGTCGGCCAGGAGGAGGCGCAGAATCTCCTTCGCCGGCACAAGATCGAGCGGCTGATCGTGGTGGACGACGACTACCGAGCCGTCGGCCTGATCACCGTCAAGGACATCGACAAGGCCCAGGCCTTCCCCTCCGCCGCCAAGGACGAGAAGGGGCGGCTCCTGGTGGGGGCGGCGTCCAGCGTCGGCGAAACCGGGCACCAGCGCTCGCTGGCGCTGATCGAGGCGGGGGTGGACGTGGTGGTGGTCGACACCGCCCACGGCCATAACGTCCAGATCTCCGAGGCCGTCAGGCGCATCAAGCGCGAGTCCAACCAGGTGCAGGTCATCGCCGGCAACGTCGCCACCTACGACGGCGCGCGCGCCCTGATCGACGCCGGGGCGGACGCGGTAAAGGTGGGCATCGGCCCGGGCTCGATCTGCACCACGCGGATGGTGGCCGGCGTCGGCGTGCCCCAGCTCACGGCCGTCGCCGAGACCGTCCGCGCGGCCGGGGACTCCGGCGTGCCGGTGATCGCCGACGGGGGGATCAAGTATTCGGGCGACCTGGCCAAGGCGATCGCGGCCGGCGCCTCGGCGGCCATGCTGGGCTCGATGTTCGCCGGCACGGACGAGGCGCCGGGCGAGGTGTTCCTCTACCAGGGACGGTCCTACAAGGCCTACCGCGGCATGGGCTCGGTGGGCGCCATGGCCCAGGGCTCGGCCGACCGCTACTTCCAGAAGGACATCGCTGACGCCCTCAAGCTGGTGCCCGAGGGCATCGAGGGCCAGGTCCCCTACAAGGGGCCGATCGCCCAGATTCTGCACCAGCTGGTCGGCGGCCTTCGGGCCTCCATGGGCTATCTCGGCGCCCCCGACATCGCCGCCTTCCAGAGGAACGCCCGGTTCATCCGGATCACCGGCGCGGGACTGCGCGAGAGCCATGTGCACGACGTGATGATCACCCGCGAGGCGCCCAACTACCCGAGTCAGGCCTCGTGACCGGGGCGAATTCCAAGCGATGACGCCCGCCGCCCGCCTCGCCGCCGCCATCGAGGTGCTGAGCGAGATCGAGGAGCGCCACAAGCCCGTCCGCCAGGCCCTGAAGACGTGGGGCGACGGCGCGCGCTACGCCGGCGCCAAGGACCGCGCCGCCGTTTCGGGCCTGGTGCTGGACGCCCTGCGCCACCGCCGTTCGCTGGAGTGGCGGATGGGCCTGGAGGGTCCGCGGGCGCAGGCGCTGGCGGCGCTGCGGTGGGCCTGGGGCTGGTCCGCGGACGAGCTGGCGGCCGCTGCGGCCGGCGAGCCGCACGGGCCCGGCGCACTCACGACGGAGGAGGCCGCGGCGCTGGAGCAGGGGAGGGAGCTGGTGGACGCGCCGGCGCCCGTGCGCGGAGACTATCCGGACTGGCTGGAGCCGCATCTGGTCCGCGCCTTCGGCGAGGGCCGGGCCGAGGAAGGCGCCGCTCTCGCCACGCGCGCGCCGGTGGACCTGCGCGTCAACATCCTCAAGAGCGACCCCGAGCGGACGCTCAAGGCCCTGGCGAGATACGGGGCCGAGCCGGCGGGCCTGCTCGTGAACGCCCTGCGCATGGCCGCGCCGGCCGCCGCCGAGCGGGCGCCGGCGGTGGAGGCCGAGCCGGTGTTCGAGAAGGGCTGGTTCGAGGTCCAGGATCTGGGCTCCCAGCTCGCGGCGGCCGCGGCCGGCGAGGTCACGGGCCGCCAGGTGCTGGACTACTGCGCCGGCGGCGGCGGCAAGACCCTGGCGCTGGCGGCGGCGATGGGCGGCAAGGGACAGGTCTATGCCTACGATGCCGATCCGAGGCGCCTCTCCGAAGTGGTCCGGCGCGCCCGTCGCGCGGGGGTGCGCAACCTGCAGGTCCGCTCGCCCTCCAATCCGGAGGCGCTGAGCGACCTCGTTGGCCGGATGGACCTGGTGTTCGTGGATGCGCCCTGCACCGGCTCGGGGACCTGGCGGCGACATCCGGACGCCAAGTGGCGGCTCACGCCCGCCCAGCTCGAGCGCCGGATGGCCGAGCAGGCCGCCGTCCTGGCGGCCGCAAGCGCGTTCGTCCGGCCAGGCGGGCGGCTGGTCTATGCGACCTGCTCGATCCTGGCGGAGGAGAATGAGGACCAGGTCGCAGCCTTCCTCGCTGCGGCGCCCGTGTTCGCCGTCGTCGCGGCCCTCGACGCGATTGCCGCGTCGGGCCTCGCGACCGCCGAGGGGTTGCCGGCCCTGGCCGCCCGCGCCACGCCCCAGGGGTTCTTGCGCCTGACTCCGCGAATGGCCGGAACCGACGGCTTCTTCATCGCCGTCCTGGAGCGGAGCGGCGAGCCGTGACGATGATCCGAATCTGCCCTAAGGCCCCGCCATGACAGAGCCCCACCACGAACGCGTCCTCATCGTCGACTTCGGCAGCCAGGTCACCCAGCTGATCGCCCGGAGGGTTCGCGAGAGCGGGGTCTACTGCGAGATCCATCCCTACGACCGCATCGAGACCGTGCTGGACGCCTTCGCCCCCAAGGCGGTGATCCTCTCGGGCGGTCCGGCCAGCGTGCACGAGGAGGAGAGCCCGAAATTGCCGCGGCGCGTCTTCGAGCTCGAGGTCCCGGTGCTCGGCATCTGCTATGGCGAGATGGCCATCTGCGAGGCCCTGGGCGGCTCGGTCGAGAGCGGCCACCAGCGCGAGTTCGGCCGCGCCGAGATCCGCATCGAGCGCGAGACGCCGCTTCTGGAGGGCCTGGGCGAGGTCGGCGACGACGAACCGGTCTGGATGAGCCACGGCGACAAGATCACCGCCGTCCCGCTGGGCTTCGAGGTGGCGGCCACGTCCGAGGGCTCGCCCTTCGCGGTGATCGCCGACGAGGGCCGGCGCATCTACGGCGTCCAGTTCCACCCCGAGGTCGCCCACACGCCCAGGGGCGCGCTGATCCTGCGCAACTTCACCCACCGCATCGCCGGCCTGAAGGGCGACTGGACCATGGCCTCCTTCCGCCAGGAGGCGGTCCAGCGCATCCGCGCCCAGGTGGGGCAGGGCGGAGTGATCTGCGGCCTTTCGGGCGGCGTGGATTCGGCCGTGGCGGCGGTCCTGATCCACGAAGCGATCGGCGAGCAGCTCACCTGCGTCTTCGTCGACCATGGTCTCCTGCGCCTGAACGAGGCCAAGGAGGTCGTGACCCTGTTCCGTGATCACTACAATATCCCGCTGGTGCACGTTGACGCCGCTGAGGAATTCCTGGGCGAGCTCGCAGGCGTCAGCGACCCGGAAGGCAAGCGCAAGGCGATCGGCCGGCTCTTCATCGAGGTGTTCGACCGCGAGGCCTCCGGGATCGAAGGCGCCGCCTTCCTCGCCCAGGGCACGCTCTATCCGGATGTGATCGAGAGCGTCTCGGCCCGCGGCGGCCCCTCGGCGGTGATCAAGAGCCACCACAATGTCGGCGGCCTGCCCGAGACCATGAAGCTCGCCCTGGTCGAGCCGCTGCGCGAGCTGTTCAAGGACGAGGTGAGGGCGCTCGGGCGCGAGCTCGGCCTGCCCCCGGCCTTCGTCGGCCGCCATCCCTTCCCGGGGCCGGGCCTGGCCATCCGCATCCCCGGCGCGGTGACCCCCGAGCGCGTGGCCATCCTGCAGAAGGCCGACGCCATCTATCTGGACGAGATCAGGAAGGCCGGCCTCTACGACGAGATCTGGCAGGCCTTCGCCGTGCTCCTGCCCGTGCGCACCGTGGGCGTCATGGGCGACGCGCGCACCTACGACGAGGTCTGCGCCCTCAGAGCCGTCACCTCCACCGACGGCATGACGGCGGACTTCTTCGAGTTCCCCTGGGAGGTGCTCTCCCGCGCCGCGACCCGGATCATCAACGAGGTCAGGGGCATAAACCGCGTCGTCTACGACGTGACGTCAAAGCCGCCCGGCACGATCGAGTGGGAGTGAGCGGAAATAGCGGCCGACGACGGGTCGTTCCTTCGCTTCAGTGACGCGCCAGGACAAAGCCGCCGATGGCCTCGGCGACGCCGGGCGCCAGCGGCAGGTCGGGGTCCGCATAGGTCATGAAGTTGCCCCTCACATCCTTGGGCGCGAGCTTCAGCACGTGGTTCGCGCCCGGGACGATCACGGGCTCAACGCCGGCGGCGGCGGCCAGTCGTTTCGCGTCGTCGACCCCCTCCTGCACGTCGTTGTCCCCCTGCAGCACGAGCACCGGGACCTTGACCTTGGCGAGCTCGGCCACGGGGTCGATGCTGATCTCGGACCGGGTGTAGCCCTCGGCCTTGGGACCGAAGACGCCCTCGTACCCTGGCGGGACCTCCGGAACCGGCCGACCTGACCGCAGGGCCTGGATGATCTCATGGATCTTGGCGCTGAGCTCGGGAGAACGCCCGGCGAGCGCGTCCTGCGCTTCGATCAGATCCCCGAGGGTCTTGCTCGCGCCGCTGACCTCGATCAGCCCGCACAGCCGGACCTTGTGCTCCACGAGGGCGCCGATCAGCGCGCCCTCCGAATGGCCGAGGACGACGACACAGCGGACGCCGGGCCGGCGGGCCAGGAACCGGACCCAGGCGGCCGCCTCCTCCACGGTCTGGCCGATCGAAGTCGCGTCGCCCGCGGCGGCGCTCTCGCCGACGCCCCGCTTGTCGTAGCGGAGGGAGACGACGCCCCGTTCGGCCAACGCCTGGGCCAGGAACCAGTTCGTCCGGCTCCTTTGGCCGGCGCTGAGCGTGTCGTCGTTACGGTCCGAGGGGCCGGACCCGGAGATCATCAGCACCGCCGCCGGCGCGACGGGGCCTTGCGGCCGGACGAGCGAACCGTGCAGCGCCTGCTCGCCCCGCCCGATCTGGACGGGGATGTCGGCAAGCGGCGCCGGGGCGCCGGCCAGGCTGGCCGCTGCAAAGAGGCTGATCACGCTCAACATCGATCGTCTCCCAATGACCCGCTAGGCGTCGTCCGCGGCGGGCTCGTTCATGTCGTCGGGACCGGGCTCGTAATCGAGCAGGTCTCCGGGCTTGCAGTTCAGGACCAGGCACAGCTTGGCCATGGTGGAGAAGCGGACCCCCCGCACCTTGCCGGTGCGCAGCAGCGACAGCTGGGTCTCGGACATCCCGATCCGGGCGGCGAGGTCCCGCGCCCTCATCTTGCGGCGGGCCAGCATGACATCCAGCGTGAGGACGATCGGCATCAGAGGAAGCTGTCGTTCTCGGCCTTCATCCGCCTCGCCTCGGCCAGGAGCTGGCCGATCACGACCAGGGCGAGCCCCAGAGCCAAGAGCGCGAGATCGCGCGCGCCCGCGCCGATGCCGGCCAGCTGCTGAGCCAGGACACTGGTCGGGGGCGACGCCAGGCCTCCGATGGTCAGCGACCAGATCGCTCCCCCGATGACCGCCCAGCCGATCCGGGCGAAATCCCGACTGTTGTCCTCGGTGAAGGTTTCGCCGGCCTCGATGCGCCGGAACAACCTCCGCGCCCGCTGCAGGCCCCAGACGAGGAACAGCGCCGGCCCCACAATGAGGAGCTGCGTCAGGACGGCGGACAAGGCCGCGGCCCTGTCGCCGCCGCGCCAGAGCGGCGAAAGGGCGAGGAGCAGCTCGGAGACCACGCAGATTATCGCAAGGATGGCGGCGGCGTAGGCGAGCCGTCGGGTCCTGCGGGCGCCGCGCCGGATTCGCGCGCCTGTCGGTTGGGCAGCCATGACGGCCTCCTTCTTCTTTTGCGCTGAATAATTTATATAAGAGATAAAATCAACAGCATTTCAGCTAAAGCTGAACGGGTTCGATCGCGAACCGGAAGGCCGACATCTTCGGGGTCGGCGTCACTCGGGACCGTCCTCTTTCGCCGCGCTGCGGCTGCAGGTGTCGAGGACGGCCTGAAGGATCTGTGCGCCGATCCGCATGGTCGCGTCGGAGGCGCGCGCGTAGCCGAGCAGCAGTGTGGAAGAGCCGGTCCTGGTCTCGAGCGCGAACTCGGACATCACGCCGATCGCCATGCCGCGCGCCGACGCCTGCGCCTGCACCGTCCTGGCATCGTAGCCGGCAGGCAGCTTCGCCGTGAGATGGAGGCCGGCGGCGACGCCCTCGATCGCGAGCGTGGGCCTGATCGGGGAGAGCACATCGAGCAGGGCGTCCCGGCGCGCATGGTAGAGCGCGCGCATGCGGCGCAGGTGCCGATCGAGATCGCCGCGGGAGATGAAGTGCGCGAGCGCATGCTGATCGATGCGCGGCGCTCCAAAGTCCACGCGCGCCTGCTCCTGCTTTACGAGCCCGAGGACGCGGGTCGGGACTGCGAGCCATCCCAGCCGCAGGGCCGGCGCCAGCGTCTTGCTCGCGGTGCCGGCGTAGATGACGCGCGCCGGATCGCGCCCCTGCAACGCGCCGACGGCGCTTCGGTCGTAGCGGAACTCCAAATCGTAGTCGTCCTCGATCGCGATGGCGTCGCGCTCGCGAAGCCACTTGAGCAGCGAAAGGCGACGTTCCCCGGAGAGCACCGCGCCGGTCGGGAACTGGTGCGCGGGGGTCAGCATGACGGCGTCGGCGTTCGAGCGGGCGAGCGCCTCCACATCCATGCCGTTCCGATCCACCGGGATCGGCGCGAGAGCGAGGCCGGCGTCCGAAGCGAAGGTCCAGTCGCTGTAGCTCGGGTCCTCGACGGCGAGCCGCCTTGCGCCGCCCGCCGCCAGCGCCCGGCACGCGAGGCGCCGGCCTTGCGCGAAGCCGCTGGTGACCACGATGTTCGCCGCGTGCGTGCTCACGCCGCGCACGCGGCCGAGATAGTCGGCGAGCGCGTTCCGGAGCCTCGAGACGCCATGCGGCTCGTCGTAGCCGAAGTCCCCGGGCTGCATCGTCGACACCGCGGCCTCGACGGCCTTGAGCCAGGGCCTCCTTGGAAAGGCCGCGAGATCAGGCACCGCCGGCGAGAAGTCATAGCGGGGAGCGGCGGGCTCAGGCTCCGGGGGCGGCGGGTCGGCCCGCGCCTCGAACTCGGCGACGAACGATCGCGCGCCCTGGCGCGACGTAACGTAGCCCTCCGCCGCGAGCTGCTCGTAGGCGGCGACGACGAGCGGCCGGGAGACATCGAGTTGGGCGGCCAGGTCGCGCGTCGACGGGAGCGGCGCGCCCGGTTTCAGCGCGCCGCTGCGGATCGCCGATCTCAAATGCTCTTCGATCTGTGCGCCGAGGGGCGCGCCGCTTCCCCGGGCGAGAGGGAGCAGCAGGTCGAGCGCTCGACTGGTCAACAATCATCTCCGTGAACTGGACATGTCGGATTGACCACTCTGCGCACATCGTGCCTGGCGATCAAGCGCGCCTGCGGGCGCTCAGCGCCGGGAGGCGACGATGGCCGACATGCACCGCCGCCGCGATGGCGAGGAGAAGGGGGCGCTCGCGCACGCCGCGCGCCGGGGAGTCCTCTCCGCAGAGATAATTCGCCTGTTCGCCGCGGCGTTCGCGGGTCTCGCCAACTTCTACGCCTTGCTGTCCGTCGTCCCGGCGGCGGCCGCGGCCAAGGGCGGCCCGGACGCGGGCGGGCTCGTGACAGGCGTCCTCATGAGCTCCGCCGTGATCGCAGAGTTCTTCGTGCCTGCGCTTGCGGCGCGGCTTGGCTATCGGCGGTTGATCCTGCTGGGGCTCGCGCTCCTCGCCGCGCCGTCGCTCGGCCAATGCGTGCTCCATAGCGTTCCGGCGACGTTGTTCCTGAGCGCCGTGCGTGGAGCTGGGCTGGGCATCGTCTTCGTCATCGGCGCGCCGGTCGTGGCGTCGCTGGCCCCCGCCACGCAGCGAGCGGCCGCCCTTGGCGCCTATGGAGTCGTCGCCGGCGCGGCCGCCGTCATCGTGGCGCCCGCGAGCGTCTGGCTCGCCGCGCGCTGTGGCGCCGAGACCGTCTGCCTGGCCGCCGCCGCGGCCGCGATCTTGGGCATTGTCGTGGCTCCGAAGCTTGACGGCCTGGACCCGCGCCTCGAGGCGCCGGGGCGCTTGGGCGCCATCGCCGGACGCGCGGAGGTGGCGACGGCCGCAGCGGCGCTCTTCCTGACGGCGCTGGCGACCGGAGCCGTGGTGAGCTTCGCGCCCGCGGCTTTCGAAAGCGGCGGCGGCTCGCTCGCCGCCGCGGCGTTGCTCGTCCATGCGCTCGCGGCGATGGCGGCGCGCTGGTGGGCCGGGCAGGCGGGATCGCGGGCGCCTGCCGGTCGTCTGCTTCGCCTCGCCGTAGCGACGGCCGGGCTCGGCATGGTCGCCGCCGCGACCTCGGCGCCGGCCCTCGTTCTCGTCGGCATGAGCCTGCTCGGCGCGGGCTTCGGCGTCGCCCAGAACGCAAGCCTCACGGCGATGTTCGACGCCGTCGAGCGTGAGGGCCGTGCCGCCGCCAGCGCGCTCTGGAGCGTCGCCTACGACGCCGGTCTCGGCGCGGGCGGGGCGGCGTGCGGGCTCGTGGCCGGCCTCGTCGGAGCGCCGCTCGCCTTTGGCTGCTGCGGCGCCTTGCTCCTTGTGATGATCATCTCGGCGGAGCCGCTGCGCGGCCTGTCCACCTTGTTCCCCCGGCCTGCGGCCATTCCATGCGAAGGAGAGAGCGATGCGTAAGGTGATGCTGGCGATGTTCATGAGCCTCGACGGTTACATCGAGGGACCGGGCGGCGCGCTCGTTCCGCCGGCCTGGTCGAACGACCTGGAGCGGCACTGGTCGGGCGCCAACCTCGCCATGGCGGGCGCCGTCCTCTACGGCCGCCGATGCTACGAGGGCATGGCCGCCTACTGGACCTCGCCGGCCGCCGATCCGAAGATCGCGGGCAGGCTCGCCGGGCTGCCCAAGTACGTCGCTTCGTCCACTTTGCGCGAAACGGCCTGGAGCAACTCGACCATTATCGACGGCGATCTCTCCGATGCCATCAGACAGCTCAAGGCGGAGCCGGGCGGAGACATCGTCGCCTTCGGCGGCGCCGGCCTGGCCGCCAGCCTGCTGGAGCGCGGTCTCGTCGACGAGCTCCGCCTCATGGTGACGCCCGCGCTGTTCGGCGGCGGCAAGCGGATGTTCTCCGGCGGTTACGACCAGGCCGAGCTGCGCCTCCTGGACGCCAGGACGATGGACACCGGCGCAGTCATTCTTCACTACGCCCTTCGCGTCGCATGAGCGCTGCGGCGCCCGCGCGGTCCGCGCCGGACACTCGGCAAGGATGTGCGGGCGCCCGTGCAGGCGAGATCGATCGAGGCGGGGCGCCGCGTCAGGGCCATCGCCGTCATGATCGTCCCCGACGGCGCGCCGATCATGCTCTCCTCCGGCTTCAGGGCCTGGCGCCGATCCAGCGGCTTGCGCGCGGTGCCGCCAGGATCATTGATGAAGGCGGGGGACTCGGCCACGCCGACGGGCGCGCGACGCGCAAGCCCCAGGACCATCGAGCGGGGGCGAAGGCAGGGCGGTGGCTGAAGCGTGCGGCTCGGGACCGGCCGAGGATCCGCACCTGCATCGGCTGACGATGCTCTGCGCCGGCGTCTTCGCCATCGCCCTGCTGCCTCCCGCGACGGTCCTGTTCTACGAGCACGCCGGGCCGGAGAGTTCAGGGTCTATCTGGAGCTGATCGCGGTCACCGGCGTCGTCCAGGCGCTCGGCTGGGCCTATGCGGCCTTCCCCGGCAAGCTGGTGGTTCCCGAGGTCTCCCTGGGCAACCGGGTCTTCGTGACTGTGACGACGGCGGTCATGCCGGGCGCCATGTGCGCCTTGTCGATCCAAAGCGGCCGCCGCGGAAACCCGACAGGCCTGATCCTCATCGTTGTCATCTCGACGGCGCTCGTGCTCGCCCGGCGGCTGATGGCCAAGAGCGCCGACGCCCAGAAGGCTGCGCATGGCCAAGTCCAGGCGGCGACCCGAGCCTCGCATCGTTGATCGCGGACCCATCGGTTTCTGCGCCGTGCGGCTAATCCAAGCCGGCGCGTCGGGCTCGGCCAAACCCATGCGGCAGGCGACGTGAACGCCGCAGGCAGGCGTGGCGCACACATATTGTTCCTCTTATGTTCTTGCGCTAACTCGGGGTCGACCTTACAAATCAGAGGGCGGCCTACCGTCAGGGCCTCGAAGGATACCGCGTCGATCACTTCTTGCCGCGGGATATTGGAGCCTTGGCCGGGTTTCCATTAGGGCTGTTGGGAATTCGACTCGCCGACTGGAACGACGTGTTCTAGCGGGCCGGACGGAAAGGCAGGGCCAGGGGCTCGATCGAGGTCTGCGACAGATGTGCGCCGATTGGCAGGAAACCTGAGGGGGCTGAGCCATGAGCTTCAAGTGCAGCTGGATTTGCATTCGCGGGCGGGCCAAGGGCGAGATCCTCGAGCGCCTCGGCTTTGCCGAGACCGGCGAGCCGGATCCCGAGCGCCTGGCGCCGTTCTCCTGCGCCGAGCTTTCCTCGGGGTGGTTCCTGGTCTTCGCCAATTCTTCCGACTGGGCGACGCCCGAACGGATCGCCGAAGCGTCCATGGGCGGCGAGGCGATCGGCTGCGAGATGTCCGAGGTCGTGATGTACAGCTCCGCCACCGCCTGCGCCGACGGCGTGCAGCGGTGGCGCCTGGTGCACTACCTGGACGAAGGCAAGGAGCTCGAGGTCGTTGGCGCCCCCCCGGCGGAGCTGAAGGCGATCCGCCGACGGCTCGCGCGAGAGCAGGAGGCGGACGAGGCCGTCGATTTCATGTTCGACGCGCCCATAGAGCTCGTCGCCGTGCTGTGCGGCTTCCGGGCCGATCGGGATGGCGCGGCGCCTCCATCGGCCTTCGAGGCGATCAGGCCCATCCAGGCCCAGGGCGGAAAGCAGGGCGTGCTGGGGTGGCTCGCGGCGCTGATTGGACGGCGTCGCTGATCCCTGCGCGACCGCGGGGCCGTCCGCGCCGGCGAGTCGACCGCGACGAGCCGGAAGCGATCAGCTAGGTAGAGCGACATCGTGGCCGACCTTGCCGCCTTCCCGATCACAACACGCTGGCCGGCGCAGCATCCGGACCGGCTCCAGCTCTATTCGGCGCCGACTCCCAACGGCGTGAAGGTCTCGATCATGCTGGAAGAGCTCGGCCTCGACTACGAGCCGCACTACATCGACATCTTCAAGAACGAGACCTTCACGCCCGGAATTCCTGTCCCTGAACCCCAACGGCAAGATCCCCGCGATCATCGACCCCGACGGCCCCGGCGGGCGTCCGATCGGCCTGTTCGAATCCGGCGCGATCCTGATGTACCTGGCCGACAAGACCGGCCGGCTGATCCCCGCAGATGCGGCCCGAAGGCTGGGAGACGATCTGCTGGGTCTTCTTCCAGATGGCGGCGATCGGACCGATGTTCGGCCAGGTCGGCTTCTTCCACCGCTTCGCCGGCAAGGACTATGAGGACAAGCGTCCGCGCGACCGTTACGTCAATGAATCCAAGCGCCTGCTCGGCGTGATGGAGACGCGGCTTCGGGATCGCCCGTGGATCATGGGCGACGACTACACGATCGCCGACGTGTCCATGCTGGGCTGGGTGCGCAATCTCGTGGGATTCTACGAGGCGCGCGACCTGGTCGGGTTTGACGCGCTGAACGCGGTTCCGGCCTGGCTGGAGCGGGGCCTGGAGCGGCCGGCGGTCCAGCGCGGCCTGCAGATTCCCGCCCGGCCGGCCTGACCTCGGCGCTTGCCGTCTGCATCCGATCGGGCAGTCTGCGGCGAACTGTGGATGAAGGGACGGCGAGGTCCGTCCCCGATCAAGGACGACGCCTGTGGATTCCGACCCCTATCGTCTCTTCTTCGCCTTCTGGTGGCTGATCTTTCCGATCTTCGGCTTCCTGGCCGGCGCCTTGGGCATGTGGTTCACCTACCGGCGCCAGAAGGATGCGCTCGACCTGATGCGGATCTATGCAGAGCAGGGCAAGGACCCGGCGGAGATCGCCAAGATCCTGAACATGCCCGCGAACGGGCCGTTGGCGGGGCCCGGTCCCTACTGGGGCGGGCCCTGGGGCTGGGGCTGGGGGAGCCGCTGGGGCCCGTGGGGCCCGTTCCGCGAGTGGCGCCGTTTCATCATCTTCACCTGCCTGGCGGTGGGCTTCGGCGTCGCCTCGCAATGGGCGGAGTTCCCCGGCACCGAGCGCGCCTTCACCCTGGTGGCGATCATCATGGGCGTGCTCGCGGCCGGCTCCCTGCTCTTCGCCATCGTGTCGACCATCATGTTCTCGAACTCGAACAAGAATGACAGATGACCTTTCCCGGAGAGGGGCGACAGGTCGCAGCCGCGCTCGGCGGCTCGCCGGACGCGTTCGCGCGTCTGGTCGGGCTGCATCAGCGCGCGGTGCGCGGCTTCCTGCGCCGCCTCTCGGGAAATCATGCCGATGCGGACGACCTCGCCCAGGAGACCTTCCTGACCGCCTGGTCGCGGCTGCCGTCCTTTCGTCCCGACCAGAGCTTCCGGGCTTGGCTGTGCGGCATCGCCTACCGCAAGTGGATGACCCATCGCCGCGGCGAAGCGCGCCGCTCCGTCCGCGAGGCGGCCGCCGCCGATCCGGAGGCCCAGGCGACGCCGGGCGGATCGGATGCGCGGCTGGATGCGGCCGCCGCGCTCGCTGTCCTGGGGCCCGAGCAACGGGCGTGCGTCGCCCTGTGCCTGGCCGCGGAGTTCTCGCACGCCGAGGCGGCCGCAGCGCTGGGCCTGCCGCTCGGGACGGTGAAGTCGCATGTGGCGCGGGGGCGTTCGAAGCTTCTCGAGGCTCTTGGAGGCGCGCATGAGCGAGCCTGACCGGCTCTTGGCCGAGCTCTGGGCCCAGGACGAGCCGCCCGAGCTGGACCCTGCCTTCGTCGTCCAGGTGATGGGGCGGGCGGCGCGGCGCAGGTTCTGGCTTGGCCTGGCCGCTCTTGCGCCGGTCGTGGTGGCCGCGAGCGCGGTGCTCTGGGCCCTCGCGCCGATGCTGCAGCAGCTCGCCGCCGCCGCCCTGCCTGTGCTGGCCGGTCCGACGTTCGGCGGGATCGCGGCCGCGCTCGTGATGGCCGGTTTCCTATGGTGTTGGGCGAGCGGCCGGCTCCAGCCCCTGGATATCTGAGCCGCGTTACGAAGATTTCATCCGGCGGTCCGCATCCGCTGGCGCGTCTTGGGGCCTCTTGTCGGGTAAGCGGGAGCGTTAAGCTTCCACCGACATCGAGAAGGAGAGTCACCCATGGATCCAGGAAGCCTCGGCGTGCTCAGCGGCATCCTCGTGCCCGTCGCGTTCTTCGCCATGATCGCCGCCCTGATCATCACGCCCCGTTATTTCCGAAGCCGCGAGCGCGAAGCGCTGCAGGCCACGCTGCGCGCCGCCATCGAGAAGGGCCAGCCCCTGCCGTCCGAGGTCATCGACGCGATCAGTCGCGACGCCAAGCCTGCGTCGTCGCCGGGCCGCGACCTGCGCGCCGGCATCATCTGGATTGGAGTTCGCCCTCGGCCTCGTCGGGTGCGCCTATGCGCTGGGCTACAGCGAGGACGCCTCGGACGCCTTCTGGCCCTTCATCGGCTTCGCCTGCTTCCCGGGCTTCATCGGCCTGGCGTTCCTGATCATGGCCGCCGTGAACCGCGGCAAGGGCAAGGTCTGAGGCGCGGTTCCACGCATCGGGGGTGACGCGCAATGGCCGCCGCGCCGCGCGAACTGGCAGCACTGCACGACGTCGAGCTGGCGAGCCTCGCCGCCACGGGCGGCCGCGCGGCCTACGGCGAGCTCGTGCGCCGGCACGGCACGGCGGTCAGGGGCCTGGTCCGGCGCATGGGGGCGGACACCGCGCTCGCCGACGACATCGCCCAGGACGCATTCCTCGCCGGCTTCGAGCGGATCGCCGAGTTTCGGGCCGAAGGGACCTTCCAGGCCTGGATCAAGCGCATCGCGGCGCGGCTATACATCCGCAGGCTCCGCAAGCGCACCGAGATCGACCTCGGCGAGGATCCGCCCGAGCCCGATCCGTCCGGCTCGGCCGAGACGGACGCCAACGCGCGGCTCGACCTGGACGAGGCCTTGAGGGCCCTGCCGCGGTCCGAGCGGGTCTGCGTGTCCATGTGCTTCGGCGCGGGCTTTTCGCACGCGGAGGCGGCGGAGCTCTTGAACGCGCCCTTGGGGACGGTCAAATCCCATGTCAAACGTGGTCTGGATCGACTTAGAGCACGCTTGGCGGCATCGTCCGCCGAAGCGGGGAGGCGGGTCAATGGCTGACCCAGATTTCGAGACGCGGCTCGGCCGCTGGTTTTCCGAGACGCCGGCGCTGCCCGACGAGGACGCCTTCGCCCGGCGCGTGTCCGCGCGCCTGGACCGGGCCTGGATGGTCCGCCGCTTCCTGATCGGTCTTGCGGGCCTCGTCGGCGGCTCGATGGCGGCCGGGCAGATGCTCGGCGCGCACATGTTCCGCCAGGTCGAGGGCGTCGGCGCCGCATCGGCCACGACGTTCTCGCAGGGGACCAGGGCCCTGGCGCAGCTGCACCTGCTCACGGATCTTCCGGTCGGAAGCGAGGTGATCTGGATGGGCGCCGGCCTGGCCGTTCTGGGCATGCTGCTCTTCGGCGCCCGGGCCCTCGAGGAGCTCTGATGTCCGCCCAGCGTGAAGAGACCCCGCGCCTCACCGCGCCCGACATCGCCGCCATGAAGGGCAAGTCCCCGATCGTGGTGTTGACCGCCTACACCGCGCCCATGGCCGAGCTGCTGGACGAGGCGTGCGACGTCCTGCTCGTCGGAGACTCTGTGGGCATGGTGCTGCATGGCCTGGACAACACCGTCGGCGTCACCCTCGAGATGATGATCATGCACGGCCAGGCCGTGATGCGCGGCTCGCGCCGCGCCATGGTGGTCATCGACATGCCCTTCGGCTCCTACGAGGGCGGGCCCGAGCGCGCCTACGAGAATGCGGTGCGGGTGATGAAGGAGACCGGCGCCCAGGCGATCAAGGTCGAGAGCGGCCCGGCGGTCACCGAGACCATCGCCTACCTGACCGCCCGCGGCGTGCCGGTGATGGGACACGTCGGGCTTCGGCCCCAATCGGTGCTGGTCGACGGCGCCTTCCGCGCCAAGGGCCGGACCAACGCCGAGCACGACCGGATCATGGGCGAGGCCAAGGCCGCCGAGGCCGCCGGCGCCTTCGCCCTGGTGGTCGAAAGCGTGGCCGAGCCGCTCGCGCGCGCCATCACCGCCGAGCTCGAG
Organism: uncultured Alphaproteobacteria bacterium; assembly: GCA_963775275.1. GTDB lineage: Bacteria > Pseudomonadota > Alphaproteobacteria > Caulobacterales > Caulobacteraceae > JANWHQ01. The sequence goes on along the minus strand of CAVZII010000006.1, from coordinate 19,090 downwards.
ATCCCGACCATCGGCATCGGCGCCTCGCCGGCCTGCGACGGCCAGGTGCTGGTCACCGACGACATGCTCGGCATCTTCGACTGGACGCCCAAGTTCGTGCGCCGCTATGCCGACCTCAGGACCGAGATCGTCCGCGCGGTCGGCGCCTACGCCGCCGACGTGCGCTCGCGCCGCTTCCCGGGCGAGGCCGAGACTTATCAGCTGATCAAGCGCGCCTGAGGCGCGCCGCGCCCGAAGCCCTTCCGCGCAGCAGCTCGCTCAGGATCGCGAGGCCGCGCTCGGCCTCCTCCGCCGTCGCATGGCTGAAGTTCAGCCGCATGGCGGCGCGTCCGTCGTCGGGCGCGACCAGGAAGTGCTCGCCGGGAGAGAACAGCACGCCCCGCTCGGCCGCCGCCTCGAACAGGCCCCGCGCATCGATGTCCTCGGCCAGCGTGGCCCAGAAGAAGAGCCCGCCCGGCGGGACGCTCCATTCGGCCAGGCCGTCGAGGGTTCGGGCCATCACCGCGGCGAAATGATCGCGTTTGGCGCGATAGGCGCCGGCGATCCTCGCGAGGCGCGCCGCGCGTCCCGGGGCCGTCATGTGCCTGAGCACGATCCATTGGCCGAGGCGGCTCGCGTGCAGGTCGGCGGCCTGCTTCAGCCGCACCAGCGGCCCGAACAGGTCCTGCGACGCCGCCAGGAACCCCAGCCTCAGCCCCGGCGCGACGGTCTTGGAGAAGGATCCCTGGTAGATCCAGGCGGCGCGCCTGACGAAGGTGCAGGCCGGCCGGCGCTCGCAGGGCTCATAGGCCAGCTCGCGGTAGGGGTCGTCCTCGAACAGGATGACGTCGTCGCGGTCGCAGGCCCCGGCCAGGGCCCGACGCTCGCCCAGCGTCCAGCAGCGGCCCGTGGGGTTCTGGAAGGTGGGCGTCACATAGGCGAGGGCCGGGGCGCGCTCCCCACGCCAATGTGCGCCGGGATCGGCGGGGTCGAGGATCCTGAGGTCCGCACCGAAGAAGCGCAGCACCTGCAGCGCCGCCAGGTAGGCCGGCAACTCCACGGCCACGGCCGCGCCGGGATCCACGACGAGCTTGGCGGCGAGGTCGATGCCCTGCTGCGAGCCGGACAGCACCATCACCCGCTCGGCCGGGGCGTCGAGACCCAGCGCGGCCAGCTCCTCGGCGATCCGGGCGCGCAGCTCCGGCTCGCCCTCGCTCGGTCCGTATTGCAGCAGCGCGCGCGGCGGGGCGGGCAGCTCCAGGTCCTCGAAGGTCTCCTCCGCCGGCAGGCCGTTTCCGAACGAGATGACGCCCGGCCGGCTCGCCAGGGACAGCATCGTCCGCACCGGCGAGCCCCTGAGGTCGCGGACCCGTGCTGAAAGCCGCGGCATGGTCGCCCTCCCATTCGAGTCAATATTATTGACCTATCGACACGCTAGGGGCGCAGGCCTAGCATGTCAACATGGTTGACCTAACCCGCGACGCCGAGCTGCATGAGGCGATCGAGCTGCTCTATTTCGCCTACCGCGCCTTCACCGAGCGGCCGGACCGGATCCTCGAGCGTCGGGGCCTTGGGCGCGTTCACCACCGGATCCTCTACTTCATCGGGCGGCGGCGGGACCTTTCGGTGTCGGGTCTCCTGGAGGTGCTGGCCGTCAGCAAGCAGGCGCTGAACGGGCCCTTGCGCCAGCTCATGGAGATGGGACTCGTGGCCGCCGTCCCGGACGAGCAGGATCGCAGGGTCAAGAAGCTCAGGCTCACCGGCCAGGGCGCGCGCCTCGAGACGGAGCTCACGGGGGTCCAGATGCGGCGTCTGGGAGCTGTTTTCGCGGCGGCCGGGACCCGCGAGGAGCAGGGCTGGCGGCGGATCATGAAGGAGCTCGCCAGCCTCGACAGCGCATCCGTTGCGGCAGAAGGCGCCAGCCGCTAGGTTCGCGCCTCCCATCGCCCAGAGGCGGAGCCCCAGCGCGTGTCCGAATTTTTCGAGGAGGTCGAGGAGCAGCTCCGCTCCGACCGGGCGAAGCAGCTTATCCGCACGTGGTGGCCATGGGTCGTCGGGGCGGCCCTGGCCGCGCTCCTGGTCGCGCTCGGCTTCTGGGGCGTGGACACCCTGCGCGCCAAACAGTCGGCCAAGGCCTCGCAGTCCTACGCGACCGCCCTGGCGGACTTCGACAAGGGCGGCCTGGACAAGGCCTACACAGAGTTCGGCCAGACCGCGAAAAGCTCGTCCAAGGGCTACGCCTCCCTGGCCTTGATGCAGCAGGGCGGCATCCGCATGGAGCAGGGCAAGACCGAGGAGGCCGTCGCCCTGTTCGACAAGGCCGCGACCGAGGCCCCCGACCAGATCATCGGCGACATGGCGCGCCTCAAATCCGCCTTGGCCCTCATGGACACCGCTCCCTACTTCGCCGTCGAGGGGAGGCTGAAGCCATTGACCGACACCAAGCGTCCCTACCACGTAGCCGCGCGCGAGGCGCTGGCCATGGCCAAGGTCAAGGCAGGCAAGCTGCAGGACGCCCGCACCGACTTCCAGGTGCTCCAGCTCATGGCCGACGCGCCCGAGGACGTGCGCCAGCGCGCCCAGCTCGCGGTGAGTTCCATCGATTCGGGCGCCGCCAAGCAGGTCCCCGCCGCCGTCGCCGCGGCGCTCAAGGCGCCGCCGCCCCCGCCCGCCCTGTCCTCCCTGACGCCGCCTGAGGCCGGAGCCGCCCAATGAAGCTCAGATCCGCCCTGGCCCTGGCGCTCCTCGCCCTGATCGGCGCGACAGGCTGCAGCACGGTCTCGCGCCTGAACCCGCTGCACAAGAGCTCGGCCAACAAGGTTCGCGCCTCGGAGGGCCAGCGCATCCCGCTGATCGCCCTGAACCAGAAGCTCGAGGTGTCCGACGCCCTGAAGGGCCAGGCGTTCTTCCTGCCCAATCCGGAGCCCGTCAGCGGCTGGCCCCAGCCCGGGGGCACGCCGAACCAGTGGGTCGACAACATGGCCGTGGCGTCGGACTTCCGGGTCGCCTGGCGCAAGGATTTCGGCGAGGGGTCCAGCCGCAAGGTCGACGTGACCGCCCCGCCGGTCGGGGCCGACGGGCGAATCTATGTGATGGACGCCGAGGCGCGCGTCTCCGCGCTCGACGCCAAGACCGGCCAGCAGTACTGGCGCCGTGATCTGGCGCTCAGGACGCACCGCGACAAGGACGCCTTCGGCGGCGGCCTCGCCCTGTCCAACGGACGCCTCTACGTCACCTCGGGCTACCGCTTCGTCGCGGCCCTCGACGCCGGGACCGGCAAGATCATCTGGCGGACCAAGGTCGATTCCCCGATCCATGGCGCGCCGGTCGTGATGGCCGGCCGGGTCCTGGCGATCAACATCGACGACGAGCTCGCCTCCTACGACATCGAGACCGGCGCCCAGGACTGGACCTACCAGGCTCTCACCGAGCCCGCCCGCATCCTCAAGGCGTCCAGCCCCGCCATCGCCGGCGACACGGCCGTCGCGCCGTTCGCCTCGGGCGAGCTGGCCGCGATCCTGGCCGCCAACGGCAACGAGGAGTGGACCGTCACCCTCTCGCGCACCAGCCGGACCAACGCCCTGTCCGAGATCCGCGACATCGCGGGCCGGCCCGTGGTCTACGGCGGCGACGTCTACGCAGGGAGCCACTCGGGCGTGTTCATGGACGTCGACCTGCGCACCGGCACGCCGCGCTGGACCTTGCCGGTCGACTCCATCGCCACGCCCTGGCCGGCGGGCGACGTGGTCTTCCTCGTCTCCCAGGCCGGGCAGGTGATCTGCGCCGCCCGCGAGACGGGCCAGGTCTACTGGATCACCGACCTGAACAAGGGCCTCAAGCGCAAGAAGCGCGCGCTCTATTACGGCCCGGTGGTGGCGTCCGGCCGCGTCATCGTCGTCGGCGACAACGGCAAGGCCATCGCGCTCGATCCGACCACCGGCGCGGTCAAGTCGACCATCAGCATCGGCGGCCCGGCCCTGATCTCGCCGATCGGCATGGGCGATGCGCTCTATGTGGTGACCGACAAGGCGACGCTCGTCGCCATCAGGTAGGGCGGCTTATGCCGCTCTCGATCGCCATCGTCGGTCGGCCCAACGTCGGCAAGTCCACGCTGTTCAACCGCCTGGCCGGCCGCGCCCTGGCCCTGGTCCACGACGAGCCGGGCGTCACCCGCGACCGCCGCTTCGGCGCCGGGCGCCTGGGCGATCTCGACCTGCAGCTGATCGACACCGCCGGCTTCGAGGACACCCAGGACCAGAGCCTGCAGGCGCGCATGCAGTCCCAGACCGAGCAGGCGGTCGCCGAGGCCGAGCTCGTGTTGTTCGTGGTCGACGCGCGCGAAGGCGTCACGCCCCTGGACGAGGTGTTCGCGGCCTTCCTGCGCCGCCAGGACAAGCCGGTGGTGCTGGTCGCCAACAAGGCCGAGGGCCGGGCGGGCGAGGCCGGCGCGCTGGAGGCCTTCTCGCTGGGCCTGGGCGAGCCCGTCTCCGTCTCGGCCGAGCACGGCGAGGGGATGTCGGACCTCTACGACGCCATCGTGGCGGCCGCGCCCGGGGCGGGCGCCGGCGACGAGGATGAGGACGTCGATCCCGCCGGTCCGCCGGTGCGCATCGCGGTGGTCGGCCGGCCCAACGCCGGCAAGTCCACCCTGGTCAACCGCCTGGTCGGCGAGGACCGCCTGCTCACCGGGCCGGAGGCCGGGATCACCCGCGACGCCATCCCGGTGGAGTGGACCTTCGGGGGGCGGCGAATCCGCCTGGTCGACACGGCGGGGCTTCGCCGCAAGGCCAAGATCCAGGCCAAGCTCGAGCGGCTGTCGACCCGTGACACCCTTCGCGCCATCACCTTCGCCGAGGTGGTCCTGCTGGTCATGGACGCGCGCCAGGCCTTCGAGATCCAGGACCTGCAGATCGCCGATCTTGCCGAGCGCGAGGGGAGGGCGGTGGTCTTCGTCCTGGCCAAATGGGACCTGATCGAGGAACCCCAGGCGCGGCTCAAGGCTCTGCAGGAGGAGGCCGACCGCGCCCTGCCCCAGCTCAGGGGCGCGCCGCTGGTGGCGCTGTCGGCCGAGACGGGCCGCGGGCTCGAGCGGCTGATGCCGGCGGTGCTCAAGGTCCAGGCCGACTGGTCGGTCAAGGTCAAGACGCCCGACCTCAACGAGTGGCTCAAGCTCGCGGTGCAGCGGCATCCGCCGCCGGCGGTGAACGGCAAGCGGATCAATCCCAAGTACATCACCCAGACCAAGGCCCGGCCGCCGACGTTCGTCCTGTTCGCCTCGCGCGCCGACCAGCTGCCCGACAGCTACCGGCGCTATCTGGTCAACGGCATCCGCCTCAGCTTCGACCTGCCCGGCGTGCCGATCCGCCTCACGGTCAAGAAGGGCGGCAAGAACCCCTTTGCCGGCGCTTCCGGCTCGGGCCCGCCGGCGCGGCGCCTGCGAACCTCGCCGCCCAGGCGCCGAAGCTGATCTCGTCGCTTGCGGTCGGCCGGCCTCTTCGGCCATTTTGCGGCCGATCTTAGGAGCCTTCCATGTCCAAGCCCATCGACGTCTATTTCTGGCCGACTCCCAACGGCGCCAAGATCACCATCGCCGTGGAGGAGATGGGCCTGGCCTACAAGCTGATCCCCGTGAACATCGGCCAGGGCGACCAGTTCAAGCCGGAGTTCCTGGCCATCAGCCCCAACAACCGCATGCCCGCCATCGTCGATCCGGACGGCCCTGGCGGCGAGGCGATCTCGGTCTTCGAGTCCGGCGCCATCCTGCAGTACCTCGGCCGCAAGACCGGCAAGTTCTATCCCGCCGACGAGCGCGCCCGCGTGCAGGTGGAGGAATGGCTCTACTGGCAGATGGCGGGCCTGGGCCCCATGGCCGGCCAGGCCAACCACTTCCGCAGCTATTCGCGCCAGATGCTGCCCGACCAGCGCTACTCGGCCTACGGCACGCACCGTTACGTCACCGAGTACCAGCGGCTGGCCGGCGTGCTCGACAAGCGCCTGGAAGGGCGGGAGTACGTGGCCGGCGACTATTCCATCGCCGACATGGCCTCCTATCCGTGGGTGCGCGGCATGGCCTTCCTGAACCCCGGCATCCACGAAGGCTTCGACAACCTCCTGGCCTGGGTCGCCCGCATCGGCGAGCGCGAGGCGGTCAAGCGGGCCGACCAGGCGGGCCGCGACCTCGTGCATGCCGCCGCCCAGACCGGACGGGCGGGCGAGGCGGCGCGCAACGTGCTGTTCGGCCAGCGGGCCCGGCGCTGAGCGCCTGAACGAAACCTTGCCGGCGAGAGGCCCAAAAGCCTCCCCGAAGCCCGTTCAGGCCCCAAGATGACGGCGGCCGTTGAGCCGTCGTTTACAGTGTCTAAGAGTGTCTGAACGCCAATTCGAATAAAGTTCGGGGTGATTTCGCGCTTAACTATATTTTTAGCCACCGGGACCTTTCCTTACCCTTGCAAGGCCCGCGACAGAAGCCGCGGGCCAAGGAAACGGGGGTATGGAGATGTTGGCGTGTTTGGACGCAGAGCGTCCGCAGGGCCTTCCTCTGCCGACGCCGGCCTCGAGCGGAGACGAGCTGTTCCGCCTTGGCCTGCTCTATTCGACGGGACAGGGCGGCGCGCCGCTCGACTATGTCTCGGCGCACATGCTGTTCAACCTGGCCGCCATGCGCGGCTCGCTCGAGGCGAAGGTCTACCGCAAGGAGCTGAGCCAGGAGATGGGCCACGACGAGGTGGCCGAGGCCCAGCGCGCCGCGCGCGAATGGCTGGCCAGCGCCTGACCTAACCGGCCGGCAGGCGAGCCTGGCCGTCCAGCCCGGCGGCGATCGCCTCCGCGAGGATCGCCGCCGCGCGGGCGGCGGCCTCGGCGGTGAAGCCCGTGAATCCCAGCATCAGGCCGGGGCGCGCCGGCGCCGCCAGATAGAGCCGGCTGATCGCCCGGCAGACGATTCCGCGCTCGAGCGCCGCCTGCTCGATCGCCACGTCCGAGGCGCCCTCGGGCAGCCAGGCGACCAGATGGTTGCCCTGATCGGGCAGGTCGATCGTGACCCGGTCCTCGCCGAGCCTCTCCAGCAGAATTCGGACCATCGGCTCCTGGACCTGCCGGTAGGCCTGCCTGAGGCGCCGGAAGTGCGCCAACAGCTGCCCGTCGTGCATGAAGGCCGCCAGGACCGTCTGGCCCATGCTGGCGGGCTGGCGGTCGGTCAGCCGGCGCGCATTGACGAAGACATCCAGAACCGGCCGCGGGACCACGGCGTAGCCGATCCGAAGGCCCGGGAAGAGCGCCTTGTTCAAGGTTCCCACGTAGATCACCCGCCCGGCCTCGTCCAAGCCCTGGAGCGACGCCAGCGGCCGTCCCCGGTGCCTGAGCTCGCTGTCGTAGTCGTCCTCGATGATCCAGGCCCCGGCCGTCCGCGCCCAGGCCAGAAGCTCCAGGCGCCGCGCCAGCGAGAGCACCGCGCCGGTGGGATACTGGTGCGAGGGCGTGACCACGGCCGCACGCGCCAGGGGCGCCAGGCGGACGCCTGCCGCGACGTCCATCCCTTCGGCGTCGACCGGCACGGGGATCGTCCGCATCCCGGCCTGGACGAGGCCGCGACAGGTCAGGGGATAGGCCGGATCCTCGACCCAGACCTCGTCGCCGGCCCCGAGCAGCGCGCGCGTGGCGATGTCGATGGCGTGCTGGGCGCCGGAGGTGACGACCACCTGGTCCGGATCGCACCGGACGGCCCTGGCCGCGCGCAGGTAGTCGCTGATCGCCCGCCGAAGCTCGATGAGGCCGCGGGGGTCGCCATAGGCCAAATGCTCCGGCGAGAAGGTCCGGGCGGACTTGTACGCGGCGCGCCGCCAGGCCGCCGAGCTGCGCGCATCCATAAGGCAATGGCCCATGGCGAAGGGCCGCGCCGGCTCGGGCTGGTCGGATCGCACGAACGGGCCGAACAGGTCCTCCCGGTTGGGGGCGTAGACGCCGTCCGCCTCCGCCCTGTCGGGGGAGGGGGCGCGCCGTACGGCGAAGGGCTGGGGCAGGTCGGCGCTGACGTAGGCGCCCGAACCGGTCCTGGACGTCAGCCAGCCCTCGGCCTGGAGAAGCGCGTAGGCCTGGACCACCGTGGTGCGCGAGACGCCCAGCCGGGCCGCGAGCTCGCGTGAGGCGGGCAGCCGCGCGCCGGACCCGAGCGTCCGGTCCAGGATCGCGCCTCGGACCTGCAGGTAGAGCTGGCGGAACAGCGGCGCGCCGCCCGGCCGGTCAACCCGCCACAGTCCCAGGTCCGCCCATCCGCCGTCCATGCGCGGCCCTCGAATTGGTCTGATCGAAACGTCGGAATTGGACATATCGGAATGGCCGCCTGAGCGCTAGCAAGCGCGGCCATGACCGCCACCCCCCTCCAGAACGCCTTCGGCCAGCCCGTCGGGGCGCCCGTGCCCGGCTGGTCGCCGCGCCTGTGTCCGCCGGACACGCCCATGGACGGACGGCTCTGCCGGCTCGAGCCGCTGGACGTGGAGCGGCACGTCGCGCCCCTGTTCCAGGCCTTCGCCGAGGACGACGGGCGGATGTGGACCTATCTGCCCTTCGAGCCCTTCGCAGACCCCGGGGCGCTGCGGCAGATGCTGACCCTTCCGAACGGACTGCAGCGCTTCGTCATCGTCGAGGCCGTCTCCGGCGCTGCTGTGGGCTCGGCCTCATACCTGCGCGGCGACCTCGACGCCGGCTCGATCGAGGTGGGAGCGGTGCTGTTCTCGCCCAGGCTCCAGCGCACGGCGGCGGCGACCGAGGCGATGTATCTGATGATGCGCCGCGTCTTCGATGAGCTCGGCTACCGCCGCTACGAGTGGAAGTGCGACCGCATGAACGCGCGCTCTCGCCGTGCGGCGCTGCGGCTCGGGTTCCGCTACGAGGGAACGTTCCGTCAGCTCCAGGTGGTCAAGGGGCGCAACCGCGACACCGACTGGTTCTCCATCCTCGACAGCGAGTGGCCGGCCGTGCGCGACGTCCTCGAAGCCTGGCTCGATCCTTCCAACTTCGACGCCGCCGGCCGTCAGCGCAGGCCGCTCGCCGCCTTCCGCCAGGGTGCGCCGGAGCCTGAGCCAGCATCGGAGCCGGCGCCGTGACCGATCCCGCCTCGACCTACGCGCCCACCGGACGCACCAGGCTCGCGCGACGCCCCCGGCGGGGCGTCTACGACCGCGTGGTCGTGCATGCGATCCTCGACGCGGGGATCATCGGCCACATCGGCTACGTCGTAGACGGCGCGCCCGTCGTGGTTCCCACCGTCTACTGGCGCGCGGGCGAGCGGGTGTTCTGGCACGGCTCGGCCGGCGGGCGCACCGCGGCGGGGATCGCGGGCTCGGAGGTCTGCCTCGCCGTCTCGCACCTGGACGGCCTGGTGCTGGGGCGCTCGGCCTTCCGGCATTCCGCCAACTACCGCTCCGTCATGGCCTTCGGCGCGGCGCGCGAGGTCCAGGGCGAGGGCGGCAAGGTCGCCGCCCTGAAGGCGATGATCGAGCGCCTCTATCCCGGCCGATGGGACCGGATCCGCCAGCCTTCGCCGGCCGAGCTCGCCGCCGTCTCGGTGCTCTACATCGAGCTCGAGGAGGTGTCCGCCAAGGTCCGCGAAGGGCCGCCGCTGGACGCCGAGGACGACCTGGCGCGTGCGGTCTGGGCGGGGGTCATGCCCCTGGCCCTGAGACCGGGGCCGCTGGAGGCCTGCGAGCGGATGGCGGCGGACATCCCCGTTCCCGACACCCTGGCGGGCTGGGCGCCCTAGAAGATCTTGGCCTGGTTGGTGATGGCGTAGTCGAAGCCGAGGTTGCCCGGGACCAGCTTGCCGAGCTGCTGCATGAAGTCGCCGGCCGAGGCCAGGCCCGTGCGCGGCACATAGACGATGTCGAACCGGCGAAGCGGCACGAGGTCGATGTGCTCCGGATCCTTCAGCCCGCGGGTGAGGTTGACCCTGCGCATCATCGGCCGCCCGTCCGGGCCGCGGCGGATGATCGCCACATCGCCCTGCGCCGCCGACGAGTGGAAGCCGCCGGCCTGGATCACCGCCTGCAAGGCGTTGATGTCGCCGGCCATCTCGTAGACGCCGGGCCGGTCCACGTCGCCGCCGACGAACACCCTCAGCGGCTGGGCGGTCCTGACCGCCACCTCGACCTGTGGGTTGAGCAGCTGTGTGGCGTAGGCCTGGCTGAGCGCGGCCTCGGCCTGGTCGGTGGTGCGGTCGGCCAGCATCACGGCCTTGATCAGGGGCAGGTTGACCCGCCCGTCGGGCTGGACGGTCACGGTCTTGTTCAGCTCCGGCGCCGAGGGGACGGTGATCTCGAGCTCGTCGCCCGGATAGATTCGGTAGGGCGGCTCCGCGTCGGTCCAGGTCGCGTAGCCGATGTTGGGGAACGCCGATCGGTCCGCGTCGCGGCGCGCGTCATGTCCGGTCAGCCGCCCGACGTCGACGCCGGTGTAGGTGGTGGCGCAGCCGCTCGCTGCGAGCGCGAGGAGCAGGGCGGGAATACGGAAGAACCTTGTCGGCATCGGGCCAACGCCTCGCCGGGAACGCATTGGCCAAACGTTAAGGGAAATGGGTAACGGTCCGTTAATCGCGCCCGGGCGAGCCTGTACGACAAGGCCAGAACAGTCCGATCGGCATGACCTATTACAGCGCCTGGGGCTCCCACGGGCCGCCCGCCCTGTCCGGCGACTGGGCGTCGCGGCCGCGCTATACGCCGGCGGATTTCGCGACCCTGCTCTGGCGCGACCGCGCCCTGATGATCGGCGTCTTCCTGGTCCTGTTCCTCGCCGGCGCCGCGGCGGTCTTCATCCTCATCAAGACCGAGTATCCGGCCCACTCCAGCATCCTCGTGAGGGTGGGCCAGGAATACGTCTACCAGCCCAACATCGGCGATGCGGGCCGCGGCGCCGTGCCGACGCCCGACCAGGTCGTCCAGTCCGAGGTGGAGATCCTGCAGAGCCCGGAGCTGCGCCGCCGGGTGATCGAGCAGCTCGGCATGGCCAAGGCGTTCCCCGACCGGGCCAAGGCCTATGAGCACGCCGACGCGGGCCGCAAGGCCGCGCTGATGGACCAGGCCGTCCAGGCCATGGGGACCGGCCTCAAGGTCGAATCCGCGCCCGACACGCCGGTCATTCGCCTCACCTATTCGGCCGACGACCCGAACCGGGCGGCCAACGTGCTGAACGGGCTCTTGGACCAGTACCTGGCCTATCGCGGCGGGGTCCTGGACAGCGCCTCGCCCGACGCCATCGGCCAGCAGCTCCAGGCCTTCCAGGAGCGTCTCTCGCAGGCCGACGGCGCCTACCAGGGGTTCCTCGCATCCAACGGCATCGAGGACTTCGACGCCGAGAAGAGCTCCCTGAACACGCTCCTGGGCTCGCTCACCGACGAGAGCTACCGCGTCCAGGCCCGGCTGAAGGAGATCGGCGGGCGCCTCGGTGAGATCGACCGCCAGGTCGGCGGAACTCAGCCCGGAGATCAGCCTCTATCACGACACCAATCCCGCCGGCGCGGACAAGCTGCTGCAGCTCGAGCTCGACCGCCAGGACCTGTTGTCGCGCTACAAGCCGGACGCCCAGCCGGTCCGCGACCTCGACCAGAAGATCGTCCAGCTCCAGGCCCTGCTGTCCCAGGGCGGCGGGCAGTCGCCGGGCGCGCGGCGCATCGGGGTCAATCCCGTCTACCAGACCGTCCAGACCGAGCAGCTGCAGCTGAACGCCGAGGCCGCGTCGCTCAGGCAGCGCCAGGCCGCGCTCCAGGCCCAGCTCGCCGACGTCTCGGCCCGCCGCCAGAAGCTGACCGAGCTCGAGCCCCAATACCTCAGCCTCAGCCAGGACCGCGCGCTGCTGCAGGACGAGATCAAGGACCTGCTGCAGAAGAAGCAGGAGGCCCAGGCCTCCCAGTCCATCGGCCGGCGCAGCAACCCCAACATCTCCATCGTCGAGCGGCCATCGCCGCCCGCCCACGGCAAGAGCCTCAAGAAGCCGGCGCTGATCCTGGTCTTCCTGTTCGCGGCCTTCACCGCGCTGTGCATCGGCCTCGTGCGGGTGTTCCTGCGCCGGGGCTTCGCCACCGCCAGCTCGGCGGCGCGGACGCTGGACCTGCCGGTGCTGGCGGCGGCCGGCTATAAGCGCAGTGCATAGTCCAATCGCCACAGGGCGTCGGGGCTTCGTCGCCGGCGAGTTTGGATTAGCCTTGACCGCCTGTGCGCGCAGCGATTCGGGTGATGGTGAACTTGACGGCCGAGATGGCGCAACTGTGGGCCTCGCTCGGGTCGCCTCCGCCCGGACAGGGGCGCGTGGTCCAGTTCGTTGCGGCCACGCGCGGGGAGGGGACGTCCACCATCGCCCGTGAGTTCGCCCACTTCGCCGCCGGCCGCGCGAGCCGGCCGGTGTGGCTGGTCGACCTCGACCTGCTTTCCGCGCCCCAGCACGCGGCGGTCGCCGCCGAGCCCGCGCGCTACGGCCTCCTGGGCCGCCCCGCGGCCGCCAGTCCCGACGGCTCGGCCTTCTTCACCGTCCGCCCGGCTGGGCGCGACCGGCAGGGCCGGCGCATTCCCGACGCAGCCTACCTCAGCGCCCAGCGCGCCGGCGCCTCGCAGATGTGGGTCACGCGTTTCCGCCGCGAGATGCTGAGGGGCGGCCAGACGCCCCAGCTTCAGCCGGGCGCCGACTACTGGCAGGCGATGCGCCGCCACGCCGAGGCGATCGTGGTCGACGCGCCCGCCGCCGACAGGTCCCAGGCCGCCGCGGCCATGGCCCCCTTCATGGACCTGACCGTGCTGGTGGTCTCCGCCGAGGGGCAGGACACCCGCGGCCCAGCTGCGCTCAGGGACGCCATCGAGCAGGCGGGGGGCCGATGCGCCGGCATCGTGTTCAACCGCGCGCGGATCGAGGCGCCGCGCTTCATCCGGGCGATCCTGCCGTGACCTACCCGCTGGCCTTGCCCGCCAGCGTCCGCCGGCCGGTCCATCGCGCCACCGCCCTCGACGTCCTGGCCTTCGCCTGCGGCGTCCTGGTCCTGGTGATCTTCAGCCAGGCCTGGGTGACCCTGGTCCAGGGCGACGGCGAGGCTCCCGCGTCCAACCCCCTGTCGCGGGGCATGTTCTTCCCGGCCTACGCGGCCGTGCTGGCCCTCCTGGCCTTCAGTCCGCTCGAGGTCGCCCGCGTGCTGCTCCGCCAGCCGCTGCTGATCCTGCTCACCGGCATCGCGGCCGCCTCGGTCCTGTGGTCCGTGGATCCCGGCGAGACCGTGCGCCGGGTGATCGCCCTGGTCTTCACCACCATGGGCGGCGTCGTGCTGGCCGCGCGCTTCCGCTGGGCGGCCCTCGCCGAGGTGCTGGGCGCGGCTTTCGCCCTGCTGATCGCCGGCTCGTTCGTGGCGGCGCTGCTGTTTCCCTCCTTCGGCGTGATGCACGAGCTCTTCCCCGGCGCCTGGCGGGGTCTGTGGAGCGAGAAGAACGCGCTCGGCGACAACATGACCATGGGCTTCATGCTGCTGGCCGGCGCGGCGATCCTGAACCCCCGGCGTTCCAGGCTCTGGTGGGGCCTGGCCGCCGCCGCCCTGGTGCTGGTGGCCCTGTCCACCTCCAAGACCTCGCTGGTGGCGTGCCTGGTGGGCGTCTGCGGCCTGGTCCTGGTGGCGCTCGTGCGGCGCGGGCCCGTGACCCGGATCCTCGCCCTCTACGGCGCCCTGATCGGGCTCCTCCTGGTGGTCGGCGTGCTCCTGGTCGGGACCGACGTGGTGCTGGCGGCGCTCGGCAAGGACGCCACCCTGACCGGGCGGACCAAGATCTGGGCGGCCGTGCTGCGGCTGATCCCGAGCCACCCCTGGCTCGGCTTCGGCTATGCGGCGGTCTGGTCCAACACCTCGCCCTGGGCGCCGCTGGCCTGGATCGTCAAGCAGGCGGGCTTCCGCCCGGGCCACGCCCACAACAGCTGGCTGGAACAATGGCTGGGGATCGGCCTCGTCGGGCTCGTCGCCTTCGCCCTCTATTTCCTGTCGACCTGGGTGCGGGCCCTGATCGCGCTCTTCCGCGACCGCGCGGCCTGGCTCGTCGTGCCGTTCCTGCTGGTCTACAGCCTGACCACGCTCACCGAGAGCATCGCGGTGGTCTACAACGACATGCGCTGGACCATCTTCGTGGCGCTGGCGGCCAAGCTCGCCTTCCCCGGCCCGCCTCGGCCGTCGGCGGCCGCGCCGATCCGGCGGCAGCCTTCGGCCACGCTCACCACCTCGCAGCCGGCCCCGAGCGCCCGATCGATCAGGCGCCCCAGCGCGCCGGGCGAACAGCCCCAGGGCGAGGGCGTCTGGCCCACGTCGTGGGTGTAGAGGATCAGCCAGGCGCGCCGTCGCACCGCCCGCTCCAGCCATCGGCTCGCCACCGCCTCGCCATCGAGCCCCTCGATGCCCACGGCCGGCGCCTGGTTCAGGTCCGCGCCGTCCTCGATCAGGCCGTGGTGCAGGGCGCGCAGCAGCCTGAAGCGCGCCCCGAGCGCGGTCTTGGGCTCGGGGGCCACGTCGCCGTAGGGATAGGCGAAGGTCTCCGGCGCGGCGGCGCCGAGGGCCGTCAGCGCCGCCTTGTTCCTCAGGATGTCGGCCTCGATCTCCGCCTGCGCCGCCTGGCCGCAGTCGAGGTGCGAGTGGGTGTGGCAGCCGAGCTCGTGGCCGGCGGCCCTGAGCCGCGCCAGCTCGTCCGCGCCGGCGTTGCGGCCCATGGGCCCGACCTTGCCGGCCAGGCCCATGGAGATGAACCACGTGCCCCTGACGCCCCGCTCTTCCAGGAGCCGGGCGCCCTCGATCGCGGCGCTCAGCGGCGCATCGTCGAAACTGAAGCTGACCAGGGGCCGCTCCAGGCGCACCCGGGCGGGCCGGCGGGCGACCAGGCGCGCATAGCGTCGGCGCAGCTTGCCCTTCAGCGAGGGGTCGGCGCGGTGGGGCTCGGCCGCTTCGTGCCGGCGCAGGGCGGGCTCGGTCCCCATCAGATCGCGTCGGCGGTGACCGCCACCCGGTAGAGCCGCAGGGACAGCGCGCGCACGCCGATCGGGGCGGCCTCGGTCAGGGCCAGGGCCTTCAAGAGGGCGCGCCAGCCGCGCCGCAGCGGCAGGAGCTTCATCAGCCGCCCCAGCCGATAGGTCGGAAAGCGGCGCACCACGTCCGGGTGGGCCTCGAGGATCAGGCCGAAGTTGCCGGCCGACTGCTCGTACTTGGCGGCGAGGATCCTTGCCGCATCCAGCCCGAGATGAGTGGCGGGATTGTCGATGTGCATGATCGCGTGCCGGCGCGAGATCCTCACGCCCCACTCCACGTCTTCCCAGCCCCAGCCGGTGAAGGCCTCGTCGAAGGGCTCGGTCTCGAAGATGTCTCGGCGGATCAGGAGGTTGGACGTGAAGACGAACTTGGCCGGCGCCCTTCGCCGGATCCGCGCGGGCGCGCAGTCCGAGCGCAGGGCGAGCTTGCGGTGCAGCCGGTGCTCGGGGCGGACATCGGCCTGGGCCAGCGAGAAGCCGCCGAAGGCCGCGGCCGGGTCCTCGGCGGCGATCAGCTCGAGGTAGCGGCCGAGGAAGTCCGGGGAGTCCGGCAGCATGTCGGCGTCGAGGAACAGCAGGCTCCGCCCGCGGCTATGGCGGGCCAGGCGGTTGCGCCCCTTCGATCGGCCCTCGTTGGCCAGCAGCCGCACGTGCCGGGCCGGCATGCCCAGCGCCTCGACCTCGGCGATCACCGCGTGGGCCAGCTCGTCGTCGCCCGAGCCGTCGTCCAGCAGCACCAGCTCGACCTGGCCGTCGAGGCCCGCGCCTTCGGCGTCCAGCGCCCGGATCAGGCGGCGCGGGTCATCGTTCAGGAATGGGACCAGGACCGACAGCACCGGCCGCGCCTCCGGCCAGGCTGCGTTCTGGACGGTCCATTCTTGGACTTGCATGGTCATGCTGCTTGCCCCTGCAATGAGCGCACCAGATGGCGCCGGCGCGAGCGGACGCCGCCGGCGTCCAGCGCGAAGGCCAGCACGGCATAGGCCAGGATGCCGGCCGCGGCCTTGGCGGCGAGCTCCAGGACGCCGCCGAAGGCGGGCACCTGCAGCACGAGGGCCGCCATGCCGGCGCTCGCCAGGGCGCAGCGGCCGAGGGTGGACCAGGGGATCGGCAGCGCGATGGCTCGGCGTCCCAGCGCGAGGGAGGCGGCCGCCCCGACCGCATAGCTCGCCGCGGTCGCCCAGACCGCGCCGTCCAGGCCGAAGCGGGGGATCAGGACCAGGGTGAGGGCGAGGTTCGCCCCCGCCGGGATGGCCATGGCGACCAGGAGCAGCCTGGTGCGGCGCGCCAGGGTGAAGGCGGTGTGGAAGTAGTAGGTGGTCAGCCCGGCCATGAACCCCGAGGCTGCGATCCAGGGGGTGACGCGCGCGGCGCCGTCGCGCAGGCCCTCGCCCACCATCAGCGCGGCGAGGGGCTGGGCCACCAGGGCCAGGCCCGCTGCGGCGGGCAGGCAGATCAGGACCATCAGCGAGACCTGCTCGCGAGCGGTGGCTTCGAGCGCCTTGGGCCCGCCGCGCTCCAGGGCGGCGACCGAGGCCGGCCCGCCGGCCATGCCGAGCCACATGAACAGGACGTCGAGCGTGCGGTTCGAGAGGCTGTAGCCGGCGTGGTAGGCGCCCACGCTCGCCTCGTTCAGGAAGCCGGCCAGGACGAACCGGTCGGTGGTGGCGAGCGCCAGGGACAGGATCAGCGACAGGGCCACGGGCAGGCCGTAGTGGGCGTAGTCGCCGGCGCGGCCGGGCTCGAAGCGTCCGCCGCGCGCGGACTTCAGCTCGCCGGGCAGGACGAAGACCAGGCAGGCGGCCGCCGCGATCCCCGCGCCGGCCAGCGGCGCGGCGCCGCCCGCGCCCACGGCCGCGAGGGCCGCGCCGATGATGAAGGCGCCGGCGCTCTGGGCGATGTCGAGCGTGGCCGAGGCGCGCACCCTTCCGGCCGCCCGGCGGTGCTCCTGGGCGAGCCGGGCCAGCGAGCGCACCGGGATGGCCGCCAGGCCGACGCCGACCGCGATCTTCAGGTGGACGCTGATCGGCGCGATCCAAAGCAGGGCCGCCGCCAGGATCGGCAGGCCGATCAACAGGCCCGCGAAGGCGCGGTAGAGGGTGGCGAAGTGGTCGGCCAGGCGCCCGGCCTCGTCCTCGCGGGCGTAGAAGCGGGCCATGGCGGCCTCGAGCCAGGTGAAGCCCAGGGTGTGGACCAGGCTCGCGGCCGAGAAGGCGAGGGCGTAGGCGCCGTAGTCCTGCGGCGTCATCAGCCGGGTGAAGGCCACGATGCTGAGCAGGCCCACGAGGCCCTGCACCAGGTTGGCCGGCAGGTAGCCGAGCACGCCGCGCCAGAACATCTGCGGCCTACCTTGCGACCTGGGAGTCGCCCAGGAGGCAGGGGATGGTCATCGCCATGATGTAGAGGTCGAGCCAGAACGACTGGCGCTCGATGTACTCGACGTCCAGCGCCACGCGCCGGCGCACCAGCTCGGGCGTGTCCACGGGCCCGCGCGAGCCCTTGATCGCGGCCCAGCCGGTCAGGCCGGGCTTCAGCCGGTGGCGGTGGGCGTACTCGGCGACCAGGCGCGCGGACTCCACCTCGCCGGTCTTCATGCCGATGGCGTGCGGGCGCGGGCCCACCAGCGACATCTCGCCTTTCAGCACGTTCACCAGCTGGGGCAGCTCGTCCAGGCTCGTGCGCCGGATGAAGCGGCCCACGCGCGTGACCCGGTCGTCCCCGACGCTGACCTGGCGCGAGGCCGTCGCGTCGGCGGCGTCCGCCCGCATCGAGCGGAACTTCCAGACCGTGATCTCCTCGTTGTTGAAGCCGTGCCGGCGCTGGCGGAAGAAGACCGGGCCGGGGCTGTCCAGCCGGATGGCGAGCGCGATCAGGGCCATGACGGGGGCGGCGACGATCATCGCCAGGCTCCCGATCACCAGGTCCTGGGCGCGCTTGGAGAAGGCGCGGCGGTCGTCCCGGGGCTCGCCCGAAAGCCGCGCCATCGGCGCGTCGGCCAGGCGCGAGGCGGCCGCGGCGCGGCCGGCGGCGTCGAAGTCGAGGAACAGGCTGATCTCGTTGGGCAGGACGCGCAGGCTCTCGATCAGCTGGCGAACGCGGCTCTGGGCGCTGGCGGGGACGGTGATCACCACCTTGTCGACGTAGGGCGTCACGCGGTGGCCGATCAGGGCCCGGGTGTCGCCCAGCACCGGCACCCCGCAGATGTCGGTCGGCGCGCGCGCGGCGCGGTCGTCGAAGACGCCGAGCACGAAGGCTTCGCGGCTTTCCAGCAGGCCCGCGATCAGCCGCTCGGCGTTCCTGGTGGCGCCGACCACGACGATGTTGGGCGTCAGGCGGCCCTTCTCGCGCCAGCGGTGGACGGCCATCCATTGCAGGGCGTGGCCGAGGTAGACGCAGGCGAAGGTCAGGGCGAGCCATAACGCCAGGGGCGCGAGCGGCGCGTGGGCGCCGGGCGGCAGGCCGGCCAGGGCCAGGACGGCCACGGCCGGGACGAAGGCGGCCGAGGTCTTCAGCAGGTGCGCGGGAAGATCCTCGCGCGCGCCGAAGTCATAGGCGCCGACCGCGCGCAGGCCCACGATCAGGGCCGCGACGGCGGCGAGGAAGGGCAGGGCCGCGCCGAGACTGGCGCCGAGCAGGCCCCCCGGCGCGCCCATGGCCAGGGCGGCGGCGGCCAGGCCCGCGGCGAGGACCACGTCGGCGCCCCGGAACAGGCGCACGGCGCTTCGGCCGTCGAAACGTCGGCGCGGCGACATCAGCTCGCCGGGCCTCAGCGGCCCGCGCCGATCGCGGCCGGCGCGGCGGTCGCCGGGAGCAGAAAGCTCCTCCTTCAGCCGCGCCAGGGCCTCCAGCGCCCGGCCGTCCAGCGGCGCGGCCGGTCCGCGCTTGGGCGCGATCTCGTCTGGCTGAAGGCGGCGGGCGGCGTTCGAGGGCATCGGCTCGTTCTGGGTGGCCAGGGTGGGCACCCTAGCGGCGCGGGGTGAGAGCGCCGTTAACGCAGGGCCGGGGCGATGAGCGGGATGCGCGGCGATTGCCCCGCGCGGCCGAACGGTTTATCCGGACCGGCCCAGCCCGTATGCTGGCCCTGGGG
>CAVZII010000005.1:3750000-4483369 GCA_963775275.1 uncultured Alphaproteobacteria bacterium | reverse complement strand
CGCCGTCCGCCTCCTCGGCGGGTGAGGCCGTGGGCCGCCCCACTGGCCGCCGCGGCCGGCGGACGGCCTCGGCGCGGGCTCGTCGTCCCACTCGCTGTCGGCGCTCGCTGCGGGGTGGCTCGCCGGCGGGATCGAGGCGGTCGGGTGGAACGGCGGCGGGTCCTCGTCCCATTCGCTGGGCGCGGGCCGGGGCGGCGGCTCGGCCAGGCGGCCGACACCGACGCCGCGGGCGCCGGCGGGGCGGCCCGGTAGCGCCGTGGCCGACCCGACCGAGAGCGCCGCCCTCACCCGGTAACGGCCGATGCCGATCTCGTCGCCGTCGCGCAGCACGTCCGGGCCGGCCATGCGGTCGGCCGAGCGGTTGACGAAGGTGCCCTTGGTGGAACGTCGGTCTGCACATAGGCCTCGCCATTCCAGTCCACGTCGCAGTCGTGGCTGGAGATCTCGCGGGCGGCGTCCGGCAGGCTCCAGTCCATGTGGGGCGAGCGGCCGATGGTGGCGCCGTGCTGCTCGAGCACCAGGAAGGCGGCAGGCCGTTGTTGAGCACGTCCAGCCCCTGGACCTGAAGCGTCAGCCTCATGCCCTCAGCTCCTGGCCGCCCAGGCCCGAGCGCGCCAGCGCCTCGCCCGAGGCCAGGCAGACCTCCAGCGCCCGGTCCATTTCCTCGACGCCCGCGCACGCCAGGCAGCACCCCCCCGGCCGCGAACCTGCGGCGGCGTCGCGCGGGGCGGGCAGGGGCTCACAGTCCGGCGGGGCGATGGAGCCGCCGGCGTAGAAGGCCGCCATCGCCGCCATCCGGGCCGGCGCGGCCGGGTCACACCGGTCAGCCGCATCCGAGGCCGCGCGCCTCCGCGTCTCGGACGGGTGTTCACCCACAGCATGGCCGCCTTCAGCGCGTCGGCCTCCGGCCCGGCCCGCGCGGGGGCGATCTCGCGCACGGCGCGCGCCGCCCAGGCCACGGCCTCCAGCCTTGGCAGGGCCATGGCCAGGAACTGGGCGGCCAGGTCCGCGCGCCCGGCCCCGCGCAGGGCTGCGAAATAGGCGCTGGGCGGGCGGCGGCGTCCCCCGGTCTCCGCGGCCCGCGTCCTTCACGAAGTCCTCGTCCAGCGCCTGGTCGGCGCGCGCCATTCACCTTGGCCAGTCCGCCATCGCCGCAGCCTCAGTTGATCCGCACCGGCAGGCCGTTCAGGGTCAGGAGCGTCGAGGCCTTGACCTCCGCGGTCAGGGCCTTGGCCGAAAGCGTGGTCTGGGCCTGGGCCTTGATGGTCAGGCCCTTCATCTCGATTCCCGGGGCGAGATGCGGATGGTGTTCGAGCCCACCTTCAACAGGATCTCGCGCTTGGCCTCGATCAGCGCCTTGCCCTTGCTCACCGTCACCGAATAGTCGCCGGTCTGCACCACAAGGTCGTCGTTCTTGTGGATCGTGGTCGAGCGCGAGCCCTTCTGCACCTGCCGGGTCCCGTCGCCGGTCTCGACCACCGTGGTCTCGTGGCGCTTGATCTCGGTGCGCCGGTCGCGGCCGACGCGCCGCTTCATGTCGCGCCCGGTCTTGCGGTGCTCGTCCAGCCGCACCCAGGCGTTCAGCTCTCGCTGGGCGTGCAGGTAGACCTCCTCGGAGCCGCCCCTGTCCTCCATGCGCAGCTCGTTGAAGCCGGGCTGATCGGGCTTGGGCGGCTCCTCGGCGCCCGAATAGTCGCCGCTCTTGCCGACCGTGCGGCTCTTCCATGTGGAGCGGGTCTTGTCGCCGGGCAGGCCGTAGGGGACCTGGTGCAGGTTGTTGTAGACGCGGCCGGTGATCAGCGGGAAGTCGGGGTCGCCGTCGATGAAGTCGACCACCACCTCCTCGCCGATGCGCGGGATCAGCATGGTCCCGAACCCGGCGTCGGCCCAGGCCTGGGAGACGCGGACCCAGCATGAGGTGCGCTCGTCGAACTCGCCGATGCGGTCCCAGTGGAACTGCACCTTCACCCGCCCCCACTGGTCGACATGGACCACCTCGCCCTTCGGCCCGGTGACGGTGGCGGTCTGGGGGCCGCCGGCGACGGGCTTGGGCGTCTTCAGCAGCGGGCGCCGGACGGTGTTCGCCGGCACCGTCTCGACGTCCACCTCGATCTGATAGCCCTGACCGCCGTCGCTGCGATAGGATTCCGCCGACAGGTGGTGAGAGGAGGCGACGATCATATAATCCTGGTTGAACGCCTCGTGGTGGTGCTCGTCGAGCCGGAACCGTGTTCCGCACGCCAGGGCGAAGGCGTCCCCCGAGCCGTGGTAGACGCGCCGGCCCGCGTGCAGGGCGTCCAGCCGCGCGGCCGCGAACCGGCGGGCCTCCGCCGCCGCGGGGCCCTCGCCATAGACGGTGTGCCCGCCCGGGTAGTCGTAGACCTCGGCCGCGTCGTTCCCGTACTGGGCCTCGGCCGCCTCGGAGGCGGGGAAGCGCTCGGCCGACTTGATGAAGTGGAAGTCCCTGAGGCTGACCTTCTGGGGCGTGGCGGTCAGGCGCTCGTTCCAGTACGACGGTGCGCGCGCCGGCGCGCGCGGGCGGCGCCCGGACGGATGCAGGGCACGCTGTCCAGGTCGTCGTTGGGGGCATGGCAGGACGGGGCGTCGGCCAAGACCAGCACGTGGGAGTCCGCGTGGTGCTCGAAGAAGTAGCAGATGCCTTCTTCCTCGAGCAGCCGCGAGACGAAAGAGAAGTCGCTCTCGCGGAACTGTACGCAATATTCGCGCGGCTTGTACGCGCCCGTCAGCCGGGTCAGGTCGTAGTCGCTGAAGCCCGCGCCGTCGATCACCTCGCGCACGATGTCGGGCGTCGACTTGTTCTGGAAGATGCGGGTGTTCAGCCCCAACGCCACGAGCGAGGTCCAGGGCCTCAGCCCCAGGCGGTAGACCAGCCCCTGGGGGTTCTCGCCGATCTGCTCGGCCTCCCACAGGACGCCGTGGAACGCCCGGGCGATCTGGGGGCTCGCCTGCATGGTGATGCTGACGCCCGAGCCCAGGCACGGCAGGAAGTCCACCTCGCCGTGCTCGGAGATCACGTGCAGGGTGATGGCGAAGGGCTCGCTCAGGCGCTCGTCGGACGTGAGCCTGTCCAGCAGCACCACGTCTTCGCCCAGCATCGTCGAGACGCGGGCCTGGCGAAGTCCCTGGGTCTGCTCGATCACATGTCGCCCCACCCCCGAGCGTGCGTGATGACCGGAACGTCCTGATGGTCACGCCGAACGTCTCATACCGCTGCGCGAGTTGATTCACAAAACACGGGTTAGTAAGACTGCGCCAAGTCTTGCGGGGTGCGAGTTCGTGACGAGCTTGGCGTTGATCGGCGCGGACCGGACGCGCGGGGAAGCCGTCCTCGGCCGACCCCGATCCTTTGGCCCTGCAGCCTCGGATCGAAAGCGCCTCGTCCATGGCGATTGACGTCCAGGCCCTGCTGGCGCCGGTCAGCGAGGACGACCCTGCCGGACCGGACCGCAGTGGCGCGGTCGAGCGCCAGCCGATCGAGTTGGCTCTTGCGCTTCCCGACCCAATCGAGACCGGTGGTCCCAGGGCGCTGAACCGCGAGCGCCCGCCGGATGTCGGCGAGGCCATCGACCTGATCGCCGTCGAACTCGGCCGTACCAAGGACCTGACCCTGGGCGTGGCCATGGCGAGCGCGGGCGCGCGGATGGGCGATCTGGACGCGGCGGCCTCGGGGATCGAGGTCGTGGCGGGGCTGCTGGATGGGTTCTGGGACACGGCCCATCCCAAGATCGAGGACGTCGGCGTCCTGGCCTGGCGGAACATCTGCGCGGGCCTCGGCGATTCGCGGGGCTTCGTCGGCCCGCTGTTGCAGACGGTCCTGCTGCGGACAGACCGGCTCGGCGAATACACGGCGGCCGACATCGCCGACTTCGGCGCCCGAGGCGGCCAAGCCGAGCGGTATGGCGTGTTCGTCAAGGCGCTGGAGCAGGCCGGGACCGATCCCTTGAAGGAGGCGGAGATCCGGCTGGAGCGACTGTCGGCGGCGCTGAAGGCCGTGGACGGCGCGTTCGCGGCGCGCGAGGAATTCAGGCCCGAGCTTCGAGGCGGCGCAGAACCGGATCGGCGATGTCCGCAAGGGCCTGGCGCAGTTCACCGGGACCAGCGAGACCCCGACCGGCGCGGCCGGAACCGAATTGCCTGCCGCCGACATGCAGGTCCAGGCGCCGGCGTCCGCCGCGCTCGGGCGGATCCAGAGCCGTGAGGACGTGGCCAGAGCGATCGACTCCATCTGCGAGTACTACGCGCGCCACGAGCCCGGCAGCCCCGTGCCGCTGGCGCTTACGCGAGCTAAGACGTGGGTCACAATGTCGTTTCTGGACGTCCTGAAGGACATCTCGCCGGGAAGCGTGGGCGAAGCTGAGCGCGTGCTCGCATTGAAGGCTCCAGGCGATTGAGAGAATTGCTTTAATCGTCTAGCATTGCGTGTAGATCAGGATCGGCACAAGCGCCGGGGGGTGCAGCATGGCGTCCAAGAGCGGCCAGCGGTTCATCAAGGAGAACAGGGCGCCTCGCGTTCATATCGAATACGAGGTCGAGACCTTCGGATCTCGGCAGAAGATAGAGCTGCCGTTCGTCATGGGGGTGATGTCGGACCTGACCGGCCGTCATGCCAAGGTCGTCGAGCGCAAGAACGCCAAGGGCGAGGTGGTCGAGGTCGTGGAGGAGGACCGCGTTCCGGTCGAGGATCGCAAGTTCGAAGAGATCGACATGGATAACTTCGAATCCAAGATGGCCGGCATGGCCCCGCGCGTGCTGTTCAACGTTGCCAACAAGCTGAGCGATGACGACAAGCTCGTGGGCGTCGACCTGACGTTCCGCTCGATGGACGACTTCTCGCCGGGCGCCGTGGCCAAGAAGGTCCCCGCGCTTGCCAAGTTGCTCGAAGCCCGCACCCAGCTCGCCGACCTGATGACCTACATGGACGGTCGCAGCGGGGCGCAGGACCTCCTCGACAAGATTTCTCCAGGATCCGGAGCTGATGAAGTCGCTCGCCGCCGCCGGCCCGGCCGACAAGTCCGAGCCCGAGGCCTGATCCAGCCCGAAAGCAGCATCACCATGGCCCGAGAGCTTCAATCCGCCCCTGCCGCCGAGGCTTCGACCGTCGCGGCGGACGATTTCACAGCGCTTCTGCAGAAGGAGTTCAAGCCCACATCCGACGACCGGCGCGAACGGATCGAGCTGTCCGTCCGCACCATGGCCGAACAGGCGCTGCAGGACGCCAGCGTCATCAGCGGCGACGTCTACGCCAGCCTCGGCGCCATGATCGCGGCGATCGACGCAAGGCTGACCGATCAGGTCAACGCGATCATCCACAATCCCGAGTTCCAGAAGATGGAATTCCGCCTGGCGCGGGCTGTGGCACCTGGTCAGCAACACCTCGACCGGCAAGGATCTCAAGATTTCGGGTCCTGAACATCTCCAAGGACGAGACGGTCAAGCTGCTCAGGCGGGTCCCCGGCGCCGCCTGGGACCAGAGCAACCTGTTCAAGCAGATCTACGAGGCCGAGTTCGGCCAGCTCGGCGGTCAGCCCTACGGCGCCTTCATCTGCGACTACTATTTCGACCACTCCAACGCCGACCTCGAGGTCATGAAGGGCCTCACCAAGATCGGCGCGGCGGCCCACGTGCCCTTCATCGCCGCGGCGGCGCCGTCGGTCATCGGCATGGAGAGCTGGCAAGAGCTGTCCAATCCCCGCGACATCGCAAAGCAGTTCACGGCGGTGGAGTACATGGGCTGGCGCTCCTTCCGCCAGAGCGCGGATAGCCGCTACCTGGCCCTGACCATGCCGAGGTTCTTGGCCCGCGAACTCTACGGCCCGGACGGCGAGCGGGTGGACGACTTCGAGTTCGTCGAGGACACGGACGGCGGCGGCCACGACAACACATGTGGGTCAACTCGGCCTACGGCCTGGGGGTGCGCATCACCGAGGCCTTCCGCGAGTTCGGCTGGTGCACCCGCATCTCCGGCGTTCAGTCCGGCGGCAATCTCGAGGACCTGCCGGTCGCACTCTTCCCGACCGACGACGGGGGCAAGGACGTCAAGTGCCCCACCGAGATCGCCATCAGCGACCGGCGCGAGGCGGAGCTGTCGGCGGCCGGCTTCCTGCCGCTGATCCACCGCAAGAACACGGACCAGGCGACCTTCATAGGCGCGCAGACGGTGCACGAGCCGGCCAAGTACGACGACCCGGCCGCCACGGCCAACGCCCGCCTTTCGGCGCGCCTGCCCTACATCTTCGCCGCCAGCCGCTTCGCCCACTACCTGAAGTGCATCGTGCGCGACTGGGTGGGATCCAACAAGGAGGCGCCCAGCTCGAGCGCGACCTCACCACCTGGGTGATGCAATATGTCGATGGCCAGCCCGAGGTTCTCACCGAAGAGGTCAAGGCGCGCAAGCCGCTGAAGGGCGCCCAGATCGAGATTCTGCCCGACGAGGAAGACCCTGGATACTACAGAGGCAAATTCAGTTTCGTGCCTCACTATCAATTCCAGGGCATGGACATCTCCCTGAGCATGGTTTCGCGCCTGCCCAAGGACAAAGGCTAAGTATCACACAGTGTGATGATTTGGGGGTGGCGGGGTCTGTTCAAGCCTGCCCGTCAAGGTTGAATGCAAAGGAGCTGACATGTCTCAAGTAGACGCCTTTCTGAAGCTCGACGGCATCAAGGGCGAGTCCAGGACGCACAAGCACAAGGACGAGATCGAGATCCTGAGCTGGCACTGGGGCCTGAAGAACACGGGCTCCGCCCACTTCGGGGGCGGCATGGGCGCCGGCAAGGTGCAGGTGGGCGACATCCAGCTGGTCAAGCGGGTCGATACCGCCTCACCGGCGCTGATGAGCGCCTGTGCGACGGGCAACACATCGGATCGGGCACCTTGGTCGTGCGCAAGTCGGGCGGGGCCAACAACCAGCTCGAGTACTTCAAGGTCGAGCTGAAGGACATCCTGGTCTCCAGCGTCGACGCCACGACGGCCCAGGCCGACGGCGTCGAGGCAGGACCCGAAGGCTCTCCCTGGCCGAACGAGACCGTGGCGCTGAACTTCGCCGAATTCAAGGTGACCTACACGCCCCAGACAGAGCAGGGCGGCGGCGGCGCACAGGTCGAGTTCGGCTACAACGTCGCCCAGAACAAGACCGTCTGATGATTTTGGGAGCGGGCGGCGCGTTGGCCCGCCTCCCAAGCAAGGGCGAGCGCCAGCCATGAGCTCCGCAGACGAACTGCTGGCCGCTGGGGACCTGGACGGCGCGCGCGCGGCCCTGGTGGACCAGGTGCGCGCCTTGCCCCAGGACCAGGGCGCGCAGATGTTCCTGTTCCAGCTCCTGGCCGTCTGTGGCGAGTGGACAGGGCGGTCGCGCGCCTGCGCGCGCTCGCCCAGTTGTCGCCTGAGGCCCAGATGCTGTCGGTCGTCTATGGTTTGGCGATTGAGGCTGAGAAGGCGAGGGGGCGGCCTTCCGCGGCGAGGGTCCGTTCGAATGTCCTGGTGTCCCTGCCGTGGGTTGAGGCCCTGGCCAAGGCGCTGGGCGCGATCGCCGCGGGCGACCTCGAGGCGGGCGTCGCCGGACGCGACGAGGCCTTCGACCAGGCGGGAACTCGCCCGGCCGCTGGGAGGAGGAGCCGTTCGTAGTGGATCGCCGACGCCGACTCCAAGTTCGGGCCCTGCTTCGAGGCCATCGTCAACGGCCGCTGGGGCTAGTCCCGTTCGAGGCGGTCACCAGCGTGACCAGCGAAGGACCCAAAGACCTGCGCGATCTGGTCTGGCTGCCGGCCCAGATCGCCTTGACCTCGGGCCAGTCGGCTGCGGCCCTGCTGCCTGCGCGTTACGCCGGATCGGAGTCGGCGGAGGATTCCGCCGTTCGCCTCGGACGCACGACCGAGTGGCGCGAGACGGCGGCCGGCGTCGAGGGCCTAGGGCGGCGGATCTGGACGACCGACACGGGCGCTGAGCACGACATTCTGTCGCTCGGTCGGCTGGTCATGGGCTGACGGGAGAGGGCGTGCAGCAGAAGCTCGAGCCGACCCTTTTCGACAAGCTGACCTTCGACTGGAGCTTCCGGGGTTGCGCGACGGGGAGGATGAGGCCACGCCCGTGGTCAACCTGTCGCGCAACACCCTCGGCTTCTACACGGTCCCCAACATCGAGCAGATGAACGAGGAGGCGCTGCGCTCGACGGTCCGGCGCGAGGTCTTCTGGCTGTTCAACACCATTCACCTGGCCGCGGCCGTGGATCTCTCCGCCTATCCCCAGGTCAGGACCTCGGTGCTCAACTTTGGGGTCCCCGATCTCACCGGCAAGGACACGTCGCGGCACGCTGTACTCGACCGCGCCGCGCAACTGCAGGCAGCTGTGGCGGCCTTCGAGCCAAGGATCGATCCCAGGACGCTCTCGGTCGAGGCGGACGCGGCCGACTCCAGGGACAACGCCGTGACCTTCCGAATCCACGGCGATGTCACCTCCGCCGTCGATGCCCTGCCGGTCCAATTCCTCGCCGACGTCGAACTCGACACCGGCGCGGCGAGCGTGCGGGACAGAGGCGGTGGATCCGAGCCTGCTCAAGGCCTATGACGCCGAGCTGGCCTATCCGAGGGCGGCGGCCCGTGAGTTTGCCGAGGAGAACCAGGAGGTCGCCGGGCGGCTCGGCCTGCGCCCTTCTGACCAGCCTGATCCGCATGTGGAGCGGCTCCTCGAAGGCGTCGCCTTCCTGGCGGCGCGGGTGAAGGTCAAGCTCGACGACCAGTTCCCCGAGTTCACCCAGCACCTGCTGCAAGCGGTGCAGCCGGACTATCTGGCGCCGACGCCATCCATGTGCGTCGTCCAGTTCGAGCCCAAGCTGTCCGATCCGGCCCTGGTCGAGGGGATCGAGATTCCTTCGGCTGACCGAACTGACCGCGCCCGTGTCGGGGCACGACACGCCGGTGATGTTCCGGACGGGACAGGCGGTTCAGATGCTGCCGCTGGCCATTGAGGCGGCAGAGTACCTGCCCGACCGCACCTCTGTCGCCGCAGCCGCCGCGGCGGCTGGGGTGCGCGCCGAGGCAGGCCTGCGCCTGCGCCTTCGCGCCACGGCGGGCGCGGACCTCGCCGACGTCCGCGCCGATCGCCTGCCGGTCTTCATCTGGGACACCGAGAGCAGCCCCGGGGAGCTCTATCGCCAGATCCTGGGCGACACGATCGCCGTGGTGGCGAGGGCGGGCGACAGCGGAGCGTCGCCCGTGATCCTGCCGCCGCCCGAGCCATACGGTTTCGACGACCAGTGCGCGCTCCTGCCGGCCGAGGGGAGGTCCTTCCGCGGCTATCGCATTCTTCGGGAATACTTCGCCTGCCCCGAGCGGTTCCTCTTCTTCTCGATCGAGGGGCTCAGGCGCGCGCTCGCGGCGGGCGGTCAGACCTGCGAGCTGGTCTTCCTGTTCCGCCGCAGCGCCGAGCTGCTCGCTGGAGCCGTGGGGCCCGATAACTTCCGCCTGTTCTGCTCGCCGGCGGTCAACCTCTTCGAGAAGCCGCTCGGCGGGTTCCACGTGCGCAAGCACGATCATGAGCACCTGGTCACGCCCGACCGGACCCGTCCCCTCGACTTCGAGATCTACCGGCTGCTCGAGGTCACGGCCCAGCCCAGGACGGGGCCGCGCCGCGAGGTCGCGCCTCTGTATGCGTTCGGGGCGCTCCTCTACGACTGGAACGATGCCCTGTTCCATGTGACTTGGCTGCGGCCAAGGCGCCTGTCGACCAAGGAATAGAGGCTGCGGGGCCGCAACGACTATGTGGGCACCGAGACCTTCCTGAGCCTGGTCGCCCCCGGCAGGGCGGAGCTGCTGGAGAACATCCGGAGATCACCGTCCGGGCCCTGTACGCCTACCGGGAGCCGCCGGAGCTGTTGCGGTTCTCACGCCAGCCTACCGATCCCTCACGCAAACGACCGACTTTGATGCCCCCGGCGTTCCGGCCGAGCGCGTCATGGTGGTGCGCCCGCCAACCCGGCCAAGACCTCCGCTTGGACTTCGGCGGCGCCTGGCGCGTCATCGGCCACCTGACCGCCAACTACGCCTCGCTGGTCGACGACCCGGACGGCGACCCGTCCCTGCTGCGCGACCACCTGGGCATGTACGGCTACCTGGACGACCCGGCCATGCGCCGTCAGGTCGACGGCGTACGTTCGGAGGCTTCCGAGCCGTGGTGCGGCGCCTCAAAGGCGACCGCCTGGCCTTCGCCTCGGGTCAGCGGGTGAAGGTGTCGCTCGACGACATGGCCTTCGACCATGGGCGCATGTTCCTGTTCAGCGCCGTGCTCGATCGGTTCCTTTCGGAGTTCGTCTCGGTCAACGCCTTCACCGAGACAGTGTTCGACAGTCCAAACCAGGGAGTGTTCGCCCAATGGCCTCCGCGGACGGGGCTCAGGCCGACCATCTGAGCTTCCTGCGCGAGGCGGCGCAGGAAGCCAGGCGGTACGGCTTCTTCTCGCTGGTGCGGGCCGCGGAGGTGCGCGCCGCGGCCCTGCCTCGCGTGGGCCGCTCGCAGCGCCCCGACCAGAACGTCGCCGACATGGCGCACGCGCCCGGCCTGGAGTTCCCCGCCGCGACGATCGAGGCCATCGAGTTCCGTCGGCCCGGGCGCGGGCTGATCCGCAGCTGCTTCCTGGGCCTGACCGGCCCGATGGCCGCCCTGCCGCTGCACCTGACCGAGTACGCCAACTTCGAGCGGCCTACGCGCGCCGTCATCCGTTCGGATGTTTCCTGGACCTGATCACCGACCGGATGCTCCAGTTCTTCTATCGCGCCTGGGCCGACAGCCAGCCGGCCTGCCAGGCCGACCGGCCCGAAGACGACCGGTTCGCGGGCTACATCGCGCGGCTCACTGGCGCGCAGGAGGGCGCGGCCAAGGCCGAGGCGTTCCCGCTGAAGGCGCGCCTGCACTACGCTGGCCTGTTCATCTCGCGCCGCAGCGCCGCCGCCCTTCAGGACGGTCCCACGCACCTGCTGCGCACGCCGGTCCGGATCCTGGAGTTCGTCGGCGGCTGGCGGACGGTCGAGCCCGAGGATCTCACGCGGCTCGGCGGCGCGCGGCCGACCGCGGCAAGCACGCTCGGCGGAGGCGCCATGCTGGGCGGACGGGTCCGCATGGCGCAGGACGCCTTCGGCGTCGCGGTCACGGCGGCCTCGCTCGATGACTACGAACGGTTCCTGCCGGCGGCGCGGCCTACGAGTTGGCGAGGGAGGCCGTCGAAGCGCTGAAGCCAACGCACCTGGCGTGGGAGCTGTCGCTTCGCATCCCCGAGACCGCAGCGCCTGGGGCTCGGCTGGATGGGCGCGCCAGCTCGGCTGGACGAGCTGGTTGACGCCCGAGGGATGGGAACGTCTTGAGGGCCGACGCGCGTTTGCGCCCGGTCCGTGCATCGCGGCTGGAGCGCCGCGGGGAGAGGGCTGCATGAGCGAGATCAGCCGCGCGGCGTTGTCGGGACGGCTCAACGCGACCGCGCTGAAGAGCATCGAGACGGCGACCGGCTTCTGCAAGATGCGGGGCAACCCCTACGTCGAGCTCGTGCACTGGCTGCATGTGCTGTTGCAGGACCCTTTGAACGACGTCGCCGCCATCCGTACGCGCTTCCAGGTCGACGACGCCATGACTTGCGCGCGACGTCGTGGCGCGCTGGACGCTCTGCCGCGGGGCGCCACGGCGATCTTGGACTTCGCGCCGGCGGTGGAGGAGGCGGCCGAGAAGGCCTGGCTCTACGGCTCGCTCCAAGTTCTCGGCCAACCGGGCCCGGACGGGACATCTGATCCTACGGCGCGATGAAGACCCAGACCCTGCGCAACGCGCTGTTCGCCATCTCGCCGGAGTGGCGCGAAGATCCAGGCCGACCGCCTCGGCGACGACTTCAACCAGATCGTCGCCGGCTCGAGCGAGACCGGCCTTGCCCGAGGCGTCCGCCCCGTCGGCGCCATATGGTCGGCCAGGCGCTGCCGTCCGACAGCGCCGGCGAGGCGCTGGCCAAATATTCCGTCGATCTCACCGCCACGGCACGCGCCGGGGCAGATCGACCCCGTGTCGGCCGCGACGCCGAGATCCGCGAGGTGATCGACATCCTGATGCGCCGCCGCCAGAACAATCCGATCATCGTCGGCGAGGCGGGCGTGGGCAAGACGGCCCTGGTCGAGGGCTTCGCGCTGCGCATCGCCGCCGGCGACGTGCCGCCGATGCTCAAGGACGTGCGCCTCCTGGCCCTCGATCTCGCGGCGATGCAGGCCGGCGCCTCCGTCAAGGGCGAGTTCGAGAACCGCCTGCAAGCAGGTGATCGAGGAGGTGCAGCGCTCGCCGCAGCCCATCGTCCTCTTCATCGACGAGGCCCACACCCTGATCGGCGCAGGCGGAAGCGCCGGCACCGGGGACGCCGCCAACCTCCTGAAGCCGGCGCTGGCCCGCGGCACGCTGCGCACCATCGCCGCCACGACCTGGGCCGAGTACAAGAAGCACTATCGAGAAGGACCCCGCGCTCGACCCGGCGCTTCCAGGTCGTCCAGGTCGACGAGCCGGAGAGGAGCAGGCGCGTCAGGATGCTCCGCGGCGGTCGCCTCGGCGCTGGAGCGCGCACCACAAGGTGACCAGCTTCTCGACGAGGCGATCGGCGCCGCCGTCCGGCTGTCGCAGCGCTACATCCAGGCCCGCCAGCTGCCCGACAAGGCCGTCAGCGTGCTCGACACCGCCTGCGCCCGCGTGGCGGTCAGCCAGCACGGCGTGCCGGCCGCGGTCGAGGACGCCGCCGCAAGGTCGAGCCGCTCGAGTTCGAGCTCGAGACCGCCGACGCGCGAAGCAGGCGTCGGATCGTCCCTGCCGAACGCGTGGGCAAGCTCGAGCAGGCGCTGGGCGAGGCCGAAGCCGAGCTGGCGTCCGTGGAGGCCAAATGGCGAGGGGAGAAAGCCGCTCGACGATCGCATCCTGTCGCCGCGGGCAGCCCCGGCGGGCCAGGACGACGGCGCCGACGCCTCGGCGCTGGAGGCCGAGCTCGACCAGGCCGCTGAAGGTCGCGCCGAGGCCAGAGGACGAGCCCACCGTGTTCGGCGAGGTCAACCAGAGCCGTGGCCGCGATCGTCGGCGAGTGGACCGGCATACCGGTCGGCAGGATGCTGACGGACGAGATCGAGCAGATGCTCGGCCTCGGCCACGCTGGAGACGCCGCGTCGTCGGGCAGGACCATGCGCTTGGACGACCATCGCCCAGCGGATCGAGACCGCGCGGGCCGGGCTCGAGAACCCCAGCAAGCCCAACGGCGTGTTCCTGCTCGTCGGCCCCTCCGGCGTCGGCAAGACCGAGACGGCCC
This sequence comes from uncultured Alphaproteobacteria bacterium, assembly GCA_963775275.1. GTDB lineage: Bacteria > Pseudomonadota > Alphaproteobacteria > Caulobacterales > Caulobacteraceae > JANWHQ01. The sequence goes on along the minus strand of CAVZII010000005.1, from coordinate 4,470,043 downwards.
TGGCGCTCGCCGAGCAGCTCTACGGCGGCGACGACACGTCATCACCATCAACATGAGCGAGTTCCAGGAGGCGCACACCGTCTCCACGCTCAAGGGCGCGCCGCCCGGCTATGTCGGCTACGGCGAGGGCGGACGGCTGACCGAGGCCGTGCGCCGCAAGCCCTACAGCGTCGTGCTGCTGGACGAGGTCGAGAAGGCCCACCCCGACGTCCACGAGATCTTCTTCCAGGTCTTCGACAAGGGCATGATGGAGGATGGCGAGGGCCGGCGGATCGACTTCAGGAACACGCTGATCCTGCTCACCTCGAATGTCGGCTCGGACCTCATCATGAAGCTCTGTCGGAGGACGAGGAGATGAAGCCGGATCCGGAAGCGTCTCGCCCAGGCGCTAAGGCCGGACCTCCTGAAGGTGTTCTCCCGCCCTGCTCGGTCGATTGATCGTCCTGCCCTACTATCCGCTGTCTCCCGCGATGCTGCAGGGGATCGTCCGGCTGCAACTCGACCGTATCAAGCAACGGATCGAGCAGAATGACGGGATCGCGTTCAGCTACGACCAGGGCGTGGTGGACCTGATCGTCTCGCGCTGCGACGAGGTGGCCTCCGGCGGGCGCGTGATCGACGCGATCCTCACCAACACCATGCTGCCGGAGCTCTCCATCGAGCGGCCAAACCGCCAGATGAGCGGCGCGGTGGTCAGCGGCATCGCCATCGGCACGGACGGCAAGGGCTTCCGCTACGACTACAGCTGACGGGCGCGCACGGTGATCGGGCGCAGGCGCCAGACGCCGAACGGCGCGACGAGGTCGCAGACGCCCGCGGGCGCCGCCGCGCCGCCCGCGCCTCTGGCGAGCCAGGCCGACAAGCGCCGCATCACGCCCGAGCGGCTGCGGAAGCTCTCGAGCCTGATCACTCTGGGCGCGGCGAACGCCTACGCGCCCGTCCTTGAAGCCGCCCGCGGTCTTGGGGAGATCAACACGCCCGACCGGGTAAGGCACTGGGTCGCCCAGCTCACCGTGGAGTCCAAGTACTTCACCTCACTGACGGAGAGCCTCGTCTACCGCAGCGACTCGGCGGTGGACCGCCTCGCGGCCTTCGAGAACGTCAAGAAGCTGGCCAAGGAGTTCGAGGTCACCTCCCACGAGATGGCCAAGAAGATCGCCGCCGAAGCTCAGAAGGGCGGCAAGTACGATCAGAAGTACATCGGCGACATCATCTACGGAGATCGGGACGACCTCGGCAACGGCGCCGAAGAAGGTTACAACTACCTCGGCCGGGGCTTCATCCAGATCACCGGCAAGGCGAACTATGCCGAGTACGGCAAGATGCTGAACATCGACCTGGTCGGCGATCCCAAGCGGGCGGCCGACCCTGACGTCGCCGCCAAGGTGGCCGCGGAATTCTGGCGCGTCCACGGCTGCAACGCCCTGGCGGACGTCGACGACGTCGCCGCGATCACCCTCGTGATCACCGGCGATCGCGCCCATTCCCACGACCAGTTCGCGGTGCGCCGTCGGCTCGCCGAGGCCGGAAGGTTCATCTGGCTGAACGCGGATGCGATCCCGTTGCCGGCGAACAACCCCATGCCCGATCGGATGCCCGGCTCGAATCATCCGGCTGCGCGGCGGGTTCAGGGCAGGTCCACCTTCTTGTAGCGGCGCCCGTTGGCGGCGGGGTCGTCGGCCTCGATGACGCTCGCCACGCTTCCGGGTGTGATGCGCGAGGCGTCGGCATCACCCTCGGCCTGGGCAGCCGCCGAGCCGGGCGAGGCCGAGGTGACGCTGTAGCGCACGGTGGTCAAGCCATCGGGACTGGTCGCCTGGACGATCGTGCCGAGCTTCAGGAGCGGCGAGCCGTAGTTGAGCTGGATCTGCCCGCCGTCGCTGCTGACCACCCTCAACGGTACGACATGGAACGCCACCAGCCGCGCTACCGCCAGCGCCACCTGGTGCTGCAACTCGGTGTAGAGCGCCTGGCCCGACTGGCCGCTGCTGGTGCTGAACCCCGGTGTGTCGGCGCCGCGCGGCCTCGATGTGCTTCGTCAGCAGCCCGCCATAGACGATGCGGCCGGATGCACTCCTTCACCGTGACGTCCATGTTGACGAACAGCTGATCGGAGCCGACCCCGAAGTCCGTCCCCGCCGCCGATTGTCCGCTGGTTCCGACGTCGGAGATGCGGCCGCCCACGGTATAGGCGGCCCGGCCGGGCGTGATCGCGAACTTGCCGGATGCGGCGAGCGCAGCCTCCAGGCTGGTGCGGATCGCCGCGAAATTGTCGACGCAGTCGCGGACCAGCCAGGTGACCCAGCTCGAGGTGGCGGCCAGCGCATAGGGCGTCGCCACCAACGCCGAGCGGCCGGCAAACTCCTGATAGAGCGTGCAGGTCTTCTCGCTGCTGATCCTGCCGATGTGGATAGTCGGGGTACCCGCGCCTGCCCCGACTGCGCGGCGAAGGCGACGCCCACCGCGAGGACCGCGGCGAGCAGCCCTCTTCCGCGAAAGGACCGGCGCGCGAGCTTCTTCAAGGAGGCGGCGCCCATCACCGCCTTTCTTACGCATGTCGTCGAGCTTGTGCATGTCGTCGTCGGTCGCCGGCCTGACGATGGAGCCTATGGCCGGCGCGGAAGTGAACTCGCTGATCGGCATCGCCTTGGAGATGCGGCCCAGCACGTCGGTGATCCTGGATGAAGCCGAGGTTCGTCTCGTCGTTGGCGATGACTTCGCCGGTGGCGGGATCGCGGATGGCTGCGCCCTTGGAGTAGACGCCCATCACAGACCCTTGTTCCACGGCGCCCTGGCCATAGTTCAGGACGATGGTGCCATCTGGCTCCACGGCAGCGATCTGGATCGGATAGATGGTCGTGACCAAGTCCGTGGCGACATTGTCCGCCGCCGAGCGCAGCAGCGCGGCCGCGTCGATCTGGCCGACGGCGTCCGCCGCAGGCGGCCGAGGACTTCTGCTTCTCGTTGATGCGGGTCGCGTACCTGACTTCGCCCGTGTCCGCGTCGGTGATCTTGATGTCGACTCCGAGCGTCGCATAGGTGTCGTTGCAGTTGGGCATCGGCTGGTTGCGCGCGCCGAGCAGGCCGGCGACGAAGCTGGTTCCGATGTTGGCGCCGAAGTCTGCCTTGCTCACCAGCGAAAGCGTCGTGATCGTCCCGTAGATGAGGAAGTCCGCGCCTTCGAAGCCGCCGACCTTGCCCGGGTGGTTGGAGGTGACCAGGCCCGCCTTGGCCCGCTGCTGCTCGCCGACCAGGGTGCCCAGGTGCTGGCGCTCGATCACGCGGAACTTGTTGGTGGTCTCGATCGCGGTCTCGATCATCGCCGAGAAGGTCTCGGCCTGTCCGCTGCGCGTGAGATCGTCCATCTGATAGATGGCCACGACGGGCTTGCCCTTCTGGGCGAACGACTGCGTCGGAGCCAGAAGCAACAGCGCGGCCGCAAGACCGCATACGATCGACTTCATTCCACCTACCCCCCGGTCCAGCACGCCGGTTCAAGCGCTGATAACTCAACTTGCCCTGGTGAAACGGTACTCCATCCCCTCCGCGAGGCAAACCTCCAAAGTGGCTGATCGGGTCCAATAACGGCTCAGTGGACACCCACGGAGTCACAAAGCGCAGAACGTGCTGAAATCAGTCTGGCCTCGAACAGCCCCGATAGAGCGTGTTGGTATGATTGCTGGTCTTTGTACACGTAGAGCAGCATATCTGATTGAATGATCACAGGAAACTGGCGAATAAGTGGTGGCTGCCGGGCCTCCGCGTGTGCGCTTTTGGGAGGCCAATGCAAACGCTGAAGGACCTCATGCAAATGGCCAAGCACAGCATCGCACGGGTCATGGATTTCGGCGTGAGCGAGGCCGAGGTGGCCGAGTACTTAGTTCGGACGCCTCGGACAGTAACCCAGATTTCGGCGCTGATCGTCGATGAGGGAATTCTCTCGACGCTTGGCCGCTGGGGCGGCGAGCTGAGAATCTTCCCGAAGGCGACGCTACTTCGGGAAGATTTACGGGCCCAAGGAATGCAGCCCAGTCCTGGAGTAGAACACGCCTCTTCTCGAAAAGGTCACCACGACGATAGGCGGCCTCGACCTTGTTCGAGATGGTGTGAGCCAGCGCCATTTCGATGACCTCGTGAGAGTGGTCAGTCCGCTCCGCGGCCCAGTCACGGAAGGTGGATCGGAATCCATGCACCGTCAGATCTGAGCGATTCAGGCGCTTCAGAAGCTGCAGAAACGCCATGTTCGAGAGCGGCCGTCCCTGTCGCCCGCCTTGGAAAACGAAGTCACCGTCCGTGAATTCCTTCAACTCCATCAGAACCGAATTGGCCGCGTCGGAGAGCGGGACCCGGTGCTCGCGCTTCGCCTTCATTCGGCTGGCGGGGATGGCCCACACACCGGCACGAAGATCGAACTCGTTCCACGTCGCGCCGATGACTTCCCCGGTGCGGGCAGCTGTGAGAATGGCGAACTCCAGGCCGCGCGCGCTGAAGCTGTGAAGCTGGCGCAGACGGGCAATGAATTGGGGGGCGTCGGAATAGGGTAGGGCGGCGTGGTGCACGACGGCGCGCACGCGAGAGCGCTGAGGCAGTAGCTTGTCGAGGTGTCCCTTCCATCGTGCCGGATTCTCACCAACCCGATACTTCCTGACAGTCGCCCAATCGAGGATGGACTCCATCCGTCCACGGACCCGCGACGCGGTTTCAGTCTTCGTGTGCCACACGGGCTCGAGCACGTTCAGCACGAGATTAGTGTCGATCGCCTGGACGGGCAGGTTGCCGATGACCGGGTAGGCGTAGGTCGGAAAGTCGCCGCCCACTGGGCGACATGTTTCTTGTTCTTCCAGCCAGTTCGGTGCGATGCGAGATAAGCTTCTGCGCAATCATGGAAGGTCCTGGTTCCGGCTTGCTCTAGCCAGACCTCATTTCGTTTCTGGCCTTGCGGAGGTCGATGGGATCGCGACGATCGCGGAGGAGGAGCCTGCACCGTGAGCTGCGGCCCGTGCATCGGCGAGGGAGACGTCGCGGACGGGGCCAAGGCCCATGGTTCTAGGCTTCCCCTGAAGCATATATCGGAACACCCAGCCTTTGGTGCCTGAGGGTGTCACTCGCAGGTTCAGGCCGGCGCCGTCCGAATAGAGGCCCGGCTTGGACGCGGCCGACACTGTCCGTGCGGTAAGGCGATGGATCGTCCGGGCCATATTCAATCCACAATTCAGCCTACAAATTTGCGTCGGCTTTCTCTGAACCACATTGGATGTCTTCGCACAAGTCGACCAGAAGAGTACAATAAAATCAAATCGCTAGAGAAGCTTTCCGGGAATGCCTCGGACCTCACCGAACTCAATGTCGGCGGACTCCGTCACCGCCATTCTTCCGGACATCCGCTGACGCGCCGCGGCGCACGGCTCCACAAGGCGTCTTCGCCGCCGAGAGCCTCGGCGGCCGGTTGATCTTGTTGTCTGCACAACGTAATCAATGAGCTGGCCCGCGCCATTGGCCTGCGGATCGCGGTTCACGCCATGGACGCCATCAACCAGCGCGCGACGATGTCTTCCCGGCGGCCCGCGGCCTCGCCGGCCCGGACGATCCGCGCTCTGGAGCGGGGCCTGGACGTGCTGCAGGCCGTGCGGGCCGAGAGCGGCGTGCGCCTTCGCGATCTTCACGTCCTGACCGGCCTTCCCAAGGCGACGCTGCTGCGGGTGCTGAAGACGCTGGCCGACCGCGGCTTGGTCTGGCAGCGGATGGCCGACGGGGCCTATCTCGCGTCCGCCCACTGCCTCGGGCCGCGCGCCGAGGGGATCGCCAAGACTGCGGCCGCGCCAGCGGGACGGTCCGCCGAAGACCTCGCGTCAGGCGCCTGAAGGCTTGCGGCCCCGCCGCGCGGCGCGCGCGCCCGGCGGGGGCGGGGGCAGGGGCTCGGGTCCGGACAGGTTCGGGTTCATCAGGATGTCCTCGGCCCTGAGCATCAGGGCGTCGAAGATGCGGCGGACCTCCGCCTCGTCCAGGCCCGCCAAGAGCCGCCGGTTCCGCGCCGCGGCCACGGGCGCGAAGCGGTCGACCAGGGCCTCGCCCTGATCGGTCAGCGAGACCAGGGACGCGCGGCTGTCGGTGGGGTGCGGGGTTCGCACGACCAGGCCGCGCGCCTCCAGGGCGCGCAGTGAGCGGCTGATCCAGCCCTTGTCCACGTGGGTGCGCCGGGCCAGCTCGTTGACGGCCAGGGGCCCGCGCGCCAGGTGGACCAGGATGCGAAGCTCGGTGTTCTTGACCCCGAACCGCGTCTCGAAGACCTGGCTCGCGCCGCGGCTGATGATCTCGGCCAGCTGCACGATGCGGACCGTGATGAAGCCGTCCATGGCGGCCGTGGGGCTGTCGGGCGCAGCGGCGCTCGCCCGCGCGCCCCGCCCCAGGTTCGGCCTGCGGATCGCCACTCGAGAAACCCTCCCCCAGCCGGGTCCTGACCGCTCCGGACGCCGTCGCCGGGCGCCGGAATCAACGCGGGTCATTCTCCCCGTGAGCTGTTCCTCGATCAATGCGGGCGCGGCGGGCGCCTTCCACGGCCAGCCGCCGCCTCGGCGGGCAGGTCAGGAACGATGTCTTGACAACGGTTCGGCAGGCGCCGCCAACTCGCGCCCGGCCCGCGCGGGCGTGCTAGATGACGGCCGGTGCGGAGGATCGCCGATGCGGATGTTTCCCGACATTCCCATGTTCCGGGGCGTCAATGCGCCGAGCCGGATCGAGGTCGACATCGCCGACCTGGAGGTCGAGGGCCGGCTGCCCGAGGACCTCGACGGCGCCTTCTACCGCGTCGCGCCCGATCACCAGTACCCGCCGAGGTTCCTGGACGACGTGCCGTTCAACGCCGACGGCTCGGTCTCGACCTTCCGGTTCAAGGGCGGGCGGGTCAGCCTGACCCACCGCTACGTCAGGACCGAGCGGTTCAAGGCCGAGCGGGCGGCCGGCCGCGCACTCTTCGGCAAGTATCGCAACCCCTTCACCGACGACCCCTCGGTCCAGGGGATGAACCGCAACCTCGCCAACACCAATCCGGTGGTCTTCGCCGGCAAGCTCCTGGCGCTGCGCGAGGACTCCCCGCCCGTGGCGATGGATCCCTTGACGCTGGAGACCCTGGACAGCGCCTGGGATTTCGGGGGGACCCTGCCGGGGCCGACCTTCACCGCCCACCCCAAGATCGACCCGCAGACGGGCCAGATGATCGCCTTCGGCTTCGCCGGCAAGGGGCTCTATTCCAGGGACGTCTGCTACTACGAGATCAGTCCCGAAGGCCGGGTCACGCACCACGCCTGGTTCCAGGTCCCCTACTATTCGATGCTGCACGACTGGGGCGTGACCCGCGACTATGTGATCTTCCCGATCATCCCGGTCTGCGGCGTGGGCGAAGAGGCGCTGAAAGCCGGCAAGCCGCACTACGCCTGGGATTCCAGCAAGGACATCTTCCTCGGCGTGATGCCGCGGGGCGGGGAGGGCGCCGACATCCGCTGGTTCAAGGCGCCCAACCAGTTCTGCTCGCACGTGATGAACGCGTTCAACGAGGGGACCAGGGTCTCGATCGACGTGCCGCGGGCCGAGGGCAACATGTTCCCGTTCTTCCCCGAGATCGACAAACCCTGGGACCCGTCCAGGGCCGCCTCGCGGATGACGCGCTGGACGGTGGACATGGCGTCCAATTCCGACGGCTTCGAGAGCGCGACCCAGCTCACCGACTTCGTCGGCGAGTTCCCCAGGACCGACGACCGCTACCAGATGTCTCCCTACCGCCACGGCTGGATCCTGGGCTTCGGCGGGACGCGCAACACCTTGGGCCACCTCGATCTTTCCACCGGTCGGACCAAGGTCTTCGACGCGGGCGAGGACACGCCCCTGCAGGAGCCCTGCTTCATCCCGCGCAGGCCCGGCGCGAGCGAGGGCGACGGCTACGTCATCCAGGTCGCCACCCGCGCCAGGGAGATGCGCACCGACGTCTTCCTGTTCGAGGCCCAGGACATCGAGGCGGGCCCCTTCGCGACGCTGCGCCTGCCGATCCGCCTTCGTCCCGGCTACCATACGAGCTGGGCCGACGGCTCGCAGATCACGGCCTGAGCGGTCCGACCAGTCTCCAGGAGAGCCCGATGGCGCCCAATCTGCTCGACTACACAGGCAAGGCCGTCCTGGTCACCGGCGGCGCCACCGGCATCGGCCGCGCGACGGCCGTCGCCTTCGCCAGACAGGGCGCCATGGTGGCCATCGGCGACGTCGACGAGCGCGCCAACGAGACGGTGGCCGAGATCAACGCCCTCGGCGGTCAGGCCTTCTTCAGGCCCACCGACGTGCGCAAGGCCAAGCAGGTGTCCGACCTCGTGGACGCCACCGTCTCGGCCTTTGGCCGGCTCGACTGCGCCTTCAACAACGCCGGGATCCTGCCGCCGACCCTGCCGCTGGCCGAGATGGCGGACGACGTCTTCGACGACATCCTGGCGGTGGACCTGCTGGGCGTGTTCCTGTGCATGAAGTACGAGATCCGCCACATGCTGAAGGCGGGCGGCGGGGCGATCGTCAACACCGCCTCCATCGCGGGACTGGTGGCCGACCCCGGCATGGCGCCCTACGTCGCGGCCAAGCACGGGGTCATAGGCCTCACCAAGGCCGGCGCCCTGGATTACGCCGGGCGCAACATCCGCATCAACGCCCTGGCCCCCGGGTTCGTGCAGACCCCCATGACCCAGCGCTGGATCGACGATCCGGCCTTCCTGAAGGCGCTGATCGAGCACAGCCCCGTGGGCCGCGCCGCCCAGCCCGAGGAGATCACCGGCATGGTGCTCTACCTCTGCTCGGACATGGCGAGCTTCGCCACCGGCCAGACCTTCGTGATCGACGGCGCCCAGACCGCGCACTGACCAGCCGGGCTTGACGGACCCGCCGGCCGCCTGGACGGTGAGCGAAACGCCATAGGGAGGCGATCATGCCGCAGGACCCGGCGCCCTCGGGCCGGACGGTGGAGGCGTCCATCAGCTACTTCGGCGGCGCGCCGGAGAAGCCGCGCTTCCACGCCCAGGACCACCGCCGCGACAACTGGCGCCAGGACGTGCAGGCCGTGACCTTCCACGACGCGCGCACCTGGGCGGAGCCGCCGACGCTCGAGCGCGAAGGGGTCATGCTCGCCCCGCACAAGACGGCGATCCGGGACTTCGCCGACCGTTCCGAGGTGCGGGCCAGGTACGGTCAGGAGCTGGCCGAGCTGATCCGCAGCGTGACCGGCGCCAAGCGGGTGGTGGGTTTCCCCGGCGGGCACATGCGGTTCTCGCCGCGCTCTCCCCGCTACATGACCGGCTCCAACTCCCAGCCGGCCTACTTCCCGCACGTGGACTGCACGCCCAGGACCGCCCACGGCCTGGTTCCGAGCCGCTTCTTCGGGATCGAGGCCGAGGACCTGAAGCCCGGCGAGCGGCTGGTCGGCTACAACATCTGGCGAGTGGTCTCCGACCCGCCCCAGGACATGCCGCTGGCGGTCTGCGACGTGCGCACCGTCGCGCGCGAGGACCTGGTGGAGGCCGACGGCGTCTACGACGAGGGGCCCGAGCCCTGGATGACCGCCGAGGCCTATCTGGTGCGCCACAACCCGGCGCACCGCTGGATCTACTTCAGCGACATGCGCCCGGACGAGGCTCTGATCTTCCGCGCCTACGGCAACGAGCCCGTCTGGCTCGCCGGCGCGCCGCACAGCGCCTTCACCGATCCGTCCTGTCCCGCCGACAAGGGCATCCGCATCAGCGTCGAGGCCAGGGCCTACGCCGTCTTCAATTCATAGCCGGCCCGTTTCACTGTGCGGCCGACCGCCGGGCGGCGCGGCGATCGTTGTCGACGCTACGGATCTGGGCGGGGCTAGGACTCGCCGCGGAGGAAACGAGCATGAGCGGCCAGTGGAACTTCGCGCCGTCCGATGACCAGCTGCTCGAGCTCTACGAGCGGATGCTGCTGATCCGCCGGATGGAGGCGCGGCTGAGGGACGACAGCGCCGCCGGCGAGCTGCCGGGCGCGGTGCGCCTCTACATCGGCGAGGAGGCGGTGGCGGTTCTCGCGGGCGCGGTCTCCTTCAGCAGCAGCGCCAGCCCCGCGCCGCAGAGCGTCAGCACGGCCGCGGCGATGATCGGGGCCTCGAGGCTCGTCCGGTCGGCCAGCCAGCCGGACGCGAGCGGGGCGACGAAGCCGCCGACCACCTCGCCGACGCAGACCACCAGGCCCATGACGGTGGCGGCATAGCGGGCGGGCGCGCTCTCGCCCGGGATCGCGCCCATGAACAGCGGGAAGGTTCCCGACGAGATCCAGCCGACCAGGATCATTCCCCCGGCGAGGACCAGCGAGCCGGAGAAGAAGATCGCGCCGGCAGGGGCGAAGAGGCCGACCAGACAGAAGGCGACGGTCATGCTGCGGCGGCCGAATCGGTCCGACAGGGCCGTCACCAGCGGTCCGCCGATCCCCGTGGCCACGCCGAGCAGGCTCATGATCACGGCCATCTTCGCCGGCTCGAAATGGCGGAACTGCACGAAGTAGAGCGGCAGGAAGGTGGCGAGCATCAACTGGAAGCCGACCATGCAGGCGCTGATCAGGCAGCAGAGCCAGATGTTGCGGATGGAAAGGAGCTGAAGGATCCCGAGCCTGGGCCCCTCGTCGGCGGTCTCGCGCGCCGAGGCTGCCGTCGCCGCGGCCCGCGCCGGCTCGCGCACGAAGCGCGCCACCAGCAGCAGCAGGAGGAATCCCGGCGCGGCGGAGATGAAGAAGGCCGAGCGCCAGCCCCAGCCCTGGGCCAGCCAGACCAGCACCATGGGCGCCAGGAACAGCAGTGTCGCGCTGAAGACGTTCTGCATGATCCCGACGTTCAGTCCGCGCCGCGAGGGCGAGGACGCGGTCGACATGATCGCCAGGCACACCGGCAGGAACGGCCCCTCGACGGCGCCCATCACCACCCGCGCGGCGAGCAGCATGACGAAGCTTCCCGCCAGCCCCGAGACCATCGAGCACAGCGAGAAGATCAGGATGGCGCCCATCAGGAACGGCTTGCGCACGCCCGTCGCGTCCGACCAGGCCGCCACCGCATAGGCCGAGATCGCCCAGGCCAGCGACAGGCCCGAGCTCAGGGCGCCGACCTGGGTGTTGTTCAGGTGCAGGTCGGTGACGATGAACGGGGTGAGGAAGGTGATCGCCTGCCGGTCGAAGAAGGCGAAGCCGAAGCTCGACCCCAGGAGCAGGAGAAGGGCGTTCTCGTAGGTGAGCCATCGCCGGCCCGTGGCCGTCCTGGCCGGCTGCGCCGAGACCATGCGTTTCCCCCGAACTGCCGGCCGTCTCTGGACGCCGTGCTCCCCTGGCGGCCAGTTCTGACGCGAGGCGGCGGCGACGTCCATAGGCGCCGGCCGGTCTGCCGTCACGCGGGGCGGAGACCGGCCTTGGCCGCGCCGGACTTCAGCGACTGGTGAGGTTTACGAACCTGACGTTCGTTCGGAGGCGGCCCCAGGCGGTGACGAACGTCAGAGTCGGGACACTAGGCCACCAACTCATTAGAACGCAGCCAGATTCGGATTGAGACGAGCTTGACGCCGGCGAGATAGTTGTCGGCCCGCTTGTCGTATCGGGTGGCGACGGCTCGGAAGTGCTTGAGCTTGTTGAAGAAGCGCTCGACGAGGTTCCTGTAGCGATACAGGAAGGCGCTGAAGGCGGGGACGTTCTTGCGGCCCGGCATGGGTTTGACGTTGGCCCAGGCGCCGCGCTCGGCCAGGGCCTGGCGCATCGCGTCGCTGTCGTATGCGCGGTCGGCCAACAGGATCTGGCCGGCCTGCATCTTTTGCAGCATGTCCTCGGCGCTCTTGCCGTCGTGAGCCTGCCCCTCGGTGAGCTTGAGCGCGATCGGCAGTCCCTCGGCGTCGACGAGAGCGTGGATCTTGGTGGTCAGGCCGCCGCGCGAGCGACCCATGCAACCGGATCGGTCAGCTTTTTTTTGGCGTTGGCGGCGTGCTGATGCACCCGGATCGACGAGGAATCGATCATCTGGATGTCGCCGTCATAAGCCTTTGACACCGCTTGCAGAAGACGGTCCCAGACGCCCGCCTTGCGCCAACGGTTGAACCGGTTCACACAGGTCGTGTGCGGGCCGTACCGCTCGGGAATGTCCGCCCAAGGCGCTCCCGTTCGAAGCCGCCAGAAAATCCCGTTCAGCACCCGCCGATCGTCCACCCGAGGCACGCCCCGCGGCTTGTTCGGCAGCAGGGGCTGGATCACCGACCACTCGAAATCCGTCAGATCGAAACGAGCCATCTCAACCTCCTCCAATGAGAAGGTTAAATCAGCGTTCGGCCAACTTGTGAATCCCGTTTATGGGTCTGTGACCTAGTGTCCCGATTCCGAAGTTCGCCAGCGCATTTGCAAGGCGGATGCGAACTTCGGAATCGATAAGGACACTAGCAAATGTATGATTCTAGTGTGGTTTACGGATCAGAAGTTCGCAGCCGAGGGCGCCGCCATCATCATGCGAACTTCTGATCCACCACACTAGCGGCCGCCACGACGGTCGCGATGGCCGTCTCCGCCGCCCGGCGCGTGATCGCCGCGCACGTGGCGCATGCCGTGCCCGCCTTCGTGGTGGAAGTGGTTGCCCTCGTCGCGGCGCCAGTGCCGATGGCCGCTGTCCGTATAGTAGTAGAAGCCGCCGTCCGGGCCCCAGTAGCCGCCGTAGTAGGGGCCGTAGAAGCCGTCGTAATAGGCGTCGAAGCCCACGCCGCCGTAGGGGCCGCCGGCGTAGTAGCCGTCGGTGGCGCAGGCCGAAAGCGCCGCGGCCGCGCCGAGGGCGGCGATCGTTGCGAGCATGGAATGTCTCATCGAGCTCTCCAGTTCATGCTTGATGAGGGTTGAACGCACGAAGCCGGCCGAGCTTTCCGTCGGCCCGCCCTTCGTTTCGCGGCGACAGCCTTGGACCCAACCGCCGCCGTTCCGCGTTCATGTCGGGACGGACCGCCGTTCGAAACACCCGTGAAGACGGCAGGGGTCGGCCCCGGGACGTTCCTCGAAAGGCTCAGGGAGTATCTGCGATGATGACCAGACGGCTCGGCGCCGCTGCGGCGCTCGTCCTTCTAGCGGCCGGCCCTGCCGGCGCGGCGACCTTGCACTTCAAGGCCCAGTTGAAGGGAAGCCAGGAGGTTCCGCCGACCACCTCCAAGGGGACCGGCGAGATCGACGCCGCGCTCGACACCGAGTCCAAGATGCTCACCTACACGGCGACCTATTCCGGCCTGACCGGTCCGGTCACCGCCGCCCACTTCCATGGGCCGGCGGCGCCGGGCAAGAACGCGCCGCCCGTCGTGCCGGTCAAGGACCTCTCCAACCCGATGCAGGGGACCGCCGCCCTGACCGACGCCCAGATCGGCGATCTCAGGGCCGGCATGTGGTACTTCAACATCCACACTGCGGCCTATCCGGGCGGCGAGATCCGGGGCCAGGTCAAGTCCGCGCCCTGAGCGGGCGGCGGCTGTTCAGAAATAGCGCCTGAGCTGCAGGTAGGCTCGGGCCGGCGTCTCCAGGAAGGGCGCAGCAGTCTCCGTCAGCGGCAGGCCGCCGAACTCGGTGTGCGGCGGGCCGATGGGCGCCTGGAGGCCGGCGACGAGGTCGAGGTTCTCGCGCACGGACACGCTCGCCTGCGCCAGGACATAGGCGCTGCCGTCATCCAGGTTGACGATTGCTGTCGGCGCCAGCTGGACCAGGGGCGTGACCTGCCAGGTCCCGCCCACGGCCAGATAGTCGCGGCCGGTGTCGAACACCTGGCCGCGCGCCAGGCGGTCCCTCAGCGGCGCGGGCAGCTGGTCCAGGGCGTAGCCGCCGCCGAGGCCGAAGCCGTTGCGGTGGTACTCGGCGAACACCGTAGCGTCGCGGCCGGCGAGCTTCAGCGCGTCGGAGATGTTGGCGATCATGGAGACCGCAGTCCCGCCGCCGCGCACGAGCGTCGGGACGACCTCCAGGTTCCAGGCCGCGCCCGCGAGCTGACCGGCGAGGCCCGCGCCGAACGTCCAGTCGCCGTGGTCGCGCGCGGCGAGCCAGGTGGTCTGCAGCCGGCCGACGGCGGCGTGGTAGCGCAGGGCGTAGGAGCTGGCGTCCGAGGTCACGCCCGCGCCCGATCTGGGCGGCCTCGGGACCGCGACCAGTTGCAGGTCCGAGCCGTCGTCGAACAGCCACTGGCCATAGAGCATGTCGGTCCCGGGCTTGTACTCCAGGTCGGTGGCGTCAGGGGCGAAGGGATCGAACAGGTCCATCGGCCGGAACACCAGCCCTGCGCCCCAGGTCAGGGCCTGCCGTCCGGCCCGCACCACCAGGCGCTGGCCGGTCCAGCCGATCCACAGCCGGTCGATCCGCTGGGTCGCGCGAAGGTGTGGATCGTCCGCGAGCGTGGCGTCGAGGTCCCACCAGGTGGCCGGCGGCGCGTCCGGGAAGACGCCCAGCGCTGCGCGCCGCCGGGCCAGCGTCGGTCCGTCCCCGGCGTCGAAGCTCAGCTCGTCCTCGATGGCGAAGCTCCAGGGGCCGGCGCGCGGCTCGAAGCTGACGCGCAGGTCACCGAGCGCATCCGTGCGCCTTTGCTCGCCCAGCGCTGCGGAGAGGCCCTGCGAGTCCTCGGCGGCATAGACGCCCTGCAGCTCGAGCCGCCCGTGCACGCCCGCCGCCTGCGCCGGCCACGCGGCGGCGAGGGCCAGCGCGGCCGCAGCAGCAGCAGCAGCAGATCCGGACCTGCGCGTCCAGAGCCTCATCCGACCCCGGCGGCGCGCTCGTCGGCGGTGATCCGCCCATCGGTGAGCACGATGCGGCGACGCGTGCGCGCGATCACCCGGGGGTCGTGCGTGGCCATCAGGAAGGTGACGTCCTGGCTCTCGTTCAAGGTCGATAGCAGGTCGATCAGCGCCTCCGCGGTCCTGGAATCGAGGTTGGCGGTGGGCTCGTCGGCCAGGACGATCGTCGGGCGGCTCGCCAGGGCCCGCGCCACGGCCACGCGCTGCTGTTGCCCGCCGGACAGGCGCGCGGGGCGGCGGTCCTCCAGCCCGGCCAGGCCGACCTCGGCGAGCAGCGCCTTGGCCCGCTCGCGCCGCTCGTCGCGGCCCACGCCCTGGAGCTGCAGGATGAACTCCACGTTCTCTGCGGCGCTCAGCACCGGGATCAGGTTGTAGGCCTGGAACACGAAACCGATCTCGCGCAGCCGCAGGTCCGCCAGGGCGTCGGCGCCGAGGCCGGTGATCTCCTCCCCGTCGATGCGGATGCTGCCGGAAGTCGGCGCGTCTAGCCCGCCGATCAGGTTCAACAGCGTGGTCTTGCCCGAGCCGGAGGGTCCAGCCAGCGAGGCGAAGTCGCCCTTGCCGATGTCGAGGTCGACGCCGCGCAGGGCCGGCACGTCGAGCGCGCCCTGGCGATAGGTCTTGGCGACGCCGCGGCACTGGACGATCATTCCGTTCCTCCGTCAGGCCGCGTGCGCCATCGCCTCGACCGGGCTGACCTTGGAGGCGCTGTGGGCGGGCCACAGGGTCGCGACCACGCCCAATCCCCAGACGACGGCGCCGTAGAGCGCGAACACGCCCGGATCGACGCGTGGATAGAGGATGCGCCCGGCGCCGACGGACTCCGCGCCGCGGCCGAGGAAGCCGAGGTCCAGCCCCTTGGGGAAGGCCAGGACGGTGATGATCGAGAGCATGAGGCCTACGAGGACTCCCGCGCCCACCAGCAGGGTCGACTCCAGCGCGACTTCCAGCAGCACCAGGCGGGGGCGCATGCCCAGCGCCTGCAGCAGGCCGAACTCGCGCCGGCGCTCGAACACGGCCATCAGCTGGGTGTTGACGATGCCGATCGCCATCAGGGCGAACATCATCCAAAACCACATCATCACGAACTCCTCGAAGAAGGTGCTGACGGCGTAGGCGAGGGGGGCCAGCGTCCGCCAGCTCTGGATGTCGAGCCCGGGGGCGGCCTGCCGCATCTGGGCGATCAGCCCCGCCAGCGCCTTGTCGCTCCTGGCGTCGAAAGCGATCTCCGAGGCGCCGTCGCCCATCTGCAGCATCGACCGCGCGGTTCCGATCCCGGTGAAGGCGAACTCGTCCTCGGCTTCCTGCGCAGCGGCGTAGAGGCCGACCACCTGGAAGGCCTGCTCGGCCAGATGGCCGTCGGCGCCCTGGGCCATGATCACCACGCGCTTGCCCACGCGCGTCTTCAGCCGTCGGGCGATGTGGCGGCCGAGCACGATCCCCGCATCGTCGGGGCCGGTCAGGTAGCGCCCCTGGGCGACCTGCGACGGGATCATGGACACGCCTCGCTCCTGGTCGGGCGTCACGCCGATCAGCGTGAGCGGCAAGGTCCGGTACTCGCTCTGGACGATGGCGCCGACGCGCGTCCGCGCAGCGCGGGCGGTCACGTCGGGCGAGGCGAGCAGGGCGGCGAGGCGCGGGCCGGGCGGCGCCATGGCGTGGGCGGCGGTGGGGTCGTCCAGGTAGCCGGGCGCGTGGAGCTCGCCCTCGCCGGTCACCAGCTTCAAGGTGGTGTCGCGGCTGCTCTGGGCCCACGCCTGCAACAGCACGGCGAAGACGAGAATCGACCACAGCCCGACCGCGACCACCATCAGGGTGATCACCGTACGCCGCGGATTGCGCCAGAGGCTCCGCCACGCCAGGGGCAGGAGCAGGCGAAGACGCGCCCTCACGCCGCCCTCATCGCCGGGACCGCCTTCAGCCGCATCACCCGCGCGAAGGGGCCCGTCCCCGCCAGGGCGATCGCGGCCGCGATGGCCAGCGGCCCGGCCAGGGCGCTGACCGGGTCCAGCCGCGGATAGAGGGTCGAGGGCATATGCCACTGCGAGAACAGGGCCTCGGCGCCCGAGAAGGCGATGCCATGGATCGCCGTCCAGGCGGTGAGCGCGACGCCGATCGCCGCGCCCAGCGCCGCCCCGCCCCCGGCCAGGATCAGGAGCTCGATCCAGACCATCCGGCCGATCTGGGCCGGACGCATGCCGATGGCCAAGAGCATCCCGAACTCGCGCGTGCGCTCCAGCACCGACATCAGCAGGGTGTTCAGGATGATGAACACCACCAGCACCACCAGGCTGACGTAGAGCAGCACCGAGAAGCTGGCGTCCAGGATGATCACGTCGTTCAGCGCGGGCTCCAGTTCGGCCCAGCCGCGCACGACCAGCCCGTCGGGCCGGGCGATGCGGCGAAGCTCGGGAAGGCTCGCCTGCACATCGCCCAGATGGGCGCCGGCCAGGACGATCAGGTTGACCCGCCCGTCCATGGCGAAGTCTGCCTGGAACCTTGCGAGCGGCAGCTCGACCAGCTGGCGGTCCGCCTGGGCCGCGCCGGTGGAGAAGACGCCCACGACCCGCAGCACGTCGGCCGCCACCGAGCCGTCCCGGGCCTCGCCGAGCAGGGTCAGCCGGCCGCCCGGCGCGATCTTCAGGTTCCGCGCCAGCCCCTGGCCGATCACCACGGCGTCGTCGTCTTCACGGGTCAGGTAGCGTCCCCTCACGATGGTGGCGGCGAGGGAGGAGACCTTGCGCTCCTTGTCGGGATCGACCCCGAGCGCGGCCGCGCCATAGCTGCGTTCGCCGTTGGCGAGGATGACATAGGCCGCCGCCCGCGGCGCGGCGGCGGTCACGCCCCTGGCCTTGACCAGGCGCGCGCCGAGCGCAGCCGGATCGTCGATGGTCTTTCGAAGGTCCGGGTCTTCGGCGTAGCCCGCCGGCTGCACCTGGGCGAAGCCGTCGATCAAGCGCAGCACGTTCTCCTTCATCGTCCCATAGGCGCCCCGCTGCAGCGACAGCAGGAAGACCGCGACCACGCAGGCGAGCACGATGGAGACCAGGCTCAGGACCGAGCGGCGCGGCTGGCGCCAGAGGTTCCGCCACGCCAGCTCCAGGAGCACGGATCAGTCCCTCGGGTTCTGCAGGTTGGACACGGTGAACAGATACCCGGGCAGGGAAAGGTCGAACCGGCCGGCCGTGGTCTCGATGCGCGTCCACTTGCCGGGCTCGCCAGCGGGCCGCATGGTCATGACCTTCGGATAGGGCCGCCCGCCCAACGGACCGATCTGGTCGGTGGTCATGGTCCTGACCGGCTTCATGTCCTGGTCGAAGTAGGTCTCGCCGACCAGCACGCCGTCCTCGCGCACTTCGGCCACGAGCTTGCCCCAGACCACCGGCGCGCCGGGCTTGGGCGTCGCCTGGATCGAGTAGACCGTGTGGCCGCCCTTCGATTGTGCGCCCAGGATCCTGTGGGTGTAGTCGGTCAGGATGTCGTCGGCCTTGGACAGGTCGTTGTACGAGAAGTCCGAGCCCATCCACGACTGGCCCATCATGCTGGCGGGCAGCTTGATCACCTGGTTGAGCTTGGGATTGAACACCCAGGTGTCGTCGCCGAGCTTGAGGGTGGCGTTGCCCGCGTCCTTGGCCGGCGCGGTGAAGCGGACCAGGGCGTCGTCGTCGCCCCGGGTCCAGGCCGTCATCTTCAGCGAACGCTCCCACGCCGGGCGGTGCACCGTCATGGCGATCTCGGTGCGCGAGCTTCCCGCCCGCCAGTTGTCGATGGCCGCCTTGATCAGGGCGTCAGCGCTCGGCGCGGCGGCGGCTCCGTGAACGAGCCCGGCGCTCCATAACGACGCCACGGCGATGAGCATCCGGATCTTCGGGGCGCGCCGCGGTCTCATGGGTCCACCATAGTGTCTGGATGTGATGTTTCCAGCGTCGCCGTCCGCCGGGCCGGCGGTGGTCGGGTTCCATCCTTCGCCGTCGCCGAGCGGCGGGTCCGACTGGCTGCAACGAAAATCCACTAGCGGCCTATCCCCAAATCATGACATGTAAGCACCACATAGTGATGTGTCAGATATGATTACTGCTGCACAGCTGCGAGCCGCGCGGGCGCTGGTGGGGATCGATCAGCGCCAGTTGGCGGAGCTGTGCGGCCTCTCGGTTCCGACCATCCAGCGCATGGAGACCAGTGACGGCGTGATCCGCGGCAATGTGGATTCCCTGATGAAGCTCCTGGGGGCTCTGGAGGCCGCGGGCGTGGCCCTGATCGGGGAGGGCGAGGCCAGCGCCGGCGGGGGCCGCGGCGTGCGCATGAGCCAGCCCTCGATCGTCTCGCGTCCGGCCGAGGCCAAGGTCGAGGCCGACCCCATCCTCGGCGCACACACGGACTGAGGCATGGCCGGCGTCGCTCTGGCCTGTCCTGCCGCATTCATCGCGTTGGCGATCCTGTCCGTCGCGTTCGGGCGCTGGCGGGGAGTCTCCAGCGCGCTCTACGGCGGCTGTCTCGCGGTCTCGGCCCTGGGTCTGACGGCCGCCCTGGCCATGCTGCTGGAGCAGCCTTTCGCCGAGGCCGGCGCGGTCCTGCCCATCGGCCTGCCCTGGCTCGGCGCGCACCTGCGCATCGACGCCCTGGCCGCCTTCTTCCTGATCGTGGTCAACCTCGGCGGCGCCGGCGCCAGCCTCTACGCCCTGGGCTACGGCGCCCACGAGCCCGAGCCCGGCCGGGTCCTGCCGTTCTATGCGGCCTTCCTCGCCGGGATGAACCTGGTGGTGCTGGCCGACGACGCCTTCACCTTCCTCGTGGCCTGGGAGTTCATGTCCCTCAGCTCCTGGGCCCTGGTCATGTCGCGCAGCCGCGATCCGGCCAACGCCCACGCGGGCTACGTCTACTTCCTGATGGCGTCCTTCGGGACGCTCTGCCTGCTCCTGGCCTTTGGCCTGATGGCGGGGCCGGACGGCGGCTACGCCTTCGACGCGATCCGCGGCCATTCGGCCTCGCCGGGCGTGCAGGCGCTGGTCCTGCTGCTCGCCATCCTGGGTGCGGGGTCGAAGGCGGGCCTCGTCCCGCTGCACGTCTGGCTGCCGCTGGCCCACCCCGCGGCGCCCAGCCACGTCTCGGCGCTGATGAGCGGCGTGATGACCAAGGTGGCGGTCTACGGCTTCATGCGGATCGCCTTCGACCTTCTGGGGCCGCCGGCCTGGTGGGAGGGGGCGCTGGTCCTGGCGCTCGGGGGCGCCACGGCGGTGCTGGGCGTGCTCTACGCCCTGATGCAGCACGACCTGAAGCGGCTGCTGGCCTACCACACGGTCGAGAACATCGGGATCATCTTCATCGGCCTTGGCCTCGCCCTGGCGTTCAAGGCCCAGAACCTGGGATGGGCCGCGGCCCTGGCCGCCACGGCGGCGCTGTTTCACGTGCTCAACCACTCGATCTTCAAGAGCCTGCTGTTCTTCGGCTCGGGCGCGGTGCTGGGCGCCACGGGCGAGCGCGACATGGAGCGGCTGGGCGGCCTGATCGGCCCGATGCCGAAGACCGCGCTGGTCTTCCTCGTCGGCTGCGTCGCAATCTCGGCCCTGCCGCCGCTGAACGGCTTCGTCTCCGAGTGGCTGACCTTCCAGGCGATCCTGGTGAGCCCGCGCCTCGACCCCTGGGCGCTGAAGCTCATCGCCCCCGCGGTAGGGGCGTTGCTCGCCCTCTCGGCCGCGCTCGCCGCCGCCTGTTTCGTCAAGGCCTTCGGCGTGACCTTCCTCGGCCGCCCCCGCAGCGAGGCGGCCCGAAACGCCCGCGAGACCGACGGCTTTTCGCTGGCGGCCATGTCCGCGCTCGCCGTCCTCTGCGTCCTTCTGGGCGTCCTGCCGGCGCTGGCCATCGACGCGCTCGCGCCCGCCGTCCAGGCGACCGTGGGCGCGCGCGTGGCGCCCCAGATCGGGCTCGGCTGGCTCACCATCGCCCCGATCGCAGAGGCGCGCAGCTCCTACAACGGCCTTCTGGTCCTGGTCTTCATCGTCGCCTCGGCCTCGCTCGCCGCCTACGCCATCCACCGCCTCGCCTCGCGCGCCACGCGCCGCGCGCCGGCCTGGGACTGCGGCTTCCCCGATCCGAGCCCCGCGACCCAGTACACGGCGGCGAGCTTCGCCCAGCCGATCCGCCGCGCCTTCGCGACAT
The DNA here is from genome assembly GCA_963775275.1 of uncultured Alphaproteobacteria bacterium. Classification (GTDB taxonomy): domain Bacteria; phylum Pseudomonadota; class Alphaproteobacteria; order Caulobacterales; family Caulobacteraceae; genus JANWHQ01. The sequence continues at coordinate 4,449,074 of CAVZII010000005.1, read as the reverse complement.
CCGTCTTCGGCGCGCGCGAAAGCGTGCGCATGCCGCCGCCCGGCGACCTCGGGCCCGCCAGCATCGAGGTCGAGCTGCACGATCCTGTGTGGGAAGGCCTCTACGCCCCGATCGCCCGCGCCGTCGGCTATGCGGCCGACCGGATGAACGGCCTGCAGTTCCTCACCATCCGCCGCTACCTCAGCCTGGTCTTCCTGGCCCTGGTCGGCCTGCTTCTGGTGCTGGCCCTATGGCTCTGATCGCCGCCCTCGCCGTCCAGGGGGTGCAGATGGCCCTGGTCCTCGCCCTCGCGCCGCTGCTGACGGGTCTCGTGCGCGCGGTCAAGGCGCGGCTCCTGCGCCGGCGCGGGCCGCCGCTGCTGCAGCCCTACCGCGACCTCGTCCGGCTCTGCCGCAAGGAGGCGGTGCTGGCCGAGAACGCTTCCTGGCTCTTCCGGACCGCGCCCTATCTGATCTTCGCCTTCACCTGGGTGGCGGCCGCCCTGGTCCCGACCTTCGCCACCGGCCTGATGTTCAGCTGGTCGGCCGACCTGATCGCGATCATCGCGCTCCTCGGCGCGGCCAGGTTCTTCCTGGCGCTGGCCGGCATGGACGTGGGGACCAGCTTCGGCGGGATCGGCTCCAGCCGCGAGGTGATGATCGCCTCCTTCGCCGAGCCGGCGATGCTGATGATCGTCTTCACCCTGGCGCTGGTCGCCGGCGCCTCCCAGCTCTCCACCATCGCCGAGCACATGCTGACCACGAACGTCGGCTTGCGCGTCTCGCTCGGCATGGGCCTCATCGCCCTGGTGCTGGTGGCCTTGGCGGAGAACGGCCGCATCCCCATCGACAACCCCGCCACGCACCTTGAGCTGACCATGGTCCACGAAGCCATGGTGCTCGAGTACTCCGGCCGGCATCTGGCGGTGATCGAGCTCGCCGGCTCGCTGAAGCTTCTGCTCTACCTGTCGCTGATCGCGTGCATCTTTGTCCCATGGGGCCTGGCGCCCGCCGGCGCCGGCATGGCGGCGCACGTGGCGGGCGTGGCCGCCTACGCCGGCAAGCTCGCGGTCGGCGCGGTCCTGCTCGCCGTCTTCGAGACCTCGATCGCCAAGATGCGCGTCTTCCGCGTCCCCGAGTTCCTCGGCGCCGGGCTCATGCTGGGCCTTCTGGCCGTGCTGCTCCTGTTCGTCTCCCAGGGAGGCGTGCGATGAGCGGGATCGGCTTCGACGTCGCCCACATGCTGGCCGGCGTCCTCGTCCTGATCAGCTTCATGCTGCTCTATCAGGACCGCATAACCGCCCTGATCAACGTCTTCGCCGCGCACGCGGCCGTGCTGGCCATGTCCGTCGCCTGGCAGGCCCAGGTCCAGCATGCGCCCCATCTCTACGTCACCGCCTTCATCGCGCTCGGCCTGAAGGCCGTCGCCATCCCCTGGGCGCTGCACCGGATGGTCCGGCGCCTCGGCGTCCACCGCGAGATCGAGCCCGTCGTCGGGATCGGCCTCACCATGCTGGCCGGCATGTGCCTGGTGGCGCTCTCGATCGTGGTGATGCTCAAGGTCACCCCCGGCGCCGGCCCCCTGGCGCGCGAGGACCTGGCCTTCGCCCTGTCGGTCGTCCTGCTCGGCCTCTTGATGATGGTGACGCGGCGCAACGCCGTGAGCCTCGTCATCGGCTTCATGTCGCTCGAGGACGGGCTGGTGCTCGCCGCCGCCGGCGCCAGGGGCATGCCGCTGGTGGTGGAGATCAGCGTCGCCTTCTCCGTGCTGATCGCCTTCATCGTGATCGGCGTCTTCCTGTTCCGCATCCGTGAGCGGTTCGAGACGGTCGACGTGCGCGCGCTCGACCTCTTCCGCGAGGGCCGGCGATGATCCTCGCGGGCCTGAACGTGCTGCAGCTCGTGCTCGTCCTGCCGCTCCTGGCGGCCGCGACCCTGGCCGTCACGCCCAGCTACCGTCTCGCCGCCCGGATCAACGTCGCCGCCAGCGGCCTGACCTTCGCGCTCGCCGCCTCGTTGCTGTTCCAGCGGCCGCCGACCGGCCTCTACCTGCAGGTCGACGACCTCAGCATCGTCTTCATTGTGCTGAACGCCTTCGTGGGCTTCACCACCAGCCTGTTCAGCGCCAGCTACATCGCCCACGAGATCGAGATCGGGCGGCTCACGCGGCGGCGGCTGCGCTTCTACCACGCCATGTACCAGCTCCTGATGTTCGCCATGACCCTGGCGCTCTCGGCGAACAACATCGGGCTGATGTGGGTGGCGATCGAGATGGCCACCCTGACCACCGTGGTGATGGTCGGGATCTACCGCACCCAGGAGGCGGTCGAGGCCGCCTGGAAGTACTTCATCCTCGGCAGCGTCGGCATCGCGCTCGCCCTGTTCGGCACCATCCTGGTCTATGTCGCCGCCCGCCCGGTGGTGGGCGAGGGGCTGGACGGGATGGTCTGGACCATCCTGATCGGCAAGGCGTCCAGGTTCGATCCGGCCCTGCTGAACGTCGCCTTCGTGTTCCTGCTGCTCGGCTACGGCACCAAGGTGGGCCTTGCGCCGCTTCACGCCTGGCTGCCGGACGCCCACGCCGAGGGCCCGACGCCGATCTCGGCGGTGCTGTCGGGCCTGCTGCTGAACGTCGCCCTCTATGCGGTGCTGAGGTTCAAGCTCCTGCTCGCGGCCAATCCCGCGGCGATCGCGCCCGGGCCCCTGATGATGACCATGGGGCTGGCCTCGCTGCTGTTCGCGGCGCTCATGCTCTACCGCCGCCGCGACATCAAACGCCTGTTCGCCTACTCCTCCATCGAGCACATGGGGATCATCGCCTTCGCCTTCGGCATGGGCGGGCCGCTCGCCAACTTCGCGGGCTTGCTCCACATGACCATGCACAGCCTCACCAAGTCCGCGATCTTCTTCACCGTCGGCCACGTCGCCCAGGTGAAGGGGACGCAACAGATCGCCGACATCCGCGGGCTCACCTCCTCCCATCCTGCGCTCGGCTGGTTCCTGGTCTGCGGCGCCCTGGCGATCGCGGGACTTCCGCCGTCCGGCGTCTTCGTCAGCGAGTTCCTCATCGTCAGCTCGGCCTTCGCCCATCAGCCGCTTCTGGCCGTCATTCTGGCGGTCGGCCTGCTCGTGGCCTTCGGCGCGATCCTGATGCAGCTCAACGCCATGGCCTTCGGCGCGCCGAGCCCCGGGACGGGCCGGTCCAAGGCCTCCTACTTGCCCATGCTCGGCCACCTGACCCTGGTCCTGGGCGCCGGGATCTATCTTCCGCCCCTGCTCGCCCAATGGTTCGAGCACGTGGCGCGGCTGCTCGGATGAGGCGGGGATGAGCGCGCTCGGCGACCTTCTGGCGAGAGGCGAGGCGGTCGGGGCCTGCCGTCCCTTCGCCCGCGTGCGCGCCGACCGGATCCTGTGGCGCGCGGCCGCTGACCGGCTCGTCGCCGGTCGGCTCACCCTGCTCGACCTTTGGGCCGAGCCCGGCCGGGTCCACATGGCGCTTTCGGACGAGGCGGCCCGCGAGGCCGGCGTCCTCAGCCTGGACTGCCCGCGCCCGGGCTTCCCCTCGATCGGCGCCGTCCATCCGCCGGCGATCCGCCTGGAGCGCTCGGCCTTCGACCTCTACGGCCTGAAACCCGAAGGCGCCCTGGACGCCAGGCCCTGGCTCGACCACGGCCGCTGGACTGTCGGCCAGCCGCTGGGCGCCGCCACGCCTCCTGGCCGACGGGAGGCCTACGCCTTCCTGCCGTCCGAGGGCGAGAGCCTGCACCAGATCCCGGTCGGGCCGGTGCACGCCGGCATCATCGAGCCCGGACATTTCCGCTTCACCGCCGCCGGCGAGACGGTCGTGCGGCTGGAGGAGCGCCTCGGCTACCTTCACCGCGGGGTCGAGGGCCGGCTGGCCGGCGCTCCGGTCGAGCGGGCGGCCAGGCTCGCCGGCCGCGTGTCCGGCGACAGCGCGGCGGCCTATCAGCTCGCCTTCGCCCGCGCGGTGGAGGCGGCCGCTGACGTCCAGCCGCCGCCCAGGGCCGTCTGGATCCGCGCCCTGATCGCCGAGCTCGAGCGGCTCGCCAATCACCTCGGCGATATCGGCGCGGTCTGCAACGACGCCGCCTTCGCCATCGCTCACGCGCGCTTCGGCGTGCTGCGCGAGATGGTCCTTCGCGCCAATGCCGCCGCCTTCGGCCATCGCCTCCTGATGGACCGGATCGTTCCCGGCGGCGTCACGGTCGACCTGGACGCCGAAGGCGCGGCCGGCCTTTCGAGGCTGGTCGTGGCGATCAAGGGGCCGTTCGCCGCCCTGGTCGATCTCTACGACGGGACCGCCTCGCTGCAGGACCGGATGGTCGGGACCGGCGTGCTCAAGCCCGAGCTTGCGCGCCGGTTCGGCGCCGGCGGCTTCGTCGGGCGCGCGTCAGGGCGGCCGTTCGACGCCCGGCGCGTCTTCCCCTATCCGCCCTATGACGAGCTGGAGCTGCACATCCCCGTCCGCCACGACGGCGACGTCAACGCCCGCGTGCGCATCCGGATCGGCGAGGTCGAGCAGAGCCTCGCCCTGATCGGCCGGATCCTGGAGCGGCTTCCGTCGGGGCCGGTCATGACCGACCTGCCGCAGGGACCCGGCGAAGGGATCGCCCTGGTCGAGGGTTTCCGCGGCGAGGTCATGGCCTGGGTTCGGGTGGCGCCGGACGGTCGGGTGGAGCGCTGCCGGCTGCGCGACCCGTCCTGGTTCCAGTGGCCCCTGCTGGAGGCCTGCATCGAAGGGAACATCGTCGCGGACTTTCCCCTGTGCAACAAGTCGTTCAACTGCGCCTACGCCGGGGTCGACCTCTGATGCCGCTGCCCAGGCTCCTTCTCGACGGGCTCCTGAACCGGCCGCTGACCGAGCCGGCGCCCGCGGCCGACGAGACGGCCCTGGCCCAGCTCGCAGCCCGGCTCGACCTCGCCGCTCATCGCCGTCTCGGGCGCAGCCTCGCCATCCGCCAGGTGGACGCCGGCTCGTGCAACGGCTGCGAGCTCGAGATCCACGCCCTGAACAACGCCTTCTACGACCTGGAGCGCTTCGGCCTGAGGTTCGTCGCCTCGCCCCGGCACGCTGACGTGCTCCTGGTCACCGGCCCCGTGACCGCAAACATGCGCGAGGCGCTCGAGCGGACTTGGGTCTCGACACCCGATCCCAAGTGGGTGGTGGCGGCGGGCGACTGCGCCGCGGACGGCGGGATGTTCGCCGGCGGCTATGCCTGCCTTGCCGGCGTCGGCGAGGCGATCCCGGTCGACCTGCGCATCCGCGGTTGTCCGCCGAGCCCCCAGGCCCTGCTCGAGGGCCTGCTCGCGCTCGTCGAAGGACCGGGCGCCGCCGCAGCGCGTTAGGCCGGCGTCGAGGCGGCGGCGCCGCACGATCGTTCTCCGGGCGGCTGAGCCGATGGCGCGACGCCGACGAATTCGCCTTCATGTCGTCGGGGACTGAGGTGGAAAGGCTCGCGTTTGGATCGTCCGGTTGATGCGGCTCAAAGCGCAGCTTGGACCGCAGGACTAGATCGGCGTTCAGGATTTTCTGGAGGCTGTCATGCGTACCTTTTCCACCTGTGTTGGCCTGTCGTGGGGGCGGGCAGGTCCGATCCTCATCGGCTTCATCGCGCTGGCGCTGAGCTTCGGGCGCGCCCATGCCGTACCGGCCTTCGCAGACCAGACAGGCCAGCCCTGCGCGGCCTGTCACGTCGGCGGCTTCGGGCCGCAGCTCACGCCGTTCGGGCGTGAGTTCAAGCTGCGCGGCTACACGCCCCGCACCACTCCGTTCAATGTGCCGCTGTCGATGATGGCGGTGGCGTCCTATGTGCAGACCGCTGAGGACCAGCCGGCCCCGCCGGCCGACCATTACGGCGTCAACGACAACACGACGCTCGATCAGGTCAGCCTGTTCATCGCTGGCGGGGTCGGCTCGCACTTCGGCGTGTTCTCCCAGACCACCTATGACGGCGTCGGCCGCTCGTTCTCCTGGGACAACATCGACATGCGGGCGGTCACCACCAAGGCGATCGGCGGCAAGAACGCCGTTCTGGGACTCAGCCTCAACAACTCGCCGGGCGTGCAGGATCCCTGGAACACCCTGCCGGCCTGGGGCTTCCCCTACACCGGCTCGGACCTTGCGCCGGGGCCGGCCGAGGCGCCGTTGCTGAACGACGCCCTGGCCCAGAACGTCATCGGCATGACCGGCTATGTCTGGTGGAACAACCAGGTCTATCTGGAAGGCGGCGCCTACGCGTCCGGCTCGCCGGGCTTCCTCAGGGCCGTCGGCGTCGATCCGGCCGACACCAGCCGCATCCACGGCGCGGCGCCCTATCTGCGGGTCGCCTATCAGCGCACGCGGGGGATGCAGAACTTCGAGGTCGGCGCCTTTGCGCTGTGGGCCAACCTCTATCCCGGCCGTGATGCGAGCGCGGGGACCGACGACTACGCCGACCTCGGCATCGACGGCTCCTACCAGCTGTTCACGCCCGGCGGGAACGCCCTGACCTTCAACGCCCGCTACACCCACGAGAACCAGAGGCTGCACGCCTCCGAACTCATGGGCGCGGCGGCGAACGTCAACCACTCGCTCGAGGATCTGAGGGCCGATGTCAGCTACTACTGGAAAGGCAAGGTCGGCCTGAGCGTCGGCGGCTTCGACACCTGGGGCTCCAAGGACCCCTTGCTCTACGCCGACAACCGCACCGCCGCGCCGGACAGCTCCGGCGCCACCTTCCAGCTCGACTATACGCCCTGGGGCGACGGCCATTCCCCCTTCGGGCGGCGGGTGAACTTCCGCGTGGGCATGCAGTACACCGCCTACGCGACCTTCGAAGGCGCCCGCAGCAACTTTGACGGGGCCGGCCGCAACGCCTCGGACAACGACACCGTGCGGCTGTTCAGCTGGCTTGCGTTCTGACCGCGCGCACGGCGCTGGAGTTAACCAGCTTCAGCGCCGCGCCGCTTTCCGCTAGACTGCGGCCGAGGGGCTCGCCTCGGCCGCTTTCGCGCGTCAGGGGCCTTTGGGGGGTTCAAGACCGACCCATGCACCACCACACGCGCTTCTTCATAGAGATGGGTTCGGCCGTCGCCGGGATCGTGACGGCGCTGGCCACCCTGGTGATGGCCTTCCGCCGCCGCTAGTGAGGTGAACCTGACGTTCGTCCATCCCTTGGGGCGACCGCAGTGACGAACGTCAGGTTCGTAAACCTCACTAGTGTCCTTATCGACTCTGACGTTCGTTCGATGTCGCCGCAGGCGGTTGCAAACGTCGGAGTCGGGACACTAGGCCGGACGGCTCATGCCGCCGAAGCGGGCGCGGCTTCCAGGGCTTCGGCCGGCCGGGAGCGGACGCGTCGCCGCGCCTCCCACCGCCGCATCGCGGTGCGCGCGGGCAGCTCGACCAGGTGGTGCGCCAGGGCCGCGACAGGCACGACGCCGGCGAACATCAGGGCCCAGAGCGGCCAGGGCATCGGCCCGCCCTCCAGGTGCAGCAGCCGGTCGGCCAGCTTGCCGAAGACCAGCAGCCAGGGGATGCAGACCATGTAGACCGCGAAGCTGACCTCGCCGAGCCAGACCCAGACGGACTGGGTGAGCAGTCGCGAGCCGGTGCTCGACAGGGCGCCCAGCGACAGGATCAGCGGGCCGAACAGGGCGACCATGACCGGGTCTGGCGCGCCGAGCGCGGCGGCCGCGATCACGGCGAGGGTCGAGGCCGCGGTCGTCGCCAACGCGGTCCGCTCGGTGCGGATGGGGCGTGTGCGCCATATCAGATAGGCTGCGGCGCCATAGGCGAAGCAGGGGACGATCCTCAGGAAGCCGAATGTGAGGGTCTGCAGGGTCAGGAGCTGGCCGGTCCAGGCCCGGAAGCCGACGTCCATCGCGAACACCAGGACGAGCGCCAGGCCGGCCGCCAGCCAGGGCCGCGCGCGCATGCGCCAGGCCGCCCAGGCGAAGAGCGGGAAGGTCAGATAGGCGAACCATTCCGCCGAGATCGACCATGAAGGATGGTTCCAGCCCCCGCCCTGGCCGAGGCCCCAGGCGTGGGTCAAGGTCAGCTCGGCGGGAAGCGAGCTCCAGATCAGCACCTTGCCGCCCAAATCCAGGCCGATGACGGCGGCCGCCAGGGCCAGGAGCCCCACGCCGGCCAGGGTGAGCAGGTGCAGCGGATAGATCCGCGCCAGGCGCGCCCAGATGAAGCTCCGGTAGCTGAACCGGCCGGTCCCGTGCGCTTCCAGGTAGACGTGCGAGAGGATGAAGCCCGAGAGCACGAAGAACAGCTCCACCCCCAGGTATCCCTTGGCCTGCCAGACCGGCATGGGCGCGGCCGTCAGGTGGGGCCAGTAGTGGAATCCCACGACCCAGATCGCGGCGAAGAAGCGCAGCGCGGTCAGGGGCTTGAGGTTCTGGGGCACGGGTTTTGGCTCTAAATAGGACGGTTGCGGCGAATTCGCCTCTCGAGAGGCAGGATTCGTGCCAGGGGCGAGTGGCCCGCCGCACCTATGCAAGCAGGGCGCGGCCGTTATCCTGGCCGAGGGCTGGAGCATCTTGGGGGCCGACCGGTTTGCGAACCGTTGCCGCTGTCAGTGTGGGTCAGGCGTCCCGCTCCCCTTGCGGGAGATGGTTGACGTGGCGGGGCCCAGCTCGACCGCGCAGGCCGATATCTTGAGCGCTCCATCGGGGTTGCACGCGGGCCGCCGAGTATCGAGTTCCGCCGCCATCATCCTGCTGTTGACGCTTCTGCAGTGGGCGACGCCGCTGTCGGTGGACCTCTACCTGCCGGCCCTGCCGACCATCGCGCGGGCGTTCGGCTCGGGCGAGGCGGGGGTCCAGCTCACCCTGTCCGCCTTCCTGATCGGCTTCGCTCTCGGCCAGCTCGCCTGGGGCCCGATCGGCGATCGGTTCGGACGGCGCAATCCGATCCTGATCGGGCTCGGCCTCTATCTGATCGCCACCGTCGGCTGCGCGCTCGCCCCATCCATCCCGGCCCTGATCGGCTGGCGAATCCTGCAGGCGCTCGGCGGCTGCGCCCTGCCGGTCCTGGGGTCTGCCATGGTCCGAGACCTCTTCCAGCGCGAAGAGGGGGCGAGGGTCCGCTCGCTCATGGCTTTGGTCGGTGCGCTCGCGCCCCTGCTCGCGCCGCTGATCGGCGGCCAGCTCATGCGGTTCGGCTCCTGGCGGCTCCTGTTCGGCTGCCTCGCCGCCTTCGCGGCGGTCTGCCTCCTCCTCGCCTTCCTCCTGCCCGAGACCCTTCCGCCTGAGCGTCGCAAGGCGCTGCGTCCGGTCCAGATGCTCGCGGGGTACGGCGAGCTTCTGACCAACCGTCGCTATCTCGGCCACGTCCTGCCGGCCGGCCTCACCGGCGCGGGCATGTTCGCCTACATCTCCGGCACGCCCTTCATCTACATCGAGATCTTCCACGTCCCGCCCCAGGCCTACGGCCTGCTCTTCGGCGTCAACTCCCTGGCCATGATGGGCGGGGCGGCGCTGAATGGCGTCCTGGTGCGCCGCCACGGGGTCGAACGGATGCTGGGCGCCGGCTGCCTGGTCGTCTTCCTGGCCGGGCTGGCCCTGGCCGTGACGGGCGTCACCGGCTTCGCTGGCCTGGCGGGCATTGCGGCGCCGATCTTCTTCTATGTGGGATGCATCGGCGCCAACCAGGCCAACGCCGCCGCCGGCGCGCTCGAGGATTTCCCCCACAAGGCCGGGGCGGCGTCGGCCGTCATGGGCTGTGTCAGCATGGGGCTGGGCTCGCTGTCAGGCGCGTTGACGGGCCTGCTGGCCGACGGCACGCCCCGGCCCATGGCCCTGATCATGGCCGGGGTGGGCGTCCTGGTCTTGCTCTCCTACAAGCTTCTGCTGTCGCCGCGCCGTCCAACTGCGGCTAGACGGGCGTCATGAGCGCTGACGTGGCCGACGTCGTCCTGTCCGCCCGCAACCTTTGCAAGGACTACGCGGGCCTCAAGGCCGTCGACCATGTCTCCTTTCAGGTGAGGGGCGGGGAGATCGTCGGCCTCGTCGGGCCCAACGGCGCGGGCAAGACCACCATCATCAGCATGGTCCTGGGCGTGCTCGAGCCCACCGCCGGACGCATCCTCATCGAGGGCCTGGACGTCGAGCGGCGGCGCTCGCAGGCCCTGTCGCGCACCAACTTCGCCGCCGTCTACGCCCCGCTGCCGGGCAACCTGACCGTCGAGCAGAACCTTCGCGTCTTCGGCATGATCTACTGCGTCGAGGGCCTCTCGGCGCGGATCGAGGAGCTGCTCGAGGAGTTCGATCTCGTCCGGTTCCGCCGGACCAAGTGCGGCGTGCTGTCTTCGGGTGAGCAGACCCGCGTGTCCCTGGCCAAGGCGATGCTCAACAAGCCACGCCTGCTGCTTCTCGACGAGCCGACCGCCTCCATCGACCCCTCCACCGCGCGGGACATCCGCGCCCGGATCACCGATTTCGCCCGCAAGGGGCAGGGCGGCGTCCTGTGGACCAGCCACAACATGTACGAGGTCGAGGAGGTCTGCGACCGCGTGCTCTTCCTCTCGCGCGGCCGGATCCTGCTCGAGGGCGATCCCAGGACCCTCACTCGCGAGCATGGCGAGAAGACGCTCGAGGACCTCTTCGTCGCGGTCGCCCACGAGACCCTGCACGGCGGGGAGGCCCGTCCCGCATGAGGCTCTCCCGCGTCGCCGCCATCGTGCTTCGCCAGGTCTACCTGTTGCGCGGCAGCCCCGTGCGCGTCGTGCCGCTCTTCGCCTGGGCGCCGATGAGGGCGGGCCGGGCTCATCCGCCTGCCGCGTCGATGATGTCCCGCAGGAACGAGAGGTGCGCCTCGAGCGCGCGGCGTCCCTCGCCCGTCAGGAACGCCCGGGTCCGCGGGCGCTTGTGGGCGAAGTCCTTCTCCAGCCGGACGTAGCCGGCGCTTTCCAGCGTCGAGAGATGCGACCCGAGATTGCCGTTGGTGGCCTCGGTGATCAGCTTCAGGCGCGAGAACTCGATCGGCATGGGACGGGCCGCGTTGAGCGCCGCGAGGATTCTGAGGCGCACGGGCTGATGGATGATGTCGTTCGCCGCGGCCATGCTCAGAGCTTCTGCAGCCACAGCCCGACCACGACCAGGGCGCCGCCGCCCACCGCCGCCATCCAAAGCTCGAAGTGGGCCCTGAGCCCGAAGTAGCCGGCGAGGGTGAAGGCCGCCAGGAACAGGCCCACGGCGGCGAAGCGGGCGCCTTTCCAGATGCCGAGCAGGACCAGGCAGCTCGCCGCCAGCAGCGACACGAAGGCGTTCCAGTCGGCGCTCGAGCGCGGCGGCAGGATGATCGAGGTTAGGAGCAGGAAGCCGAATCCCGCGGCCGCGGCCGCCAGCATCCTGGGCTCCACGCGACGGTCGGCGCGGGCCGCCAGGCTCGCGATGATCCCGGTGGCGACCGCGCCCGTCCAGATCAGCCCGGTCAGGGTGGGCCAGCAGGCGCTCGAGGCATTGCCGGCGGCCCAGACGCATCCCCACACGACGAGCGCGCGCCCGACGCGCTGGTAGGCGTCGAAGGCCTCAGTCCGTCGTTCGGCGCGGGCGATCTCGCCCAGCGCCTGGGCCGCCTCCCGGTGGTCCGGACTCATCGGGCGCCTCCCGCCGTTGCAGGCGGCGAGGCGGTCGCGCTGGAATAGTGCATCTGCACGTCGATGGTCGTCTCGGGCTCGCCGACGTCCACGGCGGTGTCGTCGAACGCAGGCGGTCCGGCCACGATCCTCGGCTCGCGGCTGGCGCCCCAGCCCTCGGTCGGCATGCCGACATTGCTGAAGTTCAGATGGCCGTCTCCGTTCTCGTCGTGAAAGACGGTCACGGCATACCTGGCGGGCGTCACGTCTTCGTACCGCACGCTCATGTCGCCGGCCTGCGCGGGCGTGAACCGGCGGCCGGGGCAGCTGTAAAGCAGGTAGGTCTTCTGGTCGCAGAGCTCGACCATGACCTGGCCGTCGGAGCTTCGCAGCCCGTGCAGCTTGACCGTCACGGTCGCCGCGGTCGCCTCTCCTGCCGCCAGGGCCGCCGTCACGGCCAGCGCGGCGCTCAATTTCATAGGCATGCCAAGCCTCCCCATGTAGTCAGATTAATCTGCGTCATAGACTAATCTTCAATGCCCACTAAGTCCAGTCCGTCCGCTGACGACGCCGCCCGGCAGGTGCGGCGGGCGACGCCCTCCGCTACACACGGCCGATGCGCCCCGACTCGGCCGCCAACGCTGTCCTTTCCGCCCCGGACCCGTGCAAGGACGACGCGGGCCTCCAGGCCGCCAACCACGTCTCCTTGGAGGTGAGAGGAGGAGGGAGCGTCGCCCACCAGGCCCTGCACGACGGGGAGGCGCACCCGGCATGAGGCTCTCCCGCGTCGGCGCCATCGTGCTTCGCCAGGTCTATCTGTTGCGCGGCAGCCCCGTGCGCGTCGTGCCGCTCTTCGCCTGGGCGGCCATCGACATCGTCCTGTGGGGCTTCATCACGCGCTGGCTGAATTCCGTCGCCCATCCCGGCTTCGACTTCGTGCCCGCCCTGCTGGGCGCGGTCCTGCTCTGGGACTTCCTCACCCGGGTCATGCAGGGGGTGACCACGGCCTTCTTCGAGGACGTCTGGTCGAGGAACTTCCTGAACGTCTTCGCCACGCCCCTGTCGACGCCCGAGTACATCGGCGGTCTGGTGACCAGCGGCGTGGTCACGAGCCTGGTCGGCCTTCTGGTCATGCTGGCGCTCGCCAGCCTCGTCTTCGGCCTGTCGATCCTGAGCTATGGCCTCGCCATCATCCCGTTCCTGCTGGTCCTGTTCCTGACCGGCATCGCGCTCGGGATCTTCGCCATGGGCGTGGTCCTGCGCCTGGGCCCGGCCTCGGAGTGGCTGATCTGGCCGATCCCCTCGATCATTTCGCCCTTCGCCGGGGTGTTCTATCCGCTCTCCACCCTGCCGCCGTGGATGCAGGCGGTCTCCAAGGCCCTGCCGCCCTCCTACGTCTTCGAGGGCATGCGCTCCATCGTCCTGGGCCATGGCGCGCCCATGGGGCTGCTCGCCTTCGGCGCGGGGCTGGCGGCGCTCTACATCGTGCTCGCCGGCCTCTTTTTCACCAGCGTCTACCGCTACGCCATCAGGACGGGCCTGATCGCCCGCTACAGCGCCGAGACGGTGACCTGACGGCTGTGAACGGAACTAACCGGCGCGGTTAGAAGACATCGTGCGACACGGCGCGCGTTGGCGGCTACCAATTCCCGCGTTGCACAACGACGGAGGCCGTCATGCCCCTGGATGTCGCCGAGGATCGCATCGCCGACCAGGACCTGCCCGCGGTGGACGCGAGCCTGCTCTTCGCCGCGCCGTCGCACGAGCCGCTGTTCGTCTACACCTACGATCCCCCGCCGGGCGCGCCCGCGGCCAACGCCGTCTACGAGCCGCACGCCGTGACCATCCGCGACATGCGGCCGATCGCGGGGCGACTGTCGCTCGACGTTCAGGGCTTCGAGCTGGTCCATCACCGCTCGGCCGTCCGCGACTTCTGGGACGAGGCCCAGGTCCTGGCGCTCGGCGTCCCCGAGGCCGCCGAGCTGGTCCAGGCGGCCACCGGGGCCAGGCGCGTGGTCGTGTTCGACCAGACTTTGCGGCGCCGCGCCGATGGCCTGCCCGACCGCGCCTCCGGGTCGCCGCGCCAGCCCGCGACGCGCGCGCACAATGACTACACCGCCGCTTCCGGGCCCCAGCGGGTGCGCGACCTGATGGGCGAGGAGGCCGCCGAGGCTCTGCTGCAAAGGCGCGCGGCCATCGTCAACGTCTGGCGTCCCATCTCGCACCCCGCGCGCGACTGGCCGCTGGCGGTCTGCGACGCCTCATCGGTGAGGCCCGAAGACCTCGTCTCCACCGCCCTGATCTACCAGCATCGCCGGGGCGAGACCCAGGGCGTCCATCATGATCCGGGGCAGCGCTGGTTCTACGCGCCTGAGATGCGCACCGACGAGGCGATCCTGCTCAAGTGCTGGGATTCCGACCCTGCCGTCGCCCGCTTCACCCCCCACACCGGCTTCGAGGACCCGACCACCCCGCCCGGGACCCCGCCCAGGGAAAGCATCGAGTTCCGCACCATCGCCTTCTTCTAGTGTCCCGATTCCGAAGTTCGCCAGCGCATTTGCAAGGCGGATGCGAACTTCGGAATCGATAAGGACACTAGGTCGTGTGGACGAAGTGGATTCCCAAATCACCTGATCGCTGATTCAAGGCTGCTCTTTGGGGAGAGCGGCCGTGGTTCGGGGTTTGATGTCGGATGAGGAGTGGGGGTTCTTCGAGCCGTTCGTGATCGAGGCGGGTCCGCGGCGCGGACGGCGGCCCCGGGACCACCGTCTGGTGTTGGACGGGGTGTTCTGGATCGCGCGGACGGGCTCGCCCTGGCGCGACCTGCATGAGCACTTCGGCGCCTGGAACTCGGTCTACCGACAGTTCCGGCGCTGGACGTAGGCGGGAGGTCTGGGACGCCATTCTGTCGGCGCTGAACGGGGCCGCGCACGAGGCGGCGCCGGTCAAGACAGCCTGCAGATGGTCAACTCGACCATCGTGCGCGCCCACCAGCACGCCGCTGGCGCCCAAAAAAAGCAGAGGCTCAGGACCAAGGTCTTGGCCGCTCGCGCGGTGGCTTCTCGACCAAGATCCATCTGAGGACCAACGGCCTGGGCCTGCCGCTCGCCGTGGTCCTGACCGGCGGCGAGGTCTCCGACGTCAAGGGCTACGGCCCGGTCATGGACGAGCCCGGGCCCGCACCGAAGGTCGTGCTCGCCGACAAGGGCTACGACGCCGACGCCATCCTCGCCGACCTCGAGGCCAGAGGCGTCGCCGCCATCATCCCTCCCCGCCGCAACCGTAAGGTCCAACCGATCATCGATGGCCACCTCTACGCCCTGAGGAACCTCGTCGAGCGATGCTTCTCAAAGCTCAAGCACAGCCGCCGGTTGGCCACCCGATACGACAAGACCGCCGACAGCTACCTCGGCTTCGTCCTCGTCGCGTCCACACGCCTGTGGGTCAGGCACTTTGTCCACAGGACCTAGCAAATGTATGATTCTAGTGTGGTTTACGGATCAGAAGTTCGCAGCCGAGGGCGCCGCCATCATCATGCGAACTTCTGATCCACCACACTAGTCCTCTCCCGCTCGGCTAGCATTCACACATCGCCGAGGGCCTCGCGCAGGGCCCATCCAGCGGAGAGGGACCGGAAGTACTGGAGGCCGTGTCTGAAGGTGATGGGTCCTGGCGGCTTGGAGTTGGGGTAGCCGTCCCATCCGCCGAGCTTGGCGATGGCCCAGCCGGCCCAGGCGAGGGAGCCTGGGGCGTGCGGGTTCTTCTGCAAGGCGGTCTTGCCTTCGAGCTCGGGCACGAGAGCCTGGAGCGTGACGATCTCTGCCGGAGTGAAGGCGACCCCGGCCGGCTGGTCGGACCTGCCGTGGCGGGCCTGGACGAGCTGCATGATGATGCAGGCCGCCCGCGCGGCGATGGCGGTGAGCTTGATGAGCCGCTCGGCGCTCTCGATCTGGCTGTCCTCCAGCTGCAGGCCCTGCTGCTTCAGGGTCCGGAAGAACTGCTCGATGATCCAGCGCTGGCGGTACCAGCCCACCACCCGCCAGGCCATGGCCGCGTCCTCGATGGGATGGGTGGTCAAGAGCCGCCACAGGACCGGCTCCACGCCCTGGGGCGCATCTTGTTCGCTCACCTCCACCAGGCTCACGCGAACCGTCTTGGGCAGGCCTGTCTCGGCGGTCTTGAGGGGCCGCTTCAACGTGACCTCTCCATAGCGGACCAGAAGATGGGCCTGTCTGGCCGGGCGGCCTGCCCGCTCGCGCAGATCCTCCACCACGGCCATGCCCGCCGAGGCCAGCGGAGCCGTCGACAGCCTGCCGCCCTCCTCGATCGGCCGGTCGTGCATGGCCCGCGTCAGGATGTGGAACTTCGCCTCCGGCGTTCGCGCCCACTTGGCGTAGATGTCGCTCTCCCGGTCGCTGACCTCCGTCACCATGGCCGCGTGGGCCAGGACCGGCTTGGCCGCCTCGGCCGTCGACAGCCAACGCTGCGACTCCTTGTCCTCCAAGGCCCGCTTGCCGTGCGGCGTCGCCACCCGGCCCTCCCGGGTCCAGATCTGGCCCGCCGCCAGGCCCAGCAACGCGCCAGTGGCCGCGTCCACGGCCAGCATCGGGTGCAGCAACAGGCCCCGGGCGCGGCCGCCCTTGCCGATCTCTCCCAACTCCCTGAGCCGCTCGTCCGTGGTGCGGAAGCTGATCTCGCTGGTGTCCTGGATGGCCAGCACATGACGCCCGGCGCAGGCCGCCGACGCCTCCCAGCCCCAGCCCTCGATCAGGCTCTGTGTCGTCACTCGCCCGTTCGCCAAGAACCGATTGAAGCCTACGATCAGATGCCGCGCGCCCCGCGCCATCCGCCGAAGGCAGACGCTCTGGTGCGATACCATGCACGAGAGCAACTCGCCGCCCCGTCGGTCGATCCGACCATCCCCGAACCCGCCAAGCGACCATTCAACCGCCGTCATCGCGACACCTCCAACCAAAGCGTCGCTCAACGAATCAACCCAACAGCGCCCAGGCCAATCACGCCCGAGTCATCCAGCCGTGAGATCTGTGCATCCCCTAGCCGCTGGCGGGGGAGGTGTCGCGAAGCGACGGAAGGGGCCCCTTCCGTTCTTCGAGCCGCCTCCCCCAATTCAAGGGGGAGGGCTAGGAGACGTCATCGACCTCGCGCTACAACGCCGGCAAGCCTTTCGGGACCGGCTGATGCCCTTGGTCAGCTTCACAGAGAACCTTCGCCGGCATGTGGATTGCCCGCCGGTGGACGTGATCGGCGCGACCGTGCGCGAGCTGCTCGACGGGGTCTTCGCCGACAATCCCCGGCTGAAGTCCTACATCCTGGACGACCAGGGCCGCCTTCGCCGGCACGTCAACGTCTTCGTCAATACCCGCCCGGTGGATGACCGGATTTATTTGTCCGACCCTGTCGGATCGGCCGACGAGGTGTTCGTCTTCCAGGCTCTGTCAGGAGGCTAGGGCATGAGCGATCGCGTGCACGTGGCGACCCGCAAGGGCCTGTTCACCTACGAGCGCAACGGCGGCGGCTGGCGCGCCGGCGCGCCGGCCTTCCTGGCCGAGCCCGTCTCCCAGGTCCTGACCGATCCCAGGGACGGCGCCATCTATGCGGCCCTGCGGCTGGGCCACTTCGGGATCAAGCTGCACCGCTCGGACGACGGCGGCTCCACCTGGACCGAGCTGGCCGCGCCGGCTTTCCCGGCGGCCGAGGAGGGCCAGGACAAGGCGCCCTCGGCCGACACCATCTGGGCGCTGGCCGCCGGCGGGCCGGACCAGCCGGGCCTGATCTGGGCCGGCGTCGCGCCGGCCGGCCTGTTCGTCAGCCATGACCGGGGCGAGAGCTGGTCGCTGGTCACCAGCCTCTACGACCTGCCCGAACGCAAACAGTGGTTCGGCGGCGGCACCGACCTTCCCGCGCCTCACTCCATCCGCGTCGATCCGCGCGACAGCCGAAAGGTCACCATCGCCATCTCCTGCGGCGGGGTGTGGAAGACCGACGATGCGGGCGAGACCTGGCGCGTGGCGGGCAGGGGCCTTCGGGCCGCCTTCATGCCGCCCGAGCAGGCCTATGAGCCGAACTTCCAGGACCCGCACCTGATCGCCGCCTGTCCGGCCGATCCCGAAGTCGTCTGGTGCCAGCACCACAACGGCATCTTCAAGTCCGAGGACGGCGCCGAGACCTTCGCCGAGATCACCGAGGTCGCGCCTTCGGTCTTCGGCTTCGCCGTCGCCGCCCATCCCAAGGACCGCGACACTGCCTGGTTCGTGCCGGCGGTGAAGGACGAGTGCCGCGTGCCGGTGGACGGCAAGCTCGTGGTCACCCGCACCCGCGACGGCGGCAAGAGCTTCGAGGTGCTGAGCGAGGGCCTGCCGAGCCCGAGCTTCGACCTGATCTATCGCCATGCGCTGGACGTGGACGGCACGGGCGCGCGCCTGGCCATGGGCTCGACCACCGGCAACCTGTGGCTCAGCGAGGACGGCGGCGAACGCTGGACCCAGCTCTCCGCCCACCTCCCCCCCATCGCCCAGGTCGCGTTCGCGTAGATTCTCGGGGGTCGTGTTCAGTAGACGAGAATGCGACCTGTCTGGTGGGCCGGCGGGCAGCGGCGATCCGCTCAGACCCCCCGGACATTGACTGATTGTCTCTTATAGGCGACATTCAGGCGTGCTCGAAATCCGCGAGACAGAGGCGTTCTCGACTTGGCTCATCGGTCTCGCGGACGAGAGGGCCAAGGCGCGGATCGCTGAATGGATTCGGCGCCTTGCCCTGGGCAACCCGGGCGACGTCAAGCCTGTTGGCGATGGAGTCGGCGAGCTTCGCATCCACTATGGGCCCGGCTACCGCGTCGACTTCACCCGCGCTGGCCGGGAATGGGTCATCCTGCTTTGCGGTGGAGACAAATCCGGCCAACGCCGCGACATCGCGCTCGCGAAGAGGCTGGCTAGTGCTGCAACTCAAACGAATGGTCCACCATTCGTTTGAGCCTCGCAGCACAAGTCTTTGATTTAGTGCATCGAACCACAGGCGGATGATAAATTATCCGTCTGCTACGATGCACTAGGGAGCTGTAGCAATGACCATCAAGACCCGACCATTTGACCCAGCCGAGTACCTGGCGACGCCGGAGGCGATTGCCGAATACCTGGCGGCCGCGTTTGAGACCGGGGAGCCTGCCGTCATCGCCGATGCGCTGGGCGTGGCGGCTCGCGCCCATGGCATGACGGCCCTCGCCCGAGACACGGGGCTAAGCCGGTCGTCCCTCTATCGCGCTCTCAGCGCGCAAGGCGAACCAGAGCTCTCCACCGTGTTGAAAGTCATGCACGCCTTGGGCCTGGAGCTCGCGCCTGTCCCTGCCTCGACGACGCTCGAGGATGCCTGAGCCCATCGGTCGATCCCTCAGTTGCGTCCGGCGGAACGCCCCGACGAGGCCCCACCCGGAGCGACCTGTTCGAATTCGTCGCTGGTGGCTGTAGACTTCGGTTTCGCTGGCCAGAGGAGGTCCGATCGTGCCCGATGACGCTTCGCCCATCGTCGTGAACGCGGACGACCTGCCCGCCGTCGCCGGCGAGCTGCACTACCTCAGGCCCATGGCCGAGAAGCCCTACACGGTGGCCTACTACCTGACCGAGGGCGAGCTGCCGACCAACGCGGTCTACGACCCGCACGCCGTGCCGATCCACGACGCCCGCCCGATCGCACCCGGTCTGTCCCTGGACGTGGAGGGCTTCGCCCTGGCCACGCGCCCCTCCGCGCGTCACCGACTGGTTCGACGAGGCCCAGCTCGACGGAATCTGCCACGACGAGGCCGCCCAGCTCGTCAAGGACGTCACCGGCGCCTCACGCGTCCAGGTGTTCGACCACACCCTGCGCATCCGCCGCGGCGACATCGCCGACCGCACGCCCGGCATGGCGCGCCTGCCGGTGACGCGGGTGCACAACGACTATACCGAGATCTCCGGGCCCCAGCGGGTGCGCGACCTGCTCCCCGACGAAGCCGACGAGCTGCTGAAGCGCCGGTTCGCCTTCATCAACGTCTGGCGGCCGATCCGCGGGCCGGTCCTCGACACCCCGCTCGCCGTCGCCGACGCCAGGAGCGTCGCGCCCGACGACTTCGTCGCCTCCGACATGGTCTACAAGGACCGCAAGGGCGAGATCTATGTGAACACCTTCAGCCCCGCCCACCGCTGGTTCTATTTCCCCAGGATGCGGACCGACGAGGCGATGCTGATCAAGTGCTACAACTCGCGAAAGGACGTGGCCCGCTTCACCGCCCACACCGCCTTCACCGACCCGACCACGCCCCCCGACGCCGAGCCCCGCGCCAGCATCGAGATCCGCACGGTGGCGTTCTTCTAGGTCCTCCCTCGCTTGCGGGGGAGGTGTCGCGGAGCGACGGAGGGGGCATCCGGCGCTCGAGGTCCTGCCAGGCTGCCGCCATGGACTACGACCAGACGACAATGCCCGCGGCCTACGACGCCGGCCGGGGCTATGACCCGGCGACGCTGAAGCTCTGGCTGGATGTCGTCGCCTCGGTCGCGCCCGAGAAGGTGGAGCACATCCTCGATCTCGGTTGCGGTACGGGCCGCTATTCCGCCGCCCTGGCGGCGCGCTTCGGCGCGGAGGTCACCGCGCTCGACCCTTCCGAGAAGATGCTGGCTCAGGCCGCGCGAAAGGGCGGGGAGGGGGTCCGCTATGTCAGAGGCTCCGGCGAGGCGGTTCCCTTGCCTGACGACGCGGTGGACATGGTCTTCATCTCCATGGTGTTCCACCACTTCGCGAGCCCTCTCGGCGCTGCGCGCGAGTGCCACAGGGTGCTGACGGATGGCGGGGTGGTCTGCCTTCGCGCGGGGACCAGCGAACGGACCGACGATTATCCCTATGTGCCCTTCTTCCCTCGGACCCGGACGCTGATCGCCAAGGACCTGCAGAGCCTGGCGGTCATCGAGGAGACCTTCCTCGTCGCCGGCTTCGCGCTGGTCCGTCACGACGTCGTCCAGAGCGAGGTGGGTGCGTCGTGGGCCGCCTATGCCGACAGGCTCGCCTATCGGGCCAACTCCATCCTCGCCCAGCTCACCGA
This sequence comes from uncultured Alphaproteobacteria bacterium, assembly GCA_963775275.1. Lineage (GTDB taxonomy): Bacteria > Pseudomonadota > Alphaproteobacteria > Caulobacterales > Caulobacteraceae > JANWHQ01. The sequence continues at coordinate 4,428,423 of CAVZII010000005.1, read as the reverse complement.
CCGGGAATTCGAGGATGGCATGGCCGCCCTTCGGGACTTCGCGGCTGCTGCTCCGCCGGAGCAGCGAGTCATCGAGCCCGTGGACTTCTTCGCCTTCCGCCGGATCTGAGACCTGGCGGTTCAAATTCGCAGCCTGGAGCTTCGGCTTGTCCGGCCGTCAGCGCCGACGGGCGTTGTGGCGCGGGGGAAGGGCGAGCCCGAACTCCTGGTCGGGGAACATCGAGGCCTGTGGAACCTTGATGACGACCTCGGCGTGGCCGAGGCCCTGGTGGCAGGTGTCGCAGGCGTGGGTGACGTCCGCATAGGCCGCGTCGAAGCGGCGGCCGTCGCGCAGCTTGATCGCCGCGTCCAGCCGGTCCAGCTCGCCGGTCATGTTCGACGCCACCATCGAGGCGAGGTCGGCATCGCGATAGCGTGGGATGGTCCGCGCGATGCGGTTGAACGCATTCCTGAGCTCGCTCGCCTCGTAGGCGGCGTAGGGCCAGTTCCGCGCGCGGCCGGCCAGGGCGAGCTTGGTGTGCCGGGGCTGGACGGCCATGGTCATCAGGTCGCCGAGGCTGGGGTGATAGTCCGGCTGGGCGGTCTGGGCGCCCGCCGGCGCGACCGCGGCGATCACGGTGCAGAGCGCGCCCAGCGCCACGGCGGGCCAGAGCGCCCTTGCGAACCACTTGGATGTCGCCTTGGCCATGACACGTCTCCCTTGGACCGGGTCCCGAGGTTCGCACAGCCACGAAGAGGACACGAGCGGTCGTGTCGTCCCCCACCTGCTCACGATCTTCGGCGCAGGGATTGAACCAGAGCAGCGCTCGGCCGTTCGCACCCTCGCCGGCGGGCGCGGCTCGCCGTCGCGAAGCTTCCGCCGTCCGCCGGTCGGGCCTATCCTTGCCGATGCCGGTCGAGGACGGCGATCCGCAAGGAGATGGAGATGGTCAAGGGCGTGGTCGTGGGCGCCGTGGCCGCCGTCGTGGCGGGGCTGCTCGTCGCCTATCTGGTCCTGCAGAGCGGGTTGATTCCCGCCAACGCGGACGCCAGGCCCGGCGGGCTCGAGCTCTGGGCGGCGGGAACCTCGCTGGACGCCACCCTTCGGCGCGAGGCGCCCAAGGGCCCAAACCCCGTCGCCCTGACCGACGACAACCTCGTGCAGGGCGTGAAGCTCTACGGCGAGCACTGCGCCATCTGTCACGGGACGGCGACCGGCGACGCCTCGGCCTCGCCGGTGGCCAGGGGCCTCTACCCGCGCCCGCCCCAGCTCGGCACGGACGGGGTCGAGGATGACCCGGACGGCGTCTCGTTCTGGAAGATCAAGCACGGGATCCGCCTGACCGGCATGCCGTCGTGGAAGACCGCCCTCAGCGACCGGGAGATCTGGACCCTGGCGCTGTTCCTCGAGCACATGGACAAGCTGCCGCCCAAGGCCCAGGCGGCATGGGTCCAGGTCAAGAACCCGGCCTAGGCCAGGCGAGGGCAAGGCCGCGATCCGCGACCTCGCGCGCACGGCCCCGCCCGGGCCGGTGATCGAGCCCGTGGACGCCGTCGCCTTTGGCCGCCGACGCGGGCCGCGCGGCCTAGACGAGGTTGTGCGCCGGATAACGCAGGCCGCGTTTGAGGAAGTTCGTCTCTGTCTCCTCGAGGCCGAACTGCGAGACCAGGAATCCCTCGATGGCCTTCAGGTCCATGCCGTTCCTGCAGCTGTAGGCGTCGGCGGTCAGGAACCGGCGGCGGGGGAAGGTGTGGATGGTGATGTGGCTCTCGACGATGAGCAGCACCCCGCTCCAGCCGCCAGGGTCCTTCAGCTGGTTGTCCGGCGCCTGGGCGATCAGCGGCGGCGCGAGCGGGCGCATGCCGATGCGTCGGGCCAGCTCGACCAGCGAGGCGCGCACCAGCTCGCCGTCATCCAGCCGCGCCGGATCGCCGCCATAGCCGTCCAGCGTGAAGTGCTCGCCGAAGTGAGCGTCCGCGCGCCCTTTGGGGCGCCGCATCGGCGCTTCGACGTCGCTCATCGGAAATCCCCAGGCTGCTGCGCCGCCCCACATCGACGCGCCGACTAGGCTCCGGACGGGCGATCCGCGCCTTGATCCGCCTCAAGCGATGGCGGCGGGCGCGAGCCGGGCGCGGCTGCGACTCTTGTTCGAAATCAAGGACGCCGCCCCGCCGATTGTTAGCATTCGAGCAACCATGGCGCAGATGGAGGGGGTCCGGTGTCGCCATATCGAATCGAGCTCCTGACCGCGGATGGCGCGCTGCAAGATGAGCGGGTCATCGATTGCCGCGACGACGACGAGGCGGTCGATCGCACGGGCGACATCGACCACCTGCACGCAATGAGCCTGTGGCAGGGCGGGCGGCATGTCGCCCACTTCCCCCCGTGGACCGACTGACGGGGGTGGAGACGGAATTCGGATCGGAACAAGGGGCAGGACGATGGCTCAGGTGATCGAGGCCTTGCGTGAAGAGCATCGCGACATCGCGCGCCTGCTCGACGCCCTGGAGCACGAGATCGGCGTCTTCGCCGAGGAGGGCGATCCCGACTACGACGTGGTCCGCGGCGTCGCCGACTACTTCCTCGAGTTCCCGGACCGTTGCCACCATCCCAAGGAGGACGCGGTCTTCGCCCGCCTGAAGGCGGTGCAGCCAGAGGCGGCGGCGGCCGTCGGAGACCTTCCCGGCGAGCATGTGGCGGTGCACGCGCGGGCGCTTCGGTTCGAGGAGACCGTCAACGCGCTCCTGAACGAGACCGACATCGCCCGCGACGCCGTCGTGGAGGCCGCGCGCAAATTCGTGGCGCTCGAGCGGCGGCACATGCAGATGGAGGAGGAGCGCTTCTTCCCGGTGGCCGAACGCCTGCTGTCGGCGGACGACTGGTCGGGCGTCGAGGCCGGGCTCGCCCAGGGCCCGGATCCGCTCCTGGGCGGGGCGGTCGAGCAAAGGTTCCGCCGGCTCGCCGAGCGTCTGGTCGCCTGGGAGCGGCAGGCCCGATAGCCGCCGCCCGCCCGCCCGAAGGCCCGCGCCCGCCCGAGGCCGGCGCAGCGCGGTTGCCCAGGTCGGGCTCCAGGCTCTAGCTTGACCGCGGCCACGCGCCTGCAGGTCGATCCTCGCCGAGGCTCGCCGGACGCAGAGGGACCAGGGGGCGAAGATGGGGACCGGGCGAGGGCCGGGCGACGCCGAGGCGGCGGGGCTGACCACCTGGACGGTCGTCCTCCTGGCCCTGGCCATGTTCATCAACTACGTCGACCGCGGCAGCCTCTCGATCGCGGCGCCGGCGTTGAAGGACGGCCTCGCCATCAGCAACGGCCGGATGGGCCTTCTGCTCTCGGCCTTCTTCTGGACCTACACCTTCGCCCAGCCGCTCGCCGGCTCCCTGGTCCAGCATTTCGACGTGCGCAAGGTGCTGGCGATCGCGCTGGGCCTGTGGGCCGCCGCCACCACCCTGTGCGGCCTTGCCGGCGGCTTCGCGGCGCTGCTGGGCTTGCGGCTCGTGATGGGCCTGGGCGAAAGCGTGATCTATCCGGCCAACGCCCGCCTCCTCGCCGAGCGCGCGCCCGAGCATCGGCGCGGCCGCTACAATGGCCTGATCTCCATGGCCATGTGCCTGGGGCCCTCCGGCGGGACCCTCGTGGGCGGCCTGATCCTGGCCCAGTGGGGGTGGCGCTGGGTGTTCCTGAGCCTGGGCCTGGCCTCGCTGCTCTGGCTGATCCCCTGGCTCGCGACGCCGATGGCGCCCGCCCGCCGCCACGCCGCTGCGCCGGCCCGGCGGGGCCCGGGCTACGGCGAGCTCCTGCGCCAGCGCCCGCTCTGGGCCGTCTCGATCGGCCAGTTCTGCTACTCCTATCAGTTCTATCTGCTGCTCACCTGGCTCCCCTTCTTCCTGGTCAAGGCCCAGCACGTGTCTTTCGCCGCCATGGCCGGGATCAGCGCGGCGGTCTATGGCGTCCAGGCCCTGGCGGCGCTCGTCAGCGGCGCGGCCTCCGACCGGTTGATCCGTACGGGCGTGGGCGCCGGCGCCGTGCGCAGGGCCTTCGTCCTGGCCGGTGTCGGCGTGGGCGGCTTGTCGTTCCTCATGGTTGGCATGGGGCCGCACGGGCTGATGATCCCGTTCCTGCTGGCGTGCGGCTTCTGCACCGGCTTCGCCAACCCCATGGTCTTCGCCATCGGCCAGACCCTCAGCGGCCCCAGCGCCGGCGGGCGCTGGATGGGGGTCCAGAACATGGTGGGCAACCTCGCCGGGATCACCGCGCCCATGGCCACCGGCCTGATCGTCGACGCCACCGGCTCCTTCGCGGGCGCCTTCTTCCTGGCCGGCGCGCTCTCGGTGCTGGGGCTCGCCTGCTGGGGCCTGGCGCTCGGGCCGATCGCGCCGGTCGCCTGGCGTGAGGAGGCCGCCGCGCCGCTTCAGCGTGCGGCCGGCGCCGTTCAGGCGTAGCTCACCACCTCGTATTCGATGCCGTCCGGATCCAGGAAATAGAACCGCCGTCCCGGATCGTAGTCGCCGTGATTGAAGGGCCTCAGGCCCGCGGCGATCACCTTGGCCTCCACCGCCTCGATGTCGTCGACCTCGACCCCGATGTGGTTCAGGGGCCGCCCCTTGGCGAAGTCCTCCTCGGTATAGGCGACGCCCTTGCCGGTGTAGAGCGCCAGGTACGCCTCGTCCGATCCCACGTGGATGGTGAAGCCCTCGTCGCGCGCCGGGCCCTTCCAGCGCACGCGCCAGCCGAACAGGTCCTGCATCAGCTCGGCGGCGCGTTCCGGGTCGGTGACGGTCACGTTCACATGCTCGATCCTTGGCGAGGCCATGGCGTCTTGTCCTTCGTGTTGGGGCGCCGCTCGCGCCATCTGTTGCTCTGCCTACAACCTCAAGCTAACTTGAGGTCAAGGACGGATTTCGCGCGGAGCGGACGATTGTCGGCGGCCCTCTTGAGCATCGGCGAGCTGGCCCGGCGGACGGGCCTCTCGGTCTCGGCGATCCGCTTCTACGAGCAGCGTGGCCTGGTCGGCGCCGTGCGCACCTCGGGCAACCAGCGCCGCTTCCTGCGCTCGGACATCCGCCGGCTGTCCTTCGCCCTGATCGCCCAGCAGCTCGGCCTCAGCCTCGCCGAGATCGAGGCCGAGCTCTCGACCCTGCCGGACGGGCGCCCGCCGACCAGCGAGGACTGGCAGGCGATCTCGGAGCGCATCCGGGGCGCGCTCGACGCCCGGATCGCCATGCTCGAGCGCACCCGCGACCTGCTGGACGGCTGCATCGGCTGCGGCTGCCTCTCGCTGGACCGCTGCGCCCTCTACAACCCCGGCGACCGCGCCGCCCGCGCGGGCTCAGGGCCGCGCTTCCTGATGGGGGACAGGGCGTCGGACTTCGAGGAGGGCTGAGCGCGGCCGCTCCGGTCGGGCAGCTTGCAGTTGCAATGAGCGCCACGCCCGCTAACGTCGTCCTCGGGGATGGGGGTTGGCATGCGCGCGCTGGGTTTGGGACTGGCGCTCGCCCTTTGGGCGGGCGCGGCGTCGGCCGCCAATGCGCCGCTCTATCAGCCGCCGCCGGCCTGGGTGGAGCCCGCGAAGCCGCCCGTTCCACCACCCATCCGTGGCTCTGCGCCCATCCGTGTCGTGTTGCAGGACATCCAGACCCGCCTTGGCGGCAACGGTGAGACGGCCAGCTATTCCGAGACGGCGGTCCAGATCCTGTCGCCGCTCGGCCTGCAGGCAGCCGGCAACATGGCCTTCGGCTGGAACCCGGCGACCGCCACACTGATCATCCACAAACTGCACTTGATCCGGGCCGGGCGCACGATCGATCTCCTGGCGCGGGGGCGCAAGTTCACGGTTCTACGCCGCGAGACCAACCTCGAGCGCGCCATGCTCGATGGGACGCTGACGGCCACCTTCCAGCCCGAAGGCCTGCAGGTAGGCGACATCCTCGACCTGGCGATGACCATCAAGAGCCGCGATCCGGTGATGGGCGGACATGATCAGCTCATCACAGGCAGCAGCCGATACCTGGAAATCGCCCGCCTGAGGATCAGGACCCTCTGGCCTGCAGACCGCCCGGTTCGCTGGCGTCAGCAGGATGGCCTCCCGCCGGCCCGCCTCGCTCGGACCAAGGATGGCGAGGAGCTGCTTGTCGAGGCGAACGACCTCGCGCCCTTGACGCGGCCCAAGGACGCGCCGGCGCGCTATGCTCTGCTGGGCCTGATCGACATCAGCGACTTTCCCGACTGGGCCTCTGTGTCGGCCCAGATCCAACCGCTGTTCGCCAAGGCGGAGGCCCTGGCGGCGGACTCTCCCTTGAAGGCGGAGGCCGCGAAGATCCGGGCCGCGTCCGCGGATCCGAAGGTCCGGGCGGCCATGGCCCTGCATCTGGTCCAGGACAAGGTTCGCTACCTCGACCTCGACATGAACCAGGGCGGCTATATCCCGGCGGCGGCCGATCTCACCTGGTCGCGGTTGTTCGCCGACTGCAAGGGCAAGACCGCCTTGCTCGTGGCGCTTTTGCACGAGCTCGGGATCGAAGCCGAGCCGGCCCTGGTCAACACCGTCGCCGGGGATGGCCTGAACTCCCGCCTGCCCATGTTCGGCCTATTCGACCACGCCATTGTCCGGGCTGTGATCGACGGCAAGGTCTACTGGCTAGACGGAACCCGCCTGGGCGATCGGGACCTGGACGACATCTCCGTGCCGGCCTGGGGCTGGGCCCTGCCCATCCAGCCCGCCGGGGCCACGCTCGAGCGTCTCGTGCCGGCCCCCCTGGCCAAGCCGACCCGCGACACCCAGATCCGCCTGGACGCCTCGGGCGGGATCGACAAGCCCGCGCCCGTCCACGCCGTCGCCATCCTCCGCGGCGACCTCGCCATCTCCACCAGGCTCTCGTTCGACGCCATGTCCGCGGACGCGCGTGACCGGGCGGCTCGCGACTACTGGCGCCGGCGCTACGACTTCATCGACGTGAAGCGGGCGGACGCGACATACGACGAGGCGACGGGCGAGGAGCGGCTGAGCATGGACGGTTCGGCGCGGATGGCCTGGACCAGTCCCGAGACCGGCGGCCAGCGCCACTACGAGGCGGATGGAGCGGTCGTGGGCTGGAACGCGGACTTCAGCCGCGACCCGGGCCCCGACTCCGATGCGCCATTCAAGGTGGACTACCCGAGCTTCGACCGCACCGAGGAGTCCATCGTCCTCCCCGATGCCGGCAAAGGCTTCACCGTCTCGGGTCGGGACGTCGACCGGGCCTTGGGCGGCTGGGAGCTCAAGCGGACCTCGCGGATTGATCACGGTGAATTCACCATGGTGGCGACCTCGCGGAGCCTGGTCCCGGAGATCTCCTTCACCCAGGCCCAGGCCGATCAGGCCGGCCTTCGCGAGCTCGCGAACAATACGGTCTATGTGATGGCGCCCTCGTCCGCCGGCCTTGGTGCTGGCGACCGACGTCGTGCAGTCGCGCCAGCAGCTCAGGGAGCGGCGCCCGACATCCTCGGCCTTGTTCAACAGGGCTATTCCCTGCTCGGCGAGGGGAAGCCGGACGAGGCCCTGGCCAAGTTCGACAAGGCGCTGGCGGCGGCCCCTAGCCTGCCCATGCTCGTTGCGGCCAGGGGGATGGTCCTCATGGCCGAGGGGAGGTTGGATGCGGCTCAGGCCGAGTTCGACAAGGCGCTGGCGCTCAACCCGCGCGACGCGACGGCCCTTCTCTCGCGCGGCCGGCTCTACGCTGTGAAGGGCGAGTACGCCCTGGCCATCCAGGAGCTCGATCTGGCGCTCGCCCCGCAACCGGACAACGTCCTGGTCCTGCTCTTCCGGGGACTTTTCCACCGGTACAACCAGCAACCTCAGCTCGCCATGGACGACTTTGACCGCGCGCTGAAGATCGATCCGGACAACGCCACGGCCCTGAGCTACCGCGGTGAGCTCCGACTCCAGCAGGGGGACGTTTCGGCGGCGATGGCGGACTTCGACCAGGCGATCGCCAAGCACCCGGACCAGGCTCAGCCGCTTGTATCCCGGAGCGCCATCTACTTGCGCTGGCGTCGGTACCAGGCCGCGCTCGCGGACTTGAACCGCGCGGTCGAGCTCGAGCCGCACAACACCACGGCGCTGATCCAACGCGGAACCGTGGAGGCGGCCTTGAAGGCTTTCGACAAGGCGTTCGCAGACTTCTCCCAGGCCCTGCTGCTCGACCGGAGCGACCCGTCGCTCTACTACGCCCGAGCCCAGGCCTACTACGCAAAGGGGGACTTCGACTCCGCGCTGGCCGATGTGAACAGGATGATGGCCATCCGGCCCGACGATCCGGGGGTGCTCCTCGCGCGCGGCTCCCTCTACGCTGCGGCGCGGCGCACCGACGAGGCGATCAAGGACTTCGACGCGTCGATCGCTCTCAAGCCTTCGGTCCAGGCCTATATGTTCCGGGCTCAGGCTCGTCCGAAGGCCGAGCGGGCCAAGGCGCTCGCCGACATCGACCTGGCGGTCAAGCTGGATCCGAAGGCGAGCGCGCCGCACCGTCTCCTGGCCTCTCTCCTCGCTGCGGACGGCGACCGCCAAGGGGCGCTGCGCGAGCTCGACGAGGCGCTCCGCGTGGAGCCCAAGGACTTGGATGCGCTTGTCACGAGGGCGGATATCTACGGCCGGATGCACATGTACGACGCGGGCCTCAAGGACCTGGACGACGCCGTGGCCGCCGATCCGGAGAATCCGGTCATCCGCAACTCGCGTTGCTGGTTGAAGGCGACGGCGGGCCGCGACCTTCCCGGCGCGCTCCAGGACTGCAACGCCGCCATCGCCAACTGGCCCGACTTCGCCGCGGCCCTGGACAGCCGCGGCCTCGTGGAGCTGCGGCTCAGGCGCTACGACAACTCGATCCAGGACTACGGCCGCGCCCTGTCGTTCAGGCCGGAGCAGGCCGCCTCGCTCTACGGCAGGGGCGTCGCGGAGCTGCGCTCGGGCCAGACGGCGCGCGGCCAAGCGGACCTGGCCGCCGCAAGAAAGGCGTCCCCCGGCATCGACCAGGAGTTCGCCGGCTACGGCGTGACGCCCTGAGGCCGCCTGCCGCCGCGTCGCGGTCAGGGCCGCCCGAGACTCAGCGCAAAGACAGCGTCAGGGGTGCGATTCCTTCGCCTTGATCCCCGCCTCGTTGCCGTATTCGCCGGGCGGGACCAGCTCGTAGAAGCCGGCGAGCTTCAGGCGCACCACCACCGGCTTGGCCGACTGGTTCTGCAGGTACCAGCCGTGGACGCCTGCGATCGGGGCCACCAGCACCCCGTTGGACCGGTCGCCCGTCGCCTGGCGGTATTCCACCACCTTGGCCTGGGGGACGCCCGGCCCGGCGGGCGTCTCGCCGTGGAAGTCGTAGTAGAACTCCTCGGGATTGGAGATGCCCGAGACGCTCCAGGAATAGACCAGGCTGTCGCCCGCCTTCATCCGCACCTTGTACTCGAGCTCCGAGCCGTCCGGCCCGTTGTCCGCCGTGTCCAGCGGGATCTCGATGATGTCCGACCGGTAGGCCGCCGGGTAGTAGCGCGCGGTCGCCTGGGCCGGCGCGCCCGGGGCGGGGGCGGCGGCGGGGGCTAGCGCCTTGACGGTCTTGGGCGGCGCCAGCCGGTTCAGCCCCGTCAGCCGCCCGAAGCCGGTGGGGTCCACGCCCATCTCGGCCGGCAGGACGAACAGCACGGTCACGACGGCAGCCGCCGCGAAGCCGACGGCGGTCATCATCAGGAGCCTGCGGCGCGTCGGCGGATCGGGGACGCGGCCCTCGACGGGCGGGGGATCGACCATCCTAGGCTCCTTTTGCGAGGAAGAATCCGGCCAGCTGATAGTCCATCAGCAGGAACCCGGCGCCCAGGATCAGGGCGTTGGCCAGGACGGCGCTGCGGCCGAACCCGGCGCTGCGCCGCCACCACAGGATCACGCCCAGCATGGCCGAAAGCGCGATGAGCTGGCCGATCTCCACGCCCACATTGAAGGACAGGAGGTTGGCCACCAGCCCGTCCTTGGCCGGCTTCAGGGCCTGGAGCTTGGTGGCGAGGCCGAAGCCGTGGAACAGGCCGAAGATCAGGGTCGCGGCCTTGGCGCTGGGCTGCACGCCGATCAGCGAGACGAAGCCGCCCAGGTTGTCGAAGGCCTTGTAGGCGACCGAAAGTCCGATGATGGCGTCGATCAGGTGGGCGTCGGCCCTCACGCCGCCGAGCACGCCGGTCAGCAGGGTGATGCTGTGGCCCAGGCTGAACAGGGTCACATAGATCGCCACGTGCGACAGCCGGTAGAGGAAGAAGATCACCCCGAGGATGAACAGCAGGTGGTCGTAGCCGGTGACCATGTGCTTGGCGCCGAGATAGAGGAACGGGACGATCTGGGCGCCCTTGTTCGAGGCCACGAAGGCGGCGTTGGCGCCCCCGATCCCGTGGGCCAGGGCAGGGCCGGCGAGCGCGATGACGAGCGCTGCGGCCGCAGTCGCCGCGATCCAGGCCTGAAGCGGCGTGATCCTCACCCTCGTCCCTCCCCGGACAGGTCCATCGCGGCCGCTCGAGGGGCCCGCGCTCCATGGATATACGCGCCGGCGCCGGCGAGCCCTTGACGTCGCGCAAGTGCGCCCGCCGCGCTCAGCCGTCCGAGACCATCGGCTCCAGCATGCCGAGCCAGCTCACGGCCGCCAGGACCAGGACGCCCAGCGCCGTCTCCAGGGCGACGCTGGCGCGCAGGGCGATCAGGGCCGCCGCTGGCCGGCCTTGGCCCACGGCTCTCGCCAGTCGCGGCGTGAGCGCGAAGCGGTTCGCCGCCGCCAGGGCCAGCATGGCGGCGAACAGGCCGATCTTCACCAGCAGCAGCCGGCCGTAGGGGCTCGTGGGCAGCTCCAGGATGTGTGTCGGTCCGATCAGTATCCAGCTGTTGACCAGCCCCGTCGCCAGCAGGACGGCCACGATCGCCGAGCCCATGCCCGAGAACCGCTGGAGGCCCGCGCGGAGGCGATCGGCCGCCTCGGGCGTCGCGCTGCGGGCCGGCCGCAGCAGCAGGCGCGTCATCGCCGCCAGCGCGCCGAGCCAGGCGCCCGCGGCCAGGAGGTGCAGGGCGTCGGCGCCCTGGCCGACCGCGCCTGCGAGCCCGTCGCCGCCCGCGGCGTGGCCGGTGAGGCAGAGGCTTGCCAGCAGGATCGCCCCCGATCCGGCGGCGATGGCCCGCGTCGCTCCTCCCGCGCGGCGCGGCGCGATCGCGAGCAGGGCCAGGGTCACGAGCATCAGGCCGAGCCTCGCGCCCCAGACCGCTCCGAAGCGGGTCTGGGTCAGGACCACGGCCAGGGACGAGGGATCGAGCGCGGCGCCCGCCGTCCCCGTCATCGTCGCGGTCTCCGCCATCAGCCAGCCGAGGCCCGAGGCGAGGGCGAGGAGGACGCAGGTCAGCAGCCAGGGGCGGAGCCGGTCCGGCGCCTCCTTGGGTCCTGGCGCAGCGTAGGCGTGGAACGCCGGCGCTCCGAACAGCACGGCCGTCGAGGCGAACTGCGCCAGCCTCGACGCGGCGAACAGCTCCGCCGTGATCACGGCTCAGCGGACGGTGAAGACATAGGCGCCGTGCGTCCGGTGGCCGTCGTCGCCGACGGCGTGCCAGCTCAGCCGGTAGGCGCCCGGCGCCAGCGGCGCGGCGAGGGCGGCGTCCAGCCGGCGCGGGTCCTTCGCGTCGGGCTTTGCCGGACCGATCGCCACCTTGGCGCCGTCGGCCCTGGCCAGCGCCAGGCCCGAGAACCTCGGCTCGAAGCGCTCGCTGAACCTCAGGGAGATCGACTTGGGCGAGGCTGCCGTGGCGTTCGGCGCGGGATCGGCGTCGACGAGCCGCGCGTGCGCCAGGGCGCCCGAGGCGCCGAGCAGGAGCGCGGCGGCCGGGGCCAGCGCCAGCAAGGTCCTGGCGGTTGCGTTGACGTTCATCGGCGTCTCCGATCGACTGTGGAACAGCGGGATTGCGCCGGGGATACGCGCGGGCCCGGCGAAGCCCTCCGCGGGAGGGGAGCGCCGGCCGTCCGCGTAGGAACGGCGTGCTTCGAGGATGCGAGCCATGATCGACGCTGAGCTGCATGCATTGGCCGGCCTGGCCCCGGACCGGCCGCTGGACGGTCTGGAGACCGACATCTGGGCCGGCGTCGACGCCCGTCGGCGCGAGCTGGCCCATGCGCGGGTCATCGCCTCCTGCCAGGGGGCCGTCCTGGTCCTGGCGGTCCTGGGCGCCCTGGCGGCCGGGCGCTGGACCACGCCGTCCGCGCACGAGCGCTGGCTCACGGCGCCCGGGGCGGCGCTCGCGCCCTCGGCCCTCCTGATCGGCGGCTGAGCCGTGAGTCCGTTCCTGCGCACCGCCCTCGCCATCGTCCTTCTGACCGCGGTGACGGCGGCGGCGGCCGGCTGGGCCGGCGTGCAGTACGGCCTCAGCCAGGCCCGCCCGCGGCCGGGGCTCGACCAGCTCGTGCATCACCAGCTCGACCTGACCGCCGACCAGAACCGGCGGATCGAGGCGCTGGAGCGCCGCTACGCCGCCCGCCGCGCGGTGCTGGAGGGCCAGATGCGTGCGGCCGACCGCGACCTGGCCCAGGCCATCGCCGCCGAGCACGTCTACGGCCCCCGCGCCCGGCAGGCCGTGCTCCGCTTCCACGCGGCGATGGGCGAGCTGCAGGAGGAGACGATCAGGCACGTGCTGGCGATGCGCGCGGTGCTCACGCCCGCTCAGGCCAGCCGCTTCGACCGCACGGTCGCCAAGGCCCTCGCGCCGGCCGGGCCGTGACCTCGCCGCCGAGCGACGAGACGCTCGCGTCCCGCGCCCAGCGGGGCGACAAGAGGGCCTTCGACGAGATCGTCCGCCGCCACAAGGCCCCGCTCTACCGCTTCGTGCGCCGCTATGTCGGCGACGGCGACGACGCCTACGACATCGTGCAGGACGCCTTCATCTCGGCCTGGAGCGCGCTCGGCCGCTACGACGGGGCGCGGGCCTTCGCGCCATGGCTCCGCTCCATCGCGCTGAACAAGTGCCGCGACTTCGGACGACGCCGGGCGGTGCGGCGGCTCTTCCTGCGCGCCAGGGCCGCCGAGCCTCCCGAGACAGTCACCTACGAGGAGGCGCGCGACGCCGCCCTCGCCGAGGCGCGCGAGACCTCGCGCCTGCGCCGGCTGGACCGGGCCATCGCCGATCTGCCGGCCTTCTACAAGGAGCCGCTGCTGCTCACGATGGTGAGCGGCCTGTCGCACCAGGAAGCGGCCGCCCAGCTCAGGACCAGCGCCAAGGCGATCGAGATGCGTCTGCGCCGGGCGCGGCTCAGGCTGGCGCGGGCCCTCGGCGAGGAGCCGGGAGAGGGTTAGCGCCGCGCCTGCGTAAGACCCTTGGCCCAGGGGTTCGGACAGCCCCGGCGCGGAGAGGCGGTCGGGTCATCGGCATGGATCGGGATGAGTTCCGGCGCGTTCACACGGCGCCCGACAGGCGCGCCTTCGTCCAGGGCCTCGCCGTGGCGGGCGCCGCGGGCCTCTGGACGGCCTCCACCCGCGCCTGGGCCGCGCCGGCCGCGGTCCTGCGCGGGCCGCGGATCGGCCTCGAGATCGGGGCCCTGGCGGTGAACATCACCGGGCGCCGGCGGACCGCGACGGTGGTCAACGGCGCCATGCCCGGGCCCATCCTCCGGCTTCGCGAGGGCGACGAGGTGACGATCGCCGTCGCCAACCGGCTCGGGGTCTCGACCTCCATCCATTGGCATGGCCTCAGGATCCCGGCGCCGATGGACGGGGTGCCCGGGCTGACGTTCCCCGGAATCGCGCCGGGCGAGACCTTCACCTACCGGTTCCCGATCCGCCAGGCCGGCACCTACTGGTATCACAGCCACACCGGGACGCAGGAGCAGACCGGCCTGCACGGTCCCCTGATCCTGGAGGCGAGCGGGCCCGAGCCCTTCGCCTACGACCGCGAATACGTGGTGATGCTCACCGACTGGACCGACGAGGATCCGGCGAGGATCGTCTCCAACCTCAAGCAGGAGGGCGACTACTACAACCGCCACCGCCCGACGCTGGCCGGCCTCGTCGGCGACGCCCGCAGCCGCGGGCTCGGCGCGGCGCTGAAGACCCGGCTGATGTGGGACCGGATGCGGATGAGCCCGGCCGACATCATGGACGTCACCGGCGCGACCTACACCTTCCTGGTCAACGGCCATCCCCCCGCGGCCAACTGGACGGCCCTGTTCGAGCCGGGCCAGCGCGTGCGCCTGAGGCTCATCAACGGCTCGGCCATGACCACCTATGACGTGCGCATCCCGGGTCTGGACCTGAGCGTCGTCGCAGCGGACGGCTCCAACGTCGAGCCGGTGACCGTGGACGAGCTCAGGATCGGCGTCGCCGAGACCTACGACGTGATCGTCCAGCCGCGCGAGGAGAGGGCCTACACTCATCTTCGCCCAGGCCGAGGACCGGTCCGGCTACGCCCGGGCCACCCTGGCCCCGCACGCCGGCATGGCCGGGCCCGTCCCGCCGATGGATCCGCCGCCCCTGCGCACCATGGCGGACATGGGCATGGGCCCGATGGCCGGCCAGGGCATGGCCGGCATGGCGATGTCCGGCGGGTCAGGCGCCGGCGCGATGGACCACGGGGCGATGGATCACGGCGCCATGGGCGGCGCCGGCATGGCCTCGGGCCCGGCGCAACCCCCGGCGCCGATGGCCAGTGGCGCGGTCCCCTCGGCCAACGCCGACGGCGTCAGCCTGGAGCAGATGCGCCGCAGCCCCGCCGTCGTCCACCTCGCCTCGAACCCGAGAAGCCGCCTGGGCGAGGCCGGGGACGGACTGGACGGCGACGGCCGGCGGGCCCTGACCTACGCCGACCTGACGGCCTTGGAGCCCGCGCCGGACGATCGCGAGCCCGATCGCGAGATGGTCTTCCACCTGACCGGGAACATGCAGCGATGGGTCTGGGGCTTCGACGGCAAGACGTTCTCGCAGGCCGCGCCCGTCAGGGTGAGGCTCGGCGAGCGCATCCGCTTCGTCCTGATCAACGACACCATGATGGAGCACCCGATCCACCTGCACGGCTTCCTGTTCGCGCTGGAGAACGGCAAGGGCGCGCGCGCGCCGCTCAAGCACACCGTCAACGTCAAGCCGAACGAGCGGCTCAGCTTCGTCTTCGACGCCGACACGCCCGGCCACTGGGCCTTCCACTGCCATCTGCTCTACCACATGGAGACCGGCATGTTCCGCACGGTGCTGGTGGCGTGAGCGGGCGCCGGATCGCCTTCGCGGCCCTGGCTGCGGCCCTCGGCCTCGCCGCCCGGGCGCATGCCCAGGACTCCCAGCCCGACGCCGGCGCCGCCTCGCCCTACGGCATGGCGATGAACGACGACCGCGTCTATTCGCACCTGCTGCTGGACCAGCTCGAGGACCGGACCACGGGCGCCGATCACGCCCTGCACTGGGACGGCGAGGCGTGGGTCGGGACCGACACCGGCCGGATCTGGCTGAAGAGCGAAGGAACCGTCGCCTCGGACGGCAAGGTCGAGGACGGCCGCCACGAGCTGCTCTACGCCCGGCCGATCGGCGCCTTCTTCGATGTGCAGGCTGGCGTGCGCTACGACCTGGACTTCGCGGCCGGGCCGCGGCTGGGCGGCCCTGGGCATCGAGGGGCTCGCGCCCTACCTCTTCGATGTCTCCGCCACCCTCTATGCCGGCGGCGGCGGGCGCTACGCCGCCCGGCTCAGGGGGTCCTACGACCTGCTCCTGACCCAGCGGCTGGTGCTGACCCCGGAGGCGGAGATGAACCTCTACGCCAAGGCCGACCCGGCCCGCCGCGTCGGCTCGGGGCTGTCGGACATCGATTCGGGCCTTCGCCTCCGCTACGAGGTCACCCGCAAGTTCGCGCCCTATGTCGGGGCGAGCTGGGAGCGCCGGTTCGGCGCCACCGCCAGCTTCGCCCGCGCCGACGGCGAGCCGGTGAGCGACTGGCGCTTCGCCTTCGGGATCCGGAGCTGGTTCTAGAGTCTTGTGCGCTCGGATTGGCCCGCCTGCGCCGGCGCTCGCGGACTTGACCCGCCCCGAGGCGAATTCGCGGGAGGGATGGGAGGTTGGAGGCGTATCCAATTCACGGCGCGCGCGCCGTCGTCCGAAGGGATCCTGCAGATGCGTGACGGAACCGTCCTCGCGGCCCTGGCTGCGCTCGCGGCTGCAGCCGCCGCGTCCGCCGCCGACGGCGTCTTCTCCATCGTCCTGCTCGTTCTGGCGGCGCTTCTGATCGACCGCCTCGCCCGGCCCGGGGCGCATGCGCATCCGGCGCTGCGCTCCTCCGCGCTCGATGTTCTCGAGGAGCGCTACGCCCGCGTCGAGATCCAGCGCGAGGAGCGCCTCCAGAAGCGCAGCGACCTGCGCGGCGGGGGCTGAGGCGGATCGATGCGCAGGGCGCTCTGGTTCGCGGCGGGCGCGCTCGGCCTGACGGCGGCGGTGGTGTTGATGGCGGTCGCCCAGCCCGGGGCGGGCCGCCGGGGCCAGCGTGCGTTCGGTCCGCCGGGCGATGCGGGTCGCGGCCGCGTGCTCGCCGCCGCCTGCGCCGCTTGCCACGGGCCGACCGGCGACGGCGCCGATCCGCAGTATCCCAAGCTGGCGGGCCAGGACCCGGCCTACCTCCGTCAGCAGCTGCTCGACTTCAGATCCGGCGCGCGCAGGTCGTCGGTGATGCAGCCCCTCGCCGCCAATCTGTCCCTGGCGGACATGGCCGACCTCGCCGCCTATTTCGCCGTCCAGCGCTCCACGCCCGACCGCCTCGCCGACCGGCGTCTCGCCGCCGAGGGGAAGCGCATCTTCTACGCCCGCGGCCCGGCCGGGCCGCCTTGCGCAGCCTGTCATGCGGCCGGCGGCCAGGGCATGGGCGGGATGATGGGCGGCGGCCAGGTGATGGGCGGTCGCGGCATGATGGGCGGAGGGATGACGGGTTCCGGCGGTCCGTCGCCGTCGCTGGCCGGCCAGCACGCCGCCTACATCCTCGCCCAGCTCGACGCGTTCGAGGCCGGCGCGCGGCCGGGCCCGGTGATGGGACCCATCGCCGCCGCCCTGACGCCGCACGACAGGCGGGCCGTCGCGGCCTATGTGGCGGGGCTTCGCTGACCTGAGAGGATGCTCCGCGCCGCTCGTGACGGCGTCGTCGGTCCGGGCTAGTGTGGTGGATCAGAAGTTCGCATGATGATGGCGGCGCCCTCGGCTGCGAACTTCTGATCCGTAAACCACACTAGAATCATACATTTGCTAGTGTCCTTATCGATTCCGAAGTTCGCATCCGCCTTGCAAATGCGCTGGCGAACTTCGGAATCGGGACACTAGGGAACCGCGAGACCCGCCCGCCGGGGCGATGAAGGACGCGATGGTGTCTGCACGGCCATTCGATCTTGCCGGCCGGGTCGCCCTGGCCGCCGAGCTCGGGCCGCACGGGATCGCCGTCAACGCCGTGGCGCCCGGTTTCTTCCGCACCGAGCCCAACGCCGCCGAGGCCGCCGATCCGAAGGTGGCGGCCTGGCTGAAGGACCGCACCTCGCTCGGCCGCTGGGGCGAGCCGGCCGAGCTGGCGCCCGCGGTGCTCTTCTTCGCCTCGCGCGAGGCCGCCTACGTCACCGGTCAGGTCCTGGCCGTGGACGGCGGCCTGACCTCGCACTTCTAGGAGCTTGGTGCGGACCGGACGGCTGGCTTCGGAGGGCCGTCTCCGCCCAGCAGCACGCCGTCGATCGTCTTGCCGTACATCGACTGAACGGTGTCGTGGAATGCCCGCCGGGTCTGCTCGACGGACCCCGCATAGCGGGGGTCCTGGGGCCGCGGCTTGCTGTCGATGTAGGCGGCCACGTCCCAGGCCTCCTGGTCGGTGAGCCTGCCCCCTTCGCTGAACGGCATGTTGGCCTTGATGAAGCCGGCGGCGTTGTTGATGTTCGAGATGCCCGCGCCCCAGTTGTAGGAGCGCTCGCCCCAGAGCGGCGGGAAGACGGTTGCGCCGCCGGCCTTCTGGCCCGCGCCGTCGGCGCCGTGGCATAGCGCGCAATTGGCGGCGTAGACGGCTTGGCCTCGGGCATGGTCCGGCGTCAGGGGCGGCTTGGCCAGCTTGAGGTAGCCGCTGCCCGGCAGCTTGGCGCCCAGCGGCGCGCCGCGCGACAGGAAGGCGGCGTAGCTCTCGAGGGCGACGAGGACGGGGTCGCCCAGCGGCGGCGCCTTGCCGTTCATGCTGTACTTGAAGCAGCCCTGCATGCGCTCCTGGAAGGTGTTCACGTGGCCGTTCTTGGCGCGGTATTGCGGGAACAGCCCAAAGGCGCCCCATAGCGGCGCGGAGTTGGCCAGGCGCCCGCCATCGAGGTGGCAATTCGAGCAGCTGAGGTCGTTGCCGACGAACTGCGGCGCGGCCGCGGCGGTGTGGACGAACAGCTCCCGCCCGAGCCTGACCTGCTTGCCGAACGCGTCATCGGGGATCGCCGCGTCGGGCGGGGGGACGAACGCCTGGCTCCGGCTTGGCGCGCGCGCCGGCGCGATCAGCCGCGTCGTTACGACGCCGGCCGCGAAGGCGACCAGCCCCGCCGCGAAGGCCGCCACGACGGCCCTGCCGGGACGGAACGTGCTCATGGCCGCGCCTCCGGACGAGCCGGCGCGGACCTGGGCGGCGGCTGGCTGGCGTAGTAGGCCGCCGCGGCGCGCAGGTCGCTCCTGGACAGTCGCTTGGCGATGCCGGCCATCAGGCCGAGCGGCCCCGTTCGGTCGCCGTCGCGGAACGCGGTCAGCTGCCGGACGAGATAGGACTCGCTCTGACCCGTCAGGGGCGGCGTCAGGCTTCCCACGCCCTGGCCCCGGGGCCCGTGGCAGGACGCGCAGGCCGGCGCCTTGAGCGACCAGTCGCCGGTCAGCGCGAGCTCCTGGCCGCGGGCCGGGCCCGTCGCATCCGCCGGGCCAGCCTCATAGGCCGCAGGCAGGGACGCGAAGTAGGCGCTGAGCGAGGCGCGCTGGGCCGCGGTCAGGGCTTTGGCGATCGGCCCCATCACCGGGCTTCGCCGCTCGCCGGCGGCGAAACCCTCGAGCTGACGGTCGAGATAGCCCGGATCGAGATGCGCCAGGCGTGGGCCGTTCTGGGCGCTGACGCCCTGACCTTGCTGGCCGTGGCAGGAGGCGCAGGCGGGCACGCCCTGCACGGCCGCGCCGACCTGCGCGATCCTGGCGGCGGCCGTCTCGGGGCCAGCGGCCGGGGCCGCCAGCGACGCCGCCGCGAGCGACGCAGCCGCCAGCGCCGCCGCCATCGTGGCGGCGGCCAAGACCAGGACTTGGCGCGCCTGCATCCCGAGCCGCCCTCTCTTTCGAACCGGCCGGAGCGAGCGCGCTCGCCGGCCCCGGGCGAAGTGGTCATTGCCGAGTCCCGGCCGCCGTGATCACCTCGGCTCAGGGCCGAGGCTAGATCGTTTTCAATCCGACGGGAACGCCTGCCGCCGGCCGAGGAGGGGCCATTGACCTTCAGGCGGGCTTCGACGGGTCGGGCGGCGTGAGCCTCGAGCCCGTTCAATATGCCATTGGCGCCGCCTCGGGAGGCATGGTCGGATTCATCCTGGGTCTGTTCGGCGGCGGAGGGTCGATCCTGGCCGTGCCGTCGATGATCTACCTGGTCGGGGTGCGCGATCCCCATGTCGCCATCGGAACCGGCGCCTTCGCCGTTGCGGCCAATGCAGCGGCCGGGGTGATCCACCATGCGCGGGACGGCGTGGTGAAGTGGCGTTGCGCCCTGGTCTACGCCGGTTCGGGCGTGGTCGGCGCCTTGCTCGGGTCGACCGCCGGAAAGGCGTTCGATGGCCAGAAGCTCCTGTTCCTCTTCGCGATCCTCATGGCGGTGGTCGGCGCGCTGATGTTGCGGCGTCGCGCCGAGGACGGCGATCGCGCCGCCGACTACAGCCGCCAGAACGCGCCCAAGATCGTGGGCTTCGGCTTGGGGACCGGTCTCGTCTCCGGCTTCTTCGGCATCGGCGGCGGGTTCCTCATCGTGCCCGGCCTGATCGCCTCCACGGGGATGCCGATCCTCAACGCCATCGGCTCGTCCCTGGTGGCGGTGACGGCCTTCAGCCTGACGACCGCCCTGAACTACGCGATCTCCGGGCTGGTGGACTGGCCGCTGGCGTTCGCCTTCATCGGCGCCGGCGTCGCCGGCAGCCTCGCCGGGGCCAGGATGGCCAGGCGGCTGTCGGGCATGCGGGGCGCCCTGACCACGATCTTCGCCATCCTGGTCTTCGTCCTGGCCGCCTACATGATGTGGAAGAGCGCCGGCGCCTTCGTCGGGAGCTGACGCCGGCGCGCCGCCAGGCTCAGTCGGGAACCAGGGCGTATCCCTGAAGCTGGAGCGTCGACAGCGTCGTCAGGGCCGAGAGGTCGACCTGGACCTCCGGCAGGACCTCGCTCCGCGCGATCTTCGCGCCGGCGAGCGCCTGGCCGCAGACGTGAACGCCCACGCCGGCGGCGTTGAGCTTGGAGATGAGATCGGCGCTGGGGTTGGTCCCCTTGCCGCGCGCCTTCATGGCGGCCTCGGTCAGCACCGCGGCCGTGGCGGGGCCCGAAATGATCACGACGATATGCCGGCGGTCCGCCGGCACGCCGGACTCGGCGAGCAGGTTCGCAAGCCGCGCCGCCTTCTCCAGGCCCATCGGAGGCCGGTCGGGTCCGCCAGCTTCGGTCACGTTGACGACGACCTTGTAGTCGAGCGAGGGATCCGGGCGCACGCCGGCGTGCTCCACCGGCGCGGTCCTGCCATAGCCGGCGATCAGCGGCGCCGTCGGCGTCTGTGCGCTCGACGAGCCCGCCCAGCAGGTCAGGACGGCCGCGGCCGCGATCCCCAGAGCCATGAACGAGCCTCTCATCTTTCACCCTCTCCCATGCGACGTCGACATGGCGCCGACGCTCGCCGTCCAGCCGCCGTCTTATCGGCCGTTGGAGACGGGCGGCGTCGTACGCTCAAAATCCTGCAGTGCGACACTGTCCGTTTTTGGCCGGGCCGCCAAGGGCCGCTCGAGGCGAAGCGACCGCGCCTGGGCGGCCTCGAGTTGTGCGGCAGTCCTCGCCCGGTCAGCGCGGCGGCGGGGGCGGGGGCGCGCCGCCGGTGAAGGCGTCCGGGCATAGCTCGGCGCAGGTGGTCAGCGGCATGTTCGCGTCCGGGTCGTCGTGGATCCACTGTTGCGAGGCCGGCGCCTGCGACGAGCCGTGCAGCGCCGAGTGCTCGACGAACCAGTAGACGCGCGCGTGCTGGTCCGCGCCGTAGATGATCGTCTTGCCGCAGGTGGTCAGGTAGTCGCCGATCCCCGGCTCGGCGCCGCTGTCGGTGGTGGGCCAGCTGGAGCCGCCGATCATGTGGCCGATCGATCCGCCCAGGAACGCGCCTGCCAGGGCGCAGGCGGCCGCGATGATGGCGGCGATCAGGCAGGCGAGCAGCAGACAGAAGATATAGAACGGGCCCGCAGCCGCACAGCCCAGCGCCGCGCCGACGATGATCCCGAGCACCAGGCCCGCGACCCCGCCGACCACCGCCCCGACGAAGGAGCCGGCTTCGGTCGTGCAGACCGCCTTGTTGTAATAGTAGCAGTGGAGCTCGGGCGAATTGTCCGTTGCGTTGGTGAAGATGAACCCGGCGTTCTGCTCGATCAGCGGCCAGAACTGACACTGGGTCACCACGCTGACCAGGTCGTGCTGGGCCGTGAATGGGAAGACGATGCTGGTTGCGTCGTTGAAGGCCGGCACGGTGTCATCGACCACCCCGGCCGAGCACGAGGTCTCGCCGTCGGGGTTGGCGAGGCACCGGTCGTACCAGAACCCGATGGTGACGCCGATCACGGCCAGGGCGCCGGCCGCGCCGCCGAGCGCGATCGAGCCCACGCCCGCGCCCGTGACGCCGATGATCGGGATGGTCGTGATCGCGGTCGACTTGACGACGATGCCGATGATGGTGCCGATCGTTCCGAAGACGCTGAACACCGCAAGGATGGTCGTGCCCAGGGAGTCGGTGGCGGCGCCGGTGGATCCCGGCGGCGGCTTTGGAGGACAGTTAGCCATTGGCCAGCCTCCCGGTGGCGCGGCTGAGGGGACGGCAGAAGCGGCACAGGACCCAGCCCACCAGGATCCCGACGACCATGCCGATCGGGACGTCCAGGGCCGGCAGGTGGCCGAGAAGGCAGAGCCACAGGGTCAGGAAGGCGGTCAGGATCGCGTTCACCGCCGCCGGCAGGGCGATGACGCCGAGCCCGTAGTGCAGCCACAGGCCAAACAGCAGAAGGACGAAGACCCAGCCGGCCAGAGCCAGCGGCAGGCTGTTGACGAACAGGGCGGCGAGGCTCGGCGTCATTCCCAGGAAGGCAGGCTGCGCCAGCCCGATGATCGTTCCGGCGATCACGCCGATGTAGGCGCCGACCACCGAGCAGAAGGGCAGCTTGCCGAACAGCAGCTGCCCCAGGAGGGCGAAGGGTCTCATCAGTCGTTGATCCAGATGAGGAGGGTGGCGCCGCCGACCAGGGCGCCGGAGCCGTCGTGAGCGACCACGGTCACGGCCTGGCTGGTGTTGTGCATCGAGCCGGGCACGGCGACGTGGAGCTTGGCGGTGATCTGCTCGAACGGCGCGAAGTTGTGGGCGGCCGGAGAGATCGAGGCGCCCACGCTGTTGGGCAGGATCGCCAGCGAGATCGCCTGGGCCGCCCCCGAGGGGTTGGCCACGGGGACGCCGGTGGTCACCGAGCGCCCGGCGGCCTTGGTCTCGAACGCGGTGATGACCTGGGCGCCGTGGCTGTTGATCTCGACCGCGTCGTTGGGGTGGTAGATCTGCACGAAGACTCCGATGCTCTGCGGGCCCGCCGTCACGGCGGCCGGCAGCGGGAACGCGAGCTGGATCTCCTGCCCCGCCGGCAGGGTGACGAGCTTGCTGGACAGCGGCGTCTTGGGAAGGCCGATGCCGAACTCGGAGAGCGAGACCTGGACCTGGGTGTTCACCGCCGTGACTGTCGGCGACAGGTTGCGCACCTTGACCGTCGTCTCTGGCCGCAGCGTCCAGGGGATGTCGTTGTTGGTGACGATATCCGGGCTGTCCCAGCTGGGCATCTGGCCCAGGGCCAGCTGTTCGTCCTGGCTGTAGATCGCCGGGTCGGGGCGCTGGGGCGGGGTGTCCACCCGGATGCAGCAGGCGCCGCGTCGCTTGGGGACCGGCCGACACCACGAGGTCGCCGTTCGTTGCTGTGAGACATTGGCCATGGGCGATCCCCCCGATCAGGGTCCGTTGAGCGCGCCGGACGTCAGACCAGGCATTGCTGGAGGCTCTGCAGCATCAGCGCCTGGGGCAGGTGCAGGCCGATGAAGACCAGCCGGCTCTCGCGCGGGGCCTCCGCGTCCCAGGGCTCGCCCGCGTCGTGGCTCATCAGCTGGTGGACGCCCTGCAGGATCACTTTGCGGTCTAGGCCCGCCATGCTGAGCACGCCCTTGTAGCGGAGCAGCGACGGCCCATGGCTTTGCACCATGGCGTTCATGAACTGGCCGAACCGCGTGCCGTGGAAGGGGCGCTCGGAGCGGAAGACGAAGCTCTTCACGTCATCGTCGTGATGGTGGTGACGGGCGCCGTCGCCGTCGCTGTCGTGGTCATGCCCCGTGCACGGCGAGGGGGGCTCGAGCTCGAGTTCGGGGTCCAGGTTGAAGCCGCGGACATCAAACACTTCGCCGAGGTCGACATCGCCAAAGGCGGCCAGGGTCTGCGGCGCGCGCGGGTTCATTCGGCGCAGCCGCTCGCTGAGCGCCTCGAGTTCGGCTTCGTCCACCAGGTCGGCCTTGCTGATGAACAGCCGGTCGGCGAAGCCCGCCTGCCGACGCGCCTCGGCGCGGGCGTCGAGCTGGCCCATGCCATGCCTGGCGTCCACCAGCGTCAGGATGGCGTCGGGCCGGTAGCGGGCGGCGATCCCGGCGTCGAGGAAGAAGGTCTGGGCGATCGGGCCCGGGTCCGCCAGGCCCGTGGTCTCGATCATCACCTGGTCGAAGGCGATCTCGCCCGTCGCGCGCCGGTCGGCCAGGTCCTGGAGGGTGGAGCGCAGGTCGTCGCGGATGCCGCAACATAGGCAGCCGTTGCTGAGCTGAACGATCTGTTCGGCTCCGCCCGAGACGATGATCTCGCTGTCGATGTTCTCCTCGCCGAGCTCGTTCTCGATCACGGCGATCTTCCGCCCGTGCGCCTCGGTGAGCACGCGGCGCAGCAGCGTCGACTTCCCGGCCCCCAGGAAGCCGGTCAGGATCGTGGCCGGGATCAGGGGCGCCATCGCCTCACCCCAGGACCACGACCGTATAGCCGCCGAACGTGGTCCCGTCCTGGGCCGCACTGATCCGGTAGACGTGGGCCTCGCCCGGTCCCGGCGCATCGTCGGTGGTTGTGAAGGCCACGTGTTGGTCGTCGCCGTGGACCGTGTGGCTGGCCGCGCCGCCGGTGGTCGGGAAGCCGCCGGCCGGTCCGGCGGGCGGCGACAGGGCAGGCGTCCCGGTCGGCGGGGCGGGGGCCGGGAACACCCCGCGCTTGCCGGTGTGTAGCTGCAGCCAGGGAACGGCGTTGGGCGCGGCCCGCTGCACCGTCACCGTGGCCGGCGCGCCGAAGAGCGGGCCGACCTTGATCAGGATCGGCTGCTCCAGCGCCGGGCCGCCGGCCTTGGGCGCGGGGGAGGCGCTGAGGGGCGCTCCTTGGGTCGGAGCGTTCACGTGGATGTTGCGCTGGCCGATGTGCCGGTTCCACGCGGCGTCGAAGGTCGGCTGGCCGGGCAGGTCCGACGGGTTGTCCCACACCCGGACGAGCAGGCACTCGTGCCCGCCGTTCACATAGGAGGGGATCCAGGCGACAGGGCACTTGACGATGGCGTGCGAGTGGCCGCTGCCCTTGGCGCCAAGGCTGGTGAAGGTCTGGGCGATCAGGTTGACCGTCGATGCGTTTATGCCGAGCGACGGGTTCACCCAGTAGAACTCCACCACGACCTCGCTGGCCGCCGCGTTCCCGAAGTTCCAGACGTGGGCGTAGATCGTGTTCGGCTTGTTGGCCTGGGCGAACTGGCCGAGCGCGGGCGGGATCGGCGGCGCGAGCGCGGGGTCGACGCCGGCCAGGAGGAAGATGTCCGGGCTCTCCCAGAACGGCGCGTTGACCACCGGCCGGGCGCCGATGTCGGCCGGATTGGCGCGCATGAACAGATAGGGCAGGTCCAGGTTCGCCCGCGGGCCGACGAACACGCCCGGCCCGTTGGGTGCGTTGATGTCGCCCTTGGTCATGCCGCCGCCATCGCCGATCCGGCCTGTGTCGGTCCCTCCCGGGCGCGTCGGTCGCCCGGGCCAGCCCCCGCCGGGACGGCCCGGTCCGCCCCCGCCGGGGCGCCCGTCGCCGCAGGGATCCTCGCAGTCGCGGTCCTCCTCGCAGCCGAAGTACCAGGTCCGCTCCACGATCTTGCGGGGCCGCCCGGGCGGGCAGGGGTGCTCGGGGCGGCATCCTCGCTCTTCCTCGCGGCAAGGCGGGGCCGGACCGGCTTCCAGGCGCGTGACAGCCTGCGCCAACTGGGCGGAGCTCAGCTTGGGATCGGATGGGGGCTTGGGGGCTCGGATGGACACGGCTCATCTCCACGCGGCGGCGGCTGAGGGTGCAGGCGGGACTATTTCGGCGGCGGCGGCGGCGGGGGACTCGGCTGCGGCTTGGGCCCCGGCGGCGCGTCCTTGTATTTCAGCAGCAGCGGATCGGCGCCCTTGGCCCATCCTGGCGCGTTTTCCGGCGGCTCCATGGGCGGCTGATAGGTCAGGCCCAGGATGCCTTTCTCCGGCGGCGCGGACGGATTGCGGATCCAGTCCCAGGTCAGATAGGCGAAGGCCCGGTCGCTATCGAGGTTGAACTGGGTGGCGTAGCCCGTGTCGTTGGTCAGCTGGGCGATCAGGTGGGCCGAGAACGGAATGGGATCGCCGAGCGGGCTGAATTTCAGGTCAAGGCGCCTGAGGTGCGCGGTGTTGAGTGAATCCGTGTCCCACGGCGTCTGCGCCAGCTCATAGGCGCCCCGCAGCTTGGCATCGACGGGGGCGTTGGTCCGGAAGAACACGTCCGGCTTGGTTCCGATGGGATAGGGGCCGGGCGACAGGGGCTTGAAGGCGATGTCCGGACCCTGGCCGAATGATCTGAAGGGATTGTAGGTCTCAGTCGGCGTGGTCTTCAGGGTGTCCGGCGCGCCTGACTGCTGCACCGGGCTCTTGTCCGGCCAGGCCCACGGGCGATGGTATTCCCAGGCCTCGGTCGATCCGTCTGTATGGTACCGGAGCACCGGATAGTACGGATAGTTGTCGTCCTTGACCGAGTGGCCGGTCCCGATGACGGATGGGTCCTTGTCGAGGTTGCCGAACGGGTCCCAAGCCGACTCCAGGGCCGCCCTGAAGGCGTCGTCCACCGTGCCGCCGAGGGTGACGAGCGGCTCGTCGATCTCATTGGGCAGGCGCAGCTCGCCGTCGTCGTAGAGGATCTGCGGGTGCGGTGAGAAGAAGCCCGTGTGCGCCATCACCTCATGGATCTTGGTGACCGCGTCCCAGATCAGCATGGCCAGCTCGTAGAGCGCCAGCCGGATCGGATAGGTGAAGGGGCTGGCGAGCATCTTGATCAGGTCGCCCACCAGGTTGATGGCCGCCCCGATCTCCTTCACCACCCATTCGAACAGCGCGATCAGCAGCTCGCAGATCGCCGCGATCGGATTGGACCAGTCCACCCCGCTGAGGTCCGGCGGCTGGAACAAATCCTCGATGTCGGAGGCGGGCGGGAAGATGATAAAATCCGGTTTCTTCGGCTTCTCCAGCTCCCACGTGCCATTGTACACAAGCCGGTAGTACGAATACATGACCTTGTAGATGGTCTTGATTTCCCACGGCAGCGGAAAGCCCGTGGGGACCGGGTCCTTGAACGAGTGCGGCGGCGCGATCGCGTTCAGAAGATCGTCGAAGGGCCGATCCAGCCCGTGGCCGGTGATCTCCTTGAAGATCTTGGTGAGCAGGCCCTGATCGATCGCGGTCTGGAACGCCTCGCCCTGGTAGATCAGCGGGTGATCGTGATCCTTGAAGCAGTCGATCATCGCCAGGACGATCGATTCCGCCATCCAGCCCGGCATCTCGCCGTCCACGTCCAGGGCGGCTTGGCGGGCGTCGTCGTCGACGAACGGACCGGTCGGCCGCTGCTGGCCATGGGGATCGTCGGGCGTCAGCTGGACCGCGAACCACAAGGCCGACATCGAGACGCTGGGGTATTCGTCGGTGCGCCCCCACGGGTCCGCCTTGAGCTTCCCGCCCGGCTTGGTCTGCTCGTAGTTCCACGCGTCGATGTGGTTCTCGATCAGGTGGTGGCGCTGGGGATGGTTGCGATAGGGCCCGCCGCACTGCTCGTTCACGAACGAGTGGGCCACGGTGTCCACGCCCAGGTGCGTGATGTAGCCCAGGGTGAAGGCGAGGAACTGCTCGGACTCCTCCTTCAGGCCCTTGGCCGCCAGCGCGTCCACCTGGCGGACGAAGGCCTGGCACAGCGCCGAGGGGCGCCGGTAGTGGCTCATGTCGCTCCAAAGGAAGAGCTTCTCGCCAAACCCCTTCTGCACGCAGGTATCGAAGCCGCTGAAGATGTCGACGAAGGTCGTGAGCTCCTCCTCGGCCAGCACCTTCAGCGCCAACTGCAGCTCGTCGAGCACGACGCCGAACTGGCTGAGGACCCCGCCGGTCAGGTCGTCGATCAGGTTGTCGATGTCCTTGACGATCGGGCCGATGGTGGCGTTCCAGCCGGCGATGAACTCGTCCCAGATCTTCTGCAGCTTGATCAGGAAGCGCAGCAGCGCCGCCAGTTGGGAGTTGGCCTCGTCCAGGATGACCAGCAGCGGCTCCCAGTCGTTCTCGCTGGCGGTGTCGATGAAGTAGTAGGTCGCCAGCGCCAGCATCAGCTCGTCGCTGAGCGGGCCGAGCACCGCGTTGTTCCAGTCCTGGCTGAAGTAGAACAGGTCCGGTCCGATCGCCCCAACCGCTGCGAATTTCTCCCACTTCTTCATGGCCTGGCCGCAGGCGACCGGGTCGTGTCCCTTCAAGGCGGCGCCGGCCTTGGGCCAGTCCGGGAACTTGCCCGTCAGCAGGTGATCGGCCACGCGGCGCGCGGTGTAGATGTGAGTGAAGTGACCCGGCATTTCGCCCTCGCAGACAGGTCCGATCCGCGCGGCGCACACCGCCTCGCGGCGTCAAAGGTTCAGACGACGCCTAGAACTGGGTACGTGCTGGAACGCAGAAGTTACTCCACGGCCACAAGGAAAGTGGCGCGTGATAACTGACTGCACGAGCCGCTATTCTTGCGGCGATCTGTCGAGCGCCGATCATCGCGCCGAGGTTCGAACCTTCGCACGTCCCGCAGTGGTGTCAACTAGAAAGAGAATGCCGAATGTCACTCGCGTGAATTAACCAAGCGGACCTGCCTCATTTCGCCGGGCGCAATGAAGGCGTCCGAGGCTCGACCCGGCGGCTTTGTCGTGCTCAAACGCGCAGCGTCATGTCGCATCAGGGGAGGAAGGCCGTGACCAGGACCAAGCTCGTGATCGCCGCCGGCGCCTTGGCGCTGACCGCCGCCCTGGCCGCCTGCAGCAAGGGCGGCGCGCCTGCGGCCTCGTCCGGGCCGGCGTCCGAGGCGGCTGCGTCCGCCGCGCCCGCCGAAGCCAATGTCCAGCCCCAGCTGACCGCCGGGTCGGTGCAGACCGTCTCCGCCACCGAGCTGACGATCAAGGCCCAGGACGGGCCGGCCACCTTCCAGCTCTCGCCGGCCACCGTCATCATGGTCGCACACCAGGGCAAGGTCTCGGACATCAAGTCCGGCGACTTCATCGGGACCACCAACGTCCCTTCCGCCGACGGCTCGGGCCAATCCACCGAGGTCCACATCTTCCCGCCCGGCGTGAAGATGGGCGAGGGCGACCGTCCGATGGGCCCGCCATCCTCCAGCGGCCCGGCTTCGCGCATGACCAACGGCGCGGTCTCCACCGTGTCGCCGGGCTCGGGCGAGCCGGTCACGCGCATGACCAACGGCTCGGTCGGCCAGGTGGCCGGCGGCGCCAAGGGGATCGAGATGGACGTCGCCTATGAGGGCGGGACCCGGCACGTCGTCGTGCCGGCCGACACGCCGGTGATGGTGATGAGCACCGGAACGACCGCGCTCCTGAAGCCCGGGACGAACGTCCTCGTCGGCGCCGTCCCCGGCGCCAACGGCGCCAGGGACGCCACCTTCATCAACGTCCAGCCGTAGGGCGCCGGTCCGGCCGCGGAGGGCTTTTCCGCCTGTGGCGTCAGGCCGATTTCGCCCGCGACCTCGCCGGCAGGAACCGCGGGTTGCGCAGGAGGATCGCGCTGGCCATGGCGACCACCAGGCCCACGGGGAAGATCTCGATGAAGGTCATGCCCATGCGCAGGAGCGGATTGGCGTACTGGCGGCGCATGGTCTCCAGGTCGGCCGCGGCCTTGGCGTAGGCGGCGCCGGTGACGCCCGCGGCGCGCTTGGCCTCCAGCATGCTGGCGACGTACTGGTCCATGAACCGGTAGCCGGTGACCGCCAGATAGCCCTTCCCACACCGCCACGTAGACCAGCGAGGCGACCAGGGCGATCGCGAGACCGACCAGGAAGGCGGTCTTGAAGCTGATCACGCCGCCGAGCGCCTGGTCCCGATGCTGCTTGACCCCGACCAGGACGGCCGAGAGCCCGACCAGCATGATCAGATAGCCGAGCCAGACGCTCGAGTGCGGGACGCCGATGGGGAAGACGATGGTGGCGATCATGCCCGTGATGATCACGACGCCCGAGATCAGGCCATAGGTCAGGATGAGGCGGGTCATGGACATGGCTCCTTCGCGCCGCGGCTTGCGCGCCGTCGGGACATCTCAGGCCAGGGCTGGGCGAGCGCGCCATCGCCCGAAAGGGTGAGATCGGCGCCGTCGCCCGTTCGTCGCTGGCGGGGCGGGGCGGTCACGGGATCAGGAACAGCTCGCGCGCCTTGGCCACCGCCTGGGTTCGCCGGCTGACCTCGAGCTTGGCGAACAGATGCGCCACATGGGTCTTCACCGTGTTGGGCGACAGGCCGAGCGTGCGGGCGATCTCCTTGTTGGACTGGCCGGCGGCCAGCGTCTCCAGCACCCGGACCTCCTGGCCGGTCAGGCCCAGCGCCTTGAGCGCCGCGGTGTTGCGGGCGAACGGCTCGGGCGCGGCGCGCGCGCTCAGCCGCCAGCCCAGCCAGACGCCGCCGGCCGCGAAGCTGATCCCGATCACGGCGATGTAGATGCGCAGCGAAAAGGCGCGGGCCAGGTACTGGTACTCGATCCACTGCAGCGCGAAGGCGGCGGCGGCGAGCACCGCGCCCCAAAGCGCGACGGTGCGGACCAGTTCGCTCCTCACGGTCCCGCCCGCTGGCGCAGGGTCAGGGTCTGGCCGCGCACCTCGAACGACTCCAGCCGCTTCAGGAAGCTCAGGCCCAGCAGCGAGCTCGACATCGGCGCCTTGTTCACCTCCACCTTGAAGTCGTCGAAGGCGATCGGGCCCACCTCCAGCCGGCGTGCGACATAGGGCGCGCCCAGCCCCTTGCCGTTGGCGGTCTCCGCTTCGTCCACGTAGCGCAGATGGTCCACGTCGATCCCCAGGCGGCGCGCGTCCTCCGGGCTCAGCACCGTGTCGGTGGCGCCCGTGTCGACCATGAACCGGACCGGCTGGCCGTTCACCCGGCCCGCCACCATGAAGGCCCCGTGGTCGTCCTGGGCGATCGTCAGCTCACGCGCGCCCGTCCGCACGGGGACGCCAGGGCTGAAGGCCAGCTGCAGACGCCGGCCCGCGTCTGCCAGCACGTCGCGGTAGGCGAAGCCCAGCGCCAGCGCCGCGAACACACAGGCCCAGATCGCCAGGTGACGCAGGTGCTGGGCGATCCCGATCCGCGAGACGCGGAAGAGCGCGGTCGCGAACACCAGCAGCACGCCCAGGCCATAGACCACGTCGGACCAGTCGTCCCGCGTGCGCACCGCGCCCGGGAACGCCCTGGCGAGGGCGAAGATCAGGATCCCCACGGCCACGAGGAACGCCGCCCACAGCGCCGTTCGGCCCCAGCGGCGCGCCGGGGCCGGCCGCTCAGGCGCCTCAGACCCCCATGGACCGCCGTCGTCCGTCATCCGTCGCCCCCGCCCTGCCGATCCGGCTGCGCCAGCATAACCCCGCACGCGGGGAAGGTCTTCGCCTCCCGGTCCGCTCCTGCGCCTGCCCGGCCGGGCGCACCCGCCGCCAATGGTCGGCGTTCTTCGTGATGAAACCCGTTCGCCGCGACGCGTGCATTGACCGAGTCAATCGGCTAACAGGGTCCGGCTCGAGGAGGACCCCCAGTTGGCCAAGAACAACACCATCACGCTCTATGACCTGCAGCTGGCGTCCGGCTGCACCATCAGCCCTTTCGTCTGGGCCACCAAGTACGCCCTCGCGCACAAGGGCTTCGACCTGGACATCGTGCCGGGCGGCTTCACCGGCATCCTCGAGCGCACCGGCGGGCGAAGCGAACGACTTCCGGTGATCTGCGACGACGGCGAGTTCATCCTCGATAGCTGGCTGATCGCCGAGTACCTCGACGCCAAGTATCCCGACCGGCCGACCCTGATCGGCGATCCCGGCATCAAGCCGCTCACCGAGTTCATCGAGGGCTGGCTGTGGCGCACGGCCATCGGGCCGTGGTTCCAGGCCTTCATCGTCGACTACCGCGACCGGTCGCTGCCCCAGGACCATGAGTACGTCACCGCGAGCCGCGAGCGCATGCTGGGCGGGCGCAAGCTCGAGGAGGTCTCCAAGGAGGGCAAGGCCAAGCTCGCCCAGGTCCCGCCGACGCTCGAGCCGTTCCGCCAGATCCTCAAGCAGAACAAGTGGCTGGGCGGCGAGACGCCCAACTACGCGGACTTCCGCGCCCTGGCCGTCTTCCTGTGGACGGGTTCGGTCGCCGCCACGCCGCCGCTCACCGAGGACGATCCTCTGCGTGACTGGATCGACCGCGGCTTCGACCTCTACGGCGGCCTTGGCCGGCATCCCGGCATGAGCCCGCTGTTCGGCCTCGAGCTGAAGGAAGGCGATCCGGAGCCCTTCGTGAAGGGCGGCCCGATGGGGGGCCTGGCCACCCGCAACACCGGGCCCCAGTCCACCAGCGCCGAGACGGCCCGCATCACCGGCCGGGCCCAGGCCCAGGCGGCGAGCTGACCCTTCCGGTCCGCGGGCCGAGCCCGGGCCTCGGCGAACACGAGCGGGATCGGCCGGCGAGGCTGGTGTAGGCTTGCCGGACTCGCCCATCGGGACACCGGATCGATGTCGCTCCAGATGCCAGCGCCGGACCAGGCCGTCCTCGCCCGCAGGGGCGCGATCGCCGACGCCCTGCGCGCGATTGTCCCGGACGGGGTGATCGACGACGTCGACGCCCTTCGCGCCTACGAGTGCGACGGCCTGACCGCCTATCGCCAGCCGCCCATGCTGGCGGTCTTGCCGCGCACGACCGAGGAGGTCTCCCGGATCCTCAGCTGGTGCCATGGCCAGGGCGTCAAGGTCGTGCCGCGCGGCTCGGGCACCTCGCTCTCGGGCGGCGCCCTGCCGCTGGCCGACGCGGTGCTCTTGGGCATGGCGCGGTTCAACCGCGTGCTCGAGATCGACCTCGCCGACCGCATCGCCGTGGTCCAGCCGGGCGTCACCAACCTCGCCGTGACCCAGGCGGTGGAAGGGCAGGGGTTCTACTACGCCCCCGATCCCTCCAGCCAGATCGCCTGCTCCATCGGCGGCAACGTCGCGGAGAACTCCGGCGGCGTGCATTGTCTCAAGTACGGCCTGACCACCCACAACGTCCTGGGCGTCCAGATGGTGCTGATGGACGGCGAGGTCGTGCGCCTGGGCGGCCGCGCCGCCGACCCCCAGGGCCTGGACCTGCTTGGCCTGGTCGTCGGCTCCGAGGGCCTGCTCGGCGTCGTCACCGAGGTGACCGTGCGCATCCTGCCGCGGCCGCAGAGCGCCCGCGCCCTCCTGGTCGGCTTCCCCTCGGTGGAGCAGGCCGGCCAGTGCGTCGCCGACGTCATCGCCGCGGGGATCATCCCGGCCGGGATGGAGATGATGGACCGACCCGCCATCCACGCGGCCGAGGCCTTCGTCGGCGCCGGCTATCCGCTGGACGTGGACGCGCTCCTGATCGTCGAGCTCGACGGCCCGCAGGCCGAGTGCGACCACCTGACCTCTGAGGTCGAGGCCATCGCCGCGCGTAACGGCGCGAAGAGCTGCCGCGTCTCCGCCAGCGAGGCCGAGCGCGCCGCCTTCTGGGCCGGGCGCAAGGCGGCCTTCCCGGCGGTGGGGCGCATCTCGCCCGACTACTACTGCATGGACGGCGCCATCCCGCGCCGGCGCCTGCCCGAGGTGCTGGGCCGCATGGACCAGATGTCCGTCTCCTATGGCCTGAAGGTCGCCAACGTCTTCCACGCCGGCGACGGCAACCTGCACCCCCTGATCCTCTACGACGCCAATGTCCCCGGCGAGCTCGAGCGCGCCGAGGCCTTCGGCGCCGACATCCTGCGGCTCTGCGTGGAGGTCGGCGGGGTCCTCACCGGCGAGCACGGCGTCGGCGTCGAAAAGCGCGACCTGATGCCCGTGATGTTCAACGAGACCGACCTCGCCCATCAGCAGCGCATCAAGTGCGCGTTCGATCCGCAGCTGCTGCTGAACCCGGGCAAGGTTTTCCCGGTCCTGCACCGCTGCGCCGAGCTCGGCCGCATGCACGTCCACGGCGGCGCAGACCGCCTTCCCCGACCTCCCGCGGTTCTGATGGGAGCGGTCGCTGGCATGGCTCTCCTCTCCCATAGGGAGAGGAAGGGGCCCTCCGAAGCCCGAAGGGCGAAGGAGGGAAGGTGAGGGGATACGCCCCGTCCGCCCTAGCCCCTCACCCTCCCATTCGCTGGCGCGAATGGGCCCCTCCCTCTCCCTATGGGAGAGGACAAGGGGGCCCACCCTGATGCGCCCCGGGTCCGAGGAGGAGCTGGCCGCGATCATCGCCGAGGCCGCCGCGAACGGGCGCAGGCTCGAGATCGTCGGCGGCGCGAGCAAGGCCGAGGTCGGCGCGCCGCGCGACGCCGAGCCGCTCCACATGGGCGCCTTCTCCGGCATCCTCGACTACGACCCGGCCGAGCTGGTCCTGACCGCCCGCGCCGCAACGCCCCTTGCCGAGATCGAGGCCGCCGTCGCCGGGCGCGGCCAGATGCTTCCCTTCGAGCCCTTCGACCACGGCCCCGTCTTCGGCCGGCCCGAGGGTGCGGCCACCCTCGGCGGGATCCTCGCGGCGGGCGTGTCGGGCTCGCGCCGCCTCTCGCGCGGCGCCGCGCGCGACCATCTCCTGGGCTTCCGCGCGGTCTCCGGCCGCGGCGAGGCCTTCGTCGCGGGGGGCAAGGTGGTCAAGAACGTCACCGGCTACGACCTTTCCAAGGTCATGGCCGGAAGCTGGGGACGCCTGGCCGCCCTCACCGAGGTCACGGTCAAGGTCGTCCCCCGCGCGCCGGCCCAGCGCTCGCTGGCGATCCGGGGCCTCGACCCCCGCGCGGCCGTCGCCCTGATGTCCCGGGCCATGGGCGCCCCGGCCGACGTCGCCGCCGCCGCCCACGCGCCCGGCTTCACGGTCCTGCGGCTCGAGGGGTTCGGCCCGTCGGTCGACGCCCGCACGGCCCTGCTCCAGACCCTCGAGCCGGGCCTCGCCGCCATGGACGAGGACGCGGCGACGGCGTTCTGGGCCGCCCTGCGCAACCCGCTGCCCGCCGCCCCCATCCTCTGGCGGGTCAGCGTCCCGCCGAGCCGCGCGCCTGACGTGATCGACGTCCTGGGCGGCGACTGGACGATGGACTGGGCCGGCGGCCTCGATCTGGGGCGCCTGGACCGACCCCGCCGCCGTCCGCACGGCCGCCGAAGCGGCCGGCGGCCACGCCATGCTCGTCCGCGCCCCCGAAGCCGTGCGCGCCGCCGTCCCGGCCCTTCACCCCCAGCCCGCCGGCGTCGCCGCCCTGGAATCCCGCGTCCGCCGCGCCTTCGACCCCGTCGGCGTCTTCGAGACGGGGAGGTTCTAGCGGTGCACGGTTCTCACCCGAATTCCATCCCATCGTCATCCCCGGGCTTGTCCCGGGGACCCATGCACGCCTGCGGGCGCCGGCGTTCATGGGTGGCCGGGACTTCGCCCGGCCATGACGGTTGGGAGAGATCCTCCACATTCGCTTCCACGTGCGCCCGCGCGTCCAGCAGGGATAACCGCGGAGCTCGCGGAGAAGGCGCCGAGTTCGCAGAGGACAGGAAGCCTCTGCTCCCCTCCGCGTCCTCTGCGGTTCTCCTTGCAAGTGACGCCGGCGCCTCCCGGCCGGCCACGGCGGCTCGCTGATGCAGACCCGCTTCACCCCCGCCCAGCTCGCCGATCCCGGCACGGCCGCCGCCGAGGCCGTGATCCGCAAGTGCGTCCACTGCGGGTTCTGCACCGCCACCTGCCCGACCTACGTCCTGCTCGGCGACGAGCTCGACAGCCCGCGCGGGCGCATCTACCTGATCAAGGAGATGCTCGAGCACGAGGCGGCGCCCTCCGCCGAGGTCGTCAAGCACATCGACCGCTGCCTCTCGTGCCTGGCCTGCGTGACCACCTGCCCCTCGGGCGTGAACTACGCCCACCTGGTCGACCACGCCCGCGCCTACGTCGAGGACCGCTGGCGCCGGCCCTGGCGCGAGCGGGCGATCCGCGCGCTCCTCGCCCGGGTCCTGCCCCATCCCGGCCGCTTCCGACTGGCCCTGGCGCTGGCGCGGCTGGTCAGGCCAGCCCGGCCCCTGTTCGGCCGGGGCCCCATCGCCGCCATGCTGGCGCTCGCCCCGCCGCGCCCGGCCCCCGCGCCCCGGATCGAGTCCCGGGGACCGGCCTCGCCCAAGGGCCGCGTCGCCCTGCTCCAGGGCTGCGCCGAGCCCGTCCTGAGCCCCCAGATCCGCGAGGCGACCGCGCGCCTGCTCCACCGCGCCGGCTACGAGGTGGTCCTCGCCCCCGGCGAGGCCTGCTGCGGCTCGCTGGTCCACCACATGGGCCGCAAGGACGAGGCCCTCGCCGCCGCCCGCCGCAACGTCGACGCCTGGACGCGCGAGATCGAGGCCCGGGGACTGGACGCCATCGTGATCACCGCCTCGGGCTGCGGCGTCACCATCAAGGACTACGGCTTCATGCTCCGGGACGACCCGGCCTGGGCCGCCGGGGCCGCCCGCGTCTCAGCCCTCGCCAGGGACGTCGGCGAGCTCCTCGCCGCCATCGACCTTCCGCCCATGGCCGCCCCCGAGCCCCTGGTCGTGGCCTGGCATGCGCCCTGTTCGCTCCAGCACGGCCAGAAGCTCGCCGATGCGCCCCGGCGCCTGCTCGAAACCGCCGGCTTCACCGTGCGCACGCCACAGGACGCCCACCTCTGCTGCGGCTCGGCGGGGACCTACAACATCCTCCAGCCCGAGATCGCCGGCCGGCTCGGCGAGCGCAAGGCCGAGACGCTGGCCCGCCTTCAGCCCGACGTCATCGCAACCGGCAACATCGGCTGCGCCGTCCAGATCGGCCTGCGCGCGTCCACGCCCGTGGTCCACGCCGTCGAGCTCCTGGACTGGGCCTGCGGCGGGCCCAGGCCGCCGGCGCTCGCCGCTCGGTGATCGATCCCGTCCGGCCGGCGCCCCGCCGTCGTCAGACGGCCTGGCTGTCGGCGGCCCCCTCGATGGCGACGTCCTTCATCGTGAGCGCGCCGGCGAGCACTTCGGAGACATCGCCGAACGCCGCGCCGATCAGGATCGACAGGATCGTCGGCGCCAGCGCCGCCGTCGGCGTCATCCCCGCGCCCTGCAGGATCAGCCCGGCGATGGCCGCAAAGCCGTAGACGCTGGCCGGGATCGTCGCCAGCAGCGGCAGCTTCGAGGAAAGGACGATCGCGGTCGCGCCCAGGCCCACGGTCACGGGCGCGGCCAGCGGACCCAGCGCGCCGAGCCGCCCGGCCTGCAGCACCGCGACCATGCCCGCGAACGCGCCGAAGATCATGCAGGCGACCGTGGCGCGTGATCCGGCGGTCTTGCCGCCCGAATGGAAGTGGCGGCCCCAGGCGATGAATGCCTGCCACACCTGCAGCTTGGCGGCCGCCAATGGCCCGAGCCCTAATCCGCGAAGGCGACGGCCGCCGACATCGCCAGCCTGTGGTCGACCGTCCAGGGCGGCCCGAGCCGCGTCCTCGCCTGGGCGAAGAGCTCGTCCATGTCCCCGACGTCCAGCGCGCGGGCGGCCTGGCCGATCACCGTCCTGGTCTCGTACCAGCGCACGTCCCAGCCGCGCCGCTCCGCCGCCTCGGCCAGCGCCGTGCGGAACATCACCGTGTCCGCGACGTTCTGGGCCCGGTAGTCCCCCAGCCGCTCGGCCACCGTCGCGGGCAGCGGCGGACATCGGCGGATCGCGGCCCCTCGAATCTTCACGCCCACCGCGGCGGCCAGGGCCTCGAGCTCCTGCGTCGCATGCCGTTCCGCCGAGCGCTGCACGCGCCCGATCAGGTCCAGCGCCTGGTCCAGCGGCAGCCCCTGGGCGTCGTGATGGTGCGGCAGGCTCGGAAGATCCTCGTCCACCAGCCGGATGCGGCGCCGGTCCAGGATCGCCCCGCCGCCCGCGACGGTCACCAGCACCGCCCAGCCCGCGTGGTCCGACACCCCGACCACGGCCTCGTCTGTCGTCATGGCCGCCCCGATCCCCGATCCTCGAATGACACCACCGCGCGGTCCAGCGGGAACTCGTGGCGGCGGACGACCGGCGCGGCGCTCGCTCGCCACGGCTCGCCGGCCAGCAGGGCCCGAAGCGCGGGCGCGGCCCCGAAGTCCGTGAAGACGCGCAGCTCGTAGGGGATGCCCTGAGCGCCGTTGTGGACCGGGCCGTCCATCAGGTGGAAATGCAGGTGCGGCGCGATCGTGCTCCCGGAGTTGCCGACCTCGGCCAGGACCTGTCCGGCCTTCACCCGCTCGCCGGCGCGCACGCGCGCGCTGCCCTGCTTCAGGTGGTCGTAGACGGCGTAGCGGCCGGGACCGAGCTTCAGCAGCACGCTGTTGCCGGCCACGCCGTCCAGGTCGAGCGGCTGTTCGGGCCCCCGATTGCCCCGGTTGTCGCTCGCATGGTCCCTGGCCTCGACCACGAGGCCGTCGGCGACCGCCAAGGCCTGCGCGCCCCAGTCATGGTAGCTGGCGTTCTGGGCCGGATCGCCGTCGAACATGCGGCCGTCGGGGCCGAGCCTGGCCCAGTCGATCGCGAAGCGCGAGGCGATCCAGGTGCGCCCGTCCCTCACCGACATCGCGCGGCGATGGCCCGGGTTCGACAGCGCCTCGAGGGCCGCCCAGCCCGCGCCCCTCAGCGGCGGCCCGATCAGCGGCGGCGGCGCCCGGACCACCGCCACCATGGGGCCCGCAACGGTCAGGCGCTCGCCGGTGGCGGGATCGGCGACCGTGAGGCGATGGCCGAGCCGCGTGGGGGCCGCGGCGCCCGGCGCCAGGGCGAGGTCGAGCATGACCAGCACGGCGCGCCCGGGCGCCAGGATCTCCGGCGGGGCGCCAGGTGGATCCGGGGGCCCGATCGGCATGAGCATCCCCTTCAGCGCGGCCTGCTCGAAGGCGGCGATGGGGCGGCCGTCCCCTTCGACCTCCAGCCGCGTCAGCTCCATGCGCCTCAGCCCGGCCCCCGCGATGGCGAAGTTGGTGACGCGCAGTTCGTAGAGCAGGCGCAGCCGCCCGTCGGCCATCACCGGCCAGGGCGAGCCGGCCGCGATGATGTCGACGGGCAGGGGAAAGGCGTAGTGTAGCTGGGCGTCGGCGCCGGCGCCCAGCAGCAGGGCCGGCGCGGCGCCGGCCAGCGCGATCAGCGAGCGCCGCCTAAGTCGGAGCATGTCTCCCCCCGTTTCCGGGCCATGCAGCTTCAACCCGTAGAGCCTTGCCGCGCAAGTCGCCCCGGTCGGGCCTTTTCAGGTGTCACCGCCGGTTGATATCCCCAGCTGGACTGCGCACTCTGCGGCCGCGTCGGCCGTCCGGTCTTCGCAGCGGAACGGAGCCTGGCGACGGGCGCCCTGGCGAGACGGGCAAGGGAGGGAAGTCATGAAGACACGCCACGGCATCGGCCTGGTCTTGGCGGCGGCGGCGAGCCTCGCCCTCGCGCCGGGCGCTCGGGACGCCCGCGCGGCGCCCGCCGATCCGGCGCCGCTCAGCCTGTCCTTCCTGAAGTTCAACGTGTCGGACCTGCCGACCATGCAGGCCTTCTACGAGAAGGCTTTCGGCATGACCCAGCAGAAGCGCCTCGACAGCCCCGGCTTCACGGAAGTCATCCTGACCAACCCCAAGGGGCTCGATCTCGCCCTGGTCTTCTACAAGGACAAGCGCACGATCACCCTGGGCAACGCCAACGGACCCATCGGCTTCTACCTCACCGATGTCGACGCGGCCTATCAGCGGGCCATGGCCGCCGGCGCCACGTCGCGGTCGGCCCCCCGGGCCTCCCCCGGCGCCCGCGTCGCCCTCGTCGCCGACCCCGAAGGCCACGAGATCGAGCTGCTGCACCTCGATTAGGGCGTCACGCGTCCGATCCGCCTCACGGGGCCCGCCCCCTCCACGCCTCCTCCAAAGGGGGAGGATTTCACGGCCCTGATCTTCCCCCTCCTTGTGGGCCGAAGCCTTGGCGAAGGCGGATGGGGGGATCCGGCTGAGCGTCGGCTCTGCGCCCCCCTTCAACGCACCGTGGCCAGCGCGACCATGTCGATCCCGCTCTCGGCGATGGCCAGCTTGTGGCCGGGCGCGACCATCATGTTGCGCACCACCCCGCCGCCGGCGGGGATGCCCCAGGTCTGGAACGATGCGGTCCTGGGATCGAAGCGCACCAGGGCGTTGGGGCGGGTGTTGGACTCCACGTACCAGACCGCTCCGTCCAGCACCGTGATCGCATAGGGCTGCGACTTCGGCCCCCCGGGCGAGGGCCATTCCTTCACCGCGCCGGTCTTCGGGTCCAGCCGGCCGAGCGCGCCGCGGGCGTAGTCCGAGAACCAGACCATGTCGTCCGGGCCGATGGCGATGCGCCGCGGCCGGCTCGCGGGATCGGGCAGCACATAGTCATGCACCTTCATCGTCGCCGGATCGACGCGGCCGATCCGGTTGGTCCCGAACTCGTCGAAGAAGGGAACGCCCCTGGAATCGAGCGCGATGCCGTAGGGGTTGGCCCGCGGCGTGGACATGGTCACGAGCTTGATCTGGCCGGTCTTGGGATCCAGCCGGCCGAACATGTTCCCGCCCTGGACGGTGAACCAGATCTGGCCCTCGCGCCCGAAGACCAGCGTGTGCGGATCGCGCGCGGCCGGATCGGGCATCTTGAACTCGACCACCTCGCCGGTCTTGGGGTCCAGCCGGCCGATGTAGGCGGCGAAGTTGGCGGTGAACCAGATCCGCCCCTGGCTGTCGGCGACCAGCCCGTGCGGGCCGGAGTTCGCATGCGGCAGCTTGAACTCCTTGATGGCGCCGGTCCTGGGATCGACCCGGCCCAGCAGATTGGCCATCTGGCCGGTGTACCAGAGCATGCCGTCGGGCGTGGCCAGGGGATCGTGCGGCCGCGAGCCGGCGGTCGGCAGCTTCCACTCCTGGAAACTCACCTTGACCGGCCCGGCCAGGATCACCGCCGGCGGGCGCCGGTCGGGGAAGTTGGCGGCCAGGTAGGCCGCGATCTGGTCCGCCTCGGCGGGCGAGACCTCGGCGCCCATGTTCGTCATCCGCGCGACCACGCCCGCGCCAGCCCGCCTGGTCATAGCCCGCGAAGGTGACGCGCCCGATGGCGTGGCAGACGCCGCACTTCTGCTCCACCAGGTCGTGGGCCGGCCCCGGCGGCAGCGCCGCCCGGGGCTGGGCGCCGGCCCCCACGGCCGCAGCGACGGCGACGGCGGCGACGCCGCCCACGATGGTCAGGAACGCAATCCGGCTCATGGACGTCCTCCCCGTGTCTCGGATCGGACCTCATCCCGCCTGGAGCGAAAGCGCAAGGTCTCGCAGCGCGCGCCGCTCCCTGTCGCTCCTGGTGGTCCGTCCGGCCTTGGGCGATCACGCGGCGGGCGCGCCTTCACGTCCCCAGCCGCCTCAGCCCGCCGGGGTCGGCACGCGCTTGGTTCCCGCCAGTTCCTGGTCCATCTGGACCGCGAGCGCCGGTGCGTTGCGTTCCAGGCGCGTCCAGCCGGGGTGCAGGGCGATCAGCTTGGGCGCCACGGCTGCGGCGAGGGCGTCTCCCGTCAGGCCCTTCGCGCGCGCCTCGCGGGTCAGTCGCGTGAGGTCCTGGAACAGGCTCTTCAGGTCGTCCACGTCCCTGGCCGTCGCAACCTCGCCATGGCCGGGCACGAAGACGTCGGCGCCGGGCAGGGCCTCCAGGCGGGTCAGGTCGGCGGTCCAGACGATGATCTTCCCGTCGATGGTCGTCGGGCTGATGTGGTTCCAGAGGATGTCGCCGGCGAACACCGCCTTGGCGTCCGGAACGCTCACCGTCAGGTCGCCGCCGGTGTGGCCGGTCATGGGGATCAGCTCGATCCGGCGCCTGCCGAGGGTCAGGACGGTGCGCTTGTCCACCGTCCGGTCGGGCGCGATCAGGGCGTCGATCTGGGCTCTGTACTCGGGCCGGATCTTGTCGCCGCCCATCAGGTGGATGTTCTCGCCGTGGATCCAGCCCGGAACGTTCCTGTGGGCGATGATGGTCGCGCCGGCCGCCTTGAACACGGCGTCTCCGGACACGTGGTCGATGTGATAGTGGGTGTTGACCACATACCGGATGGGCTTGTCGGTGATCCGGCGGATCTCGCCCAGCAGGGCCCTGGCCGCGTCCGCATGGAAGAAGCTGTCGACCACCAGCACCCCGTCGTCCCCGATGACGAACCCGGCGTTCGAGCCCGCCATGGGACCGCCTACGGCGGCCCAGACCCCGGGTCCGACCTCTTGCAGCTTGAAAGGGAGGTCGGGCGCCGGCGCGGGGACCTGGGCGGCGGCGGGCAAGGCGAGCAGGCAAAGGGCGGCAAGCAGCCCGCCCAGGCGCTGGAGCATCATGGAGCTTCCCCGGTTTGCGCGAGCCTAGCAGGCGCTC
The DNA here is from genome assembly GCA_963775275.1 of uncultured Alphaproteobacteria bacterium. Classification (GTDB taxonomy): domain Bacteria; phylum Pseudomonadota; class Alphaproteobacteria; order Caulobacterales; family Caulobacteraceae; genus JANWHQ01. The sequence goes on along the minus strand of CAVZII010000005.1, from coordinate 4,386,275 downwards.
CGCGTTCCGCCACGGTCACGCGACGGAGTCTCAGTCCTGTTCGAACGCCCTGCCGGCGCAACCCGGCTTATGGCGCCGCCGCATGACATGTCCTGGGGTCTTTGGACACGCTACCTGGGACCCTCAGTTGGTCTGCCGCTGGTGGGAAGATGGGTGCAGTGTCCCCGAAGTCCCTGGCCACGATGACGCGCTCGGCGCTGCGCGCCAGGTTCGACGCCCAGGGCCATCCCGTGAGCCAGGAACGGATGCCGACCGATCTGAAGCAGCGCCTGCGCCCCGTCGTTCGGCGTCAGAACATCTTGTTGATGGTGAACCCGATCCCCTGGGTGATCACCCGGCCGGACGTCGTCGTATAGCCGCTTCCCGTGATCGTCGTGCCGTTGACGCCGTTCGGATTGGTGAACGTGGCCGGATAGGTGACGGTCGGCTTGCTCGTCATGCCGTACACATAGCGGACATCCAGGAACCAGGACGGGTCGAAGAAGTAGGTCGCGCCGACCATCGCCGCGCCGCCGATCACCCAGTTGGCGTGGGAGAAGCTTTGCGGCGCCCCCGATATGTCGCTCGGCACGCCCGTGACATCGGCGAAGCCGATCACGCCGTTGAGCTTGGTCTGCACGTGGGAGAGGGTGGGGCCGGCCCCGAAATACACGAAGCTCCTCGAGAACGAGCGGCCGACGAAGGGCATGAACTTGGCCTGGTCTTTGATGCTCGTCTGGTAGGAATGGATGACGGCGTTGCCCGTGAACGGCGTGGACACGGTGCTGCCCGTCGGCGTGGTCGATCCCGCCTGCGGCAGAAGGGCGTTCTGGACCGTGGAGGTGGATCCCAGATAGCCATAGGACAGCTCTGCGCCCCACAGCCAGTTGCTGTCCGGGAGGTGCCGGAAATACCCGGCCTTGGCCGTAGGCGCGAACGTATTCTGAGAGCCCATCTCAATGACGCCAGGGCCGCCGGCCGATCCGCTGGAGATCTGCACCCCGTTCTTGAAGACGTCGGAGGTCGCGTATCCATAGATATCCTGGGTCCCGAAGCTGATCGAATGATAACCCCCGCCCAGGCCGACATAGATCCCACTGTCCGGCACGCCGGAGTCGGACGTATTCGACTTTGCCAGGGCTGGACTTGAAATAGACAGGCCGGTCAATGCGGCCAGACATCCTGATAGAAGAACTTGCCTAAAACTATTCGTCGAAAGACGGGCGTTCATTTTCGTACCTGTTTTTGTACTTGCTCTGGCCGCGAGGGCCAAGCTGGATTTGATGCTAGGAGATTACAGAATATATGGGTACGAATGGGCTGAATTGAAGCCGCAATATTTTTCGGATTCCGCGGAACCTTTGCGCGGATTGGCGGCGGCCGTCGCCCGCCCGGCGCCTCGGGCCCTCAGGACGCCGGGGTGAAGAACACCGCCGCGAGCGGCCTGGTCTCCGGCAGGATGTAGACGATGCCGTTGGTCCCGGTGAACGCGGGCTGCACGACCTTGTCGAAGAAGTCCACGGGGACGTTGATGCAGCCGAAGGTGATGCGGCGGCTCTGGGGCGTGGCCGAGGCCAGCCGCTCCAGGCGATGCTCCCTGGAGCTCGCCGCCAGCACGCGGTGCAGCGCCAGGGCGGTGTCATAGTCCACCCACAGGACGTCGTCCTTGCCCAGGGCATAGCCCAGGGACGCCACGAAGCGTCCGGCCGGGGTGGTGCGCTCGTTCGGGGGGATGTCCGCCAGCTTCTTGTCCCCGATGCCGGGCGCCGAGTCGTCCCCCCGGGCCAGCCCGATCAACACGGGCGTCGCGCCGAGGAGCCGTCCCGTCCCGTCGAACACGAAGACCTCGGTCGCCTTCTTGTCGACGACCACGAACGGCATGCCGCGGTTGTCGCCGGTCCCGGTCACCCAGCTCAGCATCCGCCGCGCGTCGGCCGACGCCGGCGCCGCCTGGAAGCCGGGTTGTCCCGCCGTGACCATCGCGACGCCGGGACGGGCCGCCAGCAGGCAAAGGTACAGGCCCGCCGCCAGGATCGCCGCGGCCTTGCGGCCGAGGCTCGGGCGCTTCGCGGCTCGAACGGCGTCGTCGGACATGGCCCATCTCCGGGTTGTCGCCCGAGCGCATCGGCCTGGTCCCCGGCGCGGGGGGCCGATCTGCGGCCCCGCGGGACGCGGGGCGCGGTCGCTCGGTTGAGGGCGCGCCGTCCGACAGATCCGGTCGCCGCGGCGCTGACCGCACCTCAGCAACATCCGCGCCAGCCAAATCGGGATGCCTTGGGCGCCGGGATGGGATCGCCCAGGACCGGGGCGGGCGACCGGTCGCCTCGCTGCCTAAGGCCGCTTCAGGAAGGAGGCGACGCCATGCTCGATCTTGGGGACTCGAAAGGGCGCCATGCTCATCCCGCGCATCGACCCGCCCAGGCGCACCGGGACCAGCCGGGACAACCAGGCTGTCCCGTCTTCACCCGCCACCGTCTTCCGCTCATCCCGGCGACCGCGAAGCGGCGACGCGAGGCGCCAGCGCCGAAGCCTTCCCCCTTCCCCGCTCATCCCGGCGAAAGCCGGGACCCAGGCTTTTTCTGTTTCGGCCTAGCCCCCGCCGCCGCGCGCGCATGTTTTCCCCGCACGCCCACGCGCAAGCGACCAGCCCCCTCACGGCTCCGCGTACGCCTTCTTCACCGACCCCGGGATATTGTTCAGGCCGCCCCAGTCCGGGTGGCGGGCCTCCATCTCGGCCTGGATGACCGGGCCGGCCTCGTCGGCGGACTTGCCCTCTTTCTTCAGCGCATGGGCGCGCTCGTCCAGCTCGGCCAGGAACGCGCGCTCCTTGCCGATCAGGGACCCGTCGCCCAGCGCCCCGTGGTCGGGCGCGACCAGGCGGGGCTTCAGGGGCGCCAGCTGGTCGATGACGGCGATCCACCGGCTGGGGCTGCACGCGTCGCAGGTGAAGTTGGGCGAGATCCGGTCCTGGACGACGTCGCCGGGGAACATCAGGGCGTCCTCGTCGACCATGACGATCTCGTCGCCCTCGGTGTGGGCGTGGCCGTACCAGAACAGCCGCACGTGCACGCCGCCGAGGTCCAGGTCGTGCTCGCGGTCGTAGAGCACGTCGGCCTTGCCGACGCCCGCCCCCTCCAGCAGCGTCTTCATCTGCGGCGAGCGCGAGGCGAAGAAGCCGATCATCCGCGCCCCGTCCCGCTCCAGCTCGGCCTGCTGCACCCTGGGGCGGATCACCACCGTCCCGGCCGGAAAGCCGCCCTGGCCCGAGGCGTGCTCGGGGTGGAAGTGGGTGGTGGTGAGGTAGAGCTTCGCCCCCTTGGGCGAGAGCCTCCGGGCCACGCGGGCGACCAGCGCGCCGTTGGGGTCGCCCAGCCCCGTGTCGATCACCAGCGTCCCGGTCCGCCCCACGACGATCCCGACGTTGGGAAAGCCCGTGATCACCCAGGCATGGGGCGAGACCTGCTTCAGCGCGTCCTCGCGCAGCACCGGATTGGTGTCGAACGGCATCCGGATCGGCTGGGCCGACGCGCCCATCCAGATCGCGGACAGGACCGCCGCCAACGCCGCAAGCCACCGCGTCTTCATGCGCGCCTCCCTATGCCTTGGCGGGGACTGTAGAGCATCCGTCGCCGCGTCCGAAGCCGGCCGTCGAAGATGGGGGGGCGGCGGTCATTGACCCCCGCGTCGTCTCGCTCGAAGCTCGCATCATGAAGGCAGTCTTCGCGCTGATGCTCGCGATCGCGCCTGTAGCGTCGCCGGTTCCGGCTCTGGCCGGGAGCGGGCCTTCAATCGGGCGGCGCTCCGGAGCGCCGGAGGGGCATGGGCCCCTCCTGGTTCAGCTGGCGATCCGGCGCGTCAGGCTCCGGGGCGTCGATGATGAGCCGGCCGTCCTCGTTTGCCGGTGGGATCGGCGGGGCTCGCGCGGCCAGCGGGAGGGTTGGTCCGCCTGCTCGGCCGTCGATGCGGCTCGATTTCGTGTGATCGACACGCCGAGCCGGCTGTCCCGCCTCGACCGGCGACCTGCGTCCTGTCCGCCCGAGCAGGCGTCGTGCGGCCCGGACCAGCCCGTCAGGTCGGACGGCGTGCGGCCGTTCGAGAACGTCGAGATGGGACTGACGGCGGTCTTTCCCGTCGGCAGCCGCGTCTGCGTGGCCCGATCGGGAGGCGCGCCGCGAGGCTTCTACGCCTGGTACGGCGGGACCGGCGCCGGGTGCGAGAACCCTGAACCGTCCCCGCCCGCGTTCATGGGCGTCGACGCGTCGTTCAACGCGCGCTCCTACAGGTCGCTTCGCCAGGCGGCCGTCGGCTGTCGGCCGTTGTCGCCCTCGGTCGGACGGCTGCTGCGCGGCCTGCCGCTGTCCCTTGCCGGCCGCCCGTCGCTCGCGTGCCAAGCCTACCGATCGAAGGACAAGATACGGATCACGGTCTACGCCATGGCGGGCGCCCCGAGCGGCGACGGCGCGCCGGGCGTGATCTACCTGGCCACGCTGCGCTCGACCGCAGGAAGGCTGGAGCGGGACTTGTCGATGTTCCAGACATTCCTTGGAAAGCTGAGCATCAGCCTGCGCTAGCAGGCTGAGGAAAAACCCGCTCGCCTGACGGTGCGACGCATGATTTAACCCTTGTGGCGAAGCTGTCCACGGGGATGAGGCGATGCGGGGTTCGGATGAGCGTTCGGGTTCGCTGTTTTCGTACGTGGACCTGGAGAGCCGGGTGAGGTCGGATCATCCGCTTCGTCCGATCCGCCAGATCGCGAACGCGGCGCTGTCGGATCTGAGCGGGGACTTCGAGGCGGTCTATGCGACCGGTGTGGGCCGCCCGTCGATCCCGCCGGAGCGGCTGCTTCGGGCGCTGCTGTTGCAGGCCTTCTACGGCATCCGCTCGGAGCGCCAGATCATGGAGCGGCTGGAGTACGACCTGTTGTTCCGCTGGTTCGTGGGGCTGGGGGTGGACGACGCGGCGTGGGACCAGACCACGTTCGGCAAGAACCGTGATCGGCTTCTGGCGGGGGATGTGGCGCACAAGTTCCTCGCCGCGGTGCTCGCCCATCCGAGGGTCAAGCGCCTGCTGTCGACGGAACACTTCAGCGTCGACGGCACGCTGATCGAGGCCTGGGCGTCGATGAAGAGCTTCCGCCCGAAGGATGGCTCGGGCGAGCCGCCCGGGCCGGGGCGCAACGGCGAAGACGACTTCCACGGCCACAGGCGCAGCAACGACACTCACCAGAGCACGACCGACCCGGACGCCAGGCTCTATCGCAAGGGACCGGGCAAGGAGGCCAGGCTCTGCTTCATGGGCCATGCGCTGATGGAGAACCGCCACGGCCTGGTGGTCGACGCCTGCCTCACCCGGGCCGACGGCCATGCCGAGCGCATCGCCGCCCTGCACATGATCGAGCCGCGCGCCGAACGGCCGGGGCGCATCACCCTGGGCGCGGACAAGGGCTATGACGCCGAGGACTTCGTGAACGAGCTGCGTTCGATCAACGTCGCCCCGCATGTGGCGGCCAAGGCCAGGGCCTCGGCCATCGACGGGCGCACCACCCGGCACGCCGGCTACAAGGCGAGCCAAGTCATCCGCAAGCGCATCGAGGAGGCCTTCGGCTGGGCCAAGTCCGCCGCCGGCCTGCGCAAGACCAGACACCGAGGGCTCGAACGCGTCGGCTGGCAGTTCATCCTCGCCATGGCCGCCTACAACCTGGTCAGGCTGCCCAAACTGCTCGCCCCGGCCACGTGATCCGGCGCCCAGGGGCGGAACTCCGTCCGTCCCGCTGGCGGTCAGACCAAAATCAGCCCGGGATCGACCACCAAAACGAAATGACCGCCCGCGCCAGCGACTTCTTCCTCAGCCTGCTAGTGTGGTGGATCAGAAGTTCGCATGATGATGGCGGCGCCCTCGGCTGCGAACTTCTGATCCGTAAACCACACTAGAATCATACATTTGCTAGTGTCCTTATCGATTCCGAAGTTCGCATCCGCCCTGCAAATGCGCTGGCGAACTTCGGAATCGGGACACTAGGCGGTGAGGTTGTACGAAAGGCTCGGGAACGGAAGTGTGGTCGCTCCGCCACGCCGCCGTCAGGCGAGGTCGAAGCGATCGGCGTTCATCACCTTGGTCCACGCCGCCACGAAGTCGGCCACGAACTTTCCTTGCGCGTCGGCCGCGCCATAGACTTCGGCCAGGGCGCGCAGCTCCGAGTTCGAGCCGAAGATGAGGTCGACCCGCGAGCCCGTCCATTTCAGCTCGCCGCTCCTGCGCTCGCGCCCCTCGAACACGTTCTCGTCGGCGGTGGCCCCCCACGCCGTGCCCATGTCCAGCAGGTTCACGAAGAAGTCGTTGGTCAGCGTTCCCGGCCGCCTGGTGAAGACGCCGTGCTGCGACTGGCCGTGGTTCGCGCCCAGGACGCGCAGGCCGCCAACCAGAACCGTCATCTCCGGCGCGGTCAGGGTCAGCAGCTGGGCCTTGTCGATCAGAAGCTCCTCCGCCGACACGGCGTACCTGGCCTTGAGGTAGTTGCGGAACCCGTCCGCGACCGGCTCGAGACAGGCGAAGGCCTCCACGTCGGTCTGTTCTTGCGAGGCGTCCGTGCGGCCCGGCGCGAAGGGAACGGCCACATCGCGCCCCGCCGCCTTCGCCGCCTGCTCGACGGCGGCGCATCCGCCCAGCACGATCAGGTCGGCCAGCGACACCTTCCTGCCGCCGCTCGCGGCGCTGTTGAACGCGCTCTGGACGCCCGCAAGGGCTTCGAGCGCCTTCGCCAGTTGGGCGGGCTGGTTGACCTCCCAATCCTTCTGCGGCTCCAGGCGCAGGCGCGCCCCGTTCGCCCCGCCGCGCTTGTCCGACCCGCGGAAGGTGGACGCCGAAGCCCACGCCGTCGCGACGAGCTCCGGGATCGAAAGCCCCGTGGCGAGGATCCGGGCCTTGAGGTCCGCGATGTCCTTGGCGTCGACCAGCGCGTGATCGACGGCGGGGACGGGGTCCTGCCAGATCAGCTCTTCCGCCGGGACCTCCGGGCCGAGATAGCGCGCGCGCGGGCCCATGTCGCGGTGGGTGAGCTTGAACCACGCCCGGGCGAAGGCGTCCGCGAACTGGTCCGGGTTCTCGTGGAAGCGCCTCGAGATCTTCTCGTAGGCCGGATCGACCCGCAATGAGAGGTCGGTCGTCAGCATGGTCGGCGCGCGCCGCTTCGACGGGTCGAAGGCGTCCGGAATCGTGGCGACGTCGCCTTTCGCCTTCCACTGGTACGCGCCGGCCGGGCTCTTGGTCAGCTCCCATTCGTAGCCGAACAGGTTCTCGAAGAAGTTGTTGCTCCACCTCGTCGGCGTCGTGGTCCAGGTGACCTCCGGGCCGCCGGTGATCGCGTCCTCGCCCTTGCCCGCGCCATAGCGGCTCTTCCAGCCGAGGCCCTGCTCTTCGATGGGGGCGGCTTCGGGCGCCGGGCCCACCAGCGAGGCGTCGCCGGCGCCGTGGGTCTTGCCGAAGCTGTGCCCGCCGGCGATCAGCGCAACCGTCTCCTCGTCGTCCATCGCCATGCGCCTGAAGGTCTCGCGGATGTCGATGGCGGCGGCGAGCGGGTCGGGTTTGCCGTTGGGCCCTTCCGGATTCACATAGATGAGGCCCATCTGCACCGCGGCGAGGGGGTTCTCGAGCTGTCGCTCGCCCGTGTAGCGCGCGTCGCCGAGCCAGGCGTCCTCCTGGCCCCAGTAGACGGCTTCGTCCGGCTCCCACACATCGGCGCGCCCGCCGCCGAAGCCGAAGGTCCTGAAACCCATCGACTCGAGGGCGACGTTGCCGGCGAGGATGATCAGGTCGGCCCAGGAGATCTTGCGGCCGTATTTCTGCTTGATCGGCCAAAGCAGCCGGCGCGCCTTGTCGAGGTTGGCGTTGTCCGGCCAGGAGTTGAGCGGCGCGAAGCGCTGCTGGCCGGCACCGGCGCCGCCGCGGCCGTCGCCGATGCGGTAGGTGCCCGCGCTGTGCCACGCCATGCGGATGAACAGCCCGCCGTAGTGGCCGAAGTCCGCCGGCCACCAGTCCTGGCTGTCCGTCATCAGTGCGGCGAGGTCGCTCTTCAGGGCCTCGAGGTCGAGGGTCCTGAACGCCTCGGCGTAGTCGAACCCCTTGCCCATGGGATCGGACTGGGGCGAGTTCTGGCGGAGAATCCTGAGGTTCAGCTGGTTCGGCCACCAGTCGCTGTTCGACCTCATTCCCAGGCTGGTCGTCCCGTGCAGGACCGGACACGTCCCGGCGTTCCCGACATCATTTCCGTCCACCTGCGTCTCCGATCCTGGCTGGGCGGCCTGACGGCGCCCTTCGAGCGGTGCGAGCCAGATCGACGATCACCCCGTCCGCCGCTCGCGCGTTGATAGAGGTCAAGATCGTGAACAGTCCAATCGATCGTTTTTCTCTCTTGGATAGAGCGTCCCTATGAACGGCGGCGGCCCGGCGTCTCGTGGCCGAGGTCCGAGGCGGATCCTTCTGGCCCCTTGCCGCGCCGGGTCCGGCCGGGCCCGCGGCCTTCGCCGACGGGACGGTGGACGGGACCCACGCCCAATGGGGCTACGACGTGCCCTTCAACGGCAAGCCCGCCCACGTGGGCTTCAAGGCCGAGATCACGTCGGACACGACCATGACCGGAACCCTCGAGCTCGGCGGCAACCCCTCGCCCTTCACCGCGACGCGGCGGTAGGAGCGCGTCGAGCTCGTGTCCGGCGAATCTCCTTGCCGTCATGGCCGGCCCACGTGCCGGCCACCCATGAACACTGCGTTCGCCCGCGTTCATGGGTCCCCGGCAACTCGCGCCCTCGGGCCGGCCTTTGGCCCGTCCCGAGGCCCTCGGCCGGGGATGACGGTGAACGGGTGGACGCCCGCGCCCTACTCGAAGAACGCCAGCGTCCGGATCTCCAGGCTCCGCCGCGGCGGGGCGTTGGCGGCCGCGGTGGGGTCGTCGAACGCGGTGTGGGCCACGCGCTGCACCCGGTCCGGGTCGGAGTTGTAGATCCGGAACAGCAGGACCTCGTCCGGGGTCATGTGCGGATAGCACCACCAGCGGTGATCCGGGCTCCAGGCGATGTTGAACCCGCTCATCGAGGGGCCGGGCTCCTCCGGCGTCAGCCGGATCAGGCCGGTGCGAAGGTCGCCCGGCGCGATGCTGGTTCCCTCGCACACGGCCAGCGGCGTGCGCTCCACCGGCGCGAGGCCCCGCCACAGGTTGATGTTGGAGAAGCGCTTGTTCAGCAGCGCCTCGCCGTCGTCCGGGCGCATGCCCAGCAGGAAGCCCGCCAGGGTCTTGCGGTCGAAGTCCACATGCACCGAATGGGCCGGCTTGTTCGCCGCCGGCTGGGCCTCGTCGCGCACCACCTGGCCGAAGACCAGCACCTCCGAGGCGCCGGTCATCCGCCGCACCAGCGCGGCCATCTGATCGCCATAGGCCTTTCCCGTCTCGTTGAAGCCGGGGACCATCAGCTCGGCCGGATCCAGGCTCAGCGGCTGGACCACCAGCTCGAAGCCGTGGGTCTCGAGCCTCGGCGTCGGGTCGGCCTTGCGGGCGTCGCGGATCGGCGTGGCGTGCGGGTCGAACACCAGGGTCGAGCTCTCGCGCTGCAGCTCGTAGAGGATGCCGCCCTCGCAGTCGGGGTGGATGTACTGCAGCGTGGTCTCGGCGTGGACCGGGGCGCCCCGCACGGCGGCGGGCGCTTCGCTCACTTGGAGCCCCGGAAGGGCAGGGAGAGGATGAACAGCGCCGTCTTCAGGTCCACCAGCTTCAGCGCCTTCTTCGCCTCCTCCGGCTTCAGCCGGGCGGTCATCGGCATGGCCCCGAACACCTTGCCCTTGATCACCAGGTCATCCCCGTCCCGCTCGATGGCGCTGACGTCCATCAACTCGGACCTGTCCGGCGAATAGAGCTTCATCCGGGCATGCCCCGCGCATGCTCGGCGAAGGTCGTCTCGCTTGGCCCTCCCCCTGGAGGGGGGAGGGTCGGGGAGGGGGTGGCGCCCTCTGCGCCACAGCTTCGGTCGGCAAGGGAGCCAAGCCCCTCCCGGCGGCGCTGTCGGAGATGAGCTCTGTCGCTCAGGCGGCTGAAACGTCTCCACCCCCTCTCCCGGCCTCTCCCCCCTCCAGGGGGAGAGGAGCGCGCGGCCCCGTTCGTGTGGTTCGTGGACGACCTCACGCCGACACCTTCCCGAAGTCCAGCTTCAGGTCCTCGAACATCGTCATCGCCGCCGCCCGTCCCGCGCCGAAGACGCCGCCGCCGGGATACTGGAACGGGCCCACCAGATAGAGCCGCTCCACCCCCGGCACCGTCCCGCGGCCGAGCTCGGGCGTCGGGCGCCAGGCGTTGGACTGGTAGGTGGCGTTGGAGATCCCGTGCAGGTCGCCGCGGCGGAAGCTCGAGGAGGTCCGCTCCATGTCCACCGGGCTGTCGCAGTGGTAGGCGATGACGTCGCCCTCGCCGACGTTCTCGATGAACCGGCCCATGTGGGCCAGCATCTTGTCGGCGTAGTCGGCCTTGGCGTTGTCCCAGCTCTTGCCCTCGGGGTGGTCGTAGGTGACGTAGTCCCACACGTGCATGATCGCCTTGCCCTCAGGCGCGCGCGAAGGATCGTGCATGGTGAGCGATCCCAGCCCCACCAGCGGATAGCGCGAGAACCCGCCATAGCGCAGGTCGTCGAAGGACTTGCGCAGCACGTCGTAGTCGTCGGGCAGGAGCTCGATCATGACCGCCCTGACGTCCTCGCGCGCCTTGAACTTGAGCGGCGCGTTCAGGGCCGCGTGGACGGTGATGCAGCCGACATCGGTGATCCCCGTCCGCTCGGCGGTCTTGACGACGAACGGATCGAGCCCGTCCACCATCTTGCCGAGGTCGTGCGGGTGGATGGCGCCGATCACCGCGTCCCTGGCCGCGAACCTGCGCCCGTCCACGGCCTCCACGCCCGCGGCGCGGCCGTTGGAGACGATGACGCGGGCCACGTCCACGCTCGCCATCACCTCGCCGCCGTGGGCCTTGATGCAGTCGATCAGGGCGCGGGTCAGCTCGCCCGAGCCGCCCACCGCCACGCCGAACCCGTAGGCTTCCAGGAACCCGGTGAAGACGAAGACGCCCATGCCGGTGGCCTTCTCGTCGGGCGAGACCAGGTTCTCGCCGGCGATCCGGGCGAAGTGCATGCGCACCTTGGGATGCTCGAACCATTCGCCCAGCAGGTCGTGGATCGACATCTGCATCAGCCGCCACAGCTCGCGGCCCTCGCGGCTCTGGTCCATCAGGGCGTTGGACGCGCCCACCGGCGGCGGGGGGCTGTAGAGCGCGCCGGTCAGCATCGGCATCAGGCTCGCGGCGTATTCCGACAGGCGCCGGAACGCCTCGGCGTCCTTGGCCGAGAACTTGGCGATCTCGGCGGCCGTCTTCTCGCGGTCGCGGTACATGGCCAGGCTCGAGCCGTCCTCGAACAGCGAGATCATCGGCTGCTCGGGGATCACGTAGCTGAGGCCGAACCGCGACTTCAGGCCGAGGTCGTCGTTGCGGAGGATCGGGTTCCCCTGGATGAAGATGTGCGCCATCGAGTGCTGGTCGTGCCGGAAACCGGGCTGGGTCAGCTCCTTGGTGACCACGCCCCCGCCGAACCAGGCGTTGCGCTCCAGCACCAGCACCTTCTTGCCCGCCGCGGCGGCGTAGGCGGCGGCCACCAGGCCGTTGTGGCCCGAGCCGATGGCGATGACGTCGTATTCGCTGCTCATGTCCTCACAGTTCGATGATGTGGCCGTCGGGGTCGGCGATGTAGGCATAGGGCCGGCCGGGCTCGTGCTCGCCGCGCTCGATCCGGATCATCCTCGCCCTCCGAGCGGCAGACGATCAGTTCCCCTCTCCCGTTCAGGGGGAGGGGGTGACGAGCGGCCGGCGCGTGGCGCCGGCATGCGATCGACAATAGCTTGTCGATCGCCGCGAGGAACGCCTGAGCGCGAGCGAGGGCCGGTCAGGGGAGGGGGTCCGCGCCGAGTCGGGGTCAGGTTCCTGGCGGCGCCGGCCAAATGGACGAAGGTCGACGTTCTCGTTCCCCTCCCCCCTCGAGGGGGAGGGGTGCAGGGGAGGGGGGAAGGGGCCATCCGCGACGCCTGGTCCCTCGTGCTCCGGACGGCCGGATTTTTCCTCGAGGGCGACCAGCAGCCGGCGCGGCCCCTCTCCCCCGGCCCCTCTCCCTCGAGGGGAGAGGGGTGAGGAAACGCCGTCCTCTGCCCCGTCTCTGCGACCTCTGCGTTCACTTGCCGGCCTCTATGGCGCCCACGGGCGAGGTCCCATGGCCCCCTAAAGGCTCAGGCTCTGGATGAAGGCGGTGTCCATGTATTCGCGGATGGCGAAGATCTGGCCGTCCTTCACCTCGATCATCCAGGCGTAGTGGTTGTCGTAGGTCTTGCCGTTCGTCAGCTTGCCCACCCCGTGGGTCTCGCAGGCCACCAGGTTCCCCTTGGAGAACAGCGAGTGGATGGTGTTGTGCGGGTCCTTGCCTTCGAACAGGCCCCGGACCGGCGCCAGGAACTCGTCGATGATCCCCTTGTGGCCGACGTGGGCGCCGGCGCCGGGGATGTCGGAGGTGCTCATCGGCGTCCAGGTGGCCTCGGGATGCAGCAGGGGCCGCAGGCCCTCCAGGTCCTCGTCGTTCAGCTTGTCGAAGAAGGCCTCGACCAGCTTCTCGTTGGGCAGTTCGGCGGTGGCCATGGGGGCGTCTCCGGTTGGGGTTCGGGTCAGGCGGCGTACTTGGGCACGATCGTCTCGTGCGGGGGCGCGCCGGTCTTGGCCGGGGCGGTCTCGGTCAGGAAGAACGCCAGGATCCCCCCGACCGCCGCGCAGACCATCATCAGGAACATCGGCGCCTGCAGGCCCAGCGAGGTGAGGTCGGAGAGGCGGCCGGCCACGATCGGGCCGAACACCCCGCCCAGGATCTCGCCCACGCCCACCACCACGCCCATGGCCGTGGCGATCGAGGCGCGCGGCAGGCTCTCGCCGGGGATGGTGCCCATGAACATGGGGAAGATGCCGTTGCCGACCCAGCCGACGAACAAGAGCGCGCCGAAGATCACGATCGGGCCGTGGAAATAGAGGGCGGCGATCGGGGTGATGATCCCCGCCAGGCAGCCGACGATCATCACCGGCCGGCGGCCGATGCGGTCCGACAGGCCCGGCAGCAGCGCCCCTCCCAGGAACGCGCACATGCCCAGCGCGCTCATCAGGTAGCTCGCCATCTGCGGCGTCAGGTGGCGCACCTCGACGAAGTAGACGGGCAGGAAGGCGAAGCCGTTGATCAGCCAGCTCACCATGAAGATGCTGATCAGGCAGCAGACCAGCACGTTGCGCACGCTCATCATCTGCATGAAGCCGAGGTGCTTGGCCGGCGCCTCGCCGGCGGCGAGCACGGGCTTGGCGGGCTCCTTGACCCACAGCCAGATGGCGAGCGCGCACATGAGGCCCGGGATCGCGGCCAGGAAGAAGGAATTGCGCCAGCTCGAGGCCGCCGCGATCGCGATCAGCACGATCGGGCCCAGCGAGTTGCCGACCAGGTTCGAGAAGCCGTTCTGGACGATGCCGGCGTTCAGGCCCCGGCGGTTGTCGCTGGACTCCACGGTCATGATCGCCAGGCAGATCGGCATCACCCCGCCCTCCAGCATGCCCATCAGGAACCGCGACAGGGCGAGCACGGGGTAGTTCGGCGCAAAGCCCGACATGAACGAGCAGAGCGAGAAGCCCACCACGCAGATGATCAGGATCGGCTTGCGCTTGCCGGTCCGGTCCGAGATCAGGCCCACGACATAGGCCGAGATCGCCCAGGTGGCCGAGAGCGCCGAGCCCACGAACCCGACCTCGGTGTCGTTCAGCCTCAGGTCGGGCTTGATGTAGGGCATCAGGTTCGACGCCGCCTGGCGGTCGAAGAACACCACGCCGAACGTCAGCCCCAGGATCAGGACCAAGGCGTTCTCGTAGGTGAATAGGCCGCGTCTGGGCATCGATGGCTCCTCCCTCGGCGGTCAGGTCTCGGCCGTGCGCGCCAGCGGCGGCCAATTCACCCTAAGCCGCGCCGAATGGGAACCAGCGATTTTAACTTTGGTGACGATTGGGCGCGGCGGGCGGGGACGCGGTCGTGGGCCCCCCCGTGGAGAACACGCCGTCGAACATGCCCCCTTCGGTCGGAGAGATCGTTATGCCGCGCGGAATTACGCCTTGCGGCGAGGGCGGCCATGTCTTGGGCCCGCAGGAGATGTCCTTCAGGGCGAGCTGGACCCCAGGCTTCAGCGGCTTGCCGGCCTCGCAGGCCCACTGCGCGCCGCCATTCCTGGCCGCATCGAGGGTCAGAACCTCGGCCGGCGGCAGGTGGCCGGCGGCGCCCAGCAGCCGTCCTCGGCTGGCGTCGGCGCGCGCCTTGCCGGCATGCACGTTTCCCGTCAGGACGAGAACGAGCGGCCGAGACGGATCGTCGTTGGCCAAGGCGGCGAGATTCCGGGCCATCTCGAGCTCGTAGTAGTCCTGGCGGAGCCGAAGCAGCGCGGGTTTCGGGGCGAAGGTCCGGACCGAGATGGGCCGCCCGCTCTTCCCGAGCAGTCGCAGCCTTTCGACCAGGGTAAACATGGCCTGGCTCGTTCGGCCGTCCGGTGTGGGGTTCTTCCAGAGCCCGGTTGAGAGGAAGCGGCTTCGGGCCGACTCGGAGCCGTCGGACGCCATGTATTCGTCAAGGCTCGCCTGCATCTGCGGCGGCCATTCCAGGGCGACCACCACCTTGTGCGATGCGCTGGCCCAGCAGACGACGTCGCCGAACAGCTCCGGTATCTCGTTCGTGCCATGAGCCTCTCCGAAGATCACGAACCTTCGGACCGGATTGCTCCAGAGCGCCTCGGCCCCGGGGACGTCCGGGCAGGAAAGATCAGCGGCCGACGCCCGGGATGACCAGGCTGAAAGGGCGAGAGCGACGAGCAACATTGAAAGCTTCATGTTCGCCCTCGTCATCGAGCAGCATGAGCACAGTAACCTCAGAGTCCAGATCAGGAGGAGGTGTGGACGATCTTCGGTCGATGGTTCGGAATCGAGACGGGAGGATGGTCGACGGTGAATGTGGCCAGATATCGCCCAAAGACGAACAGGCGCGAATCGATGTGACGTCGACGCATCCCCGGGTGTTCTTGGATTGTCGGGCCGCTTCGGCCGGTGGGGAGGGCGACTACAGCGGTGATTTCTTGAACACTGGAGACATCGCCACCGAAATCTGACGTGGCGGATCGGGCTGTCGGCGCAGAGCCGTTCCGCCGCCTGCTACACCCTCACCGCCATCGGTGCCGCCGTCCCGTCTCCCTCCAGCACCGTCCGCGAGAAGTCCGTGCGCTCCATCGCCGCGCCGGTGAAGTCGGGGAAGAACAGCCGCCCGTTCGGCAGGGGCAGGGGCCCCAGGTCGGCGCCCGTGAAGCTGGCGTGCGACAATTTGGCCCCGCGGAAGGTCGCGCCCCTGAGATCCGCGCCGTCGAACACCGCGCCCCTGAGGTCCGCGTCGTCGAACACGGCGCCCTGCAGGGCGCTCCTGGAGAAGTCCATGCGGATCGCGCGCACGGCGCGCGCGGAGAGGGCCGTGAGCGCGCGGGCCCTCAGCGCCGCGCCCAGCGGGCGCAGGTCCTCGCCGTCGAGCACGGCGCGCTGGCCGGCCTTGCCGCAGGTCTCCACCCACTCGGCCGCCTGGCGCAGCATCCCCGCCAGCGCCCTCGCGCGGGTGATGGCCTCCGCGCCCGGGTCCAGGATGCAGCCCTTCAGCTGCTCGGGGCTGAGCGGCGCGCCGTCGAGCTGGACCGAGGTCAGCACGGCGTCCTCGAAGACGGCGCCGGTCAGCTTGGCGCCGGCGAAGTCCGCGCCGTCCAGGATCGCGCCGGTGAAGTTCGCGCCCTTGAGGTTGGCGTTGCGCAGCCGCACGCCGCGCATGGCGCAGTTGGAGAAGTCCGCGGCGTGATTGTCGTTGGCCGCGCGCGGGCCGGCCGCCTCGCGTTTCAGGTCGCCGCCGGGACGGGCGCGCAGGATGTAGGCCGCGCGCATGTCGGCCTCGTCCAGCACGGCCCCGTTCAGGGACGCGCCGGCCAGCCGCGCGCCCCTGAGGTCGGCGCGGTGAAGGTTCGCCGAGCGCAGGTCGCAGCCGCCGAGGTCGGCGCAATAGAGCGCGGCGCGTTCGAAGTGCGAGCCGGCGAGAAGGCTGCCCCTCAGGTCCGAGCCGGTGAAGTCCGCGTCGTTCAGCAGGCGGCGGCGGCCGTCCAGCCCGCGGGCGTCGGCGAAGCGCAAGCCGGCGCGCACGCCGCCCGCGCCGCGCAGGAAGCGCTCGTGCGCCGCCGCGATCGCCTCGAACGCCGCCTGGTCCAGGACGGCGCCGTCCAGCTTTGGTTTACCGCCGTTCAACATTAATTCTGTATTGCGAGAACGCCCATGCTCAAGGCATGAGTACATCTGAATACTTTAGCGTTCGATAATTCACATCAAATTTACCAAGATGGGGCGGCTGATCTTCTTCAATGATCCAGTGACAAATGGTCTCACCTCACCGCGGCCGCGGATTTCGGGTCTCGACGGTCGCGGCGGCCGAGGCGCTCTTGTCCTGCGTGTGCTTGCGGATGACCCAGCCGGCTCTCGCGGCCGGCGCCTGAGCGCTCGGATGCCGCCGCCGCACCCCCCGCGGCCGGGTCAGGGCCGGGGCGCGAGGGAGCCGGGCGGGGCGGCGATATGGGCCTGCGCCGGCCCGTCGCCGTCCCCCTTCGCGATGCGCGGATCGCCGCCCGGCAGGACGGCGGGGGCCTTCTCGGCTTTCCGCATCGGATCAGCGCTTGGGCCTGGACGCGTTCAGGGCGACGGCGGCGCGAACCAGGGCCTTCAAGGCCTCCTCGTCGATCGCCTCACCCTCGTGGACGTCGATCGCGCGCCGCACGTTCCCGTCCAGGCTGGAGTTGAACAGGCGCGCAGGATCCGGCAGCGCCGCCCCCTTGGCGAAGGTCATCTTGACGACGCTCTTGTAGGTCTCGCCGGTGCAGATGATGCCGGCGTGCGACCAGACCGGAACCCCTCGCCACTTCCATTCCTCGACGACCTCGGGATCGGCTTCCCGGATCAGGGCGCGGATCCGGGCGAGCGTCGCGCCGCGCCAGTCGCCCAGCTCCCCGATCCTGGCGTCGATCAGCTCCGAAGGGGACCTGCCCTCCTGCGCCCCGCTCGCTGTCATGCCGGTTCCTCCTCCGCCTCGAGCGGCCCTGATGCGCCGCCTCTGTGACCAGGACCGCGGCCCAGGGCTCCAGGCCGCCTGCCCCGTGTGAGCGTCATCCCGGCCAGGCCTTGCGCGGCAAGGCGCCGAGCCGGGATCTCCGGCGCGCCCATCGCTTCCGACCGATCCTGTCGGGCCGCGCGCCGGCCCGCGCGCCATCTGGCGGCGTGCGGCAGGACGAAGAGGTAGAGGCCCGTCGCCAGCAGCACGGCGAGCGGCGGCAGCGCCGTGAGTTCCCACCCACAAGGCCGGCTTGCCCCGTCCCAGGGCGATGACGTTGACGATGACGCCTGCCTCCTCTCGTTTGGGGAAGCCTTCACGCCATCCGCGCCAGGACCTGCTCGAGCGCCGAAAGGAACCGGGGCCACCCGGCCATGGCGCCTCCGAAGTAGAGCGGCTGGTCCGTCCGGAAGCCCGACTGCTCCATGCGCAGATGGGTCCCCGCGCCGGTGGGGGTGAGGGTCCAGGTGACCACGCTGGTCAAGGCGTCGGCCCGATCCCCGCGCGTGACGTTCCAGCTGTAGGACAGGGCCTTGTTCGGCTCGACCGCCAGGACCTGGCAGTCGACCGCGCCCCAGTCCGCGCTGAGGTCGAAACGGCGGCCCACTTCGGGACTGAAGTCGTTCTTCATCAGCCACGCCTCGATCAGCTGCGGTTGGGTGAGGGCTCGCCAGACCTTCTCCGGCGGGAACGGCAGCTCCCGTTCGACCACCACCGAGCGCGTCCCGGTCACCGGTTCGCTCATTGGTCCATCCTCCTGAGCAGGTCTTCCAGGGCGTCGAACCGGCTCTCCCAGAAGCCGGCCATCTGGCTTGTCCAGTCGATCAGCGGGGTCAGGGCGCGGAGCTGCGCGCTGTAGTGCGTCTGGCGGCCCTCATGGCGGCCCCGCACCAGCCCGGCCTGCCTGAGGACCCCGAGGTGCTTCGAGACGGCCGGCTGCGAAATCCCGGCCCGCGCCGTCAGCGCGCCGACCGTCTGCTCCCCATCGCGGCACAGCCGCTCGAAGATGGCCCGCCGGGTCGGATCGGCGAGCGTCCTGAACAGCACCTGGTGGGCATCCGGCATATGAAATCCATAACCGACTAGCTATTGGTTGACCCATAACCGCCGGGATATGCGTGCGTCAAGCCCGCCGCCGATGTCCGCTGGCGCTCCGATTCCATCGGCGCGGACACAGCGCTATAGGTCGGCGGGGCCCCGGCCCTCAGGCGGATGCGCGCACCACCAGCTCGGTCGGCAGGGTGGCCGAGGGCGTTTCCTCTCCCGCCAGGCGGCGGAACAGGAACTCGACCAGGGTGGCCGCGCCGCGGCGAAGGTCCTGGTGCACCGTGGTCAGGGGCGGGTTGGAATGCTCGGCGATGTCCAGGTCGTCGAAGCCGACCACCGCGACGTCCCGGGGGCAGCTCAGGCCCTGCGCCTGCAGCGCCTTGAGCGCGGCCAGGGCGATGACGTCCGAACCCGCGAAGATGGCGTCGAACGCGACCTTGGTCTCGATGAGCTGCTGGACGGCCGCAAACGCCGTCTCGCCGGTGAAGTGGGCGGGCAGGACCAGCGCCTCGTCCGGCTCGATCCCCGCGCGCTCGAGCGCCTGGCGATAGCCCTGCAGGCGCAGCTCGATCTCGGGCAGGCCCGTGGCGCCCAGGAAGACGATGCGGCGGCGGCCGGTCTGGATCAGGTGGTCGACGGCGGCGCGGGCGCCGCCGACATTGTCGGAGCCGACCGAGCAGTAAGCCTGCTGCGGCAGGTGCGCGCCCCAGACCACCAGCGGCAGGTAGTTGCGGGCGGCCACGTTCAGCTCCTCGTGCTGGTCGCTCTGGCCGACGACGATGTAGCCGTCGGCGCGCTGGGACTGGAGCATCCTGGCGAACCAGCCAGGCGTCGGCGCCGGCATGCGGGTCAGCAGCACGTCGTAGTCGCGGCTGGTGATCTCGTCCGCCAGCCGTCCGAACAGGGCCAGGAAGAAGGGGTCGGAAACCATCTGCCCGGACTCGTGGCCGAGCGGGATGGCGATGCCGATGGTCAGGGTGCGGCGCTGGCGGAAGCTGCGCGCCGACTGGTCGACGACGTAGCCGTGCTCGGCCGCGATGGCGAGGATCTGCTTGCGCGTCTCGACGGGGATGAGCGGATTGTTCGCCAGGGCTCTGGACACGGTCGAGGTCGAGACGCCCGCCAGGCGGGCGATGTCGGCCATCTTGAGCCGGGCGCCGCCGACGCCGCTCGGAGGTCTGGTCATCTCAGCGCGCCTCGGAACCGAAGACACCGTCCCCTTAGCCTCTACCACACGGGAGTTGGAAGGGGCGCGTCCCGGTCGGCGTCGGACGGCGTGGCCGTCAGGCCGACAGGGCCCGTCCGAGCCACAGATGCAGCAGGGGGATCCACTCGGAGGTCGGCGAGCCGGGGTAACCGACGCCGAAGGCGTGGCCGCCTTCCTGGAAGAAGTGGGCCTCGACCGGCCTGTGCGCGGTCCTTGCGGCCGCCATCATCATCAGGCTGTTCTCGACGGGTACGGCCGGGTCGTCGCAGGCGTGGGCCAGGAAGAGCGGAGGCGTCGTTGGGCCGACATGCTGCTCGGGCGAGCGGGCGGCGACCAGCTGGTCCGACGGATCGGCGCCCAGGAGGAGCCGCCGGGACCCGGCGTGGGTGTAGGGCTCGGTCATGGTGATGACCGGATAGATGAGGCCGGCTGCGCTTGGCCGCGCATCGATCCGGTCGGCGGCATCGGTCGGCGCATAGACCGGCTCGGCGAAACCCGTCGCCAGGGACGCGGCGAGATGCCCGCCGGCGGAGAAGCCGATCGCCGAGATCCTGTCCGGATCGACGCCATGGCTCGCGGCCGTCGAACGGATGATCCGCATGGCGCGCTGGGCGTCCTGGAGGGGGACGACCGGCCCGTCGCGCCAGCCCTCGGAGGGCAGCCGGTAGTTCAGGACGAAGACCGCATAGCCGAGCGCGCACATCCGCGCGGCGACGTCGACGCCTTCGTTGGCGATGGAGACGAATTCATAGCCGCCGCCGGGGATCACCAGCAGGGCCCGGCCGCTCGGCGCCTTGGGCAGGAAGACGTGCAGCGACGGGTCCCGGGTGTTTCGCAGGAAGACCGGCGGCCAATGGTCGGGCAGGGGGCTGGGCTTGAAGTCCGCCGCGCCGGGCGCGCCCTGCGGCCAGAGCGGAACCGTGCGGGCCCTGGACCACGCCGGGGGGACCACGGTCGCCGGCGGCGGCGGCTGTAGCGCCGGCCCGGCCACGGCGCGGACGCCGGCGGCGAACGCGCCCGCGCTCGCAATCGCGCCCATCACCGCCCTTCGGCCCACACCCCGATCAGACATGCGCTCCTCCCTGGCAATCCAGCGCAAACGATTGCATAAAAGCTGCCTTCGCGTCCACTGCCCTGCGGCAGGCGACCGGCGCGGAAGATCGGGAGGTGCTGTGATGGCCGGAGTTCGATCTTGGTGGGGGGCCTGGGCCCTGGCTTTGGCCATGGCGGCGTCGGCCGCCGGCGCCCCGCTCCACGCCCAGCCCGCCGTCGGGCCGACCGCCATGGTCGCCGATCCCTGCGCCGGCGTGGTCGAGCACCCCTTCGACGCGAGTCTGCGGCCCGCGCTGCGGCCCGGCGGGCGCTTCGAGCCGCCGCCTCCCGGGCAGGCGGCCCAGGCCGCCAAGGATGCGGCCGAGCAACGGGCGCGCGACTGGCCGAACCTCTGCCGCTACCGGGCCGCCAACGCCTCCCTGAAGGCGCCGCCGCGCGCGGTGTTCATGGGCGATTCCATCACCGAGGCCTGGGCCGTGGCCGATCCGGACTTCTTCTCGGGCGGCGTTGTGGGGCGCGGCATCAGCGGCCAGACCAGCCCTCAGATGCTGCTGCGGTTCCAGGCCGACGTGATCGCCCTGCGTCCGCGGGCCGTCCACATCCTGGCGGGGACCAACGACATCGCCGGCAACACCGGACCGACCACCGAGCGGGACTTCGAAGACAACATCCGCTCCATGACCGAGCTGGCCCAAGCCCATCACATCCGGGTCGTGATCGGCTCGATCCCGCCCATGGCCGCCCTGCCGTGGGCGCCGCAGTACCGGCCCGCCGGCGAGGTTCGCCGCCTCAACCGCTGGCTTCGCGCCTATGCGGCCAGGAGCGGCGCGGCCTACGTCGACTACTACGACGCCCTGGCTGCGCCCGACGGCGGCTTCCGGCCTGAGCTCTCCAACGACGGCGTCCACCCGAACCTCGACGGATACGCCATCATGCGCCGGCTGGCCGCGCGCGCGATCGGTGGAAGATAGGGATCGGGGCCGGCGCCTTTCAGCCTTCCGCGAAGCTCGCCTGCTCCTCGCCGTCGGGGTCGCGCTCCAGCCGGGTCTCGTCGTCGAAGATCATGGTTGGGACCGTCCCGGGCGCGAACGGCGTCCATCGGGGCATGCCCGCGTGATTGGGATCTCCGGTCCGCGCGAAGCTGATCCAGGCGTCGGACACGATGTCGCTGAGCGCGCGGGCGCGCGGACCGCCGCCGGTCATGCGGTCGCACAGGTCCGTGTTGGCGAAGACGAACGGGATCTCGGCGCAGTGGAACGCCCGCGGACGGCCGTCGAAGATCGGCGTGCGCCACGCGAACCAGTAGAGATAGGCCGGCGCCCGGCCGAGCGCGGCCTTCGACGCCGCCTGCCTGATCGCCTCGCGGCGGACCGGCGCGCTGGCGATGCGGGACCAAAGGTCGAAGGGCCTGGCCTCGGGCGTGCGCCGCCGGAAGGCGGCGACGACGACGGCGCCGCGTCCGGGATACATCGCCTCGGTCCGGGCCATGAGCTCGGCGTCGGTCATGAGTTCGTATTCGGGATGGTTCATGCCGGTCGCGAACTCGTTCAGCGTCGTGCCGATGATCATGGGCACGTCGGCGGTGAGGTCCGGCGCCCTTGGATCGAACGGCGGCGCGGGCAGGACGGTCCCGTCCGCCACCGGCGCGAAGCTCAGCCGGCTCGCCATCGCGCGAATGTCGGGAACGCCCCCCATCGGCGGGTTGGCCTTGCGCAGGGCCGTCTGGCTCGCCCGCTGAAGCTCGGCGTAGGGCAGGGCGTGCAGCTGGCCGATCGTGGCCGCCGTCACGCCGAGCTCGGCGAGCATGAGGTCCGCCAGTCTCTGCGACCTGTCGGGGGTGTTGGTGAAGGCGAACGAGCCGCTCTCCACGACCGCGCGATGGAACAGCCCCTTGGCGGCGGGCATCCCCATCAGCGTGCCGACCTTGGCCCCGCCGCCGGACTGCCCGAAGATCAGGACGCGCCCGGGATCCCCGCCGAAGACGGCGATGTTGTCGCGCACCCATTCCAGCGCCGCGACGATGTCGAGCATGCCGACGTTGCCGGATTGGGCGTAGGCCTCGCCGTACCTGGACAGGTCCAGGAAGCCCAGGAGGTTCAGCCGGTGGTTCAGGGTGACGACCACGACGTCGCCGCGCCGGGCCAGGTTCTCCCCGTCGAACGCGGGAATGTCGTTGCCGGAGCCCGCCTCGAAGCCGCCGCCATGAAGCCAGACCATCACCGGGCGCTTGGCGTTGTCGTCGATCCCGGGCGTCCAGACGTTCACGCGCAGGCAGTCCTCGCCTTCGACGCTGTCGTTCCACTGGAACATGAAGGCTTCTTCGTCGTTCAGCCGCCCCGTTCCCTTGTCCTGGGGGCAGACCAGGCCGTACTGGCGCGAGCTGCGGACCCCGGCCCATGGCTTGGGCGGGGCGGGCGGCCGGAAGCGGTTGGGCCCGCCCGCGTCGTCGGCGTAGGGAAGTCCCTTGAACGCGAAGACGCCGCTGCGGACATAGCCGGCGATCCTGCCGGTCGCGATCTCCACCGTCGCGACGCCGGCGCGGGCGACGACGGCGTCTTCGCCTCGCACGGGGCCTGAGCCGGACCTGGACGGCGTGGCGGCCGCAGCCGGCGCGGCGGCGGCGGTCCCGATCGCCAGGGTCGCGCCCTTCAGGACCGCGCGGCGGCCGACCGCCGCAGTTGGGGATGGGGTTTGAGGGGGCATGCGCTCAGCGCCCCAGGCGTCGGTCGAAGAACCTGACCATGACGTCGTAGGCGTCGCGCGATTCGGGGACGTCGGGATTGTAGAAGAACCCGTGGAACATCCCTTCCCAGACGTGCAGCTCGGCGTCGACGCCGAGCCGGACGAGCTGGCTGTGGGTGTAGACGGCCGAGCTCATCTCGAAGCCCCGCGTCCCGGTGATGATCAGGGTCGGCGGAAACCGCCGCATGACGTCGTCCGAGGCGGAGGGGGCGACCAGCGGGTCCTTCGGATCGGTCCCTGAGAGGTAGCCGAGCGGCGGCAGTCCCCCCGAGGTCGCGGCGGGAGCCTTCGACGGCGGCGGAGGCGCGGGCCGGGCCTCGCCCAGCGGCGCGGCGGTGTAGGCGGCGTCCCCGCCGAAGCCCGAGTTGGCCAGGGTCGTCCCCGCGCAGAAGATTCCCACGGCGCCTGGCCGCGGCAGTCCGTGCTTCTGGAACCAGGCCACGGACATCCCGGTCAGCATTCCGCCGGCCGAGCAGCCGTAGATTCCGATGTTCGCCGCGGGATAGCGCTCGAGCAGCGCGCGGTAGACGGCCGCGACGTCCTCGCTGGCGGCCGGGAAGCGGTATTTCGGAGCTTCCCTGTAGTCGAGGCTGACGACCTCGATGCGGCCGAGGGCGGCGAGCGGGATGGATTCCAGCTCGGCGCAGGCGGGGAAGCAGCCCGAGAACCCGCCGCCGTGCAGGTCGATGAGGACGCGCCTGCGGTTTTCCGCGGCGATCCCCGGCCTTGGGCCGATAGACGTAGGCGTGCACGCCCGCGATCGTCGTGTCCTGCTTCTCGACGGGGAACAGGACCTTCTGACGGGCCAGGTAGCCGGCCAGGAACTTCGGGACCCCGTTTTCCTGGGCCACCAGCTCGGGATGCTGCATGTCCTTCAGGTGCTGGGCCAGGTAGGCCTTGCCCTCGGGGCTGAGGAAGCCCGAGACCGGCACGGTCATGGCCGGGACGTGCACGGTCCCGTCGTCGTCGACCCGGACGGCCGGCGCGCCGGGCGCCGGCTGAGCCTGCGCCGGGGCCGCCGCCCATGCGGCCATCCCGAGCGCCAGGACCGGACCCAGGAGCCGTGACCAGGCTGACCTCTTCCCGTTCGAGCCGGACACACGCGTCATCGCCATCCTCCCCATGAGCTCACGCCCGCCGCCTCGTTCCACGGCCCCCGTTCAAAGGCGATCGAAAAGGGGTGGCCGGCGCGCCGGCCGCCCCCTTGCGGCCTAGAAACGGTAGGCTGCGCGCACGCCGAACTGGCGCGGCGGCCCCAGGAACTCGTCGTTGATGAACTGCCCGCTCACGTAGGCCTTGTTCGCCAGGTTCGTCACGTACCCGACGAGGCTATAGGGCCCGCGCGCGTAGGTCAGCCGCAGGTTCCAGATCCCATGGGCCGCAAGGTAGTCGGTCGGGTTCTGGAGCAGCGTCGTGTACTGGTCGCCCTGGTAGGAATAGTCGACCCGCGGAGTCAGCGTGGCCCCCTGGCCGATGTCGAAGTTGTACTCGGCTCCGAAATTGTAGGTCCACCTCGGCGCATAGGGGTTCGAGCGTCCGGTCACCGAGACGTAGTAGGGCGTGTAGTCGAAGCAGACCGGCGGATTGGAGGGGACGCCCGGCGCGCATTGCTGGCCGAGGTTGGTCGCTCCGCCGCCCGGCAGCAGCCGCGTGTTGACCAGGGTCACCGGACCGATGCTCGAGTTCGACGAAGGCGCCGCCGAAGTCCACCCCGAGACCGCCGAACCGGCCCTGGACCTGCAACTCGACGCCCTTGATCGTCGCGCCCTTGGTGTTGGTGGTGGAGACGTTGCCGGTGGCCACGTCGACGGCATCGACCTGGAAGTCCTTGTAGTCGTTGTAGAAACCGTCGAGCTGGACCCGCAGCCTGCGGTCGAGCAGCAGGGTCTTCCACCCGGCCTCGTAGGACCAGACGGCTTCGGGCTTGAACTGCGTCGGGCCGGTCGTGCCGCCCGCCTTGGCGCCCTTGGACGCGAACACATAGACGAAGTTGTTGTCGTTCAGCTGGTAGTTCAGCGCGACCTTGCCGGTCCAGTTGTCGCCGGAATAGCTGCCGGTCAGCGGGATCGTCGCCAGCGGCGGCAAGCCCGGGATCACGATCTGGATCTGGCCGCCGTTGTTCACGACGTCATGGGTGTAGCGTCCGCCGACCTCGAGGTTCAGGGCCGAGGTCAGATCGTACTGGACGCGGCCGAACACCGCCTCGGAGTACTTCTCCGTCAGGATGGTGATGTCGGTGTGCGGCTGGCCGGCCGTGTTGAGGTCGAGCCCGACCTTGATGCTGTCATGCCAGTAGAAGCCGCCCAGGATCCACCGAAGCCGTCCGTCGGACGGGGACAGGATGTTGATCTCCTGGGTGATCGGACGCTCGGAGACGTCCTGGGCCTCGTACTGCGCCGGCGACCCGTTCGAGGCGTCGGTGTCGTAGATGTCCACGACCTTGTTGTACTGGAAGCCGGTGACGGACCTCAGGGTGATCCCGTCGGACAGCTGGTACTTGATCTCGAGGCTGTTGCGCAGCGACTTCTCGTTGTTCTTCTCGGGCTGGTCGAAGTTGAGGGTCCGCAGGTTGATCGGGGCGAACTGCGCATAGTAGGTGCCCGGGATCGGCCGGTAGTCGTAGCCGTCGGTGTCCTTCTGACTGCCCGCCACCTTGAGCAGGACGCTGAAGTTGTCGATCGGCTTCCACAAGAGGCTCAGCCTCAGATCCTGCTCGTTGAGCTTGCCCGGCGTATTGAGCGCGCCGCCCGTGGGGGTCCTCTGGCTTCCGATGTTGCGGAAGAAGCTGTCCCGGCGCTCGACGTTGTACGCCACGCGCGCGGCCAGCTGGTCGTTGATCGGCAGGTTCACCGCGCCGCGCGAGCCGACGTCGGTGTAGTTCCCGCCCCAGACCTCGACGTCGCCGTTCACGCCGGTGAAGGTCGGGCTGTTGGAGGTGATGAACACCGCGCCGCCCGTCGAGCTGGCGCCGGCGAAGGTGCCCTGGGGCCCGCGGTAGACCTCGACCTCGCCGATGTCGAAGAAGCTGTTGGTGGTCACGATCGGCGGCTGCAGCAGCCAGTCCAGATAGATCGGCACGCCCGGCACGACGTTGGGGCTGCCGCTCGCCAGGCCGATTCCGCGGATGTTCACGTTCTGGGACAGGGCGGCGTTGGTGATCGACAGCGAGGGCGTCGCGTACTGCAGGTCCGAGACCTGGTTGACGCTCTTCTTGTCGAGGTCGGAGCCGGACAGGGCGGCCACGGCGGCCGGAACCGTCTGGATGTTCTCGATGGTCCGCGAGGCCGTCACGACGACGTCGCCGCCAGGCGCCTGGTCGGCGCTGTCCTTGGTCGTCTCGGCTCGCGCCATTGTCGACGTCGCCGAAAGCGCGATGGCCAGGGTCAGGCCCGAGGCGGCGCAAAGGCGCCAGGTCTTGCGAGTCACGATTCCCTCCCGCGTGCTTGGACGCTGCGGGGGTTGGGCTTCACGCGCGCCGCCCCCCGATTGACTGCGCCCTTTCCGGACCGCGATCTAACGCCGGTACGCAATCGATTGCAAAGGGATTCTTTGACGCTGAGGGCGGGAAACACGAGGCCGGCATGGCGGTTCGACATTCGGCCGATGACGTAGAGGCCGAAATTCGAGCGAAAAGGATGCAATCAATTGCGAGTCGCCTCGCCGGGCCCGCGCCCGCCTCGGCTCAGCGGAACACCCACACGATGGCGGCCGTCGCGGCGAGCAGGGCGACGGAAAGGATCCGGTAGTTGGCGTAGGCGGGAACGCCGGCCAGGGCCTTCGTCTCCGCGCGCCAGAGCGCAGGGCGCCAGAGAAGGCCCTCCACCTGCGCCGCGGACGGCGCCGCGGCCGTGGCGCTTCCGGCGATGATGGCGAGGCAGGACGCCGCGAAGATGATCGCCGCCGCCACGAGGAAGTGGATCGGCAGCACGTGGGCGATCTGCACGCCCCAGAACAGGACGGTCCCGAGGACCACGCCGACCGCGACGCCCCAGCGCGCGCCTGCGAGGTTCGCGCGGGGAAGGAACAGGCCGCAGAAGAAGAGCGCGACCACGGGGGGGACGGCGAAGGAGAGGGCGGACTGCAGGTATTGCCAAAGGGTGGTCGCCGTGGACTCGACGACCGGCACCCATGCGACCGCGAGGATCATGAACAGCACCGTGGCGGCGCGCCCCACGCGAACGAGCGCGCGCGACGACAGCCCGGGACGCCAGCGCGCCACGAAATCCATGGTGACCAGGGTGGCGGCCGAATTGAAGGTGGAGGCGATGGACGACATGATCGCGGCCAGGAAGCCCGCGACCACCAGGCCGATCAGCCCCGTCGGCAGCAGCTGGAAGACCAGGGTCGGATAGACCAGGTCCGCGCGGTCCAGGTGCGGATAGAGCAGGATCGCAGCCGTCCCCGGCAGGACCATCAGGAACAGGACCGGCAGCTTGAGCAGGCCGGCCAGAAGACATCCCCAGCGCCCGTCGTCGAGGGAGCGGGCCGACAGCACGCGCTGGACCATGAACTGGTTGGTGCACCAGAAGTAGAAGCCGGTGATCGGGATGCCGGTGATCAGGCCGGTCCAGGGCACGCCCGGGTCGCCCGGCGGCCGGATCAGGCTGACCTTCTCGTGCGGGACCGAGGCCAGCACGTGCGCCAGGCCGCCGGCGCGGTCGAAGGCGAAGGTGCTGATGAAGACCGACGCGCCGATCAGGACGACGGCCTGGACGACCTCGGTGACCAGGACCGCTTTCAGCCCGCCGAGCGCGGTATAGACCCCGGCGAGCAACGCCAGTCCCGCGGCGATCTCCCAGACCGGGACATGCGGGAAGATCATCCGGAACATCAAGGAGCCGCCGAACAGCGTGCCCGCCGTATCGACCACGATGTTGAGGAACAAAGTGAGGGCCGAAAAGTAGTACCGGATCGACGGGCCGTACCGGCGCTCGAGGAACTCGGGCATGGTGTAGACGCGCGAGGCCAGGATGGCCGGCAGGAAGAAGGCGCAGAAGATCACCAGGACGACCGCGGCCATCCACTCGTAGTTGTAGGTCGAGATTCCGATGGCGTAGGCGGCGCCCGCGAGGCCGACCAGGGTCGTGGACGAGATATTGGACGCCAGAAGCGCCAGGCCGACGGTCGGCCAACGCGATCCGCGCGAGGCGAGGAAGTAGCCCTCGGCCGTCTTCTGTCGGCGGGCCGCCCACAGGCCCAGCCCGATCACCCCGACCAGATAGGCGCAGATGACGAATCCGTCGATCGCGGACAGGCTGCCGCTCACGGCCCTTCGCTCCCCCGTCGCCCGCCGTCCGAGCGCGGGCCGTCCGGTCGTGCTTAGCTGGGACAATCGGCCTATGCAACCGATTGCGCGGGGCGTCGGCGGAGGTTAGGAGGGCGCGGGGCCCAGCGAGGTCCGCGCCGAGGACAGATGGACGCCGACCTGGAGATACCGGACCTCCGCTTCGAAGACCGCGCGCAACGCTTCTGGCCCGTCGCCCGGCGCTGCCTGGCGCGCGTCTATGCGGATCGGCCGGACCTGGACGCCTGGCTGGAGCGTATCTCGGACCAGGTCCGGGCATACGCCGCGGCCCGGCCGGAGGAGTTGCGCGCCCACGACCGGCGCCGGGAGGCGCAGGGCGAGTGGTGGGCCCAGGGGCGGACCGTCGGCTACTCGGCCTACGTCGACCGGTTCGCCGGCGAGTTGCGCCAGATGTCCGGGCGTCTCGGCTATCTCGGGGAGCTTGGGGTCAGCTACCTGCACCTGCTGCCGCTCTTGAAGGCGCGAGAAGGGGAGAACGATGGCGGCTTCGCCGTCTCGGACTTCGGCGTCGTCGAGCCCCGCCTCGGGACGACCGACGATCTGCGGGAGTTCGCCAGGGACGCCCGCGCCGCCGGGATCAGCCTCGTGGTCGATCTGGTCTGCAACCATACCTCCGACGACCACGCCTGGGCCAAGGCCGCGCGCTCCGGCGACGAGCGGCGCCGGGCCTACTACCTCGTCCTGCCGGACGCAGAGGCCGTGCGGCGGTGCGAACAGACCCTCACGGACGTCTTCCCGGAGGTCGCGCCGGGCAATTTCACCTATTGCGAGGAGATGGGCGGCTGGGTCTGGACGACCTTCTATCCATTCCAGTGGGACCTGAACTACGCCAACCCCGCCGTCTTCTGCGAGATGCTCGGCGCGATGCTGGGCCTGGCCAATCTCGGTGTGGACGGCCTGCGCCTGGACTCCGCGCCGTTCCTCTGGAAGCGCGTGGGTACGGACTGCCGGAACCAGCCCGAAGTCCACCTCCTGCTCGCCGCCTGGCGGGCGTTGCTGTCGATCGTCGCTCCTTCGGTGGCGCTCAAGGCCGAGGCCATCGAGCGCCTGGAGGAGGTGACGGCCTACTTCGGCGCCGATCCCGCCGCGCCGGAGTGCCAGCTCGCCTACAACAACGGTGCGATGACCTCGCTGTGGGCCTCCCTGGCGCTGGGCTCGGCCGAGCCGGCGCGACGTCTGATCGAGGCGGCGGCGGCCAAGCCGGCCTGGGGCGCATGGGTCAACTACGTCCGCTGTCACGACGACATCATCTGGTCGGCCCTGACGCCCTACCTTTCGGTTGAAGAGCAGGCGCGCTGTTCGCGCTTCTTTGCGGGCCTGGACAAGGCCTCGTTCTCGGCTGCAGCCGCATCCCGGGCGCCAGACGGGGCGCCGGCCAGCACCAACGGCATGACGGCCGGCCTGGTCGGCGTGGCCGACGACGATCCGGACTCGCCGGCGGCGAGGCGTCTGCTGTTGCTCTATGGCGTGACCTATGCGCTCGACGGCCTTCCCGTGGTGTGGATGGGCGACGAGATCGCCTTGGGCGACAACCTCGAGGTTCGCCAGGACGGGCGCTGGCTGCAGAGGCCGGTCATGGATTGGCGCCGCGCGGCGGATCGCGGCGACCCTGGCCGGCTGCCCGGCCGCGTCTTCCAGCGACTGGCCTTGCTGGGCCGCCTGAGAGCCGCCTTCCCCGCGTTTGACGCCCGGCATGTCGCAACGCCGACTGCGACGGAGGATCCGGCCGTCCTCAGTTTCCTCCGGGGAGAGGCGCCGGACCACGTCCAATGCATCGCCAATTTCGCCGGAGAGCCGCGCGTCGCCCGCGCCGCGCTCTCACCCGACGGCGGGGCTTGGGCGGACCTGCTGTCGCGGGACACCGGCCAGGGCCCGAAGGTGGAGCTGGGCCCCTATCAGGTGCGCTGGTTGATCACGCGGCGCTGAGCCCGCATCCATGGCCGGCGACGAGGATGCGACCGTCGATCAGGGCGCGCAGGCGAAGCTGTCGGCCGAGCGCGTGTCGCCGCCCTTGTAGCGGGCGACCTTGGGGTAGGGGCGCAGCGGCCGCGTCACGCCTGGGAAGGCTGCGCCGCCGGCGCCCGCGAAATAGCGCTTGAGCGCGTCGAATCCCATGGTCTGGTTGATGCCGTTGGCGGCGCCGCTGGGCGAGCCGCCGAGCTTCCAGGCGCGCCAGCCCATGTCGCCCACGCCCGCGTCATAGGGCCAGGCCGCATAGAGGGGACGGCCCTCGGAGTTGTGCGCGCCGCCGAATATCCGCCGGATAACCGCGACCTTGGATGCGCTCAGGCGCCTTGCGGCCGGCTTGCCGGGAAGACCTCGGGCGTCACCGCATCACGAACGGGTTGGGGACCTCGTCGTTGGTGTCGATCCAGACGCTCTTCTCCTGGATGTACTCGCGGATGGCGGTCAGGCCGCTCTCGCGGCCGATGCCCGAGCGCTTGTAGCCGCCGAAGGGGGACATGTAGCTGACGGCGCGGTAGGTGTTGACCCAGATGGTGCCGGCCTCCAGCCGCTCGGACATCTTCAGCGCCCGCTTTATAGACTGGGTCCATACTCCGGCCGCAAGTCCATAGAGCGTATCATTGGCGATCTCCACCGCCTCGTCCTCGTCCTCGAACGGAATCACCCCCAGCACTGGTCCAAAAACCTCTTCTTGCGCGATCCGCATGGAGGGCTTGACCCCTATGAAAACCGTGGGTTCCACGAACCAGCCCTCGCCGCATTCCGGACGCGAGGCTGGTTCACCGCCGAGCACGCAGGCCGCGCCTTCCTCCCTGGCGATCTGGATGTAGTCCAGCACCTTCCTGTACTGCGGCCGGGTGGTGATCGGCCCCACCTGGGTGGTCTCCTCCAGCGGGTTTCCCATCCGCGCCGTGCGGGCCAGGTCCAGGAGCTTCTCCATGAACCGGTCGTGGATCGACCGCTGCACCAGCAGGCGCGAGCCGGCGATGCAGGTCTGGCCGGTCGCCGCGAAGATGCCCGAGACCGCCCCCTTCACCGCGTTGTCCAGGTCCGCGTCCTCGAAGACGATGTTGGCGCTCTTGCCGCCGAGCTCCAGCGTCACCGGCTTGATGCTCCGCGCCGCCAGCTCATAGACGTGCTGGCCGGTGGCGTCGCCGCCGGTGAAGGCCACCTTGGCCACGCGGGGGTGGGTGACCAGGGCCTCGCCGATCTCCGAGCCGAAACCGGTCAGGATGTTGACCACGCCCGGCGGGAAGCCGGCCTGCTCGAACAGCTCCCCGAACGCGAAGGCCGAGACCGAGGAGAACTCCGAGGGCTTCCAGACCACGGTGTTCCCCGCCGCCAGCGCCGGCGCCAGCTTCCAGGTCGCCAGCATCAGCGGCGAGTTCCACGGCGTGATCGCGGCGATGACGCCCAGCGGCTCCTCGCGGGTGAAGTTGAAGACGCCCGGCTTGTCGATCGGGATCACCCGGCCCTCGATCTTGTCGGCCAGGCCCGCGAAGTAGTGGAACCACTGCGGGATGTAGCGCAGCTGGCCCCGCATCTCGGTGATCAGCTTGCCGTTGTCGCGGGTCTCGATCTCGCCGAGGCGATCGGCGTTCTCGGCGACCAGGTCGGCGAACCGACGCAGGATCGCGCCGCGGGCGCTGGCGGTCATGCTCCGCCAGGGCCCCCTGAACGCGGTGTAGGCGGCCTGAACCGCCTTGTCGACATCGGCGGCGGTCCCGCGCGGGACCAGGGCCCAGGCCTTGCCCGTGAACGGGTTCTCGGATTCGAACCAGTCCCCGCCCGAAGGCTCGGTCCACTCGCCCCCGATCAGCATGCGATGCTTCCGCATCGCCTGGGCCGCGCCGTCGGCCATGGCTACTTGCCTTCCTTGTCGAGCTCGGCCAGGGCGTCCTTGGCGATGCGGAAGGAGTTCCACCGCGCAGGGGATGCCGCCGTAGATGCCGACCTGCAGCAGGACCTCGCGGATCTCGGTCTTGGTCAGGCCGTTGCGGATGGCGCCCTTGACGTGGACTCGCAGCTCGTGGGGCCGGTTCAGGACGCTGATCATGGCGAGGTTGATCAGCGAGCGGTCGCGCTTGGAGAGCTCCTCGCGGCCCCAGGCCCAGCCCCAGCAGTACTCGGTGACGAGGTCCTGCAGCGGCTGGGTGAACTCGTCGGCGTTCTTCAGGGCGGTCTCGACGTATTCGGCGCCCAGCACCGACTTCCGGATCGCCAGGCCGCGGTCGTAGATTTCCTTGCTCATCGAAGTCTCCTCATGAAGCGGGTCAGGATGTGGGCTCGGGATTCACGCCGGCCCACGCCTCCGCGACCTTGGCCATGGCGGTGAAGTCGGAGTCGGGCCCGAACATCTGGTTGGTGATCGACAGGTACTGGCGCACGGCCGAGCCGACCACCATCGGCACGCCCAGCGCCTCGGCCTCCTCCACGCCCAGGCGCACGTCCTTGAAGGCCAGGCCGGTGGCGAAGCCGAAGTCGAAGGTCCGCGGCAGCACCGAGCGCGGCCACTTGTCCTGGGTGGCGCTGCAGCGGCCGGACGAGGCGTTCAGCACGTCGATCGCCAGCTTGGGGTCCAGCCCCGCCTTGACGGCCATGGTCATGGCCTCCGAGACGATCGCCACCTGGGTGCACGAGACGAGGTTGTTGACCAGCTTCATCGCCTGGCCCGAGCCCGGGGTCTCGCCCATGAAGAACAGCTTGCCGATGACGGCGAGGATCGGCTGCAGCGCCTCGAAGCTCGCCTTGGGGCCGCCGACCATCACGGCCACGGTGCCTTCGCGCGCGCCCTTCATGCCGCCGGACACCGGCGCGTCGAGGGCCACGATCCCCTTTTCAGCCAATCCCCTGGAGACGATCCCTGCGACCTGCGGGCCGGTGGTGGACAGATCGATGAAGGTCCCGATCTTCGAGCCGTGGATCACGCCCTGGGGCCCGAGCGCCGTCTGCTGCACGATGGCGATGCTCGGCAGGCTGGCCATCACCACCTCGCAGGCGTCGGCGACGGCCTTGGGGGAGTCCGCCCGCGTCGCGCCCCTCGCCAGAAGCGGCGCCAGGGCCTCCTCGCTGACGTCGAAGACCGTGAGGGTGTGGCCTGCGTCCAGCAGCCGGCCGGCCATGAGCCCGCCCATGCGCCCGACGCCGATGAAGCCGATATGCTCGCCCATGTCTGAATTCGAACCTTCCTAGGCCGTGGTCTTGGGATTGAGGTCCACGCGCACGACGTCCTTAAGCCCCTCGCGGACTGCCGGGTACTGTTCCAGCACCAAAGGATCGTGGCCGGGGATGATGTGCTGCGGCGAGGTCGCCAGGCGCCTGAGGGTCTGCAGGCCCTCCAGGTAGTCGCCCACGTCCGCCAGCACCGGGAAGGGGTGGTCGCGCTCGAGGTTGGCGTAGAGGTGGGTGGCGTCCGAGGCCAGGACCACGAAGCCCCGCTCGGTCTTTACCCGCGCGATCTGGAGCCCCTTGGTGTGGCCGCCGAGCTTGTGCAGCGTCAGGCCCGGCGCGAGCTCGGCGTCGCCGTCGTGGAACTGCACCCGGCCGTCGAACACCTTGTGGACCATGGCCGAGACGTCCTGCGCCTCGAACGCGCCGCGCATCACCTGATGGCACATGCAGCGGCCCGTGCAGTAGGCCATCTCGGCGTCCTGCAGGTGGAAGCGCGCGTTGGGGAAGGCGCCGATGTTGCCGGCGTGATCGTAGTGCATGTGGGAGATGATCACGTCGGTCACCGTCGCCGGATCGACGCCCACGACCTTCAGCCCTTCCTCGATGGGCCGGATGTTCTGGCGCCCGCGCCGGCGTGCGACTTCGGGGTCGAAGCCAGTGTCCAGCACGAAGGTCTGCCGCTCGCCGACGATCGCCCAGACGAAGTAGTCGAGCGGCATGTCGGTGTCGTGGTCGTCGCCGCCGATGAAGTTCTCCGCGGCCTTGCGTTCATGGCGGCCGTACCGGATCGCATAGAGCTCGTAGGTATCGCTCATCGGGCGGCCTCCACGGCTTGCAGTTCTGCGAGGTCGGCCGGCGCCGGGGCCGGGCGGCCGAGGATCATGTCGGCGGCCTTCTCGGCGACCATCACCACCACCGCGTTGGTGTTGCCGCCCACCAGGCGCGGGAAGATCGAGGCGTCGGCCACCCTCAGCCCCTCGACGCCCCGGACCTTCAGCTCCGGATCGACGACGGAGGCGTCGTCGCCGCCCATGCGGCAGGACCCGCACGGGTGGTGGACGGTCGAGCCCGTGTCGCGGATGTGGGCCATCAGGCCTTCGCGGGTCGTGATCTCGGGGCCCGGCTTGAACTCCTCGGCCCGGTAGCGGGCGAAGGCAGGGGAGGCGAAGACCCGCCGCGAGAGGGCGAGGGCGCGCAGCAGGGGCTCGTAGTCCTCGGGCTCGGCCAGGAGGTTCGGATCGATGATCGGCGCGGTCTCGGGATCGGGGCTCGCCAGCGCGATGCGCCCGCGGCTCTTGGGGTAGAGCAGCACCGAGCTCATGACGTAGCCGTGGCCGACCGGGATCGGGAAGGTGTTCTGGTTCCGGCGCGCGGGCTGGAAGACCATCTGCACGTCCGGCCGGTCGAGCTCGGGCGTCGTGCGCACGAAGGCGTTGGCCTCGAAGACGAAGCTCGCCAGCGGCCCCTGGCGCCAGAGCAGGTACTCCAGCACGTTCCAGACTCCCCGCGGGAACGCCTTGGCCGAGATGCCGTAGGAAGTGGAATCCCTGGGTGTCAGCATCTGCACCAGCACCGCCAGGTGGTCGTGCAGGTTCTGGCCGACGGCGGGAAGGTGGTGTTCGACCTCCATCCCGAGCGCCTTGAGCGCCTCGCCGTCGCCGATCCCGGATAGGAGCAGGAGCAGTGCGGCGAGCCGATGGCCCCGCCGCAGAGGATGACCTCGCGCCGCGCCTTGATCGCCCGCACGCCGTCCGGCCCCCCGACCTCGACGCCCGTGGCCTTGCGGTCCTCGATCACGACACGGCGGGCGGGCGCATTGGAGATGATGCTGAGGTTCGGACGGTTCGTGGCGGGCTTGAGGAACGCCGTGGAGCCGGACTCGCGGCCGCCCGTTGCGGATCGCCGCCTGGCGCAAGCCGTATCCCTCGGGATTGAGGCTGTTGTAGTCCGGGCAGCGCCGGATCTGCAGTTCCTCCATCGCCTGGAAGAAGGCCGGGTTCAGCGGATTGGTCTTCCTGATGTCCGAGACGTGCATCTCCCCGCCCACCCCGTGATAGGGCGAGCCGGCGAAGCGCGGGTTGTCCTCGGAGCGGCGGAAGTAGGGGAGCACCTCCAGGTAGCTCCACCCCTTGTTCCCCATGGCGGCCCAGTCGTCGTAGTCCTTGGGATGGCCGCGGTTGTAGACCATGCCGTTGATGGAGCTGGAGCCGCCGAGCACCCGGCCGCGCGGAACGGGGATCTTGCGCCCGCCCATGTGGGCCTGCGGCGCGGTCCAGTACCCCCAGCCGATCTGCGGCGTCACGATCGCCGCGCCCACCGCCGCAGGGATGTGGATCCAGGGATGGGTGTCCGGCGGTCCGGCCTCCAGGAGGGCGACGCGGACATTGGGGTCGGCCGACAGCCGGTTGGCGAGGACGCAGCCGCCTGTCCCGGCGCCGACGACGACGTAATCGAACTCGGCATCGCCGGGCGCCGCGCTCATGACCTCACACCGCCGCCGCGACGGCGATATCGGCGAGCTTCTGCCAGCGCTCGATGTTGTCGCCCGAGGTCATGACCCCCGTGCACAGGCCCACGAAGGTCAGGTCGAGCTCGGGGTCGACCCAGAAGATGGTCGTGCCCGCGCCGTAGTTGCCGAAGGTCTCGGGCGAGGTCAGCGTCCCGAAGAGGGTGTTGCCCATCTCCTCGCCGCGCAGGGAGAAGCCCAGGCCGAGATAGGCAGGCATGACCGGCCAGCCCCGCTGCAGGGCCATGCGCTTGTAGACTTCGTTGGGCTTGTCGCCGGTCCAGTTCCGGCGCGCCTTCTTCAGGATGGTCGGCCCCAGGATCCGCTTGCCGTCGCGCTCGCCGCCCCGGCGCAGCATCTCGGCGAAGCGGAACATGTCGGGCGCGGTGGACGCGATCCCCACCCAGGGCATTTCGGCGTGCTCCTCCAGGAACGCGCCCTGGGGCCCGAGGCCCGAGTGGCCGAGGTGCTGCATCGGCGCATTGCCGCGGAAGTCCGGGACCAGGTGCCGCTCGCGCAGGTCGGCGCGCAGACCCACCGAGGTGTCCTTCATGCCGAGGGGATCCAGGATCTCCTGCTGCACCAGCTCGCGGTAGGAGCGGCCGGCCGGATCGAGCCGGCGGACCGCCTCGCCCATCAGGGCGTGGCTGCAAAGCGGCGCATAGTCCACCCGAACGCCCGGCGGAACCTCCGGATGGACGTTCTGGCAGATCGCCGCGATCACCTCGTCCAGGCGGTCGATGCACATGCCGTCCTTGGGCGTGTAGACGCTCGGCAGGCCTGAGCTGTGCGTCATCAGGTGGAAGAAGGTGATGTCGCGGCGGGCCTCTCCGTCGAACTCGGGAATGACGTCCGAGACCTTGGTGGTCAGCGCGAGCTGGCCCCTCTCGATCGCCCTGAAGGTGAGGACGTTGGTGAAGGCCTTGGTGACCGAGAACAGGCTGAACACCGAATCCGGGCTGACCGGCTTCTTCAGCTCGGGTCCGGAATCGCCCGTCGCCTCGAACAAGCCGATCTCGCCATGGCGCGCGACGATGACGACCCCGCCGAAGTAGAGGCCCTTGTCGATGTCCTCGGCCATCGCTGCCTTGAGCTGGCCGAGGCGGGCTTGATCGAGGCCGCTCATCTCCGTCTCCGTTCGAGGTTCAATCCTGGACGAACCGCCAGCGCGCGCCGTCCGACACGATCTTGCCGGCGCTCGGGTCGGCGAAGTGGCTGGTGATCACCAGGGAGTCCCGGTCCTGGTAGCGGGCGAAGAACTCCTTGCGGGTCTTGGCGCCGGCGTCCTTGTTCATGTCGAAGTTGTTCTCCCAGTCCGGCTCGGCGAGTTGGACGGGGTGGTGGACCACGTCGCCGGTAATCACGCCTTCCTCGCCGGCTGAGGCGATGTGCAGGCTGACGTGCCCGGGCGTGTGGCCGGGGGTGGGTATCAGGGTCAGCTCGTCGGTGACCTTGAGCGGCGCCTCGATGAAGTCGGCCAAGCCCGCGTCGATGATCGGCTGGATCGCGTCGACCACATGCTCCATGTGCGGCGCGCCAGCCCTCTCTTGGGCCTGCCAGTGCGCGAGCTCGTTCTTGGCGAAGAGGTAGCGGGCGTTCGGGAACGAGGGGACCCACTTGCCGTCCGCCAGGTGCGTGTTCCAGCCGCAGTGGTCCAGGT
The DNA here is from genome assembly GCA_963775275.1 of uncultured Alphaproteobacteria bacterium. Classification (GTDB taxonomy): domain Bacteria; phylum Pseudomonadota; class Alphaproteobacteria; order Caulobacterales; family Caulobacteraceae; genus JANWHQ01. The sequence goes on along the minus strand of CAVZII010000005.1, from coordinate 4,348,379 downwards.
GCAGGTGGGTGCACAGAACGGTGTCGATGGAGCCGGGCGGATAGCCGAGGTCGGTCAGGTCCTGCAGGAAGGTTCCCTGCAGATTGGAGAAGACCTCGAACTCCCGCTTGCGGTCGTTGCCGATGCAGGTGTCGACCATGATCCGGCGGCCCTGCGAGGTCACGACGAAGGCCTGGAAGTTCATCCGCATGCGCCCGTCGGGGGTCACGTAGTGCGGCCGCAGCCACTCGTGCTCGAGGAGCAGCTCCGGCTCGGCGTCCTTGAGCAGAACCCAGACGTCGTCCTGGAAGTCGAAGAGCTCGACGATGCTGATGATCTCGACATTGCCGATCTTCCAGCGACGGGAGTTCTCGATCGCCATGTGCGCCACCTCCTTGGGTCTTGAATTCTGGTCCCCGCCGAACGGGGCCGCCCTACCTTATGACCGATCGGCGTAGAAGCGGATCGGCAGCTTGGCGGGGCCGTGGCCGATGGTGGTGATCCACCACTCCGGATCGCCGGCCGCCTCGAAGCGGTCGACGTGCTTGATCAAGGCGCCGAACAGCGCGTCGGCCTCGAGCTGGGCGAGAGTGCGGCCCACGCAGGAGTGGACGCCGTAGCCCCAGCCGACCTGCCCGCGAAGGTCGCGGCGGATGTCGAAGCGCTCGGGATCGGGCCACTTGCGCGGATCGCGATTGGCGGCCGCGAACATCAGCCCGCAACGCGTGCCCTTGGGGATCACGTAGCCGTCGATCTCGACGTCCTTCGCGGCGATCCGGCCGGCCATGCGCGAGGGCGAGTCCCAGCGCAGGGCCTCGTCGAAGGCGGCGCGCAGCAGGCACGGCTCGGCGCGGAGCGCCTTCCACTGGTCGGGGAACTGGCAGAAGGCGCGGATGGCGTTGGCCATGGTGATGACCGTGGTGTCCGCGCCCGCCGACAGGATGGTCATCACCAGGAGATGCGCTTCCTCCTCGGTGATCTGGCCGCGGTCGGCGGCCTTGTACATCTCCATGCCCAGGCTGTCGGGATCGAGCTGGGCGCGCGCGCAGGCCCAGGCCGCCCATTCCAACAGGGGCTCGGCGCCCGTCATGGCCTCCTGGAAGAGCTCGTTCATCGGCCCCATGGTCGCCCAGACCGCGTGGCCGAAGGCGCTCATCTGCTCGCGGCCCTTGTCGGGCATGCCGATGACGTCCGGCAGCACCTTGTGGACGAACGGGGCGGTGATGTCGGCGACCGCGTCGATCACCTCGCCCGAGCGCGCCATCAGGGCCGTGACCTGCTCCTCGGCGATCTTGTCGAAGTGATCGGCCATGACCTTGAGGGTCCGCGGCGACAGGGCCGTGGCGACGATCGCGCGCACGCGGGTGTGCTTGGGCGGATCGTCGGTGAGCAGGATCTCGGGGCGGACCGAGTTGGGGTCGTGCCAGGGCCGGGAGGTGTTTGAGAAGGACTCCCAGTCCCGAAGGCCCTCGGACACGTGCTCCCAGCGGCCGAGCATGGCGATGTCCTCGCGGTTCAGCCAGACCACCGGGGAGAGCTCGCGGACCCGGTCGTCGACCTCGCGCGCGTGCAGGACGGACTCGAGACTGAACAGGTCGTCGTCGATCGCTGGAATGGCCGCCGCCATCACCTGCCTCCCATGGCCCTATCGTCACGTTTGTTACTTAGGCCGTAACCCCTAGCCCGGCCCGCGGGCAGGTTCAACGGATGTTGCAAGCCCGCACTGGCGTCACCTGGCGAAGGCTTGGCCGCTTGCATATTGCTGCAACGCAGCATATATTCATTCGCAACCGCACAATGGAGGTGAACAAGATGAAGCGCTTCCTCGCTTGGCTCGACCGGCTGGCCCTGGCCAGCCCGCTCGCGGCGATGCAGATCTTCCAGCTCTAGGGAGACAACCTCGGAGCTTGGACCGGAGCCCCGGACCCCCGACCTGATCGGGGACGGGGCTTTCGTGTTTCTGGGGCGCCGACCCGTCCAGATTGCCACGGCCGCCCCGTCCGAATACGGATGACGTCTCTCCGGCCTGGGTCGGACGAAGCGATCTGACGGGGCGGACGATCATGCCGGGCTGGTTTCAGGCGCTCATGCCCAAGGAAGAGCGCTTCTTCGACCTGTTCAGCGCTCACGCCGGGATGCTCGTGCAGGGCGCCGAAGCGCTTCGGGAGCTCCTCGCCGACGGCGGGGACGTGACGGCCTGCTGCCAACGGATCGTCCGGCATGAGCTCGAAGCCGACGAGATCGCGCGCGAAACCCTGCAGGCCGTGCGCCGCACCTTCATCACGCCGTTCGATCGCAGCGACATCCGGGGCCTGGCCAACTCGCTCGATGACGCCATCGACCAGATGCAGAAAACGGCCAAGACCATCACCCTGTTCGAGGTCGCCAGCTTCGAGCCGGGCATGAAGGAGATGGGCGGGATCATCGCGGTCGTGGCCGGCCGCACTCTGGAGGCGGTGGACCTGCTTCGTCAGATGCGGGCCAATGCTTCGACCCTGCACGCCTTCGCCGAAGAGGTGACCCAGTTCGAGGAGAAGGCCGACGGGGTCCACGATCAGGGGATCAAGGCCCTGTTCCTGCACGCGCGCGAAACCAACGACCCGATGGGCTTCATCGTCGGTCGGGAGGTCTATGACCACCTCGAGAAGGTCGTCGACCGGTTCGAGGACGTGGCGAACCGCATCAGCGGCATCCTCATCGAGCATCTCTGAGGATCGGAGCGGGCCTTGGACCTGTCAGGAGGCCTCCTGGTGCTCACGGCCCTGATCGGGGTCGCGCTACTGTTCGATTTTCTGAACGGGCTTCACGACGCGGCCAATTCCATCGCGACCATCGTCTCGACCCGCGCCATCGCGCCTCGCTACGCCGTGATCTGGGCGGCGGTCTTCAACTTCGTGGCCTTCCTCGTGTTCGGCCTGCACGTGGCCAAGACGGTCGGCACCGGCATCGTCTCGCCTCAGATCATCGACGACGCCGTGATCTTCGGGGCGCTGATGGGCGCCATCGTCTGGAACGTGATCACATGGCTGGCGGGGATTCCGTCATCGAGCTCGCACGCCCTGGTCGGTGGGCTGATCGGCGCGGGAGTGGCCAAGGCCGGCCCCAAGGTGCTGGTGTTCAGCGGGATCTCCAAGACGGCATTCGCCATCGTCCTTTCCCCCGCCGTCGGGTTCGCGATCGGCATGCTGCTGATGCTGGCGGCGGCCTGGATCTTCGTGAGATCGAGCCCCGCCTTCGCCGACAGGATCTTTCGCTCGCTGCAGCTCTTCGCGGGCGCGCTCTACTCCCTGGGCCACGGCGGCAACGACGCCCAGAAGACGATGGGGATCATCGCCGTGCTGCTCTACGCCCACGGCGCCATGCCCGGAGGCTTCCATGTGCCATTCTGGGTGGTGCTGATCTGCCAGGCGGCGATGGGCCTGGGCACGCTGTTCGGCGGTTGGCGGATCATCCACACCATGGGCTCGCGGATCACGCGGCTGTCGCAGGCGCAGGGGTTCTGCGCGTCCACTGGCGGCGCCATCACCCTGTTCATGGCGACCGGCCTCGGCATCCCGGTCTCCACGACACACACCATCACCGGCGCAATCATGGGGGTGGGAACGGCGCGGCGGCTTTCGGCGGTGCGCTGGAATGTCGCCCACGGGATCGTCATCGCTTGGGTGATCACCATGCCGATGGCGGCGCTGATCGCCGCAGCGTTCTACTGGCTCGCCCGGCTGGCGAGCTGACCCCTGAATGGTCTATCTGGCCGCAGGGCCGGACGGACGACATCAGGAGGCGGACATGCGGATGCGGACTCTCGGCGAAGGCGGTCTACAGGTCTCGGCGCTGGGCCTGGGCTGCATGGCGATGACCAGCCTCTATGGCCCGGTGGACGAAGGCGAGGCGGTCGCGACCCTGCACGAGGCGCTCGACGCCGGCGCGAACTTCCTCGACACGGCCGACATGTACGGCTTCGGCGCCAACGAGGAGCTGATCGGCCGCGCGCTTCAGGGCGGCTACCGCGCCAAGGCCGTCGTCGCCACCAAGTTCGGGAACCTGCGCACGCCAGAGGGCAAGATCGCGGTCTGCGGCCGGCCCGATTACGTCGTCGAAGCCTGCGACAAGAGCCTTCATCGGCTCGGGATCGAGACGATCGATCTCTACTACCAGCACCGCGTGGATCCGCAGGTCCCGATCGAGGACACGATCGGCGCCATGAAGACCCTGGTGGAGCAGGGCAAGGTGCGGTTCCTCGGCCTGTCGGAGGCCGGCCCGGCGACCATCCGGCGCGCGGCGGCCGTTCACCCGATCGCGGCGCTGCAGACGGAGTACTCGCTCTGGTGCCGCTTCGCCGAGGACGAGATCCTGCCGGCCTGCCGCCAGCTCGGGATCGGCTTCGTGCCCTATTCGCCGCTGGGCCGCGGCATGCTGACGGGCGCCATCGCCACCTCCAAGGACCTGCCCGAGGGCGACCGCCGGCGCGACCATCCCCGCTTCCACGAGGGGAACCTCGAAACCAACGCCCGCCTGATCGCGCCCCTGGTCGAGATGGCCGAGGCCAAGGGCTGCACGCCCGCCCAGCTCGCCCTGGCATGGCTGCTCGCCCAGGGCGAGGACATCGTCCCCATCCCCGGCACCAAGCGGCGCACGCACCTGCGCCAGAACCTGGCCTCGCTGGAGGTCGCCCTCACGGCCGAGGAGGCCAAGCGGCTCGCGGACGCGGTGGACGACGGAGCGGTCGCGGGCACGCGCTACCCCGCCGTCCAGATGGCCTCGCTCGGCATCTGAGCAGAGTCTCAGGCATGCGCCAGAGCCACCGACGCCTTCAGGTGAACACGCCCGGCCGGGCGCTGGTGGAGATCACCCGAGAAGTGGCCGGCTTCGTGCGCGAGGCGGGGATCGGGGAGGGGCTCCTCACGCTCTTCTGTCAGCACACTTCGGCCTCGCTCCTGATCCAGGAGAACGCCGACCCGGACGTGAAGACCGACCTCCTGGCCTTCTTCGGCCGGCTTGCGCCGGACGGGGCGACCTACATCCACGACGTGGAAGGGCCGGACGACATGCCCTCGCACATCAGGACGGCCCTGACCCAGGTGCAGCTCTCGATCCCCGTGCTGGACGGGCGACCCGCCCTTGGGACCTGGCAAGGAATCTATCTCTTCGAGCACCGTCACGCGCCGCACCGGCGCGAGGTGGTGCTACATCTGATCGGCGAATAGGGAGAACGACATGGCCAAGGCGGTGCTGATCGAGAAGCCGGGTGGACCTGAGGCGCTGACGCTCAGGGACGTGGAGTCCGGCGCGCCGGGCGAGGGCGAGGTGCTGGTCAAGGTCGAGGCGATCGGGCTGAACCGCGCCGAGACCATGTTCCGGCAGGGCGGCTACATCCAGCCGCCGAGCTATCCGGCCCGGATCGGCTATGAGGGCTCGGGCGTGGTGATGGCCACGGGGCCCGGCGTCACCGGATGGAAGGCCGGCGACAAGGTCTCGATCATGCCGAACTTCCAGCAGGGCAAGTACGGCGTCTATGCCGAGGAGGCGATCGTGCCGGCGACGAGCCTGCTGCCGATCCCCGAGGGCCTTGACTTCGCCGAAGCCGCCTCGATCTGGATGCAGTACTTCACCGCCATGGGGATCATCGAGGTCGGCGAGGCGACGCTGGGCGACCACGTGATCATCCCGGCGGCCTCCTCGAGCGTGGGCCTCGCGGCGATCCAGCTCGCCAACTGGGCGGGCGCGGTCTCGATCGCGGCCACGCGCAAGAGCGACAAGGTGAAGGCCCTGAAGGCTCAGGGCGCGGCCGAGGTGATCGTCACCGAGGAGATGGACGTGCCGGCCGAGGCCATGAAGCTGACCGGCGGCAAGGGCGCGCGGATGGTGTTCGATCCGGTGGGCGGACCCTACGTGGAGACCTGGGCCCAGACCCTGGCGCCTCGGGGGATCCTCTTCCAGTACGGCGGTCTCTCGGGCCAGCCGACGCCCTTCCCGCACTGGCAGGCGGCGTTCAAGGGCCTGTCGGTGAGGGGCTGGGTGGCCTCGGAGATCTGGAACCATCCGGCGCGCAAGGCCAAGGCGCTGGAGATCATCCTTTTGGGTCTGAAGGGCGGGCAGCTCAGGCCCGTGATCGCCAAGACCTTCAAGCTGGATCAGATCGTCGAGGCGCACCGGTACATGGAATCCAACCAGCAGGTCGGCAAGGTCGTGGTGGTGACATCTTAGGTCGAGCCGCTTGGCCGAACCTTCCACCGTCATCCTCGGCTGAGCGCGGCGCGCGAATGCCGGGGACCCATGCGCTTGAGAGGTCGACGCCAATCTCCTACCGCAGCGTTCATGGGTGGCCGGGACAAGCCCGGCCATGACGATTGATAGGAAAGCGGCTACCGCCCCGCCTTCACCGGTGCGGTTTCGCGCATCAGGGCCATGGCGAGGATGCCGAAGGCGGTGGTGACGATCAGGTACCAGGCGGGCGCCATGAGGTTGTCCGTCGCGTGGATCAGCCAGGCCACCAGCGGCTGGGTCGCGCCGCCGAAGAGACCGATGGCGCAGGCGTAGACGATGGCGAGGCCGGCGCTGCGCATGCGGCGGGGCATGGCCTCGGCCAGGCACACCAGGGCCGGGCTGGCCCCGATCGATCCCAGGGAGCCGAGAAGGGCGGTGACGGTCAGGAGGGCGCCCACCGACCGCTCATGCACGAGCCATGCGAACGCCGGATAGAGGGCTAGCAGAAGCACGATGCGCGGCCAGACCATCACCGGTTTGCGTCCGATCCGGTCCGACCAGGCGCCGCCCACCAAGTTGAAGACCAGGGTGCATCCCCCCACCACGACGGTCGCGCCAAGGGCGAAGTTCGCCGTCATGCCGAGGTTCGCCTGGGCGAAGGTGGTCATGTAGTTCATGACGTAGGTGAGGGTGGTCAGGCTCATCAGCATGACGAGCCCCAGGATCATGTGGCGCCACGGTGGGGCGTGGGGCGCGTCAGATCGGTCGACCTCGAAGGCGGCGTCCTCGCGGTGCAACGTCTCGGGCAGGGCCCGGCGCACGATCAGGCCGAAGGGCAGGGCGAGCGCGCCGATCAGGAGGGCGAGGCGCCAGCCCCAGGCCTGGAGCTGGTCGGGGCTGAGGAGGTTGGCCAGGATCACGCCCACGAGCCCGGCGGCGAGGGTCGAGGCGCCCTGGCTGGCGATCTGCCACGAGCCGAAGAATCCCCGGCGGGCCGCGGGCGAGGCTTCCAGGAGGTAGGCCGTGCTCGGCCCCACCTCGCCGCCCAGGGCGAAGCCCTGGACGAGGCGGGCCGTGACCACGATCGCCGGGGCGGTCCAGCCGATCGCGGCGTAGGACGGCGTCAGCGCCATCACCAGGATGGCCAGGCCCATGAGCGAGAAGCTGAGCACCATGGCCGGGCGGCGGCCGGCGCGGTCGCCCAGGGCGCCGATGACGATTCCGCCGATCGGCCGGCCGGCGAAGCCGACGCCGAAGGTGGCGAGCGACAGCATCAGGCTGATGAAGGGCGTCCCGGCCGGAAAGAAGGTCCTGCCGATCTGGATGGCGAAGAAGGCGTAGGTGGTGAAGTCGTAGAACTCCAGCACGTTGCCGATGATCGCGGCGGTGAGCTGGCGGCGCGAGATCGGGGAGTGCTCCGCGCTCGCGCCTGCGGCGATCTCCGCCATGCCGAAATCCTGTTCCCCGCTCAGCGCCCGCCGCGCCCAGCCATCGGCGGGGAATTCGGCGGGGAGGTCAAGGCGCGGCGCCACGACTCCTCTCCCATGGGGAGAGGAAGGGGCCCGCTGCACAGCAGCGGGAAGGTGAGGGGGGATGCCGTCGAAGGCCAAAACCCCTCATCCTCCCACGCCTTCGGCGCGGGCCCCTCCTTCTCCCCACGGGAGAAGGGACATTGCTAGAACTTCTCCACCCAGGGCCGCAGGTCGAGCTCGAAGGTCCAGGCGCTGCGGTCCTGCAGGTGGAGCTGGAGGTAGGTCTCGGCGATGGCGTCGGGCGAGAGCAGCGAGTCCGGTCCGCGCTCGGCGGCGAGATGCCGGTATCGGTCGGACTCGATCTGGCCGTCGATGATGACGTGGGCCACGTGCACGCCCCTGGGGCCGAGCTCGCGGGCCATGGACTGGGCGAGCGCCCGAAGGGCGAACTTGGGGACCGCGAGGTTGATGAACCGGGCCGAGCCGCGGATCGAGGCGGTGGCGCCGGTGAAGAGGATGGTCCCCGAGCCCCTGGCGGCCATGGCCCGGGCGGCGGCCTGGCCGACCAGCAGGCCGCCGAAGCAACCGATCTTGAAGGCGCGCTCGAAGGCCTCCGGCTCGATCTCGAGGATCCCGGCCGGCTGGAAGGTCCCGGCGTTGTAGACCACGACATCCGGCGCCCCGAGCTCGCCCTCGACGATCTCGAACAGGGCCTTGACCTGATCCGCGTCGGTCGTGTCGCAGGGGTGTATGCGAACCTCGCGGCCCTGCGCCCAGTCGCCGAGCGGCTCGATCCGCTCGGGGTGGCGCAGGGCCAGGGCGACCTTCATCCCGGCTTCGGCGAAGCGGCGGCCGAGCGAAAGGCCGAGCCCCGGTCCCGCGCCCACGATCATCGCGACTTGGTCGGACATGGCTGTCGCTCCTTTCGACTCACCCCGGCGAAGGCGGCTCCGCAGCCGGTGGGATCGGCAGATTCCTATCCTCTCGACAACCGGGAGAGGAAGGGGCCCGTTGCGTAGCAAAATGAAGGTGAGGGGTTCCGTCCCAAGGTCTTCACCCCTCATCCTCCCGCGCCTTCGGCGCAGGCCCCTCCTCCTCCCCTATGGGAGAAGGGACGACGCCTCGATGAACATCATCACCTCGGCGTCGAAGGCTTCGGGGCGCTCGAGGTTGGGGGCGTGGCCGACGCCTTCCATCACCACGAGCTTCGCGCCCGGGATGAGATCGGCCAGGGTCCGGCTGATCCCGAGGCAAGGGCCGTCCTCGTCGCCGACGATGATCAGCGTGGGGATTGCGAGGCGTGCGAGCTCAGGCGCGAACTCGAGGAGCGAGGGCCGCCTGCCCTGGTAGTTGCGGCACACCCGCGCCATGCCCTCGGCCAGGTGGCTCTCGAGGTCCGCCAGCCAGGCGGCCCAGGCCTCGGGCCGATCGCGGCGGAAGGCCTGGCGGTTGTCTGCGGCGGCGATGGCGTCCGCCCCCGCCTCGGCGCCGTCGGCGAGGTAGACGTCGGCCAGGGCCGCCATGTCGGCGCGAAAGCCTTCCACGTCGTCCGGCGGCGAGCCCGAGCCGACGCCGGCGAGCACCAGGGCGCGGGCGCGGCCCGGATGGCGAAGGGCGTGAACGAGCGCCGCGTAGGCCCCCATGCTCCAGCCGACCAGGATCGGGCGGTCCAGGGAGAGGCCGCTGACGACCGCGTCGATGTCGGCCGCGAACCGATCGTAGAGGTAGGCGTCGTCGGCCTCGGGGACGTCCGACGGCGGATAGCCGCGGGCGTAGGGAGCCACGCAGCGATGGCGGGCCGAGAACGCCGCCACCTGGCCGGCCCACTGGCGGGCGTCCGAGGCGAGCTCGTGCAGGAACAGGATCGGCGGGCCGGCCCCGGCCTCCTCGACCCAGAGACGCACCTCGCCGGAATGGATGAAGGGCATCTGGCTAACTCAGCTCCATGGGGCGGCGGTGGGTTTCAATGCCGAGGAAGGTGTAGGCCAGGCCCAGCAGCAGGCTGCCGCCCGCCAGGAACAGGAAGGCCGGCTCGACCGCCTGCTCGGTGGCGTGGGGGCTGACGAGATTGTCCGCGCCGGCGATCAGGCCGAGCGCCAGGGGACCGACGATCTTGCCGATCCCGCCTGAGGCCGCCGACAGTCCCGAGCCCAGGGCGGCGAGGCGCACGGGGTGGAGCTCGGTCGAGTAGGTCAGCGCATTGGCCTGGGCGCCGTCGTAGAAGAACTGGCCCGCCACCAGGAAGATGAAGAAGGCCGGGACCGCCCCGATCAGTTGGTTGTGGAAGATGGCCGCCAGGGCCAGCATCGCAGCGCCGGCGTAGCCTGCGATCTGGCCGGTGGGCACACGTCCCATGAGCTGGGGCAGGACGGTGAAGAGCATCCGGCCGGCCAGGCCGGACAGGCTGACGAACACGAAGTCCGCCGCCGCCTGCTGGGGCGTGATCCGCAGGAGCTGGGCGAGGATGGTCGGCCCCCAGAGGACCACGCCGGTCAGGGCCGTGCCCATGCCGAGCTGGATCAGCACCACCAGCCAGAACCGCCGCGGCCGGTCCAGCAGGTCGCGCACCCTGGCCGGGGCGGTCGGCGGCGCGGCCTGGGCGGCGCTGGCGAAAGCGTCGTCCGGCAGGCTCGACATGGAGCGGGCCGCCTTGCGGGCGCGCTCGAGCTGGCCGCGGGCCGCGAGCCACCGGGCCGACTCCGGGGCGACCACCGCGATCGCCAGGGCGACCAGGATCGGCGCGAACCCCAGCGCCGCGGTCCCGCGCCAGCCGAGGACGGGGAAGAGGTTGGAGACCACCAGCGAGGCGACCAGAAGGCCGACGCCGGCCGGGATGGCGAGGCTGGAGTTGAGGAGCGTGCGCTTGGAGGCGGGCGTGTATTCCGTGATCAGGGCGAACTGGCTCGCCCCGGCGCCGCCGTAGCCGATGCCGACCAGGAACCGCAGGAGGGCGAAGACCTGCCAGCCGCCCTCCGGCGTGAAGGCGAGCGAGCCGGCGCAGAGGCTGCACATGATCCCGGTGGCGACCACCACGCGCTTGCGCCCGATCCGGTCGGCGAGCCAGCCGAAACCGATGGCGCCGAAGATGGCGCCGACGCCGGCCGACAGGAGCATGATGGTGCTCTGGCCGAACGAGAGTTTCCAGGCCGGCGCCAGCGCCGAGACGAGATAGCCGACCACGAAGAAGTCGAAGATCTCGCAGATCAGCTGGAGGGTGACGAGGCCGAAGCTCGCCCAGTAGCGGGGCCTCAGCGGCGCGGCGTCGATGCCGGCGACCAGCTCGCTCTGCGCCGTCGTGGTCAATGACGCCTCCCCCGGGTGTCCGCGATTCTTGTCGTGGCCGCCCCACCATCGTGTCCGCTCGCCAGCTGGACAAGCCCGTCGATGCCTTCCCCCGATGTCATCCCGGCCGGAGCGGCGCCAGCCGCGCAGAGCCGGGATCTCCGGGCGGCGGCTGAGATCCCGGATAGCCGCTGCGCGGCTTCCGGGATGACAAGGAACTGGGGCGGGAGGGGCGGGTTAGTTTGGGCGCGACGTCTCCCGCACGACCATCCGGTGCATGACGCGCAGCTGGCCCTGATAGTCGTTCAGCGCCGTGTGCAGCGAGCAGCGGTTGTCCCAGATCCCGAAGGTGTCGGCCGACCAGCGGTAGCGGATCTGGAATTCGGGCTGGGCCATGTAGTTGGTCAGGTGCTCGATGATCGGCCGGCTCTCGGCCTCGGTCATGTCCTCGAACTGGGCCACGAAGGAGGGGTTGAGGTAGAGCGCCTTGCGCCCGGTCTCCGGGTGCGTGCGGATCACCGGATGGATGAAGCTTTCGTCCACCACCCGGCCCTTCTGATTCGACATGACGTCCACGTCGGTGACGTAGCGGGGGTGCACCCGGTGTACGGCGCGCAGTCCGCCGAGCATCCGCTTCATGCCGTCGGACAGACAGTCGTAGGCGAGGGTGGTGTTGATGAAGACCGTGTCGCCGCCGGAGCGGGGCACGATGCGGGCGTAGAGGGCGTTGGCCAAGGAGGGCCGCTCCAGGAAGGTGAAGTCCGCGTGCCAGCCGTTGCCGAAGTTGACGGTCTGGCTCGGCTCCTTGCGCAGCTCGTGGACGTAGGTCGTGCCCCCCACAGGCTTCAGGTAGGGATGGACGAGGGGGTCGCCGAACCGCCCGACGAACCGCTCCATGACCTGGGGACTCAGGCTCTGGTTCGGAAAGAAGATGGCGATGTGCTCGAGGAAAGCGTCATGCACCGCCTGGGCGGTGGCGTTGTCCAGCTCGCGCGAGAGGTCCACGCCATGGATCTCGGCGCCGCCGGCGCCGGCGAGGGGACGAACGTCGAGATGGGTCATGGACCGGCTCCGGTTGGGCGTGAGCCGTCATAGGGCTAAATTGGTTGCAAAAGCAACCGTTAGCGGCATAGTCGAAGACGACAAGGCCGTTGGGATTTGGGGAGAGCGTGAATGCCGTTCGATCTGACGGGCCAGGCGATCCTGGTGACGGGCGGCGGGCGCGGGCTCGGCCGCGGCGCCGCCGAGCTGCTGGCGGCCTCTGGCGCTGCGGTGGGCGTCGCCGACCTCGACGCTCGGACGGCCGATGAGGTTGCAGACGCGATTACGAGCGCGGGCGGCAGGGCCTGGGCCTTCGCGGCCGACCTCGGCGGGCGCGACGCCTTCGGCAAAGTCGCGGCCGACTTCGCGGGAAGGGCCGGGCGGCTCGACGCGATCGTCAACAGCGCCATGTGGATCCGGTACGAGCCCGTCTCAGACGTCACCGAGGAGACCTTCGACAAGATGCTGGCGGTGGGGCTGAAGGCGCCGGTCTGGAGCGCCCAGGCCCTCCTGGAGCACATGGACCCGGGCCGTGGCGGCGCGATCGTCAACTTCTCCTCGCCGGCCGCCGACCAGGGTTATCCGAACACGGTAATCTACTCGGCGATCAAAGGCGCGATCCGCAACGTCACCCGATCGCTGGCGGTCGAGCTCGGACCGAGGGGGATCAGGGTCAACGCCGTGGTCCCAGGGCCGGTGCCGACGCCGGGCGCCCGGGCGGTGGTGGACGAGGCGGGCTACGAGCTTCGCAAGCGCAAGACCCCGCTCGGACGGCTCGGGGAGGAAATCGACCTCGCCCGCGCCATCGCCTTCCTGCTCTCCAGCGAAGCCAGCTACATCAACGGCGCGGTCCTGCACGTCGACGGCGGCTGCTCGATCACGGCCGGATAGGGCAGCTCCCGCCATGACAGACGATCCGCGCCTCGACCCCGACGCCCACGCCGCCTTCCTCCTGGTCGCCCTGGCCAACAAGGTCTCGGCCAGCGCCTCGCGCGTCTACATGCGCAGCTTCGGGATCGGGGTGATGGAGTGGCGGGTGATGGCCATGGCCGCCGCCCAGCCCGGCGTCACCGCCAACCGGGTGGGGACGATGTCCGGGGTGGACAAGTCCTCCGTCAGCCGCGCCACCCATTCGCTGATCCGGCGCGGCCTGCTGACGGCCCAGGAGGACCCCGCCGACAACCGGCGCACGCTGCTGACGCTGACGGCGGCGGGCCAGGCGTTGCACGACAAGGTGATCCAGGCCTCGCTCGAGCGCGAGGAGCGGCTGTTGCACGGCCTCGACAAGGGCGACCGCGCGCGGCTCTTCGACCTGCTCAAGCGGATGACCGCGAACATGTCATTGCTGGACGCTCACCGTCCGGGCGGCGGCGAGGCCAAGAGAGTCGAAGGGAAGGGACGACCGGAATGAGGATCGCGCCGGGGGTCAGTCCCCAGGACTTCCGGACGGCCATCGCCGAGTTCCAGGCCGCGGTCGGCAAGGACTGGGTGTTCACCTCGGACGAGGACCTGGAGCTCTATCGCGACGCCTACAGCCCGCTCTGGGGCGAGCCGGACGAGCGCATGGCCTCGGCCGCGGTTGCGCCGGCAAGCGTGGAAGAGGTGCAGGCCGTGATGCGCACGGCCAACCGCCTGGGCGTGCCGATCTATCCGTTCTCGACCGGCAAGAACCTGACCTACGGCGGCGCCGCGCCGGTGCTCTCGGGCAGCGTGATCCTGGAGCTGCGGCGGATGAACCGCATCCTCGAGGTCAACGAGCAGAACGCCTACGCCCTTGTCGAGCCGGGCGTGACCTACTTCGACCTCTACCGCCACATCCGGGAGAAGGGGCTCAAGCTCTGGATCGACTGCCCGGATCCGGGCTGGGGCAGCCTGATCGGCAATTCGCTGGAGCACGGCGCCGGGCGCACGGCGCTGCCCTACCGCGACCACTTCGAGGCCCGCTGCGGCATGGAGGTGGTCCTCGCCGACGGCGAGGTGGTGAGGACCGGCATGGGCGCCCTGCCGGGGGCCAAGACCTGGCAGCAGTTCCGCTATGGCGTCGGGCCCATGGTCGACGGCCTCTTCGCCCAGTCGAACTTCGGCGTCGTCACCAAGATGGGCTTCTGGCTGATGCCCGAGCCGGAGGCCGCGCTCACCGTCTCGGTCAGCGTCCCGCGCCGCGAGGACATCGGCCCGTTCGTCGAGATCATGGCCAACCTGATCTACCGCGGCATCGTCCCCTCGCAGACCGGCTTCGTGAGCCCGATCCTGTCGGGCTCTGACGCGGCGCTGATCGCGCTGCGCGGCAAGGCCGGCGGCGCCTCGGCCGAGGCGCTGAACGCATACGCCAAGGCCAACAAGCAGCCGTTCTGGACCTCGCAGTTCACCTTCTACGGCCCGCCGGCCGTGATCCAGGCGCAGTGGGACTATGTGAAGGGCCGCTTCGCCGCCATCGAGGGCGCGAGCTTCAGCGAGGACGCCCGCTTCACCTTCCCCCTGAGCGACGACCAGGCCGCGGCGACGCCCGACCGGCCCGTGCTCGGCATCCCGACCCTGGTGCTCTTCACCTCCCGGCGGTTCCCCGATGCGCCGCCGCTGGAGGGGCACATGGACTTCTCGCCGATCATCCCGATCGACGGGCCGACGATCCTCGAGGCGCTGGAGACCTTCGGCAAGGTGTTCGCCGACGCCGGCGTCGAGCCCCTGGGCGGCGTGCCCCAGTTCTACCACCAGCGGGCGCTCACCCTGATCTACGCCATCCCCACCGGCAAGGAGGAGGCGACCAACAGGAAGGCGCGCGAGCTGTTCTCCAGGCTGGTGGAGGTGGGCGCCCAGCACGGCTGGGGCGAATACCGCGTGCACCCGGCGATGATGGAGCAGGCGCTCGGCGTCTACAGCTGGAACGACCACGCGCTGCGCCGTCTGCACGAGCGGCTGAAGGACGCCATGGACCCGAACGGAATCCTCTCGGCCGGCCGCTACGGCATCTGGCCCAAGTCGATGAGGGGAGGGCGCACATGAGCCGGACGCTCGTTCTAACGGCCCTTGCCGGCGCGCTGATCGCCGCGCCGGCCGCGGCCGCCCCCTGGTCCTGGAGCCGCACGCCGATCGCCCCGGCGAAGGATCCGGCCAGCGCTGTCGACCGCGGCAAGGTCGTCTTCGAAAGCCATTGCCAGATCTGCCACGGGAACGCGCCGGATGCGGCGGGCACCCAGTCGCTGGCCAACAAGTACGCCGGCAAGAAGCCGGCCGAGCTCGAGCAGAGGACGGACCTGACGCCGGACGTGGTGAGGTTCTACGTCCGCCATGGCTCGGGGATGATGCCGTTCTTCAGGAAGACCGAGCTCAGCGACGCCGATCTCGCCGATCTTGGCGCGTATCTGAGCCGGAAACGGTAGCACCGTTCTCGCCCTGCCCGCGTTGTCGGATTCTGTGGCCCCCGTCCGTCCTTGGGCATCATGCGCGACGAGGAGGCAGCCATGCCCAAGGTCACCCCGTTCCTGTGGTTCGACAGCGAGGCCGAACAGGCGGCCGAGCTTTATGTGTCCCTGATCCCGAACTCGCGGGTCACCGGCGTCACCCGTTTCGCCGACGCGCGGACAGGCGGCGCGAGCAAGGTGCAGGTGGTCAGCTTCGAGCTGGACGGCGTCCCGTTTCAGGCTCTGAACGCCGGGCCGATGTTCACGCCCAACGAGTCCTTCTCCATGCAGGTGATCTGCGAGGACCAGGCCGAGGTCGACCGCCTGTGGGACTGCCTGACCGCCAACGGCGGGCACGAGAGCCGTTGCGGTTGGCTGAAGGACCGCTGGGGCTTCTCCTGGCAGATCACGCCGAAGGCGCTGACGCGGCTGCTGTCGAGCTCCGATCCGGCCGTGGCCGGCCGCGCCACCCAGGCCATGCTGACGATGGGCAAGATCGACATCGCGGCGCTGGAGGCCGCGGCGGCCGTCTAAGCCGGCGCCAGGCCGCCGACCACGCGCGAGCGACCATCGGCGAGGGCGGCGGCGCCTTGGCTGATCTCGGCATGGGTGAGCCAGCGGCGGCCGCCGTCGACGGAAGGTTTGCTGCCGAAGCGAACGGTCACCAGCCGGCCGGCGCTCGGCGGGGCGGCGGGCCGGCCGTCGAGGCTCCCGAGCACGAGCACGGTCAGGGCGTCGGCCAGCTCGGGAAGAAGCCAGCCAAGGATCGGCTCGGGCTCGTGCAGCCAGATCAGGATGCGGTCGATCGAGGGGCCGGCGGCCAGGGCGCGGAGAAGTCCATCCCGGAACAGGGCGCTGTTCCAGTCCAGGTCAAGACAGATGAGGGCGCTGTCCTCCGGCGCGCAACCGGCGGGCCCGGCGCGCCACGACGAGCGTCTTCCCGGACCGTGCGGCCAGCCAGCGGGTGGCGGCCGACAGCATGCCCGTGCCGCCGATCACCAGGCTCCGGTTCGAGGGAATGTCGGACGCCATGGAAAGCCTGTTCACTCCGCCAATCTGCTCTCACGCCGTCAGAGACATAATGGAACGCAGCCTCGACCGCCCGCGCCGGTGCTGGACATGGCGCCGCCGGCGCGCTTGTGGATGGGGGGAAAGAGCAAGGCCGGCAGGGAGGAGAGCATGAGCGGGAGCATCGGCGTGGTGGGCAAGCTGACGGCCAAGCCCGGGAAGGAAGACGAGATGGCGAGCTTCTTCCAGGAGCTGAGCGCGCTCGCCAAAGTGCACGAGCCGGGGATGCTGCAGCACGCCATCTTCCGCAGCCGCGCCGACCCGAAGGTGTTCGTGGTGGTGGAGGTGTTCGCCGACCAGGCGGCCTTCGACGCCCATTCCAGGACCCCGCACTACGCCGAGGTCGGGGCGCGCATGGGTGAGCTGGTCGACGGCCAGATGGGCGGCGGGGTGGAGGTCCTGGACGTGATCGCCTCCGGCGGCTAGCCGCCCCGGCCGCTCATTTCGGCATCACGCCGCGGGCGATAGCGCGGATCGTCGCGCGGCGCGCGCGTTCGGCAGCTTCGCCGTCGGCGCCTGGCTGCCGCGCGATCGCATCCAGCTCGAGCTGGACCTGGCCGAGATCCCCGGCGCGCCGGCGGCGATCAAGGTGTGGTGGGCCGGCTGTCCCAGCCCCCCGTCGGCCGCTAAGGAAGACGAGTGAAGCAGGTCATCGTGGTCAACCAGGCGCTCGGCCTGCCGCCGGGCAAGATGGCGGCCCAGGTCGCGCACGCGGCCATCGGGGCGTTCCTGCGCGCTCGCCGTGAGGCCCAGATCGCCTGGCTCGAGGCCGGCATGCCGAAGATCGTCCTGCAGTGCGGCTCCGAGGAGGCGCTGCTGGCGATCGCGGCCGAGGCCGAGCGGGCGGTGCTGCCGACCCTCGTGGTCCGGGACGCCGGCCGCACGGTGGTCGAGGCCGGGACCCCGACCTGCGTCGGGATCGGGCCGGCGCCCGCCCAGGAGGTCGACCCGATCACCGGGGCGTTGGCCCTGGCGCCCTGACCCGGCGGCCGCAGGATCACCACGGCCGCCGGCGTACGTCAGACGCGGCCCCTCAGAACCGGTAGCTGACGCCCACGCGGAGGTTGGAGTTCTTCACCGAGATTCTGCGGTCGTTCCACTCGGCGCCGTCGCCTGGGAAGAGGTGGGCGCCGTAATCGTCGAAAAGGTACTCGGCCCGCATCGACAGGTGACGCGAGAGCGCCGTCTCGACGCCGGCGCCGACATTGAAGCCTGAGAGGGTCTCGTTGCGCTGATAGGTGAATACCAAGGGGGTGGAGGGACTGCTGGAGTTCCAGCAATCGCCGATAAGGTTGAGCTGGGCGGCGGCGATGCTGTAGCCGCCCGCGACGTAGAACAGGCTGTTCCCGCTGGCCATGCCCGCGCGAAGGCGCACGTGGCCCTGCTCGGTCTCCTTGAGCAGGTTGTGGGTGGTGAAGGAGTCGTGATTTGGCGTCCAGCAGCCATCGGTCACGTTGCACGCGGTAACCTGGCGGACCCTATTGGTGTCCGTGAAGTCGCCCTCGACGCCGACCACGAGGTCGCCCATCTGGTGATCGAATCCGACCAGGGCGCCGCCCTCGAAGGCGGTCTTGCCGGCGGTGGACTTCAGCAGAACGTCGCTCACGTCGCCGGGCAAGGAGAATTCCGCGCTGCCGAGCTGGGCGCCGACCAGAACGCCCGCATAGGGGCCGTTCCAGGTCGCGGCGTTGGGGGCGGCCTGGGCGGAGGCGCCGCCGATCGCGGCCAGGCCGAGGGCGCCGGCCAGAGCCGTCGCCAACAGTTTGAGATGCATGTCTTGGTCCTCATTGAATCGCGTGACGACGCCCGCGGATGGCCGGGGAAATGGCGCGCAGGCGAATCGCGGCGGGCAACCTAGACCTGCGCCGCGGGCGATGAAGCCGGACCCTCAAAGAATGATCCGGTGTGGCGGCGGCGCCATCGCCGGTCGCCTTGACACCATGGTCCGACCCGAGCCTAGCTGCCTCCGCCGCCCGCCAGAGGCGCTGCGGGGAGACACAGAATGAAGGCCGCCTTGCCGTCGCTGCTCGCAGCCGTTGTCGGAACGAGCGCACTGGCCGCCGAGCCCGAGCGGCCGGCGCCGCCGCTGACCTTCGCCTTCGAGGAGGTCGCGGACCTCGCGCCCCTGGTGATGATCGGCGATACGCCCCAGGGCCGCCGCCAGGCCATCCCGATCACCGGCGGGAGCTTTTCGGGGCCGGGGGTGTCGGGCCGCATCCTGCCGGGCGGGGCGGACCAGCAGCTCGTGCGCGCGGACGGCTCGGTGACCGTGGACGCCGGGTACATGATCGAGACCGACGACCATGTGGTCATCCATGTGAGGAACCAGGGCGTCATCGTCCCGCCCGGCAAGGATGGGCAGGCGTACCTCTACGCCGCGCCGCGCTTCGAGGCGCCGGCGGGCCGCTACGGCTGGCTGAACGACGCCATCTTCGTCAGCCGGATCACCCCGGCCGGCGACAAGGACCACCCGGCGGTCAGGATCACCATCTGGAAGGTGGGCTGAGGCGCGCGCGATCCGCCTGGCGGGCGCCCGCCGCCTGGACGATCGCGGGCGAAAGCGTCCGTCGGTGCACGTCCCTGTTCCGCCGGTCCGGGAACGGGCCTAGGACGCGAGCTGGAGCGTGGAGGCATCGGCATGCGCGTGGTCCTGGCGGCGGTTCTGGCGGCGACGGTTGCGGGGCTTGCGGGCCCGGCCGGGGCGGCGATCCCTCGACATCCGGCGGCCGAGGCCCAGGCGCTGGACCTGGCCGAGAAGGCGATCTCCCTGCGATCGGTGGCGGGTCCCGGCAACAAGACCCCGGATGTGGCCGCACTCTACAGGGCGGCGCTGACAGCCGGCGGGTTCCGGCCCGAGGACGTGACGATCACGCCGGTGGATGACACCGCCTATCTGATCGCCCGCTGGCCGGGATCGGACCCCAGGCTCGGGCCGCTGGTGATCTCGGGCCACATGGACGTGGTGGAGGCCAAGCCGGAGGACTGGCGGCGCGACCCGTTCACGCCGGTGGTGGAGAACGGCTACCTCTTCGGCCGCGGCGCCACGGACATGAAGCTCGACGGCGCGATCGCCATCGCCGCCCTGATCGAGCTGAAGCGCGAGGGCTACAAGCCCCGCCGCGACATCGTCATCGAGTTCTCCGGCGACGAGGAGACGGCGATGAAGACCAGCGCCGTCATCGCCGACAAGCTCTCCAACGCCGACCTGGTGCTGAACATCGACGGCGGCGGCGGGGTGCTGGACGAGATCACCGGCAAGCCGGAGTACTTCACCTGGCAGGGCGCGGAGAAGACCTACGCCGACTTCCAGCTGACGGTGACCAACCCCGGCGGCCACTCCTCGGAGCCGCGCAGGGACAATGCGATCTATCAGCTGGCGCAGGCGCTGCTGAACATCGCGCACCATCCGTTCAAGCCCGAGGAGAACGCGCTGACCAAGGCCTATTTCCTCAAGGCCGCCGACCATGAGGACGCCAGGACCGGCGCGGCCATGCGGGCGTTCGCCGCCGACCCGGCCGATCCCGACGCCATCGCGACCCTGTCGGACAATCCGGCCATGGTCGGCAAGATCGGCACCACCTGCGTGGCCACCATGGTCGACGCCGGCCACGCCCTGAACGCCCTGCCGCAGCGGGCCGAGGCCAACGTCAACTGCCGCATCTTCCCCGGCCATTCGCCGGCCTCGATCATGGCCGAGCTGAAGAGCGCCGCCGACGCGCCGGAGGCGAGCTTCAAGGACGTGACGGTGGGCTCGGTGGCCAACGATCCCTCGCCCATGCGCCCGGACTTCGTGGCGGCGGTGACCAAGGCGCTGGGCAAGGTCTATCCCGGCGTGCCGATCTTCCCGTCCATGGCGTCCGGCGCCAGCGACAGCATGTGGCTCCGCTATCACCATGTGCCGAGCTATGGCGCGAGCCCGGTGTTCATCAAGGAATCCGAGGACTTCTCGCACGGGCTGAACGAGCGCACGCCGATCGCCAACATCGGGCCGGCGATCGACTACTACCTGTCCCTGATCCCGGACCTGTCGAAGTAGGGCGCGCCCTGCCTTTGAGCAGCGGGGGCGGCGCAGTAGCCTGTCGCGCCCGGACCCATGCGTCGATGAAACCCTGGACCCTTCGCGTTCTCACCGCGCTCATGCTGGCGGCCCTGGCTGCGGGCCTTGCAACGCCGGCGCAGGCTCGAGTTTGGCGCCCGCCGCGGGTGGTGCGCCACGGGGTGCTGCTCGACCGCAACGGCCTGATCGAGCGGGGGCTCCTGAGGGCCGCGCTGAGGAGCCTGCGGGCGCACGAGGACGAGGTCACGAACCGGCGTCGGATCGCGGTGGTGGACCTGTCGCGCCCGAGCTGGGCGCCGCGGTTCTATGTGCTCAACCTCCATGACGGCTCGGTGCGGCTGGTCGTGACCACCCACGGCAAGGGCTCGGACCCCGACCAGAACGGCCGGGTGGAGCGGGTGTCCAACGCCATGGGCTCGCTGGCGACCTCGACCGGCGCCTATGTCACGGGCGAGGCTTATGACAGCCCCGCGCACCTGTCGCGCGCGGTGCGTCTGGACGGGCTCGACCCCACCGACTCCAACGCCCGCTGCCGCTGCATCGTGATCCATGAGGCCAACCGGTCGGACGGCCGGAACTATGCGAGCAGGGACTGGATCGCCGCCCACATCGGCGCGGACGGCAAGGGCCAGGCGGGGCGCAGCGACGGCTGCTTCGCCTTCGCCGGCGAGGACTATCCCTATGTGCTGGGGCGCATGGCGCCGGGGACCTTCATCTACGCCGGCCCGGCGAGCCTGCCGCAGTGGACGCCCGAAGCGGCGACGGCGAGCGGCGCCCAATGCTGTCCGGAGGCCGGGGGCGCCTCATCGGACGCCAAGGGCTGAGGTTCGGCAGGCGGAACCCGGTCGAGGTCCTCCGCAAAGCCCATATCAGGCTCCTTGACACCCCTTCGCCCGCCGGGGCTAGTTCGGCGCGCGCCGGCCGCAGAGCCGGGCCAGGCCGGGAGGGACGATGCGTTTCGCCGACTACATGGCGGCGTTCAACCGCTACGACGACGCGGCCCTGATCCGCGACTTCTGGACCGAGGACTGCGTCATGCAGAGCGGCCCGAACGTCTATCGCGGCCACGAGGGCATGACGAAGTTCCTGGCGTGGGCCCACGACGGGATCCTGGAGACCATGCGGCCCCAGGCGATCATCGAGGACGGCGAGCGGATCTTCGTCGAGATCGACATGGACTTCACCGCCACGCGCGACCGGCCGGACTTCACCTTCGGCGCGCTGAAGACCGGCGAGACCGTGACGGTCAAGTTCTTCGCCCACTATCTGACCCGGGACGGCAAGGTCGCCTATCTGAAGACCTCCACCTGGCCGCCGGGCGTGGGCGTGACGGCGCCGGGACCGCGCGTGGGCGGCCGGCCCGAGGAGCGGGAGGCGTTCATGGCCTATACCCGCGCCTTCTCGAACGCCGACTTCGCCGGATTCCGCAGGTACTACACCGACGACTGCGTCGCCGAGATCGGCCAGCTGACGCTTCAGGGCGGCGATGGAATCGTCAAGTTTTACAAGGACATGTTCACGAGAATTCGTGAAAGCCTCGAGCTGAAGCAGCTGGTCGCGGACGACAACGGCATGTGCGCCGACATCGTCTCGACCTTCACCGCCATCGAGGACGCGTCGGACTTCGCGCCGATGCCGCTGAAGAAGGGCCAGGTGCTGAAGGTCCCCGTCTTCGTCTTCTACACCCTGAGGGACGGGAAGATCTGCCGCATCCAGGTCGCCCGGAAGAGAGACGCGCCGCCGAGATGAGGTCCGCATGACTGCCGCAAATCCATTCGATCCCAAGCTGTTCCGGCCCGAGGCGATCTCGCCGGAGGTCAGGGCGTTCAACGAGGCGTTCCTGGCCAGGGCGGCGGCCGCGCCGCCGATCTCGGAGCGGAGCGGGGATTCGCCGGGGCCAATGGCCGCGAGGCCCAAGTCGGCCCGGGCGAGCGTGCGCAGCATCAAGGCGAACGGCCACGAGGTCGAGGTCCGGATCGTGCCGCCGGCGTCGGGATCGCCGCACGGCGCCTATCTGCACTTCCACGGCGGCGGACTCATCATGGGCTCGGCCGACCAGGACGACGCCATGCTGGAACGGATCGCCGACGCCACGAACCTGGCGAGCGTCAGCGTGGAGTATCGCCTGGCGCCCGCGCATCCCTACCCGGCCGCCTGGGACGACAGCGAGGCGGCGGCGGTCTGGCTCGTGGACAACGTCAAGGCCGAGTTCGGCGGCGGCGCCCTGGCCATCGGCGGGGAGTTGGCGGGGGCGACGCTCGCCGTCCCGGTGCTGGTCAGGATGCGCGACAGGCACGGGTTCACCGGCTTTCACGCCGCGAACCTCAGCTACGGCAACTACGACACCTCCGGCTCGCCCAGCAATCACTGGAACGGGATGAGCCGCTACCTGATCGGCGAGGAGGACATCAAGGGCTGCTCCAACGCCTATGCGCCGGACGCGTCCAAGCGGCGCGACCCGGACATGTCGGCGCTCTACGCGAACCTGAAGGACATGCCGCCGGCCCTGTTCAGCGTGGGCACGCTGGACCCGTTCCTGGACGATTCCCTCTTCGTCTACGCCCGCTGGATCGCGGCGGGGAACGAGGCGGAGCTGGCGATCTATCCGGGCGCGCCCCACGGCTTCAACATCATCGGCCATCCCCACACCGGCCCGGCCAACGCCCGCATCGACGCCTTCCTGAAGGCGAAGACGGAAGGGGTCGGGTAGGCGGGCCGGCCTGGAGCTTCCAAGCTCGCCACGGACACCAGGGAAGTCCGGCATCCCGGCCGAAGGCCAGCAAGTTCAACGCAGAGGCCGCTGAGAAGAGCAGAGGACGCAGAGGAGCCTCCGCCTTCCGCGAACTGCGCGTCTTCTCTGCGGGCTCTGCGTTCTCCTACGTACGGCTCCGCCGTCCGGGCCTGCTCGGTCCCTTGAACGTTTGCGGCTCTACGCCTCGCCCCAGATGTCGCGGGCGCAGTCGATGACGAGCTCGAGCTTGCGGCGCTGGTCGTCGAAGGTGAGGTCGTTGCCGTGGCAGGTGGAGGCGAAGCCGCACTGGGGCGACAGGCACAGCTGCTCCAGCGGCAGGAACCTCGCGGCCTCGTCCACGCGCCGCCGGATCTCGTCCCGGGACTCCAGCGCGGGGACCTTTGAGCTGATCAGGCCCAGGACCACGAACTTGTCCTTGGGCACGAAGCGCAGGGGCTCGAACCCGCCCGAGCGCTCGTCGTCGTACTCCAGAAAGAAGGCGTCGACGCCGATCTGGTTGAACATCACCTCGGCCACCGGGTCGTAGCCGCCCTCGGCGACGAAGGCGCTCTTGAAGTTCCCGCGGCACAGGTGGATCGCCGTGACCATGTCGGCCGGCGCGGAGGCGAGGGCGTCGTTGATCAGCGCCGCATAGGCCTGCGGCAGCCCGTCCGGGTCCAGGCCGGCCGCCCGGCTCGTCTCGCGCAGCTTGGGATCGCACAGATAGGCGAGATTGGTGTCGTCCAGCTGCAGCCAGCGGCAGCCGGCCTCGGCGAGGTCGGCGACCTCCTCGCGGTAGATGCGCGCGAGGTCCGCGTGGAAGGCTTCGAGCTCGGGATAGGCGGCCGCGTCGACCGCCGCGCGGCCGCCGCGCAGGGCCATGGTGGGCGAGGGGATGGTGATCCGGGCCGAGGCGGCGCCCTTCACTGCCCCGGCCAGGCTCTCATAGTCGCGGCGCATGATCGGATGGGTGCGCTCCAGCCGTCCCGCGACCCGGAGCTTGGGCGGCGAGAAGTCGAAGACCTGGCCGCCGGCGGTGCGGAAGCGGGCGGCGGTCTGGTCCTGGTAGGCCTCGAAGCCCGAGATCTCGCTCAGGAAGTCGAGGTGGAAGTAGGCCCGGCGGAACTCGCCGTCGGTGACGGACCTGAGGCCCAGGGCCTCCTGGAAGGCGACGGCCTCGCCGATGGCGGCGTCCTCGATCCGCTGAAGGGTCTCCCGAGTGATCCGGCCGTGCGCGGCCTCGTCGCGGGCCGCCTGCAAGGCGGCCGGCCGCAGCAGGCTGCCGACGTGGTCGGCGCGGAACGGCGGGCGCGCGCGCGGCGCCAGAACTGGCCGGGCCTGGATTTGATGGTCGAGAGTGGCGGACATGGACACGGCCTTTCGTGGCGGGGAGCGTGGCGGGAACGATAGGCGTGGATCGCGCCGTACGTCCTTGCGGATTGCAGCGTTCAGGTCCATCAATTCGCAAGGAAATGATGAGAACCCGGAAAAATGAGCAGGAAACCAGTAAGATTGACCACGCCAGAGCAATCTGCCGCATCGCACAAGGGTCGTGCGGTGCTGGACGACTACGACCGGCGGATCCTGGCCGTCCTGCGCGAGAACGGCCGCGCCACTAACGTCGAGATCGCCCAGGCCGTAGGGCTGTCGGAGGCGCCTTGCTCGCGCCGGATCCGCCGGCTGGAGCAGGAGGGCGTGATCAGAGGCTACACCGCCCGGCTCGATCCGGACGCCATCGGCCTGGGCTTCATCGCCTACGTCACCCTGGTGCTCGACTACATCACCGCCTCGACCGCCCAGGAGTTCGTGGAACGGATCGCCGAGATCCCGGAGATCACGTCCTGCTACATCGTCTCGGGCAGCTACGACGCGATCCTGCATGTGGCGGCCAAGGACAGCGCGGCCTACTCCGACATCGTGTTCGACCGTCTGCGCCGGATCCCGGGGGTGAAGGACGTCCGCTCCGCATTCGTCATGCGGACCATCAAGGAGAGCCCGGGCCTGCCGCTGATCGAGGCGGGGTAGGCGGGAGCGGGTTTCGATGGCACAGGGACCTCCAGGGGCGGACCGATTGCAGACCATCGTCGATTCCGAGGATCTCAGGATCGCGTTCGAGCCGGGCGCCGGCAGCGGCGCGGAGGACGGGTTGGTCCTGTCGTTCACCGGCGTGCACCACGGGCTCGGCGGTCTGCTGCGCGAGGAGTTCCGCAACAGCCTGCGCCGGCCGGGCGTGCTGCGGGACGCCTGCTTCGTCATCGACCGAAGCCGCACCTGGTACAATGCGACAGGCGAGAGGATTCGCGAGACCCTGACAGAGCGGTTCGGGGGACGGCCGGGCTACACCCTCGGCAACAGCATGGGCGCGTTCGGCGCGATCCTGTTCGGGGAGATCCTGGGCTGCAAAGCTTCGCTTGCCTTCAGCCCGCAGTACTCGGTGGACCCAAAGCTGGCGCCCTTCGAGACGCGCTGGAGGGAGCACATCTCGCTGATCCGGGACTGGCGGTTCCGTTCCTGCGTGGACGCCGGGCTGAAGGCGCCGCCCGTGTGCCATCACTACGTCTTCTGCGGCGGCGCTCACCTGTTGGACGTCGCCCACGCGAGGCTGATCCATCGTCATGCGCGCGGCCCCGCGACGGTGTTCATGATCCGGGGCGGCGACCACTTGGTCGTGCGGGACCTGAAGGCCAACGGCGCCATGCATGGCGTCATCGACGAGGTCCTGTCCGGCGGCGGACGCGAGCAGATCGAGGCGGTGCTGGATGAGCGCGGGATCCGGCACGAGGTCTGGCCGTCGGCGCGCTGAGGGCCGCAAGCGGCCCGCCGGCGGTCCGCCAGGGGACGCTCACCTCGGGCTCTCGGAGCGGCTGGACCTGCGGGCCCGCCGCGCTAGGCTGGAATCCGCATGAGGTCCCATCCGCCCGCCGGCGGCGATCACCGGTTCACCTTCGTCGTCGTGGTCAACGACTTCGACGAGCTGGGGCGCAATCTCTTCGCCAGCGAGGTCAGGGGCTCGGACCGGTGCGAGTGGATCGTCTTCGACAACACCGGCAACCGCCTGTCCGAGCACATCTGCGCGCTTTACGCCCAGGGACTGGAGGCGGCGAAGACGGACCTCGTCTTCTTCGTGCACCAGGACGTGTTCGTCCCGCCCGAGTGGGAAAGCCAGGTAATGACGGCC
The DNA here is from genome assembly GCA_963775275.1 of uncultured Alphaproteobacteria bacterium. Lineage (GTDB taxonomy): Bacteria > Pseudomonadota > Alphaproteobacteria > Caulobacterales > Caulobacteraceae > JANWHQ01. Next base: position 4,321,966 of record CAVZII010000005.1, on the reverse strand, counting down.
CTGGCGGAGCTGGAGGCGATCGATCCGGACTGGGGCGTGGCGGGCCCCGTCGGCGTCGGGCTCGCGCTCGACCCGAAGGGGCGATGGAACCGCGGCCACTGGGCCGATCCGGGCTCTGGCGGCCAATGGCGGCGGATCGGGCCGCTGCCGGCCGAGGTCCAGGCGCTGGACGAGCTGTGCCTTGGCGTGCGCAGGTCGAGCGGCGTGGGCTTCGATCCGAAGCTGCCGGGCTTCCACTGCTACGGCATGGACCTGTCGCTGACCGCCCGGGCCATGGGGCTGAGATCGTGGGCGATCGATGCGCCGCTGTGGCACAAGCGGTTCGATCCGCAGGGGAATCCCGTCATCGGCAAGGCGCAGAGCCGCAAGATCGTCGATCGGCGCACGCCCGAGTTCCAGGCCGCCTATGAGCGCAGCAAGGCCTTTGTGCGCGAGAAGTGGCGCCGGTTCCTGCCGTTCCGGTCGACCTCGACGGCGTGGGACTGAGCCGGCTCAGGCGAGCCGCCAGTCGTCCCGGCCGTAGCCCAGCGCGCCCGCCGTCTCGGCGCAGAGGTCCCAGATGCGCCCGACCTCGGCATGGTCCGGCTCGCCCATGGCCGCGCGCCGGGCATCGATCCTCGGCGCCGCGACGGGCGCCGGACCGCCGCAGAAGGCGCCGAACAGGCGCGCGGCCGCCTCGGGATCGCGGCAGAGATCCTCGAACCTGAGCTCCAAGTATCGGTCAGGGCCCAGCCGTTCGCGCCCGACCGTCATCACCTCGCGCACCTGGAACAGCCAAGTCAGGGCGTTGTGCAGATGCGGCGGGTCTTCGTCAGTCAGCGCCGGGTCTCGGCCGGCCGCAAGGTAGGCGCGGTGGAGCATGGCCCGACCGACGGGATTCGAGCCGCGCGAGGTGACGTGGGTGCGCCGGAACGCGCTGGACAGGGGATGGCGCACCAGGTGGACCAGCCGAGACCGGGTGAAGGCAGAGGTCAGGGCCCCGGCGACGATGGAGTTCTCGGGCAGCTTCCATCCCCAGGGCCGGCCCGGCCGCCAGCTCTCGCCGCTCAGCACCTCGCGGGCGCGGCCGAGCAGGGGCGCGCGCCAGCGGACCTCGAACGCGGCGGCGCCGTCGCGCTCGGACGTCAGCCGGTCCACCGCCATCTCGTAAATGAGGTTCAGCCAGTCCAGGCTGTCGCCGCTCTTGGTGATGCGTTCGCCGAGGTGGATGTCCGCCGCGCGGGCGAGCTCGGAGATGAGCCGCGTGCCGCTGCCGCCCCGGCCTGCCAGGATGATCGGTGCGGCGAGGTCGTCATCGCCGATCGCCGGATCGCGACGTGGCCGAGGCGCGGGCGCGCCTCCGACATAGCCGAGCCGAGCGGCCGTCTGGCCGGCGACGCCCATGACGGCGCGCACGTCGTCGTCGTTGAGGGCGTCCTCCCACCGGCGGACCGAGAAGCTGTCGACGGGGCGGAACCGCAGCGTGAGCCCCTGGCCGACGTCGGTGTAGGCGCGCTCGTGCGCGAGAAGCTCGGGCGCGAAGCCGAGCCCGGTCGCCTCGGCGAGGCGGCGGCAGACATCCTCCTTGTCGGCGATCAGGTCCTCGTAACGGAACCGGAAAGTCGGCAGCCCGGCGCCGGCGAAGCGGTCGGCCAGCGACGACTTCACCCGCCAGACCTCGGCCAGCCTGACCAGATGCGGCGCCTCGGGGTCCTCGATGACCTGAAGGGCGTCGGCGAGGTCGGCCGCCAGCGCCGGGTTGGCGCGTAGCAAGCCGGCCTGCTTCTCGGGAATGGCGCGCCGGACCATCCGCGCCATGGAGGCGACGACGGCGCGCGGGTCGCGCACGGGGTAGACCACGCTCACGGGAGTGGGCAGGCCCTTCAGGAGGTCCCAGTCGAACGTAAGGTTCGGCGCCTTGAGGACCAGGCGCGAGACATGTGGGGCCAGCCGCCACCGCCCATCCGGTTCGTGCTCGAACTTGCCGGTCCTGGGCGCGTACTTCAGCCGCGCCTTGGCGATCACGTCGTCATAGAGGGTCAGCGCGTCCGCGCGCCCGGCCGCCCAGGCGCGGATCCAGGGATAGAGTCCGTCGTCCTCGTCGATCAGAACGGCGGCGGGGTGCGCGCCGAGGATCTGGCCCGTGAGCGATGTGCCGCTGCGCTGGCAGCCGACGACGGCGATGAGGGCGGGGGCTGGATCCATCGAAGAGACGAAGACCGGCGTCAGTTAGAGACGGCGAGCGGGATCATGTCGATCAGAGGGCGGCGCAGATGCAAGCAAATCACATCCACCTACGTATAAATGTCACACAAAAGCACACGGATGTCAGGGACACAGCAGGGACGGCGCCGGAAACTACAAAGATCGCGCGAGCGTGTTCTGCCTCCGTGAAGCCGGGAATTCCCTCCGGGGCGCCAATTGTCAGTATTGTGCGCCGCCAGCCTTGATCCATTCATGCTTGTGCAAGTTCCTGACATCAGGATAGGTTGCGCCGGCGACTGTTGTTGGGACTGGCGTTGAGTTCTCAAGGCGAAAAACCTATCGCCGTGAAGCGAGCCGCTGCGCAAGCTGCTCACGACGCGGCCGATGTCGACCTGCTCGGGACTTCGGATTGCCAGCATGCGGACCGTCGCCGTGTGCGCGCCCATGACGAGGTGGAGGTCCGGCGCAAACAGGCCCGGGCGTGCGCGGCCGGCGGCGACGTCGAGGGCGAAGTCGAGGCCTGGTCGGCGCTGGTGCTGCTCGATCCGCTGGATGTCGAGGCGCGCGCCTGCCTTGCGCGGCTGGCGCGCCGCCGCGGGTTCACGGCCGAGGCGCTGATTCATGCGCAGGTCCTGACGCAGGTGACGCCCGAAGACTCCCACGGCTGGCGAAGGCTCGTGCGCGTCGTTTCCGAGCTCGGTGATCGGGACGGCGAGGCGGTCGTGTTGACGCGCATGCTGAGGGCGGGCTTCGGGGAGATTGGTAGCGGCAACCGCCTCATCCGCCTGCTCACGGACCTGGGGCGCCATGCCGACGCCGCCGCGCAGCTTCGCGCGCTCGCCGAATCCGAGCCCGGCTCAGCCGCCGGCTGGGACCGGCTGATCGGTCACTGTCGGCGGGCCGGGGATGTGGATGGCGAGATCGCGGCGTCGCTGGACAGGCTGAGCCGCGTCGGACCGGATTCGGCGACGCGCGCGCGATTGGTGCGCCTTCTCAGCGAGCGCGGCCGGCTCCTGGAGGCGGCCGCGCAGCTTCGCGTGATGGTGGAGGCCGATCCTGCAAACCCCGGAGGCTGGCGGGCGCTCGTCCGGCTCCACCGCAAGTCGGGCGACGCGGAGGGCGAGATCGCCGCGCTCGAGGCCCAGCTCCGGCTGGCGGGGCCGGACGAGGCCGCCATCGCCCGGCTGGCCAAGCTGCTCGCCGACGACAGGCGCCGGGAGGCGTGGCGCGCGTCACGCCATGCCCCGGCCGACGCGGATCCGACGCCGCAGGAGGAAGAGGGTCGGATCACCCGGGCCCGTCAGCAGGCTGGCGATGTGGAGGGCGAGATCGAGGCGCTGCAGCGCTTGGTCGACCTGGGCGCCGGCGAACGCAAGCAATGCGGCCGTCTGGTCGGTCTGTTGCTGCAGTCGGGACGCCAAGCGGAGGCCGCCGTCCAGCTGCGGCGCATCGTGAAGGCCGATCCCGGCGACGTCGACGGCTGGCTCGGCCTCGTCCGGATAGCCGGCGAGCTGGGGGACGCCGCAGGCGAAATCCATGCGCTGGAGCGTCTGGTGCAGATCGGCTGGCCAGATTCCGGCGCCCGGGCGCGGCTCGTGAGGCTGCTGGCCGAGGCGGGACGCGCGGCCGACGCGGCGGTCCATCAACGGAAGCTGGCCGAAGCGACGCCCGCCTCGCGTGAAGCCTGGCACCGCCTGGCGGAGCTGTGCCGCGAAGCCGGCGACGCCGAGGGCGAGATCGCGGCGCTTCAGGACAGCCTGGCGCCGGCGGGTCTGGATGAGGCCTCGATCGCAAGGCTGGGCGCCCTGCTCGTCGAAGTGGGCCGGACGGACGAAGCCGTCGCACTGCTTCGGGCCGAAGCCGAGGCCGCGCCTGATCGACCCGACGGCTGGACCAGGCTCACGCAGCTCTCGCGGCAGGTTGGCGACTTGGAGGGTGAGGTCGCTGGGCTAGACGGGCGGCTGAAGGCGGCGGGCCCCGACACGGCGACGCGCGCGCGGCTGGTCAAGCTCCTGGCTGAAAACGGCCGCGCGGGCGAAGCGGCGACCCATGCGCGCGCCCTGGCCGAAGCCGATCCGGCGGACCCCGAGGGCTGGAGCATGTTCGCGCGGATGTGCCGGTTGATCGGCGACGTCGACGGCGAGATCGACGCCAGTCTTCGTCGGCTCGAGCTTGGCGCCGGCGACGCCGCCATGCGCACGCGGATGCTGGCGCTGCTCGGCCAATCGGGCCGGGGACCCGAGACGGTTCCTCACTATCGGGCGCTCGCCCATGCCTCACCCAGGCTCGCCAAGGCCTGGCGGCAGTACCGGGCGGCCGCGACGACCTACGATGACCGGGACGCCGAGATCGAGGCGCTGAAGGGCCTGGTCGGCGTGGAGCCGCAGAACCTCTCCGCGCATGAACGACTGGCCGCCCTGCAGTTGGCGAACGGACGCCGGGCCGAGGCGCTGGAACATCTCAGGATCGATCCCGACGGACGTCAGGCGGCGCTCTGGAGGGCGCTTGGCGACGCCTACGCCAGCGCCGGGCGAAGGGCCGCCGCCGTCGCCGCGCGCGCGAGGGCGGACGCCTTCGCCCAGGGTGGCCCGACGAGGAGCGCCTCCGGCGCGACCGACGGGACGCGCGTGGCGGCGATCGGGCTGCAGGCTTACGGCCTCGAGCGCCTCGTCGGACTCGAGGGTGGCCGGGATGTGGCGGCGGTCGAGGCCGAAGCCGCTCGAATCGGCGACCTGCTCCAGGCGGCCGCCGACCTCGACGAGATCAGCGCCGGCGGACCATGTCCCCTGGCGCGGGTGGTCTTCGACCTCGTCCTGGAACGGATGGGCAGGCTCGCCGAGACCGCGACGACGCGAGAGCCGATGGGTCTGAGGGGCCGCTGGGATGCGCTCGCCCGCCTGTGCGCCGATCCACGCTTCGAGGCCCTGGCCGCGCGCGAAATGGGAGGGTTGTCGAGCTTCGTGAAAGGGCGGCCTCGGGGCCGGGCGGACCAGAGCTCCCTCATGGATCCGGCGTGGGCGGCCGCCGCGCGCCTGACGGCGGATCGGACGCCGCCGCCCAGGTCGACCCAGACCCGGCGCCGCCTGGCCGGGGCCGTCGCGCAGGGCCAGGAGCTGTTGTCAGCACCGGCCTTCGCCGAGCCCGTCCTGATCTGCGGCTTCCACCACTCCGGCACCCGGCTGCTGGCCCAGGCGCTCGAGGCGGCCGGCGTTTTCCAGCGCGTGAACACGGGAACGTTCGAGTGGACCTACGTCCAGCACCTGAACACGGTGCTGCTGCCCGGCTGGATGGACGTCGAGGCCATCGAGGCCTTCGTCCCCGAACGGGCCGTCGATGTGATTTCCCAGGCCGCCATCGCCCGGCGACTGACCCTGGCGGGCTATGGCGGCGGGACCGCATGGGGATGCAAGGACCCCCGCAGCGGGCCGACGGCCGAAGCCTGGCTGAGGGTGTTCCCGGGCGCGCGCATCGTGCACCTGATGCGGGACCCGATGGACACGCTGGGCGCCCTGCCGCCGCACTATGCGCACTTCGCGCCCGGCCACGTCAGGCCCCAGCACGCCGCGGGGTTCTGGACGGAGCTGTGGCGGGCCTCCTATCGCCGCTCACTTGCGGCCATGGCGCGGGCTGGGCGGGCGTGCGAGGTCAGGTTCGAAGACCTGTGCGCCGATCCCCTGGGCGTGACCCGGCAAGTCTGTAGAAGCCTGGGGCTCGACGCGTGCTTCGATGCGGATCGGCTCGAGGCGCTTGCCGTCGATTTCGGGTCGGATCGGCGCCCACCGGCGCCTGATCGAGCGTGGCCAGCTCCCGCCCAAGCAGGCGGAGATCATTCGTCGCCTGGCCGCCGAGGTCGGCTACGACCACGACTGACGGCGCGTCCGCGAAAGTGCGCGTGACGGGCGGCTAGAGCAAAGTCAGTTTTGTTTGAATTGGAGGGGATTCCTTGGCGGGGCGGATCATGATTCAAGATGCTGGCTGGGAGGAGGCCAGCATGGATGTCTCGACCCTATTCGGAAGATCTTCGCAGTCGGGCGGTAGGTGCGGTTGACGGCGGGCTTAGTCGGCACAAGGCGGCGTCGCTGTTCAGCGTGGGCGTCTCGAGCGTGATCCGCTGGTGTCAGCTGAAGCGGACGACGGGGGATGTGAAGGCCAAGCCGATGGGCGGCGCTCGCCGCTCGAAGCTGGAGGCGCACCGGGAGTGGATCCTGGGCCGGATCGAGGAAGAGCCGAGCCTGACGATCGAGGAGCTCAGGGCCGAGCTGGCCCGGCGCGATCTCGCGGTGGCGCACGGTACGCTGTGGACCTTCCTGGATCGCGAGAAGCTGACCTTCAAAAAAAACTTTGCACGCCGCCGAGCAAGAGCGGCCTGACGTCGCCGCCGCCAGGACCGAGTGGCGCGCTGAACAGCCTCGCCTTGAGGCTGCGCGCCTGGTGTTCATCGACGAGACCTGGGCCAAGACCAACATGGTCCGCGAACGTGGCCGATGCCGCCGGGGCCAGCGGCTGCTGGGCAGGGTCCCGTTCGGCAAGTGGCGCACGACCACCTTCCTGGCCGCCTTGCGCTGCGATCGGATCACCGCGCCGATGGTCTTGAACGGGCCGATCGATGGGCTCTGGTTCAGAGCCTACGTCGAACAGGTGCTGGTTCCTGAGCTGAAGCCCGGCGACATCGTCGTCATGGACAATCTCGGCTCTCACAAGAGCCCCAGCATCAGGGCCGCCATCGAGGCCGCGGGAGCCAGCTTGCGCTACCTGCCCCCCTACTCCCCCGACCTCAACCCGATCGAGATGGCCTTCTCCAAGCTCAAGGCCGGACTGCGAAAGGCCGCTGAGCGCTCCGTAGACCCCCTCTGGGATCGAATCGGAAAGCTCCTCGACGACTTCTCACCCTCAGACTGCACCGGCTACTTCAATGCCGCCGGCTATGTGGTTCAACCTCAACCGACTCCGCTCTAGCCGAGCTCGCCGAGGTCGCCGCGGACGAGGTGAAGGATGGCGGAGAAGTCCTTGCCGCCATGGCCCAGCCGGTCGAACAGGGCATAGAGCCCTTCGGCCTGGGCGCCCATGGGCGTGGCCGCGCCGGCGCTCGCGGCGGCGGCCTGGGCGAGCTTGAGGTCCTTGAGCATCAGGGCCGTCGAGAAGCCCGGGGCGTAGGCCCGGTTGGCCGGAGACGTCGGGACGGGACCCGGAACCGGGCAGTTCGCAGTCAGGGCCCAGCACTGGGCCGAGGACTTGGAGGCGATGTCGTAGAACCGGTCCCAGTCCAGGCCGAGCCGTTCGGCCAGGGCGAAGGCCTCGCAGACGCCCAGCATCGAGACGCCCAGGACCACGTTGTTGCAGATCTTGGCGGCCTGGCCCGCGCCCGCGCCGCCGGCGTGGATCACCGCCCGCGCCATGGGTCCGAGCAGGTCCTCGAAGGCGGCGAAGTCCTCGTCCTGGCAGCCGACCATGAAAGCCAGCGTCCCGGCCTCGGCCCCGACCATCCCGCCCGAGACCGGGGCGTCGGCGAAGCGGAAGCCGGCCTCCGCCGCTCGGCGCGAGACCTCGCGGGCGGTATCCACGTCGATGGTGGAGCAGTCCACGAGCAAAGCGTCGGGCCTGGCGTTGGGCAGGACGTCCTCGAGATAGAGCTGTCGCACGTTCGGGCCGGCAGGCAGCATGGAGATCACCGCGTCGGCGCCGCGGACGGCGTCGGCGGCGGTCCCGCACGCGCTGCATCCCCGCTCGACCGCGCGCTCGAGGGCGATGGAGGAGAGGTCGAAGGCCGCGACCTCGCGCCCCGCCCGGACCTGATGGCCGGCCATGTGCAGGCCCATGGCCCCGACGCCGATGAAGGCGATCTTGGTCATTCCGGTTCCTCCTGGGCCGCGCCCCGCCTCAGGGAAGCGGCGTCCATTCCTCGCCCGGCGGCAGGGGCGCGAAGAGCTCGTCCAGCATGGCGTCCGTGACGCCGTCCAGGTCCGCCGGATCCCACCTGGGGGCGTTGTCCTTGTCCACGAGCACCGCGCGCACGCCCTCGATGAAATCGTGGCGGCGGGTCATGCGCACGGCCAGGCGGTATTCCACCGCCATCTCCTCGGCGAAGCCGGTCCGCCGCGCGCCCTCGCGGATCAGGCGCAAAGCAACCGTCAGGGTGGCCGGACACTTCTTCGATATGATGTCCCGCTGGGCGAGCGCCCAGTCCGAGCCGTCGGCGCCGAGAGCGCCGAGAATGTCCTGGACGGCGTCGCGGGCGAACAGGCGGTCGATGGCTTCTCGGTGCGGCGCTTGCGCGGAGTGACCGGCGTCGGTTGCGAAGCGCTCGATGCTTTCTCCGGCGACGAGACCCGCCTTGAGCGCTTCGATGTCGGCGGACGGGACGCAGGCCGTCCCAATCCCGAGCGCCAGGCAGTCGGCGGCCTTGAGGCGCGCACCGGTCAGGGCGAGCCAGACCCCGACCTGGCCGGGAAGGCGGGCCAGATGCCAGCCGGTCCCCACGTCCGGAAAGAGGCCGATGTCGCCCTCCGGCATCGCCCAGAGCGTCTTGTCCGTGACGATCCGGCAGCGCGCCGGCATGGAGATTCCCACGCCGCCGCCCATGGTGATCCCGTCCATGACCACGGTCACCGGCTTGCGATAGCGCTGGAGCAGGTCGTTCATCCTGTACTCGGCCATGAAGAACCGCCGGGCCTCCGCGCCGTCGCCCCTGCCGCTCTCGGCGACGATGCGGATGTCCCCGCCCGCGCAGAAGGCGCGATCGCCGGCCCCGTCGATCAGGACCGACCGGACCGCGTCTTGCCTCTCCCAGGCGAGGAGGGCGTCGGATATGGCCAGGCACATGTCGGCGTTCAGGGCGTTCAGGGCCCGCGACCGATTGAGCGTGATGCGGCCGGCGAAGCCTTCGACGCGCGTGATGACCTCGGGCTCGGACACGTTCAGGCGTTCAGGTCGGCGATGGCGACGTCACGACGCGCGGCCGCGGTCAGCAGAGGCCTGTCCCTCGACGCCAGGGTCGCGTTGTCCGTCTCGGCGAAGTCTCAGATAGAAGGAATCGTAAAGCGTCAGGCCTTCCATCCGGGCCAGGCCCATCACGGAGCGCAGCTCGGCAGGGTCATCAAGCCGGGCGACGAGGATATCCAGCTCATCCAGTCCCTTCAGCGCCAACTCCGTGTCGGCCATCCGCCAGCGTTCCCGTCGTTCTGCCGCCAGGAACAGGCTTCGAACTTCGATAGGGAAGATGTGCGGGACCAGGAACCTGTGTCCATCGGCCTCGCGCAGCAGCGCCTCAGATGCGGGGGTGTGCTGGCTCGGAAGCGACCATGCGGCCACCGCCGAGGCGTCCAGCACGATCAGGCTCACCTGCGGCCCTCCTCGACCGCCGCCTTCCAGTCGAACTCGGGCTCATCAGGCCACCGGTCCCGGACCGTGTCGCGAAGCCCTTGAAACAGCTGCGCGACTTCCGACCCAGACATCCTGATGCGCGAGCTTCCCGGCGTAATGGGCGCCAGCCGCGCGATCGGTCGCCCGTGTCGGGTGATCACGATCTCGCCGCCATGCTCCACTTCGTTGAGAAGGGTGGAGAGGTGGGTCTTGGCTTCGAGGACGCCGATTTCGCGCACCGCGATCAATCCTATCTGACCAGGACTGGTCAGGTATCACGTCCGCAGCCGTGCGGCTACGGCCTCAGCATCTCCCGGGCGATGATCAGGCGCATGATCTCGTTGGTCCCTTCCAGGATCTGATGGACGCGCAGGTCGCGCACGATCCGCTCCAGGGGATAGTCCTTGAGGTAGCCATAGCCGCCGTGAAGCTGCAGCGCCTGGTTGGCGACCTCGAAGCTGGCGTCGGTGGCGAAGCGCTTGGCCATGGCGCAAAGGCGCGTCCTGTCCGGATCGCCGGCGTCGAGGGCCGCGGCGGCGCGGGCGACCATGAGCCGGGCGGCCTCGAGTTCGGTGGCCATGTCCGCGAGCTTGAACTCAGCGCCTGGAAGTCCTCCAGCGCGCGGCCGAACTGGCGTCGGGCCTGGACGTAGGCGGCGGCCGTCTCGAGCGCGAAGGCCGCGCCGCCCAGCGAGCAGGCGGCGATATTGACCCGCCCGCCGTCGAGCCCCGCCATGGCGATCCTGAAGCCCTGGCCTTCGTCGCCGACCCGGTTGGCGACGGGAACGCGGCAGTCGTCGAAGTTGACCATGGCGGTGGGCTGGGAGTTCCAGCCCATCTTGCGCTCCTGGGCGCCGAAGCCGAGGCCCGGCGTCCCGTTCTCCACCACCAGGGTCGAAATTCCGCCGGGGCCGCCCTCGCCGGTGCGGACCATGACGACATAGAGGTCCGAAACCCCGCCGCCGGAGATGAAGGCCTTCGAGCCGTTCAGGACGTAGTGCTCGCCCTCGCGCCGGGCGGTCGTGCGAAGCGAGGCGGCGTCCGATCCCGATCCGGGCTCGGTCAGGCAGTAGGAGGCGATCAGCTCCATGCTCGCCAGGCGCGGCAGATACGCGGCGGCGCAGCTCGTCCGAGCCGAAGGAGTCGATCATCCAGCTCGCCATGTTGTGGATCGACAGGAAGGCGGCCGTCGAGACGCAGCCCCGCGCCAGCGCCTCGAAGATCAGCGGCCGCCTCGGCGCGGCCGAGCCCCGAGCCGCCGACATCCTCGCGCACATAGATCGCCGCGAACCCCAGCGCCGCGGCGTGGCGCAGCACATCGACCGGGAAGTGCTTCTCCTCGTCCCAGCGGGCGGCGTTGGGCGCCATCTCGGCTTCGGCGAAGGCGCGGGCCGCGTCCTGGATCGCGCGCTGCTCGTCCGTGAGGGCGAAGTCCAAGGCCGCCCTACCGCATGGTCGGGATGACGAAGGCGGAGTCGCCGCCGGCGCCTTCCAGTCGGTGTCCGGCCAGCGCGCGGTGACGGTCTTGACCTTGGTCCAGAACCGCACGCCTTCCATGCCGTGCTGGTTGGTGTCGCCGAACGCCGAGCGCTTCCAGCCGCCGAAGGTGTGATAGGCGACCGGCACCGGGATCGGCACGTTGATGCCGACCATGCCGACATTGACCTCGCGCTGGCGAACTCGCGCGCGGCGTGGCCGTTGCGGGTGAAGATGGCGACGCCGTTGCCGTACTGGTGCTTCGAGGGCAGCGCCAGCGCCTCCTCGAAGCTCTCGGCGCGGACGATCTGCAGCACCGGGCCGAAGATCTCCTCGCTGATAGGTCTTCATCGTCGGGCGTCACGTGGTCGAACAGGGTCGGGCCGATGAAGAAGCCCTTCTCATAGCCCTGCAGCGTGAAAGCCGCGGCCGTCGACCACCAGCTCGGCGCCTTCGTCGACGCCCAGCTGGATGTAGTCGGCGATCGCGCTTGCGGTGCGCGGCGGTGACCACCGGGCCGTACTGGGCGTCCGGATCGGTGGAGACGCCGACCTTCAGCGTCTCGATCTCGCGGACCAGCCTCTCGCGCAGCGCCTCGGCGGTCTTCTCGCCGACCGGCACCACCACCGGCAGCGCCATGCAGCGCTCGCCCGCCGAGCCGAAGGCCGCGCCGATCAGGTCGCTTGCACCGCCTGGTCCATGTCGGCGTCGGGCAGGACGATGCCGTGGTTCTTGGCCCCGCCCATGGCCTGCACGCGCTTGCCGTTCGCCGCCCCGGTCCGCATAGACGTAGTGCGCGATGTCGGACGAGCCGACGAAGCTCACCGCCGCGATGTCCGGGTGGTCCAGGATGGCGTCGACCGCCTCCTTGTCGCCGTTGCACCACGTTCAGCACGCCCTCGTCGGGCCCATGCCCGCGCCGGCCTCGATCATCAGCTCGCCCAGCCGCACCGGCACCGACGGATCGCTTCTCCGAGGGCTTGAGGATGAAGGTGTTGCCGCAGGCGATCGCCACGCCGAACATCCACATCGGGATCATCGCCGGGAAATTGAACGGCGTGATGCCGGCGCACGACGCCCAGCGGCTGGCGCATCGAATAGACGTCGATGCCCGGCCCGGCGCCCTCGGTGTATTCGCCCTTCAGCGCGTGCGGGATGCCGCAGGCGAACTCGATCACCTCCAGCCCGCGCTGCACGTCGCCGCGCGAATCGGCCACGCACCTTGCCGTGCTCGCGACGAGAGCAGCTCGGCCAGCTCGTCCATGTGCGCCTCGACCAGCCGCTTGAACTCGAACATCACCCGCGCGCGGCGCTGGGGGTTGATCGGCGGCCCAGGCGGGCTGCGCCCTGGCGGCGGCCTTCACGGCAAGTTCGATCTCGTTGAAGCCCGCGAACGGAACCTGGGCCTGGACCTCGCCGGTGTTGGGATCGAACACGTGGCCTGAGCGCTCGGACTCGCCCCCATGGGCGCGGCCGTCGATGAAGTGGCTGATCGTGCGCAAGGCAGGCTCCGGAGACCGGCGGGGCGTGGCCAAAGGCCGGCGCGACCGCTTGTGGGCGGGGGCAAACTAGCGCCTCATGCCAGGGTTGCCTATGAGCGGGGAGCCATGACGCGAACGGCGGCCATCCGGATCCTGGGTCTCGACCCGGGCCTGAGGAGGACCGGCTGGGGCGTGATCACGCTAGACGGCGTGCGGCTCTCGCACGTGGCGCACGGACTGATCGAGCCGCCCGAGCACGCGCCTCTGTCCACGCGCCTGCTCTATCTTTTCGAGCACGTGGCCGAGGTGGTCGCCACCTACCAGCCCGACGAGGCGGCGGTGGAGGAGACCTTCCAGAACACCAACGCCGCCTCGACTCTCAAGCTCGGTCACGCTCGCGCGGCGGTGATGCTGGCGCCGGCCCAGGCGGGGATCGTGGTGGCCGAGTACGCCGCGCGCTTCGTCAAGAAGGCGGTGGTCGGCACCGGCGGCGCCGACAAGGACCAGGTGGGCTTCATGGTCCGCCGCCTCCTGCCCGCCGCCCGCGTGGAATCGGCGGACGCGGCCGACGCCCTGGCGGTGGCGATCTCTCACGCCCACAGCCGAAGCCCCCGCGCGCGCGCCTGAGCCGCCACGGGCGTGGCGCGTTTCACCTTCCGCAACCGCGGGCCGAACCACCGCGACGGCGGGAGCTTGCGCTAGTGTCCCGATTCCGAAGTTCGCCAGCGCATTTGCCAGGCAGATGCGAACTTCGGGATCGATAAGGACACTAGCAAATGTATGATTCTAGTGTGGTTTACGGATCAGAAGTTCGCAGCCGAGGGCGCCGCCATCATCATGCGAACTTCTGATCCACCACACTAGGATGGTTCGACCGCCGGCAAGGCGGCAGGCGCAGACCCCGGAGGGCGGCTTGGACGAGGCGGGACCATTGGGCGCCGGGACGGCGCTGACGGCGTTGATCAACTACGTGGGCGCTGTCGAAGGGCGCGCGAGGTTCGACGTGGCCGACATGGCGCGCACGAACCTGGTGCTCGAGCCCAGGACGATCACGCTGGTGAACGGGCGGGAACTGTCCGAGCCGCCCTCACTGGAACGGGAGGGCTTTCAGCTCGTCACGCATCGGAGCGCCTTCTGCCATCTGGAAGATATGGCCGAGGTCGACCGGCTCTATCACCCGGAGGTGGCCGAGCTGATCGGAGGGCTCCTCGGCGCCGATCTCGTCGCGCCCCAGAGGACGGGCCTGCTCGTCCGGCGCGGCGAGCGGGCCGTCAAGCCGACCTGGGCCAAGCCGGCGCGCTTCGCCCACCTGGACTATTCCGCCAAGTCTGTCGGCGACTTCATCGGCTGGATGAAGGGCTGGGAAGGCGTCGACGCCTCGGACTTCTCGCGCGTGGTCATCATCCAGACCTGGCGGGCGACCTCGCCGCCGCCCCAGGACAACACCCTGGCCCTATGCGACGCCCGGAGCCTGGCCTCGGACGACACCCTGGTCTTCGATGCGGTGCTCGACCACAGCGGCGCGCCTGGATCGATCTTCGAGTCGCGTCTGGTGAAGCCCGGGCCGGGCCACCGATGGGTGTTCTGGCCCGACCTGAAGGACAACGAGCTGCTGCTGTTCTCGGCCTACGATTCCGCCGGCCGGCTCCCGTCGGACGCACCGCACACCGCCATCGACAATCCGCTGGCCGGCCCCGACGCAGCTCCCCGCGAGAGCCTGGAGGCGCGCTTCTTCGCCTTCTTCAGGTGAAGTCCTGGCGCCAACTCATTGAAAAGATGGTGGGTGTACACGGACTCGAACCGTGGACCCGCTGATTAAGAGTTCAGCTGCTCTACCAACTGAGCTATACACCCACGCCCGGACGCCCTTGCGGGCGGCGGAGAGGGCGCGGACCATACTCAAATCGCCTGCGAAGGCAAGGCGCGCGCCCGACCCAAAGGTAGGATGTCATCGGCCATGGCCAAGCGAGATCTGACCGGCGCCGTCGATTTCGCTCACCTGGAGCGCTACGCAGGCGGCGACATGGCCCTGGTGGAGGAGGTGCTGGGCCTCTTCCGCGAGCAGGCCGAGATCTGGGTGCGCCTGCTGGATCCGGCAGCGCCGGGCGAGGCTTGGCGCGACGCGGCCCACACGCTCAAGGGATCGTCGGTGGGAGTGGGCGCCTTCGCCCTGGCCGAGGCCTGCGCGGCGGCCGAGCAGGCGGCCGGCGCGGGCGTCGGCGAGCGGACGGTGATGCTGGAGCGGATCCGGACGCGCCTGGATGCGGCCCTGGCGGACGTGGCGGCCTATCTGCACGAGCAGGCGATCCAGTCATTGCGCTCGCCGGGGCGGTAGGGCCGGCGGAGGCCCCTGGCTTCCGCTCATCCCTTCAATCGCAGGGATCCAGGCGCTTGGTTCTGCATCTCGCACGTCACTGTGCTCGAGCGTTGGCGTTGTCTTGGTGCTGTTCGATGGCGCCGGCCGTGGCCTGACTTTACCTGCCGTCAAACAACTTGTGTCGATATGGACCATTGCCCCCTCGAATGGCCCTTCGGGTCACACGCGGGAGCGAGAATTGGGTCGGCCCGGCGATGAGCGTCTACAGGCGCCTCTATCAACGCGCCAAGGCGTGGACGCGAACGCCGAAACGACCGGCCGACCGGCAGGCGCGCCTGGATCGCGGCTCGGTGGCGGTCACGGTGGCGCTGACCACGGTCGTCCTGATCGGAATGGTTTCCCTGGGCGTCGAAGTCACCTGGCTGCTCCTCAAGCTTCGCCAGATGCAGTCCGCCGCCGACTCCGCAGCCATGGCCGGCGCGACGGCGCTGGGCGCATCCGGCCCATCGGGCGTGACGGTCGAGGCCCAGGCCGTGTCCGCCGAGAACGGCTTCGTCGCCGGCGTGAAGTCGGTCACCGTCGCCGTCAACAATCCGCCCCTCAGCGGCAGCCTTGCGGGGAACGCCGGCGCCGTGGAGGTGGTGATCACCCAGCCCCAGACCCTGGCGCTCGCCCAGGTGATCCGCAAAGGCGTGTGGAACCTGCACGCGCGGGCCGTCGCCACCTCCGGCGCCGGCGCGAGCAGCTGCGCGCTGCAGCTCGACGCCAGCTCCACCACCGGCGTCCAGATCAGCAATGGCGCGACCGTCAACATGAACCAGTGCGGCCTGTCCGTGAACGCCCTCGGCGGCACGGCGCTGACGGTCATCGGCGCCGGCACGCTCAATGCCAGCTCGGTGGTGGTGAGCGGCGACACGCACGTCAGCAACGGCGGCCGGATCAACGTCACCGGCCAGATCAAGACCGGCCAGCCGCCGACGGCCGACCCCTACGCCAATGTCCAGGTCCCGAGCAATTCCGGATGCAAATACGGCTCGGCCGGGCATCCGTTCACCATCAAGTGGTCCGCCAGCGTCCAGACCATCAAGCCCGACGGCGTCTATTGCGGCGGGCTGGCCATCGGCAATGGGGCCCGCGTGGTGATGACGCCGGGCGTCTACATCATCAAGGGCGGAACGTTCGACATTGGCGGGGGGATCACGCTCGACGGAGCGGGCGTCACCATCGTGCTCACCGGCAGCGGCAGCGATTACGCCGACGTGGAGATCGGCAACGGCGCCACCGTCAACCTGAGCGCGCCCACGGCCGGGGCGACGGCGGGCCTGGTGTTCTTCCAGGATCGCAAAGCGCCGCACTCGGGGACCAACAACTTCAACGGCGGCACGCAGGTGACGATCACCGGCGCGCTCTATTTCCCGTCGCAATCGGTGACCTATTCCAACGGAACCACGTCGAGCTCGCCGTGCACGCAGCTGGTCGCCTGGCGCCTGGTGTTCCAGGGCGGGGCGAGCTTCAACAGCAACTGCGCCAATACCGGCGTCGGCTCGATCGGTGCGTCGTCGAGCAAGCTGGTGGAATAGCCGGCGCTCGTCGGATGACCGGACAAGGCTCAGTGTGGTGGATCAGAGTTCGCATGATGATGGGGCTCCCGCAGTTGCGAACTTCGATCTAAACACACTGAATCATAGACTTGCTAGTGTCCCGATCATTCGAAGTTCGCATCCACCTTGCAAATGCGCTGGCGAACTTCGGAATGAGACCATTCGCGCCGATGTCGATGCTGCGGTGGGCGCTCTCATGCGCCTGGGCTTCCTTCAAGACCCAGGCGACGAAAGCCTTGACCTGGGGCAGCCGTCCCTTGGCCTTGGGGTGGACGATGTAATAGGCGAAGTCGACGGCGGTGGCGTCCTCGAACGGCTGGACGAGGCGCCCGGCGTCGAGGTCCGCCTGGGCCAGGGTCTGCTTGGCGAGCGCGACGCCGCGGCCGTTCACGGCGGCCTCGATGACCAGGCTCGACTGGTTGAACCGCGGCCCGCGCGCGCCGTCCACGCCCTTGACCCCCCGCGCGGTGAGCCACATCGACCAGTCCGGGCAGCTGTCGTCGGCGTCCGGCGAGCCGTCGTGCAGCAGGACGTGCTGGGCGAGGTCGGTCGGATTCTCGAGCGGCGTCTGGGCCAGGAGCTTGGGGCTCGCCACCGGCGAGACGGTTTCGCCGAGCAGGCGCGTGACCTCGAGCCCTGGATAGCGGCCCGAGCCGTAGCGGATGGCGAGGTCGACCTCGCCGGAGGTGAAGTCCACCAGCTCCAGGCCTGCGGACAGCCACACGTCCACCTGGGGGTGGGCCGCCTCGAAGCGGCCGAGCCTGGGCACCAGCCACTTGGCGGCGAAGGAGGGCGCGACCGAGACCGTGAGGCGCCGGCCGTCCTCGGCGGCGGTCAGCAGGGAGGCGGCCTCGGCCAGGCGGTCGAAGGCCTCGCGCAAGGCCGGCAGGGCGGTCTGGGCCGCGTCGGTGAGCAAGAGGCCCTTGGACGTGCGCTTGAACAGGGGCGCGCCGATATAGTCCTCGAGATTCTGGATCTGCTGGCTGACCGCGCCCGGCGTCACCGTCAGCTCGTCGGCGGCGCGGCTGAAGTTCATGTGCCGCGCGGCGGCCTCGAAGGCGCGCAGGGCGTTCAGCGGCGGCAGCCGTCGGCGGTCCATAGATTTCCTAATAGAGGAGCCAGAACTTCTGGCGCTTGCGAAGTGGGTTGTTCGTGCACAGTTTGCAAGTCCTCTCCGCCATTTCGGCCCTTTCGGCGGGGGGTTCGGCGGGGCGGACCGCAGGGTCCGCCCCGTCCTCAATTTAGGCCCCAGCTGTATAGAGGACCTAAACCTGATGTCCGGCAAGTCGGCGACCGTCACACGCGCCGGGCGCCTCGTCGTCCTCCAAGGGGCGGGGCGTGCGAACGCGCGCGCCGGCGAGGTCTGGCTGGTCGGCGCGGGGCCGGGCGATCCCGAGCTCCTCACTCTCAAGGCCCTCAAGCTGCTTCGATCGGCCGACGTGGTCGTGCACGACCGCCTGACGCCCCAGCCGATCCTGGACCTGGCCGGCCCCAAGGCGCGCCTGATCGACGTCGGCAAGCGCAAGTCGCGCCACACCTTGCCGCAGGACGGCATCAACGCGCTCCTGGTCGGCCTCGCCCGCGAAGGGTTGAAGGTCGTGCGGCTGAAGGGCGGCGATCCCTTCGTGTTCGGCCGCGGCGGCGAGGAGCTCCAGGCCTGCCGCGAGGCGGACGTCGTCTGCCATGTGGTCCCCGGCGTGAGCTCGGGCCTGGCGGCGGGCGCGTCCGCCGGCGCGCCCCTGACCCACCGGGGCCTCGCCCAGGCCGTCACCTTCGTCACCGGCCACGCGGCCTCGGGCCAGGCGCCGGACCTGGACTGGGCCGCGCTCGCCCGGCCGAACCAGACGGTGGTGGTCTACATGGGCCTTTCCACCGCGCCGGCCATCGCCTCCAGCCTGATCCAGGCCGGCCGCGCGGCCTCCACGCCGGCCCTGGTGGTGGAGAAGGCGAGCCTTGCGGACGAGCGCCGCATCGCGACGACGCTCGGCAGGCTCGGCGAGGACATCCAGGGCCTGGACGGCCCGGCGATCCTGATCCTCGGCGAGGTGGCGGGTCTGGCCGAGACCGAGACCATCGTCGAGCAAACCGGGAGGCGGACGGCGTGAAGGCCCTGACCTGCAACGACCTGCTCACCGGCGAGGCTGTGTTCTGGGCCGGCGGCCGCTGGGTGCGGCGCTTCGGCGACGCGGAGCTGTTCGACGGCGAGACGGCCGAGGCGGCGCTGGCCGAGGCGACCGCCCAACCGACCACCTGGGCCGGCGATCCGCCCTATCTGATCGATCTTCAGGACACCCCCGAGGGGCCCGCGCCGATCAGCTATCGCGAGCGGCTGCGCGCGCTGGGGCCCACCAACAAGCCCGATCACGGCAAGCAGGCCGAAGGCGGCGACGACATCGCCGCCCTGACCCACGCCACCGGCGCCGCCCGCTCCACCGGCCGCGTCGCCCTGATCAAGCGGAAATAGGGCCCAGATGTATCGCTACGACGCCATCGACAAGGACTTCCTCGCCGACCGCGCCCGCGAGTTCCGCATCCAGTGCGAGCGGCGCATTTCGGGCGAGCTCACCGAGAACCAGTTCAAGCCGCTGAGGCTGAGGAACGGCCTCTATCTGCAGCTGCACGCCTACATGCTGCGGATCGCCATCCCCTACGGTTCGCTGAACACCACCCAGCTGCGCCGGCTGGCGCACATCGCGCGCACCTACGACCGCGGCTACGGCCACTTCACCACCCGCACCAACCTTCAGTTCCACTGGATCAAGCTGAAGGACGCGCCGGACCTGATGGACGAGCTGGCCGAGGTGGACATGCATGCGATCCAGACCTCGGGCAACTGCGTACGCAACGTCACCGCCGACCAGTACGCCGGGGCGGTCGCGGACGAGATCGACGATGCGCGGGTCTGGTGCGAGCTGATCCGTCAGTGGTCGACGGTGCACCCGGAGTTCACCTGGCTGCCGCGCAAGTTCAAGATCGCGGTCAATGCGACGCCCCAGGACCGGACCGCCGGCCGCTCGCACGACATCTTCCTGCAGATGAAGCGCGACGCCTCGGGCGCGCTGGGCTTCGAGGTCTGCGTCGGCGGCGGACAGGGGCGCACGCCCTATCTCGCCCCCACGATCCGCGACTTCCTGCCGGCCGAGCGGCTGTGCTCGTACCTGGAGGCGACCCTGCGCCTCTACAATCGCCATGGCCGGCGCGACAATCCCAACAAGGCGCGGATCAAGATCCTGGTCGCGACGCTCGGCGCCGAGGAGTTCGCCCGTCAGGTCGAGGAGGAGTGGTCCAGGATCGGGACGGCGGCCGACGTGCCAATGGCCGAGCTCGAGCGCATCCGCGCCGCCTTCGTCCAGCCGGCGTTCGAGGACCTGCCCGCGCGTTCGGACGCCTTCGAGGCGGCCAGGGCCGCCGACAAGGGCTTCGCGCGGTTCGCCCGCAACAACGTCCACGCCCACAAGCAGCCCGGCTACGCCATCGTCGACATCTCGCTGAAGACGCCCGGGGAGACGCCGGGCGACTGCTCGGCCGACCAGATGGATGCGATCGCCGATCTCGCCGACCGCTACGGCCTGGGCGAAGTGCGCGTCACCCACGAGCAGAACCTGGTCCTGCCCCAGGTGAAGCTGGACGACGTCGCCAAGGTCTACGAGGGGCTGGGGGCGATCGGCCTTTCCAGCGCGAACGTGGGGCTGATCTCCGACATCATCGCCTGCCCGGGCCTGGACTACTGCGCCCTGGCCAACGCCCGCGCCATCCCGGTCGCCCAGTCGATCGCCGAGCGCTTCGCCGACCAGGACCGCGCCGAGGCCGTCGGCGAGCTCAAGATCAAGATCAGTGGCTGCATCAACGCCTGCGGCCACCACCACCTGGGCCACATCGGCATCCTGGGCGTCGATAAGAAGGGCGAGGAGTACTACCAGCTCTCGCTCGGCGGCTCGGGCGCGGAGGACGCGAGCCTGGCCAGGATCCTCGGCCCCGCCCTGCCGGCCGACAAGGTCGCCGACGCCGTGGAGTCCCTGGTCGACGCCTACATGGCCGAGCGCCAGGACGGCGAGCGGTTCCTCGACACCGTGCGCCGCGTCGGCTTCGAGCCCTTCAAGGAGGCCGTCTATGCCGAAGCTCATTAGGCTTCAGGCCGGCGTCTTCGCCTGGGCCGAGGACGCCTTCGCCGCCGTCGCCGACGAGGATCCGATCCCGGCCGGCGACGTGATCGTCTCGCTGGGACGCTTCATGGCCGAGGGCGAGAACCTCCTGGCCGGACGGCGGGTGGGCGTGCGGATCGAGCCGGACGAGGCGGTCGAGGACCTGGCGTACGACCTGTCGTCACTGGCGCTGGTCGCGCTGAGCTTCCCCAAGTTCCTGGACGGTCGCGCCTTCACCGCCGCGCGCCTGCTGCGCGATCGCTATGGCTACGAGGGCGAGGTGAGGGCGGTGGGCGAAGTTCTGCGCGAGCAGGCCCTGCACATGGTCCGCTGCGGCTTCGACGCCTTCGCGCCGGCCGACGGCGCCGACCCGGAGGCCTGGGCCGCCGCGGCCGGCCGCTACCGGCGCGTCTACCAGCGCGCGAGCGACGACCGGACCCCGATCTTCGAGCTTCGAGGGGCCCGCGGTTGATGGGCTTGGCGCTGGACCATGCCGGGCGGACCGCGGCGGATGGCCGCGACCTCAACGCGCTCGACCTGCGCCTGCGCGAAGCCGAGCCGCGCGAGATCCTGGCGACGGCGCTCGACATGTTCGGCCGGCGGGTCGCGCTGGTCTCGTCCTTCGGGGCGGAATTTGCGGTGCTGCTTCACCTGGCCAGCGAGGTCAGCAAGGACTTTCCGGTCCTGTTCCTGGACACCGGCATGCTGTTCGGCCAGACGCTGGATTACCGCCGCAGCCTCACCCAGAGCCTCGGCCTGAACGACGTGCGCGACCTGCGTCCACTCTACAGCGACCTGGCGATCCACGATCCCGGCCAGGTCTTGTGGAAGACGGACACGGACGCCTGCTGCCATATCCGCAAGGTGCAGCCGCTGGACAGGGCGCTGGAAGGCTTCGATGCCTGGGTCACGGGCAGGAAGCGCTTCCACGGCGGCGAACGGGCGAGGCTGAGGGTGGTCGAGGCCAGCGACGGCAAGATCAAGTTCAATCCGCTGGCCAACTGGTCCAAGGCGGACCTCGATGCCTACGCTCTCCGCCACGAGCTGCCCGCCCATCCGCTGGTGGAGTTCGGCTATCCGTCGATCGGATGCTGGCCGTGCACCAGGCCCGCCGGTGGCGACAACGTGCGGGGCGGCCGCTGGGCGGGTTCCGAAAAGACCGAATGCGGCATACATACGCCGCGCGCGGCGACCCCGGCCCTCGACGTGGGCGGGGACATCTAGTCACAAGCTGCAGAACCTATTGGTGTAAGGAGCGCCTCGAGGGGCCATGAACGATATGAACTTGCGCGTGCTCGCTTCGGCCGAGGCCGGCGAAACCTATTCCACCGACGTGATCGTCGTCGGGGCGGGCCCGATCGGCCTGTTCGCCGTCTTCGAGCTCGGCCTGCTCGACATGAAGGCGCACCTGGTCGACATCCTCGACCGGCCCGGCGGCCAGTGCGCCGAGCTGTATCCCGAGAAGCCGATCTACGACATCCCGGGCTACCCGATCATCTCCGGCCAGGAGCTGACCGATCGGCTGATGGAGCAGATCGCCCCATTCCATCCGACCTTCCATTTCAACGAGATGGCGACGGCACTGGTCAAGACGCCTGATGGCAAGTGGCGGCTGACGACCGACGCCGGAACCGTGATCGAGGCGCCGGTGGTGGTGATCGCCGCCGGCGGCGGCTCGTTCCAGCCCAAGAAGCCGCACATCCCCGGGCTGGAGCTGTTCGAGAACCAGGGCGCCGGCGAGGGCGTGCACTACGCCGTGCGCAAGATGGACGCCTTCAAGGACAAGCACATCGTCATCAACGGCGGCGGCGACTCCGCGCTGGACTGGACCTTGAACCTGCAGCCCCTGGCCGCACACGTGACGTTGGTCCACCGCCGCGACGGCTTCCGCGCCGCGCCGCATTCGGTGGCCCAGATGAAGGCCCTGGTCGAGGCCCGCAAGATGGACTTCCTGATCGGCCAGGCGGTCGAGCTGAAGGGCGAGGACGGCAAGCTCGCGAGCATCGTGGTCGAGGACAATGCGGGCGCGCGCCAGTCGGTGAAGGCCGACGCCTTCCTGCCGTTCTTCGGCCTGACGATGAAGCTGGGGCCCGTGGCCGAGTTCGGCCTGAACCTGCACGAAAACCTGATCCCGGTGGACACGGAGAAGTTCGAGAGCTCGACTCCCGGCATCTTCGCCGTCGGCGACATCAATCACTATCCGGGCAAGCTCAAGCTGATCCTGTCGGGCTTCCACGAGGTCGCGCTGATGGCCCAGCAGGCGTTCCGCTACGTCTATCCGGAGCGCCGGCTGCACTTCCAGTACACCACCAGCTCCTCGGACCTGCAGGAGAAGCTCGGGGTGAAGTAGGGGGCGGCGACGGGGTGGCTGACGGCGTTGCGGCTGCGCCATGCGGCCAAGGCCTATGCGCGAAAGCTGCCCCGCTTCCTCGCCGAGAACTGGGGCGGCTCCAAGACCTATACGCCCGAGCAGCTCCAGGTCGCCGTCGAACGGCTCGGCCTCAGTCCCGATTTCATCGCCGTGGCCTACGCGGTCTACCTGCCCCGCGAGACGTTCGACGCCCTGATCGATCGCGTCCGCGCGCCGGTGACGTACGAGGCCGCGCGCCGGGCATTCGGGCGCTTCCTCCCCCTGACGTCGGCTTCGTCGCCGGCGCCCGTCAGCGCCTATGTGATTGACGGTCGCTGATCACGCCACCGGAGGGCAGCCCTCGAAGGTCGAGACCGGCGTCACCGCCAGCGCCTTCAGGTTCAGCGGCATCAGCGGCTTCATCGAGGCCCGCCCAACGCCGGTGTAAAGGTCGATCCGGTCGCCCTTGATCGCGCCGCCGACGTCCGAGGCGTACCACAGCCCGTCGTGCATCTCGCCGTCGGGAAGGGTGAGGCCGACCGTCTCGGGGATGAAGACCACGCTGCCCTTTGGCACCACGCGCGGGTCGACCGCGAGCGTGCGCATGGGCACGGCGCGGCAGCCCATGGAGTCGCGCACGCCCACACCGTGGCCGGAGTGGTAGAGCGTCGCCTTCATCAGCCACCTGGGCGCGTTCAGGGCCGCCGCGCCGACGGCCTGGAGCTTCTGGAGCACCTCGCCGATGGGATCGGGTGAGGCGAACGCCGGCGAGGCGAGGGCCAGCGCCAGGGCGGCGCAGCCCGCGATCAGGCGTGGCATGTCGGGTCCCCCCCTCTGCGGCGCAAGTCGTCGGCGCCTCGTCTAGCCGCAGGCGGACCCGGCGCCAAGCGCGGCCGCTAGTGTCCCGACTTTGACGTTCGCAACCGCCTGGCGGCGACGCCGAACGAACATCAGGTTCACCTCACTAGCGCTTTCGCCGGACAAGGAAATCTGAAAGAGGCCGCAGCAATGCTCGGATTGCCTGTCCCCACGCTCCCGCCTAAACGGCGAGCATGTCCTTCCTCGTCTATGGCGACAGCCGCTCCGGCAACTGCCTGAAGGTGAAGTGGACGGCCGAGCGCCTCGGCCGGCCCTTCGAGTGGCGCGAGGTCGACGTCATGAGCGGCTTTACGCGCACGCCGGAGTTCCTGGCGATCAATCCGGCGGGCCAGGTCCCCACGGTGGTGCTCGAGGACGGCCGCGCGCTCGCCCAGTCCAACGCCATCATCCTGTGGCTGGCGTTGGGCTCCGATCTGATCCCCAAGGGCGGCTATGAGCGGGCCAAGATGCTCGAGTGGCTGTTCTGGGAGCAGTACAGCCACGAGACCGCCATCGCCGTCGCCCGCTTCCAGATGCTGTTCCTGGGCAAGGCGAGGTCCGAGCTCGATCCGGGGCTGATCGAGCGCGGCGAGGCGGCGTTGCAGCACCTGGAGCTGGGCCTGGAGCGTTCGCCGTTCCTGGTCGGCGACCGGCTTTCGCTGGCCGACATCGCGCTTGTGGCCTACACCCGCTGGGCGCACGAGGGCGGCTTCACGCTCGAGCCCTATCCCAAGGTCCGCGCCTGGGTCGGGCGGGTCGAGCGCGAGCTTGCGATCGCCGGATAGGGCCCGGCCCCGTCCGGCCGGAACAGGCGCCGATCCTGGCCGTTGCGCCAGTGCTGCGAAGCTCGAACCAGTGGCGGACCGCTCGTTCGAGCTTCGCAGCACAGGTCTTTGAATGAGTTCATCGTGGCAGACGGATCTGGGATCATCCGTCTGTTACGATGCACTGGCGAGAGGGGCCATGACCAAGCCGGCGCCGCTGCAGTTCGGAACCCATGAGGAAGGCGTGGTCTACGCCGACCGTCCCGCCGCCTTCGGCGTGGCGTCGCGCGGGACGCGCATCGCCCTGGTCCAGGTGTCCAAGCCGGGCTTCGAGCCCTGGATCGACCTGCCCGGCGGGGCCATCGATCCCGGCGAAACGGAGCCCCAGGCGCTGGTGCGCGAGTTCGGCGAGGAGACGGGCCTGGTGGCGCGTCCGGCGGGCCTCATCACCCGGGCGGACCAGTACTTCCGCAAGACCGACGGCGCGCCGGTCAACAACCGCTCCTTCATCTACTGCGCCGAGGTCGTGGGCGAGGACGCGAGCCTGAAGATCGAGGAAGACCACGAGCTCGTCTGGCTGGAGCCGCAGGAGGCCGTCCGGCGGCTGCGCCACGACAGCCATGCCTGGGGCGTGCTGGCCTGGCTGCGCCGGAGCGCGGCTTGATCGGCGCGGTCGCCGAGACTAGAACCTGCCTTCCGCGCGACGGGCCGCCTTAGCTCAGCTGGTTAGAGCGCTAGATTGTGGATCTAGAGGTCCCCCGTTCGAACCGGGGAGGCGGTACCATCCCTTCCAGGAGCAGCCGTCCCGTCGCGGCGCAATCTCGGCGCGACGCGCTTCATCAGGCGGCCTCGGAGAGCGGGCCGTAGAGGCCCTCCATCGCAGTGCGGGCCTTGTTCAGCACATGTCCGCGATCGGTCTTCGAGAGCTCGGCGGGCGCGATGTACTGGTCGGGCGCATGGCCGGCCGAGATCTCGCCCTTGAAGGTGTTGACCTTCAGGTCGAATTGCCGGGCGTCGACACCCTTGGCCCCCGTGAACTGCTCCAGAAGCGCGACGTAGTCGGCGCGGCGCGCCAGCATGTCCTCGTACTTCACGAACAGGATGCGCTGGTCCGAGGCGATGGCCGCGATCTCGGTCACATTGGTCGCCCAGCGCTCGCAGAAGGCGGCGACCTCGCGGTTGGTGGTGACGAACTTGCGCGCCTTGGCCGACTTCAGCACGTCGTAGAGGTTGCGCACCACATAGACGACCCGGCTATGGGGCATCAGGCTCAGCAGGGCGCGGATGTTGTCGCGGTCCAGACCCGGATACTTGAACCCCCAGATCGGCCGGCCGATCGTCTGGCCGTACGCCGTCAGCGTGGCCGGAATCTGGTAGTAGGTCTCGACCCAGGCCTTGAGCAGGATGTCGCCCGGCGGCGCGAGCCCCGGGCGCCAGTCGCTCAGGGTGCCGTCCAGGGCCCGCTGGAAGTCGGCGTCCAGGCCCGGCCCGGCGGTCTCCACGATCTTCATCTGGGCGACGAACCAGTGAGTCAGCATCTTGATGTGGTTGCCGATCTCCTCGCCGTAGATGAAGGCGTTGTCCGATGCGGTCAAAAGGCGCTGGAGGAGGGTCGTGCCGCACCTCGGCGTCGGCGAGGTGACGATGACCGGCGCGGAGGCCAGATACTTGTTGGGCACATCGAGTGTCGCCATGACGGTCGGCCTCCTGGGGCCAGCGTCGGAACTCATGGTAAACGAAGGCCTAAGCCGGCCCGCCGAAGGGCTGCATCGCGCAAGGCCGGGGCGCATAAGGTGGTCGCGCGACCAACGACGATCGGAAAGGATGATGCGGCGCCCTGACCGCCCGGCGCGCACCGCCGGTGATTCCGAGCTCCGGCCCCCGCCCAGGCGGGCCCTCGCCGGCCGAGCCCGGGCGATGGCGCGGCCAGGATCTGGCCAGCCTTTGTTGCACATGCTCACAGCCGGGGTGGCCGCGTCCTGGGCATGCACGATGCTTTTGCAACAATCCTGCGGCTCTGCTTTGACGGCGCCCGCCGAGCGGGCTAAGCCTGCGTCTCGAGGATTCCTCTTTTCGCACTCGCGAGACGGCGGGAGCCGCCACCGGGAGCGAAGGGGCGCTTTCACGGCGCAAGGGCTGAGGGGATTCGAAAGTGAGCGACGTCGTCATCCAGTTCCCCGTCCGCCGCGGCGAGGAGTCCCAATTGTTCGGCGCCTATCTGGCGGAATTCATGGAGAGCCGATCCGACGAGGCCGAGCGGTGCGCGGCGGACGCCGATGCGCCCTATCTGATGATCCGATCCGATCCGCTGCAGGATGTCGACGTGAAGGTCGTCACCTTCCAGCAGGACAGCGTCGCCAAGGATTTCTGCTCCGGCTGGGCGCAAGCCCGGACCAGGATGGTCGCCGGCGGCCGCGGCTGACGCCGCAGCCCGATTTGTCTTCATCATCTGGGGCGGCGCGGACGTGAGCCGGCTTGCGGGTCTGCGCGTGATCGTCGTGGGCGCCGGCGCAGTCGGCTCGGCGCTCGCCTGGCGGCTGGCGCGCGAGGGCGCGAGCGTGCTCCTGAGCGACCCGGCCGGGCTCGGCGACAACGCCTCGGGCGTCGCCGCCGGCATGCTGGCGCCGGCATTCGAGTGCGTGCTGGACCCGGTCTCGGCCGGACACTTCGCCCTGCTGCGCGCGGCCCGCGACCTGTGGGCGCGCGAGATCGAGGCGCTGGAGCCCTTCGGCGGCGCGCTCGACCGATCGGGCGCCGCATGGGTGGGAGACGAGGACAGCAACGCCGAAGTGGCGGCCGCTCTCGCCAGCCTCGGAGCCGCCGCCGAGTCCTTGACGCCGATGGAAGCCGGAAGGGCGAGCAAGGGGCTCCACGCGCCGTCCGGCGCCGTGTTCACGCCGGAGGACTGGCGCCTCGAGCCGCGTCCGATGTTGTCCGCGCTTCGACGTGCGATGGCCGCCGCCGGGGGCCGGATGCTCGAAGGCGCGGTGGAAGCCGTGGAGAAGGGCGCGGCCGAGATCAGGGGCGGGGGCCGGCTCGAGGCCGACATCACGGTCCTGGCGACGGGGCTGGCGCCAGCGCTGGCGACGGGCCTTCCCGCGGAGGTCGGCCTGCTGCAGCCCATCAAGGGTCAGCTCACACGGCTGATCGCCTGTGGTCCGACGACCGGTCCTGTCACGCGGGCGCAGGGCGTGTACGTGGCGCCCTCGTCCGAGGGCGCGGCGGTCGGCGCCACGATGGAAGCCGGGCGTGCCGACCTTGGCGCCGACGAGCGCGTGATGATGGGCCAGCTCTCCAGGGCGGAGGCGCTCTATCCCGACCTCGCACTCTCGGTCGCTGGAAAGGCGGAGGTCGGGATCCGGTCGGCCACTCCCGACGGCCTGCCCTTGGCCGGTCCCTGCAGCATCCCGGGCATCCTGCTGGCGCTCGGCGCGCGGCGCAACGGCTGGCTGCTGGCCCCGTTGATCGCGGAGGTCGTCGCCGACCATCTGGCCGGCGCTTCGCCCGGGCCGTGGGCGGACCTGCTCGCGCCGGCGCGCTTCTCGCTCAGCCGGCCAGGGTGAAGCGGATCGGGATATGGACCTCGGCCCCGCCGACGGCTCGGCCGTCCACGGTCCTGGGGCTCATGCGGAACCGCTTGGCGAGCTTCAGCGCCGCCTCGCCGAAGCCGAAGCCATGCGGCGACTCACGGCCGACCGCGCATCCGGAAAGCGTTCCGGTCAATGTCACGGAACACTGCAACTCCACCTCGCCGGTCCTGCCGAGCGACAGGGCCCGCTCGGGGTATTCGCGGTTCATCTCGTCGGCGCTCGGCCGGCTTATCCAGGCGGGGTCCTTGATCACCCGCGCCGGCGGCGGCGTCGTGACGGCCGCGGGGACGGCGTCGGCGATCGGGAGCTGCAGGGCAGGGGCCTGGACGGGCGCGACCAGCGTCGCCACGGGCGGTCTTGCGGACACGATCTGGACCGGCCGCTCAATAGGCCGAGGCGCCGGCCGCGGCGGGGCCCGGCGATCGGGGGCCGGAGCCGTGCGGGGCAGGAACGAGATCACCGCCGTCACCGGCGGCGCCGACGTGTCGGCCGGGCCGGGCGCCATTGTCCCGAAGTGCTGGTGGTACAGCCAGAGGATCGCGCCTGCGTGCAGCATCAGTGCGCCGCCAACCGCGATCATCGCTGTCCTGGTCAGGCGTGGCCTGTGATTTGAAGTATCGAGCAAGCTGGCTAGCGAATATCCGCCAGGAACTGCGTGCCTGATGACCATCGTTGAGCCCTCACGCATCCAGAGCTATCTACCTGGCGATGGTCTCACCGGAGTCGATATCTGTAAAGAGTGATGTTTTCCTAAGATACTTGCGTGAGCAATCAAGGGCAGAGCAGCCGATTCAGGTCGCATTAACCATGTTTGGCCAAGGTCTGGACATGAGCGTCGAAGGCATCCGAGGCGTCGTCCAGGCCGCCATCCAGCGCGCCTCGGAAGCCACCGGGGTCGACTTCAGCTTCCTCTTGGGCACGGCCCGGCGCGAGAGCGGCTACAACCCCGACGCCCGTGCGCCGACCTCGTCGGCGGCCGGACTGTTCCAGTTCGTGGATCAGACCTGGCTGGGGGCGCTCAAGCAGCACGGCGCCAAGTATGGCTACGCCCGCTACGCCCAGCTGATCCGGCAGGGCGGCGACGGGCGCTACTATGTGGACGGCGCGGGGGCGCGCAGGGCGGTGATGGAGCTCAAGCTCGATCCGCACGCCGCGGCGCTGATGGCCGGCGAGCTGGCGTCGGACCACGCCTCGTACCTGCGCGGCCTGATGGGACGCGAGCCCACGGCGGGCGAGCTCTACGCCGCGCACTTCCTCGGACCCAAGGGCTCGGCCAGGCTGATCCGGGCCAACGCAACCAATCCCGCCGCCAATGCGGCCGCCATGTTCCCCGAGGCGGCGGCGTCGAACCACTCGATCTTCTATCGCAACGGCCGGCCGGCCTCCGTGGCCGAGGTCTACGCCAACCTGACGCGCGGCGCGGACCAGCCGGCAGCGCCCGCGCCGCGCCCGAGCAACGACGCCTTCGTCGAGTACGCCTCGGCGCGCCGACAGGAGAAGCTGGAGGAGCAGCGCGCACTGGTGGACCTGGTCCTGCGCGGACCGCTGGGGCCGTCGGGCGACGCCCAAGGCCTGGGCGGTTCCAGCCTGGGCGGATCGCTGTTCTCGGCCGACATGCTGAGGATGCTGTCCGAGGCCCGCGACGGGGGCGGCTCCCGGAGCTGACGACAAGAGCCCAGTGCATCGTAGCAGACGGATGATTCATCATCCGTCTGTCGTTCGATGCATGAATTCAAAGACTTGTGCTGCGAGACTCAAACGAATGGTCCACCATTCGTTTGAGCCTCGCAGCGCTAGCTGGCGCGGTCGAGGGCCCAGGAGGGCTCGGCGGCCGGCTGGGCGCGCTGGACGGCGCCGGCCACGGCGCGGGCCACGGCCGAGACGGTCACGGGCTTGCGCAGCACCTCGTCCACCCCGGCGAGCAGGCAGGCCTGCGCCTCCTCGGCGTCGCCGCCGATCACGGCGATGATTGGGGCCTCGCGCGCCGCGCTGGACAGGGCGCGGATCTCGCGGGCGGCCTCGGGACCGGTCAGATGGGGCATCCGGCCGTCGAGCATGATCAGGTCGAACTGGCAGAACTCCGCCAGCTCCAGGGCGCGCTGGCCGTCGTGGGCGTGCACCACCTGATGGCCGAGCTGCTCGAGGATGGCCCTCAGCATGGCTGCGTTCAGGGCGTCGTCTTCGGCGACCAGGATCCGCAGGCTCGGGGGCGAGGCGATCGCCCCGGCCTCCAGCGCGTCAGGCTCGTCGGCGTCAAGCTCGGGCGTGGCGGACGGGTCGTAGGGGACGTCCAGCCAGAAGCGGCTGCCTACGCCCACGGCGGAGTCCGCGCTGACCTCGCCGTCCATCAGCCGCGCGAGGTCCCGCGACAGCGACAGGCCGAGTCCGGCGCCCGGCAGTCCCAGGCCGACCCGCTCGATCCGGCTGAACGGCTGGAACGCCCGGCCGACCTCCTCGGCGGTGAGGCCCGGTCCGGTGTCCGCCACCTCGAAACGCAGCTTGTCCGGCGCGCAGCGGTGCACGCGCACCTCCACGCGCCCGCGGGTGGTGTACTTTATGGCGTTGCCGACAAGATTGGACAGCACCTGGCGCACGCGCATGGGATCGCCGACGGCGGCTCCGCGCGCGCCGCCCAGGCCATCGTCGATGTGCACGTTCAGCTCCAGGCCCTTGGCGGCCGCCTTGGGGCCGCACAGGAGCGCCATGGTGCGCGCCAGCCTGGCCGCGTCGAAGGGGCGCTTGGCGAGGACCAGCCGGCCGGCGCCGGCCGTCTCGGTGTCCAAGGTGGCGTTCAGGACCTCCAGCAGCTCGTGCGCAGCGCCCAGCGCAGCCGAGAGCTGCTCTCGGCTCGGGGCTGCCCGCCCGCCGCCGGCGGCGGCGGCCAGGACGTGGGTCACGCCGGTCAGGCCGTTGCGGATCTCGTGGGACAGGGTCGCCAGGATCTGGGACTTGGAGCGCGCCAGTCGCTCGGCCTCGCCCAGGGAGACATCCCGCTCGGCGATCAGCGCTTCGCGCTCGGCGGCCAGGGCGAACTGCTTGCGCAGGATACGGTTCAGGATCAGGCAGAAGGTCATGCCAAGGGCCAGGGCGCCAGTGGCCGCCGTGGCCGCGGCGCGGTCGCCTGACAGGTAGAAGGCGATCAGTGGCGGCGCTGCGGCCGCCGCTCCCACCGTCAGGAGGCTGGTGAGGCAAGGCGCGGCGAAGAAGAAGCAGGCGACGGCGCCGGCCACGTCGATCGACAGGATGATCTCGCGCACGGCGCCGGCGTTGAAGCCGAACAGGGCGATCTCTGCGACCGCCAGCGCCCACAGGAGCCCGCCGCCGATGTGCAGGGCCCGCCGCCGGGGAATGCTCAGCCCGGCCTTGGCGCGACGGCCCATGAGGTTCAGGGCGGCGTAGAAGGCGGCCCAGTTCAGGCTGAACTGGACGAAGACCGCCGACATCCACACGGCGTTGGCCGCATAGGTCCCCGCCCAGACGAAGATGGGCAGCGCCACCGCGAAAAAGCCCAGGGCATAGGGCAGGAGCTCGGCCTGGGCGTCGAGCCCTCGCGCCTGCACGGACCCGCTCCACGGGCTCGCATGGCCGAGCTCGTCAGACGTGGCGGACTTGATGGACATTGGCGCTCCCCGAGCAGGAGGCCAGACTAGCGGGCCAAGGTTGTGGCGAAGTTAGGCGGCGTGGTTAAGAGATTCGCCACAAACACAAGCAATCGTTAAGCTTAATCAACCAAGCTGACCTTTCGGGAGGCGGCGCGACGGCGCGCGCGGCCGCCGGACGGGGCGTGGACATGGCGACGACGCGCGCGGCTCTGACCGACGCAGACATTCAGACCCTGATGCGGGGCGCGACGGCGGACGAACGCGCCGCAGCCGCCCACAAGCTTTGCCGAAGGATGGAGGAGGCGCCGCTGTCCGACGAGGACCGCGCCTTCGCCAATGAGATCCTGCGGGTGATGGCCCACGACGCCGCCGAGCTCGTGCGCCGCGCGCTGGCGGTCACCTTGCGGTCGTCCACGATCCTGCCCCGGGACGTCGCGCTCAAGCTCGCCCAGGACGTCGAGTCCGTGGCGACGCCGGTCCTGGAGTTCTCGCCCGTCTTCACCGACGCCGACCTGGTGGAGATCATCCGCTGCTCCGGCCCGATCCGTCAGATCGCCATCGCCAAGCGCGCCAGCCTGTCGAGCCCAGTCACCACGGCCCTGGTCGAGAACGGCTCGGAGGCGGCGGTCAGGACCGCCTGCGCCAACGACAACGCCACCTTCTCGGAGACCAGCCTGCAGAAGGCGATCTCCAGAATTCGCCAATTCCCAGCAGCTGCTGGCCGCCGTGGCCTACCGCCAGGTGCTGCCGCTTTCGGTCGCCGAGCGGCTGGTGAACATGGTGGGCGAACAGGTGCGCGACCATCTGATCGACCGTCACGCAATCTCGCCCGAGGTCGCGGTGCAGGTCGCCGTGGGCGCGCGAGAGCGGGCGACGATCGACCTGGTCGACCAGGCCGGCCGCACGGCGGACATCGAGCGCTTCGTCCAGCACCTCAACGGCGAGGACCGGCTCACCTCGTCCCTGCTGCTGAGGGCGTTGGCGCACGGCCACATGACCTTCTTCGAATGGGGCCTGGCCGAGCTGGCCAAGGTGCCGCACCATCGGACCTGGCTGATGATCCATGACGCCGGGCCCTTGGGGCTTCGCGCCATCTACGAGCGGGCGGGACTGCCGGTGCGGCTGTTCGCCGCCTTCCGGGCGGGCGTGGACACCTTCCACTCCATGGAGTTCGATGGCGGCCCGCGCGACCAGCAGCGCTTTCAGGAGCGGATGCTCGAGCGGTTCCTGACGCAGGCCACGCCTGCGCCCAAGGAGGACATCGACTATCTGATCGACAAGCTGGACAAGCCGGCGGAGCCCGCGCCGAAGCCGGCCGCGCGGGGCAAGGCCCTCGCCGGCGCCGGCTGATCTGCTCCCCAACCGAAACGGCCGCCCGGAGGTCCGGACGGCCGACGTCCCAGGGGAGGGGAACGGGAGTCTCTTTCAGATAGGCCTTGGTCCGGGCCTCCAGCTCCTCGGCCAGGGCCTTTCCCAGAGGATGCTCGTCCGTCTTGATGTCGTCGCGGACGGCCGCCTTGATCGCATCGATGTGCGCGTCCACCAGGACCAGCGGGGCGCTGACCCGCGTGGCCGGATCGTCGATCAGCTTGCACAGCGACGCGGCGATGCGCGTCACCAGCGGGAATTCGTATGTGGCGCCGAGCCCCTTCAGGTCATGGGCGCGCATGTAGAGCACCTCTGACGTCTCGGACGTCATGCCCTTGGCGCGGACCTCGGCGCGGGCGGCCTCGAGCTTGTTGAGCTCGTCCTGCATCCATTGGGCGAACTGGCCGGAGAGGCTCTTGAGCGCCGCCTCGGCGCGAGCGATCGCGTCGGCATCCAGGTTGAAGCGGCCGGCGCCGACCTTCTTCTGGAGGGTGTTCGGGGCAGGAATGACTTGAGCTTGGTTATTGCTGCTCACAGCCTTGGCTCTCCCTTGGACTTGCCGGAGATTGCAACTGCAATCGCGGAGAGCGTGAACCACCGAACTTAACAAGTCGTGCAGCTCAAACCGAGAATTGCTCGGCCAGCACCCGCTCTTCCAGGCTGCGGCCCGCGTCGAACAGCATGCACAGGCGCACGGAGCGGTCCTCGGCCACTTCGACCTCGACAACGTCGCGCACCTCGAAGTTGTCCGCCACGGCGCTGACGGGTCGCTTGTCGGGCTCCAGCACCTCGATGGCGACCCTGGCCGTATGCCTGAGGAGGGCGCCGCGCCAACGGCGCGGACGGAAGGCGCTGATCGGCGTCAGCGCAAGCATCCGAGCGTCCAGCGGGATGATCGGGCCGTGCGCCGACAGATTGTAGGCGGTCGATCCGGCGGGGGTCGCGACGAGGACGCCGTCGCAAGCCAGTTCCTTCATCCGCTCCTTGCCGTCGATCAGGATGCGAAGCTTGGCGGTCTGGTAGGTCTGGCGCAGCAGCGAGACCTCGTTGATGGCCAGCGCCTCGTGCGTCGCGCCCGCGGCGTCGACGGCCGTCATCGCCAGAGGATGGATCACGGCCTGCTCGGCGGCCCCGATGCGCTCGAGAAGGCCGTCCTCCTGGAAGTCGTTCATCAGGAAGCCCACGGAGCCACAGTTCATGCCGTAGATCGGCCGCTCGGACGGCAGGGTCCGGTGCAGGGTCTCCAGCATGAATCCGTCGCCGCCGAGCGCGACGATCACGTCCGCCTCGGACTCGGTCGAAGCGCCGTACTGGGCCTCGAGGCGCGTCTTGGCGGCCTGCGACTCGGGCCGGGAGGAGGCGACGAAGGCGAGACGCGGTTGGCTCATCGGCGCGAGCAAGCCCATCGGGCCGTCCAGAGTCAAACCCGGCCGTCAGACGACCGCGACGGCATGGCGAAAGGCGGCGGCCGCGGCGCTGCCCGGATGCCCTCCGAAGGCGGTGAGCGCACGCTGGGCGATTTCGGGCGGGCCGGAGGGACGCCCGCCGTTCAGCTGGCGGACCAGGGTCAACACGGTCGGGAAGACGACCCGATCGACGCCGACGGCGGCGCAGGCCAGGGCCAGGAGCTCGGGGCTGTCCGCGCCGATCGCCAGATCCACCTGCTCGGAGGTGAAACCGCCGAGCTTGGCCATGGCCGCCTCGAACAAGGACAGCCGCCCCTCGCGCAAGGCTCTCAGCAGGTAACCCGGCTTGAGCTGTCCGGCGTCGTGCAGCTTGGCGATGAGCCTGCGCTCCATCTCCTCGCGCTCGCGCGCCCGCTCGGCGGTCACTGGCGCGTGCAGGTCGGCGACGGAGTCGTCGTGGGCTTCCCTGACCGCGGCGTGGAGCGCGTCATCGAGCTTGTCGGCGTCGACGGGGAAGCGCGTGACCAGCGAGGCGCGCAGGGCCTCTCCCACCCAGACGTAAAGCCGCGCGGCCAGCTCGGAGGTCATCTCGGGACGGCGCGCGAGCGGCGTGCGCAGGGACGCCACGTGCTTGGACGCCTCCACCAGCCGGCTCATGCCCGCCGGCGGAATCCGGGCCTGGGCGTTGGAGGCCAAAGCGGACAGCACCGCCGGTTCGTCCTGGGTCAGGATGGCGTCGACGACCAGGGGGCCCAGCGAGGGGCGGCGCGCCACCTCGATCTGGTGCTCGATCGTGGCCTCGACCAGGAGCCGGATCAGGTCGCGGTCCTTGAGCACGGGGCTGGTGGCGATGATCGGCCGGGCGATCTCGATGTCGTCGAGCGCCAGCACATTGATCAGCGCCCTGGGCGCCCAGAAGGCGTGCGCCAGCTTCTCGGCCAGGCGCCGGCGGATATCGCGCTCCGCTTCCACCACCAGGCACATGAAGATGTCGTTGAGCAGGGCCTGGACCGCCTCGGTCTCCAGGGCTCCGACGGAGTCGGCGCTCTCGCACAGGTCCGCGATCGCCAGCAACAGCCGCTCGCGGTCGCCCTGCGTGCGGGTCTGGGCCAGCTTCATCAGCCGCTCGGCCTGACTAGCGATGCTCACCCATGCTCTCCGCGTGGCCGGTCGGTGGAGGGCAGACTGCGCAATCCGCGTGAAAACACCCTTAATCGCGGACCGCGAGGCTCCGCCGCAGAGCGAGCAAGGCCGACAGCGCCGCGGTTAACCTGGCCGCCGCTGACGCCTGCCGAGGGAGGTCAGGCGGCGCGCTGTGCGGTGCGGATGAGCTCGACCTGAGCCATGATGAAGCCGAGCGCGTCGCTGGGCGCGACGTCGTCGACGTCGATCTCGCCGCCCTCCAGGATTTCGCTCAGCCGGTCGCGGGCCCGGCTCACCCGGCTCTTGATGGTGCCGACCGCGGCGCCGCAGATCTCGGCGGCCTCCTCGTAGGACAAGCCGCCCGCGCCGAT
This sequence comes from uncultured Alphaproteobacteria bacterium, assembly GCA_963775275.1. Classification (GTDB taxonomy): domain Bacteria; phylum Pseudomonadota; class Alphaproteobacteria; order Caulobacterales; family Caulobacteraceae; genus JANWHQ01. Next base: position 4,285,955 of record CAVZII010000005.1, on the reverse strand, counting down.
GAGGATCAGGGCCTCGCGCTGAGCGTCGGGCAGCATGGCGAGCGCACGGCGCAGCTCGTCGAGCTCGATCGCTGCGGTGGGATCGTCGACCGCCACCAGGGTCCGCTCGGCGACCTCCGGGTCCAGGGGCTGCTGGCGCCAGGAGCGGCGCTTGTCCGAATAGAACTGGTTGCGGGTGATCATGAAGGTCCAGGCCTTCATGTTGGTCCCGAGCGCAAAGCTCGACCGGTTGTTCCAGGCTCGCGCGAGCGCCTCCTGGACGAGGTCGTCGGCGCTGGCCGCGTCGCCACAGAGCGAGCGGGCGAAGGCCCGCATGTGGGGGATGAGGGCGATGAGCTCTTCGCGGAATTGTTCGTCGAATGAGACGGAGGCCGTCATGGGAACTCCTGTCGAGCGACGCTGGACGCGCCAGCCTACGTGGAAGCAACGGTTAAGCCGCCGTCAACGTTCCCGATGGGCCGGCATCGCGGCGCGCCAGGCTCGTGCTGATGAAGGCCCCGTCGCGGGCGGCCAGCTGGCGGACAGGAAGCTCGTTGGCCGAGCCGGCGTTGCTGGCGCTGGACCGGGGGACGACCTCAACCGCGCCAGCCCGTTGGAACCGGCCGGGCGGTCGCCCGCCGTCGCCCAGCCACCGCTGCGCCGGGCGCGCAAGCGGGCCTGTGCCTGCTGACTGGATGCAGTGGCGCGGGTCAGGCGTCGGGCGTAAGCTCCAGCCCATCGGGCCCGGACGCTCGGGCGGCGACGCGGGTCAGGGAGAGCTCGAATGGCCGACGGGAACTTCGCGGGAATCCGCTCGCTCCAGGGTCAGGTCAGCGCCGAGGAATGGCGGGTGCGGGTGGACCTGGCCGCGCTCTACCGGCTGGTTGCGCTGGAAGGCTGGGACGACCTCATCTTCACCCACATCTCCGCCCGCGTGCCCGGGCCGGAGCACCACTTCCTGATCAACCCCTTCGGCATGTTCTTCGAGGAGGTCACGGCCTCGTCCCTGGTCAAGGTCGACCTGGACGGCAACATCGTCATGGACAGCCCCTTCGGCATCAACGCCGCGGGCTACGTGATCCACTCGGCGGTGCATGGCGCGCGGGAGGACGCCAGGTTCGTCATCCACCTTCACACCGACCAGGGCGTGGCCGTCTCGGCCCAGGCGGAGGGTCTGCTGCCCCTGTCGCAGCACGCGCTGATCGTCCTGCCGCATCTGGCCTATCACGACTACGAGGGCATCGCCCTGAAGCTCGATGAGCGCGAGCGCCTGGTCGCGGACCTCGGCGACAAGTCGCTGATGATGCTGCGCAATCACGGAACCCTGGCGACCGGCTCCACCGCCGCCGAGGCCTGGGTCGCCCTGTTCCACCTGGAGCGGGCCTGCAGGATGCAGGTGATGGCGCTGGCGGCCGGAAGGGATCGGGTCCTGATGGCTTCCGGGAGCGCCCGGGGCGAGGTCGAGAAGGTCGTGGGCGGCGGCCTTGGGGTCATGGCGAACCTGCCCTGGCCCGGTCTTCTGCGCCGGCTCGACCGGCGTTCTCCAGGCTACGACGCCTGACCGCTTGCGCGCCGTCGGGGGGCCGGCGCGGCGCGATCGGTGATCTGTCACTGGACGGCGGAGGCCTCGCTGGCCATATGTTCAGCGGCTAGAGCTGCGTCGGGCCGGGGCCACCCAGCGCAAGAGAGGCGCATTGTTCCGACGACACTTCTTCCTCGTTGCGGCCGCATGCGTGCTTGCCCTCATGGCTGTCGCCGGCGGGGTCAGGCTGGCCGTCATGTCCGCAGGCCATGGCAAGTTCGACCGTGCCCAGGCCGAGCGGGCGGCGGTGCCGGTCTCGGCCGCGACGGTGACCATGCGGCCGTTCGACGACCGTATCGAGGTCCTGGGCGTGGCCAAGGGCCGCCAGTCGGTCACCATCAGCTCCAACACCACCGAGCTGATCACGGCCGTGCACTTCACCGACGGCGCCTATGTCGACAAGGGCCAGGTGCTGGTCGACCTGAAGGCCCAGGAGCAGTCCGCCGACATCTCCCAGGCCGAGGCGGCCCTGGAGCTGGCGCAGATCAACTATGACCGGTGGCGCACGCTGGGACAGCAAGGCGTGGCGGCGAAGGCGTCGGTGGACCAGTACCGGGCCGCCTATGACCAGGCCAAGGCCAACCTCGAGGCCGCCCGCTCGCGGCTGGGTGACAGGGTCATCCGGGCCCCGTTCTCCGGGGTGATCGGCTTGTCCGACATCGCGCCGGGCGCCCTGATCAATCCCGGAGCGCCGATCGCCTCCCTGGACGATGTCGCGGTCGTCCGGGTCGATTTCGACGTGCCCGACCGCTACCTGCCGTCCCTGCGCGAGGGCCTGGGGATCGAGGCGCGCGCCGACGCCTATCCCAAAGAACCGTTCTCAGGACGGATCTCCAAGATCGACACGCGGGTCGACGAGAAGACCCGTACGATCAAGGCGCGGGCGGAGTTTCCGAATCCCGACGGGCGGCTGAAGCCCGGCATGCTCATGCGCGTGACGATCGACCAGGGCCAGCGACAGGCGATGGCGGCGCCGGAGGCGGCCGTGCAGTTCGAGAACCAGCTCGCCTACGTCTATGTGCTGACGCCCACGCCCGGCGGCCTGATCGCCGAGGAGCGGCAGGTGGAGACGGGCGCCGACCAGGGCGGCTTCATCGAGATCAGGAACGGGATCAAGCCCGGCGATCGCATCGTCGCGGACGGGGTGAACCGCCTGGAGCCCAACCAGCCGGTCCGGCTCGAGGGCGGCGGCGCGGGCGGCCGGCGTCGCGCCTCATGACCCTCTCGGACCTCTCCGTCCGGCGACCGGTGTTCGCCGCGGTGGCGGCCATCATCCTGTGCGTCGTCGGCTTCGCCGCCTTCACCGGCCTGTCGGTGCGCGAGCTTCCGAACGTCGACCCGCCCCAGGTCTCGATCTCGACCACCTACACCGGCGCCTCGGCCGAGGTGGTCGAGGAGCGGATCACCCAGGTTATCGAGCGGCAGGTCTCGGGCATCCAGGGCATCGACCGGGTGAGCTCCTCCAGCCGAGACGGTCGCTCGCAGATCAACATCACCTTCACGCTGGATCGGAACCTCGACGAGGCGGCCAACGACGTGCGCGACGCAGTCTCGCGCGTGCTCTCGCGGCTGCCGCAGCAGGCGGATTCGCCGCAGATCTCGAAGGCGAACGCCGATTCCCAGGCGCTGATCTTCGTCACCCTGACCTCCAAGACCATGGATCGGCTGCAACTGGCCGACTACGCCAACCGCTACCTGGTCAACCGGATGTCGACGATCCCCGGCGTGGCCAATGTCTACATGGTCGGGGCGCAGCTCTACTCCATGCGCATCTGGCTCGACGCGGACGCCATGGCCTCCCGGGGCCTGACCGTCGACGATGTGGAGACCGCGCTCAATTCCCAGAATGTCGAGCTGCCCGCCGGCGCGCTGGAGTCCGACGCCAAGGACTTTACTATCCGCGTGAACCGCGGCTACACGCGCCCCGAGGACTTCGCACGTCTGCCGATCATGCGTCCCGGCTCCGCCGTGCGCGGCCAGACCTCCTCGACCGCCGGGGCGACCGGTCCCTCCAGCGCCTCGCTGAACGGCGTGACCAACCAGGAAGGGCTGCAGGGCGCCTACGTCACGCGCCTCGGGGACATCGCCCATGTCGAGGAAGGGCCCGACGAGCGGCGGCGCATGTTCCAGCTGAACGGGGTCGACGAGATCGGCTTCGGCATCACGCGCCAGTCCCAGGCCAACGATCTGCAGATCGCCGCGGCCGTCAAGCACGACGTGAAGGAGATCAACGCCAGCCTGCCCCAGGGGACCGAGCTGAAGGCCTCGGTCGACTGGACCGTCTTCACCCGCGACGCGATCAAGGAAGTCTGGATCACCATGAGCCTGTCGCTGCTGCTGGTGGCGCTGGTGAACTTCATCTTCCTCGGCAGTTGGCGCTCGGCCCTGATCCCCTCGATCGTGGCGCCGATCTGCATCCTCTCCACCTTCATCGTGCTGAAGCCGCTCGGCTTCTCGATCAACCTTCTGACGCTTCTGGCCCTGGTGCTGGCGATCGGCCTGGTCGTCGACGACGCCATCGTCGTTGTGGAGAACATCCAGCGACGGATCGACTCGGGCGAGCCGCCGCTCGTGGCGGCCGAGCGGGGCGCGCGCCAGGTCTTCTTCGCCGTGATCGCCACGACGGTGGTGCTGATCTCGGTCTTCGCGCCCCTGATGGTCCTGCCGGGCTACATCGGCCGCCTGTTCGTGGAGCTGGCGGTGGCGATCGCGGCGGCCGTGTTCTTCTCGGCCGTGCTCGCCCTCAGCCTCTCACCCATGCTCAGCTCCAAGCTGCTGCGGCCGGCCCGCGGCGAAGGCTGGCTCGCGCGCAACGTCAATCTGGCCGTGGAACGACTCAGAGCCTCCTACCGCGCGTCGCTGGAGATGCTGCTGGCCAGCCGTCGGTCGGCCCTCTTCGTGGGGCTGGGCGTCGCGGTGCTGGCGGCGGCGGCCGGCGGCCTGTTCTTCGCCATGCCCAAGGAGCTGGTGCCGGCCGAGGACCGCGGCCGCGTCGATCTGAACATCCAGGCTCCCGAGGGCTCGGGCTGGGACTACACCAGGGCCCAGGCGCTGAAGGCCATGCCCGCGCTCGAGCGCCTGCGCCGCCAGGGCGTGGTCAGGCTCTACGTCATCGGCGTCCCGCGGTTCAGCCAGAACCAGTTCAACGCGGGCTTCGGCGCGGTGGTGCTGACCGACTGGAGCAAGCGCAAGGTCTCAGCCCAGGCGGTGGCCGCCGAGCTGAACCGGCAGCTGCGCGGCATCACCGGCGTGCGGGTCATCGCCAGCGTGCGCGGGCCCTTCCAGCGCAACGGCGGCGGCTCGGGCTCGAACATCGACCTCATCGCCGAGGGGAACGACTATCCGGAGATCGCGCGCTGGATTCAGCCGCTCTTCGCGGCGGCCCAGAAGAATCCGGGACTGTTGCGCGCGCGCCTGGACTACGAGCCGACCTCGCCGCGCCTGATGGTCGACCTCGACCGCGACAAGGCGGCCGCCCTCGGCATCTCGGCCCAGGCCGTCGGCCATGCGCTCGAGGTCATGTTCGGCTCCGAGAAGGTGACGACCTACGTCAAGAACGGACAGGAGTACGATGTCTGGCTGCAGACGGATCTCTCCAAGCGGCGCAGCCTGCAGGACCTGAACACCCTCTATGTCAGGGGCTCGTCGGGCGAGCTCATCCCGTTGTCGAATGTCGTGCACACGGAGGTGCGCGGCGACACGCCGAACCGCTCGCGCACGGACCGGCAGCGGTCGGTCACCCTGACCGCCGAGCTCGCGCCGGGCTACACCATCGCCGAGGCCGTGGACTTCTACCGCCAGCTCGCGGCCAAGCAGCCGCGCTCGGGCATCGTCATCGGCTGGGGCGGACAGGCCAAGGACTACCTCGAGGCGTCCAACGCGGTGGGCCTGGCTTTCGCCGCCGCCCTGCTTCTGGTGTTCCTGGTCCTGGCGGCCCAGTTCGAGAGCTGGATCCACCCGGCGGTGATCATGCTCACCGTACCGCTCGCCGCGCTGGGCGGCCTGTTCGGCCTGCTGATGGCCGGATCCACGATCAACACCTATTCGGAGATCGGGCTGATCATCCTGATCGGCATCGCGGCCAAGAACGGCATCCTGATCGTCGAGTTCGCCAACCAGCTGCGCGACCAGGGTCGCTCGGTGGCGGAGGCGGTGATCGAGGCCGCCGGCATCCGCTTGCGACCCATCATCATGACCTCGATCTCGGCGGCCTTCGGATCGCTTCCCCTGATCCTGTCCGCCGGCCCGGGCGCGGGCAGCCGGATGACCATCGGGGTGGTGATCTTCTCCGGCGCGATCTTCGCGACCCTGCTCACCCTGTTCGTGGTGCCGGTCTTCTACAATCTCCTGGCGGGGCGCACGCGCTCGCCACAGTGGGTCTCGCGGATGATCGAAGCGTTCGAGGCCACTGAGCCGCGCCGCGACGGGCGCACGCCCCCGACGGACGCCCGGCCGGGCCGGGCCGCCGCCGAGTAGCTGGGATAGGCTCCAGGCGCTACTGGTCCCTCTGGGTGGCCACGTAGGCGATGATGTCGCGCCGGTCCTTCTCGTCCGGAACGCCGACGAAGGTCATCTTGGTCTGCGGCAGGACCGCGCGGGGGTTCGTGATCCACTTGTCGAGCGTCGGCGCGTCCCAGGTCATGCCCGAGCTCTTCATCTCGTCGGAGAACTCGAAGCCGGGGACCTCGGCGGCCTTGGTCCCGTAGACTCCCCAGAGGTTCGGTCCTATCAGGTTCGGCCCGCCCTTGACGATGGTGTGGCACGAGCCGCACTGGGCGAACTTGGCTTGACCCGCGGCCGGGTCGCCCGTGTTGTAGGGCGCGGGGAGGGCGGCGACCATCTTGAGCTGCTCGGGGGTCGCGGACGCTGGCGGCGCGGCCGCCGACTCCTCCGCCGACAGCGGCGGCGTCGACGGCATCACGGGCTCTTCGCTCTTCTTGCCGCAGCCTGCCAGGAGGGCCGCCGCGCCCAGAGCCAACGCCGTTACTGAAAACGCCCGCATGATCCTATCCTTCGCCTGTGGTTGGAGACGGCGCGCAAGCTAGTCCTCGGAAAGCAAGATGCAATGGCGCGGTTGCACCGACAGGATCGCCGCTTAGGGCGCGACATGGCCCTGGATTTCCGCTAGCGTGCTCACGGCCTGGAAGAGCCTCTGGGGCGCCGGGCCGCGCAAAATTCACCTACCTCCTCAGGAAACCCCGATGAAGGACTTCAAACTGCTCATCAATGGTCGACTCACGCCCGGCGCGCTGACCATGGATGTGCTCAATCCCGCCACCGAAGACGTGGTGGCCGTCTGCCCGCGGGCCGATGAGGCCCAGCTCAACCAGGCCGTCGCCGCCGCCAAGGCCGCGTTCCCCGCCTGGTCCAAGCGTCCCCTGAAGGAGCGCGCCGCGCTCCTGAACAAGCTGGCCGACGCCCTGATGGCCCGCCAGGAGGAGTTCGCCCGCCTGCTCACCCAGGAGCAGGGCAAGCCCCTGCCCATGGCGATGTGGGAAGTGGGCGGCACCGCCGCCGGCATCCAGTACTTCGCCTCGCTCGACCTGCCGGAGAAGGTCCTGAAGGACGACGCCGAGTCGAAGATCATCATGCAGCACGCGCCTCTGGGCGTGGTGGCGGCGATCACGCCGTGGAACTTCCCGCTCATCCTGCTGTCGATCAAGGTCGGACCGGCGCTCCTGGCCGGCAACACCATGATCTGCAAGCCGGCGCCGACGACGCCGCTGACCACGCTGCTGTTCGGGGAGCTGTGCGCCGACATCTTCCCGCCGGGCGTGATCAACGTCATCGCCGATCAGAACGAGCTCGGCGGCCTCATCACCGCCCACCCGGACATCGCCAAGGTGGCGTTCACCGGTTCGACGGCGACCGGCAAGAAGGTGATGGCCAGCGCCGCCTCCTCGCTGAAGCGGATCACGCTCGAGCTTGGCGGCAACGACGCGGCCATCGTGCTCGATGACGTCGATCCCAAGGAGGTCGCGCCCAAGATCTTCGGCGGCGCGACGATGAACTCCGGCCAGGTTTGCCTCGCCATCAAGCGCGTCTATGCGCCGCAAAGCATGTACGACGAGCTCTGCGCCGAGCTCGCCAAGCTCGCCGAGGAGGCGGTGCTCGGCGACGGCCTCGAGCAGGGCACGCAGCTCGGCCCGATCCAGAACAAGATGCAGTACGAGAAGGTGAAGGAGTACCTCGAGGACGCCCGCAAGAACGGCAAGATCATCGCCGGCGGCGAGCTGCCCGACCGTCCGGGCTACTTCATCCCGCCCACCATCGTGCGCGACATCCCGCATGACGCGCGGCTGGTGAAGGAAGAGCAGTTCGGCCCGGTGCTGCCGGTGCTGAGCTACACCAACCTCGACGAGGCGATCGCCGAAGCCAACGACAGCGAGTACGGCCTCGGCGGCACGGTCTGGACCAAGGACCTCGATCGCGGCAAGGAGGTTGCTTCCCAGATCTTGTCCGGCACCATCTGGGTGAACAAACACCTCGACCTGCCCTTCGACGTGCCGTTCGGCGGCGCCAAGCAGTCGGGCCTGGGCGTCGAGTACGGCCAGGAAGGCCTGGAAGAGTTCACCCAGCAGAAGACCATCAACATGGCCAAGGACGCCCTCTGACAGGGAACGTCCGGCTATGACGGCATGACCGGCGGCGGCCTCAGGTCGCCGCCGGTTCCTTTTTCAGCGCCGGCATGACGTCGTTCGCGAAGAGCTCGATCGAGCGCAGGGCGTCCTCGTAGGCGATCGAGCCGAAGATCAGGTGGCCGATCACCCCCGTCGCGTTGGCCTCGTCGACGTCCCGGGCCAGGGCGTCGCGCACGGTGCGCGGCGAGCCGGCGATGCCGAAACCGGCCGCCATCTGGGCCTCGAAAGTCTCCGGATAGGGGAAGGGAAAGGGCACGCCCTTCAGGTCCCACAGCCACGAGAAGGAGTTGCGCCACTTGGCGAAGGCGGCCTTGGCGATGCGCATCGCCTCCTCATCGGTGTCGGCGACCACGATGTGCCGGTTCAGGCCAAGCACCGGCAGCTCCGTTTCGGCGCGGCCGAGCTTGTCCCACTCTTCGCGGTAGCGGTCGAAGGGGCCGCGGGCGACCTTGCCGCCCATCATGGAGACGGCGTTCGCCGAGTTGGCGGCGCACCAGACCGCCGATTCCGGGCTGCCCAGGCCGTACCACAGGGGCGGACGCGGCTTCTGATAGGGCTTCATCACCATCGGGAAGCCGTCGACCCGGTAGTACTTGCCCGAATAGTTCACCTCGTCACAGGTCAGGGCCTGCAGGACGATGTCGCGGGCCTCGACGAACCGCTCGCGCACGCTGGCCGGATCGATGCCGTAGATCTTCTGCTCGATCCAGACTGCGCCCGAGCCCACGCCCACCTGCAGGCGACCGCGGCTCATCTGGTCGAGCATGCAGATCTCCTCGGCCAGGCGCATGGGGTGGTAGAGCGCAGGCAGATAGACCAGGGGGCCGAACTTCAGGCGCCGGGTGCGCTGGGCGACGGCCGAGAGATAGACGCTGGGCGAAGGGGCGAAGCCCAGGTTGGTGCCGTGGTGCTCGGCGGTGTGGTAGGTGTCGTAGCCCAGCCGGTCCAGCGCCTCGACCAGCTTCAGGCGGGTTTCGAAGTGCTCGGCCTGGTCAAGGCCGGAATCGTCCACGTGGTCGAAAACGCCGAACTTCATGCCGCTTCCTCCGCCGACAGCTGCGGGCATTGACCATGTCAAAGCAGCGGCGGCAAGCCGTCAGTCAGGCTCCCTGATGTCGAATTTCACTCCCTGAGCCAGGGGCAGGGTGCGGCCGTAGTTGATGGTGTTGGTGGCGCGCCGCATGTAGGCCTTCCAGCTGTCCGAGCCGGCCTCGCGCCCGCCGCCGGTCTCCTTCTCGCCGCCGAAAGCTCCGCCGATCTCGGCGCCCGAGGGACCGATGTTGACGTTGGCGATGCCGCAGTCCGAGCCCTCGGCCGAGATGAACCGCTCGGCTTCACGCAGGTCGTTGGTGAAGATCGACGACGACAGGCCCTGGGGAACGTCGTTGTGCAGGGCGATGGCGTCGTCCAGGTCGCGATAGCGCATGACGTAGAGGACGGGCGCGAAGGTCTCGCGGCGAACCACCTCGCTTTGGCGCGGCATGAGGACGAGGGCCGGGCGGACATAGAAGGCGTCCTGGCCGGCGACATCGACGCGCTCGCCGCCGATGACCTCTCCACCCTCCGCCCTGGCCTGGTCCAGGGCGTCCTGCATGACCTGGAAGGCCGCCCGGTCGATCAGCGGCCCGACCAGGGTCCCCGGCTCGCGCGGATCGCCCACCTCAACCGAGGCGTAGGCGGCTTTCAGGCGTCCGACGAAGGCATCGTGGACGCCATCGTGCACGAAGAGCCGGCGCAGGGTCGTGCACCTCTGGCCGGCCGTGCCCATGGCCGCGAAGGCGATCCCTCGCAGCGTCAGATCGAGGTCGGCGGTCGGGGCCACGATCGCGGCGTTGTTGCCGCCGAGCTCCAGCACCTGGCGTGCGAAGCGGGCGGCGAGCCGCGGTCCCACCTCCCGTCCCATCCGGGTCGAGCCGGTGGCCGAGACGAGCGGGACCAGGGGATGGTCGACCAGCGCTTCGCCGGCGTCACGGCCGCCGATCAGGAGGGTGGAGAGGCCCTCGGGGGCCTCGCCGAACCGGGCGGCTGCGCGCTCGAACAGGGCCTGGACCGCCAGCGCCGTCAGCGGTGTCTTCTCCGACGGCTTCCAGACCACGGCGTCGCCGCAGACCAAGGCGAGGGCCGCATTCCAGCTCCAGACCGCCACGGGGAAGTTGAAGGCCGAAATCACGCCAACGACTCCCAGCGGGCGCCAGGTCTCCATCATCCTGTGCTCGGCGCGCTCTGTGGCGATGGTCAGGCCGAAGAGCTGACGCGACAGGCCGACGGCGTAGTCGCAGATGTCGATCATCTCCTGGACTTCGCCCAGGCCCTCTGACGCCACCTTGCCGGCTTCCAGCGTCACCAGGGCGCCGAGCTCGGCCTTGGCGGCCCTCAGCTCCTCGCCGAACAGCCTGACGAGTTCGCCGCGCCGGGGTGCGGGGACCTTGCGCCAGGCGAGGAAGGCCTGGTGCGCCCGATCGATCCTGACGCCGGCTTCCTCGCGCGAGACGGCCTCGAGGCGGCCGATCGTCTGTCCGGTGATGGGCGTGCGCGCCTCGATGGATCCGTCGGGCGCGAACACCTCAGGGCCCACGCCAAGGCCGCGAAGCAGCGCGCGCGCCTCGTCGGGCGCGGACGCCGGCCCCGGCCGCTCGATGGCCGCCGCCTTGATCATGCCCGGGCCTCCGCGAGCCGGCGGCGCGCAGGCGCAGGGCGCGCCGCGTCCTCGGCGGAGGCGTAGTAGCGCCCGAACCGGTTGTCGAGGAACTGGCCGAGCGCGATGTCCTCCTGTCGGACGAAGCCGCGGCTCGGCAGGCGGCCTTCGGCCAGAAGGTCCAGCACCCCGCAGATCCCGGCGGCGGTGGTGATCTGGATGGCGCTGCGCACCCGCCCGCCGATCGGCTGGCTGTAGATCTTGTTGGCGTAGGTCTCCTGCACCAGCCGTCCCTGCTGCTCGCCCGAGACGGTGACGAAGACGATGACCACGTCCTGCAAGGTCGCCGGGACGGCGTTCTCGAGGATGTCCTTCAGCACGTCACGGCGGTCGCGCAGCCTCAGGTCGTTGAGCAGCGCCTTCATGATGTGGGCGTGGCCGGGATAGCGGATGGTCTTGTAGTTGAGGTTCCGCGCCTTGCCCTTCAGCGTCTCGCACAGCGTCCCAAGGCCGCCGGAGGTGTTGAAGGCCTCGTAGGTCACGCCGTCCAGGGCGAACTCCTCGAGCTCCTCCAGGGGCGAGGTCTCGTGCAGCTCGCCGTTCACCAGCGCCTCGCACGGCTCGCAGTACTCGTTGATCAGCCCGTCAGTGGACCAGGTCAGATTGTAGTTCAGCGCATTGGAGGGGTACTTCGGCAGGGCGCCCACGCGCATGCGCACGTCGTGCAAGGTGTCGAACCGCTTGCACAGGTCCGCCGCCACGATCGTGATGAAGCCGGGCGCGAGACCGCACTGGGGAATGAAGGCGGCCTCGGCGTCCTCGGCCAGGGCCTTGACGTGGCGGGTCGAGGCCACGTCCTCGGTCAGGTCCAGGTAGTGAGCGCCGGCGCGCTTGGCCGCCTCGGCCACGGTTCGTGTCAGGTGGTATGGCGCCGCGCTGAGCACGGCCAGCTGGCCATCGAGCCGGGCGGCCAGGGCGTCCGGATCGGTCACGTCGAGCTGGATGCGGCGGACCGGGGCGGAGGTCTCCAGCCGCGCCAGCTGTTCAGCCGAACGGTCGATCACGGTGACGCGGTAGCGGCCGGATCCTCCCAGGAAGTCGGCGATCATGGATCCGATCTTGCCGGCGCCGACGACGGCGACTTCGCGCATGGCGATTCCTCCTGACTGCGGGTCTTCGAGGATGGGGACAGGGACTGCCGGAATCCAGGCCATGAGCGCCGAAATGGACGACCCTCTTCGGCGGATTTCATGCTATGTTCGGCGAAACGCCATGGACCGGCTGGACAAGGCCCTGCTGTCGCGCCTGCGCGAGAACGCCCGCGCCTCCACGGCTTTGCTGGCGCGCGAGCTCGGCGTGTCGCGCACGACGATCCAGAGTTGGCTTTCGCGCCTGGAACGGATCGGCGTGATCGCCGGCTATACGGTGCGCGTCTCCGAGGCGAGCGAGAAGGGCGCGATCCGGGCGCTGCTCCTGATCACGGTTGGGCCCAAGCAGTCCGCCGGCGTCGAGGCGGCGATCCGCAGGATGCCCGACGTCAGGGCGCTGCACTCGGTCAGCGGTCCCTTCGACATGATCGCCGAGGCGGTGACGCCGTCGGTGGGAGAGATGGACGCCCTGATCGACGCCATTGGGGCCCTCGAGGGGGTCGAGCGCACGACCTCTTCGGTCATTCTGTCGACCAAGTTCGATCGCTAGTGTCCCGATTCCGAAGTTCGCCAGCGCTTTTTGCCAGGCAGATGCGAACTTCGGAATGGATCGGGACGCTGGCAAGTCTATAATTCTAGTGTGGTTTAAGGATCAGAAGTTCGCAACTGCGGGAGCCGCCATCATCATGCGAACTTCTGATCCACCACACTAGTGCATCGTAGCAGACGGATAATTCATCATCCGCCTGTGGTTCGATGCACTAAATCAAAGACTTGTGCTGCGAGGCTCAAACGAATGGTGGACCATTCGTTTGAGTCGCAGCACTAGGGCGCTTCCAGCCCTCGGCGCAGGTGGAGCCGGACGAGGTGGCGGAAGGCCAAGAACGAGCAACGCGACGAGGCCGTCCGACGGAACCGGATGACGCGGCCTGACGGTCTTCCAGCGGCGTTGCGGCAGCCTGTACGACCCGTCCAGACTGTGGCCATCTGTTGGAAGGCATGGTCCGCAAGATGAGCAAGAGCCCGGACGAAACTGGCCTGCGGACGGAGGGGCCCGCGGACAGCCATGAGCACTTGCGCTTCAAGCGTCTCCGCGTCCACGGCCAGCCGGACCGTTCTACCGAGATCGACCTGGTGGCACGACGGCTCGACGCCGATCCGTCGGACCCGAAGGGCTGGAGCCATCTGATCAGCCTTCATCAACTCGCAGGCGATGTCGAAGGCGAAGCGGAGGCGCTGGAGCGCCGAATCGAGGCGATCGGCGGCGACCTGCGCAGTCACCGGCGTCTCGTCGAACTGTACGAGCGGCTGGGTCGAGCCGATGAGGCCATGCGCCATCAGTTGATCCTCGAGGACGCGAGCGCCAAGCGGGTGGCGATGCCGCTGCGCCCGCCCAAGGCGCGCGGCGATCTGGACGCGTTCGAGCGCCAGGTCGAGCTGGCCGAGGCGCGGCTTCAGTCATCCGAACAAAGCCCTGCCGCCATCCGCTGGCGCCTCTACCAGCTCTGCAGCAAGCTGAACGATCTCGGACGGGCGACAACTCATCTTCGCGCGTGGGTCGAAGCGCCGGATGGGGGAGGCGCGGCCGATGCGGCGACCTTGTGCGACGTGTTGAGTCGATTGGAGTGGCTGTCGCGCCGGACGGGCGACCAGGACGCGGAGATCAACGCGCTAGAGCGATTGCAGGGGGCAGGCGGGAAGACGTCGGCTCGCCACGCGCGCCTCTTCCGGCTGTTCGTTCGTAAAGGCCGGGCCTCGAAGTCCGAACTCCAGCTGACTGCGATCGCCAAGGTGGCTGCGAATGATCCGGCGGCGGCGGGGCGGCTGGCCCGCCTGCGCGACGAGGCCGAAATCACAGCCCTCTCGGCGCGATCCGATCCGGAGCGCACGTTCAACCCCATGGTCGTGCCTCTGCGGTCCGCCGACGTGGGGGCCGGACGGCTGGCTGAGCACACGCTGGTGTTTCCGCACGCCTACAAGACGGGCGGCACATCCTTGCGGGCCGGGCTCAGGAGCCTGCTTCGGCCGCATTGCGCCATGCTGGGCGCGGCAAGCTATGCAGCGTGGCTGGAGCACCTGCCGGCCGACCGGCGTATGGCGCTCGACGTCATATGTGGCCATTTCGGCTACGACGAGGCCGAGGACGAGCTGGCGCCCTTGCTTGGCAAGTCGCCGGTCTACGTCGGCGTCGTGCGCGATCCCGTCGACAGGGCGCGGTCCATCTATGGCTACTGGACGGGCGGCTATGCGGGCGAAGTGGATCGTCGTCGAAAGCTCAGGGTGCGCTGGGATGCCGACGTCAACGTCGTCATCAGGCGTTGGATCTCCGCAAGGGACGACTGGAGCGGATGGCGTGCGGACCAGTGCAGGACGATCTGCGGTGAAGCCAGCGCCGACACTGCGATCGAGATCATCCGGGCGCGCTATCTCGCGGTGGTGACTCCCGCCGGGATCAACCGTCTGCTGAAAGCCTTGGCTGAGGCGCTTGGATGTCCGTGGAGCGAGGACCTCCACAGGAACGCCAGCGGCTCGGACCGGCTGACCGTGGAACCGGACTTGGAACAGAGCCTGCGACGCTATCAGGCCGAGGACCAACGATTGTTCGAGTGGGTCGCCGCCAACGAGGAGCGGATGATCGCCCGCGCCGCCGCGGCGTTGTCGCCGGCGTCCGCCTAACGGGCCCGCAGGTCAGGCGCTGACCAGCAGCGAGAGCTGGCGCTCGACGAGCTCGTTGCGGCCCTCGGCCAGCTCGCGGTCCAGAAGTCGGGTCGGATATTCCCCCGTGAAGTAGTGGTCGGTGAACTGGGGCGTGTCCGGGTTCCGCGGTCCGGCCCCCATTGCCCAATAGAGCCCGTCCACCGACAGGAAGCCCAGGCTGTCGACCTCGAGGAACTTCTCCATCTCCTTCAGGTCCTTGTTGGCCGCCAGCAGCTTGTCGCGGTCCGGCATGTCGATGCCGTAGAAGTCGGGATACTTGATCGGCGGCGAGGCGGAGCGGAGGTGGACCTCCTTGGCGCCAGCCTCGCGCACCATCCGCATGAGACGGACGGTGGTCGTGCCGCGCACGATGGAATCGTCGACCAGCAGCACCCGCTTGCCGGCCAGGACGGTGCGGTTGAGGCTCTGCTTCATGCGCACGGCCAGCTCGCGCGCGCCCTGGGTCGGCTGGATGAAAGTGCGCCCGACGTGGTGGTTGCGGATCAGGCCCATCTCGTAGGGGATGCCGGCCTCCCGGGCGTAGCCCAGCGCCGCGGGCACCCCGGAGTCCGGCACCGGGACCACCACATCGGCGGGCACGCCGGTCTCCTGGGCCAGGCGCTGGCCCATTCGCTTGCGCACCTCGTAGACCGAGCGCCCGTTGACCACGCTGTCGGGCATGGCGAAGTAGACGTATTCGAAGATGCAGGGGCGGGCCTTGGCGGCGGGAAGCGGCTTCAGGGACTCGATGCCGTCCGCCGAGATGACCACCATCTCGCCGTGCTCGATGTCGCGCACGAAGGCCGCCCCGACCATGTCCAGGGCGCGCGTCTCCGACGCCAAGACCGGCTTGCCGCCAAGGTCGCCGAGGACCAGGGGCCGGATGCCGAGGGGATCGCGCACGCCGATCAGCTTCTTGTTGGTGAGAGCGATCAGGGCGTAGCCGCCCTCGATCTCCTTCAGCGCGTCGATGAACTTCTCGACGATCTTGCCCTTCCGCGACCGGGCGATGAGGTGAAGGATGACCTCCGAATCCGAGGTGGACTGGAAGATCGCGCCTTCTCCCTTCAGCCGCTCGTGCAGATAGAAGAAGTTCGTGAGGTTGCCGTTGTGGGCCAGCGCGATGCCGCCCGACTCCAGGTCGGCGAACATCGGCTGGATGTTGCGGATGACGCTGCCGCCGGCCGTGGAATAGCGGGTATGGCCGATGGCGTTGCGTCCGGGCAGCCGCGCCGGAAGGTCGCCGTTGCCGAAGGCCTCGCCTACGTGTCCCATGTGGCGTTCGTTGTGGAACCGCTGGCCGTCGTAGCTGGCGATGCCGCAGGCCTCCTCGCCGCGATGCTGCAGGGCGTGAAGGCCGAGGGCGGTGACGGCGCTGGCGTCGTCGGCGTCGAATATCCCGAACACGCCGCACTCCAGACGGAGCGTGTCGTCGTCGGGGTCGCGGACAGGCCGTGCAGTCATCGCGCCTTCTCCACCAGCTCGTCCATGCGTTTGCGGGAGCTTTCGCCATAACCGCGGTCTCGGCCGGCCGGCTTGGACCGGGGCCTCTCGGTTGCGCCGTCCTTCACCGCGTTCTCCAGCACCGGGCCGGCGGTGTCGGCGACAGCCGAGCCCTGATGGGCCATGGCCATTAGCACATGACCAGCGCTTTCGCAGAGGGGATAGAGCGCCGCATCCTTGATCCATCGCGGCACGCGCTCGGGCGGCGTGGCGGCGTTGAACACCAGGTAGAAGACGCCCAGCAGGACCACGGCCCGGACCAGGCCGAACCCCACGCCGACCGCACGGTCCGCCGTCGTCAGGGCGCGGGTCGTCTGCACCTTCCGGGTCAGCTTTGAGCCCGCGAGGCGGATCAGCACATAGGCGAGGGCGAACACGGCCACGACGGCGGCCGCGTTGCCGAGGACGGCGGGATGGATCGCATGGCGCGCCAGGGCGCCGGTGAACCTGAGGCTCAGGACCGCGATCGCCACGGCCGCCACGAAGGCGACGACGGTGATCACCTCTCGCGTCGCCCCGCGCACGAACCCCACAACGCCCGAGACCAGGATGGTCAGGATGGCGATGAGATCGAACAGGGTCACCGGCAGGTCTCCATCCCGGTCAATCCCAGTCCCGTTCGGCGATCCGGCGCACGGCGTCGCTCAGGCGCGCCACGCCGGTGATCGCGAGGGCCGCAGCGTCCGCCGCGGCCGGCGCGGCCAGGGCGCGGGCGAAGCCGAGCTTGGCGGCCTCCTTCAGGCGGGCCTCCATCCGGCCCACGGGGCGCACGTCTCCGGAAAGGCTCACTTCACCAAACACCACGCAGTCCTGCGGCAAGGGAGCGTCCACCGCCGAGGACGTCAGGGCCGCGGCTGCGGCCAAGTCTGCGGCAGGTTCGCTGATTCGCAGACCCCCGGCGACGTTCAGGTAGACATCGCGGTCGCCGAATCCAAGGCCGCAGCGGGCTTCGAGCACGGCCAGCACCATCGCGAGGCGCCCGGAGTCCCAGCCCACCACTGCGCGCCGCGGCGTGCCGTAGGCCGAGGGCGCCACCAGGGCCTGGAACTCCACCAGCACCGGGCGCGAGCCCTCGATGCCCGCGAAGACGGCTGCGCCCGCCGCCCGCTCGCCGCCTTCGTTCAGGAACAGGGCCGAGGGATTGCGCACTTCCCTGAGGCCCGCGTCCGACATCTCGAACACGCCGATCTCGTCGGTGGCGCCGAAGCGGTTCTTGGCGGCGCGCAGGATGCGGAAGGGATAGCCGCGCTCGCCCTCGAAGGCGAAGACCGCGTCGACCATGTGCTCCACGACGCGCGGCCCGGCGATCTGGCCCTCCTTGGTGACGTGCCCGACCATAACGACGCAGGTCCCCTGGGCCTTGGCCAGGCGCACCAGCTCGGCGGTCGCGGCGCGCACCTGGGTCACCGAGCCGGGGCCGGCCTCGTGGGCGTCGCTCCAGAGGGTCTGGATCGAGTCCACCACCACCAGGTCGGGCCGCTCGCGCTTGAGGCCGCTCAGGATCTCCCGCAACGCGGTCTCGGCGGCGAGCTTCACGGGGCTCGCGCCCAGGCCCATCCGCAGAGCCCGCGCGCGGATCTGCTCGACCGCCTCCTCGCCCGAGACATAGGCGCAGGACGCGCCATGGGCCGCCGCGGCGGCGCAGACCTGGAGCAGGAGCGTCGACTTGCCCACGCCCGGATCGCCGGCGAGCAGCACGGCCGAGCCTCGCACGAGGCCGCCGCCACAGACCCGGTCGAACTCCTCCAGACCCGTCTCGAGACGGGGCGGGGAAGGGGACTGCGACGCCAGCGCCTCGAAGCTCAGCCCCCGGCCCCGGCCTGTGCGCGGCGCGGCCAGCGCGCCGGGCGGGCGCGACTGGAGCTCCTCGACCAGGGTGTTCCACGCGTTGCACGCCGAGCACTGGCCCGACCACTTGGAGTGGACCGCGCCGCAGCTCTGGCAGACATAGATGGCGCCGTCCCGTGCCACGCGGGCATTCTCCTTGGTAAGGGCAGTCCGATCATAGCAAGCCGGCGCGAGTCGCGGCGCGCCGGCTGCGACGGCCGCCCGCGCCCCTCCTGCGCGAACGCTGTTCACCTCAGAGGCGAAAGGCGCCTATGCTGAGGCCCTGAACATCCGACAGAGAGGGCTGGGCTATGTCGTCTGTCGATCAAGGGCCGGTCTCCAGCGGCCTCGTCACGCGCGTCAAGAACATCCTGTTGTCGCCCATCGCCGAGTGGGACCGGATCGCGGCCGAGCCGGCCACCGTGCAGGGCTTGTTTCTGGGCTACGCCTGCATCCTGGCCGCGATCGGACCGGTGGCGCGCCTGATCGGCTCGCAGATCTTCGGCTATGGCTTCTTCGTCGTCAGGTTCCGTCCCTCGCTCGTGGCGTCCCTGTCCCAGGCGGTGGTCGGCTACGTCCTCGGCCTCGTGGGCGTCTTCGTCCTGGCCGTGATCATCGACGCCCTGGCGCCGAACTTCGGCGGGACCAAGGACCGCATCCAGGCCTTCAAGGTGGCGGTCTACGCCTCCACGGCGGCCTGGGTCGCGGCGGTGTTCGGCTTGCTGCCCGCGCTGAGCATCCTGACGATCCTCGGCCTCTACAGCCTTTACCTGCTCTATCTGGGCCTGCCCAAGCTGATGAAGGCGCCCGAGGACAAGGCGATGGCCTACACCATCGTCACCATCGTGGTCGCCGTGGTGGTCTGGGTGGTGGTCGGGGTCGTCACGGGCGCCGTCGTGGGCGCGGGCATGATGGGCGGCTTGGCCCGCAACACGGCGCCGTCGGGCGTGGTCAACGTCGGCGGCGCCAAGGTGGACCTTGGCCAGCTCGAAGCCGTCTCCAAGCGGGCCGAGCAGGCGGCCAAGGACATGCAGGCCGCCGCCGACGGTGGCCAGCCCGCGGTCCAGGCGGTCCCAGCCGAGACGCTGAAGGGCTTCATGCCGGCGAGCCTGCCGTCGGGCTATGCGCGCACCTCGCTCACCTCCGAGAGCGGCTCAGCGGGGGGCCTGTCCGGTTCCAGCGTCGAAGGCGTCTACAGCAAGGGCGACGCCCAGATCACCCTGACGGTCAGCGACGTGGCGTCCGCCGGCGCCCTGGCCGCGCTCGGCGGCGCCTTCGGCGTCCAGACCAGCCGCGAGACCGACACGGGCTACGAGAAGACCCACATGGTCGACGGCCGGATGGTGCATGAGGAGTGGGACAAGAGCTCCAGGTCCGGCAAGTACGGCGTGATGGTCGCCAACCGCTTCATGGTCGAGGCCGAGGGCTCGGGCGCGGACATGGCCGACCTCAAGGCCGCGGTGGACGCGGTAGGTCCCGACCGGCTGGCCGGCCTCGCGCCGAAGCAGGGCTAGAGCCTCGTCCGGTCAGATTGGCCCGCCTGCGTTGCGCTGTGACGTTCGATCCGCAAGGCGCGTCGCGACGGGCGATGTGGGGCATCGGTCGAGCGGCGCAACGCCGCGGGCGGGCGTCCCAGCGCAACCCGCAGGGCCGCCGGCTCTTGCCGATCGGGGGCGTCGAAGCCCTTGGCCGTAGCCCCGCTACGGCCTGCGGTCTTCTCCTGCCCGATCGGCAAGATCCGACGGCGCAGGCGGGCCAATCCGACCGGACAAGGTCTCGTCTCTACTCGAGTCAGAAAGTCGCGGCTGGAGTGGGATTCGGGCGGTCCGGCGACTTGTTAGGGTGCTGCGTCGTGATCAACGAGGCAGAGGGCCATGGACAGCTGGACCGCCGAGAGTGAAGCCGCGTTCGACGCCTATGTCGGCGCCCTGGTCGAGGTGATCGGCCATGCGGACCGTGCCGAGCCGCTGAAGGATTACTGTCTGGGTCTGCTGCTGCCGCTGGAGCGCAAGAGCGTGGAGCCGCTGGCAGCGGTGACAGCGCCCTCACGGGTGGCGGCCAAGCATCAGTCTCTGCTGCATTTCGTGGGCCAGGCGCCGTGGTCGGACGCGATCTTGCTGGGCCGGGTGCGGGGTTGGGTGCTGCCCAAGATCGAGCGGCATGGGCCGATCAGCGCCTGGATCGTCGACGACACCGGCTTTCCCAAGAAGGGCAAGCACTCGGTGGGCGTAGCGCGGCAGTATTGCGGCCAGCTGGGCAAGCAGGACAACTGCCAGGTGGCGGTGAGCCTGTCGGTGGCCAACGCGGGCGCCAGTCTGCCGATCGCCTGGCGGCTGTATCTGCCGCAAGCTTGGGCCGAGGACGCCGAGCTGCGGCGCAAGGCCAAGATCCCGGCGGAGATCGCCTTTCAGACCAAGCCGCAGATCGCGCTCGAGCAGATCCGGACGGCCAAGACCCAGGGGATAGCGCCCGGCGTGGTCCTGGCCGACGCCGGTTACGGGGCCGACGGGGGCTTTCGCGCCGGCCTGACGGAACTTGATCTGACCTATGTCGTGGGCGTGCAACCGACGCTCAGCGTCTGGCGACCCGGCGAAGGCCCGCTGCCGCCCAAGCCCTGGAGCGGCAAGGGGCGGCCCACCGTCACGGATCACGCCGCACCAGCGATCACAAGCCGATGTCGGCCAAGGCGTTGGCTGAGGCGCTGCCGGCCGAGGCCTGGCGGACCGTGGCTTGGCGCGAGGGAAGCAACGCCGAGCTCAGCTCCCGCTTCGCCGCCGTGCGCCTGAGACCAGCCTCCAGGGACTTCAATCGATCCGAGGCGCATGCCGAGGAGTGGCTGCTGATCGAGTGGCCCCAAGGCGAGGCCGAACCGAGCAAGTACTGGCTCTCGACCCTGCCGGCCACGACCCCGATCGCCGAACTGGTCGACACCGCCAAGCTCAGGTGGCGCATCGAGCGGGACTATCAAGAGCTCAAGCAGGAGCTGGGCCTGGGCCATTACGAAGGCCGAGGTTGGCGCGGCTTCCACCACCACGCCAGCCTCTGCATCGCCGCTTACGGATTCCTGATCTCCCTGAGGGAGACGATTCCCCCCTCAGCAGCATCTCGAGGCCAAGGCCGCCAAACGCCTGGCCTTCCCGAAGATTACAGACCCCGCGGCGCTCCCCATCCGAACGGAGCGGCACGTGCCGACCTCCATTCCGACCATTCGTCGACGCCTGACCATCGCTCTGGCCAATCGTTTGCAACGATGTCCATGCTGCGCACGAGCGATGGAAGCGCCGCGTCAGATCCGCAGTTTATGACACAGTAAGACTAGCAGGCTGTTGAACAACTCAGTCAGGTTCGGCGACGAAGCCTGAGTCGTCGCTGTTGTGGATGAAGATGTGCCCGACGAGTCGCCCGGCGGTTCCAATGGCGGCCCAGCCTCGGCCGCAGGCCGGATCTGCGTCGTTGAAGCCTTCCCAGGAGAACTCGGCGCAGGCCGAGCCGTCGCGGGCGCCGTAGCGGACGTCGAGCCAAGCCTTGACGGCCCCGAAGACGAAACTGCCGTCGTGTGCGCCTTCGAAGGTGATGTGGGCCGGCTCGACCAGGTCGAGATAGTCGTTGTCCCACACGTCCATCTCGGCGATGCGCCAGCGGCCTTGGAAGGCCTTGGCCAGAGCCGAAGCGCGGCGGCTCATGCCGGGTTCTCCAGCAGCTTGGGCAGGCGCACCAGGTTGTAGGCCGCCGCGGCGAAGGCGAAGGCCCATCCGACCTTGTCGCGGCCCCTGAACCTGGTCTTACGCTGGCCGGCTACGGTCTTGATCCAGCCGAAGCCTTCCTCGATGCGCTTGCGGATCTTCTGGCTCATGCCGTAGCCGGCATGGCGGGTGGTGCGCCCGTCGATGGCCGAGCGGCGGCGGTTGGTGTTCTGGGCCACGTGCGCGCGCACGTTCATCGACCTCAGCTCGTTGACGAAGTCCTCGGCGTCGTAGGCCTTGTCCGCGCCCAAGGTGATGGCGCGGGGGCGGTCCGCGCGCGGCTCGATCATCGACAGGGCCGCGATCCGCTCGGCATGGCCGTCGGCCGTGGTCAGGCGGGTGTCCACGATCAGGCCCGAGCGGTTCTCCATCAGGGTGTGGCCGATGAAGCAGAGCTTGG
This sequence comes from uncultured Alphaproteobacteria bacterium, assembly GCA_963775275.1. Taxonomy (GTDB): domain Bacteria; phylum Pseudomonadota; class Alphaproteobacteria; order Caulobacterales; family Caulobacteraceae; genus JANWHQ01. Next base: position 4,263,800 of record CAVZII010000005.1, on the reverse strand, counting down.
CCTCCATGCCCGAGCCCTTGCGGTAGAGCCTGGCCTCCGGATCGGTGGTGCTCTCGTGCGTCTCGTTCGAGCGCTTCTGGCCCTTGAAGTCGACCTCGGCGTTGCGGCCTCCCGAGGGCGGTGGGGCGTCGTCGTCGCCCTGGTCCCTGGGCTTGAAGCTCTTCATCGACGCCCAGGCTTCGATCAGCGTGCCATCGACGCTGAAGTGGTCGGTGGACAGCAGCCGCTTCACCTTGGGCTGCGCCAGCACCGCGGCCAGGAACTTGGCCGCGATCTCCCCGTCCAGCAGCCGGTCCCGGTTCTTGGTGAAGCTCGAGTGGTCCCAGGCCGGATCGTCCACCCCCAGCCCCACGAACCAGCGGAACAACAGATCGAACTCCAGCCGCTCCATCAGCTGCCGCTCGGAGCGGATCGAGTAGAACGCCTGCAGCAGCATCGCCCGCAGCAGCATCTCCGGCGGGATCGACGGGCGGCCCATCCGCGCCGCGTACAGCACCGAGAAATCCTCGCTCAGCGCTTCCAGCGCCGCGTCGGCAAACTGCTTGATCCGCCGCAGCGGGTGATCGCGTCGGACCCGCACCTCCAGGTCCACATACGAAAACAACGACCCAGAGCGCCTATCCGAACCGCGCATCCCGCCTTCCATTGAACCGTCTCTGGGAAGGAGTGAATCATGCCCAGTCCGGACGCGCTACGGACTTCTTCAACAGCCTGCTAGCCGGTTTCCCCGAGATAGGTCCTGGCCGCGCGGCTCGAGAGCCGCACCAGGATTTCGTAGGAGATGGTGCCGGCCGCAGCCGCCACCTCGTCGACCGGCGCGTCAGGTCCGATGACCTGCATCATCTGTCCGGGCTGGGCCGATGGGCATTCGGAGACGTCGACCGCCAACAGGTCCATCGAGACGCTGCCGAGCACGCGGCGACGGGCGCCTTCGAACCAGACGAAGCCTCGGCCGGCTGAGGACCTCAGATAGCCGTCGGCATGGCCGGCCGCGACGATGGCGATGCGCGTGGGAGCGCTGGCGGTGAAGGTGGCGTCGTAGCCGACCGTCTCGCCGGGAGGGGCGGTGCGGACTTGCAGGATCGGAGCCTCCAGGCGGGCCACGGCCTCGATCCTGGGATCATGCCGCTCGCGCGGCCCGCCGCCGTAGAGGGTGATCCCGGGCCGCACCATGTCGAGATGGTAGTCCGGGCCGAGGAAGATCCCGCCGGAGTTGGCGAAGCTGCGCGGCGCGCCGGGGAAGCGCTCGGCCGCCTCCAGGAAGGCATCGAGCTGGCGCCGGTTCATCGGATGGTCCGGGTCGGCGGCGCAGGCGAGGTGGCTCATCACCAGCCGCAGGTCCAGCCTGTCCATCCGTCCGCGCGCCGCCGCCAGGGCGCCGGCTTCCTCGGGCCGCAGGCCCAGCCGGTTCAGCCCCGTATCGATGTGCAGCGCGACGGGCGAGGGGCCGTTGACGGCGGCGAAGGCCGAGGCCTCCTCCACCTGGGCGGGGCTGTTCAGCACGGGGATCAGGTCGGCGGCCGAGAGCCTCGGCATGGCGCCGGCGGTCGCGCCGTCCAGCACGAAGATCGCGGCGGGCCGCTCCGGGCCGAGGTCGGCGCGAAGCCGCTCGCCCTCGACCAGACGGGCCACGAAGAAGGACCTCGCCCCTTCCCGCCAAAGCCGGCGCGCGACGGGAGCCGCGCCGAGGCCGTAGCCGTCGGCCTTGACCACGGGCGCGATCTCCGCGCCCTGCGTGACCGCCCTGAGGAACGCGAGGTTCCTGGCCAGGGCGTCGAGGTCGACGGTCAGGCGGGCCTGGGCGGCGTCGATCAACGCGGATCGAACCGGGCGAGATTGCCGAACTTGGTCAGGTTCTCGTTGAAGCTCAGCTTCACCGTCCCGATCGGGCCGTGCCGCTGCTTGCCGATGATCACCTCGGCGTGGTGGCGGATCTGGTCCATCTCCTCCTGCCAGGCCAGGTGCTCGGGCGTCCCCTCGCGGGGCTCGGTGCGGCTCTTGTAGTAGGCCTCGCGGAAGATGAACATCACCACGTCCGCGTCCTGCTCGATCGAACCGGATTCACGCAGGTCCGCCAGCTGGGGCTTCTTGTCCTCGCGGTTCTCGACCTGGCGAGACAGCTGCGCCAGCGCCAGCACCGGCACCGACAGCTCCTTGGCCAGGGCCTTAAGTCCCTGGGTGATCTCGGTGACCTCCTGCACGCGGTTGTCATTGCGGCCGCGGTCGGAGCTTGTGATCAGCTGCAGGTAGTCGACCACGATCAGGTCCAGGCCCGTGGTCCGCTTGAGCCGGCGCGAGCGGGCGGCGAGCTGGGCCATGGAGATGCCGCCGGTGTCGTCGATGAACAGGGGCGATTCCTGGATCTCCATGGCGGCGTCCCGGATCTGCCCGAACTCCGAGGCGTCGATCTCGCCCTTGCGGATCTTGTCCGACGGAACGCCGGACACCTCGGCCAGAAGGCGCATGGCCAGCTGCTCGGCCGACATTTCCAGCGAGAAGAAGGCGACGACGCCGCCGTTGACGGTCTTGCGCGAGCCGTCGATCTGCGGCTCCCAGGCGTAGTGGCGCGCCACGTCGAAGGCGATGTTCATCGCCAGCGACGACTTGCCCATGGAAGGCCGCGCCGCGAGGATGATCAGGTCCGAGGGGTGCAGGCCCCCCAGCATCTTGTCCAGATCGATCAGGCCGGTGGACAGTCCCGCCAGGCCCCCGTCACGGGAGTAGGCCTCCGCGGCCATGTCGACGGCGCCGCGCAGGGCGTCGGCCAGGGGCATGAAGCCGGTCGAGGAAGTCCCTGTCTCGGCCAGGGCGTAGAGCTGCTGCTCGGCCTGCTCGATCTGCTCGCGGGCGGCGTGGTCGGCGTCGGCCGGACGCCTGGGTCGAGATGTCGCCGCCGATGCGGATCAGCTCGCGCCGGAGCGCCAGGTCATGGATCACGCGCGCATAGTCGGGCGCATTGGAGGCGGGCGGGGCGCGGTCGACGAGGTCGGCCAGGTACCTCAGCCCGCCCAGCTCGTCGAAGGCGACGTCGCGGCGGAACCGCTCCATCAGAACGATCGGCTCAGCCAGCTGGCCCTTGCGGATGTGCTCCTCCATCGCGGCGAACAGCCGTTGGTGGAAGGGCTCGTAGAAGTGAGGCGGCTTCAGGATGTCGCCGACACGCTCGAAGGCAGCGTTGTCAAACAGGATGGCGCCCAGCAGCGCCTGCTCGGCTTCGATGTTGGAGGGCGCGTGGGCCGGAAGGGGCTCGGCGGTGGAACGGAGGTCGAGGGCGGGGGCGAGGGCCATGTCCGAGGTTTACTTAACGAAGTCCTGACGCTCGAATTACAGTGTGATGTCGCCAACAAGAACGTTACAGCAACTGTGGATGGATGGCGTGGGGTGCGACGGCGCGCCGCGAAGGGCGGTTCCCGAGACGTAGATGTGCGTCGCGTCCGCGTCCTCGGGCGGCGGGAAGGCCGACCTTCACGACGGCGTGACCAAGGTCGTCCTGCCCCGGGGACGGCGGCGGCGAGCCTGGGCGGTGCGCGTTGTTCGCGATGATCCGGGCCTGACGCCCGCGTAGGCTCAGCGCCGGGCCGGCAGGCTGATGGAGGACATCCGGCCGGGCGCGCGCTCCCGCGGTGGATGCCGGGCGCGCGCTCCTCGCGGTGGATATCGATCCCATCGAAGCCGTGGCCGCGGAGAAGCGCGAAGAGGTCGTCCCGGGTGAGAAGCACGGCGCGGTCGCGGTTCCTACAGACGCGCTGGTGGTAGGCCAGGCGCAGCCCGTCGCGCTCGACCTCGTCTATCCGTGGGGTGCGTCAGCGGCCCGGCGCATAGAGGTGGGTCCAGACAAAGACCGTCGGCGCTCGGGCGGCGATCAGGCGCACCAGCTCGGCCGAATCGGGCGAGTGGTCGAGCACGCCCGAGGCGAAGATCAAGTCCCAGGGCACGCCCGGCGCCTTCAACAGCTCGAACTTGCGGCCCTTGGCGATCGCGCCTCGCCCCCTGCGGCCGCGGTCGCCCGCCGCTAATGCACCGTAGCAGACGGATGCTTCATCATCCGTCTGTGGTTCGATGCACTAAATCAAAGACTTGTGCTGCGAGGCTCAAACGAATGGCGGACCATTCGTGTGAGTTGCAGCACTAGGCTTCCTGGTCCTCGGCCGCCTGGGCCGGCTCGGCCATGGCCTGGCCCGCGCCGCCGTCGAACAACTCCTCGGCCGCCTGCTGGGCGGCCGCGCGCTCTTCGTCGAACTGGGTCGCCAGAACGTTCTCACCGCGCGCCTGGCGCTCGGCCTCGTCTGTGGACCGGGCGACGTTGACCTTGACCGTAATCGTCACCTCGGGGTGCAGGCGCACCTTCACCGGATGGACGCCGAGCGCCTTGATCGGGCGGTCGAGCACCACCTGCGCGCGGTCGATCTGGCCGCCGCCCGCGTGGACGGCTTCGGCCACGTCGCGGCCGGACACCGAGCCATAGAGCTGGCCGCTCTCGCCGGCCTGGCGGATGATCACATAGGTCTCGTTGTCGATCTTGCCCGCGCTCCGCTCGGCGGCCTCACGGGCCTGGGCGTTGCGGGCCTCGATGTCGTCGCGCTGGGCTTCGAAGACCTTGAGGTTGGCCTCGGAGGCGCGCAGCGCCTTCGAGCGCGGCAGCAGGTAGTTGCGTGCGAAGCCGTCCTTGACATTGACGACCTCGCCGAGGCCGCCCAGGCGCTCGACACGCTCCAGAAGGATCACTTTCATGGCGGGTCAGCTCCTCACTTCACCACGTACGGCAGGAGCGCCAGAAAGCGGGCGCGCTTGATCGCGCGGGCCAGCTCGCGCTGCTTGGGCGCGGAGACGGCGGTGATGCGCGAGGGGACGATCTTGCCCCGCTCGGAGACGTAGCGCTGGAGCAGCTTGACGTCCTTGTAGTCGATCTTCGGCGCGTTGGCGCCGGAGAACGGACAGACCTTGCGCCGACGGAAGAAGGGGCGGCGGGGCTGGGACGGGGCCGCTGGGGCCGACGGGGTCTCGGTGGTGTCGCTCATGGCTCCGGGCTCCCTATGACGCCGCGTCTTCGTAGGGGTTGCGCCGCTCGCGGTCGCGGTCGCGTTCGCGGTCGCGCCGGGCGAGGATCGGCGAAAGCTCGAGGTCGAGCCCGTCAACCTTCACGGTCAGGAACCGCAGGACGTCCTCGTTGATCGAGAGCTGCCGCTCCATCTCCTTGACCGCCGGCGCAGGGGCGTCGATCGCCAGGAGCGAGTAGTGGCCCTTGCGGTTCTTCTTGATCCGGTAGGCGAGATTGCGAAGCCCCCAGTACTCGATCTTGGCGACGCTGCCGCCTTGTTCCTCGAGCATGGCCTTGAGCTGGTCGTTCAGGGCTTCGGCTTGTTGCGCGGAGATGTCCTGCCGCGCGATCAGCACGTGTTCGTAAAGCGCCATTTGTCCTTCTTCCATCTTGGAGGGCGGCGCCCGACGCGGCGGAAGCTCCGCGGCGGACGATGGATCTTGCGCGGCGCCGCGGACGGATGGCCCGCGATCTCTTAGGAAGTCCGCGCAGGACCGCCTTCCGGAAAGGCGGGGGAGATAGCGGGGAAACGGGCCGAGCGCAAGGCTCGGCGGTGAGGAGCATCAACTCGGGCCAAGTCTCATCTCCATCCGCGGCGGAGTGCGGCCGGGGATCGACCTGGACGGCGAACTCCTCGGGCGGCTCCAGCACGACGAACAGAGGCTTGGCGCACGAATAGCCCTGGCGGAGCCCGGCATGGAGTCCGCCATGCGGCTTGCCAAGGCGCCCGGCGCCGCTAGAGCTGGGTCATGGCCGACACCCTCGCCGGATTTCCCACGCTGACGACCGAGCGCCTCGTGGTCGCGCCGCTGCGCGCAGAGGACGCCGCCGCCGTTGTGGCCATCAGCGACAATCCCGAGATTCTGGGCGTCATCCACTTCCTGCCGAGCCCTTTCCGCGTTGCGGACGCGGAAACGCTGATCGTCGCCAAGGGCGATGGCCAGGACCGGTTCCTCGGACTGTGGAGCCGGACGGAAGGAACGCTCTGCGGCGTGTTCGGCGTGCACCTGCAGGCCGACAATCGGCTGGAGATCGGCTACTGGATCGCGCCGGAACGGCATGGCCGAGGCCTCGCCACGGAGGCGGGACGGGCGGTTCTGGCCGAGGTCCGCGCGCTCTTCGCTGAACGGCGTGTGATCGCCCACGCCCTGCCGACCAACCACCGCTCGCTGAACGTGCTGAGGAAGCTCGGCTTCCGGCCTAGCGAGGGGGCGCCGTCGCGGCCCGAGCGGAATCTGCTGGAGCTGGAGTCCTGAGGGGCGGCCGGCCTACTGCGCCGGCTCGACCTTGAAGTGGGTCAGCTGCTGCCGGGGAAGATCCCAGCCCGGCTTGAGCTCCGAGGCCTTCTTGAAGTCGAAGTAAGCGCCCTTGAAATCGTCCTGCGCCCAGCGAGCGATGCCGCGCAGGTAGTAGCCCTTCTCCGGCTCCTCGGAGCCCAGATCGAGCCCCTTGGTGATCTCGGCGTCGGCGTCGGTCCACCGCTCCAGCCTGACGAGATAGGCGCCGAGGCCGACGTGGGCCTCGCCCAGGGTCGGGAAGATCCTGATCGCCTCTTCGAAGTCGGCGCGCGCAGCCTCGTTGTCGTCGCGCAGCAGCTCCATGGCGCCGCGGTTCACGTGGGTGCCGGCCAGATCGTGCTGGCCCAGCGGATCGCTGTTCAGCGCGCGGGTGCAGACATCGAGCGCGTGGGCGTCGTGCTTGCCGGCCTTGGCCAGGGAGAAGCATTCACCCGCCAGGCCGCCGATGACCACGGTCACGGCGTAGGACGGGGCGGCCGCCGCCAGGGCGAGAACGGCGAGGGCGAGGGCGGCCCCCGCGACCATGAGCTTCTGCATCATCGCCTCCGTAACAGCGTGAAGCATAGCACAACCGTCAGGGGAAGGCGTCTGCGATCAGTGATAGGCCGGCGGCAGGCTCCGATCCGGGTTCAGGTAGCGGTCCTGCAGCTCGGTTGCCCGCGAGGTCATCGGCTGGGCCTGGCCGCGGATGAACACGGCGGTCGCATAGCTGGTCGTCTCGAAGGGGTCGCCGGACCAGATCACAAGGTCGGCGTCCTTGCCGGGCTCGATCGAGCCGGTGTGGTCGGCCAGGCCCCAGATCCGGGCCGGGTTCACCGTCACGGCGGCGAGGGCGGCCGCGTAGGGCAGACCGTTCGCCACGGCGGTGCCGGCGTTGAAGCGCTCCTGGCGCAGGTTGAAGAAGGCGCGGCTGCCTTCGATGCCGACCAGCACGCCGGCCGCCTGCAGACGTGCGGCGTTGTCGAGCCGCGATCCGAGATCCTCGAACCGGTCGGGCAGGGCGGACTCCGGATCGATCAGGACCGGGACGCCCGCCTTGGCCAGATCGTCCGCCGCGAGCCAGCCCTCCTCGGCGCCTTCGATGATCACCTTGACCTTCTCGTCGGCGGCGAGCTTCAGCACCTGGCGGATGTCCGAGGCGCGGTGGGCCCGCACCAGCAGCGGGGTCTTGCCCTGGATCACCGGGACCAGGGCCTCGAGATCCGCGCGCGGCAGGCCGTAGGGACGCGAGGCGCCCCGCTCGAAGCCGGCCCGGTTGCGCGCGAAGTCCCGCGCATCGTCCAGCGCCGACTTGACCAGCACCATCGCCGCGCCGCGCGAGCCGCCGGCCTTGAAGGCGCCGGCCTCGCCGAGCTCGAGCGAGACCGCGACCTTGGGCCGCTCGACCGGGTCCAGATCGCCCGCGTCCAGCCGCACCACGGCCGCCTGGCCGGTGAACAGTGGCGGATCGGCGCCGGGACGGGCGCCGTCAGCGGTGAAATCGCCGCCGCCCGCGGTTTCCAGGTCCGCGCCGTCGCCGTTGTCAGCCGGCTCGGCCGTCAGCACGGCGGTGGTCACGCCGGTCAGCCGGGCCAGGGGGATGAGGCTCGAGGCGGGGTTCACTCCATACTGGACGTCGAAGCCGGCGCTGAGCGCGCCGGGTTCGTCGTCGCGCGTGGGGCGCACCTGCTCGACCTCTGCGATCCCGAGATTGGTCGAGGGGGCGATCAGGCCGGGCGTCACCACCTTGCCGCTGGCGTCGACCACCTGCGCGTCCGCGGGCGGTGTCAGCCCCGCGCCGACGGCGGCGATCTTGCCGTCCTTGATGATGACCACGCCCGAGGGGATCGCGCCGGCGGCGCTCGCCGTCTCGATGCGCGCTCCGACGATGGCGATCGTCTGGCCTACCGCGGGCGCAGCCGCCGCGGCGGCTGCGCCGAGCGCGATCAGGGCGAGAGACGGCCCGGCTCATTGGAAGGCTCCTTCGGCGGGCTGGCCGACCTCGAAGTCCGACCTCGGCTGGTAGCGAGGGTCCGAGCGGTCGTAGACCAGGGCGCCGTCGATGAAGACCTTGTCGGCCTTGGCGTAGATGCTGAAGGGATCGCCGCTCCAGAGCACCACGTCGGCCATCTTGCCGGGCTCCAGCGTCCCGGTCTTGTCGCCGACGCCGATGGCCTTGGCCGGGTTGGCGGTGATCCACTTGATCGCCTGGGCCCGGCTGATCTGCAGGCCCGCGCGGCGGCCCGCGCCCATGGCGATGCCGGCCTCCTGGTTCAGGTGCTGGGTGATGACCGGATCGTCCGACTTGATGACGAGGCACGCGCCGGCGTGGTCCACCAGCGCCGCGTTGGCCTCGATGCCGTCGTAGGCCTCCATCTTGAAGCCGGCCCAGTCGGCCCAGGTGGCGACGCAGACGCCTTCCTTGGCCAGCAGCGGAGCGATCTTGTAGGCCTCCGAGGCGTGGTGGAACATCGCGACGTGGAAGCCGAACTCGTGCGAGATGTCGATCATCGTCGCCATCTCGTCGGAGCGGTAGCAGTGGTTCTGGACCAGGATCCGGCCCTTCAGGACGCCGACGAGCGTGTCCAGCGTGAGGTCGCGCTTGGGCGGGTCGGCCTTCTCATGCCGCTCGAGCTTTGAGCGGTACTCCTCCCACTTGCGCTCATAGTCGGCCGCGTCGATCCAGGCGCGCCGATAGCCCAGCACGTTGCCCATCCCGGTCGACGGGAAGCGGCCCTTGGAGCCGTAGACCCGCTTTGGGTTTTCGCCGCAGGCCATCTTGAGGCTGTAGGGCGCGCCCGGGAACTTCATGCCCTGGGTCGTGGTCGAGGGGACGTTCTTCAGCACCACCGCGCGGCCGCCGAAGAGGTTGCCCGATCCGGGCAGGATCAGGAGCGTCGTGACCCCGCCGGCGCGCGAGCGGTTGAAGCCCGGGTCCTGGGGCCACACCGAGTTCTCGGCCCAGACGCCGGCGGTGTTGGGATCGGTCAGCTCGTTGCCGTCCTGGCGCGAGGCGACGCTGGGCGAGGGGTAGACCCCGAGGTGGCTGTGGGCGTCGATCACGCCGGGGGTGACCCACTTGCCTGTGGCGTCGATGACCTTGGCGTCCTTGGGGACCGTCACGTCCTTGCCCACCGCGATGATCTTGCCGTCGGCGAAGAGCACCGTCCCGCCGTCGATCTGCAGGCCCGTGGCGGTCAGCACATTGGCGCCGACCAGGGCCGTGGGTCTGCCTGGCAGAGGCCTGTAGGTGCTGGGGAAGGGATCGGGATCGAGCTCCGGATCCAGGCCCTTGGGCAGGGGCGTCGCCTCCGCCTGGTCGGGCTTGGCTGCGGGGCCGCCCTTGGCCGTCGTGGCGCAGCCGCCGAGCAGTCCCAGGAGGACCGCGGCGGTCAGCACCGCCCTGAAGATTCCGCTGGACATGTCCCCACCCGACCCGGACGCTCCGTGCTCAGTGCGGATTAAACTTCCCGTCTCGTCAAGCCTGATGAGGAGGCCGTGCCCGATGCGAAGGACACTGGGGCTGATCATCGCCGCGTTCGCCGCGTCCCTGGCCTTGGGCGCCTGCGGCACGGACGGCGTGGGGGATGGCGGGGCCAGGCCGCCGCACGGCGCGGCAGGCGGCCTGTGCGGCGGCATCGCCGGCTTCCAGTGCCAGCGGGGGCTGTTCTGCCAGATGACGCCCGGCCAGTGCCGGACGGTCGCGGACGCCGCCGGCGTCTGCCGAAAGCCGCCGCAGATCTGCACCGCGATCTATGCGCCGGTGTGCGGCTGCGACGGCCAGACCTATTCCAACAGCTGCCGGGCCGCGGCGGCCGGCGTCAGCGTGGCCTCGAACGGGGCGTGCCGGTCCCAGGACAAATGAAAAGGGCCGCGGCTTTCGCCGCGGCCCTCTGCATTCCAAACCCGACTGCGACCTAGGCGCCGACGGTCTGGCGGGTCCGCCAGCCCTGAGCATAGGTTTCGCGGGCGTCGCGGGCGTAGGGGACCGGGGCCACCTTGACCCGGACCTCGAGCGGCTTGTGGGCCTCGGAGGTCAGCTTCTTGGTGCCGCCGGGCTCGCCCCAGATCAGGGTCAGGACCTCGCCCTCGGCGATGTCGTTGTCCAGCACGCCCAGCGAGAGCGCCTGGCGTTCGTTGGCCGAATAGCCGCCGAACATCGAAAGGCCCACGACCTTGCCGTTCTTGTCGAGCACCTTGTCGAAGCTCGAGGAGCCGTAGTTGGCGATCGGGATGTCGAAGAACTTGTAGATGTCCTGGTCCGGCTGGAACAGGCAGCTGTAGGTCTTCGCAATGTCGTCCGCGTGCCAGGCGAAGGTGACCTTCCGCCGGTGGTTCTTGGCTTCCAGCTTCTTCAGGTCGTCCGCGCCGATGAAGTCGTGGTCGAACTTGATGAAGGGGCCGTAGCCCAGCTCGTACGGGTTCGAGTAGTAGTCCTCGACGTTGTCCGAGATGAAGCTGCCGGCGATCGAGCCGGTGGCCTCATAGCCGCCCGCCGGAAGCCACTCGCGGTAGGACTTCATCCGCTCGTCCGTGTAGACGGCGGGAAGCGGCGAGGGGATCCAGCCCGATTCCAGGGTGTTGGAGGCGTAGGCGCGCGAGCCCACCGGCACCAGGCCGAACTCCTTGCCCGCTTCCAGGATGACGTCGCGGACCTTGAGGTAGTCCTCGTAGGGGCCCCAGATCTCCAGGCCCGGCTCGCCGGCCATGCCGTGGCGCAGGGCCCGGACCTTGCCGTAGCTGCCGAGGTTGATCTCGCCCATGAAGAAGAACTTGATCTCGGGGATCGGGCCGCCGTTCAGCTTCTCGATCACGTTCTTGGCGCGCGGGCCCTGGATCTGGAAGCGGTAGTGGTGGCGGTGCACGGCCCGGCCCATCGGGGCCGAAGGCGAACGGTCGTCGCGGCGGATGTTGACGTTCCACTTGCCGTCCTGCGCCTGGAACTCGATCCAGTTCACCGTCGGGGCGCGGCCCACGAACAGGTAGGACTCCTCGGCCAGGCGGAACAGGATGCCGTCGCCGATGACGTGACCGGAGTGGCTCAGTGGGACCATCTGCTTGGCCCGGTTCACCGGGAAATTGTTGAAGGTGTTGATGGTCAGGTACGAGAGGAACTTGCCCGCGTCCGGCCCCTCGACCAGCATCTCGGCCATGTGGTGGGACTGGTCGAACAGCACCGCGGCGTTCCGCCAGGCCATCTGCTCGTCGCGCCAGTTGCTGAACTCGGACGGGACGACAGGATAGACGTAGGCGCCTAGCTGCGAGTTGCGGAGCAGATCGACGGTGTTCCCGGCGGCCTTAAGCACTTCCTCCAGATTCTTGGAACTTATAGCTGCGGGTAACCTCCTCTAAGGCGATGGCCTGTTGATCCCGCCATCGGCGTCAGCCGACATCACAGGTCGGGCGGGAATGGAAATACGGTCCTTCCGGGTTGGGGCGACCGTTTAGCCTGTCTGTTGGAATTTGCAAACGGCGTTCGGCGGTCGCGCCGAAGCGCCGCGCCGACGATGGAGTTATGCCCCGGTCCCGCCGGTTCTGCGGCAAAAAAAGGCCGCGGCGATCGCCGCGGCCTTTCTGATCCAGCCCCCCTGGAGGCCCGGGTCTAGCACTTGTAGTACATGTCGAATTCGACGGGGTGCGGGTGCAGCTGCAGCCGCGCCACTTCCTCCATCTTCAGCTCGATGTAGGCGTCGATGAAGTCGTCGTCCATGACGCCGCCCTTCTTCAGGAACTCGCGGTCGCGGTCGAGGTTGTCCAGCGCCTCGCGCAGCGACCCGCAGACCTCCGGGACGCGCTTCTGCTCGCGGGCGGGCAGGTCGTACAGGTTCTTGTCCATCGGCTCGCCCGGATGGATCCGGTTCTCGATCCCGTCCAGGCCGGCCATCAGCATGGCCACGAAGGTCAGGTAGGGGTTGCCCATCGGATCGGGGAAGCGGACTTCGATCCGCTTGCCCTTGGGCGAGGACACCCATGGGATCCGCACCGAGGCGGAGCGGTTGCGCGCCGAATAGGCCAGCTTCACCGGGGCCTCGTAGCCGGGGACGAGGCGCTTGTAGGAGTTGGTGGTGGAGTTGGAGAAGGCGTTGATCGCCTTGGCGTGCTTGATGATGCCGCCGATGTAGTAGAGGCACGTGTCCGACAGGCCTGCATAGCCGTCGCCGGCGAACAGCGGCTGGCCGCCTTTCCAGATCGACTGGTGGCAGTGCATGCCCGAGCCGTTGTCGCCGAAGTAGGGCTTGGCCATGAAGGTGGCGGTCTTGCCGTAGGCGGCCGCCACGTTGTGGATCACGTACTTATAGAGCTGCATCCGATCGGCCATGGTCAGCAGGTCGGAGAACTTCAGGCCCAGCTCATGCTGGGCCGGCGCCACCTCGTGGTGGTGCTTTTCCGTGTCGAGGCCCAGTTCGGTCATCACCGACAGCATCTCGCTGCGCAGGTCCTGGGCTGAGTTGATCGGGTTGACCGGGAAGTAGCCGCCCTTGGTCGACGGGCGGTGGCCCATGTTGCCCTCCGGGTACTCGGTCCCGGTGTTGGCGGGCAGCTCGGTCGACTGGAACGCATAGCCCGTGTCGTTCGCTTCGGTCTTCCAGCGCACGTCGTCGAAGACGAAGAACTCGGCCTCGGGACCGAAGAACACGGTGTCGCCCACGCCCGACGACTTGACGTAGCTCAGCGCCTTCTTGGCGATCGAACGGGGATCGCGGTTGTACGGCTCGCCGGAGTCCGGGTTCACCACGTCGCAGAACAGGAACAGCGTCGTCTGCTGGTAGAACGGATCGATGTAGGCGGTGGTCAGATCCGGCCTGAGCTTCATGTCGGACTCGTTGATCGCCTTCCAGCCGGCGATCGACGAGCCGTCGAACATGGTGCCGTCGGTGAGGAAATCGTCGTCCACGAGCGAGATGTCGAAGGTGACGTGCTGCATCTTGCCGCGCATGTCGGTGAAGCGCACGTCGACGTACTTGACGTCCTTTTCCTTGATCTGTGCCAGAACTTGGTTGGCGTTCATCGTCTCTAATCCCCTGGATGATGCGTGAGGGCGGCCGGAACGTTCAAATCGCCTGGGCGCCGGTCTCGCCGGTGCGGATCCTGATGACCTCCGTCACTTCCGAAACGAAGATCTTGCCGTCGCCGATCTTGCCCGTCCGGGCGGCGCCCTGGATGGCGTCGATCGCCGGTGCGAGCTGGTCGTCGGTGACGACGGCCTCGATCTTGATCTTGGGCAGGAAGTCCACGACGTACTCTGCTCCCCGGTAGAGTTCGGTGTGGCCTCTCTGGCGCCCGAAGCCCTTGGCTTCGAGAACCGTCAGACCCTGGACGCCGATCTCCTGGAGCGCTTCCTTCACGTCGTCGAGCTTGAAGGGTTTGATGACAGCTTCGATTTTTTTCATGTGTTCGAACAGCAGCCAAGCCGAAGGCCCTCCCTCGGCCGGGCCCGGGTGGCCGGCAGGAAGCATGCAAGCGGTCGGGCTGCAAGGCCCCCTCCGGCAGGCCCGGGGCCTCCGCCGGGGCCTTCATGCGGGCGCCCATAGAACAGGCGACGCCTGCACAATCAATAGGCAGAGCTACGCTTGCACCTCGAGCGCCCCACGGCGATGCTTGGGCGGCCCCGGCGTGAGGACGCGATGAGCAACGGCTGCGAGATCCTCACGGTGGACCAGATGACGTCCGCCGACCGGTCGGCCGTCGCGGCCGGGACTCCCGGGAGCGTTCTGATGGAGCGGGCCGGGACCGCGATCGCCGACGCCGTCCAGGCGCGCTGGACGCGCCGCTCAGCCGTCGTCCTGTGCGGCCCGGGCAATAACGGCGGCGACGGCTACGTGGCCGCGCGGCAGCTTTCCGAGGCCGGCTGGACCGTGCGGACGGCGTCGGCGGCCCGCGGCAGCCTCAAGGGCGATGCGGCGGAGGCCTCGCGGCGATGGGGCGGCCTGGACGCGCCGCTCGGCCCGGAGTCCGCCCTGGGCGCTGGCCTGGTGATCGACGCCCTGTTCGGCGCCGGCCTGTCCAAACCGCTGGGTCCTGCCGCCCGCGCCGCGCTCCAAGCGGCCCAAGGCGCCGGGGTCCCGATCATCGCCGCGGATCTGCCATCCGGCCAGCCCGGCGATCTCGCTGCGCCTCTGGAGTATGCGCCCAGCTGCGCCCTGACCGTCACGTTCCACCGCAAGAAGCCGGCCCATGTGCTGGAGCCGTCCCGGACCCTCTGTGGCGAGATCACCGTGGCCGACATCGGCCTCGGCGAGCCTCAGGGATGCGCGCTCTTCGAGAACGGGCCCGCCCTCTGGCTGGGCCGGTTCCCCTGGCCGGGAGCGGAGGCGCACAAGCACGCCCGCGGCGCCCTGATCGTGGTGTCGGGTGACGCTTCGCACACCGGCGCCGCGCGGCTGGCGGCGCGCGGCGGCCTGCGGATCGGCGCGGGCCTGGTCACCGTGCTCTGTCCGCCGGACGCCCTCCTGGTCAACGCCGCCCAGCTCGAGGCGGTCATGGTTCGTGCCTTCGGCGCCGACGGCGAGCTGGCCGACGCTGCGGCGAAAGCCCGCGGCGCGGTGATCGGGCCGGCAGCCGGGGTTGGGATCGCGACCCGCGCCAACCTTCTGGCCCTGGTCGGGACCGGCGCGGGCCTCGTGGTCGACGCCGACGCGCTCACCTCGTTCAGGCAGGACCCCGAGCGCCTGTTCGAAGCCCTGGACGAGGGCGACGTGCTGACGCCCCATCCCGGCGAGTTCGAGCGCGTCTTCCCCGGCCTCCTGGCCCGGTCGCCCGAGCGCATCTCGGCGGCCCGCCGGGCCGCGGCGCACTCGGGAGCGGTCGTCCTCCTGAAGGGGCCCGACACCGTGGTGGCCTCACCCGACGGCCGCGCGACGGTCAACACCAACGCCTCGCCTTTCCTGGCCACCGCGGGGTCGGGCGACGTGCTTGCCGGATTCATCGGCGGGCTGATCGCCCAGGGCATGCCGGCCTTCGAGGCCGCCTGCGCCGGCGCCTGGATCCATGCGCAGGCGGGTTGCGAGTTCGGTCCAGGACTGATCGCCGAGGACCTTCCCGAGCTTGCTCCGGGCGTGCTGGAGGCCCTGTTCGCCCAGGCGCGCGCGTCGGGGCCCTGAGGCCCGCGGACGTTTCCTGGAAGTCCATGTCGGGAACGCCGGCGCCCGATCGTCTTTCAGCCGAAGGACGGCGGGGGCCAAGGGCCGGAGGCGCCGCCAGAACCGAAAGGAGACCAAGGATGCGGTTCATGCTGCTGATGATCCCCAAGGGCTACGAGAACGCGCCCGAAGGGACGATGCCGGACCCGGAGCGCGTCTCGGCCATGATGAAGTTCAACGAGGATCTGCAGAACGCCGGCGTGCTGCTGACGCTGGACGGGCTGCATCCGCCGGCGATGGGCGCGCGCGTGTCCTTCGAGGTCGGGACGCCCGTCGTCACCGACGGGCCGTTCGCCGAGTCCAAGGAGGTGCTGGGCGGCTACTGGATGATCCGCGTGGGCTCCAAGGCCGAGGCGGTGGAGTGGGCCAGGCGGTGCCCCGCTTCGGCGAACGAGGTCATCGAGGTGCGTCAGGTCCAGGAGTTCGAGGACTTCACGCCCGAGGTCCAGGACGCGGCGGCCGGCTTCGCCGAGATGCGGGCCGAAGCGGACCGGACGGCGAAGGATGGGGCCGAGCGCAAGCCGGGCCTGAGGTACCTGTCGATCTATCGCTCGGCCGTCGGCGAGGAGGGCGCAACGCCCAGCCCCGAGCACATGGCCGCGATGGGCGAGCTGGTCGAGCGGATGACCGCGACCGGCGCGCTCATCAGGACCGAGCCTCTCGCGGCGCGCGCCCGCGGCGCGATGGTCAGCCGGTCCGGCGGCGAGATCACCGTCGGCGACCTCAGCGAGCGGGCCGGCGGCTACGCCTTCCTGAACGCGGGCTCGCGCGAGGAGGCGATCGAGCTGTGCAAGACCTTCCTCGAGGTCGCCGGCGACGGCGCTACGGAGATCCGGCAGGTGCTGGAATTCTGACCTCGGCCCGATCGGTCCGCGAACGGGGGCGGCCCTCGCCCGGCCGCTCCCGCCGGAATAGTCTGCGATTGGATCGACACTCAGGAGCCGCCCGATGCTCTACGCCATCCTCTGCTACAACGACGAGGACGCCGTCTTCTCCTGGACCAAGGCGCAGGATGACGCGGTGATGTCCAAGCTCGCGGTCGTGCACGAGACGCTCGCGGGCAAGGGCAAGCTCGGTCCGGCGGCGCGGCTGATGCCGACCACCGCGGCCACCACCCTACGCAAGGACCGCGAGCCGGCGCTGGTGATGGATGGCCCCTTTGCTGAGACCAAGGAGGCGTTGCTCGGCTTCTATGTGGTCGACTTCGAGAGCCTGGACGAGGCGATCGAGACCGTTCGCGAACTCGGCCGCGCCAATCCCGGCGGCGCCTATGAGATCCGGCCCCTGCGCCTGTTCCTGGCCGGCGGCGACCTGGCCGCCGCCGAGGTCGCCGTCGAGGCCTGAGCATGAGCGACGTCGCCTGGATCGATGCGGCCCTGACTTCGGCCCGCCCCCAGGCGGTGGGCGCGCTCCTGCGCTACTTCCGCGACCTGGACATCGCCGAGGAGGCCTTCCAGGACGCCTGCCTGAGGGCGCTCAAGACCTGGCCGGTGAACGGGCCCCCGCGCGACCCGGCCGCCTGGCTGATCATGGTCGGCCGCAACGCGGGCATCGACGGGGCCCGCCGGCGCAGCCGCCAGCAGGCCCTGCCCGACGAGGCGGCGATCTCCGACCTCGAGGATGTCGAGGCGCCCCTGGTCGAGCGGCTGGACGGCTCGCACTACCGCGACGACATCCTGCGGCTGCTGTTCATCTGTTGCCATCCGGAACTTCCGGCGACCCAGCAGATCGCCCTGGCGCTGCGCATCGTCTGCGGCCTCACCGTCCGGGAGATCGCTCGCGCCTTCCTGGTCAGCGAGAGCGCAATGGAGCAGCGGATCACCCGCGCCAAGGCGCGCATCGCCAGGGCCGAGGTCGCCTTCGAGGCGCCGGGCCCCATCGAGCGGGCCGAGCGCCTCGCGGCCGTCGCGGCCATGGTCTATCTGATCTTCAACGAGGGCTATTCCGCCACCGGCGGCGACGCGCCCGTGCGCGCGCCCTTGTGCGAGGAGGCGATCCGGCTGGCGCGCCTGCTGCTGCGCCTGTTCCAGGCCGAGCCGGAGATCATGGGCCTCCTGGCGCTGCTCCTGATCCAGCACTCGCGCGCTCCGGCCCGCCTCGACGGCGAGGGCGCCATCGTGCTCCTGGAGGATCAGGACCGGGGCCTGTGGAACCGTGAGATGATCGCCGAAGGCTTCGCCCTGATCGACAAGGCCATGCGGCACCGCCGGCCCGGCGCCTACCAGGTGCAGGCGGCGATCGCGTCGCTGCACGCGCGCGCAGCGCGCTTCGAGGACACCGACTGGCGCCAGATCGAGCGGCTCTACGCCGCCCTGGAGCGGCTCCAGCCCTCGCCCGTGGTCACGCTCAACCGGGCCGTGGCCGTCAGCAAGGCGCGCGGCGCGGCCGAGGCTCTGGAGATGGTCGAGCCGCTTGGCGAGCCGCTTTCGGGCTATTTCAACTTCTTCGGCGTCAAGGGCGCGCTGCTGCTCCAGCTCGGCCGCGAGGCCGAGGCCCGCGACGCCTTCGGACGGGCCATCGCCCTGGCCAACACCGCCGCCGAGGCCGCCCACATCCGCATCCAGCTCGACCGGCTGATCAAGGACTCCGTTCCGGGCCGAACCGCGGCCGAGTGACGATCCCGACCGGCGGCGTCGGGATCGCGGGTCGTCGCTCGTCCTTTGGGGGCGGGGGTCGTCCAAGCGGCCCGCCCGAGGGAGAGGAGATTTCAGATGTCCGTCAGCGACGCCGTTCCGGTTCCATCCAGGTTCATGCTCTGGACGGGCTGGGCGCTCACCGTCCTGGTCGTGCTGTTCCTGGTCATGGACTGCACGATGAAGCTCATGGACCTGCAGCCGGTGAAGACGAGCATGATCCAGCTCGGCTGGCCGGTCGGCCTGGACCGGATGATCGGGGGGATCGAGCTCGTGTGCCTGGCGCTCTACGCGATCCCGCGCACGGCGGTCCTCGGCGCGATCCTGATGACCGGGCTCCTGGGCGGCGCGATCGCGAGCCACCTTCGCCTCGGCGATCCGCTGTTCAGCCATGTGCTGTTCGGCGTCTACGTCGGGCTGGTGGCCTGGGGCGGCCTGTGGCTGCGCGACCCCGCGCTCCGGACGATGGTCCCGCTGCGTCGCTGATCAGGATCCGTCCGCGTCTAGCAGGCTGAGGAAAAACCCGCTCGCCTGACGGTGCGACGCATGATTCAACCCTTGTGACGAAGCTGTCCACGGGGATGAGGCGATGCGGGGTTCGGATGAGCGTTCGGGTTCGCTGTTTTCGTACGTGGACCTGGAGAGCCGGGTGAGGTCGGATCATCCGCTTCGTCCGATCCGCCAGATCGCGAACGCGGCGCTGTCGGATCTGAGCGGGGACTTCGAGGCGGTCTATGCGACCGGTGTGGGCCGCCCGTCGATCCCGCCGGAGCGGCTGCTTCGGGCGCTGCTGCTGCAGGCCTTCTACGGCATCCGCTCGGAGCGCCAGATCATGGAGCGGCTGGAGTACGACCTGTTGTTCCGCTGGTTCGTGGGGCTGGGGGTGGACGACGCGGCGTGGGACCAGACCACGTTCGGCAAGAACCGTGATCGGCTTCTGGCGGGGGATGTGGCGCACAAGTTCCTCGCCGCGGTGCTCGCCCATCCGAGGGTCAAGCGCCTGCTGTCGACGGAACACTTCAGCGTCGACGGCACGCTGATCGAGGCCTGGGCGTCGATGAAGAGCTTCCGCCCGAAGGATGGCTCGGGCGAGCCGCCCGGGCCGGGGCGCAACGGCGAAGACGACTTCCACGGCCACAGGCGCAGCAACGACACTCACCAGAGCACAACCGACCCGGACGCCAGGCTCTATCGCAAGGGACCGGGCAAGGAGGCCAGGCTCTGCTTCATGGGCCATCGCTGATGGAGAACCGCCACGGCCTGGTGGTCGACGCCTGCCTCACCCGGGCCGACGGCCATGCCGAGCGCATCGCCGCCCTGCACATGATCGAGCCGCGCGCCGAACGGCCGGGGCGCATCACCCTGGGCGCGGACAAGGGCTATGACGCCGAGGACTTCGTGAACGAGCTGCGTTCGATCAACGTCGCCCCGCATGTGGCGGCCAAGGCCAGGGCCTCGGCCATCGACGGGCGCACCACCCGGCACGCCGGCTACAAGGCGAGCCAAGTCATCCGCAAGCGCATCGAGGAGGCCTTCGGCTGGGCCAAGTCCGCCGCCGGCCTGCGCAAGACCAGACACCGAGGGCTCGAACGCGTCGGCTGGCAGTTCATCCTCGCCATGGCCGCCTACAACCTGTCAGGCTGCCCAAACTGCTCGCCCCGGCCACGTGATCCTGCGCCCAGGGGCGAACCCCGTCCGTCCCGCTGGCGGTCAGACCAAAATCAGCCCGGGATCGACCGCCAAAACGAAATGTCCGCCCGCGCCAACGACTTCTTCCTCAGCCTGCTAGTGTCCCGACCCTGACGTTCGTAACCGCCTGGCGGCGACACCGGACGAACGTCAAAGTCGAAAAGGACACTAGTGTCCCAATTCCGAAGTTCGCCAGCGCATTTGCAAGGCGGACGCGAACTTCGGAATCGATAAGGACACTAGCAAATGTATGATTCTAGTGTGGTTTACGGATCAGAAGTTCGCAGCCGAGGGCGCCGCCATCATCATGCGAACTTCTGATCCACCACACTAGCAAAGTCATGATTCTAGTGAGGTTTACGAACCTGACGTTCGTCACTGAGGTCACCCCAAGCGATGGACGAACGTCAGGTTCACCTCACTAGCAAGGGCTTCAGCGCCGCCTCGAGGCTCGCCTCGGTCAATGGCTCGCCGATCACCCCGAACACTGCGCGCACGGTCCCGTCGCGGGCGATGACGAAGGTCTGAGGCAGGGCGCGGGGGACGCCGAAGCCGTTGGGCCGCGCCTCCAGCGCCATCCCGTTCGGGAAATGCAGCCCTGCCGCGGCCCGTTCGACCTTGTCGCGGTCCTTCAGCCGGTCGACGCTCAGGCCGAAGACCTCGAGCCCCTGTTCGCGGTGACGCAGATAGGCGGCGTCGAGGATCGGCGCCTCCAGGCGGCATGGGCCGCACCATGTGGCCCAGAACGCGACGATCACCACCTTGCCCCTCATCGCGGCGAGGTCGAGGCGCTGGCCGCCGAGGCCCGTGGCCGCGAGCGCCGGCGCCGGCCGTCCGGGCCGGGCGCCGGCCTGGGCTGCGGCGCCGGGGTCGGCCGAGGCGATCAGGCAGGCGAGGATCAGCGCTGTCGCGCGCATCATCCGGTCCCACATCTCAGAAACTGCGGCTGAGGATGAGCTTGAACAGCGCGGGCGCCACGAGCTGGTCGCCGTTCACCTGCTGATAGACCGGCAGCTCGACGTCGCCGTAGAGCTTCCACGACGCGGCCTTGAGCTCGACGCCCGGGGCGATCAGCAGGCGCGAGTAGCCGGTGCTGTCGGGATCGGCCTGTGGCCCGCTGTCGCGAAGCCGGTGCGATCCGATGAGCTGCAGCAGCGGCGTCACGCTGAACCGGTCGCCGACCGATCCCGGCTCGTAATAGATCCCGACCGCGCCGTTGACGTCGTCGCCCGGCCGGTAGCCTGCGCGCCGGGCGAAGGCGTGCTGCCAGCTCGCCTGGGCGAAGTAGGTCCAGGCGGCGTCACGGGTGATTGCGCCCAGGTGATAGGCGCCGAGGATCAGGTCGGTGGTCCCCGTGCCGATGGCCACGTCCCGGTCGAAGCCGGCGTAGGTGTAGTCGCCCGTGGGCAGCTTGAGGCCGAACAGGACGCCGGTCGACATGTCGGCCGAGAAGCCGGAGTAGACGCCCATCAGGCGGATGTCGCCCAGGGCCGTGTGATCGAAGGTCTCCGCGCCCCCTCCTTCGTCCGTGGTGAAGGTGCGCCGCCAGACCGGGACCTCGGCCATCACGCCCCACTTGCGATTGAACATGTAGTGGCCGCCGAAGGTGAAGAAGTCGGTGGCGATGCGCTTGTCGGAGTTGTCGGCCGCCGGCGCGCGGGAGGTCCCGCTCCAGTTCCGGTTCTGGTCCATGTAGCTGAATTCGGCGAAGGCGGTTCCGCCTTCGCAGGCGGGGAAGAGCGAGCTGGTCGCCACGTCGAAGACGCCGCAGCCGCAGGCGCAGGCCCAGCTGGCCGAGGGGCCGGCGAGGATCGCGATCAGGACGGCGGCGAACAGGGTCGTGGGGCGCGCGCACGCGCGTCGGAGTGCGCCGGCGAGGGGAGAGAGCAGGGGTTTCATTTGAGTCTGCCTTTGCGCCTTGCGGCGTAGCGAGGATTCAGGGGCAAGCCGGGCGTCGCGCCCGGCTCAGTGCTTGTCCATGTGCGCGTGGCCGCGAGGCGGCGGCGCGGCCAGGCGCGGCTCGACGCCGAGCTCGATCCTGATGGCGCCCGCGTGCTGGAATCTCAGCGTGGCCGGCACCGTCTGGCCCAGGCGAAGCGGTCGCTTCAGGCCGATCAGCATCAGGTGATAGCCGCCCATGGGCTCGAGCCGCACCGTCTGGCCCGGGCCGATGACGAGGCCGCCGGTCACGGGCCGCATGCTGGCGATCCCGTTTCGCATCGACATGCTGTGCACTTCGAGGCTTGCGGCGACCGGCGTGGAGCCGCCGAGCAGGCGGTCGGGCCTGCGCCCGGTGTTGGTGATCACGAGGTAGCCGGCGGCCGTCGGCGCGCCGTTCGGCGTCGGCGGGCTCCAAGGATGGCTGATCCTGATGGCGCCGCGGGCGTAGTCGCGCGCCAGGGTGGAACATGGCGCCAGCGCGGCGACGGCAGCGAGGGCCGCCAGCGCGGGGGCGAGGGATCGGGTCTTCATGGTCGTGGTCTCTGGATGTTCGATTGGCCGCCAAGGCGGCGGTTCGTCCGGCGGCGGGCGCCGGACGGGCTCAGTCGATCAAGCCAGGGCGAGGGGCGGGCCCCGTGCGGGCGGGGGCGGCGCGGCCAGGCCGCGTCCGACGGCGATCTGGTCGGACATGCCGGGGTCGGCGGCTTCCGCCGGCCGCCAGGCCGCTGCGATCGCTGGGCCGCCATGGACCAGGGGCGCAGCCCCGGCGTGGCCGGCGAAGGGGCAGGACGCGCCCGCCTTGCCCTTGTGGGCCGGCGTCTTGGGCGAGCCCGTGTCGAGCAGGGCGGAGATCGGGCCGTGGCCGGTGCAGATGACCAGGAAGCCGGCTTCGTCGCCCGGACGGCCCGCGCCGCCATCGATCATGAAGCCGGGCGGGATCAGGACCTGGATGGCGAGCGCCAGGATAGCGAGCGCGAGCGCCAGCCCGCGCCCCAGCCGACCTTCGCGCCGCCAGGAACTCATGGCGCCCCCTGTAGCCCAGACGTCGCCGCTTGTCCTCAGGTCCGTTCAGTCCCGGGGCGGCCAGCTGCTGCGTCAGCCCGGATGGATGCGCGTGATCTTGGCGCCCTGCAGGCTGAGATCCGCCATCAGGCCCTTCTGGTTGAAGGGGAAGGCGTAGACATCCTGGGTGAGGGTCGTGGTGTCGACCTCGGCGCCTGCGCCCTTCTTGACGACCACGACGCTCGGGCCCGTGCCCACCGAGAAGCCGGCGCTGCGCTCGAGGTAGCGCAGCGAGGAGCTGGTCATGAAGAACAGGGCGAAGCCGAAGGTCTGGGCGCCGATCTGCAGGCCCCATGAGCCGCCGGTGATGTTGTAGAAGCCTGCGGCCCGGCCGCCTTCCAGCAGCACGCCGTCGCCGGTCTGGCCGCCGAACACCAGGCCCGCCTTGATGATCCTGGGAAAGACCAGGACCGCCCGCGCCCGCCGGGCGAACAGGCGCGAACGCGGCTCGGAGCGCTCCAGCTTGCTGAGGGCCTCGCGGCCGTCCCGCGTCAGCTCACGCCGGGACGCGGCATAGGCGGGCGCGATCGCCAGCGGACCTGAAGCGCCCGCCAGGGCCAGAGCCCCGGTCACCATGGCTCGGCGTGTCGATGTCATTGCGGTCCGCTCCTGTGTCACGAGGCTCGCCTGAGTATGCCACTCGCGTGACGTCTTTCCAGCGGTCGCCCATCTGATTCGAGCCGGCTTCGGCGTAGGGCCGGACGCGCGGGGCCGGAACGACGCAGACGCAACCCTGGTTTGCGAAAGTCGTTGGTCGGGCCGGCCGATCGAAGCTAGGCTGCGCGCCGGCTCGTACGACATCTGGGGGACTGATCCATGCGCCGCCGCGACGTGTTCAAAGCCCTGGGCGCAATGGCGCTCTGTCCCGTTTGTGCAAGCGCTGCTAAGGCTTCAGAGACATTCTTCAACTATCAGGCGAACGATCCGACCCACGGGCCCTCCCATTGGGGCGGCGTGTGCACGTCCGGGGAACGCCAGTCGCCGGTTGACCTGTCGACCGGCAGCATCCAGGCGCAGCTGCCGAACCTCGCGGTCCACATCGGCTCGACCGCCGGAACGATCCGCGACACCGGACACACCATCCAGCTCGATGTGAAGAACGGCTCGACGCCGGAAACGTCCAACAGGCTGATCGTCGGCGGGCCGGGCGGCGTGACCTACACGATGGTGCAATACCATTTCCATTCGCCGAGCGAGCATCTGGTCGCCGGCAAGGCCGCGGCGATGGAAGTCCACTTCGTCCACCGCCACCCTGACGGCGGGTATGGCGTGCTGGGGGTCCTGCTCGACGTGAATCCGGCGGAGAAGCCCGACACGCTCACCACCATCATGCAGCGCATCAAGCACAGCAACGGCGCGCCGGTCCCCTATACGGACATCGATCCCCGGGCGCTGATGCCGCCGCCGGCGGCTCGCGGCCTCTACACCACCTATCGCGGCTCGTTGACGACCCCGCCCTGCGACCAGACGGTGAACTGGTTCGTGCTTCGGTTCCACGAGAAGGTGTCCAGGTCGGGCTTCGACCTGTTCAACACCATGTATCCGCTGAGCGCCCGGCCGGTTCAGAAGCTCAACGGCCGGCCCCTCCGGCGCAATTTCAACGGCTGAGCCAGAGAATTGGCGGCGAGCATGGCGCCCGACTTTGGTGCGGCCGGAGGGACTTGAACCCCCACGGGTTTCCCCGACGGTACCTAAAACCGTTGCGTCTACCAGTTCCGCCACGACCGCTCGCGAGCGGTCTAACGCGCTTGCCGGAGGATCGGCAAGCCGCCCGCATCGCCGGCGTCAATGGGCCTTGGCGTCAGCCCGCATCAGCCGGCTCGCTCCGGGAGTCGTCAGCCTCGGCCTCCTGGGCGGCGAGGGCCCGGCAGGACTGCTCGAGCGACAGGAGGGTGTTGCGGCGCACGCGGTCCTTCGTCGCCGCCGCGCGGGCGGCGAAGATGTTCGCTTGGCGAATGAAGTTCCTCAGCCTGCTCACGTCCCGCATCTCTGGCGCCCGAACGCCGGGAGCCCGCCCCGATCACCGACGTGTCGAAGGTATGTCGGCGACGGCGGCCAAACCATGTCAAAAGCGTGGGCCGGACCGGGCCGGGAATCACGATCCCGCGACTGGGTCGAAAGCGTCGCCTTTGCGTCGCCGGCTGGCGCGTCGGCGCGGCATTGGCTAGCCTTGCGGCAAAAGCACCAGGGGAGATCGGATGAAACGCTCGGCGCCCGCCACCACTATCTTCACGGCTTTCGGGCTCGCCGCCGTGGGCGGGGTCCCGGCCGTCATGTCCTCGGGCGCGGTGCTCACCGCGCCGCAGGCGGCGCACGCCGCGGCCAACGCCTGCTCGGCGCTGGCCGCGCCGGGCCTGTTCGACCATACGACCGTCAAGTCGGCGACCATGGTCGCCGCCGACGCGGCCAAGTCGCTGCCTGCCTTCTGCGAGGTCACCGCGGTGGTCTCGCCGGCGGCCGGATCGACCATCGGCGTGGTCTACCGCCTGCCCGACGACTGGAACGGCAAGGTGGTCGGGCTCGGCGGCGGCGGCTGGGCCGGCAATACCCAGCTTGGCGGCTTCTCCAACGCCACGCCCAGCCTCCAGCGCGGCTACGCCACCTTCCAGACGGACGGCGGGCACAGCTCGACCAGCGTCTGGGACACCTCCTGGGCGTCCAATCCCGAGGCCATCACGGACTTCGCCTACCGCGCGGTCCACCTGATGACCGTCATCGGCAAGGACGTGACCGCCCGCTACTACGGCAAGCCGCAGTCCGAGGCCTACTGGTGGGGCTGCTCGACCGGCGGCCGCCAGGGAATGATGGAGACCCAGCGCTTCCCGGCCGACTACAACGGCGTGGTGGCCGGCGCGCCGGTCTACAACCTCCTGGTCCAGCTTTCCGCCGTCATCCGCGACCAGACCTTCAGCGCCCCCGGCGCGGGCTTCACCGCCGACCAGCTGAACATGGTCAACAAGGCCGTTCTCGACGCCTGCGACGCCAAGGACGGGGTCAAGGACGGGGTCAT
Source organism: uncultured Alphaproteobacteria bacterium (assembly GCA_963775275.1). Classification (GTDB taxonomy): domain Bacteria; phylum Pseudomonadota; class Alphaproteobacteria; order Caulobacterales; family Caulobacteraceae; genus JANWHQ01. The sequence continues at coordinate 4,238,010 of CAVZII010000005.1, read as the reverse complement.
CACCGATCCCGCCGCCTGCACGTGGGATCCGGCCGAGCTGCAGTGCAAGCCGGGCCAGACCGGGGCCCAGTGCCTGAGCGAGGGCCAGGTCAACGCGCTTCGCACCGCCTACGCCGGCGTTCGCGAGATCGACGGCCGGGTCGCGGCCTGGCCGATGGAGAGGGGCGGGGAGGCGGGCTGGTCGCGGTTCGTACAGACCTCGGGCGAGACCAAGGACGCCACCAACGGCGGCGGGTTCGGCGGCCTGCGCGGGCCGCTCCTGGGCGACCCGAACTTCGATATGTCCAAGTTCGACCACGCCAAGGAGCTGGGCGTGGTCCGCTCCAGCGACTTCGCCAGGCAGTACGAGGCCAACGATCCCGCGATCAGCGCCTTCACCGGGCGGGGCGGCAAGCTCCTGCTTTGGCATGGCTGGTCCGACCCGGGCCCCAGCCCCATCGGCACCATCACCTACTATGAGCAGGTCCAGGGCTCGGTCCCCAACGCCGACCAGAGCGTGCGGCTGTTCCTGGCGCCGGGCGTCTACCACTGCGGCGGCGGACCGGGCCCCGACCAGATGGACCTGCTCGGGGCTATCGATCGCTGGGTCACCACGGGCGTGGCGCCGTCCAGCCTGATCGCCAGCAAGGCCGGCTCCAAGCTGTCGCGGCCCTTGTGCGCCTACCCGGCCACCGCCCACTACAAGGGCTCGGGTGATCCGGACGACGCGTCCAGCTTCGAGTGCAAGTAGGGCTCAAGCCGGGCTTGGAGGGCGCGCGCGCTCGTGACATAAGCTCGCCGCCCTGTCCGCCGCGCCGTGCGTTGCGCCGGCATGCGGCGTTTTCCCTTTGCCTTTGAGACTCAGGATGTCCTTGCAAATCGTTGAAAAATCGGCGGAAGGCCTCAGCAAGACCTTCGAGGTGAGGGTGTCGGCCAAGGACCTGACCGACAAGCTCGAGGCCAAGATCGCGGAGATCACGCCCCAGCTGAACCTCAAGGGCTTCCGGCCGGGCAAGGTGCCGCCGGCCCACATCCGGCGCATCTACGGCCGCTCGCTGATGGGGGAGGTGGTCGAGCAGACCTTGTCGGAATCCACCCAGCAGGCCCTGGACGACGCCAAGCTCAGGCCGGCGGGCCAGCCGGATCTGAAGCTGGAATCCGACATGGACCAGGTTCTGGCCGGCAAGGCCGACCTGGCCTACGAGATCGCGGTCGAGGTGATCCCCGAGTTCGAGCCGGTGGACGCCGCGACGCTCAAGCTGAAGCGGCCGGTCTATGCGCCCGCCGAGGCCGAGATCGACGAGGCCGTCTCCGAGCTCGCCGCCCAGAACCGCACCTATGAGGCGCGCACGGGCAAGACCGTGAAGGCCAAGGACGGCGACATGGTCGTGGCGGACTTCGTCGGCCGGATCGACGGCGAGGCGTTCGAAGGCGGCGCGGCGACCGACGCCCAGATCGTCCTGGGCTCGGGCCAGTTCATCCCCGGCTTCGAGGAGCAGCTGACGGGCGCCAAGCCGGGCGGCAAGGTCGAGGTCAAGGTGACCTTCCCCGAGGACTATCCGGTCGATCGCCTGAAGGGGAAGGCGGCCGAATTCGACGTCGACGTCAAGGAAGTCAAGGCGCCGGTCGAGGCCAAGGTCGACGATGACTTCGCCAAGACCCTCGGCATGGCCGACCTTGCGGCGCTGAAGGACGCAATCAAGGGACAGCTCGAGAGCCGTTACGGCGCCATGTCGCGCTTCAAGCTCAAGCGCGCCCTGCTGGACCAGCTCGACGAGAAGCACGACTTCCCGCTGCCCGCGCGGATGGTCGAGGCGGAGTTCGACAATATCTGGGCCCAGGTCCAGGCCGAGGCCCAGCGCGAAGGGCCCGCCGAGGAGGACCAGGACAAGACCGAGGATCAGCTCAAGGCCGAGTACCGCAAGATCGCCGAGCGGCGGGTGAGGCTGGGCCTGGTGCTGGCCGAGCTTGGTCGCAAGCACGAGGTTTCGGTCTCCGACCAGGAGGTGCTCCAGGCCGCGCGCGACGAGGCGCTGCGCTACCAGGGTCAGGAGCAGCAGGTGTTCGATGCGATCCGGCAGAACCCGCAGATGATGGCCCAGATCAGGGCGCCGCTCTACGAGGACAAGGTCGTGGACGCCCTCTTCGGCGTGGCCAAGGTGACCGATCAGAAGGTCTCCAAGGACAAGCTGCTCGAGGAGGACGAGCTGCCCGAGCGCTACGGCGCCTGAGCCTTCCGTCGTCGCGCCGCGCCGAAGCCAAGGCGCCGGCGCGCCGGTCCGGAGGCCCGGGTCCGCGCCTCTTCCCTGAGCGCCTCGAGGCGGGCCTTGGAAGTCTCGGAGGCCGGTTCCATCGCCAGGTGCTTCTCGGCGAAGGCGAGGGCCTCGTCCAGCCGGCCGAGACGGCGTGCGACGTTGGCCGAGAGGTCGAGCACGCCCAGCCGCGTGGGCTGGAACTCCCTCGCTTTGGCCAGAGCCGTCCAGGCGTCGTCGTATCGCTTGGCCGCTGAATAGATCTGGGCAAGGTTGTAGAATCCGCCGTAGCGTCCCGCTCCCTTCCCGGTCGCGGCCAGCACGACTTCGGCGGCCTCGTCGAACGCCTTCTGCTCATGCAGGAACCGCCCGAACTCCAGGAGGATGAGCCCCTCCTCGGGCGCGATCGCCACCGCCGCCCGATAGGCGGCGATCGTCTCGTCCGGCGCGTCCAGGCCCGCCGCCTCGCGGGCCGCCTGCACCAGGGCGAAGGCCTGGGTCGCACGTGAAGCCTGGTCGGACGTCTCGGCCCCGTCGCGGTCGGCGTAGGCCTCGATCATGCGCAGCACGTTCAGCCGCACGATCTCGTCCGACGCATGGGCCTGGTCGTCACGCCAGGCGCGTCGGCGGTCCGACAGGATCACGCTCTCGTAGCTCGGGAAGTAGTCGACGTTGTCGTGGCTGCGCACGAACGCCTCGACGGCGGCGCGCTGCACGGCCTTGGAGTAGGTGTTGGCGACCAGCACCTCACCGCCGGTGAAGGTGGTGTTCATCGCCACCGGCGAGACGGTGACCAGCATCTTGAAATCCGGCCGGCCATAGCGGGTCAGCAGCTGGTGGATGAAGTTGAGGCCCTGGACGATCTGGTCGTAGTCCAGAAGGTGGAACTGGAAGCGGTCTCCGTAGATCTCGCGCACGCGGGTGGGCAGGACGCCGTTCAGGTAATAGCCCGTCAGGGTGTCGAACCAGGCCTCGGCCAGCCCCAGCGTCATGATGATGACCCGAGCCTCGGCGGCCATGCGCATGTAGGCGTTGATCGCCGCGCGGCGCGTTTCGACGGCCTCGAGCGGGCCCGGCGACACCAGGGGATGCAGGTGCGGGTCGAACCAGCGGTCCTTGCCGACGTGCAGGAGCGCCTTGCGCTTGAACGGCTTGCCGTGCCCGAACCCCCACTTCAGCTCGTTGGCGATCGACCAGATGACGTACCGGTTGAGCAGAGCGTCCGGATCGGCGCGGAACCCGGTGTCCTCGGGCGGCCTCCAGTCCCTGGCGGCGACGTTGTAGCCCTCGTGGATCAGCTGCTTTTCGATGTTCCGCGCGAAGCAGGAGCCCACCGTGAAGATCGGTTCGCGCTTGTCGATGGTGAATGAAGGCCAGAACCCGGGCTGGGCCAGCGGCATCAGCCGCTCGGCCTGGCTCTCCGGAGTCCGGGGCCACCTGGAATAGGTTCGCCTGATCTGCTTGAAGGCCTCGGCGGCGGACAGGACCAAAAGGGGCATCAACCAACCTCGCCGGACTGACCCGCCGGCCGACGGGCGCGCAAGCCGTTGCACAGGGCGACGGAATATATCGCCGCAATCCACTGCGCCACGTCCGCCGCCGCCTTGCAACGACTCTCACTCGACGCGATATGGGAGGAAGGGGGCTGCAAGAGCCCAGACCGCCGCTGAACCTCCGTGAGCCCGACATGCCCGATCATCGCACCACCGCCCTCAACCTCGTGCCCATGGTCGTCGAGCAGACGAGCCGAGGCGAGCGGGCGTTCGATATCTTCTCCCGGCTCCTGAAGGACCGGATCATCTTCCTGAACGGGCCGATCGACGACGGCGTCTCCGCGCTGGTGTGCGCCCAGTTGCTCTTCCTGGAGTCCGAGAACCCCAAGAAGGAAGTGAACATGTACATCAACTCGCCGGGCGGCATGGTCACGGCGGGGTTCGCGATCTACGACACCATGCAGTACATCAAGTGCCCGGTGGCGACGGTGTGCATGGGCCTCGCCGCCTCCATGGGCTCGTTCCTGCTGGCCGCCGGCGAGAAGGGGCACCGCATCGCCCTGCCCAACGCCCGGATCATGGTCCACCAGCCATCCGGCGGCTTCTCGGGGCAGGCCTCCGACATCGAACGGCACGCCGAGGACATCATCCGCACCAAGCGGCGCCTGAACGAGATCTACGCCCAGCACACGGGCCAGCCGGTCGAGGTGATCGAAAAGACGCTCGACCGCGACTACTTCATGACCTCCGAGGAGGCCAAGGACTTCGGTCTGGTCGATCACGTCTACGAGTTCGCGCGCCGGCGCCGAGGCGTCGGCAAGCTGAGGCCGCCCCCTCTGAAATCTGGGGCGCTCAGTCGCCCCAGACCTCCTTCGCGGTCTCCACCACCAGCCTCAGCTTGGCGGCCTGCTCCTCCCAGGAGAGGGCGTTGCCATCCACCGTGGACGAGAAGCCGCACTGCGGCGACAGGCAGATCTGGTCCAGCGGAACATGTCTGGACGCCTCGTCCAGGCGCCGCTTGATCAGCTCCTTGCTCTCGAGCTCCGGGCGCTTGGAGGTGATCAGGCCAAGCACGACCTTCTTGCCCTTGGGCACGAAGCGCAGGGGCTCGAAGCTTCCCGAGCGGTCGTCGTCGAACTCCAGGAAGTAGCCGTCGACGTTCAGCTGGTTGAACAGGGCGTCGGCGACGTAGTCGTAGCCGCCGGACGCGACCCAGGACGAGCGGTAGTTGCCCCGGCACAGGTGCGTGCAGACCGTCATCCCGGCCGGCTTGCCCACGAGCGCCGCGTTGAACGCCTTGATGTAGGTGAGGTGCGGATCGGCCGCGTCGCCGCCCATCCGCTCGACGAACTCGCGCTGGGCCGGGTCGTTCACATAGGCCAGGGAGGTGTCGTCCATCTGCAGATAGGCGCAGCCGAGCTCGCCGAGCGCCGCCAGCTGCTGCGCATAGACCTTGCCGAGATCCTCCCAGAACTCCTCCATGTCCGGGTAGACCGTCTCGTCCACCGCCGTGCGGCCGCCGCGGTAGGTCATCATGCTGGGCGCCGGGATCGTCAGCTTTGGCGTGCCTGACCTCACAGCCGACTTCAGGAAGGCGAAGTCCTCGCCGAAGATGCACCGCTCGAACGTCAGCTTGCCCGTCACCTTCAGCGCCGCGGGCTGGAAGGTGATGTCGCCGGCCTTGTTGTGGAATGTGACCGAGAGGTTGTCCTGGACCTTCTCGACCCCGCCGAACTGGTAGAGGAAGTCCATGTGCCAGGAGCCGCGGCGGTACTCCCCGTCGGTGACGCCGTGAAGACCGATCTCCTCCTGCAGCCGGACCGCGGCGGTGATCGCCTCGTCTTCGGCGGCCCGCAGCTCCGCCCTGGAAATCTGGCCGGCCTGGAGCTTCGCCCGCGCGTCCAGAAGGGACCGGGGCCTCAGAAGGCTTCCCACATGGTCGGCGCGGAACGGCGGCGCCGACGCGCCCGGAGCATCGTACATCTGACGGTTCCTCGCTGAGCCCGGGCGCCGCGTCATCAGGCGCCCTGTCGTTGTCGATGCGTGATACCGAACAGGCGGGCGAGGCGCCAGCGGTGCGTCAGCCCCCGCGCGGGCGACGGGACTTGAACACGCGGTAGCCACGGATCCCGGCGATCCCGAGCATGGGCAGGTCGCCGCCGGTGTCGCCATAGGCGGCTTGCAGCGTCACATCCCGGCCGAACCGTTCGCGAAGCCTGCGCACCTTCTCTTCGCCGCGGCAGTTCTCGCCGACGAGCGCGCCGCTGACCCGCCCCGCTTCATCCAGCTCCAGGCGCGTGCCGATCAGGACGTCGGCGCCGAGGCGCTTGGCGAAGGGCGCGACCACCTCTTCGGGCGAGGCCGTCACGATCACCAGCTGCGCGCCTCTGGTCCGCCAGTCCCGCCAGCACTGTTCCGCATCGGGACGGATCAGGCCCGTCCCGAGCGGCGAGCGCTCGAACGCGGCGCAGGACCGCTCCAGGTCCCGGAGCGGGACGCCGGCCAGGAACTCCCGCGCGGCGGCGGCCTTCAGCCGGCCGCGGTCGCGATGGCCGAGGTAGGCGAGCGCCGCCGGCGCCAGCCTGGCGAGCCCCAGCGCGTAGCGCACTGGTCCCGCGCGCCACGCCAGGAACGCCATGAAGCTGTCGCGCCAGGTCAAGGTCCCGTCGAAGTCGAAGGCGGCAAGGGCGGGGCCGCCGGCCCCCTGGCGGGCGCCGGACACGGTCCCCATGTCGATGGCGGCCGTCCCGGAACAGGGCGCCGATGGGCTTTGTCGCATTGACGTTCTTTTTGGCGGGTGCGGCGTCGAAGCGCTTGTGGTCGGGGCCGGCATCGGTGAATGTCAAGGATTAGACAACTTGCGGCGCGTATCCTGCACTATGGTTCGGTGAAGGAATCGGCGCAGGTCGATGGCGGTCCCCTTCAGGCCGGCGTCACAGAGTGAGAAGCGACTATGACCAAAGCCGCTAGCGGCGACGCCAAGAGCACCCTCTACTGCTCCTTCTGCGGAAAGAGCCAGCATGAAGTGCGCAAGCTCATCGCCGGTCCGACCGTCTTCATCTGCGACGAATGCGTCGAGCTCTGCATGGACATCATCCGTGAAGAGCACAAGATCGCCTTCGTCAAATCCAAGGACGGGGTGCCCACGCCGCGCGAGATCCGCGAGGTGCTGGACGACTACGTCGTGGGCCAGGACCATGCCAAGAAGGTCCTCTCGGTCGCGGTCCACAACCACTACAAGCGCCTCAACCACGCGACCAAGAACAACGACATCGAGCTGGCGAAGTCGAACATCCTGATGGTGGGGCCCACCGGCTCGGGCAAGACCTATCTGGCCCAGACCCTGGCGCGCATCATCGACGTGCCCTTCACCATGGCCGACGCCACGACGCTGACGGAGGCGGGCTATGTGGGCGAGGATGTCGAGAACATCATCCTCAAGCTGCTCCAGGCGGCCGACTACAACGTCGAGCGCGCCCAGCGCGGCATCGTCTACATCGACGAGGTCGACAAGATCAGCCGCAAGTCCGACAATCCGTCGATCACCCGCGACGTGTCGGGCGAGGGCGTGCAGCAGGCCCTGCTCAAGATCATGGAGGGCACCGTCGCCTCCGTGCCGCCCCAGGGCGGGCGCAAGCATCCCCAGCAGGAGTTTCTGCAGGTCGACACCACCAACATCCTGTTCATCTGCGGCGGCGCCTTCGCGGGCCTGGAGAAGATCATCTCCGCACGCGGCCAGGGCGCGGGCATCGGCTTCGGCGCCAATGTCCGGGACCCTGACGAGCGCCGCGTGGGCGAGATCCTGAGCCAGGTGGAGCCGGACGATCTGCTCCGCTTCGGCCTGATCCCCGAGTTCATCGGCCGCCTGCCGGTGATCGCAACGCTCGAGGACCTGGACGAGGATGCTCTGGCGAAGATCCTCACCGAGCCCAAGAACGCCCTGGTCAAGCAGTACCAGCGGCTGTTCGACATGGAGAACGTGGGGCTGACCTTCACCGACGACGCGCTGCGCGCCGTGGCCCGCAAGGCCATCGCCCGCAAGACCGGCGCACGGGGCCTGCGCTCGATCATGGAGGGGATCCTGCTCGATACCATGTTCGAGCTGCCCACTTACCAGGGCGTCGAGGAGGTGGTGGTCAACGCCGAGGTCGTCGAAGGCCGGGCGCAGCCGCTGCTGATCTATGCCGAGCGCCGGGGCGAGAAGGGCGCGGCTTCCTGACGACGCCGCCCCCAGAGGCGGTCATTCCATCGCTCTGATCGCGGGGCCGCAGGGGCCCCGGCGGTGATGCGCGCAGCGCTTCGCCTTCTGATTTCCCTTGATCCGCTTGCGCGGACCTCGGCACAACAGCCTGGCGAGAGGCATGTGCGGGGAGGCGCGGCCATGTCCACATCCAAGGCCCTTGTCCTGGCGGCGGCCGCACTGGCCCTGAGCTGCGCCGCCTGCGGCGCGGCGGCGGGCCAGGACCTGCCCAAAGGCGCGCCGCCGTCGTGGAACGTCCTGGTGCGCTGCGCGAAGATGGCGGATGACGACGCGAGCCTGGCCTGCTTCCGCGAGGCCATGAAGGCGTCCGGCTACGCCCCCAAGCCCGAGGAGGTCCGGGCCGAACGTCATCGCCGTTTCGGGCTCAGCATGCCGCAGATCGGCCTCCTGAGGCGCCATGCGAAAGAAGAAGGCGCCCAGGCCTCGGCCGAGGCCACGCCGACCGAGGAGCGCGTCGCGCCAGCGCCGCCGTCGCCTGCGGCTTCATCGAGCGCCCGCGCGGCGGCGACGCCTCCCGCCGTCGCGGCGGCCGAGCCCCCCGCGACCGCTGAGGAGAACGAGAACCAGATCACCACCCAGCTCGACGAGGTAGCGACGATTCCGCCGGACGGGCGGCTCCTGATGATCACCACCGACGGCGGGATCTGGGTGCAGACCTATTCCAACCCGGTCAGCCCTCTGCCCAAGAAAGGCCAAACCATGGTGATCAAGCGTAACCGTCTGGGCGGCTACATGTGCATCCTGAGCAAGCACACCGGCGTGCGGTGCGCCCGCAAGCGCTGAACCCGATCGAGGAGGAGGAGGACACATGTCGAACCGCATGCTGATCGGCCGCGGCGCCGCAGGCTTCGCCGCTCTGGCCGCGCTGGGCGCGGCTGGGACGGGCATGAGCCAGGACCTTACGCCGCCGCCGTGGTCGGCCCTGACCCGCTGCGCCGAGATGCCCGCCGACGACGCCCGTCTGTCCTGCTACGACGCGGCGATGCGGGCGGCGGGCTACCAGCCCAAGCCCGAGGCGACGGCCGCCGAGCATCGGCGCAGGTTCGGCCTGAGCCTTCCCCAGATCAGCATCCTGAAGAAGAAGGACCGTGAGCAAGGCGCCGAAGAGGGCGCCCAGGCCGCCGCCGCCCCGTCCGCGGCGCCGGCCGCCCGGGCGGAGGCCCGCGCCGCGCCGCCCCCGCCGGTCGACGAGGACAAGGCCACCGTCGAGCTCGAGAAGATCGCGGTCCAGGGCAACGGCAAGCTCCTGATGATCACCACCGACGGCCAGATCTGGGAGCAGACCGAACTTGGTGCAGATCGCGCCCTTGCCCAAAGCGGGCTACGCGATGCCGATCCGGCGCACGCGTTTCGGCGGCTACTTCTGCGACGTCAACAAGTGGAAGTCCGTGCGCTGCAAGCGCGACCGCTAGCGCTGCGAGGCTCAAACGAATGGCCCGCCATTCGTTTGAGCCTCGCAGCACAAGTCTTTGGAATCTTGCGGATCGGGCCACAAACGGATGGGAATCATCCGTTTGCTGCGATCCACTAGCGCCCCTGGACGGGCGGCGAACGGCAGAGTTGGGACACGGGTGCGATGGCCAATCTTTTCGGGCTCTGTCTCGGGGACAAGGCCGGGCTGGACCGGCTCGCGCTGGACGCCTTCGAGCAGGGACGCTTCACCTACGCCGAGCTGTTCCAGCAGACGGGCAAGGCCGCCAACGCCCTGGCCGCCTCCGGGGTCAGGCCCGGCGACCGGGTGGCTGTCCAGGTCGAGAAGTCGGCCCGCAACCTGATCCTCTATCTGGCGTGCCTGCGCGCAGGGGCGGTCTTCCTGCCGCTCAACACCGCCTACACCCTGGCCGAGCTCGACTACTTCATCGGCGACGCCGAGCCGCGCCTCGTGGTCTGCGATCCGCAGGTCCGAGACGGCGTCGCTGGCCTGGCGGAGCGTGTCGGGGCGGCTGTCGAGACATTGGACGCGGTCGGCGAGGGAAGCTTCTCGGACCTGGCCGCCGGCGCGCCGCCGGATTTCGAGACCGTGGCGCGGGCGGACGGCGATCTTGCCGCCATCGTCTACACCTCGGGCACGACCGGGCGCTCCAAGGGCGCCATGCTCACGCACGGCAACCTCGCCTCCAACGCCCGCACCTTGGTCGGGGCCTGGCGGTTCACGGCGAAGGACGTGCTCATCCACGCCCTGCCGATCTACCACGTGCACGGCCTGTTCGTGGCCTCCAACGTGCTGCTCATGGCCGGCGGGTCCATGCTCTTCCTGCCGAGATTCGACGCCGCCAGGATCCTCGAGCTGATGCCCGGCGCCACGGCCATGATGGGCGTGCCCACCTTCTACACACGGCTCCTGAAGCATCCGGGGCTTACCCGTGAGGTGACGGCCAACATGCGCCTCTTCGTCTCCGGCTCCGCGCCCCTGCTGGCCGAGACCCATCGCGAATGGCGCGAACGGTCCGGTCACGCGATCCTGGAGCGCTACGGCATGACCGAGACGGGGATGAACGTCTCCAATCCCTATGACGGCGAGCGCATCGCCGGCACGGTCGGCCTGCCGCTGCCGGGCGTCGAGGCGCGCATCGCCGACCCGGAGACGGGCGAGGTCCTGCCCGCGGGCCGGATCGGCATGATCGAGGTGAAGGGGCCGAACGTCTTCAAGGGCTACTGGCGCATGCCCGACAAGACCAGGGCCGAGTTCCGACCGGACGGGTTCTTCATCACCGGCGATCTCGGGGTGATCGATGAGAGGGGCTACATCTCCATCGTCGGCCGGGGCAAGGACCTGATCATCACCGGGGGGCTGAATGTCTATCCGATCGAGGTCGAGGAGGTGATCGACGTCCTGCCCGGCGTGGTCGAGAGCGCCGTCATCGGCCTGCCCCACGCGGACTTCGGCGAGGCGGTCACGGCCGTCGTGGCGACCGGCGGGGCCCCCGCGCCCGGCGAGGACGGAGGTGCTGGGCGCGCTCGAAGGGCGCCTGGCCGCCTTCAAGCGTCCCAAGCGGGTGCTGTTCGTCGACGAGCTGCCGCGCAACACCATGGGCAAGGTCCAGAAGGCGGCGCTGCGCGACCGGTTCGCTGCGCTCTATGGCTGATGCCTATTAGGCGGCATCCGCGTCACGGCCCGCCGCTTGCTTGGGGACGCTCTGCCGGCGCCGCTTGAAAGCCGGGATGAACGGGCCACATTAGTCGACGAAATCGCCGGTGAGTCCGGCGTCGTGCGGACGAATTGCCGGCCCCTCCAGGGTCGGGGCGTTCCGCTCGACGGCCGAGCGCGGCCCACGCGCCGGCCAAGGAGCAGTGCATTATGACCGAGATGAGAACCATTCCAGTGCTGCCGCTGCGGGACATCGTGGTGTTCCCGCACATGATCGCGCCGCTGTTCGTCGGGCGCGACAAGTCCGTCCAGGCCCTCGAAGAGGTCATGCGGCGCGACAAGCACATCCTTCTGGCCACCCAGAAGAACTCCACCGACGACGATCCCAAGCCCCAGGGCATCTATGACGTGGGCGTCATCGCCCATGTGCTTCAGCTGCTGAAGCTGCCCGACGGCACCGTGAAGGTGCTGGTCGAGGGCAAGTCGCGCGCGGCCATCGTGCGCTTCACCGACCAGGAGGCCTTCTATGAGGCCGAGGTCGCCACCGTCGACGAGGATCTCGGCGAGGCGCACGAGGCCGAGGCCCTGTCGCGCGCGGTGATCGAGCAGTTCGACGGCTATGTGAAGCTGAACAAGAAGATCCCGCCCGAAGCCCTGGCGACGATCCCCCAGATCACCGATCCATCCAAGCTGGCGGACTCGATCTCCCAGCACCTGTCGGTCAAGATCACCGACAAGCAGAACCTGCTCGAGATCTTCAACGTCACCAAGCGCCTGGAAAAGGTCTTCGCCCTGATGGAGGGCGAAATCTCCGTCCTCAACGTCGAGAAGAAGATCCGCGCGCGCGTCAAGCGGCAGATGGAGAAGACCCAGCGCGAGTACTACCTCAACGAGCAAATGAAGGCGATTCAGCGCGAGCTGGGCGAGCAGGAGGACACGCGCGACGAGCTGAACGAGATCGAGAAGCGGATCAAGCGGACGCGGCTGTCCCGCGAGGCCAGGGCCAAGGCCGACGCCGAGCTGAAGAAGCTGCGCAACATGAGCCCGATGTCGGCCGAGTCCACGGTGGTCCGGAACTACCTCGACTGGCTGCTCTCGATCCCGTGGGGCAAGGCGCGCCCGAAGAAGGTCGACATCGTCGAGGCCGAGCGGATCCTCGAGGAGGACCACTATGGCCTGGAGAAGGTCAAGGAGCGGATCCTCGAATACCTGGCGGTGCAGACCCGCACCAACAGCCTGAAGGGCCCGATCCTGTGTCTCGTCGGCCCGCCCGGCGTCGGCAAGACCTCACTCGGCAAGTCCATCGCCAAGGCCACGGGGCGCGAGTTCGTGCGCCTGTCGCTGGGCGGCGTGCGCGACGAGGCCGAGATCCGTGGTCACCGGCGCACCTACATCGGCTCGATGCCCGGCAAGGTCATCCAGTCGATGAAGAAGGCCAAGAGCGTGGATCCGTTCTTCCTGTTCGACGAGATCGACAAGCTCGGCGCCGACTGGCGCGGGGACCCGACCTCGGCGCTGCTGGAGGTGCTGGACCCTGAGCAGAACAACACCTTCAACGACCACTACCTCGAGGTCGACTACGACCTGTCGCAGGTGATGTTCGTCACCACGGCCAACAGCCTGAACATGCCTCAGCCGCTGATGGACCGGATGGAGATCATCCGCATCCCCGGCTACACCGAGGACGAGAAGATCCAGATCGCCATCCGCCACCTGCTGCCCAAGCTGCTCGAGAACCACGGGCTGAAGGAAGGGGAGTGGGTCGTTCCGGAAGACAGCATCCGCGACCTGATCCGGTACTACACGCGCGAGGCGGGCGTCCGCTCGCTCGAGCGGGAGCTGGCCAACCTCGCCCGCAAGAGCATACGCGACCTGGAGCGGGAGAAGCTGGTGTCGATCACCATCGACGCCGAGCGCCTGGCCAAGTACGCGGGCGTGCGCAAGTACCGCTACGGCGAGACGGACGAGGAGGACCAGGTCGGCATTGTCACGGGCCTGGCCTGGACCGAGTTCGGCGGCGACATCCTCACCATCGAGGCGGTGCGCATGCCAGGCAAGGGCCGCATGTCCATCACCGGCAATCTCAAGGAGGTGATGAAGGAGTCGATCTCGGCCGCGAACAGCTATGTCCGCGCCCGGGCCACGCGCTTCGGCATCGCCCCGCCGGTGTTCGACAAGACCGACGTCCACGTGCACGTTCCGGAGGGGGCGACCCCCAAGGACGGGCCCTCGGCCGGCGTGGCCATGGCCGTGGCCATGGTCTCGGTGCTGACCGGCGTGCCGGTGCGCAAGGAGGTCGCCATGACCGGCGAGATCACCCTGCGTGGCCGCGTGCTGCCGATCGGCGGCCTGAAGGAGAAGCTGCTGGCGGCGTTGCGCTCGGGTATCAAGACGGTGCTGATCCCTTCTGAGAACGAGAAGGACCTGGCCGACATTCCCGACAACGTGAAGTCCCAGCTCGACATCGTGCCGGTCGCCACGGTGGACGAGGTCCTGGCCCGCGCCCTGGCCGGTCCGCTCACGCCGATCGAGTGGACCGAGGAGGACGACCGGGCTTTGCCGTCGTCCGCGCCGACGCTCGATGAGGTCGATCCGGAGGCGGTGATCACGCACTGACCGCCTTCGGACGATGGAAATCGGGCTCCGAGCCCGAAAAAACTTGGGCGGCGTGGGGATTCCCGCGCCGCCTTCGTTTGACGAGCCCGCACAACCCTCGCCATAATCGATTCCCTCGTGGGGCGATCGGTCGCCGCCGAAAGGGTTGGGAGAGGAATAATGACAAAGGCCGAACTGGTGAACGCGATTGCAGACGGCGCCAAGCTCACGAAGAGCCAAGCTCGCGACGCCTTGGAAGCGTTTGTGGATGCCGTGACTTCGTCGCTGAAGAGCGGCTCCGAAGTGCGGCTGGTGGGTTTCGGCAGCTTCGTGCCGGTCGCCCGCAAGGCTGGGACAGCCCGCAATCCTCGGACGGGCGAGACGGTGAAGCGTCCGGCTTCCAAGACCTGCCGCTTCCGGGTCGGGGAGGGCCTGAAGTCGGCGCTGAACTGATCCAGGCATGCAAGAGGCGGGCGGCGCGGAACTGGCGTTCGCCCGCCTCGCCTTGTAAGGAGCCGTCTCCCCTGGTCGCCGCACCGAGCGGCGCCGTCGCGGGCGGCTAGCTCAGCTGGTCAGAGCGTCTGGTTTACACCCAGAAGGTCGGGGGTTCGAACCCCTCGCCGCCCACCATCCTGCTTCGCCCTTCGGGCTTCGCAGGACGAGGCCTTCGCGCGGGGGCGAAGCAGGATGCCCTCCGAAGCCTCCAATCCGCGCCCGCGCCGCTTCGACTGACGTAGGCGAAGGTGGGCAGCCTCGATGCGCTACGTCTATCTCCTCGAAAGCGAGGGATCTCCCGGCAAGCGTTATGTCGGCGTGGCCACTGACGTGCAGGAGCGGCTGGCCCGTCACAATGCCGGAGAGTCGCCCCACACATCCAAGTTCCGTCCGTGGCGTCTGGCCGCCTACGTCGCCTTCGCCGACCAGGCAAAAGCCGCCGCCTTCGAGCGCTATCTCAAGTCCGGCTCCGGACACGCCTTCGCCAACAAACATCTTTGGTGACCCGCGCACCTAATCCTTGCGCCGGGCGGCGCGTTCGGCTGTGTTCGAACACAGCTGCAAATTGAGCGTTTCCCATGCCTGATCCCGGCCGCATTCTGACGACCCACGTCGGCAGCCTGGCGCGCCCGCCCGAACTCGTCGCCTTGATCAAGGCCGAGATGCGCGGCGAGCCAGTCGATCCGGCCGCCTTCGACGCCTGCCTCGAGTTCGGCCGTGCGCGAGGTCGCGGCCAGGCAGGCCGAAATCGGCCTCGACATCATCAACGACGGCGAGTTCGGCAAGACCATCAGCTGGGCCGATTATCTCGTCGAGCGCGTGGGCGGGATGGAGCAGGAGCGGCCCGACCAGGTCGACTTCACCTCCTCGGCGGCGCTCTACAGCAATGACATGAAGGCCTTCGCCGACTTCTACGCCGGCTATTTCTCCACCCAGGAGATGGACATCGAGAAGATGGTCGGCTGGGTGGTCAAGTCACCGCTCCGCTACACCGGCCACGCCGCGATCCGCCGGGACGTCGCCGACCTCAAGGCCGCCCTCGAGGGTCTCGACTACGTGGACGCCTTCATGCCGTCCGTGGCCCCCGGCAGCGCGCTGCAGGCCCGTCGTGACGAGCACTACCCCACCGAGGAGGCCTATCTGACGGCGATCGCCGAGGTGCTCCGCGAGGAATACCGCGAGATCGTCGACGCCGGCTTCATCGTCCAGATCGACGACGCCTATCTGGCCACCACATTCGACGTGGTCTCGCCGCCCACCACCATCGAAGAGTACCGGCGCTGGGCCGAGCCGCGGATCGAGGCGATCAACCACGCGCTGGAAGGCCTCCCCGAGGACCGGTCGCGCCTTCACGTCTGCTGGGGCAGCTGGAACGGGCCGCACGCCAACGACGTCGAGCTCAAGCACATCGTCGACCTGATCCTGAGGGTGAAGGTGGGCGGCTACGCCCTCGAGATGGCCAACCCGCGCCACGAGCACGAATGGCGGGTATGGGAAACCGTCAAGCTTCCGGAGGGGCGCAAGCTGATCCCCGGCGTGATCAGCCACGCCACCAACATCGTGGAGCATCCCGAGCTGGTCTGTGAGCGGATCACCCGCCTGGCCAAGCTGGTCGGCCGCGACAACGTCATCGCGTCCACCGACTGCGGGTTCGCCCAGACCCCGCACCTGCAGCGCGTGCACCCCTCCATCCAGTGGGCCAAGCTCGAGGCGCTCGTCGAGGGGGCGCGGCTCGCGACCCGGCGGCTGTGGGGCGGCAAGGCGGCCGCGTGACATGCGCGCCATGGTCCTGCGCGCGCCGGGCCGGCCCCTGGAGGCGGCCGAGCTGCCTGACCCGCGGCCGGGCCCCGGCGAGCTCCGCCTGAAGGTCCTGGCCTGCGGGGTCTGCCGCACTGATCTGCACCTGGTGGACGGCGAGCTGCCGGATCCCAAGCTGCCGGTGGTTCCGGGCCACGAGATCATCGGCATGGTGGATGCGCTGGGCGAGGGCGTGACGGCTCACAGGCCCGGCGAGGCGGTGGGTGTCGGCTGGCTCGGCCACGCCTGCCACGTCTGCGCCTATTGCCGGTCAGGCCGCGAGAACCTTTGCGACCGGCCGCTCTTCACCGGCTACACGCGCGATGGCGGGTTTGCGACCCATGCCCTGGTCGATGCGGACTACGCCTATCCACTCGGCGCCATCCCGGCCGAAGCGGCGTCGGCGCCCCTGATGTGCGCGGGGCTGATCGGCTGGCGCTCGCTGGTCATGGCGGGGGAGGGCGAGGCGATCGGGATCTATGGCTTCGGCGCGGCGGGGCACATCATCGCCCAGGTTTGCCGCTGGCAGGGCCGGCGCGTCTTCGCCTTCACCCGCAGGGGCGACGAGACCTCCCAGGCCTTCGCCCTGTCGCTGGGCGCGGCCTGGGCCGGCGCCTCGGACGAAGCCCCTCCCGAGCCGTTGGACGCGGCCATCATCTACGCGCCGGCGGGCGAGCTCGTCCCTGCGGCCCTGCGCGCGGTGAAGAAGGGCGGGACGGTCGTCTGTGCGGGCATCCACATGAGCGACATCCCGAGCTTCCCCTATCGGATCCTGTGGGAGGAGCGGCGGCTGGTCTCGGTGGCGAACCTGACCCGTCAGGACGCCCGCGACTTCATCGCCACAGCGCCACGGGCGCACGTCCGCACCCATGTGACGGTCTACCCGCTCGAGGACGCCAACCGGGCGCTCGATGATCTCCGGCGCGGCCGGCTCCAGGGCGCGGCCGTCCTGGTTCCCGACGCGGCGTCCGCCTGAGGGCGGGATCCAGAACGCACATGGCCGGCGCGAGGCCGGCCATGGCGCTGAGCTGAAGGGGGGACCGCGGGATCAGGCGGCCATGTCGACCAGGGCGTCCTTGTCGCGCAGCAGCACCTGGCGGCAGCTCGGCAGGGCGATCAGGCCCTCGTCCTGCAGCTGGGTCATCGTCCGCGACACGGTCTCGATGGTCAGGCCCAGGAAGTCGGCGATGTCCTGACGCGACACCGGCAGCTCGATGCGGTCGGGCGCGGGGATGCGCTCGGACATGTCCATCAGGAACCAGGCCAGGCGCTCGCTCGCATTCTTGCGGCCCAGCACCAGCATGTGCTCCTCGCTGCGGCGCAGGTGGTGCAGCGTCAGGGACCAGAGCTTGTGAGCCGTGGCGTTGTCCTTCATCGCCCGATCGGCGATGTGGCTGCGGCGGATGGCGAGGACGTCGCAGTCGCTCACCGCCTCCGCGGAAGTGCGGTGGTCGGGGCCGGCTTCCAGGCCGAAGACGTCGCCCGGCAGGAAGAACTCGGCGATCTGGCGGCGGCCGTCGGCGAGGATGCGGTAGGTGCGCACCACGCCGGAGAGCACGCGGTAGACCAGGTCCGCCGGCTCGCTTTCTCCGAAAATCTCCTCGTTGCGGGAGTAGGTCATCCGGACCCCATCGACGCCCAGCGGGTCGGCCGACACGCCTGTGGTTCTGGCGCCGCGCTCGGAGGGGAAGCCGCCTTGACGCAGGGCGGACGGGGCTTGGATGCGGGGGGAGAGTTCGGCGTGCATCTTGTTCGCTCCAGGGGTGCGATCTGATGGTGTGATGGGTACGCCGATGCGCCCTGGCGCTAAATTCGGGTCGTCTCCTTACGTGAAACTACGTAGCCTGGGCTGGACATCCGCGGTGTATGAAGACTGATGTGACGAACACGCTTTCTGACAGTTCCTCGATCGCCGCGGCTCTTCGCGCGCCGGGCGGCGCGGCCGTCCGGCGTTGGGTCCGCAGAGAGCCGGTGCTGTGCGCGGCGGCGGTCCTGCTTGTCGCCCTGGGAGGAGTTGCGGAGCTGGCCGTCAGGGCCTCGCTCGGCGGCTCGTTCGACTACCTGATCCTGACGCCGGTCGCCCTGGCCGTCGGCGTCTACGTCGGCGCCGCGCCGGGACTGACGGCGACTGCCGCAGGCCTGGCCTTCGGCCTGGTCTGGGGGATGCCCTCCCACGACCTGTTCGCCCTGTTCATCGCGCGCTCGGTCGTGTTCGGGGCCGTCGGAGTCGGCGCGGCCGTGGTTGGCCGCCGACGGCGCGAGAGCATCCTCCTGGAGCGGCGCACCAGGGAAGAGCTCGTCGCGCGCGAGGCGCACCTGAAGTCGATCCTGGACACCGTCCCCGACGCCATGGTCGTCATCGACGAGACCGGCGTCATCCAATCCTTCAGCAAGGCCGCGGAAAGGTTGTTCAGCTACAGAGCTGAAGAGGTCGTCGGTCAGAACGTCAGGCTCCTGATGCCCGCGCCATATCGCGAGAGCCACGATTCCTATCTGGACCGGTACCGAACCACCGGTGAGCGCCGGATCATCGGCGTCGGCCGCGTCGTGGTGGGAGAGCGCAAGGACGGATCGACCTTCCCGCTGGAGCTGTCCGTCGGCGAGATGCGCTCGGGCCACGACCGGTTCTTCACCGGCTTCATCCGCGACCTTTCGGAGCGGCAGCAGACCGAGGCCAGGCTGCATGAGCTCCAGGGCGAGCTGGTGCACATCTCGCGCCTCACGGCGCTGGGGGAGATGAGCTCGGCGCTCGCGCACGAGCTGAACCAGCCTCTCTCCGCCATCGCCAACTACCTGAACGGGATCCAGCGGCTGCTCGGCGCCCCTTCGGCGACATCGAGCGACAGGGTCAAGGACGCCTTGAACAAGGCGGTCGAGCAGGCGCTTCGCGCGGGCGACATCATCCGGCGTCTGCGCGAGTTCGTGGCGCGCGGCGAGACCGTGCATACCGTCGAGAGCGTCTCCAAGCTGGTGGAGGAGGCGAGCGCCCTGGCCCTGGTGGGCGCGCGCCAGCTCGGCGTGCGGGTGATGTTCGACCTGGATAAGCGCGCCGATCTCGTCCTTGTCGACAAGGTCCAGATCCAGCAGGTGATCATGAACCTGATCCGCAACGCCGTGGAGGCCATGGCCGATGGCGACCGGCGCGAGCTGACCATCGGCAGCTTCCGCGCCGCCGGCGACATGGTCGAGATCAATGTGGTGGACACTGGTCCGGGCTTGTCGGAGGAGGTGGCGCAGCGTCTGTTCCAGCCGTTCGTCACCACCAAGGCCACGGGCATGGGCGTGGGCCTGTCCATTTGCCGGACCATCGTCGAGGCGCATGGGGGTCAGATCTGGGCCGAGGCCAATCCCAGCGGAGGAACCGCCTTCCGATTGACGGTCCCGAAGGCGACGGCACAAGAAGTCCAGAATGCCCAGTGAGACCATGTTGCACGTGATCGACGATGACGAGGCCGTCAGGGATTCCCTGGCGTTCCTGTTCGATTCGGCCGGCCTGCCCGTGCACGCTCATGAGTCGGCGACGGCCTTCCTCGCCAGCCCGGCGGTCGCCGGGGCCGCGTGCATCGTCACCGACGTGCGCATGCCCGACATGAGCGGGCTGGAGCTGCTGCGCGAGTTGCGCAGCCGCGGCGCCAACGCGCCGGTCGTGGTGATCACCGGCCACGGCGACGTGCCGCTGGCGGTCGAGGCGATGAGGGCGGGCGCGTTCGACTTCATCGAGAAGCCCTTCGACGACGAGCGCCTGCTCGAGGTGGTTCGGCGCGCCATCGCGGCCGGGGGCGGCGAGAACGAGGAGCAGGCCGCCGTGCGGGCCAGGATCCAGCGGCTGTCCCAACGCGAGCGGCAGGTGCTCAAGCGCCTCGTCGAAGGCCAGCTGAACAAGACCATCGCCTGGGAGCTCGGCATCAGCGCCCGCACCGTCGAGGTCTATCGGGCCAAGCTGATGGCCAAGATGGAGGCGGGCGCCTTCGCCGACCTCGTCCGCATGGCGCTGCTGGCGGGCTCCATCGAGGACTCGACTCCCGATCCGGGATTGCGCCGGATCAATGCCGGCCAGAGTGTACGCCGGCAGATGGCGGACATGGAACAGTTCGCTCCAAGGTTCGGCAAGCTCCTGATCGCCATCGTCGAAGACGATCGGGCGGTATTGAACTCACTTCAGTTCGCGCTCGAAGCGCAGGGCTACGCCGTGTGCGGCTTCGAGCGCGCCGTCGACGCCCTGAACAGCAGCGAGATCATGTCGGCCGACTGCCTGGTCCTGGACTACGGCCTGCCCGACGTCGATGGCGTGGCGCTGCTGCTGGCCCTGCGGCGCCGGGGCGCGGCGTCGCCGGCGATGATCATCGCCAGCAACCCCTCGGCGCGCTGCCGCCAGGAGGCCAGCCTGGCGGGCGCGCCGGTGATCGAGAAGCCTCTGATGGGCGATGTGCTGGTCCAGCGGATCCATGACCTGACCGCTCTGAAAGGAACGGATTGAGGCCATGGCCTACGCCGAGCGGGTTCGTCGACGCCTGAGCTGGTCATTGGTC
Source organism: uncultured Alphaproteobacteria bacterium (assembly GCA_963775275.1). GTDB lineage: Bacteria > Pseudomonadota > Alphaproteobacteria > Caulobacterales > Caulobacteraceae > JANWHQ01. The sequence continues at coordinate 4,217,521 of CAVZII010000005.1, read as the reverse complement.
CTGCTCGTGGCTATTGCGATCGCGGCGGCCCTGATCGTCGCCCAGTCGCGTCGCACGCCCATCACCGTGGCCGACCTCGGGCGCGCCGTCTCGTGGCGGTTGCAGGCGCCTGTGGAGCCGGGCGTGCGGCCGCCCGCGGCCAGGCCGCGGACGACGTCTCGGATCGAGACGCGTTGAAGCGGTCGTGCGGCCGCCGGATTGGTCGCGCCCGTCAGGCCGCCGCGAACACGGCCAGTGACGGGAGTCCCAGCACGATCGCGGGCGTGACGCCGTGGGAAGGAAAGAAGTAGCCGATGATGCTCGCCGTCGTCGTGGAGAGGAACGCCGCCGTCCAGCCTGGCATGCGGTTGGAGGTCGCCGGGCCGCACAGGACCACCAGGCCCGACGGGATGGCCACGAGACTGAACATTCCGCGCACGAAGGTGAATGGGGTCAAACCGAACGCCATGACGTGAATGCCCCTCTCCGGAGAAGGCCGAGCCTGCGCCACGTTGCGGGAACTCCGGGCGCCGCGCTGAGGCGCCGCAGAGTTTACGCCCTCGCCGTCGCCATCGCTGATCAGTGGGTCGTGCGGAAGGCGTCGACCTCGACCTCGAGCGGCAGGCCGAAGGCGTGCAGGCCGGCGGGCAGGCGCAGGGTCATGCGCATGGCGTCGCGCATCGAGGCGAAGGGCGTGGCCGTCGTCGGGTCGTTCACCCAGCCTTGCGCGCCGTCCGCCCGCAGCTGGAGGTATTCCATCGCATCGGGGTTCGTCGCCGGCTTGCAGACGACCGTGGCCCTGGCGGCGTTGGCGATGCTTTGTTGGAACGACATGACAGGCTCCTTGTCCGTTGCCGGCAAGGTGCGCGAGGCCCGTCTTGGAGGAAATTCGGGGGATTTCCCTACGGGCTAGTACGTAGTCTTCGTCAGCCGAGGACGAACAGGCCGCCCGGCAGCGCGGCCACGATCGACGCCGTCATGCAGGTGGCCAGGAACCCGACCGTCATCGCCTTCCAGACCATCGCCATGACCTCGGCGCGCCGTTGCGGGACCAGGGTCCCGTAGCCGGCGACATTGATCCCGACCGAGGCGAGGTTGGCGAAGCCGCAAAGCGCATAGGTCATGATCATCCGGCTGCGCGGCAGCAGGACGTCCGGCGGCAGATTGCCCAGCTGGGTGAAGGCGCTGAACTCGGTCAGGACCAGCTTTACGCCCAAGAGCGAGCCGGCGGCCGGCGCGTCGCGCCAGGGGATCCCCAGCATCCAGGCCAGCGGCGCCAACAGCATCCCCAGCATGCGCTCGATCGAGACGGGCCGGCCGCCGATCGACGGCGCGACCGCGAACAGCCGGTCCGCCAGGAAGATCAGGCCGACGAAGACGATCAGGGTCGCCCCGACGTTCAGCACCACCGTCAGGCCGTCGCCGACGCCGCGGATCAGGGCGTCGATCGAGCTGTCGTAGTGGCGCTCCTGTCCCATGTCGAAGCCTTCGTCCGCCTCCTTCGGATCGGGCGGGATCATGATGCGGGACAGCAGCACGCCGGCGGGAGCCGAGATGATCGAGGCGGTGAAGACGTGCGCCGCGGCGTTCGGCAGGGCGCGTTCCAGGATCGCCGCGTAGGCCACCATGGTGGAGCCCGAGACGCAGGACATCCCCACGCTCAGGAGCATGAACAGCTCGGACCGCGTCAGGCGGTCCAGATAGGCGCGGATGAAGATCGGACCCTCGATCTGGCCCATGAAGATCGTCGCGGCGGTCGCCAGGCCGGGCGGGCCGCGCAGGCCCAGCGTCTTCTGGAACAGCAGGCCGAAGCCCTGGGTGATCCACTTCAGGATCTTCCAGTGCCAGAGCAGCGCCGACAGGGCGCAGATCATCAGGATCACCGGCAGGACGCGGAACGCGAGGATGTAGGGCGGGGTCTGGCCGTTCGCCATCTGGTAGGGCTGCTGGCCGCCGGCCAGGAAGCCGAACACGAACTCGGTCCCCGCCTGGGCGGAATTGGCCAGGGCGTTCACCGCGCCGGCGATCCCCGCCAGCACCGCCCGCGCGGCCGGATTTCCGAACAGCAGCAGCACCAGCGCCACCTGCAGCGCGACGGCGCCGAGCGCGAGCTTCCAGGGGAACCGCCGCCGGTCTTCCGACAGCGCCCAGCAGACGGCCAGGGTGAAGCCCAGCCCGGTCAGGCTCTGTACGTTGGATAGCCCGAACATCGCCGCCCCCGTCCCGACTCCCCGGGGGCGATTGAGGACGAGCGGCGCCTTGCGCGCAAGCGCCGAGGCGCGCGGGCCGGCGTACAGGAGGCAAGGCGACGGCTTCTGAGGCGCTCGTCCGGGGGCCTTCGGCCGCCAGAACATGGCGCGAGTGACGGGACTCGAACCCGCGACCTCCGGCGTGACAGGCCGGCGCTCTAACCGACTGAGCTACACCCGCGTTCGACCGCGCCCGAAGGGCCCGCTCGTGAGGCGCGTGACATAGGTCTGCGCCCCGTCCGATGTCAACCAAAGCTCTTCGCCGCACGTGCTGAGGAATTCTCGCCGTCGCGTTTGAAGCCCAGGCGCCCTTCGGCTAAAACGCGCCCCGACTCGTCTCCCCCCGAGCTCCCCAAGGGATCCGATGACCGTTTTCCTGCTGCAGTACCTGCCGATCGTGATCTTCCTGGGCATCGCCACGGCGCTCGGGCTGGGGTTCATCCTCGCCGCCTGGGTCCTGGCTCCCAAGTCGCCCGACGCGGAGAAGCTCTCGGCCTACGAATGCGGGTTCAACGCCTTCGACGACGCGCGGATGAAGTTCGACATCCGCTTCTACCTGGTCTCGATCCTGTTCATCATCTTCGACCTGGAAGTGGCCTTCCTCTTCCCCTGGGCCGTGGCCCTCAAGGACCTGCCGCACGCCGGCCAGGTCTTCGCCTTCTGGTCGATGATGGTCTTCCTGGGCGTCCTGACCGTGGGCTTCGTCTACGAGTGGAGGAAGGGCGCGCTGGAATGGGAATGAGGCCCTCGCCAGTCCGGATCCAGGGGAGGGGAGACCGGTGAGCTGGCCGACAACCGAACAGGCGCTGACCGAGCTCGGCCAGCACGCCGTCGCCTCCTCCAAGGGCGCGATCACCGGCTTCGACGTCGCCTTCGGTGAGCTGACCCTGCACGCCGAGGCCGCGCGGGTGGTCGAGGCCCTGATTCTGCTGCGGGACGATGAGGCCTGCCGCTTCCAGCAGCTCATCGACGTCTGCGGCGCCGACTACCCCGACCGCCCCAGGCGCTTCGACGTGGTCTACCACCTGCTGTCGCTGACGAAGAACCAGCGCGCGCGCCTCAAGGTCCAGGCCGACGAGGACACGCCAGTCCCCACCGCGGTCGGGGTCTATCCCTGCGCCGACTGGTACGAGCGCGAGGCCTTCGACATGTACGGAATGGCCTTCGACGGCCATCCGGACCTGCGCCGCCTGCTCACCGACTACGGCTTCGCCGGCTATCCGCTGCGCAAGGACTTCCCCATGACCGGCTATGTGGAGGTCCGCTACGACGATGAGCTCAAGCGCGTGGTCTACGAGCCGGTGAAGCTGCCGCAGGAGTTCCGGCAGTTCGACTTCCTCTCGCCCTGGGAAGGCGCCGAGTACATCCTGCCGGGCGACGAGAAGGCGAAAGGCTGAGTCATGGCGCTCTCAGTCCGTTGTACGACGGCCGCGCGGCGGGCGATGACGCGGGCCTGCGAGCGGCCCATAGTGCGTCCCTCAACCAGGCTTTGGGGGGACAAGCCATGACCCGGCGCCAGGCGATCCGTTCAGCGATCGCATTCTTCCTCGTGACCTTCGCCACCGCCTTCCTCGCCACCATCGGCGCGCGCCTGACGGGCTGGTTCAGCCGCCCGCCGGACCTCGCCGAGCTGCACCTGCAGAACCTCGGCCTCATCATCATGGTGGCGGTGATCACCCTGGCGGTGGGGGCGGCGGTCCGCCGGCTCGACGCGTCCGAGCTTCGCAGCGCCCTGCTCGGCGCCTCCTCGGTGCTGCTGGCGATTCCGCTGTCGGCGGTGGCGCTCACGCCGGTCTGGCCCGTGCAGTGGACCATCATCACCATCCTCGGCGCCACCTTGCTGGCCGTAGGCTTCTTGGTGTCGGTGGGCATGCGCGACAAGGCCGCCGCCGAAGCTGGAGCGCACGACTAGATGGCAGACGACGCCCAGCCGATCCCGACGCCTTCGGACTCGGTCGCCTCCGAGCCTGAAAGCCGCAAGTTCACCATCAACTTCGGGCCCCAGCACCCGGCGGCGCACGGCGTCTTGCGCCTCGTGCTCGAGCTCGACGGCGAGGTGGTCGAGCGGGTGGATCCGCACATCGGCCTGCTCCACCGCGGCACCGAGAAGCTGATGGAGGCGCGCACCTACCTCCAGGACGTACCCTATTTCGACCGGCTGGATTACGTCGCGCCGATGAACCAGGAGCACGCCTTCGTGCTCGCCATCGAGAAGCTCCTCGAGATCGAGGCGCCGCGCCGCGCCCAGCTGATCCGGGTGCTGTTCGACGAGATCGGCCGGATCCTGAGCCATCTGCTCAACGTCACCACCCAGGCCATGGACGTGGGCGCGCTCACCCCGCCGCTGTGGGGCTTCGAAGAGCGCGAGAAGCTGATGGTGTTCTACGAACGGGCGTCCGGCGCGCGCCTGCACGCCAACTACTATCGCCCCGGCGGGGTCCACCAGGACCTGACGCCCCAGTTGGTCGATGACATCGCCCTATGGTGCGCGGCCTTCCCCAAGGTGCTCGACGACATCGAGGGCCTGATCACCAACAACCGCATCTTCAAGCAGCGCAACGTCGACATCGGCGTGGTGTCCAAAGAGCAGGCCTACGCCTGGGGCTTCACCGGAGTGATGCTGCGGGGCTCTGGCGTCCCCTGGGACCTTCGCCGCAACCAGCCCTACGAGTGCTACGACGAGCTCGAGTTCGAGATCCCCCTCGGCAAGAACGGCGACTGCTACGACCGCTATCTCTGCCGCATGGAGGAGATGCGCCAGTCCGTGAAGATCATGGTCCAGTGCCTTGACCTGCTGGCGAAAGCGCCGGGGCCGGTCCTGACCGAGGACGGCAAGATCGCCCCGCCTCGCCGCGGGGAGATGAAGCGCTCCATGGAAGCGCTGATCCACCACTTCAAGCTCTACACCGAGGGCTTCCATGTGCCCGCCGGCGAGGTCTACGCCTATGTCGAGGCGCCCAAGGGCGAGTTCGGCGTCTATCTGGTCGCGGACGGGACCAACAGGCCCTACCGCTGCAAGATCAGGGCGCCGGGCTTCCCGCACCTGCAGGCCATGGACTGGATGAACCGCGGCCACATGCTGGCCGACGTCTCCGCCATCCTCGGCTCGCTGGACATCGTGTTCGGGGAGATCGACCGTTGAGCGCCAAAGCATGTCGGTAAGACGTCTCGCCCAGGACCAGCCGGCCTCGTTCGCGTTCCAGCCCAATACGCTGGAGACGGCGCAATGGTGGATGTCCAAGTATCCGCCGGGCCGCCAGCAGTCCGCCGTGGTGCCGGTCCTGTGGCTGGTCCAGCAGCAGGAGGGCTGGGTGCCCGAGCCCGCCATCCGGGCCGTCGCCGAGCTCCTGGAGATGCCGGTGATCCGGGTCCTGGAGTGCGCCACCTTCTACACCATGTTCCAGCTCGAGCCGGTGGGCCGCGCCGCGGTCGTCCAGGTCTGCGGCACCACGCCCTGCATGCTCCGCGGCGCCAACGATTTGATGAAGGTCTGCCGCGAGAAGATCGGACCCAGGGATCACACCTCCGCCGACGGCCTCTTCACCTGGCAGGAGGTCGAGTGCCTGGGCGCCTGCTGCAACGCGCCCATGGCCCAGATCAACAACTACTATTACGAGGACCTGACCCCCGAGATCCTCGGGCGGATCATCGACGACTTCAGGGCGGGCCTGAGTCCCAAGCCCGGCTCCTACGCCGGCCGCCAGGGCTCCGCCCCCGAGAGCGGGCCCAGAACCTTGACCGATCCCAGCCTCTACGACGGCTCCAAGGCCAAGCCGATCGAGATCCCCAACGCTCCCAAGCCGGAGCCTGCGCAATGAAGCTCCGGCGCGCAGGCCTGCGGATCCGGCCCTGGGGCCTTCGCACCGTTCTGGCCGACATCGAGGGCATGACCGACGACGTCGTCTTCCTGGTGCGCCGGGGCGCCTATGTGAACGAGATCCGCCGCGTGGCGCGCCGGGCGCGGCGTCTCGGCTGGCTTGCCCTGCTTCTGGGCGCGACGACCTTCGCCTGGGCGATCCTGCGCGGTCCGGGCGTCCATTCGCGGCCGGCGCACCTGGCGCTCGCGGCCATCATCCTCGGCTGGGGCCTGTTCTTCTACGTGATGTTCCAGCGCACGCGGTATGCGCGCGCCCATCCGTTCGACCCCGGCGACCAGCCTTTCGATCAGGACGACTGACCCATGCCGGGAATCCTCGAGGACAAGGACCGCATCTTCACCAACCTCTACGGCCTGCAGGACTGGGGCCTGGAGGCGGCGAGGGCGCGCGGGGCGTGGAACGGGACCCGCGAGATCGTGGCCTACGGACGCGACTGGATCATCGACCAGATGAAGGCCTCGGGCCTGAGGGGCCGGGGCGGGGCGGGCTTCGCCACCGGGCTGAAGTGGTCGTTCATGCCCAAGGAGGTCCGGGCCGGAAAGCCGCACTACCTGCTGGTCAACGCCGACGAATCCGAGCCCGGCACCTGCAAGGACCGCGAGATCCTGCGCCACGACCCGCACCTGCTGCTCGAAGGCTGCCTGATCGCCTGCCGTGCGATGCTGGCCCACACGGCCTACATCTACATCCGCGGCGAATACGTCTACGAGCGCGAGATCCTCGAGGCGGCGATCAAGCAGGCCTACGCCACCCGCCTGATCGGCAAGGACAACGTCCACGACTGGGACCTGGACATCTTCGTCCACCACGGCGGCGGGGCCTACATCTGCGGCGACGAGACCGCCCTGATGGAGAGCTTCGAGGGCAAGAAGGGCCAGCCGCGGCTGAAGCCGCCGTTCCCGGCGGGCGCCGGCATCTACGGCTGCCCGACCACGGTCAACAACGTGGAGTCCATCGCCGTCGCCGGCACGATCCTGCGCCGCGGCGCGGGCTGGTTCTCCGCGTTCGGGCGGCCGAACAACACCGGGACCAAGGTGATGTCGATCTCGGGTCACGTGAACACGCCGTGCAACGTCGAGGAATCCATGTCGATCCCGCTGAAGGACCTCATCGAGGTCCATGGCGGCGGCGTGCGCGGCGGCTGGGGGAACCTCAAGGCCGTCATTCCCGGCGGCGCCTCCACGCCCCTGATCCCGGCCGAGCAGTGCGAGACGGCGCTGATGGACTTCGACAGCCTCAAGGAGCTGAAGTCGGGCCTGGGCACCGCGGCCGTCATCGTCATGGACAAGTCCGCCGACGTGGTCCGGTCCATCGCCAGGCTCTCCTACTTCTTCAAGCACGAGAGCTGCGGCCAGTGCACGCCCTGCCGCGAAGGCACCGGTTGGATGTGGCGGGTGATGGAGCGCATGTGCACCGGCGAGGCCGAGATGCGCGAGATCGACCTGTTGCTCGACGTCGCCTCTCAGGTGGAGGGCCACACCATCTGCGCCCTCGGCGACGCGGCCGCCTGGCCGATCCAGGGCCTGTTCCGCCATTTCCGCCCCGAGGTGGAGGCGCGGATCGCGAGCTATCGCACCGGCCGCCCGCACGTTCAGGGCGCGACACTCGTGGCGGCGGAGTAGCGGCCTTGGCGGAAGAGCCCGACAACCTGGTCCTCGCCATCCTTCGCCGCGTCGAGGAGCGCGCTCAGCGCCTCGAGGCCAAGCTCGACAGGGTTGGAGACGATATGCGGGACCTCAAGGTCCGCATGACTGGCGTCGAGGAGGGGCTCGCGGGCGTGAACCGTCGCCTCGACCGCATCGAAAATCGGGTCGAACGGATCGAGCGACGCCTTGACCTCGTCGATATCCCGCCGGGAGTGCGCGAGTAATGCCCATCGCCAAGGTCAACGGCCAGGAGGTCGAGTTCGAGCCCGGGATGTCCGTGCTCCAGGTGGCCGAGCTGGCGGGCCAGGAGATCCCGCGCTTCTGCTATCACGAGCGCCTGTCGATCGCCGGCAACTGCCGCATGTGCCTGGTCGAGGTGAAGCCCGGGCCGCCCAAGCCCCAGGCCTCCTGCGCGCTTCCCGCGGCCGAGAACATGGAGATCTTCACCAACACGCCGATGGTGAAGAAGGCGCGCGAGGGCGTGCTCGAGTTCCTGCTGATCAACCACCCGCTCGACTGCCCGATCTGCGACCAGGGCGGGGAATGCGACCTCCAGGACGAGACCCTGGGCTACGGACGCGACGACACCCGCTACAAGGAGAACAAGCGGGCCGTCGAAGAGAAGTACATGGGCCCGCTGGTGAAGACCGTGATGACGCGGTGCATCCAGTGCACCCGCTGCATCCGCTTCATCACCGAGGTGGCCGGCTCGCCCGAGATCGGCGCCATCGGCCGCGGCGAGGACATGGAGATCACCACCTACCTCGAGAGCGCGGTTGGCTCGGAGCTGTCGGGCAACATCGTGGACCTCTGCCCGGTCGGGGCGCTCACCTCGCGGCCCTACGCCTTCAACGCCCGGCCCTGGGAGCTGAAGAAGACCGAGACCATAGACGTGATGGACGCGCTCGGCTCGAACATCCGCGCCGACGCCCGCGGGCCCGAGGTCATGCGCATCCTGCCGCGCGTCAACGACGACGTGAACGAGGAGTGGATCTCCGACAAGACGCGCCACGCCGTGGACGGACTGATGCGCCAGCGGCTGGACCGACCGTTTGTCCGTATACGGGACAAGCTCGCGCCGGCGACCTGGGCCGAGGCCTTCGACGCCGTGGCCGCCCGGCTGAAGAAGGCCCCGCCCGACCGGATCGGCGTCATCGCCGGCGACCTGCAGGACGCCGAGTCCATGAAGGCGGCGCTCGACCTGTTCTCGGGGCTCGGGGTCAGGAACCTCGACTGCCGCCAGGACGGCGCGGCCCTGGGCGCGAGCCCGCGCGAGGGCTGGCTGTTCAACTCCTCCATCGCCGGGATCGAGCAGGCCGACGTGATCCTCCTGGTCGGGACCGATCCGCGCCTCGAGGCGCCAGTGCTGAACGCGCGGATCCGCAAGCGGTGGCTAACCGGTCGTCTGAAGGTCGGCGTCATCGGCGAGCGGACCGACCTGACCTATCCCTACGACTACCTCGGCGCGGGTCCCTCCACCCTGGCGGACCTCGCCGCGGGCAAGGGCGAGTTCGCCGAGGCGCTCAGGGCCGCCTCGAACCCGATGCTGGTCCTGGGGCAGGGCGCCCTGGCGCGAGCCGACGGCGCCCAGGTGCTGCAGCTGGCCGGCCAGCTCGCCGCGGCCTGCGGCCTGGTCCGCGAGGGCTGGAACGGCTTCAACGTCCTGCACACGGCCGCCGCGCGCGTGGGCGGCCTCGACCTCGGGTTCGTCCCGGGGAAGGACGGCCTCTCGGCCGCCCGGATGGTCGCCAAGGGCGCGCTCGACGTCCTCTTCCTCCTGGGCGCGGACGAGATCGACCTGTCGCAGAGCGACGCCTTCGTCGTCTATCTGGGGACCCACGGCGACCGCGGCGCGCACAAGGCCGACGTGGTCCTTCCGGGCGCGGCCTACACCGAGAAGCCGGGCGTCTATGTGAACACCGAAGGGCGGGTCCAGCTCGCCAACCGCGCGGTCTTTCCCAAGGGCGAGGCCCGCGAGGACTGGGCGATCCTGCGGGCCCTGTCCGACAAGCTCGGCGCCAGGCTCCCCTACGATTCCCTGGACGAGCTCAGGGCCAGGCTGTTCGCCGACCATCCGAGCTTCGGCCAGGTCGATTACGTCCCCGGCGCGGCCGGCGCGGCCAAGTTTGATCCGTCCAGGCTGGGCGCCAAGGGCAAGGTCTCGTCAGAGCCCTTTGCAAGCCCGATCAAGGACTTCTATCAGACCAACCCGATCGCGCGGGCGAGCGTGACCATGGCCGAGTGCTCGGCCGTGGCCGCCGATCGGCGCGGCGGACTTGTGGCGGCGGAGTAGGGCATGGGCGCTGGCTTCTCACCCCTGGCCTGGTTCGGCATCACGGTCGGCCAGATCGTGCTGGTCATGGTCGGCGTCCTGATCTCGCTGGCCTTCCTGCTCTGGGGCGACCGCAAGGTCTGGGCCGGGGTCCAGATGCGCAAGGGCCCCAACGTCGTGGGGCCTTTCGGCCTGTTCCAGTCCTTCGCCGACTTCGGCAAGTTCGTGCTGAAGGAGATCGTCATCCCCGACGGGGCCGACAAGGCGGTGTTCCTGCTCGCGCCCCTGATCAGCTTCGTCCTCGCCTTCGGCGCCTGGGCTGTGATCCCCATGGCGCCCGGCTGGGTCGTGTCGAACATCAACGTCGGAATCCTCTACCTGCTCGCGATCTCCTCGCTCGGCGTCTACGGCATCATCATGGGCGGCTGGGCGTCCAACTCGAAGTACCCCTTCCTGGGGAGCCTTCGCTCGGCGGCCCAGATGGTGAGCTACGAGGTCTCCATCGGCTTCGTGCTGGTCACGGTGATCCTGCTCTCCGGCTCGATGAACCTAACGAAGATCGTCGATCACCAGGCCGGCTGGTTCTGGCATTGGCACGCCTTCGCCCTGCCCACGATCGTGGTCATGCTGCCGATGGCGGTGATCTTCTTCGTCTCGGCCCTCGCCGAGACCAACCGCCCGCCCTTCGATCTGCCCGAGGCGGAGTCCGAACTCGTAGCCGGCTACCAGGTCGAGTACTCCTCGACCCCCTACCTGCTCTTCATGATCGGCGAGTACGCCAACATCGTGCTGATGTGCGCCATGGCCTCGATCCTGTTCTTCGGCGGCTGGCGGCCCGGCTTCCCCACCGGCTTCCTCGACCATTGGCCGCAGGTCCTGCAGAACCTGTTCTTCCTGCTGGTCTTCGCGATCAAGGTGGTGGCCTTCTTCATCGCCTTCGCCATCGTCAAGGCGATCGTCCCCCGCTACCGCTACGACCAGCTCATGCGGCTGGGCTGGAAGGTCTTCCTGCCCACGACCCTCCTCGCCGTCGCCCTGATCGGCGCCTGGCGCGTGTTCGGAGCGGCGTCGTGAGCCGGCGCATCCTCGTCGTCGCGGCGACGCTCGCCGCAGGCGCCGGGCTTGCCGCCTGCGCGCCCTACCAGCTTGGCGATCCCGGCGATTCCGTCGGGCGCGGCCAGGCCGCCGACGCCCAGCATCAGGCGGCCCAGCGCTGCAAGGACGGCGCGCTTCGCCAGCGGCCCGGCTCGGACGGGACCGCGCCCGGCGACTACATCTGTACAGGTCACTGATCCATGCTCGAGCGTATCGTCCAAGCAGCCCGGGGCGCGGCCCTGATGGATTTCCTGGGGGCCACGGGATTGGCCTTCAAGTACATGCTCCAGCCCAAGAAGACGGTGAACTACCCCTTCGAGAAGGGGCCGCTGTCGCCCAGGTTCCGGGGCGAGCACGCCCTTCGTCGCTATCCCAACGGCGAGGAGCGCTGCATCGCCTGCAAGCTCTGCGAGGCGATCTGCCCGGCCCAGGCCATCACCATCGAGGCCGAGCCTCGCGATGACGGCTCGCGCCGGACGACCCGCTACGACATCGACATGGTCAAGTGCATCTACTGCGGGCTCTGCCAGGAGGCCTGCCCGGTGGACGCCATCGTCGAGGGCCCGAACTTCGAGTTCGCCACCGAGACCCGTGAGGAGCTGCTCTACGACAAGGAGCGCCTGCTCGCCAACGGCGACCGCTGGGAGCGGGAGATCGCGAAGAACCTGGAACTGGACGCGGCCTATCGCTAAGACAGCGCGGCAAATCGCGGAGGGGAGATTCCCCTCCGCATTTATGATGGCCGGCCTTGTGCCGGCCACCCATGAGCTCAGCCTTCGCCGGTGAGGCAGTGTGCATGGGTCCCCGGAACAAGTCCGGGGATGACGGTGGTGAGATTGGAACGGAAGAGGGATAGCGCGTGGAGCTGCAGGCGGTCGCTTTCTATCTGCTGGCGGTGGTCAGCGTAGGGGCGGCCCTGGGCGTCATCTCCGCCCGCAACCCGGTCCACTCGGTGCTGTTCCTGATCCTGGCCTTCTTCTCGGCCGCGGGGCTGTTCGTCCTGATGGGGGCGGAGTTCCTGGCCATGCTGCTGGTGGTCGTCTACGTCGGCGCCGTCGCGGTCCTGTTCCTGTTCGTGGTGATGATGCTGGACGTGGACTTCGCCCAGTTCCGCGAAGGCTTCGCCCGCTACCTGCCGCTGGGCTTGGCGGTTGCGGCGATCCTCTTGATCGAGATGGTGATGGTGTCCTCCGCCGTGGCGACCCACGGCGCGGCGGGCAGGAACGCCGCGCCAATGGTCGCTTCTCCCGATCTCACCAACGCCGAGGCGATCGGCAAGGTGCTCTACACGGACTACGTCTACTTCTTCCAGGCGGCCGGGATCGTGCTTCTGATCGCCATGATCGGCGCGATCGTCCTGACCCTGCATCACCGTCCCTATGTGCGCCGCCAGTCCGTCTCGCGGCAGGTCGCGCGCACCCGCGCCGGCGGGATGCAGGTCGTCCAGATCAAGAGCGGGGAGGGTGCGCCCGAATGACCAGCATCGGTCTGACCCACTACCTCACGGTCGCCGCGACCCTCTTCACCATCGGGGTCTTCGGCATCTTCGTGAACCGCAAGAACGTCATCGTCATCCTGATGTCGATCGAGCTGATCCTGCTGGCCGTGAACATCAATCTGGTGGCCTTCTCGGTCTACCTCCACGATGTGGTCGGCCAGATCTACGCCATGTTCGTGCTGACCGTGGCCGCCGCAGAGGCCGCCGTGGGCCTGGCCATCCTCGTCACCTTCTTCCGCAACCGCGGCGACATCGCCGTGGACGACGCCTCCATGATGAAGGGCTGAGGACGGATGCCGCCGAACGTACTCGTCGTCACGCTCGTCCTGCTGCCCCTGTTCGGGTCGGCGATCGCTGGCCTCTTCGGCCGGCGCATCGGCGATACCGCCTCCATGACGGTGACGACGGGCCTCCTGTTCGTGTCCTGCATCCTGGCGTGGGAGACCTTCTTCAGCCTCCATTCCGGGGCCTGGCCGAACCACTTCGTCGCCCACATCGCGCCCTTCATTCAGGTCGGCGACTTCCAGTCCGACTGGGCGGTCAGGATCGACAGCCTGTCTTCGGTGATGCTGGTGGTGGTGACGACCGTCTCGGCGCTCGTGCACTTCTACAGCTGGGGCTACATGGTCGACGACGACTCCAAGCCCCGCTTCTTCGCCTACCTGTCGTTCTTCACCTTCGCCATGCTGGCGCTGGTGACCGCCGCCGACTTCATGCAGCTGTTCTTCGGCTGGGAAGGGGTCGGCGTCGCCTCCTATCTGTTGATCGGCTTCTGGTTCAAGAAGCCCACGGCCAACGCCGCGGCGATCAAGGCCTTCGTGGTCAACCGCGTGGGCGACTTCGGCTTCGCCCTGGGGATCATGACGGTGTTCTGGATGTTCCACACCATCCGGTTCGCCGAGCTCTTCCCGCTGCTCCCGTCCAAGGCGGATGCGACCTGGGTCTTTGCGGGCCAGAGCTTCAGCGCGCTCGATCTGGCCGGCGTCTTCCTGTTCATCGGCGCCATGGGCAAGTCGGCCCAGTTCTTCCTGCACACCTGGCTGCCCGACGCCATGGAGGGCCCCACGCCCGTCTCGGCCCTGATCCACGCCGCGACCATGGTCACCGCCGGCGTCTACATGGTCTGCCTGCTGTCGCCGATCTACGAGCAGGCGCCCTTCGCCAAGGCGGTCGTCTGCCTGATCGGCGCGGTGACGGCTCTCTTCGCTGCGACCGTCGGCCTCGCCCAGAACGACATCAAGCGGGTGGTCGCCTATTCGACCTGCTCGCAGCTCGGCTACATGTTCTTCGCGGCCGGGGCTGGGGCCTACCAGGCCTCCATGTTTCACCTGTTCACCCACGCCTTCTTCAAGGCGCTGCTGTTCCTCGGCTCGGGCAGCGTGATCGTGGCCATGCACCACGAGCAGGACATGCGCCGGATGGGCGCGCTCTGGAAGAAGCTGCCGGTTACCTACCTCGTGATGTTGATCGGCACCCTGGCCATCACCGGTGTCGGCATCCCGGGCCTCGACCTCGGCTTCGCCGGTTTCTACTCCAAGGACGCCATCATCAACGCCGCCTGGGCGGCCGGCCGCACCAGCCCGGTGTCCGAGTTCGCCATGATCTCGGGCATCCTCGCCGCCGGGCTGACGTCCTTCTACTCCTGGCGCCTGATCTTCATGACCTTCCACGGCCACGCCAAGTGGGGCGCCCACGGGGCGCACGGCCATGACGCCCACGCCGAGGACGATCACGCCAGCCACGCCCAGATCGAGACGCACTCCGAGCCGGACCACGCCCACGGCCACGACCATGTCCCGCACGAGAGCGGCTGGGTGATGCTCCTGCCGCTGCTCGTGCTGTCGGTCGGCGCGGTCGCCTCCGGCTACGTCTTCGCCGAGCGCTTCATCGGCCCCGAGCGGGCCGAGTTCTGGAACGGCGCGATCTTCACCGCCGCCTCCAATCACGTGCTCGACGCCATCCGCACGCCGCCGGACTGGCTGGTGTGGACGCCGCTGGCGATCACCGCCGTCGGCTTCCTCGCCGCCTGGTGGGCCTATGTGCTGAAGGAGGGGATCGGCGCCCGGATCGCCGCGCGCGGCGGGCCGCTACACGCCTTCCTCTACAACAAGTGGTACTTCGACGAGCTCTACGACCTGATCTTCGTCAAGGGCGCCAAGGCGCTGGGCGACCTGTTCTGGAAGGGCGGCGACCAGAAGATCATCGACGGGCTTGGTCCCGACGGGGTCTCGGCCGTGTCCTACCTGACGGGCAAGGAGGTCGGACGGATCCAGACGGGCTACGTCTACCACTACGCCTTCGTCATGCTGCTCGGGGTGGCCGGGCTGCTGACCTGGGCGCTCTGGGCGTGGGGCTGACGCATGCTCAATGGTGACCGAACGACCTTCGTCATGGCCGGGCCCGTCCCGGCCACCCATGAACACCGTCGATCGCTCGTGTTCATGGGTTCCCGGCACAGGGCCGGGAATGACGGTTGGGGAGAAGGGGACCTGACGTGACTGGCATCCTCTCCCTCATCACCTTCACCCCCATGATCGGGGTCGCGGCGATCCTTGCGCTGCGCCTGATGGGGCCGGGCAACGGCCATCGCGAGGCGGCCGCCAAGTGGATCGCCCTGGCGACGACCCTGGCCACGCTCGCCTTGTCCTGCGTGCTGATCGCCGGGTTCGACACCGTCCAGCCCGGCTTCCAGTTCCAGGAAGACGTCGCCTGGTTCGCGGGCCTGCACTACCGCATGGGCGTGGACGGGATCTCGGTCCTGTTCGTCCTGCTCACGGCCTTCCTGATGCCGCTGTGCATCGTCGCGAGCTGGCGCTCCATCGAGAACCGGGTGCTGGAGTACCTGGTCGCCTTCCTGGTGCTGGAGACCCTGATGATCGGGGTCTTCTGCGCGCTGGACCTGATCGAGTTCTACCTGTTCTTCGAAGGCGGCCTGATCCCGATGTTCATCATCATCGGGGTGTGGGGCGGCGCCCGGCGCGTCTACGCCGCCTACAAGTTCTTCCTCTACACCCTGCTCGGCTCGGTCCTGATGCTGGCGGCGATCCTCGCCATGTGGAGCGTGGCCGGAACCACGTCGATCCCCGAACTGATGGCCTACAAGTTCCCGGTCTCGATGCAGATTCCCATGTGGCTGGCCTTCTTCGCCTCCTTCGCGGTGAAGATGCCGATGTGGCCGGTCCATACCTGGCTGCCGGACGCCCACGTCGAGGCGCCCACGGCCGGCTCGGTGATCCTGGCGGGGATCCTGCTGAAGATGGGCGGGTACGGCTTCCTGCGCTTCTCCCTGCCGATGTTCCCTCAGGCGTCGCACTATTTCACGCCGCTGGTCTTCTCCCTGTCTGTGATCGCCATCGTCTACACCTCGCTGGTCGCCTTCCGGCAGCTCGATGTGAAGAAGCTGATCGCCTACTCCTCGGTGGCGCACATGGGCTTCGTCACCATGGGCATCTTCTCGGGCAACGTCTGGGGCGAGCAGGGCGCGATCTTCCAGATGCTGAGCCACGGGGTGATCTCCGGCGCGCTCTTCCTCTGCGTCGGGGTCGTCTACGACCGCATGCATACCCGCGAGATCGCCTTCTACGGCGGCCTGGTGAACCGCATGCCGCACTACGCGGCGATCTTCATGCTCTTCACCCTGGGCAACGTCGGCCTGCCGGGCACCTCGGGCTTCGTCGGCGAGATCCTGACCATGACCGGGGTCTACGGCGTCTCGACCTGGACGGTCTTCATCGCCGCCACCGGCGTGATCCTGTCGGCGGTCTACGCCCTGACCCTCTACCGCAACGTCGTCTTCGGCGAGATCGTCAATCCCAAGCTCGCCGCCATCACCGACCTGAACTGGCGCGAGGTCGTCATCTTCGCGCCACTGGTCGTCGCGACCCTCGCCATGGGGGTCTATCCCAAGATGGTGTTCGCGATCACCCAGGCCTCGGCCGCCGCCCTGGCCGGCGGCTACCACGCCGCGATCGGGGGGTAGGGCTGATCCATGTCGCTTGACGCCAATCTCGCCCTGCTGCAGCCCGAGCTCCTGCTCTGCCTCAGCGCGCTCGTCCTGCTGCTGGTGGGCGCGCTCGGCGGCCAGAAGACCAGCGGCCTCGTCGCCGCCCTCTCCGGACTGGCGCTCCTCGCCGCAGCAGTGCTCTCCGCGACCGGCCCCCAGGGGGTCGCCTTCGCGGGCGGCTTCGTCGCCGACTCCGCCTCGGCCTTCGCCCGGACCGCCATCTACGCCATGAGCGCGATCGGCGTGCTGCTCGGCGACCGGTGGCTGGCCAGGCGCAACGACTCCAAGTTCGAGTTCCCGATCCTGGTCCTCCTGGCCGCCGTCGGCATGGGCATGATGTGCGCCGCCGGCGATCTCATCGCCCTCTACGTCGGCGTCGAGCTGCAGTCCCTGGCGCTCTACGTGCTGGCCGCGATCCGGCGCAACGACGCCAAGGCCTCCGAGGCGGGCCTGAAGTATTTCGTGCTGGGCGCCCTGTCCTCGGGCCTGCTGCTCTACGGCGCCTCGCTGATCTACGGCTTCGCCGGCTCGACCCACTTCGCCGACATCGCCGCCGCCGTCCACGCCGGCGCGGGAACCGGCGTGCTCTTCGGCCTGGTCTTCCTGCTCTGCGGCCTCGCCTTCAAGGTCTCCGCCGCGCCCTTCCACATGTGGACGCCGGACGTCTACGAAGGCGCGCCCACGCCCATCGTCGCCTTCTTCGCCGCCGCGCCCAAGCTCGCCGCCATGGTGCTGATCGCCCGCGCCCTGATCCAGGCCTTCCCCGGCGCGATCGATCAGTGGCGCCAGGTGGTGATCGCCATCGCCGCCCTCTCCATGCTGTGGGGCGCCTTCGCGGGCCTCGCCCAGCGCAACCTCAAACGCCTGTGGGCCTATTCCTCGATCGCCAATGTCGGCTACGCCCTGGTCGGCCTGTCGGCCGGCGGCCAGGCAGGCGTGCAGGCCATGCTGGTCTTCATGGTCCTCTACATGATCGACGTGACCGGCTTCTTCGCCTGCCTCACCGCCCTCTCGCGGGACGGCAAGCCCATGGAGACCATGGACGACATGGCCGGGCTGGTGCGCGAGCGGCCGGGCATGGCCCTGGCCATGACCGCCTTCGCGCTTTCGGCGCTGGGCCTGCCGCCGTTCTCCGGGTTCTGGGCCAAGGTCTATGTGTTCAAGGCGGCGCTGGGCGCTCACGAGCCTTCGTTGACGGCGCTGGCGGTGCTGGGCCTCGTCTCCAGCGTCGTGGCCGCCTTCTACTACCTGCGCCTGATCAAGGTGATGTGGTTCGACCCGGCGCCGGGTGCGACGGACCCCGCGCCCGCCTACGCCAAGAGCGTGGCCTATGCCGCGGCCCTGTTCTCCTTCCCGGTGGTGCTCCTGGCGCTGGTCGCGCTCGATCCGGCGGCCCAGGCCGCCGCCGCCGCCTTCGGGGGCTGACCGGGGCCGGTGCGAGGCGTCGACCCTGGCCAACCGGCCATCCCGATCCTGTGGTTCGATGAGCTCGATTCCACCAACGCCGAGGCGCGCCGCCGCGCCGAGGCGGGCGAGCACGGGCCGCTCTGGATCGCCGCGCGCCGCCAGAGCGCCGGCCGCGGCCGCCGGGGCCGCGACTGGCGGACCGGGGAGGGCGATCTTGCCGCCACCCTGCTCTGCGCCTCGGGCCGCCCGGCCGCCGAAGCCGCCCAGCTCTCCTTCGTCGCGGGCCTTGCGGCGGCCGACCTCGCCTGCGCCTACGTCCCCGAGGCTCTGGTGCGGCTGAAGTGGCCCAACGACGTGCTCGTCGCCGGCCGCAAGCTCAGCGGCGTCCTCATCGAATCCGGACGCCGCCCGGACGGCGATCTGTGGCTCGCCATCGGCGTCGGCGTGAACCTTGCGAACGCGCCTTCGGACGTGGAACCCGCCGCGACCTGCCTCGCCGACCACCTCAGGACCGGGCTCGCCGCGCCGCCGACCCCGGACGAGGCGCTGCAACGCCTGGCGTCCGCCATGAGCGCACGCATCGCCGCCTGGAGCCGCTCCGGGTTCGCCGACGTCCGCGACGCGTGGCTCGCCGGCGCGGCCGGCATGGGCGGTCCGTGCGTGGCGCGCCTGGGCGAGGGGCGGGTGGTCTCGGGCGTCGCCGAGGACCTCGATCTCGACGGCGCCCTGCTTCTTCGCTTGGATTCCGGCGAGCTTCGCCGCATCACGGCCGGCGACGTCATGTTTGGACATCCCTGATGCTGCTGGCCATCGAGCAGGGCAACACCAACACCAAGTTCGCCGTCCACGACGGCGAGGGCTGGGTCGCCCAATGGCGCACCTCCACCGAGGCCGCGCGCACCGCCGACGAGTACGCCGTCTGGCTGAGCCAGCTCCTGAACCTCCAGGGCCTTGAGCTCGCGGTCCTGGACGCCTGCATCATCGCGACCGTCGTGCCCCAATCCCTGTTCAATCTCAGGAACCTCTCGCGGCGCTACATCAAGACCGAGCCCCTGGTGGTGGGAGAGAACGCCGAGCTCGGCTTCGAGGTCCGCATCGACAAGCCCTCCGAGGCAGGCGCCGACCGGCTGGTCAGCGCGGCGGGCGCCCATGTGGCCTATCCAGGTCCGTTGATCGTCGTCGGCTCGGGCACGGCCACCACCTTCGACGTGGTCGCCGAGGATGGGGGGCTGGAGGGCTGCGCCATCGCGCCGGGGATCAACCTCTCGATGGAGGCGTTGCACTCCGCGGCCGCCAAGCTGCCGCGCGTGGCCATTCAGCGGCCCTCGCGCGTGATCGGCCGCGACACCGTCCAGTCCATCCAGGCCGGGGTCTACTGGGGCTACGTCGCCTTGATCGAGGGCCTGGTGGACCGCATCAAGGCCGAGTTCGGAGCGCCCATGACCGTGATCGCCACCGGCGGCGTAGCCTCCCTCTTCCAGGGCGCCACCGACCACATCGACGTCTTCGATCCGGACGTGGCCATCCGTGGCCTGCTCGAAGTCTATCGCCGCAACGCCGCGCGGGCGGGCGCATGATGGCCTCTCCCCGGGACGAGCTCGTCTTCCTGCCGCTGGGCGGGTCCAACGAGATCGGCATGAACTTCAATCTCTACGGCTACGGCCCGCCCGACGACCGCAAATGGATCGTGGTGGACCTCGGCGTGACCTTCGGCGATCAGTCCACCCCGGGCGTCGAGATCATCCTGCCCGACCCGGCCTTCATCGAGACCATCGCCGACGACATCCTCGGCATCGTCCTCACTCACGCCCACGAGGACCACATCGGCGCCGTCCCCTGGCTGTGGCCTCGCCTGCGCGCGCCGGTCTACGCCACGCCCTTCACCGCCTTCCTGGTGCGCGAGAAGCTGCGCGACGCCGGGCTCCTGGACGAGGTCCCGATCACCGAAGTGCCGCTCGACGGGACCATCAGCCTCGGCCCCTTCGAGGTGACCTTGATCACCATCACCCACTCCATCCCCGAGCCCAACGGCCTGGCGATCCGCACCCCGCTGGGCGCGGTGCTGCACACCGGCGACTGGAAGATCGACCCCGATCCCCTGATCGGCGGGCGCACCGACATCGGCGCCATCCGCCGCCTCGGCGAGGAGGGGGTGCTGGCCATGGTCTGCGACTCCACCAACGTCTTCGTGGACGGCGAGGCGGGGTCCGAGGCCCAGGTTCGCGTTGCGCTGAACGCCCTGGTCGGCCAGCTCCGGGGCAAGGTCGCCGTGGCCTGCTTCGCCTCCAACGTCGCGCGCATGGACTCCGCGATCCGCGCGGCCGAGGCCAACGACCGGCGCGTCTGCCTGGTCGGCCGCTCCATGCACCGCATGGCCGCCGCCGCCCGCTCGGTCGGGATCTTCGCCGATATCCAGCCCTTCGTCACCGACGCCGAGGCGGGCCACTTCCCGGACGACAAGATCCTCTACCTGTGCACCGGCAGCCAGGGCGAGCCGCGCGCCGCACTGTCCCGCGTCGCCGAGGGCGCCCATCCGCACGTGAGCCTCGGGCGCGGCGACGCCTGCATCTTCTCCTCGCGCGTGATCCCCGGGAACGAGGTGCCGATCCGCAACCTCCAGAACAAGCTCGCCGACCGCGGCGTGCGTCTCTACACCGACCGCGACCATCCGCACATCCACGTCTCGGGCCATCCCTGCCGCGACGAGCTCAAGCAGATGTACCAGTGGGCCAGGCCCCAGATCGCGGTCCCCACCCACGGCGAGCGCCGGCACCTTCTGGAGCACTGCGCCCTGGCCGAGGAGTTGCAGATCCCCCAGGCCATCGCGCCCCGCAACGGCGACATGGTCCGCCTTGCGCCAGGCCGGGCCGAAGTGATCGACGAGGTTCCCGCCGGGCGCCTCTTCGTCGACGCCGGCATGCTCACGCCCGAGCACGGCGAGGCCCTGCGCGAGCGCCGTCACGCCGCCCACAACGGCGTGCTCCACATCTCGGTCGTGCTCGACCAGCGGGGACGGCTGCTGTCGGGCCCCGTCCTGTCCTCGCTCGGCCTTCCGGGGGACGAGGACTACGCCCTGCACGAGGCGCTGGAGGAGCTTGCCGGGGACGCGCGCCGCGCCCTCGACAGCCTGGGCCGCGAAGACCGCCAGGACGACGAGACCGTCCGCACCGTCGTCTCGCGCAAGGTCAAGAAGGCCTGCCAGCGCATCTGGGACCGGCGGCCCATCGTCGAAACGGTCGTGCTGCGCGTGTGAATGGTCTACCAAGGCCGCGCCGCCGGTCAGGCGCGGTTCAGGCGCGCCGTGGCAAGGGACGGCCGCGCGCGCATCTGGTCGAGCGGGAGTAAGGCGTATGGCTGAAGGACGTTGGCGAGCCGCCCTGGCGGCGGCGCTGGGCGCGGTCTTCCTGATGGCTCAGGCGCCGGCGCAGCAGCCGCAGGACCTTGTGCGCGCGCTCTACAGCGAGGCGGCCCTGACCTTCGACGCCATGCGCTCGGCCAGCTATTTCTCGCGCGACCTCGACGCTGCTCTCGAGGCCGACGGCTCCACCCCCGGCGACGTCGGCGCCGTGGATTTCGACTACCGTTACGGCGCCCAGGACGCGGAGGTCACCGGCCTGCAGCTGCTGCAGGAGGCCGACAGGACGACCGCCAAGGTCGTGGCCGTCTTCAAGAACCACGGCCGGCCGGAATTGGTGGACTGGAACCTCTGCCGCCGGACCAACGGCGAGTGGCGGATCTACAACGCCTCCTCCAACACCGGCCCCGAGGACTGGGACCTTCGCCAGATGCTCAAGCTGCCCGCCGAGCGGGTCAGGTGCTGAGGCGATGATCGGCCGCCTGAACCACGTCGGGATCGCCACGCCCTCGATCGACGAGGCGCTCGAGGTCTACCGCGACGTCCTGGGCGCGACCTCCTTCACCGACAGGAAATCCCTGCCCGAGTTCGGCGTCACCGTCTGCTTCGTCAACCTGCCCAACGGCCAGATCGAGCTCTTGGAGCCGCTGGGCGAGGCCTCCGTCGTCTCGGCCTTCCTTGACAGGAACCCGCGCGGGGGCCAGCACCACCTCTGTTTCGAGGTTCCCGACATCTATGTCGCCCGCGACGAGATGAAGGCCAAGGGCGCCGAGGTGCTCGGGACCGGCGAGCCGCGCATCGGCGCCCACGGCGTCCCCGTGATCTTCGTCCATCCGCGCGACATGGGCGGGGTGCTGGTCGAGCTCATGCAGGCGCCTGAAGGAGTGCATTCGTGACCTGGTTCACCTCCATCTGCACCTATCTCGTCGTCTGGTGGGTGGTGCTGTTCGCCATCCTGCCGCTCGGCGTCCAGAGCCACCACGAGGCCGGCGTCGCGCCCGTCGCCGGCGGCGACCCCGGCGCGCCCGTCGATCCCAAGCTGAAGCGCAAGTTCATCACCACCACCTGGGTCGCGACGATCGTCTTCATCTTCATCTGGGCGCTGGTCCAGTTCCACCTCGTCACCCTGCCGACCCTCCCCACGCGCTGAGGATGCGCATCAAGGCCGCCGTCGTCCGCGCCGGCTCGCCGGTCCCGCGCCTCGAGACGCTCGAACTGGAGCCCCCGCGCGCGGGCGAGGTGCTGGTCCGCATCGCCGCCGCCGGCGTCTGTCACACCGACATCCGGGTCGCGCACCGCGAGAGCTTTCCCCGGCCCATCGTCCTCGGCCACGAGGGCGCGGGCGTGGTCGAACAGGTCGGCGCCGGCGTGACGGCCGTGGCGGCGGGCGATCGGGTGCTGATCAGCTACGCCTACTGCGGCCATTGCCCCGTCTGCGCCCGGGGCGCGCCGGCCTATTGCCTGAGCTCGGCGGCGCTGAACTTCGCCGGCAGGCGGGAGGACGGCTCCAGCCCCCTGTCCAGCGGCGGCGCGCCCGTCGCCTGGTTCTTCGGACAGTCCTCCTTCGCCACCCACGCGGTCTGCGCCGACAAGGCGGTGGTCAAGGCGCCGGACGACCTGCCGCTCGAGCGCCTCGCGCCCTTCGGCTGCGGCGTCCAGACCGGCGCCGGGGCCATGCTGAATTCGCTTCAGGTCCAGCCCGGCCAATCCGCCGCTGTCTTCGGCGCGGGCTCGGTGGGGCTGTCGGCCGTCATGGCGGCCCGCGCCGCCGGGGCCGACCCCGTCCTCGCCATCGACGTCAATCCGGCAAGGCTCGAGCTCGCCCGCGACCTCGGCGCGACCCACGCGATCGACCCGACGCGCCAGGACCCGGTCCAGGCGGTTCGCGAGATCACGGGCCTGGGGGCCGACGTCCTGCTCAACACCACCGACCGGGCCGAGGTCTATCTGCAGGGCATCGCCGCGCTCGCGCCTCTGGGGGTCTTCGGCTTCGTCACCTCGCCGGGCGCGCCCCTGCCGATCGACCTTTCGCCCTTGATGCTGGGCGGGCGCTCCATCCGGGGCCTCGTCCAGGGCGACAGCCGCCCCTGGGAGTTCATCCCCCGTCTGATCGAGCTGCATCGCGCCGGCCGCTTCCCGGCCGATCGCCTGATCACGACCTATCCGTTCGACGAGGTCGCCGCCGCCATGCAGGCGTCTGAAGAGGGCCGGGCCGTCAAGCCCGTCCTCGTCATGTCCTGATCTCGCCGACCGGGACGGCCGTCTCGTCGACAGTCGCTCTCGTCTTGGCGCGCTTGGCGCTCTTGGCGGTTGATCGCGCGTGCGCCAGCCAGGTCGATCAGGAAGGGAACCGCCAAGCTCGCCAAGGACGCCAAGGCCTCGGCGCTGAACGGCGTGTCCCAGCGCGCGCCGCCTCCCGACAAGTTAGGCGCGCGTTGCCAATCGCGGCGACGCAAGGCTAATTGGCGCTCCCTCCGGCCCAGGGACGACGCATGCGACTATCCCGCTACTTCCTGCCCGTGCTCAAGGAGACGCCCGCTGAGGCGCAGATCGTCTCGCACCGCCTGATGCTGCGCGCGGGGATGATGCGTCAGGAGGCGGCGGGCATCTACGCGTGGCTGCCGCTGGGCTTCCGCGTGCTCAAGAAGGTCGAGCAGATCGTGCGCGAGGAGATGGACCGCGCCGGCGCCATCGAGCTTCTGATGCCCACGCTCCAGCTGGCCGACCTCTGGCGCGAGTCCGGGCGTTACGACGACTACGGGGCCGAGATGCTGCGCATCAGGGACCGGCACGAGCGGGACCTGCTCTATGGCCC
Organism: uncultured Alphaproteobacteria bacterium; assembly: GCA_963775275.1. Classification (GTDB taxonomy): domain Bacteria; phylum Pseudomonadota; class Alphaproteobacteria; order Caulobacterales; family Caulobacteraceae; genus JANWHQ01. Next base: position 4,193,324 of record CAVZII010000005.1, on the reverse strand, counting down.
CACCAACGAGGAGATGATCACCGAGATCTTCCGGGCCTATGTCCGCAGCTACAAGGACCTGCCGCTGAACCTCTACCACATCCAGTGGAAGTTCCGGGACGAGCAGCGGCCCCGCTTCGGCGTCATGCGCGGACGCGAGTTCCTGATGAAGGACGCCTACTCCTTCGACGTGGACGAGGCCGCCGCCCGCCGCGCCTACAACCGCATGTTCGTGGCCTACCTTCGGACCTTCGCCCGCATGGGGCTCGAGGCCATTCCCGTGCGCGCCGAGACCGGCCCGATCGGCGGCGACCTCTCCCACGAGTTCCACGTCCTGGCCTCGACCGGCAAGTCCGCCCTCTATTGCGACCGCGCCGTGCTGGACCTGCCGATCCCCGGCGAGGACGTCGACTACGATGCGGACCTGCAGCCGGTCATCGACCAGTGGACCAGCTTCTACGCCGCCACCGAGGACGTCCACGACCAGGCGCGGTTCGAAAAGGAGACCCCGCCCGAACGCCGCGTTCAGACCCGCGGCATCGAGGTCGGCCAGGTCTTCTACTTCGGCGACAAGTACTCCTCGGCCATGAAGGCGGTGGTTTCCGGTCCCGACAACGCCGACCGGCCGGTGATGATGGGCTCCTACGGCGTCGGGGTCTCGCGCCTGGTCGGCGCCCTGATCGAGGCGAGCCACGACGACGCCGGCGTGATCTGGCCCGATCCGGTCGCGCCCTTCGGCGTCGGCATCGTCAGCCTGCGCGCCGGCGATCCGGCCGTGGAGGCCGCCTGCGAGAAGGCCCACGCGGCGCTCGAGGCCGCGGGCAAGGAGCCGCTCTGGGACGACACCGACGAGCGGCCGGGCGGCAAGTTCGCCACCATGGACCTGATCGGCCTGCCCTGGCAGCTGATCATCGGCCCGCGCGGCCTGGCCGAAGGGACGGTCGAGCTCAAGCGCCGCGCCACCGGCGAGCGCCAGTCCCTGCCCCTCGACGACGCTCTGAAGGCGCTCGGGGCGTGATCATCTCCTCTCCCATAGGGAGAGGAAGGGGCCCGTTGCGCAGCAACGGGAAGGTGAGGGGGTTCGCCCTCTCGGTCCCTAACCCCTCATCCTCCCACCCTCCTACGCCAGGGCTTCGGAGGGCGGGCCCCTCCTTCTCCCTATGGGAGAAGACGCATTGACCGACGCCGTCACGCCCGCCGGGCCCTTCTCCCGCTGGGAGCGGACCATCGCCTTCCGTTACCTGCGCGCCCGCAGGAAGGAAGGCGGCGTGGCCCTGGTCTCGATCATCTCCTTCGTGGGAGTGATGCTGGCCGTGGCCGTCCTGGTCATCGTCATGTCGGTGATGAACGGCTTCCGCGCCGAGCTGCTCAGCCGCATCCTCGGCTTCAACAGCCACCTGGAGGTGACCGGCGCGCTCCTCGACGATCCGGCGCGGCGCGAGGACGCGCTCGCGCGCATCAGGGCCGTCCCCGGCGTGGTGCAGGTGGTCCCCATGGTCGAGGCCGAGGCCATGGTGATCGGCCAGGGCCAGGTCACCGGCGCGGTCGTCCGCGGCGAGCGTCTCGCGGACCTCGAGGCCACGCCCCTGATCGCGACCAATATCAAGTCCGGATCGCTCCAGGGCTTCGGCGAGGGGGACTTCGGCGGCGATCTCGTCCTGATCGGCAGTCGCCTGGCCGCCCAGCTCGGGGTCCAGCCCGGCGATTCCGTCACCCTCATCTCGCCCAACGGCAGCGCCACGCCGTTCGGTTCGAGCCCCCGCACCAAGGCCTACACCGTCGGCGGGATATTCTCGGTGGGGATGAGCCAGTACGACCAGGCCTTCATCTACATGCCGCTCGAGCAGGCCCAGGTCTTCTTCGGCCGCGACCAGTCCGTCGACGTCCTGCGCATCAAGGTCACCGATCCGGACAAGGCCGCCGCCATGCGCCCGCTCGTCGCCCGCGCCGCCGGGCCCGACGCCGTCGTCACCGACTGGCGCGACCAGAACCAGAGCTTCTTCAACGCCCTTCAGGTCGAGCGCAGCGTCATGCGCCTGATCCTGCTCCTGATCGTGTTCGTGGCGGCCATGAACATCATCTCGGGCCTGGTGATGCTGGTGAAGAACAAGGGCCGCGACATCGCCATCCTGCGCAGCATGGGCGCGGGCCAGGGCTCGATCCTGCGCATCTTCTTCATGTCCGGCGCCGCCATCGGCGTGCTCGGCACCCTGGCCGGGCTCGCATTGGGCGTCCTCTTCTGCGCCTACATCAAGGAGATCCAGGCCTTCGTGCAGTGGGTCACCGGCGCGGACGTCTTCAACGCCGACGTCTATTTCCTCTCCACCGTGCCGGCCAAGATCGACTGGCTGGAGGTGGGCATGGTCACCTTCTGGTCTTTGGCCATGTCGTTCGCGGCCACGCTTCTACCCGCATGGCGGGCCTCGCGCGTCGATCCGGTCGAGGCGCTGCGCTATGAGTGAGCCGGTCCTCCAGCTGCGGGGCGTCAAGCGCCAGTACGTCACCGGGGACCGCGTGCTCGAGGTCCTCAGGGGCGCCGACCTCGACGTCTATCCGGGCGAGATGGTCGGGCTGATCGGGCCGTCGGGCTCGGGCAAGTCGTCGCTGCTGCACGCCGCCGGCCTGCTCGAGCGGCCGACCGCCGGGCAGGTCTTCCTCCGGGGCCAGGACTGCACGCGCCTCAAGGACCGGGCGCGGAGCCGCGTGCGCCTGGGCTCGCTCGGCTTCGTCTACCAGTTCCACCATCTGCTGGCCGAGCTGAGCGCGCTCGACAACGTCGCCCTGCCGCAGATGATCGCCGGCGTGTCGCGCGAGCGGGCGCGCGAGCGGGCGCGCGAGCTCCTGACCGGCTTCGGCCTTGGCGAGCGGCTCGACCACCAGCCGGGCCAGCTTTCCGGCGGCGAGCAGCAGCGGGTCGCCATCGCCCGGGCCATGGCCAATCATCCCAAGGTGATCCTGGCCGACGAGCCTACGGGGAACCTGGACCCGCACACTTCGCTCGCCGTCTTCCGCGGCTTCCACGACATGGCGCGCCAGCAGGGCGCCGCGGCCCTGATCGCCACCCACAACATGGACCTGGCCCGCTACATGGACCGCGTCTTCGCCCTCAAGGACGGCCGGCTGGTCCCGCAGACGGTTTAGGGGGGCGGCGGACTCGGCTGGCATGGAGGCGGCCCACCGCCCTATCCCTTCTTTCCGACTGTCCCGGCGAAGGCCGGGACCCAGATGGCGAGCTCGGACGCAGTTTCCAGGAACTCGGAGCCGGTCCAATCAGGCTCGGCGGTGTGGGACCTGGGTCCCGGCCTTCGCCGGGACAGTCGGATGTGAGTGGGATTCAGCGGGAGTCACGCTGTTCAACGCTCCTCCGCACCACCGGAATGATCCCGAACAGCGCCTGGGCCGCCAGCCCGATCGCGCCGGCCGCGGTGGCGTAGGCCGCAAGGTGCTCCGCCAGCGTCCGGCCGAAGGCGAACACCGAAACCCCGGCCTCCGCGGCCATCAGGAGCGCGAAGGCGAGGCCGCCCATCCAGAGCCTGGCCGCCGCGCGCCGCGGGACGCCGAACCGCCGCACGCACCAGCCGCAGGCGATCCAGCTCGCAGCCAGCAACGCCGGCGCCTCGATCAGCACCGCCGCCGTCTCGCCGACGCGCGGCGCGACGACCAGGGTGCGGACCGTCCCCAAGGCGAAGCCGATCAGGAAGACGATCGCGAAGTACGTTGCGCCGGCTCTGATTGCGGACAGGCCCATGTTGGGCAGCTTGGCGCCGACCAGGCCGCTCGCCATGCGCTGGATCAAGACGGAACTCTTGCAAACGGAACAAAACGGGAATAAAAGCACCAAGAACAAACCGGCAACTTATGGGGTGCGACATGGTTCGTCTGGCGCGTGAGACGTTGGCGCTTGCTTCAGTGGCGAGCTTCGTTTGGATGGTCTGTCACGCGGCGAGTCTGATCGCGTAAGTCGCGGGCCGGAGGGCCCCGTGCTGCGAAGCTCAAACGAATGGTCCGCCATTCGTGTGAACTTCGCAGCACAAGTCTTTGAAAGGGCGCATCGTCGCAGACGGATGGCGAATCATCCGTCTGCGAGGATGCGCCAGGAGTGGTTCGATGGCCGGGCTCGCTGAGTCCTTCGTCCACCTGAGGGTCCGATCGGCCTATTCGCTGCTGGAAGGGGCGATCAAGGCCGAGAAGATCGGCGCGCTCGCCGCGGGCGAGCACATGCCGGCGGCGGGCCTGTGCGACCGGGCGGGCCTCTTCGGCGCTCTGGAGTTCTCGGTCACCGCCAAGGACGCGGGGGTCCAGCCCATCGTCGGCTGCGCGCTGCCGGTGCTGGGCATCGGCGAGGGGCCGCCCGAGCGGTGGGCCAGGACGCCGACCGTGGCGGTGCTGGTCCAGAACGAGGCGGGCTGGCGCAACCTCTCGATCCTGTCCTCGGCCGCCTTCATGGAGTGCGGCGACAAGGACCCGCACGTCCCCTGGGACAAGCTCTGCGCGCATGCCGAGGGCCTGATCCTGCTCTCGGGCGGGCCGGACGGACCGGTCGATCCCCTGTTCGCGGCCGCCAAGGTCAAGGACGGCGAGGCGGCGCTGGCGCGGATGGCCGAGGCCTTCGGCGATCGCTTCTATGTCGAGCTCCAGCGTCACGGGACCGCCGCCGAGGCTGCCGCCGAGCCCGGTCTCGTGGCCTGGGCCTACGCCAACGACGTCCCGCTGGTCGCGACCAACGACGTCTACTTCGCCCGGTCCGAGATGTTCCGCGCGCACGAGGCGCTGCTGTGCATCGCCGACGGCGCCTTCCTCGGACAGGACGAGCGCCGGCGCATCACCACCGAGCACTGGTTCAAGCCCGCCAGGGACATGCGGGCCCTGTTCGCCGACCTGCCTGAGGCCTGCGACAACACCCTCGACGTCGCCCGCCGCTGCGCCTTCATGGTCGAGAAGCGCGATCCGGTGCTGCCGAGGTTCGAGACCGCGGCCGGCCGCACCGAGGAGGAGGAGCTCGCCTACCAGGCCCGCGAAGGGCTGAAGGCGAGGCTCGCCGCGCATGAGCCGGCCGAGTCGCTCGAGGTCTACGAGCAGCGCCTGGAGCGCGAGATCGGCGTCATCTGCCAGATGGGCTTCGCCGGCTATTTCCTGATCGTCTCCGACTTCATCAAGTGGGCCGGGGCGCACGGCGTGCCGGTGGGCCCGGGCCGCGGCTCGGGCGCCAGCTCTCTGGTGGCCTGGTCGCTGATGATCACGGGCCTGGATCCCATCCGCTACGGCCTGCTGTTCGAGCGCTTCCTCAATCCCGAGCGCGTCTCCATGCCGGACTTCGACATCGACTTCTGCCAGGAGCGGCGGGAGGAAGTGATCGCCTACGTCCAGGACAAGTACGGCCGCGACCGGGTGGCCCAGATCATCACCTTCGGCACCTTGCAGGCGCGCGCTGTCCTGCGCGACGTGGGACGGGTGCTCCAGCTGCCGTTGGGCCTGGTCGACCGCCTCGCCAAGATGGTGCCCAACAACCCGGCCAATCCGGTGACGCTCGCCAGGGCGATCGAGATGGAGCCGCGCCTCCAGGCCGCCCAGCGCGAGGAGGAGTCTGTCGGCGAGCTGCTCGAGATCGCCCAGGAGCTGGAGGGTCTTTACCGCAACGCCTCCACCCACGCTGCCGGGATCGTGATCGCCGACCGGCCGCTCACCGAGCTCGTCCCGCTCTACCAGGACCCTCGCTCCAGCCTGCCGGCCACCCAGCTCAACATGAAGTGGGTGGAGAGCGCGGGCCTGGTGAAGTTCGACTTCCTGGGCCTGAAGACCTTGACCGTGCTCGACCGGGCGGTCCGCTTCCTGGAGCGGCGAGGGGCGGGGATCAGCCTCGAGGCCCTGCCGCTGGACGACGGTCCCAGCTACGAGATCATGGCGTCCGGCCAGACCCTGGGGGTGTTCCAGCTTGAAAGCCAGGGCATGCGGGACATCCTGCGCCAGCTTCGCCCTGGCTCGCTGGAGGAGGTCACCGCCCTGATCTCCCTCTATCGGCCAGGGCCGATGGACAGCATTCCCGAGTACGTCGACTGCAAGACGGGCCGGCGGCCCGTCGACGTGGTCCACCCCCTGCTCGAGCCGGTCCTGCGCGATACCTATGGGGTCATCGTCTACCAGGAGCAGGTGATGCAGATCGCCCAGATCCTGGCGGGCTACAGCCTGGGAGAGGCCGACCTCCTTCGCCGCGCCATGGGCAAGAAGAAGAAGGAGGAGATGGACAAGCAGCGGGCGCGCTTCCTCTCCGGGGCCGTCGAGCGGGGGCTGAGGCCCGAGACGGCCAGCCTGCTGTTCGACCGGATGGAGAAGTTCGCCGGCTACGGCTTCAACAAGGGCCATGCCGCGCCCTATGCCCTGATCGCCTACCAGACCGCCTGGCTGAAGGCGAACGCGCCGGTGGAGTTCTTCGCGGCCTCGATGAGCCTCGACATCTCCAACACCGACAAGCTCGCGGTCTTCTACCAGGACGCCAGACGCACGGGCGTGAAGATGCGCCCGCCCGACGTGAACCGTTCCGGCGCCGACTTCGAAGTCGAGAACGGCGAGGTGCTCTATGCCCTGGGCGCCGTTCGCAACGTGGGGCTCGAGGCCATGCGCCACCTCGTGGCCGTGCGCGAGGAGGGCGGGCCCTTCGCCGACCTCTTCGACTTCGTCGAGCGGATCGATCCCAAGCTCGTCAACAAGCGCTCGCTGGAGGGCCTGGCGCGCGCCGGCGCCTTCGATGCCGTCCATCCCAACCGCGCCCAGATCCTGGCCAATGTCGACGTCCTGATCGCCCACGGCCAGAGCGTCGCCGGCGATCGCGCCTCGTCCCAGACCAGCCTCTTCGGCGGCGAGCAGGCCGACGCCGCGCGCCCGCGCCTTTCGAAGGCCGCGCCCTGGTCCCTTCCCGAGCAGCTCGACGAGGAGCTCCAGGCGGTCGGCTTCTATCTTTCGGGCCACCCCCTGGAGGACATGGTCGAGGTGCTGCGCCGCCGCCGCACCGCCCTCTATATCGATGCGGTCGCCCAGGCCCAGGACGGCGTGGAGGCCTTCCGCATGGCCGGCGTCGTGCGCCGCCGCCAGGAGCGCTCATCGGCCCGTAGCGGCGAGCGCTTCGCCTTCGTCTCCCTGTCCGACCCCACCGGCGAGTACGAGGTGCTGTTCCCGCCCGAGCAGCTTCGCCGCTGCCGTGAGCTCCTGGAGCCGGGCCGCGCCATCAGCCTGAAGGTCCGCGCCAAGGCCCAGGACGGGGAGGTGCGGTTCTTCGGCGACGAGGCCGAGCCGATCGAACGGACCATCGAGCAGGCCGCCGCGGGCCTGCGCATCCACCTCGCGGCGCGATCGACCGAGGTCGAGGCGATCCGGCGTCGCCTGGACGGCGCCTCCGCCGAGCGCGGGGGCGGGGAGGTGATCCTGGTGGCGGGCCTGGGCGAAGGCCGCGAGGTCGAGCTCAAGCTGCCCGGCCGCTTCACCCTGGACGCCGCCCTCCGCGGCGCCATCAAGACCGCCCCCGGCGTCATGTACCTCGAGGACGTGTAACATCTGGGTTGATGGGTCGTGATGGAGAACCACGAACCACACGAACCACACGAACGGTTGCTCTATGCGCAAGAGGTGTTCGCGGTCCAGGGCGCCATCTTCGAGGTGAATGGGGAGATTGGCGCTGGCTTTCTGGAGGCCGTTTACCAGGAGTGCTTGGCGCTGGAGTTCACGGCTCGGGGCATTCCTTACGTAGCTTCGCCGGCATTGGGACTCGCCTACAAGGGCGAGCCTTTGCGACAGACTTACCAGCCTGACTTTGTTTGCTTTGACCGCATCATCATCGAGCTGAAGGCGGTGCGCGAATTCGCGCCCGAGCATCGGGCGCAGGTCCTCAATTACCTTAAGGCGGCCAACATGAAGCTCGGGCTGCTCGTGAACTTTGGGGCGACACCCAAGGCTAAGGTCGAGCGTCTGGCTCTCTGAACCTTGCCGTTCGTGTGGTTCGTGTGGTTCGTGGTTCCAACTGCGGGGCTTCACGCTGCCGCGGGGCGCCTGAAGATCCGGCTCTCGCCGGACGGTCAGGATGGCGGCCTCGCCGCGTCGTCCGGCTTGCAATTCCGGCGTTTCCCCCCTATCTCCCCCGCCCATCTCGCACGCAGGCGTTCGGCTGGTCCGGGGAGACATCCCGGTCCGTCCTGTCCGGTCCCCTCGCAAGGGGGTCTCGCCTGCGGAGGCCTAACCGGAAGAAGGACCCAAGACGCCCATGGCGCTTCCCGATTTCTCCATGCGTCAGCTGCTTGAAAGCGGCGCCCACTTCGGACACCAGACCCACCGCTGGAACCCGAAGATGGAGCGCTTCATCTTCGGCTCGCGCGCCAACATCCACATCATCGACCTGTCGCAGACCATTCCCTTGCTGCACCAGGCCCTGTTGAAGGTCCGCGAAGTCGCGGCCAGCGGCGGGCGCGTGCTGTTCGTGGGCACCAAGCGCCAGGCGTCCGACCCGGTGTCCAGCGCGGCCAAGCGCTGCGCCCAGTACTATGTCAACCACCGTTGGCTTGGCGGCACCCTGACCAACTGGCGGACCATCTCCGGCTCGATCTCGCGCCTGCGCGAGCTGGAAGCGGTGCTCGAAGGCGATCCGGGCGGCCGCACCAAGAAGGAGCTGCTCCAGATCACCCGCGAGCGGGACAAGCTGGAGCTGTCGTTGGGCGGCATCAAGGACATGGGCGGCATCCCCGACCTGATGTTCGTGGTGGACACCAACAAGGAAGCCATCGCCATCCTTGAGGCGCGCAAGCTCAACATCCCGGTGGTGGCGATCCTGGACACCAACTCCGATCCGGACGGGATCACCTTCCCGGTGCCGGGCAACGATGACGCCGCCCGCGCGATCCAGCTCTACTGCGATCTGGTCGCCGACGCCGTGATCGACGGCCTGGCGGCCGGCCAGGCGGCGCTCGGGGTCGACCTCGGCGCGGCCGAGGCGCCGGTCGAGACCGTCGCCATCGAGGAGGAGGCCGCTCCGGCCGCTCCGGCCGAGGTCGCCGAGGCCGCTCCAGCCGAGGCCGCCGCGCCGGCCGAGCCCGATACCGGGGCCGCCGCCTCGCCGTCCGAAGCGACAGAGGCGACGGCCGAAGCCTGAGCCCCGCGGACGACGAACTGTCGTCCTGCGTCCCTATCTAGACACGCCCGGCCGCATCCGGCGACCGGCGCCCAGCTGTTGGAGGACAAGACAATGGCCGAGATCACTGCCGGCCTGGTCAAGGAACTGCGCGAGAAGTCCGGCGCAGGCATGATGGACTGCAAGAAGGCGCTGCAGGAAACCGGCGGCGACATCGACGGCGCCATGGATTGGCTGCGCACCAAGGGCCTGTCCAAGGCCGCCAAGAAGGCTGATCGCGTGGCCGCCGAGGGCCTCGTGGCCGTAGCCTTGCGCAATGACGGCGCCGGCATGACCGGCGCGGTCATCGAGCTGAACGCCGAGACCGACTTCGTCGCGCGCAACGAGCTGTTCCAGATCGCCGCGCGCAAGACCGCCCGGGCCGCGCTCGACGTGGACGGCGGGGTCGACGCCGTCGCGGCCGCCAGCACTCTGGACGGCGAGACCGTCTCCGAGATGATCACCGGCCTGATCGCCACCATCGGCGAGAACATGGTCGTGCGCCGCTCGGCCCGCTTCCAGGTCGCCCACGGCGCCGTCGCCGCCTATGTCCACAACGCCGTCGCGCCCGAGCTCGGCCGCATCGGCGTGCTCGTGGCCATCGAAGGTCAGGGCGATCAGGGGCGGCTGCAGGAGCTCGGCCGCAGGATCGCCATGCACGTGGCGGCCACGTCGCCCCTGTCGTTGTCGGTCGAGGACCTCGATCCGGCCGCGGTCGAGCGCGAGCGCGCCATCTTCTCCGAGCAGGCCCAGGCGTCCGGCAAGCCCCCACAGGTCATCGAGAAGATGGTCGAGGGCCGGCTTCGCAAGTTCTACGAGGAGGTCGTGCTCCTGAAGCAGGCCTTCGTCATGAACCCGGACCAGACGATCGAGCAGCTGGTCGCCGATGAGGCCAAGGCGCTCGGCGCGCCGGCGGCGGTCAAGGGCTTCGTCCGCTTCGCCCTCGGCGAAGGCGTGGACAAGAAGTCCGACGACTTCGCCGCCGAGGTCGCGGCCCTCAGCAAGGCCTGAGCCTTCGCCGTCTCCGGGCGCCGGAACCCGGGGACGGCGCAGGTGCGCCCTGCTCTTGCGCCTTCGGGCCGCTCGGCGCACACAACGGCCATGGTCGCCGAGTCCAAGAGCCCGGTCGCGCGCCTGCCGCGCTATCGCCGGATCCTGCTGAAGGTGTCCGGCGAGGTCCTGATGGGGGAGGCCGGCTACGGCATCGACATGCAGACCGTCGACGCCGTGGCGCGTGAGGTGGCCGAGATCGTCCGCCACGGCGTCCAGCTCTGCCTCGTCATCGGCGGCGGCAACATCTTCCGGGGCCTGTCCACCGCCGCGCGCGGCATGGAGCGCGCCAGCGCCGACTACATGGGCATGCTGGCGACCGTGATGAACGCCCTGGCCATGCAGAACGCGCTCGAGAAGATCGGCGTTGACACCCGCGTGCAGTCGGCGATCCCGATGGCGACGGTCTGCGAGCCCTACATCCGCCGCCGGGCGCTGCGGCACCTGGAGAAGGGCAGGGTGGTCATCTTCGCCGCCGGCACGGGCAATCCCTTCTTCACCACCGACACGGCCGCCGCCCTTCGGGCCGCCGAGATGGGGTGCGACGCGCTGCTCAAGGGCACCAGCGTCGAAGGCGTCTACACCGCCGACCCCAAGGTCGAGCCTGCCGCGCGCCGCTACGACTGGCTGAGCTATTTGGACGTCCTCAGCCAGGATCTGCGCGTGATGGACGCCTCGGCCATCAGCCTGATGCGCGAGAATTGCATCCCGATCGTGGTCTTCTCGATCCGCGAGCGGGGCCGCCTGCTCGACGTACTGACGGGCGTCGGCGTGCACACGGTGATTTCGGAGGAACGTCGCGAGGAGGAGGTCATCGGCCATGGCAGTCAGTGAAAAGCCCGTCCTGTCGGCGTATCGCGACCGCATGGACAAGGCCGTCACGGCGCTGAAGGAGGAGTTCGCCGGGCTGCGCACCGGCCGCGCGTCCTCGGCGCTGCTCGATCAGGTGCACGTGGAGGCCTACGGCTCCTCCATGCCCCTGAACCAGGTCGCCGCGGTCACCGTGCCGGACCCGCGGTCCCTGATGGTCAGCGTCTGGGACAAGGGCGTGGTCGTCTCTGTCGAGAAGGCGATCCGCAGCGCGGGCCTGGGGCTGAACCCCGTCGTCGAGGGACAGAACCTCAGGATCCCGATCCCGCCCCTCACCGAGGAGCGTCGCAAGGACATCGCCAAGCTGGCCGGCAAGTACGCCGAGCAGCAGCGCGTGGCGGTGCGCAACGTCCGCCATCACGCCATGGACGACCTCAAGAAGGCCGAGAAGGACGGAGTGATCAGCCAGGATGAGCAGCGCCGCATGCACGATGATGTGCAGAAGCTCACCGACGAGGCCATCAAGCGCATCGACGAAGCCTTGAAAACCAAAGAACAGGAGATCATGCAGGTCTGATCTCCGCGTTCGCCGAACGCCCGGCGACAGGGACCGCCCATGTCAAGTCAAGGCCCCACTCCAGTTCCGACCGGGCGGTCCTTCGTGGGCGGCGACGGCTTGCACGTGGCCATCATCATGGACGGCAATGGGCGCTGGGCGAAGGCGCGGGGCCTGCCCCGCTCCTTCGGGCACCGCGCCGGGGTCCAGGCCCTGAAGCGCACCGTGGAGGCGGCGCCCAAGCTCGGCATCGACCGGCTGACGGTGTTCGGCTTCTCGACCGAGAACTGGCGCCGTCCCGCCAACGAGGTCGCCGAGCTGATGAACCTGCTCAAGACCTATGTGAACTCGGACCTCGACCGGCTGGCCGTGGAAGGCGTGCAGGTCAACGTCCTTGGCCGGCGCACCGACCTGCCCGACGACATCCTCGAGGTCATCGACCGCGCCGAGCGGCGCACCGCCGGCAATTCCAGCTTCCGGCTGGCGGTCGCGTTCAACTATGGCGGCCGCGCCGACATCGTGGACGCCGCCCGCGCCTTCGCCGAGGACGTGGCCGCCGGCCGCGTCACGCCCGGCGACCTCGACGAAGAGGCGTTGGAGGCGCGGCTGTCCACCGGCGACGACCCGCCGCCGGACCTCATCATCCGCACCTCGGGCGAACGCCGCATCTCGAATTTCCTGCTCTGGGAATCGGCCTACGCCGAGTTCGTCTTCCAGGATGTCTTCTGGCCGGACTACGGTCCGGTCCAGCTCGAGGCGGCCCTGGACGAGTATCAGCGCCGCAAGCGCCGCTTCGGCGGGACCGACGTCGATGACGTCCGCGCCATAGGCTAGTGTGGTGGATCAGAAGTTCGCATGATGACGGCGGCTCCCGCAGTTGCGAACTTCTGATCCGTAAACCACACTAGAATCATACATTTGCTAGTGTCCTTATCGATTCCGAAGTTCGCATCCGCCTTGCAAATGCGCTGGCGAACTTCGGAATCGGGACACTAGAGCGAGTTGGGGTGGATGGGGTTGGAAAGTCCGCGTCGAGCTGGGGCGCTCGCCCGCAACGGTGAGTGATGCGGGCTAGGCGCTTCGATTGGACGAATTTGAGGCAGCGGGCGGCGTCGGCGACGGTGCTGGCGCCGCTCGCGCTGCTTGGCGTGTGGATCGGCGACTGGGCGTTCCTGGTCCTGCTCGCCGCCGCAATCGCCCTGCTCGCCAACGAATGGAGCGTGATGAGCGCGCCGCGTGCGCCGTTGCGGGTGGCGGCCGCCATCACCGCCACCGTGCTCATCGCCGTCTTCGCCGCCTATCTGCAGCACTACGCCATCGCCTGGGCGCTGGCCGTGCTGGCCGCGCCCATGTGTGCGCTCGTGGCGCGCGGCGCCGCCGAGCGGCCTGCCGACGCGGCGTTCGGTGCGGTCTACTTCGCCGTGCCGGCCGTCGCCATGACCTGGCTGATCGCCGCGCCTCAGGGACGCAGCTGGACCTTGCTGCTCCTGGCGGTGACCTGGTCGGCCGACATCGCCGCCTACGCCTCGGGCAACCTTCTCAAGGGGCCCAAGCTGTGGCCGCGGATCTCGCCGAACAAGACCTGGTCGGGGATGTGGGGAGGGCTGGCCGCCGCCATCGTGGCGTCAGTGGTCGTCACCCTGGTCGCCCACATCCGCCTGTCGATCGGGGCGGCCGCGCTCATGGGGCTGGTCGGCGGCCTCGCCACCATGGGAGGCGACCTGCTGGAATCGATCCTGAAGCGCCGTTTCGGCGTCAAGGACGCGGGCAGCCTGATTCCGGGCCACGGCGGCCTGCTCGACCGTGTCGACGGGCTGATGTTCGCGATTCTGGCCATCGCCGCCGCGCGCCTGATCCACCTCGCCGGCTGGGCCGCCTGAAGCTGCCGCGGCCGCTGCCGGGCCCCTCGAGGCGCGGCCGTGAGAACACGGAAGCGCAATTGTCCGATCGCCGCCCAGATTTCGATCCAATTGGCGCCCATGATCCGCCTTGGCCGCGAGGGGATCGAGGGCCAGCGATATTCAACTCCGGCTGGGCGTCTCGAAAGTTGATCTTTATCCGCAACATCGGCGCGCGCCGCCACGGACCATCCGCGGGCCTGGCTGTCGCCGGTGCGGCGCCCGGCTTCCTTGACCGGTGCAGCGCCTTTCTTGATATTGCCGGCGCTGCGGCCGGGGGTGTCCACGGATTGCGCCGGTCCAGGCGGGCCGGCCCTTGCGTGTCGGCCCGGGCTGCGGGCGGCGCCTGGCGCTCGAGCTAGGTATCGGGAGAGCGCACCGTCTCATGCTCCAGTTCCTGCAGCTGGCCTTGACCTATACCCTGCCGTTCCTGGCGGTGCTGACTCTCGTGGTCACCGTTCACGAGCTCGGCCACCTGCTCGTCGCGCGGTTGTGCGGCGTGGCGGTCGACAGGTTCTCCATCGGCTTTGGCCGTCCGCTGTGGTCCTGGCATGACCGGTCGGGCATGGAGTGGCGCATCAGCTGGCTGCCGATAGGCGGCTACGTGAAGTTTTCGGGCGACGAGAACGTGGCCAGCGTTCCGGACGAGGAGGATCTCTCCGAGCTCCGCCAGCACATCCTGGCTGAGGAAGGCCCGGCGGCGCTGAAGCGCTATTTCCACTTCAAGCCCCTGTGGCAACGGGCGCTGGTCGTGGCGGCGGGACCCGCCGCCAACTTCGTCCTGGCGATCGTGATCTTTGCGGCCTTCGCCATGGCGGTGGGCCAGATCACCGTGACGCCCCGCGTCGCCCAGGTCGTGCCGGGGTCGCCGGCGGCGGCGGCTGGTTTCAAGCCGGGCGACGTGGTCAGCAGCGTCGACGGCAGGCGCATCACCGACTTCGAGCAGCTCTCCCGGTACGTCAAGCTGCGGCCGGGCGACTCGCTGCGCGTCGACGTCGAGCGCGCCGGAAGCGTCGTTCCCCTGACCGTCACGCCCGTGCGCAAGGTCATCGACGACGGGCCGGGCAGCGCCCAGGCGCCGGTCGGCTACATCGGCCTCATGGCGAGCGCCACCCAGGATGACGTCAAGGTCACGCCGCTCGGACCTGTGGCCGCGCTCGACCAGGGCGTGCGCCAGACCGCCGACATCGTGGGCGTGACTTTGGAATACATGGGCCGGATCGTCTCCGGACGCGCGTCCGGCCAGCAGTTCAGCGGTCCCCTGGGCATCGCTGGCCTGGCCGGACAGGCCGCCAGTGAGGCGACGCGCAGCGCGCCCAACTTCGAGATCGGCGCCGCAAGGCTGACGCTCACCCTCGTGCGGCTCGCCGCCTTCATCTCTGTTGCGGTCGGCTTCGCCAATCTGTTGCCCATTCCCGTGCTGGACGGCGGACACTTGCTGTTCTACGCGTACGAAGCGGTTGCGCGGCGCCCGCTCACGGCCAGCATACAAGCTGCGGGGTATCGGGTGGGATTCGCCTTGCTGATCAGCTTGATGCTGTTCGTCACGTTCAATGACTTGCAGCGCTACCGCGTGTTCCACCTGATCGGCCGGCTGTTTTCGTGAGCCGCCGACCAAAGATGGCCAGTCCCATGCATCGATCCCATGCCCGCCGTGCTGCGCTGAGCTCCAGCTTAGCGCTGCTGCTCGGCGCCGGCATGCCGATCGAGCAGGTGGCGGCCGCCCAGCCCCCGGCCGGGCCGCCCTCGAGCCTGCACCCCGTCGATCCCAACGACCAGTGGGGCTTCGAAATGACGCCCGGGCCGCCGTCGCCCGGGTCCATCCGCAAGCCGACCCGCGACGATGACCAGGGCTTCGAGCTGATCCCCGGCACGGCCGGCGCCGATTCCGTCGAGACGGCCGCAAGGCCGGCTGCGACGAACCTGCCCGGTCTGTCTCCCATCGCGGCGGCGCCGGCCGAGCAGGCCGTCTCGTCCGTCGCCGGCCAGCCCGCGCCCGACGTCACGCCGGAGTCACAGGGCTTCGAGCTGCTCCCCGCAACCGCGGATGCGGGCTCCATCGAGACGGCCGTGACGACCACGCCGGCTGTCCGGACCGGGCCGTCCTCGTTTGCGACAACCCAGGCCGGGCCGGCGCTCCCGACTGCAACGGCCCCATCCCTGCCGGACGTTTCCCCCGAGGCGCAGGGCTTCGAGCTGCTCCCCGGAACGGCCGCAGCGGACTCCGTCGAAACCGCGGTGACGAGCACGCCGGCGATCCGGACCGGTCCATCCTCGTTTGCGAAAACCCAGGCCGAGCCGGCGCTCGCGCCAGGCCCGTCCCTGCCGGACGTCTCTCCTGAGGCGCAGGGTTTCGAGCTGCTGCCCGGGACGGCTGGCGCCGACTCCGTCGAGACGGCCGTGACGACCGGGCCGGCGAGCCGGAGCGAATCTTCCTCCATCGCCACGAGCTGGCCTGAATTTGCGGTCGTTCCCGTGTTCAGCCAGCCCCTGCCGGACGTTTCGCCGCAGGCGCAGGGTTTCCAGTTGCTTCCCAGGACGGCCGCCGGCGCTTCGGTCGAGACGGCCGTGACGACCACGCCAGCAGTCCGGACCGGCCCTTCCTCGATCTCCACGGCGCAGGCCGATCCGGCGCTTGCGCCCCTCGCCGGTCCGTCCTTGCCGGACGTTTCGCCGGAGGCGCAGGGCTTCATGCTGCTGCCCGGGACCGCCGGCGCTGATTCGGTCGAGACGGCCGCCAAGACCAAGCCGGAGGATGAGACCGACCCGTCTTCCGACGCCGCGCCCGCAGGCCAGACGGCCCCGGCGGCATCCGGCCAGTCGACGTCCGATGTCTCGGCTGAGTCCCAGGGCTTCGAGCTCCTGCCGCCGTCGTCTTCGACGCCGGCCGCCGCGACGACCGACGGCTTCCAGCTCACGCCAGCGGCGCCGGCTGCGCCCAGCGCCCAGGCCACGAACGCCGCCGGCGGCGACGGCTTCGAGCTGACGCCTGCCTCGCCGGCGTCCCAGCCGGCCCTCGCGCAGGGCGCGCCGTCGCCCTCGTCCATCGAGCTTGCGCCATCGCAGGCCGCTCCGGCGGCCGTGGCCGAGGCGCCGGCGCCGCCGCCGTCTCCGCTGGCGGCCCAGCCCGCGCCGTCCTCCGAAGAGGCGGCGCCTCCGGCGGAGCAGGCTCAGGCCGCAACCGCCGCCGCCGAGCCGGCCCAAGCCGCCGCAACCCCCGAGACCACGTCCGCTGAGGCGCCTGGCGCCCAGTCTGCGCCCGCCGAAACGGCGACGGAGGCATCGGCGGCCCCTGCCGCGCCAGCTTCGGAGGCGGTTCCGCCGCCTCCACCGCCTCCGCCTGCCCCTGTGGCAGAGACGCCGCCTGCGCCTGCGCCTGCGCAGGCCCCCAGCGCCGGGGAGGCCGCCGCTGCGGCCGCCGCCGCCGAGGCGGAAGCCAGGCTGCCGGTCATCGGGCGCATCGTCATCCAGGGCAACGAGCGCATCGAGGCCTCGACGATCCTGTCCTACCTGCCGCTCCAGCCCGGCGACCACGTCGACGCGGCCCGGATCGACCTGGCGGTCAAGACACTGTTCCGGACCGACCTGTTCGCCGATGTCTCGATGGAGATGCAGGGTTCGGACCTGGTCGTGAAGGTGTCCGAGAACCCCATCGTCAATCAGGTGGTGTTCGAGGGGAACCACGCCCTCAAGGAGGACAAGCTGCGCGACGAGGTGCAGATCCGCCCGCGCGGCATCTTCACCAAGTCAAAGGTCGAGCAGGACGCCCAGCGGATCATCGAGCTCTACCGGCGCTCGGGCCGGATCTCGGCGACCGTCACGCCCAAGATCGTCCAGCTGCCTCAGAAGCGCGTGGACCTGATCTTCGAGATCAACGAGGGGCCCAAGAGCGGCATCCTCCACATCAACTTCATCGGCAACAAGTCCTTCTCGGACAACGCCTTGAGGGATGTGATCGTCACCCGCGAGTCGCACTGGTACAAGTTCTTCCAGTCCAACGACAACTACGACCCGGACCGGATCGAGTACGACCGCGAGCAGGTCCGCAAGTTCTACCGCAACCACGGCTACTACGACTTCAGGATCATCTCGGCCGTGGCCGAGCTGGATCCCAGCCGCAACGGCTTCGTCGTCACCTTCACCATCGATGAGGGCCCCAAGTATCACTTCGGCAAGCTGAAGGTGGAAACGGAGCTCAAGCGTCTCAACGGCGAGCTGCTGCAGGCGCTTCTGCCGATCCGCCAAGGCCAGCTCTACGAGGACGAGCGGATCGAGAAGGCG
Source organism: uncultured Alphaproteobacteria bacterium (assembly GCA_963775275.1). GTDB lineage: Bacteria > Pseudomonadota > Alphaproteobacteria > Caulobacterales > Caulobacteraceae > JANWHQ01. Next base: position 4,175,602 of record CAVZII010000005.1, on the reverse strand, counting down.
ACCGACGCCCTGACCTATGCCGCCGGCGCCAACGGCTTCGCCTTCGTTGACGTGCGCCCGCGCTACGTCGCCCATCCCCAGACCAAGACCGTCGACGTCACCTTCGACATAAAGGAAGGCCCGCGCGTCTACATCGAGCGCATCGACATCGTGGGCAACACGCGCACGCTCGACCGGGTGATCCGCCGCGAGATGCGCGTCTCGGAAGGGGACGCCTACAACCGCGTGCTCGTCGACCGTTCCAAGAACCAGATCAAGGCGCTGGGCTTCTTCAAGGACATCGATATCGAGCAATTGCCGGGCTCGGCGCCGGACAAGACCATCCTCAGGGTCAAGGTGACCGAGCAGCCCACCGGCCAGCTCACCTTCAGCCTGGGCTACAGCTCCGTCGAGAAGCTCGTGGGCGACGTGGGCATCAGCGAGTCGAACTTCCGCGGCCGCGGCCAGAAGGTCAATTTCGAGGTGTCGTTGGGCTACCTGCGCAAGCAGGTCAGCCTATCCTTCACCGAGCCGCGCTTCATGGGCCGCAACATGGCGGCCGGATTCGACGTCTACACCTACCGCTACAACTACTCGACCTCGGCCTCGTTCACGACGTCGTCGACAGGCCTGAACCTGCGGACTGGCTTCGCGATCAACCAGTACGCCTCGATCAGTCCGCACTATGCGATCCACACCGACAGGGTGAGCATTCCGAGCTATGTCATTGATCCGACGACGGGTCAGTGCGCAAGCGGCTACTCCCAGAGCCTGTGCGACGAAGTCGGTACGACCCTGACCTCGGCGGTCGGTTACAGCATCCGTTGGGACCGGCGGAACGACCCGATCACGCCGACCCGCGGCTTCTACTTCGACTTCGGCCAGGATTTTGCAGGCGTCGGGGGCAACGTGAAGTACATCCGCACCACCGCCGACACCGCCTGGTACTACGGCATCACGCCCAAGTGGGTGTTCAGCCTGCAAGGCAAGGCAGGCTACATCACCGGCTGGGGCGGGGACGTCGTGCGGATCAACGACCGTTTCTTCGTCGGCGGGTACGACTTCCGCGGCTTCCAGATCGCCGGCATCGGGCCGCGCGATGTCTCGATCGTGGACTCCACGGGTACGACCGTCGGGGACGCCCTGGGCGGCAAGGCCTATGCGGTCGGCACGCTCGAGCTCACCGTGCCGACCCCGATCCCGGAACAGTACGGCATCCGCACCTCGCTCTTCACGGACTTCGGCACGCTGGGCCTGCTCGACGACAAGGTGAAGCGCAATCCCGACGGCACGCTCGACACGAACATCCGCGACAACATGGCGTTCCGCGCGTCCGCGGGCATCAGCGTGAAGTGGAAGTCGCCGATGGGCCCGCTGGAGTTCGACTTCAGCAAGGTCTTGAAAAAGGCGCCTTACGACCGCACCGAGACCTTCAGAATTCTCCACCGCAACGCAGTTCTATTGACGGAACAGACCCGTCCTCCTGCACTAAGAGGCTTCAAACCAATGACCAACGTGAGATTCAGGCCCTGGATCGCCTCGGGCGCGGCCTGCGCGCTCATGGCCCTGGCGGGCGCGGCCCTGGCCCAGACCACCGGGCCCGTAGCGGCTCGTCCGCCGACCGCCTCGCCGCCGGTCCCGGCCGCGCTGCCCTCCGGGCCCGCCATACCGGGCGTGTGCGTCTACAACAACAACCTCGCCATCGGCGCGTCGGCGGTGGGCAAGTACATCGACACCCGGCTGAAGCAGCTCCAGTCCCAGGCCACCGCCGAGGTCACGGCCGAGAAGAACTCCCTGGACGCCGACGCCAAGACCCTGGAATCCCAGCGGGCGACCCTGTCGCAGGATGTGCTGCAGCAGCGCGCACTGAGCCTTCAGCAGCGCGCCCAGGCCCTCCAGCGCAAGGCCGAGCAACGCAGCCGCGAGCTCCAGCTGACCGAGCAGAAGGCGCTGCAGCGCGTGGCCACCGAGATCAACCCCCTGCTGCGTCAGGTGTACAGCGCGCACCAGTGCTCGCTCCTGATCGACGGTTCATCTGTCTACGGCAGCAACCCCAACATGGACGTGACCGAGGACGTGGTGAAGCTGCTGAACGGCAAGCTCACTCAGTTCCCGTTCGATCGTGAGCGCCTGGACGAGCAGCAGGGCGCCGCGGCCTCGACGGCCGGAGGCGGGCGTCGCTGAGGACGGTCCCGGCGGATGTCGGATCCGCGTTTCTACGAGGACCTTGGCCCGGTCGCGGCGGGCGAACTCGCCGCGATCGTCGGCGCTGAGCCGCCGGAAGAGGAGGAGGCCGAGCGGCCGATCCACGCTGTGGCGGCCCTGGCCGCGGCGGACGTTCGCGCCGTCTCGTTCTTCGCCGACAGGCGCTATCTGTCCGAGCTCGGCGCGACGCGGGCGGGCGCCTGCTTCGTCACAGCCGATCATGCCGGCGGGCTCCCGGAGGGCTGCCTTGCGCTGATCACCTCCGAGCCCCAGGCCGCCTGGGCGAAGGCGGCGGCGCGGCTTCACCGGCCCAGGCGCCATCTCGCGTCCGATCCCGCCATCCATCCGGACGCCGAGTTCGAGGAAGACGTCGAGATCGGCCACGGCGCGGTGGTCGGGCAGGGCGCGCGCGTCGGTCGCGGGACCATCATCGGTCCGAATGCGGTGATCGGCCCTGGCGTCGCCGTTGGCCGCGGCTGCCAGATCGGGCCCAACTCGGCCATCGGCTTCGCCCTGATCGGCGACCGCGTGCGCATCCTGGCCGGCGTGGTGGTGGGCGAGGCGGGTTTCGGCGTCGCCGTCGGGCGCTCCGGCGCAATCGATGTGCCCCAGTTGGGCCGCGTCATCATCCAGGATGGCGTCACCATCGGCGCCTGCACCTGCGTGGATCGAGGCGCCTTCGACGACACGGTCATCGGCGAGAACTGCAAGATCGACAATCTGGTGCAGATCGCCCACAACGTGCGTCTCGGTCGCAACTGCGTCCTGACGGGTCAGGTAGGCCTGTCCGGCAGCGTGGTGGTGGGCGATGGCGCGGTGTTCGGGGGCCGAGCTGGGATCGCCGACCACCTCACCATCGGAGCGGGCGCGCAGATCGCCGCCGCGGCGGGCGTGATGCACGACGTGCCGGCGGGCGAACGGTGGGCGGGCGCGCCGGCCAAGCCGATCCGCCGGTTCATGCGTGAGACGGCTTGGCTGGCCAGGATGGCGGGGACGCGAGAGGGGGGCGGGGACGGATGACGCGGAAGGCCGACGAGCCGGGGCCGGACATAGACTACGCCGAGGTCGCCCGGCGCATACCCCACCGCTACCCCTTCCTGTTGGTCGATCGAGCCGAGGACTACCGTCCCCACCAGTCCATCGTCGGGATCAAGTGCGTCAGCGTGAACGAGCCCTTCTTCCAGGGCCATTTCCCGGGCAATCCGGTGATGCCGGGCGTGCTGATCATCGAGGCCATCGCCCAATCCGGCGCGGTCCTGATGTCCAAGTCCCTGAACGCCGACGTCACCGGCAAGACCATCTTCTTCACCTCGCTCGACAACTGCCGCTTCCGCCAGCCGGTGCGCCCGGGCGATGTGTTGCGCATGCCGGTCCAGGTGCTGCGCGCCAGGGGCGACGTCTTCAAGTTCCGTGGTCAAGCCTTCGTCGCTGACAAGCTGGCCTGCGAGGTCGAGTTCGCCGCAATGGTGGTGGGCAACGGCTGATGCCGCAGGTGCATCCGACGGCAGTCGTGCATGAGGGCGCGCAGATCTCGCCGGCCGTGGAGATCGGGCCCTATTGCATCGTCGGCCCCGCCGTGGCGCTCGGGCCCGGGGTGCGGCTGATCTCCCACGTCGTGGTGGACGGGGCCACCGAGATCGGGGAGCACACCGTCGTGCATCCCTTCGCGAGCCTGGGCGGGCCGCCTCAGCATCTGGCCCACAAGGGCGAGCCCACGCGCCTGGTCGTCGGCGCGCGCAACCTCATCCGCGAGCACGTGACCATGAACACGGGCACGGCGGCCGGTCGTGGGGTGACCACGGTGGGATCGGATGGCCTGTTCATGACCGGCGCGCACGTGGCCCACGACTGCATCGTCGGCGATCATGTGGTCTTCGCCAACAATGCGACGCTCGGCGGGCACGTCCAGGTGGGCGACTACGTCTTCATGGGCGGGCTTTCGGCGGCCCACCAGTGGACCCGGATCGGCCGGCACGCCTTCATCGGCGGCCTCGCGCCGGTGACCAGGGATGTCATCCCCTACGCCTTGGTGGGCAACGACGCGCGTCTGGAGGGCATGAACCTGGTCGGCCTCAAGCGCCGCGGCTTCGGGCGACAGACGATCAACGACCTTCGGGCGGCCTACAGGCTCCTCTTCGCCGAGGAGGGGACGTTCCAGGAGCGGATCGAGGATGTCGCGCGGGTCTTCGGCGCGTCTCCCGAGGTGATGGAGGTGATCGCCTTCATCCGCGCCGACTCCAGCCGGCCGCTGTGCCTGCCTGGGGCCTGAACCGGGGATGACGCGGCTCGGCCTCATCGCCGGAGGCGGCGGGCTTCCCCTCGAGATCGCCAGCGCCTGCCGCGCCGAGGGCCGCCCCCTGTTCGTCGCCCGCCTGAGGGGCGCGGCCGATCCGGCGCTTCAGGCCTTCGAGGGCGTCGACACGGGCCTGGCCGAATTCGGCCGGATCACCCGGGCGCTGCGAGGCTTTCGCGCCGAGCGGGTCTGCTTCGCCGGCAAGGTCGAGAAGCCCGACTTCGGCGCGCTCAAGCCCGATTTCCTGGCCCTGAGGCATCTGCCTTCCGTCATCGCCGCGTCGGGCCGGGGCGACGATGCGCTGCTTCGCGCCATTCTCGCCGCCTTCGAGAGGGAAGGGTTCCGGATCGAGGGTGTGGGCGAGGCGGGCAGGGGGCTCGCGCTGCGTCCCGGCCCGATCGGCGGCGTCTCGCCTTCGCCGGAGGATCTCGCGGACGCGCGCGTGGGCGTGGAGGCCGCGCGCGAAGTGGGCATGACCGACCGCGGCCAGGGCGCGGTCGTCCGCTCCGGCGACGTGGTCGACCGCGAACGGTGGGACGGCACCGACGCCATGCTGGTCCGCTGCGCCGAGACCTTCGCTGGCGGCGGGCCGACCGGCGTCCTGGTCAAGGTCCCCAAGCCCTTCCAGGACATGCGCGTGGATCTGCCGACCATCGGCGTCTCCACCATCGAGCGCGCCGCTGCGGCGGGGCTCCGGGGCGTGGCCGGGCCGGCCGGCCAGGTCCTGGTGGTCGACGTGGAGGGCGTGCGCGCGGCCGCGGATCGCCTGGGCCTGTTCGTCCTGGGCCTCACAGGGGCCGGAGACGCGCCTTGAGCGCCTGCGTCATGCTGGTCGCCGCCGAGGCCTCGGGAGACGCCCTGGGCGCCGAGCTGATGGACTCGCTTCGGGCTCGTCTGGGCCCGGATGTCCGGTTCATCGGCATCGGCGGGCCGGCGATGCAGGGCCGGGGCCTGGACAGCGTCTTCGACATCGCCGAGCTCACGGTGCTGGGGCTGGTCGACGGCCTGATGGCCTTCTCCCGCGCGTCGCGCCGCGCGGACGAGCTGGCCGCGCTCGCCGCCCGGGAGCGGCCCGACATGGCGGTCCTGATCAACTCCTGGGGCTTCAGCTACCTCCTGGCCCGCCGTCTTCGCCGGCTGCAGCCGCGTCCGCGGCTCGTCAAGTACGTCGCGCCCCAGGTCTGGGCGACGCGGCCCGGACGGGCCAAGGCGTTGGCCCGGACCTTCGACCGCCTCCTGTCGATCGTGGCCTTCGAGGCTCCGGCCTTCGAGCGCGCAGGCGCCAAGGTGGACTTCGTCGGTCATCCCGCGCTCGCCCGCGATTTCGGCCGCGCCGACCCGGCGCGCCTTCGCGCCCGCATCGGCGCAGATCCCGATGACCCGGTCCTGCTGGTGCTGCCCGGCAGCCGGCGCGGTGAGATCGAGCGTCTCATGCCGCCTTTCGTCGAGGCGGTGCGCCTGCTCAAGGCCGAGCGCCCGTCGCTGAGGGTGGTGGTCGCCTCCGCGCCCACCGTGAGCGCGGAGCTGCGGGCCCAGAAGGCGTCCTGGCCGTTCCGCGCGCACCTGATCGAGGATGAGGCCGGCAAGGCCGACGCCATGCTCTGCGCGGCCGTGGCGCTGGCGTGCAGCGGCACGGTCACCACCGAGCTCGCCGCCGCGGGCTGTCCGATGGTGGTCGCCTACAAGGTAGGCCCCGTGACCTACGCCATCGCCAAGCGGATCGTGCGGACCCGCTATATCACCCTGTTCAACATCGCCGCCGGCGCCGCCGTCGCGCCCGAGCTGATCCAGCGCGATTGCACTGGACCGGCGCTCGCGCGCGCCCTGGCCGCGCGGCTGGATGATCCCGGGCTCCGTCGCCGCCAGGCCGAGGCCCAGACCGCGGCGCTGGATCGGCTCGGCCGCGGCGTCGGCCCGCCCGGCGAGCGGGCGGCGGACGTCATCGTGCGGATGTTGAGGGAGCCGAGACCAGCCTAGCCGCGCTGCTCGATCGCCACGTAGGCGCGCTCGGTCTCGCCGGTGTAGAGCTGGCGTGGCCGCGAGATCCGGTGCTCGGGGTCCTCGATCATCTCGCGCCACTGGGCGACCCAGCCGACCGTGCGCGCCAGGGCGAAGAGCACGGTGAACATCTCGCTCGGGAAGCCCATCGCCGAGAGGGTGATGCCCGAATAGAAGTCCACGTTCGGATAGAGCTTGCGCTCGACGAAATACTCGTCCGACAGGGCGATGCGCTCCAGCTCCATCGCCACCTTGAGCAGCGGCTCGTCGTGCTTGCCGAGCTCGTCCAGCACCTCGTGGGCGGTCTGCTGCATCACCTTGGCGCGCGGGTCGTAGTTCTTGTAGACGCGGTGGCCGAAGCCCATCAGCCGGTACTTGCGCGCCTTCACGCCCTCGATGAACTCGGGGATCCGGTCGACCGTGCCGATCTCCTTGAGCATGTTCAGCGCCTCCTCGTTGGCGCCGCCGTGGGCGGGGCCCCACAGGCACGCGATCCCCGCTGCGATGCAGGCGAAGGGGTTGGCGCCCGAGGATCCGGACATGCGCACGGTCGAGGTCGAGGCGTTCTGCTCGTGGTCGGCGTGCAGGATGAAGATGCGGTCCATCGCCTTCGATAGGACCGGGTTGACCTTGTAGTCCTCCGCCGGCACGGCGAAGCACATGCGCAGGAAGTTCTCCGAGTAGGTCAGGTCGTTGCGCGGGGTGACGAACGGCTGGCCGCGCCAGTACTTCATCGCCCTGGCCGCGATGGTGGGCATCTTGGCGATCAGGCGATGGGCCGAGATCTCCCGCTGCTTGGGATCGCGAACGTCGATGGAGTCCGGATAGAAGGCCGACAGCGCTCCCACCGTGCCGGTCATCACCCCCATGGGGTGGGCGTCGCGCCGGAACCCCTCGAAGAAGCGGTCGAACTGCGCGTGCAGCATCGTGTGGTAGGTGATGTTGCGCTCGAACGAGGCGTACTGGGCCGCGGTGGGCAGCTCGCCGTAGAGGAGCAGGTAGCAGACCTCCAGGAAGTTCGACCGTTCCGCCAGCTGGTCGATCGGATAGCCGCGGTGCAGCAAAACGCCCTTGTCGCCGTCGATGAAGGTGATCTTGCTCTCGCAGCTCGCCGTGGAGGTGAACGACGGGTCGTAGGTGAAGACGTCCGCTTCGCCGTAGAGCTTTCGGACGTCCACAACGTCGGGGCCGAGCGTGCCCTTGAACACTGGAAGTTCATAGGTTTTTTCGTCCAGGCTCAGCACCGCCGGCGCGACCTTGTCGTCCATGCGCAAACTCCTTCTCGCTCGGCAAGCGAGGCCACATCCCCGAGATCATGGGGTTTATAGCGACTTACGCCGGGCGCGAAAGGGCGTCGTCGATGCGTCCCAGGGCCTCTTCGCGCCGCAGCGCAAACAAGGTCCGCCCGAGGTCCGGCGCGGCCGCGCCGGCGGTCAGGACCCCGCGCAGCACCGGTCCCACCTGGCCCATGCCCACCCCCTCGTCCTTGACGAAGGCGTTCAGAAGGCCGGTCAGGGCCTCGGCGCTCCAGTCGCCGTGGGCGGCCAGCCTGTCGCGCAGCCGCCTGAGCCTCGCCACCGCGTCCGGGTTCAGGAGGGTGCGGGTCTTCTCGTCCAGGTGCAGCGGGCGGCGCTTCATGGCGAAGGCGGCCAGGTGCGGCAGGTCCAGCAGGGTCTTGGCGCCGTCCTTGACCTCCGGGATCGCCGCCCTGAGGCCCTCGGCGGCGTCCGCGTCGATCGGCTGGTCCTGCTCCTCGAGCAGCTCCGTCGTCAGGGCGAACAGCCGTTCGTCGTCCGCGGCGCGGATGTAATGGTTGTTCACGGCCCCCAGCTTCACGTGGTCGAACCTGGCGCCCGACTTGGTGACGTGGCTGATGTCGAACCAGGCGATGGCCTCCTCGTCCGAGAAGATCTCGTCGTCGCCGTGGCCCCAGCCGAGCCGGGCCAGGTAGTTCCGGACCGCTTCGGGCAGGAAGCCCAGCGCCCGCAGCTCGCCCACCGACTGGGCGCCGTGGCGCTTGGACATCTTGGCCCCGTCGGGCCCCAGGATCAGCGGCAGGTGGGCGAAGACCGGGACGTCCCATCCCATCGCCCGGTAGATCAGGCTCTGGCGCGCGGCGTTGGACAGGTGCTCCTCGCCGCGGATCACGTGGGTCACGCCCATGTCGTGGTCGTCGACGGTGACCGCGAGGTTGTAGGTGGGCACGCCGTCCGAGCGCAGGATGACAAGGTCCTCGAGGTCCTTGTTGGGGAACGCGACCGTGCCGCGCACGGCGTCCTCGATGACGGTCTCGCCGTCCATCGGGATCTTCAGGCGGACGGCGTAGGGCCGGTCGCTCTCGGCCGGGCCGGGCGTCTTGTCGCGCCAGGGCGAGCGCAAAGCGTGGCCGGCCGCGCGCGCGGCGGCCTTGGCGGCTTCGGACTCCTCGGCGTCCATGTAGTCGCGGTAGGCCCAGCCCCTGTCCAGCAAGGCGGCGGCGGCCTCGCGGTGCAGATCCGCCCGCGCGAACTGGAAGACGGGGGGCCCGTCGTAATCCAGGCCCAGCCACTTCAGGCTGTCGAAAATCACCTGCACCGCCGCCTCGGTGGAGCGCTGGCGGTCGGTGTCCTCGATGCGCAGCAGGAACCTGCCGCCTGCGTGACGGGCATAAAGCCAGTTGAACAAGGCCGACCGGGCGTTGCCAATATGCATGGAGCCGGTGGGCGAGGGGGCGATCCGGGTGACGACGGAGGACATCGGGCGTGCTGGGCGTGGGGAGGGGCCGGGCGGGACCGCCGGGCCGCGGCCTCTTAGCACGCGTCTTCCCGCCCTTCCTAGGCTGCTCTCCCGCCTTGCGGCCCTGGCGCGGGCCGAGGCGGCCGCCCAGGCCGACCACTGGGTGCTGTGGAGCCCGGTCCTGTTCGGCGCGGGCTGCGCCGTCTATTTCGCCCTGAAGGTGGAGCCGCCGCTGGCGCTGGGCGCGGTCCTGCTGGCCGCCGCCCTGGCGCTGGCGCTGATCGCCCGCCGCGTCAGCCGCGTCCGCGGCCGGGTGATCGCCGCCAACCTCCTGGCCTTCCTGGCGGCCGGCTTCTTCGCCGCCGAGGCGCGGACGGCCATGGTCTCGGCCCCGGTGGTCTGGCAGCGGACGAGCGGCCAGGTCGAGGGCTGGGTGGTCGACGTGGCCGGCCCCGGCTCGGGCGGCGGCGGGCGGCTCCTGATCGCGCCCTATCGGATCGAGGGCCTGCGGCCGGACCAGCTGCCGGCGCTGGCGCGGGTGACGGTGCAGCCCGACGCCCTGATCGGCCCGGGCGAGGCGGTGCGGCTGACCGCCATCCTCGGCCCGCCGCCCGAGCCCGCGAGCCCCGGCGCCTACGACTTCGCCCGAGATTCCTTCTTCCAGCGGGTGGGCGCGGTGGGGTTCACGCTGAAGGGACCGCTCATCGTCTCGGGGCCGAGGCCGCCCCTGGGGCTTCGGATCCGGATGGCCGTGAACGCCGCGAGGTGGGCGCTGGCCAGGCGGATGATAGATGATATGGGACCAGAGACGGGGGGTGTGGCGGTGGCCATGACCACCGGCCATGAGGCCTGGCTGAATCCCAATGATGTCAAGGACATGCGCGATGCCGGCCTGTCCCATATCCTGTCGATTTCGGGCGTCCACATGGCGATCGTGGGAGGGTTCGTCTTCCTCCTGTTACGGCTGCTGATAGCATCCATTCCACCCCTGTCGCTGAGGGTGAACGGCAAGAAGCTGGCGGCCGGCCTGTCGCTGATCGCCGTCGGCGTCTACCTGGTGGTCTCCGGCGCGCCGCCGCCAGCCGTGCGCTCGGCGGTGACCCTGGCGGTAGCCTTCACCGCGGTCCTGTTCGACCGGCGGGCGATCAGCCTTCACGCCCTGGCGGTCGCGGCCCTGGTGGTCCTGACGCTGCAGCCCGAGGCCGTGATCCAGCCCGGCTTCCAGATGTCCTTCGCCGCCACCGCCGCCCTGGTCGCCCTGGCCGAGGTCTGGCCGCGGCCGGTGCGCGAGCTCAGCGTCCCCTGGCCGATCCGCCTGGTCCAGTCCGCGGGCGCGTGGCTCATGGCCGGCATCGCGATCTCGACGGTGGCGGGAGCGGCCACCAGCGCCTTCGCCATCCAGCACTTCAACCGCGTCTCGCTCTACGGCCTGCCGGCGAACCTCGCCATGGAGCCGCTCTCGACCTTCGTGATCATGCCCGCCCTGGCGCTGGGCGCGGTGATGGCGGCGATGGGCGCGCCGGGCGCGGGCGCGGTCCTGGGCTTCGCCGGCTGGGGCGTGGCGCGGCTGGAGGATCTGTCGGCCCTCATCGCCGCCTGGCCCAAGGCGGTGGTGACCGTGGCGAGCGCGCCCGACATCGCCCTGCCCCTGGCCTTCTTCGGCCTGGTGTTCGTGTGCCTGTGGAAGGGCAGGCTGCGCTGGCTGGGCGTTCCGGCGGCCCTGGCGGTGGCGATCTGGCCGAGGCCGCCCGCGCCGGCCGCCTGGATCGCCTCGGACGGGGCGGCCGCGGCCATCCGCGTGGGGCATCGAGGCGGTGTTCCTGCGCCCGGACGCCAAGGCCTTCGCCGCCGACCTCTGGGCGCGGCGGCGGGGCCTCGTCGAGCCGGCGGACGCGGAGGCCGTGAACACGCTGCACTTCGAGTGCACCCGCTGGCGGTGCGTCCCGGCGGGGCAGGGCGATCCCGTGCGCCTGGCCGGCTGGTGGCGGACGGTCCCGCCCAGGGCGCCGGATGTGGCCGCGCTCTGCGCCGACGCGGACGTGGTGGTGTTCCGAAGCGCCGCGCCGGCGGGGCCGTGCGGCCATGCGGTGGTGCTGTCGAAGGCCGACTTCGAGCGCGGCGGCTCGGTGGAGCTGTGGCCGGCGCGGGGCGGGTTCAGGCTGCTGTGGGCCCAGCCGCTGCGGGGGCGCAGGCCGTGGACCAACCCTCCTCTCCCATGGGGAGAGGAAGGGGCCCGCGCCGCAGGCGTGGGAAGGTGAGGGGGTTATTCCTCGCCGTCCTGACCCCTCATCCTCCCACCCTCCTTCGCCGAGGCTTCGGAGGGCGGGCCCCTCCTTCTCCCTATGGGAGAAGGCGCCTGGCTTAGATCGGGCGTTCGCCGATGACGGTGGTGCGGACGAGGTGGCGGCGTTCGTTGGAGTAGTCGTGGACGCCGCAGTGCTGCAGGAAGCGGTTGTCCCAGACGATGAAGGTCCCGGGCTTCCAGCGGATCCGGCACTGGTACTGCAGGCGGTGGGGCAGGGTCTGCAGGTAGTCGAGCAGGCCGCGGGAGTCCTCCTCGCTCCAGCCCACGAACCGCTTGAAGTAGGCGTTGGTGACGTAGAGCGCCTTGCGGCCCGTGGTGGGATGGCGGCGCACGGCGGGGTGGACGTTCTCGAGCTGGTCCATGGTGAAGCTGTGGCCGTCCCTGAGGCGCAGCCGCTTTTCGGGGTCGAGCTTCTCGTTGCGCGCCCAGATGTCCTTGCCGGAGTAGACGACCTGCAGGTCGTCGAGCACGGCCTTCAGGCCCTCGGACAGCTCCTCGTAGGCCAGGTACATGTTGGCGAAGGCGGTGTCCCCGCCATAGAGCGGCACGTCGTGGGCGTGCATGCAGATGCACAGCGGCGGGCGCTCCAAAAACGGGCTGTCGGTGTGGAAGCGGGTGAAGGGCACGACCGTGGCCGGCTCGTGCGCCTCGCGACGGACCTCCTGCATGTCCGGGTGGCCGGGGAAGATGGGCGCCTGGGGAAGGTCGGTCAGCTCGCCGAAGTAGCGGGAGAAGGCCTTGTGCTCCTCGGGGGTGAGCGTCTGGTCGCGGAACATGATGACCGCGAAGTGCTCGAAGGCGGTCATCACCTCGGCCAGGACCTCGGGGGCCAGGGGCCTGGAGATGTCGACGCCCCCGATCTCGCAGCCGGCCGCGCCGGTGATCGGCTCGACCTCGATGTGGCGGAAGTCCGGCATGGGCCGGCCGGCGACGACGGTTCCCTGAGGATGTGCGATGTCGTGGGCGACGGACATGGTTCGGCTCCCTGAGATCTTGCTTGTCCTGTTATGGACTTCGCGCGCGGAGGAGCAACCCCTCAGGGTTCTGGGGGGATGACGGAGAAGAGGGGGGGCCTTTCCCAACCATCGTCATGGCCGGGCTCTGTCCCGGCCACCCATGAACACCTAGCTCGGGTCGTGTTCATGGGTCCCCGGCAACTCGCGCTGCGCGCTCGGCCGGGGATGAGGGTGAGAGGGAGGCTTGGATGGGGATGAAGGTGAGAGGGTGGACCTTTCCCAACCATCGTCATGGCCGGGCTCTGTCCCGGCCACCCATGAACACCTTGCTCGGGTCGTGTTCATGGGTCCCCGGCAACTCGCCCTGCGGGCTCGGCCGGGGATGACGGTGAAAGGGGGGCTCGGACGGGGATGAGGGTGAGAGGGGGGCTTGGATGGGGATGATGGTGAAGAGGGGGGGCCTTTCCCAACCATCGTCATGGCCGGGCTCTGTCCCGGCCACCCATGAACACCTTGCTCGGGTCGTGTTCATGGGTCCCCGGCAACTCGCGCTGCGCGCTCGGCCGGGGATGACGGTGAGAGGGGGGCACGGCCGGGGATGATGGTGAGAGGGGGGCTCGGACGGAGGTGACGGGGAGAGGGGGACCCTTCCCACCACCGTCATGGCCGGCCTTGTGCCGGCCACCCATGCACGCCTTGCTCGGGTCGTGTGCATGGGTCCCCGGCAACTCGCGCTGCGCGCTCGGCCGGGGATGACGGTGAAAAGGGGAGCTCGGCCGGGGATGACGGTGAGAGGGGGGCTCGGACGGAGGTGACGGGGAGAGGGGGACCCTTCCCACCACCGTCATGGCCGGCCTTGTGCCGGCCACCCATGCACGCCTTGCTCGGGTCGTGTGCATGGGTCCCCGGCAACTCGCGCTGCGCGCTCGGCCGGGGATGACGGTGAAAGGGGGAGCTCGGACGGGGATGAGGGTGAGAGGGAGGCTTGGATGGGGATGAAGGTGAGAGGGTGGACCTTTCCCAACCATCGTCATGGCCGGGCTCTGTCCCGGCCACCCATGAACACCTTGCTCGGGTCGTGTTCATGGGTCCCCGGCAACTCGCCCTGCGGGCTCGGCCGGGGATGACGGTGAGAAGGGGGCTCGGCCGGGGATGACGGTGAGAGGGGAAGGCCGATGTCGCCGGTCAGGGCGGGGAAGAGGTCGTCCCAGTTCGGGTTCTGCTGTTCGATCAGGTTGATCTTCCAGTCGCGCCTGTACTTCTTCAGCGACTTCTCGCGCCGGATCGCGTGGGACATGGTTTCGTGGGGCTCGTACCAGACCAGCCGCTTCAGGCCGTGGTCCTGGGTGAAGCCGGGGATCCGGCCCTCGCGGTGCTGGCCGATCCTTGCGGGAAGCCGGCTGGTCACGCCGACGTAGATCGTTCCGTGACGCCGGTTGGACATCATGTAGACCGCGATGAAGCGGTTGAAGAGGTCGCGCGTGCCCATGACCGGGCTCTGTGTTCATGGGTGGCCGGGACTTCGCCCGGCCATGACGGTGAAGCGTGGAACGGGTGGGCAGGGAGCTAGTGGTACCGGCGGATCAGGCCGACGAGCTTGCCTTGGACGTGGACCTGGTCGGGGCCGAAGATGCGGGTTTCGTAGGCGGGGTTGGCGGCTTCCAGGGCGATGGAGGCGCCCTTCTTGCGAAGGCGCTTCAGGGTCGCCTCCTCGCCGACCAGGGCCACCACGATCTCGCCGGAGTTGGCGGTCGAGGACCGCTTGATCACCACCTGGTCGCCGTCGAGGATCCCGGCGTTGATCATGGAGTCGCCCTGGACCTCCAGCACGAAGTGCTCGCCGGCGCCCAGCATGGCGGCGGGGACCTGGAGGCGGTCCTTCTCGTGCTGGATGGCGTCGATGGGGGTGCCCGCGGCGATGCGGCCGAGCACGGAGAGCTCGCGCACGTCGTTGGCGGGCGGGGCGACGGCGTCCTTGGCGTTGTCCACCAGCTGGGGCCGGAAGGGCGCGCGGCCCCGGGCGCCGGGGGTGGCCTCCTCGGGCAGGCGCACCACCTCCAGCGCGCGGGCCCGGTGGGGCAGGCGGCGCAGGAATCCGCGTTCCTCCAGGGCGGTGATCAGCCGGTGGATGCCGGACTTGGAGGCCAGGTCCAGCGCCTCCTTCATCTCGTCGAAGGAGGGCGACACGCCGGTCTCCTTGATCCGCTCGTGGATGAACATGAGCAGTTCGTGTTGCTTGCGCGTCAGCATTGGCTTGGCCCTCGGAACAAATCGCAAACGTCTTGAGATGTTCTCTATGCGTTCTTGATGTAAGTCAAGTTAACGACCAGGAGCCTCCCAAGAGCTTGAAAAGACACGCGATTTGGAGGCGCCCCGACGGGGGCTCGGGTGAAGGCCCCAGAATCACGCCCGCCGGAACTTCCAACACGGCGCCAGTTTACAAATGTAATTTCCCTGCTTAGCCTACACGCGTAATCTGAAGCGGGGAGGTTGAAATGAGGTGGAGACGTTTGGCGGCCGCGGTGATCGCGTCGGGTGCGATGCTTTCGGGGAATGCGGGCCTGGCGCTCGCCGGCGCGCCGGCGGAGGGCGCGGCCGGGCTCGAGGGCGACTGGCATGGCAAGCTCATCGTGGAGCCTCCGGTAAGCCTGGACCTGCACGTCCGGCGCACCGGCGAGGACCTGAGCGCGACGCTCGACAGTCCCGAGCGGGGCGTGATGGGCGTGCCGGTGGACGACCTTCGGCGGGACGGCGCCAAGGTCAGCTTCGGCATCAAGGCGGTGGGGTTCCGGTTCGAGGGAGAGCTGGGCGCGTCCGGCCAGGAGATCCGCGGCGTCGTCAGCCAGGGCGCGGCCCCGCAGCAGCCGCTCATACTGCAGCGCGGCCCTCCGGCGGCGGCCGCCCCGGCCGCCCCGACTGCGGCCGCGCCTGCGCCGGCTTCGGCCATCCCGTCCGCCGACGAGGTCCGCCAGACGCTCAGGGCGCGCCTCGGCCCGTTGCGGCAGGGAGTTGGGGCGATGGTGGGCGTGCTGCGGCCGGACGGCAAGGAGGAGTTCCTTGCGGAGGGGTTCGCCGATCCGGCGGCCGGCGCGCCAGTGGCGCCCTCGACGGTGTTCGCCGTGGACTCCGTCACCAAGGTGGTGACGGGCCTGCTCCTGGCGGACATGGTCGTGCGCGGCGAGGTGCGGCTGGACGACCCCGTCGACCGATACCTGCCCCCCGGAGTCCGCGCGCCCGGGCGCGGCGGCAGGAAGATCACCCTCCTGGACCTCGCCACCCATACCGCGGGTTTCCCGGCCGACCCGCCCGACGTGAATGAATCCGCGCCGGAGACCTACAGCGCCGAGCGGCTCAACCGGTTCGTCTCGGGCTTTCAGCTGACGCGGGATCCCGGTTCGGCCTGGGAATATTCGGGGGTGGGCATGGCCCTGCTCGGCGAGGCCCTGGCACGCCGCGGCGGCGCGGACTTCGGGACCCTGGCGGCGGCGCGCATCACCGGGCCCCTGCACATGGCTTCCACGTCCGTGGACCCCGGTCCGGACATGCGGCGGCGCCTTGCGGTGGGGCACGACTTCGCGCTTCGGCCGGTCGGCCATGCGCCCGCTGGCGCCTATGATGCCTCCAATGGCCTTTATTCCACCGCGCAGGACCTCCTGACGCTGGTGAAGCTGTACCTGGGGGAGGGCCCGCGCCAGCTCAGGCGTGCCGCCGCGCTGCAGCTTGCGACGCGGCGGCCGATCGGCCGGCCGGGCGTCGAGCAGGCGCTGGGATGGGAGCTGCAGCAGCTCGGCCCGCCGGGGTCTTTTCTGGCGTTCAAGACCGGCGCGTCGCGCGGCTACAGCGCCTTCGTCGCCTTCCGGCCGGACAAGCGGGACGCGGTCGTGGTGCTGCTGAACGCCCGCACCGCCCTGGCGCCGGACGACATCGGCCTCTTCGTCCTTGCCGGCCGGCCCCTGCCGCCGCCCGCGCCCCCCGCGGTCGTGACCGAGCGGCAGGCCATTACGCTGGCCCCCGCGCTGCTTGCTCGCTGCGTGGGACGCTACCGCCTGACGCCGCAGTTGGAGCTGGTGCTGACGGTGGAGGACGGGCGGCTGTTCGGCGCCCTGTCCGGCCGGTCCAAGGTCGAGCTTTTCGCGCAAAGTCCCACCCGCTTCTTCGCCCGGGCGCTGGACGCCGTCGTGGACGTGGAGCTGGCGCCGGACGGGTCCGTCACGGGGCTGCGCCTGCGGATCAATGGCCAGGAGATGACGGCGGCCCGGAGCGCGGCGGACTGAGCGCGACGAACTGGGCGCGGCGGTCAGGGGGCGCCCAGCAGCGCGCGGGTAGCGGCTTCGACGTCGGACTGGCGCATGAGGCTTTCGCCGACGAGCATGGCGCGGGCGCCGGCGCGCTCCAGGCGCGCGGCGTCGGCGGGGGTGAAGACGCCGCTCTCGGTGACCAGGAGGGCGCCGCGCGGGGCGAGGCGGGCGAGGCGCTCGGTGGCGGCGAGGTCGACCTGGAAGGTTCTGAGGTCGCGGTTGTTCACTCCGATCAGGTCGGCGTTCAGCTTGGCGGCCCGGGCCATCTCGGCCTCGTCGTGGGCCTCGACCAGGACGTCCATGCCCCAGGCCCGGGCCTCGGCCATGAGGGCGGCGGCGAGGGCGTCGCCGACCATGGCGAGGATCACCAGGATGGCGTCGGCGCCGATGGCGCGGCTTTCGGCGATCTGCCAGGGGTCGAGCATGAAGTCCTTGCGAAGGACCGGCAGGGTCACGGCCGCGCGGGCCGCGATCAGCGCGTCCTCCGAGCCCTGGAAGCTCGGGGCGTCGGTCAGGACCGACAGGCACGCCGCGCCGCCCCTGGCATAGGCCCTGGCGATGGCGGGCGGGTCGAAGTCGGCCCGGATCAGGCCGCGCGAGGGGCTGGCCTTCTTGACCTCGGCGATGAGGGCCAGGCGGCCGGGGCCATGGGCGCGCTCCAGGGCGGCGCGGAACCCGCGGGGCGGGGCGGCGGCGCGGGCCAGGGCCTCGATCTGCGCCTGGGGGGTCGCGGCCTTTCGGGCGTCGGCCTCGACACGCTTGTAGGCGGCGATCTTCTCCAGGATGTCGGTCATGGCCGCGCCCGGCGGCTGTCCTCTCCCATAGGGAGAGGAAGGGGCCCAGCCCTTAGGGCTGGGAAGGTGAGGGGTTTCGCCCTTTGGGTTCCTAACCCCTCATCCTCCCACGCTTCGCGTGGGCCCCTCCTTCTCCCTATGGGAGAAGACAAAGGAAGGGGGGCGCTCATGCTGGGGTGTTGGTGAGGGTGATGAGGGCGTCGAGGGCGGCTTCGGCGCGGCGGGAGTTGACGGAGTCGCGGGCCAGGGCGACGCCGTCCTTCAGGGACTCGGCCTTGCCGGCCACCAGGAAGCCGGCGGCGGCGTTGAGCATCACCGCCTCGTGATAGGCGCTGCGGCGGCCGGCCAGGACGGCGCGGATGGCCTTGGCGTTGGTCTGGGGGTCGCGGCCCTTGAGCTCGCCGAGGCTCCCGCGTTGGACGCCCACGGCCTCGCAGGCGACGGTGAACAGGCGCACCTGGCCGTCCTTCCATTCGGCCACCTGGGTGGGGCCGGTGTTGGTGAGCTCGTCCATGCCGCCCTGGCCGTTGACCACCCAGGCGTGGACGGCGCCCAGGCCCCCCAGCACCCGCGCCAGCGGCTCGACCAGGCGCGCGTCGTAGACCCCCATCACCTGACGCCGGGCGCCGGCGGGGTTCGACAGGGGGCCGAGCAGGTTGAAGATGGTGCGGAACCCCAGCTGCTGGCGGATCGGCAGCACATGGGCCATGGCGCCGTGGTAGGCCGGGGCGAAGAGGAAGCAGATGTTGGCCTCTTCCAGCGCCCGGCGCGACTGCTCCGGCGCCGCCTCGACGTTGACGCCCAGCGCCTTCAGGACGTCGGCCGAGCCGGTCTGGGAGGAGACCGCGCGCGTGCCGTGCTTGGCCACCTTGACCCCGCCGCCGGCCAGGACGATCGCCGCGCAGGTGGAGATGTTGAGTGTGCCGGCGCCGTCGCCGCCGGTGCCGCAGGTGTCGACCACGTCGAACGGGGTCTCGAACTTCGTGCCGGCCTCGCGCATGGCCCGCGCGCAGGCGGCGATCTCGCCGATGGTCTCGCCGCGGAGGCGCATGGCGGTGACGGCGGCGGCGACCTGGGCGGGGGTGGGCTCGCCCTTCAGGCAGGCGGCGAAGAAGTCGCGGGCCGACTCCTCGTCCAGCGTCATGCCGTCGGCGAGACGGGCCAAGAGGGGCTTGAAGTCCTCGGACATGGCCGAGGTTTGGACCGGCGCCTCAGGCGCTGGCAAGCCTCTTCGCGCCGGCCAGGTCCAGGAAGTTGCCGAGCAGCTCGTGGCCGTATTCGGTGGCGATGGACTCCGGGTGGAACTGGACGCCGTGGACGGGGCGGCTCTCGTGGCGGACGCCCATGATCTCGCCGTCGTCGGTCCAGGCGGTGACCTTCAGGACCGGCGGCAGGTCCTCCTTGCGCACCGACAGCGAGTGGTAGCGGGTGGCGGTGAAGCCGTCCGGGATGCCCTTGAAGACGCCTTCGCCGGTGTGGTGGATGACGCTGGTCTTGCCGTGCATCAGGGCCTTGGCGCGGATCACCGCGCCGCCGTAGGCCTGGCCGATGGCCTGGTGGCCGAGGCAGACGCCGAGGATCGGCAGCTCGGGCGGCGCGGCCCGCAGCAGCGAGAGGCAGATCCCGGCCTCGTTGGGGGTGCAGGGGCCGGGCGAGAGGATGACGGCCTCGGCGCCCAGGGCCAGGGCGTCCTGGACGCTGATCCTGTCGTTGCGGTGGACGACGGTCTCCGCCCCCAGCTCGTTCACATAGTGGACGAGGTTGTAGGTGAAGCTGTCGTAGTTATCGATCACCAGGATCATGGGCGGGGCTCGCGCGTGGCTCGGGCCATACATAGCTCCGGCTTGGGCCCGTGCAACGAGAGGAAAAAAGCCTGGGTCCCCGCTTTCGCGGGGATGAGCGGATTGGGGGAGGTTGCATCGGGGTGAACAAAACAGCAACATCCATGCGATGGCGTTCTATACCTACATCCTCGCAAGCCAGCGGAACGGAACCCTCTACATCGGGTCCACGGATGCGCTGATCACTCGGGTATCGCAGCATCAACAGAAGATGAGGCCGGGGTTCACCGCGAAATATGGCGTGTCGATCCTGGTCTGGTTCGAGATCCACGACACGCGTTCGGGGGCGTTTCGACGTGAGCGCCGGCTCAAGACGTGGAACCGCGCCTGGAAGCTGGAACTGATCGAGCGGAGCAATCCAGGCTGGCGTGATCTGTTGCCGGACCTCTTGTAAACAGACCTCCCTCCGTTCCGCTCCTCCCCGCGAAAGCGGGGACCCAGGCTTTTTTTGTTTTCGGGTCGGCGGACGGCGAGGGCGGTGATTTGCGCCGCGGCGGTGTCCTTGAATGTGGGCGGCGGGTCCGGCCGGGATGAGACCGTCCCGGCGAGCCTCGCAGAACAAGTCCTTGATCTAGCGCCGGGTCTTCCGGAGCTCCCGGCGGACGGCGAAGATCGAGACGAGCGCGAGCAGCCCGTAGACGAACACGACCAGGCTCAGGGCGTCGCCGAGCGGCCTGGGGCGGCCGTTGAACAGGGTGGCCGCCAGGGCCGGCGGAAGGGATGGGGCGATGGTCGCCGAAAGGACGCCGGCGAACAGGCCCTGCAGCGCCACCAGCTTGCCCATGGCCCGCGAGGGCGTGACGGCGGCCATGATGGTCGCGGAGACCGGCGTGGCCGTGCCGCTGACGAACAGGAGCACGCCGAGCCAGGTCCAGAACAGCAGCGGAGAGGGCGCCACGGGCATCACCGTCGCCGCGACCCAGATGACCAGGGTGGCGACGATGCCGACGCCGGTGGGATCGCGCGGCCCGGTGCGCCCCGGCCGGTCGATGGCCGCGCCGGCGAGCATCAGGCCCAGCGGGGCGAGGACCAGGAGCATCACGCCGAAGGTCAGCCCGATGCGGGCGGGGTCGAGCCCCCATGTCCGGCCCAGCAGCGCCGGCGCCCAGGCGGCGAAGGACAGGCCCAGCATGGCGTGCAGGGTGCTGAACGACATCAGGGGGACGTAGACGCGCCAGTGCGCCTTGAAGTGGGCGAGCGCGTCGCCGAGGCCCGCCTCGGCGGCCGTGGACTCATGCTCCTGGCGGCTGGGTTCGGCGATGAACGCCATCAGGCCGGCGCCGGGAAGGCCGATCAGGCCGAACAGGACGAACACCATCTGCCAGGGATGCAGCTCGCCCAGCAGCGGCAGACCCCGCAGGCCGGAGGCGGCCACCGCGGCGATGATCGCCCCGCCCGCCAGCATGGCGAGCCCGGTGCCGACGAGCGACGCCATCGCGAAGACCGCGAAGCCGCGCCCACGCCGTTCCGGGGACAGGGCGTCGCGCAGCATGGAGGCCGTCGCCGGGGCGGCGACGCCCTCGAAGACGCCGACGCCAAGGCGCGCGCCGAGCATCTGGCCGAACGTGGCGGACAGGCCGCACACGCCCGTCAGGACCGACCAGAGCACCGCGGAGCCCCCGATCATGCAGCGGCGGCAGATCCGGTCGGCGAGGAAGCCGGCGGGCGGCCCGGCCACCAGTCCGGTGATGGCCATCGCCGCGCCCATCAGGAGCCCGATCTGAGCGTCGCTGAGGTGCAGATCCGCCTTGATCGGCTCGACGAGCAGCGCCAGCGCCTGGCGGTCGACGGCCGACAGCATGGTGAGCAGGGTCAGGGCGGCGACCAGCCGCCACTGCCGCGCGGGCGCGGCGGTGTAGTCGAAGACCCTGTCGCGAGGCGGATGCACGACGCCCGCGGCGGTCCCTTCCCCGGCTTGCAGGGCCATGCCCGCGAACCCCCCTCGGCCTGCCCGCCGCTCCGGGCCGGGTCTTCGCCGGACTGTGGTGGAGCGGGCCGGAGGCGAGAAATCGGGATTCCGCATGCAAGCTATCGCGGCGACCGATCGCTCGGGCGGATGGCTGGCATCCGAAGAATCCATTCCCGTGGCCCGGGCGGGTCCGTTAGAGCACGATGCGATCAGACGGAATCGTCTGATCGCATCGTGCTCTGGATTCAAACGCTGGAGCGCGTTCTTGTCGCAAAACCGGGCTCCACTTTTGCGGAACGCGCTCAAGGTTCGGCCCAGGCGCAGGACGGGAGGGGACGCGAATGACGACAGCCGGCGGGTTCGCCCTGGGAACCTTCTCGATCGCCGGCGCCCCGGCGTTCCCCGGCCTGGTCCTGGACGAGGAAGTCCACGCGCTCGCCGCGGCCGACGCCGTGCTGCGCGAGGACGGACAGGCGTTGCGGGGCGCGGGCTCGACGCTCGAGCTGCTCGACAACTGGGACCACGACTGGCCGCTGCTGAAGGAGGCGGCGCAGCGCCTGGCGGGGCGGGGCGGCGGGGCGCGGCTCGAGACGCTGAAAGTCCACGCCCCGATCGCGCCGAGGCAGATCTTCTGCGCGGGCGCCAACTATCACAAGCACGTGGTCGATCTCGTGGTCGACGGGACCATGGCCCGCGATCCCGCCGCCGACCGGGAGGCGGTGCGCGCCCGCGCCGAGGAGATGATGCGCAAGCGGGCCGACAGCGGCATGCCGTTCGTGTTCGTGGGCGTCCCCTCGGCGATCATCGGTCCCTACGACGAGCTCGAGGTCCCCGACGATGTGAAGGAGCCCGACTGGGAGCTGGAGCTGACCGCCGTGATCGGCCGGACGGCCCGGCGGGTTTCCGCGGCGCAGGCGCTGGACCACGTCGCCGGCTACACCATCGCCAACGACATCACCGCGCGCGAGCTGGTGAACCGGCCCGACGTGCCGCAGATGGGGATGGACTGGCTGGCGGCGAAGTGCACGCCGGGCTTCCTGCCGCTGGGCCCGTTCATCACGCCGTCGGCCTTCGTGGGCGATCCCCAGGACCTGCAGATCACCCTGAAGCTGAACGGGGAGACCATGCAGGACGAATCCACGGCGGACATGATCTTCGGGGTGGCGCGGATCATCGCGTTCATCTCGCGCCACGTGCGCCTGCTGCCCGGCGACCTGGTGCTGACCGGCTCGCCCTCGGGAAACGGCGCGCACTATGGGCGCTACATCCGCGACGGCGACGTGCTGGAGGGAGCGATCACCGGCCTGGGCGCCCAGCGCACCCCCTGCGTCGCCGAGCGGCGATAAGGGCGTGAACTCATAGATCGGCGCGTCTGGGGCCCTTCCCGGCGCGAAGGCGATGATCGGGTTCGGGCTGTTGCGGACGGTTGCCTGACCGCCTGCCTTTGGCTCGTTGCTGACCTTCGCAACGGCGGCTTTCAGGCCGCCTGATTTTTTGGTTTCGCTCACCAGGTTTGGGCGGCTACGGCCTTATCTCGCTCGAACACGGTTAGCGCCCACGGGGCGGTAGTCATCCCATCTGCAGGGTGTGGGGGTTGGCTTCGGCGCTTATCGGCTGACCGCTATACTGGCTTGCAGATCCGTTGGACGAACAATCGGCAACGGAGGCTTGGTCACGACCAGTTTGACCCAGAGCGCGTCCCCGTCCCTGAAATAAGACGTCTCGCTCGCCTTGCGCAGAGCGTTCATGCTGGCCTGTTCCTTTCCGGAAGCCGCGTTGGCGAAACCCGGCAGCTCGAACATGACCCATGAGCCCAGGTCCATTTCGGCCAGACTGAGCGTGACTTTCGGCCTTTCGGTCTTGACCTCGATCTCCTCGCCGGCGCGCACGGTGCTCTCGTCGCCGGTGATGTGAAACTCCTTGCCATTGCGAACAAGCGCGATGGGCGCCTGCGGAGCCCGACGGGAGAACAGCGCGGTACGCTGGGCCTTTACGAGGGGCGTGTCCGGAGCATTCGGACTGAGCGACGAGAGCAACGCGAACCGTGCGGTCCGGGTCTCGAGATCGACCGTGCCTGGAAGTTCTCCCCTGCTGTCCGAGAGATTCAGGCGACCGACATCGCCCTTGCACACAGAGGCGTTCCAGCTGGGATGAATCACGCAGGTGTCGTCGGTGACGACGCTGTCGTTCTCGCCGTCGTTGAGCATGATGTGGGAATCGGGGATGCCGGTCACCGAACCGTCCAGGTCGTGGATCGACAGGGTCCGGTAGCCCACGCCACCGCGGTTGTCGTTGTCGAACCGGGGATCGATCTTCGGGAAATAGACCGGCTTGGCGTTGACGAATTTGGCGCCCTTGATGGTGCTTCCGGTGCTGACCCCCGCGCTCGTGTACAGCAGGAAGGAAAGCGCTCCTGTCTTTCGCCTGTCGTTGTCCTGGAAGTTCACGAACGTCGTGTTCACCACGTCATCGCGGTAATCGTAGTATTCGTAGCCGCGGATGGGGAAATCCGGGATCCGCGTCTTGGGCAGGCTGCGGCCGTAGGCGACTTCCTCCGGCGTCGTGGGATTGCCGATATTGTCGGTCTCGCCCACGACCAGCGAATCGACCAGCCGGGAATTGAACCGTTCGCTGCCGATGTCGCCAGCGGCCTGCGTCATGCCGATGGCGTTGTCGGCGAGTTTCAGGTGGCTGTAGACGAACAGATCGCCCCGGCCCCAGAGACCGCCATTGCGGTTCTTGTAGCTGGTCAGGCTCTCGAAGTGCGTCTCCAGCACTTCGCTATCCAGGTCGGCCGGATTTGCCAACGGCAGGAACGGGATGGTGGCGAGGCCGAAGGTGTTATCCGGGTAGATGTTCCGGTCAAACATGAACCCGTCGAAGTTGGAATGGGCCACGTTGCCTCTGAATGCGCGCAGCGGAGTCCGGCGCGGCCAGATGGTCTTGCTGACGGGCGCATCCTTGAACGCGCCTTGAGGGTGTTCTGGCAGAGACAGCCAGAAGCCGGTCTCGTCGGAGCCGGCCGCCACATTGTCGATGAAGCTGTTGTCCGGGTTGGTGATCCAGAAGGACGCCGCCGTGTTGTCCGAAGGCAGCAGGGTGTGCCCGCTGTGGAAGCTCATTTGGCTGTAGGCCCGACGATCCTTATAGTTGGCGTCCCTCTCTCCGTTGGCGGCGAGATTCGTGGGCACGCAGTCCAGTGTCGGATGACACTTGGTCTGGATCGCCAGGTTCCTGATGAATTCGTTGCCGTGCTCGATCCCGTCTTCGAGGAAGAAGCAGTGGCCGACGGTGTTGTAGGTGACGTTGTTCTCGACCCGAACATCGTTTGTGCCGTGCACCGTCACGCAGCGGCTGTAGGTGTCGTGGATCGAGGAGTTCTGGATGTACTGGCCCGGCGCGTCGCCGACGAGGTGCCAGTGGATCGGATAGCGGGCCAGGTGCATGTTCTGGCCCATCCGGTTCAGTTCGACGCCGGAGACGTACATCCTGGACCCGGCCATCGCCATGATGTGCCCGCCGAAGTAGGTCTTCTCGGCGTCTTCCGAAGCCTGGATCAGAATATTTCGCGTCAGCAGCCCGACCTCGCCGCGCTCGTCGACGCCGAAGGTGATCTGGCCGAAATGCATATGGGCCAGCGGCTTGTCGAGGGTGAGCGCGTTGCCGCTGATCGCGGTGATCGTGCGTTCCTCGGCCTGCCGGGGATTGAAGTCGGTCGAGGCCAGGACGATCACGTCGCCCTTGCGCCAGCCGCTGGCGTCGAGGACGTCGATCCTGGTGGCGCCCGCCTTGGCGGTGGCCGAGAGCTTGGTCCAGGAGTTCTTGCGATCGCCGTGCAAGCTAAGGGCGCCGTTCAGGAGCATGATGCCCCGGTCGCCCATGGTGTTGATGTTCTCGTCCTTGACGTTGTCGGTCAGGGTGATGACGGCGTTGCGCGTATGGGGATGGGCCTCGCTGCCGATGTCGAGCTCGCCGCCCGCGACGTAGATCCACTCGGTCTCGAGCGCGAGATCCCTGGCGTTCGAGAAGCTGAGCTTGCCCTTGATGGTCAGGCTGCGCAGCCAGGGCGGGCTGACGTCGAGGACGACGTTCTGGTCCTTGCCGATGATCACCGCGTCGCCTTCGCGCGGGACCTTCCCGTCAGGCCAGGACTTGGGATCGGACCAGCGCGATTGGCCGGCCGCCGAAGACGCCGCCGCGGGCGTGGGCGCGGGCATCTTCATGTGCGCGTGGTCTTCCTGAGCGCTGGCTGCAGCCGCCGCGCCGAGCATGAGCGCCGCCGGCACGAGCCATGAAAGGCGAAGCAGGCGCGATTGCATGCCCATGGTCCCCTCCTATTCGGGACCGCGCGCCCCGCTTTTCTGATCCGCCATAGCTAACAGCAGAAACCGCCGATTGGCCAAGCCGCTTTCGCGCCGCATATGGCCTTCGGATTTAGGCGTCGGGGAGGCTTCGATCGCCCCTGAAAGGTCGGCTTCGGCGGCCCCTTGGACCCGGCCGTATCGCCCGAACGGGGCGCCTTGGTCGCCATCACCTTTCGCCAGGCGGTAGTGCTGCAACTCAAACGAATGGTCCGCCATTCGTTTGAGCCTCGCAGCACAAGTCTTTGAATTCGTGCATCGAACCACAGACGGATGATGGATCATCCTTCTGCTACGATGCACTAGCCGCGTTTCAAAATTGACGATGCAGTCGCGTAACGCCAGGCGGCCCCTCCGACTTCCGATGAAGGTCGGATAAATTCGTTGCCGGCTCCTGTGGAATGCCTGGATCCCGGGGCGAACCCAAAGTCCGATTCTGGCGCAGACCAACCGCTGTCGATCCCTCTCGGCATAGACCGCCCCCCGCCCATCTTGGAAGCTCGGAGCGACCGCTTGCCGGCGGGCGCCCCTCGCGTCCGGGGCAGTCGCCGGCCTCGATCTGCCGCCCTGACGAGGACGCGACCTAGACCGGCGGGGCGGTCCAGGCGCCGGGATCGGGGTGGGCGTGGCCGAGCTTCTGGGGGCCGCGGCCGTCGATGGAGCCCGTTCCCCACTGGTCGGTGATCTCCGGGGACGGCCGATAGACCGTGGGCGTCCAGGTCGCGTCGTCCACCCGCTCGACCTCGGCGGTATATTCCACGACCGCGCCGGAGGGGCTGAGGAAGTAGGAGAAGGCGTTGTTGCCGGCGGTGTGCCGTCCCGGACCCCAGCCGAGGACCACGTCCTGCTTCAGGAGCCGGCCGACGCCGCGCATCATCTCTTCCAGGTCGCGCATCTCGAAGGCGGCGTGATTGAGCGCGGGCGGGCCGGGGATGAAGGCCAGGCAGTGGTGCACCGCGTTGCACCTGAGGAAGCACATGAAGTCGCCCAGCCAGTCGCTGACCCGGAACCCGAGGTGCTCGACGTAGAAGTCGACCGCCTTCTTCACGTCCGGAGAGTGCAGCACGACGTGGGAGAGGCTGGCCGGGATCGAACTCGCCGCGGTCGAGCTGGCGCGCGGCGCGCTCGAGCACGCTGGAGGACACCTCGACCGTGCGGCCGTCGAGGTCGAAGAAGCGGAAGCCGTAGCCGCCGCCCGGTCCGGCGAGGGGCCCGGGCTCGCCGGCCATCCTGACGCCGGAGGCGGCGAGACGCTGGGCCATGGCGTCCACGGCGGCGTCGTCGGCGGCGGCGAAGGCGATCAGGTCGAGCCGGCGTTCGTCGGCCCTGCGCAGGCGCAGCACATAGGGCTCCGCCGATCCTTCGGCGGCGAGATAGGCGAGATCGGCGCCCGCGTCGGTCTCCTTCAGGCCCCAGGCGCCGGCCATGAAGTCCCGTTCGGCCTGGAAGTCCGGTCCGGCAAGCGCGACGTGCCGCAGACCGATGACGCCGTTCGCGGGCATGGGTGTCCTCCGCCTGATCCTGTTCCCCGAAAGATCATGCTACGAATAGTTGGCCGGCGCCCGGAGAGAAATTGCAATTGCGGATACCTGTCATCGACTGCGCTAATCGGGCGGGTCATTTCACCGGGCCGGCTCGATCCTGTGACGGCGGGGTCAGGCGACGACGATCGCCTTGGCGACAGTCGAGCATTCCCGGACGGCCTGGATGAACCTGACGCAATTCGACCTGAACCTGCTGGTCTCGCTGGACGCGCTGCTGATCGAGAAGAACGTCACGCGCGCCGGCCAGAGGGTGGGCCTCAGTCAGCCGGCCATGAGCGGAACCCTGTCGCGCCTGCGCGAGCTGTTCAAGGACGAGCTGCTCGTGCGCGTGGGCCGGAACCTGGAGCTGACCCCGCTGGCCCAGGAGCTGGCCCCCCTGCTGCGGGAGAAGCTGCAGGGGGTGGAGGACCTGCTGAACGCGCAGCGGCATTTCGTGCCCGAGCGGGAGGAGCGGACGTTCACCATCGCCGCCAGCGACTATGCGGTGTTCCTGCTGCTGCAGCCGCTGGTGGCCCGCATGGCCGAGCAGGCCCCCGGGATCCGTCTCAGGTTCACGCGGCTGGACCCGGGCTCGCCGGACCGGCTGGGGGAGGATGCGATCGATTTCATGGTGATGCCGTCGTACCTGGAGGTCGGCTATCCCGGCGCGCCCCTGTTCAGCGACCGCTGGGTGTGCGTGGCCTGGAGCGGCAACGACCGCATCGGCCGCACCCTGTCGGAGGACGCCTATCTGACCTTGCCGCACCTGGCCTTCAGCATGCCCGGCGAGGGCGCGGGGTCGGCCGCGGACGCCCACCTGACCCATCTGGGCGTGCGCCGGAACATCGCCGCCTGGACCGAGAGCTTCATCCTGGCGCCCTTCCTGGTGCGCGGGACGGACATGGTCGCCCTGGTCCACGACCGGGTCGCGCGCAAGCTGCAGCAGGCGGCCGACGTGCGGATCGTCCCGCCGCCCTACGCCTTTCCGGAGATCCAGGAGACCCTGTTCTGGAACCCGCGCCGCACGGCCGATCCGCCGCACGTCTGGATGCGCGAGCAGGTGCTGGAGGCGGCGCGCGACATCGGGTGAGGGGGGCGGGGCCATCGCCGTCCGTGATGGCGCCGATCAGCAATGTCGATTTCCCGCGGCGGCGGGATTCCGTTAGCGGTTGAACCGACGCTGGAGTGAAGGGGCGATGAAGCCTGTCCAGGAAATGCTGATCGTGGGCGGCGGCATCGCCGGGCTGAGCGCGGCCATCGCGGCGCGCCTGGCGGGCGTCGATGTCGAGGTGCTGGAGGCCGACCCGGACTGGGCCGCCGTCGGCGTCGGCCTGGTGTTCCAGCCCAACGCCCTGCGCGCGGTGAAGGCCCTGGGGGTGCTGGACCGGATCCTGGAGGAAGGCTTCGGCTATGACGGCCTGCGCACGATCGATGCGCAGGGCCGCACCATCTCGGAGACCACCGAGGGCCCGCGGCTGGCCGGGCCGGACTATCCGAGCGCGGCCGGCGCGCCGCGCCCCGCGCTGGCGGCCATCCTGAAGGACCGGGCCGCCGAGCTCGGCGCGCGCCTGACGGCCGGGACGAGCGTCAGCGGCCTCAGCCTGGGCGCCGATCACGTCGAGGCGCGGCTGACGAGCGGGGCCCTGCGCCGCTACGACCTGGTGGTGGGCGCGGACGGCATCCATTCGAGCGTCCGGCGGATGGTCTTCGCCTACGCCCTGGCGCCGGAGCTCACCGGGCAGGGCGTGTGGCGGTTCACCACGTCGCGGCCCCCCGAGGTGCAGCGCGCGTGGCTGTGCCGCGGCGCGCACAGCAGCGCCGGGCTGATCCCGCTCACGCGCGAGGTCATGTACCTGTTCCTGGTGGAGAACGGGGTCCCGGCCGGCCGGCGGCTGACGCGCGAGGCGCTGGCCCCGACGCTCGCGGGACTGCTCGCCGGCTTCGGCGGCCCCATCGCCGACATCGCCGCCCGGCTCGGACCGGACAGCGACGTGGTCTATCGGCCCTTCGAGTGGGTGATCACGCCGCCGCCCTGGCATCGCGGGCGCGTGCTGCTGATCGGCGACGCGGCCCACGCCTCCACGGCGCACCTGGGCGCCGGCGGCGGCATGGCGATCGAGGATGCGGTGGTCCTGGGCGAGCTGCTGGCGGCGCGGCCGGACCCGGACGAGCTGCTGGGTTCGTTCATGCGGCGGCGGTTCGAGCGCTGCATGCTGGTGGCGAGGAACTCCCACCTGCTGGGCGAGGTCGAACAGGGCAAGGTCGCCGGCGTCGACGCCGGACGGATCGCGGGCGAGGTGTTCCAGGCCCTGGCCGCGCCGATCTGAAGCGGGAACGCCCTTCCCACCACCGTCATGGCCGGGCTCCGTCCCGGCCACCCATGAACACCTTGCCCGGGTCGTGTGCATGGGTCCCCGGCAACTCGCCCTGCGGGCTCGGCCGGGGATGACGGTGAGAGGGGGGCGCGGCCGGGGATGAGGGTGAGAGGGGGGCGCGGCGGGGGATGAGGGTGAAAGGGGGGACCTTTCCAACCACCGTCATGGCCGGGCTCGTCCCGGCCACCCATGAACACCTTGATCGGGTCGTGTGCATGGGTCCCCGGCAACTCGCGCTGCGCGCTCGGCCGGGGATGACGGTGAAAAGGGGGCGCTCGGCCGGGGATGACGGTGAGAGGGGGGCGCGGCCGGGGATGAGGGTGAAAGGGGGGACCTTTCCAACCACCGTCATGGCCGGGCTTCGTCCCGGCCACCCATGAACACCTTGCTCGGGTCGTGTGCATGGGTCCCCGGCAACTCGCCCTGCGGGCTCGGCCGGGGATGACGGTGAAAGGGGGCGCTCGGCCGGGGATGACGGTGAGAGGGGGGCGGGCGCGGCCGGGGTGACGGTAGGAAGGTGCGCCGTCCTGATCCTGACGCGCCCCTGACGCGCGTTCCGGCGCTAGGCCCGCTCCACGTCCGCCAGGCCGAGAAGGCGTGCGGCGGTGCCGCCGAGGATCTTGGCGCGGTCGGCCTGGGACAGGCCGGAATGGAAGCCGACCGGGTCGGGCTCGGACATGTCGAAGGGGTAGTCCGTTCCCATCATCAGGTGGTCCGCGCCGTAGGTTCTGACCATGTGCTCGAGCTGGCCGCGGTCGAACACCAGGGTGTCGAAATAGAGCTGGCGCAGATAGGTCGAGGGCTCGCGCGAGATGTGCTGGCGGCAGTCCTCGCGGGCGCGGAAGGCGTGGTCCATGCGCCCGATGTAGCCGGGCAGGTAGCCGCCGCCGTGGGCGACGCACAGCTTCAGGCCCGGATGGGAGTCCAGCACCCCGCCGAAGATCAGGTGGCCCACGGCGATGGTGGACTCCAGGGGATTGCCGATCAGGTTGTTGAAGTAGTGCTCCGACAGGCGCTGGCCGTGGGTGAAGCCCAGGGGATGCATGAAGACGAGCACGCCGAGCGCTTCGGCGGCCGCGAAGAAGGGCCGGAACTCGGGCTCGGCGAGCTCGCGGCCGTTGACGTTGGACGAGATCTCGACGCCGCGCAGGCCCAGGTCCCGGACCAGGCGCTTCAGCTCGGCGGCGGCCAGCTCCGGCGCCTGGAGCGGCACGGTCCCCATGCCGACGAGGCGGTCCGGGTGGCGCGCCACGGCCTCGGCCATGCCGTCGTTGACGAGGCGGGCGGCCTGGAGCCCCAGGTCCGGCTCGGCCCAGTAGTGGTACTGGCCGGGCGAGGGCGAGATCGCCTGGATGTCCACGCCCTGGGCGTCCATGTCCGCGATGCGGTCGTCGATCGAGCCGAGCTTGCGGCCGATCTGGGCGAACTGCCTGCGGTTCACCTCGTCGGTGACCGGCGAGGAGAAGCTGCTGATCGACAGGGCGCCGGGCGCCATGTGCGGCCGCACCAGGGCGTCGGCCGCGGGAATCGCCAGGTGGCAGTGGATGTCGATGACCGCGTGGCGGCCGCCGCGCCTGGCCACGCGTCCGGCCGAGCCGCCGCCTTGGCCGTGCGCCCCGCAGCTGTAGACCCCGCCCTCGCTCACGCCTCGGGCTCCGCCGGGACCACTTTTCCGTCGCAGGGGCCGAAGCCGATCGGGACCCAGCCCTCGCGCTCGGCGCGGCCACGGATCCGGACCTCGTCGCCGTCCTGAAGCCACAGCCGGCTCTCGCCGCCGGGCAGGGAGATCGCGCGGGTCCCGCGCTCGTTGGCCTCCATCAGGCAGGCCTTGGCCTCGTCCTCGGGGCCTGAGACCGTGCCGCTGGCGAAGATGTCGCCGGGATGCATGTCGCAGCCGTTGGAGGCGTGGTGCGCCAGCATCTGGGCCAGCGTCCAGTAGATGTGGCGGAAGTTGGTGGCGACGATGCGCTGGGGCGGATCGCCGCGCCGGCGCATGCCGTCGGTGCAGAGGAAGGCCTCCAGCCGCACGCCGAGCCCGCCCTCGCGCCGGTCGGTCTCGGCGTCGAGATAGCCCGGGATCGGGGGATCGGCCTTGGGGCGGACAAAGGCCGCCGTGCGGAACGGCGCCATGGCGTCCTGGGTGACGACCCAGGGCGAGATGGTGGTCACGAAGCTCTTGCCGAGGAACGGCCCCAGCGCCATCTCGAAAACCTGGATGGCCCGGGCGGACCAGTCGTTGAGCAGGCAGTAGCCGAAGATGTGGTCTTCGGCCTCGCCGATCGGGATCCGCCGGCCGGCGGCGTTGCCCTGGCCGACGAAGGCGGCGAACTCGAGCTCGAAGTCCAGCTGCGGCTCGGGGCCGAAGACCGCCTGGCCGTCCTTGCCCGCGACCTGGCCGAGCGGCCGCACGACCTCGGCGCCGGAGACGCGCACCGAGCTGGCGCGTCCGTGGTAGCCGACCGGCAGCTGAAGGAACACCGGCCGGACCGTTCCGCCGCCCATGCGCATCATGTGGTGGGTGGAGCAGGAGAAGTCGGTGTAGTCGCCGATCCTCGCCGGCAGCTCCATGGCGATCTCGGCCATGGGCGCGAGCAGGCGATCGGCGAGCGACTTGGCCTCGTCCGGACCGCCGGCGCGCAGCAGGTCGGAGAGCCGCCGGCGCAAGGCCGAGACCTTGGGCCGGTCCAGGCCCATCAGGTCGTTGAGCCGGCCGCCGCGCGCCGCCTCGGCCGCAACCGCGGCGTCGCCGTCGAACAGGCGCTCGCGCAGCCCCGCCGCCAGGTCGAAGACCTGGTCGCCGATCGCGACGCCGCCCTGCGGCGCGCCGCCCGGGCGTCGGAACACGCCGAACGGCAGGTTCTGGATCGGGAAGTCCGTGTCCGGGCCGTTCGCCGCCTCGATCCAGCTGCGGCGCTGCGGGTCGTGTGTCTCGTCGAGCCCGGCGCTCATGCGCTCAGAACCTCGCGGGCGATCTGGCCGACCAGGCGGAGCTTGGCCGCCTGCTGCTCGAAGGTGATCGGATTGCCGCCGGCGTCGGACGCGAATCCGCACTGGGGCGAGATGGCCAGCTGGTCGGAGGGAAAATGCCTGGCCGCCTCCGAGATGCGCTCGCGCAGGCGCTCGCGGCTCTCCAGCGCGCCGGTCTTGGTGCTGACCAGGCCGAGCACGGCGCAGGCGCTGTCGGGAAGATGCCGCAGCGCCTCGAAACCGCCGGCGCGCTCGCTGTCGTACTCCAGCAGCACATAGGTGAATCGCTCCAGCCGCGGAAACACCAGCGGGGCGATCGGGTCGTATCCTCCGGCCGAATGCCAGTGGCCGCGGGCGTTGCCACGGCAGAAGTGGACCGAGAAGGTGACGCCCGGCTCCCTGGCGGCCTCGTTCAGGCGCGCGGCCACCTCGTCACAGAACCGCTCCCGGCTCATGCCGCTGGCGCGCAGGGCGGGCGAGCGCTCCGGATCGATGGCGAAGGTCGTCTCCGGCGCGTCGAACTGGATGTGGCGGCAACCGGCCATGGCCAGGGCGTGGATCTCCATCCGCAGGATGTCCACGACGTCGTCCAAGGCGTCGTCCAGCCTCGCGTAGGCCGACGCCGAATGGACGGGCGACCATGAGGCCATGAACATGGTCGGGCTGGGCAGGGTCACCTTGACCGGCGCTGACGCCCTGGCGCGGGCGTAGACGAACTCCTCCAGCGCCTGGGAATCGCGGCGGCGCAGCTTGCGGGTGATCACCCCGCCGGTCGGCGGGGAAATCTCCAGGGTCGCGGTCCCGCTCGTCGCGCCCCGCCACATGCCGTCATGCCCGATCGGCGTCGGATCCCGAGGCTCGATCCCATCCACCGAGCGGGACACGACATCGCCGAAGGCGAGCCGCCTCTGTTCGCCGTCGGTCACCAGCTCGATCCCGGCCTCGTGCTGGACCCGCAATGCGAGATCGACGGCCGCGTCC
Source organism: uncultured Alphaproteobacteria bacterium (assembly GCA_963775275.1). Taxonomy (GTDB): domain Bacteria; phylum Pseudomonadota; class Alphaproteobacteria; order Caulobacterales; family Caulobacteraceae; genus JANWHQ01. The sequence continues at coordinate 4,142,102 of CAVZII010000005.1, read as the reverse complement.
TCGGCCTTCTTGAATTCGACGGCGTCGATCGCGCCGGCCCGGTAGGCGCGAAGCTGCTGCGCCAGGCCCTGCGGGCGCAGCATCGAGCCGACGACATGCGCCTTGAGGAGCCGCGTCCAGGAGGTCATCCGGGGACGCCCTCGATGTGCGCGTGATCGCCGTGCCTGTGCTTTCGATAGCGCCCCATGGCGCCGAACAGGTCGCGGCCTGCGTCCGGTCCGAAGCTTGCGCCGAAGTCGCGGTAGAGGGCGAAGACGTTGGCGACGATCCGCTCCGGGTCGGTCCATCCCTTGAAGGCGTCCAGCGCGATGTCCTGGCCCGCCTCTTCCCAGCCCATGCCGGCGTCGTAGCGGGCGCGGGCCTCCTTGCGGATGTACTCGAGGTAGGTCTTGAAGTTGCGCACGGCGGACTTGTCGGCGATCGGCCCGTGCCCCGGCACGACGGTCTCGACGTCCAGGCCGAGGATGTAGTCGCAGGCGTCGATCCAATTCTGCACCGGGCCGGCCCAGACGATCGGGTGCCCCTCGTTGAACAGGAGGTCGCCGGTGAACACCAGCTTGTCCTCGGGGACGTAGACGATGGTGTCCGCCTCGGTGTGGGCGGGGCCCAGGTCGACCAGATGGACGGTCTTGTCGCCAACCCGGACGTCCATCTCGCCGACGAAGGTGCGGGTGGGCGCGGTGACGGTCACGCCGGTGAAGTCGAACTTGCGGCCCATGGTCTCGAACATGAACTCGCCGCCGTCGCCCATGGACCGCCAGTTGCGGGTCATGGCGACGAAGTTTTCCGGGTTCATCGCCGCGATGGCGTCGGCCGTCGCCTTGGCCGAGATGATCTCGGCGTCGGCCACCAGCTGGTTGCCGAGCACGTGGTCGGGGTTGGAATGGGTGTTGACCAGCCGTCCGATGCGCCGGGCCGCCGGGACGGACTTCCGCATCTCCTCGAGCATGTCGGCGGTGATCTTCACGCCCATCAGGGTGTCGACCAGCAGGGTCTCGCCGCGGCTCTCGATCAGGCCGGCGTTGCTCCAGCCCCAGGTCCCGTCCGGCTGCAGATAGGCCCAGCCGCCGGCGCCGAGGTCGTGCAGGCCGTGGGTGAAGGGCCACCTGGACATCGCCGGCCGCTCAGCTCAGGGCCTGGCGGCCGAAGCCCTGGAACAGGGTCTCGGTGTTCAGGGCGACGTGATTGGAGATGGCGTGGATGTCGCGCCAGTGGCGTCCGAGCGCGCTGGACTCCGAGAGCCCGCGCGCGCCGGCCGCGGCGAACAGCCGGTCCACGGCCTGGACCATCAGCCTGGCGCAGAACCCGAAGTCCCGGCCGACCCGCGCGCCGACGGCGGGCGTCGCCAGCTCGCCGGAGAGGACGCCGCGGTTGATCCTCTCGAGGATGGCGTAGGCGGCGTCGATCTCGGCGGCGGCCTCGCCCACGCGCGCCTGCAGCAGCGGGCTCTCCGCGACCCTGGTCCCGCCCAGGCCGCCCACCCGGTCGCGGCTGAAGGCGACGAAGGTCTCGTAGGCGCCGCGGGCGATCCCGATCATCGGGCTCAGCAGGCCGAACTGGAACTGGGAGCTCAGGGGCGCCCGCTGCAGCGGGCCGTCGAGGAAGGCCGATCCCGGCGCGTGGCCGGAATAGGCCGCGCCGAGGTCCAGGGTGAAGTCCTCCGCGACGAAGGCGTCCTCGACGACGATGTTGTTGCTGCCCGAGCCCTTCAGGCCCACGCTGTTCCAGGTGTCCCGCATGTGGAACTGGCCCGGCTGCAGCAGGAACCAGCGCATGCCGCCCGGACCGCCCACGATCGGGGCGCCGACGATGGCCCAGTCGCAGTGATCGCCGCCCGAGCCGAAGGACCAGTCGCCGGCCAGGCGATAGCCTCCGGGCGCCGGCTCGGCCTTGCCGAAGGCGCCGAAGGAGGTGACGATCCTGGGATCGGCGCGCCGGCCGTAAACCGCCGCCTGGGCCGGCTCGGGGAAATAGCCCAGCACCCACTGGTGCTGCATCAGGAAGCCGAAGCACCATCCCATCGAGCCCGAGACCCGGCTCACCTCGGCGACGCAGTCCAGCAGGGTGATCCAGTCGCTGTCGAACCCGCCCCAATGGGCCGGACGCACCAGCGGCAGGAGGCCCGAGGCGGCCATCGCCTCGACCGCGGCGGCCGGGACGCGGCGGATCGCCTCGGCCTCGTCGACGAAGGGCGCGATCTCGGCGGCGAGCCGGCGCGCCCTCAAGACGGCGTCCTCCCGCGTGATCGTCGCGCGCGCAGGCTCGGCTAGGCTCACACTCATCCGGTCGCGTCCCCCAACCTCATGCCGGGCCCATCGCGCGGACCGGCGGACGCGTCACCATGCGCCCGATCCGCTGAACCTGCGAGTGACCACAGCCGCCGGCGCGCGGGAAATCCGAACTTCCAATCGCTAGTATCCGCATCAGCAATGCCAAGACGATGCGTTGACACGGCCAAGATGATCTCGTCATGTCGGCGTGCGCAGGTCTTTCCCGGCGCGGATTTCAGTTGCGGAGCAGCGCGTGCAGGTCAGGCGCATCCTGACGGGGCACGACGACCAGGGACGGGCGATCTTCCTCGGGGACGAGGTGATCGCGCCGGGCGAGCTGGGGACCGTCGTGTGGACGACCGCCGCCGTGCCGGCGGACAACGCCGAGGCGAGCGGCGGCGAGGCGCGCGCGATCGGGATCACGGCGCCGGGCGGCAGCGCAGTCCGCATGATGAGCATCGCGCCGGGCCAGCGCTCGCCCATGCATCGGACCCAGACCATCGACTACGGCGTCGTGCTGGAGGGGGAGGTCGACCTGGAGCTGGAAGACGGAGCCGTGAAGACCGTCCGGGCCGGCGACGTGGTGGTCCAGCGCGGGACGATCCACGCCTGGATCAACCGGAGCAGCGCCCCCTGCAAGGTGGCCTTCGTCCTGATCGCGGCCGAGCCTCTGGTCGTAGGCGGCCGGACCCTCGCTCCCACGCACCTGTGACAACAGTCGCGGCCCGGATTTCCGGCCGGGATAGCAGGTATATCGGAATCGAATTTCCCCCTGTTCTTGCGAGCGCATAGCAATCGCCAAGTGGGACTCCGGCAAGCACTTGTCGCCGGCAAGTCGACGACCGGCTCCAACGTCGAGCCGGCGATAGTCTTCGGGGGATGAAGTGCGCAGCAGATACATTTCGACCGGCTCGGCGGGCGCGATCCTTGCGTCGATGGCGATCTATGGCGCGCCGGCCACGGCCCAGGCGGCCGACGCGGCGGCCGGCCAGCCAACGGGCGGCGCCATCGCCGAGGTCGTGGTGACGGCCGAGCGCCGCGAGGAGAGCCTCCAGCGGGCCGCGGTGGCGGTGACCGCCGTCACCGGCGAGCAGCTCGCCAAACGGGACATCACCACCGTCGACCAGCTGACCCAGGCGGTGCCGGCGCTGCAGGCGCAGCAGGGCGCCGGGCCCTACGCCGGCCTGATCGTGCGGGGCATCACCACCACGGTGGTGAACGTCTTCGGCGATCCCTCGGTCGCGGTGAACCTCGACCAGGTCTACCTCGCCCGCACGACGTCGGTGCGCGGCATGTTCTTCGACCTCGCGCGGGTGGAGGTGCTGAAGGGGCCCCAGGGGACCCTCTATGGGCGCAACGCCACCGGCGGCGCGATCAACATCGTCAGCCGCAAGCCGACCTTCGACCTGGGCGGGGACCTGTCCGCCGAATACGGCGCCTATAACGAGCTCGCCACGACGGGGGCGTTCAACGCGCCCCTCGCGTCCAATGTGGCCGCGCGCCTGGCGTTCCAGACCGTCCGTCACGACGGCTACTTCTCGGACGGCACCGGCGACCAGAACCAGCAGTCGGCGCGCCTCAGCCTGAGGGCCGTCCCGACGCCGGACCTGGAGCTGATCCTGCGCGGCGACTACATGCACGAGGACGACCGCGGGCAGGGGGCCACCGCCTACTGCAGCTCCGCCTCGCCGGCGCCGGTGAACTCGGCCGGCCAGCTCTGCCCGGCGACGGGCGCCTTCTACGGCCCGAGCCCCTGGACCAGCATCGTCCCGATCTCAGGGCGGCTGACCCCGGCCCCGTTCGTTCCGACGCCCGACACGGCCTTCAACCGGGGCACGCACTGGGGCGTGTCCGGCGAGGCGAACTGGGGCCTGGCCGGCGGGACCCTGACCTTCATCCCGGCCTTCCGCGCCGACGACATCAGCTTCATCAGCCCGACCGCCGGCGCGCTCATCCGCGAGATCGACCACTCGCACCAGACCTCGCTGGAGCTGCGCTACGCGTCGGGAACCGACCAGCCGCTGCGCTACCTGCTCGGCGCCTACTACTTCAACGGCGCCACCAGCGGGAGCGCCGTCTACGACGCCCAGTCCGCCGGGGTGAACCCGGTGCAGACCCTCGGCGTCTCGGACTTCACCTACGCCGTGTTCGGGCAGCTGACCTGGGCCGTGACCGACCGGTTCCGGCTGACCGGCGGGCTCCGCTACACCTACGACAAGAAGAAGACCAACTCGCTGAACACGATCTATCCGTACTTCCCGCCCCAGGAGTCGCCGCTGACGCCGCCCGGGCTGCCGGCGCTGTTCGCCTTCCCGACCGCCGCGGCCCAGGCCTGGGACCGGGTCAACTGGAAGGCGGGCATCGAGTTCGACGTCGCGCCGCAGTCCCTGTTCTACGCCAACGTCAGCACCGGCTTCAAAGCCGGCGGCTTCTACTTCCAGCCGATCCCCGGCGCCAGGAACAGCTACGATCCCGAGACGGTGACCGCCTACACGGCCGGCCTCAAGAACCGGTTCCTGGACGGACGGCTGCAGCTGAACCTGGAGGCCTTCGACCTGGAGTACTCGGGCCAGCAGATCGCCACGCTCCTGTTCGCCCAGCTCGGGCCCGCGCTGATCCCCTATTTCCCGAACCAGAACGCGGGCAAGGCCCGGATCCGGGGCGGGGAGGCCGAGAGCCAGTTCCTGCTGACCCGCAACACCCTGCTCAGCGCCGATGTCCAGTACATGGACGCCAAGTACCTGAGCCTGGTCTACCAGAGCTCGATCCCGGCGCCGGTGTGCCCCTCGACCTTCGTGCCGCCGCCCAACGGCCCGGTGTTCAGCATCGACTGCAGCGGCCGTCCGGAGCTGATGACGCCCAAGTGGACGTTGAACCTCGGCGCCGAGCAGACGTTCCCGCTCGCCAACGGCGGCGACCTCGTCGTGGGCGTCAACACGCGTCACGAATTGGCGCGGCAGACCAACCTGAACTATCTGCCGTTCAGCCGCGTCGACGCCTACTGGCGGACCAATGCGACGCTCACCTACAACAGCCCCGGCGACCGCTTCAGCATCGGCGCCTACGTCAACAACATCGAGAACGCCGCCGTGCCCGAGGCGATCGGGACCGGGCTCAGCTTCCCGACCATCCCGCTGCTCACCGCGACCCTGAAGCCGCCGCGCACCTACGGCGTGCGGGTCAGCGCGCACTTCTGACCACTCCCGAGGGCCCGCCCGCGCAGGGCGGGCCCATCTTTCGCCCCCCGTCTCAGGAGGGCGGGCGGGTCGGCGCTCCGGGCAGGGGCGGGGGCGTGAAGGCGAGGCCCTCGGCCTTCAGCTGCGCCTCGGCGGCGCGCTCGCGCTCCAGGGCGCGCTGGACGGCGGGCCTCGCCTCCATCTTGCGGGCGTGGGCCTGGAAGGCGGGAAACCGGGACACGTCGTAGCCCGCCCCCTCGACGCGCCACCAGCACCAGTAGAGATAGCCGTCCATGGCGGACCAGTCCTGGCCGAACCACCAGGGCTGGCCGGCGAGCCGCCGCTCGACCAGCCCGAAATACTCGTCCATGGCGGCCGAGGCCGCGTCGAACACCGCCCGCGCGTTCGGCGGGCCCGCGAAGAAGCCCGGCAGCCGCAGGCGGGTGACCAGGGGATGCAGCGTGCTGGCGCAGAAGCAGAGGTCCGCCAGCTGGCGCGTGCGGGCCAGCGCGCCGTCCGCGGCGGGCATGATGGCCGCCGCCGCGAACCGCTCGGCCAGGTAGGTGATGATCGCGACCGTCTCGGTGAGGGCCTCGCCATCGACGACCAGGGCGGGGACCTTGCCCGCCGGGTTCAGGCGCCGGAACGCATCGGACTTGTGCTCGCCGCGCATGAACCGCACGACGCGGGCCTCGAAGGCGACGCCGATCTCCTCCAGGGCGATGGCGGTCACGCGGGCGCAGGTCCCCGGCGCCATGTAGAGCACGATCGACATCGGCGGCTCCCTCTGCTGGCGGCCTCAGAACCGGTCGAGGTCCTTGGCGACGGTCACCGGGCCATGGAAATTCGCTTTTACCCCCGGCAGGAACAGGGCGTCCGCCGCGGCCGGCGGCGGCGCGGGCCCCAGGTGCGTGAGCACAACGGCGCCGACGCCGGCGGCGCTGGCCATCCGGCCGACGTCCTCGGTCGACAGGTGGTGGCGGCGCAGGTGCTCGAGGGTGGCGTCGAAGACGGAGGCGGGCATGTTCGGGGAGGCGGCGTGGATCACCTTGACGAGGGCGGGCAGGTTCTGGGCCTCGCTGACCAGGAGGTCCGCCCCCTTGGCCAGCCGGGTGACGGCCTCGCTCGGGCCGGTGTCGCCGGTGTAGACGATGACGCGTCCGCGCGCCTGGATCCGGTAGGACAGCGACTTGAACCGACGGGCCTCGTCGCTGCCGGGCGTGAAGCTGTAGTGGGTGTTCTCGGCCGCGATGACCTCCATGCCGGGCAGGACCGCCACCGACGCGCCGCCGGCGATCTCCTTGACGCCGATGTGGATGGGATCGGCGCCGAAGCCGTTCGGGAAGCCGTATCCCGCCTCCCGCGTCGGCTCCATCGACGCGAGCAGCCCCTCGACGAGGGTGCGGGTTCCCGGCGGTCCGTAGACGGTCAGCGGCGCGCGCACGCTGGTCATCCAGCGCAGGCCGATGAGCCCGGCGAGGCCGGCGACGTGGTCGGAGTGCAGATGCGACAGGAAGACGGCGCGCACCTGGCCGAGCCTGAGGCCCGCGGCGGCCATCCGTTCGACCGCGCCGTCGCCCACGTCGAACAGCACGACATCGTCGCCCGCCACGAGCGCGTTGGCGGGCTGGGACCTCAGCGGGTTCGGCATCGGGCCCCCGGCGGTGCCGAGGGTGATCCAGACCGGACGTTGCGCGCCCTGGCCGAGCGCCGGCCCGGCGCACAGCAGCACCGCCAGGGCGATGGCGATCCCCAGGCGTCCCGGCATGGCTGTCCTCCTGTGCGCGCCCCGCGCTTCGCGGCCGCCCACGCTATCGGACCGCCCCGGACGCCTGGAATGATATGTTGAAATGCCAGCCATCCGCCCGGGCGATCGTCGGGCGCCTGCGGCCGGACCCGGGGCCCCGCCGCCGTTCCCCGCAAGGGGAGAAGGTCGGGGGGTGTGGCCTCGGGGGGTCGGAAAGATCGCTAATAGGTAGTAACTTCAATAGGTTGATCTCTGTCAAGTTGAGTTGGGCCGTTTGGCGCCAGCATGGCTGCACGGCCCGCCGTGTTCACGGACGGGCCGGAGACAAGACGAAAGGTCCTCTCCCATGCTTCGCGAATTGCTCATCAGCGCGGCCGCCGCGGCCGGCGCTGCGGCCATCGCCGCGCCCGCCATGGCCGCCCCTTCCGACAACAGCTGGACCGGCTTCTACGCCGGCATCAACGGCGGCTATGCCGGCAACCGCTTCGACTATCCGTTCTCCGCCAGCCTGACGTCCGGCGGGACCTCCCTGGGCGTGACCGGCAAGGCCCGGCTGAACTCCAGCGGGTTCCTGGGCGGCGGCCAGATCGGCTACGACTTCCAGAACGCCAACCGCGTCGTCTTCGGCGCCGAGGCCGACATCGCCGTCTCGGACGTCAAGGGCCAGGTCGAGGCGTCCGGCGCCCTGACCGGCGTTGCAACGGGCTCGGCGTCGGCGACCATCGGCTCGCAGCTGAAGTACCTCGGCACGGTCAGGGGGCGGGCGGGCTACGCGCTCGACCGCGCCCTGGTCTACGTCACCGCCGGCCTGGCCTATGGCAAGGTGGACACCTCCTACGCCATCAACGGCGCGGGTCTGCTGCCGCTGGCCCTGACCGGCTCCAAGAGCGCGACCCGGACCGGCTGGACCGCCGGCGCGGGCATCGAATACCCGGTCACCGACCGGCTGAGTTTCAAGACCGAGTACCTCTACGTCGACCTCGGCCGGTACACCTCGCTGAACCTCTCCGGCGTTGTCCTCGGCGCGACGGGCGCGGCCAAGATCCAGGTCGGCTCCACCGCCAACGTCGTGCGCGCCGGCCTGAACTACCGGTTCTGACGATCCCACACGGCCGCCCCCTTCCCATGGCGGGAAGGGGCGTTCGTGGGGCTTGCCGGCCTCAGTAGTGGATCGAGCCCCTGGCGCCGCCGCCGCAGGCGATGGCGTCGCCGTTGACGGAGACGCTGCGGGGGGAGGCGAGGAAGGCGACGACGTCGGCGACCTCCTCGGCGGTGACCAGGCGACCGAGGATGGAGCCCGACGCCATCTGGGCCTCGACCTCGGCTTCGGTGCGGCCGGACTCGGCGGCGCGGCGGGCCACGAGGGGCGCGGTCTTCTCGGTGCGGGTCAGGCCCGGGTGGACGGTCGTGACGTTGATCCCCTTGGGGCCGAGCTCGTCGGCCAGGTTCTTGGAGAGGGCGGCCACGGCGACGTTCCTGATCGAGCCCACCGGCGAGCCGGTCTGGCGCGCGGCCAGGCCCGAGACGTTGATGATCCGGCCCCAGCCGGCCGCGATCATGTGGGGCGCGGCCTCGCGCGCGGTGCGGATGTAGCCCATCACCTTGATGTTCACGTCGTCCCAGAAGACCTCGTCGGTGATGTCGGCGAGCTTGGGCGGCGGCGCCTGGCCGGCGACCTTGGCGGCGCAGTTGACCAGGATGTCGAGCCCGCCCAGGCCCTGGACGACCTGCTCGACCATCGCCTTGACCGAGGCGTCCTCGCCGGTGTCGACCTTGACGGTCATCACCTTGGCGCGGGTCTCGGAGATGATGGCCTTGGCCGCGGCGGCCAGGGCCGCCTCGTCGCGGCCGGCCAGGGCCAGGGCGCAGCCCTCGCGCGCCAGGGCCTTGGCGCAGGCCAGGCCGATGCCGCGGCTGGCGCCCGTCACCAGCGCCCGCTTGCCGTTCAGATAGAGGTCCATGGGCGGGGTCCCTGATTTGGCCCCCCTCTCCCTGGAGGGGGGAGGGGTCGGGGGTGGGGGTGGCGCCGGCTCAGCCGCGCCGCGTCTGATGATATATCTCTGATGGGTGTCTGACGCTTGGCTCAGCAGCTTGCGGCGCAAGCAGCGCCCAATCCGGGTGCGTTCCCACCCCCTCTCCCGACCTCTCCCCCCTCCAGGGGGAGAGGAGTCGCGCGGTCACGCCGGCGGGGCGAAGGCGTCTTCCAGGCGCATGGATCGGTCCGTCGGGGGGCGGGGCGCGTCCGGTGCGGCGGGCGGCTCGCCGAACGGCTCGGGGACCTCGTCGGTGGTCACCTCGAACCTGGCCAGGGCGGCCGGGCCGAAGTTGGTGACCATGGCCACGTCCGCCGCGTCGCGCCCGCAGGCCATGACGACGCGGCCGATGCGCGGGCGGTTGTGGCGCGGGTCCAGCGTCCGCCAGCGTCCGCCCAGGAACACCTCGGTCCAGGCGCTGAAGTCCATCGCGCCGTCCACCGGAACGCCGATGTCGCCGAGGTAGCCGGTGCAGTAGCGCGCCGGGATGTTCATGCAGCGGCACAGGGTGATCGCCAGGTGGGCGTAGTCGCGGCAGACCCCGCGGCGCTCGGCGTGGGCCTCCGCCGCCGAGCGGGTGGCGCGGGCGTCGGCGTAGTTGAAGGCGATCCGCTCGTGGACGTAGGCGGCGATCGCCTGCACCCGCGGCCAGCCCTCAGGGACCTGGTCGAACAGCGCCCAGGCCAGGTCCTGCAGCGCCTCGGTCTCGCAGTAGCGGCTGGGCAGGAGGAAGACGAGCACCTCGTCCGGCAGCTCGTCGACCGGGTGCTGGCGCGCGCCAAGGGGCGTCTCGTCGGGCTGGCCGGTGTCGCCGATCAGGAAGTCGGACCGGAACGCGATGCGGCCGGCCGGCGCCATCACCCGGGTGCAGATGTTGCCGAAGCCGTCGCGGTACTGGCGCAGCGGCGCGGCCGGCTCGGCGGTGAGCGCCTGGGGCGTGATCAGGTCGCGCAGGCGCTCGGGCCGCACGCTCAGCATCAGGATCATCGGGGTCGGGGCCGGACAGTCGAAGGCGATGTCAAATCCCGCGCGGATGCGCATGTCCGCCCTCCCGGCGCCGTCTCAAGCTGCAGCAGAGGCAACGCGCCAGGTTGCCTGCGGTTCGGCCGCCCCAGGATCGAGGCCGCCGATATCGAGGCCGCCCGGCTCGACCTGCCGCACCTCCACCTCGACGTCCATGCCGAGCGCGTCGGCCGGTGATCCTATATAGGCGCCGTGCAGGGGAACCGCTTGCTCCGGCTCGTCCACCGCCGCCACCCGCACCAGGCCCGCGCCGCCGAGCGCCCCGCTGGTGGGATCCAGGTCGATCCAGCCGCGCCCCGGCGCGCGCACCCGGGCCCAGGCGTGGGTGTGGCCGCCGCCGCGCCGGGCCGCACGTCCGCCCGCCGGCGGGCAGTGGACATAGCCCGAGGCGAAGCGCGCCGGAAAGCCGAGCCGCCGGGCGGCCTCGATCAGCAGCAGGGCCTGGTCGCGGCAGGCGCCGGTGCCCCTGGCCAGGGTCTCGACCGGCGCCTGGACGCCGCGCTCCAGCCGCCGGACGTAGCGGATCTGGCGGTGGATGGCCCGGTTCAGCGCCTCGAGCGCCTGCAGAGGCTCGCTCGCGCCGGCCTCGGCGAGGACGCCGCGGGCCCAGGCCGTCAGGGCGCCGTCCGGATCGGCGTGGCGCGGTTGCAGCGCCCCGGCGGCGTCCTCGTCGTCCGCGACCTGCGCGAGGTCCGCGTCGGGCGGCCCGGGCCTCAGCCGCACCATCGCCTCGCCCGCGAACGTCAGCGCCTCGGCGGCGCGGTCGAAGCGCGCGACAGCCACCTGGTGCCCGAACCGGTCGCGCTCGAGCTTCAGCTCGCGCGGCTGGGGGGTGATGGCCAGGGAGGCGGCGATCACCTCCTGGTCGGGGCCGTGGTGGGGCGTCAGCATCAGCCGGTGCTCGCCGAACCCGACCTTGCGGGCGTAGCGGTAGCGCGTGACGTGCCTGACGGCGAGAACTGTCATAGGTCACTCCAATGAACGCCACTACGGACGCAATGCCGAGTCGCCTTCTCTCGCCAGGGGACCCGGCGCCGCTGGTTGTCGCAAATGAAGGCGGCGCCGGGCGGATCGTGCTCGTTTGCGAGCACGCCGGGCGCGCCATTCCCGCCGCGCTCGGCCAACTCGGCCTGGAGCCAGCGGACCTGGACCGCCACATCGCCTGGGACATCGGCGCGGGCGAGCTGGCCCGCCTGGTGGCGCGGGCGCTGGACGCGCCCCTGCTGGCCCAGGCCTATTCGCGCCTGGTGGTCGACTGCAACCGGGCGCCCGAGCATCCGGACCTGATCGTCCAGACCGCCGACGGGACGGCCGTGCCGGGCAACCGGGGCCTGGGGCCCGCCGAGGTCCGCGCGCGCCTGGAGGAGATCCACGCCCCCTTCCATGGGGCCATCGCCGCGATGCTGGACGCCCGGGCCGGCGCGCGCCCGCTGCTGGTCTCGATCCACAGCTTCACGCCCCGCATGGACGGCCAGGACCGGCCCTGGCACGTGGGCGTGCTGCACCTGGCCGGATCGGCCCTGTCCGAGCGGATGCTGGGGCTGCTCGAGGCCGAGGGCGACCTGGTGGTGGGGCGCAACCAGCCCTACGCCATGGACGGGACCGACTACACCATCCCGCGCCACGCCATCGGGCGGGGGATCGACTACCTCGAGCTGGAGGTCCGCCAGGACCTGATCGCCGAGCAGGCCGGCCGCGCCCGCATGGCCGCCCGCCTCGCCCCGCTGCTGGCCCGCAGCGCGGCGGAGGGGTGACCCCCTCCGGCCCTGCGGGCCACCTCCCCCGCATCCGCCTTCGCCAAGGCTTCGGCGGACAAGGCGGGGGAGGACCAGGGGGCGGGCGTGGGGGGCTTGCCCCTCACCCTCCCGCGCCTGCGGCGCGGGCCCCTCCCTCTCCCCGCGAGCGGGGCGAGGGCGAAGCGCGCCTCATCGTCCCACGGCTTTGGCGTGGGCTTGGGGCGGGCCCCTCACCCTCCCGTCGCCTGCGGCAGGACGGGCCCCTCCCTCTCCCCGCGAGCGGGGCGAGGGCCTGGTTCTTTGCCCTCGCCACCGGAGGGGGAGAGGGAGGGGCCCTTCGTAGCCCGGAGGGCGGAGAAGGGAGGGTGAGGGGGCCGCGCCGACGGCGTGGGAGGGCGAGGGGCGCCTACCTGTCCAGGCCGGCCATCAGGCGGACGATGGTTTCGGTGACGTGGGGCTCGAGGCCTTCGGTGTGGCCTTTGCCCAGGCGGACGACGTCGGCGACGAGGCGGCCATCCTTCAGGCCGGGGTAGACCCAGACCTCGGCCGTTCCGGGCGCGGCGGGGCCGCCCCAGGCGGGGGAGGGGTCGGGGCGGCGGTTGTCCCAGACGTAGCCGGGGCGCTCGTCCACCACGTCGGGGCGGCGCCGGCGCGCGCCGCCGCCGTACCGTTCGGCCCAGGGGGAGGTTGGCGGCAGCTCGACGATCTCGGCCGCGCCGGTGGCGAAGATGAAGTCGACGTCGGCGTCGATCATCGCCGCCGCGCCGGGCTTGACCCCGCCGGGGAGCTGGGGCGGCGGCTCGCCCGGCGGCCGGGGCGGGCCGAAGCCCTCGGGGATGCGCACCGGCCCGAGCCGCCCGCCCGACAGGCTCAGCCAGCCGTCGACGCGGTCCTTCCAGAACGGCTGGGCCAGGAGGCGGTTGGCCGTGGCCCCGCCCTGGGAATGGCCGGCCAGCCAGAACCGGGCGATGCGGCGCCGGCCCAGGGCCTGCGCGACCAGCTCGGCCACGTTCATCAGGTGGGCGTCGTCGTCCTGGGGCAGCCACATGCGCACCGGCGGGGCGCCCAGCATGATCCCGGCGGCGCCGGCGGCCGTGGGGGTGGCGACGACCAGGCGATGGCGGGCGACCAGGTCCATGGCCGGGAAGTAGTGGCGATGCCAGTTGCCGATCGAGCCCGCGCCGTGCAGGGCGAGGATGAGGGTGACCGGCTCGTCCGGGCCGAGGTCGGCGGGATAGTCGAGGAAGAACCGCCGGCCGGTGGCGGGATCGACCGCCTCGCCCGGCTCGGCCATCAGCGCCTCGACCTGGTCCGGCCGCGCATCGCGGATGTGGAACGGCGGGGCGGCCCGCCGCGGAACGCCCAGGAGATCTTCACCGGCCTTCATGAGGGCGAGACTAGCGGCGGAACGGCCGGTTCCCAAGCGCTGGCGCCGTGCGGGCCGAGAGGCCGCCTTTCACCACGAAGGTGGTTGAATAGGGCCTCGCCGCCGCCGCGGGCCCCCCCGGCCCGCCCCTCGGCCTATGCCGCGGCCTATGCCTGTGGTAGGTTCCGCGCCATGTCCGCCCAGCGCCACGTCAAGCTGTTCCGCAACGGCCGCAATCAGGCCGTGCGCATCCCGCGCGAGTTCGAGCTGCCGGGCGACCAGGCGGTGATGCGGCGCGAGGGCGACCGGCTGGTGATCGAGGCCGCGCCGGCCAAACGCACGCTGCGCGAGGTGCTGGCCTCGCTCGAGCCGGTCGAGGCGCCGATGCAAGGCGTGGAGGATCAGCCGCCCGAGCCGTTCGATCTGTGATGGCGCGCTGGCTGCTGGACGCGAACATCCTCAGCGAGGCGGTGCGCAATCCGCGCGGCGCCCTGGCCGTGCGGCTCTCGGACGTTCCCGAGGGCGAGCTGTTCACCAGCATCGTCGCGGCCGCCGAGCTGAGATATGGCGCGGCCAGGAGAGGCTCGGCGCGGCTGGCGGCCTCGGTGGAGGCGGTGCTGTCGGCGCTGGAGGTCGCGCCGCTCGAGGCCCCGGCCGACCAGGTCTATGGCGAGCTTCGCGCGCGACTGGAGCGCGAGGGACGGACGCTGGGCGCCAACGACCTCTGGATCGCCGCCCACGCCCTGGCGCTGGATTGCATCCTGGTCACCGACGACCGGGCGTTCGAACGGGTCGAGGGCCTGCGGACCGAGAACTGGCTGCGCTGAGTTCGGTGGCGCAGCCCCCTCCGCGCCCCCGGATCAAGTCCGGGGGCTGCCTCTCCCCGCACGCGGCGGCGGGAGTCACGCAACTCGAATTCATCAATGAATTAGAGCTTTGCCGCTCACGAACCCTCTCCCCTTGCGGGAGAGGGTGAGGATTGGCCGCCGCTTGCAAGGCGCCATGCGATCGACAACTACTTGTCGATCGCCAAGACGAACGCCCGCAGCTGTGCTGCGGGCTGGCGAAGGCAGGCCGGGTGAGGGGTCGCGCCGGCGCTTCAGGGCCGGGCTCAAAGCCAGGATGCTGATTTGCTTGTCCAATCAGCGCGACCCCTCATCCGGCGGGCATCCGCCCGCCACCTTCTCCCGCAAGGGGAGAAGGTCAACTGTCGCTCGACCGGCCAACATCTGTGCATCCCTTGGCCGCGTGCGGGGGAGGTGCGCCCCGGACTTGATCCGGGGCCGGAGGGGGCGGGCCCCGTCCCGACCTGAGCTAGAATGCCCCCATGCTCACCGTCCGCCGATACGGCGACCCCAAGGCCCGGACCCTCTACGTCCTGCACGGCGGGCCGGGGGCGGCGGGGGAAGTGGGCCCCGTGGCCCGGCGCCTGGGCGAAAGGTTCCATGTGATCGAGCCCTTCCAGCGGCGCGCCGGCGGCGGGGCGCCCCTGACCGTGGCCGCCCACGTGGCGGACCTGGACGCGCTGGTCCTGGCCGAGGGCGCGCCCCGGCCCGCGGTGCTCGGCCACTCCTGGGGCGCGATGCTGGCCCTGGCCTGGGCGGCGGCCCATCCGGACCACGCCGGGCCCCTGGTGCTGGCAGGCTGCGGGACCTTCGACGAGGCCGCCCGCGCGCGCCTGAAGGCGACGGTGGAGGCGCGCACCACGCCCTATGTCCGCGCCCGGGTGCTGGCCGCCCAGGGCCTGGACGACCCGGCCCTGGCCCTGGCCGAGGAGGCGGTCGCCACGACGCCGATCTATCTGTGCGAGCCCCTGCCGGCCGAGCCGGACCCGGCCGACGCCATGCCCGCGCCGCCCTTCGACGCCTGGGGCCACGGCGAGACCTGGGCCGACATGCTGCGCCTGCAGGCGGACGGGACCTATCCCGCCGCCTTCGCGCGCATCACGAGCCCCGTCCTGATGATCCACGGCGATTTCGACCCGCACCCGGGCGCGATGATCCGGGACAGCCTGGCCCCCTTCATCCCCCAGCTGGACTACCGCGAGCTCAGAGCGCTGCGGCCACGCGCCCTGGCGCGAGCGCGCGGCGGCGCAGGCGTTCTATGAGGCGGTGGGAAACCCGGCCTCCCCTCTCCCGCGCAAGCGGGGAGGGGCGCAGGGGAGGGGGTGACGGCGCGGCGCGCCAACCGCCGCCGGCGCCCGCACCGTGGGGCCCCGCCGCTCAGGCGTTCCACGAGGCGGTGGAAGCCTGGCCTCCCCTCTCCCGCGTAAGCGCTTAGGGATGCACACATCTCGAATTCACCAATGGATCCAGGTGCTTGGACCCTCTCCCCTTGCGGGAGAGGGTGGCCTGCGGATGCAGGCCGGGTGAGGGGTCGCGCGAGCGGTTCCGAAGTCTCGCGCCGTACCAAGATGCTGAATTCCTTGCCAAATCAGCGCGACCCCTCATCCGGCGGGCTCCGCCCGCCACCTTCTCCCGCAAGGGGAGAAGGTCGACTGGCGCTCGACCGACTCAGATGTGTGCATCCCTAAGCGCGCAAGCGGGGAGGGGCGCAGGGGAGGGGGTGACGGCGCAGGCGCGCCAACCGCCGCCCGCGTCCGGACCGTGAGGCGCTGGGCGGAGAATTCGCCGCCCGCCCCACGGATCCGTCTCGATGTGGCCGGCCCTATCGCATTTTTCCGATCGCCCCGGACGGAGCCTGTCCTCGGGCCGGCCGTCGGCCGGACCCGGGGGCCGGGCCTATCGGAAGCGGGAAGAACCGCCGCGACCGTTGGTCGGGCCGCGCAAGCCTGCTCAGGGCGCCGGCTCGCACGCCAGCCCGTCCCCGTCCCCGTCCTGGGCAGGCGTGTAGGCCGGCGACCCCGGCGGGGATGTCCCACACCCCCGCCGCATGCGCAGCCGCGCAGTCGAGGATCGGCCTCTCCAGCCCGACCCCCGCGGCCGTCCGCGCCGGCCCCGGCGAGAGCCACGGGCCCAGCCGGTGCAGGCGCGACACGACGATCGCGATGCAGACCAGCAGATAGACGATCTGCACGATCGTGGTCCCCCGTCGAGGGCGCCTGCGGCCTCGCCCGTCGCGCCGTCCATACAGCGCCGCGGCCCGCGAACGCGCCCAGGCGTTCGGCGGGCGCTTCGGGCCCGTGAGCCCCCTGGCCGGCCGGGCATGGGAGGTCGACCGCGGCATGCCGCCATCCTGCCGCGGCGGCGCCAACGCGATCTGAACGGAATGGATTAACGACGTGTCGCCTAATCTCCTCAGCATCGACGACTGGTGGAGGCGGCCGAGGCCTCAGGAAGGAATCGGTGGATCAGCTCGAGGCGTTGTCCGTCTCCGACCTGTTGCGCCTTCACGCCGAGGTGCTCGACGAGCTTCGCCGTCGCCAGGTTCTTCGCAGCGCGAATGGCCCTGCAGGCGACTATGGCGAGCTGCTCTTCTGTCGCGCGTTCGGCTGGATGCCCCAACCCAACTCCGCTCGCGGCTTCGATGCAGTCGATAAGCACGGCGTTCGCTATCAGATCAAATGCCGCCGGATCACCGCCTTCAACACCTCAAGACAGTTGTCCTTCATCCGTAACTTGCCGGATCGACCGTTCGACATCCTGGCGGGCGTGCTGCTCGACGAGGCTTTCCGTGTCACGCGCGCAGCGCTGATCCCGGTCGAGATCGTTCAAAGCCACGCTCGTTACGTCGGACACGTGAACGCATGGCGCATAATCCTGCGCGACGCCGTGTGGACCTTCCCCGGCGTTTCCGACGTCACTGAGAGCCTCCGGGATGCGGAGAAGCTCCTGTAGGTTCGTCTTGCCGCGTTGCGCCAACGCCGCGTTCCGTCAGGCCTTCGAGCTGGCCCGAGTGCTGGGCCTCAGCCTGAAGGTGTTCTTTTTCTGGCAGGACAATGCCAAGGCCGCTTACCCGAACCAAGGTGCTGCCTTTGAACTCTGACGCCAGACGAACGGACGCTGTCGTAAGAGCCCGCTGGCGAACGCACCTCCAGCGCGCGGGGCGCTGCGTCCGCTAGTCCGCTGGGAGTAATCCGTTGGCCGTCCGCGAGGGCAGCTCCTAATGTCCTTCGTCTCGCGTTGAGTCTTCCAAGGGAACCAGCCAGCCCAATGCCGATCGCGACCGTCAAGCAGCTCTGCACGCCCAGCATCGTCGTCACCAGCGACAGCCTGGTCGAGCAGGTCGCTCAGATTGAGGATTTTGCCGTCGGGCAAGAGTCGACGGCCGGGCGTTCTTCCAACGCAACTACTTCACGGAGGGGCTGGATCTCCTGGTCAGCCGCGGCTTTGAGCGGCTGGCTGGCAAGACCGACGACGGCGCGTTCTACCTCACCCAGGCGATGGGCGGAGGCAAGACGCACAGCTTGATCGCGTTCGGTCTGCTGGCGTCCGATCCCGTCCTTGCGACGCGAGGTCATTCCCAAGTTCGTCAGCCGGCTGCCGAGTTCGGCGCGGCCAAAGTCGTCATCTTCAATGGCCACCAGAACCCGGACACCCTGCTCTGGGGATACATCGCCGAGCAGCTTGGCCGCGGCGACGTCATGGCGCCGTTCTGGCGCAACGGCGCCCGAACCCCTGGTGTCGACGAATGGGTGGCGGTGCTCGGTGACGAGCCGGTTCTGATCCTGCTCGACGAGCTGCCGAGCTATCTGCAGATGGCTCAGGGCGAGCCGGTCGGCCAACGCACGCTTGGCGATCTGACCATCGGCGCGCTGGAGCGCCTGTTCAACGCCCTGCCGCGCTGCCCACGCGCCTGCGTCGTCGTCACCAACCTCAAGGACGACGTCTACCTCGACGGCTCCGGCCAGCTGCGCACCCTGATCGAGAGTCTGACCAAACACTACGATCGCAATGCCCAAGCGATCACGCCGGTTCAGCAGAACACCGGCGAGGTGTTCGCCATCGTGCGCAAGCGCCTGTTCGACGCCTTGCCGGCGGCTGACCGGATCGATGAGGTCGCCCAGGCCTATGTCGCCGCGCTCCAGAAGGCGAAGCGGGTCGACACAATCCCGACGACGCCAGAGACGTTCATCGAGCGGATCCGCGAGACCTATCCCTTCCATCCTTCCATTCGAGACATCGTCGCGCGCTTTGCCGAGAACCGGGGATACCAGAAGACGCGGGCGCTCATCCGGCTTGCTGCGGCTTGCCGTGCGTGGCGCGCTTGCTAGCGAACGACAACGCGTTCCTGATCGGACTTCAGCACCTCGATTTCAACGATCAGGGCGACGCTGGAGGAAATCCGCAAGATCAACCCGGCCTACGCCAACGCCATCTCTCGCGACGTCGCCGACCGCGGCAATGCCCTGGCCGAGAAGATTGACGCAGCCGACGGCAATTCCACCGCGTCCGCTGTCGCGAAGGTTCTGCTGATGTCTTCGCTGTCGACGGCGGAGACGCCGCTGCGCGGGCTTACCGATGGCGAGCTGATCGAGACGCTCGTCGATCCCCTGCTCGAAGTGTCCGAGATCAAGGCCGCGCTGGGCCGCCTGCAAGGGCAAGCTTGGTATCTGTTCCAGGGCGTCGATCAGCGCGTCTTCTTCGGCCAGACGGCGAACGTCACGGCCGAGATCACCGAGATCGCGGCGAACATCGCCGAGGAGCAGGTCGACCAGACGCTGCGGGCAAAGCTGCAGGAAGTGTTCAAGCCGCGCACCGGCCAGCTCTATTCGCGAGCGCATGGCGATCCTGCCGGCGCTCGACGAAATCCAGCTCGATGACGACCGTCCGACGCTTATGATCCTGGAGCGCCCCGCCGACAAGCTGCCGCAGGACTTTGTCGACTGGTGGAAACAAGCAGGACCTACAGAACCGCGTGCTGGTCCTGACCGCCGACCCCAATGCCGTGTCGACGCTGCGGACGAGCGCGCGGCGAACGCGCGCGATCGACAAAGTCGAGGAGCGGATCAGGGCGCAGCATGGCTGCGGAGTCACCGCAGATGCCGGAACTTCAGGGCGTGAAGGGACGCGAGGCGGCCGGCTTCACCAGCGCGCTTCGCGAGACCTTCAAGACCATCGTCTTCCCGACCGGCAAGTCGCTGCGCAAGGTGGATGACTTCCGCATGGAGTTCGACCGAAACGACTATTCCGGCGAACAGCAGATCGTCGACACGCTTGACCGAAACGCGGCAAGTTCATGCCGAGCGACCAGTTCTGACGCGGAGTTCGACAATCTCCGCCAAGATGCAGAGGAATTCCTGTTCGACGCCGACGCTGTCAGCAACTCGCTCGCTTCGCCGCAACGCCGCTGTCCGCCCGGCCTGGTTCTGGCTGCCGCGCGGCGGGCTGGAACATCTCGTCGCACGGCCGTTCAGCGCGGCTACTGGCGGGAGAAGGACGGCCTCGTCGCCAAGAAATGGGAGCGCCGCACGCGGGTCACGGCGCGGCAGGACGATTTCGCGCCGAACCCGCTGGACACCGGCCGCTTCCAGCTCAACGTGACGCCGGAGGACGCCGACACCGTTTATGTGTCGGAGAGCGGGCCGCCCGATCCGGCGACGGCCAGAAGCTTGACGGGCGAGTCTACGAGACGGCGAGTCGCCTGTGGCTTGGTTTCTGGCGGTCGACAGCAACGGGTGTCGCCGTCACGGGCGATCCGTTCCAGTGGCGCGCGCCCGATGCGCGTCAAGCCGGACGTCAACAGGGTTTCGGGCGGCTACAAGGTCTCGCTCTCGCCAGCCCGCGCGCGGCCATGATCCACGCGACGTTCGACGGGTCCGACCCGAAGGTCGGGCCGATTGTGACGCAGAACGACGTCGATCGCGCCAAAGGGCGCCACGCGGCTGCGGGCGGTCGCGGAATGTGGATGGCCAGTTCAGCCAGGAAGAAAGCAGCGCCGCTTGGATAGCCGGCATGCGCGATGGTCTGGCCTGGCGGGCCAGAGCCCGTGCAGCCGCTCGAAGCCGGACGCGCCTGCAACCATGACTTCGCGCTTCGAGCCGAAGGACACCGCCGCCGCATTTCTCTGCGCTCGACCGCCTCGCCAAGACTCCCGGGCGCGATCATCCGAGGCGGCTCGGTCGAGGTGAACGGCGGAGCGGTCGGAGGCCGATTATCTCACCCTTCGGCTTGGGCGCGATGTCCCGTTCGCCGGAGCCGACCTTGATGCGCTGGTGAAGACCCTGGTCGAACGTCTCGCAGCGCCAACCACGGTGCTGAACCTGCGGCTCGACAAGATCGCCTTCCCGTCCGGCCGCGATCTGACGGATTTCTGCGACGCGCTGAAGCTGGACTTCGACGCGCGTTCGATGGACGCAGGACTAGATCATGGAGGAATCGCCAGATGGCTGCGCCGCCAATTTCGACTCTCGGACATCTACCAGGAGCACGCTTACCTCGTGCGCCTGACCAAGGGGCGCGAGGCAAAGGTCCAGGTGTTCGAGGTGTTCGGCCGCCCGCCCACCGAAGGAGAGTGCGGAACGGGCGCCCGAGACAGTCTTGCGCTGCGAAGCCTCGCGCGCGGTGTGGGACGTGTCTCTGGCGGAGCTCGCGGTCAGAGTTCAATCGGCGCCTGAAGACCGAGGGTAAGCCGGCCGGTCGTTGGGGGGCGGACGAGACCGCCGTCCAACGCCTTTTCGGCAAGGAGTTGCTAGTGCTGCTCTGGGCAGTGGAGCTTCAGGACGTGAAGTTCCGAGGAGATCGCTGTCGCGATCCGCAACTGGCTTGGGCTCAAGCCCGAAGAACGCTGGTGGCTCTACACCATGACGGCGGCGGCGACCGGCCTTGCCCACCAGCAAGGCCTGGGCTGGCGCGGCGCGTTGCGTCAGGCGCTTTGCTTTGGCACGCGCTCGGACGCGTTCAGCCTGGGCGCTGTCACAGGTACGGGGCGCGCTAAGACCCCGCGGTCAAACATCGACCAAACCACGACGTGGGCGGGTGCCCTGGCGGCCGCGAACCTGACCTCCTGGCGGCCGCAACCTTGCCTGCCGAATGATGATGACCTCAGAAGCTCAATGAACGACCTTGCCGGGGTCTTGCGCCCCTCTCGCTTAAGGACGCACCGTCCTTTATCGAGCGCCAGTTCCCTGTCGGACGACTATCGGCGGAGGCGTTTAAGGAACGGAATGCCAAACGAGCACAGACCCTTACGGCGCTGGGCTCATATTGGAAGGGGCGCAAGCCGTTATCCTGGTGCGCGCGGTAGTGCTTGGTTGCCTTCTGCCCGCGACCGACGACGCGACTGCAGATCTCGACATCTTCCTCAAGCTGATGGCGATGGATGATGCCGCCTTCGGTCGGCGATATGGTGGCACTGCCAACAACTTTGCGAGGCTCTTTCCAGGCCATGCCGATCAGGTCACGGAGGAGCAGGGACGCGTCGGGTCTGGCGCAAGGATTTGAACGAATCACAGCGTCAAGTGCTGGTGGGCCTTGCATTCGCGACCTTCCCATATACTGAACGACTGAAGCATGTCCGTCGGCCGGAGGAATGCGATGAGTTGAACTTCTCGCTCCAATCTGGAACGACGTAAATCGCCATCTCGGAACCATGGCGCGCAGCACACGACAGCTCGTCGAGCAGTTAGGCATCGCCCGTTTCGGACATCGGCCAAGAGTGGCCGACACTTTCTGCGGCGGTGGATCAATCCCCTTCGAGGCCGCACGTATCGGCTGTGATGTCTATGCTCAGATCTAAACCCGGTCGCCTGTATGCTCACATGGGGCGCCTTTCAATATGATCGGTGCCTCAGGCAAGAAGAACAGAAATCGAAGCTCTCCCAAACTCGCGTCGTTGAGGAGGTACGCCGGAATAGATCAATTGTCCGTCGAGCACGACGAAGACTGGAAACATTGCGAAGAATTACCTGTATTGCCTAGAGACACGGTGCCCGAAGACCGGTTGGATGGTTCCGCTGGCGCAATCTTGGCAAATATCCAAGGACTGGAATGTCATTGCGAAGCTGGTTCCCGATGAGGCCGCAAAGCGGTACTTGATAACAATCCACTCTGGTGTCTCGGCAGCGGAGATGGCGGAGGCCGAACAGGGAACAGTGCGCGATGGCCGTCTTGTCCATCCGATGAATCCGGAGCGTTCCGGCGTCGAGATCAGGACTATCCGGGGCGACTATCGCGATACCAGAAGGCAACACGCGCAATCGGCTGCGGCTCTGGGAAAAGTCGGACTTTGTTCCGCGTCCGGACGACATCTTTCAGGAACGGCTTTACTGCATCCAGTGGATCACCAAGGAGAGCCTGGACAAAGGCCGGCAGGAGACCTTCTTCGCCGCTGTAACCGACGAGGACCTCGCCCGCGAGCGGAAGGTCGAGGCGATCGTCGCGAGAATCTTGCGCATTGGCAGGACGATGGGCTTGTGCCCGACATGCCGATCGAGCCAGGAGACAAGACAGTCGAGCCGATCCGCACGCGCGGCTGGACACATTGGCATCATCTTTTCACTGCGCGGCAATTGCTATTCTTCGCGGTGTTGAGAAAGCAAGCAAGCTGAATTCATGCCTACATTTGGCTATCTCGACACCTCTAGGCTTTTGGACCGCTCGTCGAAATTGCCAAAGTGGTCGAAGTCTAATGGTGCTGCGCGGACAGCCTACGAACGTTTTGATAACCAAGCCCTTAATACTCAGTTCAATTATGGGGTGTATGCTTCTAGCAATCTCTTAACCTCCTGATTGAACTGCGAAGCCGATCGTCGATTTTGCAGATTCAATGTTTGATATCGCCTGTGGAAATGTCGGTAGATGTCTGCCCGTTCGCCGACGTATTTATTACCGATCCACCTTACGCTGACGCAATCAACTATCACGAGATCACCGAGTTTTTCATTGCGTGGCTGCGGAAGAATCCGCCGCCGCCGTTCGACCAATGGACTTGGGACTCGCGGCGCGACCTCGCGATCAAGGGCAAGGATGAGCACTTCCGCCGCGACATGGTGGCCGCCTATGCCGCGATGACGCGGCACATGCCGGACAACGGCCTGCAGGTGGTGATGTTCACCCATCAGGACGCCGGCGTCTGGGCCGATCTCGGCGCCATCCTCTGGGCGGCCGGCCTTCGCGTTACCGCCGCCTGGAACATCGTCACCGAGACGGAAAGCGCGCTCAAGGAAGGCAACTACGTTCAGGGCACCGTCTGCCTTGTGCTGCGCAAGCGCTAGGACGAAGCCAACGCCCGCCGCATGGAGATCGAGGCCGAGATCGAGGACGCCGTGGCCGCCCAGCTCGCACGGCTCACCGCTCTCGACGAGAGCTGGCACGACGTAGCATGCCGAGACGCTCTACACCGACGGCGACCTGACGCTCGCCGCCTATGCTGCCGCGCTTCAGGTCGTCACCTCCTACTCGACCATCGACCGCCAGCCGCTCGATCGCGATCTCTACCGCAAGCTCGCCAAGAACGAGCGGACGATGATCCGCGACCTCGTCGACTATGCGGCCCAGGTCGCGAACGGCTTGCTGGTGCCGACGGCTTCCCGCGCGACATGTGGCGCGACCTCGGTCCGTCGGAGCGCTTCTATGTCCGCATGCTCGACATGGAAGCCAAGGGCGCGACCAAGGTCGCCGACTTCCAGAACTTCGCGAAGAGCTTCGCCTTTGCCGACTACGCCGACCTGATGGCCTCGACCGCCGCGAACGCCGCGAGCCTTGCCGGCGCCGCCGATCTCAAGGGCCGCATGCTGGATGGCGATGGCTTCGCCAAGACGCCAGACTTCGCCAGGTTCTGTTCGCCATCTGGAAGACGCTGGAGAAGGGAGATCCCAAGCTCGGCGTCACCACTCTGCGACCGAGTATGCCGCCGACTACTGGCAGCGCCGACAGAAGCTGATCGGCCTTGCCGAGTACATTGCGGCCAAGACCAAGACAACACGGCCCGACGAGAGCGCTGCCGCGCACGAGCTTGCCGAAGCGCTGAAGCTCGATCGGGTGTGAGCCATGGCGATCGAGCGCTTCTCGTCTCGCGGCGCAGGCGCTCGGCGACGTGCTGGCGAAGCGGCTCGCTCAGCGCGACGCGCTATCTCCGGATCGCCGGCTATTTCCGCTCGTCGCTGCTGGAAGTCGTCGGCGAGGCGCTCGATACCGTCGGCGAGATCCGTGTCGTCTGCAACGGCGACCTCGATCCGTACGACGTGAAGGTCGCCAAGGCCGCTCGCGATGGTCACGAGGCGTTGGCGCAGACCCTCGTTTCCTCGCTGGCAGTCCACCGAAGACGGCCTCGATCTGCTGCTCGCGCGCGAGCGCTATCGACGCCTGCATGACCTGCTCGCGTCCGGCCGGATGAAGGTTCGCGTCGTTCCGCGCGACGCCGACAACGTGTTCGTGCATGGCAAGGCGGGCGTCATCGAGCACGCCGACGGCCGGATCTATTCGTTCGTCGGCAGCGTGAACGACTCGCGCCTCGGCTTTCCGCCACGCCTACGAAATCCTCTGGGGCGATGACGACCCGCTCGCCGCGGCATTGGGTCCGCGAAGAGTTCGAGCACTTCTGGGACTCAGGGCATCGACCTGCCGGATGCCGTCGTCAAGCACGTCGCGGCGATGGCAAGCGCATGCGAATACCGCTCCATCGAGGCAGGCGCGGGACGCGGACGGGCGCGGTGCCGCCGAAGCGGTCCTCGCCGATCGGCCGATCTACAAGGGCGGCCAAATCCTCCGCTCCTGGCAGAAGCGCTTTGTCCAGACCTGCGTCGACGACCACCGCCTGCACGGGAAGGCACGCTATCTGATCGCCGACGATGTGGGGCTCGGCAAGACGCTTTCGATGGCCGCCGCGGCGCTGGTGCTGTCGCTGCTGGACGACAAGCCGGTGCTCATCCTCGCGCCCGCCACTCTGATCTGGCAATGGCAGGAGGAGCTGGAAGACAAGCTTGGCGTACCCGTCGGCGGTCTGGTCGACGCAGAAGAAGTGCTGGCTCGACGGCGAGCGCCGGCCGTTGACGCAGAAGGGCGACTCCGACGCTGGTCGCCAAGTGTCCCTGGCGGATCGGCATCGTCTCGACCGGGCTGATCGTCAACGGCGACGACGAAGCCGAACGCGGCGCGCTGGCGAAGAAGTCGTTCGGCGTCGTCATCCTCGACGAGGCTCACAAGGCGCGCGCCAGCCGCGGGACGCGGCGCGGCGCGACGAGCCGCACGACCAAACAATCTGCTCGAATTTCTGCACAAGGTCGCCCGGAACGCGCAGAGCGTCATCCTCGGCACGGCGACGCCGATCCAGCTCGATGCGGTCGAGCTTTGGGACCTGCTGGCGGCGCTCAGTCAAGGCGCGCCGCAGGTGCTCGGGACGCCATTCGACGGCGGCGAATGGATGCGGGAGGAGTCCATCCAGTTCCTGACCGGCGCAGCGCCCCTGGCCGCAAGAGCGAGACCGCGCGGTGGGGGCTGTTCCGCAATCCGCTGCCGCCTGCCGCGGAGCATCGCGTCTTCCGAGACATGCAGCGTTGACGGCGCAATCCCGAGCGGTGAAGTTCTCGGGCCCGCGCTTCGACGAGCTCGGTCGCCGACGTTCGCGACGATTTCCTGGCGCGACTTCACGACTCTCGCCGAGCGGCACAACCCGATCGTGCGGCGCGTCGTCCGGCGAACGCGGCCGATGCTTGAGGAACGTGGCCTTCTCAAGCGCATCGGCGTGATCGCCCATCCCCGGCCGGACGACGGGCTGCCGCCGACCTTTTCGAACGGCCAGGGCCTTGTCATGGGCCTTGCGTTCACAGGCCGCCTATGAGGCAGCCGAGGCCTTCAGTCGGCTCTATGCCGCGCGTCAGCCCGGCGCCGGCTTTCTCAAGACCATCCTGCTTGCGGCGGATCGGATCGTCGGCGCGGGCGGGGCTTGAGACCGCGCGCCATCTTCTCGGGCGGATCGATGGGCCGCTGTTCCATGAAGACGAAATCGGCGACGAAGGCGCCGACCCGACGACGCGGCGCCTCCCGACCCAGACGAAGTTCAGCTGCTTCGCGAGAGGTCGAGCGAAACCTGGCCGCCGTGGTCGACTGGCACGGACATCGATCCGAAGGTCCAAGTGATTCTGCACTACCTGCGGGAGCAGGAGTGGCTGGAGTTGAATGGCGCGATCATCTTCAGCCAGTACCGCACGACGGCGGAGTGGGTCCTGGAAGCGCTCTGCGACGGCATTTCCCGACGAGCCCGTCGCGCTCTACGCAGGCGGCACGGCGTCCTTCGTCCAACGAGGTCAGGAGCGCCGCTCGGCGGCGCGCGAGCAGATCAAGGCTAGCAATCCAGAGTGGCGATATTCGGCTCGTCTGCGCCACAGACGCCGCGTGCGAGGGCCTGAATCTGCAGCGGCTCGGCGCCCAGGTCAACGTCGACCTACCTTGGAATCCCTCGCGGCTCGAGCAGCGCAAGGGCCGCGTTCAGCGGATCGGCCAAGTCCGGGACGATGTTCAAGTCTGAACCTGCGCTATGCCGGCACGGTCGAGGACGAAGTCTACGCGGCCCTGTCGGACGCGGTTCGGCGACATCTTTTCGGTCCTGGGCCAACTGCCCGACGGGTTCGAGGATGAGTGGATCGACGCCGTGCTTCAGGACCGTCAAGCGTGTGCGGAATTTCTCGCAGCGGGTCGAACAGGCTAAGCCGCCAATGGAATTGCGCTATATTCGAGACGTCGCTGACGATCGGGGACTTGATTGGGAGTATACGGAAAAGGTGCTCTCCTCTCGGGACTTGGACGATTGGATGCGGAGAGCATGGTAATGTTTGTGGGGTTGTTCAAAAGGCACCACGACACGAGTGCCAAGTTGCTCGCCTGCCCAAACCTCCACGCCTCATATGCTGCCCGCTGCAGTGTACGGGCCATATCCAAGATCACGGCGTACTCGGCGCTGGAGTCGGCGACCATGCCGCGGCCCGCATAGACGCACATTGTGCCGTGATCGAAAATAGGCCTGGAGCAGGATACAGGCAGAGATGGGGTCTGAGTGTCATATAATGTGAGCCTTAACCTCACCGGCGTCTGGGAGGGGCAGTTCACCTTTCCGCGGCGGTTTCCGGCGACGGCGTTCGTGGCGACGCTGATCGAGACGGGCTCGGTGATCAGCGGGATGGTGCATGAGCCGGATGTGCTCGGCCACAATGGCGGCGAGACCCTTTTCGCCATGGTCGAGGGCCGGCGGGACGGGGCGCGGGTGTCGTTCGTCAAGACCTATGAGAGGCGGACCCGATCGCGGTCGACGGTGGTCTATGAGGGGCGGCTCTCGGCCGACGGGACGGAGATCGAGGGGCGGTGGACGATTTCCGGGGTCGTGGTCGGGGCGGTTCCTGATGGTGCGGTCGGGGCGGGCGGAGGCGGAGGTCGAGAGGAGGGCGCAGGCGGAGGCGTGAGGCGCCTGCTTTTGCTTTTGCTTGTGCTCCTCCCTGCTTCGTCGTGATCATGGGTGTCCGGCAATCCGGCCCGTGAACACCCCGGTCTGATCGCACCCGAGGAGTAGACGCACTGCTGCACCCCAACTCGTCCACGTCCGCGGGGCCACGCTGGCGAGACCACCGATGACAATGAATTCCGAAGGCGCGTCTGATCCGTCCATCCATGAGCTGGAAGCGCGGCTTGGCGAGCTGTTTGACGACCGCGACTTTCACGCGATCCATCTCCGGATGTCGTCCTTCAACCTCTTTGAGGCCGTGGGCGCGATCCGCGCGGAGTTGCGGCACTCGAACTTCCTGGCCTACTTGCTATCGCCGAGCCGGCCCCATGGCCTAGGTTCTAAGCCGCTTGCAGCCGTCCTTCGCGCGATCTTGGCGCGTTTGCCCACTTCGCAGCGGCCCGTGATGTCGTTGGAACTCATTGCCGGGGAAATGGACGACGCAGTCGTCTACCGCGAGCGAGACAACATCGACGTCTTGATCGAGCTGCGAACGCTGAAGCTTATCGTGGCCATTGAAAACAAGGTGGGGGCAAGAGCTGGGGCTGGGCAGCTTGAGCGCTACAGCGACCATCTGAGATCGGCGTTCCCAGACCACCGGCGGCTCCTGGTGTTCCTTACCCCAGATGGCAGCCAACCCGATCACGAGGACTTCGTCGCATACGACTACGCGGACCTGGCCGCTACGCTGGAGGCCCTAGCGGCCAACGAGCTCGAGCCGGTCCCCAATGAAACACGGCTCATCATTCGCCACTATGTAGATGCGGTTCGGAGACACATCGTGCAAGACGATCGGCTGCGAGAACTGGCGGTAACGCTTTACGAGCGGCACAAGGAGGCCTTCGACTTCATCTTGGAATGCCGACCCGAGCCGCGAAGTCTTCTCACCGTCGTGCAGGAGTGCGTTCAGGGCATACAGGGGCTTATCGAAGACAGCGGCGGCGGCAATCTGTTCCGCTTCGCGCCAGAGGCGTGGGACGAGCGGCTGACGAACATAAGGGGCGATCCGAAACAGTGGTCGAAAACCGGTCGTGGAATCCTGTTCGAGGCCAAGACCTACGCGCAGGCGCCGGGACGGGTGAACATCTCCCTGATCCTTGGTCCGGGCGACCCGGCAATGCGATCAAGAGTCTACGACGCTGCGGTCGCCCAACCGCTCCTCTTCACAGGACTGGTCAAGCCGATGGGAGGCAAGTGGGCTACCATCTTCAGTCGCGACCTCCTTACACCAGCCCAGGCGAAGAACCTCACCTTCGAGGCCCAGGCCAACAACGTGAGCCTTGGCTGGTCCGACTTTCAGGGGCGGACCTTGCAGCCGTTGATCGACGCCGTAATTGCGATCGACGAGCAGCTTGGAGCCTGAGCGGCGACCTCGGCGCCCCGGCTGTGGGGCGCCTTGTCCTCGGGGGTCGGATTGTTCTCGACCTCTCCAGGCGCGATCTCGGCGACCATGATGGCCGCGCCGATCACATCACTGGGGCGCTTCTCTCCACGACGGCCTACAGGCGTCAGGACGGTTTCTCCATCTGAATGACAATGACGGGGCTAGGCCCATGCGCTCGTTGATAGGCATCGAGGGCCGCGAAGCCCCCCAGCACCGCCAACGCACCGAGCAGCGCGACCGTCGCGTTGATCTGCTGGGCCGTCCATCTCATGCGGCCATGATAGGCGCCGCGACCGCCCTACGCCAAGCTGGTCAACGGCAGCAGATTTCAAACTGAGACACTACTCCCCGATGTCTGGGACATGACTCGCCGTGGCGGTGGAATGATCATGCCGCCAGCCGGGTCGGCCATGACATTGGTCATGGGCGGCGGGGATGCGGGCGAGGTTGGGGCTAAGCGGCAAGGTCTTCGCCCAAAAGAGGAAAAAAGCCTGGGTCCCGGCTTGCGCCGGGATGAGCGGAGGGGGCCAAAACAGAAGAAGCCTGGGTGTCCGCTTTCGCGGGGATGAACGGGCTGGGGGTCAGGCAAACCTCCACGCCTCCTCCGCCGCCCGCTGCAGCGCCCGCGCCTTGTGCAGGGTCTCGTCGTACTCCGCGTCGGGGTCGGAGTCGGCGACCACGCCGCCGCCGGCCTGGACGTACATCATGCCGTCCTTGAAGAGGGCGGTGCGCAGCAGGATGCAGGTGTCGATCGCGCCGGACGAGGAGATGTAGCCGGCGGCGCCGGCATAGGCGATGCCGCGCTTTTCGACCTCCAGCTCGTCGATGATCTGCATGGCGCGCACCTTGGGCGCGCCCGACAAGGTGCCGGCGGGCAGGGCGGCCATCAGCACGTCCACCGGATCGACGCCCTCGGGCGCGTCGCCCTCGACGTTGGAGACGATGTGCATGACGTGGCTGTAGCGCTCGATGGTGAAGCTCTCGGTCACGCGCACGGCCGGGGCGCGCGCGGCGTTGGCGCCGGCGGGCGCCTGGCCGGCCACGCGGCCGACGTCGTTGCGGCCCAGGTCCAGCAGCATCAGGTGCTCGGCCCGCTCCTTGGGGTCGGCCAGCAGCTCCTGCTCCAGCCGGCGGTCCTCGTCGGGCGTGCGGCCGCGCGGGCGGGTGCCGGCGATGGGGCGGATGGTGATCTTGCCGTCCCTCAGCCGCACCATGATCTCGGGGCTGGAGCCGGCCAGGACGAAGTCGCCGAAGTTCAGGAAGAACATGTAGGGCGAGGGGTTCAGCCGGCGCAAAGCCCGATAGAAAGCAAAGGGATCGAGCGGAAACGTCGTGCGCATCCGGTGGCTGGGCACCACCTGGAAGATGTCGCCGGCGCGGATGTAGTCCTTGGCCTTGTCGACCACCTTGGCGTAGGCGGCCCGGTCCATGGAGGTGGCGAAGGGCTCGGGCGCGAAGGGGGCGCGGGCGGGCGGCCGCTCGACCGGGCGCTTCAGCTCGGCCTCCAGGGCCGCGATGCGGGCGGCGGCGGCGTCATAGGCCTCGCTGCGCCGTGACATCGGCGGCCGGATAGACCGGGGCGGTCAGGACGATCTCCTGGGCGATGGAGTCGAAGACGGCGACCACGCCCGGGCGCGTCATCACCGCGTCGGGCAGGCCCAGCGGATCGGGATTGACGTGGGGCAGCGGCTCGACCAGGCGCACCATGTCATAGCCGATGGCGCCGAAGACGCCGGCGGCCATGGGCGGCAGGTCCTCGGGCAGGTCCAGGCGCGAGCGCCGGATCAGGGCGCGCAGGGAATCCAGCGCCCCGCCGGGCTGGGGCGTGAAGCGGCCCTCGGCGATGGCGTCCTGCCCCTCGGCGATCTCGGCGGCGTCGCCGCGGCAGCGCCAGACGAGGTCGGGCTGCAGGGTGATGATGGAATAGCGGCCGCGCCAGGCGCCGCCCTCGACGGATTCGAACAGGAAGGCGTAGGGGCGGTGAAGGCCGATCTTGAGATAGGCCGAGACCGGGGTCTCCAGGTCGTCGATCACCCGCGAGACCACCGCCTGCGGCCGGCCGGCCTGGTAGGCGGCCGCGAACGCCGCAAAGTCGGGCAGGGCGGTCACGGGGCCAGCATCCCGCCGCAGGGGGGGCCGAGGGGCCGCTTTCGACCACCAAGGACGCCAAGGGCGCAGGGGACCCCGGGCGTCGGGGTCGAACCTGGACTGTCATCCCGGCCGGAGCGGCGGGAGCCGCGCGGAGCCGGGATCTCGTGCAGGAGGCCCGCGAGATCCCGGATGGCCGCTGCGCGGCCTCCGGGATGACAAGGCAGGACGGCGGGGGCCCGGAACGGCGTTGCTCCCCGGGGCGAGCAACGGGTCATTTGGCCTTGCCGGCGGCCTTGGCCGGCTTGGCCGGGGCGGTCTCGTCGGGGACGTCGTCGGCCGACACGCCGACGGCGCGGCGGGCCAGCTTCTCGTCGATGCGGGGCCTGACCTTGGCGCGGGCGGCCGTGGCGATCATGTCGGTCATGCCGTTCTGGGCCAGGGCGACGTCGAGCTGGGGCCGCACGCGCTGGATGTCGGCGACCACGTCCTTCAGATCGCCGCCCTCGACGGCCGCGATCCGGCCCACCGCGACGCCGATGTTGGTGGGCTGGGTGAAGGCGTCGCCGGGCTTGCCGGAGAAGACCGCCTGCATGAACCGGCCGCCCAGCTGCTGCTGCTTGACGGCATTGGCCTGGGTCAGGCCGACCAGGTGCAGCGGCGCGGCGCCCGCGGACCTGGCGACGGCGTCGATGCCCTCGCCCTTCTTGAGCCGGGCCTCGAGCGGGGCGGCCTTGGCGTCCAGCGCCTTCTGCATCTGCTGCTGGCGCCAGAAGTGGTCGGCGATGGGGCGCACCTCGTCCAGGGTCGCCAGGGCCTGGGGCGACACCTTGTCGACGCGCACGGCGTAGTACTCGCCATTGCCGAGGTCGACGACGTCGGTCTCCTGGCCCTGGGCGGTGGCGAAGGCGTCGGTGACCATCTTGGTGGTCAGGCCGGTGACGGGCTGGCCGGCGATCTTGCCGTCGGCGGTGAGGGGGCCGAGGTCGTAGACCTTGATCCCCGCCTTGGCGGCCGCCTGGGCCATGGGCGCGCCGGAATCGTGGGCGTCCTCGTACTTCTGGACCTGGTCGTAGACCTTGTCCTGGGCGGCCTTGAGCTGGAGCGTCTTGAGGATGTCGGGGCGGGCCTCCTCCAAGGTGGCGGGCCGGGCGGGGGTGATGGAGACCAGCTTGACCACGGCGTAGCCGAAGTCGCCCTTGATCGGGCCGGAGGTCTCGCCCTCGTGCATGGCGAAGACGGCGTTGGCCACCCCGGCGTCGGCGACCGTGGCCTTGGTCGCGTCGGGATAGTTGATCGGCTTGGCGGCGAAGGCCTTGGCGACGGCCGTGGCGTCCTCGTCCTTGGTGAGGCGGGCCGAGATCTGGGCGGCCTGGGCCGCGTCCTTGGCGGGGATCTCGACGAAGGTGCGCTTCTCGGGGGTGGAGAGGCGCGCCTTCTCGTAGTCGAACTGCTTCTGGATGTCGGCGTCGGAGATGGTCTGGGAGGGCGCGAGCGCGGCGGCGGAGAAGCGGACCAGGCTGATCATCCGCGTCTCGGGCCGGGTGAAGACCTGGGCGTTGTCCTTGATGAATTTCTGGAGGTCCGCGTCGGTCGGCGTGGGGATGGCGCCGACCTGGCGCTGGTCGAGGATCAGGTAGTCGACGTCGCGGCTCTGGTCCTGCAAGGCGGCGATCACCGCCGCATAGGTCAGGGGCGCCTTCATCCCGATGGTCATGCCGGCGAGGAACTGGCGGGTGGCGATGTCGTCCTTGACGCCCTTCTCGTACTCGGCCGGGCTGGTGTTGTTCTGGGCCAGCAGGTTCTCGTAGGCGGTCTTGTCGAAGGCGCCGGTGACCGGGTTGAAGAAGGCCGCGCTCTGGCGCAGCTGGTCGACCACCAGCTGGGCGGCCGGGCGGATGCCGGCGCGCTTGAGGATCTCCTCGAGGGACTCGTAGCTCGCCATCTCCTGCAGGATCTGGCGGTCCAGGCCCCGGCCGACCGCGTCCTCGGCGGTGATCGCCTGGCCGCTCTGCTGCTGGGCGTTGCG
Organism: uncultured Alphaproteobacteria bacterium; assembly: GCA_963775275.1. Lineage (GTDB taxonomy): Bacteria > Pseudomonadota > Alphaproteobacteria > Caulobacterales > Caulobacteraceae > JANWHQ01. The sequence continues at coordinate 4,108,919 of CAVZII010000005.1, read as the reverse complement.
CAGCTGGCGGTCGAAGATCTTCTTGAAGTCGCCCGAGCTGACCTCGCGCGAGCCGGCCTGGACCACCGCGTCGGAGATGTGCGCCTTGAACATGTCGCGCACGCCCCAGATGGCGAAGCTGATGATCAGCAGGCCCATCAGGACCACCGCGATGGGCGACTTGGCGAAGGCGCGGAAGAAGGCCAGCATCGGCGGGCTCCTGGGGCGGCGGCCGCCCCGTATAGTCGTGCGCGGCAAGCCGGGGCAAGCGCGGGCGGTCAAGGAACGAGCGGGGCGGGGCCCCATGCGCGCTCCTCCTCCCCCCGCGAGGGGGAGAGGCCGGGAGAGGGGGGCCGCGCCGGTGTCTCGGCCTGAGGCGCGGCGCCGACCTGTCAGAGAACGCAGAGGACGCAGAGAGAGACGCAGAGGACGCAGAGGGCGCCTCGGGGCCCCAGAGCGCGGCGGCCGCGGAGGGGCCGCTTTCGTCGCCAGGGACGCCAGGCAGGGCGAGGCGGAATGCGCGCTCCTCTCCCCCCGCGAGGGGGAGAGGCCGGGAGAGGGGGGCCGCGCCGGCGTCCCGGCCTGAGGCGCGGCGCCGACCTGTCAGAGAACGCAGAGGACGCAGAGAAGACGCAGAGGACGCAGAGGGCGCCTGGGGCCCCAGGCGCGGCGGCCGCGGAGGGGCCGCTTTCGTCGCCAGGGACGCCAGGCAGGGCGAGGCGGAATGCGCGCTCCTCTCCCCCCGCGAGGGGGAGAGGCCGGGAGAGGGGGGCCGCGCCGGTGTTTCGGCCTGAAGCGCGGCGCCGACCTGTCAGAGAACGCAGAGGACGCAGAGAAGGCGCAGAGGACGCAGAGCGTGCGTTCGGCCCGACGGCGGTTGGGCGCGGCGGCTGTCTTTCGACGCCAAGGACACCAAGGACACGAAGGGGCCGGGGACTTGGCGAACGCCGGCCGGAGGCCGGCTTTAGGGATCGCGCGGCAGGCGGAAGGGGCGGAGGACGCGAAGCCGTATGGCCCCTCTGCGTTCTCTGCGCCTCCTCTGCGCCCTCTGCGTTCTCTTACAGGCGGCTGCGCCGCCGTCGCGGCCGCCGGGCATGCGCCAGCCCTTGGTGTCCTTGGTGGTTGCTCTGGGACATGCGGCGCTCGGGGGGAACGATCTTGGCCGTGGGCGTTGGCTCGCCTATCAACGTCGCATGACCCCGATCGTGCGCGGCCTGATCGCCGGAAACTGGAAGATGAACGGCCACAGGGCCGCCCTGGGCGAGGCGCGCGAGGCGGCCGAGGCGCTGGCGCGCGCGCCGGCGGCCGTGCGGGTGGGGATCTGCCCGCCCTCGACCCTGGTGATGGCCCTGGCCGAGGCGATGGCGGGGACCGATGTGCTGGCAGGCGCCCAGGACTGCTCGCAGCGCGGCGAGGGCGCGTTCACCGGCGACGTCTCGGCCGCGATGATCGCCGACGCGGGGGCGAGGCTGGTGATCCTCGGCCACTCCGAGCGGCGCGCGCTGCACGGCGAGGACGACGCGCTGGTGGCGGCCAAGGCCTGCGCGGCGGTCGCGGCGGGGCTGGAGCCGATCGTCTGCGTGGGCGAGACATTGGAGGAGCGCCGCGCGGGGCTGACGCTGGAGGTGGTCGCGCGCCAGGTGCTGGGCTCGCTGCCGGACGAGCTGGCGCGCCATCCCTTCGACGTGGCCTATGAGCCGGTCTGGGCCATCGGCACGGGCCTGACCCCGACGCTGGAGGAGATCGAGCAGGTGCACCTGGCGATCCGGGCGCTGCTGGTGGAGCACTTCGAGGACCATGGCGCCAACGCGCCGATCCTCTACGGCGGCTCGGTCAAGCCGGCGAACGCGGCCGAGATCCTGGCGGCGGCCGAGGTGGGCGGCGCCCTGGTCGGCGGCGCCTCGCTGAAGGCCGCCGACTTCCTGCCGATCATCCGCGCGGCGGGGTAGAGGGGTCCTGCCCGGACGGCGGCGGGGCGGCGGCGGGGCCGCAAGGCCTGTTGGTGTGGCTTCGTGTGGTTCGTGGTTCGCCATGCAGCCTCGCCGCCGCTCGGGCGCCCGCAGGAAGGAACCACGAACCACACGAACCACACGAACGCTCGCCCGACAGGCAGGGCGCGCCTCGGACACCCTAAGGTCGGGCCCGCTCCTCGAACTCCGCGTCTTCCCTGCGGAACCAGCGCTCCCCTGCAGGCGGCTTCGCCGCCGCCGCGGCTGGAAGGCCGGCGCCGGGACGAAGGCCGGGGGCGGTCACTCGCGCGTGGCGCCGGGGGTCCACAGGACGTCGCCTTCGCCCTTGTGGTTGGCGACGCGGGCGGCGACGAAGAGCAGGTCGGAGAGGCGGTTCAGGTAGCGCAGGGCGGGGGCCGAGACCTCTTCGCCGGGCAGGTCGGCCAGGGCGATGGCGGCGCGCTCGGCGCGGCGGCAGACGGTGCGGGCCAGATGCAGCGCGGCGGCCGCAGGGCCGCCGCCCGGCAGGACGAAGGAGGAGAGGGGGGAGAGCTCGCCGTTCAGGGCGTCGATCTCGGCCTCGATCCGCTCGACCTGGCCGGGCAGGATGCGCAGGGCCGCCCCGGCCGCCTCGCCCGGCCGTTCGGGCGTGGCGAGGTCGGCCCCGAGGTCGAACAGCTCGTTCTGGATCCGCGCCAGCATGGGATCGAGCGTCGGATCGCCTGCGGTATGAAGCCGCACCAGGCCGATGGCGGCGTTGGCCTCGTCCACCGCGCCATAGGCCTCGACCCTGGGATGGGTCTTGCGCACCCGCTCGCCCGACGCCAGGGAGGTCTCGCCCCTGTCGCCCGTGCGCGTGTAGATGCGGGTCAGCCGGACCATGGTCCCTGCGGATTCAGTGACGGTGGGCGTAGAAGGCCACGCAAAGGATCACGATGGCCACGAACTGCAGCACGACCCTGAGGCGCATCAGCTTGTTGGAGTAGGAGCGGCCGAAGTCGCCCCCGCGGAACAGGGCGTAGAGGCCGAAGAACAGGGTCATGAGCACGGCCAGAAGGGCCACGAGGACCAGGACGTCATAGATATCCATCGGTTATGCCTAGCCAGAGCGAGTCGCGTCCGCCACGGTTTGGACGCGTTTTGCGAGTGAACGTCATCCGGTCAGTAGCATGAATAAGCACTCGGAGTTCCATGGCGCCGCCAAGGGCGCCCTCGCGCCGCAAGGCGTGCGCGCGGAAGGCAAGGCCCGCTCGCGGCGCAGCCTGGTGGCCGCGGCCCGGCGCCTGTTCATGGAGCGGGGCTACGAGGCCGCGACCGTGCGCGACATCGCCGCGGCGGCCGGGCTTTCCACCGGCGCGGTGTTCGCGAGCTTCGCCGACAAGGCCGATCTGTTCTCCGAGGTGGTGCGCGCCGACGCCGAGGCCCAGGTGGCGGCCATGCGCCGGGCGGCCGCGGGCGAGGGGGCGCCGGCCGAGCGGCTGGTCGAGCTCCTGGCCGTGGGCTACGCCCACCACCTGCCGCAGCTGCGCCTGTTCCGGGCGGCGATGGCGGTCTCGTGGTCGCAGGGCCTGGCGGGCGCGCTCGGCGACCGGCCGGTGCGCGAGCCGGTGATCGGCCTGATCCGCGAGATCCTGGCCGAGACGGGCCTGGAGCCCGGCGCCGCGCTCGACCTGATGAGCGAGACGGTCTGGGACGTCTATGTGGCGAGCTTCCGCCACGCCCTCTACGACGGCGCGGGGCTGGAGGCGCTGAAGGCGCGGCTCGGGCGCCAGATCGCGCTTCTGCTGGGGCCGCGCGGCGGCTAAACCGCCGGGATGCGCACCGACACGCCCCAGCCGATCCGGCTCTGCGACTACCAACCCCCCGCCTTCCTCATCGACAGCGTCGAGCTCGACTTCGACCTCGAGCCGCACTCCACGCGGGTGGGATCGCGCCTGACGGTCCGGCGCAACGGCGATCACGCCGGTCCGCTGGTGCTGGACGGGGTGCGGCTGAAGCTGGCCTCGGCGGCGATCGACGGGCGGGCGCTGGCGCCGGACGACTACCAGCTCGACGACGAGCATCTGACCATCGCGGACGTCCCGGACGCCTTCACGCTCCAGATCGAGGTCGAGATCGACCCGCAGGCCAACACCTTCCTGGAAGGCCTCTACATGTCGGGGGGCCGGTTCTGCACCCAGTGCGAGGCCGAGGGCTTCCGCAAGATCACCTACTGGCCCGACCGGCCGGACGTGCTCTCGCGCTTCCGGGTGCGGATCACGGCGGACAAGGCGGCCTATCCGCACCTGCTGTCGAACGGCAACCTGGTGGGAAGCGGCGAGCTCGAGGGCGGACGCCGCTGGGCGCAGTGGGAGGATCCCTTCCCCAAGCCCTGCTACCTGTTCGCGCTGGTGGCCGGCCAGCTGGACGTGCTGGAGGACCGCTTCACCACCATGAGCGGGCGCGAGGTCGCGCTGCGGATCTACGTCGATCCCGGCCAGGCGGGGCGCGCCGCCTACGCCATGGATGCGCTGAAGCGCGCCATGCGCTGGGACGAGGCGGCGTTCGGGCGCGAGTACGACCTGGACCTGTTCATGATCGTGGCCGTGCGCGACTTCAATTTCGGGGCGATGGAGAACAAGGGGCTGAACATCTTCAACTCCTCGCTGCTGCTGGCCGATGCGGCGACGGCCACGGACGCCAACTACGAGCGGATCGAGAGCGTCGTCGCCCACGAGTACTTCCACAACTGGACCGGCGACCGGATCACCTGCCGCGACTGGTTCCAGCTGTGCCTGAAGGAGGGGCTGACGGTCTTCCGCGACCAGAGCTTCTCGGCCGACCAGCGCGGCCAGACGGTGCAGCGGATCAAGGACGTGAAGATCCTGAGGAACCGCCAGTTCGCCGAGGACGCGGGCCCGCTGGCCCATCCGGTCCGGCCCGAGAGCTACCTCAAGATCGACAACTTCTACACGGCGACGGTCTACGAGAAGGGCTCGGAGATCATCCGCATGCTGAAGACCCTCCTGGGCGCCGAGGCGTTCCGGGCGGGCATGGACCTGTATTTCGAGCGCTGGGACGGGACCGCGGCCACCGTCGAGCAGTTCATCCAGTGCTTCGCCGACGTCTCGGGCCGCGACCTTTCGGCCTTCTTCAGCTGGTACCGCCAGGCCGGCACGCCCGAGGTCTCGATCCGCTCGGCGTGGGACCGGGACGCCGGCGTGCTGGAGCTGGAGCTTTCCCAGACCGTCGCGCCGACGCCCGGCCAGGCCGACAAGGCCCCCGTGCCGATCCCCGTGCGGCTGGGGCTGCTGGACGAGGACGGCAAGGCCATGGCGTTCACGGCCCCCGGCCAGGACTCCCCCGGCGAGGAGGCCACGCTCGTGCTGGCCCAGCCGTCGATGACGGTGCGCCTGGAGGGGGTTGCGCGGCGGCCGGTGATCTCGGCCCTGCGCGGGTTCTCCGCGCCGGTGAAGCTGAAGAGCGACGCTGCTGGCGAGGACCGCTATGTGCTGCTGGCCGCCGATCCGGACCTGTTCAACCGCTGGGAGGCGGGCCAGAGCCTCGCCGAGGAGCTGATCCTCGAAGCGCGCGAGGGGGCAGGCCGACGCGGCCGGCGAGGCGCGCTTCGTCGCCGCCATGGGCCGCGCCATCGCCGACCAGTCCGCCGAGCCCGCCTTCACCGCCCTGCTGCTGGACCTGCCGGAGGAGCCGGACCTGGCGCTGGCCATGGCGCCGGGGGCGGACCCGGCGGCGATCCACGCGGCGCGCGACGCCCTGCGCTCGGCCCTGGCGCGCGAGCTCGGGCCCGAGCTGGAGCGGCTCCTGGGCGGGGAACCGGCCGGGGGCGCGTTCTCGGCGGATGCGGCCAGCGCCGGGCGCCGGTCGCTGGCCAATGCGGCGCTGGAGCTCATGGCCGCCGCCCCGACGCCGGCGACGCTGGAGCGGGCCCGGCGGCGCCTGGCCGAGGCCTCCAACATGACCGACGCCATGGGCGCGCTGGAAGCGCTGATGCTGATCGGCGGGACGCCGTTCGAGGAGGCGCTGGAGGCCTTCTACGCCAGGTGGAAGGACGAGCCGCTGGTGGTCGACAAGTGGTTCTCGATCCAGGCCCGCGCGCCCGGGCCGGACGCGGTCGGCCGGGTGATGGGCCTGACCGCCCACCCGGCCTTCGATCCCAAGACCCCCAACCGCCTGAGGGCCGTGGTGGCGGCCTTCGCCCAGCTGAACCCCTCGGCCTTCCACGACCCGTCCGGCGCGGGCTACCGGTTCCTCGCCGACCAGATCCTGGCTGTGGACAGGTTCAACCCCATGGTCGCCGCGCGCCTGGTCGAGCACCTGGGGGGCTATCGGCGCTACAAGAGCGAGCTCGCCGCCCTGATGAAGGCCGAGCTGGAGCGGATCGTCCAGGCTGAAGGCCTCTCCAAGAACGTCTACGAGCTGGCTTCGCGCGCCCTGGCCTGACTGTTCGCAGGCGAACAGACGTCGGCGCCGGATTGTTAACGGCTTAGCTTTAGGGAAGGGGCCTCCCGTCAGCCGCGAGGCCGTCGTGTCCGACAACGCCGCCAGATACCTGGGTTTCGCCTTCGCCAGCGCCGACCTGCTGTTCGAGATCGATCCGGACGGCCAGGTGGTCTTCCTGATGGGCGCCGCGCGCAAGGTGCTGGGCGTGGACCAGGCCGAGGCGATGGGCCGCTCCTGGCGCGAGCTGATCTGTCCTGGCGACCAGGATCTTGTCGCCGCGCTCCTGTCGGGCCTCGGCGGCGCGGACCGGCGCGGGCCCGTGCGCATCGAGCTGCAGCCGCCGCCCGGGCGCGAGATCCGCCGCTTCGGCGCCTTCTCCGCCTGCCGCCTGCCGCAGAACGCCCCCAACACCTCCTGCATCGTCGCCCTGATCCCGACCTTCGTCGCGCCGGACATCCAGCCGACCGAGGAGGGCGGTCTCTATGACCGCAACGGCTTCTTCGCCGCCACCCAGCTGTTCCTGGAGGGCGCCCAGGCCGCGGGCCTGGACCTGGACCTGGAGCTGATCGAGCTGCAGGGCCTGAAGGACGCGACGGAGGCCGCGGGCGAGGAGGAGGGCCAGGCGATGATCCGCCGCGTGGCCGCCGCCATGCGCTCCGAATCCCTGCTGGGCCGCGGCGCGGCCCGCCTCAGCGACGAGCAGTTCGCCCTCGTCCGTCCCAAGGCCGACACCCCGGACCGCCTGAACAGCCGCCTGGAGCAGGCCGCCTCGGACGCGGGCGCGCCGGTCAAGGCCGAGACCGCCTCCCTGCCGCTCGAGCCCGAGAACGCCAACCTCCCGACCATGCGGGCGCTGAGGTTCGCGCTCGACAGCTTCCTGAAGGGCGGCGCCCAATCGGCCAAGACCGCCTTCCACGACGTGCTGGAATCCACCGTCCACGACGCCAACGCCTTCGCCGCGGCGGTCAAGCAGCGCAAGTTCGACATGGTCTACCAGCCCGTGGTCGACCTGAAGACCTGCGAGCTGCAGCACTTCGAGGCGCTGGTGCGCCTGGAGCGGGACAAGAGCCCGGCCGAGGCCATCCGCCTGGCCGAGGAGCTGGAGCTGATCGAGGGCCTGGACCTGGCCGTGGTCGAGCACGTCATCGCCAAGCTGAAGTCGGCCGGGCAGAGCCGGCTCAAGCTCGCGGCCAACATCTCGGCCCGCTCGCTGATGCTGCCGAGCTTCGGGCGGCCGCTGCTGGACATGGTCACGGCCTCGGCCGAGCTTCGCGGCCGGCTGATCTTCGAGATCACCGAGACGGCGTCGTTCGACAACCTGGACCTCGCCAACACCGCGATCCAGCGCCTGCGCCAGCACGGGTTCAAGGTCTGTCTGGACGATTTCGGCGCCGGCGCCGCGTCCATGGCCTACCTGCGCTCCTTGAACGTCGACGCGATCAAGATCGACGGCCAGTACGTCCAGGACCTCGTCCAGTCCGGCCGCGACAACGCCGTGGTCCGCCACCTGACCCAGCTCTGCGACGAGCTCGGGGTCGAGACCATCGCCGAGCAGATCGAGACCGCCGAGACGGCCAAGGTCCTGACCGGCATCGGCGTCAAGAGCGGCCAGGGCTGGTACTTCGGCCGCCCGGCGAGCGAGCCGGCCTACCGTCCGCCCGAAACCGAGCGCGTGCGTCGCGTCGGCGAGGTCGACAGCTGGCGCTAGGGGCGTCGTAGCATAGCGATGATTCCCGTCCGACAGCGTCCGATTGAGTCGGACCGTTAGGGCGCGCGCCGCCGCCCCTTTCCCCACTTCGTGGGGACTTCCCCCACGGGAGGAAGACTTCCGCCTCGAGATGTCCGCCCTGTGGAGCAGGGTGGATAGGCCCGCCGCATTAGGCTTTGGCCGGGTCTTCCCCCCCGCGTAAGCTTGCCTGCTGGGTGAATTGGGCGAGGAGCGGTTGACGTTGGCGGGCCGCGAGCGGGGCGGGAACAGCAACTTGGAGGCGCAAGCCGACCTGTCCGGCGCGGCCAACCGCGCCCGCAGGACCGGATCCGCGCGAGTCGCGGTCCTGGCCTCGCTCCTGATGCTGGCGATCCTGGGCCTGTTCGCCGCGGTGAACTGGATGCGCCCGGCCGCCCTCCCCGAGGCCGGCTCAGCCGAGCTCGGCCACGCCGCGGCCCTGGCCGGCGCGCGGGCCGAGGGGGTCCTGGACGGCGCCAGGACCGCGCTCGCGGCCGGCCGGGAGGCGCTGGCCCACGCCCCGACATCGCCCATGGACGCGGCGGACCTGGCCAAGGCCGCGGGGGCGCCTGCGGTGGTCGCCGTCGCCGTGGTCGGCCAGGACGTGGTCGCCAGGTCGGGCGCGGCGAAGGGGCTCGATTGGAACGCCGCGGCCGCCGCCGCGCGCAAGGGCGGCAAGGGATCGGTCGTGGGGGGCTCCGGTCCCTGGGCCTATGTGGCGGCCACGGCGCCGACGGGAGGGCAGTCGATCGTCGCGGCGGTGGATCCGGCCAGGTTCCTTGCGGCCGAAGGCGCGGCGCCGGTCCAGGCGGTCGCGACCGCCGACGGCCAGCTCCTGACCATCCGCGGCTCGGGCGGGGTCGACGCGGCGAGGACCCTCGAGGAGGCCTTCTCCATCACCCCCGCCGACGTCGCGGACGGCTCGGCCCGGGGCAAGACCCCGACGGGCTCGCCGCTGCAGCTGGCGGTGCGCAGCGTCGCGGACGGGGCCCTGGTGGTGATCGAGGGGCGCACCGGCGCCCTGCCGCTGCCGGCCCAGACCGGGCTCGCGGTCAGGCTGGTCACCGTCTTCGGACCGCTCGCCATCGGCGTCCTGCTGGCGCTGCTGCTGATGGCCCAGAGCCGGCGCGCCCGGGCCGCCCAGCGCGCCTTCTCGGTCTCCGAGCAGCGCTTCCGCATGGCGGTGGAGGCGGCGCGCTGCGGCATCTGGGAGTGGGACCTCGCGGGCGACCGGGTCGACATGTCCGACGTCACCGGCGCGATCCTCGGCTGGGGCGGCGGCGGACAGGCGACCAGCGCCCAGGTGCTCGAGCGGGTCGCGCCCGATCATCGCCAACGGGTGCGCCAGGCGCTGGAGACCGCGCGCGTCTACGGCGCCTTCGACGTCTCGTTCCGCGTGCCGGACCGTAACGGCCGCACCGCCTGGATCGACGCCCGCGGCCAGGGCCTGGACCCGGGCGAGGACGGCTACCGGCGGATCATCGGGGTGGCGCTGGACGTCACCGAGGAACGGATCGCCCAGGCCCGCGCCCAGGCGGCGGAGACGCGCCTGCGCGACGCCATCGACAGCATCTCGGAAGGCTTCGTGCAGTGGGACCGCTTCGGGCGGCTGCTGATGTGCAACGCCAACTACCGCGACATCTTCTCGCTGGAGCCGCGCATCCTGAAGCCGGGCGCCTCGCGCGACAGCGTCAGGCGGCTGGTGCAGCTGGCGATCAAGCGCGAGCATCCCTCGCCGCTGGGCAAGGGCGTGCGGGAGGCCGAGCTCAACGACGGCCGCTGGGTCCAGGTCTCGGAGCGCAAGACCGCCGAGGGCGGCCTGGTGGTCACCGCCATCGACATCACCGGCATCAAGCAGCAGGACGAGGCGCGGCGGAAGAACGAGGAGGCCCTGCGCGGCGCCGTGCACGAGCTGCAGCAGAGCCAGGACCAGCTGGCCGAGCTCGCCCGCAAGTACGAGGCCGAGAAGGTCCGCGCCGAGACCGCCAACACCGCCAAGAGCGAGTTCCTGGCCAATATGAGTCATGAACTGAGGACGCCGCTGAACGCCATCAACGGCTTCTCGGAGATCATGGTGGGCGAGCTGTTCGGCCCGCTGGGCGACAAGCGCTACGTCGAATACGCCCAGGACATCCTCAGCTCCGGCCAGCACCTCCTGGCCCTGATCAACGACATCCTGGACATGGCCAAGATCGAGGCCGGCAAGCTCAGCCTCAAGCTCGAGCCGATGCACATCGAGGAGCTGGCCGACGACGCCCTGCGGCTGATGCGCAACCGCGCCGAGACGGCGGGGCTGGAGCTGCGGCTCGAGTTCCCGCCGCTGCCCGAGATCGAGGCCGACTACCGCGCCGTCAAGCAGGTGCTGCTGAACCTGCTCTCCAACGCCATCAAGTTCACCCCGCGCGGCGGCTCGGTGACGGTGGCGGCCAAGCTGGAGATGGGGCCCGAGGGCGAGCGGGTGCGCATCGCCGTCAGGGACACCGGCATCGGCATCGCCGCCCACGACCTGGAGCGGCTGGCCAAGCCCTTCGAGCAGATCGAGAGCCAGCTCTCCAAGAGCCAGCAGGGCACGGGCCTGGGCCTGGCCCTGACCAAGTCGCTGGTGGAGATGCACGGCGGCGTGCTCGAGATCGAGAGCGAGCCCGGCAAGGGCACGAGCGTCAGCTTCACCGTGCCCCTGAGGCGCCCGGGCGAGGCCGAGGGCAAGACCTCCTACGCGGCGGCGTGACCGGTCCGGGCGGCGCAGACGCCCCTGCCGGGGGCGAGGTCCACAGGCCGGGCCCGACCGGGGTCCCAAATACCTGCCCACCCGGCCTGCATCCGCCCAGCCCGCAGCACAGCTGCGGGCGTTCGTCTTGGCGATCGACAAGTCGTTGTCGATCGCATGCCGCCGCCTTGCTGGCGGCGGCCAATCCTCACCCTCTCCCGCAAGGGGAGAGGGGTCGTGTAGCGTACAAGCTCCTTGATTCGTTGATGAATCCGAGATGTGTGAATGCCGTAGGTCTTGGGGAGAGCTGATGGCGAACGATCCGCGCAGGCCGTGGTTCGGCCCTCACAAAGTCGGGTTCGGCTGGGGACCCGTCACTTGGCAGGGTTATGCCGTCACCATCGCCGTTGCGGTCGGTCTCCCGATCGTCGTGGCGATCGGGCTCCCCCTGGCGCTGGAGCTGCTGCGGCGTCACTGAACGTCGAGTCGGCACGCTGCCGGCCGCCCGGCCATCGCCCTGCAGCGGCCTCACGCGCCGAAAGAGCTCCCCCTTCCTTCAGTCCCCGAGCTTTCGCGCATGGGATGAAGGCATTGAACAGACATCGACTGTGTCGGCCGGCCCGGATGATCAGAGGCCGATCCGCCCGAAAGGCGGCGCACCAACGGCCCGTTCGTCCGATGAACGCCAAGAAGGGGTCAGAGACGATTTCCACATGACCGCCCCTGCGCCTGAAACGTCAAACGCTCAGGAAATCGACTCCGACCCCTTCTTCTTGCGGGCGTTCATCCGGTCGTCGCCTGACGGTTCGCGGCGAGCATCCGCTCGATCCTGTCCGCCACGACGGCCCCGCCGTCTTCCCGGGTGACCTGGGCGCCGATACCGGCCGCGCGATCGGCGACGGCCGCGTCGTCCAGAAGGCCCGCGAGAGCCGCCGCGGCGCGCGAGGCCGTGAACCGCCGGTAATCGAGCCGCCGCGCCACGCCCAGGCGCACGAGGCGTTCGGCGTTGTCGAGCTGGTCGCCAAGGAGCGGGCAGACCAGTTGCGGCCGGCCCGCCCGCAGGGCCTGGCCCACCGTGCCGATGCCGCCGTGGTGGATGACAGCGGCGGCGCGGGGAAAGACCAGGGAGTGGGGCGCGTAGCCGGCGATGAACACATCGGTCGACGCGAGGCCGGCGAGGCGGGCCTCGGCGTCCCGTCCCACCAGCAGGACGGCGCGGCGTCCCAGTTGCTTCGCGGTCTCGGCGGCTCGCTCGTAGAAGCCGCCCGCCGCATGGACGTTCCAGCTGCCGAGCGTGAACACCAGCGGCGCGGAGCCGGCGTCGAGGAACTCGGCCAGCGGCGGCGGCAGGCCCGGCGCCCCGCCGCCTTCGCTGTCGTAGAAGCTGAAGCCCGTGATCTCGGCGTTGGCGGGCGCGTCGGGCGGCAGGGGCCCCAGGAAGGGCGAGTACATGGCGGCGATCCAGTCCGCCTGCAGTGGCGCGTCCATCACCTCATCGCCACGGAGGGGCGCCAGGCCCAGGCGGCGGCGCAAGGCGCCGATCCGCCGCGTCCGCCGGCCCAGCTGGGCCCGCCCGATGTCCATGACCAGCTTCACGGTCCAAGGTCCGAGCGCGCGGCCGAGCGATGGAAGCCAGGGCGCCTCGATCAGATGGGGCGGTTGCCGGGCCGAGAAGAAGACGCAGGGCGACAGCAGCAGGCTCACCGAAGGCAGGCCCAGCCTGGCGATCGCCAGGCGGGCGACGATGGAGAAGCTGGACGCCACGACGAGGTCGGCGCCGCGCATGGCCTCGGTCAGGTCCTGGAAGCTCTGCTCGAGGTAGGGGACGATGGTCTTGTCGACGAGGAAGAGCGTGCTCGAGCGCGCGACCTCGCTCACGATCCCGGCCGCGTCGAGACCGGTGTCGGCCAGCACCCGCTGCAGGCTGGGGCGGACGGCGTGGAAGACCAGGCCCTCGGCCTCCACCTTCGTCCGATACTCGTCGGAGGCGGCGATCACGGCCTCGACGCCCCGCGCCCTGAGCGCCAGGCCAGTGGCGATGAAGGGATGAAGGTCGCCGAAGGAGCCGACGCTGGTCAGGACGATGCGCCCAGCCATCCAATGACTTCCCCGTGGGAGGCGAGGGGCTAGCTAGACCTCGGCCGGCTCGGCGGCAATGGCGCCGTGCGCCGCCAGGGGAAAAGGGGTCAAGGTCGATTTCCATCCAGCGGCGCCGGCGCCCGAAACGCCGAAGGCCTGGCAAGTCCACCCCAACTCCTTCTCTCACCCGCCGCCGCGCGCCCCCTCCCTCGATCCTTCCCCCTCGAGGGTGAAGGGAGGGGTGGCCGCCTTGACAAGGCGCTGGGGCCATGCGCCCTTCGCCGGCTTCCGAATCCAGAGGTCCGCAGGCCCTTTCGACCATGCACGCCTACCGCACCCATACCTGCGGCGCGCTGCGCCTTTCCGACGCCGGCGAGGGCGTGCGCCTGTCCGGCTGGATCCATCGCAAGCGCGACCACGGCGGCCTGCTCTTCATCGACCTGAGGGACCATTACGGCCTGACCCAGCTGGTGCTGGCGCCCCAGAACCCGTGGTTCCAGCTCGGCGAGAAGGTCCGCGCCGAGAGCGTCATCCGCGTCGAAGGCGAGGTGGTCGCGCGCACGGACGACACGGTCAACCCGAACCTGCCGACCGGCCAGATCGAGGTGCGGGTGGCCAAGCTGGAGGTGCTGGCCGAGGCGGCCGAGCTGCCCCTGCCGGTGTTCGGCGAGCCGGACTATCCCGAGGAGATCCGCCTCAGGCACCGTTACCTCGATCTCCGCCGCGAGACCCTGCACCGCAACATCGTCCTGCGCTCGCAGGTGATCGCCTCGATCCGGCGGCGGATGATCGAGCAGGGGTTCCTGGAGATGCAGACCCCGATCCTGACGGCGTCCAGCCCCGAGGGCGCGCGCGACTACCTGGTGCCCTCGCAGGGTGCATCCGGGCAAGTTCTACGCGCTGCCCCAGGCGCCCCAGCAGTTCAAGCAGCTGCTCATGGTCTCGGGCTTCGACCGCTACTTCCAGATCGCGCCGTGCTTCCGCGACGAGGACGCCCGCGCCGACCGCTCGCCCGGCGAGTTCTACCAGCTCGACATGGAGATGGCCTTCGTCACCCAGGACGACGTCTTCGCCGCCATCGAGCCGGTGCTGCACGGCGTCTTCGAGGAGTTCGCCGAAGGCAAAGAGGTGACGGCCTATCCCTTCCCGCGGATCGCCTTCCGCGAGGCGATCGCCAAGTACGGCACCGACAAGCCGGACCTGCGCAACCCGCTGGTGATGCAGGACGTCTCGGACCACTTCCGCGGCGGCGGCTTCGGCCTCTTCGCCCGGATGCTGGAGGACCCGAAGAACGCGATCTGGGCCATTCCCGCGCCCGGCGGCGGATCGCGCGCCTTCTGCGACCGGATGAACTCCTGGGCCCAGGAGGAGGGCCAGCCCGGCCTCGGCTACGTCTTCTGGCGCGAGGAGGAGGGCGAGAGCGGCGGCGCGGGCCCGATCGCGCGCAACCTCGGCCCGGAGCGGACCGAGGCGATCCGCGCGCAGCTCGGCCTGAAGGTCGGTGATGCGGCCTTCTTCGTCGGCGGCGACCCCAAGGCCTTCTACAGGTTCGCGGGGCTGGCGCGCACGCGGGTCGGGAGCGAGCTCAAGCTGGTCCAGGAAGACCGGTTCGACTTCTGCTGGATCGTCGACTTCCCGATGTACGAGATGAACGAGGAGACGAACCACGTCGACTTCTCGCACAACCCGTTCTCGATGCCGCAGGGCGAGCTGGAGGCCCTGGAGACCCAGGACCCGCTGGAGATCACCGCCTACCAGTACGACATCGTCTGCAACGGGGTGGAGCTGTGCTCGGGCGCCATCCGGAACCACCGGCCGGAGGTGATGATCCGCGCCTTCGAGATCGCCGGCTATTCGGCCAGCGAGGTCGAGCGCCGGTTCGGCGGGATGCTGAACGCCTTCCGCTATGGCGCCCCGCCGCACGGGGGCCTCGCGCCCGGCATCGACCGCATCGTCATGCTGCTGGCCGGCCAGGAGAACATCCGCGAGGTCATCGCCTTCCCGCTGAACCAGCAGGGCCAGGACCTCCTGATGAACGCGCCCTCCGAGGTCGAGGAGAGGCAGCTGAAGGAGCTGCACATCCGGCTGGCCCCGCCGCGCAAGGGGTGACGAGCGGCCGGCGCCTCGAGATCACGCGTCGGGTTAACCCCTTGATTTGCATGTTAACTCTGAGAGACCCCTCATCCGGCGGGCTCCGCCCGCCACCTTCTCCCGCAAGGGGAGAAGGTCGAACTGGCGGCCCAACCGACTCAATTGTGTGAATGCCGTAGCCCTGGAAGGGGGAGGGGTCGGAGGCGTCAGCTCAGCTGCGCAGACCCG
This sequence comes from uncultured Alphaproteobacteria bacterium, assembly GCA_963775275.1. Lineage (GTDB taxonomy): Bacteria > Pseudomonadota > Alphaproteobacteria > Caulobacterales > Caulobacteraceae > JANWHQ01. Next base: position 4,093,717 of record CAVZII010000005.1, on the reverse strand, counting down.
GCGGGTGATCCTCCGGGCCGCAGCGCGCCTCGACACCACTGAGCCCGTCGCTGGCCGCGCCTCTGCGGCTACGTTTTCACCCCCTCTCCCGACCTCTCCCCCCTCCAGGGGGCAGGGAGCTTTGCCCTAACTGCGCCGGCGAGCGGCGGGCGCCGAGGATCCGGTCGCGGGCCTGGAGGTAGTCGAAGATGGCGTCGATCTCGCCGTCGCTGAAATGGCTGAAGCTCGCCTTGGCGGTGCGCGACATCAGCATCAGGTCGCGGCCGTCGTCCGCCGCGCCCGTGCGCATCAGGACGTGGAACTGGGCGCGGTCGTAGTCGCCGCGGATGGAGAGGTCGGGGCCGACGTCGCCGCCGAGGTCGCCGCCATGGCACTGGCCGCAGGCGACCCGCGCCAGATGGCGGCCCAGGGCGTAGCGCGGGCCGGCGTCGAGCGGCGCCCTGGCGTCGGCCAGCCTGGCGGCGATGGTCCGGTAGGCGCCGGCCAGCAGGTTCACCCGCAGCATCAGGCCGGGCCGCGGCTGGGCGGCCGTCTTGCCCCTGGGCCGCTGGCTGCGCAGATAGCCGATGATCGCGCCGACCTCGTCGTCGGTGAAGCCGGCATAGGCCTGCGACGGCATCGCCAGCTCGGTGCGTCCGTCCGGCCGCAGGCCCCGGCGGATCGCGCGGTCGAGGTCCCCATCGGACAGGCGGCGGGCCTGGATGGTGAGGTTCGGGGCATGGATCGGCGATCCCGAGACGGCGCGCCAGCGCCCGGTCAGGTCCGCGCCGTGGCATCCGGCGCAGGCGGTGACCGCCACGAGATGGGCGCCGGCGGCGATCGCGTCGGGGGAGGCGAGGGCGCGCACGGCGCTGGGAGGCCTGGCGTGGCGGGCGTCCAGCACCGCCTGGGAGCGCGCGTCGATCAAGGCCACGGCGGCGGCCATGGCCGCCAGGGCGGCCGCGACGAGGAGGGCGGTCAGCATCCACTTCAGAGTCGGCCTGGTCACGACTTCGCGCCTCGATCCGCATGTCCGGGACGGCCGGCTATCGCGCCGCGAGCCCGCTCGCCGCAAGGCCCCGGGCAGGAAGAAGGATCGTCCGGGCCTAGTGTCCCGATTCCGAAGTTCGCCAGCGCTTTTGCCAGGCAGATGCGAACTTCGGAATCGATCGGGACACTAGCAAGTCTATGATTCTAGTGTGGTTTAAGGATCAGAAGTTCGCAACTGCGGGAGCCGCCATCATCATGCGAACTTCTGATCCACCACACTAGCGCGGCGGGGCCGGCGGCTCGGGCGGCGCGGGAGGCGGCGGGGGGATGGGGATGCGCGGCATGTGGAAGACGAAGGGCCGCCGGCAGGGCTTGCCGACGAGCCCGGGGGGCAGGCGCGTGGTGGCGTCCGCGCAGGCCTCGTCGAGCTGGTCCTGATCGAGGCCCCGGGCCTGCGACAGGTCGGTCCCGAACAGCCGCGCGCCTTCCAGGCTCGCGCCCTTGAAGTCCGCCCGCGTGAAGTCGCCGCCGAAAAGGGCTGCGCCGTCGAGCTGGGCGCCCCGGAACGAGGCGTCGATGAAGCGGCCCTTGGCCAGCCTGGCCGCGGTGAGGTCCGCGCCCTTGAAGTCGGCCCGCCGCGCGTCCGCATCCGTCAGGTTCGCGGCGACCAGTTCGGCCCCCACCAGGCGGGCGTCCGCCAGGGTGGCGCCGGTGAAGTTGGCGCCCACCAGCTCGGCGGAGGTCAGGTTGGCGCGCTTGAGGTAGGCGCCGGTGAAGACCGGCCCCGCCCCCTCCAGCCCGTCCATCCGCGCGTCGGAGAAGGTGGCTTTGGTGAAATTGACGCCCAGGAGGCTCGCGCTCCTGAGGTCCGCGCGCGAGAAATCCGCGCCGATGAAGGAGGTGGCGGTGAAGGAGGCGCCGCGCAGGTCCGACCCCGCGAGGGTCGCGGCGTCGAAGTTGCCGCCGGTGAAGGTGGCGCCGGTCAGCTTGCGGCCGGCGAGCGAGCAGCCCTTGCACGAGCCGCCGAAGGTCACCACGCGCTGGACGTCGTCGCCCGCATGCGCCGCGCCGGCCAGGACGAGGGCCAGGAGGCCCGCCAGGACGGAGAGACTGGGTACCCGCGACATTCACACCTCAACAAGCGGCGCAGTAACCCCCAATCGCCGACCATGTGACGCACGCAAGCCGCCGGCGCCACTTAATTCGCGGTAATGGGCGGTATTATGTAGCAAATGGGACCAACCGCGGACGCCCGTAACCGCATCCGGTGACATACAATCCGGGGATGGTTACGAAGCCTGAGAAGGTCCCCCAGCTCGTCAAAACCCTGCGCCGAACCTACGCCCACAAGCTGGGCGAGATCGCCGCCGGAGTTGGTGACGAAGCGGCCCTCCGCGCGGACCTAACGCACCTGGCGGCGGTGATCCGCATGTTCTGGCCAGCTCAGGACTTCGCCGCCATCAGGCCCATACGGCCCAGCACGAACCGGCGGGGCGGCAATGGGCCGGTGTGGTTCACATCCGCCCTGGACGTGCTCAGGGAGGCTCAGGAGCCGCTTACGGCCAAGGAGATCGTCCGGCGCATCATGCGGGCGCGTGGGGAGCCTGAGGACGGCCCCGAGGCGGTGTCGGCCGAGTGCTCTGTCCTGGCGACGCTGGGGCGGCGGCGAGCGGAGATTGGGATTGTGCGGTCGGGGACGCGGCGGCCGTTTAAGTGGGCCGTCCTGTGTTAGCCGCATAAGGATATGCTTATGTCCTTACTGCGACAGGATGAGGCGCCGAGCCGCTCTTCCTCGAACTCAGCGAAGCATCGCATTCAAAAGCTCGGCGCTCGTCGCCTTCTTCTCAAGTCTCCTTGCGTCCCAGCCTGAACGGCGCGGGCGCACGGGGCGCTCCGGAGACTCCGGGCTCTTTCCCGGACGGAGAAGAGAAGATGACGCGAGTTGTCTGCTCCTGGCCGAAGGCGGTTTCGGTGTGTGAATACCGCCGCTTTCGGTTCGGCAAGTGGGAGACTGTCGTCTCCCACTGCCGTAGCTACCCTAATCATTGACCTGAGGCGGGACAGCTGAGGGGGGCGGCGAGCGCCACCATCCCTGAGGGGCGATAGTCACCACTCGGGTGAGTCCTGTCCACAAATTGTTGTCCAGAGCAGCACGCGGCAATTTGACTCACCCTATGCGGCGTTCCGCTGCCAATACCCCTTCCACTGCCGGCTGACCGGGTGCGCCAGGGCGGCGCCGGTCGCCATCAGCCATTGCTCACCGTTGGAAACCCGGCGGTTGTCTTCCCGCCAAGCCATTTCCATCGCGTAGGCCGAGAGGTAGGGGCCGGCGATGTGGTGGTGGATGCCGATCTCAGCGCGGCGCAGGCGGGAGAAGAACGACTCGGCCATGTTCGTGCAGCCCTCGGGCGTCGAGTAGGCTTCGCCGTGGTTGATGCGCTTGGTCAGGAACTTCGCGTGCAGCGCATCCCAATGGCTGGCTTCGTCGGCATGGACGGTTGAGCCCGGCTGCACGGTCGCCATGACGAAGGGGACGCCATCGGCTTCCGACTTGGCGACGTGGGTCACGGTCTCGCCGGCCAGTTCGCGGGCGACGATGACGACTTGCCGCTTGCCGGATTGGTTCTCGGCCAGACGGCGGTCCCGGCGGTTCTCGATGCGGTTCGAAGGCTTCACGTAGCCACCGAAGTAGGCGCCATCCACGGCGGCTTCGCCCTCGATGACGGAGGTCGCTTGCTCGGCCGCCAAGGCTTCCCTGATCTTGTGGGAGAGGACGAAGGCCGTCTTGTACTGCACGTCCAGGTCCCGGCTCAGTTGCAGCGCGGAGTGGCCCTTGGCGCCGTTCACGAAGATCGCGATGGCGGCGAGGATGTCCCGGATCGCGAGCTTGCGGCTGGCGAAGATGGTCCCGGACGTGACGCTGAACTTGTGGCCACAGCCCGAGCACTTGAAGTCGGCGATTGTCGTTCAGCCAGTAGATCGTCACGCAGCCGCAGCTCGGGCAGACCGGATCGCCTTCGGTGTCGGCCCAGCGGATGTCCTTGAAGGTCTGCCAGGCGCCTTCATCCGACAGACGCATGACCTTGGCGAGCGACAGGGTGCGGGCCTGGGCCGAAAGGAGGAAGTGTTGTCCGCGCTGCCGAGCCATTTGTCATCACATCCGTTACGTGCGTAATGAGATATGATGCTAACGCGCCCCGTTGTCAATGGCGTTCGCATCGAATATGGTGACATTCGACACGGAACCGGAGGCGCACGATGGACCGCGATTGGGTGGCCTACACCAAGGGCCTGCTACGTAGCGAGATGGTGAAGCGGCAGATCAGCTATGCCGGCCTGGTCGATAAGCTGGCCGCGCTCGGAATCCGCGAGACAGAGGCCAATCTGAGGAACAAGATCAGCCGGGGTGGATTCACGGGAGCCTTCTTGATCCAATGCTTGGTCGCGATGGGCGTGAGCGCGCTGAGATTGGACGATTCCTGACGGCCCTGTGTTTCCTAGGGCTCGTTGGCACCATCTTGGCGGCCTCTAGCTGGGTCGATGCGGTGCATCGGCAACGAACACAGATAGATGCCCGCACCGAGGCCCACTGCACTGAGGGCCATGACTGCGGCGACAAAAGCTTGAAGCAAGAGGCTAGGCAAGCGGATGCCGCCGAGGCCTCGTTCGATCTTGGCGTCTGGCAATTGGCCTTCAGCGTCGTCGGTATCGCCTTTGTGGGTTGGGCCTTGTTGTTCTCCGCCCGCGCCACCGAGGCAGCCGTGGAGGCAACCGAGATAGCGAGGAAGGCCCTGGAAGGCATTGAGCGGCCCTTTCTCGTTCTTGAGTTCTTGGAGCAGGATCGAGTTGATGGCGCGACCGATCTCGAACTTGAGCTGGCTCCCGTTCCCTATTGCTTCATCAATCACGGGAAGACGCCCGCCATCATAGGTTATCTTTGGGTCCGCCCCATTCTTCACGAGGCTTTTGGCGCACAACCAGTTGCACCATGTCCTGGACAAGGCGGAGGCTGGACAGTGCCATCCGGTGTTGTTGTCGGCGTTGACAAACCTTCCCAGAAATTCACCACTCGCCCAAAGAGGTACTTTAATGGAGAGCCCATCCTGATTCCCCCCTCTGACCCATCTAGATCTTGGTTTATCATGGGCTATGTTCGATATAGGGACCTCATGGGCCATGAGTACATTGGAGGTTTTTGCGCCCATCGACATAAGCCCGGGGCTAAATTTGTCATCGCAACTCCCTTCAGAGGGAAGGGCGAATACAACTATGATCGCCGTAGCCGCCCCGGCGAAGAGGAACCGCCGTGGCCAGCAATAGCCGAATTGAGGAGTCTGATGCGTCATCGAAACCGACGGCGCACGCCGCCATTGGAGCGGGCTTACGCATCACGTCCGGTCCCACTTGCTACATAACACCGGTAATGGGCGGTATTATGCAGCAGATGGGACTAGGCCATGAGCCGGCCCGCTGACTGCCTCGCCGTAGCTTCCGATTGCACCCCCCGGCTGAGTCCGGGCAGGGTGGCGGGATGGGATACTCAGGTCGCGTCCTATGGCAGACGGTCAGGGTCCTCATTTGGCCCGACCATTGGTCATTGCGGATATGGCGCTGGCCAGCGAGCGCCGGATTCGCAGCCGCGCCAGTTGTGAGCGGCATGGTGAATGCCGTGCTGCACCATTTCGGATATTGCCCGTGGCCGCTCTGGTATTATTTCATCGGAGCGGGCGTTCTCGCTATTGTTGGCCTAGCCTACCGAGTAGCTATTCTAACTATAACCAAAATTTCAATAGGAAAATTCCTCCTCGTCAAAGACGACGATTGGTATTGTGTTAAGATACCCGTTCGTAATTCTGGCCCTGGAGTGATTTTGGTGCGTTGCAGCATGAGGATATCGCAAAATGGGGCACCCCAAGTGCATGGGGGGGCGGACGAATTTTCACCGATGACGACAAAAAGGCTACAAGCCTATAGACAAGGAAAGCGGGACAGGAGTTGCTTCAATATCGATAAGGTACAAAAGTGCGTTGAGATATTCCAGGTATCTAGAGATTTATCACAAATTCATGTATATGAAGAACTGTTTGACTTCGATATAGACCCTGGGGACTATACGTTTGATATCTTAGTCACGGGAGACACGCCAACCGCTCGCACCTCCCTTAGTCTTCATCTTGCCTCGGGTCAGATGACTATCAGCCAGGACAATCCCCATCATACGATGACCCTCCCGGAGCCTAATTAAGGCGAAGCTCGGTCACCCCCAACGCCTCCATGCAGGCGACGAAAAACCCCGCGGTGAAACCGCCCCTGGCGATCTTGTTCGACAGGTTGCGGGCGTTGTCCTGAATCCCGACGGCCGCGAGCTTCTGCGCCAGCTCGTCATAGCTGAGATTCCGGCGCGCGATTTCCGCCCTGAGCATTCCCTTGGCCTTGTCCTGATACGCCTTGCTGGCATCGTCCATCGGGCCGCCTCCATCTGCGCCGAAAAATCATCGTATTTGATGAAATAGCACTTGAAAGAGTGACGGTCCACCGCTACATCTGATGCAACGTCATCGGATGTGATGAAAAGTGGCTCGCAGGCAACCAGGCCAGCACTTCCTTCTCTCAGCAGCGGCCCGCACGCTGTCGCTGGCGAAGGTGATGCGCCTGTCCGATGACGAGGCCTTCGACACCTTCAAGTCGATCCGCTGGGCGAGCACTGAGGGCGCGCCGGTCTGCCCGCGCTGCGGCTGCCTCACGGTCTACGAGCTGAGCGACAACCGCCGCTTCAAGTGTGCTGCCTGCCGCCACAAGTTCAGCGTCACGAGCGGGACGATCTTCGCCAGCCGCAAGCTGCCGATCCGCGACTATCTGGCCGCTATCGCGATCTTCGTGAACGGCGCGAAGGGTCATTCGGCGCTCCAGCTCAGCCGGGACCTGGACGTGCAGTACCGCACGGCCTTCGTCCTCTCCCACAAGCTCCGCGAGGCCCTTGGCGCGGCCCAGCACGGCCAAACCCTGGACGGCGAAGTCGAGATCGACGGCGCCTACTTCGGCGGCTACGTGAAGCCTGCCAACCGCAAGGAAGACCGGATCGACCGCCGGCTGGCCGAGCATCAGACCGGCAAGCGCCGCGTCGTGGTCGTGATGCGCGAGCGCCGGGGCCAATCCCTGCCGTTCGTGTTCCGCGCGGAAGGTGACGCCGTTGCCAAGATCGGCGACGTGGTCGCCTCAGACGCCACGGTCTATGCGGACGAAGCCTCCCATTGGGATGCGCTCCACGCCCGCTACCTGACCCGCCGCATCAACCATACCGAGGCGTATTCGACCGCCGAGGCCTGCACGAACCAAGCCGAGTCCTGGTTCTCCCGCATCCGTCGCGCCGAGATCGGCATCCATCACCATCTCGCCGGGCCGTACCTTTCGGCCTATGCGAACGAGATGGCATGGCGGGAAGACAACCGCCGGGTCAGCAACGGCGAGCAATACCTGATGGCGACCGGCGCCGCGCTGGCGCACCCGGTCAGCCGCCAGTGGAAGGGCTACTGGCAGCGGCACGCCGCTTGATCTGGTTTGGGCGTAAGAATGACGGGGCCGATTCGGCCACTAACCGAACCGGCCCCTAGGTCTGCGACACAAACCCGGAGCCGTCGCAGACAATCTGTCGCGTCGTGAGACGCCACAATCCCAAGGGTGCTGGCTCCCGCCCGAGATGAAGGAGTCCGTTATGGACAACCATCCCAAATTCCCATGTCCGTCATGTGCTTGCACGACCTTCAACGGAGCCGCGCAGCCGAAGTCCTACTCTGACCTTGTTGGGTTCACCTGCGCGACTTGCGGGCACACAGTCTCGAAGGAAGACCTCGACGGCTTCTTCCTTCGGCTCGCGCTGGAGCGCGGCAAGGAAATCTTCTCGTCCTTGCGGCGCTAAAGCCCGAAGCTGGGCGTCCAGCTCTGCCGTGTCAGCTTCTATGCAGTAGAGGTCCATTGCTCGCACCTTTCCAACCGGCTAGATTCCAAATCAGCCGGTGCTTGGACGTGCGGGCAATGGACGGATGCGGGGTTGCAGCCCCGCCCGGCCTTATCGACGGCGAGCAGCTATCGCGCGGATAAATCTACGCGAAAGGCGTGGTCGTGTCAAAATCAACGCTCTCGAAACCGCGCCCAATTCAGTTCATGACGCTCGGGTATTCTCTTTCACAAATGCACAAAATACTTGAGGTGTGGGATCAGATGTCGTCCGCCGAAATAGCGGAACTAGGATTTATTTCCGCACCGCCTTCTCAAGTTTGCCCAGAGCCGAAACGAGCATGGCGTTCGGCTCCCCGCTTGAGAGTTTATCAAGGTGGGATTCTATCAAATCGAGATAGTGAGCGATGAACTCTAACGCGACGGCTTGGCGCTCTTCGGCTGTTCCCTTCGCCGAGCTGATGAAATTCCTTTTCTTTGGCTGAATCACAATCGACTCTCCCTTGTTGAGCAATTTGCTCATAACACGTTCAGACCGTCGGGTTTAGCGCCACCAACCAGCGCTTCGGCTCACCATCTTCTCGCACCACGCCCCGCCCCTCCAACCGCCCGAGGACGGCGTGTAGAGAGCATTCGACCGATGACAGCGTGTCGGGCGTGGGTGCGGCTCCTGTGGCTGCCAGGACGCGCCTGGCCAGCTCACGGGCGGTCATGGGCCGGTTAGCGGTTCTGAGGATGTCGAGCGCCGTGCGCGCCCAGGCGCGGCGGTCATGGGCATAGGGCCGCACGGGCGCGATGGCGGTTAGATCCTCGTCAGGGCTGAACATCCTGAGGACGCACCCGACTTGGTTGATCGCGAGCACAAGCGGGCCGGTGTCGAGCGCTGCGGCGTACTTCAGCTCGCCCTTCAGCTCGGCATACTTGCGCCGCAGCGCCGTGACCACGTGCGAGCGGTTCGCCGTGACAGCGCGACTCCGCTTCACTAGAATCCCGCCATGGCCGATGTGCAGTTCGCGCAGCTGAAGACGGAGCTGAAGCTCTTGGAGCTGCGGCTGACCATCAAATTCGGCCTGATGGTGATGGCCGCGGTCGTCGCCGTTGTGGCCCTCGTCAAACTGATCTGACGCATCGTCAGAGCTTAGCTGATGACAGCCCGCGCCCGTGGTCCCTTCTGCTGCATAATACCGGTAATGGGCGCCCCAGGCGCTGCGGCGTTTCGCTGCGCGCGATGACGAGTTGGGGGCGAGGCCGGACAGGCGCCGCACCTGGCGGGCCTGTCCTTCGGGGCGCCGTTCAGCTCATGAAGTGGACGGCGCAGAGCTTGTTGCCGTCCGGGTCGCGCAGATAGGCGAGGTACATCTTCATGGTTCCGAAGTCGCGCACGCCGGGCGGGTCCTCGATGCTGGTCCCGCCGGCCGCGACGCCGGCGTCGTGCCAGGCCTTGACCTGGTCGGGGGAGGAGCAGTTGAAGCCGATGGTTCCGCCGTTGGCGTGGCTGGCGGGCTCGCCGTTGATGGGCGTGGTGACGCCCAGCGCGCCGGTCGGGCTGCGGTAGAACAGGCGGTCGCCCTGGTCGGGCGGAATCTCGACGCCGAGCGTCCCCAGGATGGCGTCATAGAAGGCCTTGGCCTTCTTCACGTCGTTGGTCCCGACCATGATGTGCGAGAACATGCGGTGTCGTCTCCCCGAATTCCTGCGGCCCGCGCCCGCCTAGCACGGGGCTGGGCGGGGAAGAAGGGGCCCCGCCGTTCCTGCTCATGGCCTCTTCATCCGATTGCCCCGGCCTTCGCCCCATGAGCGCCAAGTTGGGCAGGTGATTGAGCGGACCTTCTCCCCTTGCGGGAGAAGGTGGCCGCCGAATGGCGGCCGGATGAGAGGGCGAAAGCCCTATCCGGCCAGCGTCTTCAACCCCTCACCCGGCCTGCATCCGCCCAGCCCGCAGCCCATCTGCGGGCGTTCGTCTTGGCGATCGACAAGTCGTTGTCGTTCGCATGCCGCCGCCTTGCAGGCGGCGGCCAATCCTCACCCCTCTCCCGCAAGGGGAGAGGGTTCGCAGCGCAGCCCCCAACTTAGCGCTTGTTGGCCTTCGCCGGGCGATCGGAGCTGAGGAGATGCGGCCGCCGACGCGCCCCTACCGGCAGTAGGGAATCCGCATTCCGGGCGGCAGGCGGGTGGAGCCGTCGCCGCAGGCCTCGTCGAGCTGGCGCTGGGTGAGGCCGCGCGCGCGGTCCATCTCGGCGCCGGAGAAGTTGGTCCCGACGAGGGTCGCGCCGCGGAAGCTCGCGCCCTGCAGATAGGTCCCCACGAAGCTGGCGTGGGTCAGGTTGGCGCGGGCGAAACTGGCGCTCGAGAAGACCCCGCCATAGGCGTTGACGTCGCGCATGTCGGCGCCGGCGAAGCTGGTGCGGTTCATCACCGAGAGGCTGAGGTCGGCCTGGCGCAGGCGCGCGCCCGAGAAGTTGCGGCCCTTGAGCCTGAGGCCCCCGAAGTCGGCCTGGAAGAGGTTGCAGCCGGGGCAGCTGGCGCCGGCGCGCGCGCGGGCGATCTGGCCGGCGTTCTGGGCCATGGCGGGGGCGGCGAGCGCCACGGCGCCCGCGAGGATCAGGATCGGGAGTTCGATTTTGACGCAGCCCGGGCGGTGACGAGACGATACGCCGTCCCACCGGCAAGCTTAGGACCAAGACGTTAGCAGGCCCCTTCCAGGTCAGACGGCGAAACCCTCTCCCCTTGCGGGAGAGGGTGGCCTGCGTATGCAGGCCGGGTGAGGGGTCGCGCATGCGCAGCCAATTTGCGATGCTGCGTGCGTGGGCAAGCCTACCAAGCTGATAACGCTTGCACGCCGGATGCGTCATGCACCGGCCGGCGTCGAGGATCGGCTCTGGAAGGTCTTGCGCAACCGCCGCCTCGCAGACCTGAAGTTCAGGCGACAAGTTCCGATCGGGCCCTACATCGTCGACTTCGTCTGCCTGAGGCATCGCGTCATCATCGAGGCGGACGGCCCCTTGCACGACGAAGCCCGCGATGCGGCCAGGGATGCTTGATTGGAAGCCCAGGGATTCAAGGTGCTGCGCTTCAAGAACGCGGACGTCGGTTCCGATGGCGAGCCTGTGGGTCGGCGGTGTTCCGAGCCATCGGCTTGTAGCTGCGGGGCCCGTGCGACCCCTCATCCGGCGGGCATCCGCCCGCCACCTTCTCCCACAAGGGGAGAAGGCCAAACCAGCCGGACCCGCCGTCCGCTAAAGGCTTCCTTCCGAGCCGCCCGATCTGGGCACGCCCGCAGGGGCGCCGGAGGATTCGCAGACGAGGCCCGAGCCATTGTCGCGGACCGCCAGCTCGCCGCAGTCGGCGCAGACGTCGGGGGCGGTCCCGGTGGAGGCCGGACGGGCGCGGCCGGACTCGCGTGCGCCGCTGCGCCCGCCGACCGGCAGCACGATGAGGTTGTCGCCCGCCGCGCCGCGCGAGAAGCCCTTGGAGATGAACATGGAGGCGGGCAGGGGCTCGGGCTCCTGGCCGGGGGCCGCGCCGTCGGAAACGCCGCCGCCGAGGCCGTCGGCGTGCAGGGCGTCGGGATCGGCGTTGGCCAGGTCCTCGCGGTCGAGGTAGGAGACCGCCAGCTCGCGGAAGATGTAGTCCAGGATCGAGGTCGCCGAGCGGATGGAGTCGTTGCCGGTCACCGGCCCGGCCGGCTCGAAGCGGGTGTAGACGAAGGCGTCGACGAACTCCTCCAGCGGCACGCCGTACTGCAGGCCGATGGAGATCGCGATGGCGAAGTTGTTCATCAGCGAGCGGAAGGCCGCGCCCTCCTTGTGCATGTCGACGAAGATCTCGCCGAGCTCGCCGTCGTCGTACTCGCCGGTGTGCAGATAGACCTTGTGGCCGCCCACGGCCGCCTTCTGGATGTAGCCCTTGCGCCGGTCCGGCAGCTTGCGCCGCGCGCGGTCGCGCTCGACGATCTTCTCGACGATCCGCTCGGTGACCACGGGCGAGGCGGGCTCGGGGCGGCGGGCCCTGGGCTCCTCCTCCAGCGGCGGCAGCTCCAGGCGCGGCAGGGCGTGCGGCGGCGGCGGCAGGAGGCGGACCGCGCGCGCGCCGAGACGGGCGGCCTCGGCGAGGACCGCCGCGGCGGCCTCGGGGCCGGCGCCTTCGGCCAGGGGGACGGCGAGGAGGCTCGGCGCGCCGGCGGCGGCTTCCAGCGCCGCGGCCATGGCCAGCCGGTCGGAGGCGGCGATCTCGTCCGCGCCGGCGAACACGGCGCGCTGGGCGGCGGGCAGGGCGGTCCAGGCCGCAAGGCTCGCGCCGGCGCGCAGGTGGATCTGCGCGCTGGCGATCTCGTCCGGCCCGAAGCCGGCAAGGGCCAGGACGTCGAAGCCCGGATCGGCGAGCTGTTCGGCCGAGGCGCCGAGCACGTCGCGCAGGAACCCCTCGTCCAGGACCTCGGGCGACAAGGCCGCGCGCAGGGGCCGGCCTTCGGCCAGGGCCGCTTCCGCCTGGGCGATCTCGTGGTCGGTGAAGCCCTTGGCCTCCAGCGCCGCGCGCCCGACGCCCGGCGCGTCCGCCAGCAGGCCCCGGCCCTCGAGCCGCGCCTGCGCCTCGGCGGGATCGATCCCCAGGCGCTCGAGGCCCGCGATGGCCGCCGGCGCCAGGGTGCGCACGACGCCGTCCTCGATCTCGGCGTCCATGGCCGGGCCGGTCCAGGGCGCGCCGCCGAGCGAGAGGCCGCCCAGGCGCAGCGACAGGTCCGGGTCCTGGGCCAGGACGGCGAGGGGAGGGGCCTCGTCGCCGGCGGCCCCTGCGAGCTCGGCCGACGCCGCGCGGGCGGCCTCGACGAGCCGCGCCTGCACGGCCGCGGCGGCCACGCGGCCCTCGTCGGAGCCATAGGCCAGGCCCTGGCGGACCAGGAGCTCGGACAGGCCGGCCAGGACCAGGCCCGCGGGCCGGCCCGCGCCGTCGCCCGAGCGGCCGAGGCGCAGGGCCGTGGTCCACAGCCGCACGAGCGCCGAGAAGCCCGCCTCGTCGAAGCCGTCGGCCGTCCAGAACCGGTCGACCGCCAGGGCCGCGACGCAGGCGCGCGAGGCGTCGAGGGCGCGGCCGGCGTCGTCCGCGTCGAAGGCGAGAACCAGATCGCCGGTCTCCCAGGCGAAGCGCGCCGCCAGAAGGGCCGGCCCGGCGCGGGCGAGGACCAGATCGCGCGCGGCGTGGGCCGCCAGGGCCGGAGCGGGCGTGGGCTCGGCGTCCAGGCGCACGCGCCAGTCGCGCTCGCCGGCGCGGGCCAGGGCGATCGCCTGCTGGACGGCGGACTCCGAAGCGCCGGCCTGCAGCGCCGCGCGCGCGGCCCTGGCGAGGGCGGCGTTGTGGCGCGGGTCGGCGCAGGCCTGGGCGTCGCCCTCGCAGCGCAGGATGGCGTCGACGACCGCCTGCATCCGCGCGCCGACGGCGTCCGCGCCCTCGATCGCGGCGCGCCGTCCCCGCGCCTGCGCGAGCCGCGCGCGCACGGCGGCCTCGAAGGCCGGCTCGCCGACGGCCAGCGGGCCCTGCATCCCTTCCTCGCGCGGCAGGCCGGGCGCGGCCAGGCCCAGCGCCATGGTCGCGGCGAGGTCGGCGGCGAAGGCGGCCTCGTCGCGGCGGGACTCGAACAGGCCCTCGCGGCGGCCGAGCTCGGCGACGCGGGCGGCCCAGGCGTCCAGCGCCCCGTTCAGCAGCCGGTCGGGGTCGTCCTGGGGCTCCAGCCCCAGGGCGTCGGCCCAGTCGAGCCAGGCCTCGATCTGCGCGGAGGACCAGGACGCAGGCGCCAGCACCTGGTCCACGCCGTCCGGCCGCTCGACCTCGCGAAGGGCGCTCTGGAGCGGGGCGGCGAATCGGGACGGGAAGCGCATGCGGGCTCCGGGACTGGCGCGACAGGGCGAAGGCTAGAGCCTGGCCCCCCTCGCCGCAACAGATGTTGTGGCCGAGCGCCAGTGATCCACAACATCTTGAGAAGGGCGGGCGCGCAGGACCGGAACCGACTCGCGCCCTGGCCGGCGAGGGGCTCGCGGCCCGCCAGGGCCGGCTTGTGGCCTGAACGGCAGGCTTGGCGTCACCTGTAAGAGGAGACGCAGAGCACGCTGAGACGGGAAAGGAGGACGCAGAGGGAGTCCCCTGCGAACTCCGCGATTCCTCTGCGAACTCCGCGTTCTCCTGCTGGACGCGCTGGCGCGCGTTGGCAGGACCGGGACTCACAGGCCGGGCGTGGCGCAGCGGCTGCGCAGCGGCCGGGACCGGCGCAGGCGAGGGCTGGGCCTTGCAGCACAAGTCTTTGATTTAGTGCATCGAACCACAGACGGATGATGAATCATCCGTCTGCTACGATGCACTAGCCAGCACCGGGCCGAGCGGCTATTGCCTGGGGCGGCAACCTCGGTGCGGAATAGTGCTCGGACGGATCTTCAGCTGGTGGAACGGGGCGACGATCGGGACCCTGTTCACGATCGGACGGCGCGGCGTCTTCGTGGGCGAGGACGAGTTCGGCAACCGCTACTACGAGGCCAAGGACGACAAGGACAGCTACGACGTCGGCCGCAAGCGGCGCTGGGTGATCTACAAGGGCTATGCCGAGGCCTCCAAGATCCCGCCCGACTGGCACGGCTGGATGCACTACACCTTCGACGACCCGCCCACCGTGGCGCCGCTGAAGCGCCGGGCCTGGGAAAAGCCGCACGAGCCCAACCTGACCGGGACGATCCACGCCTGGCGTCCCATGGGCTCGATCGCGCGGGGCGGCGAGCGCGCCAGCGCGACCGGCGACTACGAACCCTGGTCGCCGGAATAGGCCTGCGCTGGTGGTCCGGCGCGCGTCCCGCCCCCTGCTGATCGCGCTCGGCGCCGCCTCCGCCCTGGGGTTCGGCCTGGCCGTAGCGCAGCCCGCCGCCGAAGCCCCCGCCGCGCCCCAGCCGCCCGCGCCCTCGGCGGTCGCCCCGCCGGCGCCGGTCGCGCCCAGGCCCGCTCCCGCGCCCCGGCCGCCCCCCGCCCCCGTGCTCGGCGACATGCCGCCCGAGGAAGAGGCGGCGGCCGCGCCGCCCCCGCCCGCCGCCTCCGCGGCGCCGCCGGCCTCGGACGCGTCGAGCGCGCCGGCCAAGCCCGCCCCGCCCAAGCGCGTGCTCTACACGGCGGCGGTGCTGCAGGTGCTGGACAAGGTGACGGCCGAGAGCCTCCGCTTCGAGGCGCCGGTGCACAAGTTCATCCGCTACAAGGGCCTGATCTTCCTGGTGAACACCTGCCAGAGCGGCGATCCGGGCGACCCGATGGCCGCCCACGTGGAGATCGACTCCCAGCCGCCGTCGCTGCCCGGGCGGCCGTCCAATCCGATCAAGCTGGTCTACCGGGGCTGGATGTTCGCCGACACGCCCGGGCCGCACCCCTTCTCGCACCCGGTCTATGACGTGTGGCTGATCGCCTGCAAGATGGCCTCTCCGGGCGCATAGGCGGGGAAGCGGAAGAAGTCGCCGCTGCGCCCGGTGGCGCGCGCCAGCCGTTCCAGGTACTCGGCGCGCGAGATCTCGAGGGTCCCGAACTGGGCGAGGTGCTCGGTCATGAACTGGGCGTCCAGCAGCAGGTAGCCGCCCACGCGCAGGCGCGCCACCAGGTGCGCCAGGGCGACCTTGCTGGCGTCGCGCTCGCGCGAGAACATGCTCTCGCCGAAGAAGGCGCCGCCGAGGCAGACGCCGTAGAGCCCGCCCACAAGCCGGTCGCCGAGCCAGCATTCGACGCTGTGGGCCGCGCCCTCGAGGAAGAGCTGCTGGTAGAGGCCCTGGATCGGGCGGCTGATCCAGGTCTCGTAGCGGCCGGGCGCGGACCTGGCGCATTCCTCGACCACCCGGCCGAAGGCGCTGTCGATGCGCATCTCGAACGGATCGGCGCGGATGGTGCGCGCCAGCCGGCGCGGGATGTGGAAGCCGTCGAGCGGGATGATCCCCCGCTCGTCCGGGTCGATCAGGTAGATGCGATCGTCGCCGCGCGCCTCGGCCATCGGGAAGACGCCGCGGCGGTAGCAGTCGAGCAGGTCCTCGGTGGTGAAGGGGCGCATGGGATCAGGATCGGGCCCGCGCGGCCCGGGTCTCCGTCTTCGACCCTCTCCCGCAAGGGGAGAAGGCTGGCCAAGCTCGGCCCGCCATGACGATGCCTCACCCGCCCGCTTTGATCCACTGCTCGAGCCAGTGGATGTTGTAGTCGCCTTTGATGATGTCCGGCTGGGCCAGGAGGTCCTGGAACAGAGGCGTGGTGGTCTCGATCCCGCCGACGACCATCTCGGCGAGCGAGCGGCGCATGCGCGCGATGCATTCGGGCCGGTCGCGGCCATGCACGATCAGCTTGCCCACCAGGCTGTCGTAGTAGGGCGGGATCGAGTAGCCGGCGTAGATCGCCGAATCCAGGCGCACGCCCAGGCCCCCGGGGGCGTGGAAGTCGGTGACCAGCCCCGGCGAGGGGACGAAGGTGCGCGGGTTCTCGGCGTTGATCCGGCACTCGATGGCGTGGCCCTCGAGCACGATGTCCTTCTGGCGGAAGGACAGCGGACGGCCGGCGGCCACCTGGATCTGCTCGCGCACGAGGTCGATGCCGGTGATGGCCTCGGTGACCGGGTGCTCCACCTGCAGGCGGGTGTTCATCTCGATGAAGAAGAACTCGCCGTCCTCGTAGAGGAACTCGATGGTGCCGACCCCGAGGTAGCCGATCTTGCGGATGGCCTCGACCACGGTCTCGCCGATCCGGGCGCGGGTGGCGGCGTCGATGACCGGGGAGGGCGCCTCCTCCATCACCTTCTGGTGGCGGCGCTGGAGCGAGCAGTCCCGTTCGCCCAGGTGGCAGACGTTGCCGAAGGAGTTGGCGATGATCTGCAGCTCGATGTGCCGGGGCTTTTCGAGATAGCGCTCCAGGTAGACCGCATCGTCCCCGAAGGCGGCCTTGGCCTCGGCCTTGGCGGTCATCACCGCCTGGACGATGTCGTCACGGCTCTTGGCCACCTTCATGCCGCGCCCGCCGCCGCCGGCCGCGGCCTTGACCAGCACCGGGAAGCCGATGGCCTCGGCCGCCGCCACGGCCTCGTCATCGTCGCTGATCGCGCCGTCCGAGCCGGGCACCACCGGGATGCCGGCGGACCTGGCGGCTACCTTGGCGGCGATCTTGTCGCCCATCATCTCGATGTGCTCGGGCCTGGGGCCGATGAAGGTCAGGCCGTGGGCCTCGACGATCCTGGCGAAGCGGGCGTTCTCGGAAAGGAAGCCGTAGCCGGGGTGGATCGCCTGGGCGCCGGTGATCTCGCAGGCCGAGATGATCGAGGGGATGTTCAGGTAGCTCTTGGCGGCCGGGGCGGGGCCGATGCAGACGCTCTCGTCGGCCAGGCGCACATGCATGGCCGTGGCGTCCACGTCCGAGTGCACCGCCACCGTGGAGATCCCCATCTCCTTGCAGGCGCGGTGGATGCGGAGCGCGATCTCGCCGCGGTTGGCGATGAGGATCTTGTCGAACATGCCGCCCGGCTACTCGATGACCACGAGCGGCTCGCCGAACTCCACGGGCTGCTCGTCGTCCACCAGGATCTGCAGCACCCGGCCGGCGCGGGGCGCGGGCACGGGGTTCATCGTCTTCATGGCGTCGATGATCACCAGGGTCTGGCCCTCCTCGACGCGCTCGCCCACCTTCACGAAGGGATCGGCGCCGGGATTGGGCTGGAGGTAGACCGTCCCCACCATCGGCGACTTGACCAGCTCGCCGCGCATCTCGGCGGGCGCGGGCTGGGCGCCGGGCGCGGCGATCAGGCCCGCCGGCTGGGCGGGCGCCTGCAGGGCGGGAATGGATTCGACGTCGGCGACCGAAAGCCCTCGGGCCACCTTGACCCTGAGCGCGCCCTTCTCGACCTCGATCTCGGTCAGCCCGGTCTCGGTCAGCAGGTCGGCCAGGCGGCGCACCAGCTCGATGTCGATCGGATCGTCCTTGCCCTCGTCGTCTGCCATCGGTGGGAAGCCCTCGAAACTGGGGTCAGGCGGCGCTAGCGCCCCGACTTTGACGTTCGTCACCGCCCCGGAGGGCGGCGCTGAACGAACGTCAGAGTCGAAAAGGACGCTAGCAAAGTATAGATTCCAGTGGGGTTTACGAATTTGACGTTCGTCACTCCGACCTCCCCGAATGTGGGACGAACGTCAAATTCACCTCACCAGCCAGCGCGGCGGCCGCTTCGATCGCGAGCTCGTAGCTCATCGCGCCGAAGCCGGACACCACGCCCTTGGCCGCGAGCGAGACATAGGTGAAGCGCCGGAAGCGCTCGCGCGCGGCGGGATTGGACAGGTGGCACTCGATGATCGGGCAGTCGAGCGTCTTCAGGGCGTCGAGCAGGGCCACCGAGGTGTGCCCGTAGCCCGCGGGGTTGATCACCAGCGCCGCGGCCTTCTCGCGCGCCTCCTGGACCCAGTCGACCAGCTCGCCCTCGTGGTTGGTCTGGCGGAACTCCACCTCGAAGCCGAGGCCGGCCGCCCGGCGCAGGCAGCGCCCGCGCACGTCCTCCAGCGTCTGTGCGCCGTAGATGTCCGGCTCGCGGGTCCCCAACAGGTTGAGGTTGGGCCCGTTCAAGACATAGATCGGTTTAGGCATCGGGCCCGCCGTGATTCCGCCGTCTTGTATCCAGCCCGGCGGAGGGTCACAAGTTTCGGCCCCGGATCGGTTGTGGACGATGAGGCTGACGATCAACGGCGAGGAGCGGGCGTTCGACGGCGTGGCCGACGTCGCGGGCCTCGTGCGCGCGCTCGGGCTCGACCCCCGGAAGGTCGCCGTGGAGCGCAATCTCGAGATCGTGCCGCGCTCGGCCTACGCCGCCGCGCCGCTGAACGACGGCGACCGGCTGGAGATCGTCCAGTTCGTGGGCGGCGGGTAGGCGCCTTCCGCCCTGCCTGACGCCCCCATCCCGCCCTTCGGGCGGACTTCCCCAGAGGGGGAAGATCAAGAGACGAAAATCCTCCCCCTCTGGGGGAGGTGGCCCGAAGGGCCGGAGGGGGCCGGGCTCGGCGCCCCGCCTCAGTTCGCCGGTTCGAGGCTTTTCAGATAGGCCTTCAGGTTCGCGACCTCGTCCGGGCCGAGGGTGAACTGGGGCATGCGCGGGTGGCGGCGAGGCGCGCCCTCTTCGGGCGGTTCGGTGGGCGCCAGCATGCCCTCCTCGAGGATCTGCTCGAGGCCGCCCGGGGGATAGCGATGGTAGAGCTCGCGGAAGGGCGGGGCGGCGGCAAGCGGGCTCGGGCCGACGCCGACGGCGTGGCAGACGCCGCAGTTGCGCTGGGCGATCAGCTTGCCCGCGGCGACCTGATAGGGCGGATCAGCCGCGAGCGCGGCGCCCGCCGAGGCGGCCAGCATCGCAGCGAGGATCGGAACGGTCGCGCGCATTATCATCACCCACATTGGCGCCGAGCCTGCCGCTGGCCTTGATCGAGCGCAAGCCCGAGACGGGCCGCAGCGATTGAACCCGCGTTCACGGCGGCCTAGTGTGGTGGATCAGAAGTTCGCATGATGATGGCGGACCTCGGCTGCGAACTTCTGATCCGTAAACCACTAGACAAGCTAGTGTCCTTACTTCGAATTCGCATCCGCCTTGCAAATGCGCTGGCGAACTTCGATGGCACGTGGTGGATCAGAAGTTCGCATGATGAGGCGGCTCCCGCATTGCGAACTTCTGATCCTTAAACCACCTAGATCTAGACTTGCTAGTGTCCTCGATTCCGAAGTTCGCATCTGCCTGGCAAAAAGCGCTGGCGAACTTCGGAATGGGACACTAGCTTCGCCTTGCCGCCCCGGCGGCGCAACAGATCGACGATGGGGAGCGGGACGATGAAGCTGGCCTGGGTGATGGGACTGACAGCGCTGGCGGCCGGCGCCGCGGCGACAGGACAGGCGCAGGCGGCGGCCAAGCCCTGCGCGTCGATGGCGGCGCTCGAGCTGGCGGGCCAGGACGTGGCGATCACCAAGGCGGAGGAGGTTCCCGCCGCCCCGCCCGGGACCGTCCAGATGGGGTTCTCGCCCGCGGACAAGAACACCGTGGCCTTCCCCGCCTACTGCCGGGTGGAGGGGACCATCGGCGGCCACGAGGGGGCGGACGGCAAGGCCTATGGCCTGGGCTTCGCCATCGCCCTGCCCGACGACTGGAACGGCCGCTTCCTGATGCAGGGCGGCGGCGGGCTGAACGGGAACCTCGCGCCGCCTCTGGGCGCGGTGGCCGCGGGCGACCGTCCGGCGCTGGCGCGCGGCTTCGCGGTGATCTCCACCGACGGCGGGCACAGGTCCGGAGCGGTGTTCGACGACTCCTTCACCAAGGACCAGCGCGCGGCGCTGGACTTCGCCTACAAGTCCGTGCCGACCGTCGCGCGCGTGGGCAAGGCGCTGGTCGGCGCCTACTACGGACGGCCCGCCGACCGGTCCTATTTCACCGGCTGCTCCACCGGCGGGCGCGAGGGGATGGAGGCGGCCGAGCGCTATCCGATGATGTTCGACGGGATCGTCACCGGCGCGCCGGCCATGCGCACGGGCAACTCCAACCTCGCGCTGAAGTGGGCGGCGGTGGCCTTCAACCGCATCGCGCCCAAGGACCCGAAGACGGGCAAGCCGGTCCCGGGCGGCGCGTTCTCGGCGGCCGACCGCAAGCTGATCGTGGGCGGCGTGCTCAAGGCGTGCGACGGCCTGGACGGGCTGGCGGACGGGATGATCATGAATCCCATGGCCTGCCGCTTCGATCCGGCGGCGCTGCGCTGCCACGGCGCCAAGTCCGACGCCTGCCTGAGCGCGGCCCAGGTCGACGCCCTGAAGAGCGCCTTCGACGGCCCGGTCACGGCCGACGGATGGCGGGTCTACGCCGGCCACGCCTATGACACGGGCATCGCGGCCGAGGGCTTCGGCATCCCGGGCTTCCTGCTGAACAGCACCGCCGGACCGGTGGGCGGCGGGGCGCTGCCCACCAGCATGGACCTGGAGAAGGACGCCGCGGCGGTCGCCGGCAACGGGCTGCAGCAGCTGGTCGACACCTACAACTGGACCAACCTGTCGGCCTTCTACGGTCACGGCGGCAAGCAGATCTTCTACCACGGGATGAGCGACCCCTGGTTCTCGGCGCTGGACACGGCGACCTATTACCAGAGGCTCCAGGCCGACAACGGCGGGGCCGACAAGCTCGCCCAGTCCAGCCGGCTGTTCCTGGTCCCCGGGATGCTGCACTGCGCCGGCGGGCCGGCGACGCTGGATCGTTTCGACCTGCTGACCGCGCTCGTGGACTGGGTCGAGAAGGGACAGGCGCCCGAAAGCGTGGTTGCGACGGGCTCCTCGCTCCCGGGCCGCAGCCGGCCGCTCTGCGCCTATCCCCAGCACGCCCAGTACGACGGCAAGGGCGATCCGCAGCAGGCGTCCAGCTTCGCGTGCAAATGAGGACAGGTCTGGAGGCAATAGGGAAACCACGAACGACACGAACCACGCCAACGCTTTGCGGGAAGGCCGCTGTGGGGATGAACTGTTCGTGTGGTTCGTGTGGTTGGTGGTTCCTCGCCAAGTCCCGTTGTCCAGGTTGAAGCGCGCGGGCGGCGGGCGTAGGGTCCGCGCGTTCTCCGGGGAGTCCCGCGCGAGGGACTGAGAGGCCGCTGAAGCGGCGACCCGCTGAACCTGATCCGGGTCATGCCGGCGAAGGGAAGGGGACCTATGAACGCTCAGACGAAGATCGAGTCTTCGGAGGCCTGCGACGACGCCTGGACCGTGGCCGGCCGCGCCTTCACCTCGCGTCTGATCGTGGGCACGGGCAAGTACAAGGACTACGCCCAGAACGCCGCAGCCGCCGAGGCGGCGGGCGCCGAGATCGTCACCGTGGCCCTCAGGCGGGTGAACCTGTCGGACCCGGGCCAGCCGCGGCTGGTGGACTTCCTGGACCCCAGGCGCTTCACCTACCTGCCCAACACCGCCGGCTGCACCACCGGCGAGGAGGCGGTGCGGACCTTGCGCCTGGCGCGCGAGGCCGGCGGCTGGGACCTGGTCAAGCTCGAGGTGCTGACCGACCCCAGGACGCTCTATCCCGACATGGAGGAGACGTTGAAGGCGCTGAAGCTGCTCGTCGCCGAGGGCTTCCAGTGCATGGTCTACTGCACCGACGACCTGGTGTTCTGCCGCAAGCTGGAGGACGCGGGGGCGGCGGCGATCATGCCCGCCGGCGCGCCCATCGGATCGGGCCTCGGCATCCAGAACCGGGTGAACGTCCGGCTGATCGTCGAGCAGGCCAAGGTCCCGGTGCTGGTCGACGCGGGCGTGGGCGCGGCCTCGGACGCCACCGTGGCGATGGAGCTGGGGTGCGACGCGGTGATCGTGAACACCGCCATCGCCCAGGCCAAGGACCCGGTGCGCATGGCCCGCGCCATGAAGCACGCGGTGATCGCGGGACGGGAGTCCTATCTCGCGGGCCGCATGCCCCGGCGCATGTACGCCGATCCGTCCTCGCCCCTGGCGGGGTTGATCTAGGGAAGACGTTTCGGCTGGATCGCCCCCTACCCCCGCTACGCGGGGACTTCCCCCAAAGGGGGAAGATCAACGGCCCCAAATCCTCCCCCATTGGGGGAGGGGGACCCTCCGTAGCCCGAAGGGCGAAGGAGGGTGGAGGGGGTGCTGCCAAAGGCTCGCCCTAGCTCGCCTCTTGCTGGCCTTCGCCTTGGCGATGGCGGCCTTGATGGCCGGCATGTCCTCGCCCGGGACGATGACATCGCCGATGATGAAGCCCGGCGTGCCGGTCAGGAACAGCTTCTCGGCCAGGCTGTGGACGGCGGCGATCTGGGCGTCGGCCTCCTTGCGCTCGGTCCCGTCCTCGGCCTTGGCCGGATCGATCCCCCGGGCCTTGAGCAGCGTGTCGATGATCTGATCGTTCAGGCCGTGGGTGGTCATCAAGGTCTTGTAGAAGCCGAGGTAGTCGCCGCCGGCCTTCCTGACCGCGATGGCGGCGCGCGCGGCGTGCTCGGAGGTGTCGCCGAAGATCGGCATCTCCTTGAACACCACCCGCACGTCCGGGTCGCTGTGGATCAGGCTCAGGACCTGAGGCGCGATGTTGATGCAGTGCGGACAGCGATAGTCGTAGAACTCGGTCATGGTGACTTTGCCCGCGGGATTGGCCACGAAGTCGCGCGGATCCTGCTCGAGGGCCTTGCGCAGAGCCGGGTCCTTGGCGAGGGCCGACTCGCCCATCCTGACGCTCTTGTCCAGGTCGGCGGCGGCCTCGGCCGCGCGCTTGCTCTGCAGCTTCTCGACGGCCTCCTCGATGACCTCGGGATGGGCGAGCAGATAGGCGCGCACCTTCTGGCCGAAGGCGTCGTTCTCGGCCGCGCGCGTGCAGCTGGCCATGCACAGGCTCGCCGCCAGGGCCGCGGACAGGGTCAGGAGTCGTGAGCGCAAGAGACGTGTCTCCGATCGATGCGGTCTTGGCGGGCGGCCTCAGTTCTCGCCGAGCCTGAAGCCGCCGCGCGCGAGGGACTGCAGATCGTCCTTCGAGGGCTTGGATACAAGCACGATGTCGGTGGCGCGCCGCCATTCGGGCGTGTTCCTGGGCAGCATGGCCCTGGCGCGCATGGCGAAGACGCGCGCCTCGCTGAGCTGGCCGAGGGCGAAGTCCTGCTCGGCCGTGGCAAGCCGCGCCATGCCGCCGTCGCCGCTGGCGTCGTAGGCCTGGGCGAGGATCTGCCAGGCCATCGCGTTGTCGCCCTCGAAGTCGAGCGCCCGCTTGAGTTGGGAGATGGCCTCGCCGAGCTTGGCCTTGTCGTCCTCGGCCACCAGCGTCTGGCCGAGGTTGATCCGCAGCAGCGGCGCGTCGGGCTTCAGCTCGACGGACTTGCGGTACGGGCCCTTCGGAATCCTTGATCCGGCCGGCCTCGAACAGCACCTGGCCCTTCAGCTCGTAGAGGTAGGGGTTGTTGGGGTAGTCGGCGATCAGGGCGTCGATCGCCTTCACCGCGCGGTCGGGCTCGGTCTCCTTGTAATAGGCGATCGCCCGCGCGTACCTGGCAGGAAACGATGTGTCGGATTCCTTATAATCGATAAGGGTTTGTTGCGGCGGATTGATAAAGGCCTTGAGCTTGGCGACCATGATCTTGTGCTGCTCGATGGCCTCGGGCGAATCCACCGCGTCGTAGTGCGGCATCTTCTCGGCGCGCACCTGCAGCGCCTCGATCCGGTCCGAGGTCAAAGGGTGGCTCTGGAAGAACGGATACTGCTTGGCGTGGGAGAAGACCTCCTCGTAGCGGAAGGTGTCGAAGAAATCGACGAGGCCCTTGCCGAACTCGCCGGCGCGCTCGAGGTAGGTGGCCGCGGCCTGGTCGGCGTCGGCTTCCTGGATTCGGGTGTAGCCGAGGTAGTCGAGGGTGGCGAAGTAGCTGGAGCTGTAGATCAGCGCCGCCCCGGCGTCCGGGGCGCCGGCGGCCGCGGCGGCGATGCCGAGGCCCATGGTCAGAAGGAAGGTCTTCAGGGCGCTCTTCTGGCCCTCGTCCGAGCGCACCAGGTGCCCGCCCGCCATGTGGCCGGTCTCGTGGGCGATGACGCCGATCAGCTCGTTGGGCGTCTTGGTCTGGACGATCAGGCCGGTGAACAGGAAGAGCTGCTGGCCGCCCGAGACGAAGGCGTTGATGTCGTTGGTCCCGACGATGTGGATCTGGACCGCCTTTGGATTGAGCCCGGCGGCCACGAAGATCGGGTCGGCGTCCTGGTGCAGGATCTCCTCGATCTCGGTGTCGCGGATCAGGGAGATCTGGCCGTCGTCCTGCGCGCGCGGGACGCTCGGGAACAGGCTGAGCGCGGCCAGGAGGCACGCCGCGCCCGCGCCGAGGCGCCGGCGGATCGTCACGGGCGGCTTGGTCGAGGGGCGTGCGTCGGCGGAGGCCATTCCAACTGCTCCTGACGTCCCGACCCAGCGCGGGATCGCATGCCCCGCCTGAACTTAGCCTCTCAACCGCCCCTGCGCCACCACCCGCGGCGCGGCGCCGCTGGCTTGCCGGTGACTTCCGCGGGGTCGGGCTCCGGTTCCGGCGCCGGCTCGGCGGCGGCTACGGGCTCGGGCGGCGCCTCGGCGACGGCGGGCGTTTCGGCGACGGCTTCGGCCGGAGCGGCGGCCTTGGCGCGGCGCGCGCGCTTGGGCTTGGCCTCGCCGGGTTCATTGGCCGGGGCCGCGGGCTCCTCGGCCGCCTCCAGCGGGAGCGGGGGCGCGATCACGGCCTCGGCCACCGTCTCGGGCGCAGGCGCCGCCTTGGCGCGGCTGCGCCGGGCGCGGGCGGGCTTTGCCGGCGCCTCCTCGGCGGGAAGCTCGACCCAGATCTCCTGGCCGGCGGGCTCGGGCCGGGCCGTCTCGGCCGGAACGGGCGCGGCCTCGGCGGCGGCCGGAGCCGGCTGGGGCGCGACCCCGGCGTCATTGGCCGCAACATCGGCCGGCCGATGCGCGGGCGCGGTGTCGTACCAGCCGTAGGGATCCGACCCGTCGGGCGTGCGCGCGCGGGTCCAGGCGTAGACGTCGGCCGTGCGGCCCTCCTCGCGCGGGCGGCGGCCGCCGCGGCGGCCGCGACGGCGCCGTCGGCCGCGCGGGCCGCCGTCGTCCTCCTCGCCGTCGGGCGTTTCGCCATCGCGGCTGGCCGTCTCCGCGGCCTCGGCGGCTTCGGGCTCGCGCTGCGGCGCTTCGCCGCCCGGCTCTGCACGGCGGCCCCGGCGGCGACGGCGGCGTCCGCGGCGCGCGCCGTTGGCGTCCTCGGCATGGCCGCCTTCGTCCTCGAGGGTCTCGATCTCCTCTTCCTCGAACGCCTCTTCCTCTTCGTCTTCCTCTTCGTCCTCGTCCTCGAAGGCGTCGTCCGCCTCGTCGTCGAGGGCGGGCAGCTGGGCGAGGTCGGTCTGGGCGTCGGGCAGGGCCGGGATGGGGCCCTGGGGCGTGCTCGAGGTCCGCTCGAGCTCGTGTTCGGCGTGGCTGAGGAACTCGTCGAGCTGGATCGAGACGTAGAGCCCCTGCAGCTGCTGCAGCCGGGCCAGGTAGAGACGCTTCTCGTTCAGGATGTAGAGGCCCACGTCCGTCGGCACGCGCAGGGTGACCGCGCCGGCGCCGTGGCGGGCGGCCTCGATCTCGACGGCCCTGAGCGCCGCGAGCGCGCTCGAATTCGGTGGAGCGGACGCGGCCCGAGCCCTGGCAGTGCTGGCAGACGTGGGTCGTGCCCTCCAGCACGCCGGTGCGGCGGCGCTGACGCGACAGCTCCATCAGACCGAAGGCCGAGATCTTGCCCATCTGGATGCGGGCGCGATCGTCCTTGAGGCTGTCCTTGAGCTTCTTCTCGACGAGGCGGTTGTTCTTGGCCTCGTCCATGTCGATGAAGTCGATGACGATCAGGCCGGCCAGGTCGCGCAGGCGCAGCTGGCGCGCGGCTTCCTCGGCGGCCTCGAGGTTCGTCTTCAGCGCGGTCGTCTCGATGTTGCGCTCGCGCGTGGACTTGCCCGAGTTGACGTCGATGGCGACCAGGGCCTCGGTCTGGTTGATCACCAGGTAGCCGCCCGACCTCAGGGACGCGACCGGCGAATAGATCTGGGCGAGGCTGTCCTCGATCTTGTGCTTGACGAACAGCGGCGCGGGCCCGCGGTAGGGCTGAATCTTCTTGGCCTGCGAGGGCATCAGCATGCGCATGAACTCGCGGGCCTCGCGGAAGCCCTCTTCGCCCTCGACCACCACGCCGTCCACGTCCTTGTCGTACATGTCGCGGATGGCCCGCTTCACGAGGTCCTCTTCCTCGTAGATCAGCGCCGGGGCGATCGACTTCAGGGTCAGGTCGCGGATGTTCTCCCAGAGCCTCAGCAGGTACTCGTAGTCGCGCTTGATCTCGGCCTTGGTGCGCTTGGCGCCGGCCGTGCGCACGATCAGGCCCATGCCGTCGGGCACCTCCAGGCTCTGGATGATCCCCTTCAGCCGCTTGCGGTCGACCGCCGAGGCGATCTTGCGGCTGATGCCGCCGCCGCGGGCGGTGTTGGGCATGAGCACGCAGTAGCGGCCCGCCAGCGACAGGTAGGTGGTGAGCGAGGCACCCTTGGCCCCGCGCTCGTCCTTGACCACCTGCACCAGCATGATCTGCCGGCGCTTGATGACCTCCTGGATCTTGTAGCGGCGCAGGAGCCGGCGGCGGCGTCGCGCCAGCTCCTCCTCCATCACGTCGTCGTCGTCCTCGCCGCCGGCCTCCTCGCCTTCGGCGTCGGCCGCGTCGCGGGCGCCGCCGTTGCCGTTGGCCTGGTGGCTCTCGTTCTCTTCGGCCTCCTCGCGCAGCAGCGCCTCCCGGTCGGCGACCGGGATCTGGTAGTAGTCCGGGTGGATCTCGTTGAAGGCCAGAAAGCCGTGCCGGTTGCCGCCATACTCGATGAAGGCGGCCTGCAGGCTGGGCTCGACGCGCGTGACCTTGGCCAGATAGATGTTGCCGCGCAGCTGCTTGCGCGCGCGGCTCTCGAAGTCAAACTCCTCGACGCGCGTCCCATCCACGACGGCCACACGCGTCTCTTCGGCGTGCGCGGCGTCGATCAGCATCATCTTTGTCATTTATGAAGTCTCCACGGCCTGCGCCGAAGCCGGGCTTCGGAGACCGTTGATGGCAGGGGTCGACCGCACGCGCGGCCGCGCCAGAGGCTGCGGCGCAAACGGCGGCTAGGCGCCGGTCAGGGGCGGTGCGACCCATTGGTTTTGTCCAGTGCGCCGAAGGGCGCCGATCAGTGCACGCGTCGCCGCCCGTGGGCGTCGAGGCTTTCGCCGCCAGGTCCACATGCGTCGGGCCGGCGGCGCGCGTAACGCAACTCTGCAACATGGCGGTTCAAAAGGAAAGGGCGGCGGACGGACGGTCTTCGTCGCAGGCCATCCGAGTCGAATCGGGGTTGAGTCTCATCAAGCTTAACGCTTTGGCTACGTCCAGCGGCTGAAATGGCGCAGCCCCGATGGGGCCGTGTGGAACGCAGAATGGGCGTGGGGTTGTTCAAGGGCTTCAGATCCGGCCTGACGGCGGTGCAGCTGGCCGCCGCTTTCGCGGCGCTGGCTTGCCTGGGCGCTGCGCCCTGGGACCTGCCCGACACCACGGGCGTGGCCAAGGTCCGCCTGGGCGGCGACCTGAACGAAACCCGGATCGTGGTGGAGCTGGGACGCTCGGCCCGCGGCAAGCTCATGGCCGACGGATCGAACGGGCGGCTGGTGCTGGCCCTCCCCGGCGTGGGCGTCGCAGGCGACCTGAGCGGCGAGGGCAGGGGGCTCGTGCGCGACTGGCGGGTGGACCGCGTCGCCGGAGCGGCCACCGTCGAGGTCGCGCTGCAGCGGCCGGCGCGGGTGGTGCGGCGCTTCGTCCTGCCGCCGACCGAGGGGATTCCCAACTATCGCTATGTGATCGACCTGGCCGGCCTCGGCCCGCCGCTCGCGCCGCCGCCTGCCCCGGCGCGCACCGCCGCGGCTCCGCGAATGATCCAGGTCGCCGACCGGGCGCCCGTCCACGCGCGCAAGGTGATCGTCATCGACGCCGGCCACGGCGGCAAGGATCCTGGCGCGCTCGGCGCGCACAGCCGCGAAAAGGACCTGACCCTCGCCGCCGCCAAGGCGCTCAAGCGCCGGCTCGAGCGCGAGGGGCGCTACAAGGTGGTGCTGACCCGCAGCAGCGACGTGTTCGTGCCGCTGGAGGAGCGGGTGCGGATCGCGCGCAAGGCGGACGCGGACCTGTTCATCTCGCTGCACGCCAACTCGGGCCCCGATCCGGACCTGCGCGGCGCGGCGGTCTACACCCTGTCGGACAAGGGCTCGGACCGGGTGGCCAGGAACGTGATGAACCGGGACGACTGGTTCATCAACGTCAGCATGCCCAGCCGCGACCAGTCGGTGAACCGCATCCTGCTCGACCTGACCCAGCGCGAGACGCGCAACCAGTCCTCCGCCTTCGCCGAGACGCTGGTGGACCATGTGGGCGAGGCCTCGACCCTGCTGCAGCACAGCCACCGCGACGCGGGCTATGTGGTGCTGCTGGCGCCGGACGTGCCGGCGGTCCTGCTGGAGATGGGCTTCATCACCAACCCGAAGGACGAGGCCGAGCTGCGCGACACCAGGGACCGGGAGCGGCTCATGGACGCGGTCGGCGACGCGATCGACGACTATTTCTCCACAAAGCAGCTCTACGCCTCGCGCTGAGCGGCGCCGGCGCCGCGACTCGACCGAATGGTCCGCCATTCGTTCGAGCCTCGCGGCACAAGTCTTTGATTTCGTGCGCCGAACCACAGACGGTTGATGAAGCACCCGTCCGCTACGATGCGCTGGCCGCCGACCAATCGCCTTTGCGGTGACGCAAATAAGCGCTAAGCCTCGCCGGCGGCGAGTGGAAGCCGTCCGGGGATTCTCGTCGTTGGACCGCCTGGAACGATGGATCGCGATCACCGGCATCGCGGTGCTGAGCGTGATCGCCGTCGCGGGATTCGCGCTGGCCGTCTATGCCGCGTGGCTGTTCCACGGCATGCCGGACGCCTCGGACCTGGCCGACTACCGGCCGCCCACCTCCACCCGCGTCTTCGCCTGGGACGGCACCCTGATCGGCGAGTTCTCGCGCGAGCGGCGCATCTACGTCCCCTATGACCAGATCCCGCCCAAGCTGGCGGAGGCGTTCCTCGCGGCCGAGGACCACAACTTCTTCAAGCACCAGGGCATCGACGTCGGGGGCCTCGGCCGCGCCATGGCCAAGGATTTCATCAACGCCCTGCGCGGCCGGCGCTTCGAAGGCGGCTCGACCATCACCCAGCAGGTGGCCAAGAACGTGCTGCTGGGCAACCAGGCGACGCTCGGCCGCAAGCTGAAGGAGGCGATCCTCGCCCGCCGGCTGGAGCAGACCCTGACCAAGGAGCAGATCCTCGACCTCTACCTGAACGAGATCTGGCTGGGCTACCGGTCCTATGGCGTGGCCGCCGCCGCCTACAACTATTTCGGCAAGTCGCTCGGGGATCTGGACCTGGCCGAGATGGCCTATCTGGCGGCCCTGCCCAAGGGGCCGGACAACTACCATCCCATCCGCAACAAGGGCGCCGCCATCGCCCGGCGCAACTGGATCATCGGCCAGATGGAGCAGCTCGGCTGGGTGGGCAAGGCCGAGGCGCGCGAGGCGGCCAAGGAGGACCTCAAGGTCCAGCTGAAACCGATGCGCGCCCATTACCGGGACGCGGATTACTTCGTCGAGCAGGTGCGCCAGGACGCCCTGTCCCAGCTCGGGCCCAAGCTGGACGAGGGCGGCTACTACATGCGCACGACGCTCGACCCGGGCCTGCAGACCATCGCGCGCGTGGCGCTGATGCACGGACTGGAACAATACGACCGCCGCCACGGCTGGCGCGGCGCCTGGGGCCACGCCGACCCCGACGGCGACTGGGCCAAGCAGGCCGTCGCCCAGAGCCCGCCGTCCGAGCGCCGCACCTGGCGGGCCGCGATCGTCTCTTCGGTCGAGGGCGGCGTGCACGTGCGCGTGGCGACCGGCGGCGCAGGCGCGCTGGCGCCGGAGGACGTGACCTGGGCCAAGGCGGGCAAGGGCCTGGAGCGCGGCGACCTGATCTTCGTCGATCCCGCCCAGCCGGGCGTCTACCGTCTGTGTCAGGTCCCACGGGTGAACGGCGCCCTGGTGGCGATCGAGCCGCATTCGGGCAGGGTGCTGGCCCTGGTGGGCGGCTACAGCTTCTCGAAGTCCAACTTCAACCGCGCCACCCAGGCGATGCGCCAGCCCGGGTCGGCGTTCAAGCCCTTCGTCTACGCCACCGCCCTGGAGAACGGCTACACGCCCGCCTCGACGGTGCTGGACGCGCCGATCGAGCTTCGCGGCGCGACGGCGGACGAGGTCTGGAAGCCCAAGAACTACGAGAACAAGTACTACGGCATGCTCACGCTGAGGCGCGGGCTGGAGCTGTCGCGCAACACCATGACGGTGCGCCTGGCCCAGTCCGTCGGCATGAGCAAGATCCGCGACACCGCCATCAAGGCGGGCGTGGTCAACGACATGCAGCCCGTGCTGGCGATGGCGCTGGGCGCGGGCGAGACCACGCCGCTGCGCCTGACGGCGGCCTATTCGGCCTTCCTGAACGGGGGCCGGCGCGTCCAGCCACACCTGATCGAGGAGATCGAGGACCGCGAGGGCAAGGTGGTCTACCGGGCGGACAAGCGCGACTGCCCCGGCTGCGACAGCCCCTACGGCGGCGATGACCCGCCCGAGCTCGACCCGGACGGCCAACAGATCCTGGACCCGATCACCGCCTATCAGATCGCCTCCATGCTGCAGGGCGTGGTGGCGCACGGGACGGCCTACCAGGCGCACATCCTGGGGACCAACTTCGGCGGCAAGACCGGCACCACCAACGACTATCGCAGCGCCTGGTTCGTGGGCTTCAGCCCGAACATGGTGGTCGGGGTGTTCGTCGGGTTCGACGACAACCGCTCGCTCGGCGAGCACGAGACCGGGGCCGTGGCCGCCGTGCCGATCTTCATCGACTTCATGCAGCAGGCCATGAAGACCCACCCGGTCGGCCAGATGCCGCCGCCCCCGGCCAGCACCAAGTTCGCCGTGGTCAACGGCGAGCGCGAAGCCTTCCGCGCGGGCACCGAGCCCAACACCCAGGCCGCCGCCACCGGACCACAGCCCTACTCGGTCGCCTTCCCCAATGGCGAGATCGCGCCCGCGCCCGGCGCCGCGCCGGTCGGGCTGCAGCCGCCCAAGCCGCCGCCCAGGCCGCCCGCCGACACCTCGGGTCTCTATTAGAGCACGAAGCGATCAGGCGGATTCATCTGATCGTTGAAGCGGGCTCTGGATTCAAACGCTCGCGCGACGTTCGCAGATTGGCGCGCGCTTGCCCTGAAGGACCGGTCGCGCTATCGGCCGCCCTCCATTCGAAGGACATGAGCCATGCGTGCGGATGTCGAGGCCTCTGCGGCCGACATCGAGCGGTCGGTAGACCTGCTCAGGAGGCGTCTTTGACTGGGACGTCGCCCTAAGACAGCTCGACGAGCTGAACGCCAGGGCCGAGGACCCGACCCTCTGGGACAGGCCCGAGGAGGCCCAGGCCCTGATGCGCGAGCGCAACCGGCTGTCGGCCCAGGTCGAGGCGGTGCGCGAGCTGGAGAAGAGGCTCGCCGACGCCGTGGGCTATGCCGAGCTGGCGGACGCTGAAGGCGACGAGGTCTCGCTCGACGAGGCCCGGGCTGAGCTCGGGCGGCTGAAGGCCCAGGCCGAACGGGCCGAGCTCGAGGCTCTGCTGTCAGGCGAGGCGGACGGCAACGACTGCTACATCGAGATCAACGCGGGGGCGGGCGGCACCGAGTCCCAGGACTGGGCCGAGATGCTCGAGCGCATGTACACGCGCTGGGCGGGCGCGCACGGCATGAGCGTGGACTACATCGAGGAGACGGCGGGCGAGCAGGCGGGGATCAAGTCCGCCACGCTGCAGGTCAAGGGGACGAACGCCTACGGTTGGCTGAAGACCGAGGCGGGGGTGCACCGGCTGGTGCGCATCTCGCCGTTCGATTCGAACGCGCGGCGTCACACCTCCTTCGCCTCGGTCTGGGTCTATCCGGTGGTGGACGAGACCATCAACATCGAGATCAACCCGTCGGACGTGCGCACCGACACCTATCGAGCCTCCGGCTCGGGCGGCCAGCACGTCAACAAGACGGATTCCGCGGTGCGCCTGACCCACCTGCCGACGGGCGTGGCGGTGGCCTGCCAGAGCGAACGCTCACAGCATCAGAACCGCGAGCGGGCCTGGAAGATGCTGCGCGCCAGGCTCTACGAGCTGGAGCTGCAGAAGCGCGAGGCGGCCGCCCAGGCGCTGGAGGACCAGAAGTCCGACATCGGCTGGGGCCATCAGATCCGCTCGTACGTGCTGCAGCCCTACCAGATGGTGAAGGATCTGCGCACGGACGTGGAGACCTCCGACACCCAGGGCGTTCTGGACGGCGACCTGGACGCCTTCATGGGCGCATCGCTCGCCCAGCGCGTCGGCGCCACGCGGGACGAAGCCACGACGGCCTGAGGGCGGACGGCGCCGGGGCGGTCCGCCGCCGCGGCGTCGGCCTCAATGGCGCTGGGCCGAGCCCATGTTGACCACGTCGCCCATCGGCGGCGCGGGGTTGGGCGCCGGCGCAGCAGCGGCCGGACCCGGGCTCGGGCGCTGGAACTTGAGGCTGCGGCCCTGGAAGGACGCGCCCGTCTCCATCGCGAGCTGCTCGTGGGTGATGTCGCCGTCGACCTGGGCGCTGGCGAACAGGCGGATGGTGCGGGCGGTGATCGAGCCCACGACCTTGCCGCGCACCTCGGCCACGTCGGCGGTCACCGTGCCCTCGACCTGGCCGGTTTCGCCGATGGTCAGACGACCCACCTTGACGTCGCCGCGGACCAGACCGTCGACATGCAGTTCGCCCTCGCCGGAGACACCGCCTTCGATGGTGATGTCCTTGCCGATCACGGACGCCATCGTCGGCGCCTTGCGCACGGCGCCTTGATCCAGCGGCGCGGGAGCGGCGGCGGGCGCCTTGGCGACCGGCCGGGGAGCGGGTTTACTCGACTTGCTGAACATATTCACCAGCCCTCAGGAAGCGGTCTGGGTTCTGCGGTCTGCCATCGACCCAAACCTCGTAATGCAGATGCGGCCCCGTGGAACGTCCAGTGGAGCCCATGGCGCCGATGCGTTGGCCCAATGCAACTCTCTGGCCAACCTTGACTGCGATGCCTGCGAGGTGGGCGTAGCGGGTCTTGAACCCGTCGCCGTGGTCGATCTCAATCGTATTGCCGTAACCGGTGCGCACGCCGGTGAACGAGATCACGCCCGGCGCGGTGGCGTAGATCGGCGTCATCATCGGGCCGGCGAAGTCCTGGCCAGAATGGAACGCCGGGCGTCCCGTAAAGGGATCGAAGCGGACGCCGAAGCTCGAGCTGCGGACCGTATCGAACGCGGGCGTCCCGAACGGCAGCTTCTGGGCGGCGTCCGACAGAGCCCGCATGTCGGCCAGGGACGTGGCGGCGTGCTGGACGCGCTTGGCGAAGGACTCGTCCACGTCGAGCACGGCGGCCAGCGCCTTGGGGTCCTTGCCGTCGATGAGCGGTCCGCCCAGGTCCTCAGCCGGGCTCGCCAGCGCCGCAGGGTCCAGCCCCGCCAGCTTCAGCGCCAGCCTCAGCCGGTCGGCGCGGGTCTTGGCATAGCTCTCGGCCTGCTCGATCAGCCGGTCCTGGTCGGAGCGGACGAACCTGACCCGGTCCATGGGATTGTCGTTCGCCGGCGCCTTCAGCGGCGCCAGCGCGACGGCCGCGCCGGGCGCCCCGCGCAGCGGCGCCAGCAGCAGGGCCAGCGCGCGGTGGCGGCGCTCGATCGACTGCGCGAGCTGGTCGATCGAGCCGGACGTGTCCTTGACGATCGCCATGGCGCTGTTCAGCCGGGCCTGGCGGTCGGCGATCAGGCGCTCGTAATAGGCCTTGGTCTTCAGCGCGTCCTGGTCGCCCGTCCCGAGCGAGAGGGCGTTCAGCAGCACGGCGGCCGAGGCGATGCCGACCCACAAGGCGGCGAGGATGGCGGCGGATGCGGCGGCGGCTTGCTTGGACGTGGTCAGGACGTAGCCGCGTATCTCCCCGCCCGAGCGGACGTAGAGATGACGCTCAGGGAACACGCGCTCAAGCGAATGGCGCAGCCTCGCCAAGCGATCCATGACCAATGTTCTTTGGAGCCCACCAACTTCAGTTCTAGATATGCAACGATGTCAAAGAACTAGGCAAGCGCCTTGAGCCGCCGTGAGGGGCGGATTGGTTCAGGCATCGGGTTCGTTACAATGGTTAATAGTTTGTTATCCCGAAAGTTTTCCGGAGCTAGGACAAGCTTCGAAAAAGTCCGGCCTGCGCAAGAATGCGGCGCGGGTTCGGCGGTCGGGGTCACGGTCGCCGTCATGGCGCCCTAATTGCTCTTTAGCTCGCGCACCGCCGCGAGGACCTCCTGAACGTGCCCGGGCACCGAGACCTTGCGCCAGACGCGGCGGATCACGCCGGTCCCGTCGATCAGGAAGGTGGCGCGCTCGATCCCCATGTACTTGCGGCCGTACATGCTTTTTTCAACCCAGACGCCGTAGCGCTGGACGACGGCGCCTTCGACGTCCGCCCCGAGCCGCACGGACAGGCCGTGCTTCTGCCGGAACCTGCCGTGGCTCTTCACCGAATCCTTGGAGACACCGACCACCACCGCGCCGATCGCGTCGAATTCGGCCTGCGCCGCCGTGAAGGCCTTGGCCTCGCTGGTGCAGCCGGTGGTGTCGTCCTTGGGGTAGAAGTACAGGACCACGATCCGGCCGGCCAGCTCGGCGAGGCGAACCTCGCCGCCCTCGTCGCTGGGCAGGTCGAGCGCGGGCGCCTTGTCGCCGGGCTCAAGGGCTTCGGCCATGCGGTCCTCCTCCGATCAATGCGCCGCGACTATGGGCCGCCTTCCCGCAGACCGCCAAGTCCCCTCTATGGGCTGACTGGACGGACGGGGCCGGAGGGCGCTGGGTGCTGAGGCCTTCGGTTCGACACGGGACGGCGCTCGCAGCCGGGCTTGTGGCAGGCGTCCTGGTCGCCGTCGGAGGCGTGGCGCTCAGGCTCTCGCAAGGGCCGATCGCGGCCAATGTCTTCAAGCCGGCCGTCGAGCGTCTGCTGGCCGCCCAGGCGCCGGGCGGGCGCGCCACCGTGGGCGAGGTCCAGGTGGTCTGGTTCGGTCCGGCTCGCGCGATCGGCCTCGAGCTCGGGAACGTCCTGCTGGTGGACGGGCAGGGCCGCACGGTGCTCGAGGCCCGCCGCTTCGAGGCCGGGCTGGCGGCGGACTCGCTGCTGACGCTGCGGCCGGCGGCCGGACGCATCGCGGCCGACGACTTCTTCGCCGCCGTCAGCGTCTCGCCGCAGGGACGCTATGCGCTGGGCTACGACGCGGCCGGGGCGCCGCGTCGAGCGGAGAACCTGTGGCGCGCCTTCGATGATCTGACCGGGCGCCCCCGGTTCGGCCGTCCGCTGAGCTTCCTGCGCGAGGTGGCGCTGAGCCGCGGCGAGCTGGCCCTTCGCCAGGTGGGCGGGCCGGTCGACTGGACGGGCCGGATCACGAACGTGCGGCTCAGCAAGGCGTCCGGCGCCCTGGCCGCGGACGTCGACGTCACGGTCGGTCCGGCGAGCTTGAAGGCCAGCGCCCGGGGACTGGTCGGGCTCAAGCGCGCGGCGATCAAGGCCGGCGTGGCGGGGTTCGATCCCGCCAGGCTCTTCCCCACGGTCGGGCCCACCGCGTTCCTCGCCGCCTTCGACGCGCCCGTGCAGGGAGGCGGGTTCCTCAGCTGGGCCGCGGACCGTGGCGTGCGGGCCGCCGACGTGGCCCTGACCGCCGGCCCGGGCCGGGTGCTGAGGCGGGACGGGGTCGCTGCGTTCCGATCCGGCGCCCTCCACGCCGCCTTCGATCCCCAGAGCCGACGCGTGCTGATCCAGACCGCGCATGCGGACTCCGACGCCGGCGCCTTCGACGGGACCGGCGAGGTCTGGCTGGTCCCCGAGAGCCGCGCGTCCGGACCGGCGCGCGTGGAGGCGGCGATCAGCGTCCCCAAGGCGCGTCTGGCCCTGGCGTCCGGGGCCGCGCTGCAGCCGGTGAGCGCGCTCAGCCTGCGCGCCGGCTACACGCCGGCGACCGGGCGGATCGTCATCGCCCAGGCCGGCGCCGAGCTGGCCGGCGCCCGCTTCAGCGCCTCGGGCGATCTGCAGCGTCCGCGCGACCCGCGCTCGTGGGGGGTGGACGTGTCCGGCCGGCTGGACGGCATGATGGACGCCCACGCCCTTCTGGCCATGTGGCCTGACCGTCTCAGCGATGACGCGCGGACCTGGCTCGTACACCACATCCAGGCCGGCCAGCTGGGTCGACTGGCGTTCGCGTTGCGGCTGCGCCCCGGCGACGTCCAGCCCCACCGACCGATGCCGCGCGAGCGGGTGAGGCTGGCCTACGCCTTCGACAACCTCTCGGTGCTCATCGATCCGTCCTTGCCGGCGGTCGAGCGCGCGCGGGGGACGGGCCTGCTCCAGGGCGACAGTCTGGAGCTGCAGGTGCGCTCGGCGTCCATGCAGGGCGTCGGTCTCGGCGAAGGGCAGGTGAAGCTTCCGCGCCTGGTGGGCGATCACAAGATCGTCGAGGTGTCCGCCCGCGCCGTCGGCGATGCGCGCCAGATCCTGCAGGTCGTCGACCGGGCGACATCGGGGGTGACCACCGGCCAGGGCTTCGCCCCCGACAGGGTCTCCGGCCAGGGCGATGTCGCGTTCGACGTGAAGTACCCGATCGACGACAGCCGCCCGCTCAAAGGCCAGGACGTGACTTACGACGGACGGATCCGGAGCGCCGTGATCCAGGATGCGGTGATCGGCATGTCGTTGCGCTCGGCCTCGGTGCAGGTGCAGGGATCGCTGGATCATCTGAGCGCCCAAGGCGAGGTCCGGCTCGGGCCCTACCGCGGGCCGCTCGAGTTCGCGACCAGCTTCCCCGAGCATGGCGCGGCCGCGCAGCGGGCGCTGTTCGACGGCGTGCTGGACGGCTCTGGCCTCGGCCTGGGCGGAAGCCAGGGCTCGCAGGTCAGGTTCCTGGCCCGCGTCGAGAGCCAGGCCGGCGCAGGGCATGCGACGATCCGCTCCAAGGCGTTCGACGGACAGACGACCTGGAGCTCGAGCCGGGGCGGCCGCTTCTCGGCCCAGGGCATGATCGACACGGCCGCGCTGCGTTCGATCGGCCTGCCCGTCGGCAAGGGCCTGCCGGGACGGATGCCGGCGCGCCTCGGCCTGACCCACGGCGCTGCGGGCTGGACGGGCGCGCTCGAGGCGGACGCCTACTCGGGCGCCATCGCCTACACCCCCGGCCAGACCCGGCGGCTCCGCTATGTGGCCGAGCTGACTCCCGGCGAGGCCCAGAAGCTGGGGCTCGATCCGGCGCCGGGCGGCCGCAACCAGCCTCTGAGCGTCGACCTCGCCGAGAACGACGACGATTCCGGCCAGGCCGCCTATGCGCTCGGGACGTGGACCGGCCAGGTGAGCTGGGCCGCTCCGGCCGGCGGCCGCGTCCAGTACCGCTGGCGGACCACCTTGTCGCCGGCCCAGCTCCATGCCCTGGGGCTGCCCGCCGGGATTGAGCCCAGGGCCCCGCTGCCGGTGGACGTGGCGCTGACCCCCTCGGGCGGCGGCTGGTCCGGAACCGCCCAGGTCATGGGCGGCGCCCTGAAGTTCGCTTCCGAGCCCGGCGGTCCAGGGCGGCGAAAGCTGACGGTGACCGGTCAGGTCGACGGCGGGGCGGCCGCCCAGCTCGGGCTCTGGCCCGAGGGCACGATCACCGGCCCTGCCGGCGTGAGCGCGAGCCTCGACCTGGGCGCCGGCGGCGTGCGCGGCGGCCGGCTCGAGCTCGACCTGCAGCGCGCGGGGATGGTCGCGCCCTTCGTGACCTGGAAGAAGCCGGCGGGGCGGGCCATGCGGATCTCGGCGGACTTCGACCGCCGTACGGACGGCGCCTGGGAGGCCCTGGCCATCAAGGGCCGGGGACCGGGCTTCGGCCTGGACGGCAAGGGCGAGTGGCGCGGCCCGGCCGGCGGCGAGCTGCGGCTCGCC
The DNA here is from genome assembly GCA_963775275.1 of uncultured Alphaproteobacteria bacterium. Taxonomy (GTDB): domain Bacteria; phylum Pseudomonadota; class Alphaproteobacteria; order Caulobacterales; family Caulobacteraceae; genus JANWHQ01. Next base: position 4,055,150 of record CAVZII010000005.1, on the reverse strand, counting down.
GTCGCCCGCCTCGAAGGCGCCTTCGACGGCAGCCTCGACCTGGCGGTGGATGCGGACGGCCGCCGGCTGAGCACCCGCGCCCGCTATTTCGACGCCCGCCGCCTGATCCAGCAGGGCGGAGGGTCCGCGACCGGCGCGGACGCGGCTCCGCGCCCCGGAAGGGGCCGTCCCCTGCACATCGAGGCCCAGATCGCCCAGGCGCGGGTGGGCGAGCAGTCCATGGTCCGCAACGTCAGGATCCGCAGCGACCTCGGCGATCCCGCCGGCCAGCAGACGGAGGTCGTCATCGCCGGCGACGACGGCGAGAGCCTGGTCGTCCTGCGCCTGTTCCCCGATGCGGGCGGCGTCGCGATCGCCGGCGAGGTCTCGGACGTCGGCCGCGCCGCCCAGGTCCTGTTCGACCGGGATTCGTTCCGCGGCGGCCAGGCCGTTGTGAGCGGGCGGCTGGTCGCGGGCGGCGCCGACCTCCAGGTGGACATGACCAAGGTGCGGCTGGTGCGCGCCTCGGCCCTGGCGCGGATCCTCACCGTGGGCTCGCTGCACGGCATGGCCGACACCCTGAACGGCGCGGGCATCGAGTTCACCAAGGTCACCGCCCCGGTCAGCATCCGCGGCGCCAAGCTGATCATCGAGCGCGCCCGCGCGACGGGCCCCGCCATGGGCGTGACCACCCAGGGCGTGATCGACGTCGACAACCACACCGTGGACCTCTCGGGCGGCATCGCCCCGTCCTATGTGCTCAACTCCGCGATCGGGGCCGTGCCCGTGGTGGGCGATCTGCTGATCTCCCACAAGGGCGAAGGGATGTTCGGCCTGACCTACTCGGCCAAGGGCGCGTTCGACGCCCCCCGCATCAACGTCAATCCCTTCTCGCTCGCGACGCCTGGAATCCTGCGGCGGATCTTCGAAGGCCGCTCCGCCGCGGCCCGCGCCGAGCAGGGAGGCTAGTGCTGCGAGGCTCAAACGAATGGCCGGCCATTCGTTCGAGCCTCGCAGCACAAGTCTTTGATTTAGTGCATCGTAGCAGACGGCCGGTCAGACCGGCTTCACCAGCACGATCTTCTTTCGGCCGGCCGCAAGCTTGATCGCGCCGTCCTTGACGTCGGCCAGGGTGACCAGGCGGGTGGCGTCGAGGGCCGCCTCGTCGTTGAGCCTGAGCCCGCCGCCCTGGGCCAGCCGTCGCGCCTCCGATCGGGAGGCCGCAAGGCCCGCATCGGCGGCGAGCGCAGCCAGCTGCACGCCTGCCTGGAGCTCCGTGCTGGCGACCTCGAAGGTCGGCAGGTCCGCCGAGAGCCGCCCTTGCTCGAACGCCGCTTCCGCGGCCGCGCGCGCCGCCTTGGCTGCATCCGCGCCGTGCAGCATCGCCGTGGCGGCGTCGGCCAGCGCCTTCTTGGCCTCGTTCAGCTCGGCGCCCGGCAGCGCCTCGAGCCGGGCGATCTCGTCCGTCGGCAGGTCGGTGAACAGCTTCAGGAAGCGGCCGACGTCGGCGTCCTCGGTGTTGCGCCAGAACTGCCAGTAGTCGTAGGGCGAAAGCGCGGTCTGCGTTCAGCCAGACCGCCCCGGCGGCCGTCTTGCCCATCTTGGCGCCCGAGGCCGTCGCGATCAGCGGGCTGGTCAGGCCGAAGGCCTGCTTTGCGTCGATCCGGCGGATCAGCTCCACGCCATTGACGATGTTGCCCCACTGGTCCGAGCCGCCCATCTGCAGGGTGCAGCCATGGCGGCGCTCCAGCTCCAGGAAGTCCACCGCCTGCATCAGCATGTAGTTGAACTCGAGGAAGGTGAGCGGCTGCTCGCGCTCCAGGCGCAATTTCACCGACTCGAAGGTCAGCATGCGGTTGACGGTGAAGTGCGGGCCGTACTCGCGCAGGAACTCGACGTAGCCCAGCCGGTCCAGCCACTCGGCGTTGTCGACCATGATCGCGTCGGTCGGCCCGTCCCCGAAGGTCAGGAACGGTTCGAAGGCGCGCTTGATGCCGGCGATGTTGGCGGCGATCTCGGCGTTGGTGAGCAGCTTGCGCGACTCGTCCTTGCCGGAGGGGTCGCCCACCTTGGTGGTGCCGCCGCCCATCACCACGATCGGCTTGTGGCCCGAGCGCTGGAGCCGGCGCAGCAGCATGATCTGCATCAGGCTGCCCACGTGCAGGCTGTCGGCGGTCGCGTCGAAGCCGATGTAGGCGGCGATCGGGCGTCCCGCAGAAGCCGCTTCGTCCAGCGCGGCCGCGTCGGTGCACTGATGCACGTAGCCGCGCTCGTGGAGCACGCGCATGAACTCGGACTTGAAGGCGGGCTCGGCCATGGCGATCTCGCGCGGGGAAGGCGGGGGCATTAGCACGCCCGCCGCGGGGCTCGAAAGGATGTCGGACGGCATGAGGGGCTCCGGGGCTGTGGCCGGAGACCGTTCCGATGCTGCGCTGGGCCGCCGACCTGGGTTACGGTCGACGTGATCGGTCGGCCGCTCGCTATGAGGGCGAGCGGTAATAGGCTTCGCGGCGGGGCGAACGACGGACCATGGCCGCCGGCTAGCAGGGCGCGCCGGTCCCGGTCAAGCCGGCGACGCCGACGCGCAGCGCCCCGGTGCATCGCGGCCACAGGCGAGGCGTCCGCTCCAGCTTCCGTTAACCACGCCGGTTCAAGACTGGTCGAGTTGTCCCCCAGGGAGTTCTGCGCCCCTTGCCCGTCCGCGTCCGCCGCTTCGCGCCGATCGCCGTCATGGCCGCCCTGATCTTCTACTTCGGCTTCCAGCTCTTGACCGGAGAGCGGGGCCTTCTGGCCTGGGAGACGCGCAACGAGACCCTCGCGGCCAGGACCGGGGAGCTGAAGGAGCTGCGCGCCGAGCGCGCGGACCTGGAGGCGCGCGCCCGATTGCTGCGCGATGGCTCGCTTTCGAAGGACCTCTTGGAAGAGCGCGCGCGTTCTCTGCTAGGCTTGTCCGATCCTCGGGATTATGTGATCCGCACAGAGCCTCGGCGCACGGGCTGAGCCCGCCAGCGCCGGCATCCCAGGACCGGGCCGCGACCGTTCCCGCGGCCGAGGAGACGCTTATGGCGCAAACGCGCGCAAAGGACGCCAAGCCGGACCGAAAGGCCAACGGCGCAGCGGCGGCCGTCGACAAGGCCCAGCTGCTCGCTTTCTATCGCGAGATGCTGCTGATCCGGCGCTTCGAGGAGCGCGCGGGCCAGCTCTATGGCATGGGCCTGATCGGCGGCTTCTGCCATCTCTACATCGGCCAGGAGGCCGTGGCGGTCGGCGTGCAGTCGGTCAAGGAGAAGGGCGACCAGGTCATCAGCGCCTACCGCGACCACGGCCAGATGCTGGCGGCCGGGATGGATCCCAAGGCCGTGATGGCCGAGCTGACCGGCCGGGCGACGGGCGCGTCCAAGGGCAAGGGCGGCTCGATGCACATGTTCTCGGTGGAGAACGACTTCTACGGCGGCCACGGCATCGTCGGCGCCCAGGTGTCGCTCGGCACGGGGCTGGCCCTGGCCGACAAGTACCGGGGTAACGGCAAGGTGACCTTCTGCTACTTCGGCGACGGAGCCGCCAACCAGGGCCAGGTCTACGAGAGCTTCAACATGGCCGAGCTGTGGAAGCTGCCGGTCGTCTACGTCATCGAGAACAACCAGTACGCCATGGGCACCTCCATCGAGCGGTCCTCGTCCCAGCCCGACCTCTACAAGCGGGGGATATCGTTCAACATCACCGGCGAGCCGGTCGACGGCATGGATGTCCTGGCCGTCCGCGACGCCGCCGAGAAGGCGGCCGACTTCGCCCGCTCGGGCAAGGGGCCGTATATCCTCGAGATGAAGACCTACCGCTATCGGGGCCACTCCATGTCGGACCCGGGCAAGTACCGCACGCGCGAGGAGATCGACAACGTGCGCCAGACCCGCGATCCCATCGAGCACCTGGCCCACCGGCTGGAGGCCGAGGGCTTCGCCGACGAAGCGGCGCTCAAGGCCATCGACGGCGAGATCCGGCGGATCGTCGCGGAGGCCGCCGAGTTCGCCAGGTCAAGTCCCGAGCCCGATCCCGGCGAGCTTCTGACCGACGTGTACCTGGAGGCGGCCGCGGTATGAGCGTCGATGTACTGATGCCGGCCCTCTCGCCGACCATGGAAGAGGGCACCCTCGCCAAATGGCGCGTGAAGGAGGGCGACAAGGTCTCCTCCGGCGACGTCATCGCCGAGATCGAGACGGACAAGGCCACCATGGAGGTCGAAGCCGTCGACGAAGGGGTGGTCGAGGCCATCCTGGTGCCCGAGGGCGCCGAAGGGGTGAAGGTCAATACGCCCATCGCCCGGCTCAACGGCGGCGCCCCGGCCGGCTCGGCCGCGCCGCCGCCGGTGACCGAGTCCAAGGCGCCGCCGGCCGAAGCGCCACGGCCTGCGCCCGAACCGCCGGCGCCTGCCGCGCCCGTCCAGACCCTCGCCGATCCCGAGATTCCGGCCGACGCCAAGCTGGTCAAGCTGACCGTGCGCGACGCCCTGCGCGACGCCATGGCCGAGGAGATGCGCCGAGACGAAACGGTGTTCCTGATGGGCGAGGAAGTCGCCCAGTACCAGGGCGCCTACAAGGTCTCGCGCGACCTGCTGCAGGAGTTCGGCGAGCGGCGGGTGATCGACACCCCGATCACCGAGCACGGCTTCGCGGGCCTGGGAGTCGGCGCCGCCATGGCCGGGCTGAAGCCGATCGTGGAGTTCATGACCTTCAACTTCGCCATGCAGGCGATGGACCAGATCATCAACTCCGCGGCCAAGACCCTCTACATGTCCGGCGGCCAGATCCGCGCCTCGGTGGTCTTCCGCGGGCCCAACGGCCCGGCCGCCCGCGTGGCGGCCCAGCACAGCCAGGACTACTCCTCCTGGTACGCCCACGTCCCCGGCCTGAAGGTGGTCGCCCCCTACGACGCGGCCGACGCCAAGGGGCTCCTGAAGTCGGCGATCCGCGACCCGAACCCGGTTGTCTTCCTCGAGCACGAGATGATGTACGGGATCGAGTTCGACGTCCCCGAGATCGAGGACTGGCTGGTCCCCATCGGCAAGGCCAAGGTCCGGCGCGCCGGCTCGAATGTGACCATCACCGCCCACTCGCGCATGGTCGGCCTGGCGCTGCAGGCCGCCGAGGAGCTGGCCAAGGAGGGGATCGAGGCGGAGGTGGTCGACCTTCGGACGTTGCGTCCGCTCGACAGCGACACCATCGTGCAGAGCGTGATGAAGACCAACCGCCTGGTGTCGGTCGAGGAGGGCTGGGGCCCCATGGGCGTCGGCGCCGAGGTCTGCGCGCGCGTGGCCGAGGCCGCGTTCGACTACCTGGACGCCCCGCCGCTGCGCGTGCACCAGGCCGACACGCCCATGCCCTACGCCGCCAACCTCGAGGTCCTGTCCCTGCCGTCGGTCGACAAGATCGTGCGGGCGGTCAAGCAGGTCTGCTACGCCTGAGGCGGGCGCCATGAGCGAGGCCCTGGTCTGGCGTTCGGGCGGTTGCCACTGCGGCAAGGTGCGCTTCGAGGCGGCGCTCCCCGCGGTCGTGGAGGCCCAGGACTGCAATTGCTCGATCTGCGCCAAGACCGGGTTCGTGCACGTCATCGTGCCGGAAAGCCGGTTCCGGCTGCGCCAGGGCGTGGACGAGCTGCAGGCCTATGCGTTCAACACCGGCGTCGCGCGGCACCTGTTCTGCCGCACCTGCGGCGTGAAGAGCTTCTACAGGCCCAGGTCGAATCCGGACGGCTGGTCGGTGAACGCCAGGTGCCTGGACGAGGCGGAGGGCCTCGACATCCGTATCGAAGCGTTCGATGGAAGGAACTGGGAAGCCCATGCGGGCGCCCTGGCCCACCTCAGCCGCGACGACCCCAGCTGAAGGCTAGCGTATGACCGATATCCTGATGCCCGCGCTGTCCCCGACCATGGAGGAGGGGACGCTCGCCAAGTGGCACGTCAAGGCGGGGGACAAGGTGTCCTCGGGCGACGTCATCGCCGAGATCGAGACGGACAAGGCGACCATGGAGGTCGAGGCCGTCGACGAGGGCGAGGTCGAGGCGATCCTGGTCCCGGAGGGAACCGAGGGGGTCAAGGTCAACACCCCCATCGCACGGCTGAAGGGGGAGGGCGCCATGGCTGCGCCCGCGCCCCCATCGTCGGCTTCGCCGGCACTTCCCCCCAAGGGGGAAGATCAGGCCGCCAGATCCTCCCCCTCTGGAGGAGGGGGACCGCCGAAGGCGGCGGAGGGGGCGTCGCCCGCGCCCGTGAAGACCACCGCCCTGTCGACGGGCCGCGGGCCGCGCATCTTCGCTTCGCCGCTGGCCAGGCGGCTGGCCGAGCAGGCCGGCGTGGACCTGACCCAGGTCCAGGGCTCGGGGCCGCACGGGCGGATCATCAAGCGCGACGTGGAGGGCAGGGCCGGGGCCGGGCCCGCGGCGAAGCCCGCCGCACCGGCGCCTTCCGCCGCGCCGCGGGCCGAGCCGAGGCAGGTCCTGTCGCTGGAGCAGATGGGCATCCGGCCGGGCAGCTACGACCTCGTTCCGCTGGACGGCATGCGCAAGGTGATCGCGCGGCGCCTGACCGAGAGCTTCCGCGACGTCCCGCACTTTCCGCTCACGATCGACCTGGAGATCGACCGCCTGCTCGAGGCGCGCGCGAGGATCAACGCCCTGCTCGGGGCCGAGGGCGTGAAGGTCTCGGTGAATGACCTCGTGATCAAGGCGGCGGCCATGGCCCTGAAGCGCGTGCCCGACGCCAACGCATCGTTCACGCCCGAAGGCATCGCCCTTCACCACCACGCCGACATCGCCATGGCGGTGGCGATCGACGGGGGCCTGATCACCCCCATCATCTTCGCCGCCGAGACCAAGTCCCTGGCCGAGATCGCCAAGGCCTCCAAGGACCTGGCCGCGCGCGCCAGGGACCGCAAGCTGAAGCCCGAGGAATTCCAGGGCGGCACCTTCTCGGTGTCCAACCTCGGCATGTTCGGCATCAAGACCTTCACCTCCATCCTGAACGAGCCGCAGGGCTGCATCCTGTCAGTGGGGGCGGGCGAGAAGCGGCCTGTCGCGCGCGGCGATCAGCTCGCCGTCGCCACGGTCATGACCGTGACCCTCACCTGCGACCACCGCGTGGTGGACGGTGCGATCGGCGCGCGCTGGCTGCAGGCGTTCAAGGCGTTCATCGAGGATCCGGTGACGATGCTGGCCTGACGCCGACGGGGAGGGGCGGACATGGATACCGAACGGTTGGACCAGTCGGCTCAGGCGCTCTACGCCATGACCGTGAGCCTGGCGACGGTGGTGGTCGGCGCCATCAGCCTGGACAAGGCGAGCGCGGAAGTCGATCTCGGGGACGCGGCGCGCTTCCTGCTGTCCTGTTCCCTGGCCGCCTTCCTCGCGACCCTGGTGGCCGGCGGGCACCTGATCAGTCGGCTGCCCCTGTTGGAAGGGACGGCGGACGAGGTCCTGGGCGCCAGGGCCCCGCTGATGGGAAAGGACGACAAGGGCGTCCTTGCGCTCACCATCGGGGCATGGCGCGCGATCCAGCATTGGGGTCTTCTGATCGCCATCCTGCTCGGCGCAGCGGGCGGCCTCGCCACCGCGACCGCCGAGGATCTCGCCAAGGCCAAGGCCGCCTCCGCCCATGCCGTCGCCTCGTCCGCCGCTGCTCCGGCCCCCGCGGCCGCGGCCGGCCCGTGACCGTCTTCGAGTACGCCGCGACGGGCCCCTCCGGCGCCGAGATCCCGCTGGACCGGTTCCACGGCGAGGTCCTTCTGATCGTCAACACCGCGAGCCGCTGCGGCTTCACGCCCCAGTACGAAGGCCTGGAGGCGCTGCACCGCCGCTATCGCGACCGAGGGTTCAGCGTGCTGGGATTCCCTTGCAACCAGTTCGGCGACCAGGAGCCGGGGACGTCCGAGGAGATCGCCGCCTTCTGCCGAACTTCGTACGACGTCACCTTCCCGATGTTCGCCAAGGTCGAGGTGAACGGGCCCGGCGAGCATCCCCTCTTCGGCTACCTCAAGGCCGCCCGGCGCGGTCTCTTCGGGACCAGGGGAATCAAGTGGAACTTCACCAAGTTCCTGGTGGACCGGAGAGGGCGGGCGGTTCGGCGCTTTGGCCCGTCCGTGCGGCCGCAGGCCATGGCGAAGTCGATCGAGGCCCTTATCTGATCTGGCGTCTTCAGGATGTGGCGCCTCCGCGCGAGGCGGCCTATCAGACCGTCGGGCGCCGGGCCCGCCGCGTGGGCGGGCGCAAGGCGCAAGGCTTATTGGGAGCGGCCAAGTGAGCGACTTCGACCTGATCGTGATCGGCGCAGGCCCCGGCGGCTACGTGGCGGCGATCCGCGCCGCCCAGCTCGGGATGAAGACGGCGATCGTCGAGCGCGAGGCGCTGGGCGGCATCTGCCTGAACTGGGGCTGCATCCCCACCAAGGCGCTGCTCAAGACCGGCGAGGTCTATGAGCAGCTGTCGCACCTGGAGGCCTTTGGCCTGGCGGCCGGCAAGCCCACGTTCGACTTCGCCAAGGTGGTGCAGCGCTCGCGCAAGGTGGCGGCGCAACTGAACTCGGGCGTCGGCTTCCTGATGAAGAAGAACAAGATCGAGGTCATCGAAGGGACCGCGCGGCTCCAGAAGGGATCGCCTGCGCCCAAGGTCGTGGTGGAGCTCAAGGCCGGCGGCTCGCGCGAGCTTGCGGCCAGGAACGTGATCCTCGCCACGGGCGCGCGCGCGCGGACCATTCCCCAGATCGGGCTGGAGCCCGACGGCGAGCGGGTCTGGACCTACCGCCAGGCCATGGTCCCGGCCGCCGCGCCCAAGTCCCTGATCGTCATCGGCTCCGGCGCCATCGGCATCGAGTTCGCCAGTTTCTACAAGGCCTTGGGGGCGGACGTCACAGTGGTCGAGATGCTCGACCGGATCGTCCCGGTCGAGGACGCCGAGGTCTCGGCCGCGGCGCAGAAGGCGTTCGAGGCGCGCGGGCTGAAGTTCCGCGTGCCCGCCCAGGTCAAGCGTCTGACCAAGGGCAAGGACGGCGTCAGCGTCGAGATCGAGGCCGGCGGCAAGGCGGAGACCCTGAAGGCGGAGGTCGCGATCGTCGCGGTGGGCATCGTCGGCAACGTCGAGGACCTTGGGCTGGAGGCGCTGGGGGTGAAGGTCGAGCGCACCCACGTGGTGATCGACGCGCACGGCTCCACCGGCGTGCCGGGCCTCTACGCCATCGGCGATGTCGCCGGGCCGCCCTGGCTGGCGCACAAGGCCTCGCACGAGGGCGTGCACGTGGTGGAGCATATCGCGGGCCTGAAGCCCTCCAGCCTCGCCGCGCCGATCCCCGGCTGCACCTATTCCGAGCCCCAGATCGCCTCGGTGGGCCTGACCGAGGCCCAGGCCAGGGAGGGCGGGCGCGAGGTCAAGGTCGGCCGTTTCCCGTTCCGCGCCAACGGCAAGGCCATCGCGGCCGGCGCAACGGACGGCTTCGTCAAGACGGTGTTCGACGCCGCGACCGGCGCGCTGCTCGGCGCGCACATGATCGGCCACGAGGTGACCGAGATGATCCAGGGCTTTGCCCTCGCGATCACGCTGGAGGCGACGGAGGCCGAGCTGATAGCCACGGTCTTCCCGCACCCCACCATGTCCGAAGCCATGCACGAGGCGGTTCTCGACGCCTACGGCCGGGTGCTCCACATCTAGAGCCTTGTCTCGGGCCGATCTGACCGGACAAGGCTCCTGGACCGTTGCCGGGACGGCCACGAAGACGGAACGGCCGCCGCGCCCGAAAGCGCGACGGCCGTCAAGTTCGCTAGGGAGGAAACGCGAACTTAGGGGTAGGTGGCCTTGATCGTCGCCACGAAGCGGGAGTTGCCGTAGCTGCCGAAGGTGGAGTGGTGGTCGGTGTCGAAGTACCGGCCATCGATCGACAGATGGGGCAGGAAGTTCCAGGTCGCGCCGAGGTTCCAGGTCGTGTAGTCGGGGGTGGAGCCCTGCACCCATTGGTGACCGACCGCGCCGCTGAACGACCAGTTCTTGATCGGCGAAACCGAGATGTTGCCTTCGTAGTAGACGCCGTCGTGCGAGCCGGACGTGAAGGTGTAGTCGGGCGACCAGTAGACCACCGCGCCGACCGTCGCCGGCCCGAGCGCGTGCGACACGCCGGCCTTGAATTCCACGTAGTTGGTGTTGAATCCGGCGGACGCGACCGAGGGCGCGCCCGGATAGAGGTAGCCGATGACCCCGAAATTGTAGTCGAAGCCGGCGTAGCTGGGCGTGATGCCGCCGTAGACGTCGACTTCAGCGGCCGTGCCGTTGCCGAACTTCACGTTGGAGGCCCAGGTCCCCACGTAGCCGATGCCATCGGTGACATCGATCCCGCCCTGCACCGCAGGGTCGTAGGTTCCGGTCTGGCTGAGCCCGCGGAACACGTAGTCCGACGTGACCGCCGCGTTCACCGACCAGGATGGCGAAGCCGCGAGGGCCGCCCCCCCGAACGCCAGAGACGCCGCCGCGGCGCATAGAGAGAGTTTCAGAAGCTTCATCTTTATCCCCTATTCGGACGCGGCCCTCCAAGTGATCGCCGCGTGCGCCCCGTGCGAGGCCTGCAAAGCTTCGTGGACGAGCCGTCCGCGGATCAACGCATCGGCGGGGTTCCCCAGGTGATTTGGCGAGAGTGACGCCTCATTGTGCGGCGCACACGAGCGGCGCCCGTTTCTTGGGCGCCTCGTCCCGGATCGCGTCGCCTGTTGCGCGGCAATCCCTTGCCCGCTAACGGTCTGGCCATGAGCGAGCCTCCTTCCCAGCTCGGCCAGCCCGTGCGCGGTTTCGACAGTCCTGATGAGGCGGTGCTCGAGCGCGTGCCCAATCCTCACCCGGACGCGATCTATCTGGCGCGATTCACGGCGCCGGAGTTCACGGCGCTCTGCCCGGTCACCGGCCAGCCAGACTTCGCCCATATGGTCATCGACTACGTCCCGGACGCGTGGCTGATCGAATCCAAGTCCCTGAAGCTGTTCCTGGGATCGTTCCGCAACCACGGCGGCTTCCACGAGGACTGCACCCTGATGATCGCCAAGCGGATCGTCGCGGAGGCGGAGCCGCGCTGGCTGCGGATCGGCGGCTACTGGTATCCGCGCGGCGGCATCCCGATCGACGTCTTCTACCAGACCGGGCCGGCGCCGGACGGGCTGTGGATCCCCGACCAGGGCGTGGCGCCCTACCGCGGCCGCGGCTGAACGGCCGTTCCGCTCAGAACCTCGCCGGCAAGTCGAACGGCCGGCCCTCGGCGAGGAAGACGTCGCCGCCAATCCGCTCGATCGCATCGGCCATCCGCCCGCCGCGCCCCAGGATGTCGTCGGCGAGGCGGACGATCCGGCGGTTGGGACAGGCGTGGGGCGCCGCCTCGCGCAGCGCGCGGGCGATCGCGGTTTCCGAGGCTTCCGGGTTCCGGTCGCAGGCCAGAACGAAGGCGGTGGCTGTCGAGCGGCTGATTCCCGCCCAGCAGTGGACGAGCAGGGGACTCGTCTCTCCCCAGCCGCGGGCGAACTCGAGCGCCGTCAGCACGTGCGCCTCCTGCGGCGCAGTCAGGCCCTCGATGGGGTCGGCGATGTCGCTGACGCCGAGCCGCAGATGGCGCTCTGCGGCGATGCTCTCCGGAGTCTCGACCAGGCCGAGGTCTTCCGGGTTCAGCAGGGTGATCAGGTGCGAGGGCCGGCGCGCGCGCACGACGGCGCCGACATGGCTGAGGGGGCAGACGATGATGGTCATGGCGCGCCCGCCGCCTTGGGACGGCGGTCGGCGAGGGCGAGGAGGCGGGCGAACCGCTCCAGGTACCTGGCCTGGGCCTTGGCCGGCTCGAGGGGCTCCAGGTCCGGCTTGGGGACCTTGGGCGTGCGGCCGAAGATGGGCCTGGCCTCCTCGGCGGAGAAGCCTGCGAGCTCGATGGCCTCGTAGTAGGCCGAGACGCGGTCGGCCGACTTGATCAGGCGCTTGACCTCCGCCGGAAGCCTGGGCGGCAGGCCGAAGCGGATGTGGATCGCGCGCTCCAGCCGGTCCTCGAAGGCGTGGTAGTCCAGGCCCAGCGCCGCCTTGAACGGCGAGATCATGTCCCCGATGACGTACTCCGGGGCGTCGTGCAGCAGGGCGGCCAGCCGCCAGCGGGCCTCGACGCCCGGCTTCAGCGCGGCCACGACGGCCTCCACGACCAGGCAGTGCTGGGCCACCGAGAAGGCGTGCGGGCCCGTGGTCTGGCCGTTCCAGCGCGCCACGCGGGCCAGGCCGTGGGCGATGTCGTCGATCTCCACGTCGAGCGGCGAGGGGTCGAGCAGGTCGAGCCGCCGCCCAGACAGCATCCGCTGCCAGGCGCGAGGGGCGGGTATTTGACGCTGGTCATTTGACACGGGGTCGATCCTCGTCAGGAATGCTCGCCGACGGCCTTGATACGGAGGCGGGAGGGCCCCGGTCCACCATGGCGAGCACGACGAAGTCCAGTTGGGCGCGAATCATGGCGCCGCTGTCGGGCGGCAAGGGCGACGCCGAGGTGCTGGCGGCGGCGGCGGAGCTGGCGCGCCCGTTCGGGGCCGAGGTGTCGGGCGTCTATGCGCCCGCGGACGTGGCGGACCTGATGCCCTGGATGGGCGAGGGCTTCATGGGCGGGGTGCAGATCACCGCCGTGGAGAGCCTGAAGGAAGCCGCGAGCCAGGGCGAGGAGAACGCACGCGCGGCGCTGGACGCGTGCACGGCCGGCCGCAAGACCTTCGTCACCCTCGATTCGCCGGTGTGGGCCTCGCTCGCGGTGGAGTCGCGCCTTTCGGACGTGGTGGTGTTCGACAACGAGGCGGCCCGCGGCCGAGGGCCCCTGGCCGAGGCGTTCCAGCAGCTGATCGCCAACGAGCAGCGTCCCACTGTGGTGGCGCGGCCCGCGCTCAGGGCCGACGGTGTGATCGCGGTCGCCTGGGACGGCGGCAAGGAGGCGACGCGGGCGGCGCGAACGGCGCTGCCGCTGCTGGAGAAGGCCTCCAAGGTCGTGATCCTGGGCGCGCCCAAGGCGTCCTCGCGCGAGTTCGACCCGCACCGCCTGCGGGAGTTCCTGTCGGCGCGGGGCGTGGAGGCCGAGGTCCTGGTGCTGGAGGCGTCCGGTGATGCGGCGAGCCTGCTCCTGGGCGCGGCCCGGCAGGCGGGGGCGAGCCTTTTGGTGTCTGGCGCGTTCGGACACCCAAGGCTCAGGGAATTCATCTTCGGCGGCGCCACGCGGAGCTTCCTGTCCGCGGATTCGCCGTCGCTGTTTCTGTCGCACTGACTCCAAGGAGTGATCACGTCGCCATGGCCCTGCAACGCATCGTCATGCGCCTTGCGCGCAATCCGGGCACCGAGTTCGCGGGCGGTGACGACCATCGCGGCTACGCGCTGACCGCGCCCCTGACCTCCGACGGCAAGCTGGACGAGGCGGCCTATCCCCAGGTCAAGGACAAGTGCAACGTCCGGCGCTTCGCGCCCGACGAGGATCCGGCCGATGGCCGGCTGATGCATCGCGGCGAGCGCTGGTACTTCGACTACGACCAGGAGGACACGGCCGACGACGAGCCGATCTACCGCCTGGGCGAGCACCGCTTCGCCGTCGGCGAGTACGTCACCGTCACCGACGAGGAGGGCCGTCCCCTGACCTACAAGGTGGTCGAGGTCGCTCCGGCCTGAGGGAAGGGCGGCTCAGTCGATGTGGATTCCGGGCCAGCCGCCCCGCACGCCGGCGGCGCGGCGCACCAGTGTCTTGACGTCGTTGAACACGGGATCGTGCTGGTCGCCCTTGGACTTGACCGTCGCCAGCACGATGGGCCCGTCCTGCGGCCCCAGGGCCTCGTAGCCCACCACGCGCCAGCCCTGGGGGCCGGTCTTGTCCGAGGCGAGAATGAGGCTCGCCTTGATGTCGGGCCCGCCGCCGCGCGCGCGGATGATCGCGCCTTCGTTGTTGGCGTCGATGGTGAAGCGGCCGCCGCGGCCGTGGCCGCCGTGCATGTGCACCGTGTCGGTCTTGTCGTCGGCGTCGATGTGGATGCCGCCGACGTGGATGTTGGCCTTGCCGTCGTCGGCGTGGATGGAGACGCCGGGCAGGTTGATGTTCACGTGGTCCCGGCCCTTGTCCCCATCCGATGCGGGGGCAGCCGAGGCGGGCGTCGCCGGCTTCGTCGTCTCCGCGTCCCCCGACATCGGCATGATGGTCTTCAGCTCCGCTTCCTCGGCGTCCAGCACCGCGTTGGCGTCGCCGGAGACGGGCGTGAGCTTGAGGTCCACCTGCGCGCCGCCATCGGTGACGTAGCTGCAGGACTTGCCGTCGCCGGCCGCGCTGACCCGCTTGAGGACGCCCTCGGAATCCGGGCAATCGAGGCGGGACACCGGCGTCAGGCGGGCGTGGCCTCGGTGGGCGTTCGGCGGCACGCATGCGCCCAGCGCCAGCGCGGCGGCGCCCATGCAGGCCAAAGCGGAGATCTTCACGACGTCATCCTCCCTGTGGCGCGGTCATTCGCCGGCGAAACTGGCGACGGCGCGCCACAGGGTCCAGTGAATTCGCGGTAAGGCCTCAGGTGATGCGCTTGACCGAGACCGGGTCGGAGGCCGGAAAGGTCTCCTCCACGCCTTCGTCCAGGAGTTCGTCCTGGTGGGGATCGGCCTCCTCGGGTGCGTCCTCGGGCCGGGCGCCTGGCTTGCCGCGCCCGCGGTCAGGGGGTTTGCGCGGCGGCTTCGGGGCGCCGTCGCCGTGGCCCAGCGCCTCGACGGCCTCTTCGGAAAGCTCCTCGGACTCGTGATCCTGGTCGTCCGCGTCGACGATCTCGGGTTGGTCCGGCGTCATGGAATCGCTCCTCGCCAGCGCGGGATTCGCACCCGCACGCGAGTTTTCAATCCGCGGTGGGGCCTTCCGTTCCCGTCCCGCCGATCGTCCCGGTGAGCGCGCCGGCCACCTCCTTCATGACAGGCTCCCACTGGTTGAAGGCGGGCGGGTGGAACACGCGCGCCGAGGGATACCAGGGATAGCGGGCGGTCCCGAGCCGCGGCCACGCGCCGGGGGTGGTGATCAGCCAGACGGCCGCGCCGCAGGCGGCGGCGATGTTGGTGGTGGCGTTGGCGGGCCCGATGACCAGATCGACGGCGCACGACAGGGCCGCCACCTCGTCCAGGTCGTTCTTCAGGTCGACGCCGGGCGGCTGGAAGATCTCGACGCCGTAGCGCTCCTGCGCCTCGGCGATCTCTTCGGAGCAGTCGCCGTACTGAAGGTTCACGAAGACGGCGCCCGGCGTCGCCAGCACCGGCGCCCACTGGTCGAACGGCGAGTAGTAGCGCTGGCGCGCGCCCTCGATCTTCAGGCTCTTCCAGAGCAGCCCGACCTTGGGTCCCTGGCCCAGCCCGGCGAGGATCTTGCGCCAATGGCGGACCCGGCGGGGGTCGGCCTTCATATAGGCCTTCCGCTCGGGGAAGGCCGTAAGCTCGCGGCGGAAGCGCCGCAGGAGCGAGGCCATGGGCGCCCAGAGGTCGACGGCGCCCTGGTCCTTGACGAAGGGGGCGCCGCGAACGGTGTGGACGTCGACCCGGTAGGTGGCGTGCGCGCCGACTTCGGCCTTCGGGAACGAGCGCTGGAACAGCGGGATCAGGCGCTTCTCGACCGCCAGGACGAGCTTGCCCTGCGGACCCAGCGCGTCGATCACCTCGGGCAGCATGTTGGCGAAGAGCACTTCGTCGCCCAGGCCCTGCTCGCCCATCAGCAGCAGGCGCTTGCCGGCGATGTCGCTCTGGGGCCCCCACGACGGCCGATCGATCATGAAGTGGGTGACGTCGGCGAACTGAGGATCCAGCCGCGCCTCGTAGACGTCCCAGCCTTCGCCGATGCGTCCTTCGTTGAGCAGGATGGTCGAGCGCGCCAGGCGCATCATCGCCGCCTCGTCGGCGGCCTTCACCTTTTCCAGCGCCGCCTCGCAGTCCTCGAGGGCGCCGTCGATGTCGCCGAGCGGCAGCTTGGCGTTGCCGCGGTTGTACTGCGCCCGGTAGAGCGCGGGGTCGCACCTCAGGGCCTCGTCGAAGAAGCCGATGGCCGTGGCGAACTCGCCCTGCTCGGACAGCACCGTGGCCAGGGTGTTCCACAGCAGCGCGTTGGTCGGATTCTGCCGGATGACGCCCTGCAGGACGGCGATGGCCTCGGCGTAGCGGTTCTGGTCCCTGAGCGCGCACGCGAGGTTGTTGGCCGCGTCCACCGAATTGGGATCGCGCTCGAGGTAGCGGAGGAACAGCTGCTCGGCGACCGGCTTCATCCCCATTCGGTAGGCGAGCCGGCCGAGGTCGTTGGCGATCTCGGTGTGGTCGGGCAGGAGCTGCAGCGCCGCCTCGTAGCACTGAAGCGCGGCCTTGAAGTCGCCGGCCTTGTCGCGCGCGATCGCCAGCACATACCAGGCGTGGCCGTTGCGCTCGTCGATCTCGAGCGCCTTGAGGGCGGCCTTGGCCGCCTCCAGCGGCCGCTCGGCCCGGATCTCGTCCACCGCGCGGCGAAGATGCGGCCGCACGGACATCGCCTTCAGTTCGCCGATCGCCGCGTTCAGCTGCGCCAGGGCCGAGGTCGAGCCGGACTCGCCGGTCGGGCCGCTCGCGTTGCGGGCGCGTGCGGCGTCGGGCGCAAAGTCCACGGGCATCAGGGCTGCGGAGGAGAGTAGTCCCTGGACGGCGGGGCGTGGGGGCATGGGCGAAACGCTCGGGACGGGAGGCCCTGGATCGCGCGAACATGCTTAATGGAGTCCTAAGTCCGGAGGTCCGGCGGGCGCCCCCGCAGAATCAAGGCGCCGTTAACTTGCTTGACCTAGCCTCCAAACGTCGCCTGCTAGAGTTGCGCAGGCGGCGAATTCGGGCGCGAAAATGCGCCAACGGCCGGCCGCCGGCCTTTGGGAGCGTTTCACGTGCCTCTGAAACTGTCGCTGAAACCTGGCGAGAAGTTCGTGCTCAATGGGGCGGTCGTCCAGAACGGAGATCGGCGGGGCGTCCTGCTTCTGCAGAACAAGGCCTCGGTCCTTCGCGAGAAGGACATCATGCAGCCCGAGGAAGCCATCACGCCGGCTCGCCGGATCTACTTCCCCGTGATGATGATGTACCTCGATGAGGCCGGCGCGGGACGTTACTATGACGAGTTCGTGCGGCGGCTTACCGAGTTCATGGGCGTGATCCGCAATCCGCAGATCCTGGCGGATTGCGTGAACATCTCCAGGCACACCATGGCCCATGAATATTACAAGGCTCTGATGCTGTGCCGGCGGCTGATCGAGTACGAAGACGAGAGGTTGGGGAATGTCGCTCCAGGCGTATCAGAAGGCCGCAGCGCAGGCTGAGAATCCGCGCGAGGCGGAGTACCGTCTGTTCGGCCAGGTGACCCGGGCGCTGATCGTGGCCGCGGAGGCCAACGTCGACGACATCCAGACCCGGATCGACGCCCTGGACTGGAACCGGCGGGTCTGGTCGGCCCTGGCCGGCGATTGCGCCACGCCGGCCAACACCCTGCCCATCGAGGTCCGCGCCCAGATCATCTCACTCAGTCTCTGGGTCAACCGCCACACCAGCGCGGTGATGCGCCGCACCGAAGAGATCGAGCCCCTGATCGAGGTGAACAAGATCATCATGCAGGGTCTGTCGGGTCGGGCCGAGGCCGCTTAGGTGCCCATGCCATTCAAAGTGCGGGGCATGGACGCTTTAGTTTGAGGCTGACTGAGTCGATCACGCCATCACCATCAACTCGGCTTGCGTCTCGCCGTCGAAGGTTGGTGCCACCGCCAGCGTCCGGGAGGTTGGCCTTCAGAAGGATCCGAACCTGCGGAAGGTTCAGTGTCGGACCTTTGCACAGGGCTTGGGGCTGCGCACGTTTCTCCCCACCTACCCTGACCGCCAGCTTCCTTGCCGCCGCCCGTCCCGCCGCATGGTAATGACGATTGAGGCTTCGTCCCGACTGGGTGATTGCAGTGGTCGCCCCGTTCCGTCGCGGGCCTATTGACCGACACAGAGTTCAGGCAAACGCCGCACCCGGTAGAGCGCGCGCACGGCTGGCCGGGCGCCCGGATAGGCGCAGGCGGCGTACGCGATTAGCGAAGCGCCTTGTAGTCGCCATCTCGGATCATTCTGCGCCTTGACGAGCCATGCGCCTTCGACGGCAAAGTCTTCGGCCCTGTGATTCAACCGCTCCAGCCATGACGGGTGCGGCGCGCTCTCTTCGCTGATCACGTGCACAGCTGCGGTGGCGTCGATGGCGCCGTCACTTGTCGAAATGCTCAATGTGCAGGCCACCGGACAAAGACGACCTAGGTCGATGGCCGCGCCGCTGACTGAGTCCAGGGTCGTGGAGACTCCAGCCGCATCTACGGTGACGCGCCCGCCGACGCCCTCGGCCCAGACCAACCTAAGCGGTCCCCACGCAGGAACGGCGTCGATCTGTGCGGGGAGGGGAAACACCGATCGCCACCCCCCAGGACCGCGTGTGCCAGAGTCCGATTCAACATCGGGCCGCTGGAAACTGTCGTCGAATCTCGCAATCAGCTCGGCGGCAGCCGCCCAAGGAGACGGAGCCGGCACTGAAAATGACGACCCCGGAGGAACAGGGACGTGTCGGCCGCCCCGGAGCGTTGCCGTGACCATGTCATTGGAGCCGGCCGGATTGACCAGCAGATCGTCCTTACACAGCGGGGCGCCGCTCGCGACAGGCAGGTTCTGTCCGCCGCGCCGAGTGTAGGGTCGGCGCGCAATGGGGGAATCCTCGCGATTGTTCAGCGGGGACATGGCCTCGACTTCCCCGCTCTGCGCGTGAGAAGCGCACAGGAGGCTTGAACCGGGCTCCCCGTCCGTCAGCTGGATAGCGCCGGCCATGATGATGACCGAGAGCATCGTCAGCCTTCCTTTCCCGCGCCGTTTGCGCGCCCGCGGCCGAAGAACAGCGAGTGAAGCGAGGCCTGCAGGAACAGGCTCGAATGGTGCATCAATTCAAACGTCCTTTCGAGCAAAATGGCGAGAAACGGCGTGAACAGGTCCGGCGGTTCGCCGGGCCGCGGCGGGATCACCTTGAGAAGGACGGCGAACAGCGTAGCCGACGCCACCATGGTCAGCGCCAGCTTGCCGACCGTCCTTAGGGCTAGCGCCATCGAGGCTGAACCGACCTGACTGGCTGCCGATTTCGCCCCGGGGCTCGGCCACCGTAGATCGACGCTCGCCTGGGCGAGGAAGATCGCGATCGCCCCGGCCATGAGAAATGGCCATTCGGCGAGCAGACGGCTGCCAATGCTCGCCTCAGGGACAGGCGGAGCCTCCAGGTACTGTCTGATGTCGTTGAGGATCAGCTCGGCGCCGGTGATGTTGCCGATGGCGCTCCAGGTGGTGTCTCCGGCATCTGGTCGGCTGTCGCCGATCACCACCACAGCGTCATTCAACTGCGGCGGCAACTCGTCGCCAACGTCGGGAGCCAGGGGCAGGAACGCCGGCGTTCTGTCGGCCAGGGAAAGCCGACGAGGACCGTCCGCGCGGACAACAGGAAAGGAGAACACCCGCTCAGTGTGCCTGAAGGCCCAGCAGTCGACCCGCGGTTGCGGCGGGCAGGCGCGGCTGTTGGGATCGGCTGGGAACCGGTCAAGCATGTCCCAGGGCCGCTGCGATGGCGAACGAATGACCATCGCTGCGGCGTAAGCTATCGCCGGAGTCCGGCGCGCTCCGTCCCGCGAGACCACGTCATAGTCGGGCTCCAGCTGCCTGGCCGCGGGCCCGTTCATCCGCTTCATCGCCGGGAAATACCGGCCGTAGGCCGGGGCGTTTTGGTTGTCGGGGGCGAACAGCAGCGCCTGGTCCCTCGGAGTCAACGCTGTGCGTCCGCTATCTCGGGGGTATCCGTTGGGCAGCCAGGCCAGCAGTACCGGGGGGCCGGGCCTGGACAGCTCGGCCAACAGTTTCTGGTCGCCCGCTGTCGTGTCGGGCCCCGCGTCGGTTTCCACGTCGAGCACGACCAGACGAGGATGCGCCTGGCGGACCTTGACCAAGATCTGGCTCAGAGCGGAGCGGTCGGTGCGGCGCGTGTCCGGCGGACACCGTGCTTTGCGCCCGTCCGGTCGGCAGAACGCCCCGCCCAGATCGAGGAACACCCATGTCGCCGAAGACGGCCTGGACGCCCTTGTTGCTGTCGCAGGTCCCAGCGCGCCCCCCGGGCTGTCGAGCCACAGCAACAGACGCTGAGATAGATCCGTCCCTATTTGGCGGATTCCGGAACTGAAGGTAGCCGTCGATATTATCACTGCGATCAGTAGTCCGACGATCGCCTCGATCGCGGATTCCATGATCACATGTCCAAGTTCTGGCCGAGCTTTGGTCATCGCACGTGGCTCACCGATTAGCCTCCGAACACGATGAAGGGGCCCCAGAAGCGAGGATCTGCCGCGGCGGCGCCGGAGTTCCGTCGGATCAGCGCTTTAATCTGCGCCTGCAATGACAGCGCGGCCGCTGCCGGAGATGTCGTCAGAGGTTCGCCGAGCGCGCCGGCGACCAGCCGCATGGCCGCGACGTCGTTCACTGCCCATCGGGTAGCGAGCACGCCCCTCGATCCTGCCAGGATGAAGGATAGGGCTAGTCCCGAGAGCGATTGTTGCTCCGCGTCATTGCCGTTGGCGCTCTCGCATGCGGACAGCACGACGAGGTCCGCCCCGACCCGGAGGTTCGCCACTTCTGACCCGGACAGGAAGACGTCAGTCAGTTGTTTCAGGCCGTTCGGAGGCGGCGACAACAGCAGGGAAGCTTCGGGTTCGCTGGCGCTGTCGCCCGGCGAGATGGCGTGGGTGGCGAACTCGAGGATTTGCACGCTGCTCAGGTCCGTCTTTAGCACCGCGTCCTTGGTAGCCGACACGCCGACGAACTTCTTCACCTGGCCGCCCCACGCCGCCGCGGCCACCGCCAAGCTCTGGATCTCGTCGCCTGCATACCGCAAAGGCGTCAACCTGGGCCCGTCGGTCGCCAGTCGGGCAGCTTCCGAGGCATTGATCACGGGATCCCCAAAGGCGATCAGCGTGTCCCTCCGCGCCGGCGCACCGTCGCCGCGCAGAGCCTGCAGGCTCGCAACGGACGGAAGCGTGAGCGTGGCGTGCGACTGGACGAACCAGCCGTCATCCTCAACCACCGACGAACCAGACCCGGCCGCCGCGCGGGTCCTCAGGACCCCTAACGGCAGTTGAGAAAGCGGCCCGGACACGGACGCCAGGATTAGGCGCTGGTCCAGCAACGGCTCGGCGGGCGCCAGCAGCGCCTGGTAGACCGCCCAAGCCGCCGTCCGATCGAACGTCTCGTGCGCGGCGCCGCCGGACCTAAGATATGGGAGCAGGCGATCGATGTTGGCCTGCAGCCAGTCGTCTCCGTGCGGGACCGTCCACCACTGGACGGCTTGGGGGGTCAGAACGAAGACCTGGGTCTCGCTGGGGCTCGATGCAATCATGACCAACGCCTCATTCGCTCCGATCAGCGGCCGCGCCTCTCGGAGCGACACGGGCGAGAACTGGGTCTTGCGTTCGATCTCGGCCAGCGACATCGGCAGGCCGGATTTAAGGGCGGCGATCTGCTCGTCCAGAGCGGGGACTCTGCTGGGCCGGGTCGCTCTGGCCTGTCGGCGCTGTTCGGCAAGCTCCGCGCGCTTCTGCACCACGGCGCGGTCTTTCAGATCGGAGATGGCGTTCGCCGCGATGGAGCCTTTGAGCGCCGCCTCAGCTTCGTTGTACTGGAGGAGCTGGATCACCTCGAAGGCTTGGCTGAGAGCCTCCGCGGCCCGCGGCCCGCCGCGATGATTGATCCGCGACAGCATGGCCAGCCGTTTGAGGTTGAGGTCACGCCACTCCAGCAAGACGGCGTTGATGGCCTCCGGCGCCGCCCAGTTTTGACGGAACCAATTCGTCAGGACGACCTGCGCGTATCCATCCGCCTGCAGCGCGGCGGCGTCGTGACCTTGTTTCTCCTGGATCAGAGCGTAGTCCGCGATCTGGCTGGCGGCCAGGAGGTCCGTCGAGACCCGGACAGAACTTTCGAGCCACTTTCGGCAGGCCGAGTTGTAATCCGGCCGCCCCGGCGGGCAATCCGGCCCCTGAGGGCCAAAGTCCATCCGCAACGGCCAGTCCGGCGAACTCTCATTCTGCGCATAAAACAGTGCTTCGGTATTGTATTTGAGGGCGCTGCTGACGTCGTTCATGTCCAGATAGGCGCGGGAGATGGTCTGCAGATCAGTTGAGATCTGCCGGCGCGTAGCGTGCGGGATTAGTGAAGGCGGCGATCCTCCATAGAGGGCCAGGCTCTGCGAAAGGTCACCCTTGGCCATCGTCATGAGCAGCTGTGGCGGCGGAACCTGCGTGCCATCCATCTCGCCGATATCCTGACGCCCGATCGTCAAGGTGATCCCAGCCAAGGAGTCGTGGGCGATGCGGTGTTGGGCGGCGAAGCGGCGCATCTGGTCGAGCATGGTGACGGCCTCTGGCGCGCGATGCTGCGCTGTGAGAATTCTCGAGCAGCTCGAGCGAAGCGCGCATGTGCGTGTTCTCAGCGGCGTCCAGGTCCCTGTCTTCGTGATCCGCCGCAAAGATCGCCGTCCGCAGGAACGTCTCCGCCAGGTCATCCCGGGATTCGCGGCGGAACTCGGCGGCTGCGTTGCGCAGTGCGGTGGCCGCACAATCCCCCTTCGGACCACGCTCGGCCAAGACAGCGCCCCATTGGGGCGAAAATGAAAGGTTCCCGGACTCGAATCGACAATTGTTGTCCTCGGTCTCAGCCGCGCATCCTCCTTGTCCGACGCAGGGCGACTTTGCTGCTCCGTTGGCCGCAACAAGCCGCTCCGCCTCCGCCAACCGGCCGCTCAACGCGACGGTTGCGGTCTTCAGGTTGGTCGCTTCGACGTGGGCCGCGACAGAAACGGGGAAGTCGCCGGGCGAGGCGTAGAAGTCCAGGTAATGCAGGGCGGTCGCCGGTTCGCCTTCGAGCAGCGCCAACTCCGCGAGTACGATGTAAAGCCGGTCGGAAGCAAACGCCCTTGGACCAAGGGCGAGGTTGTCGAGCGCGTGAGGGTTTGAGCGGCGCGCGGACTCGATGGCGCCGAACAGGCGCTGCTCAACCTTGAACACATTCTCTCGACTCAGGTCCTGCCCGTCGCTCTCGATGAGGTCGAGCGCATCATAGGTGAGGTCGGCTAGGCCGGGAGTGGTCGCGGACCGGGCCGGCGGTGCGGGCGCGCTCCAGACCAAGCATGTAAGAAGGCATGTGGCCACCAAGTCGAACCAGCGCATGGGCCTGCTCTCGCTCGACTTGCTCATGGCCGGCTCACTCCATTGGAACGGATCGCGTTTTGACTTAACCACCTTTTTGACGGTCAGGAGCGTTCTCATGCGGCTGAAGCGCGTGATTGTCGTGTTGTTGGCGCTGGTCGCCCTGCAGGGCCTGACGCCCTCATCCGCTCAAGCCATGAAGGCCAGCTCGGACATCGCACGGGAGCCGCCGATACAAGAGGACGAGGCGCTTAGGGACTTCATCTCGGGTCTCAACGACCGGGCCCCGGTCTCGCCCCAGGACATTCGGCCCTCATCGCCCTACGTACACGATCCCCGCGTCGATGCGATCAGCGCTGCGCTGGGCGCGATAATGCTGCCCATTACCGCGATCGGACTTGCGCCCAGGGGGGATTTCGTCGTGGTCGTGGATTCGAGGGGAGGCGTCTCAACGATTGATGCGGTCGGGCGTGTTGGGCGGCTTACCCGAGTTCGTGAGCCCATGTCGGACGCGGACTACAAGCGCAACGCAGCCCATCCGAACACCATTCAGAGCATCATAATGCGAGGCGGGGATCCACCGATCACGGCCTTCGATACGGACGTAATCAGGGGACGCGCCAGAGCCCTGTTCATGGGTCTGGACCTTGTGGGCCGAACCATCGTTCAAACGCCGCCGATGCGATGGGCGATCGCCGAGGGCGTCAAGTGGAACGCAGACTTTGACTGCCGGCTGGTGGTTTACCGCAAGAGTTACTGGAACGGCGAGACGCTGGTCTTGGGAACGGATCTGAGCAGCGTGTGCCGCACGGGCAGCGCAATCCAGCTCAAGGACATAATGTCCGGTAGGCTGGCCGAGGTTCGGCAGAGTCCCGATGGTCGCCGTATCGGCATGATCACCGAAGACGGATTGGTCGTGCGCGACCTGGATGAGTCCGTCGTCGGACCGCGTCCCCAGACTTCGGACATTGGCAGCCTCGTCTGGTTGGACGACGATACAGTCCTGACATTCTCGATAGGCAGGCCAGCTCGCGTCCACCGCCTGAGTCTGGGGCGTACAGTTGATCTCGGCTACCGAGCGAGCCCCGAGGCGCAGGTGCTCGCGGGGCTTCACATTTCGCGCGCCATCGAAGAGCCGGACGGGTCCGCGCCACTCCTAGTCGGACCGGAAGGGGGCAGGTACGTCTGGAGCCCCAACGACCCGGAAGTCGCCGCTCCCGCCCCTTGACGCAAGTCTTTCGCCCCGTGCGCCACGTCCGCCCATCGAGAGCGGCGCAAGGCCTAGTCCGGCGTGCCGTCCAGGGGGGCGTAGAGCGTCCTCGCCTCGGCCGGCGGGCCGCGCCGCTCGCCCAGCGCCTCGATCCTGATCGCGATCACGCGCCCCCCCAACGCCATCACCAGGCCGTCGCCGATCCTCAGGGCGCGGCTGGCCTTGTCGAGCCGGGTCTCGACCCCCTGCCGGAACAGGCGCACGCGTCCGGCCTCGACGAACCGCGCGGAGAGGCTGCGGGTCTTGAAGAAGCGGGCCCGCCACAGCCACACGTCGGCGCGACAGGAGTCCGCGCTCACGCCCTTTGCCGCCGGCGGGGCTTGCGCGTCCTGTGCCGGTGCGGCGGCGGCTTGAGGACCGCCAGAGCGGCGAACGGCGATGCGGCCGCCGGCGCTTTGGGCCTGGCCTCGGCGCGGATGCGGCGCGGCCTCCAGGCCTCCGGTTCGCCCGCTGCGGGCTTGCCGGCTCGCGTGAAGCCCAGGCCGCGCATGACTTCGCCGAGTTCGGCGCGGGTCCAGCCCAGCTCCTGGATCGCCTGGTCCGACAGCAGGGTTGCGCCGGACCGGCGCGGCGCGGCGCGCATCAGGGCGTCGAGCCGCTCGAGGGCCTCGACCGGGACAACGAGGGCGCCGGCGGCCATCAGGCCGCGGGCCGAGAGGGCCCTTGGCGGAGGCGCCGGCGAGGGCAGGGGGCTCGGCCCGTCCGTCCCGGGACGCCAGGCGCGCTCGGCCTGACCGCCGAAGACGGAGGCGAAGGCGCGCGACCGCTCTTCCAGGAGGCCCGGCAGATAGACGCAGAAGGCGGCGAGCCTCACGCCCAGGCTCCGCAGCGCCCGCCGCTCGGTCCGGCTGAGGGTCCTGAGGTCCGCCTCGACCGCCCGGCGCGGCAGGACCCCTCCCGCCTCGATCAGGCGATAGGCGATTCCCCGCGGCAGGCCCCTAAGCCGGCCCTCGGAGACGGCGGCCTCCAGCCGACGCAGCGACCCCAGCCGCCGGCCGGCCTCGGCGGCGACGAAGGCCTCCAGGCGCCGTGCGGCGCGCTGGCGCGCGGGCTCGGGCCCGAGCTCGCCGAACAGCCGCACCTGGGCGGCGAACGGAGTCCCGCCCTCGATCTGGCCGGCGGCTTCGCCGCGCCAGAGCACCATGCCGTCCGGCAAGACCGCGAAGGCCGCATCCTCGTCCGCCGCCAGGCGCCCGAGGCGCCGTGCGACCTCGGGGCCGACCGCCCGCTGGGCCGCGGCGCGCAGCGCCTTGTCCTCGAGCGCCGAGCCGCCCTGGGCCGCGTCGAAGCGCAGGCCCCGCAGGCGTCCGACGTAGTGGCCTTCCACCGTCACCGCGCCGTCGGCCGCCACGCCCGCCAGGATCTCGTCGCGCAGGCGCAGGCCCCGCATCAGCGCGCTGGTGCGCCGGTCGATGAACCGCTGCATCAGGCGCTCGTGCAGGGTGTCCGACAGGCGGTCCTCGAGCGTGCGCGTGCGGCCCTGCCAGTGGCCGGGGTCGGCCAGCCAGTCGGGTCGGTTGGCGATGTAGGCGAGGGTGCGCACCCGCGCCAGGCGGCCGGCGAGGACGTCGATGTCGCCGTCCAGGCGGTCCAGCCCCTTGAACTGGCCCTCGATCCAGTCCTCGGGCAGACGGCGCGCGCCGGCGGCCAGCCCCCGGAACAGGAATCCCACCAACCGCACGTGCTCGTCGAGCGCAGCCTTGCGGAAGTCGGGCGTCTGGCAGGTCTCCCAGAGCAGGCGCAGCCGCTCGCGGTCGCGGCACAGGGCCTTCACGTCGTCCAGCTCGGCCAGCTGGCGCAAGGTCGTTTCGTCGAGCGCCTCGGAGGTGAGCTTCAGTCCTTCGCGCGCAGGCGGCGCCGCCAGCGACCGCATCAGGGCGGGCAGGGACTGGAAGTCGAGCCGGGCGTTGCGCCACTCGGCCGCGGCCACCGGGTCGAATTCGATGGTTCTCGACCGCCTCGACGAGGTCCGGGTCGATGTCCGGCGCCTCGCCCGTGACCCCGAAGGTCCCGTCGGTGCGGTAGCGGCCGGCGCGGCCGGCGATCTGGCCGATCTCGTGGGCGTGCAGCCAGCGCATGCGACGGCCGTCGTGCTTGCGCAGGCCGGCGAAAGCGACGTGATCGACGTCCATGTTCAGGCCCATCCCGATCGCGTCTGTGGCAACCAGGAAATCGACCTCGCCGGACTGGTACAGCGCGACCTGGGCGTTGCGCGTACGCGGGCTGAGCGAGCCCATCACCACGGCCGCGCCCCCGCGCTGGCGGCGGATCAGCTCGGCGATGGCGTAGACCTGGTCGGCGGAGAAGGCGACGACCGCGGTGCGCCTGGGCAGGCGGGTCAGCTTCTTGGGCCCGTCGTAGACCAGGCGCGAGAACCGCTCGCGGGTCTGGAACTCGACGCCGGGCGCGAGCTTGCGGATCAGGGGCGCGACGGTCGCCGCGCCCAGCAGCATGGTCTCGCTCGTCCCGCGCGCGCCCAAGAGGCGCTGGGTGAAGACGTGGCCGCGCTCCGGATCGGCGCACAGCTGGATCTCGTCCACCGCCAGGAACTCGACTTCCCGGTTCAGCGGCATGGCCTCGACGGTGCAGACGAAATACTGCGGCCGGGGCGGGACGATCTTCTCCTCGCCGGTGATCAGCGCCACCGACCTCGGCCCGCGCGCCTTGGCGACGCGGTCATAGACTTCCCGCGCCAGGAGACGCAGCGGCAGGCCGATCATGCCCGAGGCATGGCCGAGCATGCGCTCGACGGCCAGGTGGGTCTTGCCGGTGTTGGTGGGGCCGAGGACGGCCTTGAGCAGGGCTGGCGGACGTCCCGTCGGGCGGTCGCTCATGTGCGCAAGGTGGGAGATTCAGCGGTCGGACACAAGCGGCGCGACGCGTTCCGGCCTGGGACTCTCATCCGATATCGAGGCGAGGCGCCGGCAGGTCTGAAGACGGGCGGCGCCCGGGCGGAACAGGCGCGAAACAAACCATGTCCGAATCAGCGATCCGGACCGATTCGAGTTTTGTTCCATACCATATCTGGTGGATCGAGGCCAGACGAGGCACAAGCCTCAGCCCGCCCTAACGGCTCCGGTCAGGCTGATCCCCTTGAGCTCGACGGTCGCCGGTCCAAAGGGCGTATGGGCCTGGAGCTTGGAGACCACCCAGGGGCCGCCGTCGCCGACCTCGGCGAAGTCCAGCTCGATGGGGTGCTCGGGGCCGGGCTTGTGCGTCTCGTCCTTCTTCTTCCCGAACCCTGCGAGCTTGCGATAGCGCACGTCGCAGCGGAAGTGGTTCACCAGCCCCAGGCTCTGCTCCAACAGGGTTCGGGGCGTAGGGCGCTGGTTGGACAGCTCCAGCGCATAGAGCTGCTTGCCGTCGAACAGCAGGTAGGTCCGCCCGCACGCCCGCGCCTGGGACCCGTCGAGAGTCACGCGCATCAGGGTGGTTAGCGGGTCCGCGGCCGCCAGCTTCTGGGCCTGGGTGGCGGGCGGGTCGCCGAGATCCTTGAACGGCGGCGCCGCGTCGAGCTCGACGTCGTCCTCGCCCCAGCTCACCTTGGCCCGGCGGTGCGACTTGCCGCTGAGGTGCTGGTACTCGAAAGTCCCAGGCCGCGGTCGGCCGCCGACGATCCGGCCCTGGCTGGTGGCCTGGTAGTCGATGTGCTTGAGCAGGGCGAGGATTCCGGACGAGGTCAGCCTGGCGCTCGAGCCGAAGCCCGAGGCCGAGGCGCGTTCCTCGATCCGGATCTCCAGCACCTTCACAAGGAGCACGCCGTCGTAGCGGAGCGACAGGGCCATCTGGCGGCCGGCCGCCGCCGCTCCTCCCGGCGCGGGCGAATCGGCCGCCGACCGGACCGGCGCGAGGACGACCGAGACGACGGCCGCCAGTGCGGCGAGGCGACGGACGTTCATGAGGTCTTCTGCCGTAACCCTTGCGCGTTCACGTCCCGAGGATTGAACCGACTTGCGAGGCGAGAGCATGGCGGGACGCGCCGATCCCCATCGCGCCTTGACGCCTTCGCCGGCCTTGCCCTATATCGCCCGCTCCCTTGCGCGGGCCGCTGATGCGGTCTTGCCGGGCCGCGCTTTGCACGAAGGTTCTCCCATGTCGCGCCGTTGCGAGCTTACGGGCGTCGGCCCCATGATCGGCCACAACGTCAGCCACTCGAACATCAAGACCAAGCGCAGGTTCCTGCCGGCCCTGGCGGAGGCGACGCTGCACTCCGAGGCCCTGGGTCAGGGATTCCGGCTGCGCGTGTCCAACGCGGCCCTGCGGACGCTCGACTTCAGGGGCGGGCTCGACGCCTTCCTGGTCAAGGCCAAGGACGAGAATCTCTCGGCCCGCGCCCGCAAGATCAAGAAGCAGGTCAAGGCCAAGCTCGCGGCGGCCGCCGAGGCCTGACCCCTTTCCCGGGCGTTCCCCCCGAGGGCTCACCACGTCCCGATCTTCTCCGCCTCGGCGTGGCCGAGCGGCTCGCGCCGGGCCTTGTGGTCCTCCTCGGCGAGGAACCGCACCGCCTCCAGCGCCGCCATGCAGCCCATGCCCGCCGCGGTGACCGCCTGGCGGTACTTGTCGTCGGTCACGTCGCCGGCCGCGAACACGCCCTGGACGGCCGTAGAGGCCGCGCCGGGGATCACCTTCAGATAACCCGCTGCGTCCATCTCGAGCTGGCCCTTGAACAACTCCGAGGCCGGCGCGTGGCCGATGGCGATGAAGACGCCGTCGCAGGCGATCTCGCGGGTCTCGCCAGTCTTCAGATTGCGCAGTCTGGCGCCGGTGACGCCCAGCGGGTCGGTCTCGCCCAGGACCTCTTCCACCGCGCTGTCCCACACCACCTCGATCTTGGGGTGGGCGAACAGCCGCTCCTGCAGGATCCGCTCGGCCCTGAGCTCGTCGCGGCGGTGGACCAGGATGACCTTGGCGGCGAAGTTGGTGAGGAACAGGGCCTCCTCCACGGCGGTGTTGCCGCCGCCGACCACCAGCACCTCCTTGCCGCGATAGAAGAACCCGTCGCAGGTGGCGCAGGCCGAGACGCCGAATCCCTGGAACTTCTGCTCGGTCTCCAGGCCCAGCCACTTGGCCTGGGCGCCGGTGGCGATGATCAGGGTCTCGGCCTTCAGCTCCAGGCCCGAATCACATCGCACCCGGAAGGGACGGCCGGAGAGGTCGGCCTCAATCACCAGGTCGGAGAGGATCTCGGTCCCCACGTGCTCGGCCTGGGCGCGCATCTGGTCCATCAGCCAGGGGCCCTGGATCACGTCGGCGAAGCCCGGGTAGTTCTCCACGTCGGTAGTGATGGTGAGCTGGCCGCCCGGCTGCAGGCCGGCGATCAGCACCGGATTCAGCATGGCGCGCGCGGCGTAGATGGCGGCGGTGTAGCCGGCCGCGCCGGCGCCGATGATCAGGCAGCGGACTGAACGAGGATCGGACATGCGGACTCCAGGCGGGTCTGTTGCGGCTCCGCGTCTAGATAGTGCGGTTCAGCCCGCTCGTCGCCCGGCCAAGTGTGCCGAGCGCGACGTTCGTCACCGCGTGCGGCGAGTGCGAACGAACTTCGGAAGCGACAGGGACGCCGGCGCCGGTCAGGCCCACTCGATCTTGAGGATCTCGTAGGCCTTGACGCCGCCGGGCGTGTTCACCTCGACCACGTCGCCGACTTCCTTGCCGATCATCGCACGCGACAGGGGCGAAGCCAGCGAGATGCGGCCGGACTTCACGTCCGCCTCGTGCTCGCCGACGATCTGGTAGCGGCCTTCCTCTTCGGTGTCCTCGTCGACCACCGTGACGGTGGCGCCGAACTTCACCTGGCTCCCGGACAGCTTGGTGACGTCGATCACCTGAGCGCGCGCCAGCCGGTCTTCGATCTCGGCGATGCGGCCTTCGATCCAGCCCTGGCGGTCCTTGGCTGCGTGGTATTCGGCGTTTTCGGACAGGTCGCCGTGGCTGCGGGCCTCGGCGATCTGCCCGATCACCTGAGGTCGTTCCACAGTCTTCAAACGCTTCAATTCTTCGTCGAGGGCCTGAAAGCCCTCGGCGGTCATAGGGACTTTTTCCATTGCGGATTTTTAGCTCAGATTCGCCCTGCGTGTCCGGTCCGGAGAGGGGGCGTCGACGTCCGGGGAGGAAAGGATAGTGGCGGGCTTGGCCGACTTCAAGAGGAAGCCTTGCAGCAGGCCGGGTCCGCCGACGCTGTCGCGGATGGCGAGATGGACCAGGACGCCGCCGACGACGAGCGGCGCCGCCGTCAACAGGGTCATCCCCACGGCGCCGGGCGCGACAAAGAGACCGGCCCCGACAAGGGCGCCAACGGCGGCGATCCCCAACACGGTCAGGACGAGGCGGACCATTGGCGTTCTCCCGAAGCAAGCGCCATGAACGCTTCAGCCCCGGGAGGGTTCGCGCCCAGGAGCCTCGGCGGGCCTATTGCCAGGTGACGTGGCCGTTGGCGGTGATCAGCCCGACCAGCATCACGAGCCCGAGCGCCACCGCGAAGATGACGACGAAGACGTCGGCCGAGTCCTCGGCCCGCTTCTTCCAGTAGTTGAGCGGATGGTGATGGGCGTGGTTCCGGTCGTGAGCGCGCATGGCTTCGTCCTCGGTTGCTGAGGAGCCGAATGCTCCCCTCCGCGCCGGGGCGGGCGCTGCAATCGGGGACGCCCGGTCAGTCGATCTGTGAACGGCTCGGGCCGACCGGGCGGGCCCGCGCGCCTGCCGAGGCAGGGCTGTGGCTGGATGATCGGCCGATTGCATGACGTGTCAAGGAAATCGGAGCCGTCTGGTCGACCGACCGCCCTCGACCAGGGTGTGTCGGTCCTGATCGGGCGGATCAGGCGCTGCTCAATGGACGGACGCGATCTGGCCTTCAACGCGAACGGTGCAGGTCGCTGCGGCTCGTCGCGCGATGCGGAGATCAGCAGCGCCGCCGCGGACAGGCGACCCGATCTAATGGGCCTGGGCCGAGCCGGTCCGTTCGACGACCCGCCGAGCGATCGATCTGCGCTCGAAGGATCTGCGCTCATCTCCTTTGTAGGCGTAAAGCGCCCTCAGATAGGCCTCGTCATAGGCCGTGAGCCCCTGCTGCGAACCTCCCGAGGGACACGTGGGCTCCAGCAGATCCATGACGGTGGGCAGGGAGCTGCAACCGTCCCGGGCCGCCGGCTTGCTGAGGACCAGCATCGCGACCTTGTCGGCGACAGGTCCGATTTCCTGACCCTCCAGCAAGCTGGAATCGACGACCACGAGGGCGAAGGCGAACTCGCTCTTCAGTGGAGGAGGGATATGGGAGCCCGTGCCTCCGGGCGGCCGCGGCGCATAGGCCCGGTCGAACATTGCGAAGTCACCGCCCGGAACGCGGGTCATGGTCACGTACCAGCTCTTCATCGGCGGCTGGAAGGCCGCGAGCGACTTTGTCTCGCCGACATAATGAAAGCCGAGCAGAGCCTGATGATGCTCGCGCACGTCGGCCATCAGCTGGTCGGGCATGGCCGTGAACGCCACCAGGACATTGACGTCCCGGCCGCAATCGCCGGTGCTGGGGGCGCCCACCCGCGCCGCCACTTCCCTGATGCGCTTGGTGACGAAGTCGTTGAACGCCGGCGCAAGGCCCTCGGTCAACGGACAAACTGGCTGTCCCCAGCGGGAGATCTGTCCGATCGGGCCGGGCCGGCCCGAGTCATGCACGAATTTCTCGGCGGCCTTGGCGAAGCTCGGAGGCGGCGTCGGCGCGTGGCCCCTGACGACGATCTCGCTTTCCGACGTCGAAGCTGGCTTGGCGCCTGAAGACGCCGCGCTGGAAGGCGTCGTGGCCGCCGCAGAAGCTGGCGGTGAGCTCACGGGTTGGCCTCGGGCCACGCCGACGACGCCCGCCATCAAAGCGATCCCCATGCCGAAGGCGCAGAGCGTGGGTCCCACGGCGGTTCACTCGTCCCTGTTCGAGGCGGCCGGCGTGGCCCTGGCCGCCAGCCGAGGTCTCGGGCGCCCGCCGCCGCAGGGGCCGCCGCCAGCGCAAGGGCTGACGCAGCCGGGAATGGCCGGAGCGGACGGCGCCCTGTGGCGGCGTCCGACGCCCCCGTCGCCTTTCGGACCTTGATCTCTTTCGTCCGCCGCTCAGTGTTGGCCGCCGCGGGGTCGAAGGGCCCGGGACGAGCGATCAGGCTGGAAAGCCAGTTGCGATCGGCGTTGCCAAAGGCGGCGGCGAGATCGTTGCGCAACATCGTCGGTCCATCGACATGAGCAATCGGCGTCCGAGACTACCTTGCGGCAGTCAGTGACATCGACAAAGTCATGGAAAATCAAACTTATAGAGCCAGAGTGTCCATTCGTGGAGGACATGACTGTCCGGATCTGGACACTTTGTGACGATTACCGGGTCGCCTGGCAGGCGCCCGATCCGGCGTGATTCTGCTCAATTCTTCTTCTGCGAGCGGCCCGGAGGCGTTCAGCCGTAGCTCTGCAGCGGACGCACTTCCAGCACGCCCTTCTTCAGGGCGGCGATGGCCTGGGCGGCGGCCAGCGCGCCCGAAGCCGTGGTGTAGTAGGGGATCTTCATCGTCAGCGCCGAGCGGCGGATCGAGAAGCTGTCCTTCAGGGACTGCAGGCCCTCGGTGGTGTTGAACACGAGCTGGATCTCGCCGTTCTTCATCCGGTCGACCACATTGGGGCGCAGGTTCTCGAACACCTTGGGCACCCGGTCGACCTCGACGCCCTGCTCGATGAGATAGTCGCAGGTCCCGCCCGTGGCGATGATGCGGAAGCCACCCTCGGCCAGCAGGCGCACGGGCTCCAGGATGAACGGCTTGTCCGCGTCCTTGACCGAGACGAACACGCAGCCCTTCAGCGGCAGGTCCACGCCGCCGCCGAGCTGGCTCTTGGCGAAGGCGCGGGCGAAGGCCTGGGCGGGGCCCTCGCCGTCGCGCACCCAGTCGAGCCCCATCACCTCGCCTGTGGAGCGCATCTCGGGACCCAGCACCGTGTCCACGCCGGGGAAGCGGGCGAACGGAAAGACCGCTTCCTTGACCGCCACATGGTCGTAGGGGCGGGTGGAGAGGTCGAACTCGCAAAGGCTCGCGCCGGCCATCACCTTGGCCGCGATCGCCGCCACCGGCTTGCCGATGGTCTTGGCCACGAAGGGCACCGTGCGGCTCGCGCGGGGGTTCACCTCCAGCACGAAGATGCGCGGATCGGCGCTGTGCGGCTCCTCGATGGCGAACTGCACGTTCATCAGGCCGCGCACGTCCAGCGCCTTGGCCAGCAGCCTGGTCTGCCGCTCGAGCTCGGCGATCGTGGCGGGCTTCAGTGAGAACGGCGGCAGCGAACAGGCGGAGTCGCCGGAGTGCACCCCGGCCTCCTCGATGTGCTCCATGATGCCCGCGACGAAGACGTCCTGGCCGTCGCAGATGGCGTCCACGTCCACCTCGGTGGCGCGCGACAGGTACTGGTCGATCAGCACCGGGCTGTCGCCCGAGACATGGACCGCGTCGCGGATGTAGCGGCCGAGCTGCTCCTCGTCGCGGACGATCTCCATGGCCCGGCCGCCGAGCACGTAGGAGGGGCGGATGACCACGGGGAAGCCGACCTCGCGGGCGCCGGCGAAAGCTTCCTCGGGCGTGCGGGCGATGGCGTTCACCGGCTGGGCGACGCCGAGCTTGGTGAGCAGGATCTGGAACCGCTCGCGGTCTTCGGCGAGGTCGATGGCGTCCGGCGAGGTGCCGAGAATGGGCACGCCTGCGGCTTCCAGATCGCCGGCGAGCTTCAGGGGCGTCTGGCCGCCGAACTGGACGATGACGCCCAGGAGATGGCCGTCCGAGGACTCGGTCTCGATCAGCTCCAGCACGTCCTCGGCGGTCAGGGGCTCGAAGTAGAGCCGGTCGGAGGTGTCGTAGTCTGTCGAGACGGTCTCGGGGTTGCAGTTGACCATGATCGACTCCACGCCGATCTGATCCATGGCGAAGGCCGCGTGGCAGCAGCAGTAGTCGAACTCGATTCCCTGGCCGATCCGGTTGGGCCCGCCGCCGAGGATGATGGCCTTCCTGGCGCTGGAGGGCTCGCTCTCGCACTGGGCCGCCGCGCCAAGGACGCCGGACTCGTAGGTCGAGTACATGTAGGGCGTCTTGGCCGCGAACTCGGCCGCGCAGGTGTCGATCCGCTTGAACACGGGCCGCACGCCAAGGCTCCGCCGATGGGCGCGGACATCGGCCTCGCGCGTCGCGGTCAGCGCCGCCAGCCGGGCGTCGGAGAAGCCGAGCGCCTTCAGCCTCCGCATGGCGTGCGGCTCCTCGGGCAGGCCATGGGCGCGCACCTCGGCCTCGACGTTCACCAGGTGCTCGATCTGGCGCAGGAACCAGGGCTCGTAGGCGCAGGCGTCGGCGACCTGATCGACGCTCAGGCCCAGGCGGAAGGCCTGGGCGATGGTGCGGATGCGGTCGGGCGTCGGGCGGGCGAGCGCCCGGATCACCGCCGCGCGGGCGGCGGCCTCGTCCAGGTCGTCGGCGCCGGGGATGGCGATCTCGTCGAGGCCCGACAGGCCCGTCTCCAGCGAGCGCAGCGCCTTCTGCAGGCTCTCGGCGAAGGTGCGGCCGATCGCCATGGCCTCGCCGACCGATTTCATCGAGGTGGTCAGCAAAGGCTCCGAACCCGGATACTTCTCGAAGGCGAAGCGCGGGATCTTGGTGACCACATAATCGATGGTCGGCTCGAACGAGGCCGGCGTGGCGCCGGTGATCTCGTTCATCAGCTCGTCCAGGGTGTAGCCCACGGCCAGCCGGGCGGCGACCTTGGCGATCGGGAACCCCGTGGCCTTGGACGCCAGGGCCGAGGACCGCGAGACGCGGGGGTTCATCTCGATCACCACCATGCGCCCGTCGCGCGGGTTGACGGCGAACTGCACGTTGGAGCCGCCGGTCTCCACCCCCACCTCGCGCAGGACCGCGATCGCGGCGGTGCGCATGCGCTGGTATTCCTTGTCGGTGAGGGTCAGGGCCGGGGCGACGGTGACGGAATCGCCGGTGTGGACGCCCATCGGGTCCACGTTCTCGATCGAGCAGATGATGATGCAGTTGTCGTTGCGGTCGCGCACGACCTCGAGCTCGTACTCCTTCCAGCCCAGCACGCTCTCCTCGACCAGCACCTCGTGGGTGGGCGACAGGTCCAGGCCCCGCTCGATGATCTCGCGGAACTCCTCGACATTGTAGGCGATGCCGCCGCCGGTGCCGGCCAGGGTGAAGGAGGGGCGGATGATGGCGGGCAGGCCCACGACGTCCAGCGCCTCGACCGCCTGCTCCAGGGTGTGGGCCAGGCGCGAGCGCGGGCTCTCCAGGCCGATGGAGTCCATGGCGTCACGAAAGAGCTGGCGGTCCTCGGCCTTGTCGATGACGTGGGCCTTGGCGCCGATCATCTCCACGCCGTAGCGGGCCAGCACGCCGGTGCGGTCCAGCGTGAGCGCGGTGTTCAGGGCGGTCTGCCCGCCCATGGTGGGAAGCAGGGCGTCCGGCCGCTCGCGCGCGATCACCTTCTCCACCATCTCGGGCGTGATCGGCTCGATGTAGGTCGCATCGGCCACGTCCGGATCGGTCATGATCGTGGCGGGGTTCGAATTGACCAGGATGATCCGGTAGCCCTCGGCCCTGAGGGCCTTGCAGGCCTGGACGCCGGAATAGTCGAACTCGCAGGCCTGGCCGATGACGATGGGGCCGGCGCCGATGATCAGGATGGAGGAGATGTCGGTCCGTTTGGGCATCAGGTCTCGCACACGCGCGCGTGGAAAGAGGCCGCGCGAGGTCGCGCGCCGCTCCGGCCGACTTGCAGGTTAAGGCGCTCGTTTAGAGGCGCCGCGCGGACGGCGCAAGCGTGGGCGGTTCGCCGGAGGACGCCAGCCTGTGGATCTTCGGGGACGGGCGCGGTTCGGCGGCGCGCGCGGGGGATCGGGCGGACGCCGCCAGGGGCGCAGGCACGGCGAAAAAGAGGGGGACGAACGGGCCAGTCCGGGCCGTCGGCTCCAGCACCCATGTGTTCCTGCGGCGCCTTGGGGCCGGCCGCCGGCCTGCCGAAGAGCGATGCGCAAATGCATCAACTTGCGGCAATTGCGGCGAAAGTGGAGCAATTCGGGCGACATTTGGGCTCGCGCTCAGGTGGTTTACGCGCTTATCAATTTTGCAGCGGGGAGCTGACTGACTTTGCCGTCAGCCGGATACGAGGGGTGTTGCATGTTCAAGAACAAGCTGATGTCGACCACGATCGTGGGCGGCTTGGGCGGGCTTCTGCTGGCGGGCGCGCCAGCCTGGGCCCAGGGAAACCAGAACGCGGGGGCGTCCTCGTCGAGCCAGGCGTCGTCGGGCAGCTCTAACGACGAGGTGGTGGTCACGGGCTCGCGGATCCGTCACACCGCCTTCACCTCGCCGGCGCCGATCCAGGTGATCACGAGCGAGGAGAGCAAATCCCAGGGCCTCTTCACGGCCTCAGAGATCCTTCAGAAGAGCACGATCGCGGCGGGCTCCACCCAGATCAACGCCCAGTTCGGCGGCTTCGTGGTCGACGGCGGGCCGGGCGTGGACACGGTTTCGCTGCGGGGCCTCGGCGCCGAGCGCACCCTGGTGCTGCTGAACGGCCGCCGGCTGAACCCGGCCGGCGTGGGCGGCACGGTCGCGGCCGTGGACCTGAACGTCATCCCGGACAACCTGGTGGAGCGCTACGAGATCCTGAAGGACGGCGCCTCCTCGATCTACGGCTCCGACGCCATCGGCGGGGTGGTGAACATCATCACCCGCGACCGGCTGAACGGCGTCAGCGTCGAGTTCGACGCCAACCAGACCCAGCGCGGGCCGGGTTCGGCCTACGAGGTGTCGATCGTCGGCGGCAAGGTCGGCGACAACTACCACGTCCAGTTCAGCCTGGAGCGGGATCAGCAGAACGCGGTGAAGGTCGGCGACCTGCCCGGCGGCCAGTGCCCGCTGGAGCTCCAGAAGCTGCCGAACGGGACCTCCTACGACTTCGGCCGCAGCTATGCCGGCGGCGCCCCCTATTGCGACTTCACCCAGACCGACTTCGTGGCCACCTTCAACACCGGGTTCTGGGTCTTCGATCCCACCTTGCCGGCGAGCTTCCCGTTCAAGCCCTTCCAGCAGTCCTCGTTCGGGACCGTGCCGCGCCTGACGAACATCGCGACCGATCCGCGCAGCAAGGACGTGGACGCGTACACGCCTTCGCGACGGATGTCGGCCTATGTCAGCGGCGGCGTCGATGTTTCAGGCAGCACCGAGCTCTACTTCGAGGGCCTGATCACCAACCGGGATTCGCGCCAGGCCGCGTTCCTGCCCCAGTTCTTCCCGGCCGACATTTCTTCGATCCTCGGGGCGTCGTTCAGCCCCTTCAATCCGTTCCCCGACTTCGTCCAGCCGGTCATGACCCTGCCGGTAAGCCACTTCTCCCAGAACGTCACCGCCGGTCGGGCGCTCGTCGGTCTTCGCGGCGACTTCAAGCCCATGGCGGGCTGGAAGTGGGATGCCGGCGTCACCTTCGGCGAGAACAAGGCGAGCTACACCGTCCAGGCGCAGCTGGCCGATCGCGTGGCCAACGCGCTGGACGTCGTGCCCACGCCCGTGGGCTTCAACCCGGCCTACTCGCGGACGAGCCCGGTCGATGGCGTGTCCTATACCTGCGCCATCAACCTCACCAACCCGAACGAGCACTGCTACCCGCTGAACTGGTTCATCGGGTCGCAGGCCCTCGCGGGCGACCCGGCCCTGGCCTACATCGACGCCAACGACACGGGACACACGACCTACAAGCAAGTGGACGTGGACGGGCATCTGGACGGGCCGTTGTTCAACCTGCCGGCCGGTCCGCTGCAGGCCGTGATCGGCGGCGAGTTCCGCTACTACCAGATCAACGACGTTCCCGGTCCGCAGGGGTTGGCGCAGAACTACTTCAACCTCTCCTCGGCCGGCATCACCACGGGCGACGAGGACGTGGCCGAGGGCTACGGCGAGCTCGAGGCGCCGATCGTCAAGGGCAAGCCGTTCTTCGAAGACCTCACGCTCAACGGCTCGGCGCGCTACACCCATTACCGGACCGCGGGCAACCGCTGGACCTTCAAGGTCACGGGCAACTGGCAGATCATCCCCGCGTTCCGCCTGCGGGCCACCTACGGCACCTCGTTCCGGGGCCCCGAGCTGTTCGAGAACTATCTGGCCGCCCAGACCAGCTTCACCGGCGCGATCGACCCCTGCCAGAACTACGGTGCGGGCGATCCGAACTCCAACGTCTACAAGAACTGCGCGTCCGAGGGCCTGCCGCCGAACTTCGCCGGCTACAGCTCCACGCCCGAGGTCGTCACCCAGGGCGCGCTGGGCCGACTGACCCCCGAAACCTCCAAGAACCTGACGGTCGGGGGCATCTTCCAGCCGTCCTTCGCCGACCTGCAGATCGAGCTCGACTACTTCCACATCGAAGTCGACAACGAGATCGCGCGGCTGGGCGCCACCAACCTGCTGAACCTCTGCTACGACAGCACCCAGTTCCGCAGCGGCTCGGCCTACTGCCTGCTGGTGGCGCCGCGGAACGCGAACAACGACATCCTGACGATCGACGACTCCTACCTGAACGTCTCCCGTCAGATCACCGCGGGCCTGGACCTGACGGTGCTCTACAGGAAGGAATTCAGCTTCGGTGAGTTCCGCTTCCATGGGGAGGCGACCTACACCACCGAGGACAGCCAGGAGCTCATCCCGGGCACGGGGCTGATCGACTACAACGGGACCTTCGGCGACCCCCGGCTGGTGTTCAACACCGACGCGCGCTTCACGCACGGTCCCTGGGAGTTCCTGTGGGCGACGACCTTCCTCAGCAAGCAGCAGGAGTACGACCTCACCGGCGAAACGCCGGGCGGGCGCTACCTGCTGCACCAGCCCTCGCAGCTCTACCATACGGTGTCGGTCACCTATAAGGGCGACAAGTGGCGGGCCACGGTCGGTATCCGCAACGTCGGCGACCAGTACCCGCCCTACATCTCCGCCAACCCGGACTCCGCCTACGCCCCGCGCGTGGCCCAGTTCGCCAACGGCTACGGCAATCTCGAGTTGATGGGGCGGACCTTCTTCGTCAATCTGAAGAAGGATTTCTTCTGACCCTGGCATGTCCGGCTGGGTAGGACAGGGAGCCTAGGGTGCGCAGACTTGGTGTTCTGGCGGCGGTCGCTGCGGCGATCGCCGTCGCGGCGATGGCTTTCGCCGCCTCGGCGGCTCCGCCGACGGCCGCCGATTTCGGCCGGGCGGCGGCGATCTCGGATGTCAGGATCTCGCCGGACGGCAAGCACATCGCCGCGCTGACCTCGGCGGACGGCGAGCAGGTCGTCATCTCGATCTGGCGGACCGACGCCCTGACCGCGCGCCCGACGATCCTGGGCGCGAGCCACGTGCGGTTTCTGCAGGTGCGGTTCCTCAAGAACGACCGCCTGCTCGTCACGACCGTCCAGACCTACACCGCCGGCTCGTTCAAGGGGCACCTGATCAAGTCCTACGTCACCGACCTGGGGGGCAAGAACTGGCGCACCCTGCTCCCCGACAGCCGCGCGGCCCAGTCGGAACAGGAATCCTACTTCGACCGCCAGGCCGACGTGCAGGTGCTGTCCAACCTGCCGCTGGACCCCAAGAATGTGCTCGTCGAGGACACGCGCCTCGAGAGCTATGGCGACGTCTACAAGGTCGACGTCTATTCCGGCGCCGCCGACCGGGTCGAACGGGGTTCGGAGAACTTCTTCGGCTACCAGGCCGACCTCAAGGGCGATGTCCGGGCCAAGACCGAGGTCAACTACGACAACGGCAAGGTCTATCTCGCCCAGTGGATCCGCGATCCGGACACGGGCAAGTGGGAGGAGCACTTCCGCTCCTACGCCAAGGACCGCGTGATCAAGGAGGTCGTGGCCTTCACCAACGATCCGAACATCGCCTACGTGTCGGCGCCGCTGGGGGACAAGACCGCGCTCTTCGAATACGACATTCGCCAGCACAAGCTGCTCGATCCGGTCTTCGCCCACAAGCTGTTCGAGGCGGGGGGGGTGATCCAGTCGACCGCCAAGGCCGACTACGGCCGCGTGCTCGGTTTCAAGCTTCAGGCGCAGTCGGGTGAGAACTACTGGATCGACGAGAAGCTCGAGGCCATCTCCGAGGGCCTCAAGAAGGCGCTGGGAATCAAGCAGGACACGGTTCATTGGCGCGATCCGGGCGGCGGGCCGGACGCCGACATCCAGGTCCCCGATGGCGCCGACGCCTACATCTCGGACTGGTCCGACGACCGGCGGCTGCTGATCGTCGTCAAGTCCGGGCCCAAGCTGCCGCCCGAGTATTATCTCCTGACCGACGGCTCCAAGCTGCAGCTGCTGGGCAAGTCCCGGCCGTGGATCGACACCTCCACCCTGGGGGACGACCGGCTGGTGGAATATCCCGCCCGCGACGGGTTGATCATCCCGGCCTTCCTGACCACGCCGAACAAGCGGCTCTTCGGTCCCGGCCCTTATCCGACCCTGATCGAGCCCCACGGCGGTCCCTGGGCGCGGGACGAGATGACCTGGGACATCAGCGGGTGGACCCAGTACTTCGCCTCCCGCGGCTTCGCCGTGCTCAGGCCGCAGTTCCGAGGCTCGGACGGCTGGGGCCAGAAGCTCTGGCGCGCCGGCGACGGCGAGTGGGGCCAGAAGATGCAGGACGACGACGACGACGGGGTGAAGTGGCTCGTCGCCCAGGGCGTCGCCGACCCCAAGCGCGTCGCCATGTTCGGCTATTCCTACGGCGGCTACGCGGCCCTGGCGGCGGCGGTGCGGCCCAACGGCCTCTACCAGTGCGCCATCTCCGGCGCCGGCGCGGGCGACCTCGCCGAGATCGAGCATGCGACCTTCGAGAATCGGTTCCAGCGCGAGTTCCAGCACCCCACCATCGGCGGACTCGATCCGATCGACCACGCCAAGGAGGCCAAGATCCCGGTCTTCCTCTACCACGGGGATCGGGACCAGACGGTCAAGGTGGAAGACTCCAAGCGCTTCGCCAGCGCCTTGAAGTCCGCCGGCAAGCCCTACAGGCTGCTGATCATCCCCGACATGGGCCACCAATACGTCTTCATGACGCCGGACATGCTGACGCTCCAGCTGACCTCGGTCGAGGACTTCCTCAAGACGGGCTGCAAGCCCGGCGGCATCTGATCCTGCTGCGACCTGCCTGCGCCGCAGGCGCCGGATTTTTGCCGCCCAAAACTTGATCAACGCCTGCGCTTCGGCTAGGCGCCCCTTCGCCGGACGGCGGGTTCACCGCCGCCGCGCGAGGGGAGGCGCACGATGGGCATGAACGCCGGCGACACGGCCTGGATCCTGGGCGCCACGGCGCTGGTCCTGTTCATGACCCTGCCGGGGCTGGCCCTGTTCTACGCGGGCCTGGTGCGCGCCAAGAACGCCCTGTCGGTGATGATGCACTGTGTCGCCATCGCCTGCCTGATCTCGGTCCTGTGGCTGGCGTTGGGCTACAGCCTCGCCTTCGACGGCGCCGCGCCCTTGATCGGCGGGATCGGCAAGGCCTTCCTGCTGGGCGTCGGCCGCCAGTCCCTGCACGGCAGCATTCCCGAGCCGGCCTTCTTCATGTTCCAGGCGACCTTCGCCGTGATCACCCCGGCGCTGATCGTCGGCGCCTATGTCGAGCGCGTCCGTTTCGGCGCGGTGCTGCTGTTCAGCGGCCTCTGGCTGCTCGTGGTCTATGCCCCGGTGGCGCACTGGGTCTGGGGCGGCGGCTGGCTCGCCCAGCGCCATGTGATGGACTTCGCCGGCGGCCTGGTGGTGCACGCGACCGCCGGCGCTTCGGCCCTGGTGGCCGCCCTGATGATCGGCTCGCGCGATGGCTTCCCCAGGGATCTGCACCCCCCGCACAATCCCGGCATGACCATGATCGGCGCGGGCATGCTGTGGGTGGGATGGTACGGCTTCAACGGCGGCAGCGCGCTGGCGGCCAACGGCGATGCGGCCATGGCCCTGCTCGTCACCCACATGTCGGCCTCGGCGGCGGGCCTGGTCTGGGCCGTGCTCGAGCGCTGGCGGTTCGGGCGGGCCAGCATGGTCGGCATGGTGACCGGCGTGGTCGCCGGCCTGGCGACCGTCACGCCGGCGTCGGGCTATGTCGGGCCCGTCGGCGGGCTGGCGCTCGGCGCCGTGGGCGGCCTCGTCTGCTTCTGGGCGGTGGACCTGGTCAAGCACCGTCTCAGGATTGACGATTCCCTCGACGTGTTCGCCGTGCACGGCATCGGCGGCATCTTCGGGACCCTGCTGGTGG
This sequence comes from uncultured Alphaproteobacteria bacterium, assembly GCA_963775275.1. Classification (GTDB taxonomy): domain Bacteria; phylum Pseudomonadota; class Alphaproteobacteria; order Caulobacterales; family Caulobacteraceae; genus JANWHQ01. The sequence goes on along the minus strand of CAVZII010000005.1, from coordinate 4,012,347 downwards.
CGGTCCTGGCGAGCCGGTCGCTCGGCGGCGTGGGCTACGCCGCGGGCGTCGACATGGCCGGCCAGGCAGGTGTCCAGGCGCTCGGCGTCGTGGTTGTCGTCGCCTGGTCCGTGATCGCCAGCGCAGCGATCCTGTGGCCGCTGCGCGGCCTCATGGGCCTTCGCGCCGGCGCGGCGTCGATCGAGGAGGGGCTCGATCTGTCCCAGCACGGCGAGCGGGCGTACACGCCCTGAGCCCTGCCCCGGGGAACGCTCTACCGCGCCTCGTCCATCAGGCCGGCGAAGCGGTCGAACAGATAGAGCGAATCCGTCGGGCCGGGCGAGGCCTCGGGGTGGTGCTGGACGGAGAACACCGGCCGGTCCTTCAGCCTCAGGCCCGCATTGGTGCCGTCGAACAGCGACACGTGCGTCTCCTGCACCGGCTCGGGCAGGCTGTCGCGGTCGACCGTGAAGCCGTGGTTCATGGAGACGATCTCGACCTTGCCGGTGGTCAGGTCCTTGACCGGGTGGTTCGCCCCGTGGTGGCCCTGCTCCATCTTCACCGTGCGCGCGCCCAGCGCCAGGGCCAGCATCTGGTGGCCGAGGCAAATGCCGAACACCGGCTTGCCGGAGTCCACCAGCTTGCGGATCTCGGGCACGGCGTATTCGCCGGTGGCGGCCGGATCGCCCGGGCCGTTGGACAGCAGCACGCCGTCCGGATGGCGCGCCAGCACATCCTCGGCCGGGGTCGAGGCCGGCACGACCGTCGCGCGCGCGCCGACCGAGGTCAGGGCGCGCAGGATGTTGCGCTTGACCCCATAGTCCAGGACCACGACCTCGTACTTCACTTCGCCCGCCTTCGCGTATCCCCCGGGCCAGCGCCACAGGCCCTCCTCGAAGACGAAGGGCTGCAGGCAGGAGGCGTCCTTGGCCAGGTCCAGGCCGACGACGCCCGACCAGGCGCGCGCCTTGGCCACCAGCGCCTCAAGGTCGAACGCCCCGTCCGGGGCGTGGGCGATCACGCCATGCGGCATGCCGTGCTCGCGGATACGGCGGGTGAGGGCGCGGGTGTCGATACCGGCCAGGCTGACCAGGTTGCGCCGCTTCAGCCAGCCGTCGAGCTCGCCGAGCGCGCCGCGCTCGGCCCGCCAGTTCGCCGGCGCGGTGGGAATGTCGCGGAAGATCGCGCCGCGGGCCGCCGTCGCCGCGCCGGCCCCGAACTGCTCGATGTCCTCCACATTGACCCCGACATTGCCGATGTGAGGGAAGGTGAAGGCGACGATCTGGCCCATGTAGGAGGGGTCGGTCAGGATCTCCTGGTAGCCGGACATGGCGGTGTTGAAGCAGACTTCGCCGACCGCCTCGCCGGCCGCGCCGACGCCGAACCCCTGGAAGACGGTCCCGTCCGCGAGCGCGAGGACACCCGTCGCGCCGGGCATGAGCGTCTGGGTCATGGGCGCCTCCTCTTGCAGACCTGCGGACAAACGGCCGCCAGTTAGGCGCCGACTCGGGCGTCGTCAATGCGTTCGCTCCGGTCCGCGCACGACCGCAGGGCAGGTCCCGGAAGTTGCGGCCGATCAACGCGGCGGCGACGGGTAACCTCATCATTACCCGGCCCGTGTGATCATTTCAGGGGCGAGGCGGACCTGATTCGCCCGCGGGGCGGGAAACGCGAATGCGCATCGCATTGCTCAACAAGCACAACCGGGTGACCAACGTCCTGGCGCTGGCGCCGGGCGTGCGCCCGGAGGACCTGAAGCGGGTGGACCAATGGCGCGAGGTCGGCGACCACAGGGTCTCGCCCGGCTGGCGCTACGACCCGTGCAGCGACCGGTTCCTGCCGCCGCGGCTGGCCCAAGGCGCGGCCTGACCGGCGCGCCACGACGCACGCTCTGGCGGACCGCGCGGGCGGGCGCTAAGCGGGGGCCATGCTGAGCCTTCGCCCGGCCGCGCCCGAGGACGCGCCGCTGATCCTGTCGTTCATCGCCGAGCTGGCCGAGTACGAGCGGCTGAGCCACGAGGCGGTGGCCAGCCTGGACGACCTGCGCGCGGCGCTCTTCGGTCCGGCGCCCAAGGTCTTCTGCGACATCGCCGAATGGTCGGGCGAGCCGGCGGGGTTCGTCCTGTGGTTCTACACCTTCTCGACCTTCCGCGGCCGGCACGGGATCTACCTGGAGGACCTTTACGTGCGGCCGGCGCTCAGGGGCAGGGGGATCGGCAAGGCGCTGATCGCCGGCCTCGCCGCGCGCTGCGGCCGGGAAGGGCTGGCGCGGCTCGAATGGGCGGTGCTGGACTGGAACGCGCCGTCCATCGCCTTCTATGAGAGCCTGGGCGCGCGTCCTCAGGAGGAGTGGACCGTCTACCGCCTCGCCGGCGAGGCGTTGGAGGCGGCCGGAAAGGGGAGCTGACCATGCTGAAGCTTAGGCCCAACTGCGAGTGCTGCGACCGGGACCTGCCGCCGCAAAGCGCCGACGCTCGGATCTGCAGCTTCGAGTGCACCTTCTGCGCCGACTGCGCAGACGAGCGGTTCAGCGGCCGCTGCCCCAACTGCGGCGGCGAGCTGGTGCGCCGGCCGGTCCGTCCGACGGGCCTGTTGGATCGTTATCCGCCGTCCAACGAGCGCGTCACCAAGCCCCATCCCGGCTGCACGCCGCGCGTCGCCGTGGCCTGACGCCGGGGCCTATCCCGGGTTCTTCGCCGACACGATCCACGCGGCCGCAGCGAGCCGGATCGCGCCGTCCTCGAACATGGGCGCCAGGGCCTCGCGCAGGGCGTCCTCGATCCCGCGCTTCAGCACCTCGTCGGCGTTCAGTTGCCTCAGCGCCGCGCCCAGCGGCCCCATGCGCAGGGAATGGGTCACCGCCTCCTCCAGGCTGCCCCGCTCGGTCATGACGTCCAGCGGCTCGATGGCGATCTCGGCGAAGCCGGCCTCGTCCAGGATGGTCCGCACGCGCTCGCCGTCGGCGAAGGCGAAGGGTCCGGGCGCGTCCGGATCCGAAGGAGGCAGGGGCGGAAGGAGATGCCCCACCGCCTGCATCGGCAGGGCCATCCACTGGTTCTGCGCCGGCGCGCGCCAGCAGGCGAAGGCGAGCCGGCCGCCCGGCTTCAGCGCCCTCCGGATATTGGCGAAAGCCGCTGTGGGCGCTTCGAAGAACATCACTCCGAAGCGCGAGAAGGCGATGTCGAACGCGCCGGCGGCAAAGGCGTGGACCTGGGCGTCGGCCTCGACGAACCGGACGTTGCCCGCGCCGGCGGCTTCGGCGGCCTCGCGGGCGATGCCGAGCAGGAGCATCGAGACGTCGGCGCCCGTGACCTCGCCGGGAGCGATCCGGCGCGAGATCTCGAGCGTCGTCTCGCCGCAGCCACAGCCGATGTCGAGCACCGTGTCGCCGGGCCTCAGGCCGGCCCTGGCCATGGCCTCGCGGCCGATCGGCGCGATCTGGCGGTCGAGCTGGGCGTGCAGCATGGCCCAGGTTCGCCCGACCTGCTCGTTCCAGTTCTCGATCTGGGCGGCGTTGGGGGCGGCGGTCGGGTCGATCATGGGCCGAAGATGGCGCGGATCGGCACGTCGCGTCGAGCCCCCAAGCGCGCCCGCTCAGGCCTGGGCGGCGGCAAGGGCCTCGCCCAGGCGGTCCAGGTGCTGGTTCATGCCCTCGATCGCGCCATGGTCCCGCGCGACCTGATCACGGATCTCGGAGGTCTCGAATACCGAACGCATCCGAAGCAGGGTCTTGCCGCCCTGGTCCTCGAAGGCGACGGTCACCCGGAACCTGGGGACGGGGCCGTGGTCGTAGACCAGCCGCTCGGGCCGCACGACCTCCAGATAGGTGATCTCGTTGTCGTAGTCGGTCCCGTCCGGGCCGTGCATGACGAAGCGCCACTCGCCGCCGGGCCGCACGTCCATCTTGTGGGTCGTGGTCGTGAATCCGTTCGGGCCCCACCATTTGCCGACGTGCTCGGGCCGGGTCCACGCGTCGAACACCAGCTCGCGCGGCGCGTCGTAAAGGCGGAATGCGGAAATCTCCCGATCGGCGTCGCTCATGGCGCGTCCTTTCCCTTCAACGTGTTCAGGTAGTCGCCCAGCCGGTCCAGGCTCCCGTCCCAGAACCGGCGGTAATCGTCGATCCATCGATCCACCTCGCGCAGCGCCGCCGCCTCGAGCCGGCACGGGCGTCGCTGGGCGTCGCGTCCGCGGCTGATCAGGCCCGCGCGCTCGAGCACCTTCAGATGCTTGGAGATCGCGGGACCGGACATGTCGAACGGCGCCCCGAGCTCGCCGACCGTGGCCTCGCCCAGCGCCAGCCGCGCCAGGATCGCCCGGCGGGTGGGATCGGAGAGAGCGGCGAAGGCGGCGTCGAGGCGATCAGGGGACACATTTAGAACCGAATAGTTATCTAACCAGATGGCTATATAAAGCCGCTCGCGACGTCAAGCGCCGATCAGCGCGGTGTGATTCGCATTGCATGCGCTATGCTCCGCGCGTGCGCTTCGACGAACGCCTGCTGGACGAGATCAAGTCGCGACTGCGGCCGTCGGACATCATCGGACGGACGGTCAAGCTGCGCCGCCAGGGGCGCGAGTACGTGGGCCTGTCGCCCTTCACCAAGGAGAAGACGCCCTCCTTCTACGTCAACGACGACAAGGGCCAGTTCTTCGATTTCTCCTCGGGCAAGAACGGCGACCTGATCACCTTCCTGCAGGAGACCGAGCGGCTCTCCTTCCCCGAGGCGGTCGAGCGGTTGGCGGCCGAGGCGGGCGTGGCGCTGCCGGCGCAGGACCCGCGCGGCGCCGAGGAGGACCGGCGCCGCCAGGGCCTGCAGGACTGGCTGGAATCCGCCGCCAAGTGGTTCGAGGGCGAGCTTCGCCGGCCGGGCGGACGCGACGCGCGGGCCTATCTGGAGCGTCGCGGTCTGAAGGAGGCGGAGTGGGCGCGCTTCTGCATCGGCTACGCGCCGTCCGACCGCACGCGGCTCAAGGACTATCTGATCCAGAAGGGCGCCAGGCCCGCCGAGCTGGTGGAGTCCGGCGTCCTCATCGCGCCCGAAGACGGCGGGGCGCCCTACGACCGCTTCCGCGAGCGGGTGATCTTCCCCATCGCCGACGGGCGCGGGCGAATCGTCTCCTTCGGCGGGCGCGCGCTCGATCCGAACGCCCGCGCCAAGTACCTGAACGGGCCCGACACCTCCCTCTTCCACAAGGGCCGGGTGCTCTACGGCCTGCCCGAGGCGCGAAAGCTGCTGCACGCGGGCGGGGAGGGCGCGCCCCTGGTGGTCGTCGAAGGCTACATGGACGTCATCGCCTGCCAGCGCGCGGGCGTCGCCGCCGTCGCCTCCATGGGCACGGCCCTGACCGAGGAGCAGATGGAGACGCTCTGGCGCCTCAACCCGGAGCCGACGCTCAGCTTCGACGGCGACGCGGCCGGCCAGAGGGCCGCCTGGCGCGCCATCGACCGGGCGCTGCCCCTGCTCAAGCCCGGCAAATCCTTCCGCTTCGCCGCCCTGACCGGGGGCAAGGACGCCGACGACGTCCTGCGCGAGCAGGGAGCGGCCGCTCTGAAGAGCCAGCTTTCCCAGGCCCGGCCTCTGGTCGAGGTGCTGTTCGCGCGCGAGCGGGACCTGGAGCCGCTGGACACGCCCGAGCGGCGCACGGCGCTGAAGTCGCGCCTGCGCCAGGCCGCCGCCACGATCCAGGACAGGGAGCTCGCCGAAGCCTACCGCGAGGAGTTGCTGCGCCGGTACGACGAGGCCTTCCCGCGCGTCTCATCCGCCTTTGGAGGCGGCGGGCCGCGAAGCGGCGCAGGGGGCTTTCGACCAGGCGCCGGCGGCCCGCGGAACGGCCAGAGCGCCTGGCGCCCCCCATCCACGCCGGAGGGCCGGGCTGCGGCCAAGCGTCTCGCCGGCGCGCTGGATCCCCTGGCCGCCGCCATCGCCAAGGCCGCCCTGGCGGATCCGCACCGCCTGGACGGCCACCTGGAAGACCTGGACCGCATCAGCTTCGGCGATCCGGCGCTGCAGGAATTGGCCAAGGAAATCATCCGGCTGAGGCTGGAGGACGACGTCCTTGACACGGAGGCCCTGGCTCGCCATCTGGCGGGGCAGGGATTTGGCGGTCTGCTGAGCGAAGTCGACAAGGCCGCGGCGATTTCGGGCGCGCCTTTCCTTGATTCAAATGTTCCGCTCGCCGCCGCCAGAACCCTGTGGTCGCACGCCGTCGAGTCCCTGACTCGGATGGCCGCGTTGGAGAGCGCGCTGGGATCGGCCAAGGCCGAGCTCGAAGGCGTCGCCGATGCGGCCAGGCTGCTGCGGCTCAAGGCCGAACGGGACGCCCTGAAGCGGGCGATCCGGACGGGAACGATCTGGACGGACGGCGTCCCTGCCCATGATTGAGCGATCATGGTTAAGGGGTGGTCCGGGATTTGCATTCTCCCGGCGGCGACCTTCCCGCCGGGAGCGGAGACCTGAATGAGCACGACCGCCGCCGAAACGCCCGAAGCCGAAACCACCTCCGATGGTCCGCTGCTCGACCTGACCGACGCCGGGGTCAAGAAGTTCATCAAGCAGGCCAAGACCCGCGGCTACGTCACCATGGACGAGCTGAACAAGGTCCTGCCGTCCGAGGAGGTCACCTCCGAGCAGATCGAGGACACCCTCGCCATGCTGAGCGAGATGGGGGTGAACGTCATCGAGTCCGAGGAGCAGGCCGAGGAGAGCGAAACCACTGACGTGGCGGTCCGCGAAGAGACCGCCGTGGTGGAGACGACCAAGGAGGCCGCCTACGACCGCACCGACGACCCGGTGCGCATGTACCTGCGCGAGATGGGCTCGGTGGAGCTGTTGTCGCGCGAGGGCGAGATCGCCATCGCCAAGCGCATCGAGGCCGGCCGCGACACCATGATCCGGGGCCTGTGCGAAAGCGCCCTGACCTTCGAGGCCATCATGGTCTGGCGCGAGGAGCTGGCCTCGGGCCGGATCCTCCTGCGCGAAGTGATCGACCTGGAGCAGACCTATGGCGGCGCCACCGCCGCCAGCGCCGAGGGCGCGCCCGCCGAAGGAGCGCCGGCCCCTGGTGCGCCGGCCCCTGGAGCGCCGGCCCCAGGGGCGCCGCCCGCCGCCCAGAGCGCCGAGGCCGCCGCGGAGTCCGAGGGCGAGACCGAGGGCGAAGGGGAGAGCGAGGACGAGTTCGACGACGGCGCCGGCCCCTCCGTCTCGGCCATGGAGGCGGAGCTGCGCGAGGGCGTCATGGCGACGCTGGACGCCATCGCCGAGGAGTTCGAGGCCTTCCGCCGCCTGCAGGAGAAGCTGGTCGAGCAGCGCCTGTCCGGCCGCGACCTCTCCGAATCCGACCGCGCCGTCTACACCGCTCGATCCGGCGCCATCATCCAGCAGCTCAAGACCCTCAAGCTCAACAACGCCCGCATCGAGGCCCTGGTCGACCAGCTCTATGCGATCAACCGGCGCTTGAACGGCCTGGAAGGCCGCCTGCTGCGCCTGGCCGACTCCTACGGCATCTCCCGTTCGGAGTTCCTGAGGGCCTATCTCGGCGCAGAGCTCGATCCCAACTGGACCGACGTCATCAAGCCCCAGGGCGTGCGCTGGACCAAGTTCGTCGAGAACGACAACCGCCAGATCGGCGACATCCGCCATGAGGTCGCGGCGCTCGCACAGGAGACGGGCGTTCCCGTCGACGACTTCCGCCGCATCGTCCAGACCGTCCAGAAGGGCGAGCGCGAGGCGCGGCAGGCCAAGAAGGAGATGGTCGAGGCGAACCTGCGCCTAGTGATCTCCATCGCCAAGAAGTACACGAACAGGGGCCTGCAATTCCTTGATTTGATTCAGGAAGGCAACATCGGCCTGATGAAGGCGGTGGACAAGTTCGAGTACCGCCGCGGCTACAAGTTCTCGACCTACGCCACCTGGTGGATCCGCCAGGCGATCACCCGCTCGATCGCCGACCAGGCGCGCACCATCCGCATCCCGGTGCACATGATCGAGACGATCAACAAGATCGTGCGCACCAGCCGCCAGATGCTCCACGAGATCGGCCGCGAGCCGACGCCCGAGGAGCTGGCCGAGAAGCTGGCCATGCCGCTGGAGAAGGTGCGCAAGGTCCTGAAGATCGCCAAGGAGCCGATCTCGCTGGAGACCCCGATCGGGGACGAGGAGGACAGCCACCTCGGCGACTTCATCGAGGACAAGAACGCGGTCCTGCCGATCGACGCGGCGATCCAGAGCAATCTTCGCGAAACGACGACGCGAGTCCTCGCGTCGCTGACTCCGCGCGAGGAACGGGTGCTGCGCATGCGCTTCGGCATCGGCATGAACACCGACCACACCCTGGAGGAGGTCGGCCAGCAGTTCTCGGTGACCCGCGAGCGCATCCGCCAGATCGAGGCCAAGGCGCTGCGCAAGCTCAAGCACCCCAGCCGCAGCCGCAAGCTGCGGAGCTTCCTCGACAGCTAGAGTTGCCGGCGCGGACCGCCGGGCCGTTCAGCTTCCGTCTAGGTTCCGTGGGCGAAAGTCCTGAGTCAGGAGCACAGGCTTGGCCGTGCTTCGCGTTTGCGCGCCCGCGCGCAATGCTTCATGATGTTAAGTGCTTGGCGGAGGCGTTCGGGCGCGCCGGCAAGGAGGAGCCAAAGACAATGAGAACCCTGTTCCTGACCACGCTCGTCGGTGTCACGGCCTTCGCCGTCGCCGCCTCGGCCCAGCCGTCCAGTTCGTCCCCGCCGCCTGGGACGCCCCAGGCGACGCTCTGCCTCGACCAGCTGGGCGTCAGCCATGCCCCCATCTGCCACAAGCAGTCGGCGAGCCGGTTCCCGGCCCCGCCGGACATCTGCCTGTGCAACGGGCCCTACCGCGAGGTGAAGGCGCCTTATTGCGCCCCCGGCGAGAAGGAGCCGAACGACACGGCGGCCTTCGACCGCGCGCGCGCCAAAGCCGCCGAGGACGGTTCGCTGTTCGGCGACACCTACAAGGGCCAGAAGATGTGCGTGGAGTTGCGGAACTAGTCGGCGCGACCTTGCGGCCGGCCCAATCTTCAATGTCATCCCGGCCGGAGCCCTGCACAGCAGGGCGGAGCGCCGGGATCTCCCGCAAAAGGCCCATGAGATCCCGGATGGCCGCTGCGCGGCCTCCGGGATGACAAGGTCAGGGAACGGCTTGGGCCGTCGCAGGCTCACCCCGGCTGCGGCATTCCCTCGAACTCCGGCAGGCCGCTGTCGATCACGTCCCAGGCGGGGCGGCTGCGGGTGTAGATCACCGTCTGCGGCTGGTAGAGCGAGGTGTCGTCCAGGGTGCCGGCCGTCACCGTCATGACGCCCGGCATGGCCGCCGGCTCGCCGAAGATGAGGCTGCCGCAAGTGGGGCAGAAGTTGCGGGTGTATGGCTGGCCGCTCTCGGCCGTGACCGCATAGCCCCTGGTCTCGCCAGTGACCTTCACCGCGCTCGCCGGGAAGGCCATCACCGACACGTGCCCCGTCCCAGTCGCCTTCTGGCAGTCCGTGCAATGGCAATGTCCCGAGAAGATCGGCTCGCCGTCGATCTCGTAACGCACCGCGCCGCAAAGGCACCCGCCGCTGGCTTTCATGGCCACCTCCTGTTCGAGGCCGAAACTCTTAGGGCACGGTGAAACCGCCGTCGATCGCAAGGGTGTGACCGGTGATGTAGGAGGCGCCGTCGGAGCAGAGCCAGACGATCGCGGACGCGATCTCCTCGGGCTGGGCGATGCGGCCCATGGGGACGTCCTGGGCGATCACATCCACCTCCACCATGCCCTTGACCATCCGGTGCAAGAGGCCCGTGTCGACGGGACCGGGCGCCACGGCGTTGACGCGGATGCCGTTCCTGGCCTGCTCCAGCGCCACCGACTTGGTCAGGCCCACCACGCCGTGCTTGCTGGCGGTGTAGATCGCCACATTGGCCAGGCCCGTCAGGCCCGCCTGGGACGCCGTGTTCACGATCGCCCCGCCGCCGTGCTTGAGCATGTGCGGGATCTGGTGCTTCAGGCCGAAGAAGATCCCCCTCAGGTTCACCGCGATCATGCGGTCGAACTCCTCGGCGGTGCGGTCCTGGACCGGGCCATATTTGCACTCGATCCCGGCGTTGTTGACCGCGGCGTGGATGCGGCCGAAGCGCGCCTCGGCCCGGTTGATCACGGCCCTGACGTCCGCCTCGCGGGTGACGTCGGCGGGCACGAAGACCGCGTCGGCCTTGCCCAGGGCCTTGATCTCGGCCTCGGCCGCCTTGCCGTCGTCGGCCCCCAGGCCGGCCAGGACCACGTTGGCGCCGGCCTTGCCGAAGGCGACGGCGGTCGCGCGTCCGATCCCGCTGGTGGCGCCGATCACCACGGCGGTGCGTCCGGTGAAGTCCTGTTCGCTCATCGCCGTCCTCCCATGCCGCGCAGGCCCTGCGCGCGCGGTGTCCTTAAACGCTGGAGCGGCCGCGGGGAAAGGGCCTATCGATGCAGGCCGCCCACCGCCAGGGTGATCAGGGTGATGGCGATCTCGGCCAGGATCAGGATCACGATCACCAGCTCGAGCCTCAACGAGCGCTGGGCGTCGATCAGCTGCGTGAGCTGGCCGGCGGTCTCGCCGATCAGGGCCAGGCGCCGGTTCAGCGCCTCCCACCGCTCGACCAGCTCGTACTCGTCCTCCAGCCGCGAGTAGAGCCGGTCCAGGTCCGGCCGGTCCCACAGGATGTCCAGCCGCTCCACCGCAGCCACGCGGCGCGAGACCCGGTGCTGGACCAGGAGCGCGCGTCCAATCAGCTTCAGCATCGCGCGGCGGCCGGCCGGCGTCTTGCCGTCCTCGGCGAGCTGGCGCGCCCAGGGCTCGATGGTGTCGAAGACTCCGGCCACCTGCCGCTCGGCGTGTGCCAGGGCGGCGCTCTTGGCCAGGGCGTCGGCCACCACCAGGAGGCGGTCCGGCGCGAGATCGGTCAGCATGAGCGTCCCGTTCGCGTCGACGTGGTCCGCGCCCGTGTCCGAGCGCTCGATCCGGGCGGTCTCCTCCTCGCGGGCCTCGAACGGGCCGCGCACGCGCGAAGCCAGGCCGCGCAGAGCCTCGTCCTCCTCGAAGGGGCCAAGGCCGGTCAGGACCACCACGCCGAAGCGGAACACAGCGGCGAAGCCGTGCGCGCCGACCCGGAAGGACAGGGGCGTGGTCGACAGCGCGTCGCGCCGCTCCAGGCCCGCCGTGTCGATGCGCTCGCCCAGCAGGATGGCGCGCGAGGTCACCTCCTCGGGCGGAGCGTGAGCGTGCGTCGGGGCTCTCCTGGCGGCCATGGCGAATGCCCGCGCGAACGGCCGCCTATTCCGCGGCTGCGGCGTGGGGGATCAGGCCGAGCTCGGCGTCGGTGGCGGCGTGGCCCCACTTGTCCCTGGGCGGCATGGGCCGTCTGGACCAGTGCGGGTCGAGAGTGAAAGTCGAGATCAGGCGCCCCTCGGGGATGCGGCCGTTCCCGCCGCCCTGGCTGTAGTCGTAGTAGAGGGTGATGATCTCGCGGTGCGAGCGGCCCTGGGCGGCGGGATGGGCCACGCAGGCGTCGCGCCAGCGGATCACGCGCTTCAGGGTCTGGGGGATGGCGTAGTTCTCGTAGTACTCCAGGAACCACAGCCGCTTGAACATCGGGGTGAAGGCGACCTCGGCCCAGCCGAACTCCTCGAACAGGAAGTCGCGATCAGGCGCATAGTACGTCAGGAAGTCGTCCAGGCGGGCGTACTGGGCGTCCACCGCCTCCTTGCACTCCTGACGCTTGTCCGGGTCGCGGTTCAGGATCATCCGGTAGCCCGAGCCGGAATACTGCCCGTCGGTGGCGCAGAGCATCCCCTCGACCGCGTGGCGGAACGGGTCGGTCTGGGCGACCGGCCGCTCGGGGAAGCGGTCCTCGAAGTAGCGCATGATCACCATGCTCTCCTTCAGGGTTTCGCCGTTCTCCAGAGTCAGGGCTGGCAGGGCGGTCGTTCCCCGCGTCTTCTTCAGCAGCCAGTCGGGACGCGGCTTGGAGATGTCGATCTCCACGTCGTCCATGATGGCATGCAGGCCCTTGAGCTCGAGCAGGATCTCCACGCGTTCGGAGAAGGGGCAGCCGGGGATGTGATAGAGGGTCAGTCGCTCGTCGTCGGCCATGGGATCACCTTGATCAGGGCGGGCGCAGAATGCGGGTCCTGACCGGGCGGTCAAGCGCGGCGCGCCTTCAGGCGACGTGGGAACCGGCTCGCCGCTCGGAAGGCGCGCCAATGCTTGAATGCCGCGCGCGGCGGGGCGCTACTGCGCGGCGGGCGCCTCGTACAGGCCCACCCGCTCGGTCTCGGCGATGGTCTCGCCCTTCAGCATGTCCTGCAGCTCGGACAGGATGATCTCCGGGTCGGACGGCAGGAGCTTGCCGAGCGCGAAAAGCTCGAAGTGGTAGTGATGGACGCCGTGGCCGGGCGGGGGGCGCGGGCCGAAGTAGCCGAAGCCGCCCTTGCCGTTGCGTCCCTGGACCGCGCCCTTGGGATGGTCCAGATGCGGCCGCGCCGGCAGCCCCGGGGGCAGCGAGGTGAAGTCCCCGGGGATGTTCCAGATCATCCAATGGATGAACGGCGCCGCGGTCGGCGCGTCCGGGTCCTCCAGCACCAGGGCGTAGGCCTCCGCATCCGACGCCCGGGTCCAGGACAGGGGCGGGGACAGGTTGTCGCGCCAGGCGGTGAACCGGTCGGCGATGCGGCCGTCCTCATCGATGGCCGAGCTCGTCAGCTCCATGCGGCCCTCGTCGCGCGGTCGCACCTTGTGGATGACGATGTCCTCTCCTGAGCTATGGTGTTGGCGGGCCATGGCGTCCTCCTTTGCCTTCAACTCCGAAACAGGCCTGAGGTTCACCGATGACGGATCCCGACGGCTGGAAGACCTACGACCAGTTCATCGACGGGGCCGCGGCCAACCGGCTGCCGCGCACCGACGCCCTGGTCGGCCGCGAACTCGCGGTCATCCCCAGTCTCGCGCCACGGCTGGAGCTGAAGTTCATCGCCCCGGAACGGCTGGTCTGGCGCTCGGGGACTTCCTCGGGCGAGGACTGGTGCGAGGTGGTCGAGGTTGCGCCCGACACCTGGTTCGTCGACATGACCTTCGAGGCCTGGCCGCGGGAGGCGCTCACCCTGATCTTCAACCAGACCAGCCGGCGGGCCCTGAAGGTGCGCTCGATCGTGCGCGAGGAAGAGGTTCCGGGCGAGCCTCGGGTGATGCAGCGCTTCGACGCCGGGGTGATCGAGGGCGGATCGGCCGAGGGCGTGACGCCCGCGCCCACGCGCGACCTGGTCGGGCTTCGCACCTTCAACGTCTACAGCCCGAACCACACCTACGAGCACGTCTACCTGAGCTCGGAGCGGTACTGCTGGCAGTGCCTCAAGGGCGTCCAGCGCGGCCACGGCGACGTGGACCTGGCGACTACGTTCAAGTTCGCCGAGGACCAGTACCTCTTCGCCTTCCGTGAGTTCAAGATCCCGGTCGCGTCGGTCTATTTCTTGAATTTCAAGGACATGCGCTCGACCGGCAAGTTCCTGGGGATCACCGGCGATGGCCGCGTCTCCAACGAGCCGGCGGGCGCCTTCATCGCCAAGGCCTCCATGACCTTCTATCCGCAGGATGCAGAGCCTGTATGAGCCAGCCGCCGGAGCAATTCCCCGCCGAGCCCGCCCTGGAGCTCGTCTTCGAGGTCCGGGTCCAGGTCGATCCGCCCCAGATTTTGGGGCCGGCCGGCGGGCTCGATCGACGCATTGTCCCGATCCGGGGCGGCGTCGTGGAGGGGCCGAGGCTGCGGGGCGAGGTGGTCCCCGGCGGCGCCGACTGGCAGGCAATCCGGCCGGACGGGGTGACCCAGGTCCTCGCGCGCTACGTCATTCGCGCCGAGGACGGGGCGATGATCTCGGTGGTCAACCGCGGGATCCGCCGAGCGTCCGAGCCGGTGATCCGACGGCTGCTGGCCGGCGAGCCGGTCGATCCGGCCTTCGTCTACTTCCGCGCCGCGCCGACCTTCGAGGTTGGACCCGGTCCGCATGCGTGGCTGACCGAAAATCTCTTCATCACCTCTGGCGTTCGCCGCCCAGATTCGGTTCAGATCAAGTTCTACGTCGTGAGATAGCGCGTCGACCCAGGCGCGCACGAACGAGGGAGGCGAACCATGTTCCATTACGCCGCGCTGGCGGCCGCGCTCATGTTGGCCGCGGGCGGTCCGGGGGTATCGCCGGCAGGGAGGGCCATGATGGCTGCAGAAACGACCGCGTCCACTGTCACCGCGCCGGTGAGTAACACCGACATCCAGCCGCAGATCCTGCACGTCTACGCGACGCCCGACGGGGAATCGCACCTGGAGGTGATCTCGGTCGCTCCCAACGCGGGCACGCTGCCGCTCACCGGCCTTCGCGCCATCTCCTACAAGCCGAACAAGGTGGACTGGCACCACGCGCCCAAGCCCCAGTTCGCCATCAACCTCAGCGGCAACATCCGGGTCGAGGTCTCCGACGGCTCAACCCATCTGATCGGGCCCGGAGATCTGGTCTATCTGGAGGACACCTTCGGAAAGGGCCACATCACGCGCCTCCTGAGCCCGGTGACGGCCCTCTTCATCGTCCCGGTCGACGGCTTCGACCTGAAGGCCTGGGCCAAGGGCGAGGGACCGCCGCCCAAGCCGGCGGGGTAGGCCCTCAGAGGTCGTGGAGCGGGTTGGATTGGGCCTAACTCGCTCTCCCACCGTCATCCTCGGCCGCGCCCGGAGGGCGAGCCGGCGGAGACCCATGAACACCGGCGAGCGATGTGTTCATGGGTGGCCGGGACGGGGCCCGGCCATGACGGTGTCGTGGGTTCGATCTGACGCCTGAACTCGCCTACGACCGCTTGCGCCGGCCGCCGCCCGCGTCCTCGGCCAGGGCGTCGGCCTCGGCCATGCGCTGGATGGCGACATAGTCTGTCTTTCCCGAGCCCAGCACGGGCAGCTCGTTGATCCGGATCACCGTGCGCGGAACGGCGATCTCGGGGGCGCCCGCCGCCTTGGCGTGGGCGAGCAGGGCGCCCGCCTCGGCGTCCTGGCGATCCGTGACCAGCACCAGCCGCTCGCCCTTGCGGGCGTCCTGCAGCGCGACGACGGCGTGGCGGCCTTCGGGCCAGGCGCCGGCCGCAAGCTCCTCCACCGCCGCCAGCGAAACCATCTCGCCGCCGATCTTGGCGAAGCGCTTGGCGCGCCCGAGGATACGCAGCCACCCGCCCTCGTCGATCGCGACGATGTCGCCCGTGTCGTACCAGCCGTCCTCGGGGGGCTCGATCCCGCCTTCCTGGGTGAGATAGCCGGCCATGATGTTCGGCCCCTTCAGGAAGAGCCGTCCGCCCTCGCCGATCCCCTCGACCGGCTCGAGCCGCGCCTCGATGCCCGGCAGCAGGCGGCCCACCGTGCCCGGCCGGTTGTCCTCTGGATCGTTCACCGCCGCCACCGGCGAGGCCTCGGTGACGCCGTAGCCCTCCACCAGTTGCACGCCGAACCGCTCCTCGACCATGTGACGGGTCTCGGGCCGCACCCGCTCGGCGCCGCAGACCACGAACTGCAGCGCCGAAAGGTCGTCGGCCTGGGAGGAGCGGACGTACTGGCCGACGAAGGTGTCGGTGGACAGGAGCACGCTCGCCCCGGTTTCGCGCACCAGGCCCGGCACCACCTTGTAGTGCAGAGGCGAAGGGTACTGGAACGAGCGCAGTCCCAGGAGCAGCGGGACCAGGATGCCGCCGGTCAGGCCGAAGCTATGGAAGGCGGGCAGGGGATTGAACCATACCCAGCTTCGGTCGATGGCGATGTGCGCGGCGACCTGGGCGACATTGGCCAGCAGGTTCGCGTGCGTCAGCACCACGCCCTTGGGCGCGCCGAAGCTGCCCGAGGTGAAGAGCACGACCGCGACGTCGTCGGGACGGCCGGGGGCGCGGAAGCGCTTGGGGAACTGGGCGGCGACGAGGGCATAGGCCCGGTCCGCGGCCCCGATCTGGCGGCGCACGTCCTCCAGATAGGTGATCGCCGCCTGACGCGAGAGATCCTCCACCAGGTCCTCCAGCCGCCCCTGAGCGATGAACCGGCGCGAGGTCAGGATCCGCCGCACCCCCGCGGAGTCGCACGCGGCGCGGACGTTCCTGGGGCCGGCGGTGAAGTTGAGCATCACCGGCACGCGGCCGGTGGCGTGGAGGGCGAAGAAGGTGGCGGTGACCCCGACGCTGGTGGGCAGGAGCACGCCCACGCGCTCGCCCGGCCGGCTCATGGCGGCGAGCTTGCGCCCGAGGGCGAAAGCGGCGCGAACCAGGTCGGTGTAGCTGAGCTGGCGCCGGTCCTGGTCCTCGATGATCCTGGTCTTGCCGCCGAAGCGGCTGCGCGCCTCGATCAGGGCGTCGAACAGGGTCCGGCGCGTGACGGCGAGGTCGAACGGTTCTCTTGCCGGCTTCTGGTTCACTACCCCTCCGTCGCGAGCCTAGCGCGCGGCGGAGGCAGCGGAAAGCGCGCGATGTCCGCCTCGATGAACCCCTCGATGGCGCCCAGCCACTCGCGGCGGTGAGGGTCGGCCTCTTCCTGCAGCGCCGCGCCGGCGCCGGCGAATGCCACGACGCGGCAGCGACCCTTCAGGCGGACGCAAAGCGCCTGCACGCCCCGGGGCGTCGGACCGGGCTGGAGGATCAGCATCTTGGGGCCCAGCTTCGCGGGCGGCTCGGCCGCCGCCTTGGCGGCGAAGGCGGCGAAAGCCCGGCGCCAGCCCCAGGACGGTCCGCCCATGCGAAGGTCGGGGTTGGCGGTCTGCCAGGCCAGGCGCACGCGGCCGCGGGCGCCGTCATGGGTGAGGCCGAGCTCGAGGTCGTCGGGGCCCTGGCGCGACCATCCCCGCTCGCCCGGGGCGCGCAGCCGCGCCAGGCCCATGGACATGACGAGCTCGGGCGTGGCGGGCGGCGGGGCGGTCCCCAGCGTCGGCGCCGACAGGATCACGCCGTCCGCCTTCAGGCCGCCGGCCAGAGCCTCCAGAGCCGCCGGCGCGCTCGAGCGCGAGGCGATCAGGTAGAGCGGGCGCCGGCGGATGACCTGGGCGGCCATCTGCCGGGTGGCCGCGACGTCCGCCCCGAAGCCCGGCGCGTGGCCGAGGTCGCGCGGCAGGGTCCAGCGGCCCGAGCCGCCCTGGCCGATCGGCTCCAGCACCCAGACCACATAGCCCAGGGTGTTGAGGTCGGCGGCGGTCTCGAACCAGGATTCGGCCGGCTCGCCATAAGATGGCAGGATGAGCACGTCCGCGCGCGGCCGACCGGGCGGCGACGACACGCCGTAGCGCGCGGCCGGCGCCTTGGCCGGCTGGATCAGGCCCCAGGCCCATCCCCCGGGCGGATAGAAGCGGGGCTGCAGCCCCGGCGGAATGCGGCTGCCGGTGAAGGGCGCGCGCGCGTCCTCGCGTCGGCAGCCCGCCAGCGCGAGGAGGATCCCCGCGGCGGCCAGGGCCAGTCGGGGAGCCGTAACGGGAGCTCGGGAACGAGGACGGATGGTGGGAGTTGCCTAAGGTGAAGCTCGAAGGACGAGATGACATCGGCTTTGCCTGAAACGCCAGAGGCGTTCACCACGAACGTGCCGGCGCGGCTGGACCGTTTGCCCTGGAGCCGCTTCCACTGGCTGGTGGTGGCCGCGCTGGGGGTCACCTGGATCCTGGATGGGCTCGAGGTGACGCTGGTCAGCTCGATGTCTGGCGTGATCAAGGACCCGCGCGCGCTCGGCCTGACGGACGCCGAGATCGGCCTGGCGGGCAGCGTCTACCTGATAGGCGCGGTCCTGGGGGCGCTGGTCTTCGGGCGGCTGACCGACAGCCTGGGCCGCAAGCGCCTGTTCACCGTCACCGTCGGCCTCTACTTCGCGGCCACTGTCCTGACCGGATTCTCCTGGAATTTCTGGTCCTTCATCCTCTTCCGCTTCTTCACCGGCGCGGGGATCGGCGGGGAGTGCGCGGCGGTGAACTCGGCGATCCAGGAGCTGATCCCCGCGCGCAGGCGCGGCTACACCGACCTCGTCATCAACGGCAGCTACTGGGTCGGCGCCGCGCTGGCGGCCCTGGGCTCGGTGGTGCTGCTGGACGAGCATCTGTTTCCAGTCTGGGCCGGCTGGCGGCTCGCCTTCCTGATCGGCGGGGTCCTCGCTCTGGTCGTGATCTTCGTGCGCCGGTTCCTGCCCGAGAGCCCGCGCTGGCTGATGACCCACGGCCGGCCGGCAGAGGCCGAGGAGATCGTCGCGGGGATCGAGGCGGGCGTCGCGGCCCAGCACGGCGAGCATGTGCTTGCGGGCGAGACCGGCTGCATCACCCTGACGCCGCGCCGGCGCACCAGCTTCGTGGAGATCGGTCACACCCTCTTCGTGCGCTATCCCAAGCGGGCCGTGCTCGGGCTCACCCTGATGGGCACCCAGGCCTTCTGCTACAACGCCATCTTCTTCACCTACGCCCTGATCCTCACGAGGTTCTACGGGGTCGGCGCGGGATCGGTGGGCTGGTTCCTG
Source organism: uncultured Alphaproteobacteria bacterium (assembly GCA_963775275.1). GTDB lineage: Bacteria > Pseudomonadota > Alphaproteobacteria > Caulobacterales > Caulobacteraceae > JANWHQ01. The sequence continues at coordinate 3,993,854 of CAVZII010000005.1, read as the reverse complement.
CTTCCCTTCGCCCTCGGCAATTTCCTGGGTCCGCTCCTGCTCGGACGGCTGTTCGACCATTGGGGCCGGCGCGTCATGATCAGCTCCACCTATGCCCTCGCCGGGGTCCTGCTGGCGCTGACCGGCTGGCTCTTCCAGCAGGGCCAGCTGGACGCGGTCTCCCAGACCATCGCCTGGACCGTGATCTTCTTCTTCGCCTCGGCGGCGGCGAGCGCGGCCTATCTCACAGTCGGGGAATGCTTCCCGCTGGAGACTCGGGCGATGTGCATCGCCCTGTTCTATGCCGTCGGCACGGGCGTCGGCGGCGGGCCCGCGCCCGCCATCTTCGGCGCCCTGATCGGCTCGGGCTCGCGGACGAGCATCCTGATGGGCTACCTCTTCGGCGGCGCCTTGATGCTGGTCGCCGCGCTCGTCGCGCTGCTGCTGGGCGTCCGGGCCGAGCGCCGGCCGCTGGAGGAGGTGGCGCCGCCCCTGTCCTGGGCGCCCGACCGGACGGCCTGACTTGATCAATCCGGTCGGACGGCCGATCTAGGCGCCATGGTCACCGTGATCGATCAGGCCGCCCGCCGCGCGGCGCGCCATCCGGAGAAGCAGGCGCGTCCCGATTCGCCGACGCCGCGCAAGCCCGAGTGGCTGCGCGTGCGCGCGCCGGGCTCGGCAGGCTATCTCGAGACCCGCGACATCGTGCGCGGCCACGGCCTGGTCACGGTCTGCGAGGAGGCGGCCTGCCCGAACATCGGCGAGTGCTGGTCGGTGCGCCACGCCACCTTCATGATCATGGGCGAGACCTGCACGCGCGCCTGCGCCTTCTGCAACGTGCGCACCGGCCTGCCCGAGCCGCTCGACCCGTCCGAGCCCGAGCGCGTGGCCGACGCGACCGCCAAGATGGGCCTGAAGCACGTGGTGGTGACCTCGGTCGATCGCGACGACCTGGCCGACGGCGGGGCGGAGCATTTCGCGGCCGCCGTGCGCGCCATCCGCAAGGCGGCGCCGGGGACGACCATCGAGATCCTGACCCCCGACTTCCTGCGCAAGCCGGGCGCGGCCGAGGTGGTGATCGATTCGGCCCCGGACGTGTTCAACCACAACCTCGAGACCGTGCCGCGGCTCTACCTCTCCGTCCGTCCGGGTGCGCGCTACTACCATTCCCTTCGCCTGCTCGAGCGGGTCAAGGAGCGCCAGCCTGCCCAGTTCACCAAGTCCGGGCTCATGGTAGGCCTCGGCGAGACCAAGGCGGAGGTGATGCAGGTCATGGACGACATGCGCTCGGCCGGGGTCGATTTCATCACCATCGGCCAGTACCTGCAGCCCACCCGCAAGCACGCGCCGATCGACCGCTTCGTCACGCCCGACGAGTTCAAGGCGCTGGAGGTCATCGCCCGCGCCAAGGGCTTCCTGATGGTCTCCGCGAGCCCCCTGACCCGCTCCTCGCATCACGCCGGCGAGGATTTCGCCCGGCTGAAGGCCGCGCGACAGACGCTCGGCGCCCAGCGTCCGGCGGCCGGCTGAGCCCTTGCACTCCACCCGCGTCACCCGGCATCTGCCCTATCGGCCCGAGGAGCTCTTCGCGCTCGTCGCCGACGTGGAGTCCTATCCGAAGTTCCTGCCGTGGGTGGGGACGATGCGGGTATGGAACCGCCGCGAGGTCGAGCCCGGGGTGGACTCGCTCGACGCCGAGGCCAAGGTCGGGTTCGCCTTCGTGCGCGAGACGTTCGCCACGCGCGTTCGGATGGATTCCGGACGGCGCGTCATCGATGTCGACCTGCTCTACGGCCCCTTCCGCAAGCTTCGCAACCGCTGGACGTTCACCCCGTCCGAGGACGGGACCAGGATCGAGTTCGAGATCGACTTCGAGTTCAAGTCGCGGGTCCTGGACGCGATCCTGGCGGCCAACCTTCGCCGCGCCGCGGACCGCCTGATCGCCTGTTTCGAGGGACGCGCGCGCACCCTTTATGGCGGCCCGGCCCGCGCCCGGTCCGAGCAGGAGGCCGAGCCCGGTTCAGCCGCCGGGCCTGCCGCCCGCGCCTGAGACCGCGATCGGGGCGGCGGCCATCTCGCCGATGCGGTCGACCAGGTCGGCGAGGTTGGACAGCAGATCCTCCAGGGCGAAGACCAGGGCGAACACCCGCGCGGCCGCCTCGAAGGTCATCCCCGAGGTCAGGCGCGCCGTGCGCACCTGCTCGACTCCCAGTTCGAACGCCGCCCGCGGCGCGGTCAGGCGGTCGCCCGTAACGGCCCGGCCCGCCAGGATGGCGGAGGCGCAGGCTCCGAGCTCGGCCGCCACGGCGTCCAGCAGGGCGGCCGCGCAGGGGGCGATCGTGTCCGCGATGGGCTGGGGAAGGGGCTCCATCAGCGCGCGGCCGACCATCGTCCCGTCGTTGCGCACCCGCCAGAGACTCCTGAGCAGCCCCTCCGGCACGAAGGCCCCGCCGAGCCCGGAGGCCAGCTCCCGGTCGGCTTCGCCGAGCGCCTGCTCGACCAGGGCCAGGGACTTGCGGCTGGTCTGCAGGGCCGTCTCCACCGCCTGCGCGTCGGATCCGCCGCGAAGCCGCCGGGCATAGAGCCCCAGGATCTCGCCAAGCTGGCCCATGGTCGCGGCGGCGCGCTCCACAACGGTCCCGCGCGCCCGGGCCGGGAACACCAGGAGCGTGGCGAAGAAGCCGATGGCGCTGCCGATCAGGATCTCGATCACCCGCCACATGGCCGCCATCAGGGGGTCGAGCTGGCTGGCCGTCCCGCCTACGAGCACGATCGCGGCGGTGATCGGCGCCACCTTCAGGCCCGGGCGAAGGGCGGCGGCGAAGGCGAGCAGCGCGATCGCCGCAGAGAGCACCAGTCCCTCCTCGACCACGGTCCTGGCCCGCACGTAGGCGCCGGCCACGCCGACCACGCCGCCGACGAGGGTGCCGAGCAGGCGCTCCAGCGAGGCCGTGATCGTCCCTCCGATCGAGGTCTGGACCACGATCACCGCAGTGAACACCGCCCAATAGGCCTGGGGCAGGTGGAGGATCGCGCCGACCGCGAAGGCGGCGCCCACGGCCACCGAGACCCGCGCGGCGTGACGCAGCTCCGCCCGCCGCGCCTGGGCCGCGTCCCAGGCGCGGCGGGGCAGGGCCGGCCGGGTCGGCTCGGCGACGGCCTGCCTCATGCGAGGGCGGCCAGCATCATTTCGAGCGCCGTCTTGACGGACGCCAGGCGCACTTGCTCGCGGCCGATGTCGCCGAAGCGCTCGGCCCGGTGCGCGGTCGGCCGGCCGCGCGCGGCCAGGGCGAAGTGGACCAGTCCGACGGGCTTGCCGGGCCTGCCGCCTCCGGGACCGGCCACGCCGGTGACCGCCACGGCCAGGCCCGCGCCGAGCCGTTCCAGCGCGCCCTCGGCCATGGCTCGCGCCACGGGCTCGGAGACCGCGCCATGCTGCTCGAGCAAGCCGCCGTCCACTCCCAGCAGGTTCTGCTTCACGGCGTTGGAGTAGCTCACGATCCCGCCTTCCACCACGTCCGACGAGCCGGCGATGGCGGTCAGGGCGCCGGCGACGAGCCCGCCGGTGCAGCTCTCGGCCGTGGCGATCCTCAGGCCCTTCGCCCGGGCCAGCTCCAGCACCCGTTCGGCGCTTTCCAGGATGTCCTGCGGGAAGCTCATCCCGGGCGTCGTCAGGGCGCGCGCACGGCCACGACCGCCTGGGCGGCCAGGCCTTCGCGCCGGCCGGGAAAGCCCATGCCCTCGGTGGTGGTCGCCTTGACGCTGACCCGCGCGATGGGCAGCTCCAGGATCTCGGCGATCCTGGCGCGCATCGCCTCGCGGTGCGGCTTGATCTTGGGCGCCTCGCACACCAGCGTCACGTCCGCGTTGACCACCTCGCCGCCGGCCGCCCGCACCAGCCCGAGCGCATGACGGACGAACTGGTCCGACGGCGCGCCGCGCCACTTGGGGTCCGACGGCGGGAAGTGGTCGCCGATGTCGCCGGCGCCGATCGCGCCCAGCAGGGCGTCGGTCAGGGCGTGCAGCCCCGCGTCGGCATCCGAATGGCCGACCAGCGCCTGGTCGTGCGCGATCTTGATCCCGCAGAGCCAGACCCCGTCGCCCGGCCCGAACCGGTGGGCGTCGAAGCCCTGGCCGACGCGCGTCGTGAGCCTCAGGTCCGCCAGGGCCTCGGCCATCGCGAAATCCTCCGCATAGGTCAGCTTCATCAGCATGGGATCACCCGGCGCGGCGACCACCCGCCCGCCGGCGCGCTCCAGGGCGGCGGCGTCGTCCGTCGGCGCCTGCGCATCGGTCCAGGCGGCGCGATAGGCCTCGAGCAGCTTGTCGAAGCGGAACGCCTGGGGAGTCTGCACCCGCAGCAGCCCGTCCCGCGGCACGGTCGCCAGCGCCCTTCCGGCGACCTCGCGCTTCAGGGTGTCGGCCACCGCCAGCACCGGCACGGCGCCGTCCGCGCCCTGGAGCGCCCCCAGCAGGGCCTGGACGTGCCGCGCCGTGACGAAGGGACGGGCGGCGTCGTGGATCAACACCGCAGGGGGCGCGGCCGGCGCCAGCGCCTCCAGGCCCGCCAGCACCGAGGCCGCGCGGGTGGCGCCGCCCCGCACGACCTGGATCGGCTCGACGCCGGCGAGGACCTCGCGCGTGCGGGCTTCCTCGCCGGCGGCCACGGCCACGACGATGGTCTTGGCGCCGGCCGCGGCCAGCGCCTCAACCGACCAGCGCAGGACCGGCTTGCCGCCCAGCAGGCGCCACTGCTTGGCCTCGCCGGGGCCGGCCCTGCTGCCGCTGCCCGCGGCCGCGATGACGACGCAGAAATCCATGGCGCTGTTTGCGAAAGCTCCGCCTGATTGTCCAGGGTGGACAAATGCCCGACATGATGCCTAAAAAGGCGGCGATTACGTTGATTAAATTCTAGGCACACCAAATGCCGGCCTCAGACGGCCTCAAGGCCGCCGCTTTCGAAGCGGGCGCCGATCCAGCGCTGATCGTAGGCGCCGACGATATCCTCCGATCCGCCAATGAGGCCGCCGAAACCCTTTTCGGGCAAGGGCTCGGGCAGCTCGCCCGCGCCCGGCTCCAGGACGCTCTGGCCGATGGCGCGGAGGTGTCGCGCCTGATGCAGCGCGCCGCCGAGACCGGCGCGCCGGCGCGCGAGCGGGATGTGGAGATCGCCGTTCTCGGACAGGCGCCGTTCCACGCCGAGGTGACCGCTTCGCCGCTGCCGGACGGCTCGACCCTGGTGACCCTGCGTCCCCAGGTATCGGCGGCCCAGCGCCGCCTGCTGGACGCCCAGAGCCTGCGTTCGATCGGCGGGCTCGGCCGCATGCTCGCCCACGAGATCAAGAACCCGCTCGCCGGGATCCGCGGCGCGGCCCAGCTTCTGAAGTCGGGCGTGAAGCCTGAGGACGCGGCCCTTGCGGAGCTCATCGTCGACGAGACCGAGCGTATCCGTAGGCTCGTGGACCGGGTCGAGCAGCTCGGCTGGGACACGCCGGTCTCGGCCCAGCCGGTGAACATCCACGCCGTGCTCGACCGCGTCAAAGCCTTGGCCGCCAACGGCCCCGCCGACGGGCTCGTGCTCAAGGACGCCTATGATCCCTCCCTGCCGCCCACCGCGGGCGACGAGGACCAGCTCATCCAGGTCTTCCTGAACCTCGTGAAGAACGCCGCCGAGGCCGCACATGCCCGCGGCGACGGCCGCGGCGAGATCATTGTCTCGACCGCCTACCGGCACGGCCTGAGGCTGCGCTCGGGCGACGGCCGCCAGCCCAAGTCCGCGCCGCTGGAGGTGCGGATCCAGGACAACGGCCCGGGCGTGCCAAACCACCTGCGCGATCAGCTGTTCGAGCCGTTTGTCAGCTCAAAAGCCAACGGAACGGGCCTCGGTCTCGCCCTTGTTGCGAAACTAGTCGCCGCTCACGGCGGTCTGGTCGATTTCGAGTCAGAACCCGGACGCACCGTCTTCAGGGTGCTCTTGCCGGTGCACTCCCCGGATGGAGCAGGATAAGCCCAGGCCATGACGATCCAGAGCAAGATATTGATCGCCGATGACGACGCCTCGATCCGGCTCGTCCTCAGCCAGGCCTTCTCGCGCCTTGGCTACCAGGTGCGCGCCACCTCCAACGCCTCGACGCTGCTGAAGTGGGTCTCCGACGGGGAGGGGGACCTGGTGATCACCGACGTGGTGATGCCCGACGAGAACGTCTTCGACGTCCTGCCGCGCATCCGCAAGCAGCGCCCGCGCCTGCCCGTGATCGTGATGAGCGCGCAGAACACCTTGTTGACCGCGGTGAACGCCGCCGAGATCGGCGCCTACGACTACGTCCCAAAGCCTTTCGACCTGGACGACATGACCGCCGCGGCCAAGCGCGCCCTGGCCCGTCCGGCCGAGAGCGAGGTCGCCCGGTCCCAGGCCCGCGCCATCCGCGACGAGCGCCTGCCCCTGATCGGCCGCTCGCCGGCCATGCAGGAGGTGTACCGCACCATCGCCCGGCTGGTGGGGGCGGACCTCACCGTCCTGATCACGGGCGAGTCCGGCTCGGGCAAGGAGCTGGTCGCGCGCGCCCTGCACGACCTCGGCCGCCGGCGCGACGGTCGCTTCGTCGCGGTCAATCTCGCCGCCACCCCGCGCGAGCGGGTCGAGACCGAGCTCTTCGGGCGCGGCGAGGGCGACACCGGCAAGCTGGTCGAGGCCGACGGCGGCACCCTGTTCCTGGACGAGGTCGGCGACATGCCGCTCGACGCCCAGACGCGCCTCCTGCGCGTGATCGACGGCTCCGAGCGTCCGATAAATCCCAAGACCGGCCGGCCGGCCGACGCGCGCATCATCGCCGCCACCAACCGCGACCTGCGCGGCCTGATCCAGCACGGCCTGTTCCGCGAGGACCTGTTCTTCCGGCTGAATGTGGCGCCGGTGCGCCTGCCGCCGCTGCGCGACCGCACCGAGGACATCGCCGAGCTCGCCCGCGCCTTCCTGCTGCGCGCGCACCGCGAGGGCCTGCCGGCCAAGACCATCGACCAGGGCGCGCTGGACCGGCTGAAGGCCCACCCCTGGCCGGGCAACGTGCGCGAGCTGGAGAACCTGATCCGCCGGATGTGCGCCCTCTACGCCGAGGACGTCATCACCGCGCGCATCGTCGAGCGCGAGCTGCGCGAGGAGACGAGCCGTGCGGCAGAAGGCGAGGGGCCGATCAGCCTCTCCACCCTGGTGGAGCGGCACCTGGCCGCAGACTTCGCCTCCCAGCCCGACGGGATTCCGCCCAAGGGCCTCTACGACCGCGTGATGGAGGAGGTCGAGTCGCCCCTGATCCGGCTCACCCTGGCGGCCACCCGCGGCAACCAGATCCGCGCGGCCGAGATCCTCGGGCTGAACCGCAACACCCTGAGGAAGAAGATCCACGATCTGGGAATCCAGCCGGTCCGGGTCAAAGGCTGAAGCATCCCTGCAACGCGCCTGTTGAAATCAGGGCACAGTCGCCGGTAAGCTCGCCGCGATGCAAGGCCGCGGTCCGTCTCCCCTGCCACTGGCCGTCTGGCGCGCGCTGCGTGAGCGGCCGGGGCCCAGGTTCGTGCTGGGCGTCGGATATGCAGCCGCCATCCTGATGACGGCCGGCGCCGTCTACCTGACCTCGCGCGCGCCGGGCGCGGGCCCGGTCGGTCCCACCAGCCGCACCATCCTCGCCGTCGTCCTGGCCAACCTGGCGCTGGTCCTGGCCCTGCTCGCCTCGGCGGCCTGGAGCGTGCTGCAGCTCGTCCGCCGCCAGGGCGCGGACGCGGGCGCGCGGCTCCACCTGCGCTTCGTGGCCCTGTTCGCCCTGGTGGCCTTCCTGCCCGCGATGGTGGCGGCGCTTTTCTTCGGGCCCCTGGTCACCCGGGGCGTGGACGCCTGGTTCTCGCGGCGCGTCCAGACCGTGGTGGAGAACTCCGCCACCGTCGCCCGCTCCTATGTGAACGAGCAGACCCGCGCCATCTACGGCGACCTCCTGGCCATGGCCACGGACCTGAACCGCGACGCGCCGCTCTTCCGCTCCAGCCCCGTGGCCTTCGGCCGCATCCTCGAGGGCCAGGCCGCCGCCCGCCCGTTCCCAGCCGCCTACATCCTGGACCATGAGGGCCGGGTGCTGGCCAGCGCCGAGTCCGACAACGCGCCGCCCTTCGTCAGCCCGCCGTCGGCCACCCTGTCGGCGGCCGACAGCGACGTGGTCATGCGGCCCTTCGAGTCGATGGACATCATCCGGGCCGTCTACAAGCTCAAGGCCTACGACGACGCCTACCTCTACGTCGTGCGCCGGGTCGATCCGGGCATCCTGAACCACCTGCGCGCCGCCGAGGGCGCCCTGATCGCCTATCGCGACGCGGCCGCCAACCGCCGGCAGATCCAGTTGGTCTTCCTCCTGACCCTGCTCGAGACGGCCATCATCGCCGTGGTCGGGGCGGTGTGGCTCGGCATGGCGGCCGCCAGCGGAATTACCGGACCCGTCGCGCGCCTGGTGGCGGCGGCGCACAAGGTTGCGGGCGGGGACCTTACCGCCCGTGTCGCAGCTGATGGAGATCCTGAAGAGATCGCGGTGTTATCCCGTGCGTTCAATAAGATGACGAGTGATCTTCAGACACAGCAGATGGCCCTCAAGGCCGCCAGCGTCGAGGCGGAATCGCGGCGCGAGTTCATCGAGACCGTGCTGGCGGGCGTCAGCGCCGGGGTCCTGGGCCTGGACGCCGAGGGACGGATCTCGGCCGCGAACCAGCAGGCTCACCTCCTGCTCGAGCTGCCGTCCGACGCGCTCGGCAAGCGGCTCGCGCAAGTGGCGCCGGAGCTTCAGGACCTTGCGGCCGCAGCGGCGCGGACCGGCGGGGAGGCGGGCGCCGAGATCGATGTCGTGCGCGCCGGCGAGACCCTGCGCCTGCGCGTGAGGGCGTCCGACACCGCCGAAGGCGGCATGGTCCTGACCTTCGACGACATCACCCGGCTGGTCACCGCCCAGCGCAGCGCCGCCTGGCGCGACGTCGCCCGCCGCATCGCCCATGAGATCAAGAACCCGCTGACGCCGATCCAGCTCTCGGCCGAGCGGCTCAAGCGCAAGTACCGCAAGGAGATCTTCACCGATCCGGAGACCTTCGACCGCTGCACCGAGACCATCATCCGCCAGGTGGGCGACATCGGGCGGATGGTCGATGAGTTCTCCGCCTTCGCCCGCATGCCGGCGCCCAAGTTCGAGACCCAGAGCGCCGGGGAGCTGCTGCGCCAGGCGGTGTTCGCCCAGCGCGTGGCCGATCCTTCCATCGTGGTCGATCTCGACGAGCCGGCCCAGGACGTGGCCTTCACCTGCGACGGGCGCATGGTCGGCCAGGCCCTGACCAACCTGCTGAAGAACGCGGGCGAGGCCGTCTCGGCGCGACGCCAGGCCTCTCCCCAGCTCAAGGGCAAGGTCACCGCCCGGCTCCGCGCGGACGAGCGCGGCGTGATCTTCGAGATCGAGGACAACGGCGTCGGCCTGCCCACGGCCGGACGCGAGCAGCTCACCGAGCCCTATGTCACCACGCGGGAGAAGGGCACGGGCCTGGGTCTCGCCATCGTCAAGCGCATCCTCGAGGAGCACGGCGGGGAGCTCATGCTGCAGGACGCGGCCAGGACGCCCGGTGCGCGGGTCATCCTGCGCTTTCCGGCGGCATCAATCGTGCAGGAACGCGCGCCTGAGGGCGCTGGTGAGGTGAACTTGACATTCGTCCCTCAGTTGGGGAGGGCGGAGTGACGAACGTCAAATTCATAAACCTCACTAGAATCATAATCTTACTCGTGTCCTCTGCGACCCTGACGTTCGTACGGCATCGCTCCCGAGCGGTGACGAACGTCAGTGTCGAGACACTAGTGTGGTGGATCAGAAGTTCGCATGATGATGGCGGCGCCCTCGGCTGCGAACTTCTGATCCGTAAACCACACTAGAATCATACATTTGCTAGTGTCCTTATCGATCCCGAAGTTCGCATCTGCCTGGCAAATGCGCTGGCGAACTTCGGAATCGGGACACTAGCGTAGCGTGAGGAGGCCATGGCCACCGATATCCTGGTCGTAGACGACGAGGCCGACATCCGCGAGCTGGTCTCGGGAATCCTGACGGACGAGGGCTACGCCGTCCGAACGGCGCCCGACTCCGCCTCGGCGCTCGCCGCCATTCGCGCGCGCCAGCCGTCGCTGGTGCTGCTGGACATCTGGATGCAAGGCGGCGGCATGGACGGGCTAGAGCTGCTCGACCTCGTCAAGTCGCTCGATCCCGACTTGCCCGTGATCATGATCTCGGGGCACGGCAACATCGAGACCGCGGTCAGCGCCATCAAGCGCGGCGCCTATGATTTCCTGGAGAAGCCCTTCAAGTCCGACCGCCTGCTGCTGGTGATCGAGCGGGCGCTGGAGGCCTCGCGCCTGCGCCGCGAGAACCGGCGCCTGCGCACCCAGGCCATGACGCCCGAAGGGCTGATCGGCCACTCCCAGGCGGTGCAGCAGCTTCGCCAGCTGATCGCCAAGGTGGCGCCGGCCAACAGCCGGGTGCTCATCGCCGGCCCCGCCGGCGCGGGCAAGGAGCTGGCGGCGCGGATGATCCACGGCTCCAGCCTCAGGTCCAAGAGCGAGTTCATCCCCCTGGCCGCCGCCGGCATGACCCCCGAGCGCATCGACATCGAGCTGTTCGGCGAGGAAGGCGAGGGCGGGCGGCCCAGCAAGATCGGCGTCTTCGAGCGGGCCCACGGCGGCACCCTGTTCCTGGCCGAGGTGTGCGACATGCCGCTGGAGACCCAGGCGCGCATCCTTCGCGTCCTGGTCGAGCAGCGGTTCCGCCGCGTCGGCGGGGCGACCGACGTGCAGGTCGACGTGCGGGTGATCTCCTCCACCTCGCGCGATCTCAGGGCCGAGATCGCCGCCGGCCGCTTCCGCGAGGACCTGTTCCACCGCCTGAACGTGGTGCCTCTGCGCGTGCCGGGGCTGGCCGAGCGGCGCGAGGACATCTCCGAGCTGGTCGACTACTTCATCGAGCGGATCAGCGAGGCCACCGGCCTTCCCCGCCGCCGGCTCGGCGAGGACGCCGTCGCCACCCTCCAGGTCCATCCCTGGCCGGGAAATGTGCGCCAGCTGATCAACATCGTGGAGCGCACCCTGATCCTGGCCTCCGGGGATCCGGCCGAGCCGATCACCGCCGAGATGCTGCCCGCCGAGGTGACCTCGTCCGGCTCGGCCGGCTCGGTCGGGGCCGAGCGGATCATCGCCCTGCCGCTGCGCGATGCGCGCGAGGTGTTCGAGCGTGAGTACCTGAACGCCCAGATCCTGCGCTTCGGCGGCAACATCTCGCGCACCGCCGCCTTCATCGGCATGGAGCGCTCGGCCCTGCACAGGAAGCTCAAGTCCCTGGGCGTCGCCTCGCGGGGCGGCGAAGTCGGCGAAGACGCCTGATGGGCCGGTACGCCTATGTGAACGGCCGCTTCGTGCGGCACGGCGAGGCCTGCGTCCACGTCGAGGATCGCGGCTATCAGTTCGCCGATGGGGTCTACGAGGTATGGGCGGTGCTGGACGGGCGCCTGGCCGACAACGCCGGCCACATGGAGCGCCTGGAGCGGTCCTTGGGAGAGCTGCGCATCCCCATGCCCATGAGCCAGGCCGCGCTCTCGCTCGTCCTGCGCGAGGCGATCCGCAGGAACCGTGTGCGCGAGGGCCTGGTCTATCTGCAGGTGACCCGCGGCGTCGCGCCCCGCGACCACGCCTTCCCCGATCCGTCCGTCACGCCGAGCCTCGTGATCACCGCCAAGGCCGTCGACTGGGCCGCCGCCGAGGCCAAGGCCGCCAAGGGAGTCGCGGTCGTCACCACGCCCGAGACCCGCTGGGCGCGCTGCGACATCAAGAGCGTGGCCCTCCTGCCCAATGTCCTGGCCAAGCAGGCGGCGCGAGAGAAGGGCGCCGCAGAGGCCTGGTTCGTCGACGAGCTCGGCCTCGTCACCGAGGGCTCCTCGTCCAACGCCTGGATCGTGGACCAGCACGGCATGCTGCGCACCCGCGACCTCAACGCCAACATCCTGCGCGGCATCACCCGCAAGTCGCTGATCGCCCTGATCGAGGCCGAGGGCCTCGAGCTGTCCGAGACACCCTTCACGCCGGCCGAGGCCAAGGCTGCGCGAGAGGCCTTCATCACTTCCGCCAGCGCCTTTGTCCTGCCCGTGGTCAGCGTCGACGGCGCGATTGTGGGCGATGGCCGTCCGGGCCCGGTGGCGAAGACGCTCCGCGCCCTCTATCTGAACTACGCCCGCGCAGAGGCCGTTTGAGCGCGAGCAGCGGTTGCAGCGGTCCGACCCGGGGGCCTAGGATCATTCGTGTGTGTGGAGGCGGCTGCCTCCGATCAAACCAGAGGGCTCGATCCCCATGAACGACAAGAAGCAGAACCTGCAGGACACCTTCCTCAACAGCGTCCGCAAGGCCAAGATCCCGCTGACCATCTACCTCGTGAACGGCGTCAAGCTGCAGGGCGTGGTGGCCTGGTTCGACAACTTCTGCGTCCTGCTGCGGCGCGACGGGCAGGCGCAGCTCGTCTACAAGCACGCCATCTCCACCATCATGCCGTCCCAGCCGGTGCAGCTCTATGAGCCGGCGGCGGACCAGGACGACGATTGACCGAACGCTCCATCGACCGGCGGCCCAAGGTTGAGACCGCCATCGTCATCCATCCGATCCGGCCCCGGGTCCATGGCCTGAGGTCGCCCGAGCAGCGTCTCGATGAGGCCGTCGGCCTGGCCGAGGCTCTGGACCTGAAGGTCGTGGACTCCCTGATCGCGCCGGTGCGTCAGGTCGCGCCCGCCACCCTGTTCGGCAAGGGCAAGGTCGAGGAGATCGGCGTCCTGCGTCAGGCGCGCGAGCCGGACGTGGTGGTCGTCGACGACGCCCTCTCGCCGGTCCAGCAGCGCAACCTCGAGACGGCCTGGAAGGTCAAGGTGATCGACCGGACCGGCCTGATCCTCGAGATCTTCGCGCTTCGGGCGCGCACCCGCGAGGGCCGCCTTCAGGTCGAGCTCGCCAGGCTCGCCTATGAGCGCTCGCGCCTGGTGCGCACCTGGACGCACCTGGAGCGCCAGCGCGGCGGCTTCGGCTTCATGGGCGGCCCGGGCGAGACCCAGATCGAGGCCGACCGGCGGCTCCTGGCCGAGCGGATCGCAAGGCTGAAGGCCGAGCTCGAGGAGGTGCGGCGCACCCGCGGCCTGCATCGCACCGCCCGCAAGCGCGTGCCTTTCCCGACGCTCGCGCTCGTCGGCTACACCAACGCTGGCAAGTCCACCCTGTTCAACCGCCTGACCAGCGCCAAGGTGGATGCGCGCGACATGCTCTTCGCCACCCTGGACCCCACTGTCCGCGCCCTGAAGCTGCCGGGCGGGCGCCCCGGCATACTGTCGGACACGGTGGGCTTCATCTCCGACCTGCCCCACGAGCTGGTCGAGGCCTTCCGCGCCACCCTCGAGGAGGTCCAGGAGGCCGACGTTATCCTGCACGTCCGCGACGTCTCGGCCGAGGAGTCCGACGCCCAGGCCGAGGATGTGGAAAAGGTCCTGGACGAGCTCGGCGCCGGGCCGGACTCGGGCCGCGCCGTGGTCGAGGTCTGGAACAAGATCGATCTCCTGTCGCCGGACGAGCGCGCGGCGCTCCTCGCGCGGCCGGCGCGCAAGGACGGCTCGGCCTCGGCGCCGGTCATCGCCGTCTCCGCCGTGACCGGCGAGGGTTGCGATCATCTCCTGGGCTTCCTTGCCGGCCTGGTCGACCAGGGCGCGCGCATTGACGCCCGGCTCGAGGCCGGCGAGGGCGACGCCCTGGCGTGGCTCTACCGCCACGGCCGCGTGGTGGGACGCACCGACACGGACGACGGCGGCGTAGAGGTGCAGGTGCGCCTGGACGCCCAGGCGCTCGGCCGCTTCGAGCGCCTCTTCCCCCATGCGATCCTGCGCGAGGCGGCCGAGTAGGCGCTCGCTGTCCCAGGCCTTGCCATTACCGCAAGCTGAGCCATCATTCCCGCAACTGTAGGGGGAGGGGTGGCGTATGAGGCGTCCGGCTTTGGCGGCGGCCCTGGGGCTGGCCGCGATGTTCGGTTTGCGCGCCTTGCCGGCGGCTGCCGCGCCTCCGCCGATCGACGCCTACGGCAAGCTCCCAGCCGTCGAGCTGATCCGCCTGTCGCCCGCCGGCGACATGTTCGCCTTCATCATCGTGACCGGCGAGAGCCGCCGGCTCGCCGTGGCGACCCTGGCCGGCAAGGGCCTTGTCGCGTCCGATGTCGGGACCACCAAGGTGGTCGACCTCGCCTGGGTCGACGAGGACCATCTGCTGGTCGGCACCTTCGCCACCGAGGACCTTCGGTACGAGACGGGCCAGAAGTACGAGCTGGAGAACGACGTCGTCATCGACGTGAAGAAGGTCGCGAGCCAGACCATCTTCCTCAAGGACCGCACCATCGGCCACGCCGTCTTCGGCCGCTACGGCTTCGCCACCGTGGAGGGTCACCGGTACGGGTACTTCGGCGGCATCACCTTCGAGCACACCATCAGCAACGAATACCTCTTCGATCACGGATGGCCCGACCTCTACCGGGTCGACCTGGACACCGGCAAAGCGACGTTGGAGTCCAAGGGCGATGAGCGTGACTTCACCTGGGTGGTCAACTCCTCGGGCGCGGTCGTCGCCCATGCGATCTACGACGGACCGTCGGGCCAGTGGCGCCTGATCCAGGGCGGGGGTCTCGGCAAGACCGTGATCTCTCGGAATTCGCCGATCGGCGCGATCGACCTCGTCGGCCAGGGCCGAACGCCGGGCACGGTGCTCATCTTGGACAACACTGGCGACCGCTCGACCGTCGAGGAGGCGACCGTGGCGGACGGGAGCACGACCGAGCTCTTCAAGGACGGCTCGGTCACCGACTACCTGAACGATCCGGTGTCCGGCCTGCTGATCGGGGCCCTCACCGACGATGAGTCCGGCGCGACCTTCTTTGATCCCCAGCTCGACAAGAAGTACCAGGCCGTGCGCCGCGCCTTCCCGGGTCTGCAGGTCCATCTGACGTCCTACAGCGAGGGACTGGACCGGATGATCGTCAAAACCGACGGCGGTCGCGACTCGGGGACGTACTGGCTCGTCGACATCGCCGCCGGCAGCGCCGCCCGCATCGGTTCGGCCTATCCGGACATCAAGAAGGAGGACATCGGCGAGACGAGCCGCTTCGCCTACAAGGCGCAGGACGGCCTCGAGATGGACGGCGTCCTCACCCTGCCACCTGGGCGCGACGCCAGGAACCTGCCTGTGGTGGTCATGCCCCACGGCGGGCCGATCGACGTCTGGGACAAGCCGGGCTTCGACTTCTGGGCCCAGGCTTTCGCGTCGCGCGGCTACGCCGTGTTCCAGCCCAACTACCGCGGCTCGGGCGGCCGCAGCATCGCGTTCCGCCAGGCGGGCTTCGGCCAGTGGGGCCGCAAGATGCAGACCGACGTCTCCGATGGCCTGGCCGCGCTGGCCGCCAGGGGGATCGTCGATCCCAAGCGCGCCTGCATCGTCGGCGCGAGCTACGGCGGCTATGCCGCGCTCGCCGGCGTGACCCTCCAGCACGGCCTCTACCGCTGCGCCGTCTCGGTCTCGGGGCCGGCCAACATGTCGAGCTTCTTCCACTGGGAGGAGACCCGGCACGGCTACAAGAGCGCGGCCACGCGCTACTGGCGCCAAGTGACGGGAGCGGATTCCGGAGGCGAGGCGGTCATGCGCCAGATCTCGCCCACGACCTTCGCCAAGGACGCCGACGCGCCGATCCTGCTGATCCACGGCAAGGACGACACCGTCGTGCCGCCCGAGCAGAGCGTCCAGATGGACTCGGCGCTCAAGGCGGCGGGCAAGCCCGTGCAGCTGATCCTCATCAACGGCGGCGACCACTGGGAGCTGCATGAGGACGCCCGCGTCGCCACCGTGAAGGCGTCGGTCGAGTGGGTCCTCAAGTACGATCCGCCGAATTGATCCGGCTGATCGGGCCCCAAGGCGCCATGTGATGGCCCCGGCCAAGAGGGCCGGCGGTCAGCGCCCTGCCATCGCCCGCAGGTCCCGCATCAGGCCCGAAGGCCCCGGAGCCGTCACGTCCGCGCCGAGCTGGACGAGCCAGCTCCACATCGAGAGGCGGTGCAACAGGGTGTAGGCCTCGAGCGCCTCCTCTGCCTCCGGCCGGTCGATCGGGCCGTATCCCTCCCTCAGAGCCGCCTCCGCCCCGGGATGCTCGTGGCCGGTGCAGAAGATCGCCTTGGCGAGGTCCATCAGGGGATCGCCTGCCCGGGCGGCGCCAAAGTCGATCAGGCCGCTGAGGCGCCAGGTCCCCGCCGCGTCCTTTTGCGCCAGCAGGTTTCCCGGATGGACGTCGTCGTGGCAGAGGACCGGCGGGCCGGGCGTGTCGAGCGCCTGGACGCGATCGGCCAGATAGCCTTCGAGCGCCCGGGCGAGACCGGGGTCGCCGCCATGGCGGCGGAACCTGGCGAACGCGGTCTCGAAGCCCAGCGCCATGTGCTCGGCGTTGGTCGGCCTGGGCTCGTGAACGCCATCGGCCAGGATGTCGCCGTAAGCGTCCATCCGGATCACGTGCAGGCGCCGCAGCGCCTCGCCCATTTCCTGGTGCAGGCGGCCGATCTCGGGAACGCCGATCAGGCCCCGCACCGGGACTCCGGGCAGGCGCGTCATGACGGCATAACGCACCGGCAGGACCGACCGGGTTTCGTCGAGCGCAAGCCAGCGGGGGATCGCAATGGGGGCGCGCTCGCCGATCAGGGAGGCGACGAAGGCCTCCTTGGCGGGCCGCCATGCCGGCTCGTCCGGATAGAACTTCAGCGCCAGCGGCGCGTGTGCTCCCGCAAGCGTGACTTCATAGACCTCCGTGCCGCCGCCGTGCAGCCGGGCGATCCCGGTCGGCTCCAGGGCCGGGTCGATGGCGTGGAGAACCTCGCGAGCCTGCGCCAGTCCGAGCTCCAGGGTCAGATGGCGGGGCGGGTCCGCGGCGGGCATCGCCGGCGCGGGGGTCAGTCCTCTCCCGGACCCGGCGGGGGCGCCGCGCGCGTCAGGAAGGCGGGCGTGTCGCCGCCAAAGCCGACGATGCCCCGGTCATGGTCATCGCCGTCGCGGTCCCGGCGCGGACGCTCTTCCTCGCGCGTGCGCGTCTCGTTGCGCGGACGGTTCACGCCGCGCGAACGCTCATCGTTGCGCGAACGCGCCTCGTTGCGCGGGCGCTCCTCGCTGCGCGGCCGGGCCTGGCGCTCCTGCCGCGGCTCCCGCTCGGCGCGGGCCGGGGGCGCCTCGGTCTCCCGGCGCGGGCGGCGGTCGCGGCGCTCGTCCCCGGGCTCGGGGGCCGGCCGGTCTTCGGCGCTGGGCGCCGCCTGGCTGCGTTCCTGCGCCGGCGCAGGCGCCCGGTCCCGTCGCGGACGCTCGCCCCGGCCGCTTCGCCCGTCCCGCTGTCCGCGGTCATCGCGCCCGCTGCGGCGCTCGTCGCTGGCGGCCTGCGACCAGTCCAGCTCGAGCTTCATCTCGTCCGGGCTCGTGCCGATCAGCTTGAGCACCTTGTCGAAGGAGCGGCTGTCGGCGGGCGTCACGATCATGAAGGCGTCGCCCTTGCGGCCCGCGCGGCCCGTGCGCCCGATCCGGTGCACATAGTCGTCGGCGTGATGCGGCACGTCGAAGTTGAAGACGTGGCTGACGTCGGGGATGTCGAGCCCGCGGGCCGCCACGTCGGAGGCCACCAGGAGCTTCAACTCGCCCTTGCGGAAGGCGTCCAGCGTCCGCGTCCGCATGGACTGGTCGAGGTCGCCGTGGATCGGCGAGGCGTCGAACCCATGCCGCTTCAGCGACTTGGCGACGATGTCGACCTCGCTCTTGCGGTTGCAGAAGACGATGCCGTTCCTGACCTCGCTCATGCCCACCAGGGCGCGAAGCGCCATGCGCTTGGCCTTGGGGTCCGCGGTCGGGATGCGGGCGATGTGCTGGGTGATGGTCTCGGCCGCCGTCGCTGGCGGCGTCGCCTCGATGCGGACCGGGTCGTGCAGGAACTGCTTGGTCAGCCGCGTGATCTCGGGCGGCATGGTCGCCGAGAAGAACAGGGTCTGCTTCTTGGCCGGCGTCAGCTTGAAGATGCGCTCGATGTCCGGGATGAAGCCCATGTCGAGCATGCGGTCGGCCTCGTCGACCACCATGATCTGGACCCCGGTCAGGAGCAGCTTGCCCCGCTCGAAGTGGTCCAGCAGGCGTCCCGGCGTGGCGATCAGCACGTCCACCCCGCGGTCGAGCTTCTTCAGCTGGTCGTCGAAGGAGACGCCGCCGATCAACAGCGCCCAGGTCAGCTTCTGGCCCTTGGCGTACTTCTCGAACGAGGCGGCCACCTGGTCTGCGAGCTCGCGCGTGGGGCAGACCACCAGCGAGCGCGGCATGCGCGCCTTGGAGCGGCCGGCCGCCAGCTTGTCGATCATCGGCAAGGTGAAGCCCGCGGTCTTGCCCGTGC
Organism: uncultured Alphaproteobacteria bacterium; assembly: GCA_963775275.1. Lineage (GTDB taxonomy): Bacteria > Pseudomonadota > Alphaproteobacteria > Caulobacterales > Caulobacteraceae > JANWHQ01. The sequence goes on along the minus strand of CAVZII010000005.1, from coordinate 3,975,354 downwards.
CGGTCTGGGCGATGCCGAGCACGTCGCGACCTTGCAGGGCCACGGGGATCGCGTGCTCCTGGATAGGGGTCGGCGTCACATAGCCCGCGTCGGCGACGGCCTTGAGAACTGCGGGGCTCAGGCCAAGATCCGAGAAAGATGTCATGTCGTGGATTTATGGCGCGCGAATGCCAGGAACTAGGCGCGCAAAAAGAAAGGAGAGGCCGAGTCCGGCGTTCGGAACATAGGGAGCGGAGGCCTCATGTCAACGCGGACCGGCCGCCGCGCAGGCCGTTAACTTTATCTCGCGGCTGAGCTATAGCTCCGCGCGGCCCCCGGACGCGTCCACAACGCCGCGCCGCAGGGGCCCAAGGCACAGAGGAAACGGACATGGGAAGGCCTATGATGTTCGGCCTCGCGGCGCTGACCGCGGGCCTGGCTTTGGTGACGACGGCGTCCGCGGACAATATCGAAGGCATGGTGGGCAACACGGCGGTCTGCACCGCGCCCGACGGCGCGACCACCAAGGTCTACGTCGAATCCGGCGGGACCTTCACGATCTCGCTCCCGGACGGTTCGACCCAATCGGGCGCGGTCCAGGATGACGGGTCTCAGATCTGCTACACCGAGAGCGGCTCCAGCGATCCGCCTGTGTGCACGCCTTCGGTCGATCGCAAGGTCGGCGACACCTGGACGGTGGAGGCCCGCGGCCAGACCCAGAACTGCTCGCTTCAGTCGGGAAGGCAGTGACCCACAACTTTGAAGGAGACGGCGTCATGAGGCTCGTGCGTGCGTTCCTGATCGGCGCGGCCGGCGCGATGGCGCTGGGCGGCGCGGCCCTGGCCGACATGTCCGGCCTGGTCGGCAACACCATCGAGATCACCACCCCCAACGGCGTGATCAAGGTCCAGCTCCACGCGGACATGACCTACCAGACGACCCTGCCCAACGGCTCCACGATCAAGGGGACCTGGGCCGACCAGGGCGGTCAGCTCTGCTATACCCAGACCGACCCGCCGCCGCAGGCCGGCGCCCCGAGCCCCTTCTGTGCGCCCGGCATGGACGGCAAGAAGGTCGGGGACTCCTGGACCATGTCCGGACCGAACGGCGCGTCGATGACCCAACAGGTCGTCGCCGGACAGTAGGATTCCGGATGCCGGCGACGTCCGCCCGAGGCGTCGCCGGCGCCGCGGGAGTGGAATGATGATCTCCAGACTGCTGCGCGCCAGCCTCGCCGCCGCTTGCCTGGTCTTGGCCGCGGCGAGCCCGGCGGACATGTCGGGCCTGGTCGGCGCCACGGTCCTTGGGTCCACGCCGGACAAGGTCACCCGCCGCATCCAGCTTCACGCGGACGGGACCTATCGCATCACCCTGTCGGACGGGACGGTCTCGAGCGGGCGGTGGTCCCAGAAGGACGATCAGCTCTGCTACGACCGGGTCGATCCGCCGCCGCCGCCGGGCGGGGCCAATCCCTTCTGCGTGTCGGGTTTCGCGGGCCACAAGGTCGGCGACCGCTGGACCCTGCCGTGGCGCAACGGCGGGACGATGACTCTTTCCGTCGTCGCGGGGCAATAGCTGTTGTCGCTCCGAATGGGTCCGGCGCCTTGGCCGGGCGAGCTCAGGGTGTAAGCTTCCCTGACGCTCCTGGGCCGAGAGAGCGCGGCAGGGAGGATTGGCGTTCATGAGCAGGATGATTTTCAGCGCGGCGGTCGCTGCGGCGGTCGCTGCGGCGGTGATGGGGCTTGGCGTGACCACAGCCCTGGCCCAGGTTCCGCCCGAGATCGCCGCCAAGGTCAAGGCGGCCTGCGGCAAGATCGACTTCTCGGTGGGCGCCCTCTATGCGCCGCTGCAGCCGAAGGAGCCCTACAAGGGCGTCGAGGTCGTGCGCGACATCGCCTACGGCCCTGATCCGCTACAGAAGCTCGACGTGTTCACGCCCCAGGCGGGCCACGCCAAGCCATTGCCGGTGCTGCTGTTCGTGCATGGCGGCGGCTTCACTCGGGGCGACAAGAAGCAGACCGACAACATGGTCGTGTGGGGCGTCTGGAACGGCATGGTGGGCGTCGACATCGACTACCGCCTCGCGCCCAAGGATCCCTGGCCGGCGGGCGCGGAGGACCTGAAGTCGGCGATCGCCTGGACCCGGGCGAATATCGCCCGGTACGGCGGCGACCCGGACCGCATCTTCCTGTGGGGCCATTCGGCCGGCGCCAACCACGTCGACGACTACGTCGGCCACCAGGAGCTGCAGGGGCCGGAAGCCGCAGGCGTGAAGGGCGCGATCATCATGTCGGCCTTCTACGCCCCCGCGGTCGGCGCACAGCCAAATCCCTACTACGGCTCGGACGCCTCGCTGCAGACCCTGGCCCCGTCGGTGGCGCGGATGGTGAAGGCGAAGGTCCCGCTCTACCTGATCAACGCCGAGTGCGATCCCGAGGGATTCCGGACCTACATGGCCTCGCTCGACGGGGCCCTGACCAAGGACGGGATCAAGCACGGGCGGCTCGTGGCCGTGGACCACGGTCACCTCGACGAAGGCATGGCCGTCGGGACCTCCGACCATGGCGTCACCGGGCCGCTCCTGAAGTGGATCAGGGCGCAGCAGTAGCCGCCGCGGCGCCGTCCCGCCGGTGAAGTCCGCAACCTTATCGTCCTGCGGGGAAAGGCGGCCGGCGGCGCGGGTTTGACAGGGGGGCGATGGACAGGCTGGTCCCGCCGGCTCAGATAGTGGGCGGATGGCTCACAAGAACATTGCTCTGGTTCTCGGCGGCGGCGGGGCTGCCGGAAATGCGTGGCTGATCGGCGTCGTCGCAGGTCTGGCCGAAGCCGGCGTCGACTTGACCGAGGCCGCTGATCTGGTGGTCGGCACCTCGGCCGGCGCCACTGCGGCCGCGCAGGTGCGCAGCGGCGTCGCGGCGGCCGAACTGTTGGCCTCGGTGCTGTCACAACGGGCTCGACCGGTCGGACCGAGCCGGGAACAGCCGCCGTCCCTGCCGATGGCCACGGTGTTCGAGCGTATGAGGGCCATCGGCGCCGCCGCGACCTCGGCCGCCGACCTGCAACGCGCGATGGGCGAGTTCGGATTGGAGAGCGACGCCATGCTCGAGCCCGCGGCGGCGCAGCGGCGCGCGACGGTCGCCGCCAGGTTGCCTCGCGCTGAATGGCCGGAGCGGCTGATGATCGTCACGGCCGTCGACGCGCATACCGGCGAGCTGGCCGCGTTCGACCGCGATTGCGGCGTCGACCTTGTGGATGCGGTCACCGCGAGCACCGCGCTGCCCGGTCTGCTTCCCACGGTCAGCATCAATGGCGGGCGCTACATCGACGGCGGCGTGCGCTCCACCGAGAACGCCGATCTTGCCTCGGGCTATGCCAACGTCGTGGTGCTCTCGCCGTTGGGCGGTCAGGCGCCGCCGGGCGGGTTCGAGGGCCTGCGCAGAGCGCCGGAATGGCGCACGGACCTGGCGAGCCAGGTCGAGGACCTGCGCAACCAGGGCAGCCGCGTCGAGGTGATCACGCCAGACGCCGATTCCCGAGCTGCGATGGGCGCGAACCTGATGGATCCGGCGACCCGCATCCCCGCCGCCCGCGCCGGCTTCGCGCAGGGCAAGCAGGAAGCGACCCGCTTGATGTTCCGCTGACGATTTCAGGCCGGCGTCCTCAGACGTCGATGTCCTCGACGGCGAACTCGGCGTGCTCCTGGATGAAGCGGTAGCGAAGCTCGGGCTTCCTGCCCATCAGGGTCTCCACCAGCGCTTCCACCGGCTCTTCGGCGCGCGGCAGGGTGACCCGCGCCAGGGTGCGTTTGGCCGGGTCCATGGTGGTTTCCTTGAGCTGCGCCGGCATCATCTCGCCCAGGCCCTTGAACCGGCTGATCTCGGGCTTCTTGCCCTTGAACTCGGTGGCGAGCAGCTCCTCGCGGTGCGCGTCGTCGCGGGCGTAGACGGTCTTGCCGCCGTGGCTGAGGCGATAGAGCGGCGGCAGGGCGAGATAGAGCCGCCCGTCGCGGACCAGCCCGGGCATCGTCCGGTAGAAGAAGGTGATCAGGAGCGAGGCGATGTGGGCGCCGTCCACGTCCGCGTCCGTCATGATGATCACGCGCTCGTAGCGGAGGTCCTCGGCATTGAACCGGGTCCCGCCCTGGACGCCCAGGGCCAGCATCAGGTCCGACAGCTCCTGGTTCCCGCCGGCCTTGTCGCGCGTGGCGGAGGCCACGTTCAGGATCTTGCCCCTGAGGGGCAGGATCGCCTGGGTCTTGCGGTCGCGCGCCTGCTTGGCCGAGCCGCCGGCGGAATCGCCCTCCACCAGGAACAGCTCCGTGCCGTCCGAGGCCTGGTCGGCGCAGTCGGCGAGCTTGCCGGGCAGGCGCAGCTTGCGCGTCGCCGAGGCGCGGGCGACCTCCTTGTCGCGTCGGCGCTTGAGGCGCTCTTCGGCGCGCTCGACCACGAACTGCAGAAGGGCGTTGGCCGACTTGGGCGCCGCCGTCAGCCAGTGGTCGAAAGGGTCCCTCAGCGCCGCCTCGACCAGCTTCTGGGCGTCGGATGAAGAGAGCCGCTCCTTGGTCTGGCCCTGGAACTCGGGGTTGGGGATGAAGACCGAGATCAGCGCCCCGGCGTTGGCGATGACGTCCTCGGCGGTGATCAGCCCGCCCCGCTTCTCGCCCGCCAGCTCGGCGTAGGACTTCAGGCCCCGCGTCAGCGCCGCGCGAAGGCCCGCCTCGTGGGTGCCGCCCTCGGGCGTCGGCACGGTGTTGCAGTAGGACTGCACGAACCCGTCGGCCTCGCCGAAGCCGGCCGGGCTCCAGGCCACCGCCCACTCCACCGCCCCGGCCTGGCCCTGGCGCTCGATCCGCCCGGCGAAAGGCTCGGGCGTAACGGTCTCAGTCTCGCCGAGCCGCTCGGTCAGGAAGTCGGCGAGGCCGTTGGGGAAATGGAAGACCGCTTTCTGCGGCGTGTCGCCGGCAAGCTCGGCCGCGCAGGACCAGCGGATCTCGACGCCACGGAAGAGATAGGCCTTGGACCGCGCCATCCGGTAGAGCCGCGCCGGCTTGAAGGCCGCGCTCTCGCCGAAGATCGCGGGGTCCGGACGGAAGCGGATTGCATTCCCGCGTTTCCTGGAGGGGCCGACCTCTTCGAGCTTGCCGAGCGGCTTTCCCCTGGCGAACGTCTGGCGCCATTCGGCTCCGTCGCGCCAGACGGTGGCCTCCAACCGCTCCGAGAGGGCGTTGACCACCGAGACCCCCACGCCATGCAGGCCGCCGGAGGTCTCGTAGCTCTTGCCCGAGAACTTCCCGCCCGAGTGCAGCGTGGTCATGATCACTTCCAGGGCCGACTTCCTGGGGTCCTTCGGGTGCGGGTCCACCGGGATGCCCCGGCCGTCGTCCCGCACCATGAGCGAACCGTCCGCCTCCAGCGCGACTTCGATCAGCTTGGCGTGGCCGGCGACGGCCTCGTCCATGGAGTTGTCCAGGACCTCCGCGAAGAGGTGGTGCAGGGCGCGCTCGTCTGTGCCGCCGATGTACATGCCCGGACGCCGGCGCACCGGCTCCAGGCCCTCGAGGACCTCGATGTCCTTGGCGGTGTAGCTGGAGCTGGTTCCCGGGCGCGCCGGCCGCGGCTCATGGCTGTCGGCCAGCACCGGCGCGGAAGTCGGCGCCAGGGCGTCGTCGAAGAGATCGGGCGTGGAGCTGGGCTTGGCGGAGGACTGGGCCATGAACGCAAATCTGTGCGGCGATTCGGCCGCGTCCTCGTATGCGGCCGGCGGCCCCGCTCGCGCAAGGGTCAGGCGGCCGGCGCAGCCTTTCGTGGGTTCGCCCAAGCGGCGATGGCGGCGATCAGGAGGCCGACGCATAGGGGCAGCAGGGACGCGGCCAGGTAGGGCGAAATGATCTCGAAGCGAGTGACGTGCAGCCTCTGCGCCGAGCTGAAGACATTGAACGCTTCCTGCGCCATGCCGATGAGGCCGAAGATCGGAGCGATCCAGAGCATTGGTCTCAGGGCCGGCGCGCCCTTGCGGTTGACGACGCCGATCAGGGCGATAACGGCGACGACGACCAGCGCCAGGACGAGGACCAGGTCGAACAGGGCGAGGATCGGCGCCGCATTCGTCCAGACGAAGGTCGGCGGGGTTCCCCCCATTGAGGTCATGAGCACCATGGCGAGGACGCCAACCAGAACCAGCACAGCGAAGACCAATGCCCTTGGTTTCATCTTCTCCTCCCACAATCGGCGTCAGTTTGAAGCGGCGGGGGCACAGGTCAACCCGTCACCGCTTACCGTGCGGTCAGCCGAAGGCTGCGATGGAGACCCAGATGCAGAACGCGGTCGCGGCGAGCGCGACGGCGATCATGGGGACCCGCCTGGGCGCCCGGTCCCGGATCAGGAACCGGATCAGCGCCAGGGCGCACAGGACGTAGACCAGCAGGCTCGCCAGGACGGTCACGTTGGTCAGGACATTGAACTGGCGGGCGAGGGTGGGTGAGACCGTCGCCAGCGCCACGACCGACATCAGCGTCGTGGTCAGGAGGATTCCTTTCACCGGCGCGCCGGCGCCGGGGCGGCTGGACAAGATCCGGGGCAGATAGCCTGTCCTTGCGCCGGTTTCGCAAACCTCGCCGGTGACCAGCACCCAGCCGCCGAGCGTGCCCAGCGTCTTGGCCAGCGCGCAGGCTGCGACGACGGCGCCGGCGGCCGGTCCGAGCACCTGTCGCGTCGCGTCGGCGAACGGCGCGGTCGAGCGGGCGAGTTCGTGGGCCGGGATGATCCCCATGATCGCGACCATCGCCGCGACGTAGATCACCGAGGCCAGGGCCACGCCGCCGATCGCCGCGATCGGCAGGTTGCGTTCGGGGTTGTCGACCGCACGCGCGGCGAAGGCGGCGCTCTCGACCCCGAGATAGGCCCAGAAGATCGTCACCAGCGAGGGCGGCAGGGCCTGGGCGAGGGGTCGGCCGCTGACGTTCCAGGATCCCACGAACACGTGAGGATCGAACGCCAGGACGCCGACGAGGACGGTCATGGCCACCGGCAGGGCCCCGATGAGGAGGGTGGATCCGCTGAGCCAGGCCACCACCTTGGGCCCGGCCAGATTGGCGCCGGCGATGATCCATGCGACCGCGACCGTCGCCGCAACCGTCGGCCAGGGCCCGATCAGGGCGGGCAGGAAGAAGGCGAGATAGCCCACGGCGCCGAGCGCGATGGCGACGTTGCCGGTCCAGCCGGTCGCCCAGTAGGCCCACCAGGCGACCCGGCCCGCCCAGGGGTGCAGCCCGTCGGCCGGATAGCGGATCAGCCCGTCCGGGTCCGGCCGGATGATCGCCAGCTTGGCGTAGACCAGGGCGAGGGCCATGGCGCCGACCGCGGCCACCCCCCAGCCTATCAGGCTGGCGCTGCCAATCGCGGCCAGGGACGCGGGCAGCAGGAACAGGCCGGAGCCCACCATGTTGCCGGTCACCAGGGCTGTGGCGGCCAGCGGCCCCAGGCCTTTCCTGGCGGGCGCCTGGACGGTGACGGCGCTCACTCGGCCGCCGCCTGAAGCGGGCGCGGTTCCGGGGGATGCTCGAGCGCGGCCTCGGGGATTTGCGCCCTCAGGCGGCGCGCGAAGGCGGCGAGGCAGGCCTCGGACGGCCCCAACGGGCCGCAGACGTAGCCGGACGTGGCCATGCCCTCCTGGACGCGCTGGATCAGCACCGTGTCCTCCGCGTTGACCTGGCGGTTGATCCGCCAGTTCAGGTAGCGGGCGATGCGGGTCTCGCGCCGGTCGTCGGGCCGCACATAGCTGATCTCGCGGATCAGGGTCTTGGTCGCCGAGACCGGAAGGAACTGCATGAAGTCTACCTGGTCCGGATAGACGTCGAAGGCCAGGTTTGGCCACAGGCGATAGTAGCTCCAGCGCCGGCGCCCGGCCTCGGAGAGGTGGTCGAACCCTGGAAGAAGGGTTTGGTAGAGGCGCTCGGCCCAGTTCGACGAAGGCGTCCGGGTGATGTCGCCCCGGAGCTTGTCGGCCCACTGACCAGCCTGCATCGCGTAGCTCGGGCCGAACAGCCGCGCCAGCCCCGGGTGGGCCACCGGGATATGCAGCCCGTCGCCATAGTTGTCCGAGACGTTCTTCCAGTTCACCGGACGGGGCCTCAGGGTCACGCGGCCCTGCGGGACGAGGCTCGGAAGGTCGTGCGGGGCCAGCTCGTCCGCATAGGGCGCCATCATCTCGGCGACGCTCGGCAGGCCCGGCGCGAAGCGCACGAAGACGAAGCCCAGGAAGATCTCCTGCTCGATGGGCTTCAGCCCGTGACGCGAGAGGTCGAGGTCCTCGAACCCCTGCCAGGCCGGGACGGCGAGCAGCCGGCCGTCCAGGCCGTAGCTCCAGGCGTGGTAGGGGCAGACGATGCGTCTGGCGCAGCGGCCGGCCGGGCCGTCGGCCAGGCGTGCGGCGCGATGACGGCAGGCATTGTGGAAGCTGCGGACTTCGCCGTCCTCGCCGCGGACGGTCAGGACGCGCTCGTCCAGGATGTCCAGGGTCTGGAAGTCGCCGGGCTCGGGGACGTCGTTGACGTGGCAGACCACCTGCCAGCCGGTGCGGAAGATGCTCCGCCGTTCCAGCTCGAAGAAACCGGGGTCGGTGTAGATCCAGGCGGGCAGGCTCGTGTCGAGCGGCGCCGGCATGGGCTGGCCTCGCGTTCTGCCGGGGTTGTCCCGCCCCGACGATTCCCCTAACCCTCCCGGCCGGAATCGCAAGCGCCGAGGGAGCCGCATGAGCCTCGCCTTCACCTTTCCAGGCCAGGGCAGCCAGTCGGTGGGCATGGGCGCCGAGCTCGCCGACGCCTTCGGTCCTGCGAGGGAGGTGTTCCAGGAGATCGACGACGCCCTGGCCCAGAAGCTCTTCAGGCTGATGCGCGAAGGGCCCATCGAGGAGCTGACCCTCACCGAGAACGCCCAGCCGGCCCTGATGGCCGTGAGCCTGGCGGTCGCGCGCGTGCTGGCCGCCGAGTTCGGCGTCGACGTCGCGCGCGCGGCCTTCGTGGCGGGGCACAGCCTCGGGGAATACTCGGCGCTCGCCGCCGCGGGGGCCTTCCCGCTGGACGCGGCGGCGCGGCTTCTGAAGCTGCGCGGCCAGGCGATGCAGCGCGCGACCCCCGTGGGGACCGGCGCCATGGCCTCCCTGATCGGGCCCAAGGCGGACGTGGCCCTGGCCGAGGAAGCCGCCGCCGCAGGTGCGGCGCTCGGCGTGTGCGTGGTCGCCAACGACAACAACGCCGGCAACGTCGTGATTTCCGGCGACAAGGCCGCCGTGGACAAGGCGGTCGAGGCGGCCAAGGCGTTGGGCGCGCGGGCCATCCCGCTGAACGTGTCGGCGCCCTTCCACTGCCCGCTGATGGCGCCGGCTGCCGAGGAGATGGCCGAGGCGCTGGCCGAGACGGCGATCGCCGCGCCGCGAGCGCCGGTCGTGGCCAACGTCACCGCGCGGCCCACCAACGATCCTGACACGATCCGGCGGCTCCTGGTGGAACAGGTCACCGGCCGCGTGCGCTGGCGCGAGAGCATCGAATGGCTGGCGACGGAAGGCGGCGTCGACCGTTTCGTCGAGCTCGGGGCCGGCAAAGTCCTGACCGGCATGGCGAGGCGGATCGCGCCGGACGCGGAGGCCGTGGCGCTGAACGTCCCGGCTGACCTCGAAGCCTTCGCCGCCTCGCTCTAGGAGGGACAGATGTTCGACCTATCCGGCAAGACCGCCCTCGTGACGGGGGCATCGGGCGGCATCGGCGGCGCGATCGCCAGGGCCCTGCACGCCCAGGGCGCCGGCGTCGTCCTTTCGGGCACCCGCGCCGAAGCGCTCGAGGCCCTGTCGGCCGAGCTCGGCGAGCGGGCCTGGACGCTGGCCTGCGACCTCTCCGATCCCGCGGCAGTCGACGCCCTCTACGGCCAGGCCGAAGACGCGGCCGGCGAGGTCCACATCCTCGTCTCCAACGCCGGCCTGACCCGCGACGGCCTGCTGCTGCGGATGAAGGACGAGGACTGGCAGACGGTGCTGAAGGTGAACCTCGAGGCTTACTTCCGCCTCGCGCGGGCCGCGCTGAAGGCGATGATGCGCCGCCGTTGGGGCCGGATCATCGGCATCACCTCGGTCGTCGGCGTCACCGGCAATCCCGGCCAGTCGAACTACGCCGCCTCCAAGGCCGGCATGATCGGATTCTCCAAGGCGCTCGCCCAGGAGGTCGCCAGCCGCAACGTCACGGTGAACTGCGTGGCTCCCGGTTTCATCGCCAGCCCGATGACTGACGCCCTGAGCGAGCAACAGAGAGACGCAATTCTGGCGCGTATCCCCGCCGCCAGGCTGGGGGCGGGGGGGGATGTGGCGGCGGCCTGCGCCTACCTTGCCAGCGAGGAAGCGAGCTATGTCACCGGTCAGACCCTGCATGTGAACGGCGGCATGGCCATGATCTGAGCGGAGATGGGCTGCTGGCGCAGCCAAAAATATCATGCTAGGCGAGCAGCGAGTGCCGCGGACTGTCCCGGTGGGCGGTCACCCGCTAGAGTTCGCCAATACTGACGGTCGCGGGCAGCCGCGTTCGTCGCCCAATGACAACAAGGGGCTTCAGAAGCGTATGTCCTCCGACATCCTTGAACGCGTGCGCAAGATCGTGATCGAGCATCTGGACGCGGATCCGGACAAGGTCACCGAGAAGGCCAGCTTCATCGACGACCTAGGCGCCGACAGCCTCGACAACGTCGAACTGGTGATGGCTTTCGAGGAAGAGTTCGACATCGAGATCCCCGACGACGCGGCTGAGCACATCCAGACCGTCGGCGACGCCGTCCAGTTCATCAAGGACAGGGTCAACGGTTAGACGGCCTCGTCCGTCCGATCCGCTCGCCTGTCTGCGCCGGCGACGGTATGGGCGGACGGGCGGACCCGCCTGATGTCAAAGCGTCGAGTCGTCATCACCGGCATCGGCCTCCTCACCCCGCTGGGTTGGGGGCGCGAGATCAGCTGGAAGAACATCCTGGCCGGGCGTTCGGGCGCCGGGCGCATCAGCGCGTTCGATCCAGCCGAATTCGCCTGCCAGGTGGCCTGTGAGGTCCCCAGGGTCGATGGACGCGGCGGCGGCGGCGCGGACGTCCAGGGCGCCTTCGATCCAGACAAGGTGCTGACGCCCAAGGAGCAGCGCCGGGTCGACGACTTCATCCTCTATGCGATCGCCGCCGCCGACGAGGCGGTCAAGGACGCCGGGTGGACCCCCGAGGACGAGGAGTCGCGCCTGCGCACGGGCGTGATCATCGGCTCGGGGATCGGTGGCCTCTCCACCATCGAACAGACCGCGGTCGAGCTTCGCGACAAGGGACCGCGCCGCGTCAGTCCCTTCTTCATCCCGTCCGCCCTGATCAACCTGGCTTCCGGTCACGTCTCCATCCGCTACGGCTTCAAGGGGCCGAATCACTCGGTGGTGACCGCCTGCGCCACCGGCGCGCACGCCGTGGGCGACGCGAGCCGGCTGATCCAGATCGGGGACGCCGACGTGATGGTCGCCGGCGGCGCCGAAGCGGCGGTCTGCACGCTCGGCATCGCCGGCTTCGTCGCCTGCCGGGCCTTGTCGACGGGGTTCAACGAGACCCCCGAGCGCGCCTCGCGCCCCTATGACAAGGATCGCGACGGCTTCGTCATGGGCGAGGGCGCCGGCATCCTGGTGCTCGAGGAGCTGGAACACGCGCGACGCCGGGGGGCGAAGATCTACGCCGAGGTGACGGGCTATGGGCTCTCCGGCGACGCCTATCACATCACGGCGCCCGCCTCCGATGGCGATGGCGGCTATCGGGCCATGCAGGCCGCGCTAGGCCACGCCGGGGTGGAGCCGGACGCCATCGACTACATCAACGCCCACGGCACTTCCACGCCTCTGGGCGACGAGATCGAGCTTCGCGCCGTCGAGCGCTTGCTCGGCCAGGGCGCGACGCGCGTGGCCATGTCCTCAACCAAGTCCGAGATCGGCCACCTGCTCGGGGCGGCCGGGGCCGTGGAGGCGGCGTTCACGGCCCTGGCCATCCGCGACCAGATGGCGCCGCCCACCATCAATCTCGACAATCCTTCGGTCGACACCCCGCTCGACCTTGTGCCGATGACGGCGCGGCCGATCCAGATCCGCACCGCGCTATCCAACAGCTTCGGATTTGGCGGCACCAACGCGGCCCTGGTGCTGACCCAGCTCTCGTGAGCCGCCGCCGGCAGGATCACGGGGCCGCGCCGGCCGCGCGGCTGTCGCTCGGGCGACGGCTCGCGGTCATGGCCGCGAGCGGGCTCGCCACCCTGGCCATCGCCGTCCTGGTGGTGACCGCGTGGGGGTTCTGGAGCTTCAACAGCCCCGGGCCCCAGGCCCGCCAGGGCGCGCAGACGAGTGTCGTCCTGCGCCGCGGCGCCAGCCTTCCCGAGATCGCGGCCGACCTCGAGGACCAGGGCGTGGTCCGCTCGGCCTCGATCTTCATCGCCGCCGCGGAGCTGACCGGGGGGACGCGGCGGCTGAAGGCGGGCGAATACGCCTTCCCCTCGCGCGCCTCGCTTGGCCAGATCCTGTCGATGATCCGCCGCGGCCAGATCGTGCGCCATTTCGTGACCATCCCCGAAGGCGTGTCATCGGCCCAGGTCACAGATATCCTGATGAAGAACGACGTCCTTTCCGGCTCGGCCCCCGTGCCGCCCGAGGGCTCGATTCTGCCCGAGACCTACGAGGTCGCGCGCGGCGAGGATCGGGCGAGCGTGCTGCAGCGGATGATGGCTGATCGCGACCGCCTCCTGGCTGACCTCTGGCCCAAGCGCCGCGCCGGCCTGCCGTTCCAGTCGCCCGAGGATGCCGTCGTCATGGCCTCGATCGTCGAGAAGGAGACCGGAAAGGCGTCCGAGCGGCCGCGCGTGGCGGCGGTCTTCATCAACCGGCTGCGCAAGGGCATGCGGCTGGAATCCGACCCGACCGTCATCTACGGCCTCGCCAAGGGCGAGCCCCTGGGCCGCAGCCTGCGCCAGGCGGACCTCGCCGATCCCTCGCCCTACAACACCTATCAGGTCGCCGGCCTGCCGCCGACGCCGATCTGCAATCCCGGGCGCGCGGCCATCGCCGCTGTCCTGGACCCGCCGGACACCTCCGAGCTCTATTTCGTCGCGGACGGAACCGGGGGGCACGCCTTCTCCTCGACCCTCGAGGAGCATGAGAGGAACGTCCAGCATTGGCGCCAGATCGAGCATGGCGGGGCGCCGCCGCAGCCTGGCGCCCCAAAGGCTGCCGGCGAGTCGGGCGGGAAGGATCATGACCGCTAGATCGCCCCGCCGCGGGCTCATGCTCGTGATCTCGAGCCCGTCGGGGGCGGGCAAGACCTCGCTCGGACGGCGGCTGACGCGCGAACATCCTGACCTCGTCCTTTCGGTATCCTGCACGACCCGCCAGCCGCGATCGGGCGAGCTGGACGGCCGCGAATACCACTTCATCACCCGCGAGCGCTTCGACGAGATGGTCGCCCAGGACGCCTTCCTCGAGCACGCCCTGGTGCACGAGCACTGCTACGGCACGCCCAAGGCCGACGTGATGCGCCTGATCGAGGCCGGACGGGATGTCCTGTTCGACATCGACTGGCAAGGCGCGCGCAGCATCGCCGCCCAGGCGCCGGCGGACGTCGTTCGCGTCTTCGTCCTGCCGCCCAGCATGGGCGAGCTGAGGCGCCGCCTGCACGCCCGCGCCCAGGACGCCGAGGACGTCATCGCGCGGCGCCTCGTGCGCGCCCGCGATGAGATCGGCAAGTGGGCCGACTACGACTACGTCATCCTGAACGACGACTTCGAGGCGGCCTACGCGGCCCTGCTCCAGGTCTATCAGGCCGAGCGCCTGAAACGGGACCGCAACCTCTGGCTCGGTCCCTTCGTGCAGGATCTGCTCGACGAGGGCGACTAGAGCCTCGTCCGGTCAGATTGGCCCGCCTGCGTTGCGCTGGGACGTTCGGTCCGCAAGGCGCGTCGCGACGGGCGATGTGGGGCATCGGTCGAGCGGCGCAACGCCGCGGGCGGGCGTCCCAGCGCAACCCGCAGGGCCGCCGGCTCTTGCCGATCGGGGGCGTCGAAGCCCTTGGCCGTAGCCCCGCTACGGCCTGCGGTCTTCTCCTGCCCGCTCGGCAAGATCCGACGGCGCAGGCGGGCCAATCTGACCGGACAAGGCTCTAGCCCTCCAAGGCGGTCGCCAGAGCCAGGAAGCCAGCCACCGGCACATCCTCGGCCCGCACGCTCGGATCCACGTTCACGGCACGGCAGAGCGCCTCGCCGCCCAGTGGTTTCAGGCTCGAGCGGAGCATCTTGCGGCGTTGGCCGAACGCGGCCTGGGTCACTTTCTCCAGGCGTCGGACCAGCTCGGACGAGGGGCCGTCGGAGCGGGGGACCAGGCTCACCACCGCGGACTCCACCTTGGGCGGCGGCGTGAAGGCGCGCGCCGGCAGGGTCATCACGATCGAGGCGTCCGCGATCGCCTGGCTCAGGACGGAGAGGCGGCCGTAATCGCGCGAGCCGGGGGCGGCGGCGATCCGTTGCGCCACCTCCTTCTGGAACATCAGGGTCATCGACTCGAAGGTCCGGGCCTCGTGCAGCCACTTCACCAGGAGCGGAGCGCTGACGTTGTAGGGCAGGTTGGAGACGACCCGGGCAGGCAGCCCGGACGCGTGCTCGGCCAGGAGCTGCGCCTCGTCGACCTTCAGGGCGTCGGCCTCGATGATGGCGAGCCGGCCCTCGGCCGCCGCGGCCAGCGCGTCCAGGATGGGACGGAAGCGGCGGTCCCGCTCGATGGCGATGACCTTGGCGCCGGCCTCCAGCAGGGCGCGGGTCAATCCGCCCGGCCCCGGCCCGACCTCGATCGCCGCCAGTCCCTGAAGGGGTCCCGCCAGGCGCGCGATCTTGCGCGTGACGTTCAGGTCCAGCAGGAAATGCTGGCCGAGGCCCTTGTCGGCCATCAGGCCATGGGCCGCCAGGGCCTCCCTGAGCGGGGGCAGGGCGTCCAGGCTCATCTGCGCCCGATCACGCCGCCCGGCTGGCCGCCCGGGTGCGGTTGGCGGCGATCCCGGCAGCCGTGCGCAGGGCGGCGATCAGGCTGTCCGCCCTGGCGATCCCGCGTCCGGCGATGTCCCATCCCACCCCGTGGTCAGGCGATGTCCGCACGATCGGGAGCCCGAGAGTGATGTTCACCCCGCCCCAGAAGTCGAGCATCTTGACCGGGATCAGGGCCTGGTCGTGGTACATGCAAAGCACCGCGTCATAGGTCTCGCGCGCGGCAGCATGGAACAGGCTGTCGGCGGGGGAGGGTCCCCTGCAGTCGACACCCAGGCGGCGCAGCTCCCGGCAGGCCGGAGCGATGACCTCGATTTCCTCGCGGCCAAGGGCGCCGTCCTCGCCCGCGTGGGGATTGAGCGCGGCGACCTGAAGCCGCGGCTCTGGGATCGCGAAGTCCTGCTCCAGCGCCCGGGCGGTCACCAGGCCGGCCAACACGATGCGGTCGACGTCCAGCAGGCTCGATACCCGGGCCAGGGGCTCGTGGATGGTGACCAGGGCCGTGCGCAGGCCCGGCGCCGCCAGCATCATCACCGGGCCGCGCGGCCGGGACCATTCGCGAGCGCGGGTCAGTTCGCCGAGGAACTCGGTATGGCCGGGGAAGGCGAAGCCGGCGTCGTAGAGCGGCGCCTTGGCGATGGGCGCAGTCACCACGCCCGACACCGCGCCCGACAGCGCCAGCCCCGCGGCGGTCTCGATCCAGCGGACCACCGCCGGCGCATAGGCGGGCGAGGCCTTGCCCGCGACCACCTGGGCCTGGATCGGCAGGTCGATGACGGGCAGCGCCTCGGTGAACACGTTCGCCGCCTCTTCCGGCGAGGCGATCCGCCTCAGCGGCGCGCCCGAAGCGCCCGGCGCGGCGGCCAGGATGTCGTGGTCGCCCACCACCAGGAAGCGCGGCCCGCTCTGGCGCAGCGCCGTCCACGCCTTGACGATGATCTCCGGGCCGACGCCGGCCGGATCGCCGAGGGTGACGGCAAGCGCCTCGCTCACGGCGTGTCGATGGTCGCCGAGTTCCTGAGGTCGCGAAGGTACCGGCGGGAGAGCATGGCGAGCTGCTCCTCGAAGAGCCGGTTCTCGATCTCTTTCTTGTTCGGCAACTTGGCCTGGCTGGACTTGCGGTCGCAGACCATCAGCAGGTGCAGCCCCACGGACGTGCGGACGGGCTGGCTGAAGGTGTTCAGCGCCAGGGTCTCGGCAGGCTGGCGGAATTCAGGCGACAGATCCTCCACGGAGGACTCGCCAAGGTCGCTGGCGACCACCCCGTCATAGGAGGCGGCCTTGGCCTCCAGGTCCGCACAGGTCGCGCCCGAGCCCGCGAAGGACTCCAGCGACTTGCGCGCCTGCTCGACCTCGTCGGCCGGCGCGTCGGCCGCCAGGCGCACGGCCGCCTGCTTCAGGCTGACCGTCATCACCCCGCCGCCCGCGCGCTTGTCGCGCAGCTGGACGATGTAGACGCCGTCGCTGACCGGGATCGGCTCGGAAAGCTGGCCGGGCCGCATCTCCTCGACCGCCTTGGCCACCTCGTTGGGCAGCTCGGCGGCCAGGACCCAGCCCTTGTCGCCGCCGGAAGCCGCCGAGGGAGCGTTGGAGAACTGGCGCGCGACCGGGGCGAACGGCGCGCCCTGCTCGATCTGGGTGATCAGCTGGCGAGCGCCGTCGACCGCCTGGCTCATGCCGCCGGCGCGGGCGGCGTCGATGAAGATTTCGCTGACCAGGTAGTGCGGCTCGCCCGCCGCCGCCTCGAGCCGGCGCATGGCCTGGTTCACCTGGTCGTCGCCGATCCGCACGCGCGAGCCGTACCGGCCGTCGATCATCCGCTGCCAGCTGATCTGGACGCGAATTTGCTCCTTCAGCGTCTTCAGCTGCAGGCCGACCTTGGCGAACTGCTCGGCAAGGGTGTTCACGTCGGAGTTGTTCTGGCGCGCAAGCGTGCTGAGGGCCTGGTCGACCTCCTTGTCGCTGGCGACGATGTCGAACTTCTGGGTCTTCTCCATTCGCCTGAGCTCCTGCATCTGCAGGTGCTCGTCGATCAGGGAGCGCAGCGCCTCCTGCTGGATCTGGGGCATGTTCTGGGCGGTCGGCGCCACGCCCGAGGTGACCATCAGCAGGATCGCGCGCTGGCGCAGGTCGTAGGTCGAGATCACGTCATCATTGACCAGGGCCGCCACGCCGCCGCTCAGCGCCTGGGTGCGCTGGGGCGTGGGCCCGGCCGTAGCCAATTGCGTCGGCGCCGAGCTCTCCGCCGGGGCGGCGGCCTCGGGGGCCGGCGCCGTGTCCGGCTCGGTTGGAGGCGGTGCTACGGACGTCACGTCCGTCGACGGCGCGGGTGAAGGCGGGGGCGGCTGGTCCGTGGGGCCGGGCGCGGTCAGGCTCGGGCGCGCCAGATCAGGCCCTGGCGGCGCCCCGAGCTCCGGCCTCGGAACCAGCTGCGCGCGGGCGGAGCCGGCGCCTATCGCCGCCGCCGTGGCAAGCACCATCGCGATCGCGATCCATCTCGAGCAACCCGCCCAACTCATGGGTGATGCTAGTCCTCTCCCGCGCGCCCGACCGATCAGCGCCAGCTGTCGTCCCTGTAGCCTTGTTCCCCCAGTGTGGCGAGGGTTAGGCGGATCTGGACCGAGCGCGAAGGTCCGCCGAGGCGCACCTGGGCGGCCTCGTAGTGGTAGACCACCTCCAGACGGGTGCATTCGTCCTGGTAGAGAATGCCGATGTCCCGACGCGCCCAGACGTTCCGTTGCAGGTCGCGCTGACCGTACAGCACCAGGCCCCAGTGCTTGGTCACGAACACGTCGCCGGCCGCTTCGACGTTCTCGCGCTCGCCGGTCGGGTCGGAATAGTCGTGCAGATACCGGGCGTAGCCTTTCAGGAACGGCAGGGTGAAGTTCGCGCCGGCCTCGGCGCGCCGCAACTGGAAGCTCGTCCCGTCGAACTGGGTGCGCGAATAGACCCACAGGCCCCGGACCGGTGAGACGGACGCGGCGAAGATCCAGTCCGAGGATCGTGCGCCATAGCCGCTGCGCGTGGGCAGCAGCAGGTCCGGCGAGGAGCGGAAGCTGCGGCCGATGAACGCACGGGCCTCGCGTCCGTCGCCCCAGTACGCCGTGGCGCGTCCGCCGAGGTTCAGCCGCGCGCCCGAATCATAGACGTCGAAGCCCGGCGTGCGGTTGGGATCGAACAGATTGGTCTCGTCGAAGACGAAGTCGGCGCTGTCCTGGTTGGGGATGTCGGCGTTCGGATTGGCCTTGGGCGATACCACGCCCTCGGCGATGGGCTCCAGGACGACCGTGCTCCCGTCGTCGAAGCGGCGGATCAGGGGGTAGCTGACCTCGACGCCGCCCGAGGCGAACCCCCGGCTCGTGGTCTTGGACCCATAGGCCGGCGGCAGATCCGAGACGTTGTAGACGTCGTAGCGGCCCGAGCCGAACGGCTCGATCCTCACGCCGTTGCCGAGCGTGAACGCGCGCCGCCAGTCGATCTGGGCGGTGCCGCGATGGCTGTCGACGCCCGGCAGGCTCAGGTTGTCTGGCGACTCCTTGCGGTTCAGCAGCACCGCGCTGCCCACCAGCCGCAGCCGCCCGCCCAGGATCGCCTGGCTCGGCTCGAAGCGGCCCTCGATCAGGGGCGCCACCACCGGCATGGCGGCGTTCACGTCGCCGATCCTCAGGCCCTGGAAGTCCAGCGCCGCGATCGACAGGTACGAGTTCTGGTCCTGTCGCACGGCGTAGGCCTGCGACAGCAGCCGTCGCGAGTCCGTCTCGTACAGGCCCCGCCGGTCGTAGACCCCCTGGATGTCGTAGCGGTCGAACAGCAGGTCGTCCGAGGAGCGTTCGGCGGCGAATCCCCAGGTCCAGTCGCTGTTCAGCTTGAACGCGCCTGACGCCAGCACATAGCTGCGCGACGTCAGGGCCGAGCCGGGAATCGGGTCGCCCGAGTTCCCGAACTCGCGCTCGTAGGTGTATCCGAAGCGGGCGTCGATCGTTCCCGAATAGAACCGCTTGCGCCAGTCCAGGTTCAGGAAGGGGTTCACCTCGCTCGAGATGATCGGGCTGATGATCAGGTCCTGCGAACGGCTGATCGCCACGATGTAGGGCTGTTCGAACGAGAACCCGCGGCGGTGGGAGATCTGGACGCGCGGGGTCAGGAAGCCGGACTGGGAGCCGACCGCCGTGGAGTCCGGATGCCAGAACACCGGCGCGTAGAGCACCGGGATCCCCAGGACCCGGATGACGGCGTGCTGGTAGTAGATGACGTGGTGGTCCTTGTCCTGGACCACCTTGGCCGCCTGGATCGACCAGGTGGGCGGCTTGGGCGCCCGGACTTCGCGCAGATGTCGCAGGGCGTGTAGATTGCGCGATTCAGCTCGGTCACGTTCGGGTTCGGTCGCACCACCGAATCCGCCGCCAGCTTGACGTTGTCCTGCAGCCGCGCGGAGAAGCCGAGAGCGACGCCGGAGGACAGGTCCTTGTCCAGCGCCACTTCCTGCGAGAACTCAGCGGTGCCGTCCGGATTGACCAGGGCGACGTCGCCCCTGGCCGTCACCTCGCCGGTCCGCTGGTCGTAGGTCAGGGTCTTGGACTTGAGCGTGCGGCCGCGGTAGCGGACCTCCACGTGCCCCTCGGCGGTGATGGTGTCGCTCGCCTGGTTCTCGCTGACCTGGTCGGCCTCCAGATAGAAGCTGTCGGGGGCCAGGCCCTCGGCGGCCTGGGTCTCCAGCCCGCTGGACGAGCCGGACGAGCCGAGCGGCGCCGCCGTCGCCGGCGCGGCGGCCATGACGAACAGGGCGGCCCCAGCCAGAAGCGTTCCTTGCACGCTGGCGCTCGTCCTGGGCCGACGGTCACCGATCAAAGCGCAAGATCCTCGCATGCAAGATGGGAGCGGGGACGCCGCTGCCGAGCCCGTCTTACCCATCTTCGGTATAGAAAAGCAGCGTGAAAGCCGACAGAAGCGCGAGAATCGGCGGAATCCAAGCCGCTGCGAACGGTGGGATGATCTCGGCCTTGGCCAGCGAGGCGCATAGCTGGTCGAAGAAGAAGAAGGTGAAGCCCGAGGCCACGCCCGCGCCCGCCAGGGTGGCGACGCCGCCCAGCCGGATCAGCTTCAGCGAGAAGGCCGCCGCCAGGATCGACATGGCGGTGTAGAGCAGCGGCGCGGCCAGCAGCTGTTGCAGCCGCAGTCGATAGTTCACCGCCGAGAACCCCGCCTCCTCGATGCGCGCGATCGCCTGAGGCAGGGTCCAGAACGACATGGACTGGGGCGAAGCGTAGTGCTCGAGCGCGGTGTGGTCGTCCAGGTTGGAGGGGATCGACAAGGTGTCGTAGTGCGTCGCCTTGCCGCCCGGCGTGGCGTCGCGGGCGTCGCTCAGCCGCCAGTAGCCCTTCATCAGCCGCGCTTCCGAAGCCTCGATCCGACGGGAGAACTCCGGGCTGCCGTCGGGGTTCAAGGTGTAGATGAAGAGCGAGGTGTCCTTCAGCAGGACCCCGCCCACGCCCGTGCGCGCGACCGCGCCGATGATCACCTGGGAATGGGCGTCGCCCTGGCGCAGCCAGATCCGGCGCGAGCGCGGCCCGTCCTGAGGGCTGACCGCGGCGCGTCCCCGCTCGAAGGCGGAGTTCATCGCCGAGGCCAGCGGGTTGGCGACGAACAGGGTGGCCAGTCCCAGCGCGAAGGACGCCCCGGCGGCCGGCAGGATGAACCTCCAGGCCGACACGCCCGCGGCGCGCATCGCCACCAGCTCCGAGCGCCGGTTCAGGGTCACGAAGGCCGACAGCACGCCGAACAGGAAGACGAAGGGCAGGAGCTGCAGGATCACCGACGGGGACTTCAGGAGCGTCAGCCCGAGCTCGGTCAGGAAGCTGATCTCGGCGCGCCCTCCCAGCGCCCGCGACAGGTCGACGAAGTCGATCAGCACGACCACCGCGCCCAGGAGCGCGGCCGCCGCGCCGATCCCGGCCAGGGCGTGGCGCAGGACGTAGCGCTCGATGCGGGTGAGCTCGAGCTTGAAGCCCTCGGGCGTCAGCCTCATGCGCGCGCGTCCGCCAGGGCCCTCAGCCCGGACAGGGCGCGCGCCGGGCGCGCCGGGCGGCGGTTCCTGAACAGGGCGGCCATCGCCCAGGCCGTGGCTGCGATGGGAACGACGTACTGCAGCGGATTGAACCAGACGTTCTGGATAGCGAGCGCCTGGAAGGCGAATCCGAGGATCCGGACCGCCGCCGCCGCCGCCGCCGCCGCGCCGATCCGGCCGGCGTAGCCCAGCTTGCTGAACGGGCCGCCGATCACGGCCGCCAGGGCGATGGCCATGAAGGTCAGGCTGAAGAGCGGCGAAGCGATTCGGGCATTGGCCTCAGAGACCATCTTGCGCAGGTACTGGGGCTCGAAGTCCTGGCCGGGCCCAGGGAAGAGCAGCTCGTGCAGGAACCGGTCGCTGGTCTTGAAGCGGACGGCGTCCGCCTTGGCCAGCAGCGGCGACAGGTCCAGCGTGTACTCGTCGAACGCCAGGTAGTTCAGCACACCCTGGCTCGACAGCTCCTGGCTCGAGCCGTGACGCATCACCAGGACCGGCGAGCCGTTGCGCTTGGTGATCTGGCCGGAGCGCGCGGTGAAGGTGGTCGACCCCTCGCCGCGCTGCTGGTGGACGAACAGGTTCGTCAGCGCCCCCTCCGGGCTCTCGCTCTGGGCGTAGACCGTCAGCCCGGGCGCAGGCTCGGTGAACTCCCCGGGCCTGACCAGCGAGGTCGCCAGGTCCGCCCTGGCGTGGAAGATGGTCTTGCGCATGGCCTGGGAGGCTGGCGGGGCGATCCAGAGGTTCAGCATCAGCGAGACCAGCGCCGCGCCCGCCGCCAGGCGCATGGCCGGTGCGATCACGTCCCAGCGGCTCATGCCGCCAGCGAAGCAGACAACGATCTCGTGCTCGGTGTGCAGGCGGTTCAGCGAGACCACCGCGGCCACGAACACCGCCACGGGCAGGATCAGGCTGATCAGCTCCGGCAGCGCCAGCAGCGTCACCCTCACGAACACGCCGAAATCCTGGCGCTGGTCCACGATCAGGTCCAGCGCGCTCAGGCTCTGGCTCAGGAAGGCGACGGCGGTCAGCGCGAGCAGGGCCAGCAGCGTCGGAGCCAGGAGCTGGCGGAAGAGATAGCGCTGGATGAAGTTCATGAGGCCGGTGGGTCGCCGTTGCAGCCCCCTTCCGGGCGCGCCATGTTGTACACGCCCGAAACTGGCGGCGACAACCGCCCGGGAGAGGGCCCCGCGGCGAGCGCCGGGGCCCGTCAGCCGCCCGCCCGGGCCCGGACAGGTGAACGCATGGAAATCGAATTCGTCGCTCCCGGACCCGTCGAGGGCGAGCCGCTCTCCGCCGTGGTGGTCCCGGCCTTCGAGGGCCCCGCGCTCGGGGGCGCCGCCGAGGAGCTGGATGGGGCGAGCGGCGGGGCGCTGTCGCGGGCGCTCGCCAGCGGCCGGTTCACTGGAGCCAAGGGCCAGACCCTCGAGATCGCGGCTCCCGCGGGCCTGCATGCGGCGCGCCTGCTCCTGGCCGGGTGTGGCCCGCGCGAAGCGTTCGGCGCCCTTGCGGCCGAGGCCATGGCGGCGAACGCCTATCACGCAGTGAAGACCTCCGGCGCCTCGACGCTGGAGCTGCGCCTGACCGACCTCGACGGCGCCCAGGCCGCTGCGTCCGCCTTCGGCGTTCGGCTCGCCGCCTACCGCTTCGATCGCTACCGCACGCGCGAGAAGCCCGAGAAGAAGCCCTCGGTGGCGATGGTCAAGGTCGCCTGCGCCGATCCGGCCGCGGCGGCGGCTGCGTTCGAGCCAATGGCCGCCCGCGCCGACGGCGTGATCCTCGCGCGCGACCTGGTTTCCGAGCCTGCGAACGTGCTTTATCCGGAAGAGTTCGCGCGGCGCGTGAAGATGCTCGAGGAGATCGGTCTGGGGGTCGAGGTCCTGGGCGAGGCGCAGATGGCCGAGCTCGGCATGGGCTCGCTCCTGGGCGTGGGCCAGGGCAGCGACCACGAGAGCCAGCTCGCCATCCTCACCTGGAACGGCGCCAAGGACCCGAAGGCCGCCCCCATCGCCTTCGTGGGCAAGGGGGTCTGCTTCGACACCGGCGGGATCTCGCTCAAGCCTCCCGAGGGCATGGAGGAGATGAAGACCGACATGGGCGGAGCCGCCGCCGTGGCCGGGGTCATGCACGCGCTCGCCGAGCGCAAGGCCAGGGTCAACGCCGTGGGGATCCTGGGCCTGGTCGAGAACATGCCGGGCGGCGGCGCCATCCGGCCCGGCGACATCCTCACCTCGATGTCCGGCCAGACCATCGAGGTGATCAACACCGACGCCGAGGGCCGCCTCGTGCTCGCCGACGCCCTCTGGTACTGCAAGGAGCGGTTCAAGCCCAAGGCGATGATCGATCTGGCGACCCTCACCGGGGGGATCATCGTCGCGCTCGGCCACGACTTCGCGGGCCTGTTCTGCGATGACGATTCGCTGACCGAGGACCTCCTTTCCGCGTCCGCCGGCGAGGGCGAGCGGCTGTGGCGCATGCCGCTGCACGCCGGCTACGACAAGCAGCTCGACAGCCTCGCGGCCGACGTCAAGAACCTCGCCGGACGGCCCGGCACCTCGATCCTCGCGGCCCTCTTCCTCAAGCGGTTCGTCGGCGACACGCCCTGGGCGCACCTGGACATCGCCCCGGTCGCTTGGCGCAAGAACGGCGCCGAGCCCCTGATCCCCGAAGGCGCCTCGGGCTTCGGCGTGCGCCTGCTGGATCGGCTGGTGGCCGACCGCTTCGAGGACCGGCCCTAGGGCATGAGCGGCGCCTGCGAGGTCTGGTTCTACCACCTGGAGCGCACCGGGCTCGACCAAGCCCTGCCCGAGCTGCTGCAGAAGACCCTGGCCCGCGGCTGGCGCGCCCTGGTGCGAACGCCCGAGAAGGACCGCCTGGACCACCTGGACGGCTGGCTCTGGAGCTATCGCGACGACGCCTTCCTGGCGCACGGACTGGCCGATGAGCCCAACGCCGCGCGCCAGCCGGTGCTGCTCACCACTGGCCAGGAGAACGCAAACGCGGCGCAGGCCCTGTTCCTGCTGGACGACGCCGATCCCGGTGAGCTCGATGGCTACGAGCGTTGTCTGGTCCTGTTCGACGGGCGCGACGAGGCCGCCGTCGGCGCCGCGCGCCGGCGCTGGACCGTCTTCAAGGGCGCGGGCCTGCCGGTCTCCTACTGGCGTCAGTCCGGCGAGGGCCGCTGGGAAAAGCAGGGTTAGCCGGAACTAACCGGTGATGCGGACGGTCTCATAGGCTTCGGCCGCCTCCAGCCATTCGGCTTCCGCCGCTTCCAGCGCGTCCTGCGCCTCGGCCCGGAGACGCGCATGCTCGGCCGCGCGCGCCGGATCGGCGAAGGTCTGGGGGTCGGCGAGGGCCGCGTCGATCTCCTCGATCGCCTTGGTCGCGCGCGCGAGCGCGGCCTCGGCGGCCTCCGCGCGCCGGCGGGCCGGACCGGTGGGGACCTTGCCGGCCCGCGCCGCAGCGGGGGAGGCGACCGGCGGCGCCTTCGGCTGGGGCTGGGCCCGCCCGCGGGCGTTGGCGCGGGCGCGCTCCATGACGAGCGCCGCATAGTCCTCCATGTCCCCCTCGAAGGGCCGGATCGTCCCATCGGCCGCCAGCCAGAGGCGGTCGGCGACCAGCTCCATCAGCGAGCGGTCGTGGGTGATGATCAGCACCGCGCCACGGTAGTCGTTCAAGGCGTCCAGCAACGCGCGGCGGCTGTCGATGTCCAGGTGGTTGGTCGGCTCGTCGAGGATCAGGAGGTGCGGCGCCTCCATGGCGACCAGGTTGAGCAGCAGGCGCGCCCGCTCGCCGCCGGAAAGGCTCTCCACCCGCGTCTCCACCTTCTCCGCGCTGAAGCCGAAGCGGGAGAGCCGCGAGCGGCGCTGGGCCTCGGACGCTTCAGGCATGGCCCGGCGGATGATGGTCAGCGGCGAATCGGCGCCGTCCAGCGCCTCGATCTGGTGCTGATGGAACCATCCCGTCTTCATCCGCCGGTCGCGATGGAGCTGGCCGGCCTGGGGCGCCAGCGCGCCGGCTAGCAGCTTGGCGAACGTCGACTTGCCCGCGCCGTTCACTCCGAGCAGGCCGATGCGGTCGTCCACGTCCAGCCGCAGGTCCAGCCGCGTCAGCACCGGCGCGCCGCCGTAACCGACCGACACGTCCTCCAGCCGCGCCAGGGGCGGAGCGAGCGGGCGCGCGGGCGAGGGCAAGAGGAACGGGGCGGCGTGCTCCTCCATCACCGCGCCCACCGGCGGGAGCCTGGCCAGCATCTTCAGGCGCGACTGCGCCTGGGTCGCCTTGCTCGCCTTGGCGCGGAAGCGGTCCACGAAGGCCTGCATGTGGGCGCGCTGCGCCTCGATCTTGACCCGGGTCGCCTCCTGCAGGCGCAGGCGCTCCATCTTCTGTCGCTCGAAGGCGTCGTATCCGCCCGGATAGAGCTCGAGCTTGCCGTCGTGCAGGTGCAGGATGTGGTCGACCGAGCGGTTCAAGAGCTCCCGGTCGTGGCTGATCACGACAGCCGCGTGCGGATACTTGCGAAGCCGCGCCTCCAGCCACAGCGCGCCCTCCAGGTCGAGGTAGTTGGTCGGCTCGTCCAGCAGCAAAAGGTCCGGCTCGGCGAACAGCGCGGCCGCCAGGGCGACGCGCATGCGCCATCCGCCCGAGAACTCCGCCATGGGCCGGTCGAGGTCGGCGTTGGAAAAGCCGAGACCGCTCAGGATCTCGGCCGCGCGTGAGGGGGCGCGGTCCGCCCCGATCTCCGCCAGCCGCGCATAGATCTCCCCCAGCCGCTCGGGCGGGGCGTGGTCCAGATCGCGGGTCAGCGCCTCCCGCTCCAGGTCCGCCGCCAGCACCGTCTGCAGCAGCGGGACAGGCGTCGCCGGATGCTCCTGGGCGACCTGGCCGATGCGGGCGTGGCGGGGCATCCCGATCTCGCCGCCGCCGGGCGTCAGCTCGCCGGTGATCAGCCGGAAGAGGGTGGACTTGCCGACGCCGTTGCGGCCGACCAGGCCGACCTTGGCCGACTTGGGCAGGCTGACGCTCGCGCCGTCGAAGAAGCGGCGGCCCCAGGCGTCGAAGACGAGGTCACGGATCTGCAGCATGGTCGCGTGCGCAGATGGCATGTCCGGCGCGCGGATGCGAGGGGAGGGCGCGCACAGCCTCGGCCTATCCCTACGCGCGCCTTCAGGCGAGGTGTGCAGCGGCTCGCCGCCCGGAAGGCGCGCCAATGTCTGAATCTCGCGCGCGCAGACGCAAAACCGCTTCACACTTTTGCTGCGCGCGGCGCGCTTTCAGGCGAGGTGTGCAGCGGCTCGCCGCCCGGAAGGCGCGCCAATGTCTGAATCTCGCGCGTGCAGACGCAAAACCGCTTCACACTTTTGCTGCGCGCGCGACCCCGCTATAAGCCCGCGACCTTCGATCCCCCTCCTTCGAGCGAAACACAGCGGACCATGGCCGAGCGCACCTTTTCGATTATCAAGCCGGACGCCACCAGGCGGAACCTCACCGGCAGGATCAATGCCGTGATCGAGGACGCGGGCCTCAGGATCGTCGGCCAGCGGCGCATCCGCATGACCCGCGCCCAGGCCGAGACATTCTACGAGATCCACAAGGAGCGGCCGTTCTACGGCGAGCTCGTCGACTTCATGACCTCGGGCCCTGTGGTGGTCCAGGTGCTGGAGGGCGAGAACGCCGTGGCGAAGTATCGCGAAGTGATGGGGGCGACCAATCCGGCCAACGCCGCGCCGGGCACCATCCGCGCGCTCTACGCGGAATCCGTCGGCGAGAACTCGGTGCACGGCTCCGACAGCCAGGACAACGCCCGCATCGAGATCGCCCAGTTCTTCACCGACGCCGACATCGTGGGCTGACCGCCTTCGCCCTGCCCACAGCGTCATCCCGGCCGAAGCCCTGCAGCGCGGGGCCCCCGGGTCCGGCCCTTGGCCGGCTCGAGGATGACCTGCGAGCCGGGACCCCACAACCTTCGAAGCCGTTTCGAGATCCCGGATGAGCCGCTTGCGCGGCTTTCCGGGATGACGAGCTCTCTATGGATCGCGAGCGGCTCCGGAGCGTCCTGGCGCCCTACGCCTCCACGAGCTCGCCGCACTCGAAGGGCGACTCCCCGGCGCCGAGCAGGCCCGCCAGCACCTGGTCCACGGCCTCAGGCGCCACGATCAGCAGGAACCCGACCCCGCAGTTGAAGGTGCGTCTCAGCTCGCGTTCCTCGATCCCGCCCTGCTGCTGCAGCCAGGCGAACACCGGCGGCAGGGCCCAGGTCGACCAGTCGAGCCGCGCCTCCAGCCCCTTGGCCACGGCCCTGGGCGGGTTCTCGATCAGGCCGCCGCCGGTGATGTGCGCGCCGCCCTTGACCAGGTCCAGCTTCATCAGGGGCAGGACGCTCCTCACATAGATCCGCGTGGGCGCCATCAGCGCCTCGGCCAGGCCCATGCCGGGCGCGAACGGCGCTTCAGCGTCCCAGCCGAGGCCCGAGACCTCCACGACCTTGCGGATCAGGGAATAGCCGTTGGAGTGCGGCCCCGAGGAGGCGAGCCCGATCAGCCGGTCGCCGGCCTTCTGCGCGCCCAGCCTGGGGAGCACGCCGTCCCGCTCCACCGCGCCCACAGAGAAGCCGGCGAGGTCGTAGTCGCTCCCCGCGTACATGCCGGGCATCTCGGCGGTCTCGCCGCCCACCAGCGCCGCGCCGGCCTGGCGGCAACCCTCGGCGATGCCGGCGACCACGCGCCTGCCCGCCTCCACGTCGAGCCTGCCGGTCGCGAAATAGTCGAGAAACAGCAGGGGCTCGGCGCCCTGGGCCAGAAGGTCGTTGACGCACATGGCCACGAGGTCGATCCCGATCCCGTCGTGCAGCCCCGTCTCGATCGCGATCTTCAGCTTGGTGCCCACCCCATCGGTCGTGGAAACCAGCAGCGGGTCCTCGTAGCCGGCCGCCTTCAGGTCGAACAGCGCGCCGAAGCCGCCCAGCGCCGCGTCCGCGCCTGGCCGGCGGGTCGAGCGCGCCAGGGGCTTGATCGCCTCGACCAGGGCCTCGCCCGCGTCGATGTCGACGCCAGCGGCGGCATAGGTCAGGCCGTTACGCCGTTCGGTCATCCTCAGCTCTACGGGGTCAGCTCGGCGGGTTCAGCTCTGCGGGGGTTGCAGACTTGCGCCCGCGCGGCGCTATAGCTACCTGATGACGCCGATCACCGCCAACGCCGAACTGAAGGCCTTCTGCGCCAAGCTGGGCAAGTCCGGGTTCATCGCCGTCGACACCGAGTTCATGCGCGAGACCACTTACTGGCCCAGGCTCTGCCTGATCCAGGCGGCGGGGCCGGACGATGCGGCGGTGATCGATCCGATGGCCGACGGGCTCGATCTTCAGCCCTTCCTCGAGCTCATGGGCGATCCCGGGATCCAGAAGGTCTTCCACGCCGCCCGCCAGGACGTGGAGATCTTCAACAACCTCGGGGTCATTCCGCGGCCGCTGTTCGACACCCAGGTCGCCGCCATGGCCGCCGGCTTCGGCGAGCAGATCGCCTACGACGCCATCGTGCGCCAGATGCTGCGCGTCGACATCGACAAGTCGAGCCGGTTCACCGACTGGGCGCGCCGGCCGCTGTCCGCGTCCCAGCTCGATTACGCCCTGGCCGACGTCACCCATCTGGCCGAGCTCTATCCCAGGCTGCGCGAGCGGCTCGAGACGGACGGGCGCCTGGGCTGGGTCGAGGACGAGATGACGATCCTGGTCGATCCGGCCACCTACGACACCACGCCCGAGAACGCATGGAAGCGCCTGAAGCCGCGCCGCCACGCCGCCAAGTACCTGGCGGTGTTCAGGGCCGTGGCCGCCTGGCGCGAGCGCACCGCCCAGACCCGCGACCAGCCGCGCGGCCGCATCCTGCGCGACGAGGCCATCGACGAGGTCGCGACCCAGGCGCCGACCGACGCCGACGCGCTGGGCCGCCTGCGCTCGGTGCCCAAGGGCTACGCCGGCTCGCGCTTCGGGCCCGAGCTGATCGAGGCGGTCAAGGCGGCCCTGGCCGATCCGGAGGCGCACGCCCCGGTGATAGACCGGCCCAAGCCGCCATCCCCGCCCCAGGGCGCGGGCGCCGTCGTCGAGCTCTTGAAGGTCCTGCTCAAGGCCCGCGCCGAAGAGGCCGGCGTCGCCTCCAAGCTGATCGCCACCGTCGCCGACCTCGAGAAGATCGCCGCCGACGACAAGGCCGACACCCAGGCGCTGACCGGCTGGCGCCTGGACGCCTTCGGCAAGGACGCGCTTCGGATCAAGCGCGGCGAGCTGGCCCTGGTGCTCGACGGCGGCAAGGTCCGGGCGGTCGAGGTCCGCCGAGGCCCGCGGGCGGGGTAGGGGCCGGGCTCACTCGGCTTCTTCTCTCGCTCTTGCCCGCCGGAACACGCGCGCGAGGAGGATGGCGGAGGCGGGGAAGGTGACCGCCCAGAGGGCCGCGACCCAGATCAGCGCGTGGACGTACATCTGGAACGCCAGGAAGGGCAGGATCAGGCCGTTCGCGATCAGCGCCGTCCTTGCGGCCTGCGTCGCCGGCGACCTTTGCAGCCCGAACGCGGCGAAGAGCGTGGCCGCGCTCATGAAGCTGTAGCCCAGCAGGTCCACCGCGAAGAGGAAGGACCGGTAGGGAACGAACAGCAGCGTCTCGATGCCGGCCGTGTCGTGGGCGGCCAGGCGGGCGCCACCAGCGTCAGCTGCACGAAGTAGACGAGGCCGGTCAGCGTCGCATAGGCCGTCGCGAAGGCCAGGGCCGTCTGGGTGAACACCTTCCGGGGCGCCGGGGCGATCCGGTGCAGCGCCGCCATCATCACCAGGAACGCCGAGCCGAGCAGCAGGGACGGCGTGAGCAGGAGCACGAGGCCGAATGGCGTGCTCGAGCTTTCCGGTCCGCCGTTCGAGCCCAGCAGCCCGCCCCACTCCAGGATCTGACCGAGGTCGTAGGCGATGGCGAGCCCGGCGGCGCAGACGGCGGCCCAATATCCCACCCGGGCCGCTGCGTCGGGCCGGTCATCCTTCGCGCTCTGCGCCATCGCGCTTGCCTCCGGGCCTACCGGATCTGGAAGTCCGCCCCCAGCGCCGAGGCGAGGGTGGCCGTGCGTTTGGCCGTCTGCTCGCCCAGGAGCAGGTCCTGGGCCCCGGGATCGGCGCTCAGCACCAGCTTGCCGTCGTCCAGCTCCAGGCGCGAGCGGGCGAGCAGGGGAGGGCTGCGGCCCGACAGGTCGCAGCCCAGCCGGATCGCCGCGCCCAGCGCCCGCGCCCGCTGCAGCCGGTCGTAGGACAGAAGCCGGCCCGTCGTCGCCGGCTCGCGCGTGACATTGGCGGCCGTGTAGCGGGCGAAGGCCGCGCAGGCCAGGAAGGCGCGCTCGCGATGGTTCATTCCCGCGATCGGGGCGCGCAGCACCTGGTCGAACACCAGGTCCGCGCGATGGTCGGGGTGCAGCCGCGAGCCGAACTCGGCCAGCTGGCAGGCGGCCGCCGCCAGCACCTGGTCGCGCGCTGCGTCGAAGGCCGGCTCGAGCTTGCCGAATACCGGCGCGATCCACTCCTCCAGCGCCCGGCCAAGCGCCTCGGCGTGGGGCTGGCGACCGCCCAGGGACGCGCAGCCCTCGATCAGGGGGTCGAGCGCGCGCACCTGGGGGCTCAGGGCGCTGAACAGCAGGCCCTCGCGCAGGCCCCAGGCCGAGACGGCGACCTTCTTCAGGCCCAGCTTCTCGACCAGCAGCTCCAGCACCACCGCCGCATAGGGGATGGAGTCCACCCGCTTCTTGGACAGTCCCTCGATCCGCTCCAGCGAGCCCTTGGACTGGCTCGCGACGAAGCGGCAGGCCTGCAGGGCGTCCTTGGCGCTGATCTCGTACTGGTGGACGATCTGCAGCGGGTAGTCCGACAGGCGCATGTGCAGCAAGGCGAGGTTCCGCCATGCGCCGCCGATGGCGAACAGGGTCTCGGCGGCGAAGCGGTTGGAGATCCCGCCCAGGCGCCTGGACGCCTCCTTGCGCATCTTGTCGGCGTCGAACGGCTGGCCGTCGCCGAGCGCGAAGGGCCCGAGCGGCAAGGTCGCGCCTTCGCCGGGCTCGCCGCGGTCCATGCGGACCAGCTCCAGGCTGTAGCCGCCGAGGTCGCCGGCGACCCCGCTCGCACAGGGAATCCCGGCCGCCACGCCCAGGGCCGAGTAGCGGGCCTCCTCCTCGCCCGACAGGATCCGCACCTGGAGGCCCGTGTCGGCCTTCACCTCCTCGAGGAAGCGCTCGCCGTCCTGCGCCTCGCGCACCGCCGCTGTGGCGGCCGCGAACACCTGGGCGGGCTCGACGGAGTCCAGCACGGCCTTGAATCGGCGAAGGGCGTTCCTGGCGCTGGCTACGCCCTGGGCCGAGAGCATCCCCGTGCTGGTCAGGTCCCGTCCCAGGCCCGCCAGGACCTTCTCGTTGTAGACGGTCCAGATCGCCCGCCCCTCGACCCGGTACAAGACAAGGCGGATGGAGTTGGAGCCGAT
Source organism: uncultured Alphaproteobacteria bacterium (assembly GCA_963775275.1). Lineage (GTDB taxonomy): Bacteria > Pseudomonadota > Alphaproteobacteria > Caulobacterales > Caulobacteraceae > JANWHQ01. Next base: position 3,943,755 of record CAVZII010000005.1, on the reverse strand, counting down.
GTCGATGACCGCCGCGTCGCGCGACTGGCTACCGTTTGAGGACATGGTCCAGGGCGCGGGGCAGGTCCTTCACCCGCTGGCCGCGGCCGGACAGGCTGGGATTGGTCATGAAGTACTGGTGCGCCGAGAAGGCGTTCTCGTTCAGCCAGGCGGGGTCGCGGCTGTAGGCGCCGTCCGCGTCCAGCCACCACGTCTGGGCCTGGTCCATGAGGTTGGCGACCATGATCTGCTGCAGCACCTGCTGATGCACCGTCGGGTTCTCGATGGGAACGAGCGACTCGACCCTGCGATCCAGGTTACGCGGCATCCAGTCGGCGGAGGAGATGAAGACCTTGGCCCTGGCGCTCGGCATGGCCTCGCCGTTGGCGAAGGCGACGATCCGTGCGTGCTCCAGGAAGCGGCCGACGATGCTCTTGACCCGGATGTTCTGCGACAGGCCCGGGACGCCGGGCTTGAGGCAGCAGATGCCGCGGATGACGAGGTCGATCCTCACCCCCGCCTGGCTCGCCTCATAGAGCGCATCGATGATCTCCGGGTCGACCAGGGCGTTCAGCTTGGCCCAGATCGCGGCGGGGCGGCCGGCGCCGGCGTTCTCGGCCTCGCGGGCGATCATCGCCAGCAGGTCCTGCTTCAGCGTCACCGGCGAGAACGACAGCTTCTCCAGCCGCTCGGGCCGCGCGTAGCCGGTGATGTAGTTGAACAGACGCGCCGAATCCCGGCCCAGCGCCGGATCGGTCGTGAACAGCGACAGGTCCGTGTAGATCTTGGCCGTGACCGGATGGTAGTTGCCCGTGCCGAAGTGGCAGTAGGTGCGTAGCTGCTCGCCCTCGCGCCGGACCACCAGCGACAGCTTGGCGTGGGTCTTGTACTCCACGAAGCCGAAGACGACGTGCACGCCGGCTCGCTCCATGGCGCGGGCCCAGCTGATGTTGGCCGCCTCGTCGAAGCGCGCCTTGATCTCCACCAGCGCCGTGACGCTCTTGCCGTTCTCGGCCGCCGCGATCAGGGCGGCGACGATCGGGCTGTCCTTGGAGGTGCGGTAGAGCGTCTGCTTGATCGCCAGCACATTGGGGTCCACGGCGGCCTGGCGCAGGAACTGGACCACCACGTCGAAGCTCTCGAACGGGTGGTGGACCAGAATGTCCTTCTCGCGGATGGCGGCGAAGCAGTCTCCGCCATGGTCGCGGATCCGTTCGGGGAAGCGTGGCTCGAACAGCTTGAACTTCAGGTCCGGGCGGTCGGGCGGGATCAGCTGGGCGAACTGGGCGAGGCCCAGGACCCCGTCCACCAGCACCACGTCCTGCGGCTCGGCGCCCAGGCTTTCGATAATGAAGTCGCGCAGGTCCTGCGGCATCGCGGCCTCGATCTTGACCCGCACCACCGAGCCGAGCCGCCGCTGCTTCAGGAGCGCTTCGAACTCGCGCACCAGGTCCTCGGCCTCTTCCTCGATCTCCACGTCCGAGTCCCGGATCAGGCGGAACAGGCCCTTGGCCTCCACCCGGCAACCCGGGAACAGGTGATCCAGGAACAGAGAAAGCAGGCTCTCCAGCGACACGAACCGGCGCTCGGCCGAGGCCGGGCGCTCGCCGTCGGTCGTCGGCATCTGCCAGAAGCGCGCCGCCTGGGCCGGGATCGGCACCAGGGCGTGCAGCTCCTTGTTGTCGATCAGCCGTTTCAGCTTCAGCGCCAGGCAGAAGCCGAGGTTCGGAATGAACGGGAAGGGGTGCGCCGGGTCGATCGCCAGCGGGGTCAGGATCGGGAACAGCTGGCTCAGGAACACCCCTTCCAGCCACTGCCGCTCCGTCTCCGTCGTCTCCTGCGGCTCGATCACGCTGAGCCCGGCCGCAGCGAGCTCGGTCTTGATCTCCCGCCACAGGCGCTGCTGCACCGACATCAGGTCGGACGCGGCGGCATTGACCCGGGCCAGCTGCTCGGCGGGCGTCAGACCGTCCTGGCTCAGCACGCGCACGCCCTCGCGCACCTGGCCCTTCAGGCCGGCGACGCGGACCATGTAGAATTCGTCGAGGTTGTTGGCCGAGATCGACAGGAACCTCAGCCGTTCCAGGAGCGGGTGGCGCGCGTTGTCGCTCTCCTCCAGCACCCGCTCGTTGAAGCTCAGCCACGAGAGCTCGCGGTTGAAGAACCGGGCGGGCGAGGCCAGCAGCTTCTGGTCCAGCCCCGGGCGTGGCGGCGGGGCAGGGCGGCGCCTTGCGGGCGAGCGGCGGACGGCGGCGTCGCTCATCTCGTCGTTGGCGGAGGCTTCGGCTTCACGCGGTGTTCTCTCCCGAAGCGCCCGGCTCTGCAAGTCGAGTTGCGAATAGTTCAGCGGTTTCGCCGCCCTCTTCGAGGATCTGCCGCGCGAGCGCGCGCGAAACCGGACGATGTTCGGCGAGCGAGGCCTCATCCAATCTCTCCACCAGCGCCAACGCTACAAGGACCGACCTTTCCATTCTGCGAACAAGATAGGAGAACACGTCCTCGGGAGGACGAATATTCCGTTCCCGGAAGAACTTCCGCAGTACGCCCTCCAGCAAGGCGTCGTCCGGCGGGTGCAGCTCGGCCGCCTGCAGCGCGTTCAGCCGCGAGCGCAGGTCGGGCAGGCGCGCGGTCCAGGCGGCCGGCGGCCGGCTTGCAGTGAGCAGCAGGCTCGCCCCGGGCTCGGTCGCCATGTTGATCAGGTGGAAGAGGACCTCCTCGTCGGCCGCCTCGGCGCCTTCCAGCAGGATCGGCCGGCCCGCGACGCCGCCGATGTCCTCGAGACGGGCCTGCGGCGTCAGCTCCATCGCGCCCGCCGTCCTGGCCCAGATCCTCGCCAGGTGGGTCTTGCCCGCGCCCGGCGGACCGACCAGGGCCAGCGCGCCCGCATGCCAGTGCGGCCAGGCGTCCACGGCCAGGACCGCCGCGGCGTTGCTCGGCGAGACGACGAACGTCTCGCGCTCATAGCTGGGCTCATGCTCCAGGCTCAAACGAAGCTGGCGGCTCACGCTCGACTTCCGCTCCTCGGCCCCGCCCGCGCATCCCCGCATGCGCGTCTTATCAAAGCGCCGGCTGCGGGTCGAACGCGTTGGACGGCTCGCGCCGGCGAGCCGGGGCCACTATAGACCCCTGGTGCCCCTGAAGCTCCTTCCCAGGCCCACGCCGCGGCAGGCCCGCCACGCCGCCGGCCTCGCGCTCCTCGTCGCCGCCCTGGTGACGGCCTTCGTCTTCCGGGGCGACTTCCTGCTGGCCTCGCTGAATCCCAAGGTCCCTTTTCAGACCTACCAGCCGCCCAAGGCGCCCGACTATTCCAGGCCCGGCGCCTGGGCGCTCCTGCCGCCGGACCCCGCGGGCTGGCCCAAGGTCGGCGACGGGACCGCGGGGCCCGCCGATGTCTTCTTCATCCATCCCACCACCTATGACGGCGGCGAGGAGTGGAACGGCCCGATCGACCATCCGCGCTCGATGCGCGAGCTCGACAAGGTGATGCTGCCCAACTACGCCGGCCCTTTCGAGCGGCTCGGGCGGGTGTTCGCGCCCCGCTACCGGCAGGCCAGCCTCTACGCCATGCTGACCCTGGGAGAGGACTCCCGCGCCGCGCGCCAGCTCGCCTACGAGGACGTTCGCGCGGCCTTCCACCAGTGGCGGGCCCGGTTCGATCTCGGGCGCCCCCTGATCATCGCGGGGGTGGAGCAGGGGGCGGCGCTGGCCGACCGGCTCGCGCGGGAGGAGGCCGGACCGGACCCCAGCCTCGCTGACCGGCTCGTCGCGGTCTATGCGATGCGCGCGGTCCTGCCGGCGGACGCCCATGCACCGGGTTCGGTCCTGCCGGCGTGCGCCGCGCGCCATCAGGCGCGCTGCCTGGTGGCCTACATGCCCGTCCGCAGGGGCGATGACGGCCTCGCCCGGCGTGTGCTGGCCCGGGCGCTCGTGTTCGGGCCGGGCGGCGAGCTGCGGCCTCTCGGTGCGCGCGCGGCGCTGTGCGTGGACCCGCTCACAGGATCGGCTGCGCCCGCGAGCGAGCGCGCCCACCGCGGCGCGGCCAACGCCACCAACCTGGAGTGGGGCGTTCGCCCCGCCTTCCTGCCGCACCAGGTCTCGGCCGAATGCCGCCGCGGCCTGCTCAGGTTCTCCCGGCCCAAGTCGCCGTCGCTGAAGCCTGTCGGCGGCTGGCTCGCGCGGCACAAGGCGCCCGGCTTCTCGCTCTTCTATGCGGACATCGGAGCGGACGCGAAGGCGCGCCTGGACGCGCTGGAGGCCACGCCCGGCTTCCACATGCCCGCCGCCCCCATCACCACCTCCATCGACGTCCCCCGCGCCAGGGTGATGGGGCGGTAAGCGATCCTCGCGCCGCGCCGAAGTCACAACGGCCCCCCCAAGGTCACAAAGGTTCAGCGATTCCAACCGGCCCCGGCGACCAGCGACGGGCTCGGCATCTTGGTGACCTTGGTCTCCTTTGGGGGGCGATGGAGTCGCCGCCGCCTGCGCCTCCACCTCGGAAATCTGACGCGCGTCCCTCAATCCCCTTGCTGGGCCGGCTTCCAGTCGAAGAGCTCGGTCAAGACCTGGGCCGCGCGGCCCCGCTCGCCGGTCAGCTCCGGGTCGCGCTGGAGCAACAGGCGCGCGTCGTCGGCCGCCGCCAGGATCAGCTCGCGGTGCGCATAGGGATCGGCCAGGCGGTAGGCCGGAAAGCCGCTCTGCTTCAGACCCAGAGGATCGCCCCCGCCGCGCAGCAGCAGATCCTGCTCGGCGATGGCGAACCCGTCGTCGGTGCGCCTCAGCACGTCCAGGCGCTGCTGGGCGGTCTTCGACAGCGGCGGATCGTAGAGCAGGACGCAGGCGCTCTCCCGCTGGCCGCGGCCCACTCGGCCTCTCAGCTGGTGCAGCTGGGCGAGGCCGAACCTTTCCGCCTGCTCGATCACCATGATCGAGGCGTTGGGGACATCCACGCCCACCTCCACCACCGTCGTGGCCACCAGCACCTCGAGCCGGCCCTCCAGGAACTCGGCCATCACCTGGTCCTTCTCGGCGGCGGGCATGCCGCCATGGATGAGGCCCACTTTCGGCCCGATGAGCTTTCGCAGGGTCTCGGCCCGCTTCTCGGCGGCCGTCAGGTCGATCACTTCGGACTCGCTCACCAGCGGACAGATCCAGAAGGCCTGGGCGCCGGCGGCGGTCGCCGCCTTCAGGCGTTCCACCACCTCGCCGATGCGCGGCATCGGCGCCGCGCGCGTGGCCACCGGCGTACGACCCGGCGGCTTCTCGGTCAGGCGCGAGACGTCCAGGTCGCCGTACTGGGTGAGCTCCAGCGTCCGCGGGATCGGCGTGGCGGACATGGAAAGCAGATGCGCGTCCCGGCCCTTGTCCTGCAGCCGGCGCCGCTCGTTCACCCCGAACCGGTGCTGCTCGTCCACCACCGCCAGGGCCAGATGCTGGAAGGCGACGTCGTCCTGGAACACCGCATGGGTGCCGATCGCGACCTTGGCCTCGCCCGACGCCAGCGCCTGCAGCTTCCCCGCCCGACCCGCGCCCTTGTCGCGCCCGGTCAGCAGCACGACGCCCACGCCTTGCGCTTCCAGGGGCGCCTTGACCGTGTCGTGGTGCTGGCGCGCCAGGATCTCGGTCGGCGCCATCAGCACCGACTGCAGCCCCGCCTCGGCGACGTCGGCCATGGCCAGCATGGCCACCACGGTCTTGCCCGCCCCCACGTCCCCGTGCAGCAGCCGGCTCATCCGCTCGCCCGACGCCAGGTCCGCGCGGATCTCCTCCAGCGCCCGCACCTGCGACCCGGTCAGGCGGAAGGGCAGGGCAGCCTCGATCCGGTCCGCCGTCGCGCTCCGTCCGATCGCGACCGCCGGCTCGCGCCGTCGCGCCGCCTTCCTGCGGGCCATGGCGAGCTGATGCGCCAGCAGCTCGTCATAGGCGAGCCGGCGACGGAAAGGGGTCTCCGGCCCGGTGTCGGCCTGGGTCTTGGGCGAATGCAGCGCCGTGAGCGCCTCCAGCCACGAAGGCCAGCCCTCGCGGGCCTGGAAGGCCGGGTCCAGCCACTCGGGCAGGTCCGGCGCCCGCGCCAGGGCCTCGCGCGCCAGCCTGCGCACCACACGCGAGGGCAGTCCGGCCGTCGCCGGATAGACCGCCTCGAAGGTCGGGATCTCGTCCAGCCGCTCGGCGGGCAGCAGGTAGTCCGGATGCGAGATCTGCCTCTCGGCGTTGAACCACTCCACCTTGCCGCTGACGGCGCGCTTGGCGCCGGGGGGGTTGTTACGCTCAAGAGTATCGCCGTAGACACGGAAATAATTCAGGAAAAGAAATCCCGTCTCATCCGCCGCGCGAATCCGGTAAGGCGCGCCCTGCCGACGGGGCTTGAGGTGGGCGTCGATGCGCACCAGGAAGATCTGGGTCTCGCCCTCGCGGGCGTGCTCCACCGTGGCGCGGGACCGGTGCACCACTCCCGTCGGCGCCACGAACAGGACGTCGCGCACCAGCGGGCCGGCCAGACGCTCCACCAGCGGGGCGAGCTTGGGCCCTACGCCCTTCAGGCCGCTGGACGGCGAGAACAGGGGGAAGAGAATCTCGGGCCGCATCGGGAGTGAGCATAGTCAGCCTGGACGGGATCGTCTGCGTCACGCACGTTGGCAGACATCCGAAGCTCCGACCGGCGGCGAATAGGCAGGGCAGGGGCGCCGCCCGGCGGGAGGGGACAACGCGATGATGCTTACGCTCACGCCCTTGCAGGCGGCCTGGACGCTCTGGATCGCCTGGATCGTCTCGTGGTGGCTGGCGGCCTTCTGGCGCGCCCGGACGGTCGCCAGGGCCGGAGCGGGTTGGGAGGCCCTGCACCTGATCCCGACCATGGCGGGCTTTCTGCTCCTGTTCTGGACCCGCCCGGATCCGGACGATCCCTCGCGCCACGTCGTCCTCTCCAGTCGTTTGGACGCGGTCCAGCTCTGGATCACGCCCGAGGCCGCCGGCTGGGTCCTCGTGGGTGTGATCGCGGCCGGGTTCCTGTTCTGCTGGTGGGCCAGGATCACGCTCGGCCGGCTCTGGTCGGGCAACATCACGCGCAAGTCCGACCACAGGATCGTCGACACCGGCCCCTACGCCCTGGTCCGCCACCCGATCTACACCGGGATGATCACCTCCGCCCTGGGGCTGGCGGCGATCGAGGGCGCGCTCTCGGGCTTTGCCGGCGTCGCCCTGATCACTTACGGCTTCTGGATCAAGGCGCGGATGGAGGAACGGTTCCTGCGCGCCGCGCTGGGGCCTGCCTACGACGCCTACGCCCGCAGGAAGCCGATGCTGATCCCGCGCCCGTGGCCCGTGCGCACTTCCTGAACAACAGCGGCTGGCGGAGCAGCGCTCGCGCCTCTATATCGGCCGCTCCGCCCGATGACAGTACGACTGAGCAAGCTGAGATACCGAGCCTGGCACAGGGGCTTCCGCGAGGCCGACCTGGTCCTCGGGCCGTTCGCCGATGCGCACGTCGGCGGCCTGACCGACATCGAGCTCGACGCCTTCGAGGCCCTGCTCGACGAGCCGGACCAGGATCTCTGGGCCTGGATCGTCGGCCAGGCGGCGGCGCCGGCCGCCCACGACGGGCCCGTGCTGGCGCGCATCCGGGCGTTCCGGTTCGAGGCTCACCGGGCCTTGGCGTCCAAGGGCGCATAGGAGCAGGACCCTGGCTGCGCCCCAAGAGCTCAAGCGCGTCGCCGCCGATCCCGGCCGCCTGGACCTGACCGGCGCGCCCGAGGGCTTCGACGCCCTGGTCGTCGCCGATGTACTCAAGGCCCGGCGCGGCCTTTCGGTGTTCGTGGCCCGCGACACCGCGCGCGCCTCGGCCTTTGTCGACGCCCTCGGCTTCTTCGCCCGCGAGATCGAGCCCATCCGCCTGCAGGGCTGGGACTGCCTGCCCTACGATCGCATCGGGCCGTCGCCCGCCGTGGCCGCACAGAGGATGGCGGCGCTGAGCCGCCTCGCCCATGGCGGCGAGGACGGCAAGCCCAGGCTCCTGGTCACCACCGTCCCGGCCCTGATGCAGCGGGTCCCGCCGCGCGAGGCCCTGGCGGCGGCCGGCTATCCGGCCCGCACCGGCCAGGACGTGAACCTCGCCGACCTCGAGCGCTACTTCGCGGTCAACGGCTATGTGCGCGCCTCCACCGTCTCCGAGCGCGGCGAGTTCGCCATCCGCGGCGGTGTGATCGACGTCTTCGCGCCCGCCGCCGACGAGCCCGTTCGCCTCGACCTCTTCGGCGATGCGCTGGAGTCCATCCGCGCGTTCGATCCGGAGACCCAGCGCTCCACGCGCCAGCTGCATGCGGTCGACCTTCTGCCGGTCAGCGAGGTGCTGCTCGATGCGGCGGCGATCTCGCGCTTCCGCAAGGGCTATGTCGCCGAGTTCGGCGCGCCGGGCGAGGACGCCCTCTACGCCTCGGTCAGCGAGGGCCAGCGCCGCGCGGGGGTCGAGCACTGGCTGCCGTTGTTCTACGAGCGGCTGGACACTGTCTTCGACTACGTCGGGCCGGACGCTTTGATCGCCTTCGACCACCTGGCGGGCGAGGCCATGCACGAGCGCCTCGCGCTCGTGCAGGACGCCTACGAGGCGCGGGTGGAGAGCGCCAAGGTCCGGTCCGGCTACAAGGCCCTGCCGCCCGAGGCCCTGCACCTGACCGCCGAGGAGTGGGCCGAGCGGACCGCCGGCCACCCCACGCGCTGGTTCACGCCGTTCCAGAGGGAAGGGGAGGCGAGCGTCGATCTCGGCGCCCGGGCCGGGCGCAGCTTCACCGTCGAGCGCGCCAAGGACTCCATCCACCTGTTCGAGGAGGCCGGGCGGCACGCGTCCGAGCTCGCCAAGGCGGGCAAGCGCGTCCTCTTCGCCTCCTGGTCCGAGGGCTCCTCCGAGCGGCTCGCCGCCATGCTGGCCGACCACGGCCTCGCGAACGTCCGCCTCGCGCCCTATTGGGACGCGGCCCGCGCGGCCGATCCCAGGGTCCCCCAACGGGTGGTGCTGCCGCTCGAGGCCGGCTTCGAGACCGACAGCCTCGCGGTCATCTCCGAGACCGATATCCTGGGCGACCGCCTCGCCCGTCCGCGCCGACGCCGCCGGGCCCAGAACTTCCTGGCCGAGGCCACGGCGCTCACCCCGGGCGACCTCGTCGTCCACATCGACCACGGCATCGGCCGCTACGCCGGCCTGACCACGCTCGAGGTCCAGGGCGCGCCGCACGACTGCCTGGAGCTGCACTATGCGGCCGAGTCCAAGCTCTACCTGCCGGTCGAGAACATCGACCTTCTGACCCGCTATGGCGCGGAGACCGACGGCGTCCAGCTCGACCGCCTCGGCGGGGCCGCCTGGCAGGCGCGCAAGGCCCGCGCCAAGGAGCGGCTGCGCGAGATGGCCGAGGGCCTGATCCGCATCGCCGCCCAGCGCCAGACCAAGGCCGTGTCCGAGCTCGACCCGCCCCACGGCGTCTTCGACGAGTTCTGCGCCCGCTTCCCCTATGAGGAGACCGAAGACCAGCTGAACGCCGTCGCCGACGTCCTGACCGACCTCGGCGCCGGCAGGCCCATGGACCGGCTTATCTGTGGCGACGTGGGCTTCGGCAAGACCGAGGTGGCGCTCCGGGCCGCCTTCATCGTGGCCATGAGCGGCAACCAGGTGGCGGTCGTCTGCCCGACCACGCTGCTCTCGCGCCAGCATTTCAAAACCTTCACCGAGCGGTTCGCAGGATGGCCGGTCAAGGTGCGCCAGCTATCGCGAATGGTCGGCGCCAAGGAGGCGGAGGAGACCCGCGCCGCGCTCGCCCGCGGCGAGGTGGAGATCGTGGTGGGCACTCACGCAATCCTGTCCGAACAGGTGAAGTTCAAGTCGCTCGGGCTGGTGGTCGTCGACGAGGAGCAGCACTTCGGCGTCAAGCACAAGGAGAAGCTCAAGGCCCTGCGCGCGGACGTGCACGTCCTGACCCTCTCCGCGACGCCGATCCCGCGCACCCTGCAGATGGCGCTTTCGGGCATCCGCGAGATGTCGATCATCGCCACCCCGCCGGTCGATCGCCTGGCGGTGCGCACCTACGTCTCGCCCTACGATCCGGTCGTCATCCGCGAGGCGCTGCTGCGCGAGAAGTACCGCGGCGGCCAGGCCTATTTCGTCGCGCCGCGCATCGCCGACCTGCCGGATCTGGAGCGGTTCCTGCGCGAGCAGGTGCCCGAGGTGAAGATCGCCGTCGGCCACGGCCAGATGTCGCCGACCCAGCTCGAGAAGGTGATGGGCGCCTTCTACGACGGCGAGTTCGACGTCCTGCTGTCGACCTCGATCGTGGAATCCGGCCTCGACATCCCCACGGCCAACACCCTGGTCGTGCACCGGGCCGACATGTTCGGCCTGGCCCAGCTCTACCAGCTGAGGGGCCGTGTCGGCCGCTCCAAGGCCCGCGCCTACGCCTATCTGACCACGCCGGCGGACAGGCCCCTGACGTTGTCGGCCGAGAAGCGGCTGAAGGTGATGCAGGCGCTGGACTCCCTGGGCGCCGGCTTCCAGCTCGCCTCCCACGACCTCGACATCAGGGGCGGGGGCAATCTCCTGGGCGAGGAGCAGTCCGGCCACATCCGCGAAGTCGGCGTCGAGCTCTATCAGCAGATGCTCGAGGACGCCGTGGCCGAGCTCAAGGCCGGGGGGCTTTCCGAGATCGCCGACGCGCGCGGCTGGTCGCCCCAGATCAACACCGGCGCGGCCGTGCTGATCCCCGACGCCTATGTGCCCGATCTCAACGTGCGCCTGGCGCTCTACCGGCGCCTGTCCGACGCCGAGAAGCCCGAGGACCGCGAGGCCCTGGCCGCCGAGCTGATCGACCGCTTCGGCCCCCTGCCGCCGGAGGCCGGCCAGCTCCTGAAGGTGGTCGCCATCAAGGGGCTTTGCCGCCAGGCCAATGTCTCCAAGATCGACGTGGGCCCAAAGGGCGCGGTGATCGCCTTCCGCGACGACCGCTTCGACAACCCCGCCGCCCTGGTCGGCCACATCCAGCGCCACGGCGAGGTCTGGAAGCTCCGCCCCGACCAGAAGGTCGTGGTCAGGGGCGACTGGGCCACGCCCGACCAGCGCCTCTCGGCCTCCGAGAAGATCCTCGGCGAGCTCGCCCGCATGGCGTTGGCGCAAGCCGCGTAGGCAACCGGTCAGGCCTGTGCGAGAGGCATTCCGGAGGCCGCCGCGGGGCAAGACACCAGAGAGGGAGACGTTTGCCCTCCGGGTGACTGATTATCGGGCGCGCGCGACGCCTGGCGGGGTCAGTCGGCATGGACAGGCCCTGACATTGATCTCTGGTAGTTTAGGAGGAGACCATCCTTTAAGATAGCAATGGTCGCCCCAACAGGATGGGTGTCGGACGTCTTCGGGGGGTCCGGTGAAGTGGTTCCGGTGGAGCAAACCGTCGGCTGAGGCCGCGCACGCGCTGCGCGCGGCTGTCGTTCGTACGGCGATCGCCGTGTTGATCGCTGTGCTCAATCCCTTCGGAATCCGCGACTGGACCGAGGCGCGCAGCCACGAGAACTGGCAGCAGCTCTACGCGCCCTACTACGCGCCGCCGCCAGGCAGCCGTCAGCGCCAAGCCCGGGACGAGATCACGGTCGTGCTCATTGACGACGCCTCCCGCAACGCGCTCGCAGGCCACAAAGGCCTGGAACTCGCTGGCCATAGCCCAGATGATCGACGACATCGTCAAGGCGCCGGGGCCGAGCGCGGCGCCCAAGGCCCTGTTCGTCGACCTGCTACTCGGCGCGGCCGCTCCGCAGGACCGCAGCGTGGGCCAGCTGATCAAATGGGCTGAGGACGAGAGGCCGGCCTGCGAGCTCGCAGACCGCAAGCGTATCCACTCGCCCTTCTCCTGCCTCCTCGCCAAGGCAGCCGAGCTCACGGCCTACGAAAGGTGGAAGGACAACGGCTCCTGCCGGCGTGACACGCTCGCCAAGATCCGCTGCATCGAGCGGGCGGGCGGAACCCCCGTGTTCTTCGCCGACAGTAATCCGCCCTTCACCAAGCGTTGGGCCGGTCCGGCGTCATCCAGGATCGGTCTTGCGGCTCTGGACACGGTTGCCGCGACGTTGCCGGTCGAGCTCGACATCCGGCATTATCGGCTTGTCGCGCGGGCGAACGGCGCCGCCATGCTCTATCCCGCAGCGGCCCTCTATGCGGTGCGCTGCCAGACCGCCGGTTGCGCGCCGCCTCCCGTCGATGGCTCCGGGTGGTCGCGGAAGTTCGATCGAGACGTCGACGTGGTCTGGGGTGTCGACGTGACCGACGGCCCAACTTGGTCGGAGCGACCCTTTTCGCAGACGCTGCGATACCTCCAGGACGATGCGTCCCCGCGGTGCAAGCCGTGGAAGCGCGGGTTTGGGCCTTCGGTCGCCCGCTTTGTCGGGCTGGCGACCGAAGGGCTCGAGCGAAAGGCCCACGCCAGCTGCACCTACACGGACGCGATGCCTTACCGCCTGCTGCAATCCGGCATATCCCTCGAGGAGGCCAGGCAGGCGCTCGGAGGGCGGATCGTACTGGTGGGGGCGAACCTGTCTGGAGCCAACGACGTGGTGCCGGCGACGCCGTACGGCGCCGTCCCTGGCCTCTTCTATCATGCGATGGCGCTCGACAACCTGATCCAGCGCGGAGCGGCCTATCCGAAGGCGCCTCGGCCCGTCTTCCCGGGCCTGACGCTGGACACGACGCAACTCGACGATGTGATCGGCTTCTTCGCCGTCACCTTCGTCCTTGCTTGGCCGACGGCGCGGATCGCGAAGCGCAACAGGCGCCCAAGGAAACTGACCCGCCTAGGCTGGGCGCGGCGAGCTGCGCTCTTTCTGACTTTCGTTATGGTTGTGATCTGGTTAGCTTTCATCTTCTCGGGTGGCGTAGCGGTCTTTCCAGAGAGCTTCAACGTCGCGGCGATCACCCTGGCGTGCGTGATCGGCTTGGCGGAGCTCGGCAAGGAGCTGACCGAGCCGATCTGGCGGCCCTCGATCGCCGCCATTCCGTTTGTGGGTTGGGTCTTGCTTGGTGATCGCGAGGAGCATGGCGATGATTGAGATTCTGATGGCAGCAGCACTGGCCATCACGCCGCCCGTGCTGAAGGACTATCTGCGCGATCCGATCGGCCTCTATGACGCCAGCGGCGACCTGATCCGCAAGACGCCGAAGAAGACGCTGCCCAAACCTCCCGTCCATGTCGATTCAAACGGCGACTACGTGTCCTTCGAAGTAGCAGGCCAGCGGGTCTACCTCCGCAACTCGGACGTCCTGGTCGATGGGCTGCCGCCCCACTGCGCCGACCTGCCCAAGATCGCCCAGTCCGCCACTGGGCACGTAGCCGCTAGCGACATCGGCGTGCGATCCGGTATGGGCAGCGCCTCCGTGCAGTGCATTCCCGATTCTCGCTGAACCGTGGACGGGCAGGGCGCCTCACGCATTCGCGGATGCTGGCCGGCGGTCCTGGCCGCCGTCGCGATCGCGGTCACGCCGGTCCTGGCGCACGCCGCCTGCCTTCCGATCGTCTGCAAGTTCAGCGTCAGCGGCAAGAAGGGGCGCTTCCTCGACAATCAGGTCGATGACGCCCAGCTCGCCGCAGCCGACGCCAAGCTCTCGGTCAAGCTGTCCGGCGGACGGTCCTTGGCGGAGCAGTCAGCGAACCGCGGTCAGTTCGCCGGGACGGGCCTTCACATGCCCGAGACCGAGCGCGCGCTCGACTCCATGCTCGCGAATCTTCGGGCGTCATGGCCTCGGCGCGCGCCGCCGCCAGTGAGCGTCCGCATCGTGGGCTCGACGGACTTCAATCCCTCGGCCCGCCCCGACGACGTCATCGTGGTCCCGCTTGGGGTGCTGATCCGGGCGCATTCGGACGATGAGGTTGCTTGGGTCCTTGCCCACGAGTTCAGCCACATCGCCCTTGCCCACTTTTCGCGCGAGGCCGACGAGCGGCGGACAAAGTCGGCCGTGAGCCAGGTCATGTTGGGGCTACAGACGGCCGCCGACATGTCGCAGCAGCGGATCGACACGAGCGGCCAGCGCCTCACCGTCTATCGCGTCAAGGACAAGGGCGCGGAGGACTTCTCGGATCAGGTCTGGGCGCGCAGCCAGGACGTGGGCCTGGCGCTTGAGCTCCTGAACCAGCGCCTCTCGCGCAAGCAGGAAGATCAGGCCGATATCTCCGGCGTCGACCTCATCGTGGCGGCTCACTATTCCGACGCCGGTCCGGGCGACGCTCTGGACGAGGTCCAGCAGGACGAGAAACGGCTGGCGGCTTCCCTCGCCACCTTCGACCAGCAACTCGCCGACATGAGCAAGAAGGTTGGGGCAAAATCGCTGGTCAAGTTGAGCAACGGCCTCTCGTTCGGTTCCGCCGCCAAGGAGCTGTTCGAAGACATGGGCCACAACCTCAGTCGGATGATGATCAACAAGCTCCTGGACGTGGCCTCGACCAGTCACCGGCCCGCGGACGTGAGGAAGAAGGGCGTCTACGCCTATCTCGACGACGCCTATCCAAACACCGACTTTCCCAAGAAGCGGACCGCCTGGCTCGACGCTGTCCGCGGTTCCAAGGAGTTTCAGGACGCCCAGGCGGCGGTCGAGGCGCACGACGCCGCCATCACCAAGCTTCAGGATCCGTCGCCCCAGGCGGCTATGGAAGCCCAGGCCGCACTCGAGCCCGCCCTGGCCACCCCCTTCTCATCGACCCCCCTGATCGCCAACACCAAGGCCAAGATTTACGAGGCTGTCGGTGATCTCGCCGGCGCAGATCGCGAATACGGCATCGCCGAGCATCCTCCGGCGCCTCTGGCCGTGCCGACTCCGCCCAAGCCCCGCCCGGTGGCCAAAGCGCGTGGCCGCAAGGGCAAGGGCAGGGGCAGGCGGGCCGCCGCTCCGCCGCCGCCTGCGCCGGCCCTGGCTCCGACTGCGCCCCCCGCGGCCCCGGATATCTTCTACGTGCAGAGTTCTGGACGGCTACCGCGACCACGTATGGCTGCTCGTCAAGATGAAAGCCTATCCCAAGGCATTGGACGTGATCGCGGAGGCCAAAGCCCGCTTTGGGGACGACGACCCGTTCCTGCCCGCCCTGATCACGATCTACGTCCAGACCCAAAAGCCCAATGAGCTGGTGGCGGCCGTCAATCGCTGCCTGGATATCGAGGACGACGCCCTGCGCAAGCAATGTCAGTATGCGCTGCTGAGCGACGAACAGCAGAAGCAAATCGACGACCTGCCTCCTGCCGATCGTGCTCGCGTCGAGGGGGCCATGGCCAAGACCTCTGACGCTTCACGACGGGCCAGCTGGTGGCAGAGCCTTTCCGGCGCCATTGGCGCCAAGCAGGACGACTAGGCAGGCGGCCATCAAAGCGTGCTCCAGGTCCCGTGGGAAACGTCGAACTTGGACCGGAGCACGCTTTCAGTGGGCGTGAATGCGTCCGTGTTGTCTCGTCCCCGGCCGCCGCCTAGGTTGCGGCTCCGTCCCGCGCGCCGGCCCGTCGTGGGAGCGACCAGGACCCGATGAGCCAGAGCCTTCCCCAGATCGACTACGCCAGCCACCCGGCCTACGGCGGGATGTTCGAGCCGGATCCTCGCCTCGCCGCGCGTGCGGAAGCGATCATCCGGCCTCTGGTCGAGAGCTCGGCCGCGAACCAGACGCGCCGCACCGCGCGTCTGAGGGCCGACCGGGCCGATCCGGCGAGCCTCGCGGGCCGGGTCTGGTCGGACGCGGCGGTGAACTTCCTGGTGGGCGGTCCGGCGTTCGAGACCGTCGCCGAACGCGCCGCGCCGATCGTGGACGCCGTGCGCGAGCGGATCGAGGCCGCCCGGGCCCAGGGCGAAGGGATCACCTTCAAGCTCGGCAGCGAGGTGATCCCTCCGAACGGTGACGCCGGCCTGCGCGACGCCGTGGCCCGGCTCATGGACGAGGCGGGCGTGTTCGACGCGGTGAAGGCCTATTTCGGCGCCGGGTCCGCCAGGACCGGCCCGATGGCCGTGATGGTCAACCGGCCCGGCCAGAGGTGGACCACGAACATCTTCCAGGATCCCCGGTTCGAGACCCCGCCGACGGTCGGGTTCCACATCGATTCGGACGGCTCGTGCGTGCTGAAGACCGTGCTCTACCTGAACGACGTCGGGGACGAGCAGGGCCCGTTCAGCGCGGTTCCAGGCAGCCACAGATGGGAGCAGGGCGGGGATGGCCGCGTCTTCCGCCGCGCCTTCGACAAATCGACCCTGGTCAGCCGCAGCGAGGTCAAGCGGCACGCCTTCGCCTCCCTGCCGCCCGAGCTGCAGGTCAAGGCGGAGTTCGGCGGCGACCTTCTGCCCGGCTCGGCGGAATGCGAGGACCTGCTCGCCCGCGCCGAGCGGATGACTGGCCCCCGCGGCCAGCTGAACCTGTTCGACCCCGAAGCTATCCACCGCGGCGGCCAGGTCAGCGCTGGCGAGCGCGTGGTGCTCCTGGCGAGCGTGGCGGCCGTCTTTGCGAACCCGCCGCCAGCGGGCGGGTGAGGGCGAGCCGGCTCACCCGGCCGGACAGTTTCCACGTGAACTATGACTACGATGCGCTGGGCGAAGTGACCGCCGTGCGCGAGAACGGGGCGACCTCGGGCGCGGGGGTGCTGGCCAGTTATGCCTACGACGACCTCGGCCGGCTTACGGCCATCAGCCGCGGCGATGGCGTCTCGACCACCCTGCACTACGACGCCCTTCGGATGACCGGCCTCGCCTATGCCGGCTCGTCCGCCAACCAGGGCTATGCGTTCGCCTACAATCCGGCGGGCCAGATCACCAGCCGCACGGCCTCCAACGACGCCTACGCCTGGCCGGCGAGCAACCTCGACCAAGCCACCAGGCGGACGGCCAGAACCAGTACAACAGCGTCGGCGCCAACGCCTATGCCTACGTCAACGGCCACCTCGCCTCGGGCGCGGCGCACACCTACGGCTACGACGCCCAGAACCGGCTGACCTCGGTCTCCGGCTCGCCGGCCACGGCCCTCTCCTACGATCCAGCCGGGAGCCTCTTCCAGACGGCGGCCAGCTCGACCACGCGGTTGCTCTACGACGGCGACCAGATCGTGGGCGAGTACGACGGCTCCAACAACCTCCTGCGCCGCTATGTCGACGGGCCCGGCGTGGACGACCCGATCGTCGCCTACCAGGCTCCGGGCGCGGACTCGCGCACCTGGCTGCTGGACGACGAGCGCGGCTCGATCATCGCCGGCGTGGACGCCTCGGGGAGCGTGCAGTTCAAGAACAGCTACGACGAGTACGGCCAGCCCGGCGCGTCCAACCAGGGCCGCTACCAGTACACCGGCCAGGCCTGGCATGCCCGAGGCGGGCCTCTACGACTACAAAGCCAGGGCCTACCTTCCCCCCATCGGCGGTTCCTGCAGACCGATCCGCTAGGTTACGCCGCAGGGCATGAACCTCTATGCGTACGTCGGCGGTGACCCGATTAACCTTGTCGACCCTAGTGGGATGGCATGCGGCAACGGCGACCCACCGGTGATTCCAATGCCGGGAGACGTCGTTGTGACGGCGTCGTGCCCAAATCCCGTGCCGCCCTGCATCTGGCCTTACTGCGGTGCGCCGATATTTGGATTTCCTGACGCACCTGTCGTGTTTGTTCCGCCGGTGGCGGGCGGCGGCAATTGGAGCGGCCCCGATTTGCCGATGTCGCCGCCGCAGTTGGCACAGAACAATCACGGGTGTCCCGGCGCAGGCGATCAGGCATTTTCGAACGCCGTTGATGCAGTAGCTGACACTCACGCCTACTTGATGACTGGCACGGCTGCTACGCTGAGACATTCGGGCGATCAGGCTGCGGCAAGGTCGCTTAGTCAGGCCACCCGCCCCATTGGCGTAGGGCTGGTGTTGGTTAGCGAGGGCTATGCCGCGTTCGCCGATCACTCACCAGGAATGAGTTGGCAAAGATCTGGGGCCATCCATGGTGCCGGGGCAGCGGCTGCGATCGCTGGGGCCGAGGCGGGAGCAGAAGCTGGATTTGTTGTTGGTGAGTTACTGTTTCCTGCTGGCGGCGGTGCTGTTGGTGCGGTTATCGGAGCCATTGGCGGGGGTTGGCTGGCGAATAAAGGAGGGCAGGCCATCGGAGGCGCAGCCGCAACCGCCGCAGGATACTGCCATTGATGGTGATGGTTCCCTTCCCGGGCCTCACGTCTAATCGGAGCATGCGCTTCTGATGGCTTGGTGGGCGTGGGCCGGAATATTCCTCTTGATCGGTTGGTTCTCCTTCAGGGTGTACAAGAGCCTGAGGTCTGGAGCGACACGTTTTGGGCAGATATTATATCACCGTGAAATTTCTCCCTTATCGTATTGGTTCTTTGTGGTCGTTGATGGTACGTGTCTTGCCTTCTTGACGGCTATGGTTGTCTTAGTTTTGTTTAAACTCACCGAAATACCGAAGTGACTATCTGGCTTTGCGAATTACTGTGACATTGCGCTAATTGAGGTCTCTAGCCCGCCGACCGTTTCCTTGGAGCCACGACTAGTCAGTGCCGCATCTCGCTTCCATCAGGGAGGATGGGATCGCGGTGACAGTGCATTTCATTCGGTGACGCGCTTGCGGCCTATCGCGAGCTATGACTGAGCAGGCGGAAAGCCGGCGTCGGGCGTGCTCCTGCATGCTGATCCGCCGATGGGCGCCGCCCTGTCGCCGAGCGGGACAGCGGTGCCGGGCAGCGAGCGTGGACCCGCCGACAGACGCTCGCGCTTCAGCGAACAGGCCCTGGAACGGTGCCACCAACGCCACCGCCGGCCGGCCCGCCTCCTCCTAAACCAGCTTCTGGCCGAAGAGCTTGAGCATATTGCCCCAGGCTTCCTCGGCTCCGGCCTCGTTGTAGGCGGCGCCGTCCTTGACGCACCAGCCGTGGTTGCAGCCCTTGTAGACCTTGATCGTGGCCTGCAGGTGCGCGGCGTCGTAGGCGGCCTTCAGCTTGTCCTTGGCGTCGGGCTGGCGCTGGTCGTCGTTGTCGGCGATCCCGTAGTAGAAGGCCGCCTTGGTCTTGGGGATCAGGAGGTGCGGGCTGTCCGCCCCGTCCGTCACCAGGCCCCCGCCGTGGCACGAGACGCCGGCGCCCACCCAGTCGGGCCGGGCCGCCGCCGTGCGGATCGTGAAGGGCCCGCCCATGCAGTAGCCGACCGTGCCCGCCTTGGCCTTGGTGTTGGTCGCCGGCTGGGCGGCCAGGAAGGCCAGGTGCGCGGTCGCGTCGCGCGCGATGGCGTCCGGCGTCTGGGGCGCGGTCAGCGGACCCGAGCCGGGCGCGATCCTCGGGCTTGGCGAAGTCGATCGGCGGGTCCGGCCAGGGGGCCTTGTGCTGGCGGTAGAAGGGGTTGGGCACCAGCACGACGTAGCCCGAGCTCGCCAGGCGACGGCCCATGTCGCGGAACGTGGGCCTGAGGCCGAAGATGTCGGGCCACATGACGACGGCCGGGTGCTTGGCCTTGCCGGCCGGGTGGAACAGGGCCGCATCGCACGTCCCGTCCGGGGTCTTGATCTCGACGTCGGTCTCCACGACGTCCGTCCCCGCCGCCCTGGCCGCGCCGGAGGCCGCCAGCCCCGCCGCCACCGACCCGGCCGCGAACCCCCGCCGCGACACGCCGGGCTTGATCTTCGATCTGTCGAGATAGTCTTCGTCCGCCATGACGTTCCTCCCTCGGCCCCCTGGGAGGATACTAACCCTGATCGGGGGCCCCGCGTCACGCGGTTTCGTGCAGGCTCAAGCGCGCGCCGGGGCGGCGGCTCTGGCGGCGCGAGCCTCGGACAGGAGCCGGCTCGCCCTCAGCCACATCTCGATCCGGGCGACGACCAGCAGTCCGATCACGAACACCAGGAAGACGTCGCTGATCGCATCCAGGTTCGTGTGAAGGGCGGCGGCTTCGTCCGCCAGGAAGGCCCGCGCCCCGAACCGGATCGCGAACAGGGCCAGGATGAAGATGATCGCCGCCGGCGAGGCCTGGCTGGTCAGGGTGTGCGTCTCCGGGTCGATGGTGATCCGCATCATCTTGCCGCGAACCCAGCCGAGGCCGGCGCCGAGCACGAAGGAGACGGCGAGCACCACGGCCAGGGTTGGGGTGGGCGTCCCCAGGCGCCACAGCGCCAGCCCGGCCATGGCCAGGAAGATCGTCGGGAAGATCCACATGGTCTCGATCCTGAGCCGCCGGCCCTTGGCGTTGCGCCAGAGGATCAGGCCGATGATCGGGATCGCGACCAGGAGCGGGATGAGGGTCTGGTAGTCCTGGGGCGTCATGAGCGGCTCCTGCGTTCAGCCCCTATTCGCCGCGACAGGGCAGGGCGGATGCACAAACGCTCCCTTCTCCCTTCAGGGGGAAGGGCCGGGGATGGGGGTCCAAAGGTCATCTCCGCAATCGTCATGTGAGCAAAGGGCCCGAGGATCGTCAGGCCCCTCCGCCGACTTCTGCCCCGGAGGGGGAGAGGGGGTTAGCCCGCCAGCTCCAGCGCCTTGTCGACCGCCTGGACCAGCTGGTCGGGGGCGTGGGCGCCGGAGACGGCCACGCGATTTCCGAAGATCATGAAGGGCACGCCCGTGACGCCAGATTGCGCCGCCGTCTCGCAGGCCTGGTTCACGAAGTCCTTGCCCGCGCCCTGGGCGTAGCGCTGGGCGACGACGTCGCGGTCCAGACCGTGGGCGGCGGCGATGTCGGCCAGCACCTGGGGATCGCCGATGTCCTTCAGCTCGGTCCAGTAGGCGTGCATGACCGCCTCGGCCACCTCGGGTCCCTTGCCCTCCAGGTCCGCCCAGACGATCAGCCGGTGCGCGGCGTTGGTGTTGGGGCTCTTCTCGATCTCGTCGAACTTCAGCTCCAGCCCGTCCTCGGCCGCCTGGCTGGTCAGGGACGAGGTCATCGCCCGCATGCGCTCCGGATCGGCGCCGAACTTGGACGCCATCAACGCCTGCCTGTCGACGCCCGCCTCTGGAAGCTCGGGGTTGAGCTGGAAGGGCCGCCAGCGGATCACCGGCTCGACGTCCGGCCGCAGGGCCAGGGTGCGCTTGAGCCGCGCCCAGCCGACATAGCACCAGGGGCAGACCACGTCGGCGACGTAGTCGATCTCCATCCGCTGAGCGGAAGCTGCAGGTTCTGCGCTCATCCTGCCTGACGTTGTAGCGCCCTTGCCGCCGCCCTTTCCAGGGCCCTGGCGGCGTTTTCCTCCGGATCGACCTCGGCGACGCCGATATCGAACTCCACCACGAAGGGCGGCTTGTCCTGGCCGGCCTCGAAGGCGGTGCAGGCGATCACCGCCGCGATCCGCTCGCCGGCCGAGCGGGCCTGGGCTGCGCGGGTGGCGGGCAGGGCGAGGCCGAAGACCTCCTGCCCCAGCCGCGCGGCGGTGTCCTCCGCGCGCACCAGCCGTCCGATCATCGAGCCGATCTGGGGGATGGCCCGGTCGATCCAGCCGCCCTTGCGCAGCGGCGCGAGCTCGGGTCGCTCGGCCACCTTCAGCACGCAGACGGACAGGGGCCGACGGCGGGCGCGGCTGGCCTGGGCCAGGCGCACCAGGTGCGCGGCGAAGAGGTCGCGGGTGAAAAGGCCCGTGGCCGGGTCCATCAGGCCCGAGCTTCGCGCCCGCTCCAGCGCCTGGCGGATCGCGTTCTGGCGCCGGAAGGCCCGGGCCAGCTCGACCACCCGCTTGGCGGTGTCCAGGGCCGGGGTCTGGGGCGTGGCTACATCCGAGACGCCCTTGGCGAAGGCGTCGGCATGGGTCACCTGCGAGCCTTCCTTCAGATAGAGCAGGGCGGGGGTGTGATAGAGGCGGGTGTTGCGCCGCATGCCGGCCGAGATGGACAGGGCCTCGGACTGGTTGTCGCCGCCCCACAGCACCACGGCGTCGAACGCCCGCTCATGCAGGTAGTCGAAGGCGGTATAGGCGGTGAAGGCGCCGATCACCTCCGCGCCGGTGCGCCCGAGCGCGTTGGAGAGCGCGAGGAACTGGGGCGCGGGCTCGCCCACGGCCAGGACCTTGTAGGGCCCGCTCGCCTCTTCGGGCAGGTCCAGGCGCCGGCCGCGGTCGGCGAAGGTCTCGAGCCTCAACTCGAACTCCTCCTCGGCCACGGCGATGCGGACCAGGGACTCCAGGCGAAGGGCCAGCTGGGTCGGATAGACCGGCGGCGTCAGGATGAGGTCGAAGCCCCAGTGTTCGAGCTCGGGGCTCGGATCGCCGATGCCGACGACCGGCAGTCGCCGCGGCGCGCAGGCTTCCTTCAGGCGCTGGACGATCGTTCCGGCGTCCTCGTCGGCGCTGCGCATGTCCACGACCGCCGCCTCCATGGCGAGGTCGCCCATGGCGGCCAGCGCGGCATAGACGCCGCGGGCGGTGATCGTGCGCCAGCCGAGCGCGTCCAGCCCGCGCGCCAACGGGCCCGCGAGGTTGTCGTCGCGTGCGACGATCAGGACGCGAGCGTCAACCGGCACGGGCTCATCCTTCGACTCGAGTCAGGCCGACACAGATTCGGAGACGGCAACCATAGCAGAGGCGCAGGGGCAGGCGAGGAAAGTCACAGGCCCGGACTTCGCGAACTCGCTCAAAGACGCTATTGCCCGGGCTGATGGATTGGCGATGGGCCGATTTCGATTACGACCCGACCCACTGGGTCGCGGCGGTGGTTCGCGTGGCGGGCAGGTCCTGGCGGCGGTCCCAGAACCGCAACGCCGCCCTCTATGTGGGCGGCGTCTGCTTCTATGCCCTGCTGGCGGTGTTCCCCGCCCTGGCGATCCTGGTCGGCCTCTACAGCATGCTTTTCACCCCCGAGCAGGCCACCGTCCAGGCCGAGGCCTTCTCGCGCCTGTTGCCGCCGGGGCCCAGAAACATGATCGAGACCGAGCTGATGCGCCTGGCCCATGCGCCGCTCCAGCTCGTCAGCGCCCAGAGCGGCGTGGCCCTGGTGATCGGCTTCTACGCCTCGCACCGTGGAGTGAAGGCGCTCCTGGCCGGGCTGTCCCTGATCCACGACGAGCCGCGGCCGCGCGGGATCGTGGGTTTCAATCTCATGGCACTGATCGTTGCGCTGGGGGGCTTCGCGCTGATCGGCGTGGTCTCCTCGGCGCTCTTGGCCGTGCGCGTGGCGGTGACCACCTTCAACCTTCGTCCCACGCCGCAGTCCTGGCTCTCCAGCGAGTGGACCTGGGCCAGCATCGGCCTGGTGCTCGGCCTGACCCTGACCTACCGCTTCGCCATGGCCTCCAAGCCGGTGATCTGGCGCGCGGCGCTGGCGGGCGGGGTGTCCGCCTCCGTGCTGTCGCTGATCTCGTCCTGGTTCTGTTCGGTCTACGTCCGGCAGATTGCACATTACGGAGCAACCTACGGCTCTATTACGGCGGTCGTCGTCTTCCTCGTGTGGCTTTCCTGGAACGTGAACGCGGTCTTCTACGGCGGGGCGGTCTGCACCGAGACCGAGATCCTGGCCGGGCGGCGCTCATCGGCCCAGGTCAGGTTCCTGCGCGAGCGCAAGGCTAGGATGGCGTCGCAGCCAGAAAGCTGAAGACGCCGTCCTCGGCCGAGCTCTCCAGCAACAGATAGCCCTTCTGTCCAAGGAAGTGAGGCACGTCGATCCGCGCCAGGGGATCGTCGGCCAGGAGCCGTACCGGCTGGCCGGGAGCGGCTTCACGCAGCGCCCGCCCGAGCCGCAGGGTGGGCGTCGGGCAGCGGTGGCCACGGGCGTCTATGACGATCTCCCCGGGCTTGGTCACTGGCCGAAGATCCCGAACGAACCGGGCGCCGCGAGCGTTGATCCGGTCTGGATTTGCGGAAGATCGATCATGGCGGCGCGTCCAACCTGGCAGGGCCATCTGCGCCTGTCGCTGGCGGCCTTGCCGGTCGCCCTCTATACCGCCGTCTCGCCGCGAGGCGACGTCCGCTTCAACATGCTCCACCGCGCCACCTTGAACCGGATCCGGATGATCCCCGCCGATCCGGAGACCGGGCCCATCGGCCGCGCGGACATGGCCAGGGCTACGAGGTCGACAAGGATCGCTATGTCGTCCTCTCGCAGGGCGAGATCGACGAGGCCCGGCTGGAGACCACCTCCGCCATCGGCATAGAGCGCTTCGTCGACCACTACGAGGCGGCGCTGAAGGCCCCGTGATCCGCCGCAAAGTGAAGGGCCAGGGCAAGGTCGCCACGGTCGAGGAGCCGCAGGATGCCAACGTCCTCGACCCCATGGAGGCCCTGCGGCAGAGCCTCGGCCGTGACGCGCGCCGCGGCTGCAGTACGCGCCGGGGCGCCTGAGGCCTCCACGACGCAACCTTGCGGGGAACGGGCTCGCGTCGGGATCGCTGAAGCCGCATGTTGGCCCGGTGCGTGTTGGGTTTCCCTCGGCGGGGCTGGTCCTTTACCTCGCGGTCTTGACCGGAACGGCGGTCGCTGCAGGCCTGGCGGCCGACCCGCCGGCGGCCTCGGCCGAGGCGCCCGCGCCGCCCGAGCGCCCCGCGGCGCCTGCGTTGCTGCAGGATCGGCTGGACGCCCTGACGGGCGCCTTCGACGGCGACGCTGGCGTGGCGGTCCTCGACCTGCAGAAGGGCTGGATGGCCGAGGTCAGGGGCGAGCAGAGCCTTCCCCAGCAGAGCGTGGCCAAGCTCTGGACGGCCATCGCCGTCCTGGACGCCGTCGATGAGGGCCGGCTCGGGCTCGACGGCGAGATCGGGATCACCCGCGCGGACCTCAGCGTCTTCCACGAGCCCCTCGCCGCGCGCGTCGGCAGGGGCGGCTATCGGGCGAGCGTGGGCGAGCTGCTGCGCCTTGCGATCGTCCATAGCGACAACGCAGCCAACGATATCCTGGTGCGCGCGGTCGGGGGGACGGCCGCCGTCCGCGAGGTCATCGCCGGCAAGGGAATCGACGGCGTCTCGGCCGGGGTCGAGCAGCGGGTGCTGCAGGGCCGGATCGCGGGCCTGCAGTGGGGCCAGGACTACTCCAGCGCCGCAGGATTCCTGGCCGCCCGGGCGAGAACGCCGCAAGACGTGCGACAGGCGGCGCTCGACGCCTATCTCGCTCGTCCGATGGATGGGGCCCAGCCCGCCGCCATCGCCCGGGCCCTGGAGGCGCTCTACCGCGGCCGGCTCCTGTCGCCCGGCTCCACGGAGCTGCTGCTGGACCTGATGGCCCAGACGGTCTTCGGTCACGACCGGCTGATGGGCGGCCTGCCGTCCGGCTGGCGGATCTCGCACAAGACCGGGACCGGCCCCGTGCTCCAGGGCTTCCACGCCGGAGAGAACGACGTCGGCGTCGTGACCGCGCCGGACGGGCGGGCCTACGCCGTCGTCGTCCTGATCGGACGCACCCACCGCTCCGAAGCGGCCGGCGAGGCCCTGATGCGGCAGATCGCCCGCGCCGTGGTCGAACAGTGGCGCTCGGGCGCCTGATCCTTCGGCAAGGCAAGGTTATCGGTTCTTAGGGGATCGATTCGATCCTGCAGGGCGACCTAGAGTCGCCGCCGAGCCTACGGGATCATGCACGACCAAGACCTGATCGTCATCGGCAGCGGCCCGGCCGGCCGCCGGGCCGCCGTCCAGGCCGCCAAGCTCGGCAAGTCGGTGCTGGTCGTCGACAAGGGCCGGCGCGTGGGCGGCGTCTCCGTCCACACCGGCACCATCCCGTCCAAGACCCTGCGCGAGACGGTGCTGAACCTGACCGGCTGGCGCGAGCGCGGCTTCTATGGCCGCGCCTACCGGGTGAAGAAGGACCTCGGCGCCGAGGACCTCCTGGCGCGCCTGCGCAAGACGCTCGACCATGAGGTCGACGTGCTGGAGCACCAGTTCGCCCGCAACGGGGTCCGCATCGTCCAGGGGCGAGCGCGGTTCCTGGAGCCCCACGCGATCGAGGTCGTCGGCGAGGCCGGCGAGCACCACGTGTTCAGCGCGGACAAGGTCGTGATCGCGGCCGGCACGCGTCCGCACCGGCCCGCGCACGTGCCCTTCGACGGGGACCGTATCCTCGACAGCGACGAGATCCTCGACCTGAAGCGCCTGCCGCGCAGCCTGACCGTCGTCGGCGCCGGCGTGATCGGGGTGGAGTACGCCACCATCTTCAGCGCCCTCGACGTGCCGGTGACCCTGGTCGAGGCGAGGCCCACGGTCCTGGACTTCATCGACCGCGAGCTGATCGACGAGTTCATCCATGATCTGCGTGACCGCGGCATGGCGATCCGCCTCGGACAGCCGGTCGCGGAGATCACCTTCGAGGACGGCTGCCCGCTGGTGATCATCGAGGGCGGAAGGCGCATCCGCTCGGACATGCTGCTCTACACGGCCGGGCGCACCGGCGCAGTCGATGGCCTGGGCCTGGACGCCATCGGCGTGGGTTTCGACGACCGCGGTCGGATCAACGTCGATCCGAAAACGCTGCAGACCTCGATCGCGAACATCTACGCCGCCGGCGACGTGATCGGCTTCCCCAGCCTGGCTTCGACCTCGATGGAACAGGGCCGGATCGCCGCCTGCCACGCCTTCGGCTCCACGCCCCAGGCGCCGCCGGAGTTCTTTCCCTACGGGGTCTATTCGGTGCCCGAGATCTCGACGGTCGGCATGACCGAGGAGGAGGTCCGCCAGCGCGCAATCCCTTATGAGTGCGGCATAGCCCGGTTCCGCGAGACGTCCCGGGGCCACATCATGGGCCTGTCGACCGGCATGATGAAGATGATCTTCTCGATCAGAAGCCGCCGGCTGCTTGGCGTCCACATCGTAGGGGAGGGGGCGACCGAGCTGATCCACATCGGCCAGGCGGTGCTGAACCTGAAGGGTACGGTCGACTACTTCATCGAGAACACCTTCAACTATCCGACCCTGGCCGAAGCCTACAAGATCGCCGGCCTGGACGCCTGGAACCGGATGCCCGCCGCGCCGGCCGAGGACCTGGTCGAGGAGCTGTTCACGCCGCATTCCGCCGCGACCGGGAAAGCCGCCTGACCGCCTCGCCGAGCGGCCGCTCGGCCTCGCCGTAGCCCTCCCAGGCGGCGCTCTTGCCGATCAGCGCCGCCGCTGTGCCGACGGTGAAGCGCATCGGGTCGAGCCCGGCGCGCGCCTGGCCCCAGGTCAGCGGCATCGATATCGGCGCCCCTGGCCTCGCCCGCGGCGACAATGGCGCGACCGCCGTCGAGGTGCGATCGTTCCTCAGGTAGTCGAGGAAGATCCTGCCGCCGCGCTTTGACTTGGCCATGTTCACGACGAAGCGGTCGGGGCTGTCGTCGGCCATCCTCGCGCAGACCTCGCGGGTGAAGGCCTTGGCCGTGGGCCAGTCGAGCCTGGCGCGCTGCAGCGGGGTCACCACGTGCAGCCCTTTGCCGCCGGTCGTCTTGCAGAATGGGACGAGGCCGAGACCCTCGAGCCGGTCCTTCAGCTCGCGCGCGGCGGCCACGACCTCGTCGAAGCCGACGTCCGGCGCCGGGTCGAGGTCGAAGACCAGCCGGCCGGGGACCTCCGGCTCGCCGGGGCGGCAGTTCCAGGGATGGAATTCCGCCGCCCCGCTTTGCACGGCCGCGATCAGCGCCTCCCGGCTGTCGAGCTGCAGATAGGGCTTCCTGTCGCCCGCGACAGTCGTGAGGGTGATCAGGGACGAGGTCCCCGCCGCCCCATGGCGCTGGAAGAAGCGCGGGCCGTTCACGCCCTCGGGGATGCGCACCAGCGAGCAGGGCCGGCCCGTCACGTGCGGCAGCATCCAGTCGGCGATGGCCTCGATGTAGCGCGCGAGCTCGAGCTTGGAGACGGCCGCCTCGCCGCCGTGCGCCGGCCAGTAGGCCTTGTCGGGGTTGGTGACGGTGACGCCGAGGACGCATGGGCCGGGCGAGCTGCGCGGCGCCGCCTTGGCCTTGGGCGGATCCGCCGCCGCCTGACGGGCCGCGTCGGTTTCGACGTCGGCTTCCGCGGCCGGCCCCTCGGCGACCACTTCGCGGGCCGCCTTGTCGTCCCTCAGACCCTTGAAGCTCGCCTGGCGGATCCGGCCGTCGCCGGTCCAGCCGGCGAACTCGATCTCGGCGACGAGCTCCGGCTTCAGCCAATGCACGTCCGGTCCGCCCTTCGGCGCCCCCGGCGCCTTGAACGGGGAGCTCCTGGCTGCGACGCGCTTCAGCTCGGGCATGAGCCGCTGAACCTTGTCGCGGCTGAAGCCCGTTCCGATCCGGCCCACGTGGACCAGCGCGCCGTCCCGGTAGACCCCGGCGATGAGCGAGCTGAAGGCGCGGCCCCTGTGGGCGGTCCAGCCCGCAAGGACCACTTCCTGGCCGCCGCGGCATTTGGCCTTGGTCCAGTCCTGGCCGCGGCCCGAGCGGTAGGGCGCGTCCAGCCGCTTGGAGACGATGCCCTCCAGGTGCATGCCGCAGGCGGACTTCAGCACCGCGTCGCCCGCGCTCTCGAAATGCTCGGCGTAGCGAAGGCGAGGCGAGGGCGCCGCCTCGATCACCGCCTTCAGGCGCGCCTTGCGGTCCCGGAGCGCCAGCTCGCGCAGATCCTCGCCGCCGCTGAACAGCGCGTCGAACAGGAAGAGCACGAGCCCGTCCGTGCGCCGGGACGACAGCGCCGCCTGCAAGGCGGAGAAGTCGGGCCGGCGCTCGCTGTCGAGCGCCACGGCCTCGCCGTCGTAGATCCCGTCGGTCAGCCGGCCGGCGTCCTCGGCGATCTCGGGGAACTTTCCCGTCCAGTCCAGGCCCTTGCGGGTCAGGAGGCGCGCTTCGCCTGCGTCCACCCGCAGCTCCAGGCGATAGCCGTCGAACTTGATCTCGTGGCCCCAGCCAGCGCCGGGAGGCGGGCGCGGAACCAGGCGGCAGAGCTGAGGCGCGACGAACGCGGGCAGCCGGTTGGCCTTGCGGCCATGCGCAGCCGGTCCCGGCGGATCATCAATATCATCCTCGGACGCCCAGACCGCGTCCGCCGCCACCGATGCATCCTGCATGAAGGGTTTGGGCTTTGGGCCCTTGCCCTGGGTGATCCTGCTCATGGTGCGTCCCGACGCGACCGAAACGCCGTTGGCCTCCAGGAAGGCGTCATCATCACCCTCATGCTCATGGCCGTCACGCGCCTTGATCAGGAGCCAGTTGTTGCGCTTGGAATGATCGCGGTCCATGCGGACCAGGTTCCATGCGCCCATCATGCGCTCGCCATGGAAGCGCGCGGCAAGATTCCCCTTCTTCAGCTGAGCCGGGACGCTCAGATCGCCCTCGGGCTCCCAATATCCGCGGTCCCACAGCATGACCGTACCTCCGCCGTACTGGCCCTTGGGAATGGTCCCTTCGAAGTCGCCGTAGGCGAGCGGGTGGTCCTCCACCTCGACGGCGAGGCGTCTCTGGCGTGGATCGAGCGAGGGGCCGCGGGGCGCCGCCCACGACTTGAAGACCCCGTCCCACTCCAGACGGAGGTCATAGTGCAGACGCCGCGCGGCATGCTTCTGGACGACGAACCTCAGCCGGGCGGACGGCTTGACCTCGTCGCCGGCGGCCGGTTCGACCGTGATCCCGAAGTCGCGCTTGGACCTGTAGGTCCTGAGCTTGCTTTCGGCCAATGCAGCCCTCCGCAGTCGGAATGCCCGCCGTTCGCGCGGGTTCCTGCCGCTTGGAGCTACGCCGGCGCGGACGTCAGGCGGCGGCGCGCGATGCGGCTCCAGGGCCCTCTACCGCGAAGCCCTTCAACACGGCGTAGAGCTTCTGCATCTCGATCGGCTTGGCCAGATGCGCATCCATGCCCGCTTCAAGGTATTCGCGCACCTGATGGGTCATGGCGTTGGCGGACAGGGCCACGATCGGCGTCCGCTCGAGGCCCTCCCGCGCTTCGACGCGCCGGATCTCGCCGGTCGCCGAGACGCCGTCGAGCACCGGCATCTGGACATCCATTAGGATCAGGTCGAACTGGCCGGCGCGCCATGCGTCCACCGCCTCGCGCCCGTTGTCGACGATCTCGGGATCAAGGCCGATCGCGTTCAGGATCGTCTTCAACACGATCCGGTTGGTGGCGTTGTCCTCGGCCGCGAGGATCCTCAGTTGGGCGAGGGCGGCGCCGGCAGTCTCCGGCTCGGCGTCAGCCGCCGCCGTCCGGGCGTCATCGACGGAGGTGGACAGCCATTCCAGCGGCAGGAGGACGTCGAAGGCGGTCCCGCTGCCCTCTTCGCTCTGGACCTTGATCGTCCCGCCCATCAGCTCGACCAGCTCCTTGCAGATCGAAAGGCCCAGGCCCGTGCCGCCGAACCGGCGCGTGGTGGTGGCGTCGGCCTGCACGAACTTGTCGAACAGGGCGTCCAGCTTGTCCGAGGCGATGCCGATGCCGGTGTCCTCGACGCGGATGCCGAGCGCGGAGGAACCGTCGCTCCGGACGCCCGCGATCGCCACCTCGACCCCGCCCTGGCCTGTGAACTTCAGGGCGTTGGAGATGAGGTTGTAGAGGATCTGGCGAACGCGCACCGAGTCGCCCAGCCAGGTCCCGCGCGCGCTGTCGTCGATCACGAGATCGAAGGACACGCCCTTGTCGGCGGCGATCGAGCTGAAGGCGGCGTGGGCGCCCGCCGCGAGCCCGCCACATCGAACGGCGCCTCCTCGATCTCCATCTTGCCGGCCTCCACCTTGGAGAGGTCCAGAAGGTCGTTGAGGATGGCCAGGAGCGCTTCGCCCGAGCGGCGGATGGTGTCCAGGCGCTCCTTCTGCCCCGCATCCAGAGGGTTCAGGGCCATGACCTGGGCCATGCCCAGCACGCCGTTCAGGGGCGTGCGGATCTCGTGGCTCATGTTGGCCAGGAACTGCGACTTCATCACGTTCGCAGCATCGGCGGCGTCACGCGCGACGGTCAGCTCTTCGAGCGCCAGGCGCAGGGCGGAGTCGTTGGTGTCGAGCTCGGACAGCAGGGCGTTGAAGCGGGCGGTGAGCCAACCGAACTCGTCGGTCGTGCCGGGCTCGACCAGCCGGGTGAAGTCCTTGGTGCGCCGGACCTGCTCCATTCCGGCGGCCAGCCGGCGCAACGGCTGAATCGCGCGTCCCGACAGCCAATAGGCGAGCAGGCCCGCCACCATGGTCGCCAGGGCGAACAGGCCCGCGCCGATCGCTGCGTTGCGCGCCAGCCGCCGCGTCACCGGGGCCTCGCCGGAGATCAGCACGACCTCGCCCAGATGGGCGTCGCCGTCGACGATGGGCGCATGCACCTCCAGTCGTCCGCCGTGATAGGCGGCTGTCGCTCGCGTCAGGCTGACGAAGTCGAGCGAGCCGGCGTTCGCGCGCCCGCCGCCCCAGTGGAGGAATGACCGTCCGTCCGCCGTGAAGAATGTCGCGGACTTGAGGTCCCGGGTGCGGCGGAAATCCTCCACCGCCTCGTTCGCGAGCTCCGGCCGCTGGGTCCTCAACGCCATCTGGGCGTGCAGCGCGGCGGTCCGCGCCAGATCGATGCGGGCGCTGGCGAACGCGGCCCGATCGGCCATCCAGGCCTGGAAGACGAACGCCGTGAGCGCGATGCCCACGCTGGCCATGGTCGACACCAGCGCCAGGGCCGTGACCTTGGCGCGGAACGACAGGCCAAACAGGCGCGGCCGGGCGACGGCCTGCTCGCTCATTGGCGGGTGCATCCCCTCGCGGCGGCCGCCCGCAAGGCGCACCGCCAAGTCGGCGCGAATCGCCGACGAGGCATCCAATCATGAAGTGTTTAACGAGCCCTGGCCTTGCGCGGCCGGGTCAGCGGGCCAGCAGATCGTCCAGCAAGGCCAGCCGGTCGGCCGGCAGGCGCGTACGCGCATGCTCCGAAGCGGCGGCGATCGCGAGCTCCGAGAGGGCGAACCGGCTCGCGGCCGCCAGCCGCCGCCCCGCCGGACCGGAGAGGGGCAGGGCGCCGAGCCGCAGGGCGCTCCAGCCGAGCGCGGCCGCGCCGGCGAGCTTCAGGAAGGGATAGGCCGCCTCCACGCCGGATTCCCGGCCAAGGCGAGCGCCCGCTTCGGCCAGGAGGTCGAGGACGCCCGCCAGCCGGGCGGCGTCATCGTCCTGGCGCCCGCCCAGCCGCTCGGCGTCGGCGCGCGCCAGCCGCAGGAAGACCTCGAGGCCCCGGCCTCCGTCGCGGCGCAGGCGGCGGGCCAGCAGGTCCAGCGCCTGGATGCCGCTCGCGCCTTCGAAGACGGCGAAGACCCGGCTGTCGCGCAGCATCTGCTCGACCGGCCAGTCCTTGACGTAGCCCGCGCCGCCCAGGACCTGGAGCGCTTCGCTCGCCCCGTCGAACGCGGCTTCCGCCGCCAGGGTCTTGGCGATGGGCAGCAGCCAGCCGGCCAGGGCCTGGGCGTCCTCGCGGGCGTCGGGATCGGTCTCGATCCGCCCGAGATCCGCCTGGACGGCGGCCGCGAAGACGAGCCCTCTCAGCGCGTGAGCCCGGCCGGCGAGGCCCAGAAGCATCCGCCTGACGTCCGGATGCTCGATGATCGGGACGGCGGGCGCGTCGGACGGGCCGCCCTGGCGGCGCTCCTGGGCATAGGCGAGGGCGACGTCCGCCGCCGCCCCGGCCAGGGCCAGTCCCTGGACCGACACCATCAGCCGCATGGTCGAGATCATCGTGAAGATGTGGGCCAGGCCCCGGCCGGGCGACCCGATGAGCCGGCCATGAGCGCCTTCCAGGCCGAGGGCGCACGTGGGCGAGCCGTGCAGGCCGAGCTTCTCCTCGATCCGGCGCACGACGATGGCGTTGCGGCGGCCGTCCTCCAGAACATCGGGGACCAGGAACAGGCTGAGGCCGGCGGCGCCCGGCGGGGCGCCGGGCGTGCGGGCCAGGAGACAGTGGCCGATGCGGCCGGCGAGGTCGTGGTCGCCGTAGGAGATCCAGATCTTTTCGCCGGTGATCCGCCAGGCGCCGTCGGGCTGCGGATCGGCCAGGGTCCGGATGCGTCCGACGTCCGATCCGGCCTCGGGCTCGGAGATGCAGATGGTCGCCGCCCACTCCCCGCTGACGAGCCTGGGCAGCCATTCGGCCTTGATCGCCTCCTCGGCATGGGCCGCGATCAGCCGCCCCGCCGCTCGCTGGCCGGTCGGCAGCATGCCGAAGGCGACGTTGGCGCGGTCGAAGACCTCGGTACAGGCCGCCAGGGCGACCAGCGGCAGCCCCTGGCCGCCGATCTCGGGAGGCTGGTCGATCCCGAGCCAGCCGGCGTCCACATAGGCGCGCCAGGCCTCGGCGTGCCCCGGGGCCGTCCGCACCCGCCCGTCCTGGAGACGGCAGCCGGCTCGATCGGCCGTCACGTTCAGGGGCGCCAGCACGCCCTCGGCGAACCGGGAGGCTTCCTCGAGCACGGCGCGCAGGATATCCGGCCCGGCCTCGGCGCCGTCGTCCATGAGCTCGCGCAGGCGGCCGATCGAGGGCGCGGCCTCGACCGAGGCCAGGATGGCGTCGATGTCCGCCGGCGGGACGAGGCTGCTCATCCGAACGTCAGCGCTTGCGCGCGCTGACCAGGGAGAAGTGGCCGTACGTGTCCTGCACCTTGAAGTCGCCGAAGCCTTCCTCGTCGAGGAGGCGCTCCAGTTCGGCGGCGCTGTACTGGCGCCCCATGGTGCCGGCGATCATCAGCATGGAGTAGCCGGCCGCCGCGAGGGGCCCTGTGCCGTCATCGTTGATCAGCATCTCGTGGAAATAGATCCGTCCGCCTCGCGGCAGCGCCTCGCAACTGCGACGGGTCAGGAGGGCGTTGGTCTCCAGGTCCCAGTCGTGAACGATGTTGGACATGAAGATTGCGTCGTAACCCGTTGGCCAAGCTTCGCGAAACATGTCCACCACCGTGGTGTCCACGCGGTCGGCCACGCCGGCGTCGGC
Organism: uncultured Alphaproteobacteria bacterium; assembly: GCA_963775275.1. Lineage (GTDB taxonomy): Bacteria > Pseudomonadota > Alphaproteobacteria > Caulobacterales > Caulobacteraceae > JANWHQ01. The sequence continues at coordinate 3,909,999 of CAVZII010000005.1, read as the reverse complement.
GATGTACCCCTTGGCCAGAGCGGCGACGTGGGGAAGCTCCATGATCGTGCAGCACATCTCGGGATGGGCCTGGGCGAGGGCGATGGAGAAGCAGCCGGAGCCGCCGCCCACGTCCAGGACGCGGGAGACCCCCTCGAAATCGCCGACCTGGGCGACGCCCAAGGCTGCGGGCAGGGAGTGGCTGTGCATGAAGGCGGTGAGGCCGCGGGCCATCTCGGCGCCGACCTCGCCGGCCGCCCAGGCGTCGGCGGGTCGGTCGTTCCGGGTCGAGGGATCGGTCGGCTTGGCCTTCAGGCTCTGGATGAAGTTGCGCGTGACCTGGTTCGCGCGATGAACGGTGAAGGCGTGGCCCCAATAGAACCCGCTGTCGTGCAGCAGATAGATGCGGCTGGGCTCGGTGAGCTGGTAGCGGCTGCGCCACACGGCGAGCAGGCCGAGCGATGCGAGCATTGGCAGGAGCGCCTTCATGGCGAAGGGATTGAGGTCCATCCGCTCGGCCAGCTCCTCGGCCGTGGCCGGCCGCTCGGCCAGGGCTTCGAACAGGCCCAGCTCGTCCGCCGCCGCCAGTGACGGCATCCACCAGGCCGACAGCCACACGTCCCAGATCGGCCGGTCGTCGAAGGCCGGCATCGCGATTTTCGTCCCCACCCTGGCATCTCCACACACAGCCGACGGCGGCGATTGCATAGCAGATTGATGTCCGGGATCGACCACAACAATCGCGAGCGCCCATGCTATGGTTGAGCATAGGTGAGGGGTTGAACGACAGGGAGCGAACGGATGTACGTCCGCAACTGCTGGTATGTGGCGGGGTGGGACTACGAGCTGCCCAAGGGCAAGCTCATGGCCACGAGCATCATCAACGAGCCTCTGGTCCTGTGGCGTGACACCCAGGGCAAGGTCAGCGCCCTGACCGACCGTTGCGTCCACCGCCTGGCGCCGCTGTCGCAGGGTCGGATCGAAGGCGACGATGTCCGCTGCAACTACCACGGCCTGAAGTTCGACCGGACTGGAAGGTGCACCGACATCCCGGGACAGGAAATGATCCCTCAGACGGCCTGCGTGCGGTCCTACCCGGTGGTCGAGAAGCACAGCTGGATCTGGGTCTGGATGGGCGATCCGGCCAAGGCCGACGAGGCGCTCATCCCCCAGGCCAAGTCGCTGGACGACCCGAACTGGACGCTGCGCTCGCGCTACAAGGACTTCGCGGCGAACTACCTCCTGATCAACGACAACCAGACCGACTTCTCGCACCTGAGCTTTCTGCACCGCTCGACATTCGGCACGGGCGAGGAGTGGGCGAGGTACCTGCCCAAGATCTCCCGGCTGGAGCGGGGAATCAGGGTCCAGCGCTGGACGCCCGAGACCCGGCCGCCGGACGCGCCGCCGTCCCCCTTCTTCAAGGGCGGCGAGCCGGCGAGCGGCGTGGTCAATCGGCTGAACTACGACTATCTGGTCCCCGGCGTCATGCTGATGCACTCGGAGTTCCATCCGGCCGAGGCCATGCAGCTGGAGGCCGACGCGCCACCGGTGACCGAGCCGCTGCACGGCAACTTCTCGTGCCAGGCCGTGACGCCGATGACGGACCGGACGACGCGTCTGTTCTTCTCGTGGGGGCCGAGGTCCTGCGAGGACGACGAGGTCGCCGACATCCTCATCGGCGTGGCGGAGAAGGCCTTCGAGGAGGATCGGGTGATGATCGAGGCGCAGCAGAAGCTGATCGACGGCGCGCCTGAAGTGCAGATGCTCAACACGTCGCTGGACCAGGGTCCGAACCTGATGCGCTCGGTGGTGGACCGGCTGCTGCGCGCCGAGGGCTCGAGCCTGGAGCCCCTGCGGGCGGCGGAGTAGGCGGATGCGGCGTCCGGGCTGGTTTGGACCGCACAGGACAGGATGGGGCGCCGCCCCCACGAGCTGGCAGGGCTGGGCGATCACGGCGCTGCTCCTCGTCGGCGAGCTCGGCATGGACCGGATCCCCGGGATGACGCCCGTCGACACCCTGTGGTCACGGATCTTGCTGTTCGTCGCCTTCCTCGGTGTGACGGCGCTGACCTACCGGTCGGATCGCCCAGAGTAGGCCCGAACGGCTACGCCTCTTCGAGCAGCAGGCGGAGCAGGCCGTCGGGGTCCTCCATCATCACCACATGGCCGGTGTCGATGGTCTTGGCCTTCCAGGCCGGGTCGTCCTTGACCTGGTCGTAGAAGCGCTGAAAGCCCGGCCGCCTGGTCGCGAGGATGTAGGTCCGGTTCCTGATCTGCTGCTCTGAGCCGTCCAACTGCACCGGCTCGGTCAGGGTCAGCAGCGGCTGGAGACCCAGCTTGCGGCGGCGTGTGGCGGCCGCGTCCGGGTTCTCGGGCGTGGCCGCGAAGCCAGAGAAGGGGATCAGGCCCGGGGTCTGCTTCTGGCCTTCGATGTACATGGCCCGGCCCTGCTCGCCGGCGATGTCCCACAGCGCCTGGCCGTTCGCGGGCAGGAAGGCGTCCAGATAGACCAGGGAGCGGATCTGGTCGGCGCAGCGCGAGGAGACGCCCGTGATGACCATGCCGCCGTAGGAGTGGCCGACCAGGATGACGTCGGCCAGGTCCTCGTAATCGAACACGCCGACCACGTCCTGGACGTGGGTGGACAAGGTGATGGCCGGGCTCGACAGGTGGGAGCGCTCGCCAAGGCCCGTCAGCGACGGCTGCCAGACCTCGTGGCCTTCGGCGCGCAGCATCCGCGCCACCTTGGTGTAGCCCCAGCTGCCCGACCAGGCGCCGTGCACGAGCACGAAGGTCGCCATCGCATGCGCCTCCTTCACATCACCGGAATTGGCGGGAAAGGGAGAGGGGCGGCCCCGTCCGGGCCGCCCCTTGTGTCTTCGCTAGTGGCCGCCGCCCGCCTGGGCGGCGGGGTTGTAGCCGAGGATCGACTTCAGCTCGAGGAACTCGGCGAAGGCGTGGTCGCCGAACTCGCGGCCGTTGCCGGAGTGCTTGTAGCCGCCGAAGGGCACGGTGATGTCCATCGGGGCGTTGTTCAGGCTGATGTAGCCGGCGCGGATCTCGCGGCCCACCTCGCGCGCCTTGTCGATATCGGCGCTGGAGACATAGCCGCCGAGGCCGTACTCGGTGTCGTTGCCGATCTCGATGGCCTGGTCGACGGTGTCGTAGTCCAGGATGCAGAGCACCGGCCCGAAGATCTCCTCGCGGGCGATGGTCATGTCGTTGGTGACGTTGCGGAACACCGTCGGCTTGACGAAATAGCCGGTCTCCAGGCCCTCGGGCTTGCCGGGGCCGCCGGTGACGAGCTCGGCGCCTTCCTCGAGGCCCTTCTTGATCAGGCCCTGGACCTTGTTCCACTGGGCCTCGGAGACGACCGGGCCCATGCGGGCGTTGCCCTTGGGATCGCCGGGCATCCAGCTTTCGGCGGCGTCCTTGGCGAGCGCGCAGATCTCGTCGACCTTGCCCTTGGGCGCGAGCATGCGGGTCGGCGCCACGCACGACTGGCCCGAGTTCATCATCACCGAGCCGACGCCGGCCGGGATGGTCTTGCCCAGGTCGGCATCGTCCAGGATGATGTTCGGCGACTTGCCGCCGAGCTCCTGGTGCACGCGCTTCAGGGTCGGTGCGGCGGTGCGGGCCACGTCGATCCCGGCGCGGGTCGAGCCGGTGATCGAGATCATGTCGATATCCGGGTGGGCCGACAGGGCCGCGCCCACTTCCGGGCCCGTGCCGTTGACGAGGTTGAACACGCCGGGCGGCACGCCGGCGGCCTCGACGATCTCGGCGAAGATCTGGCCCGAGAAGGGCGCGATCTCGGAGGGCTTGAGCACGACGGTGCAGCCCACGGCCAGGGCGGGGCCGACCTTGGCGCAGATCTGGTTCATCGGCCAGTTCCAGGGCGTGACGAACCCGACGACGCCGATGGGCTCCTTGACCACCCGCGAGGAGCCGCGGTCTTCCTCGAACTGGTAGGTCTTGAGCGCGTTGACGGCGGTCATCAGGTGGCCGATGCCGGCCGGGCCCTGGGCGTTCTGGGCCAGCCAGGCCGGTGCGCCCATCTCCTCGGTGATGGCGTCGGCGACGTCGCCCATGCGCTTGCCGAACTCCTCGGCGAGACGCCCGAGGACGGCGAGACGCTCTTCCCGGGTCGTCTTGGACCAGGTCTTGAAGGCCTTGCGGGCGGCCGCCACGGCCTTGTCCACGTCGGCCTGTGAGCCCAGGCTGATCTTGCCGGCGACGGCTTCGGTCGCGGGATTGATCACGTCCAGGGTTCTGGACGTGGCGGGGTCGACCCACTTCCCGTCGATGTAGAACTTCAGATATTCGCGCACGGAGAACCTCCTCGATCGACCTTCGCGCTGGCCCAAGAGCGCGGTCGGGCGGACATCTAAGCGATCGGGGGGCGGGGTGAAAGCCTGGATCGGGCCTGCGGGCGCTCTTGGCTTGACAAAGTCAAACCTAGGCGGGTGACTCGGCCGTGGGTCCTCGCCGGTCCATTCGGACCGGTCGGCCCAGGAGGCTGTGGTGACGCATACGATTTTGGCCGCGCGGGCTCCGCTCTCCCGGCCCGGGGCGCGTACTGTGGAGGCCCCGATCAATTACCTCGAGGACGGCTGCACGGACTCCTGCTGGTACGCGGCGGACTCCTGGCGCAGCCACATGCCGCTGCAGACCGAGATCATGCCGATCGAGGACGTCAGACCGATCCGCTCGGAACTGTCGCTCGATCGCGAGGGCGTGTTCCTGGCCGAGGCGCCTTGCAAGGTGATGGACTTCTCCGACCGCGAGGCGGCCGCCAAGGTCTACCTGCCCGAGCTCGAAGAGGTGGTGAAGTCTGCGACCGGCGCGCACAAGGTGGTCGTGGGACAGGGCTGGGTGCACCGGCTGTCCGACCGCTCGGAACGGTATGGCGAGAACGGCACGACCTATCCCGGCCGCTACGCCCATGTGGACTACTCGGACAGTTCCGGCCCGATGACAGCGCGCCAGATGCTGGGCGACGATCCCGACGCCGAGGCGCTGATGCAGGGACGGTTCGCCGTCTTCAACCTGTGGCGCGCGCTCTCCGAACCGCCGCAGGACTGTCCGCTCTGCGTCGTGGACGCGACCACGGTCGAGCGCAAGGACCTCGTGGTCTCGCACATCGTGCTCGGCCCCGCCGCCGAGAAGGAGTTCCGCATCGAGACCAACATGGTCGCGCACAATCCGAACCACCGCTGGGTCTACTTCTCGGGCATGACCCGGGACGAGCTGCTGATCTTCCGCGGCTACAACTCCGACCCGGCGCATTTCACGCGCGTGCCGCATACGGCCTTCGACGACCCCAGCGCCGTCGACGGGCCGCCACGCGAGAGCATCGACATCCGATGCGTGGCTTTCTTCGGCTAGTGAGGTGAACCTGACGTTCGTCCATCGCTTGGGGTGACCTCAGCGACGAACGTCAGGTTCGTAAACCTCACTAGAATCTTGACTTTGCTAGTGTCCTTTTCGACTCTGACGTTCGATCGGTGTCGCCACCAAGCGGTTACGAACGTCAGAGTTGGGACACTAGGGACCCAGTGATGCAGGATTTGGAAGGAAAGGTCGCCTTCGTCACCGGAGGCGCCTCGGGCATCGGCCTCGGCATCGTCAAGAAGTTCGTCGACGCCGGCATGAAGGTGGTGATCGCCGACCTGCGGCAGGACCACATCGACGAGGCGCTCGCCTGGTTCGAGGAGCGTCAGAAGGGCCGCCAGGTCCATGCCATCCGGCTCGACGTCACCGACCGCGCCGCCATGGCCGCGGCCGCGGACGAGGCGGAGAAGGCGTTCGGGCCCGTGGACGTGCTGGTCAACAACGCGGGCGTCGGCATCGAGGGTCCGCTGAAGGAGGCGACCTACGACGACTGGGACTTCGGTCTCGGCGTCAACCTCGGCGGGGTGATCAACGGCGTCCAGACCTTCCTGCCGCGCATGCGGGCAAGAGGGGAAGGCGGGCACGTGGTCTCTACCGCCTCGCTCGCGGGCATGGTGGTGATGCCGTCCAACATGGCCATGTACGTCACGGCCAAGGCGGCCGTGATCTCGCTTATGGAATCGATCCGCGGCGAGCTCGCCCAGGACGGCATCGGCGTCTCGGTGCTCTGCCCGGGCCCGATCAAGTCGAACATCCACCAGCTCAGCCAGAACCGGCCGGACCAGTTCAAGGCCTCGGGCGCTTTCCAGGCGGCGGCCGAGCGGCTCGGCGAGCGCCAGGTCTCGGACCTGTGGATGGAGCCCGAAGAGGTGGGCGACATGGTCGTGGACGCGATCAGGAACGACCGCCTCTACATCGTCACCCACGGCGAATGGCGCGACGCGGTCAAGGCCAGGATGGAGGCCATGATGGCGGCCATGCCCACCGAGCTGAACGAGGAGCTGATCGCGTCCATGCGGGCCGTAAGGAAGCCCGTTCCCGAGGAGGATCAGGAGCCCGCCTGACGTGGGCCGTCAGCGCCAGCCGGTCGGCAGGGCGAAGGCGCGGTGCTTTGCCGGCAGCCGGACCGCCATCCGCACGGCGTCGCGCATCGATGCGAACGGCGTGGCGTTAAGAGGGTCGAGGACCCAGCGCATCCGCCCGTCGGGCGCGAGATGAAGATATTGTGCGGGCGAGGCGTGGGATTCGCCGGCCTTGGAGACGAGGGCGCCGCCGGCGGCGGGCGTAAGCTGGGACTGCATCGACATGGCATGGTTCCAATTTGACGCACCTGGAGCCTCGCCGTGCATGCGCCGGGCCTGAATGCCGGAAGCCATGAAGAAGGACGCGCTCGGGGCCTATCCGCCGCTCAACACGCTCAAGCCGGTCGCCGAGGACGTCTGGATCGTCGACGGGCCGCTGATCGAGTTCGCCTTGCCGTATCTGCGGGCGCCCTTCAGCACCCGCATGACGGTGATACGGCTGCCCGGGGAGCGCCTGCTCATCCACTCGCCGACCCCGCTCACCGACGAGTTGAAGGCCGAGGTCGCAAAGATCGGGACGCCCGCATGGCTGATCGGTCCGAACCGGCTGCACTACTGGTGGATCCCGGACTGGCGCGCGGCCTATCCCGAGGCGCGGGTGTTCCTGGCGCCCCGCATCCGCGAGCAGGCCAAAGGGCGGATCGACGTCCAGGGCGAGTTGCTGGAGCGGGAGCGCAACTACCCGTGGGACGAGCAGATCGCGACCCTGCCGATCCGCGGACGCTTCATGACCGAGGTGGTGTTCTTCCACCGGCCCACCCGCACCCTGGTCCTGACCGACCTCCTGGAGAACTTCGAGCCCGGCAAGATCAGGTCCTGGGCGTTCAGGCTGATGACGCGGCTGGGGGGCGTGCTCGATCCGGACGGCCAGACCCCACGGGACATGCGGCTCACCTTCGACCGGTCGAGGATCCGGGAAGCGGCCCGGATCATGATCGGCTGGGCGCCGGAGCGGGTGATCCTGGCGCACGGCCGCTGGTACGACTCCAACGGGGTGGACGAGCTCAGGCGCGGCTTCCGCTGGGCTTTGCGTTGAGCGGCCGGCGCCTCAGGCGCCTGCAGCAGCGAGGCGGGTAATCCGGACCCGGGCCTTGAGGTCGGTCCTGCAGAAGGCGTGCAGGAAACAGGTCTGCTCCGACATGTCGAGGGCGGCCCTGGCGAAGGCGTCGTCCTCGCCGCTGTCGATGAAGAGGTGCGTCTCGATCGGATCCGCCTCGCCTGGTCGGCCGGAGCTGCTGGACGCGCCGCCGAGCGAAAAATGGGCGTCCTGAACGATGCGGTAGGCCTTCAGGTCCTTCCTCGCGATCTTGGCGTAACGGCCCAGCTGGGTCAGGAAGCAGAAGCCGATCCCGGCGCTGATGTAGCTGGCGGCGTCCGGCGCGCGGCCCTGGCCGCCGCTCTGCGGCCCCTCCTCGCTGAGAAAGCGGAAGATCGACCCGTGCGGGTTGAACAGCTGCTGCTCGATGCGCTTGAGGCCGTCCGGGTCGACGGTGCAGACGCCGCGGATGTGCAAGGTGCGGTCCTGCTCGGCCCTGAGACTGTCCCCGGCGAGGGTGACGGTCTCTTCGGTCCTGGGACTCATGCCGCCCCGGACGATCAGGCCGGACCAGTCCCCCAGGGCCGGCTGGGCCAAATCGAAGGCGCGGTCGGGGTCAGGCGGCGTCGGGCCCGGGACGGGCTTGGCCTTGTCCATGGAAGTCGAGCGGCCGTTGTGCGTGAGGCTGAAGAGGCTGTCCTTCACGCCGCGCATCAGGCCGTTGAGGGGCGAGGCGGCGACTGCGTCCTGGATCAGCGCCTGGAGCACGGAATTGTCGGCGTCGGAGTTGATGCAAGCTTCCAGCGCCACGTCCTTGGCGCCGCCGGTCATGGAGCCGTCCAGCGCCGAGCCCTTCATTGTGTAGTAGTTGTCCTGAACCAGGCGGATGTCGCGCAGCGCGATCCCGCGCCGTCTGGCCAGGGCCAGGATCTCTTCCATGTAGGAGGCGACCATCCCCGTGGTCAGGAACGACAGGGGGCATGGCGCTTCGTCCAGTCCGGCGAGATAGGCGCCTTCGTCGCTGGCCAGGCGCCAGACCACGCCGGTGAGGCTGGAAGCGACCAGGGCCTCCTTCTGCATGACGCTGAGGGAGCGCACGGCCACACGGATCGACTGGCCCCGGCGGTCGGGAACCGGCAGGAGGCCGACGTCCCCGGCATTGGCGAGCTTGAAGAAGAGCGGCTTGCCGCAGTCCTTGAGCGGATTATCCAACGTTGCAGGCCTCCTCGGCGGGCCGCGCCAGCCTACGCGCCCGTCCGCGCGCGTCAGCCCCATTCCTCGCCCCGCAGATACAATTTGCGACAATTTCGGCCGCCCGTCGGGAAAGTCCCGCGACAGGCGGGCCCCAGCTTCTCCCCAACGCCGATGACGGCGCCAACCCCAAGGAGAAGTTCCATGAAGCCCATCCTCATCGCCGCCGCGGCCGCCTCGCTGATCGCCGGCCCGGCCCTGGCCGCCCCACAGCACCAGTCCTTCGACGGGCGGGGCCAGGTCGAGCAGCGCGGGCCGCAGTTCAAGCCGTCCGACAAGCCTGCCCCGATCAAGGTCGCGTTCCGCCAGCGGGGCGAGCGCGAGCGCTTCGGCCGCTTCCAGGGCCACGAGCGCGGCAGGTTCGCCGGCAAGGGCGAGCGTCACGATCGCGACGGACGCTGCGACCATCGCCGCGGCCCCACCCATCGCGAGCGCTGAACCGATGGGCGGCGCCCGACCCCCAGACGGGCGCCGCGACCGCCATCCAAGCCTCCCAGGCCCCGGAGCCTCGCTCCGGGGCCTTCGTCTTGGACAGAGCAAAGGATAGACCAGGCAAATGGCGGGCGAGCCCCATATCCTGATCGTCGAGGATGAGCGCGACATCCGAGATCCGCTCGCGGCCTACCTCGCCAAGAACGGCCTTCGCGTCAGCAAGGCCGAGAGTTCGGCCGCGGCGCGGGAGGTCCTGGCGGTGCATGGCGTGGACCTGGTGCTGCTCGACATCATGATGCCGGGGGAGGACGGCCTGTCGCTCGCCCGCTTCATCCGCGCCACGTCCGAGATTCCCGTGATCCTGCTCACCGCCAAGGCCGAAGAGGTGGATCGCATCATCGGCCTGGAGATCGGGGCCGACGACTACGTGACCAAGCCGTTCTCGCCGCGCGAACTGCTCGCCCGGGTCAAGGCGGTCCTGCGCCGCACCGCATCCGGCGGCGCCACGACGGTGCATGCGCCCGGCGGCGAGGGCTTCACCTTCGGGCCGTGGATCCTGAAGACCGGCGAGCGGGAGCTGGTGGGGGCAGACGGCGTGGCCGTGCCGCTTTCCACCGGTGAGTACAACCTGCTGAACGCCTTCATCACCCATCCGAGACGGGTGCTGACCCGCGATCAATTGCTCGACCTGAGCCAGGGGCGCGAGCTCTCCGCCTTCGAGCGCAGCATCGACAACCACATCAGCCGGCTGCGGCGAAAGATCGAAGCCGATCCCTCCGATCCCAAGCTGATCAAGACCGTCTGGGGCGGCGGCTACATGCTGGCCGCCGACGTGCGCCGGATATGAGCCGCCTTGGTCCCAAAAGCCTGGCCGGCCAGATGGCCCTGCTGCTGGGTCTCGCGCTGCTGGTCGCCCAGATCGCCAACTTCGCCCTGGTGCTGAACGAGCGCCAGCGGCTGAGCCTGGCCGAGAATCAGGGTCCGGCCATCACGCGCTTCGCCGACCTTGCCGCTGACGTCGGTCAGGCGTCCCCGGACCAGCGCGGCCAGCACCTGGAACAGCGCTCCCATCGCGGCGTCCGATTCATGTTGCAGACCGACAGCGGAATCCCCGAGGCGGCGCGCCGGCCCGAGATCGAGGCCCAGCTGGCGAAGGCGTTGAAGAGCGAGGGGGCTCCATTCCTGGCGGTGCGCGCGACGACCGAGCCTGCGGGCGCGCTCGGCCGCCGTGGCGGGCGGGCGCCGCCGGACGTGCAGATCACGCGTTTGGCCGTCCAACTCCCGGACGGCGGCTGGCTTGTCGGCCGCGTGACGACCCCCAGGCGCGATCCCTGGTTGATGGCGCGCCTGGGCGCGGCGACCGGGTTGCTCTACCTGATCGTGCTCGGTGCGAGCTTATGGATCGCCCTGAGGCTGGCGCGGCCCCTGGGCGCCCTGACCCGCGCAGCCGAGGCGTTCGGAGGGCGCAGCGAGCCCCCGCTGGTGATTCCGGCCGGGCCGGACGATCTGCGGCGCGCCATCGAGGCGTTCAACGCGATGAACCGGCGCGTCGCGACCCTGCTCGACGAGAAGGACCGCATGTTGGGCGCCATCGGCCACGACCTTCGCACGCCCCTGGCGTCGCTGCGCATCCGGATCGAGAGCATGGACCCGGCCGAGGACCGCACAGCGGCCATCGCCAAGATCGAAGAGATGACCAGGACGCTCGAGGATATCCTGGTCCTCGCCCGCACGGGCCGCATAAGGGGCGAGTTGCGCGCCACCGACGTGAGCGCGCTGGCCGAAGCCGTCGCGTATGACCATGCCGCGCTGGGCCAGCCGGTGAGGTTCGAGGAGTTGCCGCGGGCCGTGGCGGCGGTCGAGCCGTCCCTGCTGCGCCGGGCGATCGGCAACCTGGTCGACAATGCGGTCAAGTATGGCGGCGGGGCGACCGTATCGGTCGCGGCAGCTAGCGGCGGCGTGGAGATCCGCGTCGAGGACCATGGCCCCGGCATTCCGGCCGAGCAAATCGAACAGGCGCTGCAGCCGTTCCATCGTCTCGAGAACTCGCGCAACCGCGAGACGGGCGGCGCGGGCCTGGGCCTCGCCATCGCCCAGAGCATCGCGGAGAGCCACGACGGGCGGCTGAAGCTCGAGCCGCGCGAGCCCAGGGGGCTCAGGGCGAGCCTCTTCCTGCCGGCCTGACGACGACCGACGGCCTCGCCGGTCAGTCGTCGAACACCGCAAACGCCCGCGCCTCGACGCTTTCGCGTCCGGGCGCATCCGGCGGACAGGCCGGATGGTCGAAGGCGGAGTGCGGTACGGCGGGCCGCTCGACCGGAGCGTTGTCGTAGGCGCGGAAGACCAGCGCCTCGTCGGGCTGCATGTCCGAGAACCAGATCCACCGGTGCGCCGGATTATGGCGCAGGAGGAAGGCTTCGGAGACCGGCCACCTGGCCGGATCCTCGGCCTCGTCATAGACGCCGTCGCCCACGACGAGGTCCTTGGGCGCGACCGTGCGGGCGTCGCAGACCGCCAGCGGCACGTCCTGGGGCGGCGGGGTGATCGCCCGCCAGATGTTGAAGCCCTCCAGTCTTTGGCCGGGGCGCAGGTCCAGGGCCTCGCTGCCGAAGAGCCGGGCGTCGCCGAGGCCCGGCGCGGTGTTACGGGTGAAATCGATGTGCGGGAAGCGCGCGGGCTGGGTGTTCATCCCGGTCCCGAAGCGGGGCGAATTCTCGGCGAAGCGCACGATGCCGCCGCCCGGCACGGCGAACACCCTGGCGGCGCCCGTCAGGGCCTGGACGAGGCGGCGGACCTCCTCGAGGTAGACGGCCTGGACCTCGTCGCGATCGTGGAAGTCGCACACCCGCGTCGCCTGGCGCACGAGGCAAAGGCCTTCTCGCTCGAGGGTCGGGACCGAGGCCCAGCCGCGAGCGTCGTGCATGGTCATGACGCGCGGGTCGTAGCGAAGGTTGTCGCGGCCATGGTCCTGGGCGTGAAACCTCGGCCGCTCGTCCATCGGGGCGAGGTAGTTGATCGGCGCCCGGACCGCGCCCTCGTCCGACGCCGGCGCGTCGGTGCGCAGCCTTTCCGCGAGGCTCATGGCGCCTGTCTCCGTCGCCTCCGTTCCCGGCTCGGACTATGAGGCCGCCCTCGGAGCCTGTCGACGGCGTGCAGGATCATTCCGCCGCGGCGATGGCCTCGCAGATGCGGTCGAGGGCCTGGATCTCGGCCCGGTCGCCCGGCCGGCGGCCTCCCACGAGGATCGAGAAGGCGACGGTGCGGCCGCTGTCGGCCACGAGATAGCCGGAGAGGGAATTCACCTCGTCGAGCGTCCCGGTCTTGGCGAAGAGGCGACCCTTCAAAGGGGATCCGAGGAAGCGCCAGGCAAGGGTGCCGTCCACGCCAGCCACCGGCAGGGCGGCCTTGAACGCTGCGCCCCACGGTTGCTGCGCCGCGTAGACCAGGAGCCTGGTCAGGGCGCGCGGCGTGATCCGGTCCTCGGGGCTCATCCCCGAGCCGTCGTAGAGGAAGACGTCGTCGTCGCGGACGCCGGCGTCCAGGAGGACCTGACGTGCGACCCTTGCGCCCTGGGCGAAGCTGCCGTCATCGGCCTCGAGCTTGCCGAGCAGGCGCAGCAGCAGCTCGGCGTGCAGGTTCTGGCTCTCCTTGTCGATGACCGCGATGTCCTCGACCACCGGCGGGGAGACGCGGGCGGCGAGCACCCGCCGCCCCCCGAGCGGCGCCTCGACCGTCGAGGGCGTGGGACGGGCGGGGCCCAGCGGCCGGTCCCGTTCGAGATGGAACCGTTCGGTGTCGACCGGCGGGCGATGGCGGGCGCCGGCGCGGCCTGCGATCTTGACGCCCTGGCGTTGGAGCGCCTGGCGAAGGGCGATGGCCGCGTAGAGCGCCGGATCATCGAGTGCGAGGTGGACGATCATGCCTGTGGCCGGGGCCTCGCCGAACAGGCGCACGACGCGGCTTCCCGGGCGCCGGTCGATCCCAGGCCGGGCGGCCGCTCCCGGTGGCGCGGCGCGCATGTCGTCCTGCAGGCGATAGTAGGGAATGGCGGGCGTCCAGTCGGTCCGTACCGCACCGCGCCGATGCGGATCGGGTGCGAGGGCGAGGTCCACGACATTGTCGTTCAAGGTGAGGGCCGAGACCGGCGCCCCATAGCGCCACTGCAGATCGTTCCAGGCCCAGCCGACGCCATAGGGCTCGTCGGGGAAGAAGCTGTCATCGCCGATGATCCGGCCGTCGATCCGCTTCACGCCCGCGCGCCTGACCTGCGCGGCCAGGTCGTCGATCGCCGCGAGCGGGGAGGGCGCGGCCTGCGGCATGGAGCCGTAGGGGTAGGTCCGCCCGCCCATAGTGGGATCGCCGGCGCCAAGGATCACGAGATCGCCGTGCAGGACGCCGTTCGCGTCGATGCGGCCCTCGGCGACGACGTTGGTGGTCCAGGTGAGCCTGTCGACCGGCAGCAGGGCGAAGGCGGCCGCCGTGGTGACCAGCTTGGCGTTCGAGGCCGGCTCGAACAGCTTGCCGTCGTTCAGCGCGTAGAGGGTGCGGCCGTCCAGGTCGGTGACGCTGACGCCGAAAGTAGAGCCGTCGAGGGACGGATCAGCGAGGATCGCCCCGACCCGCCCGGCCAGCGATGCGGGCAGGGCGACGGCTGGAAGGGCGGCCAAGGCCGCCGCCGCGGCCAGAAACCCGGCCAAGACGCGCAGGGGACTCATGGCGCGAGCCTAGCAAACCCCGGGCCGCAGCGCGGACCCTTTGACTTTGTCCGGGCTGCGGACATGATCGCGGCGATCGCGCATCGACGCGATCCGAAGACCCCGGAGCCGTCTCGAGGATGAGCGCAGGGTTCGCCGGATTCACTTGGCTCGAGACAGACCCACGGCCCCTGGACTGGAACGGGCCGGTCGACCGGCCCTTCCGCCGGTTCCCCGACGAGGACCTGGCGTCGCCCGTCATCCAGCTCTTCGAGCGCGTGGCGCACAGGAGTCCCGACGCCGTCGCGGTCTCCGACGCGGAGGGGACGCTCACGTTCGGCGAGCTGTGGGCGCGAGTGCGGGGCCTTGGCCAAGCCATCGCGGCGCGGACGGAACAGGGAGCGTTGGTGGGTCTGCTCCTGCCGGCGGCCAGGGGTTTCCCCGTCGCCATGCTGGGATGCCTGGCCGCTGGACGGCCGTTCCTGGCGCTGGACCCCGACCAGCCCGGGAACTGGCTCGCCGATCTGCTGCTCGGCGCGGGGCCCGCCCTGGTCGTCTGCGACGGGGATGTCCCCTCCGGGGTCGCCGGCGTGGTCGCAGAGAACATCCTGCGCCTGGATGATCCGGTTCCGCCCGTCAGCCCGGACTGGCGGCCGGCGGCCCTGGGCCCGGACGAGCCCGCCTGCGTCCTTTTCACATCCGGCAGCACCGGCCGGCCGAAGGGCGTGGCCAATAGCCAACGGGGCCTGCTGCAGCGCGTAGGCCAGGCCGTGAACGCCGCGCACATCGACGCCGACGACCGCTTCCTCACCCTGGCGTCGCCGGCGACCATCGTCGGGGTCAGGGACGTCCTGACCGCGCTCCTGGCCGGCGCGCGCATCCACCTTGCCGACGTGAATCAACTTGGCGCGCGCGAGACCCGCGAGGCGATCCGGGGCCAGGGGATCACGATCCTCTTCGCCTTTCCCGCCCTTCTGCGGACGCTGATCGCGCGCCGGGACGGGCGGCTCGGCGAAGCCCTGCGGCTGGTCCGGATCGGCGGCGACACCATCCTGTGGAGCGACGTGGATGCGGTTCGCGCGCAGCTCCCGCCAGGGGCGGCGATCCAGTCGATCTACGCCGCGACCGAAGCGCCGATGATGCAGTGGTTCGTCGATCCGGCGTTGCGTGGGGCGGATGATCGGGTTCCGATCGGCTATCCGCTGCCTGGCAACCGGCTGTCGATCGTCGGCGAGGACGGGCGCCCCGCGGCGACGGGCGAGGTCGGCGAACTGGTCGTGCAGAGCCCTTACGTGGCGCTCGGCGTCTGGTCCGGAGGGCGCCTGATCGCTCCGGAGGGCGAATTGGACGCCCGCCTGGTCCGAACCGGCGATCTCGTCCGCCAACGGTCCGATGGCCTTGTGGAGCGGATCGGCCGCAAGGACCGGCAGGTGAAGATCCGGGGGATCCGCGTCGAGCTGGAGGGCGTGGAGGCGGTCCTGCGCCGCCATCCGTTCGTGCGCGACGTCGGGGCGCTGGCGCGTCAGGTCGGGTCGGACGGCGAAACCGTCCTGGTCGCGCATGTGAGCGCCAGGGACGGCGCGCCCGCGGATTTGCTCGAAGCGTTGAGGTCCACCATGGGTGAGGCGCCGGCGCCCATGCGCCCGGCGCGCCTCTACCTGGCCCAGAGTATCCCTCGGCTGGCCAGCTCAAAGCTCGATGTTGCGGCGCTGCGCGCGATGGATGAGACGCAGCGCCGGGCGGAGGACTCCGGCGTCGCCGGCGCGGCCGCGGCGGAGTCGCCGGGCGGGGACCGGACCGCCCGGACGGTCGCACGGGTCTGGCGGGAGACTCTGCGCGCGCCGGTAGGCGGTTCCGAGGACGACTTCTTCGAAGGCGGGGGCGATTCCCTGAAGGCGATCATCCTGGTGATGGGGCTGGAGGCGGCGCTCGGCCTCGAGCTGCCGCTGACCCTGATCTACGAGGCGCCGAGGTTCGGCGCCCTGTGTCAGGCCCTCAGCGGGCGCGCGCCGGCGCGCGGCGGACCGCTGGTCCTGCTGAAGGCGGGGCAGGGCGCCTTGCCCGTCTTCTTCGTCCCGGGCGCCGGCGGCCATGTGGCCGAGCTCTTCGCGATCGCGCGGGGCATGGCTTATCCGGGCCCGGTCTATGGGCTGCAGGCAAAGGGACTGGACGGCCGCGAGGCGCCGTTTGCGACTGTCGAGGAGATGGCGGGCGCCTATCTGGAAGCCATCCGGGCGCGCCAGCCGAAGGGGCCCTATCAACTCTGCGGCTATTCCTTCGGTGGTCTCGTCGCCTTCGAGATGGCGCGCCGGTTGCGCGAGGCCGGCGAAGAGGTCGGTCTCGTGGGCTTGTTCGACACGGTCATGAGTTCCCTCGGGTGGCCGCTCGGCGCCTGGCCCGCGCAGTTGGCCGGCGGCGTGAAGAGGCTGGCGTCGAACCTCGCCGATGCGGCCAGGGGACGTCGCACCGGAGTCGTGGCGGGCGGACGGGAGGCCCCGGGCCTCTCCAGGTTCGCACCTGCCGGTGTCCTTCGGGTGACGGCCGCCGCCCTCCTGGCCTCCGCGCGGCATCGTCCCGGCCGCTATCGGGGGGAAGTGACCCTGTTCGCGCCGGCGGGGCGTGATCGGACGACGCCGACCGCATCGGCCGCCTGGCGAGCGAGGGTTGATGTCCTGAACGTGGTGCGCACGCCCGGGACCCATCTGTCGATGCTGAGCGGCGATAATGGCGAGGCCGCCGCCGCTGCCTTGACGCGCTGCCTTGCCGCCTCGTGAGGTTGCCGCCGGACGTTGAAGACCACGACGAGCCAGGACGAAGACCGCCCCAGGCGCGGCCGCGGCCCAGCTCCGTGTCGTCTCGCCCCGTCCCCTTGTGGGGATAGTCGCGCGCGGCCGACGAATCTTACGGCTCCACCTCGGGTGGATGCGGTCAGCCGAACTCGAGCGAGGCGGTCGCGAAGATCCGGCGAAGGTCGAGGCCAGGGTCTGGACCATGATAGAGGCGAACGCAGCCGAAGCTCTCCTCGAAGCCCTGGCGAGCCGCCATGGCGACGGCCGCGGCGTTGGGCTCGGGGACGTCGATCTGCACGAGCTCGCCCTGCGCGCGTCCGAGAAGGGCATGGAACAGCCGCTCGGCGACGGCGGCGTCCTCGGCATAGAGCGGACCGATCTTGAAGCCCCGGCGGCAGGGCCGCATCACGCCCAGACCCGCAAGGCCTTCCCCAGTGGGGACCGCCAGAGCGCTCGCCCCAGGCTGGGCGATCCATCGGCGCATGAAGTCATGCCGCGGGACCGGGAAGAGCCGGTCGTCCAGCGCGAGCGCCGCCTCCAGGTTCGACGCATCGATGGGAACGACGCCGGCGTCGACGCCTTCGCCGGCGTGCGCGGCGCCCTGGAAGCGCAGGTGGCGGTAGGCGGGGGTGAATCCGCCGCGCTCATAGAAGGGCGCCATCTCGAAGACGCCGTCCATGCCGATGGTCGCGCCCGGCCCCAGGCGCTGCTTCAGCCGGTTGAGGCGCCACGTCCACAGTCGGGCGCCCAGGCCTTGGCCCCGCACGTCCTGGCGCATGATGAACAGGCCCATGAAGCCGAAGCCCGGGCCGTGGCGGAAGATCGATCCTCCGCCGACCAGCTCGTCTGCACGCTTCAGCGCGACGAAGGCGTCCGGGTCGACGGCCGAGGCGATGTCGAGATCGGCGAGGCCGGGGTTCCAGCCTTCCGCGGCCGCCCAGTCGATCAGGACCGCACGCTCGTCCGCCGTCATCGTCTCGACGTGGAAGCCGGAGGGCGGCGGAGTCTCTTCAGGCATGAAGGCTCCCCGGGCCGGAGTCTGCCTCTTGCCCCAGGTCATGTGGAGGCCTCCCACCGCGTCATGCGGGGACCGGCGAGCCGCACCAGGGAACGAGCCAGTTGACCCCCGCCGGATGCGGATCGCTGTCGTGGAAGACCGTCAGCCCGCTCAGCAAGGGATCGTCCGGATGCTCGCCGCCCACATAGAGCAGCGCGTCCCGGCCGGGACGCCGATCCCACTGGGTCAGGATCGTCGTCTCGTCGGTGATTGACTTGTCGACGAGCGTCAGGGCGCCCTGGCTGTCCTTCAAGGTGATGGACCAGTTGGCGATCCCCTCCGCCGCCAGGATCGGCGGGTGCGGTACAAGGCAGTTGATCCAGACCCGCCGGCCGCTGCTGGTCGCGTCGATCACGCGGCAGGGCTCCCATCTTCGCCGCTCCACCAGCACGCAGGCCATGGCCTGGCCGATCTTGCGACCGAACGCGGCGACGCCCTGCGGGGTAAGGTGGATACGATCACGGCGAAGACCGTAGGATGCATAAGGACCGACGAGGAAGACGCCCGGCGTGTCGGCGGCGAAATCCTGCATGGCCATGTGGACGGGAAGGTCCATCTGTCCCCTGAAGTCCGCATCCTTCACAAGCTTGCCGCCCGGCGCGCCGCAGAACAGGGCGATCGATTGGCCGGCGTCGGCGCAAAGGCTCGTATAAAGGGCGCGAAGGTTGAGCAGATAGACCCTGCGCGGCGTGGTGAAGTTGCTCTCGCCCTGCATCAAGATCGCCGCCACGACGTGCCAGGGCGTGTCGTCGAGGGTCGTGGAAAGGCTGTCGAGCCAGTCCGTATATCGCGAATAGAACTCGATCCGACCGTGCGTGTGCCCCTGGATGAGGCGCCGGATCGAGGCGCCGCCCGCAGCGCCATTGCCGCAGATCAGCCTGCGGTCAGTCCCATGACCGAAGCGGGCCATCGCCCGACGCAACATCGCCGCCGCGGCGACGTCGGGCGTCTCGCAGGTCGTGGCCCCGTAGGGACCGCCCTGGAGCGGGCGAAGGTTCGGTCCATTGAGCGCCGCATAAGCCTCCGGGGCCTGGGCGCGGGGACTGTCGCCCAGCATGACGGCGTCCTGGACGGGCCGAGACACCTGGGGCGTCGCGTGGCTGCCCTCCGCGTTGGACTGGCCATAGGTCCAGATCGCATTGAAGCCCATCCGCAGGCGCGGCAGGCCCTCAACGGGCTGAGATGTCAGCGACTTCCCCATCGCAAGGTTGCGGGCGTTCAGCGTGATGGCTGCACCCCGCTTATCGAGAGCCCGGCGGACTGGACGAGAGTGAATAGCAAACCTGGTCCTCTTCCACCCGCAGCCCACGACGCAGGAGCGTGGCGGATGGGGTGGGATTCGAACCCACGAGGGGCGTGAACCCCTGGCGGTTTTCAAGACCGCTGCCTTCAACCACTCGGCCACCCATCCGTGCGGCTGGAATTAGCAACAGGCGCGGCGGTACTCCAGCACCAGGGCCATCAGGCGTCGGGGAACTGGAGCACGACGCGGATCTGACCGCTCCTGGGCGGGGTCACCGGCGCGCTGCGTGGCTTGGCCGGAGACATGTCGATCCGGCCCTCCACGACATAGCGTCCCGGCGGCAGGTCCAGCAGCACCCAGGGGCCGTCGCAGTCGACGGCCAGGAGCGGCTTTCCAGCGGCCGTGCGGACCTGGACCGTGGCGCCGATCAGGTACTCGTTGGCCGCGTTGGAGAACTCCACGCGCACGGGGTAGGCCGCCCACTTGGGATCATCGCGGGTCTGGCCGATGCCCGTGCAGGCTGCCTTGACGCCGCCTACGGTCGCCTCGCCGTCGAGCGGGATGATGGTCACCAGGCTCTGAGGCTCGCCCTGAGCGAGCGAGGCGGCGGGCGCCAGGGCTGGCAGCAGGACCAAGCCTCCCGCCGCGATCATGCCCGGCAGCGCTCGCCGCATCGCCTTCCCCCCTTGGTGTCACGGCGCGGAACGCCGTCAGTAGTAGAAGACCCCGTAGGCCACCTGGATGATCTCGCCGCTGCGCCTGTCGATCAAGAGGGCGTCATCCCCGTAGCGCACCCAAACGCAGTCGTAGGGCGGCGCGACCAATCCGTAGAGCCAGTAGCTGCTCAGCCAATACTGCTGGGACCAGTAGAGACGCGGCAGGATCTGGCCATAGCCCCAGCGGCGGTAGGCCCAGCCGCGCGGCGCCCGGTACGGACGGACGCGGAAGCGCCTTTGCGCCTGCCAGTTCCGCTCGTAGCTGCGCCGGTTGTAGCGTTGGTTGGACTGCCGGCCGGCGGGCCCGCCTTGCGGACCGCGCTGACCCTGCGGGCCGCGCTGGCCTTGCGGGCCGCGCTGCGAGCCGCCGCCTTGACGGCCGGAATTCCCGCGGTCGCCGCCGCGTTGCTGAGACGAGCCCTGAGAGCCGCCGTGGCCATGGCCGTGCGACTGGGCCGCGGCCGGAACGGCGGCGCCGGCGCCGAGGACGAGGCTGGCGGCCATGGTCGCGATCAACAGAGGTTTCATGGGAATCTCCAAGCTTGCGCTCCGCCCCATTCGTCTGAACAGGGCTGCGGAGCCGGAGGTTGCAGCTTGCTCGCCGATCGGCCCGCGCGCCTTGAGATCGATCAACCCCCGGCGAAGCGCCTTAACCATCCCGATTAACCCAACCGAAAAATTGATCCTTCACCATGCCCCGGCAATGTTCGAGGTTGCAGAGGGGGCCTGCGCGTGCGGGTCAGGACCAGCTCGAGGTTGAAGACCGGCCTGCGGCTCGCCGCGGCGATCGCCGTCGGGCTGGGCCTTTCGGCGTGCCTCAGCGTCAAGATCGATCCCTTCAGCGGCGCCGGCAAGCGTGCGCCCTACGCCCATGGCGCCCTGCGCGCCTATTCCATCGACGGCCGGACCTATCGCCCCGAGGTCGTGAAGCACTACGACAAGAAGGGTGTCGCCTCCTGGTACAGCTATCCGGCCGGAACGCGTCAGACTGCCGACGGGGAGTGGTTCGACGGGCGCCGGCTGACCGCCGCACACAAGACGCTGCCCTTGCCGTGCATCGTCGAGGTGACGAACCTGGAGAACGGCAAGAAGATCAAGGTGCGGGTCAACGACCGCGGCCCGTTCGTGAGGGGCCGGATCATCGACCTGAGCCAGGGCGCCGCCGAGAAGCTGGGTTTTGTCCGCCAGGGGACTACGCGCGTGCGGGTGAGATTCGTGGGCCCCGCGCCAGTCGCCGACTCCGGTGAGATCCTCCTGGCCGCCGCCGATCCGCACACCGGCGGGGCGGCGCTGGCCGGGGACGCCGCCACGCTCTATTGAGCGCAGCGTGCGAAAGCCCGAAGGACCCATGCTCCTCCTGCGCATCCGCGTGATGGCGCCGCCTGCGGGCGTGGCCTTCGCGGTCCAGCTCGGCAAGTCGGACGCCGCCGGAGCGGCCGGGCTCTTGCCGCCCATCCGGACCGGCGCCGAGGGGCTGGACTTCGATCTGGCGGTGCATCCGACCGCGCGCACGGCCGGCGCCCCGCCGGACTTCCGCGGCCCGGCCGTGCAAGGACCCAGGGGCGGCCGATTCATCTACGTCAACTCCGGACGCCGCGCCGGCCAGGCGGATTCGCCCTGGGACCGTCGCGCCAAGATCCTGCTCGGGGGGATCGGCTGGTACCTGATCGAACAGGCCATGGCCGAGCCGTCCGGACCGCTCGAGGCGAGGATCGCCGGGACGGACGCCAAGGGCGGGCCGGTCTGCGCCGCGACGCCCCTGATCGGCGGCGTCTGGAGACCGGCCTCGGGCGAGCCGACCTGAGCGCCTTGCGCCCGGGACCGAAACCGCCAATGTGGGCCCCGTGTCTCGAGGCCGTTTCATCACGTTCGAAGGCGGGGAGGGGGGCGGCAAGTCCACCCAGCTGCTGCTCCTGGCCGAGCGGCTCGAGGGCAGGGAACTCGAGCTCGCCGCCACGCGCGAGCCGGGCGGCTCGCCGGGTGCGGAGGCGATCCGCGAGCTTCTGGTGCGCGGGCCGACCGACCGCTGGTCGGCGGTGAGCGAGACGCTCCTGATGTATGCGGCGCGGCGGGACCACATCGAACGGGTCATCCGCCCGGCGCTTGCGCGCGGCGCGTGGGTGCTGTGCGACCGTTTCGCCGACTCCACCCGCGCCTACCAGGGCGCCGCGGGCGGCGCGGACGAGGCGCTGATCGCGGCGCTGGAGCGCCATGTGCTGGAAGGGCTGAAGCCGGATCTGACGCTCGTGCTCGATCTGCCGGCCGAAGCCGGTCTCGCCCGCGCCGCGGGCCGCCTGGACGACGAGGGCCGGTTCGAGTCCAAGGGCGCCGCCTTCCACGCGCGCCTGCGCCAGGCGTTCCTCGCCATCGCCCGGGCCGAGCCGGACCGGTGCGCCATCATCGACGCCTCGGCGCCCGTCGCCGACGTCGCCGAGGCCGTCTGGGCGGCCGTGCAGGCGCGCCTGGGCGTGGAGGCCTGAGATGGCGGAGGAGGTGCGCCCCCATCCCCGCCTCGCCGACGAGCTCCTGGGCGCGGAGGCGGCCGAACGGGAGTGGCTCGACGCCCTGGAGCGCGGGCGGATGCACCACGCCTGGCTGCTCGTGGGGCCCGAGGGCGCCGGCAAGGCGACCTTCGCCTACCGGGCGGCGCGGCGGCTCCTGGGCGCGCGGCCCGATCCCGGCCGCGGGCTTCTGGGCGCCGATCCCGAGGACCGGACGAGCCGACAGGTGGCGGCCAGGTCTCACCCCGACCTGCTGGTGCTGGAACGGCGGGGTGAGGACGGCAAGGTCCGCAAGTTCATCCCGGTCGACGAGGCGCGCCGGCTGCCGGAGTTCTTCGCCAAGTCGCCGGCGGTCTCGCCCTGGCGCGTGGCGATCGTGGACGCAGCCGACGACCTGAACGTCAACGCCGCCAACGCCGTCCTGAAGACCCTGGAGGAGCCGCCGCCGCGGGGCGTCCTCTTGCTGGTCTGCCATACGCCAGGTCGCCTTCTGGCCACCATTCGCTCGCGCTGCCGCCGGCTCGTGTTCCGGCCCTGGCCCGACGAAGCGATCACCGGGTTCCTGACCTCGCGAAAGGGCCTGACCCAGGAGGACGCGCTGCGCATTGCGCGCATGGCCTCGGGCGCGCCCGGGCGGGCGCTGACGCTCGCCGAGACGGGCGCGCTGGAGCTGGACGACGCCGCGCACGAGCTCCTGCGAACTCTGCCGAGGGCTGACGAGTTCCGCCTGCTGGCCCTGGCGGGCGAGCTGCGGGGGCCGGAGGGCGCGGCGCGATTCGAGCTGCTGTTCGAGCGGCTGGCCGATCACGTCCGCCAGACGGTCGAGGCCGCTGTCCATCAGCCGGGTGAGGGCCGTCCCGAGCCCTGGTTCGAGGCCTGGGACCTTCTGACCGGCCTGCCGGCCGAGGCGGAGGCGCTGAACCTGGATCGCCAGGACGCCTTCTGGACCGCGGTGGCGACGCTGCGGCGCGCGGCCCAGGCGCAGACCTGATGCTCATCGACAGCCACGTGAACCTGCACGCGCCCCAGTTCGACGAGGACAGGGAAGAGGTGATCCAAAGGGCGCGCGAGGCGGGCGTCGGGCTGATGGTCACGATCTGCGACCGGCTGGCCTCGGCCCTGCGAGGTCGAGGCCGTGGCCGCGGCGCACGACGACATCTGGTGGACCGTGGGCGTGCATCCCCACAACGCCAAGGAGAGCCCGGACCTGACCGTCGAGGCGCTGGCCGACCTCGCGGGCCGGCCCAAGGTCGTGGGGATCGGCGAGACGGGCCTGGACTTCCACTACGACCTCAGCCCGCGCGAGACCCAGGCGCAGGTGTTCCGCGTCCACGCCCGCGCGGCCCACGCGACGGGCCTGCCCCTGGTGGTCCACACCCGCGAGGCGGATGACGAGATGGTCGCGATCCTGGAGGAGGAGCACGCGGCCGGGCCGTTCAAGCTCCTGATGCATTGCTACACCTCGGGCCCCGAGCTTGCGCGCAAGGCGGCGGCGCTGGGGGCGTGGTTCTCGGTCTCGGGCATCGCCACCTTCAAGGCGGCCGAGGAGGTGCGCGCGGTGATCCGCGACATGCCCGCCGACCGGATCATCCTCGAGACCGACTGCCCCTATCTGGCCCCGGTCCCCATGCGCGGACGGCGCAACGAGCCAGCCTTCCTGCCCCACATCCTGACCGGGCTGGCGCAGATCCGCGGCTGGAGCCTCGAGGAGGCCGAGCGACGGACCGAGGACTCCTTCTTCGCCCTGTTCGACCGGGCGCCAAGGCCATGAGCGGGACCCTGGAGTTCACCATCCTCGGGTGCGGCTCCTCGAGCGGGGTGCCGCGATCGGACGGTTATTGGGGCGCGTGCGATCCGAGCGATCCCAGGAACCGGCGCTCCAGGTGCTCGCTGCTGGTCCGCCGCCAGGCCGAGGTCGAGGGCGCGCCGCGCACGACGGTGCTGATTGACACGGCGCCGGAGCTCCGCCAGCAGGCCGCAGCCGCCGGCGCGGACCGCATCGACGCGGTCCTCTTCACCCACGATCACGCCGACCAGACCCACGGCATCGACGACCTGCGCGGCTTCTGGATCCGGCACAGGCGGCGTACGCCCTGCTACATGGACGCGTTCGCGCACGATCGGCTCACGCGACGGTTCGCCTATGTGTTCGAGGGGGAGGGCGGCTATCCGCCCATCTGCGAGCCGCGCGCCCTGCCCCCGTTCGGACAGGCCTTCGAGGTCCTCGGCCCGTCGGGCGCGGTGCCGGTGACGACCTTCGACCAGGACCATGGCGCGATCCGCTCGGTCGGCTACCGGATCGGCCCTGTGGCCTATTCCAGCGACGTGGTCGGCCTGCCGGACGAGGCGTTCGAGGCGCTCCAGGACCTCGACGTCTGGATCGTCGACGCCCTCAGGATCAACCCGCACCCGACCCACGCCCACCTGGCCATGACGCTGGAATGGATCGAAAGGGTGAAGCCCCGGCGCGCGATCCTGACCAACATGCACATGGACCTCGACTTCCAGGCCCTGGCCGACAGCCTGCCGGAGGGCGTGGAGCCGGCCTTCGACGGCCTGATGTTCTACACCAGCACAGACGCCTAAAATGGCGTCTTATCCGCCACTTAAGCTCGGCTTCCTCGCGTCACACGGCGGATCGAGCCTGAAGGCCATCGTGGCGGCGATCCGGACCGGCGCGCTGGACGCCGAGGCGCGCCTGGTGGTCTCGAACAACGGCGGATGCGAGGCCCTCACGTTCGCCCGGTCCGAGGATCTGGCCGCCAGGCATATCAGCGCGGCGACTGAAGGCTCCGCGGCCGCCGCCGATGCGGCGATCGCCCGCGCCATGGCGGAGGCCGGCGTCGAGCTGATCGTGCTGTCGGGCTATATGCGCAGGCTCGGTCCCAGGACGCTGGAGCGCTACAAGGACCGGATCCTCAACATCCATCCGGCCTTGCTGCCCAGGCACGGCGGCCAGGGCATGTATGGCCGGCGCGTCCACGAAGCCGTCGCGTCCGCCGGCGACGCGGTCAGCGGCGCCAGCATCCATGTGGTCGAAAGCGACTACGACTCTGGCCCGGTGATCGCCCGGCGCGAGGTTTCGATCCCGAAGGGCGCCGGCGTCGATGAGATCGAGCAGAGCGTGCGCGCGATCGAGCCGGCGTTGTTCGTGGAGACCCTGGAGCGCATCGCCAGGGGTGAGCTCAAGCTGCCCTGAGGTCATGGCGATTATTTCTGATAATCTTCCTTAGGCGAAGAACGGATATGGCGCTGACGCTGCATTTCCACCCACTCGCCTCCTACTGCTGGAAGGTTCTGATCGCCCTCTACGAGCACGGGACTCCGTTCGAAGGCCGTGTCGTCAACCTCGGCGATCCCGAGGCCCGCGAGGAGTTCCTGGAGCTTTCGCCCATGGGCAAGATCCCGGTTCTCCAGGATGGCGACCGCGTGATCCTGGAAACCAGCATCATCATCGAGCACTTGGAGCTGAGCCATCCGGGCGCGGCGCCGTTCCTGCCTTCGGATGCCGACGCGCGCCTGGAAGCCCGGCTGTGGGATCGCCTGTTCGACAACTACGTCCAAACTCCGATGCAGGCCTATGTCGCCAACCGGCTGCGGCCCGATGCCGAGCGCGACCCCCGCGGTGAAGCCGATCCGGTCCAGGCGCTCGGGGCCGCCTATCGGATGATCGAGCGGCATCTGGCCGACGGCCGGGCCTGGGCCGTCGGCGACGCCTTCACCCTGGCCGACTGCTCCGCCGCCCCCGCCCTGTTCTACGCCCGGACCGTCGCGCCCTTTGCGCCGGAGACCGCAGGCGTGGCGGCCTATTTCGATCGCCTGCTGGCGCGGCCCTCGGTCGCCCGGACGATCGCCGAAGCGCGCCCCTGGTTCGGGGTCTTTCCGCTGAAGGACCGGCTGGAGGCGCGGTTCCTCTGAGCCGGACGGGCTGCCTCAGCCGATCCTCTGGCCCTTGGAATCGCGGGTGAGCGTCCGCGGCTCGGAGAAGTCGTCCGGATAGTGGACGGTTTCCACGCCGCGATGGCGCGTCCCGACGGCCAGGAAGCTTGCCGGCGCGTCGGAGCGGTTCAACAAGGTGGTGGGCGTTGGGCGCCCCGGCCGGGAAGCCGGCGAAGTCCCCCGCACGCATGGAATGCTCGCCGTTCTCGTGCACGAGGACCAGCTCGCCGGCCAGGACGTAGACGAACTCGTCCTCCCGCTCGTGCCAGTGGCGCAGCGACGAGGCGGTCCCCGGCGGAAGGGTGACATGGTTCACCCCGAACTGGTCCAGGCCCACGGCCTTGCCGAGCTGGGCCTCGGTCAGGCCTTCGAACAGCTCCGGTTTCACGGGGGCGAGGGTCTGGCCTGGGACGTTGATGCGGACGGGGACCTCCGCGAGGCGCCTGACGGGGGTTTTCATGGCGCCGCCCTGCCCTGGCCCATCAGCGCCTGGCGACCCGGTTGGCGAAGGCCAGCTTGACCGCGTAGTCACGGATGTCCGGCGGCCAGGGCGCCACGAGCTCGGCGAACCGGCGCGAATTGTCGGCGAAGAGCGCCCGGCACGCCTCCTCGAATCCCGCGAAGTTTCCGGCCATGGCCGACATGAAGCGGTAGGCCGCTTCCTTGGCCTGGCGCGAGCGGTCGCGGTCTCCGCTGGTGCGCCGGGCCTCCTCGACCAGCTTGCGTAGGGCCACCGAGGCGCCGCCGGGCTGGGCGCTCAGCCACTCCCAGTGGCGCGGTAGCAAGGTCACCTCTCGCGCCACGACTCCCAGCCGGGGCCGTCCCCTCCCCCGCGGCATGGCTTCGGACGGCGGCGACGGGGCGGCGGCGGACCGGGCGTCACGAAGGTCGAGGTCGACCACCTCGCCGGACGCGTCGTTGAAGACGAGGAACGGATCGGCGTCCTCTCCCTCCACGGTGCGTCCGACAGCTGCGGCGACCTCGGCAAGGGGTCCGGACATGAGACGGCGTTCGCCGCGAAAGGCGGTGACCAGGCTCTGCTGCGGTCGTTTCCATGCGGCGCTTCTAACCGCATCGACGACGATGGTCAATAATACCCGGGTAAAATAGGCGTCAACGATGCAGGGTCCGGAGCGAGGCGAAGAGGCCCAGGGCGGCCCCGGCCATCACGACCAGCCCCACGAGCACGACCGCCCAGCGCCGCGGCATGGGCGGCGCAACGCCGTCAGCCAGGGCCCTGACCTGAAGGCTGCGCGAAGCCGCGGAGAAGACCGCGACCAGGGTGAACAAGGGCGCCGCGATCAGCAACAGCCTGTCGCGACCCGTCACCGCACCGGCGACGACGATGGCCGTGGCCATGGCAAGGATCAGGGTCATGGCGACATTCAAGGCCCGACGCGGATTTCCCAGCATGGCGATGCTCCGGCCTGCTTCCGCAACGCAGGATAGCCTTCACGGCCGCCGCTGTCATGGAGACGCCGCCCTAGCCGTTCCAGCCGATCGCGTTCCTGAGGCGGATGCCGCTCGCGTGCAGGCTCGTGTCCCAGACCCCGCGAAGCGGCCCAAGGGACGGAAGGGGCCGCAGCTCTGCGCCCTCCGCGTGGAGGGCGGCGGGCAGGTCCAGGATCGTGGCCATGGCGAGCGGCCGGACCGGGCGGCGGGAGACCCACATGCCCGCGTCGTCCAGATCCTCGAAGGGCCCGGGCGGCAGCTCGTAGCGATGGATCACGGCGGAAGCGATACGATCAAGCCAGCCGGCCTCGACATAGGCGGCCATTCGCGAGGACCCGCCCAGCCTGTGCGCGGCGATGTCGTCGGGGGAGCTCCGCACCGTCGGCCAGACCAGGATCCGCGGGCAATCGCGCGGGAAGAGGTACATCGACTGGCGCGCCTCGCCGATCGCCCAGACCAGGGGCCCGTTCAGCCACTCCCGCCCCGCCGGACGCGCGGACGGGACGCGCACGGGGCGCGGTACGAAGACCTCGATCGAGGGATCCTCGCTGAAGTGGAACAGGCGCATGGCAAGGGTCCCCTCGACACCCTGGCCGCGGCGCCGTCAAGGTCCGCCCCTTCGTTCCGGAGAGTTGCAGCATGCCGATCGGCGCTCGCGCGCGGGCCTACATCGAGACCGGCGTCATCGGCGCGGCCGGCGCGATCGGCCTGACTCTGCTGCACGCCCCGGCCGGCGGGCTGGTGGGCGCCATGGCGGCGGTGGCGGCCGCGAGCCTCATGGGCCGGCCGACGGCCGTGCCCGAGCCCTTGCAGGCGCTGCTGTTCATGGTGGTCGGCGCCTCGGTCGGCGCGGCGGCCACGCCCGAGGCGCTGCGCTCGATGACGAGCTGGCCGCTCAGCTTCGCGATCCTGCTCGGCGCGACCCTGATGATGTACGCGGCCGGCTACTGGGTGTTCCGCACGCTCGGCCGGTGCGATCCGGCCACCGCCTTCTTCGCGGCGGCGCCGGGCGCGCTCTCGGCGGTCATCGTGATGGCCGAGGCCGAGGGGGCCGTGATGTCGCGCGTGGCTTCGGCCCAGGCGCTGAGGGTGGCCTGCATCACCGCCGCCTCCCCGTTCCTGCTCACGGTGTTCCATCTGCACCCGACCGCCGCATCGAGCGCTGCGAGCCATGGCGGCTGGGTCGCCTGGGCGCTGCTCGTCGCCAGCGCGCCGGTCGGCTGGAAGCTGGCGGACCGGCTGAGGTGGCCCTCCCCCGCCTTTCTCGGTCCCATGGCGCTGTCGGGAGCGCTGCACGCGGCGGGACTGCTGAGCGTCTCGATCCCCAGGCCGGTCGTGCTGGTCGCGAGCGCCGGCCTCGGCGCCATCGTCGGGACCCGGTTCCTGGGCGTCGACCCGAAACGCCTTCTGCTGTTCTTCCCGGCGGCGGCCGGCTCGTTCCTGCTGATGGGCGTGATCGGGATCTTCGCCGGCTGGGCGGCGGGATCGCTGTCGGGCGTCGGGCCGCTCGCCGGCCTTCTGGCCTTCGCGCCGGGCAGCATGGACGTCCTGATCGCGATCGCGCTCACGACCGGCCAGAGCCCGGCCTATGTGGCGGCGCACCACACCGCACGCCTGCTGGGCGTGCTGGCCGCCCTGCCCCTGCTCGGCGGCAGGATCAGGGCTGACCCTGCTCGCGAATAGGGCTCAGCGTCCGTAGATGTCGGCCGCGTCCTGGTGCAGCGCGGCTCGGCTGTCGGGCCGGGAATAGAACATGTGCCCGCCTGGATAGATCCTGAGCCGCACCTGGTTCGGATCCCCCATCGGCGGGATCTGGTCGATGATCAGCTGGCTGGCGAAGAACGGGCAGGACAGGTCCGTGTAGCCGTGCGCGATCAGGACCTTCATCTTGGGATCGATCGCCATGGCCTGGCGCAGGTCCGTCACCGATTCCGGCGCTACGTCCTCGAAGGACCACTGCCGGCCGACATCGCGGCTCAGGGCCTGGTAGGCGCCCTCGGCCTTCCAGCCGACGATGCGGGTGTCGAAGTCCACCATGGCGCTGGTGGTCGGCGCGATGACGTCGTCCAGGATCGGGTCGCGCCAGCCGCCGGTGCGGGCCTCGTAGGACCAGGGGAAGGGATCGTAGGTCGTGACGTTGATGTCGTAGCGGCTGCCGACCTTGCCCTGGCGGCGGTAGAGCTCGCGCAGCAGGGTCTGGGTGTCGATACGCCCGCCCATGCTCTGGGCCAGCGCCGGGTCGACGCCGAGGAGCTTGGTGATCCGGTCGACGATCTGTGCCGTTGCGGCGGGATCGCGCGCCCCCTTCATGAAGTCGACCACGAACTGGCCCTGGGCGTAGTCCTCGACCGGCTTCAGCGCCTCGGGGGTCAGCGGCTTGCCCTCGCGCTCGAGCAGGGACGCCGCCATCGACGGCAGGCGCATCGCCCAGCCCATCGGCGAGGTGTCGTCATCGTTCTCGAAGTTGGAGTCGAGGTAAGGCGACAGCAGCACCATGCCCGAGACACCGACGCCCTGGGTGGTCTGCAGGTAGTGGGCGATGCGCGGGCCACGGAAGCCGCCGTAGCTCTCGCCGACGATGTACTTGGGCGAGGCCATGCGGCCGTTCTTGAGCAGCCAGTCGTAGACGATCTGCGACAGGTACTTGATGTCGCTCTTCATCGTGAAGAACTGCTTCTTCGCCTCGTCCTCGCCCACCAGCGAGCGCGAGAAGCCGGTGCCGATCGGGTCGATGAAGACCATGTCGGTCATGTCGAGCCAGGTATCGGGGTTGTCGACCAGCCGGGCCGGCGAGGACGGGGTGTCGCCCTGGCCGCCGAACTGCACGTGCTTGGGCCCGATGGCGCCCAGGTTGAGGTAGACCGACGAGGCGCCGGGTCCGCCGTTGAAGGCGAAGGTCACAGGACGGCTCGTCGGGTCCTGGCCGGCGAGGATGTAGGCGGTGAAGACCACCTCGCCGATCTTCTTGCCCTTTGCGTCCCTGACCGGCAGGGAGCCCACGGTGGCGGTGTAGTTCAGGACCCCCTTGGCGGTCTTGACCGTCTGCTTGACGCTGGCGTCGGGCGGCAGGGGCGGCAGCTCGATCTCGGGCTTGTCCTTCTTGTCCTTGTCCGAGGCCGGTGCGGCCTTGGCGCCGGAGTCGTCGGCGAGCGCGGGCGCGACCGCCGAGAACGCCAGGAACGCGGCCATTCCAAGCGCCAGCCCCCAATGCGACTTCATGCCCCCTGCCCTCCTTCGGCGAAGCTAGACGGCTGGTGTTAGGCGATCCGACCTCGCCTCGCCACGTTCACGGCATGACATTACAGAAAATTCAGGTTGCGGAGAGATCCGGCGCCTCGGGACGCTTCGTCGAGCGCGTGCGACGTGCGTTTGCAGAATCGCGGCACCCTCGTGCGATGACGCCGTCCGAACGCCCGACGAACGCCGCGCTGGCAGCCTTCGCCGGGCCGTGCCTGCCGCTTGCGGGGATCGGCCTGCCCCTGGTGGTCCACCTGCCGACCTTCTACGCGCGCGACATCGGCCTGCCGCTCTCGGCCGTCGGCCTGGCGTTCCTGCTGGTGCGGATCGTCGACATCGGGTTCGACCCCGTCCTGGGCGCCCTGATGGACCGCACGAGAAGCCGCCTCGGCCGGTTCCGGCCCTGGCTGATCGCCAGCGTCCCGGTGCTGATGGCCGCGAGCCTGATGCTGTTCCTGGCGAGGCCCGGCGTCGGCATGGGCTATCTGTGGCTGGGGCTGCTGATCGCCTACCTCGGCTTCTCCATGGGCTCGCTGTCGCAGCAGGCCTGGGCCTCGGCCCTGTCGCCCGACTACGACCAGCGTTCGCGCGTCTACGGCTGGTGGCAGACCGGCAATGTGCTGGGCATGCTCCTGATCCTGATCCTGCCGCCCCTGGTGGAGATCGGGTTCAAGGGCGACCGCGTCCAGGGCGTCCAGGCCATGGGCTGGTTCATCGCCTTGCTCTTGCCGCTCACGGTGTGGATCGCGGTCTTGCGGGTCGGCGAGCCGAGGCCCGACGCAGGGGCGCAAAGGGCGCCTCGCCTTTCCGACTATCTCGGCATGTTCAGGAACCCGTCCATCCTGCGGCTGATGCTGGCGGATCTGCTGATGGGCTGGGCCCCCGGGATCACGGGGGCGTTGTTCCTGTTCTACTTCGACCAGATCAAGGGCGTGCCCGAGACGACCGCCAACCTCCTGCTGCTCCTCTACTTCGTGGCGGCGGCGGCCGGCGCGCCTCTGTGGTCCTGGCTCGCCACGCGCATGGGCAAGCACCGGGCCCTGGCGCTGAACGCCCTCACGATCGTGGCGAGCGTTCTGCTGGTGATGGCCGCGCCGATGCGCTCGGCCGTCGTGGCCATCCCGGTGATGGTCGTCGCGGGCCTGCCCTATTCGGGCGCGTCGCTCCTGCTGCGCGCCATGCTGGCCGACGTCGGTGACGAGCTGAGGCTGGCGACGGGGATCGACCGCACGGGCCTGCTCTATGCCCTCTTGACCGGCACCACCAAGGTCGGCTCGGCCCTGGCGCTCGTCACCTTCGTGATCCTCGACGCCCTGGGCTTCGACGCCAAGGCCGCCCACAACAGCGCCGAGGCCCTGGCGGGGCTGCAGGCGATGTTCGTCGGCCTGCCCGCGCTGCTGTCGCTGGCGGCGGCAGGGGTGATCGTGGGATATCCTTTGAGCGCCGCCCGGCACGCGGACATCCGCCGCGAGCTCGCCGGTGCGCGAGCTGTCCCGCCGAGCGATGCCTGACCAGACCGATCACCCGATTTTCCGCCTCGTCGAGATCATGGCGCGCCTGCGCGACCCCGAGGGCGGCTGCCCCTGGGACGTGGAACAGACTTTCGCGACCGTCGCGCCCTACACCATCGAGGAGGCCTACGAGGTCGCCGACGCCATCGAGCGCGGCGACATGGGCGAGTTGGAGGACGAGCTCGGGGACCTGTTGCTGCAGGTGGTGTTCCACGCCCGCATGGCCGAGGAGGCCGGCGGCTTCGACTTCGCCGGCGTCGCCGAGCGCATCTGCGAGAAGATGATCCGCCGCCATCCCCACGTCTTCGGTGCGGAAGAGGTGCGGGATTCGGCCGAGCAAACTCTCCGCTGGGAGGCGATCAAGGCGGCCGAGCGCGCGGCCAAGGGCCGTCCGGCCGAGACGCCGAGCGCACTCGACGGCGTGCCCCTCGCCTTGCCCGCCCTGACCCGCGCGGCCAAGCTGACGCGCCGGGCGGGCCGCGTGGGCTTCGACTGGGACACGCTGGACGCGGTGCTGGCCAAGGCCAGGGAGGAGCTCGGCGAGCTGGAAACGGAAGTCGCCGCCGGCGATCTCGGCAAGGCGCGCGAGGAGCTGGGCGACCTGCTCTTCGTCTGCGCCAACCTCGCGCGCAAGCTGGAGATCGAGCCCGAGGAGGCGCTGCGCGCGGCCAACGCCAAGTTCGTGCGCCGCTTCCGCCATATCGAGGCGCGGCTCGGCGAGGACGGCCGCACGCCCGAGCAGTCGGACCTGTCAGAAATGGACGCCCTGTGGAACGAGGCCAAGGCCCTGGAGCGTTCCAAGGCCCGCTGAGGGCGAGGCAAATCCTTCCCCGGGTTAACCGCCTGTTTGGCTCTGTCGGCTAAGCGTCGCCGCAACGATCCTTCATCGGCGAGGGGGCTCGCGCGGGGGTTCGTGAAGGAACAGGCATGGCCGGCGAAATCGAGAGCACGCTTAGAGGTCCGCAGGCCTACGAACTGGCCCGCAAGGCCATGGACGCCATGGAGCGTCATGGCATCTGGCCGACCCCGCTCAACTTCGAGCTTTGGGTGCATTACGTCGGCGAGCCGGAGGGCCCGCTCGGCCAGGAGATCGACCGCCTGCTCGGCGCCGGCGAACCGTTCACCGAGATGGTGGCCGAGGAGCTCGCCGCGACCTACCTGCCCAAGGCCAAGCTGAACGAACAGATCCGCGATGCGGGCGACCAGTTGAGCCGCGAGCTGGCCTCGGTCTCGCGCGCCATCGCCGCAGCCCAGAAGTCGAGCACGAGCTACGGCGAGACCCTGGCCGGCGTGTCCAAGGAGCTGGCTGACGGCGGCGAGGCGCCGACGGAGTTCCGCACTCTGGTGGAGACCCTTTCCACGGCGACCCGGAAGGTCCAGCGTGAGAACAAGTCGCTCGAACGCCAGCTCAAGGACTCCACCGCCGAGGTCAGCCGCCTGCGCGAGCACCTGGAACAGGTCCGCCGCGACGCCACGACCGACGCCCTGACCAATCTCGCCAACCGCAAGGCCTTTGACGACGAATTGGAGCGGGCCTGCGCCGAGGCGCGCGTCAACGGCCAGCCGGTCACGCTGGCGGTGATCGACATCGACCACTTCAAGAACTTCAACGACACCTGGGGCCACCAGACCGGCGACCAGGTCATCCGCTATGTGGCGAGCGTCATCGGCCGCATGGCGCCCCCGCCCCGCTTCGCCGCCCGCTACGGCGGCGAGGAGTTCGGCGTGATCTTCCCTGGCGAGGCCTCGGTCGTGGTCCAGCAGACGCTGGAGGAGATCCGCGTGGAGGTCGTCTCGCGCATGCTGAAGCGCCGCTCGACCAACGAGGACCTCGGGGCCGTCTCGGTCTCGGCCGGGTTCGCGGAGCTGCGGACCGGAGAATCGGCCCACAGCCTGATGGAACGGGCGGACGCAGCGCTCTACGCCTCCAAGCGAACAGGCCGCAACCGCGTCACCTCCGCGCTGCAAGAGGCGGGCGTCGAGGCGGCGTAGGGCGGGCCGCTGGCGCGTCTAGTCCGGTTCGAAGAACAACGACCGTCATGGCCGGGCACTGTCCCGGCCACCCATGAACGCCTCACTCTTCAGTGTTCCTGGGTCCCCGGTACTCGCGCGGAGCCTGTCCTCGGGCCTGCCCTTGACCGGTCCCGGGGGCGCTCGACCGGGGATGACGGAGAACATGGGTGAGCCTGAATTGAGGCCGCGCTATCGCGCCTTCCTCTTTGCCTCCGCCTTCTTCCGCACGGCGGCCTCGATCCCGAGCCGCGCCCAGGGCTCGGCCTCGTCAGGGCTCTCCAGGGCGTCGTCGGGCGCGCGCCAGTAGCCCATGACCATGTCGCGCCCGTCGCGGGCCTTGTAGACGAACGGCTCCGAGCCGGCCTCACGGAACCGGGCCTCGGTGGCCTCGTCCACACGGAAGTAGAGCACGTCGTCGGCGATGATCGCGAACATCAGCTCGTCGGCATAGACGCCGGCGCCCCCGAACATCGGCTTGATCCGCACCGCGCCGAGCGGCGCGAACAGCTCCTCGATGTAGGCGCGGAAGTCCTTGCCGACGGCCATGCCCGGCCTCCTGCGCCAGCCTCAGTCGAACCCGGCGGCCGGCTGGATGGTGACGCTTTCGCCGCAGCCGCAGGCGTCGGTCTCGTTCGGATTCCTGAACACGAACTTCGAGGCCAGCTTGCTCACCTCGTAGTCGATCTCCGAGCCGATCAGGAACAGCACCGACTTGGGCTCGACGAAGATCGTCACCCCCTTGTCCTCGACGATCTCGTCCAGCGGACCGGCGGTCTCCGCATAGGTCAGGATGTACTCCTGGCCGGCGCAGCCGCCGTTCTTCACGCCGACCCTCAGGCCGGCGCAGGGCTTGTCGGCGCCGGCCAGGATCTCGCGCACGCGCTCGGCGGCGCGATCGGTCAGGGTGACGACCTTGGGCCTGGGACGGCGGGGGCGGGCTTGGACAATGGCATCCATGGTCAGAACATGTTCAGCTGCAGCTTGGCTTCGTCGGACATCCGCGAAGGATCCCACGGAGGATCGAACACCAGGTTGACGGTGCAGGACTTGATCCCCTCGACCGACATCACCGCATCCTCGACCCACTCGGGCATGTCGCCGGCCACCGGGCAGCCCGGCGCGGTCAGGGTCATCTCGACGACCACGTCCTTGTCGTCGGAGACGTCGACCTTGTAGATCAGGCCGAGCTCGTAGATGTCGACCGGGATCTCCGGGTCGTAGACGCTCTTGAGCTTTTCCACGAGCTGGTCGGTCAGAGCGTCCAGCTCCACTTGCGACAGCTTGGAGTCTTCGGGCGGCTGATCGGGCTTGAAGGTCGCGTCGTCCATGGCGGGTCCGGCTCGGTCTCAGGTGAAGAAGGCCCTGGCGCGGCCCAACGCCTCCACGAAGGAATCGGCCTCTTCCAGGGTGTTATATAGGGCGAAGGATGCGCGGGCGCTCGACGAGACGCCGAAGCGGCGCATCAGGGGCTCGGCGCAGTGCGTCCCGGCGCGCACGGCGATGCCGTACCTGTCCAGGATCTGGGCGATGTCGTGGGCGTGGGCGCCCTCGACGTTGAAGGCGAAGATGGCGCCCTTGCCGGGCGCCTGACCCATGGGCTTGAGCCAGTTGGCGCCGTTCAGGCCCTCGACCACACGGTCGTAGAGGCTGCGCTCGTGAGCGGCGATGGCGGCCCGGTCCTGGCCCTTGATCCAGTCGATCGCGGCGCGGAGGCCGATCGCCTCGATGATGGGCGGCGTGCCGGCTTCGAACCGATGGGGCGGCTCGGCGTAGGTGATCCGGTCGAGCGTGACCACGTCGATCATCTCGCCCCCGCCCTGGTAGGGCTGAAGGGCCGCCAGCCGCTCGGCCTTGCCGTAGAGGACGCCGATGCCGGTCGGGCCGTAGAGCTTGTGACCGGAGAAGACGTAGAAATCGACATCCAGGGCCCGTACGTCCACGCGCTCGTGGACGATGGACTGGCAGCCGTCGAGCAGCACCGGAACGCCCGATGCGTGGGCCGCCTGGACGATCTCCGCAGCCGGATTGACCGTGCCGAGGACATTGGACATGTGGCTCAGCGCCACCATGCGCGTCTTGGGCCCGATCAGGGCGCGGTAGGCGTCCATGTCGAGCCGGCCGTCGTCGGTGACCGGGACGAACCTGAGGACCATGCCCTTGCGCTCGCGCAGCAGGTGCCATGGCACGATGTTGGCGTGGTGCTCCATCTCGGAAAGCACGATCTCGTCGCCGGCCTCCAGATCCAGTCCGAAGGACGAGGCCACGAGGTTGATCGCCTCGGTGCCCCCCTTGGTGAAGACGATCTGGTCGGGCGAGGCGGCGTTCAGAAGGCCGGCCACGGCGGCGCGCGCGCCCTCGTAGGCGTCGGTCGTCTCGTTGGCCAGGGTGTGCAGCCCGCGATGGACGTTGGCGTAGGAGGTCTCCATCACCCGCGTCATCGCGTCGATCACGGCCCGTGGCTTCTGGGCCGAGGCGGCGTTGTCGAGATAGACCAGCGGCCTGCCGTGCACCTCGCGACGCAGGATCGGGAACTCGTCACGGACGGCATGGGGGTCGAAGGTCATCGCAGAGCCCCCTCCGTCGCTCCACGACGCCTCCACCGT
Source organism: uncultured Alphaproteobacteria bacterium (assembly GCA_963775275.1). Taxonomy (GTDB): domain Bacteria; phylum Pseudomonadota; class Alphaproteobacteria; order Caulobacterales; family Caulobacteraceae; genus JANWHQ01. The sequence continues at coordinate 3,873,067 of CAVZII010000005.1, read as the reverse complement.
GAGCGGGGGAGGACTTGAGGGCGCGCCACCTGGTCCTCCTCCGCTCGCGGGGAAGGTGGTCCGAAGGGCCGCAGGGGGCTGAAGGCCGCGGCGATCACGACGCCCTCCGCAGCTGCGCGGCGAGCCAGGCTCGGGCCAGTTCGTGGACCTGGACCGCCGCGATGCGGTCGACCACTTCGCCCAGGAACGCCTCGATAAGCAGCGCGCGGGCGTCGGCCTCGGGCAGGCCGCGCGAGCGGATGTAGAACAGAGCCTCCTCGTCCAGCGCGCCGACCGTATTGCCGTGAGCGCAGGCCACGTCGTCGGCCCAGATCAGGAGCTCGGGCTTGGCGTCGACCTCGGCGCGGTCCGACAGGATCAGGGCGTGGTGGCCCATGCGCGCGTCCGCGCCGTCCGCGCCCTTCTCGACCGTGATCCGGCCCTGGAACACGCCCCTGGCCTGGTCCTGAACCACGCCCTTGACCAGCTGGGAGGTCTGGCCGTCGCGGGCCTCGTGTGTGAGCTGGGTGGTCTGGTCGGAGTGGCGCTGGCCGGAGAGCACATAAAGCCCGTCCAGAACGGCGACAGCGCCCCCGCCCATGTGCCGCACGCGGGTCTCGAACCTCTGCCGCTTGGCGCCCGACGCCAGGACGGTCTGGCGAAGCTGGGCGCCGGGCCTCAGCTCGACCTCCGTGAGGCCGACCGAGATCGCGTCGGCCGCATCGTCCAGCAGGACGATCCGGTCCAGCGTCGCGCCTTCCGCGACCAGGACCTCGCAACGCGTGTCGGCGAAGTAGCCGGCGGCCCGGCCCTCGAAGCTGTCGATTAGCAGCAGGTGCGCTCCCTCGCCCACCTCGACCGGCGCCTCGACGTGATGGGCGGTCCCTTCGCTGGCCGAGACGAACCGGCGGATGAAGGTCCCCTCGCCGGTCGCCGGGATGCACACCTCGAGCTCGTCCAGCGGGCGGCCGTTGGCGAACACCAGCTCAGGCGCCTTGATCGCGTTCAGTTCCGGATTGGGCGGGACGTGGGCCAGGGCCGGCGATTCAGGCGGGACGGCGCGGATCAGGCCGCGCAGGTCCGTCCAGCGCCAGTCCTCGTCCCGGCGGCCGGGAAGCTTGGAAAGGTCGTGTGACCTGAGGGCGGCCGCCAGGGTCACGCGGCCCTCGCGTACTTGTCGTAGCCTTCGCGCTCGAGCTCGTGCGCCAGCTCGGGGCCGCCTGAGGCGACGATCCGGCCGCCGGCCAGGACGTGCACCCGGTCCGGCGTCACATAATCGAGCAGGCGCTGGTAGTGGGTGATCACCAGCATGCCGCGGTCGGGCGCGCGCATGGCGTTGACGCCCTCCGACACGATCCTCAGCGCATCGATGTCGAGCCCCGAATCCGTCTCGTCCAGGATCAGGAAGCGGGGCGACAGCATCGCCATCTGGAAGATCTCCATCCGCTTCTTCTCGCCGCCCGAGAAGCCGACGTTCAGCGCCCGGCGCAGCATCTCGAAGTCGATCTTCAGCCTGGCGGCGGTCTCGCGCGCCAGCTTCAGGAAGGCGGGCGCGGAGATCTCGGCCTCGCCGCGGGCCTTGCGCTGGGCGTTCATCGCGGTGCGGATGAAGGTGAGCGCCGGCACGCCTGGGATCTCCAGCGGATACTGGAACGACAGGAAAAGGCCCCTCGCCGCCCGCTCCGACGGATCGAGCGCCAGGAGATCCTCGCCGTCGAGCGTGGCGGAGCCCTGGGTGGGCTCGTAGCCCGTACGGCCGGTCAGGACATAGGACAGCGTCGACTTGCCCGCCCCGTTCGGCCCCATGATGGCATGCACCTCGCCCGCGGGGATCTCGAGCGTGAGACCCTTCAGGATCTCGGTCCCCTGGATGGCGACGTGGAGGTCTTTGATGCTCAGCATGGGACGTCATCGGACGAGATACCGTGGCTCTCCCTTCCCCCTGGAGGGGGGAAGGGTCGGGGATGGGGGTGGCGCCGCCTCGGCGTCGATGCGCCGGACGACATCGTGCAGGTTGTCCCGCACTTCCTGCTCGGAGAAACGGACGACCCGATAGCCTTGCGCGGCCAACCAGTCGCTGCGCTGGAGATCTCGGACTGCGACGTCAGGCACATCGTGGACGGGACCGTCGACCTCGATGATCAGGCGGCTTGCCTGGTGGACGAAGTCCACGATGTAGCGGCCGATCGGCGCCTGGCGTCGGAAGTTGCGTTCCAGCTTCCGCAGTTCCGCCCAGAGGAGCCGTTCCGCAAGTGTCTGCTCTCGGCGCAGACGGCGCGCTCGGTCAACGCCTCCCGCGACTGGACCGTGATGGGGTCTATCGGAGGCGCTGCCACCCCCATCCCCGGCCCTTCCCCCCTCCAGGGGGAAGGGTGCGCCGGCATCGATGGCGTTGTTGCTCATCCCACTGATCCTTCCAGAGAGATCGCCACGAGTTTCTGGGCCTCGACGGCGAACTCCATCGGCAGCTCCTGAAGCACCTCGCGCACGAACCCGTTGACCAGGAGCTGCACCGCCTCCTCCTGGGTCAGGCCGCGCTGCATGGCGTAGAACAGCTGGTCCTCGGAGAGCTTGGTGGTGGTGGCCTCGTGCTCGAAGTGGGCCGAGGCGTTGCGCGCCTCGATGTAGGGCGTGGTGTGCGCCGAGCAGGACTTGCCGATGAGCAGGGAGTCGCACTGGGTGAAGTTGCGCGCGCCCCTGGCCTTGGGATGGGCCGAGACCAGGCCCCGGTAGGTGTTGGACGAACGGCCCGCCGAGATGCCCTTTGAGATGATCCGCGAGCGGGTGTTGGCCCCCAGGTGGATCATCTTGGTGCCGGTGTCGGCCTGCTGGAAATTGTTGGTGATGGCGATCGAGTAGAACTCGCCCGAGCTCCCCTCCCCGCGCAGGATGCAGGACGGGTACTTCCAGGTGATGGCGCTGCCGGTCTCCACCTGGGTCCAGCTCACCTTGGAGCGGTCGCCGCGGCAGTCGGCGCGCTTGGTCACGAAGTTGTAGATTCCGCCCTTGCCCTCGGCGTCGCCGGGGTACCAGTTCTGGACGGTCGAATATTTGATCTCCGCATCGTCCAGGGCGACCAGCTCGACCACGGCGGCGTGCAGCTGGTTCTCGTCGCGGCGGGGCGCCGTGCAGCCTTCCAGGTACGAGACGAAGGCGCCCTTGTCGGCGATGATCAGGGTGCGCTCGAACTGGCCGGTCTCCTCGGCATTGATCCGGAAATAGGTCGACAGCTCCATCGGGCAGCGCACGCCCGGCGGCACATAGACGAAGGAGCCGTCCGAGAAGACCGCGCTGTTCAGGCAGGCGAAGTAGTTGTCCGACACCGGCACCACCGAGCCCAGGTACTTGCGCACCAGCTCGGGATGATCGCGCAGGGCCTCGGAGATCGGGCAGAAGATGACGCCGGCTTCGGCCAGCTCCTTCTTGAAGGTGGTCACGACCGAGACGGAGTCGAACACCGCGTCCACAGCGTAGCGCGGCGCGCCCTTCACGCCGGCCAGGACCTCCTGTTCCTTCAGCGGGATGCCGAGCTTGGCGTAGGTCTTCAAGAGCTCCGGATCGACCTCGTCCAGGCTGAGCGGCCCGTCCCTGGCCTTGGGCGCGGCGTAGTAATAGAGGTCCTGGTAGTCGATGCGCGGGAACTTCAGGCGCGCCCAGTCGGGCTCCTCCAGCGCCAGCCAGCGTTCATAGGCCTGCAGGCGCCACTCGAGCATCCACTCCGGCTCGCCCTTCTTGGCGGAGATGAAGCGGACGATGCCGGCGCTCAGGCCCCGCGGCGCGAACTCCTGGGCGATGTCGGTGACGAAGCCGTGCTTGTAGGCTTCGAGCGCCGTGACGTCCTCGACGGTCTGGCGGACGGCGGGCATGACCTAGGCCTCCACCAGCTTGCGGGCGCGGGCCTGATGGCGGGCGAAGGCCTCGAGCCAGGCGTCGGCGAATTGAATCCAGTCGGCCTCGGTCGTCGCCCAGCCGCCGGAGACGCGGATGACCGAGCCGGCGAGGTCCTCGCGGCCCATGGCGCGGATGACCGGGCTCGCCTTGACCTTGCCCGACGAGCAGGCCGAGCCGGCGCTGACCATCACGCCGGCGAGATCCAGCGCCATCACCTGCAGTTCCGACGAAAAGCCGGGCGCGGCCAGGCACAAGGTGTTGGGCAGGCGCGGCGCGCCTTCGCCGAGGACGACGATCCCAGCCTCGGACTCGAGGCGCGCTGCTGCGGCGTCCCGCCAGGCGGCGTGGTCGGGCCCGAGCCCGCCCATCGCGGCCTCGGCTGCTGCGCCAAAGCCCGCCGCGCCGCAAAGGTTCTCAGTGCCGCCCCGGCGGCCGCGCTCCTGGCCGCCGCCGAAGCTGCGCTTGGCGATCGGACGGTCGCAGGCGACGACGAGGGCGCCCGAGCCTTGCGGGCCGCCGACCTTGTGAGCGGAGAGCGCGATCGTGTCGGCCGAGATCTGGTCGATCGCGAACTTCCCCGCGGCCTGGACGGCGTCCACGTGCAGCCAGCCCTCGGCCTCGCGGACGATCTGGGCGGCCTCTGCGAGCGGCTGGATCACGCCCGTCTCGTTGTTGGCGGCCATCAGGGCGACGAACGGCGCGCCGTCGTCCCTGTCCCAGCGCTTCAGCCGATCCGCCAGCCAGCTGAGCTCAGCCATGCCCTCGGCGTTGACCGGCCATGCCTCGATCGCGACGCCGGACGCCTCAGCCGTCTCCAGGACGCTCGGATGCTCGGTCGCCCCGAGGATCAGCCGGCGCGCGCCGGCGCGCACCGCGCTGGTGATGGCCAGGGTGTTGGCCTCCGAGCCGCCGGAGGTGAAGACCACGTCCTGGGCCCTTGCGCCGGCCAGGGCCGCGACCTTGTCCCGCGCCGCCTCCAGGAGAGCGTGGGCCGCCCGCCCGGCTGCATGGACCGACGACGGATTGGCGCCGAGCTCCAGCGCCTGGACCACCGACGCGACGGCCTGGGGCCGGACCTTGGCCGTAGCGTTGTAGTCGAGATAGATGCGCCCGCTCATGCCGCCGCCTCGGCGCCTGCCGCCGGGGCCACTGCTCCCGGCCCGCTCGTTGCGCGGCGGCGCGCGAGCTTTCCGGAAACCACGTCTTCGAGGGAGATTCCGGCGAGGTAATCGTGGATGTGCCGGCCGAGGTCGTCCCACAGGTCGTGGGTCAGGCACCGCTCGCCGCCCGGCATGCAGCCGCCCGGCAAGGTCGAGCAGCGGACGGCCTCGAGCGGCTCGTCCACGGCGGTGACGATGTCGGAGACCCATGTTTCCCGGGCCGCGCGCGCCAGGCGGTAGCCGCCGCCAGGGCCGCGTACGCTCTTGACCAGGCCGCCGCGTCTGAGGCGCGCGAAGAGCTGCTCCAGGTACGGCAGTGAGATGTCCTGCCGGTGTGCGATCTCGCCGAGGGTCACGGCGTGATCGCCGGCGCGGCTGGCCAGGTCCGCCATGGCCATGACGGCATAGCGGCCCTTGGTGCTGAGGCGCATCGGCGTCCTTCCACAGAAAACGCGCGCATCGCAGGCGGCTTGTGATACAAACCGCGCCTTCGCGCGCCGGGGGTCGCTCGAACCCCCGATGCTGGAACGCCGGATGTAGGAAAACCAAGCGTGGTGGTCAAGTATTATGGGCCGACTGATCGACCCGCCGCAGCGAGCCAGACGACATGCCTGAGGTGATTCTGACCGGCGCCTCCGGCCGGATCGAAGGACGCTATTCGGCCGGCAAGGAATCGACCGCCCCGATCGCGCTGATCCTGCACCCCCACCCCAAGGTGGGCGGGCAGATGAACAACCCGGTCACGGTGCAGCTGTTCCACCTGTTCATGAAACGGGGCTTCTCGGTCCTGCGCTTCAACTACCGCGGCGTCGGCAAGAGCCAGGGCGAGTTCGATTCGGGCATCGGCGAGCTGGCGGACGCGGCCTCGGCGCTGGACTGGCTGCAGTCGTCCAACCCGACCGCCTCGCAGTGCTGGGTCGCCGGCTATCAGTTCGGCGCCTGGATCGGCATGCAGCTCCTGATGCGCCGGCCCGAGACCGACGGCTTCATCTCGGTGACGCCGCCCACCAACATGTACGACTTCAGCTTCCTGGCCCCCTGCCCGGCCTCGGGGCTGATCCTGCACGGCTCGGGCGACACCGTGGTGCCGCCGGTCGAGGTCGAGCGCGTGGTCTCCAAGCTGCGCACCCAGAAGGGGATCATCATCGACTACGAGGTGGTGCCGGGCGCGACCCACTTCTGGGCCGAGCACCTGCCCGATGTCGAGCAGCGCGTGGGCGCCTATCTCGACAAGCGCCTTGCGGCGGAGCCGGCCTAAGGGGTCGGGTGGTCCTCAGGCAGCCCAACCTCCTCCGCTTCATCGCCGCCCGCGTCCTCGGCGGCGTCGCGATGCAGATGACCAGCGTCGCCCTGGGCTGGCTGGTCTATGCGCGCACCGGCAGCGCCTTCAGTCTCGGCCTGATGGGGTTGATGCAGTTCCTGCCCCAGCTGCCGCTGGTGACCGCCACCGGCCACGCCGCCGACCACTTCGACCGGCGCCGCGTGGTTGCGGTGACGCTAGGGGTCCAGGTCGTCGCCGCCCTCGCCCTCTTCACCTTCGCAAGATCTGACCTCGCGATCGGCTGGCTCTACGCCCTGGCCCTGTTGCTGGGCGCGGTTCGCGCCTTCGGCCCTCCGGCCCAGCAGGCGCTCCTGGCGAGCCTCGTTCCGCCCGAGGAACTGAGCCGCGCCGTCGCCCTCAGCTCCTCGACCGGGCAGCTGGCGATCATGGCTGGTCCGGCGCTCGGCGGTCTGGCCTATGCCTGGATCGGCCCGGGCGCCTTCCTTGCGGCCGGCGCCCTGCAGCTTGTCGCCATGCCGATCCTGCTGAGCCTTCAGGCGCGCCCGGTCTCCCCGGCGGCGGACCGGGACGACGACGCCTGGGTGCGCGCCTTCGCCGGCCTCGCCTATGTGACGTCCAACCCTCTGCTGCTGGGGGCGATCTCGCTGGACCTGTTCGCCGTGATCCTGGGCGGCGTGACCTCGCTGCTGCCCATCTTCGCCAAGGACATCTTGCGAGTGGGGCCAGTGGGCCTGGGCCTGCTCCAGAGCGGGCCGGCGGTCGGGGCGATGATCGTGGGGTTCACCCTGGCGCAGCTGCCGATCCGGCGGCGCACGGGGGCGATCTTCCTCTGGTCGGTCGCGGGTTACGGCCTGATGACCGCCGCCTTCGGCCTGTCGAGGAGCTTCTGGCTGTCGCTGGTCCTGATGGCGGCGGCGGGCGGCTTCGACATGGTCAGCGTCGTGGTGCGCCAGACCCTGGTCCAGGTGGCCACGCCCGACGAGATGCGCGGGCGCGTCAGTGCGGTGAGCTCGGTGTTCGTCGGCGGCTCGAACCGCCTGGGCGACTTCGAGAGCGGCATCGTGGCCGGGTTCCTCGGCGCGCCCTGGGCGGCCGCCATCGGCGGCGTCCTGTCGATGGGCGCGGTCGCGGTGATGGCGCTGGTCGTTCCTCAGCTCAGGCGGGCCGACCGTCTGACCGAACAGGTCGCGTCCAGAGCAAAGGTCTAACCCAGCTTCAGCGCGGCCTTTCCGGCGAAGGTCGCCTGGTCGCCGAGTTCTTCCTCGATGCGCAGGAGCTGGTTGTACTTGGCCAGGCGATCGGAGCGGGCGAGCGAGCCGGTCTTGATCTGGCCGCAGTTGGTGGCGACCGCGAGGTCGGCGATGGTGGAGTCCTCGGTCTCGCCCGAGCGGTGCGACATCACCGCGGTGTAGGCGCTCTTGTGGGCCAGGCTCACCGCGTCAAGCGTCTCGCTGAGGGTCCCGATCTGGTTGACCTTGACCAGGATGGAGTTGGCCAGGCCCTTGGCGATCCCCATGGCCAGGCGCTCGGGATTGGTGACGAAGAGGTCGTCGCCCACCAGCTGGACCGTCTTGCCGAGCCGGTCGGTCAGGAGCTTCCAGCCCTCGAAGTCATCCTCGGCGCAGCCGTCCTCGACGGAGACGATCGGGAAGTCGGCGACGAGGCCGGCGAGATAGTCCACCATGCCGGCCTGATCGAGCGTCTTGCCCTCGCCCGCCAGCACGTACTTGCCGTCCTTGAAGAATTCCGTCGCAGCGGCGTCCAGGCCGAGCATGAAGTCGTCGCCGGCGGCGTAGCCCGCCGCCTCGCCAGCCTTGACGATGAATCCCAGGGCCTCTCGCGCCGAGCCGATGTTCGGGGCGAAGCCGCCCTCGTCGCCGACGTTGGTGTTCAGGCCTGCCTCGCGCAGCGCGGTCTTCAGCTTATGGAAGATCTCCGCGCCCATGCGCAGCGCCTCGGCGAAGGTCGGCGCGCCGACCGGCAGCAGCATGAACTCCTGGATGTCGATCGGATTGTCGGCATGGACCCCGCCGTTGATGATGTTCATCTGGGGAACGGGCAGCACCCGGGCCCCCACGCCGCCGACGTACTTGTAGAGCGGCAGGCCCGCGCTCTGGGCGGCGGCCTTTGCCGTGGCCAGGCTGACGCCGAGGATGGCGTTGGCGCCGAGGCGGCCTTTGTTCGAGGTCCCGTCGAGCTCGATCATGATCCGGTCGATCCGGCGCTGGTCCTCCGCGTCGGTCCCGGAAAGGGCGTCGAAGATCTCGCGGTTCACCGCATCGACCGCCTGGAGGACGCCCTTGCCGCCATAGCGGGCCTTGTCCCCGTCGCGCTTCTCGACCGCCTCGTGCGCGCCGGTCGAGGCGCCCGAAGGCACGGCGGCGCGGCCGAAGGCGCCGTCCTCCAGGGTCACGTCGACCTCGACCGTCGGATTGCCCCGGCTGTCGAGGATCTCGCGGCCGGTGATGTCGATGATCTCGGTCATGGGGGGCCCTTCGGACTTGGTGCGCGGGCATAGCGCACGGCGCGGCGCCCCTGCAACTTTCGGCGGAAAGGCGCATATTGATGTCATGAGCGCGGATTCCTTCGCCGCCGGCCCGCCGCCGGGCGCGCGCGCGGACTGGACCATCGACCAGGACTGGGCCGCCTATTCGCCGGGCGAGCACGAGGTCTGGGTCACCCTCTGCGAGCGCCAGGCGGCGCTGCTGCCAGGCCGGGCCTGCGAGCCCTTCTTGAAGGGGCTGCAGGCGCTGGACCTGCATGGCCAGGGCATTCCCGACTTCCGGACGATGAACGGGAAGCTGAGCGCTCTGACCGGCTGGACGGTCGTGGCGGTGCCCGGGCTCGTGCCCGACGAGGTCTTCTTCGACCACCTGGCGAACCGGCGCTTTCCCGCCGGGCGGTTCATCCGCAAGGCCGACCAGCTCGACTATCTGCAGGAGCCCGACGTCTTCCACGACGTCTTCGGCCATGTGCCGATGCTGACCGACCCGGTCTTCGCCGACTACATGCAGGCCTATGGCGAGGGCGGCCGGCGCGCCATGCGCCTGGGGCGCCTGCACAATCTGGCGAGGCTCTACTGGTACACGGTCGAGTTCGGCCTGATGGAGACTCCCGAGGGCCTTCGCATCTATGGCGCGGGCATCGTCTCCTCGGCCGGCGAATCCGTCTTCAGCCTGGAGACCCCCTCACCCAACCGCCTGGGCTTCGACATGGTCCGGGTGATGCGCACGCCCTACCGCATCGACGACTACCAGCAGGTCTACTTCGTCCTGCCCTCGCTGCAGCAGCTGCTCGACGAGACCCTGCAGGACTTCGGCCCGATCTACGAGCGGCTGGCGCGGCTGGACGACATCCCGATCGCGGCCATCACGCCCGAAGACAGGGTCTTCACCCGCGGGACCCAGGCCTATGCCTGCGCGGCCAGTCGAATGGCGACCGCCTAGAGCTCGCTCTGCAGGACCGAGCGGATCACCGACTGGCAGGCGGCGCAGAAGTCGAACTCGACGCTGCGCATGCGGCAGTTCAGCTGGGAGCGGTAGTTGCCCACCGGGTCCCACTTGGCACCCTGGAACATGCCCACGAGGGTCTCGACCGGCGGCCCGCCGGGCTGGGGCTCAGCCGCCGTCGGCAGGGCGATCCCCGGCGTCAGGAGCTCGCCCCACTTGGCCCGCACGCTGGGCTCGTCCTGGGCGACGTTGAGCTCTATAGGCGAGGACGAGGCGCCGGACCCGGCGATGGCGTACTCGTCGGCCAGGGCGAAGGCGGAATGGCCGAGCTCGTGGATGGCGGCGCGGATGGCGTTCAGCTGCTGGCCGGGCGCGCCCACGGCGGTCACGGCCGGATCGCCGCCCGAGCCGCCATAGCGGTCGAGGTTCACCACCACCAGCACATTGACCGGATCGACGTCCAGGCCCCAGACGAACCTGGTGGTTACGCTCGGGTCTACCTCGATCAGGGGCCGGTCGGCCAGCTCGGTGATCTTCCAGTGCAACCCGCCCCCGGCCGTCGCCGGGCCGGCCCGCTTGACGATGGCGCCGCGCAGTGCGGAGAAGTCCGCGAAGGGCGGCGCGGCGCAGAGCGCGTCGACGAACGCGTCCGCAAAGGCGTCGAACTTGGCGGCCTCGTCCTGCGCGAAGCCGTCCGACAGGACAAGAAGCCACGCGCGCTGTTTGCGGGGCTTGAACGGCTTGAGCAGCTTCTGCAGCAGGTCGTTGAAACCCCAGCTGCGCTTCAGCGGGAAGAGCGCCACCGACGGTCCCGACGTCGAGGGTTGGAAGGCCAGGTGGAAGACGATGAACCCATCCGCGCCAGGGTCCGGGGTGAAGGCGATATAGTCCCTGTCGCGCACGGGGCGTTCGGGCGCCGTTCCGCCGCCAGTGCGGGGATCGTTCAGGATCTGGGCGTGGACCTGGACGCCTGCCTTGTCGTGCACCGAGAGCCAGAAGCCCATGGCCGGCGGCAGGATCGGGTCGGACGGCGGCGCGGGATGGCCGGACGAGTCCACGCCGGTCAGATGCAGGGCCCCGCCCCGGAAACCGAACTGGATCTTGAGCGCCGCCATCGAGCCCGGCCCCTGCCCGCGGCGAGCTTCCTCCAAACCAACCTCGCGGACAAGTTGCAGCCTTGGCGGCTCAGCCGGCAGGGACGTCTTCGGGACTGGTCGGGGCGGAAGGTTGGTAGGCCGGGAGGGAATTGAACCCTCGACCATCCGATTAAAAGTCGACTTTTCGGCCTTTGCAGGGTTCAGCACGTCTCAACAAGTAACACGCTTAACCATCTGAGACTCTTGAAACTTTCTCAGCATTCTCCAACATAGGTCGAGCTTGGCCCACGTCGCTAAGCGCCCGCAAAGCGTGTCCCCGGCGTGTCCCCACCGGACCATCCGATTGGTATCGGCGGACCATCCGATTGGAGGATGAGATGCGAAATCAGCTTACCGAAGCGATGATCGACAAGCTCGGCGCTCCACCCACCGGCCGCCTGGAAATCTTCGATGCGGTTGTTCCAGCTCTCGCTCTCCGGGTGACCAGCGGCGGGGCCAAGAGCTTCGTGGTGCGGGCCAGGATCAAGGGCCAAACGGCCCCGATCCGGGTGACGCTCGGCGATGCTATGGCGATGAAGCTGGCCGACGCTCGGGAGGAAGCTTCCAACGTCCTTCGCGCCTGCCGGACAGGCAAGGACCCGCGGGAGCCGCGTAGTCAGGCCAAGGCCGTTGCGGCTCGCGACGAAGCGCTCAAGTGGGAGAACGTCGCCGCCGAGTTCATCAAGCGCCACTACGCCAAGAAGCGGACAGGCTGGCGGCGGCAGGTTGAAGCGCTACTCGACAAACGGGTCACGCCTCGTTGGCGCGGCCGGCTCCTGTCAGAGATCACCCGCGCGGACGTTGTCACGCTGCTAGACGCCATCGAACAGGACAGCCTCTATCAGGCCAATCGGACGCTCGCCTGTATCCGTAAGCTGTTCAATTGGGCGCTCCTACGCGGCCTTATCGACGTGTCACCGATCGTGCCCGGCATGGCCCGCGAAGGGGAGAAGGCCCGGACCCGGTTCCTCTCGTTCGACGAAATCAGGATCGTTTGGCGGGCGGCCGAGCGGTTAGGCCATCCGTTCGGACCGTTCGTCCGGTTCCTTCTGGCAACTGGCCAACGGCGCGGAGATCCGCGGGGTTCCGAGGCAGCATCCGCGGTCATGCGCTCTTGCCGGAGGAGTGGCGCGCGTATGTCGGGCAGTCGGGCGGGGATCGTTTAAACGCCGAAACGGCATATCCGCGCCCGAAGTCTGCCGCTGAGCTGGCGCGCGGGCGCTTTCCCCGCGCCTCCTATCTCTGGGCCGGGTTCGTCCTTCGGCCCGGCGATGCAGGCGCTTTCGCCGAGGATGCGCCAATTCGTCTTGGCGATCCTTCAGACCGGCTGCTCTCAGGCCAAGGCCGCCGAACTGGCCGGATATGCAGGCAACGCGGACACCTTGAAGGCGACAGGCTGGCGTCTGGCGCATGACGCGCGCGTCCAAGCGGCCATTCATGAGGAAGCTCAGAAGCTCATTCGCACGACCGCGCCGATGGCCATCCGGGTCATTGAGCAGATTGCGCAGGACCCCAAGGTTGACCCCAAAGACCGCCTAAAGGCCGCCACCGAGCTTTTTAACCGATCGGGGCTGCACGCTCACACCGAACACAAGATCACTGTTGAGCGCATCCCAGACGCGGCCACGCTCATCGCCAACGTCCGCCGCCTCACGGACGAGCTTGGGATCGATCCTCGGCCCCTCTTGTCCGCTGCGGGCGTCCGAGACGCTGAATTCGAAGTCGTGGAACCCCTGCCCGCCGAACGTGCCGAGGCGTTTGGCACTCCGGAGGAGCCAGCCGATGCCTAAGCCCGCTCATCAACAATCCAGGGCGGAGGCAGCGAGCGAGCTGCTTTCCGCGTACCTTCAGCTCGCCGGCCGGCTCCTCGTTGAGCGGCTGAAAGCTGAGGCTACCGACGCCGTGTTTGAACCCAAGCGGCGTGCAGATGCTCGCGCGCTGCTCGCCAAGACGGCGGAAGGTCAGCGGTTCCTAGCGCAACTCAACGGCCCCGGTGCGGTCGGACAGTTCGCGGCCACCACGCGTGCGACCAAGGTCGAAATAGACCGGGGTGGGTGCCGGGGTACCCCCGAACGCAAGCGCGCAAATCCTAACCGACTGTCCGTTCGCTCACGCGCCGCCAGCCGAAAACCCGGACCGCGCCCTTTAGCCAATACCCCAGGCTATCCGCGCCGGCCCCAGCTAAAGGATCCCCACAATGACCGATGAAACGATCACCCAAGACCCACCGGCCGGCGCAGTGGCCGACCTCTTCACCCCCGAGCAGTCGCAGGCGATGGCCGCCGAGCTGATCCGACACGGAATGGACCCTGGCCGCGTCAACGCCGCCTTGCGGGGCGACAGCGCACCCGTGGAGGCCGATGGCGACGGGCCGGGCATCCCTGAGCCCTCGAATACGAAAACGCCGCCCCTGACCGATGCACAGGCGATGGAGCTGGCCGACGCCCTCCTAGCGGCTGGCGTGCCGGAGGAAGAGATCAGAGCCGCCTTGGAAGCGGATGGCTATGAGGCCGAGCTTGTCGAGGTCGAGGAGCCCAGCGAGGAAGAGCGCCAATTCAGAGAGACGTTCGGCGCGCCCGCCGATCCGTCAGAGTACCGGATCGACTACCTCGGCCGTCTTCCGGTAGGCACTGACGTTTCGACGTTGGCGGAGTTCGACCGGGAGGCCAAGGCGTGGCTATCGGGCGTCGGCTTCCCGCCGCAGATCGGCCCGGCCGTCATCGAACGCGCCGTTGACGTGGGTCAGAGATACAACCGCATGTCGGAGCCCCAGCGGCAGCTTTGGGTTCGCGAGCAAAACGCGTTGTTCGAGCGCATGGCCGGCGGCCCCGAGCAGGCCAGCGCAAAGCTCGCGGCGGCGGCCGCAGCCTTGGCCAACGCTCCTGCGGCCTTCACCGAAGCCTTGCACAAGTCAGGCACGTTTCACGACGCCGGGGTGATGATGCACCTCGCTAATCAGGGCGAACGGCTCGCGCCACTCCGCGCTTAGAACTATCGTCCAACCTGCCCGAATTGACCGATTATAGCCCCGAGCACGTCCACGAAATCATTGGGTGGCCAGTAGACCTGACCGAACTTGCGAAGTTCATCGAAGTCCGCTTCCGAGCCCCGGTGAGGCAGAAATGCGGGTCGCGTAAACCCGAGGATGGGCGTCGGATCGTACAGCCTACCGTCCGGACCCCGCACCACTCCATGATGGTGAAGAATGAAAGTTCGTGTCAGTGCAATCTGTTGAATGAAGAACCCGCGGACGGCCTCATTGCCCGGGTTCTCCCGGACAACCCTGTCAACGTTGTCGTGACAGTCGTTGGCTGTCGGCACGGCACCATCGACAAAGGACACGCTTCGAGGCTCGACCACTACGGCCTCGCCAAAGCGGGCGATCAGCGCATCGTAATATCCCGGAAGGTCCATCGCAGCAGGCTCCGCCCGACAAAGGAAATGCGATCCGTAGGGGAACACCACGCAACTCCGACGGACCTGTGCGCAGCGAGACAAGGCGCACTCGACCAAACCGTCCGAACGTGGCAACTCCTATACGGGACGCTGGCGTTGCGCCCCTCCCAGAGCACGCTTAGCTTCACTGTACGCGGGGAACCCATGGCCAAACCACGGCAGCCACGGCGCACGCGTCGCGCCGTACCACCAGAGGCATCCTTTGTCATCAAAGGTCTTCACGGAGCCTTTGATGTACAGATACCGCTCAATGACGAGGCGCTCGTGCTTATCGGACCAAATGGACTCGGAAAAAGCACGATCATCTCCTGCTTATATATGTTCCTTACATTCCAATGGTCACGCCTAGCAACAATTCAATTCGACAAAGTCGAGTATCATGCTAATGGCCACATCCACTCGATTACACGGTCACAGTGTGCTCAATATCTCAGGGGTCCCGGCTCGCGCGGCTCCGCAGTTGCTGAACGCATCGAGCGGCTCCTCAGCGGTACCTCTGACCTCGATCTATTTGTTAGTCCGCGCCCACTGCGCACCCCTGAACTGAGCCGCCTTTCCGTCGTTACCGGCATACCCATGCCAGAACTCGAAAGAGTGCGATCCCATTTCAGAACTCAATTTCGCGACGATCCCGACATGGCCGATGTCGTAAATCTCGAAAGCGACCTAAAGGAAGCGGTTAGCGGGCAAATCCTTTTTCTCCCCACTTATAGGCGGATCGAACAAGATTTTAGAGCTCTGTTTCCACGCTTACTCGAACAAATGCGGCGGTATGGCGATGCCGAACTCGCTTTTGATCGTAAGACTGCACGGTATCACGAAATCATACAGTTCGGCATGGAGGATATCCAATCACTCTGGAATACCACTTCGGCGTCGCTGCTGACGTTTGCTCGTTCTCAACTGGGGGGCCTGATGTCTGGATACCTGCGGGACATTATTCGCGGGGCAGCAGAAAAACTAGACACCACATTCTTTGGATCGATCGAGGACGCCGACATCAACAAGGTTCTTTCTCGCGTCGAAGAAAACGCACTCAATGCCAGCGACCAGCACTTGTTGAGCACACGTGTCAAGGCGTTACGCGATGACCCAAACCCAAGTGTCGAGACGAGATATCTCGGGTATTTCTTTCAGCGGCTATCGACCTTGGTAACAACCATTGAGCAACGTGAACTACGGGCCAGATCTCTATTCGATACGCTCAATCGTTACTTTCATCCGGCAAAAAATGTCAGCTATGATCCGGTCTCATACACCATAAAGATCGAAAATGATCTCGGTCAGCAGATTGACCTCGGCAGCCTTTCGTCCGGTGAAAAGCAGATCGTCTCTCTATTTTCGATCCTGTATTTCGGTGACGCTTCGGATCACTGGATAATAATCGATGAGCCGGAACTCTCTTTGTCTGTACCGTGGCAAGAAACATTTTTAGATGATGTGTATCACAATCCAAAGTGCAAAAAGCTTATCGCAGTTACACACTCCCCGTTCATATATGCGAACTCGTTGAGACCGTACGCGCGAGATATAGTAAAATATATCAGGCGGGGGGGATCAATTGGTGAGTGACTATAAGGACGTTATGGCCGCAGCCGCCGTCCCATTTGCGGCGCAGATACATAGATACAGGATACTGGCAGCTCAAGGAGTTGGAGTACATCTGTTCCTCGAAGGGGGATATGATAAGCTTCTCTATCCTGCCATCGTGCGAAATTTGACAGAGGTAGACGTGTACACATATGAGATGGATGGATACGATGGCGTTCTTAGGGCATACGATGAAATTATCGCAATGGATCTTAGACATAAACTGACTATGTATTTTGTGGATAGGGACTTATCGGATTACATACCCGATCGAAGGCTGGGTTTGAAGGGCTTGTTTTGCACATCTGGCTATTCTGTGGAGTCGTACTTGTTCGATTCTAGAGTACCGGATATTGTGGCAGTTGAGTTAGACAATGCACCGCCGGGGCATATAGTGACGGGCAGCTGGATGAAGGTTAAAGCGGAGTTGCCACGATTTGTTTCGGCCATGCGAATACTCACTTCGTATGTGCTTTCCGCTAAAGAGGCCGGGGCGTCGCTAAATCTTAATAACTTACGACTGGAGAATATGCATCTGATTTCAGACACAGCTTCGTTGAAGATTGGGGGGAAATTTCTATCGAAGGCGTGTGGGCGGGTTGGAATCGTCCCGGACGGGCTGGATCGATGTCGGGTCAGGTATTGGAGGGCGCGACTCGACCGGACAAGATCTCCTGTCTTGGCTTAGAGGTAAGTATTTACTTTGGTTTTTGCTCGGCATTCTGAAGGGGTATTTCGCGTTGAGGCGTAAAGAAATTGAGGCGCAGTGTGGAAGGAAGAAATTCAAGTGTCGCATAGGTAGTTCGTCGGAAACTACGTTTGCGTCCGACGTGTTCCCGCGGCTTCGGCCGCCCAGCGATGTCTTTGCTTATGTTCAAGCCTGCCTCGGTGCGTGATGGGGAGGAGGTATGGGTGGACGTTGGTGGCAGGAAAAGCCGGAGGAGCGCTTCTGGATGGAGGCGACCGACCGCATTGACATAGGGGGGACCTTTGGGCTCCGGACCATGATGCGAGTGGCCGCGAGAACTGGCGCTACACCCTCTTTCGCGAGACCGGGCCGGGTGACGTTGTCTTCCACTATGACGGCCGCCTCGGCGCGATAGTCGGATGGTCTGAGGTATCCGGCCCTTGGAGAGCGCACCCGATCGTATGGGCCGCCCGGGGCAGCTACGGGCGTGAGCGAAACTCCCGGGCAGTTGAGCAGCCGGGCTACCGGGTGCCGCTCTCGGGGTTCCATGCGCTCGAAAGGCTGCTCTCCGTAGGCCAGCTGCGCGCGGCAAAGACGCCAAGTCCAAGCTGCGCAACCCCGATTGGGACCGAGATGAGACAATCTTGGCCTTTGAATTGTACATGCGCCGCCGTCCGACGATCCCCGATCAGAACGACCCCGACATCATCGCTCTTTCGGGGCTGTTGAACCGCTACGCTCAAAAGATCGGTTCCACCGGCGATCACACCTTTCGCAACCCCAACGGCGTTTCGATGAAGGTGGCGAACCTCAGCCGCCATGATCCCGATGACGAGAGGGCCGGCCTTCCGCACGGGGCGGGCCTTGAAGCGGAGATATGGGCGGAGTTTGGCCACAATCCTGAACGCTTGGCGTCGGTCGCGGCGGCCATTCGAACCGCGATCGAGGCTGAGAGCGCTGAAATCGGTTCCCAGGCCGGTGACGATGACGACGGCACCGAGGAGGCAGCGGAGGGCCGGATTCTGACCCGGCTGCACCGGAGCCGTGAGCGCAACCGGAAACTCGTTCAGACCAAGAAGACCAGAGCTATGCGCGGCTCAGGCTTCATGGAGGCGCACCATACCCGGCCGGTGCATGAAATCACTCCGGGGCAAGCTACGAAGCTAACTGACCTGGCCTTGGTGTGTGCCAACTGTCACCGGATGATCCATGCTCGCCGCCCATGGCTGACAATGGGCGAGCTGCGCGCCATCCTGGGGCCGTGCGTTAGAGTGATCCAACTGTAATCCAGGCCGGCGGATGGAAGGGGCAATCAGCCGGAGCGCCGATCTCCTCATTCGCAAGTATGGCGCGTACACGTCTGTTGACAAACGTCGGATGGCCGCAATTCACTCGGCCCGAAATGGAGGGAGGAATGGCCGCTAAGGCGCGCAAGCCAAAACCTACTCAGCCAACTGAAGGTTTAGAGAAAAGGCGAATTCTATTCAAATCCCTTCGCGATTGTTGCGTTTACAGCCCTTCTAGCCCTATTATCAAGTATTGTTATGTTCATCTTGGGAGTGCTTGAAAAGAGGCCAGCCGCTGATTTGACCGAAATTGGTGGAATGCATAGGTATTCATTCTCGCTTCAAGGGAAGATAATCTCTGGCCGCAGCCATAGTCCGTTTGAGAAGGCAAACGGATATTTCGCCAGAGTTGAAGCTTGCAGGATATTTGGCATAGAGGGAATCTTTAGCACGGCCGCATGCTATATTACACTAAGGCCATATGTTAACATGACTGTATCTAATTCTGACAACTACACTTCTGCCGTGTATGATGATGGCAAAGTGGCAACGATTTGCTGCATGTATATCGGCGATGATTATGAGTCCCCAATTTACCGGATAGCGCTCCCCCCGGGATTAATAAAGGAACGAACCTATGAACGAAATTCGGAGATACATATAATGTTGGACATACCAGACATAGATGAGAACCATAGGTTGGACGCGATATGGTTTTCCCCAGGCCAAGGAATCGCGCCAGTTTTATTTCCGATTAAGGATAGAACAATGGACAATGTCTTTAATAAGGCGTTTGTAGAAGCTCACTTACACGACCCTCTTATGCAAAAGATGATACAGGACTTGATAAGGCTGAAGGCGCGCCTTAAGGCCCGGGACGAAATTAACCGCGGGCTGACATACGGCCCATAGAGATCGCCGTTTGGAAAGCTGCACCGGAGGCTGATCCGTCTGGCGCGAACTTCCCCTCGCGCCAAGCGTGTCCCCAGCTGTGTCCCCAGAACAAACCGGGGCTGCCTCGCTCCCGCTAAGTCGTTGAAAAGATGGTAGGCCGGGAGGGAATTGAACCCTCGACCATCCGATTAAAAGTCGGATGCTCTACCGCTGAGCTACCGGCCCACTGGAGGATCGGCCGGGCGGCCGAAAGCGGCGCGGACCATAGGCGGCGCCCGCGCGCACAGCAAGCCGGCCTCAGCCGCCCGCCAGCGCCATCAGTTTTGTGACGGTGTTCCAGTTGCGGGCCGTGCCGCGGGTCTTCAGCCGCTGATTCGATGACCCGATTGGTTAGTTTGGACTGACCACTGCCGTCAGGGTAAGTGACATAAAGGGTTTGCGGCCCGGCCCGGATCAGCTCCGGGCCTTTGACCTCGGCCTGCAGCGCCTCGACCGCGGCCGCCTCGACCGCGCTCTTCAGCGGCATGACGTGAAGATGACCAGGGTCGTCACGCGCTTCCCGGGCGAACGGATTGGCCGCGATGATCCGGGACCAGGCGTCGGCCGTGCGGACCAGGACGACGGTCTCGAGGTCGAGTTGCGCCTTCAGCTCCCGCTCGATCAGGGCCTCCAGCGCCTCGGGCGCCGCGCCGCCGCCGTCGAACACCACATTGCCCGACTGAAGCAGGGTGCGGGCCTCGGCGAACCCCATCGCCGCGAAGGCCTGGCGCAGGTCGGCCATCGCGACCATGCCGCGCCCACCCACATTGACGGCGCGGAGCAGGGCGATGCAGGCGCTCATCCGTCGGAGCGTCCGGCGGCGAACAGCGGCAACGACGCCTGGCCGTGCACCGCCTCGATGGCCAGGAGCCTGCGCTTGGTCTCCACCCCGCCGGTCGCGGAGAAGCCGCCGAGCTTGCCGCCCGCCGCCGTCACCCGGTGGCAGGGCACGATCACCGGGAAGGGGTTCTTGCCCATCGCCTCGCCGACCTCCCGCGCGGTGACGGGCGGGCCGTGGCGCTCGGCGACCTCGCCATAGGTCAGGGTCGCGCCGGGCTGGATCGTGCGGGCGATCTCGATAGATGCGCTTCAGGAAACGCGGCATGCCCTCGAAGTCGAGCCGGACGGCCGACAGGTCGACCGCCTCGCCGGCGAACAGGCGGACAATGCCATCGATGGCGACTTTCACGTCCGGAGGCGGCGCCGTTTCGGCCGCCTCGGGGAACTTGCGCAGCAGCCGCGCCCGCAGGCGCGCCTCATCCGCTTCCGGAAGCCAGACGCCGATCAGGCCGGCCTCGCCCCACGCGACGGCGCAGGCGCCCAGCGTCGTGTCGAACAGCGCATAGTCCTGCCGGATCATGGCTCGATGCTATCACCGCGCGCCACGATCTCCTTGCGCAGGGCGTCCAGGCGCCCTTCGGCGATCGCCTCGCGCATCTCGGCCATCAGGGCTTCGAAGACGGCGACGTTGTGCCAGGACAGAAGCACCTGGCCGAGGATCTCTCCGGACTTCACCAGATGGTGCAGGTAGGCCTTGGAATAGTCGCGGCTGGCCGGGCAGTCGCTCTCGGGATCGAGCGGCTCGTCGTCCTCGGCGAAGCGCGCGTTCTTCAGGTTGAAGGCCCCGCCCCACGACCAGGCCTGGCCATGCCGGCCCGAACGGGTGGGCAGGACGCAGTCGAACATGTCCACGCCCCGGGCCACCGCCTCGACGAGGTCGATGGGCTTGCCGACGCCCATCAGATAGCGCGGCCGGTCGGCCGGCAGCATGGAGGGGGCATAGTCCAGCACCTCGCGCATGCCCTCGTGCCCCTCCCCGACGGCGAGGCCGCCGATGGCGTAGCCGTCGAAGCCCATCTCGACCAGGCGCTCGGCCGACTGGCGGCGAAGCGGCTCGAAGGTGGAGCCCTGCTGGATGCCGAAGAGGGCCTGTCCCTCGCGCGCGCCGAACGCCGCCTTGCACCGCCCCGCCCAGCGCAGCGACCGCTCCATGGCGTCGGCGGCCCGCGCCTGTTCGACCGGCCAGCTCACGCACTCGTCGAGCTGCATGACGATGTCCGAGCCCAGCAGGTCGGCCTGGATCTGGATCGACCGCTCCGGCGAGAGCGCATGGCGCGAGCCGTCGATATGGCTCTGGAAGGTCACGCCGTCTTCGGTGACCTTGGAGATCTTGGCCAGGGACATGACCTGGAAGCCGCCGGAGTCGGTCAGGATCGGTCCGTCCCAGCGCATGAACCTGTGCAGCCCGCCCAGCCGCGCCACCCGCTCGGCGCCGGGCCGCAGCATCAGGTGATAGGTGTTGCCGAGCACGATGTCCGCGCCGACCTGGCTGCACCTGGTCGACCGTCAGCGCCTTGATCGTCCCGGCCGTGGCCAGCGGCATGAAGGCCGGCGTGCGGATCTCGCCTCTTGGCGTAGTGATCACGCCGGTTCGTGCGGCGCCGTCGGTCGCATCGATACGGAAGGGGAAGGCCGCCATCAGCGCGCGCTCCTCTCCCCCTGGAAGGGGGAGAGGCCGGGAGAGGGGGTGGCGACATTTCCGCCGCCTTTGTTGGCGTGAGATCGAACGCGGTCAGCTCCGTCTGCCTCGATCAAACCGGCCGACGCGGCGGCGCGGAGTTGGCGCCACCCCCACCCCGACCCTCCCCCCTCCAGGGGGAGGGCCATATCTGCAGCGGCCTCACCCATCCACCCGCTCCAGAAAGCAGGCGTCGCCGTAGGAGTAGAAGCGGTAGCCCGCCTCGATCGCGTGGGCGTAGGCGGCGCGCATGCGCTCCAGGCCCGCGAAGGCCGCGACCAGCATGAAGAGGGTCGAGCGCGGCAGGTGGAAGTTGGTGACCAGGACATCCGCGGCGCGGAAGCGATAGCCGGGCGTGATGAAGATGGAGGTTTCGCCCGCGAAGGGGCGGATGACGCCGTCCTCGCCCGCCGCGCTCTCGAGCAGGCGCAAGGATGTGGTGCCGACGCAGACGATGCGGCCGCCGGCGGCGCGGGCCGCGTTCAGCGCCTCGGCCGTCGCGGTCGAGACCTCGCCCCACTCCGGATGCATCCGATGCCCCGCCACATCCTCGGTCTTGACCGGCAGGAAGGTGCCCGCACCCACGTGCAGCGTCAGCCTGTGCAGGCCGATGCCCCTGGCCTGCAGCTCGCCGAGGAGCCGGGGCGTGAAGTGGAGACCCGCCGTGGGGGCGGCGACCGAGCCTTCGGGGCGGGCGTAGACGGTCTGGTAGTCCACGAGATCCTGCTCGTCCTCGGCGCGGCGCGCGGCGATGTAGGGCGGCAGCGGCATGGCGCCCCGCTCGGCGATGGCCGTGTCCAGGTCCGGTCCGGAAAGGTCGAAGCCGAGCTCGACCTCGCCCCCCTCCCCCTTGGCCTTCACCACGGCGTCGAGCGCGCCCAGCAGGCACGCCCGGTCCGTCCGTTCGCCGAAGCGGACGCGGTCGCCCGGCTTCAACCGCTTGCCGGGCTTCATGAAGGCGGTCCAGCGCGAGGGCGAAAGGCGCCGGTGCAAGGTGGCCTCGATCGCGACGGCGGATCCGTCGCGTTCGCGCACGCCTGTGAGCCTCGCCGGGATGACCTTGGTGTCGTTCAGCACCAGGGCGTCGCCAGGGCGCAGGAGCGACGGCAGGTCGTGGAAGCTCAGGTCCTGGAAAGCGCCATCGCTCGGGACCACCAGCAGCCGCGCCGCATCCCGCGGCTCGGCCGGACGCAGCGCGATCCGGTCCTCGGGCAGGTCGAAGTCGAAGTCGTCCAGCCGCAAGCGTCAGGCGTCCGCGGCCACCTTCATCGAGACGATCTTTCCGGGCTGGCGCGGGGGCTCGCCCTTGGGCAGGGCGTCCACGTGGTCCATGCCCTCGGTGACCTTGCCCCAGACCGTGTACTGGCCGTCCAGGAAGGTGGCGTCGTCGAAGCAGATGAAGAACTGGCTGTTGGCGGAATGCGGGTTGTTGGTGCGGGCCATGGAGCAGACGCCGCGCACGTGCGGCTCGCGCGAGAACTCGGCCTTCAGGTTCGGCTTGTCCGATCCGCTGGTCCCGGTGCCGGTGGGATCGCCGCCCTGGGCCATGAAGCCGTCGATCACCCGGTGGAAGACGACCCCGTCATAGAACCCTTCGCGGGCCAGTTCCTTGATCCGCTCGACGTGGCCGGGCGCCATGTCGGGCAGCAGCTCGATCGTCACCGGCCCGCTTTCGAGGGTCATGATCAGGGTGTTCTCGGGATCGGCCATGGCGCGCCTCGCAGGGATGGGAAGGCGCGCGTTCTAGCCGAGACGGGCGGGCTTGTCGCCCGCCCTATGCCGCCTTCGCCAGCCGGCTCTTGCGCACCCCGTAGAGCAGGAAGACCACCAGGCCGATCCCGTTCCAGAACAGGAACCATTCCTGGGTGAAGGCCGGCAGGCCGTTCAGGAAGAGGTAGAGGCAGCCGATCACGCACCCCGGCGCGATGATCCAGACCAGGGGCGTGCGGAAGACCCTCGGCCGTCCTGGGTCGCGGACGCGCAGGATGAGCACGCACACCGCCACCGCGATGAAGGCCAGGAGCGTCCCGGCGTTGGCCAACAGGGCGATCTTGGCCAGAGGCACGAAGCCGGCGATGGCGATGACGACCACGCCGGTGATCAGGGTCATCAGGACCGGCGTGCCGCGCCGCGGGTTCACCGTGGCCAGTCCCTGGGGCAGCAGGCCGTCGCGCGCCATGACGAAGAAGATCCGGCTCTGGCCGTACATCAGCACCAGGATCACCGTGGGCAGGGCGATGATCGCCGCCCCGGCCACGACCTGGGCGGCCATGCCCTGGCCGAGCTTGGTGAGCACATCCACCAGCGGCGCGCCGGTGCTGGCGAGGGTCTGGTAGGACGCGGCGCCGAGGGCGGCCGCCGCCACCGCGACATAGATCGCCGTGCAGAGGATCATCGAGCCCATGATGCCGATGGTCAGGTCCCGGCCCGGGTTCTTGGTCTCCTCGGCGGCGGTCGAGACCGTGTCGAAGCCATAGAAGGCGAAGAAGATCAGGGCGGCGGCGGCCAGCACCCCCCGCTTGGTCCCGTCCAGGTCGACGTGGGCGCCGTATCCGAACGGCGCAAAGGGATGGAAGCGGGCCGCATCGAACGCGGTCGAGGCCAGGGCGACGAACAGCACCAGCGCGGCGAGCTTGATCGCCACCAGGACCAGGTTGATCGTCGCGCTCTCGCGGGTGCCAACGATCAGGAGGCCGGTCACCATCGCGGAGATCAGCATGGCGGGCAGGTTGATGACGCCGCCGGCCTCCGGGCCGTTCAAGAGTTGGGCCGGGAAAGGCCAGCCGGCCGCCTGGATGAATTCCGCCACGTGGGAGGACCAGCCCACGGCCACGGCGCTGGCGGCCACGGTGTATTCGAGGATCAGGCTCCAGCCGACGATCCAGGCCAGGAGCTCGCCCAGCACTGCGTAGCTGTAGGTATAGGCGCTGCCCGCCGCGGGCATTAGCGTGGCGGCCTCGGCGTAGCACAGCGCGGCGCAGGCGCAGATGACGCCACACAAGGCGAACGACAGGATCACGGCCGGTCCCGGCCAGGCCCGCGCCGATGCCGGTCAGGGTGTAGATGCCGGTGCCGACGATCGCGCCGACGCCCAGCGCCACCAGGTGCGGCCACGAAAGCGTGGCTTTGAGCCGGTGATGCTCCTCGTGCACCGTGATCTGGTCGATCGACTTGCGGCGGGTGATGAAGCTCATGGTCTCGGCCCCCGAAGACTCGGGAAGCCTAGCCGGCTTGACCCGAGCCGGCCATCACCCCTCGCGCGATGGGCCGCCAGGCCCTACTTGGCGGATTATGCGGTTCATCTCGTCCCTGGAGCGCGGCCGCCTCGTCCAGCGCTACAAGCGCTTCTTCGCCGACGTCGTGCTGGACGACGGGCGCGAGGTCACCGCCCATTGCCCCAATCCCGGCGCCATGCTGGGGCTGAACACGCCGGGCCTGCGGGCTTGGCTGTCGAGGAGCGATGCGCCCAGCCGCAAGCTGCCTCACACGCTGGAGCTGGTGGAGGCCGACGGCGGCCTGGTGGGGATCAATACCATGCATCCCAACCGCCTGGTCGCCGAAGCCCTGGCCGAGGACATGATCCCTGAGCTGGCCGGCTATGCCGAGGTGCGGCGCGAGGTGAAGTACGGCCAGAACAGCCGGGTCGACTTCCTCCTGACCTCGCCGGATCGTCCGCCCTGCTGGCTGGAGATCAAGAACGTCCACCTCTCGCGCGGCGGCGGTCTCGCGGAATTCCCCGACTGCGTCGCCGCCCGATCGCTCAAGCACCTGAAGGAGCTGTCGCGCGAAGTCGAGGCCGGCGCCCGCGCGGTGATGCTGTTCATCGTCCAGCGCACCGACTGCGACCGGTTCGACACGGCGGCCGACCTCGACCCGGCTTATGCGGCGGGCCTCAAGGAGGCGGCGGCGAGGGGCGTTGAAATCCTCTGCCGGGGTTGCGACATAGGGATCGAGGCGATCCGCGTCTCAGGGCCCATCCCCTGGGCCGGCGCGGGGGCCGGCATCTGATCTGGAGCGATCATGGGCGAGCCCGACGTCCTGGACATTCCCATCCGCACCTCGGCGATCAAGGTGCATCCGTCCGAGGCCTTCGAAGGCATGCGCAGGGCCGGCCGGCTGGCGGCAGAGTGCCTGGACCTGCTGGTTCCCGAGGTGAAGCCTGGCGTCCTGACCGAGGATCTGGACCGCCTCGCGCGCGAGTTCGTGCTGGACCACGGCGCCCTGCCCGCCTGCCTGTTCTATCGCGGCTACGCCAAGACGGTCTGCATCTCGCCCAACCACGTGGTCTGCCACGGCATCCCGGGTCCGCGGCCGCTGCGCGAAGGCGACACCATCAACATCGACGTCACGGTCGTGGTCGACGGCTGGCACGGCGACACCAGCCGCATGTACGGCGTCGGCGAGGTCTCGGCTCGCTCGCGGCGGCTGGTGGACATCACCTATGAGGCGATGGGGCGCGGCATCGCGGTGGTGAAGCCCGGCGCGACCTTCGGCGACATCGGCCACGTCATCCAGACCTATGTCGAATCCCAGCGCTGCTCGGTCGTCCGGGACTTCTGCGGCCATGGCCTGGGCGAAGTCTTCCACGACAACCCCAACGTCCTTCACTACGGCGCGGCCGGCTCGGGCCCGGTCCTGAAGCCGGGCATGTTCTTCACGATCGAGCCGATGGTGAACCTCGGCAAGTCGTCCGTGAAGCTCCTGGCCGACGGCTGGACGGCGGTGACGCGGGACAAATCCCTGTCGGCCCAGTTCGAGCACTCGGTGGGCGTGACCGAAACGGGCGTGGAAATCTTCACCCTGTCGCCCAAGGGCCTGGACAAGCCGGCGATCCGGGGCGGGGCCTGAGGCCAGGCCGGATCAGGCTTTACGCACGCCGCAGGTGTTCATTCCCAGCACAGCGTAGAGCGGGCACATGCCCACGAGGCCGGTGAGCAGCGGGATCAGGCCCAGATAGCCCCAGGCCGTCTTGGGCCCCACGAACGCCAGCGCCAGCACAGCGATCCCGACGATCACCCGCAGGGCGCGGTCCAATGTTCCTTCGTTGATCTTCATCGCGGCGACTCCCTCGCCCGCAGCTTCGGGCGCAGCGACACATCGGCCGGATGTCTCCTCCCCGCCTTGATCTGGGTCAGTCCCGGGCGTGCGTGCGGGGGTTGCCAAGCCGGAACGTTTAGGGAACACTCCCAAATCGCGAACCGGTGCGGGAGCGGCGCGATGGCGAGCGAGGTTCAGGAGGCGTGGAGCGGGGACCTGCTGGCGTTCGCGCCAGCCCGGACGACGCCGAAGGCCCACCATCTCGGGCACCGCGAGCGGTTGCGCGAGCGGGCGCTGAATGCGGGCTTTGCGGCGCTGCACGACTATGAGGCGTTGGAGCTCTTTCTCTTCCGCACCTTCCCCAGGGGCGACGTCAAGCCGCTGGCCAAGGCGCTGATCGCGCGCTTCGGCTCGCTGGCCGGGGTGCTCTCCGCCCGGCCCGACGAGCTCTGCCAAATGAAGGGAATTGGACCGTCCGCCGCGCTCGACATCAAGCTCGTGCACGAGCTGACCCAACGCATCGGCCTGGACCCGGTGCGCAAGCGCACCGTGATCAGCTCATGGAGCGCGCTTCTGGCCTATGTGAAGGTGGCCCTGGCGCACGAGCCGCGTGAGCAGTTCCGGGTCCTGTTCCTGGACAGGAAGAACCAGCTCATCGCAGACGAGGTGATGAACGAGGGCACGGTCGATCATGCGCCGGTCTATCCGCGGGAGGTCGTGCGCCGGGCGCTGGAGCTGTCGGCCTCGGCGGTCATCCTGGTCCACAACCACCCCTCGGGCGACCCGACGCCATCGCAGGCGGATGTGGAGATGACGCGTCATGTGGCGGACGCGGGCCGACCGCTCCGGGTCACAGTCCACGACCACCTCGTGGTCGGACGCGAGGGGGTCGCCAGCTTCAAGGCCCTGGGGCTTTTCTGAGCATTCAGACGGTCTGCGCCCCCAGCGGCTCGCCCTCGCGCGCTGCGGCCTGCATGGCGGCGCGCAGGCTCGAGGCGTCGAAAGCCTCCCTCGCATAGGCTTCGCTGAGGTAGTCGCGCAGGATGGGCGGGATCGCTTGTTCGGCCGCGGGGGCTTGTCGGAACGGAGAATCGACCAGCGGCGGCAGCGGTTCGACGCCGAGATGGCGGGCGACCTCCCTGTAGACCGCCTCCGGCTCGGACGACATCCGATGGAACTCGACCACAAGGATCTGCTCGGGCGCAAACCTCCGGGCCCATCGGACCAGATGCTCGCGGTAGCGGCCCATGCCGACCACGACGTCGAGCGACTTCCAGTAGTTTACGTTGTGAAGCGCGTTCAGATTGCCCCCGCGATGGTTGAGCCCCAGGTGCCTGATGTGCGACCAGGCGCGCGCCACCGGCTCGCGGACGACGCAGATCAGTCGGGCCTTCGGGTACAGCGCGGCGCAGAGGTCGATGTTGCAGTCCGGCATCGACAGATAGGTGGGACTCTTCTCGCCGTAGATGCGCTCGCTCGCCGGGACTGGCGCAAGCCTCGGTCTGCGGCCCAGGTACCTGGCGCGCGGTCCGGCGAAACGCCGGACATAGGCGTCGGGCGCAAGGCTCGGCGTGCTGGAAAAATAGTGCTGTTCGTTCGCCAGGAGAAACAGCCGCGGATGCAGCGCCAGGCGCTTCTTGAGCCAGGTCGAGCCGGCCCTGGGGGCGCCGATGATCAGGAAGTCCGGCCCCGAGATGCACGAGCCGTTGGGTCCGTCCTGGGCGAGGAACTCATCGATGCGCGGGCCCGCCCTGCGATAGGCCGCGCAGGCGAGACTGATCGCGCCCCTGGTCTGGAGCTCATAGCCGAGCTCGAAATACCGGCGCTCCAGGGGCTTTCCTTCCGACTCCGTCTGGTCCTGGACGAGCTCCGATACCGCCCGGTCGGCCGCCTCGCGATAGCCGAGCAGCGTCTCGAATCGCCCCTGCTCGTCGGAGGAATGCCTGACCGGCGCCCCGGCGGCCGAAGGCCGCAATTGCTGCAGCCGCGTGCGCGCCGCCTCGAGCTCGGCCAGGCGCCGGTCGTGATCGCCCCGCAGCCGGTCCAGCCTCGCCCGTGTGGCCAGAAGGGATCGCTTGAGCCGCAGGCGTTCGGCGTTGACCTTGGCAAGCTTGCCCGCGAGGCCCTCGCGCCCCGTCTGATCTGTGTCGCCGTCACGCAGACGGCGACCGGAATATCCCAGCGGGCTCAGAAGGCTACGCAACACATCTAAGATCATCCACGTCCTGCTCGCTTGCCTTGTTGTGAAATAGGCTAGCAAGCCTGGTCGACAATTCCCAGGCGCGCCGTCGTAGGACTTGGCTGTCGATGCGACTTCGCCAAGACTTCGGGCACACTACCCAGGGAAGTGAAGGGGGCGCACCCTCACGGAAGGTGAAGGACGTCGTCTCGCGACGCGTCGGACGGCCAAGCCGCCCTTCGGCCGCGGGAAGGGCTCGGGACAAGCGCTCCCTTCCAATCGGGCTTCGATTGCCGCTATGAGCGGTCGCCGAGGAGGACCGTATGCGCGAGCACCTGAAGTTCTACATCGACGGCCAGTGGGTCGACTCCGCGTCCGGACGGACGCTGGACGTGATCAATCCCGCGACCGAGGAGGTCGCCGGCCACATCGCGCTCGGCTCGCCGGGAGATGTCGACCGCGCCGTCGCCGCCGCGCGCAAGGCGTTCGGGGCCTGGTCCAGGACCTCGCGCGCGGAACGCCTCGAGGCGCTCGAGCACATCGTCGAGGCGTTCGGAGAACGGGTCGGCGACATGGCCGAGGCGATCACCGAGGAGATGGGCGCGCCGGCGTGGCTGGCCCAGGGCACCCAGGCTCCGATCGGAATCAACCACTTCAAGTCCGCGATCAATGTCCTGAAGACCTACGAGTTCGAGGAGGACCGCGGGACCAGCCGCATCCTGAAGGAGCCGATCGGGGTCTGCGGCTTCATCACGCCCTGGAACTGGCCGATCCACCAGATCTGCGCCAAGGTCGCGCCGGCGCTGGCGGTCGGCTGCACCATCGTGCTGAAGCCGTCCGAGATCGCCCCCTTCTCGGGCCAGATCTTCGCCGAAATCCTCGAGGCCGCGGGCCTGCCGCCGGGCGTGTTCAACCTCGTCCAGGGCGAGGGCCCGGTCGTCGGCGCGGCGATCGCCGCCCATCGGGACATCGACATGGTCTCGATCACCGGCTCGACCCGCGCGGGGATCGAGGTGGCCCGCGCCGCCGCCCCGAGCCTGAAGCGCGTCCACCAGGAACTGGGCGGCAAGTCGCCCAACATCGTCCTCGACGACGCGGACCTGACGCCGGCGATCACGGGCAGCGTCAACGCGGTGATGCAGAACTCGGGTCAGTCGTGCCGCGCCCCCACGCGGATGCTGGCGCCCAACACGCTGATGGACGAGGTCTGCGCCATCGCCAAGGAGGTGGCCGAGACCTGGGCCCCCGGCGATCCGTCCGGCAACGCGCGGATGGGCCCGGTGGTGTCCGAGGCGCAGTGGAACAAGGTCCAGGGCCTGATCAGGAGCGGGCTGGACGCCGGCGCCCAGATCGTCACCGGCGGCCTCGGCAAGCCGGAGGGACTGGACAAGGGCTATTTCGTCAAGCCGACGGTGATGCGCGGCGTCACGAACGACATGGCCGTGGCCCGCGAGGAGATCTTCGGCCCGGTGCTGGTGATCCTGGGCTACGACACCCTGGAAGAGGCGATCACGATCGGCAACGACACCGACTACGGCCTGGCCGGCTATGTCCAGAGCCGCGATCTCGACAAGGCGCGCCGGGTGGGTCGCGAGATCCGGGCCGGCTATGTCAGCCTGAACAACGCGGGCTTGGACCTGAACGTGCCCTTCGGCGGCTACAAGCAGTCGGGCAACGGCCGCGAGTTCGGCGACTATGCCTTCTCGGAGTTCCTGGAGCTGAAGTCGGTCCTGGGCTGGACTCCCGCCTGAGGTCAGCGCGGCCCGCAGGCCTGGACGGAGGACGTCGTCGCATCGTCGAGCCGGGGTTCCGCCATGGCGTCCATCGGATCGACCGGGCGGACGCAGCCGGAGAATGGCGTGCGGGCGCCTTCGCCGACCAGCCACGGCCCACCCCAGCCGTAGCCGCGTGAACGGCCCGTCGCAAACGCGAGGGTCGCGCTGCTGGTCTTGCCGATCGGGATGTTCACGACGCCGTAGGCGCTGCGGTAGCCGCCGGTTCCGATCGCGGCGCCCACCTCGCCATGGATCTTCCGGTCGAGCTGGACGGGCGGCTGGTCGGGCGCGATCCCATCCTGGCGATCCTGGGCCGCGGGCGCCGCGAGCCAGGCCTGGATCATCTGGTCTGTCGAGCGCGAGGCGGTGGCCACGGCCTGGTCGTCGGCTGTCCTGGCGCCGGGGGCGTCGTCGGCCGCGGCCGCCAGCGCCGGCGCGCCAAGGACCAGGAAGCTCAGGACGGCGACGCCTGGGCGCAGACGCGACATGACAGGACCCTCGGTGCGCCTGCAGGCTGGACCTCGATTGCGGCGCGACTGCGTCGGGTCCGACACGTTTTCCGCCATCGCCGGCCGCCTTGCGTCTGCGCGCGGCGCCGCTTAGCGTCCCGCGCCCGGCCTTGCGCCGGGTCGTCAATGTGAAGAGAAGCCTGATGGCGCGCGCGCAGCTGGAGCGCTGGAACCTTTCGATCGGCGAAGGCCTGCCGCTGGTCTGCATCGCCGGCCTGAACGTGCTGGAGGACCTGGATCTCGCACTCACGACCGCCGCCCACCTCAAGCAGGTTTGCGCCGAGCTGGATTTGCCCTTCGTGTTCAAGGCCAGCTTCGACAAGGCCAACCGGTCCTCGATCACGAGCTACCGCGGGCCGGGGCTCGAAGAAGGCTTGAAGATCCTGTCCAGGGTGAAGGCCGAGGTCGGGGTCCCGGTCGCTACCGACATCCACGAGCCGGCCCAGGCCGCGCCGGTGGCCGAGGTCGTCGATGTTGTGCAGATCCCCGCCTTCCTGTGCCGCCAGACCGACCTCGTCGTCGCGGCCGCCCAGGCCGTCGACGCCTGGGGCGGGTGGCTGCACGTCAAGAAGGGCCAGTTCCTGGCGCCTTGGGACTGCCGCAACATCGTCTCCAAGGTGGCTGAAGCCAGCTCCAAGGACATCCTGGTCCTGTGCGAGCGGGGGACCTCGTTCGGCTACAACAACCTGGTCGTGGACATGCTGGGGATCTCCGGGATGAAGGCGCTGGGCGTCCCGGTGACCATCGACGCCACCCACTCGGTCCAGTTGCCGGGCGCAGACCCCAGGACCCAGGGCGGCTCGACCGGAGGCCGGCGCGAGGGCGTGGCGGTGATCGCCAAGGCGGCCGTCGCCGCCGGCGCGGACGGCGTGTTCCTCGAGTTCCATCCTGATCCCCATCGCGCGCTCTGCGACGGCCCGAGCTGCCTGCCGCTGGACACGGCTGCGGCTCTGCTGACGACGCTCAAGCATGTGCACGCCGCCGTCCGCGCCTGATCGGCGCCGGCCCGGCGGCCTTGCACCGGCCCGGCGCACGCCTTAGCGTCGCGCGCTCCATGCCAAGCCCTGCCCTGCCCTCTTCCGTCCGGCCGAGCGTCATCGAGGCCATCGGCGACACGCCCCTGATCCGCCTGAGGCGCGCCAGTGAAGTCACCGGATGCGAGATCTGGGGCAAGGCCGAGTTCATGAATCCGGGCCAGTCGGTCAAGGACCGCGCGGCGCTGGCGATCATCCGCGACGCCGAGGCCAAGGGGTTGCTCCGTCCCGGCGGCCTGATCGTCGAGGGCACGGCCGGCAATACCGGGATCGGGCTCGCCATGGTCGGCGCCGCCCTCGGCTATCGGACGGCCATCGTCATCCCCCGCACCCAGAGCCAGGAGAAGAAGGACGCCATCCGCCTGCTCGGCGCCGAGCTGATCGAGGTGGACGCCGTCCCCTACTCCAACCCGATGAACTATGTCCGCTATTCCGGCCGCCTCGCCGAGGAGCGGGCCCGGACCGAGCCCAACGGCGCGATCTGGGCCAACCAGTTCGACAACGTCGCCAATCGCGAGGGCCACTACGCCACCACGGGCCCGGAGATCTGGTCCCAGACCGAGGGCAGGGTCGACGGCTTCATCTGCGCGGTGGGCTCGGGCGGCACCCTGGCCGGGGTCGCCATGGCGCTTCGCGAGCGCAAGCCGGACATCCAGATCGGTCTGGCGGACCCGTTCGGGGCGGCCCTCTTCAGCTGGTACACGGCCGGCGAGCTGAAGTCCGAAGGTTCGTCCATCACCGAAGGCATCGGCCAGGGACGGATCACCGCCAACCTCGAGGGCCTGACCGTCGACCACGCCTGGCGGATTCCCGACGCGGAGGCGCTGGAGGTGATCTACGACCTTGTCCAGCACGAAGGCATGTGCCTGGGCGGCTCGTCCGGGATGAATGTCGCTGGCGCGATCCGCCTGGCTCGCGAGCTCGGGCCCGGCAAGGTGATCGTCACAGTCCTGGCCGACCTAGGCCAGCGCTACCAGGGCAAGATCTTCAACCCCGAGTTCCTGCGCGAGCGCGACCTGCCCTCGCCGCCCTGGATGTAGCCATGCCCGACGATCCCCTGGTCTCGACCGAGTGGCTGCACGAGCACCTGGGCGACGTGCGGGTGAAGGTGGTCGACGCCACCTGGCATCTGCCGGGCGATCCGCGCGATCCCCGGGCCGACTATCTGAGGGCGCGGATCCCAGGCGCGGTCTTCTTCGGCATCGACGAGATCTGCGACCGGTCCTCCGAGCTTCCGCACATGGCGCCCCCGCCCGCGCAGTTCGCGCTGCAGATCGGCGAGCTGGGGATCGGCGGCGAGGACCAGGTGGTGGTCTACGACGACGTCGGCCTCTCCTCGGCCGCCAGGGTCTGGTGGACCTTCCGCCTGTTCGGCCACGGCCGGGTGTTCGTGCTCGACGGCGGGCTGCCCAAGTGGCGCGCCGAGGGTCGTCCGATCGAACACGGGACGCCGGCGACGCCGGCGCCGGGGAACTTCGAGGTGCTGATGGCTCATCCTGTCCTCGTCGCCTCGCTGGACGACGTGCGTGACGCCCTGCGCGGCGGAGACGTCCAGGTGCTGGACGTCCGCTCGTCCGGCCGCTTCCGGGGCGAGGCGGCCGAGCCGAGACCCGGAGTCCGGTCCGGCCACATGCCGGGCGCCTTCAACCTGCCGGTCGGCGACCTCCTGTCCGCGGACGGCCGGCTGCGTCCGGCCGGGGAGCTGATCGACCGGTTCCTGGCCGCCGGGATCGACCTGGAGCGCCCGATCACCACCAGCTGCGGCTCGGGGGTCACCGCCTCGACCGCCGCTTTGGCGCTGGCGCGGATCGGGCGTTGGGACGTGGCCGTCTACGACGGATCATGGAGCGAGTGGGGCGCGCACCCCGACACCCCCGTCGCGGTCGGCCCCTAGGTCTGCGGCGGTGGGCGGTGAGGCCTCGATCGTCTCCACGCAAGAGCTGATCCAGCGCATCTACGCCGCCTATGACGCCTATACCGCCGACAGGATGCGGATCCTGGAAGCCCTGCCCGGCTGGACGCTCTATCTCGCCCGCGCCCCGGGCGCGCCGGCGGGCGCGGCCGTGCTGCACATGCACGATCGCATGGCCTCTCTCGCGGACGGCGCTGTCGATCCGGCGTTCCGCGGCCGCGGCCTTTACCGCGCCCTGATCTCGCGGCGGATCGAGGATGCGGTCGCCGCTGGCGCGCAATGGGTCTGGACCCAGGCCGCGTTCATGTCCCAGAGCTATCGCAACATGCTGAGGGCAGGATTCGAGCTCCTCGGCACGCCCGCCATCTGGACCGACCGCCCATGAAGGATTCCACGCGGATCATACGATCCGGGACAAAGGCCGGGGCCCTGGCCCGGACGGTGAACCCGCCGATCCAGCGGGCCTCGACGGTGCTCCTGCCGAACGCCGCGTCGCTCTACGACCCCAAGCAGGTCTCCTACGGCCGCACGGGCCTGTCCCCGCGCGACAGCCTGTGCGAGGCGATCGCCGAGATCGAGGGTGCGGTCGGCGCGAGGCTGTTTCCCTCGGGGCTCGCCGCCATGACGGGCGCGCTGCTGGCCGTGCTCAAGACCGGGGACGACATCCTGGTGTGCGAGCACGTCTACCGGCCCACGCGCCTGTTCTGCGAGCGGGTGCTCAAGCGCTTCGGCGTCGGCGTCCGCTACTATCGCCAGACCCTGGCCGCCCATGAGCTGATCTCGCTGGTCACCAAGAGCACGCGCGTGATCGTGCTGGAATTGCCCGGGTCCCTCAGCTTCGAGATGCAGGATGTCCCGGCCATCGCCGAGGCCGCGCGCGCCTGCGGCGTCCTGACCTTGATGGACAACACCTGGGCGGCCGGGCTGCTGTTCAAGCCGGTCGAGCACGGCGTCGACCTCAGCGCCCAGGCCCTGACCAAGTACGTGGGCGGCCATTCGGACGTGTTCATGGGCTCGGTCGCGGCGCGCGATCCGGCTCTCCTGGCCAAGCTCGACGCGGCCATGCACGACGTCGGCTGGTCGGTCTCGCCCGAGGACGCTTACCTGATGCTGCGGGGCCTCAGGACCTTGGCCACCCGGCTCCAGCGTCATGGCAAAAGCGGGCTACAAGTCGCTGAATGGCTGAAGAAACAGCGCGAAGTCACCGAAGTGATCCACCCCGCCCTGCCGGGCAGCCGCGGCCACCAGGTCTGGAAGCGCGACTACACCGGCGCCTGCGGGCTATTCGGGGTCGTCCTGCGGCCGGCGACCGATCCGGCGGTGCACGCCTTCCTGGACGCGCTCAGCCTGTTCGGCCTCGGATTCTCGTGGGGCGGTCACGAGAGCCTGGCCATCCACTGCGATCCCCAGCGCCGCCGGGGCGCGGCGCTGGGCGACTACGCCGGGCCGCTGATCCGGCTGCACATCGGCCTGGAAGCGCCCGAGGACCTGATCGAGGACCTGCGCACCGGCCTCGACGCCTTTTCCGCCGCCAAGCGCTGAGCGCTTATGGCGACCCCGGCAGGACTCGAACCTGCAACCGTCCGCTTAGAAGGCGGATGCTCTATCCGGTTGAGCTACGGGGTCGGCCCGCGCAATCTGCTACATCGCAACGGCGTCGCCCGCCAGTCGGGCGGCTCTGTCACGTGGTCAGGGTGAGGCCCCGGGCCTCCAGCGCCTCCACACAATACCGCTTGAAGGCGGCATAGGCCCGTGCATCGCCGATGTGGCCGCCGCCATTCACGTGCGCCAGCGGGACCGGGCGGCCGAACACGGCCTGGGTGGCCGCCAGGAAGTCCCCGGCCAGGTAGGCGAACTCGAGCACGAAGACCCTGGCGCCGGTTCGCGACCTGTATTCGCCAGGCTCCGGGCGGGCGGGCAGACCGAGCGGCTCGTACACCTCCACGCCGTAGCGCGCCTGCTTCTGGACCAGGCCCTCCAGGCGGCGCTCGACGATGTCGCTGAGCGCCCCGGGCGGATAGGCGTCCGCCGCCGGATCGTAGCGCGGCGCCAGCATCTCGTGTCCCTGGTACCAAAGCCCCGAGACGATGCGGCTCAGCGGGTCTCGGATCACGCTGAAGACGACGCCGTTCAGCCTGGGATCCGACAGCCAATCACGCACGCGCGCTTCGCGCTGGCGTTTGTGCGCCTCGCGTTGGCGCTTGCGCGCGAGGGCGGCCTGCTTGGCCGCGAGGGTTGTCCCGCCGCGGTAGCGGTCGCCATCGAAGAAGTGGACATGCTCGACCGGCGTGTCCGCGGCCGCCGTCTTCAGCGACTGCGCGACCGACGTCCCCCCGGTCCGCTCCAGGCTCAGCACGACCAGGAAATCAAGCCCCGAAGGCGGCGCGGAAGCCCGTCCGCCGGTCAATGGGTCCACGGCTCCTTGCGGTCGGTGGCGAAGTTGTCCGCGTAGGCCTTGATGATCCGCTTGGGCTCCTTGGACTCGAACAGCTGGAAGGCGATGCCGTGGCGCTGGGCGTAGGCGACCGCCTCCTCGCGGGTTTCGAAGGACAGCCGGATCTGGCCGTTCATGTCGCTCGAGCTGGTCCAGCCCATCAGGGGATCGGGCGTGCGCGCCGAGGCCGGCTCGAATTCGAGGATCCAGTCGTGGGTCTTGGCCTTGCCCGACTGCATGGCCGTCCGGGCGGGCTTGTAGATGCGCGCGAGCATGGCTCCCCTCTTCTTCGCCGGTGGTCGGGGCGGCGTGATTTGAACACGCGACCCTCTGCTCCCAAAGCAGATGCGCTACCAGGCTGCGCTACGCCCCGTGACCTTGGCGCGGGGTTCATGACATGGGCGCCGGCCGCTCGCAACGCCAGTCCGACCCGGCAGCTCCCCGATCAGCTCGGCTTGAAGATGCGGTGCTTGACCAGGGAGCCCGCCGTGATGCCGAGCTCGGCCGCGCGCCCGCCCCTGAGCTCGAGCACGCCGCGGATCGGACCGTCCGAGGGGATCGCCTGGGTCGACAGCGGCGTGGTGTTGGCGGCGATGTTCACGATCCGCCCGTCCTCGGCGATGAACAGCATGTCCAGCGGGATCAGGGTGTTCTTCATCCAGAAGGCGACCGGCTGGGGAATCCTGAAGTCGAAGAGCATCCCCCCGTTCGCTGGCACGGACTTGCGGAACATCAGCCCACGCTCGCGCTCGGCGTAGGTGTCGGCGACCTCCACGTCGAAGCGCAAGGTCTTGCCGGTGGCGGTGAGGATCCGCAGGGGCTCGGTCGGGAGCTGCGGCTGCGCCTTGTCCTGCGCCGCGGCGGCGGAGGTCGCAGCGGTCAGCAGTCCCGCGAGCAGGAGGCGTCGATCGAGCATGCGGGGAACCATAGCGCGACCTGCGGAAATGTCAGGCCAGGCCTGACGCCTCGATCTCGGCCACGACCAGGCCTTTGGGCCCCTCGGCGAATTGGACCATCACGTCCTCGCCCGGCTGCAGATCTTCCAGCCCGCTGCGGCGCAGGGTCTCGATGTGGATGAAGATGTCCCCAGGCTCGCCGTCGCGCACGACGAAGCCATAGCCCTTGGTCCGGTTGAACCACTTGACCTTGGCGCGCTCCAGCGGTCCCGCCGGCGGCGGCGGGCGCCTGGGCCCCCGACGCTCGAAGCCGCCATCGCTCCGGCTGAACCTCGGACCTCCGCCATCGTGGCGTCCGAAATGGTCGCGCTCACGCCGAAAGCCGCCGCCGTCGTGGCGCCGCTCGGGCCGCTCGATCGGCGCGGCCGAGGAACTCGTCATATTCAACGATCTCGGCCACCTGCCAGCCCTTGGGCCGGCGTACGACTTCGCAAACCACCGTCGAGCCTTCCAGCGCGGTCTCCCGGCCGCTCTGCCGCAGGCTCGTGACATGCAGCAGCACGTCCCTCAGGTCCGTCTGATCAGGTTCGTCCGGAACAATGAACCCGTAGCCCTTCGCCGGGTCGAACCACTTCACACGCCCCGAGATCCGCACGGTTTCCTCGTGCGGCCCCCCGCTTTCCAGTTCGAAGCTAGACATTCCGCCCCTCTCGCCCGCCAAACAGCCCAGAGGCGGACGCCTCCACTATAACACTGTTCTCGTATTAGGAGAGCGTCAATCCCGCAATTGGCGCGCGCGGCGCCCCGATTCGGGCGGAGGGCGCCCAAAAGGACGCAGGTCTGGCAGGCCCTAGGGGAGTCGAACCCCTCTTCCCAGATTGAAAATCTGATGTCCTAACCGATAGACGAAGGGCCCGCGGCGAGGAAGCGGCCATATATCCGCCCTGTCCTGGGCGCGCAAGGCGCGCAGCCCCGTTTTCAGACCCGCATCCGCGGATCGGCGGCGTCCTCGATCTCCAGCTCCACCCGCTCGCGGCCCATGTAGTCGTCGGGCTTCAGCCGACCGGCGAGATGGAGCGCCCCGCCGCCGGCCAGGAGCCGGCGTCCGAGCTCGCTTTCGCCCGCGCGCCAGGCCACCGCGCGCAGCCGTCCGCCGGCGCCGTCGCCCACCACGCACCGGACATGGCCGCCGCGCATCGCGATCGGCTGATCGACGGTCACGTCCCCGAACGCGAAGACGGGCTCGGGATTGGCCGGCCCGAACGGCGCCAGCCGCTGGAAGCTGTCGTACAGCATCCGGTCGACCGCCGCGGGCGACAGCAGGGCGTCGATCTCCACGGAGTTCGAGCTCGGCGGCCCTGGCGCAGTCATCGGCCAGGGAGCCGCACAGGAAATGCCTGAAGTCCTCGATCCCGTCGGCGCGGATCGTCAGCCCCGCGGCCATGGCGTGGCCGCCCCCGGCCATGAGCAGCCCCCGGTCGAACGCGCCGTGCACGGCCCTGCCGAGGTTGACGCCCGGCTGGGAGCGGCCCGAGCCCTTGCCGATGCCCGCCGCCTTATCGACGCCGATGACGATGGCCGGCTTGCGGTAGCGGTCCTTGAGCCGGCCGGCCACGATGCCGACCACGCCCGGGTGCCAGTCCTCGCCCGCGGCCACGATGATCGGATCGGACGCCCCGCCGGCGGCCTCCACCGCCTCGACCGCCGCGTCCAGCACCTGGCGCTCGACCTCCTTGCGCGAGGCGTTCAGGGCGTCGAGCTCCTCGGCCAGCGCCTTGGCTTCGTCCGGATCCTCGGTCGACAGCAGCCGCGCGCCGAGATCCGAGCGTCCGATGCGGCCGCCGGCGTTGATCCTCGGTCCCAACACGAAGCCCGCATGAAAAGCACTGGCGATCTGGGACTTTGCGCCAGACACCTCGAGCAGCGCCTTCAGGCCGCGATTGCGCCAGGACGACATCACCTTCAGCCCCTGGGCGGCCAGGGCGCGGTTGAAGCCCACAAGCGGGGTCACGTCGCAGAAGGCCCCCAGCGCGGCCAGGTCGAGCCACTGCATCAAGTCCGGCTCGGCAGTCTGGGCGAAGAGGCCGCGGCGGCGGGCCTCGCGGTTCAGGGCGGCCAACAGGACGAAGGTCACGCCGGCGGCGGCGAGCATCCCCTGCCCCGAATTGCAGCCTGGACGGTTGGGATTGACAACGGCCGCCGCGGGCGGCGGCGACTTGCGCATCAGGTGATGGTCGATCACCACGACCTGGAGCCCCATCTCGGCGGCGGCGGCGATGGCGTCGTGCGCGGCCGCCCCGCAGTCGACGGTCACCACCAACTCGGCCCCTTGCTCCTTCAGCCGCCGGAAGGCGGCCGCGCTCGGGCCGTATCCTTCGGTCAGCCGGTCCGGGACGTAGATGGGCAGCTCGGCCCCCATGGCGCGGAACCAGCGCACCAGCAGCGCCGCGCTCGAGGCGCCGTCGACGTCGTAGTCGGCGAACACCGCCATGGGCCGGTCCCTGTGCAGCCCATCGACCAGGAGCTCGGCCGCCCGGTCCATGTCCAGGAACGACGACGGATCGGGGAACAGGGCCCTCAGGGTCGGGTTGAGGTAGGCCTCCGCCTCCCCGGCGGGAACGCCTCGCGCAGCCAGCGCCCTGGCCAGCGGCTCGCTGACCGCGAGGTCGAGCTGGTGGCGGCGCACCGTCTCGGCGTCCGCGGGCTTCTGGCGCCAGACGCGGCCAGAGAGCGAGCGCGCGACCCCCAGGAACCCTTGCGGCGCCGAGCCATCCGCCATCAGACCGTCCGCTTGAGCCGGACCTGGCGCACCGTGCCGGTCGAGGAATCCATCACCAGGGAATGGGTGTGGACCATGCCGTTCTCCAGGCGCACCCCGTCCAGGAGCGCGCCCTTGGTGACGCCGGTCGCGGCGAAGATGGCAGGTCCGCGGACCATCTCGTGCAGGTCGTACTTCTTGTCGAACTCGGTGATCCCGAGGCGCTCGGCCCGTCCCTTCTCGTCGGCGTTACGGAACACCAGCCGCCCCTGGAACTGGCCGCCGACACACTTCAGCGCGGCGCAGGCCAAGACGCCCTCCGGCGCGCCGCCCTGGCCGATGTAGATGTCGACGCCCGTCTCCGGATCGGCCGTGTTGATGACGCCGGCCACGTCGCCGTCGGTGATCAGGTGCACCCGCGCGCCGATCGACCTGAGGCTCGAGATGATCTCGGCGTGGCGCGGACGGTCGAGCACGCAGGCGGTGATGGCCGAGGCCTCCACGCCCTTCGCCCTGGCCAGCGCCTTCACGTTGTCGGCCGGCGACGCGTCCAGGTCCACGACCCCGGCGGAAAAGCCCGGCCCGATGGCGATCTTGTCCATGTAGGTGTCCGGCGCGTTCAGCAGCGTGCCCGCCGGCGCCCAGGCCATCACCGCCAGGGCGTTGGCCATCGCCTTGGCGGTCAGGGTGGTCCCCTCCAGGGGATCGAGCGCGATGTCGATGCGCGGGCCCTTCCCGCCGCCGACCTTCTCGCCGATGTAGAGCATCGGCGCCTCGTCGCGTTCGCCTTCGCCGATCACCACCAGCCCGTCGATGTCCAGGCCGTTGAGCGCCGTGCGCATCGCGTCGACCGCGGCCTGGTCGGCGGCCTTCTCGTCGCCGCGCCCGACGAGCTTCCAGGCCGCGATGGCGGCGGCTTCCGTCGCCCAGACCGCGTCCAGCACGAGGGAGCGGTCCCACACGGTCGAACTCATTGGCGTCTCCTAGACGTTGTTCTTATCGGCGGATTCTCAGACCGGCGCGATCCGCAACATGCGCGGCTCGGACACCACCGCGTCAAGTCTTCCAATTCGCGCGACCGCGTCGCGGATCACGGACTCCGGCGCATCATGGGTTGTCAGGACGATCGGCACGCCGCCGGCGTCCTGGACGGGCTTCTGCAGGAAGCTGTCGATGGAGAGCCCCGCCTCGGCGATGGTCTCCGAGACGGCGGCGATCACGCCCGGCTGGTCGCGCACCAGGAGCCGCACATAGGCGCGGCTCACATGGCGGCTGGCGTCCATCTCGACAAAGGGCCGAAGCTCCGTGGCCGGCTTCTGGAATACCGGCCGGCGCGCGCCGGTCATCACGTCTGCGATGTCGGCCGCCACGGCGGCGGCCGTCGGCCCCGCGCCCGCGCCAGGGCCCTGGATGAAGATCCGCCCGATCCGCCGGCCCTGGATGAACAGGGCGTTCAGCGCCCCGGAGGTCAGCGACAGGGGATGGTCCAGCGGCGCCAGGGCCGGATAGACCCTGACCGAGACGTCGCCCCCCTCCCGCACCGCGGCGGCCACGAGCTTTATGCGGAAGCCGAGGTCGTGGGCCAGCCGGATGTCGAGCAGGTCGATGTTCTGGACGCCCTCGATCTCGGCGGCCTGGAAGCTCGGCGCCAGGCCGAAGGCGAGCGCGGCCAGGATGGTGATCTTGTGGGCTGCGTCGAACCCGCCGATGTCCATGGTGGGATCAGCCTCGGCGAAACCCAGCCGCTGGGCCTCGGCCAGGACCTCGGCGAAGGGGCGGCCGGACGTCTCCATCTCGCTCAGGATGTAGTTGCAGGTGCCGTTCAGGATGCCCGCGACGGCGGCGACCTCGTCGCCCACCATGGCTTCGCGCAGCATCTTGACCGCCGGCGTGCCGCCCATGACAGCCGCCTCGAACAGCAGCGGCGCGCCGGAGGCTTCGGCCATCCGGGCAAGCTCGAGCCCGTGCTCGGCGATCAGCGCCTTGTTGGCGGTGACGACCGGCTTGCCCCGCGACAGGGCCGCCTCGACCGCGGCCTTGGCCGGGCCGTTCGAGCCGCCGATCAGCTCCACCAGGATGTCGGTCTCGTCAGAGGCGGCGAGCGCCACGGGATCGTCGAACCAGGGCAGGGCCGAGATATCGACCGGCCTCGGCCGCGAGCGCGAGCGGGCGGACACGCCCGTGACCACGACCTTGCCGCCGGCGGGCGCGAAGTCCGGCTGCTCCTCGAGGAGCTGGAGCAGGCCCGCTCCGACGGTGCCGAGGCCCGCTACGCCCAGTCGCCAGGTCCGCCCCGTCATCGCCGCTCCTATTGCGCCGCCACGGCCGGACCGCGCGCCAGGATGGCGTCGGCGTTCTGCAGGAACTTTCGCACATTGCGCGCCGCCTGTCGGATCCGGTGCTCGTTCTCGACCAGGCCGATGCGCACATAGCCCTCGCCGCACTCGCCGAAGCCCACGCCCGGCGAGACCGCCACCTCGGCCTCCTCGATCAGGAGCTTGGAGAACAGCATGGAGCCGGCCTCCCTGAACGGCTCGGGCAGCGGCGCCCAGGCGAACATCGAGGCCGGCGGCGAGGGGATCTCCCAGCCGGCGCGCCCCATGGACTCCACCAGCACGTCCCGGCGGCGCTTGTAGGTCTGACGGATCTCCTCGACGCAGTCCTGGGGGCCGTTCAGGGCCGTGGCGGCCGCGACCTGCACGGGGGTGAAGGCGCCGTAGTCGAGATAGGACTTCACCCGCGCCAGGGCCGCGCAGAGCCGCTCGTTGCCCACCACCATGCCCACGCGCCAGCCGGGCATGGCGTAGGTCTTGGAGAGCGAGTTGACCTCGACGGCGATTTCCTTGGCGCCTTCGACCTGAAGGAGGGAGGGCGGCGGATTGTTCTCGAAATAGATCTCGGAGTAGGCGACGTCGGACAGGATCAGCAGGTCGTGCTTGCGCGCGAGCGCCACGACCTCCTTGTAGAAGTCCAGGTCCACCCACTGGGCGGTCGGGTTGGACGGATAGCTGACGATGACGGCGATCGGCGGCGGCGCCGAGTTCCTGCACGGCCTGGCCGATGCCGGACAGATACTGCTCGGGCGTCAGCGCCGGCACGTGGCGGATCGCGCCTCCGGCCATGATGAAGCCGTAGGCGTGGATCGGATAGGCGGGGTTGGGACAGATCACCACGTCGCCGGGGCCGGTGATGGCCTGGGCGAGATTGGCGAAGCCCTCCTTGGAGCCGAGCGTGGCGATCACCTCGGTGTCCGGATTCAGCTTCACCCCGAAGCGCCGCTCGTAATAGCCGGCCATGGCGCGGCGCAGGCCAGGGATGCCCTTGGACGCCGAATAGCGATGCGCCTTGGGCTTCCTGGCCGTCTCGCAGAGCTTGTCCACGATGTGGGCGGGCGTGGGCATGTCCGGGTTGCCCATGCCGAAGTCGATGATGTCGACGCCCTGGGCGCGGAGGCGCGCCTTGATGCGGTTCACCTCCTCGAAGATGTAGGGCGGCAGGCGCTGGATGCGGTGGAAGTCGTTGTTCATGGAAGATGGCCTGGCCGGAATGCCTGCGGCGCCTGGATAGACTCCGGCCGGGTCGGAGCCAAGCGCATGACGTGGCTACGGTTTCGCCTCCCCTGCCCTATTTGGGCGGAGGAGGCGGCGTAGCTCGCGCCCGCAGGGATTGGGCGTAGGCCTCGGTCTGTTCGGCCGCGTCGGGGGGGGAATCTCGCTCGGTGCGACGGCGACCTGGCTGCGGTTGGCAGCGGCGAAGCCTTCGGTGTCGGTCTGGGGCGGCGGCAGCGCGGCGACCTGCTTGTCAAGCTTGGCCTTGCGCCGTCCCATGTCCGCGACGGCCTGACCCCAGGCCGACGATGGCCGCACATCGGTCGGGGTGTTCGGAATCCCCGCGAAGCGGGGATAGGGCCCGGGGTGGCGCCTGGCCTCGGCCATGTCCTTGGCGACCTGGGAGTTGGCCGCGACAGGCAGCGGCTCGCCGCCCCGCAGCGCCTTGGGGACCACGCAGCCGCCAAGGCACGCCGCCACGCCGACCGCGAGGGCCAGGCGGGCTGCGCCGAACGCCATCAAACCTTCCGAATCGACGCGCACCTGTGGGTCCCAGGTTCAACCCGGCGCCGGTCTTATGCGATGATCGGGCCCGGTGAAAGGGCGCCGCCGGCGAATCGAGGCGCAGGAAGGTCAGATCGATGAGTGATGTAAAGGCGGCGTCCAGGCCCGCCGAAGGC
The DNA here is from genome assembly GCA_963775275.1 of uncultured Alphaproteobacteria bacterium. Classification (GTDB taxonomy): domain Bacteria; phylum Pseudomonadota; class Alphaproteobacteria; order Caulobacterales; family Caulobacteraceae; genus JANWHQ01. The sequence goes on along the minus strand of CAVZII010000005.1, from coordinate 3,828,937 downwards.
GAGCCGGAGACGGCGAAGGCCGCCGCGCCGGAACATGTGACTCCCTCCGGCGACGAGCTGAAGGTGATGCAGGAGCTGTCGGCGAATCTCGCCCGAGCGGCGATGATCGCCCAGGGCGCCATCGCCGAGGCCGCCTTGCGCCAGGCCGAGCAGCCGTCCGCCATGTCGGCCGATCCCTTCCGCATGGGCTCGGCCCTGACGGGGATGATGGGCCGTCTGGCGACCCAGCCGGACAAGGTGCTGAGGGCCCAGGCCGAGCTGTTCTCGGGCTACATGAACCTATGGCAGTCGACGGCGAGGCGCATGGCGGGCGAGGCTGCCGCGCCGGTGGTGTCGCCCGAACGGGGCGACCGCCGCTTCACCGACCCGGAGTGGAGCGACAACCCGATCTTCGACGCGCTCAAGCAATCGTACCTGCTCTCCGCCAACTGGCTGAACAACCTGGTGGCCGGAGTCCAGGACGTCGATCCGGAGACCCAGCGCCGGGTCGAGTTCTTCACGCGCATGCTGACCGACGCCTTCTCGCCGTCCAATTTCCTGATGTCGAACCCGGCGGCCCTGCGCGAAGCGATCGCCACCCGCGGCGAAAGCCTGGTCAAGGGGATGGAGAACTTCGCCGCGGACCTCGCGCGCGGCAACGGGCAGCTCGCGATCAGCCAGACCGACGCCTCCAAGTTCGAGGTCGGGGTCAATGTCGCCGCCTCGCCGGGGAAGATCATCTTCCAGAACGAGCTGTTCCAGCTGATCCAGTTCGCGCCGGCCACGGCCGAGGTCCACGAGGTTCCCCTGCTGATCTTCCCGCCGTGGATCAACAAGTACTACATCCTTGATCTTCGACCTGAGAACTCGATGATCAAGTGGTTGACGGAGCAGGGTTTCACCGTCCTTCTCGTCTCCTGGGTCAACCCCGATCCCAAGCTCGCGCACAAGACCTTCGAGGACTACATGCTCGAGGGGGTCTATGTGGCGGTGGACAAGGCGCTGCAGCAGACCGGCGCCAAGCGGGTGAACACCGTCGGCTACTGCATCGCCGGCACCATGCTCTCCTGCACCCTGGCGCACATGACGGCCAAGGGGGACGAGCGGATCGCCTCGGCGACCTTCTTCGCGGCTCAGCAGGACTTCTCCGAGCCCGGCGACCTGAAGCTCTTCACCGACGAGGACTGGCTGCAGGTGATCGAGGTGTCCATGGACCGCTCAGGCGGCGTCCTGCCCGGCGGCATGATGGCCGGCACCTTCAACGCCCTGCGGGCCAACGACCTGATCTGGTCGTTCTTCGTGAACAACTACCTCCTGGGCAAGGATCCCAAGCCGTTCGACCTGCTCTTCTGGAACTCAGACCAGACGCGCATGCCGCGCGCGCTGCACCTGTTCTATCTGCGGGAATTCTACCAGCATAACCGGCTGGCCAAGGGCGACCTGGAGCTGGGCGAAGTCAGGCTCGACCTCTCCAAGGTCAGGACGCCGATCTACGCCCAGTCCAGCAAGGAGGACCACATCGCGCCCGCCGCCTCGGTCTATCGGGGCTCCAAGCTGTTCGGCGGCGACGTCACCTTCATCATGGCCGGGTCGGGCCATATCGCCGGGGTGATCAACCACCCGTCCGCCAAGAAGTACCAGTACTGGACCAACGACGCCCATCCCGACACGGTTGAAGAATGGACGCAGGGCGCCGTCGAGCATCCGGGCTCGTGGTGGCCGGACTGGGCCGAGTGGCTGAAGGCGCGCTCTGGCCCCATGATCCCGGCTCGCGATCCGGCCAAGGGCAAGCTGAAGCCGATCGAGGACGCGCCAGGCAGCTATGTGAAGGTCAAGAGCTGACGTTCGCGGCCCTGCCCGGCCAGACGTAGAGCACGTCCGGCTCGCGCTCCATGTTCTCGGCGCCGTCGGTGAAGCGCTCGACGGCGAAGCCCAGGCGCTCATAGAAGCGGCGGGCGCGCGTGTTCCGCTGGAAGGTCCAGAGCCGGCGCGGCGCGCCGTCCTGCATGGCCATGCCGGCCAGGCGCCGCCCGATCCCGCGGCTCCAGCGATCGGGGCGCACATAGAGGTGGTCGATCCAGCTCGGCGAGAAGGCGATGAAGCCGACGAAGGCCTCCCCCTCCTCCGCGATCCAGACTTCGCAGCGCTTCAGCTCCCCGGAGAGGTAGTCGATCAGGCCGCCGAGCTCGTCGATCGGCGGCAGCCACGGCAGCGCAGTGCGCCGGGACAGGCGATGCAGCTCGGCGAGTCCCCGCGCGTCCGCGGCCTCGGCGCGGCGGAAGGCCGGCGGAAGCTCATGGCCGCAGGTCATGGCCCGCGCGAAGGGAGGTCCAGGTCGCAGAGCGTGAAGCTGGCGTACTTGTTCGCGGTTTCGCGGAAGAGTGCGCCGAAGGCGGGACCCTTGACATCCATGACCTCGAGCTTGGGCTGCTCGGCGGCGGGCATGGCGGCCATCACCCGCACCTTGGTCATCCGGTCCGGGCTCGGCGGCGGCTCGCCATCGTTCAGCTGCTGGATGACCTCCATGCCCGAAACCACCCGTCCCCAGACCGTGAAGGTCTTGTCCAGCGTCGGCGCCGCGCGGCGCATGAAGAAGAGCTGGCTGTTGGCGGTGTCCGGATTGGCGTAGTGCGGCATGGCCGCCGCCCCGGGGCAGAAGTTCGCCCACGCCTTGCCGGCGTCCGGACCGGCCGTCATCACCGTCACCGGCGAAGAGCCGATGAAGCCCACCTGGCCGTCGGGAATGTCGCCCACCGACACGAAATGGCTGTCCGGGCCCGCGGTGAAGGTGAACTCCGCCTTCAGGTTCGGCAGGTCCGAGCGGAAGGTGCGTGCGCCCTTGTCGCCGCCCTGAGCCATGTAGTCCTTGAGCACGCGGTAGAAGAGCGCCCCATCGTAATATCCGCGCCGGGCAAGGGTCTTGATCCGCGCGACCGCCAGGGGCGCGATCTCGGGACGCATCTCGACGATGACCCGGCCCTTGGTCGTGTCGATGACCAGGGTGTTGTCCGGATCCAGAGGCCGCCAGTCGGCGGGCGTCGAGGCGGCGGGTACAGGCGCGGATGGCGCCGCGGCCGGCTGGGCGAGCGCCGGGGCCGCGAGGACCGCCGTCGCGAGGGCCGCGATGGCGAAGGCGAGCCTCACCAGCTGCCCGTGTTGGCCATCGACGACCAGGGCTCCTGCGGCGGCAGGGCCCCGCCCCGCTGCAGGAGCTCGATCGAGATTCCGTCGGGGGAGCGGACGAAGGCCATGCGGCCGTCCCGCGGCGGGCGGTTGATCGTCACGCCCTTCTCCTGCAGGCGCTGGCACAGGGCGTAGATGTCGTCGACCTGATAGGCCAGGTGGCCGAAGTTGCGGCCGCCGCCATAGTCCTCCGCATCCCAGTTGTAGGTCAGCTCGACACAGGGCGCCTGGTCGGCCTTGGCCTTGTCGGCATCCTCGGGAGCGGCCAGGAACACCAGGGTGAAGCGCCCCTGCTCGCTCTCCATGCGGTTGACCTCGGCCAAGCCGAGCTTGTCACAATAGAAATCGAGCGCGGCGTCCAGGTCCTTCACTCGAACCATGGTGTGCAGGTATCGCATCGGGTCCCTCCTGATCGGCGTCCCTTATAGGCCAAGCCCCTCGTCCAGCCCCAGCATGATGTTGAGGTTCTGGACCGCCGCGCCCGAGGCGCCCTTGCCTAGATTGTCGAGCTGCGCCACCAGGCGCGCCTGGCCGGCCGCCTCGTTCGCGAAGACGAAGAGCGTCATCCGGTTCGTACCGTTCAGGCCTTCGGGATCCAGCGTCTTCAAGGCGGCGGCGGCGTCCAGCGAAGCGACGTCGACGAACCGCTCGCCGGCGTAGACGTCCGCGAGAGCGGCATGGACGTCCAGGGCCGCCGGGCTGCCGGGCAAGGCCCAGAGCGGCAGCGGCAACTCGACCAGCATTCCCTTGTAGTAGCGACCCACCGCCGGGGCGAAGAGCGGCGGGCGCTCAAGGCCCGCGTGGGCCGCCATCTCGGGCAGGTGCTTGTGCTGCAGGCCAAGCGCATAGATGCGGTAGGTCTCGTGCGTGTAGGCCGGCGAAGCCTTGTCCTCGAACTCGGCGATCATCGACTTGCCGCCGCCGGAGTAGCCCGAGACGCCGCTCAGGCTGACCGGCCAGTCGGCGGGGATCAGGCCCGCGCTCACCAGGGGACGCAGGAGGCCGATCGCACCGGTGGCCCAGCAGCCGGGGTTCGACACCCGCGACGCGGTTGCGATCGAGTGGCGCTGGCCCTTGGTCATCTCGGGAAAGCCGTAGGTCCAGCCGGCCGCGGTCCGATGAGCCGTCGAGGCGTCGATCAGGCGGGCCGTGTTGCTCGTGACCATGGCCGCGGCCTCGCGCGCCGCGTCGTCCGGCAGGCACAGGATCGAGACGTCCGCGCCGTTCAGAAGCTCCGCGCGCGCGGACGGGTCCTTGCGCCGCTCGGGCGCGATCGACAGGAGCTCCAGGTCCGGGCGGCCGGCCAGGCGCTCGCGGATCTGCAGGCCCGTGGTCCCCGCCTCGCCGTCGATGAACACCTTCGCGGCCATGTCGGCCTCCACATTCCAGCCAAAGAAAAAGGGCGCTTCGTTGCCCGAAGCGCCCTTCTGCAAACGCGGATGAACCGCGCGCTAGCGCTTCGAGAACTGGAAGCTGCGTCGGGCCTTGGCCTTGCCGTACTTCTTGCGCTCGACCACGCGCGGGTCGCGAGTGAGAAAGCCGTGCGGCTTCAGGGCCGCGCGCAAGGCAGGCTCGTAGTAGGTCAGGGCCTTGGCGATGGCGTGACGGACCGCGCCGGCCTGCCCGGACAGGCCGGAGCCTGTGACCGTCGCCTGCACGTCGAACTCGCCCAGGCGCCCGGCCACCTGCAGCGGCTGAGCGATCATCATGCGCAAGACCGGCCGCGCGAAGTACGCTTCCTGGTCCTTGTCGTTGATGGTGATCTTGCCCTTGCCGGGCTTGATCCACACGCGGGCGACCGCGTTCTTGCGCTTGCCGGTGGCGTAGGAGCGGCCGAACTGGTCGCGCTTGGGCTCCGGCGCAGCCGCCGCCTCGGTGGGCGTCGCGAGGGGCTGCAGGGCCTCCAGGCCGTGGGTGTCGCTGGCCATGATCAGGCGCTCCGGACGTTCTTGGCGTTCAGCTCGGCGAACGCGACGGCTTGAGGGGACTGGGCCGCGTGCGGGTGCTCGGGGCCGTTGTAGATCTTGAGATGCCCGAGCTGGCGGCGCGCCAGCGGGCTCTCCTTGGGCAGCATGCGCTCGACCGCCTTCTTGAGGACGCGCTCGGGGAACCGGCCGCCCAGCACCTTGCCGGCGGTGGTCTCCTTGATCCCGCCCGGATACCCCGTGTGCCAGTGGTACTTCTTCTGGTCGAGCTTGCGGCCGGTCAGCTTCACCTTGTCGGCGTTGACGACCACGACGAAGTCGCCGCAGTCCACGTGCGGCGTGAAGTCCGGACGGTGCTTGCCGCGCAGCCGGTTGGCGATGAACGACGCCAGCCGCCCGACGACGGCGTTCTCTGCGTCGATCACGATCCACTTCTTGTCGACGTCGGCCGGCTTGAGCGACGCCGTGGTCTTGGTCTGCATCAGACGTTGTCCGCTTGTGCGCAGGCCTGGGCCTCGCGGGAGCGGCGGACATACAGGAGCGCCGGCGGCGGGTCAAGCGATCTAGTCGGCCAGGCGTCTCACCAAACCCATGGATTCCTTGAATAAATCAGATACGGTATGTCAATACCGCAATCGCGGCACCGCATTTTGCGCCCTGAGCTACCCGACGATCGTCCGGCCGGCGTGGATGGGTGAGCGCGGCGCCTCGAAGACGGCGCTGAGTTCGCCCCTGCCCTCGCGCCCGACCACCACCACGCCGTCGCCGGCGCGGATGCGCACGTCGGGCGGCGGGCGTGTGGTCACTTTGCCATCGTGGCCGTTGATCTGGACCACGAAGAGCCGCCCGCCGGACCTGCGCTCGAGATCGGCCACGGTCTGGCCGACGACGCTGCTCTTCTCGGCGGCGACTACGACCTCGACCTCCAGCCCCAGGCCGCGAAGGGACTTCTCGAACTCGCGCATCGCCTCCGACCCGTGCAGGTACCTGGCGGTTTCGGGGAAAAGGATCAGCTCGGCGATGCGCTCGGCGCCGATGTGGGTGGGCAGCACGACCTTGTTGGCCCCGGCGTGCACCAGCTTGCCCTCGGTCGACGGCGCCTCGCCGCGGGCGATGATCTGGACCCTCGCGTTCATCTTGCGGGCCGACAGGGTGATGAACACATTGGCCGCGTCGTCGGGCAACACCGTGGCCAGGCAGCGGGCGCGGCCGATTCCCGCGATCTCCAAAGCGGCCTCGTCGGTGGCGTCTCCCGACATGGCCAGGTAGCCCAGAGCCTGGGCCTCGGCGACCCGGGCCTCCCCCCGGTCGAGGATCAGCACCTTGATCCCGCCGGCGGAAAGCTCCTTGGCCAGCTGGCGGCCGATCCGGCCGAAGCCGCAGATGATGACGTGGTCGGAAAGCTTGTCGATCTCGGACTGCACGCGGCCTCTCCCGAACAGCTTCTCCAGTTGGACGACGGTGAACACCTGCACCAGGACGCCGGTCAGGATGATCATCCCGGTGCAGCCCATCACCATCACGCCGACGGTCACGGCGTGCAGATAGGGCGTGTCGATCGGCCGAACCTCGCCGTAGCCGACCGTGTAGACTGTCAGCACCACCATGTAGAGGGCGTCGCCGAAGCTCCAGCCCGCGATCAGATAGCCAACGACGCCCAGCGCCACCACGGCCAGCACGAAGCTGATGATCGCCACGAGGTTGCGCAGCGGGGAGCCGATCAGCTCAATCGTCGGAAGCCCCCTGATCATCGCGCCAGATTATGCGCTCGACCGCGCCGCGCGAAGGGCGCGCGGTGCGCCGGGGACAGTCCGGGCGCATCGGCGCCTGATCCTGCGGCGAATCACACCAGCCGGCTCTGCTCCACCGCCGCGGCGATGAAGCTGGCGAACAGCGGATGGGGGGCGAACGGGCGGCTCTTGAGCTCGGGGTGGTACTGCACGCCGACGAACCAGGGATGGTCGTCCCGCTCCACGATCTCCGGCAGGATGCCGTCGGGCGACATCCCCGTCATCTTCAGGCCCGCGCGCTCGATGTCGTCCTTGTAGTTGATGTTGACCTCGTAGCGGTGCCGGTGACGTTCCGAGATGGCCAGCGTCCCGTAGATCGCGGCGATCCTGGAGCCGGGCCGCAGCACCGCGTCATAGGCGCCCAGCCGCATGGTCCCGCCCTTCTCGGCGTCCGCCGAGCGCACGACCTTCTCGTTGCCCTTGATCCACTCCGTCATCAGCCCCACGACCGGCTCGGACGTGGGGCCGAACTCGCTGGACGAGGCGCCGGTCACGCCGGCCACGTTCCTGACCGCCTCGATCACCGCCATCTGCATGCCGAAACAGATGCCGAAATAGGGCACGGCGCGCTCGCGCGCGAACTGCGCCGCACGAATCTTGCCTTCCGCGCCGCGCTCGCCGAAACCGCCGGGCACGAGGATGCCGTGGACGCCCTCCAGCCTCGCGGCGGCCGCCCCGTCCTCGCCCTCGAAGGTCTCGGATTCGACCCAGTCCAGGTTGACCTTGACGTTGTTGGCGACGCCGCCGTGGGTCAGGGCCTCGATCAGGGACTTATAGGCGTCCTTCAGCACGGTGTACTTGCCGACCACGGCGATGGTGACGTCGCCGTCGGGGCTGGTCAGGCGCTCGGAGATGGCCTGCCAGCGCTCGAGGTTCGGCGCGGGCGCCTCGATCCCGAAGCCGTCGAGCACCTCCGAATCCAGGCCCTGGTGATGGTAGTCCAGCGGCACCGCGTAGATGTTCGGCGCGTCCATGGCCTGGATCACGGCCGACGGGCGCACGTTGCAGAACAGGCCGATCTTGCGCTTCTCCTCGGCCGGGATCGGCTGCTCGCAGCGGCAGAGCAGGATGTCGGGCTGGATGCCGATGGCCCGAAGCTCGCGCACCGAGTGCTGCGTCGGCTTGGTCTTCATCTCGCCGGCCGTCTTGATGAACGGCAGCAGCGTCAGGTGGATGAAGATGGCGTGCTGGCGGGGCAGCTCCTGGCCGAGCTGGCGGATCGCCTCGAAGAACGGCAGGCCCTCGATGTCGCCGACGGTGCCGCCGATCTCCACCAGCACGAAGTCCGCGTCGCCCGGATCGCGCATCACGAAGCGCTTGATCTCGTCGGTGACGTGCGGGATCACCTGGACGGTCGCTCCCAGGAAATCCCCCTTGCGCTCCTTCTCCAGGATCCTCTGGTAGATCTGGCCGGTGGTGACGTTGTCGGTCCTGGCGGCCGAGACCCCGGTGAAGCGCTCGTAGTGGCCGAGGTCCAGGTCGGTCTCCGCGCCGTCGTCCGTGACGAAGACCTCGCCGTGCTGATAGGGGCTCATCGTCCCCGGATCGACGTTCAGATAGGGGTCCAGCTTGCGCAGCCGGACCTTGAAGCCGCGCGCCTGCAACAGGGCGCCGAGCGCTGCGGAGGCGAGTCCTTTGCCGAGGGAGGAAACCACGCCGCCGGTGATGAAGATGTACCGGGCCATGGGCGTTCAGATTAGCGCCGATTCGGCCAAGTGGGCCCCCTCAATGGCAGTGGCGGATCGCGCCGGCGGAAGATCGGGTCATCAGGACCCGCCCGATCCGGCCTAGTGGCCGGCGGCGGGCGCGCCTGAGGCCGGGGTCTGTGCGGACGGTCCGGGGGCGTTTAGGCTCGGCCGCGGCACGCCGACCGGCCTCGGCGGCGGCGCCACGGAGACCTCGGGGAGCGTGATCGGTCCGGCGGCGCGTCCGGCCGCGGTCCTGGGCGCGTGGATCGTCGGGCGCGGAGCCTGGGTCGGGGCGGCGGGCAGCTGCGGCTGGACCGGCAGCGGCGGCGCGGCCTGCGACGACGACGCGGCGGGCGACTCCGCCTGGGCCTGGGCGGCGGCCCGCTGCTTGGCCAGGGCGTCCAGGTCGATCGGGTTGATCTTCAGCCGCTCGGTCACAGATGAGGTCGCGCGATTGTGACCGGCCAGCAGGGTGATGGTCAGGCTGAGGACGAAGAAGATGATCGTCAGGATCGAGGTGGTGCGGGTCAGCAGGTCGCCCGCGCCCCGGGCGGTGAAGATCCCCGCCGGGCCGCCGCCCATGCCGAGCGCGCCGCCTTCGGAGCGCTGCAGCAGGATCACGCCGGTGAGCGCGACGCAGTCGATGACCAGGATGACCAGCAGGATGTCCAGCAACATGACGAGATCGAGATAGGAAGCGGCCGACGGGCCCGCCAGGATGGGGGGCTCTATCACTAGAGCGCGCCAGGTGAAAGTGCGGCGGCCGCGCCGCCTCGCCCTCCCCTGCGCGCCGCGAGGCCTCGGGCGTTGATGCGGCTTGGGCTTGAAACCCCCGCGCGCGCCGTTAAGTCGTGACGGATCATGGCCGCGAAAGCCGAAGCCCCTACCGAGCCGTTCAAGCGCGCCCTGGCGCACGCCGCCCGCTCGCTTGCCGAGCAGCCGGACCTGGAGGTTGTGTTCTCGGCCGAAGGGCCCAGCCTGTCGGGGAATCGGGCGGTCCTGCCCCAGCCGCCGCGCGACCTGCCTCCCGAGGAGGCGGCGCGCATCCGCGGCCTGGCCGACCAGATGGCCCTGCGCCTGGCCCACCACGACGAGGTCGCCCACGCGCGCCTGCGGCCGCGCTCGGCCGAAGGCTCGGTGGTGTTCGAGGCGATCGAACAGGCGCGGACCGACGCGATCGGCGCCAATGCGCTGGGCGGCGTGCGCGCGAACCTGCGCGCCATGCTCGAGGGCGAGATCGACCGCAAGGGCCTCAGCCGGATCGAGGACCGCGCGCGCGCGCCCATGGCCGACATCCTGAGCCTCCTGGTGCGCGAGCGCCTGACCGGCGAGCCCCCGCCGGACGGGGTCAGGCCCCTCGTGGACATGTTCCGCGCCGACATCGAGGCGCGGGCGGGCCAGGATCTGGATCGCCTGACCGGCTCCATCGAGGACCAGTCCGCCTTCGCGCGCGTGGCACGGGCGATCATGCGGGACCTGGAGATCGGCGATCTCGCCGACGCCGAGGACGCGGAATCGGAGGACGGCGAGGAAGAGCCCGAGGGCGGCGAAGGGGAAGGCGAACAGGGCGAGCAGGGTGAAGGCGAGAGCGCGCCGCCCGACAAGGTCCAGCTGTCGGACCAGCCGTCCGACGCGGCCGACGCCGAGATCGTTCAGGTGGACGAGGCCGACATGAGCGACGCCTCCGACGAGGCGGCCGATCTCGGCGAGGCGGCCAAGACCGCCCGGCCCGACGTCAAGGACCCGGGTCTGCCCGAGCCCCCCTACAAGGTCTTCACCACCGCCCACGACGAGATCGTCGAGGCCGAGGAGCTGTGCGAGCCCGAAGAGCTGGAGCGGCTGCGGGCCTATCTGGACCAGCAGCTCGCCAGCCTGTCGAGCGTGGTCTCGCGCCTGGCCAACCGGCTGCAGCGGCGGCTGCTGGCCAAGCAGAACCGGGCCTGGACCTTCGACCTGGAGGAAGGGATCCTGGACGCCGCGCGGCTGGCGCGGGTGGTGGTCGACCCGACCGCGCCGCTCTCCTTCAAGGAGGAGAAGGACACCGCGTTCCGCGACACGGTCGTCACCCTGCTGCTCGACAATTCCGGCTCCATGCGCGGCCGGCCGATCATGGTGGCGGCGGTCTGCGCCGACATCCTGGCGCGTACGCTCGAGCGCTGCGCGGTCAAGGTCGAGATCCTGGGGTTCACCACCCGCGCGTGGAAGGGCGGCATGTCCCGGGATGACTGGATCAAGGAAGGCAAGCCGCCCCAGCCCGGCCGCCTGAACGACCTGCGCCACATCGTCTACAAGGCTGCCGACGCGCCCTGGCGGCGCGCGCGCAAGAACCTCGGCCTGATGATGCGCGAGGGCTTGCTCAAGGAGAACATCGACGGCGAGGCGCTGGCCTGGGCGCATCACCGCCTGATCGGCCGGCCGGAGCAGCGGCGGATCCTGATGGTGATCTCGGACGGCGCGCCGGTCGACGACTCGACGCTGTCGGTGAACTCCGGCCACTACCTGGAGCGCCACCTCAGGGCCGTGATCGCCGACATCGAGCAGAACTCGCCGGTCGAGCTCCTGGCCATCGGGATCGGCCATGACGTCACCCGCTACTATCGCCGCGCGGTCACGATCGTGGACGTGGAGCAGCTCGGCGGCGTCATGACCGAGAATCTGGCCGAGCTGTTCGAGGAGGACGGCGGCAAGGCCCTGGCCCGGCGGCCGGCCGGTTCGGGACCGGTGGTCGGCGTCATGGCGCGGCCGAAGCGGACGAGCCTGCAGGCGGTCGGGGCCGCGCGGGGTTGAAGGGCGCAGCCCTCGCCCTCCTGGTCCTCGCCCTCAGCGGGTGCGCCGCGGGGGCGCGGGGCGAACATGCTCCGGGATCGATCGATGTCTCGGCGACGCCGGTCCCGCTCTATCCCGCCGATCCGTCCGACCGCCGCGCGGGCGCCTTCACCTATGCGGGGGGGCTCTGGCTGAAGAGCCCCGGGACCAGCGCCTTCGGCGGCTTCTCCGACCTCAAGGTCCTGGACCCCCAGGGCGATTTCGTCTCGGAGTCCGACGAGGGCTCGCTCCTGCGCGCGCGCCTGGTGCTGGACGGCTCGGGCCGCCTCGCGGGCGTCGACCGGGCGCGGCTCGATCCGCTCACGGGGCCCGACGGCCGGCCGCTCGAGAGCAAGCATGAGGCCGACGCCGAGGGCGTCGCTGTCTGGCCGGACGGTGATCTCATGGTCAGCTTCGAACGCGACCATCGCATCTGGATCTATCCGGCCAGCGGCGGGCCGCCGCACGAGGCGCCGATCCCCGACGTCGCGATGCCGTCCAACCAGGGCATGGAAGGGCTCGCGCTGGCGTCCTCCCAGGGACGCGACGCCTACTGGGTCGGGATCGAAGGCGGCTCGATCTGGCTTTGCCGGCTGAAGGCCGCCTGCCGCCAGTGGTCGGGGCTGCCCGAACCGCCGCTCGGCTATCGCCTGACCGCGCTCGCGGAGACGCCGTCTGGCCGGCTCGTGATCGTGCACCACAGCTTCAATCCGCTGAGCGCCCAGTCCTACGTTCTGGTCAGCATCGTGGATCTGCCCAAGACGCCGCGTGCGCTCGCGCCCATCCGGGCCCAGCTCCAGCTTCGTCCGCCCCAGACCGTGGACAATCTCGAAGGCGTCGCCGCCGTGAGCGCGCCCGAAGGCGGCTTGCGGCTCTATCTGATTTCGGACGACAATTTCTCCGACAAGCAACGCACGCTGCTGCTGGCGTTCGACTGGACGGGTCCCGGATCCGGCCACGCCGACCGGAGGGCCGCGCGCAAGCCGAGGGAGGCCGCGCCATGAGACCCGCCAACGTCGCCGATTACCGCGAGCTCGCGCGCCGGCGCATCCCCAAGGTCCTGTTCGACTACGTCGACGGCGGCTCCTATGCGGAGGCGACGCTGCGCGCCAACTCGGCCGACTTCGAGAAGGTGTTCCTGCGCCAGCGGGTGCTGGTGGACGTCTCGGACATCTCGATGAAGACCGAGGCGCTCGGCCAGGAGTTGGCCATGCCGGTCGTGCTGTCGCCGGTGGGCATGGCCGGGATGTACGCGCGCCGAGGCGAGGTCCAGGCCGCGCGGGCGGCGCGCAAGGCGGGCGTGCCCATGTGCCTGTCCACCATGTCGATCTGCGACCTCTCCGAGGCGACCAAGGGCTACGGCGCGCCGATCTGGTTCCAGCTCTACATGCTCAGGGACCGCGGCTACATGAAGGAGCTGCTGGCCCGCGCGGCCGAGCTCGGCTCGCCTGTGCTGGCCTTCACCGTGGACCTGCCGGTGCCCGGAACGCGCTACCGCGACATCCGCAACGGCCTTTCCGGCGACACCAGCTGGCATCTTCCCTTGCGGCGCGCGTGGGACGGCCTGACCCACCTGCCGTGGGTGTGGGACGTCTGGCTGAGCGGTCGCCCTCACCTCTTCGGCAACATCGCCCCGGCGGTGCCGGACGCCAGGAAGGTCGACCAGTTCTGGCCGTGGATCCGCGGCAGCATGGACAACAGCCTGACCTGGTCGCACATCGAGTGGATCCGCTCGAACTACCCCGGCAAGGTGATCCTCAAGGGCGTGCAGGATCCCGAGGACGCGCGCCGGGCGGTCGACGCCGGGTTCGACGGCATCGTGGTCTCCAACCACGGCGGTCGCCAGCTCGACGGCGCCCCGTCCTCGATCTCCGCCCTGCCCCCGATCGCCGACGCCGTGGGCGACCGGACGACCCTGTTCATGGACGGCGGCGTCCGCTCGGGCCTGGACGTGCTCAAGGCCCTGGCGCTCGGCGCCAAGGCCTGCCTGATCGGCCGCGCCTGGGCCTTCGGCCTGGCCGGCGGCGGCGAGGCCGGCGTGACGCACGTCCTGGACATCATGCGCGGCGAGCTCGCCACGGCCCTGGCGCTGACGGGCTGCACCGACGTGCGCAAGGCCGATCGCAGTTTGCTGGTCGAGGCGGCTCGGGCGCTCGAGGAGACTGCGGCGGCAAGGCCGACAGCGCGCCCGGCGCCGGCCAAGATCGCGGGCTGAGGACGTTCAGAGACGGCGGAACAGCACCACCGCTTCGTGCGAGAAGCGCGGGTCATAGTGGAAGCCGCGCGCGGAGAGGCCATCGAACACGGCCTTGACGCCCGGGAAACCGATCCGCTCGTGGTGCAGCTCGATCATCAGCTTGCGCACCCCGTCGAGGTTGGACTCCGCCAGCAGCTCCACTTCGGTGCCCTCCACGTCCACGATCAGCATGGTCGGGCGGTGCTCGGTCACCATTTCGTCAAGCGTGACCACGGGAATCTGGCTCACCCCGATCCGCCGGCTCTCCGGGATCGGCGTCATCGACGACGACCAGAAGTGGCGGTGCCGGTAGAAGGCGACGGTTTCGGCAACCCTGCGCCCGACCGCGGCGGCGTTGCGGACGACCGCTTCGACGCCGTTCAACCGGTGGGTCGAGCGGATCAGGGGAATGAGGTCCGGATTGGCCTCGATCACGACCACGGCCTCGGTCTTGCCCTCCCGCCAGGCCAGGGCCGACAGGAACCCCAGGCCGCCGCCGAGCTCGACCAGCCGCTCCCCCGGCTCGATGATGTCGGGCAGGTACCTCGCCTCGCCCTTCTCGTAGCGGCCGGTCCGAAGACTCGTCAGCACGGGCGCAGACATCACGCCGGGATCCAGCGCGATCTTCACGCCCTGGATCTGAACGATTTCGTCTTGGTCCGCCGCCAGGAGGGTCTGGTCCATGTTGTCTCCGAGGGGATACTAGTGTGGTGGATCAGAAGTTCGCATGATGATGGCGGCTGCCTCGGCTGCGAACTTCTGATCCGTAAACCACACTAGAATCATACATTTGCTAGTGTCCTTATCGATTCCGAAGTTCGCATCCGCCTTGCAAATGCGCTGGCGAACTTCGGAATCGGGACACTAGACGCCCGTCCGGACCGATCAAAGTCGTCCCAGGCCCCTGAGCGCTTGACCTCGCCCCGCCGCTCCGTTTGGAAGTCCATGGAGCGCCCGGGATGAGGCGGACCGGATCAGGGAGGCTTCCAGCATGAGCAGACAGCAGATCTCCATTCAGACCCGGGACGGCGACTGCCGCGCCTACGTCTTCCGCCCGCAGGGCTCGGGGCCCTGGCCGGCCGTCCTCGTCTACATGGACGCCCCAGCCATCCGCCCGACGCTGTTCGACATGGCCGAGCGTCTGGCCGCGCACGGCTACCTGGTGCTGCTACCCGATCTGTTCTACCGCGACGGGCCCTACGAGCCGATGGATCCCTCCAAGCTCTTCGCCGACGAGGAGGCCCGCAAGGCCATCTTCGCCAAGATCGGGACCGCGCTGAACCCCGACAACGTCCAGGCCGACACGGGAGCCTTCCTCGACTTCCTCGCAGCCCAGCCGGACGTGAAGGGCGTCAAGGTGGGAGTCACGGGCTACTGCATGGGCGGACGGATGGCCCTGATGGTCGCGGGGATGTTCCCCGACCGCGTGGCCGCGGCCGGCTCGTTCCACGGCGCAAACCTCGCGGCCGACGATCCGGGCAGCCCGCACCTGCTCGCCTCGAAGATAAAGGCCAAGGTCTACGTCGGCGGCGCCGACCAGGACGCCTCGTTCCCGCCGGAACAGCAGGACAAGCTGGAGAAGGCCCTCGCCGGGGCGGGCGTCGATCACCGCATCGAGATCTATTCCGGCGCCCGGCACGGCTACACGATGAGGGACCTCGGCGTTTACGACGAGCAGGCCGCCGAGCGGCATTGGCGTGAGACGCTGAGCCTCTTCGACTCGACCTTGAAGTCCGCCGCTTGAGCGATGCGGCCCTGGCCTGGCGGGTAGAGCAGGCCTGCGCCGCCGCCTGGCCGGCGTTGGAAGAAAGACGCATCGGCGACTGGATCGCGCGCGCCGGCGCCGGCGTGACCCGGCGCATCAACTCCGCCAATCCCGCCTCCGCCGAGGCCGGACCGCCGCACGCCGAGCTCGGCATGATCGAGGGCGCCTACCGCCAATGGGGCCTCGATCCCCTGTTCAGGCTCCCCTCCTTTCTGGACCGCCGCGTCGACCGGTTCCTCGACCGGGCCGGTTACGCCTGCGAAGGCGAGACGATCACCCTCCACGCCGCAATGGACGATGTGGCCGCCGCGCCCGACGCCGCAACAACGATCCAGCCGGCGCCATCATCCTACTGGCTTCGCGCCAAGGCTGCGTTCAGCGGCTTCTCGGCGGCCCGGCAGGACTCCTTCGCCGGCGCCCTCTCCAGACTCGCCCGGCCCGTCGGGTTCGCCGCCCTCCGCCAGGGCGGCCGCCTCGTCTCCCTGGGCTATGGAGCGATCGATGGGGACCTTCTGTGCCTGGAGGCTGTCGTCACCGACGAAGTCGAACGCGGCCGCGGCTACGCGCGGCGCATGCTGGGCTCGCTGTTGGACTGGGCGCGGTCCCGAGGCGCAGCGGGCGTCTGCCTGCAGGTCGAGGCCGGCAATGCGCCAGCCATCTCCCTCTACGCCGGCATGGGCGTTCGGACCGAGCTCTACCGCTATCACTATCGGCGCAAGGCGCGGGGCTGAGTTCGGGCCGGAGCTTGTCCGGGCGCTGACGGATTGCACGCCGCGGAAAGCTCGCGCCCCTTCCCTTGCGCCAGCGGCGGGTCTATATCTACCGGGAACTTATGCTCATCTGAAGCATAAGCTGGAACGCTGGCGGGAAGTCGGCCTGCCGGCGTTTTTCAAGACCCCTGAAATGCTCACTTTGAGCATAAGGGGCCGGCCAACGGGAGGCGGTCATGTATGACGGCTTCGAGACCCTGACCTTCGACGCGGGCGTCCAGGCGCGCACGGCGGCGGCATGGGAAAAGGTCAAGTCCCGCATCACGCCGCTCGAATGGCGGCTTCAGGCGCCGCTGATCGACGCCATCAACCGCCTCAAGCGCGAGAAGAACGCCGTCATCCTGGCGCACAACTACATGACGCCCGAGATCTTCCACGGCGTCGGCGACTTCGTCGGCGACTCCCTGGGACTGGCCCGCGAGGCCGCCAGGTCGGACGCGCGCATCATCGTCCAGGCCGGCGTGCACTTCATGGCCGAGACCTCCAAGGTCCTTTGCCCGGACAAGACCGTGCTGATCCCCGACCTTCGCGCCGGCTGCTCCCTCGCCTCCTCGATCACGGCGGCCGACGTGCGCCTGATCAGGCAGCGCCACCCGGGCCTGCCGGTCGTCACCTATGTGAACACGACCGCTGAGGTGAAGGCCGAGACCGACATCTGCTGCACCTCGGCCAACGCCGTCCAGGTCGTCGAATGGGCGGCGCGCGAATGGGGCGTCGACCGCGTGATCCTGCTGCCCGACGAGTTCCTCGCCCGCAACGTCGCGCGCCAGACGGATGTCGGGATCATCGCCTGGCAGGGCCGCTGCGAGGTGCACGAGCGCTTCACCGCCCAGGACATCCTGGAACTCAAGGAGGCCTATCCGGGGGCCGAGGTCCTGGCCCATCCTGAATGCTCCGCCGAGGTGCTGGAGGTGTCGGACTTCGCCGGCTCGACGGCGGCCATGGCGAGCTACGTCGCCAAGCGCCGGCCGCGGCAGGTCGTGCTGATCACCGAATGCTCCATGGCGGACAACGTGGCCTGTGACGCCCCGGAGACCGAGTTCGTGCGGCCCTGCAACCTGTGCCCGCATATGAAGCGCATCACCCTGGAGAACATCCACCAGGCCCTGATCGAGGAAAGGTTCGAGGTCACGGTCGATCCCGAGGTCGCCGCACGCGCGCGCCTGGCCGTCCAGCGCATGATCGACATGCCGCCGCCGGCCGCGCCGGCGCGCTATGACCTGGTCAAGGCCCGCCATCACGTGGACGTCGAGCTGGTCTGAGCCGCCTTGACCGACACCAGCGTCCCCACGACGTCCGATCCGCCGGCCAGAGCCTCGCCCCGCGGCAGCCTGGTCTGGAACCTCGTCTCGACGGCCCTGCTCGCCGGTCTGATCGCCTGGAACATGGGCTGGATCTGGGCCCTGGCGGCCGTGACGGGGGTGTTCGTCCACGAATACGGCCACGTCCTGGCCATCAACGCCTTGGGATCGGGCCCGGGTCGCATCCAGATCATCCCCTTCCTGGGCGGCGCGGCGAGTTGGAAGACCCCGCCATCCAGCGACTTCAAGGGCGTCCTGATTGCGCTCGCCGGCCCCGTGTTCGGGCTCCTCGCGATGGCGCCCTTCTTCGCCGTCTTCGTTCTGACCGGCCAGGACCGCTGGCTCGGCGGCGCCTTCTTCATCGCCATCATCAACCTGTTCAACCTGGCGCCCGCGCCGCCCCTCGACGGCGCCAAGGCGCTGGGACCGGCGCTGGCGCGGATCCACCCCTGGCTCGAGCGCGCCGTGCTGATCGCCATCGGCGCCCTGGTGCTGGCCTGGGCCTTCGTCCATCGGGAGATCTTCATCGGCCTCTTCGTCGCCCTGGCGACGATCAGGGCCCTGGCTCCCGGCCCGCTGCGCTCTCCGGCGACGCCGCTGACGGTCGGCCAGTGGGCGACATCCGTGGCGCTCTACGTCTTCGCTCTGGGCCTGTGCGCCGCCGCGGTCGACGTCTCGTTCGGCGGCTCGGGCTTCGTCGTTCTTCGCCGCCTGTTGGGCGCCTGAGCATGGCTCCCGCCGCCGAGGTCGAGGTCGTCACGGCCGACATCACGACGCTGGATGTCGACGCCATCGTCAACGCCGCCAACTCCAGCCTGCTCGGCGGCGGGGGCGTGGACGGCGCGATCCATCACGCGGCTGGCCGCGAGCTCCTGGACGCCTGCCGTCGGCTGGGCGGCTGCCGCACCGGCGAGGCCAAGATCACGCCGGGATTCCGGCTGCCCGCCCGCTGGGTGATCCACACCGTGGGCCCCGTCTGGTCCGGAGGCGGATGCGGCGAGCCGGCGCTCCTGGCCTCCTGCTACCGCCGCGCGCTGGAGCTGGCGATCGAACGGGGCCTCGAAAGCATCGCATTCCCGGCCATCTCGACGGGCATTTACGGCTATCCGGCCGATCTCGCCGCCGATATCGCTGCGGAGACGGTCCTGGACGTCCTTGACCGCTCCGGCGGCCCGGCCACGACCTTCTGCTGCTTCAGCCCCGCTTCGGCGGCCCTGCACCAGCGCGCGCTCGAGGCGCGGGCCGGAGCGCCCCATGACTGAGCGCCAGATCTTCGATGGCGTTCTGGTCGTGGGCGCCGGGCTGGCCGGCCTCGTGGCGGCGCTGAGCGCGGCGCCGCGGCGAACCCTGGTCCTGACCTCCGCGCCGCTGGCCGGCGCCTCGGCCTCGGCCTGGGCGCAGGGCGGCGTGGCGGCGGCCCTGTCCCAGGGGGACGATCCCGAGCTTCACGCCGCCGACACCATCGCGGCGGGCGCGGGCCTTTGCGATCCCCCCATGGTCCGCCTGCTCGCCCACGAAGGGCCCGACGCCGTGCGCTGGCTCGCCGACCTCGGGGCGCCGTTCGACCGCGACGCCGAGGGCGGCTTCGCCCAGGGCCTGGAAGCGGCCCACTCTCGCCCCCGCATCGCGCGCGTCAGGGGCGACGAGGCGGGCCGGGCCGTGATGCAGGCGGTCGTCAAGGCCGCGCTGGCGGCGGACGATGTCCAGGTGCGCGAGGGCGCGCGCCTGCGCGCACTGGTTCAGGACGGCGAAGGCCGCGTGCGCGGCGCGCTCGTCGAGGCCGAGGGGCGGCTGGTGGAGGTCCTGGCGCCGGCCATCGTCCTGGCGACCGGAGGCGTCGGCGGCCTCTACGCGGTGACGACCAACCCCGCCGCGGCCCTGGGCGAGGGCCTGGCCGCCGCGGCCGTCGCCGGCGCGCGGATCGGTGATCCGGAGTTCGTCCAGTTCCACCCCACCGCCATCGACGTCGGCCGCGATCCCGCTCCGCTCGCCAGCGAGGCCTTGAGGGGCGAAGGCGCAGTCCTGGTCGATTCGGCGGGGCGCAGGTTCATGCCGGCCTATCACGAGCGGGCCGAGCTCGCGCCGCGCGACGTGGTGGCCCGGGCGATCCATCGTCAGCTCTCGCTGGGACAAGGCGCGTTCCTGGACGCGCGCGATGCCGTCGGCCCGGCCTTCCCGGAGGTCTTTCCCACCGTCTTCGCCGCCTGCATGGCCGCGGGCCTGGACCCGCGCATCCAGCCGATCCCGGTCGCGCCGGCCGCGCACTACCACATGGGCGGCGTCTGGACCGATGAACATGGCGCGAGCTCCATTGAAGGCCTTTTCGCCGCCGGCGAGTGCGCCTGTACGGGCGTGCACGGCGCGAACCGGTTGGCCTCCAACTCCCTGCTCGAAGCGGCGGTGTTCGGGCGGCGCGCCGGCGCGGCCGCGAGGGAGATCCAGACGAGCGCCGCAAGCGCGATGTCCGCTTGCGCGGCCCTGCCCGACCTTCCGCACGAAGACCTCCAGCGCTTGCGCCGCGCCATGAGCCGCGACGCGGGCGTCATCCGCGACCGTGACGGCCTGGTCCGTCTACTGGGCGAGATCGACGAGCTGATCACCCGCCATGGCCGGGTCGCGGCCCTGATCGCCGCCGAGCTGATCGCCGCGGCGGCGCTGGAGCGGCGGGAGAGCCGCGGCGGTCATTACCGCTCGGACTTCCCGGTAATCGCTTCCCCCGCCCGCCGGACCCTGTCCACCCTGACCGAGATCGAGGCGCGGCGCTGGCCGCGAGCCGCCGAATGAGCCTTCCCGAACTGGAGCCCCTGGCCGATGTCCTGATCGAGCCCGTCGTGCGCGCGGCCCTGGTCGAGGATCTCGGCCGCGCGGGCGATATCACCAGCGCCGCCTGCGTGCCCGCCGGCGCGCGCCTGGGCGTGCGCTTCGCCGCGCGCCAGGCGGGCGTGGTCTCGGGGCTGGACTGCGCTCGCATCGCGCTGACCCTGATGGACCCGGCCGCCAGCTTCCTCCCGGCCGTTCAGGATGGCGCGCCTGTCGCGGCCGGGACAGTCCTCGCCGAGGCCGAAGGCGACGCCCGCGCGGTGCTCGCCGCCGAGCGCACGGCGTTGAACCTTCTGGGGCGTCTTTGCGGCGTCGCCAGCCTGACCCGCGCCTATGTGGACGAGGTCGAGGGGACCAGGGCCCGGATCGTCGACACCCGCAAGACGACGCCTGGCCTTCGGGCGCTGGAGAAGTACGCGGTGCGCTGCGGCGGCGGCGTCAACCATCGCTTCGGGCTGGATGACGCGATCCTGATCAAGGACAACCACGTCGCCGCTTGCGGCGGCGTCGGACCTGCGCTCGTCCGGGCCAAGGCCGCGCGAGGCCACATGGTCGCGATCGAGGTCGAGGTCGACAGCCTGGCGCAGCTCGACGAAGCGCTGCCTCACGACCCGGACGTGGTCATGCTCGACAACTTCAGCATCGAGGACCTCCGCGAGGCGGTGCGACGCGCCGCCGGCCGCGTCCGGTTCGAGGCGTCGGGCGGGGTGACGCTCAAGACCGTCCGGGCCATCGCCGAGACGGGCGTCGACGTGATCTCGGTAGGCGCCCTCACCCACTCCGCGCCGGCGCTGGACGTGGGGCTCGACGCCGTATGAGCTGGCCGCGGGGCTGCTCAGCCCCGTCCAAAGCCGCCGAACTTCATCGAGGCCTGGCCGGGCTTCTGGCCGGGCCGGCACGGTCCCTCCCACGTCGCGTCCACCCGCACGTGCATCACGCCGGACATGCCCGGCGGCGGCGGGTCGATCTTGTTGGTCACGTCGACCGCATAGGCCTTGGAGAAATCACCCGTCGCGGTCCCTTCGCTGATGACCGTGCGCGCGCCCTGGCGGCATGTGACGCTGAACTTCACCCCGCCGGGCGTGGGCGAGAACTTGGCGTCGGTGCAGGACTTGGAGGGCCCGCGCACACCGCTGGTGAAAGCGGAGTCCCCGGTATGGGAATCCAGGCAGATTTCCCCGTCCATCTTGATGCCTGGGCCGGCGTCCGTGGTCATCGACGTCTTCCACAGCCCGGCGCGCGGGCGAGGCCGGGAGAACAGCGCGGCGGCCGGCGAAGCGGCGGTCGCGGCGGTCGCGGCGGCGGCCGGCCGGCCGGCCGGCTGAGCTTCAGGCTGCGGCGTCTTGGAACAGGCCGAAACCAGGGCGGCCGTGCAGATCAGACCAAACAGGGCGATGCGCATGTTCGCTCCCATGCTCGAGGCGGTCGCAGTGGACCGCGATGCGTGTGGAATCTACCACTTCGCCGGAACGGCGCGAGGCCAATCGGAGCCGTTGTTCCAGCCGGAGGGTGCGCGTGACGCCGCAGGTGGTGGAAAGGCCCGGGGCCGGCCGCTTCGAGCTTTCGGAGCAGGGCCTGACCGCCTTCGCGGACTATCGCATCGACGGCGACAGGCTGGTCATCCTCTACGTCGAGGCGCCGCCCGCCCTGAGGGGCAAGGGTGCGGCCGGGCGACTGATGGAAGGCGTGCTCGCCGAGGCCCGCTCGCGGGGCCTGAAGGTCGTCCCGGTGTGCGGCTATGCCGCCGCCTATATCGCACGGCGAGCGCAGCACCGGGACCTCCTGGCCTGATCGGCGCGATCACCAATATCGGCTGTGCCTGTCCTCGGCCCTGACCCTGTGCTCCGGGACGTCGTGGCGCATGCGCGGCTGCGGCCATGTGCACGGGCTTCATCGATCATCTCCGTGAACGCTTGCCCGCTCGGCGGCGGCGGGCAAGTGAGCCCCCCGGGCCCAATGGCCCTGCAAACGCACGAGCCCGGTAGGGGACGCGCTCAGCGCGCCCGGACGGGCAGGTCGATGTCGCAGACGGAGAAGTCGGCGCCGCGCCTGTGGCGAACCTCGGCGACCAGCTTGTGGAAGGCGGGCCCCCGCGGATCGATCAGCTGGATCTTGGGTTGGTCTGCGACCGGCATGTCGGCCATGACCCGGACCCTGATCATGCGGTCCGGGTCGGTCACCGGCTCGCCGGTCTTGATCGCCCGCACGACGTCCAGCCCCGTGACGACCCGGCCGAAGGCGGTGTAGCGCTTGTCGAGCGACGGATAGGCCTGGCGCATCAGGAAGAACTGGCTGTTGGCCGAATCCGGATCGTCGTCGCGCGCCATGCCGACCACGCCGGGGCAATAGGTTCCCCAGGCGGCCACCTTCATGTCGCCGGTCAGGCCCATCAGGGCCGAAGTCTGGCTGATCACCGGCAGCGAGCGCACGAAGCCCGTCTGCGCGCCCATCGGGGCCGAGGCCTCGACGAATGGCGTGTCCGCGCTTCGCCGGAAGCTGAACTCGGCCTTGAGGTTCGGCTCGTCCGAGCCGCCCTCGCCGGTATTCTTGGGATCGCCCGTCTGGTCCATGAACCAGTCGATCACCCGGAAGAAGACCAGACCGTCGTAGAAGCCGCGGCGCGCCAGGAGCTTGACCCTGGCCACGTGTTCGGGGGCCGCCTCGGGGACGAGCTCGACGACGACCCTGCCCTTGCTCGTGTCGATGACCAGGGTGTTCTGCGGATCGAGCGCGCGCCAGTCGGGTCCGGCCGGCGGGCCCTTGGCTGCGGCCGCGGCCGGCGCCAGCGCGAGCAGCGCGGCCAGGACGGCCAGGACGCGCTTCACCCGCCCGCGTTCCCGAACTTGGCCTTCAGACGCTCGGCGACGCCAGGCGGCACGAACGGCGAGATGTCGCCGCCGAGCCTCGCGATCTCCTTGACCAGGCTGGACGCGATCGCCTGGTGGCTCGACGCGGCCATCAGGAACACCGTCTCGATGTCGGGGTCGAGCTGCTTGTTCATCGCCGTCAGCTGGAATTCGTACTCGAAGTCCGGCGCGGCCCTCAGGCCCCGGATGATGATCGAGGCGCCGACCTCCTTGGCGAAGTGCATGGTGAGGTTCGCGAACGGCCGCACCACCACCTCGGAGCCGTTGGCGCTCCGCTCCGCCTCGCGGCGGACCATCTCGACCCGCTCGTCGAGCCCGAACAGCGGTCCCTTGTCCCGATTGGCCGCGACCCCGATCACCAGGCGGTCCACCAGCTTCACGGCCCGCTCGATGATGTCGATGTGGCCGTTGGTGATGGGATCGAAGGTCCCCGCGTAGAGGCCCGTCCGCGTGGTCATCCGGCCTCGCCTTCTCCGCCTTCTCCGCCTTCTCCGCCTTCTCCGCCTTCGCCGCCTTCTCCGCCTTCCCCGTCTTCCTCGTCGGCGCCCGCCCCGGCCGCTTCGCCTTCGACGCGCTCCACGGCCACCACATGCTCGTCCTCGGCGGTGCGGAAGATGGTGACGCCACGGGTGTTGCGCGAAGCGATGCGGATGCCCTCGACCGGCACGCGGATCAGCTGGCCGGCGTCGGTGACCAGCAGCACCTCGTCCTGCGCCTCCACCGGGAAGGCGGCGACCACGCGCCCGCCGCGGGCGAGGTCGTGGGCGATCAGGCCCTGGCCGCCGCGGCCCGTGCGCCGGTAGTCGTAGGCCAGGGTGCGCTTGCCGAAGCCCTCGGAGTCGACGGTCAGGATCGTCTCGGCCGCCGCATCGAGCTCCACGATCCGGTCAGGCCTCAGGTCGGCCTCCCCTTCGCCCTCATCCCCCTCGTCGGCGGTCGCCGCCGTCTCGATCTCGTCCTCGCCGCCCTCGCCGGTGACCCGGCGCATGGCGGCGGCGTGCTTGAGGTAGGCGCGGCGCTCTTCGGGCGTGATGTCGACCGACCTGAGGATCGCCATGGAGATGACGCGGTCCCCGTCGGCCAGCCTGATCCCTCGCACGCCCGTGGACTCGCGGCCGGCGAAGACACGCACGTCCCCGACGGCGAAGCGGATGCAGCGCCCCTGGGCCGTGGTCAGCAGGACGTCCTGGGCGTCGGTGCAGACGTTCACGCCCACGATGTGGTCGTCGGTCTCCAGCTTCATGGCGATCTTGCCGTTGCGGTTGATCCGCTGGAAGTCCGACAGCTTGTTGCGCCGCACGTCGCCGGACTGGGTGGCGAACATCACGTCCATCCGGTCCCACGTCGCCTCATCCTCGGACAAGGGCAGGATGGTGGTGATGCTTTCGCCCCCTTCGAGCGGCAGCAGGTTCACGAACGCCTTGCCGCGGGCGTTCGGCGGGCCGATCGGCAGGCGCCAGACCTTGAGCGTGTAGACCTTGCCTTCGGACGAGAAGAACAGCACCGGGGCGTGGGTCGAGGCGGCGAAGACGCGGACCACCGCGTCCTCCTCCTTGGTCGACATGCCCGAGCGGCCCTTGCCGCCCCGCGCCTGGGTCCGGTAGGTCGCCAGCGGCGTGCGCTTGACATAGCCCGAGTGGGTCACGGTGACGACCATGTCCTCGCGCGGGATCAGGTCCTCGTCCTCGAGCTCGGCCTCGCCCTCCATGATCTGGGTCCGCCGCGGAATGGCGAAGGCCTCGCGCGCCTCCGCCAGCTCCTCGCGGACGATCTGCATCACCCGCGCGCGCGAGGACAGGATGTCCAGAAAGCCCTGGATCGCCGTGGCCAGTTTGGAGCCCTCTTCGAAGATCTCGTCGCGTCCCAGGCCGGTCAGGCGCGACAGGGTCAACGCCAGGATCGCCCGGGCCTGCTCCTCCGTCAGGCGCACCCTCGCGCCGTCGACGACCACCGTGCGCGGATCCGCGATCAGCTCGATCAGAGGCATCATGTCCCCGACCGGCCAGTCGCGCGCGACCAGGCGCTCGCGCGCCTCGGCCGGATCCTGCGACGAGCGGATGATCCGGATCACCTCGTCGATGTTGGCCACGGCGATCGACAGGCCCGCCAGGACGTGGCCGCGGTCGCGCGCCTCGTTGAGGTCGTGGCGCGTGCGCCGGACGATCACCTCCTCGCGGAACTCCAGGAACGCGTCCAGCAGGGGCTTCAGGCCGAGCTGCTCGGGCCGGCCGCGGTTCAGCGCCAGCATGTTCACGCCGAACGAGCTCTGCAGCGGCGTGAACCGGTGGAGCTGGTTCAGCACCACATCGGCGGCAGCGTCACGCTTGAGCTCGACCACCACCCGCATGCCCTGGCGGTCGCTCTCGTCCCTGAGATCGGCCACGCCCTCGACGCGCTTGTCGCGCACCAGTTCGGCGATCCGCTCGACCAGGCTCGACTTGTTCACCTGATAGGGGATGGCGGTGATGATGATCGCCTCGCGGTCCTTTCTCAGCTCCTCGATGTGGCTGGAGCCGCGCATGATCACCGACCCGCGCCCGGTCATCAGCGCCTGGCGCGCGCCCGAGCGGCCGATGATCTCGCCGCCGGTGGGGAAGTCCGGCCCGGGCACGATCTCGAGCAGCTCGTCCAGGCCGACGTCGGGGTTGTCGATGATGGCCAGGCAGGCGTCGATGACTTCGCCGAGGTTGTGCGGCGGCACATTGGTGGCCATGCCCACGGCGATGCCGCCGGCGCCGTTGACCAGGAGGTTCGGGAACCGGGCCGGCAGGACCTCGGGCTCCTGCTTGGAGCCGTCGTAGTTGTCCTGGAAGTCGACGGTGTCCTGGTCGATGTCCTGGACCAGGGCCATCGCGGCCTTGGCCATGCGGCACTCGGTATAGCGCATCTGGGCGGGCGGATCGCCGTCGACCGAGCCGAAATTGCCCTGCCCGTCGATCAGCGGCAGGCCCATCGAGAACGGCTGGGCCATCCGCACCAGGGCGTCATAGATCGCCTGGTCCCCGTGCGGGTGGTACTTGCCCATGACGTCGCCGACCACGACCGCCGACTTCACGTAGCGGTGGTCGGGCGTGTGGCCCTGCTCGGCCATGGAATACAGGATGCGCCGGTGAACGGGCTTCAGGCCGTCGCGCGCGTCCGGCAGGGCGCGCGAGACGATCACGCTCATCGCATAGTCAAGATACGAGCGCTTGAGCTCGTCCTCGATCGCGATCGGCGCGACGCCGCCTTTGCGGTCGTCCGGTGCGCCCTCGGAAGGGGGTATGCCGCTGTCGTCGCTCAAGGGAAAAGTTCTGGGAATCGCAAGAGTTTGTGGGCTGAATTTCTAGCATCTCGGCGCTGGCGATCCAAACCCCGCGGGCCGTCCGCCAAGCACTTCGCCGGCATCGGCCCTGGCTTCCTCGCAGCCGTTTCGCGGGCTCTACTGGAACGGTGGGCGGACGTTCCGGGCCAGGCGAAGAAAACCTCCTGATTCAACCGGCTCTGAGGGCCGGAACGCTCCTCGAGGACGCATCCGGACCCGGGCGGCGACGGGAACGCCCCCGCCCTTGGCCGCCGCCCTAGGTCGCGGCGAGCTCGGCGCCACGGCCGCCCGCCGTGCGGCGCCGCTCGACCAGCGCCACCAGCGCCACGCCCACCAGCGTCGCCAGGCCTCCGATGATCAGCCGCGGCGTCAGGACATCCCCGAAGAAGCTCACGCCGAGCGCCGAGCTGACCAGCGGGGTGGTCAGGAGATACGGAGAGAAGCGGCCGGCTTCGCGCCTCTGGACCAGCCAGAACAGGGCGACCGTGGCGCCGACCGAGGACACCGCGCCGGCGTAGACGATGCTCGCCCAGACCAGGGGGCTCGCGGCCTTCGCGCTCGCGCCCAGATGCGGTTCGGTGGCGAAGGCCGAGATCAGCAGGATCGGCGCCGCCGCCAGGGAGACGCAGCCCTGGACCTTCAGCGCCCGGACCGGCGGCAGGCGGCGGACCAGCACTGTGCCCAGCGCCCAGAAATTGCTGGCGACCAGGCCCACCAGCACCGCCTTGACGTCCCCGGCGGCGCGCGGGTCCAGGGTCATGAAGGCGACGCCGGCGAAGGCGACGACCATGCCGCCGATCGCCAGGCGTGGCATGGCCTCGCGCAGGATCAGCCAGGCGTACAGCGCCGTCAGAGGAATCCATAGCTGCAGCGAGACGCTGAACAGGCTGAGGTTATGGGCGAGCGCGAAGCCCCAGTAGACGAGGCCGAAGTGGATCGGCCCCATGATCAGGATCACCGGCAGGAAGCCCCTCCAGTCCGGAAACGGCGGCTTGATGAACGGCAGGAGGATGACGAGGGCTACGAGGAACCGCACGCCGCCCACCAGAAGGGGCGGCAGGGCCTCGGTGGCCAGCTTGGCCCCGGCGTTGTTGACGCCCCAGACCACGACGATGGCCCAGATCGCCGCCCACTCCGCCAAGCTGAAGGGAGAATTGGAGCGTGCGGCCATAGCCGCGAGCTACCCCAGCGCCGCGCCCTGCGCCAGTCACAGCCACATACGGAACTCGCGTCCTGAAGAGTGGTCCACGAACCACACGAACCGGCGCCTTCAGAGAACCAGTCTCTCCACGCGCGCCTTGGGCATGCATCCAAAGTTGACCAGAAGGCCGAGTCTCAGACCGGATGCCTTGAGATAATTCAACACCTGAGCCCTGTGTTCCGGCGCCAACTCCCTCAACGCCTTCAACTCCACGACGATCTTGTCGAAGCAGACAAAGTCCGGGACGTACGTCTGCCGCAGGGGTCTTCCCTTGTAGGCCAAGGCCAACGGCCGCGAGGCAACGAACGGTATCGCCCGCGCCGCGAACTCAAGCGCCAGGCATTCCTGATAGACGGCCTCCAGGAAGCCGGCTCCCATCTCACGATTGACCTCGAAGATGGCGCCCTGGATCCGGAATGCCTCTTCCGGATAGATCACCCGTTCGTGTGGTTCGTGTGGTTCGTGGACCATGTTCTCGACCCGGTCACACGCTCTGACGCTGGACCTTTATGCGCGCCTAGAACGGGATTTCGTCGTCGAGGTCGGCCGAGAAGCTCTCCTTCGGGCCGGAGGGCTGGGCGCGCTGGAAGCCGCCGCCGCCGCCGTAGTCGTCGCCACCGCCGCCGCCCTCGCCGCGACCGTCGAGCATCGTCAGCTCGCCGCGGAACTTCTGCAGCACCACCTCGGTGGAATACTTGTCCTGGCCGGACTGGTCCTGCCACTTGCGGGTCTGCAGCGCCCCCTCGATGTAGACCTTGGAGCCCTTCTTCAGGTAGCTCTCGGCGACCTTCACCAGGTTCTCGTTGAAGATCACCACCCTATGCCACTCGGTGCGCTCCTTGCGCTCGCCGCTGGCCCGGTCGCGCCAGGTCTCGGACGTGGCGATCCGGAGGTTGGCGACGCGGTCGCCGGAGTTGAGCGTGCGGATCTCGGGGTCCGCGCCCAGATTGCCGACCAGGATGACCTTGTTGACGCTGCCCGCCATCGGAGCCCTCCCTCGCTTCGTCCAGGCCGCCCGGGCCCGCCTTGTCGGACCCTAGACGCACCCCGTTACCGGTTCAAAGTGTTCTCTAAATGTTCCTGTGGGTGAGTCAAGCCCCGCTTGGGGGCTCGGTGCAGCTCGCCGTCAAGACACCACAACAGGCGCCGGAAACGAAGAAGCCGCCCCGAAGGGCGGCTCCCGTAGCCTTGGCTGGAAGTCTGGATCAGCCGAACCGGTGGGCCAGCACCGCCAGCAGCAGCAGGGCCACGATGTTGGTGATCTTGATCATCGGGTTCACCGCCGGGCCGGCGGTGTCCTTGTAGGGGTCGCCGACGGTGTCGCCGGTGACGGCCGCCTTGTGGGCCTCCGAGCCCTTGCCGCCGAACGCGCCTTCCTCGATGTACTTCTTGGCGTTGTCCCACGCGCCGCCGCCCGACGTCATCGAGATGGCGACGAACAGGCCCGTCACGATCACCCCCATCAGCATGGCGCCGAGCGAGGCGAAGGCCTCGGCCTTGCCGGCGATCCAGTTGATGAGCACGAACAGGACGATCGGCGAGGCCACCGGCAGCAGCGAGGGCACGATCATCTCGCGGATCGCCGCCTTGGTCAGCAGGTCCACGGCCTTGGCGTAGTCGGGCTTGGCCTTGAACTCCATGATGCCGGGGATCTCGCGGAACTGCCGGCGGACTTCCTCCACGACCGCGCCGGCCGCGCGGCCGACGGCGGTCATCGACAGGCCCCCGAACAGGAACGGCAGAAGGCCCCCGAAGAACAGGCCCACCACCACGTAGGGGTTCGAGAGGTCGAACGCGATCTGGCCCTCCAGGCCGCTGAAATACGGGAACTGGCCCGCGTTCTCGGGCGCGGAGAAGAACTTCAGGTCCTGGGTGTAGGCCGCGAACAGCACCAGCGCACCCAGGCCCGCCGAGCCGATGGCGTAGCCCTTGGTGACGGCCTTGGTGGTGTTGCCCACCGCGTCCAGCGCGTCGGTCGAGACCCGGACCTCCTTGGGAAGGCCCGCCATCTCGGCGATGCCGCCGGCGTTGTCGGTAACGGGGCCGAAGGCGTCCAACGCCACGATGAAGCCGGCCAGGGAGAGCATGGTGGTCGTCGCCACCGCCACGCCGAACAGCCCAGCGAGCTTGAAGGTGATGATGATGCCGATGATGATCACCAGCGCCGGCAGGGCCGTGGACTCCAGAGACACCGCCAGGCCCTGGATCACATTGGTGCCGTGGCCGGCGACCGAGGCGCGGGCGATCGACTTCACCGGCGCGAAATTCGTGCCGGTGTAGTACTCGGTGATCATCACGATCAGGGTAGTGACGGCCAGGCCCACCAGGCCGCAGCCGAACAGGGCGTTGGCGCTGATCGCCTTGTCGCCCACCATCACGCCGTCGGGCGCGAGCGCGTGGACCACCCACCAGACGGCGCCGATCGACAGAACGCCGGTCACGATCAGGCCCTGGTAGAGTGCGCGCATGATGTTGCGGCTCTTGCCCAGGCGCACGAAGAACGAGCCCACGATCGAGGTCAGGACGCAGACGCCGCAGATGGCCAGCGGCAGCAGCATCATCGCTTCGACGTTGGCCGTATCGCGGAAGAAGATCGCGGCCAGCACCATGGTGGCGACGGTGGTCACCGCATAGGTCTCGAACAGGTCCGCAGCCATGCCGGCGCAGTCGCCGACGTTGTCGCCCACGTTGTCCGCGATCGTCGCGGCGTTGCGGGGATCGTCCTCGGGAATGCCGGCCTCGACCTTGCCCACCATGTCGCCGCCCACGTCGGCGCCCTTGGTGAAGATGCCGCCGCCGAGACGGGCGAAGATCGAGATCAGCGAGGCCCCGAAGCCGAGCGCGACCATGGAGTTGATCACGTCGCGGCTCGTGCGCTCCAGGCCCATCGGCCCGGTCAGGATGAAGTAGTAGCCGGCCACGCCGACCAGGGCGAAGCCCGCCACCAGCATTCCGGTCACCGCGCCTGAGCGGAAGGCGATGGAGAGGCCCTTGTCCAGGCTCTCGGACGCCGCCTGGGCGGTGCGGACGTTGGCCCTGACCGAGATCAGCATCCCGGCGAACCCTGCCGCGCCGGAGAGCACGGCCCCGATGAAGAAGCCGAGCGCCGCGCGCCAGCCGATCAGCACGAAGACGGCGATCAGGATCACCGCTCCGACCATGGCGATGGTGGTGTACTGGCGGCGCAGATAGGCCTGGGCGCCTTCCTGGATGGCGGCGGCGATCTCACGCATCTTGTCGGTGCCGGTGGGCGCCCGCATCAGGGCGCTCGACTGTATGACGCCGTACAGCACCGCCAGCAGTCCCGCGGCGATGACCAGCCACAATTGAACGTTCATGTCCTTGGCGCCCTTCTCATTCTTCTAGCGCAACGGCCGCCCGAGGGCGGCCGGTCCGGCGCCGTTCACGCCTGGACTCGGCGGTCCAGACGGCGCCCCCAAAAAAGTCGCGGGAAAATGGCAAAACTGCCGCCCGGACGCAACCGCGACCGCGAGGCCCTTGCTAAGGCACGGGAGGAGGATCGTCCGGCGCGCTCGATCCGCGCCTGGGCTTGGGCAGACCGTCATAGTGCATCGCCTGCTCGCGGACGATCTTCGCAGAGACCAGCATGCCCGCCCCGGCGAGGCGGTTGGCCTCGCGCAGAAGGGCGGCCTTCAGCTTGACGTCGTCCAGGGCCGTGTAGTCGTCGTCGCGCACGAACGG
The DNA here is from genome assembly GCA_963775275.1 of uncultured Alphaproteobacteria bacterium. Classification (GTDB taxonomy): domain Bacteria; phylum Pseudomonadota; class Alphaproteobacteria; order Caulobacterales; family Caulobacteraceae; genus JANWHQ01. The sequence continues at coordinate 3,797,601 of CAVZII010000005.1, read as the reverse complement.
GGTGCGATAGGCGACCTTGACCAGGGCGTCGCGGAAATAGGGCTCCATGGCCCTCAGCTTGATCGCGTCGGCCTTGGACGAGAGCCCCAGCCGGATGGTCACGAAGACGTAGTTCACCAGCCGCCCGTCCACCACGATCGGCAAGGCGACCGGCGACATCAGGACAGTGGGATTGGGCGCGGGCGGGGTCTTGGATCCAGCCATGCCCTGGGAGGCGAACGCCAGGGCGGCGGTGACGACGAGGGCGAGGAGAGCCGAGCGGCGCATGTCCCGGATGTTCGCCCGGTTTGGTGAATCCGAGGTTTCCGGCCCGCTCAGCGGTGACGCCAACCCGTGCGCGCAGGAATGACCCGGGCGCCGTCAAGCAGGACCTCGATCCCCTCGCCCCGGATCACTTCGCCGATCTCGGTCACGGCCACGCCGGCCTTGTCGGCGGCTTCGAGCATGGGGGCCACCGCCGCAGGCGGGACCGTGCAGGCGATCTCGTAGTCGTCCCCGCCGCTCGCCAGCTCGCCGAGCGCCGAAGGCCTGTCCTTGTGCTGCTCGAGCCAGCGTCTTGCAGGATCGGAGAGCGGCATGCGGTCCAGGTGAAACCGCACGGCGACGCCGCTCGCCTCGCCGATGTGGCCGACGTCCGCGATCAGCCCGTCCGAGACGTCGCAGGCCGCGCTGGCGTGCGCCCGCAGCGCATCGATCAGTTCGACCCGCGGCGCCGGCAACCGGTAGCGCTCGGCCAGCGCTTCCGAATCGATCTCGCCCACCGCGGCCTTCAGGCCGAGGAAGCCGTCGCCGATCACGCCGGACACCAGGATCCGGTCCCCGATGCGCGCGCCGGACCGCCTGACCATGCGTCCCTTGGGCGTCCAGCCGAGGATGGTCGCCGCCAGGGTCAAGGGCCCGGGCGTGGAGGAGGTGTCGCCGCCCAGGAGCTTCAGGCCATACCGGGCCTGATCCTCCTTGAGCCCGGCCACGAAGCGCTCGTGCACCGGCCAGTCGCACCACGATGGCCAGGCCGCGGCGAGAAGATAGCCGTAGGGCTCCGCGCCCTTGGCCGCGAGGTCAGACAGGTTGACGCGCAAGAGCTTGCGGGCGACGAGGTCCGGCGGGTCGCCCGCCAGGAAGTGCACGCCCTCGACCATGGCGTCGGTCGAGATGACGAGATCGAACCCGGGCCGGCCAGGGATCAGCGCGGCGTCGTCCTTCAGCTCCAGCGACTCGGGGGCGCCCTCGGCCAGCGGCCGCAGCAGACGGGCGATCGCCTCGAACTCGTCGACGCCTCGATTGCGGCTAGGCTCTCGCATCTCGCGCGATCCCGTCCAGGGCGCCGTTGACGAATCCAGGCTCGGGTCCCTCGAAGAAGGACTTGGCGATCTCCAGATATTCGTCGATCACGACCTCGGCGGGGACGTCCGGGCGTCGCATCAGCTCGAAGGCGCCCGCCCTCAGGATCGCGCGCAAGGTCGCGTCGAGCCGGTTCAGCCGCCAGTCCTTGGCAAGGCGCCGCGCCACCGCGCGGTCGACCTCGGCCTGGCTCAGGACCACGCCGCGCACGATCTCGGCGAAGAACGCCTCGTCCGCCTGCGCCAACCGCTCGCCTTCCATGTCGCTGTCGAAGCGAAAGTCAGAGAACTCGCGGATCACCACCTCCACGCCGGCGCCGGACAGCTCCATCTGATAGAGCGCCTGCACGGCCGCCAGCCTCGCCACGGTCCGCGCCCGGCGCGCGCGGCTGCTGAGGCGTGCGGGCCTGTCCTGCGCCGCGGCCTCGAGCTGGGCATAGGCCTCCTTGAGGCTTCGCGTCATCGCGCCTGGCCGAGCAGCTGGCGCCGCAGGGCGATCACCTCGAGGCACGCGCGCGCCGCCGCGCCGCCCTTGTCGCCTTCCGAGACGCGCGCGCGCGCCCAGGCCTGGTCCTCGTCCTCGACGGTCAGGATGCCGTTGCCGATGGCCAGCCGATGGCCGACCGCGAGGTCCATCAGGCCCCGGGCGGACTGATCGGCGACGATCTCGAAGTGGTGGGTCTCGCCGCGGATGACGGTTCCGAGCGCCACATAGCCGTCATAGGCTGCTCCGGCGGGTCGATGCGCCGCGTCCTCGGCCAAGGCGATAACAGGCGGAATCTCCAGGGCCCCCGGGACCGTAACGATGGCGTACTCCGCGCCGAACGCCGCCAGCGCCTCCGTCGCACCCTTCAGCAGCTCGTCCGCGAGGGCGGGATAGAACCGCGCCTCGACGATCAGGACGCGCACCTTGTCCTCAATCATGCCCGGGCTCCTCTTGCGGGATCGGGCGGCGCTCCACGATCCTGAGGCCGTAGCCTTCCAGCGCCGGCAGTCTCGCCTGAGTCGAGGTCAGCAGGATCATCTCCCGCACCCCGAGGTCCAGCAGGATCTGGGAGCCGACGCCCACGTCGCGCAGGACCGCCGCTCCGTGGTCGTGCACGCCGTTGAACCGGTCGGACATGAAGGTCGGGCTCGGATCGCGCAGGAACAGCGCCACGCCTGCTCCGTCGAAGGCGGCGATGGTTCGCAGCGACTGGGGCACATAGTCGCGGCGGTAGTCCACGTGGCCCAGGACGTCCGCGGCCGGGTCGATCTGGTGCACGCGCACCATCGTCGGCCTGTCCGGATCGATCTTGCCCTTCACCAGCGCCAGGTGCTCGGCCCTGTCGATCAGGTTGCGATAGATCAGCAGGCGGAACCGGCCGCCGTAGACGCTGTCGAACGGCGTCTCCAGCACCCGCTCCACGTGACGCTCGGTGCGCCGGCGGTAGGCGATCAGGTCCGAGATGGCGCCGATCTTCAGCCCGTGCAGCTGGGCGAAGGCCACCAGGTCGGGCAGCCGGGCCATGGTGCCGTCGTCGTTCATGATCTCGCAGATCACACCGGCGGGCTGCAGCCCTGCGAGCCTGGCGATGTCGACCGCCGCCTCGGTGTGGCCGGTGCGGACCAGGACGCCGCCCTCCTTGGCGACCAGCGGGAAGACATGTCCGGGCGAGACGATGTCGTCCGGGCCCTTGGTCGGGTCGGTCGCCACCGACACCGTGTGCGCACGGTCGTGCGCCGAGATGCCCGTCGTCACGCCTTCGCGCGCCTCGATCGACACGGTGAAGGCCGTGCCGTGCGGCGTCTCGTTCTCGATGGCCATCGGCGGCAGGCGCAGCTGCTTGGCGCGTTCGGCGGTGATGGCCAGGCAGATCAGGCCGCGCGCGTGCTTGGCCATGAAGTTGATCTGGTCGGGCGTGGCGAACTGGGCGGGGATGATGACGTCGCCCTCGTTCTCCCGGTCCTCGGCGTCGACCAGGATGAAGGGCCGCCCCTGCTTGGCGTCCTCGATGATCTCCTCGACCGTCGAGATCGGCGTGTCGTCCATGTTCAGGCCGTTTCCTGCCAGCGGGCGAGATAGCGCGCGAGAACGTCGATCTCGAGGTTGACCTTCGATGCGGGCTGAAGCCGGGACAGTGTGGTCGCCTCCCAGGTGTGCGGGATGATGTTCACCCCGAAGAGGTCGTCCTCGACCTCGTTCACGGTCAGGGACACGCCCTCGATCGCAATGGAGCCCTTGGGCGCGATCAGCCGGTGAAGCGGCCGCGGCGCGCGGAAGCGGACGCGGTGAGAGCCGCCTTCGGGCTCGATCGAGACCACCTCGCCGAGTCCGTCCACGTGGCCGGAGACGATGTGGCCGCCGAGCTCGTCGCCGACCCGGGCGGCCCGCTCGAGGTTCACAGGCGCGTCCACGCGCCAGCCCCCGACCGTGGCCGTCTGCAGCGTCTCGCCCGAGGCTTCGACGGCGAACCAGCCCTGCCCCTTGTCCACCACGGTCAGGCAGCAGCCCGAACAGCTGATCGAGGCGCCGATGTCGACGGTCGAGAGGTCGAAGGCGGTCTCGATCTCGAGCCTCCGGTCGCGGTTGGTGTCGCGGACGGTCCGAACCCGTCCGATGTCGGTGACGATGCCGGTGAACATTCAGGCGCCCTCGTAGCGCTCCCAGAGGTCTTCGCCCAGAGCCTCGATGGAGACCCGTCTCAGCCGCAAGGCGTCGGCCAGGCGCCGCACGCCCAGGGACCCGATGCACGGCCTCCCTTCGCCGCCGAGCACGATCGGAGCGCGGAACCATTCGATCCGGTCGACCAGCCCGCAACGGACGAAAGCCGCGGCCACCTGCCCGCCGCCCTCGACGAAGAGGCGGCGATACCCCTTCTGCTCCAGCGCCTGCAAGACCGCTTTCAGGTCCGGCCGCCCGTCGCCGCCATCGCGGACGGTCAGCACGTCCACGCCGGCCTCGCTCAGCGCCGGCGAAGGCGGATCGATCGAAACCACCACGGTCGGCGTCTGCCGGGCGGTCCTGGCGAGCTTGGAGCGCGGGCCGAGCCGCTGGCGGCTGTCCAGCACCACCCTAGCGGGCTGGGGGCCCTCATAGTCCTCGAGCCTCACGGTCAGCTCCGGATCATCGGCCAGGGCCGTCCCGATCCCGATCACCACCGCGTCGTGCTGGGCCCGCAGCCGGTGCACGGCCTTGCGGGCCTCCTCGCCCGTGATCCAGCGGCTTTCGCCCGACGCCGTGGCGATCCTGCCGTCGAGCGAAGTGGCGAGCTTGAGCGTGACGCCCAAGGCTACTCCTCGGACTCTTCGCTGAGGCCCTCCGCGCCCAGGAACTTGGCGAAGTCGCCGGTCTGCCTGAAGTCGCGGTACACGGAGGCGAAGCGGACATAGGCGACTTCATCGAGCGTTTTCAACGCTTTCATCGCCATTTCTCCCACGACGGCCGAAGCGATCTCGGTCTCGCCCATGCTCTCCAGCTGGCGCACGATCGAGGAAATCATCCGTTCCACCCGCTCGGGCTCCACCGGCCGTTTGCGCAGGGCCATGGTGATGGAGCGGGAGAGCTTCTCTCGGTCGAATGGCGTGCGTCGGCCCGATCGCTTGACGATCGTCAGCTCGCGCAGCTGCACGCGCTCGAAGGTGGTGAAGCGCCCGCCGCACTCCGGGCACAGCCTGCGGCGGCGGATCACCGCCCCGTCCTCGGACGCGCGGGAGTCCTTCACCTGGCTGTCGGGATGTCCGCAGAAGGGGCAGCGCACGTTCGGTCCGGCTCCTCTCTGGTGTCCCGACTTTGACGTTCGCTACCGCCTGGGGCGGGCGCCGAACGAACGTCAGAGTCGACAAGGACACCAGCAAATCAATGATTCTAGTGAGGTTTACGAATTTGACGTTCGTCGCGAAGGTCGCCCCAAATGCGGGACGAACGTCAAATTCACCTCACTAGGTCGCTCAGCTCAGCTGTAGATAGGAAAGCGCGACGTGAGGTCCAGCACCTGGGCGCGCACCGTGGCTTCGACGGCGGAATTGTCCTCGCCGTTGCGTCGAAGGCCTTCGACGACCTCGGCGATCAGCTGGCCGACCTTTCGGAACTCCGCCTGTCCGAAGCCGCGGCTGGTGGAGGCGGGGGTGCCCAGGCGGATGCCCGAGGTCACCATGGGCGGCTGGGGATCGAAGGGCACGCCGTTGTAGTTGCAGGTCAGGAAGGCCCTGTGCAGGCTCGTCGCGGCGGCCTTGCCGGTGACCTCCTTGGGCCGCAGGTCCACCAGCATGAGGTGGCTGTCGGTGCCGCCCGACACGATGGCCAGGCCGTTCGAGATCAGCGTCTCGGCCAGCACCTTGGCGTTGTCCACGACGTTGCGCGCATAGACCTTGAAGTCCGGCCGCATGGCCTCGCCCAGCGCCACCGCCTTGGCGGCGATGATGTGCATCAAGGGACCGCCCTGCAGGCCGGGAAAGACGCCGCGATTCAGCTTCTTGCCGATCTCCTCGTCGTTGGAGAGCACCATGCCCCCGCGCGGCCCGCGCAGGGTCTTGTGGGTGGTGGACGTCACCACGTGCGCGAAGGGCAGCGGGCTCGGGTAGACGCCGCCGGCGACCAGGCCCGCGAAGTGCGCCATGTCCACCATCAGATAGGCGCCGATCTCATCGGCGATCTCGCGGCACCGCTTGAAGTCGATGATGCGCCCGTAGGCCGTTCCGCCGGCGATGATCAGCCTGGGACGCTCGCGCCGGGCGATCTCGGCCAGATCGTCATAGTCGATCACCTGGTCCTGCTTGCGAACGGTGTAGGGCACGGGGCGGAACCAGCGCCCGGACTGGTTCACCGGGCTGCCGTGCGTCAGATGGCCGCCGGCCGCCAGGTCCATGCCCATGAAGGCGTCGCCGGGTTTCAGGAGCCCCATGAACACCGCCTGGTTGGCCTGGGAGCCTGAGTGCGGCTGGACGTTGGCGAAGGCGCAGCCGAACAGTTTCTTGGCGCGGTCGATAGCGATCTGCTCGGCCACGTCCACCCATTCGCAGCCCTCGTAATAGCGGCGGCCGGGATAGCCCTCGGCGTACTTGTTGGTGAGGACGGAGCCGGTCGCTTCGAGCACGGCGCGCGAGACGATGTTCTCCGAGGCGATGAGCTCTATGTGCTGTTGCTCGCGGCGCAGCTCCCCATCCACGGCCCGGAAGACCTCCGGATCGGACTCCTCCAGGCTGTGCTCGAAGAAGGCCTCCGAAGCGGGAATGGTCGTTTCGGCGATCGCCGTCATCAAGGCCTCCGGGAAGGGCTGGCTCGGACTGTTCCCTCCGCGCGCCCTGTTTAGCGATCGTCCGCCGTCAATCAATCCACCGCTTGTTGCGCCCGGACGCCCGGGCGCTGGAACTGGCGGCCCGGCCAAACGTTCGAGACTTTGTCTCGCAGTGCGGCGGCTGCGCTGGAAGCCGCATGCGCGGGGCGCAGGATGCCGCCTTTCGGGCTTCTGGGACGTCGGCCAGGGAAGAGCACATGTCGATCGAGATCCAAACAGAACCGTTGTCCGGTCAGGACGTGCTGCGCCTCAGCAGCGAGATCGTGGCGGCCTATGTGTCGCGCAACCCCGTCCAGGCCAACGCCATCAGCGACGTCGTGCGTCAGGTCCATGGCGCCCTGATCGACCTCGCCAAGCCCGAGGCCGCGGCCCCGGCCGTCAAGCCGAGGCCCGCCGTTCCGGTTTCGAGATCCATCCAGCCGGATTACGTCGTGTGCCTCGAGGACGGCGCGCAGCTCAAGATGCTGAAGCGTTACCTGCGGTCGCGCTACGACATGAGCCCCGAGGATTACCGGCGCAAATGGGGCCTGCCGGCCGACTACCCCATGGTGGCGCCCAACTACGCCGCCCGGCGCTCGGACTTCGCCAAGAAGATCGGCCTCGGCCGCGGCGTCCGCCGCAAGCGCGGCAAGGCCTGATGCGATGAATTTGACGTTCGTCCCCCACTTGGGGCGGCGGCGACGAACGTCACAGTCGGGATACTTGAGGGTCAGGCCGCCAGAACCTTTCGGACCGCGGCGATCGTGCGCTCGACGTCCGCCTCCGTCGTTCGCCAGTTGCACACGCTGATCCGCATGGCCCGCCGGCCGCGCCAGGTCGTGGGGCCGAAGAAGGCTTCGCCGGTGCGGCAGATCGCGGCGATCACCTCCTCGGTGCGCCGGTCGTGGTCTTCGTCGGTCGCGTCCGGACGCATGTCCACGAACCGGACGAGCCCCTGATTGATGACCGGATCGGTCAACCGCTCGGCGCCTTCCAGCGCGCCGATCCCGAAAGTGAGCGCGCGGCAATGGCCGCTGGTGCGGTCGATCAGCTCGGCCAGGCCCTTGCGCCCCAGCTCCCGCAAGGCCGCATAGACCGTGAACCCGCGCGCGCGCCTCGAGAATTCCGGGTTCCACATGATCTGATCCCGCGCCGGGGAGATCACCATGTAGCTGGCGTGCTGGAGCATGGAGGCCATGTGGGCCTCGGGGTGGACGGTGAAGGCCAGGCCACAGTCGTAGGGGACGTTCAGCCACTTGTGGCCGTCCGTCGCCCAGGAGTTCGGCGCCCTCGACGCCCTTGACCAGGTGGCGCCGGGCCGGGCTCGCCGCCGCCCAAAGGCCGAACGCGCCGTCCACGTGCGCCCAGGCGCCAGCGCTCTTGGCGACCGGGATCAGCCGTTCGAGGTCGTCGAAGGCGCCGGTGTTCACCTCGCCGGCCTGAAGCACGACGATCGCCGGTCCGGCATCGTCCCGTAGCGCTGCAGCGAGCGTCTCCGGCTCGAGCTGGCCGGCCGCGTTGCTCGGCAGGTTGACGATCGAGCCGGCGCCCAGGCCCACGATCCTGACCGCCCGGTCGAGCGAGGCGTGGTGCTGGTCCGAGGTGACGATCCGGATCCTCGGCGCGCCGAAGAGCCCGTCCTGCTCCACGTCCCAGCCGCGGTCCTGCAGGAGTTTGTGCCGCGCGGCCATCAGGCTGGTCACGTGCGCCATCTGGCAGCCCGTGACCATGGCGAAGCTGGCGGCCGCCGGCAGGCCGAGCACGTCCTTCAGCCAGACCCCGCAGGCCTCCTCGACGATGGCCGCCGAAGGGCTGACGGCGAAGGCGCCGGCGTTCTGGTCCCAGGCCGAGGTCAGCCAGTCCGCCGCCACGGCCGACGGCAGGGCGCCTCCGACCACCCATGCGAAGAACCGGCCGCCCGCGCTTCCGTGCAGGCCGGGATCGGCAGCCGCGGCCAGCTCGTCGATCACTTCAGCGGGATCGCAGCCTTCGTCAGGCAGCGGACGGAAAAAGCCTTCGCGCAGGCTCTCGGCGCTGGCCTGCGCGCCGGCCGGGCGCGTGTCCAGCGACGCCAGGAACGCCTCGGCGTGCGTGCGCGCACGGTCGAGGGGCGAGGCGATGTTGGAACGGGTCGTGGTCGAGGACATTGGCGCAAGCTCCATCAAAGCCCGCGCCGGGTCGACCCGAATCTTGCGAGGCGCCGCTGCGCCTGGTGGATCCTGGCAAACGGATGATTCCTCATCCGTTTGTGGTCCGATCCGCTGAATTCAACGACTTGTGGTGCGAAACATCAGACGGGAGCGGAACGTTTCCGTCTGATTCGCACCGCTAGGCCGCGATGCCGCCCAGCCGCTTGACGTTGCAGCGGGTCCAAAGGGCGTCCATGGCCCGGACCAGGTCGTCCATCATGGCGTCGTCGTGCAGCGGCGTCGGCGTGAAGCGCAGCCGCTCGGTCCCCTTGGGGACGGTGGGATAGTTGATCGGCTGCACATAGATCGAGAAATCGCTGAGCAGCATGTCCGACACCAACTTGGTGTGGACGGGATCGCCCACCAGCACCGGCACGATGTGGCTGACCGAGGGCATCACCGGAAGGCCCGCCTCGCGGAATTGGCGCTTGAGCGTCGCCGCGCGCTCCTGGTGGCGCACGCGAACCTCGTTGTGCGCCTTCAGCCAGCGGATCGAGGCGGACGCGCCCGCCGTGATCGCGGGGGGCAGCGAGGTGGTGAAGATGAAGCCCGAGGCATAGAGCCGCACCGCATCGACCAGGTCCCTGTCGCCGGTGATGTAGCCGCCCATCATCCCCACGGCCTTGCCGAGGGTGCCTTCGATGATGTCGATCTCGGCCATCATGCCCTCGCGCTCGGCGACGCCCGCGCCCCTGGGGCCATACATGCCGACCGCGTGCACCTCGTCGATGTAGGTCAGGGCGCCGTAGCGCTTGGCGAGCTCGACGGTGGCGCGGATGTCGGCGATGTCGCCGTCCATGGAGTAGACGCTCTCGAACGCCACCAGCTTGGGCGCATCGGCGGGCGCGGCCTTCAGGAGTTGCTCGAGGTGCTCCAGGTCGTTGTGGCGGAAGACGTGCTTGGGGCCCCCGCCGTGCCGGATGCCGGCGATCATCGAGGCATGGTTCAGGGCGTCGGAGAAGATGATCAGCCCCGGCAGGATCTTCGTCAGCGAGGACAGGGTCGCCTCGTTGGACACGTAGCCGGAGGTGAACAGAAGGCCCGCTTCCTTGCCGTGCCAGTCGGCCAGCTCGGCCTCCAGCTCGTTGTGGTAGCGCGTGGTGCCGGAGATGTTGCGGGTGCCGCCCGAGCCCGAGCCCGCCTCGTCGATCGCGCGGTGCATGGCTTCGAGCACAACCGGGTTCTGGCCCTGGCCGAGGTAGTCGTTCGAGCACCAGACCACGACGTCGCGTTCGTCGTTCGGTCCCTTCCAGACCGCCCTGGGGAATTCGCCCCGGCGGCGCTTCAGATCGGCGAAGACGCGGTATCGGCCCTCGGACCTCACCTGCTCGACAGCGGTCCGAATGGCGGCCTTGTAATCCATGACGTCCAAAACCCTTTACCGGCGTTGGCGCGCCCGGCCCCGTGAGCGCTCATGCAATGTGGCGATCGGCCCGCCTTCCCGCGGCGCGACAACCTAAAAACGCGCCGGGCTTTTCGCACAGCCGCGCCGACTCGTCCACCTGACGACCCATAAGATAGGGCGCCATTTCGCGAATTGAGGCGGATCAAGCGCGAACGGCTCGAGACGGCCGCGCCGCTACTTCGGCCGGACGAACCTGAACACCACCTGGTCGGTGTGGCCGCGGATCGACGGGTCGAAGACGATCGCGGTGTGCGGGTCCTTGGGATTGCGCAGGACCTTGCTCTCGCCGGCCAGCTTGAACCCCGCTTCGGCCATGTCGGCCTTGATCGCCTCCGGGTCGATCCGGTGCAGGGTGCGCGCGACGGTCCAGCCCGTTCCGGGCGCCGCGACGTGGTCGATGACCAGGAACGTCCCGCCCGGCTTCAGCGCGGCCAGGATCGACTTGTCGAGGGCGATGATCTGGTCGTGGCTCAGGCCGAACTGCAGGTCGTGGTAGTTCTGCGACGTCCAGATCAGGTCCAGCGGCTCGGCGACGGTGAAGGCGCCGCTCGGCGTGACGACCTCCGTCGTGTTGGCGTAGGCGGGATCGGCCACGAGAGCGTCGATCGCCGCCACGTCCTGCTTCTCGAACCCATGCATGAATTCGGGCCAGACTGCGTAGACATGGCCCTTGGGTCCCACGACCTTGGCGAAGATCCGGGTGAAGTAGCCGCTTCCCGGCATGTAGTCGCCGACCTTCCAGCCCGGCTTGATCCCGGCGAAAGCCATCAGCTCGGCCGGGTGGCGAGCCGCGTCGCGCGCCTTGTCGGCGGCTGGCCGGCCGGAATTGAGCACCGCCGCGACGATGTCGGCCGATGGCCTGGCCACGGCGCTGGTCGCGCCGAGGGCCAGCGCCAGGCCGACGGCGGCCAGACAGATCAACTTGCGCATACCGGTCCTCCCCTGCCGCGCGCCGGCCCTCGCCGCGCGCGCCTCACTTCGGCTTGACGAACCTGAACAGCAGCTTGTCAGTGTGACCCCGGATCGAAGCGTCGAACACCGGCGCCGTGTGCGGGTCGGCCGGGTTCTTCAGGATGCCCGACGACGCCGCGAGCTTGAATCCGGCCGCCTCGACCTCGGACTTCACCTGCGCCGGATTGATACGGTGGAGCTTGGAGGTCGCGTCCGGTCCGGCGTTTGCCGCCGCCGCATGGTCCTCGATCAGATAGGTCCCGCCGGGCTTGAGCGCATCGAACACCGCCTTGTTGAAGGCGGCCATGTCGGGCTTGGGCGCGCCGGGCGGGGCGTTGTGGAAGTCGTGGTAGTTCTCGGTCGTCCAGATCACGTCGAGCTTCTCGGGGATCGGCAGGGCGCCTTCGCCGTAGGTCGCCACGCTGACGTTGGGGCCGATCGCCCTGGAGGCGTCCACCATCTGGGGCCGCGCCTTCGCCAGGCCTTCGGGCCACAGGGCGTAGACGTGGCCCTTAGCTCCGACGATTCCACTGAGCAGGCGGGTGTAGTAGCCGCCGCCGGGGATGAACTCGCCCACCTTGTCGCCCGGCTTCACGCCGGCGAAGGCCAGGACCTGGGCGGGCTTGCGCTCGGGATCGCGGGCGGTGTCCGCCGCCGGACGCGACGCGTTCGACACCGCGGCCGCGATATAGGCTGGCGCCCCCGCTGCCAGTGTCTGCGCCGCCGGCGCCGCAAGCGCCAGGACCGCTCCCGCTGCGGCCAGGAAGATCAGACTGCGCATGCTCTTTTTCCTCTCCTAACGGCCCGGAAGGAGCTTATCAGCGGCGGCGCCCTGTTGACCAGGGACGACCGCCTTGCGCATAGCAGCCCGCGAACCGAACGCCCGTGATGAAGGAAAGCACGCGCCGATGACCGACACCGCCGCCACGGCCAAGCCGAAGACCGACTGGGAGATCGCCCAGGCCGCCACCCTCAAGCCGATCCAGGACATCGCCGATCGGCTCGCCATCCCGGCGGCCCACGTGGAGCCCTACGGCCGCTACAAGGCCAAGGTCGACATGGATTTCGTCAGCGACAAGCTCGCGGGCGGAAACGACGGCAAGCTGATCCTCGTCACCGCGATCAATCCCACCCCCGCCGGCGAAGGAAAGACCACCACCACGGTCGGACTCGGCGACGCGCTGAACCGCATCGGCAAGAAGACTGCGATCTGTCTTCGCGAGCCCAGCCTGGGTCCCTGCTTCGGCGTCAAGGGCGGCGCGGCCGGCGGCGGCTACGCCCAGGTCGTGCCGATGGACGAGCTGAACCTGCACTTCACCGGCGACTTCCACGCCATCGGCATCGCCAACAACCTGTTGGCCGCCATGCTCGACAACCACGTCTACTGGGGCAACGCCCTCAACATCGACACCCGCCGCATCACCTGGCGGCGCTGCATGGACATGAACGACCGGGCGTTGCGCGCGATTGTCGATTCCCTGTCATCGGGCGGCACGAACAACGGCTTTCCGCGCGAGGACGGCTTCGACATCACCGTCGCCTCCGAGGTCATGGCCATCCTGTGCCTGGCGACCTCCATGGAGGACCTGGAGCGTCGCCTCTCCAACATCATCGTCGCCTCCACCCGCGGCGATCGCCAGCCGGTGCGCGCGAGCGAGCTCAAGGCGCCCGGCGCCATGACCGCGGTCCTGAAGGACGCCCTCAAGCCCAACCTCGTGCAGACGCTCGAGAACAATCCCGTGTTCGTGCACGGCGGTCCGTTCGCCAACATCGCCCACGGCTGCAACTCCGTCCTGGCCACCAGGCTCGGGCTGAAGCTCGCGGACTACGTGGTCACCGAGGCCGGCTTCGGCGCGGACCTGGGCGCGGAGAAGTTCTTCGACATCAAGTGCCGCAAGGCGGACCTGTCGCCTGACATGGCGGTGATCGTCGCCACCGTGCGCGCGCTGAAGCACCACGGGGGCGTCGCCCGCGCCGACTACGGCAAGCCGAACGTAGAGGCGGTGAAGAAGGGCATGGCCAACCTGCAGCGCCACATCGAGAACATCCGCAAGTTCGGCGTGCCGCCGGTGGTGGCGATCAACCACTTCACCGCCGACACCCCCGAGGAGGTGGCGGCCGTGGTCGAGGCCTGCGCCGCCCTCGGCGTCAAGGCGATCATCTGCCGGCACTGGGCGGACGGCAGCGCGGGCGCGGAGGAGCTGGCCAGGCACGTGGTCGCCGAGATCGACAAGGGCGAGGCCAACTTCCACACCCTCTATCCGGATGACATGCCGCTGCTGAAGAAGATCGAGACCATCGCCTTCCAGATCTACCACGCCGGCGAGGTCGTCCCGTCCAAGCCCGCCGCGGACCGGCTGGCCGAACTCGAGAAGATGGGCTTCGGGAACCTGCCCGTGTGCATCGCCAAGACCCAGTCGTCCAACTCCGTCGATCCCACGCTGGTGGGCGCGCCTACGGGACACATCCTGCCAGTCCGCGAGGTCCGTCTGTCGGCCGGCGCCGAGTTCGTGGTCGCCATCTGCGGGGAGATCATGACCATGCCGGGGCTGCCGCGGGTCCCCTCCGCCGAAGCCATCCACGTCGAGCCGGACGGCCGCATCATCGGCCTGTCGTAGCCACGTGCACGCCAACGACCTGAGGCTCTGGCGCAAGGCCGAACGTGCGCGGCTGATCGAGGCGCGCATGGCCTTGCCGCTGGAGGAACACCAGGCGAAGAGCGCCGCGATCGCCCGTCAACTGGCCGAGCGGTTCCCCGCCTCGAGCCTGGCGTCGCTCGGCTGCTATTGGCCCTACCGGCGCGAGTACGACTGCATCCCCCTGATGCGCCAGGTGATCGCGGCGGGCGGCTGGGCCGCGCTGCCCGTCGTGCTGGAGAAGAACCATCCGCTGGAGTTCCGGCGCTGGACTCCCGAGACGAAGATGGAGGCCGGGGTCTGGAACATCCTGCATCCGGCCGAGGGCGAGCCGGTCCATCCCGCCGCCCTCCTGATCCCGCTGGTCGGGTTCGACGAGGCCGGCTACCGGCTCGGCTACGGCGCGGGCTATTACGACCGCACCCTCGCGGCCTTCCCGCACACGCCCCTGACCATCGGGGTCGGCTTCGAGCTGTCGCGGATGGCCACGATCCATCCCCAGTCGCACGACGTGCCGATGGACTACGTGGTCACCGAGGCAGGGGTGTTCCACACGCGCGCGGCCCATCTCTAACCGGCGTTACGATCGACGCTTGGGCGGGCCTGGGCCATGGCCTAAAGTTGCCTGAACAACGGAGGAGACGCCCTTGGCCGACGCCGAGATCGCGACCGCGCCCGCAGAGCGAAAGGTCCATCTGCCTCAACCTGAGCCGGGACTGACGCCCGAGGTCATGATCGCGCGCGCGCGGGCGATGATCCCGATGCTGCGCGCCCAGCAGGACGAGGCCGACGAGATCGGCCACTACACCGACGAGGCCCACGAGGCGTTCAGGAAGGCGGGCTTCTACAGGATCCTCCAGCCCCGGATGTTCGGCGGCTACGAGTTCGATTTCCCGAGCTTCCTGAAGGTGGTCATGGAGATCGGCCGAGGCCACCCGGGCGCGGCCTGGTGCTTCACCCTCACCTCCTCCCACCCGTTGGTCGTGGGCGCCCACTTCCCCGAGGAGGTCCAGGCCGAGATCTTCGGGCCCGAGGGCGACTTCCGCTCGCCCCACCGCGCCCCGCCGGCCGGCGACTGGACGCGCGTCGAAGGCGGCTACCGGGTCAGCGGCCGCTGGTCCTATTCCTCCGGCATCCCGGTCGCGACCCACTTCATCGGCGGCGGGCGCATCGCCGAGGAGAACCGGCTGGTGAACTTCATCGTGCCCAAGCACGAGGTCGAGGTGCTGCCCGACTGGGGCGGCGGCGCGACGCTGGGGATGGAGGCCTCCGGCTCCAATTCCGTGCAGCTGAACGATGTCTTCGTGCCGGACCGGCGCCTCTTCCGCGAGGACATCCTGGTGACGTCCGAGGGCTTCGGGCCCGGCGACGGCCAGGGCGCGAGGATTCACGGCAACCCGATGTACCTGGGCGTCGTCGGCGGCTTCTTCCACGTCACCTTCGGCGGCATCTACGTGGGCGCCGCGCGCGCGGCGCTGGACGACTACGAGGAGACGGCCAGGAACACCCTCGCCTACCGCAAGGTCGGCGTCACCCGCACGCACGATCCGGACGCCCAGCGTCCCTTCGGCCAGGCCCTGACGCTGACCGATTGCGCCGAGGCCCTGACGCTCGAGATCGCCCGGATGTGCATGGACCAGTGCGCACGCGCCGTCCGCGACGGGACCCCGATCACCGTCGCCGACACCATCAAGGTCTGGGACATGGCGCGCCACGCGGTGAACATGTGCTGCGACGCCATCGAGCTGCTGTTCCGCACCTCTCCGGTGCGCTCGGCCAACCGCGGCCAGAGGATGCAGCGCTATCTGCGCGACGCCCAGATGTACCGCATCCACCCCTCGTCCCAGCCCTGGCTCGACATCGCCCGCGCGCGCTCCCACTGGGGCCAGCCCATCGACCGCTACGGTCATTGACCGACTCCCGCTGGCCGGGATCCGAGACGCGCCAGGCGCCGCGGCCGCCGCCCCGAAGGACGAACCATGAGCGACATCCCCGCCAATCCCGCGATCCGCCAGCTGGGCGTGCCCGTTGCGGCCGGAGGCGTCCCGGCGGCCGGCAAGGCGGAGGTGATCGAGCTCTATCCGAACGCCCGGTTCAACGCCGAGAACCGCCAGCTCACCGAGGACGAGATGATCTCGTTCCTGACCGGGTGCGACGCGGCCATCATCGGCCTGGACGCCCTCTCAGCGCGGGTCATCGACGCCCTGCCCGAGCTGAAGATCGTCGGCAAGTTCGGCGCAGGCTACGACACGGTCGACTTCGAGGCCCTGAAGCGGCGCGGGATCCTGTTCGGCTACGAGTGGGGCGTGAACGCGCTTCCTGTGGCCGAGATCACCCTGTCGTTCATGATCGCGGCCTTGAGGCTCGTGCCGGCGCAGAACCTTTCCATGCGCAACGGCGAGCGGCCGCGGTTCCGCATGGGCCGGCTCCTGACCGGTCGCACCGTGGGGATCCATGGCTGCGGCCACATCGGCCGCGAGCTCGTGCGTCTGCTGAAGCCCTTCGGCTGCGAGATCCTCGCCTGCGACATCCGCGACCGCTCGGCCTTCTACCGCGAGAACGGGATCACCGCGGTTTCCATGGACGAGCTGGTCGCGCGCTCGGAGATCCTGACGCTGCACCTGTCCAAGTCCCGGGCGACGACGGGACTCTACAGCCGCCAGGTGCTCGAGCGAATGCGCCCGGACGCGGTGCTGATCAACACCTGCCGCGGCGGCATCGTCGACGAGGACGCCCTGCTGGGCCAGCTCGACAGCGGCCGCCTCGCCGGCGCCTGCTTCGACGTCTTCGCGATCGAGCCGGCGAGCAACGACGCCCTGATCAACCACCCCAACATGCTGGCCACGCCCCACCTGGGAGCCGCCATCGAGGAGGTGCGAGTCGCGATGTTCCGCTCGGCGATCCAGAGCCTGGTGCGAAACGGGCCGGTCAACCTCGACGACTATGACTTCTGATGCGCATGGACGTTGACAGCGTCAACGACCGTAACAATTGTGAGCGCGCAATCGTGACCCGGCAGGACAGGCCGGGCGGACAGGGACAGATCCAGGATGATTTCTCGCTCGCTGGTCGTCGCCGGCCTGATGGCCGGCTCCGCGCTCGTCGCGTCGAACCTGGCGCCGGCCGCGGCCAAGCCCGCCTCGCCTGCCGCCGTGCAGGGCCGCACCTGGGCCGAGGTCGCCAAGCTGCCCGACTTCACGACCGGCATCTGGGAGATTCCGCTCGGGGGGCCCGGCAGCTTCGGGCAGCGCACCCAGCCGTCTCTGACCCCCGCCTACCAGGCCAAGCTCGACGCCTTCAACGCGCTGCGCAAGGCCGGCAAGGAACAGGACAACCCCAGCGCCAACTGCGTTCCGCCCGGGATGCCCGGCATCATGGGCCAGCCCTATCCCATGCAGATCATGTTCGGGCCCGGCCAGGTGATGATCGAGCTGGAGGCCTACATGCAGGTCCGTCACATCTACACCGACGGGCGCAAGCATCCGGACGATCCCGATCTCACCTTCAACGGGAACTCCATCGGCCATTGGGAGGGCGACACCCTGGTGGTGGACAGCACGAGCTTCACCGCCGACACGCCGCTCGGCGAGAACTACGGCGTGCGTCACTCCGAGAAGATGCACATCGTCGAGCGGTTCCGCCTGACCGATCCGGACACGCTCGAGGTGGTCACCACCATCGACGACCCCGAGGCCCTGACCAAGCCCTGGACCTCGACGCGCACCTTCAAGCGCCACCGCGACTGGACCATCAGCGAGTACATCTGCGAGCAGAACAACCGCAACCTGGTCGACGAGAGCGGCCGGGCCGGGATCATCCTGACGCCGCCGGACCAGGGTCAGGACAAGTGATCCGGCCGCCGCGTGCGTATTCCAGGGCAGGAGCCTTCCTTTCCATGCAAGCCAACATGTCCAGACTGATCGGAACAGCGGCCTTCGCGGCCGTCCTGGCCGGCGCCGCGCCCGCCCTGGCCCACCATTCCTTCGCCATGTTCGACATGACCCAGGAGAAGACCATCTCCGGCACCGTCGTCGACTTCCAGTGGACCAACCCGCACAGCTGGATCTGGCTGGAGGTGCCCACGGCGGCCGGCGGCGGCGAGCAGTGGGGCATCGAAGGGATGAGCCCCAATTTCCTCGAGCGCCGCGGCTGGTCCAAGAACACCCTCAGGAAGGGCGACAAGGTCTCGGTCGTCATCCACCCGGTGCGCAACGGCGGCCACGGCGGCAGCTTCGTCAGCGTCACCCTGCCCGACGGCAAGGTGATGAACATGATGGGGACCAACAACTCCGAGGGCGCGCCGCCGTCCTTCCCGCCGAGGCCTCCGGCAGCCAAACCTTAGACCGCCGGATCGGCCCGTGGCCGGTTCGGCGGGGACCTGCAATCACCTCAGGGTCAAGACCCGGCGATTGTTGTCGATCGACCAGCTGGAGAAGCGGCTGAGAAAGCTCTGACCGAGTAGGAGATCGCCGTTCACGTCGGTGACGGCTGCGGTGACATTTTCCAGCGTGCGAGTCCCGACCTTGAGGGAACGGATTCGGAATGTCGCCGAGGGGACGCTGCGACCGTCGGCCAGGACGTAGGATTTGGTTCCGAGGAAATCGCCCCGCTGGATCGTGCCCGTCCTGATCAGGGTCAGAACGACGTCCGCAGGAATGACCACGTCGGCCGCGCCGCTGTCGATCTCGAAGTCCAGCGTGATCCGGTCATTGATGACGACCGGAACCGCGAAGGTTCCGCCAGTAATCGACATGGCGACCTCTTCGGGAGCAAGAGGGACCGGTCCGGGGCGTAGCCGCCCCTTCTGGGCCCGCCCGCGGGCGGGGCGCGTCACAGCGTGCGGCGGCGGCGCGGTCGCCGGAGCCGCGACCTGTGTCGGCGTGGGAGGCGGTGGCGCTGGGGGCTCTATGGGAAGCGGCGGCCGATCGTAGGACGGGGAGACGTAGGGCTCCCGCTGGGCCGGCGGACCGGCGAGAAAGGCGACCGCCTGACCGAAGGCGAACGTCGCCCGGCCGCCGTCGGACAACTGGATCGTCCCAGAGCCGGACGTGCCACTGGCGTCCCGAGTGGCCGTGATCACGGCAGTCCGGCCGTCGGAACAGTTGGCGGGTATGACGATGGTCGGCGAGAAGTCCAGGGAGTTGTAGTTCCCGCCGCAGGTCAGCCGTCCGTTGGTTACCGAGAAATGTCCGTAGCCGCTGAGGGATGCCGTGGTGCTCCCCTCCAGGACTTCGCCTGCGTCTGTAATCACCTTGACCGGCTCGGTCGTGGCGCAGCCAGCCACAAGGCAGACCCCGACCACCAGCAGCAAACGACCGACGCCGAAGCGCGTGGCCGAAAACGCCATCTCCGCATCCCCCGGTTGCCCTCAGCCGGAATTAGACGTTCGGCCAGCGATAATGGCAAGGCTCGTCCAGCCCGGGCGCTGATTGACAGGGCGCCTGAGCCCTCCGACAAGTTCGCACGTCAAGCATTCGCGTTCGCCCGGGGGAGGTCAGCGGCCGGCATGAGCGTCACCGAATCAGCCCGGCCGACTTGGACCGACCTGGACCCGCCCGAGCCGGATCTCACGCCGCGCGAGATGATCGCCCGCGTCGAGGCGCTGCGGCCGCGCCTCGTGGAGCGCCAGGCCGAGACCGAGGCCCTGACCTGGTATCCGGAGGCCACGCACCACGAGTTCCTGGAGGCCGGCGTCTACCGAATCCTCCAGCCGCGCCGCCACGGCGGCTATCAGTTCGACACGCCCGCCTACTTCAAGGTGGTGATGGAGATCGCCCGCGGCTGCCCGTCCACGGGCTGGTGCTACTGCCTCTCCTCGGCCCACATCATGCAGATCGCCGGCCTGTTCGATCCGGCCACGCTCGCCCGGATCATCGGGCCCGAGGGCGACTTCCGCGCCGCCTCCTACGGCTTCCACGGCGGCGAGCTGACGCCGGCGCCGGGCGGCTGGCGGATCACCGGCAAGTGGCCCTACGCCTCGGGCGCGCCCTACTCGACCCACTTCATCGGCCAGGCCCATCTGCCCACGAGCGACGGCAGCCGGGGCCCGGAGATCCTGTTCGTCCTGCCGCGCAGCGAATGGACCCTTTGCAACGACTGGGGCGACGTCATGGGGCTGAAGGGCTCGGGCTCGCACAGCGTGGAGACCAGGGGCGGGTTCCTGCCGGCCGACTTCGTGGTCCAGGCCAATCTCGTGGCCGGCCGCACGGACGTCTCGCCGCCCAGGTCCCACGAGGTCCCGGTCTATGCCGGTCGCATGGCCTCCTTCTTCTGCTGCGAGCTGGTCGCCGTGGCCGTGGGCGCCGCCAAGGGAGCCCTGGACGAATACGCCCGGCTGATCACCACCAAGACCGCCACCATGGTCCCCGGGACCCTGCGCGTCGACCTGCCGGACTACCAGCGCTACTTCGGACAGGCCTCGGCCAAGATCGCCGCGGCCGAGCACATCGTCATCCGCGTCGCCGAGGAGCAGATGGAGTTCGCGCGCCTGGCCGCCGAGGACGGCGAACCCTTCCCCGCCGATGCGGACATGCGCAACCTCATCGCCGCCCAGGAGGCCGGGCGCCTGGCCTGGGACGCGGTCCAGAACATCATCTTCCGCACCGGCGGGTCCAGCGCCGCGCGCGACGGCCAGCGCATGCAGCGCTACTTTCGCGACCTTTCCACCTACTGGACCCACAACGCCCCGGCGACCGATGACTGGTTCTTCGTCCAGTACGCTCAGCAGGTCTTCGGGAAGGGGCCGCGCTTCGGGGCCGGCCCGGGATGAGGGCCGCCATCTGGTGGGGTCCCGGCCAGCCTCAGACGGTCGAGGACGTCGAGCCGCGCCCCCTCGGCCCGCGCGAGTTGCGCGTCCGGATCGCCGCCGCCAACGCCTGCGTCACCGACGTCATCGACTCCAAGCCGCGGACCTGGCTCGCCAAGTCGCCTCAGATCCGCGGGCACGGCGCGGTCGGCGTCGTCGAAGCGGCCGGGCCCGGAGTCTCTGTCGCCAAGCCGGGCGAGCGGGTGATCCTCTCGGCCACATCCTATTGCGGCATGTGCCGGTTCTGCCTGGGCGGCCGGCCCGGCCAGTGTGTCACCATCGCCGCACGAAAGAGCGACGCGCGAGGCCATCTGGCCGACGGCCGCGAGGTCTTCGCCGACGCCAACATGGGCGGCTTCGCCGAACTCGCCACCATGGACGAGAACCAGGTCGTCCCGATCCGGTCCGCCCTCTCGGACGAGACCCTCGCCTTCCTCTCCATCGCTGGCGCCGCCGGGGTCGGCGCGGCGCTGATCACCGCGCCGGTCAGGCGCGGCTCGACCGCCGCGGTCCTGGGCTGCGGCGCGACGGGCCTGTGCTACCTCCTCGGCGCCAGGCTCGCGGGCGCCGAACGGATCATCGCGGTCGATCCCCTGCCCCATCGCCGCGAGCTCGCGCTCAGCATCGGCGCGACCGACGCGGTCGACCCCGGCGCCGGGCCGGTGGGCGAGCAGGTGCGCGCCATCACGCCCGACCTCGGCGGCTTCCAGGGCTGGGGCGCGGACTTCGTCTACGAGGCCTCGGCCGATCCCAAGGTGATCGAGGAGGCCTACGGCGTCACCCGTTCGGGCGGCCAGCTCGTGCTCGCCAGCGTGCCGTGGGACTTCACCGCCAAGGCCGCCCTGCCCGCGCTCTGGATGGGCGCGGGCGGCAAGACCGTCCACTCCAGCCAGCACGGCGACATCTCGATCTATCGCGACTTCCAGCGCTTCGCCGACTTCGCCGAGAAGGGTCTCCTGGACTTCGCGCCCCTGATCACCGGCCGCTACCGGCTGGACGCGATCAACGCCTGCTTCGAGGACATGGAAGCCTATCGCACCGTGGGCGCGATCGTGGTCCCATGAGCCTCCCGCCGTCCCGCCTGGCGGCCGACGCGCTGCGCCGCCCCGTCCCGCGGCCCTGGGCGGTTTGCTCTGGACGGCTCCAGCCTGCGCCTCAAGGATGGGAGGCATGACCGGCCTCCGACAGCCATTCCGGACGAGAGTTCTCGCCGCGTTCGCCCTCGCCGCCGCGTTCGTCCACTCCGCCGCCGCCGAGACGACCCGCAACCCGGAAGGGCCCACGCCCCAGGACGGCTACTTCGAGGAGGTCCAGAAGCTCGACCCCGGCGTCTGGCTGATCCGCCAGGCCAAGCCCTTCCATCTCCAGCCCATCGGCAATGTCACCGTGGTCGAGCAGGCCGACGGCCTGGTCATGGTGGATTCCGGCGGCACGCCAGGCTCCGGCCGCCGGATCGTCGGTCTGATCCGGAGCCTCAGCCGAAAGCCGGTCAAGGCGGTGATCATCAGCCAGTGGCACGGCGACAAGCCGCTAGGCCTGCCCGCCGTCCTCGCCGCATGGCCGGACGCGCGGGTGATCTCCACCGAGGCCACGCGCGCGCACCTGGGCGATCCGGCCACGATGAACGCGCCCGCCGCCTTCGACCCGGCGGCGAACAAGGCCATGCTCGACAAGTACCGGGGCTACATCGGCTATGGCCGCCAGATGGCCGGCAAGGCGCGTACGCCGGCCGAGCGGGCCGGCTGGGAGGCGATGGCGCGCCTGTTCACCCAGTACGTCCAGGACATGGACGGCGCGATCACCGTCCAGCCCGGGGAAGGCTTCACCGACCGGCTGGAGCTGCCCGACGCGGCGAGGCCCGTCCAGGCGATGTTCCTCGGCAAGGCCGACACCGATGGCGATGCGGTTGTCTGGCTGCCGCGCCAGCGCATCCTGGTCGCGGGCGAGACGGTGGTCCTGCCGATTCCCTTCGGCTTCGAGGCCTATCCGGCCGAGTGGATCCAGGTCCTTCGCAGGATCGGGGCCTACGATTTCCGCATCCTCGTCCCCGGCCACGGCGCCCCGCAGCACGATCGCCGCTACGTCGGCCGGCTCATCGCCCTGATCCAGGCCGTGCAGGACCAGGTCCGCCCGCTCGTGGCCCAGGGCCTGACGCTCGATCAGATCCAGGCCAAGGTCAGCCTCGACGACGAGGCCACGCGCTTCGTGCGCCAGGATCCCTGGCTCAGGCAGTGGTTCGAGCAGTACTGGACCCGCCCCATCGTCACGAGCGCCTACAGGGAGGCCAAGGGCGAGCCGATCGTCCAGCGCCTCGCGGGCTGAACGGGCGTCTTACGTCCGCGCCTGCGCCTTGGCCTTCGACTTCGGCCTGGCCGTCGCCGCAGCGGCGGGAGCCGCGGCCGGCGCGGCGATGCGCGCCTGCGCCTTGGGCTTCAGCCGCCAGTTGCCCCGCACGCCCTTGGGCGAGAGCACGAACTGGCCGACGCTGATCTTGCGGCTGCGGAACCCGCCCGCGCAGCACAGCAGATAATACTCCCACATCCGGCAGAACCGCTCGCCGTAGCGCTCGGCCATGCGCGGCCGGTTGGACTGGAACTTCTCGTTCCAGGCCATCAGCGTCAGGTCGTAGTAGGCGCCGAAGTTCTCGACGTCCTCGACGACGAAGAGCCCCTCGACCGCCTCGCCCACCTGGCCGATGGTCGGCAGCACGCCATTGGGGAAGATGTACTTGTCCAGCCAGGGTTCGATGTTGTTGCGCCGCTCGTTGCCCCAGATCGTGTGCAGCACGAACAGGCCGTCGCCGGTCAGGGCGCGGCGGGCGCACTCGAAGTAGGCCCGGTAGTTCTTGGAGCCCACGTGCTCGAACATGCCCATGGACACCACATGGTCGGCCCGCCCGTCGAAGTCGCGATAGTCCTTGAGCTGGAACTCCACCGGCAGGCCCGCGTAGCGCTTTGAGGCGTAGGCGACCTGCTCGCGCGACACCGTCACGCCGACGCACTCCACCCCATAGGTCTGGGCTGCATAGCCCATGAAGGCGCCCCAGCCGCAGCCGATGTCCCAGACCCGCTGGCCCTTCTCCAGCCCCGCCTTGCGGCAGATCAGGTCGAGCTTGGCGTCCTGGGCGGCGTCCAGGTCCTTGGCCTCGGCCCAATAGCCGCAGCTGCCCGTCAGGCGCTTGTCGAAGGTGGCCTCGAAGATGTCGACGTCCAGGTTGTAGTGGACGTCGGCCACCTCCCAGACGTACCGGCTGTTCTGGCGGTTCTGCAGCTTGGACTTCACCACCAACCAGGCGAGGTCGGGCGTGATCTTGAGCTTGGCGCCCAGGTCCGCGCCCACCACCCGGTCGAAGAACTGGTCCAGTGCGTCGCAGTCCCACCAGCCGTCCATGTAGGCTTCGCCCAGCCCCAGCGATCCCTGGGCCATGACCCGGGTGAACAGTTGGCGGTTGTGCACCTTGATGTCCCAAGGCCGCGATCCGTCGATCTCCACGTCGGCGGCGGCCAACAGGGCGCGGCAAGTGTCTTCTGCGCTCATGCTTCGAACAGCCCGTGCGTTGTTTCCCCCGCCCAAGGTTTCGCGTCCTGGACGAATTGTCGAGAGGCTATCGGGGTTCGCGGCGCGTCGGGCTGCCGGTTCGAAGCCTCTGGGAGGCGCTCAGGCAGGCTCGAGCGCGGGCCGCGCCTGCTCGGGCGTGGCCCCGAACCTGCGCTGGCGGCGCGCGTAGTCCTCGAGCGCGGCGGCCAGGTCCTCGGCGCCGAAGTCCGGCCACATGACGTCGGTGAACCAGAGCTCGGCGAAGGCGCACTCCCACAGGAGGAAGTCCGACAGCCGCCGCTCCCCGCCCGTCCGGATCAGGAGGTCCACATCGGCGGCCCGCTCGTCCGGCGGCCCGGCGGCCAGGAGGCGGGTCTCGCCGAACAGCGCCCGTGGCGGCGGCGCGCCCTGGGCCCAGGCGGCGGCGGCCTGGGCGATCGCCTCACGCGAGGAATAGTCGACGGCGATGCGGACGTGGATGCGGCGGCCCTGGGCGCTCAGATCCTCGGCCCGCTCCACCTCGCGCCTCAGCCCCGGCGCCAGCCGGTCGCGCCGGCCGATCATGGTGACCCGCGCGCCCTGCTCGACGAACCGGTCCAGGTCCGCCCTGAGATAGCGCTGGAACAGCCACATCAGGTGCTCGACCTCGGCGGGCGGACGCTTCCAGTTGGAGGCGGCGAAGGCGAACAGCGTCAAGGTCCCGACCCCGAGCTCGGCGGCGGCCTCCACCGTGCGGCGGACGGCCTCCATGCCGGCCTCGTGCCCGCGGGCGCGCGGCAGGCCCTGGCGGGTGGCCCAGCGGCCGTTGCCGTCCATGATGATCGCGACGTGCACCTTCGCCTCGCCGTCCTGAACACCCTGCATCGAAAGCCAGTCCTGCAAAGATCAGGCCCGCGCCAGCCGTCCGAGCGATCCCGGCGGCGACTCCGCCGCCGCGGCCCGGGCGGCGTCGCGGACGACCTGCTCCAGCACCTGCAGGTACTCGAGGTAGCGCCGCCGCCCCTCGTCGGTGATCCGGCAGAGCGTCAGGGGCCGCTTGCGTTCGAAGCCCTTGATCATCTCGACGATCCCCGCCTCCTCCAGCACCTGCAGGTGCCGGCTGAGGTTGCCGTCGGTCAGGCGGCACAAGGCCTTCAGGTCGGCGAAAGGCAGCCCCTTGGGATGGCCCATCAGGGAGGTCAGCACGCCCAGGCGCGCCCGCTCGTGGATCACCCGGTCCAGGCCTTCGTAGGCGAAGCGGCCCGCCGGCGTGGGGTCAGGCTTGGAAACGCTCATCGGACTTTCTCGAATGATGTTGCAGGATCGCCGCCACCAGGAGCTGGCCGACGCCGAACGGCGCGCCCATGGCCCAGGGGGAGAAGGCGTCCTGGCCCCTGGCCAGCACCAGGCACACGAGGCCGCCAGCCAGGTACCAGCCCCCGACCAGCAGCATGGGCCGCGGCAGGAAGCGGCTGGAGGCGAAGACGCCGAGGCTGAAGACGACCTGCCACAGGCCGGGCAGCATCCACAGCTCATCGGGTGCGAAGCGAAGCAGGACCACGGTCAGCAGCACGCCCGCCAGCGCCGCGGGCAGGAACTGCTCGACCGCCGACAGGATCATCTCCTGGGCCATTCCCGTGTGCATCCGGCGCGAGCGGCTGACCGTCTCGATCCCGATCACGATCACCGAGACGGCGGCCGTCGATGTCCACAGGGCGATATAGGACAGGACGTCAGCGCCGGGGCTAGGCAGCCATCGCGCCTGGGCCACGGCCGCCAGCGCGGCCAGCACCCCGGTCAGGGCCAGGGTCGCCGCGCCGTAGCCGCGGAACTCCGTGCCGCGGGCGATCTGCCCCCGGATCTCGCTGATGTCCGCCAGGGCCCGCTCGAGGTCTCGCATGACGCATCCCCTTTGTACTACAAAGTACACGTCGACGCAGGGTTCGGCAAGGCCCCAGTCCATGCGCACCCGGCGCCCCGTCTGCCAGGCCGGCCGAGCTCAACTGTAGATCGCGGCCAGAATCACCGAAGACAGGCCGATCACGATGACAGACAGCATCCAGCCGGCGCGGATGTAGTCGCCGAACCGGTAGCCGCCCGGCCCCATGACCAGAAGGCTGTTCTGGTGCCCGATGGGGGTGAGGAAGTTCGACGACGCGCCGACCAGGACGGCCAGCAGCAAGGCGTCCTCGGGGACTCCCAGCACGCGGGAGACGCTGATGGCGATGGGGCCCATGATCACCGCCGTCGCCACATTGTTCAGGAAGGCCGACAGGACCATGGTCGTCGCGCTCATGGCCCCGATGGCCAGGATGATCGGCGCGTGGACCAGGCCCTGGGCGAGGAAGTCCGCCGCCAGCTGGGCGGCGCCGCTGCTCTCGAAGCTGCGGCCCACAGGGATCATCGCCGCCAGGAGGACCACAGCGGGCCAGTCGATGGAGCTGTAGACCTCGTGAGGCGGCAACAGCCTGAGGACGGACAGGGCCGCGGCCGCAGCCAGGAAGGTGATGGCCGTCGAGACGCCGAACAGCACCGACACCAGGACGGCGGCGCCATAGATCCCAAGCGCCAGCGGCGCGCGCCGCCGGTCGACCGGGCTCGCATCCGACCGGTCGACCTCCAACAACCGGGCGTATCGATTGAACGCCGCCAGGACCCGGGCGGAGCCGTGGAGGTAGACTTGGTCGCCGACCTCCATCGCCAGGGCGCCCAGCGGCTGGCGTTCGGCGGCCGCCCGCGGGCCCGCCGCTATGACGCGCAGCTCCCCATCCGTCTTGGCCGACACGAAGCCATGCGGCTCGCCGATCAGCGGCGAGCCCCGGGCCACGACCGCCCGCGTCGTCACCGCATCGCCGGCGCGGCTGCGCGGATGAACGAATTCCAGATGCAGCAGGTCCGCGACCTTCCATGGGTCGTCGTAGGCGCTGATGAGAAGCCGGTCGCCTTCGGCCAGACGCCGGGAGTCCCGTCCGTCATGGCCGGGGACCGCAAAGACCGCGATCACTGCGCCTCTCACCTTGGGAAGGAGCTGGCGGAACTCGTCCATGCCCACGTCCCGGCCGGGGGGAACGAAGAGCTCGAAGACCCGGTAGGCCTGTCGTTCGGACTCAGTGGGCGGCGCGCGCCTGGGCGTCATCCGCCAACCGACCAGGCCGAGAAAGGCGACGCCGCAGGCAGCCACGGCGCCGCCGACGGGCGTCATGGTGAAGAAGCCGAAGCCGTGGCCGAGAGACTCTGCCCGAAACGATGACAGGATCAGGTTCGCAGGCGTGCCGATCAGGGTGGCCATGCCGCCCAGCACGGTCGCGAACGCCAGCGGCATCAGCGCGGCGCCCGGCGACAGGCCGCGGCGACGGCAGATGTCGATCGCGGCCGGCATGGTCACGGTCAGGGCGGCGATGTCGTTCATGAACGCCGAGAGCGTCGTCGCGATGGCCAGGAGGCCGGTCAGCTGCAGCGAGAATGGCGCGTGGTCGGGCAGGAGCCGGCGCATCACGGCGCCGGCCACGCCGGTGAGTTCTATGGCCCGTCCGACGACCAGCACCGCCGCAACGGTGATGACCGCGGGGTCGGCGAAACCAAGAAACGCCTGCTTGGGCGAGACCAGCCCTACCGCGAGGCACGCGCCCAGGGACGCCAGCGCGACGAAGTCGTGACGCAGCCGGCCCCACACGAACAGGCTGAGGCTGAGCACCAGGATCAAGGCGCTGGCGATGGCGGGATGCAGGTCCATCGGCTCCTTTGCCGTCCGCGCCAGCTGGGGCGCCTGAAATGCGCCAGGTCAATATGCCCCGGCGCGCGGCCGGTTCCGCCACGCCAGCACCCGTGACCGCGGCCGTCACGTCCTTATGCCGTGCTTACGCCGCCGGGCCGTGTTCCGTATCGAACCCTGACGACGCTCGGCGATAGAAGGCGCGCCTCTCGAACAGGAGGCGCCCGTGACCGACGCTTCGGTCCATTCCGCACCCGCCGCGATCGATCAGTCCGCTTCAGTCGGGACTTCAGCGTCCCACCAGGGCCAGGGCTTCTGGGGCCTGACGCTGGGCTCCATCGGCGTGGTGTTCGGCGACATCGGCACCAGCCCGATCTACGCCGTGCGCGAAGCGCTGGCCCACGCCGGCGGCGGGACGACGCCAGCCACGGTGCTGGGCGTGATCTCGCTGGTCTTCTGGGCGCTGCTCTTGGTGGTCACGCTCAAATATGTCGTCATCGTCATGAGAGCGGACAACGCCGGAGAAGGCGGGACGCTTTCGCTGATGGCGCTGGCACAGCACGCGGTCGGCCGCCGATCGGCCTTCATCTTCTTCCTCGGCGTGTGCGGTGCGGCGCTCTTCTACGGCGACGGGCTGATCACGCCTTCGATCTCGGTGCTGTCGGCGGCCGAGGGCCTCACCTCCGCGCCCGGGGGCGCCGTCTTCGCCCCCTATGTCCTGCCGGTCGCCGCCGGCATTCTGATCGCCCTGTTCGCCGTGCAATCGCGCGGCACGGCGGCCGTCGGGCGGTTCTTCGGGCCGGTGACGCTCGTGTGGTTCGTCGTCCTGGCGCTGATGGGCCTGGCCGACATCGCCAAGGCGCCGCAGGTCCTCCAGGCGCTCAGCCCGCAATGGGGCGTGCAGCTCCTTGTCCACAACGGCGTTCTTGGCTTCGCCATCCTGGGCAGCGTCTTCCTGGTGGTGACCGGCGCGGAGGCGCTCTACGCCGATATGGGCCACTTCGGCAAAGCCCCGATCCGGACGGCCTGGCTGACGATCGTCCTGCCGTGCCTGCTCATCAACTACTTCGGCCAGGGCGCGCTGGTGCTGCACGACCCCTCGGCGCGGGTCGATCCTTTCTACCGGATGATTCCGCCGACGTTCTATTGGCCGGTCCTGGCGCTCACGACGGCCGCGACGGTCATCGCCAGCCAGGCCGTGATCACCGGCGCCTTCTCGGTCACCCAGCAGGCGGTCCAGCTCGGCCTCCTGCCCCGGATGCAGATCCGCCGTACGAGCGAGACGATGGCGGGCCAGATCTTCGCGCCGGCCGTCAACACCTTCCTGCTCCTGGGCGTGTTGCTGCTGCTGTTCTCGTTCCGCAGCTCGTCCAACATGGCTTCGGCCTACGGGATCGCGGTGACCGGCACGATGGTGGTGACGGTGTTGCTCCTGTTCGTCATCGAGCGCCGGCTGTGGAAGTGGCCGCTCTCCCTCTCGCTGGCGGTCGTCGCGCCGTTCCTGTGCGTCGACCTCGTCTTCCTGAGCTCGAACGCGCTCAAGATCGCCCAGGGCGGCTGGATGCCCATTCTGCTCGCCCTCGGGATCATGCTGGTGATCTGGACCTGGACCAGCGGGACCCGGATCCTCGCCGACAAGGTGCGGCGGAACTCCGTCCCGCTCGACGACCTGATCGCCACGCTCGAGGCCCGTCCGCCCTTCCGCGTGGCCGGAACGGCCATGTTCCTGACCTCCGATCCCCAGGTCGCCCCGGTCGCCCTGATGCACAACCTCAAGCACAACCGCGTCCTGCACGAACAGAACCTGATCCTGACCGTCCAGACGACCGACACGCCGCGCGCGCCCGACGACCAGCGCGTCGTGCTCGACCGCATCAACGACGACTTCGCGCGCATGACCGTGCGCTACGGCTTCATGGAGAGTCCCAACATCCCGCGGGCCCTGGCCCTGGCCCGCCAGGAGGGCCTGAAGTTCGAGATGATGAAGACCTCCTTCTTCCTCGGCCGGCGCTCGGTCGTCGCCTCGGCGCACGAGGGCCTGCCCGTCTGGCAGGACCGGCTCTTTATCTTCCTGATGAAGAACGCCACAAATCCAACGGATTTCTTTCGGATTCCGCCGGGGCGTGTGGTCGAGCTGGGGACCCAGGTCTCGGTTTGATCCGGGCGCTGGCCGCTCAGTCAGTCGGCCAGGAACCGGTAGCCCACCCCAGTCTCGGTCACGATGTGGCGGGGGGCCGATGGATCGGCCTCCAGCTTCTGCCGCAGCTGTCCGACGAACACCCGAAGGTACTGGGTGTCCTCCACGTGGGCCGGTCCCCAGACCGCGGTCAGGATCTGGCGATGCGTCAGGATCTTGCCGCCCGCCTCCACCAGCCGGCCCAGGAGCTCGAACTCCTTGGGCGACAGCTTCACCGGCTCGCCCGAGCGGCGCACGCTCCGGTTCGCGATGTCGATCTCGAGCTCTCCGGCCCGCACCTTGCCGACGATCTCCTCCCCGCCCGGGCCCCGTCGCAGCGCCACCCTGAGCCGGGCGAGCAGCTCGCCCACCCCGAACGGCTTCTCCACATAGTCGTCCGCGCCCAGGTCCAGCGCCTCGATCTTCTCGGACTCCCGGTCGCGCGCCGACAGGATCAGCACCGGACCATGGTAGAAGGCCCGCAGCTTCTGCAGCGCCGTCTTGCCGTCCATGTCGGGCAGGCCGAGGTCCAGGATGACCGCGTCCGGCGCCCGCTGGGCGATGGCGCGAAGCCCCGCCTCCGCCGTTTCGGCCCTCAGCGCCTCATAGCCCGCCGCGGAAAGCGCGGGCGCGAGGAATTGATGGATCTGGGGCTCGTCGTCGACCACCAGGACGCGGGGGCGATAGAGGCTCACAGCAACCCCCTCGGGGTCTCGCTGGCCTTGGGGAAGGACATCAGGAACCGCGCGCCGCGGCCGTCGGCCACGGGGCTGACCACCGCCACGCGCCCGCCCATCGCCTCGACGAACCCCTTGGTGATCGACAGGCCAAGTCCCAGCCCCCCGGTCCGGTCGGCGACCGCCTTGGCCCGCCGGAACCGGTCGAAGACGTTCGCCCGCGCCTCTTGCGGCACGCCCGGCCCCTGGTCCTCGACCGAGATCAGCACGTTCTTTGGGTCCTCGAAGGCTGCGATCTCTATGTCCGAGCCGTCCGGCGTGTGCGAGACGGCGTTGTCGAGCAGGTTGAGCAGCGCCTGCTCCAGCAGCGTCGCGTCCGCCCTCACCATCGACAGCGGGCGGGCGAACTCCCGGATCACCTTGCGCCGTCCAAGCCGGTCACGGACCTGCTCGACGGCCGATCCCGCCACCTCGCGCACGTCCACCCAGTCCTGCTTGGGCTTGAGCGCCCCGCCTTCCAGCCGCGCCATGTCGAGCAACGTGCCCACGTAACGGTTCAGCCGTTCGGCGTCCTCGCGGATGCTCTTGAGCAGGTCGCGCCGGACCGCCGGCTTCAGCTCCTTCTCGTAGTCGAGCAGCGTCGTCGCCGAGCCCAGCACCGTCGACAGCGGCGTCCTGAAGTCGTGGCTGATCGAGCTCAGGAGCGCCGAGCGCAGCTTGTCCGCGTCGCGCAACGCCTGGTTCTCCGCCGCCGTCGAGGCCAGCTCGGCCCGTTCGATCGCCACCGCGCCCTGGCTCAGCAGCGCCCCGAGCAGCTCCTCCTTGTCCGTCCCCCACGCGGCCCGCGGCCGGCGCAGCCCGACCACGCCCACGCGGCGATGCAGGCCCTCCAGGGGCTGGAAGTCCCAGCCGATCTCCGGCCCGCCGGCCTCGGGTTCGGGCGCCCTGCCGGTCTCCCAGGCCGCTCTTGCGGCCGCGGCGCTGGCGGGCGACAGGATGCGAACGCCGCGCGGCGGGCCCGCCAGGCGCAGCTCCCCGGCGTCGGCGCCCAGAAGCACCATGGCGGCGCCGCCCGTCGCCGCGCTGATCTGTGAGGCCAGGGCCCGCGCCGCCTCGTCCGCGCCCGAGGCCGCCGAGAGCGCTCGGCTCGCCTGCAGCAACGCCGTGACCGTCTCGGCTCGCCGCGCGGCGCGGCGCGCCTGGTCGCGCACGCGTCCCGACAGCCAGCCGGTCGCCAGCGCGACGGCGAAGAACACGAGGTAGGTGAAGACGTCCGACGGATGCGCGATCAGGAACGTGAACCGCGGATCCAGGAAGAAGAAGTTGTAGGTGACCCCCGCCGCCAGGGCCGCGAGGATCGCCGGGCCGATGCCGAACGCGGCGCCGGCGGCCAGCACGCCCAGCAGGAAGATCATGGCGAGGTTGCCGGGCCCAGGGTCCGGGCCCGCGACGTAGGCGACGACATTCGCGGCCCCCACGAGACCGGCCGCCGCCCCGTAGCGGCCGAGCGCCGCCCCTCGTCCCCGCGGTCGCGGCGGACCGTCCTCCCGGCCGTCGCCGGTCTGTTGATCCAAGGTCATTTGCGCTGACGTCCGGGCCTGTCGCGACCGGCGCGCCTCACGCGGTCCTGAGGTCGATGGTCTTCAGCGGCAGCTTGCGCACCCGCTTTCCGGTGGCGGCGAAGATGGCGTTGCACACCGCCGGCGCGACCGGCGCCACCGAGGGCTCGCCGATCCCGCCCCAGTGGCTGCCGCCGGACTGGCGAAGGTAGGTCTCGATCTTCGGGGTCTCGGCCATCCTGAGCAGCGGATAGGTGTCGAAGTTGCCCTCGACGGGCCCGCCGTCCTTGATGTTGATCTCGCCGTAGAGCGCGGCGGTCAGGCCGAAGACGATCCCGCCCTCGATCTGCTGGGCGATCGTGTTGGGATTGGCCGCGTGATAGCAGTCGACCACGGCCACCACGCGCTCGACGCTCACCTGGCCGTCCTTGCCGACGGAGACCTCGGCCACCTGGCCGGTGATGGTCGCATAGGTCTCCACGATGGCCATGCCGCGGCCCTTTCCGGCCGGAAGCGGCGCGCCCCAGTTCCCCTTCTCCGCCATCATGTCGAGCACGCCGAGATAGTCGGGGCGGTCCAGCATGGCGCGGCGGAACTGGTAGGGATCCTGGCCCGCCGCGTGGGCCATCTCGTCGATGAAGCACTCCAGGAAGAAGGTGTTCTGCGAGGCGCCGACGCTGCGCCAGAAGGAAACCGGCACATGCATGTTCTTGATCGCGGCGCCGACCGACAGGTTCGGAACCTTGTAGGCGTGCGTCGCCAGCACCTCGACCGCCATCGGCTCCACGCCGCCGCCAGGAAAGGGCCGGCCCGTGAGCGACGCCAGGAGCGAGCCGACCGCGACCTTCGTATCCAGCGCCGTCGCCCGGCCCTCTTCGATCGAGGCCTTGAACCTCACCGCCGCCTGCGGCCGGTAGCGGTCGCGGCGGATGTCCTGCTCGCGGCTCCAGATCAACTTGACCGGCCGGTTGACGACCTTGGCCACGGCGATCGCGTGGACCAGCTCGTCGTGCATGCTGCGCCGGCCGAAGCCGCCGCCGACATACTGGTTGTGCACATAGACATTGGCCGGATCGACGCCGCTCTCGCGCGCCGCCATCTGGAGCACGTCGATCGGCGACTGGGTGGAGATCCACACGTCGACGCGGTCCGGCTGCAGCTTCACCGTCGCGTTCAGCGGCTCCATCGGCGCGTGGGCGAGGTAGGGGACCTCGTAGAGCGCCTCCACCAGCGTCGCGCCGGACGCGCCGAGGGCGGCCTCGACGTCGCCGGCCTTGCGGGCGCTGACCGTCGGCCCGTCCAGGGCCTCGCGATAGGTCTGGGCCAGCTGGGCGGAGTCCACGTGGGCGTTGGCGCCCGGCGCCCAGACCGGCTCGAGCTTGGCCAGCGCCGCCTTGGCCCGCCAGTACCGGTCCGCCACGACAGCCACGGCGTCGGCCAGCTTCACGACCGCGATGACGCCCCGCATCCCCTTGACCGGCGCCTCGTCCACGCTTGCGAGCTTGGCGCCGAACTCGGGGCAGGAGACGACCGCGGCGTAGACCATGCCGGGAACCTTCACGTCGATCCCGAACTGGGCCTCGCCGTTCAGCTTTGGCGGCGTGTCGAGCCGGGGAGTCCACTTGCCGACCAGGGTGAACTGGTCGGGCGTCTTGATCGCCGGCTCCTTTGCGAGCGTGATCGTCGCCGCCTCGGCCGCCAGCGCGCCGAACGCCAGCGAACGTCCGCTGACGGCGTGGGTCACGCGTCCGCCGGCCGCCGTACAGCTCGCCGCGTCCACGCTCCAGCGTTTCGCCGCCGCGGCTGTCAACCGGGCCCGCGCGCTCGCGCCGGCCTGCTGCATCATCGCCACCGACGAGCGCACCCCCTGGCTGCCGACGGTCCTTTGTCCGCCATAGATGTTGTGCTGCTTCAGGTTCCGGTTGGCCGAGGCATACTCCAGGCGCACATTCGTCCAGTCGCAGGCCAGCTCCTCGGCGGCCAGCATGGCCAGCGCCGTGGCCGTCCCCTGCCCCATCTCGGTATGCACCAGGCGCACGATCACCGAGTTGTCCGGCTCGATCACCAGCCAGGCGTTCACCTCGTCGGGGGGGCTCGTCTCGGAGGCCTGCAGATCGGAGAACGGATCCGCCGGCTGGGCGCGTGCGGCGCCCGGCGCGCCGAAGCCGATCGCAAGCCCGCCCCCAGCGGAGAGCGTGGCCGCGATGACCGTCCGGCGGCTTGGGCCGCCTCGGGCCGGAGCGCCGCGCGGGGCGCTCACGCCTTGGCTCCTGCGGCCAGGGCCGCGGCGGCGCGGTGGATCGCCTTGCGGATGCGCGGATAGGTCCCGCACCGGCAGAGGTTGGTGATCTGGTCGTCGATGTCCTGATCGGTCGGCGTGGGATTGCTCTTCAGGAAGGCGGCCGCGGCCATGATCTGGCCGGACTGGCAGTAGCCGCACTGGGGGACGTCCTCGGCGGCCCACGCCGCCTGGACCGGCCGGCCGATCGCCGGCTCCAGCCCCTCGATGGTGGTGATCTTGCGCCCGTCCGCCGCGGCGATGGGGACCGAGCAGCTGCGCGCCGCCACCCCGTCGATGTGGACCGTGCAGGCGCCGCACTGGCCGATGCCGCAGCCGAACTTGGTCCCGGTCAGGCCGAGCTCGTCCCGCAGCACCCAGAGCAGCGGCGCGTCCGGCTCCACATCCAGCACGCGTCGCTTGCCGTTGACGAAGATGGCGACCACCAGAGCCTCCCGCCTTCAAACCCGATCCGATTATGCGGCCGGCCGAGGTGGAGGCCAAGCCGAAGCGCATGGCAGGGCCTGAGGATGCTTGCGGCGGAGCTGCGCGGGCGCTCAGATGCGCGTCATGCCAGTCGACGCCACGACCTCATCGCCCCTGACCCCCGTCAGCCTCCCGGCGCGGGACATCTACCCGCCGGGCGCCATCAGCGCCGAGGCGCGGGCGGCGCTGTCTGCAGGCGCGGCGACGCCGGCCGCGAGCCGGCCGCCCCCGGACGACCTCGAAGCCTGGCGCCAGGCGGTGGCGGCCAGCGATGCCATGTGGGGGCCGATGGCCGCCGACCTGCTGGCCGGTGTGCGATCCGCCCTGGAAACCCGCGAGATCGCCGGCGTGACCTGCCATGTGGCGACCCCTGACGGCCTCGACGAGGCGGCGCGCCGGCGGATCTACGTCTATCTCCACGGCGGCGCGCTGGTGTTCGGCGGCGGCGCCTTCGCCAGGGCCTTCGGCGCCCTGACCGCCGACCGCCTCGGCGTGACGACGGTCTCCGTCGACTACCGGATGCCGCCGGACCACCCCTTCCCCGCCGCCCCCGAGGACTGCCTTGCGGTCTACGAGGCCGTGATCGCCCACCATGACCCGGCGCATGTGGTGATCGGCGGCAGTTCGGCCGGCGGCAATCTCGCGGCCGCCACGACCCTGATGATCCGCGACCGCGGCCTGCCTCTTCCGGCGGCCCTGATCCTGCTGACCCCCGAGGTCGACCTGACCGAGGCCGGCGACACCTTCCGCACCAACGCTCTGCTGGACGTCCAGCTCAAGGGCGGCCTGGCGGAGTGCAACGCCGTCTATGCGGCGGGCCACGACCTCACCGATCCCTATGTCTCGCCCCTGTTCGGCGACGTCGGCGGATTTCCCGCCGACCTTCATCCAGTCGGGCACGCGCGACCTCTTCCTGTCCAATTCCGTGCTGATGCACCGCAAGCTGCGCCGCGCCGGCGTCGAGGCCGAGCTCCACGTCTGGGAAGCGATGCCGCACGGCGGATTCGGGTTCGGCGATGCGCCAGAGAACCGCGAGATCGACGAGGAGGTCAGGCGGTTCATCGCGCGCCACGCCTGACGGGGCGGCCGTCAAAGGAGACCCGAGCTATCGCCTTCCCCCGTAGCCCGGAAGCTCCTTGGCGCTGCCGTTCAGCGCGGTCAGCCTGGCGAACTGCCCGCCCTTGGAGCCGTCCTTCAACGGATAGATCACGATGGTGATCCGGTCCCCGGGCTTGAGGCTCTCCTTCGACCAGCCCATGCGGCGCATGAAATTGGTGCTGGTGCACTCAACGCCCCACTCCTCCTCGCCGTCCGGGCCGGACACCAGGATCTGGATCCAGACATGGGGATTGGTCCACTGGAACTCCTTGACGGTCCCGCTGACCGTCGTCGGCCGCGAGCGGTCGAACATGGCGAAGGAATGGTGCGCCAGGGCGGCGCCGGCCGGCGCCAGCAGGCAGAAGGCGGCCATCAGGGCGGCGAGGGACGAGCGTCTCATGGGGCTCCGGATCCGGTCTCTGGAACGCCGGAGGCGGTGACTCCGTCGGCGCGGGGGCGGTTGCGGTTGTTCTCTTCGCAGACGTACTCGCCGATGGTCCAAGTGGGCTGCAGCCGGTAGGTCCGCGTGACGGTGAAGGGCTCGGCGTAGGCCTTGGGATCGTCGAGGGTGATCTCGTCGACCAGGGTCGTCGGGGCCGTCCGGCGGAAGCGCTCGGTGATCGTCAGCGCGTCGCTGTGCGGCAGGCCGGTGTAGTCGTCCTGGGTGTCCTCGCGGACGTTGGTCGTCTGCACGACCAGCGTGCTCCCTTCCCATCGCCCCACCGAGAACCCGACGTAGCTGCGGTCGGCGTCGGGGTCCGCCTTGGTCCCGTCGGTGAAGACGCGCCGCACCTCGCCGGCGTATTCGTAGAGGAGCGTGACACGCCCCGGCGTCATCATCAGCTCGAATGGATAGGGCAGCACCTGCAGGTGCGGCATCCCGGGCGGCAGGCACTCGGCGCTGACGTCGTCGATCGGCGCGCCGGCGTCCCAGGCCTTCATCCGCTTGGCGTAGAGCGCATCGTACGGCGGCTTCAGCTTGGGCAGCTTGCCCTCCGGAGAGAAGTGGAAGTCGCCCATGGGCTGCCACAGGCCCGACAGGTCCGCATGCGCCGGGTCCGCATAGAGGGCGGTCATCGTCTTGGGCTGGGCGCCGGCCCCGCCCGTGCAGACCGCCAAAGCCCCGAGCGCCGCCAGCGCAGCGCCCGCAATCACCCTCCCCGTCATGGACCTCTTCCGCCCGTTTCGCTGTGGCCAAGCTGGCCCGGACCGGCGCAATCCGCAAACGAAAACGGCCCCGCGCTGGCGGGGCCGTTGAAACTTGGGTGCGGGGCATCGCAGGCGGTGGCGCAAGCCACGAAAAGGTCCGGTCGACCTCTCCGTGCCGGAAAAGGCCCGAAGGGTGGATTTGAACCTGTGACCTTCAGGTTATGATCCTGAATCCACCACGTTCTGGCGGTGGAGGATTGGTTGAAGATCTTGATTTCTTCGGCGATCACCAGGTCGCGGCGAGCGTCCTTGTGGCAGACTTGCGCCGACTAGCCACGGGTGGCTTAAGAAGCCGCCAACCAGTCGCCTGTCACATCCGGGCGCAGGGAACGGCTATCGGCTCACGCGCTCAACGGGACGGCCTTCGCTGGCGCAATTCGGACACGGCCGTTGGCGGAGGTGGGCTTGCCAGCCTGGTCGAGCAGATCGAGGAACGGCTTGATGATGTCGATCGGCATCGGGAAGATGATGGTGGAGTTCTGCTCGGCGCCGATCTCGGTCAGGGTTTGCAGGTAGCGCAGCTGCATCGCGGCCGGGATGCTCGACAGGATCGTCGCGGCGTCGACCAGTGTCTGAGAGGCCTGGAACTCGGCTTCGGCATGGATGATCTTGGCGCGACGGTCGCGCTCAGCCTCCGCCTGCTTGGCGATGGCGCGGACCATGTTCTCGGTGAGCTCGACGGTCCGGATCTCCACGTTGCTGACCTTGATCCCCCATGTCTCCGTCTGGGTGTCGAGGATGGCCTGAACGTCGGTGCTGAGCTTCTTGCGCTCCGAGAGCATCTCGTCGAGCTCGTGCTGCCCAAGGACCGCACGCAGGGTCGTCTGAGCGAGCATGTTGGTCGCGGGCAGGTAGTCCTGAACCTGGATGATGGCCCGCTCCGGGTCGACGACCCGGAAATAGAGCACGGCGTCGACCTTCATCGAGACGTTGTCGCGGGAGATCACGTCCTGTGTCGGAATCTCGATCACCTGGATGCGCAGATCCACCCGCACCATTTCCTGGATGAAGGGGACCATGAGGACCAGACCTGGGCCCCTGACGCTCTGGAACTTTCCCAAAGTAAAGACCACCGCTCGCTGATATTGGCGCAGGATCTTGATGCTTGCGAACAAGGTTATGATCACGACCACGATTGCGATCGGGCCGCCGATGAACGATAGCGAAAGCATCTACTCTATCCTTTAGGTCCAAATTATAATGATTTATCTGCCGCCGACAAACCAGTAGAACGGTAAGCGCGGGACGCTCGTCGAACTCAAAGCGCCCGATGAGGATCGCCACCCGACCCTGCGCTTGCATCGTATGATCTTCGGTCTAGGCGGCGGTAGGTTCGGAATCTACTGACGCCGCTGTCGTCGAGGCTGATGACGTCCTGGGACCCATCCCGTGGCCAGGCGACCTGACATTGGCCAAGCGCAGGTAATTGGCCTCCTAATTCGTCCGCGCCGGGGAACCATCGTCGGTCGCGCGCGTAGTATTCGCGTCGAGCCGCCGGCAACCCCGAGCGGGTTTGGCGAGTCGATCGGGGGGCAAGTCGATCGGGACATGACATGGCGCCGCTGGCAGCTATACGAGAGGCGAATGGCCCCGTGGCGACGGACGGCCGCGCCGTCGGGGGGGCTGCATCAGGCCTCAAGACGAGATTGCGGCGCAAGGATTCCTCCGTTCGGAGTCTGCCGCTGGATTCTGAGAGCGCGATAGAGCACTCAGCTTGGCGCGATGTGCGCCAGATCTTCGAGCTCGCGGGGCGGATCGAGGCGTCGGCCGAGGGCCAGCCGGAGCGACATCTCGCAAGGCAGATCATCGAGACGCTCGGCGAACTGTCGCGAATACTTCAGCTCCAGGAAGAGCCGTCATCCGACCTTGCGAGACCGGGCGCCCTCGCGGGCTTCGCTCCAGACCATCTTTCCAATATCAGCAGGTCACCCGATTGGGTGAGCCTCATCGCCGAACTGACGTCGTCGCACGCGCCGTCGTCGCCACTGGTTTCGGTGGTTGACCGTGATCCGACATTTCGATCGGCGATTTGTCTGGCGCTCGAGGCTGAGGGCTTGACGGTCGAGACGTTCGCGACTTGCGAACAGTTTCTGCGGGCGGAGACGTCAGGCGGCCCGGCTTGCCTCATCATCAACTCCGACCTGCCGGGGATGGGCGGCCTGAAGCTGCTTCGGACGCTGGGCGATCGAGGGCACGCCTTGCCGGTCATTGTCGTGGCGGGCCCATGCGATGTTCACACCGCCGTGGAGGCCCTGAAGGCCGGCGTTGTCGATTTTCTCGAAAAGCCGATCGGCTGTGACGATCTGCTCTCCAGCGTCGAACGCGCGCTGGTCCGGGCGAGGGAGCAGGATCGGCTCAAACTGGACCATGACGCCGCCGCCAAGCGCCTGCTGGCGCTGACGCCGAGGCAGCGGCAGGTGATGGACCTGATCCTCGCCGGCCATCCCAGCAAGAATATCGCCACCGATATTGGGGTCAGCCAACGCACCGTGGAGAGCCATCGCGCCGAGGTCATGCGCAAGACGGGCGCGAAGTCGATGCCGGCCCTCGCCCAGTTGGCCGCCAAAGCTTCTTTCGAAGCTAGCACGCCACTGCGATTTGATTTTGGACCGCCCGGAGGCCACGCAGCGGCCGTCGGCAACGACCAGCCTTGAACGCGATTCAGTATATTCCGACCCTCCCGCACACCGCCCCGACAGACCACCCTCGGCTTGTGACGCACCCCGGGCCTCGCCTCTGGCGCCGCCGGGCAGCAGCCGCAGGAGGTCTCCCATGCCTAATGTCCCGCGATCGATCGCGCTGACGAACGCCGCCCCGAAGATCTACGAGGACCACTGGAAAGCTGATGGCGCAGCGCACGGGAAGGCGCCCAGATGGGCCAAGTACCACACCGACATGGCGAGTGAGTTCCCCTCCCCGTTCCGGGGCGGCAAGGATCCACTGGCCCATCAGATCGAGAAGTTCGTCGACAAGCTCGACATGCTGCGACCCGAGCCCGGTGGCCCCGCTTATCTCGGCAAGAGCGGCGCGCTGACCTACAGTTACCCCGAGGTCAAGGACATCGCGATCAGCCAGAAGATGGGTGATCTCGACGCTGTGCTCGACGACGTGGTCGCACTGTTCGACGGCGCCCCCAACTGGGGCAATCCGCTGACCATGTGCAATGTCATCCCCCAGGCCAACACCGCGGCCATCATCGCCTCGATGCTCTCGCAGGTGTTCTCGGCGAATATCCTCGAGGGCGAATACGCCTGGAACGTCCACCGCGCCGAGCTCGAGACCGCCGGCATGTTGGCCAACCTCATGGGATGGAAGCCGAAGGAAGCCGGCGCGATCTATACTTGGGGCGGCGGCGGCTGCTGGACCTATGGCCTGAAATACGGCCTGACGCGCGTGCTGCCCAATTCGCGAACGACCGGCATTCGCACCGACGCCAAGGTGATCTGTTCCCAGCAGGCTCACTTCGTCCAGAAGAACGCCAGCGACTGGATGGGGCTGGGGTCCGACAACATCGTCCACGTCCGGACCAACGTCGACACCAACCAGATGGACGTCGGGCATCTGGAAGAAATCCTGAAGGATTTCACCGCCAAGAAGATCCCGGTCGCCACCATCGTCTGCACCATGGGCACGACCGACGCCAGCGCCTTCGACCCGATCCGCGAGGTCCGCGCGCTGATCGACCGCTATCCCAACCCGGAAGGCTTCGGCAAGACCGTGCTTTACGCCGACGCCGTGGTCGGGTGGTCCTGGGTCTATTTCAAGGATTACGACTTCGAGGCCAATCCCCTAGAATTCTCGGACCGCATCCTACCGATCCTCAAGCACAACGGCCAGGCGATGAAGGACCTCAGCTACGCCGACGCCATCGGCATCGACTTCCACAAGGTGGGTTGGTCACCCTATGTGTCGAGCTGTTTCCTCTACAAGAACGCCGAGGAATTCGAGACGCTGCACCGGTGGGGCGGCGACGCCTATCTGCAGGTCCGCACCCCCTATAACCCCATGTACTACACTCTGGAGGTCTCGCGCACCGCGTCGGGTTCGCTCGCCGGCTGGGCGACCCTGAAATACTTCGGCATGGAAGGCATGCAGGCCATTCTCGGCGGCATCCTCGAGACCAAGTATTACCTCTACGACCTGTTGGGGACCCATTCCGACATGGTCTGCGTCAATCCCGACGATACGGGCCTGATCACCCTCTATCGTGTCTATCCGAAGGGTGTGGACGCCAAGACGCAATACGCCAAGGAGCTTACGGACAAGGCGTCACGCGCGGACCTGATCAAGCACAACAAGCTGACCAAGGACGTCGGCGACAAGCTGTTCGAATGGTTCCGCGCCGGCAAGCAGATCGAGGGCAAATACACGCCCTACATGAGCTTCAGCACCGGCTTTCGGAATGCCGAATACAATCGCGAGGGCGCTGACGCCGACGAGGTCATCTACGCGATCAAGAGCTTCCCCATGAACGTCTTCGTCACCCCGGAAATCATGCAGTGGGCCCTCCACTGCGTCGAGCTCGCCCGTGACGACGTGCTGAAGGCCTAGGGCCCTTCGTCGACACTCTTGGACAGTCGGGCGGTGAGCCCGGCTGTCCCCTCTTCCTGAAGGATCACCTGAGATGGCGACCACGCACGCTCACGCCGCCGTCCCGGCTGCCACGAAGGCCGGCGCAGCCGGCAAGATGGCCAAGCCGGCCGCGATCAAGAAGGTCG
This sequence comes from uncultured Alphaproteobacteria bacterium, assembly GCA_963775275.1. Lineage (GTDB taxonomy): Bacteria > Pseudomonadota > Alphaproteobacteria > Caulobacterales > Caulobacteraceae > JANWHQ01. The sequence goes on along the minus strand of CAVZII010000005.1, from coordinate 3,755,591 downwards.
CCGCGATCAGCATGATGGCGTTCGCCGTCATGAACATCACCACGATCCTCAGTCTGCGCGGGCTGCCGTCGATGGCCGAATACGGCCTGACGTCGATCTTCTACTACATCTTCGCGGCGGTCGTCTTTCTCGTCCCGACGGCCCTCGTGGCCGCGGAACTGGCTGCAACCTTTCCGAAGCAGGGCGGTGTGTTTCGCTGGGTCGGCGAGGCATTCGGGCCGCGGTGGGGCTTCGCGGCCATGTATTATCAATGGCAGGCGATCGTCATCTGGTTTCCGACCGTGCTGATCTACGGCGCGGTTTCGGTTGCCTACATATTCTGGCCGGAGAGCTTCGACCAGAAGCTGGCAGGCAATAAGATCTATACGATCGCGGTCCTGCTCGGCGTCTTCTGGTTCGTGACGGTGTTCGCCTTTCGCGGTGTCAAATCCTCGGCGATGCTGAGCGCCCTCGGCGGCCTGTTCGGCACGATCATCCCCGGCGCCATCCTGATCGTCCTGGGCGCGCTCTATGTCGCGATGGGCAGGCCGGTCCAGATGCCCTTGCACACCGGCCTGATGCCGGATTTCAGCAACTTCCAGAGCATGGTCCTGGCCGCCACCGTTTTCCTCTTCTTCGCCGGCATGGAAATGCAGGCCGTGCATATCAAGCAGCTCAACAATCCGACGCGCAACTATCCCCTGGCGGTCCTGATCGCCACGGTCGTCGTGCTCGCCCTCTTCATCCTCGGTACGCTCGCGGTCGGGGTGGTCATTCCAGCAAGCAAGATCAATCTGAACCAGAGCTTGCTGATCGCCTACCGCGATCTCTGGTCCTCGATCGGGCTGCCATGGCTCGGCAATGTGATGGCTGTGATGCTGGCGTTCGGCGTCCTTGGCCAAGCGAGCGTCATCGTCTCCGGTCCTTCAATCGGCATCCTCGCGGTGGGCAAGGCCGGTTACCTTCCGCACGCTCTGCAGAAGACCAACAAGAACGGGATGCCCGTGCCTATATTGCTTCTGCAGGGCGGCTTGGTCACCCTGCTCTGCGCCGCGTTCACCGTCCTGCCCTCGGTCCAATCCGCGTATCAAATGCTCAGCCAGATGGCGACGGTCATCTATCTGTTCATGTACTTGATCATGTATGTCGCGGCGATCAGGCTGCGCTATTCTCAGCCTGACAAGGCCCGTCCATTCAAGATACCGGGCGGGATGTTCGGCATGTGGTTCGTCGGCCTGATCGGCCTGGCCGGCGCGCTGGTCGCAACTGTCTTCAGCTTTGTCCCCCCAAAGCAGATCAGCACCGGAAGCCCGTTAATCTACGTTGGCATCCTGCTGGTCGGTTGCGCCGTCTTCGCGGTCATTCCGTTCATTCTCTATGCGTTTCACAAGCCGAGTTGGAAAGCCGCGGATTCCGACTTCGAGCCCTTCGAGGGAACCGTGGGCGCGCGCAGCGCCGTCGCCGGCGGCGCACACTGAGATGAAATTCATCGCCGCCTTCGTATTGGTCGTCGCAATGGGCCTGGCCAAAAGCGCCTCTGCGCAGGTGGCGGGCGTCGCTCTGAAGAGCCAATGGTTCACTGGTTCGCTTGAAGCGCCGTCCCCGGCATTGCCGAAGGCCGGCCTCCTCGCGGTCGAGCCCTACGCAATCTACACCGCCGACACCGGCGCCTATGACGATCAAGGTCACTTTCACTCGACTCCAACAGACCTCAACCAAACCGATCTGTTGCTCGTCTTGAAGTACGGCATCACCGATCGGCTGAGCATCGAGGCGTTGCCGTCAGCCGCCCACTCCAGGAACGGCCATGCCAGCGCCACCGGCATCGGCGACCTGCCGGTCGAGCTCGAATATCGACTGAAGGACCTGAACAGTAAGACCGGCGCGCCCTCCGTGACATTCGACCTGGGCATGAGCTTTCCGACGGGCGACTACGATCGCCTGCACATCCCGCTGGACGGGCTGGGGAGCGGCGCCTTCACCCTCAAGGAAGGCGTGGTGGTCCAGTCGCTCTTCGAGACCCCGGGCAACCATCCGCTGCGCCTGCGCGTCTACGGCGCCGCCTACGAACCGGTCGCGAAGGTGTCCGTGGACGACCTCAGCGTCTATGGGACGAGCCTGGGCTTCAGGGGGCAGGCGCTGCCGGGCGACTCCGCGGTGCTCGGTCTGGGCGCCGGGTACTCCCTCAGCCGGCGTGTCGTGCTGGCGCTAGACGTCGCGGAAAACTACTCCGAGGGCTTCGAGGTGAATGGCGTGGATGCACAAGGCGTCTTCGTCAGGACGAATGGCGCCAGCAGCTCCAGCTTGGGGATTGCGCCGGCGATCGAATACAGCTGGTCGGGCAAAATCGGCGTCATCGCCGGCGTGGAGTTCTCGGCGGCCGGACGCAATTCCCTGGCCTACGTCGCGCCGCAGATTGCCTTGAGCATGGCCTTCTGAGGATGATCGACCGCGCATCCCGACGGCACGTGAAGACGATGGATCCCAGGCCGATTGATCCCGGCGACTGAGCCGTCGGCGCTCAGTCGGGTGCGGACCGCTCCGGAGTTGAACAATCCCATGGCGGCGGCTCAACCCAGGAAGATGATGAACCTTTGGTCCGTCACCGCGCTGGGTATCGGCGCGATGGTCGGCGCCGGGGTCTTCGCCGTGATGGGCCAGGCGGCGCTGGTCGCGGGCGATAAGACCTACATCGCCTTCATTCTGGGTGGCCTGGTCGCGGCGCTCTCGGGCTACTCCTACGCAATCCTCGCCGTCCACTTTCCGCAGGCGGGGGGCGTCTCCGCCTATTTCGACCAGGCATTTGGGACCGCGCGCCTCTCCGGGACGCTGTCGCTGGTCTACATGTTCACCATCGCCGTCACGGTCGCGCTGGTGGCCAAGGCCTTCGGCGGCTATGCCGCGCCGCTTCCGTTCGGACACTCAAGCCGGCTCCGGGTCGATATTTTCGCCTCGGGCATCGTTGTTCTGCTGACCTTGCTGAACGTCTGGGGCTCTGGGTTGGTTGGACGCGCCGAGATCGTCCTGGTCGGGATCAAGCTCCTCATTCTGAGCGGCCTGATGGTCGCCGGTTCGGTCAGTCTTGTCGGCAGGCCACCCAATGAAGAGCTCCACTCCGGCTTCATGGGGGTTGTCGGGTGCGTCGGGCTGACCTTCCTTGCATATGCCGGCTACGACAACACCGCGAACGCTGCGAGCAGCGTCACGAAGCCACGGCGAACCATTCCACTGGCGATGTTCCTGGCGATCGGCACGGTGGTCGTGCTGTACGTCGGGTTGGCCTTCGTTGTGGTGTCCAGCGTGCCGGCCTCGCAGATCGCCGAGCATAGCGAAACCGCCGTGGCCGAAGCCGCCCGGCCGGTGCTGGGGCAGGCGGGCTATGTCATCGTTTCGATCGCCGCCCTGTTGGCGACCGCCTCCGGAATCAACGCCTGGATCTACAACGGGATGAATATATCCCGTTCCCTCGCCAAGGCGGGACAGCTGCCTCGGCTGTTCAGCCAGGTCGTCTGGCGAAAAGGGACGCGCGGCGTCCTGCTCAGCGTCGCTGGCATTCTGCTCATCGCCAACTTTCTGGACCTCGGGACGCTGGCCAACATCACCAGCGCCGCCTTTCTCGTCATCTATCTGGCGGTCTACGTCGCGCATTGGCGGCTGATCCATGAGACCAAAGCCAACCGATGGCTCGTCGGCATCGGCTTCCTCACGATGGCAATCGTCCTGGCGGGTTTCCTCTGGACGATGGCGCGCACCCAACCCTGGTCTGTCGGGTTGGTCGCCGTCTTTGTCGTTGGAAGTTGGCTCGCCGAGAGCTTTCTGATGCGAAGGCGTGGTGACTCGGCGCCCGCCGCATCCGGAATTCCGCATCGAGATCGGCTCGCGAACCCGGCCAAGACCAGCTCGTAGGCGCCTGCCTCAGCCTGTGGAAGGCGCCCGAGCCTTCCCCGATCGGTCGGCCGATCGCGGAGGGCTGCTCGCGCTTCTCCGTAGTTTCCGATCCTGCATCGCCTGGTCCTGATCGGGCAGGTTGAGGCTGTCGCTCCCTGGGCCTCGCGAAGAGCTTCAGGCGGTGGCACCGACGAGGTTTTCGATGTCACAAAGTCCGTCAGCGCTAGCTCCGGCAAGGACCGCACCCGAGACCATCGAGGAGGACCGGAAGGCCGACGGAGCCCCTCGAGGCCCAGCCATGAAGGCCTTCGTCTATGTCGGTGTCGGCAAGAGCGCACTCGAAGATCGCCCCAGGCCGAGGATCCAGGCGCCTGGCGACGCCATCGTGAAGATGGTCAAGACGACGATCTGCGGAACCGACCTGCACATCCTCAAGGGCGACGTGGCCACCTGTGCGCCGGGCCGCATACTCGGGCACGAAGGGGTCGGGACGATCGACAGCGTCGGCGCCGGCGTAACCATCTTCCACGAAGGCGACCGGGTGCTGATCTCGTGCATCTCATCCTGCGGCAAGTGCGAGTACTGCCGCCGCGGCATGTATTCCCATTGCACGACGGGCGGCTGGATCCTCGGTAATGAGATTGACGGAACCCAGGCCGAGTACGTCCGCATCCCGCACGCCGAGACCAGCCTCTATCCGATCCCCAAAGGTGCGGACGAGGAGGCGATGGTGATGCTCAGCGACATCCTGCCGACCGGTTTCGAGTGCGGTGTTCTCAATGGCAAGGTCGCGCCCGGCTCGACCGTTGCGATCGTCGGCTCCGGTCCGATCGGCATCGCCGCCTTGTTGACGGCCCAGCTCTACTCCCCGGCCGAAGTCATCATGATCGATCTGGATGACAACCGGCTGGCGATGGCCAAGACGTTTGGCGCGACGCACACGATCAACAGCAAGGACGGCAAGGCGGTCGAAAGGGTCAAGGCGTTGACCGGCGGACGCGGCGTTGACACGGCCATCGAGGCGGTCGGCTTGCCCGCGACCTTCGGGCTCTGCGAGAACCTGGTCGATCCAGGCGGAGTCATCGCCAACATCGGCGTGCACGGACAGAAGGTTGAGCTGCACCTCGAGCGCCTGTGGTCTCAAAACATCGCGATCACCACCCGTCTCGTCGACGCGGTCACGACCCCGATGCTGCTCAAGACGGTGCAGTCGGGGAAGATCGATCCGACCCAACTGATCACCCATCACTTCAGGCTCGACCAGATCATGGACGCCTACGACACGTTCGGCCGGGCGGCCCAGACCAAGGCGCTGAAAGTCATCATCGACGCCTGAACACACGGTGCGCTCGGAGGTCGACTTTGGCGGCTCCACCAAAACACGGCGGTTTCGCCGAGTATGTCCGGACGGATCGCGACGGCGTTGCACACATTCCCGAGGGCCCCGGCCCCAAGGGAGACCGCGCTTCTGATCTGCGCGGGCATCACCACCTCCAAGGGGATCAAGGAGATCGAGGCCAGGCCTGGCGAAAGGATCGCCATCTCCGGCTGTGGCGCCCTCGGCCACCTGGCCATCCAATACGCCACGGCCACGGGCATGCTTGTCTGCGGCATCGACATCGAGGACGGATCGCCGGCGCAAACGAAAACGGCCCCGCGCGAGCGGGGCCGTGGATCGTTGGGTGCGGGGACAGGATTTGAACCTGTGACCTTCAGGTTATGAG
>CAVZII010000005.1:0-3742500 GCA_963775275.1 uncultured Alphaproteobacteria bacterium | reverse complement strand
CCGGCGCGGCAAGTTCGGCGGCTATGCTCTTGCGCGGCCAGCAGAATCCATCAGCTTCGCCGAGATCATCCGGTTCATCGACGGGCCGCTGGCCCTGGCGCCCTGCGTCAGCCAGACCGCCTTCCGCAAGTGCGACGACTGCGAGGACATGCAGACCTGCGCCCTGCGCCCCGCCTTGTTGCGCGCGCGTGACGCGACCGCAGCCATTCTCGAGGACTACACCCTCGCCGATGCGCTCAGGATCGGCGACCTCCTGCTCGATCCGCCCGCCGCCTGAAATCCCGCCCCCTGCCGGCTGCCCGCCTGCGGCGTCGTGACGCTTGCACAGGGGCCGGCGGCGATGGCTACGGTCAAGCTGGGATCGGCGGGACCGGGGGGAACTTGATGACGCGGTGCGGAGCGCGCCTGTTCGGCGCGATGCTGGCGCTTGCGCTGTGCGGTTGGGCGATCGGGCCGACGAAGGCCAAGGCCGACCCCCGCGTCTGCTCGGTCGGCGCCTACATGGTCAAGCTCTACGACCTCGACACCAGCGCCCGCACGGTCAAGGCCGAGTTCTGGCTCTGGAGCGTGTGTCCCAACAAGGACTTGCAACCCCTCAAGACCATGGAGTTCGTGAACTCCGCGGACGCGAAAGGCAGCCTGGACGCCACGCTCCAGCGCGGCCGGCTCTGGTGGTCTATGCGCAAGATCCAGGGCTCCTTCCGCCAGGACTTCTCGCTCCAGAACTACCCTTTCGACCGCCAGGCCATTGCGATCGACATGGAGGAAGGGGTCGATGACGCCCGCACCTTCCTCTACGCGGCGGACAGCGCCGACTCCGGCGTGGACCCGGACTTCGCGCCGGCCGGGTGGAAGTTCCAGGGCTTCAAGGTCCGGTCCTTTGTGGCCGTCCACCCGACCACCTACGGCGATCCTTCGCTGCCGCGCGGGGAGAGCCGCTACGCCGCCGAGCAGATCCTGATGAGCGGCCAGCGCGACCACTGGGCCACCTTCGCCAAGGCCACCTTCCCGCTCTACATCGCCGCCTTCCTGGCGACGGCCAGCCTGCTCTTCGACTTCGGCGGACGAATGGGCGTCCTGGGGACCAGCCTGTTCGCCGTCGTCCTGAACTACCTTTCCATCGACAACGTCGTAGGTCCGCACGACGGGCTCGTCCTGCTGGACCAGCTGCACGTCCTGGGACTGGCCCTGATCGTCGCGGTCACGCTCTGGACGGTCATGACCCAGCGTCGCGCCCACAAGGGCGAGGACCTCCACGCCCTGCGCCGCAAGGACGAGCGATTCGCCCTCTTCGCGGTGGGCGGCTTCCTGTTGGCCAACGCGGCGGCGGTCGGGCTCGCGGTGGCCGGCGTCTAACCTCCACCCTGCCCCCTGCCCCGCGCCCGGCCCCCCGCGGGCGCCGCAAGGGCTTGCGCTTTTCGGTCCGGCCTGAAAGCTTGGCCCAAACCAATAGGAAGATGGGAGGAAACGCGTGATCAAGGTCACGGGCGCGGCGCTCGCCGCAGCGGTTGTCGCCTTCGCCGGTCAGGCCTCGGCCCAGGGCTTCGCCGCCGAGCCGGATGCGTTCACGCCCAAGATCCTGCACCAGATGGACGCGCCCCTGTCCAAGCTGACGCCGGTCACCGACGCGATGCTGCGCGACCCGCCGCCGGGCGACTGGCTGATGTGGCGGCGCACCTACGACGGCTGGGGATTCAGCCCGCTGGGCCAGATCAACCGCGACAACGTCAAGGACCTGCGCCTCGCCTGGGCCTGGGCCCTGCCGCCGGGCGCGAACGAGAATGAGCCCCTGGAACACGACGGGGTGATCTTCATCCAGTCCTATGGCGACGGGGTCGAGGCGCTGAACGCGGCCACCGGCGACCTCCTGTGGCGGTTCACCCGCCCCCTGCCCAGGGACCGGCCGGCCATCTTCAAGCGGTTCATGGCGCTGTCGGGCGACAAGCTCATCATCGCCACCTCCGACCGGCATCTGGTGGCGCTCGACGTCCACTCCGGTCACGCCCTCTGGGACGTCGCGGTCGCCGGCGACAGCGGCTCCACCTTCACCTCGGGGCCCATGGTGGTGAACGGCAAGGCGATCATCGGGTCGACCTCCTGCGTCACCTCCCGCTGCTCGATCACCGCCCACGACCTTTCAGACGGTCACGAGCTCTGGCGCTTCTACACCGTCGCCGCGCCGGGCGACCCCGGCGGCGACACCTGGAACGGCATGCCCGCCGACGAGCGCTACGGCGGCTCGTCCTGGACTTCGGGCAGCTACGATCCCAAGACCAATCTGCTCTACTGGGGCGTCGGCCAGCCCTATCCCTGGAACCCGTTCGCCGGCGGACGCTCGCCCCTGAAGAAGGGGCTGAACAATGACGCCCTCTACACCGACAACACCCTGGCGCTGGACCCGGACACCGGCAAGCTCGCCTGGCACTACTCCCACCTGCCCAACGACAGCTGGGACCTCGACTACGTCTTCGAGCGCCAGCTGATCGACCTGCCGGTCGACGGCAAGACCAGGAAGGTGGTGCTGACCGCCGGCAAGATGGCGATCCTGGAGGGGCTGGACGCGGACACCGGCAAGTTCCTCTTCGCCAAGGATCTCGGCATCCAGACCGTGGTCAGCAAGATCGATCCCAAGACGGGCCGCAAGACGATCAATCCCGACGTCATTCCCTACATCGACAAGCCGGTGACCTTCTGCCCGCACCCCGGCGGCGGCCGCAGCCCCGCCGCCTCGGCCTACGACCCGCAGACCGGCCTGCTCTACATGCCGCTGCAGGAGCACTGCACGGTGATGACCGCCCACGCCAAGGAGCCGGGCGAAAAGACCGCGTCGTCCGACTTCGTGCTCAAGCTCAAGGACGGCTCGGACGGGAACGTCGGGCGGCTCGACGCCATCGACCTGGCCAATCGCAAGGTCGCCTGGTCGCACCGCGAGCGCCCGCCGCAGTCCACCAGCGCGCTTCCCACCGCCGGCGGCGTCGTCTTCCAGGGCGCGCTCGACCGCACCTTCAAGGCCTTCGACGCCAAGACGGGCGAGGAGCTCTGGAGCGTGCGGCTGAACGATGTGCCCAACAGCTCCCCGATCACCTTCCAGGTGGACGGCCGCGAGTATGTCGCCCTGACCACGGGATCCGGGTCGCCCTTCACCCGCACCTGGCTGAACCTGGTCCCGGACATGCGCAATCCGCCGCGGGGCGGCGCCACGCTCTGGGTCTTCGCCCTGCCCCAGCGATGAGGTTCTGGCCCATCCTCCTGGGCGTCGGGGCCTTCGTCTGCGCCACGTCCGCCGGCGCCGAGGACGAGCGCACCGCCGCCTTCACCACCGCCCAGGCCGACCATGGCCAGGAGGTCTACAACGCCAATTGCGCCGTCTGCCACGGCGCGAACCTGGAGAATCCCGAATTCGCTCCCTCGCTCGAGGGCGCGGCGTTCAGGCGCCGCTGGGGCGGGCAGTCCGTGGGGGGCCTCTTCGCCTACGTCAGCGGCCAGATGCCGCCCGGCCAGACCGGAATCCTCGCGCCCGACGACTATGCCGCCATCCTCGCCTATCTCATCCGCGCCAACGGCGGCCAAGCGGGCGCCCAGGCCCTCCCGTCGGACCCGTCCGCGCTCGCGGACATGACGTTTCCCGGCGGCTGAAGCCGTTCAGGCCGCGATGTAGGCCTTGAGCTCCTCGGCTTCGGCCTCGGCGGCGGCGATCTTGTGCTTCACCAGATCGCCGATCGAGACGATGCCGACGAGCCGCCCGTCCGCGATCACCGGCAGATGCCGCGTGCGCCGGTCGGTCATCCGCCCGAGCAGGGTCTCGATCGTCTCGTCGAGGGCGGCGAGCACGACCTGCCGCGACATCCACGCCGCCACCGGCTGGCCGAGCCCGTCCGGACCCGCCTCCGCGGCAGCCCTGACGATGTCGCGCTCGGAAAGAAGCCCGAGCACCGCGCCGCTGTCGTTCATGACCACGGCCGCGCCGATTCTGCGCTCGAGCAAAAGCTTTGCGGCCTCCGCCAGGCTCTTGTCGGAGCCGATCGCGTAGACTTGGCCGCCCTTGTCCCGGATCACTTGTGAAACAAGCATGGTTTCCTCCCTGCTCACTTTCACGCCGGCCTTAAGTCTCTGCCAATTTCTTCGTCATACAAGTCCAGCGCCGGTCAATTCGGCGCGATCGTCCGCGCCGGAGAGCCGGCCGGCCGGCCCGATCAGCAGCACGCCGACCACGAATTCCGCGATGTGCGCCTCCCAGGCGATCCTGGCGCCGGCCATCAGGGGCGTGACGCCCGACCCGGCCAGCAGCGCGTTGGCGATGATCCAGGCCAGTCCGAAGCTGACGGTCGACCGGCCGAAGATCGGGCTCAGGCCCGCGCGCTGTCCGAACATGAGCCGCGAGGCGGCGCCCATCAGTCCCGAGATCGCCCCCGAGGCGCCCACGGCCGGCGCCGTCTGATGCAGGTGCATCGCCGCGTAGCCGAGGCTCGAGAGCACGCCGCAGATCAGGAAGAAGCCGAAGAAGACCGCCGCGCCTCTCGCCGACGTCCCGGTGAACCGGGCCACCGGCGCGCCGAACGCCAGGGCGCTCAGGCCGTTCATGATGGCGTGCGCCCATCCCCCGTGCACGATCATCAGGCTCACCAGGGTGTACCACCTGCCGTGATCCAGGTCCGCCGGCGCGAACCCCAGCGCCGAGATCATCGCATCGTCGCCGATCACCCAGACCTGCAGCGCGTAGGCGGCCAGGATCACCGCCAAGATCAGGACGGGCGGCCAGGGCGCGTTGAACAGGGGCTCGCGCACGCCGGACCTGGGGCCCCAGGGCGGATCCTGCGGAACGGGCCCGCCAGCCGGTCCGCTTCGTGCATCTTCTGCGTCGTCCGCCGCCATGATCCCGCTCGCGTTGACTCTTCAAGGCGCCCTCGCAAGGATCGGATCGATCCCAGCGGGGCGGCATCATGCCCAATCCGTACCACGGCAGGCCGGACCATGCGTTCTGGAAGAGGTCGGTGGCCGAGCTTTCCGAACAGGACATCGACCCCGTGGTCGATGCGCCGTTCAAGATCGGCCCGGCCGACGCCATCGCCACCGCCGGCAGCTGCTTCGCCCAGCACATCTCGCGCACCCTCGCCGCCCGGGGCTACCGCTATCTCGTGACCGAGCCTGCGCCGCCGGACGATCCGGACCCGCAGTCCTACGGCGTCTTTCCGGCGCGCTTCGGCAACATCTATTCGGTGCGCCAGCTCCTGCAGACGTTCGACCGGGCCTACGGGCTGTTCCGGCCCCTCGACTCGGTCTGGACACGCAGCGACGGCGCCCTGGTCGATCCCTTCCGGCCCCAGGTCGCCGGGGCCGGCTTCGGCTCCGAGGAGGCCCTCGAAGCGGATCGCAAGCGTCACCTCGGATGCGTGCGCGCCATGTTCGAGGACTGCGGCGTCTTCGTCTTCACCCTCGGCCTGACCGAGGCCTGGGTCTCCACCCGCGACGGCGCGGTCTTTCCGGTGGCGCCGGGCGTATCGGGCGGCGAGCCCGGGCCGGACTACGCCTTCCGGAACTTCGACGTCGACGAGATGACGGCGGACCTGTCGGCATTCCTCCGCAAACTCAGGGTGGTGAACCCGGCCGTCAGGGTGATCCTGACCGTCTCGCCGGTGCCGCTGGTGGCCACCTACGAGCCCCGCCACGTCCTGGTCTCGACCGTCTACAGCAAGTCCGCGCTGAGGGTGGTTGCCGAGCTGGCGACGCGCGGCGATCCGGACGTCTGCTACTTCCCGTCCTATGAGATCGTGACCGGGCCGCAGGCCCGCGGGCGCTACTACGCCGACGACCTGCGCAGCGTGACTTCCGAAGGCGTCGAGCGCGTGATGGGCGTTTTCGCGCGCCACTTCCTGGCCGAGGCATCCGAGCCCCGGCGGGCCGCGCCGGCGCGAACTCGGCTGTCCGAGGCCGACCACCTGCGGCTGGCGGAGCTCGCGGACATCATCTGCGACGAAGAGGCGCTTGATCCGTGAGCGGCGACGGTGGCTCGCCGGACGCAGCGGCGGCGGACGCCGATGTCGCCGAGGCCTGGATCGCGAATCTCCGGCGCGCGGCCCAGGCCGAGGACCCGCAAGCGCGCGCCCGGGCGAACGATCGGCTCTGGCGGTTCCTGCGGCGGCTCGGCCGCCGGGCCGATGCGATCGAAGTCCTGCGGACGCTGGCCGACGAGCGGCCGACGGATCTCGACGTCCTCGGCCACCTCGGCTGGTTGTACCGAGACGTGCGCGATGCCGATCGGGAGATCGAAACCTGGTTGCGCGTGCTCGCGCTCGATCCGGCGCACCAGACCGCGCGCAAGCGGCTCTGGTCCCTGTTTCCGCAAGCCGCCACCAACACCCAGTCCATCGTGATCCTGCGCGCGCTTGCCAGCGTCGATCCGGGCAATGCGCCGGTCTGGATGCATCTGGCGCGCAGGCTGACCCGCGACTCGCAGCTCACCGCCGCCATCGAGGCCTGGCGCCGCACCCTCGAGCTCCAGGACCTGGACGAAGCGCACGCCAAGCTCGGCGCCCTGTTGCTGGAGCTGGGCCGCAACGCCGAGGCCGAGCCTCACCTGCGCGCGGTCAAGGACGCGCCGGACGAGCTCACGGAGGCGAAACGCCAGGCGCTGGTCCATGCCGCGCAAGGCGACGAGGCGGCCGAGATTGCTGCGCTCGGGCGGGTCCTCGATCTCGGAGGACCCGACCTCGTGGTCCAGGAGCGGATCGCGCGACTCGATCGGCGTCGGGCGGTTGCCCGCACGATCAGGATCTCCGTCCTCGGCAACTGCCAGGCGCTCGGCGTGGCCGCCTGCCTGCGGCGGCTGCTTCCTGACGCGGACATCCTGGGCGTGAGCGGCGCCAGCTTCAACGACCCCTCGGCGGTGTCGCGGGCCCTGGCCGAGATCGAGGACAGCGACCTCGTGGCCGCCCAGCCTGTTTCGACCCGGGCGCTCGACGCGGCGCGCTCCGACGCATTGCGCACGCGCCTGGGAAGCCGCCTCCGCGTCCTGCCGCGAATCCACTTCACGGGCTTCCACCCCGACGTCGTCTGGGTCCCGTCCAACCGCCTGCCCCCAGCGGCCAAGGGCTACGCGCCGTTGGGGTCGTACCACTCCGGCCTGATCATGGCCGCCTTCGCCATGGGCTTGCCCCAGGAGCGCGCCGTCGATCTCTTCAACGCCTACGTCTACGGAATCCTCGGTTACTTCGACGAGTACGCCAAGACGATGCGCTACCACCTGAATGAGGGTCGCGCCCAGGGACTGGATCTCGCAGCCGAGTTCGAGCAGTGGCGCGGGCGGGGGATCTTCGTCCATACGCCGAACCACCCGACCGTCGATGTCTTCTGGTCCCTCGCCCAGTCCTTCGTCGCCGAGACGGGGCTTGCCGCGGCCCCCGGCGCCACGCCCCCCCCGGATGCGCTGGCGCACGCGGTGCGCTGGCCGGTCTATCCCGAGGTCGCGAGCCGGCTCGGCGTGGCCGGGTCCATGCGCTTCGAGCAGGGCTGGGGACGCTACCGAACCGAGCTCGATCTTCCAGCCGCGGTGAGCCGGTTCCACCGCGCCTACGCCGCCATGGGCGCCGAGCGGTTGCTCGCCTTCCCGCGCATCGCGTCAATCGTCGGGATCCTTCGCGCCGAAGGCGTGTGAGCGGCCTGCCGCCGCATCCGCTTAACCAATTCGAGACGTCTTGGGCCGTAACTGGAGCCGGTTCGAATCGGCGCGCCCGCTTCGCGCGCTGGCGTTGTTCTGCAAGGCCCGCGGGGCCTGGAGTTGCCTATGCACGCGAGACCCCCTTCGCGCACGCCGCTGCTGGCCGCGGGCCTCGCGGCGCTCGCGCTCGCCGGCCCGGCCGCGGCCCAGACCATGGCGACCAACTCCGCCTCCTTCAACGCCGGCTACGGCCGCGTCCCCGACCAGGAGAACCATCCCGTCCAGGTCGGCCTGCGCGACGCCAACGGCAATCTCGTGGTCATCAACGGCGTCATCCAGACCGGCGTGAGCGCGAACGCCTTCGCCGCCGGGGCCGCCAGCTCCTTCTCCGGGGCGGGCGCGAGCACGGGCGCCGGCGGCTCCTCCATGGCCATCGGCAACAACCTCTCGGTTGTAACCCAGGGCGACAACAACATCGTCATCGTGGACTCGCGCCAGACCAACAACGGAACCGTGACCGCCACGACCCAGGCGACCGGGAACGGCGGCGATGGCCAGTAAGCGCGCCCCCGCCCCGCGCGTCCTCGCCGGCTTCGCGGCCGTGGGCATGGTCCTGTCCGCCTGCGCCACCCCCGTCGCGGGCCCCCGCGGGCTCTACGCCCAGCCGATCGGCGACGCGCCCGTCACCTCGAACCCCACGCCCTACTCCGCCGCCCTGGTGTGCCTGGGCGAGTACGCGCGGCGCAATCACCTGAACGCGCCCCGCATCGCGGTGGGCCGCATCTCCGACTACACCGGCAAGGAGGAGTCCGACGGCTCGGGCCGCAAGCTGACCCAGGGCGCATCGCTGATGGCCATGTCCGCCCTCGCCAAGGCCGGGGCGCCGCTGGTGGAGCGCTACGACACCTCCGTCTCGGAGATGGAGCTGAAGTACGCCAACAACAAGCTGATCACCGACGATCCCAGCGGCAATCCCAACGCCCCGTCCGACTACCGCAAGATCTTCTCGGGCCAGGTCCCAGGATCGGACTTCTTCATCGTCGGCGGCATCACCGAGCTGAACTTCAACATCCGCTCCTCCGGCGCCGACCTCAGCGCCGGCGAGGTCGCCGCCAGCGGCGCCAAGGGCCAGATCGGCGGACGGATCTACGTGATGAACATCGGCCTGGACCTGCGGATGGTGAACACCCGCACGCTCGAGGTGGTCGACGTGGTGTCCTACCAGAAGCAGATCGTCGGCCACGAGATCTCGGCCGGCATCTTCGACATCTTCCACGGCGTGGCCGTGGACGCCTCGGCGGGGACCAGCGGGCTGGAGCCCCTGCAGCTCGGCGTCCGGGCCCTGATCGAGCGCGCTGTCCTCGAGATGATGGCCAACGTCTACGGCGCGCCCGGCCCGCAGGTGTGCCTGCGGCCCGAGGACGACCCCCTCGCCGACTCGACCACCGGCGTGACCGGCGCCTTCACCCCGGCCTACAACAATGTGGCGACCAACAATGCGCAAAGCCGCCAGGATCCTTACCGTTGGGATGCTCGTCGCGATCCCGACATTGCCCCTGCTCGGCGCGGCCGCTACTAGCCTCGCCGCCGACAGCCAGGTCCTCAACGGACAGGTCCAGCTGGGCAATGTCGAAGCGTCGCAGACGCTGAACGTCGACGCCGTCTCCGACCAGACCACGGCCCAGACGACCGCCACGGGCAACACCTTCTCGGGCGCGGTCGAGACCGGCTCGGTGGACGTGCAGTCGACCCAGTCCATGCAGGGCGATGCGTCAGCGAACACCGAGCTCGACGCCACGACCGACGCGGGCCTGAGCGTCAGCCTGACCACCGCCGCCGGCGGCAACGCCGGCGAGGCCGACGCCCTGGGCGGCGGCGCGCTGACGGGCTCATTCACCCAGACCGCCGGCCCCGTCTCGATCACCTCGGGCAGCCAGATCAACGCCGACACGGCCCAGGCCGGCGACGTCACCGCCACCTCCAACGCCATCGCCAACTCCCAGGGCCTGGGGGCCACGGGCAGCTCCGTCGACGTCGGCGTCACCCAGTCCAGCCAGGCCCTGACCCAGGCGGACGGCGGGGCGATCCTGCAGTACACCCCCGGGACCGCGACCTTCTCGGCGCTCGCCGTCAGCAACAACGTCACCGCCACGGGGACGGCCGGCTCGACCCAGACCCTCTCCATCAATCAGGCCATGAGCGGCGATCGCACCCAGGCCGCCCAGTTCCTCGCCATCGGAACCGGCCAGACCCTGACCAACGCCGCGACCGCCACGGCCAACAACGTCTCGGCCTCCAACGACGGCGGCGCGCTCGACGTCATCACCGCCCAGGACAACGGCGGCTATGTGCGCGCCCAGGCCGAGAGCACCGCCTTCGAGTTCGGCTCCAGCTCATCGATCGCCACCGGCGTCGGCAACGCCGTGACCGCCACGGAGACCGGAGACCGGATCGTCATGGACAACACCCAGACCAACTCCGGCCTGGGAATCCAGTCCATCGCCAGCTCCTACGGCACGGACGGCTACGACCTCGCCGGCTCGGCGGTCGCCATGGGCAATTCGGTCACCGGCTCGGCCTGCTCCATCTGCGGGGGCAGCATGAGCATCCGCAACAGCCAGACCAATTCCGCGGACGTCGGCGCCACGAGCTCGGCGGGCCTGACCGGCTACGCCCCCTCCGCCAATGTCGTCTCGGGAATCGCCACGGCGGTCGGCAACAGCGCGACCTTCTACGTCAGCAAGCCTGCGGGCAGCTGAGCCAGCGGCGCCTACTTCTTCTCCAGCAGCAGCTGGCTTTCCCGCTTCAGCCGGCCGGTGATCCGACCCGCGATCAATTCCAGCAGGCTCGGCAGGTCCACCTCGATGCGCACGCTGGCGTCCATCACGTCCAGCCGGCCCGTGAGCGCCTGCCCGGCCACCTTGGCCGAGAAGCTCAGCCGATCCTCGCTCCAGCTCTTGCTCACCTGGGCCAGGCCGCTCGAGAACTGACGCTCCAGCCGCCCGAAGCCGGCGTCGATCCGGCGCTTCGCCTCGGCCCTGCCGAGCTCGTGGGGGATGCTGATCACGATCGGTTTGCTCATCGGGACCTCGTGCGGGGGCCAAGCTTCACCCTACACTAACGGACGATGCGCCGTTGCGCTGCCTCGCAGGGCCGAGGCGCGCGCCTACTCGCCCAGCCCGTGCTTGCGCGGCGCCTGCCGGCCGGCCCGGGCCAGGCGCGTCGCGATCCGGGCGCGCGCCAAGGCCAGCGCCTCGGCCGCGCTGGCGCCTTCGGGCCAGCCCGCGCCGAGCGCCTCGTCGGCGATGCGGATCGCCTCCTCGCCCAGCGCGTGGGCGCGGTCATCGCAGGCCAGGGCGTAGCGGATGCGGAACTCCGGATAGGCGTTCAGCCACCGGTGGATCGTCGCATAGGACGGCATGCCGGGATCGCGCGAGATGGCGATGAGGCTGCACCCGTCCATCAGCCGTTCGCAGATGGCGTCGGCCCACGCTTCCGAATAAGCCGCCACCCGCGCCCGCGGCCCGCCCGCGGACGACTTCAGCCGACGCAGCACCGACGTTCGCCGCGCGCAGGCGCCGCGCCACATCCGCTCGAACTGCGGGCGGGCGGCGCGCCAGCGCCGGATCGAGTCCTGGCACGGCATGCCCGGCTCCTCGCTGAGGCTCAGGCGGGTATGGCCCTGGGCGACCAGCGCGCAGATGCGGCGGGCCAGCGCGGGCGTGTATCGGACGAAGGGGCGAGGCATTCTGGAACAAAACGAGAATACCCGACCGGACCGGCCGCGTCCACCCGCCTTGCGCTCGCCACAAGCCCCGGCCATCTTGCGCGGCCCTTCGCAGCCCCGATCCGTTCAATGACGTTCCGACCCTTCCTCGCCGCCCTCGCGGCCGGCCTCCTTGCCCTCACCTGCGGCGCCTCGTCCGGCAGCGCCGCCGCCAAGGCGCCGGCCCCGGCCTGGATCCAGGCGCGCTCCGACGTCCCGGCCGATCCTCAGGTCCGCTTCGGCATCCTTCCCAACGGCATGCGCTACGCCATCCAGCACAATGCGACCCCGACCGGTCAGGCCTCGCTGCGCATGTGGTACGACGTCGGCTCCCTGATGGAGACCGACGCCGAGCAGGGTCTCGCCCACTTCCTCGAGCACATGTCCTTCAACGGCTCCAGGAACGTGCCCGAGGGCGACATGGTGAAGACGCTCGAGCGCCACGGCCTGGCCTTCGGCGCCGACACCAACGCCCAGACCTCCTGGACCCAGACGGTCTACCAGCTCGATCTTCCGACCACCGACGAGGACACCGTCGACACCGCCCTGATGCTGCTGCGGGAGGGCGCCAGCAGGCTGACGCTGAACCCGGGCGCCATCGACCGCGAGCGCGGCGTGGTGCTGTCCGAGGAGCGGGCGCGCGACACGCCCGGCTATCGCGTGTTCAAGGCCGGCCTCGGCTTCTTCCTCCAGGGCCAGCTCGCCGCGCGTCGCCTGCCGATCGGCAAGGTGAAGGTGATCGAGACCGCCGGCCACGACCTGATCGACCACTTCTATCGCCAGTACTACCGCCCGGATCGCGCGGTCCTGGTCGCCGTCGGCGACTTCGACGTCGACTCCATGGAGAAGAAGATCAAGGCCGAGTTCTCCGACTGGACGCCCGAGGGGCCCGCGGGCCCCGCGCCGGACCTCGGCCACGTGGCGCCCCGCGGGGTCCAGACCAGGCTCTTCGTGGAGCCCGGCGCGCCCCTGACCATCCAGATGGAGTGGCTCCAGCCCGCCGACAGGTCGCTGGACACCCTCGCCCGGCGCAGGACCAAGCTCTACGAGCAGCTGGCCCTGGCGGTCCTGAACCGGCGCCTCGACCGGCTGGCGCGCTCCGACGCCCCGCCCTTCATCGCCGCCCAGGCCTACAAGGGCGACTTCCTGCATTCGGCCGAGGCCGCCACCGTCACCCTCGCCGCCAAGCCCGGCCAGTGGCGCCCCGCCCTCAGCTCGGTCGAGCAGGAGCAGCGCCGGATCGTCGAGTACGGGGTCGGCCAGGACGAGCTCGACCGCGAGATCGCCGAGCTTCGGGTCCAGTACCAGGCCGCCGCCGCCCAGGCGGCGACCCGCAAGACCACCCAGATCGCCAACGACATCGCCGCATCCCTGGACGACCGCACGGTCTACGACAGCCCCGCCGAGGACCTTCGCGAGTTCGAGGCCGACGTGAAGGGCCTGAAGGCCGCCCAGATCGACGCGACGGCCAAGCAGATCTTCTCCGGCCAGGGCCCGCTCGTGTTCATGGCCTCGCCCGACCAGGTCGAGGGCGGCGACAAGGCCCTGGCCGAAGCCTTCGCCGCCTCGCGCGCCAAGCCGGTCTCCGCGCCGGCCGAGCAGAAGCTGATGAGCTGGCCCTATTCCAGCTTCGGCCCGCCGGGCCAGGTCGCCGAGCAGAAGACCATCGAGGACCTCGGGACCACCTTCGTGCGGTTCCGCAACGGCGTGCGCCTCACGGTCAAGCCGACCAGGTTCCGCGACGACCAGGTTCTGGTGCGCGTGCGCATCGGCCACGGCCTGCTGGATCTGCCCAAGGACAGGGTCAGCACGGCCTGGGCCTCCGCAGGATTCACCGACGGGGGGCTCAAGGCGCTCACGGCCGAGCAGATGGAGCGCATCCTGGCGTCCAACATCTATGGCGCGGACTTCTCCACCAGCGAGGACGCCTTCCTGCTGCAGGGCCGCACCCGCCCCGAGGACCTCGCCGTCCAGCTCCAGGTGCTGGCCGCCTACACCGCCGACCCCGGCTTCCGCCCCGAGGCGTTCCGGCGGATGAAGACCTATGTCGCCACCTTGAACCAGCAGATGCAGGCCACGCCCTCCGGCGTGCTCGGCCGCGACCTCAGCCGGCTCATGCACGGCGGCGATCCGCGCTTCGCCTTCCCAAGCCAGGCCGACATCGCGGCCTCCACGGCCGACGAGTTCCATGACCTGCTGCGCCAGCCCCTCGCCTCCGGGCCCATCGAGGTGCTGATCGTGGGCGACATCCCGCTGGACAAGGCGATCGCCCTGACCGCCTCCACCTTCGGCGCCCTGCCGCCGAGGTCCGACGCCCCGGCCCCGGCCGGCGCGCGCGCGCTCAGCCTGCCCGCGCCCGACGCCCAGCCCCTGGTCCTGACCCACAAGGGCCGGGCCGATCAGGCCATCGCCTACGCCGAGTGGCCGACCGACGACTTCTTCTCCGATCCCCAGCGCGCGCGCACCCTGCGGGTCCTCGCCCAGGTGATCGAGCTGCGGCTCATCGACGATCTGCGCGAGGCCAAGGGCGTGACCTACTCGCCCAACGCCGGCGCCGACGCGTCCCTGGTCTTCCCGCACTACGGCTACGTCTCCGCCGTGGTCGAGATTCCGCCGGGCAAGATCGACGACTTCTACCGCGACCTCGACAAGATCTCGGCCGACCTGCGCGAGCATCCGGTCTCGGCCGACGAGCTCGAGCGCGCCAAAAAGCCCCTGATCGAGTCGCTTTCCAAGTCGCGCCAGACCAACGAATACTGGCTCCAGCAGCTCTCCGGCGCCCAGGCCGACCCGCGCAAGCTCGACGCCCTGCGCACGGTCCAAGCGAGCCTGGCCAAGGTCGACGCCGCCGACATCCAGGCCGCCGCCCGGGCCTATCTCGAGCCCGGCAAGCTCTGGCGGCTTCAGATCACGCCCGAGGGCAAGTCTCCTCTCCCATAGGGAAGAGGACGGGGCCCATTGCGCAGCAATGGTAAGGTGAGGGTGTCGGCCCTTCGGTCCCTGCCCCCTCATCCTCCCATCGGCTTCGCGAGCGGGCCACTCCTTCTCCCGTGGGAGAAGGAAATCCTAGTGTCCCGATTCCGAAGTTCGCCAGCGCATTTGCAAGGCGGATGCGAACTTCGGAATTGATAAGGACACTAGCAAGTCTATGATTCTAGTGTGGTTTACGGATCAGAAGTTCGCAGCCGAGGGTGCCGCCATCATCATGCGAACTTCTGATCCACCACACTAGTGCACCACCCCGCCGACGCCGCCGTCGGTGGTCATGCTGAAGCTCGAGACCTGGGCCGACTCCGAGCGTTCCTCGCGATAGGCGGTGTAGTGCTCCACCGTCACGATCTTCAGGATCTTGATGCCCGCCCCGAACCGGCGCAGCAGCGAGCGCTCGTTGCAGTCGCGCTGGGGGATCTGGGTCCGGCACATGATCTCGCCCGTGGCCTTGCGGTAGAGCGCCTCGCCCTTCGCGCAGGTGATCAGCTTGCCGTGGTCGAAGCTCACGTGGCCGTCATAGTCCGCGATGGTCACCTGCATGTGGGTGCCGGCGACGCATCGGTAGAGCTCCCCCTCGTAGTGCTCGTCGATCTCCTTGTCCGGCGTCACCTGCGAGGCGGGATGCGGCACCTCCTTGTCGTCGATGCAGACGGCCTGGATCACCACCACCTTGATTCGCGTCCGCGTGGCCTCGTAGGCGACGCGCCTGGGCTTGGCCTGGCTCTCGACCTGCAGGTTCTGGATCACGCCGGGGCTTCCCCCGCTCATCGACCAGGTCGAGCCGCCGCCGCCGTAGAAGATCGTAGAGCCCTGCGCCGAGGCGCCCCCGATGGCGATCGCCTGGGCGTTGGCGTTGACCACGACCGTGGCGCCCACGTTCACGTTGACGCCGGGGATGTTGATGTTCGAGCAGCACGGCTGGCTCGGCGGAGTCGGCGGGCTGGGCGGCTTGCAGCAGGCCGGGGGGGGCGTGCAGCAGGCCCCGGCCGCAGCCGCGCCGGCGCTGAACAGGCTGATCAGGAAGAGGCCGACCGCCAGGCCCGGGAGCTTCAGTAACGCCGCCATCGCAAGGCCCTCATCCAGCGATCTCGGGCGACCTGGAACCGGTTCGCCGTCCGACATCGCGACCACCCAACCGACGGACGCCCGCGCACCGGGCCTCCGCCGCGGCCGGTGTCCCAATTCAGGACGGCCAGGCCTGGCACGACTCTTCCACTGACGCCCCTGCGGCCGCCAAGGGCCGCCCCTGGGGGCGTGAGAATCGATGTCCCATTCAAGTACGGAACGGTTGATAGACTATTGGCGTGTGCGCAAAGCCGGACGGCTGAGCCCGCTCAGGTCCTCGGTCGATCCTTCCGACCTGACCGAGGTGCTGGCGCAGCTGTTCATCCTGGGACGCGCCGGACCGGGCCAGCATCTGTTCCGCCTCGCCGGCGGGCTGATCACCGACCTGCACCAGCGTGACCTGCGCGGCGCCGACTTCCTCAGCCTGTGGGCGCCGTCCGACCGGCCAAGGCTCTCCGCGGCCATCGAGGGCTCGCGACGCTCCTGCGAGCCGGTGATCATGGCCGCCGAGGCCCGCGCCGACGATGGCCGCACCGCCCGGGTCGAGATCATGACCGCCCCGCTCCGCTCCGAGACCGCGCCGGTCGACCGGGTGATCGGCCTCTACCAGCCGCTCTCGCCGCTGGCCGAGCTGCGCGGCCGGCCCGTGATCGAGCTCGGCCTCATCCGCTTCACGTCCGAAAGCGGCGCCGACGCCTCACCGCGGCTGAGGCTGGCGGCGGTCGACGGACGCCTGATCGCCTGAGCCACAGGCCGTCGGTCGCCGTCCCCGCCCCTGCTCCCGTCGTGGCTTGCGCCCAGGGATCGGCCAGCGGGGCGCCCGTCCGGACCAGGGCGGCTTCAGGGGCGCGTCACCGGGCCGGCTTCATCCTCGCCGCATAGCGCTTCCAGTTCTGCACATAGTGGGCGGCCGAGGCGGCGAGCATGCGCACTTCCTCCTCGCTCACCTGGCGGATCACCCGCGCCGGCGCGCCCACCGCCAGCGAGCCGTCGGGAATCGTCTTGCCCTCCGTGACCAGGGCGCCCGCGCCGATGATGCAGTTGCGTCCGATCCGGGCGCCGTTCAGCAGGATCGCCCCGATCCCGATCAGGCTCTGATCCCCGACCGTCGCGCCGTGGATCATCGCCATGTGACCGATGGTCACATTCGCGCCGACGCTCAGAGGAAAGCCCATGTCGGTGTGCAGGACGCTGGCGTCCTGGACATTGCTGTTCTCGCCGATGGTGATGGTTTCGTTGTCCCCGCGCAGCACCGCGCCGAACCAGACGCTGGCGTTCTTCTGGAGCACGACGTCGCCGATCACGCAGGCTGTCGGCGCTACCCAATATTCCCCATCGCCCGCGGATCGTGGAGTCTTTCCGTCCAAAGTATATTCCGGCATGGATGCGCTCATGAAGCTTCGGTGACTTGGCGTTTAACCCGCTGGAAAGGCGGATAAGATCATCCTGGTTGGGCGATTCGGGGAGCCTTCCCAGTCTCGCACCCGCGCCGGGCATGTTCCGGCGCGACCTCCAGAGCGGAGACCAGGGTGCCGCGTCCGGTGTCTAGGCGGGGATTTGGCCCGCCTTCGTCGAAGCCTAGAGCAGGGCCCGAGCGCCCGGCGCCGGCGCTCCCTCTCCATCCCCAACCCACGCAAGGGCGGACCCCACCGGGCTCGCCCTTTTCTTTTTCCAGCACGGAGGCCTCGATGACCAAGCGCGCGCTGCGGCGACTGCCGCGAGACGGCGAGCACCACTCCGGTCCCTACGATGACAAGATCCGCCGCCTGCCGGTGGATCGGGACTGGTCGCCGCTCGGACGCGCTGAGACCACCCGCGAGCAGGGCTACGTCAAGACCATCCGGCCCAAGTCCCTGGGCCAGGCGCGCCTGTTGGAGGCCATCGACCAGCGCAGCCTCGTGGTGGCGCTCGGGCCGGCCGGCACGGGCAAGACCTACCTCGCCATCTCCAAGGCCGTGCAGGCGCTCGAGGAGGGCAAGGTCGCCAAGATCGTGCTCTCGCGCCCCGCGGTGGAGGCCGGCGAGTCCATCGGCTTCCTGCCCGGCGACGTCGAGGACAAGCTCGCGCCCTACCTGCGGCCCCTCTACGACGCCCTGTCCGACCGCCTCTCGATGAAGCGCGTGCGCGCCCTGATCGCCGAGGGCGCCATCGAGATCGCGCCGGTGGGCTACATGCGCGGCCGCACGCTGAACAACGCCTTCGTGGTCATCGACGAGGCCCAGAACTGCACCTACGTCCAGCTCAAGATGCTGCTGACGCGCCTGGGCTGGCATTCGACCATGGTGGTCACCGGCGATCCCCAGCAGTCCGACCTGTTGCCGGCGCTCTCGGGCCTCGGCGACGCCGCCGCGCGGCTCGAGGCCGTGGACGAGATCGCCGTGGTCCGCCTGGACGAGGCCGACATCGTCCGCCACCCCCTCGTCGCCAGCATGCTGGGCGTGCTCTGAGAATTTCCTCTCCCATGGGGAGAGGAAGGGGCCCGGCCTCCGCGAGGAGGACGGGAAGGTGAGGGGGTTCGCTGCGCCAGGATCGATCCGGTCCCGCCAATCCGGCGGCGCCGGCCGCCCCTGACGGTAAGGCCTCATCCCCTCACCTTCCCACTGCTTCGCAACGGGCCCCTTCCTCTCCCTATGGGAGAGGACTTCGGCTACGGTCCGACTCCTGACCGCGAAGGGGAGCCGCCGCTGTCCACATCCGTCGCTCCGGCCGCCGCCCCGCGCACCGAGTTCACCGCCCGCGGCCTGGTCATCGGCGGGCTGATCTGCCTCGTCTTCACCGCGGCCAACGTCTACTTCGGGCTGAAGGCCGGCCTGACCTTCGCCACCTCCATCCCCGCCACCGTCATCTCCATGGCCGTGCTGCGCCAGGTGAAGGGCGCGACGATCCAGGAGAACAACATCGTCCAGACCGTCGCCTCGGCGGCCGGGACGCTCTCGGCGATCATCTTCGTCCTGCCGGGCCTGGTGATGATCGGCTGGTGGACGGGCTTCCCGTTCTGGGCCTCGTTCGGGGTCTGCGTCCTCGGCGGGATCCTGGGGGTGATGTATTCGATCCCGCTGCGGCGCGCGCTCGTCACCCATTCGGACCTGCCCTATCCCGAAGGCGTCGCCTGCGCCGAGGTGCTGAAGGTGGGCTCCAGCCACGAGGCTTCGAGCCCCGAGGCCGCCGCCGAGGGCAAGGCCGGCGTGCTGGCCGTGCTCTGGGGCTCCCTGGTCTCGGCCGCCTTCGCCGTGGTGGTCGCCACCAAGGTCTTCGTCTCGGACGTGGTGAGCTACTTCCGGGTCGGCGCCTCGGCCACCGGCTTCGACCTCGGCCTGTCGCTGGCCCTGCTCGGCGTCGGCCATCTGGTCGGCCTGTGGGTCGGCGTGGCCATGCTCGTCGGCCTGCTGATCGCCTGGGCCGGCGCCGTGCCGATCCTGACCGCCATGCACCCCGCCGCGGGGCCCGCCGCCGACGTGGCGCTGGGCGCCTGGAGCCACGACGTGCGCTTCATCGGCGCCGGCACGATCGGCGTCGCCGCCATCTGGACCCTGGTCAAGCTCATGGGGCCGGTCATCAACGGCCTGCGCTCGGCCATGGCCGCCTCCCGGGCGCGCAAGGCCGGCGGCGCAGGCGCCCTGCCCCGCACCGAGCAGGACATTCCCATCGGCCTCGTCGCCATCGTCAGCGTCGCCTGCCTGGTCCCCATCGCCTGGCTCCTGGCCGACTTCGCCCTGAAGGGGGGCCTCGGCGGCCAGCTCGTGCCGCTGGTCGTCGGAGGGCTGATCTATGTGGTCCTGATGGGCTTCTTCGTCTCGGCCGTCTGCGGCTACATGGCCGGGCTGATCGGATCCTCCAACAGCCCCCTTTCCGGCGTCGGCATCCTGGCCGTGATCGGCGCGGCGCTCCTGCTCGCCGTCGGCGTCAAGG
This sequence comes from uncultured Alphaproteobacteria bacterium, assembly GCA_963775275.1. Taxonomy (GTDB): domain Bacteria; phylum Pseudomonadota; class Alphaproteobacteria; order Caulobacterales; family Caulobacteraceae; genus JANWHQ01. Next base: position 3,723,115 of record CAVZII010000005.1, on the reverse strand, counting down.
CGGCGGCCGGGCCCGCGGCCGGCCAGGCCCTGACCGCCTTCGCCCTCTTCGTCACCTCGGTGGTCTTCGCCGTCGCCACCATCGCCAACAACAACCTGCAGGACCTCAAGACCGGCCAGCTGGTCGACGCCACGCCCTGGAAGCAGCAGACGGCGCTCGTCATCGGCGTCATCGTCGGCGCGGCGATCATCCCGCCGGTGATCGATCTGCTGAACCGCGCCTACGGCTTCGCCGGCGCCGCCGGCGTCGATCCGGCCCGCGCCCTGCCCGCCCCCCAGGCCTCGCTGATCTCCGCCCTCGCCCAGGGCGTCCTCCAGGGCCAGCTCGACTGGGGCCTGATCGGCGTCGGCGCCGGCCTCGGCGCCGTGGTCATCGCGCTGGACGAAGCTCTCGGCCGCGCCAGGCTGCCGCGGCTTGCGCCGCTTGCGGTGGGCCTCGGCATCTATCTGCCCATGCAGGTCACGCTGATGATCGTCGTCGGCGCGGTCATCGGCTGGGCCTTCGACAAGAGGGCGAACCGCCGGCCGGACGGTGAAACGATCAAGCGGCTCGGCGTCCTGCTCGCCTCCGGCTTCATCGTCGGCGAGAGCCTGATGGGCGTGGTGCTCGCCGGGCTCGTGGTCTTCACCCGCAAGTCGTTCCCGCTGGCCCTCGTCGGCGACGCCTTCCAGCCCGCGGCGACCGTGCTGAGCCTCGTCGCCTTCGCGGCCGTCGTCGCCTGGCTCTACCGCTGGACCAGCCGGCTGACAAAGACCGCACGTTAAGTAACTAACGCTGTTGCAGTTCCCCGCCCGGCGCGGCTAGGCTGCCTGCAAAATAGGCAGAGGGGAGCACGCGCCATGGCTGAGCGGCAGGAGGACGCGCCCGTCCTGATCGCGGGCGGCGGGCTGGTGGGGCTGTCCACCGCCATGTTCCTGGCCCAGCGCGGCGTCCCGACCCTCGCCATCGAGCGGATGACCGCGCCCTCCACCCTGCCCCGCGCCGCCTTCTTCCACATGCGCACCTTCGAGCTCTTCCGCCAGGCGGGCATCGAGGACGAGGTGCGCCGCCAGTCGCAGGCCGAGTTCGAGCCCGACGGCGCGATCGTGGGCGTGGAGTCCCTGGCGGGGCGCCAGATCGCCGCCTTCATCCCCAGCCTGAACGAGGGCGTGGAGGCGCTCAGCCCCTGCCGGCGCTGGTTCGTCAGCCAGCCGGGGCTCGAGCCGATCCTGCGCCGCCGCGCCGAGGAGGTCGGGGCCCGCGTCCTCGCCGGCCATGAGGTGATCCGCGCCGACCAGGACGCCGATGGCGTGACGGTGACGGTCCGCAATGTCGAGACCGGCGAGGAGCGCGCGCTTCGCGGCCGCTACCTCGTCGCCTGCGAAGGGGCGCACAGCCGCATCCGCGACCAGCTCGGCATCGCCATGGAGGGACGCGGCGTCTTCTCCAATTCGATCACCATCTATCTGAAGGCCGACCTCGCGCCCTTTCTCGTCGGGCGGAACCTCTCGATCATCTACGTCAACAACCCCGTCCTCGGCGGGTTCTTCCGGCTGGAGAAGACCTCCCGGCGGGGCTTCCTGGTGGTCAACACCGTCGGCGATCCGGCCGCCGATCCCGAGGCGGCGGCCAACGCGGCCGCCGACGTCTCGCCCGGGCGCCTGGTCGAGCTCGTCCGCGCGGCGGCGGGCGATCCGGACCTCGAGGTCGAGATCGAGGGCGTCGCGCGCTGGCGCGCCACCTCCGACGTGGCCGGCCGCTTCCAGGACGGGCGCATCTTCCTCGCCGGCGACACGGCCCACCTGATGCCGCCCAACGGCGGGTTCGGCGGAAACACCGGCATCCACGACGCACACAACCTCGCCTGGAAGCTCGCCATGGTGCTCGAGGGCGAGGCCGGCCCGCGCCTGCTCGACAGCTATGACGCCGAACGCCGCCCGGTGGGCCGCTTCACCGTCGACCAGGCCTACGCCCGCTACGTCACCCGCACCGCCGCCTACCTCGGGGCCAGGGACGCGCCGGCGCCCGTCGACGACTTCGAGATCGAGCTCGGCTATCTCTACGCTTCCAACGCCATCGTGACCGAGCCCGGCGCGCCCGAGGGCCACGAGGACCCGCGCGGCTCCTTCGGCCGGCCCGGCTCGCGCGCGCCGCACCTGTGGATCGAGCAAAACGGGGCCCGATGCTCCGTCCACGACCTTGTCGGCGAAGGCTTCGTCCTGCTGACCGGTCCGGATGGCGCGGCTTGGCGCGGCGCCTGTGACGCAGTCACGGCCAAGCACGTGATGGTCGACCATCCCGGCTTCGCCGAGGCCTATGGCCTGGATCCTTCGGGCGCGTCGCTCGTCCGCCCGGACGGCTTCGTCGCCTGGCGCGCACGGTCCGCGCCGGCCGACCCGAAGGCCGAGCTCGCCCGCGTCATGAACGCCGTTACGGCCCATTGAGCGCTCGAGCATCCCCCACCTGGATTGGACCATGCCCCCTGGCCGCTCATCCCCGCGAGAGCGGGGATCCAGGCGTTTTCAAGGACGCGCCGGCAAGTCTGCGGACGCACCGCCGCCGTTGGTGTGGTTCGTGTGGTTCGTGGATTCGCCTTTCAGGGCCGCGGCCGGGCGCGCTGTCCGCGTGGGAGTCCACGAACCACACGAACCACACGAAAGCGAAGCTCGATGTCCTGTGGGCTCGATTGCGCCGGGGCCGCCGCAGACGAGGCTAGGCCTCCAGGTCCTCCGACAGGATGGCCATCTCGAACATGAACGAGCCGTCCTCGTCCTCGTCCTGGTAGACGATGCCGATGAACTCGGCGTCCTCGCCCTGGCCGATGAAGACCTCGGCGAAATCCTTCTGCTTGGGGCGCGCCTTCAGCTTCAGGGCCTTGTTCCCGAAGGTGCGCTGCAGGTGCGCCTCGATGCGCTTGACGTCCTTGTCGTCCACGATCGTCTCCGGGGGTTGCGTCTGGCGGGGGTTATGGCCTCCTAACGCCCTGAGCGGAAGTAGGAACCGGATGCCCTCGCCCCGCTTGCGGGGAGAGGGAGGGGCCCAGCCCGTCAGGGCTGGGAGGGTGAGGGGCCGCCCACGGCGCCCGTCAGATCTGGTAGTCGTAGACCACGTCCGCCAGGGTGTGGTCCATCGTGCGGGCCGGCTCCTCGCAGTTGGGGCAGTTGACCAGGCGCGCGGGCACGCCCGCGGCGGTGCAGCCCCTGGGCACCGGCTTCAGCACCACCGAGCCGGACGCGATCTTGGCGTAGTCGCCGATCTCGATGTTTCCCAGCACCTTGGCCCCGGCGCCCAGCAGCACGCCCTTGCCGATCTTGGGATGCCGGTCCCCGCGCTCCGCGCCCGTGCCGCCGAGCGTCACCCCGTGCAGCATCGAGACGTCGTCGCCGACCACGGCCGTCTCGCCGATCACCACGCCGGTCGCATGGTCGATGAAGACGCCCGCGCCCACCCGCGCGGCCGGGTGGACGTCCACCTGGAACAGCTCCGAGGTGCGGCTCTGCATGTAGAAGGCCAGGGTCTCGCGCCCCTCGGTCCACAGCCAGTGGCTCAGCCGATGGGTCTGCAGCGCCAGGAACCCCTTGAAGAACAGGAACGGCTGGACATAGCCCTTGCAGGCCGGATCGCGCTCGAACACCGCCTTCAGGTCCGCCTCGGCCCCCGCGACGATGGCCGGGTCGGCCTCCTGGGCCTCCTCGCAGATCTCGCGCAGGCTGATCGGCGGCAGGACCGCGTCGCCGAGCTTGCGCGCCAGCTGGAACGACAGCGCCTCGCCGAGGTTGTCGTGGCTGAGGATCACCGCATCCAGCAGCGAGGCCAGCGCCGGCTCGCTCTGGCAGGCGGCGCTCGCCTCGTTCCTCAGGGCCGCCCAGACCGGCGGCGCCCGATCCGGCTGCACCAGCTCCAGCTTATGGCTCATGGCGTTTCCCCCGCCTTTGGAGCGCTTTCAGGCGAAGTGGGAACCGGTTCGCCGTCCGAAAGCGCGACCACGTTGTTCTCCCAGAGCATCGCCCTCGCGAGCGCCCCCGGCAGCTGCCCTTCCCTCGCCATATGGTAGGCCGTGAGCAGCATCGCCACTGATATCACGTCCACAATGCGTCCCAGAAGCGCCTGGTCCAGCGCCTCGCGGAACGGGACGCGGACGATCCTCAGGGCCTCGGTGGCGTCCGGCTCGGCCGCAACCGGCGAAAGCCCCGTGGCGATGTAGCCGATCGCCCGCTCGTCGCTCACCGAGTTGGAGAGCTGGGCCTCCAGCACCTTGCGCCAGTCGGCGGCCTCCAGCCCCGCCTCCTCCCTCAGCTCGCGCCTTGCGCCCTCGAGCGGATCAAGGTCGAGCCGCGAGCCGCCCTCCGGGATCTCCCAGCTGTAGTCGCCGGCGGGAAAGCGGTGCTGGCCCACCAGCACGATCGTCCCGTCCTCGAAGATCGGCAGGATCCCGATCGCCAGGTTCTTGAAGCTGACCTTGCCGTAGATCGCGCGCGCGCCGGTCGGCGCCTCGGCGTCGAACTCGCTGACCGAGATCCAGGGGTTGTCGTAGACCGCCCGCTCGGCGAGCGCGCGCCAGGGCCGGCCGTCCGGCCGCATCCATCCTGGCGTCTTGGCGTCGGTCATCGGGGCTCCGGGGCGTTCTTGCGGAGGGCGCGGCGGGCTTATACCTGAACGGACCCAACGAAAGCTTTCCGCCATGCCCGACGACGCGTCTCCGGTCCTGACCGTTCCCGAGCCCCCCGAGTTCGGCGCCCCCGTCGAGGTCGCGCGCCGCTCGCCCGAGACCCTGGCGCTCCTGGCCACGCGCCGCTCCTCCTCGCCTCTGCTGATGACCGGCCCCGCCCCGTCCGAGGCCGAGCTGAAGACCCTGCTGCGCCTGGCCGCCCGCGCGCCCGACCACGGCAAGCTCTTCCCCTGGCGGTTCGTGATCCTGCAGGGCGAGGCCAAGGCGGCCTACGCCCGCTCGCTCGAGGCCCTGGCCTCGGGCCAGCCCGCCCCCGACAAGGCCGTCGCGACGCTGGCCAAGCTCAAGGTCCCGCCGCTCACCGTCGCCGTCGTCTCGCGGGTGAGCGAATGCAACATCCCGGAGTGGGAGCAGATCCTCTCCGCCGCCGCCGTCTGCGAGAACCTGCTCATCGCCGCCGAGGCCATGGGCTACGGCGCCAACTGGATCACCGACTGGTACGCCTACGACGAGCGCGCCAGGGCGCTCCTGGGCCTCGCCGCCAACGAGCGCGTCGCGGGCTTCGTGCACCTCGGGACCCCCGGCGAGCCGCCGCTCGAGCGCGTGCGCCCCGAGCTCGAGGCGCTGATGTCGACCTGGCGTCCCCAGCCCAACTAGACTGCGCGGCGGCGACGTTGGTAGGTTGCGGCCTCCACTTCAGTCCGCTCTGATTGTCATCGGGGGATCGTCCACGCGCCTGCATCCGATCACTTGGCTGCTGCTGGCCGCAATTGGGATGCGGTTGGCCAGTGACGCCATCAGCGTGGCCAATGTGCTTCACGCCTACCTCGCATCGGGCGACGGCGACTACGGATCGTTCTGGTCGCGCGCGTTCGCCCGGCGTGAGCAGGAGATCGCCCAGACCGTGATCTATTTCGCCGAAGCGGCGGCCGTGGAGGTCTCGGCGCGCGTGTGGCGTCGGCTCCGCGCCGAACGCCTGGCGAAGTTCGGGGCCTCGGCGTGACCCAGCGCCCGCCTGATCTGCCCGGCGCCTCGCCCTCAGAGCACGTCGGCGCCTGGATGTCGTCGCTCGGGCTTCACCGGCTGACCTTGGCTGATCATCATCGCCGCGGCCCTGCACCTTGTCGGCGACACGGTCTATTCGATCGACGACCTGCGCTCGTTCCTGAGCACCGGGCTCACACCGGAGGGTCACACCACGGTGCTGCCGCTCGTGCTCGCGGCCATCGCCCATCGCTACGGCTATTCACTGACCTTCTTCGGCACGGCGGCGATCGTCGAATTCCTGTTCCGGATATGGGACGAGCTGAGGGTGCGCCGCCGCAACGCCGCGGACTCCGCTCCGCCAAGCCGGCCAGCGGCGTGAGGCCCCCCGAAGACGGCGCGTCGAGTCCGCCCCAAGCTTAGCCGCCCGTTAAGCTCGTCCGGGTTCATTCAGGGCCGCCAGGTCCGGACCCGTCATGCCTTCCGCCGCGAACCCGATCGAGGAAGAGATCGAGGCCCAAGAGGCTCTGTGCGGGCGCGCGCCCAGGGCGGCGGGCCCCTGGGCCGCGCTGGCGCGCCTGCTGCTGGCGGCCGGGCGCGCGGCCGAGGCGGTGGCCGCCGCCGAGGCGGCCCTGGCGCGCGACCGGATGCACGCCGGCGCCCGCACCGTGCGCAAGGCGGCGGTCGAGGTCCTTCAGGCCGCCGATCCCGCCCTCTCCGCCCTCGAGCTGGCCGCCGCCCTGGACCCCGCCGATCCGGCTGGCCATGCCGAGCTCGGCCACGCCTACGCCGACCTCGACCGCCCCGCCGACGCCGAACGGTGCTTCAAGCGGGCCCTGGCCATCGATCCCGGCCTGGCCGCCGCGCGGGCCAGGCTCGCGGCCCTCTACCTCGGCGTCGGCATCGAGGACGGCGCCGAGCACCACGCCCGGCTGGCGCTGCAGGCCGAGCCCGGCCAGGCGGTCGCGAGCCAGACCCTGGCCGCCGTGCTCGACCGGCGAGGCGATCACGCCGCCGCCCGCCGGGTTCTCGACGCGGCCTACGCCCGCCAGAGCCTCTTCATCGAGCCCGCCAGGTCCAGTCCCTTCACCGTCCTGGTCCTGGCCACCCGGACCAGCGGCAACATCCCCTACCGGCACATCATGCCGCCCACGCGCTACGCCCGCCTCGTCTGGTACATGGAGCACGCCCTCGAGGCCCAGTTCGACCGCCTGCCCGAGCATGCGGTGATCCTCAACGCCATCGGCGACGCCGACCTCTCGGACGGCGCCGAGGACAATGTCCGGGGCTTCCTGGCGCACGCTCGCCGCCCGCTGCTGAACGATCCGGACAGGGTCGCGCGCACGCGCAGGGACCGCCTGCCCGCGCTCCTGGCGGACATCGACGGCGTCGTCGCGCCGGCGGTGGTCCGCCTCGAGGCGTCGGGCGTCCGAGGGTCCCGGCTGCGGGACGCCGCGGTCGAGGCCGGGATCGAGCCGCCCCTGCTCGTGCGCCCGATGGGCTCGCACGGCGGGCGCGGGCTCGTCCGCGCCGACAGCTGGGAGGCCTTGGACTCCCTTCAGGCGGAACCTGAAGACGCCGGCCTATATCTCAACCAATACTGGGATTATCGTGCGCCGGACGGTCTCTTCCGCAAGGGGCGGATGATCTTCGTCGACCGCCGGCCCTATCCCTACCATTGGGCGATCGGACCGGACTGGATGGTGCACTACGACACCGCCGGCATGCCGGGCGCCCCCGACCGCCAGGCCGAGGAACAGCGCTTCCTGGACGATCCCGAGGGCCTGATCGGTCCGAGGGCCTGGGCGGCGATCGCCAGGATCGGCGAGCGGCTCGACCTGGACTATTGCGGCCTCGACTTCTCGATCCTGCCGGGCGGCCGCGTCCTGGTGTTCGAGGCCAACCCGACCATGCTCGTCCACCCCGAGGATCCGGACGGCGAGCTCGCCTACAAGACCCCCGCCGTCCAGCGCATCATCGACGCCTTCCAGGCGCGCCTGCACGCCCTGGCCGCGCCCTTCGCCCCCGCCGGGACCACGGATCGGCGAATTGAGCGCACTGTCGCCGTAATCAACGGCAGCTGATCACCTCAGGGAGAGATACCTATTCGAGCACCCGAGATATTGCTAGCTACTGCGCCCCTCGATCTCGATCTCTGTTACGTGCAGTCCAGGCAGAGAACTGTCACCGACTCTCCAAACTCACTTCAGGGGTTCACTCCAATATAGAATCAACGTTATCGCTCTCTGCCTTTTACTTTCTGTAAAGCAGTATCGCGCCCAAACCGAACACCATCCCTGCAGAAAACATTCCTATGTCCGTCCAATGCTCGCGAACAGTTATGTAGACTGGATGACCATGTTGCACTAGCGGCTCCACGAAACCCCGTATCGGATCAGGAGCAAACGGTCGGTTCGTCGCCTGATAAAGGACCAAAAAGTACCAAGTCGACATACAAACGAGCCCAACTATTCCAGACATCCATCGAGCGATCAATAGCAACCTTGCCATTCTGGCGATCTCCATCCAGAAACACCCAGCACGTGCAATAACAACATCAGTTTACGGTGGCACTGTATGAAATGGGCCGCCAGGCTCGTCCCCTGCCTTGGGGCGCGGCTTGGGCCCGCGCCGTTCCGCGGCGATCGTCCGGCCGGACTTGGCCTCCAGCGCCTTGATCCACGCCGCCGCGCCCACCGGCCGGCCCGTCGTGCGCGAGCGCCGGATCGCTGAACTGCGCCCCATATAGACCGAGTTTCATACAGTGCCGCCGTAACCCATCACCACCGAGGCGAAGCGGCCCTGGAACATGTGGCCGGTCCAGCGGCCCCGCGTTGATGAAGCTGGTGTATCGCCGATGCGTCTCGCCGATGGCCAGGCCCAGGCCGGCCTCGGCCGAGGGGGCAAGCACCAGATGCACGTGGTTGGACGTCAGGCAGTAGGCCCAGACTTCGACGCGGCGACGGTCGAGCTGTTCGGCCAACAGATCGCGGTACAGGTCCTGATCGCCGTCCTCGAAGAAGATCGGCTCGCGCCGGTCGCCCCGCTGCGTCACATGGTGCGGGACGCCGGGGACAACGATCCGGGCGAGACGGGACATGACGCGATCATACATGGGCTGGAACGTATAGGGAACATGTATCGTGTCGCCCTATTGCCACTGGGCTTCTGGAACCCCCGAATGCACGGCCCGCTATGCTTCAACTCGAGCGGCCAACTCGGGCTGACGGCCCCATCTCCGCCCGATGTCGAGTCTAGGCCGGCTCTAGGCCGGCGCCGGGGCTCCGAACCTGTTGACTTCCGCCTGGCCCTTGCCGACCAGGCCCCAGACCGCGAAAGCCGCCACGACCACCGCTGCGATCCAGCCCATGGGGGCGGTGAGGTCGCTCTGGGGGAGGAACAGGTGCAGCCAGGCATAGGCGACCACGGGCGCGCCGGGAACCAGGAGCAACCAGGCGGTCTTGCCCATGTCGTGCAGGCGCCGGGCGTGCAGCACGAAGCCGGGGAACAGGAGCGCGACCAACACCCAGTCGCGGTTCCGGCCGGCCTGCGCCAGCAGGAGGTAGAAGGCCACGGTCAGCAGCAGGACGGCCAGGCCGCCGATGAAGGCGTTGCGCGAGAGGCGGCCCGCAAGATCGCCGAATACGGAGACGAAGTTCGAAGCCTCGGTTTCGCCGAAGGTCAGGGAGCCGCGCTCCCGCAGCATGCCCTTGTAATAGTCGAGGTAGGCCAGCATCAGCAGGCCGTTGAGCCCGACACAGGCCGCCGCCAGGGCCGCCCCGGCCGGGTCCCGCTCGAGGATCACGCTCCAATAGGCGGCGCAGACCGAAACCGGCATCACCACGCAAAGGGCGACCGGGACGAAGACGCCGGCGAGGATGAAGGCGCCGGCGACCAGCTGGATGATCATGGCGACATCGAGCATCCAGCCATCCTTCAGGCCGGTCATCAGCTGGATGCCCAGCGGCTCGTGGCCGGCGGGCTCGGGCCAGAGGTTGACGAAGAAATGGTTGGCGCCGCTGGCCAGCATCCAGGCGCCGAAGACCAGCTGGCCGACAAGCACGAGGCGTTTCATGGCTGTGGCGCCCTGCGGCTGAGCGGCGGCGGGCGCTTCGGGTTCGACGAAGTTCCGCGGCTTGGCGCGCAGGGCGAACATGTCGCGGTAGCTGTTCCAGTAGGCGAGGCAGAGGGCGAGATTGCAGAACAGCACCGCCTGGCCGGCCTGGCCTCCCTTGTTGAGCCAGTTCCCCGAGATCGGGTTGTCCCACCAGAAGACGCAGAAGGAGACCGGCATGCAGACCACCAGGGCCAGCGGGACGTACCAGCCGGTCAGGACGCAGATCCCGGTGATCAGCTCCACCCCCTTGACCAGGTCGAACAGATGGCTGTCGAACAGGGCGCGGAAGACCTCGCCGCTGAGGCCGGAGCCCTGGGGTTGTGGGAACAGGGGAACGAAGTGGTTCAGGCCGGCTGGAACCATCCAGCCCCCGAACACAAGACGTATCAACCACACCGCATGCTTCATGGCGCCCCTCCCGCAGGCTGTTCTTGTCGGGTCCGGCCGGTTTCCCCGGCCGCCTTTGTCGGACCGACATTCCCCGGATGGCCGGCGCTTCCGGCCTTCTGGAGCATTCGGAGCGGCAGTTTGGCGGATATGGGCGCAATGTCGATGCCCATGTCGTGACGGCTCCCGCGCTGCGGGCAGGAGAAATCAAGGCAAGGGCGCCAGCATGCGCCTGAGGCCATCCTCGTCCGATGAGACCAGGATCAGATGCACGTGGTTGGGCATCAGCACCCACGACCACACTTCGACGCCGGCCTGCTCGGCCATCAGCTCGCGATAGGCCAGATAGTCGTCGTCCCCGAAGAACACCGGCTCGCGGCGGGCGCCGCGCTGGGTGACGTGGTGAGGCAGGTCCGGGACGACGACGCGGGCCAGGCGGGCCATGGCGGGGACCTCCTCAGAAGCGCGCCCTATACAGACCGAGTTTCATACAGTGTCACTGTAACCCCAGAGCTTATTCGAAGTTTCGCACTGTACCAATGTGACTTTGATGCTGTAATTCCTAATAGTATTTCTGCTCTTAGGCGCTCACCTCGACATCATAACCAACGGCCCTGAACGCACTACGAATACGATCTGTGACCATGTGCAATTCATCTTCGTTCAAGGATCTTTGCTTTGAAAAAAGATCGAATTTAAGATCAAAATGGTATATCACGTACGCAACCCTTCCTTCAGGCAACATCTCTGCGCCAATTCTCACAGAAATTCTATTGTCTTTGTACCTTATTCCTCCCCTTCCGAGCGTCTCTATTTGCCACCCTTCAGAGGAGATTATTTTGTTACCCCGGCGCCTAAACATTCATTAGTCTTCCGTTGGTGTAGCACAAGACAATCGCGTGTTGGAATCAATTCCAGAACTCTACCCCGAATTACGGTGACAGAATTACGGTGACATCGCGTAATTGAGGTAGGCCCATCCTCCTTGGGATACGAAGTCAGTGTTGCAGCTGCTTCACGAAGGAGAATGGGCCATGGCTGAAGTGTACGCGGGGTTGGACGTATCGGACAAGACGACGCATGTGTGCGTTGTGGACGGCGCGGGAGCGGTCGTCTGGACCGGGGCCTGCGCGAGCGACCCGGAAGCGATCGCCAGGACGCTTGAGCGCCACGCCGGCGGGCTGGTGCGGGTGGTGCTGGAGACAGGGCCGTTGTCGGCGTTCCTCTATCACGGCCTGGTCGAGCGCGGGTCGCCGGCGGTCTGCGTCTGCGCGCGGCACGCCAAGGGGGTGCTGTCGGCGCGGGTGAACAAGAGCGATCCGCACGACGCCGAAGGGCTGGCGCAGATGTCGCGCACGGGCTGGTTCAAACAGGTGCGGATCAAGCAGACGGCGACCCACATCGACCGGGCGCAGCTGAAGATCCGCGAGCAGCTGGTCGGGTCGCACCGGGCGATGGCGAACCAGCTTCGCGGCCTTTTGAAGCTGTTCGGCCTGCGCCTGGGCAAGGTCACCACGCCGGGCAAGCGGCGCGAGCGCCTGGCGGTGCTGTTCGCCCAGAAGCCCGAGCTCGAGCCGATCATGCAGCCGCTGGTCGAGAGCCTGGAGGCGCTCGAGGCCCAGGTCCGGCGCTCGTCGAGGCTGCTGGCGGCCTGCGCCGCGGCCGATCCGGTCGCGACGCGGCTGATGAGCGTGCCCGGCGTCGGGCCGATCACCGCGCTCAGCTTCAAGAGCAGCATCGAGGACCCCGACCGGTTCGCAAGGGGCCAGGACGCCGGCGCCTTCGCCGGCCTGGCGCCCAGGCGCAACCAGTCGGGTGAGCGCGACTACAAGGGCCGCATCTCCAAGGCCGGCGATCCGATGCTGCGTTCGGCGCTCTACGAGGCGGCCAACAACCTGCTCGTCCGGGTCAAGCGCCCGTGCGCGCTGCAGACCTGGGGCAAGCGCCTGGCCGAGGCCAAGGGAGCCAAGCGCGCCCGCGTCGCCGTCGCCCGCAAGCTCGCTGTCCTGCTTCACCGACTGTGGCAGTCGCAAACCGAGTTCCGCTGGACCTGACCGTCCGGCGGACCACGACCGAAGGCCATACAGGGACGATCCCGCTTACACTGTTGCAGCCAAAGAGCGCGCCGGTGACATCCGGACGTCCCGCCCCCATCCTCGCCTGACCGCGATCATGCGGCATGGCCCCCAGGCTCCCCAGCCAAGCCATGACCGCGAAGACAACCATAGACCAAGGTCAGGAAATACGTAGCAAATACAATGCACTCAGAATCAATTAGACAACAGTGCACTTAATTGGAATTACGGTGACATCGCGTAATTGAGGTAGGCCCATCCTCCTTGGGATACGAAGTCAGTGTTGCAGCTGCTTCACGAAGGAGAATGGGCCATGGCTGAAGTGTACGCGGGGTTGGACGTATCGGACAAGACGACGCATGTGTGCGTTGTGGACGGCGCGGGAGCGGTCGTCTGGACCGGGGCCTGCGCGAGCGACCCGGAAGCGATCGCCAGGACGCTTGAGCGCCACGCCGGCGGGCTGGTGCGGGTGGTGCTGGAGACAGGGCCGTTGTCGGCGTTCCTCTATCACGGCCTGGTCGAGCGCGGGTCGCCGGCGGTCTGCGTCTGCGCGCGGCACGCCAAGGGGGTGCTGTCGGCGCGGGTGAACAAGAGCGATCCGCACGACGCCGAAGGGCTGGCGCAGATGTCGCGCACGGGCTGGTTCAAACAGGTGCGGATCAAGCAGACGGCGACCCACATCGACCGGGCGCAGCTGAAGATCCGCGAGCAGCTGGTCGGGTCGCACCGGGCGATGGCGAACCAGCTTCGCGGCCTTTTGAAGCTGTTCGGCCTGCGCCTGGGCAAGGTCACCACGCCGGGCAAGCGGCGCGAGCGCCTGGCGGTGCTGTTCGCCCAGAAGCCCGAGCTCGAGCCGATCATGCAGCCGTTGATCGAGAGCCTGGAGGCGCTCGAGGCCCAGGTCCGGCGCTCGTCGAGGCTGCTGGCGGCCTGCGCCGCGGCCGATCCGGTCGCGACGCGGCTGATGAGCGTGCCCGGCGTCGGGCCGATCACCGCGCTCAGCTTCAAGAGCAGCATCGAGGACCCCGACCGGTTCGCAAGGGGCCAGGACGCCGGCGCCTTCGCCGGCCTGGCGCCCAGGCGCAACCAGTCGGGTGAGCGCGACTACAAGGGCCGCATCTCCAAGGCCGGCGATCCAATGCTGCGTTCGGCGCTCTACGAGGCGGCCAACAACCTGCTCGTCCGGGTCAAGCGCCCGTGCGCGCTGCAGACCTGGGGCAAGCGCCTGGCCGAGGCCAAGGGAGCCAAGCGCGCCCGCGTCGCCGTCGCCCGCAAGCTCGCTGTCCTGCTTCACCGACTGTGGCAGTCGCAAACCGAGTTCCGCTGGACCTGACCGTCCGGCGGACCACGACCGAAGGCCATACAGGGACGATCCCGCTTACACTGTTGCAGCCAAAGAGCGCGCCGGTGACATCCGGACGTCCCGCCCCCATCCTCGCCTGACCGCGATCATGCGGCATGGCCCCCAGGCTCCCCAGCCAAGCCATGACCGCGAAGACAACCATAGACCAAGGTCAGCAAATCCGTAGCAAATACAATGCACTCAGAATCAATTAGACAACAGTGCACTTAATTCCGTCCCTGCCGGCTTCGGCTTTCTGCCGCGCCTGGCAGGCTTGAACGCCCTGCCGCTTTCCCGCTCCAGCCGCTCCACGAATGCATCGCTTCCCAGCGGCCGGCCGACGGTCTCGGCCCGGCGAAGGCGCTCGGACAAGGCCTCGTCCTCCCCCGCCTCGATCAGGGCGGCGAAGTCGGGATAGCGCTCCAGCACCGGCGCCTTGGCCGTCACGCCGTCGCCCTCGACCAGGCCCAGGAGTGCGCGCACGCTCGACCCCAGGGCCAGGCCGCCGCCCGGCGAACCAAGCCGCGCCCGCACCGGGTTCAGCGCCACATAGCGCAGCGCAGCGCCCAGGTGCGCCTCGTCCATCGCCACGCAGCCGAGCCGGCCCTGCCAGAAATGCCCCATCCGTTTCAGCCGCGCATGCACCCGGCCCGCATAGCGCCGGTGCAGCGGCGCCAGCATGCGCCTGAGGCCATCCTCTTCCGATGGGACCAGGATCAGATGCACGTGGTTGGGCATCAGCACCCACGACCACACTTCGACGCCGGCCTGCTCGGCCTGCTCGGCCATCAGCTCGCCATAGGCCAGATAGTCGTCGTCGCTGAAGAAGGTCTGCGCCCGGCCGTTCCCCCGCTGGGTAGAGCCTGCCCCGGCGAAGGCCGGGGTGATGGGCGATCCCCGGGAAGACGGCGCGAGCCAGACGGGCCATCCGGGGACCCTGCTGCCGAAGCAGGCGACCGTCAATTAAGTGCACTGTCACCGCAATTCGCGATCCGTTCAGCTCTTCCACCAGGTCGTCGCCCGAGTAGAGGAAGTTGGTGGTGGTCCCCGAGGCGGTGGTCTGCCGGAGGCGCCCGGTCGGGTCATAGGCCAGGCTCAGCACGGTGGAGCCGCCGCTGGAGACGCTCGTCAGCCGGTTCTCCAGGTCGTAGGTGAAGCTCCGCGTCCCGTCGGTGAGCAGGTTCCCGCGCGCATCATAGCCGTGGTTGCCGTTCAGCGCCGCCAGCGCCGCGTCCCGGTTGATCCCATTGATGTCGGTGAGCGCCAGCCGCCAGGCCAGGTTCGGCCAGATTGTCCAGGAATGACGCGAGTTCGTGGTCGCCGGCCGGAACGGCGAGCGCTTCAGACACAACAGGTTGTCCTCGCGCCGGATCCGGCGGATGCGCTTGGAGTTGACCCACCAGCCGGCTCGCAGCACCCACTCGGTGATCGGCCGATAGCCGCAGTTGGGATGCGCCAGAGACAGGCGCTGCACCAGGTCGCGAAGCTCGGTCTCCACGACCTTGGGCTCGTGCGCCTCCCAATGCCGATAATAGCTCGCCCGGCTGACGCCCATCAGCGCGCACAGACGCTCGATCTCCATCGCAGAGCCTTGCAGGCGCGTCATCGCCTGGATGAGGGCGAAGACGCCGTCGCGCCAGGCCGATCGCTCGGCGGGCGTGACGCCTCGAAGTGCTGCAAGGCTGCTCTGAAAAAATCCAGGTCCCGCTGCTGGCGCCCGACCTTGCGCTCCAGCTCGGCGATCTGGCGCCGCGCCTCCGACAGGCTCGTCGCCTCTTGCGCCGGTCCCCGAGCCGCCGCCATCGCCACCGCTTCCCGCCTGGTCGGCCTGCCACGACGATCGCGGAACCGCTCCGGACCTCCGGCCCGTTGCTGGTCGCGCCAGCGGTACAGCATCACCCGCGCCACGCCCAACTCCCGCGCCAGCGCGCTCACGTTCTCCCCTGCCTCCATCCGCGCGATCGCCTCCAGCTTGAACGCGCGGCTGTAGCTAACCCCTTGCTTGCCCATCAGTCCTCCTTAGCAGAGAACTGTCACCTTTTTCAGTGTCTCAATTTGGGGGCGCACTCCACCACGCGCGCCATATAGACCGCATTTCATACAGTGCCACCTTAATCCCAACTGCAGTATCGTATAAATTCACGATCTGTCCGCTTCAGTTATTGCATCCCAAAAGTCAATCGCATGAACTCCGAGATCCATCATCTTCCGACGTAAGGTTTCCTTAGACATAGGAAGAGCATTCCCCCAGGCACCCTTCTTTGACTCAGGTGGAGTCACTTTGGCAAAATACCCACCAAGCACCCTTCTAATGATTATACTCATCCATTGATCCCCCATTCACCAGCCGACATACCTGTGGCCTGAATACCCCCAAACCGAATCTCGCTCTATTCCATAGAACTCGCTTGTTGGGCTGTGATTACGGTGATGGTGTGGACGGCGCCTACCGCGGCATCTGAGTGCCATGATGATCGTCGTTGGAACGCATCATCAGGAGCGCCGTCCATGGAAGAGATTACCACCGTTGGCATCGACTTGGCCAAGCGCGTGTTCTGGGTCCACGCCGTCGATGGCTCTGGCCGGGTTGCTCTGAGCAAGGCGGTGCGCCGCCGGGACCTTCTGACATTGCTGTCGAAGCTGCGGCCATGCCTGGTCGGGCTGGAGGCGTGCGCCACGAGCCACTACTGGGCGCGCGAGCTGAGGAAGCTGGGCCACGAGGTCCGGCTGATCCCGCCGGCCTATGTGAAGCCATACGTCCGCCGGCAGAAGAACGACGCGGCCGACGCGGCGGCGATCTGCGAGGCGGTGACGCGGCCGTCGATGCGCTTCGTGCCGGTCAAGACCGAGGAGCATCGGCCGGCTGCTCGAGGTTCTGGCGGAGCCCGCCGACGAAAGCGTTCAGCCTCTTGCGCGACGGGCGCTGGAGCCGCTCGCGCGGCAGCTGGCCGAGCTCGAAGACGAGATCGACCGTCTGCATCGGGAGATCGCGGCTTGGCATCGGTCCAGCGAGACGAGCCGCAGGCTCGCCACCATCCCGGGTGTGGGCCCGCTGATCGCCACGGCTCTGACGGCCACCATCACCGATCCAGGGATGTTCGCCTCGGGCCGGGAGTTCGCCGCCTTCCTGGGGCTGGTCCCGCGCCAGAGCTCCTCCGGCGGCAAGGAGCGCCTGGGCCGCATCTCCAAGATGGGCGACCGCTATCTCAGAACCCTGCTGGTGGTGGGCGCTTCAGCGGTTCTGCGCCACGCCGGCAAGGGCTCCGCCTCGACGTCCTGGGCCCGGAGCCTTCTGGAGAAGAAGCCCTTCAAGCTGGTCGCCGTGGCGCAGGCGAACAAGACCGCCCGCATCGCCTGGGCCGTCATGGTCCGCGGCGAGGTCTATCGAGAGCATTCCGAGGTTCGCGCCATGGCCGCCTGACCGGCCAAGGGCGCAACGCAGTTGGCGAGGGCTAAGACTTGATGCGAACCCAGCCCGGTGAGCGGGACACTCCGCTACGGTGTCGGCGCAACTCAGCGCGATACGGTGATAGGAACCCAGGCCAGCGGACGACATCAGGGCCAGCGGCGAACCAAGGCCGCATCAACAGGCCGGACACATGACTGCTCCCGACTACCGCCGCATCTCAAGAAGAGCTTGCCAATAGGGCGCCGTCCACACATGACGCTGTATGAAATAGATCATCGTGCGGTCCGCTTGGCTCGAATCCGCTCGGGCCGCGGCTGACGACCGCCCCTGCCGACGCCCCACCGCACGCGCGGCCTCTCCAGTCAAATCCACCGCCTCACCCTGCGCACGTAGGCGTCGAAGGCGGCGCCGAACTGGCGGCGCATCTTGGCTTCCTCGAACGGGATGTGCACCCGGTCGACGGTCAGGAAGACGGCCGCGGCCGCGAGCAGGAAAGGCCAGCCTCCGGTCAGGAACGCGACGCCGAGGCTGACCAGGACCAGTCCCAGGTACATCGGGTTCCGCGTCAGTCGATAGGGACCCTGCGTCACGAGCGCCCGGTTCGCCTCCGATGTGGGTTCGATCTCGGTTCGGGCGCGCCGAAACAGCACGACGGCCCACACCGCAAGGGCGAAGCCGGCCACGAACAGCGCGGCCGCCAGCGGGACGACACGCAGGCTTGGCGCCGACGGCCAGAGGTCGGCGCGCCAGGCGGCCCAGGCGATCGCAAGGTAGAGCGCGGTCCAGACCGGCGGCGGCGCCTTCAGCACGGTTCACCCCTCCCCCAGAGGCGCCCTCGCGTCGGCGGCGGCGCCCCCTACTCCGCCAGCGCCGGCTCCTGGCCGTCCTGCTCGCCTTCCGGCGCCGGCGGCGCGCCCGGTCCCTTCGTCGGCTCGATCTCGAAGGCGATCTTGCCGTCCTTCAGCACGACCTTGACATGGCCGCCGCGCACCAGCTTGCCGAACAGGATGTCGTCGGCCAGCGGCTTCTTGATGTTCTCCTGGATCACCCGGGCCAGCGGCCGCGCGCCATAGAGCTCGTCGAAGCCGTTCTTGGCCAGCCAGTCGGCCGCGTCGTCCTCCAGCTCGATGGTCACGTGCCGGTCCGCGAGCTGGGCCTCCAGCTGCAGCACGAACTTCTGCACCACCTGGCGGATGATCTCGGGCGTCAGCGGCTTGAACGACACCAGCGCGTCCAGGCGGTTCCTGAACTCGGGCGAGAAGATCCGCTTGATCGCCTCGTCCTCCTCGTGCTCGGCGCGGCCGCGGCCGAAGCCGATCGACTGGCGCTGGGCGTCGGCGGCGCCGGCGTTGGTGGTCATGATCAGGATGACGTTCCGGAAATCGACCTTCTTGCCGACCGCGTCGGTCAGGACGCCATGGTCCATCACCTGCAGCAGGATGTTGAAGACGTCCGGGTGGGCCTTCTCGATCTCGTCCAGCAGCACGACCACGTGCGGGTGCTGGTCGACCGCGTCGGTCAGAAGGCCCCCCTGGTCATAGCCGACATAGCCCGGAGGCGCGCCGATCAGGCGGCTGACGGTGTGCCGCTCCATGTATTCCGACATGTCGAACCGCTCCAGCTCGATGCCGAGCGTCGAGGCGAGCTGGCGCGCCGCCTCGGTCTTGCCCACGCCGGTCGGGCCCGAGAACAGGAAGCAGCCGATCGGCTTTTGCGGATCGCGCAGCCCCGCGCGCGCCATCTTCATGGCGGTGGCGAGCTGGTCGATCGCCTGGTCCTGGCCGAAGACCACCCGCTTCAGGTCGGCCTCCAGCTGCTTCAGCGCCTCGGTGTCGGTCTTGGAGACGGACTTGGGCGGGATGCGCGCGATCTTGGAGACGATGGTCTCGACCTCCTTGACCCCGATCACCTTCTTGCGCCGGCTCTCGGGCACCAGCATCTGCGAGGCGCCCGCCTCGTCGATGATGTCGATCGCCTTGTCCGGCAGCTTGCGGTCGGTGATGTAGCGCGCCGACAGCTCCACCGCCGCCTTCACCGCGTCGTTGGTGTAGCGGAGCTTGTGGAACTCCTCGTAGTAGCCCTTCAGGCCCTTCAGGATCTTGATCGAGTCCTCGATCGTCGGCTCGTTGATGTCGATCTTCTGGAAGCGCCGGACCAGGGCCCGGTCCTTCTCGAAGTGCTGGCGGAACTCCTTGTAGGTGGTCGAGCCCATGCACCTGAGCGTCCCCGACGCCAGGGCGGGCTTCAGCAGGTTCGAGGCGTCCATGGCGCCGCCCGAGGTCGCGCCCGCCCCGATCACCGTGTGGATCTCGTCGATGAACAGGATGGCGTTGGGGTGGTTCTCCAGCTCCTTGACCACCTGCTTGACGCGCTCCTCGAAGTCGCCGCGGTAGCGGGTGCCGGCCAGCAGCGCGCCCATGTCGAGCGAGTAGATCGTCGCGCCCGACAGAACGTCGGGCACCTGGTCGTTGATGATCTTGCGCGCCAGGCCCTCGGCGATGGCGGTCTTGCCCACGCCCGGCTCGCCGACCAGCAGGGGATTGTTCTTGGTGCGCCGGCACAGGATCTGGATGCAGCGCTCGACCTCGGCCTCGCGGCCGATCAGGGGGTCGACCTTGCCCTGGCGCGCCTTCTCGTTGAGGTTCACGCAATAGGCGTCCAGCGCCTCGCCGCCGGTCTTGGCCGCGGGCTTCTCGTCGACGTCGGCGTCCGTCGCGCCCTTGACGGCGCGGGTCTCCGAGGCGCCGGCCTTCTTGGCGATGCCGTGGGCGATGAAGTTGACCGCGTCGTAGCGGGTCATGTCCTGCTCCTGCAGGAAGTAGGCGGCGTGGCTCTCGCGCTCGGAGAAGATGGCCACCAGCACATTGGCGCCGGTCACCTCCTCGCGGCCGGAGGACTGCACGTGGATGACCGCCCGCTGGATGGCCCGCTGGAAGCCGGCGGTGGGCTTGGCCTCCTCGCCGTTCTCCACGATCAGGGACTTCAGCTCGGTGTCCAGGTAGTTGATCAGGTTCCGCTTCAGGGCCTGAAGGTCCACGTCGCACGCCTTCATCACGCCCGACGCCTCGACGTCGTCCGTGAGCGACAGCAGCAGGTGCTCCAAGGTGGCGTATTCGTGCCGCCGCTGGTTGGCGTAGTGCACCGCGCGGTGAAGGGTCTCTTCGAGATTACGCGAAAAAGAGGGCATGGCGCCGGGTTCTCTCAGTCCTTTTCCATGGTGCATTGAAGCGGGTGCTGATGGCGTCTTGCGGTGTCGATCACCTGGGTCACCTTGGTCTCGGCCACCTCGTAGGTGAACACTCCGCACACGCCCACACCGTGCTGATGCACGTGAAGCATGATCCTGGTCGCTTCCTCGCGCGACTTGTTGAAGAAACGCTCGAGCACGTAGACGACGAACTCCATCGGCGTGTAGTCGTCGTTGAGGAGCAGCACTCGGTACAAGGAAGGCTTCTGCGTCTTCGGCTTGACCTGCGTGATCGCAGCCGATCCGACGCCGTTGTTCTCGTCCCCTGCCTTTCGACCGGCCATTGACCTTGAACTCTCCGGAGACTCGGGCGGGCCCGGCTCCGACTCCGATTAGATATGGAAACCGTCCCGTTTTGGAAGGCCGAATCCTTAGCATGCGCCTGATGAACGCAGGATGGACGCGGACCGGGCAATTCGGACACAGCGTTCCGACGCAGACGCAAAGCGGGCCCGGAACGTCGCCGTTCCGGGCCCGCCGCACGCTCGGAACTGGCTTGGGATCAGTGGGTGACGAACTGCTCGGCGGTCGCCGCGACGCGGTCGTTGATCGGCTTCATGGAGCGCTGCATCGAGGCGGTGAAGTAGTCCGAGAAGCGGGTCAGCTCGGTGAGGTACCCCTCCATGGCCGACTTGGCGTAGCCGGTCTGGATGTCGAAGGCTTCCTGCACGGACTTGGCGGCGGCGAGCTTCTTGGCGACCGCGAGGTGATCTTCCATCGCCTTCTTGGAGTAGGCGGCCGCTTGCGCGCCCATCGTCTGGGCGGCTTCGGCGGCGGCCGTGGCGGCGTCGGCGATGGCCTCCATGTTGAGCTTGGAGTTGGACGCGAAGCCGTCGAACGCCGCGATGGAGCGGTCGACGGTGGTCTTGAAGGCCTCCTGACCGAGGTCAGTCGCGGCCTTGGCGGACTGGGCGGTGGTCGCCATGGGTTGATCTCCTGCGGGTGGGCGGGGCGGGGGAGGAAGCCCCAAATTGCTGCAGTGCAATATATGCTCGCGGTGCAATCGCCTGTCAAGCGACTTTTTGTGCACCGCACAATCGGCCCTGGCCCGGGTCTTGCGTGACGTCCTGTCGCGGCATGGTCACGACTTGTTTAACTCTAGCGTAAGGGCCAGACTGTCATGGTGCTCTTGTATCGGCGGCGCTTCGGTCTGGGGGGCCGCATCGTAACGACGGACGCCGCCTGATGGTCAATCACGCCCGCCGCCTTGTGGCCCTTGTCGCCCTGGTGCTTGTCGCAGTCGCAGCAGCCGGCTTCGGCCAGCCCGCCGCGGCCCAGATCCCTTACGTCAACCTGCTGTTCGACGAGCCCCGCTACGCGGCCATCGTGATGGACGCCAACACCGGCGAGGTGCTCTACGAGAAGCACGCCGACAGCCAGCGCTACCCGGCGTCGATCACCAAGATCATGACGCTGTACCTGACCTTCGAGGCGCTGGCGTCCGGCCGGCTCTCGCTCAGCGACAAGATCACCATCTCGTCCCACGCCGCGTCCATGCCGCCGTCCAAGCTCGGCCTGCGCGCCGGCGACACCATCACCGTGGACGATGCGATCCGCGCCCTGGCGGTGAAGTCCGCCAACGACATGGCCGTCGCCATGGCCGAGAAGATCGGCGGCTCGGAGTCTCGCTTCGCCGCCCTGATGACCCTGCGCGCGCAGGAGCTCGGCATGACGCACACCCAGTACGTCAACGCCTCGGGCCTGCCCGACAGCCGCCAGCTGACGACCGCGCGCGACATCGCCATCCTGTCGCGGGCGGTCATGCGCGACTACCCGCAGTACTACGGCTACTTCGGCCTGCACCGGTTCGCCTACCACGGCCTGACGATGTCCAACCACAACCACCTGCTGGACTCGATGCCGGGGGTGGACGGACTGAAGACCGGCTACATCAACGCCTCGGGCTTCAACCTCGCCGCCTCGGCCGTGCGCAACGGCCGCCGGCTGATCGCCGTCGTGCTGGGCGGCTCCTCCACCGCCTCGCGCGACAACAATGTCGAGGATCTGCTCAACACCGGCTTCGAGGTGCTGACCCGGCGTGACAAGGGCGAGAACATCACCGTCGCCCAGAACCTGTTCGAGCCCGAGGCGACCGGCCCGATCCTGCGGCCCGCGACCGAGCAGGGCGATGGGGATCAGAGGGGCCTGAGGATCATCCTCGGCGATGGGACGGGCGCGATGGCGCCGATCGCCGACCCGGTCCAGCCCGCCGCGCGGCGCACGCTCGAGGCCGCGCCCTCCTGCAGGACCATCCGCTCCGTCAAGGTCGTCCGCCGGCGCGGCCGCAAGGTCCGGGTCGCGACGACCTCGCGCCGCTGCGACGGCGCCGCCGTCGTCCAGGCCTCCGACCCCAAGCCCTGCAAGACCGTGGTGGTCCGCAAGGGGCCGCGTCACAAGGCGGTCCGGCGCACCGTCTGCGAGTCCCCGGGCCGCAGGGACGTCGCCAAGGCGAGCCACGGCGGCTGGCAGGTGCAGGTCGGCGCCTTCCGCCGGCGCGCCGACGCCAAGACCCAGCTGGCCAAGCTCGAGCGCCGCTTCTCCGATCATTTCGCGGACGCCGAGACCAGCGTCGGCGCCGCCGAAGGCGGCCTCTACCGGGCCCGCTTCGTCGGGCTCTCGGCCGAAGCGGCGCATGACGCCTGCTCGGCCCTGAGGGCCAAGGGCGAGACCTGCATGGCGATGGCCATGCGGTAGGGCGCCGCCCTACTCCTTCAACAAGCGGTCGCGGGCGGCGTTGAGCTGGGCCGCAAGGCCGCTGGTGCCGCCCTTGTCCGGGTGGATCATCCTGATCAGCCTGGCGTAGGCGGCGCGGATCTCGTCTGCGCCCGCACGTTCGCCCACCCCCAAGAGCGCCCTCGCCTCCTCGCTCGACAGGCGCTCGGCGGCGCGCCGCTGCGCGCGCCGCCGCGCCAGCCCCCGCCTGGTCCGGGCCGCGAAGATCAGCCCCGCGCCCAGCGCCGCCAGCGCCAGGCCGAGCTCCCATTCCCCGCGGATCAGGATGAAGCCGCCGCTGGTCAGAAGGCCGATGCCGATCAGGCCCGCGCCGGCTCGCCACTCCCCGCGCGCGAGCACCGGCTTTCCCCAGCCGCGCCAGAGCAGGAGCGCGCCGAGCGCGGCGATGACGAGGACGAAGGCGGCCATGACAGGCCTAAAGACGGCCCTCGCCGGCCCTGCTTCGTCAAGGGCTTTCGCCCCGGACTGCGCGGGTGATAGACGGGCCAGCCCGTGGAGGTGTCACGTGTCCGGCTTCGAGCTTCCCATCGTCCGCACCGTCGCCGAACTGCGCGCGCGCGTGCGCGCCTGGCGCTCCGCAGGCGAGCGCGTGGCGCTCGCGCCCACCATGGGCGCCCTGCACGAGGGGCACCTGTCCCTGGTGCGCCGGGCCAAGCAGGACGCGCCGCGCGTCATCGCCAGCATCTTCGTCAATCCGACCCAGTTCGCGGCTGGCGAGGACTTCGAGCGCTATCCCCGGGACGAGGGGCGCGACGCCGAGCTCCTGGCCTCGGTCGGCTGCGACCTGCTCTTCGCGCCGGGCGTGACGGAGATGTACCCCGATGGCTTCGCCACGACGGTCACCGTCTCGGGGGTCTCCGAGCCGCTGGAGGGCGCCTGCCGGCCCGGACACTTCGCCGGCGTCGCGACCATCGTGGCCAAGCTCCTGATCCAGGCCGAGCCCGACGTCGCGGTCTTCGGCGAGAAGGACTACCAGCAGCTTCTGGTCATCCGGCGCCTCGCGCGTGACCTGGACCTGCCCGTCGAGATCGTCGGCGCCCCCACCGTCCGCACCCAGGACGGCCTCGCCCGCTCCTCCCGCAACGCCTACCTCAGCGAGGCTGAGCGGGCCGTCGCCGGGCGCCTGAATGTGATCCTCGCCGAGGCGGCCGCCGCCCTGGCCGACCGCGCCGACGTCGCGTCCGTGGAGGACCGCGCCGGGCGCGCCCTGATGTCGGCCGGCTTCGAGCGGATCGACTATCTCGAGGTCCGCGGCGCGGAGGATCTCGCCAGGCTCGGGCCCGGGCCCGTCGAAGTTCCGGCCCGCGTCCTGGCGGCGGCCTGGCTGGGGCGCACCCGGCTGATCGACAACGTGGCGGTCTGACCGCCTACCAGGCGCCGAGCTCGCGTAGCTGCTTGGCCAGCTCGGGCGGCGCAGCTTCGGCGCCGCCGAACGCCTTCAGGTCCGCCGGCGCGTCCTTGGCCTCGAGATACCGCCAGCCCTGGAAGGCCCGCCGCGGCGCCGGCAGGGTCAACACGATCTCCGGATCCAGCGTCACCTCGCAGTGCGCCGTCTGGCCCTGGCCGACCGTGTCGACGGCGAGGATGCGCTGGCGGCAGAGCACGAAGCCCCGGAACACCCGATAGAGCGAGCCGCCGCCGATCAGCTCGGCGGCGCGCTTGGGCGTCTGGCGCGTGTGCATGCGCCAGGGCCGGTCCTCGCCCTCGGACCTTCGCCAGTCCACGAGCTCCTCGACCGTGTCGCAGCCGACGCAGAGCTTGATCATATGAAGCGCCATGAGGTGCGACGAACTCCGAGTCAGCCGTCCCTGTCCAGCCTGACCAGAAGGTCGCCTTCGCCGACCTGCTCGCCGGGCCCGACCCGGACCTCCGCCACGACGCCGTCGAAGGGTGCGGTGAGGGCGTGCTCCATCTTCATGGCCTCCAGCGTGACCAGCAGCGCGCCCTTCACGACCTTGGCGCCCGCCGCGACCTCGACCGCGGCGATCCGGCCCGGCATGGGCGAGCGGATGGCGCCGTCCGAGACCTCGCCATCTTCACCGGCCGCTGCGCGCGGATCGGTGAGCTCGAAGGCCTCGCCCGCCTCGAACACCAGGATCCTTCGTCCGAGCCGGACCGCCTCGACCCCCGAAGCGTCTGGCGCGGCTTCGTCCAGACGCACCTCGAACACCTCGTCCCCGGACTGCAGCCGCACGATCCGCCGCGTCGGCGCATTGAGTTCGGAACCCGGCCAGCGCCCGCCAGGGCGAGGCGTCGGCCCCCTGCCCTTCGATCCTCGCCCATGCGGCGGCCCTCAGCGCGGCGCCCGTCGGCGCGCGGGGCGGGGCCAGATCGCCGATACGCCGCTCGATGAAGCCGGTGTCGATCTCACCGGCCAGGAAGTCGGGATGCTCCAGGCATCGGGCCAGGAAGGCCGCGTTGGTCCTGACCGGCCAGACCTGGACCTCCCGGCAGGCCGCGGCCAGCGCCCGGGCGGCGTCGGTCCGGTCCGGCGCGTGGGCGATCAGCTTGGCGATCATCGGATCGTAGAAGGCCGTGATCGCGCCGCCCTCCTCGACGCCGGCATCCACCCGGACATCCTCGTCCGGCAGCCGGAAGCGCGTCAGCGGGCCAGTCGAGGGCAGGAACCCGCCGGCGGGATCCTCCGCATAGAGACGCGCCTCGATGGCCGCGCCGTTCAGGCGGATCTGGTCCTGCGCCAGGGGAAGCGGCTCGCCCGAGGCGACGCGGAGCTGCCATTCCACCAGATCGACGCCCGTCACGGCCTCGGTGACGGGATGCTCGACCTGCAGCCGGGTGTTCATCTCCATGAACCAGATCCGGTCGGGCCTCAGGCCCTGGGAGCCGTCGGCGATGAACTCCACCGTCCCGGCGCCCACATAGCCGACCGCCCTCGCCGCCTTGACCGCCGCCTCGCAGACCGCCTGGCGCGTCGCGGCGTCCATGCCGGGCGCGGGCGCCTCCTCGATCACCTTCTGGTGGCGGCGCTGCAGCGAGCAGTCGCGCTCGAACAGATGGACGACGCCGCCCGCCGCATCGGCGAAGACCTGCACCTCGATGTGCCGCGGCCGGTTGACCCAGGTTTCCAGCAACACCCGGTCGTCGCCGAAGGCGGCCTTCGCCTCCCGTCGCGCGGCGGCCAGGGCCGCGGCGAACCCGGCCGCGCTGTCGACCTTGCGCATGCCTTTGCCGCCGCCCCCGGCGACGGCCTTGATCAGCACCGGGAAGCCGATCCTGCCCGCCTCGCGCTTCAGGCGCGCTTCGCCCTGATCCTCGCCGAGATATCCAGGCGTGGTCGGCACCCCGGCCTCGGCCATCAGGCGCTTGGCGGCGTCCTTCAGGCCCATGGAGCGGATCGCAGCGGGCGGCGGCCCGACCCAGATCAGCCCGGCCGCCAGGACGGCCCCGGCGAAGTCCGCGTTCTCGGACAGGAAGCCGTAGCCCGGATGGATCGCCTCGGCGCCGGTCGCTCGTGCGGCGGCGATGACCGCCTCGCCGCGAAGATAGCTTTCGGCCGCGCTCGGCGGACCGATCCGGATCGCCTCGTCCGCCTCGGCGACGAACGGCGCGCCCGCGTCCGCGTCGGAATGGACGGCGACGGTGCGCACGCCCAGCCGCCGGGCGGTGCGGATGACGCGCCGGGCGATCTCCCCCCGGTTGGCGATGAGCAGGGAAGACAGCACGCCGGCGCGCCTAGCCTGGGCCCATGGCGCTGAGGCCGATCCAGATCAGGACGCCCATCAGGGCGGTGAAGGCGATCAGCGAGCCGAAGAACAACAATGCCATGCGCAGGAGCGTTCCTGGGATGCTGGACCCGTAGACGCCGCGCATATGGACGAACAGATGCACAGGCGCGCCCACCAGGATCAGCTGGCCGAGATCCCCCGACACCCTCGAGACCAGGAAGCTCGCGCTGAGCAGCAGGCCCTGGAACGACAGGGAGTGCATGGTGAAGATCAGGTGGTCGTAGAAGAAGAACCGCCGCTGGGAGATGAAAAGCAACGCCATCAGCCCTGCGCCGATCGGCAGCATCAGGACCGCCAGCCGGTGCGCCCAGGTCTCCATCACCATGATGAACTGATGGGGATTGCGGGCGGCTGCGATGATCCGCCCCTTCAGCCAGGAGGCGCTGGCCCGGGCCTTGGGGCTCTTGCCGAGATCCACCTGGAGGTCATTGTCCATGGCCTTCCCGAGGTCCCGCGCGGGGACCTCCACCACGTGGGTCTGGCCCGTCTTCAGATTGACGGTCTCGACCCTCGTCTTGCCGCCGCCGCCGCCGGTGATGCCGCCCATGAAGAACACCACCAGCAGCACGACCAGGAACATCCGCAGCGGCGGGATCTGAAAGGCTCGATGGCCGTCCAGGTAGTCGCGCGTCAATCCGCCGGGGTCGCGCGCCAGCCGCGGCAGGGTTCGCCAAAGCCGCCCGTCCAGATGGAACAGGTTCTCCACGGCCTCGGTGGCCAGATGCCCGATGGAGCGGTGGAAGTTCTCGGCAAGCTGTCCGCACTCGTGGCAGTAGGGCCCCTGCAGCGGCGTCTCGCAGTTGGCGCAGGGCGTTCCGACCGGCGCAAGATGCGGCTTGCGCCACTTTATCCAGCCCCCGATCGCCGCGGCCGCTCCGATCTCCAGTTCCCGATCCATGGCGCCCCCTAGTGTGGTGGATCAGAAGTTCGCATGATGACGGCGGCTCCCGCAGTTGCGAACTTCTGATCCGTAAACCACACTAGAATCATACATTTGCTAGTGTCCTTATCGATTCCGAAGTTCGCATCCGCCTTGCAAATGCGCTGGCGAACTTCGGAATCGGACACTAGCGCTGCGGCGCTCCAGGCGCGCCTAGCGCGCCCAGTCGGGCTTGCGCCTCGCGAGGAACGCCTGGACCCCTTCGCGGCCCTCCTCGCCCGCCCGCGAGCGGGCGAGGCGGCGGGCGTCCTCCTCCATCAGGTGGTGGTCGATCGGCCGGCCCCACACCTCCCAGGCCAGGCGCTTGGCCTCGCCCACCGCCGCCGGCGCGCAGGCGGCCTGCTCGGTCGCGATCCGCGCCTGGGCCTCGGCCATTGCAGCCGAATCGTCGAACACCTCATCCACGAGGCCGATCCGCCGGGCCTCGTCCGCGTCGATCCGGCGGCCTGTCGCGAACAGGACCTTGGCCGCCCTGGGACCGACCGCGTTCACGGCGAAAGGCGCGACAATGGCCGGGATAAGACCAAGCCTGACCTCCGGGAAGCCGATGCTCGCGCCGCGGACCGCCAACGCCATGTCGCAGGCCGCCACCAGGCCCGCTCCCGCGCCCAACGCCACGCCTTCGACGACCGCGACGGTCAGGGCGGGTATGTCGTGCAGCGCCTTCAGCATCCGCGCCAGGGTCATGGCGTCTTCGCGGTTGTCGGACTCCGGCAGGTCCGCCGCGCCGGCCATCCACCTGAGGTCCAGGCCCGCGCAGAACTCGCCTCCCGCGCCGGTCAGGAAGACAACCCGCACATGATCGGCGCCGTGCAGCGTCTCGAAGGCCTCGGTCAGGCCCTCGATGCCCATGGTATCCAGGGCGTTGCGCTTGGCTGGCCGGTTGATGGTGACGGTGGCCACGCCCTCGGGCGTGGATTCCAGCTTCACCACGTGCGTCAGATCATCGACGATTGCGTTCTCGACGAGGGGATCGGAGATGGGATTGGACATGATGGGGTTCTCGCGCCGCTTGAGCCCGCCGACAAGGCGGGAAAATGCATCAGCCGCAGCCTGGGCTGCGATCGCCGCGGCGGCCGTGACCTTGCTCAGCTGCTCCCGGCCGACCTCGCCGCCGTCTTCGGGCGCGCCGCCGTCATCGGAGCCTCCCGCCTCGGCCGCGCCCTCCTCGGCGCCCCCGCCCAGCTCGACGCCCGTCGCCGACGCGGTGCCGCCGGGATCCAGGGACGAACCCTATGTCACCAGCCGCACCTACCTTTTGACCGGCGACGCCCCGAGGCAGGCCTGGCTCCTCTGCGACGGCCTCGACCAGCCTGAGATCGCCGTGGCGAGCCTTCCCGACCCGTCCGGCCAGGTGACCATATCGATCTTCTCCAAGGCCCAGCCGCCCGCACCGCCGCGCGCCGAGGTGTTCCATCTGGGCGAGCCCTCGCCCGGCGCCGGCCAGATCTACTGGCCGCTGACCGACTCCAAGGGGCGGGAGGCGGGGAATTTCCACGCCTTCAATCCGGGCGCGCTCGACAGCCCCGCGGACGCCTTCACGCCGACCTTCACCTCCATGGCCATCGGCCAGACCCAGGCGGGCTGCCGGTGGCTCGCGCGCACCCGGTTCATGGGCTTCAGCGCCCGGCGCAGCTACCTCGTGACCCAGGCGGCGGACGGGAGCCTCGAGTACCAGACCTTCGACTTCAAGGACGCCGCGGGCGCCAAGCCGGTCCAGCCCGACGGCGCCCAGCGCTCCACAAGTCCCACGCTCGACATCAAGGGCGGCCGGGAGACGGCGACGCCGACCGGCCGGCTCTTCGTCTTCGAATCAAGAGGCTACCGCTACACCATCGACGCCGGCGATCCCGGCCAGACGCCGCACGCCGGCGTCATCGTCGTACAGGCCGGCAAGCAGATCTTCGCCGAGCCCATGGCCGCCTACACCATCGCACCCAGGCCCACGGCCTGAGGCTCACATCCGAAAGACGCCGAACCGCGTCTGAGGGATCGGGGCGTTGAGCGCGGCCGAGATGGCCAGCCCAAGGACGTCGCGGGTCTGGACCGGATCGATCACCCCGTCGTCCCAGAGCCGCGCGGTGGCGTGGTAGGGGTCGCCCTCGGCCTCGTAGCGCTCGCGGATCGCCGCCTTGAAGGCCTCCTCCTCGCCGGTCGGCCAGGTTTCGCCGCGCGCCTCGATCCCGTCGCGCCGGATGGTGGCCAGGACGCTGGCGGCCTGCTCCCCGCCCATGACGCTGATGCGCGAGTTCGGCCAGGTGAAGAGGAACCGCGGGCCGTAGGCGCGCCCGCACATGCCGTAGTTGCCCGCGCCGAACGAGCCGCCGATCAAAGCCGTGAACTTGGGGACCTCGGCGCAGGCCACGGCCGTGACCATCTTGGCGCCGTCCTTGGCGATGCCGCCGGCCTCGTACTTGCCGCCGACCATGAAGCCCGAGATGTTCTGCAGGAAGACCAGTGGGATGCGCCTCTGGCAGGCCAGCTCGATGAAGTGCGCGCCCTTCAGCGCGCTCTCCGAGAACAGCACGCCGTTATTGGCGAGGATCGCGACCGGCTGGCCCCAGATCCGGGCGAAGCCCGTGACCAGGGTCGGCCCATACAGCGGCTTGAAGGGATCGAAGTCCGAGCCGTCGACGATCCGCCCGATCACCTCGTGAACGTCGTAGGGCGCGCGCACGTCCGGCGGGATGATGCCGTAGAGCTCCTCCGGATCCAGCGCCGGCGGCGCGGGATCGGCCAGGATCGGCCCGGCGGGCCTCGAGCCGTTCAACCGGCCGATGATGGAGCGCACGATCTGGAGCGCGTGCTCGTCGCTCGTCGCCACGTGATCGACCACGCCCGAGCGGCGGCCATGGGTATCAGCGCCTCCCAGCTCCTCGGCCGAGATCACCTCGCCGGTCGCCGCCTTCACCAGCGGCGGGCCGCCCAGGAAGATGGTGCCCTGTCCGCGCACGATCACCGTCTCGTCGCTCATCGCCGGCACATAGGCCCCGCCGGCCGTGCACGAGCCCATGACGCAGGCGATCTGGGCGATGCCTTCGGCGCTCATCCGCGCCTGGTTGAAGAAGATGCGGCCGAAGTGGTCCCGGTCGGGGAAGACCTCGGCCTGGTGCGGCAGGTTCGCGCCGCCGGAGTCCACCAGGTAGACGCACGGCAGCCGGTTCTGCCAGGCGATCTCCTGGGCCCGGAGGTGCTTCTTCACCGTCATGGGGAAATAGGCGCCGCCCTTCACCGTGGCGTCGTTGGCCACGATCATCACCTCGCGCCCTTCGACCCGGCCGACGCCGGCGATCAGCCCGGCGCCGGGCGCCTCGCCCGAATAGAGGTCGACGGCCGCCAGGGGCGCGATCTCGAGGAACGGCGAAGCCGGGTCCAGGAGACGCTCCACCCGGTCGCGGGGCAGCAGCTTGCCGCGCGCGGCATGGCGCTCGCGCGCGCTCTTGGACCCGCCGAGCGCGGCCGCCGCGACCTTGGCCCTCAGCGCCTCGACCAGCGTCCGGTTGTGCGCGGCGTTGGCCTTGAACGCCTCGGAGCGGGGATCGACGGACGTCTTGAGTTGCGGCATGGCGCGCGGAGCCTAGCCCGATTTCAGGCGACGCGGGAACCAGCTCTGCGCCGCGGATCTCGTCAACGGGCGCCGGTCGCCACGACTCGCCGGTCAAGCTAGGTTCGCCCTGCATGGACCTGCCCGAGCACATCGAGGACACCGCGCTCGCGCGCCTGTTCCTCGGGCCCAAGCCCTCGCCGGAAGCCGTGTGGTTCTCCCTGCCCGGCGGACGCGTGCTGTTTCACGCCGGCGAGCCGGCCGATCGCCTCTACTTCGTCAAGACGGGGCGTCTTGGGGTGGTGCAGCGGGTCGACGGCCAGGAGCCGCAGTTCCTCGGCGTGATCCGCCCGGGCGAGCCGGCCGGCGAGATGGCGATGGTGGCCGAAACGCCGCACACCGCCACGGTGGTCGCCCTGCGCGACAGCGAGCTGATGGCGATTCCTCGCTCGGCCTTCTTCCATGGAGTCGAGCACGATCCGGCGCTGATGGCCGAGCTGGCGCACCTGATGATCCTGCGGGCGCGTCGCTCCGGCGGCCCACACGGCGGCGAGCCAGCGGTCTTCGGCTTCTCCGGGCTCTGCTCAGGCGCGCCCGTCCGCGAGCTGGTGGACGCGCTGGAGCTCGAGATCAGCCGGCTCGGCTACTCGGTCGCCGCTGCCGGCGCAGAGGTCCAGCACGCCCCGACCGAGTGGTTCTCCAATCTGGAGGACAGCAAGGACTTCGTCCTCTACGCCGCCGAGTACGAGCAGATCGGCTGGCGCCAGATCGTCGGCCGCCAGGTCGACAGGCTGTTCTATGTCGGGCTGGGCGACGCGCCCCCGCCCGCCGACGAGCGCACCTACGCCGCCCCGCCGCTGCTCGAGCAGCAACTCGTCGACCTGATCCTGATGCAGCCCGAGAGCTGCACGGCGCCGAAGGGCTCCCAGGCCTGGATGGACGCCTGCCCAGCCAACCGGCTGTTCCATCTCCGCCAGGGCGACTCCGCCGGCATCGCCCGCATGGCGCGGGTCCTGGTGGGTCAGTCCGTGGGCCTGGTCCTCTCGGGCGGCGGCGCGCGCGCCTACGCCCACGTCGGCGCGATCCGGGCGTTGCACGAGGCCAAGGTCCCCATCGACTTCATCGGCGGCACCTCCATGGGCGCGATCATCGCCGCCGGGGTGGCGCTCGGCTGGGACGACGAGGAGCTCGACCGGCGGATCCGCCAAGCCTTCGTCGAGTCCAATCCTCTGGACGACATCTCCTTCCCGATCATCGCCATGACCCGCGGCGAGAAGGTCAAAGAGCGCCTGGCCGAACACTTCGACGACGTCGAGATTCCGGACCTGTGGCTGCCGTTCTTCTGCGTTTCCAGCGACCTCACGGCCGGCGTCTATCGCCTGCACCGGCGCGGGATCCTGCGGCATGCGCTTCGCGCCTCCATCGCCCTTCCCGGGATCCTGCCGCCCCTGGACGAAGGCGGCCACGTGCTCGTGGACGGCGCGGTGACCAAGAACTTCCCCACCGACATCATGCGCTCGATCCAGTCGGGCCCGATCATCGGCATCGACGTGGCCGAGGCCTCGAGCATCACCTCCGAGGACGTCGAGGCGCCGGTGTCGCTGTGGAAGTGGATCCTCTCGGGCGAGTGGCGGAAAGGTCCGCCCATCGTCTCGCTCCTCATGCGCGCGGCGACGATCTCCACGGCGCACGAGATGGCGGCCGCGCGAGAGCACACCGATGTGCTGATCCTGCCCGACATCGGGCCTGTCGAGATCCGCGACTGGAAAGCCTACGGGCCCGCCGTGGAAGCCGGCTACCAGGCGACCGTCGAGGCGCTCTCCAAGCTGGAGACGCCCGTCACCGAGCTGAAACGCCGCCCCAGCCGGGCCGAAAGGCGGGAGGCTGCGTTCAAGGTCAAGGGCTGAGGCCGAGCGGGGCTCAGCCGTCCGCCCCCGCCGCCGCTGCGTCGGCCGCCGCCTTCGAGTCGGCCTTGGCGGGAGTCGCCGCGGCAGGCGGCGCCGGCGCGGCGACGCGGGCCGCCTCGGCGAGCGCCTGCGTCTTGGCCACGCGATCCTGCTCCTGCATGAGCCTGCGCGCGGCGTCGGCGCGCATGGCGATCATCGCGTGCATGGGCGGCTGGCTGATCGCGCCCGGGTGGCCGCCGATGATGACGATGCGGCCGTGGACACGGTTCATGAACACGGTGGACGGCGGCATCACGACGAGCTGACCGCCGTTGACGACGGACCTGGGCGCGACGACCGAGCCCGGCGCGGACGCCAGGATCAAGGTCGGCGAGCGGGCGGGCGCGGCCTTGCCGATCAGGTCCACCCTGGAAGCGCGAAGCTCGCCGCCGATGTACGGGGCGTTGAACGCAGACAGCTCGCCGTCGGTCCCGGTCGGACGGAAGAAGATCTGCGTGCCGAACCTGCCGACCTTGACCAGGGTCGGCGTCCAAGGGGCCATGATCCAGTCGGTGTGGTAGTGCGTGGCCGTCCCCACGGCCTTCATGACGTAGCCGTCCAGCGCCTTTTCGGCCACGTCCGTGGCGTTGCGCCAGGCCCAGTCGGCGGGCGGTCGCGACATCGATCCGTCGCAGGCGAACGAGAACTGGCAGCCCGGCCGATCCGCGCCCTGGAAGACCACGCCGCAGACCGACTTCGGATAGCCCGGGTGACGCAGGCGGTTGAGCACCACCTGAGCGACCGCCTCCTGGCCTTCGCGAGGCTCCAGCGCCGCTTCGTAGTAGACAGCCGCCGTCAGGCAATCGATCGCCGCCTTGCGCTCGACCGGGCTCGTTTTCAGCACGAAAGGCGAGGCCGGCGGATTGGCCACGTCCGAATTGGGGATCACCGCATTGATCTTGCGCGCCTCGCTCATGCTGAGCGTCCCGAGATCGAGGGACGGCGGGGTCTCGATGTCCAGGCGCGCCCAACCGGGCGGGCGGCCCCAGGACTTCTGCGGCGCGTCGGGATCGTGCAGGGCCGCGATGCGGAATACGTCGGGCCTGGCGCCCGCCATCATCTCCAGCAGGGCGTGGTCGCTGAATCCCTTGGACGCGGCCTCGACCAAGTCATATGCCCGGTCGCGCGCAATCTCCTTGGACACGGCGCTGCGCACCAGCACGCTGCCCGTCAGCATCAGGGCCGCGGCCAGCCCGAGCTTCAGCGCGCCGGTCGCGCTTCGCCGGCCCCACCGATGGGCGATCTTCACGCCGCGGCCGAACGCAGGAAAGAGATGTCGCATGTCTAATCGAGGCGCGCCTTGGGCGCGCACGTCAACGCTGCTCAAGAGCGGCTCCCTCGGTCATGCTTCCGCGCGCCCGACTTCGACGCCCCGGCGGAGCCAAGCCGGCCAATGCCGTCCAACCATGGCCGGAATATGGCCCGGACTTCCGCAGTTGCGAACGAGCCATTAGATTACCGAGTCCCTGTCCAACAGCAGAAAGGAGGTGATCCAGTGTCTCATTGTCATCAGCCCGAACCGGTGACCGCGACCTGGGCCTCCGCTTGCGGGGTCCGCGCCTAGAACGGCATCGTCGCGGACCGCATTGCGGCGCCGACAATGGAAGGGCCGTCCGAACGCCGGGCGGCCCTTCGCTCGTCAGGGTTGACGCATGCCGGTCCGTCGTTGTCCCCTGCATGGGGGAGCTTGGCGTGTCAGGGGCAGTCACCGCATGCATCCGTTCGGTCTGCGCGCTCGCCGCGGTCGCGGCGGCGGCCTGGGCTGCGCCCGCCGCCGGCAGGGACTATCCGCTCGAGCCGCCCCGCCTCGCCTCCAACGACCCCTTCGCGCAGAAGGCGTGGGCCGACCGGTACCTTGACCAGAACGACTGGATCCTGGTCGGCTACGCCAATCGGGACTTCTGGCTGATCACCGCGGAGGAGACGCCGCACAACCGTTATCCGGTCGTCGAGGACTGGGCGCGCGCCGAGGATGGACAGATGCACCCCCCCGGCTCGAAGGTGGCGCTCTCGGAGCTGTGGCGGATCGAGACCGACTGCGCCAAGCAGACTTACAGGGTCATCCGAACGATCGGATACAAGTACAACAACCTGCGCGGGCCCGTCCTTTTCGACACGCAGACGCCCGACGCCCCGTACGTGACCGCCGCCGCAGGCAGCGTGAACGAGTCGCTGGTGAACGCCGTCTGCTCCGCCGCGAAGGAAACGGCCCCGCCGCAAGGGCCGGCGCAATGACGCGGATTCTGCTCGGCCTGGCCGTCGCGTTGGCCCTGATCGGCCTCGTGCAGCGATCCGCGCGCGCGGAGGACGCCCAGTGGGAAGCCCGCGCGAGCGAGAACGGCTGCTGGGTCCTCTACAAGCTCAAGGACGAGCACGAGGTCGCGTGGCGCCAGACGATGGGATTCGTGTGGCGCACGGACGGCGATTTCGCCTTCGTGATCGCCGACAGCCGCGTGGACGGCCTGGCGCGGATTCCGCTACGCGTCGTCAGCGCCGCCGGCGCGAGCTTCTCTGGCGATGCGCTCCCGCTGACCGCCACGGACAAGGCGTCGGGCCCGCCGCATGGGCCCTACATCCTGGAGATCTCGGGCCGGAAGGACCTGGAGCGGGCGATCATCGGCGACCTCACCTTCAGCTACCAGGCAAAGAACGGCCGGCGGATCGAGGCCACGGCGCCTTTCGGCATGGCGGTTCCCCGGATCGACTCCTGCAACTCGACCGCGGTCGCCCTGGCCGAGCAGCAGGCGAAGGACGCGCAGCAGCCGCCGGCCGACGAAGATGACGGCGACGGCGAGGCCAGGGGCGGGCGAGCCGCCCCCACGGCGACGAGTGGTCCGGACGCCGACGTCATCGGCAACGGCACCGGCGTGGCCGTCAATGCGTTGGGCTATGTCGTGACTGACGCCCACGTGGTTTCCCCGTGCGGACGGCTGACCAGCCCCGGGCTCGGACAGGCCGAGGTCGTGGCGGTGGACAAGGCGTCGGATCTCGCGATCCTCAAGTTCTCGCGGTCTCCCAAGGCCTTCGTGCAGTTCCGCCAAGGCGCGCTGCGGCTCGGCGAGCGGGTGGTGGCGGCCGGCTACCCGCTGAACGACATGCTGCAGAACGGGCTCAATGTGACGGTGGGCGACCTCAGCGCCTTGTCGGGTCCGCACGGCGATCGCCGCTTCATCCAGTTCAGCGCGCCGGCGACCTTCGGCAACAGCGGCGGCCCGGTCGTCGACCATTCCGGACGGTTGCTTGGCCTGGTCGACGCCGGCATCGACGCCAAGTTCGGCCAGAACATCAGCTTCGCTGTGGCCACGCCCACGATCGGGGCCTTCCTGGACGAGAACCAGGTCGCCTACGAGTTCGGCAAGGAGGCGCCCCTGACGACCGAGCAGATCGCCGCCGAGGCCCGTAGCCACACCCTGCTCCTGGAGTGCCGAAAATAGGCCCTCAGAACGCGTAGCAGACCTGGTGGGCGACCATCAGCACCGCGTCCTGACGGAAGCGGCGCTTATAGGCCTCGCGGATGTGCTCGATCTTGGCGGGATCGTCCGGCCCGCCGTCCAGCACCAGGTAGAGCACCTTGGACGGCTCGTTGACCATCCGGCCGTTGGATGCGCGCCAGAGGCCCTGGACGTCCATGACGCTGAAGCCGTCCGGGTAGCGGGGCGTGATGTCCTCGTCCACGAAGCTCTTCCAGTCCGCATCCGACACGCCGAGCTTGCCGCCCACGTTTCGGCCGAACACCAGCTCGACATTGACGCCGCGGGTCTGGCCGACCGGACAGGTGATCCGTTCCCGGGCGAGCGTCGGCGCGGCGGCCTTCTGGCTCGCGCATCCGCCCGCCAGAAGGACGGCGGCCAATCCCAGAACTGCAGCTCCCGCCTTCATTCGCGCCAAATTCCGTGGAGCCCGATGGTCGCAGTGATGCCGTGATCCGCGCCGGAACGCCAGAGCCCGGCGTGGCCGCTCAGTAGTCGAGCCGTCCCTTCAGCTCATCGAACGGGACCATCACGTGCTCGCGGTAGGCCGGCCGCGCCTCCAGCCGCGCCCGCCAGGCCTCGACGTTCGGGACCTCCGGGCGCTCGATGTCCAGGCGGAAGTAGCGGTAGAGGATCGTTCCGGCGGGAATGTCGGCGAGGCCGAGTTCATCGCCCAGCAGGTAGTCTCGTCCGTCGAGCAGACGGTCGAGCATGCGCATGTGGCCCGCGCAGGCCTGGGTCGCCTCGCGGATGCGCGGCCAGTTCCGCTGGGACTCGGGCGTCCGGTAGAAGCCCCAGAAGACCGCGTTCATGAACTGCGGCTGCAGCGCCGTCTGGGTCCATTCGATCCACTGGTCGGCGGCGGCGCGCCGGCCCGGATCCTCGCTCCAGAACCGGCCCTGGCCGTAGCGGGCCGCGAGATACCGCAGGATCGCGTTGGACTCCCAGACGACGAGCCCGCCGTCGTCGATGACCGGGACCCGACCGTGCGGGTTCATCTTCAGGAACGACGGCTCGGCAAGCCCGCCGAAGTCTCCGCCGGCCGGGATGTGCTCGTGCGCCAGTCCCAGCTCGCCGACCAGCCACATCACCTTCTGGACGTTGAACGAGCTCTTGCGTCCCCAGACCTTCAGCATCGCGTTCGGCCTCAGACGCCGATCAGCTCGCGCCCGATCAGGAAGCGGCGGATCTCATTGGTGCCGGCGCCGATGTCGTAGAGCTTGGCGTCGCGCAGCAAGCGCTCGACCGGATAGTCCTTGGTGTAGCCCGCCCCGCCCAATGCCTGGATGGCCTGCAGGGCGCACTCCACGGCGCGCTCGGAGGCGAAAAGGATCGCGCCGGCCGCGTCGAAGCGGGTCGTGTGGCCCGCGTCGCAGGCCCTGGCGACCGCATAGACGTAGGCGCGGGCCGAGTTCAGCGCGACGTACATGTCGGCGACCTTGGCCTGCATCAGCTGGAAGGCGCCGATCGGCTGGCCGAACTGGCGGCGCTCGCGGACATAGGGCAGCACCACGTCCAGGCAGGCCTGCATGATGCCGAGCGGACCGGCGGCCAGCACCGCGCGCTCGTAGTCCAGGCCGCTCATCAGCACCTTCACGCCGCCGCCGACCTCGCCCATGACGTTCCCGGCCGGGACCTCGCAGTCCTCGAACACCAGCTCGCCGGTGTCCGAGCCGCGCATGCCCATCTTGTCGAGCTTCTGGGCGCAGCGGAAACCCTGGAATCCCTTCTCGATCAGGAAGGCGGTGACGCCGCGAGCGCCGGCCTCGGGATCGGTCTTGGCGTAGACCACCAGGACGTCGGCCTCCGGACCGTTGGTGATCCAGAACTTGGTCCCGTTCAGGACGTAGCGGTCGCCCTTGCGCTCGGCGCGCAGCTTCATCGACACCACGTCCGAGCCGGCGCCGGCTTCGGACATGGCGAGCGCGCCCACGTGCTCGCCCGAGATGAGCCCGGGCAGGTAGCGGCCCTTGTGCTCGGCCGAGCCCCACCGCCGGATCTGGTTCACGCACAGATTGGAGTGGGCCCCGTAGGACAGGCCGACCGAGGCGGAGGCGCGCGAGACCTCCTCCATCGCCACCACATGCTCCAGATAGCCGAGGCCGAGGCCGCCCCATTCCTCCTCCACGGTGATCCCGTGCAGGCCGAGCGCGCCCATCTCGGGCCACAGCGTGCGGGGAAACTGGTTGGAGGCGTCGATGTCGGCCGCCAGCGGGGCGATGCGGTCGGCGGCGAAGCGGGCGGTGGCCTCGCGGATGGCGTCGGCGGTCTCGCCGAGCCCGAAATCGAGTGAGGGGCCGTGGTTGGGGATCATCCCCCTGATTACCACGGCCCCTCCGCCCGCGGGAGGAGCGGCGCGCGAACGGCGCGCCTCAACTGGTACTGGGAACAACGCTACTGCACTGGGCGCCGAACTGGCGCCAACTCAACGCTACGCAACTCGGTACGCTTACGGCTCCTCCCGGCCCCCCAGGCGTTCCAGTAGGAAGTAGACGGCGATGGCGACACAGCCGATGCCGGCGAACCCGAGCCCCAGAGCCACCATGATCTGGGGCGTGAACAGGCCCTCGCCCTGGTGACGGGTGTTGAAGGCCCAGAACAGGGCGCCGGCGAAGACCACGAGCCCCACCAGCATCAGACCGATGAACCTAGGAACGGCGCCCAGGACGCCGGTCGACTCCACCGGGACCTCGCCGAAGTCGGGGACGTCGTCGAAGCGGTGATCCGGCGCCGGCGCGAAGACCATCGGCTCGGGCTCGGGCGCGGGCTCGAAGAGCTGCGGCTCGGCCGGACCGACCGTCTCGACAACGGGCGGGGCGAGCCCGGCAAGCGGATCGGGCTCGATCGGCTCCACTTCGGACGGCGCGGTCAGGCTGAAGGCGCCGCTCGCCGAAGCTTCGGCGATCGCGGCCGTCTCTGGCTCGCTCGCTTCGGCGGGAGCCTCCAACGGCTCCGCAGGCGGGGCGGGAAGCTCCAGCTCCGCGGACCCGCCGTCGGCGGGAAACGAGGGCGCCGCCGCTTCGGGCTCCTCCGACGCGTCTTCCGCCTCGCTCAACAGGGACTGGAGGCGCGCGGTGATCTCGTCGGCCGCCACCTGGCTGGCCGATGGGCCCTCGGCCTCCACATCCTCGACCGGGCGCAGGGCCGCAACGGCGCCGACGCGCTCGGCGACGGCGCGTTCGCCCTCGAGCGCGGCCTTCACCTCCACCGGGCGCTGCGCCGGCACGTGGCCGGTGATGTCGTGGTCGACCGCCGGCCTGATGATCGGCGTCGGCGCGGGGATGAACCCGTGCGGCGGAGTCAGGAACAGGGTCTTCTCGGCCGCCCGCCGCCGGACGAGGGCGTCGACCACGATCCGTTCGCCGTCGAGATCGGCTTTGCGCCACATTTCCATGGCGCAGGCGGCCTGGAGCAGCGCGCCTTCGTTCAGGCGGCGAAGCACGCTGGAGTGCTTGAAGTTATCGAGCCCGATGTTGAAGACGAACGCGGCCAGGGCGTCGAACTGGTTCTGGGTCAGCGGCGTGTAGACCCACTCGTTCAGCGCGCCGGCGATTTCCATCAGGTCATAGAGGAGCAGCGCCTCGGCGTCGGCCTTCGACACCTCGGCGCTCTGGCGGGCTGTCTTGGTGTGGCCGTAGCCGATGGTCCAGCGGCCATTCTCGAGCTGAGCGGCCGAGCGGCGATAGCCCTCGAATCGCTCGATCAACTCGATCGCGGCGCGGGTGACCTGTTGGCGCGGTTTCATCGATCGCTTGGTCCAGTTTGGCACAGACGTCGGCCGTCCGCGCTCCGCGGAGCAAGATCAACGCCGATTACAACAGGATGAGGGCCGCAATCGCGAGGACGGCGAAAAAGCCCATGAAGTCGGTCAGGAAGGTGACGAAGATCGGCGAGGAAACCGCCGGGTCGCGCCCCATCCGCTCCAACAGCAAGGGGGCGAGTATGCCGGCCAGGGCCGCGGTGAAGGTGTTGGCGATCAGCGCCAGGGCGACGGTGATGGCCAGCCGGGGGTTGTGGTAGAAGCCGAAGGTCGCCCCGCCCATGACCAGCGCCAGGGCCAGGCCGTTCAGCCCTCCCACGGCGATCTCGCGCCAGACGATCCGCACGGCGTTGGCCGCGTTCAGCTCGCGGCTGGAGAGCGCCCGCACGGCGACGGCGAGGGTCTGGGTGCCCGCGTTGCCGCCCACTGAGGAGACGATCGGCATCAGGACCGCCAGGGCCACCACCTTGGCGATCTCGCCGGAGAAGACCGCGATGCTCGTCACCGCCACCGCCTCGGTGGCGAGGTTCATCACCAGCCACGGCAGCCGCGAGCGCACGATGCCGAACACCCCGGCGTCGCGGCCGGCGTCCGACACCTGGGCCAGGGCCAGGATGTCCTCCTCCGCCTCCTCCTGGATGACGCCGACGATGTCGTCGACGGTGATCTGGCCCACCAGCCGCCCGCCCGGGTCGATCACCGGCGCTGAGACCAGATGGTACTTGTCGAAGATGTAGGCGACCTCCTCCTGATCCATGTCGACCTGGATCTCGGTCACCGGCTCCATGATCGAGGACAGCGGCGCGTCGGCCTGCGCCTTGAGAAGCTGGCTCACCGGGCAGGCGCCGACGGGACGGAAGGTCGGGTCCACCACATAGACGTCGAAGAACAGCTCGGGCAGGTCGTCGGCGGTCTTGCGCACGTGGTCGATGGTCTGGCCCACGGTCCAGAACTGTGGCGCGGCCAGAACCTCACGCTGCATCAGCCGGCCGGCCGATTCCTCGTCGTAGGCCAGGGAGCTCTCGATCGCCGCGCGGTCGACATCCGACATCGCCGCGAGCACGGCGTCTCGCTTGTCCGCCTCCAGATCCTCGACCACG
This sequence comes from uncultured Alphaproteobacteria bacterium, assembly GCA_963775275.1. GTDB lineage: Bacteria > Pseudomonadota > Alphaproteobacteria > Caulobacterales > Caulobacteraceae > JANWHQ01. The sequence continues at coordinate 3,681,667 of CAVZII010000005.1, read as the reverse complement.
TCGGCCGCGTCGTCGGACTCCAGCTCGCCCAGCGCCCGGGCCAGCGTCGCTGGCGGCACCTTCTCCAGCACCTCCTCGCGGATGTTGTCCTCGAGCTCGGACAATATCTCGGCGAGCGCGTCGGGCGGCAGGAAGGCGATCACCTCTTCGCGGTAGGCGGCGGTAAGGAAGCCCATCAGGTCGGCCACGTCCGCCGGATGCAGCGCGCCGACCAGCTCCTTCAGGCGCGCCTGGTCGCCGCGATCGGCCGCCTCGACCACCATATCCACGTAGCGTGGGTTCAGCGCATAGTCGTCGCGCAGAGCCAGGCCTTCGAGGTCCTCGGGAGCCGTCGGCGGCGGGGATTGGAGATCGACGCTAGCGCGGGCCATGCCGGCCTCCCCCTCTCTCTGCTTTGCCTAGGTCCTTATCGATCTAGTGTGGTGGATCAGAAGTTCGCATGATGATGGCGGCGCCCTCGGCTGCGAACTTCTGATCCGTAAACCACACTAGAATTATACATTTGCTAGTGTCCTTATCGATTCCGAAGTTCGCATCCGCCTTGCAAATGCGCTGGCGAACTTCGGAATCGGGACACTAGTCCTGACGTTCGTCGGCGCGCGCTCGTCCGGTGAATTTGAAGCTCACCCGCACGTTAGGGAGAGCTCGACGGCGAACTTCAAATTCACAAGCCTCACCAGAATCATTGCGCTGCGAGCGTCCTTGTCGACTCTGACGGTCGTTCGGTGTCGCCCCCAGGGCGGTGACGAACGTCAGGGTCAGGACGCTAGCGCGCCGGCGTTCACTGGTGCGGTCGAGAAGACTCGAACTTCCACGGGTTGCCCCACAGCGACCTCAACGCTGCGCGTCTACCAATTCCGCCACGACCGCATCCGGCGAGCGGGGCGGATTAGCAAACCGGACAGGGGTTGTGAAGTGCGGCTCGGCCGGCCTGCCGGACCCGAGATTCCGACGCTCAGGCGCCGGCCATGAAGTCGAACACGTTAGCCGCGCCGGTCACGTTGATGCAGATCTTGTCCTCGTTGATCTGGATCTCGCCGCGGGCGACCGGATGGTTGTTGACCAGGATCCACACCTCGTCGCTGGCCTTTGCGTCCAGGGGAATCACGGCGCCGCGCCCCATCCGCAGCAACTGCTGCATGGGCAGGACGCTGCGGCCGAGCACGACCGAGACTTCGACATTGACTGCGCTGACCTGGCTCAAGCCGCACCACCCCGCCTTCGGGCCCCGCCTCTTGCGCGAGTTGGAGCCTGGTCCACATTGCCGCTGACATGCTTGACCGCGAGTTAAACGCCGGCGGCTCGCCGGACTTCAGGCTGCTGCGCGAGGACGGCGCGGCCGTCGGTTGGGCCGTCTCAGAGACGCGCGTCGGCTATACAGAGGCCGTCGAGGCGATGAAGGCGCGCACGGCCGCGATAGCGGCGGGCCAGGCGAGCGAGCTGGTCTGGCTCCTGGAGCACCCGCCGCTCTACACCGCCGGCGTCTCGGCCAAGGCCCAGGACCTGCTCGACCCGGACTTCCTGCCGGTGTTCGAGTCCGGCCGCGGCGGCCAGTACACCTATCACGGGCCCGGCCAGCGGATCGCCTATGTGATGCTCGACCTCACAAGGCGAGGGCGCGACGTCAGGCGGTTCGTCCGCGCCCTGGAAGCCTGGATCATCGCAGCGCTGGCGACCTTCAACGTGGACGGCGAGATCCGGCCGGGCCGGGTGGGCGTGTGGGTCCGCCGCAGGGCCGCCGATGACCCCGGCGAGGACAAGATCGCCGCCATCGGCGTGCGCGTCAGCCGCTGGGTGACCTACCACGGGATCAGCCTGAACGTGGAGCCCGACCTCGGCCATTACGCCGGCATCGTCCCGTGCGGCATCGCCGAGCATGGCGTCACGAGCCTGGTCGACCTCGGCCGGCCCGTCGGCATGGACGAGGCCGACGCGGCCCTGAAGAGCGGCTTCGAGCTGGTGTTCGGTCCCACCACGCCGGCCAAGGCGCCGATCTGACGCCTGGCCTCGGCGGCCGCCGCCTCAGGCGTGGGCGTGGTGCTCCTCGTGCGCATCGGCGTGCGCGCCGTGGCCATGCCCGTGGTCGTCATGCCCGCGGTCAGCGTGGCCATGGTCGTCATGGCCATGGTCGTCATGGCCGCGGTCGTCATGGCCATGGTCGTCATGGCCATGGTCGCCGTGCCCGTGATCGTCGCCATGGGACGCCTCGGCATGGGCGCCATGGCCGTGATCGTCGTGTCCGTGCGAATCGTGAGCGGCATGGCCGTGGTCGTGGTCGTCGCCGTGGCCATGATCGTCATGGGCGTGGGCGTCGTGGGCGGCGTGGACGTGATCATCGTGACCATGATCCTCATGACCATGAGCGTCGTGGCCATGATCATCGTGGCCGCCGTGGCCATGGTCGCCGTGGTCATGGCCGCCGTGGTCATGGCCGGAGGCGACGCCCTGGCCGGTCCAGTCCAGGCCGGCCTCGCCGTGATGAGGGTCCGCCGCCGCCGCGTCCGCCGTTGCGGGCTCGGGATCCGGCGCCCAGACGCCGCTCCAGGGCTCGGGCTCATGGCTGTGCGGCTGGCGGCCATAGCGGTTGCGGCCCTTGGTCCCGCCAAGGATGAACAGGTCGACCAGCAGCCAGAGCCAGCCGATCACCGGAACCACGGCGATCAGGAGCAGCCAGCCGGGCCGGCTGCGGTCGTGGCAACGCTTCACCATCACGGCAAGGAGCGACCAGACCGTCAGGACCGCGAAGGCGATCGGCAGCCACTTGGGAAGGTCGCCGGTCAGGACCCCATGGGTGGGGTCGCCGCCGGGCATGCCGTAGTCGCCGACGTACCTGGAGAACAGGAAGACGCCCACATCGATCAGGACGATGGACAGCAACGCCTCGATGAAACCCGCGCGGCTGAGCCTGCCCTTGAAGCCGAACAACGTCCCGAACATCTGAACGAGCCTCCCGAGATTCCAGCGATCAAAGCCCAACGGAACTCTGCGCCGAGGCGTTCCCTCACCTTGCGGCCGTGTCCGCGCTCGGCCCTGGGGGCCAGCGCGATATCGTTAACAGCTCAAGGGCCTGTTTTCGAACAGCGCAGGACGCCTCGTCAACCGTCTCCAGGTGGAGCGCGTCACGCGACGGCCGGTCTCAGGGGATTGGGACCGAACCGGTTGGCGCCCTGCTCGCCCGGCATGGCGCACAGCTCGATGGCCGCCCAGATCAGGACCAGCGAGAACAGGAAGTCCAGATAGCTCTGCGGCGGCGTCCAGACCGCCACCACCGCCAGGAGCACCAGCGCCGCCCACCAGCCCGAACGACCACGGTCGTGCAGGCGCTTGGCCGTGATCGAGGCGCCGCACCACAGGAGCACCGGATAGACCACGAGCCCGAGGATCCAGCGCGCGGGCTGGGACGTCAGAGAACTCGAACAGCGCGGCCGCGCCGAACAGGGCCGCGGCCGTGACGATGAACGGCGCACGCGACAGCCGCCCCGCCGACGAGAAGAGCAGCTCGGTCCAGTCCAGGCGTCCGTTCATCGATTCCCTCAGGCCGCAGGCGCCGGGCGGACCCTAATCGCGCCTGCCGACCGAGGGAAGCGCGAGCGGCTCAGACGGCCTCGATCCCCTTGGGCGAGGGCCCGTACTTGTTGGGTCCCTGAGTTCCGTCGAGGAAGCCCATCTCGATGAGGAGCCAGATCCCGACGATCACGATCACGAGCAGCAGGAGCCCGCCGGGCAGGCCCGGCTGGAGCATGGACATCAGGTCCCCGCCCTCGTGCAGGCGTTGAAAACGGAGCCCCTGCTGGACCCATGACAGGGCAGTGAGCACGAGCAGCCACCAGCCGGGACGGTTGCGGTCGTGCAGGCGCTTGAACCCGATCGCGAGCGACGGCCACAGCAGGACCAGCGAAACGATGGCCTGGACCTCGAGGCTCTTCACGAGCATGGCGCCCAGGTCGACCTCGCCGGAGCTGGAAAGCGCCATCATCGGGAACATCGACGCCCCGACGACGGCGTTGCCGCACGCCGACAGGACGACCTTGGCCACGATCAGGATCAGCACGCCGATCCACCAGTCGCGCCGGCGCATCCGCCCCTGGAAACTGAACATCTTCTGCGCAAAAGACATCGCCTCCCCTCCCTGCGATCGTTCAGGCCGCGCCCTGTGCGCCGGCCTCGTCGACGAATTCGGCCGCTTCCCTCAACCGGCTGTTCAGGCCGTCGCGGCGGCGTCCGCGTTCGCGCCCTTGGGCGATGGCCCGAACTTGTTCGGCCCGGGCGTTCCATCCAGGAACCCGAGCTCTATCAGGAGCCAGATCCAGCCGATCACCGGGATCAGGCAGAGCAGCAGCCACAGGCCCGACTTGTCGCGGTCGTGGAACCGCTTCACGCCGATCGCGAGCCTGGGCCACAGCAGCACGAGCCAGATCACGCCCAGTCCCGCGGACCACTGGCTCCAGTACATCCACCGCCAGGGCTCATCATCCGGCGTGAAGACCAGGGCGGGCCAGAACAGCGCCCCCAGGACGGCCTGCAGGATCCATTGGGCCACGAGCAGGATCAGGACGCTCAGCCAGAAGTCGCGCCGACGCATCCGCCCTTCGAAGCTGATCAGCATCTGGACGAGGTTCATTGTGTTTCCCCAGCATTCGCCTCTGAGGGGAAGGCTATCACTCGTCTGGCCGCCGCCAACTGAATTCGGCGACAGGATTCGCCGACGGAAGTCAGGCGAACTCGATCAGCACCTCGTCGGCGGCGATGCTCTCGCCGGGCCTGGCCCCGATCGCCTTGATCACACCGTCCCGCTCGGCGCGGATGATGTTCTGCATCTTCATGGCCTCGACCACGGCCACGGTCTCGCCGGCCTTGACCGCCTGGCCCGGCTCGACCGCGACCGAGACCACGAGACCCGGCATGGGCGACAGGATCAGGCGCGAGGTGTCGGCCGGGGTCTTCTCCGGCAGCCGGTCGTGCAACTCGGCCGAGCGGGGGCTCAGCACCAGAACCCGCGCCCGCGCGGCCCGACAGCGGATGCGCCAACCCTCCGCGGCCGGCGCGGCGTGAAGGACGAAAGCCTCCCCGTCCAGCCGCCCCCCGAACAGCGGCCGGCCGGGCCGCCAGTCCACCTCGGCAAGCCAGAGGACGCGGCCTTCGGCGACAAGCTCCACGTCGAGGCCCTCGTCGGAGCGGTCGAGGCGGATCGGGATGCGCCGCTCGCCGATGGCGACGATCCAGTCGTCCCTGAACCTCGAGCCGTTTGCGCGCCGACGAGCCTGCAGCCGGTGCATCCAGGCCGCCGCGGCGACCATCATGTCGAGCTGGCGCGCCGTGGGCTCGAGCCCCTGGAATCCCTCCGGGAACTCCTCGGCGATATAGCCCGTGGAAAGCCGTCCTTCGGCGAAGCGGTCCTGGTCCATCACCGCCGAAAGGAACGGCAGGTTGTGCTCCACCCCCTCGATCACGAAACCGTCCAGGGCGCCGGCCATCGCGGCCACGGCGCGGGGCCGATCGGGCGCCCAGGCGCAGAGCTTGGCGATCATCGGATCGTAGAACATCGAGATCTCATCGCCTTCGCGCACGCCCGCATCGTTGCGGACCACGGCCTCGCCCACCCTGCCCTCGACCGGGGCCTGATAGCGGACGAGCCGTCCGATCGACGGCAGGAAACCGCGATAGGGATCCTCGGCATAGACCCGGCTCTCGATCGCCCAGCCCCTGGGCCTGAGATCAGCCTGGGCCAGCGACAGCGTCTCGCCCGCCGCGACGCGGATCATCTGTTCGACGAGGTCCACGCCCGTGATCAGCTCGGTGACCGGGTGCTCGACCTGCAGGCGGGTGTTCATCTCCAGGAAGTAGAAGCGCTTGTCCGGGCCGACGATGAACTCGACCGTGCCGGCGGAGTCGTAGGCGACCGCCCGCGCCAGGGCGATCGCCTGGGCGCCCATCGCCTGGCGCGTGGCCTCGTCGAGCAGCGGCGACGGCGCCTCCTCGATGACCTTCTGGTTGCGGCGCTGGATCGAGCATTCACGCTCGTTGAGGTGGACGATGTTCCCGTGCTTGTCGCCCAGCACCTGGATCTCGATGTGGCGCGGCGAGGTGATGAACTTCTCGATGAAGACGCGGTCGTCGCCGAAGCTCGCCGCCGCCTCGGCCCGGGCCGCGCCGAAACCTTCCTCCACGTCCTTGCGGGAGAAGGCGATGCGCATGCCCTTGCCGCCGCCGCCGGCCGAGGCCTTGATCATCACCGGGTAGCCGATCTCCTCGGCGATCCGCACGGCGTCCTCGGGCTCGGCGATCACGTCGGCGTGGCCCGGGACGGTGGAGACCCCCGCCTCTGCGGCGAAGCGCTTGGACGCGATCTTGTCGCCCATCGCCTCGATGGCGTCGGCGTTCGGGCCGATGAAGGCGATCCCCTCGGCCTGGAGCGCCCTGGCGAACTCCGGCCGCTCGGACAGGAAGCCGTAGCCCGGATGAACCGCCTCGGCCCCGGTCTGCCTGGCCGCGGCGATGATCCTGTCGATCACCAGATAGGATTGGGCGGCGGGCGGCGGGCCGATCAGGACCGCCTCGTCCGCCATCTCGACCGCGAGCGAGCCGGCGTCAGCTTCGGAATAGACCTGCACGGTCGCTATCCCCAGCCGCCGGGCCGTCCGGATCACGCGCACGGCGATCTCGCCCCGATTGGCGATCAGTATCTTGCCGAACAAGCCCAGCCCTCGGGGCGCCACTCGCCTGGAAGCCCTGGCTTCTAGGCCTCGCCGGCCGCCAGGTAAACCGGACCGGCCGCCGCCTTCAGCGCTCGATCCACAGGGCGGCGCCGGCCGCGGTGATGGCGGCCAGCGTGCCGAGGACGAAGGGCGCGCCGAAGCGCCGGCCGCCGGCCAGCGCCGCGATCGCCGACTTGGAGAGGCTGTCCGCCAGGCCCGCGGTGAGGATAGCCCAGGCGCCAAGATGAAGGTCCAGGCCCTTGGCCGCCATCTGTCCCACCGTCAGGGTCACGGCGTCGACGTCGGCAAGTCCGGCGCCGGCCGCCAGCGGGATCAGAGCGCCGGACCCGAAGAGGGCCGACAACACCCGCGCGGCGGCCATGACGGCGCCCAGGATCAGGGCGAAGCGGAACACGGCCTTGAGGTCGAGCGGGCTCGTCATGGGCGGCTCGGCCGACGGGCCCGGGGCGCCGCCGCCCCGCCGCACGAGCGCGAAGGCCACGGCGACGGAGACGGCCGCGAAGGCGCCCAGAGGCGCCGCGAGGCGCTCGAGCAGAACCGGCGCCAGCACGCCGGCGACCAGGGCGATCCGGCCGGCCATCACCGCGCCGGCCAGAAGGGCCGCGCCGGCCCCCGTCGCCGCGCCGACCTGGCCGGCCTTGCTCCGCCGCGCCACGTCCAGGGTGACCGCGGTCGAGGAGATCAGGGCGCCGACGAGCGCGCCCAGGACCACGCCCTTGGTCGGGCCGTAGATCCGGATGGCCGCATAGGCGGCGAAGGAGACGCCGGTCAGTACGATGGTGAGGAGCCACAGCTCGTGCGGATTGACCGCGCCGTAGGGGCCGAAGTCCTGGTCCGGGAGCAGCGGCAGGGCCACAAAGCTCATGGCCAGGAGCACCAGGGCGCCGCGCAGTTCGGGCCACGTCAGCCGCTTCAGCCAGGTGTGCAGGACGCTCTTGAACGCCAGGAGCGCGGTCGCGACCACCGCTGCGGCGGCGGCCAGGCGCCAGTCGCCGACCATGGCGTAGGCCCCCAGAGTGAAGACCAGCAGGGCCGCGACGATCGCGGTGACCGAGTGGTCGTGCTCCGCCTCCTGCTCGCGCTGCTTGAACAGGACGAAGGCCGTCGCGAAGGGAATTGCGATCGCGGCGAACGCCCAGCCGCCGAGCGACTGCGCCAGCACGCCGGCGATCCCGCCCAGGAGCCCGGAAAGCGCATAGGTGCGGATTCCCGCCGTGCGGCCGCCCTCGGCGACATCGCGGGCGCGCCATCCCCGCTCGACCCCCACCAGGAAGCCGATCGCCAGGGCCAGCGCCAGCCGCTCGAACTGTTCCAACCGCACGTTCTCCAGGGGTGGCGCACGCGCCTCGTCGAGGTCTTATATTCCCAACCGTCCCGCCGCGCCCTTGCGGCGGCTCAAGACCCCGGGAGCGCCCCATGGCGGCCGACATTTCTACGACCACCTCCGGTTTCGACCTCTCCGCGCCCACGCCGACCCAGCTCGCGAAGCTCGAGGCCGCGCTCACCGAGGAGGAGCGCGAGGTCCTGCTGCGACACGGCACCGAGGCGCCCTTCTGCGGCGGCCTGCTGAACAACAAGACCGCCGGCGTCTACGGCTGCCGGCTGTGCGGCCTGCCGCTGTTCCGGTCCGGCGCGAAGTTCGAGTCGGGCACCGGCTGGCCGAGCTTCTTCGAGCCGTTCGCGGAGGCGCACATCAAGCTGGTGCGCGACACCGCCTACGGCATGGTCCGCACCGAGACGCGCTGCGCCCGCTGCGACAGCCACCAGGGCCACGTCTTCCCGGACGGCCCGCCGCCCACGCGCCTGCGCTACTGCATCAACTCGGTCTCGCTGGAGTTCACGCCCGACGGCGAGCCGTTGCCCGACAAGCTGTCCAGAGGCGCGCCCGAAGGCCAGCCGGCCCCCTGACGGCCCGTCGCACGCATGATGTGGACAGCCCGGAAGCGGCCGCCGGGGCCTACTTGTCCCAGCCGGTGTCCGAGCCGTAGGGCAGGCTGGTCATCACCGCCTCGACCTCGCGGATCTTGCCGTCCTTGATCCGGAACGCCTCCGCGATCACCACGTCGAACGGCCGAAGCGCCGCGGCCGTCATCTTCTGCTTGCCGTGGCCGGGCACGTCGACCTCGGTGATCCGGCCGTTGTGGTGGAACATCACGATGGCCAGCACCGCCTGGTGCGGCTCGTCCACCACCACATACCGGCGCGGCTGGATGCGGGTGATGTAGCTGAAGAGCCTGGTGTTGATCTGCTCGCGGCAGGTCATGGCGCCGGGGTTGAAGCCCTTGGCGAGGTCCGACGGCTGGCCGGCGGCGGCCTTGTTGTTGACCGTCTGGACGCCGTTCTCGATCCGAACGCAGTCGTCATCGAAGGGCGCGACGTCGCCGGAATCCTTCACCAGCGCCTCGAAGTAGAGGTTGGCGATTCTCACCAAGTCGCTGCGCGGCAGGCGCTGGGCGGGCGGCGTGACCTCCTGCCAGATCGGCTTGAGGGTCCGGTCGGTGTTGAGGAAATTGCCCATGTCCTGCTTACGCACGACGATGGTCTCGACCTGGCTGATCTTCCTGCCGCCCTCGATCTTCAGGCGGAGCACGAACAGGGCCGGCGTCCCCTGCTCCTCCAGGTTCCCGAAGAAGCCGACCTCGCCGGTCTTGGGATCGGTGAAGTAGTGCCGGTATGGGCCGATCTTCGTGACCGTGCCCCAGAGGCCGTCTCCGAGCTTGAGCGGCCGGGTGTTCTCCGTGAAGCGCACGTCAGCGGTCACCGGCAATCGCGAGGGATCGCGCGCGGCGAGCGCGTCCAGATAGCGGTCGACGAAGCCCTTCAGGCAGGCGTCCCCGCAGGCCACGGGCCGGGGAGCCGGGCGGGCGGGCGCCGCCCCGGCGGCGCACAGGGCGATGGCCGCCATGGCGGCGGCGATGAGGCGCTTTGGCATCCGGACGTCCCTCACGACAGGCATGTTAGGCGCCCGAGCCGCCGGATGCCAGGGGCCCTTAGGATCAGAACATACGCCGCGCGCGGCTGAGCCGCTCGATCCCCGCGTCGATCGTCTCGTCGCGCTTGGCGAAGCACAGCCGCACGACGTTGCGCACCGGGTTGGATCCGTAGAACGCCGAGACGGGGATCGCCGCCACGCCCGCCTCGACGACCGCACGCCGGCAGAAGGCTTCGTCGTCGATGTTGACGCCGGAGGCGGCGATGTCGACGTTCAGGAAGTAGGTGCCCTCGCTCGGGATCACCACGAACCCTTCCTGGGCGAGGCCGCCGGCCAGCCGGTCGCGCGAGCGGGCGTAGCCGGCGCGCATCTCCTCGAAATAGGCCGCCTCCTTGCCGAGGCCATAGGCGACCGCGATCTGCAGGTTGGGCGGCGTGGTGAAGGTCAGGAACTGGTGGGTCTTGGCGATCACCTCCAGCAACTCGGGCGCGGCGCAGACGAACCCCACCTTCCAGCCGGTGAGCGAGAAGATCTTGCCCGCCGAGCCGATCTTGACGCAGCGCTCGGCCATCCCCGGCAGGGCGATCAGCGGCGTGTGCGACAGGCCGTCGAACACCACGTGCTCCCAGACCTCGTCGCAGACCGCGATCACGTCATGGCGGACGCACCAGTCGGCCAGGACCTCGAGCTCCTCGCGCGAATAGACCCGCGCCGCCGGGTTCTGGGGATTGTTGAAGATCACGAGCTTGGTCTTTGAATTCGTGACGCGTTCAAGAGCTTCGGATGTGATCTCCCAGTTCGGCGGCTCAAGCCGCACCGACCTCGGGACCCCGCCGGCGGCGCGCACCTGCGGCGCATAGCAATCGTAGGCGGGCTCGAGCAGAACCGCCTCGTCGCCCGGCGCGATCAGGCCCATGATCGAGGCGGCCAGCGCCTCCGTCGCGCCGGAGGTGACCAGGACCTGCCGCTTCCAGTCGAGCTGCACGCCATGGAAGCGCCCATAGTGGGCCGCCACCGCCTCGCGCAGCTCCGGCAGCCCGGTCATGGGCGGATACTGGTTCGAGCCGTGCAGCACCGCCTCGGCGGCCTTGCGGCGCACGTCCTCGGGCCCGGCGAATCGGGGAAGCCCTGGCCGAGGTTGATCGCCCCGTGCTCGACCGCCAGGCCTGACATCACCGTGAAGATGGTGGTGGGCAGCCCCTGGAAGACCGGATTGAAGGTGCGTGACACGGGCCTAGGCGCGGATGGCCTCTGTGCGCTTGGTCCAGGCCCGTGCGTCACCCATCCACGGGACCTTGCCGTCTCGCCAGATGTCGACGGCCAGGGTCTTCAGCCGCCAGACGCCGTCGTCCTCCTTCACCGCGAGCGCGTCCCAAAGCCCCAGGCCGAAGACGAAGTTCTGGCCGGTGAAGACGTCGTGCTGGAGGATGGTCCAGAAGGCCTTGATCCGCACGCCAGGCTCTTCCGGCGTCATCAGGACCTGGCTCATCCGATGCTGGCGGCCGAGGTAGTTGTTCGGGTGCTCGTACCAGAGGAACTCGGTGAGCCGGCGGATCTCCTCGCGTCCCCGGCAGCGCCCGGGCGGATCGTGGTCGATCACCCCATCCTCGGTGAAGCAGTCGAGGTAGCCCTCGACGTCGCCCATATCCAGCGCCCAGCAATAGCGCGAGATCAGGTCCGTCAGATCGAAACGGTCCTCCACCGAAACCTTGGGGTGCGCCATGGGGTCCTCCGGCCTTCGCCGGAGACTCTATGCCACGGCCTTGGCCGTCCGCGCGAGAGGCGGCTCGCCCTCGGCTGCGGCGCCGGCGGACCAGCGCGTGATCTTGGACAGCAGCTCCCGGGGCACGATCGGCTTGGCGAGCACATCGTCCATGCCGGCGTCGCGACACGCGGCCGTGTTCTCCGGCTGAACGTCTGCGGTCAGGGCCAGGATCGGCGTGCGGGCGTTGGGTCCGTCCGAGGCGCGGATCGCCCGCGTGGCTTCCAGGCCGTCGACGCCGGGCATCCGCACGTCCATCAGGATCAGGTCGAAGGTCTTCGCCGACGCCGCCTGGATCCCTTCGGCGCCGCCGCCGGCCTCCTCGATGTGCAGCCCCAGCGGCGAGAGCATCAGCCGCACGAGCTCGCGGTTCACCGGCGTGTCGTCCACGACCAGCATCCTCAGGGGACCTGTCTCCAGGACGCTCTCCTCCACCGTCTCCGCCTCGGCGGCGGCGGCGGGCTTGGCTGGGATCTCGAACCAGAAGGTGGAGCCCCGACCCGGCCGGCTCCGGACCCCGATCTTGCCCTCCATCAGCCCGACGATGCCCTTGCAGATGGCGAGGCCCAGGCCTGTGCCGCCGTGGGTGCGGTTGATCGACACGTCCGCCTGGGAGAACCTCTCGAACAGCCGGCTGACCTTCTCGGGCGCGATGCCCTGGCCAGTGTCGACGACGCTGACCCTGAGCCGGCCGCCGTCGCCGGCGTCGCGCCACCGGGTCCGGATGGTCACCGCCCCGCTGTCGGTGAACTTCACCGCGTTGCTGAGCAGGTTCAGCAGCACCTGCCGAAGGCGCGCCATGTCGCCCTCGATCAGCGCGGGCGTCTGCGGGTCCAGGTCCATGCGCAGCGCCACGCCCTTGGCCGCCGCCTGCAGGCTGACCAGGCCCATGGCCTCGTCCGCCAGCCTGGCGACCGAAAGCGGACGGGCCTCCAGCGCCACCTGCCCGGCCTCCAGCTTGGAGAAGTCCAGCACGTCGTTGATGATCGTCAGCAGCGCCTCGCTCGCGTCGGCGATGCGCTTGGCGTAGTGGCCCGCTTCGCCCGAAAGGTCCTCGCGCTCGCGCAGCAGGCGGGAGAAGCCGATGATCGACGTCAGAGGCGTCCTCAGTTCATGGCTCATGTTGGCCAGGAAGGTCGACTTGGCGGTGGCCGCGGCCTCGGCGTCGGCGCGCGCTTCGCGCAACTCGGCCTGGGTGAGCACCGTGTCGGTGATATCGCGGACGATGTCGACGAACTCCAGGGGCTCGCCGTTCTGGTCCAGGATCAGGATCGGGTTGGCCTCCACCCAGATCCAGCGCCCGTCCTTGTGGCGGGCGCGGTAGCGCAGGGGCTCGTCCAGGCGCGTCTGGCGCTTTTCGGTCATGCCGACGATCGCCGAGCCGACGCCGCCGATGTCGTCCGGATGGCACATCTCCATCGGTGTCAGCTTGATGTGCTCCTCGGGCGTATAGCCGAACACCCGCTCGCACGACGGCGACAGGTACTTGATCTCCCCTTCGGGGGTGACGCGCGAGATCATGTCGGGCGCATGCTCGGCGAGGAACCGGTAGCGCTCCTCGCTCTCCCGGGCGGCCGCCTCGGCGCGCTTCATTTCGGTAATGTCGGACAAGGTGCCGTATCGAACCAGGATCTGCCCGCGCGGACCGGTCTCCACCCTGCTCTTGGCGATGACGTGCCGAACCTCGCCGTCGGGGCGCACAATGCGCACCTCGATCTCGGCTTCCTTGCCGGACCGCTCCTTGCGATGCCGGGCGAGGCGTTCACGGTCGTCGGGATGGCAGGCCGAGTCCAGCAGGCTCAGGTTCGGCGTGACCGTCTTCGGGTCCAGGCCGTAGATCTTGTAGACCTCGTCCGACAGGGTGAGCCGATCTTCCGGGGCGGCATAGTGCCAGTAGCCCAGGCCGGCCATCTCGGCCGCCAGCGGCGCCAGCCAATCCAGGTCCGCGGCCTTCCCTTTCGCGGGCCGGGAGGATGACGCTTCAAGCGTCTTTTTCATTGTTAAGTTCCTCGCCTGGCGCAAGCCTGACGCAATTAGCTGAAAACGTGTTTAACGCTGGGGCCTTCCGGGCGCCCGCCCTGCGCTTGCCTTCTCGGGCGCGAGGGACCATGTGTTGCGCCGCAACATTTCCGGAGGTTCCCGATGCCGCAAGCCGCCGATCCGATCGTCATCGCCGCCTACGCCAGGACCCCGATGGGCGGCTTCCAGGGCTCGCTCTCCGGCGCCAAGTCGACCGAGCTGGGCGCGGCGGCGATCAAGGCGGCGGTCGAGCGGGCGGGCCTCAAGGGCGAGCAGGTGGACAAGGTGTTCATGGGCTGCGTGCTGCCCGCGGGACTTGGCCAGGCGCCCGCCCGCCAGGCGACGCTGGGCGCCGGGCTGCCGAAGTCCGCGGAGGCGGTGACCGTGAACAAGGTCTGCGGCTCAGGCATGCAGACCGCGATCTACGCCCACGACATGCTGGCGGCCGGCTCGGCGGACGTGATCGTGGCGGGCGGCATGGAGAGCATGACCAACTCGCCGTACCTTCTCGCCAAGCACCGCTCGGGCGCGCGCATCGGCCACGACACGGTCTACGACTCCATGATGCTGGACGGCCTGGAGGACGCCTACGAGGGCAAGGCCATGGGCCTCTACGCCGAGGACACCGCCCGCGCCTACCAGTTCACCCGCGAGCTGCAGGACGAATTCGCCATCGAGAGCCTGAACCGGGCCAAGGCGGCCCAGACGTCCGGCGCCTTCGAGCGCGAGATCACGCCGGTGGAGATCAAGTCCCGCCGCGGCTCGGAGACCGTCGCGGCCGACGAGCAGCCTCAGAAGGCCGATCCGGCCAAGATTCCGACCCTGCGTCCTGCCTTCACGCCGGATGGCACGGTGACGGCCGCCAACGCCTCCTCGATCTCGGACGGCGCCGCGGCCCTGGTGCTGACCCGCAAGTCGGTCGCCGAGGCCCTCGGCCTTCCGGTCGTGGCGACGATCGTCGCCCACGGCGCCCACGCCCAGGAACCCGCACAGTTCACCACCGCCCCGATCCCGGCCATCCGCAAGGTGCTGGACAAGGCCGGCTGGCGCGTCTCCGACGTTGACCTTTTCGAGGTCAACGAGGCCTTCGCCGTGGTCGCCATGGCCGCGATGAAGGATCTGTCGATCCCGCACGACATCCTGAACGTGAACGGCGGCGCCTGCGCGCTCGGCCACCCGATCGGCGCCTCGGGCGCGCGGATCGTCGCGACGCTGCTGTCGGCGCTCCAGGCGCGCGGCGGCAGGAAGGGCGTGGCCTCCCTCTGCATCGGCGGCGGCGAAGGCGTCGCCATGGCCGTGGAGATGGCCTAGCCGCCAGTCAACCGCTCCGCCGCGATCTTCACGGCGGCCCCGCGCTCCTCGGTCCAGCGCTGGGAGCCCTTGAGATAGGCGGCCACCAGGGCGTCGCGCGCCGTCCACGGCTCGCCCGCCTTGAACGGCGGCTTGGGCGCATACTCCAGCGAGAGCTGGATCAGCTCCGCGTGGTCCCTGCCCGCCACTTCCGCGGCGACGGTCAGGCCGAAGTCGATGCCGGCGGTGACGCCGCCGCCGGTGATGATCCGCCCGTCGACCACCACCCGGTCCTTGGCCGGCGTCGCGCCGAAAGCCTTCAGGAAGTCGCGCGAGGCCCAGTGGCAGGCCGCCTTCTTGCCCTTCAGCAGCCCCGCCGCGCCCAGGATCAGCGAGCCGGTGCAGACCGAGGTGACATAGCGCGCGCCGTGCGCCAGGCGGCGGACCTCGGCGATATAGGCCTCATCAAGCATGGCCGCCGCGGTTCCCGGCCCGCCGGGCACGCAGATCAGGTTGCAGCGATCGATCTCGGCGAGCCGGCGCGTTCCCTCGAACGCCATGCCGTGGCCCGCGCGCACGGTTCCGCCATCGCGCGAGGCGATGATCGCCTGCGCCCTCGGCAGCCGGGTCAGGACCTCGAACGGGCCGGTGAAGTCCAGTTGGGTCAGGTCCTCGAAGATGGCGAAGACCACGACGAAGGCCGCCTGCTCGTCCATCGCTTCAGGCTCCCTTGGCCGCCTTCGCCTGCTTCAGGGCCGAGACCTCCTTCTTCAGCAGCTTGATCGCCTCGGTCTGGCTGGTCAGCAGGGACTCGATCTCGCGCGAGCGCAGCTCGTCCAGCTTGTCGTGCAGGCGCATGATCTCCAGCTCGGCTCTGAGGTTGACCATGTAGTCGTGCTCGGCCTGCAGCCGGTCCTTCGCCGCCGCGCGGTTCTGGCTCATCATGATCACCGGCGCCTGGATCGCCGCCAGCATCGAGAGCAGGAGGTTCAGGAAGATGAAGGGATAGGGGTCGAACGGCCTGCCCAAGTAGTGGCCCAGGATCCAGACGTTGGCTCCGGTCCACAGCACCAGGAAGACCCCGAACGCCCCGATGAAGCCCCACGATCCGCCCACCGCCGCCACATGGTCGGCCAGCCTCTGCCAGAAGGTGCGATCGTCCAGGTTCAGGTCCGGGCTGATGCCGCTGGGCGCCTCCGCGCAGATCAGATCGATGACGCTCTTCTGGACCGGCGTCAGCTCGGCGTAGGCCTTGCCGAGCAGCTCCTTGGCCAGATCGTCTGAGGCATTGCGGCTGTCCATGACCACGGTCTCCCGGCCCCCGCATCATCGGCGCGGCGCCGAGTCGCGCCAAGCTTGACGCGTGACCCCAAAGGCCCATATCGCGGCCAATTCCCGCAGCGAAGCGCGTCCCGCCCGACGCCGCCCTGGACCGGCGGCGCTCGGGCGCCTAATAGAGGCCCGTCATGCCGCTCGATACCGAAACCCAGGACACGCTGCTCACCTTGATGCCGGACAAGGAGGTCTCCATCCGCGAGACCTTCGGCGTGGATTCCGACATGAAGGTCCCGGCCTTCAGCGAACGCGATCCGCACGTGCCGGAGTTCGATCCGGCGTACAAGTTCGACCCGCAGACCACGCTCGCGATCTGCGCCGGCTTCGCCTACGACCGGCGGGTGATGATCCAGGGCTATCACGGCACCGGAAAATCCACCCACATCGAGCAGGTCGCCGCACGCCTGAACTGGCCGCTGATCCGGGTGAACCTGGACTCGCACGTGTCGCGGATCGACCTGGTCGGCAAGGACGCCATCGTCCTGCAGGACGGCAAGCAGATCACCGAGTTCCGCGAGGGCATGCTGCCCTGGGCGATCCAGCGGCCGATCGCGCTCGTCTTCGACGAGTACGACGCGGGCCGGCCGGACGTGATGTTCGTGATCCAGCGGGTTCTCGAGGCCCAGGGCCGCCTGACCTTGCTCGACCAGAACCGGGTGATCCGCCCGCACCCCTATTTCCGGCTGTTCTCCACGACCAACACCATCGGCCTTGGCGACACCACCGGCCTCTATCACGGCACGCAGCAGATCAACCAGGGCCAGATGGACCGCTGGTCGATCGTCACCACGCTCAACTACCTGGCCCACGACGTGGAGCAGGAGATCGTGCTGGCCAAGGCGCCGGCCTATTCCAAGACGGCGGAGGGCAAGCGCACCATCGCCGCCATGGTCCGCGTCGCCGACATGACCCGCAACGCCTTCATGAACGGCGACATCTCCACGGTGATGAGCCCCAGGACCGTGATCACCTGGGCCCAGAACGCCGAGATCTTCGGCGGCGACCTGGCGCTCGGCTTCCGGATGACCTTCCTGAACAAGTGCGACGAGCTCGAGCGCCCGACGGTGGCCGAGTTCTACCAGCGCGCCTTCGGGACCGACTTGCCGGAATCGGCGCCCGCGTGAAGGTCGTCTAGTGTGGTGGATCAGAAGTTCGCATGATGATGGCGGCTCCCGCAGTTGCGAACTTCTGATCCTTAAACCACACTAGAATCATAGACTTGCTAGTGTCCCGATCATTCCGAAGTTCGCATCTGCCTGGCAAAAGCGCTGGCGAACTTCGGAATGGGACACTAGCAGCCGTCTTTCGGCTGAGCTTCCTCGAGGATGGCGGCCATGACCGGCCGGCTGATCGGCATTGCGCGCGCCCTCGTGAAGGACGAGCCGATGGAAGTCCTCCAGGCCGCCAAGGTCTCGCTCGAGGCCGGCGTCGAGGGCGATTGCCGGGGCGCCAAGCCGGGCCGGCAAGTGACGGTGCTGTTCCGCGAGGGCTGGGAGGACGCCTGCCGCGACGCCGGCGCCCTGGCGCCCCTGCCCTGGCTGACCCGCCGGGCGAACCTCTACGTCGAGGGGCTGGAGCGCCCGCGCCAGGTCGGCGCGCGACTTCGGATCGGCGAGGTCGTGCTCGAGGTCGCCGAGGAGACCAAGCCCTGCGTCCTGATGGACCGCGCCCTGATGGGCCTTCGCCCGGCCATGCGCCCCGACTGGCGCGGCGGCGTCTGCTGCAACGTGATCCGGGGCGGTTCGCTCGTGATCGGCGACGAGGCGCGGGACGGCGCCGAGGTCTGACTCCTATTTGGCCGCCTCGGGCTTGGGAACGGCGACCTGCCGCCGGAACGGCTCCTCCACCTCGGGCTCGGGCATCGCCCAGGCGGCGACGAGGGTCAGGATCGCCAACGCGCCCATGGCCACGAAGACCCAGTGCAGGGCCCCGCCGAGGGCGGCTTTCAGCACCGGATCCACCGCCTGGATCGCCGGGCCGCCGGGATGGCGGTCCATCAGGGCGCGGATCTGATCGGAGCTGACGTCCGCCCCGCCGAGCCGGAGGCCGAGGTTCAGGATCGCCCCCATCACCGCCGCGCCGAGGGTATTGCCGATCAGGCGGGCGAAGACGTTCGAGGCGGTGGCCGCTCCGCGCCTGGACCAGTCCACCGAGGCCTGCAGCAGGAGCACGGCGGTGTAGCTCATCATCCCCATGCCCGAGCCCATCAGGAAGGCGCCGAGCGTGGAGAGCCACAGGCCGTTCTGTGGATTCACGAACGGGAAGCCGAGCGCGCCGGCGAGCATGATCACCGCGCCGGACCTGAGCGTCGCGCGCATGCCCATGATCGGCAGGAAGGCGCGCGCCGAGACGGTGGCGGCGATCGGCCATCCCACGGCCATGGCGGTCAAGGTCAGGCCCGAGACGATCGGGCTTCGGCCCAGCACGGCCTGGATGTAGATCGGCAGGCAGGCGGTCAGGCCGATCAGGCCGAGGCCTGCCGCCAGCGTCGCCGCGTTGGCCGCGGCGATCACCTTCTGCGACCAGAGCCCGAAATCCAGCATCGGGTCCTGCGCCCGCCGCTCCCACAGCACGAACAGAGGCGCGACGAGCACGAACAGGGCCGCGTAGAGGAGCGGGTGAGACAGGAGGCCCGGCCCGCCGGTGGGACTGATCGCCAGGAGCAGGGCCGTGACGCCTACCGTGAAGAGGCCCGCGCCCAGCACGTCGATCGGGCGGGTCCTGTGCTCGACGTCCTCGTGCAGGAACATGAAGAGGCCGGCCGCCGCCAGGATTCCCAGCGGGATGTTGATCCAGAACACCCAGGCCCAGGAGATGTGCTGCACGATGAAGGCGCCGGCCAGGGGTCCGACGATGGCCGAGACGCCCCAGACGCTGGCCATGTAGCTCTGGGTCCGCCGCCGCTCGTCGAGCGTGTAGAGATCGCTGACGATGGTCATGGTCACCGGCTGGATCGCCCCGGCGCCCAGGCCCTGCAACACCCGGAAGGCGATCAGCGAGGGCATCGACCAGGACAGGCCCGCCATCAGCGATCCCACGAGGAACACCACCAGGCCCGTGATCATCACCGGCTTGCGGCCATAGAGGTCGGCGAGCTTGCCGAACATCACCGTGGTGGCCGACTGGGCCAGCAGGAAGCCCGAGAACACCCAGGCATAGACCGAGAAGCCGCCGAGCTTGGCCACGATCTGGGGCATGGCCGTGGCCACGACGGTCGCCTCGATGGCGACCATGAACATGGCCAGCATCAGGCAGGCGAAGACGAGGTGGCGGCGGGTGGCGGGCGCGACGCTCAAGCCCGCGGTCCCGGCTCGACCTCATGGATCAGGAGCGAGCCCGCCCAGCTGACCAGCGAGATGACGAGCGATCCCAGGACGGCGGCCCAGAAGCCGTGGATGGCGAAGCCGCGCAGCACCAGGGCCACAAACTCCAGCATGGCCGCGTTGATGACGATCAGGAACAGGCCGAAGGTGACCAGGGTGAACGGCAGGGTCAGCAGGATCACGATCGGGCGGACGACGGCATTGACCAGGCCCAGCAGCACCGCCGCCCAGAGCAGGCTGCCCGTGCTCAGGAACACGATGCCGTGCACCAGCTTGGACGCGAGCCACAGGCCCGCCGCCGCGATCAGCGCCCTCAGGATGAACCGCGCCATTCCAGGCCTCCACCGCTGGACGGCCATTGCGTAAGGCCGCGACCGGGTCTTGTCGACCGTGGCCGGCGTCAGGCTCGGCGGGCGCAGCCTTCTTCCTGGCGCGCGTCGCCTTGGCCTTGACCGGCTTCCTGGCGAGGCGCTCGGCGAGCTCGGCCTCGATCAAAGGCAGGAGCTCGGCCGCGTCGGTCTGCTGCTTGCCGCTGCCCGAGCTCTCCAGGCGCTGGGCATTCAACCGCAGGTTCGCGAGCTCCTTGTCGTCCAGGGACGGGATCAGATCGGCGATAGCCATGGCGGCCTCCTGTCAGGCTTGGATTGTGGGCGGGCCGGCGAGGCGCCAGCCCTCCAGGGCGCAGGGACGGAGCTCGATCCGGACCCGCTCGCCGGGATGAGCCCGGCCGGACGAGTCGGCGCCGGGCCAGGCCGGCACGACGTGGTCGTTGTCCAGCCGCACCATGCGCCCTTCGTCTTCGAGGGCTCCGACGATGACTTCCATCGAAGCCGATGACGTCATCTGCGAAAGCATCACTGCGTTCGGCCTCAGGCCCCTCTCAGGTTGACGGCCGACTCGCGGCCGGTGCGGTTGTTGCGCTCCAGCTCGTAAGCGATCCTCTGGCCTTCGCCGAGGTGATTGAAGTCCGAGCGTTCGACCGCCGAGACGTGAACGAACACGTCGTTGCCGCCCTCATCCGGCTGGATGAACCCGAACCCCTTGGTGGGATTGAACCACTTTACAGTACCAAGAGCCATTGCAGCCTCCGGTCATCAGTTTAATCGCCGGCATAGTCCGACGGCCGTCGGACGATCCCGACCAATATCGAGGTCTGATTTGTTAGGCTTCTTGGCTCCGGCGCGTATTACGGGCAGGAAGAGGCGTAGCGCGACAGAGATCGATGAGTAGAAGATAGGCGCGCCGGGGCTCCGTGTCGACCGGCGGCGTCAAAATTATCAGGCTCAACCGCCCTTGGGCGCGGGCCGTCCGGTGATGCTCGGCACCGAGACCACCTTGGCGCAGAGCTTGTCCAACGGGTCCCACCAGCCGCCCGACTGCTCGCAGGCGAGCTCGCGCGAGACCTTGCAGACGCGGGTCTTGGCGTTCCAGGCGCCGCCGGGCTTGTTCAGGCAGTCCACCTTGGGTCGCACGGCGGTGAGCTGGTACCACCAGATCACGGCCACAGCGACGCCGAACAGGGCGACGAACACCAGCTTCAGGGCCGAATAGCTCCTCATCGGCCGTTGTATGGGACCGTACAGGCCTGCCTGCAAGGTGAGGCGCACCCTCTGCGCCCGCGTAGCGGCCGGCCCGCGCCTGCGTTGACACGCCCGGACCCCAAGGTACGGTCCGCCCCCATCCCAGGCCCCAAGCGATTCAGGCCCATGAAGATCCTCACGCCCGTCAAGCGGGTGCTCGACTACAACGTCAAGGCGCGGGTCAAGGCCGACCAGACCGGCGTCGACCTCGCCAACCTCAAGATGTCGATGAACCCCTTCGACGAGATCGCCGTCGAGGAGGCGGTCCGGCTGAAGGAGAAGGGCGTGGCCGCCGAGGTGGTCGCCGTCTCCATCGGCGTCCAGCAGTGCCAGGAGACCCTGCGCACGGCGCTCGCCATGGGCGCGGACAAGGCGGTGCTGGTCCTGACCGACCAGGACCTGGAGCCCCTGAACGCCGCCAAGGCGCTGAAGAAGATCGTCGAGGAGCAGGCCCCCGACCTCGTGCTGATGGGCAAGCAGGCCATCGATGGCGACAACAACGCCACCGGCCAGATGCTGGCCGCCCTGCTCGGCTGGCCGCAAGCGACCTTCGCCTCCAAGCTCGAGATCGCCGGCGGCAAGGCCCAGGTGACGCGCGAGGTGGACGGCGGGCTGCAGACCATCGAGGTCGACCTGCCGGCGGTGATCACGACGGACCTTCGCCTGAACGAGCCGCGCTACGCCTCCTTGCCGAACATCATGAAGGCCCGCACCAAGCCGCTGGAGACCAAGCCGCTCAGTGACCTGGGGCTTGATCTTCATCCGCGCCTGAAGGTCCTCAAGGTGACCGAGCCGCCCAAGCGCCAGGCCGGCATCAAGGTCGAGAGCGCCGCCGAACTGGTCCAGAAGCTCAAAGAAGCGGGGGTGCTCTGATGGCCGTCCTCGTCATCGCCGATCACGACGGCAAGGCCCTTCGCGACACAACCCACAAGACCGTCGCGGCGGCCGCCAGCCTGTCCTCCGACATCGACGTGCTGGTCCTGGGCAAGGGCGCGCAAGGCCCCGCCGAGGCCGCCGCCAGGATCGCCGGCGTGCGCAAGGTCCGCCTGGCCGAGAGCGAGCCCCTGACGCACATGATCGCCGAGGCCGTCGAGGCCTGCGTCGTCCCGCTGATGACGGGCTACGACGCGGTGCTCGCCCCGGCCAACACCGACGGCAAGAACTTCGCGCCGCGCATCGCCGCCGCGCTCGACGTGTCCCAGATCTCCGACATCGTCGAGGTGGTCGACGGCTCGACCTTCGTGCGGCCGATCTACGCGGGCAATGCACTGGAGACCGTCCAGAGCCTGGACGCCAAGAAGGTGATCACCGTCCGCGCCACCGGCTTCAAGGCCCAGCCCGAGGGCGGCTCGGCGGGCGTCGAGGCGGTCGATCCGGGGCCGGGCTCGGCGAAGTCCCGCTTCGTCTCCGAGGAGGTGGTCAAGTCCGCCCGACCCGAGCTCGGGGCGGCCAGGATCGTGGTCTCCGGCGGCCGGGCGCTGGGCTCGGCCGAGGAGTTCAAGGCCGTGATCGAGCCCCTGGCCGACAAGCTGGGCGCCGCCGTCGGCGCCTCGCGCGCGGCGGTGGACGCCGGCTACGCCCCCAACGACTACCAGGTCGGCCAGACCGGCAAGGTCGTGGCGCCGGACCTCTACGTCGCCATCGGCATCTCCGGCGCCATCCAGCACCTGGCCGGCATGAAGGACTCCAAGGTCATCGTCGCCATCAACAAGGACGGCGATGCGCCGATCTTCCAGGTGGCGGACTACGGCCTGGTGGCCGACTACAAGACCGCCGTGCCCCAGCTCATGGACGAGCTCGCCAAGATCGGGAAGTAGGCCCCTACCCCGCGAAGCTCGCCCGGAAGACCAGGGTCCGGCCCGCCACGCTCGCCGCCCTGTGCAGGCTCGCCAGCTCGAGCGCCGCCTTCAGCGCCCGCTGGTCCGCAGCCCTGGAGCCCGACGAGCGGGTCAGCGCGCGCGCGACGATCCGTCCCCTGGAGTCGAACCTGACTGCGACCTCGGCCGGGCCTCGACGCATCCCCAGGAGCTGCGCGCCCGCCAGACTGAGCGCCGGTCCGAGGGCGGGCGCGCGCGCCTGCGACAGATCGTTGGCCGCCGCCGCCGCCACGATCGCCAGGCCGAACGCCAGCCCTACGAAGGTCCGGAACAGCTGCAGATGCGTGCTCGTCGTCATGGCGCAGGTCATGGATTTGGCGAGGCCCTTTCGCGACCCGGAACTTGCGTTCGATGAGATCAAAAGGCGAACGAGATGTTTTGGCCGAGGTTGTGAATCGAGCTAACATCCCTTTCAATCAGTCATGGCCCGCCTGCCGCCCTTCATCGCCCTTCGCGCCCTGGAGGCGGCCGTCCGGCACAGGAGCTACAGCCGCGCGGCCGATGAGCTGAGCGTCACCCACGGCGCGGTCAGCCACCAGATCCGGCGGCTGGAGGACGAGCTGAAGGCCACCCTCTTCGTGCGCCGCGGCAACCTGATGGAGCCGACGCCCGACGCCCTCGCGCTGGCGGCCAAGGTCGCCGAGACCTTGCGGCTGCTGCAGGAGGCGATGGACCAGATCGCGCGGCGCGCCGCGTCGGGCCCGCTGGTGATCTCGACCTTCAGCTCCTTCGCCACCCGCTGGCTCTCGCCCAATCTCGCGCGCCTGGCCGAGGAGACCGGCGAGCCGGAGCTCGAGCTGAGGGTGAGCGACGAGGTCGCCGACCTGGTCACGGACGGCGTGGACATGGCGATCCGGTTCGGTCTTGGCGGCTGGCCGGACGTGTCGGCGATGAAGCTGCTTTCCGAGACCTTGTTCCCGGTGTGCAGCCCCGCCTTCGCCGAGCGCCACGGGCTGAAGGCGCCTGAAGACCTCTATCGCGTCCCGCTGCTGAAGGTGAACGAGCGGCCTTGGAGCATCTGGTTCGAGGCGGTGGGGCTGGCGCCGCCGCCGGCTTCGCGAGGCCTGGTGTTCGACGACTCCGCCGCCCTGCTCGAGGCCGCCGCACGCGGGCTCGGCGCCGCGCTGGCCCGCTCGAGCCTGGTCGAGCACGATCTGAAGGAGGGTCGCCTCGTGCGCCCCTTCCGCGGCGAGGCGCCGGCCAAGGCCGGGCTCTTCGTGGTCTGGCGCGACGACAGCCCCAAGCTGAAGCGCGTCCTCAGGCTTCGCGACTGGCTCATCGCCGAGGGCTCGGCCGGCGCCTCCGGGGCTTGAGCCGCGGCCGTTCGCTGCAATGCAGCAAAAGCTTGTCGCACGGCCCCGCGATCATGCTATGCAAGCGCCCAAAGGCGATGGGCCGATACGGCTCGGCGGCTGTTGGACGGTGACACATGGACATCAAGACGGTGGGCGTGATCGGCTCGGGGCAGATGGGCTCGGGGATCGCCCATGTCGTAGCGCTCCACGACTATGATGTGGTCCTGCACGATGTCTCCCCCGACCGGCTCGAAGCCGGCATCGAAAACATCAGGAAGAACCTGGCCCGGCAGGTCCAGCGCGGCCACATCGACCAGGCCGCCATGGACAAGGCGTTCGGCCGGATCAGCGCGGCCAAGGCCCTGAAGGACATCGGCCAGACCGATCTCGCCATCGAGGCCGCCACCGAGAACGAGGAGGTCAAGAAGTCGATCTTCCGCGAGCTGACGCCGCTCCTGAAGGCTGACACCCTGCTCGCCTCCAACACCTCCTCGATCTCGATCACGCGGCTGGCGTCCTCGACCGACCGGCCGGACCGGTTCATCGGCCTGCACTTCATGAACCCGGTGCCGATCATGAAGCTGGTGGAGATCATCCGCGGCATCGCCACCAACGCCGAAACCTACCAGACCGCCGTCGAGTTCGCCCAGTCGCTGGACAAGACCACCGCCAACGCCGAGGACTTCCCGGCCTTCATCGTCAACCGGATCCTGGCCCCGATGATCAACGAGGCCATCTATACGCTCTACGAGGGCGTGGGCACGGTGGGGGCCATCGACACGGCCATGAAGCTCGGCGCCAACCATCCGATGGGCCCGCTGGAGCTCGGCGACTTCATCGGCCTGGACACCGTGCTTTCGATCATGAACGTGCTCTACGAGGGCCTGGCGGATTCCAAGTACCGGCCCTGTCCGCTGCTGGTGAAGTACGTCGAGGCCGGCTGGCTCGGCCGCAAGGCCGGGCGCGGCTTCTACGACTACTCGGGCGAGATCCCGGTCCCGACGCGGTGAGGTCCCTACGGCCGGGCGTCCGCGTCCGGACCTGGCCCGCCGCGGCGAGCCCCGACTGACGCCGAATGTCAGTTGAATCCCCCGGTCCCCCGACTAACGGTCGGACCGCGACGACGGGGGAGGTCCGAAGATGACGCCGATCAAGCAGATGGCCGCTCCCATCGTGATGACCGCGCTCGGGTGCATGGCCCTGGCGTCGGCCGGCTTGGCCCCCGATCCGGCGCGCGCCCAGGCCAAGGTCCCTCTGTCCGAGCAGTCGCTTTGCGCCAGCGTCAAGGTCATCCTGCGCGCGGCGAAGGAGACGCCCTCGTTCCACTCGATCGCCGCCGGCGCCGGCGCGCCTTCGACGGGCAAGGAGATTCCGCCGGAGATGGCGTCCTGCAAATTGTGGCGGATCCAGCCGAAGGACTCCTACATCTGCGACGGGCCGAACGAATCCGAGACGGACGTCCAGGTTCGCCAGATCCTGGTCAACAGCTACCTGGAGCAGTGCCTGGGCGTTCAGGGCCAGACGCCGTCCTTCATGGATCGCGCGGGGCCGGGCCAGACCTCGTTCAAGCCGGCGGGCGACGACGCGACCGCCGTCTCGACGTTCACGGGCTCCCAAATCAGCGTCGAGCCCCGCTTCCGCCTGTCGGTCGATACGCCGAGCCACTGATCCGCGCGGCCGCCTGCCGCGGAACGTCCCCTACCGCCGACCGAACAGCCGCTCGATGTCGGAGAGCTTGAGCTCCACATAGGTGGGCCGGCCGTGGTTGCATTGGCCCGAGTGCGGCGTCGTCTCCATCTGGCGCAGGAGCGCGTTCATCTCCGGCGCGCTCAGCCGGCGCCCGGCCCGGACCGATCCGTGGCAGGCCATGGTCCCGCAGATCTCGCCGAGCCGTTCCTTCAGCGCCAGCGGCGATCCGTTCTCTGCGAGGTCGTCGGCGATGTCGCGGACCAGCCCCTGGACGTCGCAGTCGCCGAGCAGCGCGGGGATCTCGCGCACCAGCACCGCGCCGGGCCCGAAGGCTTCCAGCACCAGGCCGAGCTCGGCGAGCTCCCCGGCTCGGCCGGCCACGCGCTCGGCCTCGGCCGGATCCAGGCTCACCACCTCGGGCAGGAGCAGGGTCTGGCGCGCGACCTGGCCCTCGGCCATCTCGGCCTTCATCCGCTCATAGACCAACCGCTCGTGGGCGGCGTGCTGGTCGACGATGACGATTCCGTCGCGGGTCTGGGCGACCACATAGGTCTCGTGCAACTGCGCCCGGGCCGCGCCCAGCGGCTGGTCCACGGGGTCTGCGGCGGCCGATGCGGGCTCGCCGGGCGTCTCCGGCTCGTATCGCGCCGAGGGCTCGGCCACGCCGGGCAGCTCCAGCGGCGCCGCGCGCGCCTCGCCGGCCCAGGCCGTGGCGGGCGCGCCGGGGCGGTAAGCCGGGCCGATGGAGGACCTCCAGCCGCCCTCCGGACGGACGCCTTCGGGCCGGAAGCCGCCGAGCGCCGCCGTGGCCACCGTGGTCGCGGCGCGGTGCCCGGCGCCCGCCAGCGCATGGCGCAGGCCGCCGATGATCAGGCCGCGCACCAGGCCAGGATCGCGGAACCTCACCTCCGCCTTGGCGGGATGCACGTTGACGTCCACCTCGCGCGAATTGAGCTCGATGAAGAGCGCCGCCGTCGGGTGCCGGTCGCGCGCCAGGAAGTCGGCGTAGGCGGCCCTCAGCGCCCCCTGCAGCAGCCGGTCGCGCACGGGCCTGCCGTTGACGAACAGGTACTGGTGCGCCGCATTGCCCCGCGAGTAGGTCGGCAGTCCGGCATAGCCGGACAGGCGCACGCCCTCGCGCTCGTGGTCCAGCAGCAGGGCGTTCTCCTCGAACTCGCGGCCCAGCACGGCCGCGAGCCGCTTCAGCCGTCCCTCCGCACCCGGGTGCTCGGGCGGCAGGCGCAGCGTGCGCCGTCCGTCCAGCTCCAAGGAGAAGCCCACGGCCTCATGCGCCATGGCCTGGCGCTTGACCTCCTCGGCGACGGCGAGGGCCTCGCTGCGCTCGGACTTCATGAACTTCAGCCGCGCCGGGGTGGCGTAGAACAGATCGCGCACCTCGGCCCTCAGCCCATGCTCACCCGCGAACGGCGCCGGCTGGGGGGCGCCCACGAGGCCCCCTTCCACCGCGATCGAGAAGGCGTCCTTCGCCCCCTTTGCGCGCCCGGTCAGGGTGAGGCGTGCAACCGAGCCGATCGACGGCAGGGCCTCGCCGCGGAAGCCCAGGGTGGAGATGTGCAACAGGTCCCAGTCGCCCGCGTCGTCGGGCGCCAGCTTGGAGGTGGCGTGCCGCTCGACCGCCAGGGCCAGCTCGCCCGGCCCCAGGCCCATGCCGTCATCGATCACGAGGATGCGCGAGAGCCCGCCCTGGTCCACCTGGACCTCGACGCGCGCCGCGCCGGCGTCGAGCGCGTTCTCCACCAGCTCCTTGACGGCGCTGGCCGGGCGCTCGACCACCTCGCCCGCGGCGATGCGATTGACAGTCTCGGGCGGAAGACGGCGAATGGGCATGGACGGCTTGGGCGGGGCGGGACGAGGCTGCACTCTGTGGTCGAGCACGCCCGCAGACAACCCCGCCTGATGATCAGGCTAGGCCGATTCTGGGCGCTGGCCCTGGCCTGCGCCGTGGCCGGGCCCGGCCTTGCCCGCGCCCAGGCGCCGGCGGCGGTCGGCGACCCGGAAGCCGTGATCCTGGACGAACTGGTCGTGCGCGCCCGCACGTCGGGGCCGGCCTGGTGGCGCGTGACCCGCGGCGAGGGCGCCGTCTGGATCCTCGGCGTGCCCCAGGGGCTGCCCAGGGGGCTCGCCTGGGACGACCGCGCCGCCAAGGCGAGGCTCGCCGGCGCGCGGGCCCTGATCCTGCCGCCACAGGCCCACATCGGCCCGTTCAAGGCGATCGGCTTCTTCCTCAGGCATCGCAAGGCGCTGCGAGGGTCGGAGCCGCTGGACCAGGCCCTTCCGGCGCAGCTGGCGGCGCGGTTCGCCGCGGCGCGCGAGAGCATCGGCAAGCCTGCCGGGCGGTACCGGGGCTGGCGGCCGATCGTGGCGGGCGTCATGCTGGACGGGGACTTCCGCAAGGCGGCCAGGCTCGAACAGGACCAGCCGCTCGATCATCTGCGCGACCTGGCCCACGCGGCCAGGGTGCGCGACAGGCGCGCCGCGTCCTATGACGGCGGAGCGGTTCTCAACGTGCTGCTCGACCTGCCGGCCGGCGCCGAGGACGACTGCCTGGAAGACTCCCTGGCCGAGGTCGAGGCCGGCGCCGCCCGCCTGCGATCCGCCGCCGCTGGATGGGCGCATGGCGACGTGCGCGCCGCCCTTACGGCCGAGCGCGGCTACGAGCGGTGCCTGGCGGCCCTGCCGGCCGTCTCCGCCCTGATCACCCGCGGCCAAGCCGACATGACCCGGGCCATCGAGGCGGCGCTCGGACAGGGTGGAACGACTGTGGCGGCGGTCGAGCTGAGGTCGCTGCTTGCCCGCGGCGGCGTCATCGCCCGCCTGCGCGCCGACGGTTTCGACGTCAGCACGCCCGACAGCGCCGACTAGAGCCTTGTCCGGCCAATCCGGCCAGACCAGGCTTAGAGGCCCGGAAGCTTGATGAAGGAGCCGCGCTTGTCGCGCTGGATGACGACGGGCTTGTCGCCGGTCAGGGCCTTGATCTGCTTGGCGTCTTCAGGGCTCACGTCCACGGCCGAACCGGAGGCGTCGGCGAGCTGGGGCGCGGGGCTCGACTTGTCCTTGCGCCAGAACATCACCTTGTCGGCGAAGCTCTTGTCCTTGTGGGCGATATCGCCGAACTCGTCGTCGACGACGTAGCGGACCAGCGGGTCGGCGCGGTCGCCGCCCGCCCGCTCGACCAGCAGCTTCTCGCCGTCGGAGCGGATCTCGGCCATCTGCTGGCCCAGGAGCGCCGTGCGCGCCGCGCTTTCGGGCTGGAGCTCCTGTGGACGGGGCTCACCGGGCTTGGGCGGGCGAAGCGAATAGTCGGGCGGGATGACCAGAGGGGCCTTGGCCACGACCCGAAACTCGTCGGGGGTGACCTTGCCCATGCCGAGGGCTTTGGAGGCGCTGCTGCAGCCTGCCAGCCCGGCGCCCGCCAGCAGGACGACGGCGATGGCCGCGCGGTTGAGACTCATCTCTTCGACACTCCGACACGAGCCGCCCCGGCCCTGGGGCCCTCGATACCCCATTCGGCGCCCATCCGCCAAGGACCGCGCGGGATCATGCCGCGGGGCGCTCCTTCGGCGACATGAGGCTGTCCACCAGGAGCAGGACCACCCCCACCGTGATGGCGCTGTCCGCGAGGTTGAACACCCAGGGGAAGAACATGCGGTGAAAATCCAGGAAGTCGGCCACCGCGCCGAAGCGGACGCGGTCGATCAGGTTGTTGCCGATCGCCCCGCCCATGACCAGGCCGATCGCGACCGCGGTCATCGGCCGGGCGATCCGGCGCGCCCAGACCGCCAGGGCGGCGACGATGACGGCCGCGAAGATCACCAGGATCCAGCGCCCAAGGCCGGCGTCCGCGCGCAGGAGGCCGAAGCTGACGCCGGTGTTCCACACCATGTTCAGCTGGAAGATCGGCAGGATCCGGACCGGCAGCCGGTGCGGCAGGTCCAGCACGTTCAGCACCCAGGCCTTGGACAGCTGGTCGAGCACCAACACCGCCGCGGCGATGGCGTAGGCGATCAGTCCCCAGCGGGTGACTCCCGCTACCCCCGAGAGCTCGGTCTCGATCTCGGTCTCGTCAGCCAATGTCACCCCCCAACGCCGCATCGCAACGCAGGCAAAGACCGCCGTCGGCCCTAACCTCGGGCAGTATCCGCCAACAGCGGGCGCATTTGCAGCCGACGGCCCGCAGGGGCTCGACCGCCACGCCGGGCGCCTCGGGCAGGCGGAACGCCGAGGCCGGCCCCTCCCCGGCTGAGAGCTC
Organism: uncultured Alphaproteobacteria bacterium; assembly: GCA_963775275.1. GTDB lineage: Bacteria > Pseudomonadota > Alphaproteobacteria > Caulobacterales > Caulobacteraceae > JANWHQ01. Next base: position 3,651,579 of record CAVZII010000005.1, on the reverse strand, counting down.
GACCGCGCTGGTCCGGAAGACCTCCGCAGGATCCACCCCCTCGAAGGCGGCCAACAGGTCCGGTTCCGCGACCTGGACCCTGGGCGCGGCCTCCAGGGCGGCGCCGATCCGCTTCTCGCGCCGCTCGACCTCGAGTGCGCCGGTGACGGCCTCGAGCACCGTCTGCACCTTGGCCCAGCGCTCGGCCTCGGCCGGATTGCGCCAGTCCAGCGGCGTAGCCGGCAGGGTCCTCATGCAATTGGAGCCGGCGTTGGGGAAGCGCGTCGTCCAGGCCTCCTCCGTGGTGAACGGCAGGAGCGGCGAGAGCCACGCGGTCAGCCGCTCGAACACAAGGTCCATCGCCGTGCGGCAGGCGCGCCGGCGCGGCGAGGCGGGCGCGTCGCAGTAGAGCACGTCCTTCCTGATGTCGAAGTAGAGGGCCGACAGGTCGCCCGAGCAGAAGTCCGCGATCGGCCGCAGCACGTCCTGGAAGCGGTAGGTCTCGTAGGCCTTGCGAACCTCGCCGTCGAGCTCCCACAGCCGGTGCAGGATGAAGCGTTCGAGCGGGGGCATGGCGTCATAGCCGACCCGCTCGGCCTCCTCGAATCCCTTCAGCCCGCCCAGGAGGTAGCGGACCGTGTTCCTGAGCTTGCGGTAGGCGTCGACCGTGGTCTGCAGGATCGTCCTGCCGATCCTCTGGTCCTCGGCGTAGTCGACCATGGCGGTCCACAGGCGCAGGATCTCCGCTCCGTTCTGCTTGACCACAGCGTCGGGCTCGACCGCATTGCCGAGGGACTTGGACATCTTCTCGCCCTGCTCGGTCAGGGTGAAGCCATGGGTCAGGACCGCCTTGAACGGCGCCCGGCCGCGCGTGCCGCAGGACTCCAGGAGCGAGGACTGGAACCAGCCGCGGTGCTGATCGGAGCCCTCGAGGTAAAGGTCGGCCGGCCAGTGCGCATCGGACCGGCCCTCGACGGCGAAGGCGTGCGTCGAGCCGGAGTCGAACCAGACGTCCAGGATGTCGTCGACCTTCTCGTAGTCGGCCGGATCGCGCCCATCGCCCAGGAAGGTCGCCGGATCGGTGATGAACCACGCGTCCGCCCCGCCGCTCTGGACCGCCTCGACGATGCGCGCGTTCACTGCCTCGTCCTGCAGCGGCCGGCCCGTCGCCTTCTCGACGAACATGGCCAGCGGCGTACCCCAGGCGCGCTGGCGCGAGATCAGCCAGTCCGGGCGCGTCTCGACCATGCCGCGGATGCGGTTCTGGCCCGAGGCCGGGAAGAAGGCCGTGTCGTCGATGGCCATCAGCGCGCGCTCGCGCAGGGTCCCGCCGTCGCTCAGCTGCCGGTCCATGCGGATGAACCACTGCGGCGTGTTGCGAAAGATCACCGGGGCCTTCGAGCGCCAGGAGTGCGGATAGGAATGCTCCAGCCGGCCCCGGGCCAGGAGCGCCCCGGTCTCGACCAGCTTGTCGATCACCGCGCTGTTGGCCGGGCCGAACCTGCCGGATTTCTTGCCCTCGGTTTCCAGCACCTTCAGCCCGGCGAACAGGGGCACGTGCGGATAGTAGGCGCCGTCCGGATCGACCATCTCGGGGATGTCGCGGTAGCCGTGGGCGAGCCAGACCGCGTAGTCCTCCGCGCCGTGGCTTGGCGCGGTGTGTACGAAACCCGTGCCGGCGTCGTCCGTGACGTGATCGCCGGCCAGAAGCGGAACGTCGAAATCGTAGCCCTGGCCGCGGAACGGGTGAGCGCAGACCAAGCCCTCGGGCTCGACCCCGTAGAGGCGCTCCCAGCCAAGGATCCTGGCCGCCTGGCGGACCTCCTCGGCGAGGTTGTCGGCCACCACCAGCTTGTCGCCCGCCTTGGCCCAGGGCTCGAACGGCAGGTCGGGCTCCATCGCCTCGACCTTGTAGAGCCCGTACCGGATCTCGGGATTGAAGGCGACGGCGCGGTTGCCAGGGATGGTCCAGGGCGTGGTCGTCCAGATGACGACCTCAGCGCCTTGAAGGCTCGGGAAGTGCTCGTCCAGATCCTCGACCTGGGCCCTGCCCTGCTCCCAGGCGTCCTGGGCGTCGGGGTCCGAGGCGGGCCGGAAGCCGACGATGGGGAACTTCACCCAGATCGTCGGGCTGACATGATCGTGGTACTCGACCTCCGCGTCGGCCAGGGCCGTGCGCTCGACCGGGCTCCACATCACCGGCTTGGAGCCCCGGTAGAGCTGGCCCGACATCAGGAACTTGTGGAACTCGCGCACGATCGCCGCCTCGGTGGCGAAGTCCATGGTGGCGTAGACACGGTCCCATCGGCCCAGCACGCCCAGGCGCTTGAACTCCGCCTTCTGGGCCTCGATCCACTGGCCGGCGAAGGCGCGGCACTGGGCGCGGAACTCCGCGAGCGGAACCTCGTCCTTGCGCTGGCCCCGTGCGCGGTACTGCTCCTCGATCTTCCACTCGATCGGCAGGCCGTGGCAGTCCCAGCCCGGGACATAGTCCACGTCGTAGCCCAAGAGGAAGCGGCTCCTGACCACGAAGTCCTTGAGGATCTTGTTCAGCGCATGGCCGATGTGGATGGCGCCGTTGGCGTAGGGCGGGCCGTCGTGCAGCACGTAGAGCGGCGCGCCCGCCGCCTGGCGCGCGCGGCGCATGGCCTCATAGAGGTCGGCCTGGCGCCACGCCTCCAGAATCTCCGGCTCGCGCTGGGGCAGGCCCGCGCGCATGGGGAATGAGGTCTCTGGAAGGAAGACGGTGTCGCGGTAGTCCCGCGAAGGGGCGGCGTCGTCGGCCATGGTCAGGGTCTTTGCGCGTTTCGGTTCAACTCGGATCGGGCGATCCCGGCGCGCGCTGGGGCATCGGCCCTGGCGTCACGCCGGGCGGTTAATTCGCGAGTTGGTCCGAACCACGGTCATGGGCGCCATGTAACAGAGGCCGCCGGCCAGAAAAAGGCCGGCGCGCCGACGCCGCGCGTTGCGCATGGGGCGCGTCAGGGGCGGCGGCGCTCGCGCGGCGTCACCTCGATGCTGAGCCGCCGCCCCGAGCGGAAGATCGAGAACGCCAGCGGCCGGTCGATGGAGTTGTGATCGAGCGCCGAGAGCAGGTCGTCCAGCCCCGTAGTCGCCTTGCCCGCGACCGCCACGATCAGATCACCCTCCTGCAGGCCCGCCTGCGCGGCCGGGCTGCCGCGCTCCACGCCCGCGACCCAGACGCCGTAGGGCTGGTCCAGGCCCGCCGCCTGGGCGAAGCCCGGCGGGATCGGCGCCTGCTGGGCCACCACGCCGACATAGCCGCGGCGAACCCGTCCGTGCTCGCGCAGCTCGCCCAGGACGAACCTCGCCGTATTGCTGGCGATGGCGAAGCACAGGCCCTGGGCGCCGGCGACAACCGCCGTCGCCACGCCCACCACCTCGCCGGCCGAGCTGACCAGCGGACCGCCCGAGTTGCCCGGGTTCAGCGCCGCGTCGGTCTGGATCAGGTCCTCGATCAGCCGGCCGCGCTCGCCGCGAAGGGACCTGCCGAGCGCCGAGACCACGCCCGCGGTGACCGTCGCCTGGAATCCGAGCGGCGCGCCGATGGCGATGATCAGCTGGCCGGGCTTCAGGAGCTTGGAGTTGCCGAGCCTGACGGCCGGCAGCGCCGCCGGCTCGTCGATGCGCAGCAGGCAGAGGTCCGTGTCCGGGTCGTCACCGACCGCATGGGCCATGACGCTGCGGCCGTCGTGTGTGACGATCTCGATCTGGCTGGAGCCCCGGGCGACGTGGCTGTTGGTGAGGATCAGCCCCTCCTCGCCCACCACGAAGCCCGACCCTATGCCCTCCGCCCCGAGCCCGGTCCTCAGCGGATGCACCCGCACGACCGATGGGCCGACCGCCTCCACGGCCTGGACCACCGTGCGCGAGTAGGCGTCCATGACCCCGGCCTCGCCGAGCTCGGGCCGCGGCCGGCGGTCGAACACGAACCTGGCCTCGGCGGGAACGGTGAAGGGGGTGGGCGCGCGGCGGGCGGGCCGGCGCGCGGTGGCGAAGCGCTCGTACTTTCGGGCCTTCAGCATGGCCCCGGCCTTCCCTCTAGGATCGTCCCAGCAACCGCCGCGCCTCCTGCGCGTCGGCCTTCATCTGGGCGATGAGCTCGTCCACCGTAGCAAATTTCAGCTCCGGGCGCAGGTAATGGTGAAGCTCGGTCTCGATCGTGCGGCCATAGAGGTCCTCGTCGAAATCGAACATCCAGACCTCGAGGCGCGGCTCGACGATCCCGGTGGTCGGGTTGGTGCCGATCGAGGCGACCCCGTCCAGGGTCCGCCCGTCGTGAAGGCGCGTGCGCGTCGCATAGATGCCGAGCCTCGGCCTGACGTACTCCCCGAGCGCGACATTGGCCGTGGGAAAGCCCATGGCGCGGCCGAGCTTGCGGCCCACCTGGACCACCCCCTCGATGGCGAACGGCCGGCCCAGGATGTCGGCGGCGACCTCGGGCTGGCCGGCCTGGAGCGCGCGCCGGGCCGCTGTGGACGACAGCTTGTAGCCGGAGTGGTCGGACACCGGCGCGACCACCGTCGCCCCGAAGCCCAGCTCCTCGCCCAGGCGCTTGAGCATGTCGCCGTCGCCGGTGCGGCCGCGTCCAAAGCTGGCGTCGAAGCCGACCACGATGTGCCGCAAGCCCAGGCCCTCGTGCAGCACCTCGCCCGCGAACCCCTCGGCGCTGAGGTCCGCCAGGTGGTCGTCGAAGGGCAGGACATAGTGGCGCTCGACCCCCAGGTCCTCGAAACGCCTGGCCTGCTGCTCAGGGCTGGTCAGCAGGAACGGCGGGTCGTCCTTGTGGAACCAGCGCCAGGGATGGGGCTCGAAGCTGATGACGCCCAGGGGCGCGTGCAGGCGGCGCGCCATCGACGCCGCCTGGGCGATCACCCGCTCGTGCCCCCGGTGCACGCCGTCGAAGGCGCCGAAGGCGACGCAGGCGCCCCGGTCTTCAGGCTTCAGGCCCCGCCAGCCCCGGATCGTGCGCATCGTCAGCCCTGGCTGTCCCTTCGGGGCGTCATCACCACGGCCTCGCCCTCGACCACCGGCTTTCCGGCGACCTCGCAGACCGTCGACAGGGTGACGCGCGCGCGCTCCTCATCGATGGCCGAGACGGTGACGCGGGTGACGACCTCGTCGCCGATCCGCACCGGCCGTTTGAAGTTCATGGTCTGGGAGATGTAGATCGCGCCCGGCCCCGGCAGCTTGCCGCCGAGCACCGCCGAGATGTAGCCGGCCGACAGCATGCCGTGGGCGATCCGCGTCTTGAACGGCGTCGTCGCCGCATAGTCTTCGTCCAGGTGGACCGGATTGCGGTCGCCCGACACCTCGGCGAAGGCGCGGATGTCGCCGTCGGTGACGGTGTGCGAGGTCTCGGCGCTTTGGCCCACGCTGAGGTCTTCCAGGTAGAACCCGTTCATCCTTGTCTCCAACTTGTGGGTTCGCCCTTCAAGCCTCGTCCCTCCCTACCAGACCAGCTCGGCCATGGCGTACTTGGCCACGGTCTCATGCTTGGCCAGGAACTCGGCCGCCCTCTCGGCGGACTGCGCTTCGGCGCCTCCGGACAGATCGGCCGCGTGGATCCCGCCCCATAGGAACAGGCAATCCAGCTCCTGGCGCGCCGCGCCGGCCACATCCGTGGAGGCCCCGTCGCCGATGCACAGCACGCGGCCAGGATCGGGCGCGCGGCCGAGCAGGCGCCCGGCCTCGGCGAGCGACTTGCGGTAGATCGGCGCGTGCGGCTTGCCGGCCATGATCGAGCGTCCGCCGAGCGTCGCGTAGAGCTCGGCCAGGGCGCCGGCGCAGTAGATCAGCCGGTCGCCCTTCTGAACCATGCGGTCGGGGTTGGCGCAGATCATCTCCAGATCGCGTTCCCTGGCCGCCAGAAGCCGGTCCCGGTAGTCCTCGGGCGTCTCATGCTCCTCGTGGAACGGCCCGGTGCAGCAGATGAAGGCGGCGCCCGCCGGATCGTCGGCGAACGACAGGCCCAGCCCCTCATAGAGCGGGTCATCGCGCGAAGGCCCGAGCCGCCAGACCGGGCCCGGCGCGCGCTCCGCCAGGAGCTCGCGGGTGGCGTCGCCGGATGTGACGAAGGCCGACCAGGCGCTCGTTGGCACGCCCACGCCGGCGAGCTGGGAATGCAGCGCGGCCGAAGGCCTGGGCGCATTGGAGATCAGCACCACCGGTCCCCGCCCGGCGCGATAGCGCTCGAGCGCCGCGCAGGCGGCGGGGAAGGCGTCCCGGCCGTTGTGGATCACGCCCCAGACGTCGCAGAGGATGACGTCGTAATCGGCGGCGATGGCGGACAGGCCGGAAAGCAAGGTGGGAAGCGGCATGGCGCCTGGGGCTAGCGGGCGCCCGCCGCCCAGTCAATCGCCGCTACCGCACCGCCGCGCGGCGAAGGCTCGAGCGCATGAAGGCCGCGGGAGGATCGGTCTCGGCGAGCACCGAGTCGCGGATCGCGCGCGGCTCGCCGAACAGGTGGCCCTGGCCGTAGGCGATGTCGAGCTCGAGCACGTCGATCGCCTGGCGCTCGGTCTCGATCTTCTCGGCGATGATCTCGGTCCCGTACCGGCGCGCCAGTCCCGCGAAGTCCGAGGCGTGCAGGTCCCTCAGCGCCTTCAGCGCTGGCTGGCCTTCCAGGTCGAGAAGCTGGCTGAGCAGGACTTCGGCGCCGATCTTCAGGAACTTGACGTCCGCCCGCTGAAGCTCGCGCCAGTCGATGTCCAGGTCCATCACCTTGTCCAGCGAGAAGCGGAAGCCGAGGTCGGCGAGCTTGGCCATGTTGCGGGCCTCCACCGAGCCGCGCTGGGCGAAGGGCGCCTGGCCGAGCTCGAAGATGAGGCCGGAGGCCATGTCCTTGTTCTCGGCCAGGAAGTCCAGGAACTGCGGGAAGAAGGCGTCGTCCGCCAGGGACAGGAGCGAGATGTTGCAGAAGATCGAGACCTTGCGGTCCTGCTTGGCCAGGCGGCGGACGATCTGGACGCAGCGGAACAGCAGCAGGTTGTCGATCGCGGTGACCAGGCCCTCGGGCTCGGCGACGGTGAGGTACTGCGCCGGCATGAGGACGCGCCCGGTCGCGTCCCGCAGCCGCGAGAAGCTCTCGTAGAACACCGTGCGCCGCTGCGGCAGGCTGACCACCGGCTGAAGGTAGAGGTCGACCCGGTTATCGGCCAGCGCCTCGCGCACCGTCTCCAGAAGGACATCGGCCTGCGGATGGCGGCGCCGGTCGGACGGCGGAGCGCCGCCCGGCGCCGCCGGCTCGGGTCCCTGCGCGAACCGTTCATCGAGGCTATGGCTCATGCGCTGGACGAGATCTTCCAGCATGCGGACCTCGAAGGTCAGCTCCTCGGACCGCTTGACCGCCTTCTCCTGCACCGCGTCGGCCAGGATCGAGAGGCTCCTGTCGATCTGCTCCAGCCGGCCGGCGACATCGAGATGGGCGTCCTTGAGAGCGTCGAAGTCACGCCTGAGCGCGCCCTGCTCGAGCGAACGGCCGACCACGCCTTGCAGCGAGAACGCCAGGCCCAGGCCCGCGGTCAGGCCCGCGGCGGCCGCGCCCCAACCGCCGCCCGCCCGCCAGAGCAGGACGGCGATGGTCACGGCCAGACAGATCGACGCTCCGCCCAGGAGCGCCATTGTAAGCTTGCGCATCGGCCCGCCGGTTCGAATCGCCTGATTATCGGCCCGACGCCACGGTCCGTCGAACGGAATGAATGCCGCAGCCGCGCGGCGCCGGACGAGGCCGGGGCGGTCCTGCATCGAGACCCTCCCATCATGTCCGAGATCGACGAGACCCACGACCCGCAGCTGACGAGCTGGGCGCCGGGCGCGGCGGCGCCTGGATGCGCCTTCCCGATCCAGAACCTTCCCTTCGGGATCTATCGTCCCCGCCGGACGCGTGCACGGGCGAGGGTCGGCGTCGCGATCGGCGACATGATCCTGGACGTGGAGGGCGCGGCCGACCTTCTGGAGCCCGCCGCCCGGACGGCGGCGCGGGCCTGCGCCGGATCGAGCCTGAACGGACTGATGGCCCGCGGCCGGGACGCCTCCTCGGCGTTGCGCAAGGGCCTCAGCCGCCTGCTCGGCGACCGCCGCCGCGAAGCCGACGCCAGCGTCCTGCTGACCCCGATGGCCGACGCCGAGATGACGCTGCCCGCCCACATCGGGGATTACACGGACTTCTACGCTTCGGTGTTCCACGCGACCAACGTCGGCCGCCTCTTCCGGCCCGACAATCCGCTGCTGCCCAACTACAAGTGGGTCCCGATCGGCTACCACGGACGGGCGTCCTCCATCCGCGTGAGCGGCGCCGAGGTACGCCGGCCGAAGGGGCAGATCGCGTCAGGCGGCGCCGCGCCCCGGTTCCTGCCGTCGCGAAGCCTGGACTACGAGCTTGAGCTCGGGGCTTTCGTCGGGCGGGGAACCGACCTCGGCAGTCCACTCACCGTCGACGAGGCCAGCGAGCGCTGGTTCGGCGTGTGCCTGCTGAACGACTGGTCGGCGCGCGACATCCAGGCCTGGGAGTACCAACCCCTGGGACCGTTCCTTTCCAAGAGCTTCCTCACCAGCCTGTCTCCGTGGGTGGTGACCGCAGAGGCGCTGGCGCCCTTCCGCGCGCGCGCCTACGCGCGCCCGCATGGCGATCCCGAACCCCTGCCCCACCTGAGCTCGGCGAAGGACCGGGCCGATGGCGGCCTCGCCATCGGGCTTCGGGCGCTGATCACGACGGCGCAGATGCGCGAGCAGGGCCTGGAGCCCTTCGTGCTGTCGCAAGCCGATTTCGCCGATATGTACTGGACCTTGGCCCAGATGCTGGCTCACCACACGAGCAACGGCTGCGACCTTCGCCCCGGCGATCTGGTGGGATCGGGAACGGTCTCCGGGCCGGACCGGCGGACCGCCGGGTGCCTGCTCGAAATCAACGCGCGCGGCGCCGAGCCGGTCGAGCTTCCCACCGGCGAACGGCGGAGCTTCCTGGAGGACGGCGACGAGATCGTGCTGGAAGGCGCCTGCCGCCGCGAGGGCTTTGTCCCGATCGGGCTTGGCGAATGCCGCGGCCTCGTGGCCCCGGCTGCGTCCTGATCCCCGCCTCGTCAGCGCTCAGCCAATAGAAAAGGGGCCCGGCGAACCGGGCCCCTTCAAGTTTCAGTCGCTGCGATCGCGTCAGAAGTTGACGTCGATTGTGGCGCGCCGGTTCAGCGGCTCCTTGACGCCGTCCGGCGTGGGAACCGCGGGATCGCGCTCGCCCTTCCAGTCGACCGTCAGCTTGCTCTGCTCGACGCCGAGACCGACCATCGCGTCGGCCACGGCCTTCGCGCGGCGCTCCGACAGACGCATGTTGTAGGCGTCCGAACCGGACCGGTCCGTGTGGCCGACGATGGCCACCGAGGTGGCGTTGCCGGAGGTGGCGTAGTTGGACGCCTCCTGAACCACCGTCTGAGCTTCCGGCGTCAAGATGTACTTGTCGAACGGGAAGTAGACGATGAACTCCTTCGCCGCGTAGGCCGGCGGCGGCGGCGGCGGCGGCGGAGGCGGAGGAGGCGGCGGCGGAGGCGGAGGAGGCGGCGGCGGAGGCGGAGGCGGCGGCGGCGGAGCCGGCGGCGGCGCCCACATGTACCTCAAGCCGATCGTCACCGAGTGGTTGGACATCTTGCGGGTGCCCGACAAGTTGCCGAACGCCGGTCCGCCAGGTCCCGCCGCGACGGTCGTCGCGGTGTAGCTCTGGTTCGATTGCAGGAACCGGTAGGTGACGTCCAGGGCCCACTGATCGTTGATGTCGAAGGTATCGCCGGCGAGCAGCTGCCAGGCGAAGTTGGTCTTGTCGCCCTTCAGATGGATGAACTGAGGACTGGCGAAGCCCGAGCCCGTAGGCGCCCTGGTGATCCCGCCCACGCGGGTCATGTTGTAGTCCACGCCGATGCCGGCGCCGACGAACGGATGCCACGAGGAATCGGGGAAGAAATCGTAGATCAGGTTGACCATGCCCGTGAGCTGGTCGGAGTAGCCGCGCGGCGGCTGGGTGCAGACCCCGGCCGGGCTGCTCACGGCGCAGATGCCGATCGGCTCGTTGACGCTGCCGGGCGGGCCAGCGCCGCGGGCGCGGTCGAGGGTGCCGTTGCGGTAGCCGAGTTCGAGCTCGGCGCGCCAGTTCGGGTCGAAGCGGTAGCCGAGGCGGCCGAAGGCGGCCCAGTCGGTCTTGGTCCGGACCCGCCACCTGGCCTTCTGGCCGTTCGGCTTGGTCTGGTCAGACACGAACTGGTTGCTGCCGTCGAAGTTCACCCCGACGTCCCAGGCGCTGTACCAGCCCAGCGGCTCCTGCGCCGATGCGGCGGACGCCATCAACAAGGCAATTAGCGCTCCGCCCAACGGAGCAAGATGTCGTGATCGCATGATCAACCCCCTTATTCGCAGCCCGGTTTAGGCCCCGTCTAAGCTTTGACAGGCCGAGCTCGAAACGGTCGAGCCTCGCCTGAGTTCCAATTCAACCGTCCCAAGCGTTCGCGGACGCTCACCCTTCGCCTACCTGTGGCGCGAGGGCCACATCTCTGCGAGACCGCGCCGCGCCTTGTGGCGACAAGTAAACCCGCCTCCGATTGGGTCGGATCCGTGAACCGCATAGTTAGGCCGCGGAGTATGCCCACGCAACCGCTCGATGCGACAAAATGCCCACCTGTGACACGAATACCGCGGATGCGGCCCCCAGTTGTTCGATCCACCACGGAGTTTGATCAGGAACCGGCAAGATTAGATTTGACCTGCATCAAAGAGGATCACTCGCCGGCCATCTCGAATTGCTTGATCGCCTCGGTCCGCCGCCGCTTCCGCCGATAGACCTCGGCGTGCTTGACGAACCCCGCCCGGCTGTCGAGCGCCACGTAGCGGTCCGCCGCCGCCTGGCTCCAGCCGTCCGTATGCGGCGCCTCCTCCAGCTCGGTCAGGAGCGACGGCCGGAAGTATCCGAGGTCGACCTCGGTCTTCAGGTCCTGCCACCCGAGCGCGCCGGTGCGCAGCATCAGCCGCACCTCGTCCAGCCAGAGCCAGCCGTTGCGGTTGAGCGGAGAGACCCAGGGCTGGGTGTCCATGTCCGTGTAGTGGATCAGCCGGGTGGCCGGATCGAAGTGCTCCAGGCTGTTCCACGCGAAGGGCACGGCGTAGCGGACCTCCTCCTCGGGCAGGATGCAAAGCTCGTACATGAGCTCTTCGTAGGTATAGCGGCCGTCCAGGCCGGCCACGATCTGGCGGACGTCCCAGCGCGCCCTGGCGCAGTCGATGAGCATCACCGAGCACTGCTTGACCCGGCGCTTGGGCGCGCCGGGCTTGTCGTGGGACACGGCGTGGTCGGGGATCTCCTCCTGGACCGCCACGCTCGCACCCTCGAAGGGGATGTCCCACAGCTCGCCGATGTCGCGGAACACCAGCATGTCCGCATCGAGATAGACCGCCCTGCCCCGGTAGCCGGCAAGCTCGGGGATGGCGAAGCGGGCGAAGGAGAAGTTGGTGCGCGAGCCTTGCCGGATGTCGCGCGGCTCGGGCAGGTCGAGGTCGATCAGGGGGCACACCCGCACCTGGCGGGCCGTGTGGCGCTTGATCGAATGCTCCAGCACCGAGACGGCGAGGAGCTGGGAGCGATCGGTTCCGACGAAGACCTCGATCATCCCGTCCATGGCTAGGCGAGCCCCCCGTCCTGTCAACCCGGAACGCCCAATGCGGCCGGCGCCTGCTCCGGTTGCGGCGGATCAAACTCGGCCACGAAATGTCCCGGCTCGACCTCGATCAGCTCGGGCGGCCGCGGCGCTCCACCCTGGCCGCCCGATAGCCGCGACGGCAGGAAACGGAAGGCGCTCGTCGGATCGAGCGGGCTCGGCGGCTCGCCGGGCGACGCGAGCCGCGTGCGCGCGCGCTCGACGCCGGGGTCGGGGACCGGCGCCGACGCCAGGAGCGCCCGGGTATAGGGATGGCGAGCGTCGCCGTAGAGCGCGTCGGCGCCGGCGAGCTCCATGACCCGTCCAAGGTAGAGCACCATCACGCGGTGGCTGATCTCGCGGACGACCGCAAGGTCGTGGCTGATGAACATCATGGCCGCGCCGGACTCGGCCTGCAGGCGGATCAGGAGCTCTATGATCTGTGTGCGGATGGACACGTCCAGCGCCGAGACCGCCTCGTCGCAAATCAGGAAGCCGGGCCCCAGGATCATCGCCCGTGCGATGCCCACGCGTTGGTTCTGGCCGCCGGAGAGCTCGTGCGGGTAGCGGTTGATCAGGCCGGGATCGAGCCCGACCTGCTCCATCATCTCCCGAGCCGTCCCTTCGCGGGCGCGCCGATCGAGCTCCGGCCGGAAGACGCCAAGCGGCTCGGCGATGGAGTCGCCCACCGTCATGCGCGGATCCAGGCTCGCCAGCGGATCCTGGAAGACGATCTGCAGATCCTTGCGCGCTGCGCGCAGGCTCTGGCGCTCGGCGTGGGTGACGTCGCGCCCCAGCACCGTGACCGCCCCTGACGTCGGCGGCAGGAGGCTGATCGCGGCCCGCGCAAGGGTCGACTTTCCCGAGCCGCTCTCGCCCACCACGCCGAGGGTCTCGGCCCGACGGATGGAGAAGCTCACACCGTCCACCGCCCTCAGAAGCAGGGGCTTGTCGAAGAGGCCGGACCTGACGGGGAAGGCGACCTTCAGGTCGCGCGCCTCGACCACGACCGGCGCGTCGGGCGCGACCGGCGCCAGCTCGGCGCGGGCCCGGCGGTCCAGCCGAGGAACCGCGGAGATGAGCGAGCGGGCGTAGTCGGTCCTCGGCGCGGTGAAGATCGTCTCGACCGGCCCGTCCTCCACCACCTCGCCGTGACGCATGACGCAGACCCGGTCGGCCAGGCGGGCGACCACGCCCATGTCGTGAGTGACCAGGGCCATCGCCGCGCCGGTCTCGTCCCTGAGCTCGGCCATCAGGTCCAGGATCTCCGCCTGGACCGTCACGTCGAGCGCGGTGGTCGGCTCGTCGGCGATGAGCAGCTCGGGACCGCAGGCCATGGCGGCGGCGATCATCACGCGCTGGCGCATGCCGCCGGAAAGCTCATGCGGATACTGATCGAGCCGCCGGCCGGCGTCGGGGATGCGTACGCGCTCGAGCCAGCGCCGCGCCTGAGCCCTCGCCTCGCCCCTGGCCATCCCCCGATGTGCGCGAAGGGTCTCGGCGATCTGCTCGCCGACACGCAGGTGCGGGGTGAGCGCGGTCAACGGATCCTGGAAGATCATCCCGATGCGCGCGCCGCGGACGCGGTTGAGCGCAGCCGGCTCGAGCCCGAGCAAGGGCTCGCTCTTGAACCGGACCTCGCCGTCGACGCGGCCGTTCTGCGCGAGAAGGCCCATGACCGCGAGGAAGGTCTGGGTCTTGCCCGAGCCGCTCTCGCCGACGATCCCCAGGCACTCGCCCGCGCCGATGGCCAGGCTCACGCCCTTGACGGCCTCGACCTCGCCGTCGGGCGTGGCGAAGGCGACCTTCAGGTCCCGGATGTCGAGAACCGGCGTCATGGCCCGCGTGTCCCGCGGCGCGGCCCGATTGTCCAGCCGCACCGCGACAGGGTGGCGGTCAAGGACGCGGATGACCTATAGGCAGAGCAGAGCAACGGAGCGGAACGGGACGCCGGCATGACGCAGGCCATTTCTGCGAGCGTCGCCATCATCGGCGCGGGTCCGGTGGGCCTGTGCCTGGCGATGGACCTCGCCTGGCGCGGGATCGATGTCGTCGTGGTGGAGCAGCGCGCCGCCGGCGAGCCGCCGAGCGTCAAGTGCAACCACGTCTCGGCGCGGACGATGGAGAGCTTCCGCCGGCTCGGGTTCGTCCGGAAGGTTCGGGCCGCGGGCCTGCCCGACGACTATCCCAATGACGTGGTCTTCCGCACCCGCGCGACGGGCTATGAGCTGACCCGGATCCACATCCCCTGCCGCAACGACCGCTACACCGACAAGAGCGGCCCGGACGGCTGGTGGCCGACCCCCGAGCCCGCGCACCGGATCAACCAGATCTTCCTGGAGCCGGTGCTGTTCGAGGAAGCCCGCCAAAGGAACGGGATCGTCATCCTGAACCGGACCGAGGCCGAGAGCTTCGTCCAGGACGCGGACGGCGTCAGGCTGACGGCGCGAAATCTCGACACCGGCGAGGCCGTCAGGATCGAGGCGCGCTTCCTGATCGGCTGCGAGGGCGGCCGCTCGGCCACCCGCCGCGCGATCGGCGCCAAGTTCGTGGGCGACGAGGTGATCCAGCGCGTGCAGTCGAGCTACATCCGCGCGCCGGGCCTGATCGACGAGATCACCCCGCCCCGCGCCTGGATGAGCTACCTCTACAACCCTGAGCGGGCTGGGAACCTGATCGCCATCGACGGCGAGGAGCGGTGGCTGATCCACAACTACCTGCTGCCCCACGAGCTGGAGTTCGCCGACGTCGACCGCGACCGCTGCATCCGCAGCCTGCTCGGCGTCGGGTCGGACTTCGCCTACGAGGTTCTCGGCGAGGAGGACTGGATCGGGCGGCGGCTGGTGGCTGACCGTTTCCGCGACCGGCGCGTCTTCATATGCGGGGACTCCGCGCATCTGTGGGTGCCTTACGCCGGTTACGGCATGAACGCCGGCATCGCCGACGCGATGAACCTCTCCTGGCTCATGGCCGCCCACCTGAACGGCTGGGCCCCCGAGCCGATCCTGGGCGCCCACGAGGCCGAGCGGCTGGCGATCACCGAGCAGGTCTCGCGCTTCGCCATGAAGCATGCGCAAGGCGCCATCCGCGAACGGACGGCCGTGCCCGCCGAGCTCGAGGACGACACGCCCGAGGGCGCGGCGGCGCGCGAGCGCGTCGGCCAGGCGGCCTACGAGCTGAACGTGCAGCAGTTCGCCTGCGCGGGCCTGAACTTCGGCTACTTCTACGACTGCTCGCCGATCATCGCCTACGACGGCGAGGCTGCGCCGGCCTACAGCATGCACGACTACACGCCCTCCACGGCGCCGGGTTGCCGCACGCCGCACCTGTGGCTGAGGGACGGCCGCTCGCTCTATGACGCCATGGGCCCTGGCTACACCCTGCTGAAGTTCGATCCCGCGGCCGAGGTCGAGCCCCTCGTCCGCGCCGCGGCGGCAAGGAGCGTCCCGCTGGAGGTGCTGGACGTCCGCTCCGACGAGGTTCCCGCCGCCTGTCGCCATCGCCTGCTGCTCAGCCGTCCAGACCAACAGGTCGCCTGGCGCGGCGACGAGGTCCCCGCCGATCCCCTGGCGCTCGTCGACCTGGTCCGGGGCGCGGCCGGCGAGGCGGTCCGCGACGGGGCCGAAGCGTTCGATCAGGCAACCGGCCCTTAGCCGCACGCGTTTTCCCACCAGCGGCCGGTAAGATCGCCGGCTCAACCAAGGACGAAAGGGCCGGAACCTCGGCCCGCTGAAAAGATGGGCACCATGGACGCGCGCAAAGGCATCAGGGGCGCCAAGGTTCTCGTGATCGAGGACGAGGCGGTGGTCGCCATGCTGCTCGAACAGATGCTGGACGAGCTGGACTGCCGGGTCGCGGGCGTCGCGGGTCACCTCTCCGCCGCCATCGACCTCGCCCGCTCCGCCGATGCGGACGTCGCGATCCTGGACCTGAACCTCGGCGGCGAGCCGGTCGACGCGGTCGCCGAAGCACTGGCCGCGCGGGATGTCCCGTTCGTCTTCGCCTCTGGCTATGGCCTGGAGGGGCTTCCGCCGGCGTGGAGCGGCCGTCCCATGCTGGCCAAGCCGTACCGGCTGGAGCAGCTGCGCGACACGCTCCAAGCGGCGCTGGCGGCCCTGCAGGGCTAGGTCGGCCTGAACCGCTTGGAGGTCGGGAAGCCCCGTGGGACGAGGCGTCCGGCCCCGGCCCGCCGGCCGAGCCACTGGCGCCACTCGGGCCAGGCCCGCGAGCGTCCGGCCGCGTCGATCCAGGCCGGCTCGTCGGCCTCGGCGAACGCCAGCCCGTCCCTGAGGCCGCCCTCGCGATAGGACTGCAGCTTGACGCCCTTGCCGCGCGGCATCTCGGGCAGCTCCGACAGGGGGAAGATCAGCGCCTTGCCGTTGTCGCCCACCACCGCGAGGTGGTCGCCCGACGCCTCCAGGCAGAAGGCCACGCCCCTGGCGTCGACGGTCAGGGTCTGCTTGCCGCCGCGCTTGGAGGCCACCGCCTCCTCCTCGGGCATGACGAAGCCGTAGCCGGCGCGCGAGGCCAGGACCAGCCGGCGCCCGGGCCGGTGGACGAAGGCGGCGACGATATCGACCCGGTCGTCGAGCTCGATCATCAACCGTACCGGTTCGCCCTGGCCGCGGCCCGAGGGGAGCTTGTCGCAGCTGAGGGTGAAGAAACGGCCGTCCGAGGCGAAGATCAGGAGCTTGTCGGTGGTCTCCCCCGGCAGGAGGAAGGCGAGCTTGTCGCCCTCCTTGAACTTCAGCTCCGACGGGTCGTCGACCTTGCCCTTCTGGGCGCGGATCCAGCCGCGCTCGGAAAGGATGATGGTGATCGGCTCGCGCGGGACGGTGGCCTCGACCACGGCGGCGGCGTCGATGCTGGGCGCCTCGGCGAAGGTGGAGCGGCCCATCACGCCGGTCGGGCGCGGCCGGTCGTTGGGCCCGCGCCGGTCCAGCACCTTGCGCACCTCGCGCAGGCCCGCGCCCACCAGCTTCCACTGCATCCGATCGGAGGCGAGCATGGCGGTGACGCCCTCGCGCTCCTCGGAAAGCTCGGCGTGCTCGCGCCGGATCTCCATCTCCTCGAGCCGCGCGAGCTGGCGAAGGCGGGTGTTCAGGATCGCCTCGGCCTGGATGTCGGTCAGCTCGAAACGCTCGATCAGCCGCGCCTTGGGCTCTTCCTCGTAGCGGACGATGCGGATGACCTCGTCCAGATCGAGGTAGACGATCAGAAGGCCGTCAAGGATGTGCAGCCGCGCCTCGATCTTGCCCAGGCGATGGCGGGCGCGGCGGACGATCACCTCGCGCCGGTGGTCCAGGAAGGCCTGCAGCGCCGGCTTCAGCCCCATCACCCCCGGCGTGGAGCGGGCGTCCAGGACGTTCATGTTGACCGGGAAGCGGACCTCCAGGGACGAGAGCCTGAACAGGCTCTCCATCAGGACCTCCGGCTCGACATTGCGCGACTTGGGCTCGAGCACGAGGCGGACGTCCTCTGCGGACTCGTCGCGGACGTCGCCCAGCAGCGGCGCCTTCTTGTTCTCGATGAGGGCTGCGATCTGCTCGACCAGCTCGGCCTTCTTCACCTGGTAGGGAACCTCGGTGACGACGATCTGATAGGTCCCGCGCCCGGCGTCCTCGCGGTCCCAGCGGGCTCTGAGGCGCACCCCGCCCCGGCCCGTTTCATAGGCCTCCAGGAGCGAGTTCCGGGATTCGACGATCACCCCGCCGGTGGGGAAGTCCGGGCCGGGGACCGCCTCCATCAGCTCGGCGGTCGAGGCCGAAGGCCTGTTCAGGAGGATCAGGCAGGCGTCGATCAGCTCGCAGGCGTTGTGCGGCGGGATCGAGGTCGCCATGCCGACCGCGATGCCCGAGGCGCCGTTGGCCAGGAGGTTCGGGAACCCGCCGGGCAGGACGACCGGCTCCTCGTCCTCGCCGTCGTAGGTGGCGCGGAAGTCGACAGCGTCCTCGTCGATGCCGTCCAGCAGGAGCTGGGCGGCCTCGGTCAGGCGGCACTCGGTGTAGCGCATGGCCGCGGCGTTATCGCCGTCGATGTTGCCGAAGTTGCCCTGGCCGTCGATCAGGGGATAGCGCTGGGCGAACTCCTGGGTCAGGCGCACCAGCGCCTCGTAGATCGAGGCGTCGCCGTGGGGATGGAACTGGCCCATCACGTCGCCGACGACCTTGGCGCACTTCTTGGCCGACCCCTCCGGGTTCAGCCGCATGCGGTGCATGGCGTAGAGCAGCCGGCGCTGCACGGGCTTGAGGCCATCGCGCACGTCCGGCAGCGCCCGGTGCATGATGGTGGACAGGGCGTAGGCCAGATAGCGCCGCGACAGGGCCTCGGTCAGGGGCTCGTCGATAACGCGGTCGGGCTCTTCGCCGTCCGGGGGCGGGGGGACGTGCTTGGTCATGTGATTCGGCAAGCCATCATAACCGGCCGGTCTCGCGCAGCCGATCGATCAGCCAGACGCGCGCGGGTGGCAATGGCCGGTTCAGCGGGCCGAAGACGAACTGCTCCAGGAAGTGGCCGGTGAGGTCCAGTCCCGCCCCCACGTCCCCGGCCGAAAGCCCGGCCTGGGAGGACAGCAGGAACGGCGGCAGGGCGAGGAGCCGGCCCCTGTAGGGCTCGCCCGCGGCGCGGCTGACCGCCCTGCCCGTCTTGGGGCTGACCCAGACCAGGTCGTCGGTCGAGCCGGTCGCCGCGCAGCGCGAAAGGTCGAGCCCGAACCCCAGCTCCTCCAGCAATCCCGCCTCGAAGCGGACGAAGACGGCGGGCCAGACCTCGGTGAGCTGGAGGGCGGCGCTGAGAGCCTCGAAGGCGAGGAAGGCGCCCGGGTGCGGCTCGCGCTCGGGCAGGGCCGCGCTGGCCACGGCAGAGGCGGCGGCAAGGCCCGAGAGGGCGACGGGATCGTCGAACAACGCCGCCGGCCCCTCGTCCAGGCCTTCGACGCCGGCGGAGCCCAGCTGCTCGGAGGTGCGCGCGCGGTAGCGCGCCATCACCCGCGCGCCGGGCTGGAGCAAGGGCTTCAGCCGCCGCGACGCGCCGCCGGCCACATGCGCCGCCCAGCGGCCGTTGCGGCTGGTCAGGAGCTCCACGATCGCGCCGGTCTCGCCGTGGGCGCGCGCCGCGAGGACGAAGGCCTCGTCCTCGAACTCCATCAGGCGTCGAACTCCAGGCCCATGCCGGCGTAGAGCTCGCGCCGCTCGGCCCAGCGCGGGTCGACCTTGACGTGCAGGAACAGGTGCACCGGCCGGCCGAGCAGCTCGGCGAGCTCCTCGCGCGCCTTCTGGCCGATCCACTTCAGCGTCTGGCCGCCCTTGCCCAACACGATCGGGCGCTGGCTTTCGCGCTCGACATAGATGGTCTGCTCGATCCGCGCCGAGCCGTCCTTCACCTCGGTGAAGGCGGTCGTCTCCACCGCGGCCGCGTAGGGCAGCTCCTCGTGAAGGCGCAGGTAGATCTTCTCGCGGGTGATCTCGGCGGCCAGAAGGCGCGTGGGCAGGTCCGCGACCTGGTCCTCGGGATAGAGCCAGGGGCCCTCGGGCATCAGCTCGGCCAGGCGCCGCGCGAGGTCCTCGACGCCCGAGCCGGTCTCGGCGGAGACCATGAAGACCTCGCCATAGGCGCCCGTCTGAAAGAGGTTTTGGGACCAGAGGAGCAGCGAATCGTGGCGGACCAGGTCGATCTTGTTGAGGACCAGGATGGCCTTGCGCCCGGCCGCCACGAGCCCTTCGGTAATGGAATACCGGTCCTGCACCGCCAGCTTGTCGGCGGCCCGGGCCGTGCCCGCGCGCACGGTCTCTTCGGCGCCGACGTCCACCAGGTGGACGACCACGTCCGCGTCCTCCGCGCCGGACCAGGCGGCGCGCACCATGGAGCGGTCGAGCCTGCGACGCGGCTTGAAGATTCCGGGTGTATCCACCAGAATAATCTGGCTTTTCCCCTCGATCGCCACACCGCGGACATTGAACCGCGTGGTCTGCACCTTGCGGGTCACGATCGAGACCTTGGAGCCGACCAGGCGGTTGACCAGGGTCGACTTGCCGGCGTTTGGCGCGCCGATGACGGCGACGAAGCCGGCGCGGGTCGGGGCTTCGAGATCAGTCGGCATCAACCCCTCGCCTTCCCGTCTTCGGAGGTGTCGGAAGACGGCTCCCCTTCCTCTCCCATATGGAGAGGAGACTTCGCGCGCCAGCATGGCCTCGGCGGCGGACTTCTCGGCCTCCTGGCGCGAGCGGCCCCGGCCCTGCACGGGCTCGAGCCCCGCGAGAGTCAGCTCGACGGTGAAGGTCGGCGCATGGGCGGGACCGGTCCGCTCGGCGACTTCGTAGCGCGGCGGGGCAAGGCGGCGGGCGGCCGCCCATTCCTGCAGCTCGGACTTGGGATTGGGCGGGCTGGCCGCGCTCACCTTGTCGAACTCCTCGGCCCAGATCCGGGCGAACACCTCGCGCGCGCCGTCCAGACCCGCGTCGAGGTAGAGGGCGGCGAGCAGCGCCTCGCAGGCGTCGCCGAGGATGGTCGGATTCTCCGCGGCCGCCGCGCCTGCTCTCGCCGCCGGCCAGGCGCAGGGCCTCGGGCAGCCCGATCCGTCGCGCCACCCTGGCGCAGGCCTCGCGGTGGATCAGGCCGTGCATACGCTTGGTCAGCTCCCCTTCCCGCTCCGCCGGATGCAGCTGCATCAGCCGCTCGGCGGCCATCAGGTTCAGGACCCGGTCGCCCAGGAACTCGAGCTGCTCGTTGTGCTGCACCTCGCGCGCGCCCTGGCCGGCGCTGGCGTGGGTCAGGGCCCGGTCCAGGAGGGCGTGGTCCTGGAAGACGTGGCCGATGCGCCGCTCGAGCTCGGCCATCGCCGCCTGTCGACGATCCGGAACGGTCACTTCAGGACGTGGAAGAACCGGCTGAGCCTCGCGTCCAGGAACCAGGTCCAGGGCTTGAAGATCGAGACCTTGTCGTTCCACGAGAGCAGGATGATGTCGGCCTTGCCGACCAGGTTCTCGGCGGGGACGTAGCCCACCCCGATCTCCTCCGGATAGCGGCTGTCCTGGGAGTTGTCGCGGTTGTCGCCCATCATGAAGTAGTGGCCGGGCGGCACGACATAGACGCCGGTGTTGTCCACGTCGCCGTCAGGGCCATAGTCGTTGGTCACATAGGACTTGCCGCTGGGCAGGGTCTCGCGGAAGCGCTCGACCGGCTGCTCGACGCCCGAGGGCAGGACCTCGACCCCCGGCGCCAGCTCCTGGCGCGGCAGCGGCTTGCCGTTCAGCCACACGACGCCGCCCTTCATCTGGATTCGATCCCCCGGCAGGCCGATCAGGCGCTTGATGTAGTCGATGTGGTCGTCGCGCGGCAGCTTGAACACCACGATATCGCCGCGGTGCGGCTGGCGCATGAGGACGCGGCCGTGGAACAGGGGCGGGCTGAACGGGATCGAGTGGCGGCTGAAGCCGTAGGCGAGCTTGGAGACCACGATGTAGTCGCCCTGGTCGAGCGTCGGCTCCATCGAGGCCGAGGGAATGGTGAAGGGCTGGAACAGGAAGATCCGGATCAGCAGCGCGATGCCGAGGGCGTAGGCCACGGTCTTGGCGATCTCGATCAGCTCCTGGGTCTGGGTCTTGATCTGCGCCTGCGCGCCGCCGTCCGAGGAGTCATTGGCGGCCGGCGCCTCATCGGCCGCGGAAGGCCGAGCCGAGATGGCCTGGGCCTCGGGCGCCGCGGCGTCGGCCGCCGGTCCGGCCGCTTCGGGCTCGGCGACTTCGGGCTCGGCGACTTCGGGCTCGGCGGCTTCGCGCTCGTCGACTTGCGGTGCGGCGGCTTCGGGCGCGGGCGCCTGTTCCGCGGCAGGGCCGGGATCGTCCTTGGCGGCGGCCGGGACGTCTGGATCTTCCGGCTCGGACACCGCGAGGCTCCTAGTGCAGGAGGTGGAAGAAGCGGCTCGGGCGCGCGTCGGTGAACCAGGTCCAGGGCTCGTAGATCTTGGCCTTCTGGTTCCACGACAGGAGCACCAGCGCGGCCTTGCCCACCAGGTTCTCCTCGGGGACGTATCCCACGCCGATGGATTCCGGGTAGCGGCTGTCGGCGGAGTTGTCGCGGTTGTCGCCCATGAAGAAGTAGTTCCCCTTGGGCACCACATAGACGCCGGTGTTGTCGACGTCGCCGTCGGGGCCGTAGTCGTTGGTGACGAAGGTCTTGCCGCTCGGCAGGGTCTCGCGGAAGCGCTCCACCGGACGGAGCATGCCGAAGGGGCCCGCGTCGGTCCCCGCGCCGACGTCCTGGCGCGGCACCGGCTTGCCGTTCAGCCAGATCTGGCCGCCCTTCATCTGGATGCGGTCGCCGGGCAGGCCGATCAGCCGCTTGATGTAGTCGGTGTGGCCATCCCTGGGCAGCTTGAAGACGATGATGTCGCCCCGGTGCGGATGCGCATCGAAGATGCGGCCGTGGAACAGCGGCGGGCTGAACGGGATCGAATGGCGGCTGAAGCCGTAGCTGTACTTGGAGATGATCACATAGTCGCCCGGCAGCACCGTCGGCTCCATCGAGGCCGAGGGGATGGTGAAGGGCTGGAACAGGAAGATCCGGATGACCAGGGCGATGCCCAGGGCGTAGCCCACGGTCTTGAGGATCTCGATCCACTCCTGGGCGGCGCTGGCCCGCTTGGCGTCGGGCGCGCTCTCGGTTGCGGCGGTCACGGCTGAGGTCTCTTCCATGGCGATCGGATCGGCTGCGGCGCTGTCCAATTAGCAGAGGCGGCCATCGATGGGGGACCCCTCTCCTGCAAGGGGAGAAGGCCCGCCGGCTGGTCCTGCCAATTCAACCAAAGCCTGTCCCGAACCTAGATGCTGGCCACGCCCGGGGCAAGCGCGGCGGCGCCCGTCGCGCCCTGTGCGGGCAAGGCTTCGATGACGACGAACGCCTGGGCGTAGGGATGGTCGTCCGTCAAGCTCAGGTGGATGATCCCCTCCATTCCTGGCGGAATGAGGGCGGCCAGCCGATCGGCGGCGCCGCCGGTCAGGACCATGGTCGGCTTGCCCGAGCGCTGGTTCACCACCCCGAGGTCCGCCAGATGGACCCCGCGCCTGAAGCCGGTGCCGAGCGCCTTGGCGCAGGCCTCCTTGGCCGCGAAGCGCTTGGCGTAGCTGGCCGCGCGGTCGGGCTTGCGCTCGGACCGATCCCGCTCGATGTCGGTGAAGACACGCTGCGCGAACCGCTCGCCGAACCGGTCCAGCGCCGTCTTGATGCGGCGGATGTCGGTCAGGTCCGAGCCGATGCCGATGATCACGCCGGCGCCCGCGCGGATAAGTGTGCGCCGGACCGCGCCTGGTCCATCAGGGCGCGCATGCGGCGAATGGCGGCCTCCAGGCCGATGAAGATCGCTTCGCCGATCAGGAAGTGGCCGATGTTGAGCTCGGCGATCTCGGGGATGCGGGCGACCGCCTCGACGGTGGCGTAGTCGATGCCATGGCCGGCGTGGACCTCCAGGCCCAGTTGCGCCGCCTCGGCCGCGCCCCGGCGCAGGCGTTCGAGCTCGGCGGCCGCGCGGGCCCGGTCGCCGTGGCGCACCGCCTCGCAATAGGCGCCGGTGTGCAGCTCCACGACCTGGGCGCCGGCCGCCGCCGCCGCGGCGATCTGCCCGGGATCGGCCTCGATGAACAGCGAAACCCGGATCCCCGCCGCCTTCAGCGCGGCCACGGCCGGGGTGATGACATTGTGGCCGCCCTTCACGTCCAGGCCGCCCTCGGTGGTGCGCTCCTCGCGCCGCTCGGGCACCAGGCACGCCGCGTGCGGGCGGTGGTCCAGGGCGATGGCCAGCATCTCGTCGGTGACCGCCATCTCCAGGTTCAGCGGCCGCCCGCGCCGGCGGCAGAGGTCGGAGAGCTGGTCGATGTCGGCGTCGGAGATGTGGCGGCGGTCCTCGCGCAGGTGCGCGGTGATGCCGTCGGCGCCGGCGGCCAGCGCGAGGTCGGCCGCGCGCGGGGGCTCGGGGTAGCTCTCGCCGCGGGCGTTCCGGATCGTCGCCACGTGGTCGATGTTCACGCCCAGACGGATGCGGGTCATCCCGTCTTCTCCCATCGCGAGAAGACGGGACCGGCGCCGAAGGCGTGGGAAGTTGAGGGGCTAGGTCGGCGAGGTTGTAACCCCTCACCTTCCCATCCTCCTTCGCCAGGGCTCCGGAGGACGGGCCCCTTCCTCTCCCTGTGGGAGAGGAAGATGTTGGTGCGGGTCATGACTTCAGCCTCTTGCTGCCCGGCTCCTCGGCGGGCAGGGCCGCCAGCTCGGGCGGCAGGGCGTCGGCCGGATAGGCGGGGACCGTGAGGCTGGCCAGGGCGACGACCGGCGCGCCCATGTCGGCCTTGCCGCCCGAACGGTCGACGATGCAGGCCGCGCAGACCGGAACGCCGCCGGCTTCCTCGATCACCGGCACGCATTCGCGCAGGGACCCGCCGGTGGAGACCACATCCTCGACCATGGCCACGCGCGCGCGCCCGGGGATGGTGAAGGCGCGGCGCAGGCGGAACTGGCCTCCCTCGCGCTCGAGGTAGATCGCGGGCACGCCGAGATGGCGCGCGGTCTCGTAGCCCGGGATGATCGCGCCCACGGCGGGCGAGACGACGAGGTCGATCTGGCCGACCGTCGCCGTGATCTTCCGCGCCAGGGCCCGGCACAGCCGCTCGGCGCGCTCGGGATGCATGAACACCAGGTTCTTCTGCAGGAACATCGGGCTGTGCAGGCCCGAGGCCAGGATGAAGTGGCCTTCGCGCAGAGCGCCGGCGGCGCGGAACTCGTCGAGGACGTCGTCGGTGGTCATGGCCGGCTGAATACAGCGATCAATGGAGTCGCCGCCACCCCGGCGATGAGATTCGGGGGGGTGTGACCGACCTACACCTCCCCGATCCCAACGTCTTCGTGCGAGTCCGTCACCAGGATGCGGCCATCAAGAATGGATGGCTCACTGAGGCGCGTCGGGCAAGGTCGCCGGCGGTTCCTTCGCGAGGGCCGGTGCGGCGGTCTTCCATGCCATTCCGCTCAGGATGGCGGCCTGGCCCGCATCGAACAGGCTCCGGATGTGGGCGGCGCTGAAATCGAGGGAATCGTCCTTCTCGGTCGTCGGCAGGGAGGCGAGGAGCAGGTCGCAGCCATTGTGCTGGCAGAAGTCGAGGGTGGTGATCACCGACGAGCGGAGCGAGGCCTTGGTGACCGCATCGACGGTCCGGCTGAGGATCGGAATGGTCGCATGCGGCGTCACGGCGAACAGGCCGTTCATCTGTCCGTTCACGATGATGAACAGACGGGATCTGTATGCGCGCTCGGCCGGACGCCGGGCCGACAGGAGCGCCTGGGGGATGGCGAAGAAGGCGCTTTCGGCCTGGCCATCGACGTGCATCTCGGTGAACAGGCGCCCATCGCTGCGAACCTTGATCATGGTCGGCGGGAAGATGCCGGGCACGCTGGCCGAGGCGATCAGCACTTCGGCGAACAGGTCGCGCGCCTCCGGCCCGCCGTGGGCGGCGATGGCTCCCATGTCCCAGACGATCAACTGCTCGGTGTCGAGATTGGTGGTGGCGACGAGCAGGCGGCGGCCCTTTGCCTGCTCGGCGGCGACGGCCCGCAGCAGGTCGTCGGTGACGTAGCTGCGCACCAGCTCCTCGAGCGGCCGCTTGCTGAAGAGCCCCGGCGTGAAAAGGCTGAACAGGCCGCGACGGTGCAGGAAGTGATTGAGCCTGCCGTCGAAATAGCTCTGCCGGAGCTTCTCGTCCCAAGCCGATCCCAGGAACGCGAACGGCGCGGCCAGCGCGCCGGTGCTGACGCCGGTGACCAGCTGGAACTCGGGGCGTTGGCCCGTCCTGGTCCAGCCGTAGAGCAGGCCCGCTCCATAGGCCCCGTTCGCGCCGCCGCCGGACAGGGCCAGGACGTCCACCTCGCCGTGCGCGTTGGACTTGAGCGTCCGCTCCAGCATGCCGGTCAGGACCGGGTCGTCCGGCGCGTACCGGACATGGCCGAAACCAACCGGCGACGCGGCCGCCTGCTCGGCCTCGGTGAAGGGCGCGCGCGGCAGCGTGACGCAACCGCCGAGCGCGACCGACACGGCGATCAGCACCAGCGCCAATCGGCGGAGCGACAGGTTCATGCCCGGGCCGGACCGGCGCCAGAGGGGATGGCCGCTCCCGTCGCCCTGCCCCGCCGTCCTCTCGTCCGAACGACAGCGGTGCTAGCCAACCCCTTTCTCCGGGGCGGGCTTCGCCCCCGACGTCCCGACGAGGGCGGTGATGTCGGTGGCCACGCGAAGGACCTGGCTTCGCTCGGCCTCGAGATCCGCCGCCACGGAGATCCGAACCCCGGCAGCTTCGGCCTGGACGGCCGCCAGGGCGTGAGCGTCGATGCCGGCCGCTGCGGCGTCGACGCCCTTCAGGCTGGCGACCACGTTGGCCATGGCCTCATTGGCGAGGCCGAAGTTGCGTTGATCCAGCGAGATGCCGGCGCGGTAGGCCCACAGGCCGGCCGTCAGCAGCTGATTGGCCGCCCGCAGAGAATCGACCTGCGCCTTGGCCGCCGTGTACCGCTGTGCGGCCAGTTCCGCGTTCCGCTTCCCCGCCGCGCCTTCGATGGCGCTCCCGGCGAAATAGGCCGACACGCCGGCGACGATCAGGACGGCGACCACCACCAGCCAATTGCGGGTTCCAGAAGAGAGCCTTTCCATCGAGCGCCGCCTTTCCGGTCCATACGCGTCACTATGCGCCTCCAGGCGCGGGAACGAGCGGGGAGCCAGACCTCGCGGAACTCATCGCCAGCCAGATGCCGAGGCCTCCCTGGCTGCGGTGTTGGTCGGGCGCGCGATCAGGCCGCCTTGGGTGATCCATACTTCATAGCTCGCACCCTCGGCCATCGGCATCGAGGCGCCGCTGCCGTAAAGCGTGTCGACAACCGGGGCGTACCTGCCGTACCGCCGCGCCAGCAGCCACAAGTCCACGCCGACACCTGGATGCGGCCCGAGATCATAGGCGCTGCGGGGCGCGTGCAATTCGGATTGGGTGTCCTGATACCTGCCCGACAGGCGGTCGAGCCGGTACTGGCTGTCGAGACCAAGCTCGGCGGCCCAAGGCTTCCACTTGAGCACCCTGGCCTCGACGCGCCATTCATCGCCATGAAGCTCGTAGGTCCTGGTCGAGCCATTCTGTCCGGTCGAGGCCGGCAGTTCGGTGAGGGTCGCTTCGAACAGTCGCGGCCCCTTCTGGTGGATCTCGATGCTGGCTACGGGACGCTCGTAGGTGAGACGGTGGTAAGTCTGCAGATCCAGCCCCAGGAGGGCGGCGGCCGCCGTCACGAAGAGAAACAGGGCGCCGCCGAGCGCGCGGGCGCCCCCGCCCAGGACCTTGCCGCGGAACAGCATAGCCAGGCCGCCGACGAAGATCGCCAGACCGATGATGCCGACAATCGCCGGCAGAACCCACCACCACCACACCATGTTGGACGTCCTTGCCAATCAGCGTAGCGCCCCTCCGGGGCTCATCGGACTGTATCAGCGAACTTCAGCGCCTGTCCGAACAATAAGCACGCCCTCCGACTCCAGCCATGGCTTTGCAGACGCAGGTGGGCGGTCGGCATCGGAACTGATCGCCAAGCTCAAAGACTTTCCCCGGACTTCACCGCCATCATAGCCTGCAAGCCACGCGGGCGGCGGGCTCTCCACTTGCCGAGATCTCTGCAGAATGGAGGACGCGGACTCGGCTGCTTCGTCGTTTTCGTGCTAATGGGCCTGGTCGTGTTCTGGTTAACGGGGCGCTCGGCGGAGCCCCCATCAGTCGACCTGGGAGTTGTCCGCCGGAGCGTCATCTGATCACACTGCAAAGGCTGCAGATTGATTGGAGCGTCTGCAATGAGAACAGCGGCCCTTGCCGCATTCGCGACGTGTCTCGCCGTCGCCGCGGCTCATGCGCAGCAGACCCAGGGCGGCAAGTCCGCAAGGCCGCAAGCCGGGTCGATGACCGGGGGCGTCGAGTTCGCGTCGCCGCCGCCCCCGACCATCGCCAAGCTGCCCACGCCGCCCGGAGTTCCCGCGGGAATCTGGCTCCTGCCCTTGCAGGCGGCCGTCCAGATCTACGACTGCGACGGACGGCTGTGCGGCCGGATCGTGTGGCTGTCGCGTCCTCGCGATCCCGAGGGTCAGCTCGTCCTCGACAAGAAGAACCCCGATCCCTCGCTGCGGCGGCGCCCGATATGCGGCCTGCCCGTCCTGTGGGGGCTGCAACCCGCGGGCCTCGATCACTGGAAGAACGGCTGGCTCTACAACCCCGACGAGGGAAAGACCTACCGCGTCCAGGGTCAGTTCCGCGGCGCGGACACCCTCGTCGTTCGAGTCTATGTCGGAATTCCGCTGCTGGGCCGGACCTCGGTGTGGCAACGCGTCCCGCGGCTCAGCTCGGAAGGCTGGTGCTGAGCCTCCGACCCCGATCGGCGCGCAGGACCGGCGGGCGACCACGAAGCCCGCCCGACCCCCGGCCCTGGCCCCGGGACCGCCGGCCCGCACCGACCGCCGAGCGCCTGAAGATGGCGATCGATCCACCCTCGTCGGCTTCGCCGGCGCTCCCCCCTGAGGGCTACGGGATTCACACGTCTGGGCCGGTCGAGGCGCCAGTCTGACCCTCTCCCGCAAGGGGAGAGGGTTCGTGCAGCGTACAAGCTCCTGGATTCGTTGCTGAATCCGAGATGTGTGACTGCCGTCGCCCCTGAGAGGGAGATCCGCGTCGGCTGATCGCCGTTGGCCTGCTTGGGTCAGGCGCTGGCCGTCTCCCTGTCCGCCGGCGCCGCCACGCCGACCCGCGCCTCCAGGAAGGCGAGAAGGTCGAGGTTGACCCGGTCCTTCATGGTCGAGCAAAGGCCGTGCGGGGCGCCCTCGTAGACCTTCAGCTCGGCGCCCGCGATCAGCCTGGACGAGAGCAGGCCGGCGTCCGCGAAGGGCACGATCTGGTCATCGTCGCCGTGGATGATCAGGGTCGGGACGTCGAAGGCCTTGAGGTCGGCGGTGAAGTCGGTCTCGGAGAAGGCCTGGATGCAGTCGTAGCAGGCCTTGAGGCCCGCCTGCATGCCCTGACGCCAGAAGCTGTCGCGAAGGCCCTGGGAAACCTTCGAGCCGGGCCGGTTGGCGCCGTAGAAGGGCGCGCTCAGGTCCTTGAAGAACTGCGAGCGGTCGGCCTGGACCCCCGCGCGGATGCCGTCGAAGGCCTCCATCGGCGTACCGCCCGGGTTGGCCTCGGTCTTCAGCATGGTGGGGGTGACCGCCCCGATCAGCACCGCGCCGGCGACCCGTCCGGTCCCATGGCGGCCGATGTAGCGGGCGACCTCGCCGCCGCCGGTGGAGTGGCCGACGAAGACGGCGCCCCTGAGGTCCAGCGCGTGGGCGAGCTCGCCGAGGTCGTCGGCGTAGCAGTCCATGTTGTTGCCCGTCCAGGGCTGGCTCGAGCGGCCGTGGCCGCGCCGGTCATGGGCGATGCAGCGATAGCCGTGCGAGGCGAGGAACAGCATCTGGTCCTCCCACGCATCGGCGCTGAGCGGCCAGCCGTGGCTGAAGACGACGGGACGGCCGCTGCCCCAGTCCTTGAAGTAAAGGGTGGTCCCGTCGCGGGTGGTGAACGTGGACATGGGCAGCCTCCTCTCGCGCCCGGCGCGCGCCTGAATGTGACCCCGACTTGCGCCACAGTCTTCGCGCCGCGTTGCAGACCGGACCATGACAAAAGCCGCGGGCTCACGCGGATGTGTTGGCAGTCGAGGACGGGCTTGCGAACCTGCGGGGAAGCCTTCAGGGACAGGCCGCCGGTCTCGCCGGGCGTTGACCGCGGGGAGTCTTGGCGGCCGGGAAGCGCCGGGTGCTTGCGGAGGGGTCGTCGTGGAGGGCGCAGGCCGAATGATCGAGGGCGACATCCTGGTGACGGGCGCGGGCGGCTTCGTCGGCCGGCGGCTGGCCAAGCGCCTGGCGGGGCGGGCGGCCGGGCGGCTGGTCCTCTGCGACCGCGCGCTCGAGGACGCCCCCGCCGGCGCCGAAACCGTCGAGGGCGACCTCGCAGACCCCAAGGTGATGGACCGGGCCCTGGGCGGTGATCCGGACGTGGTCTTCCACCTGGCCTCGGTCCCGAGCGGCGCTTCGGAGCGGGACCCCATGCTGTCGCGGGCGGTGAACCTCGAGGCCTCGCTGGCGTTGCTGGACCGGCTGGCCGCCCGCGAGGCGCCCGCGCGGCTGGTCTACGCCAGCTCCATCGCCGCCCTGGGCTCGGGCTTCGCCGGGCCGGTGGACGACGACACGACGCCGCGCCCCACCCTCACCTACGGCGCGCACAAGCTGATGGTGGAGACGGCGCTCGGCGACTGGGCGCGGCGCGGCCGGATCGACGCCGTCGCCCTTCGCCTGCCCGGCATCGTGGCGCGCCCGCCGATGGCCGGCGGGTTCGGCTCGGCGTTCTGGAGCGAGGTCTTCCACGCGATCCGGCGGCGAGCGCCCTACCGCTGCCCGGCGGGCCCGGACGCGATCGCCTGGCTGATGTCGCTCGGCCGCTGCATCGACAACCTGGTCCTCGCCGCCGAACTGCCGGCCGATCGTCTTGGACCGCGACGCGCCATGACCCTGCCCGCGCTCAGCGTGCGGCTGGGCGACCTCGTGGACGCGATCGCAGCGGCGGCCGGCGGCGGGGCCGAGGCCGTCCAGTATGACCCCGATCCAGTGACCATGGCGCAGTTCGGCGGCTATCCGCCGCTCCTGACGCCCGCCGCCGAAGCCCTGGGCCTGGGCCACGACGGGAGCCTCGAGGCGCTGGTGGCGCGGGCGATCGCGGACATCGAGCCCGAGGCGGAGGCCGCCCTTTGACGTTCGCCACTCTGCCGGCGCCGACGCGTGAGGGAACCCCGGCGGTTGGTTTCCAGGGACCTTGGCCGCTCCACGCCGGCGGTGGGACAGAGCGGAAGACTCGGCATTGGAAGAAGCATCAATCGATGCTAGTTTTGATGCTACGGAGCCTGCAATGCGCACGACGATCGCACTGGACGACGAGCTTCTGGAACAAGCCCAGGCCTGTACCGGCCTGACGGAGAAGGCCGCGTTGATCCGCGAAGCCTTGAAGGCGCTGATCGAGCGTGAAAGCGCCCGGCGGCTTGCGCGGCTGGGCGGATCGGAGCCCCGTCTTTCCGCTCCGCCGCGCCGGCGCCTCCCCGCGTGATCCTGGTCGACACCTCGGTTTGGATCGATCATCTGAGGTCAGGAGACGACGATCTGGCGCGCCTGCTGGACGCGAGCCTGGTGCTCAGCCACCCGTTCGTCATCGGCGAGCTGGCGCTCGGCCAACTCTCGCAGCGCTCGATGATCCTCGGCAGCCTGATGCGACTGCCGATGGCCGTCACCGCCCGGGACGACGAGGTCCTGCGGCTGATCGAAGCCGAGCGCCTTTTCTCGACGGGCATCGGCTACCTCGACGCGGGCCTCCTGGCGGCGACGCGCCTGACGCCGGGTGCGAGGCTCTGGACTCGCGATCGCCGACTCGCGAACGCCGCCCAGCGCCTTCAGGTCGCCGCGGACAGACGCTAGGAGACGTGGACATCGCCATCTCGCGCACCAGCTCGGGAAGCCTGTCCTGTCGCCAGGTCACGCTGGAATTGCCGCGACCGGGGGGACCGCAAGACCGGTTCGAATCATCGTCTCGATGCTAAGGTGACATGGCGATGTTCGAGCAAGCCGATCTGTTCGCAAGCGAGCCTCCCCAGGCCGAAGCGCCCAGCGACGAAGTCGTGGTCATCATCAGGGCCCGGCTGCACGCTACGCTGGAGCTCGTGAGGTCGGCAACCGAGATGCCCTGGTCAGACCCCCTGGCGGTGATCCGCGAGGACAACGCCTTCCGGTTCGGCAAGGACGCCCTCCCGCCCGAGGAAGGCGCCGCGCTCTGGGCCGCGTTCGACGCCGAGATGGACCGGCTTTACGCGGCGGCTCAGGCGAACGGTTGACCTGAGGGCCAGGAGTTTTCGCGCGCCAAGCCGCCGGACGGCCGGGCCCGGCGCCACCTCTCTCCCGTCCCCTCCCCCTTCCAGCGAGAGGGAGTCAGCCCCGCGCCCGGTCCACCGTCTCCACCGACGGGCAGGCCCGCAGCGCCGCGGCGATGTGGGTGAGGTGGCGGGCGTCGACCACGTCGATGTCGAAGTCGACGTCGAAGAAGTCGTGCTGGCGGTGGTGCATTCTGAGGTTGACGATGTTGCCGCCGGCGTCGCCGATGATGGTGCAGGTTTCGCCCAGCACGCCGGGCGCATCGCGGATGGTGGCGGTGAGCCGGCCGTGGGAGATGGTGTTGCGCTCGGCCTCGGGCGTCCAGTGCAGGTCGCGCCAGGCCTCCTCCTTGTCCTCGAAGGCGGCGAGCGAGGGGCAGTCGATGGTGTGGGCGGTGACGGCCTTGCCGTCGGCGTCGAGGATGCCGACGATGCGGTCGCCGGGCACCGGGCTGCAGCACTCGGCGAAGCGGATGGTCGTGCCGGCGGGCACGCCGGCGCCGCGCACATAGAGCCGCGCGGCCTTGCCGTCCTCGATGCGCCGGCGCGCGGCCACGGCGGCCTTCTCGGACGCCTTCAGCCCCGGGAACACCGCCTCGAGCACGTCGCCGGCCGAGACCCGGCCGCGGCCCACCGCCTCATAGAGATCGTCGTCGCCGGCCAGGGCGAAGCGGTCGAGGGCGGGCCGCAGCGAAATGTCGCCCAGCGTCCGCTCGGCGCGCTGGAAGGCCTGCTCGAGCGAGCCGCGGCCCAGGCGCGCGAACTCGTCGCGCTCGGAATGGCGGATGTGGCGGCGGATCGCCGAGCGGGCGCGGCCGGTGATGGTGAGCGACTGCCAGTCGGCGGGGGTGGAGGCCTTCTCGCCGCGCACGATCTCGACCACGTCGCCGTTCTCGAGCGCCGTGCGCAGCGGCCGAAGCTCGCCGTTGACCTTGGCGCCGACGGCGGTGTCGCCGACATCGGTGTGGACCGCGTAGGCGAAGTCCAGCGGCATGGCGCCCCTGGGCAGGCTGATCAGCTCGCCCTTGGGGGTGAAGACGAAGACCTGGTCCAGGAACATCTCGAGCTTGGCGTGCTCGACCAGCTCCTCCACGTCCCCGCCGTGCTCGAGGAGCTGGACGAGGTGGCGCAGGTTCATCAGGGGATCGCGCCCCCCCTCCTCGGTCGCCGCCTCGGCGTCGAAGCCGTAGGCCTGGTCCTTGTAGCGCCAGTGGGCGGCCACGCCCTCCTCGGCCACCCGGTCCATCGCCTCGGTGCGGATCTGCATCTCCACGCGCATGCTGCGCGGGCCGACCACGGTGGTGTGCAGCGAGCGGTAGTTGTTGCGCTTGGGCGTGGAGACGTAGTCCTTGAACCGCTCGGGCACGAAGGGCCAGGCGCGGTGGATGACGCCGAGCGCCCGGTAGCAGTCCTCCTCGGAATCCACGATCACGCGGAAGGCGTAGATGTCGGAGAGCTGGGAGAAGCCGATCGATTTCCTCTGCAGCTTGCGCCAGATCGAATAGGGATGCTTCTCGCGGCCGTAGACGCGGGCGGGCACGCCGGCCGCCTCCAGCCGCTGGGAGATTTCGCCGGAGACCACCGCCACGGCCGTGCTCTGGATCGAGCGGAGCTGCTCGAGCCGGCGCAGGATGGCGTCGCGGGCGTCGGGGTTCAGGTGCTCGAAGGCCAGTTCCTCGAGCTCGGTGCAGATCCGGTGGCAGCCGATGGAGCGCGCGAGCGGGGCGTAGATGTCCAGCGTCTCGCGGGCGATGCGCTCGCGCTTCCTGGGGTCCTTGATGAAGCCGAGCGTGCGCATGTTGTGCAGGCGGTCGGCCAGCTTGACCATCAGGACGCGCACGTCCCTGGAGATGGCCAGGATGAACTTGCGCAGGTTCTCGGCCTGCTTGGTGTGCTCGGAGTTCAGCTCCAGCTTGGAGAGCTTGGTGACCCCCTCGACCAGCTCGGCGACCTCCGGCCCGAACAGCTCGGTCAGCTCCTTGCGGGTGGCGGCGGTGTCCTCGATGACGTCGTGCAGCAGGCCGGTGACGATGGTGGCCGTGTCCAGCCGGTATTCGGTGAGGATGCCGGCCACCTCGATCGGGTGGGCGAAATAGGGGTCGCCCGAGGCGCGGGTCTGCGCGCCGTGCATGCGCATGGCGTAGACGTAGGCCCGGTTCAGCAGGGCGTCGTCGGCGGTCGGGTCATAGCTCTTGACCCGGTCGATCAGCTCGTACTGGCGAAGGAACTTGTTGGGCGGCGCCTTGGGCCGGCGCGCAGGCCGGGGAGCGGGCCCTGGCTCGGCGGCGGCGGGGTCCGCCTGGATGGACAGGGGTTCGGCGCCCGGAGCGCTCAGTAGCGGTCCTCCTGCCCCCCGTCACGGTCGCTCTGCAGGGCGCGCACCAGCTCCTGCTCGGACATGTGCATGTGCTGCGGATCGGCGAGCAGGGCCAGGGTCTCGGCCTCCTCCTCGGCCTCGGAGCGCTCATCCACGCGCTGGAGGCTGGCGATCAGGCCCTCGCGCAGCTCCTCGGGCGGCAGCTCGTTGTCGGCGATCTCGCGCAGCGCCACGACCGGGTTCTTGTCGTTGTCGCGGTCGACCAGGATCGGCCCGCCGGCCGAGATGGCCCGGGCGCGATGCGCGGCGAAGAGGACGAGACCAAAGCGGTTGGGGACCTTCTCGACGCAGTCCTCGACAGTGACGCGAGCCATTCAAACCTCGGGCGATGGGTGAACCCGGGAGGATATAGGCGCCGCTGCTGCGACGCAACAGGGGACGGGGGGCGGTGAGTGTCTCAGTTTGAAATTAGGGAGCGTTGGTGAGCTGCGCCTGCACCAGTCCGGCGAGATAGGTCTCCAGGTCGGAACAATCCAGGTTTCCTTGGTCCCACGCCCGATCTGCGGCTCTGAGCGCCGCGTAATAGGGCTGCCGATTTTCACGAATTCTCTCCGGCACGGTCCTATCGCCAGTCAGCAGCGCACCATAACGCGTGCAAAGCAGGTAATAGCACGCAGCCCTCGCGGTTCGGCCGTTGCCCTCGATGAAGGGGTGAATCGAGGAGGCGCCACAACCCATACGCCGCCACCTCCGTTGGCGTACCACTCGAACCAATTCTCGTGGAGGGTCGATATGAAACGATCCATAAGTTCCGGCACCTCTTTGAAGTGAGGCGGATATGGTCCCCACGTAAATTGGCTCTTGCCGGAACCGGCCCCCGAATTGGGATACATGTCCGCAACAGCGACATGGTTTAGCCGCCCACAGCACGTACTTATCGAACGCCGGTGGCCCTGCTTCAGCCCGATTTCGATGCAGTTGGTGAGCAGGTCATACTCGGCGAAGGAGGTTGCGCTCCTGGACTACGTCGTAGAGCGCTTGGTCCTGTTTTTCGATGACGATCACGCACCCACTCCGGCGAGGGCGGCGCGCCTTAGGCGGGAACAGCCTGCTTCTCGTCGAAGCGGGCGCGACAGATCTCCTTGGTTACACGCTCGGCCTTCGCCGGTGCGTTTCCATACGCAAAACTCACGCGCTGTTCCTGGAGTTGTTCCTCGGAAATGCCGGATTTCCGGGCTTCTTCGACCAGCCGGTCCAACTCGGGCCGAGCCGGAGCCGGACGGAGCATGGACTGTCGTGCGGCCATAACGATCCTCCTTTTGAGCCCGACCCTATCGACCGATTTGTTACCGGCAAGTAGCAACGCTCGGCAACACTGGCGCCGAACTGGGGCGCCTGACCTAATCCAAAGATGGAACGTAGGGCGGCGTGAGGCAAATCAACTCTAGGAGCATGCACGCTGCCTGTCCGGTCCGCGCGGGCCCGGCTTCGGCCGGCCCGCTTCGGTGGCCTCGGCGATGCCGCACCGGCTGCAGCTCCTGATCGCGCCGCTCGTGGCCATGTCGGCCAAGCATTATGGCCGGAGGGCCAGGGGCGGGCTGATCATGGCGGGCCTGCTGCTCGGCCTCGGCGAGGCGATGGACCCGGCCAGGCGGCATCTGCGAGGCCCGGGAAGGCGTGAAGAAGGGTCCCCCCGCCCCGGGCGATCCGCCCACGACGGATTGAGACGCGGCGGTTGTCCGGCGGGACCGACAATTCCCGGTTGGCGGCGGGCCCTGGCGCTGGTTCTGTGGGCGGCGTGCCGACACGACCCTATCTCATCGTCTACCCGCACATGCCGAAGACCGGCGGCTCGAGCCTGGAGCGCAATCTCAAGACGGCGCTGGGCGAGCGATACTTCCGCATGGGCCGGTTCAAGCCCGACCGGCGCCCGCGCGACCTGCCCGACGACCTGTCCGGCATCGAGGTGCTGTCCGGCAACATCGACTTCGCCCAGGCCGAGGCCCTGTTCCCGATGATGTGCGGCGAGGTCCGGTACGTGGGCCTCGTGCGCGATCCGGTGGAACGGCTCCAGTCCTTCTATGCGCACACCCGAGCCGGCTCGGCCACGGCCGCAGAGCGATCGACGCGGCTCAGGGCGGCGTACGACGACAGCTTCGACGTGGTCGCGCGCCGCTGGCTCGCCGCGCCCGAGACGATCACGACCTTCACCCAGTGCCGTCGGATCGGCGGCGACGGTTGCGAGGGCGCCGTCGAGCTGATCGAGCGCCGCTACCTGGCCGTCGCGACGACCAGGTCCGTGAACCGGCTGGCGCGCGCCATCACGGGCGCCGACGTCGGCGAGGCGCACATCCGGCCGAGCCGCTCGGCCGAGTTCGCCCCGACGCCCGAGACCGCCGAGGCGCTTCGCGAGCTGCTCCGCGAAGACGATCGCCTGCATCGCTGGGTCTGCGACAACGAGGACCGGCTCCTGGCCGCCTTCGACGCGCGCGCGCAAGCCGCGGGAGCATAGGCGCGCCATCCGGTCCGGCGACCCCGGCCCATGAGGATCCCGGCGCGCGTCCGGCGGCGCGGCCGGGATGACGGGAGGTGAAGGCGGCCGATGCGGCCCGCGGGGCTTGTCCGGGGCCGGGCGCTCCCCAGCTTGGCGGCTGGAGGCCGGAGCGGACGCCATGCCCCACTGGCTGCAATATCTGATCGCCTTCGCCGCCATGGTCCTGCTCGCGCCGCTCGTCGCGCGGGCGGCCAAGCGCCATGGCCGGCGCGCCAAGGGCGGGTTGATGATGGCGGGGATCCTGCTGGGCCTGGGCGAGGCCATCGATCCGCCGTCCAAGCACCTGATCGAAGCCAAGGAGGGCGAGACGAAGGGACCGCCTGCCCCGGGCGATCCACCGACGACGTGACCGACCCGGCTCACGCGCCCCTTGGCGTACAAAGCTTTCCGCTGATCCGTTAGTTTGAACTGACATGTTTTCCGGCCGCCGGCGCGCTTTCGGGCGAGGCCGAACGCCCTTCCAGGATGGCCCTCGGGGCCTCGGACGCCGCCTGACGCCTGGCGGTCTTACGGGCCCGGCCCTCCCGAAGCGTGAACGCTCCCCGCGATGTCGTCGATTGGGGGTTGACGAGGCGATCTCAACCGTGCGTTGCCTCCACCGCCCCAGCACGGAGGAGACGATGAGCGAGGACCCCATTCCGACCTGCTTCGACTGCGCCAACGCGCCGACGGAGCGCCTCGTGGAGATGTTCGTCGACATCGTCCAGCGCCAGCGGATCAGGCTGGGGCAGACGCCCGCCGAGCGGCCGGTGTTCCGCAAGCTGCACGGAGTCGCGCACGGGCGCCTGGAGATGATGGCGGACGCGCCGGCCGAGCTGAGGGTCGGGGTCTTCGCCCAGACGTCCCTGCCCGCCTGGGTCCGCTTCTCGAGCGACACCTCGCCGACCTCGCCGGACCTGCTCTCGACGCTGGGGATCGGCATCAAGGTGTTCGGCGTCCCAGGCCCCAACGCCCTGGGCGAAGACGGCGATACGGCCGACTTCATCATGCAGAACCACCCGGTGTTCTTCGTCGATGACGCCCGGGCGATGTGCGAATTCACCTATGCCGGCGTGGTGGAGGGCGACTACCCCGGCTATCTGGCGCGCCATCGCAGGACCGCCGAGATCCTGGACGCGATGGAGACGGTCGAGGGCAGCGTCCTGACCACGACCTACTGGGCGATCCTGCCCTTCGGCGCGGGCGCGGACCAGGTCGTCAAGTATCGGCTGGAGCCGGAGACGCCGCCCGAGAACGTGCCCAACGACGCGGCCGGGCTACCTGGCCACCGACATGAGGAACCGCCTGGCGGAGCGGGACTACCGGTTCCGCTTCATGGTGCAGCGCCGGACAAATCCCGAGACCATGCCGCTGGACAAGGCGACGGTGGAGTGGCCGCAGGCCGAGAGCCCGTTCGTCCAGGTCGCGACGCTGGTCCTGCCCCGCCAGGACGTCGACGCCCGCGGCCAGGCCGACTACGGCCAGACCCTGGCCTTCAACATCTTCCGCGTCCCGCCCGAGCAGGCGCCGGTCCCGGAATCCTCGATCGCGGCGGTGCGCAAGGTCGTCTACGCCGCCAGCGCGGCGGTGCGCCACCAAGCCAACGGCCAGGCCCTGCGCGACGATCCGGCCCCGCGCGAGCCGCCGCCGCCGCCGGAGCCCGACGACTGCATTCCGTCAAGGCGGCGATCTATCCCTCGATCGGGATCGCGCGGGTGGGCAACAGCCCCCACGACTACGTCATCGGCCCCGAGGTCCCCGATCCGCCGGCCCTGCCGCCCGGCGCCTATCGGGACGACGAGCACCGCCTGAAGCGGCAGGCCGCGCGCTTCCGTCTCTATGGTCTGAACGCCAAGGGCGAGATCGTGCGCGAGCTGACCGGCGAGGAGCGAGGCGTCGAGATCGCCTGGACCGTCGAGCTCGCGAACACCAAGGCCGCCTGGTACGGCTTCCAGCTGGCGCTCGACATCCCCGAGGCCGCCTCCGCGCCGCCGACCACCTTGCGCAACGCGGCGATCACCGACCGCACGCAGCTGGCGATCACGCCGGGCCCGAGGACGGTCGCGGGCCGGGGCGCCCCGCACAAGGCCTTCGACAGCGGCAAGTTCATGGGCCAGCGCGTCTATCTCGGCGAGGTCTTCACCGACGAGGCCGGACGACTGATCGTGCTGGGCGGCCGCGGCGAATCCGCCTCTTGCGACGGGACCTGGGCGATCACCTTCGCCAACAACGAGGGCTGGCGCGACGACGTCTCGGACGGACCGGTGACGGCCGAGGTCGAGCTGGACGGCAAGCCGCTCGAGGTCATCCCGGCCTGGGTGGTGGTCGCCCCGCCGGACTACGGCCCCAGGCGCAAGTCGGTGCGCACCATGTGGGACCTGATGCGCGACGTGGCGATCAAGTCGGGCAAGCTGGCCGCGCCCCAACGCCCCTCGTTCACCCACGACATCCTGCCGATCTTCCAGCGCCTGAACGGGCTGCAGTGGGTGAACGCCGGCTTCGCCGCCGGCTTCGGCTGGGACGGCGCCTTCGACGTCGCCTCGCCGAGGGCCATCGCCAGGCTGGCGGACCGCAGCGCCGCGAACCAGGAGGTGCGGCGCACCCTGGCCAACCAGTTCCGCCGGTTCGCCGTGGACTCCTGGTCGCCCAAGCCGTGGCCCTGGCTCTATGGCGACGCGATGAACATCCCGCCCGCGCCGACGCCGCGCCAGAACGCGGCGCTGAGCGACTGCCAGCTCGCCATGCTGGACCAGTGGGCGGCCGGCGACTTCGAGGCCGACTACGACGCGGACCACGTCCCGCCGTCCAGGATCGAGGACGTCCCGGTCAAGGCGCAGGGCGAGGTCCTGAACAGGGCGGCGCTGGAGTTCTGCCTGGCCGACGCCTTCCACCCCGGCTGCGAGATGACCTGGCCGGTGCGCACGGCCACCATGTACATGGCGCCCTTCCGCTTCGCGCACGCCCCGCCCGGCTGGATCGAGCCCAACCTCGGCGAGGTGCTGACCAGCGACAGCATGACCATCCCCAACGGCCCGCTCTATGGCCAGGTCCCCGGCGGGATCAGCCGCTGGATGGCCGTGCCCTGGCAGACCGACACGGCCAGCTGCCGCTCGGGCTATGACAAGACCTACGACCCCTATGTCCCGGCCTTCTGGCCCGCGCGCGTGCCCAACCAGGTGCTGACGGAGCAGAACTACGACATCGTCATGGACGCGAGCCGGCCGCTGTCGGAGCGCCGGGCCGCCTTCGCCAACCGCGCGGCCTGGATCGCGCCCCTGGGGTCGACCAGCTACACCGACCAGATCAACAACATGATCGCGCACTTCGATCACCTGGGCGTGGTCGAGCAGCGGCCGGGACCCAGCGACACCGGCGCCTTCCCCGCCCTGATCGAGGTGGAGGACCGGCACGAGCCGATCAAGGACGTGATCCCCAAGGAGAAGCGGGCCAAGCGGGTCGGGTCGGCGGCGCGCGCCGGCGGCGTCCACGCCGGGGCGCCTGGCACCTCGCACGGGGTGGACATCACCGGCATCGACAAGTTCCACCGCTTCCCGCAGGGCCTGCCGGTCAAGTTCAGCTGACCGCCGTGGAGGTCGATGTCCTGATCGTGGGCGCCGGACCGGCCGGCGCCGCCGCGGCCCTGACCCTGGCGCCCGATCGGCGGGTGCTGATGGTCGACCGGCTGGACGACCCGGCCCCCAGGATCGGCGAGTGCCTGCCGGGCGCGGCGCGGCGGCTGATGTCGGACATGGAGCTGTGGGAGGACTTCCTCGCCGACGGCCATCGGCGGACCCACGCCTTCCGCAGCGCCTGGGGCGGGCCAGAGCCGGACATGCGCGACGGGCTGGCCGATCCGGACGGCTGCGCCTGGAGCCTGGACCGCGCGAAGTTCGAGCGGCGGCTGCGGGCGAGCGCCGTGGACCGCGGCGCCGCGCTGCTGGCGCCCGCCCGCCCGGCGGACGCCGCGCGCGAGGACGGCGGCTGGCGGGTCCGGGTGGCGCATGGACGCGGAACCGAGGCCGTGCGCACGCGCCTGGTGATCGACGCCGCCGGCCGAAGCTCACGGCTTCTGGCTCCGTTCGGCGCGCGCCGGCGGCCCTCGGACCGGCTGGTCTGCGGCTGGCTGCGCTGCGCGAGCGCCGCCGCGCCGCCGGGGCTCGTCCAGATCGAGGCGGAGCCGGACGGCTGGTGGTACGCCGCGCCCCTGCCCGCGGGCGGCGGGCTCCTGGCCTTCCACACCGACGCGGACCTGGCCGCGGCCAGGACGGCGCGTTCGGCCGCCACCTTGCTGGAGCGCGCGAGGCGCCTGCCCATGCTGGGCGAGCTCGCCGACGACGAGCGCTGGGCCGGGGCGACGGCAGGGGTCTGCGCGGCCCATTCGTCGGCCCTCGAGCGGCCGGTGGGCGAGGGATGGATCGCGGCGGGGGACGCAGCCCTGAGCTTCGATCCCCTGTCCTCGCAGGGCCTGTTCAACGCCCTCTACACGGGCCTGATGGCGGCCAGGGCGGCGGAGCGGACGCTCAGCGGCGACGCGGACGCCTTGGAGGACTACGCCGCCGACCTCGCCGGGATCGGGACCGCCTACGGCGCGCACCTTCGCGCCTGGTACGGCATGGAGCGCCGCTGGCCCGGGCGGCCGTTCTGGCGCCGCCGCCTGGCGCCCATGGAGGCCCCCGGCATGCCGGCCATGACCTCCATCGCGGAGAGCGCGGCCCCGGCGGACCACGTCCCGGCCTGAGCCGTCCAGGCGCCGGCGCGGGGTTGCACGCTCACTTCCGCCGGGGACTAATGAGGCAAAGGGCGCTGCGCCGACGGCGCACAGGGAGGCGGGCGGGATGAAGACATTGGCATGGGCGGCGGCGGCCACGATCCTGGCGCTGGCCGGCGCATCGGCGGCCGCCCCCGCGCCGGTGAAGACCACCGGCGGGATGGTCCAGGGCGTCGAGGGCGACGGGGCGGTCAGCTACAAGGGCATCCCCTACGCCAAGCCGCCGGTGGGCGATCTGAGATGGCGCCCGCCGCAGACGCCGGCGCCCTGGACGGGGATCAAGCTCGCCGACCACTATGGCGACGCCTGCATGCAGAACGCGCCGCCGCTGGGCGCGCCGGCCGCCATCAGCGAGGACTGCCTCTATCTGAACGTCTGGACCCCCGATCCGCGCCCCGCCGGCAAGGCGCCCGTGATGGTCTGGATCCATGGCGGCGGCTTCAACATCGGATCGAGCTCGTGGCCGCAGACCGAGGGCTCGAGCCTGAGCCGGCGCGGCGTCGTGCTGGTCTCGCTGAACTACCGCATGGGCAAGTTCGGCTTCTTCGCCCACCCGGCCCTCACCCAGGACGCCAAGGGCGAGGAGCTGGGGAACTACGGGATCATGGACATGATCGCCGCGCTGAAGTGGGTCCACGCCAACGTCGCAGCCTTCGGCGGGGACCCGGACAATGTGACGATCTTCGGCGAATTGGCCGGCGGCATGGCGGTGAACTTCCTGATGGAGTTGCCGGACGCGCGCGGCCTGTTCGAGAAGGCCATCGTGGAGTCCGGGACCTATTCGCCGAGCATGGCGGACCTGAAGACAGCCGAGGCCGCCGGCGAGACGGCCGCCCAGGCCTGGGGCGTGACGGGCGACGACCTGGGCGCGCTGAAGGCCGTGCCCGCCAAGACGGTGCTGGGCGATGCGACCATGACCGAGGGCGGCGCCCAGCCCCTGGTGGACGGGCGGGTGATCCCCGAGCCGCCGCTCGCGGCGTTCAAGGCGGGACGCATCGCCCGCGTCCCCTACATGGTCGGGGCCAACGCCTATGAGGCCGGGATCTTCCCGGGAATGGCCGATACGACCGCGGCCAGGTTCAAGGCGGACTGGCCCAGGATCGAGGCCGTCTACGACGGGTACGGGACGCATGATCCCAAGCTGGTCGCCGGCGAGCTGGCGACCGACGTGTTCATGACGCAAGGCGCCAGGGCCTACGCCCGCGCCGCAACCGCCCTGGGCCTGCCGACCTACCTCTACGAGTTCTCCTACCTGCGGCCCTCCCAGCGCGACGGCAAGCTGCCCGGACCGCTGCACTTCGACGAGGTCTATGTGGTGTTCGACTCCGACGATGACCTCCCCGCCCCCGCGCTCGGACGACAAGGCGGCGGTGGAGCGGATGCAGAGCCGCTGGACCAGTTTCGCGAAGACCGGCGTCCCCTCGGCGGACTGGCCGGCGTTCAAGCCGGGGACGAGCAGCTCCTGGAGTTCGCCAACGACGGCGTCGCGGTGAGGAAGGATTTCGCCAAGGCGCGGCTCGACCTGGTCGAGTCCCTGGTGAGCCAGGCGCAGCCGGCCGCGGCCCCCGCGGCGGCGGCGAAGTAGGCGAAGCCGGACCCCGGCCCCGCGGCGACCGGCGGCCCACGAGGAAACACGCACGAGAGCGAGCACGGACCGGATCCTGACGACCCACGTCGGCAGCCTGCAGACGCCCGAATACATCGACCCCGTCCGGTTCGCCGCCATGACCGACGACCAGCTGAAGGCCGCGGTCGAGGAGGTCGTCCGGGATCAGAAGGCGGCGGGCGTCGACATCGTCAACGAGGGCGAGCTGACCAAGGGCGGGATCTGGGTCACCTACATCCACGAGCGGTTCGGAGGGTTCGAGCCCATCCCCGCCGGCGATGCGCCGGTGCTGCCGCCGGCCCGGGACTGGACCGAGTTCGCGGACTACTACAAGGCCCGCACGGGCGGCTCGCCGGGCCGGGCGGCGGGCGAGCTGGCCTGCGTCGGACCGGTGACCTACAAGGGCCAGGCCCTGCTCCAGCGCGAGATCGACCTGCTGGTCGGCGCGCTGGGCGACACGCCGCGCAGCGACGCCTTCCTGACGTCGACAGCGCCCCTGAGCCTGCTGCAGGGGCGGCGCAACGACCACTACCGGACGGAGGACGAGTTCATCGGGGCCCTGGCCGACGCGATCCGGGTCGAGTACCGGATGATCGTCGACGCCGGCCTGCTGCTGCAGGTGGACGACGCCTGGCTGGCCGCCCTGTGGGACCGGATCGGCCACCAGATGGGGCTGGAGGCCTATCGCCGGTACTGCGCGCCCAGGGTGGAGGCGCTGAACTACGCCCTGGAGGCATCCCGGCCGAGCGCGTGCGCTATCACCTGCGCTGGGGGTCATGGCCCGGGCCGCACGCCCACGACATCCCGATGCAGCACATCGTGGACCTGATGCTGCAGGTGAACGCCCAGGCCTATCTGTTCGAGGCGGCGAACGGCCGGCACGAGCACGAGCACGCCGTCTGGCGGGAAGTGGACCTGCCGGAGGACAAGATCCTGGTTCCCGGCGTGATCAGCCACTGCACGCCCGTGGTGGAGCATCCCCAGCTGGTGGCCGACCGCCTCCTGCGCTTCGCCGGGATCGTCGGGCGCGAGCGCGTCATGGCCGGCACGGACTGCGGCCTCGGCATCCGCACCCACCCCCAGGTCGCCTGGGCCAAGCTGAAGGCCATGGCCGAGGGCGCGGCCATCGCC
Organism: uncultured Alphaproteobacteria bacterium; assembly: GCA_963775275.1. Lineage (GTDB taxonomy): Bacteria > Pseudomonadota > Alphaproteobacteria > Caulobacterales > Caulobacteraceae > JANWHQ01. The sequence goes on along the minus strand of CAVZII010000005.1, from coordinate 3,607,557 downwards.
AGCGACGCGCTGTGGGGCCGTAGATCCGCGGCCGATGCTCTACACCTTCGAGATCCAGGCGATCAGCGAGACGATGCCGCCGCGAGGATCGTTGACCGTAGAGACCAGACGCGTCCCGTGCTCGGTGACGTCGGCGTGGTCTTGCGGCCGTTATAGAGATCGCGGAACAGGCCCGGCAGATCCGGCGCGGCGCCGTTGAAGCATCGCATGTTGGTTCCGTTGTCGTTCACGTAGGGAACGGCGAACATGTGCGCGTACTTCAGGTTGGAGGTCGTCGAGGTGAACAGCATCACCCCTTCGACGCCGCGCAGGCCGAAGTTCCGGTCTCCGAAGTAGAAGCCGGCGTAGACGGCGTTCTCCTCGTCGCCCGGGCCCGACCACACGCGCTTGCGGACCTGGACCAGCGGCGAGTTGAGATCGCCCGAGGCGTGATCCTCCGGGAAGTTGGCCATGTGGCCATGCTCCATCCACAGATCGCCGCCCGCGCCGCCATCAACGCCCTTGCGCCAGTCCTTGACCACCAGGTCGTCGTCGGTGTCGTTGACGATGAGCCCCAGGATCTTCTTCGGGTTCTCCAGGAAGAGGTAGAGCAGCAGCGCCGCCAGCACGATGATCACGACGGCCACCGCCGTCTTCATGCCGATGCCGGTGACGCCGGCGCGGATCGCCGTCAGCAGCGGCTGCCCGGCGCGCCAGGCGGCGAAGGTGAGCTTGCCCATGGCGGTGCCCACGCAGACCAGGCCGCCGCCGAAGATCTCCAATGCGAGCTCGCCCGGGGTCTTGGCCCGGGACATCGCCTCGAAGCGCTTGCAGAGGCGGGTGATGTAGTCGGTCACCTGGCCGCCGGTGTAGTCCCGCAGGATCTTGAAGTTGTGCTCGGTGATGGCGAAGTTCACCTCCACCTCCGGGGCGTCGCCACGGACCGCACGCTCGATCAGGGCCTGGTTCTCGGCTGCCAGGACCGCTGGCTCCACGTCCATGTTCAACGACTGTTCGTCGATGTCGGCCAGGGCGCGCTCCAGCATGCGCGCGATCAGCATCTGTCGACGCTGCTCGAGGCTCAGCGCCTCGTTCTGGATGATGAGGTCGAGCCGGACGTCCCAGCGGGCGTTCAGCCGCTCGACAATCTCCAATCCCGTCGCCTTGAGCGATTGGCCTTCGGCTCGAGCGCCCATTGGGACCTCCCTAGGCGTCGTCGGCGGTGACGAGCGGTCGCCGCCAACCAGACGCCGTCACGATGAAAGCGATCCGGCGATTGCTCGCATAAGTCGCATATGGAGATACACGCTTTTTTCTTGTTACTCGTCAAGCGCGTCTTTTGTGTAAATACTCGTTAATGAAGACGTCCGGCGCGCGCCCCAACCAAGAACGGCGGAGCCTCGCAGCACAAGTCTTTGAATTCGTGCATCGAACCACAGACGGATGATAAATCATCCGTCTGCTACGATGCACTAGGCGCCGGTCGGGCGGGCGTCGGCCCCACCGTCGCGGCGGCGGCGAGCTCGGCGGCGGTGCGGCCGAGGACGGGGTGGCGCCAGCCCGGGGCGATCTCGGCGAGCGGGCCCATGACGAAGAGGCGCTCGGCCGCGCGCGGGTGCGGCAGGACCAGGCCGGGCTCGTCGATGACCAGACGCCCGCAGGCGATGAGGTCGAGATCCAGGGTGCGCGGGGCGTTGGGCTCGCCGCGACGGCGCCCGAAGCCGGCCTCGATGCGCAGGAGCGCGTCCAGCGCCTCGCGGGGCGTAAGGACCGTCGAAACCAGGGCCACGCCGTTCAGGTACGGGGGCTGGGACGGGTCGGGCCAGGCCGCCGAGCGCCACCAGCGCGAGCGGGCGAGGAGCCCCAGCCTCTCGTCCGCGAAGCGGCCAAGCGCCGCTTCCAGCACGTCTTGCACCGGGCCCCCCTCGTGGGCCAGATCGGCGCCGAGCGCGACCACGGTCGCCTCGTCCGCATTCATTCGTCCATACTTTTCAGGATTTTGAGGAATGACGTTCTATCCCACCGACAGGCTCGCCCTGTTCATCGACGGCGCGAACCTCTACTCGGCCGCACGCGGCCTGAACATCGACATCGACTACAAGAAGCTGCTCGAGGAGTTCCGCAAGCGCGGCGTCCTGGTCCGGGCGTACTACTACACCGCCCTGGTGGAGGATCAGGAGTACTCCCCGATCCGCCCCCTGGTGGACTGGCTGGACTACAACGGCTTCACCCTGGTGACCAAGGCGGCGCGGGAATACACCGACGCCTCCGGGCGCAAGCGCTGGCGCGGCGACATGGACGTCGACATCGCGGTGGACATGCTGGAGATGGCCGCCCACGCCGACCACCTGGTGCTGTTCTCGGGCGACGGCGACTTCCGCCGGCTGGTGGAGGCGGTCCAGACCAAGGGCGTGCGGGTGACGGTGGTCTCCACCGTGAAGTCCCAGCCGCCGATGGCGTCGGACGACCTGCGCCGCCAGTGCGACACCTTCGTGGACCTGGCCGACCTGGCGCCGATCATCGGCCGGCCGCGCCAGAACAACCTGCCCAGGTTCATCCAGGGCGACCAGGAGGAGGACGAGACGGCCGATGCGAGCTGAGGCGCGCGTGGCGGCGGCGGCCGCGCCCGAAGCCCCGCCCGGCTGTCCGCTGTGCCCGCGCCTGGCGGACTATCGCGCCAGGAACCGCGCGGCCGAGCCCGGCTGGTTCAACGACCCGGTCCCCTCCTTCGGCGACGAGCAGGCGCGGCTGCTGGTGGTGGGCCTGGCGCCTGGGCGCACCGGCGCGAATCGCACCGGACGTCCCTTCACCGGCGACCATGCGGGGGTGCTGCTCTACGACACCCTGATCAAGACGGGCTTCGCCAAGGGCGTCTATGCGGCGAGGCCCGACGACGGGCTCGAGCTCGTGGACTGCATGATCGCCAACGCCGTTCGATGCGCCCCGCCGGGCAACAAGCCCGAGCCCGCCGAGGAGACCGCCTGCCGCCCGTTCCTGAAGGCGCGGATCGCCGCCCTGCCCCGGCTGAGGGCGATCGTGACCCTGGGCGACGTGGCGCGGCGCAACGTGCTGAAAGCGCTGGGGCTGAAGGGCTCGGCGGCGCCGGCCGGCCACGGCGTCCAGGTCGAGGCCGGCGGCTATCGCCTGTTCAACAGCTACCACTGCTCGCGGCTGAACACGAACACCGGGCGGCTGACGCCGCAGATGTTCGAGCAGGTGTTCGCCTCGGTCAGGAGGTATCTGGACCCCTGATCCGGGGCCGCGGCGGCGGCCGCGCCGCCTCGCCGGATCCGTTGTCCGGCGGCCTGAAAACCGTGCTCCAACTGTCGCAAACCTGTCATTCGGCGACTGTAGAAGCGGGGCGCCCGGGATCGCAGCGGGCGACGGGGCTGTGCGCCGACTGGCCGGCCAGCTCAGAAGCGCAAGGAGATTCGAATGCTCATACGTCTAACGAGACGGGCAGCGATGGCGATCGCCGTCAGCGGCGCTCTGTTCGGAGCGGCCCAGGCGGGCGAGATCACGGGCGCCGGCTCGACGTTCGTCTTCCCGGTCCTGTCGCAATGGTCGAGCGACTACAGCAAGATCACCGGCGACCACGTGAACTACCAGTCGATCGGCTCGGGCGGCGGCATCGCCCAGATCAAGGCCGGCACCGTCGACTTCGGCGCGACCGACAAGCCCCTGCCGCCTTCGGAGCTGGCCCAATCGGGCCTGGCCCAATTCCCGGTGGTGATCGGCGGCATCCTGCCGGTCGTGCACGTCCAGGGGATCGGCCCCGGCCGGCTGAAGTTCACCGGCGCGCTCCTGGCCGACATCTACCTCGGCAAGGTCAAGAAGTGGAACGACCCGGCGATCGCCCGCGTCAATCCGGGGGTCAAGCTGCCGGCCGCGGACATCACCGTGGTCCACCGTTCGGACGGATCGGGCACGACCTACAACTGGTCCCACTACCTCGGCCAGGTCAGCCCCGAATGGAAGTCCAAGGTGGGCGAGGGCACGTCGATCCAATGGCCGGTGGGGGTCGGCGGCAAGGGCAACGAAGGCGTCGCGGCCTATGTGAACCAGATCCCCAACTCGATCGGCTACGTCGAGTACGCCTATGTGCTGCAGAACAAGATGGCCTGGGCGGCCGTCCAGAACGCCGCCGGCCGGTTCGTCTCACCGACCTCGGCCACGTTCCAGGCCGCGGCGGCGACCGCGGACTGGCCGCACTCCACCGACTTCGACCTGGTCATGACCAATGCGCCGGGCGCCAACTCCTACCCGATCACCGCGACGACCTTCGTGCTGATGTACAAGCAGCCGAAGAACGCGGCCCGCTCGGCGGCGGCGCTGAAGTTCTTCAAGTGGTGCTTCGAGAAGGGACAACCGGAAGCGGCCAGGCTCGACTATGTGTCGCTGCCGCCGGCCCTGGTGAAGCAGATCGAGACCTACTGGACGAAGAACATCAAGTAGGCACGGCAGCGCGTCGCCTCTGTACGGATCGGCCGGCCGCCTGCCCGCGGCCGGCCAACTCCGCTAAGATGGGGTTTCATGGCGATTCAAGATGAACAGTCGGGCGACCGCCCTGCGGCCGCCAGGAGCCGTCGCAGGATCGGCTCGGGCGTCGGGGACGTCGTCTTCAAGGGCCTGTCGGGAGGGATGGCGTTTCTCGTCCTGGCGGTGCTCTTCGGCGCCGCCCTGTCGATGTTCCAGGGGGGCGAGCTGGCGTTCAAGACCTTCGGCCTGAAGTTCGTCTACAGCTCGGCGTGGGACGCGGTTCAGAAGCAGTTCGGCGCCCTGATCCCGATCTACGGGACGCTGGTCACCTCGCTGATCGCCATGCTGATCGCGACGCCCCTCAGCTTCCTGATCGCCTTCTTCCTCACCGAGGTGGCGCCGCGATGGATGCGCGGCCCGGTCGCGATGGCGATCGAGCTGCTCGCCGCGATCCCGAGCATCATCTACGGCATGTGGGGCCTCTTCGTCTTCGCCCCCTTCATGTCGACCAAGGTGGAGCCCTGGCTCAACCAGCACGTCGGCCCCTTGCCGCTCATCGGCCCCTTTCTCAGCGGGCCGCCGATCGGGATCGGCATGCTGACGGCGGGCATCATCCTCGGGATCATGGTGATCCCTTTCATCACCTCGGTCACCCGCGACGTGTTCATGGCCGTGCCCACGACCTTGCGCGAATCCGCCTTCGCCCTCGGCGCGACGCCCTGGGAGGTGGTCACCAAGGTCAACTTCCCCTACGCCAAGACGGCCATCGTCGGCGCCAACTTCCTCGGGCTGGGGCGCGCCCTCGGAGAGACCATGGCGGTGACCTTCGTGCTGGGCAACTCGCACCAATTCTTCAAGTCGCTGCTGATGCCGGGGAACTCGATCTCGGCGGTCATCGCCAACGAGTTCACCGAGGCGGACTCGGAGATCTATCGGTCATCGCTGATCGGCCTCGGACTGCTTCTGTTCGTCGTGACCTTCCTGGTCCTGGCGTTCGCCAGGTACCTGCTCTACCGGCTGGAGCGCCTGGAAGGGACGACCGCGTGATGGGACATTCCCGATGAACGTCGTGGTGCTCCGCCGCAGGATCGGCAATGGCGTCGCCGTCACGGTCTCGACCGTGGCGGCCCTGTTCGGGATGTTCTTCCTGGTCTGGATCCTGTGGACCACCGTCGTCAGGGGCGCCAAGGCCCTCAATCCGCAGCTGTTCACCCAGATGACGCCGCCGCCGGGCTCGCCGGGCGGCCTGCTCAACGCCTTCTTCGGCAGCGGCGTGATGATCCTGCTGGCCGTGCTGATCGGGGCTCCGATCGCTGTTCTGGCGGGGATCTATCTGGCCGAGTTCGCCCGGCGCACGCGCACCGGCTTCGTCATCCGCTTCGTCAACGACATCCTGCTCAGCGCTCCGTCCATCATCATCGGCCTGTTCGTCTACGAACTGGTGGTCACGCGAACGAAGCACTTCTCGGCATATGCGGGCGCCCTCGCCCTCGCCATCATCCTGCTGCCGGTCGTCGTCAAGACCAGTGACGAGGCGATCCAGCTGGTCCCGAACCAGATGCGTGAAGCCGGCCTCGCGCTCGGCCTGCCGCGATGGAAGATCGTCTGGAAGATCATCCTGCGCGCGGCCCAGCCGGGCATCCTGACCGGCATCCTGCTGGCCGTCGCCCGCATCAGCGGCGAGACCGCGCCGCTGCTCTTCACGGCCCTGAACAACCTGTACTGGACCACGGACCTCGCGGGACCGTTCCCCAACGTGCCGGTGTTGATCTACACCTACGCCCTCAGCCCCTACGAGGGCTGGCACGCGCTGGCATGGGCAGGGGCGCTGGTCGTGACGCTGTTCGTGCTCGTCCTCGGGCTCGCGGCGCGCGCCTTCTTCCGACGGCCCACGTCAACATGAACGTCATCACCAGACCCGAGGCCGAGATGTCGTCGACCCCGCTGGAATCGCCCGCCAAGATCGACGTGCGTCACCTCGACTTCTACTATGGCGCCACCCACGCGCTGAAGGACATCAGCGCCACCTTCCCCAGCAACGCGATCACGGCGATCATCGGCCCGTCCGGCTGCGGCAAGTCCACGCTCCTGCGCACGTTCAACCGCATCTACGAGGCCTACCCGCGCCAGCGCGCGACCGGCGAGGTTCTGCTCGACGGGGTGAACATCCTGGATGGCCGGTACAACGCCTCGCGCCTGCGCAGCGAAGTCGGCATGGTCTTCCAGAAGCCCACGCCATTCTACCTGTCGATCTTCGAGAACATCGCCTTCCCGCTGCGCCACTACGAGAAGCTCACCGGGCGGCAGATGGCCGATCGCGTCGAGGAGGCGCTGCGCCAGGCGGCGCTCTGGGAGGAGGCCAAGGACGTGCTCAGCCGCAGCGCCTTCTCGCTGTCCGGCGGCCAGCAGCAGCGCCTGTGCATCGCACGGACCCTGGCGGTGCGCCCGGACGTGATCCTGTTCGACGAGCCGACCTCCGCCCTCGACCCGATCTCGACGGCGAAGATCGAGGAGCTGCTCAGCGAGCTGAAGCAGACGATGACGATCGCCATCGTCACGCACAACATGCAGCAGGCCGCGCGCGTCGCCGACCAGGTGCTGTTCATGTACGACGGCGAGCTGGTCGAAGCCGGGTCCACCGAACGGATCTTCACCAGCCCGAGGGAGAAGCGGACCTCGGACTATGTGACGGGCCGCTTCGGATAGGGCCCGCCGTCATCCCGGCCGAAGCGGGCGAGTGAGGCTCAGCGCAGGCCCTTCAGCTCCTTCGCCGCGGCCCGGAGCTCGGGCTTGAAGGCCGGATTGGCCAGCAGCGCCTGGCCGACCTCGGTCCCGAGCGTGCGGCCGGCGACGACGTCGCTCCTGAAGTGCATGGCGCAGACCAGGCGATTGCGCCCGTACTCGGCCGCGCGGGCCATGATCGCCTTGGACCTGGCCGGAGCAGCGGCGGCCAGCACCACCGCCATGGAATAGCCCATCACCGTATGGCCGCTGGGATAGGAGGTGAGCGGGCCGTCCTCGCGCGAGCAGGTGTCGAGCCTGGGATCGATGATCCAGGGCCGCTTGCGGGCGAAATGGACCTTGGCGCGCTTGGCGGCGACCTTCTCCTCGTGGCGCACGTCGGCGAGCATGGCGGCGGTGGCGGGCAGCTTCGAGAGGTCGAAACCCGGGCCGATCGCGGCCGCGAAGATCTCGCCGCTCTCGTGGCTGTCGTCCCACTTCGCCCTGGCCCAGGAGGCGGGCGTGCGGGCCTTCTCCATCCGCTTCAGCTCGCCGAGCTCGCGCCGGGCCGCCGGCGAGCCGTCCCTGGGCGGCGGCGCCAGCCGGAGGCCGAGATCGGCCTGGGCGGGGGTCAGGAATTTCGGCGCGGCCGGCGGGGCCGACATTTTCGCCGCCGCAGGGCCGGCGGCCATGAGGACCAGGGCCAGGACGGCGATGGGACGGAACAGGCGCTTCATGGGGCTGCGGCCTCCCGGGCGGAAGAGGGGGACGGCGGCGCCGGGGACGGGCCGGCGCCGCCGACAGGAGCGCGCGGACTCCCTAGGGGATCGTCGCGCGCACGGTGAGCTGGAAGCTCCGCTCCGGCTGCCACCAGTACTGGTCGTGGCCGGTGGAGGTCGGATTGGCCGGGTCGAACGGACCGTCGTTGATGCTGATGTCGGTGACGCTGCGATCGTCGAACAGGTTGTAGATCCCGCCCTGGACCTTCACCCGGCCGAAGTCGTAGCCGAGGATGAGGTTGGTCGTGTTGTAGGCCTTGATCTTGTAGAGGGCCGGCTCGCCGTCGTCGGCCCACTGCTGGCCGGTCCACTTGCTGATCAGCGAGGCTGAGATCCGGTTGCGCTTGAACAGGACTCCCGCGGCGGCGGTCCACTGCGGCGCGTTGCCGATCTGCTTGCCCGCATCGTCCTTGGCCGAGTTCAACGAGCCGTTGGCGAACACCGCCACGCCGGGCATGAGCGCATAGGTCGCCTCGCCCTCCACGCCCTTGAAGACCACCGTGCCGGGCAGGTTCACGTAGTAGGGATCAGTCTTGGGGCCGACCTTGCCGAACTTGTCCGTGAACTCGATGTAGTAGACGTCGCCGTCGACGGTGAACCGGTCGGAATTGTAGACCGCGCCGATCTGGTAGTTGGTCGATTGCTGGGGCTTGAGCCCCGGATGCCCGGCGGCGTCGGGAACGTAGAACGACTTCAGCGGCGGGATCAGGAAGCCCTGGGCGTACTGGGCGTAGGCCGCCAGCCCCGGGGCGACCCTGTAGTTCACCGTCACGAACGGCATCGTCTTGGTGAAGAGCAGCGACTCCTGGACGTCCACCAGGCGGGTCTTGGAGCCGACCGGCGCGTTCACCTTGCGCTCGAAGTGCACGTACTTGACGCCGGGCGTGATGGTGAGCGCCTCCACCGGATGGATGTCGACGTCCAGGAACGGCTGGTACTGGGTCCAGTTGGAATGCTCGATGAACTGGATGGAGGGGTCGGGGATCGGGCCCGTGGCCGGGGGCTTCTCCTTGGGATCGGGCGCGTTCAGCGTGCGGTCCAGGTCGAACCGGTGCCGGTCGGTGGAGGACCACTCGTACCAGAGGCCGGCGCGCGCCTGGCCGGTCACCTGGCCCAAGGCGAAGTCCTGGGTGAAGCGGATGATGTCGCCGATGACCCGGTAGGAGTTCAGCTTGTCGTAGCCGGCGACGTCCTGGTTCCCCTTGGGGGCCGCCTTGGTCCCCCAGCCGGGGTAGATGCCCATGGCGATCTCGTACTCGTTCTGGGTGGTGTCGGTCGCCGAGATGGTGTCGTTGGTATAGCCGTAGCTGTAGAGGGTGTTCTGGAAGCCGAACCCGTGGCTCGAACTCGGCCGTCGAGCCGGGCGTACATGAAGTCCGTCTCCTTATCGACGGTGTTGAACTTGTAATAGGTCGGCGCATTCGGGTCGTTCGACATCGAGAAGTTCTTGCCGTAGGCGGCCGCCTGGGCGAGCGTGATGCCGTCGTTGTCCGGCTGGTTGATGTGGCCCTCGTTGTGGGTGGCGAGGAGCGTCAGGCTCAGGTTCGAGCCCAAGGGCGCCTGGATCTTGAAGAACTGGTTGTACTGGCGAACGTGCGCGTAGGTCAGGGCGCCGTCGGACATCAGCTCCTGGAAGTTGGCGGTGGCCTTGACGCCGCCGTACTTGGCGAGCTCGCCGCTCTGGAAGGTCGAGACGAAGTTCCGTGTGTTCCAGCTGCCGTAGGTGATCTTCTGCTGGGCGTAGGCCTGGTCGGTCAGGGTGCGGGAGTAGAGATTGACCGAGCCGCCGAAGGTGGCCTGGCCGAGGTTGCCCGCCTGGCCCGGACCCCGTTCCACCTGCACCGCGCCGATGGTCGAGGCCGGGAAGTAGGAGGTGGAGTGGTGGGTCGGATCGTTGGTGTCGCCGAAGGGGATGTCGTCGTAGGTGACGTTGGACTCGCCGTCGCCGAAGCCGCGAAGCGTGGCGTCCTTCTCGCTGAGGCCGGGTCCGTTGTTCGAGACGCCGCCGCCCGCGCTCGGCGTGATGATGTACGCGCCGGTGTAGTCGGAGGTGTCGGCCACCGAGTCCTCGATGAACGTCCGGGTGACGATCGACTGCGGCTCGACCGTGTCGAGGGTCGCCTTGGAGGGCGCAAGGTCAGCCGCCTGACCCTTGGGCGCGACGACGACGATTTCCTTCTCGGGCGCGTCCGGGCCGGACTCGGCCGAGGCGGCGTCGGCGGCCAGGACCGGGCTCGCCAGCCCCCCGAGCGCCCCCGCCGCGGCCAGCGCCGCCAGGGAACAGGACAGCCTGCGCGCGCCAGACGCGCGCCAAGAGCATTGCAACATGGATCTACCCCCGCCGATGAATTTTCTGTCGGTCGCGGGGCATTCGCCCGAGCGGCCCGGCGGCGCTCAAGTGAAGGTTTCGTTACAGGATCTTGTCAGTTTTCATACATTCACTCTAAGTCGTTGTTCTTGATTGCAATTGCATAAGCCCGCCGGCAGACTGAACCAGCCGCCCGCCTACATTGAGAATTCTCAATCTTGCTTGCCATTGTGCGCTGCGGGATGGGAATGTACGCGTGTTCGTTTGCAGCAGCCGGCCCGCTTCGCGTGCAATGACCCAGACCAGCCGCCAATCGGCGATCGCCGGCCCCAGCGTCCTGGTGATCGAGGACGAGGTCGAAACGGCCGGCTGCCTGGCCGAGGGCCTGGCCGGCGCCGGCTGGCGCGTCCGCATCGCCAGCGACGGGCCTGAAGGAGCGCGCCTGGCCCAGGACGAGGCCTTCGAGGTGCTGGTGGTGGATCGGATGCTGCCTGGCGTGGACGGCCTGACCCTGGTCTCGCAGCTGCGCGACCGGGGGGTGGAGACGCCGGTCCTGTTCCTGACGGCCATGGGAACCGTGGCCGACCGGGTGGCCGGGCTCGAGAGCGGCGGCGACGACTATCTGGTCAAGCCCTTCGCCTTCGCCGAGCTGAACGCGCGGCTGGGCGCCCTGGCGCGCCGGCCGCGGGCGGCGCAGCAGACCGTGCTGAAGGCCGGCGGCCTGGAGCTGGACCGGTTGATGCGCACCGCGCGCCGCCAGGGACGCGAGATCGAGCTGTTGCCGCTGGAGTTCCGCCTTCTGGAAGTCCTGATGCTGAACGCGGGGCGTCCGGTGACCCGCAAGATGCTGCTGGAGAAGGTCTGGGGCTTCCACTTCGACCCCCGGACGAACATCGTCGAAACCCACATCAGCCGGCTGAGAGCCAAGCTGCAGGCGCCCGGCGAGCCGCCCCTGGTCACCACCTTGCGCGGAGAGGGCTACATCGTGGCCGCCAGGGCGCCGGCCACACCGGCCTGTTCGTCATGAGCGCGGCCGCCGTCCCCGGCGCGCGCCGCAACCTGACCAGCTTCCTGAGGCGGACGGGCGTGCGGCTGGCCCTGGTCCAGGCCCTGGTCCTGATCTCGGCCCTCGGGATCGCCGGCTACCTCAGCCAGGCCTCGTCCAGCCTCATCGCACGCCACGCCGTGGAGACACGAGTGCTGGGCGAGATGGCCTCGATGAAGGCGGAGCTGGTCCAGCGCGGCGCGGCCCACCTGCCCCACACCGTGGCCAAGCGCTCGCGCCTTTGGCACGGCTTCGAGTACCGCCTGGCCGGCCCCGATGGCCGATGGCGCGCGGGAGAGCTTCCCGCCGGCGGGCGGGCCCGCGGCTGGTCCACCGTCATCGACCGACATAGTCGGGCGCCTCACCGGATCCTGGCCTACGGCTCGCCCCTGCCCGACGGCTCGACCCTGTGGGTGGGCCAGGACCTGACAGCCGACGTCGAGCAGGCCGCCATCGTCACCCGCACGCTGATCTGGTGCGGCGCGGCCGGCGTCCTGGCCGGCCTCATCGCCTCCTATCTGTTCATGGGCAGCGCCTGGCGGCGGGTGTCGGCCCTGGCGCGCGCGGCCCACGAGGCCTCGACCGGGGATCTCGGCGTGCGCGTCAGGACGCGGCAGGGCGGTCCGCGCGACGACATCGACGACCTCGGCGTCGCCTTCAACACCATGCTGGCGGAGATCGTCGCCCTGATGGGCCAGGCGCGCGAGGTCTCCACGGCCATCGCCCACGACCTGCGCACGCCCCTGACGCGGGTCCGCCAGAGGCTGGAGCGGCTGAGGCGCGCCGCGGTCGATGCGCCCGACCTGCTGAAGCAGATGGAGCAGATCGACCTGGACCTGGAGGAGCTGCTGCGCAGCTTCGACGCCATGCTGAGGCTCGCCGAGATCGAGAACGCCACGGACGCGGGCGTCGGGCCGGTCGACATCGGCGATGTCGCCGCCAGGGTCGCCGAGGCCTATCGGCCCGACATCGAGGAGAGCGGGCGACAGCTCTGCACGCGGCTGGAGCCCGTCAGCATCCGGGCCGACCGCCAGCTCATCTCCCAGGCCGTGGCGAACTTGCTGGACAACGCGGTCCGGCATACGCCCGAAGGCACGCCCATCGAGATCGGCGTGGAGCGCCGGGCCGAGGGCGCGGCCCTGTTCGTGCTGGATCATGGGCCAGGCGTGCCGGCCGACCAGCGCGCGGCGGTGCTGCAAAGGTTCCGGCGGCTGGACCGGAGCCGCGCCGGGTCGGGCTCGGGCCTTGGCCTCGCGATCGTCGCGGCGATCGCGCGCCGGCACGGGGCCGCGCTGGAGCTGGCCGACGCGGGACCCGGGCTGAAGGTCGAGCTGACCTTCCCGGAGGCCTGAAGCCGGCGCCTGGACGACGGTTGCGCGGCCCGCGCCTTTGCGCTTGGCTGGGCCTGCGCCCCGGAGTCGCCCATGCGCCCTGCCCTCTCGCCGCACAGCCGAAGATCGTTCCTGGCGTTCGGCTGCGCCTGCTGCGGCTCGGCGCTGGCCGGGCCGCTCGCAGCCATCGCCGCCGCACCCGACCCGGGGACCGCGGGCTTGCCCCAGGCGCTGGAGCTCGGCGCGCCGGGCATGACGCGCATCGCCAGGACGGCCTGGGTCAAGAGGATCGCCCCGGGCCTGTGGCTCTACACCTGCACCTCGGTGATCGAGGGCGGTTTCTGGTATCCGGCCAACGGCCTGGTGCTGGACCGGCCCGGCGGCTCGCTGATGGTCGACACGACCTGGAACGCCGAACAGGCGGGGACCCTGCTCGACTGGGCGGACAAGACCCTGGTCCATCCGGTCAGGCGCGCGGCGGCGACCCACTTCCACCGGGACCGCACGGGCGGAATCGACGGCCTCGCCAAGCGGGGCGTGGAAACCTTCGCCCATCCCCTGACCTGCGTTCTGGCGCGCAAGGCGGGCCTGCCGGTCCCCCGGCCGATCGAGGCGTTCCGGCGCGGACGCGGGCCCCATGGGTTCGGCGAGGGGTGCGAGCTCTTCTTCCCCGGCCCAGGCCACACCCGCGACAACATCGTCGCCTGGCTGGGGGCGCAGAAGGTCCTGTTCGGCGGCTGCTTCCTGAAGTCGATCACCAGCACGGGCCTCGGCAACCTCGCCGACGCGGATGTGACCGCCTGGCCCGCGAGCCTCGATCGCGTGAAGACGCGTTATCCGCGCCCTGCGATCACCATCCCCGGCCACGGGACGATCGCGGGCGACGCCGTAGATTGGACGATGAAGCTGCTGCGCCAGCGGGCGTGATCAGACGCCCCCCCGGCCCGTGGCGCGGCCACGGGCGTTCGTCGCGGCGATCGACAAGCAATTGTCGATCCCATGCCGCCGCTGGCGCGCCGGCCGCCCGGCCCGTGGCGCAGCCACGGGCGTTCGTCGCGGCGATCGACAAGCAATTGTCGATCGCATGCCGGCCCGCTGGCGCGCCGGCCGCTCCTCACCCCTTGTCCCGCAGCAGGCGGCCCTGCTCGCGCTTCCAGTCGCGCTCGGCCACGGCGGCGCGCTTGTCGTGCGCCTTCTTGCCGACCGCCAGCGGCCAGCTCGAGCTTCACCTTGCCCTTGTCGTTGAAATAGAGCTTGAGCGGCGCGAGGGTGCGGCCCTCGCGCTGGACCGCGCCGATCAGCTTGTCGATCTGCTTGCGATGCAGCAGCAGCTTCCGCGGACGCTTGGGCGCGTGGTTGAAGCGGCTGGCCGGGCCGTACTCGGGGATGTTGGCGTTCACCAGCACGATCTCGCGCCCCTCCACCGCCGCATAGGATTCGGCGATGTTGGCGCTGGCCGTTGCGGAGCGACTTCACCTCGGTGCCGGTCAGCGAGATGCCGGCCTCGATCACATCCTCGAGGTGGTAGTCGAACCGCGCGCGGCGGTTCTCGGCGACCAGCTTGGCGACGCTCATGATTGTCGGCCTAGTTCAGGCCCGCCGCCGCCATGGCCTCGAGCACCTGGGCCCGCGCGGCCTGCGAGCAGGGCGCGATGGGCAGGCGCACATCCTCCGCGCAAAGCCCCAGGTGCGCCAGGGCGAACTTGGTCGGCGCCGGCGAGGCGTCCGCGAACAGGGCCTTGTGCAGCCCGATCAGGCGATCCTGCCAGTAGAGGGCGGTCTTCCAGTCGCCGTCCATGCAGGCGTTCATCATGGCGGACATGGCGTCGGGTGCGACGTTGCAGGTGACCGAGATGCAGCCGTGGCCGCCGTGGGCCATGTAGCCCAGCGCGCTGGCGTCCTCGCCCGAGAGCAGGATGAAGTCCTCCTTGCAGGTGACGCGCATGACGCTGGGTCGCGAGAGGTCGCTGGTGGCGTCCTTGACGCCGGCGATGTGAGGCAGGCGGCCAGGCGCGCGATGGTCTCGTTGGAGATGTCGACGCTGGTGCGCGCAGGCACGTTGTAGATGAGGATCGGCAGATCCACCGCGTCGTTGATCGCGGCGTAATGGCGATAGAGCCCCTCCTGGCTCGGACGATTGTAGTAGGGCGTGACCACCAGCGCCGCGTCGGCGCCGACCTCCTTGGCGTGGCGAACCAGGCCGATCGCCTCGTCCGTGGAATTGGACCCCGCGCCGGCGATGACCGGCGCGCGGCCGGCGGCGACCTCGACGCAGAGCTCGACCACGCGGCGATGCTCGTCATGGCTGAGGGTGGCGGTCTCGCCGGTCGTGCCCACCGGCACCAGGCCGTGCACGCCGCCCGAGATCTGGCGCTCGACCAGCTCACGGAAGGCGGGCTTCGTCGATGGCGCCGTCCTTGAAGGGGGTGATCAGCGCCGGGATGGCGCCCTTGAGCGCGGTGTGGGCCATGCGAGCAATAAGCCGTGATCTTTGGCCGCAAGGAGTTGCGGCGCACAGGTTCGGGCGGACAATATGGCGGCGCGCGCCCTTGCCGCAACCATGCGACTCGGCCGCGCGTGGCCGACGCAGTCGCCGGGCCGGAGCGGATCGTTGAGGTTGAAGCTGCGAAGAGTGTTGTGGGGGGCCGCCTCGGTCCTCGCCTTCGGCGTGGCCGACGCCCAGAACGCGACCCAGATCCTGGCCAACGCCCCGTCAGGCGCCGAGGCGCCGGCGCAGACGCCGCCCCTGGCCCGGCCCAGGCCGCTGTCGGCCGACGAGCTCGCGACCCTGAAGTCCGCCATCGACGCGGCCCAGGCCGGCGACACCGGCCGCGCGCGCGCGCTCAGGGATTCGCTGAGCGACCCGGCCGCCAGGAAGCTGGTGCTGTGGGCGATGATCGACTCCACGCCCGACCGGATGTCGTTCTTCGAGCTGGACCAGGCGCGCAAGGACCTGTGGGGCTGGCCCCGCAGCGGGCGCATCCAGGCGGCCGCCGAGAAGCAGCTCGAGACCCAGGCGATGCCGCCGCAGCAGGTCGAGGCCTGGTTCAAGGGCCAGGAGCCGACCACGCCCGAAGGCGCCATGGCGCTGGCGGCCGCCTACAGGGCCGAAGGCCAGATCGACAAGGCGCGCGTCCTGATCCGGCGCTTCTGGCGCGACGAGGTGTTCGAGGCCGATGCACAGCAACAGATGCTGGCGCGCTTCGGGGACCTTCTGACCGTCGACGACCACATCCGCCGCGCCGACATGCTGCTCTATGGCGCGCAGGGGCCGGCGACCCAGGCGATGCTCCAGCTGTTGCCGCCGGACCAACAGACGCTCGCGCGGGCGCGCATGGCATACCGCAACGGCGACAGCCGCGCGGATCTGCTGATGGAGCAGCTGCCGCCCGAGCTGCAGGATTCGCCGGGCTCGCCTTCGAGCGCGCCCGCTACTACCGGCGGCACAACCAGCCGGCGCTGGCTTTGTCCCTGGTCCGGCTGCTGCCCAAGAATCCGCCCGGCGACGACGCGGCCGCGGCCGTCTGGCTCGAGCGGCGGGCCCTGATCGGCGCCGCCCTGGCCGCGCGCAACTACCAGGCGGCCTATCAGCTCGCCAACGACAACGGCCTGCCGCCCGGCGTCGACTATGCCGAGGCCGAGTTCTACGCGGGCTGGCTCGCCCTGACCAAGCTGAAGCAGCCGAATGTGGCGGACGCCCACTTCGCCCACATCCAGGAGGTGGGCTCATCGCCGATCACCCAGGGACGGGCGCTGTATTGGCGCGGGCGCGCGGCCGACGCCGCGGGCGACGCAATCGGAGCGCAGGACTTCTATTCCCAGGCGGCGCAGTACACGACCACCTTCTACGGCCAGCTGGCCGCCGAGCGGGTCGGGCTCAGCCGGATCGACCTCGGCCACGACCCCGTCCCCACCGCCGCCGACCGGGCGCGATTCGAGGGACGCGAGCTGGTCCAGGCGGCGAGGCTCCTGGCCCAGGCGGGCGAGCGGGAGCTCTTGCGCACCTTCGTGCTGACCGCCGACGACGCCCTGCCGAACGCGGAGGAGTATGCGCTTCTGGTCGACCTGGCCCGCGGCTACGGCGACCAGGACCTGTCGATGCGCGTGGCGCGGGTCGCGGCCCAGCACGGCTTCATCCTGCCCGACCGCGGCTATCCGGTGAGGAGCCCGCCGCTGGTGGACGGGGGCGCGGCGCTCCCGTTCGTGCTGTCGATCACCCGTCAGGAGAGCAACTTCGACCCCAACGCGCGCTCCGGGGCCGGGGCGCGCGGCATGATGCAGCTGCTGCCCTCGACCGCCTCGCACGTCGCCCGTCGCCTCGGCGTCGGCTACGCGCCCGGCCGGCTGTCGGACCCGGACTACAACATGCGCCTCGGCTCGGCCTATCTGGGCTCGATGCTGAGCAACTTCAGCGGCTCCTATGTGATGGCGGCGGCGTCCTACAACGCCGGACCCAACCACATGGGCGAGTGGACGGCGATCTGCGGCGACCCGCGCGCGTCAGGCACCGACCCGATCGACTTCATCGAGTGCATCCCCTTCTCGGAGACCCGCAACTACGTGATGCGGGCGCTGGAGACGATGGAGGTCTACAAGGCCCGGCTGAACGGCGGGCGCGCGGCCCTGACGCTCAAGGAAGACCTGAAGAGCGGCGGCTATGCGCCTGATTCAGGAGCCCTTGCGTCCCTCGACAACAACGCCTCCGCCGAAGCGGCCAACGCCGACCATCCGTCGACCATGGCGCCGATCCCCGATTAGGCCGCGATCGCCCTGGCGAACACGGCGGGGTCCACATTGCCGCCCGAGGCGATGACCAGCGCGGCGGCGCCGTCCAGCGGCGCCTTGCCGGCCAGGACGGCCGCCAGCGCAACCGCCCCGCCGGGCTCGAGGACGAGCTTCAGATGGCGGAAGGCGAAGGCCATGGCGGCGAGCGCCTCCTCGTCCGTGACCGCCAGGGCGCCGGAGAGCCGCCGCGAATTGATGGCGAAGGTCAGGGCGCCGGGCGCGGGCGACAGCAGCGCGTCGCAGAGGCTCGGCCGGCCCGCCTGCACCTCGGTCCTGGCGCCGGCCGCGAGGCTGCGGGCATGGTCATCGTAGCCCTCGGGCTCGACGACGTAGAGGCGGGTGGCGGGCGAGACCGTCTCGAGCGCCAAGGCGATCCCAGCCATCAGACCGCCGCCGGACGCCGGAGACAGGAGCATGTCGGCCTCGACGCCGAGGTCCTGGAGCTGGCGCGCGGCCTCGAGCCCCACGGTCCCCTGCCCCGCGATCACGTGCGGATCGTCGAACGACGGGACCAGCACGGCGCCGCGCGCGGCGGCGAGACCTTCGGCGATCGCCTCGCGGGACTCCGTGAAGCGGTCGTAGGCGACGATCTCGGCCCCCAACGCCCGGGTCGCCTCGGTCTTCACGGCAGGCGCGTCCGCCGGCATGACGATCACGGCGGGGACGCCGAGAAGCCGTGCCGCCGCGGCGACGCCCTGGGCGTGATTGCCCGAGGAGAAGGCGACGACGCCGGCGCGCCGCTCGGCGGGCGACAGGAGGCTCAGGCGCGCATAGGCGCCCCTGATCTTGAAGGAGCCGGTCCGCTGCAGGCACTCGGCCTTGACGAAGACACGCCCGCCCGCGGCCTCGTCCAGCGCGTCCGCGCGCACGAGCGGGGTTGTGACCGCGACGCCTCTCAGGCGCCCAGCGGCGGCGAGAACGTCGGCATGGGTCGGAAGGTCGCTCATCCCGTCTTCTCCCCATCGGAGAGGAGGACCATGCATCGTCCGTTCACGCGGCCGCTCCCTTGCGGCGGACGGCGAGGATCGGCCCGCCGGGGGCGTCGAGGAAACCGCCGTCCAGATGGAAGACCCGGCCAAGGACGGCGGGCGACAAGGCCTGCAGCGGCGGCCCTTCGGCGGCGGCGCGTCCCTGGTCGAGCACCAGGAGGCGATCGCATGCGCGCGCCGCCAGCGACAGGTCGTGCAGGGTCAGGACGACGCCCACGCCGGCCCCGGCTTCGGCGCGCAGCAGCTCGACGGCAAGGAGCTGGGCGTCCGGGTCGAGCCCGGCGGCCGGCTCGTCGGCCAGGAGCAGGGGCGCACGGGCCGCGAACAGGCGCGCCAGGAGCACGCGTGCGCGCTCGCCGCCGGACATGTCGAAGACCCCGCGCTCGGCCAGCTCCGCCAGGCCGACGCGACCGAGGGCCTGCAGCGCAAGCTCGCGGGCGACGGCGGGCGGGCGGGTGATCGCGCCAAGGCTCGCCGCGCGCCAGGCAGGGACGTTCCAGGCGAGCCGCCGCTCCTGGGGCAGATAGGCGACGCGGCGCGCGCGCTCGGCGGGAGCCAAGCGGCGGGGATCGTCGCCGGACAGGGCGACCGCGCCCGCCTCGAGCGTCTGGAGCCCCAGGACGGCCCGAAGGAGCGTGGTCTTGCCCGCCCCGTTCGGCCCCACGACGCCGACGACCTCGCCGGCGCCGACCTCGAGGCCGACGCCGTCCAGCACGGCGCGGCGGCCCCGGCGGACGACCAGGCCCTCCGCGGACAGCAGCGGGCTCATGCGCGCCAGCTCCGCGAGGCGCGCCAGGCGACCAGGGCGAACAGGGGCGCGCCGAAGAGCGCGGTCAGGACGCCCAGCCTCAGCTCGACCTCGGTGGGGATCAGCCGGCCGAGGATGTCGGCCAGGACCAGCAGCACCGCCCCGGCGAGGGCCGACGGGACCAGCGTGCGGTTGGGATCGTGTCCCGCGCCGGCGCGCACCAGATGAGGGGCGGCAAGACCGACGAAGCCGATCACGCCGGCCAGCGCCACCGAGGCGCCGGTCAGGAGCGCCGCGCCGGCGACGGCGGCGGCTCGGAGGCGCGCCATGGGCAGGCCCGAGACCTCGGCGGTCTCATCGCCCAGGGTGAGGACCGAGAGCCCCCGGCCGGCGTAGGCGCAGAGCGCGGCGCCCAGGCCCATGGGCGCCAGCGCCCAGGCCAGATCGCCGAGATCGCGGCTTTCCACCGAGCCCATCAGCCAGGAGAGCATCTCGGCGTTGGTGACCGGCGAGGGCGAGAGGTTGAAGACCAGGGCGGTCAGGGCGCCGCCGAGGGCCGAGAGCGCCACGCCGAAGAGGATGAGAGCCTCCGGCTCGCGCAAACGGGCGGCAAGGGCCGTCACCACCGCGCCGGCGGCCAGGGCGCCCAGGAGCGCGGCGAGCTCGACCGCGCCCGGCGCCACGGCGAGACCCAGGGCGATGGCGACGGCCGCGCCGAGGCCCGCCAGGCCCGAGACGCCGAGCACGGCCGGATCGGCCAAAGGGTTGCGCAGGAGGCCCTGCATCACCGCGCCGGAGAGGCCGAGCGCGGCGCCGACCAGGGCCGCGGCCAGGGTGCGCGGGGCGCGGATGGCCCAGAGGATCTCGCCGGCGGGGGAGGACGGGTGGCGGACCGCATCCAGGTACTGGTCAAGGCCGAGAGGGACTTCGCCCAGGGCGACGCCCAGGCAGAGCGCGAGCGCCAGCGCGCCGGCCATGACAAACAGAAGGGCGGCGAAGCGGCTCATCGCCCGCGCGCCGCACGGGCGAGGTCGCGCGCGCCGTCGGCGGCGAACCAGGCCGGGCAGCCCAGGATCGCGGCCGGAAGGGAGGCGACGACACGGCCCCTGATCCGCGCCTGGAGCGCGCGGTTGCGGCCCGGCGCGAAGGCCTGGGTCCCCATGGAGGCGCGGTCGAAGAAGCCGAGGACGACCGCGTCCGGCGGATCGGCCACGAGCCGCTCGAGCGAGACGGGCGCATAGCCCGGCGAGGCGACCGCGGGCTTCATGCCCGCGCCGGCCATCATCGCGCCCACCAGGGTGTCGGAGCCCGCGGTGAAGCCGCCCGGGGTCAGGTAGAGCGCGCGCCGGCCGCCCCAGGCGCCCTTCGCCTCGGCGAGCTCGGCGTCCATGCGGCGGATCAGGACCTCGCCCTTGGCGGCCGCGCCCAGGGCGGCGGCGACCTTGCGCAGGTTCGCCCTTACCCCTTCGAAGTCGTCCGCCTCGTCGATGCGGACGACCTCGACCCCGCGCGCCCGGAGGCGCCGGACCATGGCCTCGTCGCCGCCCCAGTAGCGAACCGCGACCCCGGCGCCGCTGGCGAGCACGGCCTCCAGGCTGGCGCGGCGTTGCGGCAGGCCGCGGGCCCGGGCGCGCAGGTAGGAATCCGCGTCGTCGGCGCGGAAGGACAGGGCCGCGATGTCGGCGCGCGGGACCAGGGACAGGACGTACTGGTCGGCGCACTGGTCGAGCGAGAAGACCCGGGGGGCGGCATGGGCCGCGCTCGACAGAGCCGCGATGAGGATGGCCCACACGCCGGCCAATGCGCGCGACGCTCCTTTTCCCCCTCGAGGGGGACGGGCCGGGAGAGAGGGGCCGCGCCAGGCCGGCCCATCGGCCGCAACACCTCGCGCCGAGACGGCGAGGGTTCCGCGGCGGACGCGGTTCCCCTCCTCCCTCGATCCCTCCGCCTCGAGGGGGGAGGGACGTGCATGGACTCTCCCGTACGGCACTCGCACTCGATCCCGCGTCCTCTGCCCAACGAGTAGGAGCAAAGCTGGCCCGCGGGCAAGGCGAAGGTCGCCCTTTGCCACGGCCCGCCGGCTCAAGTAGGAGCGGCCGATGGCCCCGCTCCGTCCGCTCCTCAGCGACGCGCCCACGGTGATGCGCACGACCGGCTGGTCGGACTACGGCCTGATCGACAGCGGCGGCGGGAAGAAGCTCGAGCGCTACGGCCGGTTCAGCGTGGTGCGTCCCGAGCCGCAATGCCTGTGGCGTCCGCGCCTGGGCGAAGCGGACTGGACCGGCGCGGACGCGGCCTTCGATCCGGAAGGAGAGGAGGACGCCGGCCGCTGGCGCTTCAAGGGCGCGCCCATCGAGCCCTTCGCGATGGCCTGGGGCAAGGTGCGCTTCCTCGGCCGTTTCACGGCGTTCCGGCACCTGGGCGTCTTCCCCGAGCAGGCGGCGAACTGGGCCTGGCTCCAGGGCGAGCTGGCGCGCGCGGGGCCCGGGATGCGGGTGCTGAACCTCTTCGGCTACTCGGGCGTGGCGAGCCTGGTCGCCGCCGCCGAGGGCGCACAGGTGACGCACGTGGACGCCTCCAAGCGCGCCATCGGCTGGGCGCGCGAGAACGCCGAGCTGGCGGGCCTGGCCGACCGGCCGGTGCGCTGGATCTGCGAGGACGCGCGCCGCTACGTCCAGCGCGAGGTCCGGCGCGGCTCGCGCTACGAGGCGATCATCCTCGATCCGCCGAAGTACGGCCGCGGGCCGAACGGCGAGGTCTGGCGGCTCTACGAGGACCTGCCCGAGCTGATGGACCTTTGCACCCAGCTCCTCGCCGACGAGGCGCGGTTCCTCCTGGCCAATGTCTACGCCGAGCGGATCTCGGGCCTGGCCCTGGCGAGCCTCATGCGCGAGACCCTGAAGGGTCGCGCCGGCCGGATCGACTGGGGCGAGCTGGCGCTGGTGGAGGAAGGCGGCGAGCGGGCCGTGGGCCTGTCGTTCTTCGCCCGCTGGGCCGCGGAGGCGCGCGGATGAGCTCGCGGACGGTCACCTCGCTCGCCAATCCCACGGTCAAGGCGGTCCGGGCGCTGCACCTTCGCAAGGCACGCGAGGAGTCCGGGCTGTTCCTGGCCGAGGGCCTGAAGATCGTGGCCGAGGCGGTGGCGCTGGGCCACGCGCCGAGGATCCTGCTGCACGGGCCGGACGCGGCCGACCATCCCCTGCTCCGCCAGGCCGCCGCCGCCGCGCGCGCCGCCGGCGGCGACGTCGTGGAGGTGAACCGCCAGATCCTCGAGAAGGTCTCGCGCCGCGACAATCCGCAGACGGTGATCGGGGTGTTCCCCCAGGCCTTCGCGCCGCTGGAGGCGCTGGAGCCGCGATCCGCCCGGTGCTGGGTGGCGCTGGAGCAGGTGCGCGATCCGGGCAACCTCGGGACCATCGTGCGCACCGCCGACGCGGCCGGCTGCGGCGGGGTGATCCTGGTGGGCGACTGCTGCGATCCCTATTCGGTCGAGGCCGTGCGGGCCACCATGGGCTCGATCTTCGCCGTGCGGATCGCCAAGGCCTCGTCCGAGGCGTTCCTGGCCTGGCGGCGGACATGGCCGGGCGCGGTGGTGGGGACCCTGCTCAGCGCCACGACGGACTACCGCGAGGCGGCATACCCGGCGCCGGTGATGGTGCTGATGGGGGCCGAGCAGTCCGGGCTGACGCCCGAGCTCGCCGGCGCCTGCGACATGGCGGTCAAGATCCCCATGCGCGGGCGGGCGGACAGCCTGAACCTGGCGGTGGCCGCCGGGATCATGATCTACGCCGCGACGGACGGCCCCGGATCGTGAGGAAGGCGATCAGCCCGCCTGCGAACGCGGCGGCGGCCGAGCCCGTCATCACCTCGCGGTAGGCCGCCTGGAACGCGGCGCGCTTGGCGGCGGCCAGCGCCGGCGCCCCCTGCCCCAACGGGACCGAAAGGCCCTGGCCCCTGGCCGGGCGTGCGGCCGGCGCGATGGCCGAGAGCGCCCGATCGCGGTCGAGCGTCCCGTCGAACCCCGCGGCGAAGACCAGGCTCATGACCGCCACCGCCAGCAGGCCCGCGACCCTGGCGACCGCGTTATTGACCCCCGACGCCGTCCCGGCGCGCGCGTCGCCGACCGAGGCCATCACCGTGTCGGTGAGCGGCGCCACGGCCAGGGTCATGCCGACGGCCAGGACGAGAAGCGCCGGCAGGACGCCGGTCCAGTAGCTCGACGCGTCCGCGCGCCAGCCCAGTAGGAAGAGGCCCGCCGCGGCGAGGATCGGCCCGAGCGTCAGCGGTCCGCGCGGACCGACGCGCTCGCCAAGGCGGCCGGCTGCGGTCGAGAACAGGCCCATCACCGCCGAGAACGGCAGAAGGGCGGCGCCCGCCGCCGCCGCGGCGTAGCCGTGGGCCCTGATCAGCTCGAACGGCAGGAAGAAGAGCGCGCCGCCGAGGGCGAAGTAGAGGCACAGAGTCAGGAGGTTCGCGCCCAGGAAGTCACGCGACCTGAAGAGTGCGGGCGGCGCCATGGGCGCGGGCGACCGCGCCTGGACCACGGCGAAGCCGGCAAGCGCCGCGGCGCCCGCGACGAGCGCGCCGGCGATCGCCGGGGCGCCGAAGCCGCGGCTCGGCGCCTCGGTGAGGCCCCAGACCAGCAGGCCCAGGCCCGCGGCGGCCAGGCCGGCGCCCGGCAGGTCCAGCCCCCGCGCGTCCGGGTCGCGGCTTTCCGGCACAGCCAGGAGCGCCAGGGCCGCGGCCGCCACCGCGATCGGAACGTTCACGAAGAAGGCGGCGCGCCAGGAGATCCTGTCCACCAGCCATCCGCCGAGGACGGGGCCGACGGCCGCAGCCACCGAGGCGAAACCGGCCCAGGCGCCGATGGCCAGGCCCCGCGCGGGCTCGCGGAAGCTCGCCCCGAGGATCGCCAGGCTCGCCGGCGTCAGCAGAGCCGCCCCCAGTCCCTGAACGGCGCGGACGGCGATCAGGAATTGCGGGCCCGGCGAGAGGCCGCAGGCGATCGAGGCGGCCGTGAACACCGCCATGCCCGCCAGGAGCGACCGGCGGCGGCCGAACCGGTCGGCCAGGGCCCCGCCGACCAGGACGAAAGCCCCGAGGGTCAGCAGGTACGCGTTCATGACCCAGGCCGAGGCCGCCGCATCGGCGTGGAGCTCGCGCTGGATCGCCGGCAAGGCGACGTTGACCACAGACCCGTCGATGAAGGCCATGCCGGACGCCAAGACGGTGGCCGCGAGCACCAGCCGCCCGCGGCGGACGGACAGCGCGGGCCCTCCAGCCGTCGAGGCGCGAATCTGGCCCTCGTCGCAGGGCCCTTTGTGGAGCGCGATCATCCGGGGCTCCGGCTCGGTCGGCCGCCAGACTGCGCCGCCGCGCGCGGTGAGGCCAGGGGGCCGTCGCCGGCGCCGGTCCGTGACAGCGGGCGCTCGCAGGGCTAGTGTGGTGGATCAGAAGTTCGCATGATGATGGCGGCGCCCTCGGCTGCGAACTTCTGATCCGTAAACCACACTAAGAATCATACATTTGCTAGTGTCCTTATCGATTCCGAAGTTCGCATCCGCCTTGCAAATGCGCTGGCGAACTTCGGAATCGGGACACTAGATCGCGCGGCGCGCACGAACAGCGACGCGATACGCAACATTGGGGACTTGCGATGAGAAGCTGGATCATCCCGGCAGGGACGGCGGACGGGCCCCAGGGCCTGCGCCTGGTGGAGCGGCCCTCGCCCCAGCCCACGGCCGGACAGGTGAAGGTGGCGATGAAGGCCTGGTCGACCAACTACCGCGACGGCGCGGTGGCCGCGGGGCTCTACCTCGGCGGGCCGGTCCCGGTGGACACGGTCCCCCTGTCGGACGGCGCGGGCGAGGTGGTCGAGGTCGGGCCCGGCGTGACCCGATTCAAGGCCGGCGACCGCGTCGCGCCGACCTTCTTCCAGAACTGGATCGGCGGGCCGTTCCGGTCCGAGGTCCTCGGCACCGACCTCGGCGGCCCCATCCAGGGCGTGCTGGCCGAGGAGATCGTGCTGGACGAGCACGGCCTGGTCCGCATCCCCGACAGCCTGAGCTTCGAGGAGGCCGCCTGCCTGCCCTGCGCGGCCGTGACGGCGTGGCACGGCCTGTTCGCGGCGGGCGCCCAGCTCCTGCCCGGCCAGAGCGTGCTGGTGCTCGGCACCGGCGGGGTCTCGATCTTCGCGCTGCAGCTGGCCAAGGCGGCGGGCGCGGAGGTGATCGTCACCTCCTCCTCGGACCCCAAGCTGATCCGCGCCAAGGCGCACGGCGCGGACCACGTGATCAACTACAAGACCACGCCCGACTGGGACCGGGCGGTGCTGGACATCACCTCGGGCGTCGGGGCCGACTTCGTGATCGAGGTCGGCGGGCCGGGCACGCTGGGCATGTCGATGAATGCGGTGGCGCCCAGCGGGACGGTGGCGCTGATCGGCATCCTGGCCGGCATGGGCGGCCAGGTGAGCCCGCTGCCGATCATGCTGAAGGTCGCCCGCGTCCAGGGAATCTACGTCGGCTCGCGGGCGATGTTCGAGGCGATGAACACCGCGATCGGCCGCCAGGACCTGCACCCGGTGATCGACAGGGTCTTCCCCTTCGTGGACGCGCCCCTGGCCTACATCCACCAGGCGACCGGCGACCATTTCGGCAAGGTCGTGATCTCGACAAGCGAGACCTAATCGCCCCGCGGCCTGGCGCGGGTGGTGGGCTGGGCCTGGACCGGGTCCTCTGGCCAGACGTGCTTGGGATAGCGCCCCTTCATCTCGGTCCTGACCTCGCGCCACGAGCCGCGCCAGAAGCCCGGCAGGTCGCGGGTGATCTGGATCGGGCGCCCGGCCGGGGACAGCAGGGCCAGGGTCAGGGAGGCGCCGGCGACGGCCGGGTGGCGGTCGAGGCCATAAAGCTCCTGCACCCGGACCTCGACGCGGGGACCGCCCTCGGCGTCGTAGTCGACGGCAAGCCGCGAGCCGGCCGGAGTCGTCCAGTGCTCGGGCGCCTCTTGCTCGAGCCGGCGCGCGAGGTCCCAGCCGAGACGGCCTCGCAACGCCTCGTGCAGGGCCGAGGGATCGATGTCGGCCAGCGCCCCCTTGCCCTGCAGGAGCGGCTCCAGCCAGTCGTCGAGATCAGTCGGCCAGAGCCGCATGCGACAGGTCCGGCCAGGCGCCGGCGTCGCGGCCGTGCAGGAAGGCGGCGCGCGCCCTGAGGCTCCGGGACGCCCGGCTCCAGGGCAGCCGGTCCAGACCCTCGCCACGGACCTGGTCCAGCAGGCGCTGGGCGATCGCCGCGCCGGAGGGCCGATCGAGCGGGCGCTCCTCGAGGACGATGGCCCCCAGGCCCAGCCGCAGCCTGGCCTTCAACCGGCCCGACGCGTCCTGGTCGACCACCTCCTCGCGCACGAGGCGATCGGCGAAGGCCTCCCTGAGCGCGGCCTCCTCGATCGGGGCGGCGGCCAAGATCCGATCGCTGGCCCCGGCGCCGCCGAGCTCGGCGATGGCCAGCCAGGGCTCGCGTGCAAGCGCGTCCGAAGGATCGAGATGAGCGCCGCGGCCGCCGGCCATCAGGAACTCCCCGGGCTTGCCGCGCGCCCTGGCGATCCGCTCGGGATAGGCCTCGGCGAGGAGGAGGCCGACATCCACGCCCCTCCCCTCCCCCGTCGCTGGCCCGCCGGGCGGCCCGGCCAGACGCGCCCAGCGGTCGGCCATGGCGCGGGCGTCCCGCGCCCGTGGCGAGCGGTCCTTCTCGAAGGCGTCCAGGCGATGGCGAAGGTCGGGGTCGGGCCCGCCGAGCCCGCGCTCGGTCAGGAGCACGGCGAGTCTGGCGGCGAGGCCGGCCGCCCCGCGCCGGGCGCCGGCGAGAAGCATGTGGCCGAGCCGCGGCGGCAGAGGCAGGCGCGACAACGCGCGGCCGTGCTCGGTCAACCGGTCCTCGGGGTCGAGCGCCTGCAGGCGGGTGAGGAGCGCCCGCGCCTCCCTGAACGCCGTCGCGGGCGGCCGGTCCAGGAACGCGAGGCCCGACGGGTCCTTCGCGCCCCACCGGGCGAGGTCCAGGGCGAGGCCGGAAAGGTCCGCCTCCAGGATCTCGGGCCGGTCGAAGGGAACGAGCGCGCGGGTCTCGGCCTCGTCCCAGAGCCGGTAGCAGACGCCCGGGCCGGTGCGGCCGGCGCGACCGCGGCGCTGGTCGGCGCCCGCGCGGCTGACGCGCACGGTGACCAGGCGCGTCAGGCCCGAGCCCGGATCGAAGCGGGGAACCCGGGCGACGCCGCCGTCCACGACGACGCCGACCCCCTCGATGGTCAGGCTGGTCTCGGCGATGGAGGTGGCCAGCACGACCTTGCGCCGCCCCCGGGGCGCCGGGGCGATGGCGCGGCGCTGGTCGGCGAAAGGCATGGCGCCGTAGAGCGGCTCGAGGTCCACGGCCGGATCGGCGAGGCGCTCGGCGAGGAGCCGCTCGGTGCGGCGGATCTCGGCCTGGCCGGGCAGGAAGACCAGGCAGCCGCCCGTGGTCTCCCTGAGGGCGCGCAGGACGGCGCGCGCGGCCTGCTCCTCGAGCGTCAGGCGCGGGTCGCGGCCAAGATGGACGGTCTCGATCGGGAACTGGCGGCCATGGCTCTCGATCACCGGCGCATCGTCCAGCAGGCGCGCGACCTTGGCGCCGTCCAAGGTCGCGGACATGACGAGGAGCCGCAGATCCGGCCGGAGCAGGCCCTGGGCGTCCCGCGCCAGGGCGAGGCCGAGGTCGGCGTCCAGGCTCCGCTCGTGGAACTCGTCGAAGAGGACCGCCGCCACGCCCTCCAGCCCGGGATCGTCGAGGATCATGCGGGTGAAGACGCCCTCGGTGAGGAGCTCCACCCGCGTGCGCGCCGAGACCCTGGCGTCCATGCGCACGCGGTAGCCCACCGTGGCGCCGGCGGCCTCGCCCAGCGCCTCGGCCATCCGTTCGGCCGCCGCCCGGGCGGCGAGCCGGCGGGGCTCGAGCACCAGGATCCGGCCGCCCGCCGTCCAGGGCTCGTCCATCAGCTCCAGCGGGACCACGGTGGTCTTGCCTGCGCCCGGCGGGGCGACCAGGACGGCCGAGGCGCGCTCGGCGAGCGCCGCCTTCAGCTCGGGCAGGGCGTCGTGGACGGGAAGCATGCCGCGGCGGGATTAGCCGGTCGCCGCACGCCCCGCAAAGCCGCGCCGCGCCTTCGACGCCGAGCGGCGCCTGAGATGGCCGCGTCCTGGGAGCGGGAATCCCGGTTCCCACTTTCCCCGAAGGCGCGACTTTCGCCCGTTGCTAGCGCGGAGCATCACCTCTACCGTCCGCCTCGGGGAACACTGCGCCGGCGCGCCCTGCCCGGCTGATGGGGGACGCTTCATGACCGCAGAGACCGCGCCGCGTGGAAACCGGCTTTTCATCAAGAAGTCCATCGAGCAGATCCAGCGGGAGGCGGCGAGCCACCATCTGAAGCGGACCCTGGGGCCGATCAACCTGATCTTCCTGGGCATCGGCTGCATCATCGGCGCGGGCATCTACGTCATGACGGGCAACGCCGCGGCGAACTTCGCCGGACCGGCGGTGATGCTGTCCTTCATCATCGCGGGCCTCGCCTGCGCCTTCGCGGGGCTGTGCTACGCCGAGCTGGCCTCGACCATGCCGGTGGCGGGATCGGCCTACACCTACTCCTACACGACGCTGGGCGAGCTGTTCGCCTGGGTGATGGGCTGGCTCCTGGTGCTGGAATACGGCGTCGCCGCCTCCACCGTGGCGGTGGGCTGGTCGGGCTACGTCGTGAGCTTCCTGAAGGACTTCGGGGTCATCGTGCCGCCCGAGTTCTCCACCTCGCTGATCCAGTCGGCGGCGAACGCCACCGGGCACCTGGTGTTCCACGCCTCCACGGACGTGAACCTGATCGCCGCGGTGGGCATCCTGGCGGTCACCGGTCTTCTGGTGCTGGGCGTCTCGGAATCGGCGTCGGTCAACAACGTCATCGTCTTCATCAAGGTCGGCGTGCTGGTCGCCTTCGTGGCCATGGGGGTGGGCTTCATCCACCCGCAGAACTGGACCCCGTTCATTCCGCCCAACCAGGGCGGCTTCGTCTATGGCCTGAAAGGCGTGTTCCGGGCCGCCTCGGTGATCTTCTTCGCCTATGTCGGGTTCGAGGCGGTCTCCACCGCCGCGGCCGAGGCCAAGAACCCGCAGAAGGACATGCCCGTCGGCATCCTGGGCTCGCTGTTCGTCTGCACGGTGATCTACATGGCCGTGGCCGCGGTCCTGACCGGCATCGTCCCCTACAAGGAACTGGGCGTTCCCGAGCCGATCGCCCTGGCGGTGGACCGCATGGGCAAGCCCTGGTTCTCGTTCCTGATCAAGGTGGGCGCCATCGCCGGCCTGACCTCGGTGATGCTGATCCTCACCTACGGCCAGTCGCGCGTGTTCTTCTCCATGGCCCGCGACGGCCTGTTGCCGCGGGCCTTCGCCGCGATCCACACGAAGTTCCGCACGCCCTGGATCGGGACCATCGTGCTGGGCGTGCTGATCGCCATCGCGGCGAGCCTGTTGCCCATCACCATCCTCGGCGACCTGGTGAGCCTGGGCACCGCCTGCGCGTTCGGCATCGTCTGCCTGAGCACGATGTGGCTGCGCAACCAGCGCCCGGACCTGGTCCGGCCGTTCCGCGTGCCGCTGGGCGGCGGGCCCGTCGCCAGGATCTGGATGATCCTCGGCGCCGCGGTCGTCGGCCTGATCCTGCTGCTCGGCCTGAAGACCTTCTTCGGCTCGACCTGGACCGGCACGGGCTCGATCGTGGTGCTGGCGCTGGCGGCCCTGTGGCTGCTCGTCTCCATCCGCAAGCTCGGCCAGAAGGTCTGGATCGGGACCGTGCCTGTGCTGGGAATCATCGGGGCCTTCGTGATGGCCGAGCCGCTGGTGGAGGACATCATCGTCAAGGCGACGACCGGCGACCGGATCCCGGCGATGATCCTCGGCAGCTACATCGTCCTGGGCGCCCTGATCTACCTGTTCTACGGCCTGTGGAACTCGCGCCTGGCCAAGGGATTGGACGTGCTGGACGACGGGCCGGAGGGCGCCTTCGAGGCCATCGCGCACGGCGTCGACGACCGCGCGCCCTGACCGGCCTGCGGCGTTGGCTGCGCCGGGGCGCTGCGCCGCGCTTTGAGCTTGGCCCGCGCGGCCCTATGTGAGCCGCCATGAGCGAGCCTCCGAGCCCCGCCGCGCCCATCGGCGCGATCGTCGTCCCGGTGACGCCGTTCCAGCAGAACTGCACGCTGGTGTGGTGCTCCAGGACCAAGGCGGCGGCCGTGATCGACCCCGGCGGCGAGGTCGACGGCCTGGTCGAGCTGGTCAAGTCGCGCGGGCTGGACCTGAAGAAGATCTGGGTGACCCACGGGCACCTGGACCACTGCGGCGGCGCGGCCGAGCTCCGGGAAAGGACCGGCGTCCCCATCGAGGGGCCCCACCCGGACGACCGGTTCTGGATCGAGTCCATCCCGTCCAGCGCGCGGGACTGGGGCATGGCCGGCGCGCGCAGCTTCGAGCCGGACCGATGGCTGGATGACGGCCAGACCGTCGAACTCGGCGAGGCGAGCTTCGAGGTCATCCGCTGCCCGGGCCACACGCCGGGCCATGTGGTCTTCTTCCACCGCCAATCCCGCTTCGCCCAGGTGGGCGATGTGCTGTTCAAGGGCTCGATCGGGCGCACGGACTTCCCGCGCGGGAACTACGAAGACCTGATCTCCTCCATCACCGGCAAGCTCTGGCCGCTCGGCGACGACGTCCGCTTCGTCCCCGGCCACGGCCCGATGTCGAGCTTCGGCGAGGAGCGCCGCTCGAACCCCTTCGTCGCCGACGCCGTCCTGGCCGGTCAGCATGCGTAACACTTGCGAAACAATCGAGACGTTCGGCTGCCGCAAAGCCTGGCGATCATGGACGTGCGGCACGTGGCTCCCGAGAGTCCGGATGACGACGAGGCTGGCTTCCATGATCAGCGCCTGCGCGCTCGCAAGCGGTTGCGTCTCGCCTGGAGTTCGAGCCGCCGCCCAAGGCGAGGATCAACATCTTCATCAGCCCGGCCGGCGAGCCGTTCCGCGGCGGCGCCGACGACCCCTATCCGGTCGGGGCCTGGTTCGCCGGCGCCGATGCGAACCACGACGGCGCGCTCTCCGAGGCGGAGTTCACAGCCGACGCCGTGCGCGTCTTCAAGACGCTGGACACGAACCACGACGGCGTCATCGACGGCTTCGAGATCGCCGACTACGAGCAGAAGGTCGCGCCCGAGCTGTTGCCCACGATCGCGCGGCTGACCGCCCGCGACATCCCGCCCCTGCCCGATGAGACCCGCGGGCGCGAGGCGCGCGGCGAAGGCCAGGGCCAGCGCGCCGAAATCCGCCGGCGCGTGGGGATGCCGAACGGCGGCGCGGCGTTCAGCCTGACCGGCGAGCAGGAGCCCATCGCGGCGGACGACGCAGACCTGGACGGCAAGGTCACCCTCGCCGAAGCGATCGCGGCCGCGCGCCGGCGCTTCGCCATGCTCGACGCCAGGCACGACGGCCGGCTGACGCTGGCCGAGCTGCCGCTGACGGCAGCCCAGCGCCTGGTGGCCAAGGCCGACCGAAAGAGCGGCGGCCATGGCGGTCGGCCCAAGCGTCACTGATCAACGCGCGATGGACGACTGGAACTCAGCTATCCCGAGCGGACCTGGAGGCTCGACGAGACCTTGCCCAAAGACATGAACCTGTCGATCCCGTCCGGCGTGGCCCGACGTCTGCGCGCGCCGCGTCCGGCGCTGATCCTCGGCGCGCTCGCCGTCGTGGCGCTGATTGCGCTCGGCGTGAAGGCCTGCATGCCGCACCAGGCCGTCGACCCCTACCGCACCCAGGCCGTGGAGCGCGGCGACCTCACCCGCTCGGTGTCCGCGTCCGGCTCGTTGCAGGCGCTGGTGACCGTGCAGGTCGGCTCGCAGGTGTCGGGCCAGATCACGCAGGTGCTGGTCGACTTCAACAGCCCGGTGCACAAGGGCCAGCTCCTGGCCACGATCGACCCGCAGACCTTCGAGTCCCAGGTGCGCCAGTCCCGGGCCGACCTCGGCGCCAGCAACGCGACCCTCGTCCAGCAGCGAGCCTCCCTGCAGCAGGCCCAGGCCCAGGCGGCCCTCGACCTGGCGACCTACAACCGCACCAAGTCGCTCTACGAACAGGGCGTGGACGCCGCCTCCGCCCTCGACACCGCCGCGGCCGCCTACCGGCGCTCGGAGGCCGGCGTGGCCCTGGCCCGGGCCCAGATCGGGGCCCAGCAGGCCCGCGTATCGCAATCGGCGGCGTCGCTGCAGAACAGCCAGGTCAACCTCGGACGCACCAAGATCCTCTCGCCGATCGACGGGGTGGTGGTGAACCGCGCGATCGATCCGGGCCAGACCGTGCAGGCGAGCTTCCAGGCGCCGGTTCTGTTCCAGATCGCCCAGGACCTCTCCAAGCTGCAGGTCAAGATCATGGTCGACGAGGCCGACATCGGCCAGGTCCGCGAGGGCCAGAAGGTCACCTTCACCGTCGACGCCTACCCCGACCAGACCTTCTCCGGCGTCGTCACCCAGGTGCGCAAGCAGCCCGACATCCAGTCCAATGTCGTGGCCTACGAGGTGATCGCCGAGGCCGACAATCCGGGCGGCCGCCTGCTGCCCGGGATGACGGCCAACGCCGACATCATCATCCAGGAGCTGCGCAACGTCATCAAGGCGCCGTCCGCGGCGCTGCGCTTCACGCCCGGCGACAAGCAGGCGCCGCAGACCGTCGGCGGGCGCTTCGGCGGCGGGTTCGGCGGACCGCCGGGAGGCTTCCGCGGACCACCCGGCGGCGGCCAGCGCGCCGGCGCCAACGGCCGCGGGGGCGGCGCTCCGGACCGGCTGCTGTCGCAGCTGAACCTGAAGGCCGATCAGAAGGCCAAGGCGGACGCCATCTTCGCCGAGGTGCGCCAGAAGGCGGGCGCCGGCGGCGCGGATCCGGCCGCGCGGCGCAAGGCGTTCCAGGACGCCTTCGGCAAGCTCGACGCCATCCTGACGCCGGAACAGCGCCAGAAGCTGCAGACGATCCGCGGCCAGTTCGGCGGCGGCAGGGGCGCTTCGGCGGGAACGGTGTGGGTGCTGCGAAACAAGAAGCCGGTGGCCGTGAGCGTGCGCACCGGCGCCTCCGACGGCTCGTTCACCGAAGTCTCCGGTCCGCTGCAGCCGGGCGACCAGGTCATCGTCGGCGGCGGCCCGCGGCCCAAGGTGCGCTCCAACAACAGCGTCCTGGGACCCCAGGTCCGCAGGGGCTGACCCGGATGATCGAGGTGCGGGACCTGCACAAGGTCTATCTGATGGGCGAGGAGCAGGTGGCGGCCCTGGACGGGATCAACCTGTTGATCGCGCGCGGCGAGTACGCCGCCGTGACCGGACCGTCCGGCTCGGGCAAGTCGACCCTGATGAACATCCTGGGGGGCCTGGATCGGCCGTCCTCGGGCCAGTACCTGTTCGAGGGCGACAACGTGGGTGCGTTCGACGAGGACGATCTGGCCGTCTTCCGCAATCAGCGGGTCGGCTTCATCTTCCAGTCCTTCCAGCTGCTGCCGCGCCTGACCGCGCTGCAGAACGTGGAGCTGCCGATGATCTATGGCGGCCTGCCGCCGACGGACCGGCGCGCGCGGGCCGCCGACCTGCTCGCCCGCATCGGCCTGGGAGACCGTCTGACGCACCGCCCGACCCAGCTTTCCGGCGGCCAGCAGCAGCGTGTCGCCATCGCCCGCGCCCTGGCCAACCAGCCCGACATCATCTTCGCGGACGAGCCCACCGGCGCCCTCGACCAGGCCACCGGCCGCGAGGTGCTGGAGCTGTTCGAGACCCTGCACGAGGAGGGCCTGACGCTGGTGATGGTGACCCACGACCACGACGTCGCCTCGCGCGCGCGACGGCGCATCACCTTCCGCGACGGCAAGGTGGTCGCGGACGAGGGAGTCTCCATCCAATGACGCTCCCCGCCCTTGGCGACCGGCCAGGTCCGCCCCAAGCGCCCGCGCCCAACCGGACCTCGGGCATGCGCGACGAGACGCTCCACACACGCTCGCGCGGCATCCTGCGCGGGTCGGACCTCATCCGTTTCGCCGCCGGCGCCATCGCCGCGCACCCGATGCGCAGCGCCCTGACCTCGCTGGGCGTGGTGATCGGGGTGGCGGCCGTGGTGATGATGACCTCCATCGGCCTCGGCGCGCAGCAGCGCGTCACCCAGGCGATCTCCGGCCTCGGCTCGAACCTGATCATCGTCATGCCCGGCTCCACGAGCGGCCCGGGCGGGTTCGTCCGCCAAGGCGCCGGCGCGACGATCACCCTGAACGACGGCGACGCCCAGGCGATCGGCGCCCAGGTGGACCGCGTGGCCGCCGTCGCGCCGGTCGTGCGCGGCTTCGCCCAGATCGTGGCCGACGGGGCCAACTGGAACACCCGCGTGGAAGGCTCCACGCCCGCCTATCTGACCGCCCGCGACCTCACCATCGCCGAGGGCCGCATGTTCGACGAGCGCGAGGCGCGCCAGGGCCGCACGGTCGTGGTGCTCGGCAAGACCGTCGCCGACCAGCTGTTCCCCGGCCAGGATCCGATCGGCAAGCGCATCCGCGTCTCGGGCTCGCCCATGGAGGTGATCGGCATGCTCTCGCCCAAGGGCCAGAGCGGCTTCCAGGACCAGGACGACATCGTCGTGGGCACCCTGCAGGCCGTCCGCTCCCGGGTCGTGGGCCGAAGGGTCAAGGGCGACTCCGTCCAGACCATCTACGTCAAGGCCGACAGCGCCGACGACCTGGACCGGGTGCAGGAGGACACCGCCAACCTGCTGCGCGAGCGCCACCACATCCGGCCGGGCCAGGACGACGACTTCACCGTCCAGAACATGGCGTCGATCATGCAGGCCGGCCAGCAGGCCACCCAGACCTTCACCGTGCTGCTGGCGGCCGTGGCGGCGGTCTCGCTGGTGGTGGGCGGGGTCGGGATCATGAACATCATGCTGGTGTCGGTGACCGAGCGGACCCGCGAGATCGGCCTTCGCATGGCGCTGGGCGCCAAACGCTCGGCGGTGCTGATGCAATTCGCGCTGGAGGCGGTGACGTTGTCGGCCGCCGGCGGCGCGATCGGGCTCCTGATCGGCCTCTCCGGCGCGCTGGCCATGGCCAAGCTCGGCGGCTGGCCCGCCGCGGTCGCCTCCTGGGCCGCTCCCCTGGCGCTCGGCTTCTCGATCCTGGTCGGCGTGGTGTTCGGCGCCTATCCGTCCTGGCGCGCGGCCCAGCTCGATCCGATCGAGGCGCTGCGGCGGGAGTAGGCGTTTAGTTTTGCTATAGGCGCGGCCACAGGGACTGGGCTGGCGCGGGCGCCGGGCATATGCTTTGGGAGACGCCCGGTTCAGTTCTCGCCACGTTCGGAGCGCCTTCGTCGATGCCCACCACAGACAAGACCAGGCCGGCCGCGAAGGCCGGATCGGCCTTGCCGGACCACCTCAGGCGGCTGGAGGCCGAGTCGATCGAGATCATCCGGGAGGTGGCCGCCGCCTTCGACAACCCGGTGATGCTCTACTCCATCGGCAAGGACTCCGGGGTGATGCTGCACCTGGCGGCCAAGGCCTTCTATCCGTCCAAGCCGCCCTTCCCGCTGCTGCACGTGGACACGACCTGGAAGTTCCGGGACATGATCCGCCACCGCGACACGGTGGCCGAGCGCTATGGCGTGCGGCTGATCGTCTACACCAACGAGGACGGCGTGAAGCGCGGGATCAACCCGATCAACTCCGGCTCCTCGCTGCATACCCAGGTGATGAAGACCGAGGCGCTGAAGCAGGCGCTGGACCTTTACGGCTTCGACGCGGCCTTCGGCGGCGCGCGCCGCGACGAGGAGAAGAGCCGGGCCAAGGAGCGCATCTTCTCGTTCCGCTCGGCCGGCCACGTGTGGGACCCGCGCAACCAGCGCCCCGAGCTCTGGCGGCTCTTCAACACCAAGATCGCCAAGGGCGAGACGATCCGCGTCTTCCCCCTGTCCAACTGGACCGAGCTGAACATCTGGGAATACACCAAGGCCGAGGACCTGCCGATCGTGCCGCTGTACCTGGCCGCCGAGCGCCCGGTCGTCCAGCGCGACGGCATGCTGATCATGCGCGACGACGAGCGCATGCCGCTGCTGCCCGGCGAGACCGAGGAGATCCGCTGGGTGCGGTTCCGCTCGCTGGGCTGCTACCCGCTGAGCGCGGCGGTGGAATCCCGTGCGACCAGCGTCGACGACATCATCCAGGAGATGCTGGCCGCCACGACCTCGGAGCGCCAGGGCCGGCTGATCGACGTCGACGAGAGCGCCTCGATGGAGAAGAAGAAGCGCGAGGGCTACTTCTGATGGCCGCGCCGGCGCCCAGGCCAGATCGCCCCCCTCCCCCGCTTCGCGGGTGCTCCCCCCAGGGGGGGAGATGTTCAGCCGTGGATCTTCCCTCGCTGAGGGACGTCCGGCCGAAGGCCGGAAAGGGGGCCCTCGTGGCTAACTCCGTCGCGACCCTGGAGCGCGAGCCCGCGGCCGCGCCGACCAAGAGCCTGCTGCGCTTCCTCACCTGCGGCTCGGTGGACGACGGCAAGTCGACCTTGATCGGCCGGCTGCTCTACGACACCAAGCTGATCTTCGAGGACCAGCTGGTCGCGCTGGAGCGCGACTCCAAGCGCCACGGCACCACCGGCGAGGACATCGACTTCGCGCTGCTGGTGGACGGGCTGGAGGCCGAGCGGCAGCAGGGCATCACCATCGATGTCGCCTACCGCTTCTTCACCACCGACAAGCGCTCGTTCATCGTCGCCGACACGCCCGGCCACGAGCAGTACACGCGCAACATGGCCACCGGCGCCTCCAACAGCGACGTGGCCGTGATCCTGATCGATGCGCGCAAGGGCGTGCTCACCCAGACCAAGCGGCACAGCTATATCTGCTCGCTGCTGGGCATCCGCCACGTGGCCCTGGCCGTGAACAAGATCGACCTCGTCGGCTTCGACGAGGACGTCTTCGACCGCATCGTCGCCGACTACCGCGCCTTCGCCGAGAAACTGGGGTTTGCGAGCCTGACCCCGATCCCGATGTCGGCCCGCTTCGGTGACAACGTCACCTCGCGCTCCACGAAGATGCCCTGGTACGCGGGCCCGACGCTCCTGGAGCACCTCGAGCGGATCGACGTGGCGTCGGAGGCGGCGGCCAAGCCCTTCCGCTTCCCGGTGCAGTGGGTGAACCGGCCGAACCTCGACTTCCGCGGCTTCTCCGGGACGGTGGTCTCCGGCGCGATCAAGCCCGGCGACAAGGTCGTGGTCGCCGCCTCGGGCCGCGAGACCGAGGTCAAGCGCGTCGTCACCTTCGACGGAGATCTGCAGGAAGCCCGCGCCGGCGACGCGGTCACCCTGACCCTCGCCGACGAGGTGGACATCGCCCGCGGCGACGTGCTGGTCGAGCCCAGGGCGCGGCCCGAGGTGGCCGACCAGTTCGCCGCGCACCTGCTCTGGATGACCGAGGACCCGCTTCTGCCGGGCCGCGACTACCTGATGCGGATCGGGACCCAGTACGTCCCGACCAAGGTGACGGCGCTGAAGCACAAGGTGGATGTCGACACCCTGGAGCATATGGCCGGGCGCACGCTGCACCTGAACGAGATCGGGTTCTGCAACTTCTCCGCCAATGTGCAGATCGCCTTCGACTCCTATGAGGACAACCGCGAGACCGGCGCCTTCATCCTGATCGACCGCTACACCAACGCCACGGTGGGCGCGGGCATGATCAGCTTCGGCCTGAGGCGCGCCTCCAACATCCATCATCACGCCAACCTGATCGGCCGGGTCGACCGCGAGCGGCTGAACGGGCACCGGCCGGCGGTGCTGTGGTTCACGGGCCTGTCGGGCTCGGGCAAGTCGACCATCGCCAACCTGGTCGAGCGCCAGCTCTACGACCGCGGCGTGCGCACCTTCCTGCTGGATGGCGACAACGTCCGTCACGGCCTGAACCGCGACCTCGGCTTCACCGACGAGGACCGGGTGGAGAACGTCCGCCGCGTGGGAGAGGTGGCCAAGCTCTTCACGGAGGCGGGGATGATCGTGCTCTGCTCGTTCATCTCGCCGTTCCGGGCCGAGCGACGGATGGTGCGCGAGCTGATGGTCGAGGGCGAGTTCATCGAGGTCTTCGTCGACACCTCGCTCGAGGACTGCATGAAGCGCGATCCGAAGGGGCTCTACGCCAAGGCGGTGAAGGGCGAGATCGCCCACTTCACCGGCGTGACCTCGCCCTATGAGCCGCCCAAGGCCGCCGAGATCGTGCTGCGGACCGGCGAGCTTTCACCGGTGCAGGCGGCGGACGCGGTGGTCGAGGCCCTGAAGGCCCGCGGGCTGATCTAGGCCGGCCCGGGTCTGGTCGTTCCGCCCCCACGCGGAATTTCTCGCGTCATGGGAGAACCTTTTGCCCGGCTCGTTCGTTGTGACCGTGCATCAAGCGCGGCCATAAGGCCGGACCAGGGACGGCGAGCCGAACAAGGCCGCCACCGCCCCAGAGTAGGAAGGAGCATGGACGTGCTTCATGACCAGCCCAACCGCACGCCGGCCAAGCGAGGATTCGCCGCCATGGACGTGGATCGCCGCCGCGAGATCGCCCGCAAGGGCGGCGCCAGCGTGCCGGACGAAAAGCGCAGCTTCTCGCAGGACCGCGACCTGGCCGCCGCGGCCGGCCGCAAGGGCGGCGAGGCCTCGCACGGCGGCGGCCGGACCCGCTCGAGCTAGTGTGGTGGATCAGAAGTTCGCATGATGATGGCGGCGCCCTCGGCTGCGAACTTCTGATCCGTAAACCACACTAGAATCATACATTTGCTAGTGTCCTTATCGATCCCGAAGTTCGCATCTGCCTGGCAAATGCGCTGGCGAACTTCGGAATCGGGACACTAGTGCTGCGCCTCAAACAAATGGTCCGCCATTCGTTTGAGCCTCGCAGCACAAATCTTTGATTTGGCGCGTCCGACCGGATGCTGATCGCGGCGATCGGTGCGCGGGCCTGTTGGGATCGCCGGCCCGCCCGGCTATGAGACGGGGGTGAAAGACACCTCCGAACGCTCCTTCGCCAACCGCATCGCGCTCGTGACCGGCGCCACCCACGGTATCGGCCGCGCCATCGCCCTCGGCCTGGCGAAGGCCGGCGCACATGTGATCGCCACCGGCCGCACTCAGGGCGCGCTCGAAGAGCTCGACGACGAGATCCGGGCGCTGGCGGAGGACGGCGCGACGCTGGTCCCGCTCGACCTTCGCGACGGCGACGGGATCGACCGCCTGGGCGCCGCGATCCACGAGCGATGGGGCAAGCTCGACGTGCTGGCGGGCGCCGCGGGCGTCCTTGGCGTGACCACGCCCACGGCCCACCTCGATCCGCCGATCTGGGACCAGGTGATCAGCGTCAATCTCACCGCAAACTACCGGCTCATCCGGTCGATGGATCTGTTGCTGCGCCGGGCCGACGCGGGCCGGGTGGTGATGCTGACCAGCGGCGCCGCGCAGCGGCCGCGCGCGTTCTGGAGCGCCTACGCCGCGAGCAAGGCGGGCCTGGAGGCGCTGGTCGCGGTCTATGCCGACGAGGTGGAGCACACCAAGGTCAGGACGGCCGTCGTCAACCCTGGACCCATGCGCACGCGAATGCGCGCCCAGGCCTTCCCCGGCGAGGATCCCCTCACCCTTCCCGAGCCGGCCGAGATCGTCCCTCTGATCCTGGAACTCGCCGATCCCGCCGCCGAGCCGCCCGCCGGCGTGGTTTCCTTCGCGGAATGGAAAAGCGCCGCCCAGAAGGACGGCGCTTCCCTGGAAGGCTCGGCTTCCGCCTAATGCGGCGTCGAAGCCGAGGCGTCCGCCGAGCCGGACGCGCGGCCCGAGGCGGCGGGCGCGCCGGCGCCGGC
Organism: uncultured Alphaproteobacteria bacterium; assembly: GCA_963775275.1. Classification (GTDB taxonomy): domain Bacteria; phylum Pseudomonadota; class Alphaproteobacteria; order Caulobacterales; family Caulobacteraceae; genus JANWHQ01. The sequence goes on along the minus strand of CAVZII010000005.1, from coordinate 3,567,440 downwards.
CGAGGCGCCCAGACCAGCGTGGCCTGAGGCGGACGTTCCGCTCGTGCCCGCGCGGGCCGATCCGGACGCGCCCGCCGACGCGCCGCTCGACGCCGCCGCGTCGCCCGCGGCAGAGGCCGCGCCGCTGGCGGCGCCCTTGGCCTTGCGCTTGGCGGCGTTGGCCCTGGCGCGGGCCTGATAGCCGGTCGAGTCCACGGCGCCCTTGGCGTCGCCCGAGATGCGCGAGGCGTCGCCACGCACGGCGCCGGTCGCCGACCCGGTCAGATCGCCCGCGGCCGAGCTCGAGGCGCCGAACGAGCCGGAGCCGCCGAGGGCTCCGCCGGCCGTCCCGCCAAGGCCGCCGGCCGTGGCGCCGACGGTCCCGCCCACCGCGCCGCCGACCGCGCCGCCGAGCTGGGCATAGGCAGGGGCGGCAATCGCCAGGGAAGCGGCCCCGGCCAGAATGAGGCTGATGCGCATGTTCTTCTCTCCAACGGGTTCAGAAGGACGCGCGGACCGGCCGAACGAAAGCTTCATTGCACGTCGGCGCGAGAACGCGCCGATAGTCAACGCGCGTCAACCGAAGTAGTTCATGGTCTAAGCTTGACTTAATCTTGCCGCATTTCTGAACGGCAAAGTCAAAGCTTTGGAGAGCTTGGCGGTACTGGCTCAGCCGCCGAGTTTGATCTTGAGGATCTCGTTGACGGCGGCGGGGTTGGCCTTGCCGCCGGTCTCGCGCATCACCTGGCCGACAAACCAGCCGATGGCCTGGGGCTTGGACTTGACCTGCTCGGCCTTGTCCGGATTGGCGGCGATGATCGCATCGACGATGGCTTCCAACGCGCCGGTGTCGGTCACCTGCACCAGACCGTGCGCCTCCACGATGGATTTTGGGCCGCCCTCGCCTGCCGTCATCCGCTCGAAGACCTCCTTGGCGATCTTCGAGGAGATCACGTCGTCCTCGATCAGCTGGAGGTACTCCGACAGCATCGCCGCGGTGATCGGCCCCACGCCGCCGGCGGTCACCTCCTCGCCGGATGCATTCGCAAAGGTCAGGACCGACTGGGTGACCGTGTTGGCCACCAGCTTCGGATCATGGGCGCCGGCCAGGGATTCGTAGAGCTCGGCCCGGCCGGACTCGATCACCAGAACGCCGGCGTCGTAGGCCGAAAGGCCATACTGGCTCTGCAGCCGCGCCTTCTTGGCGTCGGGCAGCTCCGGGAGACTGGCCTCGATCTGCTTGATCCATTCCGGATCGAGCTCGAGCGGCAGAAGATCGGGATCGGGGAAATAGCGGTATTCGTGCGCATCCTCCTTGGAGCGCATCGAACGGGTCTCGCCGCGACCGGGATCGAACAGGCGCGTCTCCTGATGGATGGCGAGGCCGTCCTCCAGCAGCTCGACCTGGCGACGCGACTCGTACTCGATCGCCTGCTGGATATAGCGGTAGGAGTTGACGTTCTTGATCTCGCAGCGCGTGCCCAGCGGCTCGCCGGGCCGGCGCACCGAGACGTTGACGTCGGCGCGCAGGTTGCCCTTCTCCATGTCGCCGTCGCAGGCGCCGATGTAGCGCAGGATGGTGCGCACCTTGCGCACATAGGCGGCCGCCTCCGGCGCCGAGCCCATGTCGGGCCGCGAGACGATCTCCATCAGGGCTGTGCCGGCGCGGTTCAGATCGACGTAGGTGGCGTTCGGGTCGAGGTCGTGGATCGACTTGCCGGCGTCCTGTTCCAGGTGCAACCGCTCGATGCGCACCGTGAAGCTGGAGCCGTCGTCCCGCTCCACCTCGACCGCGCCCTCGCCGACGATCGGATCCTTGTACTGGCTGATCTGATAGCCGGCCGGCAAGTCCGGGAAGAAATAGTTCTTCCGGTCGAAGCGGGACCAGGCGTTGATCTTGGCGTTCAGCCCGATTCCCGCCCGCACCGCCTGCTCGACGCAGTAGCGGTTGATCACCGGCAACATGCCGGGCATGGCCGCGTCCACCAGGCTGACCTGTTCATTCGGGCCGGCGCCGAAGCCCACCGCCGCGCCGGAGAACAGCTTGGATTTGGAGGCCACCTGGGCATGGATCTCCAGCCCGATCACCACTTCCCACGGCCCTGTGCGGCCCTCGATCAGCTTGGATGCGTCGCTCATGGCCGCTGCATACACCACGCCCCGCCGTCGGGGGAGACTGCAGGCCCGTTCAGGGACCCTTAACGTGGAAAGGAAATCTTCACCGTCAAGCTGTTAGCAACCTAACAGTCGCGCCGGGGAGGAACGCGCTTGCTCAGTGTTCTGATACGCATCGCCAGGCGGCGATTGGCGGGGCTGCTGGCTGTCGCGGGCGCCGCGAGCCTCATCCTCTGCTACACCGCCTTCAAGGCCTCCGTTCCCCTTCGACTCAGCGCCGCCTGCCTGGGGCTGACGCTCCTGAGCCTTGCGATCATGAAGGCCTGGACCCGGCGGGGCGCTCTCGTCCACCTGAAGGACGCCATCGAGCCGATGGCCGAAGGCATCGCCTTCTATGACGCGGACGATTGCATCGTTGTCTGGAACCCGCGCTATGCCGAGCTGGTCGACCCCGCCGGCGTGCTGAAGACCGGCCGCGCGTACAGCGAGCTGCTGGAAGGAAACCTCGCGGCGGGCGCGCATCCGGAAGCCGCGGGGCGCAAGCAGGAGTGGCTGGCCGCACGCCTGTCGACGCGCCAGCGCCTTGGGTCCGACGAGCACAAGAACGGCGACCGCTGGGTGCGCGCCGAGCGCCGTCGCACGCGCGACGGGGGCCTTGTGACCGTCGTGGTCGACGTCACCGACTTCCGCCGCGCCACCGAGACCCTCGCCCAGGCCCGCGACGCGGCCGAGGCGGCCAACCGCGCAAAGAGCGAGTTCCTGGCCAATGTCAGCCACGAGCTGCGCACGCCGCTGAACGGCGTGCTCGGCATCGCCGAGGTCCTGGCGCACACGCCGCTGGACGAGCGCCAGAAGGAGATGGTGGAGACGATCCGCGCCTCCGGCGCCAACCTCACCGCCCTGGTCTCGGACATCATCGACCTCGCGCGGCTGGAGTCGGGCAAGGTCAATGCGGTGCGCCAGCCTTTCGACGTCGCCGCGGAGATCGATCGCGCCTGCGCGCCCTATCGCGCCCAGGCCGCCAAGAAGAAGCTGAAGTTCGCCATCGAGATCGCGCCCGAGGCGCAAGGCGCGGTCGAAGGCGACGCCGAGCGCCTCCGCCAGATCCTGAGCAACCTGCTGGCCAACGCCGTCAAGTTCACCGACCGCGGCGGCGTGACCATGAAGATCGACCGTCCCAACGCTGATCAAAACCTGCTGAGGTTCCGCGTCGAGGACACCGGTGTCGGCTTCGACGCCACGCTGAAGGCCCACATCTTCGAGCGCTTCTCCCAGGCTGACGGGTCCAGCACCCGCCGCCACGGGGGCACGGGCCTTGGCCTGGCGATCTCGAAGCAGGCGGCCCTGCTGATGGGCGGCGGCCTCGACTGCGACAGCGTCCCCGGGGATGGCTCCGTGTTCACCCTCACCCTGGAGCTGCCGCCCGCCCAGGCCGTGACGCCGACCGCGGCGGCGCACGCCCCTGCCCTGGCCACGCCGTTCGACGCGGCGAGCGAGCATGCGCTGCGGGTGCTGGTGGTGGACGACCACCCCACCAACCGGCGCGTGGTGGAGATGATCCTCGACCAGGTCGGCGCGGAGCGAGTCTCGGTCGAGAACGGCCAGGAGGCGCTCGAGGCCTATCTGAACGACCGCTTCGACGTGGTGCTGATGGACATCCAGATGCCCGTCATGGACGGGCTGACCGCCACCCAGCAGATCCGCCTGATCGAGAAGCAGGACAACCGGACTGCGACGCCGGTGATCATCCTGTCGGCCAACGCCATGCCCGAGCACATCGAGGCCGGCCGGGCGGCGGGCGCGGATCGGCACCTCGGCAAGCCGATCTCGGCGTCCTCCCTCCTGAGCGTCATCGCCGAGGTCGCGGCCAGCGGCCAGGCGGCCTAGATCAAAGACTTGTGCTGCGAGGCTCAAACGAATGGCGGACCATTCGTTTGAGCCGCAGCACTAGGCCCACCACCTCTGCGGCTTGGCGCGGAAGGCTGCGGCCTTCTCGAGCGCGCCCGCCAGCGAGAACAGCGTCCCCTCGTCCAGCGCCCGGCCGATCAGCTGCAGGCCCAGCGGCAGGCCGTTGGCGTCGAGCCCGGCCGGCAGGCTGATCCCCGGCAGGCCCGCCAGGTTCACCGTGACGGTGAAGACGTCGTTCAGGTACATGCTGACCGGGTCCGCCATCCGATCGCCGAGCGCAAAGGCCGCCGAAGGCGCCGTCGGCGTGATCAGCGCATCGACCTTCTGGAAGGCCTGGTCGAAGTCGTCGGCGATGCGGCGGCGCACCTTCTGGGCCTTGAGGTAGTAGGCGTCGTAGTAGCCGGCCGAGAGGACGTAGGTCCCGATCAGGATCCGGCGCTTCACCTCCTCGCCGAAGCCGTGCTCGCGCGTCTGTTCGTAGACGTCGATCAGGGTCTTGCCGTCGACCCTCAGGCCGTAGCGCATGCCGTCGTAGCGGGCGAGGTTGGACGAGGCCTCCGCCGGCGCGACGATGTAATAGGCCGGAAGCGCATAGCGGGTGTGCGGCAGCGACACCTCGACGATCTCGCAGCCGGCGTCCTCGAGCCATTCCACGCCCCGGCTCCAGATGCGCTCGATCTCCTCGGGCATGCCCTCGACCCGGTACTCCCTGGGCACGCCCACCCTCAACCCCTTGACCGGCTTGCCCACGAAGCTCGGGAAGTCGGGGACCTCGACGGGCAGGCTGGTGGAGTCCTTGGGATCGTGGCCCGCCATGGACTTCAGCAGGATCGCCGCGTCCTCGACCGTGCGCGCGATCGGCCCGGCCTGGTCGAGCGAGGAGGCGAAGGCCACGATCCCCCAGCGCGAGCAGCGGCCGTAGGTGGGCTTGATCCCGACCGTGCCGGTGAAGGCGGCGGGCTGGCGGATCGAGCCGCCGGTGTCGGTGGCCGTGGCGCCCAGGCAGAGATCGGCGGCGACCGCCGCCGCCGAGCCGCCCGAGGAGCCTCCGGGCGTCAGCGCCTGGTTGGAGTTGGTCACGCGCCAGGGATTGATCACCGGTCCGAAGGCCGAGGTCTCGTTGGACGAGCCCATGGCGAACTCGTCCATGTTGAGCTTGCCCAGCATCACCGCGCCGTCCCGCCACAGGTTGGAGGTGACGGTCGACTCGTAGGTGGGGACGAAGTCCTCGAGGATCCTCGAGCCCGCCGTGGTGCGCGCCGCGTGGGTGCAGAAGAGGTCCTTGACCCCGATCGGCGCGCCTTCCAGCGGCCCCGCCTCGCCCATGGCGATCCGCTCGTCCGACTCGCGGGCCATGGCGACGGCCTTGTCGGGCGTCTCCAGCACGAAGGCGTTGAGCGCGCGCGCCTCTTCCACCGCCGCGATGTGGGCGCGGGTGATCTCCTCGGACGAGAAGGCCCTGGTCCTGAGGCCGTCCAGCGCGTCCTTGAGGGTCAGGCCGACGAGCTCGCTCATTCCACCACCTTGGGCACGACGAAGAAGCCGTCCGCCTTGGCCGGCGCGTTGGCGAGGATCGACTCCGCGTCGCCGCCGTCGGTGACCACGTCTTCGCGCATGGGCAGCTTGGCGGCGACGGCGGACGTCATCGGCTCGACGCCGGTCACGTCGACCTCGTCCAGTTGGTCGATCCAGCCCAGGATCGCGCTGAGCTCCTGGGCGAGAGGCTCGAGCCGCTCGTTGCTCTCGCGGATGCGTGCGAGCCGGGCCACCCGGCGCACGGTCGCTGAATCGATGGCCATGACACGTCCTCTTCCGCCGTCCGGTTAGCCGTAGACCGGGGGCGGGACAAGCCCGCCGCGGCGGGGTACGACGGGCCGATGCCCATCCTGACGATCGAGGAACTCGCCAACGCCGCCCCGTCCGGCGCGCCGCTCATGGGGCTGGACCTTGGCGAGAAGACGATCGGAGTCGCCGTCTCGGACGCGATGAGAATCGCCGCGAGCCCGCTGGAGCTGATCCGGCGCACCAAGTTCACTCATGACGCCGAGCGCCTGTTCGCGCAGATGGACGGCCGGGGGGTCACCGGCATGGTGATCGGCCTGCCGGTCAACATGGACGGGACGGAGGGGGCCAGGTGCCAGTCCGTCCGCGCGTTCGCACGCAATCTGCTGCGCCTGAAGGACATCCCGATCGCGTTCTGGGACGAGCGGCTGTCGACCGCCGCGGTGCAGCGGATGCTGACGTCAGAAGCCGACCTGAGCCGAGCCCGGCGCGGCGTCCTGGTGGACAAGGCCGCGGCCGCCTGGATCCTGCAGGGCGCGCTCGACCGCCTCGAGGCGCTTAAGCCGCGCTAGGGTCGCCTCGGGCATGTGGCCCTCGACCCAGCTGCGCAACGGCCACAGGCCCGCCGGCTCGATGGCGTAGACCCGCTTGCGGCCGTCGCGGCGGGCGGTCACCACGCCGAGGTCCTTGAACACCTTCAGATGCTGCGACACCGCCGAGCGCGTCACGGGCAGGCCCCTGGCCAGCTCGCCGACCGGCATGGCCTTGCGCCACAGTCGCTCGAAGATCACCCTCCGGGTCGGATCGCCGAAGGCGTCGAAAAGCTGGGTCCAGGGTTCGTGTCGCATCGGCGGACGGTTAGTTGAAACTAACCACGTTGGCGAGCTTGGCCATGGCGTGCTCCTACGATTGTCCACAACCCATCCACAGGTTTCTGCCGCAGGAAGCAAGCGATGATCAACGGCGCGCATGTCGCCATCTATTCCGCCGACGCCGAAAGGGACCGCGCCTTCCTGCGCGACGTGCTCGGCCTGCGCGACGTCGACGCCGGACACGGCTGGCTGATCTTCGCCCTGCCCGGCGGCGGGAGCCTCGGCCTCTACGAGCCGCGCCACGCCCGGCCCTGATCCGATCGCTCGCCTGGCGAGCCTGACAGCGACGTAACCTCGTTATGAGCGTGGGAGACGGGAGCATGCTGAAGGGACTGCTGACAGCCGCGGCGTGCATCGCCCTGACTGCGCCGGCCTTGGCGCGTGCGCAGGACCAGGGGAACGACGCGCCTCCCCAGCCGACATGCTGGGATAAGGCCCAGACCCAGACCGAGCTGACCATGTGCGCAGCAGACGAGGCCAAGGCCGCCGAGGCGCGGCTCAAGGCCTCCTACGAAGCGGCGCTGAAGTACGTCGAGCCGGAGGACCGCCCGCAGTTCGACAAGGTCCAGGACGCCTGGGCCGCCTACCGCGACGCCGACTGCGCCCTGTGGGGCGGCGGCGGCGGATCGATCGCGCCCATGAACGCCAGTGTCTGCCTCGCCTCCCTGGACAACGAACGCGCCGACGAGCTCGACGGCTGGCCGCCCAATGCGCCCAGGGACGAGGATGAGCCGACGCCCGGCGCGGATCGCTGACGGCCGGTGTCGCACCGCACGTGGTCCTGATCCGCCTTGAGCCTTGGCGCGGGCGCGCCTATAGGGTCCGCTTCGATGGACAGCGGCGCGGACATCGAGAGCTCGATCGCAGCGCGCGTCTTCCCGTTCCCCAACCGTCACCTGATCGGCGTCGCGGGCCTCTCCCGGCCTGACGCCCTGGCCCTGCTCGACCTCGCCGACGGCTTCGTCGCGATCAACCGCCAGAAGGAGAAGAAGCTCTCCCTCCTGCGCGGACGCACCCTGGTGAACCTGTTCTTCGAGAGCTCGACGCGGACCCAGAGCTCCTTCGAGCTGGCGGGCAAGCGCATCGGCGCGGACGTGGTCAACATGAGCCCGCGCACCTCGTCCATGACCAAGGGTGAGACGCTGATCGATACGGCGGTGACGCTGAACGCCATGAAGCCGGACCTGCTGGTCGTGCGCCACGCCAGCTCCGGCGCCGCCTCGCTGCTGTCCCAGAAGGTGACCTGCAGCGTGATCAACGCGGGCGACGGCCAGCACGAACACCCGACCCAGGCCCTCCTGGACGCCTTGTCGCTGAAGCGGGCCTTCGGCGAGGTCGAGGGCCTGCTGGTGGCGATCTGCGGCGATGTCCTGCACAGCCGCGTGGCGCGCTCGAACGTCCACCTGCTCCAGCTCCTGGGCGCGCGGGTGCGGCTGGTCGGGCCGCCGACCCTGATGCCCGCCGGCGCGGACCGCTGGGGCGTGGAGATCCACCACGACATGCGCTCGGGCATCGATGGCGCGGACGTGGTGATGATGCTGCGCCTGCAGCTCGAGCGCATGCAGGGCGCCTTCGTGCCCTCGGTGCGCGAGTACTTCCGCTTCTACGGCCTGGACCGCGAGAAGCTGGCCAAGGCGTCGCCCAGGGTGCGGGTGATGCATCCCGGGCCGATGAACCGGGGCGTGGAGATCGAATCCGGCGTGGCGGACGATCCCGAGATCAGCCTGGTGCAGGACCAGGTGGAGATGGGCGTGGCGGTGCGCATGGCCGTGCTGGCCAGTTTGGCGCGCCGGCTGGAGAACGCGACGTGAGCGCGGTCAGCGCCGGCCCCCTCCGCGCCTTCGGCGCACCTCCCCCGCGAGCGGGGGAGGACCAGGATGGGCGCCCGCGTCCTCCCCCGTGGAACGGGGGAGGTGTCGCGGAGCGACGGAGGGGGCGTTCGCGATGACCGGCCCCTCTCCGCCCTCCCGTCCCCTCGCCTTCGTCAACGCCCGGCTGATCGATCCGGCCAGCGGCTATGACGGCCGCGGATCGCTGGTGGTGATGGACGGGGTCATCGCCGAGATCCTGAAGAAATCGCGGATCGAGGCCGCCTCGCCCGACCTGGAGGTGATCGACTGCAAGGGCGCGGCCCTGGCGCCGGGCCTGATCGACCTGCGCGTCAAGACCGGCGAGCCGGGCGCGGAGACCAAGGAGACGCTGAAGTCCGCCGCGCGGGCGGCGGCGGCCGGCGGGGTCACCTCGATCGTGGTCCAGCCCGACACCGACCCGGCCGTGGACGAGCCGGCGATGGTGGACTTCATCCTGCGCCGGGCGCGGGACATCGGCCTGGTGCACGTGCACGCCGCCGGCGCCGCCACCAGCGGCCTCGGCGGCGCGGAGATGGCCGAGATCGGCCTCATGCGCGAGGCCGGCGCGCTCTACTTCACCGACGTGGACCGCCCGATCGTGGACTCCCGGGTGCTGCGGCGGGTGATGACCTACGCCAAGGGGTTCGGCGCGGCCGTGGCGCATCGTCCCGCCGACCCGCACCTGACCAGGGGCGCGGCCGCCACCGAGAGCGAGCTGGCGGGCCGCCTCGGCCTGCCGTCGGCGCCTGCCGTGGCCGAGCGCATCATGCTGGAGCGCGACCTGGCGCTGGCCGAGCTGACCGGCGCCCGGCTGATCGTCGACCAGGTCACCACCCGCGACGCACTGGAGAGCCTCGGCCGCGCCAAGGCCAGGGGGCTGGACGTGGCGGCGACCTGCTCGATCAACCACCTCAGCTTCAACGAGCTGGACATCGGCGACTACCGCACCTTCTACAAGCTGACCCCGCCGCTGCGCAGCGAGGACGACCGCATGGCGCTGGTCGAGGCGGTGGGCGAGGAACTGATCGACGTGATCGTCTCGGCCCATGCGCCCGCCCCGGCGGAGGACAAGCGCCTGCCCTACGACGAGGCGGCGCCGGGCGCGGTGGGGCTGGAAACCCTGCTCGCGGCGCTGGTGTCGCTGCACCACGCCCACGGGCTGGCGCTGGCCTCGCTCCTCGCCAAGGTGACCACCGCGCCGGCCGATCTCGTGGGCCTGAAGGCGGGACGTCTCGCCAAGGGCGCTCCGGCGGACCTGGTGCTGTTCGACCCGGACGCGCCGGTCGTGATCGACGCGGACAAGCTGATCTCCAAGTCGAAGAACTCGCCTTTCGACGGCCGCCGGCTGCAGGGCAAGGTGCTGCGCACCCTGGCCGAAGGGCGTACGGTCTATCAAGCTGGCTGAAGAACCTCGCACCTGGGGGCCAATTTGAACCTTGAGACCGCCTCGGCCGCCGCGCTCATTGGCGGCTATCTCCTGGGGTCGATCCCCTTCGGCGTGATCACCACCAGGCTCGGCGGCCTGGGCGACATCCGCAAGATGGGCTCGGGCAACATCGGCGCGACGAATGTGCTGAGGACCGGACGCAAGGACCTGGCGGCGATCACCCTCGTGGGCGACGGCGGCAAGGGGCTTGCAGCCGTGCTGATCGCGCGATGGCTCTTCGGCGGCCAGGGCCACGACGTCGCCGAGACCCTGGCGGCGATCGCCGGGGGCGCGGCGTTCCTGGGGCACCTCTTCCCGGTCTGGCTGAGGTTCAAGGGCGGCAAGGGCATGGCGACGTTCCTGGGCGTCATGCTGGCGGCGGCCTGGCCGGTGGGCGTGCTCGCGGCCCTGACCTGGCTCGCCATGGCGGCCCTGTTCCGAATGTCGTCGCTGGCGGCCCTGACCGCGGCCGCGCTGGCGCCGCTCTACGTCTTCGCCACCGATCAGGAGCCCATCGCCAAGCTCTACCTGGCCATCGTCATGGCCGTGCTGGTCTTCGTCCGGCACCACGAGAACATCGCGCGGCTGCTGAAGGGCCAGGAGCCGAGGATCGGCAAGGGTTGAGCGTCGGCGGCGCCTTCGAGCCCGGCGAGCGGCTGGCGCGGCTGAGGCTGGCGCGTGCGCAAGGCATAGGCCCTGTCGCCTTCCGCCACCTGATCGGACGGTGCGGCAGCGCGGCCGAGGCGGTCAAGGCGCTGCCCAAATTGACGCGCGGGCGCGACGTCGCCCTGCCCTCCCCCGCCGAGGTCGAAGCCGAGCTGGCGGCCGGCGAGGCGCTCGGCGCGAGGCTGATCTGCGTGGGCGAGGACCCGTTTCCGAACCTGCTGGCCGAGGTCGATCCGCCCCCGCCGGTCCTGTGGGCGCGGGGCCGCATCGAGATGCTGGACAGACGCTCGGTGGCGATGGTGGGCGCGAGGATCGCCTCGGCGGCCGGCCAGAGGTTCGCCAGGGGCCTTGCGGCCGAGCTCGGCGGCGCCGGCTATGTAGTGGTCTCCGGCCTGGCCAGGGGGATCGACGGCGCGGCGCACGAAGGCGCGCTCGCGACCGGGACCGTCGCCGTCCTCGCCGGCGGGATCGACGACGTCTATCCGCCCGAGCATCGGGACCTCTACGAGCGGCTGGTCCAGGAAGGCTGCGTGGTCTCCGAGAGCCCGGTCGGGCGCAAGGCCCAGGCCAAGGACTTCCCGCGCCGCAACCGGCTGATCTCGGGGCTGTCGCTGGGCGTGGTCGTGGTCGAGGCCGAGCTGAGGTCGGGCTCGCTGATCACCGCGCGCCTGGCCGCCGAGCAGGGACGCGAGGTCTTCGCCGTGCCCGGATCGCCGCTGGACCCGCGCGCGCGGGGGACCAACGACCTGATCCGCCAGGGCGCGACCCTTTGCGAAGGGGTGCAGGACGTGCTGGCCGTGCTGGACGCGCCCGCGGCGATCCGCAGGGCTCCACCGGCGCCCGAACCGGAAGCGCCGGACGCGACCGAGGACCTGGACGCCCTGGCTGAGCGCCTGGCGGCGCTGCTGTCGCCGACGCCCGTCCCCCGAGACGAGCTGGTGCGCCTGACCGGCGCCTCGGCGCAGGCCGTCTATGGGGCGCTGATCGAGCTCGAGCTGGCCGGACGCGCGACGCTGCTCGCCGGCGGCTTGGTCGCGGCGCGGCGGGCCTGAGGCGCGCTCGAGCCGCGCCTTTCGCGACCTCAATCTTCGGTCCCCTCTTCACGCGCCGTTGACAGAGCCGTGCGTTCCTCCCCACCTTCCGGCCCCTGTTCGCCGCCCACCAGCCCGAGAGCGCATGCACGTCGTCGTCGTCGAGAGCCCGGCCAAGGCCAAGACCATCAACAAGTACCTTGGCCCCGACTACCGGGTGCTGGCGAGCTATGGGCACGTGCGCGACCTGCCCTCCAAGGACGGATCGGTCCGTCCCGACGAGGACTTCGCCATGGACTGGGAGGTCGATCCCAAGGCGGCCAAGCGGCTGAACGAGATCGCCGAAGCGGCCAGGGGCGCGGACCGGCTGATCCTGGCCACCGACCCGGACCGCGAGGGCGAGGCCATCTCCTGGCACGTGCTGGAGGTCCTGACCCGCAAGAAGGCGATCAAGGGCGCCGAGGTCCAGCGGGTGGTGTTCAACGCCATCACCAAGTCGGCCGTGACCGAGGCCATGGCCAACCCGCGCGCCATCGACATGGAGCTGGTGGAGGCCTACCTCGCCCGCCGCGCGCTGGACTATCTGGTGGGCTTCACCCTGTCGCCGATGCTGTGGCGCAAGCTGCCTGGCGCGCGCTCGGCCGGGCGGGTGCAGTCGGTGGCCCTGAGGCTGGTCGTCGACCGCGAGGTCGAGATCGAGCGGTTCCGGGCCCAGGAATACTGGACCGTCGAGGCCGACGTCTCGGCCGGCGCCGAGCCCTTCCTCGCGCGGCTGGTCAAGCACGAGGCCAAGAAGCTCGGCAAGTTCGACCTCGGGGACGAGGCGACGGCGACGGCCGCGCGCCAGGCCGTGGAGGCCGGACGCTTCGCCGTCAGCGCGGTGGAGACCAAGCCCGCCCGGCGTTCGCCCGCCCCGCCCTTCACCACCTCGACCCTGCAGCAGGAGGCCGCGCGCAAGCTCGGCTTCTCGGCCCAGCGCACCATGCAGACCGCCCAGCGGCTCTACGAGGGCGTGGACATCGGCGGCGAGACGGTGGGCCTGATCACCTACATGCGCACCGATGGCGTGCAGGTGGCCCCCGAGGCGCTCGAGGAGACGCGCCAGGTGATCGCAGGGCGCTGGGGCAAGGAGTACGTCCCGGCCGAGCCGCGCCACTACCGCACCAAGGCCAAGAACGCCCAGGAGGCCCACGAGGCGATCCGGCCCACGAGCCTGTCGCGCAACCCCGGCTCGCTCAGGCTCGAGAGCGACCAGGGGCGGCTTTACGAGCTGATCTGGAAGCGGATGATCGCCAGCCAGATGGAGGCGGCCCGGATCGAGCGGACCACCGTCGACCTCGAGACCGCCGATGGCCGCACCGGCCTGCGGGCCACCGGTCAGGTCGTGCTCTTCGACGGATACCTCGCCGTCTACGAGGAGGGCCGCGACGACCCGCAGGACGAGGACTCCGCGCGCCTGCCGCTGATCCGCCAGGGCGCCGAGGCCAAGGTGCTGAAGGCGCGCTCGGACCAGCACTTCACCGAGCCCCCGCCCCGCTACACCGAGGCGAGCCTGGTCAAGAAGCTGGAGGAGCTGGGCATCGGGCGCCCCTCCACCTACGCCTCGATCCTGACCGTGCTGCGCGAGCGCGAATATGTGCGCATGGACAAGACCCGGTTCATCCCCGAGGACAAGGGCCGGCTGGTCACCGCCTTCCTGGAGCAGTTCTTCCACCGCTACGTCGAGTACGACTTCACGGCGGACCTGGAGGAGCAGCTGGACGCCGTTTCGGCGGGCAAGCTGGACTGGAAGGCGCTGCTGCGCGAGTTCTGGACCGGCTTCCATGCGGCCGTCGGGGACATCGGCGACCTGCGCACCGGCCAGGTGCTGGAGGCGCTGAACGAGGCGCTGGGCCCGCACATCTTCCCGGACAAAGGGGACGGCTCGGACGTGCGCGCCTGCCCGGCCTGCGGAAACGGGCGGCTGAGCCTGAAGCTCGGGCGCTACGGCGCCTTCATCGGCTGCTCGAACTATCCGGAGTGCCGATTTACCCGCCAGATCGGCGTGGGCGAGAACGGCGAGGGCCAGAACGGCGAAAGCGGGGATCGGGAGCTCGGCCAGGATCCCGAGACGGGCCAGACGGTTTGGCTGAAGACCGGACGGTTCGGGCCCTACGTCCAGCTCGGCGAAGGCGACAAGCCCAAGCGCTCGAGCCTGCCCAAGGGCTGGACCCCGCAGACGGTGGACCTGGAGAAGGCGCTGCGCCTCCTGCGGCTGCCGCGCGAGCTGGGCCCTCACCCCGAGGACGGCCAGCCGATCCTGGCCGGCATCGGCCGCTACGGCCCCTATGTCCAGCACAGCGGGACCTACGCGAACCTGTCCGACGCCGAGGAGGTCTTCGACATCGGGCTGAACCGGGCCGTGGCGGTCATCGCCGAGAAGCGCGCCAGCGGCGGGCGGCCGGGACGCGGACGGGCGGCGGCGCAGGCGTTGAAGGAGCTGGGCGCGCATCCCGCGAACGGCGAGCCGGTCAAGGTGCTGTCCGGACGCTATGGTCCCTATGTCTCGGCCAACGGCGTCAACGCCAACGTCCCGCGCGGCAAGGACCCGCAGAGCGTGACGCTGGAGGAGGCGGTCGCCCTGCTCGCCGAGCGGGAGGCCAAGGGCGGCGGCAAGGCCAAGGGCCGGCGGGCGCCGAAGAAGCCCGCCGCAGCCAAGCCGAAGGGCAAGGCCGGCGGCCGGACGAAGAGCGCGAAGGCCGCCGCAGAGCGCTGAGCGGCGCGCCCCCCTACTCGGGGACCATCTCGCCCGAGCCGGCGAACTCGGCCGGGAAGTCCTTGAGCTTGGGCAGGCCGTCGCGCATCGGCAGGACGGTTTCCGCGTTAGTTGACATGCACGGCTGGGACGAACGCCAGGCTCGGGATGGTCGCTGCATAGACGTCCACGAGGCCGAGCGGCGGGCCGCCCGACCAGGAACGGCAGGACCGGCAGTGGCAATAGCCCATCGCCTCCGGATCGCCGGACACCTCCAGCCGGACCGCGCCGCAGAAACAGGATCCCACATGCGCCATGCCGACCTCCCGTCGTCCGACCCCGACGCGGCGATAGAGCACCCCCGACGGCGGGAGGAAAGCGGCCCTCCGCGGCGCCGCGGACAATCGGGTCGGTGACGCGGCGGCGCAAAATGGGCTAGCAAGGTCCCATGAAGCCGGTCGCGAAACCCGTCGCCTATGCCGCCGCCGCGGCGCTCTGCGGCGCGTGCCTGCTGGGCCTCTACCTCGGCATCCATGGCGCGCTGAGCCGCCCCTACGGCGAGTCCCTGCCGCCGGCCGGGCCGGCCCAGCCCATGGCCGCCGCCGGGGCCGCCACGGCGGTGGAGGCGCAGCCGCTGCCGGCCGCGCCGCCGCCATCCTCGGCGCCGCCCGTCCAGGTCGCCAAGGCCAAGGCCAAGACAGAGTCCGACGAGACGCCGGCCTCGAGCGCGATCGCGGTCGTCACGCTCGGCGGATCTGCGGCCAAGGCGCCTACGAAGGGGGCCGCGCCGCCGCGCTCCTCGACCCCGCCCGAGCCGCCGCCGCTCTATAGTCCCGACGGGCCCACGCCCACCGGCCCCAGCAACGATTCCAACCTGCCGCCTTACTGATCCGGCGGGGCGCCATGTCCCTGTTCGGCGCGACTTGCGCCGGTGAGCCGGTTCCCGCGCGGATCATCCTCCGGCCGGCCCGAGATCGCTCAGTCGCCCCCGAACCAGGTGAAGGAGACGTTGCGGTCGTGCTCGCCGGCAAACGCCACGCCAGCGAAGATCACCGGATCGCGGCGGCCGCCTTCGCGGGCCCGCGCCAGGGCCGCCGCATCGATCCTGCCGCTGACGGTCACCCGGCCGAGCCTTGGGTCATGACCGGTGAAGCTGAAATCGCCCGGCGCCACGCGATAGCTGTCGGCCAGCACGCGGACGGTGATGCGATGGACCTCCTGGCCGAGCTCGTTCCGGTGGGTTGGGCTCGAAACGTCCGAGAACTCCGCCATCACCGGGGAATGGGCGCGGCTGCGACGGCCCCGCTCCCAGGCGGAGAAGTCGCGGAGCTGCCCGATCGCGATGTCGTCCAATCGCCCGCGCCCGACCTGCTCGCGCTCGCTCGGGAAATAGTAGCCGAAGGCGTCGAAGCCGCGCGCGTGGCGATAGGGCGCGGGCGGATGGCGGACCGGTCGCGCGGCGGCGCCCTGCGCCCCGTCCGCGCCCGTGACCACGATCAGAGCCAGCGATGCGAGACGCCCGATGCGCCGGATCATGGTGAGCCTCCTTCGTCCGCGCATTAAACACGAGGGTGACGGAATCCACAGCCGCGGGCGGTCCCGGCGCCCTATAGGAGACCTGGAAGAGGAGCCGCCTTGCGAAGGACCCGCCATCGTCCCATCCCTCGTCCGGGCAGCGCCCGCGGCCAGCGGCGCGACGGCCCGCCGCCGGTGGGCGTGGCCGACGTGGTCGAGCGCGACCCGGACGGCGATCTCTACGTGCGGCCGGGCAAGGCGGACGAGGAGGCGCCGCTGGTGCGACTGGCGCCTGCGCGCGAGGAGCGCGCCGGCGGCGCGCCCGGGCTCGGCGACCGCCTGCTGGTCCGCTACGAGCGGCTGGAATCGGGCGAGCTGGAAGCCCGGCTGATCAAGCGGCTGGGCCAGAGCGCCCACCAGGTGCTGGGCGTCGTGCGCCGCAGCCGGCGCGAGGTCCGGGTCGAGCCGGTCGACCGGCGTTCCAAGGAGAGCGTCCTTCTGGACCACGCCGCCGCCAAGGACCTCGCCGACGGGGACCTCGTGCTGGCGCAGGTCTCGCCACGCCCCCACCACGGCTACGGCCCCAAGCCCGGCAAGGTGCTGGAGACGGTCGGACGGGAGGACGACCCGCGCGCCGCCTCCCTGATCGCCATCCACACCCACGGCCTGCCGACCGGCTTCTCGGACGCCGCGCAGGCGGAGGCGGAGGCCGCTGGAGCACCGACGCTGAAGGGGCGCACGGATCTGCGCGAGCTGCCGCTGGTGACCATCGACCCCGCCGACGCGCGCGACCATGACGATGCCGTCTACGCCGAGCCCGATCCGGACCCCAAGAACCGGGGCGGATGGATCGTCTGGGTCGCCATCGCCGACGTCGCCGCCTATGTGCGGCCGGGCTCCGCGCTCGACAGCGAAGCCCGCGACAAGGGCAACTCGGCCTACTTCCCCGACCGGGTCGAGCCGATGCTGCCCCACGCCCTGTCGTCCGACATGTGCAGCCTGCGCCTGGGCGAGGCGCGCGCCTGCATCGCCGTGAGGATGAGCTTCGACAGGACCGGCCGCAAGGTCGGCCACCGCTTCCAACGCGGCCTGATGCGCTCGGCGGCCAAGCTCTCCTACGAGCAGGCCCAGGCCGCCATCGAGGGCCGCCCGGACGACGTCTCACGGCCGCTGATGGAGCGCGTGCTCGAGCCGCTGTGGAAGGCCTATGCCTGCCTGAAGCTCGGACGGGACGCCCGCTCCCCGCTCGACATCGAAAGCGCCGAGCGGCGCATCGAGTTCGGCAAGGACGGCCGGATTTCCGCGATCACGCCGCGCGCGACGCTGGAGGCGCACAAGCTGATCGAGGAGATGATGATCCAGGCCAACGTCTGCGCGGCCGAGACGCTGGAGCAGAAGCGATCGCCCCTGATCTACCGTGTCCACGATGCGCCTTCCATGGAGAAGGTCCAGGCGCTGGCCGACTTCCTGGCCACCATCGACATCGACTGGTCCAAGGGCGAGGCGCCGCGGACGGACCGGTTCAACCGCCTCTTGGAGCGAACGCGCGGCGGGCCCCACGCCGAGATCGTGAACGAGGTGGTCCTGCGCACCCAGATGCAGGCGATCTACAGCCCCGAGAACATCGGCCACTTCGGCCTGAACCTGCAGCGCTACGCCCATTTCACCTCCCCGATCCGGCGCTACGCCGACCTGATCGTGCACCGCGCGCTGATCTCCGCGCTGAAACTCGGCGACGACGGCCTGTCGCAGCGCGACCTGGCGCGCATGGGCGAGACCGCGGAGATGATCACGGCCTCCGAACGGCGGGCGATGGCGGCCGAGCGTGACGCGACGGACCGCTATGTGGCCGCCTTCCTGGCCGAGCGGGTCGGCGCGGCCTTCGAGGGCCGGATCACCGGGGTGACGCGCTTTGGCCTGTTCGTGCGCTTGAAGGAGACCGGCGCGGATGGACTGGTCCCGGTCTCGGCGCTGGGCGACGAGTACTTCGTCCACGACGACCGCGCCCATGCCCTGGTGGGACAGAGGACCGGCCAACGATTCCGCCTGGGGGCGGGCGTGGAGGTGAGGCTGCGCGAGGCCGCGCCCCTGACCGGAGGGCTGCTCCTGGAGATGCTGAGCGAGCCCGAGCCGCCGCAGGCGGGCGCCCGCCCGCCCCGGCTCGGCGTTCGGCGGCGCCTGCAGAAAGGCCGCCGAAGGAACAGCTGAGGTCGAGCGCCGGGGGCGACCCGGTCAGTCTTCGATCGGGGCGACGGGCACGTGTTCGGTCACCCGGCGCAGCCCGTCCAGAACGGCGGAGCGGTCGGTGGCTCCGTCAGGGTTGCGCAGCAGCCTGAACGCGGACAGGTGGACTTCCACGGCCGGTTGGCTCCAGCGGCCGCGGGCGCGCAGGCGGTCCACCAACTCGCACAGGCTGAAGGCGGCGTGGCCGAGCTCGGTCAGGCCGAACACGCCGGCGACGGCATGGATGTCGTTGGAGAGCTGGTAGATCGCCAGGCTCGCGGGCTCGGTGGGGCTGGCGCCGGCCTCGCGCGCCATGCGTTCGATCTGGTCCAGCTGCTCGTCGACTGAGGCGAGGCACTCCTCGCGGATGTCCTCGAGGTTCTCATCGGCGCGTTGCAGCGCGTCCTCGACCCTGACCCCGCCCGGCTTCCTCATGACCTTGGCGAGCCGGTTCTCCCATGGAATGAAGACCGCAGCGCTCATCGTTGTTTTCCTTGCGCAAGTGGGGCCATCTCTGCGAACGCATCCAGGCCTGCGGCCTCGCCGTCACCCTCCGCCTCGTCCATCTCCAGAGCCTTGTCGTCGTGCCGCCGGCCGGCGATCCCCGGCGGGGGGCCTACGTCGTGGAACCGGCGATCCGGGCCCAGGTAGTCGCCGCAGCTCACGAACGGCTTCTTCTCGCGCGCAACGAAACCGATGCGTTCGAGCAGGGCCGCGGGGCTCACGGGCTTGGCCATGACGAAGTTGGCGCCGCAGTCGCGCGCGCGCCTGATGTTGGACAGCTGGGTGTGGCCGGTGATCAGGATGATCGGCGTGAAGGAGTTGGGCTCGATCTTCGCGCGCCTGAGCCAGTGGATGAAGTCGTAGGCGCTGGAGGACTTGAGGTTCGCATTTGCAAGGATCAGGTGCAGCTCCTCGTGGAGCGCGATCTCCTTGGCCTCGTCGATGGACTTGGCCTTGAAGAACTTGCGCACGCCGAAGGCGGACGCGATCTGGGCCAGCACAATCGTGCCTTCGATATGGTCGTCCAGCAGGAGAAGCTGGGCCTTCTCCAGATTGATCCAGGCCTTGGGGTCGAACTTGGACATCGCGGACGACAGGCTGCACCCGATCCTTCCGCCCCCGAGGGAAGAACCGGTGATGTAGCCCAGCCCCTTTCTGGAACCAGACCTAAGCTTTGCTTTGTCTAGCGGCAAAGCAATGAATAACACGTTAGGGATTTCAGTCGGCCAAGGCCGCGGATTGGACATGTTGTCGCAGCCGGAGCGGGACGGCGGCTCCCGGGGCCGAGGGCCGCTGACGCGGACGGTTCAATCCAGGCGGCGCATGCTCTAAAGGCTGGCGACGGGAGGGCGAGACCCATGCGCAGACCCTGGCTGATCGCAGCGGCGCTCGCCGTGACCATCTCCTCGGCGCCGGCCCTGGCCAACGACAGCTCCGCGGAGCTGAGGCAAGGCGGCCTGGTGCTGGTGCGCAACCCGGGCATCGACATGCGTTCGGAGGACCTCTTCATCTCCGAAGGGGTGATCCGCGTGCGCTACAGGTTCCTGAACGCCACCTCGAAGGCCCAGACCGTCTGGGTCGCCTTCCCCATGCCGGACATCACCATCGCCGGACCGGACGAAAACATCTCGGTCCCCACCGAAGATCCGGCGAACTTCCTGGGCTTCCGCACCCGGGTCGAAGGCCGGCCGGTCTCCGCCCGGGCCGAACAGCGGGTCTTTCGCGGCGGCGTCGACCGCACGGCGCTGCTCCGGAGCCTCGGCGTTCCCCTGGCGCCGCACCTGCCCGCCACGGCGCGCGCGCTCGACCGTCTGCCCAAGGCGATCCAGCAGCGCCTCTTGAAGCTGAACCTGGCGATCCCCGACGACTACGACGCCGGCAAGGGCTGGGAGCACCACCTGCAGCCCACCTGGACGCTGAAGACCAGCTACTACTGGCGCCAGACCTTCCCCGCGGGACGAGAGCTGGCGGTCGAGCACGAATACACGCCCAGCGTCGGCGCGACCGCGGGCACGGCGCTGGAGTTGGCGGACTTCCTGAAGTCCGGCGACTTTCGCGCGATGCAGCGCAAGTACTGCATCGACCAGGACTTCATGGCGGCGCTGGCCAGGGCCAAGCGGGAGGCCGGGCCCGACCGTCAAGCGTTCGTGGAGAAGCGCATCGACTATGTGCTCTCGTCCGGCGCCAACTGGCGCCGCCCCATCGGCAGCTTTCGCCTGGTGGTCGACAAGGGCCGCCCCGATTCCCTGGTCAGCTTCTGCGCCGAAGGCGTCAGGAAGGTCGGGCCCACCCGCTTCGAAGTGGACAAGACCGACTTCCGCCCCACGCGCGATCTTTCGATCCTGATCCTGGAGCGGCTCCGCTAGGACCGCGCCGCCCCATTTCCAACCGACAGAGGAACGCATGCCCAGATCCGACAAGCCCACGCCCGAGGAGCGGCTCGACATCCAGGAGCTGTTCGCCAGGTACTGCTGGGCGCTGAACACCGGCGACGAGGAAGGCTACATCGGGCTCTTCACCGAGGACGGCTGGATCGACCACAAGCCCCAGGGCCGATGCCAGGGTCGCGAGGCCATGCAGAAGCTGCTGCACCAGATCTGGTACGGCATGCCGCACAACTACCTGGGTCGCCAGCACCTGCCGAACAACTTCATCATCACCAAGGACGGCGACGCCATCCGGGCCAAGGTCTACTGGACGATCAACCGGCTGGAGCAGGGCTTCAACCAGTTCTACCTGTTCATCCTCGGCCACTGGGACGCGCTGTGCGTCCAGGTCGACGGCGAGTGGAAGTTCAAGGAGCTGACCGCCACCCACTGGTACCGCGAGACCGCCCCATGGGTCGGCGATCCCAAGGTCAGGCTCGAGCGCGAGCTGCCGTGGGGTTAGGCTCCGGCCGGAAGGCCCGATAGGTCGCCGCCGTGGTCTGCACGTCGCCCCTGGAAACGTCCCCCGACACGGCCTGTGCGCGGCTCAACGCCAGCGTTCGCCAGATCGCGGCGAAGAGGGCGAGGACCGACAGCGACATCAGCTGGACGTGGATGACGGGGTAGAGGGCGAGGAACAGCAGCGGCGCGGCGAAGGCCAGGACCATGGCCGCCCTGGACCCGCTCGGCAGCTCGTTCGTCCGCCCGTATTCGGCCAGCAGCCCGATCGGGATGGCCATGAGCACCAGGTCGTAGGTGAAGCAGTAGGGGCTCACCGCCATGATCGCCGGGACCGCGAGCGCGACCTTGAGCGTCTGAGGCCCGGGCTTGGCCCAGGCGCGGACGGCGAGCGCCGCGAGCACAATCGCCACGGCCGCGTGCGCCGCATAGGCGACAGCCATCGGCGCGCCGAGGCTCGCAGCGGTGACGAACACGCTGGGGATCAGGTTCCACGGCAGGTAGCCGCTCTCCAGTAGAAGCCGGACCTTGGGCAGGTTGTCGACGAAGGCGATCCAGGGCGCGGGGCCGTAGACGAGATAGGCTGCGGCGCACATGGCCAGGGCCGAGGCCGCCGCCCCGCCGATCGACTTCCAGCGGCCCTGCGCCAGGAGCAGCAGGGGCAGCAGCACCCCGAGGTGGGGCTTGTAGACCAGGAGTCCCAGGATCGCGCCGGCGACCCACGGCCGGCGGTCGAGCAGGAGCAGCCCGAGCCCCAGTATGGCGGTGTTCAGATAGCCGTTCTGTCCGTGCATGCCGTTGAGGAACACCGCCGGCATCGCCAGCCCCAGGATGAGCGTCCACGGGTGGTCCGACATCTTGCGCAGCAGCACCACGTAGAGACCCAGGCCGATCAGCAGCCAGGCGACCAGGGCGACCGGATAGGGCATGAAGGCCAAGGGCGCGGTCACCAGCTGGAACGGCGGCGGGTAGTGCCACAGGAAGACGCTGCGGTCGGCCGGCACCGCGGCGCGCTCGGCCGGAAGGAGCTTGGCGGGGTCGTAGGCCGCCGCCGCCTCGCCGTGCCGCGCCAGGTCGGAGGCGCCATAGAAGGTGATGAAGTCGTAGCCGAGCGGCTTGCCGAACGGGTCCACCTGGTGGCGCATGCTGGCGATCCAGAGCGTCCCGCCCAGCAGGTACATCACCAGCAGCATGATCGAGTAGGTCCGCACCCGCTCACGCGTCACGCGGGCGTCAAGCCAATCCAGCATCAGGGGAAAGCTCCAGACTACGCCGCACGCACCATGCCCGCAGAGGGTTAAGACGATGCTGCCGCGCGCCCGCGTGAGCATTTTCGCAACCTTTGGGCCGCAAAGGTCCGACCGGCGCCCGTCCAAAGCCTGCGTGGTCCCGGTGTCCCCTTTACGATCCCTCAAGCTGCCGCCGATCGATGAGCTGGCGCCCGCCAAGGCCGCCCCGCCGGAGGCCGCGTCCGCGCCGGCCGCCCTGCCCCTGGTGCTGGATCTCGACGGCTCTCTGATCGCGTCGAACCTGCTGCTGGAGTGCGCGCTGGCCTTCGTGAAGCGCAACCCGCTGCACGCGCCGATGCTGCTCGTCTGGCTTGTGCAGGGGCGCGCGGTGCTCAAGGCGCGCCTGGCCGAGCACACCGAGATCAACGTCGACCTGCTGCCCGAGAACCGGGCGCTCGCCGACTATGCGCGCCAGGCCCACGCCGAGGGCCGGCACGTGCACCTGGCGACCGCCGCCGACCGCCGGATCGCCGAGGCGGTCAGCCGGCGCTACCCGTTCATCCGCGAAGTGATGGCCAGCGGCGGCCGCGTGAACCTGAAGGGCCGGCGCAAGGCCGAGGCGCTGAAGGCGCGTTTCCCCGACGGCTTCGTCTATGCCGGCGACTCCACGGCCGACCGTCCGGTGTGGAGGGACGCCGCCGCGGCGGTCTACGCCGGCGTCGACGGCGCGCTGCACCGGAGCCTGCAGAAGGACGCATCGTTCGAGGCTTCGGCCTCCCGCGCGCCCGCGGGCCTGAAGGTCTGGGCCCGCGCGGCCCGCCTGCACCAGTGGGCCAAGAACGCCCTGGTCTTCGCGCCCATGCTGCTGGGCGGCCGGATTTCCGATCCGCACGCCTGGGGCGCCTGCGCGCTCGGCATGCTGGCGATGGGGCTGATCGCCTCCTCGACCTACCTGATCAACGACATGGCGGACCTCGAGGACGACCGCCGCCACTGGTCCAAGCGCGAGCGGCCCCTGGCCAGCGGGGCCATCCCCCTGAAGTCGGCCATCATCGTCAGCCTGCTGGGCCTGCTGGCCGGCTTCACGACCGCGCTGGCCGCCGGCGGGCCGGCCGCGCTGGGCGCCGTTCTCGTCTATTGCGTCGGTACGCTGGCCTATTCGTTCGGCCTGAAACGGGCGCCGATCGCCGACGTGGTCACCCTGGCGGGACTGTTCACAATGCGCCTGCTGCTCGGCGCGATCCTGGCCGGGACCACGCTTTCAGCCTGGCTGCTGGTCTTCTCCATGTTCCTGTTCTCGTCGCTGTGCCTCGCCAAGCGAGGGATCGAGATCGCCCGCGCCGCGCGGGCGGGCAATCTCGGCCCGGCGGGACGCGGCTATCTGGGCGCGGACGGGCCGCTGGTGACCGCGCTCGGCGCGGCGACCGCGGCGGCCTCGCTCGTCGTGCTGGTGATGTACCTGATCGAGGACGCGACGCCCGAGGGCGTCTATGCCTCGCCGGCCTTCCTGTGGGGCGCGCCCATCTTCGTCTTCCTGTGGCTGGGCCGTGTCTGGCTCCTGTGCGGACGCGGCGAGCTGCACGACGATCCCGTCGCCTTCGCCATCAAGGACCGTCAGAGCCTGATGCTGGGCGCCCTGACCGCCGCCTGTTTCGCCGCGGCGATCGTCGGCCTGCCGACGCCATGAGCTTCGCCGAGGAGCGCGTCAGCGCATGGGGCCGCCTGGAGCGGCGCCGGGCCCTGGTGGCCCGCCCGCGCTTCGCGGCCGAGCTGGCCGACGTGGCCGGCCCCGGCCCGCGCCTCGGACTCGGGGCGCGACGCTCCTATGGCGACCTCGCCCTCTCGGGCCGGCTGGTCGACATGACCCGGCTGGACCGGTTCAAGGCCTTCGACCCTGAGACGGGCGTGCTGACGGCCGAGGCCGGGCTGACGCTGGACGAGCTGATCGCGGTCTTCGCCCCGCGCGGATGGTTCCCGCCCGTCGTTCCGGGGACGCGCTTCGTGACGCTCGGCGGCGCCGTCGCCAACGACGTCCACGGCAAGAACCACCACACGGCGGGGACGTTCGGCCGCCACGTCCTGGGCATGACCCTGGAGCGGTCCGGCGAAGGCCGCCTCGAGATCGGACCGGGGCGCGAAGGCGAGCTCTTCGCCGCCACCGTCGGCGGCCTCGGCCTGACCGGCGTGATCGCGGACGTCACCATGCGCCTGCAGCGCATCCCCTCCACCGACTTGGACGTCCGGACCGTGGCGTGCGGAGGCCTGGACGAGCTGTGCGACGCCCTCGCCGACGGGGAGGCGAGCGCCGAGCACACCGTCGCCTGGATCGACGGCACGGCGCGGGGGCGCGAGCTCGGCCGCGGGATCGTGACCCAGGCCGACTGGGCGGCTGACGGGCCCCTGCGCGCCCACGCCCGCCGGACCCGCAAGCTCTGGCGCGCCGAGACCTTTTCCGGCCTGCTTCATCCGCTGACGGTGCGGGCGTTCAACGAGGCCCTGTTCCACAAGGGCGTGATCACCGCCGGACGGACGCGCCAGCCCTACGCGCCGGTGCTCCATCCGCTGGACTCCATCGAGGGCTGGAACGCCTTCTACGGCCGGCGCGGGTTCTTCCAGCACCAGTGCGTGATCCCCAAGGCCTCGGGACGCGAGCCGATCCGCGAGATGCTCGAGGTCATCGCCGCAGACGGCCACGCCTCGTTCCTGGCGGTGCTCAAGGGGTTCGGCGGGCTGGCCTCGCCGGGCCTCCTGTCGTTTCCTCGAGAGGGCCTGACCCTGGCCCTGGACTTCGCCAACCGCGGCGCCGAGACGCTCGCGCTGCTGGAGCGGCTGGACGCCATTGTGATGGCCGCGGGCGGACGGCTCTATCCGGCCAAGGACGCGCGGATGTCGCCGCAGACCTTCGCCCGCGGCTACCCGAACCTCGATCGGTTCCGCGGCCTCACGGACCCGGCGTGCGTCTCGGACTTCAGCCGCAGGATGGGGCTGTGACGCTGAAGGTCATCATCCTCGGCGGCTCGTCCGCGGTGGCCGAGGCCGCGGCGCGGCTCTACGCGCGGGAGGGCTCCGCGATCTGCCTCGTGGGCCGCGATCGGGACAAGCTGCAGGCGGTCGCCGACGACCTGAAGGTCCGCGGCGCGGCCGAGGTCAGCGTCGATGTCCTGGATCTGGCGCATGTGGAGCCCGACGCGGTCGACGAGCGCTTCGACGCATGGGTGAAGGCCCTGGACGGGGTGGATCACGTCCTGGTCGCCTATGGCGTCCTCGGCGACCAGGCGCGAATGGAACAGGATCCGGCGCAGGCGGCCGAGCTGATCCAGACGGACTTCGCCTCCGCCGCGCTCTGGTGCCTGGCGGCCGCCGCCCGGCTGGAGGCGCAGCGCAAGGGAAGCCTCGTGGTCATCGGTTCGGTGGCCGGCGACCGGGGCCGGCGCTCCAACTACGTCTACGGCGCGGCCAAGGCCGGCCTCGCCACCCTGGTCCAGGGGATCGCCCACCGCCTGGCCGCCAGCGGCGCGCGCGCGACGGTGGTCAAGCCGGGCTTCATCGACACGCCGATGACCGCCCACATGGCCAAGGGCGGCCCGCTCTGGTCGACGCCCGAAGCGGTGGCCCGCGTGATGAGAAAGGCCGCCGACGACGGCGGGCCCGTCGTCTACGCGCCGCCCTGGTGGCGGCTGATCCTGCTGGTGATCCGCCTCGCCCCGGCGCCACTGATGCACAGGACCCGCTTATGACGGTTGCGGCCTTTCCGACCACTCCCCGGGAGATGCACCGTGCCGCGCGCTTCCTTGCGCTGGGCGGGCTCGCCGCGGGCTGCAACTGGGCCTCGCGCTTCGCCTGGAGCCTTGCCTTGCCCTTCGGCCCGGCGGTCATCGCCGCCTACGCCACAGGCATGGTCGTGGCCTTCGTCCTGTTCCGCGCCTTCGTCTTCCCCGAGTTGGACCTGCCGATGCGGGTGCAGATCGGCCGCTTCGTGCTGGTCAACCTGATCGGGGCGGCGCTGACCTGGGCGGTCGCGATGACCCTGGTGAAGGGCCTGTTCCCCGCGCTCGGCGTCACCTTTCACGCAGAGGCGATCGGCCATGCCATCGCCATCGCCGCGCCCACGGCCGTCAGCTGGATCCTGCACCGGCGCTTCACCTTCGAGCCGCCACGCGACGCCCGGACCTAGGACGCCGTTGACTTCGGCGCGATCGCCAGTATGGTCCGCGCCTTCCGAATTTCGCGCCCCGCAAGGACGCCGCCATGGCCAAGCCAGCTTCGATCAAGATCCGCCTGAACTCGTCGGCCGACACCGGCTTCTTCTACGTGACCAAGAAGAACGCCCGCACCAAGACCGACAAGCTCGTGCTCAAGAAGTACGACCCGGTCGCTCGCAAGCACGTCGAGTTCCGCGAAGGCAAGATCAAATAGCCCTCCATCGCCTTGAGCCGCCACGCGCCCGGCCATAGGCCGGGCGTTTTCGTTTCAGGCGCGAGCTCCGCGTTGGAGGCGCGCATGGAGACCCTGTTCGACTACCGGCCGATGAGGCCTGAAGACGCCGAAGCGATGGCGCGGCTGTACAGGCGCGCGACCCTGCTGGGCGCGGCGCGGACCTATGGCGCCGAGATGGCTCGCAGCTGGGCCTTCGGCATGCAGCCGGACTGCTTCGTCCAGGATCTGGACGCCGGCCTGGACACCGAGGTGGCCGAGGCCCACGGCGCGATCATGGGCTTCTGCGTGACCTCGGACGACGAGATCAAGGGACTCTACGTCGACCCGGCCTTCACCGGCCGGGAGATCGCCGCCGAGCTCATGCGCCGGGCGCTCGAGCGCATCCATGGCCCCGGCCACGAGGCGGCGCGGATGACCGCCGCGCACAGCGCCGCCGGCTTCTACGAGGCCATGGGTTTCCGGCCAGGACGCGGCCGGATGCTGAAGACGCGGGGCGGGCTTTCGAGGCGCATGCTCGAGATGGTGCGGCCGTGAGGCCGTCCCCGCTCACGCCGCGTGGGCGATGACCCGGTTGCGGCCGGTTTCCTTGGCCTCATAGAGGGCCTCGTCGGCGCGCTTGAGCAGGGCTTCGGGCGTGTCGTGCGGACCGTTGGTGGCGGCCACGCCGATGGAGATGGTCACGGTCAGCACCTCGCGCCCGTGCGAGATGCGGAACGGCGCGCCCGCCACGTGCAGGCGGATGCGCTCGGCGATCCGCTCGGCGTCCGCCAGCGAGGTCTCGGGCATCACGACCACGAACTCTTCCCCGCCGTGACGGCACGGCAGGTCGATGGCGCGCACGTTGGACGCCAGGCGCACGGCGAACTCGCGCAGCACCTCGTCCCCGGCGTCATG
This sequence comes from uncultured Alphaproteobacteria bacterium, assembly GCA_963775275.1. Classification (GTDB taxonomy): domain Bacteria; phylum Pseudomonadota; class Alphaproteobacteria; order Caulobacterales; family Caulobacteraceae; genus JANWHQ01. Next base: position 3,539,891 of record CAVZII010000005.1, on the reverse strand, counting down.
GCCGAAGCTGTCGTTGATCTTCTTGAAGTGGTCGATGTCGAGCATCAGCGCCGCCACCGGCTCGCCGTCGCGCACGGCGCGCGCGACCAGGGCCTCCAGCTGGCCGGCCATGTAGCGGCGGTTGTGCAGGCCGGTGAGCTGGTCGGTGACCGCCGCCTCCAGGCTCTGGTCGAGGTTCGAGCGCAAGAGGTCGGTGTAGCGCTTGCGCTTGATCTGGGTGCGCACCCGCGCGGCAAGCTCCTCCGGATCGATCGGCCGGGGCAGGATGTCGTTGACGCCGATGTCGAGCGCCCGGATCGAGCGCGCCCGGTCGTCCGGGTCGATCAGCGCCAGGATCGGCAGGTTCCGCGTCGCCTCGTGCGAGCGCAGCTGGGCGGCGAACCTCAGGCCATCGAAGCCCCTGGAGGTGGTGTTGATGATCACCAGGTCCACGGGGCCGCGGGTGGACAGATGGGCCTTGTCGATGTCGGCCTCGACCACCGGACGGTGCTCCACCGCGAGCTCGGAGGCGAGCCGCTGGGCCTGGCGCTCGTTGTCGTCGACGATCAGCACGCGGCCGCCGGAGCCGCCCATCCGATTGGTGGCGTCGCTGATGACGCCCGCGCGGCGGCCGGAGCTCTCGCGGTCGCGCAGCTCGTCCAGCACGACCTTCAGCCGCGTCAGGCTGCGAACGCGGGCGAAGAGGGTGACGTCGTCGATGGGCTTGGTGAGGAACTCGTCCGCGCCGGCCTCGAGCCCCGCGATGCGGTCGTTGCGGCCGTCCAGCGCGGTGACCAGCACCACCGGGATATGCCGGGTGGCGGGATCTTCCTTCAGGCGCTTGCACACCTGGAATCCGTCCATGCCCGGCATCATCACGTCCAGCAGGATGATGTCCGGCTGCTCGGCCGCGGCGATCGCGAGACCGGTGACCCCGTCGGTCGCTGTCAGGACCTCGTAGTAGTCGGCGGTGAGCTTGGCCTCGAGCAGCCTGACGTTGGCGTCGATGTCGTCGATGACCAGGATGCGCGCGGACACCGGACCTAACCCAACAGGCGTTTCACCGTGTCCAGGAAGTGGGACACGGAGATGGGCTTGGAGATGTAGGCCTCGCAGCCGCCCTCGCGGATGCGCTCCTCGTCGCCCTTCATGGCGAAGGCGGTGACGGCCACCACCGGGATGTGGGCCAGCTCGTCATCCTCCTTGAGCCACTTGGTGACCTCCAGCCCAGAGATCTCTGGCAGCTGGATGTCCATCAGGATCAGGTCCGGCCGGTGCTGGCGCGCGAGCGCCAGGGCCTGCAGCCCCTCGCGCGTCTGCAAAGTCTCATAGCCTTGGGCGTCGAGCAGGTCATGAAACAGCTTCATGTTGAGCTCGTTGTCCTCGACGATCAGGACTTGCTTGGCCATCATCAACCCGGCTTCGGCAGGCTCCGCGGCGAGCACGACTTGCCGAGGCCCATCTTCAAAGCCCAGAGTTCTCATCAATATCCTTAAATCGCGGTTACGCGGCCCGATCGCTGGCATCCTTGAAAATCAAGGACTTGGCCGGCGGCATGGCGCGGGGCGTTGGGTTAATCCGCCCTTTCGCCGTCCCCGGGGCGTCCTTGGCCGCCGACGCGGGCCGGCGCGTCGGCGAGATAGCCGTGCAGCGCGGCGACCACCTGGGCGCCCTCGCCGACGCAGGCCGCCACGCGCTTGACCGATCCGGAGCGCACGTCGCCGATGGCGAAGACGCCGGGAAGGCTCGTCTCCAGCCCCCGTCGACCGCCCGCCGGCGCCGCCTCGGCGCGGATGAAGCCCTTGGCGTCGAGCTCGACGCCCGAACCCTCCAGCCAGTCGGTGTTGGGATCGGCGCCGATGAACAGGAACAGGTGGCCGAGCGCCCGCCGCGTCTCCTCGCCCGTGACGCGGTTCGTCCAGCGCACCGCCTCGAGCATCCCGTCGCGGCCCTCCAGGCCCGTGACCTCGGTCTCGAGCAGGACCTCGATGTTGGGCTGGGCCGCGATGCGCTCGACCAGATATTGCGACATGCTGGCGCCGAGGCTCCGGCCGCGGGCCAGCAGCCAGACCTTGGCGACCTGGCTCGCCAGATAGACCACCGCCTGGCCCGCGGAATTGCCCGCCCCGACCAGCACGACCTCCTGCCCCTGGCACAGCCGCGCCTCTGCCGGCGAGGCCCAGTAGTGCACGGACGAGCCCTCGAAGGCCTCGAGGTCCGCGACCTGCAGGCGCCGGTAGCGCGCGCCGCTGGCCAGGACCACCGCCCGGGCGCGGGCCCGTTCGCCGTTCGCCAGCTCCAGCCCCAGACCATCGCCGTCGAGCCGCAGCCGGGCGGCCTCGTCGGGGATCGCCATCTCCGCGCCGAACTTCTGGGCCTGGTTGTAGGCGCGGGCCATCAGCGCCATGCCGGTGATGCCGGTCGGGAACCCGAGGTAGTTCTCGATCCGCGCCGAGGCGCCCGCCTGGCCGCCGAAGGCGCGGCAGTCCAGCACCAGCACGGACAGCCCCTCGGACGCCGCATAGACCGCCGCGGCGAGGCCGGCGGGCCCCGCCCCGACCACGGCCACGTCGTAAAGCTTGTCGGGGTCGATGTCGCGCAACAGGCCCAGGCAGCGCGCCAGCTCCCCTTCGCCGGGATTGCGCAGGAGCCGCCCGTCCGGGCAGAGCACGATCGGCAGCTCGCCCGGGTCCACATGGAAGCGGTCGAGCAGAGTGCGCGCCTCCTCGTCGCGGTCCGGATCCAGGGTCTGGAACGGATGGCCGTTGCGCGACAGGAAGTTCTGCAGGCGCAGGACGTCGGCCGAGACGGACCGCCCGACGATCACCGGCCCCACGTTCCCGAGCCGGATCAGGCCGACCCGGCGAAGGATCAGCGCGCGCATGATCCGCTCGCCGAGCTCGGCCTCGGCCACGAGCACCGCCCTGAGCTTCTCGGGCCGGATGACGAGGGCCTCCACCTCGCCCCTGGCGTGGGCGTCCACCAGCGACGGCCGGCCCGAAAGCTGGGCCAGCTCGCCCAGGATCGAGCCCGTCTCGTGGACCGTGATCTCCTGAGGACGGCCGCTCTCCTGGGGCGCGGTCACGGCCACTTCGCCCCGGAGCACGACATAGAGGCCGGCGCCGGCCTCGCCCGCGCGGACCAGCGCCTGGCCGTCCGTCCAGGATCTCGGCTCGCCGAACCGCCGCAGACGATCGATCTCGGCTCCAGTCAGGCGGGGGAAGCGCTGCTCGCGCCGATCGCCCAGGACCGCGGCGGCGCGAGAGTCCGGTTCATCGCTCAGAGGTTGGACTCCTCACTATTGCGGCTCGTCTTGCCCGATCAGAGCCAGCTCACGAGACGCCATTTCGGCCGCAATCGGCGCCGCAAGCAATAGGGCAAGCAATAGGGGAAGGGCCGACCTCGGTCCGACCGCCGCGTGCATTGCGCGGCTGCGAGGATCGGCCGATCCTCGCCCCATGATCCGCATCGGCGTCGACTTCGGGGGAACCAAGATCGAGGCGGCCGCGCTCGGGGCCTCCGGTGAGATCCTGGCGCGCATCCGCCGGCCCAATCCGCGCGACTATCCCCAAGCACTCGAAGCCGTGCGCGAGCTGGTCGTCGAGGCGGAGCTCGCCGCCGGCGGCCAGGGGTCCGTGGGGGTGGCGACGCCCGGCTCGATCTCGCCGCGCTCGGGCGCCATCCGCAACGCCAACTCGACCTGGCTGAACGGCCAGACGTTCAAGCAGGACCTCGAGCGCGCGCTGGAGCGCCCGGTCAGGCTGGCCAACGACGCCAACTGCCTGGCCCTGTCCGAAGCCGTGGACGGCGCGGCCGCGGGCGCGCGCGTGGTGTTCGCGGTGATCGTGGGCACCGGCTGCGGCGGGGGCCTGGCCGTGGACGGGCGGGTGATCGAAGGGCTGAACGGCGTCGCCGGGGAGATCGGCCACACCCCCCTGCCCTGGCCCTCCGTCGACGAGGTCCCGGGACCGGATTGCTGGTGCGGGCTGAAGGGGTGCCTGGAGACCTACGTCTCGGGCACGGGGTTCCAGCGGGACCATCTCGCCGCCTCGGGACGGCGCCTGGACGCCGCCGGCATCGTCGCGGCGGCGCGGTCCGGCGACCAGCAAGCCGGCGCGGCGCTCGGCCGCTACGTGGACCGGCTGGCGAGGGGGCTCGCGGTGATGGCCGACCTGATCGATCCCGACGCCATCGTCCTCGGCGGCGGGATGTCCAACGTGGACGAGCTCTACGAGCGGTTGCCCGGCGCGATCGCGCCCTACGTGTTCTCGGACGTGTTCGACACGCCGGTCCTGAAGGCCCTGCACGGCGACTCCTCGGGCGTGCGCGGCGCGGCCTGGCTGTGGCCCTCGCCGTGACGTCGCTCTGCCGCGACTGCCTGTGGACGGGTGAAGCGGTCGCCGGGCGCTGTCCCCGCTGCGCCTCGCCGCGGATCGTGACCCACCCCGAGCTCGCGACCCTGGGCCTCGCGCACCTGGACTGCGACGCCTTCTACGCCTCGGTGGAGAAGCGCGACCGCCCCGAGCTTCGCGACCTGCCGGTGATCGTGGGCGGCGCCAGGCGCGGGGTGGTGACGACCTGCTGCTACATCGCCCGGATCTCGGGCGTGCGCTCGGCCATGCCGATGTTCCAGGCGCTGCGGCTTTGTCCGCAGGCCACGGTCATCAAGCCGGACTTCGCCAAGTACCGAGCCGACAGCCGGCGGATCATGGACAAGCTCGCGGCGCTGACGCCGCTGATCCAGCCCCTGTCGCTGGACGAGGCATGGCTGGACCTTCGGGGCGCCGAGCGCCTGAACGGCGGAATCTCCGCCCTGGTCCTGGCCCGCGTGCAGGCCGAGATCGAACGGGACATCGGCATCACCGTCTCCATCGGCCTTTCGGCCAACAAGTTCCTCGCCAAGATCGCCTCGGACCTGGACAAGCCCCGCGGCTTCTCGGTGATCGGCGGGGCGGAGGCCGCGGCCTTCCTGGCGCCCGCGGCCTGTCGGCATCCTTCCGGGCGTCGGCCCCGCCTTCGTGCGCCAGCTCGAGCGGGCCGGATTCAGGACCGTCGGCGATCTCGCCAGCGCGTCCGCCAAGGATCTCGCCGAGCGCTATGGCGCGCACGGCCTTCGGCTGCACCAGCTGGCCCAGGGCAGGGACGACCGCCCGGTCGATCCGGACCAGGAACGCAAGGCCATCAGCGCCGAGACCACCTTCGAGGACGACATCGCCCGGGTGGACGCCTTGGAGGATCGGCTCTGGCCCCTGTGCGAGAAGGTGGCCCGCCACGCCCGGCAGGCTGGAACGGCCGGACGTGTCGTGACGCTGAAGCTCAAGACCGCCGACTTTCGGCTCCTGACCCGGCGGCGCACCCTGCCGGCGCCGACCCAGACCGCCAGGACGATGTTCAGCGTCGGCCGCGAGCTCCTGAAGGCCGAGGCCAGAGGCCAGGCCTATCGCCTGATCGGCATCGGCATCTCCGACCTCGGCGAGGCGGACGACGCGCCGGACGACCTCTTCGCCGGCGACGAGACGCGCGCGCGCAAGGGCGAGCGCGCCATCGACGCGCTCAGGTCCAGGTTCGGCCAAGACGCGGTGATTTCCGCCCGCGCCCTGAAGCCCGGCGAGAGCCGCTGAGGACAGGCCTCAGCCGGCCATGGCGATCAGCATTCCGCCGAGAACCAGCGCCAGGACGATCGGGGTCCAGACGATGATGGAGTTGAGCACCCCGCCCGAGGCGGGGCCATGGCCGCCGGAAGGCATGCGATTGAACCGGGCTGGATACGGCATGGGGATCTCCTCCTCCCCTCCCCCAGTCTCCCCCCCTGGCGGCGGGCCGGGTCTTGCGACCGCCGGACGGGAGCCTCGCCATCGCCTGCGGCTTTTCCATGGCGCATCAGGGCGCTATGCAGGACCCATGTCGGACATCGAAGACCGCCTCGCCGCCCTCGGGATCGTCCTGCCCGCGCCTGCGGCGCCGGTCGCCAACTACGTCCCTTTCGTGATCAGCGGCGCCTTCGCGCACATCTCCGGCCAAGTCTCGACGGACGCCTCGGGCGGGATCAAGGGGATCGTGGGCGAGGAGGTCGACCTCGAGACCGCCCAGAAGGCGGCGCGACTGTGCGGGATCAACCTGATCGCCCAGATGAAGGCCGCGGCGGGGGGCGAGCTCCGCCGCGTCCGGCGCGTGGTCAAGCTCGGCGGCTTCGTCCAGGTCGCGCCCGGTTTTTTCGACATCCCCAAGGTCGTGAACGGCTGCTCGGACCTGATGGTCGAGGCGTTCGGCGAGGCGGGCCGGCACGCCCGGTCGGCCGTCGGGGTCTATCGCCTGCCCCTGAACTTCTCGGTCGAGGTGGACGCGGTCGTGGAGATCTCGTGATTCTTCTTCGCCAAGGCTTCCGACGGTCCATCCCAGGAGAGTCGGTCCCGCGAAGGTCGGCTCGGAGCGAAGCAGGATGAGCCTCCCGCGGCGGCTGTATTGGCCGCCCTTCGCCCACCGGGGGCTGTGGCGACCCGCCGGCCCGCCCGAGAATTCGCTCCCGGCCTTCGAGGCGGCCTGCCGCGGCGGCTTCGGCATCGAGCTGGACGTCCGCCTTTCGGCCGACGGCGAGGCGATGGTGTTCCACGACGAGAGCCTGGAGCGGATGGCGGGCGTGGAAGGCGACGTCCACGACTTCAGCGCCCGCGAGATCGGGGCGCTGGCCCTGGCTGGCGGGACGGACCGGATCCCCACGCTCACGGCGGTGCTCGAGCGCGTGGCCGGCCGCGCCATGCTGCTGGTGGAGATCAAGGCCGCGGCCGAGCAGACCGCCGCCCTGGCCGCGCGCACGGCCGAGATCCTGGACCGTCATGACGCCGCCGCCGCCGTGATCAGCTTCGACGCCGCGGCGCTGGCCTGGTTCGCGCGCGAGCGCCCCGACCGCCCGCGGGGCCTGGACGCCGCCTGGCTGTCGGACCACGACCTCGAAGATCGCGAGGGACAGGCCCACCTCCAGGCGTTCGAGGCGGCGCTCGAAACGGCGCGCCCCGACTTCCTGGTGCTGGAGATGGAAAGCGCGGAGGGCGGACCGGCCGCCCGCCGAAGAGGCAAGGACATGCCGGTGATCGCCTGGACGGTGCGCTCGGCGGAGGACGCCGCTAGGGTGAGCGACAGCTGCGACAACTTCATCTTCGAGGGCTTCTCCCCCTGATGGCCGAGACCCGCGTCATCGAGGCCCATGCGCGCATCGCCGAGATCGGCCGCGAGGCCTGGGACGCCTGCGCGGACAATCCGGCCTCCGGCCGCAATCCGTTCGTCAGCTATGATTTCCTTGATGCCGCCGAGCAATCCGGCTGCGCGAGCGAGCGCTCCGGCTGGGCGCCGCGCCACCTGGTCGTGCGCGATCCGGAAGGCCGCGCCGAGGGCGTCATGCCGCTCTACCTGAAGTCCCACTCGCGGGGGGAATACGTCTTCGACTGGGCCTGGGCCGAAGCCTACGAGCGCGCCGGGGGGCGCTACTATCCCAAGCTCCTCAGCGCCGCGCCCTTCACGCCGGCGACGGGCCCGCGGCTGATGACCCGCGAGGGCGCCGACCTGGAGGTCCGCCGCACGCTGCTGGCCGGGGCGCTGAAGCTCTGCGACCAGACCCACGCGTCGGGCCTGCACGTCAACTTCCCCACCGAGGCCGAGTGGCGGTTCATGGGCGAGCAGGGCCTGCTGCTGCGCCAGGACCAGCAGTACCACTGGCTCAATCCCGGCTACCGCGACTTCGAGGACTACCTGTCGGCCCTGTCGTCGGGCCGGCGCAAGACCATCCGGCGCGAGCGGCGCGAGGCCCACGCCGGCCTCGACATCGTCGCCCTCACCGGAAACGACCTCTGCGAGGACCACTGGGACGCCTTCTACCGGTTCTACATGGACACCGGCTCGCGCAAGTGGGGCACGCCCTACCTGAACAGGACCTTCTATTCGCTGATCAACGAGAGCATGGCGGACCGCATCCTCCTGGTGATGGCCCGCCGCGGCGGCCAATGGATCGCCGGCGCGCTGAACTTCCTGGGCGGGGACTGCCTCTACGGCCGCTACTGGGGCTGCACCGTCGACGTGCCCTTCCTCCACTTCGAGCTCTGCTACTACCAGGCGATCGAGCACGCGATCCGGCTCGGCCTGCCGCGCGTGGAAGCCGGCGCCCAGGGCCAGCACAAGATCGCCCGCGGCTACCTGCCGACCGCGGTCTACTCCGCCCACTACATCGCCGACCCGGCCCTGAGGGCGCCCGTCGCCCGCTACCTGGACCAGGAGCGGGACGCCGTGCGCCAGGAGATGGACTGGCTTACCGAGGAGTATTCGCCGTTCCGCGAGGCCGACTGAGCCGACCGGTCAGGACCGCTCCCACGCCGCCCCGATCAGACGCTCGATCTCCTCGTCGACCTCGCCCGGCGAGGCCAGGGGCGCGGCGGCCTCGAGCCGCTCGGACCAGCCTTCGTTCCTGGCCGGGACCAGCCGGTTGCTGACCATCGGATCCACGGCGAGGCCGAGCCGCGCGGCGCCGCCCCTGACCGGACGCACGGCGACGAACTGCACCTTGTGCGACCAGGCGGAATAGCCCTTTCGCTGACCCGAGGAGACCTCGGGCAGGGCCTTCACCAGCCGCTCGACGGCCTCGAAGATCGCGGTGGAGGCCGGGTCGGTCCAAAGCGCGGCGCGCAGCCCTTCGGGCTCGCTCCACCCCATGGCGGACGGAAAGGCGCGGCTCAGCACCATCGAGGCGCTGTTCTGCAGCAGGCCGTGGTTCTCCTTGAACCACCTCAGCCGGGCGCGGTGGCCGGTCTCCGGGCAGGTCCTGGCGATCTGGACCCACTCCTCGATGGTCCGGCCCGTGCGCTTCTCGAGATTGGCCAGGCCCGTGGCGAACCACTTGCGCTGCCACTCCGACATGTTGGGATCGGTCATGGTTCCCGGCCCCCCTCGCGTTTGGTAGTGACCGCAGCCTAGTGTCCCGATTCCGAAGTTCGCCAGCGCTTTTGCCAGGCAGATGCGAACTTCGGAATCGATCGGGACACTAGCAAGTCTATGATTCTAGTGTGGTTTAAGGATCAGAAGTTCGCAACTGCGGGAGCCGCCATCATCATGCGAACTTCTGATCCACCACACTAGCACACGAGGGTTCGACCATGAGCCTGGATGGTCCCTACGACGAGGACAACATCTTCGCCCGCATCATCCGCGGCGAGATCCCCAGCGCAAAGATCTGGGAGGACGACAAGGTCCTGGCCTTCATGGACGCCTTTCCCCAGGCGCGGGGGCACGCGCTGGTGGTGCACAAGGCCTCCAGGGCCCGAAACCTCCTGGAGGTGGAGCCGCAGGCCCTGGCCGAGCTGATGGCGGGGGTCCAGAAGACGCTGCGCGCCGTCCGCGCGGCCCTGGACCCGGACGGGATCGTGGTGACCCAGTTCAACGGCGCGCCGGCGGGCCAGACCATCTTCCACCTGCACGTCCACATCCTGCCGCACTACGAGGACCAGCCGTTCAGCGAGCATGGCCGCGGCCAGGCCGAGCCCGGCGAGCTGGTGCGCCTGGCGCAGGAGATCGGGGCCAGGGTCAAGTGACCGCGCCGGTCGTCATCGGCCTGTCGGCGGTGATCATCGCCCTGAAGGACGACCAGGCCGTCGTCCTGACCGTGCGCCCGCACGACACGCGGACAAGCCGGCCTTCGGCCCTGTCGGGTCTGCCGTTCGGCCCTTTCGACCCCGACGGGACGCGCACCTTCGAGCTGGCGCTGCGGGCCTTCGTGGCCGAGCAGACCCGGTTCGAGCTCGGCTATGTGGAACAGCTCTACACCTTCGGCGACCGCGGCCGGGACGCGCCCATGGCCGACATGAGCGCGGTCGGGGGCGAAGGCTCCGCGCGGGTGATCTCGGTGGGCTATCTGGCCCTGACCCCCGCCGCGGTCGAGACCCAGGCGCCCGACACCGCCTGGGCGCCCTGGACCCGGTTCTACCCATGGGAGGACTGGCGCAGGGGCCGCCCGCGGGTGATCGACGAGGCGATCGCGCCGGCGCTCGAGCAGTGGGCGGGGCGGTCGCGCACGGGCGGCGCCCAACGGCGCTCGCGCTTGCGCCTTCTGTTCGCCCTGGACGGCGCCCCGTGGAACGAGGAGCGGGTGCTGGAGCGCTTCGAGCTGCTCTACGAGGCCGGGCTCGTGGCCGAGGCGGCGCGCGACCACGACCGCGCCGCCGGCCGCGTCGCGCCGGAGCCGGACGCCGCCTCCGCGTTCGGCGAGCCGATGATCTCGGACCACCGGCGGATCCTCGCCACGGGTCTCGGCCGCCTGAGGGGCAAGCTGAAATACCGGCCCGTCGCGTTCGAGCTGATGCCGCAGGAGTTCACGCTCTCGCGCCTGCAGCGAACCGTGGAGGCGATCTCGGGCGTGCCGCTGCACAAGCCCAACTTCCGCCGCGCGGTGGAGCGCACGGGGCTGGTGGAGGGCCTCGGCCGCTTCGACGAGGAAACCGGCGGGCGGCCCGCCGAGCTCTTCCGCTTCCGCCGCGAGCTGCTCAGCGCCCTGCCCGTCTCGGGCCTCAGCCTGCCGATCGCCCTGAAGGAGGGGTGACCGGTCCTCCCCCGCTCCGCGCTCGGCGATGGGTGCATTCCCCGGCGTCTTACGGGGGAGGACTGGAACTCGGATGCGCCGCCTTCCAGTCCATGGCTTTGCGCACCCGGTGCTCGACGCTGGGGTGGTCGTAGAAGATGAGCTCCTCCAGGTCCGAGGGCGAGGACGCGCGGTATTCGATGGTCTTGACCAGCGCCTTGGCCAGGCCGTCCGGCTCGTTGGCGTGTTCCAGCGAGAAGGAATCGGCGTCCGCCTCCATCGTCCGCGAGAGGGCGTTGTTGATCGGCGTTGCCAGCAGACTCAGCACCGAAAAGATCATCACCACGATCGGAAGGCCCGCCGGATCGGCCATGCCGCCCACCTCGCGCGCCTTGAGCAGGCCCCTGACCGCCGGGAACAGCCGCTGGACCAGCCAAGCGCCCAGAACCACCAGCAGGCCGTTGGCGAAGGCGTCCCACAGGACGTGACGGTGGACGTAGTGGCCCATCTCGTGGCCGACCACGCCCTTGATCTCGGAAAGGTCCGCGCCCTTCTGGAACATGGTGTCCGACAGGGCCACGCGCGCGGTGCCGAACAGGCCCGCGACGTTGGCGGTGTATCGGTTGGACTGCTTTGAGCCGTTGAAGATGTAGATCTTGTCGGTGGGGACGCCGTTGGCCTTGCCGAGCTGAACGACCAGGTCCCTGACCGGACCTGCCGGCGCGGGCTTGTAGCTGTTGAGCAGGGGCTCGATCACCACCGGCTGGGCCCAGGAGCCCAGGAGGATGAACCCGGCGGTCAGGACCCCGGCCCATGCGGGCCACGACCGCGGGGCCCGGCGCATGAGCCCGTAGAGGGCGACGAAGAATAGCGACAGGACCGGAATCTGGATCGCCGCCACGGTGGCGTTGTCCTCGAGCCAGCCGAGCCAGGGCTGACTGGTCAGGCCGTACTGGCCCTCGCGCCACCAGTCGGCGTAGCTCTGCCAGGGCAGCTCCAGGACCCAGTCCGCCGCCAGGAAGATCAGGGCCAGGAGGAACGACGTCAGGAGCGGGCGCGGCTTCCTGCCCTCCAGCCTGGCCTCGGTCCCGGCCAGCACGCCCCACTTCAGGATGATCAGTGCGGCCGCGAGCGTGATGAGGCAGCCCCAGAGCAGGAGCCAGTGTCCGCCCTGGGTGTAGGCCGTCGCCCTGGCGTGCTGGGCCGGCGTCAGCTCGGCCATGTAGGCGGCGGTCGCCGCCGCCGCATCGAACCCCGCCATGCATCACCCTCCCGAATCCGGACCGTCGCGGCCGAACCGAAGCAGAGCGCCATGACGGCGCTGGTGGCAAGCGGGCGGGAGAGGATCGGTCCTCCCCCGCCCGACGCGAGAAGGTCGTGCAGCAAAGTCCCTAGTGTGGTGGATCAGAAGTTCGCATGATGATGGCGGCTCCCGCAGTTGCGAACTTCTGATCCTTAAACCACACTAGAATCATAGACTTGCTAGTGTCCCTATCGATTCCGAAGTTCGCATCTGCCTGGCAAAAGCGCTGGCGAACTTCGGAATTGGGACACTAGAACTTGTGCGCGAAGCTCACCGACCAGACGTCGGCGTGATCCTTGGCCGAGAAGTAGCCGCCCGGATCGGTCAGGCTGTCGAACTGGTGGCGGGTCCAGTCCACGCGCAGCCCGTTGGCGCCGTCCAGGAAGTATTGGCCGCCGAAGCCCCAGCGCATGCCATGCTCGTTGGCGTGGTAGCCGGCCAGGCCCGTCGGGTCGACGTCGTAGCGCGAGGCGCCGTAACCGATCCGCCCGAGAAGGTCGAGGTTGGGGCCGAGGGGAAGGTAGCCCACCCCGTAGACCGCACCGGCCAGGGCCTGCTTGACCCCGATGGTGCGCTGATTTGGCCCGCCGGCGTCGAAGGTGCGGCTGCCGGCGCCGAGCCCCGCGGTGACCTCGCCCTCGACGCCGAGATAGGGGCCAAACCGGCCGCCGACCCGGCCGGTGATCGACTGGGTGCTGGCGCCCTGGGCGTTGGTGTCGGCCCAGCCCAGGTTCCCGTAGACGCCCTTGAAGGTCCAATCGGCGGCATTGGCGGGCGCGGCCACGCCCGCGGCGGAGACTGCAGCTGCCGCGGCGACCGTTCCAACAATAACAAACCTCATGACTCAACTCCTTGACCGTGCCTTCCCCAGACACGGATCAAACGCTCAAGACGAACGAAAGAGTTGAGCTTGACAGGAGAATGGCTGGATCAGCGCCGCGTCGCGACCTTTGAGCAACAGCGCCGGCCCAGGCCTCAATTGTGCCTGATCCCTGACACATTCTATTTATAGCGGAGTGCGAGTCCTTAACTTGAGCGGGACAGCGCCGCCTGGGCCGCCGCGAGGCGCGCGATCGGCACGCGATAGGGCGAGCAGGACACATAGTCGAGGCCGGCCTTCTCGCAGAAGGCGATGGAAGCGGGATCGCCCCCGTGCTCGCCGCAGATCCCGAGCTTCACGTCGGGCCGCGCGCCGCGGCCGCGCTCGACGGCGATCCGGATCAGCTCGCCCACGCCCCGCTCGTCCAGGCTGACGAAGGGGTCCTTGTCGTAGATGCCCTTGTCGAGATAGGCGGCCAGGAACCGGCCGGAATCGTCGCGGCTGATGCCGAAGGTGGTCTGGGTGAGGTCGTTGGTGCCGAAGGAGAAGAACTCGGCGTGGGCGGCCAGGTCGTCGGCGCGGATCGCGGCGCGCGGCAGCTCGATCATGGCGCCGACCTTGTACTCCAGGGTCATGCCGCGCTCGTCCAGCACCTGGCGCGCGACGCGGTCGGTCAGGGCGCGCAGGTAGGCCATCTCCTCGCCCTTGGCGACGAGCGGGTGCATCACCTCGACGATCGGCGGATCGCCCTGGCCGGCCACCTCGCAGGCCGCTTCGAAGATGGCGCGCACCTGCATCTCGTAGATCTCGGGGTAGGAGACGCCGAGCCGGCAGCCCCGGTGACCCAGCATGGGATTGGATTCCTGCAGCTCGCGCGCGCGGCGCATCAGCTTGGCGGGATCCAGGCCCGTGGCTTCGGCGACCGCGGCGAGGTCCTTCTCGGTGTGCGGCAGGAACTCGTGCAGCGGCGGGTCGAGCAGGCGGATCGTCACCGGCAGGCCGGCCATGATGCGGAAGAGCTCGGCGAAATCCGAGCGCTGCATCGGCAGGATCTTGGCCAGCGCCGCGCGCCGGCCGGCCTCGTCGTCGGCCAGGATCATCTCGCGCACGGCGGCGATGCGGTCCTCGTCGAAGAACATGTGCTCGGTGCGGCAAAGGCCGACGCCTTCGGCGCCGAACCCGCGGGCCGTGCGCGCGTCGAGCGGGGTCTCGGCGTTGGCGCGGACCTTCAGCCGGCGGACCTGGTCGGCCCAGCCCATCAGGGTGGCGAAGTCGCCGGTGACCTCCGGCTCGATCATCGCGGCCGCGCCGGCGAGGACCTCGCCCCTGGAGCCGTCGACGGTGACGACATCGCCGGCCCTGAACGTCCGCCCGCGGGCCTTGAGCTCGCGCCGGGCGTGATCGATCTGCAGCTCGGCGGCGCCGCAGACGCAGGGCCGGCCCATGCCGCGGGCGACCACCGCGGCGTGGCTGGTCATGCCGCCGCGGGCCGTCACGATGCCGCGGGCGGCGTGCATGCCGTGGATGTCCTCCGGCGAGGTTTCCTCGCGCACCAGGATCACGTCCTCGCCGGCGGTCCCCAGCCGCTCGGCCTCTCCCGCATCGAACACCAGCTTGCCCGTGGCCGCGCCCGGCGAGGCGGGCAGGCCCTGGGCGATGACGTCGCGCGGGGCGTTCGGGTCGATCGCTGGGTGGAGCAGCTGGTCCAGGCTCTCGGGCTCGACCCGGCCGACGGCCTCCTGGCGGGTGATCAGCCCCTCCTCGGCGAGGTCCACAGCGATCTTGAGCGCGGCGCGGGCCGTGCGCTTGCCGTTACGGGTCTGGAGCATGAAGAGCCTGCCCCGCTCCACGGTGAACTCGATGTCCTGGACGTCGCGATAGTGACGCTCGAGCGCCTCGACCACGCCCTTGAACTCCGCGAACACGGCCGGCATCGCCTCCTCGAGCGAGGGGGCGTCATCGCCCATCTCCAGCCGCGCGGCCCGGGTCAGGGACTGGGGCGTGCGGATGCCGGCGACCACGTCCTCGCCCTGGGCGTTGATCAGGAACTCGCCGTAGAGGCGCTTGTCGCCGGTGGACGGGTTTCGGGTGAAGGCCACGCCCGTGGCAGAGCTCTCGCCCATGTTGCCGAACACCATGGACTGGACGTTCACCGCCGTTCCCCAGCTCTCGGGGATGTCGTGCATGCGCCGGTAGAACTTGGCCCGGTCGTTCATCCAGCTGGAGAAGACCGCGCCGACGGCGCCCCAGAGCTGGTCCTGCGGATCCTGGGGGAACGGCCGGCCAAGGCCCTGCTCGACCGCGCGCTTGTAGTCGGCGACGACCTCCTCCCAGTCCTCGGCGCCCAGCGCCGTGTCCACGTCGGCCAGCAGGCGCAGCTTATGGTCGTCGAGGATCTCCTCGAACGCATGGTGGTCCAGGCCCAGCACCACGTCCGAGTACATCTGGATGAAGCGGCGGTAGCTGTCGAAGGCGAAGCGCCGGTCGCCGGAAAGGGCTGCCAGACCCTCGACAGTCTCGTCGTTCAGGCCGAGATTCAGCACCGTGTCCATCATGCCGGGCATGGACGCGCGCGCGCCCGAGCGCACGGAGACCAGCAGCGGATTGGCCGGATCGCCGAAGCGCTTGCCGGTCCTGGTCTCGACCTCGGCGAGGGCGGCGGCGACCTCGTCCTTGAGCCCGTCGGGATAGGCGCGGCCGTTCTGGTAGAAATGGGTGCAGGCCTCGGTGGTGATGGTGAAGCCCGGCGGGACCGGCAGGCCGAGCGAGGACATCTCGGCGAGGTTCGCCCCCTTGCCGCCCAGGAGGTTCTTCATCGACGCGCCGCCGTCGGCCCTGCCCGCGCCGAAGGCATAGACCCAGCGGGGCGTCAGAGCGGCGTCGCTCAAGATCTCTTCTCCCATAGGGAGAAGAAGGGGCCCGTCCTCCGGAGCCTTGGCGAAGGAGGATGGGAAGATGAGGGGTCAAGGTGGAGGGGGCGTACCCCCTCACCTTCCCGTCGCTCCGCGACGGGCCCCTTCCTCTCCCCACGGGAGAGGAGAGCCTTAGCGAACTCGATCATGGCCCCGCTTTACCCCGCCACCTGCGAGAAGTCCGCCACGCGGCCCATGGCCTGCTGGACCTGAGAAAGCAGCCTGAGCCGGTTTTGCCGCACTGCAGCATCGTCCGCATTCACTAGCACCCGATCGAAGAACTCGTCCACCGGCGCGCGAAGGGCGGCCAGGGCGGTCATCGCCGCCTCGAAGCGCTCCGCCTCGACCTCGGCTTCGACCTTGGGAGAGAGCAAGACCAAGGCTTCATGAAGGGCCGTCTCCTGCGGCTCCGACAGCAGGGCCGGGTCGACCGGTCCCGCATACGTCTCAGCCTCTTGCGGGTGCTTCTTCGCCTCGGCCTTCAAGATGTTGGCCGCGCGCTTGTAGCCTGCCAAGAGGTTGGCCCCGTCCTCGGTTTTGAGGAAGCCGTCGAGCGCCTCGACCCGCGCCACGATCCGCACCAGGTCGTCGTCGCCGAGGGCGAACACCGCGTCCGACGAGATCGTGGCGCTTGCCCTCGTCGCGCAGCAGAACCTTCAGTCGGTCGGCGAAGAATGGAACAACACTGTCAGGGGTTTCATGTAGCGCCTTGCCCCGAACGAAACGTGACAACTCGCGTAGCGAAAGTTTGTCAATTGAATTTCTTATTTTGCCCGAAAGTTCATCGAGTTGATCGATCGCTTCAAACTTACTAAAATCGAACCCCGTGCTCGTTATGGCCTCCCTTATCTCTCTATATCTGATGTCACCCACAAGGCGGCCAACATCCTTAGAAAATATATCGATATACCACGTACGTTGCTTCAGCTGCACTGCGCGGAGCGAGAACCTAGGTTGGCTCGCGGCGCAAATCCTGATCACGCCGAGCGCCGCCCGTCGGAGCGCGTAAGGATCACGTGACCCCGTCGGCTTCTCGTCGATGGCGAAGAAGCCCACCAGAGAGTTCGAGCTTGTCCGCCAGGGCCACGGCCACGGTGACCGGCGCGGTCGGGACGGCGTCGCCGGGGCCCTGGGGCTTGTAGTGGTCGCGGATGGCGTCTGCGATCTCGTCGGCCAGGCCGGCCTCGCGGGCGTAGTAGCCGCCCATGATCCCCTGCAGCTCGGGGAACTCGCCCACCATGGCCGAGGCCAGGTCGGCCTTGGCGAGCCGGGCTGCGTGGGCCGCGACATCCGGATCGGCGCCGACGAGGGGGGCGATCTCGCGGGCCAGGGCCTCGATGCGCTCGACCCGCTCGTACATGGTCCCGAGCTTGGCGTGGAAGGTCACGCCCTTCAGCCGCTCCAGCCAGCGCTCGAAGTTGTCGCCGCGCTTGTCCTCTTCCCAGAAGAAGCGGGCGTCCTTGAGCCGGGCGGTCAGAACCCGTGCGTTGCCCTGGGAGATGGTCTTGCCGCCGTCGATGGCTTCGATGTTGGCCGCCACGACGAAGTGAGGGGCGAGCCGGCCGCTCGCCGGGTCCTTCACCGCGAAGTACCGCTGGTGCACGCGCATCGAGGTGCGGATCACCTCGGGCGGCAGGTCGAGGAACGCCGGGTCCATGTCGCCGAGGATCGGGACCGGCCATTCGGTGAGGCCCGCCACCTCCTCCAGGAGGCCCTGATCCTCCACCAGCTCGAGGCCCCGCGCGAAGCAGAGGGTCTGGGCCGCGCCGGTGATGCGCGCCTTGCGCTCATCCGGATCGAGCACCACGAAGTTGTCGGCAAGGCCCTTGGCGTAGGCGTCGAAGCCCCTGGCGGCGAAGCCCTGGCGCGAGCCCATGAAGCGGTGGCCCTGGGTCAGGTCGCCGGACGGGATGCCGTCGATCTCGAAGGGAACGACCTCGCCGTCGAAGACACAGAGGATGCGCCGCAAGGGCCGCACCCAGCGGAGCTTGCCGGCGCCGGAGGTCATGGACTTGGGCCAGGGGAAGCCCGTCACGATCGCCGGGACCATTTCGGCGATGATCTCGGCCGTGGGCCGGCCCCTGCGCGCGATCACCGCGAACCAGGCGCCGTCACGCTCGACGAGCTCGATCGCGGGTCAGGCCGGTGGAGCGGAGGAACCCTTCGATGGCCTGGTCGGGCGCGCCGACGCGCGGGCCCTTGCGCTCCTCGGAGCGGTCGGGCTGGGCCGGCGGCAGGCCCTCGGCGACCAGCGTCAGGCGGCGGGGGCCGGCGAAGGTCTTCAGGGCCTCGGGCAGGAGGCCCGCGTCGAGCAGGGCCTCGCGCGCCAGGCGCTCGAGGTCGCGTGCGGCGCCGGCCTGCATCCGCGCGGGAATCTCTTCGGACAGAAGCTCGAGCAGCAGCTGGGGCATGGTCTATCGCTCTCCCTTCCCCCTCGATGGGGGAAGGGTCGGGGATGGGGGTGAGCCGGCGACCGAGGCTTCGGGGACCTCGGCGCCAATCCTGTCAGCCGCCCACGCCGGGGGCGCCGAGCGGGGGCGCCGTATCAGTTGCGACGCCTCCTCGGCCAGGCGCTGTGGCGCTCCGAAGGCCAGGACGTCGCTCACGCGCCAGACTCGGTAGCCCTGGGAGCGGAACCACCCATCGCGCTCGGCGTCGTGAAGCTGGCTTTCGGGCAAGGCATGCCGTGCGCCGTCGACTTCGATCACAAGTCGCGAGCCGTGATGGACGAAGTCAGCCACATACCGTCCGATCGGCGCCTGGCGCCGGATGTTCAGCTTCAGCTTGCGAAGCTCGTCCCAGAGGCGGTTCTCGCTTGCCGTCATGTCTCTTCTCAACCGCCGAGCGCGGCCGATCGCGCCCGGCGCATGACGTCGTTCGGGGGCGTGCGCCAAGACACCCCCACCCCGACCCTCCCCCATCGAGGGGGAGGGAGAAGAGTCTCGGTTCGTCATCGGAGCAGGAGCTGGGGCATGGGATCAGTTCCGGCCGGGCTCCAGCGGCGTCTCGGAGAGTTCGGAGCCGTAGTCGGCTGCGTCCTTGGGAGACATCCGGTTCACCATGACCCGCTCGGTGAAGGCGCCGTACCTGCGACCGTGCTTGACATAGGACCAGTCGCTGATTTGCGACGCCTGCACGGTTACGAGATCCCCGTCGTGCAAACCTGGAATGGATTGAGGCTCGTTGCCAAGGACGCCCGTGACCTTGTCTCCGGCCCGTGCCTGCACGTCGAACCACATATGCTCTTCACCGCCTTGCGGATTCGGGAAGCCAGCCTTCAAAATGTAGTCGGAGCCCTTGTCCGCCGACCGCTCGTCAAAGACCCGCCAGAACACCGGCAGGGTCTCCCTCGCGCGCGCCACGGCGGCCTCCATTTCCGGGTCGTCCTTGGTCCATTGAACGGGGGGCTCGCCCGACGCCGGCATGGCCGTGAAGGTCGCGGGCCGAGACGCCTCCCAGGGACGAGCTTTGCAGGCCGCTACCGCCGGCATTGCGGCCATCACCACCACCAATGCAGATGAGCGCAGGCTGATCATCCCGCGTTCTCCCCCTGCTGCGCCTGCCAGGCTTCCGCGCAGAGCTTGCAGAGGTCGCGGATGCGGCCGATGTAGCTCTGCCGCTCGGCCACGGCGATGGCGCCCCGCGCGTCCATGACGTTGAACAGGTGCGAGGCCTTCAGCACGTGGTCATAGGCCGGCAGGACGAGCTGCTGGCCCTGGCGGCCGCGCATGGCGAGGATGCGCGGGACCTCGCGCTCCATGTCCTCGAACTGGCGCTTGAACACGTCCACGTCCGCGGCCTCCAGCTCGAAGGCGGAGAACTGCTGCTCGTTGGCCAGGAAGATGTCGCCGTAGGTGAACTCGTCGTTGAACCTCAGGTCATAGACCCGGTCCACGTCCTGCAGATAGAGCGACAGCCGCTCCAGGCCGTAGGTCAGCTCGCCCGCGACGGGGAAGACGTCCAGGCCCCCCACCTGCTGGAAGTAGGTGTACTGGGTGATCTCCATGCCGTCGCACCAGACCTCCCAGCCGAGGCCCCAGGCGCCCACCGTGGGGTTCTCCCAGTCGTCCTCGACGAAGCGGATGTCGTGCAGCAGGGGGTCGATGCCGATCGCCTCCAGCGAGCCGAGGTAGAGCTCCTGCAGGTTCTCGGGATTGGGCTTGAGGATCACCTGGTACTGGTGGTGCTGATGCAGCCGGTTCGGGTTCTCGCCGTAGCGGCCGTCAGCCGGCCGGCGCGAGGGCTGGACATAGGCGGCCTTCCAGGGCCTGGGGCCGAGCGCGCGAAGGACGGTGAAGGGGCTGAGCGTCCCGGCCCCGACCTCGACGTCGTAGCCCTGCAGAATCGAGCAGCCCTGCGCGCCCCAATAGGCATGCAGCGTCAGGATCAAGTCCTGGAAGGACAAGGGTTTGGCGGGCATCTCGAGCGGGCCGGAAAAAAGCCGGCGGACCATAGGGCCCGCCGGCTGCAGCTTCAAGCCGATGGTGCGGGCGGACTCAGCCGCCCGAGGGCGGGGCCGGGGCGGCGTCCGAAGCGGGCGGGGCGTCGGGAGCCGGCGGCGGCGGAACCGGCGGCGCCGTCTCGGGCGAGAGCACCTGGTCCACCACATAGATCACGCCGTTCGTGGCCACGACGCCCGGCTGGACGATGTCGGCGCCGTTGGCCTTCATCGGCTGGGCCAGGCCGTTCAGGACGACCGCCGCTCCGGCCACGGTGGGCACCGGCGAGGCCGCATGACCTTCGATCTGGGACGGATCGATCCGCGCGTTGATCAAGTGGTACATCACCAGCCGCTGCAGCTGGCCGACGTTGGCGCGCTGCATCAGGCTCTGGAGCTGGTCCTGCGGCATGGCCGCGAAGGCCGCGTCCGTGGGCGCCAGAACGGTGATGTTGGGCTGGGCCTTGAAGATCTGGGCAAGGTTGGTCGCCTTGGCCGCGGCCACGAAGGTCTTGAACTCGCCCGACGCGTCCAGCGTCGACAGGATGTCGCCGGAAGGCGCGATGGGGGTGTAGCCGGCGGGAGCGGGCGCGCTCGGAGCCTCGGATGGCGCTGTGGCCGGCGGCGGCGTCTGGCTGGGCTCGGCGGGTTGGGCCAAGGCCGGCGCGGCGAGCACAAAGCTCGCGGCCGCCGCCAGGAACAGTCGTCTTTGGGTCATGGGCGCCTCGATTTGAAATGGTAACGCTTCCTAGAAAGCGGTCCGAGGCCCGCTTGAAAACCCCAAAAACGCCTAGTCGCCCGTCGGCTTGGTGCGCCGCCCGCCCATCGAATTGGGTTGGCCGAACTTCTCGCGGTTCTGGACGGTGTCCGGAACCGGGCCGTTCGAGACCACGCCGGGATCACCCGCCTCGAGCTTGGATGGGTCGCCGAGCGCGCCCGAGGAGGCCGGCAGGACCGGCCGAGGCGCGCCGGTGGAGGCCGCAAGGCCCGCGCCCGAGGAGGCCCTGGAATTGTAGCCGTTGACCGGCGCCTGGCCGGCGTCGGATGTGAAGGCGCCGGTGTCGCCGTCGCCGGACGCGCTCGATGTCGCCGTCGCGTTGCCCGTCAAGGACGCGCCGCCAGTCGAGGAGGACGCCGAAGCCGATCCGGAAACGTCCGCATTCGGCGAAGCCGAGGCGGCGGATTTGCCCGCCCGAGCGGCCTGGGGCGCGCCCGCGGCCGCGGCGGCGTCACCGCCGGCGGCGCCGTTGTTCTGGGCGGCTGCGGGACCGGCCAGCAAGGCGGCGGAGGCCGCCGCCGCGATCAAACGCATGAGCATGGGACTATCCTCCCGTGGGAGCCAATGGGTCCCCGCAGTACGCGGGCGGCTGGTCATTGGTTGCGGGATTTCACGATCTCGTGAGGTCTTGGACGCGCGCCGCCGCTCGTCCGGCGCCGTCCGAAGCCCGCGGCCGGGGCGCCGCCTACGGATTGGGCGCCGCCAATCACCGCCGCCCAAGAAATGGGCGCGCCGCCGCAATTCGTTGACAGAACCCTACCGCATTGTGCGGCGCCGCGGGCGGACCGCTAGCGTTCGATGCGCCGGGCGGGGCGTCCACAGTGGCTTCGGCCGTCGTTACCGGCGTCTTTGAAACATAACAGATCGCGCGCCTCGAGCGCGCGGGAGCCAGCGCATGAAACTGATCATCGCGATCATCAAGCCCTTCAAGCTCGACGACGTGCGCGAAGCGCTCGCCGGCGCGGGCGTGGAGGGCCTGACGATCTCCGAAGTCAAAGGCTACGGCCGCCAGAAGGGCCAGACCGAAATCTACCGCGCCGCGGAATACCAGGTGGTGTTCGTGCCCAAGCTGAAGCTCGAGGCCGTGGTCGACGACGCCGGCGCCGCGCGCGCCGTCGACGCCATCAAGGCCGCGGCCAACACGGGCAAGATCGGCGACGGGAAGATCTTCGTCGTCGACGTCGAACAGGCCGTCCGCATCCGCACCGGCGAGACCGGCGCGGCGGCGCTCTGAGATGCTGATCGGGAACTAGGGGATCGATAAATGAAAAGCCTTGGACTGAACCGGCTTGCGGGCGTCTTGCTCGCAGCCCTGATCGTCGGGGCGCCGTTGGCGGCCCCGGCGTTCGCCCAGGACGCCTCCTCGGCGCCGGCGGCGAGCGCGGCGCCAGCCGATTCCAGCGCGCCTGCAGTCAGCTCGGCGCCTGCCGCCGAAGCAGCCGCCCCGGCTCCGGCCCCGGCGGCCGACACGCCGAAGCTGGATTCCGGCGACACCGCCTGGATGATGACCTCGACGGCCCTGGTCCTGATGATGACCATCCCGGGCCTGGCGCTGTTCTACGGCGGCATGGTCCGCAAGAAGAACGTGCTGGCCACGCTCGCCCAGTCGTTCGTGATCACCTGCCTGGTGACGGTCTTGTGGCTGATCGTGGGCTACTCGCTCGCCTTCACCACGAACCCGAACGAGGGCCTGAACAAGTTCATAGGGGCGTGGAGCGGTCCAGCGTCACGCATCCTGATGATCGGGTCCAAGCCGGACGTGGGCGCAGGCCTCGCGCCGACGATCCCCGAGACCGTGTTCATGTGCTTCCAGATGACCTTCGCGATCATCACCCCCGCCCTGATCGCCGGCTCGTTCGCGGAGCGGATGAAGTTCTCGGGCCTGCTGCTGTTCATGGCCCTGTGGCTGCTGGTGGTCTACTGCCCGATCGCCCACATGGTCTGGGGCGGCGGCATGCTCGGCTCGTCCGGCGTGCTCGACTTCGCCGGCGGCACGGTGGTGCACATCAACGCGGGCGTCGCGGGCCTGGTCACCGCTCTGGTGCTCGGCAAGCGCAAGGGCCTCGGCACCGAGAACATGGCGCCGCACAACCTGGTGCTCACCATGATCGGCGCCTCGCTGCTGTGGGTCGGCTGGTTCGGCTTCAACGCCGGTTCGGCCGTGGCCTCCAACGGGCTCGCGGGTTCGGCCTTCATCAACACCCAGTGCGCGACGGCCATGGCCGCGCTGTCCTGGATGGCGGTGGAGTGGGTCGAGCGCAAGAAGCCCACCCTGCTGGGCATGTGCTCGGGCGCGGTGGCGGGCCTGGTGGCGATCACCCCGGCCTCGGGCTTCGTGAACCCGACCGGCTCGCTGATCATCGGCGTCGCCGCGGGCGTGGGCTGCTACGCCGGCGCGGTCTGGCTGAAGCGGGTGTTGAAGTACGACGACAGCCTGGACGCCTTCGGCGTGCACGCGGTCGGCGGTCTGATCGGCGCGCTCCTGACCGGCGTGCTGGCGGACGTCGCGATCAACCCGGCGGGCATGGGCCACAGCATCGTGACCCAGGCCAAGGGCGTCATCGTGACCATCCTGTGGACCATGATCGGCACCTTCGTGATCTCGATGATCTGCAAGTTCACCACGGGCTTCCGGGTCTCCGAGGAAGCCGAGGTGGAAGGTCTCGACCTGGCCCTGCACGGCGAAGCCGTCCACGACTGAGTTCGTACCCGGCGGATCGCGCCGAGCGGATGCCTGGTCAGCTGCTCAGACGCGATCCGCCAGATCTGAAGACCTGCGGCGCGAAGCCCAGACAGCCACGAGACGCCTGTCTGGATCGCGCCGCGGGGGGCAGCGTATCCGCCCGAACGAGTGTGTTTCCCCCAAGAGCGTACGGACGGGGGCCCTCCGGGCCCCCGTTTCGTTTTGGACCTGGGGCCCCGCGGCCCCCCCGTTTCGTCTTGGACCTGGGGCCCTCCGGGGCCCCGCTTCGTCCTGGAGGAAGGCTTCAGCGAGGGCCCGACGGCGGTCAGGCCGCGACGCTCGGCCCGACACATCCGTCAGATCCAGGGACCTCCCAGGCGGCAGGGCCTGACCCACCAGTCCGGATGGCCGGCCTGCAGCCGGGCGGCCAGGGC
Organism: uncultured Alphaproteobacteria bacterium; assembly: GCA_963775275.1. Lineage (GTDB taxonomy): Bacteria > Pseudomonadota > Alphaproteobacteria > Caulobacterales > Caulobacteraceae > JANWHQ01. The sequence continues at coordinate 3,515,989 of CAVZII010000005.1, read as the reverse complement.
GGCCGCGGCGGGCTCGTCCCGACAGATCGCGAAACAGGCCGAGCCCGAGCCCGACATCCGCGCGGCAAGGCTCTCGGGCGCGGCGCGCAAAGCCTGCAGCACCTGGCCGATCTGGGGCTCCAGCGCCAGGGCGGGCGCCTCCAGGTCGTTGCGGGTCGAGGCGACGAGGGCCGCGGCCTGTCCGGCGGTGGCGATGGACGGACCCGGCACAGGCGCCTCGGCGGCCGCGCCCGGCCCCGCCGCATCGAACGCCCGATAGATCGCCGCCGTCGAGGCGCCCCGCGGCGGCTTGGCCAGCACGGCCGGCAGCGCCGCCATGGCTGGCGCGGCGGACAGGATCTCCCCCCGACCGGAGGCCAGCACGGGCGTTGCGTCCAGGCAGGCCGGCACATCCGAGCCGAGGCCGGCGCCGATCTCGCGCAGATCGTCGGCCGCGAGCGCCAGCCCGAGCGCCGAGGAGGCCAGGCGCAGGGCCGCCGCGGCGTCCGACGAGCCGCCGCCGAGCCCTGCGGCCGCGGGCACGTTCTTGACCAGGGTCAGCTTCAGGCCCGGCTCGCCGATCCCGCTGCGCGCCGCCAGCGCCCGCACGGCGCGCAGCACGAGATTGCTCTCGTCCGCCGGCGCGTGACCGGCGAACGGGCCCTCGATGACGAGCTCCAGCCCGTCCGACGGCTCGGCCGAGAGCCGGTCCCCGACGTCGGCGAAGACCATGAGGCTCGAGATCGGATGGTAGCCGTCCGCCCGCGCCGTCCCGACGTGCAGGAAGAGGTTGACCTTGGCCGGCGCGAAGGCGGCCAGGGCGGGGTCGGTCCGGGCGCCAGCGACGCCGACGGCGCCAGGGTTCACTTGCTGGCCACGGTCGGCGCGGGGACGACGGCGTCGGGACCGAGCGGCGACGCCAGCTTGGCCTCGGCGCGCGCCTTGACCTGGGGATCGGGGTCGAGGGTCAGGACCGCCTTCCACTGGAAGCGCGCCTCGTCGCGGCGCCCGACACGCCAGTAGGCGTCGCCCAGGTGATCGTTGATCTCGGCGTCGCCCGCCTCGAGGCTTGCCGCGCGCTCCAGCATCTGGACGGCGTTGGCGTAGTCGCCGAGCCGATAGTAGGCCCAGCCCAGGGAGTCGACGTAGGCGCCCTCCTGCGGCTGCGCCTCGACGGCCTTCTTGATCAGGTCCAGGCCCTGCTTGACCTTCTCGCCGCGGTTCACCCACGAGTAGCCGAGGTAGTTGAGCACCTCCGGCTGGTCCGGCTTGAGCTTCAGGGCCTCGTCGAGGTCCTTCTGCGCCTCGGGCCAATGCCCGGAACGCTCCAGCGCAACCGCTCGCATGTAGTAGAGCCGCCAGTCGGGACGGGCGCCGGCGGCCGCGATCACCGGGCCCAGGACCTGGGCGGACTCCTCGTATTGCTGGTCCGCGCGCAGGAGATCGGCCAGGGTCAGCTTGGCGGCGTCGCTGGCCGGCAGCTGCTGCGCCGTCTCGCGAGCGATCTTCAGGGCCTGGTCCTTGTCCGCGGACTGGTAGCTCCAGGCGATGCGCGAGCGCGCGTCGGCATAGCGGGCGGAGCTCTGCGGGACGCGCATATAGGCGTCGCGGCCGGCCTGGACGTCTCCGGCGGCGGACATGACGTCGCCAGCCAGCATCCAGGCGTCGTCGCGCTTGGGATCGAGCCGGACGATCAGGCGCAGGTAGACCAGACCCGCGTCCGACTGGCGGTCGGCCAGGGCCGCAGCCGCCGGCGCCATCAGCGCCTGGGCCGCGCCTTCGCGCACGGTCAGGGGCGGCGGCGGCGTCCCCTTGGCAAGCGCGCGCGCCCGGGCGGCGCGCACGGAGACGGAGTCCGGCTCGGCTGCCAGGAGCCGGTCGTAGACGGCCACGGCCTCGGATCGGCGGCCGCGCCGCTCGAGGAACAGGCCGTAGGCGGGAGTCACCAGCCCCTCGGCGCTCCGGTCCGCGAGCAGGGCCTTGAAGCCGGTCTCGGCTTCGGCGTACCGGCCGGCCTTCTCGTAGAGCATGGCCTGGTCGAGCTGGCCCACCATCCGCGTGAGGCGGTCCCCGTTCGCGGGCAGGATGAATGAGGCGGAGGTCTTGCCCGCCGCGGCGGCGGCCCAGGGCTTCAGCAGCGCATTCGGCGCCGCATTGGGCAGGTTGGAGGAGGACAGGATCTCGTAGGCTTCACGCCCGCGGCCGTCGGACAGGGCTTCGACCGCCTTGGCCAGGGCGCCCAGGGACTGCGCCGCCGGCGAGGCTTCGCCCGGCGCCGGCGCGAGCTCGGCCGCGCGGCCGATGTCCCCGGACAGCAGGGCGGTGGTGAAGGCCCGCTCGGAGATGAAGCCGGCGTCCGGGTCGGCGGCCATGGCCCGATCGAACAGGACCGCCGCGCCCTTGCTGTCGCCGGCGTCCAGCGCGGCCTGGGCGGCCAGGTAATAGCCATAGGCGGAGGACGGCCTGGCGTCGGCTGCCGCCGCCGCGGCGATGGACGCCGCGGAATCCGATGGACCGGCCCCCGGCGCGGTGGCGCAGGCGCAAAGCGCCGCGGCCGCGGCGGAGATCAGGGCGAGGCGAAGGGAAGCGTGCATGACGACAGAATCCGACGTTTCCCGCGCCGCATCAAGCCGATGCGACATCTGGGCCGATCCGGGCCGGCGTCACATGTTCGGATAGTTCGGTCCGCCGCCCCCTTCGGGGGTGGTCCAAGTGATGTTCTGCGCGGGATCCTTGATGTCGCAGGTCTTGCAGTGGACGCAGTTGGCCGCGTTGATCACGAACCGCGGATTCTCGCCCCGCTCGTCATAGACGACCTCATAGACCCCCGCCGGACAGTAGAGCCGGGCCGGCTCGCCGTAGATCGGCAAGGTCTCGTGGACGGGGACGTCCGGATCCAGCAGCTTCAGATGGCTGGGCTGGTCCTCCTCGTGGGCGGTGTTGGAGACGAACACCGAGCTCAGCCGGTCGAAGCTGATCACGCCGTCCGGCTTGGGATAGGCGATCTGGGCGTAGTCCTTGGCCAGGCCGATGGACTCCGCGTCGCTGCGGCCGTGCTTCATGACGCCGAAGAGGGAGAAGCCGCCCAACAGCAGAGTCGTCCACATGTCGAGCCCGCCCAGGAGGATCCCGAGCCGGGTCCCGAGCTTGGACCAGAGCGGCTTGACGTTGCGCACCAGGTTCAGCTCTCGGCGCACCCAGGAACGCTCGTAGGCGGCCTGGTAGTCCCGGAGCGTGTCGCCCGCCCGTCCGCCACGGATCGCGGCGAAGGCCGCCTCAGCGGCGAGCATGCCGGTCTTCAGCGCATTGTGGCTGCCCTTGATCCTGGGCAGGTTCACGAAGCCGGCGGCGCAGCCGACCAGGGCGCCGCCCGGGAAGGCGAGCCTCGGCACCGACTGCAGGCCGCCCTCGGTGATCGCCCGCGCCCCGTAGGAGACGCGCGTCCCGCCCTCGAGCACGGGCCGGATGGCGGGATGCTGCTTGAACCGCTGGAACTCCTCGAACGGCGAGAGCCAGGGATTGAGGTAGTTCAGGTGCACCACGAAGCCGACGGCCACGTAGCGGTCGCCGAAGTGGTACATGAACGACCCGCCGCCGGTCCTGTCGTCGAGCGGCCAGCCGAAGCTGTGCTGCACCAGGCCCGGCCGGTGCTTGTCGGCCGGCGTCCGCCACAGCTCCTTCAGCCCGATGCCGTACTTCTGCGGCTCGCGCCCGGCGCAGAGGTCGAACCGCGCCTGGACCTGCTTGGAGAGCGAGCCCCGCGCCCCTTCCGCCAAGAGGACGTACTTGCCCAGAACCTCGAGCCCGGGCTGGTAGTCGGGCTTGTGCGATCCGTCCTTGGCGATGCCGAAGACGCCCGCGACCACGCCCGCGACCCGGCCGTCCTCGCCGTAGACCAGCTCGGAGGCGGCCATGCCCGGATAGATCTCGACGCCAAGGGCCTCGGCCTGGCCGGCCAGCCAGCGGCAGAGGTTGCCGAGCGAACAGATCCAGGCGCCGTGATTGCGCATGAACGGCGGCATCGGCAGCCAGGAGATGTCGAGGGCCGCCGATCGGGTCAGGTAGAGGAACCGGTCCTTGGCGACCGCCGTCTCGAGCGGCGCGCCCTTTTCCTTCCAGTCGGGAATCAGCTCGTCCAGGCCGCGCGGATCGATCACCGCGCCGGACAGGATGTGCGCGCCGATCTCGGAGCCCTTTTCCAGCAGGGCGACGGAGACTTCGGCGCCGGACTCGGCGGCCAGCTGCTTGAGCCGGATCGCCGCGGCGAGCCCGGCCGGGCCGCCGCCCACGATCACGACGTCGTACTGCATGGACTCCCGGGCGGGCAACTCCGCCAGCGCATCGGCCATGGGCGAATCTCCGGGGCGGCGTTGATCGCCTGACCGGTTTATCCGAAGCTTGCCTCAGACCGGTCAAGGCCCGCCCGCACGTGACGTCCCCTTCCCTTCCCCAACGCGCCGTGGAAAGCCTGCTCGCCTTCTGGAGCGAGGCGGGGGTGGATGCCTGCTACGAGAACGCGCCGATCGACCGGACGTTCAAGCCGGCGCAGCCGCAACGTCCCGCGGCGCCCGCGTCCCAGATCGGGACAGCCGCGCCGGCGGGGCCGGGCCCGGACGTGGCGGCCGCCGCGGCCGACGCGCGGGCCCTGGCCGCCGCGGCGAAGGATCTGGACGAGCTGAAGGCTGCGATCTCCGCCTTCGAGGGCTGCCCGCTGAAGTTCCAGGGGGCCAGGCAGGCCTGCTTCGCCCGGGGGGCGCCGGATGCGCCGGTGCTGATCGTCGGCGAGGGACCGGGCGCTGAGGAGGACTCCCAGGGCGCGCCCTTCGTGGGACGCGCGGGAAAGCTGCTGGACCGGATGCTCGAGGCCGCCGGCCTGGACGGCCGGGTGTTCATCACCAACACCGTCTTCTGGCGCCCGCCCGGCAACCGCACCCCTTCCCCCGCCGAACAGGCCGTCTGCCGGCCGTTCCTGGAGCGCGCGATCCAGCTGGTGCGGCCAAGGATCCTGCTCTTGGTCGGCGGCGCGGCGGCCAAGTCCATGCTGGACCGCGAAGAGGGCATCCTGAGCCTGCGCGGACGCTGGTTCGAGTGGCGGTCCGGGGACGGCGAGCTCGAGCTTCCGGCCCTGCCCACGCTGCATCCCGCCTTCCTTCTGCGCCAGCCGGCGGCCAAGAAGCGGGCATGGGCGGACCTATTGACGCTGACCGAAAGACTTGATCGTCCCGACCGGCCCGCTTAATGCATAGGTTGTCGGACGTGGGGGGACGAACGTCTTGGCCGGAGTGCCAGAAGTCCTGTGTAGAATTGCGGCGCTGTGCGCCGCCGCGTGCGTGGTCGCCGCCGCGGGCGGTCCGGCTGTTGCCGCCCCGATCAAGGCCCTGACTCCCGACGACGCTTCGGCCTACGCCTCCGCCTTCCAGGCCGCGGCCCAGGGCGACTTCGACGCGGCCCGCCAGGCGGTCGCCGACGTCGCCGACAAGAGCCTGGTCGGCTACATCGAGCTCAAGCAGCTGATGTCGCCGGCGACCACCGCCACCTACACCCAGCTCAGGTCCTGGCTCGCCAGCTACGGCGACCTGCCGGGCGCCGATCGGGTGTTGCAGCTGGCCAAGAAGCGCCGGCCGCGCGGCGCCCCCGCGCCCCGCATTCCAGAGACCTTCCGGACCTCGGACGCCACGAGCCTGGCGCCGCCCGCCAGCGCCAAGGGACTGGCGGCGCGCGAGGCCTATTATTCGGGCGACATCCAGGCGGCCTACCGGCTGGCGGTCGCGGCCAATGAGCGCTGGATCGCGGGGCTTTGCGCCTTCCGGCTGAAGAAGTACGCCGAGGCCATGGGGCACTTCCAGGCCGTGGCCATGGACGCCTCGGGCGATCCGTGGCTGCGCGCCGGCGCCGGATATTGGGCCGCCCGCTCGGCCATCGCCGCGGGCTCGCCCGAGCTCGCTCCCGACTTCCTCAAGATCGCGGCCCGCAGCCCGGCCACCTTCTACGGCATGCTCGCCGAGCGCCAGCTGGGGCTGGAGCCCGGCGCCGATCCCCAGGCCGTCGTGCTCGCGCGCGCCGGCTTCGGGCCGAGCCCGGCGCCGGCCGACGCGGAGCTGATCCGCACCTCCAACATCGCGCTCGACCTGCCTCAGCTCTCACGTCTGATCCGGACGGAGGTGCGGGCCAAGCGCGCCGTCGCGCTGGCCCAGATCGGCCGCATGGCCGAAGCCGGCCAGGAGCTCCGCGCCGGGTTGGCCTCGGCCAACACCGACGCCCAGCGGCGACAGTGGACCACCCTTGCGCTCGAGCTGAACGCGAGCGCCGCGCCGCTCGAGAAGGCGCGCGCACCCCGAAGCTTCGACCCGGACGATTACCCCACGCCCGACTACAAGCCCGTGGGCGGCTTCACCCTGGACAAGGCCCTGGTCTACGCGATCGTGCGCCAGGAGAGCCGGTTCGATCCGTCGGCCGTGTCCTACGCCGGCGCCATCGGCCTGATGCAGCTGATGCCCCAGACCGCCGCGCGCGCCGCCGGGGACGACAAGCTCAAGACCGACTCCTCGCCGCTTTACGACCCGTCCACCAACCTGCGTGTCGGCCAGGACTACCTGGACCTGCTGATGCATCAGGCCGCCGAGGGCGACGTGCTTCGCACCGTCGCGGCCTATAACGGCGGGCCCGGCGCCTTGCTGCGCGCCGAGCAGACCTCGGGCGACGACGATCCCCTGCTCCTGATGGAGAGCCTGCCGGCAGGCCAGACCCGCGACTACGTCGAGAAGGTCATGGCCAACTACTGGATCTATCGCCGGATCTTCGGGGGCTCTAGCAAGTCCATCGACGCCCTCGCCTCGGGCGCGCGCGCCACCGACGCCAAGATCGAGCGTTAGCGCGCCGCGCGCTCCAGGAGCTCGATCAGCTCGGCGGCCTTGCGGCGCTGCTCGCCATGGTCGCCCGAAACGATGGCGCTTTCGATGCAGTGGCCGAGGTGATCCTTGAGCATCTCGGTCTCCACCCGGCCCAGCGCCGCGCGGATCGCCTGGAGCTGGGTCAGGACGTCGATGCAGTAGCGATCCTGTTCGATCATGCGCGCGACGCCGCGCACCTGACCTTCGATGCGCCGCAGCCGATTGAGCAGCCTGGGCTGGTTCTCACGCTTCACGGCCCGTCTCCTTTCGCCCGCAGGTATCCCTGGGCAGGGTATCGGTCAAATACCCATATGGGGTATGCCAGCCGCGCAAGGTCCGTCATGAGCGAACACCATCACCGCCAAGATCACGCCGGCCGCGCTTCCGGCATGGCGATCGATCCGGTCTGCGGCATGAGCGTCGATCCGGCCAAGACCATCCATCACGCCCGCCACGAAGGACACGACGTCCACTTCTGCTCGGCAGGCTGCCGCGCAAAGTTCGAGGCCGATCCGGACCGCTATCTCGGGAAGGCGCCCGCGACGCCGCCTCCCCCAGCGCCGCCGGGGACGGTCTACACCTGCCCGATGCACCCTGAGGTCCGCCAGGAGGGCCCCGGCGCCTGTCCCATCTGCGGCATGGCGCTGGAACCGGCGACGGCGACAGCCGCCGCTGGTCCCAATCCCGAGCTCGCCGACATGAGCCGCCGGTTCTGGATCGGCCTCGCCCTGGCGGCGCCGGTGTTCGTCCTGGAGATGGGCGGGCACATCCTCGGCCACGCCTTCATATTGGCGCGCGGGACGTCGGACTGGATCCAGTTCGCCCTGGCGACGCCCGTCGTGCTCTGGGCAGGCGCGCCCTTCTTCAAGCGGGCCTGGGCCTCTGTGGTCTCGCGCCGACTGAACATGTTCACCCTGATCGGGATCGGCGTGGGCGCGGCCTACGCCTACAGCGTCGCGGCCATGCTGGCGCCGGGCCTGTTCCCGCCGGCGTTCCGCGGCGAGGGCGGGCGCCCGCCGGTCTATTTCGAGGCCGCGGCGGTGATCATCGTGCTGGTGCTGCTCGGCCAGGTGCTCGAACTGCGCGCGCGCGCGCGCACGGGCGGCGCCATCAGGGCTTTGCTGGACCTTGCGCCCAAGACCGCGCGGCGGATCGGGAACGACGGCGCGGACGAGGAGATCACGCTGGACCTGATCAAGGTCGGGGACCGGCTGCGCGTGAGACCGGGCGAGAAGGTCCCGGTGGACGGCGAAATCCTGGAGGGCCGCGTCTCGATCGACGAGTCGCTGGTGACCGGCGAGTCCATGCCGGTCAGCAAGGAGGCCGGCTCGCAGGTGGTCGCCGGATCGCTCAACCGGACGGGCTCGTTCGTGATGCGGGCCGAGAAGGTCGGCGCCGACACGCTCTTGGCGCGCATCGTCCAGATGGTGGCCGAGGCCCAGCGCAGCCGCGCGCCGATCCAGCGCCTGGCCGACCAGGTCTCGGCCTGGTTCGTCCCGACCGTGATCAGCGCCGCGGTCCTGGCGGGGATCGCCTGGGCGATGGTCGGGCCCGAGCCGCGCCTGGCCTACGCCCTGGTCGCCGCCGTCTCGGTGCTGATCATCGCCTGCCCCTGCGCGCTCGGGCTGGCGACGCCGATGTCCATCATGGTCGGCGTGGGACGCGGCGCTCGGACCGGCGTGCTGATCAGGAACGCCGAGGCGCTGGAGCGCTTCGAGAAGATCGACACCCTGGTGGTCGACAAGACCGGCACCCTGACCGAAGGCCGCCCGGCCGTGACCGGGATCGAGACCGTGGACGGCGTGGACGAGGCGGAGCTGCTGCGGCTGGCCGCGGGTCTCGAGCGGTCGAGCGAGCACCCGCTCGGCGAGGCGATCGTCCGGGCGGCCAAGGACCGCGGCCTCGTCCTCGGCCAGGCGAACGACTTCGACTCTCCGGTGGGCCGCGGCGTGACGGGGACGATCGAGGGCCGGCGCGTCGCACTCGGCGGCGCGCCCCTGATGGCCGACCAGGGCGTGGACCTCTCCAGCCTGCAGGCGCGGGCCGAGACGATGCGCCAGGACGGCGCCACGGCCGTGTTCGCGGCCATCGACGGGCGGCTCGCGGGCGTCTTGGCCGTCGCCGACCCGATCAAGGCGACGACGGCCGAAGCGGTCCGCGACCTGAAGGCCGAAGGCGTGCGGCTGGTGATGATGACCGGCGACAACCGCACCACCGCCCTCGCCGTCGCCCGCCGGCTCGGCATCGAGGAGGTCGAGGCCGAGGTCCGGCCCGAGGACAAGGCCAAGGTGGTGCAAAGGCTCCGGGCCGAGGGCCGTGCGGTCGCCATGGCCGGCGATGGCGTCAACGACGCCCCTGCCCTCGCCGCCGCCGAGGTCGGGATCGCCATGGGCGCGGGCGCGGACGTGGCGATCGAGAGCGCCGGCGTGACCCTGTTGAAGGGCGACCTCAATGGCATCGTGCGTGCGCGGCGGCTGTCGCGGGCGGTGATGCGCAACATCCGCCAGAACCTGGTCTTCGCCTTCGTCTACAACGCCGCAGGCGTGCCGGTGGCGGCCGGGGCGCTCTATCCGGTCCTGCACCTGCTCCTCTCGCCCGAGATCGCCGCGGCGGCCATGGCCGCCTCCTCGGTGAGCGTGATCACCAACGCGCTTCGGCTGCAGGCGGTCCGGCTCTGAACGGCCGTGCGCCGTGCTTGATCCAGATCAAGGCCGCAACCGGACATTCAGGTCAGCGTGATGCTGCAATCCGAAGAGGAGGCTTCGATGGCCGCTCTCGACATCACGCTCGATCATCAAGAGTCACGGAGCGGCAAGCTCAGTACGCTCCGGTGCACGATAACCGGCGGGGTGGTCCTGGCGATCGTGCTCGCCATCTGCTGGGCGGGCGCGGCGATCGGCGTCCCCGGCGGCTCGCATATGTTCGTCACGCTCTTCACCACAGCGCCCGTCAACTCCGGCCTGGCGCTCGCCATCGGGGTCTTCTGGGCGCTGGCCTTCGGAGGCCTCGGCGGCGCGCTGATCGCCGTGGTCTACAACGCCTTCGGCTTCCTCGCCGAGCCACCCGTCCGCAAGTGACGGTTCGACGCGGACGAGGCGGCCGGCTGGGCTGAGTCCGGTTCACGCTGGTCAGAGAAGGCCGTGCGCCTGGAGCGCCGGCCACAAGGCCGTCGGATCCTCGAACAGGTGGGTGTGGAAGCCGAGACGTTCGGCGGACGCGATGTTCACCGGGCTGTCGTCGACGAACAGCAGCTGATCCGGCCGACGGCCCGAGCGCGCGCAGGCGATCGCGAAGATTCGCGGATCGGGCTTGGCCATGCCCTCCCGGCCCGAGATCACGATGTCACTCAGACGGCCGAACGCGGGGCTGAGCGCCAGGGTTTCCGGCTCGGTCTCGGCGCACATGTTCGAAAGCCCGAACTGGGGCGCGCCTCGCGCGTGCAACGCCTCGATCGCGGCCTCGGTCTCGGGGATGGCGCCGCAGAACATCTCGAGCCAGCGGGAGCGCCAGGCGAGGATGGCCTCGGCGTGCTCGGGATGGCGCTCGGCCAGGGCGCGGACGTTGCCGCTCATGTCGCCGCCGAGGTCGTTCAGCTCGTTCCAGGCAGGCGTGCAGATGTTGGCGAGGAACCACTCCCGTTCGGCCGGGTCGGGGAAGACCTTGGCGTAGAGGGTCCGCGGATCCCAGCGCAGGATGACGTTGCCGGCGTCCCACAGGACCGCCGTCGGCCGCACCTGAGCGTTCATGTGCGCGGCTCGGCCAGAAACAGACGAGCCTGCAACCGACGCGGGCGAAGGCTCGCCGGCCGATCCAAGGCGGCGGACAGGAGACTGCGTGGGACGAGCAGGGCCTCCGGGCTTCGGCGGCCCAGCCACCGCGCGATGGCGCTCTCGGAGGCCCTCGGGAAGAACGCCGCCCTGCCGGGCGATGACTCGATGTGGCCCTTCGCCGCCTCTGCCCACGCCGGCTCCAGCCATGCGACGGGATCGAGCAGCAGGAGCCAGCCGCACCTGGCCGCCTCGCAGCCGCGGCGCAGGCGCCCCTCCGGCGGTCCGCGGAGGATCCTGGCCCCGGCCTCGTCGGCGATGTCCAAGGTGGCGTCGGTCGAACCGCCGTCCGAGACCACGACCTCGTTCAGCAGCCCGCTGACCGCGGCCGGCACCAGCGGCGACAGGGCCCGCCCCAAAAGGGCTTCGTGGTTCAAGGTCGCGATCACGGCCGAGATCATGCCGCCATCAAGGGGCCCGCCCCGCCACAGTCAAGGCGGGCCTGGCCGCTGGCGTAAACGCGCCGCCCGCGCAGAGGCTCTCGTGGGCGCCGGAGGCGGCTTTGGGGCGCCGGCCCCTGAATGTTCTTGTTATGTTCTAGTGACGGCGATATGGTCTCGGCGTGACCAATGCCTGTTTCCCGCCCGTGGCGCATGCCCCCAAGGGCCGCGGCGCCAAGTCCAATGACTCCGGCCGCTTCGAGGCCTTCACCCGTCACGGCTTCGACGACGGGTGGGACCGCGACGAGGACGCCCCGCCCCAGCTGAAGACCGAGCTGCAGGTGGAGAAGGCCCGCAGGATCATCACCCACAACGACAGTCCCGACATCGGCTTCAACTCGTCGATCAACCCCTACCGGGGTTGCGAGCACGGCTGCATCTACTGCTTCGCCCGGCCCAGCCACGCCTACATGGGCCTGTCGCCCGGCATCGACTTCGAGACGAAGCTCTTCTTCAAGCCGGAGGCGGCCCGGCTGCTGGAAAGGGAGCTGTCCAGCCCGTCCTACCGCTGCGAGCGGATCCAGCTCGGCGCCAACACCGATCCCTATCAGCCGATCGAGCGGCGGCTGATGATCACCCGCGAGATCCTGAAGGTGCTTTCCAGGTTCAGGCATCCGGTCACCATCACCACCAAGAACGCCCTGGTCGCGCGCGACGCGGACATCCTGGGACCGATGGGCCAGGACAGGCTCGCCATGGTCTCGGTCTCGATCACCACGCTGGACAGGAAGCTCGCGCGGGCCATGGAGCCGCGCGCCTCCACGCCCGAACGACGGCTGTGGGCCCTTCGCCAGCTTGCCGACGCCGGCGTGCCGGTCATGGTCGGCTTCGCCCCGGTGATCCCGGGCCTGAACGACCATGAGATGGAAGAGGTGCTCGAGCGCGCGGCCGAGGCCGGCGCCCGGCACGCCCACTATGTCGCCATCCGCCTGCCCTGGGAGATCAAGGATCTGTTCCGCGAGTGGCTCCAGGCCGAGCAGCCCGACCGCGCCGGGAGGGTGATGTCCCTGATCCGCCAGATGCGGGGCGGGCGCGACTACGACCCGACGTGGGGCAAGCGGGCCAAGGGCGAAGGCCCGGTGGCGGCGGTCATCTCGCGCCGGTTCAAGCTGGCGACCCGGCGGCTGGGCCTGGACAACCCGCACCAGGGTCTGGACGTCACCCAGTTCCGCCGCGCCGCGGGCGGCGATCAGCTGGAGCTGTTCTGAGCTTGTCGCCTTCGCGACAGTTTTCGTCATCCTGTCGATAGAGCGACGGGGCAGGCCAGGCTAGCGTGCAACAAGGTCAGGGCTGGGGGATCCGCCATGAAAGGCAGCATCGGCTACATCAACGTCCACGTGCGCGATCTCGACCGCGCCGTCGCGTTCTACCGCGACGTCCTCGGCTTCGAGCTCGAATTCAGCGACGCGTCCTTCCATTACGCGCGCTTCAACGCCGGCGGTCTGCGCTTCGGCGTCGCCAGCGGTGGGGCGGACGAGGCCTCCGGCGAGGCGCCTGCCGACCGTCACAGCGGGATCAGCATCCGGGTCGATGACGTCGACACCGCCTATGGGGAGATGAAGACCAAGGGCGCGCGTTTCACGATGGCGCCGAGCCGCCAGCCCTGGGGCGGCTACATGGCGATGTTCGCGGACCCTGACGGCAACGTCTTCTATCTCGACGCCGAACACTGACCCACCATGCCCGCCACGGTCCGCCACTTCGCGATCGAGTGTGACGATGTGGAACGCGCCAAGGCGTTCTACGAGACCGTCTTCGGCTGGCGCGCCGAACCGTGGGGACCGCCCGGCTACTACCTGCTCCACACCGGCGCGCCCGGGACGTCTGGGATCCTGGGCGACCTTCGGGGCCGGAGCGAGCCGCTGTCGGGAACCGGCCTGCGCGGCTACGAGTGCACCATCACCGTGGATTCGCTGAAGCAGACCATGTCCGCCATCGAGCGGAGCGGCGGGCGCATCGACGGCGCGCCCTACTTGATCGAGGGCGTGGGCGAGCTGGTCTACTTCGAGGACACCGAAGGCAATCGCGCGGGGATCATGCAGCACGTCCCGGGCTTCGTGGATCCCGCCGGCTGACCGGCCGTCCATGGGATTCCTGGTCCGCACCCTGGCCGTCAACTACCGCGACGGTTGCCACATCGAGCCGCATGAGCACCCCTGGGGCCAGCTGATCTACGCCGCCTCGGGCGTGATGCGGGTCAAGGCCGGGGACATGCTCTGGCTGGTCCCGCCGGCGCGGGCGATCTGGGCGCCGGCCGGGACGGAGCATGAGATCCGGGCGCGCGGCGACTTCGCCATGCGCACGCTCTACATCGAGCCGGAGTTCGGGCGAGGCCTGCCGGCCGACTGCCGCGCCATCGAGGTCACCCCGCTGCTGCGCGAGCTGGTGCTCAGGATCGTCGCCATCGGCATGCTGAAGGACGGCGAGCCCCGGCGCCGCACACTGGCCCAGGCCGCGCTCGACGAGCTCGCCGAGGCCGAGGTCCTGCCCCTGTCGCTCCCCCTGCCCCGCGATCCGCGGGCGCGACGGCTGGCCGACCTGCTCCGGGACGACCCGGCCTGCGGCCTCGAGCTGGACGCCCTGGCCCGCCGCGCCGGCGCGAGCGCGCGCACCATCCAGCGCCTGTTCCTGGAGGAGACCGGCGTGCGCTTCGCCGAGTGGCGCCAGCGCCTGCGGCTGATCCACGCGGCGGGGCTGCTCAGCGCCGGCGCCAGCGTGACCCAGGCGGGGCTGGACGCCGGCTACGCCTCCACGAGCGCCTTCATCGCCGCCTTCCGCAAGCAGTTCGGCCGCACGCCTGCGCGGATGCGTTAGTTCCCACTCACCTGATGAAGATCCCGACCAGCTCCACGTGCGGCGACCAGAGGAACTGGTCCACCGGGAGCACCCGGGTCAGGCGGAATCCGCCGTCGGCCAGGATCCGCGCGTCGCGGGCGAAGGTCGCCGGGTTGCACGAGACGCCGACGACCCCGCCGAGCCCGGATCTCGCAAGCTCGGCCGCCTGGGCCTGGGCCCCTGCGCGCGGCGGGTCGAACAGGGCGGCGTCGAAGCCCTTCAGCTCCTGGGCCAGGACGGGCCGGCGAAACAGGTCGCGCGCCTCCACGGTGATCCGCTTGAGGCCCTCGACGCGGCCCGATGCCGCCGAGATCGCGCCCACCGCCTCCGCCGAGGCGTCGACGGCGTGAACCTGACAGGCCTCGGCCAGGCGCAGGCTGAAGGTCCCGACGCCGCAGAACAGGTCCGAGGCCTTGCGGGCGCCGGCCAGGGCCTGGAGCGCGAACGCCGTCATCGCCGCTTCGGCGCCTGGGACGGCCTGCAGGAAAACGCCGGGCGGCAGGGCGACGACGGCGCGCCCGAACCTCACCTGCGGCGCGCGCGCCTGATAGACGATCTCGCCGGCCAGGGTGACGCGCGCCAGGTCGCCCGCCGCGGCCGCCTCGGCCGCCCTGAGCCTGGCGTCGGCCGAAAGGCCTCCGGTGCGGCGCTCGACGCCGGTGACGTCCACGTCCAGGCCGGTCTCGGTCGAGGTCACGTGCAGGGTCGGGGCCGAGCGGGGGTGCTCCAGGAAGGGCGCCGCCAGCCGCCGCAAGGCCGGCAGCGCATTTACGAGGCGCGGATCGGCGATCGGGCAGGCCGCGATCTCCACGAGCCGCCAGCTCCCGCGCGCCTTGAAGCCGAGCCTGGCCTCCCCTTCCCGGCCCGGCCGTGCGTGCAGCGCCAGGCGACGGCGCGTCCCGGGCGGGGCGGCGTAGGGCCGCAGGATCTCGGTCTCCAGGCCCTCGCGCGCCAGGGCCAGACGGATGAGATCGGACTTCCAGTCCAGGTACGGCCGCTCGGCCCAGTGCTGCAGGGCGCACCCCCCGCAGGCGCCGAAGTGCGGACAGGGAGGCTCGGCTCTCTCGGCGCTGGACTGCAGCACCTGCGTCCCATCGCCGCGCCCGCCCTCGACGCGCGCCAGAACCCGCTCGCCGGGCAGGGTGAAGGGAACATGGACCGGGGCCCCCTCGCCGTCAGCGACGCCGTCGCCGGCCGCGCCCATGCGCGCGATCATGAGTTCGCGCATCTCGCCGCCGCGGCCGTGTGAAGGTGGGATCGAACGTCTGGGCCGGCGCATGCTGGATCGGCTCGTCTCGTGGCTGAAGAACGTCGGTTCACGGGCGTGAACGAAGATGAACGGTCCGCTCAACCTTCGTTCAGACTCCGCCGGTCAAATCGTCAAGCTGCGGAAAGGCCCGTCGTCGAGGCCGAGGGAGACATCATGCGCATCGCCATCGCACTCGCCGCCGCGGTCGCATCGGTCGTCACGAGCATCTCCGTCCCCGTGGCGGCCTCGGCCCAGGAGTGGCGCGGCGACCCGTGCCGCCAGGAGCGTCACGAGGCCGGCCGCACCGGGACCGTCGCCGGCGGCGTGATCGGCGCGATCATCGGCAGCCAGGTCGCCGGCCGCGGCAACCGCACGGCCGGGGCCTTGATCGGCGGCGGCGTGGGCGCGGTCGCCGGCCACAATATCGCCGCCCACTCCGTGAAATGCACTGACTATCCCCGCGGCCGCCGCCATCACCGGGGCTGCCGCTGGGTTGACCGATTACTACCGCGGCCGGTCGCATTCCTATGAGGTGTGCCGCGACTCCGACGGCTACTGGCGGCCCCATCACGACCGCTGACGCCTCAACCCCGCTCCTCGAGGAGAGCAAGTTCCCATGTCCAAGCGTTCCATCCTGGCCCGCACGTCCCTCGGCACGGCCACGGCCGCCCTGTGCCTGAGCTCCATCCTGGCGGCGCCGCCCCTGGCGGCCGCCCAGACGGTGGACGTGCCGGTGCCGCCCCGCTCCTCGGCCAAGGTCCCGCCGCCGCCCCCGCCGCCGACGGCCGCCGACGAACGCCGGGCGGCCGCTGACGAGGCCTACGACGACAGCGCCGCGGATGACCGCGCCTACGACGATCGGTCCTATGACGACCAGGACCGCAACGACGATGACCGCGCCGGCGCCCGCTCGCCCCGGGACCAGCGTTACGCCGACGCGCGCAACGAGGACGCCCGGCGCCGCGCGCAGTGGGAGCACGACAACTGCGTCCAGCAGAAGAAGGGCAATACCGCCGCCGGCGCCGTGATCGGCGGCATCCTGGGCGCGGTGGTCGGTTCACAACTGGGCGCGCGCGGGGTCCGCACCGAGGGAAGCCTGATGGGCGCCGGCGTCGGCGCCCTGGCCGGCGGCATGATCGGCTCGAGCTCGAGCCGGGCCTGCCCGCCGGGCTATGCCTACGCGCCCGACCGCGACTACGCCGACCGCGGCGCGCCGCCGCGGGCCAGGACCTACGCCTACGAGGACGCGCCGCCGCCGCCGCCGCCGACCTATGAGGAGGACTATTACGGCCCGCCGCCGGTCTATTACGGGCCCCCGCCCGTCTACTATGGCCCGCCGGTCTACTACGGACCGAGCGTCGGCGTCTGGTACGGCTGGGGCGGCGGGCGCCACTGGCGTCGGCGCGGGTGGTAGGACGTTGCAGCGCACCGATGATTGCGTCAGGCGACCGCGGAAACCGATTTCAACGGACTAAGCACTAACGCCGCGGCGCGCTTCACGAATGAATCGGATCATGGGCGAAGTGACGGGGTGTTCCCAGTCGTCGGCGGGCAGGTCCAAATGTACGCTGGATTGTCCGTGCGGCCCATGGAGTTCGAAGTCTTCGATTCTCGTCTTCCGTGCCTTCTGAGTGGAGCAGTCGATCTCGTAGTCGGTCCGTCGGGACCGCGTCCCGTCGGTCCGGGGCCTGAATAGCTCCGTCCTTGGCCCAAAGAGCGGACGGCCGGTAGGCGATCTCGCGAGAGGCGGCGTCGTCAAGAGGAAGGCCGAGTTGTCGTCGGCGCCCATGAGCATCCAGTTTTGAACGCCGCCGATTTGATCGAGCCACTGTCTCACGCCGGCCTCGTCCGTGGGCGCCGGCGGTGCTGGATCGGCCGGAGCCCGGCTTTCCATCGTGTCCTAGTGTGGTGGATCAGAAGTTCGCATGATGATGGCGGCGCCCTCGGCTGCGAACTTCTGATCCGTAAACCACACTAGAATCATACATTTGCTAGTGTCCTTATCGATTCCGAAGTTCGCATCCGCCTTGCAAATGCGCTGGCGAACTTCGGAATCGGGACACTAGTCGGATCGCGTTGACGCGGGCGCTTGATCGGCGGGCGGCGAAGCAGGCGTTGATGGCGTGGGCGCCGGAGGTGGAGGCGGCGGCGGTGAGGCCGGCGAGGCGGAGGCGATCACGGCCGCTGGCGGCGGCGCAGGCTTGGCGCTACTGCCGGCTGCTCTCATGTCGCGCGCATCACCGCAGGCTGAACGCGGGTCGATCGAGCCTTTCGCCGTCAGCGCGCCTCCTGGCGAGGCATTGCTCGCTCTGCAGTCCGTGATCTTCACCGCCAAGAAATCGAGCGCGTCGCGGATGGGAATGAAGAAATTGATCCCCGCCGGGGTGTCTTCGCTGGGCTGAAGGGCGAGAACGGCGACGCCTACGACCCGTCCCTTTTCGTCGAGGAGGGGGCCGCCGCTGTTGCCGTGGTTGATCGAGACGTCGCTCTGGATGAAGGCAAAGCCGTCGATCGTCCGCATGGCCGAGACCACGCCGCGCGTCACGGTGTTCTGCAGTCTGGGATCCAGCGGCGTGCCGATGGCGAACACGGTGTCTCCCGGCCGGAGCGGATCGCTGCGCACCGCAAGCGGCGGCCTGCCGCGCGTATCGCTCCGGATCAGGGCGACATCGCGCCGTCCGTCCCTGCGAACGACTGAGCCTGAGAACTCCAGTCCGTCCGGCCATCGCACCTTGACCGTCGCGGCGTCGCCGACCACGTGCCGGTTGGTGACAAGGTAGCCGTCGCCGACCACGAAGCCGCTGCCGAAGCCGTCCCCTGCGAAGATCGCAACCACCGACCCGACGCTGTCCGCCACCGACAGGTCCGCTCCGCTTCCGGTCAGCGTCAGCGGCTCGAGAGACTGCGGCCGCAGAAGCTCGCCAGCGGACGGCGCGGGCGCCGTGACCGCATTACGGAACGCGGGGGAATTCAGAAGTTCGCGCACATTGCCGTCCAGGGCGTTGGACAACATGGCCGCATCGCCGTCCTTGATCGCCCTGGCCTGCCTGAACCCGCCCGTCGTGCGGACTCGTGCGACCACCTTCTGTTCCAGCCTGGAGAACACCTGCCACTCGATGTCGATCTGCATCGAGCCTTTGATCAGACTGTAGTCGTTCAAGATGTTGCTGCCCGGATCGGCCATCGGATAACAGACATCCTGCCGTACGGCCGTGATCTCGGCGCCGATCTCGAAATCCGCAGCGTCGCCGGGCGTGGAGGTCTCGAACATGTTGGTCGGATCGCCGACCGCCCGGAAGCCAGCCCTTGTGGCCTCGTCGTTGAACACGGCCTGGATCGCATCCGGCTTCAATTCGCCGGATGGCCCGTTCCAGGCATTGCGGGCCCTGGGAATGCACAGGATGGGCCCAGTCGAAAGCGTCCCAATCTGTTCGCCCTTCGGAACATCGACGATCAGCTTCGACACCCTGATGGGCCGACGAGCGGCCTCCGCCGGCAGAGGGGCGACGGCTGGAGCCGCCGATGTCGTGAAGGGCCAAGCTGGAGGCGCGATCATCATCGTGACGGCGCCGAGCATGAGCGCGACCGTCTGGATCGCGATTGACGCGCCTTCCGAAACTCTTCCCCGCATGGCCCCACGCCTCCCAAGCGAGCGCGATTGAGCCTTCAACCGGCGGCCATGGCAAGCGCCTCGTGCGCCCAGAGGAGGTGCTCCAGGTTGCCGTCGCCGCCCATGATAGGGCTGTCCGCGACGGCCCTGATCGTCCAGCCCGACCCCTCGAGGAAACGGCGCACGCCCTCGACGGCCTCTGTCCGCGCCGCCTGGTCCCTGACGATCCCGCCCTTGCCGACCCTGGCCGGGCCGACCTCGAACTGGGGCTTGACCAGGGCGATCAGGTGCGCGGCCGGCGCGGCGAGCGCCAGCGCCGCCGGGAGGGCCTTGGCGAGGCCGATGAAGCTGAGGTCGCAGACGATCAGGCCGACCGGCTCGGGGATCAGGGCCTGATCGAGCGCGCGGGCGTCGGTCGCTTCCAGGCTGACGACGCGAGGATCGGCCGCAAGGCTCGGGTGAAGCTGGCCGCGGCCCACATCCACCGCGTAGACGCGCGCTGCGCCTCGGGCCAGGGCGACTTCCGTGAAGCCGCCGGTGGAGGCGCCGAGGTCCAGCACCGTGCGGCCGGACGCCTCGACCGGCCAGATCGTCAGGGCGTGATCGAGCTTGAGCGCGCCGCGGCCGACCCAGGGATGGGCCGGCGACGCCACGATCGTCGCACCGTCTTCGATCGCCTCGGACGGTTTCAGCGCCGGTCGGCCGTCGACCTTGACGGCGCCCGCCTCGATGGCGGCGCGGGCCTTGGCGCGGCTCTCGAACAGGCCGCGCTCGACGAGCAGGAGGTCGAGGCGCTTGCGGGCCACGCGCCCCTAGCCCACCGCCTCCAGCCTCTGAAGGGCCGCCTGGAGCTTGCTGCGCGCGGCCTCGGCCTCGGCCAGCCGCTCGCGGTTCTCCTCGACCACCTCCTCGGGAGCCTTGGCCACGAAGTCGGGATTGGCGAGCTTCCTGGCGGTGCGGTCCATGTCCTGCGACAGGGCGCCGATCTCCTTGTTCAGCCGCGCGCGCTCGGCGGCGAGATCGATGAAGCCCGCCACGGGCAGCGCGCAGGTCGCGCCCTGGACCACATAGGGAATGGCGCCGGGCGGCGCGGGCTCGAAGCGGACCTCGGCCACGCGCAGAGTGGTGCGGATCAGGTCGCCGTTGGCCTGCAGCACGCGCTTCTGTTCGGCGCCGGCGTCGACAACGAAGAGGTCCGGCTTGGCCGAGGGCGGCACGTTCAGCTCCGAACGCACCGAGCGCCCTTCCGAGACCGTCTCGATGACGAGGCCGATCTCGGCGTCGGCGGCGGGATCGACCAGGCTTTCGGGAAGCTCGGGCCAGGGCTGGAGCATCAGCAGGCCCTCCCCGCCCAGCTCGCTCCACAGCTCCTCGGTGATGAAGGGCATGATCGGGTGCAGCAGCTTGATCGCCTGGTCCAGCACCCAGGCGGCCATGGCGCGGGTCTCGGCCTTGGCCCCTTCGTCGGCGCCGTTCAGCACCGGCTTGGCGAGCTCCAGATACCAGTCGCAGAAGACGTTCCAGACGAACCGATAGAGGACGGCCGCGGCCTCGTCGAAGGCGCAGGCCTCCAGCGCGCGCGCCGCCTCGGCCGCCGCCCGCGCCGTCTGGCCACGGATCCAGCGGTTGATCGTCAGCCTCGCCGAGGCCGGATCGAAGCCCCGATCGCGCACGCAGCCGTTCATCTGGCAGAAGCGCGCGGCGTTCCACAGCTTGGTGCCGAAATTCCGATACCCTTCAACGCGCTGTCGCGACAACCTGATGTGCCGCGTCTGGCCGGTGATGGCGGTCATGGTGAAGCGCAGGGCGTCCGCGCCATAGGCGTCGATCAGCTCGAGCGGATCGATGACATTGCCCTTCACCTTGGACATCTTCTGGCCCTTCTCGTCCAGGACCAGGGCGTTCAGGAAGACGCGGCGGAAGGGGACCTCGCCCATGAAGTGCAGGCCCATCATCATCATCCGCGCGACCCAGAAGAAGATGATGTCGCCGGCGGTGATCAGGATCGAGGTCGGGTAGAACCGCTTCAGGTCGGCCGTCTCGTCCGGCCAGCCCAGCGTCGAGAAGGGCCACAGCGCCGACGAGAACCAGGTGTCCAGGACGTCCTCGTCCTGGGTTAGCGCGACCTCGCGGCCGTAGTGCGTGCGGGCCGCCGCCAGGGCCGCCTCCTCTCCCTCCTCGACGAAGGCCTCGCCGTCCGGCCCGTACCAGGCCGGGATGCGGTGCCCCCACCAGAGCTGGCGCGAGATGCACCAGGGCTCGATGTTCCTCAGCCACTCGAAGTAGGTCTTCTCCCAGTTCTTCGGCTGGATCGTGGTGCGGCCTTGCTCCACCGCCTCCAGGGCGGGCTTGGCGAGCGTGGCGGCGTCCACGTACCACTGGTCGGTCAGATAGGGTTCGATGACCACCGCCTTGGACTTCTCGTCGTAGGGCAGCATCAGCTTGTGGTTCTCGACCCCGTCCAGGAGCCCCATCGCATCCAGGTCGGCGACGACGCGCTTGCGCGCCTCGAACCGGTCCAGGCCCCGGTAGGCCGCGGGGACCTCGTCGTTCATCCGGGCTTCGGGCGTGAAGACGTTGATCGCCGGCAGGTCGTGGCGGCGCGCCACCTGGAAGTCGTTGAAGTCGTGGGCCGGGGTGATCTTGACCGCGCCGGTGCCCTTCTCCGGATCGGCGTGCTCGTCCGCGACGATGGGGATCAGCCGGTCCGCGAGCGGCAGGCGGACCTTGCGGCCGATCAGATGCTGGTAGCGCTCGTCGTTCGGGTTCACCGCCACGGCGGTGTCGCCGAGCATGGTCTCGGGCCGGGTGGTGGCGACCACGATGTATTCGCCGTCCGAGCCCTCGATGGGATAGCGGAAGCGCCACATGTGGCCGTTGACCTCGACGTTCTCGACCTCCAGGTCCGAGATCGCGGTCTGCAGCTCGGGGTGCCAGTTCACCAGCCGCTTGTCGCGGTAGATCAGGCCCTGCTTGTAGAGGGTGACGAACACCTTGCGCACGGCGGCCGAGAGCCCCTCGTCCAGGGTGAAGCGCTCGCGGCTCCAGTCGCAGGAGGCGCCGAGCCGCCTGAGCTGGCGCACGATGGTTCCGCCGGACTCCGCCTTCCATTGCCAGACCCGCTCGACGAACGCCTCGCGGCCCATGTCGCGGCGGCCGATGTTGCCAGCCTCGGCGAGCTGGCGCTCGACCACCATCTGGGTGGCGATGCCGGCGTGGTCGGTCCCGGGGAGCCACAGGGCCGCCTTGCCGCGCATGCGCTCGAAGCGGGTCAGCACGTCCTGAAGCGTGTTGTTCAGCGCATGGCCGACGTGCAGCGAGCCGGTGACGTTGGGCGGCGGGATGACAATGGAAAAGGGCTCGGCCGCCGGATCGTCCTTGGGCGAAAACGCGCCGGACTCCTCCCAGCGCCGGTAAAGGCGCGGCTCGACGGACTTGGGATCGAAGGTCTTCTCAAGCATCGGATTCTCTCCTCTCCCGGAGGGAGAGGAAGGGGCCCGTTGCGCAGCAACGGGAAGGTGAGGGGTTATGACGCGGCAAGTCGTCGCTCCGAAACGCCGCCGACGGTCCACCGCCGCGGGCGCGGTCTAATGAACGGATCGGCAGCGCTGGCGCAAGACCGCCTCGGCGAGACCTGCACCCCTCACCCTCCGCCCCTCTGGGGCGGGCCCCTCCCTCTCCCGGTGGGAGAGGGCTGCTACCGGCCGCGCGTGCGGGCGATGCGCTCGACCTCGGCTTCCACGGCGGCCTGGACGATCTCGGGCAGGTTCTGGTCGAGCCACTCCCTGAGCAGGGGCCTCAAGAGCTCGCGCACCACGTCCTCCAGCGTGCGTCCCTCGGCCGGCATCGCGACCCGCTGGGCGAGCTGGCCGAAGGCGGAGGCGGCGCTCGACGCGGCCACGGAGCCCACCAGGCCGTCCTCGTCCGCCATGCGCGGGGCCGGCCGCGGCGGCGGCTCGACTGCGACGCGGGGATAGATGTCGATGTCGCCGTGGGATTCGGCGGGCTCGGACGCGATCTTGTCCGTCAGCTCCAGCACGTCGTCCTCGGGCTCGTCCACGGGCTCCGGCGCGGGCGCCGCCGCGACGATCGGCTCGGGCTCGGGCTCGGGCTCCGGTTCGGGCGCTGGCGGCGGAGCCTCCTCGGCGACGGACGCAGCGGCTGGCTCGGCCTGTTCGGCCGGCGCCTCGTCCTCGGAGATGATCCGGCGGATGGAGGCGAGGATTTCCTCCATCGTCGGTTCCTGGTTCGGCTCGGACATGGGGGGCCCCGCAGGCAGAATCGCGATGATGCCGTCTTAGCCTATGCCCGCCCGTCCCGTCCTGCAATTTGCCCCCGGCGCGCGCGCCGGGATTGCGGTGGTCAGGGCGCGCCCGGCGCGGATGGGGTCGGCGCTTCGGCGGTGACGCCGGTTGTGATCGGCGCGTCGACCGGCGGCGGGCGGCGGTCGATCCTGGGGGCGCCGATGGAGTCGATCGCCGAGACGCCCTCCTCCACGCCCGGCAGGTAGCCGAACGTGCGCTTCAGCTCGCCGAAGGGGTGGCCGCCGTCCAGGCGCGCGACCTGGGGCGCCAGATCCTTGGCCTCGAGCAGGCCCATGGCGTTCAGCACCGTGGCCGAGGCCAGATATTCGTCGTGCCTGGCGCCGACCAGGGCGAGCTCGGCGTTCTCCAGCACCTGCTGGGCGCTCAGGACCTCCAGCGTGGTGCGAAGGCCCACCTGCTGCTCGGCCCTGGTGCCTTCGAAGGCGATGCGGGCGGCGCGGACCTCCTCCTGATCCGCGGCCACATTGGCGCGGGCGGCCAGGAGGCCGTTCCAGGCCTGGGACACGGTCTGCATGGCGGTGCGGCGCGCCTGCTCCAGGCCGACCCTGGCGATGTTCTCCCGCTCGATCGCCTGGCGGATCTGGGACGAGATCACCCCGCCGGAGAACAGCGGCTGGGTGAAGCTGACGCCGGCGGTCGCGCTGCGCGCGATCAGGCCCGAGTTCCAGGGATTGAACGGCTCGCTGTAGCCGTAGGAGCCGGTCAGCGACACCTGCGGCAGGCGCTGGGCCTTGGCCTCGGCGACCAGGGCGCCGGCGGACTGGGCGGCGTAGTCGGCCGACCGCACCTGGGGGCTGTTCTGCTCGGTCGTGTCGAAGGCCTGCTCGATGGTGTCCGGGAACACCTTGAAGGGCGGCTCCGGATCGAGCTTCGCAGGGCTCTGCCCGACCACCGTGCCGTAGGCCGCGCGGCTGGAGGCCAGCTGGGCCTGCGCCGAGGACAACAGGGCCTGGGCCTGGGCGAGCTGGGCCTCGGACTGGGCGACGTCGGTGCGGGTCACCTCGCCGACCTCGAAGCGGGCGCGGGTCTCGTCGACCTGGCGCTTCAGCACGTCCACATTGTCCTTGCGGATCGCCAGCGCCTGCTCGTCGCGGCGCACGTCCTCATAGGCCTGGATCACGGCCAGCATGACCTGGCCCTCGATGCGGCGAAGGTCCTCGCGGGCGGCCAGGACGTCGGCCTCGGCGCCGCGCACGCGCGCGGTTGCGCGCCCGCCGGTGTAGAGAGGCTGGCTGACCGACAGGCCGACATTGAAGTTGGTGCTGTCCGGCGAGGTGTCGCAGGGCGTGACGAACACCGAGCAATTGCCCGTGCCCAGGCTCTGCCAGCGCCAGTCGAAGCCGCCCGAGGCCGAGGCCTGGGGCCGGTAGCCGGCCCGGGCCTGGACGTAGGTCTCGTCGGTGTAGCGCAGCTGGGCGCGCTGGGCCTGCAGCGTGGGGTTGGTCTGGTACGCCAGTGCGATGGCGTCCGTCAGGGACTCCGCCCTGGCGGCGCCCGATCCCATGGCGAGAAGCGAGAGCGCACAGACGCCGGCGCCCAGACTTCCGCGAAACCCTGCCGACATCTCGATCAGACCCCTCGCGCCCGCTTCATATGGGCGCCCATTATGTCGCGTCTAGGGCGCGCGCGTTTCATTCGCCAGTTAAGCTTTTGTCACGCGCTGAGGTCAAAAGGCGAATTGCGGTTTCGGCTCGAAGCCGGGCAGGAGCGGCGGAGTCGCGTCGAAGGCCTCGCGCGCGCCGACGCCGTGCTCGCTCTTCAGGTAGACCCTCGCCTTGCCGACCGGGCCGTTGCGTTCGACCGCGCCCAGCCGCCCGCCCGGGCCCAGGCGCTTCAGCCACTCGGGAGGAACGGCGCTGATCGCGCCCTCGCAGACGATCACGTCGAAGTCGCGTCCCTTGGGCGGAGCCGCGCCGGCCGGATCGTCCCACCGCACGACCTTGAGGCCCATGGCTTCGAGCACGGCCGCCGCATAGGGCGCGGCGATCGCCAGGGCGGTCTCGCCGGCGCGCGGACGCAGGGCCTGCAGCAGCTTGGCGATGTCGCGCGGGCGCATCAGATAGCGGCCCCCGCCCAGCGGGACCTCGGCGTCGGCGTAGGCCATCGCCTCGCGACCGGGCGGACACAGGCGCTCGCGCTCGACCTTGCGCATGGCGTCCTGGATCGCGTGGTCGGTGACGTCCGCGGTCCGCACCTGGCTGTCGACCATGATCTGGCGGGCTGCGGCGAAGTCGAAGCTCATGGAAAGCGCCCGGCGAGTCGGTGGTTTCGGCCGCGCTTATAGGGCGCGGCTTAACCCCCGCGCAATGAGGCCCGTGGCAGATTGCTCCCAGGGGCCGGCTCTGTTAGCCATCGCCGCGCCTTTCGACGCCGGCCTGGTGGCGGAGTGGTTACGCAGCGGACTGCAAATCCGCGTACCCGAGTTCGATTCTCGGCCAGGCCTCCAGTCGCGTCCGCTCAGCCCGACCCCAGCGCCGCCACGAGCCGCGCGAAGGCGGGGCGGCGCTCCAGGAGCGCGAGCAGCGCCTCGGTCGGCGCGAACAGGACGGCCTGGTCCAGCTCGAACCGCCAACCCTCCAGCGTTCCGAGCGACGCCGCGCCCTCGATGACGAGCGTCCCGTCCGGCCCGACGACGGCGCTGTCGTCGCGGACATCGTCGATGCGGATCGGCCGAAGCGCGTCGCTGGACATGTCCACGAGCTCGCCGATGGGGCCGGCCCAATCGGGCGCATCCAGGAGCTTGACGAAACGGCCGAACCGGCGCCGGGACGGCGGCCCCGGCTCGCCCGCGCGGACCAGCGCGGCGCGGAACAGCTCCATCACGGCCGGCGGACGGCTCGGGTTGGCGACCTCGGTCTCCGTCGCGATCGGCTCCAGCCCGAGCTCGCCTTCGATGAAGTCTCCCGCGATTCCGCGGGGATGGGCGATGGCGGCTTCGAAGGCGCGCACGCGCACGCGGGCCTCGCCGAACCGCCGCAGGAGCATCTCCACATAGCGGACGGGCCCGGCCAGGCAGGTCCGGCCCCGCCCGGTCAGCGTCTCCGACAGGAAGGCGTCGAAGGGCTCCGCATGGCCCCAGCGGACCTTGGTCGCCCAGCAGGAGTGGACGAAGCCGATCCCGCCCCGCCGATAGAGCACGACCCTGTCGATGTCGCCGACCAGCTCGGCGAGGCGGGCCGTCTCGGCCTCGTCAAAGGTGCAGAAGAGCTCGGACGACAGGACCATCCGCTCCGCGGCGCCTCTGGACGGCCGCTCGGCCGGCCCCAGCCGCGGACGCAGCGCCAGGGCGAACTCGCGGCGTTCGGGCAGGAACAGGCCGTTCGGGCTTGCGGTCGTCTCGGCGCCCGCGATCTGACAGGCCAGCCGATGGTGCGCGGTGAAGCCCTCGTCGGGCGCCAGCGGATAGGCCACGCCCTCGGCCGACAGCTGCTCGCGGGCGGCGGCGAGCGCGTTCTGCAGCGACGTCGTCCCGGTCCTGTGCAGGCCGACGTGCAGGACGGTTCCGCGGCCCATCGCTGGCCAACTCCGATGACTTCCCGCCGTCGCCCGGCCCAGAGCACGATTCAACGATCAGACGGAATCGTCTGATCGCATCGTGCTCTGGATTCAAACGCTGAAGCGCGGTCTTGCCGCAAGACCGGGTTCCAGTCTTGCGGAACGCGCTCCAGACCGCCGAAGGCGGCGCCTGCAAGTCAGGGGAGGTTCAGCCCTCGTCGGCCGACTTGCCGACCTTCACCGGCAGGAAGATGTGCTGGCCCTCGCGCGAGACGAACAGCAGCACATGCTCGCGGCCATCCTTCTTGGCGTCGGCCACGGCCTGGGCCGCATCCGCGACCGTGGCGGCGTCACGCCCGCCGACCTTGAGGATCACGTCGCCCCGGCGCAGGCCCTTCTGCGCCGCGTCCGAGCTGGCCGTGAGGCCCTCCACCGTGAGGCCGCCCTTGGCGTTGGGCTTCAGGCGCATGCCAAGGACGCTGGCGTCGTCCGAGGACGCGCCCGGCCCGGCTTGTTGATAGTCGGCCTTGGCCAGCACCGCCTCGGACGGTCGCACGCCCGAGCGCACGGCGATCTGGATCGGCTTGCCGTCCCGGTTGACATCCAGCTTCACCGTGTCGCCGCCGTGGACCGCGCCGACGAGACGAGTCAGGTCGGTGGCGCCCGTCACGGCCTGTCCGTTGGCCTTGAGGATGACGTCGCCCGGCTTGAGCCCCGCCATGGCGGACGGCCCGCCGGGCGTGAGATCGGCCACCAGGGCGCCCTTGCGACCGCCCAGGCCCAGGCTGTCGGCGATCTCGGGGGTCAGGTCCTGGACGGTCGCGCCGATGTAGCCGCGCACGACCTGGCCGTGGGCGATCAGCTGCTCGGCCACCTGCTGGGCCACGTCTGCGGGGATGTCGAAGCCGATCCCGACGGAGCCGCCGGTGGGCGAGAAGATGGCGGTGTTCACGCCCACGACCCGGCCGGACATGTCGAAGGTCGGCCCGCCGGAATTGCCGCGGTTGATCGGCGCGTCGATCTGCATGTAGTCGACGTAGCTGGAATCGGAGACGTTGCGCCGCCCGATGGCCGATACGATGCCGGCCGTCGCCGTGCCGCCGAGGCCGAAGGGGTTGCCCACGGCCACCACCCAGTCGCCGACCCGCGGCTTGGCCTTGTCCTCGAAGCTGACATAGTCGAAGCCGGCGCCGTCCACCTTGACCACCGCCAGGTCGGTCGCGGGATCCGTCCCGACCAGATGCGCCTGGAGCGTGCGGTCGTCCTTGGTGTGGACGGTGATCTTGTCCGCGTGCTCGACCACGTGGTTGTTGGTGACGATGTAGCCGTCCGCGGAGATGAAGAAGCCCGAGCCCGCCGCGTGCAGCCTGGGCTGGGAATTGTCGTTGTTGTCCTGGTCGCCGTCGTCAGGCGCGCCGGGCGCGCCGAAGCGGAAGGAGAAAGGCCCTCGGCCGGGGAATGCCGCGTTGGTCGCGTCGGGCTTGACCTCGACTTCGATGGAGACCACCGCCGGTGCGACGCGCTGCACGATGTCGGCGAAGGAGGTCGGCGCGCCGGCCGCCGGCGTTGCGGCGGACGGGCCGTTCACGGCGGCGCCGGGCTGGGCCATCGCTGAGACGCCCATGCCGCCGAAGGCGACGAAAACGGCGGCCAGGGCGCCGGCCGCGGCGCCCGAAAGATAGCTTTTCCTGGTCATGTACCGATTATCCGATCATCGATGCGAGGCGCGCCCCCGGCGAGCCTGGGCCCTGGCTAGCAAGATCCGTGCGCAACTTGAAATCGCGCTTGGGACCTTAGCTGGGCGCGACTAAGGCGAGTTTGCGGCCGGCCGCGCCGGCGCGGCTCAGAAGCCGGGCGGCGGCGTGAAGTCTCTGTAGCAGGTTTCAAGCAGCTGGGCGAACCTCAGGCAGGTCAGATCGCCGAACCTCGGGCCGATGATCTGCACCCCGACCGGAAGGCCCTCGGCGGTCTGTCCGATCGGCGCGACCGTGGCCGGCAGGCCGAACAGGCCCGCATAGCCCGCCCAGAAGAGCTGTCTCTCGAAGGCGACGTCCCGTCCGTTCACTGTCAGCGTGCGCTCCTGCGGCGGGACCTGCGAATGCAGGAAGGCGGCGCTCGAGAGCGGCGGGCACAGCAGAAGGTCGAAGTCCTGGAAGAACGCCTCCCAGCGACGCCCCAGGCGCCGCCGCGCCTCGTCGAGCCGCAGCCAGTCGCGGTGGGACAGGCTGGCCCCATAAGCATCGACCTTGGCGATGTCGCGCGTGGCCAAGGTCACGCCGCGGCCGGCCTCGAGATTGCGCGCATGATCCTCGTCGCCTTCCCCCGCCGAGCCCGCGGCCCTCAGCAGGATCATGTAGAGGACATGCAGCTCCTCGCTGTCGAACGCCGGCCGCGCCGACCTTGCGACCCCGACGCCCGCCTTCTCCAAGGCATCGCCGAGGGTGGAAAGCTGATCCTGGACCGCTCGGTCGACCTCGGCGAAGGGATCGTCGAGGACCAGCCCGACCCTGAAGTCCTTCAGCCTGCCTCGCGCTGGCGCCGGGAGCGCCAGCGACCAGGCCCGGGCGTCGTCGCCCTCGGGCCCGGCGGCGATCGACAGGGCGAGCTGGAGGTCCGCCGCGCTCCGCGCCAGGGGCCCGACGACCGCGATGTCGACAGGCTGGAGCAGGTCGTCCAGCGCATGCCCCCGCTGGGGACAGATCCCGTAGGTCGGCTTGTGGCCGAACACGCCGCAGTAATGGGCCGGATTGCGGATCGAGGAGGCGATATCGCTGCCGAACTCCAGGCCCGTCAGGCCGGCGGCCAGGGCGGCGGCCGACCCGCCGGACGAGCCGCCCGGCGTGCGGCCCAGGTCCCACGGATTGTTCGTGCGGCCATAGACCTCGTTCCAGCTCTGGCCGTCCATCAGACCGGGCGGGACGTTGGTCTTGCCGAAGATGACCGCCCCGGCGTCGAGGAGCCGGTCGACCACCAGGGCGTTCGAGGCGGCGATGTTGTCGCGGAATTCCACAAAGCCGAACGTCGTCGGCGTCCCGGCGAGCTGGAACAACTCCTTGATGGTCATCGGCAGCCCGTGCAGCGGCCCCGCCGTCTCGCCCCGCGCCAGGGCGTCGTCCAGCGCCCTCGCCCGTTCGCGCGCCCGCTCGAAGTCGCGCACGACCACGGCGTTGACCTTGCCGTCCAGGCGCTCGACCCGCGCGATGTAGTGGTCGAGCAGCTCCAGCGACCCGATCTCGCGGCGTTTCAGCCGGCCGAGCAGCTCCGAGGCGGAGGCGAAGGCGAGGTCAGTCATGCTCTTGGCTCCCGAGTTGCCGGTACGTCCGTGGGCTCACCCCGCGCCAGGCCTTGAAGGCGCGCGTGAAGGCGGTCGGGTCGGCGTAGCCCACGAGACCGGCGATGGCGTTGACCGGCGCGGGACCAGCGCCCAGCGCCGGCTCGGCCAGCCGCAGGCGATGGGCGCGCACCAGTGCGCGCAGGCAGGCGCCTTCCTCCTTCAGGCGGCGCTGCAGGGTGCGCCGCGACAGCCCCAGCTCGCCCGCCAGGCTCGCGAGGTCCAGCGGCTGGCGTCCCATGCGCCTGGCGATCAGCCGGCCCACCTGGTCGGTGCAGCTATGGTCTTCGCCCGAGGCTCCCATGAGGTCGCGCAGGTGCTGCTCCAGATAGGGCGCGATCGCCTGCCGCGGATTGGAGACGCGGCGGTCGAGGTCGCGCGGGTCGATCACGACCCGGTTCAGGCCCTGGTCGAACAGCACCGGGGCACGGAAGATCGCGGCCAGGGCGCGCTGCTCCCGCGATCCGAGCGCGGGAGCGGCGGAATGCTCGAAGTGGATCTCGATCGGCGCCCATCCTGGTCCGAGCAGGGCCCGGATGAAGCCGCAGGTGGCGCTGAGGGTGAACTCCGCGTCCTGCCGGCGTGGCCAAAGTTCGGGATCGTCGATGCGATAGGCCCATTCGGCGACGTCGCGTCCGACCTGGAGCTCGGCGCTGGTTCCGCCCTGCCAGGCCCTCAGGAAGAAGCCCAGGCGGTTCAGCGCTGCGCGCAGGCTCGGGGCCGCCACGAAGATCACGCCGAGGGGGCCGAGATCCTCGGGCTTGAAGCGCGCGCCGATCCGGGCGCCGAACAACCGATCGCCCGTCAGCTCCGCGGCGGCCTCGAAGAAGGCGACGTAGCGGTCGAGCGGCACCTCCCGGTAGGGATCGCGGCACGGCTCCACGCCTTCGATGTGCGACCGGAGCAGCCCGTCGGCGTCGGCGCCCTGACGCAACAAATCCGCCACCAGGCTCGCGAGCAGGTTCGCGCGGATCGTCGGCGTCTTCGTCGTGCGGGTCATGAACAGGCTGGCCACGTCCCCAAAATGACGCCGCTTGCGGCCATTCGGCAGGCCCGCCAGCGTGCGATTGGCGCAATATGTCAGTTCTTTGGCGCGGTCTGCAAAGCTGGACCGGCGACTTCCGCACACGCTGGACGCCTCGAGGGGAGACGTCCAGATGAGAATCTTGCCGATCGTCGCCGCCGTCGCAGGCTTGGCTCTGAGTGCGGGCGGCGCCGCTGCGCAGAGGATGGACGCGGTCCATCCGCCGCCGCCGGCCGAGGCCGACCTCGTGCTCGAGCATGGCCGGATCTACACGCCGACGGGCTGGGCCTCCGCCATCGCGATCCGGCGGGGTGTGATCCTGGCCGTCGGCGACGAGGACGCGATCAAGCCGCACCTCGCGGCCGGCGCGCGGGTCATCGACCTGAAGGGCGCCACGGTCCTGCCCGGCCTGCACGACATGCACGTCCACCCCACCGGGGCCGGCCTTGCGGAGCTGCAGTGCAAGCTGCCGCACGGGGCGCCGCTCGACCAGGTGCTCTCGATCACCGCCGCCTGCGTGAAGGCGCACAAGCCCGGGGAATGGATCACCGGCCGGGCCTATGAGGCCGCGGCGCTCGGCCCGGCCCCGCCGAACAAGGCGATGCTCGACAAGGTCGCCCCGGACAACCCCGTGATCTTCTCCGACATCAGCGGCCACAGCTCCTGGGCGAACTCCTATGCCCTGAGGCTGGCCGGGATCACCCGCGACACGCCCAATCCGCCCAACGGCATCATCGAGCACGACGCCAAGGGCGAGCCGACCGGCGTCCTGCGTGAAGCCAGCGCCATCGGCCTGGTCTCCGGGCTGGTCCCGCCGCCAAGCCGCGCCGACAACGCGAAGGCGCTCGAGTGGTCGCTGGACACGATGCTGGCCCAGGGGATCACCGCCTTCGACGACGCCTTCGTCACCGAGGACGTCGCCCAGGCCTACGCCGACGTGGCGGACGCCGGCCGCCTCCACCAGCGCGTGCGCGGCTGCCTGTTCTGGGGGGACGAAGGCCTGATCTCCCGCCGCGGCCTCTACGCCAGGGACCGGTTCTCGCCGTCCTGCATCAAGATCATCCTCGATGGCGTCCCCACCGACAGCCACACCGCGGCGATGCTGGACGACTACGCCCCCGTGCCGGGGCGCAGCGACGCGGGCCGGCAGAGAGGGCTCCTGATGGTCCCGCCCGCCAGGCTGGACGCCGCCGTCGTCCGCTTCGACGCCATGGGCCTGACCGTGAAGTTCCACGCGGCCGGCGACGCGGCCGTCCACGAGGCGCTCGACGCGATCGCGGCGGCGCGCAAGGCCAACGGCTTCTCGGGCCTGCTGCATGACCCGGCGCACAACAGCTTCGTCCAGATGAGCGACATCCGGCGCGCGCGGGCGCTCGGGGCCGCGTTCGAGTTCTCGCCCTACATCTGGTTCCAGTCGCCCATCATCGCGGACATCAGCAAGGCGGTGGGCCCCGCGCGGATGCAGCGCTGGATCCCGGTCAAGGACGCGCTGGACGCGGGCGCCCTGGTCGTGCCCGGCTCGGACTGGTCGGTCGTGCCGACCGTCAATCCCTGGATCGCCATCGAGACCCTGGTCACCCGCCAGCAGCCCGGCGGGATCGGTCCGCCGCTCGGCGCGCAAGAGCGCATCACTCTGAAGCAGGCGATCGACATGTACACGATCAATTCCGCCCGCCAGCGCTACGAGGCCGATCGGCTCGGGTCGATCGAGCCCGGCAAGCTCGCCGACCTCGACGTCATCGACCGCAACATCTTCGAGGTCCCGATCACGACCGTTCACGACACCAAGGTGCTGATGACCATCATCAACGGCGAGATCGTCTACGACGCGCGCAAGGGAACGGCGCCGTGAGCCAGCCCGCCGCCGCCAACGCCGAGGACCAGCCCGGGCTCGGTCCCTTCCTGCAACCGATGGCGCACGCCCGCTCGGCGGAGTGGGATCCGCCGGTGCTGGTCGTCGCGGGCGAGGGCGTGCACGTCCGCGACAGCGCCGGGCGGCGGCTGGTCGACGGCGTCGCGGGCCTGTGGAACGTGAACCTCGGCTACAGCTGCGAGCCCATCAAGCAGGCGATCCGCGAGCAGCTGGACGCCCTGCCCTACTATTCGTCCTTCGAGGGGACCAGCCATCCGCTGGCGCCGCGGCTCGCCCAGAAGCTGGTGGAGCTCCTGGCCGAGGAGGAGGTCGGGCGCGTCTTCTTCTGCAGCGGCGGCTCGGACGCGGTGGAGACGGCGCTCAAGCTCGCCCGGCAGTACTGGAAGCTGGCCGGCGAGCCCGGGCGGACAAAGTTCATCAGCCTCAAGCACGGCTATCACGGCGTCCACTTCGGCGGCGCCTCGGTGAACGGGAACCCGGTGTTCCGGGCGGCCTACGAGCCGCTCCTGGCCGGCTGCTTCCATGTCGAGACGCCCTGGACCTATCGCAACCCGTTCACGGAGGACCCGGAGGCGCTGGGGCGGATCTGCGCCGAGCTCCTGGAGCGCGAGATCGAGTTCCAGACGCCGGGGACGGTGGCGGCCTTCATCGCCGAGCCGGTCCAGGGCGCGGGCGGGGTGATCGTCCCGCCGCCCAACTTCTGGCCCCTGGCGCGCGAGGTGTGCGACCGGCACGGCGTCCTTTTCATCTCCGACGAGGTGGTCACGGGCTTCGGGCGGTCCGGCGCGTTCACCGGCGCGCGCGGTTGGGGCGTGAAGCCCGACATCATGTGCTTCGCCAAGGCCATCACCTCCGGCTACGTCCCGTTCGGCGCCACCACGCTCAGCGAGCGGCTCGCCAGCGTCTTCGCCAACGCCCCCGATCCGGCGGGCCACGTCTTCCACGGCTACACATATTCGGCCCATCCCCTGGGCTGCGCCGCGGCCCTGGCGGCCCTCGACCAAGCGGTCGCGCTCGGTCTGCCCGAGCGCGCCGCGGCGCGCGGCCGATACCTGATGGAGCGGCTCAAGCCCTTCGAGCAGCGCCATGCCGCCGTCGGCGAGGTCCGCGGCAAGGGCCTGATGGTCTGCATCGACCTGGTCTCGGACAAGGCTGCGCGCACGCCGCTGGGGCCCGACAGCACCCTCACCCGGCAGGTCGCCCGTGGCGCCGCCGAGCGCGGCGCGCTCGTCCGCGCCGTGGGGAACAACATCATCCTGTCGCCGCCGCTGATCATCGAGGAGCGGGAGCTCGACGTGATCGTCGATGCACTGGACTCCGCGCTGGCCGCGGCCGGCTGAGGTGGACGGCCCGGCCGCATCCCACGGGTTGCGGCGGAACGCCCTCGGCGCCGCCGCCATCACCTTCTTCGTGATCTC
This sequence comes from uncultured Alphaproteobacteria bacterium, assembly GCA_963775275.1. Taxonomy (GTDB): domain Bacteria; phylum Pseudomonadota; class Alphaproteobacteria; order Caulobacterales; family Caulobacteraceae; genus JANWHQ01. Next base: position 3,481,693 of record CAVZII010000005.1, on the reverse strand, counting down.
CGCCGCCGGGCCCCTGGTCGCGGTGGCCGGCGGCGCGCCGGTCGGCATGCTGTTCGGGAACGGGCCTGGCATGCCCGCCGGCTATCTGATCGCCACCGCCATCCTGGTCGCCTTTTCGGTCGGCTACACAGCCATGGCCCGCCGGATCCACAGCGCGGGAGGCTTCTACGCCTTCGCCGAGGCGGGGCTGGGCCCGTCGGCCGGCGGGGCCGGCGCCATGGTCGCGGCCCTCAGCTACAACGCCATGCAGGTCGGCATCTACGGGATGTTCGGCCGGGCGGCCTCCGTCCTTCTCGCCGGAACGTTCGGCTGGGATCCGCCCTGGTGGACGAGCGCGGGCGCGGCCATCGCCGTGGTCGGCTGGTGCGGTTATCGCCAGATCGACATTTCCGCCCGCATCCTGGGCGTGCTGGCGGCGGGCGAGTACCTGTGCGTGCTGACGCTGGATGTCCTGATCCTGGCGCGCGGCGGGGCGCATGGCCTCGGCCTCGGGCCCTTCACGCCATCGGCCTTCCTGCAGGGCTCGCCCGCCATCGGCCTGCTGTTCTGCTTCGCCTCGTTCATCGGCTTCGAGGCCACGACCATCTACGCGGAGGAAGCGCGCGATCCGCAGCGCACGGTGCCGCTCGCGACCTACCTTTCGGTCCTGCTCATCGGCGCCTTCTACGCCTTCACCACCTGGTGCATGGTCCTCGGCGCAGGCCAGGACCGGCTGGTGGCGAGCCTCAGGGCCGCGGCCGATCCGACGCAGCTGCTGTTCCAGCTCTCCGATCGATACGCCGGGGCGGGCCTCACCCTGGCGCTGCGGATCCTCTTCGTCACCAGCATCTTCGCCGGGCTGCTCGCCTTCCACAACGCGGCCGCGCGCTATTTCTACGCCCTCGGCCGGGACGGATTGCTGCCGCGCGGACTGGGCCGGACCCACCCGAGGACCCAGAGCCCCCATCTCGGCTCGCTGGCCCAGTCGGCGATCGCCGTCGTGGTGGTCGCCGTCTTCGCCGCGGCGCGCGCCGACCCGGTGCTGACCCTGTTCAGCTGGCTGACCAATGTGGCGACGCTGGGCGTGCTGGCCCTGATGGCGCTGACGTCGTTCGCGGCGGCCGCCTTCCTGCGGCGCGGGCTCGAGCGTCAGGCGCGCCTCTGGCCGTCCGTCGTCGCTCCCGTGGGGTCCGGCCTGGCGCTCGCCGCCGTCTTCGTCCTGGCCGCCGCCAATTTCGGCCTGTTGACCGGCGCATCCAACACGCTCGCGGTGCTCTTGCCGGCGAGCCTCGCCGTGGCGGCGCTGACCGGGGTGGTCCTGAGCCTCGGTCGACGCGCGCGGAGACGACGCCAGAAGACTGCGGCGCCGGGCGCCGGGCTCACCTAAGCTCGCGCGCCGAACAGGGAGCTCCGTCATGCGGCCCGAGGACCACATCGCCGACAAGCGCCGGCCCTATACGGGCGCGGAGTACATCGAGAGCCTGAAGGACGGACGCGAGGTCTGGATCGACGGCGAGCGGATCGCCGACGTCACCGTCCACCCGGCCTACCGCAACTCGGTGCGCTCGATGGCCAGGCTCTACGACGCCCTGCACGACCCGGCGAGCAAGGACATCCTGACCTGCCCCACCGACACCGGCTCGGGCGGCTACACCCACCGCTACTTCCGGGTTTCGCGCTCGCGCGAGGAGCTGATGGCCGCCCAGGGCGCGATCGCGGCGTGGTCGCGGCTGACCTACGGCTGGATGGGCCGAACGCCCGACTACAAGGCCGCCTACACCAACACCCTGGGGGCCAACCCCGACTACTATGGCGACTACGCGCCCAATGCGCGGGCCTGGTACCGGCGGGCGCAGGAAACCTGCCCGTTCATGAACCACGCGATCGTCAACCCGCCGATCGACCGGCACAAGCCGGCCGAGGAGGTCAAGGACGTCTACGTCAGCGTGGACAAGGAGACCGACGGCGGGATCATCGTCTCCGGCGCCAAGGTGGTCGCGACCTCGGCGGCCATCACCCACTACAACTTCATGGGCCAGAGCTCCAAGACCGCCACCGAGGATCTGGACATGTCGCTCATGTTCATCGTCCCGATCAGCGCGCCGGGCCTGAAGCTGATCTCGCGCACCTCCTACGAAGCGGCCGCCAGGCGCGCCTCGCCGTTCGACTATCCCCTGTCCTCCCGGTTCGACGAGAACGACGCGATCTTCATCCTCGACAAGGTGTTCGTGCCCTGGGAGGACGTGATGATCTACCGCGACCCCGAGCGGATCCTCAGCTTCTACCCGCGCTCGGGCTTCATGCCGGGGTTCCTGTTCCAGGGCTGCACGCGCTTCGCGGTCAAGCTCGACTTCCTGGCGGGCCTGCTCGCCAAGGCGCTTCACGCCTCGGGCCAGGACGACTCCCGGAGCGTCCAGGCGGCGCTCGGCGAGGTCATCGCCTGGCGCAACCTTTTCTGGTCGCTGTCCAACGCCATGGCCGCCAATCCCGACCCCTGGAAGGACGGCGCGGTCCTGCCCGAGCTCAAGGCCGCCCTCGCCTACCGGGTGTTCGCGCCGGACGCCTATCCCAGGATCATGGACATCATCCGCCGGACCGCGACCTCGTCGCTGATCTACCTGCCGTCCTCGATCCGCGACTTCGCCGATCCCGACCTGCGGCCGCTGCTGGACCAGTACGTGCGCGGCTCGCACGGCGTCGACGCCATGGAGCGGGTCAAGATCATGAAGCTCCTGTGGGATTGCATCGGCACGGAGTTCGGCGGCCGCCACGAGCTCTATGAGATCAACTACGCCGGCGGGACCGAAGACATCCGCCTGCAGACCCTGACCAACGCCCAGAAGGGGCCCGACCTGAAGTCCATGCAGGCGCTGGTGGACCAGTGCCTGGCCGACTACGACGAGACCGGCTGGACCGCCGGGGTCTGGACCTGATCAGCCGCGCCCGTAGCGGACCACCTCGACCTTCTCCAGGGTGACCAGGCCGATGTCGTCCAGGCCCTCGAGCGTCGCCAGGAAGGCGCGGACCTTGGCCTCCTCGTCGACGATCTCGATCACCAGCGGCAGCCTGGCCGACAGGTCCAGGATCTTGGCGGTGTGGATCACCGAGGAGTGGCCATAGCCCATCGGCCCGCGCAGCACCGTGGCGCCGGCCAGGCCCGCCTCGCGCGCCTTCAGAACGATGTCCTCGTAGAGCGGCCGGTGATCGGCCTGGCGGCCTTCCTGGGTGTAGATCCTGAGGAGGACCGCCTGTTGCGGCGCCTGCATCGCCCTAGCTCCCTTTGACGGCGTTCAGGGCCGCGGCCGAGACGTGGCCGAGCCAGACCGAGACCAGACATAGCACGACCGAGAAGGTCACGTTCATGCCCGCCCTGAGGACCTCGCCGTCCTGGACCAGGGCCAGGGTTTGCAGGCTGAACGAGGAGAAGGTGGTGAACCCGCCGCAGATCCCGACCATGACGAACTGGCGCATGTCGCCCGGCACGAGCAGGCGCCCGTCCGGCCCTGTGAGCGTCCCGAAGAAGCCGATGATGAACGAGCCGACGATGTTCACCGTCAAGGTGCCCCACGGAAAGGTCTCGCCGATCCAGGCCGCCACCAGGCCCGAACAGGCGTAGCGGGCCACGCCGCCGAGCGCGCTGCCGAGCGCGATCCAGATCCAGACGCTCAAGCCGCCTCCTCCAGGATCTCCACCAGCCGGTCCGGCGCGTCCAGCATCACGTCGTGGCCGCAGTCGACCTCGTAGTAGCGCCAGTCCGGATCGGCCCGGGTCTGGTCGGCGAAGAGGCCGAAGGAGAGGCCCGGATATCCCGTCGCCAGCACATAGGCCTTCCTGGGGATGCGCTCGCGCGCGCCGGTCAGGCTCAGCTTCTCGGTGAAGCAGCGGTAGGACTGGGGAACGCACTGGGCGTCGACCCAGGCGCGGTCGGCCTCATTGACGTTGAAGGCCGCGGCCGGGATCGGGGCGACGAAGCCCGTCTGCTTGCCGGCGCGCGCCATCTCCAGCCCCTCGCGGCCCTCCACCGCGGTGTAGTCGAACAGGGACTTGCCGTCTTCGGGCAGGAAGGCGTCCAGATAGACGATCGAGGCGATCGCGCCTTCGGGCGCCTGCTCGGCCACGCCCGAGATCACCATGCCGCCGTAGGAGTGGCCGCACAGGACCACGTCCCTCAGCCCTTCCCAACGGATCAGGTTCACCACATCCGCGACATGGGTGGAGAGGTCGATCTTCGGATCGGAAAGGTGCGAGCGCTCGCCAAGACCGGTCAGGGTCGGGGTGTAGACCGCGTGACCCTTGGCCCTCAGCGCGTCGGCGACCCGCCGCCAGCACCATCCGCCGTGCCAGGCGCCATGCACGAGGACGAAGGTGGCGGGGCTCTGGGGCGTGTCGGGCGTGGCCATGACCGGACTCGGCTGTGGAACTCGGCCCAGGTTTAGCCATTCACAGGCCAAGGCTCCACCACCGGGAGGACATCGATGAAGACGATCTTCCTCGCCGCGGGCGTCCTGGCCTCGTCCCTGACGCTGGCGGCCCCGCCGGCCATGGCTGTGGCGCCGCACCAGCCGCACGCCTACGCCCGCGCCGCACGCCACCACGATCACCACGGCTACGCCTACCACCGCCGCTCCGCCGAAAGCTGCCGGCGCGCCCGCCATCGCTCGGCCAACACGGGCACGGTCCTCGGCGTGATCGGCGGGGGCGTCATCGGCAGCCAGCTCGCCGGCGGCGGCTCGCGCACCCTCGGGACCCTGATCGGCGCCGGCGCGGGCGGGGTGATCGGACACCAGGTCGGCGCGCACGCACATCGTTGCCGTTAGCCTTACGCGCGGCGGCGCCGTTAACCCCGCCTTAACCGGTCCGGTTCAGGTTAATGGAGTCTTCCTTGAAGACACCCACCACCATCACCAACTCCATTTCCAGCCCGGCCCAGCGCCGGGCTCTTTTTTTGGCCCGCCGGCCGGCCGGCGGACGACCCCGGGGTCTGCGACGGCGCGCGCCTTGCAAGCGCGGGTCGGGCGCCGTATGAGCGCCGCTCCGGCCAGAGCCGATCCCCGGTAGCTCAGTTGGTAGAGCAGTCGGCTGTTAACCGACTTGTCGTAGGTTCGAGTCCTACCCGGGGAGCCATTGTTTGGGCGGTCCGCACCGGGCTCCAAAGAGCCGAGGCCGGTCTGCCGCCGAGGCGTTTCACGCCGCGCCCGGCAAACGGTCCTTGTCTTCAAGCTTACCCTCGGCCCGACCGCTGGCGATGAAGTCATGACCTCCGCGCGTGCGATCCGGGCCAGAATTGGCCGCCCTGGGCGAGACGCCCTACGTATTGTTTCGGCTGACCAGCCTTAACTCGGCGATGAGCCGCTCTCGAAGAGAGTGGTAGATCGCGGGACCGCCCACCAACTCGGCGACCAGCATCGCCGTGAAGCAGGCGACAAGCATGGGGAGCAGGGTCGTGAATGCCGCGGTCATCTCAATCGCAAGGACGATCCCCGTGATCGGGGTGCGAACCACGCCGGTGAAGAACGCGGCCATGCCGACGACTGCGAACGCTTGTCGTTCGATCGCCAGCGCAGGGAAGGCAGCCTGGCACAGTCCTCCCATGAGATATCCCATCAAGGCTCCGACCGTCAGGAGCGGCGCAAACAACCCGCCCGGCGTTCGTGCAGCGTAGGATGCCGGCCCCAGGAGGAACCGCAGGAACAGAGCGGTCGGAACCCCGCCGGCCAGCGCCGCGCCGGTCAGAACACGTTGCGAGACGCCATCACCCGCCCCGATCAGGCCTGGCGCGAGCCAGCCGAGCACGCCCACCGTTGCGCCAACGATCGCCGCCTTGGTCTCCGCCGGCCAGCGCTGGAGTCGATCGGACAGCCCCAAGGCGCCGACGATCATGAAATTGTAGAGCGCCGACGCGGCGCCTGCGCATGCGCCGAGCGTGAGGTAGAGCGGCCAGGTCGCCGCCGCGGCGTACGGCAGAGGGCCGCCGGCCGAGCCCAGATGATCGCTGGCCATCACATGCAGCACCGGCGCGTCGCCGAGCAGCACCCTGGACACCAGAATGGCGGTTGAAGACGCGGCGAGGCCGGCTATCGCGACCCGCGCTTCGAACCTTCGCATGAGCTCTTCAAGGACGAAGACGGCGCCGGCGATCGGTGCGTTGAAGGCGACGGCGATGCCTGCGCCGGCGCCGGCGGCTACGAGCGCCCGCGCATCCGGCCAGGCGCGGCAGCAGAGCGTCCCGATCAGGCGCGCGATCACAGCGCCCATCTGCACGCCGGGCCCCTCCGGCCCGAGAGCCATGCCGCCGCCGATCGACAGGAGCCCGCCGGCGAACTTGACGAACAGGATATGCCGAAGCGGCGCGGAGGGCAGGGCGCCGGCAAGCGCGGCCTCGACCTCCGGAACGCCGCTTCCAGACGCGTAGGTCGAGAAGCGCTGCACCAGCCAAGCGGCAGCCATCGCGGCGATCGCGCATCCCGCAACGGTCAGCAGGAAGCCGGCGATTTGCAGGTGATGAGCCTGTCCAATCGCGGCGTCGCGCCATCCATTGACCACGGCCAGGGCCAATCTGAAGACCGACACGACAAGACCGGTCGCCGCTCCGGCGACGACGGCCAACAGCGCGAGAATCAACAAGTCGGTGCGGCGACGCCGGACTTCGATCCCCACGTCCATGGCCGTCACCCGCCCACTGGGTGGAATAGGCTCCATCGCATCCGCCTACGCCGGTCGCGCTTCCAGGCGCATCAAGCGCGCGCACTGACCCGACGTCTTCGGCCGCGCGCCAACACCTGAACAGCGTCGCTCCTTTGCAGTTCGCGCGCGATGGTCCGAACGTATCGACGATACCATCGTCCAATGGCGGATCGCCGGATGTCGATCCCATTTTCGCCACCGTTCGACTGAGTTGATCTTGCGAGATCTGCCGGAAGTACGGCCGAATATCGGTTTCTTCGGCGGGTTTGCGAGAGGGCGGAGCGGCGGAGGTATGCCAATGAACCGGACTTGCGTTGTTCTTGCCTTTCCAATTCAGGCATCACGGAAGCGGAAAGAGAGGCTGATCATGCGACAACAACCACGCACGCGATCATGGATCGACGGTACGAACTTAGTTCTGGGGATGGCGGTGTTCTGCCTGCCCTGGGTCGTCGGTCCGGCCACGCAGGCGGCGAACTGGAACGCATGGACGATTGGCGGGCTGGTGGCGTTCAACGCCACGTGCGCGCTGATCGGGTTTTCGGCCTGGGAGGAGTGGACCAACGTCGTGCTCGGATCGTGGACCGCGATTTCGCCCTGGATCTTCGGTTTCGGCGCCCATGTCGGCTCAGCCTGGACCTACGTGACGCTGGGCTGCGCGGTGGCCGCGCTCGCGGCCGCTCAACTCTGGCTCCTCTATCAACAGCCGGGAGGGCCGTATTCCAGCGTCGCCGGGCGGGATCCCGCACACGGCGGAACTGCTGGAAGGGCCTAGAACCAACCGTCCTGGATTCAACAGGGCGGGCGGGATGGACGTTCAGTTGCGCTTAAGACGCGGGCCGGGCCTCTGGGCGCCGGCCCGCGGACGTCCGTCCAGGGGGGCCGCGCAACTACATGGAGATCGCTTCAGAGATGTCCGGGGGGCTTCCGGCCGCGCGAGGCGGGGCGCTCGGGTCCTGGTTGGCCCGGCCTTCAACGGCGGCGGCGATCGTCCTTGATCACGTGGATCCGTCGCCTGGCAACTCGCGCCCCGACTGTGCGCGGGGATCATCGGTCGGATCGACATAGCCGAGGCCAAGGGGGCCGATGGCCGTGACCTGGGTGACGTACTCACCCGACTTCGCATGGTGGAAGTGGGCCTGACCGCCCGGCAGGACGATCACCGCTCCGGGCGGATGCGCCACGAGCTTGCTCTCGTCGAACGTCTCGCCGAGCCCGATATAGAAAACCCCGGAGATCACCGTGTAGACGCGGTCCTCGGGGTGGCGGTGCGGGTCCATCCGGACGCCAGCCGGGAGCTTGACCCGGATCGTATAGGGGCCCGGCCTGGTCGGGTCGCCGATCAGAATGGCGAGCCTCGCCTCTGCGGGAAACGCTGGGAACCGCGTCCAGGCGATGTCTTCGGCATGGATCGCGCGGAACTCCCCCTGGCCGGGCAGGTGGCCTGACTTGGTCGACACCTTGGGGGCGTGCGGCACGGGACCCTCCCTGGAAGGTGAGCGAACGGCCACGGCCATTCGCGATCATGTCGGCCGATCTTGCGGGCGAAGGGCGAACCCGGCCGCCGGAACCCGGCGCATGGGTACGCCACCTCGGCGAAGCAGCCGGTCTGTCTGAAACGCCAAAGCCGGCGCCGGGGCCATAGGACTTAGGTATCGACGAATCCTTCGCGGCGAGGCGCAATAGTGACTCAGTGCGCCATCCCAATACCTAAGTATACAAAATACCATGGTCCAATATTCACCCTCCTATCGATCGCATAACTGTGCCGGGCATTTGAATGGGACGAGCTTCCTGAGGTCCGGGAATAGAAGAGATGGATATTCCTGACCTCGAAGGCCGCCCCCGGTTGTGTGGGAGCGCGCGATGCGAGGCGTAGCCGTCGATCGAAGTGGGTGGTCTCGGCGCGGGATTCTCAGCCTGTCGGCGGCGGCCGTCGGGCTGCAGCTGATGCCTGCGGCGATAGCCCGTGCGACGGCCGCCCCGAACGATCCCCCAGAAGGCTTCCGGGAGGCGTCGCAGATGGTCACCGGGATCGGCGGCCTGGATCCGGTGCTGGCGCGCAGGTACTGGAAGGCGTTCACGGACGCTGCGCCGGAGCGGTTGGAGTTCGCTGAGGCGGCTTTCCTGGCTGGCGCGCGCGCCCGCGGCGCTTTCCCTCGCGACCACGGCGCATGCGCAGGGACTCGACCTCGCCACAGGCGCGCTGGCGAGCGCCTGGTTCACGGGCGCGGTCGGAAAGGGCGTGAAGGCGCGGACGGTCGCCTACGCCGAGGCGCTGATGTACGCGACCGTGGCCGACGGCCTTCCCGCGCCGACTTACGCGATGGGCGGTCCTGCCTGGTGGACCGCCGAGCCGCCTGCCGCAGGGATAACGCCTCCCGCCCAGGGACAGGTGCGGCCATGAGGAGGCCGTCGTTCCAAGACGGGGACGCCCACGCGGACGTGGTGATCGTCGGCTCCGGCGTGGTGGGCTCGCTGATCGCCGAACAGCTGGTCGACGCGGGCCACTCGGTCCTGATGATCGAGGCCGGCCCCAGGATCGACCGGGGCGAGGTCGTCGAGAACTGGCGGAATGCGAGCTTCCAGCGGCGGCTCGGCAGCGATTTCGACGGAATCTTCCCCGAGACGGACAAGGCGCCGTTCCCGCTCTACTTCCCGCCCAACGACTACGTTCACCTGAGCGGGAAGGACGGCAAGAGCTACGTCCAGACCTACGTGAAGGCGGTCGGCGGGACGACCTGGCACTGGGCGGCCTCGTGCTGGCGGCACCTGCCGGTCGACCTGAGGATGCGCACCACCTACGGCGTCGGGCTGGACTGGCCGATCAGCTACAACGATCTGGAGCCCTACTATTGCCGGGCCGAAGAGGCGCTGGGCGTGTCCGGGCCGAACGACCCGGCGTTGCAGTCCCCCACGCAACGGTCAAAGCCATACCCGGCGGACATGATCCCGTGGGCGCACGGCGATCGGCGGTTCGCGGAGGTGGTGAATCCGCACGGCTACAACAGCGTTCCCATTCCGCAGGGGCGGATGGTGCAGCCCTGGCAGGGGCGGCCGGCCTGCTGCGGCAACAACAACTGCCAGCCGATCTGCCCGATCGGCGCGATGTACAACGCCATTCACACCGTCGAGCGCGCCGAGGCCAAAGGCGTCGAGGTGCTGGCGGACTCCGTGGTCTACGCGGTCGACACGGACGCCAACAACCGGGTGACGGCTGTCCGCTGGTACAACTCGCGCCGCGTCTCCCACCGCGCGACGGGCCTGGCGTTCGTGATCGCCTGCAACGCCCTGGAGACGCCGCGTCTGCTGTTGATGGCGGCCAACGCCCAGAACCCGGCGGGCGTCGCCAATTCGTCCGACCAGGTCGGACGCAACATGATGGACCACTCCGGTTTCCATTGCACCTTCCTCGCCGACCAGCCGCTCTGGCTCGGCCGCGGGCCGGCGCAGTCGAGCTGCATGGTGGGGCCGCGCGACGGCGCGTTCCGCTCGCATTACTCGGCCAACAAGATCATCCTGAACAACATCAGCAGGGTCGCGCCGGCGGCCGCCCAGGCCCTGAAGCTGGGGCTCACCGGCAAGGCGCTGCAGGACGAGATTCGGCGACGCGCCATCTTCGGCGTCGACCTCTCGATCAGCCTCGAGCCCCTGCCGGATCCGAACAACCGGCTCACGCTCAGCGCCTCGCGCAGGGACGGCATGGGATTGCCGTGCCCGGACGTGAATTATGAGCTCAGCGACTACATCTGGGAGGGCTACGACGCCTCGATCCGGCAGCTCAGGCACATCGGCAGCCTGTTCAACGCGGTCGAGTTCAGCGTCACCACCCACCTGAACGCCAACAACCACATGATGGGCAGCACCATCATGGGACCGGACCCCAAGACGTCGGTCGTCGACGGGGACTGCCGGGCTCATGACCACGCCAACCTCTGGCTGCCCGGCGGCGGACCCATGCCGTCCGCCAGCGTGGTCAACTCGACGCTCAGCATGGCTGCGCTGGCGCTCAAGTCGGCCGACGCCATCCAGCGCACGCTGGGGCGCGCGTAATGCGCCGGTTGACCCTCGCCCTGATCGCGGTCGCGATGCTCGGAGGAGCCGCCCGGGCCCAGACGCCGTCGGCGAGCGAGGTCGCGCGCGGCCGCTACCTGGCGATCGCCGGGGACTGCGCATCCTGTCACACGAACCCATCCGGAAGCAGCGCGTTCGCGGGCGGTTACGCCATCGCGTCCCCGCTCGGCCCGATCTACTCCACCAACATCACGCCATCGAAGGCCTATGGCATCGGCGGCTATACCGAGGCGCAGTTCGCGCGCGCGCTCAGGGAGGGCATGCGGGCCGACGGCCGCCATCTCTACCCGGCGATGCCGTACGCCGCCTACACCAAGCTCTCGGACGGCGACGTCGCGGCGCTCTACGCCTACTTCATGAAAGGCGTGAAGCCGGTGGAAGCGCGCGCGCCGGCCACACGCCTGCCATTTCCGTTCAACCTGCGCTGGACCATGGGGGTCTGGAACGCGCTGTTCTTCCACGACGGGCGGTTCCACGCCGACCGGGCGCGAAGCGCCGCGTGGAATCGCGGGGCCTATCTCGCCGAGGCGCTGGAGCACTGCTCGGACTGTCACACGCCGCGCAACGTCCTGATGGGACGGGAAACGGGCCGCGCCTACGCCGGCGGGCCGATCGGGTCCTGGTACGCGCCCAACATCACGTCCGACGCGGTCAGCGGCGTCGGCGGGTGGAGCCACGCCGAACTCGTCCAGTACCTCAGGAGCGGTGTCGTACACGGCAAGAGCCAGGCGGCTGGAGGGATGGCGGAGGCCGTCGCCAACAGCCTGCAGCACCTGAGCGACCAGGACCTGTCGGCGATCGCGACCTATATCCAAACCGTCCGGCCGGTTCACCGGCGTGGCGCGACCACCGCCGACTTCGGCTGGGGCGCGCCGACGCGTCTGGAGACGTTGGTGCGCGGCGACTTCGCCCCGCACGGCGCGGACGGCGCCGTCCTCTACAGCCGCTATTGCGCAAGCTGCCACCAGCGGGACGGCGCGGGCACGCCAGACCAGGCCTATCCCTCGCTGTTCCACAACACCGCCACGGGCGCGCCGCGGCCCGACAACCTCGTGGCGTCGATCGTGTTCGGCGTCCACCGCGACATCGACGGCAAGCGCGTCGAGATGCCGGGCTTCGGGTCAGGTTCATATGTTCAGGCCCTCAGCGACGACCAGGTGGCCGCGGTCAGCAACTACGTGCTGTCGACCTTCGGCGACCCGAAGGCCCGTGTCAGTCACCATGACGTGGCGGTGGCGCGCCGGGGCGGCTCGTCGGGATTGATCGTGCATGCGGTCTGGCTCGCCGCGGCGGCGATCCTGGCCGTTCTCGCTCTGATCTTCGTGGCCGTGTGGCAAGCCGCGCGTCGACACGGAGCTTCGAAATGAAGCCCTTCGCCGCCCTGCTCGCGGGAGCCGTCCTGACCGGCGCGCCGTTGACGGCGCTGGCCCAGGTCCAGCCCCTGGACAGCGTTCCGCAAGCGCCGTTGCTCAAGAACCTCGGCTGGCGAAAGCGTCTCTCCGACGATGGGGTGGACCTCGTCGCACGCTTCTATTGGGACCCGGCGGTCAACCAGCGCGGATACAACGGACACGGCTTCGCTTCGGCCCAGCAGCTGAACCTGGGGGCGGTGCTCGATCTGCGAAAGCTGCACTGGAGCGACGGCGGGACGGTCCGCATCCTGTTCTCGGACCGGTGGGGCGACGCCATCCAGGACAGGTTCACCGGGGCCTACATCCAGAACCAGGCGTTCTGGGGCCAGGGGCAGAATCTTCGCTTCGACGAGCTCAGCTACGAGCGGAACTTCCTGGGAGACCGCCTCGATTTCAAGGGCGGGTTCTATTCCCTGGGGAACGACTTCGGCGGCCTGTCGTATGTCTGCAATTTCGACAACAACGGCGACTGCGGCCATCCGCTGGGCTTGCTGTACGGCTCGGGATGGCTGGATTCGCCGACCGGCGCCTGGGGCGGCCGCCTGAAGTGGAAGGCCCGGTCCGGATGGTACGTGCAGGGCGGGATCTACGACGTCACGCCCGCGAGAAAACAGCACTCGAACGGCTTCGACCTCGGGTTCTCCCGCACCACGGGCGTCATCACGCCGATCGAGGTCGGCTACGTGCGCGGCAAGACGCCCGCCGACTACACGGGCGTCTACAAGGTCGGGTTCTACTACGACAGCTCGCGCACGCCCGATCTCGGCGATCCGACACGGCTCGCGCACGATCGGATCGGCGGCTACGTCCAGGCGGCCCAGCAGATCTGGAAATGGCGGCCGGGACGGATGCAGGGCCTCAGCGTCTTCGGCGTGGCCACGTTCAGCGATCCGATCACGGGGCTGTTCAGCTCGACCTATGAAGCCGGCGCGAGCCTCCGGGGCGCGTTCGGCCGTGACGACGACATCGTCAGCCTGAGCTGGATCCGGCTCAACGTGAACGGCCGTGTGCGCGATGCCGAACGGCGCGCCGGAAAGCCAGTCCAGAGCGACGAGCAGCTCGTCGAGCTGAACTACGGCTGGCAGGCCGAGCCGTGGCTGCTCGTGAGGCCGTCGATCCAATATGTCGTCCGGCCGGGCGCGCTGGACACCCGCCCGGACACGGTCGTGTTCGCCGCGCACGTCCAGGCGACTTTCTGACGTGACACGACGGCGCCGACGACACCTTCGTCCAATGGATATCCGCCCTGTCCGCATGCTCGCTTCGACAGCTCGGCGGTCCCTGGGCCGGCGACGTCATCAATGGAGACCGGCGATGAAGATCCTGATGGTCCTGACCTCCCACGACACTCTCGGAGACACCGGCAGGAAGACCGGATTCTCGGCTCGAGGAGTTCGCCGCTCCCTACTACGTGTTCACCGACGCCGGAGCCGAGGTCACCTTGGCTTCGCCCAAGGGCGGTCAGGCGCCGATCGATCCCAGGAGCGACGATCCCGACAATCAGACCCCGGCGATGACCCGCTTCAAGAACGATCCGGCGACGCAGAAGGTGCTCGCGAACACGGTCAGGCTCGACCAGGTCGCGGCGGACGACTTCGATACGGTGTTCTACCCGGGCGGCCACGGCCCGATGTGGGACCTCGTCGACAACGAGACCTCCATCGCCCTGATCGAGGCCTTCTACAACGCCGGAAAGCCGGTGGCGGCGGTCTGCCACGCGCCAGGCGTGTTCCGTCGGGTGACATACCAGGGCTCGTCGATCGTGAAGGGAAAGCGGGTCACCGGCTTCACGAATACCGAAGAAGAAGCCGTGGGGCTGACCGCGGTCGTGCCCTTCCTCGTGGAAGACGAACTGAGACGCCTGGGGGGCGTCTTCGAGAAGACCGACGACTGGCTGCCGTTCGTCGTGGTCGACGGTCGCCTGGTCACAGGCCAGAACCCCGCGTCGTCCACCGCCGGCGCGACGGAGCTGCTGAGACTGATGCACGGACGCGCGAAGGCCGCCTGACCGGCGCGGCGTCCGGGCGCGGGCGACGTCTCCTCACGTCGTCGCTTGCGCGTCCGGCTTGATCGGCACCGAGAACGTGAAGGTCAGGCCCGGCCCGTCGTTGGGGCTCGCCCAGAGGCGTCCGCCATGGGCTTCGATGATCGAGCGGCTGACCGCCAGCCCGACGCCCATCCCGTCGGGCTTGGTCGTGTAGAAGGCGTTGAACAGTTGCGAGAGCTGTCCGGTGTCGGCCCCTGCGCCGAAGTCCCGCACCGCCAGCAGGACCTGACCTCTGTCTTCGGAGGTCGAGATCCAGAGGTCATGCGGCCGGTCGTCGACAGCTTGCATCGCCTGGGCGGCGTTGAGCACCAGGTTCGACATGACTTGCTGCAGCTGGACCCGGTCGCCCAGGACGGGCGGCAGGCCGTCGAGCAGGTCGCTGTGCAGGATCACCCGTGCGTTTTGCAGCTCGCTCGAGGAGAGGGTCAGGATCTCCCGGGCGGCGTCGTTCAGGTCGACGAGTTCGCTCGCCAGCGGTTTCCTCGAGAACAGCGCACGCAGTTGCTTGATCACGTCCGCTGCGCGGTTTGCGTCCCTGATCGTACGCCGGGCGGTGGCCAGAGCGCTGGCGATGTCGGGCTGCTCTGCGCCCAGCATGCGCACACAGGCGCCCGCGTTGGTCACGATGCCGGCGAGCGGCTGATTGACCTCGTGGGCGATCGAGGCGGTGAGCGCACTGAGCGCCGTGATCCGTGAGACGTGGGCGAGCTCCCGACGTGCGCGTTCGAGAGCCTCTTCGGCCAAGGTGCTCTCGGTCACGTCCTGCAGCGCGCCGATGAAGACGGGTCGGTCGGCGATGTGCTCAACGCGATCACCGACGACCCGGACATGGCGCAACTCGCCCGCGCGCGTGACGATGCGGAAGACGAGGTCGAAATTCCGCCCCTCCGCCGCGCCGCTGATCGCGCGCTCCACTTCGGCCGCATCCCCGGGATGGATGGCCGCCCGGATCATGTCGGTGGTCACCTTGTCCGCCTGATCGAAGCCGAAGGTGCGGCGGATTTCTTCGGACCAGTCGTGTTCGTCCTTCAGGACGTCCCAGGTGAAGCTTCCCGTCTTGCTGAGGCGTTGGGCTTCCGCCAGCTGCGCATGGGCGCGGCGCAACTCGATCTCGCTCACGCTGAGCGCCTCCTGCGCGCGGCCTCGCTCCGCGACCTCGGCCGTCAGCGCCCGATTGGCCTCGGCGAGCTCCGCCGTCCGCTGAACGACGCGCTCGTCCAACGCGCTCGCAGCCAGCTTGTGCGCGTTCAGCAGATGGGCTTCCTGCAGACCCACCACCGCCAGGTTGGCCGCGACGTCGAGCAGAAGGCGCTCGGTCCGACCCGGGAAGTCCGCGCGCCGCGATCCCGCCAGGACGAATCCCAGGTCGCCGTGCAGTCCCAACGGCGCCGCGGCGATGGCGACATCGCCGCCGACTTGCATCTGCAGGGAGCGAGCCTGCCATTGCGGGGGGTCGTTTCCGACCTGGAGCATCAAGGCGGCGATGCCCGCCGCGAGATGATTCCGATTGGACGCCGGCCGCAGGCTTTCGACCTGTGTTCCGGCGACCCGGTCGACGAACCGCATGTAGACGAAATCGGGGTCCAGCACCCGATGGAGCGCGTCGACCAGCGAGGTCACGATCTGGGATGTCTCCGCGCCGACCCACGTGGCCGGCAGAGCCGTGACGCTCACCAGATCGTTGATGCAGCGCTGCAGGCGCTTGATTTCGACGGCCGGGTCGGACGGCACGGCGCCGCTACGGGGCTGACGGCCGAGCGCGCCGCGCGCGTAGCTCCAGCAGAAATTCCTCGGGCGGCACGAAGAAGGGGTTCTGGTGCAGCAGGCCGCCGACGATGACCATCGGGTGGGTGCGCAGGATGTCGATGACCGTGTCCCCGCCGAACTTCGCAAGGTCGTATGTGCAGACGACGACGTCCTCGTGCCGGCGCCAGACGTCGTTCACACGCGCCTCGAACGCGACAAGATCCTCGAGGTAGGATTGGTCTTCGGCGGCCCAATCCATCCGACAGACGATCCGGCTGAGCGGAAACTCCCCGGCGGCGCCTCCGCTCGCCATCTGCTCGAATGCTGCGAGCATCCTGTCAAAGTCGAAGCGATCGTCCTGCAGATAGGTCTCGGTGTTGATGCGAAGCTCGAACTGGCCGCGCTCCGCCGCCGCATCTCCACGTCTATTCCCGCTCTTGTCAGTCGCTCGACGTGGTCTTGCCTCTGATCCGGATTGACGACGTGCACGGCCTTGTGACCGCATTCAAATCCATCTCTAATAAATGGAAGCAAAACGTCGTACTCTTCTTCTGCGCTATTGAAGAAAGCGCAGACATGGCGCGTCTGGTCCAGCCATGTGTTCGAGAAGCGGATCGGGGGCGTCGTCTTGGTCATAGGCGCAGCCTTCCCTCAACTCCACCGCCCCAAGCGGCGGTGACGACCAGGTCCATGAACACGGGCATTGATGGTGTTCCGGACCGCCGGAGGAATATCCCAATGAGATATGTTTTGCGAGCTAGAATTGGTGACAACGACTACGCGCAGCCCTGCCCCAGCGTTGCTGGACCAGTGTCTGAACGACGTTGGGCCTTCGGCGCTCCATCTGTCACCTCAGCAATCTTCGTGCACTGATACCTTGGTAGGTATGGACGCAGCTCATTCAGGCAGCGCACCGTTGAGGCGCGCGCGACATGAGTTGTCGAAGCGGAATTGAGTTGCGTCCCCTCGAGTTCGCCCCTCGCGCACGGCAGTGGGGACCCCAGGCGCCGCCAGAGGTCCCGTGGAGGGTACGGAATGGACCAACGCAGCCTCGTCTCGATCGTCGATGACGACGTGTCGGTCCGCGAGTCTCTGCCCGCGCTTCTGCAGTCCTTCGGCTACGACGTCGAGGCGTTTGCAACCGCCGAGGCGTACCTCGCCTCGCCCAGCCTGGCGAAGACCGGCTGTCTGGTGCTCGATGTGGCGATGCCCGGCATGACCGGACCGGAGCTCCAACTGGAGTTGGCCAGGCGCGGGGCCGACATTCCAATCGTGTTCATCACCGCGCGATCGGACGACAAGACCGTTCGGGACGTGCTGCGGAGGGGCGCGGTCGCCTGTCTGATCAAGCCGTTCACTGAGACTGCGATCGTCGAAGCGGTGGCCGCCGCGCTCGAGCAGAGCTGAGCACCGACACATGGGACCGCCCACTTGCCGCGACACGACCGCCACCGCCCCGTTCAGGAGGCCAGCCATCATGCCGGACGCCATCCCATCCGTGTTCGTCGTCGATGACGATGTGTCGGTCCGCGAGGCACTGGAGGCCGCGATCGCGACGTCGGGCTGGGAGCCGCGCGTGTTCGAGTCCGCGGAGGCCTTTCTGGCCTGGCCCTCCGCGTCCGGACCCTGCTGCCTCGTCCTCGACGTCAGCCTCCCCGATCTGAACGGACTCGACCTGCAGGCTTTGATCGCGGGCGAGCGGTCGCACATGCCGATCATCTTCATTACCGGCTACGGCGACGTGCCCATGAGCGTGCGAGCGATGAAGGCCGGAGCGGCCGAGTTCCTGATCAAGCCGTTCAGGGACGAGGTTCTGCTGGCGGCGATCGAGGCCGCGCTGGAACGAAGCCGCGCCGCGGTGGACGAACGCGCGGCGCTGAATGCGCTCCGCGAGCGCTACGCACTGCTGAGCCGTCGTGAGCGTGAAGTCATGACCCTGGTCGTGGCAGGGCTGCTCAACAAACAGGTCGCCTGGGAGCTCGGCATCAGTGAGATCACGGTGAAGGCGCATCGCGGTCGGGTGATGGAGAAGATGCAGGCCAAATCGTTCGCCGAGCTGGTGAAGATGGGCGACCGCCTGGGCCTCCTTCCGCAGGGCGCCTGAGACCCCATGCCCCGCGTTGTCCTAAGGTGACGCCGTGCGTGAATGCTGCGGAGCGGTGAACGGACGCCCGCTTCCCGCGCCACCCCGTAACGGCCCGGGCCGGAATCCAGGTGCGGGACGCTCCAGCTCGGACGACCAGCAAGGCAGGCGATCGACCGCCGCGGCGGGCCTCAGGAATTTGTGTGAGCGTACAGGAGGTCCAGCATGTCGCTGGCGTGTTCCTCCTCGACCGTGAGGATGGACTCCAGCATCACTCGCGTCCCCGGATCGTTGTCGCCGACGTGCCGGATGAGCTCGCGGTAGTGATCGATGGCGATCCGCTCGGCCACGAGATTCTGGCGGATGAGGGTGGCAAGGTCGTCCGCGGTCTCGTATTGCGCGGCCGACCGATCGGCCAAGCTGGCGGGATTGAAGTCTGGTGCGCCGCCCAGCTGGTTGATCCTTTCGGCGATCACCATGGCGTGCCGCTGTTCTTCCTTGGCGTGTTCGGCGAACTCCGCCTTCACGCTCTCGCTCGCGAGGCCCGTCGCCACAATGGAATGCTGCAGATAGCGCAGGGCGCACACGAGCTCGGTCGCCAAGACGCCCTGCAGGATCCCGATCATCCGTGCAGCGTCGCCGACATAGCTGTCAGTCACGGCGCCGCTCTCCAAATTCGCCTTGGCGCGGCGCCGGAGGGTTTCGATGTCGGTCAGAGGCGCACCTTCGACCACAGTCTGGTCCATGAGAGCCTCCTTGAAGCTCCATCCGCTGGAAATGCCATCCGCCGAATGGGCGCCGGCCGGCCCGAACACTAGCAACCGGGCGCCGGAGAGCCATTGCACTTACGTATTGGCCTGCGCCGGCAACTCCCACATGGCTACGTCTGAAGCGAAGTCTTCATCCGAAGGCGCCGGCGACACCATCGTCTGATCGTTTGTCCTCGGCCCGTGTGCTCCAATCGACGTCGATGATCTTCCTCGCACGGGGAAGGGTGCGGGGCTGGCTGCACCGTGGATTCGTCCTGCCGTAGCTGGTCCGGACGGTATCCCAGCCGGCCTCGCGAGACTCGTAGGAGGCTGCCATGGCCAGGATCGCGATCCACGGCTTCGGGCGGATAGGCCGCACGACGCTGAAAGCCGCCCTGAAGAGGCGGTTTTGGAGCCCGACGGCGATTTCGGACGTGAAGGACGCGGCCACCTTGGCCGCCCTTTTCGAGGTGGACAGCAACTACGGTCGCTGGTCCGAGCCGGTTTCGGCGGACGACGGGAGCCTGAGCATCGGCGGCCGGACGATCGCCTATGTGAATGCGGCCGAGGGGCTGCCCGATTGGGGCGCTCTGGGCGTGGACCTGGTGGTCGACTGTACGGGCAGAGCGGTGCGCAGGGCCGGCGCCCAGGCGCACATCGACCGCGGGGCGCGGTTGGTCCTGGTCAGCGCCCCCAGCGCCACGCTCGCCGACTGCGACGCGGTCCTCCTGGCGGGGATCAATCTCGAGACCTTCGATGCCGAGCGACATCGGATCGTCAGCATGGGCAGTTGCACGACAAACGCGCTCGCGCCGGTGATCGCGGTCGTCAGGGAACGCTTCGGGATCGAGTTGGGCCTTTTCACGACCGTCCACGCCTACACCAACTCCCAGACCCTCACCGACCAGCCCATGCGGGTCCGCAGTCGTTCATGGGCGGCCGCGGAGAACATCATTCCCACGAGTTCCGGCGCGGCCCGGGCGCTGCAGTTCATATGGAGCGAGCTGGCCGTCACCGGGAAGGCTTACCGGGTCCCGGTCAGGACCGGCAGCATCGTGGAAGCCAACCTCGTCATTGGCCGTCCGGCCGTTCTGGAGGAGGTAAAGGCTGTCTTCCGCAAGGCGGCGACGACGCCGCCGCTGCAAGGGGTCATGGATGTGCTGGAAGACCAATGGCCCTCGGCGCGCATCGTCGGCGACGAGCACTCTTCGATCATCGATCTGACCCTCATGGCGATGCAGGGGCCAACGCTGCTCTCCGTTGCGGCCTGGTACGACAACGAATGGGGCTTCGCGACCCGGCTCGCGGAAGTGGCGGCCTACCTGGCTGAGAGGGGCGTCCACGGTCCCGGATGACCTGGGTCCAAGGGAACCGCGCGGCCCCTCCAACGTCTCACCAGCGCCAGCCTGGAGGATGGGCCGTGACATCGCCCCCGAGATCGATGAACGCCTCGTCGATGTAGCACCAGCCCCAGCCTTCGGGCTCGTAATAGGCCTCCATCACCGGATGGCCGGTCGCCTGGAAGTGCTTGGCGGCATGCCGGCCGATGGACTGATCACAGCAGCCGACATGCCCGCACACACGGCAGATCCGCAAATGCACCCAGGTCTGGCCCAGCTTCAGGCATTCCTCGCAGCCGTCGGTGGAAGGTGTGACCGTCGAGAACAGTCCAAGGTGGCTACAGGTCATTCGGCTTCTCCTGCTCCTCTACCCGCCGGACCGGCGCATCAGCCGTAGGCGAAACCAGGCTTACTTTCGCCGACCTCGATGATGTAGCCGTCCGGATCGCGAATGTAGCAACGCGTCTCCCCGTACTTGTCCTTCGGCGGCGTGATGAAGTCGGCCCCTCGGGATCGCCACAGTTCGTAACAGGCATGGATATCCGCCACCCGGATGTTCATGAAGCTGCTGACTGAACCCGGGGCCGGGGGCGGACGCAGCGTCACCGATGGCTTGTCGGGGGTCGGACCGCCCCCGACGTTGACGATGAGCCACGTGTTCGCGATCTCGACGTACCCTGGGGCGCCGCTGCTGTCGCCGGTGCTGAGAACGCGACCTCCGAACACCGTTTCATAAACCGGACCGATCGATCGATGTCGGCGACCGTAAGGAAATGCGCCACGCTGAATCCAGCCTGCGGCGGCATGAAGTAGGTCGTTCGGCCAACCTGCACTTGGCTCGCACCCGACATCACAGGTCTCCAATTCGAAATTCGTCTTCGCAGCGCGCTGCAGCGGATTGCGGTCCGGGCGCGGCATGCCCGACCGTCAGGACGTCGGCCCTCGTCATCGTTGGATCCTCGACGCCACTGGGACCCCGAAGGTCGCCGTGGTGCCGTCGGTCCAGCCTCGCGGGTCATGAAGCCGCCCAGGCGCTCGGCGAGCTCGGCGATGATTCCCGAGCCGAACCCCCGCGTCTCCAGGATCGGCTCCTCGGATCGACAGCGGGCCAGGCCGCCAACGCCGTCGTCGGCCACGGTGAGAAGCAGCCATTCCCCATCCTGCCTCAGAGCCACGCTCACCGTGCCGGGCAGGCCCGGCGTAAAGGCGTGCTTGAAGGCGTTGGTCATCAGTTCGGACGCCACGACACAGACCGTCCATGCGGTCTCTTCATCGATGGTCACGCCGTCCAGTGTCAGCGAGACATGGATTCCCTGCCGGCGCCGCCCTGGCGACCGAGATCGCCCGGCACAAAGCCTCCAGCCGCTGCGACAGGGGTTCCTGTCGTCGTTGGCGATCCAGGAGGTTGTGCTCACGCCCGAAGGCCTCGAGCCGAAGCGTCGCCTCGTCGATGAACCGTAGCGGCTCCACCGAGCCCAGGCCGCGCCGGGCGAGGCGCAAAGCCGACAGCGCAGCCTGCAGCTCATTGCAGATGCGATGGTTCAGCTCCGCGAGGAGGAGCCAAGCCCCTTCGTTGGCAGGGCGCGCGCGACGCTCCATGGACGCCAGCATGGCTTGGCTCCGGTGTTCGGGAAGATGGCCGAAGGCCCGCTCATCCCGGCTCTTGCAGAGTGGACTGCTCCAGGTGGTTGTCGGCGACACGACGCCCCTCGCTTCTGAAAAATCATAGGCGCCCTCTCCGGGCAGGAGGAGCCGGCGCCGCCTACCTGTTCAGCTCTGCCGCGAGGTTTCGATTGGACGTAGGTATCGTGGACACCATCGTATCGGCCGCAGCGGCCGCGAGGCCGCGAGGCCGCGGCCCCCAACCGCGGCCGCCATCTTCGTGCGATTGATGAACCTTCCTGCGCCGACGACGACTTCAGAAGGATGCAGTCCTCGGCATCGCCAGGGGACGGCATGCCCGGGCTTCCGATGCCGCTTTCGTTGGACAGGTCGCAAGGAGCGCCGGCGATGACGGGCCGGACATATGACGTGGTCACGCGGTCGGCTTCCCCCTCGACACCGTCGAACTTGCGCGGCACTGATCGGCAAGCTCGTCGTGCGGGTGACGCCTGAAGCCGTGCTCAGCGGGCGAATTGTCGAGACCGAGGCCTATCCGGTCGCGCGCTGCGGGCCATACGTATCGCGGCGAGACGCCACCGCGCGACCGCGCCCTCTTCCTTGCCCGCGGGCACGCGTATGTCTACCTCGCCTACGGCGTTTCCTACGTGCTCAACGTTTCAAGCGAGGCCGCCGGCGTCGGCGCGGGCGTCCTGATCAGGGCGCTGGAGCCGCTCCAGGGTGTCGAAACGATGCGGCGGAACCGGCGCGTGCAGGACCTGCGGGATCTGGCCCGCGGACCCGGGCGTCTGGCCATGGCGTTGCAGATCGATCGCCGCCTGGACGGCGTCGACCTTCCCCGGGCCGGGCCCTTGTGGGGTCGCGCACGACGTTCGCCCGCCCGTGAAATACGAACCCGCGTCCGGATCGGGCTCTCAAAGGAGGCGAGCCGGGCCTGCGTTCTACGCCCTGGGCAATCGCTTCGTCAGCGGTCCGAAGGCGCTGAACCGCTGAGGCCCCCGGCGTCGCATGCCGCGCGGCAAGGCGATCAAGCCCCGTGGGGCGGCCGGGCCAGGCGGCTAAGAGGGCGGAGCTTGCCTCAGGCGCTGGTCGCGGGCCGCTGGGTCCACCAGGCCAGGTCATCCGCGACGCGGCCGAAGGCCTTCCGCGCCTAACGGCGCCGGTTCCGATCGGGTTGCCCTGGGCATCTAACGTCTGCGCGATCGGCCCGACCGCGACGGTGCTCGAAACAACCACGATCCCCATCTCGGACAGGATGGTGATGCCACGCCGTGCCGGAGCGGGCGCGGAAAAGCGACCCGCCGAATAGCTGACGATGGCGGCCGGTCGCCAAACCACCCCTCGAGGAAATGGTCGGTGAGGTTCTTCAACCCCGGTTGCGGGCCCCAGTTGTACTCGCCGGTCACGACAGAGACGAAAGCATCGGCGCTGCGGATCCTCCCGACCGGTCTTCCATCGGAAGCAGGAGCCGCCCCCTTCGGGTGGACTCCTTGTACATCCGGTCGAGCATGGGCAAACCGACTGCCTTGGCGTCGACCAGTTCGGCGTCGGCGCCGCGCGTTCGAAGGCCCTTGACGAAGGCGTAGTCCGCCAGACGCACGCCGACGCGGTCGGACCGGTACGAACCGTAGAACACCAGCACTTTGTCAGCCATCCTCGCGTCCTCGCCCTCCAGCGTCTGAGCCTCGGTCACGCAGCCTATGCCATCGCGAGCGCCGGGCTCGCCACCTGCACATTGGTATGACCGGGCCGGACCCGAAAGCACCCGACTATCTTGAGGTTCCCGGGCCCCTCGGACAGGCGGATCGAGGAGCATTTGAAAACGCTGCGGCCGACCGGGACGCGCTGGCTTCGGGGAGTTGGTCCGCGGCGGCGGGAAGATCGAAGGCGAACGTGGCTCCCGGCCCGTCTTCGTTGGCGCTCGCCCAGATGCGTCCGCCGTGGCTCTCGCAGTGAATTCGAAGTCGAGCAGATCGAACAGGCCGGTCCCCGTTCCGTCCTCCTCGCTCGAGTCGACCAGGCTGGAGCAGTCTGCTCGATGGCGTCCGCCTCCACGCCCGTGCCGGAAGTCCCGAACTACGTCAACCTGGCGCACGCCGTCGTCCAGGCGAGTCCGTCTCGACCAGGAGAGACCGTCGGCGATCCTCGACCTCGGCCATGGCGTCGACCGCGTTCGGCAAGAGGTTCAGGATGACCTGCAGCAGCTGGACCCGGTCCAGCCGCTCCATGCGGGCCCGGTCCCGCCGCGGATCTCGTCTGCAGGCGCGCGCGGCCCTCTTGAGGGTTCCGCCGCCCGACAGGGTCCATCGCCTCCCGCGCCGCGCCGTTCGAGATCCCACCTTCTCCATGCTCGGCGCCTTTGCCGTGAACATCGCCCGCAAGCCGGCTGACGACGTCTCTGGCGCGCTGCGGCAGCCCCCGCGAGTGCGTCCAGCCGAACCGTCGCGGCGGCGGCAGGCCCCATCCGGGAGGGTCGGCGAGCCAGCGCATCCGCACACGCAGGTGCTCGCGTGGGTCAGGGATTCCGGACAGGGGCTCGGCTCACCTGCATGGGCGATATGGACCCCGTCGTCGGCGTTCAGCGTCGCGAGACCGCGCGCGACGTCGAGCGGGCTGCCCGCGCCGAGCCTGGATCAGCGCCTCGTCCGCGCGCGCCCGCTCGATGGCGATCCCGGCGATCTTGGCGAAGCGGTTCCATCACTTCCGGATCCTGCGTCCGAGGGCGCGGCGGCTGCGCGCCTATGGATGGCGATCACTCCGGAGGCTTCGCCCCGCGGAGAGAGGATCGGGAGGGCGACGCAGCCGGAGAAACCGGCGTTCGCCATGTCTGAGCCAGCTTGTTCCCGCCCAGCGAGATTCGGACGACGGGCCCGCGAGAATGGCGGACGCGCGTGCGCCCACCGCAGCGCGGCCAGGGCGAGCGCTGTTGCCCCTTCGTCGAGGGCCGCCCCGTCGAGCGCCGGACTGGGAACGTCGCCGGCGACCGAAGCGATCTGAAGGCCTTGGCCGCCGTCGGAGACAAGGAACAGCGCGCCGGACGCGGCGCTGCACAGGGCCTCCACCGCCTGGCGCAGGGTGTCGAGCACATCTCCCAGGAGCTCTCCGCGAGCCACCATTTCCAGGTGGTCATCCTCAACTGCCCAGATCCTCGGCGCGCTCGAGGTCGTGGACATCCGACTGGACGGTGACGTAGCGGGCGATGTTGCCGTGGGTGTCGCGGCAGGGTCCCTACGGAAACGCTATCCAGCGATAGCCGCCGTCCTTGTAGTGCATGCGCACGGTCGCATCGAACATCTCGCGCGGTGGCCAGCAGCCGGGCGAGCTGTTGGTGGACGATCGGATGGTCGTCGACGTGGATGGCCCCGGAGGTCTGCCAGGCGACCAGCTCCTCCGTGGTCATGTCATAGTCTTCGAGGAGCTGGCGGTTGCTGAATTCCGACCTGCCGGCCTGATCGAGGAAGGCGGCCTGGAGCGGGAGCATGTCGAAAAGACGCCGCAGTCGCCCGTCTGTGACCGGTCCTTCGTCGGCGTTTATCCCGAGCCAGCACCAACGGCGCCCGCCGTCGGCGTCGTGCACGGCGGGGCACAGGGTGAACCAGCGGTGCTCCCCGTTGGCGCGGCGAAGCCGGACAGAGTATTTCCTTCGCCTCGCCGGTGAGCCGGATCTCGGCCCAGGTGTCCCGCAGGATGGCGCGATCCTCCGCGTGCAGCGCGGCCCGCCAGCCCTGCCCAGCAGCCGCGGGCAGGGCGAGGCCCGTGTAGTCGCGCCAGCCGGCGTTGACGTAATCGCAGTCGCCGTCGTCCGTCGTGGTCCAGACCAGCCCGGGCAGCGCCTCCACCACGCCCCCGAAGTCGAACGGCGTCCCTACGTCCTCTGCGTCGGTTCGCTCACCATCCCTCAGTCATCGATCGGTGCTCGACGGTATTCCGACGCCGGCGTGAGGGCGCGGCGTCGATACCAAAGTCCAATAGAACACGTCCGGACCACGAAGTAGGGCCCCGGCATTGGGTTGGACACACTGGGAAGGCGATGGCGAGGAGCCGCCGGGCCTGCTTGCCGGTCTGTTCGGGGCGGTGAGCGCGCTCACGCTGCTGAGTTCGGCGCGGGCGGCCGCCGCGAAGGCTTCGCCTCTCTCCGAGGTGGTGGTCACCGCCCAAAAGCAGGAGCAGCCCGCCGACACGGTAGGCATGTCGATCAGCGCGGCGAGCGGCGCGTCCTTGCGGGCGCGCGGCATCGACTCGGTGGAGGACCTGAACCGGCTGACGCCGGGCCTGACGATCCAGCACAGCGCCTTCAACTCGACCTCCTTCACCTTGCGCGGCGTCGGCTTCTTCAACAGCGACCTCGCCTCTCCGGGCGCGGTGACGATCTATGTTGACGAGGCGCCGCTGGCCTATCCGGCGATGACGCGGCTGGTGGGCTTCGACCTGGCGCGGGTGGAGGTGCTCAAGGGGCCGCAGGGCACGCTCTTCGGCGAAAACGCCACCGGCGGGGCCGTGAACTACATCGCGGCCAAGCCGACCGCGGCGTTCTCGCAGGGCGTCGACGCCACATACGGCAGCTTCGAGCGCCTTCGGCTGGACGGGTTCGTCTCCGGACCGCTCGCCGACCATCTCGATGCCCGCGTGGCGGTACAGGGAAGCCGCGGGAACGGCTGGCAACAGAGCATCACGCGCCCCGGCGACACTCTGGGGCGGATCTCGACCCTGCAGGCGCGGGTGACGCTGGACTGGCGCGCGACCAGGCGCCTGGACTCGCGGCTGACGCTGACGATCACCCATGACGGGTCCGACTCCGAGGCGGCGCAGTTCATCCGTCCACTGATCACCATCCCGGCGCTTTCGCCCGGGCTGGCCGCCTTCCATCGTGACCAAGCCCAGGGCCGCGGACTGGACCCCGGTGATCGAGGGCGCGAGCCAGCCATTTCCGTACGCCAGCGACACCAACCTCTATCACTTGGCCTGGCGCAACGATCTCGGGCTCGGCGACGACGTCACCCTCACCTCCCTGACCTCCGTCGCCCTCTTCCGGATGAACTACGGCGAGGATCCGGACGGCACGCCCTTCCACCTGAGCGAGGAGATCGACCGTGGCGGGCGTGTGAACTCCTTCTTCCAGGAGGTGCGCGCCACGGGGCGGCGCGGGCGGCTGTCCTGGCTGGCGGGGGGCAACATCGAGCATGAGGCGACGCGCGACGATCCCGTGGCCTACAACAGCGACAACAGCGTGAGCCACATCTTCCAGGCGGTGGACCCCTTGGCGATCGCCGACTCGACCCGATACACGAGTCGCCTGCATGCGCTGACCCTCGGGGTGTTCGGACGTGTGGCGTACGACCTCAGCGACCGCATCTCGCTCGAAGGCGCGCTGCGCTACAACCGCGACAACCGCACGTTCGACAACTGCGCGATCGACACCACCGACGGGTTTACAAGGTTCTGGAACCTGTTCAGGGCCGGGGCGCCGCCGCCGACCCGGCTCGGCCAGTGCTACGTGGTCGACTTCCAGCTGAAGCCGGTCGCGAATGTCCACGCCACCTTGGACCAGGACAGCGTCTCCTGGCGGGCGGGGATCGATTGGACGCCGCGGCCCGGGGTGCTGGTCTACGCCAACATCAGCCGAGGCTATAAGGCCGGCGCGGCGCCGGTGCTGGCCGCCGCCACGGTGTCGCAGTTCAAGCCGGTGCCGCAGGAGTCGCTCCTGGCCTACGAGGCCGGTGTGAAGGCGCAGCTATTCGACCAGCGGCTCCAGGTGACGTTGGCGGCCTTCTACTACGACTATCGCGACAAGCAGCTCCGCGGCGCCGAGCTCGATCCGAACTTCGGCCCCCTCCAGGCCCTGGTTTCCATCCCGAAATCGCATGTGGTCGGCGCCGAGGCGCAACTGGTCGCACGTCCGGTCGACGGGCTGACCGTCGACGCGGCGGCCACCTATGTGGACACCAACATCGACCGGTTCACCGGCTTCGACGCGCTCGCCCATTATGGCGACCAGTCGGGCACGACCTTTCCGTTCTCGCCGAAGTGGCAGGTCGTGGCCGCCGTCGACTACGAGCGCCCGCTCCGCGCCGGCCTCGAAGGCTTCGTGGGCGCGTCCCTGACCTACGACAGCCAGAGCTATGCCGGGCTCGGCGAGCTCGAGCTGATGCGGATCAAGGGTTACAGCCTTCTGGACGTGCGCGCCGGCGTGACCCTCGGCGACGGCCGCTACCGCCTGTGGGCCTGGGGCAAGAACGTCGCCGACACCTACTACTGGAGCAACGTCTTCGTCGCCGGCGACGCCGCCTCGCGCTTCGTGGGCGAGCCGGCCGTCTGGGGCGTGAGCTTCTCCGAGCGCCTCTGACGCAAGCCGCGCAGCGGAGGTCGCCCGGCGCCCCTCCCCGCTCTCGGGCCAGTTGCAAGGCGCTGGGCGGCCGCCGCCCTGCTCGGCGTCCGCGTCGCGCTCAGGCGTTCGCGTCGGTCCGCTCTTCCCACCCGCCGCCCAGCGCCAGGAACAGGGTGATCTGGTCGGCGGCGACCTGGGCCTGTTGCTGGGCGAGCGCGGTCTCGGCGGCGACAAGGGTGCGCTGGGCGTCCAGCAGGTCGAGCGAGCTGGCATAGCCGGCGCTGAAGCGCTGGTCGGCGGCGGTCTCGGCCCTGGCGCTCTGGTCGCGCGCACGCCGCAGGTCGTCCAGCCGGTCGAGATCACGGGCGTACCGGGTCAGGGCCGTCTCGGTGTCGCGCAGGGCCGAAAGCCACGTCCCGCGGAAGCTGGCGAGCGCGGCGGCGGCGGAGGCCCTGGCCTGGCCGAGCCGCGCCTCGGCCGCCAGGAGATTCGGGAAGCTCCACTGGATCAGCGGGCCGAAGCTCCAGCGGAACGCCGGCGCGCACCGAGCTTCGAGCCTGGGCGCCGTCGACCCGACCGAGCCGCCGAGCGTCACGGTCGGATAGAGCTCGGCCGTGGCCACGCCGATGCGGGCGGTGGCGGCGGCGAGCCGGCGCTCGGCTTCGCGCACGTCCGGGCGGCGACGCAGGAGGGACGCCCCGTCCCCGACCGGCATCGGCGCCTCCAGCGTCGGCGGCGCGAGCGCAGCCTTCGGCGGCGGGCGGGATGTCGGCCGGCGGAGCGCCAGTCAGGACCGCCAGCCGGAAGAGCGCGCTGCGGCGCGCGGCCTCGAGGCTCGGCAGGGCGGCGCGGGTCTGTTCCAGCAGCGCGCCCTCGCGGGCGGTGTCCAGCGCGGTATCCCGTCCCGCGTCGAGCAGGCGCTCGGTGAGGTCATAGCTCTTCTCGGTCAGGTCCAGGTTCCGCCGCGCGACGGCGAGCTGCTGGTTGGCGGCGCAGGCGTCGGCATAGGCGCGGACGGTCTCCGCCACGACGGTGATGCGCGCGAGATCATAGGCGGCCTTCACCGCGCCGGCGTCGGCCTTGACCGCCTGGATCCCACGCCTAAGCCGGCCGAAGAGATCGACCTCATAGGCGACGTCTCAGGCCGGCGTCGAAGGTGTTGGCCGTCCCGGCGGCGCTCGTCCCCTGCCGGGCCGTGCGGGCGCGCTGGGCGCCGGCGCTGGTCGTGGTCGCCGGCAACAGCCCCGAGCGCGCTTCGGAGACCGCCGCGCGCGCCTGGCGCAGGTTGGCGGCGGCGACCTCCAGGTCGGTGTTGGCCGCCAGGGCCTGGCGGACCAGGCCGTCGAGCGCCGGATCGTCGTAGAGCCGCCACCAGTCCCCGGGCGGCGGGGCCGGCGCGAAGACCGCCTCGCCTGCGCCGGCGAAAGCGCCCTGGGCGGGCGCTGCCGCAAGCGGGGAACGGTACGCCGGGCCGACGGCGCAGCCGGTCAGGGCGAGCGCCAGCAGGGCGGCGCGGGCCGGACCGGCGCGGAGGCCGCTCATTCGGAGCCTCCCCCCATGGTCGTCAGGCGCTCGGCTTCATGGGGCTTGGGCAGCCGGTCCGCGATCGAGCGGCAGACGATGTAGAAGACGGGCGTGAACACCAGGCCGAAGCCCGTCACGCCCAGCATGCCGAAGAAGACCGCCGTGCCCAGCGCCTGGCGCATCTCGTGTCCGGCGCCGGCGGCGATGACCAGCGGGAACACCCCGAAGATGAAGGCGAAGGAGGTCATCAGGATCGGCCGCAGGCGCACCCGCGCGGCCGCGATCGCCGCCTCGAACCGGTCCATCCCGCGCTCCTCGTTCTGGCGGGCGAACTCGACGATCAGGATGGCGTTCTTGGCCGCCAGGGCGACGAGGACCACCAGTCCGACCTGGGTCAGGATGTTGTTGTCCATGCCGCGCAGGTTCACGCCCAGGATCGCCGCGAACAGGCACATGGGCACGATCAGGATCACCGCCAGCGGCAGGGTGAAGGCCTCGTACTGGGCGGCGAGCACGAGGAACACGAAGACCACGGCCATGCCGAAGACGATGCCGCCGGTGTTCCCGGCCAGCTTCTGCTGGTAGGCGATGTCGGTCCACTCGTAGCTCATGCCGTCGGGCAGGAGCTTGCTCGCCAGCTTCTCCATGGCGGCCAGCGCCTGGCCTGAGGACCTGCCCGGCGCGGGCTGGCCGCGGATGTCGGCGGCGGGAAAGAGGTTGTAGCGGACCACCCGGGTGGGGCCGGCGGACTCCCGCAAGGTCATCACCGAGCCCAGGGGGACCATGCCGCCCGACGCCGAGCGGACCTTGAGCGCCAGGATGTTGTCCCGCTCGGCGCGGTACTCCGGATCGGCCTGGGCGATCAC
The DNA here is from genome assembly GCA_963775275.1 of uncultured Alphaproteobacteria bacterium. Taxonomy (GTDB): domain Bacteria; phylum Pseudomonadota; class Alphaproteobacteria; order Caulobacterales; family Caulobacteraceae; genus JANWHQ01. The sequence goes on along the minus strand of CAVZII010000005.1, from coordinate 3,451,244 downwards.
CTCGTAGGTCCGGCCGAACAGGTTGAAGTCGTCGACGTAGACCGAGCCGAGGTAGGCGTTCAGGGTGTCGTAGATGGCGGACGGCTGGACGCCCAGGATGTGCGCCTCGTCCCGGTCGACCACGCCGACCAGCCTCGGCGCGCCGATGGTGAACTGGCTGAAGGCGCCCGTGACGTCGGGATCCTTGCCCGCGGCGCCCACCATGGCGTTGGCGGCGGTCTCCAGCGCCTTGTAGTCCGCGCCGGCCTGGTCCTCGATCATCATCCGCCAGCCGCCGCCGTTGCCCATGCCGCGCACGGTGGGCGGCGAGATCACCCGCGTCTGGGCGCCGGCGATGGCGGTGAGGCGCCTGTTCAGCGCCTGGGTGAGCTCGCCCACCGTCTCGTGGTGCGCCTGGCGGTAGCTCTCGTCGTCCAGCTTCATGAACAGGGCGCCGGAGTTGGACTCCTGGGACGAGCTGGCGGCGTTGTACCCGGAGAAGGCCAGGGAGGCTTGGACGCCCGGGGTCGCGTCCGCGATCTTCATCGCCTGCCGCATCACCTGGTCGGTGCGCTGGCCCGACGCGCCCGGCGGCAGCGAGACCACGCCGATCAGGGCGCCCTGGTCCTGGTCGGGGATGAACCCCGTCGGGGTGGCCATGAAGCGCCAGGCGGTGAGGGCCAGAAGGCCGCCGTAGAGCACGAGCATCATGGTCGTGCGCCGCACGGTGCGCGAGGTCAGCCGGCCGTAGCCGTCGCTCACCCGGTCGAAGGCCGAATTGAAGCGCCGCCCGAAGACCCGCAGCGGCGCAAGCCATCCGGACCCGGACGACGCGTCGGCGCCGTGCGGCTTCAACAGGAGCGCCGCAAGCGCGGGGGTCAGCGTCAGGGACAGCAGCAGCGAGATCACCGCCGAGGCCGAGAGCGTCACCGCGAACTGGCGATAGAACTGGCCCGGGATCCCCGAGACGAAGGCCGTGGGCACGAACACCGACATCAGCACCAGGCCGATGGCGACCAGGGCGCCGGAGACCTCGTCCATGGTCCGCCGGGCCGCCTCGCGCGGGGTCAGCCCCTCGCGGATGTTCCGCTCGACGTTCTCGACCACCACGATGGCGTCGTCGACCACGATGCCGACCGCCAGCACCAGGGCGAAGAGGGTCAGGGAGTTCAGCGTGAACCCCAGGGCGCTCAGCGCGGCGAAGGAGCCGACCAGGGCGACGGGGATCGCCACGATCGGGATGATCGCCGCCCGCCAGGTCTGGAGGAAGACGACGATGACCAGGACCACCAGCACCATGGCCTCGAGCAGGGTCTTCTGGACCTCGCTGATCGAGGCCGACACGAACTGGGTCGGGTTGTAGGGGATCGAATAGGTGACGCCCGGCGGGAACTGCGGGCGCATGGCGTTGATGGTGTCGAGCACCCGCCTGGCGGTGGCGAGCTCGTTGGCGCCCGGCTGGGGGAACACCGCCATGCCGACCGTGGGCGCTCCACCCGTATAGGCGCGGGTGCCGTAGTCCTGCCGGGTCAGCTCGGCGTGTCCGATGTCGCGCAGGCGCGTGACGGCCCCGTCTGCGCCGGTCTTGATCACCACGTCGTCGAACTGGGCGGGGCTGTTCAGCCGCCCCTCGACCTGGAGGGGCAGCTCGAAGGCCGGCCGGCTCTGGCCGAACGGCGGCGCGCCGAGCGAGCCGGCGGCCACCTGGACGTTCTGGCTGCGCAGGGCGGCGACGATGTCGTCCGCGGTCAGGCCGCGGGCCGCCGCGCGGTCCGGATCGATCCAGATCCGCATGGAATAGGCGCCGCCGCCGAAGACGTTGATGTCGCCCACCCCCTGCTGGCGCAGGAGGGCGTCGCGCAGGGTCGTGTAGGCCCAGTTCCCGAGGTAGTCGGTGTCGACCTGCGGGTTGGTCGACTTGAACGCCAGCAGCATCAGGAAGCCCGTGGACTGCTTGTTCACGGTGACGCCGAGGTTGCGCACCTGCTCGGGCAGCCGGGGCGTCGCCACCGCCACGCGGTTCTGGACCTGGACCTGGGCGGTATCGAGGTTCACGCCCTGCTTGAAGGTGACGTCGATCGACGCCGTCCCGCTCGAGACCGAGGTCGAGGTCATGTAGAGCATGTTCTCGACGCCGTTGATCTGCTGCTCCAGCGGCGCGACGACCGTCTCGGAGAGCACTTCGGCCGAGGCGCCGGGGTAGCTGACCCTGACCCTGATCGAGGGCGGCGAGATGTCGGGGAACTGGGCGACCGGCAGGCGCGGATAGCTGAACGCGCCGACCAGCGCGATCACCACGGCGATCACCGCCGCGAAGATCGGCCGGTCGATGAAGAAGTGGGAAAGCCGCATGGACGGACCTATCCCGCCGCGCCCACGGGGGTGGCCGCTCCGGCCGGCGGCCTGATCACGGTCGGCAGGGCTTCCTCACCGGCCGGGTGGGTCACCTTGACCAGGCGGGTCGTGGCCTTCTGGCCGGGACGCACGCGCTGCTGGCCGTCCACGACGACGAGGTCCGACGCGCGCACGCCGCTGCGGATCACGCGCAGGCCGCCGCTGATCGGGCCGAGCTGGACGGCGCGGCCCGACACCACGCCTTTGGCCGACACGACGTAGACGATCCGCTGGTCGCCCTGGGTGACCACGACGGCGTCCGGCAGCAGCAGGCCGAGGTACGGCCGGGAGCCCTGCATCTGCATGTGGCCGAACATCCCCGGCGTCAGCAGGCCCTCGGGGTTGGCGACGACCGCCCGGCCCCGGATGGCGCCTGTCCCGGGATCCATGGCGTTGTCCATGAAGTCGACGCGCCCGCGCCAGCGGTAGTCCGGTTCGTCGGACAGCCGGATGCGGACAGGATCGCCCGGCTTGCTGCGGCGCGCCTCGCCGATTCCCTCGCGCTGGTGCTTGAGGAACAGGCTCTCGGAGCCCTGGAAGGAGAAGTAGATCGGATCGACGGTCACGATGGTGGTGAGCACCGTGCTGTCGGCCACGACCGCGTTGCCGGCGTCCACGCGCCGGTCCGAGATCCTCCCGGCCATGGGGGCCGTGATGCGGGTGAAGCCGAGATTCAGCGCCGCCGACTGGACGCTCGCCCTGGCGGCCTCGAGGTCGGCCTTGGCCGTGCGGGCCGCCGCCTCGCGGGTCTCGTACTCCTCGCGGCTGACCGCCTGGGTGGCCACCAGGGTCTTGTCGCGGGCCAGCTCCGCCTGGGCGTTGGTCAAGGTCGCCTGGGCGCGCGCCTCCTGGGCCCTGGCCTGATCGAGCGCGGCCTGGGCCGGGCGCGGATCGATGGTGAAGAGCAGCTGGCCGCGGCGCACGAGCTGGCCGTCGCGGAAGTGGACGCCGACGAGGTAGCCGGACACGCGCGGACGGACCTGCACCGTCTTCACGGCCTGGAACTGGCCTATGTAGTCGTCCCAGTCGACGATGCGCTCGGCCAGGGGATGCGCGACCTCCACGGCCGCCGCCGGCTGGTCGCGCCGGGCGTGCTTGGCGCAGCCGAAAAGGACCAATGCGGCCATGGCGTGGCCCATGACCGCCCGCAAGCGCTGATGCATCGTCGACGTCCCCGGACTGGGTGATCGACCTGGGAGTCCGCCGCCCCTCGGGCGCCACAAGCCGACGACGGCCCAGCTTCGCCGCCCGACCCGGACGGTGTCAACACGCAGGGTCGCCGACGGTGGATTCGGGCTGGACTGCCGCGCGAAGACAGCCCAGCTTTGCGCGAACCATCGGCCATGGTCCTTGTCTTGGGAGTGGCGCGTCGGGGCGCAGCGCGACCGACGGACGCGCGGGAACAGAGGGGACACGGAGGGCTGATGCGAACCCCGCCAGGAATCAGCGAGGCCGACTTCACCGAGGCCTTGAAGTCGTTCGAGGCCGCCATCGGCGCCCAGTACGTGTTCACCGACCCGGACACTGTCGATCTCTACAAGGACGCCTATTCCCCGCTCTGGGGCGAGCCCGACGACCGGATCGCCTCCGCCGCGCTGGCGCCCGACAGCGTCGAGCAGGTCCAGGCGATCTGCCGCATCGCCAACCAGTACAGGATCCCGCTCTACACCATCTCAACCGGCCGCAACCTCGCCTACGGCGGCTCGGCCCCGGTCTATTCCGGCAGCGTCGTGCTGGACCTGAAGCGGATGAACCGCATCCTCGAGGTCAACGAGGACAACGCCTACGCCCTGGTCGAGCCGGGCGTCAGCTACTTCGATCTCTACCGCCACATCCGCGAGCGGGGGCTCAAGCTCTGGATCGATCCGCCTGACCCGGGCTGGGGCAGCCCTGTCGGCAACGCCCTGGACCACGGCGCGGGGCGCACGCCCCTGCCCTACCGCGACCACTTCGACGCCCACTGCGGCATGGAGGTGGTGCTGGCCAACGGCGATGTGGTGCGCACCGGCATGGGCGCCCTGCCGGCCGCCAAGACCTGGCAGCAGTTCAGGTACGGCATCGGCCCGATCGTCGACGGGATCTTCTCGCAGTCGAACCTCGGCATCGTCACCAAGATGGGCTTCCACCTGATGCCCGAGCCCGAGGGCGTGCTGGCCGGGACCGTCAAGGTCCAGCGCCACGACGACATCATCGCGATGGTCCGGATCATGGCCAGCCTGATGTACTCGGGCGTGGTCAACTGCACCTACGCCCTGTCCAGCCCGGTGTTCAACGGCCCGCCCGACCCCGAGGTCGAGGCCCTGTTCATGCGCGAGGACGGCGGAACGGCCGCCGAATGGGACGCCTTCGCCGCCGCCAAGGGGCGCAACTTCTGGCAGACGGAGCTTCATTTCTACGGGCCGCTGAAGGTGATCGCGGCCCAGTGGGAGCACGTGAAGGAGCGCTTCTCCGAGATCCCAGGCGCGACGTTCCAGGAGGGCGAGCTCGTCCGCTTCCCTTTGACCGACGAGCAGATCGGCAAGATCAGCGACCCGGTCTACCTGGGCGTCCCGAGCCTGAACGTCTTCTCCTCGCTGATGGGGCTGGAGGCGGACGGGCCGGTGGCCGGGCACCTGGACGCCTCGCCGATCCTGCCGATCGACGGGCGCGAGCTCCTGAAGGCCCACCGGGTGTTCGGGCGCATGTTCCGCGAGGCGGGCCTCACCCAGTTCGTGGGCTTCGCCATGAGCTACCACTGGCGCACCTTCATCATGTTCCAGGGCATGCACATCACCCACGACCGCGAGCAGAACGCCAAGGTCCGGGCCATGTACGAGCGGATCTGCGACGTCGCCTCGGCCAACGGCTGGGGCATCTACCGCACGCACATCGCCTTCATGGACAAGGTGCTGGCGCACTATTCCTGGGGCGACCACGCGCTCTCGCGCCTGCACGCGACCCTGAAGGACGCGCTCGACCCCAACGGCATCCTGTCGCCGGGCCGCTACGGCATCTGGCCCAAGCGCCTGCGGGAGACGCGGACATGAGCCGGATGCGGACCCTGCCGCTCCTCGCCGCCCTCGCGGGACTCGGCGGCCTCGCGCCCGCGGCGGCCCAGCCGACCCCCTCGAACTCGACGGCCCAGTCGTCCTGGACCACCTTCCAGGTCCAGCCCGATCCGACGATCAAGGATCCCCAGGTCCAGCGCGGCAAGGAAGTCTTCCAGGCGCGCTGCAACCTCTGCCACGGATCCTGGCCCAAGGACGTCAAGCCCGGCATGCCGCCCATGGTCGGGACCCAGATGCTCCAGCTCAAGTACAAGGGCGCCAAGCCGGCTCTGCTGGAGGACCGCACCGACCTGACGCCTGAGACGGTGGCGTTCTTCGTCCGCCACGGGTCGGGGATCATGCCCTTCTTCCGGCCGACGGAGGTGAGCGACTCCGACCTCGCCGCGATGGGCGCCTACCTTTCCAGGAAGCGGCCGCAGGAGTGAGCGCGCGGCGCCGCGCGCGGGGAGGATGGAACCATGCAGTTCGACCTGACGGGGCGCGCCGCGCTGGTGACGGGCGCGGCCTCCGGCATCGGCTTTGCGACCGCCAGGATGCTCGCGAGGTTCGGCGCGGCCGTCGCGCTGAACCATCTGCCGGATGACGCGCGCGGTCCCGCCGCGGTCGCGCAGCTCGTCGCCCAGGGCCTGAAGGTCATCGCGGCGCCCGGCGACGTCGCCGAGGCCGGCGCCTGCGAGGCGATGGTCGAGGCCGCGATCGCGGATCTGGGGCGGCTGGACCTGCTGGTCAACAACGCCGGCACGCCGGGGGTGCGCGCGACCGTCGCGCCCTCGCAGCTCGAGCTGATCACCGAAGAGCTGTGGGCGGCGGTCATCCAGACGAACCTGCTCGGGACCTTCCGCTGCGCCAAGGCGGCGGCGCCGGCGCTGAAGGCCGCCCGCGGCGCGATCGTGTCGGTCGCCTCCATCGCCGGCTTCAACAAGCCCGGCAGCTCGCTGGCCTATTCGGCGACCAAGGCGGCGGTCGTGAACCTGACCCAGAACCTTGCGCGCGGCCTCGGCCCGGAGGTGCGGGTGAACGCGGTCGCGCCCGGCGCCGTGGACAGCTCCTGGCAGATCGAATGGACGCCCGAGCAGGTGCAAGGGACCCTCGATCACTCGGTGCTGAAGCGACGCAGCACGCCCGAGGACATCGCCGAGGTGATCGTCTTCCTGGGCTGCGGCGCCCGGACGGTGACCGGCCAGACCCTGATCGTGGACGCTGGCCTGACGCTGTAGGGGACCTCGCGCGCCGGGACACGGCCGCGCGGCCGCCCGCTTGTTGGCCGGCGCGCGGCCCGGCCGGCCAATCGTTCGGCGCCCGACGCCGCAACGGCGGTTTCTTGGCGGCCGACGGGTCCAAGCCGCGCCGGAGGCGTTAAGGTGGGGACGCGGCGGTCCGGCCGCCGACGCGCGGGACCACGATGTCGGCCAGCCATCAGGCGCCAGAAACGGCGGTGCGTTCGCACCCCAGCGCGAACCGGGGGGCGGTGCGCCTGCTCGGCCGCCTGCTCGGCGAGGTCATACGCGAGCTGCACGGCCAGGACGCCTTCGAGCGCGTCGAGGACATCCGCCGCCATTCCGTGGGCGAGCATCGCGGCCAGGAGGACGCCCCGCCCCTGCACGAGCGACTGGCGCGCCTGCCGCTGGCCGACATGGTGCTGCTGATCCGCGCCTTCGCCATCTTCTCCCAGCTCGCCAACGTCGCCGACGATCACATCGCACGCAGGGAGAGCCACTTGGAGGAGCAGTCGGCCCTCGACCTCCTGACCGGGCGCGTGCGGGCGCCGCCGGACGAAGTCCGCGGCTATCTCGAAGGCGCGCTGCTCTCGCCGGTGATCACCGCCCACCCGACCGAGGTGCGCCGGCGCAGCATCCTGGAGCGCGAGGCCGCCATCGCGGACCTTCTGACCGCCTCCGAGCGACGCGGCCTTGGCGCCGTCGAGCGCCAGGAGGTCGAGGCCCGGATCAAGCGCGAGATCCACATCCTGTGGCGCACGCGCATGCTCAGGCCCTCGCGCATCACCGTGCGCGACGAGATCGACGGCGCGGTCGCCATCTTCGCGCGCACCTTCCTGACCCAGCTTCCCGTCTTCGAGCGCCGCGTCGCGCGCGCGCTGGGGCTGCAGCGCCCTCTGCCGGCGTTCCTGCGCCTCGGCTCCTGGGTCGGCGGCGACCGCGACGGCAATCCGCACGTGGACGCCGGCTGCCTGGAGTACGCCGTGCGCCGGCAGGCCGAGGCGGCGATCGATCACCACCTTGCCGAGCTGCACGCGCTCGGCGGCGAGCTCTCGCTCTCCAACGACCTGACCTGCGTCAGCCCGGCGCTGGCCGCTCTCGCCGAGGCCGGCGGGCCGGTTTCGGAACGGCGAGGGAACGAGCCTTACCGCCGCGCCCTCGGCTTCCTCTACGCCCGGCTTGCCGCGACCCGGCGCGAACTGTTCGGGACCGGCCCGTCGCGGCGGGCGAAGCTGGAGGCGGAGCCCTATGAGGGCCCCGAGGAGCTCCTGGCGGACCTGGACGTCGTCGCCGCCTCCCTGGCCGGCGCCCAGGACGGCGAGCTGGCCGAAGGGCGGCTGCTGGACCTTCGCGAATGCGTGCGCGCCTTCGGCTTCCACCTGGCGAGCGTGGACCTCAGGCAGAGCTCCGACGTGCACGAGCGGGTGGTCGCCGACCTTCTGGCCCGGGCCGGCGTGGCGGAGGACTACGTCGGCCTGCCCGAGACGGCGCGGGTCGCCCTCCTGACGGCCCAGCTCCACGACGGGCGCCTGCTTCGCTCGCCCTATCGCACCTATGACGAGCAGACCGCCAAGGAGCTCCAGATCCTCGACCGGGCGGCGGCGCTACGCGTCAGGTTCGGCCCTCAGGCGATCGCCAACTACGTCATCTCCAAGACGGCGACGGTCTCCGACCTGCTCGAGGTCGCCGTCATGCTGAAGGAGACCGGGCTCTATGCGCCGGGCGCTCCCGGCGGCGAGCCGGCCGCCGCGGCGCTGAGGATCGTGCCGCTGTTCGAGACGATCGAGGACCTGCGGGCCGCCGACCGCGTCATGTCCGCCTACCTCGGCCTGGCGGTCACCCGCGCCGTGCTCGACGGCCAGGACGGCCTGCAGGAGGTGATGATCGGCTACTCCGACAGCAACAAGGACGGCGGCTACATCACCTCCAGCTGCGAGATCCGCGCCGCCATCCGGCGGCTGACGGCGCTGGCGCAAAGGCGCCGGCTGAGGATCCGCTTCTTCCATGGCCGGGGCGGCGCGGTCGGGCGCGGCGGCGGCTCGAGCCTGGACGCCATCCGCGCCCTGCCCCAGGGCGCGGTCGAGGCCGGCGTGCGCATCACCGAGCAGGGCGAGGTCGTGGCCTCCAAGTACGGCCAGCCCGAGGTGGGCCGTGAGAACCTCGAGATCATGACCGCCGCCGCCCTGCTGGCGGCTTTCGACCAGACCCCGGACGGGGCCGACGGGGCCGACGCGGAGCTGCTCGAGCGGCTGAGCGCACAGGCCTTCGCCGTCTACCGCGCGCTCGTCTACGAGACCCCCGGCTTCGACACCTACTTCCGCCAGTCCACGCCCCTGCCCGAGATCGCCGCCCTGAACATCGGGAGCCGGCCCTCCTCGCGCAGCGCCTCGCCGAGGATCGAGGACCTGCGGGCCATCCCCTGGGTCTTCAGCTGGTCGCAGGCGCGCGTGATGCTGCCTGGCTGGTACGGCGTCGGCTCGGCCTTGCGCAGCGTCGCGGACGAGGCCGGGATCGAGCGGCTGCAGCGCTTGCATGCGGGCTCCCTGTTCTTCCGCACGACCCTGTCCAACCTCGAGATGGTGCTGGCCAAGTCGAGCCTCGAGCTCGCGCGCCGATATGCGGACCTGGTCGAGGACCGCGCCCTGGCGGACGCCGTGTTCGCCAGGATCCGCGAGGAGTGGCACGCCACCCGCGCGCTCCTCCTGAAGGTCACCGGTCAGCGCGCGCTCCTGGAGCACAATCCGCGCCTGGCGGCCTCGATCCGCCTTCGCCTGCCCTATGTCGACGCCTTGAACCTGCTGCAGGTCGACCTGCTGCGCCGCCGGCGGGAGGGCGCAGACGAGGAGGCGCAGATCGCCCAGGCGATCCGGATGTCGATCAATGGCGTCTCGGCGGGCCTTCGGAACAGCGGCTGAGCGCGCGGACCGACGTCCGGTGGCCGTATCAGGCGCCCGTCGAAGCCGAATTCAAAGTAGATGGTTCCTTACGCAACCCGAAGTGGGCGCAAATACCTAATTGGGGCATTAGGATATTCTTTGCGAGACGCTGTCATGGTGAGCGCGAAACGCCCGGAGCGCCACGATTTCCTCGCCTGCACTCGCCATTGAAGCACAGGACGTTGGGACCCTCTCGCGGACTTCGGACCTGGCCCTCGCCTCGCCGACGCTCGCGACCATCATCGTCTGCCCGCGGCCTGATGACGCACGCGCGCTTGAAGCCGTGGTCAACGAGGCGATGCCCACCGAGGCCGCGGTCGCCTGCGCCTCCGCGTTCGAGGCCCTGTCCCAGGCCGAGGCCGCCCGCATGCGCGGCCGCACCAGCACGATCTTCATCCTCGACTACCAGGGCCTGCCGGCCGGAGACCTCGCCGCCCAGGTCCAGCAGCTGCGCAAGGCGCGGCCCGACGCCGAGCTGGTGGTGGCCGTCGCGGCGGGCGACAGCCCCGCCCTTTCAGCGTGCCTCCAGGTCTGCGGCTCCTCCGACCGGCTGACCTTCCTGACGGGCCCCGTCCACGCCAGCCTCGCCGCCGAGACGATCCGTGCGATCGCCCAGCGGCTGCAGTCGCATGCCGTCAGCCGCAGCCGCCTGAAAGACAGCAAGGCGTCCATCCAGGCCCTCGAGCTGCAGCTGCAGGAGCTTCGCACGCGACTGGACATCGCCAAGCACGCCGCCCTGCACGACGCCCTGACCGGCTGCCTGAACCGCGCCGGATTCGTCGAGGAGCTGGCCGCGCGTCTCAAGCGCAGCCGCCAGCTCCAGAACGTGCTGATGATCGACCTGGACCGCTTCAAGGCGGTCAATGACACGCTGGGTCACACCGCGGGCGACCAGCTCGTGCGCAAGATCTGCACCGCCATGGCGCAAGTGATCCCCGCCGGGGCGATCCTGGCGAGGCTCGGCGGCGACGAGTTCGGCATCCTCGTCGAGCAGATCACCGACACGGGCCTGCAGACCCTCTGCGCCCAGATCCAGAACGCCTGCAGCCAGTGCCGGATCATTTCCGGCCACGAGGTCCAGGTCAGCGCCTCCATCGGCATCGCCCGCCAGGGCGCTGCGCACACCGAGGTGGAGCTGCTGCGTCAGGCCGACATCGCCCTGTACGCCGCCAAGCGCGAGGGCAAGAACCGCTGCCGGATCTTCGACGCCGACCTGGACGAGACGAACAAATACCGCATGACGATCGAGCGCGGGCTCGAGAACGCCCTGTCGGCCGGCCAGTTCTCCATGCTCTACCAGCCGATCGTTCGCGCCGACACGGCCCGGACGCTGGGGTTCGAGGCCCTGGTGCGCTGGCAGAGCCCGCAGGTCGGCGACGTCTCGCCCGCCGAGTTCATTCCGATCGCCGAGGAGACCGGCCTGATCCTGGACGTCGGCGACTGGATCGCCCGCCAGGCGCTCAAGGACTGCCGGCGATGGCGGCTGCCCTATGTCTCGCTGAACCTGTCGGCCCGGCAGTTCCTGCGCCACAACGTCGGCGAGCGGATCCTTCGCTACGCGGCCGACGCCGACGTCGAACCCGGCCGGATCCAGATCGAGCTGACCGAGACGGCCATCATCGACGACGTCGAGCGAGCCTCCTACAACCTCGATGTCCTGCGCCGCGCCGGCGTGCGCGTGGCGCTGGACGACTTCGGCACGGGCTACTCCAGCCTCGTCTACCTCAAGCAGTTCTCCATCGACTGCATCAAGATCGACAAGTCGTTCGTCGAGAACGTCACGCGCGACCGCCAGTCGGCGGTGATCATCGCGTCCGTCTCCAAGCTCGCCTCCTCGCTCGGGATGAACGTGGTGGCCGAAGGGGTCGAGACCGAGGACCAGCGCACCATTCTGATCGCCGCCGGATGCCACTCGCTCCAGGGCTTCCACTTCGGCCGGCCCGTGCCGGCCAGCGAGACCGGGCGGTTCATCGAAGGCGACTAGTGCTGCGACTCAAACGAATGGTCCGCCATTCGTTTGAGCCTCGCAGCACAAGTCTTTGATTTAGTGCATCGAACCACAGACGGATGATGAATCATCCGTCTGCTACGATGCACTAGTGTCCCGATTCCGAAGTTCGCCAGCGCATTTGCAAGGCGGATGCGAACTTCGGAATCGATAAGGACACTAGCAAATGTATGATTCTAGTGTGGTTTACGGATCAGAAGTTCGCAGCCGAGGGCGCCGCCATCATCATGCGAACTTCTGATCCACCACACTAGGGCCGTCGCGCCACAAGGTCGATCAGGGCCGACATGCCCTTGTGCCCTGCGCCTTCGTCGATCTCGGAGTCGTGGACGTTCAGCTCCAGGATCTCCAGGCCCGAGAAGGCCTGCCGCAGCATCGGCTCCGTGTAGAGATGCGCTGGGATGCGCGGCCCGCCGGTGCCGTAGGCGATCTGTTCGGGCCGGTAGCCCTGGAGCAGCAGCAGGCCGCCGGGCTTCAGGGCGCGCGTCATCGCCTCGAACAGGCGCGCCCTCAGCGGCGGGGCGGCGAACTGGATGAAGATCGCCGCGATCACCTCGAAGCGGCTTTCAGGGAAGGACCAGGCCTCCAGGTCCGCCAGCTCGAGCGTCAGCGTCACGCCGCGCGCCCGGGCCAGGCGCCTGGCCTTGGCCTGGGCATTGGGCGAGGAGTCGATGGACAGCACCTCGAGGCCCTGCTGAGCCAGCCAGACCCCGTTTCGCCCCTCCCCGTCAGCCACCGCGAGCGCCGCCCACCCGGGTTCCAGCCGGCCCGCCTGGGACACGAGGAAGGCGTTCGGCGCCTCGCCGAAGACGTAGTCCTCGCCGGCATAGCGAGCATCCCAGTCCATCGTCATGCGCGACGAGGCGCCGGCGCTCTGGTCGGCCATGGCTATGCGCCCGTCTCCATCGGGAGGTCCGGGTCGCGCACCCACTCGGACATCGAGCCGTCGTAGACCGCCACCGAGGGGTGGCCGAGGCGCCTGAGCGCGAAGGCGTCGACCGTCGCCGAGATTCCGCCGCCGCAGTAGCAGATCACCCGCTCGCGCCCGAACGCGCCGGACGCCTCGAAGGCCGCCCTCATCTCCTCGTCGCTGCGGAAGACGCCGTTCTCGCCGAGCATGCCGGCATAGGGCACGTTCAGGCTGCCCTTGATGTGCCCCTTGCGGCCATAGCTCATCTCCCCCTCGCCCGTGTGGAGCGCGGCCGGCAGGGCGTTGATGGTGCACACCGCGCCATCCTCGATCGCGTCCAGCACCGCCTGCCTGTCGGCCCAGAAGCCCGGCTGCGCTGCGAGCGACAGCTGGGCGGGCGCATAGCGCCGCTCGCCCTGCTCGACAGGACGTCCTTCCGTCGTCCATTTGACCAGGCCGCCGTCGAGCACGGCCACGTCGTCGAACCCGGCCGAACGCAGCATCCACCACAGCCGCGTCGCCCACATGGGCGCCGTCGAGGTGTAGGCGACCACCCGCGCACCCCGGCCGACCCCCGCCGCGCCCAGCGCCTGGGCCAGGCGGTCCGCCGCCGGCATGGTGAAGGAGAGCCCTGAGTCCGGATCGGACAGGTCCTGGATCAGGTCCAGGAACGCCGCGCCCGGAACGTGGGCCGCCTCGTAGTCCGCCTTGCCGCTCTCGATCCGATAGGGCCCGGGCGTCGACGGGCGCAGATGCACCGTGACGTCGAAGACCCTCACGTTCGGGTCATCGAGATTGGCCGCGAGCCAGTCCGTCGACACAAGTCCCCTGCCGTCCCAGTCCGCCATGGCGTCCTCCCTTGTCGACCCCAGCTTAGGAGGTTTCCGCCTCGCGGCGAAGCACCAGCCTGAAGGAGCGCGGCGATCACCGCCGGAGAATGACCGAGACCTTGCCGCTGGTCTCGAGTTGTGCGGCGTGCGCGTCCTCGGGGCCGGTCAGCCCACGCGCGGCGCCTCATCGACGTCCGAGGGACCGACGCCGCCGCCGCGCCGCGCCGGGCGGTCGAGAAGCCCCAGCGCGGCGATCCCGTAGGCGAACAGGATCAGGCCGTGGAGCGACATCGGCTCCCAGCTCAGATGGGGCCCGGACCCGATCAGGTGGGACAGCTCGGTCATGGCTTCTCCGTTGAGAGCGCCCGCGAGCGCACGGGCGGACGCACGCCGGGGCCGGAGCGCCGGGCGCCGGCCCGGCTGCGCTGTCGGGCAGGATCCCGAGCCCGTTCCAGCGCGCGGCCTGGTCCGGGAATCCCGGGAACCGCCGCGAGGGCGCCGTTCCCTCGCGGCCTGGTTCGCGCACAGGTTGACGCTGGCCATATCCCGGCGCGATAGGTGGCCTGCAGCCTGGAGGAGACCGGTCATGACCGTTCAGACATCGGGATCGGCGGCGGGGCCGGGGGGCAGGTTCGGCAACGCGCCCTGGTGGGTCCTGCTGATCGAGGGCGTCGCCCTGATCGTGCTCGCCGTCCTGGCCGTGCTCGCCCCCTTCATCGCCTCATTGGCGGTCACGACGATCGTCGGATGGATCTACATGTTCGCCGGCGGCATTCGCATCGTCTCCAGCCTGACCCACCGCGGACATGCCTGGGGCTGGTCGCTGCTGATCGGCGCCCTGGCGCTCCTGGCGGGGCTGTTCCTGTTGCTGTGGCCCCTGGCCGGCCTCGTCACCCTGACCATCGTGCTGGGCGCCTACTTCTTCGCCGACGCCATCGCCTCCTTCGTGCTGGCCGCGACGCTCGGGCGCCACGCCGGTCGGGGACTGTGGCTGATCGTGACCGGCGTTGCGGACCTGATCCTCAGCGCCATCATGGTGATGGGGCTGGCGCACGGCGCGTTCTGGCTTCTCGGGCTGGTGGTCGCGGTCAACCTCGTGTTCCTGGGCGCCAGCCTCGTGACGGTCGCCCTGACCTGGCGCGTCCGGCCGCAGGACGCCTGATCCCCTCCCGAACCGGGGATCAGGGCGCGACGATCACGGGCCGCTCGGCGAGGCTCGCCAGCTTGTGCGCGCCGCCGCCCGGCAGCAGCGCCGCGACCCCGTCCGTTTCGCGTTTGCCCGCCACGATGACGCCCGCGCCGCTTGCTGCGGCCCGTTCGAGCCGTCCGTAGCCGCCGCCAGGATCAGCGTCGTGCGGCTCCTCCCTCCCGGTCATCTCGCCTGCGGCGCATGCCGCACGAGCGGGCTCTCGACGCGCCTGATGTGATCGGCCTGCCGGCGGCCGGCGTGGCTGAACTGCCGGTAGGCCAGCACCTTGAAGCCGCTGTTGATCAGGAACCAGACGAGCGCATAGCCCCAGACCAGGCCCGCATAGGCCCAGCCGATCGGGGTGATGAACCAGCCGTAGACGGCCGCCAGCGTTCCGATCAGCTGGGTCGCCTCGCAGGCGGCGATCAGCTTCCAGCTCGGCCAGGGGCGCTGCCAGATCGGCCCCTTGTTGCGCGTCAGGTAGATGGTCATGTGGCCGGCGACGAGCAGCTTGAGGAAGATCAGCGTCTGGACCTGCTCGCGCGGCAGATGCAGCCAGTCCTGCGCCAGCCAGAACATGCCGAAGGAGGCGGCCACCCCCAGCACGCCCAGCAGCAGGGCCAGTCCAAGCGTCAGGTGCATGTCCCAGCGCACCGGCCGCTCGGCGACCGGGGCGTTGTCGTAGGCGATCATCATGATCGGCAGGTCGTTGAACAGCGCCAGCAGCACGATCATGACCGCCGTGACGGGGTAGAAGTTGAAGACCAGGATCGACAGGGTCATGAACAGCAGCACACGGATGGTCTCGGCGATCCGGTAGATCGCGTAGCCGGTCATCCGCTCGAAGATGCGCCGGGCCTCCTCGATCCCCGTGGTGATCACCGACAGCCCCTGCGCGGTCAGCACGACGTCCGCAGCCGCGCGCGCGGCGTCCGTCGCCCCGCTGACGGCGATGCCGACATCGGCCTGCTTCAGCGCCGGGGCGTCGTTCACGCCGTCTCCGGTCATGCCCACGATGTGGCCGCGCGCCTGCAGCGCCTTCACGATGGCGAACTTGTGCTCGGGGAAGACCCGGGCGTAGCCGTCCGCCGCCTCGACAGCCGCCGGGTCCAGCGCCGCGTTCTCCTGGCCGAAGGCGCGGTCGGCCGGCAGGATGTTGCGGCCCAGGCCCAGGACCGAGGCGATCTGGCCCGCGATGGCCTCATGATCGCCGGTGACCATCTTGACCTCGACGCCCATCCGCCGGGTCCGGTCGATCGTCTCGAGGGCGTCCTCGCGCGGCGGATCGAACAACGGCAGCAGGCCCAGGAAGCGCCAGCGCCCGTCCGTCCCGACGCGTCGGGCGACGCCCAGCGTGCGATAGCCCTTGGCCGCGAAATCGGCGACGGCCGCCTGGGCGCGTGCGGCGATCGCCTGGGACGGATGCGCCAGCTCCAGGATCACCTGGGGCGCGCCCTTGGAGACCTGGAAGCTCGAGTGATCGCCCGTGACCGTCGCCTGGATGCGTTTGCGCACCGGATCGAAGGGCTGGAAGTCCTCGACCTCGTAGCCCTTCAGCCCGCCCGCGTCGCCGAGCCCGGCCAGCACGGCCTGGTCGATGGCGTCGCCGCCCTCCCGGCGCGAGGCGAGGGCGGCGGCGAGCAGCAGTTCGTCCCGGTCCTGCGCCTCGAACAGCTCGGGATCGCCGAGGGTCAGCCGGTTCTGGGTCAAGGTGCCGGTCTTGTCGCAGCACAGCACGTCGACGCCCGCCAGCTCCTCGATGGCTACGAGCCGCGAGACGATCGCCTTGAGCTTGGCCAGGCGCTCGGCGCCGACCGCCATGGTGACCGACAGCACGGCCGGAAGGGCCACCGGAATGGCGGCGACGGTCAGGATCAGGGCGAACAGCAGCGTCTGGACCAGCGGATCTCCCCGGAACAGCGCGACAGTCAGGATCAAGGCCACCAGGCCGATGGTGCACAGGATCAGGAAGTCGCCGATCCGCAGCACTGCGCGCTGGAAGTGCGACACCGCGCCGGCGCTCTGCACCAGCCGCGCCGTCTGGCCGAAGTAGGTGTTCATGCCGGTGGCGGTGACCACGGCCTCCATCTCGCCGAGCTTGGCCACCGAGCCGGAATAGACGTCATCGCCGGCCTTCTTGTCGACGGGCAGGGACTCGCCGGTCAGGGCGGACTGGTCGACGCTGAGGTAGTCGCCCGAGGTCAGCCGCGCATCGGCCGGGATGATGTCGCCCAGCCGGATCAGGATCACGTCGCCGGGGACCAGCAGCTTGGCGGGGATGTCCCGCCACCGGCCCGAACGCAGCACGCGGGCCTGCAGCGCCAGCTTCTCCTTGAGGGCCGCAATGGCCGTATCGGCCTTGAACTCCTGCCAGAAGCCGACGCCGGCGTTCAGCACCAGCATCACGAAGATGATGCCGAAGTCCTCCCAGTGGCGCACTGCCGCCGAAAGCACGGCCGCGACCTCGATCATCCAGGGGATCGGGCCCCAGAAGTAGGAGGCGAGCTTGGCCAGGACGCTGGCGTGCTTCTCCTCCAGCGCGTTCTCGCCGGCCTCTTCAAGGCGCCGGGCGGCTTCGTCCTCGGTCAACCCTCCAGGCGGCGGCGCAGGCTCGGCGGCCTGGTCGTCGGACTTCGACCGGGTCGGCGGCGCAGGTCGGTTCATCGCCGGCTCTCCCTCGGGAATGGCGCAGCGGGCCCCGCCTGCCTCCTAGACCCAAGATCCAGCTGAAATGCGGCAACCATCGCGATCGTTGGCAAGTCATGGGCATTGAAAGGCATGGACGGGCGGACCGGAGGCCGGCGCGAGCATCGCCACCTTGGCCCGCCGACGCGTCGAGGCATTGCGATGGGTCAACTTGGGCGCGCTGAGGGCGGGTATGGTCGCCGGACATGGCCGACGCTGTCCTGACGCTCAACGCCGGCTCATCGAGCCTGAAGTTCAGCCTGTTCCGGCTGGCGGGCGATGCGCTGGATCGGGCCGCCGATGGCGAGGTGGAGGGCATCGGCGCGTCGCCTCAATTCACGGCGCGGGCTCAGGGGCGCGTCCTCGAGGATCGCCGCTGGGAGTCGGAGGCGGCCCTGACGCACGAGATGCTCATGGGCGACCTCCTCGCCTGGGCCGACGCCCGCCTGGGCGATGACCGCCTGCGCGCGGTTGGCCACCGCATCGTCCACGGCGGAGCGGAATTCCGCGCGCCGGTCCGCATCGACGCGGCGGTCATGGACAAGCTCGAGGCCCTGACTGCCGCTCGCGCCGCTGCACCAGCCGCACAACCTCGCCGCCGTCCGCGCGGCGATCCGGCTGCGGCCCGGCGTCGACCAGGTCGCCTGCTTCGACACCGCCTTCCATGCCGGGCATGCGCCGGTCGTGGACCGGTTCGGCCTGCCCCGCGAGTGGGAATCGCGCGGCGTCCGGCGCTACGGCTTCCACGGCCTGTCCTATGAGTTCATCGCGCGCCGCATGCGCGAGATCGACCCCGCTCTCGCCAGGGGCCGGATGATCGTCGCGCACCTCGGCGCCGGCGCGAGCCTCTGCGCCATCCACGAGGGCCGCAGCGTCGACACCACCATGGGCTTCACCGCGCTCGACGGCCTGGTCATGGGCACGCGCTGCGGCGCGCTCGACCCCGGCGTGATCCTGCATCTCGAGCAGGCCTGGGGGATGAGCCCGTCCGAGGTCGAGGATCTGCTCTACCGGCGCTCCGGGCTCCTGGGCGTGTCGGGCGTCAGCAGCGACATGCGCGCCCTGCTCGCCAGCGCCGATCCCCACGCGCGGAACGCCATCGACCTCTTCGTCTTCCGTCTCGTGCGCGAGACCGGCGCGCTCGCCGCCTCCATGGGCGGCCTGGACGGCGTGGTCTTCACCGCCGGGATCGGCGAGCACGCGCCCGAAATCCGCCGCCGGGCGTGCGAGCGGCTCGGGTGGCTCGGCGCGGTCCTGGACACGGACGCCAATGCGAGGGGCGCGGGGCTGGTCAGCGCAAGGGACAGCCGGCTCCGCATCTGGGTCGTCCCGACCGACGAGGAGCGGATGATCGCCCTTCACACGCGCGAGACGCTCGCGATCTGAAGCTCCGGTCCTGTCGCTCGATGACGCCCGTGCGCCGGATCTTCTCTTTGCAGCTGCAGCATCGCGTGGATCAGCTGCTCGGCCGTGGGCGGAAAGAGCCTGGAACATGGACCTCGACCGGCGCGATCCGCTCGCAGCAGCGCGCGACGGAACGGTTGTCGTGGTCGTAGCCGCCGCCGTTGGCGCGGCCGCCCATGGAGATCAGGTGGAGCGCGTTCCGCAAAGGTCGAACCCGGTCTTGCGACAAGAACCCGCTCGGGCGTTTGAATCCGGAGCACGATGGGATCGGACGATTCCGTCTGATCCCATCGTGTTCTGCCGCGGCTCGGGCATCTGAACGTAGACCTTGCGCAGGGCCTGCCACATGACCAAAGTTTCATGTGACGCCGGCTTGTCGGCGCCTTGGGCTTGACCGATAAATGGGCCAATTCCGTGGGGGTGAACGGATGCACGCCCTGCTCCAGTCGGTCGAGATGGCGGTGTTCGCGATGGCCGCCGCCGCCTTCGCGCATTTCGGTGTCAGCCTGAGGGCGCCGCCCTGCCCTCCGAGCCAGGCGGTCGTGCGCAAGGTGGAGGTTTCCACCGTTGAGCAGCCTGCGCCCGGGGTCCTGCGCCCGCCTGTTTCGCCCTGCGCGCTGGACCGGACCGCGACCCAGGCCTGAGCCCGTCGGCGCCCGGCCGCTGCGCGCGCGAACGTCGCTTTGCGCAAAGGCGCTTCATCCGTTAATTTTCGTCCTTCGCGCGAAGTGACGGACGGGGCCGCGCGGACACATCCTTGATCTCCCGCCGAGGACCGGCCGCGCATGAAGTTCAACAAACGCGAGCCCCTGAACCTTTCGGCTGAACAGGCGGCGGCCGTCGAGTCCGGCGAGCCCTTGACCCTCGGCGTGGCCCAGGCGACCGGTCCGCTCGCGCCGGCGCCGGCCTCCGACTTCGAGCTCGCCCCCTCACCGTCGCGCACGCGGCTCGCGCCCGGAACCTTGGCCGCCGTCGAGCCCGCCTACGGCCGCTGGCTCTATGCCGTAGCCCTGATGGCCTCGCTGCTGTGGGCGGCCTTCTCGGTCTATGCCCTGAACTATCAGCTGCCGATCGGCGGCGTGGACCTGCAGGCCTACCAGACCGGCGTCTTCGTCATCTTCGCGATCGCCCCGATCGGCTTCATCTGGATCGCCGTCTACTGCGTGCGCCAGGGCGCGCGCCTGGCGGCCGAGGTCGCGCGCACCAAGGCGCTCGCCGCCGACATGCTGGAGCCGGCCGCCGTCGCCGCCGCCGAGACCGGCGCCGTGGTCGAGGAGGTCCGTCTCGAGATCGACGCAGCGACCAACGCCGCGGCGCGGGCGCGCGCGGAGCTGCTCAGCCTGCGCCAGGCCCTCGCCGACGAGAGCGCCGGGCTGACCGCGAGCGCCGACTCCTCGGCCGAAGCCGCGCGGATCCTGCGCAAGAAGCTGTTCCAGGAGCGCGAGGCCATGGAGGGACTGGCCGGCTCGCTCGACGCCCGCTCGCAGGCGGTGACCGAGGCGATCGGTCAGCAGGCCAGGATGGTGGCCGAGGCCTCCGACCTCGCCCAGGCCCAGATCGGGGAGGCCGAGGCGGCGCTGGCCGCCCGCGCCACCGACCTGACCACCGCCGCCGCCGACGCCGGCGAGGCGTCCCGCGTCGCGAGCGAGGACCTGGCGCGCCAGGTCGCGCGGCTGGAGACCGCGACCCTGGGCGTCAGCGACCAGATCGTCTCCATGGAGGACACCCTCACCCAGCAGCGCGCCGCGCTGGTGCAGGTGGCCCACGCCGTGCGCGCCGACCACGAGGACTTCTCGATCAAGGTCGAGAGCCAGCAGGCCCGGCTCGCCGACGTCCTGACGCGCGCCCAGACCAGCGTCGCGGACTTGAACGAGGCCGCCGCCGCCGCCGCGGAGTCCCTGGGCAAGCTCACCACCGCGGCGTCCGATCAGGTCCAGACCCTGGCCGACACGGCCGCCTCCGAGCGCGACCTTCTGGCCGCCAGCGCCCTGCAGTCGCTGGGCGCCCTTTCCGAAGCCGCCAAGTTCGAGCGCGAGACGCTGCAGGGCGACCTCGACGTCACCTTGCGCGCCATGGGCGACAGCGCCGAATCCGAACGGGGCCGCCTCGAGGACGAGGCGCGCAACCGCATGGCCGACCTGGCCGACGCCGCCCGAAACGAGCGCGAGGCCCTGCAGGCCGAGGCCCTGGAAGCGCTGCGGACGATGACCGAAGCCGCCGAGACCTCGAGCCAGCTCGCCGAGAGCTACAACGAGGGCGCCCGGCGCAAGCTCGAGGAGCTCAGCGAAAGCGCCTTCGCGGCTAGCCAGCAGGCCGAGACGACCTTCGACGCCCGCCTCAAGGAGGCCGAGTCCCTGATCGCCGGCTCCGCCCAGCTGATCGACCAGGCGGCCGCCACGACGGCCGAGCGCCTGGACGCCGCGGCGCAGCGCGCGCGCGAGACCCTCGAAGAGCTGGAAGGCGCCCTCTCCGAGTTCGAGATCAGGGCCGCCCAGCTTCCCGCCGAGGCGCGCTCCCATGCCGAGCAGCTCGAGCGGACCTTGGCCGCCGGCCTCGACAGCCTTTTGGCCTCGGCCCGCAAGGCGGCCGAGGAGACCCAGGCCATCGACACCGCCTTCCAGGAGCGGGTGCGGCGGAACTACGAGATGCTGAGCGAGGCCGTCCGCCTGATGGGCGTGGTCTCGTCCTCGCGCGGCGGGCCGCCCATCACGCCTTCGCCGAGGAGCGCGCTGTCGCCGTCGGCGGCGCCGGCGCCTGCTGCGGCGCGCGAGGAGCCGGCCACGGCAGCGGCCGCGCGTCAGGCCGCCGAACCCGAGCCGGCCGCCAAGGCGTCCGAGCCGGCGGAGGCCCCCGCACCGGAGCAGCCGCCCAAGCCGGCGCGCAGGTTCCCGTTCGGATCCAGGCCCGACCCCGCCGCCAGCGGCCTTCGCCCGCGCCTGAAGCTGTCGCCGACGGCGTCGGACGCGCAGATCACCCAGGTCTTCGAGGCGCCGGCGCCCGCCAAGTCCGCCGCCTCCGACGGAGACTGGACCTGGCAGGACATCCTGTCCTCGATGGACGACGCCCCGGTCGACGACGACCAGCTGGCTGACCGACTGATCGGCGAGATCGAGGGTCTGGGCGTCGACGTCGCCGCCCTTCTGCCCCGCTCGCGCATCGAGGAGATCGGCGCGGTCCTCGAGGCCGGCGACGAGCCCGGCGCGCGCTCGGTGGTTCGCCATCTGGCGCCGGCGGCCGTGCGGCGCCTGTCGCGGCGGGCCCTGGCCGAGCCGGCCCTGCGGAGCCATGCGGAGCGGTTCGTCCGCGGGTTCGCCGCCGCGCTGAAGGAAGCGGCCGGCATGAAGGACGGCCCCGAGGTTGCGGCGCTGCTCGCCACCGAGCACGGTCGCGTCTACCTGCTGTTCGACGCCGCGGTCGGCGATCTGGGGTGAGCCGGACCCTGAGGGCGGCCAAGGAGCGCTGGCCCATCGCCGGCGCCTTCACGATCGCGCGGGGCTCCAGGACCGAGGCCGAGGTCGTCGTCGTCGAGATCACCCAGGGCGCCGCACGGGGGCGTGGCGAGTGCGCGCCCTATCCCCGCTACCGGGAGTCCGCGGCCAGCGTCCTGACCGAGGTCGAGCGCGTCCGCGCGGCGATCGAAGCGGGCGCCGGGCGGGCCGAGCTGCAATCGCTGCTGCCCGCGGGCGCGGCGCGCAACGCGCTGGACTGCGCGCTCTGGGACCTGGACGCCAAGCTCGGCGGCGTTCGCGCCTGGACGCTGGCGGGGCTGGCGCGGCTGGACCCCGTCAAGACGGCCTACACCATCAGCCTCGACACGCCCCCGGCCATGGCCGAGGCCGCGCGGGCGGCCGCGCGCCGGCCGATGCTCAAGCTCAAGCTGGGCGGCTCGGGCGACCTGGAGCGGGTGAAGGCGGTCCGTCGGGCCGCGACCCGGACCCGGCTCATCGTGGACGCCAACGAATCCATGACCTTGGACCGGCTCGAGCGTCTGGCCCCGGAGCTGGCGGCGCTGGGCGTCCAGCTGATCGAGCAGCCGCTGCCGGCCGGCGAGGACGCCGTTCTGGAGGGGTATTCGGGCCCCGTGCCCCTCTGCGCCGACGAGAGCCTGCACACGCGGCGTCAACTGGACGCCTGCGCGCGGCGTTACGCCTGCGTGAACATCAAGCTGGACAAGGCCGGCGGTCTGACCGAGGCGCTGGCGCTCGAGGCCGAGGCCCGCCGTCGGGGCCTGGGGATCATGGCCGGCTCGATGGTGGCGACCTCGCTGGGCGTCGCGCCGGCCCTGCTCATCGCCCAGGGCGCGGACGTCGTCGACCTGGACGGACCGCTTCTTCTGGCGCGGGACCGCGAGCCGGGGCTCGAGATCACGGGCTCGATGATCGAGCCGCCGCCGCCGGAGCTGTGGGGCTGACGCCTCGGACCTCGTCCAGCGGAGGCCCCGAGAGGCCGGCGCCGCCGACCGGGCCCCTGATCCCGGCCTGGACATTCCCGGCCGGCGGTGGTGCTCAAGACCGTGGTCCCTCGCGGGCCGACGAGCGGACGAGAAGGAGACGCGCATGGAACTGCAAGCCCGGGTCTGGATGGTGCTGGCTTCGCTGAGCGGGCTGGTCGCCGTCGCCGCAGGCGCCTTCGGCGCGCACGGCGTCTCCGATCCCCAGGCCAAGGCCTGGCTGCAGACCGGCGGCCACTATCAGCTGGTGCACGCCCTGGCCGTGTTCGCCTGCGTGATGCTCTGGCGCCTGGGCGGCGGAACGGCCCAGATCGCGGCCTGGCTGTTCCTCGTGGGCGCGGCCGTGTTCTCGGGCACGCTCTACGCCATGGCGTTCGGCGCGCCGCGATGGCTCGGCGCGGTCACGCCCGTTGGCGGCGTGCTGCTGATCCTGGGCTGGGCCGCCCTTGCCTGGACCGCCCTGGTTGGCGCACGCAGCACGCTGGTCTAGCCCGATCGGCAACACAGGCTGCGAAAAGTCCGTCCAGGGGACAGAGCCCGCTTTATGCACGGCGCGCTTCCGAAGTAGATTGGCCGCATGGAACAGAGCGCCGCGACCGCTGCGACCGCCCATGGCGCGCGGCGAACGCTTTATCCCGAGAACGAGCCCATAGCGTTCGGCTGGCTGCCGCCTCAGGACGGGCACGAGGTCTACTACGAGGAGTGCGGCAAGCGGGCCGGCAAGCCGGTCGTGATCCTGCACGGCGGGCCGGGCGGCGCGACCAACCCGACCATGCGGCGCTTCTTCGATCCCGGCCGCTGGCGCATGCTGCTGTTCGATCAGCGAGGCTGCGGGCGCTCGCGGCCCAATGCGTCGCTCGAGCACAACACCACCTGGGACCTGATCGAGGACATCGAGCGGCTGCGCAAGCACTGCGGCGTCGACAAGTGGACCGTCTTCGGCGGCTCCTGGGGGTCGACCCTCGCCCTCGCCTACGCCATCACCCATCCGGAACGGGTGGCCGGGCTGATCCTGCGCGGCATCTTCCTCCTGACCCGCAAGGAGCTGGACTGGTTCTACCAGCACGGCGCCTCGATGCTGTTCCCCGACGCCTGGGAGCGGTTCGTGGCGCCCATCCCCGCCGCCGAGCGGGGGGACATGATGGGCGCGTACTTCAAGCGCCTGATCCACGGCGACCGCGCCGCCCAGTCCCGGGCCGCCGCCGCCTGGAGCCAGTGGGAGGGCGACACCATCTCGCTGAGGGGCCCCGAGGCGCGGCCGTCCAAGTTCAACGAGGTGGACTTCGCCACCGCCTTCGCCCGGATCGAGTGCCACTACTTCGTCAACGGCGGCTTCTTCAAGGATGACGGCTGGATCCTGAAGAACGTCCGCAAGCTGCGCTCCATCCCGGGCTGGATCGTCCAGGGCCGCTTCGACGTGGTCACGCCGCTGGACGCCGCCTGGAAGCTGAAGACCGCCTGGCCCGAGGCCAACTTCGAGATCGTCTGGGACGCCGGCCACGCCTCGACCGAGCCGGGGATCATCGACGCCCTCGTGCGCGCCGGCGACGAGGCCCTCGTCAGGCCCTGAGGGCGGCGTCCTTAGAACAGGGTCCCCCGCCCCGCGGTCACCTCGGCGTAGCGGTGCACCTTGACCGACTGGACGAGGCCGAAGCCGATCATCACCGACAGCATCACCGTGCCGCCGTAGGACAGCAGCGGCATCGGCACGCCCACCACCGGCGCCATGCCCATCACCATCGCCGCGTTGATCAGGACATAGAGCGCGAAGGTCGAGGTCACCCCCGCCCCCGCGAGGCGTCCGAAATGGCTGTGGGAGATGGATGAGATGCGCAGCGCGATCACCACCACCGCCGCATAGAGCACGAGGATCGAGAAGCAGCCCACGAAGCCGAACTCCTCGGCCAGGCTCGCGAAGATGAAGTCGGTCTGCTTCTCGGGCAGGAAGTTGAGCTGGCTCTGCGAGCCCAGGCCATAGCCCTTGCCGAGCAGCCCGCCCGATCCCAGCGCGATCTTGGCCTGAAGGGTGTGGTAGCCCGCCCCGGAGGGATCGGTCTCGGGATGCAGGAACGTCGTCAACCGTTGTCTCTGATAGTCGTGCAGCACGAACATGAAGGCCGCCGGCGCCGCCGCCGCGACCGCCAGCACGCCCGCGGCGACGAGCCTGAGGCTGAGCCCGGCCATGAACATGACGGCAAGTCCCGTAGCGGAAACCAGGATCGCCGTGCCGAGGTCCGGCTGGTGCGCGATCAGGAGCGCCGGCAGGCCGATCATGCCGAGCGGGATGATCAGCTTCCACGACAGGCGCGCGTCGTCGGCCGACAGGGCGTGGTAGTAACGGGCCAGGCCCAGGACCAGGCCGATCTTCATGATCTCCGAGGGCTGGAACCTCAGGCCGCCCAGCGCCAGCCAGCGCTTGGCCCCGAGCGAGATGTCCCCGGCCGCCTCCACGCCCAGAAGCAGGATCAGCCCGAACGCGTAGAGCGGATAGGCCAGGACGAACCAGACCCGAAGGTCCACCAGCGCCAGGACGATCATCAGGAGGAAGAACAGGCCGAAGCGGATCAGGTGGTCCGCCGCCCAGGGCGACCAGGCGCCGCCGTCGATGGAATAGAGCATCAGCCCGCCCGCGCCCGCGATCAGGCAGAGCAGGCCGCACAGCATCCAGTCGATGTCGCCGAACTTGACGATCCAGCGGTCGCGCTCGCCGGGCCGCGACAGGGCGCTCGAGATCATGTCGGGCTCCCCACGTCCGGCGGCGCGCGGCCTTCGGCGGGCTCGTCGGGGATCGGCGGCGGCGGCTCGGGCGTGGTGACGATCCGCTTGCGCACCTCCGGGTCCTTCAGCAGCGCCACGCGCATGATCTCCCGCGCCTTGGGGGCGGCGGCGTCGGCGCCGAAGCCGCCGTGCTCGACCAGGACGGAGCAGGCGTAGCGCGGCTCGTCGAAGGGCGCGAAGGCGACGAACCAGGCGTGGTCCCGCAGCTCCCAGGCGCCCACCGCCCCGTGGGCGCCGCGCCCGGCGCCATAGTTGTGGGACTGAGCGGTGCCGGTCTTGCCCGCCATCATGATCGGCCCGAGCCCGAGCTGGGCGGTGGCTGCCGCCGTGCCCGACTTGACCACGTCCGCCATGGCCTGCCGCACGAAGTTGATGTGCTCGGGGGCGAACGGCAGATCCGCGGCCGCCGCGCCGGAGGGCTGCTCGACCCCGCCGATGGATTTCACCAGCCGCGGATTGAGCGCCTTCCTGCCGTTGGCCAGGCGCGAGACCATGACGCACAGCTGCAGCGGGTTGAGGTTGGTGTATCCCTGGCCGATGCCCATGCTCGGCGTCTCGCCCGGGTGCCAGACCGGGTCCTTGGGGAAGGTCCGGCGCTTGTAGGCCCGGTCGGGCACCAGCCCTGGCCTCTGGCCCGGGATGCCGATGTCGAAGATCTGGCCGAGGCCGAACCGGCGCGCGACGGCTGCGATGGCGTCGGGGCCGACCTGCAGCGCGGTCTGGTAGAAGAAGATGTCGCACGAGGTGACGATGGCGCTGTGCAGGTTCTGCACGCCGTGGTGCTTGTCGCAGTGCCAGAGCCGCCCGCCCCAGTTCCACACGCCGTTGCAGACGTAGGTGTGGTTGGGATCGATGCCCTTTTCCAGCGCCGCCAGGGCGACCATGGTCTTGAAGGTGGAGCCGGGCGGATAGGTGGCGCTCAGCGCCTTGTCGAGCAGCGGGTTCTTCTCGTACTTGGCCAGCGCGACGTATTCGTCGCGCGGCATGCCGCGGACGAACTGGTTGGCGTCGTAGCTCGGCGCGGAGAGCATGCACAGTACGTCGCCGGTGCGGACGTCCATCATCACCGCCGCGCCGGAGTCCTCGCCGAAGACCTCCAGCGCCCGGTTCTGGATGTCGGCGTCCAGCGACAGCGCGATCTCCTTGCCCGGGACCGGCGTCACGTCGCCTTTGGGGTCCTTGCGGATGACCCGCCCGCGGGAGTCCACCTCGACCTTCTGGGCGCCGGCCTTGCCGCGCAGCTCCAGGTCGTAGGCCTTCTCCACCCCCAGCTTGCCGATCCGGAAGCTGGGATGCAGCAGGATCGGGTCCGGGTTCGGGCCGGCGCGCTTCAGGTCCGCGGCCGAGACCCTGGAGACGTAGCCGATCACGTGGGCGAAGGCCCCGCCGAAGGGATAGAGCCGGGTCTCGCCGACGTCCGCGGTCACGCCGGGCAGCTCGGGCGCGCGCACACTGATGCTGGCGAACTCGTCCCAGGTCAGGTCCTCCGCCACCGAGACCGGCACGAAGCGGGCGCTGTTCACCAGGTCGCGCAGGATCTGCCGCTTGCGCGAGGCGTCCAGCGGAAGGATCTCGGACACCCGGTCCAGCGTCGCGCTGGGATCGGACACCTCGTCGCGGGCCATCAGCAGGCGGAACACCGGCCGGTTGCCGGCGAGCTCGACCCCGTAGCGGTCGACGATGCGGCCGCGCGGCGGCGGGATCAGTCGGAAGTTGTACTGGTTCTGGGCCGACAGCGTCTTGAACCGCCCGCCCTCGAGCAGCTGCAGCTGCATCAGCCGCCCGGTCAGGGCCAGGAGGCCCGCGCCGGCCGCGCCGCCGGCCAGGAACGCGCGCCGGTGGAACGCGCCCTGACGCTCGTTCACCTCCTCGAAGAAGATCTGAGGCTCGTTGAGGTTCATCGGAACCGGACGTCGGCGTCGTCGAACCGGTCGATCAGCCGGTGCGCGAAGGGGTACAGAAGGGACGTCGGCAGGAACTGCCAGAAGGTCGCCATGATACTGGGCGGGGAGCCCGCGTCGAGGGTCGTTATGGTGTAGCCGGTCAGCATGCTGACGAAGACCATGGCCACGAACCAGCCCCACAGGACCCGCCGGCTCTGGCCGGTCATGGCGCTGCGGAAGAACATGATGGTGGCGTAGCCCACCAGGATCGACACCGCCCACAGCCCCGTGGGGCCGCCCCACAGCAGGTCCAGGAACAGCCCCATGCCCAGCAGCATGATGGGGGCGAGGATCGAGGGACGGATCATCGCCCAGGCGAAGGCCGGCGCCAGCGGGAAGATGGGCTCCGGCGCCTGGAACCCGAAGGCCTCGAACGGAATGGCGAAGGCCATGGTCGCCGCCAGGCACAGCAGCGTCGGGGCGACGATCCAGCGCCAGGGGTCGAGCGGACGGGTGTCCTGGAAGCTCACTGCGCGTCCCCCGTGCGCGCGGCCGCGGCCGGGGGCGAGGCGGGCTTGGGCGCCACCGTCAGCTTCGGCGGCCTTGCGCCGGTCGGCGGGAGCGCGGCCGGGCCGCCGCCCTCGGCCCTCGGCTTGATCCGCGCGGGCGAGACGACCAGCGGCGTCGGCGGCGGCTTCAGCTTGACCGCGCCGCCCGCGCCGGCGGGCGCGGGCCTGGAGGCGGCCGGCGGACTGGCGGCCGGCTTGGCCTGGGCGGCGCGCGGCGCGGCGGGTCTGGCGTCCGGCGTCCCGCTCCTGGCGGCCTGCGGCGGGGGCGGAGCCGCCGCACCCTGGGCCGGCACTTTCACGGTCTTCGGCTTTGGCTTCAGGCCGACCACGGGCGGCGGCATCTGCTGCCTGTCGAGCGCCTTCTGGTCCACCAGCTTGGTGAAGTCCTGGAATTCCAGCACCCGCACGAAATCGATGCCGGTCAGGTCGGCGTAGAGCCGCACGCGCCACTGCCCGTCCAGCCCCTTGGCCGCGACACCCACCGGCAGGCCGCGTGGGAACACGCCGCCGTCGCCGGACGTCAGGATCCGGTCGCCGGCCTTCACCGGCGCGACGCCCCTGAGATAGGCGAGCCTCGGATTGGAGCCGCCGTCCCCCAGGAGGATCGCCCGCGCGTCGGTGCGGTCCACCAGAACCGGGGTGCGGCTGGCGGCGTCGTTGAGCAGCAGGATCCGGCTCGCGCCGCTGGTGACGCCGACGACGCGTCCCACCAGGCCCCGCTCGTTCATCACCGGGTTGCCGACCTCCACGCCCTTTTCCGAGCCGGCGTTGGCCAGGCGCGTGTCGGCGAAGGGGCCGCGCGAGTCCAGCACCACCCGGGCCGTGACCATGGGAATGGGCGGATCGGTCTTCAGCCCGAGGATCGCCTGGTAGCGGGTGTTGGCGTCCTCCAGCGCGATGGCCCGGTCGCGCCAGGCCCTGAGGTCGGCCACCTCCTGGCGCAGCCGGGCGTTCTGCGCGCCGGCCGCCAGATAGTCCCGCACCGCGTCGCCGATCCCCGAGAACCACTGCCCCGGCGTCGAGACCGCATCGGCGACGGGCTTGTCCGCCAGGTCGAACACCTTCCGGCCCGCGCCATAGGCCTGGGTCTGCAGGGTCTCGCGGCGGTCCGAAAGCAGCAGCGCAAGGCCCGCGACGATGGCCACGACCAGGGCCACTGCCGCCGTCCACGTCAGCGGCACTTTCAGATCGTTGAACGGCCCGTCGCGAAACGACACGTCGGCTTCCCTGGGCGCCTCCTGGATCCGTCGCCTCCGCCCCCGGCGACGGCGCTATACCGCGCCGGACGTCAGCGGCCTGACGCGCCGCATCGTCGCATCCGGTTGTGTCGGCCCGAAGGCGACGCTTGCGCCGGACCCGCGCCGCGCGGCGAAGGCTAGACGATGGACGATTCGAGGACGCCCTTCATCCATTTGGGATGTTCAAGAACCTTGCCACAACCCAGCGCCACGCACGACAGCGGGTCGTCCGCGACCGTCACCGGCAGCCCCGTGTGGTCCCGGATCTCGATGTCGAGGCCGCGCAGGAGCGCGCCGCCGCCGGTCAGCATGATGCCCTTGTCGGCGATGTCCGAGGCCAGCTCGGGCGGCGTGGACTCCAGCGCCACCTTCACCGCGTCGATGATCTGGGCCACCGGCTCGGCCAGGGCGTCCGACGCCTGCTTCTCGGAGATCCGCACCTCGCGCGGCACGCCCTGCATCAGGTCGCGGCCCTTGACCTCGATCGACAGGCCCTCCCCGTCCGCCGGGGCGCGCGCCGTGCCGATCTCCTTCTTGATCCGCTCGGCCGTGGTCTCGCCGATCAGGAGGTTATGGTTGCGGCGCATGTAGGAGATGATCGCCTCGTCCATCTTGTCGCCGCCCACGCGCACCGAGCGCGAGTAGACGATGCCCGAGAGCGAC
Organism: uncultured Alphaproteobacteria bacterium; assembly: GCA_963775275.1. GTDB lineage: Bacteria > Pseudomonadota > Alphaproteobacteria > Caulobacterales > Caulobacteraceae > JANWHQ01. The sequence goes on along the minus strand of CAVZII010000005.1, from coordinate 3,421,064 downwards.
AGGACCGCCACCTCGGTGGTGCCGCCGCCGATGTCGACCACCATCGAGCCCGTCGGCTCGTGGATCGGCAGGCCCGCCCCGATGGCCGCCGCCATGGGCTCGTCGATCAGGCCCACGCGACGGGCCGAGGCGTTCAAACACGAATTGTTGATCGCCCGCCGCTCCACCGCCGTGGCGCCGGACGGCACGCACACGATCACCTTGGGGTTCACGAAGCCCTTGCGGTTGTGAACCTTGCGGATGAAGTACTTGATCATCTCCTCGGCGACTTCGAAGTCGGCGATGACGCCGTCGCGCATGGGGCGGATGGCCTCCATGTGGCCGGGCGTGCGGCCCAGCATCTGCTTGGCCTCGATGCCGACGGCGTGGACCACCTTGCGCCCGCCGGCGTTGCGCAGCGCCACCACCGAGGGCTCGTTCAGGACGATGCCTTTGCCCTTCATGTAGATCAGCGTGTTGGCGGTCCCCAGGTCGATGGCGATGTCGTTGGAGATGACGCCGAAGAGGGAGGAGAACATGCAGGTCCTTGCACCGGCCGATATCAGTTTTGTCACGCGCCGCGAGCGCTAGCCGACGGCGCGCCCCTCTTGCGCCGGCGTCAGGCCTTTTCCGACGATTGAGGTGGGTGTGGCTTGTGTGCGACAGGAATGCAAGGTCTGTCGTCAAGGGGCCGCGGCGCGCGCGGCAGGGCCGCCCGGCCGGCCGATGCGCCGGCCGCTCCCGCAACCTTTCGGCCCGCGCTTGGTTTGGATGGGGTGGACCTCTTCTCCCCCCTGCTCGATAGCCTTCGTCTGCTCTCCCGATCGGTTGGGCGGGTCATCAGGCCGCTGCTGACGCGCGAGATGTTCGCCGGCTCGGCCGTCGCCGCCCTGCTCGGCCTCGGCCTGGGGATCTGGCTGACGCCACCAGGCCAGGCCGCGCGCGCAGACAGTCTCACGCCCGGCTTCACGCCGGCCCTCATCCAGCCGACGGCCGAGCAGATGGACCGCGAGGCTCGGCTCGACGTCAGGCCCTATGTCGGCCGTCCGTCGGCCGCGCGCGCCGTCCTGACCGTGCCGGAGCGGGACCCCGTCGCGCCCGACCAGCCGCAGGCCGACTCCCGGCGCGGATCGGAACAGACCCCGCAGGCCCTGGACGTGGTCGATCGCCGGTTCACGTCCTCCGAGGCCGACGGCGCGAACTGACTCCGGCGCCGAGACTTCGCCTCGGCCCTCCAGGCTGCCCCGGTGGAGCGTCAGAACCCTGAGGCCACCTTGGTGTCCGGCGCGCTCTTTTCCTTGCGGGCGAAGAGGTTGTTCAGCGCGTTCACATAGGCCATGGCGCTGGCCACCAGGGTGTCGGTGTCGGCGGCCGTCCCGGTCGAGATCCGGCCTTCCTCCTCGAGCCTGACGGTGACCTGGGCCTGTGCGTCGGTGCCCTCGGTGACGGCGTGACCTGATAGAGCCTCAGCATGGCGGTGTGCGGGACCAGCGCGCGGATGGCGTTGAACACCGCATCGACCGGCCCGTCGCCGTTGCAGGCCGAGCTCCTGGCCTGCGCCGTCGATCTCGAGTGTCAGCTCGGCCGTCTGCGGCCCGTCGGTGCCGGCGACGACTCTGAGGCGCTTCAGCGGATCCGCTCCTGCGCCGCGCGGCCAGGGAATCGTCGACCAGGGCGACGATGTCCTCGTCGAAGACATGCTTCTTCTTGTCGGCCAGGTCCTTGAAGCGCCTGAAGGCGTCGTCCAGCGCCGGCTGCGGCCAGTTCGTAGCCCAACGACTTCAGCTTCTCGCGGAAGGCGTGGCGGCCCGAATGCTTGCCCATGATCAGGGAGGTCGCGCACCTGCCGACGTCCTCGGGCGTCATGATCTCGTAGGTCTCGGCGTGCTTGAGCATGCCGTCCTGGTGGATTCCGCTCTCGTGGGCGAAGGCGTTCTTGCCGACGATGGCCTTGTTGTACTGCACCGGGAAGCCGGTGATCGCCGAGACCTAGCGGCTGGCGCGGGTGATGTGTGCGGTCTCCACGCCGCTTCCGGAACGGCAGGCAGTCGCGCGCGCACCCTGAGGGCCATCACCACCTCTTCCAGCGCCGCGTTGCCGGCGCGCTCGCCCATGCCGTTGACGGCGCACTCGATCTGGCGCGCGCCCGCCTGCACGCCCGCAGAGCGAATTGGCCACCGCCAGGCCCAGATCGTTGTGGCAATGGGTCGAGAAGATCACCGCGTCCGCGCCCGGCATATTCTCGGATCAGGTCGCCGAAGACCTCGGCGTACTCCTCCGGATAGGTGTAGCCGACCGTGTCGGGGATGTTGATCGTCGTCGCCCCGGCGCGGATCGCCACCTCCACGGACCGGCGCAGGAAGTCGCGCTCGGAGCGGGTCGCGTCCTCGGCCGACCATTCCACGTCGTCGGTGTGGTTGCGCGCCAGGCTGACCGAGGCGTGGATGGCTTCCAGCACCGCGTTCGGCCCCATCTGCAGCTTGTGCTTCATGTGCACGGGGCTGGTGGAGATGAAGGTGTGGATGCGCCCGCGCTTGGCCGGCCGGATCGCCTCGGCGCAGCGCTCGATGTCCTTGGCCGTGGCGCGCGCCAGCCCGCAGACGGTGGCCTCGGTGACGATCTCGGCGATCTGGCGGACCGCCTGGAAGTCGCCGTTGGAGGCGATCGGGAAGCCGGCCTCGATCACGTCGACGCCCATCTCCTCGAGGATCTTGGCCAGCTCCAGCTTCTCCTCCAGCGACATCGAGGCGCCGGGCGACTGCTCGCCGTCGCGCATGGTGGTGTCGAAGACGATGACGCGGTCGCGCGCGTCGGCTGCAGCGGGGGAAGTCATGGAAGGTCCTTCGCGTAGGTCATGGCGGGAGCACAGGACCCCTGAACGCCCGCCGCGAAGGCTCGCGGCCTAAGGCGCCCAGGGGCTGCTAAGCCCCAGCAGGCGAAGGCCGGACGGATCGGGCATGATCACGCGCATGGCCGTATCTAACCAACCGACCCTGCCGGCGCAAGCTGCGCGGCCCCGGTCGGGCGCGCCCCCGGTCGCACGGCGCCTCGACGCGCGGCGCGCAGGACGAGGATCGTCATGGCCCGCCGTGCGAAGGGCCGGGCCGCCGGTCAGGCGGAGCCGGCGTCCCCTTCGCGCCGGCGGATCCAGCGGCGCGCCAGCAGGCCCACCACGATCCAGGCGCCCAGCGCCGCGGCCAGGAACGCCAGGTTGATTCCGAGCTGGGCGCCGTGGGCCTGGGCCACCGCCTTGCCCGCCAGCGCCGTCAAGGCGATCTTGGGCACGATGCCGATGGCCGTGCCGAGCAGGAAGGCGGAGAACCGCATGGGCGTCACGCCCGCGGCCATGTTCACCGCCACGAAGGGCGCGGACGGCGCCAGCCGGACGATCAGGCTGGCCAGGAAGCCGTTCCTGCCGATCATCTCGGTCAGGCGCCCGAGACTCGGCCCGCCGAACCGGGCCAGGAGCCGGCCGCCCGCGACGCGGCCGAGCCAGAAGCCGACGCTGGCCGAGACCATGGTGCCGACCCAGCTGTAGACCGATCCCAGCCACGGCCCGAACGCCACCACCGCGGCGGCGATCAACACCACCTGGGGGGTTCCCGCGAAGGCCAGGACCGCGAAGGCGGCCACCGCGATCAGGAGCGCGAAGGGGCTCCTGGCCGCGAAGCCCAGCCAGCGCTCCACCGTCCCCTGGCCCTCGAAGCCCAGCAGGGCCCCGGCCAGCACGAACAGCAGGCCCACCCCGCCGAACAGCAGGAAGGTGACGAGGACCGTGCGCCAGGCCCGCGCGTCCATGTCGAGGATGAAGCGGATCAGGCGGCCCATCGAGCCCGGCAGGTGACGGATCGCGGTCGCACGGTCAAGCTCCGGGCTCGCCGCCCGGGCCGTCGCCGGCGATGGCGGGGCCGCCCGATGCGCATCGCTCCAGGGCGATCGGCTCGCCCAGCGGCCCTCCGTCCACGGTCAGCGAGCGGTCGCGCGCGTCGCCTGTCAGGGTGAGGTTCATCGATCCGCGCTGCGTGATCTTGCCGATGACGCAGGTGGTGAGCACGGTGTAGCCCGCCGTCGTCGGGTAGACCTGTTCGAAATGGCAGGCGAGCCCGCCCGGCGAGCGCAGGCCCCCGGAGTTCGAAGACCCATGCGCCGGCGGCGCAGGCGCCGGGCGCCGCAGCCCATCGGCCCGCGAAAGCAAGCGGGGCGCTCGCCCCGTCCGGGAAGCGGAGACCGCCAATGGGCGTCCGTCTCGCCGACTCACGTCCCCGGCAGCCCATCACGACGGCCGCCAGAACCAACAGGGAGACCGTCGAGCGTCGCATCCTGAACACAGTCCTCGGGCTAGACGGCAAAAGCCGGGCGCCCAGGTGCGGTTCCCGTTGGCGCCCGCCAACGCCGCCGCTAAACGAGCCCCGACCCCTCCTCCCCCCAGGATTCTGCGATGTTCACCGAGTCCCAGGCCCTTCGCCGCATCAAGCCGTCCGCGACCCTCGCGGCCACGGACAAGGCCCGCGAGCTGGCGCGCCAGGGCCGGAACATCATTTCGCTGAGCGTGGGCGAGCCGGACTTCGACACGCCCGACAACATCAAGGACGCCGCGATCAGGGCGATCCGCGACGGCAAGACCAAGTACACCAACACCGACGGGATTCCCGAGCTGAAGCAGGCGATCTGCGCCAAGTTCGAGCGCGAGAACGGCCTCTCCTACAAGCCCGGCCAGATCAACGTCTCGCCCGGCGGCAAGGCGGTGCTCTACAACGCCTTCACCGCCAGCCTCTCGCCCGGCGACGAGGTGGTCATCCCAGCGCCCTACTGGGTGTCCTATCCGGACATGGTGCTCCTGGCCGGCGGCGAGCCGGTGGCGGTCCCCACCAGCATCGAGTCCGGGTTCAAGCTGTCGGCCGACCAGCTCGAGGCGGCGATCACCCCGCGCACGCGCTGGCTGCTGCTGAACTCGCCGTCCAACCCCTCGGGCGCCGCCTATACCCGCGAGGAGCTGCGCGCGCTCGCCGACGTCCTGATGCGCCATCCGCACGTGTGGGTGCTGACCGACGACATGTACGAGCACCTGGTGTTCGACGACTTCGAGTTCACCACGATCGCTGAGGTCGAGCCCGGACTCTACGACCGCACCTTGACCATGAACGGGGTCAGCAAGGCCTACGCCATGACCGGCTGGCGGATCGGCTATGCGGGCGGGCCCGAGCCCCTGATCAAGGCGATGGGCAAGGTCATGAGCCAGACCACCTCCAACGCCTGCTCGATCTCGCAGTGGGCGGCGGTGGAGGCGCTGAACGGGCCGCAGGACTTCATCAAGCCGAACGCGCGCCTGTTCCAGGAGCGGCGCGACCTGGTCGTCTCCATGCTGAACCAGGCGAACGGCCTTAGATGCCCTACGCCCGAGGGCGCCTTTTACGTCTACCCCTCCTGCGAAGGCCTGATCGGCAGGACGAGCCCGTCGGGACGCACGATCGAGACCGACGAGGACTTCGTGGTCGAGCTCCTGGAGGCGGAAGGCGCGGCGGCCGTGCACGGCGGCGCCTTCGGCCTCTCGCCGTTCTTCCGGGTGTCCTACGCCGCCTCGACCGCCACGCTCGAGGACGCCTGCAGCCGCATCCAGAGGTTCTGCGCCGCGGTCCGGTAGCCCGAGCGGCTTGCGTCCCGGCGCGGCCCCGCCTATCTGCTCGCCCGGGTCGGCAGTTCACCCAGGCGTCGTCGCTCCGCAAGGAGAGCTAAACCTGCCGTCGGATCTTCGACAGCACGCTTGTCCAGCGCGCCCGTCGGCAAGTCGGCGACCCCCGATCCATCCCCGGCGCGCGCGGAGGATGAGCCATGTCCCGAACCCCCCTGCCCTTCCATGCGCAGGACATCTCCCAGCTCGCTCGGTCGCTGAAGGCCCAGATCGCCGCCGCGCCCCACCCGCCGAGCCACGTCCAGGTGCTGAACATGCTGGCCCGCGGCGTCGGCGCGCGGAACTTCCAGCACTTCCGCACCCTGGAGCCCGCGGCCCAGGACGCCCGGGCGGCGGCCGCGCCGTCGGCGCCTGCGCTCGACGTCGGCAAGCTTGCGCGCCTCGGACGGCTGTTCGACGCCGAGGGCCGGCTCATCCGCTGGCCCTCGCGCGCCGGCGAGATCGCGCCCTGCCTGTGGGTCCTCTGGTCCCGCCTTCCGGCCCGCCAGGTGATGCACGAGCGCGAGGTCAGCCGGCGGCTGGACGCATGGAGCCTCTTCGGGGATGCGGCGATCCTCAGGCGCGAGATGGTGGGCCACGGCCTCCTCACCCGCACCGTCGACGGCCGCGAGTACCGCCGAGTGGAGACCGAGCCGCCGGCCCTCGCCCTGGCCCTGATCCGCCGAACGTCGCCGGAGCCGGCCTGACGGCGCTCAGCGCGCCCGGCCGGCGCCCGAGTCCGCCTCCTCGGCCACCGACGCGAAGGCCAGGTAGACCAGCGTCCCGATTCCGATCGGGAACAGGTCGCGCCGCGTGAGCGACGACCATGGGGGCGGCGAGCTCCAGTCGTAGCCCGGCCGCGTCAGGGCCAGCCACAGCCAGGCGCACCACAGGACGGAGAGGCCGAAAAGCACCGCCTGGCGCAGGACGCCGGGCCTCGCCATCACCATCGCCTCGGCCGCGATGACGGCCAGGAAGGCGGCCAGCCCTTGCAGCTCGCCGCGAATCCACAGCGCCGCGGCCGCCGGTGCGGCCAGCAGCGGGCCGAGGAACAGCATCAGCATGGCCACCCAGCGCATCGAGGTCGAGCTTGGACCATCGCCCGGCCGACCTGAAGCGGCCACAACCGGGCGGGGTTTGTCTCAGGCCGAGCGGCTCACCGCGAAATCCGCCAGGGCCTCCAGCGCCTCGCGCCAGCCGCCCGCCGGCAGGACCTGCAGCGCGGCCTTGGCCGAGCCGGCGAAGTCGGCGGCGCGGTCCAGCGTCGTCTGCAAGGCGCCGGTGCCGATCACCAGCTCGCGGGCGCGGCGGAAGTCGCCTTCGGCCTGGTCGAGCCGGCCGACCGCGCGCTCGAAGAAGGCCGTCTCGCGCGCGCCCGCCCGCCCGATGGCGAGCAGCAGCGGCAAGGTGGCCTTGCCCTCGCGGAAGTCGTCGCCGGCGTTCTTGCCGAGCGTCTCGTCCGCACCCGAATAGTCCAGGGCGTCGTCGGCGAGCTGGAACGCCAGCCCCAGGTTCAGGCCGAAGCTGCGCAGCGCCTTGACCTGCTCGGCCGGCGCGCCGGCCGACACCGCGCCGGCCTCCGCCGCGGCGGCGAACAGCTCGGCGGTCTTGGCCGACACGATCTCCAGATAGGTCGCTTCGTCGAGGTTCAGGTCGTGCGCCCGGGTCAGCTGCAGCACCTCGCCCTCGGCGATGACGCCGGAGGCCTTGGAGAGGATGTCCAGCACCCTCAGCTCGCCGGTCTCCACCATCAGCTCGAAGGCGCGCGCGAACAGGAAGTCGCCCACCAGCACGCTGGAGGCCCCGCCCCAGATCAGATGGGCCGCGACCTTGCCGCGGCGCAGCTTGGAGCCGTCGACCACGTCGTCGTGCAGCAGGGTGGCCGTATGGATGAACTCCACCGCCGTGGCCAGCTTCAGGCAGGCCTCGCCCTGGCCGCCGCAGATCCGCGCGCCGGCGATGGCCACCAGGGGCCGCAGGCGCTTGCCGCCGGCCGAGATCAGGTGCGCCGCCAGCGCCGGGATCACCGGCACCTCGCTCGACATGCGCTCGGTGATGTATCGGTCGACGCCGGCCATGTCGGCCTCGGCGAGCCCGATCAAAGGCTCGACGGAGCCTTTCGGCCGCTCGAGGATGGCGCCTAATGCGTCCAAATCTATCGGCTCCCGCGCCGGCCCGGCCGGACAATGCTGGGGGGATAGGTCAGGGTCAAGGCGAGGACAAGGCGCAAACGTTCCATGGACGAAACCGAGGCGGACGCGCGTAAAGGGATCGGCGAGGGCTTGAGCGAGGATCGCGTCCTCGGCGGGCGCGTCCGGCTGCTGCAGCCGCGCAAGGGCTACCGGGCGGGCCTCGACGCCGCGCTCCTGGCGGCGGCCTGCGATGCGGGCGACGGCCAGCGGGTGCTCGATCTCGGCTCGGGCCCCGGCGCGGTGATGCTGGCGGCGGCCCTCCGGCGCCCCGGCGCGAGCATCACCGGAGTCGAGCGCGATCCCGACGCCCTGGACCTTCTGCGCCGCAACATCGGCCTGAACGGCCTCGGCGCGCGCGCCGAGGCGGTCGCCGGCGACGTGGCCAAGGGCTGGCGCGGCCTCGGCCTTCGCCCCTTCGACGCGGTCCTTTCCAATCCTCCTTTCTTCGACGATCCGAGGGCCCAGCGCGCGCCCCACCCGGCCCGCGCCAGCGCCCATCTGGACGACGCCGGGCTGGCGAAGTGGATCGAGGTGATGCTCGGAGCCGTTCGCGAAGGCGGTACGATCACCCTGATCCACCGCGCCGACCGTCTCGGCGAGATCCTCGCGCATCTCGCGCCCAAGGCCGGCTCGGTGCGCATCCGGCCCGTCCACCCCTTCGCCGACGCGCCCGCCAAGCGCGTGATCGTGCGTGCGGTCAAGACCGGCAGGGCGCCCCTCGAGATCCTGCCGCCGCTGGTCCTGCACGACCGGGACGGCGCCGGGCACACGCCCGTGGTGGAGGCGATACTTCGGGGCGAGGCCGCCCTGGCCTGGGCCTGACGGACGGCCGTGTCAGTCCACGTAAAGCTTCAGCGCCTCCAGGCTCAGCCGTAGTCCCGTCAGGTCGATGTCCGGATCGGGCGTGACGATCACATAGAGCCGCCGCGCCTCGGCCCACAGCATCAGGGTCTCGGGCAGGCCGTAGTCCTCGATCGCGACGCCCTGCTCGTCACGGCGCACCCCGCCGGCGTCCTCCTCGGCCCCCACATAGGCCTCCACCCGCGCCGCCAGCTCCGCGTCGTCCTCGGAGCCGACGTTCATATAGGCGAACACAGGCTTGCCGAGCCCGGCCAGGAAGCCGGTCTCGAACGCCGTCGCCGGATCGCAATGCGGACCGCGGAACGGCGTCAGGTCCACGACCGCCGCGTCCGAGCGGCGCATGCGCGCGGCCCGCTCGGCGTAGATCTCCCGCGCCATGGCCTCGGAGGGCTCGCGCTCCTTCAGCGCCTCCAGGTCCGGCGCCAGCGCCTCGAACCCCGCGTCCCGGCAGATTCCCTGCGCCTCTTGCGCCAGATCCATGGCCCCCTGGAGGTGAAAATTGGGGCCCGAGAGGTAGATCGAACGAATGCGGCGCATGGGCCGATGCAAAGCAACCGCCGGGGCGCGGGTCAATCGCCGTCGTGGCCGCAGCAAGAAGGGGCTCGGAGCCCGGCTGCGGCTTTGCTATGAAGCGTCGGGACAAGTCTTTGAGCGGATTGAGGTCCTGGGTCGGGGCCCGGCATGCAGACCTACGGAATCACCGTCGTCGTCATTGGCGTGATCGCCGCCTCGGCCGCCATACTGGCCATCGTCGTGGCGGTCAGGGCCTTCGGCCGCGTCCCCCCGCGCCGGCCCCGCGCGCCGCCCTCGCCGCTGTTCTTCGCGGCGGAAGACCTGGGATCCAAGGCCAGCCCGTCCAACGCGCCCTACGCCGGGCCCGACCCGGAACCGGCCGAAGAGCCGGCCGTCGATGCGCCCCCGCCCCCGCCCCGGCTCGAGGTCGCGCTCCTGTCCCGGCGCGCGCCCTTGCACGTCATCATCCCCGTCAGCCTCACGCTCGGCCGCATCCTCGAGCTGAGCCTGCCGCTCAGGGTCTGCTGGACCGGAGACCAGGACCTCGAGGATGTCCTGATCGGCATCGTCCTGCCCAACGAGATCACCTACGGCGGCAGCCTCGAGCGCATGGCGGGCGACGGCGGCGGCGCCGAACTGCCGGGCGCGGAGGTGAGCTACGCCTCGGCCGACACCCACACCACGATCTCGATCCGCCTGCCTCGCCTGGCGGCGGGCGCCGACGCGACCGTGACGATCCCCATCTCCATCAAGCACGGCGCAGGGACGGCCCATACCCTGGCCGTCTCGGCGACCTGCGAAGGCCAGGAGCCGATCGAGCGCAGCTACGAGCTCGAGCTTCCGGAGGCCGGGCCCGATGACGCCCTGGCCGAAACGCCCGTCCCGGCGCCGCAGGGCGCCTGGATCTGCCGCCCGGACGAGGCGCGCCGCGTCCGCGAGCTCCACCTCCCGCTCGACCGTATCGAGTCCACCGACTTCGCGATCGTCGAAACCTAGAGCGCGTTCCGCAAAAAGTGGAACCCGGTTTTGGGCGTTCGCAGGTCTTCGTCGGCGATCTGCGAAGACCCCGGCGCCCGTGGCGCCCCTGCTGTGCTTGGTGGTCGGGTAAGGGCTACCGCTGCATGTCGACGAGCTCGCCGTCGGCGGTCTCGCCCGTCAGGTGGTCGCGGTCGCCGGTCAGGCGCACGATCATGCGGCCGGACGCGTCGTAGAGCGCCACGCTGTCCACCTCGAAGCGCCAGCTCGCCAACGCGGAGAGCGCGCCGGTGCAGTTCGTGGGCTTGGCGGCATAGCCGCCGCCGGCCGCCTCGCTCATCAGGGCGACGTGGCAGATGCGCCGCGCTCCGGGCCGGGGGGCGCGCCAGTAGCCGCGCACATGGGTCGGGCCGAGCTTCGGCGCGCCGCCCAGGGGGATCGCCTTGAGGATCTGCACGGGCGCCGTCAGCACCTGGCCGGGATGGACGTCGCCGATCCCGCGGCTCATGCCGCGGTCCTGGTCCTCGCACTTGGTGTTCGAGGTCGTCGACAACACCACCTCGCCCTTCTTCACCACCACGGTCGTGGTCGTGCAGATCGGCGGCTCGTCCGTCGGCGCGGGCTGCGCCTGCGCGAGCGCGGGCCGCGCGCCAAGGCCGAGAACGGCCAGACATGCCGCCGCCAAGACGATACGCCGCATCGGAGCTCCTCCCGATGCGAGCTTCGGCCTAGTTGCGGCTGGTGTCCACCAGGCGGTTCTTGCCGATCCAGGGCATCATGGCCCGCAGACGCGCGCCCACTTCCTCGATCGGATGCTCGGCGTTGCGGCGGCGCGTGGCCTTGAACGAGGGCTGGCCGACGGCGCACTCGGCCATCCAGTCGCGCACGAAGCGGCCGGACTGGATGTCGTCGAGCACCTTCTTCATCTCGGCCTTGGTCTCCGGCGTCACGATCCTCGGGCCGCTGACGTACTCGCCGTACTCGGCGGTGTTCGACACCGAGTAGTTCATGTTGGCGATACCGCCCTCGTAGATCAGATCGACGATCAGCTTCACCTCGTGCAGGCACTCGAAATAGGCCATCTCCGGGGCGTAGCCGGCCTCGGTCAGGGTCTCGAAGCCGGCGCGGATCAGCTCCACCAGCCCGCCGCAGAGCACGCTCTGCTCGCCGAAAAGGTCGGTTTCGCACTCTTCCCTGAAGGTGGTCTCGATCACGCCGGCGCGTCCGCCGCCGATCGCCGAGGCATAGGCGAGGCCGAGCTCGTGCGCCCCGCCGGAGGCGTTCTGGTGCACGGCCAGCAGGCACGGCACGCCGCCGCCCTTCAGGTACTCGCCGCGCACCGTGTGGCCGGGGCCCTTGGGCGCGACCATCAGGACGTCGATGCTGGCCCTGGGCTCGATCAGCCGGAAGTGGATGTTCAGGCCATGGCCGAACAGCAGGGCCGCGCCGTCCCGGATGTGCGGGGCGATCTCGGCGTCATAGATCTGCCGTTGCAGCTCGTCCGGGGCGAGGACCATGACCAGGTCCGCCCAGGCGGCGGCCTCCGCGACGGTCTTGACCTCCAGGCCCTCGCCCTGGGCCTTCTTCACCGACGCGGAGTCGGGGCGAAGGGCGACAGCCACCTGCTTCACCCCGGAATCGCGCAGGTTCAACGCATGGGCGTGGCCCTGGGAGCCATAGCCTACGATCGCGACCTTCTTGTCGAGCAGGCGGGCGAGGTCGGCGTCGCGATCGTAGTAGACGCGCATGATCTTGTCTCCGAGAGCGCATTCAGGGCGCGGCCGCGCAATCGGCGGCCGCGAACGAGCGCGCTTTCGACCGGTTTTTTCCGCGCGCGTCAAGACAGCGAAGGCCCCGGGAGTCGCCCCCCGGAGCCTTGGGACCCGTCGCGCGGACCGGATCAGTAGAAGACGCCGTAGATCACCTCGACGATCTCGCCGGTGTAGCGGTCCACCATCAGGGCGTCGTCGCCGTAGCGCACCCACACGCATCCGGGCGGCGGCGCCGGCAGGCCGTAATACCAGTAGCTGTCGATCCAGTACTGCTGGCCGAAGAAGATGAACGGCAGGAACTCGCCGAACGTCCAGCGGTGGGAGTACCAGCCGCGCGGGCGCTCATAGGGGCCGATGCGGAAGCGCCGCTGGGCCCAGACGTTGCGGTTGAACTCGCGGAAGCGCTCCCGGTCGCCCCGGGCGTCGCGGCCCCGCTCGCCGTACCAGCGCTGGCCGCCACGGTCGCCGTACCAGCGTTGGCCGCCGCGGTCGCCGTCGAATTGCCGGCCGCCCCGGCCGCGATCTCCCGCGTCGTTGCGGTCGTTGCGGTCGTTGCGGTCGCGACCTTGCCAGCGGCCGTTTCTCCACTCGCCCTGGCCCTGCCCCTGGCCTTGCCCCTGGCCTTGCCAGCCGCCGCCTCGGCCGCCCTGGCCCTGCCAGGTCCCGCCGCCGCGGTCGCCGCGACCCTGGACGCCCTGCGCCTGCTGGCCGCCGCCACGGCTGCCTTGACCGCCCTGGCCCTGCCAGCTTCCGCCGCCGCGGTCGCCGCGACCCTGGACGCCCTGCGCCTGCTGGCCGCCGCCACGGCCGCCTTGACCGCCCTGGCCCTGCCAGCTTCCGCCGCCGCGGTCGCCACGACCCTGGCCGCCCTGCGCCTGCTGGCCGCCGCCGCGGTCGCCTTGACCGCCCCGGCCCTGCCAGCTTCCGCCGCCGCGGTCGCCACGGCCCTGTTGGCCGCCGCCGTCGCGGCCGCCCTGATACTGGCTGTCCTGCTGCCCGCCGGACCCGCCGGCCTGGCCCTGGCGATGGCGGATGTAGTCGCTGCTCTGCGCCGAGGCGGCGCCGGCCGACAACACCAGTCCGGCCGCACTCGCAGCGATCGAGAATCCGTCTCATCCTATCCTCCTGGGCCGCGGGCCCCGCCCGCCGTCCTGCGTTGCTTGCACTGGATGTCGCCATGGTCCAGATGAACCCCCCTTGAACGGCCCGATGCGATGCATTCACCTTCCCAACCGGGGTGCAAGCCTTGACCTCGCCTGACGCCGTTCCCGCCGACATCCTGTCGTTCTGGCGCGCCGCCGGGCCCAAGGCGTGGTTCTCGGCCAAGTCGGCGTTCGACGCCGAGATCCGGGCCCGCTTCGAGCCGCTGCATCTGGCCGCCGCGCGCGGCGAGCACCCTGACTGGGCCCAGACCGCCGAGGGCGCCCTGGCCCTGGTGATCGTGCTGGACCAGTTCCCGCGGAATATCTGGCGCGGCTCGGCCCACGCCTTCGCCACCGACGCCCTGGCCTTGTCGGTCGCGCGCGAAGCGGTCGACCAGGGCTTCGATACGGCCGTCGCCGCCGACGTTCGTCCCTTCTTCTACATGCCCTTCGAGCACTCCGAGCGGCTCGAGGACCAGGACCGCTGCGTCGCCCTGTTCCAGGCGATGAAGCAGTCCACGGGAGAGGACGGCTTCCTGCCCTGGGCGATCCTGCACCGCGACATCATCGTCCGCTTCGGCCGCTTTCCCCACCGCAACCGGGTGCTCGGCCGGACCATGACGCCGCAGGAGCAGGCCTTCCTGGACGAGGGCGGGTTCTCGGGCTGAGGCGTCGCTTGCGCGGGCGCCGATTCGGCCGACAATGCTCGGCTCCATGACCGCGCCCGCCGAGCCCGCGCCGCATGCCGAGCGGCAATACCTGGACCTGATGGCCGACATCGTCGCCCGTGGCGCGCGCCGCGACGACCGCACGGGCGTGGGCACGCTCGGCGTCTTCGGCCGGCAGATGCGCTTCGACCTCGCCCAGGGCTTCCCGCTCCTGACCACCAAGCGGCTGCACCTGAAGTCGATCGTCTATGAGCTCCTGTGGTTCCTCAGGGGCGACACCAACGCCCGCTGGCTGCAGGAGCGCGGCGTCACCATCTGGGACGAATGGGCCGATCCGGACGGCGAGCTCGGGCCCATCTACGGCAAGCAGTGGCGGTCCTGGGCGGCGCCTGACGGGCGCGTGATCGACCAGATGGCCGAGGTGGTGCGTGCGATCCGGACCGACCCCTCCAGCCGCCGCCACATCGTCACCGCCTGGAACCCGGCGGACCTGGAGGCCATGGCGCTCGCGCCCTGCCACTGCCTGTTCCAGTTCTTCGTGGCCCCGGACGAGGCGGGGACCTCGCGTCTCTCCTGCCAGCTCTACCAGCGCTCGGCCGACGTCTTCCTTGGCGTGCCGTTCAATGTCGCGAGCTATGCCCTGCTCACGCTGATGGTGGCCCAGGTGACGGGGCTTGAGCCCGGCGAGTTCGTCCACACCCTCGGCGACGCGCACCTGTATCTGAACCACCTGGACCAGGCGAAGGCCCAGCTGGAGCGCGAGCCCCTGCCCTTCCCCACCATGCGCCTTGCGCCCAAGCGCGACCTCTTCGCCTTCGAGTTCGAGGACTTCACGCTAGAGGGCTATCAGGCCCACCCGGCGATCAAGGCGCCGATAGCGGTTTGATCCGCCTCACCCTCGGCCCCATCGCGCGCGCAAGGAACGGCGTCTTCGGCCGGGACGGCAAGTTGCCGTGGCGGCTCAAGACCGACATGGCGATGTTCAAGCAGCTCACCTTGGGCAAGCCGGTGATCATGGGCCGGCGGACCTGGGACTCCCTGCCGATCAGGCCCCTGCCGGGACGCACGAATCTGGTCGTTTCCCGCGACGGCTCGTTCCAGCCCAAGGGCGCGCTCGTCTGCGAGACCCTCGAAGAGGCGATCCAGCTCGCGCGCGAGCAGGCCGAGGACGACGGCGCCGAGGAGGTCTGCGTGATCGGCGGCGCCCAGGTCGCCGCGGCCGCCCTGCCCAAGGCGCGTCGCCTCTACCTGACCGAGGTCGAGGGCGACCCGGAGGGCGACGTGGTCCTGCCGCCCCTGGACCTTTCCGGCTGGACCGAGGTCCGCCGCGAGCATCACCCCGCCGGCCCGGGCGACGAGTTCCCCTTCACCTTCCGGGTGCTGGAGCGGGACTGAACGGCCGGCCGCGCTCCGGGCGGCAGTCCTCGTCAGTCCAGCGTCGCCATCGCCTCGCGGCTGAAATCCCTCAGCTCGCCCAGGCGGCCCTCGCGCACCTTGGCCGCCCATTCGGGGTCGCTGAGCAGCGCGCGGCCCACGGCGACCAGGTCGAAGTCCCCGCGCTCCAGCCGGCGCAGCAGCTCGTCCAGAGAGGCGGGGTGGGACACCTCGCCGCCGAACCCGCCGATGAAATCGCCGGTCAAGCCCACCGACCCCACCGTGATCGACGGCTTGCCGGTCAAGGTCTTGGCCCAGCCCGCGAAGTTCAGGTCCGAGCCCTCGAACTCAGCCTCCCAGAACCGGCGCTGCGAGCAGTGGAAGGCGTCCGCGCCCGCGTCGGCCATGGGCTGGAGCCAGGCCTCCATCTCCTGGGGCGTGGCGGCGAGCTTGGCGTCGAAGGCCTGCCCCTTCCACTGCGACAGGCGGATGATCACCGCAAAGTCCGCGCTCACCGATCGGCGCACCGACCGCAGCACCTCGACGGCGAAGCGGGTGCGCGCCGCCAGCGTCGGCCCGCCCCAGCCGTCGGCGCGAAGGTTGGTCCTGTCCCAGAAGAACTGGTCGATCAGGTAGCCGTGCGCCCCATGCAGCTCCACCGCGTCGAACCCCAGGCGCTCGGCATCGCCCGCCGCGCGGCCGTACGCGGCGATGATGTCGGCGATCTCGGCCTCCGTGAGCGGCTGGCCCGTCAGGGGCTCGTCCACGCGGCCAACGCCCGAGGGGCTGTCGATCGGCCCGGGCGGGGTCCACGACTGCGCCGGGTTGCGCACCGAGCCCACGTGCCAGAGCTGGGGCGCCATCTTGCCGCCTTCGGCGTGGACCTGGTCGATCACCCGCTTCCAGCCGGCCAGCGCGTCCTCGCCCCAGAACCTCGGGACCTTGGGATCGTTGGACGAAGCGGGCCGCTCGATCACCGTCCCTTCCGAGACGATCAGGCCCACCCCCGCCCTGGCGCGGCGCGCGTAATAGGCCGCCACGTCCGGCCCCGGGACGCCGCCCGGCGAGTGCGAGCGCGTCATGGGGGCCATGACGATGCGGTTGACGAGCTCCAGCGACTTCAGCCGGAACGGCCGGAACAGGGCCTCGAGCGGCATCCTCAGTCGACGGTGTCGACGAACTCGAGCTCGGGCGGCCCCGGCTGCAGCAGCTCTCCGACCTTGGGGAACAGCTCGGTGAAGTGCTTGGTCTGGGTGTGGGCTTCGGCCGCCGCCTGATCCTTGTACAGCTCCATCACCACGTAGGTGTTGGGGTCCTGGCGGCTCTTGCACAGCTGATAGAGCACGTTGCCCGGCTCTTCCGCGTCGTTGGTGACGTGGGCCGCGAGCCGGGCGAACAGCGCCTCGAACTCCGCGTGCTTGCCGTCCTGGACCTTGAGCTTTGCGATCAGACCAATCATCCGCGCGTCCCTCTCCCTGCAGCTTCGGCCTCGCATCTAAGCTGCAGGCGCACGCGGGGCAACGGGGGTCGGATCGAAAGATCGTGGAGACCCCGCCGGCGACAGGCGGGGCCTCCTGATCCGGTGCGCGCTAGTGTCCCGATTCCGAAGTTCGCCAGCGCATTTGCAAGGCGGATGCGAACTTCGGAATTGATAAGGACACTAGCAAATGTATGATTCTAGTGTGGTTTACGGATCAGAAGTTCGCAGCCGAGGGCGTCGCCATCATCATGCGAACTTCTGATCCACCACACTAGCTCTTCAGCTGGGCGCAGGCGCCGGAAAGCTCGTTCTGCAGTGCTTCCTTGGACATGCCGTCGGCATGGTCCGCCTGACGCTTGGCCGTGCGCTGCATCTCGTCCGCCTTGTCCAGCACGTACGACGCGCGCCCCGTCTCCTGCGACCTCAGCAGCGCCTTGAACTGCGCGGCGTCCGCGGCCCCGAGGTTGGACGAGCTGGCGAGGCCGGCGCATCTGGCCGCCTCCATATAGGCGACGTCGGTCAGGTGGCCGGGCGGCTGGGCCGTGGCCCCCGTCGCGATGAACGCCGTCGTGATCGCAAGTCCTGCCAGGATACGCATGATATCTCCTCCAATACCGGCCTAACTCGCGGGACAATGCGGCGCGGCCTTGGCGGGAACAAGTTAAAACCTGGTCATTTACTTGATTACAGGATTGTAATAGCTAAACGTTATGTAATGCAGTAGATGAAATCTCTGTAATGATCGCGCCGGCTTGCGGCCTGGCGGCGCTTGCCTGCGACCCGGCCACCCGCTAGACGCCGGCCCTCCTCGTTACCGGCAGGGCCCGCCCATGGAGCCGCTTGTGATCTCGACGCTGGTCGTCGCCCTCGCCGAGATCGGCGACAAGACCCAGCTCCTGGCCATTCTCCTCGCCACCCGTTTCCGCCGCCCCTGGGCCATCGTCGCCGGCATCTTCGGCGCCACCGTCGCCAACCACCTCCTGGCCGCGACCGCCGGCTACTTCCTGGCGGGATGGCTGAGCGGGCCGTGGTTCAGGGCCCTGGTGGCCGTCTCCTTCCTGGCCATGGCGGGCTGGACCCTGATCCCGGACAAGGCCGACGAAGACAAGGGCTCGCAGGCGCGATTCGGCGCCTTTCTCACCACCCTGGTCGCCTTCTTCCTGGTGGAGATCGGCGACAAGACCCAGATCGCCACCGTGGCGCTGGCCGCCCGGTTCCACTCGGTCGTCGTCGTGGCGACCGGGACCACCCTCGGCATGCTGATCGCCGACGTCCCGGCGGTGTTCCTGGGCGAGGCGGCGACCAAGGTGCTGCCGATCCGCTACGTTCGCTGGGGCGCAGCGGCCCTGTTCGCCGCCCTGGGGCTTCTGGCGCTGGTCCAGGCGCTCGGCTGGATGCGGTGAGGCGCCGGGGCCCCTGCCGCAGGGAGAGGAAGCGGCCCAGCCCGCACAGGGTGCGGGCGTTCCTCGCGGCGATCGACAAGGCCTTGTCGATCGCAAGCCGGCGACCGGTTGGGCGCCGGACGAAACTCTGCTTAGGCTCCCGTCATGGCCGAAGCCTTCAACAGCAAGGTCCTGCCCGCCGACCGCGAGGCCCGCTGGGCCGAGCTCGCCGACGAGATCGCCTCGGTGCTCGAGGGCGAGCGCAATCCCGTCGCACGGATGGCGACCATCGCCGCCATGCTGGCGCAGACCTTCGCGCGCTTCTCCTGGACAGGGTTCTACATCGTCGACCCGGAACGGCCGGACGAGCTGGTGGTCGGGCCCTATCAGGGAACGCTCGGCTGCCTGCGGATCGCGTTCGGCAAGGGCGTGTGCGGGACCGCGGCGGCCGAACGGCGCGTCCAGATCGTGCCGGACGTCGAGGCCTTCCCCGGCCATATCGCCTGTGACGCCCGCACGAGGAGCGAGCTGGTGACGCCGGTCATCGACGCCCAGGACCGGCTCGTCGGCGTGCTCGACATCGATTCGGCCGCGCCCGCCGCCTTCGATGGGCTCGACGCGGCCTGGACGGAGCGCATCCTGAAGGCGGCCTTTGCGGCCTGAAGCGAGCCTCCGGGCAACCCTTCCCTAACCTCGTCCGGCCACAATGGCGGCCTTCCTCAGTTGCAGGGACGAGCATGCTCACGGCCGACGTCATCCATCCGCGCGCCCTTCGCGAGCCGGACGCGGCGGCTTGGCGCGGCTTCTGCGCGGCCGAGCCGGCCTTCGCCAACCCGCTGCTCGGGCCCGAGTTCGCGGGGATTGTCGGCGAGGTGCGCGAGGACGCCCGCGTCGCGGTCTTCCGCGAAGGCGGCGAGGCCCGGGGCTTCCTGGCCTTCCACCGCCGGCCCCACGGGCTCGCCCAGCCGATCGGCTCGGCCTTCTCGGACTATCAGGCCCTGGTCACCGCGCCCGGCGTCCGCCTCGACGGCGGCGAGGCCCTGGCCGCCGCCGGGATCTCGGGCCTTCGTCTCACCGGGCTGATCGATCCCCACCGAGCCTTCCCTGCGGCGCGGCCGAGCGCCCTGCAGGGCTTCGTCATCGCGCCGGAACCGGACGCGGAGGCCTATTACGCCTGGATGCGCGAGGCCAACTCCAAGCGGTTCAAGAACTGGCGCCGGTTGCAGAACAAGCTCGAGCGCGAGTGGGGCGAGGTCATCCTGACGGCCAGTGACCGCTCCCCGGACGTCCTGGACCAGCTGATCAGCTGGAAGCGCGACCAGTTCCGCCGCACCGGCAGCCACGACATCTTCCGCCCCGCTTGGACGCGCGCCTTGTTCCGCAAGGTGTTCGAAGCCGAGGGCGACGTCCGCGGATTGCTGATCAGCCTGCACGCCGGCGGCAAGCTGGTGGCGGGCCACTTCGGCATCGCCGTTGGCCGGCGCGCCCACGGCTGGCTCTCGGTGTTCAACCCCGAGGCCGCCGGCTGTGGTCCCGGCCAGGTGCTCGCCTTCCGCACCGCCGAGCTCTTCGAGGCCCTGGGCCTGGACAGCTACGACCTCAGCCCGGGATACGCCCACTACAAGGCGCCCTTCGCCACCGGTATCGTCGAGGTGAGCGAAGGGCTGGCCACCGCCGCCGGACGCGCCGGCGCGGCGGCGAGATCGCTGAACACGGCCTGGGCGCTCGCGGGCGAGCAGAGGATCGGCGCGGTCGGCCGCCTGCGCCGGAGGCTGGACCATATCGCCGCCGCCGAGCTCTCCATGGGCGGGCGCGCCCGCGGCGTCGTCGAGGCGATCACCGGCTACGGCCGACGGGCCTCGAGCCGCGAGCCGCCGGCCGAGGCGCCCCAGGGCGAGGCATGACCGGCGCGCCCGACGTCTCGATCGTGACTCCGACCCGGGGCCGGCCCGCCTCCCTCGAGCGCGCCCTGCGCTCGGTGCTGGCCCAGACCGGGATCGACCCGGGCTCGCTCGAGCTGGTGGTCGTCGACAACGACGCCGGCGGCAGCGCCGAGACTGTCGTTGCGCGGCTGCGCGCCGAGGCGCCCTTCCCGCTCCACTACGTCCGCGAGCCGAGACCGGGAGTCGCCAACGCCCGCAACGCCGGCCTCGCCAAGGCCAGCGGCAAGCTGATCGCCTTCATCGACGACGACGAGGAAGCGCCGCCCGGTTGGCTGGCCGCGCTCATCAGCGTGCACGAGGCGCTGGACGCCGACGTTGTGTTCGGGCCCGTTCGCGCGGGGCTGCCAGACAGCATCCGGCGCCATCGCGCCTATCTCGAGCGCTTCTTCTCGCGAGTCGGACCGGCCGAGGCCCAGATCCTGGACGGCCACTTCGGCTGCGGCGACAGCCTGATCCGCCGCGCGGCCCTGCCCGATCAGGTCCAGCCCTTCGACGTGGCGCAGAACCAGATCGGCGGCGAGGACGACATCCTGTTCCTGGCGATGCGCGAGCGGGGCGCGCGCTTCGCCTGGGCGCCCGAGGCCTGGGTGTGGGAGCATCCGGAGCCGGCGCGCCTGCGGCTGGGCTACGCCCTGCGCAGGGCCTTCGCCTATGGTCAGGCGCCGACCTACTTCTGCATGGCGAGCCGGCCGCGGCGGCCGCTCGGCGCGGTCTTCTGGATGGGCGTGGGCCTGATCCAGGCCCTGGTCTTCGGCGCCCTGGCGGCGCTCAAATGGCTGGCGCACGCGCCCGATCGCGCCTTCGCGCTGGACCGGGCGGCCCGGGGCCTTGGCAAGCTCCTGTGGTTCCCGCCGTTCAAGCAGCGCTTCTACGGCCTGCCGTCCGACCTCGCCCACGGTTGATCCCCATCAAGGAACGGCGCGCCAAGCGGCGCCGTTCTACCGACCCGGCTCTGACGTTCGTCACCGCGTGGGGGACGACAGCGCTTCAGGCAGGAGGCGGCGCGATGGCCGACCTTGCGACCCGTCGTGAACGGATGGTCGAGCGCCAGATCGCCCGGCGCGGCGTCAATGATGCGCGCGTGCTGGACGCCATGCGCCGCGTGCCGCGCGAGGCCTTCGTCTCCAAGCTGCTGCGCGAGTTCGCCTACGAGGACTCCGCGCTGCCGATCGAGGAAAGCCAGACCATCTCCCAGCCCTTCATCGTGGCGGCGATGATCGAGGCGGCGGGGCTGAAGCCGCACGACCGGGTGCTCGAGATCGGGGCGGGCTCGGGCTATGCGGCGGCGGTGATGGCCGAGATCGCCGGGCGGGTCTTCGCGATCGAGCGCCAGCAGCGCCTGGCCGACATCGCCGCGCGCCGGCTGAAGGCGCTGGGCTACGCCAATGTCGAAGTCCGGTGCGCCGATGGCACGCTCGGCTGGCCTGACGAAGCGCCCTTCGACGCCATCATCGTCTCGGCCGGCGGGCCGCACGTCCCGGCCGCGCTGCGCGACCAGCTCGCTTCGGGAGGGCGTCTGCTGATCCCCGTCGGCGCCACGAGCCGCGACCAGAGGCTGGTCAGGATCATCCGCCTGGCCGAAGGCGGCTTCGAGGAGGATGATCTCGGCCCGGTCGCTTTCGTGCCGCTGGTCGGCGAGCAGGGCTGGGCCGAGGACGGCCGACGCCCGTCCACACAGGCGCCGGAGACCCGCAGCTGGGCCGCGCCGCGCACGGATTCCCTTTCCGCCCTGATCGCCCAGGCAGCCGAGCCGCTGCCCGAGATCGATGCGCCCGCCTTCGCGGCGCACTTCGACCGTTTCGCCGATCGCAAGGTGGTGCTGATCGGCGAGGCCAGCCACGGGACCTCCGAGTTCTACCGGGCGAGGGCCGCGATCACCCGGCGCCTGATCGACCAGCACGGCTTCGACTTCGTCGCGGTCGAGGCCGATTGGCCCGACGCGGCCGCCGTCGACCGTTTCGTCCGCCACCTGCCCCTCGAGCAGGGCCGCGATCCGCCGTTCAGCCGCTTCCCGACGTGGATGTGGCGCAACGCAGAGGTCGCCGCATTCACCCGCTGGCTGAGGACCCATAATGACGAGTTGCCCGCCTCCCACCGCGCAGGCTTCCACGGCCTGGACCTCTATAGCCTGAACGCCTCTATCCGGGCGGTGATCGACTACCTGGACCGGGTGGATCCGGTCGCCGCGCAGGTCGCGCGCCAACGGTACGGCTGTCTCACGCCCTGGAGCCACGAGCCGCACGCCTATGGCCGCATGGCGCTCTCCGCCGGCTATGCGCCCTGCGAGCGCGCCGTCGTCTCAATGCTGCAGGCGCTGCTCGACCGCCGGCTCGACTACACCCGGCGCGACGGCGCGGCGTTCCTGGACGCCGCCCAGAACGCGCGGCTGGTGCGCGACGCAGAGGCTTACTACCGGGCCATGTACTACGGCTCCGCGGAGTCCTGGAACCTGCGCGACCAGCACATGTTCGACACGCTGGAGCACCTCCTGGAGGCGCGCGGCCCTGACGCCAAGGCCGTGGTCTGGGCGCACAACTCCCACATCGGCGACGCCCGCTACACCGAGATGGGCCAGGTCCGTGATGAGCTGAACCTCGGCCAGCTCTGCCGCCAGCGGTTCGGCAAGGACGCCGCGCTCATCGGGCTCGGCACGCACGAGGGGACCGTGGCCTGCGCCTCGGACTGGGACGCGCCGATGGAGGTCAAGCAGGTCCGCCCCTCGCTCGGGGGATCGATCGAGCGGTTGTCGCACGACGCCGGCATCGGCCGCTTCCTGCTGGACCTCGGCGAAGGCCGGAACGAAGAGGTGCGCCGACGCCTGCTGGAGCCCCGCCTCGAGCGCTTCATCGGGGTGATCTACCGCCCGGACACCGAGCGGCTCAGCCACTACGCCGACGCCTCGCTGCCTCGCCAGTTCGACGCCTGGGTCTGGTTCGACCAGACGACCGCGGTCACCCCGCTCGCTGGACCGACCGTCGAGGGCGAGGAGGAGACCTGGCCGTTCGGGCTGTAGTCTCCTCGACCTTCCAAGTTCACCGTCATTCCCGGCTGGAGCGCGAAGCGCGGCATGCCGGGAACCCATGAACTCAGGCTTTGCGAGATTGCCGGGGTCGAGGTTCATGGGCGGCCGCGACGGAAGCCCGGCCATGACGGCGAGTCGGAACGGCGTTGGTCGCCCTCACCCCTGGCTGTGCTTGCCGCCGGGCTGGCTGACGCCAGTCAGGGCGCCCGCCGACACTTCCGGCCGCTCCTCGGTCAGGGCGATGTCGCCGATCGAGACGATGCCCACCAGGCGCTTTTCCCGGCTCAGGACCGGCAGGCGGCGGACCTGCAGCTCGCACATCTGGCGGGCGATGTCGTCCAGGCTCTCGTCCTCGTAGCAGTAGAGGACTTCCCGGCTCATCACCTCGCGGACAGCGGTGTCGGGTCCCTTGCCGTCGGCGATGGCGCGCACGGCGATGTCCCGATCGGTGATCATGCCCACCAGGCGGTCGTTCTCGCCCACCGGCAGGACCCCCGCGTCGATCTCCTTCATCGTCTTGGCGGCCTGACGGATGGTTTCGTTGGGCGCGGCCAGCCGGACATCGCTGCTCATGCAGCTGATGATGTTCATGGCGAAGCTCCTGGTCTGCGGCAGATGGCGGCCGCTTCGGATGGAACGGCCATCTCTGCAACGACCCCCTGCGGCGGAGGTTTCAGCTTCGCCGCAGATTTAGGCCGCCCGGCGGAGAGCTTGTGGCCGCTGGGTGGCGCGCATGCTGGCGCGCGCATTCATGCCCTCGAGCCAGCCCGGACGGCGCGTCCCGGTGATCAGGCCGGCGCCCTCGCCGTGTCGGCGAAGGCGTCGAGCCGCCAGACGAGGATCACGCGACCCGGCGGCTCGCAGACCAGCACCTTGCCCACGTCGCACTCGGCGCCGTCCGCGGCGCGCTCGAACCAGCGCAACGCAGGCGGGCCAATCTGGCCGGACAAGGCTCTAGTGTCCCGATTCCGAAGTTCGCCAGCGCATTTGCAAGGCGGATGCGAACTTCGGAATTGATAAGGACACTAGCAAATGTATGATTTTAGTGTGGTTTACGGATCAGAAGTTCGCAGCCGAGGGCGCCGCCATCATCATGCGAACTTCTGATCCACCACACTAGAACTGGTCCAGCCACGCGCGCAGAGCGCCGAGCCCCCTGGGATCGATCCGGTAGACGCGCCGCGCGCCTTCAGCCTCGTCGGTCACCAGTCCCGCGTCCTTGAGCACCTTCAGGTGCTGCGACACCGCCGGCCGACTGACCGGCAGGCCGCTGGCGAGCTCCCCCACCGACCGGCCTCCCGATTTCAAGCGCTCTAACACCTCCCGCCGGGTCGGGTCGGCCAGGGCCGGAAACAGGGCGTTTTCGTAAGCCATCGCTTACCATAAGTATTGACTTACGCTCTGTCAACAGGGCCGCGTCTTGTATAATATTGGCGTTTCTGGCTTGGCCCGAGGCGCGGTAAGGTCTGCCGTGGGTGTCTTTGAGGATGATTCAGTGCGGTCGGTGACGGTCCTGGGGGCCTCGGGCTCCATCGGCAAGAACGCCCTGGCCGTCCTGCGCCTGCATCCCGATCGCTTTCGCCTCCGGCACATCGCGGTCAACGGCGACTGGAAGGCTGCGCTGGAGGCCTGCCGGGAGTTCGGCTGCGACAGCGTCGCTCTCGCTGATCCCAAGGCGGCCCAGGCCTTCCGCGACCACGCGCCGGCTGGCCTCTGCCGCGTTCTGGAAGGTCCCGAGGCCTCGGTCGCGGCCGCGAGCGAGCCGGTGGACGTGGTGCTGGCCGCCATCTCCGGCTCGGCCGGCCTGCCTTCGGTGGTCGCCGCGGTGCGCGCGGGCAACCGGGTCGCCCTGGCCAACAAGGAGGCGCTGGTCTGCGGCGGGCGTCAGCTGCTCGACATGGCGGGCAGCCTGGGGGTCGACGTCATCCCCACCGATTCCGAGCACAGCGCCATCTTCCAATCCATGCTGGCCGGCAAGCGCGAGGAGGTCGCATCGATCCTCCTGACCGCCTCGGGCGGACCCTTCCGCACCGCCTCGATCGAGACGATGCGCGCGGCCACGCCCGACGAGGCCCTGGCCCATCCCAACTGGCGCATGGGCCGCAAGATCTCCATCGACAGCGCCACCCTCGCCAACAAGGGCCTGGAGCTGATCGAGGCGGCCTATCTGTTCGACCGGCCCGAGACCGACATCGAGGTGGTGATCCACCCCTCCTCGATCATGCATTCGGCGGTGCAGTTCCGCGACGGCAGCATGATCGCCCAGCTCGGCCTGACCGACATGCGCTCGGCCATCGGCTATGGCCTGAGCTGGCCGGACCGCCTGGAGACGGGCGTGGGGCCGCTGTCGCTCGCCAAGCTCGGCTCGCTCCAGTTCGAGCCGGTGGACCTGCAGAAGTTCCCCTGCCTGGCGCTCGCCCGCGCCTCGCTGGGGGTCAAGGGCGGGCCGCTCCTGTTCAACGCCGCGAACGAGATCGCCGTCGAGGCCTTCCTCGGCGGGCGGATCGGCTTCATGGACATCGCGCCCCTGATCGCCCAGTGCCTGGAGCGGGGCCAGGGCCGCTTCCATGCCTCGCTCGACGAGGTGGTGGCGGTGAACGCCGAGGCGCTCAGCTTCTGCCGGTCGCTCCTGATGGCCCCGGCCGCCTGATCCGGCTTCGGCCTTCGGCGACGTACCAGAACAGCACCCCAGGCGCGCCGATCAGCACGTCCCGCGCGCGCAGGATCAGCGACAGGGCGATGGACTCCGCCGGCGTCAGCCCGAGCGCGGCGCCCACCAGCAGGAAACCGCCCTCCTGCACCCCTGCCGCCCAGGGCACCAGGAAGAAGGCGCTGCGCGCGGCGAAGACCAGGCTGTAGAGGGCGACGCAGGCCCCGAAGTCCAGGGGGTGCTGCAGCACCTTGACCGCCAGCCACACCTGCACCGGTCCGGTCATCCAGGCCGCCAGGTGCAGCAGGAACGCGGCGCTGACCCGCCAGCGCATGCGGTAGATCGCGTGCACCGCCTCGGCCAGGTTCCAGGTCCCGCCCTTGGGCGTTCCGGCCAGCCCCTCGGCGATCCTCAGCGCCCACCGTTCGAGCAGGGCCAGGGCCTTTGGATGGCGGCCCAGCCAGAACACCAGGAGGATCGGCGCGAGGGCCGCCGCCACGATCAGGCCCCAACGCCCGCGATCGACCAGGCCCAGATGCGGCAAGAGCAGCAGGAGGCCCGCGAGGGTCAGCACCGCCTGGGCGAGCGCCTCGACCCCCACATCCACGATGGTGCTGGCGGCCGCCCCGCCGGCGCTCGCCGCGCCCAGCAACGCCAGGGCCCGGGCGCTGATCGTCTCGCCGATGGCGGGGATGAAGCCCACGAGGTTCGCCGAGCCGTCGCGTATCCAGCGCGCGACGAAGCAGGCGCCGAGGTTCGCCCCCCTGGCGACCTGCCGCCAGGCGCCCGCGCACAGAGCCACGGAGACGAGCTGCAGGATGCAGATCGCCGCGAGCCGCGCCCAGCCGACGGCCACGAGGGATTGCTGGATGGCGGGCAGGCCGGCCTTCACCGCCAGGACCGAGGCCAGGGCGATCCCGACAAGAAAGGCGGCTGCTGCGCCGAACCGCCGGATCACGCGGCCGCCTCGGGCGCGCAGAAGTCGGCGAAGCGCCCGAGCCGCACGGCCTTGAAGGCCTGGGTCACGTCCGGGTCGGTCAGGGCGGCCAGCTCCTCGGTCACCCGCCAGTGCGCCGGCGGCGCATAGGGCCCGCTGAGCGGCGCGCTGGCCGGATGCATGCCGATCTCGCTGACGCCGGGCGGCAGGTTGGCGACGATGCCGAGCATCAGCTCGCGCGTGACCGCCCCGCCGTCGTTCAGGCCGAAGAACCAGTCGTTCGAGCCGATCCCGGCCTTGCGCAGGCGCGACCGTGTGGCCGACCACAGGGCCGCGTTGGAGAGCGACCTCCGCGCCCGCCTGACCAGCCCTCTGCGTCCGGCCGCGCGCCAGGACGGCAGCGCCGGCTCGTTTGGCACGCGCACGGCGCGCACCCCGAACTCCCGCGCCATTCCGTGGACGAGGAGCCCCATCAGCGACGGGTGCTGGTGAAAGTGCCAGTGGCCGTCCATGTGGTCGAGCGGCAGGCCGGTCGCGCGGAACATCTCGAACTGCCGACGCATCTCGGCCTCGGCCTGGGCCCGGACCGACTTGACCAGCGCGATCTTCGTCCCGGTCCAGAACGGCCGGCTGGCAAGGCCCGAGCCGTCGGGCTCGACGAGGTCTGGGATCTCGGCCGCAGGCATGGCCGAGGGCGCGTCCAGCAGGGCCAGGTGCAGGCCCACGCCCAGGTTCGGCATCTTCCTCGCGCGACGCACCGCGTCCTCGGCCGCCTCGCCGGCGACCACCAGGCTGGCGCAGGTCAGGACGCCTTTTCTGTGGCCCTCCTCGACGGCCTCGTTGACCGCCTGGGACAGTCCGAAGTCGTCGGCTGTGACGATGAGCCGGCGCTCGGCGGCCATCAGGCCGTCCGCGGCTTGCTGCTCCGCATGAACCGCCGCGCCAGGCGGACCATCCTGGGGACGAAGTTCGGGCGCACCAGGCGCGGGTCGTACTTGCCGAGGCGCCGGTCGTTCTCGGAGAGGCACAGGTCCATCAGCTCGACCACGTCGATATCGGAGCCGAGCTGTTCGGCGCCGGTGACCGTGAAGTTGTTGTCCTGGCCTTCGGCCGAGCCGCCCTCCAGGTCCTTGGCGATCGACATCCGCTCGAGCGCAAGGAAGATCCAGACGGCCCAGACCTTCAGCTCGAACCAGGGCCGGCGCCAGATCGGCATGTTGCGCCTGTGCCAGGCGACCCAGTTCACGAAGAACAGGATGTGCCGTCCCTCCTCGGCGATGACCGGCTCGAAGGTGTCGACCAGCTCCTCGGGGAAGAACCCCGAGCGCTTGGCCGTCTCGAACAGGCCGAAGGCGAAGAAACTGTCGATGCACTCCGAGAAGCCCGTCACCAGGAAGGACCACTCCGGGTCCTTGGGATGGTTGTACTGGGGCTCGGGCTCGAGCCTGATGCCGTAGGCCTCCACGAGGTTGGACAGCACCAGCTTGTGGCGGCCCTCCTCGTAGGCGTTCAGCTCCACCGCCTTCTTCAGCAGCGGGTCGGCGACCATGTCGGCGTAGGCCTTCACCCGCCGCATGGCGCGGCCCTCGGTCTGGACCGCGATGTCCCAGATCGGCAGGCCGACGAGCCGGTCGCGAGCGTCGGGCGCGAGCTTGGGCCAGTCGATCACCGCCGGCCGGTAGGGATCGAAGGTGTCCAGCAGCGTGCGGCAGAACAGCCGCTTGTGCGCCTCGCTGCCGAGGCGAAACCGGCCGCCGGGCGGCGGCGCGGGCCAGGCCTCGGTCGACAGGTCCGGGAGCGTCAGGGTGAAGGCGCTCAAGCAGCCGCCTCCTTGCGGTCCTTCAGGAACTGGAAGAACTCCACGCCCTCGCGCAGGCGACGCTTCATCATGTCGGGGCTGCGCACCATCTCGCCGACGATCGAGGCGATCTTCCCGGCGCGGAAGTAGAAGCGCTTATAGAAGGTCTCCACCGAGTCGAAGATCTCCTCGTGGCTGAGGTGCGGATAGTGCAGCGGCGCGATCTGGATGCCGTGCTCGTCCACCAGTTCGGCGTGCTCGGCGTCGAGCCAGCCGTTCTGGACGGCCTGGTTGTAGAGGAAGGTCCCCGGATAGGGCGCGGCCAGCGACACCTGGATGGTGTGCGGGTTGATCTTGGCCGCCCAGTTCATCGTCTCCTGGATCGTCTCCTTGGTCTCGCCGGGCAGGCCCAGGATGAAGGTGCCGTGGATGGCGATGCCGAGCTCGTGGCAGTCCCTGGTGAACCGCTCGGCGACCTCGATGCGCATGCCCTTCTTGATGTTGTGCAGGATCTGCTGGTTGCCGGACTCGTAGCCCACCAGCAGCAGCCGCAGGCCGTTGTCCCTCATCACCTTCAGCGTCTCGCGCGGCACATTGGCCTTGGCGTTGCACGACCAGGTGACGCCGAGCTTGCCGAGCTCGCGGGCGATCTCCTCGGCCCGCGGCAGGTTGTCGGTGAAGGTGTCGTCGTCGAAGAAGAACTCCTTCACCTGCGGGAAGGCCTTCTGCGCCCAGGCGATCTCCTCGATCACGTGGCCGACGCTGCGGGTGCGGTAGCGGTGCCCGCCCACGGTCTGCGGCCACAGGCAGAAGGTGCAGCGCGATTTGCAGCCCCGGCCGGTGTAGAGCGAGATGTAGGGGTGCTTCAGGTAGCCGATGAAGTAGTTCTCGATGACGAGGTCGCGCTTGTAGACCGGCGTCACGAACGGCAGCTGGTCCATGCTCTCGAGCATGGCGCGGTCGGGGTTGTGCACGATCGCGCCCTTGGCGTTGCGGAAGCTCAGGCCCTGGATCTGCGACCAGGGACGGTCCGTCCGCCACTTCCTTGACGGTGAAGTCGAACTCGTTGCGGGCGACGAAGTCCACCGCCGGCGCCTCGACCAGGCTGAGGTCGGGCTGCACCGCGACCTTGGCGCCGATCAGGCCGGCCTTGAGCTTGGGATTGGCCGCCTTCAGCGCCTCGATGACCTTCACGTCCGACTTGAAGGAAGGCGTCGAGGTGTGCAGCACCACGAGGTCGTAATCCTTGGCGGTCTGGACCACCTCGGCCAGACCCGTGCCGTGCGGCGGCGCGTCGATCAGCTTGGAGCCTTCGACCAGGGCGGCCGGCTGGGCGAGCCAGGTCGGATACCAGAACGAGCGGATCTCGCGCTTGGCCTGGTAGCGCGAGCCTGCGCCGCCGTCGAAGCCGTCGAAAGACGGCGCCTGGAGGAAGAGGGTGCGAAGCATCGGAAAACCCTAGGCCGGAAAGAACTTGCGCCGGGACGAAACACCAAACCGCGCGCCCCGCCAATACACAGTGTCGGCGAAAAGCGAAGCGGCGAACACCGCGAAGGATAACACATCGCGCGCCGGCAGCAGCCACCAGGGGCCAGATCGCTCGCCCGCGGCGCGGTCCACCCGCGCCTTCAGATACAGCCGCGCCGCGAGCGCCAAGGCGAGGACCACAAGGGACCAGGGGGCGCCGCCGGCGAGCGCCAGGCCGATCAGGGCCAGTGGAACCGGGTGGGTGACCAGCGAGCCGGCGTGTCCGGCCGGGTCGATCGCGCGGATCGTCGCAGCCCACCTGACCTCGTGCGCGAAGAGCTCGCGCCAGCTGGCCTCGGTGCAGCTGTGGGCCACCAGCACGGGTGGAATCGCAACGGTGTAGCCTCGGTCGCGGACGAGCCGGCCGATCTCATAGTCGTCCATGAGGACGTCCTTCACCGCCTCGAGCCCGCCGATCTGCGCAAGGACCTCGCGCCTCAGAGCGATGGTCGATCCCATGCACGGCTTGGCCAGGCCGAGCGCGATGCCGAGCGTGACGTTGGGCAGGAAGCCGTAGCTCACGCCCATGGCCGCCAGCCGCGACCAGGCGCCCGCCCTCGCCCGCCCAAAATAACGGCATGTCACCGCCCCCACGCCCGGCTGGGCGGCGGCCGTCGAGATCGCGGCGAGGTACCCTGGACCGGCCCGGATGTCCGCGTCGCTCAGGACGATGAGCTCGTGCCGCGCCCGGCCGATCATGTTCAGGAGGTTCGACACCTTGCGGTTGGAGCCGTGCTGGCGTGAATCGACGACCAGCTCGATGTCCGCGTCCGGGTGGGACGCCTGCAACCCGGCGACCACGCCCCGCGCCGGATCGGCCGGGTCCTGGACGCCCGCCACCATCTGGACCGCTCCGCCGTAGTCCTGGACGAGGAAGCTTTCGAGGTCGTCCGCGAGGCCCGCCGCCTCGCCGCAAAGAGGCTTCAGCAGCGTCACGTCACGGCTGGACCCGGCTCCGCGATCCCCTTCGGGCTGCGGCTTTACGGCGACGGCCGCGGCCAGGGTGTAGCCGGCCCCCGCCAGGGCGAGGATCAGCAGGCCGTCGGCGATCAGTTGGAGCACCATCATGGTCAGGACACGCGCGCCTCGAGCCCCGCGCAAGGCGGGCCGGATCGTCGGCCCGGCGTTTAGCAGGCGACGGCGATGCTGTCGCCGCGCGCGCGCCGACCTCTTGACCTCGGCTGCGCATTCGGATGACACGCAAGCGGGGCTAAGGAACGGTCTCATGAGTGGATTGGCGCAGATGGCCGATCAGCCCCGCCTCGGCGAGGGACATCGACGACGCGCCCTCGGCTCGGCCGCGGCCATCGCCCTGCTGCTGGCGGCCGGCGGTGCCGACGCCAAGGCCAAGTACCTACAGGCGCCGCCGTCCGGAAAGACCGCGGGATATCAGGCCTTCGATCCGCTCGAGAAGGTGAACCGGCGCTTCTATGCCGCCCACCAGCGCATCGACCATGCGATCCTCCGCCCCGCCGCCCTGGCTTACGAACGGCTGGCGCCGCGTCCCATCCGCATGGGAATCCGCAACTTCCTGTCCAACCTGGACGAGCCGGTGGTGTTCGCCAACGACGTCCTGCAGCTCAGGATCAAGTCCGCCGCCGAGACGGCCGCGCGCTTCGCGGCCAATTCCACGTTCGGCGGCGCCGGCCTGTTCGATCCTGCGACCAAGGTGGGACTGCCCCACCACGACAACGGCTTCGGCCTGACCATGGCGCGGGCTGGCCTCAAGCCGGGGCCCTACCTCTTCCTGCCGCTCATCGGTCCCTCCACGATGCGCGACCTGCTGGGCTCCGCAGTCGACCTGGCGACCAATCCCTTCTTCTACGTCCGCTATACCGGCCAGGCGGTGATCAACGTCGACACCACCATCGCCCAGGGCCTGGACGAGCGCGCCGAGGCCGATCCCGAGCTGGAAAACATCGACGCGACGGCGACCGACAGCTACGCGACGCTGCGCTCCCTCTATCTGCAGAACCGCCAGTCCGAGGTCACCGGCGGCCAGGTGGACATCGAGAACCTGCCCGACTTCGGCGATCCCGTCGCGGCGGAAGGCAGCGTCGCCCAAGCGCCGGCGGCGGCCGCCGATCCGACAATCGAGCCGGCTGCCCCGGCCGCGGCGACCGATCCCCCTCCGGCGACCGTGAGCACCGCTGTGGCCGAAGCGCCGACGGCCTCGTCCGAACCGGCCGCCCTGCCTGTCGTCATCGCCATCGCGTCACTTGCGCCCCCCGGCGCCGCGCGCCAGGATCCCGCGCCGGCCGCGCCGGCGCCGATCACCTCACCGAAACCCGACTCCGGCCCCGACGCCGCGTATTTCCTGCCGGCGGATGGCCGCTGAGCCCCGGCCGATTTCGTCGACGGACGGTCCGGTGCTGGTCACCGGCGCGTCCGGATTCGTCGGCTCGGCTGTCGTGCGCGCGCTCGAACGCCGGGGAGCCAGGGTGCGCGCGCTGGTTCGCGCCTCGAGTCCGCGCCGGAACATCCAGGACATCCGGGGCGAGGTGGTGGAGGGCGACATGCGCTCGGCCGCCGACATGGCGAGGGCCGCCGCCGGGGCGCGGCTGGTCTTTCACGTGGCCGCCGACTACCGGCTGTGGGCGCGCGATCCGCAGGAGATCGTCCGCAACAATCTTGAAGGGACCCGCGCGGTCATGCGGGCCGCCCTGTCGGCCGGCGCCGAGCGGGTCGTCTACACCTCGAGCGTCGCCACCCTCAGCCTGAGGCGAACGCCCGCCGACGAGACGACGCCGCTCTCTGAAGCGGAAGCCATCGGCGCCTACAAGCGCAGCAAGGTCGCCGCCGAGCGGCTGGTGGAACGGATGGTCGCCGCCGAAGGCCTGCCGGCGGTGATCGTCAATCCCTCGACGCCCATCGGCCCGCGCGACGTGCGGCCCACGCCCACGGGCCGGATCATCGTGGAGGCGGCGACCGGGCGCATGCCCGCCTTCGTGGACACGGGGCTGAACCTAGTCCACGTGGACGACGTGGCCGAGGGACATCTTCTGGCGCTCGAACGCGGGCGGATCGGCGAGCGCTACATCCTGGGCGGCCAGGACGTGAGCCTTGCCGAGATGCTGTCCGAGATCGCGCGCCTGACCGGACGCAAGCCGCCCGGGATCGAGCTGCCGACCGCGCCGCTCTATCCGCTGGCCGTGCTGGCAGAAGCCGTAGCCCAGGTCACCGGCAAGGAGCCGTTCCTGACCGTCGACGCGCTCAAGATGGCCCGTCACCACATGTTCTTCTCCTCGGCCAAGGCCGAACGGGAGCTGGGCTATCAGGCGCGGCCCTTTGTCGAGGCGTTGAAGGACGCCCTGGACTGGTTCCGCCACGAAGGGCGGGTCTAGGTCATGGCGCTTGCCGGCCTCGGCTTCCTGTCCCTCGCGATCTGGGTCTATCTGCTCCTGGCCCGTGGCGGCTTCTGGCAGGGGCGCGAACGGGACGAGCGCGACCTCGCGCCCGAGCCCGAGGCCTGGCCCAATGTCACGGCGGTCGTGCCGGCGCGAGACGAAGCGGACGTGATCGGCCAAGCCATCGGCGACCTCCTGGGGCAAGACTATCCTGGCCGGTTCCAGGTTATCCTGGTCGATGACCAGAGCAGCGACGGCACCGCCGCCACGGCCGAGGCGGCCGCCCGGGCCCTGGGCGCGGCCGACCGGCTTCGGATCCTGACCGGAGAACCGCTTCCCGCCGGCTGGACGGGAAAGCTCTGGGCCCTCGCCCAGGGCGTGGAGGCGGCCACGGACGCCGGGCCGCCCGACTATGTCCTGATGACCGACGCCGATATCGGGCGTTCCAGCGACAGCCTGCGAGGGCTCGTGGCGCGGGCCGAGGCGCGGGGCCTCGTCCTGGCGACACTGATGGTCAAGCTGCACTGCACGACCATCGCCGAGCGACTCCTGATCCCGGCCTTCGTGTTCTTCTTCCAGATGCTGTTCCCTTTCGCCTGGGTGAATAACCCCAAGCGCAAGACCTCGGCCGGGGCCGGCGGCTGCATGCTGGTCCGGCGCGAGGCGCTGGAGCGGGCCGGCGGGATCGCCTCGGTGCGCGCCGAGATCATCGACGACTGCGCCCTGGCGGCGCGGCTGAAGGCGCAAGGTCCGATCTGGCTCGGCTTGACCGAGCGCGCCTGGAGCCTTCGGCCGTATCGGACGGTCGGGCAGATCGGCCGGATGATCTCGCGCTCGGCCTACGCCCAGCTGGGCTACTCGCCCTGGCTCCTGATCGGAACGGTGCTCGGGATGGTCGTGACCTACCTCGTTCCGCCGGCCTTGACCTGGTTCGGGGTCGGTTGGGCGAGCTTGGCGGGCGCGCTCGCGTGGATGCTGATGGCCGTGTTGATCCAGCCCACGCTGCAGCTCTATCGCCGCTTCCCGCTCTGGGGGCTAATTCTGCCGCTGATCGGAGCGCTCTATACTGTGTTCACGATCCAGTCGGCCGTGCAGGTATGGCGCGGCCGCGGGGGGCAATGGAAAGGGCGGTCCCAGGCCATGACGGGTCAGGCATGAGCGCGGCCGAGGCGCTGCAATCGGGCAAGGGACACCGGGACGAGAACTTCCCGGTGGCGTCCTTCATCCTGAAGCCGGCTCACCGTGCGCCGATCAGGGCCTTCTACCGCTTCGCCAGGACGGCTGACGACGTCGCGGACCACCCCGGAGCCGCCCCTGAAACCAAGCTCGCGCTCCTGGAGACCATGCGCGCGACGCTGAGCGGCGAGTGCGACGACAATCCCGAGGCGCTCGGCCTGCGCCGTTCGCTCGTGGAGCGCGGCCTGCCCGCGGTCCACGGCCTGGACCTCCTGGAGGCCTTCCGCCGGGACGTGACCAAGCTGCGTTACGCCGACTGGGCCGACCTGATGGACTACTGCCGCTACTCGGCGAGCCCGGTGGGACGCTTCGTGCTGGACATCCACGGCGAAGACCGCGCGATCTGGCCGCTCAACGACGCCCTGTGCAACGCGCTGCAGGTGATCAACCACCTGCAGGACTGCGCCAAGGACTACCGCGACCTGGGCCGCGTCTACATCCCGACCTCAGACCTGGAGCGGGCCGGGACATCGGTCGAGGCGCTGGCCGCGCCCAAGGCGGCGCCGGCCCTGCGCGGCGTCATCGCGCATCTGGCGGGGCGCACGTCTGAGCTGCTCGACGTCTCGCGCGCGTTCTCCGGACGGATCAAGGACGGCCGCCTGGCGTACGAGGTCGCGCTGATCCAGCGCCTGGCCGAGGACCTGACGGCGCGCCTGATGCGCCGCGACCCGCTGAGCGAGCGCGTGCACCACCGTCCCCTCGAGGTGGCGGGACTGGCGCTCCTGGCGCTGGGCGACCGTCTGACCGGTCGGGGCCGCACGCGGGCCCATTCCGGCGCGCTGGCGGCGCAGAGCGAGTCACGATGACCGCCGCCGCAGACCACGCCGACCAGGCGCAGGTCGCCGCCCAGGCCTCCGGCAGCTCGTTCTATGCCGGCATGCGCGTGCTGCCCAAGGCTGAGCGCGAGGCCATGTACGCCGTCTACGGCTTCTGCCGCGAGGTCGACGACATCGCCGACGACATGCAGGGCGAGCGCGCCGATCGCCGCGCCGCGCTCGACGCCTGGCGCGCCGACATCGAGTCCCTCTACGCCGGCGGCGATGCGGGCCGCGCCGTCATCGTCGCCGAGGCCGTCCGCCGCTTCCAGCCTCGCAAGGCCGACTTCCTGACCGTGATCGACGGCATGCAGATGGACGTGGACGAGGACATCCGCGCCCCGGGCATCGCCAAGCTCGACCTCTACTGCGACCGCGTAGCCAGCGCGGTCGGGCGCCTGTCGGTGCGGATCTTCGGCATGCAGGACGGGCCGGGCGACAAGCTCGCCCATCATCTGGGACGGGCGCTGCAACTGACCAACATCCTGCGCGACCTGGACGAGGACGCCGAGATCGGTCGGCTCTACCTACCGCGCGAGCTGCTCGACGACGCCGGCCTCGAGGGCGAGGATCCCAGAGCCGTCATCGCCGACTCGAGGGTCGACCACGCCTGTCGCGCCCTGGCGAGCCTCGCCCACGTCCACTACGCCGCCGCCGCCAAGGTCCTGGCCGGACGTCCCGCCGGCAAGCTCGCCGCACCCCGGCTGATGGAGGCGGTCTATTCGCGGATCCTGCGCAAGGCCGAGATGCGGGGCTGGGCGCCGCCGCGCGTCCGCGCCCGGATCGGCAAGGGCGAGCTGATCTGGATCGTCGTGAGGACGGGTCTGCTGGGCGGGCTCCTGGCTTGAGCGGACGGATCATCCATGTGGTCGGCGCCGGGCTCGCCGGCCTGTCGGCGGCCGTGGCCTTGGCGGGCCAGGGCGAACGGGTCGAGGTGCACGAGGGCGCGGCCCAGGCGGGCGGGCGCTGCCGCTCCTATCGCGACCCCCAGCTCGGGACCGTGATCGACAACGGCAACCATCTGGTCCTTTCGGGCAACCGGGCGGTCAGGGACTACCTCGCCGTCATCGGCGCGTCCGATCGCCTGGCCGGCCCGGAAAGGGCCGCCATCCCGTTCTTCGATTTCCGCTCGGGCGAGCGCTGGACCCTTCGACCATCCGAAGGCCCCCTTCCCTTCTGGATCATGGACCCATCGAGACGCGTCCCGGGCACGCGGGCGACGGACTACCTCGGCCTGGCGGCGCTGCTCAACCCGCCGCCGGGGCGCGCCATCGAACAGCTCATCGCCTGCAGCGGCCCCCTCTGGGACAAGCTGCTGGAGCCCTTCCTGCTCGCGGTGCTGAACACCGAGCCGAGGACCGGATCCGCCGCGCTCGCCGCCGCCGTCATCCGCGAGACCCTGGCCAAGGGCGGCCGCGCGTGCCGCCCGCGGATCGCCCAGCCCACCCTGGCCGCCGCCTTCATCGATCCCGCCCTCGCCTATCTGGAGGCCCACGGCGCCCGGGTCCGCCTGGGACGGCGGGTACGCGCCCTGGAGTTCGCCGGCGACCGGCTTGCGAAGCTGGTCCTGCCGGACGAGATCATCGCCCTGCCTCCCGGCGACTGCGTGATCCTGGCCGTCCCGCCCTGGGCCGCCCAGGACCTGTTGCCCGGACTGCAGGCGCCCGACGACTTCCGCGCCATCGTCAACGCCCATTTCAGGCGGCCCGCGCCCGAGGGCGCCGAGCTGATGCTGGGCGTGGTGGGCGGCATCGCCGAATGGATCTTCGCCTTCGAGGACCGGATCTCGGTGACCGTCAGCGGCGCGGACCGGTTCCTGGACGCCGACCGCCAGGTCCTGGCCGAGGCGCTGTGGGCCGACGTCGCCCGGGCGCACGGCCTGGATGAGCCGCTCCCGCCCTGGCAGATCGTCAAGGAGCGCCGCGCGACCTTCGCCGCGACGCCCGATCAGGAGGCGAAGCGCCCGCCCGCGCGCACCCTCTGGCGCAACCTGTTCCTCGCCGGCGACTGGACCGACACCGGCCTTCCCTCGACCATCGAGGGCGCGTTGAGGTCGGGCGAGACGGCCGCCGCTTTGGCGCTGAAAGCCAAGATCGGCTAGGGTCGCGGCGCACACGCAGCCATGTACGACACCCCCTCAGACCTCGACGCAAAGGCGCTCCAGACCGCGATCGACCGCGCCGCGCGCGCGCTCATGGACCGCCAGCGCGAGGACGGCCATTGGGTGTTCGAGCTGGAGGCCGACGCCACCATCCCGGCCGAGTTCGTCCTCCTGAAGCACTACCTCGGCGAGCCCGAGGACCTGGAGCTCGAGGCCAAGATCGGACGGTACCTGCGCCGCATCCAGGGCGATCACGGCGGCTGGCCGCTCTACTTCGGCGGCGCCTTCGACATCTCGGCCAGCGTCAAGGCCTACTTCGCCCTCAAGATGATCGGCGATCGGATCGATGCGCCGCACATGGTCCGCGCGCGCGAGGCGATCCACGCCGCCGGCGGCGCCTCGGCCGTGAACGTCTTCACCCGCTTCCAGCTCGCCCTCTATGGCGCGGGCCCCTGGAAGACGATCCCGACCATGCCGGTCGAGCTGATCCTGCTGCCGCGCTGGTTCCCGATCCACCTGTCCAAGATGTCCTACTGGGCGCGGACGGTGATCGTTCCACTGCTGGTCCTGCAGGTGAAGAAGCCGGTGGCGAGGAACGCGCGCGGCGTGAAGGTGGACGAGCTCTACCTGCCCGCCAGCACGGTAAAGCCCAAGTCCCAGGTCGCCCACCGCAGCCGGTTGTGGACCTGGTTCTTCAACGCGCTCGATGTCGTGCTCAAGGCCGCCGATCCGTTCTGGCCAAGGGGCCTGCGGCAAAGGGCCATCGACCGCTGCGTGGCGTTCGTGACCGAGCGCCTGAACGGCGTGGACGGCCTGGGCGCCATCTATCCGGCCATGGCCAACAGCGTGATGATGTTCGACGTCCTCGGCTATCCCGAGGACCATCCGCACCGCAAGCTGGCGAGGACTTCGGTCGAGCGGCTGATGGTGATCAAGGAGGATGAGGCCTACTGCCAGCCCTGCGTCTCGCCGGTGTGGGACACGTCTCTGGTCTGCCACGCTCTGATGGAGGCGGGCGGCGGGGAGGCCGAGCGCCGGGTGCTCGAGGGCCTGGCATGGATGAAGCCGCTGCAGGTGCTGGACGTGGTCGGCGACTGGGCGGACGCGCGGCCAGGCGTGCGGCCCGGCGGCTGGGCCTTCCAGTACAACAACGCCCACTATCCGGACGTGGACGACACGGCGGTGGTGGCCCTGGCCATGGACAGGGCGCAGAAACGCCTCGGCGCCGAAGGCTACGACGAGGCGATCGACCGCGGCGCCGAATGGATCTGGGGCGTGCAGAGCAGGAACGGCGGCTGGGGCGCCTTCGACGCCGACAACGCCTACACCTACCTGAACAACATCCCCTTCGCCGACCACGGCGCCCTGCTCGATCCGCCGACCGTGGACGTCTCGGCCCGCTGCGTCAGCCTGCTCGCCCAGATCGGCGTCTCGGCCGAGGATCCGCGGATGAAGGCGGCGGTGGACTACCTCGTGAAGGACCAGGAGGCCGACGGCAGCTGGTTCGGCCGCTGGGGGGTGAACTACATCTACGGGACCTGGTCGGCGCTCTGTGCGCTGAACGCCGCGGGCATCGATCCCCAGGCGCCGGTCATGCGCAAGGCGGTCGACTGGCTGGTGAAGATCCAGAACCCGGATGGCGGGTGGGGCGAAAGCTGCGACAGCTACGCGTTGGACTACACGGGCTATGAACCGGCCGAATCCCGCGCGTCACAGACCGCCTGGGCGCTGATCGGCCTGATGGCGGCGGGCGAGACCGACCATCCGGCGGTGGAGCGGGGCGTCGCCTGGCTGCAGCGCCACCAGGACGAGACCGGCTTCTGGCCCGAGGACCACTACACCGGCGGCGGCTTCCCGCGGGTGTTCTACCTCCGCTACCACGGCTATTCGAAATTCTTCCCCCTCTGGGCCCTGGCCCGCTACCGCAACCTCAAGCGCAGCAACGAGCCCCGCACGGCGTGGGGAATGTGAGCGGATGGCTGGGGCGGGGGCCATGCAAGATCAGTCTGACCGCCAAGAGCGCCAAGCTCGCCAAGAACCTTCACAGGCCATTGACGCCCTCGCCCGGTCCGTCGTCGATGCGGGGCTGGAAGTCCATCGGGCTCTGGGACCGGGGCTGCTGGAGTCGGCCTATGAGCAGTGCCTTCTTCACGAGCTGACCCAGCGTGGCCTGTCGGCCGCGCGTCGAGTCGCGCTTCCCGTCGTCTACAAGGGCCTCGCCCTGGATGCCGGCTATCGCCTGGACCTCGTAGTCAACCGTTCGGTCCTGGTCGAGGTGAAAGCCGTCGACCGTCTCGCGCGCCTCCATGAGGAGCAGATCCTCACCTACCTTAGGCTTTCGGGCTGCCACGTGGGGCTGCTGATCAACTTCAACGTGGCCCTATTCAAGGATGGCGTGAGACGATTCATCAGATGAACCCACCTTCTCGGCGTCAGCAGCCGTCGCCAGGTTGACCCCTTGGCGCTCTTGGCGCGCTTGGCGGTTGACTGGCGCGACCGGCGGCAGCCCGCGGCCATTCGGCTGCCGTTCTCCTACTTGAGCTCGTTCAGCACGTCGGTCGGGACCGGGCCGTCGGCGGGCTTGTCCCAGCCCTTCTCGAACCATTCCTCCCAGACCTTGGCCCAGGGCCGGGCGTAGTAGTCGACGTAGCCTGGATCGTCGGCGGTCAGCTGCTTGGGCCGGCCGTTCACGTCCTTGATGTTCGACAGGCACTCGATGAAGGTGAAGCGGGCGTCTGGGTCCCCGGCGGGCGCGCGGCGCAGGAACCGGTCGCGCACGCGCAGCGGCCGGACGAAGGCCTCAGGGTCGTACCAGACCGCCTCATGGTCGAGGCCCATGAACCTGTGATGGGCGCCGTAGACCGGCTTGAAGGTCTCCACCGACTCGAAGCTGTTCGAGAACTCGAACATGGTGTGCTGGGTCCAGCCCTGGACGTTGGCCGTCCAGGCCACCAGCGTGTCCCCGTCCCAGAAGCCGACGGTCTCGCCGTACCACTGCGGGGTCTTCTGCACGTGCCGGCGGCCGATCAGCACCTCGCGCAGGAAGTCGTCTGCGATGCCCGACAGGAACTCCACCCGGGTGGGCGTGATGCTCAGCTCGAAGTTCCCGCCGCGCGAGGACATCGCCCACCAGCGGATCAGCCCTTCGGGATAGCAGAACGAGGCGCTCCACTGCTTCGAGTTGTCCACGCCCTCATGGTAGAGCATCTGGACGTAGCGGGTCTGGTACTCCGGCGTCAGCAGCGAGACCACCGTGGACGCCTGCTCGATCCCGCCCCATTGCCAGCGGTCGCCGGGGCGCAGGCTCTTGGGGTTCTTGTCGGGCGCGTACCTCGGCCAGATCTCCGAGACCCGCTCGTCGCGGACGTAGAAGCCGTCCCAATCCGGGGTCGTCGCCTTGGTGTAGACCGTCGGTCCCCCGTGCGCCCTGGCCTTGGCCAGGAGCGCCTCATAGTGCTCCCTGGCCGTCTTGTAGGGGTAAGGGCTGACGATCCTGCTCAGCGGATAGTCGACCTGGCAGTCGCCCCAGGAGGCCGAGGTCGGCGGGTCGGGGCCGATCCGGCCGCTCTCCCACAGGCTCTCGACGATCTGGCGTGGGGTATTGCAACGGAAGTATCGCGGGTCGGTCCAGGACGCCCGGTCCTTGTAGAAGTTCTTCGAGGAGAAGAGGTCGATCGCCAACGGCCGCATGCCCGGTGGCGGTCCCTTGATCTGCGGCGGCGCCTGGCGCGCACGTTGGGCGGCGATGCCCTGCTGGAAGAGCACCTCCGGATCGCCCTTGGGAGGCGGCTGCGGCGGGGCGCTTTCGGGGTAGATCACCGAGCCGCCGGCCGCGGGCCCGGGCTCGGACGCCCCTGCCGGCGCCGCAAGCGCCACGCCGAGGCACAGCAGGGAGGCCGCGAGCCGTCTCATGCGGCGGAGCTTAGCGCCACTGGCCCGCCGTTGCGAAGCACGCTCTATTCTCCGCCATGGCGCTGGGCGACCTGATTGCAGTGACGGGGCTGAAGCGCGAGGCCCGTATCCTGGCCGGACCTGGCGTCGTCGCGATCGCGGGCGGCGGCGACGAAGCGCGCCTGGAGGCGGCGCTGAACGCGATCGGGCCGGGCGCGGCGGGCGTCATCAGCATCGGCCTCGGCGGCGCGCTCGATCCCGCGCTTCGCCCTGGCGACTGGGTGGTCGCGACCGAGGTGATCGTCGCCGAAGCCCGGCTCGCAACCGATCCGGCCTGGACCGACCGGCTCATCGCCCGCCTGCCGAGCGTACGCAGCGGCCCGATCGCGGGCTCGAGCGTCATGCTCGCGACCGCCGAGGCCAAGGCTTCGCTCCGGAGGACCACCGGCGCCCTGGCGGTCGACATGGAATCGCACATCGCCGCGCGGGTCGCGGCCCGCCACGGCCTGCCCTTCGCCGCGGCGCGGGTGATCTCGGACGGCGCCGATCGCGCCCTGCCGCTGGCCGCCCAGGCGGGCATGCGCAGCGACGGCGGGATGGACGCGATGGCGGTGCTGGCTGCGCTGATTCGCCGCCCCGGCGAGCTGCCGGCGCTGATCCGGGTGGCGGTGGAGGCGGAGACCGCCTTTCGCGCCCTACTCCGCGGGCGTCAGCTTCTTGGCGGGGCGCTGATGGGCCCGGGCGCGGATCTCGGCTAGCTTCTTCTCGACGTGGCTCGAGAAGACGAAGTCGGCCTTGCGCTGCCGGTCGAGCGGGATGTCCTTGACCATCGGCTTTGAGGTGTTCACCCCGCCGAGGGTGATCATGGCCGCCTTGAGCGGATGTCTGACGGTGTCTGCGACGGCGGTGGCCTCGAACCCTGAGTGCACCATGCAGTCGGCGCATTTCTCATAGTTTCCAACGCCGTAATCGTCCCACCTGGTGTCTTCCATCAACTCCTTGAAGGTCTTGGTGTAGCCTTCGCCCAAGAGGTAGCAGGGCTTCTGCCAGCCGAAGACCGTGCGCGTCGGGTTGCCCCAGGGCGTGCAGAGGTAGGCCTGGTTGCCCGCCAGGAAGTCGAGGAACATCGTCGACTGGCTGAACGGCCACTTCCGGCCGCCCTCGCCCCGCGACAGGATTCCGCGGAAGAGCTTCTTGGTCCTTTCGCGGTTCAGGAAGTGCTCCTGGTCGGGCGCGCGCTCATAGGCATAGCCCGGCGAGACGGTGATGCCGTCGATCCCGATCGCCTTCATCTCGTCGAAGAAGGTCGCCACCCGCTCGGGCTCGGCGTCGTTGAACAGGGTGCAGTTGATCTGGGTGCGGAAGCCCTTGGACTTGGCGAGCTTTATCGCCTGAACGGCCTTCTGGTAGGTGCCGTCCAGGCACA
Organism: uncultured Alphaproteobacteria bacterium; assembly: GCA_963775275.1. GTDB lineage: Bacteria > Pseudomonadota > Alphaproteobacteria > Caulobacterales > Caulobacteraceae > JANWHQ01. The sequence continues at coordinate 3,378,365 of CAVZII010000005.1, read as the reverse complement.
CGGCCTTGTCGTGCATGACCTGGTCGCCGTCCAGGTGGATGGACCAGGTGAAACCCGGATCCGGCTCGTACTGGTCTATCTTCTTGGTCAGCAGCAGCGCGTTCGTGCACAGGATCACGAACTTCTTCCGCTCCAGGAAGCCCTTGACGATCTTGGGCATCTCCCGGTGCAGCAGGGGCTCCCCGCCGGCGATCGAGACCACCGGCGCGCCGCACTCGTCGATCGCCTGCATGCACTCGTCGTAGCTCAGGCGCTGGTTCAGGATCTCGTCCGGATAGTCGATCTTGCCGCAGCCGGCGCAAGCCAGGTTGCAGCGGAACAGCGGCTCCAGCATCAGCACGAGCGGGTAGCGCTTCACCCCGGTCAGGTGCTGCTTGAAGATGTAGGTCCCGATCCGGACCACCTGTGACAACGGAAGTCCCAAGCTCAGCTCCTTAGCCTGCCACGTCCACGCGCGCGGGCGCGACAGCCCGGTTGCGCAACGCCGCCGGCAGACGAAATTCGATGTCCTCGCGGATGCCGTCCATCTCGACGACCTCCACCTCTTCGATCCGCTTCAGCGCCTCGATCACGCCGAGCACCAGCTCTTCCGGCGCGGACGCCCCAGCCGTCAAGCCTACGACCTTTGCGTCCTTGACCCAAGCGGGGTCCAGTTCGGTGCCATCCGCCAGGAGATAGCTCGGCAGCCCTTCCTCCAGGCCGATCTCGCAAAGCCGGTTGGAGTTGGAGCTGTTCTTGGCGCCGACCACCAGAAGGACGTCGGCGACCTTGCACAGGTCCCGCACGGCCGACTGCCGATGTTGGGTCGCATAGCAGATGTCCGCGGTGTCGGGGCCCTGAACGTCCTTGAACCGCGCCTTCAAGGCCGCGATCACGTTCTTGGTGTCGTCGACGCTGAGCGTGGTCTGGGTGACGTAGGCCAAAGGCGTGTCGGACGGCAGGTCGAGGCGCTCGACCTCCTTCTCGCTGGCCACCAGGTGCACCGGCCCACGGACCTGGCCCATGGTGCCCTCCACCTCCGGGTGGCCGGCGTGGCCGATCAGGACCAGGGTCCGCCCCTTGGCGACGTAGTGCTTGCCTTGTGCGTGCACCTTGGAGACCAGGGGACAGGTCGCGTCCAGCACCGGCAGGCCCCGGGACTTGGCCTCGTTCACCACCGAGCGCGCGACGCCGTGGGCGCTGAAGACCGTGATCGCCCCCTCGGGCACTTCGGACAGCTCCTCGACGAAAACCGCGCCCTTGGCCTTCAGGCCCTCGACCACGTGCCGGTTGTGCACGATTTCGTGGCGCACGTAGACGGGACGCCCGAACTTCTCCAGCGCCCGATCCACGATGTCGATCGCCCGGACCACGCCCGCGCAGAATCCGCGCGGCTGCGCCAGCACCACTCTCACGTTACAAACCCCTCCCCGGCCCCAGGCCGCCAAGCCGCACAACATTACGGCATATTTTAGCGGCAGGCGCGAAACATCTGACATGCGCACCCAATTTGCGCCATGCTTGGCTCCCATAGGGCGAACTGACCGATCAGGGGGCGTTTTGGTGACCAGTTCTTCCCACGCGAGCGATCTTGATCACGTACGTCCGTGGCGGATGATTCAGCGGCGTGTGTCGCGGAAGATCCGGGTTGGAAGCGTCGAGGTTGGCGGTGGGGCGCCGATCACGGTGCAGACCATGACCAACACCCTGACCGCGGACGCCGAGGCGACGATCGCCCAGATCCGCCAGGTGGAGGAGGCCGGCGCGGACCTGGTGCGGGTCTCCTGCCCGGACGAGGCGTCCACCGCCGCCATGCCCCAGATCGTCAAGGCGGCGAAGATCCCGATCGTGGCGGACATCCACTTCCACTACCGGCGCGCCATCGAGGCGGCCAGGGCCGGGGCGGCCTGCCTTAGGATCAACCCCGGCAACATCGGCTCGGCGCAAAGGGTCAGGGAGGTGGTCCAGGCCGCCAAGGACCACGGCTGCGCCATGAGGATCGGGGTCAACGCCGGGTCCCTGGAGAAGGAGCTTTTGGAGCGCTACGGCGAGCCCTGCCCCGAGGCCATGGTCGAGAGCGCCCTCTCCCACGCGAAGATCCTGCAGGACCACGACTTCCACGAGTTCAAGATCAGCGTGAAGGCGTCCGACCCGTTCCTGACGGTGGCGGCCTACCAGATGCTGGCCGAGGCCATCGACTGCCCGCTGCACCTGGGGGTGACCGAGGCCGGCGCGCAGAGGATCGGCACGGTGAAGTCCTCCATCGGCCTGGGCTCCATGCTCTGGGCCGGGATCGGCGACACCATCCGCGTCTCGCTCGCCGCCGATCCGGTCGAGGAGGTCAAGGTCGGCTTCGACATCCTGAAGTCCCTGGGCCTGCGCCACCGCGGCGTGAACATCATCGCCTGCCCCTCCTGCGCCAGGCAGGGGTTCCAGGTGATCAAGACGGTGGAGGCGCTGGAAGAGCGGCTCGCCCACATCTCCACCCCCATGAGCCTTTCCATCATCGGCTGCGTGGTGAACGGGCCCGGAGAGGCCCTCTACACCGACATCGGCTTCACCGGCGGGGGCAAGGGCGCGGGGATGGTCTATCTGGCCGGCAAGCCCGACCACAAGATGGACAACGACAACATGATCGAGCACATCGTCCAGCTCGTCGAGGCCAGGGCCCAGGAGATCGAGGCCAGCAAGACCGCCTCCCAGCTTCAAGCCGCGGAGTAGGCATGTCGTCCACCGCCGCCCGGGCCTCGGCCGAATCGAGGTCCCAGACCCTTGCCCAGTCGATGAAGGACGCCGTCGTCCTGGTCGACCAGGCGCTCGACGGGCTCCTGCCGCAGCCGGAGGGCCTGCACGCCCGCGTCTGCGAGGCCATGCGCTACGCCGTCTTCGCCGGCGGCAAGCGGCTGAGGCCCTTCCTCACCCTGGAAGGGGCGCGCCTGTTCGGCGTGCCCGATTCGCGCAGCCTCAGGGCCGCCGCGGCGATCGAGTCCCTGCACACCTATTCGCTCGTCCATGATGATTTGCCGTGCATGGACGACGACGACCTCAGGCGTGGTCGCCCCACGGTCCATCGCCAGTTCGACGAGGCGACCGCGGTCCTCGCCGGCGACGGCCTGCTCACCCTCGCTTTCGGAATCCTGGCCGACGCCCGCACACATCCGTCCGGCGCGGCGCGGGCGGCGTTGGCCGCAAGGCTCGCCGAGGCGGGCGGAGCCGGCGGCATGATCGGCGGCCAGATGATGGACATGCAGGCGCCGCAGAACGCCTACGGCGAGGCGGAGGTGATCCTCCTGCAGCGGATGAAGACCGGCGCCCTGTTCGAATTCTCCTGCGAGGCCGGGCCGATCCTGGCGGAGGCGCCGGCCGAGGACTGTCAGCGGATGCGCGCCTATGCGCGCGATCTCGGCCTCGCGTTCCAGATCGCCGACGACCTGATCGACGTGCTGGGCTCGGCTGAGACGGCCGGCAAGGCCGTCGGCAAGGACCAGGAACAGGGCAAGGCGACCTTCGTTTCCCTCTATGGCGTCGACCGCGCCAAGGCCGAAGCCGCCAGGCTCGCCGCGCGGGCGGCCGAGGCGGTCTCGGGCTACGGCCCGGCCGCCGAGCGCCTGGAGGCCCTGCCCTTCTTTCTGCTCGACAGGGTGTCTTGAGGGCGTCTAGCTAAGCTCGTGGGGGCGTTCGAGACTGCATGGCGGTTCAAAGGGCAAAGCTGCTTGATGGCGTAGGTCTGCCGTCCGACTTGAGGCGGCTCGGCAAGGACCAGCTTCGTCAGGTTGCTGACGAGTTGCGTGACGCCGTCGTGCAGGCCGTGTCGGTCACCGGCGGACATCTGGGCGCGGGGCTCGGCGTGGTCGAGCTGACCGTCGCCCTGCACTACGTCTTCGACACTCCCCGCGACCGGCTGGTCTGGGACGTCGGCCACCAGGCCTATCCCCACAAGGTGCTGACCGGCCGCAGGGACCGCATCGAGACCCTGCGCAAGGGCGGGGGCCTGTCGGGCTTCACCAGGCGCGCGGAAAGCGAATACGACCCGTTCGGCGCGGCCCATTCCTCCACCTCCATCTCGGCGGCGCTGGGCATGGCCGTGGCGCGCGACCTCGAGGGCGGCGACAACCATGTGGTCGCCGTGATCGGCGACGGCGCCATGAGCGCAGGCATGGCGTTCGAGGCCCTGAACAACGCCGGCGGGCTGCGCAGCCGCCTGCTGGTGGTCCTGAACGACAACGCCATGTCGATCGCCCCGCCCGTCGGCGGCCTCAGCCATTACCTGGCGGGCCGGATGGGCGGCCAATGGTTCGAGGACCTTGGCTTCCGCTACATCGGGCCGGTCGACGGGCATGACCTCGATGCGCTGGTTCCCGCGCTGGAAGCGATCCGCGACGACCGGGACGGCGCCCAGCCGGTGCTGCTGCACATCCTCACCAACAAGGGCCACGGCTACGGCCCGGCGGAGAACGCAGCCGACAAGGGCCACGCCGTGGGCAAGTTCGACGTCGCCACCGGCGTCCAGGTCAAGGCCGCACCGAACGCGCCCACCTACACCCGCGTCTTCGCCGACGCCCTGATCAAGGAGGCCGAGCACGATCCGCGCATCGTGGCGATCACCGCGGCCATGCCGTCGGGCACCGGGCTCGACGTCTTCGAGACGCGCTTCCCTGACCGGACGTTCGATGTCGGCATCGCCGAGCAGCACGGCGTCACTTTCGCCGCGGGCCTCGCCACCGAGGGCTACCGGCCGTTCTGCGCGATCTATTCGACCTTCCTGCAACGCGCCTACGACCAGGTCGTGCACGACGTGGCGATCCAGAACCTGCCCGTCCGCTTCGCCATGGACCGCGCCGGGCTGGTGGGCGCGGACGGCGCCACGCACGCGGGCAGCTTCGACCTGGCCTACCTCTGCTGCCTTCCCAACTTCGTGGTCATGGCGGCGGCCGACGAGGCCGAGCTGATGCACATGGTGGCGACGGCCGCCGCCTACGACGCCGGTCCGATCGCCCTGCGCTATCCGCGCGGCGAGGGGGTCGGCGTGAGCCTGCCCGAGCGCGGCCAGGTGCTGCCCATCGGCAAGGGCCGCGTGCTCCGCGAAGGCAAGGACGTGGCCATCCTCAGCCTCGGGACCCGGCTGGAGAGCGCCTTGACGGCCGCGGACCATCTGCAGTCGCGCGGGATTCTCGTGCACCGTGGCGGACGCGAGGTTCGCCAAGCCGCTGGACGAGGAGCTGATCCGCCGCCTCGTGCGCGGGCACGACATGCTGCTCACCGTCGAGGAGGGCTCAGTCGGCGGCTTCGGCAGCCATGTTTTGGACTATGTCGTGAACAATGATCTGGCGCGTGTCGGCTTCACGATGAGGACCATGAACCTGCCGGACCTGTTCTTCGACCAGGACGATCCGTTCAAGCAGTACGAGCTTGCCGGACTGAACGCGCGCGACATCTCGCGCGTTATCGAGACCCACCTGGCGCAGTCGGCCTGAGTTCCAGGACGAACCCATGACTACGAGACGAGCACTTCTTGCGGCGCTCGCTGGCGTCGCGGCCCTTCCCCCGACGATCGCCCTGGCGCAGGCCGCCGATCCCGGCGCGGCCCAGATCGAAGCGTTCGACAGCACGCTCCTGGAGACGATGAAGCAGGCCAAGAGCCTGGGCGCCCAGGGGCGTTTCGCCAAGCTGTCGCCGGCGGTGCAGCGGGCGTTCGACCTGCCGACCATGACCCGGTTCGCGGTGGGGCCCAAGTGGGCGGGACTTTCCGGTCAGGAGCAGTCGGCGCTAGTCAAGGCCTTCACCCGCCTGACCGTGGCGAACTACGCGCACAACTTCGACGGCTACGGCGGCGAGAAGTTCTCGGTGAGCCCCGAGGTCCAGACCCGCGGTCCGGACAAGCTGGTCAAGTCCCAGATCCTGCAGCCCAACGCCAAGCCGGTGGACCTGATCTACCGCATGCGCCAGGCGTCGGACGGGCGCTGGGCGATCATCGACGTCTACTACAACGGCTCGATCAGCGAGCTGGCCGCGCGCCGGTCGGACTTCTCCTCCACGGTCAACGCCGGCGGCGCGCCCGCGCTCCTGGCCAAGATCGACACCCAGGTCGACAAGCTGCTGAAGACCAGCTGAGGCTCAGCCGGCCTTCCGGCTGGCGCCCCCGGGCGGCGGTCCGAGCAGCGCGGGCTCGAACAGCAGCGCGCAGACCAGCGTCCAGACGATCGAGATCATCAGGATCTTGCCCATGCTGGCCGTGCCCGGGTGGCTGGAGAGCCACAGGCTCCCGAAGGCCACGCCGGTGGTGAGCGCGCTGAACAGCACCGCGCGCGCCAGGCTCGACTGCAGAAGGTTCGTCGCCCCGCCCCTCCATGCCAGGACGAAGTAGATGTGGAACGCCACGCCCACCCCGAACAGCAGAGGGAAGGCGATGATGTTGGCGAAGTTGATCGGCTGGCCGATGACGACGCAGGTCGCCAGCGTCAGGAACCCGGACAGCACCACCGGCGCGAGGGTGAAGGCCACCTCGCGGACGCTGCGCAGGCGAAGGTAGAGCAGCGCCGCCACGGCGATCAGCGACAGGATCCCCGCCTCGACGAAGGCGCCGGCGATGGTCTTGGCGGCCTCCTGGATCGAGACGGGCCCGCCCGAGGCGTCCGGCGCCACGGCGCGCACCGCGTTGGAGAAGCGGACCAGGGTGGCGTTGTCGGCGGAGTCGCCCTTGGGGAAGACCTGCACCCGGGCGCGCCCGTCCTCGGTGGTCCACTCGCGCACGAGGTCCGGCGGCATGGTCTCGAGGCTCACCGGCTGGGCGGCCAGCAGGTTGCGGATCTGGTCCAAGGTGGCGGCGAGCGGCGCGGTGAGCACCTGCTCCAGCCTGGACCTCAGCTCCGGCGGCCCCGTCTCGAAGCGGTCCAGCGCGGCGGCCAGTCGCCGGGCGTCGACCGCCTCGGGGGTCGCCGCCGCGCCCGCCGTCTTGCGAAGGTCCTGGGCCGTCGTGCGGATGGATTGGATCGTCTCCTCGTCGGTGGGAGCAGGCACGTTCACGAACGGATTGACCGTGGCGTCCAGCAGCAGCGAGGCGTCCTCGATCATGGCGAGCTTGGGCGCCTGGTCCTCGGGGACGAAGCTCGACAAGGTGATGGCCTGGTCCACCTCGGGCAGGCGACCCAGGCGCTTGGCCAGGGCGTCGGCGCTCGCCAGCGAGGGCCTCAGCGCGTCGATCACGAAGGGCGTGCGCTCCGGATCGCGCATCAGGTCCGCCAGGGTGCGCATGGCCTCGCCATCCGGATTTCGCAGGTGCAGCGGATTGAAGTCGAACCGGACCAGCGGCAGCAGCGCGATGGAGACCAGCACCGACAGGCCGAAGGCCCCCAGCACCCACTTGCGCCGCTCCACCAGGAACCGGTCGACCGGCGCGAACCAGGCGTAGCCCACCGCCAGCTCCTGCTCGGGCGGGCGCAGCACCGTCACCAGCGCCGGCAGCAGGGTGAAGTTGAGCAGGAGCGCGATGATCATGCCGATGCCGGCGATCACGCCGAGCTCGGAGACGCCCACGTAGCTCGTCGGCAGGAAGGCGAAGAAGCCGAGCGTGATGGCGCCCGCCGCCACGGCGATCGACCCGCCGATGCCGGAGGCGGCGCGCTCGAGCGCGGTGGGCACGTCCACCTTGTCGAGCCGCTCGGCCCGGAATTGCACCATGAGCTGGATGCCGAAGTCGATGCCGAGGCCCACGAACAGCGGAATGAAGGCCACCGAGATCAGGTTGAACCGGCCGACCGCCATCAGCCCGGCGGCGGCGGTCAGCGCCAGCCCGACCACGGTGGTGAGGAAGATGCAGGCGAGCATCCGCAACGACCGGGTCGCCATCCACAGCATCAGGAAGACCGCGCCGAGCATGGCGCCTGTGACCAGCCAGGCCTTGTCCGCCAGGGAGGCGAACTCCTCGTCGGACAGGGGGACCTCGCCGGTCAGCCGCACGCTCACGCCGTGGACGGAGTTGAGGTTCAGGGACCTGGCCAGCGCGCGGATGCCGTCCTCGGCCCGGGAGCCGGGCTCCAGATCGCCGAAGTGGAGCTTGGCCCTGGCCAGCACGATCCGCCGAAGCGGCGGGGCGGCCGTGTCCTTCCCCTCCTCGGCCATCAGCCGTTCCCACGAGAAGAACACCTGCTTGCCGTCCCGCACGCCCTCGGCCGCGTTGGCGAGGCCCTTCAGCGGCCGGTCGAGCGACTTCAGGGTGGTGTCGCCATCCTGGACGCCCTTCAGCATGGCCGACAGGGCGTCCATCACGCCCCTGAGGCTGGGATCGGCGGCGAGCGGCCCCAGGACCGGCTGGGCCTTGACGAGCTGGTCGGTGGTGTCGGCCACCTCCTTCTGCGACAGGAACAAGAGGCCGTTGCGGGCGAGGAACGGGCCGCCGTCCGGCCGGCTGACGTTCAGCACCAGGTCCTTGCGCGCCGAAAGGGCGTCGGTCAGGCGCGAGGCGGCCGTCTCGGCGAGCTCGGGCGTCTTGGCGTCGATCACGATGACGATACGGTCGGTGTCCTGCGGGAACGCCTTGTCGACCGCCGCCTCGTTCTTGCGCCACGCCGTCTTGGCCGAGATCAGCTGGGCCGTGTCGGTCGTCATGGCGAAGTGTCCGGACGCATAGGCGCCGGCCAGCACGCACAGCAGCACGGCCAGCGCGACGATGCGCCAAGGCCGACGACAGCTCGCCGCGACCAGTCCAACGACCCAGGACGTCATGGTCAGGGTGTGTCCCGGCTCGCGCGCGGATGCAAGCGTCGGCGCGGAGGCGCGGAGACGGACCGCACAGAAATGTTCCTGCTATGTTCTTGCGCCGCCGGCAGCTTGACGGCAGGATTGCAGTCAAGGCGTGCGGGCGGGGCCCGCCAGCCGATCATGCAGAGGGGACACCTGAATGGCGCGCATGCCGCGTGGGGAGCCGCAGTCGGTTCCAGATCCTAACGGCGACGACTACGACGCGATGATGCGCCGGTGGCTGTCCGGCCGGGACGTTGACAGCCCGGGTGCGACGAGCGGCGCGCGGAGATCAGGCGGGCGTCGCCCACCGAACCAGACCGCCGTAGCGCCCCCGACGGCCAGACCGCCAGCGCGTCCGAACGTCCAGGACCCGCACAGGCCGGTTGCCCGCGCCCGTCCTTTCATCGGCTACGCCGACCCGCTGGACTTTGCGCTCAATCCCGGGTTGGCGGCGACCCGAGATGTGATCGCCGGCATCCAGAAGGCGCCGCGTGTCGGCCATCCGGGCACGCTCGAGTCCTTCATCCCGATCTGGGGCTCAGGTCGCGAGGCGGTGGCGGACTTGCAGGAGGGCGACTATCTCGGCGGAGCGCTCAACGCGGGTCTGGCGGTGACGGACGCCATTCCCGCAAAAGCTGTCGCCGGGGCGCTCGAGAAGGGCGCGTGGAAGGCGGGCTCCCATACCTGGTCCGCGACGCGCAAGTGGCTCGGCAAGAGGGGCTACGCTGACTTCGGCCAAGAGATGCATCACTGGGGCATCCCGCAGGGGGGTTGGGGGAAGATCTTTCCCGACTGGGCGAAGAACTCTCTCTTGAACCTCAAAGCGATGCCGAGCCCCGAGATTCATCGGCTGGTCCACGACCCGCGCGCCAATCCATTCCTGCGCTACCACTACGGCACGCCGGACTGGTGGAAAGCGAGCAAGGTCTCGGCCGGCGGCCGTGGCGTCGATGCATGGCGGCACAGGGATCACCGATGACGAAGCCAGCCCACAGCATCGGACCGAGGACGTGGCGACGTCTGGACCGCGTCTTCGACTTCGACGGCCAGGCCGGGCGCGTGGAGTTCTGGCTCGTCGGCGCCGTGCTCTTCGCCCTTGGCTGGGGCATCCTGCGCGGCGCTCCCCGACTGGGGTTCGTGGCGCATTCCCCGTACTGGCCGGCGATCGAGCTCGCGGCAGGCGGCGCGGTGGCCGCGGCGGGCGCGGCTCTCATCGTCCGACGCCTGCACGGCCTGCACCTGACCGGCCATCTCATCTGGCTTTTCGGCGTCCCGATACGCGTGATCCTGCAGATCCGCGAGGGCGAGCCTTGGCGCAGCGTTTGGCTGGCGGGGTCCTGGATCGTCCTCGTCGCGGGCGTCGCCCTGCTCGGAGCGCTCCGGAGCCGCCAAATGGCGGCCCCCCAAGGCGATGGCGGCGCCGGCGGCGCGGACCAATCCGCCCAGAGGATGGTCACGCCGCCGCGGTCGCTCGGCCGCGCCTTCTACGAGTGGCGGGCCGAAAGGAGCATCCGGCGGACCGGGTGGGTGTTCGTCCACTCCGACGGGGACGCTGAGCATCCGCCCTACTCCTACTCCGCCGGGCTGCAGCAGACGGCCGGCTTTCCGGAACTGGTGGTCTCGGGCCTTGCCGGGGAACTGGCCCGTCATGTCCTTGTGGAGCTGGCGCGCCGGATCAAGTCGGGCGAGACTCGCCTCGTCGATGGTTCGCGCGTGTCCGGGATGATCGACAATTTCGATTGCGCGTGGCGGCAGGTCCATCCCAGCCAAATCACGCCCGGGGCCTTTGGGACGGCCATCTGGCATCGGCATCTGAAGACAGGCCGGCACGATGACGTGGAGGCCTTCCAGCTGGTCTGGCCGGACCGGTCGGGCCTGTTCCCATGGGACCCGGGATGCAACCTGCAGGAGCTTGGCTCGCAACCGCTGTTCTACGAACCGCTCCCTTCCGATCAGGCGCCCACCGAAAGCGCGCCGCCCGTCTGACCCGCGGCCGCCCGGTCGCCGGGGCCGCTAGGCCTTCTGGTAGATCGCCCGCCCGCAAGCCTCGCAGCAGAGGTCGGCCGCCGGCTTCGGCAGCGGCCAGTGCAGGACCGTCGGTCCGTCGGCGCAGCAGGCGCACGAGCCGGGAACGCTCATGGCGTCGAAGGCGTCGAGCATGGCGTCGGTCCACGGCGCGCGGCAGAAGGGGCACGTCGGTCGGGGCAGGTCGGCGTCCTGGCTCTCTGCGGCGCGGGTCGGCATGGCGCGATCCTAGCGGACCGCCTGCGGCCGCGCGAGCGCCGGCGGCCACTGCCGTTCCACGCTTCCTTTCCTGTCCGTTCGCTTCCGACATCACCGGCGGCGATGCGCAAGAGCTCTGCGAAGGACCATACGGGCGGATGGACCGCGGCATGTCAATGACTTCCTGGTCGGGACGAAGTGCGCGCCGTTCGCTATGTCAATCCGATTCGCCGCTTGCGGCGATGCGAATTGCGAAGGACACTGCAAAGTTGCTAGTGGGTTTCGGATCATTCGCACCGGGTGCGCCGCGCTGAATGCGCCCCGCGCTAGCCGGGTGTGGTGTCCCCCTGCCGTGGCTTTGAGCTCAAATGGAGGAGCGGGATCTGCCCAGCCGGACGGCCCGGCTGGATGGACTTCAAGTACGCGTAGATGTCCGCAGCCTCCCCGTCCGAGAGCACGTTCTCGCTGTAAGGCGGCATCCGATTGACGGGGCGCCGGAGCTGCATCAAGAAGACTTGGAATGGCAGCGGATCTGGCGCGAGCCGAGGCCCGGCAATTCCGCCGCCGGCGCCCTCTGTGCCGTGACAGGCATAACAGCGATCGCGCAGAAAGACGCTCTTGCCGTTCGCAGCGTTGCCGGGCGCCGGAGCCACAGCTGCCGAGATGAGAGCAGAGCTGCAAAGGGCCAGGCCCAAGCCGGATGCAAGATGGCGCATGTCCACCTTCAGCGCCCCTGTGCAACCACATCGACAAGGGCGGGCTCGCCCCTCTTCACGACGGCGATTGCTTGCTTGAACACCGCTGCCAGCTGTTTCGGGTCGGTCACCGGTCCGAACGCAGCAACCCCCATGCTCTTGGCCAGTGCGGCATAGTCGATAACCGGCTGGGTGAGATCATTGCCAATCCCAGTTCGGTCGATGCCGCGGCCCCGGCGATTGGCGATGCGCTGCAGCGCCATGATCTCGTTGAAGTAAGCTCTGTTGTTATGGATTATGTATAGGAGCGGGATGCGATTGTGCGCAGCCGCCCACATGACCGCGGGCGAGAACATGAAATCGCCGTCGCCGCCGATGGCGACCGGAAGCCGCCCATGTTTCGCATGCGCCGTGGCGGCTCCCAGCGCCGCCCCTGGCAAATAGCCGAGGCCATAGGCGCCCGCGTCGCCGATATACTGGTAGTGCTTGTCGGCGCGCCAAAGCCGTTGGGGCCAATAGCTTTGGAACACGGTTCCGCTAACCAGCGCCCAGTCTTCGTCCTTGATCTGGCCATAGAGTTCTTGGCAGAGCCGGGGCACGGAAATCGGCCGCTCGTCCCAACCAACCGCGGCCGCCTCGCGCGATGCCTGCAGCGCAGCTTGGTGGGCTTCGGCCAATCGCCCGCCTCGCGCCTCAAACGCTGATTTACGCGCGCTGGGCGTCAGGCGCCGCACGGCTTCGATCAGGGCCGGCAGAGTGGCCTCGGCATCCGCCTCCACTGCTATGTCGACGGCGGAAAAGTGCTGATAATCGCCGTAGTTGGACTTCATGTAGAGGTCTTGGGAGGTGATCGAAACGGTCTTCACCGATTTCCGAAGCGGGCCGATCAGGCCATGGAAATCGGTCATCTCCAGACCGAGCACGAGATCGGCTTCGGCCACCGCTGCGCCCTGGCGCGAACTCTGGTTCAGCGGATGGCGCCACGGAAAATTGGACCGTGCATAGGAATCGACGACCGCGCACTGCAACGCCTCCGCCAACTCGATCATTAGCGCCAGGCCTTTGGGCGTGCGTGCAGCGCGATCAGCAGCGATTACCGGGCTCTCCGCCTGTATCAGCAACTTGGCCACCTCGGCGACTGCAGCGTCGTCGCCGGACGGAGGCGTCGAATACGGCAGATGCGGAATTGGCGGCGGCGTATCTCCGGGAATAGGGTTCTCTTGAAGCGTCATGTCGACCTGCAACACGACCGGTCCGGCGGGCGGCGTCGTGGCGAACTTGTAAGCCCGAACGGTCGCGTCGCCGAAGTCCTCGAGCGTCAGCGGAGTGTTGTCCCATTTGGTGAAGTCGCGGACCAGCGAAGGTCCGTCGAACACCGAATGAACCCAGTCGACGTAGATGCCACGCTCTGCGGAATAGACCCGGGCGCCGACCAGGCAGATGACGGGCACGCGGTCCGCCCATGCGTTGTAGAGCGCCATCGACGCGTGCTGCAACCCGACCGCGGCGTGCACGAAGCAAGCCATCGCCTTGCCCTCGACCTTGGCATAGCCGTGGCAGAAGGCGACCGCGACCTCTTCGTGATTGACCGCCGAATAGGTCATCTTCGGTTCCGTCAGCAGGCCATAATTGACGAGCGACTCGTGGAGCCCGCGGAATGTGTCACCCGGGACAAAGGCGACATGATCAACGCCGAGACTGCGAAGGACGTCGATCATGTAGTCGCTGCCGGCGCTCGACAGCGGCCCACGGTCTTCGGGATGTGGCCCAAGCCCCTCGTCCGATCGGGAAGGCCGCAGCGGAGGCTTCGAGGTCTGGGCCTCTGCGTTGCCGGCAGCGATCAAGGGCGCGCCGAAGGACGACGCCAACGCCACCGTCCCGGCAAGCGTCGTGCCTTTGAGAAATCCACGACGACCCGGATTCTTCACCCGCTGTCTCGGCTCGCGGCTGTCGACCATCGCCCTTCTCCGCGGCTTTCACGCCAGGCCCATGAATTTGCCCGGCGAAGTTCGGTCATTGGCGTAACGTCCGGCCGGTTCCGCTATCGGCAGACGCCACATGGAACAGCCGTTCCGTGTTGCGATAATAGATCGCAGCCCGCTGCGCTTCCGGGATCTTCACCTCATTCATGAATGTCACCGCCGGCGCCATTTCTTCGTAGGGATAATCGATCGCCCACATGATCCGATCGGGTCCCAAGACCTCGATCGCATACCGCAACGCCGGACCATGTTCGACGCCGCTGGTCGTGATGTGGAAGTTGCGCTTCATTACTTCCGAAGGCGACAGTTTGGAGGGATAGACGTTGGCGCGTTTGTTATACCAGTTGTCGCTGCGCCAGAGATGAAACGGAATGTTCTCCCCCATGTGGCCAAGAACGATCTGTAGGTTGGGAAAGCGATCGAACACACCACTCAGCATCAGCCGCATCGCGTGGACGCCGGTTTCCGCCTGAAAGCCCCAGATCGCCGCCCGCATGCGATAGTCGCGGAAGGGAGCCGCCATACCGTCCGACGGACAACGCGGATGCAAATAGATCGGACGCCCCAGCGCTTCCGCGGCCTCCAGGATCGGCCAGAATTTCGGCTCATCGAGATATTCGTCATTGGTGTGCGAGTTCACGATGAAGCCGTTCAACTTCAGCGTTTTGATCGCCCGCTCCATTTCCTTCGCCGCCCGGGCGGGATCCTGAGGTGCGAAGCTCGCCAGCCCTCCGAAACGCGTCGGGTTTGCGGCGACCACTTCAGCCAGTCGGTCGTTGGCGAGTTGAGCCAGGTCGACCGCCGTCCCGGTCTCGAAAAGCTGAACTCCAGGCGACGTGAGCGAAAGCAGGTGCATGTCGATGCCAAGCCGATCCATCTCGGCCAGCCGGCGCTCGACATCGAGAAGATTGGCGGCGAGAGGCCCCTTGCCGTGGCCGAGCAGCCTCACATTTTCCACATCGAGATTGTTCCAATCGCCCTCGCTCACTGCGCCCAGGGCCTGGAGTTGCTCGGGAATCGACCAAGCTTCCTCGATCGCGATCCGTCTCATCGGCGCCGGGCCTTTCAGCGCGCTGGCGCCCGCGCCGGCTGGCAGGACAGTGGCCGCCGCGAGGGTTCCGCTTGAGGACAGCAGCGTTCTACGCGTCATTCCCATATGGCGCCCCTCCCCGGCTTTCCTGAATCTCGCATTTCAAGACCCGGTGCGAACTCACCTCAGCCGATCCGAAAATACGACACAGGAGTTCCGCACCCCGGAACATCGACGGCCGGCGAACCGCAACTGAAGACGTGGACTGAAAAGCCGTCAGAGCAAACCCGTCAGAAATTGCGTCGGAACGACACCAGCCACTCACGCGGACGGGCCGGCCCCATCGAGACATAGCCGGCGGTCGCGAGGCTATCGTCGATCGTGCGCGCATAGTACTTGTCGGTCAGGTTGTTGACCTCGAGCGCCAGCTCCCAATTGTCGCCGGGCGTGCGGTACGTAAGCCGCGCGTTGGCGACCGTGCGGGATGGGATGCGGTTCGTCGGCGCATTGGTCGCGTTGCCGTACACTGCGTCCTCATAGTCGACGTCCACGCGCGGCGTGAGCGAGCCGACACCCTGACCCAAGTCGATTGCATACTGGATCCCGAAGCTCGCCTTCCACGAGGGCGTGTAAGGCGGCACCATGCCCATCTGCACTCCGCGTACTCCTGGAATGCCGACATTTGGCGAGATGTTCGTATACTTGAAATGCAGGTAGCTAAGGCTGCCGTCGAGTTCCAGTCCCTGCGTCGGATACGCGCTCAGTTCGACTTCAGCGCCATCGACGTCGGCGCTGCCGGCATTGAGCGGCGCGAAGCATGGAAACGTCGGTGATGGTGAGTATTGGGGGCAGGAAAAGACGGTAAGCTGAATATTATCATATTTATTGTAGAACGCCGCCGTATTAAGCCGCAGGCGATGATCAAAGAATTCGGTCTTGGCGCCGATTTCGTATGCTGTCAGCGTCTCCGGTGCGAACGATACGACCTGCGCAGGAATGAAGGGTCGTGGATTAATGCCGCCCCCCTTGAAGCCGGTCGAGACCTGGGCGTACGTCATTAAGTTGCGCGTCCAGTTGTAGTCTATTGCGACGCGGTAATCGAGCCGCGAATGCTCGAAGTTGCCGACAACGCCGTTGAGACCGCCAACTATGGGCGCAGGTCCGCTGTGATCCGGGGCAATACGCCCGAAAGTGTAGCTCTTCTTGTCGCTTGAATAGCGAAGACCGCCGTCGATCGTCAGCTTCGATGTGGGATGGAGCGCCGCATTCACGAAGCCCGCAACGCTTTCCGATGGGATCGAGTTGTCAGAGAGAAAGTCGAGATTGCTATAGCTGAGATCGATCCGTCCGGACTGCCTGCCATAGCCTTTAAAATAGAAACCGCCCACGGTGAAGTCCAACAGACCGTCCCAAACGGTATCGTTCAGCCGCACTTCCTGCGTGAACTGGTGATATTTCAGCGTGTGGAACTGTAAAGCAACGCTGACTGGCGAGCCGTCGGCAATGTCACCGAATTTCGAGGTGTAGCGGCGGTAGGATGTTATGGACGTGAACTGCAGTTTGTCTGTGAAGTTGTATTGAACCTTCGCGGACACCCCCCATTGCTGCATCTTGCTGACTGTGGGGTCATAGTACGGACCGTAGGCTGTATCGAAATCCGCGGAGTTGGCATACGTCGTATACTTCTGCCCGGTAATGAACCATGGCCCGAAAGGGACGCCGTTGATGGGAGGGGTCCTGTTTGGGTAGCTCGCGATCTTCAGCACTGCGGGCTGCACTTCGGAATTGTCGCTATCGAAGTCGGCGGACAGGTTGACGTCCAGGCGAGTGTCAGGATTGTAGCGCAGCGCGACACGGCCCGCGGTATACATGACGCCGCCTGCCTTGCCGATCTCGCAACTGGGATCGTGAACGAGAGTGGGAAGGTTGTTGGGGATCGTGCCCAACCCTGCCACGCCGGTGTCGATCGGGCCCGGATGCGCGCACTTGTAGTCGAGCATCGTGACGTAGCCATCCTGGTGCCGCGACACCAGCGACGCACGGGCGAACAGCTTGTCGGGAACGATCGTGAAATCGGCCGCGGCCTTGCCTTGGATCAGATTGTCCGAACCGTAGGAGCCCTCGACATAGCCGCCGCCGTTGCCGTCTGGCTCTTTCGAGTAGAGCTTGATCGCGCCGCCGATAGAATTCTTGCCGGCGAGCGTGCCTTGCGGGCCGCGGAGGATTTCCACTCGATCCAGATCGAGCAGGTTGAACTCCGCGCCAGTGGCCGTGGCGAAATAGATATCGTCGATATAGATGCCGACGCCAGGTTCGAGCGCATAATTGAAGTCGCCCTGCCCGACTCCACGAATATACGCCACGAGTGTATTACCCAAGGACGAACCGGCGGGCCGCAAGCTCACATTGGGCGCCTGTGCCGCGACCTGCGTGATATTGGTCTGGCCGCGCGCCTCAAGCATGCGGGAGTTGATCGATGTAATCGCGATCGGCGTATTTTGAAGGTTTTCTTTGCGGAACTCCGCTGTGACGACGATCTCCTGAACGCGATCGCCGGATGCGGCCGTGTTCTGAGATGAAGCGCCGGTGCTCTGGGATGACGGAGCGGTGGTCTGCGCCAGCGCTTGTGACGCAGACATCAGCGCCGTCGTGCAAACAAGCGCAGCAAGACAGCGCTGCCGAACGTTCCCGCGCACCTCGATAGGGTTGCTAAACTCAGTGGGCATAATCCCCTCCCTCGCTCGGTGATTTAGGGCTTCTTGGTCACTGAGCCGGCCACACGATATGGGGCGATTGTAGCGGGTCAAGAATATTCGTACCTTTCACCGCGTCCGCCAGAAACGACCCCAACGAAAGCGGGGAATTTTCGTTGCAGCCTGCGCAGAAGGCGACCTGCTTCCCGGAAACTGGACCGATCCGAGCTGGAATTTTCTCGTTTTGCGGCAAGGGCCGGAGGACGAGGGAAGACCATGAAGCGGTCGAAGGTCACGGAGGCGCAGGCGGCCTTCATCCTGCGTCAGGCTGAAGAGGGGACGCCGATCGGGGAGGTCTGCCGCAAGGCCGGGATCTCGGAGGCGACGTTCTACGTCCGGCGCAAGACATACGGCGGGCTGATGACGCCGGAGATGAAGCGGCTCAAGCAACTCGAGGAGGAGAACGGCCGGCTGAAGCGGATCGTGGCGGACCTGTCGCCGGACAAGGAGATGCTGCAGGACGTGATCCGCCGAAAGCTCGGAGGCCTGCCCGGCGCCGCCAGCTCGTGGATCATCTGCGAACGGCCTGGCAGGTCAGCATCCGGCGCGCCTGTGCGGCGCTGAAGGCGGAGCGGTCGAGCTATCGCTACAAGGGCAAGCGGCCTGACGGGAGCTTCACGAACGTCGCCAATTTCGTGTCCTCCATGTGTACAGTGACAGCCGAAAACCATGGCGAAAAACGTCGTGCTCCGTCGCAAGATCGGTGTACACGCCACGGCCCAACGATTTGAAGTATATGGAAAAACAGCTGCAAAATCAATCACATAGATTGTGCTGTGCGCCTATGATGGACTGGACGGACCGGCACTGCCGGGCGTTCCACCGGGGCCTCTCCGCGCGCGCGCGGCTCTACACCGAGATGCTGACCTCGGCGGCGGTGGTCCATGGCGATCGCGAGCGTCTGCTCGGCTTCGATCCTTGCGAACATCCGGTGGCGCTGCAGCTCGGCGGCGCCGATCCGGACGAGCTGGCCCTGGCGGCCCGCATCGGCGAGGACCTCGGCTACGACGAGATCAACCTCAACGTCGGCTGCCCGTCGGACCGCGTACAGAGCGGCCGCTTCGGCGCTTGCCTGATGAAGGAGCCCGAGTTGGTGGCCGAGTGCATGGCGGCGATCAAGGCTGCGGTGCGCGTCCCCGCGACCGTGAAGTGCCGCCTGGGCGTCGATGACCAGGATCCGGAAGAGAGCCTCTTTCGCCTTGTGGACCTGTGCGTCCAGTCCGGCGTCGAGGTCTTCGCGGTCCATGCCCGCAAGGCCTGGCTCCAGGGTCTCAGCCCCAAGGAGAACCGCGACATCCCGCCGCTCGACTACCCGCTCGTTTACCGGCTCAAGCGCGAGCGGCCCGGGCTGAGCATCGTGGTCAACGGCGGGATCGGCTCGCTGGACGAGGCCGAGGCGCACCTGGCCATGGGCCTGGACGGCGTGATGCTCGGCCGCGCCGCCTACCACGACCCCGGAATCCTCGGCGCCGCGGACCGGCGGATCTTCGGCGAGCCCGCCCCGGATGTCGGCCCGGCGGCCGCCGTGCGCGCCTTCCTGCCCTATGTGGAGCGCCAGCTCGCAGGCGGCGTTCGCCTCGCGGCCATGACGCGACACTTGCTCGGCCTGTTCCACGGCCAGCCGGGCGCGCGCGCCTGGCGGCGCATCCTGACGGTCGAGGCGATCCGGCCCGGCGCCGGGATCGACGTCATCGAGCGTGCGCTGGAGGCTGTCGAGGCGCCAGCCGGCCTGGCTCCCCGCCGGTTCGAGCCGGCCTAGGCGCCTGCCCCCTGGACGGGGTCAGGGCCGCAGGATCAGCGCGGTCGGCGTGGCCTCGATCCGGGACAGCCGTCCGAGGTAGGTCATGCCGAGCAGCGAGGTCGGCAGGCCCTTCTCGATGACGAAGGCGTCGACGTCGTCGACCTTGGCGCCGGCCACCGAGATCGAGGCCAGCTTGACCTCGGCCGCCCGCGCGGGGCCGTTGGCGGTGGCCACCTGATAGCCGTACTGCAGCGTGCTCGGCTCGAAGCCGAGGCGGCGCGCGTCATCGGCGGTCAAGGCCACGGCGGTGGCGCCGGTGTCCACAAGGAACCGGACCCTCTGGCCGTTGACCTCGGCCTCGGCCCAGTAGTGCCCGTCCTGGGATTTCGCGAGCGACGCGGCCTGGCCGCTGCCCGGCCCGGTCGTCATGGCGACGGCGGCCTGGGGCGTCTCGACGGCCTGCCCGGCCGGCGCCTGATGCGCGCGGTCGAGCATGACCACCGTCTGCGCCGCGCCGGCCGCCGCCAGCGCCCCCACAGCCGCAAGGGCCGCGAACTTCAACATCTTCCCAACACCCTGCCCGAATGGCTTTGGAGCCTTGAAGGCCCGCATATGCTCAACTTACCCACAGGACGGTTTGCAAGCCGTGAATCGTCACACGCAAATCAGCGGCCCGCGGGAGCGCCGGTCCAACCGCCCGGGAGAGCCGCGACATCGGCGCGGCGTTCAGCGCGAATACGCGGTCCGGCGTCGCGGCCGGGGGCGCGGGGCTTGAGGCGGATCAAGGCGCGGGGCGGCAGCCCGGCGATGCTGCCTGCAACGGGAGCGAGCCATGATCGATATCGACGCCCGGGCCAAGCCGGCCCTGAACATCAGCCCTGAGGCCGCCTTCTTCATCCTCTTGAAGGCGCGCGAGTTCGACGAAAAGGTCGAGCAGACCGATCCGGACAGCGGGTCCAACGCCAGCGATGACCTGGAGGTCGATGTGCTGGAGGACACGTCCGACGATTCCACCTTGTTCGAGCTCGCCGCGGCGATCAACGCCCTCGACGAGGACGAACGGCTCGACCTCATCGCCCTGATCTGGGTCGGCCGCGGCGACTTCGCCCTGGACGAGTGGGACGAGGCCCGGCGGGCGGCGGCCGACATAGGCCGCGAGCGCGCCCCCCGCTACGTCGCAGGCATCCCCACGGTCAGCGACTATCTCGAGGACGCGCTGTCCCAGCTTGGCTTCACCCTCGCAGACTATCTGGACGAGCACTGACGCCGGTCTCGCGCGTCCGGTCCATTGAGCGGACATTGATCTGCCTCATGGCTGGGCCGCCACGAAGGACGAAGTCTTCCCCGCACGCCCCTTCCCCGCAAACGGAGGTCCGTCGTGCCATCGCCGACAAGCTGGCGCCCCATCGACAAACGTCCCGAGGACGCAGCGCGCGCCAATCTGGCGGACTACGATCGCGAGCGGGCGAGCTTCACCTGGGAAGCGGCGCGCGAGCTGCTCGACGGCCTGCCCGGAGGCGGCCTCAACATCGCCTATGAGGCGGTGGACCGGCACGTGGTCCATGGCCGGGGCGCCAAAGTCGCGCTGCGCTGGATCGGCCAGGATGGCGCCGTCCGCGAGTTCACCTACCAGGACCTGCGCGGCCAGACGGGCCGCTTCGCCAACCTCTTGCAGAGCCTGGGCGTCGGCAAAGGCGAACGGGTCTATTCGCTGCTGGGCCGGCGGCCCGAGCTCTACATCACCGCGCTCGGGACGCTGAAGGCGGGCTGCGTCTTCTGTCCCCTGTTCTCGGCCTTCGGGCCCGAGCCGATCAAGGCGCGCATGCAGATCGGCGAGGCCGCGGTGCTGGTCACCACCGAGGCCTTCTACCGGCGAAAGGTGGCCGCCCTGCGCGCCGAGCTGCCGGGACTGCGCCATGTGCTGATCGTCGACGCCGCCCGCGTCCGGCCCGAAGGGACGGCGGACTTCGCCGCGCTGATGAAGGGCTCGTCCGAGACCTTCGAGGTCGTCCGGACCGAGCCCGAGGACATGGCGCTGCTGCACTTCACCAGCGGCACCACCGGCCGTCCCAAGGGCGCCATCCATGTGCACGAGGCGGTGGTCGCCCACAATGTCACCGGCCGCTACGCCCTGGACTTCCATCCCGACGACATCTTCTGGTGCACCGCCGACCCGGGCTGGGTCACCGGTACGTCGTACGGGATCATCTCGCCGCTCACCAACGGCCTGACGATGGTGGTCGACGAGGCGGAGTTCGACGCCGAGCGCTGGTACCGGCTGCTGCAGGACCAGAAGGTCACGGTCTGGTACACGGCGCCGACAGCCATCCGCATGCTGATGAAGGCGGGGGCAGACATCGCCCGCCAGCACGACCTGTCGGCCCTGAGGTTCATGGCGAGCGTCGGCGAGCCGCTGAACCCCGAAGCGGTCGTCTGGTCCAACGAGACCTTCGGCCGGCCCTTCCACGACAACTGGTGGCAGACCGAGACCGGCGGCATCATGATCGCCAACTACGCCTCGATGCCGGTCCGCCCCGGCTCCATGGGCAAGCCCCTGCCCGGCGTAACGGCCGGCGTCGTCGAACGGGCCGGTGATGACGTGCGCGAGGTCGTCAAGCCCCTGGCCATGGGCGAGCTGGCGCTGCGGCCCGGCTGGCCCTCGATGATGCGCGGCTACCTCCACGAGAAGGAGCGCTACGACAAGTGCTTCGCCGGCGGCTGGTACCTGACCGGCGACCTCGCGATGCGGGACAAGGACGGCTACTTCTGGTTCGTCGGGCGCGCCGACGACGTGATCAAGAGCGCCGGCCACCTGATCGGGCCGTTCGAGGTCGAGAGCGCCCTGATGGAGCATCCGGCGGTGGCCGAGGCGGCCGTCATCGGCCTGCCCGACCCGATCGCCGGCCAGGTGGTGAAGGCGTTCGTCGCGCTCAAGCCCGGCTTCGAGGCCGGCGAGGCCATGCGCCGCGAGCTGCTGGGCCATGCGCGCAAGAAGCTGGGCGCCGTCGTCGCGCCCAAGGACATCGCTTTCCGCGTGAACCTGCCCAAGACGCGCTCGGGCAAGATCATGCGCCGGCTCCTGAAGGCGCGCGAGCTGGGCCTGCCCGAAGGCGACCTCTCGACCCTGGAAAGCGAGGAGCGATGACCGACACCGCGCTGAAGCCTCGCCTGTCGCGCGCGCACGTGCTCGACCTCCTGGCCCGGATGATCCGGGTGCGCGAGTTCGAAGGAAAATGCGCCGAGCTCTATTCCCAGGAGAAGATCCGCGGCTTCCTGCACCTCTATGACGGCGAGGAGGCGGTCGCCGCCGGCGTCATCCCGGTGCTGGAGGATCGTGACCGGGTGGTCGCCACCTACCGCGAGCACGGCCACGCCCTGGTGCGGGGCGTGCCGATGGGCGCCGTCATGGCCGAGATGTTCGGCAAGTCGAACGGCTGCAGCCGCGGCCGCGGCGGCTCGATGCACCTGTTCGACGCCTCCCGGAACTTCCACGGCGGCAACGCCATCGTGGGCGGCGGCCTGCCCATGGCGGCAGGCCTGGCCCTGGCCGACCACATGCGGGGCCAGGATGCGGTCACCGCCTGCTTCTTCGGCGAGGGCGCGGTCGCCGAGGGCGAGTTCCACGAGAGCCTGAACCTGGCGGGCCTGTGGGGCCTGCCGGTGCTGTTCGTCTGCGAGAACAACCGCTACGCCATGGGCACGGCGCTCGACCTCTCGGAGTCCGAGACCGACATCCACCGCAAGGCCGAGAGCTACCGGATCAAATCGGAGGCCGTGGACGGCATGGACGTGGTCGCCGTCGAGGCGGCGGCGCGGCGCGCGATCGCCCAGATCCGCGAGACGGGCCGGCCCTACTTCCTGGAATGCCGCACCTACCGCTTCCGCGCGCACTCCATGTTCGACGCCCAGCTCTATCGCGACAAGGCCGAGGTGGAGGCCTGGAAGGCCAAGGACCCGATCACGCGCTTCCAGGGGTGGGCCGAGGAGAACGGGCTGGTCCATCCCGAGGACGTGGACAACATCCGCGCGGCGGCCCTGGCCGAGATCGACGCCGCCGTGGCCTTCGCCGAGGCCGGCGAATGGGAGCCGGTCGAGGAGCTGACCCGGTTCGTCTATGCGCCCGAGCGCCCGGCCCCGCCGCAACCAAGGCCGGCTGAGCCGACGGCGAAGATGGTCCAGACCAGTTATCGCGAAGCGGTGAAGACCGCCATCCGCGAAGCCCTGAGCAAGGACGAGCGCGCCTTCCTGATGGGCGAGGACGTCGGCCGCTATGGCGGCTGCTACGCGGTCAGCAAGGGCCTCCTGGCCGAGTTCGGGCCCGACCGGATCCGCGACACGCCCCTGTCGGAATCCGGCTTCACCGGCGCGGGGATCGGCGCGGCCATGGCCGGGATGAGGCCGATCGTCGAGGTGATGACGGTCAACTTCAGCCTGCTGGCGCTCGACCAGATCCTGAACACGGCGGCCACCATCCGGCACATGTCGGGGAACCAGTTCGGCTGCCCGGTGGTGATCCGCATGGCCACCGGCGCGGGCCGACAGGTCGCCGCCCAGCACTCGCACAGCCTGGAGGGCTGGTACGCGCACATCCCCGGCATCCGCGTCCTCGCCCCCGCGACCTTGGAGGACGCCCGCGGCATGCTGTGGACCGCGCTGCAGGAGCCCGATCCGGTCCTGATCTTCGAGAACGTGATGCTCTACAACCGCGCCGGCGAGATCGCCGCCGACGCCGGACCGGTGGACATCGATCGGGCGGCGGTCCGCCGCGCGGGGCGCGACCTCAGCCTGGTCACCTACGGCGGCTCGCTGTTCAAGACGCTGGACGCCGCCGACGCCCTCGCCAAGGAGGGGATCGAAGCGGAGGTGATCGACCTTCGCACGCTTCGGCCCGCTGGACGACGAGACGATCATGGCCTCGCTGGCCAGGACGCGGCGGGCGGTGATCGTCGACGAGGGCTGGAAGAGCGGGTCGCTCGCCGCCGAGATCGGGATGCGGATCGTCGAGCAGCGGTTCTTCGACCTGGACGCGCCGCTCGGCGCGGGTGTGCAGCGCCGAGGTCCCGATCCCCTACCCGCGCCACCTGGAGGAGGCCGCCATTCCCCAGACGGACAAGATCATCGCCGCCGCCAAGGCGGTGCTCGGGCGCGGCTGAGCTTCCATGGCCGAGTTCCTCATGCCGTCCCTCGGCGCCGACATGGACGCGGGGACCCTGGTCGAATGGCTCAAGACGCCCGGCCAAGAGGTCAGGCGAGGCGACATCGTCGCGGTCGTCGAGACCCAGAAGGGCGCCATCGAGATCGAGATCTTCCAGGACGGCGTGCTGGACCACTATCTGGTCGAGCCGGGCGTCGAGGTCCCGGTCGGGACGCCGCTGGCGGAGATCCGCGAGCCGGGCGAAGCGGCGGCCTCCCCGCGCGAGCCGGAGCCCCGGCCGCGGCCGGAACCGGCAAAGCCGGGCCCGCCGCCCGCCGCCGAAGCGCCTGAGACCGCTCCGCCGAAGAGCGCGCCCCCTGCCCCCGCCGCGACCGGCGCCCACGCTTCGCCGGCCGCGCGCCAGCTCGCCGCCAGCAGGGGCGTCGAACTTTCCACGCTGTCCGGCAGCGGGCCCGGCGGCGCGATCGTCCTGGCCGACGTGGAAGCCGCCGCCAAGGCCAAGGCCGCGCCGGCGAAGCCGGCGCCCTGTCGGCCCGAAGGCGGCCCAGGCCTTCAACCTGGACCAGATGCGCCAGGCCATCGCGGCGGCCATGTCCCGCTCCAAGCGCGAGATCCCGCACTACTACCTGTCGAACACCGTGGACGTGGGGGCGGCGACGGCCTGGGTCGCTCAGGCCAACGCCGGGCTGCCGCCCGAGCGCCGGTTCCTCGCCGGGGCGCTGTTCGTCAAGGCCGTCGCCCTGGCCGCGCGGGCCTTCCCCGAGTTCAACGGCGCCTTCCAGGACGGCGCCTTCCGTCCGAGCGCCGCGATCCATGTGGGCGTCGCCGTCTCCATCCGCGGCGGCGGGCTCGATCGCCCCGGCGATCCACGACGTGGCGGACCTGCCGCTGGACGAGCTGATGGCGCGGATGCGCGATCTGATCGGGCGCGTGCGCGCCGGGCCGCTTCCGCAGCTCGGAGATCGCCGACCCGACCATCACCGTCTCGAGCCTCGGCGAGCGGGGCGTGGAGGCGCTCTATGGCGTGATCTATCCGCCCCAGGTCGCCATCGTCGGCTTCGGCAGGATCCTCGACCGGCCCTGGGCCGTGGGCGACGCCCTGGCCGTGCGGCCGGTCGTGACCACCACGCTCGCGGCCGACCACCGCGTCAGCGACGGCCACCGAGGCGCGCTGTTCCTGGCGAAGATCGGCGAGCTTCTGCAGACCCCGGAGATGCTATGACCCCGAACGAGATCAAGGCCGTGATCAAGGACGAGCTGGGCGCCATCGCGCCGGAGGTCGAGTTCGAGAGCATCGACCCGGCCGGCGACCTGCGCGAGCAGATCGACATCAACTCCATGGACTTCCTGAACTCTGGTCACGGCGCTGCACCAGCGCCTCGGCGTCGACATCCCGGAAGCCGACTATCCCGAGCTTGCGACCCTCCAGGGCGCGATCGACTACCTCGTCAAGGCGACGGCCGGCGGGGGGTAAGACCGCGGCGTGGCGCCTTGGTGGATGGCCAGCAAGGGCCGCTCGACGCCAGGCTCGGGCCGCCCGGGCCTCGGAGGCGCTTGCGCCGCAAGCTCCCCCCTCCCCTTCATTGCTTGCAGACGAAGCTCTTCTCGCTCGCCTGATCGCCGCCCTGATAGCGCGCCACCTTGGGATAGGGGCAGAGCGGGCGGGTCACGCCCGGGAAGGTCTTTCCCGTGGCGACGATGCGGTCGGGCGCCTGACCGCCTTCGACCCAGGCCTGGATGGCCGCGAGCGGGTCGAACTCGTCGGTCGCCCTGCCGCCCGCGCAGTGGGTCATGCCTGGGACGAGATACAGGCGCGCCCAGTCCTGGGTCTTTCCCCCGGTCGAGGACGCCAGGCGGTCGTACCAGGCGATGGTGTCGAGCGGCGACAGGCCCTGATCCGAAAGCCCGTGGTAAAGCAACAGTTTGCCGCGCTGGGCGAAGGTCGTGAGGAAGGTCGCGTCCGCGTCGTTCTGCTTCGATGTTTCGCGGACCCGCGCGGTGTCCCGGTCGAAGTCGAACCTCATCGGGTCGAACGACGGATCGGGCGGCGTCATGGCGTAATAGCGCAGGGAATCGAACCCGAGCGTGGCGTCGGCGGCATTGGGCGCGCCCGTGGGCGAGGTCCCGAAGTGCATCTGCCGGAAGGCCGGGCCGGCGATGCCGGTGTCATAGGGAAAGGCCGCATAGAGCGCGCGACCCCGGCTGTCGTGCGGCCCGTCCATCAGCGCCTTCAGCGTCCGGACCTGCAGGGCCGTAAGGCATCGATCCGTCTTTGCTCCCTTGCAGGTCAGGACCTTGGGATCGAAGCGGCAGGCGCGGAAGTCGTTGATCATCCCGTCCTTCAGCCCGTCCTTTCCGTCGCACTCGCGCAGCACCTCGTCCCCGACGAGCCTCAGGTCGGAGTCCGACAGCGCGCGGCTGATGATCGGCTTGCCGTCCGGCCCCTTGGGCGCGCCGCGGGCGAGGACGATCTCGTTCCAGGCCTCGTCGACATTGGTCCAGGCGAGACGGAAGGTGGGATCGCCCGCGACGATCCCGTCGAATTCCAGCGGCAGGCGTTCGGCGGCGATCAGGGCCTGACGGCCGCCGTTGCTGCAGCCCATGAAATAGGAGCGGTCCGGCTCGCGGCCGTAGTAGGCCTGGATCAGGGCCTTGGCCGCCAAGGTGGTCTTCTCGACGGCCCCGTAGGCGTAGTCGATGCGGGCCTGCTGGTCGACGGCGAAGCGGGCGTCCATCATGGAGGCGCCGCGGTGCCCTCCGTCCGTCGTGACGACGGCGAAACCCTGCGCCAGGGCCGCAGGCCTTACGCGGCCCGACATCGCGCCCACGGCCGGGTTCAGGACGCCGTCGAGACCGCCCCCGCCCTCGAAAACGAACCTTCCGTTCCAGGCCGTCGGAAGGCGCAGCTCGAAACCGACGCCCAGCCGTTGGCCCGATGCGGAGGTGCGCGGGGAGATCACGGCCCGGAACAGGCAGTGCTCCGGGAGATGCGCGTCGCCCGCCAGGCGCGCGCCGCCGCCTGCGTCGGTGGAACCTGCGGCGACGAGCCGGGCCTCCTCCACCCGCAGATGCGGCCAGGCCGATGATTTCAAGGCGGCGCACCGGTCGCCCGCTTCGCCGGCGTGGGCGGCGCCGGCCGCCCCGAACGCCAGCCACGCCACAATGGAGGCGATCAGCAATCTCATGGCGCCCTCCGCGCCCCGGATAAGGGCTGGAAGCCCTTGCGGGAAACCGTCCACCGGGCATCGCGGCAGAGGCCGCAGCCCGGTCCCACAAACACCTTGGCGGCGGCCGCGGCGCCGAAGAGCTGCCAGTCCAGCCATTGCCGCGTGACCTGCGCCTCCTCCCCGCCATTGGGCTGCATGAAGGTGCCGCCGTGCCCGACGTCGTGATTGGCCAGCAAGGCCGGAACGCTGTCGATCCGGGCGAAGTCGTCGGTCCCGTTCGGGTAGGCGATATCGGACTTGCCGCCGAGCAGATAGAGCACGGGCGTGTGCAGCGTCTTCAGCACCGACTTGTCGATCTCGAGGCCCTGGATCGGATTTCCGTTGTTGAAGACCCCGCTGTGCAGGATCAGCACCGCCTTCACCCGCGGATCGCCGGCGATCGCCAGCGCCTGCAGGCCGCCGCAACTGTAGCCGGCGACAGCGACCCTGCTCTCGTCGAGGCGGTCATGCCAGAGGCCCGGCGCGCGGTTGGCGGCCAGAGCCTGCTCCAGCCCCTGTTCGACCTGCGCCGTGGTGGTGCGGACGGCGAGTTTCGGGGACGGCGGCGGCGCTGGAGGAGCCGGCGGGGCGCCGGGACCGGAGAGGATCGCGCCTGGAGCCAGCACCAGATAGCCATGGGAGGCGATCTCCTCCAGGAACAGCCGCTCGGCCGCCCCGTCGTCGGTGCACCCTCCGTTGCCCCAGAGCACGATCGGCAGCTTCCGCCCAGCGAGCTTGCCCAGGTCCGCCGGCCGGTACACGACGTGGCCGGGAAAGGCGGCGTCGACCGACTTCGTCGCCGGAAACGGACCCGTTCCCTGCGTGTCCGGCGAGGTGTGGTAGGCCGCCATGGCCTTCAGGAAAGCCTGCGAGGGGGGCGCCGGCTGGGCCGAGCTCGCCCCGCAGGTCAGAACGGTCGCCAGCAGGCAAGCGCCCGCCGCCGCCCCGAGCTTCACGCGCCAGCTCATATGCGCCTCCCCAGCCCCGGGCCCAGGGCGCATGCCCATGGACCTCCGTCTTGGTGCAATCGTTTGCCTAATCGCGTCGACAACACAAGCTATGGCGCGCGCCTTTCCGAGGATCCTGCCGTCGCTCGCGGGCCGGCGGCAGAGCTGGGGGCGGCCAACTCCGAAGAGCCGTGGCGGCCAAGTCCTCCAGGTTCTCGAAACGGCGCGCACGGAACCTGGCTTGGGCCCAACACGGCATGACCCGCCATCATCTCGACGGGACGCGGTTCGGGCGCCGAACAACCCGGCAAGGTCGCCCTCGCCCGGAGGGCCACGGTGGTTGCACGCGTCAAGGCGCTCGCTTTGGGGCGTCTGCGCCACGGCTCGTGATCGGTTGGCCCGTAGGCCCCGGCCGGATGATGTCGCACAGCTGGCGGGGCTCTTCCCAGCGCCTGTGGACGCCATCGACGCAATTGGCTGCACTATTTTCGCCCACGGCATTTGCCCAGCCTTGTCTGCCGCGCCGGACGGCAAGCCGGTTGGCAACGGAGGACGCATGGGCGCGACGCCTTACGTGGGACTGGCCGAGGCCAGGGCGGAGCTTTGGTCCTGGCGTCCGCACGCCGACAGTCGGTGGGAGTTCGCGCTTCTGGCCGGCGGCGCCGGGCCAAAGCCGGGACGGCGCCGCCACGAGCTCCCTTGCGGCCGCGACGTGATGCTGGCCTTGCCGGAGGAGACGGCGGAGATCCTCGTGGGGTCCGCGGATGGGTGCTGATGCGCCCGGCCATCCGCTGCTGAGGCCCGGCTACCAGCGGTGGCTCGTCGCCGTGCTCCTGCTCGTCAGCGCCATGAACTTCGCCGACCGGGCCGTGCTCTCGGTGCTGGCCCAGCCGATCAAGGAGGACCTGAAGCTTACCGATACTGAGCTCGGCATGCTGCAGGGACTGGGCTTCGCCATCCTCTACTCGGTCCTGGGCCTGCCGCTCGGCTGGCTGGCGGAGCGGGTGAGCCGCAAGGGGCTGATCGCGGTCTGCGTGGCGGCCTGGTCGGTGGCGAGCGCCGCCTGCGGGATGGCGACCGGGTTCGGCGGCATGCTCCTGGGGCGCATCGGGGTCGGGATCGGCGAGGCCGGCTTCCTGCCGTCGTCCGCCTCGCTGCTGGCGGACCACTTCCCGGCGGACCGGCGGGGCTCGGTCATGGGGATCATCGCGCTCGGCGCCCCCTTCGGCTTCCTGATCGGACAGACGGTCGGCGGATGGGCCGCCGCGCAGTGGGGCTGGCGGATGGCCTTCATCGTCGTCGGCGCGCCGGGCCTTCTCGTGGCGCTCATCGTCTGGCTCACCCTGCGCGAGCCGCCGCGCGGGCTCGCCGAAGGCCGGCCCGCGCCCGTCAAGCCGCCGGCCCTGGGCGCGACGGTGCGCGAGCTGTGGTCCAGGCCCACGCTCCGACGCCTGCTCCTCGGCTTCACCGTGAGCGGCTTCGGCATGAACGCCGTCGCACAGTTCGTGCTCCCGTTCTACTTGCGCAGCTTCGGGCTTCCGCTCGCCCTCGCCGCCGCCGTGTTCGGGGCGGTGGCCTTTACTTCCAACGGCCTTGGCATGCTGGCGGGAGGCTTCGGCTTCGACCGGCTGGCGCGGAAGGACCCGCGCTGGCTGATGTGGGGCCCCGCCCTCGCGCAGGTGCTGGCGGCGCCGGCCTACCTCGGCGCCTTCGCGTCCACGAGCCCCTGGGTCTCCATGGCCTTCATCTGGGTCGCGAACCTGGCGCTGGCCGCCTGCACCGCGCCGACCCAGGCCAGCGTGCAGAACCTGGCCGGACCGCACACGCGGGCCTTCGCGGCCGCCCTGTTCGCCATGGCCGCGGGGCTGGTCGGCGCGGGGCTGGGCCCCACCCTGCTCGGTCTCGCGAGCGACCTGTTCGCCAGGAGCGCCTTCGCAGGAGGCGACTTCCTCTCCAGCTGCCCCGGCGGCCTGGCGGGGCCGGGCGCCCCGGCGGCGGCGCAAGCGGCCTGCCACGCGGCTTCCACGGCGGGCCTGCGCAGCGCGCTGATGGCGGTGCAGGCGGTCTTCGTCCTGGCCGCGGCCTGTTACCTGCTCGCCGCGCGGACCCTGAGGCAGGATCTCAAAGCGGGCGGCTCCGGCTCATCTCCAGCATGAGCGCGGCGGACTCCGCCTTCGCCCGCTCGACCCTTCCGCCAGCGCCCAGCGGCGGCCCCTCCAGCAGCCGCCGCATCAGCCGGAAGTAGCTGGCCTGGGCGCGCGCAGGCAGGCGCTCGGCCAGGGATGGCCGGAAGCGGGCCTCGTAGGCGGCCAGGCACCTGGAGAACAGGTCGATGATCGGGCTGTCGGCCGCGCGCGACACGCAATGGACCAGGCCCAGGAGGTCGAAGCGATCGAAAAACTCGCGGCCTTCCACCCGCGCGAGCGCGGCTTCGAGCTCCCGCCGCTGTCCCGCGTCGGCGCGGCTCACCGCTAGCGCCGGAACGAAGCAGTTGATCTGGAAGAGCAGCGCCCCCGCCGTCATCGGGTCCAGCCTCTCGCCGATAAGGTAGGCCAGCATGAGCCGGATGGCGCCCGCCGAGCGCCGGTCGCGGACCAGCAGGCCATTGCCGCGGCCCCGACGGCATTCGACCAGTCCGCTGTCCTGCAAGAGCCGGATGGCCTGGCGCAACGTCAACCGGCTGACGTTGAAGCGCTCGCACAGATCCCACTCCGAGCCGAGCCGCGTCCCGGCCGCGCCGCCGGCGGCGATCTCGGCCGTGAGCCGGCGCGCGATGAGCGCCGACAGCGTCCCGGCTCCGGCCGGAGCGCGAGCAGCCGTCGCGGACGCGGGACGTAGCGCCGCCGGCCGCTCGACCAGCCAGGCGCCGAGCTCGTGATGACTCCGGAGAGCCGCGTCCGCCGCCATCCTGACGTCGCCCACGACCAGAGCGCGACGCATCGCGGCCGCTTGGCGGCGATCATCGAGCGCCGGCGGCGCCTCGACGCCGCCGAAATGGACGGTGAGGCTGTTCAGGCATTCGACGAGCAGGCGCAGGAGCGGCTCGCCGGCCAACCGGGCGATCTCCGCCCGCGCCGCGAGCCGGCCGGTCAGGCCGCCGGCCGCGTAGGCCTTGTCGAGCCGCCCCAGCTCGGCGGGCGCGGGCCTGGCCGCAGCGGCCAGCCGCGCCGCCATCAGGTCCACGGCCTCCCGCGCGTCCATGAGCTGACGCATGGCGACCCCGCCCGCGCGGAAGTGTTCCGCCAGCGCCTCGGCGATCACCTCGGGCTGAGGCTTGGCCAGCACGAAACCGCCGCGGGGCCCGGGCCGCAGCCGCCCCAGGCCCCGCCGTTCGAGCAGTCCCATGGCCTCGCGGGCGACCGAGCGGCCCACCGCGTAGCGTTCGGACAGCTCGCGCAGCGAGCCGAGGGCGCCGCCCGGCGGGAGGTCCCGCGAAGCGATGTCATCCTCGATCCGCCTCGCCAGCTCCTCGGCCAGCCGGCCGTCCGCCTCCTCTTCGCTGGTGGAGGCGGCATAGATGCGCGCGGCCACGTTCATGGCGTCGTCTCCCTGACGCCATGGAGCCACAACCGCCGCCCGATGCAAGTCGCCCGCGACCACGCCCCTGCGAGCGCCGGGCTCGCTGGCCGTTGAATTGTCGCCACTATTTTCGCGCCCGGGGCGCCCGCACTGTCGCCTTCCTCATCGGCGAGACCGGAGTGAAGCTTGCGCACGCTAGCCGCTGGCCCAGGACGGAGGATTGGGCATCGCCAGCTCCTCGAGGCGCACGAGCCGCGTGCGCCCTTCCGTGAGCCAGGGGTCCCGAAGCAGGCGCTCGCGCACCTCCGCCTCGCTCTCGGCCCGGAATATGAACAGGACGTCGTTGCTGGCCTGCATCAGCCCGGCCAGGGCGATGAACCCCTCCGCCTCCAGCGACCCCATGAAGCCGACGTGAGCGTCGAAACCAGGCTGCTCCGGCGGCGGCTTGCCCTGGTCCCACATCGATGTCCGCTGGACGATGGCCGCGAAAATGCGCTTCATGCTGTCCCCGCTTCGACTGAAGTTGAACAAGGGCAAATGTGCGCGCTACATTGAGCCAAGTCAAGAATACTCTTAGTATAGGAACAGAAAGATGAAGGTATTCGTCTTCGATTGGCTCGCCTATGGTGAGAGCGTCGACAAGTTCCGCATAGACGGCAAGATGCCGAAGCTCGGGCGACGGCACTTCGATCCGCAAGTGGCGATAGACACCTATTCGCAGCACCTGGAGGCGTGGGTGGAGCTGGAGCGCCAGGGCTTCGACGGCGTCGCCATCAACGAGCACCACGGGACGCCCTACGGGCTCGGCAACTCGCCCAACCTGATCGCCGCGGCGATCTCGAAGATGACCAGCCGGCTGAAGATCCTGATCTACGCCAATCTCCTCCCGATCCATGAGCCGCTGCGGATGGCCGAGGAGTTGGCGATGCTGGACTGCCTCTCCGCCGGACGGCTGATCGCCGGGGTCGGGCGGGGCGCGCCGCGCGAGTACAGGATCTTCAACGTGCCGATGGCGGAGTCCCGCGCCAGGTTCGAGGAGGCGTTCGAGATCATCCGCCGGGCCTGGACCGAGGAGAGCTTCTCCTTCGACGGCCAGTTCCACAGCTACCGGGACGTCTCGATCTGGCCGCGGCCGGTGCAGCAGCCGCACCCGCCGGTCTGGGTCCCGGCGACCGGCTCGCGCGAGACCATCGAGTGGGCGGCGGCCAACGACATTGCGATCACGCCGGGGGTGTTCGCCGGTCCGGTGCGCGAGGACACCATCCGCCACTACGCGCGAAGCATGGCGCGCCACGGGCGCAAGGTCACGCCCGACCGCCTCAACATCATGGTCGACTGCTACGTGGCCGACTCCAAGGCCAAGGCGATCGAGGAGTACGGGCCCTATCTGCTCTACCTGTTCAACACCCTCCTGCTCTACGACCACCTGCGCCAGGGGGACGTGCCGAAGGGCTACTACAGCTCCACGGCCTTCGAGCATCTGCGCATGGGCCCCAAGGGCACCCTGGCCGAGGACGCCACCGTCTTCACCGAGTGGACCATGGACACGGTCCGCGCCGCCGCCGAGCACATGCCCATCGGGACGGCCGAGGAGGTGTGCGAACGGATCATCGCCGAGTGCGACGAGGCGGGCGCGGAGTCGGTGCTGCTGGTCTGCAATCGCGGCCACATGCCGCAGGAGATGTTCCTGAACCAGGTCCGGCGGATCGGCGCGGAAGTGCTGCCCCGCCTGCAGGCGCACAAGATCAGGTCCGTGCCCTTCGCCGAGGCCGTCGCGGCGGAATAATTCACGCCACTATTTCCGGCGCCGGCAGGGGACGATGCTCAGCTGAAGGCTTCAAGAGGAATGGCAGTGTCGATCGCCGCATCCGTCGCGACCCGGGCTCCGCCCTATGTCGAAGCGATCATCAAGTACCCCGAGCGCGCCGCCGACGGCGGCCGCATCTGGGGCAACCAGGACTTCGATTTCGCGCTCGAGGACCACAGGATGCGCATCAGCAATGCGCGGCTGGAGGCGCGGTCCTTCGATGCCTGCGGGTTCACGTTGCTGGAGCGCACGACCGACATCGACTTCACCGACGAGACGGACGTCGAGCGGCGCTGGCATCCGCAGGTGCGCCGGCTGATCGAGCAGCTGACCGGCGCGCAGGAGGTATTCCCCCTTCTCGGGATCCTGCGGGGCGGGGAGGAGGAGCTCGGGGGCGGTCCTGCCTTCATGGCCCACGTGGACTTCGACGCCGACACCCTGCGCACCTGGGTGCGGAGGCTGGCGCCCGAGCGGGGCGAAGAGCTCGCGCGTCGCCGCCTGGTCAACATCAACCTGTGGACGCCGGTGCGGCCGGTGGAGAACATGCCGCTGGCGGTCTGCGACGCCAGCAGTGTCGCGCCGGGCGACTTCCTCAAGGTGAGCTTCGGCAAGCCGGAGACGCGGGAGAGCGACGACTTCGCGGGCGGCTTCGATTCGGGCGGATTCGTCCTGGCCCACAGTCCCGCCCATCGCTGGTTCTACTACCCGGACATGCAGCCCAGTGAGGTTCTGGCCTTCCGGTTGCACGACACCGAGGACCCCAGCCTGCGGATGACGGCCCACACCGCCTTCGAGGACCCGACCTCCCGCCCGGGCTCGCCCAAGCGAACGAGCTACGAGATCCGCACGATCGCGGTGCTCGACTAGGGGACCGCATCGCCAGGCGGACCGAGGCAGACAGGCATGCAGATCAATCAGCTTCACCCGCTGTTCGCCGCCGAGATCGTCGGGCTGGACACGTCGGCGCCGATCACGCCCGAGACGATCCGGGCCGTCGAGGACGCCATGGCGAGGTACGCCGTCTGCGTCATCCGAGACGCCAGCCTCAAGGACGAGGACCACATCCGCTTCAGCCTGGCGTTCGGGTCGCTCGACCTGCCGCCGCCGGCGGAAGCGAGCCGGCGGCCCGGCGTCGCCCCCGAGCTCTACGACGTCACCAATCTCGACGCCAACGGCGACATCGCCCCGACGATGATGGACGCCCGGACCCAGAAGATCCTTGAAGGGTTCCATACCGACAGCCCCTTCAACACAGCGCCGACCAAGTGGTCGCTCCTGCTCGGCCACATCGTGCCGCCCGAGGGCGCCAATACGAACTACATCGACATGCGCGCGGTCTATCAGGACCTGCCGCAGCAGACGAAGGACCGGATCGAGGGCCTCGCCGCCGTCCACGACCTCTTCGGCGCATTCGAGCGTCGCGGCGTCGCGTTCGGCACGGACGAGCTGCGAAGGCTTTATCCCCCGACGCCGCATCCGCTCGTGCGTGTTTCCGCGAGCGGGCGCAAGGCGCTCTACATGGGCTGGCATGCCGTCGGCGTCGTCGGCTGGAGCGAAGCCGACGGGGCGGCGCTGCTGGACGAGCTCTACGCCTTTGCGACCCAGGAGAAGTACATCTATTCGCACAAGTGGCGGCAGGGGGACCTGGTGATCTGGGACAACCGCTGCACCATGCACGCCGCGACGCCTTATGAGCGCGACCGCTACAAGCGCGACTGCCGGCGCACGACGATCGACGAATACGCGCCCGAGACCCCGGTCGCCGAAGCCATGACCGAGGCGGCGTCTTGAGCGCCCCCAGCTCGGGAAGCGCGGCCTCGCCGCGAGCGCCTGCCTTGTGGCGTCGCTCCTGATCTGCGGAACGAGCCAAGCCCGGCTGACGAAGAGCGCATTGTTCCGCCAGCCATGCTGCCCGTCAGGCGCATCGATCTCTGACCGGACCCACCCGCATGGCCAGCGGGCCCAACCTGCGGGCCTTCAACCGAACTGTCTAACGCAAATAACGAAAGCGGTTGACCATCATTTGAAACGCGACCACCAAGGCACGCGAATGCTCGGACAGTTCGACCTGCTCGTCATCGGTGGAGGCATCAACGGCGCCGCGATCGCGCGGGACGCCGCCGGCCGCGGCGCGCGCGTGCTGCTGGTCGAGCAGGATGACTTGGGCGCGCACACGTCTTCGGCCAGCACCAAGCTGATCCACGGCGGCCTGCGCTACCTGGAGCACTTCGAGTTCCGCCTGGTGGCCGAAGCGCTCGCCGAGCGCGAGCGGCTGATGCGTTCCGCGCCCCACCTCATCCGACCGCTACGGTTCATCCTGCCGCGCGACCGTTCCATGCGTCCGGGGTGGATGATCCGCCTGGGCCTGCTGCTCTACGATCATCTCGGGGGACGGCGGCGTTTGCCCAGGTCAGCCACGGTCAGCCTCCGAGCGCCGCCGTTTGCCGGACAGCTGCAACAGGGGTTCACACGCGGCTTCGTCTATTCCGACTGCTGGGGCGACGACAGCCGTCTCGTCATCGCCAATGCGATGGACGCGCGCGAGCGCGGAGCGACGATCCTCACGCGCGCCCGCATGGTTGGCGCATGCCCCGAAAGGGACGGATGGATCGTTCAAATCCAGAGCGGCGACAGCCCGCAGGTCCGGGAGGTTCGCGCCACGGTCCTGGTCAATGCGAGCGGGGCCTGGGCCGGATGCGTGCTCGAAGCCCTGCTCGGGCGTCAGCGCGCCTCGCCGCTGCGACTGGTCAAGGGCAGCCACATCGTCACGCGCAGGCTGTTCGCGGGCGAACACGCCTATGTGCTGCAGAACCCCGACCGGCGCATCGTCTTCGCCATCCCCTACGAGGACCGGTTCACCCTGATCGGCACGACCGACGTCGAATGGGAGGGCCCGCCCGGCCAGGTCGGGGTGGCGGACGCCGAGGTCGATTATCTCTGCCAGTCGGTCAACCGTTACCTGATCGCCGGGATTACGCCCTCGGACGTGGTCTGGCGCTATGCCGGTCTTCGCGCTCTCTACGACGAGGTGGAAGCGGTCGAGCCCTCCAAGGTCAGCCGCGACTACCTGCTCCAGCTCGACACGCCGGCCCGTGTGCTGTCGGTGTTCGGAGGCAAGATCACCACCCATCGCGCCCTGGCCGAGGCGGCCCTTGAAGGGCTGCGCCCCATTCTGCCCGGCCTGCGCCCGGCATGGACCGGCGCGGCCGTGCTGCCCGGCGGGGATGTTCCTGACGGAGACCTTGAACGGTTCGCCGCCGAGCTCGTCGAACGAACGGGCTTTCTTCCCTCGGCGACGGCCCGACGCTGGGCCCAGGCGTACGGGACGCGCGCCTGGCGGGTCGTCGGGCCGGCGCGCGCACTTTCGGACTTGGGAGAACACTTCGGCGCGGGGCTGACGGAGGCCGAAGCGGACTACCTGCGGCGCGAGGAATGGGCCTACACGGCTGAGGACATCCTTTGGCGCCGATCAAAGCTCGGTCTGCACATGCCTGCCGAAGGGGTCGACAGGCTGAGAAGCTGGCTGGGGCAGTCCGCGACCGCTCAACATGGGCCAGCGCAGGGGATTCGGCTTGGGGTCTGAAGCCGCAGGCATGAAGGGGGAGAATGCGATGTCGAAGCGCAAGGTGTTCATCGGCGAACTGATCTCGGAATGCATCGCCGTCTTCATCATCATCGCGCTCGGGGATTCCGCGGCGGCGATGATAACCCTGTACGATCCGAGCCCTTACCAGAACGCCTATTGGGGCGTGTGCATCGCCTGGGGCCTTGCGGTGACCATCGCGATCTATGTGACCGGGGCCGTGAGCGGGACCCACGCCAATCCGGCCGTCACCCTGGCGCTGACCATTTTCCGTGGATTTCCCAAGTCCAAGGTGCTGCCCTACTGGGCCGCCCAGGTGGTCGGCGCGTTCCTGGGCGCGGCGGTGGTCTATCTGATGTTCTCGCCGGTCATCGACGCCTTCAACGCCGCGCACGGGACCGCTCGGGCGGCCGGGGGGGCGGCGGGCGTGTTCTTCACCCACCCGGGAACGGGGATCACGCCGGTGCACGCCTTCATCGACGAGATCGTGCTCACCGCCATCCTGCTGATCGGCATCTTCGCCATCACCGAGGAGTTCAACACCCTGGCGCCGCAGGCCAATTCGGGCGCCTTGATCATCGGCCTGCTGGTGGCCTGCATCGGCGCCTCGGCGGGATACCTCGAGGCCTGGCCGATCAATCCGGCCCGTGACTTCGGCCCTCGTCTGTTCTGCTTCCTGACGGGATGGGGCTCCGCGGCCCTGCCGTCTCCGCAGAGCTACTGGTGGGTCCCGATCGTCGGACCGCTGATCGGAGGCGTGGCGGGCGGGGGAGCCTATCAGGCCCTGATCCGGCCCTATCTGCCGTCTCGCCGGCCGCTGGCCGACGCCGTGGTCCAGGAGCCTGTCACGACCGCTCCGGCCGAGTAAGCTCAATCATAAAGACGGAGGAAGCGCGCCATGGCCCGGCCCCCCTACGTCCTGGCGATCGACCAGGGCACGACATCCACACGCTGCATCATCTTCGATACGGCCGCCGCGCCGGTGGCTACCGTCCAGCGTGAGTTTCCCCAGCATTATCCTCAGTCCGGCTGGGTCGAGCACGATCCCGAGGATATCTGGCGCGACACGGTGCAGGTGATGCGCGACGCGGTCGCCGAGGCCGGGATCGAGGCCGGCGACATCGCCGGCATCGGCATCACCAACCAGCGCGAGACCGTGGTGGTATGGGAGCGCGCGACCGGACGGCCGATCTGCAGAGCCATCGTCTGGCAGGACCGCCGCACGGCCGATCTGTGCGCCAGGCTCGAGGCCGAAGGCCACGAGCCGATGGTGTCCGCGAAGACCGGCCTCCTGCTGGACCCGTACTTCTCAGGAACCAAGCTGGCCTGGATCCTCGACAATGTGGAGGGCGCGAGGGCCAAGGCGGAGCGGGGCGAGCTCGCCTTCGGCACCATCGATTGCTTCCTGCTGTCACGTCTCACGGGGGGCAAGGTCCACGCCACGGACCCGACCAACGCGGGACGGACCCTGCTGTTCGACATCATCAACCAGCGGTGGGACGAGGATCTGCTGAAGCTTTTGAGAATCCCCGCCTCCCTTCTGCCCGAGGTGAAGGACAACAGCGGCCTGTTCGGCCATGCGGATGCGGCGATCCTCGGCGCGGCGATCCCCATCGCCGGCATGGCGGGCGACCAGCAGGCCGCCCTCTTCGGCCAGGCCTGCTTCGAGACCGGCATGGCCAAGTCGACCTATGGCACGGGATGCTTCCTGCTGATGAACATCGGCGACCAGCCGGTGATGTCGAAGAACCGGATGCTGACCACCCCGGCCTATCGGCTGAACGGGCGCACGACCTACGCCCTCGAGGGCTCGATCTTCGTCGCCGGCGCGGCGGTGAAATGGCTGCGCGACGGCCTCGGCGTCATCGCTCGTGCGGCCGAAACCCAGGACATGGCCACGCGCGTCCCGGACAGCCATGGCGTCTACATGGTCCCGGCGTTCGTGGGCCTGGGCGCGCCGCACTGGAACCCGAATGCGCGAGGCCTGATCTGCGGGCTCACGCTCGACGCCAGCGCCGCGCATCTCGCGCGGGCGGCGCTGGAATTGGTGGCCTATCAGACCCTCGACCTCACCGACGCCATGACCGCCGACGCAGGCGCCGGCGCGGCGGCGCTCAGGGTCGACGGCGGCATGGCCGCGAACGACTGGCTCTGCCAGTTCCTCGCCGACATCCTGCAGGCCCCGGTGGAGCGTCCCGCAGGCGTGGAGACCACGGCCCTCGGAGCGGCGTTCCTCGCGGGCCTCGCGACCGGCGTCTGGCCCGACCTCGACGCGCTTTCCGCCACCTGGGCCCTTGAGCGCCGGTTCGAGCCCCGGATGTCCGAGCGCCAGCGCCAGACCATGATCGCGGGCTGGCGGGACGCCGTCCGCCGGACCTTGCTCTAGCGTGGTGGATCAGAAGTTCGCGATGATGGCGGCGTCCCCGGCTGCGAGCTTCTGATCCATAAACCACACTGGAATCATAGACTTGCTAGTGTCCTTATCGATTCCGAAGTTCGCATCTGCCTCGCCAAGGCGCTGGCGAACTTCGCAATCGGGACACTAGATTCGAACGCTCGAGCGCGTTCCTGCCGCCAGACCGGGGCCCCCTCTTTTGCGGAACGCGCTCCAACGCCTCGCCGTCGTCCTAGTGTCCCGACTTTGACGTTCGTAACCGCCTGGCGGCGACACCGAACGAACGTCAGAGTCGAAAAGGACACCAGCAAAGTCATGATCCTAGTGTGGTGGATCAGAAGTTCGCATGATGATGGCGGCGCCCTCGGCTGCGAACTTCTGATCCGTAAACCACACTAGAATTATACATTTCGCTAGTGTCCTTATCGATTCCGAAGTTCGCATCCGCCTTGCAAATGCGCTGGCGAACTTCGGAATTGGGACACTAGCAGGCTGAGGAAAAACCCGCTCGCCTGACGGTGCGACGCATGATTCAACCCTTGTGACGAAGCTGTCCACGGGGATGAGGCGATGCGGGGTTCGGATCAGTGTTCGGGTTCGCTGTTTTCGTACGTGGACCTGGAGAGCCGGGTGAGGTCGGATCATCCGCTTCGTCCGATCCGCCAGATCGCGAACGCGGCGCTGTCGGATCTGAGCGGGGACTTCGAGGCGGTCTATGCGACCGGTGTGGGCCGCCCGTCGATCCCGCCGGAGCGGCTGCTTCGGGCGCTGCTGTTGCAGGCCTTCTACGGCATCCGCTCGGAGCGCCAGATCATGGAGCGGCTGGAGTACGACCTGTTGTTCCGCTGGTTCGTGGGGCTGGGGGTGGACGACGCGGCGTGGGACCAGACCACGTTCGGCAAGAACCGTGATCGGCTTCTGGCGGGGGATGTGGCGCACAAGTTCCTCGCCGCGGTGCTCGCCCATCCGAGGGTCAAGCGCCTGCTGTCGACGGAACACTTCAGCGTCGACGGCACGCTGATCGAGGCCTGGGCGTCGATGAAGAGCTTCCGCCCGAAGGATGGCTCGGGCGAGCCGCCCGGGCCGGGGCGCAACGGCGAAGACGACTTCCACGGCCACAGGCGCAGCAACGACACTCACCAGAGCACGACCGACCCGGACGCCAGGCTCTATCGCAAGGGACCGGGCAAGGAGGCCAGGCTCTGCTTCATGGGCCATGCGCTGATGGAGAACCGCCACGGCCTGGTGGTCGACGCCTGCCTCACCCGGGCCGACGGCCATGCCGAGCGCATCGCCGCCCTGCACATGATCGAGCCGCGCGCCGAACGGCCGGGGCGCATCACCCTGGGCGCGGACAAGGGCTATGACGCCGAGGACTTCGTGAACGAGCTGCGTTCGATCAACGTCGCCCCGCATGTGGCGGCCAAGGCCAGGGCCTCGGCCATCGACGGGCGCACCACCCGCCACGCCGGCTACAAGGCGAGCCAAGTCATCCGCAAGCGCATCGAGGAGGCCTTCGGCTGGGCCAAGTCCGCCGCCGGCCTGCGCAAGACCAGACACCGAGGGCTCGAACGCGTCGGCTGGCAGTTCATCCTCGCCATGGCCGCCTACAACCTGGTCAGACTGCCCAAACTGCTCGCCCCGGCCACGTGATCCGGCGCCCAGGGGCGGACTCCGTCCGTCCCACCGGCGGTCAGACCAAAATCAGCCCGGGATCGACCGCCAAAACGAAATGACCGCCCGCGCCAGCGACTTCTTCCTCAGCCTGCTAGTGAGGTCTACGAACCTGACGTT
This sequence comes from uncultured Alphaproteobacteria bacterium, assembly GCA_963775275.1. Classification (GTDB taxonomy): domain Bacteria; phylum Pseudomonadota; class Alphaproteobacteria; order Caulobacterales; family Caulobacteraceae; genus JANWHQ01. The sequence continues at coordinate 3,336,817 of CAVZII010000005.1, read as the reverse complement.
CGTCACTGAGGTCGCCCCATGGGATGGACGAACGTCAAGTTCACCTCACTGGAAATGGTAGGTGATCTCGGCCCCGTAGCGGCGGGGATAGGGAATGGTCGTGAAGCGCTCCGCCGAGGTGACGTTCACGACAATGCCGGTCGCCGCGTTGTTGTCCGTCAGATTCTTGATCCAGAACGCCAGTTCATAATGACGGGCGTCGTCGCGGAATCCCACCCGGGCATTGACCTCCCAGAACGGCGGTGAGCTGGAGGCCTCGGTGTTGAAGGGCGTAAAGTACTCGCGGGTCACATGCACCGCGTCCAGGTGCGCGAGGATCGAGGTCTCGGCCCCGACCGGGATCGTGTAATCCGCGGCCACATTGAAGGTGGACCTCGGCGCCTCGATGGCGCGCTTTCCGGCGATGGAGGTCAGGACATTCCCGTTGGCGGCGTCGGGAAGCTCGCCGCGGGTGTACTCGGCGTCCACCAGGCCGAGGCCGGCGGTCAGCGTGAAATAATCCGTCGGCTTGGCCACGGCCTCCAGCTCGAGCCCATAGCTTCGCATGTCGGCATTGACCTCCTGGGACGAGAAGTTGCCCTGGGCGATCAGGAATTGCTGGTTGTGGTACTTGTAATAGAAGGCCGAGGCGTTCAGCTGGAGCCGCCGGCCGAGCCACTGGGATTTGAAGCCTCCTTCCACACTGTCGAGATATTCCGGCCGGGCGATGTTGAGCGTGCCGGCGGTGAGCGCGCCGCCGTTGAATGCGCTGGATCGATAGCCGCGCGAATACTGGACGTACGCCATCACATCCCGACTGAAGTGATGGTTGACGCCGAAGCGCCCGGTCGGCGCCGAGTTGCTGTACTTGAGGAAAGGCACGTTCAACCACAGGAACGGCGGCAACACCTGGGAGGTCGAGGTGAAGTCGTGAACCTCTCCCTCGTCGTGGGTCCATCGTATGCCCGCATAGACCTGCCAGCCTGGGGCGAAGTCCCAGGAGCCGTCGAAATAGGCCGCGTACGAGGTGCGGTCCTGAAGGTAGTTCTGACGGAACAGGGCCAGCACCGTACCGCCCCCGGGCGCCAGCGGCGTCGCATCCTGGTAGTAGTTCGTCATGATCTTCACCTGGTCGTGGGTGTAGTACCCCCCGAGGATGAAGTTCGCGGGGCCAGCGAATTGGCTGGCGATGCGCAGGTCCTGGGTCAATTCATGTTGCTTGGCGAAGAAGTCTATCGAGAAGTTCGGGACATAGGAGCCATCGGCGTCCACCGTGTTCTCGAAATTCCCGGTGAAATAGGAGGTGATCGAGGTGACGGTGAAGTTGGAGCCCAGGCCCTTGTTCATCGTCAGATAGCCGCCGTTGCCGCTCGCCTTGATCTCGCCGGAGTGGTCGTAGGCGCCCTCGTGCGGCCCGAAGGGCTGGCCGGTGTAGGGATTGACCCGCGGGTTCACCCCATCGGCTTCGGTGCCATCGGGATTGAGCCCCGAGGCGATGATGCCGATGTTGGTGGGATTGCTGTCGGTGGAGATCAGCCGAAGCGTCGCGTCGAAATCGCCGGCCCGGTATTTCAGGCTGAGACGGAAGGCGTGGTTGTTGATCGATGACAGATCCTTCGCCAGGGCGCTCTGGAACCGGTTCTTCACCCAGCCGTCGCTCTTGGTGAAGTTGAAGGCCAGGCGCGCGGCCAGCCTGTCGTCGATGATCGGGGTCTCGACCGCTCCGGTGACGTGGTAATATCCGTTGCTTCCGTATTCGCCCGTGACATAGCCGTCCGTGCCGAAGCTCGGCGCGCGGGTGATGAAGTTTATCGCCCCACCCGTGGTGTTCTTGCCGAACAAGGTGCCTTGAGGGCCACGAAGGACTTCGATGCGCTCCATGTCGAAAATCTGCGGGCCGCCGAGCCACTGCTCGGCGACATAGACCTCGTCATAGAACACGCCGATCGGCGAGGTGGTGTTCAGGTTGAAGTCCGGAGTCGCGATGCCGCGGATGGCGAACTTCGGCTGGTCCTCGTTGCCGAGGTTCGAAACCCGCAGGTTCGGCGTCTGGCGGGCGATGTCCGTACCGCTGCGGATCTGCAGCGTGTCCAATTGCTGGGCGCCCAGCACCGTGATCGAGATCGGCACCTCCTGAAGCTTCTGCTCGCGCTTCTGAGCGGTCACCACCACCTCGCCGGGCTGCACGCCTTCGGAACCGGAGGCGGGCGCGCCGCCGACCTCCGCCGCCTGCGCGAGTCCCGTCGCTCCTGCGAGCAGCGCCGCGACGGCGGCCGCGCTCCACAGCGCGCGCTTGACGCTTTGAGATTTCATGTTCACCCCCCTCGTCCGGAAACGAATTCCGAAGTCGAAAGAAACGAACGTAAATCGAAATATGTCAAGGCGAGAGCTTCGGGAAAGCGAATCGCCCGAAAGCTCGCGCCGTCGCGCGGACCGGCGGCGGGATCACGCCTGCGAGGAGCTCCAGAACTTCCGCTCGGCCGCGTCGGGATCCGAGACGGCGCGACTCTCCAGATTGAACACCATGGTGGCGTGCGCCGCCCTGTCGAAGGCGGGCCAGTGGCTCAGGCCCGCGTGGTTCGGATCGCCGGTCCTTGCGAAGGCGACCCAGGCGTCGCTGACCTGGGCCGCGAGCGCCTTCACCTCCGGGCCGCCACGGGTCATGACCGTCGGGATGTCCGTGTTGTCGAAGACGAAGGGGATTTCCACCGTGTGCGGCGCGTAGAGCCGCCCGCCCAGGGCCGGCGAGCGCCAGGCGAACTGGTAGAGGTAGACAGCGCCGGCCCGCTGGTCGGCCTTGCGCTCGGCCAGGGCGATGGTCTGCTTGCGAATGAACCGGTCGGTTCCGATCAGGAAGTAGAGCTCGGACGGGCCCGCGGCCGGATTGTCTCGGCGGTAGAGATCGATCAGCTGCCCGGCTCGAGGCTCGCCCACCATCTCGGCCACCCGCTTGCGAAGCCCGGCGGCGTCGAGGTCGAGCGCCGCCTTGTCGCCGAACGACAGGGAGAACAGCGACTGTTCATCGCGATTGCAGCCGACGAGCATGGGAATGCCCGCGGCGAGCGGGCTGGCGACAGGGTCGAACGGGTCGTTGGCCACGAAGCGGCCGTCCATCACCGGGCTGAAGCCCATCCGCGCGCCGATCGGTCCGACCGTCTGCACCTGCATGGCCGGCGCCATGGCGGCCAGCAGCCGCGCCGGGGGCAGCGTCTGCAGCTCGTCGATCCGGTCCGGCGTGATCCCCAGCTCGCGGATGAAGGCCGACGCCAGCGCGTTCGCCTGATCGCGCGGCATGGCCGTGAGGCTGGGGCCGCTCTGCACCGCCGCGCGGTGGAACAGCCCCTTGGCCGCCGGCATGGCCAGCAGGGTGCACACCTTCGCCCCGCCGCCCGACTCGCCGAAGATCATCACCTGGTCGGGATCGCCGCCGAAGGCGTCGATATTGTCCCGCACCCACTCGAGCGCCTGGACCAGGTCGAGCATGCCGGCGACGCCGGAAGCGGCGTAGCGTTCCCCGCCGATATCCCCCAGGTCGAGATAGCCGAACACGTTCAGCCGGTGGTTCACCGTGATCACCACCACGTCGCCCCGCCGCGCGAGGTTCTCGCCGTCCACCCAGGGCCAGGACCCGCTCTCCTGGAAGAAGCCGCCGCCATGGCACCAGAACATCACCGGACGCTTGGAGCCGCGCGCCGGGCCGGGGGTCCAGACGTTCAGCACCAGGCAGTCCTCGGCGAACCCCTCGGACGGCGGGGCCTGAGGCGCGAGCACGTCGGTGTAGCTCATCAGCTGTGGGGACTGATGGCCGAAGGCGAAGGCGTCGCGCACGCCGGTCCAGGGCGTCGGCGGCGACGGGGGCATGAAGCGCCTGCTTCCGGAGGTGGAGGCGCCGTAGGGCACGCCCTTGAAGATGTGGACGCCGTCCCGCACCAGGCCTCGAAGCTTGCCCGCCGTCGTCTCGACGGCGACGCCGGGCCGTGTCTCTCCGGGCTGAGCCCGCGCGATCGCGGGGGTCGCCGCCGAAAATGTGACCCCCGCCACGAACCCACGCCGATTCAGGCGATGTCCGTCAGCGCCCTGGCCGCCGCTCGATCTGCGCATCTGGTCGTTCCCTCTCTGCCTCTCACTGGCTCCACTGACCAGCGCCCAAAACGAAAGCTATTCGAAACTCCGGCGCCGCTGCAACGATCTAAATCGAAAGTCACTCTTGCGCGATCCCGGCGCAGCTGCATAGCCTGCGGAAAACGAGCGCCGGGAGGGGATCGGCATGAACAGGCGCGGATGGCTGCTTTGGGCGGGGCTCGGCCTGATCCTTGCCGGTTGCGTCCTGGCCTCCGCCGTGCAGACGGGCGGCGGCGTCAAGGTCCGGGACGTCCGGTTCATCGGGACCGACGGGGCGCCGATGAGCGCGCTGCTCTACGTCCCGCCCAACGCCACGGCCAAGACTCCCGCGCCGGGCATCCTGGCGGTGCACGGCTATTTCAATTCGCGCGAGACGCAGGACGGCTTCGCCATAGAGTTCGCGCGCCGCGGCTATGTGGTGCTCGCCCTCGACCAGACCGGCCACGGCTACAGCGCCTCGCCCGCCTTTTCCCACGGATTCGGCGGGCCGGACGGGCTGCGCTACCTGCGCAGCCTTGACATCGTCGACAAGGAAAACATCGGCCTGGAAGGCCACAGCATGGGCGGGTGGACCGTCGTGAACGCGGCGGCGGCGGTTCCGGACGGCTACAAGGCGGTGGTCCTGGAGGGCTCCTCCACCGGCAAGCCGTTTGCGCCGGAGGGCACGCCGACGTTCCCCCGCAACATCGCCGTGGTCTACAGCCTCTTCGACGAGTTCCCCGGAACCATGTGGGGCGCCCCGACGGCCAGGGCGGTGACCAACAGCCCCAAGCTCAAAGCGCTGTTCGGCGCGCAGGGACCGGTCGCGCCCGGCAAGCTCTACGGCGACATCGCCCAGGGGACGGGCCGGGAGCTCTACACGCCGGCCAACACCCATGCGCAGGACCACTTCTCGACCGAGGCGATCGGCGACAGCCTCGACTGGTTCCAGCGCACCCTGAAAGGCGGCGTCCGCCGTTCGCCCGGCGACCAGGTCTGGTTCTGGAAGGAGATCGGGACGGGGATCGCCCTCATCGGTTTCGTGGCGCTGGTGCTCGGCGCCTTTGACGCCCTGTTGGCTCTGCCGTGGTTCGCCAAGCTCGCGGCGGCCCCGGAGCCCGCGCATGAACGCCGTGACCGAGCCTGGTGGATCGTCCTGCTGACCACCCTGATCATCCCGCCCGCGACCTACCTGCCGCTCATGCTCGCAGGCGCCAAGCTCGTTCCGGCCTCCCACCTTCTGCCCGAAGCCTTCACCAACCAGATTGCGTTGTGGGCGCTGGTCAACGCCATCGTCGCCTTCGTGGTGGGGCTGCTGTTGCGATCGGCAAGCCGGACAGCCAGGATCACCGTCCTGCCGGCGATCGCCATCGCCCTCCTGACGGTCGGGATCGGATACGCAGCCCTGGCGGCGGCGGACGGTCTGTTCAAGGTCGACTTCCGTTTCTGGGTCGTGGGCCTCAAGCTGATGAACCGGGAGCGGTTCGGTTATTTCCTGATCTACCTCGTCCCCTTCACCGCCTACGCGATCCTGGCCCTGCGAGGCCTGCCCGAGGGCCTGGCGGTGAAAGGTCAGTCGGCTTGGACAGCCTATCTGACCAGCATCGTGGCGCTGTCGGCCGGATTCCTCGTCTTCCTCGTCGCCGAATACGCGCCGTTGTTCCTGAACGATCGGCTGTTGAGCGAGGGCCAGGGCCTCTACACGATCATGTCCGTGCAGTTCGTGGCGCTGATGGCGGCGATCGCCGTGATCACCACCTTCACCTGGCGGCGGACCAACAGCTGGTTGCCGGGAGCCCTGATCTGCAGCCTGCTGGTCACCTGGTACATCGTCGCCGGCCAGGCGGTTCAGGCCGCCTGATCCACCGTCAGCCCTCGTCGTTCGCGGACGGCTCCGGTCCCGGCATCGCCTCGATCACCCGCACCCCGTGGGCCTCGCACACAGCGCCCAGCGCGGTGCTCTCCAGGCGATCGGTGACGAAGACGTCGACTTCGCTGATGTGCCCGATGCGCACGGGCGCGGGCCGGTTCAGCTTCTCGCGATCCGCCACCAGGATGACCGAGCGGGCGTTCTGCACGATCGCCTGGGACACCTGGACCTCGCTGAGGTCGAAATCCAGGAGCGATCCATCCTCGTCTATCGCGGATGCGCCGATGACGGCGAAGTCCACCTTGAAGTGGCTGATGAACTCCACGGCCGAAGCCCCGACCGCCGCCCGGTCGGCGTGCCGCACCCGTCCGCCGGCCACGATGACCTCGATGTTCCGGTTGCGGCAAAGGATGTCGACCACGTTGAGGTTGTTGGTGATCACCAGAAGGCCGTTGCGGTCCGCCAGGGCGCGCGCCACCTCCTCGGTGGTGGTGCCGATGTTGATGAACAGCGACGCCTGGTCCGGGACCAGGGCGGCGGCGGCCTGGCCGATCGCCTGCTTCTCCTCTTCGGCGATCCGGCGGCGGAACTCGTAGCTCGAGATTCTCGACGCCGGAGGCGACGATGGCGCCCCCGTGGACCCTGGCCAGCAGGTTCTCGGCGCCCAGTTGGTTCAGATCCTTGCGGATGGTCTGGGGCGTCACCTCCAGAAGGTCCGACAGTTCCTCCACGCTCACCCGCCCGTTCCTGCGGGCGAGTTCGAGGATGGCCTTGTGCCTGGCGATCAGCGGAGCCGACATTTCGCACTGGTGTCCTGAATTCCTGCGTCTGCTTGCAGAACGGAGCGATGGATTGCAAGGCGGGCCGCCGTCGCGCGCATCGCCAGCCGCCGGCCCAGGACGCGCGCCATTGGAGAAGGATGATCGAACATTAACACCTTGAGAATACCGTTCGCAGGGCTGAGGGGGCCGAAGATGGAGAGCACGCAGAGCGCTCCCGATCCTATCGCGGATCTCTTCGATATCGTCGCCACGCCTATGGCGCTGCTCGACGCCGGCGGACGCGTGGTGCGGATCAACCCGGCGTGGCGCTCGCTAAGGCCTGGCGCCGATCTTTCAGGTGAGCCGCCCGAGCTCTCCGCATGCCTGGACGTGATCGACGAAGTCCCGGGCGCCGCGAGCCCGCCGGGCGCGCTCGTGCGGCTCTCGGCCGATTCTCCGACCGCGTTCCGGCTCGAACTTCAGCCAATGGGCGATGGCCAGTTGGCCGTGCTGGTCGACGTATCCAGCGAACTTCGAGCGCTGGACGAGCTGAAGCATCAGCACCGTATGCGCGACAAGCTCCTGGCCGACGCACAGATCGGTCTGTGGTGGTACGATCCGGACGCGGAGGAATACATCCTATCCGACGAGTTGAAGGGGCAGGACGAGAGGGTGGGGGGCCGCGTGCCGCTGGCGACGCTGCGCGCACTCCAGCATCCTGAGGACGTCCGGCGCGAGGATGAGATCCGGGAGCGTCTGACGCGCGAGCCAGGCACGGCCATGGGCGAGGTGCGCTATGCGCTGGAGGATGGGCGCTGGCTCCATCTGGTGGTGCACTACCGGTCAGGCCGCAAGACCGCCTCGGGCCGCTACCGGATGCTCGGGCTCAGCCAAAGCGTCACCTCCGTGGCCGAAGCGCGCGATCGGGCGAGCACATTGGCCAAACGCCTGCACATGGCTCTGCAGGCCGCCAAAGCCGGCGTGTACGAATACGACTATGCGACGAAGTCCGCCTGGCTGTCGCCCGAGCTGGAGGCGATGCTCAGCCCCGAGATCCTGGAGGATGTCCGGGCGCGGCCGCTGGCGATGTTCAGGCGGGAGGACTTCGTCGGCGTGAACCTCGCGCCGGTCCCGGACGCGTCGGGCCACGTGCCGCCGCTGGAATGCCGCCTGCGTCACGTGGACGGCGAGAGGTGGGCGAAGCTCTACTACGACGTCGAACGGGACGCCAAAGGCGTCCCAACTCGAGGCGTTGGCCTCGTCATCGACATCGAGGAGCAGAAGCAGCGCGCCCTGGCCCTGGACGAAGCTCGGCGCGCCGCCGAGGCGGCGACCCAGGCCAAATCGCAATTCCTCGCCTCGGTCAGCCACGACATCCGCACGCCCATGAACGGGATCATCGGCGTGCTCAATCTGCTCGGGCGCGAGCGATTGAGCGACAGGGGCCGTCAGCTGACCCGCGAAGCCATTGCCTGCGGCGAAATGCTGACGCGGCTGATCAACGACATCCTGGATTTGAGCAAGATCGAAGCAGCCAAGATGGAGCTTGCGCCAGAGCCGACCAATGTCGAGGAGGTGTTGGACGGCGTCATCGAATTGCTGGCGCCGCAAGCCGAAGCCAAGGGCCTCTATCTGCGCAAAAGGACCCTGGAGGGTGTGGGCCACCGGACGGTGGATCCGGTGCGTCTGCGCCAATGCCTGTTCAATCTCATCGGCAACGCGGTCAAGTTCACCGAAACTGGCGGCGTCGAGGTCCGGTTGTCGGCGCCGGATAGGGGCGGGCGGCCCCAGGTTGCGCGTCGAGATCGAAGATACGGGAATTGGCGTGCCCCCGGCCGCCCGAGCCCGGTTGTTCAACATGTTCCAGCAGGCCGAAGCAGGGACGACCAAGCAGTTCGGCGGCACGGGGCTCGGGCTCGCGATCTCCCGCCAGCTGGCCAGGCTGATGGGCGGAGACGTCGATTTCCGCAGCCGCGCGGACCAGGGCTCGGTGTTCTGGATCGAAGTCGCAGCCCCACGCGTGGAGCACGAGGCCGCGGGTGGAGACGTATTCGGCGATGCCCCGCTTTCCGGCCTTCGAGTCCTTATCGTCGATGATCACTCCACAAACCGGCTCGTCGGCTCGATGACGGTGGAGGCCATGGGCGCACAGGCGTTGGCGGTCGCGGACGGCGAGGCGGCGGTCGACGCCGTCAGCCGACAGTCTTTCGACGTGGTGCTGATGGACGTTCAGATGCCCGGCATGGACGGGCTGGAGGCGACACGCCGAATCCGGGCGCTTGCTGGCGCCGCTGGGCGGCTTCCCGTCGTGGCGCTGACCGCCGACATCACCAGTGAACGAAGGCTGGCCTGTCTCGAGGCGGGCATGGACGCCATCGCCATCAAGCCCATACTGCCGAAACATCTGCTGGCGGCGATTCTTCCGCTCGTCCAAACCGCCTCTTCGACCACCGAGCAGGCAGGGGCCGCGACGTCGCACGGCTGACGTGGGGCTGCGTCGGGCTCGTCTGGACGGGATTGCGGTTGCTTCGCGCAAGAGCGTCGGAGAGCGTTCCGCGAGATGAGCCGAGCCGTTCCGTTTCGATGAGCCAGGATTTGTCGGATCGCGACGCCCGGGCCGAGCGGCGCGCAGACCTCGGAGCTCGAAGCCATGGCGGAGGCGTCGTCGTGAGCGCCGCCCGCTGTGGGAGGCCCAGGCTCGCCGCAAGCGCCTGCCTTGTGGCGTCACTCCTGACCTGCGGGTCCAGCCGGCGCCCCTTTCGCCGGACTTCCAGAAGGCCGTGGCGACCTGTCACCTGCTGGCCGACACCTCGGGGACGGGCCCGTTCCCAGCGGCGAAGTCGGCAGATGCGGCGTTTGCGGGCCACGTCGCGTACCGGCCGGCGGACCTCGGCAGGCTCGGCGGGCGCAAGCTGCCGATCGTCCTATGGGCCAACGGCGGATGCACCGACGACGGAGCGGCCGAGCGGCTGTTCCTGGAGGAGATCGCCTCCTGCGGCTACCTGGTGCTGGCCCCGGGCGCGATCCTCTCCGGTCCCGGCGCCGCGCCGGCCCCGCCTGCTCCGCCTGCGCCCCCGCCGCCCCAGCCATCTCAGAAACGCGTGGTCCGCATGACCACCGCGCAGGTCGAACAGGGGCTGGAGCAGGCGCTTGCGGCCAACCGCGCGCCGGGCCCCTGGCATGACCGGCTCGACGAGAGCCGGGTCGCACGGTCGCCGGCTACAGCTGCGGGGGCCTCCGGGCGCTGGCGATCGCCCACGATCGGCGGGTGAAGGCGGTGCTGATCCTGCACAGCGGGGGGTTCGACACCGGAAGCCCGATCCAGGGCCTCGAGATCGGCAAGTCGGTGCTGAAGACGCTGCACACGCCCCTGCCCTATCTGCTCGGAGGCAAGTCCGGCATCGCCTGGCCGAGCGGGACCGGCGACTTCGCCCGGATCGACACGGTTCCAGCCCTCCTGGCCAGCCACGACGTCGGTCACGACGGCGCCTTCATGCTGCCCGACGGCGGCGAGGAGGCGCAGGCCACACGGCAATGGCTGGACTGGAAGCTGTTCGGTGACGCGACGGCCGCGCAGGTCTTCATGGGCCCGGACTGCGGCCTCTGTCGCGATCCTCGATGGACGGTCGCCCGCAAGGGCTTCTAGTGTGGTGGATCAGAAGTTCGCGTGATGATGGCGGCTCCCGCAGTTGCGAACTTCTGATCCTTAAACCACACTAGAATCATAGACTTGCTAGTGTCCCGATCGACTCCGAAGTTCGCATCTGCCTGGCAAATGCGCTGGCGAACTTCGGAATCGGGACACTAGTGTGGCGGATCAGAAGTTCGCATGATGATGGCGGCTCGCTCGGCTGCGAACGTCTGATCCTCGCCATGGCGTGGGCCGCAACCTGCGGCAGGATCGAACCTCACGGGGGAGGCGCACATGCGTCAGCTGTATAAGGGCCTCGCTTTGGGCTTGATGTGGGCGGCGTTGTCCGGGAGTGCGTATGCGGCCGGCCGACCGTTGCTGGGCGTCTCCTGCCAGACCCCGGCGCCGCTCAGCTGCACGGGCGACGACTGCAGGCCGACGGGACCCGCGAACGCCGGCAATGCGACCGAGCCCAAGACCGGACGCAAGTTCTTCCTCGACTATCCCTGCGACCTGAAGCCGGGCGAGAAGGTGATGTTCATCCTGCTCCTGCATGGCGCGGGCTCGACCGGCGATTGGGTCCGCCGCTACTTCCCGGCCATGGAATACAAGGAGAAATATCGACTGGTGGTGGCGACGCCCACGGCGGCGGGCGGCGGCCCGACGCCGGTGCGCATGTGGCTCGCCGACGCCGACGACACCTACCTTCACAACATCACCGACATGGTGATCGACGCGATCGGACGGCGGAACATCAAGGCGTTCTGGCTGGCCGGCCACTCCCAAGGCGGCCTGACCGTCAACCGCATCGTCTGCAGCGACTACTTCAGGGGCAAGGTCGACGGCTGGCTCAGCCTCTCAGGCGGACGGATCGGCTCCGCCCCGCTGAATCCGGAGTTCTTCAAGGGATTGAGCATCAAAGGATTTCCGCCGGGAGCCGGGCCTCCGGGCGGCGCGCCGGGCGTCGCCGTGACGCCGGCTTGCGACATGAACTTCATCTTCGCCACCGGCGAGCACGAGATCCTGACGTTGCCGCAGACCTCGCCCTGGGCCGAGCGCTACGCGTGCGGGCCCAAGCGTCGCGAGGCCGACGTGGTCGACGACAAGCCCGGCCTGGTCGACGCGGGCCCGAAGCGCGGGCCGCCCAACCTGGCCCAGGGAACGTTCGCGCGGCCGGGAACGGCCGAAGTGTTCGTCTATCCGAACTGCAAGGACGGGCGGCTGGTGGCCGACGTGGTGCGTTTGGACAAGGGCCACACCGAGGGCCTGGAGCCGAACGTCACGGAGAAGCTGATCCAGCTCATGGCGGCCGCGCCGGGCGGCGAATTGCAGAAGCAGTAGGCTTCAACGGACAGGGCGAACAGGCGCTCATGGCGGCGCTCCGGCCGTCCCGACGAGGCTGGCTGATCCGCCGCTGGACATTGTGACGTGCTGGCCGGAGCCTGCTGCAACGAGAGGAGACGCCATGGCCGATTTTTCCAGCCAGCCGGCGATGCGCGGCTACTTCGCGCCCGCCCGCTTCGAGGCGGACATCTATGACTGCGAGGTGATCGGAGAGATCCCCTCGCAGCTCGACGGCGCGTTCTACCGACTGCATCCGGACGGGTTGTATCCGCCCAATCCGCCCGACGACATCGCCCTGGCGCCGGACGGCTACATGTCGATGTTCCGCTTCAAGAACGGCGTGGTCGACTACAAGGGCCGCTACGTCCGCACCGAGCGCTTCGAGAAGCAGCGCGCGGCGCGCCGGCCGCTCTACGGCTACTACCGCAATCCGTTCACCGACGACCCGAGCGTGCGCGACCCCGATCATCCCCAGCGCCGCACGACGGCCAACACCACCCCGGTCGTCCTGGCCGGCGCCCTCTACGCGACCAAGGAAGACGGCCTGCCGCACAGGATGGACCCGAACACTCTTGAGACGCTGGGCCCCACGGACTTCGGCGGCGCCTGGAAGAGCCAGGCCTTCACCGCGCACCCCAAGGTCGATCCGGTCACCGGCGAGATGGCCGCCTTCGGCTATGAGGCCTCGGGCCTGTGCTCCAAGGATGTGTTCCTCGCCATCTTCGACAGGTCCGGGAACATCACCCGCGAGTGGAGCTTCGAGGTTCCCTACACCAGCATGCTGCACGACATGTGCCTGACGCGGGAGCACGTGATCATCCCGGGCGGCGGCTGCGTGACCAGCCTGGAGCGGCTGCGGGAGGGCAAGATCCACTGGGCCTGGGACTCGTCCAAGCCCTCCTATTACGGGATCATCCCGCGGGACGGGGACGCCAAGGACATCCGCTGGTTCCTCGGGCCGGAGCGCTCGATCGTCCACACCGCCAACGCCCGCACCGAGGGCTCCAAGGTGATCATGGAAGCTCCCATGGCGGACGGGAACACCTGGCCGTGGTTCGAAGATCTCGCGGGCGGGCAGTTCTCAGCCCCCAAGAACACCATCCGGCGCATCACCTTCGACCTGAATTCCAAGGACGAGCGCTGCACGGAAGAAGTCCTGTTCGAGCGGCCGGTGACCAGCTTCACCCGGGTCGACGACCGCCGTCTCGGCCTGCCCTACCGATACATCTATGTGCAGTATTTCGACCCGGACCGGCCGGCTCGCGCGGGCGCGCACCCGCAGCTGCGTTACGCGGCGAACAGCTTCGGCCGCTTCGATATCCGCACCGGCGAAGTCAAGTCGTGCTTCGGCGGCGAGACCCACATGCTGCAGGAGCCGAGCTTCGCGCCGCGGCCCGGATCGATGGAGGAGGGCGACGGCTGGCTGATCGGCACGGCCCACAACCCCGGCGAGATGCGCTCGGAGCTGATGATCGTGGACGCGCCCACGATGCAGGAGGTCGCGCGGGTGATCCTGCCGTTCCGCAACGCCACCCAGGTGCACGGGGCCTGGTTCGGGTCCAACGACCTGCCTTTGGCCTGAGACGAAGGCGCCGCTGCAGACATCACACCGGCCGATCCAGGCCGCACTGTTGGAAAAGGGGAAACGCATGCGAGGAGTGATCTTGGGCCTGCTTGCCAGCGCGGCGCTCGGCGCATCCGCAGCGGCACAGACGGGCGCGACGGGCGCGACGGACTGGGCGAAGACGCCCGAGCCGCAGGCGCAGAGTCCGTTCTCGCCCGTGGTGCCCAGGGAACACGTCGACGACTACGTCCAGATCGTGAATCTGCTGAATACCTACTGGATCGCGCTGGACGCAGGCGACATCGACACCTACGCGAGCCTGTTCACGCCGGACGCCAGGCTTTACTGGGCCGGCGGAGTCGAGCATGGGCGCAGCGAGATCCACCGCGACATGGCCACCTTTGGGACCGCCGGCAAGAAACTGCCCAAGGATGCGACCGAGCGGACACGCCTGATCCACGTCATGGGCAGCCAGCGGATCGATTTCACGGGGCCGGACACTGCGCATGACGTCGGCATGTGGATGGGCTTCACCAACAGCACGCCGGACAAGAGCCCCCAGATCGCCGAGTTCGGCCACTACGAGGACAAGTACGTGAAGCTCGAGGGCCGCTGGTACTTCCAGGAGCGCCGCATCTACAACGAGCGGATCAGCAACAAGGCCCTGTTCTATCCTGAGCTCGGCGAACACGATCCGCGGGAGAAGTAGGTCTCGCCCGCTCCCGCACAGACGGCGCAGCACAGGCGTGGCCATCGCCCTCGCGGTCCACCTGCGTGTAGGGTAGTACCGCAGCGTTCAGGATCGGCGACCCAGATGGCGAAGATGTGGGCCATAGGCGATGGTTTGCCTGCGCCATGACCGGGGCCGATGTCTCGGGTGACATGCGGGCCTGGTTCGAGCGCTACCTCGGCGCGTTCAACCGCTCCGACTTCGAAACCCTGGGCGCCTATTATGCCCACGACATCGCCTTCCACGGCCAAGCCGCCCAGCTTCGGGGGCGGGAGGCGGTCGTCGACTTCTACCGCATGGTCAAAGGTCGGCTCGACGAGACCATAGAGCTGCTGAGCTTCGTGGGCGTCCCCGGCCGCATCGCCGCGGAGCTGCGCACCACCCTTGTGGCGCGTGAGAGCTGGCCGGATTTCCCAACCGGGCCGCTGAAGGCCGGCGAGATGCGCCAGGCCGTCAGCTTCGTGTTCTACGACATCGCCGAGGGCAGGTTCGCGCGCATTCGCTCCGCCCGGTTTTCGGCTTCGGAGGCGAAACCGATGACCGAGGACGAGCGGCTCGCCCGATACATGGACGCGTTCAATCGGCGCGACTATGCGGCCCTGTGCGACTTCTACTGCCCCGATATCCGACTGGTCACGGGCAGCGGCAAGGAACTGGTCGGTCGGCAGGCGATCTCGGACTTCTACCGCGAGGTGAATTCCAGCACTCAGCGCACGATCTCCATCCTGCAGAGCTTCTGTGACGGCCAGACGGTGGCCGCCGAACTCGAGTCCGAGTTCCTCGCGCTGGAGCACCTGCCGGACTTCACCTCCGGTCCCATGGCGAAGGGGGACCGGCTCTACATCAACAGTTTCGCGTTCTACGATCTCCGCGGCGGTCGGTATGCCCGGATCCGGGCGGCGACCTTCCGGCGCGTCTGGCGGCGGATCGATCCCGATGGCGCCGTGAGCAAGTGATCGGCGAGGCGCATGGAGCGGCTCCTCCCCCAGCCACGCCATCGCGCGCTTTGACCGTCTGTCGGAAAAGAAGCCGGCTCGCGCTGCGTCGCCCTCGGGAGGAGAAGCGGGCGGCGCGAGCCGGCAAAGCGACGGGGCTCACCACGCCCCGCCAGGGCTCGACCTCAGTAGGTGTACTGGAGGCGCATGCCGAATTGCCGCGGCGCGCCGAGATTGATCCCGCCCGCCGAGGCGTTGCCCGCATTGGCCGCAGCCACGACGCCGGCGACGTACAGCTCGTTGGTGAAGTTGGTCACGAAGCCCTCCACCCGCCAGTGTTCGGGCGCCTGGTAGGTCAGGCGGAAGTCGAAGGTGTGGTGGGCCGGCATCGAAGTCCTGAGACGCGTGGTACAGCGACACCCACTGCTGCGAGATGTAGGCGTACTGCAGACGCGGCGTCAGCGTGCCCCTCGACAGGTGGAAGTCGTATTCCAGCGAGGCGTTGGCGGTCCAGTCGGGCGCGTAGTTCAGCGGCCGGCCCTTGGGGTCGAAAGTCCAGAACGGCCCCGTCGGCCCGATGCCGCCGTAGCTCAGGTTCAGCCCGCTCGCCTGGGCGAAGCCCTGGCAGCTGGCCGACAGCGGGGGCGGCCCCGCCGGGCAGCCCGGCGCCAGGTAGTTGGCGGTGACGTTTACCGTGGAGTCGCTGAGGATCCTGGAGTTGATGTAGGCGCCCGTGACAGTCGCCCGGAGGTTCCCGAACGCCGCCTCGAGCTCCGCCTCCCCGCCCAGGATCCGCGACTTGGGTATGTTGACCGAACGGGGGATGATCGTGCCCGGGATCACGAAACTGGCCTGGTAATCGCGATAATCCTCATAGAAGCCGGACAGATTGGCCCTCAGGTGGCGATCGAACAGGAAGGTCTTGACCCCCGCCTCGTAGTTGCGGACCGTCTCGGACTTGTACTGGGTCTGGCCAAGGGCGACCTGGGTGTCGTGGCTCTCCTGCAGGGTGAACTGGCTGAAGAAGGCGCCCGGCTTCATGCCCTGGCTGAAGGTCGCGTAGACGTTGATGTCACGGGTGGGGAACCAGTTCACGGCGAACCGGCCCGTCAGGCGCGTGAACTTGCCGGCGCCGTAGACGTTGCACGGGTTCGGCGTCTTGTCCGTGAGGCTGACGGTGCCGCAGGTCGCCAATGGGTTGGGCGGCACGGCGCTGCGGACCGTACTGCCCGGCACGAGGTCCACCTCATAGCTCGTGTATCTGATGCCGGCGGTCAGCTGCAGCTGGGGCAGAACCATGTAACTGGCGTCGCCGAAGACTGCGTAGCTGTTGAACCGCTGGTGATAGTCGAGGGCCG
This sequence comes from uncultured Alphaproteobacteria bacterium, assembly GCA_963775275.1. Classification (GTDB taxonomy): domain Bacteria; phylum Pseudomonadota; class Alphaproteobacteria; order Caulobacterales; family Caulobacteraceae; genus JANWHQ01. The sequence goes on along the minus strand of CAVZII010000005.1, from coordinate 3,320,544 downwards.
AGCCGCCGTTGACGATATCCCTCGTGGTGCACACCGGCATCGCCGGCGTCGCGCAGTTGCCCCGAGTGTAGGCCGGCGTGTGATTGTAGAGCCAGTCGACCTCGTGGAAGTGAATTCCGCCCAAGGTCCACTTCACCGGGCCCTGGCCGTTCCAGACCAGGTCCGCTTCCTGGTACCAATAGTTGTAGACATCCTTGAAGTCGTTGAACGACTGCGGGACGTAGGCCGTGGTGGGCGCGTAGACATCCGGCAGGAACGGTGTGTAGGAATCCGCGTCCAGGATGAAGGTGTTCTTCTGGTACTGGCCGCCCAATATGCCCTTTAGCTGCAAGTCGTCCGTGAGCTGGTACTGGGCGTTCAGAATGCCGCGGTGGATGACGCTCTTATACGTCTGCGGCGTATCGTAATGCAGCGTCCGGGGGTCGATCAGCTGCTTGGGATCGTTGAAGGTGTTGGGCTTTCCCCGCACCACCGCAGGACCGTCGTCGGACTCGTTGTTGTAGAGATACTCGAGCCGCAAATCGAGGCGATCGGTGGGCCGCCAGCGGAACTGCGGCCGGATGCTCGTGACGTCGAGGCTGCCCGGCGTATTGGCGTCGACCTGATTGGAGCCATAGGGATTGCCGCCGCCCACGTTCTTGAAGAAGCTCCCCCGCCTCTCTGTATTGAAGGCCACGCGCGCGGCCATGGCGCCGTTGACCGGCAGGTTCAGCCAGCCCTGGGTCTGGAACCAGTCATAGTTGCCGACCAGTTGCTGGACCTGGGCCCCGAACATGTCGAGCTGGGGCGCCTTGGTGACGACGAACACCGCGCCGCCGGTGGAATTCTGGCCGGCGAAGGTGCCCTGAGGTCCGCGGTAGATCTCGACCCGGTCCACGTCGAAATAGGTGTCGCGGATGAAGGCCGCGGAGTTCGGGATGTACATCCCGTCCACATGCAGCGGCACGCCCGCGTACTGGAACGGCGTCGAGACGCTGACGCCTACGCCGCGGATGTTGATGAAGCGGTTGGCCGTGCCGGTCTCGACGATGTTGAGCGACGGCGTTTGGCTCTGCAGATCGTAGAAGTTCTGGACGCCGGTGCTTTCGAGCTTCTCCGACGTAACCGCGGCGACCGAAACCGGCACCTTTTGCAGCTTGGTCTCCCGGCGCTCGCCGGTGATCACCACTTCGCTCACGGTCCCGCTTGGCTCTGACGCCTCGGCGGCCTGAGCGGCGGCGCCGCCCGCCACCGAAGCCAGGACCACCGCCGACACCGCGCCCATCAGTCGGGCGCGCTCTATGGAACGCTTCATGATTTCCCCCTCATTCGCCAACGAGGCCTGTTGCGGCCTCGTGACGGCCCCGGCGGCAGGTCTCGCGAGCCGCCGCCAGGCGCCCCCGATATCACTTGACACTATGATATCTCGAAATTCAAGTGATCAAAATTCATGCATCGTCTATGAGGTCGCCGATGATCGGCCATGCCGCCGCCGGGCGGGCCGCGCGGGGGGCTGATGAGGCCCCTTGTCGAAGCGAGCGTGTGAGGAGACAGCCATGACCGCCGCAGCCAGGACTTCAGACCCGCAAGGCCGGGCCGTCGTCGTCGCCGGCCTGCCCATGCCGGCGTTCAAGCGCATCGGCGTGGAGCCCCTGACCGGCGCCTGCGGCTGTGAGATCTCGGGCGTCGATATCTCGAGGCCGCTGGAGCCCGAGGTTCTGGCCGAGGTGATGACCGCCTTCGAGCATTTCCTGGTCATCGTGTTCCGCGACCAGTCCCTGACGCCCGAGCAGCACAAGGCCTTCTCGCGCTATTTCGGCGAGCTGACAGAGCTGCCCCAGGCTCCGAACTTCCCCGGCCACCCCGACATGCAGGAGGTCCGGCGCGAGGCGCACGAGCCGGAGTCGGTGGTGCCGTTCACCCGCTTCCACACCGACAGCCCGTTCCTTGCGCGGCCGCCGCTGTGCATCTGCATGCACGCCCACGACGTGCCCCGCTACGGCGGCGACACCGCCTTCTCCAACATGTTCCTTGCCTATGAGGGCCTGTCGGCGGGGTTGCAGGAGACGCTTGGCCGGCTGCAGGTGGTCTATTCAGGCAAGGCCATCTGGAAGGACAACGCCAAGAGGGACAAGGACAAGCAGCTGCGCCTTCGCCCAGCCCACAGCTTCACCGAGGAGCAGCTCGAGAGCATCCATCCCGCGGTGCGCACCCATCCGGTCACCGGGCGCAAGGCCCTGTTCGTGGCAGGCGCCTACTTCAAGCGGTTCGTCGGCTGGAGCGAAGAGGACAGCCGCGGCCTGCTCGACTATCTGCAGACCATCCCACACCGGCTGCAGCTGCAATGCCGGATCCGCTGGAAGCCCGGCGCCTTCATCGTCTGGGACAACCGCTTCCTGCAGCACTGCGGCATTCACGACTACAAGAACGAGCGCCGGCACCTGGTCCGCACGACGGTCATCGGCGAGAGGCCCGTCTGAGAGCTGGCCTCGGCGGCGGCCCAGAATGTTTTCACCGCCATGCGACAACAGACCTGATCGCGGCCGACGCGCTGTTCAACAGATGGGCGGCCCTGGTTTGACGAGCCCGATCTGCGGGCGCGCTCGACCGATCGAGCCAAGTCCGCCGATCACTTCAGATCGGGCTCCTCGAACTCATCCCAGGCGCGGGCGAGCGCGCCGAGGAGAAGGATCAGATCCCGGCGGCCGTTGGGCCGGGAGTCCACGGCCCTCAGCTTGTCGTTCAAGACGGAGGTATAGCCGGTCATGACCTTGTCCACCTTGGCTTCGCCGGCCGGCGTAAGGCGCAGCTGGATCACACGGCGGTCGCCGGCCTGGCCCAGGCGTTCGACGAGTCCGAGCTCGAACAGCCGATCGGTGCGGTAGGAAATGGTGCTGGACGTGAGCGAGAACAGCTTGCCCAGGTCGGACGGGCGGATCGAGCCGGCATGGCTCCCACGCTTGATCGCGCCCATGATGTTGAAGTCGATGGCTGTGATGCCTTCGGCTTCCGCCAGCTTGCTGAGGGTGCGGCGCGAAAGCAGGCCGATGCGGGCGACCGTGAGCTGAAGCGCCAGGCTGTCGGAGTCCAGGTCCGGCCGCTGCGTTAGCCAATAGCTGACGAACTGGGTGGTTCGCCCTTCGTCGGCATGGTTATCGGACAATGCGCGAACTCTCCTGGTCTCGGAGATCAGGCCGCTCGCCTGCTGGCGCAGGCGCCGCTCCTTCGTCCCCGACGCGGGATATAGTTCATGAGAAGAACGATATGAACTTCATCGGTTTTCCATCGAACGACCGTCCGGAACGCCGCGCGCTCCGGACGCTGGACCTTTGCCGAACGATCGTCCGGTCGGGTTAATGCGCTCAGCTCGGGTCCGCGGCTTTCTCGAACTCCGCAACCATCGCCTTCAGGCGGTCTTCGAGCGCCTTGCGCCCGCCAGCCATGCGGTCGACACCCGCCAGCTTCTTCTCTGCGTCGGACGCGAAGCGGGTCATCACCTCGGCCAGCACAGCATCGCCTTTCTGGGTCAGCTGCACGAACAGCGCGCGCCGGTCACTCGGATCGTCGATTCGTTCCGCAAGGCCCAGATCAAGGATTCGGTCCACGCGATAGGTGATGGTGGCCCGCGTCAGGCCGAGCCGATCGCTGAGCTCGGAGGGGCGCGCGGGCTTGCCCCCCTTGTCGCGCTTGATCGCCATCATCAGCCGGACGTCCGAATCGGTGATGTCGAACTCGGCGGCGATCTGGTCGAGAACCTCTCCGAACAACAGGTTGAGGTGGCGGACGTGCATGACGATGGAGAAGCCGACCGGCTCCAGGTCCGGCCGCAGGAGGCGCCAGTCGTGGAGAAACCATCCAAGCGGCCCCTCCGTCTCCGCTCCCTCGCTCGCCAAATCCGCCTCCCCCGTTGGCCCGTTCCGAACGCCCGCCAAAGTCACCACCGCAGAGGTCGGGTCAATGAAGAGACCCGGCGTGGACCGTCGGCGCCCTCTGCCACGCGCGAATTCACGAAGGTCTCGCCGAACCTTATGGTTTGACGCCTCAATCGATTGCATGAGGACGTCGGCGAGGTCCACTGCGACCGGCGATCCCTGTCGGCGGTCCGAGCAAATTCGCTGCACTATTTTCGCGCTCCCGATCCGCCGAACCTGAGCGCGCAATGGCCGCGGCTGAAGGGGCTGACCTCGAATGGCGAACACGCGTGCGACGATCGTCATTGTCCATGGCGCCTGGGTCGGCGGCTGGCGTTGGCGAGGCGTGGCGGACGTCCTGATCGACCGCGGCCACCGTGTGTTCACGCCCACGCTCACCGGCCTCGGCGAGCGCGCGCACCTGACAAGCCCCGACGTCAATCTCTCACTGCACGCGCTCGATATCGCCAACGTCATCAGGTACGAGGGGCTCGAGAACGTCCTTCTCGTCGGCCATTCCTATGGCGGAATGCCGATCTCGGTGGCGGCCGAGCTCGTGCCCGAGGGCGTCATCCGATCGATCATGTACCTGGACGCCTTCCTTCCCGAGGACGGCCAAAGCCTGAACGACCTCGTCCCCGGCGAACCGCACCTGCCGGCCGAGCCCGGGGACTACCTCGTGCCGCCGCCCCGGGCGAACCTGGCGGGATTCAACACCCACATGAATCCCGAAGCGCGGGCGGCCTACGAGGATCGGCGCACGCCGCAATCGGTCTATTGCTTCAGCGAGAAAGCCAGGCTCACGGGCGCGCGCGAACGCGTCCCGGTGAAGACCTATGTGCTCGCCACCGGCTACCGGAACGACACGTTCGCGCCGATGGCCGACAAGCTCCGCAAGCGCCAGGGATGGCGCGTGGAGGAGATGCCCTACACCCACGATCTGCAGCATGTCGCAGTGGAGGAAACCGCCGACATGATCGTGTCTGCGACGCCCTAGTCTTACTGAGTCAGAAAGTCGCGGCTGGAGTGGGATTCGGGCGGTCCGGCGACTTGTTAGGGTGCTGCGTCGTGATCAACGAGGCAGAGGGCCATGGACAGCTGGACCGCCGAGAGTGAAGCCGCGTTCGACGCCTATGTCGGCGCCCTGGTCGAGGTGATCGGCCATGCGGACCGTGCCGAGCCGCTGAAGGATTACTGTCTGGGTCTGCTGCTGCCGCTGGAGCGCAAGAGCGTGGAGCCGCTGGCAGCGGTGACAGCGCCCTCACGGGTGGCGGCCAAGCATCAGTCTCTGCTGCATTTCGTGGGCCAGGCGCCGTGGTCGGACGCGATCTTGCTGGGCCGGGTGCGGGGTTGGGTGCTGCCCAAGATCGAGCGGCATGGGCCGATCAGCGCCTGGATCGTCGACGACACCGGCTTTCCCAAGAAGGGCAAGCACTCGGTGGGCGTAGCGCGGCAGTATTGCGGCCAGCTGGGCAAGCAGGACAACTGCCAGGTGGCGGTGAGCCTGTCGGTGGCCAACGCGGGCGCCAGTCTGCCGATCGCCTGGCGGCTGTATCTGCCGCAAGCTTGGGCCGAGGACGCCGAGCTGCGGCGCAAGGCCAAGATCCCGGCGGAGATCGCCTTTCAGACCAAGCCGCAGATCGCGCTCGAGCAGATCCGGACGGCCAAGACCCAGGGGATCGCGCCCGGCGTGGTCCTGGCCGACGCCGGTTACGGGGCCGACGGGGGCTTTCGCGCCGGCCTGACGGAACTTGATCTGACCTATGTCGTGGGCGTGCAACCGACGCTCAGCGTCTGGCGACCCGGCGAAGGCCCGCTGCCGCCCAAGCCCTGGAGCGGCAAGGGGCGCCCACCGTCACGGATCACCCGCACCAGCGATCACAAGCCGATGTTGGCCAAGGCGTTGGCTGAGGCGCTGCCGGCCGAGGCCTGGCGGACCGTGGCTTGGCGCGAGGGAAGCAACGCCGAGCTCAGCTCCCGCTTCGCCGCCGTGCGCCTGAGACCAGCCTCCAGGGACTTCAATCGATCCGAGGCGCATGCCGAGGAGTGGCTGCTGATCGAGTGGCCCCAAGGCGAGGCCGAACCGAGCAAGTACTGGCTCTCGACCCTGCCGGCCACGACCCCGATCGCCGAACTGGTCGACACCGCCAAGCTCAGGTGGCGCATCGAGCGGGACTATCAAGAGCTCAAGCAGGAGCTGGGCCTGGGCCATTACGAAGGCCGAGGTTGGCGCGGCTTCCACCACCACGCCAGCCTCTGCATCGCCGCTTACGGATTCCTGATCTCCCTGAGGGAGACGATTCCCCCCTCAGCAGCATCTCGAGGCCAAGGCCGCCAAACGCCTGGCCTTCCCGAAGATTACAGACCCCGCGGCGCTCCCCATCCGAACGGAGCGGCACGTGCCGACCTCCATTCCGACCATTCGTCGACGCCTGACCATCGCTCTGGCCAATCGTTTGCAACGATGTCCATGCTGCGCACGAGCGATGGAAGCGCCGCGTCAGATCCGCAGTTTATGACACAGTAAGACTAGCAGGCTGTTGAAGAAGCAGGCCGGTGGGGCCGCATTTGGCCCGTTCGGCTCAATCGAGCCATGCTGCTCCAGGCGCTACCATTGAAATGGTTGGCCTTTTGTTCAGGCATAGGACCAGCGATTCCGGCGCGGACGGAGCGAAAATCGAATTTCGACATCCTGCTAGGGACGCCGATTTCAGCCGAAACGGCCAGACGATCTGAGCACAGCATCAAGCGAGGGTCAGAACCTTCGAGTCTGGTCATTCGCTTCGCAGGCGCGTCACGGGTCTCTCGATGGAAACGGCCCGCTTCCTGTTCCACGCCAGGCAGGGCTTCTGGCTCGCTCCTTCCCCGCCGCGTCTCGGGCATCGGCGCGGCTGGCACGGATGCGGCTCAATCATCAGGCTCGCGAGGCCAAGAGCACCGCATTCAGTCCGCCGAAGGCGAAAGAGTTCGACATCGCGACCTTGACCTCCGCCTGGCGCGCGACATTTGGCACGACATCAAGATCACATTCGGGATCGACCTCCTCGAAATTCGCTGTTGGCGGAATTGTCTGGCTGTGGAGCGCAAGCGCGGTCGCGGCCATCTCGAGAGCCCCGGCGGCGCCCAGGCCGTGACCGAGCACCGCCTTGCTGGACGAGACCGCAATGCGCCCGACGTCCGACCCGAAAACCTCGCGCAGGGCCGTCGTCTCCGACCGATCGTTCTGCATCGTTCCGGTGCCGTGCGCGTTGACGTAATCAACGTCATCCGGGTTCGTTCGCGCGTCCTCGAGTGCGGCCCGTATGGCCCGTGCAGCGCCACTTGGATCGGATGACGTGATCTCGCCAGCATCTGCGCTCATCCCAAATCCCAAGACCTCCGCGTAGACACGCGCTCCGCGCGCCAGCGCATGAGTGCGCTCCTCCAGGAGCACGACGGCCGCCCCCTCGCCCAGCACCAGCCCCGATCGCGTGCGCGAGAAGGGGCGGCAGGTATCCTGGCTGAGCACGCGCAGAGATTCCCAGGCCTTGATCGTCCCTGTCGTCAGACAGGCTTCGGCGCCGCCAGCGACCGCGACGGGCGATTGACCAGAGCGAACCATCTGGAACGCCAGACCGATCGCGTGCGTCCCCGCTGCGCAAGCCGTCGATACGCAAAACGCCGGTCCCTTCAGACCAAGGTCCATCGATACCTGGCTTGCAGCGGCGCTTGTCATCAATCGAGGGATCGTCATCGGCTGCAAGCGCGCCGAGTTCTCGGAATAGAGTCGGAAATAGGCGTCATCGAGCGTGGTCTGACCCCCAGAAGCACTGCCGAGAACAGTGGCGGCCTCGAGCGCCAGCGCCTCGGATATGTCCAAGCCCGAATCCCGCACGGCCGCCCGCGCCGCGACCATCGCGAACTGCGAGAAGCGATCCAGGACACCAAATTGCTTGAGCTCGAAGAGCGGCGCAGGATCGAATGAGCGCACCTGCGCCGCGACGGGTGTACTTAGTCGTTCGCCTCGAGCGACCGAGAAGGGGCCGATGGCCGAGCGCCCTTCGACGAGAGCCGGCCAGAAGTCCTCAAGGGTGCATCCCACAGGTGATACGACGCCGATCCCCGTGATTACGACACGGTTCATGCAGACGACTTTGCGTCCATGAGGTCTTTCACTGCCGCAGAAATCTGTTCAATATTTTCAAGCATTCCCGCTCCAGTCCCCGCGGGTTCCCCAGTGCCGGCGGCCGCCGCCTCGTTGGCGTTATAGGGGATATCGATTTCGAACGTTTCCTCCAGCGCGAAGATGATCTCGATAAAGTCAAGTGATTCAGCGCCAAGCTCTTGCAGCGGCGTTGTCGGGGTCAACTGCTCGATCGGAATCCTAAGCTGCTTGGAAATGATCCCCGTCACTTGGTCTACAATCGCCTCGTCCTTGATCGCTTCCACCGCGTCACCTCAACTGATCTATCCGAAGAAATGTTGTGGATTCGGCGCCCCTTGCGCCGGCGCGACACACCGAACCTAGATATATGTACAGACATATCACCCTTCTTTGGCCTCGCAACCAGTGACGCGGCCAGCCTCGGCCCTCAGAACCAAGCATGCCCTGGGGGCGCAGCAAGGATGAGCAATATCGAGGACAGGATAGACGGATCGTGACTTCAGTTTCCGGCAAGGTGCGTACGCCGCCCGCCACTCGACTGCGGCTGTCCGCACCTCGCTCGGTTCTCCGCGGCGTCGGGCGCCGGCGTGGTCTGGGCAGCGGCTACGCCGCCGGTCAGACACGCCGCGACGGTGGCGGCGAGAGCGTAATGAAGCATGGCCATAGCTGTCTTCCATCTGGCGGCGGCGGCAGATTGCTGGAAAGCCGGGGGCGCGCCTTGCTCTGGATCAAACTGGACAATGAGTGTGGGCCTACACTGGCTGCTCGCGCCCGCAGAAGCGCGGTGATCCCATCAGGGCCAAGCTCGGGAATGTCATGACGCGGGACGTCACCGAACCATTGGAGGAATTCTCCACGCTCGTCGAAATCCTTCGATGGCGCGCGGATCAGATGCCCGACCAGCGGACCCATACATTTCTGGTCGACGGAGCCTTGGAGGGAGGTCACCTGACCTATGCGGGGCTGGACCACCAAGCCCGGAGCGTAGGGGCGCTGCTCCAAGCCCATAGAGCCAGTGGCGAGCGCGCGCTGTTGCTTTATCCGCCCGGCCTCGAGTTCATCGGCGCGTTCTTCGGCTGTCTCTATGCAGGGGTGACTGCTGTTCCTGTGCCACCGCCCAACCCGGCTCACCCTGAACGGACCCTCCCCAAGCTTCGGGCCATCATGAGCAATGCCCAGCCGGCGATGGTGCTTACTACGTCAGCGATACTTTCCAACACTTCAGGCTTGTTCTCTCAGGCGCCTGATTTGCAGCAGATGCGCTGGTTGGCGACGGACAAGCTTACCGTCGACCTGGCGCGGGAGTGGCGGGACCCGGCCGTGACCGGCGATACCTTGGCGCTGCTCCAATACACGTCCGGGTCTACCGCGGAAGCCAAAGGCGTGATGATCACCCACGGAAACCTGCTCCACAATTCGGACTATATTAGCCGCCTCTACGCGTTCGACCCGAACGGTGTCACGGTCACGTGGCTGCCGGCCTTCCACGATATGGGACTTACCAATGGGATTATTCAACCGGTGTACAAGGGACGCCCGTGTTACCTGATGCCAGCGGTGTCTTTTCTCATGCGGCCGATGCGCTGGCTCCAGGCCGTTTCGCGCTACAGAGCCACGATCAGCGGCGGCCCCAATTTCGCGTATGAATTGTGCGCCAGCGGAATTACCCCCGAGCAATGTGAAACGCTCGATCTCAGCAGTTGGGATGTGGCTTACAACGGCGCAGAGCCAATCCGCGCCGAGACGTTGAAACGCTTTGCAGCGACCTTTGCGTCGTGCGGTTTCCGCCCTGGCGCGTTCCATCCGAGTTATGGGCTCGCGGAGGCGACGCTGCTGGTTTCCGGCGGTTCCTTAAGGGACGAAATGTTCCGCACCGTACAAGTGGCGGCGTTGGAACATAACCGCGTCGCAGACGCCCGCGACCAAGATCAGAATGTGCGAACGCTTGTCAGCAGCGGCCACGCTCTTCAAGATGCCAATATTGTGATTGCTGATCCGGAATATATGACCACTTGCGCCCCGGATCAAGTCGGCGAAATCTGGGTTTCCAGCCCGAGTGTGACCCAGGGTTATTGAAATCGTTCGGAAGACACCGTGCGCGCCTGTCAGGCTTATCTGATGGATACCGGAGAGGGACCTTTTCTGCGCACCGGGGATTTGGGATTTATGAAGGACGGCGAATTGTTCGTCACCGGTCGCCTGAAGGATCTGATCATCATCAATGGTCGCAACCTTTACCCTCAGGACATCGAATTGACCGTGGAGGCGAGCCACCCGGCGCTGCGGCCGTCTTACTGCGCGGCGTTTTCGGTCGATGGCCCCGATGAAGAACACCTGATCATCGCCGCCGAGGTCGATCCCCGGCGCCAGCTGGCGGTTCGCGGCCCGCCGGACGGGGAAGCGAGCGCTCATCCGGAAGGGCGTATTCCGCTGGATGTCGGGGCCGTGGTTCGGGCTATTCGCAGGGCGGTCGCCGAACAGCACGACGTGCGGGTTCACACGGTGATGCTGCTTCGGCCTGGGCGTATCCCTAAGACCACGAGCGGCAAGGTGCGCCGTCGAGCTTGCCAGGCCAGCTTCCTAAAGGGGACGCTCGAAGGACTCATTGAGACGTGAGCCATGTCTGAGAATTCCATCAGCGCGGACGTCATCCAGGCGTGGTTGATCGCCAAGCTCTCCAAGCGGCTGGGAATCGATGCGAGCGAGTTCGATATCCGGGAGCCCTTCGCGAGCTACGGGCTCGGGTCGACCGAGGCGGTCAGGCTGGCCGGCGAACTGTCCGAGATGCTTGGACGCGAGCTTGCTGCGGCTCTCGTCTATGAACATCCCACGATCGAGGCTCTCGTTCGGCACTTGGCGGCGGCGCAGGACCCATCGGAACCAGCGGCGATCGCCGGTCCGGACCGGCTCGCTGAAAATGAGCCAATAGCCATCATCGGCATCGGCTGCCGGTTTCCGGGCGCCAACGACCCCGCCGCGTTTTGGCAATTGCTGCGCAATGGAGTGGACGCCATCAGCGAAGTTCCGGCGGATCGCTTCGATCAGAATGCCTTCTACGATCCAGATCCGACGACCCCGGGCAAGATGAACACGCGTTGGGGCGGATTCCTGGAGCGTGTGGATCAGTTCGATCCGGACTTCTTCGGCATCTCACCGCGCGAGGCGGTGCGCATGGATCCCCAGCAACGCCTCTTGCTGGAGGTGACTTGGGAAGCATTGCAGGACGCGGGGCAGGCGCCGGAGCGTCTGGCTGGGACGCGGGCGGGCGTCTTCATCGGCATCGCCACCAATGACTACGGCCGGCTGCAGTGGAACGATCTTGAGCAAATCGACGCCTATGCCGGCACCGGCAATGCTCTCAGCATAGCCGCCAACCGAATCTCCTACCTGTTCGATTTCCGGGGGCCGAGTCTTGCCATTGACACGGCCTGTTCCTCGTCGCTCGTCGCCGTTCACTTGGCCTGCAACAGTCTGCGAAGCGGCGAGTCCACGGTGGCGGTGGCCGGAGGTGTGAACCTCATCCTCTCGCCGGCGATTGCGATCAACTTCACCAAAGCCGGCGCCATGGCGCCGGACGGACGCTGCAAGACATTCGACGCCAGGGCCGACGGCTACGTCCGCGGCGAGGGCGCCGGCGTCATCGTTCTGAAGCCGCTCTCGAAAGCCTTGGCGGATGGTGATCCGATCCATGCCGTCATCCGCGGCAGCGCCGTGAACCAGGACGGACGCAGCAACGGGCTCATGGCGCCGAACCCGTTGGCTCAAGAGGCTGTCCTGCGGGAAGCCTACCGGCAAGCCGGGGTCTCGCCTGGCGTGGTTCAATACGTCGAGGCCCACGGCACAGGGACACTGCTGGGCGACCCGATCGAGGCCAAGGCGCTGGGCGCCGTGCTGAGCACCGATCGTTCGCCGCAACGGCCGTGCGCGGTAGGGTCCGTCAAGACCAATCTGGGCCACCTCGAGGCAGCTGCAGGTATCGCCGGCCTGATCAAGGCGGCTCTGGCGCTCCGGCATCGGGAAGTCCCGCCGAGCCTGCATTTTGAGACGCCCAACCCGCACATTCCATTCGATAAGCTTCCATTGCGAGTGCAGACGGCGCTGAGTCCCTGGCCCGTGGAGTCCGGTCCGGCATTGGCCGGGGTCAGCTCATTTGGCTTCGGCGGCGCCAACGCACACGTGGTCCTGGAAGAGGCGCCTGCCTCTCCAGGACGGGCGCTGGACGCGGCGCGGACAACCGGGGCGGTCCTGCTGACGCTTTCGGCGCGCAGTCCCGAAGCCCTCGGTTCGCTCGCCCGGGCCTACCAGGACTTCCTCGCCGCGCCCGAGGCGGCTGTGTCGTTGACGGATGTCTGTTACACGGCAAGCGCGCGGCTCGGGCACCACGACCATCGTCTCGCGGCCACCGGCAACTCGCCGGCGCAGTTGATCGAGAGTCTGGAGGCATTCCTGCGGGGCGAAACTCGCCCCGGCTTGTCCTCCGGCCGCAAGCGCTCCGGGCGCCAACCAAAACTCGTCTTCGTGTTTCCGGGGCAAGGCAGCCAGTGGTTTGGCATGGGGCGACGGTTGCTGCAGCAGGAAGCCGTGTTCCGGGAGGTCATCGAACGCTGCGACGAGGCGATGCGACCTTACGGAGATTGGTCCTTGCTCGCCGAGCTCACAGCCGACGACGACGCCAAGTCCCGCCTCGACGAAATCGATATCGTCCAGCCCGCCCTCTTCGCCATTCAAATCGCGCTGGCGGCCCTGTGGCGCTCATGGGGCGTCGAGCCGCACGCCGTGGTCGGCCACAGCTTGGGCGAAGTCGCCGCCGCATACGTGGCCGGCGCACTCAGTCTCGACGACGCCGTTCGGGTCGTTTGTCGTCGCAGCCAGTTGTTCACGCGTACAGTCGGGCTGGGCGCGATGGCGGCGGTCGAGCTTTCCATCGAGGAAGCGCAGAGCGTGCTTGCCGGATACGAAGACCGCGTGTCCATCGCCGTGAGCAACGGCCCCGCCTCGACAGTGTTGTCCGGCGATCCGGCCGCGCTCGCGGCCATTCTGGATCGGCTCCAGCGAGACGACGTCTTCTGTCGCATGGTGAAGGTCGACTTCGCCTCGCACAGCCCGCAGATGGATCCTTTGTGCGCGGATCTGCTCCAGGCCTTGGGCGGACTGCAGCCGCGGGCCGAGACCGTGCCGATCTACTCCACAGTGACCGGCCAAGTCAGCCATGGGGCGCAATTCGACGCGGCCTACTGGGCGAGAAACATGCGCGAGCCCGTGCTCTTCTCCGCCGCGGCGCAGCGCCTGGCGGAAGACGGGCATGACGTCTTCCTGGAAATCAGCCCGCACCCCATTCTGCTCAGCGCCATGCAGCAGACGTTTGTCCACCTTGGCCAGGAAGCCGCCGTGCTTCCGTCCATGCGATCCGAAGAAGACGAGCGCACGGTCCTGCTCGCATCCCTGGGCGCGCTCTACACCCTGGGATACCCGTTGGACTGGAACCGCATCCATCCAGGTGGAGGCCGGTGCGTTCAGCTGCCGCTCTACCCGTGGCGCCGGGAGCGCTACTGGTTCGAGCCTTCGGCCGGGAGCGCCGGTACTTCCGGAGGACAAGCATCCCCGGCCGCGCCGGGAAGCCACCCTGTTCTGGGGCGCCGTTTCAAATCGCCGCACTGCGCAGATACCCATTTCTGGGAAACCACGCTCGATGGGAGGTCCCAGGCTCATCTGAACGACCATTGCATCCACGGCGTCGCCGTGCTGCCGGCTTCATCGTTTATCGAGATGGCGTTGGCCGCCGCCGTGGAAGTCTACGGATCACGGCGCGTCACGCTGAAGGACATCGAATTCCGCAAGGCGCTTTTCCTGCCCGAGGGCGGAGCTCACACGATTCAATTGGTGCTCTCTGAGAGTACGGACGGCCAGGCGTCTTTTCTCATCTACAGTTGTGCCGGAGACGCTGCGCACCTCGGCAAGGCATGGTCGCTGCACGCAACTGGCAAGGTCTGCGTTCAAGAGGACGACGACATCGTCGTTCCGGATGCGCTTGCGGAAATTCCAATTCACTTCAAGGAGAAAATCTCGGGCCAGGACTATTACCAGCGACTACGGGATGGCGGCGTCGAATATGGCCCTTACTTTCAGGGTATCGTCGAGTTGTCCCAGAGCGATGAAGATGCGCTGGGTGAAGTGCAATCGCCTGTCGGGCCAGACGCGACGCTCGGTGGGTCCCGAATTCATCCGGCGGTTCTCGATTCCGGATTCCAGGTCTTGGGTGCTGCTGTTGCAGCGGAAACAACTGACAGCGATCGGAACGGCATCTACTTGCCGACCCGCATCGATCAGCTCCGTCTACTCAGTCATCCCGGCCGTGGTTCATGGTGTCAGGCTCGGGTGCGGCGTCGGGAGGCTGAGGCCGCCACAGGAGACGTGCAGCTGTTCGATGAAGCCGGGCGCATCTCGGTCGAGATTCAGGGGATCCGGTTCGAGCATCTTGGTGAATCGGCGCAACGCGCAGCCGCCGCCGACGTGCGCGACTGGCTTTACGAGCTTCAGTGGCGGCCCAAGGAACTCACGACGGTTGAGCCGGCGACCCAGGACAGCCGGACAACTTGGCTGATCTTCGCGGACCGCGGCGGCGTCGGAAATGCCCTATCCAGGTGGTTGGAGGCGCGCGGCCAACGGAGCATTCTGGTTGCCCGCGGGGACACCTACGAGCAGATCGACGGCGAGCATTACCGCCTCCGCGCCGACCAACCTGAAGATATGCGCCGGATGTTCGAGTCGGCGCTGGCCTCCCATCAGCCGAGCTGTCGCGGAATAGTCCATCTCTGGAGCCTCGATGATGTTCCCCCCGATCTGACCACCCTCGCTTCGCTGAACGCGGCGGAGGTCCTGGGTTGCGGCAATGTCCTCTTGCTTGTGCAGGAACTGGCGCGACGGGAATCGCCTGACCTTCCCCGGCTGTGGCTGGTCACGCGCGGCGCACAGGCGGTTGGAGAAGAGATTTATCCGGTGTCCGTCGGGCAATCGCCGCTGTGGGGACTGGGGCGCGTCATTGCCCAGGAATACCCGGCGAATTGGGGAGGCCTCGTGGATCTGGATCCCGGATCTTCGCCCGATGAGGCCATCGCCCGGCAGTTATGGGAACAACTCTCGAGTACGGATAGCGAGGATCAACTCGCGTTCCGTCAAGGCCGGCGATACGTCGCCCGATTGGCCCGTAAGCCTCCATCGCCCGCACAAGCTGCATCCGTCCCGTGGCGAACAGACGCCAGCTATCTGATTACCGGGGGCCTCGGCGGTTTAGGCCTCCTGGTCGCGCGATGGATGGTCGAGCAGGGTGCGCGGCGATTGATCCTCCTGGGGCGCACGAGGCTTCCGCCGCGATCGAATTGGAGTTCGGTGGAGCCGGACGGCCGCTCGGCCCGCCAGATCACCGCCATCCGGGAACTGGAAGCCTTGGGCGCACAGGTGCACCTGGCTTCGGTCGATGTTGCGGATGAAGGCGAGTTGCGACGTTTCCTGGACAAATTTCGCGCCGAAGGTTGGCCGCCGATCCATGGAGTGGTGCACGCCGCGGGCGTGCTGCAGGACGGACTGCTGGTGCAACTCGATGCGGCGGCGCTGAACACCGTGTTGCGGCCAAAGGTGGCGGGCGGCTGGCTGCTGCACCGCCTGCTCAAGGACGATCCGCTGGACTTCTTCATACTCTTCTCTTCCGCGGGTTCCGTGATGGGCCAGCCGGGCCAAGGGAACTACGCCGCCGCCAATGCATTCCTCGACGCGCTAGCCCATCACCGGCGATCCGAAGGCCGGCCCGCTCTCAGCATCGACTGGGGCGCATGGGCCGCTGAGGGGTTCGCGGAGTCCGTTGGTGGCCAGCGTCTCACTGAACGCCTTGCACACCTGGGCGTCCGCCAGATCGAATCCGAGCGAGCGCTAGAGATTCTCGGACGCCTGCTCCGGCAGGCCGCGGCCCAGGTCGTGGCGGCGCCGGTTGACTGGAGTTGGTATCGCGAGTCTGACCCGGTGGGCGCCGCCGCGCCGCTTCTTTCCGATCTGACCCGCGATGAAGGTGGAATCAATCGGCCCGCCGGCCGCACGAGCGAAATGCGGAGCGCCCTTCTTGCGGCCGAAGCATCGGAACGCAAGCAAATGCTGCAATCCTATCTGGCCGAACAAGTCGCCCGCTCGCTCGGAACCAGTCCATCCAAGCTGGACGCCCAGCAGCCCCTGAACGAACTCGGCCTGGACTCCTTGATGGCCGTCGAATTGAAGAATCGGATCGCAATCGATCTAGGGGTGAACGTTCCAGTCGCGAAATTTCTTCAGGGCTTCAGCATCGGCCAAGCCGTCACCCAGGTGCTTGGCCAGTTGGAGGCCGAGGCCACCGACCCGACAACGCCACTGTCCCTGGTGTCTGCACGGTCACGCGAGCAGCAAGATGCAGAACGAACACTGGCCAACCTGGACCAGCTTTCGGATGAGCAAGTCGGGTCACTGCTCACCGAGTTGTTGTCCGAAGAGTAAGGCCGTCCCATGCACAGCAGTGCTCCTCATGACGGCTCAGAAATCAGCGGCAAGGACTTCGAGACTTAACATGACCCGGATCGCGATGTGCCTGGGGCTGATATGGCTGAGTTCGGCCCAAGTCTCCCAGGCTGCGGACAATCGGCAAGCGCTGGAGATCGTGGACGGTGTGGCGCGGCTGTTCAGCAGTCAGTCCAGCACCGCCACGGTGGAGATGAAGGTCGCCAAGGCGGACCTGCAAAGAACGATCCTGATTCAACTCTGGTCGATCGGCGAATCGAAGATCCTCGTCCGAATTCGTCAGCCACAGGAAGATGCAGGCACGGCCATCCTGAAGGACGGTCCCAAGACCTGGATGTATCTGCCGAAGGCGAACCGCACGATCAGGATGCCGGCGTCGATGATGATGACCCCTTGGATGGGCAGTGACTTCACCCTCAGCGACCTTGTGAGCCAGGGCCGCCTCAGCAAAGACTATACGATCAGGCAGTCCCTCGACGGACTTCGGGATGGGGTCGCGGTCACCGATTATGCTCTGGTCCCCAAACCGGCCGCAGCGGTGGTGTGGGGTCAGATCACACTGGAAGTCCGCAAAGCCGACCGAATGCCCATATGGCAGCGCTACTATGACGAAGATGGGAAGCTGGCCCGGGTATTATCCTTCTCCGACTACAAGTCCGTGAACGGGAGGCTGATTCCTACACGGCTGATCATGCGACCAGTGGGTAAGACTGCTGAACAGACCACAGTCACGTACGAAAGCATTGCCTTCGACGCGCCCATCAGTCCGGACACGTTCTTGTTGAGAAATCTCAAGCAGGAGCCAAAGTCGAATTCCGATAAAGCGCAAAAGCCAAGGCAATGAACGGCAGGCTGCTGCGACTGGCATGGCGCAATCTCTGGCGCAATCCTCGACGGACGCTGATCGCGATGTCCGCCATAGGCTTAGGCTACGCCATGCTGCTGTTCGTCGCGTGCCTGATGGCCGGATTGCGGCAGCAGATGATCGAGAGCGGCACGGATCTTCTCGTTTCTGATGCCGAGGTCCACGCCCCGGACTACTACCCGGACCGCCCCATCAAGAAGACCCTGGGAGGGCGAAGCGGGACCGACGTCAGCGCGCTGCTTGCCGCGGTCGATGCTGACACCCGCGTCTTGGCCGCCAGTCCACGCGTGTACGGCTACGGCCTGGTCAGTGCGGCCCAACGGTCAGCCGGGGTTCAGCTCGTCGGCGTCGACCCGGACCTGGAACGGAAGATCACGGTGCTGCAGGCCCGGATGGTGAAAGGGAGCTATCTGAGCGGACGGACGCCCAAAGGCGTCATGATCGGAGACAAGCTCGCCATCGCGATCGGCGCCAAGGTGGGGTCGGAGATCGTCCTGCTGGCGCCGGCGGCCGACGGTTCGACGGGGAATGATCTGTTCACCGTGGCCGGCCTGTTTCACACGGGGCTCGACGCCATGGACCAGAGCTTGGTGGTCATGCCTATTGGAGCTCTGCAGGATCTTTTGCGCCTGGAGCCGGGCAGGATCCATGAGATCGGCGTCAAGCTCTATGACAGCGCCGCGGCGACAACGACGGCGAAGGCGCTCCAGACGCGGTTGAGCAGGATAATTCCGGTTCGGGTCGAGCCTTGGCCCAAATTGATCCCGGAGCTGGCCAATTACGTACAGTTCAATCGCAGCGTTACAGTAATTCTCTTCTTCATCTTCTTTGTTCTGGCAGCCATCGGCATCGTCAACACCATGCTCATGGCGGTTATCGAACGCACGCATGAATTCGGCATGCTGATGGCCGTAGGAATGCGCCCGGTCCAGATGGTCGGTCTCATCGTGGCGGAAGCGGCGAGCCTTGCGGGAGCCAGTCTGGTCCTGGGAGGAGCGCTCGGGTTTCCACTCCTCTGGTACCTGCAGGCTCACGGCCTGTACCTGGGCGGCCAGCGTGGCGCAGTCTCCCTCGGCGGAATCGTGGTGGGCCCCCTCTGGTATGGTCGGCAGGACTTCACAGCCTACTCTCAGGCTGCTTTGGGCCTTGCCATCACAGCCCTTGCGGCGGCCCTCTATCCCGCATTGCGCGCGGCTCGCTTTCGGCCGGCGGAGGCGCTCCGAAAGGTCTAGCGACTATGGGCGTTCTTCTGTTGATGAAGATGGGATGGCGCAATCTCTGGCGTAGTCCCCGGGGGACCTTGCTGACGGCTCTGGCTCTGGGCTTGGGGCTGGCCTTGCTGCTGATTTCACTGGGCCTGCTGGACGGCAGCCACGAGCAGATGGTCGGCACGGCGGTGAGACTCGGCGCTGGGCACGTTGTCATTCAGGCGCAGGGATACGAGAACACCGGCTCTCAAGAGATATTGCTGCCGGCCCGTGTCGCATCTGCGGCCGAAGCGTTCTTGCACACCGAGGCCATGAGACATGTTGCGCGAGGCGTGAGCCCCCGGCTGCTGGCCTCCGGTCTGATGAGTTCCTCGGCCAACGCCGCCGGCGTGCGCATCATGGGGGTCATTCCCAAGGACGAGCGGGCCGTGTCCCTGATCCCCCAGCGGATGGTGGAAGGGACGTACCTCAATGACGATCAACCGTCGGGCGTTGTCATTGGCGCAGACCTGGCCCGACAGCTCGCTGTGAAGGTTGGATCGAAGGTCGTGCTTACGACTCCGACGATGCAAGGAACCGGCACGGAAGCGACGGATGCGGGCGGCGGAGAGATGCAGAGCACCCTGTTGCGGGTGAGCGGGATATTTCGCACCGGCGTGCAGGCGATGGACGCACACGTCGTCCAGCTACGCTTGCCCGAGGCTCAAACCTTGCTCGGGGCGCCCGACCGGATCACTCAGGTCGCTGTCATCCTGGAACGGGAAGGCGACTCGCTGAAAGTGGCCCTGCAGCTGAGGAAGCAGCTGAGGGGAATACCCGCTGAAATCCTTCCCTGGCGTGAAGCCATGCCGAGCGTGGCGCAGCTCTTTGTGCTGGACGAGGCCTTCAACTACGTGATGAACGCGGTGGTGCTCGCGATGGTCGGATTGGGGGTGTTCAACACCATCCTCATGCGAGTGCTCGAGCGCCGTCATGAATTTGGCATGTGTTCGGCCCTCGGACTGCGACCTATGCAGCTTGCGGTGATGATTATTGTCGAGTCCTTGGCGCTCACAGTGATCAGCCTTACTCTTGGCCTCGCGCTCGGGTTAGGCGTCGAGCGATATTTTTCAACCTCCGGTCTGGATTTGCGCTGGTTATTCAAGGGCAGCCTGCCTACCGCTCTTGTTCTTGATCCGATCATCTACTCCCGCCTCAGTCTGACGCGAATTGCATCGTCGCTTGGCATTGTGTTCCTGACGGCGACCGTCATCTCTTTCTATCCGGCGTTCAAGGCGGCCCGAACCGAACTGCCGGACGCCCTGAAGATTTATTGATGCGAGCGAGCCGCAATATGACTGAATGGGCGGTGGAACTGGAGGACGTGAGAAAGGCCTATCGCGCCGGATCGATCGACGTTCCGGCGCTGCGCGGGATCAATCTCAAGGTGGCGCCCGGCGAGTTTCTTGCGATTGCCGGCCCGTCCGGCTGCGGCAAGACCACATTGCTGAACATTATCGGGGGGCTCGATCGAGCCGACACGGGGAAGGTGTTGGTGGAAGGGAAGGATCTTCAACTCCTGTCTTCTGACGACTTGGCTCGCCTGCGACTGCATCGCCTCGGTTTCGTGTTCCAAGCCTACAACCTGCTGCCGGTCCTTTCCGCCTTGGAGAACGCCGAGTTCACGCTGCTTCTGCAAGGCATGCCTGCGAAGCAGCGAAGAGAACGAGTGTCGAAGCTGTTCTCGGAAATCGGTCTCACTGGTCTGGAAGGCCGCCGCCCCGGAGAGTTGTCCGGCGGACAACAGCAACGCGTAGCGGTGGCGAGGGCCATGGTCACCGAACCGGCATTGATCCTCGCCGACGAGCCAACCGCCAATCTCAACTCGGTGACTGCGACGGCTCTGCTGGACGTGATGGAACACCTGAATTGCAATCATGGAACGACTTTTGTCTACGCCACGCATGATCCTGAAGTCATGGTGAGGGCTCGACGGCTGATCCGTTTGCGGGACGGTCAGGTCGTGAGCGACGTCGCGCGCGCCGCATCACCCCTAACCTGACATATGGCGGGAATTCATCTGCAACAACGAGTGCGGCGGTATTGGAAGAAGCTGTCGCAGATCGATGCCCGACCCGACCAGATCGCCGCAGGCTTCTCGATTGGCATAGCCGCCAGTTTCGTGCCGCTCAATCCGTCCCCGATAATCATGGCGAGCGTAGTGGCATGGCTTCTGAAGAGAAACGTGGTCGCCGCCATCGCCGGCGCCACGGCGGCCATACTCTACACCCCGCTGTTGCCTTTGATGTGGCTGGCTGAATACCGCCTGGGGAAACTGATCCTTCCCGTAAGACATGCTCCGATTTTGGATCCGGCGCGACTGTGGTTCGCCTTACGGCAAGGGGGAGATGTCTACTTGGCGATGTCTGTCGGCTCAATTGTCATCGCGACACCCCTCACGTTGCTCACCTACGTCGTTGTGAAAAGACTCGCCGAGAGGTGGGCCCGGAAGAGGGGCGACCCGCAACGTTCAGACTGAACGGCGCCCGGGACCCGGCCACCGCCAACAGGCAAGACGCAAGCCGTGTCCCTGCATGGCGAGAGCGGCTGCGTAGCCCGGGGCGGGAGTTGGCTCCTGGAAGGACCATCCGGCGGCTTTGGGCGAGCCTGCCGGATCGCCGGACGCGACTTCCGAGGGGCCAGGCGTCAGCAACACGTCCAACTGGTCCAAGGGTAGTGAAAGCCCCTCGCCCCGGGCCTTGGCGTAAGCCTCTTTGCGCGTCCAGAAGCGAAAGAACGTCTGACGCTGGATCTCGGTTGGGAGTGTTCGCAGCGTTTCAGCTTCCGCCGGTGAGAAGAACCGTTCGGCAATGTCCTCGAAGGCCAGATCGAGACGGATGCGCTCCAGATCGATCCCCACCTCCCGATGACGCGTGACCGCGTAGAGGGCGATGTCATGCGAGTGGGACAGGTTGAAGTGGATTGGGGTCCCGTCAGGCTCTCCGGCCAGGGCAGGCTTGCCGTAGGCGTTGTAGAGGAAGCCCAGGGCCTCAGGCGCTCGGTTCAAGTAGCGACCGAGGATCGCTCGCAACACGCCGCGCGCAACGATAAAGCGTTGCCGGTCCTTCTCGAAGTAGAACCGCTCGGCCCTTGCGCGCTCGTCCGTGGACAGCGTGTCCTGAAGGAGTCGGACCTGAAACGGGGCTTGGTCCAGGCTCGCCTGCCAGACGTGAACCTCGTCGGAGTTCAACACCAAGTCATCTGGCGGAGGGCGCCATTGAGGAACGGCGGTGGCGACGAGCGCTGCTTTTTCCGGATTGCTCACAGGTCCCGCAGTTCCTGTGAGAGCAGCTGAAGTAGAGTGGGCCGCGCCGAATTCAGGAAGAAGTGGTCGCCTCGGAACATTCTCAGCGAGAAGGGGCCGGTGGTTTGATCGCGCCAGGCTTCGAGGTCGTCGCGGCTCACCTTGTGGTCCTGCAAGCCGCCAATGGCGGAGATGAGGCAGTTGAGAGGGGGCTCGGTCGGGTACACGTAGGTCTCGTAAGCGGCGAGATCCGCCCGCAGGATCGGGACCATGATGTTCATGAGTTCCGCGTCCTCCAGCACTTTTCGGGGCGTGCCGTTCAGACGACCCAGTTCGGCCAGGAATTCCGCCTCCGGCAGGGCGTGGATCGGCCGGTCTCGAGCGGCGATCTGCGGTGCGCGGTTCGCGGAGACAAACAACCCGACAGGCTGAACACCGGACTGTCTTCGGAGCTGACGGGAAAGTTCAAAGGCGACCAATGCCCCGAAGCTGTGACCGAACAACGCAAACGGCTTTTCCAGGAGCGGACCGAGGGCGTCCACAACGGCCTGTACGAGAGGCGCCAGCCGAGTGAACGGCGCCTCCATCGGCCGGGTTCCCCGCCCCGGAAGCTCGACCGGACAGACCTCGACATCCGGCGGCAAGCCATCCGACCAGCTGCGAAAGATCGACGCGCCCGCACCTGCATGTGGGAAGCAGAACAGGCGCAGGCGGGCCTCAGGGTGAGGTTTGCGGAAGGCGATCCAGGAGCCGGAAGCGGGGGCGGCCGTTATGGATCGATCTTTCCTGATGCCTCGACGTCCTTCGCTTTCCCGAGTTGTGCTCGCTCGAGGCAAGCGGTCAATCTCTCGGCGAGGACCTCGACGTGAGGCGGGTACATCAGATTGGCGTGATTACCGGGTACGAACTGAACTTCGACTCCGCCACTCGCCCATTCGCTCCACCCCATGGTCGGGTCGGAAGACTCCCCCGCCGGCGATTTCGCTTGCCTTCAGGAAGGTTATTCGCCCGGGGTAGAGACGCGGCGCATAGTTTCGCGTCGCCTGCAGGTCGCTCCTGAGCAGCGTCACAAAACTGCGGGCCTGGGAAACATCAAGCTCCGCAGGGACCAGGCCGGCGGCCTTGGCTTGCGCCAGCATGAAGCCCAGCTGTTCGTCCTTGGGAAGTGCGGCGAGGGCGTTCATCGAACCGAACGAAACGCCGAAGTAGCGCTCGACCAGCGAGAGCGCGTCAGAAGTCATCCTCCGGGAACGTTTCTTCGGACGTGGGAAGCCCGGCATCCACCAAAACCAGCGACGCCACCTCCTGGCCTTTCCCGACAAGTTGCTGCGCCATCTCGAAAGCGATCACGCCTCCCATGGACCAGCCGCCGATGAAGTACGGCCCTGTCGGCTGCACGGTCTGCAAGGCGTGGATGTAGCGGGACGCCATGTCTTCAATCCGCGTGAGCCGGTCTTGTCCGTCGTCCAGGCCGGCAGCCTGCAGCCCATAGCAGGGCTGTTCGAATCCCAGAGACCGCGCCAGATGAATGTAGGGGAAGACCTGCCCGCCGGCCGGATGCACCAGGAAGAGCGGCGGTCTGCCGCCAGCGGGTTGAATCGGGACCAGTGAGGACTGCGAACCGGGTTCGGCCTGCCGACGGAAATAGACAGCGGCGAGATGCTCGACAGTTGCACCCTGAAAGACAGCCGTCAGCGGAAGCCTCTTGCCCAGCCGCTCCTCGATGAGGGCGAACAGACGCACGGCCAGCAGCGAATGTCCGCCCAGATCGAAGAAGTTGTCGGTGACCCCGATCGGGCGAACGTCGAGAACTTCCTCCCAGATCTGCACGAGCTGGTGTTCGAGCTCGTCGCGAGGCCCGACGAGCGCCTTCTCCGCCTCGCGTCCGGCTCGATCCGGCACAGGCAGCGCCCGACGATCCACCTTTCCGTTCGGCATCACCGGCAAGACGTCGAGCAACACGATCGTGGCCGGCGCCATGGGATCGGGCAGTCTCTCCCTCAGGAATTGACGCAACTCGCCGGCCGAGGTGTCCGCGACGACATAGGCCACAAGGCGCTTCTCGCCTGGCGCATCTTCTCGGACCACGACCACGGCCTCGCGTACGGCCGGGTGTTGGCCAAGCACGGTCTCGATCTCTCCGAGTTCAATGCGAAACCCGCGGACTTTCACCTGGTCGTCGGCGCGCCCGAGGAACTCGATGTTTCCATCGGGGCGATAGCGCGCAAGATCGCCCGTCTTGAACATCAGAGCGCCTGGCTCGGCGCGGAAGGGGTCCGGAACGAACTTCTCGGCGGTCAACTCGGGAAGGTTCAGATAGCCTCGCGCCAAACCTCTCCCGCCGATGTGCAGTTCACCTCGCACGCCGATCGGGGCAGGGTTCCCGTACCGATCCAGGATGTAGACCGCGCGATTGGCGAGGGGACGGCCAATGGGCACGCGCCGGTGTGGCGTGGTCTCATCGACATGCGGACCGACATCGAAGGCCGTCGCCGTGATGGTCGTCTCGGTCGGTCCATAACCATTCACCAGTCGGATCGAGCTCAGAGGCGTTCGCCACCAAAGCTCGAGCGCATCCGGCAGCAACGTGTCTCCGCCGACAATGAACAGCCTGGGCTGAATGTCTGGATCCAGCGCCGGGACATCCGCCCACTCTCGCGCCAGTTCTCGCCAGTAGGCGGTCGGAAGATTGAGGACCGTCAATCCGAATTCCGAAATCTTTTCATGAAGTTCGGCCGGGCGCCAGACATCCGTCCCCATGACGACCAACCGGGCCCCGGTGATCAGGGTCGGAAGAATCTCCTCCAATGAGACATCGAAACTGGGTGACGCAAACTGGAGCACGACATCAAGTGAGCTGAGCTCGTAGTAGCTCTGGATGGCTAGGCAGTGGCCCGCGATCGCGCCGTGCGAAACGAGAACACCTTTGGGCCGCCCGGTCGAACCCGAGGTGTATATGACATAGGCGAGGTCCTCGGGCCGTGTCGTGTCCTCGGGATTTTCGCTGCTTTCGCGGGCGATGATCTCCCAGTCCGAATCCAGGCAGACGATCTTCGCGTCGTTCTCCGGCAGCCCCGCTACGAGCTTTTCACGGGTCAACAGCACCCGGACTTCGGCGTCCTTCAGCATGTAGCCGAGACGCTCCTTGGGATGCGCCGGGTCCAAGTGCACAAACGCGCCGCCTGCCTTGAGAACGCCCATCAGTCCGATGACCGTCTCCAGCGAGCGTTCCAGGCAAATCGCCACCCGCGCCTCGGCTCCGACACCCAGCACCCGCAAATGGCGCGCAAGTTGATTGGCGCGGCGGTTCAGCTCTCGATACGTCAGCTGTTCCGCGTCGAACACCACGGCGACAGCGTCTGGCGTCAGCTCCGCCTGCGCCTCGAACAGCTGGTGGACACAGGAATTGCTCGGAACGTCGGGCTCGCCAGCGTTCCATTCCACCAGCAGCTGGCGCCGCTCGCCTTCGGTCAAGACCGACAGATCAGAGAGCCGTCCCTCCGGGTCGGCTTCGATCGCCTCGAGCAGGGTCTGAAAATTCCGCAGCATCCGGGCGATCTTGTCCGCCTCGAACAGATCGGTGTTGTACACGAACGCCGCCGTCAGCCCCTGCTCGGTGTCGATAATCCGCAAGGTCAGATCGAAGTGAGCCGTCTCGCTGTCGCCCTCGACAGGGGTCAGGCTCATGCCAGGTAGCTCGAGCGTGCGCTGCGGCGCATTGTGCAGCTCGAACATCACCTGAAAGAGCGGATTGCGGCCCAAGTCCCGCGCCGTGCGCAGTTCCTCGACGATCCGATCGAACGGCAGTTCCTGATGGGCATAGGCTCCCAGACACGTCTCCCGCACGCGCCTCAGGACCTCCCGAAAACTGGGATTGCCGGACAGGTCGGTCCGCAGCGCCAGCGTGTTGACGAAGAAGCCGATCAGCCCCTCGGTCTCCAGCCGGTTTCGATTGGCGACGGGCGTGCCTACAACAAGGTCGTCCTGGCTGGTGTAGATATGTAGTAAGACCTTGAATGCCGCCAGCAACGCCATGAACAGGGTTACCCCTTCCCGGCCGATGAGCGCCTTTAAACTCTCTCGAAGCGGTTTGGGTAGTACAACCGATTGGCGGGATCCCCGAAAAGTCTGCACCGGTGGTCTGGCGAAGTCTGTGGAAACGTCGATAACCTCGGGGGCGCCGACCAGCCGCTCTTTCCAATAGGCGATCTGGCTCTCCAGGACGTCGCCCTGCAACCATTGCCGCTGCCAGTGTGCGAAGTCCGCGTATTGTATGGGGAGCGCAGGCAGCGACGAGGGCGCGCCAGTGCAGAAGCCGACATAGAGCGTCGCCAGTTCGCGCGCCAAGACGCCCGATGACCAACCGTCGGAGACGATGTGGTGCATCGTCAGCATCCCGACGTGGTCGTCGTCGCCCAAAGTCAACACGGCAGCGCGCACGAGTGGACCTTGCGACAGGTCGAAGGGCCGTTGCGCATCGGCGGTGACAAGTCGCCTGACCTCGGATTCCTGCTCGCTCGCAGACAGCTTGCGCAGATCGACGACCGGCAGATCGAGCATCAAGGTTGGCGCGATGACTTGCGTCGGTTGGCCGTTCACGGTCCTGAACGTGGTGCGCAAGGACTCGTGGCGCTTGACGATTTCATCGAGACTTTGCCTGAGAGCGGCCAGGTCGAGCGGCCCCTCGAGACGGACGGCGGCCGGCATGTTGTAGGTCGGGAGGCCGGGCGCCAATTGATCGAAGAACCAAAGTCGCTGCTGAGCAAATGAGAGCGCCAGGTTCTCGTTCCGAGAGATCGATACGATCGGCGGAGCCGACAAGTCCTGTCCGACCTGAAGTGCGGCCTCGACGCTTTCGGCCAGTCCGGCCACGGTCGGCGCCTCGAACAGACGGCGCAACGGGATCTCCACCTTGAACGCTTCGCGAACGCGAGAGGCGAGTTGGGTCGCCAGTAGCGAATGACCGCCAAGGTCGAAGAAATTGTCGTGGACGCCGACCCGTTCGATTTCGAGAAGCTGGATCCAGATCTCCGCCAGGAGCTCTTCGGTCGGAGTCCGGGGCGGCGCGAACGTCCTGCCCAAATCGGGGCGTGTCCGGTCCGGCGCCGGCAGGGCCTTTCGGTCGATCTTTCCGTTTGACAGCAGCGGCAGCTCATCGAGCGGCACAAAGATCGCGGGAACCATATATTCGGGCAGTTTGTCCTTGAGAAAGCGACGCAACTCGTCAGCGGCAGCTTCGGCGACCACATAGGCCACCAGCCGTTTCTCTCCGGGCGCGTCCTCCCGGGACAGCACGGCAGCTTCCCGCACCGCAGGATGTTGGCCAAGCGCGGCCTCGATCTCCCCGAGCTCGATGCGGAACCCGCGGATCTTCACCTGGTGATCGCCGCGGCCGAGGAACTCGATGTCTCCGTCGGGCAGATAACGGGCCAAGTCGCCTGTCTTGTAGAGTTGTGCTCCAGGCTCGGCGCTGAAAGGGTCCGGAATGAACTTCTCAGCGGTCAACTCTGGGCGATTGAGATAGCCCCGCGCCAAGCCCACGCCGCCGACATGAAGCTGCCCGGCGACTCCGATGGGCGCAGGACGCAGCGCATCGTCCAGGATGTAGATGCGCGCGTTCGGTATCGGCCGTCCGATCGGACTTGAAGATCGGCCGCCGGCCCCGTCGCATAGCCAACATGTCGAGTTGATGATCGTCTCGGTCGGACCGTACACATTGTACAGCTTCGCCTTCGAGCGGCTTTGGAATCGTGCCGCCAACCGGTTCGGCAAGGCTTCCCCGCCGCACATGACCGCCCGCAAGGCGACAGAGTTGTCGAAGGCGGGCTCCTCGACGAGGAACCGCAGAAGCGAGGGCACGCAATGGAAGATGGAGATCCGTTCGCTGCGGATCGTTTCCGCCAAGTAGCGGCTATCGCGGTGACCGTCAGCCTCGGCAATGACGAGCGTTCCACCCGTCAGCAGGGGCGGAAACAGTTCTCGTCCCGCGGCATCGAAGGTGATCGGGGTCTTCAATAGACAGCGGTCTTGGGCTGTCAGCTCGAGCGTTTGTATGACCCAATCGATTGCATTGCACAGGCCACGATGTTCGACCATCACCCCCTTGGGCTGTCCGGTTGAGCCCGAGGTGTAAAGTACGTAGGCTAGGTTCTCTTCGGTCGCTGTTCTTGCCGGGTTGGCGTCATTCTCGCGCCCGATGGCTTCCCGGTCTGAATCGAGGCAAACGACATGGATGCTGGGCGCCCGCAGGTCCTCCTTTAGTCGCTCCAGCGTCAGCACCACGGCGGCGCCGGCGTCGTCCAATACGAACGCCAAGCGCTGCTTGGGATGGGCGGGGTCCAACGGCACATAAGCTCCGCCGGCTTTGAGAACGGCGAGGAGCCCGATGAGCATCTCCGGGCTGCGCTCGATGCATACGGCCACCGGCGCGTCCGGCTCGACGCCCAGGGCTTGAAGGTGATGGGCCAACTGATTGGCGCGGACATTGAGCTGAGCGTAGGTCAGCTCTTGGCCCTCGAACACGACGGCCACATTGTTCGGCGTACGCTGGACTTGTTCCTCGAACAATTCGTGGAGGCAAATGCCGGCGGGATGATCCGTCTTGGCATCGTTGAATTCGAACAACAGTTGTTGGCGTTCAGGCTCGGTCAGGATCTCCAGATCGTCGATTACGGCGCCGGGGTCGCGCAGGACGCTTTCCAACAGCTTGTGGAAGTGTCCCGCCATGCGCGCGATCGTGGCTGCATCAAACAGATCGATGTTGAAGCGGATCGAGGCGGAAAGCGACCCGGTTGTCTCGATGAGCAACATCACGAGATCCAGAGTCGCCGCCCGGCGTTCCAGTGGGATCGATTCGATGACAAGCCCGCCAAGATTCATCAGCAGGCCGGTCTCGCCGAGCTCGAATGCAGAATCGGTCTGTTCGACGAGACGGTGTGGCTTATCCAGGACGAACATCGTCTGGCAGAGCGGTGATCGGCTTAGATCCCGATCCGGCCGGAGCTGCTGCACCAGACGCAAGGTGGGGTAGTCTTGATGGTCGAGCGCCGTCAGCACGGTCTCACGCACGCGGCCCAGAAGCTCCCGGAAAGTCGGGGCGCCTGAGAGGTTCGCGCGCAAGACCACCGGATTGGCGAAGAAGCCGACCAGGCCTTCGAACTCGGCTCGGCTCCGACCGACCATGGGTGATGCGACGAGAACGTCGTCTTGTCCGCTGTGGAAGTAGAGCGTCAATTCAAACGCCGCCAGCAGGACCATATAGAGCGTCGCCCCTTCGGCTTTGGCGAGCGCCCTGAGCCGGCGGGTCAGGTCATCGTTCACAGTGAAGTCGTAATGCGAGCCCCGAAACTTCTGAATGGGCGGTCGCGGCCGGTCGGTCGGGAGATTGAGTATGGGCAACGGGCCCGCCAGTTGTCTCCGCCAGTAGTCCCAGAGCCGTTCCCCAGAGGGGCCCGCCAGCATCTCGACCTGCCAGCGAACAAAGTCCGTGTATTGTACATCAAGGGGAGGAAGAGCTTCTGCTCGGCCCGCCTGCTCGGCCAGATACAGCACGCCGAGCTCATTCAGGATCACGGCGAGAGACCAGAAATCGACCACGATATGATGGATGACGAGCAACAGGACGTGTTCTTGCGCCGACCTTGTGAACAGCGTGACCCGCATGACCGGGCCATGTTCCAGATCGAACGGGCGCTGGGTTTCATCGCCCAGCCGCGCCTGCAACTCGTCCTCGCGCCACTTGGAGGCGTCGACCTGCTCGAAGTGAACCGGATGATGCTGGTGGATGTGCTGAACGGGCTTGCCGGACCGCACGGCGAACGTCGTCCGCAGTGAAGGATGGCGATCGACCAGCGCCTGAAACGCGCGCCGGAAGGCCGGGACATCCACGCCGGAGCGGATGCGTCCGGCAAAACTGACGTTGTAGACCGAGCTTTCCGGCGCGAGCTGGGACAGAAACCAGATCCCCTGCTGATTGTCGGAAAGCGGATGAAGCGCTTGGGACTCGCTTGCCTTTTTCTTCAGGAGTCGGGCCAGCAGCGCACGCTTCTCGCTGGGGGAGAGATCTGAAATTGGCCCTGCAGCCGCCGACGCACCCGTTTGCTCGACGTTCGTCAGTGCTGACATGGGAAGGATTGTAGCCGCCCCACCAAGCGGCGGAAAGCCGGTGCGATGTAATGTCAGGCGACGCTGGTCTCGTTACTCCAATCCCGGATTGAGTTGGAGGTCGGCTCCGCGTCGCCAATGTCGACGTGACCTATGAGACGATGCGCTGTCGGTCGATGAGGCTGTTATCGCTACGTCTTATGTTTCCCCAGGAACGGCCTTGCCCTTCCCTGAACATCTGCGTGGTAGGCCCGGCAGGACTCGAACCTGCAACCAGACCGTTATGAGCGGCCGGCTCTAACCAATTGAGCTACGGGCCCCCGCGCGAGAGCGCCCCAAGGGGCGCGCGGCGGGTTAGCATGGGCTGCACGGGGCGGAAAGCTCGGGTTCATCCGCTCGTGGATAGCCTGGCGGCAGGATTGCGCGGCGGGGCGTTCGAGGCCAGCTTCGGCCGAGAGGAGATCAACGGGATGAGACCTTCCACCATCGCGGGCGCGCTCGCCGCCGCCCTGCTCTGCGCGGCGTCAGCGCCGGCGCTGGCCCAGCCCGCCCCCGGAGCCGGCCCCATGGGCCCCGGCGCCATGTTCCGCGCGACCACGCTCAACGTGTCGGCCGGGGGCGAGGTGAAGGCGGCGCCCGACATGGCGACGATCAGCCTCGGCGTGCAGACCCAGGCGCCCACGGCCGCCCAGGCCATGGCCGACAACGCCCGGCGCATGAGCGAAGTGACCGCCGCGCTGAAGCGCGCCGGCATAGAGCCCAAGGACATCCAGACCTCGGGCCTGAACCTGGGCGCCCAATACGCCTATGAGCAGAACAAGCCGCCGCGGCTGACCGGCTACCAGGCGTCCAACCAGGTGACGATCTCGGTCTACGACCTGGCCCGGCTCGGCGGGACGCTGGACGCCGTCGTGGCCGTCGGCGCCAACCAGATCAACGGGATCAGCTTCGGGCTCAAGGATCCCCAGGCGGCCGAGGACGAGGCCAGGCTCGAGGCCGTCCGGACGCTGCAGGCCAAGGTCAAGCTCTACATGGGCGCGACCGGCTATACGTCCAGCCGTCTGATCAACCTCAGCGAAGGCTCCGGCGCCGCGCCTCCGCCCCGGCCCCTGATGTACGCGATGAAGGCGGAGGCCGCGGCGCCGCCGACCCCGGTCGAGGCCGGCGAGCTGACGATCAGGGCCGAGGTGTCGGGGCTCTACGAGCTGGAGAAGTAGGCGCTATCGGACCAGGCGGTTCATCTCGGCGGCGAACCGCATGCGCGCCGTCTCCACGGCCGCGGGGTCGCCGAACATCGCCGTTCGCGCCAGCTCCGAAAGCTCGGCGCCGCCGGCCGGCTTGAGGCTTTCGACGGTCCATCCGGCCGGTCCGTAGCGAAGGTCGGCCTGGACCGGCTGAGGCGGGATCGAGACCTGGTCCAGCACCTGCGCGCCATCCTTGGTGAGGGAGATCGTCGCCGCGCCGGCGACGTGGCAGGCGCCCGAGAGCTTGTCGCCGGTGCAGCTGACGTCGGGTTGGCCCTGGAAGCTCGAGGCGAGCCAATGCGGCGCCGGCGCCTTGACGAAGGCCTCGCCCTTGGGCGTCAGCGCGAAATAGCCGAGCTTGTAGCTGTCGATCGCCGCGAACCGGATGAAGCCGGCCTTGTAGATCCACCAGTCCACCGGCGTCGGATCGCCGGCCCCGGTCACGACCAGCTCCTGGGCGTAGATGTGGCCATCGCGCGCGGCCGCCTTCAGGTTCTGTTGCAGGTTCCTGGCCGGCGCGTCGAGCTGGCCGTCGATCTGCTGGGCGACTGCGGCGAGGGCCGCGGCTCCGGCGTCGGGCCCGCCGGTGCCCTGGCCGCATCCCGCAAGGGCCGCGCAGAGCATCGCCGCGGCGAGCGCCGCGACGGCAAGATGCTTTGGCGTCATCGGATTCTCCCCTCCCCGGCCCGATTGGAGCGCGCCTCGAGGCGAAGCGCAACTCCCGGATGCGCCAGGATCAGAACGTCGCGTTCAGCCGGTCCTGGTCAGGGCGCCGGCGGCCAGAGGCCAGCCTGGGCGAACGCGCTCTTCACCCGCGCGCGCATCTCCGCGCCCGGAAGGGTGTGCTCGTTGTCGCCTTCGATCGAGGCGGCGAAGACGTAGTCGGACTTGGGCCCCTTCAGCCGACCGACCCACCAGCCGACCTGGCGCGAGCGGTCCGAGTTGCTGGCGCAGGTTCCGGTCTTGCCGCTCATGGCGTAGCCGTCGCGGATCTCGTCGACCATGATCTGTTCGACGTAGTCCCGGCTCGCCGCCTTCACCGGCAGCTTGTCGGCGTAGAGGCGATGAAGGAAATCGGCCTGGCCGTCCGTGGAAACGCCCAGCCCGCCGCCGGCTGCAGGGCCCAGCCAGAAGCTGGTCAGCGGGCCATCCGGGCTCTTGTTGCCGTAGTCATAGGCCTTGAGCCGCTCCTGATAGGCCGGCTTGCCGACCATCTTGGCCAGCCGCTGGTACCACCAGACGATCAACTCCTTGAACGCCGTCCTCATGTCGGCGTCCTGCTCCCAGGCCTTGATCGGCTGGGGCTTGCCGTCCCACTTGAACACGGTCTGGGGCGTGACCAGCCCCGCATCCAGGCCGATCAGGCTGTTGGCGATCTTGAAGGTCGAGCACGGCGGCAGCAGGCGGTGGCAGGCGCCATAGTCGTTGTACTGATAGACCCGCTGGCCCGTGACCGTGTCGTCGATGACGACGCAGGTTCCGATCCCGCCGAACCCCTGGTCGATCGCCGCCTCGAGCTTGGCCTTGTCGAAGGCGGGCTTCTCGCCGCCGAGACCGAAGGGCAGCTTGACGGAAGGCTTTGCGCCCGGCCCGCAGGCCGCCAGCGCCAGACAGAGCCCCACGACGGCGGACAGGGGCCCGGGGCGCGTCACGCCGCCCTCATCACCTCGTTGCGGTCGTCCAGCAGCACCACGGCGGGGGCGTAGTTGCGCGCCTGCTCGGCCTCGATCTGGCAGTAGGCGACCACGATCACCTTGTCGCCGCGCTGGACCAGGCGCGCGGCCGCGCCGTTGACGCCCACCACGCGCGAGCCGCGCGGCGCCTCGATGGCGTAGGTGGTGAACCTCTCGCCGGTGGTGATGTTCAGCACGTCCACCTGCTCGTGCGGCAGGATGCCGGCGGCCTCGAGCAGATCCTTGTCGATGGCGATGGAGCCTTCGTACTCGAGGTCGGCCTGGGTCACCGTCGCGCGGTGGAGCTTGGCCTTCATCATGGTGAGCAGCATCAGAGCCGACCCTCGAAACCATGCCGCGCGGGCCGATCCGGGGCCGCGAGCGGTGCTGTGATATAGGCCCTCGGCGCAGGGCTTTCAATGCAGTGCAGCATAGCCGGAACAGGCTGTATTGCCGCGCTGCAGCGCCGTGGCCCAGCCGCCTCTCACGCGTGCGCGCGCTTGCAGAACATCAGGAGGATCGCGGCGACGGCGGCCAGCCCCGTGACGGGCAGGAGCGACTGCAGGACCTGGGTGGCGTTGCTGCCGGAGGCCATCAGGATGCCCGCGAGCGTCGGCCCCATCGCCGAGCCGAGCCGCCCCACGGCCACCGCCGCGCCCGTGCCCGTGCCGCGCGCCGCGTCGGGGTAATAGGACGGCGACAGGCCGTAGAGGATGTACTGGGCGCCGAGCAGGAACGTGCCCACGATGGCGATGACGGTGGCCGCCACCGTCACGTCGCCGCCGACCTTGGCCAGGCCCACGAGCGAGGCCGCCAGACCGACGTAGCAGAGGAGCAGGACCGTCCGGCTCGGCCGCTTCTCCATCAGCCAGCCCATCAGGATCGATCCGATCGCGGCCCCCGCGTTGAACAGGATCTGGATGATGAAGGCGTCGCTCGAGGAGAAGCCCTTGTCCTGCATCAGGATGGGCAGCCAGTTCAGCAGCAGGTAGGTGACCACCGTGGTGAAGAAGAAGCTGATCCACAGCGTGGAGGTCGCCGCCCACCGGCCGCCGCCGAACAGAACCTTGAAGGTCTTGATCTTCTCGCCCGCCGCTGCGGCTGCGGCCTTGGCGTCCTTGAACAGCTGCGACTCCGGCAGGAGCATCAGCATCAGCAGCGCCAGGGCGAGCGGCGCAAGGCCCCCGACGTAGAAGATCAGCCGCCAGTCCGCCGCCGGCCCGGCCTGGTACATGATGTAGCTCGCCATGCCCCCGCCCGTGGGCATGCCGGCCGCCGTGATCACCACGTTCAGGATGCTGTTCTTTCGGCCGGAGGCCTCGGAGGTCAGGGCGATGAGGTTGGGCAGGGCGCCGCCGAGGCCCAGGCCGCAGACGAAGCGGATCGCGATCAGCGCTCCGACGCCGCTCGCCCAGACCGTCGTCAGCTGCAGCAGGCCGAAGACGATCATCGAGGCGATGAGGGCGGCCTTGCGCCCTCGGATATCGGCCAGGCGCCCGCCGATGAACGAGCCGAAGAACAGGCCGATCGGGCTCGCAGCCAGGACCGCGCTGAGCTCGGGGCGGCTGAGGGCGAACTCCTTGCCGATCTTGGCGGCGGCCAGGCCCATGGACTGCAGGTCGATCCCCTCGATCACCGCCGCGCAGAAGCACAGGAACAGCGTGATCGCCGCCGCCAGCCCTACCCTGCCCCGATCCCCCGTCGTCGCCGTCGTGGCCATCGCCCCGCTCCGATGTGTTGCGTTTCCCCTGGGGCAAGACAAAGCACGGCCTTGAGGGAATGCAAAGCCGGCGCGCCGTCCGCCGCGGCCGGCGCTGGACAAACCTCGGCGCGCTTCGCTTGAATGCCGCGCGCATCTGGGCCGCAGAGACGGGGGACGTCATCGAGATCCAGCCTTCAGACCTTCTGATCCCGATCCGGCGCGCGGACGGCTCGCCCGTGAACGACCTGCGTTCGCCGGCCCATTGGAAGCACCTGCGCCGCAAGTCGAGCCCGCTCGAAAGCATCGACTTCGAGACCCTCGCGCGGGACGAGCTGCACCACCGCTTCTACGGCGGGCCCTGGATCCGGGGTCGGGTCAACTTCGACGCCCTCAAGGCGCTGGGCGTCATGCCCTCAGACCGCGTCCTGGACGTCGGCTGCGGGGCCGGCCGGCTGGGGATCTGGCTGATCCCCTACCTGGACGCCGGCCGCTATTTCGGCATCGAGCACCATCTCGGCAGCCTCGTGGCCTTCTCGGCCTATGAGGCGGCCCTGCACGAGCTCGCGCCCAAGGCGGCCTCGCTGATGTGGGACGCCGACTTCGCCGCCGAAGGCTTCGGCGTGGTCTTCGACGTCATCGTCGACTGCTCCAGCCTGTCCTGCCTGCCCGAGCGGGAGGACGTGGTCCGCGCGCTAAAGCGGCTGCGCCGGTGCAGCGGACCGCAGACCCGCCTGATCAGCCGCCGCGCCCTCAAGCCCAGCCCCGGGGAGCTGGAGACGGCCGGCTGGCGGCCCGGCCCGATCCGGCGGATCCAGGACGTCGACTGGATCGTCTGCACGCCCGCGCCCGCCGTCGCCTAGTGCTGCGAGCTCAAACGAATGGTCCACCATTCGTTTGAGCCTCGCAGCACAAGTCTTTGATTTAGTGCATCGAACCACAGACGGATGAGAAATCATCCGTCTGCTACGATGCACTAGTGTGGTGGATCAGAAGTTCGCATGATGATGGCGGCACCCTCGGTTGCGAACTTCTGATCCGTAAACCACACTAGAATCATACATTTGCTAGTGTCCTTATCAATTCCGAAGTTCGCATCCGCCTTGCAAATGCGCTGGCGAACTTCGGAATCGGACCTAGGCGCCGCCCAGGTCCAGACGCCGCTCGATCCGGATCGCCTCGAGGAAGGCTTGGTCGTGGCTCACGACCAGGAGCGCCCCGTCGTAGGCCGCGAGCGCCTGCTCGATCGCCGCGATGGAGTCGAGGTCGAGGTGGTTGGTGGGCTCGTCGAGGATCAGCAGCTGCGGCGGGCGCGGGCGGACCAGCACGCAGGCCAGCGCCGCGCGCAGCCGCTCGCCCCCGCTGAGGGCGCCCGCCGGCTTGAGGACCGTCTCGCCGCGGAACAGGAACCGCGCCTGGGCGGCGCGCGCGCCGTTGTCGTCGGCCTCGGGGTTCAGCCGCCGGAAGGCGCGCAACAGGCTCTCGTCGTCGCGGAGGATCGCGGCCTTCTGGTCGAGCATGAGGGCCGGAACGTGAAGCGCCGCGCGCCCTCTGCTCGGCTCCAGCTCGCCCGCGGCCAGACGCAGCAGGGTGGTCTTGCCCGCACCGTTGGGGCCGGCGACGGCCACGCGCTCGGGCCCGACCAGGCGGAACGACAGGCCGTCCAGGATCGGCGGGCCGTGACCGTAATCGAAGCCGACCGCCTCGACGTCCAGCACCGTCTTGCCGGCCGCGAGGTTCGACGGCGGCAGGGCGACGGCGAGCCTGCGAACCTGCTCGACCCTGCTTCGGGCCGCCTCGAGCGCCTCGGCCGTCTCGGCGCGCCGCCGCCCGGCGAGGCGGTTCATGCCCCCCATGCTCGCCTCGGCGCGCTCCGCCCGGGCGTCGAGCAGCATCTTCGGCGCGTCGCCCTTGGCCCTGGACCTGCGCCCGGCCGCATCCTTGCGCGCCTTGCGCTCGCGGGCGATCTGAACCTCGCGCTCGACCCTCCCGGCCTCGAGCGCCGCCGTGTCCAGCGCGCGGCGCGCCGAAGCCTCTTCCTCGGCCTTGCGCGTGAGATAGAGGTCATAGCCCCCGCCATAGCTTTGCGCGCCGAGGGTGGTGAGCTCGACGATACGGTCCATCCGGCGCAACAGCCCCCGATCGTGGCTGATCACGACCGCGGCGCCCGTCCAGTCCTCGAGGACTTCGCCGACAAGCTCCCGCGCCGCCTCATCCAGGTTGTTGGTCGGCTCGTCGAGCAGGAGCACGTCGGGCGCCTGCAGCAGCGCCGCCGCGAGCGCGGCCCGCGTGATCTGCCCGCCGCTGAGGTCCGCAGCCGCTCGCGCCGGCGCCATCCCTTCGAGCCCGACCCTGGCCAGCTCCGCGTCCAGCCGCGCCTGCAAGTTCCAGTCGGCCTCGGCGAAGTCTTCATCCGTCCCCGCGCCCGTCTCGAGGCGCCCGAGGCGGGCCAGGGCTCCCGACACGCCCAGAAGGTCCGCCACCGTCGCGCCCGGCGGCGGCGCCAGGGCCTGGCGAAGCACGGCGATCCGGCCTCGGCGGCGCACCACGCCGGCGAGCGGCTCGAGCTCGGCCAGGATCAGGCGAAGCAGCGTGGTCTTGCCCACGCCATTGCGGCCGACCAGGCCCGTGCGCTCGGGCCCGAAGGTCAGGGTCAGGTTCTCGAAGAGGAGGCGGCCGTCAGGAGCCCGGTAGGACAGCTCCTCGACCGCGATCAGGGTTGGCATGGCGGGACATGGCGAGGTGATCGGGACGGGCGATGCGGTTGTCCCTCGCTTGTCTCACCTTGGCCTCCATGACCGGCCGCCCCCATGGCGGACCGCCCCAAGTTAGGGCGGCGCAAGCTCGCTTGCAAACCGGCCCGTGCGGGCGATCGGCGGGTCCGGGTCCAGTCACGCCGGAACTAAAGTCTTTCTGATCGTTGAGTTCACACTATATCTCATTGTGATGTAATTTATCGGCCTTTTTGCTTTCGGATGCCGCCAAATCAACCTCTCGCCAAGAATATATTGCGGGTGTATTCTTGGGACAAAGGTGAAGACCGGGGTATCATGGCCGAGATTAGCCACGCGGTGACTGACGACACCAGCGTTGGAGAGACCGGCGCGGGCGATCCGGCGCGCCTCTTCGGCCGCATCGGCTTGGCCGACGGACGCCCGCAAAGCGGTCAGGCGACCGAGGTCCGGCGGCCGACCAATCATTCGAACTTCGGCTCGCCCGTCGATGAAGACGGCGCGCGGCCTGTTGGTGGCGGCGAGCGGACGGGGCCGCCCCGTTCGATCGCCTCAAAGGGAGACTTCACATGAAGACGAAATTTCTGGCCATAGCGCTCGCGTTCGCGGCGCTGGCCTGCGCCCTTCCCATGGGCGCCGCTCACGCCCAGGCCACACGGACCTGGGTCTCCGGCGTCGGCGACGACGCCAACCCCTGCAGCCGCACAGCGCCCTGTAAGACTTTCGCGGGCGCCATCTCCAAGACGGCGGCGGGCGGAATCATCAACTGCCTGGATCCCGGCGGCTTCGGCGCCGTGACCATCACCAAGACCATTTCCATCAAATGCGTCAGCCCTACCCAGTCCGGCATCACCTCGCCCGGAACCAACGCGATCACTGTCAATGCGCTCGCGACCGACGTGGTCGACATCGAAGACCTGTCCCTCGAGGGCACGTCCACGGGCCTGGCGGGAATCAAGGTTCTTCAGGTCGGCGCCCTTCATGTGCGCCACGTGACGATCCATCAGTTCCAGTCCGGTGCGCCCAACGGCATCGGCATCCTGTTCGCGCCATCGAACGCGACGACTGTGCTCGACGTCACGGACTCGACCATTCGCGACAATCTCGGCGGCGCAATCCTGATCCAGCCCGGACCCAGCACCACCACGGTCCGGGTCGCCATGCAGAACGTGGCGATGTTCAACAATGCGTTCGGCGTCAAGGTCGACCTCAAGGCCAGCTCATCGCCGGCGGCAGTGACCGGCGGGATCTCTGACAGCATCGTCAACGGCGTGGGCGCCGGCGGCGGCCCAGGCGTCAGCGCCGTGACCACGAGCACCGGCTCTGTCGACATCGCCATCGACCGGGCCAACATCAACAACAACAACGAGGGCGTGTCGGCCAAAGGCGCCAGCGCCATCAAGCTTCGGGTGACCAACTCCATCCTGTCGGGCAACGCCCAGGCGTTCTTCCAGGGCGGCAGCGGCCTCGTCTACACCTACGGCGACAACCAGATCGACGGGAACGCGTCCCCGGGCACGTCCACCACGTCGACGCTGCACTGACGACCTGCGTTCCTGGCCGGGTCCCGCGGGGCCCGGCCAGGGCTTGCCGCACGAGCGAACTCCAGGTCTCGGCCTGACGGCTCGTCCGGCGCGCGCGCTATCCGGGCTCCCACCGAGCCCCGCCTCGCCGCACGAAGCGGCGGCCAGCCGTGGCCGTCGTCTCGACGTCTCGCGCCGCCGCCAGGCGCGCGCACGAACGGCCTCTCCGTCAGGGTCCTGAACTCGACCGGCTTGGCGGTGGATTGCCACGCCCTCACCTGCCGCGCGCCCCGCCGTCGCCCGTCCGGTGAACTGGGATGCGCATCGCGATATGTCCTGAAATGATGTAGGAGCTGGGCCACGACGCGCGAGCCCAGACCGGAACGGAAGGGGCAGTCACTCGAAGCGCGCGACGCCGCCTCGTCTGAGGAAGGCATCCGCGTTCGGAATCAAGCGGTCGCCGCACCTTCGCGCAGCGCCCGCCAATCAGAAAACGTCCGTGCGCGCCGGCATTGAAGCTGGCGCGCCTGTTGGTGGCGGCGAGCGGACGGGCGTCTACCCGTCTCCCCTCGCCTTGAAGGGAGACTTCACATGAAGACGAGATTTCTGGCCATAGCGCTCGCACTCGCAGCGCTGGCCTGCGCCCTTCCCATGGGCGCCGCTCACGCCCAGGCCACAAGGACCTGGGTCTCCGGCGTCGGCGACGACGCCAACCCCTGCAGCCGCACAGCGCCCTGCAAGACTTTCGCGGGCGCCATCTCCAAGACGGCGGCGGGCGGAATCATCAACTGCCTGGATCCCGGCGGCTTCGGCGCCGTGACCATCACCAAGGCCATGTCGATCAAGTGCGTCAGCGTCAGTCAGTCCAGCGACCTGGCGACGGGCACGTACGGCGTCGTCGTCAACGCCGGCGTCAACGACGTCGTCACCCTGGAGGACCTCGCCATCGAAGGCTCGACGGGCTCCGGCCTCATCGGGATCAGGTTCCTCCAAGGCGCTGCGCTCCACCTGCGCCACGTGACGATTCAACAGTTCCAGGCGGCCGCGCCCAGCTACGGCTACGCCGTCCTGTTCGCGCCGACGAACGCGGCGTCCCAGCTCACGATCACCAACTCCGAGTTCCGCGACAACGCTACCGGCGCGGTGCTGATCCAGCCGGGTGCGTCCGCCACGACGGTCCACGTCGCGATGAAGGACGTCACGATGTATAACAACGGCTTCGGCGTCAAAGTCGACCTCAAGGCCAACAGCTCGCCGGCCGCGGTCACCGGCGCCGTCACCGACAGCGTCATCGGCGGCGGCGGCACCGCCGGTCCGGGCGTCAATCTCGTCACCCAAGGCACGGGCAGCGCCGACATCTCGTTCGACCGCATGACTATCGCCAACAGCGCCGAGGGCGTGGCGGCCAAGGGCAGCGCCAGCATGATCGCGCGGGTGACCAACTCCACCCTGACCGGCAACTCGTCCGCGTTCAGCCAGAACAGCGGCGGTCTGGTGTACACCTACGGCACCAACCAGATCGACGGGAACCCGGCGGGCTCCTCCACGGCCGGAACCCTGCACTGACGACGCGCCGCCGCCGCGCAGGATCGCACTGCGCGGCGGCGGATCCTCTACTGAGACGGCGTGAAGCCGAAGTCCGGCCGGCGCGTCCAACGTCGGGATCTTCCGGAACGTGGCCTAAATAGGGTTCGCCCCGATCGGCGCGGCAACTCCTTCGCCGCCGGACTGAGCTTCACTCCGGCGCGAAGGCCAGGATCACGTTGCCGGACCGGTCGCCGACGACCGCGTAGCCCGCGCCCACGAAGAGCATGCCGTTCGCCACGGTCGGTCCGGCCGAGCCCATGCCGCCGCCGTGGGCGGGGACCTTGTTCACGGTGTCGAAGGGCCTGACCGTGTCGAAGGTCCAGACCGGCTGGCCGTCGCCGGTCCGCAGCGCGTGCAGCTTGCCGTCCATGCCCCCCACAAAGGCCACGCCCGGGATCGCGCTGGCGGCGGCGCTGTTGGAGTCTCCGGGCTTGGAGAGCGGCTGGTACCAGGCCCGCCGGCCTGACTTCAGATCGACCGCCGCCATCGCGCCGGCGGCGAGGCCATAATAGACGCGCGAGGCGTCCGCCGCGCCGCCCCAGTAGATCCCGCCCGCCGCAAAGCGCCCCTTGAGCCCCGCCTTCGCCGCCTCGGGAACGACTTCCATCCGCCACAGCAGCCTGCCGTTGCGGTCCGGATCGATGGCGATGACGTGGCCGTCCTTGGTGGCGGTGACCAGTTCGCGCCGGCCGCCGGGCAAGCTCTTCAGGATCGGCGAGTTGCCGATGTCGAGGTCGGGGCCGACGGTCTTGGGGCAGTTGTCCGTCCGCTGCTTCGGGCCGCAGCCGCCGAGGAAGGAGTCGTTGGCCTGGGCCTGGTAGACCCACAGGCGCCTGCCGGTGGCGATATCCACCGCCATCACCGCGTCGGTGGTCTTGGGGGCCGGCTCGGTCTCGGCGTCGCCGGTGCCGAAGTAGATCGCGTGGCGCCTGGGATCGACGGTGGGCGAGTTCCAGACCGAGCCGCCGGCGGGGGCGTACTGCTGGACGCCCTTGGAGTTCTTGCGGGTCGGACGAGGCTTGCCGACCACCCAGGCCTTCCAGAGCTGGCGGCCGGTGGAGGCGTCGAGCGCCACGACGCTGCCGCGCGAGGTGCAGCAGGGATAGTCGAGCACCGAGGCGCTGAACTCCTCGGAGGAGGACACGGGAACGAAGATCCGGCCCTGGTAGTAGGCCGGCCCGGCTGTGATCCGCGCGACGAAGTGGTCGTCGACCTTGCGGGTCCAGAGCTCGCGGCCGGTCTGGGCGTCCAGGCCGTAGGCGTTGGCGTGGAAGTCGCCGAAGAACAGCCCCCAGCGGACGCCCTTCACGCCCTTGACCTGGCCCACCGTCACGGCGCTGCGCACCGCGGCCTTGGCCTGGAAGGACCAGTAGACGCAGCCCGTCTTGGCATCGAGCGAATAGACGTAGCCGGTGTCGGTCCCCACGAAGACGCGTCCGGCGACCACGGTCGGCTGGCCGTAGGCCGAAAGGCCGTCGGGAATCCCGAACGCCCACTTCACCTTCAGCTTCGGAACGTCGGCGGCGGTCAGGCCCGAGCGGGTGCGATAGCGGGCGTTGTCGAGGCTCGCGCCCCAGCCGTTCCAGTCGACGGCGCGGTCGGGCGCCCGCATCGGCGGGTTGGTCGGGCAGCGGCCCTGCATGTCCTTGGCGTCGCCGCTCGCCAGGCTCCCGAGCGGGCGGCCGCTCATGAAGTCGGCGACCATCCGGCGCTGGTCCTCGGTGAGGGCGTCCCCCTGCCCCTTCATCACCCCGCTGGTCAGGGCGTCATAGATCCGCTCGGGGCTCATCTGGCGGATGGCGCTGGGCTGGGGCGCGCGCGGGACGTCGGGATTGCCGTGGCAGCTCATGCAGCGGGTCTGGAAGACGGCGAAGCCCGTCTCGGTGCCGGCCGTGCCCGACTGGTCGGGCGTGGAAGGCTGGGACGGCGACTGGGCCAGGCCCGATCCCGCCAGGGCGCCGAGGCTCGCCACGACCATGGCCGCCAGCATCTTTCGCATGCCCGTCCGCCTCCCATCGGCGGCTCTGGCGGCCGCGCGTCCCGTATGGGCCACAAGCCGGCCGCAAGCTCAAGCGCCCCGTTCGCCAACGGACCGGCGCTTGATGCGGGGGTTCACACAATGTTCTTGCTGCGAACCCAACTCTCTGACTTACATAGAGGGGTTCGGCCGGGGCGACCGGCCGCGCAACCAAGAGCTCTAAGCCCGGCATGTCCGACCCTTCCCGTTTCATCCGCGTGCGCGGCGCGCGCGAGCACAATCTGAAGAATGTCAGCGTCGACATCCCGCGCGAGCAGCTCGTCGTGCTCACCGGCCTGTCCGGCTCGGGCAAGTCATCCCTGGCGTTCGACACCATCTACGCCGAGGGCCAGCGGCGCTATGTGGAGAGCCTTTCGGCCTACGCCCGCCAGTTCCTGGAGCTGATGGGCAAGCCGGACGTGGACCTGATCGAGGGCCTGTCGCCGGCGATCTCGATCGAGCAGAAGACCACCTCGCGCAATCCGCGCTCGACGGTCGGCACCGTCACCGAGATCCACGACTACATGCGCCTGCTCTGGGCGCGGGTCGGCGTGCCCTACTCGCCGGCCACGGGCCTGCCGATCGAGAGCCAGACCGTCAGCCAGATGGTCGACAAGATCACCGTCCTGCCCGAGGGCTCGCGGCTCTATCTGCTCGCGCCGGTGGTCCGGGCCCGCAAGGGCGAGTACCGCAAGGAGATCGCCGACTGGCAGCGCGCGGGCTACCAGCGGCTGAAGATCGACGGCCAGTTCTATCCGATCGAGGACGCGCCCGCCCTCGACAAGCAGATCAAGCACGACATCGACGTGGTGGTGGACCGCATCGTCACGCGGCCGGACATGGAACAGCGCCTGGCCGACTCCATCGAGACGGCGCTGAGGCTCGCGGACGGGATCGCCGTGGCGGAGTGGGCGGACGTCGAGGAGGGCGAAAGCGAGCCCCGACGCCTGCTCTTCTCGGAGAAGTTCGCCTGCCCGGTCTCGGGCTTCACCATCGCCGAGATCGAGCCGCGCCTGTTCTCGTTCAACAACCCGGCCGGCGCCTGCCCGGTCTGCGACGGCCTCGGGATGAAGCTGGCCTTCGACGCGGACCTCGTGGTTCCGGACAAGGACAAGACCCTGCACAAGGGCGCGATCGCGCCCTGGGCGCGCAGCCCCTCGCCGTTCTACACCCAGACCCTGCAGGCCCTGGCGCGCCACTACGGCTTCTCCATGGACAAGGCCTGGCGGCTCCTGCCCGAGCAGGCGCACCGGGTCGTCCTGGAGGGCACGGGCGAGGAGAAGATCCGCTTCGAGTACGACGACGGCGCGCGCAAGTACGGCGTCACCAAGCCCTTCGAGGGCGTGATCCCCAACATGGACCGGCGCTGGCGCGAGACCGACTCCTCGTGGGTGCGCGAGGAGCTGGGCCGCTACCAGTCCGAGATCCCCTGCGAGGCCTGCGGCGGCCTGAGGCTCAAGCCCGAGGCCCTGGCCGTGCGCGTGGGCGGGCGCAACGTCGGCGAGGTCTCGACCTATTCGATCCGCAACGCGCGCGACTGGTTCGAGGCGCTGGAGGGCGAGCTCACCGACAAGCAGGCCGAGATCGCCCATCGGATCCTCAAGGAGATCAAGGACCGGCTGCGGTTCCTGGTGGACGTGGGACTGGAGTACCTGACCCTGTCGCGCGGCTCCGGCTCGCTGTCGGGCGGCGAGAGCCAGCGCATCCGCCTGGCCAGCCAGATCGGCTCGGGCCTGACCGGCGTGCTCTATGTGCTGGACGAGCCGTCCATCGGCCTGCACCAGCGCGACAACGCGCGGCTGCTCACCAGCCTCAAGGGCCTGCGCGACCTCGGCAACTCGGTTCTGGTGGTCGAGCACGACGAGGAGGCGATCCTCACCGCCGATCACGTCATCGACCTCGGGCCCGCGGCGGGCGTCCACGGCGGGGAGATCATCGCCGAGGGAACCCCGGCCGACATCATGGCCGCGCCCCGGAGCCTGACCGGCCAGTACCTCAAGGGCGAGCGCGAGGTGGAG
Source organism: uncultured Alphaproteobacteria bacterium (assembly GCA_963775275.1). GTDB lineage: Bacteria > Pseudomonadota > Alphaproteobacteria > Caulobacterales > Caulobacteraceae > JANWHQ01. Next base: position 3,276,023 of record CAVZII010000005.1, on the reverse strand, counting down.
GTCCCCGACCAGCGCCGGCCGGTCTCGCCGGCGCGGATGCTCAAGGTCATCGGCGCGCGCGGCAACAACCTCAAGGGCATCACCGGCGAGATCCCGGTGGGGGTCTTCACCTGCATCACCGGCGTGTCGGGCGGCGGCAAGTCCACCTTCACCGTGGAGACGCTCTACAAGGCGGCGGCCCGGCGGCTGAACAACGCCTCGGACGCGCCCGCGCCGCACGACCACATCGAGGGGCTCGAGCACTTCGACAAGGTGATCGACATCGACCAGTCGCCGATCGGGCGCACCCCGCGCTCGAACCCGGCCACCTACATCGGCGCCTTCACCCCGATCCGCGACTGGTTCGCCGCCCTGCCCGAGGCCAAGGCCCGCGGCTACGGCCCGGGCCGGTTCTCGTTCAACGTCAAGGGCGGGCGCTGCGAGGCCTGCCAGGGCGACGGCCTGATCAAGATCGAGATGCACTTCCTGCCGGACGTCTACGTCACCTGCGACGTCTGCAAGGGCAAGCGCTACAACCGCGAGACCCTGGAGATCCTGTTCAAGGGCAAGTCGATCACCGAGGTGCTCGACATGACCGTCGAGGAGGCCGCCGACTTCTTCAAGGCCGTGCCCTCGATCCGCGACAAGATGGAGACGCTGAAGCGCGTGGGCCTGGGCTACGTCCAGGTCGGCCAGTCGGCGACCACCCTGTCGGGCGGCGAGGCGCAGCGGGTGAAGCTGTCCAAGGAGCTGTCGCGCCGGGCGACCGGCAAGACCCTCTACATCCTCGACGAGCCCACCACGGGCCTGCACTTCGAGGACACCCGCAAGCTCCTGGAGGTGCTGCACGAGCTGGTCGACCAGGGCAACACCGTGGTGGTGATCGAGCACAATCTCGACGTCATCAAGACCGCGGACTGGATCCTGGACTTCGGGCCCGAGGGTGGCGACGGCGGGGGCGAGATCGTGGCCTCCGGCACGCCCGAACAGGTGGCGCGCGCGCCGCAGAGCTGGACCGGCCGGTATCTCGCCGACATCCTCGCGCGCCACGCCGAGCGCAGCGGGCGGACGAGGAAGCGGGCCTGACGGCGCGCCTCAGGCCGCGGCGGGCGCGGGCGCGAGCTCGACCGGCGCGGTGACCGCGGGCCTCCGCCGGGCGTAGAGCCACCATCCCAGAAGGACGAGCGCGATCGCGCCGTTGACCCCGAGCGCGATCCAGGCCTGGCCGAGGTCGGTCTCGCCGCGGGTCTGGTCGGACACGCCCTTCCACAGCTTGTGCGGCGTCTCGCTGTTCAGCGCCATGGCGATGAGGGCGAGGAAACCATTGTAGCCGGAGTGCAGGGCTGTGGTGGTCCAGATCTGGCCCTGCCGCAACGCGACCACCGAGAAGCCCACGCCGATGGCCGCATAGCTCAGGAAGCTGATGATGCGCGGCAGCTTGCCCAGCTCCCACGGCGTCACGTGCAGGGCGGCGAACAGCAGGCCCGACACCGCGATCGCGATCGGCGCGCCCGCCCGGGCGGTCAGGGCCGAGAGCAGCCAGCCGCGGAACATCACCTCCTCGGAGAAGGCCAGCAGGATGACCACCGCGAAGACCGCCGGGAACTGCAGCAGCACCTTCAGCGAGGGCGCCGCGAGCTGGGTCGTCGCCTCGCCGGCGGCAGGCGGCGGGCTGGCGCTGAGCGCGAGGGCCAGGACCAGCGCCCAGCCGGCCCCAAGGCCGATCCACGCCAGGAGCCAGGGCCCGAACGGCCGGCGAAAGCCCATGCTGGCGAGCGGGCGCCTCTCTACGGCCTTGGCCCACATCATCAGCAGGACCACGACCATGAGGTCGTAGCCGACGTTGAGCCCCACATCCGTGACCCAGCCGACCTGGGCGGCGGCGCCGAGCGCGCGCTGCACGAGGGCGGCTATCCCGACGCCGACGATCTCGGCGCTGCTGGCGAAGCTCATCACCAGGATCAGGAAGACTGGCGCGATCCAGGCCGGCCCGAGGCGGGCGCGCGCCGGCATGGGCGCGAAGGCGGCCACCAGGGCGCGTGCGGGCGCAGGCGCGGGCGCCGCGTCGGCCGGCTCGGCGGTCATCGCCCGGTAGGCCCGCGCCCAGGGCGCGACGAAGATCGTCTGCACGACGACCGCCACGGTTCCGTAGGCGACGATCAGGGCGAGGAGATAGGGCCAGGCCGCCGCCATCCACACCTGCATCGGCTGGGAGAAGAACGCGCCTGCCTGCTCGATCCGCCAGCGCGCGAGGGTCGCGACCAGGGCGATGAGGCCGATGAGGGTCAACAGAGCCGCGGCATAGGCCAGGGCGGTCGCGACGGCCGCGACGGCGGCGAGCCCCAGCAGCCGCCACGTCCGCCCGCGCGTGAAGCTCCAGGACTCGAACAGGCGCAGCCGCCCCTCGGCGAAGGTCATGGGCGCGGCCATGACCAGCCGCAGCCAGACAAGCCCGCCGGCGCCGATGATCGCACAGGCCGCGAGGACCTGGGCCCAGGGCGCATTGGCGCCCATGGTCACGCCGATCAGAGCCAGGACGAACCCCGTCGCGAAAGCACAGACGATCGCCAGCACCGCGAGCAGCAGGGTGCGCACGACGAGCAGGAATCCTTGCCGGGCCTCCGCCCATCCGAGGCGCAGGTAGCCGAGCGACCGCTTCTGCGGCGTCATCGTGGCGCGGAAGATCGCCGCATAGACCACGGCGTTCGCGGGAATGGAGGTCCAGGCGATCCATCCGCGCGCCTGCCGGATCGCCACGTCCTCGGCCGGCAGATGGCCTCCCCAGCCGAGACCGAGGATCAGCGCGACCGGGACCAGGGCGACCAGACCATAGACAGCGCCCCAGGCCAGGATCACGAGCGGCCTGGAGCCGATCAGGCGGAAACCCGCAAAGGCCGCGTCTCCGATCCGAAATCCGGCCATCGCTACGCCACGCCCCGCCCCGGCGTTCACCTTAGACGGCGACAGGAGCGGCCGCCATCAGCTTGCAACCAGCCGGCGATCCGGCGCCGATTCAGCTGGCCGAAGCGGCGTCCGCGTCCGGCTCCGCGCCCTCATGCAGCACGAACCGGCGATAGGCCTCGGCCACGGGACCGGTGAAGATCGGAAGGCCCGCGCCCAGCGCCAGGGCGTGAAGCACCATGGCGATGATCGTGGTCACGCGGAAGTAGCTGGCGATGGACGTCGTGTCGCTCCGGAACAGCCCCGACAGGTCGGTGATCGACAGGCCGGACGTCACGATCACGATCGCCGCCACCAGCGTCACCAGCGCCCATTCGCAGATGACGAGGACGATGATGAGGATCGCGGCCAGGGCGTAGGCGCTGAACAGGGGCCAGAAGCAGCCGCGCGTCGCCTTCCACGACTCGAACAGACGGATGTGGTGGTCGTCCATGGTCATGGGCATGGCCAGGGACAGCCGCACGATCGGATAGACGAAGGCCGCGGCGACGCCCACGGACAGCGCCAGGTAATAGATCGGCGCAACCACTCTCGGCAACGCCGTCCCCAGGGCGCCCAGCATCCCGGAGACGAAGGCGATCACGAAGCTGCCGCCGACGGCCAGCACCGCCCAGAGCACGATCAGGACCGCCATCCGCAGTTCCTGGGGGCCGAGCTCGAGGTAGGCCCGCCGCCGATCGCCGGTCCCCGCCCAGGCGCGGTAGGCCGCCGCGAACATCACCGTGGCGCAGGCCAGGACGAGCGCCAGCGTGAACAGGAACAGCAGCCCGACCGCCGGCAACATGGAGATCGCGGCGGCCGGGTCGGTCCGGTTGGCCTCCTGCAGCGCGCGGACCGCCTGCAGGTTGTCCCTGGCCAAGCCGACCAGGACGAGGCCGTAGGCGACCTCGCAAAGGAAGAAGATCCCCGCCCAGATCGCCACGGTGCGGGGTTGGCGGGAAATGAAGCGGAAGCCGGAGATCGCCGCGTCCGATGGTTGGAACGTCGCCATGTCAGGGTTTCGCAGAATCCTTGGGCTCTTCCGCCGGGAGCGGGCCGAGCCGCCTGTAGAAATAGGCCTGCAGGCCGGCGGTCAAAGGCATGGTGACGGCGCCCACGAGGACCCCGGAGAGCAGGGCGTAGGCGAAGACCTCCTCGGGCGGCAGGGACGTCGCCGCCCCCCCGGCGGCCGCGCCAGACCATGCGACGAGCACCGACAGCAGCAGCGGCAGGCGCACGGCGATCATGGGGACGAACATCCGCCAGAACTGGCCGCGCGTCAGCCGCCATGTCCGGAGCACGGCGATGCGCCCGCTCAAGGCGCTCGCAGGAAGGGACAGCGAGAGGCGGATGCTCAGGAACAAGGGCACGAGCGTCACGATCAGCAGGAAGATGAGCTGGGCCGCGGTCGCCACGTTCGGGCCGAACAGGCGCTCCCACGCGGCTTCGGCCTGCTGCGCGGTGGCGCCGGCCGCGGGCATGGCGGCCTGGAGCGCCTGCGCATCCATTCCGCGGCTGAGCACCACCCCGGTGAGCACAACGAAGAAGGCGAGCAGGAACAGCATGGCGATCAGCAGGACGAACGCTGACACCAGCAGATCGGCGACCACGAGCCTGAACTCCATCCTGCGCCATTGCAGGCCGAGCGTGCCGGGCCTGGAGTCGGGATCGGAGTCGTCCGGCGCGCCGCGCGCCGCCCGGAACATCGCGCCGAACAGGGGATACTGGGTCAGGAGCACGCCGAGGAAGCCGACCTGCTGGAGGTCGCCGTTGCCCGCAAACTGTCCCGCGACGAACACCGTCCACGCCAGGGCGCACAGGGCCAGCACGCCCCAGCACGAGCGCCAGTTTTCCCGCCAGAGCGTCCAAGCGTAGGCCAGCGACGCCCCGACCGAAACCTGACCCTCCGCCATCCGTTACGCCGGCTCCGCCGACCCTCTGAGTTACACCGACTCCCTATCTAGCGGCAGGACCGCCGGGGCGACAGGGGGTGGGGCAAAAGGGGGACGAAGGTTATTCCTCGCCGGCGATGGACTTGTAGGCTGCGGCGAACGGGGCGAGGGCGATCACGCGCACCAGCGTCTGCAGGACGGCCTGAACGAGCACGGCCGCCAGGACCAAGGCGCCGGTCCCAGAAATCAGGCTCTGCCACGTCCACGGCGGCGGCGGCGGAGTCTCGGCGCCGGGCATGAAGGCCGTGACCAGCCCCGGACCCAGCGCGCCATAGAGAAACGCGTTGGCGATCAGGGCGCCGGCGTAGGCCACCGTCAACACGAGGATCGTCACGAGCAGAACGAGACCGAGCACTTTCCACATCCGCCCGGAGGTCAGACCCCAGGATTCGAAAATGCGAAGCCGCTGGTCGGCGATGGTCATCGGCGCGGCGAACACGAACCGCAGCGGCACGTAGACGCACACGACCGCGAGCGCCAACACGCCTAGCACCCCCGCAAGCGTGCGCCAGGCCGGCTGAAGCGAGCCCGCGGCGATGAAGAGCGCTGCGCCGGCGCCGATCACCGCGGCGAGGAAGGCCGTCCAAAGGAGGGCGAGGATGATCTGCAGCAGCAGCAGCCTGAGCTCGTCTCCGCTGAGCCTGAGGTAGGCGAAGCCCCGGCTCCTCGGGTCGATCACCGAACGATACACGGCCGCGCTCAGCACTGTCCCGACCAGCCAGCCCCATATCGTCCATGGCGCGACGAGCTTCATGAGCGAGACCTCCCACCGGAGCATGCCCTGTATGGTTTCGCGGACATCCCCCTGGTGCAGATCCCGCAGAGTCCTGAGCGCGCCGAGGATGGCCGTGAGCCACTGGGGCAGGAAGACGGCCAGCGGTCCGTAGACCAGCAGCAGCCAGACCAGGGCCCAGACCAGGATCGTTCCCGGCCGACGGCCGATCAGGCGAAATCCGGCGAGCGAAGACGTCGTGGCCATGAAGCTCATGGTCAATGCCCGTCGTGACCGTGATCGTCGGGGTGACCATGATCGTCCCCCTGGCCGTGATCGTCCCCGTGGCCGTGGTCGTCCCCGTGCCCGTGGTCGTCCCCGTGGCCGCCGTCGTGATGGTCGTCATGACCGCCGGCGTGTCCGTCGTCGCGCGTCGAGTTCCGCATGGCCATCGTCATGGGCGGCCGGCGCCGGCGGCGCGTGGCCGCCGTCGTCCGCGCCCCCTGCTGGTTCGGGCGGGGCCCCGAACAGGGGCGACGGCGCGGCGGCGGCGGCGGTGGCGGTGAGCTGCCTGTAGGCGCTTGCCCACGGGGCCAGGAAGATCGTCGAGACGACGCCGATCAGATAGGTGAAGACCAGCGCGGCCAAGGCGATCCATGGCGCGGCTTCGCGCGCCCAGACCTGCAGAGGCCGGCCGAAAAACGCATGGACGCGGCTGGGATCGTGGAAGAAGCTTCCTCCGGCCGCCATTGCGACGGCTCCGACGATCGCCGCGATGACGACCTCGATCAGCATCGCCACGATCACGAGGAGGATCGCCAGGCCCAAGAGCCGCCAGCCGTTGCCGCGTGTGAGCTTCCAGGACTCGAACAGCCGGAACTCACGCTCGGCGAAGGTCATGGGGAAGGCCATCGACAGCCTGAGGAAGATCCAGACCGAGACGACCACCAGCGCCAGGCACAGGACGGCCTCGACCCAGATGATCCAGAGCTTTTCGACGTGGGCGGCCGCCAGGGCGGCGCCGAGCGCGCCGCCGATCGCGATGCCGCCGAGGATCGCGACGACCATGTAGATCGCCGCGAGGATCCCGACCGCGAAGGTCAGCAGGAACAGCCAGACCTCCTTCATGCCGATGCGCAGGAAGGCGAAGCCGCTGTTGCGCGGCTCGAGCACGGCGCGGAAGACCGCGCCCATCACCACGACCCGCCCGACCAACGGCACGAGAACAATGACGGGCTCCAGCGTCATCATCTTGGCCTGCATCGGGGCCATGGCCGTCATGTCCGGCGGCGCGCCCGGATGGACGAGCGCAGCGCTCATCGACTGGTGCATGAGCGCGATCCAGTCCGGCGCCAACGCTCCGAACGCCAGCAGCACCGGCGCGACAGCAAGGATGAGATAAGCCAGTCCCCACGCGAAGACCGAAAAAGGCCGGCGCCCGATCAGCTTGAATCCGGAGCCCAGGGCCTCGCCCACCGAAAAGGTCGCCATCGTATTCCCCCCTTAAGCGCCTCTACCGTTAACCATACCTCCAATTGCGGGTTTTCCACAGACAAGCTTTGACGACCCGCTGTTCGGGGCCTATGTCGGGGCCATGACCGTCATCCACGTCATCGGCGGCGGGCTGGCCGGCTCGGAGGCCGCCTGGCAGGCGGCCGAGGCCGGCGCCGAGGTCGTGCTGCACGAGATGCGGCCCGTCGCCTCGACCCCGGCGCACCAGACGGCGGGCCTGGCCGAGCTGGTCTGTTCGAACTCCTTCCGCTCGGACGACGCCGAGCACAACGCCGTGGGGCTGCTGCATGCCGAGATGCGCGCGTGCGGCTCGCTGATCCTGGCCTGCGCCGACGCCTGCAAGGTGCCCGCCGGCGGCGCCCTGGCGGTGGACCGCGACGCCTTCTCCGCCGGCGTGAGCGAGCGCCTGGAGCGCCATCCCCGGGTGCGCATCGTCCGCGAGGAGGTCGCCGCCCTGCCGCCCGCTGGCTGGGAAAGCGTGATCGTCGCGACCGGCCCGCTCACCTCCCCCGCCCTCAGCGAGGCCATCTCCGCCCTGACCGGCGAGGCGGCGCTGTCCTTCTTCGACGCCATCGCCCCGATCGTGCACGCCGACAGCATCGACATGGACGTCGCCTGGCGCCAGTCGCGCTACGACAAGGAGGGTCCGGGCGGCGGCGGCGGCGCCTACATCAACTGCCCGCTGGACCGCGAGGGCTACGAGCGGTTCGTCGAGGCCCTGCTCGACGGCCCCAAGACCGAGTTCAAGGAATGGGAGGATACGCCCTACTTCGAGGGCTGCCTGCCCATCGAGGTGATGGCGGCCCGCGGGCCAGACACATTGCGCTGGGGCCCGATGAAGCCGGTCGGCCTGACCAACCCGCACCGGCCGGACGTGAAGCCCTGGGCGGTGGTCCAGCTGCGCCAGGACAATGCGCTGGGAACGCTGTTCAACATGGTGGGCTTCCAGACCAAGCTGAAGCACGCCGCCCAGGTCGAGATCTTCCGCACCATCCCGGGGCTCGAGCGGGCGGAGTTCGCCAGGCTCGGCGGACTGCACCGCAACACCTTCATCAACTCGCCGCGGCTGCTGGACGGCTCGCTGCGGATGAAGGCCCTGCCCCGCCTGCGCTTCGCCGGCCAGATCACCGGCGTGGAGGGCTACGTCGAGAGCGCGGCGATCGGTCTCTTGGCCGGACGCTTCGCCGCCGCGGATCTGGCCGGACGGGCCGTCGCTCCGCCGCCCGCCACCACGGCGCTGGGCGCGCTCCTCGCCCATGTCACCGGCGGCCACCTCGACGCGGGCGCCGGCTCGTTCCAGCCGATGAACATCAACTTCGGCCTGATGCCGCCGATGGAGGCGCCGCGCCGCGAGGACGGCCGAAAGCTGCCGCCCCAGGAGCGCGGGAGGGCGAAGAAGCGGGCCATGGGCCGGCGGGCGCTGCAGGACCTGAATGCCTGGCTCGACGGCGCCGGCGCCCGCGCCATGGAGCTCAGCGCCTGAGCAGCCACACGACCAGGCTGAGGATCGCGCTGACGATCAGGCTGCTCGCCAGCGGAACATAGAGGCTGAAGCCTTCGCGGCGGATGACAATGTCGCCGGGCAGACGGCCAAGACCCAGGCGCCACAGCCACGGCCAGAGCAAGCCCGCCGCGACGAGGACGAGGCCCAGGATGATGAGCAGCCTCGACATGTCGTTCAGACCCTGCCGCGAAGCGTCGCCCAGGTGAGCGTCAGCCGACGGCCGAGCCCGGAGGGGACCCGTCCCCGCGCATAGGCCCCGGCGAGGGCCGCGTAGGCGACCGCGGGAAAGGCCGCGACCGGCAGGGCCGCCAGCTCCGCCCGCGACCGCGCCTTCGCCTCTGCGACTTGCCTGGCGACGTCCAGGGGGCGCCAGTCCGCCGGCAGGCGGCCGAGCCGCGCGAGCCCGGCGAGGCCCCAGGCGCGGGCCGCGTGCCGCACCGAGGCGGGATCGGCGCCCGGCGCCAGGGCCTGGGCGGCCAGCGCCATCAGCGCGCCGGCGGTGGCGTCGACATAGGGCTCGACCTCGGCGGCTCCCAGGGGCCAGCCGTCCAGGTCCCGCATCCGGCCCTCGACCATCGCCTCGAGGCCGGCGCGCGGCAGGGTGCGGCGAGCGGCCGCTCCGGCGATGGCGAGCGCGACCGGGTGGCGGCGCACGGGGCGCCCGTCAAAGGCCTCCTCGATCGCCTCGCGCCACCAGGTCAGCCGGATCTCGCCGACCAACGGCTGGGAGGCGACCTCGGCCGCGCGCGAGAGCTCGTGGTTCAGGGCGTAGAGCGCCACGACATCGGCCCGCGCCGCCGGCCCGGCGATGAACCGGCTGGCCAGCCAGCGGTCCGGATCGGCCCGCCGGACCTGGGCGTCGAGGTCGTCGTCATCCATCAAAGCAAAAGGCCCGCCTGTGACGGCGGGCCTTTCCGGTCGCGTCTTGGCCGGCCCTCAGCTGAACAGGGTCTGGTACATGGTCATCGCCGTCAACATCGGCAACGACAAGAGCGTGTTCACCCGGCTCGCCAGGGTGGCGATCCGCCCGGCCTTGGCCTTGGCGTCGGCGTCGGCCTCCACCATGCCGAGCACGATCTTCTGCTTGGGCCAGATGATCCCCCAGACGTTCACGAACATGATGATCGCCATCCAGACGCCGGTCCCCATGAGGACGTACTTCACGTCGCCGCCGTTGCCGGGCACGAACCCGCCGGCGAGCCCGAAGGTGATCACCTCCCAGAAGTAGTTGGGGACGACGTAGCTTTTCAGGATGAGCAGGCAGATGCCGGCCAACACCGTGCCCAGGGCCGCCCAGCGGAACCAGAACAGGGCCTCAGGCGCGATGTACTTGGAGATGGCGGGCTTCAGCTCGTTGGGGATGTCGGGCATCTTCCGCGTCTGGACGAAGTTGAAGTAGTAGAGCAGCCCGATCCAGAGGATTCCGAAGAAGACATGGATCCACCGGAACAGCGCCTGCCAGAACACGATGTTGAAGTGGTTGTCGCTATGGACGCCGAACCCGATGATCATGATGACGGCCAGGATCAGACTGACGATCATCATGTTGCGAAAGTTGAGCAGCAGCGCTGACATCTGAAGTGCCCCTTGTTTCCCCGTAGCTCCCCGAGCCGGCCGCAGCCGGCCCGGGCCCAATATCGCAGCCTGCGACGGCTGGAGCTTGACTTCAAGGGTTAACTGAAACCGGGTCGCAATCGCACGCGCCAGGCGAACCGCGTTCGCCTTTCAGGGGCGCGGGGCGGTCAAGGGCGCGAGCCCTGCGGCTTGATGATCTCGATCTCGTCGCCGCGCTTCACGCCCCACAGGAGCACGATCGGCGAGGCGATGTAGATCGACGAATAGGTGCCGATGGCGATGCCGAACATCAGCACGATCGAGAAGCTGCGCAGCGCCTCCCCGCCGAACAGCGCCAGGCCCGACAGGGCGATCAGGGCGGTGGCGCCGGTGATGACGGTCCGGGTCAGGGTCTCGTTGACCGACAGGTCGATCACTTCGGCCAGCGGCATGCGCTTGAACTTGCGCAGGTTCTCGCGAAGCCGGTCGAACACCACGACGGTGTCGTTCATGGAATAGCCGATGACGGTCAGGATCGCCGCGATCAGCGTCAGGTCGAGCTCGATCCTGAGCGCCAGGATCAGGCCGAAGGTCAGAATCACGTCGTGGAACAGGGCCGCCACCGCGCCCAGCCCGAACTGCAGCTCGAACCTGAACCAGATGTAGATGAGCATCAGGCCGATCGCGATGCCCAGCGCCATCAGGCCCTTCTGGAAGAGCTCGCTGGACACCTTGGGGCCGACCACATCGGTGCGCGAATAGCTCACCTGGCCCAGCGCCTGGTCGAGCGCGGTCTTCACCCGGGTGACGGTCGTCGCCGGGTCGGAGTCCTCGGCCGTCTGGAACCGGATCGAAGCGTGCCGTTGACCCTGGGGATCGTCGCGGCTGGCGAAGTTCTGCACCTGGACGTCTCCGCCCAGGACCCTGTTCAGCGTCCCGCGGATCTTGGCCAGGTCCACCGGCCCCGGCGTCGACAGCTCCAGCACCGTGCCGCCCTTGAAGTCGATGCCGAGCTCGAAGCCGGGCTTCCACGTTGCGACGCCGGTGGCGATGATCAGCAGCACGGAGACCGTGCTGAAGATCTTGGCCAGCCGCACGAACCGGAAGTGCGTCTTGACCGGCAGCACCTTGATCAGCGGCCACCATCTCATCGGGCATCCTCCGCGATGGGCAGCCGCTTGGGCCGGACCAGCCGGAGCCACCATCCGATCAGGACCTGGGTGATCAGGACCGCGGTGAAGACCGAGGTGATCACGCCGATCGACAGGGTCCAGGCGAACCCTTTCACCGTCCCGGACCCGAACCAGAACATGATGACCGCGGCGATCAGGCTCGTCAGGTTGGCGTCGACGATCGTCGTCATCGCCCGCGAATAGCCAGCGTCCATGGCCGCCATGGGGGAGCGGCCCCCTCGCGCCTCGTCCCGGGCGCGCTCGTAGATCAGGACGTTGGCGTCGACCGCCACGGCGAGCGTCAGGATCATGCCCGCGATGCCCGGCAGGGTCAGGGTCGCCTGGGTCACCGACATGAAGGCGATGATCAGCAGGCCGTTCACCACCAGCGCGGCGGCGGCGAACCAGCCGAACAGGCCGTAGGTGACGATGATGAACACGAAGATCGCGGCCGCGCCGATCATGGTCGAGATCTGGCCCGCGCGGATGGCGTCCGCCCCGAGCTCGGCGCCGACGGTGCGCTGCTCCTCCACCTTCAGCTTGGCCGGCAGGGCCCCCGACTTCAGCACCAGGGCGAGGTCGTTGGCGTCCTTGAGCGTGAAGTTGCCCGTGATCTGGCCCGAGCCGCCGGTGATCGGCTCCTGGATCACCGGCGCCGAGATCACCCGGTTGTCCAGGATGATGGCGAAGCGCTTGCCGACGTTCTGGATGGTGGCGTCGGCGAAGCGGCGCGTGCCCTGGCCGTTGAAGCGGAAGTTGATGTCGGGCCGGCCGTTCTGGTCATAGCCGGCCGAGGCGGCGACCAGCATGTCGCCGGACACCAGCGAGCGGCGCTTGACCGCGATCTTGCCCTCGGGGGTTTCGCTGGGAAGAATCTCCGTTCCCGGCGGGGCGCGGCCGGCCTGGGCGTCGTCGGCCGTCACCGTGTCGTCCACCATCTGGAAGGTCAGCTTGGCGGTCTGGCCGATGACGTTCTTCAGCCGCTCCGGATCGCTCTCGCCGGGCGCCTCGACCACGATGCGGGTGGTGCCCTGGCGGGTGATGGAGGGTTCGCGCGTGCCCAGCGCGTCCACGCGCCGGCGGATGATCTCGATCGTCTGGCTGACGGCCTGGATCGCTTCCTGCTCCAGCGCCCGGTCCGAGATCGACAGCCTCAGGTGCTGGTCCGGCTGGGCGGCGACGTCCACGTCGCGCTGCGCCGAGTTGGGCAGCGGCTGGCCGAGGGTCTGCAGGAGCTTGGACGCCTCCGGGATCTTGGCGGGGTCGGTGATGCGCACCTTCACGCCGCCGTTCGCCTGGCCGAGGTCGGTGAAGTCGATGTGCTTGTCGTGCAGGTTGGTGCGGACGTCCTCGACCAGGTTGACCAGCCGCTCGCTCTTCAGCGCCGCGGTGTCCACTTCGTAGAGCAGGTAGGAGCCGCCCTGCAGGTCGAGACCCAGGTTCAGGCGCTGGTGCGGGATCCACCCGGGCAGGGCGCTCAGCACCGACGCCGGCAGCAGGTTGGGAAGGCTGAACACGAGGCCGAACACGCACGCGGCGATGCACAGGATCACCTTCCAGCGCGAAAGTTGAATCATCGGCCCGGGTCCGGCGGCGCGCTGGTCAGGACTTGGAGTTGTTGGCGGGCGCCGGCTCGCCGCGCGTGCGCACGTCGCTGATCATCGACTTCACCACCTTGACGCTGACGCCCTGCGCGATGTCGACCGAGACCTCCTGCTCGTCCACCTTGGTCACCTTGCCGATCATGCCGCTCGACAGGACCACCGTGTCGCCGCGCTTCACGGCCGCGACCAGGGCCTGGTGCTGCTTCATCCGCTTCTGCTGGGGACGGATCAGCAGGAAGTACATCAGGGCGATCAGGCCGACGATCGGCAGGAACTGGATGATCGCGCCCTCGGCCCCGCCGGAGCCCGCGGGCGTGGTCGTCTGGGCCATGGCGGGGGTTCCGAACATGCTGGATCCTCAGGGTCGGCTTCGAAGTGGGCGGAAGCTATGTGCGAACGTCTCCTTTTGCAATGCGAGGTCCCCGCGCGATAGGAAGCGGCGATGACGGACCCGCTCGAGACCTTGCTCTTGAGGATCGCCGAGGCCCTGGAGCGCCTCGCGCCGCACGCGCCGGCCGAGCCCGACTTCGCGGCCGCGCGCCTCTATCTCTATGACACCCGCGCCGCGTGCTTCCATCCGGCGCCGGACTACGGCCTGGACATTGCGCTGCTGGTCGGCGTCGACGCCCAGAAGGCTCGGTTCCTCGAGAACCTGCGCCGGTTCGCCGGAGGGCTTCCCGCCAACCATGTCCTGCTCTGGGGCGTGCGGGGCGCGGGCAAGAGCTCGCTGGCCAAGGCTGCGTTCATGGCGGTGTCGGCGGGCCATCCGGAGCTGCGCATGGTCGAGGTGGATCGCGATCATGTGGCCGACCTGCCCTCGCTGTTCGAGCGCCTTCGCGGGCGGCCCGAGCGCTTCGTGGCGCTTTGCGACGACCTCTCCTTCGAAGAGGGCGCGGCGGCGGCCAAGTCCCTGAAGTCGGCGCTTGAAGGCGGCGTCGCCGGCCCGCCGGAGAACGTGCTGCTCGTCGCCACCTCCAATCGCCGGCACCTGATGCCGCGGGGGCACGACGAGACGCGCGGCTTGATCGCGGCGGCCGAGGACGCCGAGGAGGAGGTCTCGGTATCCGACCGCTTCGGCCTGTGGATCGGATTCCCGCCCATGGACCAGGCGGCCTACCTCGGCGCCGTCACGACCTACGCCGAGCGCTTCGGGCTGGACGAGCCGGAGCTGGAGCGGCGGGCGCTGCAGTGGTCCCAGCTGCGCGGCGCCCGGTCGGGCCGGGTGGCCTGGCAGTTCATCCGCGACCTCGCCGGCGAGCAGGGCAAGCCCCTGCCCCTGTGATTGTGGCGCGCGCGGTCGCCGCAATGTAACATCCGATACGATCAAGCGCGGGAAAGCGCGGGAGAAAACGCATGGGCGCCGTCGCCGAGGCTCGGGCCGAGCCGGAAGCCATCGAGGTCGTCATCCCCTATGTGGTGGCCGGCGAGCGGAGCATCTTCTGGCCGGGCGACCGGGAGGCCTCCTACTGGCCGGTGGAGGAGCACAAGGTGCGCCTGCACGACGCCCGCGCCGTCGACCTCGCCCTGGAGCGGAACGGCTTCGTGCTCCTGCGCCGCTCCACGGCGGTCAAGGACTTCTACGATCCGGACGAGATCAAGCGGGTCTACTATCCGGAGGTCGAGGCCCTGGCCAAGGAGCTCCTCGGCGCGAAGACCGTGCTCATCTTCGGCGAGGTCGCCAGGAGCGACGCGGCGGGCACGCCGGACGGACGGCTGCCGGCGCGCGGGGCGCACGTGGACTATGACGAGACCACCATCCGGCAGTGGACCGAACGGCTCGTGGGCGCCGAGGAGGCCGGGCGCCTGTTGAAGGGCAGGTTCGTGCTGATGAACCTGTGGCGGCCGATCAGGACGGTCGAAAAGACACCCCTCGTGCTCTGCGACGCCTCCACCGTGCGCGAGGACGACCTCAATCCCAGCGAGATCCGTCAGGGGCTGAACAGCCGCGACACGCCGACCATGACCGGCTTCAACCTGAACCACAGCGAGCGGCACCGCTGGTACTGGGTCCCGCACATGCGCCCGGACGAGATCCTGGCCTTCAAGCTGTTGGATTCCGACCGCAGCCGCCTGCAGTGGACCGGCCACACGGCTGTCGATGTCCCGACCAGCGCCCCCGACGCCAGGCCGCGCGAGAGCGTCGAGATCCGGACGATCTCGTTCTTCTAGTGTCCCGATTCCGAAGTTCGCCAGCGCATTTGCAAGGCGGATGCGAACTTCGGAATTGATAAGGACACTAGCAAATGTATGATTCTAGTGTGGTTTACGGATCAGAAGTTCGCAGCCGAGGGCGCCGCCATCATCATGCGAACTTCTGATCCACCACACTAGAACGCGTTACGCAAAAGAGCGCGATCGGCGAAAGTGTGTTCGGGTTCGCCGCGCGAAGGCGCTCCAGTCGAACGACTCCGGAGCCTATCGGTCAGGCGGAACCGCCTGGCCGATAGGCTCCGAGGCCCTACGCGTCATGCCAGCCTGAGCGTGGTCAGCATGATGAACGCCATGGCGAACACGACCATGAGCGCGTAGTCGAACGGCTTGAACAAAGGTCCGGTCGGAACACGCATACACTCACCCCCCACCGCCACACGCGCCAATTTGGCACGCATGGACGACGGGCATGCAAAACTCGGACTTGGGCGTGCGCAAGCCGATTCCATCAGCGCGCGAGGCGCTGCGTCAATTTGTCCAAAGAAACGGCGTTATTTCAAACCTTTAGTTAGGCATTGTCCTCCGGCGCGTCAGGCAAGGCCATAGGCCGACCGCGCCTCGCCGATGCGCTCCAGCTTCCGATAGAACGCGCTCCAGTCGTCGCGGTCGGCGATGTCGGCCCAGATGGCCTCGATCTCGTCATAGAGCAGCTCCTCGGGCGCCTCGCGCGCGAAGTAGGCGCCGTCCGCCCGTTCGGGACGGTCCGGCTCATAGGCGCCTGCCCGGCCGCGGAACTCCGCCAGCGCCTGGCCCGCATAGAGATGGGCGCGCGGCCCGCCCATCGCCCGGTCCTCCGAGGCGGCCCCGCCGAACCAGTCGAAGAAGAAGGGCTCCCACCGCAAGGGCTCGCCGCCCTCGCCTATGGCCCGGAAGGCCGCGTTGGCCAGGCCCACGTCCTCTTCCAGCGAGCGGGGCTCGAGTCCCAGCCGGCGCACCAGGGCCAGCGACAGGGCCCGCCGGTAGGCCGGCGCGAAGCGGTTCAGGGCCTCGATCAACGGCTCCTTGTCCTCCTGCACCAGGGTCAGGGCGCCGCCGAGCTGATTCAGGTTCCACAGCACCGACTCCGGCTGGCGGCCGAAGGCGTAAAGCCCGGTCTGGTCGAAATAGGCGGCGGTGAAGCCCGGGTCGTTTCGGGGCAGGAACCGATAGGGCCCGTAGTCGAAGCTTTCGCCGGTGACGTTCATGTTGTCCGAATTCAGGACGCCGTGGACGAACCCCGCCGCCATCCAGCGCGCGCACAGCTCGGCCGAGCGCTCGACCACCGTGGCCAGGAGCGGCGCCGCGCGCGCCTGGCCCTCCAGCGGCGCGAGGTCCGGAAAGTAGGTCTCGACCACGTGGTCGATCAACTGCTGGATCAGGTCCGCGCGGCCGTGGAAGGCGTGCCTCTGGAAGGTGCCGAACCGGACGTTGCTGAAGGACAGCCGCACCAGCACGCAGGCGCGCGTCGGGCTGGGCTCGTCTGGACGGTCCAGCTCCTCTCCGGTCTCCACCAGCGAGAAGGTGCGGCAGGTCGGGACGCCCAACGCCTCGAGCATCTCGCTGGCCAGGGCTTCGCGAACCCCGCCCTTGAGCGTCAGCCGGCCGTCCGCCGTACGCGAATAGGGCGTCTTGCCCGAGCCCTTGGTGCCGAGGTCGAGCAGCCGGTCCGTCCCGGCTTCGCGCATCTGGGCGAACAGAAAGCCGCGGCCGTCGCCGAGGTCCGGGTTGTAAACCCGGAACTGATGGCCGTGATAGCGCGTGGCCAGGGCCTTGGGCTGGTTGTCCGGCAGGGGCTCGAAGCGGGCGAAGTGGCCGATCCACTCCTCGTCCGTCAGGCTGTCCAGGCCCACGGTGGCCGCCGCGCGGTCGTTGCGGAAGCGCAGGATCGACTGGGGAAAGGCCGCGGCTTCGACCTCGTCGGCGAACTCGGGCCCCAGGGTCCTGAACCTCGGATCGGGCCGATAGGCGGGCGAGACGGGCATCTTGGGCAGATGGACCGGATGGACCTGCGCGGCAAGCCCCGCACGCCGGTCCGACCGCGGCGTTGACGGCGACGGGCCTGGAGAGGCAAGCTTCGGGCAAGGGGGAAGGGCAGATGAGACGTCTTGGACTGGCGCTGGCGGCCGTCGCGGCGGCGGGTTCAGTGGCCTGGACCGGAAACGCCGCCGCCGAGCCGCCGCTCGACGCGAGCCAGGTCAACTGGGACCTGCGAAGCCCGGTGGCTCGCTTCTATCCGCTCGCCGCTTCCGGCGCCGGCGTGACGGGCCACGCGGTGGTGACCTGCACGGCGAACGGCAAAGGCCGGCTCACGGGATGCGGGATCACGAGCGAGGATCCGCCCGGCTACGACTTCGGGGTCGTGGCGGCCGCAACGGCGCAGTCCATGCGCTTTCGGCCTGCCGACAAGTCGGGGCGACCGGTCGCTGGCCGCCAGGTGAAGATCCCGTTCGGGTACGATCTGACCGATGCGGCGCCCGGGGCCGCCCCCGCATCGGACTCGGCGGAGGCGCGCGCCAAGCAAACGGCCCTGCTGCTCGACCGCTCGCGCCTGGTCGTCCTGAACTGGCCGTCGGTCTTCCAGACCCGGGCGGCCCTTCCCAGGGAGGCCAGGCTGCAGGCCCTCGGGGGGTCCGCCCTGGTCGTGTGCGAGATCGGCAGCTCGGGCGCGCCGTCCAGCTGCCGGGCCGTGGCCGAGGATCCCGGCGGGCTGGGCTTCGGGGCGGCGGCCGCCAGGCTCCTGATGCAGACCGTCCAGGTGGGGCCCAGGACGAAGTCGGGCGAGCCTGTCGCCGGGCGGACCTTCTCCCAGCGGGTGGACTTCGAGGCCCCCCGTTAGCGAGCGTTCCCGCCTTGCGGCGCAGGCCGGGCTTGGGTAGAGCCGGCCCAGACCCCCGCTGACCTGAGGCTAGGCCCATGACCGCGATCCTCATCGTGCTGATCTTCCTGATCGCCATCGCCGCCCTGAACAAGGTCGAGTACGGCCGCTTCGACTGAAGGATCTCTTCATGCGCGGGACCGCGCTGATCACCGGCGCCGCGCGCCGGATCGGACGCGCCCTGGCCCTGACGGCCGCCGAGGCCGGCTATGACGTCGCCGTGCACCACCGCGGCCCGGCTGACGACGCCGCCGCCCTCGCCTTCGAGATCCGCGCCATGGGGCGCAAGGCCGCGACGGTCAGCGCCGAGCTCACCGACGAAGCCGAGACCGCGGCGCTCGTCGGGCGGGCGGCCGAGGCGGTCGGGCCGGTCACGCTCCTGATCAACAACGCCTCGGTGTTCCAGGACGACCGCATCCAGACGCTGAGCCGCGACTCCTGGGATGCGCACATGCAGACCAACCTGCGCGCGCCGATCCTGCTCAGCCAGGCCTTCGCCGCCGAGCTGCCCCGGGGCCTCGAGGGCCTGATCATCAACATGCTCGACCAGCGTGTCTGGAAGCCGAATCCCCAGTTCTTCAGCTACGGGCTCAGCCGTTCGGCGCTGTGGGCCGCCACGCGGGTCCTCGCCCAGGCCCTGGCGCCGGCCATCCGTGTCAACGCCATCGCGCCGGGGCCGACCCTCCCCTCGATCCACCAGACGGCCGAGACCTTCCAGGCGGAGGCGCGCAACGTGCTGCTCGAGCGCCGCTCCTCTCCCGAAGACATCGCCCAGGCGGCGCGCTATCTGATGGACGCCAGGCAGGTCACGGGCCAGATGATCGCGGTGGACGGCGGCCAGCACCTGGCCTGGCGGACGCCCGACGTGGCCGCCGACTGATGGGAGCCTCCGCATGACCTCATCGCCCGAGGAACGGCCGGCCCTCCCCCAGGCGCGCCTGGTCGGCGCCAAGGTCTTCGTCCGCGGCCTCGAGCTCGAGGCCGAGATCGGCGTCTATGCGCACGAGCACGGCCGACGCCAGCCGTTGCTGGCGGACGTCGAGCTCGACGTCACGGCCGGCGGCTGGGAGCACATCGCCGACACGATCAACTACGAGACGATCGCCAGGAAGGCCAAGGAGATCGCCGCCGAGGGCCACTTCCTCCTGGTGGAGGCCTTTGCCGAGCGCCTGGGCCAGGCCTGCCTGGCCGACGAGCGGGTCACCCGCGTGCGGGTCCGCATCGAAAAGCCCCTCGCGCTGGCGCCCCAGGCGGCGGCCGCGGGCGCCGAGATCATCCTGGTGCGGGCCTGACCCTCACCTACGCCCAGCGCACGGCCTTGCTCGGCGAGGACGCCGAGTTCAGCCTCGACGATGCGGTGCTGACCCGCCGCGGCTCCAGGAGCGGCGAGCGGCGCTGGCCGCTGGCGGGCCTGAGGCGGGCCGAGATCGGGGTGATCGCCCGCCCGCCCGGCCCGCCCCTGCGCAGCCTGGTCCTGGTCTTCGAGCGCGGCCGCGTCGTGATCTCTTCCCAGGGCTACGCGGGTCTCGGACCGCCGCGGGATCTCACCCCTGCCTTCACGCCGTTCGCGCGCGCCCTGCTCGCCGCCGCCGCCGAGGCCGCCCCCGACGCCGGTTTCCGGCGCGCACGCTCCCAGGCGGCGGGCGCGCTCGTCTGGGCGATGCTCCTGATCGGCTTCGGCGCCCTGGCCACGCTCGCCGCCGCGCTCTTTGGAGGCGCATTCGCCCTGGGGCTCGACCTTGGCGCGCGGCTCGTCTTCATCCTGCTCGTCGTCGCCTCCGCCTGGCCTTGGGTCGCGGAGTCGTCGCGGCGGCGCTTCGACCCTCGCCATGTCCCGGCCGAGCTTCTGCCCGCGCCCTGAGCACCGGGGCCCGACGGCGCCCGGTGTTTGTCCAACACTCGCCCCAACCGGGCGCTGGACGCGCGTGACGGGCGAGCCCGATTGACGCTTCCGGCGCCTTCCTGCCGCCTGCCCTCGCTCAGAATTTCGATCTGAGGGGGGCGGCATGATTGGACGTGTGATCGGGCTGGTGATCGGGCTGGCGATCGCGGCCCTGGGCTACGGTCTCTACAAGCCGGCCGTCTTCGCCAAGTACGTGGACCTGGCCCACGTGGAGCTGGGCCCGTTCGGCCAGTACAGGGACATCGTCGCCGGGCTGGTGGCGGTGGTGGGCGTCGTCGTCGCGCTGGCGTCCCTTCAGCGGTCGGGCAGGCCCAAGCGGTCGGCGCCGGCCGTGACCCTGTTCGCCGAGCCGGAGCCGGCGTCCGAGCCGGACTTCAAGATCGAGCCCGAGCTCAGCCACGGCGGCGCCGGTCACGCCCCGGCCGAGGATCACGGCCACCACGAGGCGCACGACGATCACGGCTCCCCCGACGCCCATGACGACCACGGCGGGCACGATGACCATGGGGCGCATGGCGAGCACGAGCCGGCCCACCATCACTGACCGCCGCCGGCTCAGGCCGGCGTCGTCTCCATCACGCTGAAGCCCGACGCGGTTGGCAAGGTCCGCTCGAGCCTCAGTCCGGCGCCGGCGAACAGCGCCTCGTATTCGTCGGGAGTCCGCTCCTGGCCGCCCGCGGCGGTCAGCATCAGGATGTCGCCGCGGATGGTGACGAGATCGTCCGGCCCCGCCAGCGCGGGCGCTATGCGCTCCATCACCAGGATCTTGGCGCCGCGGGCCGCCGCCGCCCTGCGGCAGCAGGTCAGGATCGCCAGCGCGTCCTCGTCGCCCCAGTCGTGGATGATCATCTTCAGCATGTAGGCGTCCGCGCCCGCCGGCACGGCGTCGAAGAAGCTGCCGCCCACGAAGGCGCCGCGGCCCGCCACGCCCTCGTCCTCCAGATAGGCGCCCGCCGCCTGGGCGAGGTCGGGCAGGTCGAACACCTGGCCGGTCAGGCCGGGGTGGGCCTTCAGCACCGCGGCCAGCAAGGCGCCGTAGCCGCCGCCCACGTCCATCACGGCGCGGAACGGCGAGAAGTCGTAGACGTCCAGGATCGCCGCCGCGACCGGGCCGGTCTGGTCCGCCATCGACTGGTGGAACATCGCCATCTGGGCCGGATCCGAGGCCATCTCCTCGAAGCCTTTCAGGCCGGAGATCCGCCAGGCCCGTCCGGTGGCGAGCGACTGGTCGAGTTGCGACAGCGCCCCCCAGATGCGCTGGCCCCAGTGCAGCGCCATGCCGCGGATCGAACCGGGCGCGCCCGCCCGCAGCAGCTCGCCGGCGGCCGTGAGCTCGAACCGATCCTCGCCGGCCTGCCGACAGAGCCCCAGCGCAGCCAGGGCTCGCAGGATCCGGCGCATGGCGCCGGGGTGCGAGCCCGTCGCCGCCGCGAGCGCCCGGGCCGCGCCCTCGCCCGCAGCGATCCGGTCGAACAGCGAAAGGCGCGCCGCGACCCCGATCACCTGGGTCGACCAGGCCGCCGTGATCAGCCCTTGCACGCGGGCGCGCTCGTTGTGATCCGCCATCCGTTGGAGGCCTCTTCCCGCCGGGGCCTCAATACATGTGCTGGCCGCCGTTGATCGAGAGGGTCGAGCCGGTGACGAAGCCGGCGTCCTCCCCGCTCAGGAAGGCGACGCCGCGGGCGATCTCCTCGGCCATGCCGAGCCGCCCGATCGGGATGCGCGCCACGATCTTCTCCAGCACGTCGGGGGGCACCGCCGCGACCATGTCGGTGTCGATGTAGCCGGGCGCGAGCGCATTGACCGTGACGCCGTAGCGCGCGCCCTCCTGGGCCAGCGCCTTGGTGAAGCCGTGGATGCCGGACTTGGCGGCGGCGTAGTTCACCTGGCCATACTGGCCGCCCTGGCCGTTGATCGAGCCGATGTTGACGATCCGGCCCCAGCGGCGCTGGCGCATGCCCGCGAACACCGCCTTGGCCATGTTGAAGCAGCCGCCGAGGTTCACCCGCATCACGTCGACCCACATGTCCTGGGTCATGTTGACGATGGTGGCGTCGCGGGTGATGCCGGCGTTGTTCACCAGCACCTCAATGGGGCCGACCTCGGCCTCGATCCGCTGGGCGGCCTCCTGGCAGGCGTCGAAGTCGCCCACGTCCCATTTGTAGGCCGTGATCTCGGTCTCCTCGGTGAAGCGGCGCGCCGCGTCCTCGTTGCCGGCGTAGTTGGCGATCACCTTCCGCCCCTGAGCCTTGAGCGCCAGGCAGATGGCCCGGCCGATGCCCCGGGTTCCCCCGGTCACGAGCGCTACGCGCGACATGTCGCCTCCCTTTTCGGATCGCGCGGGCTGGTATCTCGGCCGGCGCGACCGGAAATTGTTTGAGATCAAGCGTCCGGGATCGGACGTCAGGCCGCGGTCTTGGCCTGATTCACGATCTTGTCAGCCAAACCGCTGCTGAGCTCGCCCATATGGTCGAACTCCGCCTCGAAAGTGGCCAGTCCCTGGGTCAGCGAACGCAACTCGACGATCAGGTCCTGGCACTCCTCGTGCGGCATATAGGCCTCGATCCTGTCCCAGCCCGGCTGTTCGTCCCAGGCGTCGAAGCCGAGCATCTGGCCGCGGCGTCCCGACATCACCGAGGTGATCTTCGAGGTCGCCGAGTTCGGCGCATAGATCACGACCTTGTCGACCGGCTCCAGGAGGTACGGATGGCACTGCTTCAGGCCGTCGCTCATGGCGATGCGGCCCGCCGTGCGGAAGGCGAGCTCGGAGGAGTCCACCGTGTGGTAGGAGCCGTCGATCAGGCAGGCCTTCACGTCGATCACCGGGAAGCCCAGGGGGCCCCGCTCGCAGGCATCCCTGACCCCGTCTTCGACGGCCGGAATCCATTGCCGGGGCACGACCCCGCCGGTGACGCGCTCGCTGAACTCGAAGCCGCCGCCGCGCTCCAGCGGAGCGATCTCGACGATGACGTCGCCGAACTGGCCGTGGCCGCCGGTCTGCTTCTTGTGGCGGCCGTGCTGGGTGATGCTCTTCTTGATGCTCTCCTTGTAGGGCGTCCTGGGCCGCGCCGTGGTCACCTCCACGCCGAAGCGGCGCTTCAACCTGTCGAGCGCGGTCTTCAGGTGTCCGTCGCCTTGGCCGCGGAGCAGCAGCTCGTGCGTCTCATCGCTGTGCAGCAGCTCCAGCGAGGAGTCCTCCTCCACCAGCTTGGCCAGCGAGGAGGTGAGGCGCACGTCGTCCTTGCGGTCCTTGGGCTGGATCGCCAGCGAATAGACCGGCTTGCGCCTGGGCGGCTGCACCTTGGCGGCGCGGGCCTGACCGTCGGCCGACAGCAGGTCGCCGGCCTGGGCGATCTCCACCTTGCCGATCGCCACCACGTCGCCGAGCGCCGCCTCGGCGATCTTCCTGGTCGCGCCGCCCAGCATGTGGAACAGGCCCGACGCGCGCGTCTTCTCGCCGTCCGGACGGGTCAGCTCCGCTCCGTCGGCCAGGTTGCCCGCCAGCACTCGCGCGAGCGCGAGCTTGCCCGCCTGGCCGGCGTGCGCGGTCTTGAAGACGTAGGACGAGGCGCCGTCCGCGCCCAGCCGGGCCGCCGCGGCCTCCGGACCCGGCGCCTCATGGCGGAAGGCCTTCAGCAGGCGGCCCATGCCGGATCCCGCCTGGGCCGAGCCGAAGAAGACGGGGGCGATCAGCCCCCCGCGCATCTCCTTGACGAGGTCTGCGAACACCGTCTCGCGCTCTGGATTGACGTCGCTGAGCAGCTGCTCGAGCAGGACGTCGTCGTAGTTCGACAGCTGTTCCATCATATGGAAGCGCGCGTCGGTCTCGGCCTGCGCCAGCTCGGCTGGAATGTCGATCTGCACGAACTGCTGGCCGGGCCGGTAGACGAAGGCGCGCTCCAGCGCCAGGTCGATGAAGCCGGTCACCTTGTCGTCGTCCAGGATCGGCAGCTGGCGCGCCACCAGGGGCACGGTCGAGGCCGGCTGCAGTGCGTCCAGCAGCTCGCCCACATTGCCGTGGGCCTGGTCGATCTTGTTGACGAAGACCGCGCGCGGCACGCCCAGTCGATCCAGCTCGACGAACAAGGGCCTCAGCAGGATCGCCTTGTTGGGATCCGGATCGGTGACCACCACCGCCATGTCGACGCAGGCCAGGGCGTGATCGGACTCGGCCTGGAACTCGACCGACCCCGGACAGTCGATCAGGGCGAACTGGTCGCCCATGTACTCGAAGCTCGCGACGTTCAGCTCCACCGACTGGTGGCGCGCGCGCGCCTCGGGGGTGGAATCGCCGACCGTCGTTCCGGCCTCGACCGCGCCCTGTCGGTCGATGGCGCCGGCGGCGAACAACAGGGACTCCATCAGGCTCGTCTTGCCCGACCCGTTGGGTCCCACCAGCGCGATTGCTCGCGCCACGCCTCCTGCAGTTCCAGCCATGGTCCAATCCTCCGCCGCCCGGGGCGCGCGAGGCGATCATGGACCGCCTCGACCTGCGGGCGCTCTCTGTTCTCTGCCGCCATCTTTTCAACGGCTGGGGGGTGAGCGCAACCCGAACTTGACCCGACAGGCGAATCAGTTGGGGCCGATCCCGGTCAGGACCTCCTCGATGACGGCCACGGCGCGCGCCACGTCGCCGTAGGCGAGGTAGAGCGGCGAGAGGCCGAAGCGGAGCAGGTCCGGCGGCCTGAAGTCGCCGATGACGCCCCGCGCCGAGAGCGCTCGGGAGATCTCCGCCGCCCGCCGGTGGCGGAAGGCCACGTGCCCGCCCCTCGCCTGCCCCGGTCCCGGGCAGGCGGGCTCGAGCAACGGGCAATGCCGTGCGGCGAGCTCGAGGAAGACGTCGCCCAGCCGCCGCGCCTTGGCCGCCAGGGCTGTCATGTCCACGCCGTCCAGGACGTCGATCGCCGCCTCCAGGGCGACGAGGCTCAGGATCGGCGGCGTGCCGCACAGGAACCGCCCGATCCCCCGCGCCGGAACATAGTCGCCTGCGAAGTCGAAGGGCGCGGCGTGCCCCATCCAGCCGGCCAGCGGCGAGACCAGCCGCTCGTGCAGCCGGCGCGCGACGTAAAGATAGGCCGGCGCGCCCGGGCCGCCGTTCAGGTGCTTGTAGCCGCAGCCCACGGCGAGATCGGCCTTCGCGGCGTTCAAATCGACCGGGACCACGCCCGCCGAATGGCTCAGGTCCCACAGCACGAACGCCCCGGCCGCGCGCGCCCGGGCGTTGGTCTCCGCCATGTCGAACAGCTCGGCGGTGCGGTAGTGGGCGTGGGTGAGCAGGACGAGGGCCACGTCGTCGTCCATCGCCGCCGCCAGCTCCTCGCGCGCCGCCAGCTTCAGCCGGCGCCCCTCTCCCATGATCTCCAGCGCGCCCCTGGCCACATAGACGTCGGTCGGGAACTCCCCCTCGACGCCCAGCAAGGTCCGGCGCGCCGGCTGGGCGCGCATGGCCGCCGCGATCAGCTTGAACAGGTCGACCGAAGTGGAGTCCGCGACGATCACCTCGTCGGGCCCCGCTCCGATCAGCCGGGCGATCTTGCCGCCGACGCGGGCGGGCGCGCCGATCCAGTCATGGCGCGTCCAGGCCTCCACCAGGGCGCCGCCCCACTGCGCCTGCGCGGCCTCCTGAAGCCTCGCCGATGCGGTCTTCGGCGGCGCGCCGAGCGAATTGCCGGCCAGGTAGATCACCCCTTCGGGCAGGGCGAAGGCGTCCTTGAACGCGGCAAGGGGATCGGCGGCGTCGAGCGCGCGCAGGGCGGCGAGGTCCATGGCGTCACGCTGGCCCAAACGACCGCCGCGTCCAAGCCCCCGCACCCCGGCGCCCTTGCATCCGCGCGCCGGGCGTTGAACTGTCCCGGCCCGCCGCTCCGGAGACGATCATGGCTGACGCGCGCCGACCGCCCTTCCGCGCCGACCACGTCGGCAGCCTGTTGCGCCCACCCGAGCTGCACGCCGCGCGCGAGGCCCGCAAGGCCGGCCGGATCGACGACAACGCCCTGCAGGAGGTCGAGGACCGCTGCATCCGCGACGTGGTCGCCCTGCAGGAGGCGGCGGGCCTGCAGGGGATCACCGACGGGGAGTTCCGCCGCGCCTTCTGGCACGTGGACTTCCTGACCGGCTTCGACGGCATCGAGGCCACGGGCGGCCAGTACGCCGTCACCTTCAAGGGCGAGCACGGCGAGCTCGCCGGCACCTCCTCCATGCTTGGGGTGACCGGCAAGGTGCGCCGCTCGCGCCCGATCATGCTGGACGCCTTCACCTATCTGAAGTCGGTCACGAGCCGCACGCCCAAGGTCTGCATCCCAGCGGCCACCTATCTGCACATGCGCGGAGGGCGCAGGGTGGTCGACCGGACCGCCTATCCGGACCTGGACGAGTTCTGGGCCGACGTGGCCGCCGCCTACCAGGCCGAGGTCGCCGACCTCGCCGCCGCAGGCTGCCGCTATCTGCAGATCGACGACGTCTCCTTCGCCATGCTCTGCGACGAGGGCATCCGCGCCCAGGTCCGGCGCGACGGCGAGGATCCGGACGCCCTGCCGGGGCTCTACGCCCGGATCATCAATTCCCTGGTCGCGAACCGCCCGCCCGACATGGCCGTGACCGTCCACACCTGCCGCGGCAACCACCGCTCGATGTGGATGGCCGAGGGCGGCTACGACCCCGTGGCCGAGGCGGCGTTCGGCCAGCTCGACGTGGACGGAATCTTCCTGGAGTACGATTCGGAGCGGTCGGGCGGCTTCGAGCCCCTGAGGTTCGCGCCCAGGGGCCGGCGGATCGTGCTCGGCCTGGTCTCGACCAAGTCCCCCCGGCTGGAGAGCAAGGACGCGCTCAAGCGCCGCATCGAGGAGGCCTCGCGCTACGTCGCGATCGAGGACCTGTGCCTGTCCCCCCAGTGCGGTTTCGCGTCCACCGAGGCGGGCAACGAGCTCACCGCGGACGACGAGAAGCGCAAGCTCGAGCTCGTGGTCGAAACCGCGCTGGAGGTCTGGGGGAGTCTCTGAAGCGGCCGAAGGGCCGCTCCCCCGCGAGGGGAAGCGACCCTCCTGCGTTCGCGAACCGCGCTAGCGGCAGGTCGTGACCCGCACGGACCGGCCCCAGTAGGGGTTGTACCGCCAGGTGCTGTAGCAGCGGCTGCCGTAACCGTAGCGGTAGCCGCCGCGGCTCCAGCGCCAGCCGTCGCCGAAGTCCCGGTCGCGGCCGCGCCAGCCGTCGCGGTCGCGCCAGCCGTCATGCTCTCGCCAGCCGCGGCCGCCGCGGTAGTGGTCGCGGTCGCCCCGGTCATGGCCGTAATGGCGATCGCGTCCGCCCCAGTCGCGCGCGGCGGCGGGAGTGGCGGTTGCGGCGAGGCCGCCGGCCAGGGTGGCCGCGGCCAATGCGATGGTCAGAATCTTCTTCATGCTTGCCTCCTGTTGCGAGTTGGAGGCGCCCCGCTCCAACCTATGACGCAGGCAGGCTATCGGCCCGGCCCTGAACCTCCTCCGGCCCGGGCTGTCAGGCGACGTTCATGCAGATGAACAAGGTTAACAGCGACGCGGACGGACCGCGGCTCACGCCGCGGGCGCGTGGCGCTCCTCCTCTCGGACATCCTCCATGACCTCGGCGGCGGTCTCGTCCTCGGCCGGGATCTCCATGGCGGGGGCGCCCTGGCCGGCGTCGGGCGTATAGCCCCGGGGCTCGCTCTGCGAGCGGAGCATCCGCGTCTCGCGCCACTTGCCGAAGCGGAAATAGAGGTAGGTGAGGATGCTGGAGGTGATCGTTCCCAGGGGGAAGCTCCACCAGATCGCATCCGCGCCGATGTGCGGGATCAGGATCTTGGCGAAGGGGATACGGATCAGCCACATGGAGACGATCAGGATCACCAGGGGCGCAATCACGGCGCCGGTCGAGCGGATGATCCCCGACAGCGAGAAGCTGATGCTGAAGAGGGCAAGCGACCAGAGGATCATGTGGTTGATGTGGCGCGCCACCGGCAGGGCCGGAGAATCGCCCGGCAGGAAGATGAGCAGCGTCAGGTCACCGGCCAGGTAGATGGCCCCCGCCACCGAGCCGGTGATCACCAGGCCCGAGATCACGCCCGAGCGCGCGATCTTGTCGACCCTGTCCCAGCGGTCCGCGCCGATGTTCTGGGCGGCCATGGACGAGATCGAGGCCCCGAGCGCCATGCCGGGCATCTGCACATAGGTCCAGACCTGCGATGCGGCCGTGTAGGCCGCCGCGGTCAGCGCGCCGTAGCTGTTGACGAATCCGATCATCACCATGGCGCCGCCGGACATCACCAGCATCTGCGCGCCCATGGGCAGGCCCCGAAGCACCAGCGAGCGCATGATCTCCAGGTCCGGCTTCAGCATGCCGAACTCGTTCCAGCGCAGCACCAGCGGGCTTTTGATCCGGTAGAGCCAGACCGCCAGGCAGAACAGGCTGAAGCCCTGGCCCACGAGGGTCGAGGTGGCCGAGCCGGCGATGCCGAGCTTGGGAAACGGGCCGATCCCGCGGATCAGGAGCGGGTTCAGGATGATGTCGAGCACGATCGCCAGGACCAGGAAATAGAACGGCGTCTTGGAGTCGCCGGCCCCGCGCTGGGCCATCTGGATGAAGGCGAACAGGCACATGAACGGCATCGCGAGGAAGACGATGCGCAGGTAGATCTCGGCCTCTTCGCGCGCGACCTTGGGCGTGCCCATGGCCGCCAGGATGTGCGGGGCCGTGAAGTAGCCGACGACGGCCATGACCAGGGCCAGGCTGACGAAGAAGGAGGTGGCCGTGCCCATCACCTTCTTGACCAGGTGGATGTCGCGAGCGCCCACCGCCTGGGCGACCAGGATGTTGGCCGCCATGCTGATCCCGAAGATCGAGCCCAGCATCAGCATCATGATGATGTTGGAGTTGCCGAT
The DNA here is from genome assembly GCA_963775275.1 of uncultured Alphaproteobacteria bacterium. Taxonomy (GTDB): domain Bacteria; phylum Pseudomonadota; class Alphaproteobacteria; order Caulobacterales; family Caulobacteraceae; genus JANWHQ01. Next base: position 3,247,238 of record CAVZII010000005.1, on the reverse strand, counting down.
CGCGGTGATCGCGCTGATCCCCAGCGTATGGCTCACCCAGAACTGGTTCACCGAGCCGTTCAGCGACTGCAGGGCGTTGCCGCCCAGGACCGGCAGCGAGAACAGCAAGAGGGTCTTGGTGATGGGGCCCTGGGTCAGGTCGCGCTTGTGGCGTCCATGCATGCCGCCGGGGCCGAATCCACCTCGTGCGCCCGCGCCAGCGCCGCCGCCTCTCGCCGTTTCAAGCGGCGTTGCTGAAGACTCGATGTCCATCCTCGCCTTCAAGCCTAAACGCCTGGACGGCCTTGGCAATTGGCAAGGCAACCTGACATCTGCGGCCGATGCGCCGGCGCCACGCCGGGGCGCAGCGACCGGCGACGACCAGCGTCACAGGTTCAGGCGGATATGCGCCATGAAGGTGTTGTCCGTATAGCCGGGCTGCTTGGCTGCTCCGGACGAGAGCTCCTCGCTGTGGTCCCAGGACGCCCCAAGGTCCACGTGGGACGTCAAGTGGAAGTCGGCCGCCAGGCCGCCATCCAGCTCGCGGTCGCTGCGGTCCACCCCTTTGTGGCTGTCCCATTCGTAGCTGAAATTTCCGGTCAAGGTGACCTTCGAGCCGACGTTCTGCGTCACGGTGGTCCCGGCCGAGGTCGCCACATAGGCGGAGGAGTTGGCCTGCACGTCCTCCTCGATCGACCGCGACAGGGTGAACTGGATCGAGGTCTGCTTGGCCGCCGACCAGGTCAGGGAGGCGTCGAGCGCCAGGTCTCCGACGTCGGGAAGGACTGGGTCGGGGAAGAAGCGCTTGACGTAGCCGACGCTGGCCTCGCCGGTCAGGGTGGACGCCATCTTGAACGTCGCGCCGGCATCGATCTCGTAGCCGTGCGAGTTGCGGTTGTGACGGCTGGCCGGCGGCGCCAGGGCGTAGTCGACCTGCTTCAGCTCGCCCTTGATGAAGAAGGAGACCGCCTTGTCCGGCGAGAGATCGGCGCGGACCTTCTCCTCGTAAACCGACCGGTCGCGGTCGTCCTGGAGCACGAACGCCCCGGTCCGGCTGACCGCGTTCTGGAAGTCGTACCCGGCGTACTTGACCTCGCCGGTCAGGCGCAGTGCGCCCAGATCGCCCGAAAGGCCGCCGTCGGCACGTGTGACATAGCTCGAGATCGGCGAGACCGTGTCGCGACGGGTGTTCTTGGACTTGCGATCCTCGACGTCCTGCTCCCAGCCCGCTCCGCCGAACAGCCTGGCGAGGCCTGCGCGGTAGGAGCCGTCGCCGCCGATGGCGTATTGCTCCGAATTCTCGCCCCCGTTGCTCGCATAGCGGGTGAAGATCGCCCTGGCGTGGACGTCGAGGGTCGACTTGTCGTCCTGGTAGTGGGCGCCGAGCGCGGGCGTGACGGTGAAGACCGTATCGCTCGTTGGATTGGTCGGCGCGGCCAGGATGTTGTCATCGTAGCTGACCGACGTGTCGACCGATGCCGTCCCCTTCCAACCTTGGTCGCCGCCCTGCGGCGTCGTGGCGGCCGAAGCCCCGGCGTGGGCGAATCCCGCGTAGGCGAGCGCAAGCCCCGCGGCCGAAGCCGCGATCATCCTGTTCATCGATTATCCCCTACACGCCGCACGGCGGCGCAACCCGGTCCGGGCCCGCCGCGCCACGGGCTCCAGAGAAGCGCGCGACGCATCGGTCCAGCCGCCGCAGGAATAGGCCTTGAGCTTGACTGTAAACTGCGACGGGATGTCACGCGTACGGACGATCGTGGCGCGCCCGCATGCAACGCCGGCGCGCGCTTTCGCCCCCGCTCGAGGACGTCCGCCCTAACTCGGCATTAACCACGCACCCGGTAAATCCTGCCTAGCCGCGGGCGTAGAAGATTCCCCCGGCTGGGGGATCGCTGCGTGAATCCATTCGCGGGCTTGATTCAGAGATTCGGCCTCGGCCGCCTGATCGCCATCCTCGGCGGATCGGCGGGCGTCGCCCTCGCGCTCGTGGCCCTGGTGCTGAACGTCGGCGCCCAGCCCAAGGCCCTGCTCTATTCCAACCTCGACCTGAAGGAAGCCGGCCAGATCACCCAGGCGCTGGACCAGGCCGGCGTCAAGTACGAGGTGAAGGGCGACGGCTCGACCATCCTGGTGCCCCGCGACAAGGTCGCCACCGCCCGTTTGATGCTGTCCGGCAAGGGCCTGCCGACCTCGGGGTCGGTGGGCTACGAGATCTTCGATACCGCGCCGGTCCTGGGCCAGACCGACTTCGTCCAGAACCTGAACCGCCAGCGCGCCCTCGAAGGCGAGCTCGCGCGCACCATCATGTCGCTGCAGGGCGTCAACTCGGCCCGGGTGCATCTGGTCTTGCCGCGCCGGCTGCTGTTCGAGGACGAGGCCGAGCAGCCCTCCGCCTCGGTCGTGATCGGCGTGGGAGCGCGACAGCCCTCGGCCGAGGAGGTGCGCGCCATCCGCAACCTGATCGCCGGCGCCACGCCCAACCTCAAGCCCGAGCGGGTCACGGTGGTCGACGACAAGGGCAAGATGCTGGCCGGCGGCGACGATGACGACATGGCCGGCCAGGTGGCCGCCGAGCAGCGCTCGGCCACCGAGGAGCGCATCCGCAAGACGGTCATGGACCTTGTCGAAGGCGTGGTCGGTCCAGGCAATGCACGGGTCACGGTCTCGGCCGACCTCGACCTCAGCCGGGTGACCCTGCAGGAAGAGAAGTACGACCCGGACGGCCAGGTCGTCCGCTCGACCCAGACGAGCGAGCAGAACGCCAAGGACACCAAGACCGACTCCGCCAGCCCCGCCGCCTCGGCCGCCCAGAACATCCCCGGCGGTCCCAGCGCGGCGAGCGACAACACCTCCGGCTCCACCTCGGGCCGCACCGAGGAGACGACCAACTACGAGATCTCGCACTCCACCCGCACCGAGGTGACCGAGCCCGGCCAGATCAAGCGCCTGTCGGTGGCCGTGGCGGTGGACGGGACCACCACCTATGGGGCCAAGGGCAAGGTCACCTACGCGGCGCGCAGCGCCGACGAGATGAAGCGGATCGATGACCTCGTCCGCTCGGCCGTGGGCTTCGACAAGGCGCGCGGAGACCAGGTCACCGTGGTCAACGTCCGCTTCACCCACGACAACGACGCCCAGGGCGTCACCGCCGGCTCCCCGCTCCTGGGCTTCGACAAGAACGACATCATGCGCGGCGTCGAGCTGTTCATCCTGCTCATCGTGGCCGCCCTGGTGATCTTCTTCGTCGCCAGACCCCTGCTGCGCGGCGCGGCCGGCCCGGCCACGATCCCGCTCCTGGCGTCGGCCGCGGGCGGCGGCGGCGCGGGCGGCGGCCAGCCCGCCCAGCTGACGATGGCCGGCGCAGGCGAGCAGCTCGCCCTGCCCTCGGCCGGCGGCGCGGACATGGAGCAGCGCATCGACATCGCCAAGATCGAGGGCCAGGTGAAGGTGTCCTCGGTCAAGCGCGTCGCCGAGTTCGTCGAGAAGCACCCTGACGAGTCGGTCTCCATCCTCAGAAGCTGGCTGCACGAAAGCGCATGATCCTCCTTCGCCCAGGGCTTCGGAGGGTGGCTTCCTCTCTGGCGGCAGTCGTCGGCGCCGGAGCGATCCTCCCTAGCTGCGCCGCCGGCCGGCACGCCGCCGCGCCCGCTCCTTGGAGCGAAGGAGGATGAGCCGGGCTCCTCAGAAGAAGGCCGTCAACGACCCCGCCAAGCTGAACGGCGCGGAGAAGGCCGCTGTCGTGCTCCTGTCGCTGGGCGAGGAGCACCACGCCTTGTGGAAGGCGCTGGACGACGAGGAGATCAAGGAAATCTCCCAGGCCATGTCGAGTCTCGGCACCGTGTCGGCCAACGTGGTGGAGGATCTGCTCGTCGAGTTCGTCTCGGGCATGAGCTCCACCGGCGCGATCATGGGCTCGTTCGAACAGACCCAGCGCCTCCTGGGCTCCTTCCTGCCGGGCGACAAGGTCGAAACCCTGATGGAGGAGATCAGGGGCCCGGCCGGGCGGACCATGTGGGACAAGCTCGGCAACGTGAACGAGGCGGTCCTCGCCAACTACCTCAAGAACGAATACCCGCAGACCGTCGCGGTGGTGCTGTCCAAGATCAAGCCCGAGCACGCCGCGCGCGTGCTGGCCGCGCTGCCCGAGGACTTCGCCCTGGAGTGCGTCCAGCGGATGCTGCGCATGGAGCCGGTCCAGCGCGAGATCCTGGACAAGATCGAGCAGACGCTTCGCACCGAGTTCATGTCGAACCTCGCGCGCACGTCCAAGCGCGACAGCCACGAGATGATGGCCGACATCTTCAACAACTTCGACCGCCAGACCGAGGGGCGGTTCATGGCGGCGCTCGAGGAGCGCAACCGCGAGTCGGGCGAGCGCGTGCGCGCGCTGATGTTCGTGTTCGAGGATCTCGGCAAGCTCGACCCGGGCGGGGTGCAGACGCTGCTGCGCGCGGTCGAGAAGGACAAGCTGGGCCTGGCCCTGAAGGGTTCCTCGGACACCCTGCGCGAGATGTTCTTCTCCAACATGTCCGAACGGGCCGCCAAGATCATGCGCGAGGACATGGAGTCCATGGGCCCGGTCCGGCTCAAGGACGTGGACGCGGCCCAGATGGCCATGGTCCAGGCCGCCAAGGACCTCGCCGCCAAGGGCGAGATCATGCTGGCCGGCCAGGGCGGCGACGACGAGCTGATCTACTGATGCAGGGCCAGCTGCACATCACGGGCCTTCGCCCCCTTCCCGGCTTCCGGCCGGACTTCCCCCGGCGGGGGAAGATCAGGGGCGTCAAATCCTCCCCCTTTGGGGCAGGGGGACCATGCGAAGCATGGTGGGGGGGGCCGCAGCCATGACCGAGCCCCGGAAGTTCTCCTTCGACACCGTGTTCGAGGGCGACGGCGACGTCGTCCAGGCCCCCCAGCGGCGCAAGGCCTTCTACACCGCCGCCGAGATCGAGCAGGCCCGCCAGGAGGCCTACGCCCAGGGCGAGCGCGCCGCGCTGGACGCCGCCCAGCGCCAGGAGGCCGCCGCCCTGGACGAGATCCGCCGCGCCGTCGGCCAGGCCATGGGCTCGCTCGCCCGCGCCGCCCAGGAGCACCGCGCCGGCGCGGCCGAGCTGGCGTTGGCCTGCGCGCGCAAGATCGCCGACGCCGCGCTCGACCGGTTCCCCGAGGCGCCGGCGAAGGCGGCCCTGGAGGCCCTGCTGCAGGAGGTCGAGGGCCATCCGCGCCTGTTCGTGCGGGCGGCCGAGGCCGTGCAGGCGCCCATGCAGGCCGCCCTGGACGAAGTCGCCCAGGCGACCGGCTTCGCCGGCCAGGTCACGGTCAAGCCCGATCCGGGCCTTTCGGGCGCGGCCTTCGTCTTCGAGTGGGGCGAGGGCCGGGCGGCCTTCGCCCCGGAAGAGGCCGCCCGGCGCGTGGCCGACGCCCTGGAGGCCGCCCTCGCGGCCGAGGGCCTGCACGCCGACCCCCTAACCCCCGCCAGAGGCTCCAGCGATGTCTGACGAACCTTCGACCGGCGACTCCGAGAACCCGCTGACCCTGAACGAGCTCGGCCCCGGCGAGAGCGCGCTCGATGCGGCCATGGACGGCGAGGAGAAGTCCGCCGCCGACCTCGCCCCGGTCTTCGACGTTCCGGTCAACATCTCGGCCGTGCTCGGCCGCGCGAGCCTCTCGGTCGCCCAGCTGCTCAAGCTCGGCAACGGCTCGATCCTCGAGCTGGACCGCAAGGTCGGCGAGGCGATCGACATCTACGTCAACAACCGTCTGGTCGCCCGCGGCGAGGTCGTGATCATCGACGAGCGCCTGGGCGTGACCATGACCGAGATCATCAAGGACGGGGATTCCAATTCATGAGCCCCCGCTTCCAGTGCACTGCATCGCAAGGAGATAACCCATGCGCCTCCTAGTCGTCGGACGGCTCTCGGGATTGATCACCCAGGCCGTGAAGATGGCCATGAACGCCGGCGCCAAGGTCGCCCACGTGGAGACCTGCGAGCGCGCCACCCAGGCCCTCAGGGCCGGCCAGGGCGCGGACCTGCTGATGGTCGACTATGAGCTCGACATCGCCGGGCTCATCGCGGCCAACGAGGCCGAGCGGATCCGGGTGCCGGTGGTCGCCTGCGGCGTCGGTTCCGACCCCGCGCTCGCCGCCCGGGCCATCCGCGCCGGCGCCAAGGAGTTCATCCCCCTGCCGCCCGAAGCGGACCTGATCGCCGCGGTGCTGGCGGCCGTGGCCGACGACGAGCGCCCGCTGATCGCCGCCGATCCGGCCATGCAATCGGTGCTGGCCATGGCCGACCAGGTTGCGGGCTCCGACGCCTCCATCCTGATCACCGGCGAGAGCGGCGTCGGCAAGGAGATCATGGCCCGCTACCTGCACAACAAGTCCAGGCGGGCGGACAGGCCCTTCATCAGCGTCAACTGCGCCGCCATCCCCGAGAACCTCCTCGAGTCAGAGCTGTTCGGCCACGAGAAGGGCGCCTTCACCGGCGCGGTGGCCCGGCGGGTCGGCAAGTTCGAGGAGGCGGACGGCGGCACGCTCCTCCTGGACGAGATCTCGGAGATGGACGGCCGCCTGCAGGCCAAGCTGCTGCGCGCCCTGCAGGAGCGCGAGATCGACCGCGTCGGCGGACGCAGCCCCGTGAAGGTCAATATCCGGGTGCTGGCCACCTCCAACCGCGACCTCGCCCAGCAGGTTCGCGAGGGGCTGTTCCGCGAGGACCTGCTCTACCGGCTGAACGTGGTGAACCTGCGCCTGCCCGCGCTGCGCGAGCGCCCCGGCGACATCGTCGCCCTGGCCGAACACTTCGCCAAGAAGTACGCCGCCGCCAACGGCGCGCCGAACCGGCCGCTGTCGGCCGAGGCGCGTCGCCGGCTGGTCCTGCACCGGTGGCCGGGCAATGTGCGCGAGCTCGAGAACGCCATCCACCGGGCGATCCTGCTGTCGGCGGGCCCCGAGATCGAGGAGGCCGCCATCCGCCTGCCCGACGGCAAGCCGATGTCGGCCGCTTCGGACGCCGGGGTCGAGGCGGCCAGCCGCGCGGTCCAGGCCGCCGACGCCGCCGCCCGCTCCTTCGTCGGCCAGACCGTGGCGGAGGTCGAGCAGCAGCTCATCCTCGACACCCTCAGCCACTGCCTCGGCAACCGGACCCACGCGGCCAACATCCTCGGCATCTCGATCCGGACGCTCCGGAACAAGCTCAAGGAATATTCCGAGGCGGGCGTCGCCGTCCCCGCGCCGCAGGGGGCGATGCATGCGGCGTAGATCCCTCTCCCATGGAGAGAGGGGGGGACCCATCGCGATGCGATGGGGGGGTGAGGGGCTAATCCTCTCCTCCCGAGCCCCTCACCTTCCCGCCCGCCGCGCGGGCGGGCCCCTTCCTCTCCCTGTGGGAGAGGAGGCGTCTGATGACTGACGTCGGCCTCAGCCTGGCTGGCGGCAAGGCGCCGACGGCCCGGCAGATGTGGGGCTGGATCGCCCGCGGCGAGGTCGCGCTCGCCGTCGGCGTCGTGGGCGTCGTCGTGCTGCTGATCCTGCCGGTCCCGGCGATGATGCTGGACCTGCTGCTGGCGATCTCGATCTCGGCGGCGGTCCTGATCCTGATGACCTCGCTTCTGATCAAGAAGCCGCTCGAGTTCACCGCCTTCCCGACGGTCCTGCTGGTCTCGACCCTCTACCGGCTGGGGCTCAACATCGCCTCGGTGCGCCTGATCCTGGGCCACGGCCACGAGGGGACGACCGCGGCGGGCCACATCATCCAGACCTTCGGGCGTCTGATGATGCAGGGCAACTTCGTCATCGGGGTCATCGTCTTCGCCATCCTGGTGCTGGTGAACTTCGTCGTCATCACCAAGGGCTCCAGCCGCATCGCCGAGGTGGCCGCCAGGTTCACCCTGGACTCCATGCCCGGCAAGCAGATGGCGATCGACGCCGACCTGTCGTCGGGCCTGATCGACGAGGCGGCCGCCCGCACGCGCCGCAAGGAGCTGGAGCAGGAGTCCACCTTCTTCGGGGCCATGGACGGCGCCTCCAAGTTCGTGCGCGGCGACGCCGTGGCCGGGCTGATCATCACCGCCATCAACATCGTCGGCGGCATGCTGATCGGGGTGGTCCAGCACCACCTGCCCGCCGGCCAGGCCGCCTCGACCTACACCGTCATGACCATCGGCGACGGCCTGGTCAGCCAGGTGCCGGCCCTGATCATCTCCATCGCCGCGGGCTTCCTGGTCTCCAAGTCCGGCGTCGAGGGCTCGGCCGACAAGGCCCTGGTCGCCCAGCTCGCGATGAACCCGATCAGCCTGGGAATGGTGTCGGCCGCGGCCGGCTTCATCGCGCTCGTCCCCGGCATGCCCATCGTGCCCTTCGCCGCCATCTCGGTGGGCGCCGGGGCCCTGGCCTGGCGCCGCTCCAAGGCGGCCCGCGAGCCGGTCCGCGGCACGACGGATTCGGCCAAGCCGACGGAGGCCGAGGAAGAGCCGATCTCCACCGCCCTGGCGATGGACGAGATCAAGATCGAGCTGGGCTACGGCCTGCTGCCGCTGATCAACGACCTGGACGGCCGCAAGCTGCCCGACCAGATCCGGGCGCTTCGGCGCACCATGGCCCAGGAGTTCGGCTTCGTGATGCCGCCGGTGCGCATCCTGGACAACATGCGCCTGGCCACCCAGGGCTACGCCATCCGCATCCGCGAGATGGACGCCGGCCAGGGCGAGGTGCGTCTGGGCTCGCTGATGGCCATGGACCCGCGCGGCCAGCAGGTGGACCTGCCCGGCGAGCACGGCCGCGAGCCCGCCTTCGGCCTGCCCGCCACCTGGATCGACGAGGCGCTGAAGGAGGAGGCGACCTTCCGCGGCTACACCATCGTGGACCCGGCCACGGTGCTGACCACGCACATGACCGAGATCCTCAAGGAGAACATGGCGGACCTGTTCACCTACGCCGAGATGCAGAAGCTCCTGAAGGAGCTGCCGGCCGAGCAGAAGAAGCTGGTGGACGACCTCATCCCCGGCGTGGTCTCCGCCACCACCGTCCATCGGGTGCTCCAGGCGATGCTGCGCGAGCGGGTGTCGATCCGCGACCTGCCGACGATCCTCGAGGGCCTGGGCGAGGCCGCGCCCCACACCAACAGCGTCCAGTCCCTGGTCGAGCACGTCCGCGGCCGGCTGGCGCGCCAGCTGTGCTGGCAGAACCGCGGCGACGACGGCGCCCTGCCCATCGTCACCCTCTCCGCGGCCTGGGAGCACGCCTTCGCCGACGCCCTGGTGGGCTCGGGCGAGGACAAGCAGCTGTCGCTCGCCCCGTCCAAGCTGCAGGACTTCATCCGCGCCGTGCGCGACGGCTTCGAGCGCGCCGCCATGAGCGGCGACACGCCGGTCCTTCTGACCAGCCCGCTGATCCGCCCCTACGTCCGCTCGATCGTCGAGCGCTTCCGCGGACAGACCGTCGTCATGTCCCAGAACGAGGTGCACGCCAAAGCCCGGCTCAAGACGGTCGGCCAGGTGTGAGGGCGCGCCTTCAGGGAAAGTGGGACCCGGTTTCCCGCCCGGAAGGCGCGCCAATGTTTGAACGCCGCGCGCGCGGACGCAGAACCGCTTCACACCTTCGCTGCGCGCGCGGCCCTCGGTTGCGGCCTTCGCGATGCGCTGGTAGCCAGGGTCGAGGAGCGTCTTGGAGAAGCGAATGAAACCGCCGCGCCAACCCGCCCGTCAGCGCCGGGGGCTCATGGACCTCCTGACGCTCGAGCGGCTGATGACCTCCTCGATCGTCCACCTGGTCTACTGGATGGGCCTGGGCCTGATCGCCCTGATCGGGTTCGCCGTGATCGGCGCGGCCGTGGGCGGCGCCCTGCGCGAGGGCGCGATCGTCGGCTGGCTCCTGGCCTTGCCGGTGTTCGTGGCGGGCCTGCTGGTCATCGCCGCCCTGGCGGTGCTCTGGCGCAGCTTCTGCGAGCTCTATGTGGTGATCATCGGCATCGGCGAGGACCTGCGCGTGCTTCGGCGCTCGGTCGAGGCCGAGGGCCTGCCGTCCGCCGCCGCGCCGGTCCCGGCGCGCACGACGGCCGGGGCGCCGCCCCAGTAGGGGCCCTCAGGCCGCCGCGGGCCCCGCGCCGCGGATGGCGATCAGCGACTTGGTCAGGCCTGCCGCCCGCTCATCGATGTGCCGGGCGTCCGGGAACAGGAACCTGAACTGCCGCTTGTCCAGGAGGCGCGCGTGCTGGACGTCCCGCATGGCCTCGCCCAGGTCGCGGGCGCGCTCGGCGAAGCCGTGGCGGCGCTTCAGCAGCATCCGGGCGCGGGCCTGCTCCGAGCGCCAGTGGAAGAACGGGGAGGAGAAGTGCGGCTCGATCGGGAACCAGTAGTAGGGCGTCTGGACATAGTAGCGCGGCGCCAGGCGCCGCACCTCGCCGGCGAAGGCCTCCATCCTCGGCCAGTCCCCCACGTGCTCGACCACCGAGTTGGAATGGACCAGGTCGAAGCTGAGGTCGGCGAAGGCCGGCAGGGCGCAGGCGTCGCCGGTCACGGCCGTGAACAGCGCGTCCTTCGGATCGAAGGGCTGGGGGTTCACCAGGGTGATGCGAACCTTGCGGGTCTCGAGGAACTCCCGCTCGAAGAGCCGGCTCCAGTAGTCGGGCTCGCCGCCGAGATCGACGATGTCCACCTGTCCGCGCTCGGCGAAGATGGCCTCGATCAGCCCCTCGACCCGGCGCGCCCGCGCGCGGCGGAAACGCGAGGAGAGCGAGTTCGGATTGCCGGCGTCCTGCAGGGCGTAGATCAGGTTCATGGCCCTGCCCTAACCGGACCGGCTTTGACGTTTCGTGAAGCGGCCGCGCGCGCCTTCAGGGAAAGTGGGAACCGGTTTCCCGCCCGGAAGGCGCGCCCATGCCCGGAAGGCGCGCCCATGTTTGATTCGCGCGCGCGCGCGGACGCAGAACCGCTTCACACCTTCTGCTGCGCGCGCGCCGCGCCAGGCGTCCTCGACCGCCAGCAGGTCCGGCTTGGCCCGGCCCTCGTCGTCGAACAGGAGCGGCGTGTCCCACGGCGGCGAGGGGTTCTCCTTGTCGCTGCGCAGCCAGGAGTCCTTGTCGCGCAGGCCCCAGATCGTGAAGGCGAAGCGCTGGCGCGCGGGCAGGGCGGCGAAGGCCTCGGCCGCCTCGCCGTAGAGCCGCGCCTGGCGGTCCTCCAGCGCCCGGCGGCCCGCGAACGTGGTCCGCGCGCGGTTCAGGGAGACGTCGATCTCCGAGACGTGGATGGGCAGGCCGAAGCCGGAAAGCTCCCTGATCGCGGTCGTGACGGCGCCCGGCTCCAGGTCCGCCGCAAGGTGGCTCTGGGTCCCCAGGCCCTTCAGCGGCGCGCCGCGCTTCAGGAGCCGCTCCACCAGCCGCATGAAGGTCGCGCGCTTCTTCGGCAGGCTCTCCAGGTTGTAGTCATTGATGAACAGCACGGCGTCCGGGTCCGCCTCGGCCGCGTGCTCGAAGGCGCGGACCATGTAGTCCTCCTGGCCGAGGTTCCGGCTCCACAGGCAGTCGCGCAGGCCATCGCCGTCCTCGGCGACGGCCTCGTTGACCACGTCCCAGCCCGCCGCCTGGCCGCGATACCGCCCGGCGACGGCCAGGATGTAGTTGCGATAGGCGTCCGCGAACCTCTGGCCGGCGCCGTCGATCCGGCGGAACGCAGGGGGGTCCTGGGCGTACCAGACCAGCGTCGTCGCATAGAGCCGCATCCGGTTGGTCCGCGCGAAGGCGGCGATGCGGTCGGGCGCGTCGAAGCGGAAGGTCCCGTCGTCCTTGAGGATGTACTCCATCTTCATCTCCCACTCCGGCGTGAGCTGGGAGAAGTTGCGGACGAACAGGCGCACGAAGTCGGGGTCGTCGAGCTCGCCGGTCATCACCGCGCAGCCGACGGGGAACGGGGCGGCCGACTTCAGCGGCGGCGCGTCGTCCGCGGGGCTTGCGGGCGCGCCGGAGCCCTCGCTTCGAGCATCGCGGCCGCAGGCGGCCAGCGCCAGGGCGCCGCCCACCAGCGCGCGGCGATGCAGGCGAAGGGTCACTTCCCCGCCGCCGCCCGCCGGCCGCCGACCTCGTCCATCGCCATGCCCTCCAGCCTGGCGGCGGTCTTCAGGGCCTCCAGGCGCGCCGCCTCCTCGAGCTGCTCGTACTTCTTGAGCTCCTCGAAGGCGTCGGCCAGGGCCTCGCGCACGCCGGCCTCCTCCGACTCCAGGCACGCGATCTCGACGGCGGCGGCGTCGCGGCGCGCGCGCCATCCTTCCAGATAGCCGACCTTGTACCAGCCCGCTTCCGCGTCGCGGGAGGCGTGCAGGACCTCGGCCTCGGCCTCGGCGTGCAGCAGGGCGAGGCCGAGCTCGGCGCTCGCGCGCCGCTCGAGCACGCCTGCCAGGCGTTTCCTGATCTCGTCGACGCGGTGGCTCGCCAGCCGCACCAAGGATGCTCTCCAACTCATGCCGCCCCTGCTCCCTCATCCGAAAGGATTGCACCCAGCCTCGCGAAGCCTTCCTCCAGGCCGGTGGCTTCGTCCTTGTCCTGGGCGAGGAAGGCCTCCAGCGCCGGGTTCAGCCGGATCGCCTGGTCCACCGTGGCATCCGCGCCGGCGCGATAGGCCCCGATGCGGATCAGCTCTTCCATGTTGGCGTAGGCGGCCAGCACCTTGCGCGCCTCGGCGGTGATCTGCCGCTCATCGGGCGCCTGGCAGGCGGGCATGGTCCGCGAGATCGACTTCAGGACGTTGATCGCCGGAAAGCGTCCGCGCTCGGCGATCGTGCGGTCCATCACGATGTGGCCGTCCAGGATGCCGCGCACGGCGTCGGCGATCGGCTCGTTGTGGTCGTCGCCGTCCACCAGCACGGTGAACAGGCCCGTGATCGCCCCGGCCTCGGTCCCGTCCGGGCGGACCGGCCCGGGCCCGGCCCGCTCGAGCAGCTTGGGCAGCTCGGTGAAGACCGTCGGGGTATAGCCCTTGGTGGTCGGCGGCTCGCCCGCCGCCAGCCCGATCTCGCGCTGGGCCATGGCGAAGCGCGTCACCGAGTCCATCAGGCAGAGCACCTGCTGGTCCTGGTCGCGCAGGAACTCGGCGATCGCCAGCGTCAGATAGGCGGCCTGCCGGCGCTTCAGCGCGGGCTCGTCGGATGTCGCCACCACCACCACGGCGCGGCGAAGGCCCGCTTCCCCCAGCGTCTCCTCGATGAACTCGCGCACCTCCCGGCCGCGCTCGCCGATCAGGCCCACCACCACCGCATCGCACGAGGCCTCGCGCGCCAGCATCGAGAGCAGGACCGACTTGCCCACGCCCGAGCCGGCGAAGACCCCAAGCCTCTGGCCCCGGCAGCAGGTGGTGAAGACGTTCATGGCCCGCACGCCCAGATCGAGCCTTTGGCCCACCCGGCCGCGGGCATGGGCCGGCGGCGGCGGCGCGCGCATGGGATAGGGGGTCGGACCCTGGGGCAGCGGGCCCCTGCCGTCGATCGGCTCGCCGAAGGCGTCGATCACCCGGCCCTTCCAGGCCAGCGTGGGACGCACGTTCGCGACCTCAGAGGCGATGCGGATCTCCGCGCCCGGCGCCACGCCCTCGACCGGCCCGAACGGCATGAGCAGCGCACAGTCGTCCCGGAAGCCCACGACCTCGCAGGGGAGCGGCCGCTCGGCCCGCCGCCGGATCTCGGCGCGGGCGCCCACCGCCAGTCGGGTCAATCCGCCGCGCGTCTCGATCAGGAGCCCGCTCACGGCGGCGACCCTGCCGGACACGGTCAGGGGATCGATCCGCTCCACCGCCGCCAGCAGATCCTGCAACCACGCCCCTCCGGACACGCCGAACACCCGACCGCAAAGGGATTTCAGCCCCTTTCGCCCAGCGTCCGGCAGGATCGGCGGATATGGTTAATTTTCTGGTTCGGCGACGCTTGCCCGTGCGCGCCAAATCACCCTAATCGGATCAAGCGGATGTTCAGATTAACGAAGTTTAAGGACCTGTTCTCATACCGTGAATCGCTGAGCCAGGCCTGCGGCCGCGCCCGTTCTGGTGGGGTGTGGCCGTATCCGTCGGGAGGGATTGGATGCGCGTACTGTTGATCGAGGACGACAGCGCGACCGCGCAGAGCATCGAGCTGATGCTCAAGTCCGAGGGCTTCAATGTCTACACGACGGACTTGGGTGAAGAAGGCGTCGATCTGGGCAAGATCTACGACTACGACCTGATCCTGCTCGACCTCAATCTGCCCGACATGTCCGGCATGGACGTCCTGCGGCAGCTTCGGGTCGCCAAGATCAACACCCCGATCATGATCCTGTCCGGCACCGCCGAGATCGACACCAAGGTCAAGACCCTGGGCGGCGGCGCGGACGACTACATGACCAAGCCATTCCACAAGGACGAGCTCGTGGCCCGCATCCATGCGGTGGTCCGCCGTTCCAAGGGCCACGCGCAGTCGGTGATCAAGACCGGCGACATCACCGTCAACCTCGACGCCAAGACGGTGGAGGTGAACGGCCACCGCGTGCATCTGACCGGCAAGGAATATCAGATGCTCGAGCTGCTCTCGCTTCGGAAGGGCACGACGCTCACCAAGGAGATGTTCCTGAACCATCTCTACGGCGGCATGGACGAGCCCGAGCTGAAGATCATCGACGTCTTCATCTGCAAGCTGCGCAAGAAGCTGGCCGCCGCCGCCAACGGCAAGCACCACATCGAGACGGTGTGGGGCCGCGGCTATGTCCTTCGCGACCCGACCGAGGGCCAGCAGGAAGTCGCCGCCTGAGGCGGCGCCGACCGACTACGCCGGTTTCACGGTCCGCCGCGCCAGCACGATCAGGCCAATCAGGGCGAGCAGCGCGAAGCCTCCGCCCGCCTCGAACGTCGCCGTCGGCCCGATCGAGCTCCACAGCACGCCGGCCAGCGTGCTTGCCGCCAGGAACGCCAGGCCCGACGCCAGGTTGAACACGCCGAAAGCCGTGCCGCGCGCCTCGGCCGGCGCGGTGTCGGCGACCAGGGCCGACAGCAGGCCCTGCGTCAGGCCAAGGTGCAGGCCCCATAGCGCCACGCCCGCGAAGACTGCGCCCAGGCCGCTCCCCTCGGCCATCACCGCATCCGCCGCGATCAGCACGGCGAGCCCCCCGCCCAGCACGATCCGCCGGTCGATGCGGTCCGACAGCCGGCCCGCCGGAGACGCCGCCACCGCATAGACCACGTTCATCGCGATCAGCACCGTCGGCGTCAGCGCGAGGCTGAGCCCTGCGTTCCTCGCCTTCAGGATCAGGAAGGCTTCGCTGAAACGGGCCAGGGCGAACACCGTCCCCACCGCCGTGACGATCCAGAACGGCTCGCCAAGCCGTCCGAGCCCGGACCATCCTGTCGGCGCCCTGGCCGCCCGCACCGCGGCCGGCCTCCGGGACGTCGGCTCCCTGACGCCCACGACCAGGAGGAGCACCGCCGCCGCGGCTGGGATGACCGACCACCAGAAGACCGCACGGATATCGTCGTGCAGCCAGGCCATCAGCCCGATCGCGGCCAGGGGCCCGGCGAAGGCGCCCACCGTGTCGAGCCCCTGCCTCAGCCCGAAGGCCGCGCCGCGGACCTCCGCCGGGGTCACGTCGGCCACCAGGGCGTCACGGGGCGCGCCGCGCACGCCCTTGCCCACACGGTCCACGAACCTCGCCGCGAGCACCTCGTAGGGCGTGACCGCGATGGCGAACACCGGCTTGGTCAGCGCCGCCAGGCCATAGCCGGCGACGGCCAGCAGCTTGCGCTTTCCCAGCCGGTCGCTGAGCCAGCCCGAGAACACCTTGATGATCGAGGCCGTCGCCTCTCCGACGCCTTCGACCAGGCCGAGGAAGGCCGGGCTCGCGCCCAGGGTTCCGACCAGGAACACGGGCAGCAGGCTGTGGATCAGCTCCGAGGATGTGTCCATGCACAGCGACACCAGGCCGAGCGTCCACACGGTCTTCGGGATGCGGCTCGCCACCGTCCCGGCTTGCGACATCGGTCCCTCCTTCCCGGCGTTCGACGGCTGGCCCGCACCGTGCTTATGATCCGGGCAGGGGGAACAGTCACATGCCGAGATGGATCGCCCTGGCGCTGGCGCTGACCCTCGGCCTGCTCGTGGCCTGGGGAGCGTCGCGCACCCCCTCGCCCCGACCGGAGGCGCCCGGACGCTTTTCGGGCCAGCGCGCCATGGGGGACGTCGAGGAGCTCGCCCGCCGGCCCCATCCGCTGGGCTCGGCCGAGCACGACCGGGTGCGCGACGTCGTCCTCGCCCGATTCCGCGCCGCGGGCCTCGAGACGCGCGTGCAGCAGGGGCGGGCCATCGAGCCGCGCCTCTACGGCGGCGAGGCCTTCCTCGAGGGCGGCCGGGTCCAGAACATCGTCGCCGTCCTGCCGGGCCGCTCGCGCACGGCGCCGGCGGTGGCGATCATGGCCCACTACGACACGGTCCCGGCCTCGCCCGGGGCCGCCGACGACACCGTAGGCGTCGCCACGGCGCTCGAGATCGCGCGGCTGATGAAGGCGGCCCCCCCGCCCGAGCGCGATGTCGTCTTCCTGATCACCGATGGCGAGGAGGCTGGGCTCCTGGGCGCGCGCTCCTTCTTCGCGTCCGATCCGCTCTCGCGGCGGATCGGCGCGGTCCTCAACATGGAATCCCGCGGCGGCGGCGGGCGGGTCTACATGTTCCAGGCCGGCGCCGGCGACGGCGGCATGATCGACCTGTTCGCCCGCTCGGCGGTGAACCCCACCGCCAGCTCCCTGTCGGGCTACGTCTACGCCCACATGCCCAACGACACCGACTTCACCGTGTCGATGGCGCGCGGGATCGCCGGGCTCAACTACGCCTTCATAGGCCGGCCCTTCGACTATCACGCCGCCAGCTCCACCGCCGCCGCCCTCGACCAGGGCAGCCTGCAGCACATGGGCGAGCAGGTGCTGGCCGCCGCCCGCGCCCTGGCCGACGCCAAGGCCCTGCCGGCCAGGCGGGCGGACGTGGTCTATTCCGACCTCCTCGGCGGGCCCATGGTCGTCTATCCCGGCTGGGCCGGCTGGATCGTGGTCCTGATGGCGGCCGGGATCGGCGCCTTCGGCCTGAGCCGCGGCTTCCGCGGCGAGCCGTTCAAGGCGCTCGACGCCGTCCGCGGGGCCGCCGCCCTCATCCTCGCCGTCGGCGCCTCGGCCGCCGTCATGGCGCTGGCTCGCCATCTGACGGGCGTCGGGCCCGGCTTCGCGGACGAGAAGGCGCTCTACGCGCGTTTCGGCGCCTACGAGGCGGCGATGGCCCTGGCCGGCCTCGGCGGGACCGTCCTCGCCTTCGCCGTGACGGGCCTCGGGCGGCCTCGCTTCTGGAGCGCCCTGGCCGGCGCGTTCGCCGTGGCGCTGGTGCTCGCCGCCGCCGCCCAGGCCGCCGCTCCGCTCGCCGCCTACCTCCTGGCCTGGCCGCTCCTCGTCCTGTCGGTCCTGACCGCCGTCCTGTCCCTGCGCTGGCGGGGCGACTGGTCGAGCGCCTCCGCGGCCGTGTTCGCCGCGGTCCTCGCCGCCCTGCCGCTCGCCCAGATCCTCTACGTGGCCCACGCCGTGGCGCTGGGCGTGGGAGCCGACCTGCCCTGGGCGCTGGCCATCTTCTCGCTGATGGGCTCGCTGGTCCTCTTCCCGCTGCTCTGGCCCGCCTCGCCCGGGCGCGTCGGCCTGGTCGTGGGCGCAGCGGCGCTCATGCTCAGCCTCGTGATCGTCCTCGGCCTTCGCCTCACCCACCCGTGGACGGCGCGCCATCCGCGCCCGACGGAGGCGGCGTATGTGGACGTCACCGACACCGGCCAGTTCTGGCGCGCCAGCCTCCTTCGGCGGGTGGACGACTGGTCACGCCGCATGCTCCAGGCCTGGAGCTCGGACATCACCACCGCCGACCTCCAGCCCCTGGCGCGGCGCGCGCACGTGACCCTGGCGCATCCGGCCGGGGTCGTCCCGCCCAGCGTCGATCTGACGCGCGACCCCGCCGGCCGCGTCACCTTCCTGATCGCACCGCGGTCCCAGGCGAGGGAGCTCCGCCTCGACATCCGCAGCGAAGCCGCCGCCGCCGGCGCCCTGGTGGACGGCGAGGCCGCGCCGGCGTGGTCCGCGCCCGGGGCCTGGACCCACATCGTCTGGCATGGCGCGGCCGCGCCGCTCCAGGTGTCGTTCCTCGCGCCGAAGGGGGCGGTGGAGGTCCGGTGGGCCGAGATCGTCGACGGCTGGCCCGCAGGCGCCGCGCCCCTTCCGCCCCGCCCGGCCCAGGCGATGCCCTGGATGAATTCGGACGCCGCCGTGGTGATCGGCAAGGCGAAGCTGGCGGGCTGACCACGGTCAGGCTTGCCTCGGACGCCGGCTTGCGCCAACTGGCTGGGCCATGAGCCAGGACTTCCCCGTCGTCATCCACCACAATCCGTCCTGCGGGACCTCGCGCAATGCTCTGGAGCTGATCCGCAAGAGCGGACGCGAGCCGCGCGTCGTCGAGTACCTCAAGACCGGATGGACCCGCGCCGAGCTGAAGCGGCTGCTGGGCCGCATGGGCAAGCGTCCGCGCGACGTCCTGCGCGCGCGCGGCACGCCGGCCGAGGAGCTGGGGCTGCTGGCGGCCGGCGTCTCCGACGACGCGCTGCTGGCCGCGATGGAGACGCATCCCATCCTGGTCGAGCGTCCCATCGTGGAGACGCCCAGGGGCGTACGCCTGTGCCGCCCAGCCGAGACCGTCGCCGAGATCCTGTGACGCGTCGTCGCGACGTCGTTCCGGCATGAAAGTCGCAGCGGCCGCCCAAGCGCCGTGGGGCGCGGGTCAGTCTGGTTCAATCCGGGGCTCGGAGTGGAGCTGCATGCGGAACTGCTCGGATAAGTTACTTGATCTTAACCATTTTCGTCGGCCATCGTCCTGGCGTGAACTCGTCGGGCGCCGGCCCTGGTTTCGTTCGGCTCGTCGCCGCGTCGTAGTTCGGGGGTGCGATGCAACAGTTCGATCCGCGTCACCCGCCGGTCCGGTATGCGCCGCGGCTCGCGCTCTGCGTCGCCGGATGCGCCGCCCTCGCCCTCAGCTGGCAGCTCACGGTCCGTCAGTCGCCCCACGCCCGTGGCCTGAGGCCGCTCGATCACGCCGCCGTCCTGGCCCTGCAGAACGAGGCCTTCGCCCAGGCCGAGACCCAGCCGGGCTTCGCCAGGCCCGAGAAGGTGACGATGAAGATCGCGCCGGGCGA
The DNA here is from genome assembly GCA_963775275.1 of uncultured Alphaproteobacteria bacterium. Lineage (GTDB taxonomy): Bacteria > Pseudomonadota > Alphaproteobacteria > Caulobacterales > Caulobacteraceae > JANWHQ01. Next base: position 3,228,051 of record CAVZII010000005.1, on the reverse strand, counting down.
GACCTTCGTGCAGGCGGTGATGCGCCTGGGCGTCGCCCCCGACGAGGCCCGCCAGGCCGTCAACGCGCTGGGCTCGGCCTTCGACACCGTCAACGTCAAGGCGGGCCTCGCCTTCGAGGCCGCCGTCGCCCGCCCGCGGGACCGCCGGGGCCCGGTGCGGCTGATCGGCCTGTCCATGCGCACGGGCCCGGCCACCGCCATCACCCTGTCGCGCACCTTCGACGGCGCCCTGCGCCTTCGCGAGATGGAAGAGAAGATCCGCGACGAGACCACCGTCGCACAGGGCAAGATCTCCGACTCGCTCTACGCCTCGGCCGTCGCCGCCGGCGCCACGCCCGAGCTCACGGCCGAGGTGGTCAAGCTCTTCGCCCACAAGCTCGACTTCAGCCGCGACATCCAGTCCGGCGACGAGTTCCGCCTGGTGTTCGACCGCCAGGCCACCGACTCCGGCCGCACCGTCGACACCGGCGACCTGCTCTACGCCGAGATCGACGCCAAGGGGCAGACCACCAAGTTCTACCGGTTCAAGCCGTCCGGCTCGACCCAGGCCAACTTCTTCGATCAGTTCGGCAAGAATATCCGCGGCTTCCTGCTGCGCACGCCGCTGGATGTGGTGCGGATCACCTCGGGCTTCGGCATGCGGCTGCATCCGATCCTCGGCTACACGCGCATGCACGCGGGCATCGACTTCGCCGCGCCGGTCGGCACGCCGGTCTATGCCGCGGGCGACGGCGTGGTGGAGGAGGCGCGCTGGGCCGGCGGCTATGGACGGTGGCTCGAGATCCGGCACAACGCCCATTTCGAGACCGGCTACGGCCACCTGTCGGGATGGGCCGTGAAGCGCGGCCAGCACGTGCATCAGGGCCAGATCGTGGCCTACGTCGGCTCGACCGGTGAGTCGACCGGCCCGCACCTGCACTACGAGGTCATCGTCGACGGCCGCAAGGTGAACCCCAAGGGCGCCAAGGTGCCGCAGGGGACGATCCTGGCCGGCCGGGACCTCAAGGCGTTCAAGGCGGAGAAGTCGCGGATCGACGGCCTGCTCGCCGCTGCGGCCAGGCCCGACGACGGGACGAGGCTGGCCAAGGCCTCGGATGGGGCGCGCGTGACCCGCGTCGCCCTGCGCGACCGCGAAGGAGCCGCAGGCGGGCTGGGCGGGCTCAGGTCCGCCATCCGCTGAGTCCGCTCTGAAGCCGCCGCCCTCTCGCGGCGATCAGCCGTCCTGCGCTCGCGCCGCCTCGGCCGCCTTCTGCAGGAACGCCATGAGCCTCGGATCGTGTCGCAGCCGGGCGGCCGCGGCGGGATCGGCCGTCGCCTCCTTCCAGACCGCCTGCAGGCTGGCCTCGATCCTCGGGTCCCCGCCAGTGAACTGGCCCACGAGATCCCGCCAGCGGCGCGCCACGTCCATCGCTTCCGGCGTCGTCGGATCACCCTTGGCCATGGCGGCCTGGGCGTCCGCGCCGAGCTGGCTCCACGCCTGCGAGATCGCCGCCTGGTCGTAGGGCGGCCGGCGGCTCAGCTTCTCCATGCTCTCAGCGTCATAATGCTTCTGGATGAGGGGATCGAAGATGGCCTTCATCTCCGCTTCGTCCATGCGTTCGCTCATGTTGGTCTCCCGGGTCAGGGTGGTCAGGTCGTCCACCGACAGGTCCCCGCCGGACTTCAGGCGCGCCCTGGCTCGCCGCACGAGGCCGAGCGCTTGCTCGGCCTCCGCCTTGCGGGCTTCGAGAACCCCTTCCTGCAGCTCGAGCACGGCCTCCAGGCTCGACAGGCGGCCCCGCATGAGGTCGCCGACGGCCTTGAGACTGAAGCCCAGGCGCTTCAGCGCCAGCACCTGATGCAGGCGCGTCAGGGCCTCGCGGCCGTAGGCGCGCCATCCCGTCCCCGTCCGCATCGGCTGGACGAGGCCCTTCTCCTCGTAGAGACGAAGCGCGCGGGTCGTCACCCCGAGCGCCTTGGCGGCCTCGGCGGCGGACAGATATCGTTCCTCGCGCGGGGTCATCGGGCGGGGGTCTCCATGATGGACGCCGCCGTTCGTGGGCTATGACGCAGCGTCAGGCGCAAGGGGGAATCGTCAGCCGCCGCCGGCCTTCTCCCCGGCGGGCCGCTCGGTGGTCCCGAGCGCGTCGGCCAGCCGCATCTTCGCCGATCCCGGCCGCAGCGGCTGCTGCTGGTCCGGATGCGGCGCCCAGCCGGTCATGACGATGATCTCGAAGGTGGCCGTGATCCGGCCGTCCGGACGCGCGAACCGCTCGCCGTAGAGCTGGGCCGCCCGCCCCAGCGCCGCCCGCGACAGAGGCCGGCGCGCGCCCTCGACGAGCACGCTCGTCTCGCCCATCGCCCGAAGGTCGGCCATCAGCGCCAGCGCGTTCTCATATCCGACCTGGACCCTGTCCACGTCGGCCACCGGCAGGGCGAAGCCCGCCCGTTGCAACAGCCCCGCGGCGTCCTGCACGTCGGCGAACGGCGAGACCCGGGGTCCCGCGCCGCCGCACAGCTCCGCCTCGGCCTCGATCAGGCAGGCGCGCAGCTCGCCGAGCGTTGCGCCGCCCAGGATCGCGCCGATGAACAGGCCGTCCGGTCTCAGCGCCCGGCGGACCTGGATCAGCACGCCGGGCAGGTCGTTGGTCCAATGCAGCGCCAGGGTCGAGACCACGAGGTCCAGGCTCTCGCCGGCGAACGGCAAACGCTCCTCGTCCGCCTGCACGCGCGCGCCGGGCCGTCCCGCCAGCATCCGCAACGAGAGGTCCGTCTCGGCCAGGAACCCGATCCGATCGCGCGCCGCGCTCGCCGCGAGCGCCCTGGCGAAGGCGCCGTCGCGCGCGCCCAGGTCGACGGCCGCGCTGAAGCTGCGCATGATGGCCTCCAGGCGCATCACCACGTCCTCGGCGGCGCGGGCCTTGAGGAAGCCGGCGGCCGGATATCCCCCGGCGGCGCGATCGAGGCGGCGGCGGTGAAGGGCGCGGTCGAACAGGAAGGGCGCGGAGCTCATGCGGCTGCAAGATGGCGTGGCGGCGGCCTTGTGGAAACTCCCCGGCGTGAGCTGGCGCTCGGTGGGGCGCGGCCTCGTCGACCTGATCCTGCCGCCGCGGGCCCTGGACGGCGGCGCGGCCCAGTCGCCGGGCATGAGCGCCGAGGCCTGGAGCCGGATCGCCTTCATCGAGGCGCCGGTATGCGACGGCTGCGGCGCCCCGTTCGAGATCGACCTCGGGGACGGCGTGCGCTGCCCGGCGTGCCTCGCCCGTCCCCGCGTCTTCTCGCGGGCGCGCGCCGCCTGCCTCTACGACGAGGCCTCGCGCGATCTCGTCCTCAAGCTCAAGCACGCCGACCGGACCGACCTCGCGCCCCTGCTGTCGTCCTGGATCGGCCGGGCCGCGCTCGACCTGATCGACGAGGCCGACGCGGTCGTTCCCGTGCCGCTGCATCCGTGGCGGCTCCTGCGGCGCCGCTACAACCAGGCCGCCGAGCTGGCGCGCCCCCTCGCCCGGCGGTTCGCCCTCGCCTATCTGCCCGGGGCGCTGCGGCGCCGTCGCCCCGGCGGCCAGGCCGGCAAGTCGGCCGTGGGCCGCCGACGCTCCGTCGCCGGGGTCTTCGAGGTCCCCGTGCGCCGGCGCGCCAGGATCGAGGGCCGGCGCATCCTCCTGATCGACGACGTCATGACCACGGGCGCCACGGCCGAGGCCTGCGCCCGGGCCCTCCTGCGCGCGGGCGCGCGGGCTGTCGACGTGGCGGTCATCGCCAAGGTGCGCGAGGCGCGCCAGGCTTGACCCGCCGGGGCGCCGCCGCGGCATCCACGGCCTTGCCTATGGCGCTGCCGGGGCCGATCACCATATGACGGTTCCGCTTGCCGTTTCCGGGACTCGCATGGCCAAGGTCACGATCTACACCAAGCCCTTCTGCCCCTACTGCTCGGCCGCTCTGGGCCTGCTGGCCCGCAAGGGCGTGGAGGTGGAGGAGATCAAGGCCTCGAGCGCCCCCGACAAGCGCCGCGAGATGATCGAGCGCTCGGGCCGCTACACCTACCCGCAGATCTTCGTCGGCGACCGGCACGTGGGCGGATGCGACGACATGATGGCGCTCGAGCGCGCGGGCGAGCTGGATCCGCTCCTGGCCGCATGACGATCCTTCGCGCCGCCCTGGTCCAGCTGAGGACTCCGGCCATCCAGGCCGCCGCGCTCGCTCAGGCCGCGCCCCTGGTGCGCCAGGCGGCCGAGGCGGGCGCCCGGCTGATCGCCACGCCCGAGGCGACCAACATCCTGCAGCGTGACCGCAAGCAGCTCTTCGCGGCGGCGGCGACCCTCGATGACGACGAGTGCGTCCTGGGTCTTCGCGCCCTGGCCCGCGAGCTCGGCGTCTGGATCCTGATCGGCTCGGCCCTGGTCCGGCGCGAGGACGGCCTGCTCGCCAACCGCTCCGTCCTCGTCGGCGAGGACGGCGCGATCAAGGCGACCTACGACAAGATCCACATGTTCGACGTCGACCTGCCCACTGGCGAGCGGCACCGGGAGTCCGCCCTCTATACGCCGGGCGAGCGGGCGACCGTGGCCGACACGCCCTGGGGAAAGCTCGGGCTTTCCGTGTGTTACGACGTCCGCTTCCCACATCTCTACAGGTCCCTGGCCAAGGCAGGGGCCGTGATCATCAGCGTGCCGGCGGCCTTCACCCGCCCCACGGGCGAGGCGCACTGGGAAATCCTGCTGCGCGCGCGGGCGATCGAGACCGCCGCCTTCGTCCTGGCGCCCGCCCAGGGCGGCCTCCACGAGGACGGCCGCGGCACCTGGGGGCGCTCGACCATCGTGGGCCCCTGGGGCCAGGTCCTGGCCAAGGCCGACCACGACGAGCCCTGCGTGATCTCGGCCGACCTCGATCTGGACGAGGTCGCCAAGGCCCGGGCCGCCATCCCGGCGCTGGTCAACGACCGCGCCTTCGCCGCGCCCGGGCGCGCGTCATGATCAGGTACGCGCTGGTCTGCGAGCACGACCATCCGTTCGAGGGCTGGTTCTCCGCCTCGTCCGACTTCGACGAGCAGCAGGGAAAGGGAATGGTCGAGTGCCCCTACTGCGCCTCGCGCGCGGTCAGGAAGGCGATCATGGCCCCCGCGGTCCAGGGAACCAAGGCCCAGGCGCATCCCGATCCGACGCCCGAGGTGAAGAGCATGATGATGCAGGCCATGAGCGAGGTCCGCCGCCACGTCGAGGACAATTTCGACTATGTCGGCGACAGCTTCGCCTTGGAAGCTCGTGCGATACATGAAGGAAAGTCCGAAAGCCGCGGCATCTATGGCGAGGCCTCGCCCGTTCAGGTGCGTGACCTGGTCAAGGACGGCGTCCCGATCGCGCCCCTGCCGCCCAAGCCGCCGGAGAAGCGCGAGCTGAACTGAAGTCGCTCAGTCCCGCGTCACCGTCATCATATAGTTCACGTCGGCGTCGCCCGAGCGCGACCAGCGCCCGCTCAGGGGGCTGAAGCTGACGCCGAAGGGCCCCGCCACTTCCACGCCCTCGCCGCCCAGCCAGGCGCGCATCTCGTTCGGCTTGACGAACTTGCGCCAGTCGTGGGTCCCCACCGGCAGCCAGCGCAGGATGTGCTCGGCGCCGACCACCGCCAGCGCCATGGCCTTGGCCGTGCGGTTCAAGGTGGCGACGATCATCAGGCCGCCCGGCGACAGGAGGCGCACGCAGCTCCTCAGAAAGGCCGCCGGATCAACCACATGTTCGACGACCTCCATGTTGAGGATGAGGTCGAAGGGCTCGCTCTCCTCCTCCAGCAGGGTCTCGACCGTCGAGCAAAGGTATTCGATGGCGAGCCCGCCGGCCGCCGCATGCGCCTTGGCTGCGCCGATGTTGCGCTCCGAGGCGTCGACGCCCGTGACCTCGAACCCGAGCCGCGTCATCGGCTCGCTCAAGAGGCCGCCGCCGCAGCCGATGTCGAGCAGGCGCAGGCCCTCGAACGGGCGGCGCTGGGTCCCGTCCCTGCCGAACCGCTCCAGCGCCTGTTCACGGATGAACCCCAGGCGAACGGGGTTGAACCGGTGCAGCGGCGCAAACTTGCCGTCCGGCCGCCACCAGTCCTCCGCCTGGCGCGAGAAGCGCTCGACCTCCTCGACATCGACGCTCGGCCCCTGGGCGTGGGTCATTGCAGGGCTCTTGCCGCGCCGCTAGAAGGCGGCGTTTCGCGGTCGGACATGTCGAGCCGCGCATCCCGTGGCAAGCGGAATCTGAAGGAGGCGGCCAGGCGTGTCTCGGCTGGTGATGAAGTTCGGCGGGACATCCGTGGCCGACCTGGAGCGCATCCGCAGGGTCGCCGGGCTGGTCCAGGCCGAGGTCGAGGCCGGCGCCCAGGTCGCCGTCGTGGTCTCCGCCATGGCCGGCCGCACCAACGAGCTCGTGGCCTGGACCGACGGCGCGGGCCGCCCCGCCCAGGGGATTGCCGAGTGCGACGACGAGTACGACGCCGTGGTCGCCTCGGGCGAGCAGATCACCGCCGGGCTCCTGGCCATGACCCTGCGCAACATCGGGGTGCGCGCCCGCTCCTTCCTCGGCTGGCAGGTGCCGATCATCACCGACGAGGCCCACGGTCGGGCCCGTATCGACGACATTCCGCCGGAGCGGCTCGAAGGGGCGATGACCTCGGGCGAGGTCGCCGTGATCGCGGGCTTCCAGGGCGTCACGCGCGGCGGACGCGTGACCACGCTCGGACGCGGCGGCTCGGACACCTCGGCCGTGGCCGTGGCGGCCGCGCTCGGCGCCCAGTGCGATATCTACACCGATGTGGACGGGGTCTATACCACCGACCCGCGCATCGAGGACAAGGCGCGCCGCCTTCGCCGCGTCTCCTACGAGGAGATGCTCGAGATGGCCTCGCTGGGGGCCAAGGTGCTGCAGACCCGCTCGGTCGAGCTCGCCATGGCGCGGCGGGTCCCGGTCAGGGTGCTGTCGAGCTTCATCGAGCCGGGCCAGATCGCTGGCGAGGACGCGGGCACCATCGTCTGCGACGAGGAGGAGATCGTGGAGAAGCGGATCGTCTCGGGCGTGGCCTACAGCCGCGACGAAGCCAAGATCACCCTTTACGGCCTTCCCGACCATCCGGGCGTGTCGGCCGCGATCTTCGGCAAGCTCGCCGACGCCAACGTCAATGTCGACATGATCGTCCAGTCGCACGCCCGCGGCGCGGGGGTGGCCAACATGGAATTCACCGTGGGCAAGCGCGACGCGGCGCGCACGGGCGAGATCATGTGCGCCGCCAAGGACGAGATCGGGTTCGAGGACGTCGCGATCAACGAGAACGTCGCCAAGGTCTCGGTGATCGGGGTGGGCATGCGCAGCCATGCCGGCGTCGCCAACACCATGTTCAAGGCGCTGGCGGAGAAGGGCATCAACATCCAGGTGATCTCCACCTCCGAGATCAAGATCAGCGTCCTGATCGACGCGGCCTACACCGAGCTGGCGGTCCGAACGCTGCACGCGGCCTACGGGCTGGATCAGGCCTAGCGCATCGTAGCAGACGGATGCTTCATCATCCGTCTGTGGTTCGATGCGCTAAATCAAGGACTTGTGCTGCGAGGCTCAAGCGATTGGCGGACCATTCGTTTGAGCCTCGCAGCACTAGTGTGGTGGATCAGAAGTTCGCATGATGATGGCGGCGCCCTCGGCTGCGAACTTCGGAATCGGGACACTAGCCGTCGATCCTGTCGCCCGCGGCCAACGGAAAGGCGAACATCTCGACATCGAACTGGTCGCGCACGCCGCCGCTGCTCTCATAGAGCCGCATGGCGGCGGTATTGGAGGCATTGGTCAGGACCCACATCTCGCCCCACCCGCGCGCCTCCCCGAGCCGGACCAGCGCCTGGATCATCGCCTTGCCGACGCCGCGTCCGCGATGAGCCTCGCCGACATCCACCGAGTAGATCAGGAGATCCGTCTGGATCGGCCGGTTCAGCTCGTGGCCGTAGACCAGGCCGATCGGCGCGCCCGCCTCGTCCAGCGCCGCGACAGCCACGAAGGCCGGGTCGGCCAGAAGCAAGGCGCGCCGCTCATGGGCGACGTCCTCGTCCAGGTGGATCCGGCAGGCGGCCGCGAGCAGCGCCTCGTCGCCCGTCTCCAGGATCCGGATCCGTGTCAAGACCGAGCCGCCGCCGCATCGGACGGCGCGCGCTCACTCATCATCGATCCCGAACGCCTGGCGGATCGCCGCGACCATCGAGGCGAGCCGGGCCGGCGACGGGAGCTGCACGCCCGCGTCGATCAACAGGTCCAGGCCGTCGGCCACGCGCACGCGGCTCATGGGCGTGGGCCGGTTGCTCAGGATCAGGGCCCGCATCGCGTCGGTCTCGCGCCGCGCGGTCCAGATCGACAGCGCTTCCTCGAAGCCGCGTCCGCGCTCCCTCACCTCGGACTCGAGCTCTTCCAGGTAAACCCCGATGGTCTCTAGATCGTTTCCTGCATCCTGCATCGCCCGGATCAGGTGAAGGCGGGTCAGGTGCTCTTCGCGGAAATGCGCGCCGCGGCCCCGGCCCGCCGGACGCGGCAAGAGCCCCTCCTCGACGTAGTAGCGCACCGTCCGCTCGCTCACGCCGCACAGCCGCGCCACGTCCGCGGCGGTGTATCGGACGACCTCGGGCTCGCTCATGACATGATAGTGCCACTTGACTGGCGGATTTCAACTGGCGAATTAATCCTTCGGCGGACACGGCCCCGGAGCGATCGGAATTGAAGCGCCCTGCGTGCTTCGGGCGATCGTCGCGCTTCGTTGCTACCCTAAGGGGCCTCGGCCAGTCTAAAGAACGCCGCCAGTAGGGAGAGTCGTTGCACCCATGGCCCCGTCGCCGGGAATACGCGCGCCGCGCAGCCTGCTGCGGCAGATCCGCGAGGCCATGGCCGGCGCGGGCCCGGCCCAGTCCAAGCTGGACAAGGTCGTGCGGATCATCGCCGGCGAGATGGTGGCCGAGGTCTGCTCGATCTACCTGCGGCGCGCCTCCGCCGACATGGAGCTCTTCGCCACCGAGGGCCTGAACCCCCAGGCCGTGCACAAGACGCGGATGAAGCCCGGCGAGGGCCTGGTCGGCGAGATCATGCGCATGGGCCGGCCGCTCAGCCTGTCCAACGCCCCCGAGCACCCGGCGTTCTCCTACCGGCCGGAGACGGGCGAGGATCCCTACCACGCCTTCCTCGGCGTGCCGCTGCTGAGAGGCGGTCGCACCATCGGCGTGCTGGCGGTCCAGAACCGCACCGAGCGGGTCTACTCCGAGGACGAGATCGAGGACCTGCAGATCATCGCCATGGTGCTGGCCGAGATGGTCGCCCAGGGCGAGCTGGTCGGCGAGGCCGAGCTCAAGGATGTCGAGATCGCGCCCCACCGCCCCGAGCGGCTCAGGGGCGTCAAGCTGGCCGAGGGCCTCGCCTACGGCGTGGTGGTGCTGCATGAGACCACCGTCGCCCCCGAGCAGCTCCTCTCCGAGGACGCCGCGCGCGAGGAGGAGCGGCTCAAGGCCGCCATCGCCGCGCTCCAGGACCAGATCGACGAGATGATGGAGGGCCAGCACAGCATGGCCGGCGCCTCCTTCGAGGTGCTCGAGGCCTACCGGATGTTCTCGCGCAGCCAGAGCTGGAACCACTCGCTGGAGGAAGCCGTGCGCTCGGGCCTGACCGCCGAGGCCGCGGTCGAGCGCGTCCGCTCCGAGCACCGCGCGCGCATGGGCCAGGCGCGGGACCCCTATCTGCGCGAGCGGCTGCACGACCTCGAGGATCTCAATGACCGGCTGCTGCGCCACTTGTCCGGCGACGTCCAGAAGAAGCGCGTCCTGCCCGACAACGCCATCCTGGTGGCCCGCAACCTGGGGCCCGCGGACCTGCTCGAATACGACCGGACCCGGCTCAAGGGCCTTCTGCTCGAGGAGGGCTCGCCCACCAGCCACGCCGCCATCGTGGCCCGCGCCATCGACATCCCCTGCGTCGGACGCCTGACCGGCCTGCGCGACCGCGTTTCCGAGGGCGACCCGGTGATCGTCGACGCCGAGCGCGGCGAAGCGTTCCTGCGCCCGCGCTCGGACGTGGTCGAGGCCATGAAGGCGCGCATGCAGGTGCGCGCCCAGCAGCGAGGCCGAGTTCGCGCGGCTCCGCGACACCCCGGCCGTCACCAAGGACGGCGCCCACATCACCCTGCTGATGAACGCGGGGCTGGAGATCGACCTGGACATCCTGCCCGAGACCGGCGCGGAGGGCATCGGCCTGTTCCGCACCGAGTTCCAGTTCATGGTGGCCGAGGAGCTGCCGCGCACCACGGCCCAGACCCAGCTCTACGCCCGCGTCCTGGACGCCGCCAACGGCCTGCCGGTGATCTTCCGCACCCTCGATCTCGGCGGCGACAAGGTGCTGCCCTATCTGCAGGCGGACCGCGAGGACAATCCTGCCATGGGCTGGCGGGCGGTGCGCATGGGCCTGGACCGGCCCGCCCTGCTGCGGCTCCAGCTTCGGGCGCTCATCTCCGCCGCGCGCGGGCGCGAGCTTCGGGTGATGTTCCCGCTGATCGCCTCCGTCGACGAGTTTCGCGCCGCCAGGTCCCTGGTCGACGAGGAGATCGCCTGGGCCGAGCGGCGCGGCCGGCCCGCGCCCAAGGCGCTGCTGGTCGGCGCCATGATCGAGGCGCCGTCTTTGGTCTGGCATCTCGATGCGCTATTGGCGATGACCGACTTCGTCTCGGTCGGGACCAATGACCTGATGCAGTACATGTTCGCCGCTGACCGCGGGAACCCGCGAGTCTCGGATCGGTACGATCCCTTGTCCCCTCCGCTGCTGCGCGCGCTCGAGGCGATCTGCGACGCCTGCGCCGAGACCGGGACGCCGGTGTCCGTGTGCGGAGAGATGGCGGGCCGGCCGCTCGAGGCCTTCGTCCTGATCGGCCTTGGATTCGAACGGCTTTCGATGCCGCCGGCCGGCGTGGGCCCGGTCAAGCGCATGGTGCTTTCCTGCGATCGGGACGCCGCCAGGCGCGGCGTGGCATCGCTTTTGAAGGGGAGCGGAGGATCTGTCCGCAACGAGGTGGAAGCCTTGGCGCGGAAGCTATCCGTGGCGCTTTAACCCATTGATTTCCGGGGGCTAAGCTGATATCCACAATATTGGCTTAACGAAAGCGCTGTAAACGTTGGGGGTGGTCCTGCGGGTAATGGCCGCAGGCCGTGTGTGAGGGCGAAAGTAGCCATGCCGCTGGATACGGGCGCGGTTACCCACAATCTGTTGATGTCCGCCGGCGTGGACATGTCCGACGCCGATGCTGGCCTCGACTCCGTGATCGACGGCGCGCTGAATATTGGCGCGGCCCTTCGCACGGCGCGCCAGCGACTTGGCCGCAGCCTGCAGGACGTTTCGGACTCCACGCGCATCAAGCGCGGCTATCTCGAGGCGCTGGAGGAGATGCGGCTCGAAGAGCTGCCGTCGCGGCCCTTCACCATCGGCTATGTCCGGGCCTATGCCCGGACCCTCGGCCTCGACGCCGAGGCGGCGGTCGTGCGCTTCAAGCAGGACGTTCCCGGCGACACCGAGGCGCTGCACGCCCCGGTGGGCGTGCGCAAGCACTCGGACATCCGCATCTCGCTTCTGATCGGCGCGGGCGCGGTGGTGATCTCGGCGGTCCTGGTCTGGAACCTCGCCCAGCACGCCAAGGTCGACGACGCCGCCCCGCCGCCGGACACGATCTCCGCACCGGCGGCGGCGGCCCAGCCTGCCGCCGAGGCGACCGTGGCGGTGTCCGCGGCCCAGCCCGCGCCGCCCGAGTCCACGGTGCCGGCGCCCTACCAGACGCCGGGCCTGACGATACCGGGAAGGAGCGCCGACGCGGCCCAGCCGCCGACCGGCGCGGCCCTGGCGAACGCGGCCAACGCCCAGCCGGCGCTCGACCCCGACGCCCCGCCGACCTTCACCTCCCACGGCGCCGTGTACGGCGCTCCGGCCGCGGCTTCGGTGATCACCCTGCAGGCCAAGAAGTCGATCTCTCTGGTGGTGCGCGCGCCGGACGGCTCGGTCCGCTTCGCCCGCCAGCTCCACGCCGGCGAGGCCTGGCGCGCGCCCCAGGAAGACCGGCTCAGCGTCGACGTCTCCGAGCCCGCCCAGGTGGACGTCTATCGCAACGGCCAGATCCAGCCGGGCCTCACGGCGAACGTCACGCTGCTGGGCAAGCTCACCGCCGCGAACTGATCCGCCCGCACCGCGCGGCGCAAGGAACGCTCCGGATCCCGCGGCGTCGCCATCTCCTGGTTCAGGCCCCGCTCGCCCAGGTCCATGCCGCGGTCCCCGGGAGAAAGGCCCTAGGCGCGATCGTCGGGCGCACTATGTTGTGAGCCGTAATGGCGGAGACCTTGGATGTCGCGTGACAGGCTGGTTCAGGCGAGCGCGCTTTGGGCGGTGTTCTGGGGATGGGTCGCGCTCGACAGCGCGGTCACCTATCGCCGCAGCCTCGATGCCATCGAGCGCGCCGTGGATGCAGATCCCGTGGCCGAGATCTACGAAGGCCCGCCGGATCAGGACGCCCAGGTGAAACGCTGGCTTCTGTGGCGGGCGCCGACCCTGTCGCGCCTGCGCAGGCTATGCCGCAGCGCCCGCTGGTGGCGTGCGAGCGCCCCGGTGATCGCGGTCGCCGGCCCCGCCCTCTTCGCCGCCGTCGCGGGCCTCCTGCGCGGACGCGCCGCCGCGGCCAAGCGGGTCTGAACCCAAGGGCGCCCCGGTGGACGCAGCGCTGCCGTCGCTGGCGCCTTGGCCAGCGGTCGCGGTCGGTCTGACCCTGCTGGTCCTGGGCGGCGAGGCGCTGGTGCGCGGCGCGGCCTCGGCGGCGCGGACCCTGGGCGTCTCCCCCCTGCTGATCGGGATCACCCTGGTCGGGTTCGGCACCTCCGCGCCCGAGCTGTTCACCAGCCTGCAGGCCGTCCGTTCCGGCTCGCCGGGGATCGGCGTCGGCGCGGTGGTCGGATCGAACGTCGCCAACGCCCTGCTCGTGGTCGGGGTCGCCGCCCTGGTCCGGCCCTTCGCGGTCGAGGCCCGCGCCTTTCGCCGCGACGGCGCGATGCTGGTCCTGGCCACGGCGGCGGCTATCGGCGTGGCGCTCTACGGGCGCCTGGACCGGACAATCGGCGCGGCCTTCCTGAGCGTGCTCCTGATCTATGTGGGGACGACCTGGATCCAGGAGCGGATCCGGCGCACGCCCGATCCCGAGGCCGAGGCCCAGCGCGTGGCGCGCGCGGCCGAAGCGCGGATCGCCCCGGCGCCGGCGTTCGGCCTGGCCCTTGCCCTGGCGGCCGCGGGGATCGGCCTCACCCTCTTCGGCGCGCGCACGCTGGTGGACGGCGCGGCCGCCCTGGCGCGTCAGTACGGCGTGTCGGACATGGTGGTGGGCCTGACCATCGTCGCGCTCGGAACCTCCCTGCCCGAGCTCGTCACCTCGGCGGTCGCCGGCTTCCGGCGCGAGCCGGACGTCGCCTTCGGCAACGTCATCGGCTCGAACATCTACAACGTCTTCGGCGTGCTGGGCGTGACCGCCCTCGTCCGGCCCATCGCCGTCCCGCCCGAGCTCGTCCACCGGGACATCTGGGTGCTGGCCGCCTCGGCCGCCATGCTCGTCTGGTTCGCCGGCCGGAATAATCGGGTCACGCGCCTGGAGGGCCTGGGCCTGGTCCTGGTCTATGGCGGCTATCTGGCGTGGCTGGCGCTCGCGGCGCGGCAGACAAGCGGAGTTCTGATCGGCTATATGGCCCGCCATGAGCGCGAGCGATCTTGATCACGTACGTCCGTGGCGGATGATCCAGCGGCGTGTGTCGCGGAAGATCCGGGTTGGAAGCGTCGAGGTTGGCGGTGGGGCGCCGATCACGGTGCAGACCATGACCAACACCCTGACCGCGGACGCCGAGGCGACGATCGCCCAGATCCGCCAGGTGGAGGAGGCCGGCGCGGACCTGGTGCGGGTCTCCTGCCCGGACGAGGCGTCCACCGCCGCCATGCCCCAGATCGTCAAGGCGGCGAAGATCCCGATCGTGGCGGACATCCACTTCCACTACCGGCGCGCCATCGAGGCGGCCAGGGCCGGGGCGGCCTGCCTTAGGATCAACCCCGGCAACATCGGCTCGGCGCAAAGGGTCAGGGAGGTGGTCCAGGCCGCCAAGGACCACGGCTGCGCCATGAGGATCGGGGTCAACGCCGGGTCCCTGGAGAAGGAGCTTTTGGAGCGCTACGGCGAGCCCTGCCCCGAGGCCATGGTCGAGAGCGCCCTCTCCCACGCGAAGATCCTGCAGGACCACGACTTCCACGAGTTCAAGATCAGCGTGAAGGCGTCCGACCCGTTCCTGACGGTGGCGGCCTACCAGATGCTGGCCGAGGCCATCGACTGCCCGCTGCACCTGGGGGTGACCGAGGCCGGCGCGCAGAGGATCGGCACGGTGAAGTCCTCCATCGGCCTGGGCTCCATGCTCTGGGCCGGGATCGGCGACACCATCCGCGTCTCGCTCGCCGCCGATCCGGTGGAGGAGGTCAAGGTCGGCTTCGACATCCTGAAGTCCCTGGGCCTGCGCCACCGCGGCGTGAACATCATCGCCTGCCCCTCCTGCGCCAGGCAGGGGTTCCAGGTGATCAAGACGGTGGAGGCGCTGGAAGAGCGGCTCGCCCACATCTCCACCCCCATGAGCCTTTCCATCATCGGCTGCGTGGTGAACGGGCCCGGAGAGGCCCTCTACACCGACATCGGGTTCACCGGCGGGGGCAAGGGCGCGGGGATGGTCTATCTGGCCGGCAAGCCCGACCACAAGATGGACAACGACAACATGATCGAGCACATCGTCCAGCTCGTCGAGGCCAGGGCCCAGGAGATCGAGGCCAGCAAGACCGCCTCCCAGCTTCAAGCCGCGGAGTAGCCCCGCTCGGTCCAGCGGCCCAGCCGGGCGTCCTCGACGCGCCGGCGTCCTTCGAACACCTGATCGGCCAGCGCCAGGATGAAGGCGCCCTTGCTGCGCACGCTGGCGACGCTTGCGGCCGGCGGCGGGGCATGGACATGGCCGCCCGCCCCGTGGCCGACCAGGAGCGGCGGGTCCAACCCGGCCTGTTTGCCGAAGTTTTCAAGCTCGGCAGTGATGACGCCGGTCTTCCTCAGACGCGCGAGACGTTCGGTGGGTTTGTCGGGACTCGAGAGCGCTGGCGCCCCCCATGGCGTCATGCTCCAGAACATCCAAAGCAGCGCGAACACGGCGAGCCAAGTCAAACCCCCGACCACGACGAGCTCCGGCCGATTGCACACGCCCGTCATTCGGCACGCGGCCTCCGCCAATGTCGTGCGCCCGAGCGCCCAGCCGGCCAGCGCGCCCGCCACGGCGGCCGTTGCAGCGATCGAGAGAGGGCCCTGAGCGCGAGCGACGTCCGACTTGAGCTTCGCCCAACCCGTCTTCGGCGGGTCCGGCCACACCCGGTCGCAGAAGTCCAGGATGCGCTTCAGCACGTCGTTGCAGAGCGCCTCGGCGCCGGCGGCGTTCCGGTCCTTGGTCACCGCCGCATGGATCTCGATCAGTCCGTCGCGGATCTCCTTGGGGATGTTCGGGCCCGGATTGAAGTCCTCGGCCGGCTTGCAGACGCATGCAGCCCCATGCGAGCAGCCCCTCGGCTTCCCGCAATGCTTGCAGATCTCGGCCGAGCTCTCCCCCATGGAGGGAAGCATTCGTCACATCCGCAACCGGAGCAAGAAATTGTTGACGAGCGCCGTCCGCGTGCGATCTCAATTCGCCGGGGCGTGGCGTTTGGGCGTCAGTCCGCGCGCCATCCGTGCGGCGGCCGCGATCGGGCTAGGCGCCTCGCCTTACCTCCATTCATAATAGTGACGCGTGCCGGTCCCAGTCTGCGCCCCAAGCAGCAAGAGGTGAATTGTGCTCCCGCGTCCGCTCCGCGTGGCTCTGTTCTCGGGCAACTTCAACTATACGACCGACGGCGCAACCAGGGCCTTGGGGCGGCTGGTCGATCACCTGCGCGAGGCCGAGGGCGCCAAGGTGCGGATCTATTCCCCGACCGCCCCCGGGACGGCGTCCGACGACGCGGGCGAGCTGGTGCCCATCCCCTCGGTCAGCCTTCCGGGCCGGCCGGAGTACCGCCTCGCGATGGGCCTGAACGGCGCCGCCCGGCGCGACCTCGCGAGCTTCGCGCCGGACGTCATCCACCTGTCCACCCCCGACATCCTGGGCTTCCAGGCCCAGGCCTTCGCCCGCCGCCGCGGCCTGCCGGTGGTCGCGAGCCTGCACACCCGTTTCGAGACCTATCCGGCCTACTACGGCGTCGGCTGGCTCGGCCCCGTGCTCGAAGCCGTCATCCGCCGCTTCTACGAGGGATGCGACTATGTGCTCGCGCCCACCGCCGAGCTGGCCCGCGTCATGGCGACCGGGCGGCTTGACGGGCGCATGCGCGTCTGGGGCCGCGGCGTCGACCGCAGCCTGTTCAGCCCGGCCCTCCGCGATCTCGATTGGCGCCGCGCCCAGGGCCTCGCCGACGACGATGTCGTCCTGCTGTTCTTCGGCCGGATCGTGCTCGAGAAGGGCCCCGCCCTCTTCGCCGAGGCGCTGGACGAGATCCGGCGGGCCGAGCCGCGCGTTCGGGCGCTGGTGGTCGGCGAGGGTCCGGCGCGGCCGTGGCTGATGCAGCGCCTGCCGGACGCGGTCTTCACCGGCCACCTGTCCGGCCGGGCGTTGGGCCGGGCCGTGGCCAGCGCGGACATCCTGCTCAATCCCTCCGCGACCGAGGCCTTCGGCAACGTCAACCTCGAGGCCATGGCCTCGGGCCTCGCCATCGTCTCGGCGGACATGCCCAACAGCCGCGCCCTGATGGACCACGGCAGGAGCGGCCTGCTCTGCGAGCCCGCCGACACGGCCGCGTATGTCGAGGCGGCCCTCGACCTCTTGCGCGACGAGGGCCGCCGGCGCGCGCTCGGCGTGGCCGCCTTCGAGGCCAGCGCCGCCCACTCCTGGCCAGCCGCGCTCGCCAGCGTGGTGGAGACCTACCGCGAGGCCCTCGGGGGCGGCCGCTCCAGCGGACGCCCCAAGGTCCGGGAGCGCCAGCCCGCCCTGGCGGAGGCCCGCGCCTCCTGAGTCCGCCGCCTATTGCGCCCGTCCGGCCGGGCTCTTAGCTAGCCGGCGCCATGCGCCTTCCTCAAGCCAAGCTCGATTCGGTGCTCGACCGCTTCCACGAGGTGGAGGCGCGCATGGGCGCGGCCTCGGACGGGGCCGAGATCGTTCGCCTGGGCAAGGAGTACGCCGAGCTCAAGCCCGTCGCCGACGCGGTCGGCAAGCTCGGCCGCTCCCGCGCCGAGGCCGCGGACCTGGAGGACATGGCCGGCTCGGACGACCAGGACATGGCCGCCCTCGCCCGCGACGAGCTCGAGGCGTTGAACGAGCGCCTGCCGGCGCTCGAGCGCGAGGTCGCCCTGCTGCTGGCCCCCCGCGACCGCGACGAGAACGCCTCCGCCATCCTCGAGGTGCGCGCCGGGACGGGCGGCGACGAGGCGGCGCTCTTCGCCGGCGACCTGTTCCGCATGTACCAGCGCTATGCCGCCTCGCGCGGCTGGAAGGTCGAGGTCGACAGCGTCTCGGAAGGCGAGATGGGCGGCTACAAGGAGATCATCGCCTCGATCACCGGCGAGGGCGTCTTCGGCAGGCTGAAGTTCGAGTTGGGCGTCCACCGCGTCCAGCGCGTGCCCGAGACCGAGGCCCAGGGCCGCATCCACACCTCGGCCGCCACCGTCGCCGTCCTGCCCGAGCCCGAGGACGTCGAGATCGAGATCAGCGACAACGACCTGCGCATCGACACCTACCGCTCCTCCGGCGCCGGCGGCCAGCACGTGAACAAGACCGACTCGGCCGTGCGCATCACCCACCTGCCGACCGGCATCGTCGTCACCTCGTCCGAGAAGTCCCAGCACCAGAACCGCGCCAAGGCGATGAAGGTGCTCAGGGCCCGCCTCTACGACATGCAGCGCGAGGCCGCCGACCGCGAGCGCGCCGACGCCAGGAAGAGCCAGGTCGGGTCCGGCGACCGATCCGAGCGGATCCGCACCTACAACTTCCCCCAGGGCCGGGTGACCGACCACCGCATCAACCTGACCCTCTACACCCTGCCCAGGGTGATGGAGGGGGACCTGGACGAGCTGATCGACGCCCTGGTCGCCGAGGACCAGGCCGCGCGCCTGGCCTCGCTGGAGTCCGAGCTCGTCTGAGCCTGGACGCCGGGCCGGCTTGCCCGCATAGACCTGTTCGCACGCCCAGGCATCGCATGTCCGCACCGCAAGGCCGCATCGCCGCGCTCTACCGCCACCCCGTCAAGGGGTTCACGCCCGAACGGCTGGCCGCGGCCGAGCTGGCGCCCGGCGCCTTCTTCCCCTGCGACCGGATCTGGGCGGTCGAGGACGGTCCCTCCGGCTTCGACCCCGACCATCCCGCCTTCGTCCCCAAGACCCGGTTCACCGTGCTCGCCAGGATCGCCGCTGTGGCCCGGGCGCACACGGCCTACGACGAGGCCTCGGCGGTCCTGACCGTCTCGGCGGAGGGACGCCCTCCCCTCTGCGCCTGCCTGGCCGACGAGGCGGGCCGCGCGGCCTTCGCCGCCTGGCTGGCCGGCCTCCTGGGCGAGGAGGCGACGGGGCCGCTGAAGGTGGTCGGCGCCCCCGGCCACCGCTTCACCGACCATCCCCAGGGGCATGTCTCCGTCATCAACCTCGCCAGCGTGCGCGATCTGGGCCGGCGCATCGGCCGTGAGCTGGATCCCCTGCGCTTCCGCGCCAACGTCTATGTGGAAGGCTGGCCCGCCTGGGCCGAGAACGACGCGGTGGACACCGAGCTCGCGCTCGGCGCCGCACGGGCCCGCGTGTTCAGGTCGATCACCCGCTGCGCGGCCACCGGCGTGGACCCGCTCACCGCCCAGCGCGACGCCGACCTTCCGCGCGCTCTGATGGAGCACTACGGCCACGTCTTGTGCGGCGTCTATGTGACGGTGACGCACGGCGGGCGCATCGCCGAGGGCGATCCGGCCCGGCTGCCCGCTTCGGCGACGGCGTGACCACGCTGGTCAGGGCCTGGGGCGAGGCGCGCGAGCGCCTGAAGGCCGCCGGCGTCGACTCCCCGGTGATGGATGCGCGCCTGCTCGTCGAGCTGGCGACCGGCGCCAGCCGGGCGGAGCTGCTGTCGGACCCGCACCGCCCGCTGGCGGCCGGTCAGGTCCAGGCCCTGGACGGCTTCGTCGAGCGGCGGCGGCGGCGCGAGCCGATGAGCCACATCCTCGGCCGCAAGGGCTTCTGGTCGATCCTGCTGAAGGTGGGGCCGCAGGTCCTGACCCCACGACCCGAGACCGAGCTCCTGGTCGAATGGGCGCTTCAGGCGTTCGCGCCCGACGCGCGCCTGCGCGTGCTCGACCTCGGGGTCGGTTCGGGCGCGATCCTGCTGGCCCTTCTCGCCGAGCGGCCCGCCGCCACGGGCCTGGGCGTGGACGTCTCGGAGGAGGCCCTGGCGATGGCGCGCGACAACGCCGCCGCGCTCGGCCTTCGCGGACGGGCGGGCTTCCTGCGCGGGGACTGGACGGCGGGCCTCGCGGAAGAAGGCTTCGACCTCGTGGTGTCGAACCCGCCGTACATCCCCTCCGGCGAGATCGCCGGGCTGGAGCCGGAGGTGCGCGAGCATGAGCCGCGACTGGCGCTGGATGGCGGGCCCGACGGCCTGGACGCCTATCGCCGCCTCGCGCCGGAGATCCTGCGCGTGCTGAGGCCCGCCGGGCGCTTCGCCGTGGAGATCGGGCCAGGCCAGGCCGGCGCCGTCCGCGCGATGTTCGAGGCCGCGGGCGCGGTGGGCGTCGAGGTCGCCCAGGATCTGGGCGGATGCGAGCGCATCGTCACAGGATCGAAGTCCCCCCTTGGAATTCCTGCAGATAATCGCTAGATCAGTGATGTCTCCACCCAATACGCCGGAGAATTGGTCGAGCTTCCCTCGCGGATGCGCCGAAGGCCGGCGTCTAGAGCGGCTTCGCCCAATGGGGGCGTGAGACGGAGAGCACGGTCTCGTACACATCCATGGCGCTTGCGACCCGAATTCAGGCCGCTCGGCGGGTAGTGTGAAGATCGTCTTGAGCGGTTCACCATGAGAGATTTCAAGAGCATGAAACGGCAGCGCAGCCGCAACAGGGGCGGCGGCGGCGGCGGCGGCGGGGCGGAAAACCGACCCACAACGTCAATCGGGCGTTCGATTCCAATGGCCCCGACGGGGTCAAGATTCGCGGCCACGCCCAGCACGTCTTCGAGAAGTACCAGCAGCTGGCGCGCGACGCGGCGTCGTCCGGCGACCGGGTCCTGGCCGAGAACTACCTGCAGCACGCCGAGCACTACTTCCGGGTGCTGCGCGCGGTGCAGCCCCAGCGCCCCCCTTCCGAGATCATCGGCCGCGACGCCTTCGCCTCGGGCATCGACATCGACTTCGAGGACGACGCCTCGCCCGAATCCGGCGAGGCCGAGGCCCAGGAGGCGGGCGGGGAAGAGACCGACGCCCCGCGCAGCGAGGGCGGCCGGACCGAATACCGCGGCGACTACCGCCAGGATCGCCGCCCCGACAATCGCTCCGAGGGCCGCCCCGAGGCGCGACAGGGCGACGACAGGGGCTGGCGCGACCGCGAGGGTCGCGACAACCGCGAAGGCGGCCGCGACGGTCAGCGCTACGAAGGCCGGCGCGACGACCGCGGCTACCGCCGCGACGACCGGCCCCGCGATGAACGTCCTCGCGACGAACGCCCGCGCGAGGATCGGCCCCGCGACGAACGTCCTCGCGACGAGCGCCCGCGCGAGGACCGGCCCCGCGACGATCGCGGCTGGCGCGACGACCGGCGGGGCGAGCGTTGGGAAGGCCGCGGCGACCGCTCCGGCGAGAGCGCCGAGCGCGATCCGCTGGCCGTGGTCGAGCCCGAGGCCACTCCCCTGACCGCCGCCGCCCACGACGAGGGCGCGCGCACGCTTCGCTCCGAGGATGGCGGCTTCAGCCCCGCTCCGGCCTTCCTGCAGTCGCGGGTCGATCCCGGCGCCGAGACCCCGGAAGCCGCGCCCCCCGAGCCGCGCCGGCGCCGCAGCAGCCGCACGACGCGCGCCGCCGCGCAGGAAGCGCCCGCCGCCGACGAGAGCTGACCTCGCCTCCGTGCAGGCCAATTACCAGTGAGGTGAATTTGGCGTTCGTCCCGCATACGGGGCGGCCTCGGTGACGAACGTCGGAGTCGGGACACTACATTGGCGTCATGCCATCGGACGTGATGATCGCGAACGCCGCCGAATCCGAGGCGGCCAGGGCTGTGGGCCTGGCCGCCGGCGCGCGCGTGGTCGTGGCCATGTCCGGCGGGGTGGACTCCACCGTCACCGCCGCCCTGCTCGCGCGCGCGGGCTACGAGGTGATCGGGGTCACGCTCCAGCTCTATGACCACGGCGCGGTCCTTCACAAGAAGGGCGCGTGCTGCGCCGGCCAGGACATCCACGACGCGCGCGGCGCGGCCGAGCGGATGGGGATCCCCCACTACGTCCTCGACTACGAGAGCCGCTTCCGCGAGGCGGTGATGGAGGACTTCGCCGACGCCTATCTGCGCGGCGAGACGCCGATCCCCTGCATCCGCTGCAATCAGACGGTCAAGTTCCGCGACCTGCTCGACATCGCCCGCGATCTCGGGGCCGAGGCGCTGGCCACGGGCCATTATGTCCAGCGGCGCGTCGGCCCGGGCGGCGCCGAGCTCCACCGCGCCGCCGACCCCTCCCGCGACCAGAGCTATTTCCTGTTCGCCACCACCGGCGACCAGCTGGATTTCCTGCGCTTTCCGCTGGGGGCCCTGCCCAAGACCGAGGTCCGCCGCGCCGCCGCCGGGCTCGGGCTGAAGGTCGCCGACAAGCCCGACAGCCAGGACATCTGCTTCGTGCCCGAGGGCCGCTACACCACCATCGTCGACCGCCTGCGCCCGCAAGGCGCCCTGCCCGGCGACATCGTGCACCTGGACGGGCGCGTGCTCGGCCGCCACCAGGGGATCACCCGCTACACCGTCGGCCAGCGCCGCGGGCTGAACGTGGCGGTCGGCGAGCCCCTGTTCGTGGTCCGGCTCGACGCCGATCTGCGCCAGGTCATTGTCGGACCCCGCGAGGCCCTGCTCACGGCCTCCCTCCTCATGAAGGAGATCAACTGGCTGGGCGACCAGCCCACGCTGGAGGACGCCGCGCGCCAGGCCCTCCTGGTGCTCGCGCGCGTGCGCTCCACCCGCGAGCCCGCGCCGGCCAGGCTGGTGATCGAGGACGGCGCGCCGGCCGTTCGCTTCGAGGATCCCGAGGAAGGCGTCTCGCCCGGCCAGGCCTGCGTGCTCTACGACGCGGCGGCGCCCACGCGCGTGCTCGGCGGCGGCTTCATCGCCTCAACTCAGCGGGCGAACTGAAGCCAGGCGGCCTGCGCCAGATAGACCGCGCCGATCCCCGTGACGATCCAGCGCGAGGCGGCCAGGAAGTGATGGTCGCTCAGCCGGTGCAGGATCCGCCCGCCCGCGACCGTGCCGGCCAGCGCCAGCGGGATCGCGGCGATGAACACCCAGGCCGGCGGCATGGCTGCGCCGCCCGCCTTCAGCAGCGGCGCGCCATAGACCAGCACCTTGGCCAGGTGGCTGAACACCTGGGTCGCGGCCTTGGTCGCGACGATCCGGCGCCGCCCCAGGTCCGTGCGCACGAAGAAGATGTCGAGCAGCGGCCCGGCCACGCCGGCGGTCAGGTTCAGGCCCGTCACGGCGACGCCGCAGATCAGAGCCTGCGCCGGCTTGGCCGCGTCCAGCGTCAGGATGCGCTTCGGCAGCCAGACCAGGCCCGGGACCAGTCCCAGCATCAGGTAGAGCAGCGGCTTGGACGGCGCGAAGGACACGAAGGCCAGCGCCGCCCCGATCGTCGCCGAGCCCAGGGCGTAGAGCCCCACGATCCGCCACTGCACGTGCTGGCGGTGCAGCAGCGCGCGCCAGCCGTTGGCCGACATCTGGATCAGCCCGTGCGTCACAAGCGCCGCGGAGACCGGCAGGATCAGGGCGAGCGCGCCCATCAGCATCAGCCCGCCGGCCATGCCGAACACCCCGGATATGGTCGAGGTGACGAAGCTGACGATCAGCAGGAAGGCCGCAGCGGCGAGCGACAAGTCCTCGGGTTCCCCTCGCCCGCCTGGATCAGAAGACCTTGTGCACCCAGCCGTGCGGATCGGGCGCCAGGCCGCGCTGGATCTCGACCAGCTGCGTCCTCAGCCGCTCGGTGATCTGGCCCGCGGCCTCGCCCCCGCCGACGGTGAACTCGCCGTCGGGGCTGACGACCCGCCCGATCGGGGTGATCACGGCCGCCGTGCCACAGGCGAAGGCCTCCACCAGCCGGCCGCTCTCGCAGTCCTCGCGCCAGTGCATCGAAGCTGTAGGGCTCCTCGCGCACCTCGACGCCGCCGTCGCGCGCCAGCGTCAGGATCGAGTTCGCGGGTGATCGCCCGGCAGGATGGTGCCGCCGAGCGGCGGGGTGACCATGCGAGCCGTCGTCGAACACGAAGAAGACGTTCATGCCGCCGAGCTCCTCGACCCACCTGCGCTCGACCGCGTCCAGGAACACCACCTGGTCGCAGCCATGGCGGATCGCCTCGGCCTGGGCCACGAGGCTGGCGGCGTAGTTTCCGCCGCACTTGGCCGCGCCGGTGCCGCCGGGCGCGGCGCGGGTGTAGTCCTGCGAGACCCACACCGAGACCGCCCGGGCCCCGCCCTTGAAATAGGAGCCGACCGAGCGAGGCGATCACCATGTAGAGGTATTCCGCGGACGGCTTGACCCCCAGGAACACCTCGCTCGCGAACATGAACGGCCGCAGATAGAGGCTGCCGCTCGTCCGCCGACGGGATCCAGTCGCGGTCGACCCGCACCAGCTCCTCGACCGACTCCAGGAACAGCGCCTCGGGCAGGGGCGCCATCGCCATGCGCTCGGCCGACTGGCGGAAGCGGGCGGCGTTCGCCTCGGGCCGGAACATCGCCGCGCCGCCGTCGGCGGTGCGATAGGCCTTCAGGCCCTCGAAGATCTCCTGGGCGTAGTGCAGCACCGCCGCCGCCGGATCGAGCTGGACCGGCGCGCGCCCATGGACCCGCGCGTCGTGCCAGCCGCGTCCCTCGACATAGCGGATCGTCACCATATGGTCGGTGAAGACGCGCCCGAAGCCGGGGTTGGCGATCAGCTCGGCGCGCTTCTGCGGCGAGGTCGCCTGGGCGTTGGGCCGGAAGTCGAAAGCCAGGGTGTCGGAGCCATCCATGACCAGGTCACTCATCGTCGCGTCGCCCGGTCCGCCTCCGCAGCCGTGCTCCAGTGGAGCGGCGGCCCGACTGGACGCATAATGCGCCGCATGCCCGCTCGGCGAGAGACATCGAGGACGACCTTGTTGCGTGGCGACCTTAGACTGTGCGCCGCCGCCAGCGTCAACCGCCGGGCCCGCGAGGCCGCGCCATGGGGGTAGCGGCCGATCCCAGGCTCATCCTGCGCGAGGACGAGCTCGACGCCGCGCTCGAGCTGCTGTTCCTGGCCGAATCCGCCCTGTGGTCCAGCGCCGACGTCGCGCTCGAGGCCGAGGCGGGGCTCGGCCGCAGCCACTACCGCATGATGTTCCTGCTCAAGCGGCGTCCCGGCGTGGGCGTTCGCGAGCTCTCGCGCCTGACCGCCCTTTCCAAGCAGGGGGCGAGCCGCACCCTTGGCGAGCTCGAGCGCATGGGCCTGGCGGTCAAGGCCGCGGGCGACGTCGACGCGCGCCGCCGGCCCGCCGAGCTGACCGACAGGGGCGTCGAGATCGAGCAGCGCGTCTCCGAGCGTCTGCGCTCGCAGATCGCGCGCGCCTTCCGCGCCGGCGGCCCCGAGGCCGCCGCGGGCGCCCGGCGCATCCTTGCGGCCCTGGCCGGCGGCCGCCTGGCCATCGGCAGGCCCGAGGAGGACTGATTGGCGCTCTCGTCCGACGTCCCGCGCGACAGGCACCTCCTGGTGGTCGACGACGACGACCGCATCCGCGAGCTCTTGCGCGAATACCTGGACAGGGCCGGTTTCCGCGTGACGACGGCGGCCGACTCGGCCGCTGCGCGGCGGATGCTCGAGCTCTTCGAGATCGACCTTCTGGTGCTGGACGTGATGCTCCCGGGCGAGAGCGGCTTCGAGCTGACGGGCTGGCTGCGCGCCCAGCCGGGACGAAAGGGCTCCACCCCGGTCATCCTGCTCACGGCCCGCGGCGAGCCGGGCGACCGCATCGAGGGCCTGTCGCTCGGCGCCGACGACTACCTGCCCAAGCCCTTCGAGCCCCAGGAGCTGGTCCTGCGCATCGGCTCGATCCTGCGCCGCGCCGGCGCGGCCAGCCCGGCGCTGCGGCGGCTGTCGCTCGGCCGGTGCCTGTTCGACGTCGAGCGCGGCGAGCTGTTCCGCGACTCCTCGCCGGTGCGGCTCACCGAGGCCGAGGCCCAGCTCCTGCGGCGCCTCGGCCGCGAGCCCCATACGCCGGTGGAGCGGCGCCTCCTGGCCTCGGGCGAGGACGACGGCTCCAGCCGCGCCGTCGACATCCAGGTCACGCGCCTGCGGCGCAAGATCGAGGCCGATCCCAAGAACCCGCGCTATCTCCAGACCGTCCGCGGCGTCGGCTACATGCTCGCCCCGGACTGACATGAGCGAGCCCCGGCCCAGGCGCCGCTGGCGCGCGCTTCGCACGCTGCCCTTCAAGCGGTGGCTGCCCAAGTCCCTGTTCGGGCGCTCGCTCCTGATCATCGTCCTGCCGATCGCCCTGATGCAGGTGGCCGTCACCTGGGCCTTCTTCGAGGCCCACTGGCAGACCGTCACCGAGCGGCTGTCCGACAGCCTCGCCGGCGACATCGCCTGGGTCATCCAGGCCTACCAGCGCGACCCCTCCCCCATGGCCTTCGCCCGCCTGCAGCAGGGCGCCGAGCAGCAGCTGGACCTCTCGATCGCGCTTCAGCCCGGCAAGGCCCTGCCGACCCGCCGCCATGCGGCGCTCTTCGCCATCGACCGCTCCCTCAACCGCGCCCTGACCGAGCGGATCGAGCAGCCCTACTGGTTCGAGACCACCCGCTATCCCGGCTTTGTCGACATCCGCGTGCAGCTGCCGCAGGGCGTGCTGCGGGTCCTGGCGCCGCGCGACCGGGCCTTCGCGGCCCAGGCGGGCGCCTTCGTCATGTGGCTGGCCGGCGCGACCCTGCTCCTGACCGCCGTGGCCGTGCTGTTCATCCGCAACCAGGTCCGCGCGATCGAACGGCTGGCGGCGGCGGCCGAGGCCTTCGGCCGGGGCGCGGAGGCGCCGAGCTTCCGGCCCCACGGCGCGCGCGAGGTGCGCCAGGCCGCCAACGCCTTCCTCGACATGAAGGCCCGCATCCAGCGCCACATCGCCCAGCGGACCGCCCTGCTCGCCTCGGTCAGCCACGACCTGCGCACGCCGCTCACCCGCCTCAAGCTCGAGCTCGCGCTCAGCGAGCCCAGCCCCCGCCTGGAGGAGATGAAGCGCGACCTGGCCGAGATGGAGCACATGATCGACGAGTACCTGGCCTTCGCGCGCGGCGAGTCCGGCGAGGCCAGCGGGACCGTCAACGTCCTGGAGCTGCTCGAGGAGGTCTGCGAGGGCGCGCGACGCGCCGGCGCGCGGGTCGAGGTCGAGGCCGACGCCGACCTTTCGGCCACCCTGCGGCCCAATGCGGTCAAGCGGGCCCTGTCGAATCTGGTGATGAACGCGGCGGTCCAGGGCGAGCGGCTCAGGGTCTGCGCCGCCATGACCCCGGCCGGGCGGCTGGAGATCACCGTCGACGACGACGGCCCGGGCATCCCGCCCGAACGGTACGAGGACGCCTTCCGTCCGTTCCAGCGTCTGGACGAGGCGCGCACCCAGAACAAGAAGGGCGTGGGCCTGGGCCTCGCCATCGCCCGGGACGTCGCCCGCGGCCATGGCGGGGACGTGACCCTGGAGCGCAGCCCGCTTGGGGGCCTCAGGGCCATCGTCCGTCTGCCGGTCTGAGACGCCCCGCTGGCCGCCTCCGCGCGGCTGTGGCATCTGGAAGGCCATGACCTCCGACACCGCCCTGAAGGCGCTGGTCCAGCTCCGCAAGGGGGCTGCCTCGCGCGTCGGGGCAGACCGCATCCGTCTTCTCGAGGCGATCGGCAAGGAAGGCTCCATCTCCGGCGCGGCGAGGGCGACGGGCCTCAGCTACAAGGGCGCCTGGGACGCCGTGCAGGCGCTGAACAACGTCTTCGAGCGGCCGCTCGTCACCGCCCAGCCCGGAGGCCGCGCCGGCGGCGCCGCCGCGGTGACGCCGGCGGGCGAGGCGGTGATCCTCGCCTTCCGCAAGGTGGAGTCCGAGCTTGCCCAGGTCATCGACCAGCTCGACCGCTATCTCGCCGAACCGGGCTCGCCGCTCGACAAGATCATCCGGAGCCTCAGCATGAAGACGAGCGCGCGCAATGCGCTGCGGGGGACCGTCAGCTCCATCCAGGACGGCGCGGTCAACGCCGAGGTCGCGGTCAGGGTCTCCGACGACGTGGAGATCGTCGCGGTGATCACCAGGTCCAGCGTGCGCGACCTGGGCCTCGAGGTCGGGCGCGAGGCCATGGTCCTGATCAAGGCCAGCCTCGTGATCCTGGCCGCCGGCGGCGAGGCGGTCCGCACCTCGGCGCGCAACTGCCTGAAGGGGACCGTCGTCCGCTACGAGACCGGCGCGGTGAACGACGAGGTCGTCCTCGACCTCGGCCAGGGCAAGACCATCACCGCCACCATCACCCACGAAAGCGGCCGTGAGCTGGGCCTGCAGGTCGGCGCCGCAGCCCAGGCCCTGATCAAGGCGTCGCACGTCATCCTGGCGGTCGACTGAGCGGCGGGCGGCCGCCGCCGGCGCCGCCTTACCCCGAATTAACTTGGCCCGTCCCTGCTTCGAGGCGATGGGGGAAGCGCGCCTTCTCGCGCGGCGGGGCCCCCGAACGTGTCTTTGGCCTTATCGACGCTGATCTACGAGTGGCGCCGCTACATGGCGGCGGTCATCGCGCTCGCCTTCTCGGGCCTGCTGGTCCTGGCCGAGGTCGGGCTGTTCGTCGGCATCGGCAAGTCCTTCACCGCCACCATCGACCGCTCGCCCGCCGAGGTCATCGTCACCGCGCCCAAGGCCGAAAGCCTGCTGAACGACTCCAGCGGCCTGCCGCGCCGGGTCATGCCGCTGATCTACATGAACCCCCAGGTGGCCCAGGTCGAAGACCTCGCCGGCGGCGGCGCGTCCTTCCGCAACCTGGCGTCCGAACAGGGCAAGAAGAAGAAGCAGACCTACGTCCAGCTGATGGCCGTGGACCTCGAGCCCGGCGCCGTCACCTGGCCCACCGACTACGGGGCCGACGTCCGCCAGGGGCTGTCGGAGCCCTTCTCGGTGGCGGTCGACGAGACGACCTTGCCCCAGCTCGGGGTCAAGCTCGGCGACAAGGCGATCATCGCCGGCCACATCGTCAAGATCCGGGTGATCCTGCACAACTACGCCAACGTGAACCAGCCGATGGTGATCGTGTCGCGCGACACCCTCCATCTGCTGGGCATGGGCAACAACCCCGAGCGGACCGGCGCCCTGATGGTCAAGATCCATGACCCGTCCAAGGCGCTGCAGGTCCGCGACGAGCTGAACCGCATGGGCAAGGGCGACTTCCGCGCCTGGACGCGCCAGGAGCTCGCGGACGCCAACGACAAGGCCCTGATGAAGGAGCAGATCATCGGGGTGATGATGAACTTCACCATCGCGCTGGGGTTCTTCATCGGCGTCGGCATCACCTGGCAGACCCTGCGCGGGGCGATCCTCGCCAACATCAAGGAGTTCGCATCCCTGCGCGCGCTCGGCGTCTCGGTGGGGTCGCTGCGCAAGATCGTGCTCGAACTCTCGTTCTGGGTCGGGATCGTGGGGCTGGCGGCGACGGGCCTGTTCGTCTGGGGCGTCGCCGAGCTCGGCAAGACCGGCGGCGTGCCCCTGGTCTTCCCGCCCGAGTACATCGCCCTGGCCGTTGTGCTGCTGATGCTGATCTCGCTCGGCTCGGGCATGCTGTCGCTCGGCGTCCTGAAGAAGAGCCAGCCTGCGGACCTCTTGAGATGAGCCGCGTCGCTCTGGACGCGCAGGGGCTGGTCAAGACCTTCAAGACCGGCCGCATCAGGACCGAGGTCCTGAAGTCGGTCGACTTCACCGCCTGCCACGGCGAGGTGTCCCTGGTGATGGGCCCGTCCGGCTCGGGCAAGTCCACCCTGATGGCCTGCATGTCGGGCCTTCTGCGGCCCGACAAGGGCAAGGTCACGGCCCTCGGCCAGGACCTCTGGCGGCTCGGCGACGGCAAGATCGACCGGTTCCGCCTGGATCACTGCGGCTTCATCTTCCAGGGCTTCAACCTGTTCCCGGCGCTGAACGCCCTGCAGCAGGTCGAGGTGATCCTGAAGTACCAGGGCGTTCCCCGCGCCGAGGCGCGCGAGCGCGCCCGGCGGGCGTTGAACGAGGTGGGCCTCAAGCCCCGCATGCGCCAGCGCCCCTCCGAGCTCTCGGGCGGCGAGAAGCAGCGCGTCGCCATCGCCCGGGCCCTCGCCAAGTCGCCCCAGCTGATCTTCGCCGACGAGCCGACCTCGGCGCTCGACGGAGAGAACG
The DNA here is from genome assembly GCA_963775275.1 of uncultured Alphaproteobacteria bacterium. Taxonomy (GTDB): domain Bacteria; phylum Pseudomonadota; class Alphaproteobacteria; order Caulobacterales; family Caulobacteraceae; genus JANWHQ01. The sequence goes on along the minus strand of CAVZII010000005.1, from coordinate 3,198,369 downwards.
GACAGATCGTCATGCGGCTCCTGCACCACGCCGCCAAGGAGAAGGGAGCCGCCGTGATCTGCGTGACCCACGACATCCGCCTGGAGGTCTACGCCGACCGGGTGATCCACCTCGAGGACGGCCTGATCCTCGAGCACGTCCACACCCCGCCCTCGGGCGGGACGCCGGCCCTGGCGGAGGCCTGACCCGGATGCTGCGCGCCATCGGTTTCTGGCTGGTCGTCCTGGGATTGATCGCCGCCGTGGGTGTCGGCGGCTACGGCTACATGCGGATGAAGGCCAAGGCGGCCCAGGCGACCGCGGCCAAGGCCCAGCCGGTCAAGACGCCCTATGCGGCCATCGCCGACGGCAAGGCGGACGTGGAGGGCGGCGTCATCCAGGTCGCCGCGCGCACCGCCGGGGTGGTGCGTCAGGTGTTCGTCCAGGAGGGCGCCTCGGTGACCAAGGGCCAGGTCCTGGCCCGGCTCGAGGACGACCAGCCTCGTCTGGCCGCGGCCACGGCCGCCGCCAGCCTCAGCCAGGCGCGCGCCCAGGTCTCGGCCCTGCAGGTCCAGCTTTCCGCCGCCCGGCGCGAGTACGCCCGCCTCCAGGGCCTGGCGCCGGCCAACTTCGTCGCGGCCCAGAAGCTCGACCAGGCCAAGGACGCGGTGCAGACCGCCCAGGCCGCCCTTCAGACCCAGTACGCCGCCATCCAGACCGCGCAGGCTCAGCTCAACCAGGCCCGCTACAACCTCGAGCTCACCGAGATCCGCGCCCCGGCCGACGGCAAGATCGTGCGCCGCTACGCCAACCCGGGCTCGGGCGCCTCGACGCTCAACGTCTCCACCATGTTCGACCTCGAGCCCGACACGGCGAGGATCGTCCGCGCCGAGATCGCCGAGAGCGCCCTGCCCCAGGTCTACATCGGCCAGGCCGCCCAGCTCATTCCGGAGGCTGACGAGAGCAAGATCTTCACCGGCAAGGTGCTGCGCCGGGCCGAGATCTTCGGCGCCCGCAAGCTGCAGCCCGACGACCCCAGCGAGAAGACCGACGAGCGCGTGGTCGAGGTGGTCGTCTCCGCGGACGACACGCCGTTCCTGATCGGGCAACGGGTGCTCGTGAAGTTCCTGAAGCCCGGCGAAACGGCCGGCGCCGTCCATCCTGCAGCCCCTGAGGCGCACGCCGCGAGCTGATCGCGCGACCTTCGGACGCTGGCGAAGTTGCACATCCTCGCCCGCGGAGGCAGAGTCCCCCGCGGGGAGGATTACGCATGGCCGCCAGGGGGGCGCTGGCAGGGCTCGTGGGCATGGCCGCCGCATTGGTTGCGGCCGTAGCTCCGGCGCTGGCCGGCGATTTGATCTTCACCCGACGCGAAGCCTCGCCCCTGGCCGAGAACAACGTGGGACGGCCCTACTGGGTGCTGCTCGCCCAGTGCTCCGGAATCTACGAAGGCGCCTACGCCTATGAGTTCGGACGCGGCCGCAACCACGCCGCGGCGGACGTGAATCAACGCGCGGACGAATTGCTGGACGATGCGGTGAAGCAGCTGCAGTCCGACCGGAACGTCGACCGGGAGACAGCGCTATCCATGACCCGCCAGGAAGTCGCGCTCGGCCGCTCCGACGCCGAGGCCATGGTCGATCACAGTGGGACCGGCGACGATTCGGCCTGGAACTGGACCCGCAGCGCCTGTCTCGACATCTGGCTGGCCTACCGACGCCGCATCCATCGCTGACGGCGGCCCGGCGAAGGAGCGGGCGGCGCTGGCCGCGCCGCGCTTCAGGCGGCGCTGGCCGACAGTGAATCGCGGTTCTCGGCCTCGGCCAGGACCCGGGCGATCTCCGCCAGGAGCTCCGGCGGCGAGATCGGCTTGGCCGCGACGCCGTTCATGCCCGCAGCGAGGTAGGCGGGCCGCTGGTGCGCCAGGGCGTTCGCGGTAAGGCCGATGATCGGCGTGGCGCCGCTCTCCCCGCCGAGCGCCCGGATCCGGCGGCTCGCCTCCACGCCGTCCATGCGCGGCATCTGCACGTCCATCAGAACCAGGTCGTAGGCATCGGCCGTCACCGCCTCCAGGCCCAGCACGCCATCGGCGGCCGTGGCCACGTTGGCGCCCAGGCCCTCCAGGATCTTGGTGGCCACCAGCTGGTTGGTCGGGTTGTCCTCAACCACCAGGACCCTCAGTCCGTTCAAGGCGGCCAGGGGCTCGATCCTCGCACGGGTCTCGGCCGGCGGCGCGGACGGCGCGGGCACGTCGAACCAGAACGTGGACCCCTCGCCCTCGGTGCTCAGGAAGCCGACCTCCCCGCCCATCATCTCGGCCAGGGTGCGCGTGATCGCCAGCCCCAGCCCCGATCCGCCGAAGCGTCGGGCCGTCGAGCCGTCGGCCTGGTGGAAGCGCTGGAACAGGTGCTCCTGGGCGTCCGCGGCGATGCCGATCCCGGTGTCTTCGATCTCGAATCTGACGCGCTTGGCGCCGCCGGACTCGTCCGTGACGTAGAGGCGGGCTTCCACCCGGCCCTCGCTCGTGAACTTGACGGCGTTGCCGATCAGGTTGAACAGCGCCTGGCGCAGCCGCACCGGATCGACCATGATCCAGCCGTCCTCGCCCCGGGCGCAGGACACGAGCTCGAGCCCCTTGCTCTCGGCCATGGGCCTGAGCATCTCGACGACGCTGTTCAGGGCGTCGGCCACGTTCAGCGGCTCGGGCGTCAGCTCCAGCCGACCCGCTTCGATCTTCGAGAAGTCGATGACGTCGTTGAGCAGCTGGGCCAGCATCTGGCCGCAGCCTTGCGCCTCGCCCAGGAGACGCTTGGCCTCCGGCGACATCGGCTCGCGCTCCAGCAGGTGCAGCACCCCCAGCACCCCGTTCATCGGCGTGCGGATCTCGTGGCTCATGTTGGCCAGGAACTGCGACTTGGCTTCGGTCGCGGCCTCGGCGACACGCTGGGCCTCGATCAGCTCCAGCTCCTGCTTCTTGCGCGCGTCGATGTTGAGGACGAGGCCCACCACCTTGTCGAGCTGGCCGTCGTCGTCCCAGTACAGCTCGGCGCAGGTATCGATCCAGCGCACCTCGCCGTCGGACAGGACGACGCGGCTTTGCACCGTGCCGAAGTTGCGGGTCCTGGCGTGCGGCCCGGCGGCGGACTCGGCGATCGCTCCCGAGACACGTTCGACGTCGTCCCGATGGGTCATCGGCCAGCTGCGCTGCGCGGCCTCCTCGAAGGTCAGCTCGCGACCCACGATCTCGGCGAACTGGGGCGAGCACCAGAAGCTCCGGTTCTTGAAGTCGGTTTCGAACACCCCCGCCTGGCCCGCGTCCAGGGCGATCTTCAGGCGTTCGGCGCTCGACTGGGCCTGGCGGCGGGCCTCGATCAGGGCGAGCTCCTGGCGCTTGCGCGCGTCCGCGTCGCGGAACAGGCCGACGACCTTGGAGACCTCGCCCTCGCCGTCCCGGTGGATCTTTCCGCAGGCCTCCAGCCAGCGCGTGCCGCCATCGGGCAGCACGACGCGGAACTCCAGCATGTCGGGCATGCCGGTCTCGGTCGATCGGCTCGCCCAGGCGCGGCACAGCTCGCGGTCCTCCGGATGGGTGACGGGCCAGACTTCGCTCGTCGCCTCCTCATAGGTCAGCTGGCGGCCGATCAGAGCGGTGAACTCGGGCGAGCACCAGAACCGCTTGTTCTTGAGGTCGGTCTCGAACACGCCGGCTCGCGAAGCGTCCAGCGCGAGGCCGAGGCGCTCGGCCGTCTCTTCGATCTCGCGCCGCGCCTCCTGCAGCGCCAGCTGCTCGCGCTTGCGCGCGTCGATGTCGACGACCAGCCCCACCATGCGAACAACGCGGCCGCGCCGATTGCGGCTGACCTCCAGCTGGCTCTGGACCCATCGCGTCTCCCCGGAGGGCAGCACCACGCGCGCCTCCGTGACCTCGCCCGGCTTGCGCGAGCCCAGGCGCTTCAGGCGCGCCTTCATCAGCTCCAGGTCATCCGGGTGGGTGCAGGGCCACGGCCCCGTCGCTTCTTCGAAGGTCAATGGCCGGCCGATGACCTGCACGAACTCGGGCGAGCACCAGAAGCTCTTGCGCTCCAGATCGACCTCATAGACGCCGGCGCCGCCCGCGTTCAGCGCCAGCCGCAGCCGGTCGGCGTTCTCCTGGGCCTGTCGGCGGGCCTCGGTCAGCGCCAGCTCCTGACGCTTGCGGGCGTCGACGTCGAGCAGGAAGCCCACGATCCGCTCGGGCTCGCCTTGTTCGTCCACGGTCATCTCGGCCTGCAGTTGCACCCATCGCGTCTCGCCCGTCGGCAGGACGACGCGCATGTCGAGGGGCCGGCCCATGGGGTGCGGACCCTTGCGCGCCTTGGTCCGGCAGTCGGCGATCTGGGACGTCACCCGCTCACGGTCGTCGGGATGGGTCATCGGCCAGCAGGCGCCGGCGGCCTCCGCGAAGGTCAGCGGCCGGCCGATGACCTTCACGAACTCGGGCGAGCACCAGCAGGCCTCCGCCTTGAAGTCGATCTCATAGACGCCCGCACGCGCCGCGTTCAGCGCCACGCGCAGCCGCTCGGCGTTCTTCTGGGCCTGGGCGCGCGCCTCCAGCAGCGCCAGCTCCTGGCGCTTGCGCGCATCGATATCGAGGACGAATCCCACGATGCGCTGGACCGCCCCGGTCTCGTCGAGGCTGCGCTCGGCCTGGGTCTCCATCCAGCGCGCCTCGCCCGACGGCAGCACGATCTGCATCTCCATCGGCTCGAGCGGGCCCGGCTCGGACCGCCGTGCGACGATGGCCCGCACGCAATCGACGTGGTCCGGATGGGTCATCGGCCAGGGCTCGGGGCCGGCGGCCTCATCGAATGTCATGTTGCGCCCGATGATCTGGACGAACTCCGGCGAACACCAGAAGGTCTTGGCCTGGACGTCCAGCTCGTACACGCCGGCGCCAGCGGCGTTCAGGGCCAGCTTCAGGCGCTCGGCGTTGGCCACGGCCTCGCGCCGCGCCTCGACGAGGCTCGTGATCTCGCGCCCGTGCACGACATAGCCGACCGGCCCGCCTTCCAGCAGGCGGATGGGGCGATATTCGCACTGCAGCCAGCGTCGACGGCCATTGCGGTCGACGAAGACCTCCTCCTCGTTGATGACCGCCGCGCCCTCCAGGACCTGCCGGTGCATCTCCAGCACGCCGGGCGGCGGATCGGCGAGGATCTCCTCGATGCGACGGCCGCGGCAAGCCTCGCCGCGGATGTTGGCGATCTCCTCGAAGGCGCTGTTGGCGGCCTGCAGGCGACCTTCCCAGTCGAACAGGGCCGAGGGCGCGGGTGACTTTTCGGTGGCCCGCGCGAGCTGATCGAGGCGCGTGCGCCTGGCCTCCTCGGCGCTGACGGCCCGGGCGACGAGCTGACTGACGCCGACGACCCGTCGCCCCGACGATCCGGCGCCTTCGGCCTGCATGCTGGTTCTGAGACTCAGCTCGCCGGCCGCTCCGGCCTTGTGCTCGAGCGGGTCGCGGCGACGGCCCTTCCCGACCGCCTCTACCATAGCGCGTAGCGCGGCGGCGCGGTCCGGGCCGCCCAAGGCATCGCAAAACGCGTCCAGGGTCATGCGCGCGCGACGGATGCCGGTGAGGCGGCGAAGCTCGGGCGTCGTCTCGACCAGGCCGCTCGACGGATCGAAGCGCCACATCGCCGCGCCGGTCGCATCGAACATCAGGCGCTGCAGGCGTCTGTCCGCCTGTGCGCTGTTCTGCCTGGCCTTGTTCTGTGAAACCATGCGCCGCTCCCCCGGGGTGGGACGGCTTGTCGCAGGACTTGGTAAACATAGGATGAGCCCTTGGGAGAGTTGCGGATCACCGCACGCCGGCGTTGCGAAGGAGGAACGACGTGGGAAGGCTCGAGGGAAAGGTCGCCGTCATTACCGGCGGCGCCGGCGGTATGGGGCGCGCCGCGGCGTCATTGTTCGTCCGCGAGGGCGGCAAGGTCATGCTGGTCGACCGCGACCGGGAGGGTCTCGAGATCGCGCTTTCGGAGATTGGACGCGAGGCCGCCGACGTCCGCGCGTGCGATGTGACCGACCCTGCGGCCGTCGAGGCCTACACTAACGCGACGGTTGAGCGCTTCGGCGGCCTGGACATCGCCCTGCTCAACGCGGGGATCACCGGACCGAATACCCCGCTCGAGGACTATGCGCTGGAGGTGTTCGACCACGTCATGGCGGTGAACGTGCGCGCCGCCTGGCTGGGGTTGAAAGCGGCGATCGGGCCGATGAAGACCCGCGGCGGGGGCTCGATCGTCATCACCTCCTCCATTCAGGGGCTCGCGGCCATGCCGAACACCTCCGGCTACACGACCTCCAAGCACGCCCTGGTTGGCATGATGAAGGGCGCGGCCCTCGAGCTCGCGCGCCACGGCATCCGGGTGAACACCATCCACCCCGGCTTCGCCGACACGCCGATGATGCACCGCATCCACGAGGCTTCGGGCGCGCCGGCCGCCGTGGAGGCGGCGCTGGCCGCCACCGTGCCCATGCGCCGCTACGCCAGGCCCGACGAGATCGCCCAGCTCATGCTCTATCTGGCCTCCGACGAGTCCGGCTACTGCACCGGCGGCTGCTATCCCATCGACGGCGGCACGCTGGCCGCCTGGGCCGCCACTTCGGATTAGCCGGGTCCTGGTCCCTGTGGAGCGCCCGGCCGCCGCCGAGCTGCGCAGCGTCAACGGCCAGATCGAGCACCTGCTGCGCGAGGCGCTGGCCCGTCGCGGGATCAGGCCCCGAGCGGGGGGACAGTCCTCCGGGACGACGGACCAGTCCTGATCCGCCCTCCGTTCCCGCCGGCCGACGCCTGACTGATCAGGGCGCCTGACAGAATTGTCGACGCCCGCGCGCCGCCTGACTATTCTCTCCGCCCATGCTGAGCCCGCAGATCAACGAGCGCCTCACGCAGGTCGGGCCGGGAACGCCGATGGGCGAGTACCTGCGCCGCTACTGGCGTCCGATCGGGGCCGTCAGCCAGTTCGACGCCCCGGGCGCGCGGCCGATCCGCCTGCTGGGCGAGGACCTCGTGCTCTACCAGGACCTCTCCGGCGGCTTCGGCCTCATGGACCGACACTGCCCGCACCGGCGCGCGGACCTCTCCTACGGCTACGTCGAGGCCTGCGGCCTGCGCTGCAACTACCATGGCTGGTTGTTCGGGGCCGACGGAGCGTGCCTGGAGCAACCCTACGACGACATCGCCAACCCGAAGGCGGCCTTCAAGGACAAGATCCGGATCAAGACCTATCCGGTGCAGGCGCTGGGCGGGCTGCTGTGGACCTACATGGGCCCCGACCCCGCGCCGCTGCTGCCCGACTGGGAGCCGTTCGGCTGGAAGAACGGCTTCGTCCAGATCGTCTTCGCCGAGCTCCCCTGCAACTGGCTCCAGTGCCAGGAGAACTCCATCGACCCGATCCATTTCGAGTGGATGCACACCAACTGGAGCGTCCGCCTGAAGGGCGGGACCGGTCCCTATGGTCCCCGCCACATGAAAGTCGACTTCGAAGAGTTCGAGCACGGCCTGATCTACAAGCGCGTGCGCGAGGACACCGACGAGACGAGCGACCTTTGGACCGTCGGGCGCGTGGCGCTGTGGCCGGACGGCTTCTACCTCGGCGACCACTTCGAATGGCGCGTGCCGATCGACGATGGGAACACCTTGTCGGTCACCTGGTCGTTCTCCCGCGTGCCGCGCGAGATGGAGCCCTTCGAGCAGGACGTCATCCCGTCCTGGACCGGCCCGATCCGCGACGAGACCGGCCGCTGGATCACCAGCCACGTGATGAACCAGGACTTCGTGGCCTGGGTCGGCCAGGGCGTCGTCGCCGACCGCGAGAAGGAGCACCTCGCCGCCTCCGACAAGGGCGTCCTGATGATGCGCCGGCGGTTCCTGGCCGAGCTCGAGGCCGTGGCCGGGGGCGCCGAGCCCAAGGGCCTGATCCGCGATCCGGCGAAGAACGTGAAGGTCCAGCTTCCCGCCGCCAACCGCGACTATTACCTGCACGGCCTGCCGCTCCAGCAGAACCAGCGCCATCCCTCGGTCGGCAGCCCGATCCGGTCCTATCCGTTCCAGGCCGGCCAGCCCGAGGCTGTGCGCCTCGCCTTCGAGGCGGCCATGGGCTTCGACCGCCTCCCCGCCGAGGCGGCCGAGTGAGCGCGGTGGGCTGGTTTGTCGCGTGCGGCGCCCTGATCGCCGTCGTCTCGGGGCTTCCCGCCTTGGCGGACGCCCAGCCAGCCGCGCCTGGGCAGGACGAGCTGCAATCCGCGGTCCGGCGGCGGCCCCCGGCTCTCTTCTCCCCGTCCCGCCCGGGCGACGAGCCCGCGCGCGCGGGCAACCGCACCGCGATCGATCGCCAGCTCTCGCCCGACGGCCCGGTCGCTTCGGTGGGCTACCTGTGCGGCCTCGACAAGTTCGGCCAGGACGCCAGCCAGCTGCACGGCCCGGCGCTCGCCTACGGACGCCCCGGAACCTTCCTCGGCGCCCAGCTGAAGCTTCCGTTCAGATAGCCGGTCTTCACGCGCCGCGGCGAGGCGACGGACCGGTCAGCCCCCGAGGGCGTAGACCACGCAGGCGCTCTGGGTCAGCTCGCGCAGCGGAGGCTGCAGCGGCAGCTGCATGGATTCCGGGCTCACGCCTCCGGCGGCCGGCGGCGGAGGTGGGGCGGCGCAGGCATGTGCGCGGCCGCCACACCCCTTTGGGCGACGCGGGACCCAGTCACCGTCACCTCCTGGGCGTCGAGGCCGCCCGTCCCGTAGCTCTCGGGCGCGCCGGTCACCAGGACGTCGGTCTGGCAGGCCCGCGCGGTGGGATCGATGAACTTGACCGCGCCCAGCCGGGCGCCGGCGGCCTCCACGGCGAGCTTGGCGCGGCGGGCCGCGTCCGCCACCGCCAGGCGCGACATCTCGGTCTTGGTCTCGTTGTCGGGCTGGAGGTTGAAGTAGACCGGCTGGGTGGACGCCGGACCCGCCGCCAGCACGGCGGCGTAGACCTTCTCGACGACGCTCGTGTCGCGGATCTCCAGCGCAACCCGCGCGCTCGCCTGATAGCGCTGGATCTTGTCCGGGCGCTCATTGTCCACGAGGTTGCCGTCCTTGTCCTTGTACTGCTCGTAGAGCGGCCGCGTGGAGAAGGTGGTCTCGACCCGCACGCGCTCGGGCCCGAACTGGCGCAGGGCGTCGCCCAGCGCACGCACCTTGGCCGCCGCGCTCTGGATCGCCTCCGGCGCCGTCTTCTCCACCGCCTGGAACTCGGCGGAGAACCCGGCGCGATTGGCTGGGACCTCCGCGCGCACATAGCCGACCGAGGCGATCACCGGCTCGCGCATCCACCAGGGCGCCTTCACATAGGGCGAGGGCGTGATCACCGTCGCCGCCGTCTGGGCGTGGCCGGCGCCGGCCGCCGACGCGGCCATCATCGCCAGCAGGATCGTCGCGCGCATGGGCTCTTCCCCCTTCGGAGGGGCGGAGCTTGGGCGCAACCCGGGCGCGCGGCAAGCCGCGTCGCGCCCCTACCCGATCCTGAAGATCCGCTCGGCGTTGCCGCCGTAGACCTTGGCCTTGTCCGCGTCGCTGAGCGGGGTCCTGTCCATCCACGCCACGGCCGGGGCGGTGGGCTGGTAGGGGTAGTCGATCGCCCACATCACGTTGTCCACGCCGATCTTCCTGATCGAGTACTCCAGGGCCAGGTCGTCCTCGACGCCCGAGGTGGTGATCGCGAAGTTGCGGCGGAAGTACTCGTCCATGCTGAGCTCGGTCTTCGGCGCGCGGCCGATCCTCTGGGCGCGGCTGTTCATGAAGTTGATCCGCCACAGCCAGAAGTGCACCGCCTCGCCCATGTGACCGATCACGAACTTCAGCTTGGGGAAGCGGTCCAGCACGCCGGACGCCATGATCCTGACCGCGTGGGTGCCCACCTCCACGCCATAGCCCCACATCGCCGAGTCCATGCCGTAGAGCCTCAGGGGCGCGGCCATGCCGTCCGAGGCCGCGCGCGGGTGGATGTAGATCGGCCGGTCCAGCGCCTCGGCCGCCTCCAGGATCGGCCAGTACTTGGGATTGTCCAGGTACTCGTTGTTGGTGTGCGAGTTGATCATGAAGCCGTTCAGCTTCAGCTGGCCGATCGCCCGCTCCATCTCCTTGGCCGCGCGCTTGGGGGAGTGAGGGGCCATGCTCGCCAGCCCCGCGAACCGGCCCGGGTGCTTCCGGATCACCTCGGCCAGCCGGTCGTTGGCCAGGGCCGCGAGCTCCACCGCCGTGTCGGCGTCGAACATCTGCACGCCCGGCGCGGTCAGGGCGAGCAGGTGCATGTCGACGCCGTACTCGTCCATCTCCTTCACGCGCTGCTCGGTGTCGACCAGGCCGTCCAGGAAGCCCATGTTCCCGTAGCCGGCCTCGCCGTCGTAGATGCCCTTGACCAGCAGCAGGTCCAGGCTGTCGCCCGGATAGCGCGAGACGGTCTGCAGCGCCTTGGCCACCTCCGGGATCGACCAGGCCTCCTCGGTCGCGATCTTCCTGAACTTTCCGGTCATGGCAGGCTCCCTGTCTTGCTTGGCGCCCCGCCTTTTGAGCGAAATCCGCCGTCGTGGGAACCGTCGGCGCGCGCGAAATCGCCGCCGGGCCGAACGTGACCCCCCTGCGGCGCTTCGCCTATAAGGGCGGGAGTCGTTGTGCTGGCGGCCTCTGCTGTGGCGCAGCTGCGGGGAACGTCGATGGACAGCAAGCGCGGGCGGCGTCGCGCGATCGTCGGGCTGCTCCTCCTGGCGGCGGCGGTGGTCATCTTCTTCGCCTGGGGGCTGGGCCGTCCGGAAGAGCGGCCCGTTCTGTCGCTGAAGCTCGAGACGGACGGGAGCTGGACCCAGTCCGAAGCGTTCCAGGTCCCCAGGCCCGGCCGCTACCGGGCCTCGCTCGAGATCGAGCGGGTGTTCCCGTTGCGGGAAAGCGAGTGCCTGGCCGGCGTGCGCAGCGGGCCCCGCCCCGACTGCCCGCCAGGCTTCTCGCCGGCGCGGATGGAGTGGTCGCTGCTCGTGGGCGGGCGTCCCGCGCCGCCGGCCGACGCGTTCGGGCGCGGGACGGAGGACTACTCGTCGGTCGCCGTCGGTCGCAGCCTCGGCGATTTCGAGCTGCGCCCCAAGGTTCTCTATGTGGTCCGCGCGCGGTTCGCCGGCGCCTCGTCCCGCTTCGCCCGGGCCGGCCCGAGGCTCAAGGTCGCCTTCGACGAGCTTGGCGCGCTGACCGAGTCGGCCCTGCGGTTCTCGGCGCTCTCCCTCGCCCTGGCCTCGGCGGGCGTTCTGCTCCTCGTCCCCCTGACCCGCCGCCTGTTCGCGCCGCAGGGCCGGCGGCCCTGAGCATCCGGAGCCCGCCCCTGGCCATCCATCCCGAGCACGCCCCGCTCCTCGCCGCGCTGAAGGCCGCCGCGCGCCGGCCCGGCGGCTTCGACCCCCAGGGCTATCTTCGCACCGGCTCCAGCTCGCTGAACGTCACCGTGCCCGACCGCCGCCGCATCGCCCGGGACTGGCTCACAGCGCACAAGGACTGGCCGGCGTCCGACGTCATCGCCCTGGTCGAGAGCCTGCTGGCGGGCGCCTCACACGAGGAGAAGACGCTCGGCCTGCTCCTGGTCGAGCGCCGCGGCGCGGCCCGCCTGGGCGTCGGCCCCGCCGAGGTCGACCGCTGGCTGGATCATCTGGTGGGCTGGGCCGAGGTGGACAGCCTCTGCCAGTCCCTGTTCGGCCCGGCCGACCTGCTCGCCGACTGGCCGGCCTGGTCGGGGCTGATCCGCCGCCTCGCCCGGGACGCCAACGTCAACAAGCGCCGCGCCGCCCTGGTCCTGCTCACCCGGCCCGCGCGCCTCTCGGCCGACCCGCGCCTTGCCGCCCTCGCCTTCGAGACCGTCGAGGCCCTCGAGGGCGAGCGCGCGGTCATCATCACCAAGGCGGTGTCCTGGCTCCTGCGCGCCCTGAGCGGCCATCACGCCGGCGAGGTCGCGGCCTATCTGGACGCTCACGCGGCGACTCTCCCGGCCATTGCGGTGCGCGAGACGCGCAACAAGCTCGCCACCGGCCGCAAGTAACGTCTGGATCACATTCGCGCGCGCGGCGACCGGTTTGCGTTCCTGGCCCCCGCCCGGCGCCCTAAGGTCAAGGCTGGGGAGGGGGAGGTCGGCCACATGACCGTATCGCCTGCGCGTGAGATCGAGGTCTTCACCGGCGTCGTCCCCCCGCCGGCCGCCTGGACCGCGGCCGAGCTCGGAGGCAAGGCCCCGCTGGTCTGGCGCGCCTCGCCCGACGCCCTGGACGCCATGGACCGCCTCGCGCTGGAGCTGCGCGGCCGGCCCTTCCCCTCCATCGGCCGCCGCGACGCGGACGACCACGCCATCGCCGAGCTCATGGGCCGGCTGCGCGAGGAGGTCATGCACGGCCGGGGCGTCGCCATCCTGCGCGGGCCCGATCCGGCGCGCTACGATCCGGAGGACTACGCCCGGCTCTACTGGGCGCTGGGGACTCACCTCGGCCGCGGCGTGGTGCAGAGCGTCTTCGGCGACCACGTCGCCCGGGTCGAGAAGAACCCCGACCTGCCCTTCCGCGGCACGACCACCGACATCGAGCTTCGTCCGCATACCGATTTCCACGAGGTGATGTCGCTCGCCTCCGTCTCCCTGCCCGAGGCGGGCGGGATCTCCGGCTTCGTCAGCTCCCTGGCCGTGCACAATGAAATCGCCCGCAACCGGCCCGACCTCCTGCGCCCGCTCTACGAGGGCTGGCACCATCTCTCGCCGGTCGAACGGACGGTCTCGCCGCGCAAGACGCCGATCTTCTGCTGCGTCGAGGGCCAGGTGAGCTGCTTCTACAACCGGGTCTTCTTCCAGCGCCCCGAGACCGGCGGCCCGCCGCTGCCGGACGACCTCGTCGAGGCCATGGCCTACATGGACCAGGTCGCCAGCCGCCCCGACATCCGCGCCGACTTCACCCTCGAGCCCGGCGAGATCGTGTTCTGGCACAACTTCCTGGTCATGCACTCGCGCACGGCCTTCCAGGACTCCGAGCGGCGCCGGCGGCTGCTCTACCGGCTCTGGATCAACGTCCCCGAAGGCCGGCCCATGGCCGACGCCGTCAAGGCGCGCGCGCGCATCATCGACCGCGACCACCTCCAGGCCGCCCTCCCCGTCCCGGTCCCGGCCTGATCAGGCGCCGCCCCCTCCGTCGCGCTTCGCGCGCCACCTCCCCCGGAGCGGGAGGATCTTGCGCCGTTGATCTTCCCCCTTTGGGGGAAGTCCCCGCGAAGCGGGGGATGGGGGCCAATCTTCCCCCCTGGGGGAAGTCCCCGCGAAGCGGGGGATGGGGGCTAGCGCCTCCGCATCACGATCACGGGGCTGGTGTTCACCACCTTGACCATCGCCTTGTACTCGGCCGCCTCGTCCTCGGGCGGGACCTCGCCGGCCTTGGCGCGGATTGCATAGGTCAGGAGCGCCTTGCGCGGCCCCAGCGCCTGGACCTTGGAGTTGAACGCGAAGCCCTGGGTCTCGATGTGCTGGGGCTCGAACACCAGCTCGTACTTGGGGTCGCTGGGCAGGTCGACCTCGATCCGCTCGGCATAGGAATAGCGCCGGAACACCCGGATCGGCAGGGTCCTGGGCCGGTCCGGGAAGCCCACGATCGGCACGTGCTGGGCCAGCCGGGCGGTGTCGTAGAACAGGTCGATGTCCTGGCCGGCGAGGCGGAAGGCCTGGAACGGACTCTCGATCGTCTGGGCCGCGGTCGTCGTCACCTCGCCGGTCGCATCGTCCTGGACGGTGACCGGCTTCACCGTCCAGTCCTGGCCGATCGTGCCCATGTGGCCGGTGCTGTAGTAGGCGTCGTAGAGCTGCTGCTGGTGCAGGGCCAGGACCGTGCGCGCCAGGTCCGCCGACGCGCCCCGCTCGGTCCGCTTCACGTTCACCGTCAGCTGGCCGGGCGTCGAGGCGAAGTCGAACACCATCTCCTGCGTCGTCATCGGCTCGGCCGGGACCGGCGGGGCGATCCGCTCCAGGTCGCTCACGCCCGGCGCCAGCGTCAGGGCCCAGCCGTCGTCGAACTGGTCGATCGCGTCCAGCGGCCCGCGCTGGAGCTGGCGCGTCGGGTCGAGCCAGTAGACCTTGCCCCCGAGCTCCACCCGGGCGATCTCGTGATTGAACGGGATGGCCGAGGGCGCGCTCTCGCGCGGCGAGACGTTGTCGGACGACAGCTGATCGGAGACCACCTGCACCAGCGCCGGATCGGCCTTGATCCCCAGCGCCCGCAGCACCGCCACGAACAGCACCGCCTTGTCCTTGCAGTCGCCCGAGCGGCGCCGCCAGGTCTCGTCCGGCGGACGCGGGCGATAGCCGCCGGTGGCCAGCCCCAGCTCGTAGTAGGACACCTCGTCCTGCACCTTGCGCAGGGCCATCACCACCCGGGCCGCCGGATCGGCGGACTTCGCCCTGATCTCCGCCGCGATCCCCGCCGCCGCCGTCCCCAACTCCAGCTCCGGCTCGGTCAGGGCGCGGACGGCCTGGGCCGTCTCGGCCCAGCTCGCGAACTCGCTGACGTCCACGAAGGGCGGGCGCACGTCCTCGGGCGGCGCCGAGGGCTCGCTGGCCGCCACCTCGGCGGGGCTCATGTCCATCACCAGCTCGCGCAGGGCGCCGGCCTCGCGCGGCGCCATCTGCGGCGCGTCGCGCGAGCGCTGCATCAGGACGCTGCGGGTCGCCGGCCACGCGATCCGCTGCACGAAGCGGCGCGGCGACAGGGTGCTGGACGGGAATTCCTTCAGGTAGATCCGCGCCGCGCGCCGGTTCAGGTCCGGCGAGGCCCCCGTCAGGGTGTAGCCGAGGCTGATCACGTCGCCGACCTGCACCCCCTCGAACCGCGCGGTCCCCGTCCAGTAGACGTCCGGCGCCTCCAGCCCCGGCGCATGGTTGACCGGCGCCAGCTGGAAGTCCTGGGCCTTCAGCCGCGCGACCTCCTTGCCGCCGCGCAGCAGCCGCGCCTCGTTCAGCTGGACGGTCTGGTAGGGCGCCACGTCCGGGATCTCCACCGTCGCCAGCGGCAGGCCCTGGGGGCTGTCGATGCGGATCGCCAGGCGCACCTCGAAGGCGGAGGCGGCCCCGTCCAGGAAGGTCTGGCGCTCGAGCTGCAGCACCGTCGCGGGGGCCTGCGAGGGCGGGGCCTCCAGGT
The DNA here is from genome assembly GCA_963775275.1 of uncultured Alphaproteobacteria bacterium. Taxonomy (GTDB): domain Bacteria; phylum Pseudomonadota; class Alphaproteobacteria; order Caulobacterales; family Caulobacteraceae; genus JANWHQ01. The sequence goes on along the minus strand of CAVZII010000005.1, from coordinate 3,183,182 downwards.
TCAGGGCGAACGCCGTCGCCCAGGCCGCCAGCGGCGCGTCCGTGATGGCGGGCTGCAGGCGCGCGGCCGGCGCGGCGGAACCGCGGGCGGCCGCCCTCGCCGCGGTCTGGGCCTGGGCTGGCCGCGCGCCCATGGCCAGGGCGCCCATGGCCAGGGTGAACGCGGCCAGGACCGCCGCCGTCGGACTCGATCGGAACATCCCCCACCCTGACGGCGCTGGCCCCGGCGATGACCTTGCGGGTTCCCGCGCCGGCTGCAAGGCCGCTCGCGCGTGAGGAGACGCCTTTGTCGGCGTGCTGTGGCGGGCGCGCCCCTCGCTGGCTGACCGGGTAGGACTAGTGTCCCGATTCCGAAGTTCGCCAGCGCATTTGCAAGGCGGATGCGAACTTCGGAATCGATCGGGACACTAGCAAGTCTATGATTCTAGTGTGGTTTAAGGATCAGAAGTTCGCAACTGCGGGAGCCGCCATCATCATGCGAACTTCTGATCCACCACACTAGTGCATCGTAGCAGACGGATGCTTCATCATCCGTCTGTGGTTCGATGCACTAGATCAAAGACTTGTGCTGCGAGGCTCAAACGAATGGCGGACCATTCGTTTGAGCCTGCAGCACTAGGGCGCCGCGGCGCCCGCCTTGGCCGCCGCGCAGAGCCGGTCCAGCTGCAGCGCCTCCAGGCCGTCGTGGGGCGGCTGCCAGCTCTGGTCGTCGTAGGGCCCGCTGTTCGAGGCGCCGGAGAGGTTGTGGTCGGCGAAGGCCGTCACATCCATCCGCCGCGTCCGCCGGCCCTGGCAGTCGAGCTCCAGCCGCGTCAGGCCGGAATGCAGATGGGCCTGGCCCAGCGGCTCGAACCACTCCTGGCGCACCGACATCAGATAGCCGCCGCCGGCGGCCCGCGACACCGGTCCATGCACATAGTTGACCCCGTCGTCGTCGTAGAAGACGTAGGCGTCGGCCCCGGGCTTCAGCGTCCTGGCGATCCAGGCCTGCACGTCCGCCTCGGCCAGGCTCTTGGGCCCCTCGACCGGGCTGTAGGCCGGCGTCGCGGCCGCGTCGGCGCAGAGATCCAGGGCATGGGAGTCCAGAAAGTTGTCGGGATTCAGGGGCTTCCAGTCCTCGTGTATCGGCTCCTCCTGCGAGCGGCCCTTGAAGCCGTGCTCGGCGTAGAGGGCCACCATGACCAGCCGTCGGCGCTGGCCCAGGCAGTCGATCTCGGCGACGTCCTTGAGCGACAGCGGATCGCCGGCCTTCTCCGGATCGAAGTATTCGAAGCGCACCGTCAGGTCGAACACCGGACCAGCGTCCGCCTTCTCCGGGACCAGGCTCACCGCGCGGTCGTCGTGTCCGACGTAGATCCAGCCCTTGGTGTCGAGGTTGGCCTTGATCCAGGCCTCCACCTCGTCGTCCGTCTTCGGGACCGCCGCCGCCCCAGCCGACGCGGCCTTGCCCGCCGGCGTCACCGGCCTGGGCAGCAGCGACTGACCCTGGGCGGCCGTGGCGGCCCCCAGCACGAGCGCCGCCGCGGCGGCCCATCCGATCGCACGTTGCATCCGGCTTCTCCCCCCGCCCCTGCCGCCGCCGCTGGACCCTAGGCTGCAAGCCCCGCGGGCCGCAACCCCGCGTATGTTCCATTTTTGTTCCGTCGCGGCTCGCTTGTCAACACGCCCGCCCGGCCCGATGCTCCGCGCCCGGGGGCCGCCCGATCACCGCACGCGCGACAGGAGCGCCCCATGCCCCGCATCGCCATCCTCGACGACTACGCCCGCGTCGCCCTCGAGGTCGCCGACTGGTCGTCCGTCCAGGCCCGCGCTGAGATCACCGTCTTCGACCGGCACCTGTCGCAGGACGAGGCCGCAGAGGTCCTGCGGCCCTTCGACGTCCTCGTCACCGTGCGCGAGCGCATGGCCCTGCCCCGCACCCTCATCGCGCGCCTGCCGGGCCTGAAGCTGATCACCATCATCGGCATGAGCCTGCCGAACCTCGACATGGCCGCCGCCACCGATCACGGCGTGGCCGTCGCCCACTCCGACTTCGCCAATCCCGCCTTCCGCGCCGTCGCCAACGCCACCCCCGAGCTCGCCTGGGGCCTGATGATCGCCACCGTCCGCAACCTCGCCCACGAGCACAAGGCCATGACCGAGGGCCGCTGGCAGTCCACCGCCGGCCTGATCCTCGCGGGCAGGACGCTGGGCCTGCTCGGCCTCGGCCGCATCGGCCGGCGGATGGCCGAGTACGCCAGGGTCTTCGGCATGGAGGTCATCGCCTGGAGCCGGAACCTCGCCGCCGAGGCCGCCGCCGAGGTCGGCGTGCGCCGCGTCGAGGAGGACGAGCTGTTCGCCCTTTCCGACGTGCTCTCCATCCACGTCGTGCTGTCCGAGCGCACCCGCGGCCTGGTCACCGCGCGCGAGCTCGGCCTGATGAAGCCCACGGCCTTCCTGATCAACACCTCGCGCGGGCCGATCGTGGACGAGGCCGCCCTCGTCGCCGCCCTGCGCGAAGGCCGCATCGCCGGCGCCGGCATCGACGTCTTCGACGTGGAGCCGCCGCCGCCCGACCATCCCTTCCGGTCCATGCCCAACGTCACCCTCAGCCCGCACCTGGGCTACGTCACCCGCGAGACCCTGCACGCCTTCTATTCGGACACGATCGACGCCGTGGCCGCCTTCCTCGACGGCGCGCCCATCCGCATCGCCAACCCCGAGGCTCTGCGAGCCCGGCGATGACGGGGATGATGACGGGCCAGGGGCGGAAAGGTTCGTTCGCGTCCTTTCGTGTTTTTCGTGGCCGATCCGCCGCGGCCTCGCCTATGGTCCCGCTTCGGGCCGTCAGAACCCGAGGAAACGCCATGATCCGGACCACCCTGGCGGGGATCGCGCTCGCCGCCCTTCTCGCCCCGGCGCTCGCCTCGGCGCAGGCGCTCACTCCCGTCGACATCGTCAACCGCCACCTGGCCGCCGGCGCCAAGGGCGACGTCGACGCCATGCTCGCCGACTACGCCGACGACGCGGTGACCATCACCGCCGGCCAGGCCACCTCCGGCAAGGCCGCGCTTCGGGCCATGTTCTCCCGCATCCTGGGCGGCGACGGCGCCAAGCCCCCGGTCATGAAGAACCTCAAGGTCTGGCAGGACGGCGACGTCGGCTTCGTCACCTGGGAGATGAACCCGGGCAAGCCCGGCGCCGTGCGCGGGACCGACGCCTTCCTGGTCAGGAACGGCAAGATCCAGGTCCAGTCCGTCTTCGTCGGCGGCCAGCAGCCCGCCCCCTGAACCGCGCCCCACGGGCGCTCGAACCGCGTAAGGAAGGAAACCGCTCATGAAACTCGCGTCCCTCGCCGCCGTCATCGCCCTGGCGGCCACGCCGGCCCTGGCCCAGACCCTCACGCCCGAGGACTTCATCCACCGCCACATGGACTTCGCCGCCAAGGGCGACGCCGAGGCCATCGCCAACGACTTCGCCGAGGACGGCGCCAGCATCAGCGCCAACGGGACCGCGGTCGGCCGCGAGGCGATCCGCGCCCAGTTCGCCCGCCTGATCGCTCCTCGCCCGGGCGCCGCGCCCGGCGGCGGCGGCGGGATGGGCGGCATGAAGGTCGACAAGATCTGGTCCCAGGGCAACGTCGGCTTCATCACCTGGGAGGCCGGCCCGGTGCACGCCACCGAGGTCTTCGTGATCCACGGCGGCAAGATCCAGTCGCAGTCGGTCTACATGAGCGGCGGCCCGCCGGCGGGCCCGGCCGCGGCGGGGAAGTGACGGCCGGGGCGGGCCGCGTCCGATGAGGCCCGCGCTCGTCCCGCTGGTCGCGGCGGCCGTCCTGGCCGCCGCGCCCGCCTTCGCCCGGGACTTCACGCCCGAACAGATCATCCATCGCCACGTCGAGGCCGCCAACCGGGGCGACACGGCGGCCATGGCGGCCGACTACGCCGCCGACGCCCGGGTCCTCGAGCCCGGCCGCTCGGTGCGCGGCCGCGCGGCCATCAAGGCCATGTTCGACGGCGTCTTCGGCCCGGCCGCGAAGCTGAAGTTCACCGTCACGCCCACCCGCATCTGGTCGCAGGGCGAGGTGGGCTACATCACCTGGACCGCCAACGGCGGGCGGTTCAAGGGGGCGGACACCTATGTGGTCCGCCACGGCAAGATCCAGGTCCAGGCCGTCTTCATCGGCGCCCAGCCGCCCGCCCCCTGACCGGCGCCGTCCAAGATCGTCCCCCTCCTTGTCCGCCGAAGCCTTGGCGAAGGCGGATGCGGGAAGTGTCGCCGCCGCGAAGGGACCGCACGCGCCGCGCTGAACCTTTGGCCGCGCCGGACATTTCCTTGCCGCGGACGCAGCGGCTTGGGCTGGGGCGATCAGGCGTCCGTCCAGACGATGGAGCCTTGCCCAATGAAGCCAGTTCTCCCGTTCCTGATCGCCGGGGCCGCGAGCCTCTGCCTTTCCGCCGCCGCCATGGCCCAGCCCGGGTACGACCGGTCCTCTGACGAGGGCGTGACCATCACCGCCCGCCACCTGCCCTCCGGGGCCGTGGTCCGGTCGAAGGTCGTCCGCTACGGCGACCTCGACCTCAGCTATCCGCGCGACGCCCGGCGCATGCTCACGCGCATCAGCGGCGCGGCGCGCGAGGTATGCAGCCCCTCCCCCGACTCCCTGCAGAACCTGCGGGACGTCTCCGACTACCAGGGCTGCCGCGGCGAGGCGGAGGACTACGCGGTCCGCGACCTCGACGCCCCCCTGGTCACCGACCTCTACCGCTACGGCGACTGATCCGCGATCTTCCCCCTCCTTGACCGCCGAAGCCTTGGCGAAGGCGGATGCGGGACCTGTCGCCGCCGCCCCGGGGCGGCGGCGACGAAGGGGGTCCGGGCCCGCGGACAAGGCTCTGGTCCCTGAAAGAAGTCGTCCCGGTTCGGGCCGTCGAAGCGCCCGCTCCTCAGGCCGCAGCGCTTGAAACAACCTCCCGGCGCCGCAGGGGCGGAGGTCCCTGCGGCCGAGCTTCTCGATCAGCCCACCTCGCGGTGGGCGATGCGGACGCCGCGCTCGACGCGGGTTTCCGACGGGAACGACTTGCGCCGCATCGAGGCGACCTCGAAAGCCGCCGCGCGATCACGGCGTCCAGGGGCGCCGCCTAATCCGCCTTCGGCAGGATGTCCGGCCCGCGGCAGTCGGGGTCGGGCCGGCGTCCCGCCCGGACCATCCGGAAATCGCCGGCGCCCCTCACCCGGAAGAAGTAGCGGTCCAGCCTCGGGCCCTTGACCGCCGCGGCGTCCAGCTCGACCTGGACCTCCCGCCCGCCCGCGCAGCGGCGCTCGGCGGCGAAGCTCAGAACACCCGTCCTGCCTGGGCTCAGCCGGTCGTGCAGCGCCCTCTGCCCCCGGACCTGCGCCGAGGACCAGCCCGCCGCCTCGCGCCAGGGGGAGACGATCCATTCGTCCACGAAGTCCCGGGGCGAGGCGGCCCACGGCGCGATCCGCCGCACCCGGTCGCCGACGAGGGCGAACCGCCGGATCCAGGGCCGGTTGTGGACCCCGGTGTCGATGCTGGCGGAATGGAAGCGCACCTCGAAGCCGCGCGGTCCGGCCTTCAGCGTCCCGTAGTCCTCGCCGCCCCACCACATGGAGTCGGCGCCCTTGTGGAGAATCCGCGGCTCGACTCCGCCCGGCCGCGGCTTGAGCGCCGCATAGTCGATCGTCGACCATGTGGAGGAGCACCAGGGCGCGATCGACTTCACCAGCACATACCAGCCGCCCGCCGCGTCCGGCGAGATGCGGGCGTCGAAAGCCCAGAGGCCCCCGCTCACCTTCGTGTAGGGCGCGCTGGTCCATCTGAGGGCCGGCCGCCAGGCGCCGCCATGGCGCTCGAACACCAGGAACAGCGCATCCTGACCGCACTCGATGGCGAAGCGCGCGGTCACCGTCAGCAGGCCTTTCGGCGCGGCCGGCCGCGAGGCCTCGAAGCTGACGTCCGCCCCATAGCGGCGGTCGTCGTCCCCCGCCTTGTGCGCGCCGTCCGCCAGCGCCGCCTCCGCCGCCTGCGCATCGGCGTCTCCCGGCAGCGCCGCCACCCGCTCGTCGATGAAGTCGAACAGCCGCGCCTTGAACGCGGCGATGTCGGCCTGCGCCCTGGGCGACACGTCGGTCTGCAGCCCGTCGCCGAGCGGGATCGACAGCAGCGCCTGCCGCGCCGCTTCCAGCCCGCCCGCCGCTCCGTCGTCGGCCAGGGCCGGACCTCCGGCCAGGATCATGAACGCCGCCGCCACAACCGCCGAAATCCTCATCGTCCTCCCTCCGGCCAGCGGTCACGAAGCTAGCGCAATCCGCCCGGACCGCCTACCTTCCGTTCATGTCCCGTTCCCCCTCCCCCGCCGGCGTCCAGCCTGGTCTGCAGGACGTCTCGCGCGCCTTCGCCTACGACGCCGCCGGCGCCGAGCTGGCCGCCTGGGTCCCGCACCGGCCCGCGCGCCCGGAGAAGTCCGAGGGCGGCCGCCGCTTCGAGCTCGTCAGCGACTATTCCCCCGCCGGCGACCAGCCCGCCGCCATCGCCGAGCTCGCCGAGGGCATCGGGCGCGACGAATCCGACCAGGTCCTGCTCGGCGTCACCGGCTCGGGCAAGACCTTCACCATGGCCAAGGTGATCGAGGAGACCCAGCGCCCGGCCCTGGTTCTCGCGCACAACAAGACCCTCGCCGCCCAGCTCTATTCGGAGTTCCGCTCGTTCTTCCCCAACAACGCGGTCGAGTACTTCGTCAGCTACTACGACTACTACCAGCCCGAGGCCTACGTCCCGCGCACCGACACCTACATCGAGAAGGATTCCTCGATCAACGAGCAGATCGACCGGATGCGCCACTCGGCCACCCGCGCGATCCTGGAGCGCGACGACGTCATCGTCGTCGCCTCGGTCTCCTGCATCTACGGCATCGGCTCGGTCGAGACCTACTCGGCCATGACCTTCAACCTGCACGTCGGCGACAAGGTGGACGAGCAGCGCCTGCTCGCCGATCTCGTGGCCCAGCAGTACAAGCGCAACGACCAGGCCTTCGAGCGCGGCACGTTCAGGAAACGTGGCGACACCCTGGAGATCTTCCCCGCCCACTACGAGGACCGCGCCTGGCGCGTGACCCTGTTCGGCGACGAGGTGGAGGCGATCCACGAGTTCGACCCGCTCACGGGGAAGAAGACCGCCGAGCTGCCGCAGATCCGCGTCTACGCCAACAGCCACTACGTCACCCCGCGCCCCACCCTGCAGCAGGCGATCAAGTCCATCCGCGAGGAGCTGAAGTCGCGCCTGGACTGGCTGGTCCAGAACGGCAAGCTGCTCGAGGCCCAGCGGCTGGAGCAGCGCACCATCTTCGACCTGGAGATGATCGAGACCACCGGCTCGTGCGCCGGCATCGAGAACTATTCCCGCTACCTCACCGGCCGGCGCCCCGGCGAGCCGCCGCCGACCTTCTTCGAGTACATCCCCGACAACGCCCTGCTCTTCGTGGACGAGAGCCACCAGACCATCCCCCAGCTCGGCGCCATGTTCCGCGGCGACTACCGGCGCAAGTTCACCCTGGCCGAATACGGCTTCCGCCTGCCCTCCTGCATGGACAACCGCCCCCTCAAGTTCGAGGAGTGGGAGGCCATGCGGCCCCAGACCGTCCACGTCTCGGCCACCCCCGGCCCCTGGGAGATGGAGCGCGCCGGCGGCGTCTTCGTCGAGCAGGTGATCCGCCCCACCGGCCTGATCGACCCGCCGGTCGAGGTCCGCCCGGTCTCGAAGGACGGCTTCAGCCAGGTGGACGACGTCATCGCCGAGGTGCGCGACGCCGCGCAAGCGGAACTACCGCACCCTGGTCACCGTGCTCACCAAGAAGATGGCCGAGGACCTCACCGAATACATGCACGAGCAGGGCCTGCGCGTGCGCTACATGCACTCCGACGTCGACACCATCGAGCGCATCGAGATCATCCGCGACCTGCGCCTGGGCGCCTTCGACACCCTGGTGGGGATCAACCTGCTGCGCGAGGGCCTGGACATCCCCGAGTGCGGCCTCGTCGCCATCCTGGACGCCGACAAGGAGGGGTTCCTCCGCTCGGAGACCTCCCTGATCCAGACCATCGGCCGCGCCGCGCGCAACATCGACGGCAAGGTGATCCTCTACGCCGACACCATCACCGGCTCGATGGAGCGGGCCATGGCCGAGACCAGCCGCCGGCGCGAGAAGCAGGCGGCCTGGAACGCCGAGCACGGCATCACGCCCGAGAGCGTGCGCCGCGACATCAAGGACATCCTGGACAGCCCCTACGAGAAGCAGGGCCGCATCACCGTCGACGCCGGCGTCGCCGAGGACGCCCGCCCGTTCCTGGGCTCGAACTTCCAGGCCACCCTGCGCGACCTCGAAAGCCGCATGAAGGACGCCGCCGCCAACCTCGAGTTCGAGGAGGCCGCCCGCATCCGCGACGAGATCAAGCGCCTGAAGATGCTCGACCTGGAATTCGCCAACGAGGCCATGACGGGCGAGGGCGAAAGCGTGGACTCGGAGGCCCCGCGGCGCGAGCGGGCCCAGGCGCGGGCGGAGAAGCAGGCGCGCTACATGCGGCCGAAGCAGCGGCGAAGGTAGCGGCCGTAACCCCCTTCCCGCCCTTCGGGCGGACTTCCCCCAAAGGGGGAAGATCCACGGCGCCAAATCCTCCCCCTCTGGGGGAGGGGGACCCTCCGTAGCCGAAGGCGAAGGAGGGTGGAGGGGGCCGGGCTCATCCCTTTCCCCGCCGCCCGAATTCTCCTAGCCGTACCGCAACAAATGAGGAGGCGCCGATGGAGTCCGTTATTCCCGCTGACCTGCCCCAATCCGTTCTCGACGCCGCCGACGTCTCGGCCGTCACCCAGCTGATCCTCACCGAGCGCGAGAGCCGCGACCTCGGCCGCTGGGCGCGGCTCGGCGCCTGCTACTTCCCGGACTCCCGCGTGCGCATCTCCTGGATCGACGGCACGGGCGCCGAGTTCGTCGAGGGCTCCATCGACATGGCCCGCCGCGGGGTCCTCGCGCGCCATCGCATGGCGCCGATCCTGGTGCGGCTGAACGGTGAGCGGGCCGTGGCCAGCGCCTCGGCCATCATCGACATCCCCTTCCACCTGGGCGGCGTGGACGCCGTCCTCTCCAGCCACGCCCGCTTCCTCTACCGCGCCGAGCGGCGGGAGGGGCGCTGGGGGCCCGGAGCGATTTCAGGCGAAGTGGGAACCGGTTCGCCGTCCGAAATCGCGACCACGTGGGGACTTCGTCGGTTTCGACGCCGTCTATGTCCGCGACGAGATCACCACCCCGATCCCGGGCCAGGCCCTGCCCATCGCGCCCGCGGACGTCGCCCCCTTCCGCGCGTCCTACCGCATGCTCTCCTGGCTCCTGACGCGCCAGGGCTACAAGGTGAACCCCGACCTCGCCGGCGAGGACCGCCCCGAGACCGCTGACGCCCTGGCCCAGCGAGGTCTACGGCTGGGCCGGCCTGGAGCCCTGAGCCGCCGCTGCGCGCCGCTCCCCTCCCCGCCGTTGTCATCCCGGAGGCCGCACCGCGGCCATCCGGGATCTGCTGCGGCCTCATCCGAGATCCCGGCTCTGGCGGCCCCGCCGGGGCGGGCCTCCGGCCGGGATGACGCGGCGTGGGCGGACGCGGCGGGGCGAGCGGCGCCCCTGGCCTGAGCCGCCTTCACAAAACCCCAGGCGTCATCTACACCGTCGCCAACCTCAGGTTTGGGAGGCAGGGGGATGATCCGGACTTTCGGATGCGGGCTCGCCGCCCTCGGCGCGGCGGCGGTGATCGGCATGGGCATGGGCGCGGCGGCGCAGCCGGCGCCGAAGCCGTCCTCGGAGCAGGCGGCCCCGGCGGCCGGGGCGCCCGTCGATCCGCAGCAGATGGCGCTCGCGCGCCGCATGATCGCGGTCGTTTCCGGCGAGACCAACTTCCAGGCCATGTTCAAGGCGATGAACGCCCAGATGGCCCAGGCCCTGCGCGCCCAGCCGGGCGCCGATCCGGCGCTGATCGACCGGATGATGAGCGCCGGCGAGAAGGTCGACGAGCAGATGCTGCCGGACCTGAAGGACACCATGGCCCGGGCCTACGCCACGCACCTGACGCGCCAGGAGATGGAGGACTCCATCGCCTTCTACGACAGCCCATCGGGCCGCTCGATCATGAGGAAGCTGCCTGCGCTGACCGCCGAGATGGCGCCGCTGCTCGTCCGCTGGATGCCCAGGATCCGCGCCGAAGTGATCAAGGCGGTCTGCGCCGGCGACGCCTGCACCCCCGCCGAGCGCCAGGCCGTGGCCGCGCTGGACAAGCCCCCGCCCGGCGGCCCGGCCCCCGTCGCCACGCCCTGATCTGACGCGAGGACCGCCCCAAGACCGTCAAGGCCCCGGCCCGCGAGGCCTGCGGCTGGGCCGGCCTGGAGCCGTAGGCGCCGCACATCCAGTTCCGCTCATCCCCGCGCAAGCGGGGACCCAGGCTTTTTTCGACTCCCGTCCGCATCCGTTGTGGTTCCAGGCCAAAGCGCAGTGCATTTCAGCAAAACGCCTGGATCCCCGTTTTCACGGGGATGAGCGGGGAAGGGAAAGGTCCTCGGACCTGTTCGTGTGGTTCGTGTGGTTCGTGGTTCTATCCTGACGACCCATCGGAAGGAGCCGCTGAATGCCCCGCGTCGTCGGCATCGACCACATCGTCCTGCGCGTCTCGGACTTCGAGGTCTCGCGCCGGTTCTATGATCGCCTGCTCACCTTCCTCGGCTTCGTCGAGGAATGGGACCTCGGCCGCACGGTCGGCTGGAACAACGGCGTGACCATGGTCTGGATCGTCGAGGCCGAGCCCGGCGCCCGGCCCCACCGCACCGGCGACATCGGCTTCCACCACTACGCCCTGGAGCTCGGCTCGCGCGAGGAGGTGGACGAGCTCGGCGCGTTCCTCGTGCGCGAGGGCGTCACCATCGTCGATCCGCCGGCCGCCTATCCCAGCTACGGCGAGGGCTACTACGCCGTCTTCTTCCTCGACCCCGACGGCCTGAAGCTCGAGGCCATGTACTTCCTCGAAAAGGTCAAGCGCGGCGGCCGTCCGCCCGAGCCCAAATGACCGGCCAGGGGGCTGGAGCCCCCTCCGTCTCGCCGCGTCGCGGCGAACCACCTCCCCCAGAGGGGGAGGATCTTCGGCGTACGCTGTCCCAGATCTTCCCCCCTGGGGGAAGTCCCCGCGAAGCGGGAGAAGGGGGCCAATCTTCCCCCTCCGGGGGAAGTCCCCGCGAAGCGGGAGAAGGGGGCCAATCTTCCCCCCTGGGGGAAGTCCGCCCGAAGGGCGGGAAGGGGGCCTACCCCCGCTCCGCCACGAACACGTACCGGTTCAGGCTGAAGAAGAACCGGCCCTGCGCGATCAGCGCCTGCTGGTCGCTCCACCAGGCCTCGACCTCCTCGGCGCCGAGGCCATGCCCGGGCCCCCGCCGCAGCGCGAAGTCGTGGATCGCGCGCGTGATCGCCGCCGCATAGGTGTCGGGCCGGTACGACGGGGTCAGCATGGGGACGATCTCGACCCGCGGCTCGGCGAACCCCGCCTCGCGCAGCATCGGCCCGAGCCTCGAGGGCAGGTGCGGGTCCGCCAGGTGGTCGTCCCAGACCTGGAGCACGCGGGCCATCCGCGCCTCATCGGAGGAGTGCCAGACGATGCTGCGCCAGTCGGTGTCCAGGATCAGCGCCCGCCCGCCCGGACGCAGCACGCGGCCAAGCTCGCCGAGCGCCAGCGGCATGTCGGCGACGTACTCATAGACCTGGGTGGAGACCGCCGCGTCGAACGCCCCGTCTGGAAAGTCCAGCGCCGTCGCCTCGCCCTGGGCGACCCTCGCCTGGGCCAGGCCGTCCAGCCGCGCCTCGGCCAGGGCCAGCATGTCGGCCGAGACGTCGATCCCGACGACCTCCCCGGCCGGACCGACCGCCGCCGCCAGCTCCAGCATCAGCAGGCCCGGCCCGCAGCCGATGTCGAGGATCCGCTCGCCGGCCAGCGCCGCCAAGAGCTCCAGCGTCCGCGCCCGCTGCCGGACGAGGTCGTCGGTCTGATAGGTGGCCTCCAGCGACCTCGCCTGGGCCCCGTCGAAGCTGATCTGGGTCATGGGAGCCGGATAGCACAGGACTGCACGGTCGCTGCAGCTTGGTCGCGAGCCAGTCAACTTAACTCCGCTCATCCCGGCGGAAGCCGGGACCCAGGGTTTTTTCGTTCCGAGAGTCTGGGCAACCCGCTACCGTTCATCCGACGATGTCCGGACACAAGGCGGGACGAATGAAGCTTGGATTCGAGGAGGCTTCAGTCGTCTACGAAAGCCCGTCCCAGAATGCTCGCGTCTGGACCGAAAGCTGGGTGGGCCATCAACTGTTTTGTCCCAGCTGCGGCGCGCCCAGCCTCATCAAGTATCCGAACAACCGACAGGTCGCCGACTTCTTCTGCGCCGCTTGCGCCGAGGATTACGAGCTGAAGAGCCAGAAGGGGGCGTTCGGCCGCAAGATCGTGGACGGAGCCTTCAGCGCGATGTGTGCTCGGCTGGCGTCCAGCAACAGTCCCAACCTCGTTCTCATGAACTACGACCGCGCGAGGCTGGCAGTCACCGATCTCATGGTCGTCCCCAAGCAGTTCTTCATCCGCGAGATCATCGAAGAGAGAAGGCCGCTCAAACCGACGGCGCGCCGAGCCGGCTGGATCGGCTGCAACATTCTCCTCAGCGAAGTGCCTGCCGTGGGCAAAGTGTACGTTGTCCGTGACGGCATTCCGACGGCCAAAGAGACTGTGCTGGATCAGTGGCGTCGCACGTTGTTCCTCAGGCAGGAGGCGCCAGGAGCCCGCGGCTGGCTCATCGAGGTGATGAGATGCGTCGAGCTGATCGGCCGGGCCGCGTTCACCCTCGACGACGTCTACGCCTTCGAGGACAGGCTCAGCCGGCTCTACCCCGGAAACCGCAACGTCCGCCCCAAGATCAGGCAACAGCTCCAGGTCCTGAGAGACCAGGGCTTTCTCGAGTTTCGAGGAGGCGGCCGCTATCGTCTAGCTGAAGGCGCCTAGGGGCTGGCGGCCCGCCGCATCTCGGCCTCAGCCTTCGCCAAGGCGGTTTGGGCCGACTCAAACGCAGACCGGGCGCTCTCCAGCTTGGCCTGCGCCCGCGCCAGCTCCGTCGGCCCATGGACGACCTCGTAGTCGCCGATCTCGTAGTCGATCCATCCTTCCGCAGCGAGGGTCTCCGCCAAGGCTTCGATGAATCCGCAGACCTGGTCGTCCAGCGAACCGCTATGTCCATCGGCCCGGTACTCCAGGACCTCCGCCTCCAGCTTGATCCAGACGTCGCCGTCCGCCAGCGTCAGCTCGCCCTCGGTGTCCAGCGGCAATTGCGGCTCGGCCTCGTCGCCACGAGGGAACAGGTCCAACACCTGCTGCAGGGCTGTCCCAGGCTTCAGCCGAACGCTTCCGTAGTGCGCCCACTCGTAACCCATCGCGCGCCTCCTCGGACGGCACGATAGATCCGTTCTCGACGCGTTCTCAAGCGCCGGCTGGCCTCATGCAGGCAGCCGTGGCGAAGACGTCGGACCCCCGCCCTACCCCGCCTTGGCGGCCGCGGCCCGGCGGCCGCGCCTGGCGCGCGGGCCCTTCTGGCCGAGGCCGAGCGCCTTGGCCATCTGCGAGCGGGCGGCGCTGTAGTTCGGCGAGACCATCGGATAGTCGGGCGGCAGGCCCCACTTGGCGCGATAGTCTTCCGGCGTCAGTCCCTTCACCGCCAGGTGCCGGCGCAGCGTCTTGTAGGACTTGCCGTCCTCGAAGCTGATGAGCGCCTCCGGCGTGACCGACTTGCGGATCTGGGCGGCGGTCAGCTTCTTGCGCTCGGGCTCGGCCTCCTCGGCCGCCGGTGCGGCTTCACCGACGCCTTGCAGGCTGGCCGTGATCGCACCGATGACTTGCGGGATGTCGGCCGTCGCCACGTGCGAATTGGAGAAGTACGCCGCAGCGACTTCCGCCACCAATGTCCGCAGATCGGAAGCTTCTTCGGTCATGCTTGATTCCTTTTTTACGCCCCCGACTGATAGCAGGGATATCGCATGCGTCTACTTAACGAAACCCCTGCGCGTTGCCGCAGAGTTCGCACTCTCTACGCGCGGGCCAGGAAGAGCGCGGGCCAAGTCCAAGAGTTCACTGCGTGATACGACTATGACTGGCCCCGCCACGCGATCATGGCGCTCGAAGCCAGGACTTCCTCCATCGGCCCCTCGGCCTCCCACTCGGACATCTTGTCCGTCAGCACCCCGATCAGCGCGTCGGCGTGCGCGCCCAGCCGTGCGCGCGAGGTGGCGGAGTAGGACAGCGCCCGCTCGATCAGGAGGTCGAGCGTCAGGGCCCGGCGCCAGATCACCCGGACCTCCTCGATCCGGCCGAACGGCGAGGCGAGCAGCACCGAGGTGTGGCGCCGGTACTGCGGCGTCAGCAGCGCCGCGCGCGTCGTGTCCGCCTTGGACCAGTCCTCGATCAGCTCGTGGAAGGCGCGCACCCGCGCGTTCTCCTCGATCCTCGGATGCTCCTCGCCGAACAGGACCACCGCGCCGTCCGCCGCCAGCAGCCGGTCCAGCCGCGCCAGCACCGCCTCGCGGTCCATCCAGTGGAAGGCCCGCCCGATCACCGCCGCCTTGAAGGCGCCGAGCCGCTCGTCGATCTCCTCGGCCCGCCCTTCCATCAGGGTCACATTGCCCGCCGCCCGGGCCGCCTCGCGCCCCTCGGCCATCATCACGGGCTCCGGATCGATCCCTACCGCCTCGCGGACGAAAGGCGCGAAGGCCAGGGCGAGCTGGGCCGGTCCGCAGCCGAGGTCGAGCACCCGGTCCTCGGCCCCGATCCCTATGAGCTCGACCGTGCGCGCGATCAGCGCCCCCGGATAGGGCGGCCGCCCGGCGAGATAGTGCTGGGCGGCGGACTGGAACCGGCGGGCTTCGAAGTCGGGCGCGGCGGGGGTGAGGACGGCGTCGGTCATGGGCGCTGAATAGTCCCCGCTCACCGGAAGCCCAAGAGCTCGCTCGATCCTCTCTTCTCCCATGGGGAGAAGAAGGGGCCCGCACGCGAAGCGGGCGGGAAGATGAGGGGGGAAGACGGTCGGAGCGAAACCCCTCACCTTCCCATCCTCCTTCGCCATCCGCCTACGCCAAGGCTTCGGCGGACAAGAGGCTCCGGAGGACGGGCCCCTTCCTCTCCCTGCGGGAGAGGACATGCCCCGCCCCTCCCCCCTTCCGATCACCCCGGCGGAAGCCGGGGCCCAGCACAGCTCGGCGCATGCGCCTGGCGTTTGGCTCAGGCGCGAACGGCGAACCGAAGCTGGGCGGCCCAACCCACGATCGCGGACTCGAAATTGACCCGCTATACTCGCGCCCGAGAAGGGGATGGGGCGTGGCGCCGGGCGACGGAAGGTTCAGGCTGCGAAGGGTCTTTGCGCGGACGGGCCAGGTGCTCCTGGCCAGCCCCGAACGATTCGTCCTGGCTGTCTCGTTGCTGTCCGTCTTCGAAGCCACCGAACAGATGCTGCGCGCATCGGATTGGTGGCTCCGGACCAGCGTCCAGCTGGCTCTGGGGGCCGCCTCGATCGCCATTCAGATCGTGCTGGCCTGGACCGCCCTCGCCGCGCTCGCCGGACGTTCCGCCTCCTTCCAGAGCGCCTTGGCGGCGGTCCGGCGTCACTTCCCGACGGTCTACGGGCTCTTCTTCTACTACGGCCTGGTGGTCGCCTTCTGCGTTGCGCCGATTGGCATCGTTGCTTGGCTGGCGATCGACGAAATTCAGCTGGAACGCATAACGGATTTGGAGGTGGCCGTGATTTTCGGCGCTGTGTCGGCATCGGCGCTGGTCGTCGCCGTCGTCCAGATCCGCTGGGTCGCCGTCCTGCCAGCTCAGATCGCGGAGCCCCCCAAGTCGCTCGACGCCTTCGATCGGAGCCGCGCCCTGACATCGCGAGCGTGGGTCGGCGTGTTCATGCTCACGCTCCTGCATGTGAGCGCGATTGCATGTGCTAAGGCGCTCGCGGTCTATGGCTGGCTCCTGGCCATGATGGACCAGACCGCCCTGGTCCGTTCGTCCCTGGTCCTTTCCTCCCTGGCCACTGGCCTTGTCGCCGCGCTCTGGCCGGTCGTCTGCACCGGCGCGTACCTCGAGCTCGTCGCGACCAGTCCATCCAGAGCGAAGACCGCCGCCGGGTCCATGGCCCCGAAGCCGGCTGTCGCCTAGGCCCCGGCAATGGCCCGAGCGCCCCAAGCCCATGTCTCCTCTCCCATAGGGTACGGATCACGGAAGTGATTCCCGTCGATGAGCTGAGCTGATTCAAGCGTCTGGCCTGAGGGAGGGTCGGATGTATCGGTTTGGTGCTGGGGACGTGCGGACGTCGTCTCGTGGGGAGTGGCTGTTTGATCAGATCGTGTCGCTGGGCACGCTGGTTCTGAAGGACCTTGGAGGCGGCCGTGCTGGTGAGATGGCGGCGCACCGGTACCTTTCGTCGCCGTATGTGACCTCGCGGGGGTGCTTGAGGCGCTGGGCGCGCGGACGGGCGAGGCGTGTGCGGGGCGCCGGTGGTGGCGGTGCAGGATACCACCGAGGTGAGCTTCGCGGGCCAGTCGGCTGGCCGGCGGGGGCTGGGCCCCAGCGGCGACGGCAAGCGTGCGGGGTTCTTCATCCATGGGGTGGTCGCGGTGGATGCCGAGGATGAGGCGCTGCTGGGGCTGGTGGGCGCGCGCATCTGGACGCGTGGGCCCGGGCCGGTGACGGCGCGCGCGAGCCGGCCGGCCGAGGACAAGGAGAGCCGACGCTGGAGCGAGGGGCGCAGCTGGCGGCCGAGAGGTTGGAGGCGGCCGCTCAGGTGGTGGTGGTCGCCGACCAGGAAGCCGATGTCTACAGCCACTTCGCACGCCGCCCGGCGGGTGGAGCTGTTGGTGCGGGCTCGGCATGACCGGGCCTTGATGGACGGCGGGACGCTGTTCGCCGAGGCGGCGGCGTGGCCGGTCCATACCCAGGCCCTGGTCGCCGTGGCGCCGCGCGGCCGGGCGACAAGGGCCGGGTGGCGCAGGTGTCGATCCGTTCGAGCCGGATGAAGATCGCGCGCCCGTCCAATGCGGCGAAGAGCGACCCGGCCAGCCTGGAGCTGGGCCTGGTGGAGGTTCGCGAGCCGAACCCGCCGTCCGTCGTCAAGCCGCTCGTATGGCGACTGGCGACCACCCTGCCGGTGGACAGCCCAGAGGAAGGGGCCCATTCGGCGAACGCCGAATGGGAAGGTGAGGGGTTCCGCCCCATCCGTCCTACTCCCTCATCTCCCCGCGCCCGCGGCGTGGGGCCCTTCTTCTCCCCACAGGAAGACGAAAAGCCCCCCCATTCCGGGTTCTCCCCGCCGCCCTCCCCGCTATGCTGGCCGCGGGCCGCCCATGAACAGGACCGGGACCGCATGAGCGCCGACCTTTCCATCCTCTTCACCCCCTTCAACCTCTCGGGCCTGGAGCTGAAGAACCGCTTCGTCATGTCGCCGATGACGCGCTCGCGCGCGCCGGCGGACGGCGTCCCGGACGAGCTCACCGCCACCTACTATTCCCAGCGCGCCTCGGCGGGCCTGGTCGATCGCCGAGGGCACGACGCCCATGGCCGGCGGGGCGAGCTTCCCGGGCGTGCCGGCCCTCTATGAGGCGACCCAGGTCGAGGGCTGGCGGGCGGTCGCCGACGCCGTCCACGCCGCCGGCGGCAGGCTCTTCGTCCAGCTCTGGCACTCGGGCCGGATGTCCGGTCGCCTGTGGCAGCCGGACGGGCGGCTGCAGGGCGGCCCGTCGGCGGTGCGCGCCGTCGGAGGAATCGCCATGACCCCGGACGGTCAGGTCTGCGAGCCCGAGACGCCCCGCGCCTTCGAGCCGGACGAGATCGTCGGCCTGGTCCGGGGCTTCGCCCGGGCGGCCGCCAACGCCGTCGAGGCCGGCTGCGACGGGGTCGAGATCCACGGCGCCAACGGCTACCTGGTCCATCAGTTCATCTCCGACCGCGCCAATGTGCGCGACGACGACTGGGGCGGGTCGATCGCGGGCCGCATCCGCTTCCCCCTGGAGGTCGCCCGCGCCGTCGCCGCCGAGGTCGGCCGCGAGCGCACGGGCATCCGCATCTCGCCGCTCGCCGCCTGGCAGGACGCGCCGGTGTCCGACCCCGAGGCGGTCTACCCGCCCCTGATCGAGGCCCTGGGCGCGCTCGGCGTCGCCTATGTCCACTGCGTGGAGGGCGAGGCCGGCGGGGTGAACACGCGCTTCACCCCCACCGCCACCGAGTTCGACTTCGCCGCCGCGCGCCGGCTCTTCCCCAATGCCTGGATCGCCAACAACGGCTACGATCCCGAGCGCGCCGCCGCCAAGATCGCCGCCGGCGAGGCCGACCTCGTCTCCTTCGGCCGCCCGTTCATCGCCAATCCCGACTATCCGGTCCGCGTGCGCCTGGGCGCGCCGCTGAACGAGCTCCAGGCCGCGACCACCTACGCCGGCAAGGGCGCGACCGGCTACACCGACTACCCGAGCCTGCAGGACGCCCCTGCCGCGGCGGCTCCCTAGGGCGCCGATCTTCCCCCTCCGGGGGAAGTCCCCGCGAAGCCGGGGATGGGCCCCAATCTTCCCCCTCGGGGGAAGTCCGCCCGAAGGGCGGGATGGGGGCAAATCTTCCCCCCTGGGGGAAGTCCCGGCGAAGCCGGGGATGGGGGCCTCGCCTCCCTCAGGATCGTCCGCAGCGCCGAGCCCATGTCCGCCAGGACCTCGGGCAGGCTCATCTACCCGCGCAGCTCGCGGGCGCGCCGCACCGTGAGCTTGGGCGCATCCAGGCGCCATCCCAACCCGCGCCCGGCGCGCGTCGAGCCCCCCTCCACCCTCCTTCGCCCTCTGGGCTACGGAGGGTCCCCCTCCCCCAACGGGGGAGGATTTATCGCCCCTGATCTTCCCCCTCTGGGGGAAGTCCGCCCGAAGGGCGGGAGGGGGGCAAATCTTCCCCCTGGGGGAAGTCCCCGCGAAGCCGGGGATGGGGGCCTCGCCTCCCTCATGATCGTCCGCAGCGCCGAGCCCATGTCCACCAGGACCTCGGGCAGGTCTCATCCAGCCCGCGCAGCTCGCGGGCGCGCCGCACCGTGAGCTTGGGCGCATCCAGGCGCCATCCCAACCCGCGCCCGGCGCGCGTCGAGCCCCCTCCACCCTCCTTCGCCCTCTGGGCTACGGAGGGTCCCCCTTGTCTGTTTGAAAGCTGTTAGTTTTGCGGCGTCTTCCGGACGTCCGCCTGACGCTGCAACGCCAGGCGGACTGTCGGTGGAGGGGCCGCGTCTCCCTGAGCCTTGTGGGCTGCGGGGGAGCATGGCCGCCGCCGACGTTTCCATGACCCGGATGGTTGCAGGGACTTTGAGGTCCGAAGCCACAAGGAGGGGTCGGTGGAACAGTTGAAGTCTAACACGAAGGTCGCCGGGATCGATGTAGGCAAGCGCCAGCTGGACGCGGCGGCGCACGGCCTGGAAGGCGTCATAAAGGCCCCGAACGATCCAGCAGGGATCACCGAGCTGATCGGCTGGCTGAAGCGCGGGAGGTGGGCCGGGTCGGCCTGGAGGCGACCGGCGGTTACGAACGCAAGGTGCGCCAAGCGTTGGAACAAGCAGGGTTCGAGGTGGTGGTGCATCAGCCGATCGAGGTGCGCCGCTTCGCCCAGCTGAAGCGCCGACGGGCCAAGAACGACCGGCTGGATGCGCAACTGATCGCCGCCGCCACGGCCCAGGTCGAAGCGGTGAAGGCGGCCCAGGATCCCAGGCTCCTGGAGCTTGCCGAGCGGCTCACTGCCTATGAGCAGATCAGCGACCAGGCCGCCGAGCTGAAGACCTTCCTGGACAGCGTCACGCTCAAGGATGTCGCCATCGTGATCAGAGCCCAGATCCGGACCCTGACCCAGCTGAAGGCGAAGCTCGCCGCCGACATCCTGAGATGTATCAAGGCCGAGCCGGATCTGCAGCAACGGCTGCGCCTGCTGCTCAGCCTTCCGGGCGTCGGTCCCATCGTCGGCGCCACCCTCGTGGTCCGCATGCCCGAGCTCGGCTCCATGGATCGCGGACAGGCCGCCTCCCTCGCCGGCGTCGCACCCTTCGATCGGGACTCCGGTCAGTGGAAGGGACTGCGCTTCATCTGCGCCCGCAGCCACCCAGCGCAGCTCTACCTCGCCGCACTTCACCAAGCGCTGCAGCCCAACCCTCAAACCTTCGCCGACCAGCTCCTCGCACGCAGCAAGCCCAAGAAGCTCGTCGTCGTCGCCATCATACAAAACGTGGCCCCCAACGGGGGAGGATTTATCGCCCCTGATCTTCCCCCTCTGGGGGAAGTCCCCGCGAAGCGGGGGATGGGGGCCGGCCCGTCGAGCCCAACCTCGGCCCTGGGAACCTCGTTCGCCGATCAACGCTTAGTGGACGCTGGGGCGGCCTCTCGCAAAGGCGACTCCCCATGCCACGAGCCCTCCTCCTCGGCGCCGCCATGGCCCTCACCGGCGCCCTCGCCGCCCAGGCCCAGACCCCCGCGCCAGCCGCGGCGCCGGCAGCGGCCGCGACCCCGGCCACCCCTGCCGACTCCCGCCGTCCCCGCCACGGTCCCGGTGTCCGCCGAGGACCTGAAGGCGGGCATGACGGTCAAGGATCCCGCCGGCGCGATCGTCGGGCCCGTCACACGCGTCGGCAAGACCGCGGACGGAAAGGACGCGGTCCTGGTCAACATCGACGGCAAGGACGTGGGGTTGCCCGCCTCCATCCTCAGCAAGGCCCAGGACGGATCGAGCCTGGTCAGCTCGGCGACCAAGGACCAGATCCTCGCCGCCGCCGGCCAGACCTCCGCCCCGGGTCGGCCCGCCGCGCCGCCCAAGGCGCCGGGCTGACCCGGGCCGGACGTCCGTCGCCGATCCCTCGCGGACCGCCCTACCGCCGCGAAGGGCTCGTGTAGGTCAGCACCCCCCAGGCGATCTCGTCGTCGTCCGCGATCATGTTGGCGAGCACGTGCTGCAGCAGGCGCAGGGCGGCCAGCTGATGCGCCTCCTCCGTCCCGTCCAGCACCTCTTCGTTGAAGCTGCGCGAGACGGACCGGGCCCGGTCGATCAGCTTCACGCCCCGCTCGGTCAGCCGGATCATCACCCGGCGCCGGTCGCCCGGCGCGGCGCCGCGCTCGGCCAGGCCGTCGCCCACCAGCTGGTCGACGATCCGGGTCAGGGTGGTGCGGTCCACCGCGCTGAGATGAGCCAGCTCGGCCATGGAGCAGCCGTTCAGGCGACGCAGCACCGCCCCGGCGTGCCACTTCGCCGCAGTCAGCCCGATCGGCCGCATCGCCCGGCTCAGCGCCGCCTCGCGCCGGCGGACCGTCTGCAGCATCAGATAGAAGATGTACTCCGAATGGCCGGCGCGGAAGGCCCGATCCAAGGCCTCGCCGTCCCATCGCCTCCGGCTGGACGCCCTGTCGGACATGCCCCCGCTCCATCCGGCGCGCGCCGGCTTCGACCCCGGCGCCACTGCGGGCTGATCCGCTTAACAAGGTGCAAACCAAAATCGTGCAGTTTCAATAGGTGCAATCGCACATTAATTAACTTGACTCGGTTAACGAACGCGCCGAAAGGCGCCGACCCCGCCTCATGCGGCGGTTCTTGCAGGCCCGCCGCCCGTCCCTTCCCGGAGTCCCGAACGTGAACGCCTACCGCCTCGTCGTCGCCGCCGAGGGCGCCCTTCCCGAGCGCAGCGGCTACGTCTATTGCGCCGACGACGCGGCCGCGCGCGCAGCGGCCGAGGCCCTGCTCGAGAGCCTGCCCAGGTACCGCAAGGTCATCGCCTGGCACGGCGACCGGCGCGTGTTCGAGCTCGCCTCCGAGACGCCGTCAGAAGCCTGAACGCTCAGTCAAGCCATTGATTCCGTTCGTCCCGGCGAAGGCCGGGACCTGGATCCCATCCTGGGCAAACGGGCTGGATGGTCGCCGGGGCGCTGGAGCCCGACTCCGAGTTCGCCATCTGGGGCCCCGCCGCAGTTCACCCTCGGGCCGGCTTGCGGCCGGCCCCCGGGCCGGGACAAACGGCGGCCAGGATGCGGGCCCCTTCAGGCTCCCGAGCGCGGGTGCGATCCTGCGCCTGCCCGAAGCGCCCCGAGCCCCTATTCGTGCGCCTTGAGGAATCCCTCGGGATCGTGCGCGAACTCGGCGAAGTCCGTCAGGCAGGCCTGCCACTCGTTCTGCTCCGCCACCACCGTGTCGCGCGTGTCCGAGGCCGCGGCCAGAACGCTGAACCGGACATGCGGATGGCCAGGGGGCTCACGGTCGGCCGGGCAAAGCAGGCTCCAGACGTTCCAGCGGTTGATCTGGTCCACGTTCGCCGGGTCGTGGGCGAAGGTGAGATTGTAGACCACGACCTGGCACGAGGTCTTGTCGTCGTTGCAGCGGTGGAAGCGGACGACGAACGTCTGGCCCTTCTTCAAGGCTACGATGTACGGCCTGCCGTCGGCCTCCTTCTTCATTTTGGGCGAGGCGCCGTCGGCCTTCAGGACGCCCAGCACGTCCTCCGGGCTGCGGGCGTCGAACGCCCAGGCCCCGGACGCGGCCGCCAGGGTTGCTCCGAGCGCGACCGCCGCCAATCCCAATCTCATCAGATCGTCTCCCGCGAGCGGCTCCACCATATATCAGATTCCCGCCGCGGACGGCGCCTGCCAGCCCGCCGCGCGACAAGGCGACCCTCGGCGCGTAAGGGATCGCGGCCATGATCCAACTGAAAGGCCGCACCGCCATCGTCACGGGCTCGAGCTCGGGGATGGGCGCCTCCATCGCCCGCGCCCTGGCCGGCGAGGGCATGCGCCTGGCGCTCGCGGCGCGCCGCAGGTACAGGCTCCAGGCCGTGGCCGACGTCACGGTCGAGGCCGAGGTCGAGGCCCTGCTCGAGAGCCTCCCCAAGTACCGCAAGGTCGTCGCCTGGCACGGCGACAGGCGCGTGTTCGAGCTCAGCTCCGGGACGCCGTCGCAGGCTTAGGCTCGCTTGTCCGCGCGCGCCCTACTGGTGCGCCTTCAGGAAGCCTTCGGGATCGTCGGTGAACTTGTCGAAGTCGGTCAGGCAGGCCAGCCACTCGTTCTGCTGCGCCGCCACCGTCTCGCGGGTGTCCGAGGCCGCCGCCACGGCGCCGAACCAGACGTGCGGATGGTTCTCCGGGGTCAGGTACGCCGGGCAAAGGAAGGTCC
The DNA here is from genome assembly GCA_963775275.1 of uncultured Alphaproteobacteria bacterium. GTDB lineage: Bacteria > Pseudomonadota > Alphaproteobacteria > Caulobacterales > Caulobacteraceae > JANWHQ01. The sequence goes on along the minus strand of CAVZII010000005.1, from coordinate 3,159,939 downwards.
AGGCGTTCCAGCGGTTGATCTGGCCGATGTTCGCCAGCTCGGAGTCGAAGCCGAGCTGGTAGATCACCACCTGGCACGAGGTCTTGGCGTCGTTGCAGCGGTAGAAATGGACGTCGAAGCTGAGGGCGCCCGCCTTGGCCGAGATGAAGGGCTTGCCGTCGTCCTCCTTCATCATCTCGCCCGAAGCGCCGTTGGTCCTCAGGACGCCCAGCACGTCGTCCGGGCTGCGGGCGTCGAACGCCCAGGCCCCGGATGCGGCCGCCAGGGTCGCGCCGAACATGGCCGCCGCCGTCGCCAGTCTCAATCTCATCTGATCGCCCTCCCGCGAGCGGCTCCAGCATATACCCGAGTCCCGCCGCGGGCGCCGCTCGCAGGGCCGCCCGCACGCGACAAGTCCACCCTTGGCGTGTATGGGATCGCCGCCATGATCCAGCTCAAGGACCGCACCGCGATCGTCACCGGATCGAGCTCGGGGATGGGCGCGTCCATCGCCCGCGCGCTGGCCGGCGAGGGCATGCGCGTCGTGCTCGCCGCCCGCCGTCCGGACCGTCTCGAGGCGGTCGCCGAAGCCATCCGCGCCGCCGGCGGCGACGCCGTCGCCGTCCCCACCGACGTCACCCGCGAGGACGAGGTCGAGGCCCTGTTCGCCGCAGCGTCCGACCGCTTCGGCGGCCGCCTCGACCTGCTGGTCAACTCCGCCGGCGTCCCCCAGGCCACGCCCACCGACGAGATGACGCTCGCCGAGTGGCGCGAGGTGCTCGACGCCAACCTCACCTCGGCCTTCCTGTGCGGGCGCGAGGCGCTGAAGCTGATGAAACCCCAGGGGCGCGGGCGGATCATCTCCATCGGCTCGATCGCCGCCCGCTCGGCCAGGCCCGACGCGGCCGCCTATGTCGCCGCCAAGTGGGGCCTGGACGGCCTCACCCGCTCCATGGCGCTGGACGCCCGCGACTTCGGGATCGCCGTCTCGGTGCTGCATCCGGGCTTCACCGTCACCGGCTTCGGCCCCGGCGCCGACGGCGGGGTGGGCCGCAACGCCATGGACCCCGACGACATCGCCCGCATCCTCGTCCTCATGGCCTCCCTCCCCGACGACCACAACCTCCTCGAAGCCCTCACCCTCCCCCTCGGCATGCCCTTCCTCGGGCGCGGCTAGGGCCAATCTTCCCCCTCCGGGGGAAGTCCCCGCGAAGCGGGGGATGGGGGCTAATCTTCCCCCTCTGGGGGAAGTCCCCGCGAAGCGGGGGATGGGGGCTAATCTTCCCCCTGGGGGAAGTCCCCGCGAAGCGGGGGATGGGGGCTGATCTTCCCCCCGGGAAGTCCCCGCGAAGCGGGGGATGGGGGCCTCGCGTCCCGCAGGATCGTCCGCAGCGCCGAGTCCATATCCGCCAGCACCACCTGCGCAGGCAGCCTCAACACTGTGACGTTCCGGTCCCGCAGCCACGCGTCCCTGCGCTCGTCGCGCTCGGGACGATCGGCGTGGCCATGACCCTGCCCGTCGATCTCGACCGCCAGGCGGGCTTCCTCGCAATAGAAGTCGAGGATATAGGGACCCATTGGATGCTGCCGGCGAAACCGGAGCCCCTCCAGTCCCTGCCTCCGCAACTTCCGCCACAGCAGGACCTCCGGCAGGCTCATCCGGCCGCGGAGGTCTCGGGCGCGCTGCACCGTGAGCTTGGGCGCATCCATGCGCCATCCTAACCCGCGCCCGGCGCGCGTTGAGCCCCCTCCACCCTCCTTCGCCCTCTGGGCTACGAGGGTCCCCCTCCCCCAACGGGGGAGGATTTATCGCCCATGATCTTCCCCCTCTGGGGGAAGTCCCCGCGAAGCGGGGGATGGGGGCCAATCTTCCCCCCTGGGGGAAGTCCGCCCGAAGGGCGGGAAGGGGGCCTCGCGTCCCTCATGATCGTCCGCAGCGCCGAGCCCGTGTCCGCCAGGACCTCCGGCAGGCTCATCCGGCCGCGCAGCTCGCGGGCGCGCTGCACCGTGAGCTTGGGCGCATCCATGCGCCATCCCAACCCGCGCCCGGCGCGCGTTGAGCCCCCTCCACCCTCCTTCGCCCTCTGGGCTACGGAGGGTCCCCCTCCCCCAACGGGGGAGGATTTATCGCCCCTGATCTTCCCCCCTGGGGGAAGTCCCCGCGAAGCGGGGGATGGGGGCCGATCTTCCCCCCTGGGGGAAGTCCGCCCGAAGGGCGGGAAGGGGGCCTCGCGCTCCCTCATGATCGTCCGCAGCGCCGAGCCCATGTCCGCCAGGACCTCCGGCAGGCTCATCCGGCCGCGCAGCTCGCGGGCGCGCTGCACCGTGAGCTTGGGCGCATCCATGCGCCATCCCAACCCGCGCCCGGCGCGCGTCGAGCCCCCTCCACCCTCCTTCGCCCTCTGGGCTACGGAGGGTCCCCCTCCCCCAACGGGGGAGGATTTATCGCCCCTGATCTTCCCCCTCTGGGGGAAGTCCCCGCGAAGCGGGGGATGGGGGCCCGCCTCTTGCCCCTGTCCGGCCAGGTCGCCCTGATAGCCGAGGCCAAGGCGCTGGGCGCCCTGAAGGCCCAGGGCTGGCGGCCCAGGCGCACCCTCGTCTACGCCAGCTGGGACGGCGAGGAGCCGATGCTGCTGGGCTCCACCGAGTGGGTCGAGGCCCACGCCGCCGAGCTCAGGGACAAGGCGGTGCTCTACGTCAATTCCGACTCCAACCACCGCGGGTTCCTGAGGGTCGGCGGCAGCCACGACTTCCAGCACCTGGTCAACCAGGTCGCCGGCGAGGTGACCGATCCGGAGACCGGCGTCAGCGTCGGCCAGCGCCTTCGCGCCCGCCAGCAGGTGCTGGCGCTCGAGCCCGGCGCGACGCGAGACGGCCGAAGGCCGACGCCAAGGCCGCCGCCGACCCCGCGCACGACTTCCTGATCGGGCCGCTGGGCTCGGGCTCGGACTACTCGGCCTTCATCGAGCACCTGGGGGCGCCGGCCCTCAACATCGAGTACGGCGGCGAGGGCGTCTCCTCGGGCGTCTACCACTCCCGCTACGACACCTACGAGCACCACAGCCGCTTCGTGGACCCGGGCTTCGTCTATGACGCCCTGCTCGCCCGGACGATCGGGCGGGTGGTGCTGGCCGCGGCCGACGCCGACCTGCCGCTGCAGCGGCCGGGCGACTTCGCCGAGGCGGTATCGGGCTACCTCAAGGAGGTGCAGAAGCTCGCCGAGACCCGACGCGATGTCGCAGAAACACAGCGCAAGTTATTGAATAAACACGCTTTTGAGCTCGCTTCTGATCCGACCCGGACGCACGGCGACCCCGAGCCCCTGGCCCGGGTCCCGCACTTCGACCTGGCCCCGCTGGAGGACGCGGTCGACCGCCTGAAGCGCAGCGCCGGGGCCTATGACGCGGCCCTCGCCAAGGCCGGACCTCTTTCATCCGAGCGCCTGGCCAGGCTGCAGAATCTGATGCAGGGCCTGGACCAGACCCTGGCGCCGGACGTCGGCCTGCCCGCCCGTCCCTGGTACAGGAACCTCGTCTACGCGCCCGGCCGCTTCACCGGCTACGGCGCCAAGACCCTGCCGGGCGTGCGCGAGGCGATCGAGGAGAACCGCTTCGCCGACGCCGACCGCTACGCCAGGCTCACCGCCCGGGCGCTCGACGCCTACAGCGACCGGCTGGACCAGGCGACGGCCGTGCTGACGGGGCCTTGATCTCTAGACCGAGGTCCCGCCGACCGTCAGGCCTGTGATCTTCAGGCTCGGCTGGCCCACGCCCACCGGCACGCCCTGGCCGGACTTGCCACAGACCCCGATGCCGGGGTCGAAGCAGAAGTCGTCGCCGATCATGGTCACCCGCGTGAGCGACGAGGGGCCGTCGCCGATCAGGGTCGCGCCCTTCACCGGCGCGGCGATCCTGCCGTCCTCGATCAGGTAGGCCTCGGTGCACTGGAAGACGAACTTGCCGTTGGTGATGTCCACCTGGCCGCCGCCGAAGTTGGCGCAGTAGAGGCCCCGCTTGGTCGAGCCGATCATCTCCTCGCGCGGCGCGTCGCCGGCCAGCATGCCGGTGTTGGTCATCCTGGGCATGGGCATGTGGGCGTAGGACTGGCGCCGGCCATTGCCGGTGGGCGCAAGGCCCATCAGCCGCGCGCTCATCCGGTCGTGCATGTAGCCGACCAGGATTCCGTCCTCGATCAGGATGGTCCTTTGGGTGGGCGTTCCCTCGTCGTCGATGGTCAGCGAGCCGCGCCGGCCGGCGATATGGCCGTCGTCGAAGACGGTCACGCCCGGCGCGGCGACCCGCTCGCCGATCCGGCCCGAGAAGGCCGAGGTGCCCTTCCTGTTGAAGTCGCCCTCCAGGCCATGGCCCACCGCCTCGTGCAGCAGCACCCCGTTCCAGCCGGGCCCCAGCACCACGTCCATCTCCCCGGCCGGGCAGGGGACCGAGCTCAGGTTCACCAGCGCCATGCGCAGCGCCTCCTCGACCTGGGCCCGCCACCGCTCGGGCGTGATCCAGGCCTCGAAGCCCGCCCGTCCGCCCTCGCCCGAGCTGCCCAACTCGCGACGGCCGTCCTGCTCGACGGTGACCTGGACGTTCAGCCGCACCAGGGGCCGCACGTCGCGCAGCAGCCGGCCGTCGGCGCGGAGGATCTCGACGATCCGCCGCTCGCCCGCGAGCGAGGCCGAGACCTGGACCACCCGCGGGTCCTTGGCCCGGGCGTAGGCGTCGATCTCCCGCAGCAGCGAGACCTTGTCCGAGAAGGCCGGCGAGGCCAGAGGGTCGTCCTCGCCATAGAGCTTGGCGTTGGTCGCCCGCGGCCCCTCGGCCGCGACGCCCGCATAGCCCCGCTTGGCCAGGGCGGCCGAGTCGGCCGCTCGCCGGATCGCCGCCTCGGAGATCTCGCTGGAATGGGCGTAGCCCGCCGTCTCGCCCGCCACCACGCGAAGGCCGAAGCCCTCGGTGGCGTCATAGGCCGCCGACTTCAGCCGCCCGTCGTCCCAGACGAAGGACTCGCTCTCCGATCGCTCGAGGAACAGCTCGCCGTCGTCAGCCTCCCTGACCGCGTCGCCGAGCAGGCTTTCGGCCCTTCCCTTGTCGACGTCGTGGGTCTCGAGGATGGAGCGGGAGGGCGCAAGGGCGGTCATGGCGGCGCTTTCGTTCAGGGGACTGGGCTGCCGCCAACATAGGAACAGAGCGTCCCGGGCTCAAACGGCGCCGGGCGCCTGGGCCCCCGCCAGGCGGGCGCAGAGCCGGCCCCGGCCTCGCGAGTCGGCCCGCCGGGTTCCGGGAACAGACGAATCGCGACGCTCGCGGCGCCCGCAGGACGGACGGTCTACGGCCAGGCTCCGCCCGCAAAGCCCCTTCCGCAGCAACCGCCTTGGCAATCCGGGCGGGACCGCGTATGCACCCCGCGACGAGGTCCCCGGGAGGCCTGCGCTGCAGCCGCCGCTGCGGCCGGCCGGCGGGGACCTTGACCTATCTGGGTCGGGCCAAGAAGGACATGAGGGCGTCGGGAATGGTCATGCTGAAGCGGGCGGCGGGAATTTTAGCCGCCGTCACGGCGGCGGGAATGGGCGCTCAGGCCTGGGCCGCCGATCTTCTGGGCCAGCCTACGCCAGGGGCGATCGACTTGCAGCCGGCGGCCTCGCCGCTGCGCCACCAGCAGATGTTCTTCCACGATTTCATCCTGCTGCCGATCATCACCACGATCGCGCTGTTCGTCCTGGTGCTGCTGGCGATCTGCATCATCCGGTTCAACAGGCGCGCCAATCCGACGCCGGCGCGCTTCAGCCACAACACCTTCATCGAGATCGTCTGGACCGTGGTCCCGGTGGTCATCCTGATGTTCATCGCGGTCTTTTCGTTCCGCCTGCTCTACGCCTTCCACGACATGCCGCCGCCGGACGTGACCGTGAAGGCGACGGGCAACCAGTGGTACTGGACCTATGAGTACCCCGACGAGAAGATCGGCGAGTACACCTCCAACATCCTGCCCGAAGACCAGGCCGACGCCCGCCACGTCCCGTACCGGCTGGCCACGGACAACCCGATCGTCGTCCCCGTGAACAAGGTCGTCCGCGTGCTGGTGACCGGCGCCGACGTCATCCACTCCTGGACGGTGCCGGCGTTCGGCGTGAAGATCGACGCCATTCCCGGGCGCGTGAACCAGACCTGGTTCAAGGCCGAGCGGGTCGGCACCTACTACGGCCAGTGCTCGGAGCTCTGCGGGGTGAACCATGCGTTCATGCCGATCGAGGTCAGGGTCGTGACCCAGCCGGAGTTCGACGCCTGGGTGGCGTCAAAGGGCGGGAGCCTGCCGGGGGCCGCGCCGCCCGCCAGCGCCGCGCCGCCGGCCTCGGGGGCGCCCGCCGAATCGAGCGCGCCGGCGGCCTCATCAGCGCCCGCCGCCTCTTCCGCCCCCGCGTCGCACTGAACCCTCAAGGAAGCGTAGGATGTCCCACACCGCAGTCGCCGATCACGGGCACGAGGCCCACGATCACAAGCCGGGATTCTTCGTCCGCTGGTTCTTTGCGACCAACCACAAGGACATCGGCACCCTGTACCTGCTGTTCGCCATCATGGCGGGCATCATCGGGGCGCTGCTCTCGGGCCTGATCCGGCTGGAGCTGGCCGAGCCGGGCATCCAGCTCTTCGCGCCGCACAGCGTCATCGCCGGCCTGCTCAGCATCCATGACGCCTCCCAGGGCAAGAACGCCTACAACGTCGTCGTCACGGCCCATGCCCTGATCATGATCTTCTTCATGGTCATGCCGGCCATGATCGGCGGGTTCGGCAACTGGTTCGTGCCGCTGATGATCGGCGCGCCGGACATGGCCTTCCCGCGGATGAACAACATCTCGTTCTGGCTGCTGGTGGCGTCCTTCAGCCTGCTCATCACCTCGACGCTGGTGGACGGCGGGACCGGACGAGGGTTCGGCGGGGGCTGGACGCTCTATCCGCCCTTGTCGACCACGGGCCAGCCCGGCCCGGCGATGGATTTCGCGATCCTGTCGATCCACCTGGCGGGCGCGAGCTCGATCCTCGGCGCCATCAACTTCATCACCACCATCTTCAACATGCGCGCGCCGGGCATGACGCTGCACCGGATGCCGCTGTTCGTGTGGTCGATCCTGGTGACGGCCTTCCTGCTGCTGCTGTCGCTGCCGGTGCTGGCGGGCGCCATCACCATGCTGCTGACCGACCGGAACTTCGGGACGCACTTCTTCGACTGGCAGAATGGCGGCGACCCGATCATGTTCCAGCACCTGTTCTGGTTCTTCGGGCACCCCGAGGTCTACATCCTGATCCTGCCGGGCTTCGGCATGATCAGCCACGTCGTCTCGACCTTCTCCAGGAAGCCCGTGTTCGGCTACCTCGCCATGGCCTACGCCATGGTGGCCATCGGCTTCATCGGCTTCGTCGTGTGGGCGCACCACATGTACACGGTCGGCATGCCCGTGAACCTGCAGGCCTACTTCGTGGCCGCCACCATGGTCATCGCGGTGCCGACCGGCGTGAAGGTCTTCTCCTGGATCGCGACCATGTGGGGCGGCTCGATCGAGTTCAAGACGCCCATGCTCTGGGCCATCGGCTTCATCTTCCTGTTCACGGTCGGGGGCGTCACGGGCGTGGTGCTGGCCAACGCGGGCCTCGATTACACCCTGCAGGACACCTACTACGTCGTGGCCCACTTCCACTACGTGCTGAGCCTGGGCGCCGTGTTCGCGATCTTCGCCGGCTTCTACTACTGGTTCGAGAAGATGTGGGGCGTGAAGTACCGCGAGTGGCTGGGCTGCCTGCACTTCTGGCTCACCTTCATCGGCGTCAACATCGTCTTCTTCCCCATGCACTTCCTGGGGCTCCAGGGGATGCCTCGGCGCTACGTCGACTATCCCGTGGCCTTCGCCTTCTGGAACAAGGTCTCGACGATCGGCTACGAGATCACCTTCGCGGGCCTGGTCGTGTTCCTGGTGATGCTGGCCGACGCGGCCCTGTCCCGCCGCAAGGCGGTGGCCAACCCCTGGGGCGAAGGCGCCACGACGCTGGAGTGGACCCTGTCCTCGCCGCCGCCGTTCCACCAGTATGAAGAGCTCCCGGTCATCCACGCCGACGAGCACTGATCCGCGAGGGTCGCCCGCCGTGCGGGCGACCTGGAGCGTCGTCATGGCCGGGCCTGTCCTGGCCACCCATGAACACGGCGCGCGCAGGCGTTCATGGATCCTCGGGACAAGCCCGAGGATGACGGTGTTCCGGGCGGCGGAGGATGCCGAGACGACTGGAGCAAGCTTCGGGCTTATCTGCTAATCCCGTGACCATCATGACCGACGCCGCCGCCCACGCCTCGGACAGCCCGCAGATCGCGCGCTGGTCCGACTATGTCGTGCTCCTGAAGCCGCGGGTGATGTCGCTGGTGGTGTTCACCGCGCTCACCGGGCTGGTCTGCGCGGGCCAGCCGCTGAACCCGATCCTCGCGGCGGTCGCGGTCCTCTCCATCGCCGTGGGCGCGGGCGCGTCCGGCGCGCTCAACATGTGGTACGACGCCGACATCGACGCCGTCATGCGGCGCACGCGCGCGCGCCCGGTCCCTGCGGGCCGGGTGCAGGCGGCCGACGCCCTGGGCATGGGCGTGGTGCTCTCGCTCCTGTCCGTGATGCTGATGGGACTGGCGCTGAACTGGCTGGCGGCCGGGCTTCTCGCCTTCACCATCGTCTTCTACGCCGTCGTCTACACCATGTGGCTCAAGCGCTCGACGCCGCAGAACATCGTCATCGGCGGCGCGGCCGGCGCCCTGCCCCCGGTGATCGGTTGGGCCGCTGCGGCCGGCCACGTTCCCGCCAACGCCTGGCTGCTGTTCCTGATCATCTTCCTGTGGACGCCGCCGCACTCCTGGGCGCTGGCCCTGTTCGGATCGTCCGACTACGCCCGCGCCGGCGTGCCCATGATGCCGGTCGCCAAGGGCTCGGCCTCGACCCGGCGCCAGATCCTGCTCTACAGCCTGCTGTTCGTCCCCGTGGCCCTGGCCCCGGCCTTCACGGGCCTGGGAGGCCTCCTCTACCTGGCGGTCTCGGCCGGGGGCGGGGCGATCTTCCTGGGCCTGGCCGCCCGGCTCGCCTTCTTCGGCGTCGACGAGGACACCCGGCCCGCGCGCAGGCTTTTCGCCTTCTCGATCCTCTACCTCTTCCTGCTGTTCGCCGCCCTGCTGGCCGAGCGCGTGCTCAGCCTCTTGGGCGTGAGCCTGCACCTGTGAGCGACCCCTTCAACAAGTTCCCGGGACGCGGCCCGCGCCAGGCGCATGCGCAACTGGGCGATCGCCGGAGCGCTCGTCGCCTTCGTGGTCCTGGTGTTCGTGGTGACCATCGTGCGGCTGGGGGGCCATGCGCTGCAATAGCCGGGAACTGCAGAGCAGCTCCGGCGCCGCCGCTCGCCGGGGCGGCTTGCCCGGACCCCCGGAGGCGCCGGACGCGATCGCCGCGGCAAACCGCGCTCAAGCCCTTGGCGCGGCGGGTCCTGGGCGGTTATAGGCAGGGCGGCGCGCGGGGGGATTCCCGGGCGGCCCGGACATCATTGGAGGACGAGGCCGACATGGCCCACGCAGGCGTCAAGCACGACTACCATCTGGTCAACCCGAGCCCCTGGCCCCTGGTCGGGTCCATCTCCGCCTTCGTGCTGGCGATGGGCGCCGTGATCTACATGAAGGGCCTGTTCGGCCTGCCCCGGCACGATCCGTGGGTCATGGCCGTGGGCCTGCTCGGCGTGATCTACACCATGACCGGCTGGTGGATGGCCGTGGTGAAGGAGGCCAACGAGGGCGACCATACCCCGGTGGTCTCCATCGGCCTGCGCTACGGCATGATCATGTTCATCGCCTCGGAGGTGATGTTCTTCGTCGCGTGGTTCTGGATCTTCTTCGAGATGGCCCTGTTCCACCATCACCGGACCGCGTCGGCCGTCGAAGAGGTGCGCCAGGCCTGGCAGACGTGGCCGCCCAAGGGGATCGAGGTGCTCGATCCGTGGAAGCTGCCCCTGGTCAACACCCTGACGCTGCTGCTGTCGGGCACGACCGTCACCTGGGCCCACCACTGCCTTCAGACGGGCGACCGCAAGAACGCCAAGATCGGCCTGCTCCTGACCATCCTGCTCGGAATCCTGTTCACCTCCATCCAGGCCTTCGAGTACCGGCACATCCTGACCGAGCACCTGTTCTTCAATCCGGAGTCCGTGGGCGGACAGCTCTACGGCTCGTCCTTCTTCATGGCGACCGGCTTCCACGGCTTCCACGTCATCATCGGCACCATCTTCCTGACGGTGTGCCTGCTGCGGCTGCTGGGCGGCGGGTTCACCCCGCAGAAGCATTTCGGCTTCGAGGCGGCGGCCTGGTACTGGCACTTCGTCGACGTGGTGTGGCTGTTCCTGTTCGCCTTCATCTACGTCATCTTCGGCAGGTGATCCGATGGCGGGCGTCAATCCGGTCCTGGCCGGGCTCGCCTGCCGCTGCCCCAACTGCGGCGAGGGGCCGCTGTTCAGCGGCTTCCTCACCGTCTCCGACCGTTGCGAGGCCTGCGGCTTCGACCTGAAGAAGGCCGACCCGGGCGACGGGCCGGCCGTCTTCGTGATCCTGATCGGCGGCTTCCTCGCCTGCTTCGGCCTGTTGTTCACCTATGTCGCCTTTCGCCCCCCGATCTGGCTGGAGCTGGCGATCTGGCTGCCAGCCGCGGCGATCATCTGCGTCGTCCTGATGCGGCCAGTGAAGGGCCTGCTCCTGGTCATGCAATTCCATCACAAGGCCGAAGAAGGCCGGCATGAGCCTTGAGCTCCGCCGGCCCGGGATCGGCGCCAGCATCTTCTCGCTCCTGGTGGTTTCGCTGGCGGTCGGCCTCGGCGTCTGGCAGCTCCGGCGGCTCGAGTGGAAGACGGATCTGCTGCACCGGATCGCCGCGCTGCAGTCCGCGCCCGCCGAGCCCCTGGGCGCCGTCCTTCGCAGGCTTCACGATCACGTCGACATCGACTTCACCCGCGTCGAGCTGGGCTGCCCGGGGGTGGAGACCAGCCCGGCGCTCCGGCTCTACGCCGTCGTCCAGGGCCTGGCGGGCTACCGCCTGGTCACGGCCTGCCCGGCGCCGGCCGGGTCCGGCTTCGGCTCGATCCTCGTGGACCGCGGCTTCATCGCCATGTCGGGCGCGCAGGCGCCGCCGGTCCCGCCCGGCCAACCGATCGGCCGGCCGGTGGTGGGCATCCTGCGGATTCCGGACGGGCCGACCATCGCCACCCCCAAGAACCAGCCGGTCGAGAACCTCTGGTACTGGCGCGACGTCCCCGCCATGGCCGAGGCGCTGCATGCATCCTCGCCCGCGCCCGCGGTCCTGATGCTCGAGACCCCGGCGCCGGCGGACATGATCCCGCGCCCGGCGCCCCTGCCGGTGAACATCCCGAACAACCACCTGCAGTACGCCATCACCTGGTTCGCTCTTGCCGTCGTCATGGCGTGCGTCTATCTGGCCAGCCTCATCCGCAAGCGGCCTTGACGATGCGCTACATCTCGACCCGGGGCGGCGCCCCGCCGCGGGGTTCCTGGACGCCGTGCTCGAGGGCCTCGCGCCCGACGGCGGGCTCTACATCCCCGAAGCCTGGCCGGTCCTGGGCGACGAGGACTTCACCGCCTTCTCCCGCATGAGCTACCCCGAGCTCGCCGCTGAGATCCTCGCACGCTTCGTCGGCGAGGAGATCGACCGCCAGACGCTGCTGCGCATGACGCGCGACGCCTACGAGCCGTTCACCCACGCCGCCGTCACGCCGCTGAAGCAGCTCGACCGGGGCCTGTGGCTGCTCGAGCTGTTCCATGGCCCGACGCTCGCGTTCAAGGACGTGGCCATGCAGCTCCTGGCGCGCCTTTACGATCACGCGCTGGCCCTGCGCCGGCGGACGGCCACCATCCTGGTCGCGACCTCCGGCGACACCGGCGGAGCGGCCGTCGAGGCCTTTCGCGGCCGCAAGAACGTCCAGCTGGTCGTCCTCTATCCGCACGGCCGGATCTCCGACGTGCAGCGCCGCTTCATCACGACCGCGGATGACGACAATGTCCGCGTGCTGGCGATCGACGGCGTCTTCGACGACTGCCAGGCGATCGTGAAGACGATCTTCCAGGACGCCTCGCTGCACAACGCCGGCCTGTCGGGGGTCAACTCGATCAACTGGTCGCGGATCGCGGCCCAGACCGTGTACTACTTCTGGAGCGCCCTTGCGCTCGGCGCGCCGGCCCGCAAGATCGCCTATTCGGTGCCCACCGGGAACTTCGGCGACGCCTTCGCCGGCTATGTGGCGCGCCAGATGGGCCTGCCGATCGAGCGGCTGATCGTGGCCACCAACGCCAACGACATCATGTCCCGGATGATCCGCGACGGGCGCTACGCCCGAGGCCCGGTGACCGCGACCCAGAGCCCGGCCATGGACATCCAGGCGGCCTCCAACTTCGAGCGGCTCTACTTCGAGGGCGTGCGCCACGAAGGGCTCGACACCGCCCGCGCCATGCGCGCCTTCGTCGAGGCCGGCGTCATCGACGTTCCGCCCCAGGCCATGAGCACGATCCGCGGCCTGTTCCGCGGCGCGGCCATCGACGAGGCCGAGACCGCCCGCACCATGGTCGCGACCCATCATCTGACGGGTGAGCTGATCGATCCGCATACGGCGGTGGGCCTCGCCGCAGCGCGGCGCGTGGGGCCGCCCCGGCCCGAGACGCCGCTGGTCTCCCTCGCCACCGCCCACCCCGCCAAGTTCCCCGAGACAGTCCTGGCGGCGACCGGGGTCGAACCCGAGGCGACCGCCCTGGTGCGCGCGCTCGACGGCAAGGCCGAGCGCTTCGAGCGCATGCCCGCGGACGTGGAGCAGGTGAAGGCCCGCGTGCGCGAAGTCATGGGGCTGGCGACCGCTTGAGCGAGCCCCGCATCCATCTCCTGGCCAATGGCGTGACGGTCGTCTGCGACAGGATGGACGGCCTTCAGAGCTTCGCCCTGTCGGTGGTCGCCGGCCGCGGGGCGCGGCTCGAGCCCGAGGACAGGTCGGGCTGGTCGCACCTTCTGGAGCACATGGTGTTCAAGGGCGCGGCGGGCCGCTCCGCGCTCGAGATCGTCGAGGCGATCGAGCGCGAGGGCGGCCAGATCAACGCCGCCACCGGCTATGAGCGCACGAGCTTCCAGGTCCGCGCCCTGGCCGGGCGCCTGGAGCTGGCGATGCGGACCTGCGCGGACCTCGTGCTGCATCCCGATCTCGACCCGGTCGAGCTCGACCGCGAGAAGCAGGTGGTCGCCCAGGAGATCGCCGAGGCCTTCGACACGCCCGACGACCACGTCTTCGAGCTGGCCCAGGCCGCCGCCTTCGAAGGCCAGCCGCTCGGTCGGCCGATCCTCGGCTCGGACGCGGTCGTCGCGTCTGCGAGCCCCCAGACACTGGGCGCCTGGCGCTCGGGCCTCTACTCGCCGGACCGCATCGTGGTCTCCGCAGCCGGGGCCGTGGACGAGGAGGAGATGATCCTGCTCGCCGAACGCCTCTTCGGCGAGGCCGGTCCCGTTTCGATCGACGAGCCGGAGCCCGGCCGCTTCGTCGGCGGCGTGCGCGCGCTCTCGCGCCGGCTCGAACAGGCGCACCTGGTCTTCCTGCTGCCCGCGCCCGGCGCGCGCGATCCGGACTACTTCGCCCTTCGCGTCTTCGCCGAGGCGCTCGGCGGGGGCATGTCTTCGCGCCTGTTCCAGGAGGCGCGCGAGAAGCGGGGCCTCGCCTACAACATCGACGCCTTCGCCGACTCCTACACCGACGCCGGCGTGCTCGGCGTCTACGCCGGCGCGGCGGCCGGCAAGGCGGCCGAGCTGTCCCACGTCGCCGCCCAGGAGATCCAGGCCCTGGCCGCCGAAATCCGGCCCGATGAGCTCGATCGCGCCAAGGCCATGCTCAAGGCGCACCTGTTCATGGCGCGCGAGGCGCCGCTGGTCCGCGCCGAGCAGGCGGCCGGCCAGATCCTGCTGTTCGACAGGCTCCTGCCGACCGCCGAGCTGGCCGAGGGGGTCGATGAGGTGACCGCCCAGGACATCGCGCGGCTCGGGGCGCGTCTGACCACTCCCGGGGCGAGCGTTGCAGCGGTGCTGGGGCCCCGCGGCGCGCTCGGCGCGGCCGAACGTTTTAGCCGATCGTTGCATCACTAACGGCCGAGACGGCGAAGCCGGACGTGCTATCATCCGGCGCAACGCCGCCGCCCGCCGAAGTGGAAGGCCGTCGCCATGGCCGTGCTGGACTGGAAAGGACCCGACCGGGGGCTTCAGCTGAGCCGCGAAGGGGTGCGCTTGCGCCCGCCGCGCGCCACCGACTACCAGGCCTGGTCCGAGCTGCGCTTCCGTTCGCGCGACTTCCTCCAGCCCTGGGAGCCGACCTGGCCGGCCGACGACCTCACCAAGTCAGCCTTCCGCCGGCGGCTCGCCGCCTATGCCCGCGACATCGACCTGGATCAGGCCTATCCCTTCTTCATCTTCCGCGCCGGCGACGACGCGTTGCTGGGCGGGATCACCCTGTCGAACGTCCGCCGCGGCGTCGCCCAGATGGCCTCGGTCGGCTACTGGATCGGCCATCCGCACCGACGTCGCGGCCACATGCTGGCGGCGGTGCGGGCGATCGCCCCCTTCGCCTTCCAGCGCCTGGGCCTTCACCGCCTGGAGGCGGCGTGCATCCCGGACAACGTCGCCTCGCGCGAGCTTCTCCTGAAGGCCGGCTTCCGGCTGGAGGGCGAGGCGCGGGCTTATTTGAAAATTAATGGTGTTTGGCGAGACCATCTGCTCTTCGGACTGCTCGCCGGCGACCTGCCGCCGCGCGGCTGACCGGAGGCGGCGCGCCCGCCGCGAGGGCGCGGGGCGGGGATGTATGCCGCAAAGAGCGCCGGATCGCTTCGCTTGGGATGTCACCGCCGCGCTCGAGGCCCTCGGCGCCGCCGACGCGGTCCTGTGGACCTGGGAGCCTGAGCGCGACCGCATGCGCATGATCGGCGCGGCGCGGGCGCTCGGCCTGGGGCCGCTGGCGCCGGAATGCTGCTCGGCGGCCCTGATCGCCCTGTCCCTGCCCCAGGATCGCGAGCTGATCGAGGAGTTCCTGCGGCCTCAGCCGCCAGGCGCGCAGGCCGTCATCCGCCTGCGCTCGCGCACGTCCGGCGCCTCGATCTGGCGCGGCGTCTGGCTGGAGGAAGGCGGCGTGCGCGCCTCGGGCCTGATCGCGCCCGAGGCCGGGTTCGCGGCCTCGGAACGCGACACTCTGACCGGTCTGTACGATCGGCGCAGCTTCGTGACCCTGGCGCGCGAGCGCCTGCAAAGCGAGGGCTCGCACACCCTGGTGGTGGCCGACCTGGACCGCCTGCGCCGGCTGAACGAGGCGCTGGGGCACGAACGCGCCGACCTGGTGCTGGCGGCCCTGGGCTCCCGGCTCGCCGCGTCCTTCCCGCGCAACGCCCTGGCCGCGCGCGTGGGCGAGGATGAGTTCGCCGTCATGGTGGGCGAGGAGACCCCCGCGCCGGCCGAGCGCTTCCGCGCAGCCTTGGAACAGCCCCTGCGCGTGGCCGGCTTCGACATCTATCCCACCCTCTCGATCGGGGCGGTGGAGGCCCGCGGCGGGCCGGACGCGGCCGAGGCCGCCGAGCTTTTGCGCCGCGCTGAACTCGCCGTGGAGGCGGCCAAGACCGCCGGACGCGGCGGCGCGGCCGCCTATGGCTCGGGCCTGGAGAGCGACGGCCTGACCCGCCTGGCGCTCGAGGCGGACCTCAGGGGCGCGATCCAGCGCGGCGAGATCCAGCCCTTCTTCCAGCCCATCGTGCGCCTGTCCAACGGCGCCATCTCGGGCTTCGAAGCCCTGGCCCGCTGGCGCCACCCGCGCCGGGGCCTGGTCATGCCCGACGACTTCCTGCCGCTGGCCGGCGAGATGGGGCTGTTGCGCGAGATCGGCGCGCACATGATGGACGCCTCGGCCCGCCAGCTTTCCGAATGGCGTCGCCGCCACCGCGCTGCCGGCGAGCTGACCGTCAGCGTCAACCTCTCCACCGGCGAGATCGACCGCGAGGACCTCCTGGAGGACGTCGCGCGGATTCTGAAAGAGACGGGACTGCCCAACGGCGCCCTGAAGCTGGAGATCACCGAGAGCGACATCATGCGCGATCCCGAGCGGGCCGCCCTCACCCTGCAGCGCCTCAGGGAAGCCGGCGCGGGCCTGGCGCTGGACGACTTCGGGACCGGCTTCTCGTCGCTTTCCTACCTGACCCGCCTGCCCTTCGACACGCTCAAGATCGACCGCTATTTCGTGCGCACCATGGGCGCCAACGAGGGCTCGGCAAAGATCGTCCGCTCGGTGGTCAACCTCGGCCGGGACCTGTTCCTGGAGGTGGTGGCCGAAGGCGTCGAGAACGCCGCCATGGCCCGCCAGCTCATGGAGATCGGCTGCCACTATGGCCAGGGCTTCGGCTATGCGCCGGCCCTCTCGGCCCAGGAGGCCGAGGTCTATCTCAACGAGAGCTACGCCGACGGCGCCGCGCCGCTGAAGGCGCGGGGGTAGCGGAGGGCCGCCTTCCCTTCGCCGTTCAGGCTGCGTCCCGATCGACGCTCATGAGGGCGATGAGGCGCTGCAGCCGCGCGGCCGGATCGGCGGTCTCCAGCAGCGCCTGGACCTGCCCGGCGTTGATCGACACATGCTGGGCGATCAGGTCGGCCAGCGCGGCCGGGTCCGCGGACTTGGCGGCAAGCGCGACGAGCGCCTGAGGCGGTGAAGCCGGCTTGAGGTTGGCGACCTGCTCGAACAAGCGCAGCGCCTCCTGCGCCAGCTCGACGGCGCCGCCCTCGGCCCTGGGCGTCGCGATGAGCTCGTGCTCGGCCTGGAGAAGCTCGCCGTCGACCAGCTTGGCGATCGCCGCCCGCTGCAGTCCGTGAACCATCACCTTCATCGACCCGTCCGGCAGGCTCATCACCTGCAGGATCTCGGCAAGGACCCCGACCCGGTGCAGGTCCGCCGCGCCGGGATCATCGTCGCCGGGCCGCCGCTGAGCGACCAGGAGCACCCGTCGGTCGCCGGCCATCGCCCGCTCGACGGCCCGCGCCGTGCGCGGGCGGCCCACGAACAGCGGCGCGGTCATCTGGGGAAAGAAGACGATGTCGCGCATGGGGATCACGGGCAGCCCCACGGGCGGGCTGACCCGGTTCGGCGCGGCCGCCGGTTTGGTCTGTTCGTCCTTGATCGTAGCGGCCAGGACGTTCCAGTTCCGAAAGCCGAGCATCCTGGCGGTCAGTTCCAGGCTCTCGGCCTGGCTCAGCTGGACGGACTTGGACTTCAGGGCCTCGCGCAGCGTCTGCGCCATGGCCTTGGCATCGCGGAAATCGCGCATGGTCGAACCCTCTGCAGAAGCGAACGTGGGATCGCCAGGAGCTTGCGTTGCTGACCCGTTCGCCGGAGCAAGGGGGGTCGTCCCATTCGATACGTTCACCCTACCCTTTCGGGCGCAAGCGGCGGGTCGTATCCACCCACGCCGAAGCTGGCGCAGGTCCGGGACGCTGTCAACGGGACAAGGTCAGTCCTTCGCGCGCTCCACGTAGGAGCCGTCCGCGGTCATCACCACGATGCGCACGCCGGTGGCCAGGTAGGGCGGGACCATGGTGCGCACGCCGTTGGACAGGGTCGCGGGCTTGTAGGAGCCCGAGGCCGTCTGGCCCTTCACCGAGGGCTCGGTGTCCACGATCTCGAGCGTCGCGCGCTGGGGCATCTCGATGGCGATCGGAATCCCCTCGTGCAGCGACAGGGACACGGTCATCCCGTCCTGCAGATAGACCGCTGCGTCGCCGATCATCTCCGCCGACGCGGTGACCTGGTCGTAGGTCTCCGGGTTCATGAAGTGATAGCCCTCCCCGTCCTGGTAGAGGAAGGTGTGGGGCCGGTCGTCCACGAAGGCGCGCTCGACCTGTTCGGTGGTGCGGTAGCGCTCGGACACCTTCACCCCGTCGGAGATGCGGCGCATGTCGAGCTGGGTGACGGGCGTGCCCTTGCCCGGATGGATGTTCTCGGCGCTGAGCACGACGTAGAGCTTGCCGTCGATGTCCACGACGGAGCCTTTCCTCAGCGAGCTTGCGGCGACTTTCACCTGTGTTCGTCCCTTCGTGACGGCGGCCCGGCCGCACGTGATTCTGCTGGATGCGAGGGTTGGGGCGCTCCTATAGCGGACCACGCCGCCCGCGCCAGCCCCCTCGCCCGTCAGGACCACCGTGTCAGATCCACCCACCACCCGATCGCGACGCTCTGAAATCCACCAGCGCCGCCGCGAACGCCTGCTCGACCGGGGCCGGATCACCCGCCAGGTCCGGGACTGGTTCGAGGCCCGGGGCTTCATCGAGGTCGAGACTGCGGCGCTCCAGGTCTCTCCGGGCGCGGAGGCTCACCTGCACGGCTTCGCCACGCGGGCGGTCGAGCCGGACGGGCGCGACCACGAGATGTGGCTTCGCACTTCGCCCGAGTTCGCCTGCAAGGGCCTGCTAGCCGCGGGCGAGCGCCGGATCTTCGAGATCGCCCGGGTGTGGCGCAACCGCGAGCGCGGCGCACTGCACCATCCGGAGTTCACCCTCCTGGAATGGTACCGGGCCGAAGAGCCCTACGAGACCCTGATGGACGACTGCGCCTCCCTCCTGGCCCTGGCGGCCGAGACGACGGGCCGGCGCGCGTTCGAGTTCCGCGGCCGGCCCATGGACCCCTTCGCCGCGCCCGAGCGGATCACGGTCGCCGAGGCGTTCGCGCGGCTGACCGGGATCGACCTGCTGGCCACCGTCGGCGATGACGGCGCAACGGATCGGGACGGCCTGGCCACGGGCGCGCGCGCCGCTGGCGTCCGCGTCGCCGAGGACGATACCTGGGCGGACGTGTTCAGCCGGGTGCTGGTGGAGAAGGTGGAACCCAACCTCGGGCTCGGCCGCGCCGTGATCCTGTGCGAGTACCCCGCGCCGCTGGCGGCCCTGTCGCGGGTCAAGCCTGGCGACCGGAGGGTCGCCGAGCGGTTCGAGCTCTACGCCTGCGGGGTCGAGCTCGCCAACTGCTTCGGCGAGCTGACCGACGCGGACGAGCAGCGCCGCCGGCTTCAGATCGAGATGGACGAAAAGCAGCGCCTCTACGGCGAGCGCTTTCCCATCGACGAGGCCTTCATCGCGGCCGTCGCTGCCATGCCGCCGGCGTCCGGCGCCGCGCTGGGCCTGGACAGGCTGGTGATGCTGGCGACCGGCGCGGAACGGATCGAGGAGGTGCTCTGGGCGCCGGTGGCGGAGGCGGAACGAGCCCCCTCCGGCCCTGAGTTCATCCTCGGGCCGGCCTTCGGCCGGACCCGGGGGGGCAACCTCCCCCGCAAGCGGGGGAGGCCTTGACGCGGCGGTCCCTGGTCCTGCCCCGTGGAACGGGGGATGTGTCGCGGAGCGACGGAGGGCATTGCGCCACGCCGCCGTCTGCCGCATCTGCCCGCCATGACCGCCCGAACCCTGCGCACGCCAGAGGCCTTCGCCGAGGCCGGCCTCATCCCGCGCGAGCGCCTGCAGGCTCTGGACGAGGTGGCGGCCCGCTACGCCGTGGCGATCACCCCGGCCATGGCCGCCCTGATCGATCCCGACGATCCGGCCGATCCCATCGCGCGCCAGTTCATTCCCACCGAAGCCGAGCTCGAGACCACGCCCGAGGAGATGGCCGACCCCATCGGCGATGAGGCGCACAGCCCGGTCCCCGGCGTCGTCCACCGCTATCCGGACCGCGCGCTCCTGATGCTCACGCACGCCTGCGCGGTCTATTGCCGCTTCTGCTTCCGCCGCGAGACCGTCGGCCCCGGCGGCCCGAAGACCCTCGCGGGCGCCGACCTCGACTGGGCCCTGGCCTATCTCGCCGCGCGCCCCGCAATCTGGGAGGTGATCCTCACCGGCGGCGATCCCCTGATCCTGTCGCCGCGGCGCCTGCAGGGGGTGATGTCGCGCCTCGGCGCGATCGATCACCTGAAGGTCGTCCGCATCCACACCCGCGTCCCGGCGGTCGATCCGGAGCGGATCACCCCAGCGCTGATCCGGGCCCTCGAGGCCTCGGGAAAGGCGGTTTATGTCGTCCTGCACGCCGACCATCCCCGAGAGCTGACGCCGGCCGCCTGCGCCGCCTGCGCGCGGCTGATCGACGCCGGGATCCCCATGCTCGGCCAGACCGTGCTGCTGAAGGGCGTCAACGACGACCCCGACACCCTCGCCGCCCTGATGCGCGCCTTCGTCGAGGCGCGGATCAAGCCCTACTACCTGCACCACGGCGACCTCGCGCCCGGGACGTCGCAGTTCCGCACGAGCATCGCCGAAGGCCAGGCGCTGATGCGCCAGATCCGCGGCCGCCTCTCGGGGCTGTGCCAGCCGACCTACGTGCTCGACATCCCCGGCGGCCACGGCAAGGTCCCGGTCGGGCCGGGATACCTGGAGGAAGACCGTCGGGGCCTGGTCGTCGAGGACCCCGGCGGTGAAGTCCACACCTATCCGTCAGAGGCCTGAGCCGCTGCGGGCTCGGCTCCTGGCGACGGGCCGAAGCGGTTGGCGCCCACATCGCCCTTGCCGACGCCCAGCCACAGCAGGTAGCCCAGGTCCAGGATGAGGACGAGAAGTCCCAGGCTGGCGCTTGCGATCAGCGGGAGATCCTGGCCCATCCCGGCGCCGCTCACGACCATGGCCGCGATGCCCAGGAACAGCGTTCCAAGGAAGGGCGCGAGCATCAGCCATCCCGTCCGACCCAGGTCGTGCAGGCGCTTGGCGTTGATGCAGATTCCCGGCCAAACGAGGACGAGGCCCGCAAGCAGATCGAGCGGCCGAGGAAGAAGCCCAACGAGAAACTTTACGATGAAAAGTGTAACGAACCCGATCCAGAATTCCTTGCGGCCAATCCGCCCTTCGGCCGTCAGGAACAGCGCCTTCCAATTCATGGTCGTCTCCCCAGCCTGCCCTCGGCGAGCATGACTCCGTCCTCCGTGGCCTGCAATCGCGTCCCTACCCCCGCCCGACGAACGGCATCTTGGTCGCCATCACGGTCATGAAGAGCACGTTCGCCCCCGGCGGCAGACTCGCCATGTAGAGCACCGCGTCGGCCACGGCCTGCAGGTCCATGGTCGGCTCGGGCATGACCTGGCCGTTCGGCTGGGGAACGCCGCGCTCCATGACCGCGGCCATGTCCGAGCGCGCGTTGCCGATGTCGATCTGGCCACAGGCGATGTCGTGGGCCCGGCCGTCCAGCGCCAGGGCCTTGGTCAGGCCCGTCACGGCGTGCTTGGTCGCCGTATAGGGTGCGGACCTGGGCCTGGGCGCATGGGCCGAGATCGAGCCGTTGTTGATGATCCGCCCGCCCTTCGGGTCCTGGGCCTTCATCAGGCGGAACGCTTCGCGGGCGCACAGGAAGACGCCGTTCAGGTTCACCCCGACCACGGCCGACCACTGCTCGAAGCTCAGGTCCTCGAACGGCAGCGGCGGCCCGCCCATGCCGGCGTTGTTGAACAGCAGGTCGAGCCGCCCGAACCGCCGCTCGATCTCCGCCGAACAGGGCCGCCACGGACGCCTCGTCGCTGACGTCGGCCGGGACCACGAGGGTCGCCGCTCCGCCGGCCAGCCGCGCCGTCTCATCCAAGGCCTCGCGCCGGCGGCCCGCCAAGGCCACCCGCCAACCGTCCGCCGCCAGCGCCAGGGCGGCCGCCCGGCCAATGCCGCTGCCCGCGCCGGTCACCAGCGCCGTCCGCTCCATGCCCGCCTCCCTGATCAAGCCGCGCCCCGGTCGGGACTGGGGCCGCGCCGACCATCTATCAGGGCGTGCGGGCCGTCGAGGCAAGCTGCGATCAGACGCCATGACTGGGGTCGCCTCCACGGTCAGAAAAAGGAGCCGGCCCAAGGGCCGGCTCCAGGCGCGCACGGGGAGCGCAGGAAGCTTGGGCTCAGCAGCCCTTCTCCTTGTAGAGGCCGAGCAGGTGGTTCATCCGCTGCTGCTCGGGGGTGACGGTGGGAGCGGCGTTGGCCGAGGAGTCCCCGCCGTTGGCGATGGCCTCGCCGGCCGAGTTGGCCGCCTGGTCCGCGGCCGCGCGGGCGACCAGGCCGCCGAAGCCGCCGATGCGGCCGAGGCCGAAGCGGCCCGCGCTTTTCAGCAGGCCGCCGCCGACGGCGCCGGCGACCTTGTGGCTCGCCCCGGAGTCCCTGGACTTCTGCTGCGAGAGGATGACCGCGTTCAGGCTGTTGGCTTCGCTGGCCAGCTGCTCGCAGCTCATGTCGCGGTCGCCGGGACGCAGGACCTGGTAGGGCTGATCCGCCGCGGCGGGCTCCTGGGCGAAGCAGTGGCTGACCGCGAGCCCAGTCGAGACGATGGTGGCGGCGGCGGCGATGAGGACGGTGGCGATACGCATCTTGGGCTCCTGGGATCGGGTTGGAAGGGTCGGGTGAGGAAGGCGAAGGCTCACGGCGCGCGCTCGCGCACGATGGCGTCGACCAGGGCCTGGTTGGCCCCCTGGAAAGCGGCGCGGGTGAGGGCGGCGTAGCGCTCGGGAACGACCTCGACGCCGTAGACGAGGCTCTGGCGGTAGATCGAGCCGAAGCCGGACTCGGCGAAGGCGTTGTGCAGGGCCACATCGTCCGAGCGGTCCTGCAGCGGGTACATGACCCCGAAGGCTTCGGGGCTCTCGTAGCCCTTGACCGTGAAGACCCCCCCCATGGAGCCGCCGCGCTCGTTGCCCCAGATGAACGGCGTGAAGGACTGGGCGAGGCGGAAGCCGAGCTCGGCGTCGACCGAGGCGGAACCGCGGTAGAGCGAGTGGCCCGAGGTCTCGAAGCCCAGGTGCTCGATCATCAGCGAGGGCAGGATCACCACCGCGTCCAGCTCCTTGGACACCTGTCCCATGGCGATCAGGGCGGCCGAGGTCGAAAGGCCCGGGTCCAGGGCGTAGCCCCGGACCAGGGGCGCCTCATCTGCGCCGAAGGCGACCCAGGACTTGGCGACGTCGTGACCCGACGCGGTCCGCGGACGCTGGATCGACTGCAGGTGCGGCGCGGCCTGGGTCTCGGCGCTGGGGACGACATCGAAGCCCGCGGCCTTCAGGCGCATCACGAGGTCGGCATAGGCTTCGTCGGCGAGCTTCTGTTCGAGCGCGGCGTCGAGGCCGATCAGGTTGGTCACCACCTTGGTGGAGCGCGGCGTGATGTCAGAGCCGCGGCCCGCCGCCGTGGCCGAAGCCTTGTACTGGCGTGCGAAACCCAGGGCGTAGCCGGGGACGGCGATGCGCGGGCGCCCCTTCAGGTACTTGCCGCCGGAGGTCTTCAGCTCCACCGGGAAGGGGGCGACGGTCTTGGGGAGGAAGGCGATCTGGGCGAGGCTCATGGCGCCTCCGGTCTGGCGCGAGCCGGCGTAGCCCGCGCCCACGGCGGTGGAGACGCCCTGCGAGCCGACGCGGGAGGGATTCGAGCCGGGGCTGCCGGGCGCTGCCGGCCCGGCCTTTCCGCCGTAAAGGGCGCCGAAGGGGTCGGCCTGGGCGAAGGCGGCGCTGGAACTCGTCGCCAGCGACGCCGCGAGGGCCGCGCCAAGCACGCTTGTTCTGACCACCTGCGCCTCCCGAGACCATCTCAAGGCCCGGGAAGGATCGCGAGGCGGCGGCCGCCTCTCAACTTACCTTCGCCGTAAGGTTCGGAAAACCTTTCAGAATTCCCCGTCGGCGAGAACCTGCAGGCGGATCGTTCGCGCGCCCAGCGCCTCCGGATCGGGTGCGGCGCCGCGCAGTGACGGATCGGCGAGGCTGCGCAGGTCCAGCCGGCCGGACCCCGCCCCACCGACGAGCAGGGCAAGGCGCTCGGCGCCGTGCGGCAGGCGCCGGCCGTCGGCGCCGCGGACCAGCACGCGCACCGCCACATAGCGGACGTCGCCCGGCGCCATGCGGACGTCGTCGGAAGGCGCGAGCGCCAGCGCCGTCGGCCGGCCCGCGGCGTCGACGTAGAGGGGCGAGACGTCCACCGAGGCCGCACCGGCGTTCTCGATGCGCAGATAGACCACGTCGCAGTGCCTGAGGGCCGCCGGAGCCTCCAGATCGAGCGGCGCGGCCTGCGGCGGGAAGCCGAGGCGGGCCGGCGGATTGGGCCCGCAGCCGGCGCTGAGACGTCTGGCCTCGAGCCGCAGGCCCGCGGCCGGGCCGCGGCCGTCCCGCGCCGCAGCGAGGTCGAGGATGCGCCGGCCGCGATCGGCGGCGGCGTCCGCGGCCCTGAGCGGCGCCGCCTCCAAAGGGCCGGCCGGAACGCCGGAAACCGGCCTGAGCCAGGCGTCCGCCGGGCCGGCCCGCTCCACGCGGGTGCGACCGGCCGCGCGGCCGCCCTGGAAGAGAGCCACCGCTGCGCCCTGGTCCAGGCCCTCGAGGCCGCCCGCCTCGACGCGCCATCCCCGGGCCGTCCGCGTCACGCGGTAGCGGCGCTCGGCGCCGGCCAACGGCGGCGCGAGGTCGAGGGCGCCTTCGAACACCGGCCGCGCCTGGCCGCCGCCCAGCGCCGCCGCTTCGTCCGAGGCCGCCTCGGCGAGGTCGCGCAGGCTCCGCGTGCGACCCTCTTCCAACGCCCGGGCCAGGGCGAAGGTGAAGACCGAGCTTGGCGTTGCATCGGGCTCGCCCGGCGGCAGCATGCGCTCGACGGCCAGCTCGCCGGGCGCGGCGGCGTAGAAGCCGGCGAAGGCGCCCCTGCGGACGGGGACGCGCAGTGGCCAGGGATCGCGCACGCCGCCGCGAAGGGCGGCCGCCGCCGGAATGCCGAGATCGGCCTCGGACACGCTCTTGACCCGGCCCACCGCCGCCGCGCCGCGGGTGAGGCCCGCGGCATGGCAGGCGTCGGCGATGAACCAGACGTCCGCGCCCCGGGCGCGGATGGCGTCGATGGCGGCCTCCAGCTCGAAGTCGGCGATGGCGCCCGGCACGCGGCGGACCGAGCCGTCCCAGCGGGCGGCGTCGGCCATCAGGTAGAGCTCCTCAAGCCCATCCGGCTCGCGCTCGGGATGGCGGGCGGGCGCCTGGGCGCCGTGGCCGGAAAAGTAGATGAGAACCTCCTCGCCCGGCCGGGCCCGGGCCGCGAGCCCCCTCAGGGCCGCCAGCACCGCGGCCCGGGTCGGACGCGCGCCTTCCCGATCGCTCATGACGCGGATCGCGGCGGCGGGCAGGCCGGCGGCGATGAGGGCCCCGCGCATCCGCGCCGCGTCCCCGGCCGAGGCGGTCAGCCGCAGCCGCGCCGGAAGGCCCGGATAGTCGCCGACGCCGATCAGGAGGGCGCGGGCCGCGGTCGGCTCGGCCGCCGACGCCACGGACCAGGCGGCGATGGCCGCGAGCATGGCCGCGATCGCCAGGGCGGCCAGGAGGCCCAGGCTCCAGAAGGCGGCGAGGAGGTCCGCCAGCGGCCTCCGCCGCGGCGGCTCAGTTGGTGGCGAAGGCATAGCGGTCGTCGACGGCGCCGCGGTTGGCGATCTCGATGCGGAAGGCGGCGGTGGCGCGGGGCGTCCATGTGCAGATCTTCACGTCGCCAGGTCCCCCGTCCGTGCAGGTCGCCGCGCCCGAAGCGTCGCGCACGGTCAGGGCGAGGTTGGAGTCCCCGTCCCCCTCCACATAGACCACCGCGGGCTGGTCGGCGCCGAAGACCGCGCCGTAGCGGTGCACGCCGCCGGCGAGCAGGCGCGCGGTCGAGACCTTGGGCCCGCCGCTGCGGCCCCGGAAGGCGAAGGACCGCACCTCGGTGATGAAGCCGGCCAGCCGCGGATCGTCCGAGCCCATCTCCTCGGCCTCGGCCAGCCAGGACGCCGCGGGATCATAGGCCTCGGCCGCACCGCCCTCGGGAGGGCGGTCCACCGCCTGGACCGGGATCTCCCGGCGCAGCCGCGCCGCCGTCGCCAGCAGCCAGGGGTCATGGCGGGCGCGCCCGGCGCGGGCGAGCTCGGCCGACAGCTTCAGGGCCTGGACGCCGGCGGCCGCGGGGGCCTCGGCCGGAGCGGCGGAGGGGATCAGCAGCAGGGCGGCCAGGGCGAGCAGGGCGAGGGGGCGGACGGTCCACATGGGGCCATATTGCCTCAAGCGGCGCCATGCGCGCATCTTACGGATAATGTCAGCGGCGCGGGATCGGCCCGGACGCTTTCATTCATCCATGTCCGCAGAACACATCCCTTCTTCCTCTTCCGTGACCCGCGACCGTCTGAGCGTCCTGCTCCTGGAGGACGACGCCGACGCCGCCGAGCGGGTGGTCCGCGTCCTGGACGGGCTGGCGGACATCGACATCTTCTGGCGCGGCGAGGACGCCTTGCGGGCCGCGGGCGGCCGCGCCTACGACCTCCTGATCCTGGACCGGATGGTGGAGGGGCTGGACGGCCTGGGCGTGCTGCAGCGCCTTCGGGGCATGGAGGTCGCCACCCCGGCCCTGGTCCTCTCCAACCTCGGCCAGACGCGAAGCCGCGTCGAGGGCCTGGACGCAGGCGCGGACGACTACCTCGCCAAGCCGTTCGAGGCCGACGAGCTGATCGCGCGGGTCAACGCCCTGGTGCGCCGGGCGCGCCAGCAGGCGCATCCGGAAGTGATGGTGGTGGGCGACCTGGAGGTGCGGATCAAGGCGCGCACGGTCCACTGGCGCGGCCAGCACGTCGACCTGTCGCCCAAGGAGTTCGAGATCCTGCGCTACCTCGCCGAGAATCACGACCAGATCGTCTCGCGCCAGATGATCTGGAACGCCGCCTGGCCCGAGTACCGCATCCCGCCCCAGATCAACGTCATCGACGTGAACCTGTCCCGCCTGCGCGCCAAGCTCGAGGCCGTCGCCGGCCAGCCCCTCGTCGAGACTGTCCGAAAGCAGGGATTTGTCGTCCGCTCCGAGCCCGCCTGAGCATCCGATCGGGGTCAGCCCGCGCCGGTCGGCCATCTGGCGGCTGTCGGCCGTCTACTTCATCGCCTTCTTCGCCACCGCCGTGATCTTCACCGCCGCGGCGGTCGAGCTGGTCCGCGCCAAGAACGCGGAGCGCGTCAGGGCCCTGACCGACGCCGATCTCGACGCCGTGCTCGACAAGATCGGCGACGGCGCGGCGGACATGCGCACCGCACGGGCCACCGCCATCGTCCTGGCGCGCAGCGCCCGGCAGGGAGATCTGCGGTTCTACCGCCTCCAGCGGGGCGGACGGACCCTCGCCGGCGACCTGCCCGCCGGATCAATGCTGGCGCCTCCCAGGGCGGGCTGGTCCGAGCTGCGCGGCGCCGGCCATCGGGGCCTGGCGCTCGAAGCGCCGCTCGGCGACGGCGCGGTGCTGACCGTGGGCCGCCTGTTCGAGGACGGCGGCCTGGAGGCCGAGCTGGCGCGCATCGCGCTCGGCGCCGTGGGCCTCGCCGCCGTCTGCGCCCTCCTGGTCGGGCCCTGGGCCAGCCGCAGGATCATCGCCAAGGTGGAGGCGGTGAACGCCGTCTGTCGCGAGGTGGAGGAGGGCGACCTCTCCGCCCGGGCCGGGGGGGCGGGCTCGCCGGACGAGTTCGGCGCCCTGGCGCGTCACGTCAACGCCATGCTCGAGCGAATCGACAGCCTGGTCACTGGCCTCAGCGACGTCTCCAACCGGGTGGCGCACGACCTTCGCACACCCATGGCGCGGCTGAAGGCGGACCTGGAGCTGGCGGCCAAGGCCGGCAGCCTCGAGCAGGCGCGGGCCATGGCGGGCTCGGCGGCCGCCGAAGCCGACGAGATCCTACAGAGCTTCGAGGCCCTGCTCGACATCGCCGAAGTGGAGGCGGGCTCGGGCGGGAGGCTGACCCCGATGCGGCTGGACGAGACGGCGGCGGCGGCGGTGGAGCTGTACGAGGCCGTGGCGGAGGACCGGCGCGTGAGCCTGGTCTTCGAGGCCGAGCCGGCGCCCATGCTGGGCGAGCGATCGCTGGTGGTGCGCCTGATCGCCAACCTGCTGGACAACGCCATCAAGTTCTCGCCCGAGGGCGGCGAGGTGCGCGTGCGTGCGGCGGTCAGCGGCGCGGAGTTGGTGCTCACCGTGCAGGACCGCGGCCCAGGGGTGCCGCCCGAGGAGCGTGAGCGCGTGCTGCGCCGCTTCGCCCGGGGCTCGGGCGCGGGCGTCGCGCCGGGTCATGGCCTGGGCCTCGCCCTGGTGGTGGCCGTCGCCAAGCGGCACGGCGCCAAGCTCAGCCTCGACGACCGCGCGCCGGGGCTGCAGGTGCGCGTGGCCTTCCAGCGGTTCGAAACGAACGCGTCGGCGCGGACGGGGTGAAGCGGTCAGGCGCCGGGATGTCCGGCCGCCCAGGCCGCATCCACGGCGGTCAGGAAGACCTGGCGCTGGGCGTCGTCCAGGTTGATCTCGCCGCCGCGGCCCAGCAGGCGCGACTGGGCGAGCTCCTTGTCCCTCAGGCCGTCGGCGGCGGGCCGGATCGCGGCGAGCGCCGCGTCGGAACGGCCGCCGGCCAGAAGCCGCCGCGCCAGCAGCAGACGGGTCTCAATCAGGGCGTCGTCGCCGGGGGAGCGCGCCGGCGCCATGACGGCGAGGGCCCGCTCGTAGAGCGCCTGGGCGCTGGCCGCATCGCCGCGATGCTCGGCGAGCCGGCCTTGCAGCACGAGCGCGTCGCCCCGCCGCGGGTTCTCCGGCGTCAGCGCCTTGTCGTAGATGGCGAGCGCGCGGGCGGCGTGCTCGGCGGCGGCGGCGTCCTCGCCCAGCCGGTCCAGGGCCCGCGCAAGGACGAGGTGGGCGAATCCCGTGCCCTCGTTGTCGGCGCCGAGGCTCTGGCCGTAGAGGGCCACGGCCTGCTCGGCCAAAGGCTTCGCGCCGACCGCGTCGCCCCGGGCCAGGCGCGCCTGGGCGTAGGTGAGGTAGGTCTGGGCCATGGGCCAGACGATCTGGTTGCTCGCCCGATAGGTCTGGATCGCCTGGTCGTAGAGGGCGTAGGCCGCCTCGGGCCGTCCGGTGGCCGCATAGAAGGCGGCCAGGCTCTGCATCGCCCTGGCGCGCGACGGGCTCGCCGGCGGATAGCCCTTCTCGGCGACCTCGACCGCGCGGCGAAGGTGCCGCTCGGCGCTGGCCGCATCTCCGAGCGCCATCTCGGCCTTGGCGAGAACCTCATAGGTGCCCGCCGTCTCAGGATGGTCGGCGCCCTGGTACTTCTCGCGGAAGGCCAGGGTGGCGCGGCCTTCCTCGAGGGCGTCGTGGTAGCGTCCCCAGGACAGGTAGGCGCTGGTCAGCACCGACATGAACGCCGGGATGGCTGGGCTCGTCGGCAGGGACGGATCGCCGAGGGCGGCGATGGCGCGCTTGAGCTCGGCCTCGCCTTCGGTCCAGCGACCGAGGTTGACCAGGGCCATCCCGTGCCCGCCCCGCGTCTCGCTGGCGGAAACGCGGCCGGCGGCGTCGCGGGCGGTGCGCTCCAGCCCGTCGGCGGCGCGGGCCAGGAGCGGCTCGGCCTCGGCGTCACGGCCGGTGAAGGTGAGGAAGCCCGCGTACTGGGAGATGGCGTCCAGCGTGGCCGGATCGTCCGGCCCCAGCTTCCGCTCGCGGATGGTCCAGGCCTCCCTCAGCGGCGCCTCGGCCGGGACATATTGGCCGAGCGAGATCAGGGTCGAGCCGAGGTTGATGTCGGCCTTGGCGACGGCGAGGTCGTCCCCGGAGGCCTTGGCGAGGTCCATGGCGTCGCGGGCCACGGCCAGGGACTCCTGCATCTTGCCGTCGCGCTGGAGCTTGTCCGTGGCGGCGATCTTGTCGTCGACCGGGTCGGCCAGGGCGGCGCCGGCGGTCAGGACCAGGACCGCGGCCAGGACGATCGCTCTCATGCTGTCCCTCCCTCGCCCAGGAGACGCGATGAGCGGCCGCGCCGCAAGGGCGTAGACGCGGCAGGCCCGGCCGTTAGGATCGGAGGCATGGGGGAAGGACGCTCTTGCGCATCGGCCTGACCGGATTGCTCGCCGCCGCCGCGCTGACCCTGGCTGCTCCGGCGCCCGCGGCCGTCGCGCCGCGTCAGGCCGAGGCGCAGGCGTTCGAGGACGCCCAGATGGCCGGGGCTTCGCGCACGGCCGCGGCGCTGGCGCGCTCGGCCGCACGGATGGCGGCCCAGGATCCCGAGCTCGCCGCCCTGGCGTCCGCCCGCGAGGAGGCGGAGGCGCGCTGGCGCGCCGTGGACGAGTCGCGCTTGAAGAGCCTCGGCAAGACCGACGCGACCTCCCAGGCCGAATTGGCCGCCCTCGCCAAGCTGGAGCAGGAGTTGGCCGCCGAGATCGCACGCCGCGACGCCGAGCTCGCCCGCCGGTTCCCCGACTTCGTCGAGATCACCAGCCCCGCCCCCCTTCCCCTGGCCGAAGCCCAGAAGCTGCTGGGCCCCAGGGACGGGCTGGTCTTCATCCTGCCGACCGCGCGGGCGACCTATGTCTGGGCCCTGACCCGCGGCTCGAGCGCCTGGATCAAGGCCGACCTCGGCGAGGCGGAGCTGAGGGCCGAGGTGGCGGAGCTGCGCGCGGCGCTGGACCCGGCCGGACCGGTCAGGGCCGGAGTGGACGCCTCCGGCGCCAGCGAGATCGCGCCCGAGGCGCGGCGCTTTCCCCGCGCGCTGGCCTATTCGCTCTACCGGCGGCTCTGGGCGCCCGTGGAGCCGACGCTGGCCCACGCCGACCTGGTCTATGTGGTCGCCGACGGCCCCCTCTCCTCCCTGCCTCTGGCGGTCCTGCCGACCGCCGAGCCCGAGGGCTCTGACGCCGACCCGGAGGCCCTGAGGCGCACGCCCTGGCTCTTCCAGCGCCACGCCCTGGCGAGCCTGCCCTCGGTCTCCAGCCTGAAGGCCCTGAAGCGCGTCGGCGCGCGGGGCCGCGCGGCGCGGCCGTTCGCGGGCTTCGGCGATCCGCTCCTCGGCGCGCCCTCGAGCCCCGCCGCCGTCAAGGGCCTTCCTCCCCTGCCCGGAACCCGCGCCGAGCTGGTCGCCCTGGCGCAGGCGCTGCACGCGCCGGCCGCCTCGGTCCGGATCGGGGCGGCGGCCACCGAGGACGCCGTGCGCGCCGCACCGCTGGCGGACGTGAAGGTGGTGGCCTTCGCCACCCACGGCCTGCTGGCCGGCGAGACGGGCGCGCTGAACGAGCCGGCCCTGGTGCTGACCCCGCCGGCCACGCCCGAAGGCTCGGACGACGGCCTGCTCACGGCCTCGGAGGCCTCGGAGCTGAAGCTCTCGGCGGACTGGGTGGTGCTTTCGGCGTGCAACACGGCCGCCAGCGACGGCAAGGGCGGGGTCGCCTTCGGCGGCGAGGGCCTTTCGGGCCTGGCGCGCGCCTTCTTCCACGCCGGGGCGCGGGCGCTGCTGGTCTCGCACTGGCGTGTGCGCGACGACGCTGCCGCGCGGCTGACCACCGAGACATTGCGCAACTACGCCCCCATCCGCGGGCCGGCCGCGCCCAGGCCCTTCGTGGGGCCATGCAGCGCATGCTGAGCGACCGCAGCGATCCGAGCTTCGCCCAGCCGTCGGTCTGGGCGCCCTTCGTCGTGGCGGGCGACGGCGCCTGACAGCGCCGCGCCGGTGGCGCGATGAAGGGGCGTCTCGTCCAATCGGGCAGGCGCCAAAGACAAGACAGGGTCGCCGGCCTGATGCACCTTGGCGACCGAGTGGGAGGAACGGGGAGGATGAAGATGCGCCGATGGCTCGTCACCGCCTTGGCGGCGGCGCTCGCCGGACTGGCCGCCGCGCCGGCCAGCGCCGCTCCACACGACATCCGCATCGACGACGTCCACGTCTATCCCGAGAGCCTGAGCGCGACGCCGGACGGGACCGTCTATGTCGGCAGCATGAAGGGCATCATCTTCCGCGCTCCGCCCGGGTCGGACTACGCCGAGCCCTGGATCCAGCCCACCGCCGCCAACGGGATCCTGTCGATCCTGGGCGTGCTGGCCGATCCGAAGTCGCACACCCTGTGGATCTGCTCTTCGCCGAGCGGGCTCCGATCGCCGCCGGCGGTGGGCGTCGCCGCGCTCATGGCCTTCGACCTCAGGACCGGGGCGCAGAAGGGGGCCTGGTCCTTCCCCGCGCCCGCCTCGGCCTGCAACGACATCACCATCGCCAGGGACGGCAGCGCCTTCGCGACCGACACGCCGAACGGCCGGATCTTCGTGCTGAAGCCGCACGCCAAGAGCCTGACGCTGTTCGCCGAGGACGACCGGCTGAAGGGGATCGACGGCATCGTCTTCGGCGCGGACGGGACGCTCTACCTGAACATCGTCAGCAAGGGCCAGCTCATGCGGGTCGACCGCGGCAAGGACGGCGCGATGACCGGCCTGACGGAGCTGAAGCTCTCCCAGCCGGTCGCCGGACCCGATGGATTCCGTCTGATCCCGGGCGACCGGTTCCTGCTGGCCGAGGGGAACAGCGGGCGCATCGACGAGGTGAGGATCAAGGGCGACCGGGCCGACATCAGGGTGCTGAAGGACGGCCTGGTCTCCCCGCCCGGAGTCACCTACGCCCGCGGGACGGCCTATGGCCTGGAGGGCAAGATCCTCTATCTGATCGACCCCAAGCTGAAGGGTAAGGAGCCGGGCCCCTTCGTCGTGCACGCCATCCCCCTGGGAGGCCATTGAGGGCCGGCGAGGTTCCACCTTCGTCAAGCCGGACCTCCAGGGCGGTCAAGGACGAGGGTGGACATCCGGCCTAGGTTTGGGGACAAGCCTGCCCCAGAGCAGGCCGTGTATCGGGGTTGGGACGAGAGGCCGGGGCGAATGACATCTCCACCGCGCATCCGTTGGCGGTCGCCGCTGGCCCTGCTGCTGGCCGGCGTGCTCGCCGCAGCGCCGGGGCTCGGGACGGCCCACGCCAAGGGCCATGAGAGCGTCGCGGCCCTCAACGCGGAGATCGACAAGCTGAGCCTGGAAGTCGAGAGGCTCGAGGGCGCGCGCGCCGTGCGCAAGCTCCAGCGCGCCTTCGGCTACTACGTCGACCGCGGGCTCTGGGACCAGGCGGCCGACCTCTTCGCCGACGACGGGACCATCGAGGTCGGCATGGACGGGGTCTATGTCGGCAAGGCCCGCGTCCGCGAGTACCTGAAGCGCGAGGGCGGCGGCCAGGAGGGCCTGGCCTGGGGCCAGCTGAACGAGCACGTTCAGCTGCAGCCCAAGGTCGACGTCTCGGACGACGGGATGAGCGCCCAGGGCCGCTGGCGCGACCTCGCCATGCTCGGCCACTTCGGCAAGGACGCCTTCTGGGGCGACGGGATCGAGGAGAACGCCTACGTCCGGGAGGACGGAGTCTGGAAGATCAAGTCGCTGCACCTGTACGTGAACTTCGTCGCGCCCTACGAGGGCGGCTGGACCCGGCTGAAGCCCGCCCCGGCCGACTGGCGCACCGACGTGGCCAAGGCCTTCCCGCCGGACCGGCCGCCAACCGTCAGCTACCGGCCCTTCCCCGAACCCCAGGTCCCGGCGTTCCACTACAGGAATCCGGTGACCGGACGTCCCTACGAGGGGACGCCATGAGCCCCGCCCGCGCCTTCGCCGCCGCCCTCACCGCCGGACTGGCCCTTGCCTGCGCCGCGCCGGCGCTCGCCGCCCCTCCCCCGGACATGGCCGCGCTCCAGGCCCGCCTCGCCGAGCTGCAGCATCGCGCTCAGCTCCTGAAGGACCACGACGCCATCGAGAACCTGCAGGCGGCCTACGGCTTCTATTTCGACAAGTCGCTCTGGCGCGACGTGTCCGACCTCTTCGCCGACGACGGGACCTTCGAGTACGGCCAGCGCGGCGTCTACATCGGCAAGGCCCACATCCGCCGCGCCCTGCTGCTCTTCGGCGCCGAGGGGCCCGAGTACGGCAAGCTCAACAACTACATGCAGCTGCAGGGCGTGATCCACGTGGCGCCCGACGGCAGGACGGCCAAGGCGCGCTGGCGCGGCATGGTCCAGCTCGGCCGCAAGAACCAGGCCGGCGAGTGGGGCGAAGGGACCTACGAGAACGAGTACATAAAGGACAAGGGCGTCTGGAAGATCTCCAGGCTGCACTTCTACGTCACAGGCTTCACCGACTACGACATCGGCTGGACCAAGTCGGCCATCCCCATGCGCGGGCCGAGCGCCGCCATCCCGCCGGACAAGCCGCCGACCGAGGTCTATCGGTCCTTCCCGGGCGTCTACGTTCCGCAGTTCGACTATCCCCACCCCGTCACCGGCAAGCCGATCGTGATCCCCGAGCCGGCCGACTCCGTCCTGGGGCGCCAATGATGAGACGTCTGCTCCTCGCCATCGGGATCTGCGCCGCCCTCGCCGCCCCGTCCGTGGGCGCGGCCGCCAGTAAGCACGCCAGCAAGGCCCCCGCCGACGATCCGGCGGCGTTGGCCGCCGCCGCGGCCCGGCTCGACGCCCTGGACAAGCGGATCGGCCTCCTGGAAGACGCCAACGAGGTCGAGATCGTCCAGCGGACCTACGGCTACTTCGTCGACAAGGCCCAGTGGACCCAGCTGTCCGAGCTGTTCTCCAAGGATGCGACGCTGGAGATCGGCGGGCGCGGCGTCTTCGTCGGCCGCCAGCGGGTCTTGGAGTACATGCACAGGGCCTTCGGTCCGGACGGGATCAAGGAAGGCCTGATCATCAACCACATGCAGTTCCAGCCGATCGCCGACGTCGATCCGGACGGGATGCACGCCAAGCAGCGCATGCGCGCCTTCGTGATGAGCAACGGCGGCTGGGGCCTGCCGCTCTACGAGAACGAGTACGTCAAGGAAAACGGGATCTGGAAGATCTCCAAGCTGCGCGGCCCCTTCACCATGTACACCTCGTGGGACGGCTGGGCGAAGTTCGCCACGCCCAACACCCGGCCCGACAGCTTCCCGCCGCCGCCGGACCTGCCGCCCACGGTGGTCTACCTGACCTATCCGTCCTACTACATCGTGCCCTTCCACTATCCGAACCCGGTCACGGGCAAGCCCTGGGTCCCGCTGACCCAGCAGGCGGGCGCCTATGCGTCGCCAACGCAGGTCTCGCTCGACAATCCGCCGGCGCGCTAGGGGCCCCGGCGCCATGTTCGGACAGCCCACGACCAGGCTCCTGCGCCGCGCGCTCGTGCTCGCCCTGGCGGCGGCGAGCCTCGCGGGCGTGGCGCTCGCGGGCCGGGACGCCGGTCCCGCCGCCGTCGACGCGGCGCGGCTGAGAAACGCCGCGGGCGAGGCCGGGCAGTGGCTGTCGGACGGGCGCACCTATTCGGCCCAGCGCTACAGCCCGCTCGCCCAGATCAACGCGTCCAACGTCGGCAAGCTCGGCCTGGCCTGGTACGCCGACCTCGACACCTATCGCGGCGTGGAGGGCACGCCCCTGTTCATCGACGGCGTGCTCTACAACATCAGCGCCTGGAACATCGTCACCGCCTACGACGCGCGCACGGGCAAGGCGCTTTGGACCTATGACCCCGAGGTCCCCCGCGAATGGGGCCGCTACGCCTGCTGCGAGCCGGTGAGCCGGGGCCTGGCCGCCTGGAAGGGCAAGATCATCATCGCCACCCTGGACGGGCGGCTGATCGCGCTCAGCGCCCGCTCGGGCAGGCCGGTCTGGACCACCCAGACCTTCGAGAAGGGACAGCCCTACTCCATCACCGGCGCGCCGCGGGTGTTCGACGGCAAGGTGGTGATCGGCAACGGCGGCGCGGACCTCGGCGCGCGCGGCTTCGTGGGCGCCTACGACGCCGACACGGGCAAGCCGCTCTGGCGCTTCTACGTCGTGCCCGGCGACCCGGCCAAGGGCTTCGAGAACAAGGCCATGGCCATGGCGGCCAAGACCTGGAAGGGGCAGTGGTGGAAGATCGGCGGCGGCGGCGCGCCCTGGGATTCCATCGCCTACGACCCGGAGCTGCGGCTCGTCTTCATCGCCACCGGCAACGGCACGCCCCTGGTGCACGCCGTACCGGAGCCCGGGCGGCGGCGACAACCTGTTCCTCTGCTCGATCGTCGCCGTGAACGTCGATACCGGCCAGTACGTCTGGCACTACCAGGAAGTCCCCGGCGAGGAGTGGGACTACGACAGCAACCAGACCCTGGTGCAGGCGGACCTGAAGATCGGCGGCCGGCTGCGCAAGGTGCTGATGCACGCGCCCAAGGACGGCTTCTTCTATGTGCTGGACCGCAAGACCGGCAAGCTGATCTCGGCCAACAACTACGTCCCCGTGACCTGGGCCAAGGGGATCGACCCGAAGACCGGCCGGCCGATCATGAATCCCGAGGCGCAGTACGACACCGATCCGGTGCTGGTCACCCCGGGCCCCGGCGGCGGGCACAACTGGTTTCCGATGGCCTATAGCCCCAGGACCCGGCTCGCCTACTTCCCGAGCTACGAGCAGTGGGTGGCCTACGCCCGCGATCCCAACTTCACGCCCAAGCCCTTCCGGTCGAACAGCGGCTGGGGCGGCTACACCGGCGACGCCCTGAAGAAGCGGATCGAGCTGCAGAAGATCGCCGACCCGCGCGAGAAGGCCTGGCTCACGGCCTGGGATCCGGTGAAGCAGAAGGCCGCCTGGCAGGTGCGCCTGCCGCGGCACGGCAACGGCGGGGTGCTGGCCACCGCCGGCGGTCTCGTGGTCGAGGGCACCACGCGCCAGACGCTGGCCATCTTCCGCGACAGCGACGGCAAGCAGCTCTGGGAGTTCCCGACCCAGAGCGCGCCGGTGGCCGGCCCGATCACCTATCGGCTGGACGGGGTCCAGTACATCGCGGTGAACGCCGGCTGGGGCGGAGGCGCGGCCCAGATCGAGCGCGGCGCAGGGACAGAGCTGCCCCGCGCCGCCGCACGCCTCCTGGTCTTCAGATTGGGCGGGACCGCCGTCCTGCCCCCGGTGAAGCCCCAGGAGGAGCGGTCCCAGCCGCCGCCGCTGCGGGCGTCCGAGGCCATGGTCCAGAAAGGCGCCCAGCTCTACGCCCAGACCTGCGCCCTGTGCCACGGCCAGCAGGCGATCGGCGGGGTCAAGGACCTGCGCTACATGACCCGCGACACCCATGCCGCCTTCAAGGACATCGTCCTGGGCGGCGTCAGGAAGGACAAGGGCATGGCCAGCTTCGCCGACATCCTGACGCCCGAGGATGCGGACGCCATCCACGCCTACCTCATCGCCCGCGCCAACGAGGACTGGGGCGGCCGGGGCGACGACGACAGCCACTGAACGCCAGCGCCCACCGGAGCCGACCGTGACCAAGCCCTTTCCCGACACGATCACCTACGCCGGCTACAACGCGCCCTCGCGCGTGGAGGCGGACATCTTCGACCTCGAGATCGAAGGGGAGCTGCCGCGCGAGCTGAACGGCGTCTGGTACCGGATGACGCCCGATCCGCAGTTCCCGCCCCTGCTGGGCGACGACGTCTACATCTCCGGCGACGGCATGATCTCCAGCTTCCGGTTCGAAGACGGCCATGTCGACTATCGCAGCCGCTATGTCCGCACCGAGCGGTTCGAGGCCGAGCGCAAGGCGCGGCGATCGCTGTTCGGCGCCTACCGCAACCGCTTTACCGACGATCCCAGCGTCGAGGGCATGGACCGGACCGTCTCCAACACCTCGCCGATCTGGCACGCGGGCCGCCTCTTCGCCACCAAGGAGGACGGCCTGCCCTACGAGATCGACCCGGAGACCCTGGAGACCCTGGGCCGCTTCGACTGGAACGGGCGGCTGCTCACCAAGACGGTCTCGGCCCACCCCAAGATCGACCCGCGCACGAACGAGCTCCTGTTCTACGGCTACGAGGCCTCCGGCGACGCCAGCTGCGACATGTCGTTCTGCGTGGCCGACGCGAACGGCGAGCTGGTCAGCGAGGAGTGGTTCAAGGCTCCCTATCCGGGGATGGTCCACGACTTCGCGATCACCGAGGACTATGTGGTCTTCCCGATCTTCCCCACCATCACCGACCTCGACCGGCTGAAGGCGGGCGGTCCGCACTGGATGAGCGACATCGCCCAGGACGCCTGGGTGGCCGTGATCCCGCGGCGCGGCGGCGTGGGCGGCCTTCGCTGGTTCAAGCGGCCGGGCGGCCAGTTCTTCCACGTGATCAACGCCTGGAACGAGGGCGAGAAGATCGTCCTGGACCTGTGCGTCTCCGAGATGAACAGCTTCCCCTTCATCCCGGACGTCTCGGGAATGCCCTACGATCCGCGCAAGGCCTCGACCCTTCCCTCACGCTGGGTCCTGGATCTGGAGCGCAACGACGACCAGATCGAGGAGCGGATGGTGAGCACGACGCCCGGCGACGTGCCGCGCGTGGACGACCGGCGCATCGGCCAGCGCTATCGGCAGGCGTGGATGGGGATGGTCGATCCGATGCGGGCCATGCGCGTCACCGGGCCGGTGGGCGCGGGCTTCAACATGGTCGGGCGCCTGGACATGGACACCGGCGAGACGGACGCCTGGTACGGGACCGACGACGAAACCTTCCAGGAGCCGCAGTTCGCGCCCACCGGCGAGGGCGAGCTCGACGGCTACGTCCTCGCGGTGATCGAGCGGCACGACACCATGCTGTCGGACGTCGGCGTCTTCCGCGCCGGCCGCATGGCCGAGGGGCCCAAGGCGGTGATCAGGATGCCGCTGCGCCTCCGGGGCGCCGTCCACGGCTGCTGGGCGCCGCTGGGCGCCTGACCCGCGGCTTAGTGCGCGGTGGCTAGGCCCTGCGCCCGCCAGTCCCGCGGCGTCTGGCCGAAGCGCGCCTTGAACGCCCGAGAGAAGTGGGCGGCGTCCTCGAAGCCCGTGGCGAAGGCGATCTGCGACACCGTCTGGCCGCGGCAGCGGGGATCGACCAGGTCGGCCGCGGCCTGCTCGAGCCGGCGGTTCCAGATCTGGGCCGTCACCGAGACGCCGATCGATCGGCGCATCAGCTGGTCCAGCCGTCGCCGGCTGATCCCCTGGCCCCGGGCCACCTGCTCGGCGGTCAGCCCGCCGTCGGCGAGGTTCACCTCGATGTAGGCGAGCGCGGCGCGCACACGCCAGCTCACGTCGTCCAGCTGCTCAGACCGGGGCGCGGTGGCGGCGCCGAGCAAATGCACCATGGCCGAAAGCACCGAGCCGCGCTGCTCCTCGCGAAGGTCGGGCGCGCACTGGACCGCGTGCATCAGGGTGTCGCGCAGCAGGATCGCACCAGGATCCTCGATCTCGAGCGTGCCCGCGGTCCGGTGCTCGAGG
Organism: uncultured Alphaproteobacteria bacterium; assembly: GCA_963775275.1. Lineage (GTDB taxonomy): Bacteria > Pseudomonadota > Alphaproteobacteria > Caulobacterales > Caulobacteraceae > JANWHQ01. The sequence continues at coordinate 3,120,804 of CAVZII010000005.1, read as the reverse complement.
TAGGGGTGGCGGCCCAGCACGGCGCGCCGGGGCATGCGCAGGAAGACGATCTCGCTGCAGACCTCGCCCTGGAGGTAGAAGGGGAACCGCTCGTCCACCAGGCACATGTCGCCGGCGCCGAGTTCGCAGGCCCGCCGGTTCTGGCCCACGGTCATGCGGCCGTCGAGCTGCATCAGGAGCGAGATGCAGGCGCCGGGATCGTCCGCGGCGTAAGCGGGCGAATAGCTCACCACGACCGGCGCCGAGAGGACCGACCACAGCGAGCCGCTTCCCATGGCGATGGAGCGAATCTGACCGACCGGCGCGGCGGCCGGCATCGCGCTGATCGACAGCCCCGGGAAGATGGACATCGCGGAGTGCGCCCAGAGCCCCGCGCGCCGATCCTCGTCTACGCTGCTCAGATCAAGCAACGACGGGACATGCGGTAAAATCGGCGTTTCCATCTGCGGCAATTCATTGCTCTAGTTCGGTCAAGGGCCCCAGTCGCTGTTGGTCGTAAGTAGAATACTTGCAATCGATCAGGGGAGGTCGATTGGCTGACACCTAGGGTCTCAGCCAACCTGATACTGGCGAAGCTTGCCCCTGAAGGTCGCATGAGTCCATCGCCAAGATGGGCCGGGGATGAGCGTGGGGAATTCGAAGGCAGGAAGGCGCGGCCGCCTGCCGGGCGCCTTGGCGCCTGGAACAGGCGCAGCTGCATCGATCAAGTCATCGCGAACCAGACCGTGTCGCTGAACGGAAAAGGGGCGGCCCCTTTGCCTTCGGCGCGGGACCGAGTCCGGCGAATTCGGCCGATGATTGCAATTGAGAAGCGAATCCAGTCGCTGGATCGGGAGGAAGAACGATGGGGATTTTCAGCGGGCGCGCCCAAAGCTTGATCGTGACGGCGAGCGTCACCGCCCTGGCCGCGTCCATGGCGGCGGGCGTGACCGCCGCGCAGGCCCAGGGCAAGACCAACAAGAAGGACGACCAGTCGCAGGTCAGCGAGGTCGTGGTCACGGCCCAGTTCACCCAGCAGAACCTGCAGAAGACGCCGCTGGCCATCACCGCCGTCAGCGGCCGGATGCTGGACGCGCGCGCGCAGACCCGGATCACGGACGTCGCCGCCCAGGCCCCGAACGTGCAGCTCGAGCCGAACCCGGCGGGCGGCGGCAACTCGATGAAGGCCTACATCCGCGGCGTCGGCCAGTCGGACCAGGACCCGGCCCTCGATCCGGGCGTGGGCATCTACGTCGACGACGTGAACTTCGGCACGGTCACCGGCTCGATCTTCGATCTCCTGGACCTGGACCGGGTCGAGATCCTGCGCGGTCCCCAGGGCACCTTGTCGGGGATGAACTCCCTCGGCGGCGCCATCAAGCTCTATTCCAAGAAGCCCGACGCCGCCGGCGGCGGCTACGCGGAGGTCTCCCTCGGCAGCCTCAACCGCACCGACGTGCGCGCGGGCGCGGACTTCGTGATTGCGCCCGACCGGCTCTTCATGCGCATCGCGGGCGTCTCACGCCACCACGACGGCTATGTCACGCGCCTCGACTACGCCTGCGTCCACCCGAACGATCCCTATGTGGTCTCCGGCGCCATCCCGCGCGGGAACGCGGGAACCGACTGCAAGATCGGCACGGAGGGCAACCAGGATACGACCGCCGTCAGGCTGTCGGCGCGCTGGACCCCCAACGAGCAGCTCGAGGTCAACCTCATCGGCGACTGGACGGACGACAAGTCCGAGACCCAGGCGGACACGCTTCTGCAGGCCGGCGAGATCATCCCCGGCGCCTCGCTCGCCTATTTCGGCGCGCCCTACGACAACCGCTTCGTGCCCTACGGCCCCAACCGCGGCGACACGGTGATCAACGACCCCTACGTCAGCTACGCCAACTTCCTGGACCCGGGCGTGACCTATAAGCCCATCGACACGTTTGGCACGCCCGGGGCGCCCAACGGCCCCTGGTCGCCGACGCCGCAGGACGGGATCAAGTCGTGGGGGGTGTCGGGCACGATCGACTGGCGCTCCAGCGACCAGTTCGCCCTGAAGTCGATCACCGCCTACCGGCACTACGTGGCCATCAGCACCGACGACAACGGCGCCTCGCCGGTCCCGCAGGTGCTGGAGCTGGCCAAGTTCACCCACGAGCAGGTCAGCGAGGAGGCGCGCGCCTCCGGAACGATCCTGAACGGCAAGGTCGACTACACCGTGGGCGGCATCTACTTCCACCAGAAGACGGTCTACGCCAACCGCGAGGACGGCCCGTTCCTGGCCGGCATCTACGGCCCGCTGGACAAGCCGACCTTCGACTTCCTCGGAAACGACCCCACCGTCACCGACATCGAGGCCGGGTTCGCCCACCTCAGCTGGAAGGCCACGGACAAGCTGAGCTTCAACGGCGGCGTGCGCTACACGCACGAGCGCAAGTCCTACACCTTCTACCGGCTGAACCTGGACGGCGTGACCCCGTACCTGGTCCTCAGCGATCCGGCGAACCCGCTGAACGGCGCGACGGGCATCTACGACGGCGGCCACTGGGACTACCGCGCCGACGTCGCCTACCAGTGGACGCCGTCGGTAATGACCTACGCCCAGTTCTCCACCGGATTCAAAGGCGGCGGCATCTCGCCCCGGCCCTACGTCCCGCAGCAGGTCCTGCCGTTCGGGCCGGAGACGCTCAACGCCTATGAGGTCGGCTTCAAGAGCGAGCTGTTCGACCACCGCATGCGGCTGAACCTGGCCGGCTTCTACAATCAGTACAACGACTACCAGGCGACCCCCAGCGTCTGCGTCGACGCCAGCGGCAATCCGCTGCCCGGGCCGTTCGGCTCCCCGCTCTGCGGCGAGTACCAGAACGTGGCCAACGCGACGGTCAAGGGCGTCGAGCTGGAGACGGAGATCCACCCGATCCCCGGGGCGACCATCGACGGCGCGATCAGCTATCTGAAGTTCAAGTTCGGCACGCCGAAGGTCGCCACCAACGCGGTCATCGCCGGCGCCAGCGCCCCCGGCGTGGGCGACCTGAAGTGGAGCATCGGCGCGCAGTACGAGCTCCCGTTCGTCGCCGGAGGCACGCTGACGCCGCGGCTCGACGTCTACCATACGCCGGGTTACTGCAACGGCCTGAACGCCACCTTGAGCTGTAACCCGATCTCCAAGAACGACAACTACACGCTCCTGAACGCCCGGCTGACCTACATCTCGTCCGACGGCGCCTGGAGCACTTCGCTCGAGGTGACCAACCTCACCGACAAGCTCTACTACGTGAACAAGTTCGCCTCCTCCTACATCGAGGGGCAGCCGGGCATGCCGCGCGAGTGGTTCGTCACCGTGCGCCGGAGCTTCTGACCGGCCCCGCGCAAGCCCCGGCTTCCGCGCCCTTTGGGCGGCGGAGGCCGGGCGCTTGGTCCGTCGCGTCGTCGAGCGCAGACTGGAGGATGATATGAGCCGCTGCGCCCCCGTGATCGCTTTCGCTGCCAGCCTCTTGATGGCGGCTGCGGCCCACGCAGGAGACCTGCACTGGATGACGAGCTGGGCCGCGTCGGCCGAGGCGCCGCTGCCGGCCTCACTCGGCTTTCCGCCCCCGCCCGCCCTCGGCGGCAAGACCATCCGCCAGGTCGTGCGGATCAGCGGCGGGGGCCAGGAGGTCCGCATCCGCTTCACCAACGCCTTCGGCGACGGCCCGCTCAGGATCGGGGCGGCGCACCTCGCCTTCGCAGGCCCGGACGGCGCGATCCGCCCTGGCAGCGACCACGCCCTGACCTTCGGCGGGCGGCCTTCCGCCGTCGTGCCGTCCGGCGCGCCGCTCCTGAGCGATCCGGTGAGGATGCCGGTGAAGGCGCTCACGAGCCTCGCCGTCAGCCTCTACCTGCCCGGCGCGGCGCCGGTCTGCACCTGCCACGCCACCTCGGTCCAGACGGCCTACGTCCTGCCCGGCGACGCGACGGGCGCGGCCGCCATGGCGGGCGCCGAGAAGGTCCAGGGCCGCGCCCTGATCTCGGCCGTCGAGGTCGCCTCGGCGCGGCCCGGCCGCACCATCGTCGCCTTCGGCAACTCCATCACCGACGGCGTGGGCTCCAGCATGGATGCGAACCGCCGCTGGCCCGACCAACTCGCCGAGCGCCTCGTCCGGCAGAGCGGCCCCGCCCTCTACGTCGCGAACGAAGGGATCAGCGGCAACCGGCTCCTGAACGACGGCTTCGGCGTCAGCGCGCTCGCCCGCTTCGACCGCGACGTGCTCGCACAGCCCGGCCTCGCCTATGTGATCGTGTTCGAAGGCATCAACGACATCGGCCTTTCCCGGGCGCCGCGCGGCGGCGCGGGGCCGCTCTCTGGCTTCATCAAGACCTACGGCGGCGCGCCTGTGAGCGCCGAGGACATCATCGACGGCTACCGGCAGCTGATCGCGCGCGCCCGCGCCCACGGGGTCAGGATCTATGGGGCGACCATCACGCCCTACGAGGGCGCGGCGACCTATTCGGCCGAGGGCGAGGCCGAACGCCAGGCGGTCAACAGGTGGATCCGCACCAGCGGCGCGTTCGACGCCGTGCTCGACTTCGACAAGGCGATCCGCGACCCGGCCCACCCCGGCCGGATCAGGGATGGCTGGCACATGGGCGACCACCTGCACGGCAGCGACGCCGGCTATCGCGCGATCGCGGCCTCCATCGACCTGAAGCTGTTCAAGTGAGCGTCATGCCGCGGCCCCGTCTCCGCCGATCATCTCTCCCAACTGGCGCCCGGCGCGGCGGTCTTGACCGGCCCGCGCCGGGCGCCGCCTTTTCGGGGCGAGGCCCGACGACATCGCGACTCGGGGCCGGGAGGAGGCGGATGCGAAGGATCGGATCATGGCTGGCCATGGCGGCGGGCGCGGCGGCGGCCGTCCTGGCCCTTGGCCAGCCCGCGGCGGCCCAGGCTCCCGGCGAGGCGAGCGCCTGGACGCGGGTGACCTGCGACCGGGCGTGCCTGATCGGGGACCTTCACCGCTACATGGACGCCCTGGTCCACAAGGACCCCGCCCGCGCGCCGCTCGCCAAAGGCGTGGTCTTCACCGAGAACGACGTGGTCATCCCCATCGGCGAGGGCCTGTGGGGCTCGATCAGCGGCGCGTCCGGCGACGGGCTCGAGCTCGCCGATCCCACGACCGAGCAGGCGGCCTGGTTCGGCCTCGTGGAAGAGCACGGCCAGCCGGCCTATTACGCCATGCGCCTCCACGTCGCGGACGGCCGCATCGACCAGGTGGAGACGGTGGTGCATCGCAAGACCGGGATTCCCGCCCCCTTCGGCGATCCCAAGGCCTACACCCATGATCCGGCGTTCAACGAGATCCTGCCGCCCGACGAGCGGCGGCCGCGCGAGCGCCTGCGGGCCGTCGCGGATTCCTACTTCAACACGGTGGAGCTGAACGACGGGACGGTCTTCGCTCCGTTCGACCCGGACTGCCAGCGCACCGAGAACGGCATCTCCACGACCCGCGGCGGCGTGGGTGCGGCCTCCATCGCCCAGGGCTGCGAGGCCCAGTTCAAGCTCGGCATCTACCGGATCAACAAGCGGGTGCGCGAGCGGCGCTATCCCCTGATCGACGTGGAGCGGGGCGTGGTGGTCGCCACCGGCTTCTTCGACCACGCCAACACCTTCGACAGCTACAAGACCACCGACGGCAAGACGATGCGGACGGTGCTGAAGTGGCCGAACTCCATCACCCTGATGGAGGCCTTCAAGATCCGTGACGGCAGGATCTATCGGGTCGAGGCGATCTTCACCTACGCGCCCTATTTCATGCACTCGCCCTGGGCCATGCCGGAGGCGTCCCGATGAGCCCCCGCATCGCCAGGCGCTCGGTCGCCGCCGCCCTCGCCGGCCTGATCCTCGCCGGCGCGGCGCTCGGCCCGGCCGACGCCGGCCCCAGGCCGCATCCTCACCGCGCCCACGCCCGCCAGGCGCCCGGCCTGCGACCGCGCCTGCCTGATCGGCGTCGCCGGGCGCTACATGGACGCCCTCGCGGCCCAGACGCCCGAGACCCTGCCCTGGGCCGACATCGTCCGCTATTCCGAGAACAGCGTCTCCATGGACATCGGCGACGGGATCTGGGGCGCGGCCAGCGGCCACGGGGCCCCCGTGCTCGAGGCCGCCGATCCCCGGACCGGCCAGGTCGCCTGGTTCGGCGTGGTCGAGGAGCACGGCCAGCCGGCCTTCTTCGCCGTGAGGCTCGAGGTCGCGGGCGGCAAGATCGCCGAGGCCGAGGCGGTGGTGCGCCGCCGGGGCGGCCCGCCGCAATGGGGCGACACCTCGGCCTACCGACCCGACCTCGCCTTCGCCCAGGCGCTGCCGGCCAAGGCGCGTCCAGGCCGCGACAGACTGAAGACCATCGTGAACGGCTACTTCGACGCCCTCGCTGGCGGCGCGCCCGCCAGGGCCGCCCTCGATCCCCGCTGCACGCGCATCGACAATGGCCTGGACACGACCTCCGGTCCCGGCGCGGAGGGCGGCGTCGCCGGCTGCGAGGCCCAGATCCGCGCCCGCGTGTTCAAGCCGATCGCCGCCGTACGGGCGCGGCATTTCCCGATTGTGGACGAGACCCGCGGGGTCGTGGTCGCCACCGGCTTCTTCGACCTGCCCGCTCGCGCGCCCAAGCCGGCCGAGGGCAAGGGCCTCAGCTGGGCGGCGGACTATCCCTATTCGGTGGGTTTCATCACCGCCTTCAAGGTCCGCGGCGGCAAGCTCTGGCGCATCCAGTCGGTCTCGGACGCCCAGCCCTATCTCATGCCCTCGCCCTTCGAGGGGCGGTGAGCGGGGGTAGGCGGCGCTCAGCCGGAGTCAGGGTCGGCTCAAACAAACAACCGCCGTCATGGCCGGGCTCTGTCCCGGCCGTCCATGAACACCTCGCTCGGCTGTGTTCATGGGTCCCCGGCAACTCGCGCTGGCGCGCTCGGCCGGGGATGACGATGAGAGAGGCGAGTCATCCCGATCGCGACTTGCTCCAGCTCATTTCCTCGGCGGCGGGTGGGCGAAGTCGGGTTGCCAGTCTTCCTGGGCGCGGGAGATGAGATAGGCGTGGATGGCCTCGGCGTCCTCGCGGCTCAGCCGGTCGGCGAAAGGCTCCATGCCCTGGTCCTTCAGCTTGCCGCCGAGCACGATGTCGAGGAAGGCCGCATGGGTCTCGGGGGTCATGTGGCGCAGGTCCTTGACCCCGCCCGCGGCGTTCTGGCCGTGGCACAGGGCGCAGTTGGCGGCATAGAGGCCGTCGCCCCTGAGGACCTTGTCCTCGGGCTGGGGCTCGGACGGCGGCGCCGGGATCGCATTGGCCGCCGGCGCGGGCGGCAGCTTCACGCCCTTGGCGTCCAGGGCGAAGACCAGCAGGCGCGCCGGGGCGAAAGTGAACGGGACCCCGCCTTCGTCCAGGTTCTGGACCACGGCGCTGTTCCAGCCGGCGTTGACCGCCAGGTACTGGCGGCCGCGGACCATGTAGGTCGCCGCGCCGGACACCTGCACGCTGCCGACGGGCATTTCCCAGAGCTTGCGGCCATTGTCCGCGCGGTAGATCGCCAGGGTCTTCCTGATCGTGCCCTGGACCACGAGGTTGCCGGCGGTGACCATGGTCCCGCCGCTGCCGGCGTGGGGATGGGGGACGCGCCAGGCTTCCCGTTGACGCACCGGATCCCAGGCCAGGAGGTACCCCTTCTCGCGCCGCGCCGCCTCGGCGTTCAGGGTCTTGCGCAGCTCGGGGTCGTTGCGGAACCCGGCGCCCAGGGTCGAGCGGCCCTTCATGAACTTGAACTGGCCGTCCGGCAGCACGGACTCGACCATCCAGGTCTCCTGGGCCGGGATGTAGACGAGCCCGGTCCTGGGGCTGAACGACATCGGGTTCCAGTTGTGCCCGCCGCCGTAGCCCGGAGTCATCAGGTGCGGCGTCTCGGTGGGATAGGCGTCGGGGTTGATCCGGGGCCGCCCGGTCTTCAGGTCCACGCCCGAGGCCCAGGTGTTGGGGACGTAGGCCTTGGCCGAGATGAGCTTCCCCGTGCGCCGGTCCACCACATAGAAGAACCCGTCCTTGGGCGCCTGCATCACCACCTGGCGCGTCTTCCCGCCGATCTTCAGGTCGGCCAGGATCAGGGGCGCGGTGCAGTCGTAGTCCCACTCCTCGCCGGGGATCTCCTGGTAGTGCCAGGCGTACCTGCCCGTGCGCGCATCCACCGCCACGATCGAGCAGAGGAACAGGTTGTCGCCGCCGCCGGGGCTGCGGAACTTCAGGGGGTGGGGCGAGCCGTTGCCGGTCCCGAAGATCACGAGATGGAGCTTCGGGTCGTAGACCATGGAGTCCCAGTCGTTGCCGCCGCCGCCCTGCTTCCACCACTCGCCATGCCAGGTCCCGGCGGCCATGGGCATGATCGGGTCCGAGGCGGCGCCGTCGGGTTTCGAGGGGTCGCCGGGGACGATGTAGAACTTCCAGGCGAAGGCGCCGGTGTCGGCGTCGTACGCCGAGATGTAGCCGCGCGAGCCGAGGTCGCCGCCGCTGTTGCCGATCACCACCTTGCCGTCGGCGATGCGCGGCGCGCCGGTGACCGACAGCGGCTGGCCCGCCTCCAGGGTGTTGGCCGTCCAGACCGGATGGCCGGTCCGGGCGTCGAGAGCGATCAGCCGGCCGTCGATGGTGGCGAGGATGATCTTGCCGTGCCAGGCCGCCAGGCCCCGGCTGACCGGCCCGCAGCAGGTGAGCCTCGCCCAGGAGACCGGGACCTTGGGGTCGTAGGTCCACAGCGGCTTGCCTGTGACCGCGTCGTAGGCGGTCGTGATGTCCCAGGCGGAGATGTTGTAGAGCACCCCGTCCACCTCCAGCGGCGTGCCTTCGACGCCACGGTAGGTGTTGAGGTCGGCGTACCAGGCCAGGCCCAGGCGCCCCACCGTCCTGTCGTTGATCTGGGTGAGCGGGCTGAAGCGCTGCTCGCGCCAGTCGCGGCCCACCGTCAGCCACTGGCCGGGCTCCTGGTCCGCGGCCTCCAGCCGGCGCTGGTCGACCGCGGCGGGGCCCGCGGCCGGGCGCGCTGCGCCCAGGGCCGAGCCCAGGGTCGCGCAAAGCGCCACGCCCCCAGCCGCAAGGCCGCAAAGCCCGATCAGCCAAGCCCTGCCGCGCATGCCCCCTCCCGATCGCTCCCCACGCCCGGACCTCGTCGACTCCCAGTCCGGCCTCCAACGAATAGGACGACTGCCCGGCCGCCGACTTGACTGACATGGCCGCGAGGCTTGACCGTTCTGGAAGGCGCGTCCGGCCCACCGGACGCCGGCGGCCGGGCGCCGCATAGGGACAGCGATGGGAGGAAGCTCATGCGATCATTTCGGATCGGACCGATGTCCGCGGCCTTGGCCCTGGCGGTCCTCGCCGCCGCGCCGGCCTGGGCCAAGGGCGCGGCGCCCTGCGACCGGCGATGCCTGCTCCAGGCGCTGACGGCCTACACCGAGGCCCTGACCGACAACGACGTCTCGGCCCTGCCGCTGGCGAGGACGGTGCGCGTCACCTCCAACGGCGTCCTCTCCGCGCCCGGCAAGGGCGAGGCCTGGGGGCCGCTCCGGCGCATCCCCTACCGCCAGGCCTTCGTGGACCCGGTCACCGGCGCGGCGGTCTTCTACGGGATCGTCACCACCGCCACGCGCCCGGGCGGGCCGGGCGCGCCGCCGACGCCCGGCGCCGCCGCTCCGCCGCGCTGGTGGTTCTATGTCGTGCGCCTCAAGGTCCAGGACCGGAAGATCACCGAGATCGAGGAGATCTCGTACCAGAAGCCGCCGGGCGGCTTCGGCGCCGATCCCGCGGACCTGCACCTGCCCGACCGGATCTACGACACCGTCCTGCCGCTGGGCGAACGGGTCTCGCGCCAGGCGCTGTTCCACATCGCCGACCTCTATTTCGACGCGGTCTCGCACAAGGTCGACGACCATCAGGTCCCCTGGCACCCGGAGTGCCAGAGGGTCGAGCTCGGGACCTTCACGGTGAACGCCCCGGCCACCGCCGGCAGCTGCGGCGGGGAGTTCCAGATCCCGCGCATGAAGTGGAACGTCGTGAACCGGCGCTTCTACATCGCCGACGTCGAGCACGGCGTGGTCCTCGCCGTGGGCAATTTCACCACCCCGCCCGAGTACCCGGCCAACAACGGCTCGGTGGTGATGGAGGTGTTCAAGGTCCAGGACGGCCTGATCCGGCACATCTCGGCCTTCTTCCGCGGCAACGGCCAGCTCCACTCCGGCTGGGGAACCGGGCCGGGGTCGTAGGAGCCCCGGGGCCAAAGCGCCGATCTGGTCAGCGACGCCCGACGGTTCGCCCAGCGCCGGCTCGATCTCCTAGATCAGAGACTAGGCCGGACCGGCTCGCCCTGAGCGCGCCGGCGGCACGTGGCGGTCGACGATGAAGGCGGCCGCCGAGACCAGCACCGCGCTCACGGCCAGGACTGCGAAGAACGGGATCACGCTGCCCTTTCCGAGGTCGAGCAGGGCGCCGCCGAGGCCGCTCGCCGAGATCGCGCCCACGCGGCTCATGAAGATGCCGAAACCGATGCCGGCGGAGCGGCACGACTGCGGGTAGCCGAGGGCCATGACCACATAGAGGGTCGCGATCGCGGCGCTGAACACCGCCGCCGCGGCGCCCAGGAGGATCAGCACCAGCAGGCGCTGGCCCACGTCGGGCGCGGCGGGCAGGGTCTCGATGACGAAGCCCAGACCGAGCAGCAGGACCACCAGGGTCGCGCTCACCGCGGCCATCACGCGCTGCGACCCGAACCGGCGGGTGACGACGCCTGCGGCGACTGATCCGACCATCGAGGTGATCCCCGCGACGGAGACGACATTGCCCGCCTGGCCCAGGGTGAACCCTGCCGCGGTGAGGAAGGTCGTCGTCCAGTTGAGGATGCCGTAGGCGACCAGGGCGGAGGCGGCGAAGGCGACTCCCACGCCGATGTTGAGCCGCAGGTTGCTGCGATCCAGGACGCCGATCGAGGGACCGCCGCCGACCCCCCGGTCGTGCCGGTCGGGCGTCAGCTGGACGTCCTGTGCGAGCACCCGGCGCGCGGCCTTCGCGGCCTGATCCGGCTTGCCCCTCGCCAGCAGGAACGAGGGGCTGTCGCGCAGGATCGCCAGCACGACCACCACCAGCAGCAACGTCGACGCGCCAAAGACCACGAACGTCCCGCGCCAGCCGTAGGCGAGGGCGAGGCCCGGGCCGAGCCAGCCGGCCACCGTGCCGCCCAGCGGGGTGCCGACCGAAAGGGTGCTGACCGCGACCGGCCGCAGGCGCTCGGGCAGCCACTCGCTCGCCATCGCCAGGGTGTTCGAATAGGCCGCGCCGAAGCCGACCCCGCCGAGCACCCGCCACAAGGCCAGGGTCCAGACCCCGTCGGCGCGGCTGGCGGCCACGGTCGCGAGCGCGAACACCAGGGCGGCCAGCGCGAGCGACCAGCGCCGGCCGATCGCATCGCCGAGCCGGCCGCCGCCCCAGGCGCCCAGGCCGAACCCCACCAGGGCGGCGCTCATCGCGATGCCGAAGGCGCCGCGGCCGACGCCGAAGTCCTTGATGACCAGCGGCGCGACGATGCCGAGCAGCTGCATGTCGATCCCGTCGCAGACCAGCACCAGCATGCAGATCGCGACGGTCGCCCACTGGAAGGCGCGCAGGGGCGCGCGCGACAGCGCCTCGCCAAAGGTCGTGGCTGCCGACGCCGCCATGGTGATCCCCTCCCGTTGTCTGTGACCCCATCTAGTGTGGTGGATCAGAAGTTCGCATGATGATGGCGGCTCCCGCAGTTGCGAACTTCTGATCCTTAAACCACACTAGAATCATAGACTTGCTAGTGTCCCGATCGATTCCGAAGTTCGCATCTGCCTGGCAAAAAGCGCTGGCGAACTTCGGAATCGGGACACTAGCCGGCTGCGCCGCCGTTACGGAAGGGCGGGCCGGCGTGGGAGTCCATGTGAGAAGCGCGCAAATGATTTTCTAATCATTGCGCGATGCTCCGAGTTTTCGGTGCGTGAAAGCCAGATCCGCACGCCTTCCGGTATTTTTTTGTCCTGAGCGAACCTTGGTGTCTCCTTCCTAGAGAAGACGGCCTCAGACGGCACCACGGTCTCATAGATCATCATTTTGAGAGTGATCCAGGCCGCGACCGTCTCGATTGCCAAACCGTCTAAGGGAGTGCGGTGACCTTGAAGCATTGACTCGACAAAAGGCCGCGCCGCGACCTCAAGTCCGCTCATCCATCCATGATTGCATCTCGCGCAGACGTGGCGGAATTTTTGGGTCGTCGTGTGCCCGTGCAATGGCCGCCAGGCGGATTTCGAGTGACTCTCCGCCCTTGCTGACGCGGGCGTAGCCATAGCGTCGTTCGTCATGAGCGGTCCGGACGAAGTGCTTGCGCATCCACGTCGGCCAAAGGTGTTCTGGACTGTTCGTGTTCGAGTTCGCAGAACAGGCATTTCCGCAACGGCTGCTGGCCGATTTCACGCGATGCCATTAGACTGCGGGTCCATGACTGCTGGTCACGACAACAGCGCAAGCGACGACGGCCCGGACCAGCGACGCGACGCGCTGTTGCTGCAACTTCTGAAAACGCCGCCCCAGCCGCGCCCCAAGCGCGACCGGAGTGGCAACACAAAGGCTAGCAGCCCCCCTTCCGAATCGGCTTCGGCGCCGCCCGCTTATGCGGAGCGACCGGAACCGTCTTAGGGGCATTCCTGCCCTTGCGTTCGGGACGACAGATGGTCTTGGCCGTGGATGGCCCTTTCTTGCAAAGGGCCGTGCGAGGTTGACCGGGACTCCAGACTTGTTAGAATCTCGGCTTCGTGATCACGACCCGCCCCACACGGCGGTTAAGGCCACGGAGCGACGTCGAATCGCCCGTGGCCTTTTCTATTGGATCACTGTTTGCGGTCGGCGCCGAGTCTTTGGGCCTTCTTGCGAAGGATGACGATCCTTCGGGCCTTCTGCTTAAGCGTGCGCGGCTTCGTCAGGCTGTCGATACATCAGGCGCTTGCCCTTGGCGCCCCGGAGCAGTTCGGCGGCGCGGTCAACGTCCGCCAGATCGCGGGTCGAATACCTGAAATCGAACTCGACCAAGTAGCGATGCATATGGGCTTCGCTGATGCTGTGGAACGAGCCGTAGACGCCACGCTTGAGAATGGCGAAGTAGCTTTCGGCGGTGTTGGAATGGATGCCGCCGGGACGGACATACTCGCCGCTGGCGTGGTCGGTCCAAGCATGGCTGGCGAACTCTGAGCCCACGCCTAGATAGACGTTTGCCCCGTCCGTCATCAGGTTGGACTTGCGGCTCACGTTCTTGACCAGGACCGTGCGGAGGGTCTTGGCGGTCACGTTGGCGACGTGGAAGGAACGGGCCTCGCCGTCGCGTTCCACAAGGGTCACGATCTTATGCTTGCGGTCCAAGGCGAGATCACGAGGCAGGCGCTTGCTGGCGTGGCGGTTCTCGTTCTTGCCCCCAACATAGGTTTCATCGGCCTCAACCGTCTTGCCTTCTCCGCCCATGGGGCCGCGATCGACCTTCTTCGGGCACTCGCGAAGGCGGTGGAACAGGAACCAGGCCGTTTCGTAATTCGTGCCCAGCAACCGTTGCAGTTGCAGGGCGCTCATCCCCTTCTTGGATGACGCCATGAAGTGCGCGGCGAGTATCCACTTGGACAGCGGGACGTGCGAGCGCTCCATGACCGTTCCAACGGTCACGCTGAAGGGCTTGCGGCAGTCCTTGCACTTGTAGACGCCCGGCCGGGTGCTGGCCCCTTGAAGCTTGGTGATCCGGCCCTCCATGACGCCACAGCGCGGGCAGACCGGGCCTTGCGGCCAGAGCAGGCTTTCCAGGTGCGCCCGAGCGGCATCCTCGTCGTGGTAGATCGGGTCTTTCAGGTTGGTCTTACGGACAGGACCGCGCGCCTTAGCTGCGGCGCGCTTGGCTTCAAGGGTGGACTTACGGGAAGGCATCGGACTGGCTCTCGGTTTGTGAGCCACATACTACACCTAGGGCTTGGTACGTCAACCGGATAGTTCCCGACCTGTTCCAGGGCCGCCCGGGCGGCCACGCCGGGCTTGCCGCGCGGGGGGACGACTCCGGGGCGATCCGCCGCTATGTGATCGCCTGCGCCGACGCTGGCCGGCAGGGGGATGCGCTCCTGCCGGACAGCGGCGGCGAGGGAGCCGGGAAGAAGAGCGGGCGGGACGTCCGCCTGTCAGGGAGACCAGTCCGATGCCTTACAGCAGCACCTATGCCCAGGATCGCGCCGAGATCGAGGATCTGATGGCGCGCTATCTCTTCGCCATCGACTACCATGACTGGGACGCCTACGCCGACACCTTCACCGAGGACGGCGAGCTCGAGTTCGCCCGCGGGACCAGCAGGGGCCGCCCGGCGATCCGCGAGACGGTCGCGCAGTTCGCCGAGAACATCGGCAAGTTCTACCACACCGAGGACGGCCAGCCCGCCAATCTGCGCCACGTCATCCTGCAGTCCGTCATCCGCGTCGAAGGCGACCGCGCCTGGGCCCGCGCGCTCTGGCTGGAGATGGCCAACCACGGCCCCCAGGACACCATGAAGATGGCCACCTACGGCATCTATGAGGACGACCTCGCCAAGGTGGACGGCCGGTGGCTGTTCGCCAGGCGCCGGGTCCTCAACGAGTTCCTCCAGGGCCGCAACTCGGGGCCCGGCAACCCGGTGCGCGACATGGACGCCGCCGCCGAGGCCTTCCGGGCCGGCGCATCGGCGGCAGGGTAGTCGCGGCGCCTGGAGCCTGGTCCGGTCAGATTGGACCGCCTGCGCCGTCGGATCTTGCCGATCGGGGGCGTCGAAGCCCTTGGCCGGCGGCCATGTGGGCCCCCTGACCGCGGCGCCGGCCTTCTATCTGGCGGCGGCCGCCCCGCTACGCCCGCCCCGCCTGAGTCGACAGGCGGTCGGCGCTGACGCCGATCTTCTCCAGCGCGCGGACCCACTTGGCCTCGTGATCCACGCCGAAGATCAGCTCCTCGTCCGGGTCGCAGGTCAGCCAGACCCCTTCCTTCAGCTCGGTCTCGAGCTGGCCCGGGCCCCAGCCGGCGTAGCCGAGGGCGAGCAGCGCCCGGCTCGGCCGGCGGGAGGGATCGCCCAGCGCGTCCAGCACCTCGCGCGTGTCGGTCAGGGCCACGCCCTCGGCCACCGGCAAGGTGGAATTGGCGCTGGCATAATCGTCGCTGTGCAGGACATAGCCCCTGGACCGCTCCACCGGCCCGCCGAACAGCACAGGCCCGTCCAGCGCGGCGTCCGAACCCATCCCGAGCCGCTTCAGGAGGCCCCCCACGGTCAGCCCTTCCAGCGGCCGGTTGAGCGCGATGGCCATGGCCTGCTCCTCGTCGTGCACGCACATGATCATGATCATGCGCTCGAACGGTTCGCCGATGCCCGGCATGGCGATCAGGATGCGGCCGTCGAGGTACCCGTCGGCGCCCTCGGGCCTGGAGCGGCGGAGCGCCTCGCCCGCCGTGGCGCCGGACACGTCCTTCGGCCCGGCGGGATGTTCAGACCCCACAGGATCGGAGCTCAGGGGCGCCGGCCTGTTCTTGTCCATGACTTGCATGATCCTCGCTTGGCGGCCGGGTTTCAAGGCGCCCGGGGTTGGCGCGACAAACGCGCGCGGCTAAATGACTGGACCCCGAGCACAAGGAGGCTCCCATGGCCGTCAAAGTCGGCGACAAGGTTCCCAGCGCGACCTTCACCACCATGGGCCCGGAGGGCCCCAAGCCCGTCACCACCGACGAGCTGTTCAAGGGCAAGACCGTTGCCCTGTTCGCTGTGCCGGGCGCCTTCACCCCGACCTGCTCGATGAAGCACCTGCCTGGCTTCAAGGAGAAGGCGGCCGAGCTTCGCGCCAAGGGAGTCGACGTCATCGCCTGCGTTTCGGTGAACGACGTCTTCGTCATGGCCGCCTGGGGCAAGGACCAGGGGGTGGGCTCGGACGTGGTGATGCTGGCGGACGGCAACGGCGCCTTCACCAAGGCCATCGGTCTGGAGCTCGACGCCTCGGGCTTCGGCATGGGCACGCGCTCGCAGCGCTATTCCCTGGTCGCCAAGGACGGGGTGATCACCTCGCTGAACGTCGAGCAGGGCGGCGAATTCCGCGTCAGCTCCGCCGACTACATGCTGGAGCAGCTTTAGCCCGGCCCCTTCCCGCCGCTTCGCGGCGGACTTCCCCCAAGGGGGGAAGATGTCGGTCAGCGCGGACCGCAAATCCTCCCCCTCTGGGGAAGGTGGATCGGGGCGCATTCGCCGAGACGGAGGGGGCGGGCCTACAGGTCCACCGCCTGGAGCACGTGAGCGCCCTGGACCACCGCCTCGGCGCGGCCGGGGGCGGCGGTGAGGATCTGGTCGGCGTAGACCTGGGCGAGGCCGATCTTGCCGCCCAGCCACGCCGAGGCCTCGCCCTCGTGCATCCGCTCGAAGGCCCGTCGCGCGCCCTGGGCCAGCATGAATCCGCCCAGCACCTCGCCGCAGAGGGTCAGGAAGGCCGCCGCGCCGGCCTGGGCGTCGGGCCCGGACTGCTTGACCAGCCAGTTGGACGCGCTGGCCATGGCCTTGGCGCCGGCCATGAGCCGGTGGCCCACCAGCTCCAGCCCCTGCATCCGCCCCAGAAACCCGGCCAGGGTCTCGATCTGGTCGATCACGTCGAGCATGGGCTGGCCGCCGTCCATGACGAGCTTGCGGCCCACCAGGTCGATCGCCTGGATGCCGTTGGTCCCCTCGTAGATCGGGGCGATGCGGGCGTCGCGGTAGTACTGGGCCGCGCCGGTCTCCTCGATGAAACCCATGCCGCCGTGCACCTGCACGCCCAGGGAGGCGACCTCGACGCCGACGTCGGTGGACCAGGCCTTGGCGATGGGGGTCAGGAGCTCGGCCCTCAGCCCCGCGATGCGCCGCTCCTCGGCGTCCGGCGAGATCCGCGCGATGTCCGCCGCGACCCCGGCCGAGAGGCAGATCCCCCGCGCCGCCTCGATCTTGGCCTTCATCAGCACCAGCATCCGGCGCACGTCGGGGTGGTCGTAGATCACGGCCGGCCGCTCGGTCGACCACTCCGAGCGCCCCTGGCGGCGCTCGCGCGCATAGGCCAGGGCGTGCTGGTAGGCGCCCTCGGCGATCCCGACGCCCTGGACCCCCACGCCGACGCGGGCCGCGTTCATCATGGTGAACATGTGGGGCAGGCCCTGGTTCAGCTCGCCCACCAGCTCCGCCGTCGCCCCCTCGTAGAGCATGACGCAGGTCGGCGAGGCGTGGATGCCGAGCTTGTGCTCGAGGCTCGCGGGATGGAGCGTGTTCTCCTCGCCCAGCTTGCCGTCCTCGCCCACCAGCCGCTGCGACGCCAGGAACAGGGACAAGCCGCGAACGCCCTCCGGCGCGCCCGGCGTCCTGGCCAGGATCATGTGCACGATGTTGTCGGCAAGGTCGTGGCCGCCCCAGGTGATGAAGATCTTCTGGCCGTCGATCCGCCAGCTCCCGTCGCCCGCGGGCGAAGCGGTGGTGCGCACCGCGCCGAGGTCCGTGCCCGCCTGGGGCTCGGTCAGGTGCATGGTCCCCGTCCATTCGCCGGAGACGAGCTTGGGCAGGTAGGTCGCCTTCTGATGCTCGGAGCCGTGCGCCTGCAGCGCCTCGATCGCCGCCTGGGTCAGGGTCGGGCACAGCGCGAAGGACATGTTGGCGGCGTTGATCATCTCGAACACCGCCAGCTCCAGCGCCTTGGGCAGGCCCTGGCCGCCGAAGGCCGGATCGGCCGAGAGGCTGTTCCATCCCCCCTCGGCGAAGGCGCGGTAGGCGGCGGGAAAGCCGTCCGGCGAGACGACCTTGCCGTTCTCGAGCCGCGAGCCCTGGACGTCGCCGATCCGGTTCAGGGGCGCCAGCACGCCTCCGGCCAGCTCGCCCGCCGCTTCCAGCACCGCCTGGACCGTGTCGCGATCCAGGCCCTGCACGTGGTTGAACAGGTGGTCCAGGCCCGCCGTCTCGATCAGGGCGAAGGCCAGGTCGTTCACCGGCGCCGCATAGGCCATGGCCGATCTCCGTTGGGACGGCGACTCGCGTCGCGAGGTCTGGCCCGATCTTGGCGTCCGGCGGCCGGGCGCGCTACTGCCCGCGCACAACGACTCAATCCGCCTGGCGATCCGAAACTGCTTCACAGTGTTGCCAGAGGCGCTTTAGGGTGCGCGGGGGCCAGACCGCTGAACCCTTGGGGAGTCTCTCATGAAACGTCCTGTCGCCGCCGCCTTCGCGGCTGTCCTGATCGCCACGGGCGCGGGCCTGGCCTTCGCCCAGCCCGCCATGCCGCCGCCGAACATGGATCCGGCCAAGGTCCCGGCCGGCCATTACACCTCCGATCCGCACCACACAGCGCTGACCATCCGCGTCCAGCACATGGGCATGACCCACTCGACCTTCCGCATGAACAAGGTCGACGCCGGCTTCGACTACGACCCGGCCAAGCCTGCCGCCTCCAAGGTGACCGCTACGATCGACGCCAATTCCTTCGACCAGGGCGATGCGGCGATCAGCACCCAGTTCGCCAAGGAGTTCCTCGACGCGCCGAACCACCCGACCATCACCTTCACCTCCACCGCCATCAAGCTGACCGGCGGCGCCAAGGGGACGATGACGGGCGACCTCACCCTGCACGGGGTGACCAAGCCGGTGAGCCTGAACCTCACCTTCGACGGGTCCCGCCCGGCCAGCAACTTCGGTCCCGCGCGCGTCGGCTTCTCGGCCACCGGGGCGATCAAGCGCTCGGACTTCGGCGCCGGCGGCGCCATGGGCGGCGCGGTGAGCGACAACGTCGACCTAGCGCTCGAGATCGAGTTCGTGAACAAGTAGCGGCGCGGAGCGGCCGGCTTCAGGCCGGCCGCATCGCCCGGACGCCCGCCGTCGAGGCGAGCAGCACCACCGCCGCCACGGCCGCGGCGTGCAGGCCGAGGTCCGTCAGGGTGACCTCGAACGGGTGGAAGAACTGCAGCAGGAAGGCTGAGACGGCGGCGACGCCGAGGCCCCCCACGGCGGCCGGCGCGACCGGGTCCAGCGGCCGGGCCTTGCCCAGCATCCAGATCAGGCCGGCGCCCAGCGGCAGGCTCGCGGCGAGGATGAACATCAGGCACTGCAGGCTGCGGCCGGCTTCCGGCCCGCCCGCGCCCTGGACGATCCAGTCGCGGTAGCACCCGAGCCCGCTGGCGGCGAGCCATACGACCAGGGTCGGCAGGGGCAGGAGCGCCCACGTCCGGGGCCGGTCGGGCAGGCTGAGGTGGAAGGCGGCGATGACGCCGGCGATCCCGGTCAGGAGCGTCGCGGCCAGCTCGACCTGGAGGCGCCCGTCCCGGATCCGGTGCATGAACAGGGTCATGTTCGCGAACAGGGCCACGGCGAGGGCGCCGGCGAGCGCCGCCGCGGCGATCCAGATCAGCGCGCGGGTCATCGGCGGCTTCAGGCGGCGCACCGGCCTGATGTCGGCGGCCAGGGCGGCGATCAGCTCGTCGGTCGAACGGGTCATCCGGCAAGCCCCAGTCTCGTGCGAAGCGTCCGGATCGCTCGGTGGACGCCGACCTTCAGGCCGCCGACCGACTGGCCGGAGACGGCCGAGGCTTCGGCCAGCGACAGTTCCTTCAGTTTCACCAGTTCCAGCGCCTCGCGTTGGCCGGGCGGCAGCTCGCCGACGAGCGCGGCGACGAGCTGGGCCGCCTCGCCCGCTTCCAGGTCCTTGTTCGCTCGCGGATCGGCATAGGTTTCAAAGGCCGCCTCGTCCGCCGTCTCGTGCCTCGAGACGCGCACCTTGCGCCGAATGGCGTCGATCGACCGCCGCTGGGCGATGGCGGCCAGCCAGGGCGTGAACGGGCGGCCGGGATCATAGCTGTGGCGCACACGGTGCAGGCTCAAGAGCACGTCCTGCACCACGTCCTCGGCCGCTTCCTCGTCCCTGAACCGCCGCCGGGCGAGCGCGCGGATGAAGGGGGCGATCTCCCTGAGCAGCCGCTCGTAGGTGCGCGCGTCGCCGTCCTGGGCCGCGCGCATCAGCCGCGACCAAGCCTTCTCCTGCGCCTGGGAGGCGTCGTCCATGCAGGCCGGGCTCCGCGTCGAGGTCGCGCGCGAGCATCCTGTAACCTTCGCCGGGGCGCAACGAACAAGTGGGTGCGGGGCGGCGACCGCCTCGCTGCAAACCTGACAGCTGAAGGACGTTTCCGATGAACACCACCGCCAAGACCGCCCTCGCCGCCTCCTCGGTCCTCGGCGCCCTCGCCCTGGCCGCCGTCGTCTCCCAGGCCCAGGCCGGCATGGTCGCCCAGCCCCAGGGCTCGGAGAAGTGCTACGGCGTGGCCAAGGCCGGCAAGAACGACTGCGCCGCCGGCATCCACTCCTGCGCCGGCCAGTCGACCCGCAACGGGGACAAGTCCTCCTTCGTCTATCTGCCCAAGGGCGCGTGCGCCAAGCTCGCCGGCGGCAGCCTGACCGCGGGCAAGTGAACCCGAGCGGCCGCGGCGTGGAACCGATCCTCCAGACCCCCGACTGCGGCGCGGCCGCGAAGAGCGCTCTGGTCCCGGCTCGCGCCGGGATCGGGCTGCGCTTCCCCCACCATCGCCGCGTCCTGGCCGAGCGCCCGGACACGGCCTGGTTCGAGGTCCATCCCGAGAACTACCTGCGCGACCAGCCCGCCGCGCTCGAGCTGGAACGCGTGAGGCTGGACTACCCGGTCTCGCTGCACGCCACCGCCCTGTCGCTGGGCTCGGCGTCAGGCGTCGACCCGCGCCATCTGGACGCGCTCGCGGCGCTGGAGCGGCGGATCGAGCCCGGCCTCGTCTCGGACCATCTGTCCTGGAGCGCGGCGGCTGGCGTCTACCTGCCCGACCTCCTGCCCCTGCCCTTCACCGGGGAGGCGCTGGGCGTCCTCCAGGCCAACGTCGGCCGGGTCCAGGACCGGCTCGGACGCGCGATCCTGGTGGAGAACCCCTCGACCTATCTCAGGCTCTCCGGCGCGGCGCTCAGCGAGGCCGAGATGCTGGGCGAGCTCGTCCGTCGCGCCGGCTGCGGGGTGCTGCTGGACGTCAACAACGTCTTCGTCAGCGCCTGGAACCTCGGCGAGGATCCGGCCGCGCGGCTGGACGCCCTGCTGGACGAGGTCCCAGCCGATGCCATCGGCGAGATTCACCTGGCCGGGCACGCCGAGCGCCGTCTCGCCGACGGGGCGATCCTGCGCATCGACGACCACAGCTCGGCCGTGTCGGCGCCGGTCTGGCGCCTCTACGAGCGCGCCGTCGTGCGACTGGGCCGGCGGCCCACGCTGATCGAGTGGGACAATGCCATCCCCGCCTTCGAGGTCCTCCAGGACCAGGCCGAAGAGGCCCAGGCGCGGATGGACCGGATCTGCGAGCCCCGCCATGCCCTCGCTGGCTGAATTCCAGCGGCTGATGGCCGCGGACCTCCTGGGCGGCGGCGTCTGCGCGGCGGCCCTCGCGGACGGATCTTCGCCGATCCCGGCGGAGGCGGCTCTGGACGTGCATCGCGCGACCGTGTTCGGCGGCCTCTCGCGCGCACTGGAGCTGACCTTCCCGACGGTCGTCCGCGCCCTCGGCGACGATTCCTTCCACGCGGCGGCGACCGCCTTCGCGGCCCGCCATCCGCCGACCGAGGCCGTGCTGTCGGGCTACGGCGAGGGCTTCCCCGCCTTCCTCCGCAATTTAGCCATTGCGAACGACCTGCCATGGCTCGGCGACGCCGCGCGGCTGGACCTGGCCATCGAGCGCGCCTCCCGGGCCGCGGACGGACGCAGGTCCACGCCGCTCGACCGATCCGCAGCGCTCGAGACTCCCGCCTCGCTCCAGCTCGTCGAGCTCGACTTCGCGGTGGACGAGCTGCGCGAGACGCTGGAGGCGGCCAACGCCTGCCCGGACGCGGCCGCGCCGCCCGAGCCGCTGCCCGTCCGCCTCGCGATCTGGCGCGGCGAAGGCGGAGTCCGCTCGGTCCGGCTCGCCGCGCCGGCCGCCAGGTTCCTCGCCGCCCTCCTCGCCGGCCGCAGCCCCGACGACGCCCTGGCCGACGCCCAGTCCGAGTGTCCCCTCGACGCCGCCCTGGACGCAATCCGGTGCGACGTCTTCTGCGCCCCGTTCGCCGCCATCGCCCACGCCCTTGCCGAAGGACCCCCCGCATGACCGCCGCCGACGCCCTGCCCGCGCCCCGCGACCTCGTCGGACGCGCCATCACCGGGCTGAACGCCATCCCCTACAGCGCCCTGGTCCTGGTCGCCCGCGCCGCGACCTTCAGCGTCTTCTTCCGCTCGGGCCTGCAGAAGCTGTCGGACTGGAACGCGACGCTGATGCTGTTCGAGAACGAGTACCACGTGCCGATCCTGCCCCCGCACGTCGCCGCCTACATGGCCGCGGGCATGGAGCTCGGCCTCTCGACCCTGGTGCTCGTCGGGCTCGCGACGCGCCTGTCGGCGCTCGGCCTGCTCGGCATGGTCGCGGTGATCCAGCTCTTCGTCTACCCGGAGGCCTGGCCCGACCACATCCAGTGGCTCGCCTTCATGATCTTCGTCATCGCCCGCGGCCCCGGCGCCGTCTCGCTGGACGCCCTGATCGGCCGCTATTGGCCCAAGTGACCTTGGAAGGATCGCTGCATTCCCGGCCGACGCGCTTGCGCGCCGCGCCCGGGACCGCGATCAATGGGGCGATGAGTCCCTCCGACGCCTCCCCGAGCTCCGCGGCGGCGGCCGAGCGCCGGCCGCCGTTTCCGCCGTTCACCGCCGAGACCGCCGCCCAGAAGGCGCGCCTGGCCGAAGACGCCTGGAACAGCCGCGACCCGGAGCGTGTGGCCCTGGCCTATTCGCCGGACAGCGTCTGGCGCAACCGCGCCGAGTTCATCGCCGGCCGCGCCGAGATCGTCGCGTTCCTCAGGCGAAAATGGGCCGCCGAGCTCGACTACCGCCTGATCAAGGAGGTCTGGGCCTTCGCCGGCGACCGGATCGCCGTGCGCTTCGCCTACGAGTGGCATGACGCGGCCGGCCGATGGTTCCGCAGCTACGGCAACGAGAACTGGGAGTTCGACGCCAACGGCCTGATGCGCCGGCGCCTCGCCAGCATCAACGACCTGCCGATCGCCGAACACGACCGCCTCTTCCTCTGGCAGCCCGGCCGGCGCCCCGACGACCACCCGTCCCTCAGCGCGCTCGGGCTCTGAGCGGCTTGCGGCGCCGCCCGGCGCACCGGGGATAAACCGAACCTTCACCTCATGCGTGTAGGAGCGCTCGGGACGGGAGGGCAGAATGCAGATCGTCAACGGCTTCGTCTGCAAGACCTGTTGCGACGTCGACCTGGCCAAGAAGCACATCGACCCGGCCCATCCGAAAGACGGACCCTACGGCGTCAATGCTCCCGACAGCCGCAAGATCGACCCCGCCACCGGCGCATCCAGGAGCCAGTCCGTCCGCTTCGGCGGCGCGCTCGCTGGCCTGAACGGCGACCAGCCTCCAGGCGTCCCGCCTTCGCACGCCCAGGGCCAGGACGGCTCCTCGCCCCAGGCCAGCGACGTCCAGGCCTCGCCCGGCCGCGCCGCATTCGGCTCGACCTTCAACCTCACGGCCTGAACGGCCGCGCTCCGCAAGGACGGCGCCCGGCCGGGAGCGGACGGCGCCCCGCGGCTCGGCTTCTGGTTCGCCTCGAGGCTTTCAGAGGCTACATGCGGAGCCGCCGCGACCTTGGAGGCGGCGGAGGCCGAGATTGCATGCCGAGCCAGGACGGGGACATCGAGGCCGAGACCGCCCGCGCCGCCCAGGCGCTGGGACGGGGCGAGCTCGTCATCCTGCCCACCGAGACGGTCTATGGCCTCGCCTGCGACGCAGGCAACGCGCTGGCGGTGGCCAGGGTGTTCGAGGCCAAGGGCCGGCCAAGGTTCAACCCCATGATCGCCCACGTGACGGGCCTGGCCGCCGCGCGCCGCATCGCCGCCTTCGACGCGCGCGCCTGTTCGCTCGCCGAGGCGTTCTGGCCGGGGCCCCTGACCATCGTCGCGCCCGTCGCTGATCGCGAGGAGGTCTGCGAGCTCGCCCGCGCCGGGCTCGACACGGTGGCCGTGCGCGCGCCGGGCCACCCCCTCGCCCAGGCCGTGCTCGAGGCCTTCGGCCGGCCGGTCGCCGCGCCCTCGGCCAATCGCTCGGGTCGCCCCAGCCCCACCACCTTCGCCGACGCGGTCGAGGAGACCGGCGCCGCCGCCTCCGTCGCTCTGGACGGAGGCCCTTGCCGTGTCGGACTGGAATCCACCGTCGTGGGCGTCTTCGAAGGAAGGCTCCTGCTCCTGCGCCCCGGCGGGGTGACCCGCGCGGAGATCGAGCGGATCGCTGGGCCGCTGACCGGCTCCGACGCCGAAGGGCGGCGCTCGCCGGGACGGCTCGCGCGCCACTACGCCCCCTCGCTGCCCCTGCGCCTGGACGCCGCCGCCCCCGAGCCCGGAGAGGCGTTCCTGGCATTCGGCCCGGGCGCCCCCGCGGCCGATCTGACGTTCGCGCTCAGCCCCGCCGGCGACCTCGCCGAGGCGGCCACGCGCCTCTTCGCCTGCCTCAGGGCGGCCGACCGCTCCGGCGCGCGGGCCATCGCCGTCGCGCCGATTCCCGACGAAGGCCTCGGCGAGGCCATCAACGACCGCCTTCGCCGCGCTGCGGGAAAGGTCGGCTGAGCGAATTCAGGGGAAGTGGGAACCGGTTCCCCGTCCGAAATCGCGACCAGGGGAACCCGGAGCGCCCGATCGGACCCGGATCGGATGGGGCGCTGCAGGCGCCTGCGCGATGGGCTTTGGCGCCTGTTCGTCAGGCGCCGGCGCCATGCTTGCAGGGTAATTTCCGCCAATCAGGCGAACCCGATGGAGCGCCTGATCCCGGCGCGTGTGGATGGTTGACGTGCGGGCGGCCTGCGGGGGAACCAAGGCCACGCGCTGGTCCTCGGGGGAAGCGTATGTGGGGACGTTTCATCGGGCTCCTGGCCGGGCTCGCCCTGATGGGCGAGGGCTATCTCTTGGCGCGCCCCGAAACGATCGGGATCTTCTCCCCGCCTGACCTCGGCCCGTTCACGCCCTACCATCCGGTCGTTGCCGGGCTCGCCGCCGGCGTGGGCCTGGTGGTGGTCATCGCCTCACTCCTGCGCGCGCCGGGCGAGGGCAAGACCAAGCGGGCCGGACCGCCCGCCGCCGTCGACTGGGACCTGCCGCTGGACGTCCCCGAGCCGGTCGCCGGGCCCGCGCCGCCGGCGCACGCCGAGACTCCGCAGGCGGAGGCTCCGCACCCAGATCATCCCCCCGCGCCCGCCCCGCCGCGGCCCGTCGCGGAGCCGGTCTTCGCCGCCGCTGCGGCGCACGCTCCGGAGCCGGCGGCGGATCGCGCCGAGCACGGCGCCGAGGCCCTGGCCCCCTTCCCCGCCTCGGACGTCCACGACGACGAGTTCCATGGCGAGCCCGCCGCCGCCGCGCCAGCCCACGAGCCGACGCCAGGGCCCGCCGCGCGCGCGCCGGCTCCCTCCCAGCCGATCGAGCCGCCGCCCGAGGCCATGCTCGTCTCCGCGCCCTCGGCGGCCCCCGCCCTCGACGAGCGGGGCGCCTTCCTCGCCGCCATCGACGGCGGCGACCAGATGCGCGACGCCAACCGCCTGGACGACGCGCTCGAGCTCTACAACGGCGCCCTGGCCCTGGCGCGCAAGCGGGTCCGCGCGTCGCCCGCCGATGTCCTCGCGCGCCGCGACCTCGCCTGCGCCCTGGCCCGCGCCGGCGACATCAGCGACCGGGAGGGACGGCTGGATTCGGCGCTCGACCTGCATGAGGAGAGCCTGGGCCTGCGCCGGGCTCTCGCGACCGAGGCGCCCGACGACCTCGCCGCCCAACGCGCCCTTTCCGCCGGGATCGAGCGGCTGGCCGACACCCGCGAGGCGCGCGGGCACCGCAGCCGCGCGCGCGACCTCTACCGCGAACGCCTGCCCCTGGCCGAACGGCTGGCGTCCGCGGCTCCCGGCGATCCCCAGCTCGGCCGCGACCTCGAACTGACCCGCGCGCGCCTGCGCGAGCTGGAAGAGGCCCTGGCCATGCCGCTCTAGTGTGGTGGATCAGAAGTTCGCATGATGATGGCGGCGCCCTCGGCTGCGAACTTCTGATCCGTAAACCACACTAGAATCATACATTTGCTAGTGTCCTTATCGATTCCGAAGTTCGCATCCGCCTTGCAAATGCGCTGGCGAACTTCGGAATCGGGACACTAGCGAGGTGAACCTGACGTTCGTCCATCCCAAGGGGCGACCTCAGTGACGAACGTCAGGTTCGCAAACCTCACTAGAAAATTCATGACTTCGGTAGTGTCCTTATCGACTCTGACTTTCGTTCGATGTCTCCACGGGCGGTTGCGAACGTCAGAGTCGGGACGGCAGCCTAGGCCGGCCGGGGCGCCGCGGCTAAACTCCCAGCCATGACCCGCCCCGTCCCCGCCGATGTCCTGTCGCGCCTGAAGGCCGTCCTCGGCGACGGCGGCTGGAGCCAGGACCCCGACATCCTGACGTCCAAGCTGGTGGAGTGGCGCGACCGCTGGACCGGGACGACTCCCCTGCTGCTGCTGCCGCGGACGACCGGGGAGGTCTCCGCCGTCATCGGCGTCTGCGCGGCCTCCAGGACCCCCGTCGTGCCCCAGGGCGGCAACACCGGCCTCGTCGCCGGCCAGATCCCCCAGGGCGAGGTGCTGCTGTCTCTGGAGCGCCTGCGCCGGATCCGCCAGGCCGATCCCTTCGACGACGTCATCGTGGCCGAGGCCGGCGTCCCGCTCGCGGCCGTGCACGAGGCGGCGCAGGCGGTCGGACGGCGCTTTCCCCTGTCCCTCGCCTCGGAGGGCACGGCCACCATCGGAGGACTGGTCTCCACCAACGCCGGGGGCACCCAGGTGCTGCGCTACGGGACCATGCGCGACCTGGTCCTGGGGGTGGAGGCGGTGATGCCCAACGGCGAGGTCTTCCACGGCCTAAAGCGCCTGCGCAAGGACAACACCGGTTACGACCTCAAGCAGCTTCTGATCGGAGCGGAGGGGACGCTCGGCGTCGTCACCGCCGCGAGCCTCAAGCTCTTTCCCCTGCTCGTCTCGCGCGCCACCGCCTTCGCCGCCGTGAAGACGCCCGCCGCCGCGATCGAGCTGCTCAAGCGCGCCAAGGACGAGAGCGGCGGGGCGGTGGAGACCTTCGAACTGATCGCGCGCCTCGGCGTCGAGTTCGTGCTGCGCCACATCTCGGGGGCCCGCGAGCCGCTGGACGGCGTCCATCCGTGGTACGTCCTGATCGAGATCGCCTCGGGCGAGGCGGGCGCCGCCGAGGCGGCGATGGAGCGGCTGCTCGGCAAGGCGCTGGAGGCCGGACTCATCGAGGACGCGGCGATCGCACAGAGCCAGGCCCAGGCCCGGGACTTCTGGTCGATCCGCGAGCACCAGTCGGCCGCCCAGAAGCCGGAAGGGGCGGTCTGGAAGCACGACGTCTCGGTCCCGATCTCGAAGATCGCCGGCTTCCTCGACCAGGCTACGTCGGCCATGCTGGCCTTCGCGCCCGGCTGCCGCGTGCTGGCCTTCGGACACCTTGGCGACGGCAACATCCACTTCGACATCCTGCAACCGGCGGGCGGCGATCCCAGGGCGCACGCCGCCCGCCGCGACGAGGGCTCGCGCGTGGTCCACGACATCGTGGGCCAGATGGAAGGATCGATCTCGGCCGAGCACGGCCTGGGCGCGATGAAGACCAACGAGGCCCTGCGCTACAAGAGCGCCGTCGAGGTCGAGGCGATGCGGGCGATCCGGGCTGCGCTCGACCCCAACCGGATCATGAACCCCCGCGTGCTGTTCTGATGCGCAGACGCCGGCCCCTCGCGCGGCGCCGGCCGTGAGCGAGGTCCGCCGTCCCTCCCCCTGCGCCGGCGTGGTCTGCCTGCGCGGGCCCGAGGTGCTGTTGATCCGGCGCGGCAAGCCGCCCCGCCTCGGGGAATGGAGCCTTCCGGGCGGGCGCATCGAGTGGGGCGAGACGGCGGCCGAAGCCGCCCTGCGCGAGCTTCGGGAGGAGACCGGCGTGGCCGCCGAGCTCTTGGGCCTCCTGGACGTGGTCGACGGCGTCTTCAAAGGACCCGACGGCGGGATCGAGCGCCACTATGTCCTCGTCGACTTTGCCGCGCGTTGGGTCTCGGGAGAGCCCGTGGCCGGCGACGACGCGGCCGAGGCGCGCTTCTGGCCGGCCGGGCAGGCGGCCGGCCTCGTCCAGTGGAGCGAGACGCGGCGCATCATCGCGCTGGCGCTGGAGCGGTTCGCCTGAATCGGCCTGCCCGGAAGGCCGAACTGTGGTACCCTTCCGGTTGCGCAAGGGAGATGATCACGATGCGCACTATCCTCGCCATCGCCGCCGCCGGACTGGGCCTCGCCGCGATCGCGGCGGGCGCGCCGGCCCAGGCCGATGTGACGGTCCTCGGCAACGGCCTGGCGGCGGGCTGCTCCACCTGGGCCCGGGAGGCCGCCAGGATCGGGGCGGCGAGCGCCCAGGCCATCGACGAGTGCACGCTCGCGATCGACAACGAGGTTCTGGGCCGCCATGAGCTTGCGGCGACCTACGTCAACCGCGGCGTGCTCCATCTCGCCCGGTCCGAGTACGTCCCCGCCAAGCGCGATTTCGACACGGCCTCGACGATCGAGCCGGACCTCGGCGAGGCCTATGTCAATCGCGGCGCCGCGCTGATCGGCCTGGGCAAGGCGTCCCAGGGAGTCGCCGAGATCAGCAAGGGCCTGGCCCTCGATCCCTCCGAGCCGGAGAAGGCCTACTTCAACCGCGCCCTGGGCGAGGAGCGGCTGGGAGATCTGAAGGCCGCCTATGACGACTACATGATGGCGCAGGAGCTGAAGCCCGATTGGGACCAGCCCAGGACCGAGCTCGCCCGCTTCCACGTGGAGCGGCGTTGAGCCGCGCCCGGGCCGCCCTCGGCGGCGCGATCTGCCTCCTCGCCGCGCTCGCGGCGCGGCCGGCTGCGGGCCAGGACCGGCCCCCCGAAGCGCGCCAGACGCTCGTGGACCTCGCCAATGTGCTGGGAGAGAGCCATGCCCTGCGCCAGGCCTGCCAGGGTCGCCAGGACCAGTTCTGGTTCTCCCGGATGCAGCAGCTCCTGGATGTCGAGGCGCCCGATCAGGGCTTCAGGAACCGGCTCGTGCTCTCCTTCAACACCGGCTACTCGGCCGGCAAGGCCGAGTTCCCCGCCTGCAATCCGGCCAACCACGCCGAGGCGGCCAAGATCGCCCGGCGCGGCAAGGCCCTGTCCGACAGCCTTGCCTTGCCGTAGCGGCCGGAACGTCCCTGGGTTAGGCTCCGCGCCAAGGGGGAACGCCAACCATGCACATCGCCATCGCCGTCGTCTTCGTCGTCCTGGCCCTGGTCGTCCTGCTCGGGGCGATCAAGATCGTGCCCCAGGGCCACGAGTACACAGTCCAGCGCTTCGGCCGCTACACCCGCACCATCAAGCCCGGCATCACCATCCTGACGCCGTTCGTCGAGGGAATCGGCCGGCGGATCAACATGATGGAGCAGGTCCTGGACGTGCCGAGCCAGGAGGTGATCACCAAGGACAACGTCGGGGTGAAGGTCGACGCCATCGTCTTCATCCAGGTGATGGACGCCGCCGCCGCGGCCTACCGCGTCGCCAACCTGACCCAGGCGATCACCCAGCTGACCATGACCAACCTTCGCACCGTCGTCGGCTCGATGGAGCTGGACGAGGTCCTCTCCCAGCGCGACCAGATCAACTCGCGCCTGCTGCATGTGATCGACGAGGCCACCGGCCCCTGGGGCGTCAAGGTGGCCCGCATCGAGATCAAGGACCTGCAGCCGCCGACGGACATCACCAACGCCATGGCCCGGCAGATGAAGGCCGAGCGCGAGCGGCGCGCCGTGATCACCGAGGCCGAGGGCGACAAGCAGGCCCAGATCACCCGCGCGGAAGGCGCCAAGCAGTCGGCGGTGCTGCAGGCGGAAGGCCGCCGTTCCGCCGCCTTCCTCGACGCCGAGGCCCGTGAGCGGTCCGCCCAGGCCGAGGCCAAGGCCACCCAGATGGTGTCGGACGCCATCGAGAGCGGCAGCGTCAACGCCATCAACTACTTCGTCGCCCAGAAGTACGTCGACGCCTTCGCCAAGCTCGCGGATTCGCCACAGCAGAGGACGGTGATCGTGCCGGCCGAGATGGGGGCGCTGGTGGGGGCGCTGGGCGGCATCCAGGAGCTGGTGACCGGCGCCCGGACCGCCGCGGCCGCGCCGCGCCCGCCCACGCCGCCGGGCCCGTCGGTCCCGAGGTCGGACTGAGCCATGGACGCCCTCTTCCAGCTCTACGCCGCCCATCCGTTCTGGGTCTGGATGGCCCTGGCGGCGATCTTCCTGGCGGTCGAGGTCCCCACCGGCTCGGGCTATCTGCTCTGGCCCGCCCTCGCCGCAGCGCTGACCGCACTGCTCACGGGCCTTCGCCTGGGCCTTCCCACCGAGCTCCTGATCTTCGCGGCCTTGACCATGGCCTCGATCCTGTTGGCGCGGCGGTACCTGCCCCACCCGTTCCAGCTCAAGGGCCCGGACATCAATGATCCGAACCCCCGTCTCGTCGGCCATCACGGCCAAGCGACGCAGGACTTCGCCGGCGGGCGCGGGCGGGTGTTCGTGGACGGCAAGGAGTGGGCCGCCGAGCTGGACGGCGGCGGCGAGCTGGCCCGCGGGGCCGAGGTCAAGGTGACCGGCATCCTCACCGGCGCCTGCCTCAAGGTGCGCGCGGGCTAGGCCGCTCCATTGGGGCCGCGCAGGCGCCGCAACGCCTCCGGATAGCGGCGGGACAAGGGGGCGGTGATCTCCCGCCCGAGCCGCACGGCGAAGTCGCCCGAGCCCTGGGCCTCGAGTCCGCTGACCTTGGCGGCGTTGACCAGCCACGAGCGGTGCGTGCGCACGAAGCCGAGCGGCTCGAGCATCGCCTCCATGGCCGCCAGGGTGGTCCGCATCAGGGGCTTTCGCCCGTCGACCAGGACGAACTCGACGTAGTTGCCCGCCGAGGACGCCGCCAGAATCTCGTCGATGCGCGCGCGGATCAGGCGCGTCCCGTCCTTGATGTCGAACGTCGGCGCCTCGGTCGGGACCACCGGCGCAGACCGTCGGCGCTCCAGCTCGCCGAACATCCAGAACAGGCCCGCCGCCACTGCGTAGGTGACGAGGTCCTTGCGGTATTCGTAGGGGAAGTCGTTCAGGTGAACGTGGTAGCGCAGGCCCGCCAGCGCGTAGACGGCGATGCGCAGCCCCCACATCCCGCCCACGTGCAGAGCCGAGAAGACCACGGTGTTCGGCGCGTGGACCAGGGCGAACCTCAGCCAATGCCCCGGCTGAGGCGGTGCGATCCGCATGGCCGCGTAGACCAGCGTTGCGAAGACCAGGTTGGCGACGCCGCTGGAGTATTCCCAGACGATCGGCATCCAGGCGGGCAGAGGATGTCCGCCTGCGGCCCAGTCGTGCATGGTCGAGAGGACGTTGACCGCGTCGATCCCGAAGACCAGCGCCGCAAGGGCCAGATAGGCGCGCCGCAGCGCCCGAAGATCCTGGCCGATCATCCCCCGAAAGACGCCGCTCGTCACAGGCGCTCCGCCTCAAGTCCCCGGGGCCGCGCCGCACGCCCCGTCCGCCTCGACACCCGACCCCGGCGCGGCGCAACCCGACCGCCGCAGCTTTAGGACGAGGGCTTCGCGATGGGAATGAGTGAACGGCTCGGATGGGGGGCGGCCTGCCTTGCGGCCGCGCTGGCCGCAGGAGGGGCTTCGGCCGCTGATCAGTGGACGGCCTACGGCCACGACGCCGGCGGGACACGCTTCTCCCCGCTCAGCCAGATCGACCGGAACAACGTCGGCGAGCTGAAACCCGCCTGGACCTTCCACACCGGCGACATCGCCAAGGGCGATCACGGCCCGCGCAGCGGCTTCGAGACGACGCCGCTGTATGTCGACGGCGAGCTGATCCTCACCACGCCGTTCAACCGGATCATCGCGCTGGACCCGGTCAAGGGAACGCAGCTGTGGGCCTACGATCCCAAGGTCGACCGCGGACTCTGGTACGGCGACGGCTACATCAGCCGCGGCGCGGCGACCTGGCTCGATCCCGACCGCAAGGCTGGGCAGGCCTGCCGCCGGCGGGTCTTCGAAGCGACGCTGGACGCGCGGCTCGTCGCCGTGGACGCCGCCACGGGACGCCCCTGCGCCGACTTCGGCCGCGACGGCGAAGTCAGCCTCAGGGGGGTCGATCGCTACCTGCCCGGCGCCTATCACAACACCTCCCCGCCCGCCGTCATCGACGGCAAGGTCGTGGTCGGCTCGGCCATCGACGACAACGGCCGCGTGGACATGCCCTCGGGCGTCGTCCGCGCCTACGACGCGCGCACCGGCGCCCCCGCCTGGAGCTGGCGGCCGCTCCAGCCCAAGCCCGGCGTGAAGAGCGGCGCGGCCAACGCCTGGTCGGTGATCGCCGCCGACCCGGCGCGCCACCTGGTGTTCATCCCGACCGGGGCCGCCAGCCCCGACTACTACGGCGGCCTTCGGCCGGGCGACAACAGATGGGCCAATTCAGTGGTCGCCCTGGACTCCCGCACTGGCAGGCTCGTCTGGGGCTTCCAGCTCGTGCACCACGACCTGTGGGACTACGACACCGCCGCGCCGCCCCTCCTCGCGACGATCCCGCACGACGGCAAGCCCACGCCGGTCGTGGTCGCCGGCAACAAGACCGGCTTCCTCTACGTCCTTCGTCGCGGCGACGGCAAACCGGTGTTCCCTGTCGAAGAGCGCCCGGTTCCCGCCAGCACGACGCCGGGCGAGTCGGCCTCGCCGACCCAGCCGATCCCCACGGCGATCCCGCCGCTCGTTCCCCAGTCGCTGAGCCCGGACGAGGCGTGGGGCTTCACGCCCGCGGACAAGGAGGCCTGCCGCGCGATGATCGCCGAGGTCGGCGGCGGCCGGATCTTCACGCCGCCCAGCGTCAAGGGGACCATCGCCGTCCCCGGCAATATCGGCGGGATGAACTGGAGCGGCTTCGCCTTCGACCCGACGCGCAACCTTCTGGTCACCAGCGTCACCAACATCCCCTACCGGGTCCGGCTGATCCCGGCCGCCGGCTTCGACGAGGCCGTCCGCCATCCCGAGCCGGGAGTCGAGTACGGCCGCCAGAGGGGCGCGCCCTATGGTCTCGCCCGCGCGCCCCTGTTCGGGCCCTCGCATGGGCTCTGCATCGCCCCGCCGTGGGGCTCGCTGGTCGCCGTCGACCTCGCCACCGGCCGGATCCGCTGGCGCACGCCGCTCGGCTCCATGCGCGATCTCGCGCCGGGCGTCCCGGACGCCCCGACCGGCTCGGCCGCGCTCGGCGGGCCCATCGTCACGGCCGGCGGCCTCGTCTTCGCCGCCGGGACGATCGACCGTAGGCTGCACGCCTTCGACGTGGCGACCGGCAAGGAGGTGTGGAGGACGGAGCTGCCGGCCAGCGCCCACGCCATGCCCATGACCTACGAGGCGGGCGGGCGGCAGTATGTCGTCATCGCCGCAGGCGGATCGGCGAAGATCACCGAGGAGGGGCAATCCGACGCCCTGGTCGCCTTCGCCCTTCCGGACGCGACCGCCGGGGCCCCTACTGGCCCATGACCCGGCGAAGGAACTTCTGGGTCTGCTCCTGGCCGGCGGCGTAGGCCTGCTGGCCCTCCGGGTCCGCGATCTTTGACCAGTTGTCGCGTACCGCCTCGGCAGAGAGGTGGTCGCCCAGATAGGCGCCCTCCGTCTCCCAGATCCGCGCCACGGCGAAGGCGCCGGCCGCGGCGGTCAGGATCACCCCGTTCGGGGCGTCTTCGGACACCAGGTAGGCCACGCCGGGCGAGACGTACTCGGGCTTCAGCCGCTCGGCGATCGGCGGCGGCAGGATGTTCTCGGTCATCCGCGTGGCGGCCACCGGCGAGATGGCGTTGACCCGGATGTTGTCGCGCTCGCCCTCGATCCTCAGGGTGTTCATCAGCCCGACCAGCGAGAGCTTGGCCGCGCCGTAGTTGGCCTGGCCGAAGTTGCCGTAGAGGCCGGTCGAGGAGGTGGTCACGACGATGCGGCCATACTGCTGGTCGCGCATGATCTGCCAGGCCGCCTTGATCGGCTTGACCGAGCCCATCAGGTGCACGTTCAGCACCGCCTCGAAGTCGGCGATCTCCATCTTGCCGAAGGACTTGTCGCGCAGGATCCCGGCGTTGCAGATCAGGATGTCGACCCGTCCGAAGGCGTCCATCGTCCGCTGGATCAGGTTGGCCGCGCCCTTGTCGTCGGCGACCGAGCCGCCGTCCGCGATGGCCTCGCCGCCGGCGGCCTTGATCTCGGCGACCACAACCTCGGCCGCCGCCGAGGAGCCGCCCGAGCCGTCGAGCGCCGCGCCCAGGTCGTTGACCACCACCTTGGCGCCGCGCCGGGCGAGCTCCAGCGCGTGCTGGCGCCCGAGACCGCCACCCGCGCCGGTGACGATCGCGACCTTGCCGTCGAAACGGATGTCGGCCATGGCGCGCCCTTTCAAGAGAATCCGCAGCAGCGCCTAGGAGTAGTCCCGAGCCCTCGCGCGTCAAGCGAACCGGCGGCTCCGGCCGCGCGCCTGCGACACCGGGGACGCGCCCGCTGCATGTAATATTTACGTTTCCCGGTCACAGTTTCCCCCGAAGAGCCTGGGAAACGACCCGTTGAATAAACCCATCAAGACGACGCCCAACGTCGAGCCGATGGCGCGTATGACGCGCGAGGCGCCGGTTCCGATGGCGTTGTTCGACCCCCAGGGCCGGTACCTGGCCGCCAGCCAGAGCTGGGCGCAGGCCACCAATCTGGAAGGGCGCGACTACGTCGGACTGACCATCCGGCAGGTGAATCCCAAGGCGCCCGAGCTGGCCGAGTTCCATCGGCGCGCCCAGGCCAGGGAACATTTCGTCAACGACGAGGAAGAGTACGCCGACGCCCAGGGCAAGGCGCGCTGGATGTGCTGCGAGTACCGGCCGGTGCTGAGCGGCGCCGACAGCCTGCTGGGCTACTATGTCCACGGCCATGACATCACGCCGATGATCGAGGCGCGCCGCGAGGCCCAGGCCAACGCCGAGCGCCTCAGCCTGGCGCTCGGCGCCGCGCGCGCCGGGGTCTCGGAATTCGACTTCGCGGCCAAGACCATGTGGGCCTCGCCCGAGTTCACCGAGATCGTCGGAGGCCCGGTCGACTTCTACCGGTTCGCCCGCGACCCATGGTACATGGCCCACCCCGAGGACAAGGCGCCGATCCGCCAGGCCATCGCCACCTGGAACGGACCGCGCCACCAGCCGCTGGACTTCCGTGTCCTCTTGCCGTCGGGCGACACCCGCTGGGTCCAGATCCACGGCGAGCAGCAGGTGGACGCCAAGGGCCGGCGAACCAAGGTCGTCGGTCTCATCCTCGATATCGACAGCCGCAAACGCCAGGAGCTCGCCCTGGCCGACGCGCGCCGCGAGGCCCAGATCAACGCCGAGCGCCTGGGCCTGGCGCTGAAGGCCGCCAAGGCCGGAGTCTGGGAGGTCAGCTTCACCCAGCAGACCTTCTGGTGCTCGCCCGAGTTCATCGAGGTCGGCGGCCGGTCCCTGACTTACGAAGAGGCCGTGGCCG
This sequence comes from uncultured Alphaproteobacteria bacterium, assembly GCA_963775275.1. GTDB lineage: Bacteria > Pseudomonadota > Alphaproteobacteria > Caulobacterales > Caulobacteraceae > JANWHQ01. The sequence continues at coordinate 3,085,112 of CAVZII010000005.1, read as the reverse complement.
ACTGCTGGCCGATCGTCCATCCGGACGACCAGCCCTGGGTGAGCGATCAGATCCGCGAATGGTCCGAGACCTTCACCTTCGGCTCCCTGGAAGCCCGGATCGTCCTGCCCTCAGGCGAGGACAAGTGGATCCACTTCTCCGGCGAGATGCAGCTGACCGCCGACGGCCTGCCCGACAGCCTCGCCGGGCTGATCCTCGACATCGACGCGCGCAAGCGTCAGGAGCTGGCCCTGGGCGCGGCCCGCCAGGAGCTGCAGACCAGCGCCGAGCGGCTCACGCTCGCCCTTGACGCCGCGCGGGCGGGCGCCTTCGAGACCAACCTCAAGGACGGGACGTTCTGGTGCTCGCCCGAGTTCGAGCAGATCGTCGGCCGCGCCATGACCTTCGAGGAGGCCACAGGCGTCTGGCCGATGACCCATCCGGACGATGTCCCGATGGTGCAGGCGTCCATCGAGCGCTCGCAGGCGCTTCAGGAGTTCACGTCCCAGCTGGAATGGCGGCTGGTGATGCCGGACGGCGAGGTCCGCTGGATCGACGGCCGCGCGATCCTGCATCTGGACGAGAACGGCGAGCCGGAGAAGCTGGCGGGCCTGGTGCTCGACATCGACGAGCGCAAGCGCCAGGAGCTGGCCCTGGTCGAGGCCGAGCGCGCCGCCCAGGCCGCCGCCGAGGCCAAGTCGCAGTTCCTCGCCAACATGAGCCACGAGATCCGGACCCCGATGAACGGGGTCCTGGGCGTCCTGCACCTGCTGCAGCGCGAGGCGCTGTCCGAGGAAGGCCGCCGGCTCCTGGACGAAGCCTCCAACTGCGGGCGCATGCTGTCCCAGCTCCTGGACGACGTGATCGACTTCTCGCGGATCGAGGCAGGGCGGCTGGAGCTCTCGCCGGAGCCGATCGACGCGGCCCAGGTGATCGATAGCGTGCTCGGGCTCCTGCGGCCGAACGCCGAGGCCAAGGGCCTGGAGCTGCGCGGGCAGGTCGGAAGCGGCTCGGCCTGGATCATGGCCGACCCGGTGCGGCTGCGGCAGGCCCTGTTCAACCTGATCGGCAACGCCGTGAAGTTCACCTCAGAAGGGCATGTGGAGGTGCGTCTCCAGGTCAAGGACCGGGGCCGCCGGCGCAGGCTGCGCTTCGAGATCGAGGACACGGGCGTGGGTATTCCCGACGTCGCCCAGGGCTCGCTGTTCCGGCGATTCCAGCAGGCCGACGGCTCCACCGTGCGCAAGTTCGGCGGCTCGGGCCTGGGCCTCGCCATCACCCGGCGCCTGGCCGAGATCATGGACGGCGACGTCGGCTTCGTCAGCAAGGACGGCGAAGGGTCGACCTTCTGGCTCGAGATCAACGCCGAGCGCGCCCAGCCCCAGGCCGCGATCCAGGACGAGGGATCCGCCGGGCTCGGGGGGCTCAAGGTCCTGCTCGTGGAGGACAATCCGACCAACCGCCTGGTGGCCTCCAAGATGCTCGAAGCCATGGGCGTCGACGTCGAGATGGCCGAGCACGGCGGTCTCGGGGTCGAGGCCGCGCGGGCCGGGCGACACGATCTGATCCTGATGGACGTGCAGATGCCCGTGATGGACGGGCTGGAAGCCACTCGGGTCATCCGCGCCATGGGGGAGAGACGGGCTCGACGCCGATCATCGGCCTCACGGCCAACGCCATGGCCCACCAGCGGCAGGCCTATCTCGCCGCCGGAATGAACGGCGTCGTGGCCAAGCCGATCTCGCCCACCGCCCTCATCTCGGAGATCGCCAAGGTGCTGGCGGACAAGGCCGCAGAGGACGCCAGCGCGGCCGCCTGAGCGCCGCCTAACAGACCCGGAACATCCGGCCGAGCCGTTGCTGCAATGCAGCAACGGCTTGCGAATCGGTCACAATTGAGCCACATTGCCTCGGTTGTAGAGCGTCTCGGCCAAATCGTGCACCGGCCGAGCCTCCGTTTCGCGGGTCCTCCGACAGCAGTCAGGAGACCGCAGGACGGCGATGTCGGGGGGCGCTTCGCCCTCGCCGAATAGGACACGACAGCTTTGACCTCCAAGTTTCCGGCTCGCGCCGACGCGCGCGCGCTTGTCGGCGCCGTTTTGATTGGTTCGGCGATGGGCGCCGTGCTCGGCGCCTCCTACCTCGCCGGCGGCGCGGCCCGTGCGGCCCTTGCCCACGCCCGGACCGAGCGCCTGGCGTCGGCCGCCGCGGACGGATTCTCAGAGACTGCGCTTCAAGCCCAGACGGACCGCATGGAGCCCGGCGCCCTGGCCGTCGCCCGCCGTCACGACCCCTTCACCGACGCAGGCTCCGCCCAGCGCGACTTGCGCGCCTCCGACCTCGCCGCGCGGCTCGATCCGCCCCAGCCGTCTGGGGCGACGATGATCCGCGCCAGCCTGCCCCGTCCGCTGGCCCCGGCCCGGCCGTTCCATCTGGACATCGACGGCGGGCCGCTGACCAGCACCCGCGCCCTCGATTGCCTGAGCGACGCCGTCTACTACGAGGCCCGCGGCGAAAGCCGCGCCGGGCAGGAAGCGGTGGCCCAGGTCGTGCTGAACCGGGTCCGCCACCCCGGCTTCCCCAACAGCATCTGCGGCGTGGTCTTCCAGGGGGCCCAGTCGCACGCCTGCCAGTTCAGCTTCGCCTGCGACGGATCGACCCGCCGGCCGCGCGAAGCCGCCGCGTGGCGCAAGGCCCAGGGCGTGGCCGGTCAGGCGCTCTCCGGCTTCGTCATGGCCGAGGTGGGCGACGCCACCAACTTCCACGTGGCCGGGCTCGGCTCGATCTGGGGCTCGAGCGTGATCAAGGTCGCCCAGATCGGGGCGCACGTCTTCTACCGCCTGTCCGGTCGGCGCGCCGCCGCGAGCGTCCTGCGCGCCCGCGCCGATGCGGCCGATCCGCCCTCCGAGCTCGCGGAGGCGCCCGTCTACGCCCAGCCGCCCGCCGCCCTGCCATCCGCCCATGGCGGAGCGCCGCTGATCCTGGCCAGCGCGGTCGCGACGTCGGGACTCGGCCAGGGCGGCCCGGCCGGAACGCCGCCCCTGCCCGCTTCGGCGCCGGCCGCCAAGCCCGTCCAGCCGCCGCTCGACAAGGCCGTCACGAGCCGGCCCGAGCCGGCCAAGTCCGGGACCGAGAAGGCGTCGACGCCCCCGGTTCGCCCGGCCACGTCCCGGCCGGCGCTGACGGTGGCCATCGACAATGGAACCGCCGAGGTCGCGGCCAGGGCGGTGAAGACCGCGTCCTGATCGGTCAGGCGCGGCGGTTCAGGGTGATGGCGGCGCTGGAGGCGTCGTGGATGCGGGCCGTCGGCCCGTAGCCGACGCCGGCGGAGCGGTTGCGCGCGACCTCCTCGGCGATCGTCCGCACGATCCCTTCGGTGACGGTCTTGGCGGCGTGCAGCGCCTGGCCGTGGCGCGTCAGGGCGGCGTCGAAGCCGCGGCTCGCCTCCACCAGCCGCTCGCGCAGCTGCGGCGGCGCGCCGGCCACCAGCCCCGGGTTCTGGCGCACCCGCGCGGACTCGTGGCGATAGAGGTTGGCGAGCTTGGCGGTCTCCTCCATGCGGTCGGCCGCCTCGAACGCGCGGCGCGCCTCGAAGGCCTCGGAGTCCGCCTGCATCCGCTCGGTCAGCTGGCGGGTGAGAAGGATCAGCCGCTCGACGTTCTCCCTGGCGAGATCGGGCTGGGTCATCGGCGCGCTCCTATTGCAGGCCCTGCAGCTTCAGCATCTCGTTCATCACCGGCTGAGCCAGGCCGATGCCGCCGGCCTTGGCGATCTGACGGCCGAAGGCGTCGAGCAGAAAGGACTTGTAGGCGCCCTCCGCCTCGCCGCCGCCGAACGGACCCCCGTTCGCCAGGCCCTCGAACATGGGCTGCAGCATGAAGGAGACCATCTGGGCCTCGAACGCCTGGGAGGTCGCCTTGATCTTGGCGCGGCGGGCGGCCTCGTCGGCGGCCGTCGCCCCCGTCGTGGCCGGCGCAGCCGCCGCGGTCGTGGCGGCGGTCGCAACCGGAGCCGGAGCCATGCTCGTCATCACATCACCTGGATGTCGGCCTGCAAGGCGCCGGCGGCCTTGATGGTCTGAAGGATGGAGATCATGTCGCGCGGCGTCACGCCGAGCGCGTTCAGGCCCGCCACCAGCGCGGCGAGGGAGGCGCCCTCCTTGACCATGACCAGGCCCTTGCCCTTGTCCTCGTCGATCGTGACGTTGGATTGCGGGACGGTGGTGGTCTTGCCCTGGCTGAACGGCGCGGGCTGGCTGACGGCGGGGGTCTCCTGGACCGAGATGGTGAGGTTCCCCTGCGCGATCGCGACGGTGGAGATGCGGACGCTCTCGCCCATGACGATGACGCCCGAAACCTCGTCGATCACCACCTTGGCGGGCTCGTCCGGCTCCACGCTCAGTTGCTCGATCTCGGTCACGAAGCCCACCATGCTGCGCCCGGCCGGCGGGCGCAGGGTGACGATGGTGGGGTTCTCCGCCACGGCCGCGCCCGGGTAGTGGGAGTTGATCACGTCCGCGATGCGGCGGGCGGTGGTGAAGTCGGGATTGCGCAAGGTCATGCGCAGCTCGGTCATGCTGGCGAGCTGGAAGCCGGTCTCGCGCTCGACGATGGCGCCGGCGGCGATGCGGCCGGCCGTGGGCACGCCCCTGACCACCGATGAGCCCGAGGCGCCCTGGGCCGAGACCGCGCCGGTCTGGACCGTGCCCTGGGCCACGGCGTAGGCCTGCCCGTCCGCGCCCATCAGAGGCGTGACCAGCAAGGTCCCGCCCAGCAGGCTCTTGGCGTCGCCCATGGCCGAGACCGTGGCGTCGATCTGCGAGCCTGACGCGGCGAAGGCCGGCAGCCGCGCGGTCACCATCACCGCCGCGACGTTCTTGGTGTTCAGGTCCTCGTCGCGGACGTTGACGCCCAGCCGCTCGAGCATGGCGGACAGGCTCTGCTTGGTGAAAGGCGCGTTGCGCAGGGTGTCGCCGGTGCTGTTCAGGCCCACGACGATGCCGTAGCCGACCAGCATGTTGTCGCGAACGCCCTCGAACTCGACGATGTCCTTGATTCGCGACTGGGCGGCGGCCGGTCCCGCGACCAGGACCGCGGCGGCCAAGGCGAGGATCAGACCGGACCAACGTTGCAGACTACGCATGGCGCCCTCGCACTCGCCGCGGACCCAGAAATGGGCGGCAAGCCCGCCATGCGACCTTCATGCCACGACCGGAAGCGAAAATATTTGGCCTTTTCAAAGTGTTACTGAATGCCGGCGAGGGCGGCCACGCCTCCCGGCAAGAACTGCCGGGCAGGCATTAACCCTGCCGCGTCATTCCTGGTTAACCATCCCGCAATCCGGCGCGGCGACAGTCCGAGCCGTCAGTCAGGTCATGCGTACGGGTCGATGAAGGTCACGCGCACGGAAAGATCGATGGGAGCCGGCTCGGCATCCGCCGCCGCGCGCACGGCCCAGCCCGGCTTCACCCTGCCCGGCTCCGGCGGGCCCGGCTCGACGCCGCCGCTTGCCCGCGCCACTTCGGTCTCGGCTCTCGCCTCCCTCGACGCCCTGATCGCCTTGCAGCAGACCGATGGCCCGCTGGACCGGAGGCGGCGAGCCGTCCGGCGCGCAGGCCGCCTGCTGGATGTGCTGGATGGGCTCAAGCTCGCCCTCCTCGACGGCGCCGCGGTCGGCCCCCAGCTGCGCCGGCTCACCCAGGCCATCGATGAAGCGCGCGAGACGACCGGCGAGCCTGGGCTGGAAGGCCTGCTGGACCAGATCGAGGCGCGCGCCGCCGTCGAGTTGGCCAAGCTCGAGGTCGCCGCCCTGGCCTGAGCCGGGCGGCCCGCGCAGGCTCCGGCCCGTGACTTGCCGAGACCTGGGGCGCCTTGGGCCGCGTCCTGACGCCTAGCGTGCGGCCGGCCTTCATAGCGACGTTAGCGCGCGCCCAAGCTTGATTGAACCTGCAACGGTTTCTGCTATAAGCGGCCCGCTCGCCAAGGGGGACGGGCGTGGTGGCGTGAGGACGTCGATGAAGGCGGCCGTTGTCGAGGTTCAGGAGCGTGTCTATCGTCCTTCCGAGGACGAGCCCTTCATGAACAAGCGCCAGCTCGAGTATTTCAGACAGAAACTACTCGACTGGAAAGAAGACATCTTGCGGGAATCCCGCGAGACCCTGTCCCACCTGCAGACCGACACCGAGAACCATCCCGATCTGGCCGATCGGGCCTCGTCCGAGACGGACCGTGCGCTCGAGCTGCGCACGCGCGACCGTCAGCGCAAGCTCATCTCCAAGATCGACGAGGCGCTGCGCAGGATCGAGGACGGCATCTACGGCTTCTGCGAGGAGACCGGCGAGCCCATCGGCCTGGCTCGACTGGAAGCGCGTCCGATCGCGACCTTGAGCCTGGAGGCGCAGGAGCGTCACGAGCGCCGCGAGCGCGTGCACCGCGACGACTGACTCCCCGTTTCGCGCAAGCGCTGCGACGGGGTCCGCACGGCCGGCGGCGCGCGCGTTTCAATCCGGCCGGACTATGCTCTAGAAGCGGGCCATGACCGACAGGCTCGTCATCGCCGCCGTCCAGGCCAACCCGGTGCTGGGCGCGATCGAACGCAACGAGGCCAAGGCGCTCGAGCTGATCGCGGACGCTCATTCGAGGGGCGCCGACCTGGCGGTCTTCTCCGAGCTCTTCCTCATCGGCTATCCGCCCGAGGATCTTGCGCTCAAGCCCGCGGCGGTGCGTGACTGCCGCGCAGCGCTCGACCGCCTCGCCCGCGACGCCGCCTCGCTGTGCCCCGCCCTGGTCACCCTGATGTGGCCATCCGAGGGATCGCGACCGCACAACGCCTTCGCTTTGATCGCGGACGGCGAGGTCAAGGACGTCACCTTCAAGGTCGACCTGCCCAACTACGGCGTCTTCGACGAGAAGCGCGTGTTCGAGCCGGGCGCCGCGCCCAGGGTCTTCGACTTCAAGGGCGTGAAGCTGGGCGTGCCGGTTTGCGAGGACATCTGGGGCCCGATCCCCTGCGCCGAGCTGAAGGCCCAGGGCGCGGAGATCCTGCTCGTGCCCAACGGCTCGCCCTTCCGCCGCGCCGCCGACAGCGAGCGCTGGGCCGTCGTGCAGAACCGCGTCGCCGAGACCGGGCTTCCCCTGCTCTACGTCAACCAGATCGGCGGCCAGGACGAGCTGGTGTTCGACGGCGGCTCCTTCGCGGTCCAGGCGGACGGCGAGGTCGCCATGCGGATGCCCATGTTCGAGGAGGCGCTCGGGCTCACCGTCTGGGCGCGCCAGTCCGGCGGCTGGCGCTGCGTCGAGGGCCCGATGGCCGACTGGCCGACGGGGCCCGAGGAGGTCTATCGCGCCATGGTCCTGGGCGTTCGCGACTATGTGGACAAGTCCGGCTTCCCCGGCGTCATCCTGGGGCTCTCCGGCGGGATCGACTCGGCCCTGACCGCGGTGATCGCGGCCGACGCGCTCGGGCCCGAGCGGGTCCGGTGCGTCATGCTGCCCTCGCGCTACACCAGCCGCGAGAGCCTGGAGGACGCGGAGGCCTGCGCCCGCGCCATCGGCGCGCCCTACGAGACGATCGGCATAGAGCCGGCTGTCGAGGCGTTCTCGGCCATGCTCGCGCCGGCCTTCGCCGGCCGCGCCGCCGACACCACCGAGGAGAACGTCCAGTCGCGGGCCCGGGCCGTCACCTTGATGGCCTTGTCCAACAAGTTCGGCGCGATGGTGCTGACCACCGGCAACAAGTCCGAGATGGCCGTGGGCTACGCCACCCTCTATGGCGACATGTGCGGCGGCTATAACGCTTTGAAAGATCTATACAAAGTGGAGGTGTTCGAGGTCGCCAAGTGGCGCAACGGCAACACCCCCTTCGGCGGGGCGCTCGACGCGATTCCCGAGCGGATCATCACCAAGCCGCCGAGCGCGGAGCTGCGGGCCAACCAGACCGACCAGGACTCGCTGCCGCCCTATCCTGTGCTGGACGGCATCCTGCACGGGCTGGTCGAGGAGGAGGCGACGCTCGACCAGATCGTCGCGCGCGGCTTCGACCCGGCCACCGTCGAGCGGATTCAGCGGCTGCTCTACGCCTCGGAATACAAACGCCGCCAGGCGCCGCCCGGGGTCAAGCTCGGCCCGCGCGCGTTCGGGCGCGACCGCCGCTACCCGATCGTCAACGGCTACCGCGACCGGACCGGGGGCTGAACGGGCCGTTCGGGCCGCTCAGAACAGCCCGGCCAGCAGGTTGATCGTCAGGGCCAGGATCACGGTGTTGAACAGGAACGACACCATGCCGTGGACTGTTCCGATATGGCGCAGCTCGCGCGAGGTGAAGGCCACGTCGGCGGTCTGGTTGGCCACCCCGATGATCACCCCGAAGTGCAGGAAGTCCCAGTAGTCGGGGTCGTCCTCGCCCGGGAACGCCAGCCCGCCGCGGCGCCCGCCCGCGCCATCGGCCTCGCCGTAGAACGCGTGCGCGTAGTGCAGCGAGAAGACCAGCTGCACGAAGAACCACGAGGCGAACACGGTCGTGAAGGCCAGGGCCGTGTGCAGGCCCTTGCCCAGGCCAAGCTCACCCTTGGCGACCGACAGCTCGAAGCCGATGGCCACGAGGCTCGCCGCCGCCGCCGCCACCGCCAGGCCCAGGATGATGTGCTGTCCCTCGTCCTCGCGCGCGGCGCGCGCCTCGATCTCGGCCTGGCTGCAGCGGCGCATCATGATCAGGCAAGAGGTGATGAACCAGGCCAGGCCCGCGTCCCAGGCCAGCCCCACGCGCGTCGGTGCGTGCAGCGGATTTGGGACGACGAAGAGCACCAGGCCCGCCGCCAGGCTGACGATCATTCCGCCCAGCAGGCGCGGCCGATGCGCCAACGGACCGAGCGCCCGCTCGGCCAGGGACGGCGCAGGCTCGGGCTGGGCGTTGGAGGGGCTCATCGCTGCCGCTCTGCGCCGTCCCGCAATGGCCGTCAATCGCGTCGGCGGCCCCGTCGGAATCCCGATCCGCCCTTGCGCGAGGCGGCAAAGGGATCACATCAATAGGACGCCAGCCATACGAGGCCGCACGCTTGACAGCTTGGTTCGACGAGGAATGGGAAGTGCCGCCGGAGGCCCAGCCGCAGCCCGGCGACTATGTTTTCGACCTGGAGCAGGCCCTGTCGTCGGTGCTGGCCCTGCACGCCCGCATCCCCTCGGACGCCTTCACCGCCTCGACCCTCGGAGTCGAACGGTCCGGCAACGCCGTCGTGGTGCGCGATGACGGCCTGGTGCTCACGGTGAGCTATCTGGTGATGGAGGCCGAGGAGGTGTCCCTCGCCACGGCCGACGGCCGCATCGTTCCTGGCCACGTGCTCGACTTCGATCCGACCACGGGCTTCGGCCTCGTCCAGGCGCTGGGCGAGCTCGGCGTGCCGGCCCTGCCGCTCGGCGATTCGCGCCATGCGACGGTGGGCGAGCAGGTGGTGGTCGGCGGCGCCGGCGGGCGCACCCGGTCGGTGGCGGCGCGGATCGTCGCCCGCCAGGAGTTCGCCGGCTACTGGGAGTACGCCCTGGACGAGGCGATCTTCACCGCGCCCGGTCATCCGCACTGGGGCGGCGCGGCCCTGATCGGCCCTGCCGGCGACCTGATCGGCGTCGGATCGCTCCAGGTCCAGCACCAGGTGCGCGGCGGGCGCGTCCTGCCGCTCAACATGGTCGTGCCGATCGAGCTGCTGCCATCGATCTCCGGAGACGTGCTGAACCTGCGCCGCGATCGGCCGCCGCGGCCATGGCTCGGCGTGATCGCGCAGGAGATCGACGGGACCGTGGTCATTGCAGGAACCACCGGCGACAGTCCCGCGCGGCGGGCGGGCCTGCGCGAGGGCGACGTCGTCCTGGCCGTCGACGGCGTGGAGGTGACCACGCTCGCCGATTTTTACCACGGCCTGTGGGCCCTCGGCCCGGCAGGGGTCGACGCCCCCCTCATGCTCGACCGCGAGGGCGACGTCTTCGAGGTGCGGGTGACCACGCGCGACCGGCGGCGCTTCCTGAAGACCCCGCGGCTGCACTGATCTGGGCGTCAGGTCAGGACGAGCGGCATGTGCGGCCTGGCCCCGGTCTCGGCGGCCAAGGCGCGCAGCCTCGGCAGGATCTCCTCGACGGTCTCGGCCACCGCGAAGGCGTGGGAGAAGGCCTCCGGCGTGAAGCCTTGGCGCACCGTGTGGTCGATCAGCTCGAACAGCGGCGTCCAGAACCCCTTCAGGTTCAGGAACACCACCGGCTTGGCGTGCAGCCCCAGCCGCGCCCAGGAGAGGATCTCGATCGCCTCCTCCAGCGTGCCCACGCCGCCGGGCAGGATCGCGAAGCCGTCGGCCCGATCGAACATGACCGCCTTGCGCTCGTGCATCGAGCCGACCACCACCAGCTCGGCCGCCTCATAGGCCACCTCCGGCAGACGCAGGAACTCGGGGATCACGCCGGTCACGCGCCCGCCGCCGGCGACCGCGGCCTTGGCGCAGGCGCCCATCAGCCCCACGGCGCCGCCGCCATAGACCAGGCCCACGCCCTCCTGCGCCAGCCGGCTCCCCAGCTCGGCCGCCGCCGTCATCCATCCCGGGTCCGCGCCCGGCGAGGAGCCGCAGAAGAGGCCGACCGAGCCGAGGACGTCCTGGGTCTCTGGCACGCGTTGCTCCATCGCAAGGGCCTCCGTCCCGGGCGAGCGCCGGCGAGGCGGGCGCCGTTCTCCGCCCGAGGCTGCGACCGCGCTGGACTCGGGGCGCCCGATCCGATTCAATCGGAGCGGACTACGCTGGCGATGTGAAGCACATATATCAGGACGCGTGAGGATGAGCGGGGCGATTCAGTGAGGGGGACGATCCTGGCCGCCGGGGGCGCGCTGGCGCTGGTCGCCGCCTGCGAGGCGCCGCACAAGGCCCCCCGGACGGCCGCCGCCCCCGCGCCGCAGCCGTCCGAATACGCCGCGCCTCCCGCCTTGACCGCGGCCGTCCGCAGCCCGGACGGGAGCACCCTGCTCAGCGGAACCGGCCCGCCCGACGCCCTGGCGCGCCTGGCCTCGCCGGACGGCGCCGCGATCGGCGCCGCCTCGGGCGCCGACGGCCGCTGGCGGCTCACCGCCCCCGCCGCCGACGGTCCACGCCTCTACTCCCTGTCGGACGACATGCCCGGGCGGCTGCTGCGTGCGCGCGGCTATCTCGCCGTCCTGCCCGCCCCTGGCCCGCCGGCGGTGGTGCTCGAGCCCGGCGGTCCCGCCCACACCGTCGGCCCGGCCCCAGAGCCGAGGATCGCGGCGGTGGACTTCGACCGCAGCGGCGCGGCGGTGGTCTCCGGGCGTGCGAAGCCCAACCAGACCGTCCGCCTGGCGCTCGACGGCGCCGACGCGGGCGAGGACCGGGCCGGCCCGGACGGCCGCTTCTCCGTCTCCCTATCGCAGGCCCTGGCCCCCGGTCCCCACGCCCTGGTCGCCGTCGAAGGCCACGCCCAGGCGTTCGCCGCCTTCACCGCCGAGCCGGCGGGGTCGATCGAAAAGCCGCCTTTTCATGCCTTCCGCGCCGGCGCGGCCTGGCGCATCGACTGGATGACGCCCGGCGGCGGAGTGCAGTCCAGCGTCGTCTTCGATCCTGTGGAGTCCGCGCCTTGAGAGGTCCGCACCGCCTTCGTCCCGCCGACCGGGAGGTCGCGCCCAGAGAGGCCAAGGTGAACACGCTTCCGGCGCTGATGGACCTGATCCGCCTGGTGCTGCGCGCCGATGCGCGCGGCCTCAAGCTCCGCCTGGCCGCCGCCTTGACCCTGACCATCGTCGGCGCGCTCACGGGCGTCATCGCCCCGCTCTATCTGGGCCAGGCGGTCAACGCCCTGTCGGTCGGCCGCGGCGAAGCGGCCCAGCTGGGCCTCGCCGCAGCAGGCCTCGCGGTCGGCTGGGCGGCGCTGAGGTTCCTGTCCGCGGCCGCGCCCCAGATGCGTGACGCCATCTTCACGCCGCTCGGACAGGCCGCGGTCAGGCGGGCGGCCGCCGAGGCCTTCGGCCACGCCCTGTCGCTGTCGATCGACTACCACCAGACCAAGCGCACCGGCTCGCTCGCCCGGACCATCGACCGGGGCGCGCGCGCGGTCGACTATCTGATGCGCATCCTGATCTTCAACCTCGGGCCGACGCTGCTCCAGCTCGTCGCCGCGGCGATCGTCCTGGCCAGGAACTACGACCTGCGCTTCGCCGCGACGGCCGTGGTCACGGTGATCGTCTACGGCGCTCTGACCTTCGTGATGTCGGACTGGCGCATCAAGCACCGGCGCGAGCTGACCATCGCCGACTCCGAGGCGGCCGGCCGGGCCGTGGACGCCCTGCTCAACTACGAGACGGTCAAGAGCTTCGGCGCCGAGGCGCGGGCGGTCGCAGGCTATGACGAGGCGCTCGGCGTCTACGCGCGGGCCTATGTGAAGTCGAACCTGTCCCTGGTCCTGCTCAACGTGGTCCAGGCCGCCGTCATGAACCTGGGCCTGGCGGTCATGGCGGCCCTGGCGCTGTCGGAAGCGGCGAACGGGACCATGAAGCTCGGCGGCGTCACCGCCTCCACCCTGATCATGATCCAGGTCTACACGCCCCTGAACATGCTGGGCTTCGCCTATCGCGAGATCCGCCAGTCGTTCATCGACATGGAGGCCATGCTCCAGCTGACCCGCGAGCAACCCGAGATCGCCGAGGCCAGGGACGCCGTGGACCTGCCGTCCTCGCCGCACGGGCGCGGCGGCGACCTCGTGTTCCAGGATGTCTCCTTCCGCCATTCGGCGCGCACCGAGGGGCTGAGGGACGTCAGCTTCCACGCCGCACCCGGCCAGACCGTGGCCCTGGTCGGCCCCTCGGGCGCAGGCAAGACCACCGCCGTGCGCCTGGCGCTGCGCCTGCTCGATCCGCAGACCGGCAAGGTGATGATAGACGGCTGCGACCTTCGCAACGTTCGCCAAGCCTCGCTTCGCCGCGCCGTGGCCCTGGTGCCCCAGGAAGTCGCCCTGTTCAACGACACCTTGCAGGTCAACATCGCGTTCGCCAAGCCGGACGCGACCGAGGAGGAGGTCTGGGCCGCCGCCGAGGCCGCCGAGCTCGGCGCCTTCATCCGCGCCCTGCCCGAAGGGCTCGAGACCAAGGTGGGCGAACGGGGGCTGAAGCTCTCCGGCGGTGAGCGCCAGCGGGTGGGCCTGGCCCGCGCGCTGCTGGCGGACCCGCGCATCCTGATCCTCGACGAGGCGACGAGCGCGCTGGACGGCAAGACCGAGGCGGCGATCCAGGCCACCTTGCGCCGCGCACGCAGGGGACGCACGACGCTGGTCGTCGCTCACCGGCTTTCCACCGTCGCGGACGCGGACGAGATCCTGGTCATCCGCCAGGGCCGGATCGTCGAGCGCGGCTCGCATGCCGCGCTGCTGGCGCGCGACGGCGAATACGCGGCCCTATGGCGCCGTCAGGTCCGTGAGGCCTGAGCCCCCGCCTCAGCAGCTGGTGATCTGGCCGACCCCGAGATCGGAAACCTTCCCGGCCTCGAGCCGGGCGCCCGCCCAGGCGCTCACCGTGCAGCCCGCCTTGGCCGCAGGCGCCTCGAAGGCGTAGCCGATCCGGCCCGAGGCGTCCGGCGCCTTGGAGCCGAATGCCGCCGCGAGCTGGCTGGCGGACGAGCCCAGGCCGACGCCGGGAGCCAGCTGGACCGGCTGCATGGCCTTGGGCAGCGCCGGACACGCCCGCGCGGGGGCGGCCGCCGCGTCCCTGGCCAGTCTCACAGCGGTGATCGCGCGCTGCGGTCCGCCCATCTCGGCGTTGGACATCACCCACAGTCGGGCGCTGGGCAGGGTGTAGCAGAGCCACCACATCGACTCGGCCGCGTCGCCGCGGTGGGCCGGCTCGCCGGCCCCGGCGGCCTGGACCACGTCGGCCAAGCGCGTCTTCTCCATCTCGAGGATGAAGGCGCCCAGGCGCGCGTGCGTCGCCGGGTTCGCCGTCAGCGCGGGCGCGGCGGTCTCGTCCGCGAGCGGCGCCGTCGGCGGCGCGCAGCAGGCGGCCTGGGCGGCGCCGGCGGCGGCCAGGGCCAGGATGGACAAGGAAGGGACGAGGGCCGGGCCGGATCGCATGCGGTCTCCATCGGATGGAGGCCGATGTTTCCACAGCCAAGCTTGTTCTCAAAGACAAAACGGCCGCGCCGGGGTGGGCGCGGCCGTTGACGCTGATCGGGGAGGGAGGGACCGATCAGCGGTACTGCTGGATACGCGTGGTCCTCAGGCCCGGCAGGCCATATCTGTCGATGGACTGTTGCCAGGCCAGGAACTCTTCGTTCGTCAGACTGTAGCGCATGCACGCCTCGTCGAGCGTCAGCAGGCCGCCGCGGACGGCGGCGACCACTTCCGCCTTGCGCCGGATCACCCATCTTTGGGTGTCGGGCGGCGGTAGGTCGGCCAACGTCAAGGGCGCGCCGGTCGGACCGATCACGTACTTCTCCCCCTTGCTGTTGACCCGCTGCTGGAGCTGCAACATAGCCTCACGCCTTTCCCACCATCATCGTTGGCGGGATACATAGCGGACGCGCGATAACAGCGACTTAATTCGCATAGTAAAGAGACCACTAACCACTCAAAAGCCTCCTCAAAATGTTAACACGCTGTGAACAGCCGCAAATGTTTCCTTGCGTTAACCTATGATACTACTGCTTAATACTTAGAAGCTCCTGCAACATCTGATCGGCTGTGGTGATGATCTTGGAAGACGCGGAATAGGCCCGCTGGGTCGTGATCAGGCCGGTGAATTCCGAGGACAGGTCGACCGTCGAAGCCTCCAGGCTGGACGGCGAGATGGTGCCCGCCCCGGCGGTGCCGGCGGTCTTCAGGGTGAAGATCCCGCTGTCGATCGAGGCCTGGTAGGCGTCGCCGTTCACCGGCTTCAGGCCGTCCGGATTGGGGAAGGTCGCGACCGCCACCTGGGCGATCTTGCGGGTCGTGCCGTTGCCGTAGACCGCGGTGACCGTACCGGCGTTGTCGATCGACAGTCCGGAAATGCCGCCGAACGCGGTGCCGTTCGCGGAGATGGAGTTCACCCCCGACACCGCCGAATATTGCGTCATGCCCGAGAGGTCCACGCTGATGGTCTGGTCAGCGACGCCCAGCGAGGTGTCCCACTTGGGGTCGGAGCCCGTGGCCGAGTTGGCGATGTCGAAGCTGGACGCCAAGGTGGTGTTGGCGCCGTCGATGCTGCCGTCGGGGTTGAACGCCAGCACGCCGCTGCCGATGAGGCCGGTCGGGGTGTTGGTGACGTCCGTGACCGGGTCGGCCCTGACCTCGACGTTCCACTCGTTGGCGGTGCTGGTCTTCAGGAAGTCGAGGACCATGCTGCGCTGGCCGCCCTTCGAGTCCGAGATCGGCACGGTGATCGAGAAGTCGGGCTTGACCCCGGTGGTCGGGTCGGCGGCGTAGTCGGCCATGTCGCCCGTCGCGTAGACGGCGGGGTTGACCGTCTGGTCGGAGTCCAGGTTGGCCAGCACCGAGACCGAAGTCGTCGGCGAGGCGGTGTTCACCACCTGCTGGATATTGATCGGGCTGAGGCTCGTCAGGTTCGCCGAGTCCGGCGTGATCACGCCATCGGAATCCGCCGGCCAACCCTCGAGGTAGAGGCCGGAAGCGTTCTTCAGATAGCCTTCCTTGTCGATGGTGAACTGGCCTGCGCGCGTGAAGAAGGTCGGGTCGTTGGCGGTCAGGCCGCTGGACTTCTGGGAGGTGACGAAGAAGCCGTCTCCGGCGATCGCCATGTCGGTCACGGCCGAGGTCGACTGCAGCGTCCCCTGCTGGGAGACGAAGTTGTGCGTCGAGGTCGAGACCCCGCCGGCCGCATAGGACGACTTGGAGGCCGTGTTCACCAGCGAGGTGAAGTCCACGCCGGCCCGCTTGTAGCCCACCGTGTTGGCGTTCGCGATGTTGTCGGAGATCGCGGCGAGCGCGGAGGAATTGGACGTCAGGCCGGTGACGCCCGCCAGCAGAGCGCTGGAGATACTCATGGGTTTCGCCCTTTCTCGAATGGCTTGGAAGAGCCGCCTTCGGCGGGCGCGGCGGGAGCGCCGCATGGGCGCCCTTCGGACGCCCGGCGGTTGATGAGGATGTCGGTCATGCGGCCAGTCCCACGGTGCTCACCGAGCTGACCGGGACCTTGACGCCGTTGACGACGAGGTAGTTCTGGCCGGCGTCGTTCACGAGCTGCGAGGCCACGCCCTGCTGGTAGGTCTTGGATGAGACCGGCGAGCCGGCGCCGTCCGTGGCGGTGACCTGCAGCTTATAGGAGCCGCCGTCCGGCAGCTGGTTGCCGTTCTGGTCCTTGCCGTTCCAGGACAGGCTGTGCGCGCCCGCCGGCGACGCCCCCGCGTCCGACTGCCAGACAACGTTGCCCAGGCCGTTCACCACCTGCAGCTTGACGTCCGCGGCGGCGGCGTCGAGCGAGTAGCCCCAGTCGGCCTTGCCGCCGCTCAGGACCGCCGTGTCGGTGGTCGCCGTGACGTTCTTGCCCACCAGCCCCACCGGGTCGCCCACGCTGGACTGGTTGCCGATCAGCTGCTGCAGCAGCTGGTTGGTCACGATCTGCTGCTGCACCCCCGTCATCGCCACCAGCTGCTGGGTGAACTGGTTGGTGTCCATCGGCGACAGCGGGTCCTGGTTCTTGAGCTGGGTGGTGAGCAGCTTCAGGAAGGTCTGCTGGTCGCTGGCGAGCGACTGCTGTGCGCCCGAGATGACGCCGGCCGTGCCGGATGACGCGCCCGACGACGAGGACGACGACTGGGTCGAAGCGGTCGAGCCCCCGCCCAGCGAGGAGACGAGCTGCGAGATCGGCTGCGTGACCGAGCTCACGGCGCCTGCGATGCTTCCCATGGCGCTCTCCTCAGATCCGGATGTCGAGCCCGCTCGACGGGTCGGCGAGCGTGGCGGCGGCGGGCGGGACGGCGGATGCCGTCTCGATGGCGGGGATGGGGGGCGCCGAGGGCCTGGACCAGCCCTGGCCGGCGCCGTTGTCCTGCTGGGCTTCGCGGCCGAAGCCGCCGGCGGTGAAGCTCAGGCCCGAGTCGGCCAGGTTGAAGCCGGCCTGCTCGAGCGCCGCGCGCAGCTCTCCAGCGTGCGCCTTCATCGCCTCGGCGGTCTGCGGCGTGTCGAACCGGAGCGCGGCCGTCAGCCCGCCGTCCGAGGCGATCCGGAGCTTGACGTCGACCCGTCCCATGCCTGCGGGCTCGAGCGCGAGGTCGAAGCTCGTCGCCTTGGCCTGGGCCTTGCGGACGAGCTCGCTCGAGAGCTGGGCCACGGTCTGGGTGGGCACGGCGCCATAGGCCGGCCCGCTCTGGGCGGCCAGGGACGCCTGGAAGCTCGCCGAGACCGGCTGCGCGGCCAGCCCCTGGGCCTGGCCGGGATCGGTCCCGGGCGCCGGCGGCCCGGCGGCGGCCTGGAGGTCTCCCCCCTGCTGCTGGGCGTCCTGGCGCGGACCGGAGTCCTTGCCGCCGTCCGATGCGCCGGAGGATACGGCTGGCGCCGGCTGGGGCGCGGCGGCGGTCTGAGCGGAGGCCTGGGCGGCCTGGCCGGCCCCCTGGCCGGATGAGGCGGCGGCGGCGCGAGGATCGGACGCCGCGCGAGCCTGGGGCGCGGCGCTGGAAGCTGCCGCGGTCTGGGACTGGGCGGACACCGCGTTGGCCGCCGCTGCGACGAGCGGCGCCGCGGGCGGCGCGGTCGAGGCCGGCGGGGACGGTTGCGTCGCCGGGCCCGCTCCCTGCGTCGGCGCGCCGCTGGCCGGCGCGGGGTCCGTTGCGGCGCTGCCGGCGGGGGGGACGGCGGTGGGGCGGCGGCCCCCGCGTCGGACGCAGCAGGCCCGGCGACCCAGGCTGGCGCCGTCGGCGGGGAAGGCGCCGCGGGGGTTGCAACCGCCGACATGAGATCGGCTTGGGCTGGGGCTGGGGCTTGGGCTGGGGCTGGGGCTTGGGCTTGGGCTTCAGCCTGCGGGCCCGGCCCGGCGGGGCCGCTCGACGGAGTTTGTTGTTCCAGGGCGGCCACGACCAGGGCGCCGGCCGGGGCCGAATGGGCTGGAGAGGCCGCCCTGCCCTGGACCAGGGCCTGCGCCCCGGCCTGGGTGACGGCGGCCGGCGCGGCGCCGGTCACGGATCCCGCGGTCGTTGCGACGGCAGGCGGTTCGGCGGCGGCCTGCTGCGCCGCCGCGCGCGCCGCGGTTGGGCCGGCCGGCGCAGACGGCGGCGGGCCGGGCGTGGCGACGGCGGCGATCGCCTGGCCAGGCGGCTTGCCAGGCGGCTGGGCGCTCGCCGTGGTCGAGGCCTCATCCGCGGCGGACGGCGCAGCCGGGTGCGTCATCGCCTGACCGGGGATCGCCGGCTGGGCGGGGATCGCCGGGCCCGCCGTGACGGGGGCGGCGCTCTGCGCGATCGCCGGCGCCGACGTCGAGGTCGCGGCCTGAGCCGTCGCGACGGCCTGGGCGGCCGCCGTCCGCGCCGCGCCAGACGGTGCGGGCCCCGGCTGGACGGTTCCTGTAGCGCTCGCGCCGAGACCGGCGGGCGCCGCGCCCGGACCGGCGCCGGGCGTGGATGCGGAAGACGCTATGTCCGCGAAGGCGGCAGCGGCGGGGACTGCGATGGGGACTGCGCCGCCGGCGCCCTGGCTGGCTGGGCTCGTCGTCGCGCTGGCCAGCGGCGCAGCCGCGCCGCCCTTGCCGGAGCCGCCATCGCCCGAAGCGGGCTTCGCGCCGCCCGCCTGCGCCGCCTGGGCCGCGCCGGCGTTCGGGACGGCCATGGCGCCGGCCAGGAGTTGGGCGAACAGGCTCGGGGGCAGCACGGACGACGGGTCGCCCGGATCGGCGCCCTTGCCCTTCACCGGCGCGGCGCCCGGGCCGAAGGCGTCGTCGAACAGCCCCGCAGCCCCTGCGGATGCGGCCGCGGGGCCCGGGCTCGGCGATGTCGTCACGGCGAAGGCTGTGGCCTGCATCCGGCGTCCCGTACGAGAGGGGAGCGCGTTTTGCGCAAGAACGGTCGAGCTTCCGCAGCAACCGGCGCGCCAACTGCCGAATTCGAGCTCAATTCATTGAAATCACTACGGAATGCCGCAGAGCGCCGGCTCGCCCCCTCGCCGCAGCGCGGCGGATTTTGCCGGGCCCATGGCGCTTGGCGCCGGGCGCCGGGGAACTGGCGCCACTCTTGCGCCGGCTTGTGGCGAGGCATGGAGGCCGAAAGGCAGAGCCTATGGAAATCAACGAGTTAGCCAGGCTCCAGGTCAGCCCGTCGGGCGGGTTGCGGCGGTTTCTGCCGACCGGACCGTCATTCCTTGCCGGGCGCGGGGCGCTCAGGCCATGACCTTGAACGCCATCCTGGGCTCGGCCAGCTCGGGCCTGTTCGCCGCCCAGACGCAGCTTCGCGTCATTTCGGACAACATCTCCAACGTCAACACGCCTGGTTACGCCCGCAAGGTGGCCGACCAGCAGTCCGTCACCCTGTCCGAGGCGGGCGGGGGCGTGGTGATCGCCGGCATAAGCCGCGCCGTCGACCAGTTCCTGCAGCAGGCCAGCCTGACGGCGACCGCCCAGGCCGGCGGCGCCCAGGTCCTGTCCGACATGCTGGACCGCGCCCAGAGCCTGTTCGGCGACCCCAGCTCCAGCTCGAGCTACTTCGGCCAGCTCGACCAGGCCTTCTCGGCCTTCTCCTCCGCCGCCCAGGATCCGGCCTCCAGCGTCTCGCGCAACCAGAGCATCACGGCGATCCAGGGCTTCCTCGACGCCTCGTCCCAGGCCTCGAGCCAGTTGCAGCAGCTGTCCAGGGAGGCGGACAGCCGCGTCTCGGCCGACGTCTCCAACATCAACGGCCTGCTGACGCAGATCAACGACCTGAATACGGCGATCGTTCGCGAAACCGCCGCGCGTGGCGACACCACCGGCGCCGAGAACGCCCAGAGTCAGCTCGTCGACCAGCTGTCCCAACTGATGGATGTCAGCGTCACGCGCCGGTCGGACGGCGGCGTGGACATCCAGAGCACGGACGGCTCCCTGCTCGTCAGCCGCTCGGGCGCCGCGGTGCTCAGCTACTCAAACACCAACACGGCCGCGGGCGAGATCTCGGTGGCTTCGCCCGGCGGCAACCCGCGCGCCATGCTCCCCAACGGCGGCGAGCTGCGCGGCCTCCTGGACGCCCGCAACATCCAGCTGCCGGCGATCGGCGCCCAGCTCGGCGAGTACGTCACCCAGGCGGTCAACCAGATCAACGCCATCCACAACGCCTCGAGCGCCGTGCCCCCGCCCTCGCAGCTGACGGGGCGCGACACCGGTCTTGACCTGCCGACCGCCGTCTCCGGCTTCACCGGCAAGACCACGCTCGACGTCTTGGACAGCTCGGGCGTGGTGCAGAGCCGCATCGACGTCGACTTCGACGCGGGGACGATGACCACGGACGGCGGCGCGCCCCAGGCCTTCACGGCGGCGACCTTCCTTTCCACGCTCAACACCGCGTTGGGCGTCAACGGCTCGGCGAGCTTCTCGAACGGCGCGCTCGCCCTGCAGGCGACGGGCGGGAACGGAATCGCCATCGCCGACGATCCCACAACGCCGTCGAACAAGGCCGGCCGCGGGTTCAGCCAGTTCTTCGGCCTGAACGATCTGATCTCCTCGTCCGGCTTCCCCTATCCGAACACCGGCCTGTCGGGCTCCGACGCCAACGGCTTCAGCGCGGGCGGCGTCCTCGCCCTGCGCCTGATCGACTCCGGCGGCGCGCCGCTGCGCGACGTCTCCATCGCCGTCCCCACGGGCGGAACGGTGGATGACGTGGTCACCGCCCTGAACGACGTCTCCAGCGGCGTGGGCGCCTACGGCAGCTTCAGCCTCGATTTCGAACGGCGCCCTGACCTTCGCCCCGCTCACTCCGGGCACCAACATCAGCGTCGTCTCGGACTTCAGCGAGTGGGGCTCGGGCGGGGCGTCCCTGACCCAGCTCTTCGGACTCAATCCCGCGCTCCGCAGCCAGCGGGCGGCCACCTTCTCGATCCGCCAGGACATCGCCGCGGACTCGATGAAGCTGTCCTTGGCTCAGCTGGACACCACCGCCGTCGCTGGCGACAGCGCCCTCAGCCCGGGCGACAACCGCGGCGCCTTGCTCCTGGCGGCCGCCGGCAATCAGACGACCAGCTTCGATCCGGCCGGTCCCTTCGGCGCGCTCAGCCTCACCTTGTCGCAATACGGCGCCCAGTTCGCCGGCTCGGTGGCCCAGCAGGTCTCGCACGCCGCCTCCGCCACGACCGCCGCCCAGGCCGTGGCCAGCGAGGCCAACACCCGCAGGACCGCCGTCGAGGGTGTGAACCTCGACGAGGAGCTGATCAAGCTCACCACCTACCAGCAGTCCTACAACGCCGCCGCCCGCCTCATCCAGGCGGTGAGCGACCTCTACAACACCCTGCTCCAGATCCAGTGAGGCCCGACCGATGGATCGTGTCACCACCTTCAGCGCCTACAACTCCGTCATCGTCAACCTGATGGCCAACGAGCTCCGCCAGAACCAGGCGGAGGTCCAGGTCTCCAGCGGCAAGGCCGCCTCCGACCTCAAGGGCTTCGGCGCCAACGCCGAGGCCCTGACCGCCGCCCAGTCGGTCAAGTCCCAGGTCGACAGCTACGTCCAGAACGCCAAGACGCTTGCGGCCAAGCTCGACTCCCAGAACCTCGCGCTCACCCAGGTCCAGGACGCCGCTCAGGGCGCGCGCGCCGCCATCGCCAACGCGGTGGCCACCGGCAGCGCCGACGGCCTGATGCCGTCGCTGCAAAGCTACTTGAGCCAGGCCGCGGCCAGCCTCAACACCAAGTTCAACGGCCAGTACCTCTTCGCCGGCGGCAAGGTGGACACCGCGCCGGTCGCCGCCCAGTCCCTCGCGGACCTCACCTCCCCGCCGGCCGGCGGCATCTTCCAGAACGACCAGCTGGCTCAGACCAGCCGCCTGGACGAGTCCACCACCATCCAGAACGGCATGCTCGCCGACGCGGTGGGGAGCGACCTGTTCGACGCCTTCACCTCGGTCGAGGCCTTCGATCAAAGCGCCAACGGGCCGCTGTCGGGCCAGCTGACCCAGACCCAGATCGACTTCCTGACCGGCATGTTGTCGACCTTCGACTCGGCCAATCAGGGACTGACCAACACCGTCGCCGCCAACGGCCTGCTGCAGAACCGGGTGGACCAGGCGGCCACGACCCAGCAGGACCGGCAGACCACCTTGCAGACCATGATCGGCGGCATCACCGACGTGGACATGGCCGAGGCGGCATCGCGCCTCAGCCAGTCGCAGGTCGCGCTGCAGGCCTCGGCCCACATCTTTTCCGCGCTGCAGTCCTCGTCCCTGCTCAACTACCTGAGCTCGCCCGGCCACTAGCAGGGCGGGTCCGGAGTTCGCCTGCTCGCGAGCGCGCTCCCGCTGGCGAGCTTCGTGCTCGCGACACTAATTCAAAGACTTGTGCTGCGAGGCTCAGGCGAATGGTGGACCATTCGTTTGAATCGCAGCACTAGCGCGCGTCGCCGCAAGCACGTTAGGAGACGGGCATGCACGGCGGCCACGCCCACCATCACGACCATGGCTCGCACGCCCATGCCGGCGCGGGCGGGATCGAGGCGCGGTGGCTGATCGGCATCGGCCTGAACACCGGCTTCGTGGTCGTGGAGATCGTCGCGGGTCTTCTGGGGCGCTCGATGTCGCTCCTGGCCGACGCCGGGCACAACGTCTCGGACATCCTGGCGCTGGCGCTGGCGGGGGCGGCGACCTGGCTCGCCGGCCGCCCGGCGGCGCCCAGGCGCACCTACGGCTTCGGCAAGGCCACGGTCCTGGCGGCTCTGGTGAACGCCATCGTGCTGATCTTCGCCTGCGGCTTCATCGCCAGCGAGGCGATCGGCCGGCTGACCTCGCCCGCGCTGCCGGCCACCGGGATCATGATGCTGGTGGCCGCCGCCGGCGTGGTCGTGAACGGCGCGACCGCGGCCCTGTTCACCCGCGGGCGGGCCGGCGACGTCAATGTGCGCTCCGCCTTCCTGCACATGGCGGCGGACGCCGGGATCTCGGCGGGCGTCGTGGTCGCCGGGGCCCTGATCCTCTTCACCGGCAAGGCCTGGATCGATCCGGCGATGAGCCTGATCATCCTGGCGGTGATCCTTTTCGGCGCCTGGGAGGTGCTGCGCGAGGCGTTCGACCTGGCGATGGACGCCGCGCCGCAGGCCGTCGACATCGGGGCGGTCAGGGCCTTCCTCGCCCAGCGCCCGGGGGTGGAAGCGGTGCATGACCTGCACGTCTGGCCGCTCTCCACCACCGAGACGGCGCTCACCGCCCACCTCGTGCGCCCGTCAGGCGGCGACGACGACTTCCTCAGGACGGTCTGCCAGGACCTTCACGAACGCTTCGGCATCAGCCACGCCACCTTGCAGGTGGAGGGGACGAGCCTGGAGGCCTGCGAGGACCTGCACGACTGACCAGACTGAGCCGGGCCCGATCTGGGTGAGGGACTCGCCGGTCATCGCCTCGTCGAACACCCGCGCCTCGTCCAGATGGGCGGCGAGGTGGACGAAGATGCCGCCCTCCCCAGCTTCACGGCCGAGGGCTCGCCCGTGCGCCCCGCGTTGTCGAGCGCGCCGTAAGCCGCCCGGTGGGGCTTCAGGCCTATCATCCGCGCGAAGCCCCGCATCGACGAGGGCGCGTCCGCCCTCAAACGCAGGCCGGCCGGGCGCGGATCACCTGGCGCGGGCGAAGGACCGCGCGAAGAAGGCCCGCAGCTCCCGGTCGAGGTCCAGGTCCTCCGGCGACGTCCCGCCGAAGCCGCCATGGGGCATGGCTTCGAAGACGTGAAGATCCGCCTGCACGCCCGCCGCGCGCATCGCCCGGTGCAGGCGCACGGTGTCGGACAGCAGCAGGTCGCGCGTGCCGGTCTGCAGCAGGGTCGGCGGAAATCCCTTGGAGAAGTCGGCGAAGACGGGCGAGAGGTAGGGGTCCCTGCGGTCCGCCTTGCCGGCGTAGACGGCCCAGAACTCGGCCATGGCCTCCAACTTCAGCACCATGTCCATCTGGTCGTTGGCGTACATGGTGTCGCTCATCAGGCTGCCGTCGGTGCAGGGCGTCATCAGCGCGATCCCCGCCGGCCAGGCCAGGCCCTCGTCTCGGATCCTGAGCCCCGTCGCGGCCGAGAGGTTGCCGCCGGCGGAGCCGCCGGAGATCACCACGCGCTCGGGCCGGACCTGCTCGATCAGCGCCCGGTAGACCGCCACGCAGTCGTCCAGCGCCGCGGGGAACCGGTCGAGCGGCGGGTTGCGGTAGTCCACCGCATAGGTCTTGAGCCCCAGCCGGTCCGCCTGGGCCGCCGCCTGGCCGCGGACGGACTCTCCGCACATGAAGGCCCAGCCGCCGCCGTGGATGTAGAGGTGCGCCTTGTCGGCGCTCTCAGCCATCAGCTCGTGGGGCGTGGCGACATAGACCGTGACCCCGCCCATCTGCGTCTTCTCGACCGAGGACCTGGACTGGGTGAGCATCTGCTCGGCCATGGGCGCCATCATCCGGTCGACGTCGGCGATGGCGGCCGCCCATCCGGCCATGTCGTCGGGATCCAGCCTCGCCCGGTCGCCCGCCCAGAACGGCGTCGACAGATAGGTCCGCGCCGCCTCGCTGACCGCCGCAGGCGCGGGGATCGACTGCGGTTGTAGCTCGATCTCGCCCCCCTTGGGCGCCGTTGATCCGTCCATGCGGGTCTCCTTGCGCGTGTCGCGTCCGGCCGAAGTAAAGCCCAACCCCGGGGGCCTCGCCAGTGGCGCCCGTCCCCGCCGGGCGTAAGAGGGCCCGGCCGGGCTCGCCCGGGCGGGGGATCACAACATGGACAAGCTCGCAACGGCAGGCGCGGCGGCGCTCGTCTTCGCGTGGGCGGGACTTGCGTTTGCGGATCCCGCTCCGCGCCTCCTGCGCGTGATCGGACAGGCCCCCGCGGCCAAGGACCCGGCGCCGGCCGGTTTCGTCATCGACGCGACGATCAAGCCCGGCGACGGGCTGCTGCAAGGCGAGGTCGAGGGCTGGTTCTCGGCGCTGCCGCCCGCTGCCGGCTCGGGCGAGATCCGGGGAACCTGCGCGGACAGCCGGTGTGCGCTCTCCGTCGACCTGGAGGACGGCAAGCTGGCCATCACGGGCGACCTCGCCGGACCGGGCGCGCCCGGCGCCGGGCGCATGGTGTTCAAGAGCGAGGACGACGACCAGGAGCATGCCGAGGGCGCGGTGAGCTTCACACCGGTCGCAGGGCCGATCGAGGGGCTGGGGGCTCTGGCCGCGCCGGATGCGGTGAGCGGCCGCCAGCTGGTCGAGCTCCTGCTCTGGAACGGATCGAGCGACGGTTTCGGCGACACCGGCGATGATCCGCCGGACGACTCCCAGCGTGAGGCGCTGGCGGACTGGCAGGGCGCGAACGGGCGGGCGGCGACCGGCCTGATCCTCGAGGCCGACCTTCAGGAACTGCGCGACAAGACCGACGCCGCCAAGACGGCCGCGGGCTGGACCATGATCGGCGACGAGGCGCACGGATGGTCGGCCGGCTATCCCGCCGCGCTCCTGACCAAGGCCAGCCGGAACGGGCGCGAGCGTCGTTTCGAGAGCGCCGACGGCAAGGCAGCGATGGTCCTGGCGATCGATCCGCCGCTGGACGAGGACGCCTTCGACGCCGTCTGGGAGAAGACCAAGGCCGGCCAGGAGGGCCGCGAAGGCATCGGCTACACGCGCGTCAACGGCCAGTTCGAAATCAGCTGGAAGCAGAAGGGCGTCGTCACCAGGACCGTCTACCGCAACCTCGAGGGCGCGCTGGCGCGGCTGGTCTACAGCTATCCCGACGGCGACGAGACCTATGAGCCCTTCGCGGCCATCCTGCCCCAGAGCCTTCGGCTCACCGACGCATTGAAGCCGGAGTGATCCGAAAGGCTCAGCCCAGCGCCTCGCGCCCGTGCGGCGCGGTGAAGTCCACCGGCGTTCCCTTGGGAATGATCCCCCGCGAGTTCACGCGCTCCAGCGAATAATAGTTCTGGACATAGAGCCTGGGCTTCACCGTCGCGGCCACGCCCGGGATGGAATAGAGGTCGCGGGTGTAGGCCCAGAGGTTCGGGAAGTCCCGAAGCTGCTGGCGGTTGCACTTGAAGATCGAGAAGTAGGCCACGTCGAAGCGGACCAGCGTCGGGAAGAGTCGCCAGTCCGCCTCCGTCGGCTGGGCGCCGAGCAGGTAACGCCGGTTCGTCAGGCGCGCCTCCAGGTCGTCCAGCGCCGCGAACAGGGCGTCGTACGATTCCTCGTAGGCGTCCTGGCTGCGGGCGAAGCCGCAGCGATAGACCCCGTTGTTGACGTTTGGATAGATGACGTCGTTCAGCGCATCGATCTCGGCGCGCAGATCCTCGGGGTAGTAGTCCGCATCGTTCCTGGCGATCCCGGCGAACTCCGAGTTCAGCATCCGGATGATCTCGGAGGAACTCGTTGTTGACGATCGTCCGGGTCTTCTTGTCCCACAGGACCGGGATGGTGACCTTGCCGGTGTAGCCGGGCTTGGCCGCCGCGTAGGCCTCCCACAGGTAGTGGTAGCCGTTGACCTGGTCGGCGGTGCAGTCCGGGTAGTCCGGCCGCGCCTCATAGGTCCAGCCGTTCTCGCGGAACGCCGGCAGGCAGTAGGAGATGGAGATGGCGTCCTCCAGCCCCTTCAGCGCCCGGTAGATGATCGTCCGGTGCGCCCAGGGGCAGTGGTAGCCGACATAGAGGTGATAGCGGCCGGCCTCGGCCTTGTAGCCGGACGAGCCGTCGGCCGTGACCCGGTCGCGGAAGGCGCTGGCGATGCGCTTGAACTCGCCGCCGGAGCCGGTCTCCACCGGGTCTTCGTCCGTCCACCGGCCTTCGAGCAGATAGCCCACAGCGACATCCTCCACGTCGACAGCCTCAACTGCGGTGGTTGTCGCGATGGCCGGCGCGGAGTCGAACTGAGCTCATGATCCAGGTCACGCCCGACATCGCCATCGACGAGCTGCAGATCGAGGAGCGGTTCGTGCGCGCGGGCGGGCCCGGCGGCCAGAACGTCAACAAGGTCTCCACCGCCGTGGAGCTGAGGTTCGATCTCGCCAATGCCGCCTCCTTGCCCGGCGAGGTGCGCGCACGCCTTGCGCGCCTGGCCGGCCGGCGTCTGTCGCAGGAAGGGGTGCTGGTGATCCAAGCGCGCCGCTTCCGCACCCAGGAGCGCAACCGCCAGGACGCGCTGGAGCGGCTGGTCGAGCTGATCGCGCGGGCCGCCGCCCCGCCCGCACCGCCGCGCAAGCGCACACGGCCCACCAAGGCGTCCCGCGAGCGCCGGCTCAAGGCCAAGGCGCGCCGGTCCGAGGTGAAATCGCTGCGCGGACGGCCGGGCTCCGAGCGCTGAGCGCAGGCTTCAGGCGTCCTCGGGGGACGCCTCGGCGAAGGCGCCGCGCGCCCGGCCGATGGCCTCCACCAGCTCGGCGTGGCCGAAGGGCTTGGGCAGCACCACCACGCCGGTCTTGCCGTCGACGCCCGCCATCCCGCTCGAGCCGGTCATGACGACGACGGCCAGCCCGGGCCGGCGCGCGCGGGCCGCCTTGGCCAGCTTGCTCGCCGGACGCCCGCCTGCATCGCCGCCGATCAGCATGGCGTCCGCCGGCTCGCCCCGATCCAGCGCCGCCAACGCCGCCGCGCCGTCGGCCTGCCGGCTCGCCTCGAAGCCCGCCGCCGCGAGCATCGAAAGGGTCAGCGCCGCCACGTCGGGGTCCTGCTCCACCATGAGCACCCGCCCATCGCCCCGGGCCTCCTGAGCGTCCGCGCCCGCCGCCTTCGGGGGCGCCTCGCCCCTGGGAAGGTAGAGGGTGACGGTGGTCCCCTCCCCCGGCGCGCTCTTGATCTTCGCCGCGCCGCCCGACTGGCGCGCGAAGCCGTAGACCTGGCTGAGGCCCAGGCCCGTCCCGCGGCCGGGCGCCTTGGTGGTGTAGAAAGGCTCGAACACGTGCCTCAGGTGCTCCGCAGCGATCCCCGCGCCGGTGTCGGCGACGCCCAGGGCCACGAACTCGCCCTCGAGGCCCGTTCCCTCGTCGCGCCCCGGCTGCAGGGCGATGTTGCGGGCCGCAATGGTCAGGACCCCACCCGACGGCATGGCGTCCCGGGCGTTCACCGCCAGGTTCAGAAGGGCGATCTCCAGCGCCTCGGGGTCGGCGTGGACGGCCCAGGCGTCGGGGGCCAGCTCCAGGCGGGTCTCGATCCGGTCCGTCACCGAGCGGCGGACCATCTCCAGCATCGCCGGACCGCGATCCTGCAGGCGGAAGCTGACCGGCTTGTGCGCACTGCGCCGTCCGAACGCCAGGAGCTGTCGGGTGAGCAGATGGCTGCGGCTGGCCGCGGCCAGGATCGCGTCGATCAGGGCCGTCGCTCCCTCGTTGCCGGTGACTCGTCGCCGCAGGAGCTCGGCGCTGCCCTGGACCACCATGAGCAGGTTGTTGAAATCGTGGGCGACGCCGCCCGTCATGCGCCCCAGGGCCTCCAGCCGCCGGCTCTCCTCGGCCGCCGCCGCCTCGCTTTGCCGAAGACCCAGCTCGCGCGACAGCAACCACAGGAACAGCCCCGCCAGGAACAGGCTCGCCAGGCCGCTCACCGCCAGCAGCCCGACCGCGCGCACGAGGGGAGCCTCATAGGCGCTGCGCGGCATCGCCACGTGCACCGACCAGCCGGAGTCGGGAAGCACACGGTAGGCGACCACCAGCGGCAGGCCATCCAGGCCGTGGGACCGGTAGGCGCCGGCCGGCGCCTGATCCAGCGCCTGGCGCGCCTCGGGCGAGGCCTCCAGCGTCGGGACGTCGGGCTCCAGCGTCCGGGTGACGACATGCTGGGTCTGGTCGAGCACGCCGGCGCGCCAGTGCTCGGGCAGCTTGCTCGCGCGCAGCAGGGACAGGGTCTCGGTCGGGCGGATCACCACGCCGATCACGTATCGAACCGCGCCGTCGCGAATGACCGGCGCGAACACCGCGTAGGCGACATTGCCGCGCGGCGACATCAGGATGCGGCCGACCACCGTCCGACGTGTCTCGACGGCCTGGGCGTGGCTCTCCGCGTCGATGACCTGGCCCGGGATGCCCGGCGGCAGCGCCGGCGCGTCCATCAGCCGCCGCCCGTCGGGGTCGGTGAGCGACATCGCCATCCACAGGGGATGGGCCTGCAGCAGGCGCTGGCCATAGTCGGCGAACCAGGCGGGATCGGGCGAGGCGTCGAACTGCGGCGACAGGGCCAGCGTGCTCACGGTCTCGGCCTGACCGTTCAGCTCGCGCTCGAGGTCGGTGGCCAGCGCGTCGACGCTCGCCTGCGCCTGACGCCGCACGGCATCTTGTCCCTGGCGGAGCTCGCCCGCGCCCAGGAACGCCGAAAGCACGGCCAGCGGCAGCACCGCCGCCAGCGCCAGGATCAACAGCTGACGATGCAGCTTCACTCGGCTGCCCCTTTGGTCGCGCAGACCTTAAAGGAGCCGGCCGGGCCGCGCCACGGTCAGACGTCGATCAGCTCTTCTCTGCGGATCGTGCCCACCGGGCGGCCGAGATTGGCGACCGCCACGGCGCGCCATTTGTCCTTGCCGTGCAGCAGGCGCTCGGCGCTGGCCTTGGCCTGTGCATCGTCGGCGCAGTGGATCACGCCCTGCGCGGCTTCGACGCCCTGCGCGTCTGAGAATATGAGTTGATAGATCGCCATGGCGGCAACCTATCAGCGCAGGACCGGGCGGCATTGATCCGCGTCAACCAGGGCGTGCGCGGGCGGCCCGCACGTCGGACGCTGGCGTCGCGGCCAAGCTTGTGAAAGTCTTGCGATCCTCGCCACACCCGCCGCCCGCCGCATGCGCCCCCATCCGCTCTATCTCGACCACCCTCTCTGGACGGCGGTCTTCTGGTCCAGCTTCGCCGCCTTCGTGCTGCACGAGATGTGGGTCTTCTCCCGCGACGCCCGCCGGGTGAACGGGGAGAACCGCGACCGGGGCAGCTTCCAGGCCATCGTCATCCTCCAGAATGCGGGCTTCCTCGGCTGCTTCGCCATCCCCTGGATCACGACGCGCGGGACGATCCCGCTGCGGCCGGACGTCCTGTTCTACGGCGCCATCGCCATCCTTTGGGCGGGGCTGCTCTTCCGGTTCTGGTCGGTTCTCACGCTCGGCCGGTTCTTCCGGACCTCGGTGATCGTCCAGGACGACCACAGGCTGATCACCAAGGGGCCCTACCGGTTCATCCGCAACCCCTCCTACACCGGCGCGCTCGGCATCTTGCTCGGCGTGGGCCTGGCCCAGGGCGACGCCTGGAGCGTCCTGGCCATCATGGCCGGCGGCCTGCTCGCCTACTTCGTGCGCATCCGCGCCGAGGAGGCCGCGCTCGAGAGCCGCTTCGGCGACGCCTTCGAGGCCTGGCGCAAGCGCACCTGGGCGATCATCCCGCCGATCTGGTGAGCCGGCCGCTCAAGGCGGCACGGCCACGGTCGCGAACTCCTCGGTCGAGTTCACGTGCGGATAGGGCGTGTCTGGGACGTCGACCCCCAGGAAGGCGCACAGCGGGGCCCAGCCCTGCGAGGCCTGGAACACCAGGAGCCGATCGGCCGGGATGACCCGGCGGACCTCGGCGTTATGCGCCTCGAAGCTGGCCATCATCTGCTCGGCCGGGGGCGGGCCCGCAGGCCCTTCGCCCGACGGCGGAGCCCAGCCCATCAACCCGGCGAGCTTGCGGATCAGCTGGCCCACCGGCGAGACGGCGAGGTCGGCCCGGTGGGCCGGGCCCATGATCGTGGCCGACATCGACTTCAGCCAGCTCTGCGCGTCGCGCTCGGACAGGATCACCTTGGCGTCGGGATAGCGCTCGGCCAGCTCCCTGTAGAACCAGCAGCCCGGCGCGTCGGTGGTGGAGCGGTAGCCGGCGAACAGCGCCTCCCAGTCCGGCGTCCCGCCGTCGGCGATGTGCTCCCACAGCGGCCAGGCCTGCGGGTGGGTGAACAGCTCGGTCATGTGATGGCAGGGCCCGAAGCCGAGCTGCTCCAGCGCGAGCTTCAGCGACATGGTTCCGGTGCGCGGATAGCCCGCGCCGATCACCGCCAGCGGCATGGGCGCCCTCCTACTGATCTGGCTTCGATAGCCGTGGAGCGCGCGTCGGCGCAAGCCGGCCGGTCAGGCCCCGGCGGCCTCCGGATCACCGTTCCGCTCGCCCTCCGGCGGTTCCATACTTGCCGCTTCGTCGGTCTCGGGGACGGAGAAGTCCTCGAGGAACTCCTTCTGGAAGGCCTCGGTGGAGTTCACGTGCGGAAAGCCCGCGTCCGGCGTAGGGACGCCGAGGAACCTGCAGAGCGGCTCCCAGCCTTCCTCGATTCTGTAGACCAGCAGCCGTTCAGCCGGGATCGTCGCGATCACGCTTGCGTTGTGCCGGTCGTACCAGGCCAGCATGTGGTCCGGGTCCTGGGCGCGAGGATCGGACCCGTGCAGGCCCATCCGCCTGATCAGGGTCGCGACGGGGCTGTCGCCGACGTGCCGGCGCACGGGGTCCGAGAGCAGCGTCGCACGCATCGAGCGCCACCAGCTCTGCGGATCGCGCACCGTCAGGATCACCTTGGCGTCGGGATAACGCGCCGCGAGCTCGGCGTAGAACTGGTTGGACGGGACGTCCACCGTCGACGCGAACCCCTCGAACAGCGCGTCCCAGTCCGGCGCGCCCGCATAGGCCGCCTCCCACAGGGGCCACAGGTCGGGCCGGCTGAACACCTCGCTCATATGGCAACAGGGGCCGAAGCCAAGTCGTTCGAGCGCCAGCTTCAGGGAAAAGGTGCCGGTCCGCGAGAACCCTGCGCCGATCACCGACAACGCCATGCGCCCCCCTGAACTCGACGCCGTTTCACCCGATTGGTCCTCACAGTAGCACTGTTGGGGATTTGCAAACAGAAGGTGAATTTCCGCCTCATCGCGCGCTGCCGCCGGGTGCGGCGCGATGCGTCCGCGCCACGGCTCGGGCAACGGTCCAACGCTCAGGAGGCGAGCTGGAGCGTTCCGTCGGCGCCCCTCTGGCCGGGCGGACCTGGCGAAGGCTCCCGCGCGGGTCGATGGCGGTCTCCAGGCAGGCCAGCAGCTGGCCGGGCGGCAGGTCGTTCAGGAAATGGTCTCCGCCCTGGATCTCGATGAACCGCGCGGGCACGAAAGCGGAATCGGCCACGGCCCTGGCGACCCCCACCGGCGCGAAGTCGTCCTCGTCGCCGTGGATGAAGGTGATCAGCACCGGCTGGCGGTTGAGCAGCTTGAACACCGGATTGAGCTGGCGGGGCTGGCCCATGGCCTCCTGCACGGCGTGGCGCAGGTCCCGGGGGATCAGGCCCACGACCCGACGTCCCACCTCGATCAGCCGCCGGGCGGTCGGCCCGGAGCGGCCGAAATAGGCCGACAGCAGCACCAGTCCGGCGACCTGATCCAGGCTCTCGAACGCCATCAGGGCGGCGATCGCCGCGCCATAGGACTGGCCCACCAGCAGCACCTTCTGTCCGGGCGCGGCTTCGAGCGCGGGCATCAGGGCCTTGGCCTGGACCTTGATCTTGGGAACGCAGTGGATCGGCTCGGAGTGGGCGAAGCCCGGCCGGTCCACCACCAGCATCTCGCGATCGGGGCCCAGCTCCGCCATGGTCGGGGCCCAGTACTCCGCCCAGGACGGCGCGCCGGTGACCACCACGATCTTCCAGGGCGGCGGCGTCTCGCGGGGGGTCCACAGGGCCGAGATGCGCCAGCCATAGTCGCCGCCGGCCTCGAAGCTGATGCGGCGCAGAACCTCCGGCGGGTGCTGTTCGGAAGTCGGCAGGTGTTCGCGCCGGCCCGCCAGCGCGCACTCGAACGCCGCCCAACCCATCTCCAGAACGCCTTTCGGCCGCCGTCGCGCCACGTCTCGTCTCCGTCTCGCCTGCGACCGCGCCGCCCGAGTCGCGGATGCAACGCGTGGCCTGCGGCGACGGTTTCGGAAGGATCGGGTCTGGCCGCCGCCTGCGCCTTGTGTGACCAATCGGCCACACCCATATCGGCGACGGGCTGGTTGTGCTCGATCAAGGCGACCGGCGCCAAATCGCGCCGTGGTTCGTGGCGGACGGATGCGCACATCCATTCGCGGTCCGGTCCACGGGAAGTTGTAACTCTGCGGCGCGACGCCTGAAGGGGTCGCGCCACGAGCGGGGATAGGCATGAACATCGACATCTACTCCGACCGCGCCAAGCAGGCCGTCCAGTCCGCCCAGTCGCTGGCGCTGAGCCGCCGCCACCAGCAGCTCGCGCCCGAACACCTGCTGAAGGTGCTGCTGGAGGAGAAGGACGGGCTGGCGCGCCAGTTGATCCAGAACGCCGGCGGCCGGCCCGACGCGGCCGTCTTCGAGACGGAGGCCCTGCTCGCCAAGATTCCCAAGGTCGAGGGCGGAAACGGCCAGCTCTACCTCAAGCCAGAGACCGCGCGGGTCTTCTCCGCCGCCGAGGAGGACGCCAAGTCCCACGGCGATTCCTTCGTGACCACCGAGCGCCTGCTGGCCGCCGTGGCCAAGGAGGGCGGCGAGGCCGCCGACGCGCTCAAGAAGGCCGGCGTCACGGCCAAGGGCCTGGAGACCGCCGCCGAGTCCGTCCGCAAGGGCCGCACCGCCGACACCGCCTCGGCCGAGGAAGGCTACGATGCGCTCAAGCGCTACGCCCGCGACCTCACCCAGGCCGCGCGCGACGAGAAGCTCGATCCGGTCATCGGCCGCGACGAGGAGATCCGCCGCACCATCCAGGTCCTTTCCCGCCGGACCAAGAACAACCCCGTCCTGATCGGCGAGCCGGGCGTCGGCAAGACCGCCATCGTCGAGGGCCTGGCGCTGCGCATCGTCAACGGCGACGTGCCCGAATCCCTCAAGGACAAGAAGCTCCTGGCGCTGGACATGGGCTCGCTGATCGCCGGCGCGAAGTACCGCGGCGAGTTCGAGGAGCGGCTGAAGGCGGTGCTGAACGAGGTGACCGCCGCCGAGGGCTCGATCATCCTGTTCATCGACGAGATGCACACCCTGGTCGGCGCGGGCAAGACCGAGGGGGCGATGGACGCCTCCAACCTGCTGAAGCCGGCCCTGGCGCGCGGCGAGCTGCATTGCGTGGGCGCCACCACGCTGGACGAATACCGCAAGCACGTCGAGAAGGACGCCGCCCTCGCCCGGCGCTTCCAGCCGGTGTTCGTGAACGAGCCCTCGGTCGAGGACACCATCTCGATCCTGCGGGGCCTGAAGGAGAAGTACGAGGTGCACCACGGCGTGCGCATCTCCGACAGCGCCATCGTCGCCGCCGCCACCTTGAGCCACCGCTACATCGCCGACCGGTTCCTGCCCGACAAGGCCATCGACCTCGTCGACGAAGCCGCCAGCCGCGTGCGCATGGCCGTGGACTCCAAGCCCGAGGAGCTGGACGAGATCGACCGGCGCCTGATCCAGCTGAAGATCGAGCGCGAGGCCCTGAAGAAGGAGACCGACGACGCCTCCAAGCGCCGGCTCGAGGATCTCGAGGCCGAGGTCGAGGACCTGGAAGCCCAGTCGGGCGAGATGACCGCCCGCTGGAAGGCCGAGAAGGACAAGCTCGGCTCCGCCGCCCAGTCCCGCGAGGCGCTGGACCGGCTGCGCGCCGAGCTCGCCCAGGCCCAGCGCCAGGGCGACCTGCAGAAGGCGTCGGAGATCATGTACGGCCAGATCCCGGTCATGGAGAAGCGCCTGGCCGAGGCCGAGGAGTCCGCCAAGGACCAGATGACCCCCGAGGTCGTCGACGCCGAACAGATCGCCGCCGTGGTCTCCCGCTGGACCGGCGTTCCGGTCGAGAAGATGCTCGAAGGCGAGCGCGAGAAGCTGATCCACATGGAGGATAGCCTGCGCGCCCGTGTGGTCGGCCAGGAGGAAGCCCTGGTCGCCGTCTCCGACGCCGTGCGGCGCGCCCGCGCGGGCCTGAAGGACCCCAACCGACCGATCGGTTCGTTCATGTTCCTGGGCCCGACGGGCGTGGGCAAGACCGAGCTGACCAAGGCGCTGGCCGAGTTCCTGTTCGACGACGAGGCGGCCATCACCCGCATCGACATGAGCGAGTACATGGAGAAGCACTCGGTCAGCCGGATGATCGGCGCGCCTCCGGGCTACGTCGGCTACGACGAGGGCGGGGCCCTGACCGAGTCCGTGCGGCGGCGGCCCTATCAGGTCGTGCTGTTCGACGAGATCGAGAAGGCGCACCCGGACGTGTTCAACGTCCTGCTCCAGGTGCTGGACGACGGCCGCCTGACCGACGGCCAGGGCCGCACGGTCGACTTCCGCAACACCCTGATCATCATGACCTCGAACATGGGCGCCGAGTACCTCGCCGCGCTCGAGGACGACCAGGATGTCGAGGTCGCCCGCCCAGGCGTGATGGAGGCCGTGCGCCGCCACTTCCGGCCCGAGTTCCTGAACCGGATCGACGAGATCATCCTGTTCAAGCGGCTCGGCCGCGAGCAGATGGATACCATCGTCACGATCCAGCTCCAGCGCGTGGAGAAGCTCTTGACCGACCGGCGCATGACGCTGGAGCTCGACCCGGCCGCCCTGCACTGGCTGGGCGAGCGGGGATACGACCCGGTCTATGGCGCCAGGCCCCTGAAGCGCGTGATCCAGAAGGAGCTGGTCGACCCGATCGCCAAGCAGATCCTCGCCGGCGAGATCGCCGACGGCCAGGTGATCCATGTGGCGACGGGCGACGACGGCCTCGTCATCGGCAAGGCGACGCTGCAGTAGGGCCAGGCCCCGGTCCTCGGGGGGCCGGGGCTCACCGCCCTGCGCGCATGATCGCCGGACCCAGGATAAGCCAGACCGCGCCGGCCAGCAGGATCAGCGCCAGGATCGCGACGCTGGCCAGCACCGCCCCGAGGCGAGGCTTGGACTTGGTTCGCGCATAGACGGTCACATAGGCCAGGGGCCGGACCTGCTCCGTCTCGCTGCCGACGATGTGGTGGCGGGTGGGCGTCATGGTCGAAGTCTGCCCAAGCGCGGCTGAACCGCCGATGACGCGGGCCGCGAAGGTGGGTTCATCCTCGGGAGGATCAGTGGATGGCGGGACCGCCGGCGGCGCCCAGCACGACCGCCGCCGCCGCCGCCATCACCGTGAACAGCCCGCCCAGCAGCGCTGCGACGATGTAGCCCGACATTCGACGACGGCCGGACCTGAACACATGAATGTAGGCCAGGGGTCTTTCCTGGTCGGCCTCGCTGCCGAAAATCCTGTGACGCGACATGGGCTACCGCAAAGAATCTGAACATCGACGCCCTCGCCGCGCACTGAACCACACCCGGCTCGGCGGATCGATGGCGGGACAGATCACATCTGCGCTAGTGTCCCGATTCCGAAGTTCGCCAGCGCATTTGCAAGGCGGATGCGAACTTCGGAATCGATAAGGACACTAGCAAATGTATAATTTGCTAGTGTGGTTTACGGATCAGAAGTTCGCAGCCGGTGCCGCCATCATCTGCGAACTTCTGATCGACCACACTAGGCCGCGATCCTCCCCCGCGGTGCGGGGGAGGATGGGCGCGGTCGTCACCAGCACCGGGTCCGCTCGACGTAGTCGCCGACGTAGGGGTCCCACATCCAGCGGGTGCGGCAGTGACGCGCGCCGTCGTAGCCGGGCCCGTAGTAGTAGCGGTAGGCGTAGCGCGGCGGGCCGTAATAGTAGCCGTCGACGTAGCGGCCATGCCCGCCGTCTGCGAGGGCCGCGCCGATCGCCAGGCCCGCGATGCCCGCGGCCAGCGCCGCGCCGGAGTTGTGGCCGCGACCACGCCAGCGCTCGTGACGCTCGTGACGCTCGTGGCCGCGCCAGCGGGGCTGGGCCATGGCGGCGCCCGATCCGGCCGCTCCGGCGAACGTGAGGGCGGCGAGCCCCGCCGCGATGAACTTGCGCATGAGAGCCTCCTTCGCTCGAGTTTCGCCCCTGGGCCCGGTAAACGCCCGGACACGGTCGGTGGGTTCCATCGGTGGCGGCGCAGCGCTCGATGGGCGAGGCTGCTGCTTGGAGGAAGGAAGGGCCGCGCAGGCCTGGGTCAGTCCCGGCCGAACCGCTGCTTGGCCATGGCCTGGACCCGCTCGAAGTCCATCTGGCCATCATCGCCGCGGGCCATGGCCATCATCTGGGCCATCTCCTCGCGGGTGTTGGTCTTCGGGAACGGCGTCTCGGGGACCGGAACCCCCAGGAAGGCGCACAGCGACGCCCAGCCCTCGCGCACGTCGTAGACCAGCAGGCGCTCGGGCGGGATCGCCGCGACCACCTCGAGCCGGCGCCGCTCGAACTGAGCCAGCATGAACTCGCGGTCGTGGATGCGGCCCTCGAACTCCCGCGTGACCAGCTTGGCGAAGAACTCGTTCATGGGCCCGTCGAGCTGGCGGCCGAGCATGGCGTCCGAGAAGACCGTGGCCTGGGTGGAACTCGAACCAGGCCTGCGGCTCGCGCACCGACAGCAGGACCTTGGCGTCAGGATAATAGTCCGCCAGCTCGCGCCAGAAGCTGCAGCCGGGCGCGTCGGTGCACGACTGGTAGCCCTCGAAGATCGCCTCCCAGTCCGGCGCGCCGGCGGCGGCCTTGATCCACGCCGACGCGCTCGGCGGGTTGATGATGATCTCGCGCATGTGGTGGCATCGGCCGAAGCCCAGCTGCTCCAGCGCGAGCTTCAGCGTGGCTGTTCCCGTTCGCGGATAGCCCGCGCCGATGACCTTGAGCGCCATGACCTGCTCGCTCCCTCGCGCGGCGCCGGCGGGCGCGGTCAGTCGACGGTGAGGTCCCGCACGGACCCGCCCCGGGTGGAGACCCGCCGCATCAGGGCGATCGGCTCGGCCCCGGCCGCGGCCGGCTGCGCCACCACGATCACGAACCAGCTCCCGGCGGGCAGCCCCTGGAAGGTGAACTTCTGCTG
Source organism: uncultured Alphaproteobacteria bacterium (assembly GCA_963775275.1). Taxonomy (GTDB): domain Bacteria; phylum Pseudomonadota; class Alphaproteobacteria; order Caulobacterales; family Caulobacteraceae; genus JANWHQ01. The sequence continues at coordinate 3,047,167 of CAVZII010000005.1, read as the reverse complement.
GGCGTCGCAGCTCGAGCGGCGGACGAAGGCGTTGTAGTCGTCCGAGGGCCGGTTCTGCTGACGGCTGCGCACCACCGAGACCGGCAGCGCCGCCCGGTCGATCGAGCCGTAGAGCTCATAGATCCGGCGGCGGCTGAAAGGCGCGTCCGGCGTCAGGATCACCGGCTGGCCGGCGCAGCTGTAGCGGGTCGCGCCATCGCCGTAGGCCACTTGGCCGCGGATCGAGGAGGTCCCGTGCTGTGCGGACCAGGCGAAGTCGTGCTCGCGGAAGGGCGATGGCGGCGGGGCCGGCGATGGCCTGGGCGCGGGCGGCGGCGGCGGGCCTTGGACGGGGCCGACGGTTTCGCAGCCCGCCAGGGCCGCGCCGAGCGAAATGACCAGCAGTGCGCGTTTCATGACCCCTCTCGACGCCTGGAGCGATCCCGGACCCCCGGTCCGGCCGGAGACCGGCCGGGACGATGAACTCCGCGGCGAACCAGTTCGCCCTCCCAGACCGCGGCCACGCAAGACGTGCGCGGCTCCAATCCATTCCAGCCCGGCCTTGCTCTAGAACGCAGCCAAGCTTGTTTCGATCCCTCCCGCCCAAGCTTCTGGATAGGCCCTGGCGGCCCTAAAGGAAATCCCTGAGGTGGGCGACGAGCGGCGCGTCGGCCGGGGGCATGGGCAGCTCGCCGAGGTCCCTGGGCCTCACCCAGCGCAGGGCCGCATGCTCCTTGGCCTGCACGAACCCCTCCCAGCGGCGGCACAGATAGAGCGGCATCAGGAGGTGGAAGTCCTCGTAGGAATGCGAGGCGAACACGAAGGGCGCCAGGCAGGCCTGGGTGATCCCGATCCCCAATTCCTCGTCGAGCTCGCGGATCAGGCAGGCCTCGGGCGTCTCCCCGGGCTCGACCTTGCCGCCCGGGAACTCCCAGAGCCCCGCGAGCTGTTTGCCCTCGGGGCGCTGGCAGACCAGCACCCGCCCGTCCTGGTCGATCAGGGCGCCGGCGGCGACGAGCAGGAGCGGTTTCATAGCTTAGGCCCCCTTCCCCCAGAGGGAGAAGATCATGAGCGCAGAGTTACCCCCTCTGGGGGAGGGAGCGGCCTCACACAGGTTGATCAGGACCTGTAGTCCCCGTTGATCTCGACGTAGCGCTTGGTCAGATCACAGGTCCACATGGTCGCCGAGGCCGCGCCGACGCCCACGTCCACGCCGATGTCGAGCTCGGGCCGTTTCATGTAGGCGCTCATCTTGCGCTCGTCGTAGCTGGCCGCCACGGCCCCGTCCTGGGCGGCCCACAGCTCGCCGAAGCGGATCGACAACCGCTCGCGATTGATCGGCTCGTCCGCCCTGCCGGCCGCCATGACGATCCGGCCCCAGTTGGCGTCCTCGCCGGCGATGGCGGTCTTCACCAGGAGCGACTCGGCGATCGTGCGCGCGATCTTGCGCGCCGAGGCCGGCGTTTCCGCGCCGCCCACCGTGATCTTCACGAACTTGGTCGCGCCCTCGCCATCGCGCACGAGCTGCCAGGCGAGGTCCAGCATCACCTGCTCCAGCTTCAGCCGGAAGTCGGCCAGGCGCCGGTCGCCGGCCCGGCCGATCCGCGGCGCGCCGGACTGGCCGGTGGCGAACAGAAGGCAGGTGTCGTTGGTGGAGCGGTCGCCGTCCACCGTCACGCAGTTGAAGCTCGAGCGCACGTAGAGGCCGAGCAGGGTCTGCAGCGCGGCCGGCGCGATCGCCGCGTCCGTGGCGATGAACGCCAGCATGGTCGCCATGTCCGGCGCGATCATGCCCGAGCCCTTGGCGATGCCGCAGATGCGGACCTTGACCCCGTCGATCTCGGCCTCGGCGGTCGAGCCCTTGGGGAAGGTGTCGGTGGTCATGATCGCCCGCGCGGCCGCGCCCCAGGCGTCGGGCGCGAGGCGCTGCTCCACCTCGGGCAGACGCGCGATGATCTTGGCGTCGTCCAGCAGAACGCCGATCACCCCGGTGGAGGCCAGCATCACGTCGCGCTGGCGGCTGCCCAGGCGCTTGGCGGCGGCGGCGGCCACCCGCCGGGCCGCGTCCGCGCCCGGACGGCCGGTGAAGGAATTGGCGCATCCGGCGTTGACCACCAGTCCGCGAACGTCCTCCCCGCCCGTGGCCTCCAGCCAGCGCTTGCACCAGTCCACCGGCGCGGAGCCCACGCCGTGGCGCGTGAACACGCCCGCGCAGCTCGTCCCCTCGGCGAAAGACATCAAGAGCAGGTCGTCGCGCACGTGCTTGTAGAGGCCGGCCCGGCCGACGCCGAGCTCGACGCCCCGCACCGGCGGCATCTCGGGAAACGGGACCGCCAGGGGCGAGACCGGGTCGGCCGCGGACGAGGCCGCCGGCGCGGGCTCGGGCGCCGGCGCGAACTGGCGGCGCTCCTTGTCCTGGCGCTGCAGCGCCGCCCGCTTCAGCACGCTCGCCAGCGGGTCCAGCGCGCGCTCGAGCGTCTGGCTGACCAGCTCGGCCGGCTTGACCGCCGGCTTGGCCCGGACGGTCTTGGCTGGCGCCTTCGCCTTGCCGGCGCCCCTGCGGCGGGACGGCGGGCGCCTCATGGCTTGGCCTTCGTCTTGGCTGGAGCGCGCTTGGCGGCCTGGGCGGACCCGCTCGCCTTCGCGGCGTCGGCCGGGGCGCCGGGCTGGTCGGGTTGCTCGGCCGCGGCCGCGGAGGACGCCCCCGGCAGGGGTTCGGGCGGCGTGCTGGATGGAGCCGAGGCGGGCTCGGTCGGCGCGCCCGGCACGTCCGAAGGCGGGCCGATCAGCATCTTGACCTTGCTCTGGTCGCGCAGGCGCTTCAGCAGGTCGCGAACCTCGTCATAGGTCAGGAAACGCACGATCTGGGGCCGGGCCTGCTCCAGCGCGATCGGCTGCTCCTGGCGCCGGTCCTCCACCTTCAGCACCGCGAAGCCGGCGTCCACCTTGAACGGGCCCGACGATCTGGCCGGCCTTGGCGTCCTTGAGCGCGGCGTCATAGGCCTCCGGCATCACGTCGGTGGTGAAGTAGCCGAGGTCCCCGCCCGAGAACCGCGTCGCCGCGTCTGTCGAGCGCTCCATCGCCAGAGCCTCGAACGAGGCGCCGGCGGCGAGTTGCTTCTTCACCGCTTCGGCGTCGGCCAGCGTCGGGGTCACGATCTGGCGCGCGTGGATCTCGTCCGACAGCTTCGAGCGCTTGAGCTGTTCCTGGTAGAGGGTCTGGATCGCGTCGTCGGTGACGGCCTTGTCCACGACGTTCTCGACCAGCATGTCGCCCAGGATCCGCTCGCGCGCGGCCGCCAGCCGCCGCTGGGCCAGGGGATCCTTGTCCATCCGCCGCTTCAGCGCCTCGGCCGCCAGCAGCTTCTCGTCGACCACCTCGTCCAGCATCTGTCGGAAGACGTCCGAGGAGACGTCCAGCGGCTCACCCTCGCCGATCAGGCCCTGGGCCACCGCCTCGCGCTTGACGTCCGAGGCCCAGACCGTCTGGCCGTTGACCACTGCGACGGCCTTGTCGCCCGGCTCGGGCGCCCGCTCGGAGGCGGGCTTCTGGCTGCAGGCGCCCAGCGCGAGCAGGCACGCGCCGATCATGGCGGCGGCGGCAAGGACCGCATGGCTGTTCCGATCCCGCTTCATCTGCGTCGGTCCCGAAGGCTCCATTCTGGCTGGCGCGCCGAGCTTCGCCGGTGCGAGGCTGGCCATATACACCGACAATTCGCCGCGTGGGGAGATGTCGAGCCCGATGCCCGCGGATCGGGCGGGCGGCCGTTTCGGCTTGGTCGCGCCGCGAGCTGCGGTCAATAATGCCCGGAACGGGAGACAGGCCATGAACGCTCGGATGCGGGCGGCGGCGGCGGCGATCGCGTCCGTGGCGATATTGTCCGGCGGCGCGGCGTGCGGCGGCCCCGCCTCGGAGACTTCCGGCTATGCCGGCCTCGCGCGCCTGCCCGACTGGAGCGGGGTGTGGATTCCCGACCTCGGCGACCAGCGCGCCCAGATGACCTCCAACCCGCCGCCCTGGACGCCCGGCATCGCCCGGCAGATCCAGGGCATGGACGCCGAGGAACGCGCCGGCGACCCGCGGGGCCTCTTCATCAACTGCCTGCCCGAGGGCATGCCGAGCTGGATGCTGATCAGTCACAACGCCATGGAGATCCTGTTCACGCCGGGCCGCGTGACGCTCCTGGGCGAATCCGACGGCGACCGGCTGCGGCGCATCTACACCGACGGCCGGCCCCACCCGGACGACCCCGACCTCACCTTCCACGGCGACTCGATCGGCCACTGGGAGGGGGACACGCTGGTGGTGGACACGGTCGGCGTCCTGCCGCAGTCCCTGATCGCCATCAGCGAGGCGGTGGGCGTGCCCAACAACGGCGACATGCACGTGGTCGAACGCATTCACCTGGCCGGGCCGGACGTGCTGCACGACGACCTCGTCATCACCGCGCCGCACGTGCTGACCGGTCCGTGGAAGACCACCCGCGTCTTCACGCGCCTGCCCGGCGGCCCGGACAACGACATCGTCGAGGGCGTCTGCCTCCAAGGCGCCTTCGCCGAACGCAAGGACAAGGACGGCAACGCGGTCTTCGTCCCCCTGCCCCACGACAAGGGCATTCCCGTCGCACCCGGCGGCTGACCGGCAGCCAGGAGACGTCCGATGACGACCTTCGACCAAGAAGCCCCTGTTCATCGTCGCGGCCGTCGCGGCCGCCGTGCTGGCCCTGGCCGCCCCGCCGGCGGCCTTCGCGCACCACTCCTTCGCCATGTTCGACTTCTCCAGGACCACGACGCTCAAGGGCGTGGTCAAGGAGTTCCAGTGGACCAACCCGCACGTCCTGCTGTGGGTGGAGGTGACGCCGACGTCGCCCGGCGCCGCGCCCGAGGTCTGGTCCGCCGAGCTGACCAGTCCCGGCAATCTCAAGCGCAGGGGCTGGACCAAGCGGACCTTGAAGCCCGGCGACAAGGTCGAGGTCGACATCAGCCCCCTGCGCGACGGCGGCCACGGCGGCGGCTTCCGCCGGGTGGTGCTGGTGGAGACCGGCCAGGTGCTCACCTCGGACCTGCGCAACCAGGGCAAGCCTACCCAATAGGCTTCAAGGCCGCCGTCGCGCCGCCTCGGCGCCCGGTCATCAGGCTCCCCCGCTCCCCGGCCGAAGGCCGAAACGTTCGACGCAGTGGTCGCAGAGAAGACGCGGAGCACGCAGAGGGGCGATGCATCTCCGCGTCCTCCGCGATCCTCCGCGACCTCTGCGTTCTCTTGCTGGCGGCTCCGCCGCCGTCGCGGCTGCAACAGCTGACGGTCGCCTGAGCTGAGGCGCGCGAGGCGGCGAAGGCCTCCGTGCGGCCGCAATGGCCCAGTATTTGAAAGCCCTTCAGGCGGTCCGCTCGCGTTGACAGGGGGCGGGGCCGTTCTTAAGTCAGGCCCGCGTCAGACGGCGGACCTCCGCCGCGGCTCGGCGCATGTCCCCAAGGCGGGTCTCGAGCCGCTCCATGATGTTCCGGACACTCTGAATGCTCGCCCTCGCCAAGAAGATTTTCGGCTCATCCAACGACCGCAAGGTCAAGACGATGATCTCTCGCGCCCAGGCGGTCAACGCGCTGGAGCCCCAGTTCGCCGCCCTCTCGGACGAGGAGCTGCGCGGCAAGACCCAGGAGTTCAAGGATCGCCTGGACAAGGGCGAGACCCTGGACCAGCTGATGCACGAGGCCTTCGCCACCGTGCGCGAGGCGGCCAAGCGCACGCTGGGCCAGCGGCACTACGACGTCCAGCTCGTCGGCGGCATGGTGCTGCACCGGGGCGGCATCGCCGAGATGCGGACCGGCGAGGGCAAGACGCTGGTGGCGACCCTGCCCGTCTACCTCAACGCCCTGGCCGGCAAGGGCGTGCACGTCATCACCGTCAACGACTACCTGGCCCAGCGCGACGCCGAATGGATGGGCCAAGTCTACCAGTTCCTCGGCATGAGCGTGGGCGTGATCGTCCACGGCCTCACCCAGTTCGACCGCCAGCGCGCCTACGGCTCGGACATCACCTACGGCACCAACAACGAGTTCGGCTTCGACTACCTGCGCGACAACCTGGTCTACGACCCGCGCGAGATGGTCCAGCGCGGGCACAACTTCGCCATCGTCGACGAAGTCGACTCGATCCTGATCGACGAGGCGCGCACGCCGCTCATCATCTCGGGACCGACCGAGGACCGCTCGGAGTTCTACCGCACCATGGACGCGCTCGTGCGCGACCTGGTGAAGGACGCCGAGACCTACGAGCACGATGAGAAGCAGAAGCAGGTCATGCTCACCGAGCAGGGCTCGGAGACGATCGAGCTGATGCTCGAGCAGGGCGGGCACCTGGCCGAGGATTCGGCGGGGCTCTACGACCCGGCCAACGTCTCGGTGGTGCACCACGTCAACCAGGCGCTGCGGGCCAACGTCCTCTACCTGCGCGACCGCGACTACATCGTGCGTGACGGCGAGGTGATGCTGATCGACGAGTTCACCGGCCGGATGATGCACGGCCGGCGCCTGTCCGAGGGCCTGCACCAGGCCATCGAGGCCAAGGAGAAGGTCGAGATCCAGCCCGAGAACCAGACCCTGGCCTCGGTGACCATCCAGAACTACTTCCGCCTCTACAAGAAGCTGTCCGGGATGACCGGCACCGCCGCCACCGAGGCCCAGGAGTTCCTGGACATCTACAAGATGGACGTCGCCGAGATCCCCACCAATGTGCCGGTGGCCCGGATCGACGACGACGACGAGGTCTATCGGACCGCCGCCGAGAAGTACCAGGCGATCATCATGCAGATCGAGGACTGCTACGTCCGCGGCCAGCCGATCCTGGTGGGCACGGTCTCGATCGAGAAGTCCGAGCAGCTGTCCGAGCTGCTCAAGACCCACAAGTTCGAGCAGGACGGGAAGAAGCGCACGGGCGTCCCGCACAATGTGCTGAACGCCCGCTACCATGAGCAGGAAGCCTTCATCGTCGCCGACGCAGGCGTTCCCGGCGCGGTGACCATCGCCACCAACATGGCCGGCCGCGGCACCGACATCCAGCTCGGCGGCAACCTCGACATGAAGGTCGAGCGCTGGCGTCATGAGCAGCGCTCGCTGGGCGTCGAGGTCACTCCCGAGATGGCGCTCGCCCAGCGCAAGGCCTTCGAGACCGAGGTCGCCGACCTCAAGCAGAAGGCCCTGGCGGCCGGCGGGCTCTATGTCCTGGGCACCGAGCGGCACGAGAGCCGGCGCATCGACAACCAGCTTCGCGGCCGCACAGGCCGCCAGGGCGACCCGGGCCACTCCAAGTTCTTCCTGTCGTGCGAGGACGACCTGCTTCGCATCTTCGCCGGCGAGCGGCTGGACGGGATCATGCGCACCTTCGGCGTGGCGGAAGGCGAGGCGATCACCCACCGCTGGCTGAACTCGGCCATCGCCACCGCCCAGAAGAAGGTCGAGGCGCGCAACTACGACATCCGCAAGAACCTGCTGAAGTACGACGACGTCGTGAACGACCAGCGCAAGGCCGTGTTCGAGCAGCGCCAGGAGTTCATGGAGTCGGACGACCTCTCCGAGGAGGTCGGCCAGATGCGCCGCGAGACGATCGAGGACATCGTCCAGCGCCACCTGCCGCCCAAGGCCTATGCCGAGCAGTGGGACGTCGAGGGCCTGCATGAGCGGGTCATGGAGGATCTGGGCCTCGATCTGCCGATCAAGGCGTGGGCGGCCGAGGACGGCATCGCCAACGAGGAGATCGAGCAGCGCATCGTCAAGGCCGCCGACGCGCGGGCCAAGGAGCGCGAAGCCCAGATCGGCGTCGAGCACATGCGCGGCGTCGAGAAGAACTTCCTGCTCCAGATGATCGATCTGCAATGGCGCGAGCACCTGATGCACCTGGATCACCTCAGGAACGTCATCGGGCTTCGCGGCTACGGGCAGCGCGATCCCTTGAACGAGTACAAGACCGAGGCCTTCTCCCTGTTCGAGAAGCTGCTGGCGGACCTTCGCCACAACGTCACCCGCTGGGTGATGACCGTGGAGTTCCGCTTCGAGGAGCCGCCGCCGATCGAGCCGGCGCCGATCGGGGACATCTTCGAGGTCCACATGAATCCCTCCACCGGCGAGAACGCCGCGCTCGCCGCCGCGGGCGGGGCGAACGTGCTCAGCGCCGCCCAGCGCCAGGCCCTGCCGGTGTCGGCCCTGCCCGCCGGCTGGGACCGCACGGGCCGCAACTCCCCCTGTCCCTGCGGTTCGGGCAGGAAGTTCAAGCACTGCCACGGCGCGCTGGTCTGAGCGGAGCCTCGGCTCACACTGTTGAAAACCATCCGGGTTCACGCCTCTCTCTTCTTGGGGAAGAGGGGGAAGCCGTGACGCGCAAGGCGGCCGATGGCGGCGGCCTGTCGGACTGCGAGCTGACCCGCGAGGCGCCGCCGGGATTCGATTTCGGCAAGGCGGCGCTCGGGCTGACCGACAAGTTCCCGCTCGGGGCCAAGTCGTTCACGGGTAAGCCGACCGCCGGCAAGCTCGTGGACGCCCAGGTCCGCTTCAACATCAACTCGCGCTACGAAGCCATGACCTTCGTCACCGAGCCGGTCTGGGAGGCGGCCCCGTCGGCCCAGGACGTCGGCCGGGCCTTCGCGGCGCTGTCGTCCAGGTCAGGCCCGGGACACGTGATGTTCCGATGCGACATCGAGCCGAGCGGGCGGCTGGACACCTGTGACGTGCTCAAGGCGGCCCCCGAGGAAGAGGGCTATGTCGCGGCCGCGAAGGACCTGCTGCCGCTGTTCCACGCCCTGCACCGGCCCGATCCCCGCAAGAAGCAGACGTTCTATGTCGATCTGATCATCGCCCTGGAGCCGCCGTCCGGCGGCCCGGACGATCGCGTCCTGCTGAAATCCCACGTGGGTCCACGGCCCCACGCCCGAACAGATGCGCGCGGCTTTCCCGGCCAAGGCGGCGAAGGCCGGCGTCGGCCATGGACGCGTCGGTCTGGAGCGCCTCATCGGCCAGGGGGGTCAGCTGTCCGACTGCAAGATGGTCGCCGACCCTGCCGGCATGGGCTTCGGATCGGCGGCCTGGGCGATCGCCGCGACCATGGCGGTGGATCCCTGGACGGACGACGGCCACCCCGTCGAGGGCGCCCAGCTGCAGTTCGCTCTTGGCTTCGACCGGGCGCCGGCGAAGCCGGGCGCCAAGCCTCACTGAGCCTTGCCGCTGGGGCGCGGCGTCAGGCGGCGATTGGCCTTGCCGGCGCCGGCGCGATCCCGTCGCGCGGATCGATCACGGGGATCGACAGGCGGTCGTGCTGGGCGTCCAGCTGGTTGACGTGCGCGGCGCCCATCGCCAGGAGGAACGGCAGGGGGGCGGCGCCGGCCTCGGGTCCCTCGCCGTCCAGGCCGAAGCGGCGCATCAGGGCGTGGTCGAGCCCCGAGATCACCCGGCCGGCCATCAGCCAGCGCCCGAACGCCCGGGTCTCGACCCTGGCCAGGTCCAGGATCTGGGGCGCCGTGTGCCGGTCGTCCTCGCTGATCGCCTCGAACGCCGCGCGCACGCCCTCGGGCGGCCCCTCCAGCGCCTGCAGGAACCAGGCGTCGTGGGCGACGATCAGGCCCCGTCACCCGCCGGCCATGGTTGCCCCGCACCGAGGCGGCCAGGATGTCCTGCAGCAGCTGCGGCGGCTCCTGCTCGACGCCGCGCGCGCGTCGGCTCGTGTAGATCAGGCGGTGCAGCACGGCGGGAGGCTCCGGCGATGGTTCGCCTCTCGATTATCGCGCCCCCATGAAAACGTGGTTGAGGCTTAGGCTTAACCAAAGCCTGCCGCGACCAGGGCTTCAGCGGCCCGTCGGCGGCGGGTCCAGGATGGCGCGCACCTGATCGGCCTCTTCGGCGGTCAGCGTCCACTCGGCCGCAGCGACATTGGCCTTGACCTGATCGGGGCTGGTGGCGCCGGCGATCACGCTCGAGAGGTTGGGCTCGGCGAGAAGCCAGCCGAACGCCAGATCCAGCAGCGAGCGGTTCCGCTCGCGCGCGAAGGGCTCGAGCTTCTCCACGACGTCGAAGTTGGCCTGGGTCAGGTAGCGGTTGCCCATGAAGGCGTTGGCCAGGCGCGTCCCCTCCGGCGGGGCCGCATCGCGGCTGTACTTGCCGGTCAGGAGCCCGCTCGCCAGCGGGAAGAACGGCAGGATGCCGAGGCCATGGGCCTTTCCCGCGGGGATGACCTCCTTCTCGATGTCGCGGACGACCAGGCTGTACTCGTCCTGGTGCGAGATGAACGGGCTCGCGCCCAGCTCCCTGGCCGTCCATTGCGCGTCGGCGATCTGCCAGCCGGCGAAGTTGGAGACCCCCAGGTAGCGGACCTTGCCGGCCCGCACGAGGTCGTCGAGGGCGCGGATCGTCTCCTCGATCGGGGTCGAGGGATCGGGCCGGTGCACCTGGTAGAGGTCGATGAAGTCCGTCTTCAGCCGCTTCAGGCTGGCCTCGCAGGCGTCGATCACGTAACGCCGGTCAGCGCGCACCGGGGCGTTGAAGCCGGTCATGGCGAACTTGGTGGCGACCACCACGTCCTTGCGCCGCGCGCCCAGGACCTCGCCGATGATCTCCTCGGACTTGCCCCCGCCATAGACGTCGGCTGTGTCCAGCAGGGTGATGCCGCTCTCGATCGCCTGGTCGATGACCTTGCGCGAGGCCTCCAGGTCGCACCGCATGCCGAAGTTGTTGCAGCCCAGGCCCACCGCCGAGACCTTCAGGCCGCTGCGGCCGAGATTGCGCGTTTCCATCGTCTGCATCCTCCACTCGGCCCGAAGCTGGGAATAGGGCTCCCGCGTCGCGCCGGCAACCGCCGCGCTCTGCCTTGTCCCTGGAGCGGGAACGGCCGCGGGGCGGCAGGACCAGGCGGTTGCGCCCGGGTTTTCCCCGCCGGCGAGAGAGACGTTGTCAGCATTCCATCCCTGGGCGAGGATGTCCGCCTCCTGGAGGGTTCGCCATGCGGGCGGGGGCCGTGGTGTTCCTGGCGTGTTGGACGGCGGCCGCGGGCCTGTCGCTGACCGCGTCCGCACAGCCGACGGCCGGCCCCTTCACGTCAGCGCCGCCGCCTGCGCCGGGCTCGAGCCGGCCGCTGGCCATCGACTGGGGAACCGCCGGCCGCCTTCGCCAGTCGCCGGTCAATGAGCGCGGGCGCGGGGTCAACGCCAAGTTCATCACGGCCAACCGCGCCGCCATCGACCAGGTCCAGATCCCCGTCCTGCTGCCCGGCGATCCGGACCTCGCCGCCAATCTCAGGTTCTTCCCGAACGGCGCCTTCTACGCCGTCTCCTCCCGGACCACGGGCATGGCCTTCCTGCTGACCGGCGCCGGCAAGGCCTTCCCCGTGCCGCCGGGAACCGCGCGGGGGCTTCCGGGCGGGAGCCTCGCCGGCCGCATCCCGGCCGACGGCATCCTCATCGAGCACGGCGAGTCGGGCGTCGACGCCAGCTTCAGCCGCTTCGGCGCGGCCTATTCGATCTCGCTGGCCTGCGACAACCCGGCCGCCGACCCGCGCTGCGCCGGCGACGCCTACATCAAGGGCGTGATCGGCCGGCTCGCGGTCGTCCTGCCCACGTCCAGGGGAGGCTGACCGTGGCCGACAACCGCTCCGGCGGCGCCGCCGGCCGGGTCATCCTGGTCTTGGGCCTGCTGTGCCTCGCCGCGGCGGGCTGCGACGGCGGCGGCCCGGCGCCGGCCTCCTCCTCGGCGCCCCCCTCATCCGTTCCGCCCTCGGAGGCCCCGCCCGCCAGCTCGGCCGCGCCGCCCGCGTCGAGCGACGAGGTCCCGCCGTCGGAGGCGCCGCCCGCCTCGGCCTCCCCGCCCCCCGCCTCGGACTTCACCTACGATCCGCCCGGCAAGCTCCAGGCCGGAGGCGTCGGGGTCGCTGATCCGACCCTGTATGTGCCGGGCATGCGCTTCCCGCTCGAGCAGGCCAAGGGCTTCGCCCAGTCCCAGGTCTGGGGCCACGGCGGGCTGCAGGGGCCGCCGGGCTCGCAGTGCGACGCGCCCGACTACAGCTACCCCTGGCACGACAACTTCTGCGAGCCGAGATCCTACACCACCCCGCTCTGCCCCTCGGGGACGGGCCACCAGGGCCAGGACATCCGGCCCAACAGCTGCCAGGCCGCCGTCTATGTCGCCGTCGCCGCCGAGGACGGGGTGATCTCCCAGATCGGGACCTACACCGTCTACCTCAGCTCCAACACCGGGCGGACCTACCTCTACCTGCACATGCAGATGAACCAGCTGAAGGTGCACGTGGGCGATCACGTCACGCGGGGCCAGCCGCTGGGCCTGGTCTCCAACAACTTCGGCTCCAGCTCCACCACCATCCACCTGCACTTCGAGATCAAGGAGCCGGTGACCCTGAACGGGTCGACCGTGACCACCCGCGTCGCGCCCTACACCAGCCTGATCGACGCCTACCAGCGCCTCCTGGCCGGGACGCCTTGATCCTCCCTTCCCCCTGGAAGGGGGAAGGGTCGGGGATGGGGGTGGCGGCATCTCGGCGAACCCAAGTCCGGCAAGCAGGCGCCACATGCCTTGGCCTCATGCTGAACGGCCTCCACCCCCTCTCCCGGCCTCTCCCCCTTCCAGGGGGAGAGGAGTCGATCGGCGCCCCTAAACCTCCGCCTCGGCCTTCGCCCGCACGTCGGCCATCCGCCGCTGCTCCACGACATAGGCGTGGGCTTCCTCGGTCTGGTACATGCCCCGCTCTTCCTCGTGCTCGTCCACCGGGGTCAGGGCCTCGTCCATGTAGGGCGAGCGCTTCTGGGCGCGCTTGATCGCGTGGTAGTGGAAGAAGAAGCGCGCGTAGATCGAGGTCCAGCGCGCGAGCTTGACCGCCGTCTCCAGCCAGTACTTCGGATAGAACAGCCACACGGGCTCGATCGGCAGGCCCGGGCGCCGGTCGCGCCGGTGCTTGCAGCGGATGAATCCGACCTCCAGCGGGTGGATCTTCTCGACCGAGAGCGAGCCCTTGAACCAGCCGAGCAGCGACAGCGCCTTGCCGATGCTGGCGCCCACGGCCGCGTTGCGGCGCATCACGCGCAGGATGTGCGCATCGCTGTAGTAGACCTCCCAGCAGCGCCGGTAGGCCTCGTTCCATTCCTGAAGGCTCATCAAGGGATGGCGCGCGACGGCGTGGTTCAGGTCGTACTTGTTGAGGTCCGGATCCATCCAGGCGCCCTGGTCGACCAGCGTCTTGTGGTCCTCCGAGCCCGGCAGCGGCGTCAGGAAGAAGAACTCCAGAAGGTCGACCGGCAGCTCCTCCTGCACCGTCCTCACGTCGCGCAGCAGCCGTTCGGGCGTGTCGTTGGGGAAGCCGGTGATGTAGCCGCAGTAGGTCATGATCCTGGCGCGCTTCCACTCCAGGAGCATCTGGCGGTACTCGGTGATCCGGTTCTGCCGCTTCTTGGCGGCCAGCAGGTTGTCGGGGCTGACATTCTCCAGCCCGATGAACACCCGGCGCACGCCCGCGCGGCGCGCCTTTTCGATGAAGCCGGGCAGCTTGTGGCACAGGGTGTCCACCTGGATGGTCAGGCGGATGTTCAGCCCTTCCTCGCGCAGCCGGATCAGCCGGTCGAAGATGGGCTCCCAGTCCTTGTTCCGCGCGAAGTTGTCGTCGGTGAGGAAATACTTGAAGACGCCCTGGGCGGCGTTCTCGCGGACGATCCGTTCGATATCGTCGGCCGAGCGGCGGCGCGACTTGCGCCCCTGGACGTTGATGATGGTGCAGAACGAGCACTGGTAGGGGCAGCCGCGTCCGGCGTCGAAGCTGGAATGGCCGCCCATGGTGCGCTTGATCACCTCGGCGGGCAGGTGGGGGATCGGCGCCCGGTCGAGCGACGGCAGGTCGTCCATGAAGTTGTAGATCGGCTTCAGCTCGCCCGCGGCCGCGTCGCGCAGGACCTGGTCCAGGCGCCCCTCCTCGGCCTCGCCGGCGAAGACGAAGCAGCCGATGTCGAGCGCAGCCTGCACATTGGCCTCCACCCCCGGCAGCATGGCGAGCGTGCCGGAGACGTGGAACCCCCCGATCCCGACCGTCACGCCCAGCGCGCGGAACCGCCGCGCCAGGTCGAGCGCGCGGGGGAACTGGTTGGACTGCACCCCCACCAGCATCACCATGCCGTCGTCGGCCTCGAGCACGCGCTGGGCCAGCCTCTCGGGGCGGATGCGGATGTTGGTCTCGTCGAAGGCCTCGATCTCCAGCTCGACGTCCGGGCCCAGCGCCTGGTTGGCCAGGGCCTCCTGGGCCGCGCCGTAGACGCAGGCCAGCGAATTGGCGGGAATCGGCGAGCGCACCCACTGGATGACGTAGCCGTCGTCGTCATAGTGCGACGGCTTGACCAGCAGCAGCTTGAAGCGCCTCGCATGAGGCTCCTGCGTGACCATGGAGGCTCCCCCAGTCCAGGTCGGGCATAAGAGCCTATCTGGAAGCGCCGGCCGCGCCAACCTGAGCCATGGGCGAGTACGCCCTGGACAGCTCTCCGCCCAGGCGGCATGCAGCGCCATGGCCCGCTACGACTTCGCCTCCGACAACACCGCCGGCGCCGCGCCTGAGGCCATGGACGCGTTAGTCGCCGCCAACCAGGGCTTCACCTCGGGCTACGGGACCGACCACGTCACCGCCGAGGCGGCCGATCTGGTGCGCGCGCTTCTGGACGCGGACGCCGAGGTGCGCTTCGTCGCCTCGGGCACGGCGTCCAACGCCCTGTCGCTCTCGGCGCTCTGCCGCCCGTTCGAGGCGGTTCTCGCCCACGAGCACGCCCACGTCTGCACCGACGAGACCGGCGCGCCCGGCTTCTTCGGCCACGGCCTCGGCCTGATCGGCCTCGCCGGCGCGGCGGGCCGGATCGATCCGGCGGCCCTGGACCTCGCGCTCCAGGCGCCGGACGTCTCCTATCGCCAGTCGCCGGCGGCCCTGTCGCTGACCAACGCCACCGAGTACGGCACGGTCTATTCGGCCGCCGAGGTCGGCGCCCTGACCGCCGCCGCCAAGGCCAAAGGCCTGCCCGTGCACCTGGACGGCGCGCGCCTCGCCAACGCCGCGGCCGCCGGCTTTGACCTGAAGCGGATCAAGGATCTCGGGGTCGACATCCTGATCGTCGGCGGGACCAAGGCCGGCATGCCGCCCGCCGAAGCCGTCGTCCTCTTCGACAAGGCCCTCTCCCGCCGCTTCGACGCGCGCCTGAAGCAGGCCGGCCAGCTTCCCTCCAAGGGCCGGTTCCTGGCCGCGCCCTTCATCGGCATGCTGAGGACCGGCGCCTTCCTCGAGCGCGCCCGCCACGCCAACGCCATGGCCCGCGAGCTCGCCGCCCTCATGCCCTTCCGCGTCGTCCACCCGGTCGAGGCCAACGCCGTCTTCGTCGAGATGGACGAGCAGCGCCTCCAGGCGCTGCACGCCAGGGGCTGGTTCGTCTACCGCTTCACCGACGGGACGGTGCGGTTCATGTGCTCATGGGCCACGACGAGCGAGGCGGTCGAAGAGATCGGCGAGGCGCTGAAGGCCGTGACGTAGCCGTCGCCCCCGCTCCAGCGGGGGAGAGGGAGGGCGAGGGGGCTCAGCCTCCCGGCCCGGCCATGTTCACCGGGAAGTTCTCCAGCTCGATCGTCCGCTCGATGGTTCGGTCCACCATGCACTGGTTGGCCAGGACGCGCTGAAGGGTGCCCAGGCCCTGGTCGCCCTGGGAGGCGCAGTCGGCGTTGCGGAAAGCGATCCAGGCCAGCTCGGCGGCCTTGAGGCTCGCCTGCTCCTGCGCGCCCAGCTGGGCCATCGACTTCTCATAGGCGGCGTTCAGCGGCTTGTTCTGGCGATCGTACTCGTCGGTCGCGCATTGGATCGCGCCCATGGTCGTCTGGCCGCTGGGCGCCGCCGTGCAGGCCTTGTAGGCGGCGGTGTAGCGGGCCTTGATCTGGTCCATGCCCGCCTGGGCCGCCGCCGCGCCGGCCCATCCGATGGCCAGCGCCGCCGCCGCAAGCGCGATCCCCCCTTGCCTCATCACGACAGGTTCCTTCCGATTTCATAGAAGCGCTCGGCCCTTTGCCGGCGCAGCTCGTCCGGCGACAGGTTGGACAGGGCGCGAAGCTCGCCCTCCACCGCGTCGCCCACCGCCTTGATCGCGGCCTCCGGGTCGGCGTGGGCGCCGCCCACCGGCTCGTCGATCACCCGGTCGATGACCTTCAGCCGCATCAGGTCCTCGGCGGTGATCTTCATCGCCTCGGCCGCGTCCTGGGCCCGGCTGTTGTCGCGCCACAGGATCGAGGCGCAGCCCTCCGGCGAGATCACCGAATAGATCGAGTACTCCAGCATCAGCACCCGGTTGGCCGCCGCCAGCGCGATGGCCCCTCCCGAGCCGCCCTCGCCGGTGATCGTCGCCACCATCGGCGCGCCCAGCGTCAGGCAGCGCTCGGTCGAGCGGGCGATCGCCTCGGCCTGGCCGCGCTCCTCGGCCCCGACGCCCGGATAGGCGCCGGCCGTGTCCACCAGGGTGATCACCGGCAGGGCGAACTGCTCGGCCAGGTCCATCAGCCGCGCCGCCTTGCGGTAGCCCTCGGGCCTGGCCATGCCGAAGTTGTGCTTCAGCCGCGTGGTGGTGTCGTGGCCCTTCTCGTGGCCCATCACGACCACCGGCTGGCCGCGGAACCGGCCGAGGCCGCCCACGATGGCCTGGTCGTCGGCGAACTTGCGGTCGCCCCTCAGCTCGACGAACTCGTCGATCAGCCCGTGGACGTAGTCGAAGAAGTGCGGCCGCTCGGGATGGCGCGCGATCTGGGTCTTCTGCCAGGCGTCCAGCTTGGAATAGGCCTCGCGCCGCACCTCAGCCACGCGGGCGCGCATGGCGGCGATCTCCGGATCGAAGGCGCCCGGCCCCGCCGTCTCCGCGCGCTTCTCCAGCTCCTCGATCGTCGACTTCGAGCTCGGCCACGGGCCGTTCGAAGTCGAGGTAGTGGCGGGTGGGGCCAGCCATGGAGTCCCTGGGGCAGTTCGAGAGGCGCAAAGACTTAGGCGCGATCACCGCCAGGGACAAGTTCGCCGCCCGAACGCCGGTCACGGACGAAACCGACGAAACGCGCAAAGGGCGATTGACAATCATTCTCATCAAATCCTAGATGCTAACGACTCGCATTTGCGGATCATGAAGGAAGCTGGGAATGAGCGATCCGCCTCGGATCGGCGCGATGGCCGCGGCCTTGCTCGCCGCCGCCACGCTGACCGGCGCCTCGGCCGCCTGGGCCGACGAGCCGCTGTTCGGCTACGTCTACACCACCGACCTGCTGCCCAAGGGCCAGAAGGAGGTCGAGCAGTGGACCACCTTCCGCGAGGGCCGCGCCGAGGGCGACTTCAGCGTCTACCAGGGGCGCACGGAGGTCTCCTACGGCCTCACGGACAACCTCCAGGTCTCGGGCTACCTCAACTACGCCCACGCCGACGTGTTCGCGAACACGCCGGGCGGCGAGACCGCCCCGCCCGAGATCTTCGCGGACTATGACGTCGACCCGGCCAGGCGGTTCAGCCGCTGGCGCTCGGAAGGCGTCTCCGTCGAGGCGATCTACCGCTTCCTCAGCCCCTACACCTCGCCCATCGGCGCGGCGGTCTATCTGGAGCCCACCATCGGGCCCAACACGCGCGAGCTGGAGACGCGGCTGATCCTGCAGAAGAACTTCCACGACGACCGGCTGGTCATCGCCTTCAACACCACCATCGCCCAGGAGCTGCGCCGCGTCCCCGGCGATCCCGCCGCGCCGCCCGGGAGCGGCGACGACGTGCGCCACTGGGACCAGGAGACGGACGTCAACTTCGGCCTGGGCGGCTCCTACCGGTTCCGGCCGAACTGGTATCTGGGCCTGGAGTTCCTGAACGAGCGCGAGTGGGCGGGCTTCAATCCGTTCGACGGCGCCAGCCGCACCAACGTCGCCTACTACCTCGGGCCCAACGTCCACTTCGGCGGCCGGCACGTCTTCGCGACCCTGACCGTGCTGGCCCAGCTGCCCTGGGCCAGGGACGACGCCAACCCCGCCCCGGGTTTCATCGTGAACGGCTTCACCGACGCCGACGACTTCGAGCGGGCCAGGGTCCGCTTCAAGCTCGGCTACGTCTTCTGAGCCGCCCCATGCAGTCCCGCCTGATCCTCCTGCCGCTCGCCTCGCTCCTGGCCGCGCCCGCCGCCGCCCACGCCACGACCTACCTCACGACCGGGCAGGCCCAGGCCCTGATGTTCCCGGGCGCGACGCTCACGCCCGACGTCCGCACGCTGTCCGACGAGCAGGCCCGGGCGATCCACAAGGCCTCCGGCGTCGACCTGCTGACCCGCGAGCTGAAGGCCTGGCGCGCCTCCACCGGCGGCTGGTTCATCCTCGACCGGGTGGTGGGCAAGCACGAGTTCATCACCTTCGCCCTGGCGCTGGACGCCTCCGGCGCGGTGAAGGACGTGGAGATCCTCGACTACCGCGAGAGCTACGGCGACCAGGTCCGCGGCCGGGCCTGGCGCGACCAGTTCACCGGCAAGCGCGACGGCGCTCCGCTCAGGCTCGGCAAGGACATCAGGAACATCTCCGGCGCGACCCTGTCCTCCAAGCACGTCGCCGACGGCGTGCGCAGGCTCCTGGCGACCTATGCGATCGTCCTCGCCCACTGAGCTCGCCCGCGCGCGGCCCCTGCTCGGGACCATCGTCGAGGCGCGCGCCGCCTTCCCTGCGGGCGTGGACGCCGAAGCGGCGCTCGACGCCGCCTTGGGCGAGGTCGCCCTCGTCCACGCCCTGATGAGCTTCCAGGATCCCTCGAGCGAGCTCTCACGGATCAACGCCGAGGCGGCGTTGGGCCCGGTCCAGGTCGATCCGCGCACCTTCCAGGTGCTGCGACGCGCGCGCGAGATCGCGGAGGCCTCGCAGGGCGTCTTCGACGTCGTGCGCGCTGCGGCGGGCGCGGTCGCGGCCGGCGCCCTGCCCCGCGCCGCATCGCCCCTTCCGCCCGACCCCGAGGCCGACTGGCGCGACATCGAGCTGCTGGACGCCCCCAGCGCCGTCCGGTTCCACCGTCCGCTGCTCCTGGACCTCGGCGGGATCGCCAAGGGCTATGCCGTGGACCTCGCGGTGGCGCGGCTCGAGGCCTCGGGCGCCGTGAAGGGCTGCGTCAACGCCGGCGGCGACCTTCGCGCCTTCGGCCCCGAAGCCGAGCTCGTCGCCCTCCGGACAAACGCGGCCGCCGGGACGCTGCCGGTGGTTCAGATCGCCGACGCCGCCCTCGCCTCCAGCTCCAGCACGCCCGATCCCTGGCGCGCGCCGGGCCTGCATCTGGACGGCCGGACCCGCGCCGCAGCGCCCGCCGGCCGCTTCGTCAGCGTGGCCGCGCCGGTCTGCATGGACGCCGACGCCCTGACCAAGGTCGTGATGATCCGGGGCGCCGCCGCCGCGCCGGTCCTTCGCCGCTTCGCCGCCGCCGCCTTCGTGCTCGACCCCGGCGAGGACTGGCGCACGCTCGAGGCCGCGGCGTGAGCAACCGGCTGCAGGGTCGCCCCCGCCTGAGACGGCCCCCGGCCGCCACGGCCCGCCTGACCTCCGTCCGGCGCCTCGCGGTGAACGGCGTGGGCCTCGGCCTTTGGGCCACCGGCGCCGCCTGGCTGGTCTTCCACTATTTCCTGCAGCGCCACGGCGAGTTCGGCCCCGAGCCCAGCCCGCTCGAGCCCTGGTGGCTCAGGCTCCACGGCGCCTTCGCCTTCGCGACGCTCTGGACGGTCGGCCTGCTCTGGGGCGTCCACGTCGTCAACGGCTGGAGCTTCGGCCGCCGGCGCTGGTCCGGCGCCGTGATGCTCGGCCTGTTCGCCCTCCTCATCGTGACCGGCTGGCTGCTCTACTACGCCGGTTCCGACCGCCTGCGCGCCGCCGCCTCCCTCGCCCACTGGAGCATCGGCCTCGGCCTTCCCGGGCTCTACCTCATCCACCGCCTCGCCGAACGCGCGCGCCGACGCAAGGAACCCAGCTGAGGGGAAAGGGCCGACACCTGAGCCCCAGGCGGACCCCATCGCGCCGGATGTCCGTTGTCCGGAACGAAGCCAAAGGGGCGCAACGAACCCTTGCAGATGTTGAGGCGGCCCAGGTTCGGGTTCAGCGCGTCAATGCCCGCCGAAATGCGCGTCGGCTGCGGCAGCGGACCAGGTAATCCTGCACGGCGGGGCTGAAGGCCTCGACGGCTCCCAGCGCCTCGCCGAGACCGAGGGCGTAGACGACGGAGATATCCGCCGCGGTGAAGGCGTCTCCGGCCATATGGCCGTGACTGCCGAGCCGCTGTTCCACCGCCGTCAGGCGCATCCGGAAGAGCGCCCGGGCCGCCTCGACGCCCGGGTTTTCCATCTGGTCCTGCACGCCGCTGAACCGGCAATACGCCACCACCGTCATAGGCCCCGCCAGGCTGGCTTCTCCGAGCAGCAGGTACTGGAGATAGGCCGGAAAGGTCGGGTCGGACGGCTCGGGCGCAAGAACCGTCGGGCCATGCCGGCGCGCGAGATATTCGATGATGGCCACGGAGTCGCTGATGACCACATCGCCGTCCGTCAACACCGGAATCGTGCCCGCCGGGTTCAGGCGCATGAATTCGGCGTCGGCCCGATGCCGGGGAAAGTCGACCAGCCGCACCTCGTAAGGCAGGCCCATCTCCTCCAGCATCCAAAGGACCCGAAGGGAGCGCGTTCGCGGTGCGTGAAACACAGTGAGCATCGGCGCCTCCCCGCTCACATCCGCAAATAGCAGATGCGCGTCGGACGCTGCCAGGTCGCTTTCTCCACCCAGCGCAGACGTTCAGGGCCTCCGCCGTTCAGCCGCAGCAGCGAGGGTGCGGGTCCGGGCCCCCGCAATGACGGAGATCGACCCGAAGCGGTCCTACGGTCGGCGAATCTCGAAGTAGGTCTTCCCGCCCCGCTGGAACCCTGCGCCTTCATAGAACCTCAGGGTTGCCTCCCTTCGAGACCCGGTCGCCAGCAGGACCTTGTAGCAGTTGGCGTTCCACGCCTTGTCGAGCGCAGCGTGAAGGACGGCGCGGCCGAGCCCGGTCCGGCGATGGTCGGCATGGGTCACGACGTTCTCGATCACCCCGTAGGGGCGGGCTCCCCGGGACAGGTTGGGGACGATCGCCAGCGTGCAGGACGATACCAGCAGCCCCGCCATATCCGCCACGAAGGGGGTGGTCAGACCGGAACAGAGCAGGGCCGCCCAAGCCGGCTCGGCGGCAGCGAGGTCGAGAACGGGATCATCGGGATTGAGCTGACGATAAAGGGCGAGGATGCCCGGAAGATCGTCCGGCTTGGCAGGGCGGATGTCAGGTTCAGTCATGCGCCAGACGTTAATGTGGAAGGTCGGTCAAGTCTGGTGTCCACCCTCCTGCGAAAGTCGCAAGGACTGTTCGCGGGCAGGGGCGGCGCGAGCTCCCCCGGAGCCGGAACAACGCTCCCGGGAAGACGCCGAGCGGCCCACCCTGCCCCTCAGGACTTCCGCGCCAGCGGGTGCTTGGTCTGCACGACCTCGCGCAGGCGATCCTCGGCCACGTGGGTGTAGATCTGGGTGGTCGAGATGTCGGCGTGCCCCAGGAGCGTCTGCACGATCCGAAGGTCCGCGCCGCCTTCCAGCAGGTGCGTCGCGAAGGCGTGGCGCAGCACGTGCGGGCTCACCCGCGCCGGATCGATGCCCGCGTCCCGCGCCGCCTCGTCCAGGAGCTGGGCGAACCGGCGCGCCGTCAGCCGTCCGCCCGCGCCGCGCGAGGGGAAGAGCCAGGGGCTCGTCTTGGCGCCCTTGGGCAGGAAGCCGGGCCGGGCCTCGATGTACGACTTCACCGCCGATCGGGCCGCCTCGTTCAGGGGCGCGAGCCGCTCCTTGCCGCCCTTGCCGCGCACAATGAGATAGGCCGGATCGCGCGCCAGGGCCGCCAGCGGCAGGGCCAGGAGCTCGGAGACCCGCAGGCCCGAGGCGTAGACCAGCTCCACCATGCAACCCAGCCTCAGCCCCTGGGCGCCGTCCCTGGCCCCCGCCGCGGCGATCAGCGCGCCGACCTCCTCGCGGCTCAGCACCTTGGGCAGGGGCCGGCCCTTCTTCGGCGCCTCCACCCGGCGCGAAGGATCGTCCTTGCGCCAGCCTTCGCCCAGCACGAACCGGTAGAACTGGCGCACGGCCGCCCGCCGCCGCGCGGCCGTCGAGGCGGCAAGGCCCCGCGCCCCGAGGTCCGCGAAATAGGCCTCCACCTCCTCGGCCGAGGCGGTCGCGACGTCGCCCTTGCGCCGGGCCAGGAAGGCCTGGGCGTCCTGGAGGTCCTTGCCATAGGCCGTCAGGGTCGCGCGGGCCGCGGCGCGCTCCACCGCCATCATCTCCAGGAAGGCCTCGATCCAGTCCCGGCCGGCGCCCGACGCTCCTGTCGCGGCCGGTCCGCTCACGGACGGGTCTGCAGGCCGAGCAGGCCCTCGACCGCAAAGGCCTGGGCGTCGGCCTTGAGGCCGGCCTGCCTCAGCGCGTGCACGACCTCGGCGCGCGCCGCCGGGGTCAGGCCGTCTTGGCCCGCGTCCATGACGAGCGACAGGACGTAGAGCGCCACGTCCCCCGTCCGGCCGGCCCCGGCCGAAAGCTCCAGCGCCTGCAGGCGGCCGGCGGCGGGCAGGGCGCCGAGGTCCGCGCCCGAAAGGTCCAGCCGCGCCTGCGGCCCCAGCTCCGCGCCCTCGGCCGCCAGCAGGGCCAGGGCCTTGCCCGCGCGGTCCCGGCCGGCGCCGTCGGGCCTGGCGAGCTCGCCGTCCAGCGCCTGGACCGTCGCGGCGTCCGGCTTGCGCGAGGCGGCCGCGATCAGCGCGTCCAGCAGCTCGAGGTCGATCGACGCCGGCGGCGGGGCGAGCTGGCCGGCCTGGCCGCGCGCGGCCTTCGCGGAGACCGCATCGCCGGCCGCCGCCGCGGCCTGGGCGAACAGCACCGGCTCGCGCAGCACCGCCTGGGCGGCGAGCAGCGTCTTGATCCCTGGCTCGGCCAGCCGGGCCAGGGTCTGGAACTCGTTCCAGCTCCTGGCGCGCTTCAGGAGCTCGATCAGCGCCTGCTCCTTTAGCGTCATGTCGTTGGCGCCGGCCGCGATCTGGACCAGGGCGCCTTCACCGGCGGCCCCGGGCTGGTTGGCCGTCGCCAGGTTCGCCAGCGGGTCCAGGGCCGTCGGGGTCGCCGGCGCGGCCTGGGCCGATACGTCCTGGGCCGAGGCGTCCTGGGCCGATCCCGTCGGCGGCGCCGTCGGGGCGGCGGCGACGGGCGCCTGAGTGGGGGGTGCAAGCGGGGCGGCGTCATAGGCCGCCGGCACGATGAAGCCGGCCCTGGCCGCGCGCGCGGCCGCGACGAGCCGGGCGTCCGGCGGCAGGGCCGCGTCCTTCGCGGCCGCCACGGCGATCGGGGCGGGCGCGTTCACCAGCGCCTGGGCCCAGCCCGACGCGACCCGCTTGGACAGGGCGAAGTCCAGGCCGTTGTCCAGCACCGGCGATCCGCCGTCCCCGCCGGCCAGCATCGCCGCCATCAGCCGGCTGAAGTCCGGGTCCCTGCCCTGCTGGTTGGCGAGCTCCAGCGTCAGCTGCGCCGGCGCCGTCTGGCCGGCCCGGGCCTGGCAGAAGGTCCTCAGCCTCAGCCAGTAGACCTGGCCGCGGCCCTGGGCGAGGGCGTCGCCGATGCCGCAGGCCTTGTCCTCCTCGCCCTTGATCAGGGCCGCCTCGGCCGCCGCCTGCGAAAGCAGCGCCTTCTGCGACAGGCTGGGGGTGCGCGCGGTGATCGATTCCACCACGTCGGTGTCGCCCAGCGCCAGGAGCGCCAGCGCCCGCCGGCCGGCCAGCTCGGCGTCGTCGCCCGCGCCGTCCGGCGCCGAGGCCGAGGCGCCGAGCACATGCCGCGCCAGCGCCGCCGCCGCCGGGCTCAGGGGCTGGCTCGCGACCTGGGGGATGACCTTGCGCGCCAGGGCGGCCGACGAGCCCTTCCAGAGGTCCGATGGCAGGTCGTCGTCCGGCGCGCCTGCCGAGAACAGGTCGGGGGCCGTGAGCGTCTGGACCTGCACCGGCGCCTGCTCCTGGCCCAGCGCCGGCCCGGCGGCGAGCACCGCGAGCGCGAGCGCCAGCGCCCCCACTGGTGATCCCCCGCCCGGCGGGGAAGGTGGCGTGAAACACCGGAGGGGGCCTGCCCCCTCACGGCCGTTCCGGCGGCGCCCTGTCCCCGCGTCACTGGGGGAGACCTTGATTGCCGGCCAGAGGCCCGATCGTGTAAAGGCGGGACCAGCCATGGATGGGCTCCCTACAGACGCGAGCACGGCGTCCTCCACAAACTGCGGCCGGCGACGCGCTTGCCGGCGCCGGTCCAGGAAGGCGCGGCCATGAGCTCAACCCCGCTCCCGCAACGACGCACCATAGCGCTTGTCGGCCTGATGGGCGTAGGGAAAACCACCATCGGGCGAAGGCTCGCCCAGGCGTTGAGCCTGCCCTTCAGCGACGCCGACCATGAGATCGAGCTGGCCGCGGGACGCACCATCCCCGAGATCTTCGCCGAGCGTGGCGAGGTGGAGTTCCGGGCCGGCGAGCGGCGCGTCATCGCGCGCCTCCTGGACGGCGAGCCCCACGTGCTGGCCACCGGCGGCGGCGCCTTCATGAACGAGCAGACCCGCGCCCTGATCAAGCAAAAGGCGATCTCGGTCTGGCTCAAGGCCGACCTCGACGTCATGGTGCGCCGGGTGAGCCGCAAGGACACCCGTCCGCTCCTGGTCGGCAAGGACCCGCGCGAGGTGTTGAGCCAGCTGATGCAGGAGCGCTATCCCGTCTACGCCGAGGCCGACATCGTGGTGGAGACCGACGATCGCCCCGCCGGCCAGGCGGTCGACGCGGTGCTGCGCGCGCTCCAGCAGCTGGACGCGGACACCCCGCAGGCGGCCGCGACGTGAGCGACGCGCCGCCGGACGGCCAGCTCCAGGCCCGCGATCGGCTCCAGTCCATCGGGGTGGGCCTCGGCGCGCGCGCCTATGAGGTGCTGATCGGCCAGGGCCTTCTCGCCCGCGCGGGCGAGTTCGCCCGCCCCCTCCTCGGCCGCGGCCGCCTCGCCGTGGTCGCCGACGCCAACGTCGACGCCCTGCACGGCGCAACGCTCATGGACTCCCTCGCCGGCGCGGGCCTCTCCGCCTCGAAGATCGTCATCCCGCCGGGCGAGCAGACCAAGAGCTTCGAAGGCCTGGCCGACCTCTCCTCGCGCCTGCTCGACCTGCAGCTCGACCGCCACGACATGGTCCTCGCCTTCGGCGGCGGCGTCGTGGGCGACCTCGCCGGCTTCGCGGCGGCGATCTACAAGCGCGGCATCGCCTACATCCAGGTCCCCACCACGCTCCTGGCCCAGGTGGACTCCTCGGTGGGCGGCAAGACCGCCATCGACGCGGCCCAGGGCAAGAACCTGATCGGCGCCTTCCACCAGCCGCGCCTGGTCCTGGCCGACCTCGGCGTGCTCTCGACCCTGCCGGACCGCCAGGTGCGCGCCGGCTACGCGGAGGTCATCAAGTACGGCCTTCTGGGCGACGCCGGCTTCTTCGCCTGGCTCGAGGCGCACGGTGCCGAGGTCCTCGCCCGCGAGCCCGGGGCCCTCGGCCGGGCGGTGGCGCGGTCCGTCCAGATGAAGGCCGAGATCGTCGCCCGGGACGAGACCGAGACCACCGGCCTGCGCGCGCTCCTGAATCTCGGCCACACCTTCGGCCACGCGCTGGAAGCCGAGACCGGCTTCGGCGACGAGCTGCTGCATGGCGAAGGCGTGGCGCTGGGCTGCGCCATGGCGTTCCGCTTCTCCGCCGACCTCGGCCTCTGCCCGCCCGAGGACGCCCGGCGCGCCGTCGCCGCCATCGCCGCCGCGGGCCTGCCCACGCGCCTGGCCGAGATCACCAACGCGCCGTTCGCGGCCGACCGCCTGCTTCACCACATGGCCCAGGACAAGAAGGCCGAGGCCGGGCGGCTCAACTTCGTCCTGGCGCGGGCGATCGGCGAGGCCTTCGTCGCCAGGGACGTCGATGCGGCCAAGGTCCGCGCGTTCCTGCTCCACCAGGGCGCCGCGCCGTGACCGAGGCCGTCTCCACCCTGGCGCTGGTGTTCCTGGCGATCCTGGCGCTGCTGACAATCTCGGCGCTGTTCTCGGCCGCCGAGACCGCGCTCACCGCCGCCAGCCGCGGGCGGATGCACCAGCTCGAGAAGGACGGTGACAAGGCCGCCGCGCGGGTCAACACCCTGCTGGGCGACCGCGAGAGCATGATCGGGGCGGTCCTGCTGGGCTACAACCTGATCAACATCCTGTCCTCGGCGCTCGCCACCGAGTTCATCGGCCGCGTCGTGCACGGCGCCTGGGGCGTGGTCATCTCGACCGCGGTGATGACGACGCTGGTGCTGGTCTTCGTCGAGGTCCTGCCCAAGACCATCGCCATCACCCGCCCGGACGGCGTCGCGCGCGGGCTCTCGGCCTTCATCCTGTTCTTCGTACGGATCCTGGATCCCATCGTGGACGCCATCCAGTGGGTCGTGCGCCACACGCTGCATCTGTTCGGCGTGGACATCGACATGAAGGCCGACGTCTTCGCCGCCCACGAGGAGATCAGGGGCGCCATCGAGCTGCACCACGAGGAGGGCGCGGTCGAGAGCAAGGACCGGCGCATGCTGGGCGCGGTGCTCGACCTGTCCGACATCGACGTGTCCGAGATCATGGTCCACCGCCGCTCGATCGACATGCTGGACGCCGATCTTCCGCCGCGCGAGCTGGTCGCCCAGACCCTGGACGCCCCCTTCACCCGCCTGCCGCTCTACAAGCACGACGCCGAGAACATCGTCGGCGTCATCCACGCCAAGGACCTCCTGCGGGCCGTCGCCGAGGCCGGGGGGCATCTGGACGAGCTCGACGTCATGTCGATCGCGCGCCAGCCCTGGTTCATCCCCGAGACCACCAACCTCAAGGACCAGCTGAACGCCTTCCTGCGCGCCAAGCAGCACTTCGCCCTGGTGGTGGACGAGTACGGCGCGCTGCAGGGGCTGGTGACGCTCGAGGACATCCTCGAGGAGATCGTCGGCGAGATCGAGGACGAGCACGACATGCCCGTCCAGGGCGTGCGCCGCCAGGCCGACGGCGCCGTGATCGTCGACGGCGCGGTCACCATCCGCGACCTCAACCGCGCCATGGACTGGGAGCTGCCGGACGACGACTGGGTGAGCGTCGCGGGCCTGGTGATCCACGAGGCCCAGACCATCCCCGAGCCCGGCCAGACCTTCATCTTCCACGGCCACCGCTTCCAGGTGCTGCGCCGCCGCGCCAACCAGCTCACCGCCCTCAAGGTCAGCCCGCCGCTGGAGGACGCCGCGGCCGAGGAGACGCACGCCTCCTGAGCCGGCGCGCCAAGCGTCGCCATTGCCGGCTCCCCTGATTCTGCCAAAGATGCGCGCCGTCGCCGCGCGGCTCGGGCCTGCGCGGAGTGGGGAGGAAGACACATGCCGCCGAAAGCCATCGCCGCCATCCTGAACTCATCCTGGTTCGGGTGGCTGGCCCGCATCGCCCTGGTCGTCACCTTCGTCATGCCGGGGATCATGCAGCCGCTTCAGTTCAACCAGTCCGTGGGCGAGTTCGCCCACTTCGGCCTGCCCGCCTGGGTGGTGGTCCTGTCCTTCGTCACCCTGCTGGGGGGATCGGCGCTGGTGATCCTCGGCGGCAAGCTGACCTGGCTCGGCGCGGGCGCGCTCGGGATCTACACCGGCCTGACCGTCTTCATCGTCCACCACTTCTGGACCATGTCCGGCGCGGACCAGCTGAACGAGATGCGCACGACCTTCGAGCACATCTCCCTGATCGGCGGGCTGATGGTGGTGGCCATCTGCCAGAACGGCCGCCGCTCCGGCGCCGCCGGAGGCTGACGCGCTTCCTCCTCGACGCGGTCAGGCGGGCCCCACCCCGCGCCGCCCGTCCGCCGGCGCGTCGCCCGGCGGCGGCTCGCCGGGCCCGTCGCCGCCCGTGATCAGGCCCATGAAGTCGCGCGGATGGATGAGCTCCTCGCGGTGCCAGGGCTTGGTCTTCGGGTCGAACGCCTCGCGGATCCAGTCGGCGACCAGCCGGATCCTGGCCGAGCGGGCGATGTCGCGGTGGACGCACATCCACATCTGCAGCGAGCCCATGTCGGGGATGTCGAGCATCACCAGCGAGGGCTCGATCGCCAGGATCGCCGTCGGCATCAGCCCGATGCCCGCGCCCTGCCGCACGGCCTGGAAGGACACCGCGCTGGAGTTGGTCTCGATGCGGGTGGACACGATCTCGCGGAACGCCGCCGCCTGGGGGTGCCAGGCTTCCTTCTGATGCACCTGGGCGCTGTGGTGGACGTAGGCGTGGGAGGCGCACTCGGCCAGCGACGCCGGCGTCCCGTAGAGGTCCAGGTAGCTGCGGGCGGCGAACAGCCCGTAGTGGAAGTGCGCGATCGGCCGGGCGATGAGGTCCGGATGGCTGGGCCTGGCGAAGGTCAGGCTGATGTCGATGCTGCCGTCCAGCGGATGCTCGCTCCAAAGCCCGCAGTCGATGTGCAGCGAGATCCTCGGGTGGGCGCGCACGAGTTCGGGCATGTGGGGCGGCAGGAAGATGCCGGCGATGCCGTCGGGAGCCCCGATCCCGACGCTGCCCTGCGGCTGCTTCTCCGAATCGAGGATCAGGTTCTCGATCGCCTCGGCCGAGTGCTCCATGGTGACCACGCGGTCGTAGGCCAGCCTGCCCTGTTCGGTCAGGGTCACGCCGTGCGGCTGGCGCACGAAAAGGCGCGTGTTCAGGCGCTTCTCCAGGTCGTTGATCCGGCGCGTGATGGTCGGCTGGCCGATCCCCAGCGCCCGGGCCGCCGCCCCGAAGCCGCCGCACGCCGCCACGGCCCAGAACAGCCGCCATGACGACCACTCGGCGCGCTGCCTGCCGACCTTGGCCCTGCCGCTACCCGTCAACTGCGCATGTCCCTCATGCGAACTTCGCTACCCCGCCCGGCCACACGTCGAGCGTAACCATAATCCTACATTACCACCTGTGGGACATGGGTCATGGGGTGCAAGGTCACACCCGCCTCGATTGAAGCCGATCCGCTCATCCGGCGGCTCGCCCTGCCAGCGCTCGAAGCGCTCGGCGTCCATCCTGCGACGCTCCAGGACATCGCCGAGGCCCGCGCCTTCGCCGCCGGGCTCATCGGGCCCGGCGTCTGCGACGCGCCGACCCTGGCGGCGATCCACCGCCATGCCGGCGGCGCGGCCGTCTTCATCCATCGCGAGGCGGGCGCGATCACCGGCGTGCTGGGCTGGATCCCGCTGTCCGCGGCGGGTCTTGCCGCAGTCCTCGCCGGCCGTTTCGAGGGCGCGCGACCCGACCTCGGCCTTGTCGCCGCGGCGGACGAGCTCCCGGCGGCCGCCTATGGCTGGGGGATCGCCGCCTCGACCCGCGTCGCTTCCAGGGCCATCGTCGGCTCGACCATCGCCCTGATCGAGGACGTCCTGCCCGACGTCCCCTGGTTCACCCGCCCGGCCACGGCGGACGGGCTGCGGGTGATCGTCGGCCGGTTCGGCTACGCCCCCGCCCCGGCGGCGACGGGCGGCCTCTACTGGCGGCTTCCGCGCCGGGAGCAGGCGGCATGAGCGTTCTGGACCGCCCCCGCGCGCCCATCGAGGCGGTCGATCCGGGCCAGCCGCGGCTGGAGGTCGTGGTCGCCCGCACCCTCGAGGACCTGATGCAGGTCGTGGCCGTCCGCAGCCTCGTCTACATGGGCGAGCAGGGCTGTCCCTACGAGGAGGAGTACGACGGCAACGACTTCGCCGGCGCGACCCACCTGATCCTGCGCAGCGGCGCCGAGCCGGTCGGGGTCCTTCGGCTGCGCTGGTTCGCCGACTTCGCCAAGCTCGAGCGCCTGGCGATTCGCCGCGAATACCGGGGCCTGCCGGCGCTCATGAAGCTCGCGCGCGCCGCCTTCGCCCTGGCCGCGCGCAAGGGCTACCGGCGCCTGATGGGCCACGCCGACCCGCGCATCGTGGCGTTCTGGAAGCGGTGCTTCCACGGCCGCGAGCGTCCGGGCCGCGCCGGCGTGGCCTTCTCCGATCACGCCTACGTCGAGCTGGAGTTCGACATCGCGCCCCCGTCCAACGCCATCACCATCGACGCCAGCCCGCAGGTCCTGCTGCGCCCCGAGGGCGATTGGGACCGCCCCGGCGTGCTCGACCGCTCGCTCGCCCGCCGCCAGGGGCCGCCGCCGGCCGAGGGCCTGGCGGCGTGACCGCGCCCTCCGCGATGCGCGCGTCCGTCAACCGCCTGCTGGTCTGCCTGGACCTGCAGCAGGCGTTCGCGCCGGACGGCCCGGGCGTCCGGGCCGGCGCGGCCGGGTGCGTCGAGAACTGCCGCAGGATCCTCGACCGCGCGCGGGGGTGGGACTGGAGCATCGTCCACAGCCATCGCCGCACCGGCCTGGAGCGGACCGTCTCCCCGCCGGTGCGCGGGCTCGAGCCGCGCGCCACCGAGCCGGTGATGACGCGCCAGGGGCTGTCGGCCTTCTCCAGCGGATCGCTCCGGGCCCTGGTGGAGGGCGCACGCGAGGTGGAGCTGGTCGTCATCGGCCTTTCCTTCGCCACCTCGGGCCTGGCGACCCTGTTCTCGGCGCTCGATCTCGGCCTGTCGGTGGTGCTGGTCGAGGACGCCGTCGGCCCGCCGGGGACCGAGCAGGCGGCCCTCCAGATCGCCGGTCCGCTGGCGCGCCTGGTCTCCACCGACCGGCTGATCGGCCAGGAGACCCCCCTTCGCCTGGTGTCCTCGTCGTGAGCGTCGCCGGGGCCAGAGGGCTCACCAGCGCGTACCTGCAGGAGCTCGGCGCCTGGCTGGACGAGGTCGAGTGCGAGGTCCGGCGCTCCAGGCGCGACGGTCGCGGCCTGCAGTCGGTGGACGAGCTGCATCAGGCCATCGGCGCGGCCCAGGCCGCGGTCGCGCGCATCCTCGCCGAGCGGCGTCTTCTGGCCTGACTTGGCGGGCGCCCGTCCGGACCCGTTCCTATTGTAGGTGCGCAACCCCGATCCAGGCTGTAGGCTGCAGGCGGGTCGCGCTGGGGGCGGCCTGTCTTGGGAGCAGCCCATGCCCCGCATATCGGATCCCGTGGACGTGAAGACCGGCGCGCGGATCAAGATCCGGCGGCGCCTGCTGGGCGTGAGCCAGGACGAGCTCGCCCAGGCCATCGGCATCAGCTTCCAGCAGGTCCAGAAGTACGAGCGCGGGATCAACCGCGTCTCGGCGTCCATGCTGGTCAGGATCGCCAAGCGGTTGGAAACCAGCGTGGCGGCGCTGGTGGGCGACGACGGCTCCGAGCCCCTGGCCACCGAGGTCCTGCAGCAGCTGGCCTCGCCAGGGGCGATCGAGCTGCTGGACGGCTTCTGCGCCCTGCCCAACAACGAGACCCGCCAGGCCATACTGCGGCTGATCGCGGCCCTCTCCGGCCGGCCCGAGGGCCAGGCTGCGGCGGCCTGAGCCCCGCCCTCACCCCTCGCCGGGGGCCAGGGCCTTCAGCGACAGGGCGTGCACCGGCCCCGCGAGCTCCTCGGCCAGGGTCGCGTAGACCAGCCTCTGGCGCGCCACCCGGTTCAGGCCCGCGAAGGCCGGCGCGACGATGGTGATGGTGAAGTGGCTCTCGCCGCCCTCGCGCGCGCCGGCATGGCCGGCGTGCTTGTCGCTGTCATCGACGATGTGCAGGCTCTGCGGCCCGAAGCCGGCTTCCAGCTTCCTCCGCAGTCGATCGGCGACGGTCCCCATGTTTGCGCCCTGTCAATCCTTGAATGAAATCACTGCACGACCATAACTTCGGCTCATGAGCGGCGCGTTTCAATACAAGCCCAAATTCGTCGACATCCGCGTGCGGCCCCCGCGCGAGGACGAGGACGACGTGAACGCCCTGCGCCCGGGCGAGCGCCGATGCGAGCACCCCGACTGCCTGCAGGTCGCCACCGCCAAGGCGCCCAAGTCGCGCGATCGGCTGGACGAGCACTACTGGTTCTGCCAGGCGCACGCCGCCGAATACAACAGGAGCTGGAACTTCTTCGCCGGCATGAGCGAATTGGAGATGGACCGCCGGCGCGCCGAGGCGGCCACCGGCGAGCGGCCGACCTGGCAGTTCCGCGCCTCCAGGTTCTCGCGCGAGGCGGCCGCCGCGTCCACGCGAGGCTCGGGCTTCAGCTTCTCCGATCCCTTCGGCATCTTCCGCGCCTCGCGCCGCCGGGCCGAGGCCGAGGCCGAGGCAGCTTGACCGGCGCCTCGGGCGGCTCGAGCGCAGCGCCCTGGCCGACCTCGACCTCGCCGACAGCGCCACCGGCCCGCAGATCCGCGCCCGCTACACCGAGCTGATCAAGCGCTGCCACCCCGATTCCAACGGCGGCGACCGCTCCGCCGAGCACAAGCTGCAGAGGGTGATCAAGGCGTTCCGGACCCTGCGCCAGGCCAAGCTGGTGTAGGTCTCCTCTCCCACCGGGCTACGGGATTCACACAACTGCGTCGGCCTTTGCGATCACGAAGCCGGCGAGGGTTGCTGCGAAGCGTTCCCAGCCCTTGGCCATGGTCTTTGGGCCGGGTGGCTTGCCGTAGCAGTTCCATCCGCCGTATCGGGCGACGACCCAGGCGATCCAGGCGAGCGAGCCTTGGGGATGGGGGTTCTTCTGCCGGGCGGCGCCGCCTTCGCGTGATCGGCTGAGGGCGGCGACCGCTTCGGTGAAGCTGGGGTCCAAGACGTCGCTCATCGGGCGTGGGCCGCCGTCGCGGGCGTCGACCAGCTGGATGATGCGCGCCGCCGCGCCCAGGGCCAGGGCCGCCAGGCGGAATACCCGCACGGGGTCGCGCACCTGGGTGTCCTCCAGGCGCAGGCCGTCGCTCTTCAAGGCGCGGAACACCTCTTCGATGCGCCAACGCAGGCGGTACAGGCGCACCACCTCCTTGGCCGCTTCGGGGCCGTCCACCGGCAGGGTGGTCGCCAGTCGCCATACGAGCGGCTTGACGCCGGACGGCGGGTTCGGCTCGCGAACCTCCACCAGGCCCAGCTCCAGGCTGGCCGGGTCGCTCTTCGCCGCATTGGACGGGCGCGCGATCTTCATCCGGCTCGAACGGATCGACACCTGCGCCACCCGGCCCTTGTCGCCCGGCCCGCGCGGCGCCACGGCGACCAGGGCCTGGGTATGGACCGGCCACGCCGCCGCCTCGGCGAACAGCGTCCCGCCGTCCATCAAGGCCCGGTCATGCCGAGCCCGCACCAACAGCTCCACCCCCGCCGGGCGGCGTGCGAAGTGGCTGTAGACATCGGCTTCCTGGTCGGCGACCACCACCACCTGAGCGGCCGCCTCCAACCTCTCGGCCGCCAGCTGCGCCCCCTCGCTCCAGCGTCGGCTCTCCTTGTCCTCGGCCGGCCGGCTCGCGCGCGCCGTCACCGGCCCGGGCCCACGCGTCCAGATGCGCGCGCCCACCAGCCCCAGCAGCGCCTCATCCTCGGCATCCACCGCGACCACCCCATGGATGAAGAACCCCGCACGCTTGCCGTCGCCGCTGGGGCCCAGCCCCCGCCGGCCAGCCGACTGGCCCGCGAAGCTCACCTCGGTGGTATCCTGCACCGCCACCACCCGGCGCCCCGCACACGCCTCGCCCGTCCGCGCGCCCAGCGCCTCAAGCACCCCCTGCGAGGTCACATACGGCGACGAAAGGTACCGGTGCGCCGCCATCTCACCAGCACGGCCGCCTCCAAGGTCCTTCAGAACCAGCGTGCCCAGCGACACGATCTGATCAAACAGCCACTCCCCACGAGACGACGTCCGCACGTCCCCAGCACCAAACCGATACATCCGACCCTCCCTCAGGCCAGACGCTTAAATCAGCTCAGCTCATCGACGGGAATCACTTCCGTGCATCCCGTAGCCCTGCGGGAGAGGAAGGGGCCCGTTGCACAGCAATGGGAAGGTGAGGGGTTCCGGCGCCTCGCAACCCGACAGCTCCGCTCATCCCCGCGCAAGCGGGACGAGCGGCGGAGGAAGCGGCGGGCCCGTTCCTGCCGAACCTTTCCGGTATTATGTAGCAGATGGGACCAGCCTGATGCGGCCTTTCCCGCCTCCGGTTGCAACCATCATCAATGGTAATGCGCTCGTAAGATCGCTCCAAAATTGGAGCGACCCCTCTGGGATCAAACTATTCGGCCTGCTTGTCACGGTTGCTCAATCTACGATCGTAGTTGAACAAGTCGGGTCCATTCTCCCGTTCGGGGCTGGCGACCTGGAAACCGTCCTTGGTGTGAAGAAGGCAGAAGCCAGTGGCGAACTCGTTACCCATCAGATCCCGGTAGCGAACGAATTCCATGAAGAACAGGTGCTGCCCGGTAATGCGGCGCCTTTCCTTCTGGGCGCGCAAGGCCGACGTGAGGCGAAGGCCCCGCGAAGCTTCATATTCGTCCGATTGTTCGCCAGGCCCGACGATCATTCCATAGGCAATCTTTCGGCCCATTTCGGATTCGGGATCGATCGGCTCGGGGGCGTCGTCTGGGCGCTCAAGGGTGAAATATAGGCGTGTCAAGATCGCAGCTACGCGCCCGTAGTTTTGGAAGCGGTACGCGACGGCGCCGTAGCGCATGGAGCTCTCGCTCCGTTGAATGTCATCATCCACGATTTCCAACACCAGCCAGGGCCGCTCCAGGCCCACCAAAGCGCGCTCGGCAATCTCGGCGGTACCTTTGGCGTATTTGACGGCGGCCCCGGCAAACGCAGCCGCAACGGCCGCTGCAATGAATGCCAAAACCGTGGAGATTGTCTGGATTAAGCTGCTGCGGGCCTGCCGATATGCAACGTGAATCTGCCCTTCGGCAGCGTCCGCCGCACGAGTCGCCTGGGCGAGGTTGGCCTTGGCGATCTCATGATCCTGTCTTGCTTGGGCGCAGCGCTCCCTTTCGTGCTCGCGATTCTCAGGTGGCGAGGTCGCGAGTTGCCTTGGATCGCAGCCATGATCGGCTGCGTTGTACTGATATGCTGGAGCTTCCCAGCTCTTTTGACCGGCTACTGGCTCCGGCCCTGGTGAGGCATACCACCAAGACGCGCTAATGATGACGAGGGCGGCTAATCCTCCAATCGCAACGTATGCACGCCCATAGCGACTAAGCATTGGATCAGGAACGCCCCTGTGAATCCGCCCCGGCTGATCTTGTTACGCAAGTTCGCCTCTGTCTCGC
Organism: uncultured Alphaproteobacteria bacterium; assembly: GCA_963775275.1. Lineage (GTDB taxonomy): Bacteria > Pseudomonadota > Alphaproteobacteria > Caulobacterales > Caulobacteraceae > JANWHQ01. The sequence goes on along the minus strand of CAVZII010000005.1, from coordinate 3,011,940 downwards.
GGATTCCGATCGCGGCCAGCTTCTCCACTAGCCCGGCATAGCTGATCTGTCGGCGCACCATCTCGCCGCGCAACAGACCCTTGGTCTAGGCCACCCAATCCCGGTCCATCGTGCTGCCTCCGGTTCCGTGTCGAACATCGCCATATTCGATACGAGGGCAAAGACCCGGATCGTCTTCTCACTCCTGGCGGCGCCGCGATAGGGACGCGTCGCCGTTTCGGGGGCCCTTGCCTGTGGGCTCGCGCGATGGCGATGGCTTGGCAGGAGGCCGGCGCGCCAATAGCGAGGGGCTCCCGAGGGCCACGCGCGCTACCCCGGCGCGCCGATCAACGGCCGATGAGGGACAACGCTGGCGGTGAATGGCTTGGCCAGTTCTGACCACATTGACGGCCCAGATACGCAGTGCCATCTGTTTCGTGGCGCTGAGGCGAGGGAACAGCATGCGCAAGGATTACTTTGTCGAGGCGCGCTGGGATCCTGAAGCGAGGGTTTGGTACTCGTCGAGCGACATCCCGGGACTTGTCATCGAGGCGGCCACTCTCGCCGAGTTCGAGGCCTTGGTAGGGGAGTTGGCTGTGGAAATGCTCGCGGACAACCTTCATGGCGATGGCGCGCGCGTCGAGTGGCGAGCTTCCCGGACGTACGAGCTAGAAGTCCACTGAGTTGCCGGTCGGGTACTATGGGGAGCTGACGAAGCTCCTCAAGAATGCCGGTTGGTTCAAGACGGAAGGCGGAAAGGGCAGCCACGAGAAGTGGCGCCATTCGACGACCGGACGCACAATCATCGTTCCGCGTTCGAAGAGCCGCCACACGGCCAACGAGGTCCTCAAACAGGCGGGGCTGCCAAAGTCCTTCTAACGCTCAGGCGCGGCATCCCGCTGCATCTGGCCGGGATGCCCACAGCCAGGTTCATGCTGGCGGGCGCGAAGGGTCATCATGTGGACCGGCATCACGGCGCGACAACGAGGAGACATGGGTGAAGGCTACGCCTTCCAGGCGTTGCCGGCGGTCTCCGGCCTTGCAGGGCTCTTCGTGACCATCGCGTCCTTGGTCAGCTTGCTGGTCTAAGGCGCCGGTCGCCGGTACACGTCGTCGGCAGGCTCGTGTCCCGATCGGCGCCCGTTTCGCACCGAACCTTTCCGTAATTTAACTGGCGCCGGACGCACCTTGCCGCCAAGCCTCAGGCGCCGGCCCGGGGGGGCAGGGGGGAGTCGATGTCTTTGCTGGTCCTGTTGACCGCCGCCGCCATCGCCGGCCCGGCCCCCGCCGGCGCCGCGCCAGCGCCCGCGGTCGGATCGGCCGCCCAGGCCGTCGAGACCGCGTCGGGCGCCGCCGTGATCCGGTACGACCCGGCCTACTTCACGGCCATGCAGCCGGACACCGCCTTCGACATGATCCAGCGCCTGCCCGGCTTCTCCTTCGACGGCGGGGCCCAGGTGCGCGGCTTCGCCGGCGCCGCCGGCAACGTCCTGATCGACGGGACCCGCCCGACCTCCAAGGAGGACGACCTGGAGTCGATCCTCAAGCGCATCCCCGCCTCCCAGGTCGACCACATCGACGTCATCCGCGGCGGCGCGCCGGGGATCGACATGCAGGGCCGCACGGTCCTCGCCAACGTGACGCGCAAGGCCGGCTCGGGCCTCTCCGGCGTCGCGGCGGTGGCGACCAACGTCTTCGCCGACGGCCGCGTCGCGCCCGGCGCGCGCCTGGAGATGACCCGCAAGTGGGACGACCGGACGCTCGAGCTGTCGTTCCTGCCCTCCTGGTTCGTCGACGACGGCGCCGGCGACGGCAACCGCGTGCGCACCGACCCGGACGGGAACGTGCTCGTCCGCTCGCACCTGAACGCCAGGGCGGGCGGCGTCCAGCTCAGCGGCACGGGCGCCTACGAGACGCCGGCCTGGGGCGGCAAGTTCAAGATCAACACCCTGCTCTTCTACAACCACTACTTCGACAACGAGATCGACGACCTGTCCCTGCCGGTGGGGACCGAGACCCTGAACTTCCGGTCGAACAAGGCCAAGGGCGAGCTCGGCGTGCACTTCGAGAAGGCGCTGAACGCCCAGACCGGGATCGAGGCCCTGGCGATCCAGAAGGTCCAGCGCCAGGACCACCCCTCGCACTTCTTCACCACCGCAGGCGAGGACGACCTGTTCAACGAGATCGACACCTCCGGCGAGACCATCGCGCGCGGGGTGCTGCGCTATCGCAAGAACGACAAGCTCTCCGCCGAGGCCTCGCTCGAGGGCGCCTTCAACATCCAGAAGAGCGACAGCAGCTTCGCCCTGAACGGCGCGGACGTTCCCCTGCCCGGCGCCCACGTGACCGTCAGCGAGAAACGCGGCGAGGCGGCGGCCCAGGCCACCTGGCGGCCGAGCGGCAAGGTGACGCTGGAGGCGGGCGTGCGCGCCGAGGTCTCCCAGATCGGCTCCACCGGCGACGTGGTCCTGTCCAAGACCCTGGTCTTCGTGAAGCCCCGGGCGGTGCTCACGCTCTCGCCGGACGCGGACGACCAGTTCCGCTTCCGCGTCGAGCGCGAGGTCGGCCAGCTCAGCTTCTCGGACTTCGCCGCCTCGTCCGACCTCGGCGCCGGCTCCTCGGTCCTGCGCGCGGGCAATCCGGACCTCAACCCCCAGAACGACTGGGCGTTCGAGGTCGCCTACGAGAAGCACGTCAAGGGCGCGGTCATCGTCGTCACCTACCGGCGCCTCCAGATCCAGGACGTGGTCGACCGCCTCCCGATCGCGGGGGCGTCCGGCGTCTACGACGCGCCGGGCAACATCGGCCCGGCCGTCGAGAACGACCTCGTGGCCAACCTCACCCTTCCGCTCGACGCCGTCGGCCTGAAGCACGCCCAGCTCAAGGCCCAGGGGACGCTGCGCCACTCGCGGGTCACCGACCCGACCACGGGCCGAAAGCGCACCATCTCCGGCCAGCACCGCTTCGACTACTCGGTCCACTTCACCCAGGACATCCCGCGCTGGAAGTCGAGCTGGGGCGTCGACGTCTACAACCGCTGGACGGAATCCAACTTCCGCTTCAACGAGCTGGACGTCTACAAGCTGAAGACCTGGGTCGACGTCTTCTACGAGTACAAGCCCAGGCCCGACCTCAGCTTCCGCGTCGAGCTCGACAACCTCGGCGGCCGCGGCTTCCAGCGCCTGCTCTACGTCTACGGCGGCCCGCGCAACACCAGCCCCCTGCTCTACGTCGACGACCGCAAGCAGGACTTCAAGCCGTACGTCTACCTCCGGATCCGCAAGACGTTTGGATAGGGGCGGGCGACAGGACTGGACCAGGCCCGACGAGCAGCGGGATTCTTCAGTGGCCCAATCATTTGGGTTTGGGGCGCTGCAACGATGTCTTGGTCGCCTCTGACACTGGCGACTTATCCAAACTAGGCACGCTGGCAACCAAGGAGTGGCCTGGGAATCCAGGCGCAGACAGGCCTCCTGCGTTAAGCTCACCGTAAGAGCCACTGTCAAAAGGAAACAGGAGTACGGGCAAGAATCCCTCGATGGAATTAATGCCTTGCGCGGCACGAATTAGACTGACGGTGGGAACCAGACCTGATTGTGTAAAATTTGTCAGTTCCACCTGCAACTTTGACACATTCAACATATCGGATATGCGTTTATTCAGTTCAGCCAGATTTTTGTTACGCACAGATATATCATCAGCACTTAGACTCGACAAAATTGCAGCTTCTACCTCAGAAAATAGCCGCGCAGATTGCTGGTTCAAATCAGCAACTAATAATGTCGATAACATTGGAAATGGATAATTCTCAATGCCTCGAAGTGTTTTAGAATATTCAGAACTAGATAAACTCACTCTCTCCGCCATTAAATTCAAACGCGTCGAGAGCTCATCAAATTTTGACTTGAGACTATTGAAATCAACCCCTTCCTGCCCGAGGAGTTCGCCATATGACGCTGATTGAGGCCCCTTGCCTTCTCCCGTCAAGTTTGAAGCGTTTTCGGTCGCGTTGTGACGACCTGGCTCGTTGGAGGCTGAGCCTGACCCTGGATCGGATCGATCATCCCCCTCAGCCACAATGGCAATTAGCTGGCGTAGTGGAGCGAAAAAGGTTCGAATTCCGACCTTCAATTCGTCCAGAATGAAGCGGCCGTCGATGATTTCGAAGGTGGGCGAAATCGTGGCTGAGGGACCCTTCGGCATCTTTAGAGCTATTCCCGGAGCCCCGCCCAAACTAACAAGGACAGCTTAACCGTTTCGGCAATGATAAGCCAGCCAAACATGACAAAGTCTGCCGCCCACAGGACGTATTCGAGCCCCTTCATGCCCATAACTACGAACGCCGGAGCGAGGTTCCTGTGTTCAAGGTACACCGTGAGCTGGTTCAGCGCCACGGCAGCAGCAGAAATCAAACCGAATAGAGCGACAGCCACGATCACATGAATTGCAAATCGTAACGCTGCGGCTGGGGACTTCCCCAATCTGAGTGCCATATGCGAACGATCCCCAACTCAGTAGACGGAACGGGAGCACAGCGACCAGCTTCGCGCAATAGGAGTGCCCGCCATCCGTTCGTGGCGAACCTGTCAAGAGTTCTTGGACGAGGCATCCGAGCTCGACAACCTCGGCGGCCGCGGCTTCCAGCGCCTGCTCTACGTCTACGGCGGCCCGCGCAACACCAGCCCCCTGCTCTACGTCGACGACCGCAAGCAGGACTTCAAGCCGTACGTCTACTTCCGGATCCGCAAGACGTTCGGCTGACCCGGGCTGGTCCGCTCGCGCCGAATGCGACAAGCTCGGCCCCTGCAAGGCCGGGTCGCACGGAGCCCAGATGCACGCCAGCTCGCTGGAGAATATGCAGAAGTGCCTCAGGCGCTACGTGCTGCGCGGGCCCCTGGCGAACCGCGAGCGCCTGAGCGTGCTCGACGTCGGCGGCGCGGACCTGAACGGCAGCTTCCGCCAGGTCTTCTCGGACCCGAGGTTCGACTACGTGGCCGCCGATCTTCAGCCCGGCGAGGGCGTCGGCCTGGTGCTGGAGGATCCCTACAGCATCCCCCTGCCCGACCGGTCGGTCGACGTCGTCCTTTCCGGCCAGGTGCTCGAGCACTGCGAGTTCTTCTGGCTCTCCTTCGCCGAGATGATGCGGGTGCTGAAGGACGACGGCCTGGTCTTCCTCATCGTCCCCTCGGCCGGCCCCGAGCACCGGTTCCCGGTGGACTGCTACCGCTTCTATCCCGACGCCCTGAAGGCCCTGGCCAGATACGCCGGCTGCGCCCTGATCGACAGCTGGCTCGATCCGCGCGGCCCGTGGAAGGACCTCGTCGGCGTCTACGCCCACGCGCCGGTCGACCTGGCCGCCTTCGCCGCCCCGGCGTCCGAGCCGGCGCCCCAGCCGCGCGCTGCGCCGCCGGAGGGCTGGCGAAGCGCGCCCGAGGAGGAGGCTGTCGCCGGCGCGCGCGGCTATCGCCTGGTCCTGGCCGACATCCACGAGCTGCTCCAGCCGCGCCGCTACCTCGAGATCGGCGTGCGCAAGGGCGGCAGCTTCGCCCTTTCCGCCTGCCCTTCGGTCGGCGTCGATCCCTTTCCCGAGCTGAAGCGCGACCTGCCGCCGGACAAGCAGGTCGTGGCCATGACCAGCGACGACTTCTTCGATGGCCCGGCCGACCAGGTTCTCGCCGAGCCCCCCGACCTCGTGCTCATCGACGGCATGCACCTGTTCGAGTTCGCCCTGCGCGACTTCATGAACGTCGAGGCGCGCGCCGCGCCCCACACGGTGGTGATCCTGGACGACGTCCTGCCCAACCACCCCGCCCAGGCCGAGCGCGAGCGGCGCACCGCCGTCTGGACAGGCGACGTGTGGAAGCTCGTCGAGGTGCTGCGCCGACGCCGGCCCGACCTGCACATCGCGCTGCTCGACACCGAGCCTGCCGGCATGGCCCTGATCTGCGGCCTGGACCGGACCAACCGCGTCCTCTGGGACCGCTACAACGGCCTGGTCAAGGACGCCGAGCGCATGGGGGCGCCGCCCGAGGCCGTCCTCACGCGCGCCGACGCCCTCCAGGCGGACCGCGCGCGGCTGGAGCCGATCCTCCAGGTGATGCGCCAGGCGCGCGAGACCGGGATCAAGCCCGCCCGCATCGTCGCGGCCCTGAACGCCCTCGCCGCCGCGCCCAAACCCAAGGCCGCCCCCCTTGGCGCCTAGGCTCATCACCCTGTTCCCGATCATCCCGGCCGGCCGAGACGCATCCGGGACCCAGGTCCCGGCCGCAGAGCCTGATTGGACCTGCCCCGTGCCGTTGGAACCCACATCCGAGCCGCCATCTGGGCCCCGGCATTCGCCGGGGCGATCGGGTTAGGGTGCCCAGGTGGCTCCAGGATCGCACGCCAGGCCGCGCCCGCCCCCCAAGGCCTCCCTCGTCGTCGTCGGCTACAACATGGCGCGCGAGCTGCCGCGCACGATCCGGAGCCTGTCGCCGCCCCTCCAGCGCGGCGTGGCCGCCGGGGACTACGAGGTGATCGTGGTCGACAACGGCTCGAGCGAACCCATCGACGAAGCGGGCATGCGGCGCTGGCGCCCGGACCTGAGGCTCATCCGCATCGCGGACGCCGGCCCCTCGCCGGCGCCGGCGGCCAACCAGGGGATCGCCGCGGCGCGGGCGGAGCTGATCGGCGTCTTCATCGACGGCGCGCGCATGGCGAGCCCGGGGATCGTCGCCGGCGCCCTCGCCGCCGCCAGGCTGTATCCGCGCCTGGTCGTCGGGACGCTCGGCTTCCACCTGGGTCCGGACCTTCACGGCGCCGCCGTCCGCCAGGGCTACGACCGCGCCGCCGAGGACGCGCGCCTGGCGGCCTGCGGCTGGGAAGAGGACGGCTATCGCCTGTTCGACATCTCGGTGCTGGGCAAGTCCTCCTCCCGGGGCTGGTTCGTCCTGCCGACCGAGAGCAACGCCGTCTTCATGACGCGCGCCCAATGGGACGACCTCGGCGGCTACGACGAGGGCTTCGTCACGCCGGGCGGGGGCCTGTGCAACCTCGATGTGTGGGCGCGCGCCTGCGCCGACCCGGCGGCCGAGGTCGTCATGCTGCTGGGCGAGGCGACCTTCCACCAGCTCCACCGCGCGCCCGACCCCGACCGCAAGGCGCGCCAGCTCCAGGTGCGCGAGGAGCACCAGCGCCTGCGCGGCCATCCCTTCCAACGCCCGAGCCGCGCGCCCGTCCTCCTGGGCGGCCTCGACCACGTCCCCGCCGAGACCCTGCGCCTGTCCGTCGAGCGCCTGGCGATCTCGGCGGCCGACGCCGGGGGCTGAGCCGCCGCCCAGCCACCGGCCGCGGCCGCGGGCGAAGCCGGCGAACGACCCGCGCCGCTCCCGTCCCCATCGGCCCGCCGCATCCATTGACCCAGATCAAGGGCCGCGGGCGGCGAACTGCCAAGCTGAAAAGGAGCCGGCCGCCTCGCCGCGGCCTGCGACGACCGCGCCGTCCCGCGAGTTTGCGAGCCGGCGCCCTGGGGGAAACCAACCACGATGGCCTGGCTCGGCGACCTTCTGTTCGCGTTCGCCCAGTGGCTGAAGACGACGCCCTTGCCGGAGTTCGCCATCTGGCTTTCGAACACGCGGCTCAGCGCGCTCGTCGACAGCAACATCTGGATCGCGCCGGTCGTGCAGACGACCCACATCCTGGCCATCGCCGCGACGTTCGGCTCGGTGCTGATGGTCAACATGCGCATCGTCGGGCTGGGCGGGCGCAGCCAGAGCCTTGCCGACACCGTGGCGCGGTACGCGCCGTGGGTCTGGTGGGGGCTTCTGGTGCTGCTCGTGAGCGGCCTCATCCTCATCATCGGCGAGCCTGCGCGCGAGCTGCTCAACCCCTGCTTCTGGAGCAAGATGGTCCTCGTCGTCGGGGCCGCCCTGCTGAGCCTCTGGTTCCAGGACCAGGTGCGCCGCAACGCGGGCCGGTGGGAGCTCATGCCCCACGGCGCCCTGGCCGTGCGCGCGGGCGCCGCCGCCGTGGTCCTCGTCTGGATCGCCATCATCGCGTTCGGGCGCTGGATCGCCTACGCGCCGGTTTAGAGGCAGGAATGGTTCTTCAGGGACTCTGGCAAGCCATCGCGGACTGGCCGCTCGCGCAATACGTCGCCTCCTCGGCATGGGCCTTCCCCACGCTCGAGACGATCCACGTGCTGGCCATCACCACCGTGCTCGGGACCATCCTGGTGGTGGACCTCAGACTGCTTGGGCTCGCCTCGGGCCGCGCGCCGGTGACCGAGATCTCGCACGATGCGCTACGCTGGACATGGGGCGCGTTCGCGCTCGCCTTCGTCACCGGCGCCCTCCTGTTCACCAGCAAGGCGACCAACTACGCGCCCAATCCCTTCTTCGACTGGAAGATGATCCTGATCCTCCTGGCCGGGGCCAACATGGCCGTGTTCCACCTCGTCACCTGGAAGGGCGTGGGTGACTGGGACACCGCCGACGCCCCGCCGAGGGCCGCCAGGATCGCCGGGGGCGTGTCGCTGGTCCTGTGGATCGTCGTGGTGTTCCTGGCCCGCGCCGTCGGCTTCACCCTCGACAAGTTCGGACAGAGCTGAGGACGGGCGGCCCTCTGCGCCTCAGCTTTCGCCCCTGATCGCCGAGGGGCTGACGTCCTGGCGCTCGCCGTCGACCGTCGGGGCGATCGGCTCGGGGGCGACGTGCGAGACCGGCTCGTTGATCCCGTGCGCCCAGTGCTTGAGGAAGGGGCTCAGCACGATGAACAGAGCCCCCGCCCCGATCCCCGCCCAGCCGATGCGCGCGAACCAGTAGACCGAGGTGTGCAGGGCGCCGGCCGGGTCCAGCACCTGGCCCCCGACGGTCTCCGCGCCGGTCAGGGCGGCGATCTTGCCGCCGACGAACTGGGCGATCGAGCTCGACAGGAACCACACCGCCATCATGAACGAGACCACCGAGGCCACCGACAGCTTGGTGATCTCCGACAGGCCGACCGGCGACAGGCACAGCTCCCCGGTGGTGTGCAGCAGGTAGAGCAGCCCCAGCAGCACCATGGGCTCGCGGAAGTTCGAGTCGGCGAACCTGGCGCCCAGCACCACCACCATGAAGCCCAGGCCCACCTGCACCAGGCCGAAGCCGAACTTCAGCATCGGGTTGGGATCGAGCTTGCGCCGGCCCAGGAACGCCCAGATCGCGGCGAAGACCGGGGCGAAGATCAGGATGAAGCCGGCGTTGAACGACTGGGTCTGCGGCGCGGTGACGCCGGTGTCGATCCACAGGCCCTGCACGGTCGGGACCAGGGCGAGCTGGTCGCGGCTGGCGAAGATCACCTTCTGGCCGAACAGGCTGACGACCTGCGGCGCGTGGGTGATCGCCAGGTCCACGTTGCGGTCGGCGAACAGGTTGAGCGAGGTGCCCGCCTGCTCGAACAGGGTGAAGAACACCACCGCCCCGAAGATCAGCACCAGGGCCAGGAGCATGCGCTCGCGCTGGACCTTGTCGCACTTGACGGCGACGAACCAGATGATGAAGGCGAGCGAGGCGGCGATGGACGCATAGAGCCCCCAGCCGACCCAGCTGGAGCGCTGCACCAGGAAGAAGATGGCGCCCGCCGAGACGGTCCCCAGGATGTAGATGGTCCATTCCCGGCTGATCGGGCCGACGAAGGGCGCCTTCAGCAGCGCCGGATCGGGCGGCTCGCCGTGGCCTTCCAGCAGCGGCTTGCCGAACATGAAGACGAGCCAGCCGGCCGCCATGCCCAGGCCCGCCAGGCCGAAGCCCGCCCACCAGCCGACGTTCTGGCCGAGATAGCCGCACAGCACCGCCGCCCAGAAGGCGCCGAGGTTGATGCCGTAGTAGTAGAGGGTGAAGCCGGCGTCGCGGCGCGGGTCGCCCTGCGGATAGAGCTGGCCGACGATGGTGGAGATGTTCGGCTTCAGGAAGCCCACGCCCATGATGATCATCGACAGGGCGAAGTAGAACAGGTTCACGCCGGCGGCGCTGCGCTTGGCGCTGATCTGGAAGGAGCCCTTGGGCAGCTCCGCCGGGAGCGAGGCGCCCGCCGGCAGCGCCTTGATCTCGAGCCCGCCGTCCCGGGCCGAGCCGAACTCGTAGGGCTTGCCGTCGACCATCAGGCGCGCCTGGCGCTCGGCCACGCGGCCCTTGGTCTGGACCGCGTACTCATGCCCCTTGAAGGTCAGGGTCTGGGTCGCCGGGGCCGGCGTCACCGCCATGGCCAGCTGGCCGATGGTCAGCAGCACCGCCCCGAACAGGATCGCCTTGCGCGTGCCCAGGTACCGGTCGGCCAGCACCCCGCCCACCAGCGGCAGCAGATAGACCAGCGAGGTGTAGGAGCCGTACTGCGTGTTGGAGAAGGCGTCGGAGAACAGGAAGTGCTGGGTCAGGTAGAAGACCAGCAGGCCCCGCATGCCGTAGTAGGAGAACCGCTCCCACATCTCGGCGAAGAACAGGACGAACAGGCCGCGGGGGTGCTGGCGGACCAGCTGCGTCATCACCGGGATGCCGGTCACGATCATGATGACCAGGCCGAGCAGGATGACGATATTGTTCATGCGGGCCTCGAGCGGCGTGGCGACGCGAAAGGTTCGCCGCGATATGGTTATTCAAGGGCAGATGACCACGCGAGGACGCCTTTCACAAGCAAGGCCCTGCCGCAGAACGGCCCGCCGGGCGCGGGCCCGGACGGCGTCGCCGGGCGTTGAGGAGGCGAGGAATTGGAGGACGCCGTCATGAAGCTTCCGGGCCCTGATCACCCCATCACGCTGGAGCCCAGCCGGGCGCGGATGCGCGCGACCTTCGACGGCCACCTCATCGCCGACACCGGCGACGCGTTGATCCTGCGCGAGGCCGGCTACAAGCCGGTCTGCTACTTCCCCACGGACGACGTCGAGATGGGCTACCTGGCCAAGACCGACCACACGACCTATTGCCCCTACAAGGGCGACGCCAGCTACTGGTCGATCTACATGGACGGACGCCTCGCCGAGAACGCCGCCTGGGGCTACGAGGCCCCCTACCCCGCCGTCGCCGCCGTCAAGGGCCGCGTCGCCTTCTACCCCAACATCGTCGACGTCTACGAGCTGGACGGGGACGGGTAGCGGATCTCCAGGATTGCCCAGAAGTTCGTGCTATGTTCTCCTCTCCCCTAGGGAGAGGAAGGGGCCCATTCGGCTCCAGCCGAATGGGAAGGTGAGGGGTTTCGATGTCTCACATCGAGTCCCGGACCGAGCGTGCGCGGCGACTACGCCGTGACCGGACGCGCGCGGAGGTCCGCCTCCGGAACCGCCATCTGGAAGGCTTCAAATTCCGAAGGCAGGTCCCCATCGGCCTATACTTCGCCGACTTCGCCTGCCTGGAGGCGAAGCTCGTCATCGAGCTCGACGGCGGCCAGCACGCGGAGGCCGCGGCCTATGACGCCGCCCGGACCCAGGTCATCGAGAATGCGGGGTTCCGTGTGCTGAGGTTCTGGAACCGCCACGTCCTGGGTGAACCGGAGGGTGTCTTGCACGCCATCGCCGCCGAGCTTCAGTCGGCGAAGCCTCGACCCCTCACCTTCCCGTTGCTGTGCAACGGGCCCCTTCCTCTCCCTATGGGAGAGGAGACGTAAGCGCCAGCCACTCTTCCTCGCTCAGGACCTGGATCCCCAGCTCCGCCGCGGTCTTCAGCTTCGACCCCGCCCCGGGGCCGGCGACCACGATGTCCGTCTTCTTCGAGACCGACGAGGCCACCTTGGCGCCCAAGGCCTCGGCCTGGGCCTTGGCCTCCTCGCGGGTCATCCGCTCCAGGGCGCCTGTGAACACCACGGTCTTGCCGGCCACGGCCGTGTCGGCGCGGGGCTGCTCGGCGTCCTGGATCCGGAGCTGGTCCACCAGGTTCTGCACGATCCGCCGGTTGTGGTCCTCGGCGAAGTAGGCCGCCGCCGCCTCGATCACCGCCTCGCCGATCTGGTCCATGGCGTCCAGCTCGGCCATCGCCGCTTCGTCGCGATCGGCCACCTGGTCCATCGCCGTCAGGAACGCCTCGGCCGAGCCATACCCGCGCGCCAGGGTGATCGCCGTGGTCTCGCCGATGTGGCGGATCCCCAGGCCATAGATGAACCGGTCCAGGCCGATCGTCCGGCGCGCCTCGATGGCGGCCTTCAGGTTGCGCACCGAGACCTCGCCATAGCCTCCCCGGTCCCTCAGCTCGGCGAGCCTCTCCTCATTGCGCGCCAGCCGGAAGATGTCGGCGGGCTCGCGGATCAGCCCTTCGTCGAAGAAGGCCTGCAGCTGCTTCTCGCCCAGGCCCTCGATGTCGAAGGCCCGGCGCGAGCAGAAGTGCTTCAGGTGCTCGATCCTCTGGAACGGGCAGGCGAACTCGCCGGTGCAGCGGCGCACCACCCCCTGCGCCCCCGAGGCGGTGGTCTCGCGCGTGACCGGCGTCCTCAGCGGGCAGGGGCAGACCTCGGGGAAGACGTAGGGCCTCGTCCCCTTGGGCCGCGCCTCGCCGATCACCGACAGGATCTGCGGGATCACGTCGCCGGCCCGCTGCAGGATCACCGTGTCGCCCACGCGCGCGTCCAGGCGCTCGATCTCGTCGGCGTTGTGCAAGGTCGCGTTCTGGACCACCACCCCGCCCACGGTCACCGGCTTCAACCGCGCCACGGGCGTCAGCGAGCCCGTTCGGCCCACCTGGATCTCGATGTCCTCCAGGATGGTGCGCGCCTGCTGGGCCGGGAACTTGTGCGCGATCGCCCAGCGCGGCGAGCGCGAGACGAAGCCGAGCCTTCCCTGCCAGTCCAGGCGGTCGACCTTGTAGACCACCCCGTCGATGTCGAAGCCGAGGTTCGGCCGCTTGGCCTCGAACTCCCGATAGGCCTCCAGCAATCCTTCGGCGCCCTCCACCCGCCGCGCGTCGGCGGTGATCTGGAACCCCCAGGACTCCAGCTTGTGCAGCGCCTCCCACTGGGTCTGGGCGAAGGGCGCGGAGACCAGGCCCCAGGCATAGGCGAAGAATCTCAGCGGCCGGCGGGCGGTGACGGCGGCGTCGATCTGGCGCAACGATCCGGCCGCCGCGTTCCTCGGGTTGGCGTAGGTCCGCTCGCCGGCGGCCTCGGCCGCCGCGTTCAGCGCCGCGAACCCGGCATGGCCGAGATAGACCTCGCCGCGGACCTCGATCACGTCGGGCCAACCGGCGCCCTGCAGCCTTTGGGGGATCTCCTCGAGGGTGCGCAGGTTCTCCGTCACGTCCTCGCCCACGCGCCCGTCGCCGCGCGTGGCGCCGCGGACCAGCACGCCCTTCTCGTAGCGCAGCGAAGCCGACAGGCCGTCGATCTTGGGCTCGGCGGTGTAGGCGATCGGCTCTTCGGACAGGCGCAGGAACCGGCGGACGCGGGCGTCGAACTCGCGCACCTCCTCGTCGCTGAAGCAGTTGTCCAGCGACAGCATCGGGACGCCGTGCTCCACCGCCGAGAACTTCTCCGTCAGCGGCGCGCCGATGCGCAGGCTGGGCGAGTTCTCCCGGACCAGATGCGGGAAGCGGGCCTCGATCTCGGTGTTGCGGCGCTTGAGCGCATCGTAGTCCGCGTCCGAGATCGACCGGCGCATCCTCGCGGAAATAGCGGATGTCGTTGGCCGCGATCTCGTCGGCCAGCCGCGTCAGCTCCTCGGCGGCCTCGGCCTCGGTCAGCTCGGAGACGGGCTTGAGAGTCATGAGGTCCTCTCTTCTCCCATGGGGAGAAGAAGGGGCCCGCGCCGAAGGCGTGGGAAGATGAGGGGGTAGGAACGGCGCCGTCGAAACCCCTCACCTCCCCGTTGCTCCGCAACGGGTCCCCTCCTCTCCCTCTGGGAGAGGAAACTACGCATCCATCAGCGCCCTGGCGGCGGCGCGGGCCGCGTCGGTGACCTCGGCGCCGGCCAGCATGCGGGCGATCTCCTCCTCCCGCGCGGGCCCGTCCAGCGTCTCGACCTCGGTGCGCACGGCCTCGCCGTCGCCGCGCTTGCTCACCCGCCAGTGCGCCTCCGAGCGCGCGGCGATCTGGGGGCTGTGGGTCACCACCAGCACCTGGGCCGTCGCGGCCAGCCGCTTGAGCCGGACTCCCACGGCGTCCGCCACCGCCCCTCCCACGCCCTGGTCCACCTCGTCGAAGATCATCACCGGCGCCGGCCCGCCGCCCTTGCCGGCCAGCGACGCCTTCAGCGCCAGGGCGAACCTGGCCAGCTCCCCGCCCGAGGCGATGTCGCCCAGGCCCCCGAACGGCTGGCCGGGATTGGTCGTCACCTGCAGCTCCACCCGGTCCATCCCGGCCGGTCCGGCCTGGGCCTCGTCCAGGGGCTCGACCGCCACCCGCAGGCGCGCCTTCTCCAGCTTCAGCGGCCCGAGCTCGGCCTCCACCGCCTTCGCCAGCCGCGCGCCCGCCTCGCGGCGCGCCTGCGACAGGGCCGCGGCCGTCTCGAGGTAGGCGGTCCTCGCCGCCGCCGCCTCGCTCTTCGCCGCCGCCAGCGTCTCGCCCGCCAACTCCACGCCCCGCAGCGCCTCGGCCAGCCGCGCGCGCTCGGCCGGCAGGGCCTCGACCTCCACGCCGAGCCTGCGCGCCATGGCGCGAAGGTCGAACAGCCGCTCCTCGGCCTTCTCCAGCCGGCCCGGCTCCACGTCGAAGGCCTCGGCCGCCGCATCGATCGCGGCCAGCGCCTCGCCGGCCTCCACCAGCGCCCGCTCGATCGCCTCGACCGCCTCGCCGATCCGGACGACGGCGCGGTTGGCCTCGCCGGCGCCGGCCTGCACCGTGCGCTCGCGCGCGCGCTCCAGCGCCCGCAGCGCCTGACCGAGCCGCCCCGACAGGGACTCCCCGCCCAGCGCCGCGCGCGCGGCGTCGATGTCGGCCAGGGCCTTTTCGGCGGCGCCCAGGAGGGCGCGCTCCTCGGCAAGCTGCGCCTCCTCGCCCGCCCTTGGGTCCAGCCGATCGAGCTCGGCGAGGCGCGCCGTCAGTTCCTCGATCTCGGCCGTCGCGCGCGAGGCCGCTGCGCTCAGCTCGGCCAGCCGCGCCTCCGCCTCGCGCCGGCGCCGCCAGGCCGCGCCGCACCCGGCCGCCCTCGCCTGCAGCGCGCCGTAGGCGTCCAGCAGCGGCCGGTGGGTGCGCGCGTCGAGCAGCCCCACGGTCTCGTGCTGGCCGTGCACCTCGATCAGCATCCCGCCGAGCTCGCGCAGCACCGCCACGCTGGTGGCCTGGTCGTTGACGAAGGCGCGCGAGCGGCCGTCCGCCGACAGCACCCGGCGCAGCACCAGGTCCTCGTCCGGCGCGAAGGCCAGGCCCTTGTCCTCCAGGTACGCCAGGGCGGGATGGCCTTCGCCCAGCGCGAAGATCGCCGAGGCCGAGGCCTGGGGCCGGCCCTGGCGCACCAGCCCCGCGTCGGCCCGCGCGCCCGTGGCCAGCCCCAGCGCGTCCAGGATGATCGACTTGCCCCCGCCGGTCTCGCCGGTCAGGGCCGTGAGGCCCGGGCCGACCGCCAGGTCCAGCGCCTCGATCAGCACGACGTCGCGGATTCCCAGCCCGATCAGCATGGGCGGAAGATGGCCGATCTTCCCCCCCTGGGGGAAGTCCCCGCGAAGCGGGGGATGGGGGCGGCGGCGCCGCTTTCAACCACCAAGGTCGCCAAGGACACGGAGGTCACGAAGGCGCCACGACCTTTCCCTCCCCCTGGAGGAGGGAGGGGGCGCCGCCGCATCCGCGTCGCTGCATGCACCGCAAGGACGCCGAGCGAGCTTCCCCTCTGCGCCCAGGCCCGAGCCGTCACCACCCCCATCCCGACCTTCCCCCTTCCAGGGGGAAGGAGCCGACGTGGCGCCTACGCTTGAGCGCATTTGGCATCCTTGTGGTGAAGAACCGCCCTGCCGCCGCCGCGACGCTCCAGGCGGAGCCGCAAGCCCTCATCCTCCCACGCTTCGCGCGGGCCCCTCCTTCTCCTTATGGGAGAAGGGCGCTCACCCGATGCCGAACTTGTCGGGCAGGCTCTTGCCGGCCTTGGGCGGCTGGGCGCTCGGCAGGCCCCTGGCGGTCATCAGCTTGTAGGCGTCCTGGTACCAGCGGCTGCCGGGGAAGTTGGCGCCCAGCACCGCGGCGTTGCGCTTGGCCTCGTCCATCAGACCGAGCGTCAGGTCGAGCTCGACCAGCCGGTAGAGCGCCTCGGGCGTGTGCGAGGTGGTCTGGTAGCGGTCGATCACGCTCCTGAACCGGCCCATCGCCGCCACCGGGTCGCCCTGCTTCTCGTAGAAGCGCCCGATGGTCATCTCCTTGCCGGCCAGCTGGTCCCTGACCATGTCCATCTTGAGCCGCGCGTCGGACGCGTACTCGGACCTCGGGAAGCGGCGCACCACCTCGGTCAGGGCCTTCAGCGCCTGTTCGGTCGCGGCCTGGTCGCGGCCCACGTCCATGATCTGCTCGAAGTAGCAGACCGCCTTCAGATAGTAGGCGTAGGCGGCCGAGGAGTTGCCCGGGTAGAGCTGGATGAACCGGTCCGCGTCGCCGATGGCGTCCGCGTACTGGTCGTCCTGGTAGTGGGCGTAGGCGGTCATCAGGATCGCGCGCCTGGACCACTCCGAATAGGGGTGCTGGCGCTCGACCTCGCGGAAATAGTCGACGGCCTGGGCCCATTGCCTGCGGTCCAGCCTGTCGGCGCCGGCCGCGTAGAGCAGGTCCACCGGCCGCTCCACATAGGAGAGGTCGGTCTTGTGCCGCTTCTTCATCAGGGTCGAGCAGCCCGAGACCGAGACGGCGGCGGCGAGGATCGCGATCAGGACGGGCGCACGCGAAGCGAACTTGGAAATCACCGGCATCCCTCAGGTTCTGCCCGCCCCCGCGGCGGCGCATCGCGCCGCGCCCTCCTTACACCAGCCGCCGCCCCCGGCAAAATGGATGGAACGTCGCCGCCTTCTCCCATTGGGAGAGGACGAGAGCCGTTCACCCCGCCCGGGCCAGGTCCGGCTCCAGGCTGCGCAGGCGCCAGGCGTCTGGCCGGGCCAGCAACGCGCGCACCAGGGCGTTGTTCAGGGCGTGGCCGGCGTAGATCCCCTCGAACCGGCCGATGATCGGGGAGCCCAGCACATAGAGGTCGCCCAGCGCGTCCAGCGCCTTGTGCCGGACGAACTCGTCGGGCCGGCGAAGGCCCTCGGGATTGAGGATGCGGTCCCCGTCCACCACCACCGCGTTCTCCAGCGAGCCGCCCAGCGCCAGGCCGGCGGCCCTCAGGGCCTCGACCTCGTGCAGGAAGCCGAAGGTGCGCGCGTCGGCGAGCTCAGCGCGGAACGCCGCCTCGTCCATGAGACCGTCGAACCGCTGGCGGCCGATGACGGGGGAATCGAAGGCGATCTCGAAGGCGAGCTCGAAGCCGGTCGCCGGGCTCAGCGTCGCGCGCTTGTCGCCGTCGGCCGCCTCCACCGGCTCGAGGATCTCGATGAAGCTCCGCCCGGCGTCCTGGGCGCGCCGCCCGGCCCGGTCGATGAGCTGGACGAAGGGCTCGGCCGAGCCGTCCATGATCGGGACCTCGGGGCCGTCGAGCTCGACGATGGCGTTGTCGACGTTCAGGGCGGCCAGCGCCGCCATCAGGTGCTCGATCGTCGCCACGCGCGCGCCCGCCGCATTGGCGATCTCGGTGTTCAGCCGCGCGGCGATCACCCGCTCTGCGCGCGCGGGGACGCGGTTGTCGCCCGCAAGATCGGTGCGCACGAAGACCACGCCCGACCCGGCCGGCGCCGGCAGGATGGCCACGCGCACGTGCGCGCCGGTGTGCAGGCCCACCCCCGCGAAGATCGCGGGTCCCGCCAGGGTATGCTGAAGCTGCGCCGACATGGGCAAGGCTGCGCTGATGCTTGATGAAAGTGTCTAGATCCCCAACGCTGGCTTAGGCGGCGCGTTGCTGCGCCGCAAAACAAAGCCTGTTTCCGCGTGTTTCGCATCTTCTTCTCCTCTCCCGTGGGGAGGGGAAGGGGCCCGCACGCAAGCGGGCGGGAAGGTGAGGGCGTACGCCGTCAAGGCCCTAACCCCTCACCTCCCCGTTGCTGCGCAACGGGTCCCCTCCTCTCCCTGAGGGAGAGGAGGTCAGCCCGTCGCCCCCTTCAGGCGGCGACCGCGTCCCAGGGGCCGACGTAGACGGTGACCGTCGAGCCGTCCGGCACGTCCTGGAGGGTCTTCGACGGGACGTTCGGGCCCGAGTAGGGACCGAGCGGGGTCTCGTCCATGCTGAAGCCGTAGGCCGCGTTGGAGAAGTAGATCGGCGGCTTGCCGCTCGTGCGGCTGTCGCCGCCGTCGATGTCGGCGTAGTGCAGGAACTTGGCGTAGAGGTGGCTGACCTTGCCGGCCTGGTACCACTTGGACGCGTCGTTCCAGGCCGTGGTGCTCTCGCCGCCCGTGACCTTCTTGTCGAAGACGCCGTCCGCCGCGACGCCCCGGCACAGGGCCTCCCAGAGGCAGTCCTGCAGCAGGCCCGCGTCGCCGTTCGAGCCGGCGGGGGTGAGGTCGCCGAACGCCTGCTGGAACACGTATTGCGCGCCGGTCAGGCCCGGCGTCGTCGCATTGGCGGCGAGCGGCATGTAAAGGGTGTAGGTGTTCGTCCCGTTGCTGAGCGTATAGGCCGCCGACTGCACGCCCGTCTTGGGGTTGGTCTGCAGCGACGCTTCGCCGGAGTAGATGTTCGGCGCCGGCGGATTGGAGCTGAGGTTGATGCTGAGGTGCTTGTCGACGACGAAGAGCTCGGCCAGCGCCGAGTCCCAGTAGCTCGCCAGGGGATCTTGGGTCGAGTTCACATAGTTGCCGGTGAGCGAGGCGAGCATGTCGTTCGGATCGCTGATCGCGAAGAACTGCTTGTCCACGATGGGAGGCGTCGGGGCGCCCTTCATGATGGGGCCGTCGTAGAGCAGGCTGGCGAAGGCCGTGGCCGCCGGCTGGGCCTTCGCCTCGTTGGCGACGAAGGCGGCGAACGCCTTTCCGATGGCCTTGCGCGTGCACGTCCCCTGCACCCCGTACTGCTGCAGCACGCTGTTGATGGTCACCGAGAACGAAAGGTTCAGCCCGAACCCGCTCACGGCCGTCACATTGTCCTGGGCGTCCATGCCGAACTCGAAGACGTCGAACGGCCCCGGCGCGGCGACTCCGGGGGCGTTGGCGTAGGGATACTGCGTGTACTGGATCGGCGAGGAGCTGGTGACGGTCAGCGGAGCCGGCTTCGTCGGCGAGACCACGAAGAGCAGCCGGTCGTCGCCGTTGGTCGGGACCGACAGGGTCACGGTCGGCACGGCCGACACCTCGTGGAAGGGGACGCTCGTCGGGTTCGTCCCTCCGAAAGTCCCGTCTTCCTTCAGGACCTGGAACGAGGAGCCGCCGCCGTTGATCCAGCCCGCCACCCACGCCCGGGCGACTGTCTTGGGAAGGTAGGTCGTGTCCCGCAGGAGAAACGTGGTGGCCATGGATTCACCCTTAAATTGCTAGAATTATCTACTCTCCTTCTTGGGGAATAGCAGAGCGGCCGCCCATTGCAACGGCGAGGATGGGCGGCGGACGATCCCCTGCTCCCCGCGAGCCCGCCGGTCCGACGGCCCACGGGCGCGCATCGATCCCGCGCGCGGCGATCAGTCCGCTGCACGTCCTGCTCCTGCCGCGCTTGCAGGGAGATGGCCTCGAGGACCGGAGGAAGCGGCCCCGTGGATCGACCGCGACGCGCCCTCAGAACTTGTGTTCGAGCCCGAAGCGCAACTCGCGCCGCAGGCGCTCGCGGCGCTCCTCCTCGCTCTCGGGGGAGCCGTAGCGGAACTCCGGCGTCAGCTTCAGGTCGGGCTTGAGGTCGTATTTCAGGCCGGGCGACCAGAACGTACCCAGATCAGGCTCCCACGCGGTCGTCTCGGTTTGCGGCGGATGCTCGGGCGCCTTGTCGCAGCAGCGCGGATCGAACTCGAAGCGCCGCTCGAAGCGCCACTGTTCGGGGACGAGCGCCCGGTAGGACGCCACCACGTCGCCTTCCGGATAGGCGACCCCGCCGATGGTCGCGGCCGCTTTCGTCGTGACGTCGATGCGATAGGCGACGAGCTGGAAGACCAGCACGATCGAGGTCCTGTAGCAGGGATAGACCGAGCGCCAGGCGGCGGGGACCTTGGCCGTGTCGGCCGTCAGCGGCTTGAAGTGCAAGGCGTTGAACACTTCGGAGTTGATGTGGGCGAAGTCGCCGCCGCCCGCGCCTTCGACGATGTGCGCGCTTTCGGCGGGCTGCAGATAAGCGCTGAGCAGCTGAGGTTGCGCCGTCAGCGCCGGACTGGAGCGCCGCACCGCGCCGGCCGGCTTGGGGTGGCACTCGTATTCCTCGAACACGTCGCCCGCGCCGTGCAGGTCGCCGACGCGCTGCGACGTGAAGACGAGCTTGCCTTTTTGGAACGTCGGCATGTGCGCCTCCCTCGGGGTTTGCGTGAGGTACGCCAATCAACCGAACCGGGCGCCGCGCAGCGGGCCTCAGGCAAGATTGCATGCCTGGGCGACATCGCAAAGGCGGCGGGGCTGCTCCGCCCCGGCGGTGAGCGGAAGGCGCTACCCGCCCACGAACCCGCCCGTCTGCCTCGCCCACAGCCGCGCATAGAGCCCGCCCCTGGCGATCAGCCCGGCGTGGGTCCCGTCCTCGATCACCCGGCCCTGGTCCAGCACCACCAGCCGCTCCATGCGCGCGATCGTCGACAGCCGATGGGCGATGGCGATCACCGTCTTGCCCTGCATCAGCTCCATCAGGCTCTCCTGGATCGCCGCCTCGACCTCGGAGTCGAGCGCGCTGGTGGCCTCGTCCAGCACCAGGATCGGCGCGTCCTTCAGCAGCACGCGTGCGACGGCGATGCGCTGGCGCTGGCCGCCCGAGAGCTTGACCCCCCGCTCGCCCACGTGCGCGTCGTAGCCCCGCCGTCCCTTGGCGTCCTCCAGGCCCAGGATGAACTCGTGGGCGTGCGCGCGGCGGGCGGCGGCGACCACCTCCTCGTCGCACGCCTCGGGGCGGCCGTAGGCGATGTTGTCGCGGACGGACCTGTGGAGCAGGGCCGTGTCCTGGGTGACCACCCCGATCGCGGCCCTGAGGCTCTCCTGGGCGACGCCGGCGATGTCCTGGCCGTCGATCAGGATGCGCCCGCCCTCCAGGTCGTAGAGGCGCAGGAGCAGACTGGTCAGTGTGGACTTGCCGGCGCCCGACGGCCCCACGAGGCCCAGCCGCTCGCGCGCGCGGATGACCAGGTTCAGCCGCTCGATCACCCCGCCCTTGCGGCCGTAGTGGAAGCGGATGTCCTCGAAACGGATCTCGCCGTGCGGCGCCTGGAGCCTGGGCGCGCGCGACCTGTCGATCACCGTCATGGGCCGGCCGATCGTCCTGACTCCGTCCTGGACCGTGCCGATGTTCTCGAACAGCACGGACAGCTCCATCAGGATCCAGTGCGACATGTTCTGGATCCTGACCACAAGGCCGATGGCGACGGCGATCTCCCCGGGGGTCAGGGCGCTGGAGAGCCAGAACCGGATCGAGAGCGCCGCGATCGCGAAGAGGAGCAGATAGTTCAGGGCGAAGAGGCCGAGGTTCAGGCTGGTCATCAGCCGCATCTGCCGATGCACGGTGGCCAGGAACGGCGCCATGCCGCCGCGCGCGTGCTCGTCCTCGGCGTCGGCGTGGGCGAAGAGCTTGACCGTCAGGATGTTGGTGTAGCTGTCCACGATCCGGCCGGTCATGACCGAACGGGCGTCCGCCTGGGCCTCCGCCACCTTCTGGAGCTGGGGCACGTAGCGGATCGCCAGTCCCAGATAGGCCGCGAACCAGGCCAGCAGCGGCAGGGCGAGGCGCCAGTCGGCCGAAGCGATCAGAACCAGGGATGAAAGGAAGTAGACGCCCACATAGACGAGGATGTCGACGACCTTGGTGATCGAGTCCCGCAGCGCCAGGGACGTCTGCATCAGGGTGTTGGCGATGCGGCCGGCCATGTCGTCCTGGAAGAAGGCCAGGCTCTGGCGCAGCAGCCGGCGGTGGATCCGCCAGCGCGCCATCATCGGGAAGTTGCCGGCCAGGCCCTGGTTGAACGTCAGCTGCCAGCCGATCTGCAGGGCGGGCAGGCCCACCATCAGCGTCAGGGCCATGACCCACAGCTGGCCGGCCTTGTCGGAAAGGAAGCTCGCCCGGTCGGAGGTCGCCATCCAGTCCACGAGCCGTCCGACAAAGCCGAACACCACCACCTCGCTCGCGGCGATGAGGGCGGCCAGCACGGCCACGGCCGACAGCAGGCGCCATGTCCCCCGGATGAAGCTCCAGTAGAAGGGCCACAGGCGAGCCGAGGCGGAGGCCGCCTCGGGGGGATAGGGGTCGATCAGTCGTTCGAACGTGTCGAACATGGGAGCCTCGGATGATCTCCGCCCCGGCGGCCGCGTCGGGCGGCCAGGGGACCTCGGGCGGATCTGATTTGGCGGGAGGGGCGGCGCCGGTCGGCGGCGGCCCGAAGGCGAAGGGCGTGGGCGGTGAGGATGTCCGGTCGAGCGAAAGCCGGCGCGCCAGGAGCGCGAGCGAGGCCCGCGCCGCCGGCGTGCGAGCGCCAAATCGCTCGCGCTCAAGCGCGGGGACTTAGCGTCTGATCAGCTCGAACACCGTTCGCATCGCCTTGAGCTAGGCCCGCCGCGGGCCCCGATCAATGGCGCGCTCGCGTCTGGCGCGAAGTCCCCGGCGCGCCGTGTCGCCCGCGCCACGCCTGCAGCCCTCGCCCCGCGAAGTGGGAAGAGGGACGGGCCCATTCGGCGCAGGGCGAACGGGAGCGTGAGGGGTTCGCTCCCAGGCTCCCTCGCCGGAGCCTCCTCCCGCCAGGCGCCGTCGCCCTTCCCGAGGGAACGGCCAGGAACGAGATCGCCCGTGAAGCTCATCCGCTATCTCGTCGCGCCCCAAGGCGGCCATTGGCTGTGGACCCCGACGAAGCTGGCGTCCGCGCCCGCCGGCCTCCCCACGGCGAAGCAGGAGCGGGCGGGTTCTCACCTAGGACGACATTATCTTGACGACGCCATCTTGCGTTGACTCCACTTCGTCCGCGGCGCCAGTCTCGGTCGCGGCGCACGTCGGGCCTGCCGGCCGAAGCGCCGGCGAAGTCTTCTGCGCCCACCGTCCAGTGAGCCGCCGGCCTCGGCCAGAGGCCAGACCCGCAACCCATCCCGGAGCAGCAACCCATGTCCACGCCCCGCACGGCACAGGTCTACATCACCAACAGGACGGACGGGACCGCCGCCATCCAGCTCTGGCACAACAACTCGGACTACGGCACGGAAAGCGCGCAATGGACGGCCAAGCCCGGCGAAACGGTCGGCCCGCTGACGGTGCATTTCAACACGGGGTGGGGCTCGTTGACCGTCCTGGACTACTGGGCCTGCGAGATCAATGTGATCGGCGGCTCCACGCCCGGCCTCTATGAGAGCAGCGGCGTCTTGCAGTACAGCGACTGGAAGGAGTGCCAGCTCCAGGGCGCTGACGCCGGCCAGGACCTCGTCTTCTGGGTCGATACCCACACCTTCGACATCAACCTGAAGTCCGGCGGCTGCAGCACGCCGATGAACCGCGTCGAGCGGGTGTCGGCCGAGGTCTATGTCACCAACAACACCGGCGGCCACGCCGCGATCACCCTGCTCCACAACAACTCCACGGACGGGACCCAGTGGGCCAACTGGCACGTCGCGCCAGGCGCGAGGGCCGGCCCGCTGACCGTCTACTTCCGGCTCGGCATCTCGGTGGCCTTCGTGCTCGACTACTGGGCGATCAAGGCCGCCGTCAGCGACGGTCCGTCGCCGGGCGTCTACCGGAACGTGGGCTCATTGACCGTCGCCAACTGGAAGGAGTGCCAGCTCCAGTCCGCCGACGCCGGCCATAACCTGGAGTTCACGGTCGACACCTCGACCTTCGACATCAACCTGCCTTCGGGCGGCTGCCAGGCGGCGATGCAGAAGGTGAGCGCCTACACCCCGGTCGACAACGTCTTCGTCCTGATGCTGGAGAACCACTCGTTCGACAACGTCTTCGCCTTCTCGGGGATTCCGGGCATCAAGGCGGCGACCTCCGCCGACACCAACAGCTACAACGGCGTCACCTACGCCGCCGGGCCCATGGCGCCTTCGGCCATGCCGACCGATCCCGGGCATGAGTTCTCCGACGTCGTCGAGCAGCTGGCCGGGCCCGGCCAGACGCACACCCCTTGGCAGCCCTACAACCAGCCGGTCGTCAACACCGGCTTTGTGGCCAACTACGCCACCACGCGGACCGAGATCACCAAGAACAACCCCAACCTGCCCACGCCGGCCGAGTACGGCGACATCATGCTGGGCTTCAACACCCCCGTCCAGCTGCCGGTGACCTACGAGTTGGCCACCAGTTTCGCGATCTGCGACCATTGGTTCTCCTCCATCCCCGGCCCCACCTGGCCCAATCGGTTCTTCGTTCACGGCGCGTCGTCCGCCGGCTGGGCGAACTCGCCATCGACCGGCACGATCCTGGAGTGGGAGAGCCCCGGGTTCGGCTTCACCTACCCCTGCGGCTCGTCGATCTACGACAAGCTCTCGGCGGCGGGCCTGCAGTGGCGCATCTATGCGGACGAGAATGGATCGGTCTTCGGGGGCGTACCCCAGGTCTCAGCGCTGAAGGGGATCGTCTACGGAATCGACACCAACCCCTTCTCGTCCTTCGCCACGGACGTCATGGGCCCCTATCCCTACGCCTACACCTTCATCGAGCCCAACTACGGCGACGTCACCGGCGGCTCCTACGTCGGGGGCTCCTCACAGCATCCGATGGACTCGATGGCCGCCGGCGAGGCCCTGATCAAGGCGACCTACGAGGCGATCCGCAATTCGCCCCTGTGGGAGCGCAGCCTCTTGATCGTCACCTATGACGAGCACGGCGGCTTCTACGATTGCGTTCAGCCGGGCCCCGCGCCGCCCCCGAACGACGGCAGCCCCCAGGACCAGTCCATCAACTCCGGCGGCTTCCTGTTCGACTGGTACGGCGTGCGCGTGCCCGCGGTGGTGATCTCGCCCCTGATCGCCAGGGGCGTGGTGGACACCGCCGTTTACGACCATGCCTCGGTGGCGGCGACGCTCGAGGCGCTCTTCGGCCTGACGCCGATGACCGAGCGGGACAGGGACGCCAACCACGTCGTGGGTCTGCTGTCGCAGAGCCCGCTTCGCGAGGACTGCCCGACCGTCCTGGCCGCGCCGGCGAGGTCGTTCGAGCCCAGCGCCGTCGTGGCGGCGCCGGAGGAGAGGGCCGGCCAGCCGCTGCCCCAGAGCGGCAACGCCCTGGGCATCCTGGAGATCCTGGCCAAGACCGACATGGAGCTGGCGCGCGGCGATCCCGAGGAGGTCGCCGCCATCCGGGACCGCGTCGCCGGCATCAGGACCGTGGGCGCGGCCGACGCCTACGCCGAGGAGGTGATCGCCAAGGCCAAGCAGGCCCGCGCCGCCCGCGACCTCGCCGCCGCCCCGATCCCGCCGCGGCCTCGCAGCGCCGGCTAAGGGTGCAGCGAGGCGGGCCGACCCTCAGCCGCTCCCGGCGCCCCGAAGGAGCCGCGCGGTCCGGCGCGGCAGGGCCATCAGCCCGTCGACGGCGGCCGACGCCACGGCCTCGGCCACGTCGCCCCAGATCGCCAGCTCGTCCTCGGCCGGGGGCGGCGCGGCCGAGCGGCCTTCGCTTCCGATCACCCGCATCACCTCGCCGCCGAAGAGCACGGCGTTGACCTTGGCCACGCGGGACCGGCAGCGCTGGGTCAGCAGCTTCGCCGCCCCGGGCGACCAGACGTCCGCCCGCGTCCGCTCAGGGTGACGTGTGATCAGGTGATCCGAGATCCGCCCGCCGAGATAGGCGCTGCCGTGGATGCGGTTGCACAGGCGCAGCACCTTCAGCTCGGCCGCCGTCAGGCCGCGGTTGACCTGCGGCGGCGGCTCGAGCCGGGCCTTCACGCCGATGGCCTCGAGGAAACCGCCGAAGAGATCGCCCTTCAGGCTCTCGAAATGCAGCAGCCGGACCCGATCGACGCCGAACAGCTTGGCGTACCTGACCGCGACGCTGCACTGGATCTCCTTGTACTCGTCCTGGACGAAGGCCTCGAAGTCCTGAACGCCCAGGCGGCGCTTGACGCTCTGCATCCAGCACGAGCGGGCATGGGCGTAGACGTCGCGCATCACCGCGACGATCAGCACGTCCTGCCTGCCCGCCAGCTTGTCGATGAAGCGCTCGAGCTGGCGCGGCCGCGCGCCGGCCAGGGACTCCGACGAGATCACCGAGATCGGATGCTCGGGCGAGACATACCGCCGCCAGCCGTCCCGCTCGAACGCCTCGGGCGAGAAGCCCTCGCCCTGGCGCTCGGGGATCAGGTACTCCGCCAGCGCCGCGCCGTTGCCGCTGGAGATCAGCGGCTGCTCGGCCCCGCCGGTGAAATAGAACAGGCCCTCGGCGGCCAGCTCGCGGCGGTATCGCCACAGCCCGTGCTGGATGGTCGAGCTGCCCGCGTGCGGCATGCCGATGTGCAGGACGACCGTCATCGCGACGGGCCGGCTCGCGGGCGGCCGGCGGCGCGCGCGACGGCACGGGCGTCGTCTCGACGGGGAAACCTGATCAAACTCATCCACACAGGATACTGTCGGGGCGACCTTTGGTCCCGAATTGCCCCCTCAAATCAACCTGTTTTGCGTCAGGGGGCCGTCCCCGGAGCGGTGCATCAACTGGCTGGGCGCGCTGCGAAGGCGAACGCCGGCGGAGGCGCCATGGCGCTCAGACGAGCTCGATGCGGGCCCGATGACCAGCCGCGCCGGCGAGGCGCGCATCGCGGGTGACAAGGGGCGCATCCAGGGCTTCGGCGAGCGCGACGTAGACCGCGTCATACATGGTCAGGTTGGCGCGCAGCTCCCAGGCCCGCTGCAGCAGCAGGTCGTGCGGCCAGCGCCGCAGCGGCAGGTCCGCGAGATCCTGCAGGACCTCGCCGACCCGCACGGGAACGACGTCGGCTGCGGCCGCGTAGCGCCGGACGACCTGTGCGACCTCCACGTCGATCAGGTGGGGCGCGTGCAGGCTCTGGCCCGGAGCGAACAGGCGGGCCTCGACCGCTTCGGCCGCCGGCGTGCGAAGCAGCGCCTCGAGCAGGGCCGACGCGTCGACAACGATCACGCGCGGTCGCGCTCGGCGCGCATCGCCTCGGCCGGAGGGACCGATGGGGCGACCTGGGTGCGGCCGGCGAGGCGCGCCCGCAGCTCGTCGAGCGTCGGCCGATCCGCAAACTCCCGGATCTCGGCCAGGAGGTAGTCCGAGAGCGACATCCCCGCCAGCGCCGCCCGCGCCTTGAGGCGCCGGTGCAGGCCGTCCGGCACGTTGCGGATCTGGATCATCACCGACATGTGCAGAGCATGTTCACATGTGCCTGAGATGTCAACGGAGCTCCGCAGTTCTGGTGATGGTCACGGTGACACTGACTGAAATAGGCCGCCAGGCTCGTCCTCCGATTTGGCGCGCGGCTTGGGCCCGCGCCTTCCCGCGGCGAGCTTCCGGAATTACCTTGACGCTGTGTGAAACAGGTCGCCTGGCCCGCGTGCTGCGCTCACGCCTCAGGATGGGGTTGATCGCGCCTGCGCCGCAATCGCCACGGGCCTGGGGCGCCGCACCCCCCAAAACGCCGACCGCCCTCTCCCGGCAGGGAGAGGGCGGCCTGACAACCCCCGTGGAACTCGGAAGCGGCGCGCCTAGTTCGCCAGGCGCCTGAGGAAGGAGGGGATCTCCAGGTCGTCCTCGTCCGCCGCCTCGGCGGGCTGGGCCGAGCTGGTGGTGCGCGCCTCCACGCCCGCGCTCTTGTTGCGGAACTGCGGCATCGGCGTCTCTTCCTCGGCCTCCGCCCGGCGCGAGCCGAACAGGCTGAGCCAGCCGGCCTTCTGCTGGGGCGGCGGCTGGCGGCGCGGGGGGATGAACAGCGGCGTCTCGCCCTGGGCCGGCTCCTCCGCGCCGGGCTGGCGCTTGCCGACGATGCGCGGCGGCGCGTCCTGGGCCGCCAGCTCGGCCGTCTCCATCTCCTCGACCGCGGGATCCACGATCCTGACGACGGCCGTGGCCTCCTCCTCGGCCGCCTCCGCCACGAGCTCCGGATCGGCGTCCAGCGTCAGGGCCGGGTCCAGCTCGAGCTCGGCTTCGACGGCGTCGTCCGCCGCCGCAAGGACCGGCTCGTCGACCAGCCCCGGCGCCGCCTCCTCGGCCGCGGCGGCCGGCGCGGGCGACTCCGCCGTGCGCGGCGCAGGCGCGGTCAGGCGCACGGCCCTGGGCTCGATCGCCTGGATCACCTCGCCGTCCATGCCGGTGGCGACCACCGAGACGCGGATCTTGCCTTCCAGCGTCTCGTCGAAGGCCGCGCCGACGATGGTGTTGGCGTCCGGATCCACCTCGGCGGAGATGGCGGTGCAGGCCTCGTCGACCTCCAGCAGCGTCATGTCCGGCCCGCCGGTCACATTGATCAGCACCGCCTTGGCGCCCTTCAGCGAGATCTCGTCCAGGAGCGGGTTCTGGATGGCGTTCTGCGCGGCCATCATGGCGCGCGCCTCGCCCGAGGCCTCGCCGGTGCCCATCATCGCCTTGCCCATCTCGGTCATCACCGTGCGCACGTCGGCGAAGTCGAGGTTGATCAGGCCCGGCAGGACCATCAGGTCGGTGATCGAGCGCACGCCCGAATGCAGCACCTGGTCGGCCATGGAAAAGGCTTCGGAGAAGGTGGTGCGCTCGTTGGCGATGCGGAACAGGTTCTGGTTCGGGATCACGATCAGGGTGTCGACGTAACGCTGCAGCTCGGCGATCCCCGCGTCGGCCAGGCGCATGCGGTGGCGGCCTTCGAAGTGGAAGGGCTTGGTCACCACGCCCACGGTCAGAAGGCCGCGCTCCCTGGCGCACTTGGCGATGATCGGCGCGGCGCCCGTGCCGGTGCCCCCGCCCATGCCGGCGGTGATGAACACCATGTGGCAGCCGTCCAGGTGCTCGGCGATCTCAGGGGCGGACTCCTCGGCCGCCGACATGCCGATCTCGGGATGCGCCCCGGCGCCCAGGCCCTGGGTCACCGTCACGCCGAGCTGGATGCGCCGCTCGGTCTTGGCGAAGGCGAGCTGCTGGGCGTCGGTGTTCGCGACCACGAACTCGACCCCTTCCAGGCCCGAACTCGATCATGTTGTTGACCGCGTTGCCTCCGGCGCCCCCGATGCCGAAGACCAGGATCCGTGGCTTCAACTCGGTCGTCCGCGGCGCAGAAAAGTGGATCGCCATGAGCACCCGCCTCCTTGGAACGAAGCCCTGGCGACCCGCCCGCCAGGCGTCGTTGGACGAATGGTTAATAAGACAACCACCATCCTTAACTGAGCGTTAAGCTGCATAAGCCGAGTCGCCAGCCAGTGAAGGCGGCGGAGGGCGGAATTTGTTGCTTGACAAGGCAAAGGTGAGGCTTGGCGCACGCGCGCCCGGCTCCTGGCGATTCTGCAGACCCCGGAAGGCGCAAGGACGCGCGCGGACAGGCCCGCGGCGGTGTCGATTGTCAGGGTTAAGCTTCCGTCCTAGGGTGCGGCCAGGGCCGTAACCACGTTACGCGAGAACAACGCTCATGCGGCAACTCCATGTCACACTGACCGCGGCCCTTTGCGCCGTGGCGCTGGCCGCGCCGGCCCTCCTCATGGCCCAGCCCGCGCCGTCCGGCCCGCCGCCGGCGCGCGTGCGCGGCGTTGTCCAGTCGCTGGACGGCTCGACCCTCACCGTGGCCGGGGCCTCCGGCCCGGCCGTGGTCGTGCTGGCGCCCAACTGGACCGTCACCGTCCTCGAGAACATCGGGGTCGGCGCCATCCAGAAGGGCAGCTTCATCGGCACGACCAACAAGGACAATCCGGACGGGACGGGCACCTCCACCGAGATCCACGTCTTCCCGCCTGGCGTGCGCGGGGGCGAGGGCCACTATCCCATGCCCGGCCAGGACGCGATGATGACCAACGGCGACGTGACCATGGTCGTCGCCGACGCCAAGGGCGAGGAGCTCGACATCAAGTACAACGGCCGCGGCGGCTCGGGCGTCCGCCACGTGGTGGCGCCGCCGGGCACGCCGGTCGTGCAGTTCACGCCGGGCGAGCAGGCGATGATCAAGCCCGGCGTCAACGTCCTGGTCTTCGCCGCCAAGGGCGAGGACGGCGCGCTCCACGCCAACGGGGTGATCACCGGCGAAGGCGGGGCCGCGCCGCCGCTGTAGCGCCGTCCTGGGCGAAGGGCGCAAGCCCGATCTCCGCCCGCTCGCCGCGGCCCTACCGGCGGGCCGCGCAATGGCTTGGCTCGGCCGCCTTGCGCTCGGCCTCGCGCAGGGCTGCGTCCACGAGCGCCTGGTTGCGGATGTCGGCCGACGCCAGCGCGAACGCGGCGTGTCCAAGGACAGCGCCGTCGTCGCCCTGGATCGTCACCTCCAGCGTCTTCACCTGCCCTCGGCCGATGGCCATGAACAGGGATTGGAGCGCTGGATCCACCGATCCGTCCTGGGCCCGCGCAGGAAACGGAACGGCTCCCACGAAGGCGACGGCCTTGGCTCCCGGCGGCGGCGGGGCGCTGCGGTTTTGGTTGAACATCCGCCACGGCTTCCGCTCCACCTCGACGCCGTCCGCCGCCAGGACTATGGACGCCGTCTTCGAGGACGGCGGCGGATCGGTCGCGACGACGGCCAAGACGACGACCGATATCGGATAGCTGGCCACCGTCGCCTGTTGCATGGGGAACTCCACCCCGAGCGTCGGCCCCCGAGCCGGATCGCCAAGGCGCCACTCTGCGTCGGCGCTGAGCCTCGTCCCCGATCTTGGGTCCACGAAGAGGGTCACCTGGATCGGGGAGCCTTTGGGGGCGCCGATGCAGACGTTCGGACGGTCGGCGAAGTCCGTCGACAGTCCCGTCTCGCCCGTGCACCTCATGTCTCCGTCCGGCGGCGGGCGAGGATTGTAGATTATTACGCCCTCGGTCCCGGCGGGCCACGACTCGAAGCCGACTTTCCCCGCGGCGATCGGGCAGATGGTGGTCCTCCTGATGACGCGGTTCTGGCCCTCCCTGACGATGACGGACGCATCGTAGATGAGAGGGTGGTCGAAGCCGTTCTCGACCCTCAGCACGGCGCCGCGGGGGCCGAAGACCTGGAACATGGCGACGATCTCGTCGGGGGCCGCCGTGGACGCACTGGCGGTCACCTTGACTACGGTCTCGACCTTGTTGTCGTTCCAAGGCGCCACGATGGCGGCTTCCTTGGGGATGGGCCCGCGCGCGGCCTCGCGCGCCTGGCCTTGGTCGTTCACCCTGATGACGACCCGCTCGCCGTCCAGGACCTCGACGCCATGCAGATCGGCGGCGATCTCTCGAATGGCCTCTTGTTGGGTCTTGGCGTGGCCGCAGTCCGGCCAGGCGAACGCCGCCGCAGCCAGGACCAAGGCCAGAGCGGCCGCCGTCCCTGAGCCAGCCATCGGTCGTCCTCCCCCTGTTGCCCGATCCTAGCCCTCCTGATTGTAATCTGTCGACGTTCGCGCGCCGACAGGCCCGGCCCGACACGGCCCGCGACGAGGCCGTGCGTGTCGTGATAGGGAGTCGCCGGTCCCTCCGGGCGCTCAGGCGCCTTGAAGAGGGGCGGCGATCAGCATGGGCTGGGGGGCTCCGTGCAGACAATATCGGGACGCAAGGCTCTCGCGACACGCCGGGCCAATCCGGCGCGCAACTGGAACAGCAGCGCGTCCTCGAACGAGCCGAGCCAGGACCCCGACGACGCCATGGGGCGCATCTACGACGGCTTCGCCCGCATCCGGCCCGACTACTCCGGGCCGAGGATCGAGCTCGCCGACCCGGTGTTCACCATGGGCTCGTGCTTCGCGCGCGAGGTCGAGACCGCGCTCGCCGGCTGGGGCGGCAATGTGGTCAGCCTCGGCCCGGAGCTCTCGGAGCCGGTCTTCCGCGACGCCCAGGGCCGGCCCCGCACGGGCTTCTTCCACCGCTTCACCCCCCACGCGATGCTGCAGGAGCTCCGGCGCGCCTTCGACGAGCTCCCGGCCTGGAGCGACGACGCCCTGCTCTTGCGGCGCCATCACCGAACCGGCCGCTTCGAGCTGGTGGTGACGGTCTCGCCGGTGCCGATGTCCTCGACCTTCACCGGCCAGGGCGTGGTCGTAGCCAACGCCCGGTCCAAGGCCGTGCTGAGGGCCGCCGCGGCGGAGTTCACCGACCGCCACGAGCAGGCCCACTACTTCCCGTCCTACGAGATGGTGACCTGTTCGGCGCCGTCCGAGGCCTGGAAGGCCGACCGTCTGCACGTGAACGGGCGCATCACCCGCGGAATCGTGAAGAGCTTCGTGACCCACTATTACCGGCGCGAAAGCCTCATGGCCGCGCGCATCGATGCGGCAACATAACACCGCATCGATGCGCGTCTCTGGTTCAACCTGCCCGCCGAATCGTACCTCGCGGGGCCAAGTCCGCTAAAGGTTTTCCTTCAGCCAGCCCATCATCCGCTCCCAGGCGCCGGCGCCCTCGTAGGGGCTGGGCGCCTTGGGCTTGCCGCTGATCAGCGACTCCGCCGAGACGGCTTCCCTGGGGCCGAACGCGGCTCGCTGGAGCACGCCCGCCGCCGTGCAGAAGGCGGGCCCCGAGGCGGCGTCGGCCAGGTGCGGCGTGCGGCGCGGCCGCCCCAGCCGGACCGGCCGGTCGAACACCCTCACCGCCACCTCCCTGACGCCCGCCAGCTGGCTCGCCCCGCCGGCGAGCACGATGCCCGCACCGGGGTCGAGGTGGACGGACGAGGCCTTCAGCCGGTCGCGCAGCAGCTCGAAGGTCTCCTCCACCCGAGGCGCGATGATCCCCTTCAGAAGGGACCTCGGCGCCACCACCGGCCCGGCGGCCTCGTCGTCGCCGCGCGGCGGCGCCTCGATCATCTCGCGGTCCTCGTTGGCCGAGGCGAGGGCCGAGCCGTGCAGGGTCTTGATCCGCTCGGCGCCGGCGATGGTGGTCGATAGCCCGCGGGCGATGTCGGAGGTGACGTGCCCGCCGCCTACCGGCAGGCTGTCCACATGGATCAGGGCGCCGTCGGAGAAGACCGCGACCGAGGTCGAGCCGCCGCCCATGTCCACGCAGACGCAGCCCAGCTCCATCTCGTCGTCCTCGAGCGCCGACAGCGCCGAGACGAAGGGCGCGGCCACCGCGCCCTCGAACTCCAGGTGCGCGCGCTCGACGCAGTAGCCCAGCGTGGCGAACGCCGGCTCGCTGATGGAGACCACCAGCAGCTCGAGCCCGAGGGCGCGGCCGAACATGGATCTGGGGTCGCGCACGCCCTTCTGGGCGTCCACCGACCAGGCGATGGGCAACATGTGGATCGGCCGGCGGCCCGGCGTGCGCACCTGGGCGAGCGCCGCCGAGATGGCCCGGGCGCAATCGCCGTCGCCGATCGGCTTGGCGCCGATGGAGACGTGGCTCGACACGCGCTGGCTCTGCAGCTTGCCGCCCGAGGTCGCCACCGTCACGCCGGTCACCGACACCCCGGCCAGGGCTTCGGCGCGCTCGACGGCCTGGGCGATCGCCTCGACGGCCTGCTCGGTGTCCACGATGGTCCCGCCGCGAACGCCGCGGGACTGCACATAGCCCACGCCGACGGTCTGCAAGGTCCGGCTCGAGCGGCTGACGCCGTCCGGGCGCATGATGAAACAGCCGACCTTGGACGCACCGAGGTCGACAGCGGCGACCAAGCCCTTTTGGCCTGTGGTCAATACCTTAAGCCCTCCGCGCGCTTGGCGGAGGTCCTCTAGACGCGACATTCCCGTTCCCTCTGAACCGCTTCTCGGTCCTCTCCCTCGAGTGAGGAACAACCAACCCTGTCCCGCCATTCAGGCGGGTTTGCTCGTCTCCTGATCCGGCTGCGCCGGCTGCGCCGCGGCGGCCCGCGCCGCGATCGCCGCCGCGTCTGCGCGCGGCCTGACTGAAATCGCGTCCGGATCGCGCAGATCGATCCGCTCCAGGCCCAGCGACAGGATCTGCTGGGTCTGCTCCAGCCGGTCCAGCTGGATCAGCGCCGAGTCCGCGTGCAGAGCCGGCAGCGCGATGATCCCCCCGTCCTTCAGCCGGATGTCCCAGCGCCGGTCGTCGACCCGCACCAGCGCCTCCAGACGCTGCATCAGCTGCGGACGCGCGCGCACCAGCGGCAGGATGTCGTCGAGCGCCTCGTTGGCCCCGGTCCCGACCACCAGCGGCAGATCCGTGAACCGTCCCGCGTCGGCCTCGGGGATGACCCGCCCGGTGTCGTCGACGACCATGCTCTTGCGGTTGTCCTGCCAGACCGCCGCCGGCTGGCGCTGGGTGATCGAGACGATCAGGGTGTCGGGCAGGAGCCGCACGACCTTGGCGCTCCTGACCCAGCCCACCTGCTCGACCCGGCCGCGCAGGGCGTTCAGGTCGAGGCCGAGGATCGGGTCGCCGCGGGTCAGGCCGGCCGCCTTCAGGACATCGGCCCGCGCCATCGGCGTCGCGCCTTCCACATGGACCCGCTGGACCTGGAAGCCCAGCGGCGCGAGGTCGTCGCCGACCACCTGGCCGACGTTGGCGGTCAGCCTCGGCAGGCGGCCGCCGGTCGACAGCGCGACGACCAGCCCGATGACCGCCACGCAAGCGGCGACGCCCAGCGCGGCGCCGGGCTTCAACCCGAGGCTCTGGGCGGCGTGCAGCTTGGCCGGCGCAGACGCCCCGCGCGCGCGGGAAGCCGGGCGCGGACGCGCGGGTTTCAACGTCTTCTGGGCCTTGGGCCGGGGTCTCGACGAGCCGTACGATCCCCCCCGCATCACCGCGGGCATGACGCGTCCTCCACAATCCACTGAACGAGGTCGTCGTAACCGATCCCCACATGGGCGGCCTGCTCGGGGACGAGCGAGGTCGGCGTCATGCCGGGCTGGGTGTTCACCTCCAGAAGGACCAGAAGGTCGTTAAGTTCGTCATAACGGAAGTCGCTTCGGGTAACGCCGCGACAACCAAGCGCCGCGTGGGCGAGCTCGGCCTGGCGCATCGCCTGTCGGGCGACGGCCTCGGGGATCGGCGCGGGCAGCACGTGGCGCGACCCGCCTTCGCCGTACTTGGCCTCGTAGTCGTAGAAGCCCGTCGTCGCGATGATGTCGGTCACCGCCAGGGCCCTGGGCGCCGCCGCCTCGCCCATCACGGCGACGGCGAGCTCCTTGCCCGCGACATAAGGCTCGATCAGCACCTTCTCGCCATAGGTCCAGGCCGCCGACGCCAGCTCCTGGGGCGGACGGTTGGCGCCCTCGAACACCAGGAACACGCCCACCGAGGAGCCCTCGGCGTTCGGCTTGACCACATAGGGCGGCGCCATCACGTGGTCGCGCGCGGCCTCGAAGCGGTCGAAGAGGCCGCCGCCCGGGACCTTCACGCCGGCGGCGGACATGACCGCCTTGGCCTTGGTCTTGTCCATCGCCAGGGCCGAGGCCAGCACGCCGGAGTGGCTGTAGGGCAGGCCCAGGATCTCGAGCACGCCCTGGACACAGCCGTCCTCGCCCCAGCCGCCGTGAAGGACGTTCACCACCACGTCGGGCCTGAGCCGCGCCAGGACCGCCGCCACGTCGCGTCCGACGTCCACCACCGAGGCCTTGGCGCCCAGCCGCTCCAGCGCGGCCACGCACCCCTTGCCGGTCGAGAGCGACACCTCGCGTTCGGAGGAGAGGCCGCCCATCAGGACGGCGACATGCGTTCCGGCAAGCGGCTTGGCCACGGGCGGTCTCCTGGACTGGCCCCGTGATAGCGCCCGATCGGTAAGGCCGCGTTAAGGCTGACGGGAGGCGAGCGAGCGGAAGTCGATGTCGCTGTCGGCGATCAGGTAGACCAGGGCCGCCCAGGCCGCGACGTTCTGGGCGAGGCTCTTGGGGTCGATCTTGTTCAAGGTGTCGTCGGCCGAGTGATGGATGTCGAAATAGCGGCTGGCGTCGTTGGCGAAGAGGAAGACCGGGACGCCCGCCTCCTGCAGCCCGCCGAAGTCCGATCCGGCGAAAGGGGCCGGCGCGGGATCGACGAACACCTTGAGCGGCGCGAGCACCGAGGCCAGCGGCTGCAATTGGGGCGCGTCGGCCGCGCCCTTGGGCAGTTGCAGGCTCCAGATCGGGTCGGCGCCGAGGTCGGCCTCGCCGACGGCCACGATCTGATCGGCCTCGCCGGCGTGAGCGGCCGCGTAGGCCTTGCTGGCGAAGTCCTTGTCCACGTCCTCCTCGTCGCCGAACAGCACGACGCGGATGGTCCGGCGCGGACGGCGCGGCAGCTCGCCGATCAGCCTCGCCGCGGCGGTGGTGATCGCCACGCCCGCCCCGTCGTCGATCGCGCCCTCGCCCGGATCCCAGGAATCGAGGTGGGCGCCGATGATCACCAGCTGGTCGGGCCGCGCGGAGCCTTTGATCTGCCCCGACACGTTCCAGGCCGTCGCCCCGGCGGTCTCGGTGGAGTTCAGCACCAGCTTGATCCGGATCGGCCGTCCGGTCGCGGCGAGGCGGTCCAGCAGCTCCGCGTCGGGCACGCCCAGGGCGGCCGCAGGAATGCGGGGCTCGTCCCGGCTCATGGCGCCGGCGTGCGGCAGCCGGCTATCGGAGGTGGACAGCGAGCGCAGCAGGAAGGCGATGGCCCCGCGCCTGGCCGCTTCGCCCGGCCCGCGCATCCGGATCTGGGCGGCCAGGCCGTAGCCCATCCCGCTCTGTGTCCGCGTCATCGGCTGGGTGACCACGGCGATCTTGCCCGCCAGCGAGCCGGGCGGCTGGGCGAGCAGGTCCGCGTAGCTGTGGAACAGCGCGACCTCGGCCTCGACGCCGCCGGGCGGCGTGGGGACCGAGCCGCCGAGGCCCAGGATCTGCAGCTTGCGCTCCACCGGCGCGGTCACCTCGGCGGATTCCGCGCCGCGGGCCCAGGCGATGATCGCGAATGGCTCGGCATGGACGTCCTGGAACCCGAGGGCGTTCAGCCTGGCGATGGCCCAGTCGCGCGCCTTGGCGGCTGCGGGCGAGCCGGCCGGACGGGGGCCGACCTCGGTCGTGAGCGACTCGACGATGGAATAGGCCGTCGGATCGGTCAGCGCCTTGTCGCGCAGGGACGCGGCGGCCGGGTCCGGCGCGGGCGGCGCAGGCGGGCCGGACTTCGGCTTGGCCAGCGCTGGCGCGGCGAGGACCATCGCGGCCAGCACCGCCGTGATGCAGCCCAGGCTCCGCTTGCAGGGAGAGCTCGCCACGGTCTCAGGCGGCGGCGGCGCTCGGCGAGGAACGCGGCAGCTCCAGCCAGAAGCATGCGCCGCCCAGCTCGCCGTCCTCGACGCCCAGCTCGCCGGCCTGGGACCGCGCCAGCTCGCGCGCCAGCGCCAGGCCAAGTCCGGAGCCTTCGATCGAGCTCTGCTCGGCGCCGAGCCGGTCGTAGGCCTTGAACAGCCCGTCGCGCCGATCGGCCGGAATGCCCGTCCCGTTGTCCGACACGAGGAACCGGACGGCGTGCGGGCCCGCCTCTATGGCGTCGACGCGAACGACCGGCGGCTTGCCGCCGTACTTGGCGCCGTTCAGGACCAGGTTCAGCAGGATCTGGCGCAGACGCCTGGGATCGCCCATGACCTCGAGCTCGGGGTCGAACCCCTCGCCCGCCCAGATCGTCGCCTTGTAGTCGCGGGTGCGGAACATGGCCGCGCCCACCACGTCGGCGATGACCGCCGTCACCCTGACGGGCTCGGGACGCACCACGGCCTGTCCCGCCTGGACGGCCGCCGCATCGAGCAGGTCGCGCGAGATCGCCTCGATCTCCGCGCCGCTGTCGGCGATCTTGCCGACCACCTCCTTCTGGCGGGCGGTCAGCTCGCCCATGGCGCCGCTCTTCATCATCTCGGCGAGCGTCACGACGCCCGACAGGGGCGTTCGGATCTCGTGGCTGACGTGGGCGAGCATCTTGGTCTTGTTGCGGCTCTCCCACTCGACCTGGGCGCACCTGGCCTCCTTCTCGGCCATGAGGGCGTCCAGGCGCCTCAGCATGGCGGCGACCGGCTGGATCGTGATCGCCAGCACCGTGATCGAGGCCTGGATGAGGAGGAGGGGATCGCGCCCGAGGTGAAGCGCGAGCCGATCCATGCCGCCCAGGTGCAGGACGTAGGCCTCGGCCGCGATGACGGCCGTGACGGCCATGGCGACGGCGCCGCCGAGGTCCCGGTTAGCGAACACGGTCATGAGCAGGACCGGCACGAGGAGGATCGGAGACGGCGTCGGGGCCAGGATGAAGACAAACGTCGCGGTCGCCGCCACGGCCAGCTGGGCGAGCAGGCCCAACGCCAGGCGCCTTGTCCCGGCGGCGGCGTAGACGCGCCAGTCCTGCAGCGACAGGGCGAAGGGCGTGATGACCACCATGCCGACGCCGTCCGCGAGCGCCCAGCGCTGAAACTCACCGGCGAGGTCGGCGCCCGGCGCCAGCGCCGCCAGGATGCCTACGCCCGCCCCCGCCGAAAGCAGGGGAGCGAGGATCGCGGCTCCGATCAGGAAGCGAGCGAAGTCGCCGAACCCGGCGAGCGGCGTCTTCACGCCGCGAAGGGCAAAGGCCGCGACGACGACGCCGAGACCGTTCGCCAGGGGCAAGGTCGCGGCCAGGAGCGGGGGCTGCCCGCCCAGGGCGTTGCAGACGACCATCGCCGCCACGCCGACCGCCAGTCCGGCGGCCTGATCGCGCCGCGTCCGGCAACCCCTCAGCAGGAACGCCAGGATCACGGCGTCGGTGGGCCAGATCGCGGCCACGTTCCCGTGGCCCCGGAAGAATGTGACGCTGAGCCAGCTCGTCGCCAGCGCGACGATGAACAGGCCCGCCAGCCGGATAGCGGGGCGCGTAAGGCGGCGGTTCGACGGAATCATCTGCGTGAGATTGCCGAACGCGCGCCGGGGCTGTCTACTGCCGCCCGGCCAATCCGCTTGATTTCCCACTCCAGCTCGACTCCCGTGTGAGCCTTGACCTCGGCGCGAACGGTTTCGCCGAGCCCTTCCAGGTCCGCCGCCGTCGCCTCGCCGGCATTGATCAGGAAATTGGCGTGCTGGGGCGAGAACATCGCCCCGCCGAAAGGCTTGCCGCGCCAGCCTGCGGCGTCGACCAGCCGCCAGGCGGAATCGCCGGGCGGGTTCTTGAAGGTCGAGCCGCCGGTCTTCTCCCGGATCGGCTGGGAGGCCTCGCGGCGGGCGGTGATCTCGGCCATCCGCGCCTCGATCGCGCCGGGGTCGTCCGGCCGGCCCTCGAACAGGGCGCCGGTGAAGATCAGGCCGTCGCCGGCGGCCGCCGAGCGGCGGTAGCTGAAGCCCATGTCCGCGTTGGAGAGCGTCCTGCGCGCGCCTGACCGGTCCAGCGCATGGGCCTCCACCAGCACCTCGCTGGTTTCGACGCCGTAACAGCCCGCGTTCATCACGCAGGCGCCGCCGACGGTCCCCGGCACGCCGCGATAGAACTCCAGCCCTGCGATCCCCACCTTGGCGGCTTCGCGGGCGAGCGCCGCGTCGAGGGCGGCGGCGCCGGCGAAGATTCGCGATCCGCTCCTGGGCTCGATGGCGGCGAAGCCGTGGCCGAGCCGCACCACCACGCCCTCGACGCCGCCGTCGCGGACCAGGAGGTTGGAGCCGACGCCGATCGGCGTGACCGGGACGCCCGGGTCCAGGCCGGCGAGGAAGGCCGCCAGATCCGCCTCGCCCCCGGGCAGGAAGAGGACGTCGGCCGGACCGCCCACCCTCAGCCAGGTGTAGGGCGCCAGGACCGCGCCGCGGATCAGCCTGCCCCTGACCGACGGAAGGCGGTCGCGCCAGTCGCTCATCCTACTTCGCCCCTGACGGAGCGACGAAGGACAGGTCCTCCAGGATGCATCCTCCGAAGCCTCGGCGAAGGAGGATCACGCCGCCTTCCCCAGCGCCTCGAGCTGGGCCGGCAGGGCCTGGGCCCATTGGGTGATGTCGCCGGCGCCCAGGCAGACCACGAGATCGCCTGGCGTGGCCTCGGCGGCGACGACGCCGGCCAGGGCGGCCGGCCCGTCGAGGGCGAGGACGTGGCGGTGGCCCCAGCGGCGGAGCCCCTCCACCAGGCTGTCGCGGCCGACGCCGTCCATCGGCGCCTCGCCGGCGGCGTAGACGTCTGCGACGATCACCGTGTCCGCGTCGTTGAAGCAGCTGCAGAAGTCCTGGAACAGGTTGTGCAGCCGGCTGTAGCGGTGCGGCTGGACCACCGCGATGACCCGGCCCTTGCCTTCGCCGGTCACGTCGCGGGCCGCCTTGAGCACGGCGGCGATCTCCACCGGATGGTGGCCGTAATCGTCGATGACGCGGACCCCGCCCACCACGCCGACGGTGGTGAAGCGCCGGCGAACGCCGCCGAAGCCGGCCAGGCCCTGGCGGATCGCCGAGTCGGGCACGGAGAGCTCGCGCGCCACGGCGATCGCGGCCAGGGCGTTCTGGACGTTGTGCCGGCCCGGCATGGGCAGCCCGAGGCCGTCGATCCTGATCTCCTCGCCCTCGAGGGGGGCGATCACGGCGTCGAAGCGCGCGCCCTCGGGACCGATCTGGACATTCTCGCCCCGGACCTCGGCCTGGGGATTGAGGCCATAGGTGACGAGCCGCCGGTTCTCGATCTCGGCGGCCAGGGCCTGGACCTCGGGGTGATCGGTGCAGACCGCCGCGAAGCCGTAGAAGGGGATGTTCTCGACGAAGTCGCGGAAGCCCTTCCTGAGATCGGCGAACTCGCCCCAGTGGTCCAGGTGCTCGGGGTCGATGTTGGTGACCACCGCGACGGTGGACTTCAGGCGCAGGAAGCTGCCGTCGGACTCGTCGGCCTCGACCACGATCCAGTCGCCCTCGCCCACCTTGGCGTTGGTGCCATAGGCGTTGATGATCCCGCCGTTGACCACGGTCGGATCGAGCCCGCCCGCGTCGAGCAGGGCGGCGACCATGGAGGTGGTGGTGGTCTTGCCGTGGGTGCCGCCCACCGCCACCGAGAACTGGAGCCGCATCAGCTCGGCCAGCATCTCGGCGCGGCGCACCAGCGGGATGCGCTTCTCGCGCGCGGCGACGAGCTCGGGATTGTCGGGCTTGACCGCCGTCGAATAGACCAGCGCCGAGGCGCCTTCGATGTGCGCCGCCTCGTGCCCGATGAAGATCGTGGCGCCGAGCGCGGAGAGCCGCTCGGTGTTGGCCGAGGCGCGCGCGTCCGAGCCCTGCACCTGGTAGCCGATGCGCAGCATGATCTCGGCGATGCCGCTCATGCCGATCCCGCCGATGCCTGTGAAGTGCACGGGTCCGATGGTGAACGGGACGGGACGTCGGTTCATGGCGCTGAACTAACCGAAGCGGCGGCGGAGGGATAGGAGTGGGGGGCGATACTGGGGCGCAGCGCCCCTCGCGCTCATCGGCGGACTTCGGTCCGCCAACCGCTCATGACTTCCGCTCTGCGGTCGGGAAGGCCCGCCCTCGGGCGCCTCGGGCGCCTTCGGATGGGCGACGGTGGCGGGGCTGCTGGAGCGCCTGCCGCCCGGCGAGATCATCGCCATGACCCGCCAGCCGGCCAAGCTCGCCGACACGGCGGCCGACGGCGTCGAGGTCCGCCAGGAGGATTTCGACGATCCCGCCTCGCTGGAGCGAGCCTTCGCGGGCGCGCAGACGATGCTGCTGATCAGCGCGAGCCTGGTCGGCAAGGGCCACGAGGAGAACGCCTCGCTGGCCGTCAGCGACCACCGCGGCGCCGAGACGCTCCTGCGGGACTTCGGTCTGCGCTGGAGCGTGCTTCGCAACACCCAGTACACCGAGGCGGTCATCGAAGCCCAGGCGCCGCATGCGCTGAGCACCGGCCGCTGGATCGCCTCCGCCGCCGACGGGCGGATGGCCCAGGTCACCCGCCAGGCCTGCGTCGCCTGCGCGGTGGCCGTGCTGACGACCCAGGGCCACGAGGACGTGATCTACGACATCACCGGCCCGGAGCTGATGTCGTTCCGCGACATCGCCGCGGTCATATCCGAGATCGCCGGGCGGCCCATCGAGTACGTCGTGGCCGACGACGAGGGCATGTACGCCTTCTTCGATTCGCTCGGCGTCCGCGCGACGCCTCCAAGGAGGAGGTGGTCAACGGCATCCCCTGGTCCAGCGACGACATGGTCTCGGTCGAGCGCGCCATCCGGCTGGGCCAGATGGAGATCCGGACCGACAACGTGCTTGAGCTGGCCGGAAAGGCGCCGCAGTCGTTGCGGAGCTACGCGGGGGATCGCCGCGACGAGCTCCGGCGCGCCTGATGGACCAGCCCGCCCTCGATCTTGATTGGAGAGCCCGACATGGCCGGCTCTAAGACCATCGCAGTTCTCGGGGCGACGGGGTCGCAGGGCTCCGGCCTGTGCGAGGCGATCCTGGGCGATCCCGATGGCGGATTTACCTGTCGGGCGATCACCCGCAACCCGGGCTCGGACAAGGCGAGGGCCCTCGCGGCCAGGGGCGCCGAGGTCGTGGCGGCCGACCTGGACGACGAAGCCAGCCTCGCGGCCGCGTTCAGGGGCGCGCATGGGGTCTTCGGCGTGACCAACTATCCCGAGGTCGCCTCGGTGGAGCACGAGCAACAACAGGCCACGAACATCGCCAGGGCCGCAAGGACGGCAGACGCGGCGCATGTGATCTGGTCGACGCTGGACGATACGTCCCAGTGGCTGCCGCTCAGCGATCCGCGGATGCCCACGCTGATGGGCAGGTACAAGGTCCCGCACTCGGACTCCAAGGGACAGATCGACCATGTCTTCACCGATCTGGGCCTGCCGACGACGTTCCTGCTGACCTGCTTCTATTGGGACAACTTCTACAATCATGGCTGGGGCCCCACGAGGGGCCAGGACGGCGCCTACGCGCTGACCCTCCCGATCGGGAAGGCCAGGATGCCGGGGATCGCGGCCGAGGACATCGGCCAGTGCGCCTACGCCATCTTCCGGACCCGGAGCGGGCTTGCCGGCGAGACGGTCGGCATCGCCGCAGAGCACCTGAGCGGGACCGAAATGGCCGCGAAATTCAGCGCCTCGCTCGGCATAGACTGCACCTTCAGCCCCATGTCGACGGAGGCCTATCGCAATCTCGGGTTCCCCGGCGCCGACGACCTGGGCAACATGTTCCAGGTCTTCGATGAGTTCGAACAGCCGTACCGGGCGTCCCGAAGCGTGGATGCGGCGCGGGCCCTGGCGCCGTCCCTGATGGATTTCGACGCCTGGCTGGCCAAGTACAAGAACAAGATCCTGCTTTAGGGCTGTGCGCGTCCGTGTTTTTCGTGTGGTTCGTGGTTCGATTGCGTCGGCGCGGCCAGCATCCGCGCAGCAGACGTTTGACCACGAACTACACGAACGAAAACAAAACTTTGGTCCTCGCGTTGGCTGCTGCGCGCCTCTGCAACGCGGTCGCGGGGGTGAGCGGGGGAGATAGATGATCAAGTGGATCGTGGCGCTCAAGTACCGGGCCGACCAGCCGGCGGAGGCCTGTCGCCGGTACTGGATCGAGCAGCATGGCCCGATGGCCCTCGGACTCCCCGGGCTGAAGGGCTATCGCCAGTCACACCGCGTGACGGGCGAAGACGACTTCGGCAATGCGCCCTATGACGGCTTCGGGTCGCTGTGGTTCGAGGACGAGGCGGCGGCGAAGCGGGCGCTGGCGTCATCCGAGATGGCGGCGATCAGGGCGGACGCAGCACAGTTTTCCGACCCTGCCGGAACCCGGCAGTTCCTGGCGCGGGAAGTCGTCATGCGCGATTTGCCCGCGCCGGACGACGCCCTCAAGCTCATCACCTTCAACCACCGCAAGCCGGGCCTGTCGCCGCAAGCGTTCCAGGACTACTGGCAAGACCCGCACGGCCAACTGGTGCTGCGGAACTTCGCGGCGATGGAACGCTACGTTCAGAACCACG
Source organism: uncultured Alphaproteobacteria bacterium (assembly GCA_963775275.1). Taxonomy (GTDB): domain Bacteria; phylum Pseudomonadota; class Alphaproteobacteria; order Caulobacterales; family Caulobacteraceae; genus JANWHQ01. The sequence goes on along the minus strand of CAVZII010000005.1, from coordinate 2,967,998 downwards.
CCCTGCTCAGCAGCTACGACGCCGGCGCCGAGCCCAACTTCGACGGCGTCCTCGAGATCTGGCTGACCAGCCTGCAGGCTTTCCACGCCATGGCGGGAACGCCCGCGAGCGACGCCATGCGCGCCGACGAGGCCAACTTCCTCGACCCGGTCCGCTTCCGGTTCATGCTCGTTCGCGACAAGATCATTCGATGATCGGGACCCAGCGGTTACAAGGACGCGCCGCCAAGCCTGTCGGCCCTGCCCGGCTCGCCTGATCGCCATAGCGGCGCTCGCGGTCCAGCGCCTCGTCCAGGCCGATGAAACGGTTGAAGTCCTCGAAGTCGGTCAGGCGATCGGCCACGGGCTGCAGGTCGCCCGTCCTCAGCACCTGCGCTTAGACCGCGCCCACCGCCTTGTGCATGGCGAACAGCGACTCGATCGGCGCGAGGACGAAGTCGAAACCCAGCGCGTGGGCCGTCTTCAGCGACACGAACGGGCCGGCGTCCGACGCGGCTCTCCAGGCTACCGGACCCGTAACTCGTCGGGAGGGCTACTTTGCGCCCGCGCGGAAGGCCTCGGCGGCGGCGTCCATGTCGCGCACCGGGTCGTTCGGCCCAGAGGTGCGCTTGGGGATGAACTCGTTCAGGACGCGGCGCTTGGCGAAGAGCCACTGGCCGCCCTCCTTCACGAGGTCGTCCTCGTAGATGCCGTAGGTGCCCATCTTCATGGTGTCGCCGGGGCCGTTGTTGGCCATCTCGAGCCACAGCGAGCGGGCCCAGGCGCGCTTGCCCTCCACGCGGATGACCGACTGCAGGATGACGTGGCGGAGCTTGGCGGGCTTGCCGTCCTCGGTGTGGTAGAACCGGCCGATGCCGGTGGCGAACTTCGTGACCGCCGCGCGGATCGCGTCGCGGCCCTTGCTGGTCCCGCTGGCGAACTCGAGCTCGCCGTCCGGCGCGAAGGTTTCGACGTAGGCGTCCCAGTCGTCGTAGTCGATCGCGAACAGATACCGCGCCATCAGGTCCTCGATCTGCGCGCGGTCCTGGGCGTAGTGGCTGGAGTAGCGGGGCTGCGCCGCGTGCGCGGCTGACGCCGGCCCGGCCAGCAGCAGGACGGTTGCGCCCAGGGCGGCGAGCTTGCGGATCATGTTGGCAGGCATCGGAGTCTCCGTGGACCAGCTCCCCATGGACACCGGGTCGGCCTGGGGATGGCGATGGAAGGTCGAGCAGCTTCGGGGCGGCGGAGCCGCCGGTAAGTGGAACCCCCGGGTCCGGCCTGCGGCCGGCCCGAGGGCAGGCTCGGAGGACGCGGAGGAAAGAAGAGGACGCAGAGAGGCATTGCGCCTCTGCGATCTCTGCGCCTTCTCTGCGATCTCTGCGTTGAACTTGCGGGCCTTCGGCCCGGGAACGGGCGTGGGCGGGCGTCCCACGGCCTCTGTCGGCGGCGTCGCCATATCCTGAGACGGCGCCACCCCCTCTCCCGGCCTCTCCCCCATCCAGGGGGAGAGGAGTCGCGAGGGGGCTCGGAGCCGGGGCTCATTGGCTGGCGCTCCCGGCAGCAGACGGGCCTTCCCAGTCGGCGTTGGCGCGGGAGATCAGGTACTGGTGGATGGCTTCGGCGTCGTCCCTGGAGAGCGTGTCGGCGAAGCTGGCCATGCCGTTCTGGGCGCGCTTGCCGCCGATGACGATGTCGAGGAAGTCCTTGTGCGTGGCCGGCGACATGTAGCGCAAATCCTTGACGCCGCCGCGCGCGGCCGCGCCGTGGCAGAGGGCGCAGGTCTGGGCGTAGAGGGCCTCGCCCCGGGCGACGACGGCGGGCGAGCCGGTGAGCGGTGGCGGGGGCGTGAGCTCGGGAACCGTCATGGCCTCGGGCGGCGGAGGCGGCAGGCTGGCCGTCCCGCCGAGCCTGAAGACCAGGAGCCGGGGCTTATAGACCTTGAGCCGGGTGTAGCGGGCGCGCTCGACGTGGGCGAGGCCGCCGCCCCAGCCGGCGTTCACCGCCACGTACTGCACCCCGTCCAGCATGTAGGTGATGGGCGCGGAGATCGGCACGTTCTGCACCGGCATGTCCCAGACCTTCTCGCCGGTGTCGGCGCGGTAGGCGGCGAGCGTCGAGCCGATGGTCCCCTGGAAGACGAGGTTGCCGGCGGTCACCAGGACGCCGCCGCTGCCGACCAGGGGATAGGGGACGCGCCAGACCTCGGTCTGGGTCGCAGGGTCCCAGGCGGTGAGCCAGCCCTTGGTGTGCGCGTCGGCGTACTCGGCGATGGCCTTGCGCTCGGCGTCGTGGCCGGTGAAGGCCGTGCCGAGCGAGGGCCTGGAGGGATCGAAGGTGTCCGCCGCCGCATAGCCCATGTAGGTCTGCGAGACCGGGAAGTAGGCCAGGCGCGTGACCGGGCTGTAGGCCATCGGGTTCCAGTTGTGCGCCGCCGCCGGCGCCGGGGGAGACCATCGCCGGCGTCATCCCGTAGCGCACGGCCGGGTTCTCGATCGGCCGGCCGGTCTTCATGTCGATCCCGCTGGCCCAGTTGACCGGCACGAAGGGCTTGGCGCGAGATCAGCTCGCCGGTGCGGCGGTCGAGCACGTAGAAGAATCCGTTCTTGGGCGCCTGCATGATCACCTGGCGCATCCGCCCGCCGATCTTGAGGTCGGCCAGGATCATCGGCTGGGTGGCGGTGTAGTCCCACTCCTCGCCCGGCGTCGTCTGGTAGTGCCAGACGTAGGCGCCCGGTGTCGGCCTTCAGCGCGACGATGGAGGCGAGGAACAGGTTGTCCCCGCCGCCGGGGCTGCGGAACTTCTGGACCCAGGGCGAGCCGTTGCCGACGCCGACATAGATCAGGCTTGAGCTTGGGATCATAGGCGAAGGCGTCCCACGCCGTGCCGCCGCCGCCGGCCTTCCACCACTCGCCGGTCCAGGTCTTGGCGGCCATGGCCATGGCCTTGCTCTCGAAGCCCCTTTGGCACGCGGGTCGCCGGGGACCGTGTAGAAGCGCCAGACCGCCTGCCGGTCGAGGCGTCGTAGGCGGTGACGTAGCCGCGCACGCCCATCTCGGCGCCGCCGTTGCCGATGATCACCTTGCCGTCGAAGACGCGCGGCGCGCCGGTGATGGTGTAGCGCATGGCGTGATCGACGGTGAGGACCGACCAGACGGGCTTGCCGGTCCGGGCGTCGAGCGCGATCAGCCGGCCGTCGAGGGTGGCGACATAGATCCTGCCCTTCCACGCCGCGAGGCCGCGCGAGACGATGTCGCAGCAGGCCATGCGGCCGTACTTGAGCGGGACCTGCGGATCGAAGCTCCACAGCACCTTGCCCGTGCGGGCGTCGTAGGCGGTGGTCCGGTTCCACGGCGAGACGTCGTAGAGCACGCCGTCGACCATCAGGGGGCTGGCCTCGATGCCCCGGTCGGTGTCGATGTCGGCGTACCAGGCGAGGCCGAGCCCCTTCACCGTCCGATCGTTGATCTGGGCGAGCGGGCTGAAGCGCTGCTCGTCGTAGGTGCGCGAGGGGCTGACCCACTGGCCGGGGTCGGGATGGGCGAGGCCGGCCGAATCCGGGCCCGCGCCGACGGCCGGCGCGGCGGCGAGAAGGGCGAGCAGCGCCGCCGCGAGGACCTTCAGCATGGGCCGTCCTTCAGGAGTGCGGTCAAAGCGCTTTTGGAAATCGATCTAACAACCACCGTCATGGCCGGGCGAAGTCCCGGCCATCCATGAACACCGCGCTCGGGTCGTGTGCATGGGTCCCCGGCGACTCGCGCTGGCGCGCTCGGCCCGGGGATGACGGTGTAAAGTGGGGGAACTCGGTGGCGGCGGAGCCGCCTGCAAGAGGAACGCAGAGGTCGCAGAGACGGCGCGGAGTCCGCAGAGGGGCAGTGCATCTCTGCGTCCTCTGTTCTCCTCTGCGTCCTCTGCGTTCCTCTTGCCGGCCTTCGGCCGGTCGCGGGGGCTCGCCTGGGGATCACGATGGAGAGGGGAAGCGCGGCCACGCCGGACCCGCTCAGGCGTGCTGCGGCTTCTCGGGCGGCAGGTCGCTGGCGTCGGCCCAGAAGCCGTGGACCTGGCCGACGCACTTGAAGGGCATCTTCACGCGCGCGACGGGCCCGGCGGCCGGATCCTTGGTGTCGACGAGGATCAGGTCGGAACGTCCGGCCTCCTTCTGGCTGCCGCCCAGGCCGATCAGGTAGCCGTCGCCCTCGGGCGCGCCGCGCTTGCGCGGCACGAAGGTCATCTCCGAGAGGGAGTATCCGGGCACGGTGACCATCTGCGCCTGGCCGGTGGAGTGGTCGAACATCGCCCAGCCGCCGCCGCCCGGGCCGAAGGCGTTCATGTAGCCGTAGCGGTACGGCAGGGTGTGATAGCGGTCGTCCTGGCGCGAGAGGGCGCCGGAGACCTCGGGCCACAGGGTCTGGACCTGGTAGTGGTCGTTGCTCGCGGTCCGAGAGGTCGACGGTGTAGCGGCGGACGAGGCCCCTCGCCTTCGACCGGATCGAACGGCTCGTGCAGGTTGGGGAAGAAGGGGAACTGGTTGGACTCGCCCCCGTCCATGTCCACCGTGACCTTGTCGCCGTCCGACCAGGCGCCCATGACGTGGGTGCAGAACAGGCTCTGGCCCGTGAACCACTTCAGGTCCTTGCCGTCGCCGCCCCGGCGCATGACGCCGAAATAGCAGGGGGTCTGGCTGTCGTAGGAGAAGTGCACGCCCCCGGCCTTTATCCGGTTCATGTCGGCGACCATGTTGGTCAGATAGAGGACGATGTGCCGCTGGGTGACGGCGAAGTCGTGCATCATCCCCGCGTAGGGCCCCTGGACCTTGACCGACCAGTTCACGTGGCCGTTGCGGTCGGCGGTGAAGACGAAGATGTCCTTCGAGAGCAGGCCGTTGGCCTCATAGCCGAAGCTCACGTACTCGCCCGTGACCGGATCGATCTTGGGGTGGGCGGTATGGGTCTGGCTGTCGAGCTTGCCGCCGAACGTATAGTAGTCGTCCACCGTCTCCAGCGTGTGCGGGTCCATGTAGACCGGCGGGCTGTCCTCCTTGAAGACCAGCAGCTTCTTGTGGTGGACGAAGAGCTGGGTGTTGGCGGTGCCGCGCGACAGCCCCTTGACGCTGGGATCGTCGGTGAAGGGATTGCGGTACATGCCGAACAGCGACCGCCGCGCCGCATGCTGGGCCTTCCAGCGCTGGGTGCGGGCGTAGCGCGTGCGATAGTCGACGTGGCCGTCCTTGATGCGGAACATGCTGACGTGGCCCTCGCCGTCGAAGGCGATGTCGCCGGAATACTTCTCGGGCTTGGGATATTGCGGGTCGGGCCCGACGCGGAACCAGGTCCCGTCCAGATCCGTGGGCAGCTTGCCTTCGACTTCGCAGTCGTAGAGGTCGACCTCGGACCGGTTGACGGCGCGCGCGGCGCTGCCGCCCCCGCCGAACGTCCTGGGCCCGCTCGGGAACAGGACCTGTCCGGCCCGGCCATCAGCTCCGGCGGCGAGCGCGGCATCCGACGCGCCCAGTCCCGCGAGCGTGGCGCCGGCGCCGACCGTGGCCGCGCCGAGGAAGGCCCTGCGGTCGACCGCGTGCTCCGGCGATGCACCGCTCCTGCGACTCTTCATCGGCAATCCTCCCTCTCCGTCTTCGCCCAGGCGCGGCGTCTTCGTCCGCTCGGGGCGGCGCCCTTGGTCGCCAGATCCGCCCAAGGCGCCGATGCCGGCCCGGGATAGGACAATGATCTGGAGTCCTGATCAACCGGCGCCATCGTTTCCGCCCCGGCCCCGGCCGTCAACTTGTCAAACGCGACGCCAGGATCGGGCCGTCTGCGGCCAGGCGGCTTTGGACATCATGACGGGATGAACTAGGCTCGACCTGACGATCATTCGGTGTTCGCTTTCATCGAGTTCTCGCCAAGCTCTTCGCGTCGGTGCGCACCGGCAAGGCCGATGACGGCCTGGTCAAGGTCGTGCTGCCCGCCCGGCGGCAGATCTGGCTCTGGACGCCCAAGAACGGCGGCGGTTCGATCTCGCGGGCGCTGGTCAGGAGGTACGGGCCAGACGCGATCCCCTGCGAGCTGACCTTCGAGCAGCTGTGGCGGCTCAACCCGGCGTTCGAGGACTTCCGGATCGTGGCGGTGAAGCGCAATCCCTTCACGCGGGCGGTTTCGTGCTGGATGAACAAGATCATGTATCCGGCCGAGGCCAACGAGAGCTACTTCCGGCGCTACGCGGGGCTCAGGCGCAAGATGCCGTTCGGCGAGTTCGCCGCCTGGCTGAACTCCGAGGAGGGCTCGGACGACAAGGCCAACACCCACTGGCAGTCCCAGCACCTGCAGCTGGAGCGCGCCAAAGAGCTGATCTCGTTCGAGGACCTGCCGAACGCGGTCCGGGCGCTGGGCCTGAGCCCCGCCGAGCTGCCGCACCGCAACCGGTTCGACGAGTCCGCGGAGGCGGCGGGCGTGGAGCCGCGCCCCCTGGTGGAATGGTACGACGACGAGGCCCGACGCCACATCGCCGAGCGCTACGCCCGCGACCTCGAGATGCTGGGCTACGACTTCCCGAGCGAGCCGGAGCCGGCGTCGGCGCCGGCCGCCGCTGACGCCTGAAGCGCCGCCCTCTCGACCACATCGGCCAGGCGCTCGGCCGCGTCCGGGACCGCCACGGACCTCGCCGCCGCCGCCATCTTCGCCAGCTGCGAAGGATGCTCCAGGAGACGCGCCAGGACCTCGGCCAGGGACTCCGGCGTGAGCTCGTCCTCCGGCAGGATCACCGCCGCGCCCGCCTCGGCCAGGAGGCGGGCGTTCTGGCCCTGGTCGTCGTCGAGCGCGATCTTCAGCGGCGCCAGGATGGCGGGCTTGCCGGCCACGGCCAGCTCGCAGCAGGTCGAGGCGCCCGCCCGTCCGATGACCAGGTGGGCCTGGCCCAGCCTGGAGGCCATGTCGCGGAAGAAGGGGGCGATCTCGGCCTCGACCAGGGCCTCCGCATAGGCCTTGCGCGCCGTTTCGATGGACTCGGTCCGGGTCTGCTGATGCACCTTCAGCCGCGCGCGAAGGGCTTCGGGCAGGAGCTGGATCGCCGCGGGCGGCAGCTCGGAGAGCAGGCGCGCGCCCTGGCTTCCGCCGGTGATCAGCAGGTGGATCGACCGCGTGGGACGCCTGTAGGGCTCCTCGAACAGGGCCCGGATCGGCGGGCGGATCGGGTTGCCGACGACGACCGCCCGCGCGCTGACCGTGGGCGGCGCCTTCTTCAGGGTCGGGAAAGCGCAGGCCACCGCCGCGGCGCGGGAGGCGAGGAGCTTGTTGGCGCGGCCGATGACGGCGTTCTGCTCGTGGATGACGGTGGGCAGGCCCATGGTGAAGGCGGCGAGCATGGCCGGCAGCGACGGATAGCCGCCGAAGCCCACCACGACGGCAGGGCTCAGGCGCTTGAAGGCTGTGCGCGCCTGCAGCACCCCGCGGCCGATGTTCAGCCCGGCCCGCGCCATGCCCACAGGATCGCCCCGGCGGAAGGTCGCCGCCGACAGTCCAAGGTGCTCCTCGGCCGGGAAGTGGTCCGCGAACTGTGCGCCGCGCTCGTCCGTGGCCAGCACGATGCGCCAGCCGCGCGCGATCAGGGCCTCGGCCAGGGCCTGGGCGGGAAACAGGTGCCCGCCGGTCCCGCCGGCCGCGACGACGGCGAGCCGGGACGGCTGGCCGGGCGCGCTCGGGCCAGTGAGGTGAATTTGACGTTCGTCAGACACTTGGGGAGGCCTTGGGGGCGAACGTCAAATTCGTAAACCTCACTGGAATCATCGCCGTGCTGGCGTCCTTGTCGACCCTGGCGTTGGTTCGGCGCCCGCCCCAGCTCGACGCAGGCGGTTCAATCCGGCCGGACCTCGCGCTAGTGTCCCGATTCCGAAGTTCGCCAGCGCATTTGCAAGGCGGATGCGAACTTCGGAATTGATAAGGACACTAGCAAATGTATGATTCTAGTGTGGTTTACGGATCAGAAGTTCGCAGCCGAGGGCGCCGCCATCATCATGCGAACTTCTGATCCACCACACTAGAGGTCATCCACGAAGGCGCCGGCCGGGGCGACCCCCTGGGGACTGGAAAAGGCGCCCGGCCTGCGCCGGGTCAGGGCCAGGGCCATGCCCAGCGTCAGGCCCGTGGCCAGCATCGATGAGCCTCCATAGGAGATGAACGGCAGCGTCATCCCCTTGGTCGGGATCATATTCAGGTTCACCGCGATGTTGATGAAGGTCTGCTGGCCCAGCAGCACGAACAGCCCCGCCGCCGCCACCTGCTCATAGGGATCGCTGAGGCGCATGGCGCGCGAAAGGCCGCGCAGGACCACGAAGCTCAGGACAGCGATCAGCCCCAGGCTGAACAGCAGGCCGTACTCCTCGGCCGCGGCGGAGTAGATGAAATCGGTATGGGCGTCGGGGATCTGGCGCTTGAGCACGCCCTCTCCCGGCCCCCGGCCGAACAGGCCGCCGGCGGCGATGGCCTGGAGCGCCTTGTCGACCTGGTGGGTGTCCGCGCCGTCCTTGTGCAGGAACAGGTGCACCCGGTTCGCCACGTGCTGGAAGGTGAAGTAGACGGCGACCGATCCGGCCAGCGCGACGCCGCCGAGGCCGAAGATCCAGCGCAGCGGCACGCCCGCCATGAAGAAGGCCGCGCCGAATGCGATGGTGATCAGGATTGTCTGGCCCACGTCCGGCTCGATCAGCAGCAGTCCGACGGCGAGGCCGTAGAGCAGGAAGGCGATCGAGACGCCCGGAACGCCCTCGCCCTTCTGCCCCTCGGCGAACATCCAGCCGCACAGGGCGATCAGCGCCGGCTTCATGAACTCGGACGGCTGCAGGGAGAAGCCGCCGAACTCGATCCATCGCGCCGCGCCCTTGGCCGAGTGGCCGACGATCGGCAGCACCATCATGACGAGGATGGTCGCGCCGTAGATCATCAGCGACGCCCGCTTCACGCCGCGCGCATCGAGCATGGAGGCGGCGACGACCGTGGCCATCGCGAAGACGCCGAAGACGCTCTGGCGGATCGCGAAGTGGAACGGGTCGGCGATGTGCATCCTGGCCGCCGCGGCCGGGCTGGAGGTGAACGACAGGACCACGCCCGTCGCGATCAGGGCCGCCGCGGCGCCGAGCAGCCACCGGTCGACCGTCCACCACCACACCCCGAGCGGGCTGCGGTCCGAGCGGGTGAAGGCGTGCGGATGGTCCGAGACCAAGGCGCTGGTCATGCGGTGGCTCCACGGGCTGGCGTGACGGCAAGGCTGCGGACCGCTTCGCGGAAGGCCTCGCCGCGGGCCTCGAAATCCTCGAACTGGTCGAAGGAGGCGCAGGCCGGCGACAGCAGGACGATGGCGTCCTCGCCGCTGGCGGCCGCATCGGCGAAGGCCCGCGCGGTCGCGGTCACCAGGTCGCCGCACGGGATCGTCCTGGCCTTGCCCTGAAGGGCGCGTTCGAACGCCGGGGCCGCCTCGCCGATCAGATAGGCCCCGGCCGCGCGGCCGAACAGGTCGCAGAGGGAGTCGATCCCGCCGGCCTTGGGCTGGCCGCCGGCGATCCAGTAGACCTTGGGATAGGAGGAGAGCGCCTGGCGGGCGGCGTCGGCGTTGGTCGCCTTGGAATCGTTGACGAAGCGGACCTTGCCGATCTGGCCGACGGTCTCCATCCGGTGCGCGAGGCCGGGGAAGGTCATCAGGCCCTGGGCGGCCTCCTCGGCGGTGAGGCCGAGCGCCCGGGCGGCGGCGTAGGCGGCGGCGGCGTTCTGCCAGTTGTGCCGGCCGGGCAGAGAGCGGGCGCGGGTCAGGTCGCAGACCTCGGTCACGCGCTCGCCGGTGGCGTCGTAGAGCATGCCTTGCAGCGCATAGACGCCGCGCCCCAGCGACTTCTGGGCCGAGATCATCCGGATGGTGCGCCGGTTGGCGGCGGTGACCTCGGTGCAGATCTGCTGGCACCAGGGATCGTCCACGCCGATCACGGCGGTGTCGCCCTTGCCCTGGTTCAGCAGCACCCGCTTCTTGGCGGCGACATAGCCGTCCATGCCGCCATGGCGGTCCAGGTGGTCGGGCGAGATGTTGAGCAGGACCGCCGCGTCGGGCTTGAGGCTCGAGGTCAGGTCCAGCTGGTAGGAGGACAGCTCCAGCACATAGACCGCGCCGCCGTGCATGTCCTCCAGGCCGAGGACTCCGAAGCCGATGTTGCCGCCGACATGAACGTCCTTGCCGGCGCGGGCGAGGATGTGGCCCAGCAGGGCCGTCGTCGTGGACTTGCCGTTCGAGCCGGTGATGGCGACGACCTTGGGCCGCTTGTGGGCGGGCGCGGCGTTGACGGTGCGGGCGAAGAGCTCGATGTCGCCGACGATCTCGACGCCGGCGGCCCTCGCCTTCCCGACCGTCCAGTGGGGCTCGGGGTGGGACAGCGGCACGCCCGGCGAGAGCAGGAGCGCGGCGAAGGCGGACCAGTCGGCCTCGGCGAGGTCGACGATCGGCAGCCCCTCGGCGGCGGCGGCCTCGCGGGCCTCGGGCCTCTCGTCCCAGAGCGCGACCTCGGCCCCGCCGGCCTTCAGGGCGCGCGCGGCGGTCAGGCCGGTCCGGCCGAGGCCGAACACCGCCACCGTCTTGCCCGAGAAGCCGCGGACCGGGATCACCTGGACGCCCCCTCCCCCTAGCGGATCTTCAAGGTCGCGAGCCCGATCAGGGCGAGCACGACCGAGACGATCCAGAAGCGGATCACGATGGTCGGCTCGGCCCAGCCGAGCTTCTCGAAGTGGTGGTGCACGGGCGCCATCAGGAAGATGCGCTTGCCGCCCGAGAGCTTGAAGTAGGCGATCTGGATCATCACCGAGCAGGCTTCCAGGACGAACAGCCCGCCGACGATCGCGAGCACGATCTCGTGCTTGGTGGAGACGGCGACGACGCCCAGGGCGCCGCCCAGCGCCAGGGATCCGGTGTCGCCCATGAAGATCCTGGCGGGCGGGGCGTTGTACCAGAGGAAGCCCATCCCGGCGCCGATCATGGCGCCGCAGAAGGGCAGCAGCTCGCCCGCGCCCCTGATGAAATGGACCTGCAGGTAGTCGGCGAACCTGGCGTTGCCGACGACGTAGGCGATCAGGCCGAAAGCGGCGGCCGCGACCATCACCGGGCCGATGGCGAGGCCGTCGAGCCCGTCGGTGATGTTCACCGCGTTGGAGGCGCCCACGATCACCACCGCGCCGAAGACGATGTAGAACCAGCCGAGGTTGAGCAGCAGGTTCTTGAACAGCGGGAAGGCCAGCGAGGTGTTGAAGTTGCTGGCCTCGCCGACCGGCTGGCCGAACCAGACGATCCACCAGACCGCCAGGAGCGCGATCAGCGTCTGGATCACCAGCTTCATCGAGCCCTTGACGCCGGCCGAGGTCTGCTTGGTCACCTTCTTGTAGTCGTCCAGGAACCCGAGAAGGCCGTAGCCGGCCGTCACCAGGATGGCGGTCCAGACGTAGGGATTGGCCAGGTCGCCCCAAAGCAGCGTGCCGACCATCAGCCCGGCCAGGATCATGAAGCCGCCCATGGTGGGCGTGCCGGCCTTCGCGATGATATGGCCCTCGGGCCCGTCGGTGCGGATGGGCTGGCCCCTGCCCTGCTTGGTCCGCATCCAGGCGATGAAGCGCGAGCCCATGGCCGCGACGGTCAGCTGGGCCGTGAACAGCGCCAAGCCCGTGCGGAAGGTCAGGTAGTGCAGAAGGTTCAGGATCGGCAGGTCGTGCGCCGCCAGATACTGGTAGAGCAGATAGATCATCAGGCGGCCCCCCTAGCCTCGCCCGTCGACGGTCCCCCAAGCTCGGCCAGAGCCTTGGCGATCAGGCCCGCTTTCGAGCCGTTCGATCCCTTGACCATGACGACGTCGCCGGCGCGGACGGCGGCCGCGACCTCGGGCGCGAGCTCGGCGGCGGTCTCGGCCCAGCCGCCGCGGCGGCCCGGCGCCAGCACCCCCTGGAGCGATGACATCAGGGGCCCGGCGCAGAAGACCAGATCGACGCCGGCCGCCTCGAGCGGCTCGGCGAGCTCGGCATGCAGGGCTTCGGCCGCGTCGCCGAGCTCGAGCATGTCGGTGAGGACGGCGATCCTGCGTCCGGCCGCCGGGCGCGCGCCCAGCGTCGCGATCGCCGCGCGCATGGAGATGGGATTGGCGTTGTAGCTCTCGTCGATCAGGACGAAGGCGCCGCCGGTGATCTGGACCTCCCGCCGCACGCCGCGGCCCTCCAGCGGACGGAAGCCGGCCAGGGCTTCGAGGGCGAGGCCCTGCTCGACGCCCAGCGCCTGCATCATCAGCAGCGCGCACAGGCTGTTCAGGCCCCAGTGGACGCCGGACTGGGCGATCGGGAACTCGATCGGCCTGCCCCGGACGATCGCCTTGACCACCGCGCCGTCCTGGACCGGCTCGAAGCCGTTCAGCCGCGCCTCGCAGCCCTCGGCGGATCCGAAGGCCTGCACCTGCGCGCCGTGCCGCTCGGCCTCGCCCTTCAGGTAGCCGAACCAGCGGTCGTCCGCGTTCAGCACGGCCACCCCGCCCGGCGCGAGCCCCGCGAAGATCTCGGCCTTGGCGCGCGCGACGCCGGCCTCGCCGTCGGCGAAAGCCTCGATGTGGACCGGCCCGACAGTGGTGATGGCGACCGCGTGAGGCGCCACCAGGCGCGACAGCGGCTCGATCTCGCCGGCATGGTTCATGCCGATCTCGAACACGGCCCGCTGGGTCGCCCGGGGCATCCGCGCCAGGGTCAGCGGCACGCCGATCTGGTTGTTGAAGGACTTGACCGAGCCATGGGCGGGGCCGGCGAGCTCGAGCCCGGCCTTGATCGCCTGGGTGACGCTGGTCTTGCCGACCGAGCCGGTGACCGCGCCCCGCCTGGCCGGGCAGCGCCGTCGGGCGGCGAAGCCGAGCTGCTGCAGCCCGACGAGGGTGTCGCGCACCTCGATGTGGGGGCCGTCGACGGGCTGGGAGGTCAGGGCGCCGACGGCGCCCTTGGCGAAGGCGTCGTGGGCATAGGCGTGGCCGTCCCGCTCGCCCCTCAGCGCCACGAAGAGGTCGTCTTCCTTCAGCGTGCGCGTGTCGAAGGACACGCCGGCGGCCTCGAAGCGGCGGCCCATCATCAGCCCGCCGGTGGCGGCCACGATCTCCTCGGACGTCCAGAGCGGCTCAGCCATGGGCCGGCTCCAGGCCAAGCGCGGCGGTCGTCTCGGCGACGTCGTCGAACGGATGGACCTCGGCGCCGATGCTCTGGCCCTGCTCGTGGCCCTTGCCGGCCACCACGAGGACGTCGCCGTCCTGGAGCATGGCGCAGGCCCGGCCGATCGCCTGACGGCGGTCGCCGACCTCGATGGCGCCCGGGCGCCGAGGCCAGGATCTCGGCGCGGATGGCGGCGGGCTGCTCGCTCCTGGGATTGTCGTCGGTGACGATGACGACGTCGGCCAGCCGGCTCGCCGCCGCGCCCATCAAGGGGCGCTTGCCGCGGTCGCGGTCGCCGCCGGCGCCGAAGACCACGATCAGCCGGCCGCTGGCGTGGGGCCGCAGGGCGCCCAGCACGGTGGAGAGGCCGTCGGGGGTGTGGGCATAGTCGACATAGGCCTCGCCGCCCCTCGGCCCTGCGCCCACCCGCTGAAGCCGGCCCGGCGCGCCCTGGATATGCTCGAGCGCCGCAAGGACGTCCTGGCGGGGCTCGCCTGCGGCCATGCACAGGCCTGCGGCCACCAGGGCGTTGGAAGCCTGGAAGGCCCCCGCGAGCGGCAGCTTGACGGCATGCTCGCGCCCCTGCGCGCCGATCCTGAGGGCCTGGCCGTCCGGCAGGGGCGAGCGCTCCAGAAGCCTCAGCCCCTGGCCCTGCTCTCCCACGGACAGGATGGTGTGGCCGGAGGTCGCTGCAGCGGCGGCGAAGGCCGGGAAGGCGTCGCTGTCGGCGTTCAGCACGGCCGTGCGGCCGCGCGGCAGCAGGGTCTCGAACAGGCGCAGCTTGGCCGCGCGGTAGACGCCCATGGTCCCGTGATAGTCGAGGTGGTCCTGGGTGAGGTTGGTGAAGCCGGCCGCCACGATCTCGACCCCGTCGAGCCGGCGCTGGTCGACGCCATGGGAGGAGGCCTCGAGCGCCAGGTGGGTCACGCCGCGCTTGGCGAGCTCGGCCAGGAGCCGCGCGACGTCCGCCGCGTCCGGCGTGGTCAGGCCGGGCGGGGTGATCTGCTCGGCGCCGGCGCGAACGCCCAAGGTGCCCATGCTGGCCGAGCTGCGGCCCAGCCGCTCGAAGATCTGGCGGCAGAAGGCGGCCACCGAGGTCTTGCCGTTGGTGCCGGTCACCGCCACGCACACCTGCGGCTGGGCGCCGTAGAAGGCCTTGGCCGCGAGCGCGTAGGCGCGGCGCAGGTCCGAGGCGTGGACCACCGGCGCGGGCAGCTCCGCCACGTCGTCCGGCGCGAGGATGGCCGCGGCCCCGGCCTGGAGCGCCGCCGGGATGAAGCTGCGCCCGTCCGCCCTGGCGCCCGGCAGGGCGGCGAACAGGAACCCCGGCCTGACCTTGCGGCTGTCGGCGGTGACGCCCAGGATCTCTGGATCGGCGACCACGTCCCGATGGATGAGCTCTGACAGACGCGCCATGCTCACCCCTCGTCCCCCGCGATCTGGGCCGGGGTGACCTCGGCGCGCTCGGCGGCGGCCTTGGCGGGCGGGTCGCGCGCCACGCCCAGGAACGGGGCGATCCGGTTGATCACCCGGCCGGCGGCCGGCGCTGCGGTCCAGCCGCCGGTGGCGAAGCCGGCGGTCTGGGCGTTCGCGTGCGGCTCGTCGAGCATGATCAGCACGAAGTAGCGCGGCGTGCTCATCGGTCCGTCGGTCGGGAAGATCGCGGCGAAGGAGGAGACCAGCTTGTCCCGGATGTAGCGCCCGCCGATCGCCTTCTCGGCCGAGCCGGTCTTGCCGCCCACCCTGAGGCCCGGCGCCGCCTCGCCGGCCTTGGCGCCGGTGCCCTGCACCACGTTCAGCCGCATCAGATCCAGCATGGTGCGCGAGGTCGCCTCGGAGATCACGCGCCTGCCCTCGGACGGCCGCCCGTCGGGCAGCTTGCGGATGGTCAGGGGGATGTAGCGGCCGCCGTTCAGGACCGCGGTCATGCCGGTGGCGATGGCGAGCGGGCTGACCATGATGGCGTGGCCGAACGACATGGACGCCACCGTGTTGTCGGTGAACCGGCGCTGCACCACCGGCCGGGCGGTCTCGGCCAGCTCGCTGGGCGCCGCCTCCAGAAGGCCGAAGCTCCCGAAGTAGCGCCGCATGCGGTCGGCGCCCGCCAGAAGGCCCAGCCGCGCCGCTCCGATGTTGGAGGAGTGGGTGAACACCTCCCACAGGGGCAGCATCGTGTTGTCCTTGTCGTAGTCGTGGATGGTCTGGCCCGGCAGGGCCAGCGGCGTCCTCGCGTCGAACATGGTGTTGACGTTGGCCAGGCCCGCATCGATGCCCATGGCCAGGGTGAAGACCTTGAAGACGGAGCCCGGCTCGTAGACCGAGGCGGCGACGCGGTTGATCCGGTTGGCCGCCGGCGCTCCGCCCGCGTCGTTGGGATCGAAGGTCGGCCAGCTCGACATGGCGAGGATCTCGCCCGTCTTGACGTTCACCACTATCCCCGCCGCGCCCAGCGTCTTGAACTCCTCGGCCGCCTTCTGGAGCTCGTCGTCCAGCGCCGCCTGGACCCTGAGATCGATCGACAGGGCGACCTGCTCGCCCCGCTCGCCCTGCTGGTGCACGACCTTGTCCAGCGCCCGCTCGGCGCCGGCGAGCCCCTTGCCGCCGGTGTCGGTGAAGCCGATCAGGTGGGCGGCCGTCGAGCCCAGGGGATAGACCCGCCGGTCCTCCTCTTCGAAGGAGAGCCCGGGCAGGCCGAGGTCGTGCAGGCGGTCCCTCTGCGCGGGCGTCAACCCGCCCAGGAGGTAGGTGCGCCGGTCCGAGGACAGGGCCTTCTCGAGGCGCTGGCGCGGCAGGTCCGGCAGCGCCGCCATCAGCGCGCGCCGGGTCTCGCCCACGTCCCAGACGTCCTTGGCGTCGAGGTAGGCGCCGTAGTGGACCAGATCGACGGCCAGGAGCCGCCCGTTGCGGTCGACGAGGTCGGCGCGGGCGACCGCCGCAGCCGGCGCGCCGTCGCCGCCCCGGCCCGCCTCGGACAGCACCGCCTTGGTCGCGGCGCCCGCGGCCAGGGTCACGAAGGCGGCGGCGAACAGGGCCAGGACGAAGAAGATGCGGTAGGTGGTGTCCTGCTCCTTGCGCTGGGCCTTGGCGTGTTCATAGGCGTGCTCGAGCCGCCAGATGCGGTCCTGCAGCCACCGCCAGATCGGAAAGCGGATGCGGCCGGGCCGGGCGAAGTCGAGAGGGCTCATCGGGCCGGGCTCCCGCCCTGCGCCAGGGCCGCGGGCTTGCCGCCCTCGGCCACGACCTTGAGATCGGCAGGCTGGATCTCCTGCTTGCCGGAGGTCGGCTGCATGCCGAGGTAGGTCTGCGACAGCCGTTCGATCCGCTCGGGCTGCTCCAGATAGGCGACCTCGGCCTTCAGGAGGCGGATCTGCCGCTGCTCATCGGCGATCTGGACCTCGGTCTTGTCGATGTCGGCGCGCTCGCCGCCGGCGAGGCTCTTCAGCAGATAGAGCCCCACGACGATGACGAGCAGCAGGACCCCGCCCCAGAGGTTGACCAGGCGCACGCCCCTGACGCGACGGGTGAACAGGGCCGAGACGCTCATGCCGCCTTCCTCCAGGCCGGCGCGGGCGTCCGCACCCCCGCCCTCAGCTTGGCCGAGCGCGCCCTGGGATTGGCCGCGACCTCGGCCGGCGACGCCGTCCGCATCCCCTTGAACGCCGGTGAGAAGGTGGGCTCGGGCCCGCTCGCCGCCGGCGGCTGGTGGCGCGAGCCGGCCGGCCTGAGGCCGCAGCGCTCGGCGAAGAACCCCTTCACGATGCGGTCCTCCAGGGAGTGGAAGGTGATCACCGCGAGCCCCCCGCCCGTTGCCAGCGCGCGCTCGGCCGCCCCGAGGCCGGCCTCGAGCTCGGAAAGCTCCTGGTTGACCGCGATTCTGAGCGCCTGGAAGACGCGCGTGGCGGGATGAATCGCCGCGCCGCGCCGGCCGCCCAGGGCGCGCTCCACCGTCTCGGCGAGATCGAGCGTGCGGCTGAAGGGCTGCTCGGCCCGGCGCCTCACCAGGGCGGCGGCGACCCGGCGCGACTGCCGCTCCTCGCCGTAGACGAAGAAGATGCGGGCGAGCTCGGCCTGCTCGGCGGTGTTGACCAGATCGGCCGCGGTCGGGCCGTCCGCGCCCATGCGCATGTCCAGCGGCCCGTCGCGGAGCAGGGAGAAGCCGCGCTCGGCCCGGTCGAGCTGCATGGAGGAGACCCCGAGGTCCAGCGCCACGCCATCGCAGCGCGCCCGCCCGGCCCTCTCCAGGCAGGCCTCCATGTCCGAGAACCGGGCCTCGACCCAATGGAACCGGCCGGTGAAGGCCTGCTCGAGCGGCTTTGCGAAGGCCGCGGTGGACGGGTCGCAGTCGAGCGCCAGCACGTCGGCCCCGGCCTCGAGGAAGGCGCGGCTGTAACCGCCGGCGCCGAAGGTGCCGTCCAGGATCAGCCGCCCCGCGGCGGGCCTGAGCGCGTCCATCACCTCGACGAGCATGACGGGCGTGTGCGGGGCGCTCATGGGGTCACCTGGCGCGCCAGCCGCTGCTGGTTGCGCAGGTCGGCGAGGCCCTCGCGGGCGGCGAGGCGCTGCTTGGCGCGATGGGCGCGGAAGGCGTCGCGGTCCCAGATCTGGAAGCGCTCGTTCAGGCCGACGACCACGACCCAGTCGGTGATCCCGAAGTCCTGACACAGGGTTTCGGGCAGGGTGATGCGCCCGGCGCTGTCGAAGGAGAGCTGGGCCGCGCCGCCATAGATCGAGACTTCGAGCGCGGAGCGGATCGGATCGCCGAACGGCAGCTCCTCGATCAGGTCGTGATAGCGGTCGAACAGGGCCTTGCCGCCGGCCTCGATGCAGTCGGCTTCCACCGACGGCAGACAGTAGACGCCGTTAAACGGACCGGAAACCAGGGCGCGGAAATCCTGCGGCACGACGATGCGCCGCTTGTCATCCAACTGCTTCTCGAACGTCGAGAGAAACACCCCGCGCCGCCCCTCTGCCCGGCAGGACAGCCCTTCCTGCCCGGTCCCGGACGCCCCCAACGACGAGCCGCCCGCGACGCATTTGGGTTAACATGACCTAAAACGGGATGCAATGACACCAAATGACTCTTCTTGTGTTCCGGCCTTGTGTTCCGGGGCCTGAATTCCGGGTCTGATCTTCGGAATGCGAGTAATGCACAGAACATACACAGAACAATCGTAAGGCGTGGGTTGGTTCGCCGCGCTCTCGCTACGGTCGAGGTCAGGCTTGCGCGTTGGCGCGAAGGGACCAGACGGCCTGTAAGCCGGGTTCTGTGCCGTCCGTCTCGCGACGGGCGCGGCGGCCATTCCTCTGGACCGCCCATTGCTGGACGGTTCTCGCGACCTACCCGGACGGCTCGGGCCGGCGAAGCCCTGTCCTCCTTGCGAAGAACGCGTCGTCCCTATTCGGTCTTGCTCCAGGCGGGGCTTGCCATGCCGTCTCCGTCGCCGGAGACGCGGTGCGCTCTTACCGCACCCTTTCACCCTTGCCCCGGCGCGAGCGACGGGGCGGTTTGCTTTCTGTGGCGCTATCCCTGGGGTCGCCCCCGGCGGGCGTTACCCGCCGCCTTTTCGCCGTGGAGCCCGGACTTTCCTCCCCCCTCCCGAAGGAAGGGAGCGACCGCCCGGCCGTCTGGTCCGCCAGCAAGGTAGGGCCGCAAGGCCTCCACATCAATCGCGGCGGCGTCAGCCGGCCAGCCGCAGCAGGGCCATGAGCCGCCCGCGCGTCTCGCCGTCGGCCACGCCGTCCACCCGCGCGGGCCGCCAGTGGCGCTGGAAGGCGCGAACGATGGTCTCGGTCCGCGGCTCGTACCGGCCGGACGGCGCGCAGTCGTAGCCGAGCCGGGTCAGCCCGGCTTGCAGGGCGAAGACGCCGGTCCCCTCCTCGCCCGGTCCCAGCGGCGCACCCGGGGGCGTCGGCGGTTCGGCCCAGAGGCCGTGCCCCGCTTCCGCCAGGCGCTTCCAGGGGAAGAGCTCGCCCGGATCGGTCTTGCGCTCGGGCGCCACGTCCGAATGGCCGAGGATGCGCTCGTCCGGGATCGTCCAGCGGCCCCGCACATCGTCAAGGAGCGCGATCACCGCCTCGATCTGGGGCTCCGGGAAGGGTCTGTAGCCGAACTCGTGGCCCGGATTGACGATCTCCACGCCGATGGAGACGGCGTTGCAGTCCCTCTCGCCCTTCCAGAAGGAGGCCCCGGCGTGCCAGGCGCGCCGCTCCTCGGCGACGAGGTGGAACACCCGGCCGTCTTCCTCCACCAAGTAGTGGGCGGAGACCTTGGCTTCCGGATCGCGCAGGCGCTCGAGCGCCGCCTCGCCGGTCTGCATGCCGGTGTAGTGCACGATCAGCATGTCCGGCGGGGCGCGCCGGACGTCGAAGTTGGGAGACGGCGCCTCGATCAGCTCCATGGGGCGCACCTACGCCTTGCCCTCGACTCCGGTCGTCCCGGCGAAGGCCGGGACCCAGGTCCCTCGCCGCGAAGGCTGACGGCGAGGACCCCGAGCCTCCGGAGCCCGCATCCGAGTTCGACATCTGGACCCCGGCCTTCGCCGGAATGCGCGGTGGAACAAGTGCAAGACCTCAACGCTCCGGAACCGATCGGGCCCGGAACCTAGCGGCGTTCGCGCGCGGGCTCGAGTGTCCCGATTCCGAAGTTCGCCAGCGCATTTGCAAGGCGGATGCGAACTTCGGAATCGATAAGCGACACTAGCAAATGTATGATTTGCTAGTGTGGTTTACGGATTCAGAAGTTCGCATCCGCCGAGGAATGCGCCGCCGATCTTCGGAATCGCGAACTTCTGATCCACGCGCACTCAGCGCCCCCTGCGGTCCCAGCTGTAGGCCACCCAGGAGTGGCCGCCCACCTTGCGGGCTTCCAGGATCGTCGGATCCTCGGGCCGGAGCTTGCGCCGGGCGCGGTAGGCCATGCCGCCCAGGCCGATGAGCACGGCGGCCATCAGGCCGATCACGACCACGGTCGCGGCGAAGAAGACGGCGAGCACGGCGGCCACGCCGGCCGCGGCGATGGTGGCGAGCGCGCCAGCGATCCAGGTGAAGCCGTTCCAGCCGCGGCGACGCTGCGGGATGTCCAGGCCTGAATGGGCGAGCGTTTCCATGCTCATCTCCGAGCTCTGCCCCAGGTCAAACTATGTCGGCGCGTCTTGACGGGCCGTCAACGGCCCGCGCCATCAAAAGTTCAAACCGCCTCGACCGCGAGCAGATCGTGGCGCTCGCGCATCACCTGGCCGAAAGCGGCGTTGATGGCCGCCGAGCGCGCGTGTGCGGCCTCCAGATACTCCGGCGGAAGGTCGAGCGAGGACACGCGGTCCGGATGGCTCTGCGACAGGGCCCGCTTCCAGGCGACGCGGACCTCCTCGTCCGGGGCGTCGGCGGCGACGCCCAGGATGACGTAGGGGTCGTCGGCGGCCGCGCCGAGCTGCTCGGCGCGGATCCGCCGGAAGGTCAGGGGCGACAGCTTGAACAGCTGGGCCACGCGTTCGAGATAGGCGAGCTCGTCGGCGGTGACGACGCCATCGGCCTTGGCGATGTGGAAGAGCCCCGCCAGCACGTCCTCGAGCAGGCCCTCGCAGTTGCGATACCGCCGCCCGATCTTGCGCGCGTAGCTCTCGAAGCCGCGCGTGGTCTGGCGCGCCAGGTCGTACAGACGCTCGACGTCGCGCGCCGCGCCGGCCTGGGGCTGGAAGACCTCGGAGAAGGCGTGGAACTCGCCGGGGTCGGCATGCCCGTCCGCCTTGGCGAGCTTGGCGCCCAGCGCCGTGACGGCGGCCGAGAACTCCGGATCGGCGCCGGGCAGGCCGTCGGGACAGTCCACGCAACCGGCCCTCGCCGACCGCCTGCGGGCGAGGCTTGCTATGGTTCGCCAGAGATTCATGAGACTAGTCACTCTAAGACCGCACCGCAGCAATGACAAACGATAACAGCCACAACGCCTGCGACGGTTGGGAGTTCTGGATCGATCGCGGCGGCACCTTCACCGACGTGATCGGCCGCTCCCCCGAAGGCGACGTCCGCACGCTGAAGCTGCTTTCGGCCTCGGACGCCTACGAGGACGCCGCCGTCGAAGGCATGCGCCGCCTGCTGAACACCGGGCCCGGCCATCGGTTTCCGGCCGAGCAGGTGAGGGCCATCAAGCTCGGCACGACGGTCGCGACCAACGCGCTGCTGGAGCGCAAGGGCGCGCGGACATTGCTGGTGACCACCCGGGGCTTCGCCGACGCGCTGGTGATCGGCGACCAGGCGCGCCCACAGCTCTTCGCGCTCGACATCCGCAAGCCCGCGCCCCTGCACGCCGGCGTCATCGAGGCCGACGAGCGCATCGGCGCGTCGGGCGAGGTCCTGACGCCGCTGGACGAAGCGGCGCTGGCCAGGGCGCTGGAGGCGGCGGCGCAGGCGTTCGACTCGGCCGCCGTGGCCTTCCTGCACGCCGACCTCAACCCCGAGC
Organism: uncultured Alphaproteobacteria bacterium; assembly: GCA_963775275.1. Lineage (GTDB taxonomy): Bacteria > Pseudomonadota > Alphaproteobacteria > Caulobacterales > Caulobacteraceae > JANWHQ01. The sequence goes on along the minus strand of CAVZII010000005.1, from coordinate 2,946,380 downwards.
ACGAGCAAATCGCCGGCGCGCTGGCCCGCAAGGCCGGCTTCGGCTTCGTCGCGCTGTCGCACGAGGTCTCTCCCCTGCCGAGGTTCATTCCGCGCGCGCGGACGTGCGTGGCCGACGCCTATCTGACTCCGGTGCTGAAGTCCTATGTCGAGCAGGTCGCCGGCGCCGTGGAGGGCGCACCGCTCTACTTCATGACCTCGGCGGGCGGGCTGGCGCGCGCCGAGGCCTTCGGCGGCCGCGACGCGGTGCTGTCGGGCCCTGCCGGGGGGGTGGTCGGCGTGGCCGGAACGGCCGAGGCGTGCGGACGGGCGGCGGTCCTGGGCTTCGACATGGGAGGCACCTCCACCGACGTCTGCCGCTTCGCGGGCGCCCTGGAGCGGCGGGACGAGGCCGAAGTGGCGGGCGTGCGGCTGCGCGCGCCGATGCTGGACGTGGAGACGGTGGCCGCCGGCGGCGGCTCGATCCTGGGCTTCGACGGCCTGCGCGCCCGGGTGGGGCCCGAAAGCGCCGGAGCCATCCCCGGACCGGCCGCCTATGGCCGCGGCGGGCCCCCCGCCGTGACCGACGCCAACCTGGTGCTGGGCCGCCTGGCGCGCGCAGTTCTTCCCGGCCGTCTTCGGCCCGGGCGCCGACCAGCCGCTGGACGCCGGCCACGGCGCGCGCGCGGCTGGACGAGCTGGCCAAGGCCATGGACGCGCCGAGCGCCGAGGCCGCGGCGGAGGGCTTCATCGCCGTGGCGGTGGAGCAGACCGCCCAGGCGATCGGCCGTATCTCGACCGAGCGGGGCTTCGATCCCAGGGATCATGCGCTGGTCGCATTCGGCGGGGCGGCGGGGCAGATCGCCTGCTGGGTCGCCGAGGCCCTGGGCGCCGAGGAGGTCCTGTGCCCGCGCTACGCCTCGCTGCTGTCGGCCTGGGGGATCGGCCGGGCGCAGGTCCGCAGCCTGAAGCAGGCCGGGCTGGAGCGGCCGCTGGACACGGCCGGCCTGCAGGCGGCCGCCCGCCTGGCGGAGGGGCTGAAGCGCGAGGCCGAGGCCACGGTGACGGCCCAGGGCGCCCGGCCGGGTCCGACGCAGATCCGCCTCCGCCTGCGCTACGACGGCGCCGACGCGGCCCTGGCGACGACGCCGGGCGAGCTGGAGGCGGTCAAGGCGGGCTTCGAGGCCGCGCACAGGCGCCTGTTCGGCTTCATCGAGCCGGAGCGAACGGTGGTGATCGCAGCGGTGGAGGTCGAGGCCGCCGCCGCGTCGGACGACGGCGCGCGCGCCGGCAAGTCGCATCAGGCGCCTTCGGGGACCTTGCTGGCCGAGCCGCCGGCGAGCATCCGGATGTTCGCGAACGGTCCGCACGACGCGCCGATCATCCCGGCCGAGCGGCTTGACGCGCCGCTGGCCGGCCCGGCGCTGGTGGTGCGCGGCGACACCCAGATCGCCGTCGCGCCGGGATGGACGCGCCGTCCTGGAGACCGATGACCTGATCCGGCTGACCCGGCAGGAGGGCGCCGGGAGGGCGGCCCGGGCCGCGACCGACCGTCCCGACCCGGTGACGCTGGAGCTGTTCAACCGGCGCTTCATGGGCGTGGCCGAGGCCATGGGCGCGGCCCTCGAGCGCACGGCCCACTCGGTCAACATCAAGGAGCGGCTCGACTTCTCGTGCGCGCTGTTCGACGCCGACGGCGGGCTGGTGGCCAACGCGCCGCACATGCCCGTGCACCTGGGCTCGATGGGCTCGAGCGTGCGGGCGGTGCGGGACCGCCATCCGTTGCTGGCGCCCGGCGACGCCTTCGCCCTGAACAACCCCTACGCCGGCGGCACCCACCTGCCCGACATCACGGTGGTGATGCCGGTGTTCCTCGAGCCCCCTCCACCGCCCTTCGGGCGGTCCCCCTCCCCCAGAGGGGGAGGATTTGGCGCTCATGATCTTCCCCCTCGGGGAAGTCCGCCCGAAGGGCGGATGGGGCCACGCCCGCCTTCTACGTCGCGGCGCGGGGGCACCATGCGGACGTGGGCGGGGTGCAGCCGGGATCCATGCCGCCCTTCTCCCGGACCATCGAGGAGGAAGGCGTCATGCTCGACGCCCTGCCGATCATGAAGGGCGGCGCCTTCCTGGAGGCCGAGGTGCGCAGCGCCCTGGCCGCCGGGCCCTGGCCTGCGCGCGCGCCTGACCGAAACATCGCCGACCTCAAGGCCCAGATCGCCGCCTGCCAGGCCGGCGCCCAGGCGGTGGCGGCGATGATCGGGACCCACGGCGCGGACCAGGTGGCGCGCTACATGGGCTTCGTGCAGGACAACGCCGAGGCCTGCGTCCGCCGCGCGATCTCGAGCCTGAAGGACGGAAGCGCGCGGGTCCCGATGGACGGCGGCGCCGAGATCGTCGTGCGGGTGAGCGTCCAGGCGGACGCCGGCGAGGCGGTGCTGGACTTCACCGGCACGAGCGGCGTGCTCGGCTCCAACTTCAACGCCCCGACCTCGATCGTCCACGCGGCCGCGCTCTATGTTTTCCGCACCCTGGTGGACGACGACATCCCGTTGAACGCGGGCTGCCTGAAGCCGCTGAGGATCGTCGTGCCGGAGGGCTCGATGCTGGCCCCCGGCCCGCCGGCGGCCGTGGTCGCGGGCAATGTGGAGACCAGCCAGCACGTGGTGGACGCGCTCTACGAGGCGCTCGGCGTCATGGCCAACGCCCAGGGCACGATGAACAACTTCACCTTCGGCGATGCGACGAGCCAGTATTACGAGACGATCTGCGGCGGCGCGGGCGCGACGGCGACGGCCCCGGGCGCCTCGGCCATCCATACCCACATGACCAACTCGCGCCTGACCGACCCCGAGATCCTGGAGCGGCGCTTCCCGGTGCGGCTGGAGGCCTTCGAGGTCCGCCATGGCTCGGGCGGGGCCGGCCGGCGCCCCGGAGGCGAGGGGGCGGTGCGCCGGATCCGGTTCCTCGAGCCCATGCAGGCCGCGCTGCTGTCGACGCGGCGGCAGTTCGCGCCGCAAGGGATTTGCGGCGGCGATGCAGCTAAGCTCGGGTGTGCGCGTTTGATCGGCGCAAGCGGCGCGGTAAAGGACTTGCCGGGCTGTTTTTCCGTCAACCTGGAGCCCGGCGACTCGATCGAGATCCGAACCCCCGGAGGCGGGGGCTTCGGCGAGCCGCCGGAGAAGACTTAGAAGGTCCCACCGATGATCCTGGCCGCCTTCCTGTCCAGCCTGGCGCTGCTCGCCTCAGGCCCGTCGACCCTGGTCCTGGCCCAGGCGGACGCGCCGCCGGCCTCATCCGAGGCGCCGGTCGCCACCACCGACGTCGATCCGACCGTGCAGGCCAACGCCGAGGCGCTGGCCAAGGGCGAGGATCCCTTCCCTACCGGCGCCCCGACCGACGACTACGGCTTCATGGGCTGGTGCTACGGAGCGCTCGCCGGGCACCTGGGGCTCTACGACAAGGTGCTGCCGGAGGTGCGGCGGATCGAGACCGAGTTCCCGGAGAAGGACGAGACCATCGACCAGGTGATGGCGGACTACGCCAGCCAGCACGCCCTCGGCGCCAGGATCCTGGACCACTACGAGCGCGCGCTCACCGTCGAGGAGGCGCGGGGCAAGACCCGCGGCGTCACCCGCGCGGCGGCGGTCGCCAAGGGCCGAGAGGTCTGGAAGGGCGCCGACGAGGCGGAGCTGCGCCAGCTCGCGCAGCTGTGGATGTCGTGGGGCCTGCCGGGGCGGTGCCAGAGCACGGCCAACCGCATCGCGCCGATGGCCTCGACGCGCTGACGCCGGTCACCCGGTCTTCCGGTCGGCCGCCCAGATCTTGACGGTCAGCCCGTCGGCCGCGGCGGCCGGCAGGGAGGTGATCCGGGGCGCCTGAGCCCGGCCTGACCCATCCAGCGCGCCATCTCGTCGTCCGGGAAGCCCAGCCGGCGGTGCTGGTGCACCTCGCGCAGGAACTCCAGGGCGTGGGGCGCGAAGTCGATGATCAGGAGCCGCCCGCCCGGGGCCACCAGCCGGCCCGCCTCGGCGACGGCGGCGGCCGGGTCGCCGAGGTAGTGCAGCACCTGGTGGACCACCACGAGGTCGGCCGAGCCGTCCGGCAGGCCCGTGGCGAAGATGTCGCCGTGGCGGAGCTCGCAATGCTCCAGACCCGCCGACGCGACCCTGAGGCGCGCGATGTTCAGCATCTGGTGGGACAGGTCCAGGCCCAGCGCCGAGCGGGCGCGCCCGGCGAGCAGGGTGAGCATCCGCCCGGTTCCCGCCCCGAGGTCGATCATCCGCTCGACCGGGCCCTCGGGCGCGGCCGCCAGGATCGCCGCCTCGACGTCCGCCTCGGAGACATAGAGCGAGCGAAGCTGGTCCCACAGCGGCGCGTTGCGCGCGAAATAGGCCTCGGCCCGGCCATCGCGCTCGGAGCGGACGGCGGCCAGGCGGTCCCGATCGCGCGAGAGGGCCGAATTGGCCGGCGAGACGAGCTCGAGCACCCGGTCCAGGATCTCCCGCCGTTCGGGGTCCGAGGAGAGGCGGTAGAACACCCAACCCCCGTCCGGGAACCTTTCCACAAGTCCGCTCGCTGTCAGAAGGCGAAGGTGACGCGAGACGCGCGGCTGGCTTTGGTCCATGATCCGACACAGCTCCATGACCGCCAGCTCCTCGCGGGCGAGCAGGGCGACGATACGAAGCCGCGAAGGCTCTCCTGCCGAGCGGAGCACGTCGACGGCTTCGTTCAGACGGATCGGCATAAGGACATACGCATATCCTTATGAAGTAGTGTCAAGATGAGGTCATGAACCCCCCGGTCGTCCTGACGCTTGCGCTGTGTACGGCCCTCGGGCCGGGCGCCCCGGCCTGGGCGGCGGCGCCGCTGGACGCCGAGGCGCTCTATGCCCCTGAGCCGGGCGCGGGGCCCGTCGAGGACCCCATCGAACCGGTCAACCGGGCCCTGTTCGGCCTGGATACGACCATCAACCGGCTCCTGGCCGGCAAGGGCCGCATCCTGGCCATGGCCAAGTGGATTCCCGCGCCCGCCCGCGCGGGCCTCTACAACGCCTTCGACAATCTTCAGGAGCCGTCGACCTTCGCCAACGACCTGCTGCAGAAGAAGCCGCGTCGGGCGGTGCAGACGGCGGGCCGCTTCGCGGTGAACTCCACGGTCGGGGCGCTGGGCGTCTTCGACGTGGCGAGCCGGCTCAAGCTGAAGCGCACGCGCGAGGACTTCGGCCAGACCCTGGCCACCTGGGGGATCACGCCGGGCCCCTACGTCTATGTGCCGCTGTCGGGCCCGACCACGACCCGCGACGCCGTCGCGGGGCTGGTGGACGGCGTCTTCGTCCCCGGCCACTGGTTCCCGATGAACGACTGGGCGCGCCGGGCGATGCGCGTGGTCAAGTACGGGGTCCAGCCCTCGACCATCGGCATCCGCCAGGTCGCCCGGGGCGCCGCGGAGACCGGCGAGACCAAGGACGAGTACGCGACCTTGCGCCAGCTCTACTACGACCAGCGCGCGGCCCAGATCGCCGACCGGCCCAACCTGGCGGACGACCCGGTGGCGTCATTCCCGGAGTCGAAGCCGAAGAAGCAGAAGAAGCCGCGCCCGGCCAAGGGCGCCGACAAGACCGGCTAGGGCGTCCTCCGCCCCCCGGCCAACCGAAGGTCGGCGGGAAGATGAATTCCGTGGGCGCCGGTTCGCCGCCAGAAGACGAGACAAATCAAGGCTCTGGAGCGCCGCTCCGATTCAATCGGAGCGGACAGCGCTCTACGGCCGCGATGAGCTACCCGGCTTCGCTGCGCAGGCTCTGGATGGCCTTCAGGGCGACCGGGTCCAGGCCCTGCCCGGCGGTCGCGTCGAAATGGGCGAACATGCGCTTGCGCATGTGCGGGTCCCAGAACTTGCGGATATGGGTGACCGTGCCCTCGACCGCCGCCGCCTCGCCCTGGGGCCTGAAGAAGCTGGCGATCTGGTTGGCCATGTAGACGAGCTTGTCCTCGGTCCGCTGATGGATCTGAGGCTCATCATCGAGGTCGGCGGCGCCCTGGCTCATTCGGCGGGCTCCAGCGTGGCGATCCGACGGCTCTGCTTGGCCTGGGCGTCGTAGTCCTGCTGCCACTTGGACGGCCCGTTGGACGGCGAGACCTGGACGGCCGTGACCTTGTACTCGGGGCAGTTGGTCGCCCAGTCGGAGTAGTCGGTGGTGATGACGTTGGCCTGGGTGTCGGGGTGGTGGAACGTGGTGTAGACGACCCCCGGCGCGACGCGCTCGGTGACCTGGGCCCGAAGCGTGGTGACGCCCGCCCGGCTCTGCAGCTTGACCCAGTCGCCGTCGCGCACGCCGCGCTGCTCGGCGTCATGCGGATGGATTTCGAGCACGTCCTCGTCGTGCCAGACGACGTTGTCGGTGCGCCGGGTCTGGGCCCCGACATTGTACTGGCTGAGGATCCGTCCGGTGGTGAGCAGCAGCGGGAAGCGCGGCCCGGTCTTCTCGTCGGTGGCGATGTACTCGGTGAGCATGAACCTGCCCTTGCCCCGGACGAAGCCGCCGACGTGCATCACCGGCGTGCCTTCCGGCGCCTTGTCGTTGCACGGCCACTGCACCGAGCCGAGTTCCTCGATCTTCTCGTAGGTGACCCCGGCGAAGGTCGGGGTCAGGCGCGCGATCTCGTCCATGATCTCGGACGGATGGCTGTAGCTCATCGGATAGCCGAGCGCGTTGGAGAGCATCAGGGTGATCTCCCAGTCGGCGTAGCCGTTCTTGGGCGCCATCACCTTGCGGACCAGCTGGATCCGCCGCTCGGCGTTGATGAAGGTCCCGTCCTTCTCGAGGAAGGTCGAGCCCGGCAGGAAGACGTGGGCATAGTTGGCGGTCTCGTTCAGGAACAGGTCCTGGACCACCACGCACTCCATGGCCTTCAGGCCCGCCGCCACGTGATGGGTGTTGGGGTCGGACTGCAGGATGTCCTCGCCCTGGATGTAGATGCCCTTGAACTCGCCGTCGACGGCGGCGTCGAGCATGTTGGGGATGCGAAGGCCCGGCTCGGCGTCCAGGTCGACGCCCCAGTCGGCCTCGAAGGAGGCGCGCACCGCGTCGGTCGCCACGTGGCGGTAGCCCGGGAACTCGTGCGGGAACGAGCCCATGTCGCACGAGCCCTGGACGTTGTTCTGGCCGCGAAGCGGGTTCACGCCCACGCCCGGCTTGCCGACGTTGCCGGTGCACATGGCGAGGTTGGCGATGGCCATCACGGCGGTGGAGCCCTGGCTGTGCTCGGTGACGCCGAGGCCGTAGTAGATCGCGCCATTGCCGCCGGTGGCGTAGAGGCGCGCGGCGCCCCTGATCTCGGCCGCGGGAACGCCGGTGTAGGCCTCGACGGCCTCGGGGCTGTTCTCGGGCCTGGAGACGAAGTCGGCCCAGCCCTGATAGGCGTCCAGCTCGCAGCGCTCGCGGACATAGGCCTCGTCGACCAGGCCCTCGGTGACGATGACGTGGGCCAGCGCGGTCAGGACCGCGACGTTGGTCCCCGGCTTCAGCGCCAGGTGGTAGTCGGCCTGGATACGGGGCGACTTGACGAGGTCGGTGCGGCGCGGGTCGATCACGATCAGCCTGGCGCCCTGGCGCAGGCGCTTCTTCATGCGCGAGGCGAACACCGGGTGGGCGTCGGGCGGATTGGCGCCGACCACGACGATCACGTCGGAGTGCTCGACAGAGTCGAAATCCTGGGTGCCGGCCGAGGTGCCGAAGGTGGTGCTGAGGCCGTAGCCGGTGGGCGAGTGGCAGACCCGCGCGCAGGTGTCGACGTTGTTGTTGCCGAAGCCGGCGCGCACCAGCTTCTGGACCAGGAAGGTCTCCTCGTCCGTGCAGCGCGAGGAGGTGATCCCGCCGATGGCGCCGCGGCCGTACCTGGCCTGGATGCGCTTGAACTCCGAGGCGGTGTAGGCGATCGCCTCCTCCCAGCTCACCTCGCGCCAGGGCTCGTCGACCGACGCGCGGATCATCGGGCTCAGGATCCGGTCCTTGTGGGTGGCGTAGGCCCAGGCGAAGCGGCCCTTGACGCAGGAGTGGCCGCGGTTGGCCTTGCCGTCCTTGTAGGGGACCATGCGCACCAGCTCGTCGCCGCGCATCTCCGCCTTGAACGTGCAGCCGACGCCGCAATAGGCGCAGGTCGTGACCACCGAGTGCTCGGGCACGCCGATCTCGATCACCGACTTCTCGTTCAGCGCCGAAGTCGGGCAGGCCTGCACGCAGGCGCCGCACGACACGCACTCGGAGGTGAGGAAGGCTTCGGACTGGCTGGCCGCCATCCGGCTGTTGAAGCCGCGCCCGGTGATGGTCAGGGCGATGGTGCCCTGCACCTCGTCGCAGGCGCGCACACAGCGCGAGCAGACGATGCAGGTCGCCGGATCATAGGTGAAGTAGGGGTTCGACGCGTCCTTGGCGTCGGCCAGGTGGTTCTCGCCGTCGCGGCCGTAACGGACCTCGCGCAGGCCCACCGCGCCGATCATGTCCAGGAACTCGGAGTCCCCGAGGGCGGAATCGGCCAGCAGGTCCTGCGGATAGTCCGAGGCGTAGAGCTCCATGACCCCGCGGCGCAGCTTGGCGAGCCGGGGCGTCTGAGTGTGGACGACCATGCCCTCGGCGACCGGCGTGGTGCAGGAGGCCGGCGTGCCGGCCCGGCCGTCGATCTCGACCAGACAGAGCCGGCAGGAGCCGAAAGCCTCCATCATGTCGGTGGCGCACAGCTTGGGGATCTGGGTGCCCAGCTCCATCGCCGCGCGCATGACCGAGGTCCCCGCGGGGACCGTCACGGCCTGACCGTCGATGGCCAGCGTCACTGTCGCCTCGGCCCTCGAGGCCGGCGTGCCGTAGTCGATTTCCTTCACCATCGGCATGTTCGAGATCCTATTCCGCCGGCACGGCCGCCCTGGGGGCGGCGGCGAAGTCTTCCGGGAAGTGCGTCATCGCGCTCATCACTGGATATGGGGTGAATCCACCGAGGGCGCAAAGCGAGCCGAATTTCATCGTTTCGCACAAATCCCTCAGAAGTTCCAACTGCTTAGCTGGAGCCTTGCCCGTCGTCAGGCGATCGATGGTCTCCATGCCCCGCACCGAGCCGATGCGACAGGGCGTGCACTTGCCGCAGCTCTCGATGGCGCAGAACTCCAGCGCGAAGCGCGCCTGCTTCTTCATGTCGACCGTGTCGTCGAAGACCACAACGCCGCCGTGGCCGATCAGGCCGTCCTTGGCGGCGAAGGCCTCGTAATCGAACGGGGTGTCGAACAGGGCGCGCGGGAAATAGGCGCCGAGCGGCCCGCCGACCTGGACCGCGCGGACCGGCCGCCCGTTCAAGGTCCCGCCGCCGATGTCGTCCACCAGCGCGCCCAGCGTGACGCCGAAAGCGGTCTCGAAGAGGCCGCCGTTCCTGATGTTGCCCGCCAGCTGGATCGGCATGGTGCCCCGCGAGCGGCCCATGCCGTAGCCCTGATAGACCTGGGCGCCCTCGGCCAGGACGAACGGGACGGCCGCGAAGCTGAGGACGTTGTTGATCACCGTGGGCATGCCGAAGAGGCCCTTGTGAGCCGGCAGCGGCGGCTTGGCGCGGACCTGGCCGCGCTTGCCCTCCAGCGAGTTCGAGCAGCGAGGTCTCCTCGCCGCAGACATAGGCGCCGGCCCCGGCCCGGACCTCCAGCTCGAAGGCGACGTCCGAGCCGGCGACATTGGCGCCGAGCAGGCCCGCGCGATGGGCGGTCCCGATCGCCCGGTTCATCGCGGCGATGGCATGCGGGTACTCGGAGCGGATGTAGATGTAGCCCTTGGTCGCGCCCACCGCGAGGCCGGCGATGGTCATCCCCTCGATCAGGACGAAGGGATCGCCCTCCATGATCATGCGGTCGGCGAAGGTGCCGGAATCGCCCTCGTCGGCGTTGCAGACCAGGTACTTGCGCGCGCCGGCCGCATCGGCACGTGGTCTTCCACTTGATCCCGGTGGGAAAGCCCGCTCCGCCCCGGCCCCTGAGGCCCGACTTGGTCACCTCCTCGACGACGCCGGCGGGCCCGAGCGACAGGGCGCGCTCCAGGCCGCGGTAGCCGCCGTGGGCCTTGTAGTCGTCCAGCGACTGCGGATCGGTGATCCCGCAGCGGGCGAACGTCAGGCGCGTCTGGCGCTTGAGGAACGGCAGCTCCTCGGGCCTGCCGACCCGCTTGGGATGGGGACCGCCCTCGAACAGGCCCGCGGCGACCAGCGCCGGGACCTCGTCGGGGTAGATGGGCCCATAGCCGATGCGGCCCTCGGCGGTCTCGACCTCGACCAGGGTCTCCAGCTCGAACACGCCGCGCGAGCCGTTGCGGACCAGATGGATGTCGCGGCCGGCCTTGGCGGCCTCGATGGCGAGGGCGCCGGCCACCTCGTCGGCGCCGACGGCGAGCGCCGCCGCGTCGCCGGGAACGTAAAGCTTCAACGTCACGCCCGCGCCTCCGTGATGAGGGCGTCGAGCCGCGCCTCGTCGATGCGGCCGACGAGCTTGTCGTCCAGCATGGCCGAGGGGCCCGAGGCGCAAAGGCCCAGGCAGTAGACCGGCTCGAGCGTGACGGCCTTGTCGGCGGTGGTCCCGCCTATCGCCACGCCCAGGGCCTTCTCCGCGCGCGCGGCGATGGCGTCCCCGCCCCTGGCCTGGCAGGCCTCGGCCCGGCAGAGCTTGAGCACCCGCCGGCCGGCCGGCTCGCGGCGGTAGTCGTGGTAGAAGGTGAGGACCCCGTGCACCTCGGCGCGGGACAGGTTCAGCGCGCCGGCGACGATCTGAACGGCCTCGTCGGGGATGAAGCCGAAGGCATGCTGCAGGGCGTGCAGGATCGGCAGCAGCGCGCCCTCCTGATCGGCGTTGGCCGCCACGATCTCGACAGCGCGTTCGGCGGAATAGGGCTCGGGCGACGACATGGATCTCGCAGACATGACTCGATGGACGGCCCCCGAGGGTCTTTAAGCCCCTCGCCGTGCGAAAATCCAGACCTTCGCCCGATACTGGCGCCACGGGCGCCAGTATCGGGCCCCCGCACCGCCTGGAGACAGCCTCGGCGGCATGCTATCTGCGCGGCTCGCGCCGAGCCCCCGCGGCGCAGGACGAGGATGCCGAAGACAGGGCCATGAGCGCCGAAGCCAATCCCGACAAGGGGCGCATGGGCGCCCTGGTGAACTATGTGCTGTTCATCGTCTCGCCCTTCACGGCGGGCGTCCTGGCGCTGGGCGCCCTGATGATCGCCTATCTGCGGCGCGGCGGCGCGGGCGAGCTGGTCCGCAGCCACTACGACTACCAGATCCGCAACTTCTGGATGGACCTGATCATCGTGATGGTCGGCGCCATCTGCGGCTGGGGCGCGGTGGTCAGCGGCTTCGGCGCAGCGCTGATCGCCGCGGGGGTCCCCCTCTCCGGTCACTACGACGTCGAGCGCGTGGGCGTGGGAGCGGTGATCCTGGCGCTCCTGTGGGCGCTCGCCTGGATCTGGGCCCTGGCCGGGCTGGTGCTGGGCTCGGTGTTCGGCGCCATGCGCCTTGCGTCGGGACTGCCGGCGCGTAAGACCCGGGCGCGATGACGACCCTGCCTCCCCTCGCCGCCTACCCCGCCCTGCGCATGCGCCGGCTGCGCCAGGCGCCCTGGATCCGCGCCCTGGTGCGAGAGGCGACGCTCCAGCCCTGCGACCTGATCTGGGCGATGATCCTGCACGATGGCGAGGGCCGGGTCCCGGTGGCGTCCATGCCGGGCGTCGAGCGCCTGTCGCCCAAGGAGGCGGCCAAGGCGGCGGTCCAGGCGCGCGACTTGGGCATTCCCGCGATCGCGGTCTTCCCCTACATCGACGGCGCCAGGAAAGACGCCCAGGGCTCCGAAGCGAGCAATCCCGACGGCCTGGTCTGCCGGGCCATCCAGGCGATGAAGGCCGCCGCGCCCGAGGTCGGGATCATGTGCGACGTGGCGCTCGATCCCTTCACCGACCACGGCCATGACGGCCTGATCGAGGACGGGAGGATCCTGAACGACGCCACCATCGAGCGGCTGGTGGCCCAGACCCTGGTCCAGGCCGAAGCCGGCTGCGACATCATCGGCCCGTCGGACATGATGGACGGGCGCGTCGCCGCCATCCGCGCGGCGCTCGAGGCCGCCGGCTTCCAGGACGTGATGATCATGGCGTATGCGGCCAAGTACGCCTCGGGCTTCTACGGCCCCTACCGCGACGCCATCGGCTCGGCCAAGGCGCTGCAGGGCGACAAGAAGACCTACCAGATGGACCCTGGCAACACCGAGGAGGCCCTGCGCGAGGTGGCGCTCGACATCGCCGAAGGCGCGGACATGGTGATGGTCAAGCCCGGCATGCCCTATCTCGACATCGCCCGGCGGCTGGTGGAGACGTTCCACCTGCCCACCTTCGCCTTCCAGGTCTCGGGCGAGTACGCCATGCTGATGGCGGCGGCCCGCAATGGCTGGCTCGAGGAGGAGCGCGTGATCCTGGAGAGCCTTCAGGGCTTCAAGCGCGCCGGCTGCGCGGGCGTGATCACCTACTTCGCGCCGAGGGCGGCGAGGCTGCTGGGAGCCTAGGGGACGCGGACGCGCCGCCCCCGGCGCCGCTGAACAAACGGCCAAAGGACGCAGCGGCTTTGAACCATTTCGCGAGATTTGTGCTGCCCGGCGGGCCAGAACCTGCGACATCGGCTGACGTGAAGGCGCTCACGGAACGCCTCCGGCACGCCCTCAACCTCGCGGGATTGGAATGCCAAGACACCCTCTTCGGGTCGGCCAGCGACAAAATGTGGGGCTTCCAAGTCGAGTTCGAGCGCTTCGTTCTTCTGGTCGGGCTGTGGCCTTGGTCGTCCAAGCCGAGCGAAGGATGGCAACTGCAGATCCAGCTGGGCGATCCAGGCTGGCTGAACGCGACGCGTGAAGTCCGCATCACTGAGCTGAAGACCGTTGAGCGGAACATTCACGAGTGGTTGCGGCACGAGCTTCGCGCGCGCGACATCGTCTGGTTCACCGGTCGTGGGAGCCTGAAGAAGCAGCTCGGCTCGCCGACGCCCTGACCGCCGCTGGTTCCTACCTAGCTCGGGCGTCAATGCCGGACGGCCGCGAGCGAACGCCATCCCAGTCTCGAAATCACTTTTCTTTCAGCACCTCGGCGAGGTGGTCCTGCCACAGCGCCGCCCAGGTGTGGGTGCCGTGGCCGTGGGTGTCAGGGCCGGCGGGGATCAGCACGAACCTCGCGTGCGGCATGCGCCCGACCATCTTCTCGGCGATCCCGAGCTCGGGCGGATTGATGAAGTCGTCGCCGGAGTTGACCCACATGACCTTGGCGGTGATCCGCTCCAGTCCCGCGGAGGGGTCGTAGTCGCGCGAGGAGTCGACCGCGTAGAGCAGGTCGTTGGCGTCCAGCCCCTCGACCAGGCTTTTCGTGCGCTGGTCCAGATAGGCGTCCGCGGCGGCCGCGGCGGGGTAGGCGTCCTGGAACGGCAGGGGCGCGCTGCCGGCGACGATCAGGATGTCGGCGGCGGTCCTCAGGGCCCGGGCGGGCTCGGCCGCATAGTCGCCGCCCTTCCAGTCGGGGTCGTCACGGACGGCGTCGATGATCATCTTGCGCCACATGCGGTTGCGGCCCGCGATCTGGACCGGCAGGCAGGCGAGCGGCATCAGGGCGTCCATGGCGTCCGGATAGGTCTCGCCCCAGACGAAGGCGTGCATGCAGCCCATCGACGTGCCCATGATCAGGCGCAGATGGTAGACCCCGAGACCCTGGGCGACGAGCGCATGCTCGGCGCGGACCATGTCCGCATAATCATAGTGCGGGAAATGGGCGCGAAGCCCGTCCGAGGGCTTGGACGAGCCGCCGTGGCCGATGTCGTCCGGCAGGATGATGAACCAGCGCGCAGGGTCCAAGAGGCCGCCGGGCCGGAACAGGACGCCAGCGAACTGGGGCTGGAGGAACTGGGCGCCGGAGCCGCCGGTGCCGTGCAGGACCATCACCGCGTTGGTCACCCGGCCCCGGGCGTCGCGCCTGGGCGTCCCGAGCGTGCGGTAGTGGAGCCTCAGCTCGGACAGGACCTCGCCGGACTCGAAGTGGAAGCCGTGGAGGACAAAGTCACCCTGAGCGGCCTTGAGCGCCGGCGCCGGCTGGGCCAGGGCGGGCTGCGCGGCGCCGGCGAGGAGCGCCAGGGCGAGGGTCAGCAAGGCGGCAAATCGCATCACGAGGCTCCTTCGGTCACGCCCAGGCTCACGCCCCTGCTTAGCACCGCGATCAGGTACTCGCCGATCCGCTCGAATCCGAGGGCGCGGTAGGCCCGCTCGGCGGCGGGCGTGTGGGTGAACAGGATGGCCTGCGAGGCGCCGCGGTCGCGCGCCGTGATCAGCGCCGCGGCGACGACAGCGCGTCCGTAGCCCCGGCCGCGCTGCTCGGGCGGGGTGAAGACGCCGCCGATCTGGACCATGTCGGGCAGCTCGGCGTTCCAGGCGGCCATGGCGACCGGCTCGCCCCCGGCCATGAGGACGAACGGCGCGGAACGCGCGATCCAGTCCGCGACGAAGGCGGTCGGGTTGTCCTTCATCTCGCCGCGGACGCCGCCCAGGGTCTCTATGTCGTAGGCGGTGCGCCAGGCCGTGAGGCGCGGGACATCGCCCGCGTCCGCATGGCGCCAGGCGAGGCGGCCGTCCAGGAGCGGCGCCGGGACGCGCAGGGCGTCGAGCCCCAGGCTGAACAGGGGCTCGACCTCGAACAGCTGAAAGTCCTCAGGCAGGAGCCCCAGCCGCTCGGCGGCGCGGCGCATCTGGGCGCCCTCGCCGTTCAGGCCGGAGAGCTCGGCGTCCGGCCAGGCCCCGCGCGCCGCATCAAGCAGGGTGTCCATGACCTCGGTCGCCGGCGCCTGGGCGATCAGCATCCCGTTCCAGAAGAGCGCCAGCACGCCCTGGAGCGCCTCATCGTCGAAGACGCCGAGGTAGCGGCCCTGCAGCGGCCCGCCGGCATAGTCCAGGCCCGCGCGCCGGGCGTTGGAGCGCAGGAACATCGAGGTCTCGGCGTGGCCGGCAAGAAGCCGCTCGAGCGCCGGATAGTCGGCCTGGCCGAGCAGCCGGACGATCATCTGCCCGGCGGCGGCTTTCGCCGGTCCTCCAGCCGCGCGGCGAGGCTCGAGGTGTCCCAGCGGCGCCCGCCCATGGCCTGGACCTCGGAATAGAACTGGTCGACCAGGGCGGTCAGGGCCAGGTGCGCGCCGTTGGCGCGGGCCTCCTCGAGCACCAGGCCGAGGTCCTTGCGCATCCAGTCCACCGCGAAGCCGAAGTCGAAGCTGTTGGCGATCATGGCGGCCCAGCGGTTGTCCATCTGCCAGGACTGGGCCGCGCCCTTGGAGATGGCCTCGAGGACCGCGTCGGCATCCACGCCCGAGGACTTGGCGAAATGCACCGCCTCGGCCAGGCCCTGGAGCGTCCCGGCGATGCAGATCTGGTTGACCATCTTGGCGAGCTGGCCCGCGCCCGGCCCGCCAATTCGCTTGATCGCCTTGGCATAGGCCGAGATCACCGGCGTGATGCGCGCCACCGGCGCCTCGTCGCCGCCCAGCATGATGGTGAGCTGGCCGTTCTCGGCTCCGGCCTGGCCGCCGGAGACCGGGGCGTCGACGAACCAGCGGCCCTGGCGCCTCGCCTCGTCCGCCGCCTCGCGCGCCAGCCGGGCGGAGGTGGTGGTGTGGTCCACGACGATCCCGCCCGGGGCCATGGCCGGCAGCGCCTCGGCCAGCACCTGGCGCACGTCGGAGTCATTGCCCACGCACAGGGCGACCACCTCGCAACCCGAGACCGCATCGGCGATGCTCGTTCCTGCGCGACCGCCGTGGACCTCGGCCCAGCGCGCCGCCTTGGCGGGCGAGCGGTTGAACACCGAGACCTCGTGGCCGGCGGCCTTCAGGTGGCCGGCCATCGGAAATCCCATCACGCCCAGCCCGATGAATGCGACCTTCATTGGTTCCGTCTCCCTGGTTTCCGGTCGGAGGCGTGCTTTGCCCGAAACCGCATCTTAACGCGAGCCGGGCAACGTGCCGGCGCTGTCAAGGTTAACGCCCATGGCCCTCGGCGACGCCGTCGTCATCATCAAGAAGATCAAGAAGGGGGGCGCGGCCGGCCACCACGGCGGCGCCTGGAAGGTCGCCTACGCCGACTTCGTCACGGCCATGATGGCCTTCTTCCTCCTGATGTGGCTGATCAACACCACCAGTCCCGAACAAAAGAAGGGCATCGCCGACTACTTCGCCCCGGCCAGCGTCTCGGAAACCACCTCCGGCGCCGGCGGCATCCTGAACGGCACCTCGCTTGGCCAGGACGGCTCCAAGAGCGCGGGCACCGAGAGCATCATCGAGCAGACCGCCCCGTCCGCGCCGAACACCGAGGACACCGGCTCGGCCGGCGCCCAGACGGCCCAGAAGGACGCGGACAACACCAAGGACGACACGGCCTTCCAGAGCGCGGCGGAATCGCTGAAGCAGGCGCTGCAGCAGATGCCGGAGCTGGCGGAGCTGTCCAAGCAGATCCTGGTGGACCAGACGCCCGAGGGCCTGCGCATCCAGCTGATCGACCAGGAAGGGCGCTCCATGTTCAAGGAGAACTCGCCCGTCCCCAACGACCGGGCGCGGATCCTGCTGCGGGCCGTGGCCAAGGTGATCAACCAGCTGCCCAACCGCGTGACCATCTCCGGCCACACCAGCGCCACGCCGGGCCGCAAGCTCGAAAGCGACTGGAAGCTCTCGTCCGAGCGCGCGGATTCCTCGCGGCAGATCCTCCAGGAGGCCGGCGTCAACTCCGACCGGATCTACCAGGTGTCGGGCAAGGCCGCCTCGGACCCGCTCTATCCGGACGATCCGACTCTCCCCGGCAACCGGCGGATCACCATCGTGCTCCTGCGCGAAAAGCCGGTGCTGCCCAGCAACGCAAATCCTTGAGCCGGGCCTGGTGCGCAAATCGGGCCGCCCGGGACGCCACGCCGCTTGCCGCACGCCCCCGGTTGGGCCTTAATCCACGGCGCCATTGCCGAGACGGCGCGTGACCCAGCACTTTCGCACCCGCCAGCTGCGCTTCTTCCTGACCGCGCCCTCGCCGTGCCCCTATCTGCCGGGCCGCGAGGAGCGCAAGGTGTTCGCCCACCTGCCGCTGACCGAGGGCGCGGCGATCAACGACGCGCTGACCCAGGCGGGCTTCCGCCGCTCGCAGAACATCGCCTACCGCCCGGCCTGCGAGACCTGCGAGGCCTGCATATCGGCGCGCATCCCCTCGCTGGAGTACCCCTTCTCGAAGTCAGAGCGGCGGGTGCTGGACCGCAATGAAGACCTCGTGCGCCACACGGTGGAGGCCGAGGCGACGATGGAGCAGTTCGAGCTGCTGCGCCGCTACCTGCTGGTCCGCCACGCCGAGGGCGGGATGGCCGACATGACCTGGCCGGACTACCTGGCGATGGTCGAGGACACGGCGGTGCGCACCCATCTTGTCGAGTACCGGACGACCGCGCCGGATGGCGGGCCGGGCGACCTCGTCGCCTGCGCCCTGGTGGACGCCCTCGCGGACGGCCTGTCGCTGGTCTACAGCTTCTACGAGCCCTCGCTCGCCCGGCGCAGCCTCGGCTCGTTCATCATCCTGGACCACGTGGTCCAGGCGCGCCTGCACGGCATCCCCTACGTCTATCTCGGCTACTGGGTCCCCGGCAGCCCGAAGATGGACTACAAGGCCCGCTTCCGCCCCATCGAGATCCTGAGGGACCAGCGCTGGACGCCGCTGGCCGACTGACCGGTCCGCTCAGCCCCAGGGCCCGGGCCGGCGGCCCCAGGGGCCGGGCTCGCCCGTCAGGGCCGCGGACGCCTCGGCCGGCGCCGTCGGGGCGGCCTGGGTCAGGCGCCCGCCGGCGAACTTCACCAGGGCCTCGATCCTCTTGCCGATCGGCGGATGGGTGGCGAACAGGCCCATCACCCCTTCGTCGTCGTCCAGAAACATGGCGCGCACCGAGCTCGGCGCATGGATCTCGGAGTGGCCCGAGATCTTCTGCAGGGCCGAGATCATGGCGTCGGGATCCTTGGTCAGCTCCACCGCGCCGGCGTCGGCGATGTATTCGCGCTGGCGCGAGATGGCCATCTTGATCACCACCGCCAGGAGCGCGCCGACCGCGGCGATGACGAGGGCGATCAGCACCACCAGTCCCGCCCCGCCCCGTCGCCGGCGCCCGCCGCCACCGGTCAGGCTGGTCCACATGACCGACCGGTAGATGATCTGGGCCAGCAGGGTGATGATCCCGGCGAACACCGAGGCGATCACCATCAGCCGGACGTCGCGGTTGATGACGTGGGTCATCTCGTGCGCCAGCACCGCCTCGAGCTCGTGATCGTTCAGCGCCGTCATCAGGCCGGTGGTGACGGTGACGCTGTACTGGCCTTCGTGCAGGCCGGTGGCGAAGGCGTTCATCGCGTCGGTCTGGATGACTCGCAGCGTCGGCGTGCGCATGCCCCGCGAGACGGCGAGGTTTTCCAGGAGGTTGTAGACCCGCGGCAGCTCCTGGCGGGTCACCGGCCGCGCCCCGGTCGCGAGGTCGATGATGGCCTGGTAGGAGAAGTAGGCGATCGCGAACCAGACGATGGCGACGAGGATCGCCAGCGGCGCGTAGTGGACCAGCATCTGGCCGGCCACGGTGAAGTCGTCCTGGGGCCCGTAGCCGGACGGCAGGTAGCCCATCCCCATGAGGAAGAGCTCGAAGGCGAACAGCATGCCCACCAGCAGCAACGGGAAGCCGATCAGCAGCACGGCGGACTTCAGGTTGTTGTTCCAGATGTAGGTCTGAAGGCCGACGGCGCCCATCGGTCCGCAGCCGTCCTAGAACTTGACCTGCGGCGCGGCGGAGACCGTCGCGCGGTCCTCGCCCACGTCGAAGAAGGTCCGCTCCTTGAAGCCGAAGCTCGTGGCCAGCAGCACGGCCGGGAACTGCTGGATCGCGGCGTTGAACTCGGCCACGGCGCTGTTGAAGAAGCGGCGGGCGGCGGCGAGCTTGTTCTCGACGTCGGCCAGCTCGTCCTGCAGGCGGATGAAGTTCTGGTTGGCCTTGAGGTCAGGGTAGGCCTCGACCATCACGAACAGGCGCCGCAGCGCGCCCGAGAGCGCGTTCTCGGCCTGGACCTTCTGCTCGACGCCGGCGGCCGACGTCGCGGCGGCCCGGGCGTTGGTGACGGCCTGGAGCGTCTCGCGCTCGTGCGTGGCGTAGCCCTTGACCGTCTCGACCAGGTTGGGGACCAGGTCGTGGCGCTGCTGCAGCTGGACGTCGATGTCCGCGAAGGCCTGGTTCGCGCGCTGCCTCAGGCCCACCAGCCGGTTGTAGGTCCCGGCCAGCATCAGGACGATCAGCAGGACGACGACGAGGAGGATGATCAGTCCGACCATGGGCGCTCCTTGTGCTCGGTGACCCCTAATCTAGGGGATCGGACCGGTCAGCGCCAAGCTCAGGAGGCTTCGAAGTGCAGCGGCGCGCCCCAGAAGGCCTCGGCGAGGCCTCCCACGGCGCCCGGCTTGCCCGTGGTCAGGAACCGGCGCACGCCCGACGAGCCGGCATCGTACTCGGGGTGGCGGGCCAGGTAGCGTTCGAGGGCGTCGGCGGTGGCGCCGGGCTGGTGGATCAGCGGGATCCCTTGCGGCAACGCCTCGCGGAACAGGTCGGAGATGATCTCATAGTGGGTGCAGCCGAGGATGGCGCGGTCCGGCATGCGCCCGATTCGCTTGGCGAGCGCCTTGACGTGCGCGTCCACCGCCTTGGCCAGTTCCTCGTGCGGCGCGCCGGCCTCGATCATCCGGGCAAGATCCGGGCAGGGCTCGGAGAAGACCGCGATATCCTGGCGGCGCTTGTCGATCTCGATCTCGTAGACGCGGCTCTGGGCTGTGGCCGGGGTCGAGAAGACGCCCAGGACGTCCAGCTGCTCGACCTTCTCGCCCCGGCGCTCGGCTTCGTGCTCCCAGGGCAGGCCCGTGGCGGCCTCGATCGTCGGGACGATGATGCCGAGCAGGTTCACCGGCCGACCGAGCGCCCTGCGATAGGCGGGCAGCCAGGTCTGCTGCAGCCGGCGTAGCGCGATCGAGGCGGCGGTGTTGCAGCCCAGGACGACGAGGCTGCAGCCTCGGTCGAACAGGGCCTCGCAGCCCCCGCGCGTCAGCTCGACGATCTCCTCGCCGGACCGCCCGCCATAGGGCACGTGCGCCTGGTCGCCCAGGAAGACGAAGTCGGCCTTGGGGAAACGGTCGACCAGGGCGCGATGGATGGTCAGTCCGCCCACCCCGGAGTCGAACACGCCTATGGCCATGCCGATGCGATTAGCGGGGGGGAGGCCGTGCGTCCATCCCCGGCGGCGCAGCCCGCTCGCGTGGGATGGCGGGTAAGGCTAAGCTCGCGGCGGGAGGCGCCATGGACCCCTTCGAATATCTCCTGCTTCTGGCCGGCGTGCTGCTCGGCCTGGCGGTGGCCGATCTGGCCATCAGCCTTCACCGTCTGGTGCGCCCGACCCAGAAAGTGAAGTGGGATTGGCTCGCGCCGCTGGCCGCGCTGGCGGTGCTGGTCAGGATCGTAGTGCAGTGGTGGCAGTGGTACGGCTTCAACAGGGAGGCCAGCAGCGTCACCTTCGCCGCCTACCTGTGGGTCATCGTCATCATGATCCTGCTGTTCCTGATGGCGGGCGTGGTCCTGCCGGATGAGGCCGAAGGCGAGGAGATCGACCTCAAGGCGCATTTCGAGCGGGTCGGAACCTACTTCTTCTCGCTGTTCACGGCCCACGGCCTGGCGAGCATGGCGATGGCGGGGTGGTGGGCGCTGACCGTGGATCGCCAGGCCGTCGCGGACGCCAACCTGCCCCTCGCGCCGATCGCGGCGGTGAACCTGGCCGCGTTGTCCGCCGTCTTCATCCGGCGCCGTTGGTGGCGGGGCGCCTGCCTGGCCGGCATCATCGCGGTCTTCCTGGTCGAATTGGGCGGACGGACCCTGACCGGCTGAACATTACAGTCCGTTCAGGTGACCTTCTCCGGGTTTGGCGCTAGGACCGGCACAAAATTGCATGGAGAGCCTCTGTGAAGCGACGTTCTTTCCTCGCGTCGGCCAGCGCCGCGGCCTTGTCCGGCGCCGCCAGCCTCTCCCCCGCCCTCGCCGCCGCCGCCAATTCCGGGCATAAGCCCGCCGCCATGCCGACCCATGACCCCCTTCTCGCCGACTGGACCGGTCCCCATGGGGGCGTCCCGCCCTTCGACAGGATCAAGGCCGGCATGTTCCCCGCGGCCTTCCAGGCCTCGATGGACATGAACCGCGCCGAGATCGCGAGGATCGCCGCCGATCCGGCGCCGGCCAGCTTCGAGAACACCATCGCCGCGCTCGAGGACGCCGGACGCGCCTACAATCGCGTCCAGACCTTGTGGGGCATCTACGTCTCGACGCTGAACAGCAAGGACGTCCAGGCGATCGACCTGGAGTGGGAGCCCAGGTTCGCGGCCTTCTCGGACGAGATCATCCAGAACCCCGCGCTCTTCGCCCGCATCGAGGCCGTCTACAATTCGCCCGACAAGGCCAAGCTCACGCCCGAGCAGCAGCGCCTGACCTGGAAGTACTACACCAGCTATGTCCGCCAGGGCGCCAAGCTCGATCCGGCCGCCAAGAAGCAGCTGTCGGACCTGAACCAGCGGCTCGCCGCCCTGTTCACCCAGTTCAGCCAGAACGAGCTGGCGGACGAGGAGGACTACTGGCTGACGCTGAAGAGCCAGGACGAGCTGAAGGGCCTGCCCGCCTCGCTCGTCGCCGGCTACGCCGCCGCGGCCGAGGCCAAGGGGATGAAGGGCCAGTGGCTGGTGGCCAACACCCGCTCGGCGATGGAGCCGTTCCTGACCTATTCGGACCTGAGGGACCTGCGCGAGCAGGGCTTCCGGATGTGGACGAGCCGCGGCGACAACGGCGGGGCGCACGACAACAACGCCATCTGCTCGGAGATCCTGCTGCTGCGGGCCAGGCGGGCCAAGCTCCTGGGCTATCCCACCTTCGCCCACTGGCGGCTCGAGAACGCCATGGCCAAGACGCCCGAGACCGCCATGAACCTGCTCATGCAGGTCTGGCCGGCGGCGGTGGCCCGGGTGAAGGAGGAGGTCGCCGACATGCAGGCGGTCGCCGACCGGGAGGGCGCGGGCGTCACCATCGCGCCCTGGGACTACCGCTACTACGCCGAGAAGGTCCGCAAGGCGAAGTACGACCTCGATGAGAGCCAGATCAAGCCGTACATGCAGATGGAGAAGCTGAAGGACGGCGTGCACTGGGCGTCGAGCCAGCTCTTCGGCATGACCTGGACCGAGGTGCGCGACGTCCCGGTCGCCCAGCCCGACATCCGGGTCTACAGCGTGACCCACAAGGACGGCTCGCCGATGGGCCTGTGGTACTTCGACCCCTATGCGCGGGACGGCAAGCAGTCCGGCGCCTGGATGAACGAGTACCGGACCCAGGAGCGGTTCAAGGCGGCGGTGACGCCGATCGTCTCGAACAACACCAACTTCGTGAAGGCCGCGCCGGGCGAGCCGATCCTGATCTCCTGGGACGACGGGATCACCATGTTCCACGAGTTCGGCCACGCCATCCACGGGCTGAACTCGAATGTGCGCTACCCGTCGGTGGCGGGGACCAGCGTGGCGCGGGACTTCGTGGAGTTCCCCTCCCAGCTCAACGAGAACTGGCTTTCGACGAGCGAGGTGCTCAAGCGCTTCGCCGTCCACCACGCGACGGGCGAGCCAATTCCGGACGCGCTGGTGGCCAAGATCGCCAAGGCGCGCACCTTCAACCAGGGCTTCGCCACGGTCGAATACCTGGCCTCGGCCATCGTCGACATGAAGCTGCACCTGGCCGGCGAGACGCCGCTCGACATGAAGGCGTTCGAGACGCAGTGCCTGGCCGAGATCGGCATGCCCAGGGAGATCGTGATGCGCCACCGCATCCCGCAGTTCGGGCACGTGTTCTCGAGCGACGGCTATGCGGCCGGCTACTACAGCTACCTGTGGTCCGAGGTGCTGGACCACGACGCCTTCCAGGCCTTCGTGGACGAGGGCGGGCCCTACAACCCCGCCACCGCCAGGCGCTACCACGACATGATCCTGCAGATCGGCGACACGGTCGATCCGGCCATCGCCTACCGGAACTTCCGCGGCCGCGATCCGGACCCCAAGGCCTACTTCGCCTACAAGGGATTCCCGATGGCCGGGAGCGCCTGACGCCGGAAAGCGCGGATCGGCGAAGGCTTGCAAGTCAGATTGACGAATCTGTCAGGCTGACACTACCGTCAGCCTAGTCCGGCGCATGCACGCGCAGGTCCGGATCGGCGTCGCGGGCGCGCGGCCGCTGTTCGTCCCCAGCACGCTGGCAAGCCCCTCATGACCTCGCCATCGCAAGCCTCCCGGGACGCCGAGCTGCGGATCGCCCTCAGCCTCGCGCGGGCGGCCGTGGCGGCCCTGAAGCGGATCTCGCCGGAGACCGCCGGGCAGGTCAGGGCCGAGCTTCGCAAGGAGGCGGTCAGCCTGGACCTCAAACCCGAGGCCTGCGACAAGGCTGCGGCGGCGGCCATCCGCCGCATCCTGGACGCGGACGGCTGATCGGCGGGGAGCTGGCGAGGCGCCGAGCGACGTTGGGGCTTCATGATCAAGGTCAACCACGAGGCGCGGGCGGCGGCGGCGGCGCGGCGGCGGGGACAGACCCGCGCGCGGCTGATCGAGGCGGCGATGCGGGTGGTCGCCGCCAGGGGCCCCGACGCGGTCTCCATCAGCGAGGTCGCGGCCGAGGCCGGGGTCTCGCGGGGCGTCCTCTACAACTACTTCCCGGGCCTCGAGGACCTCGTCGTCGCCGTCGGCGAGAAGATCAGCGACGACCTCGACCTTGAGCTCGCCGCCGAGGTCGCTCATCTGGACGATCCGGCCGAACGGATCCTCCGCGGCTGCCTCGGCTTCATCGAGAGGGGAATCCGCGACCCGGTCTGGGGCTGGGTGCGCCTGCGGCTCGACGGCTCCTCGGCGGCGCCCCCGGCCGTGGTGGTGGCGCGGTTCACCGAGCTGCACGTGCGGGCCGTCGCCCAGGGACGGATGCGCCCCAGCCCGACGATGGCCGCGCTGAGCCTCGTCACGGGGGCGGTCCGCATGGCGGTGCGCGCGGCCCTGACCATGCCCGACCCGCCGCCCAACCTTGCCGAGGAGACGGCCCGGCTGGTCGTGATCGGTCTGGGCGTCGCCCCGGACGAGACCGAGGCCATGCTGGTCCGGGCCCGCCAGGACCGCGGCCGACCCGCCGCTCCGGAGCAACTCGGCGCTCGACAGCATTGAAAATCGTGTCAGGGTCCCTGTTGCGTCGACAATGACGCTCGGGGCCTGCAATTCGAACAGGGTCGCACGCTCCAGGTCTTGCGTGGTCGCGGTCCGGGGGCGGCGCGCCGTTTTCCGGGTCGTCTGATATCGCTCTAGTTGGGGAGGAGACACATGGGATTTCTCGACAGCTGGTCGGGGCGCCTGCTCAGCGTGCTTCGGATCGTCTCGGGGCTTTGCTTCCTGGAGCACGGCACCTCCAAGTTCTTCCACTTTCCGTCGTCCATGGGACCGGGCAGCCCGACGGGCCTGATGCTGGTCGCGGGCATCCTGGAGGTCGTCGGCGGCGTCCTGCTGGCGCTGGGCCTGCTCACCCGCCCGGTGGCGTTCATCCTGTCCGGCGAGATGGCGGTGGCCTACTGGATGGTCCACGCCAAGGGCGGCATGTACCCCATCGCCAACATGGGCGAGGCGGCCGTTCTCTACTGCTTCATCTTCCTCTACCTGGCGTCGGCCGGCGGGGGACCATGGGCGGTCGACGCGGTTCTGGGGCGCAAGCGCGGTCTGGAGCCGGCGGCGGGCTGACGGTCCGGCGCGCGCGAACGGAAACCCGCTTCATTCGTTCGCTGCACGCGCGGCGCATTGGGTTATGACGGGCGGCGGCCCACGCGGGCCGCCGTGGGGGGATTTGTTTGTCGTCGGTCGAGCAAGCGCCGCCCTGCCCGATCACGGGCCTGCCCGCGCGGCGGCGGATCCAGACGGTCAGCACGGCGCTCCTGATCGGCCTGTGGCGCTGGGGCGCGGGCGTGGACGTGACCCGGCTCCTGAAGGGCCGCAGCATCACCTTGTGGGAGTCGCCCTGCGGGCTCGCCTTCTTCCATCCGATGATCGCGGGGGACGAGGGGTTCTACGCACGCTTCTACCGCCACATCCACCCTTCGGCTTTCCGCGCGCATCTGGGCGAGCGCAGCGACTTCCTCGCCGCCGCGCGCCTGGTGAAGGCCGGAGACGAGGTGCTGGACGTGGCCTGCGGCACGGGCGAGTTCAGCCGCTATGTTCCTGAGGCGGACTACGTCGGGCTCGAGCCCAATCCCGCCGCCTCCCAGCCAGGCGTCACCATCGTGCACGAGAGCCTGGAGGCTCACGCCGCGCGTCACGCCGGCGGCTACGACGCGGTCTGCGCCTTCCAGGTGATCGAGCACGTGACCGACCCGCTCGGCTTCGCCCGGACCCTGTTCGAGCTGGTCCGTCCGGGGGGCCTGCTCATCCTCGCCGCGCCCACCTGGCCCTCGCCGATGACGGAGATCCCCAACTGCATCGGCAACGCCGCGCCCCATCACCTCAGCTGGTGGACGAGAGGCGCCTTCCAGGCCCTGGCCGAACGCCTGGGCGGCGAGATCGTCGCGCTCGAGAACCTGCCGCCCAACCGCCACCAGATCCTCTTCCACTGGATGCGGAAGATCTCGCCGGTGAAGGCGCATGCGACCTTCTTCGAGCCCCGCCCCTCCTGGTCCGCCAGCCTGGCGCTGGCCTTCGCCGGCGCCCTGGTCGCCGCCCTGCCCAACCGGCTGCCCAGGGACGCCGCCTCGATGGACATGCTCTTGGCGTTGAGACGTCCGGCTTGACGCGAGGGGCGCGCGGCGCGCATAAGCCGCGGCTTCCGGCGTCTGTTCGACCAGCGCCCTTCACCGCCACGACCCCGGCCCCATCCAGGGACCTAGCCGGACGAGGGCGGAGAGGCCCCCCGTCCGCGTGATCGCGCACGGGGGTTTGCTGCGTTGCGTCGATCCGAGGCCGTGATCGGGACCTGAAATGTTCGAGACCTGTCGTGTTTGAAACCCTGGGCGAGCGCCTGACAGGCGTGTTCGACCGGCTCACCGGCCGGGGCGTCCTGTCGGAGAAGGACATCGAAGAGGCGCTGCGCGAGGTGCGCGTGGCGCTGCTCGAGGCCGACGTCGCCCTGCCCGTCGTGCGCGACTTCGTGGCCAAGGCCAAGACGCGGGCCGAGGGCGAGGCGGTCATCCGCGCGATCAAGCCCGCCGACCAGGTGGTCAAGATCGTCTTCGACGGCCTGGTCGAGATGCTGGGCGGTGACGAGCCGGAAGACCTGGACCTCAACGTCGCCCCTCCGGCGGTGATCCTGGTGGCGGGCCTGCAGGGCTCGGGCAAGACCACCACCGCGGCCAAGCTCGCGCTGCGGCTCGCCAAGACGGCGCGCAAGAAGGTGATGCTGGCCTCGCTGGACACCCGCCGGCCGGCGGCGATGGAGCAACTCAAGGTTCTCGCGGACCAGGCCGAGGTCGACTGCCTGCCGATCATCCCGGGCCAGTCCGCGCCCGATATCGCGCGGCGGTCGCTGTCGGCCTCCAGGCTCGGCGGCTTCGACGTCCTGATCCTGGACACCGCCGGGCGCACGACGCTGGACGAGGCCATGATGGCCGAGGCGGCCGACATCGCCCGCATCGCCTCGCCGGCCGAGACCCTCTTGGTGGCCGACGCCCTGACCGGCCAGGACGCGGTGCGCACGGCCAAGGCCTTCCACGAGCGCCTGCCGCTGACCGGCCTGATCCTGACGCGCACCGACGGCGACTCCCGCGGCGGCGCGGCGCTCTCCATGCGCGCGGTCACCGGCCTGCCGATCAAGTTCCTGGGCTCGGGCGAGCGGATCGATGCGCTCGACGTCTTCGACGCGCGACGGGTGGCCGGGCGGATCCTCGGCCAGGGCGACGTGGTTTCGCTCGTCGAGAGGGCGATCCAGGACGTCGACCAGGCCAAGGCCGAGGCCATGGCCAGGAAGCTGGCCAAGGGCAAGTTCGACCTGGACGACATGGCCGAGCAGTTCCGCCAGATGCGCAGGATGGGCGGCATGGAAGGGCTGATGGGCCTGCTGCCCGGCGTGCAGAAGATCAAGAAGCAGCTCTCCGAGGCCGACGTCTCCGACAGGATGCTGAAGCGCCAGGAGGCGATCATCTCGTCCATGACGCCGCTCGAGCGGCGCAAGCCCGACGTCCTGGCCGCCTCGCGCAAGCGCCGCATCGCCGCGGGCTCGGGCGTCGAGGTCTCGGAGATCAACCGCCTGCTCAAGCAGCACCGGCAGATGTCCGACGCCTTCAAGATGATGAGCCGCGACGGCGGCAAGGGCTTCGCGCGGATGGCGGGCATGCTCGGCATGGGCGGCATGGGCCCGGGCGGGCCCGGCGGCGCGGACCTGCAGCGGCTGAAGGCGCTCGGCGCCGGCAAGCTTCCACCGCCCGGCGAGGGCCTTCCCGGCCTTCCCGGCGCGACCCCTCCCGGGCTTCCGGGCCTGCCGTTCGGCAAGCCCAAGCCCTGACTCCCATCGATCCTCGAAAGGCAATCCGATGTTGAAGATCCGTCTCGCCCGCGGGGGCGCCAAGAAGCGGCCCTACTACGCCATCGTCGTGGCCGACAGCCACTCGCCGCGCGACGGCCGCTTCATCGAGCGCGTGGGCAGCTTCAACCCGCTGCTGAAGAAGGACGACCCGAACCGGGTGACGTTGAAGACCGAGCAGCTTCAGGCCTGGCTGAACAAGGGCGCCCAGCCCACCGACCGCGTCGCCCGCTTCCTCGCCGCCGAGGGCCTCGTGCAATGGGCCCACGGGACCAATCCCAAGAAGGGCGAGCCGCACGCCAAGGCCAAGGAGCGCGTGACCGAGCGCGCCGAGCGCGCCGAGCGCGCCGCCGCGGCGGCCGCCGCGCCGGTGGAGGAGCCGGCCCCGGTCGAAGAAGCGGTCGTCGAGGCCGTCGCCGAGGAGGCCGCGCCCGCCGAAGAGGCCGCCCCCGCCGAGGACGCCGCCGTAGAGACCGTCGCGGAGGAAGCCGCGCCTGTGGAAGAGGCTGCGCCCGCCGAAGAAGCCGCTCCGGTCGAGGCCAGCGCCGAGGAAGCGCCCGCCGCTGAAGCCGCGGCCGAAGAAGCCCCCGCCGCCGAGGCCGCTGCGGAAGAGGCGCCTGCCGAAGAAGCCCCCGCCGAGGAGCCTGCCGCCGAGGAGCCGCCGGCGGAGAGCTGAAGCGCCAGATCCTCCCCCTCTGGGGGAGATGGCTCGATGCGCAGCATCGAGACGGAGGGGGCGGCCGGTCGCGACTTTGCGGGCTCGAGCCCCCTTCCCGGCCTTCGGCCGGACTTCCCCCAGAGGGGGAAGATTTCGACTGCCGGCCCTACAGCCTCTCCGCGTGCCAGCGGAGCTGGTCCTCGATGAAGCTCGAGATGAAGTAGTAGGAGTGGTCGTAGCCCGCCCGGCGCCGGAGCGTCAGGGGAACGCCGGCTTTGGCGCAGGCCGCTTCCAGCAGCTCGGGCTTGAGCTGGTCGGTCAGGAAGGGATCGGCCTCGCCCTGGTCGACCAGGATCTCGGGCGCGCGAGCGCCGTCATCGATCAGGGCGCAGGCGTCATAGGCGCGCCAGGCCGCGCGGTCGGGCCCGAGGTAGCCCGAGAGCGCCTTCTCGCCCCAGGGACAGCTCATCGGCGAGACGATCGGGGCGAAGGCCGAGACCGCCTTGAACCGCCCGGGATCGCGCAGGGCGACGGTGAGCGCGCCGTGCCCGCCCATGGAATGGCCCATGACCCCTTGGCGGCCCATGTCGGCCGGCAGCTCGGCCCCGACCAGAGCCGGCAGCTCGCGCTCGATGTAGCTCCTCATCCGGTAGTTGGCGGCGAAGGGCGCCTGGGTCGGCATCGACGTAGAAGCCTGCGCCGAGGCCGAAGTCGTAGGCGCCCTCGGGATCGTCGGGCACGCCCTCGCCGCGCGGCGAGGTGTCCGGCGCGATCAGCATCAGGCCCAGCTCGGCCGCGATCCTCTGGGCGCCGGCCTTCACCGTGAAGTTCTCCTCGGTGCAGGTCAGGCCCGCCAGGAACCAGACCACCGGGACCTTCCCGTTCTCGGCGGCCGGCGGCAGGAAGGCGGCGAAGCGCATGGGCGTCTTCGTCTCATCGGACGCGTGCCGCCAGAAGGTCTGGGTCCCGCCGAAGCAGCGGTGCGTGGAGATCAGCTCGAGGGTCATGGCGGCCTCTTTGCGCGGCGGGACCGGTTCGGCAAGGCCCTATTCAGCCCGGCGCCGCCCTGCTAATCCCCGCGCCATGATCGCCGCCCGCAAGCTTTGGCTCGCGCTTCCCCGCGCTTCGCGCGTCCGGGACGGCGTCTGATCGTCTTCAACCGGGCGCGTCGGCGACGCGCTCGGGTTCCTCGGCCCGCCGATCGCCCCGCGCCCTTGCAAGGGCGTCCCACATGACCGCCGACAGCGCCGCTTCCCGCCGTCACGACCTCGCCGGCTACGCCTTCGCGGCCCTCGGCGCGTGCCTGTTCGCCTCCAAGGGCGTGATCATCAAGCTGGTCTACCAGGCCGGCGTCTCCACCGAGACCTTGCTGGCCCTGCGCCTGGGCCTGGCCCTGCCGGTCTATCTGGCGATCGGCGCGGGCTCGCTCATCAAGGGCCGGACCCTGCCCGAGCCCAGGCTGATGGGCCTGGCGGCGCTGGTGGGGGCGCTCGGCTACTGGTTCGCCAGCTACGCGGACTTCCTGGGGCTCGAGTACATCTCGGTGCAGTTCGAGCGGCTGATCCTGTTCACCTACCCCGCGTTCGTGGTGCTGTTCGGGGCGCTGATCTTCGGCCAGCGGATCCGGCCCAGGGCCCTGATCGGCATCGCCATCAGCTATGCGGGCCTGATCCTGATGTTCGGGGTCAAGCTCCACGTCCTGGGCCATGCGGTGGTGAAGGGGGCGCTGCTGGTGCTGTCCGCCGCCATCGCCTTCGCCTTCTACCAGCTCCTGGCCAAGGGCCTGGTCGCCAGGCTGGGCGCGCGCCTGTTCACCTGCATCGCCATGATCGGGGCGACGGCGGCGACCTTCGTCCAGTTCGCCGCGACCCAGCCGGCCTCGAACCTGATCGTCGGGCCGCACGTCTTCGGCTACGCCCTGCTCCTGACCTTCGCCGCGACCATCGCGCCGACCTTCCTGCTGAACGCGGCGCTGGAGCGCATCTCGCCCCAGGCCAACGGCGCGATCGGGACCCTGAGCCCGGTGGTGACGCTGGTCCTGGCGGTGATCGTGCTGCACGAAACCATCGGCTGGGTCGACATCGCCGCCACCGTCGTGGTCCTGGCGGGCGTCGGCTGGTTCACCCTGCTGGAGGGCCGGCCTTCGCCGCGGCCCGCCCTTGGCGCACGCTGAGGCCCTGTGGCACAAGCATCGGACGCGATCGCCCCGCCAGAGGCGCGCCGAAGGGAAACCGCCCGTGCTCAAGCTCTACCACGCCGAACCGGTGGCCAATTCGCTGAAGTCCTTGATCCCGCTCAAGGAGAAGGGCCTGGAGTTCGAGAGCATCTACGTCGACCTGCACAAGTTCGAGCAGCACCAGCCATGGTTCGTCGCGATCAACCCGGAAGGCCAGGTGCCGGTCCTGGACCACGACGGCTTCATCGTGACCCACACCACGGTGATCAACGAGTACCTCGAGGACGCCTTCCCCGAGGCGCCGCCGCTGCGGCCGGGCGAGCCCAGGGGCAATGCGCGGATGCGCTACTGGAACAAGTTCATCGACGAGCACGTGATGAACTACGTCTCCATGTGGGGCTGGCACCGGATGGTGGGCGTGATCGCCCGCGGCATCGAGTCCGGCGAGTTCGAGAAGCTGGTCGAGCGCATCCCGCTGCACGAGCAGCGCGAGAAGTGGAAGACCGCCCGTTCGGGCTTCTCGGAGGCGGACCTGGCCAACGCCACGCGCAAGATCGAGGTCGCGGTCGACAAGGTCGAGGACCAGCTCTCCAGGGCTCCCTGGCTCGCCGGCGACATGTTCACCCTGGCCGACGTCAACTTCTTCGCCCACTGCGGCATGATGCTGGCGCGCATGTTCCCCGAGATCGGCACGCCCGAGCGCTGTCCGCGGCTCCTGGACTGGGCCGACCGGATGCGCGCCCGGCCCGGCGTCAAGGCGGCGCTGGAGATGCCCGACCACACCAATCCCGCGCTGCGCACCTTCACCGGCCACGTGCGCTGAGGGATCCAGGAGATCAGACCGGATGAGCGTCGTCGAAGCCGACATCGAGGAGAGCGTCCGCTCCGTCGAGGCGGAGATCAACTACCTGCTGCCCGGACCGGAGATCAACCGCCGCTTCGTCTCGGCCGGCGTGGAGATGAACACCGGAAGCTACGGCCCCTTCAAGGTGAAGGTGCGCGACGGCCGCGCGATCAAGCGACACTTCACCCTCGACACCCACGGCTTCGTCCTGGCCGACAGCACGAGCGCGGTGAGCGACTTCTACGACAAGGACGAGGTCGACCGGCTCTACCAGGCCGAGGTGGAGGCCGAGGTGAAGCGCCTGACCGGCGCGAGCTTCGTCCATGCCGGCGGCTGGATGATCCGCAACTCCGGCGATCTTTCGAAGTTCAAGCGCGCCGAGGGCCCCTACACCCACCAGGGCGGGATCCAGCCGCCGGCCGGCGAAGCGCACATCGACACCGAGCCCGGCCGCGCCGACCGCCAGGCCCGGGCGATCTATCAGCGCGTGCGGCCGGACGGGCCGGGCTTCAAGCGCTTCATCTATTCGAGCTTCTGGCGGACCTTCTCCGAGCCGCCACAGGAATGCCCGCTGGCGGTCTGCGACCACCGCAGCGTCGGCGACGACGAGGGCGTGCCCAACGTCCTCTATATCGTCGACAAGATCCCCGAGGGCGAGGCGATGTTCGCCCCCATGCCCGACGCCGACCAGCCCGCGGCGGCGATCTTCCGGTACAATCCGGACCATCGCTGGTGGTACTTCTCGAGCATGACGCGGGACGAGGCCATCCTGATCAAGTTCCACGACTCCGACCGCTCGGTCGCCTGGCGCACGCCGCACACGGCGTTCTGGGACAACAGCTTCCCGGACCGGAAGGTCAGGGAATCGATCGAGTGCCGCTCGGTGGCGTTCTTCGAATAAGGGCCCGGCGGCGATGGGCGCGGTCCAGGCAGAGGACGAGGTCCGCGCCGTATCGGCGATCATCAACTACGTCGCGGCGGACTCGCTGATCAACCGACGCTTCGTCACTCCGGGCATGGAGCGCAACACCGGCCGCTTCGAGCCGCACGAGGTGCTGGTGCGCGACGGCCGGCCGATCCGCGACCGGTTCAGCCTCGACACCCACGGGTTCGTCCTGGCCGACCGTCCGAGCGCGGTGAAGGACTTCTTCGACAAGGCCGAGGTCGACGCGGTCTATCCGGGCGAGGTCATCGACGCCGTGAAGGCCCTGACCGGCGCCAACCGCGTGGCGCCGCTCGGCTGGATGGCGCGCACCTCCGGCGACCTCTCCGCCTATGAGCAGCCCAAGTTCAGCGTCTCGCACCGGGGCGGCATGCAGCCGCCGGCCAGCGACGCCCATGTGGACATGACGCCCGACCGCGCCGAGCGGATGGCGCGGGCGATCTACGAGCGCGCCTTCCCTGATGGAAAAGGCTATTCGCGGTTCATCGCCTCGAGCTTCTGGCGGGCCTTCTCCGACCCTCCCCAGGACTGGCCGCTGGCGGTCTGCGATGCGCGCAGCGTGCGCGCCGACGAGGGCGTGCCCAACACCATGTTCGTCATGGACGAGCCGCCCACCGAGGAGGCCATGCTCGGGCCGATGGAAAACGAGGACCAGGTCCCGGCCGCGGCGATCTTCCGCCACAGCCCCGAGCACCGCTGGTGGTATTTCTCCAACATGACGCGGGATGAGGCGATCCTCCTGAAGTTCCACGACTCCGACCAATCGGTCGCCTGGCGCACGCCGCACACCGCCTTCCACGACCCGAGCTTCCCCGACGCCAAGGTCCGCTGCAGCATCGAGTTCAGGAGCGTGGCGTTCTTCGAGTGAGGCCAGGGGGCAATCGCCCCCTTCCCGGCCTTCGGCCGGACTTCCCCCAAAGGGGGAAGATCAGCTAGGTGAAATCCTCCCCCTCTGGGGGAGGTGGCTCGGCGCGCATGCGCCGGGACGGAGGGGGCCGGCGCCTCCACCGGCCCTCCGCTCGCGCTTCGGGCGTTCGTCGGGGAAATCGCCACGCCGTGGCGATTTCATCCGGCCCGCGTCCCGCGGGCCGGCCCTCCTCACCCCCAGATCTTGCGCGCCGTGTCCGCCACCAGCTCGAGCTTGCGGCGCTCCTCGTCGATGGTGAGCAGGTTGCCCTGGTGGGTGGAGGCGAATCCGCATTGCGGGCTGATCGCCAGGTTCTCCAGGTCCACGTACTTGGCCGCCTCGTCCACGCGCCGGCGCAGCATGTCCTGGTCCTCGAGCTGGGCGGTCTTGGTGGTGACCAGGCCCAGCACCACGGTCTTGCCCTTGGGCACGAACCTCAGGGGCTCGAAGCCGCCGGACCGCTCGTCGTCGTATTCCAGCAGCAGCCGGTCCGCCTCGGTGCGCCCGAACAGGCTCTCGGCGACGGGCTCGTAGCTGCCCGACGCGGCCCAGGCGCTCCGGTGATTGCCGCGGCAGATGTGGATGCCGGTGGTCGCGCCCCCCGCCTTGGCCCGCTTCAGCACCGCGTTGTCGGCCTGAAGGGTCTGCTCGGCCGCCTCCTCGTAGGACTGGCCCTGCATCATGAATTCCAGGTCGCCGATGATCTGGGTGTAGCGCAGGGTGTCGAGCTGGAAGTAGCTGATCCCATCCTTCAGGAGGGCGTCGACCTCGTCCTGGTAGATGGCGACGATGTCGTCCACATAGGACTGCAGGTCCGGATAGACCTTGTCGGTCACCCCCTCGGCGTAGAGGTTCAGGTGCATGGTCGGCGCGGCCAGGCTGGTCTTGAACGGCCTGGGCGCATGCTTGCCGAGGAACGGGGACTCCTCGCCGCACAGCCGTTTCCTCGCCTTCAGCTTGCCGGTGCAGACGATGGCCTTCACCGGCATCTCGGAGTTGGCGACCTCCTCGCCCGGGCCGTGCCAGAAGGGCGGATAGCCCGGCTCGTCCTTGCGGCTCAGCCCCTCGCAGGCGTCGTGCAGGTTGGAGAGCCAGCTGAGGCGCCGGTATTCGCCGTCGGTCACCACGTCCATGCCCGCGTCGCGCTGCAGCGCCAGGACCTCGAGGATCGCCTTGTCCTCGATCTCGCTCAGGGCCTCGTCGGTGACCTCGCCCCGGTCGTGCGCGTCCCAGGCGTCGAGCAGGGCCTTGGGCCGAAGCAGGCTGCCGACATGGTCGGCGCGATAGGTCGCGGGCATGGAGGGTCTCCCTGTCTTGTCCCGGCGTTGTCCGCCGGCGTCGGTTCACAGGTTAAGCAGCCATCCGGCGCGCTGTCAGGGGGAAACGGCAATACCCGGCGCGTCCGCGCCGCGGCGCGATGGTCACCTGATCCCGCCGTCCATGGTGAGGACGCCGCCGGAGGTGTAGCCGGACAGCGGCGAGGCCAGGAACGCCACGGCGGCGGCGACCTCCTCGGGGGACCCCGGCCGGCCGAAGGGCATGTTCTTCGTCAGCTCGCGCCAGCGCTCCTCGTCGCCGAGCTGCTGGGTCGCCTGGGCCTTCAGGCGCGAGGTCATCCGGTCGGTGGCCGTGGGCCCGGGATTGATCCCCGCGACCCGGATCCCGTCCTTGGGCGCGCCCTTGCCGAGCGCGCGGGTGAAGGCGACGAGCGCCGCATTGCCCATGCTGCCGGCGATGTAGCCCGGGTCCAGCCACTCGGCGGCGGCGCCGATGACGTTGACGATCACCCCGCCCCTTTCCTTCAGCACGGGCCAGAAGGCGCGGCACATGGAGATGTAGCCGAAGACCTTGAGGTCCCAGGCCGCGCGCCAGGCCGCATCGTCCACGGCCGTGATATCGCCGGCGGGGATGGCGCCGGCGTTGTTCACCAGGATGTCGATCCCGCCCGCCTCGGCGGCGACGCGCTCGACCTCGGCCTGGCGCGACAGATCCGCCGGGATCACCTGCACCGCGACCTGGTAGTGGCCGCGGATGTCGGCGGCCGCGGCTTCGAGCGTCTCCTTCGTCCGCGCCACGAGCACCACGTCGCAACCTTCCTGGGCCAGCCGGAGCGCGCTCGCCCGTCCGATCCCCTTGGAGGCGCCGGTCACCAGCGCACGCTTGCCGTCGAGCTTCAGGTCCATTCTTCCACCGTCATGGCCGGCCCAGCGCCGGCCACCCATGAACACGAACGGCGCCAGTGCTGCGACTCGAACGAATGGTCCACCATTCGTTCGAGCCTCGCAGCACAAGTCTTCGAGTTAGCGTCCATGGGGCGCCGGCCGCTCGTCACCCCCAGATGCTCCGGGCCGTCTCGGCCACCAGCTCGAGCTTGCGGCGCTCGTCGTCCTCGCTCAGCAGGTTGCCCTTGAAGGTCGAGGCGAAGCCGCATTGCGGGCTGATCGCGAGGGTCTCCAGGCCGACGAACCTGGCCGCCTCGTCCACGCGCCGGCGCAGCATGTCCTTGTCCTCGAGCTCGGGGCGCTTGGTGGTGACCAGGCCCAGCACGACGGTCTTGCCCTTGGGCATGAACCGCAGCGGCTCGAAGCCGCCCGAGCGCTCGTCGTCGAACTCCAGCAGGAACCGGTCGGCGCGCAGCTCGGCGAACAGCCGCTCGGCGACCGGCTCGTAGCTTCCGGCGCCCGCCCAGGCGCTGCGGTGGTTGCCACGGCAGATGTGGACCGCCGTGGTCGCGCCCTTGGCCCTGGCGCGGTCCAGCACGGCGTTGTCGGACCTCAGCGCCTCGGCGAAGACGATCTCGCCGTCCACGCTGGACATGGTCTTGATCATGTTAGCGAAGACTTGCATGTAGCGGAGGGAGTCCAGCTGGACGTAGGCGGCGCCGTCCGCGACCTGGGCCTCCACCTCCGCCTGGTAGATTCCGATCAGCGCGTCCAGGTAGTCGTCCCGCGTCGGATAGGCGGCGTTGGAGAAGCCCTCCTCGTAGATGTTCATGTAGATCGAGGGCCCGGGCATGGTGATCTTGAAGGGCCTGCGCGCATGCCGGCCGAGGAACGACGTCTCGTGGCCGGTCATCCGTTCGGCCATGCTCAACCTCTCGCCCACGGCGACCACCGGGATCGGCAGATCGGCGTTGGCGTCGTCGGCGTCGGGGCCCCGCCACAAAGGCGCCTGGTAGGGACGCTGCGGGCGCGGGACCAGGCCCTGGACGTGCTCGTAGAGCGGCCCGACCCAGCTCGCGCGGCGGAACTCCCCGTCGCTCAGCACATCGACGCCCGCCTCCGTCTGCAGGTCCAGGACATGCAGGATCGCCGCATCCTCGGCCTCGCGCAGCGCCTCCAGCGTGATCTCCCCGCGCTCATGCGCGGCGCGCGCGTCCAGCAGCGCCTGCGGCCGCAAGAGGCTGCCGACGTGGTCGGCGCGGAATCCGGACATCGCTTCACTCCCATTCTTGCGGCAGCAGGCGTCGGCCGGATTTGCTTGTCAAGTTAAGCAGATGCGCCGCCTTGCTGGCCGTGGGCGTGGTGCTCGGCGTTGCGCTTGCGGGTCGCGGCGGCCTTCCTGGCGGCGGCGGACCTCTGCGCGTGCGTGCGCGACGCCTGGGACTTGCGCCCGCCCTTGGCCGACGACGCATGGGTCTCGGCGTGGCCGCGGCCCGAGCCGCTCTTCTTGCCGCCGCCGCTCTCCTTGTTGACCGTGGCCCAGGCCCGGCGCTCGGCCTCCTTCTCCGAGACGCCGCGCGCCTCGTAGCCTTCGGCGATGTGATCGGCCTTTCGCTCCTGCTTGTCGGTGTACGACGACTTGTCTCCGCGGGGCATGGGAGCTCCTCCTTGCGATGGAGCCCAAACCCGCATTGGCCGCACGGGTTCCGGCCCTCAGGGCGCGAGGAGATGCTCCAGGAGCCAGGCCCGCCGGTCGGCCGCCGCCTGGGGAACGGCGAGGCCATGGTCGGTGTCATAGGTCGCGACGGTCCGCGGCAGGGGCGTGGCGGCGGCGAAGATCGCCGCGCGTTCCGCGCTGACGTAACGGTCGTGGGCGGCGAACTGGATGAGCACGGCCTTGGCCTTCACGCGGCCGAGCGCGCCGGTGATGTCGAGTCCGCCGTCGAGCGCGCGGACATAGTCGTCCTTGTGCGGATGGGTCTTCCCGAGCAGGTACCACTCCGACATGGTCGGCACGCCGGCCATCAGGACGAGCAGGCTCGGCCGCGGATCCTCGCCGGCGGCGAGTGCGCCGAACATGGCCCCGAAGTCGTGACCGACATAGGCGATGCGGCCGGGATCGATCCCCGGCTGGGCCTCGAGCACGTCCAGAGCGCGGCGGATGTCCTGGATCTGTCCGGCCGCCTGCTCGAGGTCGGCCTTGTCCGAGATCCCGACCCTGTCGAACCAGGCCGGATCCGCCCACATCGCATCGATCAGGACGGAGGCCACGCCGCGGCGGGCCAGCGCCACCGCGTCTCCCTCGAACTCGGTGTGGTTGGTGGTCTTGGGCTCGCCGAGCCAATGGACGAACAGGATGCCCGGGTGAGACGCCCCGCCCGGCCCCGAGATCACCTCGCCCGTCACCTTGCGGCCGCCGCTCTCGAAGCTGAGGCTCCGCGCCGTGACCTTGGGCGCAACCGGGCGGGCTGGGCCGTAGACGACCTTCGGGGCCGCCGCCGCTGACGAGGCGGCGAGCATCATGACCGCGGCCCCGATCGTCAGGATACGTCCGATCATCGCCCTGCCCCCCGTTCAAGGCGCGGTCAGTACACCACCACGCTGCGGATCGACTTGCCCTCGTGCATCAGCTCGAAGGCGTCGTTGATCTTCTCCAGCGGCATGGTGTGGGTGATCAGGTCGTCGATGTTGACCTTCCCCTCCATGTACCAGTCCACGATCTTGGGCACGTCGGTGCGCCCGCGCGCGCCGCCGAAGGCGGTGCCCTTCCAGACCCGGCCGGTGACCAGCTGGAACGGGCGGGTGGAGATCTCCTGGCCCGAGGCGG
Organism: uncultured Alphaproteobacteria bacterium; assembly: GCA_963775275.1. Taxonomy (GTDB): domain Bacteria; phylum Pseudomonadota; class Alphaproteobacteria; order Caulobacterales; family Caulobacteraceae; genus JANWHQ01. The sequence continues at coordinate 2,908,200 of CAVZII010000005.1, read as the reverse complement.
CGACGCCGATGATGATGCTCTCGCCCCAGCCGCGGTGACAGCACTCCAGCGCCTGGCGCATGGTGTTCACATTGCCGATGCACTCGAAGGAGAAGTCGGCCCCGCCGCCGGTCATGTCGACGATCGCCTGGACCACCTTGTCGCGGCCGACCTCGTCCGGGTTGACGAAGTGGGTCATGCCGAACTTGCGGGCCATCTCGGCCTTGGCCGGGTTCAGATCGACGCCGATGATCCGGTCGGCCCCGACCATCCTGGCGCCCTGGATGACGTTCAGGCCGATGCCGCCCAGGCCGAAGACCACCACATTGGCGCCCGGCCAGACCTTGGCGGTCCAGATCACCGCGCCGATGCCGGTCGTGACCCCGCAGCCGATGTAGCAGATCTTGTCGAAGGGGGCGTCTGCGCGGACCTTGGCCACGGCGATCTCGGGCATCACCGAGAAGTTCGAGAAGGTCGAGCAGCCCATGTAGTGGAAGACCGGCTTGCCGCCGACGGAGAAGCGGCTCGTGCCGTCGGGCATCAGGCCCTGGCCCTGGGTCGAGCGGATGGCGGTGCACAGGTTCGAGCGCCTGGAGAGGCAGGTTTTGCACTGGCGGCATTCGGGCGTGTAGAGCGGGATCACGTGGTCGCCGACCTTCACGCTGGTCACGCCTGCGCCCACCTCGCGCACGATTCCGGCGCCCTCGTGGCCCATGATCGAGGGGAACAGGCCTTCCGGATCCGCCCCCGACAGGGTGTAGGCGTCGGTGTGGCAGATCCCGGTCGCCATGACCTCGACCAGCACCTCGCCGGCCTTGGGACCTTCGAGGTCGACCTCCTCGATGCTGAGCGGCGCGCCCGCCTTCCACGCCACCGCGGCTCTGGTCTTCATGGGCTCCTCCTGGCTCGCTTGCGTCCCGGCGGCCAAGCCCTGGCGTTCGGCCCGGCGATCGTCAAGTCTGCGCCGATGTCAGTCGCCGATTCCGACCCGCCGTCCGCGGCCCGCCGCGCCCTGATCGCGGTCGGGCCGGTCGGGTTCCTGGTCCTGATCGGGGCGATGTCGGCCTTCCCGCCGGTGACCACCGACATCTACCTGCCCGCCCTGCCGGCGCTGACGCGCGAGCTGCACGCCACCTCCGCCCAGGGACAGGCCACGCTCGCGGCCTATTTCCTGGGGCTGGGGACCGGCCAGCTGTTCTACGGCCCCTGGGCCGACCGGATCGGACGGCGCGGGCCCATGCTGATCGGCGCGGCCATCTACATCGTCGCCACCCTCGGCTGCGCGCTGACGACCTCGATCCATGTGATGACGGCGCTGAGGTTCGTGCAGGCGTTCGGCGCCTGCTCGGGCGTGGTCATCTCGGCGGCGGTGGTGCGCGACCGCGCCGGGCGCCAGGAGTCGGCCCGGATCTTCTCCATGCTCCTGACCATCCGCGGCATCGGGCCCCTGATCGCGCCGATCGTCGGCGGCGCCATCGTCACCTTCCTGGACTGGCGGGCGATCTTCTGGGCGCTGCTGGCCTTCGGCGCGATTGTCGGCGCCGCGACGTTCCTGTGCCTGGAGGAGACGCGCCCGCAGGAGGTGGCCGAGCGGGCGAGGACCGAGTCGCCGCTTCGCGCCTATGCCGCGGTGCTGAAGGACCGCCGGATCCTGGGCTACATGACGACCAACGGGCTGAATTTCGCGGGCATGTTCGCCTGGATCGCGGCCGCGCCCTACCTCGTGATCGGGCTCTATGGCGTGCCGGCCCTGTGGTTCGGCTGGGTGTTCGGGCTGAACGCCGCCGGGTTCATGGCGGCCTCCCAGATCAACCGGCGCCTGCTCGGCTACTTCCGGTCGGACCGGATCATGATCTGGGGCGCGCTCGGCGCGGCCGTGGCGGCGATCATCCTGGCGGTCGACGCCCTGACCGGCTTCGCCGGCCCGTTCGGCGTCATGGTCCCCCTGTTCTTCGTGGTCTCGTCCCTGGGGTTCGTCTCGACCAACGCGATGGCGGGCGGGCTGGCGGTCGACCGCTCGCGCTCGGGTGCGGTCTCGGCCCTGTTCGGGACCAGCCAGTTCGCCTTCGGCGCCGTCGCCACCGTGGCGGCGGGCTTCTTCTCGCACGCGCCCCAGATCTCCATGGCGGGCGCGATCCTGGTCTGCGCCCTGGGCGCCCTGGCCTTCCCGCTGCGGCTTGTGTTGAAGGGGGCCTAATCCGCGCCGGGCTCGCCGTGACCCAGGGCGTCCTCGAGCTCCTCGAGCAGCGCCCGCAGCCGGTCCATCCGCTCGGTCCCGTAGAGCCGCTCGATCTCGGCGTTGACCTCGACGGCCCGTGGCGTCACCGCATCGATCAGGGCCATGCCCCTGTCCGAGATCGAGACGAGGCCCCGCCTCAGGTCCAATTCGGAGGTCCGGCGCTGGATCAGCCCCCGCTCGCCGAGGTCACGCAGGATGCGCGACAGGCTGGAGGGCAGCAGGAACACCTTCTCCGCCAGTTGGGTGACCTCGATCTCATCGAGCGAGCCCAGGGTGCGCAGGACCCGCCACTGCGGCTCGGTGATGTCGAACTCGCGAAGGCACGGGCGTACGCGCGCCATCACCGACTCGCGCGCGCGCATCAGGATCGCCGGCAGGGAGTGCGGATAGGGCCGGAGCGACCGATGGTCCTTCGCCTGCAATGCTCCCCCTTCGGCCATGCCCCGTCTCAAGCCCTTCGCATTGACAATGATTGGCATGTTAATGAGGAAGCGGTCGGGCGCAACAGCGGCGAAGACACAAGCTGCGAGCGGCGGGAGAGGGCATGGGACGACGTACGGCCTTTGGCGCGGTCTATGGCGTGATCCTGAACGTCCGCCAGGAGCTGGACGCCCTGGGCGAGGCCTTGAGCCAGCCGCCCTACGGACGTCCGCCCAGGGCGCCGGTGCTCTACGTCAAGCCGCCCAACACCCTGGCGGCGGATGGCGCCGAGGTGGCCGTCCCGGCGGGCGTGGACGAGCTCGAGACCAACGCTTCGCTGGCCCTCATCATCGGCCGCACGGCCTGCCGGGTCGCCGAATCGGAGGCGCTCGGCCATGTGGGCGCGTTAGCCGTGGCCATCGACGTCTGCATCCCGCACGCGAGCCTGCACCGGCCGGCGATCCGCCAGCGCTGCCGCGACGGCTTCCTGCCGATCGGCGCGCCGGTCGCCATGGCGGCGGCGGGGGATCCGGACAGCAAGGATGTTGCGGTGCGGGTGAACGGCGAGGAGGTCAGCCGATTTTCCACCGCCGACCTCATAAGGCCCGCGGCGCGGCTGATCGCCGACGTGACCGACTTCATGACCCTCTACGAGGGCGATGTGCTGTTGACGGGCCTGGCGCCCAACGGCCCGCGCGCCCGCCCCGGCGACCGGGTCGAGGCGGAGGTCGAGGGGGTGGGAACGCTGCGGTGCACGCTGGTGAGGGAGGACAAGTCATGACGATCGTCACCCCCTCCTCCGCACATCCCCGCGAAAGCGGGGATCCAGGCGTTTTGTCGACGCGCTCAGCGGGTGCAGGAAAAAGCCTGGGTCCCCGCTTTCGCGGGGACGATCGGGAGTTGCGGCGATGAGGCGCGCGCGGGTGGCCCATGGCGGCCAGGTCCACGAGGCGATCGTCGCCGCGGACGGCTTGACCCTGACTCTGGAGGACGGCCGCACCGTCGCCGAGCCCGAGGTGGTCTGGCTGCCGCCGACGCGGCCGGGCGTGATCGCGGCGCTCGGCCTCAACTATGCGGACCATGCCCGCGAGCTCGACTTCAAGGCGCCGGACGAACCGCTGGTGTTCCTGAAGGGGCCCAACGCCCTGGTCGGCCACAAGGCGGTCTCGCGACGTCCCGCCGACGCGAACCAGATGCACTACGAGTGCGAGCTGGTGGTGGTGATCGGCAAGGAATGCCGCGACGTGCCGCGGGAGCGGGCCTATGAGGTCGTCGCCGGCTACACCGTCGCCAACGACTACGTCATCCGCGAGTACCTGGAGAACTACTACCGGCCCAATCTTCGGGCCAAGAACCGCGACGGCCTGACGCCCGTCGGCCCCTGGGTTGTCGATCGCGACGACGTCCCCGACCCGATGGACCTGGACCTTCGCACCACGGTCAACGGCAAGGTCGTCCAGCAGGGGACGACCCGGGACATGATCTTCGACATCCCCTATCTGGTCGAATATCTGACCAGCATCATGACGCTCGGCCCCGGCGACCTGATCCTGACCGGCACGCCCCAGGGCGTGGTCTATCTGAACCCCGGCGACGTGGTCGTGACCGAGGTCGAGAGCGTGGGCGCGCTTCAGAACACCCTCGTCTCCGATGAGGACTTCTATTCCCCTTCCAAGGCCAAGGCATGATCCAGCACCTGATCGATGGCGCCAGCGTCGACAGCCCCGAGCGGTTCGAGACGATCAATCCGGCGACCCAGGAGCCGATCTGCGAGGTCGCCTCCGGCGGCGAGCGCGAAGTCGCCATGGCGGTCGAGGCCGCCAGGGCCGCCTTCCCCAAGTGGGCCGGGCTGCCGGCCAGGCAGCGCGCCAGGATCATGCGCAAGCTGGGCGAGCTGATCGAGGCCAACGTCCCGGAGATCGCGGCGCTGGAGACCGAGGACACCGGGCTCCCCATCGACCAGACCTCCCACGCCCTGATCCCGCGGGGCGCGGACAATTTCCACTATTTCTCGGAGGTCGCCACGCGCATGGACGGGGCCTGCTACCCCGTCGACCGGACGATGCTGAACTACACCCTCTACCAGCCGGTGGGGGTGTGCGGCCTGATCTCGCCCTGGAACGTCCCCTTCATGACCGCGACCTGGAAGGTCGCGCCCTGCCTGGCGCTCGGCAACACCGCGGTGCTGAAGATGAGCGAGCTCTCGCCGCTCTCGGCGGACCGCCTCGGCCAGCTCGCGCTCGAGGCCGGCGTGCCCAAGGGCGTCCTGAACGTGGTCCACGGCTACGGCCGCACCGCCGGCGAGGCGCTGGTGAAGCACCCGGACGTCAGGACCATCTCCTTCACCGGCGGGACTGTGACCGGAACTCACATTTCCCACACCGCCGGGCTGAAGAAGCTGTCGCTGGAGCTCGGCGGCAAGTCGCCGGTGCTGGTGTTCGAGGACGCGGACCTCGGCCGGGCGCTGGACGCGGCCCTCTTCACCATCTTCTCGATCAACGGCGAGCGGTGCACCGCCGGCTCGCGCATCTTCGTGCAGGACAGCGTCTACGACGCCTTCGCCGCCGAGTTCGTCGAACGCGCCAAGCGCATGCGCATCGGCGACCCGCAGGACAAGGCCACCCAGCTCGGCGCCCTGATCACGCCCCAGCACTGGGAGAAGGTGCACGGCTACGTCGAGCTGGCCCGCCAGGAAGGCGCGACCGTCGCCACCGGCGGCGACCGGCCGAGCCAGCTGCCGCCGCGGGTCGCCAAGGGCAACTTCATGGAGCCCACGGTCTTCACCGAGGTGCGCAACGACATGCGCATCGCCCAGGAGGAGATCTTCGGCCCGGTCGCCTGCCTCATCCGGTTCAAGGACGAGGCGGAGGGCCTGCGGCTGGCCAACGACGTGAAGTACGGCCTCGCCTCCTACATCTGGACCCAGGACATCGGAAAGGCCCACCGCCTCGCCGCCGGGATCGAGGCCGGCATGGTGTTCGTGAACAGCCAGAACGTGCGCGACCTTCGCCAGCCCTTCGGCGGGGTGAAGTCATCCGGCATCGGCCGCGAGGGCGGCCAGGCCTCCTTCGAGACCTTCTGCGAGATCAAGAACGTCTGCGTCTCCATGGGGAGCCACCCCATCCCGCGCTGGGGCCTCGAAACCCCGGCGGCGCAGTGAGGAGCGTGAGGATGCCGAGATCACCCAGCCTTCTCCTCTCCCATGGGGAGAGGAAGGGGCCCACGCCGCAGGCGTGGGAAGGTGAGGGGCTCCGCCCTCGCCGTCCCTGCCCCCTCATCCTCCCACTCGCTTCGCGCGCGGGCCCCTCCTCCTTCCCATGGGAGAAGGCATGAGATGAGCCTCTACGCCCTGCAGAAGCTGCTCTACCACCTGAACCGGGACGCGAAGATCAAGGCGCGGTTCGAGGACGACCTGGACGGCCTGCTCGCCGACTACGACCTCGACGCGGAGGAGCGCGCCGCCGTCCAGGACCACGACATCGGCAAGCTCTATGTGCTGGGGGTCAACGGCCAGCTCCTGATGCACCTCTCCAGCCAGATCAAGCAGCCCTGGACCGAATACATCGCGGCCATGCGCGAGGGCGTCGCCAAATACGGGCCAGTGCGGGCGGGCATCTACGCCATGACCACGGCCATGGACGAGAAGGTGGCCGGGGTATGAGGAGGGAAGGCTTCTCTTCTCCCATAGGGAGAAGAAGGGGCCCGCCGACCCGCGGGTCGGCGGGAAGATGAGGGGCTGATGCGGCAAGGGCGTACTCCCTCACCTCCCCGTCGCGCGGCGACGGGTCCCCTCCTCTCCCCTCGGGAGAGGACAAGCTGATGCCCCTGGTCTTCGCGGGAGTCTCGAGCCATGCGCCGGGGATCACCGGGCGGGCCGCCATGGCCGACGCCGATCTGCGCGAGGCCTTCTACGCCCAGTACCGGCGCATGGGCGAGGCGATCGCCGCGACCAGGCCCGACGCCCTGGTCGTCATCGGCGCCGAGCACTTCGCCAACTTCTTCATGAACAACATGCCGGCCTACGCCGTCGGCATGGCCGACCATTACGAGGGCCCGATCGAGGATCCGGACTGGCTGGCGCATCCCCAAGGTCCGCGTCCCGGGAAACGCCGACCTCTCCAAGCGGCTGATCACCAAGGTGCTGCGCGAGGTCGACGTCGCCTATTGCGAGGAGTGGATGTTCGACCACGGGATCATGGTGCCGCTGCATTTCCTGACCCCGGGCTTCGACCTGCCGGTGATCCCGGTGAACATCAACTGCCAGGGTCCGCCGCTGACGCCGCTCCACCGCGCCTGGGCCTTCGGCGAGGCCCTGCGCCGCGCCTGCGACGAGCTTGACGAACGCATCGCGATCGTCGGCACGGGCGGCATCTCCCATTGGCCGGCCACGCCGGACTCCGGCAAGATCAACGAGGCCTGGGACCGCGACTTCCTGGACAAGTGGTCGAGGGGCGACCGCGAGGCCCTGCTCGCCTACGCCGACGCCGACATCTACCGCGAGGCCGGCCAGGGCGGCTTCGAGATCCGCACCTTCATCAGCGTCGCCGCCGCCGCCGGCGGGAAGGGCGAAGTGTGGTTCTACGCTCCGATCCCGATCTTCGCGGTCGGCTGCACCGTGGGCGTGATCTCGGTGGCTTGATTCCATCGTCCGCGGGATCGTGGTATTACTCCTGCATCGATGAGTAAGGATTGGCCATGGGATACGCTGTGACGCGCAAGGGACAGGTCACCCTGCCCAAGCGGCTGCGTGAGGCGATCGGCGTCGAGCTGGGCGAGGAAGTGGACTTCCGCCTCAATGATCGGGGCGAAGTGGTCGTCGAGAAGGCGGGGCGCCCCGCCGCAAGCAGCCGGTTCGCGCGCTGGCGGGGGTTCTTCGGCCCGGGGCCGAGCACGGACGAGGTCATGGCGCTGACCCGGGACGTCAGGCCCGCGAACCAGGATTGACCCTGGTCGACACCAACGTCCTGCTGGACCTGCTCACGGGCGACCCGGCCTGGGCGGACTGGTCCGAGCGGCAGCTCGAAATGGCCGGCGTCACCGGACCGATCCTGATCAACGAAGTGGTCTACGCCGAGCTGTCGGTGCGCGCCGCCCGAATGGAGGACATCGACGCGTTCCTTCAGGCGACAGGCGTCGACGTCCTGCCCTTGCGCCGGGCGGCGCTGTTCCTGGCCGGCAAGGCCTTCGCCGACGACCGTAGGAGAGGCGGCGCGCGTTCCGGCGTTCTGCCGGACTTCTTCATCGGCGCGCAGGCGGCCGTCGAGAGGCTTCCCCTTCTCACGCGGGACCCACGCCGAATCCGGACGTGTTTTCCGACCGTCCGGCTGATCTCGCCCGAGACCTCTACCCCGGCTTGACCCCGATCAATTGAGCCCGGCCGTTCCGGCGCGACACCTTGCGGAGCACAAGGGGAGGCGCCCATGGGCAAGCTCGCGCTGGCGGCCAAGGTCACCCACGTCCCGTCCATGCACCTGTCGGAGCTGCCGGGCCGGCATTTCGGCTGCCGCGCCGAGGCGATCGAAGGCCACCGGATCATCGGCGAGCGCTGCCGCAAGCTGGGCGTGGACACCATCGTGGTGTTCGACACCCACTGGCTGGTGAACTCCGGCTACCACCTGAACTGCTGCAGCCGCTTCTCGGGCGTCTACACCTCCAACGAGCTGCCCCACTTCATCTCGGACATGGCCTTCGAGTACGACGGCGATCCCGAGCTTGGCCGCTCCATCGCCCGGGCGGCCACCCGTCGGGGCGTCCACACCCGCGCCCACGAGATCCCCTCGCTCGAGCTCGAGTACGGGACGCTGGTGCCCATGCGCTACATGAACGCCGACAAGCGCTTCAAGGTGGTCTCGGTCGCCGCCTGGTGCCCCCAGCACGAGCTGGCCGACAGCCGCACCCTCGGCGAAGCGGTGCGCGAGGCGATCGAGGCGTCGGACCGCACCGTCGCCGTCCTGGCCTCCGGCTCGCTGTCGCACCGGTTCTCGGACAATCGTCTGGCCGAAGAGCAGGCCTTCGAGATCAGCCGCGAGTTCTTCCGTCAGGTGGACATCCGCGTGCTCCAGCTCTGGCAGGCCGGGGACTTCTCGACCTTCACCGCCATGCTGCCGGAATACGCCACGCTGTGCCGGGGCGAGGGCTTCATGCACGACACCGCCATGCTCCTCGGCGCCGCTGGGTTGGGATCGCTACGATAAGCCTGTAGAGATCGTCACCGACTATTTCGCCAGCTCGGGGACCGGCCAGATCAACGCGGTCTTCCCCGTCTGAGCCAGACCCGCGGGGACGGCCATGCCCAACATGGTGGTGGAGTATTCGGCCAACATCAAAGCCATGGCCGACATCCCGGGGCTGCTGAAGAAGATGGTCGACGCCGCGATCGCCGCCGACGTCTTCCCGGTCGCCGGCATCCGGGCGCGGGCCTATTGCTGCGAGGACTACATCGTCGGCGACGGCCAGCCCGAGTACGCCTTCGTCTCGATCAGCGCGAGGATCGCCCGCGGCCGCGCCGAGGCGGACAAGCAGCGCGCCTTCGACGCGGTCTGGGCGGCGGTGAAGACCCACCTCGATCCGGTGGACAAGGCCTTCACCCTGGCCATCTCCATGGACGTGGAGGAGTTCGGCGACCGCCTGGCCTACAAGCAGAACCGGTTGCACGAGAAATTCGGCACCCGCCCCTTCGCCAAGGCGGCGTCGTAGATGATGAGCGGGTCGCTTGACGACCTCCCTCCCCCCTCGAGGGGGAGGGATCGAGGGAGGGGGGCCGCGCTGGCGTTGGGTCAGTGGCGGCTAACGTCTTGCAGCCGGAGCTCAGCTCCTTCTGTCGAAGGCTGCGGCTTGCAGTTCCCCCCTCCCCTGCACCCCTCCCCCTCGAGGGGGGAGGGGACGAGATGATGCTCGATCCCGCAACCATCCAGGCCCTGGCCCAGCGCCTGGACGAATCCGAGCGCACCCGCATCCAGACCCACCAGTTCTCGCTGGAGCACCCGGGCATGGGCTTCGCCGACGCCTACGCGATTTAAAGCGCGTGGGTCGCACTCAAGGTCGCGCGCGGCAATCCGCCCCTGGGCCACAAGATCGGCCTGACCTCCAAGGCCATGCAGCGGTTCTCCAACATCGCCGAGCCGGACTACGGCACGCTGCTTCAGGACATGTTCTTCGAAGCGGGCGGGCAGATTCCGGCCGGCCGCTTCATCGAGCCCCGGGTCGAGGTCGAGCTCGCCTTCGTGCTTGAAGGCGCCGCTGTCCGGCCCGGACTGCACGCTGGAACAGGTGCTGGCCGCCACCGACTACATGACCCCTGCGATCGAGATCATCGACGCGCGCATCCAGCGGACGGACCCCGAGACCAAGCTCACCCGCAAGGTGTTCGACACCATCAGCGACAACGCCGCCAACGCCGGCGTGGTGCTGGGCGGCAAGCGGTTCCGGCCGGGCGACCTGGACATGCGCTGGGTCGCCGCGATCCTCCGCAAGAACGGCGAGATCGAGGACACCGGCGTCGCCGCCGCAGTGCTGGATCATCCGGCCAAGGGCCCGGCCTGGCTCGCCAACAAGCTGCATCCGCACGGGGTGACGCTGCAGGCCGGTGAGGTGATCCTCGGCGGCTCCTTCACCTCGCCCATCGCCGCGGCGGCGGGCGACCATTTCGAGGTCGACTACGGCCCCCTCGGGGTCGTCGCCTTCGCATTCGTCTGAGGGTTCACACATGGCGGGCGTGCCGATCAATCCGTTCAAGCAGGCGCTCAGGGAAGGGCGGCCCCAGATCGGCCTCTGGCAGTCCGTGGCCAGCCCTTACACGGCCGAGATCTGCGCCGGCGCGGGCTTCGACTGGCTGCTGTTCGACGGCGAGCATGCGCCCAACGACGTGCCCTCGATGCTGGCCCAGATCCAGGCGGTGGAAGCCTATCCCGTCCACCCGATCGCGCGCCCGCCGATCGGCGACATCCGCCTGATCAAGCAGTACCTGGACCTCGGCTTCCAGACCCTGCTGATCCCCCTGGTGGACACGGCCGAGCAGGCCGAGCGGATGGTGCGCGCCATGCGCTATCCGCCCGAGGGCCTGAGGGGCGTGGGCGCGGGCTCGGCCCGGGTCGCGCGCTGGAACCGGGTCGAGAACTACTTCCGCGACGCGGATGAGCAGATGTGCCTCCTGGTCCAGGCCGAGACGAAGACGGCCATGCAGAACCTCGACGCCATCGCCGCCACCCCCGGCGTGGATGGGGTGTTCATCGGCCCGGCGGACCTTTCGGCCGCGCTCGGACACCGGGGCAACGCCGGCCATCCGGACGTGCAGGCGGCGATCAGGGACGCCTTCGCCCGCATCATCAAGGCCGGCAAGGCCGCCGGCATCCTCACGTCGAACGAGGAATGGGCGAAGGAATATCTCGGCCTCGGCGCGACCTTCGTGGCGGTGGGCACGGACGTCGGGATCCTCGCCAAGCAGACGCTGGCCCTGGCCGGCAGGTTCAAGGCCACGGGTGCGCCGAAGGCCGATGCAGGTTCGACCTACTGACCGGGAGGCCCGCATGCGTCGCAGCACCGAGCGGATCCTGACCACCCACGTGGGCGCCCTGCCCGGCGACCTCGACGTCTGGTCCGGCGAGGCGCCCGAAGACAAGCTCCGCGAGGCCGTCCACGACGTCGTGCGCTTCCAGCGCGAGGCCGGCGTCGACATCGTCAACGAGGGCGAGCTGACCAAGGGCGGCAACTGGGTCATGTTCGTCAACGACCGGCTGACAGGCTTCGAGCCGCGCCAGGCCGGGACGATGGGGACCCTGCTGGTCCAGAGCGAGGACTGGCGCGCCTTCCCCGCCTTCTACGACGCGGCCATGCGACACGGCGTCCTCTTCGAGGACACGGGCTCGGCGCCCAACCAGACCCGCGTCACCGACTGGGTCTGCACCGGCAAGATCGAGTACCGCGGCCAGGCGGCGCTGGCCCGCGAGATCGCCCTGCTGAAGGACGCCCTCGGCGAAGTCCCGCCCGGCGACGCCTTCCTGACCTCCACCGCCCCGGCCAGCATCGAGGCGGGCCGCCTGAACGAGCACTACGAGAGCGAGGAGGCCTATGTCTTCGCCATCGCCGAGGCCCTCGCGGTCGAGTACGAGGCCATCGCCGCGGCGGGACTGATCGTCCAGGTGGACGACGCCTGGCTCGCGGCCCTGTGGGACCGGATCGGCGTCGGCATGGGCCTGGAGGCCTACAAGCGCTGGTGCATGGTGAGGGTGGAGGCGCTGAACCACGCCCTTCGCAACATTCCGCCCGATCAGGTCCGCTACCACATGTGCTGGGGCAGCTGGCACGGCCCGCACGCCCACGACATCCCGCTCGGCGACATCGTCGAGGTGCTGCTGGCGATCAACGCCGGGGCCTATCTGATCGAGGCCGCCAACGTCCGCCACGAGCACGAGGCGGCGCTCTGGGAGCACGTGAAGCTGCCGAAGGGCAGGATCCTGGCCCCGGGCGTGGTCAGCCACTCCACCAAGCTGATCGAGCATCCCGAGCTGGTCGCCGCGCGCATCCGCCGCTTCGCCGACCTCGTCGGGCGCGAGAACGTGATCGCCTCGACCGACTGCGGGCTTGGCCTCAGATGCCACCCCGAGATCGCCTGGGCCAAGCTGAAGGTCCTCGCCGAAGGCGCCGCCCTGGCCAGCAAGGCGCTGTTCAGCTGACCAATCTTCCCCCTTTGGGGGAAGTCCCCGCGAAGCGGGGGAAGGGGGCCATCGCCCCGAGCCCCCATCCCGGCCTTCGGCCGTACTTCCCCCAGAGGGGGAAGATCTTACGCCTCAATACACCGCCCAGTACCTGAACAGGCTGTAGTCCCCTTCCGGGTCGGGATGGCGCTCGCCGCCGCCGACGATGACGGTGCGGTTCAGCCACTCGTGCGGGCCGTCCGGCGCACGGAAATACGGCGTGCAGCGGAAGTAGCCCGGACGCTCGGGAAGGCCGTTCCCGGCGGGCCTGGGCCCATACACATAGCCGAGGTTCCTGATGTAGATCTTGGCCCCGTCGTCGGCCTCGAGCATGTAGTGCGCCTGCAGCTCCACCACCCCGTCGGTGCGCACCACCGGCCAGTCGGCGCCGGAGACGTCCACCACCTTGCCGTTCAGCCGCGGCCCCTCGACCAGGCCGCTCAGCACCGAGGTGTAGCCGTGGCTCGGCCCGCCCGGATGGATCGGCCCCCACATCCAGCGGTCCTTGAAGTTGATCCGGATGTCGAAGACGTGCTCGAGGCGGAGATCGCCGCTCCGGTAGTCCATGGATCGCCTCCCGCGGGCTCAGCCTTCGTAGTGGGTGTCGAGGTCGCGCCTGAGGTTCTTGGCGGCCATGAAGTAGGCGAAGCCCGCCGCCACGAACAGCAGCGACATGGACATGATCGCATGGCGGATGCCCAGCGCCGAGGCGTTGGTGCAGGCGCTCGCGAGGGCCTCGGCCGCGCCCTTCGGCGGGACGCCGCCCGGGCACATGGCCGCAAAGTGGCCGAGCGGGAACGAGCGCTGGGCGAAGAAGTCGCTGAGGACGCCCACCAGGGTCGGCCCAAGGCCGATCCCCACCAGCCCCAGCACGATGGAGAACACCAGGGCCGAGGAGGCGCGCATGTTCGAGCCGACCATGTTCTGGGCCAGCGCGAGGGTGGGCGTGTAGTAGACGAACAGGAAGACGTGGCCGAGCGCCAGCACGACGATGGTCGCGCCCAGGCTCGCCAGGTTGGCGCCCACGAAGAACAGCGGCGCGCAGATGACCAGGCCGATCGCGGGCCCCCACACGCACCAGCGCCGGTCGAGCTTGCTGGCCCACTCCACGCCGTAGCCGCCGAGCGCCAGGCCGGAGGCCATCGAGATGCCCGGCGATCAGGCCGAGGATCCGCCCGGCCTCGGCGTAGCCCAGGTGGAAGTTGGCCACCAGGAAGCGCGAGAAGAACTGGCCGAGCGCGTTCATCGAGGTGGCCGCCAGGCCCCCGCCGATCAGGATCCACCAGACCGACGGCTTGGCGAGCAGGAACTTGAGGACCGCGCCGGTGCTGGGCGGCGGACCCGACAGCACCTTGCCGTCCGACAGGCCCCTGGGCGGCTCGCGCAGGGTGAAGAAGGCGATCACGGCCACCGCGACCGCCGGAACGCCCAGGGCGAAGAACCACTCGCGCCAGCCCAGCGCCTGGGCGAACCAGCCGCCGAGCACGGCGCCGGACACGGCCCCGATGGGCGCGCCCAGCCAGATCACGGTCATGGCCGAGGTGCGCTTGTGCCCCGGATAATGGTCTCCGATCAGCGAGGCCACGGGCGGGCCGAAGCCGGCGTCGCCGATGCCCACGCCCACGCGGAACAGGAGGAACTGCCAGAAATTGCGCGCGATCCCGCAGCCCGCGACCATGACGCCGAAGATGGCGATGGAAACCGAGATGATCTTGGCGCGGCTCATCCGCTCGGCCATGCGGGCCAGCGGCAGGCCGAGCAGGGTGTAGAAGATGGCGAAGCCCAGCCCCTGGATCAGGCCGAGCTGGGTGTCCGTCAGCTTCAGGTCGACCTTGATCGCCGGCGCCGTGGCCGCCATCCCCTGCCGGTCGGCCAGGTTCAGGGCGTTGATCGTCAGCAGCATGAACAGCATCCACGCCCGGTAGCCCGGGGTGAAGGCCATCAGGCCCTGTCTGGTGGAAGCGTCGGTCCCGCCGCCCTTGAGCGCGCTCTCGGCCGTGGTCATGGGTTTCCTCCCGGCGATCGTCCCCCGTCGCCGTTGACCCAATCAATCAGGGTCCCGAAGCAGGCTGTCAAACGGGAAGAGCGCGCGAGCGTCCCCGGCGTCGCCGCAGGACGCTCGCGCTGGGAGGACTTCCCGTCTCCCGCGGATCGCGTCAGGCGCCGGCGGGCTCGAGCGTTGCGGTCACGCCGGCGAGCCGGTCGCGCAACGCCGAGGATGCGGCCGGCGCCATGAGCTCCGCCAGCCCCGCCGGCGTCAGGGACGAGGACGCCATCTTCTCGGCGAGCCTGGACCTGAGCTCTTGATCGGCATGAAGGATGTAGCCGATCTCGAGGATCAAGCCCTCGGCGCTGTCGGCGGCCTCTTCCGCGGGCAGGTCCTCAAGGCCCAGGAGCGCCTGCGCCAGCAGCTCCTTCACCCGCTCGCTCTGCGCGCAGCCCAGCATGCCGGCGATCTCGGCCGCGACCGACAGGTCAGGCGCTTCCTCCATCGGCGCCTCGGCCGGCTCCGGAGCAGGCTTGGTCTTGATCAGGGCCTCGATGTCCACCATCCCATAGAACCAGGGATCGAAACCCCTGGGCTTGCGGGCCGTCTTCTGGACGTACTCACGGAATTGCTCCTGCGCCGTCTTCCGGCCCTCGTAGGCCCAGAAGAAGTGGTACGACAGCCACAGGGCCGCGGCGCCCGCCATGAAGGCGGTGGCGAAGGACGTTCCCTCGGAATTGCCGTACGTCGGCTTGTTCTCCCTGTTGGCCAGGGCGGTGTAGACCGGGCAGGCCGGCGCGGAGATGGTGATCCGGCCGTACTGTCCGTTCGGATTGCTGCGGTTGCTCGAGTTCCACGGCTTGTAGCCGTCCCTTGGATCGGGCGTCCCGTTGACCCCTTCGACGCCTGCGACGGCGATGCATTCCGGATAGGCCGCGGGATAGACCGTGGCCGCGCCCGGCAGCCCCCAGGGCGACTGTCCCGCGGCCGCCAGGACGATGATGTTCCGCCCGATCGCGGACCGGATCGCGCCGCGCATGTGCGGGTGCATGCCGATCTCCCATCCGCCGAGACTGAGGGAGATCACGCGGCAGTTGATCATGCGCGCATAGTCGATGGCCCTGACCACCTCGATCTGGCCGATCAGGATCACGCTGGTGATGCACCGGATGGGAACCACCATCGCGTTCGGCGCGACCCCGACCACCGGACCTCCCGTCGGGGCCACCATCACGGCGGACGTGTGCGTGCCGTGTCCCGGCTGCAGGGTCACCCCCCCGATCAACCGGTCCCGGGCGTCGTTGGGCGGCGTCTCTCCCGGAATGAAGTTCCAGGCTCTCGCCTTGTCGAGATTTGGCTGGTCCCTTCCCCACACCGGGTGGGCCGTCCAGCCGGTGTCCGGGTGGCCGATGTGGACATTGTCGCCGAGCAGGGTCCGGCCGTTTCGCCGCATCTCGTCCCACGCCTCCTTGAGGCGCATGGTGACGTGCTCCCACCCCGGACCGGGGTGATTGGCGATCTCCGCCTTCGGCTCCGCAGGCGGCTCCTCCCGGCCGGACGGGACGTCCGGCGCGACCCGGAGGAAGCCCCCCTGCTCGCGCGCGGCGTGGGCGAGGTCCCACGGATGGGCTGACACGTCGTCGAACGCGGCGCCGTGGATCGCCGCGACGAAGGCGAGCTCGCGCCAGGTGGGCTCCGCGTCCGGGCCCGGCGCCTCGAACGGCGGTGAGGGGAACAGCGGCTCGACCTCGAAGTGGTCGCTCAACACCTTGAACGCCGCCTCCACGTCGGACTGAGACTGGCCCTTGCGGACGTCGACGATGAACCGCACGCCAAGCTGCCGCTTGGCGGCGAGCACCGGATCGTCCGCCTTGGGCGACGCCAGCGCGGTCTCGATGTCCCTGCGTAGCTGCTCGAGTTCCAACATCTCGCCACCTCCTCTTTCCTTGGCCGACGCCGGCGCCGGAACGGGCGGACCGCCGCAGCGGCTTGAACGCCCGTCGTCGTTGGAAAGCCCCGCGACGGCATGGCGCGCAGGGAATGCGCCGCGACCGGTTCCTGGATGCAGACGCCTGTCGCGCCCGGCGCGGAGAATAGATCAACTCGTGATGGATTTCCTAGTTATTCTCCCTGCGGGAATATCAAATTCAAGGTTGTAATTCGTGCGACGTCACTGGGCCGCGGGGACGCCGGAGGCGGCGAGCCGGCGGTCGAAGAAGTCGAGCAGGCGACGGGCGCGGTGATCCCAGGTCCGGGTCTCGGCCGTAGCCCGGGCGCCGCGGCCGAGCAGGTCGGCTAGGTCGGACTCGGACAGCAGCCGCCCCAAGGCGTCGCTGGCCGCATCGGGCTGGCCGGGAGGGACCAGCAGGGCGTTCACGCCGTCCAGGAGGATCTCGGCGGTGTCCGCGCTCGCCGGGGCCAGGATGGGGCGGCCGGCCGCCAGGTACGTGAAGGTCTTCAGCGGCAGCACCGTCTGGCCGAAGCGCCGCATCGGCTCGGCCGACGCGGGGATCAGCAGGACGTCCGCGGCGTAGAGATAGGCCGGCAGCGCGTCCGGCGCCTGCCAGGGCGCCGGCTCCACATTGGGCCGGGAGCGGGCGGCCCGCTCGATGGCGCCCTCGCCTTCGGATCCCACCAGCAGGAACAGCACTTCCGGCCGCCGGTCCGCCAGGAGCAGGACCTGGTCCAGGCCCTTCTTGCCGTTCAGCCGCCCGGCATAGACCGCGATCGGCCGGTCCGGCGGCAGGCCGAGCCGCCCCCGCGCCTCCGCCCTGGTCAGCACCGGATGCAGCAGGTCCGGATCGAAGCCGTTGTGGGCGACGAGCAGCTTCTCGTCGGCGATCCCGAGACGCCGGTAGCTCTCCGCCGCGAAGGCGGAGTGAAGGACGGCGCCGGCGCAGCGTCCGTCCGCCAGGGTGCGCCGGAACAGGCCCCGCAGCAGGGGATAGTGGTCCGGCCATGGGCGGTAGTGCTCGAACACGAACGGCCGGCCCCCGCCGAGCCCGGCGCCCAGGGCGGCCGGTATCCGCGTCAGGTTCAGGTCCGACCCGATCGTCCGAAGATGGCCTGCGGCCCGCCGCAGCCAGGCGAAGCTCGGGACCAGGCCGGTGTCCGGCCAGGCGAACGGCCGCCGCTCGATCCGGATGTCGCCGTCGACGCGGTGATACTCGCGCAGGTCCTCGATGCTGACCGGCGGGTCGCGCGGCCCCTGCGGCATCAGCAAGGTGACCTCGGCGCCGGCCCGGGCGAGGGCGGCGGCGGTGGCGACGGTCTGTTCCTGGCCCGCCTCCCGCTTCAGCCTGGACCAGCCGAGGACATAGGTCAGGCGCATCCGGCCTCCGTCCGCGCCGTCGCCTCGCCGGACGACGGGTTCGCGACACGCCGTCCGGCATGGCCGGCGATCAGACGGTCGTAGTGGGCTTCGAGCCGCTCGGCCTGGCGGGCCGAGTTCGAACCGGTCCTCGGCGAGGGCGCGCGCCGCCGCGCCCATCTTCGCGCGAAGCTCGGCTGAGCCGAGGAGCAGCGCCAGGCGTTCGGCCAGACGGTCCACATCGCGCTCGGGCGCGAGGAAGCCGTTGACGCCGTCGACCACGGCCTCGGGGATTCCCGAGTGGATCGAGCCCACCACCGGGACGCCCGAGGCGATGGCCTCGACCACCACCGTGGGCAGGCCTTCCGCGTCCCCGTTCGCCGCCCGGATGCTGGGGGCGGCCAGCACCCAGGCCTGCCGCATCCACGCCATCACCTGCGCATGCGGCCTTGAGCCGAGGAACCGCACGGCCTCGCCGAGCTCGAGCTCGGCCGCCAGGCGGCGCAGCCCGGCCTCCAGCGGCCCCGTGCCGATGATCACCAGCTCGGCGTCCGGCCGCCGCCGCCGGACCTCGGCGAAGGCGCGGATCAAGAGGGCCGTGCCCTTCTTCTCCACCAGCCGCGCCACATGCAGGATCACCGGCGCCCTCGGCGCGCCGGGGGCCGGCGTGAACGCGTCGAGCCGCACGCCGTCGTAATGGGTGAGCGTGCGGTCGGCGGGAAACCCGCGCTCCAGCGCGATCGCGCGCAAGGCCTCCGACACCGCCAGGAACAGCCCGCCCTGATGGCGCAGACGCCGGCCGAGCAGGGCGTAGCGCATCCAGCTCAGCCGGCCGGACGCCGCCATCCGCCCGGGCGGCACCGCCACGTCATAGCCCCTCAGCGAGGTCACCAGCGGGACTCCCAGGGCCTGGGCGATCGGCAGGGCCGTCAGCCCGTCTGTGGCGAAGTGGGCGTGGACGAGCACGGGCGCCGCCCTGGCGAGGGGCTCGGGCAGGCGCCCGAGGCTGCCGAACAGCTTCAGGCCCAGCTGCTGGCGGGCCGAGCCCAGGATCAGCACGCGGTCCTGCAGGGCGGGGGACAGATTGCCCTTCGCCTCGAGGCCGATGATGAGCGGCTGGTAACGGACGAGCGAGGCGGCCTGGGTCTGGATGAACCCTTCGCTCAGCTGGAACACGGGCGAACGGAAGACCGCGGCGACCGGGCGATCATCGCGGCCCACGGCCGTCATCTCGGGTCGTCCGGCAGTTCGGTTGGAGCAGACATTCTCCCGCCGTCGTCTCAATTCAGGGCGCGCCCGGCTTCAGCTCGACACCCGCCCGGTCCTCCAGAGCCCGCACCAGCCAGCTGACGCTCGCGGCCCGCGGCGCTGCGGCCTGCACCTCGGCCCACGCCTCGCGGGTGAAGGCGGCGACCGGCATCTCCAGGTCCGCGTCCGCGGCGACCCGCATGGCGATATCCATGTCCTTCTTCATCAGGTCCAGCTTGAACGGGTCGTCGAAGCGCCGGTTGAAGATCCGCTGGCGGAAGTGGGTCAGGCTCACCCACGACTGGCCGGTCGAGACGTCCAGCACCTGGTTCATGACCTCCGGATCGAGGCCCGAGAGGGTCCCCGCCAGCAACCCCTCGGTGGTGGCCGTCAAGGTCACCGCGGTGATCAGGTTGTTGATCGACTTCATCACGTGACCCGATCCCACGGGTCCCAGGTGGAAGATCGCCTTGCCCATCACCTCCAGGAGCGGGCGCACCCGCTCGATGTCTTCGGTCGCGCCGCCGACCATGAACACGAGCTCCGCCGCCTTGGCGCCGGCTTCGGCGCCCGAGACGGGCGCGTCGACCACCGCAACCCCGATGCCGCCCAGGCGCTCGGCGACCTCGCGGGTCAGCCACGGCTCGGCCGAGGAGGTGTCGAGCAGCAGGCTCCCCGCGCGCAAGCCTTCCAGCAGCCCGCCCTGCCCCAGGGCGGTCTCGCGCACTTCCCGGCCCGACGGCAGCATGGTGATGACGATGTCCGCCGCCTCGGCCACCGCCCGGGGAGACGGCGCCGCCCTCGCCTGCGGGTGCGCCGCCAGCAGGCGCTCCATGGCGGCCTGGTCGATGTCGTAGACGGTCATCGGATAACCGGCGGCGGCGAGGTGTCCCGCCATCGGGCCGCCCATCACGCCAAGGCCGATGAAGCCGAGCCTCTCCATCCGCGCATCCTCCTTCGCCAGCCGGCGCCGAGGCCCTGTATGGTAGAACCGCGGGACCAGAGCAAACGGACGCCTGATGATCGCCGACACGCCCCCTCCCCCGCTGGCGCGCCCGCTCGCCGGCGCCCTGCTGGCGGCCTGGCTGGGTCTTTCCGCGGCGAGCGCGCAACCCGCGCCGCCGAGCGCTTCGCCGCAGCCGTTCAGGATCACCCGGGCCGATCCCGCGCTGGACGCCCTGATCGCGCCCGGCGCCAGGCTGAGGACCGTCGCCTCGGGCTTCGGTTTCGCCGACGGGCCGGTCTGGGTCAGGGGCCGTGACGGCGCGCCGGGCTACCTCCTGGTCAGCAGCATCATCGGCAACGTCATCTACAAGGTGACGCCGCAGGGTCGCGTCTCGCCCTTCCTCGACAAGGCCGGGTACAGCGGAACCGACTTCGCCCACGACGGAAAGCTCGCCTATTTCGCGCGCATCCACGTGATCCTGATCGGGCCGAACTGCACCGGCGTCGATGGACAGGGACGCCTGATCTGGTGCGCCGGCCAGGATCGGGCGCTCATGCGGCTGGAGACGGACGGTTCGCGCACCGTCCTGGCGGACAATTTCGAGGGCAAACGCTTCAACGGTCCGAACGACGTCGCGATCGCCGCCGACGGCGCGATCTATTTCACCGATTCCGACGTCGGCCTCCGGGGCGGGATCAACGGCGGCCTGGCCCAGATGCCCGATGCGGTCTGGCTGTGGAAGGACGGCAAGGTCACCGAAGTGGTGAGCCGCGTAGAGCTCGGGGACGAGCCGAACGGCATCGCCCTGTCCCCGGACGACCGCTACCTCTACCTGTCCGCCGGGACCACCTCGCCCAGGCCGAGGATCATCCGCTATCCGGTCAAGGCCGACGGAAGCGTCGGTCCCGGTTCGCTGTTCACGCAAGGGGACGGCATCGGCGACGGCATGAAGACCGACGCCAAGGGCAATCTCTACTCGACCGGTCCCCTCACCGGCGTGGTCCGGATCACGTCCCCGGCGGGCAAGCTCTTGGGCCTGCTGCACCTGCCCAGGCCCGGCGACAAGGAGCCGAGCAAGCTGATCTGCGCCTCAGCGCTGGCCTTCGGCGCAGACGACGCGAAGACCCTCTACATCACCGCCTGCGACGACATCTATGCGATAAGGCTGAAGGCGCCGGGCCGGCTCGAAGGCCCTGCGCGCTGACCGGGCCGAAGCGCGCTTTGCGCAACGACTCGTCGATCGGCGCCCCGCCGAGCGCTTCTCTGAAAAACGCTCCAGCCGAGGCGTGAGCGGCTCAACGCTGCCGGTTCGCTCGATGCGCATTGGCGCCTTAGGCAGGCGTGCCTTCACTCACGGTCCGGGCGTGAAGCTGGACGCCGGACTGACGTTGAAGCTCGCCGAGGACTCCGAAGAGATTGCTGGCGGTCGGGTTGCCGGTCGGGCTGAACATCCGCATGAGGCTCTTGGGCGGCGTGCCCGTCGCGGAGGCGAGCTTCTCGAAGCCGACCGTTGCATTGATGTAGTCGCGCAGGACGGCCTTGCCGGTTTCGACGTCACCCGACAAAAGGGCGTCCACGCCTTCGGAGAGCAGCGCTTCACGAAAGGCGGCGTCCCGTTGGGCGCGCGCTTGAACGGTCTCCTTGAATGAACGCGTAAGAGCCATCTCAGCCTCTGCCTTTCTTTCGATCCTTGTAGTCCTGCCACCGCGCCTGAGCGTGCGCGATGTCACGCTGCTGGCGCTTCTTGGTTCCTCCGGCGAGCAGGATCACGAGCGTGTCGCCATCCTTGCCGAAGTAGACGCGGTAACCGGGGCCGAAGCTCACCTTGAGCTCGAACACCCCGCCGCCGACGCCTTTGACGTTGGAGAGATTGCCCTGGCCGATCCGCGTGAGCGCAATCGTGACCTTTGCGGCGGCCTGGGCGTCGAGATCGTCGAACCAGGCGCCGAAAGGGCTCTCGCCTTCCGGCGCCAGATACTCCCGAACGTCCATGATCATTAGTACCATAGACGTTACTAACCTTCAAGGACGGAGACGTCGGCGATTCCAACCCCCTAGCGAGGTGGACCTGGCGTTCGTCCATCCGCTGGGGCGACCTCAGTGACGAACGTCAGGTTCGCAAACCTCAGTTTATGGGGACAGCTTACCTATCCCCAAGCGCTGGTGCGGGCGGCCGGGGTCGAACCGGCACGGGGTTGCCCCCAACGGATTTTCGTACCCGCTACGGCTTTCGCCGCCGCCCGACGGGCGTTTGGGGTCCGGACTATCCCTTCGCCTTACCCCGGACCGGATCCGGGGCTTAGGCGCCGCCCGTCTAGTCTCTACACCTTCCCGTTGCCGGGCTTGGCTCGGGATTCCCATCTGACAGGGTTCCCCGAATTTGAGCGGTTCTACGTCCCGGGTTTCCCCGGGCGCACTCAAAGATCGTTCAAGTCCGTTGCGTCTACCAGTTCCGCCACGCCCGCACGGCGCAGACCTTGATAGCCTGCGCCAGCCGGACTTTTAAGTCCGCTGCGTCTACCGGTTCCGCCACGTCCCCACGGGTTAGACCTGGCAGACCCCGCCCTCGCCGCCGAGGGCCGCGGCCGCCGGCCGCGCCCCGCTCGAAACCGCTTCCGGTGTCAGGCGCCCTTGCTATAGGCTCGGATCATTGAGGGCGCATCGATCCGGCCGCGGGGCCCGGCGAAGACGCCCGTCCAGGGAGCGGGGCGTTGATGACCAGCAAGCGTTCAGCGGGCGCGGCGCCCATTCTGGCGGCCTTGGCCGTCGTCGCCGGGGCGGCGCTCGGCGCCGGTCCGGCGATGGCCCACCACTCCTTCGCCATGTTCGACTACCGCCACCGGATCACGCTGGAGGGCACGGTGGTCAGCTTCCAGTGGTCCAATCCGCACGCCTACATCGACCTGCTGGTCGAGGACGGCAAGGGCGGGTCCAGGCACTACACCGTGGAGTGCGCGAGCCCGAACGTGCTGACCCGCGTCGGCTGGAAGTTCAACTCCATCAAGCCCGGCGACAAGGTCTCGCTTCTGATCAACCCGCTGAAGAACGGCGAGCCCGGCGGCATGCTGCAGGAGGCGACCCTGGCGGACGGAACCAAGCTCTCGGACAGCAACCCGCCGAACGGGAGCTTCGACCAATGAGGCGCCCGGTCACGGCGCTCGCCTGCGGCGCGGCCCTCTTGGCGCTCGTCGCCTCCGCGGCGCCGGCGCTCGCCGCCCACGCCGCGAAAGCAGCCGGCCCCTTCGGCCAGGGCGCGAACCTCACCGGCGACTGGGCCCGCTACTTCGCGCGCCCCGGCCAGAGCGTGGATCCGAAGTTCCTGCCGCCCAGGCCCCCTCCCCCGCCGCTGAAACCAAGCTACCAGGCCGCCTACGACAAGCTGCGCCAGGCCGAGAAGGAGGCGGACGCCAAGGGCCAGCCGATCGGCGGAAACAGCATCGCCTGCCTGCCCGACGGCATGCCCCAGCTGATGTTCGCCATCTATCCCCTGGAGATCCTGCAGACGCCCGGCAAGGTGACGATCATCGAGGAGGCCTACGCCCAGGTCCGCCACATCTATCTGGGCAAGCCCCAGGTGAAGATCGAGGACTATGCGCCCGGCTACTTCGGCCATTCGGTCGGCCACTGGGAGGGCGATGCGCTGCTGGTCGACACCATCGGCATCAAGGAGTCCGTGCCGGCCGGCCGGGACGTTCCCCACTCGGACCAGATGCGCATCGACGAGCGGCTGCATCTGGTCGCGCCCGACATCCTGCAGGACCAGATCACAATCACCGATCCCAAGGTGTTCACCGGCCCCTGGACCTTCACCTACGCCTACAAGCGGCTGAAGGACTACGAGATGCTGGAGTACGTCTGCGAGGACAATCGCGAGTACCTGGACCCGAACGGCGGCACGCACCTGCGCCTGCTGACCCCCGGGGCGGGAGGTGGCGGCTAACCTGGAATTGGCGCTGTTCCCGTTTCGGCGCGCCCGGTTAAGATGACATGATCCGATCCGCGCGGCTCGGGCCGACGAGGGTCGACAGGGGAGGTTCCATCGTGAGGAAGTCCAGGACGGCGCCGCTCGGCGCCGGGTTCATGGCGCTGGCGCTCTTGGCCGGCGCGGCGGCCGGCGGGGGCCGGGCGCTCGCCCACCACTCCTTCGCCATGTTCGACAACGACCACCAGGTCAAGATGCAGGGCACGGTCACCCACTTCCAGTGGACCAACCCGCACGTCTACATCGAGCTGGAGTCGCTGGACGCCGCCACCGGCGCGACCAAGCACTGGACCATCGAGTGCGCCAACCCCGGGATCCTCGACCGGGTGGGCTGGAAGTTCAACATGATCAAGGTGGGCGACAAGCTGACCGTGATCATCGCGCCCCTGCGCACCGGCGAGCCCGGGGGACTGCTCAAGCAGGTGACGCTGCCGGACGGCCGCGTGTTCGGCAACGGCGCGCCCGCCGGCAAGGCCAATATCCAGTAGGAGCGACGACCATGATCCGCCTTCGCTCGCCTTCCGCCCGCGCGGCCCGACGCCTGGTCGCGCTGCTCGCCTGTGCGGTGATGATCCCCGCCGCGGCCTCGGCCGCCAAGGCGGCCAAGCCGGCAAAGCCCGCCTTCGACCCACACGCCCTGGACGGCGCCTGGGACCGGCCGCCGCCCCCGACCCCGGAACAGGGCCTCGATCCCACGGTCCGCGCCCAGCCGATCGGCATGGCCGGCATCCCCGAGCCGCCGCTGAAGCCCCAGTACCTGGGCGACTGGAAGAAGCTGCGCGCCGCCAACGCCGCCGCCTTCGCCCGCGGCGAGCCGCCCGTCACCAACTACGTCAAGTGCATCCCCGACGGCATGCCGGCCACCATGATGGCCATGTTCCCGCTGGAGGTGCTGCAGAGCAAAGGCCGCATCACCATCATCGAGGAGGCCTACAACCAGGTCCGCCGCATCTATCTGAACGAGAAGCAGATCCCCATCGAGGACGCCGAGCCCGGCTTCTGGGGCCACTCGGTCGGCCACTGGGAGGGGAACACCCTGATGGTCGACACCGTCGGCATCAAGGAGAACGTCAAGTTCCAGGACGTGCCGCACTCCGACCAGATCCGCATCGACGAGAAGATCCGCCTGACCTCGGCCGACGCCATGGAGGACCAGGTCACGGTGACCGATCCGGTCTACCTGACGCACCCCTGGACCTGGACCTGGCATTACATCCGCAAGCCCGGCTACAAGCTCTATGAGTACGTCTGCGAGGACAACCGCGAGTACTCGGACCCGAACAACGGCTCCCAGCGCCTGAAGCTGCTGCCCCCCGCCGACACGCCGGCCTCCTCGTCGCCGCCGGGCTCGTCCTGAGCAAGACGGAACGGCGCCGCGGCGGCGGAACCGCCCGCAAGAGGAACGCCGAGAACGCAGAGGAGAGCAGAGGACGCAGAGACGCACTGCCCCTCTGCGTCCTCTGCGTCTTCTCCGCGATCTCTGCGTTGAATCTTCCGGCCTTCGGCCCGAAGCGCCGCCCGTGCGGCCGCCCATGAACACCTCGCCCGGCCGGGGACGACAGTGGGAACGCGAGGCGCCCTACCCCCGCCCCTCCACCAGCTTGGCGATGGCGTCCAGATAGTCCGCGAAGGCCTTGCGCCCGGCGGCCGTGAGCCGCGCGCGGGTCAGGGGCTTGCGGTTCACGAAGCTCTTGTCGATCTCGACATAGCCGGCGTCCTCGAGCTTGCGCAGGTGGATCGAAAGGTTCCCCTGGGTGGTCTTGAGCGCCGCCTTCAGCTCGGTGAACTCGGCCGCCTGCGCGTGCGCCAGGTAGGCCATGATCCCGAGCCGGATCCGGCCGTGGATGACGTCGTCGATCGCCTCGACGTCGAAGCCCGCCACGGTCAGCGGCTCTGGCGGGCGCGGCGCAGGATCGCGAGTCCCGGCAAGGCGACGAGGACGAACAGGCCGATCGACAGGACGAGCCACTCGTGCGGGGAGCCCATCAGCGCCCCCGTCGCGACGGCGGCCGCGAAACATCCTGTCGCGACCCAGGCGTACCAGCCGCGGCGCTCGACCGCGAAGGCGACGCTCCAGCCCGCGCCGTAGAGGGTGAAGAGCACGATGGGGAAGATCCACAGCACCAGCTCCATCTGGCCCAGCCGCCAGGCGCCCAGCAGGAGCCCGACGCCGGCGGCGGCGAGCGCGATCCCCACGCCGCCCAGCGCGGTGGACTCGGCGCGGGCCGTGGCGCCGGTCGGCCGCGGCATCTTGCGCGTCGCCACCGGCAAGGCGGTGAAGAAGAGCACGAGACCCGCCACCCACAGCCACGCGCCGAGCGGCCGCGGCGCCTGGAGCAGTCCGGCGAACATCAGCCAGTAGACCAGGTCCACGACGCCGAAGATCAGTCCGACGCCGATCAGGATCGCGCCGTCGCGCTCGAGCGAGCGGCCGCTGTCGTCGGCGAGGCCGCGCAGGAAGGCGATGTCCTCGCGCAGGGTTTGGCCGGGCTCGGTCATGGCCGGAGGTCTCCTTGGATGGCGGCCGGCGGATCGAGCCGCGCCTGAAGCGTCGCGTGCGCCGGGAACACCATGTCATGGACGAGCCCGTGGCGCAGGAAGAGGTTGATCACGAGATTCACGACCAGCGCGCCGTTGAACAGGCCGAAGACCATGAAGCGGTGGCGCTTGAATTGCGCGCGCCGCACCGAGTTCGATCGCAAACCAGATCATCGCGAGCACGAAGGGGACGAACAGGTGGATCGGGCTGAAGCCGAAGACCGGGCTGTTCGGCATGCTCCGGTGGATCCACAGCGAGGAAATGGCCAGCAACGCCATCAGCGCCAGGAAGGCCACGCCGATCGTCCGGTGGCCGGCCGAGCCCCTTCGGCTGAACCAGATCAGCCAGACGCCCGCGACCAAGGCGCCGAACGCGCTCGCCACATGGACCTGGATGGCCAGGGGCGCTTGGAACAGGGGTTGGAAATCCATGCTCGCCTCCCTGAGCTCGACGCGATCGGACGGGATCGTCTGATCGTTGAATCGTGCTCTAGATTCAAACGCTTGAGCGCGTTCTTGTCGCAAGACCGGGTTCCGGTCTTGCGCAACGCGCTCCAGAACGGCCGAGCGGAACATCCGCCCGACAACTGGTTTAAAACATAAACTACGCAGCATTGCAATGGACGATCTTGCGGTCGGCCCGCGCTCATCGGAAGGACGGCGCCGGAGTTCAGCCTGCGGCTTCCGGCTCGACCACCGGCTCCCGGCGCGCCGGGGGACGATGGCCGGACACCTCGGCGCCGGCGTCCGGCCTGAGCTTCAGGAACCACGGGACCGAGGACAGGCCGATCACGGCCATGATCGCCAGGGCGAGGCGGCAGTCGGCGAGGCCCAGATGTCCCATGCCCGCGCCGCGCAGGCCTGGGCTCAGATTGAGGATGATGGCCGACAGGGCGATGGCGATCGCGCCGGTGGTCTGGCTCAGCACGTTGGATAGCACCGTCGCCGCGCCGATTTCCTCGCGGGGCACCTCGGAGAAGGTCATGGACACCATGGCGGTGAAAAGGATCGAGCGCGCGCCGCCGCTCACGGCCAGGACGAGGAAGATCAGCCAGAACGGCGTGGCCCTGGAAAAGGCCATCCAACTCGCCGTGGCCAGGGCGGTCAGCACGGCCGTCGACGCCAGCGCCGTGCGGAAGCCGAGCTTGCGCAGGGTCTGGTTCGCCACCGCCTTCAAGAGCAGGTCGCCGCCGTTATAGCCCACCAGCAGCAGGCTGGCCTTGAACGCCGACATCCCGAGCGCGACCTGGAACATCAGGGGCAGGATGAAGCCCATGGCCCGGAACGGCAGGCGCACCAGCATCCCGCCGGTCAGGGCGCTGGTGCGGAATGTCGGGATGCGCAGCGGCTCGAGGCTCACCAGCGGATGGGCGGTTCGTCGGCTGTGGCGCACGGCCAGGACGCCTAGCCCGACGCCCGCCGCGGCCAGCGCGGCCGGCCAGCGCCAGTCCTCGCCCGGCGCGCTGATCCGGTCCAGGCCGTAGATCACCGCGCCCAGCGAGAGCCCGGACAACAGGAAGCCGGCCCAGTCGAAGGGCCTGCGCTCCGCGGCGCGCAGGTTGGGGATGAAGCGCAGGGCGAGGACCACGCCCAGGACCGCGATCGGGATGTTCAGGAAGAAGATCCAGCGCCAGTCGACGAAGGTGACGATGAAGCCGCCGAGCGCCGGACCGATCACCGGCGCCACCAGCCCCGGCGTGGTCGAGATGGCGATGGCGGTGACCAGGTCCTTCTTCTCGGTCGAGCGCAGCAGGACGAGGTTGCCGACCGGCGTCATCAGGGTGGCGAACAGGGCCTGCAGCACGCGCGCGCCGACGAAGGACCACAGCCCGTCACTGAAGCCGCAAAGCGCCGAGGCGGCGGCGAACCCGGCGATCGCGCCGGCGAAGACGGTCCTGGCGCCGACCCGGTCCGCGACCCAGGTGGAGATCGGCAGGAAGGCGGCCATCACCAGGATGTAGACGGTGATGCCGAGGCTGAGGTCCACCGGCGAGCGATGGAACGAGGCCGCCATCTGCGGCAGGGCCGTGGCGATGACGGTGGAGTCGAGCGCGCCCATGAACATGGCCGAGGCCACGATCAGGGCGATCACCTTGGGGGTGTAGGCGCGGGGCACGCGGGTTTGTGCTGGCCCGACTCTTCAGGGTCAAGCCGCCCACGCCGGGACGCGCGATGTCCAGGCGCCCGGCCATGCGACTGAACGGTCGATCGCGGCGGAACGGACCGTCGTCGAGGGCGGCCGCCGCGCCGGGGCGGTCGTGACGCGCGCGACCGGCGCCGTTATGTTTCCACTCATGCCGGATCGATTGCGCGCGACTGTCCGCGCGGATCGATCCAGCCGGCGTCGCTGCGACGGCCGCGGCCTCGCATGCACATGGGGGAGCAGGAGCCGCCGATGTCCGAGAGCGGCCAGTCCGGAAGCTCGATCTGGGACGACCGGGTGGAGGGCGACCCCACCTTCTGCTGTCCGATCGGGTACGGCGCAGGTCAGGCGCTGGAGGGCTTCTGGCGGGACGTGTTCGGGGGGATCAGGCCCGGCGCCCGGGTGCTGGAGATCGGGTGCGGCTCCGGCCAGGTTTCCCTCTGGGCGGTCGAGGCGCGGCGCGGCCTGAAGATACTTGCGAGCGACATCCACAACCGCCCCGGCGCGGCCCTGGGTCATCCAGAGGTCCGTTTCCAGGGCGGCGTCAGGGCCGAGCAGCTTCCGTTCCCGCCAGGTTCCTTCGATCTCGTGGTTTCGAACTTCGCGTTCGAATACGCCGACCTGCAGATGGCTGCGCCCGAGCTTGCCCGGGTGCTCGTCCCCGGCGGCGCCGCCGCCTTGGTCATGCACCGGGCCGAGAGCGACATCACCGCCAGCAGCCGCCTGATGATCGAGATCGACCGGCGCTTGGCGCAAGCGGGGATTTCGGATCGGGTGCGACGCGCCGCGAGCCTTCGGCGCGACCATCTGTCGCGCCGCAAGCTGCTCAAGGAGATCCTCGGCCGCACGGGCGAAATCCCCGCCGCGCCGTTCAACTTCTCGGGGGCCGAGTATTTCAGCCTCGCCGAGCGCCTGCTCGAGGGCAAGGCCGTGGCGGCCGCCGAGATCGACGAGGTCGATCGGGGCATCGCCATGCGCGTTGCGATGGCGCGCGAGCAGGCGCGCGTGGCGCTCGACCTGAATGGACTGGGACAGCTCCTGGCGCGGTTCCGCGCCGCCGGCCTCATCGCCGAGGCGTCCGAGCTGAGCTGCACCTATGCCGAGGGACGTGTCGACCCGGTGGCGTGGGTCGGGCTGCTGACACGTCCGCGCTGAGCCCCCAGCGCCTCGACTATCACCCGCGACAGAGCGCGTTTTGCAGGAGCGGACCCCGGTCTTGCGGCGAGGACGCGCTCGAGCGTTTGAAGCTGGAGCGCGATGCGATCAGACGATTCCATCTGATCGCGTTGCGCTCTAAGCCCCGGACTCGACAGAACAATTCAGCGGACAGGCGATCCCTGGCCGGATCGCGCTCCAGCCTCAGTTGCCGGCCAGGCCCCCGCCGGTCGCGGCTGCGGCGTTCAACCCCGCGTTTTCGCCGAGCCGCCGCGCCATATCTTCGGTGCGCCGCGCCTGCTCGCCCCATTCGCCCCGCGTCATGCAGACCCGCTTGCTGAAGCGGCTGCCGGTGACCACCTCCCTCTTGCAGATCACCTTGTCGGGATCGTCGGCGTCGGACTTTTGCGATGCGCTCGTCGCGGCCGGAGGCGCCGTGGCGGCGGTCTGGCCGGAGTCGGTGGCCGGACCGGCGTCCGCGGCCAGCAGCGACAGGGCCGTCGCGAGTATCAGTGGCGTCATGGTCTACTCCCTCTCCGGATACAGCTTAGCCTTGCGCCCCGGCCAGATTGTTTCATCGTCGAAACCTGAAGCGATTTCAAGCCGTCCGCCCCGGCCGTGGGTCGGCTCCGCGGGGCCGCCGGCGCAACGCGCCCGTTCGAACGGCCAGGTCTGCGTCTTCCGCGGGCGGGCCGGCGGGCGTTTCAATCGGGTTTCGATCCGGTCATCGACCTGCGACATTTGCTTGTCGACGCTGCCTTCTCGGCGGGTTCAGCGAGGGGCGCCGGCGCCGAGGATCTCAGCCGTCGGCCGGCAGGTACTCGGCGAAGGGCACGGACCGGCCGCCCTCGTCCCGGTATCCCGAGACCACGCTGTCGGACAGGCCGTAAGGCCCGAGGTCGATGTCCGCCTCCGGGAACACCACGATCATGCGTCCCCTGACCCGCACCAGGACCTCGACCGGCGCGGCGCGGCGCCGATCCGACCAGGCCTTGATCTGACCGTAGTAGGGCTCGCGCCTCCAGGCGCTCGGGTAGTCGCCGTCGACGTCGACGATGATCCGGCCCGGCTTGTTGCTCCACACCACGAGCTTGCAGCGGTCCGGCTTCCATTCGTCGCCCTTGAGCGTCTCGTTGGACCAGAAGCACTGGAACTGCCGGCACTCTGAGGGCGCGTCGGCGTAGATGGTGCAGCCGGTTCCCCGCGCGAAATGGGGGCACCATTGCCCAGGCGGCTTGCCGAGCGCTGCGATGCCGATGACTTTGCAGCAGAGACTGCAGGCGCCGCAGGGTCGAATGCTCATGTCGATGCCGAAGGATTGGGAAGGGACGTCGCTTTGAACGGACCGGCTTGGTCACCTCCCCTGCAAGCGTTCGTGAACCTGGCGGGTCCTCGCCGATCGGAAAGCCACGGGATTGTCACGACACGTCAGCTCCTGCGGGCTTCCCCGCCCACGACCGGGCGGTTTCGGAAGAATTGCGACAGCAGCCACTTCTCTCCGGAGGTCGGCGTGCGACCGGCGTGCACCGTGCGCGGATCGGGCCGGCCCGACGGATCGACGCTGTAGAAGATCAGGGCGTCGCCCTTGCGGCCCTTGAAGCTCAGGCCGAGCTTGGGAAACTCCGTCTCGCCGCCCACGTAGTCGTCGTTCAGGTAGATCAGGCAGGTGGCCACGCGCTGTCCCCGTTGGGCCAACTCCGCCGCATAGGCCGGGATGGCGGGATCGAGGTAGTCGAAGTGCTCGCCGTATTCCTCCCCCGGCGCATAGTTCAGCACCGCAAAGGGCTCGAGCATGGCCATCGGCGCGCCCAGCGTCGCGGCCATGCGCGCCTGAATCAACAGGTTCAACACGTTGGTCTGGACCAGGTTGAAGTTGGCGATCCGGTTCAGGCGCGTCTCGGTCCCGGGCGCGTCGCGCCCCGTGGCCGGATCATAGAGCTCAGCCCCGACCAGTCTTTCGGCGCACTGGGCGATGACCCAGTCGCACACCTCGGCGGGAATGAGCTTTGCCACAGACTCCACCCGCGGCGAGGCCGACAGGGTCTTTCGTTCCGGCGCGCTCGTCCAGTAGGCGAGGTCGATGCCCGCGCGCATGGCCGACCACGGCTCCGCGCCGCGGGTCTTGCCGGCCAGGAGCTGCAGCTGCGCCTCGGCCGAGGCCGAGCCGGTCTCCGCGGCGCGCTGAAGCAGGTCCAGGGCCGCGGGCCAGCTCTGCCGGGCGTAGAATCCGCCGCCGATCAGCACGGCCAGTTGCTCCATGGCCTGGGCGCCGCCGCCATGGGCCGCATTGCTGAGCAGGCGCGCGCCGTCCGCCGGCAGGAAGGGGGCGTTCTCGCCGATAAGGAGGCGAAGGCCGAGCGTGGTCAGCGCCTCGACGTCGCCGGCCTGTCCCGCGCGCGCCATCCAGTCGACGGCCTCGGCATGACGCCCCTCGGCGTCGAGCGTCCGGGCCAGCTCCAGCTGGGCGCGGACATCGCCGGACTCCGCCTTCTTCTGAAGATCGGGCATGTCGCCTTCCATAGCCGAGACGGCGCCTGAGCCAATAGCCGCATCGCCTGCGCCCAGGGCGTCCTGCAGGGAGCCGAGCCAGGGCGCGAAACGCCGCCACGCGCCGACAGAGGTTTGGTAGAGCGGCTCGCGGACCTGGCCGGCGCTCCACGTCCGCACCCTGCGCTCGGTCCGATGGAATTCCAGGCACCGCGGCTCCCAGTCAAGGCCGCAGTGCGCCAGCATTCGCCGCACCTGGGCCTCCGGATCGGCGACGAGCGCCTCGTATTGCACCTCCAGCAGCACGTCCGGGGGCAGGAGCTCGCGCCAATGTCTCATCAGGCGCTCGCAGGCCAGAGCGTACCGGCCCAGCTCGCCCAGATCATAGGCGAAGGGTTGGCGCTCCCCGAACAGGCGCGAATAACAGGACACGCAGGCGTCCATCGGGTCGCGGCGCGCATGGATGATCCGCGCGTTGGGCAGGGCGGCGTGGACCAGGCCAACCAGGCGGAGGTTGACGAGCGTCTTGTCGACGACGCGGGCCGCGCCAGGCGCCATGGCGTGAAGGCGCGCGGCGTATTCCGTCCCGAGGGACCGCAGGGCCTGCACCGGCCATCCGGCGGCGGCCTCGAGGAAGCCTTCGCCGTCCCCCGCGTTCAAGCCGGCTCGCACGAGCGCGTCCAGGTCGGGCGGCTCTCCGGCGCCGAAGACCTTCGGATGAGTGGCGAGGATCTGCTCGATCAGGGTGCTGCCCGAACGCGGCATGCCGACGATGAGCACGGGCGCGGGGTCCGGATCGCCGTGACCCTTCGTGCGCCGGAAGAAGGATTGGTCGAACACCGCGGCGATCCGGTCGAGCTCGCCCAGCACGGCCGCTTCGTCATATTGAAAGGTCCTGCGCTTCAAGCCATTGGCGAGCGACAGCTGCTCGAACGCGCCAGCTTGATCGCCGGTGTCATCCAGCGCCTTGGCGAGCGCGAAGCGGAGCTCCACCTGGGCCTCGATCGGAAGCGCCGCCGCCCGGCTGGCCAGGCGACGCATCGCGGGGATGTGCGGATCGCCCGCCCGGAAACGCTTGGTGATCGCGAGGTGGTGGTGCAGGCGCGCTTGATCCGGCGCGAGCCGGACCGCCCGTTCGAGCGCGCGGATGGCGTCATCCTTGCGGCCGAGCTGGTTCAGCAGGATGCCCCTGTTTCCGTGCGCCTCGGCCAGGCCCGGGGCCGCGGCGATCGCGGCGTCGTAGCTGGCCAGCGCCTCGTCGGTCCGCATCAGCGCCTGCTGGGCCAGCCCCCTGTTGGTGAGCGCGATCGGATTGCCGGGCTCGAGCTGTAGCGCCGTCTCGAAGCTGGCCAGGGCCTCCTCGGCGCGTCCCATGCGATGCAGGCAGATCCCCCGGTTGACCAGGGCCGGGATCGAGCGCGGCTCGAGCGCAAGCAGGACGTCATAGGCTGCCGCCGCCTCCGGGAGGCGGCCTGAGATTCATCAAGGCCCCGGCCTGGCCGAAGAGCGCCGGGGGATGATCGGGCTGGGCCGCCAGCGCCTTGTCGCAGGCGGCGAGCGCCGCCTCGAAGCGACCCGCCAAGGCCAGCTCACCGGCCTCGTCGAGCCATCGGGCGACCGGGCTCGGCGGCGGCGGCGAAGCCCCTGCGCTCGTTCCGGTCGTCACGCTCACCCTTTCCCGTTCGCCCGCAGCATAGGGCGAAGCGGATCGTCCTCCATCCGCCGTTTAGAGCGCGTTCCGCAAATGGGCGGAACCCGGCTTTGCGGCAAGAACGCGCTCAAACGTTTGGATCTTGAGCCCAAAGAAAAAGGGCGGGCCTTGCGGCCCGCCCTCCGAAGAGACTGTTTGGCCTGGGTTTAGAACCGGGCCTTGAGGCCGACGTAGAACTGGCGGCCGAGCGTGGTGTAGATGCCCGGAAGCGTCGCTCCCGCGCCGTCGCTCGCGTAGCTGCCGCCGGCTTGGTAGGTCCCGTCGCCATTGTTCCCGATGCCGGTGTTGGCGCCGGTCGTCGGCGGGGCCGCGTCGAACAGGTTCTGGATGCCCGCCCGCAGCGTGTAGTTCTTCATGATCGTGTAGGACGCCGACAGGTCGAACACGTGGTAGGCCGACGTGTCCAAGGTGCAGCTGACGCTCACGTTGCACGAGGCCGGGCTGACCAGCGGAGCCTGCGCCGAGTGGGTGTGCGGGTAGTAGCGCCAGGTCAGGCCGACGTACAGCGGCCCCTCCAGGTACGACAGGGTCGTGTTCATCTTGAACTTGTAGGCCGAGCCTGCGTTCACGCCGTTCAGGCTCGGGCCCAGCGTTCCGGCCCAATGGAAGATCGTCGCCCCCGGGTAGGCCGAGCTGTCGTACTTGGTCAGGTAGTTGAGCAGCCAGTTCACCTGCACCCTGCCCGGCACGCCGCTGAGGCCGATGTCCTCGAAGTTCCAGCCGTTATCCAGCTGGAAGTCGATGCCCGAACTCCAGATCGTGGCCAGGTTCGAGAACTGGATCGTCGTCACGTCCTCGTTGCCGGTGCCGGGAATGCGCGAAACCAGCTGGCACGGTGCCGAAGCGGCGACCACGGCGGCCGTCGCAGCGTCAGGCGCGCTCTGGCCGTAGCAGGCGGCCTTCACCTGGTCGACCGACTGGAACTCGATCGCGCCGGTGATCTTGATGTCGTACCAGTCGACCGACGCCTGCAGGTTGCCCACCCACGGGTTCTGCACGGGCGAACGCAGCACGATGCCCGCGGTCCAGGTGTGACCCTTTTCGGACTTCAGATCCTCGCTGCCGAGCTGGTTGACGAAGCCGAAGGGCGAGGGCGCCGCCGCCGCCTGCGCCGTGCCGCCGCCGCCGTAGTAGTAGCTGGCGCCGGTCCCCGTCATCAGGGCCTTGCAGATGTTGAAGGCGCTTGTCGCCCCGGCCAGGCCGTTGGCGTTCGCCACCGGGTAGACCGTGCCGGTGACCGGGTCAGGCTCGGCGCCGCCGGCCCCGAAGGGCGCGATGGCCCTGAGGGTGCAGGGGTCGCCGTACTGGGTGGCCGCGCCGGCCGCATAGACCTCTTGCTTGGCCAGGAACAGCTCGCCGGCGTTGGGCGAGCGGACGGCGAGGTTGTACCCGCCGCGCAGACGCGCCCAGTCGGTGATCGACCAATGGCCTTCGATCTTGTAGGTCCAGCCGCCCTCCGGCGAGATATGCGAGCCGGTCAGGTAGTTGGTGCCGGTATAGGTCGAGTAGCGGGCGCCGAGGTCGAGCTCGAGGTTCTTCACGAACGGCATGTCGGCGAGCAACGGTATGGAGACTTCGCCGTAGCCTTCCCGCGCCGTGGTCTGCGCATTCTCGTAGGCGGTCGGATACACCCCGGCCACCTGGTCCTGGAACGAGCTCGTGCTCTGCAGGATGTCGGGATTGTAGAGCACGTGCTCGCCGCGGTAATCCGCGCCCAGCGCCAGCTTCACATCGCCGGCCGGCAGGGTGAACAGTGTGCCCTGGGTGTCGAACTCGACGATGTCCTGGGTCTCCTGCACCGTGTTCTGCAGCGTCGCGGTGATGGCGTCGAGGCAGTCCTGCGACGGCTTGGTGCCCGAGAACAGCGCGCCGTAGAAGCCGGAGGTGCAGGTCGAGTGGGCGACGCCGAAGCCGAAGTTGGGCGCCTCCTGGTTGCCGATGAAGGTCCTGTTGGCGCCGTAGCCCGGCGAGCTGAGGACCTCCTGGAAGCGCTGCAGCGAAGCGTAGCCGTTGCCCACGCTGTAGTTGGTGGCCTGGCCGTGCGAGCCATAGAGCTCCCAGGTCCAGTCCTTGTAGGGCAGGTCGCCCTTCAGGCCCGCCGTGAACTGCCAGACGGTGTTGTCGTCGACGGTCGAGCGCGGGTCCATCCACCCGCCGCTGTTGGCGGTGGGGATCAGCCAGGGCGTCCAATGGTCGGCAGGCACGCCGGCCAGCTGGTTGTTCAGCAGAAAGGCCAGCTGCGCCGGGACCGGATGCTGCGCGCCGGGCTGGCCCGGTCCGATGTAGCCCGCGGAAGCCGGGTCGTCGGTCACCGGGTTGTACGGGATGTTGACGCCCCAGCCGTTGATGAACGGCGTCGGGAACAGGTTCGTCGCCGTGTGGGTCGTCACGAACGTGCCGCGCGCGTAGGCCTGCACGTGCTCGTTGATGTTGTAGTTCGCCGAGGCGTAGAGCGACCAGCGGTTCAGGGGCGAGGTGACGAAGTAGTCGTCGACCTGGTTGGTCTTCACACCCTGGACGACCGTGCCGTCGGCCGCGACGAAGTTCTCGTAGGCGATGTGCGAGCCGTCGACCGTGCCCGTGAAGTTATGGACGCCGCCTTGCGGCCCCGGATTGCCGAAGCTGCCCGCGGCCACGGTGCCGTTGTTGTTGATCTGGAAGATCGTGAACGGCGAGACGGTCGGGCCGAAGAGGGTGGCCGTCGCCCCGAACGAGGGAGGGTTGTTCGGGCCGAAGAAGAACGTGCCCGTGTTGAAGAACTCGTTCGTGGCCGTGGACGGGTCAGCCCAGCCGTTGGTGTAGAACGAGTGGTTCTTCTGGTAGGACGCCGAGCGGGTGTAGCGCTCGAGCCCGAAGGTGACGTTGCCCCTGTCGTCGGCGAAGTTGGTGCCGAACAGGACGCTCGCCTTGAATTCGTTGCCGTCGCCCCCGTCGGTCAGGCCGTACTGGGTGTCGACGTCGAGGCCCTGGAAGTTCTTCTTCAGGATGAAGTTCACCACGCCGGAGATCGCGTCGGCGCCGTACACGGCCGAGGCGCCGCCGGTGATCACTTCCACGTGGTCGATGATCGCCGAGGGGATCGAGTTCAGGTCCACCACCAGCGAGCCGTTGATCGGCTGCAGGCGCTGGCCGTCGGCGAGCACCAGGTTACGGTTGGCGCCGAGGCCCCGAAGGCTGGCGGTCGAGATGCCGACGGTGTGGGTGGCGGTCGGCTGCACGTCGCTCGAGTTGACGCCCGTCAGGTCCTGGTCGGGGGTGAACTGCGGCAGCTTGTTCAGCGTGGCTTCGATCGCGACGTTCGCGGTGTTCTCGAAGTTCTGGCTGTTGAGGGTGACGATCGGGCTGTTGGAGGTGAAGTCGCGCCGCTGGATGCGCGAGCCGGTCACCACCACTTCGCCGCCGCCGGACGCGGCGGCCTGGTCGTCCTGGGCGTAGGCGGCGCCGCCCATGCCCGCTACGGCCATCCCCATCAACATCGCCGTTGAGCCGATCAGGAGGGACTTTGTCGCCCGCCTGGAAACCGTCTTGCCTTGCATAATGACTCCTCCCGAAGGTGTCAGTGGAAGCGACGGAGCCTCTGCGCCGCCGGCTTCTGATCCGGATGATTCGGTCGCCCGAATGCTGGTGTTCCGCCCCTTGAACATTCCAAGAGGCCGCGTTTTCCGGCGGAGTCGCCTCGCACGAAGTCGCCCGACAACGAAGCCCGTTCGCCTCTGGACGAACGGGTCAGCGGTCAGACAGACACTTCGGCTGGCGAGCTGGTTCCCCCCAAAATCGCGACCTTATGGTTCGTTGGCTGTTATTTGCCTTGCACGGGAACAATGGCCGACGGACCCAAACGTGTCAAACGCGCCAAGCTTCGGACACAAAGGACACAAGCAAGTGATGCGAAAAGAACACGCCGTCCCGACGCGGCGGAAATAGTTAGCACGTCAAATGTCTCAACCGGGGCAACACCTCGGACGCGAGGAGTTCCAGCGAGTAACGCCAGGCTTGCGGTTGGTCGAGGTAGTCGAAACCTAGCACCAGCAACACCCCGAATCCGCCCACCTGCCGGTGCAGCGCCTCGATCTTCTCGGCCACCGTGGCCGGGGAGCCGACCAGCCAGCTGTGCCGCGCCAGGTATTCGTTGGTCACGTCCGAAATCCGCGACGGACGGGTCGTGCTTGAGGAAGGGCATGGCCCCGAAGGCGCTGACGACCTTGAGGCTGTATTCGGCGGTCATCCGGCCCATGCCGCCATGGATCGCCAGCCTCATGGCCTCCTCGTCGGTGTCGGCGACCAGGACCTCGCGCACCATCCGCCAGTCCGCGCGCGAGGCGGTGCGGCCAGACGCCGCAGCCCCCGCCTCGACCGCCGCCCAGTGTCCCGACAGGTACTGGGCGTTCAGGTTCAGGCTCATCGGGATGTAGCCGCGCTCGCCGGCCCACTTCAGGGTGTCGGACGAGGGTGACAGGCCCGCCACGCCGATCGGCGGATGGGGCGCCTGCACGGGCTTGAGGAACGGCGTGAAGATCCCGGCGACCGGCTCGGGCCGCGAGACCGTCCAGTACTTGCCCTGATGGGTGAAAGGCTCCGGCTCGTTCCAGAGCCTGAGCATGATCTCCAGGGATTCGCGGGTCATCTCGCGGGTCTGGGCCGGCGTGACGCCGAACATGGCCTGGTCGGTCGGGATCGAGCTGGCCGCGATCCCGAGGTTCAGCCGCCCTTCGCCCAGGTGATCCAGCATCGAGACCCGGCTCGCCAGCTCGGCGGGATGGTGGAAGGGCAGGAGGAAGCCGCCGGGCCCCAGGCGGATCCGCGTCGTCTCGGCGAAGGCGCGCGCCAGCAGCAGGTCCGGCGCGGGATTGGGCTCCCAGGGCACGGTGTGGTGCTCGCCGACCCAGGCCTCGCCGTACCCCAGCTCGTCGAGCCAGCGGATGACCTGCAGGTCCCACTCGAACCCGGCCTTCAGGTCCCGTTCGGGCGGGTGCGCGGGCATGGCGAACAATCCGAGCTTCATGACGTCTCCCATGGGTCTCTTGCCCTCCAGGGCTCGTTGAGCTCGGACCGGACCACCCTTTCACCGTCATCCCCGGCCGAGCCCCGCAGGGGGCGAGTTGCCGGGGACCCATGAACATGGATGAGGAAGGCGTTCATGGGTGGCCGGCACAAGAGCCTGCCCTCGGGCGGGCCGCGCCAGCGGCTCGTCCCGGGGGCCGGCCATGACGGTGGAGGTTGTTCAGCCCGATCTCAACGGCTCTCTACAACCATCGCCCGCGCGGGCTTGCAACGGCTCCGGCGCCAAAAGCTGCCTTCCGTTTCGGCTGACGCATTCCCCACTCGCTCACGCCGCGCCGAACGGAACCACCTTGTTGGCGATGTCGTGGCCGATGTCGGCCCGGCCGAGCCAGGCGAGGCCCGACCTGGCGCACCAGTAGCGCGCGACCTGCTCCTCGCTCTGGCCGAAGTCCGGCTCGTTCGGCGGGATCGGGTCGCAGCGGCCGAGCATGATCCCCCTCGCCGCGCGAATCCGC
This sequence comes from uncultured Alphaproteobacteria bacterium, assembly GCA_963775275.1. Lineage (GTDB taxonomy): Bacteria > Pseudomonadota > Alphaproteobacteria > Caulobacterales > Caulobacteraceae > JANWHQ01. The sequence goes on along the minus strand of CAVZII010000005.1, from coordinate 2,868,847 downwards.
GGATTGCTGGTGATGTGGAAGAGCGACCGGTCGATCCGGTACATGTGCTCGGAGACTTCCTCGAGCATGAGCACGTGGCCGGCCAGGTCCGGCTCCAGCGGCGTGCCGAGGATCTGGCCGAGGATGGTGATGTTGAAGGCGGCGCAGGGCGCCCGGCCCGCTGCAGCCGGCTCCAGCGCGCCCGGCGCGCGGTCGACCAGCCAGTCCAGCGCCCGACCGACCGCCGCGGCCCCGCTCTCGCGCTTGATGTCCTGGGGCATGGGGCCATGGGCGACCTTGCCGATTCCTCGCCGATAGAGCGCGGCCAGCAGCGCGCCGCCGTCGCTGTAGCCCATGTAGGTCTTGGCCCGCGCCGCGTCGCTCAGCCCCGCCGTCGCCGCCTCGGCCATGCGGCAGGCGCCATAGCCGCCGCGCCCGAGCCAGACCGCGTCCAGGGCCGGATCGTTGGCCAGTTCGGCGAAGGCGGCCGCCCGCGCCGCATCCTCGCCGGCGAAGTGGCCCCAGGAGAGGAAGCATTGCGGGTGGAAGACGAGCTCGGGCGCGCGCGCGCCGAAGCGCTGCGCGGCCAGGGTCCGCACCCGGTCGGGCACGTCCTCGTCCAGGCGCGAGGCCGGGGCCATGACGCCGATCCGCATCCTGCCGCCCGCCATCAAACTCCTCCGCTTCGCCGCATTTGCGGTCACCCACGCGCCAGATAATGTCCGGCGGTGACTCACGGCAAAGCCTACTTCTTCTGCGGCGTCGGCGGCAGCGGCATGGCGCCCCTGGCCCTGATCATGCGCGCCAGGGGCGCGCGCGTGGACGGCTCGGACCGCGCGCTCGACCAGGGCCGCAACGGCGGCAAGTTCGACTTCCTGAGACGCCAAGGCGTCGCCCTTCACCCCCAGGACGGCTCGGGCGTCACGGGCGCGGACCAGGTCCTGGTGGCCTCCGGCGCGGTCGAGGAGACGGTGCCCGACGTCAGGGCGGCCCGCCAGGCCGGGGCGCGGATCATGACGCGGGCGGAGCTGCTGTCCGAGCTCTTCAACGCCGCACCCCTGTCGGTGGGGGTGGCCGGCACCAGCGGCAAGTCCACCACCACCGCCATGATCGCCTGGATCCTCTGCCGCGCGGGGCTCGATCCCACGGTGATGAACGGGGCGGAGATGAGGAACTTCATCACCCCCCAGACGCCCTACGCCAGCGCCCTGGTGGGAAAGGGCGAGCCCTTCGTGGCGGAGGTCGACGAGAGCGACGGCTCGATCGCCCGCTATGTTCCCGCCGTGGCGGTGGTGAACAACGTCTCGCTGGACCACAAGTCCATGGACGAGCTTCGAGCCCTCTTCGCCGGCTTCGTGGCGCGGGCGAAGACGGCGGTGCTGAACCTCGACAACCCCGAGACCCGCGCCCTGGCGGCGGCCGTCCCGGCCGGGCGCCTCGTCACCTACAGCCTCTCCGATCCGCAGGCTTCGCTGCTGGCCGGCGCCCTGGCGCCGGCGCCGGACGGCGTCGGCTTCACCGTGACCGAGGGCTCCGGCGGGCGGACGGCGGCCGTGCGCCTGAAGGTTCCCGGCCTGCACAATGTCTCCAACGCCCTGGCCGCCATCGCCGCGGCGCGGGCCTGCGGCGTCGGCCTCGAGGATGCGTGCGCCGCGCTCGGCGCCTTCGCCGGCGTGCGCCGGCGCCTGGAGGTGACCGGGACGGCCGCCGGCGTCACCGTCATCGACGACTTCGCGCACAACCCGGACAAGATCGCCGCCACCCTGGACACCCTGCACGCCTTCCCCGGCCGGCTGCTCGTCATGTTCCAGCCGCACGGCTTCGGCCCCTTGAAGCTGATGGGCCGCGGAGCTGGCCCAGACCTTCGTCGAAAGGCTGGCGCCCGACGACGTCCTCCTGATGCCGGAGCCCGTCTACTTCGGCGGCACGGTGGACCGCTCGGTGGGATCGGCGGTCATCGTGGAGCGGATCACGGCCGGCGGGCGCAAGGCCTTCGCCCTGGCGACCCGCGCGGCGTGCGGCGACCGGCTGATCGAGCTGGTCCGTCCCGGCGACCGGATCGTCGTCATGGGCGCGCGCGACGACACCCTCTCGGAGTTCGCCGCGGAGCTTGTGGAGCGTCTGGCGAAAAAGGGATCAGAGTCGATTATGCCCAAGGAGCCGGACGGCGACGCATCTCGCCAGCCTGCATGATCGACTCCGACCCCTTTTTCTCCCCCTGGCGGCGGAGCCGCCTGCAAGAGGAACGCGGAGGACGCAGAGGAGAGCAGAGGACGCAGAGATGCGCCGCCCCTCTGCGATCTCTGCGCCTTCTCTGCGATCTCTGCGTTGAATCTTGTTTCGCCTCCGGCCTTGGGTCGGCGCCCAAATCCGTTCATCCCCGCGAAAGCGGTCAGTCTCGACCGGCGTCCCAGCGCCACTTGCGCGGTTCGAGCTTGGCGTAGAGCCACATGCGCGCCGCGATCATGACCTTGGCCCGGGCGAGCCCGATGTCCGCCGGCGACGCGTCGGCGATCTCGAGCACCTCGTCGGCCAGGCGCGCGCCGCGGACATGGCAGGCGTCCATGTAGGCGCGGCGGAACGCCGGCTCCTCGACGATCCAGCGGCTCATCGTCCGATGCGAGGGCAGCGAAGGCCGCTCGGCGAGCTGGCTCAGGCTCGCGCCCGCGGCGATCAGGTCGCACACCCGCTCGCCGAGCCTGGGCGAATAGAGCGACGGCCGGCCGCTCACGCCGCGCCCGAGCCGGCCACGCCTTTCGCGGCAGGCCGCCTCGTAGAGCGCTCTGAACTCGGGCCGTTTGCTCCGCCAGAGGAACACCGTCGCGCGCTCGGGCATGCCCGGCCGCCGGGTCAGCTCCAGGACGGTCTCGCCCGCGGCGATGGCCGCGCACACCCGCTCGGCGAGCTTCGGGGAATAGGCGACGGGACGCTTGCGCATCCCGGCGAGGTCGGAACGCGCGTCCCGCCGTTCAACCGGCCGCCCGCCCGTTCCTGTGCGTTTCGCCCCGGGACCTCTAGGCAAGCCTGCGCCGCCTCTCCGACGGTCTCGGCGGTTCTGTCTTCCTCCGTCGCCCCGGCGGAGGCCGAGGCCCAGCACAAGTGGCTCCGGGTTCGCCGTTCAAGACGCCAAGCGAGTCGAAGTCTTTGTCCGCCTGCGCCTTCGCCGACCTTTGCTGGGCCCCGGACGGAGCCTGTCCTCGGGCCGGCCGTCGGCAGGACCCGGGGGCCGGGGCATCGGAAATAAGAAAAGGCCAGGCCTTTCGGCCGTTCCGTTGGGTCAGACGCGAGTGCATGCCTATCCCCAGGGGTTCACCATCACCTTGCACTGGTGGGTGCGGTGCTTCAGCGCCTCGAAGGCCTGGGGCATGGCGCTCAGCGAGACCTCGTCGGTCACCATCTGGTGCGGCGTCAGTATGCCGGCGTCCAGGACGTCGAGCGTCGTTTCGAAGTCGCGCACGTCATAGAAGGCCGAGGGCTGCAGCCGGACCTCCTTGTTCACCACCCAGAACGGGTTGATCGTGTCCGGCGTGGTGCAAAGCCCCGCGATCACCACCGTGCCGCGGCTCGTGACGTGGTCGACGCTGCGCTGGATCAGGCCGGGGATCCCGACGCACTCGAAGACGATCTCCGGCGCGCCGCCGAGCGCGCGGTTCACATCCTCCACCGGCGTGTCGGAGGGCTCGACGAAGACGCTCGCGCCCATCTCCATGGCGAGCTCGGCGCGGCGGGTCGACGACGCCGTGCAGGCGATCTTCCCCGCGCCCATCCGGCGCGCCCAGAACACCACCGCAAGGCCGATGGGCCCCGCGCCGATCACCAGCACCCGCGCCCCGGACTTCAGGCCCGAGACGTTGACCGCGTGCAGGCCCACGGCCAGGGGCTCGACCAGGGCGCCGTCCGTCAGGGACACGCCCGCGGGCATGCGCACGCACTGGTGCTCGGCGACGCTCGAGAACTGGCCGTAGCCGCCGCCGCCCACGACCATGCCGCCCGGTCCCTCGCACCAGGCCGGCTGGCCGGACTTGCAGGGACCGCATTTGCCGCAGCTGATCAGCGGGAAGGCCGCCAGCCGGTCGCCCACCTTGATGCGCGTGACCTCCTTGCCGACCTCCACCACCTCGCCCGAGTACTCGTGGCCCAGGACCACGCCGGGCGGCACGCCGAAGATCGGGTCCTCGGTGATGTGCAGGTCCGAGCCGCAGATGCCGCAGCGCCCGACCTTGACCACCACGTCGCCCGGCCCGGGCGTGGGATCGGGCGCGTCCTCGACCTCCAGCGGCTGGTGCAGGGCCTTGAAGACGGCGACTTTCACGGCGTTCCTCCGACGTTCCTTAGCGTTCTATCGAGCTAGTGTGGTGGATCAGAAGTTCGCATGATGATGGCGGCTCCCGCAGTTGCGAACTTCTGATCCTTAAACCACACTAGAATCATAGACTTGCTAGTGTCCCGATCGATTCCGAAGTTCGCATCTGCCTGGCAAAAGCGCTGGCGAACTTCGGAATCGGGACACTAGCGAGCATCCACGAGATGCCAGCCGCCGTCGACCATGAATTCGGAGCCGGTGACGTACTTGGCCTCGTCGGAGGCCAGATAGAGGATCAGGTAGCCCACGTCGTCCGGCTCGCCCACGTGCCCGAACGGCACCTGGCGCAGGGACATCTGCTCGGCCTCCTCGGCCGAGACGTTCGCGACCTGGCCGATCTGCTTGTAGATCTCCTCCAGCATCCGGGTGCGGATCACCCCGGGATGCACGGAGTTGCAGCGCACCTTCATCCCGTCGCGGCTGCCCCACACCGCCACCGACTTGGTCAGCTGCTGCACCCCGGCCTTGGAGGCGCCGTAGGCGACGTTCACCGGCGTGCCGAGGAACGAGGCCATGGACGAGATGTTCACGATCGCGCCCTTGCGGGCCCGCTTCATCACCGGCAGCACGTGCTTGCAGCCGAGGAACGTCCCGTCGAGGTTCACCGACAGGACCTTGCGCCATTGCTCCAGGCTGGTGGTCTCGGGCGAACCGTTGACGAAGTCGCCCTCGATGCCCGCGCCGTTGACCAGGATGTCGATGCGGCCGTGCCGGGCGTCGATGGCCCTGACCGCGGTCTCCCAGCTGGCCTCGCTGGTCACGTCCAGCCGCACGTACTCGCCGCCGACCTCCTTGGCCACGGCCTGACCCTGCTCGTCGGCCAGGTCGCAGATCACCACGCTCGCGCCCTCGGCCGCCATCAGCCGCGCGGCCGAGCCGCCGAGGCCTCCGGCCCCGCCCGTGATCACCGCCACCTTGTCGGACACCCGACCCATTGCTGCGCTCCTCGCCTGTGTCTGTCGTTGGCGACCGTATAGCGGGGGCGGACGGCATTTCGCGAGGGCCAATCGGCGGCGGACCCCGAAGGTGCGCGCGGTGAAACGGTTAGGACGGCGGCGGCGCGCCGGGCGTCAGCTCAGGAGCGGCGTCGCCACGTGCAGCACAAGGTCGGCGGAGAAGTGCGCCAGCATCGCGAACTCGAGGCCGAACCGCCGGAACAGGGCGCCGAAGACGAGCCCTGCAAGGCCGTTCAGGACGATGGCGCGCAGCACCACCAGGCCGGTCAGGGGAACGCCCGCAGCAGCGGTGGCGGGCAGGTGGCCCAGACCGAACAGGACGGCGGCCAGGAGGTTGGCGGTCCAGAAGGCGGCGACGGACAAGGGGCGCGAGCGCGGCCGGCCGCGGGTGAGGGTCGCCTGAAGGGCGAGCGCGAGCAGCGACAGGACCCCGAGGCGCACGAGAATCTCCTCGTCGATCGCCCCGTAGAAGGACGCCAGCAACCCCTTCCAGGCGGCGGGCTGCGCCGCGCCGGTAAGCGCGGGAGCCGCGGCCGACACGAAGACGTACCGGTCAAGGGCGATGATGATGGCGCTGGCGATCGCGCCCGCGGCCACGGCGGCGACCGTCGCCCCCAGCACGGGCGGCGCGCGGCGGCCCGACGCCCACGCCTCGACGATCGGAAGGCGAAGGCCGAGCTTGCGCGCGGCCCACAGGCCCGAGGCGACGGCGACGGCCAGCAGGACCGCCGACTGGGCCAGCGACATCGCCAGCAACTGGGCCAGCGGCGGACCGTGCGCCGTGATCTTCGACAGCAGGGGCGCTTCGAGCTCCAGGGCGTAAGGCAGGACCAGCGCCGCCCCGATCAGGCCGAGCGTCCACAGGATCAGCGCCGTCCTCAAGAACGGCCCACGTTCGGCGGGCGAGGCCGTCATGGCTCATCCCCGAGCTCACCCCTGCGCTCGAGGCGGCGGTATAGCCACCAGGAGTAGGGAACCGGCGCCAGGACCAGGGCCAGCAAGACGGCCAGGGGGATGGGAATGGGCAGGCCGGCGATCACGCCGATGAAGAGCAGCGCGCCGCCCGCCACCATCAGCCGCCCGCCCAGCCGGTGGGTGCGCCGCCAGACCTCCGGGCTCGCAATCGTCCAGGGCGTGCGGAATCCCACGTAGAAGTTCGGCGTCAGCTTGCCCTGCACATTGCCGATGACCATGAAGAGCGGGCCGATCGCCGCCAGCACCGCCCGGTCCACCGGGATCGGCGCGCCCAGGGCGCCGGCGAACACGACCGCGGTCATCCAGGTCAGGGCGAGGATGATGGCCAGCATGATGACGCCATAGACCCGGCCGAAGGGCTCCATGCGGAACCGGCGCGGCGACAGCGCCGGCAGCGTCCAGGTCAGGAGCGACAGGGCCGCGACGATCCCGGGAAACACGAACGGGCCTGCGGGCTTGGCGGCGAACCCGTCCGCATGGCCGCTGATCCCCCAGTGCACGGGCATGGCGCCGGGCAGGCGGTCGTAGACGGCCAGGGCGAAGATCGCGGCGACGGCGCTGAGCGCCAAGCCGATCCAGCCGGCGAGCCTGGGCGTCATGCTCCGCCCTCCCCGTCCTGCTCCGCCTTGAACAGGTCCAGCATGAGCCGCGCGACGTCTTCGAAGACGGTGGTGTTCAGCGAATAGATCTGCTGCTGGCCGCGCCGCTCGCAGCGGACGAGGTCGGCGGCCTTGAGCACGTTGAAATGATGCGAGAGCGATCCCTTGGTCATGTCGATCCCTTCGGCCAGGTCGCCGGCGCTCATCGACCCCGCCTGGAGCCGCTTGAGGATCCGCCGCCGGGTCGGGTCGGCGAGCGCCTTGAACACGTCCGAGCCTGCCATGCTTGTTTGATAATTTGACAATCTTCAAAATGTCAAGACCAGCCGGCGCTGCGAAGCGTCTGGTAGGCGGGATTGACGCCGGCGCCGCTCGGGTTAGTTTCCGCTCACCCAATTCGGGGGCTTGATGTCAGAGATTGCCGCCGGCTGACGCGATCCGCGCCGAGAGGTCCACGGACTGAGGCGCGGGCTCGTCGTCCACCCGTCTGAACCTGGCGTGGGAACGTCCGCGCCGGCGGGTGGGCTGTGTCTGGCCCTGATCTCCCGAGCATCCCTTGAACATCTCCCGGACCGAGCAGCGCGTGCTCCACGCCCTGGCTCAAGGCGGCCGCATCGCGCACACGCGCGACGAGCGCGGCCGCATCGTCGACGTCGACTGTTTCACCCGCGACGGCTGGCGCCTGTCTGACTGCACCCTGGCCCTGTTCGCACGGCTGAAGCGCCGCGGACTCATTCTGTCCGTGAACGGACAACCCTACCGCATCTCGCGGTTCGGGCTCGCCTGCGTGCGCGCCCAGCTCGACAACCGCTGACGCCTCGAAAGGACCACTTCCATGACCCCCATGGCGCTCTTCACCATCCTCGACGGCCCTCACCTGATCCAGAACCCGAGCTCGCCCGCCAAGATGCGCGAGCTCATCCGGTCCCTGGACCTGACGGCCGGCGACCGGATCCTCGATGTCGGCTGCGGCAAGGGCTGGCTCCTGGCCGGGATCGCCGGCGCCGGGGCGGTCTCGGCGGTGGGGCTCGAGAACAACCCCCTCTACGTCGATCAGGCCCGCGCGGCGGTCCGCGCCGTCGGCGCGGCGGACCGGGTCGATGTCGTGCTCGGGCAAGCCCTCGACTATGCGCCCGAGCCGGAAGGGTTCGACGCGGCCCTGTGCATCGGCGTCTCCTTCGCCCTCGGCGGCTTCGAGCCGGCGCTGGACTGGCTGGCGCACGCCGTGCGGCCCGGCGGCCGCGTCGCCATCGGCGAGCCCTTCGCCATCCGGCCCTTCCCCGAGCCCCTGCGCGCCGTCGACGGCGAGTACGAGCGCACCCTCGGCGACATCGCCGACGCGCTGGACCGCGCGGGCCTGGAGCTCCTTCGGATGTTCGCCTCGTCGCAGGACGACTGGGACGTCTACGAGGGCCTGCACTGGCAGGCCGCGGCCGGGTGGCTCGAGGCCAACCCCGGCCATCCCGAGGCGGCCTGGTTCGCGGCGCAGACGCAGCAGCGCCGGCGGCTCTACCTCGAGCACGGGCGCGAGCACGTCGGCTGGGCCGTGTTCGTGGCCAAGAAGCGCTGAAAGGCGGTTCACCCCCGCCCGGCCCCGTTCTAGTGTCCCGATTCCGAAGTTCGCCAACGCATTTGCAAGCCAGAGGCGAACTTCGGAATTGATCGGGACACTAGCAAGTCTATGATTCTAGTGTGGTTTGCGGATCAGAAGTTCGCAGCCGAGGCAGCCGCCATCATCATGCGAACTTCTGATCCACCACACTAGAGAGGTCGCAGACAAATGGTTGCCGCTGCAACGAGGGAAACGCCGATGAAGGTCGCTGACATGTTCAAGGTCGAAGGCTTCTCGGCCATCGTCACCGGCGGGGCGAGCGGGCTCGGCCTCGGCTTCACCGAGGCCCTGGCCGAGAACGGCGCCCAGGTGACCATGCTCGACATCAGCCAGGAGAGGATCGACCGCGAGGTCCAGCGCCTGCGGGGCATGGGCTACGACGTGCGCGGCGCGGTCGTCGACGTCACCGACCACGCGGCGCTGGACAAGGCCTTCGACGAGACGGTGGCCGAATACGGCAAGCTCGACGTGGTCTTCGCCAATGCGGGGATCGATCCCGGCCCGGGCTTCGTCTCGGGCTGGACCGGCCAGCGATCGCGCAACCCCGAGGGCGCGCTGGAGAACTATTCCGACGAGCGCTGGAACCGGGTCATCGAGATCAACCTGAACGGAGTCTTCGCCACCCTCAGGGCCGCGGCGCGGCACATGAAGCCGCGCAACTTCGGCAAGATCGTCGTCACCACCTCGCTGGCGGCCTTCGTGAACGAGAGCGGGATCGGCTCGGCCTACATGGCGACCAAGGCCGGCGCGGCGCACCTGATGCGCAACGTGGCGCTGGAGCTCGCCGCCTACAACATCACCGTCAACGCCATCGCGCCTGGCTTCTTCGTCACCAACATCGGCGGCGGCCACGCCCACGACAGGGGCGTGCAGGACCGGATCTCCAAGTCGGTGCCGATGCACCGCGTCGGCTTCCCCGAGGACATGAAGGGCCTGGCCCTGTTCCTGGCTTCGCCCGCCTCGGCCTACGTCACCGGCGCCCAGATCCCCATCGACGGCGGCTGGGCGCTGGGGTCGGCGGACTAGGGTCCAGACTCGATTGCGCCTGAGCGATATCAACAGCTTAGGCCCGCCCAACGACCGCTCATCCCCGCGAAAGCGGGGACCCAGGCGTTTTTTTCGCCGGGTCTCAACCGCCCGGGCGCCAGGCCCAAGCCGATCGGACAGAAGCGAGACAACCTGATCACCTTGGACCCTGAGGCTCCGCCCGAGCTTGCGGCCGCCATCCGGACGATAGCGACCGACTGACCCTCGCCCCGAGCAAAGCTGTCAGCACCCGCCCGCCACTGTCGTCAGGGGCGGTGGGTCCGCCCCCGTCGCCCTGGCGCGCCCCTGCCCTACTTCGGCGGATAGCGCGTCCCGGCGTGGTAGGGATGCGTCGCCGGATGGGTGACCGCGTAGCTGTAGGTCTCGGGATATTCGGCGTCCCAGCCCGTGGGCGCCATGTAGGCGTTCAGGAACCCGGTGGCCTCGATCGCCTCGATCTTGCCCCCGACGATCTTGAACAGCTCCGAGGCCTGCAGGTCCATCGGCCCGAAGTTCATCGGGATCGTGTCGACGCCCGGCAAGCCCACGATCTTCTCGGTCCGCACGTTTCCGCGATGGACGAACCTCGGGAAGCCGAGCACCAGGCCCTTCTGCTCGTCAATGATCAGCAGATGCCTCGGCCGGATCATGGTGATGTACTGCAGGGTGTGAGTGTCGAGCTGATCGGCGCAGTCCATCGCCCCGATCTTGGCCATGGCGCCGGCCATGCCGGGCGCCGCGCTGTCGAGCGGCGTCGGCGCGGGCGTCTTGTTCATGGTGGTCTGCATCCCGTTCTCGCGCCGGATGCAGTCGTTGGCGAAGGGCGCGACCTTGCCGGAATCCTGCTCGATCGCGTCGAAATAGGCGTTGGCCGCCGCCCAGAGCCTGGCCCGCGAGGTCCGTTCGCCCGCCGGGACGTCCTCGTCGAACGTCGCCCTGGGGGTCTTCAGGTTGTCCATCACCGCGGGGCGCAGGTCCGAGGCGATGACGTGCTCGGCCTCGGCGATCCTGCCGTTCACCACCTTGAGCCGCACCGCGACCAGCACCGGCTTGTCCCACTGCTTCATCATCACGATGGCGCCGACCTGGCCGCTCATGGGATCGGCGGCGATGATCTTGAAGGTCGTGGGCGCCTCGGTGGCGCTGACGAAGAGGCCGTCGCCGACCGGGATGGCCGCGGCCTGCTCGGTGAAGCGGATGTTGCTGGCCAGCGGCAGGCCCTTGGCGCTGTGGGTCGGCAGGGCGTCGAGCCACCGGTTCATCAGGTCGACCAGGCACGCGCGGCTGCAGGCGACATGCCTGGCCGCAACATGCTTGGCCGGCGCGGCGGCCGCGGCGCCGTCCGCCGCCGAGAGCCCCGCGAACGCGAGCGCCGCCAGGGCGCCGACGGTGATGATGCCGTGTCTCATGAGCCTCTCTCCCATGCGTTGCGCCGATGTCCCGGACGGCGCGCGCCTGGGCCGGCGGCCCTTGCCTGGTCCCGCCCTCCGGGTCCGGCCCATGGGCGGCTCGTCCTATAGCATGCTCAGGACGCGGCGCTCGCCTCCACCTTGTCGTGCGCCTCGACGCCGCCGACGGAGTAGATGACCTGGGCGTTGCGGGTCTTCTGGAAGTCGTCCAGCGTCTGGCCGCGCATCGCGGCATAGACGTGCAGGTTGGAGACCCCGACCACGGCGGCGAACTTCTCCAGCACGAAGAAGATCGCGCCGTACTGCATCAGCGCGCGCCAGTCGCGCCGGCGGACCATGTCCCGCTCCGGCTCGCTGAGGCCCGCCTTCGCCATCGTCGCCTCCTCGTCCTCGCGGAAGGCCTGGCCGATGCGCCGGGTAGATCAGGTCGTGCAGGAACTTGTTCAGCCGGTAGTGGGTGACGCTGCGCTCCAGGTCGAAGGGATAGGTGCCTTCCAGCTGTTCGATCCCCTCGAGCTGGGCGACGGCCTTGGCGCGGGCGGCCTCGGCGACCTCCTCGCTCATCGGCTCGGCCTCGTTCTCATAGAGCGCCGTGGCGATGGCGGTCATCGAGGGCAGGTAGTAGCTGCGGTGCAGGCGCTTGACGCCATAGGACATCGTCCCGCGCCCCATCAGCCACATCACGAACTCGGCGCTCTCCATGCCCCCCAGCCGCGCGTGGTCGGCGTGGGTCATCCGGGTCAGGGCGATGGGGTCGTTCTCGTAGATGTCGAGCAGCTTCTCGTCCCACGCCGGGTTGTTGAAGCCGCAGCGCTCGCCGTGGACCTGGTGCGACAGCCCGCCGGTGGCCACGATCACGACCTTCAGGTCCTCCGGATAGCTCTCGATCGCGGTGCGCACGGCCTGGCCGAGCTTGAAGCAGCGCGAGGCCGAGGGGACCGGGAACTGCAGCACGCCCATCTGGAACGGCACGATCGGAATCTGCCAGCCGCCGTCGTCGTGCGACATCAGGACGGACATCGGCGAGAAGCAGCCGTGGTCCAGCGGCTTGTCCTGGAAGAAGGAGATGTCGAACTCGTCGGCCACCAGCGAATGGCCGATATGCCAGGCCAGGGGCCCATGGCCCCTGATCGGCGGCAGGTTGCGCGGGCCGCCGCCCTCGTCGGCGACGGAGTACTGCTCGCCGACGCCCAGGCAGAAGGGCGAATAGTGGTCGAAGAAGAAGGAGGTGACGTGGTCGTTGTAGATCAGGAACATCACGTCCGGCTTCTTCTCGGCGAGCCAGGCCTTGATCGGCTCGTAGGCCTCGAAGATCGGCTTCCAGACCGGATCGGCCTGCTTCTTGCCGTCGACCGCGAAGCCGATGGTCGGCGTGTGCGAGGTGCAGATCATCCCGACGATCTGGGCCATTCAGGTGCTCCAACTGCTAGGTCAACCCCTTCCCGCGGAAGGGATTTGCGGCGGCCAGCCGCCTGGAACGCGGTCTAACAAGCGGAAACGGGCGGGGGCAACCGAAGAGGCGCCGCCGGCGCGCGCGCACTTCACCCCGGCGAAGCGGACCGCCGACGCGGGCAAAGCGACATCCGAACGCCGGCAAGTCCTTGATCGAGGTCAAGACGGCCCGCGGCGAAGTCGCCGCCGCTCGCACCGTCCGGCGCTTTGCGCGAGGGAATCGAGGCGTCCGCCTTCATCGCGCGGCGGAAGGCGCTAGTGTCCCGATTCCGAAGTTCGCCAGCGCTTTTTGCCAGGCAGATGCGAACTTCGGAATCGATCGGGACACTAGCAAGTCTATGATTCTAGTGTGGTTTAAGGATCAGAAGTTCGCAACTGCGGGAGCCGCCATCATCATGCGAACTTCTGATCCACCACACTAGAAGTCATGTTGACGCCATCAACACCAGGGAGGACGAGGATGGGACTGGGCTTCAGCCGCGCCGATCTCGAAGGCCTGGTCGAGCGGTACCTCGACGCCCTCGTCGGCCATGCCGCCAACCGCCTGCCGCTGGCCGGCGGCGTCCGCTACACCGAGAACGGGGTCCGGCTCGACCTGGACGACGGTCTGTGGGGCACGGCCTCGGGCGCCGGTCGGTACCGGATCGTGGTCCCCGACGTGGAGGGCCAGCAGGTCGGCTACATGGGCGTGGTCGAGGAGGCGGGCCAGCTGATCTGCGTCACCACCCGCCTGCGCCTTCAGGACGGCGGCATCACCGAGATCGAGACCCTGGCGACGCACCCGTCGTTCGCCGGCGGCGGCCTCTTCGGCGGCGGCGCAAAGGCGCTGGAGGAGATGGGGACCCCGCATCCGGCGTTCCTGGAGCCGCTGGCGCCCGAGGACCGGCTCGGCCGCCGCGCCCTGATCGAGATCGCCAATTCCTACTTCTCGGGGCTGGAGCGCAACACGGGCCGCTATCCCGTGCCGTTCGATCCGCAGTGCCAGAGGCGCGAGAACGGCATCCAGACCACCAGCAACCCCGACTTCGCCATGGCGATGTCCGAAGGTCGCCCGGAGCGCGGGGACCAGCCCAACATGATGCTGATGGGGCCCAAGGCGCAGCTCGAGACCGGCGGCCTCGCCTTCGTCACCGCCATCCGCAACCGCCGTTTCCCGTGCGTCGACGAGAGCACCGGCAACGTCCTGGCCTTCGGCTACTTCGACCACGACGGCCGCTCGGCCACGGTCACGTGGGCCGACGGCGTGGTCAGGCCCTCGCCCGTGCGCATGCCGATGACCTTCCAGATCGCCGAGCTGTTCAAGGTCCAGGGGGGCAGGCTGCGGCAGATCGAGGCCAACCTGACCGCGGTCCCCTACGGCATGAGCTGCGCCTGCTGGGACGAGTAGGGCCGCCCGATGGACGCGGCGGATCGTCCCGGCCGGATCGTGATCCTCAACGGCGCGCCGCGGTCGGGCAAGTCGAGCATCGCGCGGGCGATGCAGGAACGCCTCGACGGCGTCTGGATCAGCCTCGGCGTCGACGCGGCCGTGCGCGCCATGACGCCGGAACGCCTGCAGCCGGGCATCGGCCTTCGCCCCGGCGGCGAGCGGCCGGACCTGGAGCCGTTCGTCCAGCGCCTCTATGCGGCGCTCTATGAGTCGATCGCCGCGCACGCCCGGCTCGGCCTGGATGTCGCCGCCGACGTCGGCCACCACGACGCCTATTCCCGGCCGCGGCACATCCTGGCCGACTGCGCCCGGCGCCTGGACGGCCTGCCGGTCCTGTTCGTCGGCGTACGCTGCCCGGTCGAGACGATCATGCAGCGGCGCAACCAGGGCGAAGCCGGGCGCGAAGGCGTCTACGCCGTCGCGACGCCCGAGGACCCGGTCCCCGAGCCGGTCCTGCGCTGGCAGCGCGAGGTCCACGTCCCGGGGATCTACGACCTGGAGGTCGACACCTCGGTCATGAGCCCGGAGGACTGCGCCGAGGCGATCGGTCAGCGGCTCCGGGACGGCGTGGCGCGCCCCACCGCCTTCGAGCGGCTGGCCGCCGGTCAGGGGATGGCGACGGGCGCCGTCTAGCTGAGGCCGTCAGGGCGCCTCGCCGCCTCCGTTGATCGGGATGCGCCTGGCGGGCGGCCCGGCGCTCGCCGACCTCGGCAGATCGACGGTCAGGACCCCGTTGGCGAACGTCGCCTTGGCCTCGGCGTCGTCGGCTCCGGCCAGGGGCAGCCGGCGCACGAAGCGTCCGAAGCGCCGCTCGTTCACGGTTTGCGCGTCGTCCGGCGCGCCGCCCCGCTTCTCGCCGCGGATGGTGAGGACGCCGTCCTTGAAGGAGACATGGACGTCCGCCTGGTCCACCCCCGCCAGCTCGGCGGTCACCCGATAGCCCGCGTCGGTCTCCTCGATGTCGACGCTCGGCCAGGCGGCGTCCGGCGCGCCCGCTGGCCCGGTCCGGTCGCGCGCCGCATGCAGCTCGGCGATCAGGGCGGCGGCGAATGGATGCTCGATCGCCCCCAGGAAGGCTTCGACCGGCGCCGCGTCGATCCCGCCCTTGGGCTTGACGTCGCCGAAGGTCGGCTCGTCGCCCAAAGCCTCCCGCGCCGCGAAATAGGCCTCGAAGCTTTCGAGCAGACCGTTGTCGCCCGCCCATGCGGACGTTGCGACCGCCGCCGGCGCGCCCACGGGCGGCCGGGTCGGCAGGCCTTCCAGGTAGCGCAGGACGAACGGCAGGACGACGGGCCCGAAGCCGCGCAGCCGCGTCTGAACCAGGGGCAGCAGGTCCTGGCGGTCGGCCCGGTTCCCCAAGGCGTCGAAGGCCGCGCAGGACAGGATCTGGTTTTCGCCGAGCGCGTACTTCCTCACCATCCTCAGCTCCACCTTGGGATCGGCGAACCACGCCGCCGCCCGCTGGAACTCGGGGCGCTCGCCAAGGCCGCGGGGATCGACGGCCTGCCCCGCCGGGGGCCGCAGGGACGCGGCGAGGCCCTGCAGCGCCTCGGCCGCACTGGCGGAACCCGCGCCGCCCGCCGGCTTGTGGCCCCCGCCCTTCATCACGGACTTCATCCAGCCGCGCAGCAAGGTCAGGACGATGGCCACGACGACCAGGACCAGGATGTTGCGCCCGCTCACCATGCCGCCTCGCGCATCCGAACCACGATCAGCCGCGAGCATGCGCATCCTGCGCGAGGTCCACAACCGCCGCCCGTCCTCAAAAGACTGTCGCCGAAGCGCCTTGGAGGCGCCACGGCCCGCCGCCCGAAAGCCGGAACCTGCGGCCTGGCGGCAGGTTACGGCCCCTGGGGGGCGGTCAGGGAGGCGCGCATGAGCGCACTGGCGTCGTGCGGAGAATAACGGTGACAGTGCACTTAATCTGAGAGCGATTGATCTCGCGGCCCCCCAGACTGCATCGAAATAAGTGCACTGTCACCGCTATTCCGCCTCTCCTATTAAGGAGGGGCGCTATGCCCAATGCCGAAGAACCGGAAGCTCCCGAAAAAGGACTTCTACGCGATCACGCTCGTGATGTACTTTCAGAATTGCTCCATCTAACAATGGAGCCGCTTGACCCATCGGATAAACCCAAGTGTTCATTGATGTCTGACCGGCAGAAGGACTTCTACCGCTTTTGCATCAGGAGACTACTGGATAGAACGGACCTGATCCAAGCCGCTCTCCTGTAATCTCATTCCAGGTCCCGGCCACCGCGATATAGAGTGGCATGCCAACTGGCTCGCCCTCAAGAAAACCTGCCTGCCACTCTGCAAATAGGCGCACCAGGATAACGACATATCGCCGGTCGGCGGTCACACCGAGCGAAAGCTCGTGTCCTTTCCCAAGTGGACTTGGCGCAAGTGGAGAGGTCTCCCCCCCTATCCAATGATAGGGCCGCAATTCAGCACCCAGAATTACCGATGGTAGTGTGGGGACGAAACCGTCTAGACCCAGTTCCAGAACCGCGAAGCCATGCGCGATCTTGGCGATGAGCCGAACAAATTCTCCGGGCCGAAAGCGGTGAATTTGGCCATCGGGCGGTGGCGGCTTCGCATCAGGAAGATCTACCAAGCCAATTCGGGCGCGAGTTCCCGACTTCGTAGGGACGCCCCGCAATGATGCCCGGTCGATCCATCCATATGAGCGGAAGTGGGACCTGTGCGCCCGGCGCCTTTGTTTTTCCCCGGCGCCCCGATAAGCCGTGAGCGTTCCGCCAGTCCCGCATCATTACGCGCATGACATGCTGCTCAAACTGGCATGTAATCCTGGCGCACGCCATACAGCTCGACTTGAGCAGAACAATTTTGCCATCAAGTCCGAACGGAATTATGTGCTCGTCTGTGAGTGGTTCCGACGCAGGGTTGTTGCAGTAGATGCATCGGCCAACGGGGCCGTGATTGCCGCTATAATCACGTGGTTTCGCAGGAAAGTCCTTCATGGTTCGCGATGGGGATCGTAACGAGACTGACACCGCCCGTCGCCGCGACGATGTGATCAAGCGGATGCTAGCTACCCTGCTGCAGTTTAGGGTAAGTCCACCCAAGAGAGAAAAGAATAACGGTGACAGTGCACTCAATTCCGCGCGCGAATGATCTCGCGGCGCCCCAGACTGCATCGAATAAAGTGCTGGAGTGCGCGGTCACCGCAATTTTGGGCGCGTGTCTTCGAAGGGCTGTGGCGCATCTACGCCGAGGCGCTTGGCCGCGCCGCGGGCGCTCTCGCCGCTTAGATCAGTTGGGGTCCGCAACGGGCTCCAGGACGCTCCGCCGATCTCGCGGCGCATCCGCCGGCGCGTCCGCGTCCAGCGCCAGTCCCAGGCAGCGGTCGCCGAGGCGCAGCACGAGCCTTCGCCGGACCAGCAGGTCGAGCGCCGCGGCGACCACCTCCGCTGATGGAGCCGGCGTGCGGCCCTCGGCCTTCAGGGACTGGGCCAGGGCCGCGGGGGCCTGGATGTCGTCGCAGGCGGCGAAGACCGCGGCCTCCACCCCGGTGAGCAGGACGCGGCTGGCCGGCGCGCAGGGCCGGCTGTCCTCGATCTCGATCCCTTCGGAGGTCCGCCGGAACGCCAGCCGCGGCGGCTCGGCCGTCGTCACGCGCCCGCCGCCCTGACCCCACAGGGCCTTCCACGCCGAGACGGCCCGCAACATCCGCTTCAGCCCCGGCCGGCGGACCAGCTCCTCGGCCGCGGGCCGCCGCCGCGGGTCCTGGAAGTAGTAGGCCATCTCGCTGAGGTCCTCGGCCGCGACGGGATAGACCGACGCATAGTGCGCGAACGGGGCCAGCTCGAGCCCGTAGCGCTCCGGGCGGCTGTGGTAGGGGCTGAAGCGGTGGAACTGGATGCGGTCCACCCCCGGCGGCTCCAGGTGGACGATCAGCGCCAGCCAGTCGGCCATCTCCTCGTACCAGGCGTCCTCCTCACCCGGCACGTCCCACAGGAAGTTCCAGGTGATGTCGACGCCGATCTCGCGCGCCCACTTCAGCAGGCGCACGTTCATCAGCGCCGTCGAGCCCTTGTCGATCAGGCGCAGGATCTGATCGTGCATGAACTCGATGCCCGGCTGCAGCCGCGTGATGCCGCCCTCGGCCATGACCTGGAGCTGGTCGCGGCGCAGGTTCGACTTGGTCTCGAAGAACAGGGTGTAGGGCCCCTCGCCCGCCAGGCGCGGCAAGACCGAGTGCAGGTAGGACATGTCCAGGATGTTGTCGACGACGTTGAACCGGCTCACGCCATAGGTCTGCGACAGGCTGCGCAGCTCCTCCACCACCCGGTCCGCGGACTTGGAGCGGAAGGCCATGCCCCCGCCGTTCAGGCCGCAGAAGGTGCAGTGGTGCTTCTTGCCCCACCAGCAGCCGCGCGAGGTCTCGACCCCGACGCTGGGGTTCATCCGTCCACGGAAGGACAGCTCGGCCAGCTCGGCGAAATAGTCGTCGAAGTCGGGCGTCGGCGTCAGGTCCATGTCCTCGACCACCGCCCGCGGCGCCTCGCCAAGTCCGTGCACCGACGGATGTTCGGCGCCGATCACGCCCAGCGGCAGCTCCTCGGGGGCCAGGGCGCGGCCGTGGGCGATCAGCTTGCGGCACAGCTCGGGGAACAGCAGGTCCGCCTCGCCCGAGACCACGAAGTCGAGCCAGTCGAAGCAGCGCCTCGCCGCCGCCCCCATCGGCCCCTCGCAGTTGGCGCCGCCGATGACGGTGACGATCTCCGGCGCCAGCTCGCGGATGCGGCGCAGCACCGCCAGCGAGGCGCAGTGCTGCATGAAGGTCGAGGTGCAGCCGACGATGCGGGGCCCAAGGGCGATCGCGCGGCGGGCCACGCGGTCGACGAAGCCGGGCGCGGCCTCGCGCGCGCGCCGCAGCGCCTGGCGCGGGTCGTCCTCGAAGCCGTTGCGCTGGGCCAGCCCACGGGTCACCGGCGCGGCGATCACCTGGTCCAGATAGGCCTCGTGGTCGGGCGCGAAGTCCGGGAAGGCGGCGCCGGCGAAGGTCCACTCCCCGGCCAGGAACTCCTGCTTGCCGTCGGCGATGAACGCGTAGGCCGCAAGGCCGATCTCCTCGGCGAAGGCCAGGCAGGGATAGAGCACCCGGGCCGGGATTCCCGCGCGGGCGAGCGCCGGCTTCAGCAGGCTCAGCCCCATCGAGGGCTGGTCGATCGGCGGATAGGGCATCGACAGCAGGACGACCTGCGTCTTTCCGGTGCGGGGGCCGCTCATGGCGCGGACGCCGCTTCGGCGTCAGCGGCCGCGCCGGCGCCATTGAAGGCGCGCTCCTCCTCGCTCTGCAGCCGCCACAGCGACGCGTAGAGGCCGTCCTGGGCCACCAGCTCATCGTGCCCGCCCTGCTCGCGCACGCGGCCGCGGTCGAGCACGATGATCCTGTCCGCGTCGCGGATGGTCGAGAGCCGATGCGCGACGACGATGACGGTGCGTCCGCGCGTGTTGCGCCGGATGGCGCGCTTCAGCTCGGCCTCGGTGGCGTAGTCCAGGTGCGAGGTCACCTCGTCGAGCACCAGGATCGGGGCGTGCTTGAGGAAGGCGCGGGCGACGGCGATGCGCTGGCGCTCGCCGCCGGACAGCCGCCGCCCCCCCTCGCCGACGTCGGCGTCCAGGCCGCCCGGCAGGCTGGCGACCAGGTCCATCACCTGGGCCGAGCGCAGGGCCGTCTCCACGCGGGCGTCGCCGACGCCGGGCCGCGCCAGGCGGACGTTGTCGGCCACCGTGCCGTCGAACAGATAGGCGTCCTGGCGGACCACGCCGATGGCGCGCCTGAGGTCCGCCAGCCGCAGCTCGCGGATGTCGCGCCCGTCCAGCAGGATCCGGCCGGCGTCCACGTCGTAGTGGCGCGGCAGGAGCCGCACGAGGGTGCTCTTGCCCGCGCCCGTCGGCCCCACGATCGCCACCGTCTCGCCCGGCCGGGCCGTGAACGAGACCTGTTCGAGCCCGCCCCGGCCCTCGCCGTAGCGGAAGGTCACGTCCTCGAAGACGATCTCGCCCTTCACCGCGGCGAGCGGCGCGCGCGTCTGGCCGTCCTGGATCGCGGGCGGCGCATCCATGATCTCCACGAGCCGCTCGGCCGCCTGGGCCGACATGTGGACGCGGCGGGTCAGCTCCCCGATGGTCATCACCGCGCTGGCGATCTGGGGATAGAAGTAGAGGAACTTGGCCAGGGCGTCCGACCCCAGGCCTCCGCCCGTGGCCAGCCGTCCGGCGTAGGCCGCGGTCAGGGCGTAGCCGCCGCTGAAGATCCCCTCCACCGACAGGGCCTGCAGGGAGGAGACCGAGGCCGCGTCCACGGACGAGGCGGCCTGGCGCGCGTCCGCCTCGGCCAGGCGGCGCAGCTCGGCGCTTTCGGCCGTATAGCCCTTGATGTCCGCGATGCCGGCGAAGTTGTCGGCCAGCCGCTTGGCGAAGCGGTCGGAATCGTCGGCGGCGGCGGCGTAGCGCTGGCGCACGGCCTTGTGGACGAGGCGTCCGGGCAGGAACAGCAGCGGCAGCGGCAGGGCGCCGACCAGCGCCAGTTTCGGCGAGGCGGCGGTCACCGCGACCCCGGCGACGGCGACGGTCACGGCCTTGGAGATCGCCTGGTCGCCGGCGTGCTCGATCAGGTCGGCGATCTGCTGGGTGTCGTTGGTGACGATGGACGCCAGGCGCTGGGCGCCGTAGCGGTCGAAGAAGGCGGCGTCCTGCGCCTCCACCTTCTCCAGCACGGCCGTGCGCAGCCGCTGGCGGGCGTCCGCGGCGGCCCGTCGCCAGGCCTGCTTGCGCCGGTAGGTGATGAACAGGTCCAGCCCTGTCAGCGCCAGGGACGCGGCCAGCCTCGGGCCGATCGCGACGCCGCCGGCCGCGCCGACGAGGCCCCGCGCCGCCACGCTGCGCCTCGCCGCGTTGAGGGTGGACATGAAGGCCAGCCCCTGGGCGATGTGCACGCCCTGGCCGATCACCGAGAGCGCCGCCGGTCCCGCCAGCGCCCGCGGCTCCGGCGCCGCCAGCTGGAGCATCCGCCGCAGCGGGCTCTCGCCGCCCGCCGCCGGCGCGGCCGTCGTCTCGGGCGCGGCGAGGCCTTCGAGGATCAGGGCTTCGATGTCGACCGCGGCGCCCTGCGTCTGTTCGCTGGCCGCCGTGTCGTAGCGCACCAGCACCCGTCCGGTCACCGCATCGGCGCGCGCCTCCAGGACGCCGGGCCGGCTGGCCAGCCACGCCTGCAGGCGTCCGGCGCGATCACGGCGCCGATGGATGGCGGGAACATCCCAGCGCTGCCGGCCCGGGATGGCGGAGCGCAGACGCATGACCTAGTCGCCCGACGCGGCTTGTGCTCCCTGGGCGCCCTTGGCGGCCGAGCGGGCGTCTTCCTCGGCGACCGCCTCGGCGGTGAGGTCCTCGATGTCCGAGACCGCCTTCTCCGACAGCTCCGCCAGACGACGGCCGGTCCTGACGCCCAGGCGGATCCCGCCCTTGGCGATGTCGCGCCAGCTGTTCGCGACGGCGTAGGCAAGCAGCCCCACGACCAGAAGACCACGCATCGGAAACCTCGCCGAGGCTCAGGCGGACTTGGCCTGGGACCTGGTCGCCGGCGGCGAGGCCGACGATTCGGGCTTCTCGCGCGGCTGGTTCAGGCCCAGCTGCTCGGGCAGGGTCTTGCCGGTGCTGGCGTCCACATAGGACGCGGCGGCCACCGCCAGGGCCCCGGGGACGCCCAGGCAGGCGCGGGCGATGAGGCCCAGCGCGGCATAGACGCCGCCGCGCTTGATGTCTCCGTTCAGGAGATGGCTGCCGCCGACGAAAACGGTCTCTGCCGCGGCCCGCGCGCCCTGCTTGAGCGCCGTCTCGGCGGTAGGATCCAACGCCATGTTCATCTCCTGAAGATTGAGAAAACGGCCCGAAACTTCGCCGGGAAGCTGCACACGCAAAAGTATCAGCGGCTCCCTAGGTGCGCAAGGAGCGAGTCGAGCGCATCATGCAAATCTTGGTCGTCATCGAGCACATCGCGCAGGGTCGGCCGGCGGACGTGATCGGGCGCCACGCCGATCCCCTCGATGAGGCGGCCGCGGTTCCGGCCGACCCGCCGGCACCGGCGCGCCGACACCCGCAGGCTGGGCTGGTCCTTGCCGGGAGCCAGGTCCTGGCGGCCCGAAAGCCCCGCCAGGACGGCCTGGGGCCAGGGCGAGCCGCCGCCGCCGCCCGTCGCGTCTTCGGTCCCCACGACGAGGCCCATGCCGTGGTCCTGGATCCCGGCGGCGAGCATCTCGGCGCTGCTGTAGGTCAGGGCGTCGACCAGGACGATCACCGGACCGGAGTACCGCCGGCCCGTCGCATTGGCGGCCTGCGGCGAGGTGATCGGAACGCCCGCGCTGAACGGCTCGCCGCGCCGCGCCGCCGTCCGCGCCGCATCGCGCCAGGGCGCCAGGGCGGGCGACGCCTCCACCATGCTCAGGATCAGGGGCGTGACGCGCAGCTCGAAGGGCTCCGGCTCCACCGGCCCGGCGCCGACGAGCTGGAGCAGACTCTCGGCCGCGGCGATGACGCCCTGCTCGCAGCCGCGCAGATCGATGACCAGTCCGGTCGTCGGGACCTCCTCCAGCAGCTCGGCGAACCGGCGTGTCAGGTCATCCGGGCGGGCGTGCAGGCGGCCGAAGCGGACCAGGCCGAAGCCGCCGCGGCAGGTCTCGACGACGCCGAGCGATGGACCATCGCCCGCCGCGGCGGCCCATGCGCCGAAGCGCGCGGTCAGGGCTTCGCGCGTGGAGAGCCTCCAGCGCAGGCGCGTCGTGTGCTCTGCGCCGTCGGGACGCCGGACCGTCAGCGCGACCTCCTCGTCGTCCGGGGGCGGCAGCCAGGCCATGGGTCGGAAGGTGAGGGTCTGGACCGCCTTGGCCGCCCGGGCCCCGGCGTTGGCGGCGAGCTGCAGCGCCTCGTGCCGGCGCAGAGCCTCCTCGATCGGCCGGCCGTTCCAGGCGAGGATGAGGTCGCCCCTTTCGACGCCGTCCGCCTCCGACCCGGTCACCACCAGCCCTCGCTCGCCGTCCCGCCAGAACGGCCGCGCCAGGAACGGCAGGAAGGCCACCGCCTCGGCGAAGGGCGCGGGAAGGCAGGCGTCGGTGTGCCGGTCGCCAAGCGCGGCGAAGACGGCCAGGAGCGTGCGGAACGCCTCGCCGCGGCGGACGGGCGGGCCGTCGGCGAGCCGCCGAAGCTGCTCCACCGGCCCCCTCGCCGCCCCGGACCAGTTCACCCAGGCCTGCTCCAGCAGGACCGCCGCCTGGGCCGCGCCGCGCCGGTCCGCGTCCGAGAACGGCGACGCCAGCGCTTCGTCCAGGGCCGAGAGCGGCAGGTCCGGCTCAGCCGGCCGGTCCAGGAGAAGGCCGCCGTCCGCCATCATGGCGCCCAGGCCAGGACATCGGGCAGGACGCCCGGCGCGCCCAGGCTCAGCAGCTGGTAGCCGACGCCCGACAGCCCCTGGAAGAAGGACGGATCGAAGAACTCCACGCCCTTGCGTCCGGCCAGGCGATAGCCCCCTGCCGCCCGCGCCCGGGCGAGCACGGCGCCGGCGAGATCGGCCGCGGCCGCCGCCGCGTCCGGCCGGCCGCGCCGCCCGCCGGCCGCGAGCAGGGCCGCCCGGCCGAGGTTGCCGCAGCACAGCCCGTCCTTGGCCGAGAGCTCCAGGGACGCGGAAGACCGGATCGCAGCATCCAGGTGCGTCCGGGCCGCCGGACCGCCCGGCGCCTGGCCCGCCCCGAGCCTGGCGAAGCCGATGCCCACGGCGCCGTGGCACCAGGCGTTCATGAAGGCGGGAGGCTCGGCCCCGTCGTGGCGCAGGTCCGGCCAGGCGTCCCGTTCGCGATCGAACAGCCAGTCCTCGTAGGCGACGGCCCGCCCGGCCGCATCGATGAAGCGCCGTTCGCCCGTCGCCGAGCCCAGCCGCGTCAGGGCCAGCGCGATGCCGGCCGCGCCGTGCGACATGCCGGCCAGCGCCCTGCCGTGGCCGGTGCGCCAGGCCGCGCCGCGGGGCATGGGCTCCTGGCGCTCGATCAGCCGCTCGCCGCAGAGCCTGGCGGCGCGCAGAAGGTCCGGCTCGCCGGTCCTGGCCTGCAGCGCCAGAAGCGCGAGCGCCGCCCCCGCCGCGCCGGACAGGACGTCCAGGCTCTCGTCGGCCGCGATCAGCCCGGGCGTGACGAGCGCGGCCGCGCGGCGCGCGTCCTCGAGCAGCGCCGGCTCGTTCAGCAGGCCCGCGCACTGCGCCAGGGCGTAGACGAAGGACCCCGCCCCGGTCCCCGCGCCGAGCGGATAGCCCTCGCGAAGGAGCCGCTCCGGCGTGGCGTCGGCGAGGAAGCGCCGCAGCGGCGCCAGCGCGGCCAGGGCCGGCGCGCGTCCTTCGCCGCAGACGCGCTCGAGGCCCGCGAAGAACAGGCCCAGGCCCGCCGCGCCGGCGTAGAGATCGTGCCTGAGGACCCGCAGCTCGTAATGGCTCATGCCGGGCAGTTGCTGGGGCGCGATCCAGGTCGCCGACCCGTCGGCCGAGACGATGGCCCGCTGCTCGATCTCCCGGCCGATCCGGCGCGCCTCCGCGATCAGCTCGTCCGGCGTGGGGACAGCGAGCTCGCTGGCCGCGGGCCCGACGCCGGCGGCTTCGCCGCCGCCGTGCTCCGCGCCTGAGAGGTTGAGGGCGGAGAGGCCGAGGGAGGCGCGGATGAACTCGACCTGGCGGGCGAGATCGTCGGGGCCGAAGGCGGCGATCCGGCGGCGCACGCGCTCGATCGCGGTCTGTTCGAAGGCGCCCTCGATCCGCGTCCCGTCCGGCAGGACCAGGTCCCGGCTGTCGGCCCGGACCCGGAAGTAGGGGATGTCGAGATCCTCCATGGCGGCGATCTCGGCCCCGAGCAGGGCCCGGAACGGCTGCTTGGCGCGCGAGGCCAGGTAGAAGCGCGCCAGGACGTCCAGCTCCAGGCTCCGGTCGATCCCCGCGCGCATGTGGCGTGGCGCGAAGAGCCGCTTCTGCAGCAGGGCGTAGATCCGCGTGGCGTGGAAGACGAGGCGGATCTCGCTGCGCCCGAGCCGCTCGAGCGCCTGCTGGAAGGACCCGCCGGCCTCGGCCGCCCGTCGCATGATCCGCTCATAGGCGTCGCGGAAGCCGTCGATCACCTCGTCGGCGTAGTCGGCGACGGCCAGGGGCGCGCCGTCCAGGTGCGGCAGGTGGATCTCCAACTCGATCGCCAGCGGCTCGTAGCGGAGCGTCATGGCGTCGGTGTTGACCGCCTCCCAGCGGCGCCGGACGTAGGGCGTGGGCTGGCCCGCGCGGGCGCCCAGCCCGCTGATGTCGACGGCCACGCCGTTCATTCCCGTCTCCCAGGACGGCAGGAAGCCCGCTCGGAACACCGAGTCGAACAGGGCGTCTCCCGCCGCCGCCTCCGCCGGCCCGAGTTCGGTCGCCTGACGCAGCACGTGGTGCATCAGGGTCTCCATGTCGATCAGGACCGGATGGTCGCCCGCCGCGATGATGTTCTCGTGGAAGCAGTCCGAGGCCTCCAGCGCGTAGAGGACGGCCAGCAGCGCGCCGGCGCGGCGGTAGAAGCGGCGCGCATCGGCCTGGTCGCGGCAGGGCGCGGCCTCGACCATCTCGACCCAGCCGTGGTCGCCGCGCCCCAGCACCTCCAGGCGACGCAGGCGATCCTCGGACGCCGGCCCGTCCAGCGCCTGCAGGACGTCGAACCAGGCGGTCTCCACCGACAGGTCGCGCGGCTTGTGCACCAGCCTCAGCCCGCCCTCGAAGGTGAGGATCGAGACGGTCGCGCCGCCCTTGTGGCGATCCGACAGGGTGCAGGCGACGGCGACGGGCCGGCCGAGCGGGCGGCCCTGGTTGAACCGCTCCGCGAGGGCGCCGGCGTCTTCGCGCAGGGCGCGCGCCAGGCTGGTGACGTTCCGGGACCACAGCAGGGTCGCCGTGCAGAGCAGCCGCGCCAGGGCCGCGTACTCCATCAGGAACGGCACCGGGTCGGCCTTCAGGCCGGCCACGAACTCGCGATAGAGGCCCTCGCCGGGCGCCGCCGTCTCCGCCTCGCCGCGCCCCGCCCGGAAGGCGGAGAATTCCAGATGGAGCACGGGACCGGCGAAGAAGCTGAGGGCGCGCACGAGGTCGCCGACGAGGTCCGCGAGGGCCGTGGGGGCGAACGCACCCTGGGTCCCGGGCTCGAGCCGCCGCAGCCCCGAGGCGGCGAAGGACGCGAACAGGTCTGCAAAGGGGTGGCCGCCGAGCGCCTCGGCATTGGACCAGTCCGGATCTTCGGCGCCCGAGAGCACCTCGTCCAGCACCGCCGCCCACGCCGGCGCGGGGCCTTCCAGCTCGACATCGCCGAGCAGGGGCAGGACGTCGTCCCGGCCGAGGCCGAGCCAGTCGAGGCGGCGGCGGAAGGACTCGGCCTCGCCGTTCGCCCCGCGGTCGATCCAACGGACGAGCCGATCGCGTGCGGGCGCATCTTCGCCGACCGCCGGGCGATAGCCGCCGCCGATCCGGTCCCACAGCGTCGACGCCCGCGCGACGATGCGCGCCGCCGCCCCCGCCGGGCGGGCGTCGAGGCGCCTGGCGGCGGGCGGGTCGATGACGTCTCGTGCGGCGGCGCTCACGGCCCGCGGCCTCACTCGGCCGCGCACACGTCCACCAGCCCATCGCGCACCAGGCGGCGGGCCAGGACGAGCTTCTCCCGGTCGTTCAGATCGCCGGGCAGGGCGGCGGCGCAGAAGCGCGGCGTCGCGACGATATAGCGGAGCGCCGCGGCGATCTTGCGCGGGCCGGCGAGCTTGCCGCCGGGATACTGGATCGCCGCGAAGCCGTCCCGCTCGACGAGGTTGAGGATCACCCCCTCGCGCTTCTCCAGCACGGCGTCCGGCTGCAGCTCGGTCTGGACGGCGAACAGGTCCCTGGAGGGCGGCGCGGCGCCCGAGACCAGGAGCTTGTCGGCGATCGCGGCGACGGCCGGCTCCAGCGACAGGCCGGCGGGAAGGCCGGCGGCGAGCTCGGCGAACGTGGCCGCGAGCTCCTTCCCCCCCGCGAAGAAGCCTGGCGGCAGCGCCTCGCGAAGCCGGTCCTCGCCCTGGGCCGCGTTCACGGCGGCGGCGAGCAGGTCGCGCCAGCGGATCACCTTGACCCCGACGGTGAGGTGGAGCGAGGCGACGTCCGAGGTCGTGGCCGAGTGCACGTGGCCGCGGGGCATGTAGAGCATGTCCCCCGCCGTCAGCTCGCCTTCCCACAACAGCGGCGGAAGCTCGCCGGACGGCATCCGGGTGGGCTCGTCGGGCAGCGGCAGGCGGGCCACGGGCTCGCGCACCTGCCAGCGCTTGGCGCCCTCGACCTGCAGGATGAAGACGTCCATCACGTCGTAGTGGGGCACGAAGGCCTGGGCGCCCGGCGGGGTCAGGTAGAGGTTGACGTCGGCGGGATGGTGCAGGTCGTCCGTCAGGGCGGCGACGAAGCCGGCGATCGGCTCCCACAGCTTCTCCAGGCTGTTGACCACGATGCTGTAGCCGTCGCGCCAGGCGGCGCGCACGTCCTCGAGCCGGGGCGTGCCGTCGTCGTAGATCCAGCGCCGGTCCAGGTGCTGGCTGCCCTTGACCACCAGCATGCCGCCCGGCGCGCGGGGCTTGAGATAGTGCAGCAGGCGCGGGACCTCGGCGATGGTGAGCAGCGGCCTGAACCGGTCGGGCGCGCCTTCGACGACGAGGTGGCGCTTCTCCCAGTAGGTCTGGAGGAACGCATCGCGGTCGATCGGGCGGATCAGCTCGGCCAGGCGCATGCCGGTCCCTCCGGTTCAGGCGAGACCGAGAAGGCCGGTGCGGACCAGGCGGCGGACCAGCACCAGCTTCTCCTGCAGGCTCAGGGGCCCGGGCAGCTCGGACGCGCTGAAGGTCTCGGCCGCGGCGATGTGCTCCAGCGTCGCGTGGATCTTCGGCGGGCCGACCAGCTGGTTGCCGGCGAACTGGATTCCCGCGGCCGTGTCGGTGGCGAAGACGCGGTTCAGCGTCGCGCGCCGTCGCTTCAGGCGGGTGTCGGGCCCGATCTCGGCGAACAGCAGGGCGAAGTGGCCGTCGGGCGGCGGCGGGCGGCGCACGAGCAGATGTTCGGTGTGCTTCATCACGGCGTCCTCGAGCCGGACGCCCGCGCGGAACCTGTCGAGCAGCTCGTCGAACCGCCCGGCGAGGTCCTGCATGATCTCGTCGGAGTTCAGGAACCCCGGCGGCAGCGATCGGCGGAAGCTCACGTCGCGGTCGGCCATGGACGCCAGCGCCGAGGCCAGGAACTCGTGCCAGGTGCGCACCAGGATATCGACGGTGAGGTGCAGCGAGGGTCCGTCGCCGGCCTGGCCCTCGTGCAGGAAGCCGCGGGGGATGTAGAGGACGTCGCCGGGCCCCAGCGTCGTCTCGTAGATGGGCTCGCCCACCTTCTCGCGGGGCACGGCGGACCATGAGCCCTGGACCGGCGGGGCGACGTGCAGCGGCCGGTAGACCTTCCAGCGCTTGGTCCCCTCCACCTGCAGCAGGAAGTTCTCCTGGGTGTCGAAGTGCGGCTGGACGCCCTGCACGCCGGGCGGGGTGACATAGGCGGCGATGCCGGCCGGATGGTTCACCTCGGCCTCGATGCCGCGCACCAGCTCGGCCAGCGGCGCCCAGGTCTCGTCCAGGCCCGCCAGGATGATCGTCGATCCGGCGACGAACCTCTCGGCCACCAGGTTCACGTTCGCGGTGCCGTCGTGGTTCAGGTAGTTCTCGCGCACGAAGCCCTGGCTGGTGACGACCTCGATCCGGCTCGGCTTGGGCTTGGTGTAGACGAGGATGCTGTCGATATCGGCCGAGCCGAACAGGCCCTCGAACCGGTCCGCCCGTGTCCCGGCCAGGCGCACGGGCTTCGTCTCCCAGTAGTCGGCGAAGAAGGTCTCGGGCGACATCGGCGCGATGAGATCGAACAGGCCCGACGGGCGGCCCGCGGGCTCGGGCCGATCGGGCGTAGCCGTCTGGGCGGGCGCCGCGAGGATGTCCTGCAAGGTCATGCCGCGGCCTCCGTCCGGCTGAACACCAGGGGCGCCGTGGGTCCCGCGGCCAGGTCGCCCGCGCGCAGGCCCGGCAGGCTGGTGCGGCGGTTCTGGTCCCGGATCATCCGGGCGTAGAACTCCTGGGGCGGCGCGCCGGGGCCCAGCGGCGGGTCGGCGGTCAGGCGCGCGCCGTCGGCGAAGTAGACGATGACGATCGCCTCGCGCATCACGGGCGAGGTGTTGCTGCGCGAGCTGTGCAGGGTCCAGGCGGAGTGGACGGCCACCTCGCCGGCGTCGACCTCGCCGTAGTTGAAGATGTCGAAGCCCCTCCCCTTCAGCGAGGCCTCGAAGGCGTCCATCGATCGATCGTCGCCGTTGGAGGTGCCGAGGTAGCCTGCCCGGTTCGAGCCGGTCACATAGCTCATGGGCGCCAGATCCGGCGTGATGTCGATCAGCGGGATCCACATCGTCAGGATCTTCTGGGTGTCGAGCGGCATGAAGTAGGCGTCCTGGTGCCAGGGCGTGTTCGCGCCTCTGGGGCCCTTGAAGTAGGACTGGTCGCGGAACAGCCGCACCGCGTCCACCTGCAGCAGGTCCGCCGCGATGCGGCCGAGGCGCGGGCTGAGCACGAACCGGCGCGCGCCCTCGCCGAGCCGCCACAGGTTGTCGACGAAGCGCCAGTTCTTGCCGTCGCCCGCCACCTTGCGCTCCATCGGATCGTCGTCGCCGGAGCTGGCGAGCACCAGGTCCTTCAGGACCGTGCGGTAGGCCGCGATCTCCCCGGGCGTGAAGACGCCGCCGAGCTTGAGATGACCGACCTGCTCGAAGCGCTCGATCTGGCTGGCGTCCACCGCATAGGGACTGTCGAGCGGCGGAAGGTCCACCTCGGCCGTCGGGGCGGAAGCCGCGGCCCGAGCCTCATCCATCGCCTGCAGGCTCATGGCCGGACGCTCCTTTCGAAGACGAGGGGATTGGCCGGTCCCGCCACGGGCTCGCCCGGCGCGACGCCGGCCAGGATCGGGCGCAGGAAGCCGGCGACGAAGGCGGACGGCTCGGCCTTCAGCCGCGCGCCGTCCGCATAGAGGCACACCGCCACCGCTTCGCGCGTCCGTGCGCTCCGGTTCGGCAGGGAGGCGTGCAGCGTCCAGCCGAGGTGCGCCGAAAGATCGCCCACGGCCAGGGGCCCGTCGACGACGATCGGCCAGTCCGGCTCGCCGCCCGGCGGCGCGACGGGACCGGCCGCGTGCGAGCCCTCGGCGAACATCAGGGCGCCCATGTCGGCGTCGACATCGGCCAGGGGGATCCACAGGGTGACGACCGCGTCGGTGTCGAGGGGGATGTAGGTCTGGTCCTGGTGCCAGGGCGTGGCCGCGCCGCCGGCCGCCTTGAAGAAGCCCCGGAAGTTCCACAGGCGCACGGCGTCCACGCCCAGCAGGTCGGCGGCGACCTGGCCGAGCCGGCGCTGGGTCACGAAGCGCGCCGCCTCGACCGGCGCGTCCAGGAAGGTGAAGACCGCGCGCGCGCCGCCGCCGTCGCCGAAGGGATCGGGGACGCCCTGCCGCTCATGGATGAAGGCGCGAAACGCCGGCGCCGCGGCGGCGACCGCCTGGGCCGGCAGGGCCGCCTTCACGCTGGCGTGGCCAAGGCTCCACAGCCGGCCCGAGGCCCCTTCCTGCGCGGACGCGCCGGCGTCGGCGAGAGCGGCCTCAGCCATCGTCGAGCGCCTTCGACGCCTCGCCCAGCGCCCGCAGGACCGTGGCGGTGGTGAAGAGCCGCCGGTGGTCCAGGGAATAGTTGTCGAAGGTGCCGGCCAGGATGGCGGCGGGCGAGGCCGCGCCGGGCGGAGCCCCCGTCCAGGGCCGCCAGGTCGTCGCCTCCTCGGGCCGTATCCGGTCGGGGCGCGGCGCCCTGAGCCGGGCGCTGGCCGGGAAGGAGCCGCCAGGCGCCTGCCAGGCGAGGAGCCGCTCCACGCCCGAGCGCAGCAGAGCGCGCGCGCCGGGCGCCTCGCCGCCGCGGGCCAGGATGCGGACGAGCTCGGCCAGGGCGAAGGCCGGCGGCGGCGGCGGCGCGGAGGTCGACAGGAGCAGGCGCGCCCGCCGGCACGCCCAGCGCACCGCCCGCGCGACCGCGGGGCTGAGCCGCGGATCGGGGCCAGCCGCGCCGCCGGTCAGCGCCGCAACGGCCTCGGCCGTGGCGTAGGCGTCCTCGAACCACCAGTAGCTTCGCCAGCCGCCGTCGGGGGCCTGGGCGCCCAGCAGGAAGGGCGCAAGGCGGCTTCGCAGGCGCTCGAGGTTGGCGCCGGCCGCGGCGACGCAGACGTGGGATTGCGTCCAGCCGTCGAAGGCGATGAGCTGGCCGAGCCCAACGTAGGTCCGGATCGGGCCGTCGGACGGGTAGGTCGCGAGCCCCCCGTCCGGGCGCAGGCATTGCTCCAGGAAGGCGGCGCCCGCCTGAGCGGCCGGCGATCCGCCCTCGCCCACCGCCTCGGCCAGGCGCAGCGCCCACAGCGTGCTGTCCGCATCGCCGGGGACGGTCGGGTTGTAGCTCCATCCGCCGCCCTCGGCGGGGTTGGCGGCGAGCAGCCCCCACGGCCGCTCCGGCGGCCGCTCGCGCGCCCGGGCTCGGGCCGGGCCGCCAGCACGCCGCCCACGAAGGCGGTCACCCAGGAGGTGCTGAGGCCGGCGGGCAGGAGGAAGTCGCGCCAGGCGCCGTCGGGCTCCTGTGACGCGATCAGGAAGGCGGCCGCCGCCGCGCCGGCTTCGGCCGCGCTCCTGGATATAGCTCTCAATGCAGCCTCATGCGGCATGGGCGGCCGTGGCCTCCATCGCCCGGTGGGCGATGCCGAAATAGGCCTTGGCGAGGGGCGGCCCGCCCGGCCGCAGCACCACCTTGAGGTGGCTCAGGCCCCGCATCAGAAGATAGTCGCCCCGCTCGTCCGCGATCCGCTGGTGGCCCACCCAGTCCAGCAGCGCCTGACGCTCCTCGGGGGTCACCAGCCCCCGTCGCCCGAGGACATCGAACTGGCCCGCCCAGCGGGGCTCGCGGTGCGGCTGGCGCGTCCAGCAGCCGGCGCTGAAGGCCGGCTCCACGCCGATGTGGGGATAGACCGCCTCGCCGACGTCAAGGTGCAGGCCGACGATGTCCGCAAACGGGGCGAGCTCGTCGACCCAGGCCTCCAGCCCGCCGGCGTCGCCCGACCAGCCGACGTCCTTCAGATACGCCGCCACGCCCTCGCGCGGCAGGTCGAACAGGCAGATCCGCACCGCCTGGACCGGCCGCGTGAACATCAGGCCGACCTGGAAGTCGTCGGTCCCCTCGGGGGCCGCGGCGAAGCATCGCTCGATCGAGGCGCGAAGGCCGGGCGAGACCGGGCGCGCCAGGAGCATGGGGATGATCTCGTCGAGCAGCCAGCCGACCGGCCGCTCGGCGGCCGCGGCGCGCGGCCAGTAGCCGAACAG
Source organism: uncultured Alphaproteobacteria bacterium (assembly GCA_963775275.1). Lineage (GTDB taxonomy): Bacteria > Pseudomonadota > Alphaproteobacteria > Caulobacterales > Caulobacteraceae > JANWHQ01. The sequence goes on along the minus strand of CAVZII010000005.1, from coordinate 2,836,537 downwards.
CAGGTTCGGCGCTTCGGCGCCCCGTTCGGTGTCGAACTCGAGCCAGGTGGACGGCGCATCGACATAGGCGGGCCGGCGGGTGTCGCCCCAGGCCCGGTAGAAGTCGGCCAGGCGGCGCCAGGGCCCCTCCCTGAGCTCCGGCGGCGGCGGGACGGCGTGGCGTCCGGCGAGCATGCGCGCGCCGTCCGGGGTGAGGTTCATGGCGCAGTCGACGCCGCCGCCCCCGCCGCCCAGGCGGCGCTCGAAGCCGAAGAAATCGGCCATGAAGGCCGGGATGGCGGCCGCCGCCTCGCCGACGCGATCCAGGGCGTCGTCACCCGCCAGGCAGGATGGGAGCAGCGGCCTCACGCGCGCCAGCGATGACGCCATCCGCCGACCGGCGAGATCGGGCGCTGCGCTCATGACCACCTCAAACAACAGGACAGGCCCGGCGTCCCTCGCCGGGCCGCAGGAAGGAAGACGCCGGCGGCGAACCGCCGGCGTCCCCGATCAGCAGCTCGAGCCGGAGTTGCAGTGGGCGCCCCAGGACGAGGAACCTTCCGCGAGCTGGACGAGCTGTTCGTCGGTCAGCTCGGCGTCGATCGCTTCGTTCAGGTCGTTCTCGAGATCTTGCTTCACGTCGGTGGCGTGAACGCTGGAGTCCTTGAACATCGCTAACCTTCCGCTGGTTTGGTGAAAGTCGTTACGCACGGCGGTACTGCGGCTCCGTCGGACGGAGCCGCCTTCGCGCCGGAGCGGCCCCGAGGCGCGAACCCTCGTCGACCGCGCCGACGAGGAAGCTCGGTCTCAGTCGCAGCCGGAGTTGGAGTTGCAGTGGGCGCCCCAGGACGACGATCCCTCGGCCAGTTCGACCAGCTGATCGTCGGTGAGTTCGAACTCGATGCTGTTCGTCAGCGCATCTTCCAGCTTCGCCTTGGCGGCGGCGGAAACTTCCTTGGATTGTTCAGACATAGCCGATCTCCTCTGAACGCCCGATGCAGGGGCGCCTGGCCTCGAGGCCGGCCCCGGCGATCCCCACCGGATGAAGCCGACCGAACTCAACCATACCGACTAGGCTTCAGAATTCAACCTTGATAATATAACTCGTTCTCGGCGAGATCATGCGCGACAAGCGCTCTTCGATACATGCAATTTTCGGCTGTGTCATGGGTGCAGTACGTCCGATCCCGCCATGGCGGGATGCGGCGCGCGGCGCCGGCTGGAGGAAGGCGATGAGCGAGACCCAACCGGCGCTGCGCTCGCGGTTCGACGCCCTCGGCCGGCGATGGTGGCCGGCGATCCAGGCCGAGATGACGGCGGTGACCGCCACGGCCTGCCAGGACGGGTCGGCGCTGCGACGCATGGCGGACTACCAGCTGGCCACCGGCGGCAAGCGGCTGCGGGCCATCCTGCCGATCCTGGTGGCCGACGCCCTGCACGCCGACCCCGCCAGGGTCGTCCCCTTCGGCGCGGCCTGCGAGATGCTGCACAACGCCTCCCTGGTGCACGACGACCTGCAGGACGGCGACCGCGTGAGGCGGGGACGGCCCAGCGTCTGGGCGCAGTTCGGATCGGCCCAGGCGATCAACCTCGGCGACGGGATGATCGCCATGACGGTCCTTCTGCTGCAGCGCCTGGACGCGCCCGCCGAGGCGCGCGAACGGGCGACGCGCCGCCTGCTCCTGGAGATGCTGCGGGTGATCGAGGGCCAGGTGCTGGACGTGGCGCTCAAGGCCGAGGACGACATCTCGCTGGACGACTACCTGGCCATGGTCGAGGGCAAGACCTCGCGCCTGTTCGCCCTGCCTCTCAGCGGCGCGGCCATGCTCTGCGGCGCGGGCGACGCGATCGAGGAGGCCCTGGTCGAGGCGGCCTGCCATCTGGGCGTGCTGTTCCAGGTCCAGGACGACATCCTGGATCTTTATGGACCCGAGACCGATGGACCTGCGGGCGGCGACATCCGCGAGGGCAAGCTCACCATCCTGACCAGCCACTGCCTGCGGACGGCCGCGCCCGGCCATGCGTCGGCGCTGAGGTCGGTGCTGACCGAGCCGCGCGACCAGACGACGGGCGAGGACGTCGCCTTCGCCGCCGCCCTGCTGCGGTCGACCGGTTCGCTGGACTTCGCGCTCGACGAGCTCGACCGCCGCCGCGACGCCGTCGCCGCCATCGCGGCCCTGGACGGCTATCCCGACCTGCAGGACGTGCTCGCCGAGGCGGCCGAGCTGTTCCTGGCGCCGCTCAAGAAGGCGATGGCGCGCGAGGACGCCCTCGCCCGTCCCGCCGCGGCGCGCGGCGCGCGCGCGGCCGCGCTGTCCGAGCCATCGCCCCTGCCGGCCTGACGCTCGGGCGCCGAGCCGCCGCCCGCGTCCGGCGGCTTAGGCCGACGTCAACGACTTGCACGGCATGATCGCCCGGGATCGCATGGCATCGGGGCGCCAATGGCCAAGGCTCAGTTTCATCGCAACCAGAAGGTCTGGGTCGCCACGGTCGGAACCTGGGCCGTGATCGAGAAGATCTCGCCGGTCTGGGCCAAGGGCTTCAGCGAGCCGGTGCGCATCACCTACGACCTGGGCCTGGGGCGCGAGTTCCTGGCCGACGAGCTGCAGGCCGAGGACCGGATCGAGGATCCGGCCAGCGACGGCGGCGGCGAGTGGCGGATCCTGCGCGCGCGCAACAAGTGGCAGGAGCCCGAGGACTGCGCGCATCATCCCCAGCCCGGCACCTATCCGGTGGTGGTCACCGACCCGCAGGACTGGGGCGGCTGGCGCGTGCCCGGCGCCGAGTACGACCGCGACCCCGTCAAGATCGAGTCCCAGGCGCGGCTGATCGTCTCGTCCCAGAAGCTGCTGCGCCTGGCCAAGGCGCTGGAAGACCTCGTGTCGGAGACGATCGAGGACGCGCCCTTCGAGCTCCAGAGGCTGGCCGCCGCCGCCCGCGAGGTGGTCCGCTACGTCGGCGGCTCGCCCGCCCAGCCGCCCGGCCGCGCGCGCGAGGACGCGGCGGCCTGACAGCCCAGGGTCCGTACCCAATTCCGTTCATCCCCGCGAAAGCGGGGACCCAGGCTTTTTCTGTGTTCTCGATGGCTTGGAGGCGCCCGTGCGGTTGAGACCCGGCGACAAAAACACCTGGGTCCCCGCTGGAGTTCAGCCCGGCCTCCGAGCCGGGCCGGGGATGAGCGGTCGTTGGGGGGCCTAAGCTGTTGATATTGCTCAGGCGCAATTGAGTCTGGCCCCTAGGCCGCGCCCTTCAGCCCGATCTCCACCAGCCGCTGCTGCAGGTAGTCGAAGGCCGTGACCGGCTCGGGATGGCGGTCCGGCGCGGCCGGCCCGACGCAGGACGGCAGGGTCCGGATCAGGAAGTCCGGCTCGAAGTGGACGAAGAAGGGCGTGGAGAGCCGTGCGAAACCGCGCCGCTCGGGCGGCGGATTGACCACCCGGTGGGTGGTCGAGGGCAGCCGGTCGTTCGTCAGCCGCTGCAGCATGTCGCCCACATTGACCACCACGGCGCCCGGGGGCGGGTTGATCGCCAGCCACTCGCCCTCGCGCGTCAGGATCTCGAGGCCGGCCTCTTCGGCGCCGAGCAGGAGCGTGATGACGTTGATGTCCTCGTGCGCGCCGGCCCTGACGCCCGCGGCGTCCGGGCCGACCGGCGGATAGTACGCCAGCCGCAGGATCGAATCCCCTTCGGCGGTCTTGTCGTCGAACCAGCCGCGCTCCAGCCCCAGGCCCAGCGCCGTGGCGCGCAGCAGCTCGCGGCCGAGGTCGTCGAGCGCGTGGTAGAGCCGCCCGATCGCGCCGGGGAAGCCGGCCGGCCGGTCGGGCCAGACATTGTCCCGCATGAAGGCGCGATAGGGATGGTCGGGCGCAAGCTCGCGCCCGACGTGCCAGAATTCCTTCAGGTCCGGCCGCGAGGCGCCCTTGGCGTGCTCGACGCCGAAGGGCGTGTAGCCGCGCTGGCCGTCCTGGCCCGGCCCGCGCCAGCGGCGCTTCTCGGCCGGCGGCAGGGCGAAGAAATCGAGTGCGGCGAGCCGGGCCTCGGACAGGACCCCGGGGTCCAGCTCCGGCGCGGCCACGACCGCGAAGCCGAAGGTCTCGAAGGAGTCCATGAAGGCGCGGGCGAACGCTTGCGGATCGGTCCGCCAGAGGCTCATGGGCGCAGGCCTCAGCCCGACGTCGATCACGGCGGCTCCCCGGAGTTTCGCCGGCTTGTAGACCGAATCGAGGGGGTCTTTACAGCCTGCCGCTGGCGCGCGCCGCCGTAAGGATTATGTTCCGCCGCGAAAGGCGGCTCGCAATGAGCCGGTTGCTTGATGTCCCTGCTTCCCAAGTCCCGTAAGGCGCGTCGCCGGTTGACCGTGATCCTCGCCGTCGCGCCCATCCTCGCCTTCGCGGTCGGCCTGTCGTTATGGGCCATGCGCGACGCTGTCGTCTTCTTCTACGGCCCCTCCGAAGCGCGCGCCAAGCACGTGCCGGCCGGACAGGTCGTGCGCATCGGAGGGCTGGTCCAGCCGGGCAGCGTCAGCCGCCTCGCCGACGGGACCGTGACCTTCAAGATCGCCGACCACGCCTCGGCGGTGAAGGCGGTCTTCCACGGCGAGCTGCCGGACCTGTTCCGCGAGGGCCAGGGCGTGGTCGCCCAGGGCGCCTTCGACGCGGGCGGCCGCTTCGAGGCGAGCCAGGTGCTCGCCAAGCACGACGAGCGCTACATGCCCAAGGAGCTCGTCCAGGCGCTGAAGAAGTCCGGCGAATGGCGCCCCGAAGGCGCGACGCGGACGTCCGCCGGCCCGGCGCCCGCCGCTCAGCCTTCCGCCGCCGCGTCATGATCGCCGAGCTGGGATCCTTCGCCCTCGTCCTGGCGCTCGTCCTGTCGATCGCCCAATCGTCCCTCTCGGCGGTCGGCGCGGCGCGCGGCTCGCGCGCGCTCCAGGGCGCCGGCGAGGGCGCGGCCGGCGGCGCCTTCCTGGCCATCGCCGTCGCCTTCTTCGCCCTGATGACCGCCTTCGTGCGCTCCGACTTCTCGGTGGCGAACGTGGCGGCCAACTCCCACACCACCAAGCCGCTGCTCTACAAGATCGCCGGCGTCTGGGGCAGCCACGAGGGTTCCATGCTCCTGTGGTGCCTGGCGCTCACCGGCTTCGGCGCGGCCGTGGCCCTGACCGGGCGCGGCCTGCCCGCCAAGCTGAAGGCCCTGGTCGTCGCCGTCCAGGGCGGGCTGGGCGTCCTGTTCATCGGCTACACCGCCCTGGCGTCCAGCCCCTTCGTGCGGCTCGTCCCCGCGCCGGTCGAGGGCCGCTCGCTCAATCCCCTGCTGCAGGACCCGTTCCTGGCGATCCACCCGCCCTTCCTCTACTCGGGCTATGTCGGCTTCTCGATCGTCTTCTCCTTCGCCCTGGCCGCCCTGATCCTCGGCCGCGTCGACGCGGCCTGGGCGAGGTGGGTCAGGCCCTGGTCGCTGGCGGCCTGGAGCCTTCTGACCATCGGCATCACGCTGGGCTCGTACTGGGCCTACTACGAGCTCGGCTGGGGCGGCTGGTGGTACTGGGACCCGGTCGAGAACGCGAGCTTCATGCCCTGGCTGGCCGGGACCGCCCTGCTGCACTCGGCCGTCGTCACCGAGAAGCGCGGCGCGCTCGCCGGCTGGACGGTGTTCCTGGCGATCCTCGCCTTCTCCCTGTCCATGCTGGGCGCCTTCCTCGTACGCTCTGGCGTCCTGACCTCGGTTCACGCCTTCGCCGTCGACCCGACGCGGGGCGTCATCCTGCTGGTCATCATGGCCATCGCCGCGGGGGGGGCCTTCGCCCTGTTCGCCTGGCGCGCGCCCAAGCTGGAGCCGGGCGGCCTGTTCGCCCCCGTCAGCCGAGAGGGCGCGCTGGTCCTGAACAACCTGTTCCTGGCCGCCGCGGCGGCGACGGTGCTGGTGGGGACCCTCTACCCCCTGATCCGCGAGGCCCTGACCGGCGAGCCGATCTCGGTGGGCCCGCCGTTCTTCAACCTCACCTTCGTCCCCCTGATGGCCGCCTGCCTCATCCTGCTTCCCGCGGGGCCGCTGCTGACCTGGAAGCGCGCCGACGCGCTGGGCGCGCTGCAGCGGCTGTGGGCCGCCGCCGTGATCGCGGTGCTGGCGGGGCTCGCCGTCTATTTCGTCCAGCACCCGGGCAAGCTCGCGCCCGCGCTCGGGGTCGCGCTCGGCGCCTGGCTCATCGCCGGCGCGCTGACCGAGGTCGCCGAGCGCGCCAGGCTCGGCCGCGCCCGCCTCGGGGAGGTCGGACGGCGGCTGGCCGGACTGCCCCGCGGCGCCTGGGGCATGACCCTGGCGCATATCGGGCTGGGCCTCTTCGTGCTGGGCGCCTGCGTCGAGAGCGGCTGGAAGGTCGAGGCCTCCCAGGCCCTCTCGGAGGGCGGCCGGATGCGGCTGGGCGCCTACACCCTCACGCTCGACCGGGTCGGCCAGGTCCAGGGGCCCAACTACGACGCCGAGCGCGGGATCGTGACCGTCACCCGGGGCGGAACCGCGGTCTGCAGCGCCGCGCCCGAGCGGCGCTTCTATCCGGTCGGCAACCAGTCGACCTCCGAGGTCGCGATCTGCCAGAAGGGCCTGGACGACCTCTACGTCGTGCTCGGCGACAGCCGCTCGGACGCCTGGGTGCTCCGGGCCTTCTACAATCCCTGGGCGCGGCTGATCTTCTTCGGGCCGATCATCATGGCGCTCGGCGGCCTGATCTCGCTGTCGGACCGGCGCCTGCGCTTCGCCCTGCCCAAGGCGGCCGCCGCGCGTCTCGCGCCGGGCCCGGCCGAATGAACCGCCGCCAGCTCGTGGCCGGCGCCGTCGCGGGGCTGCTCAGCATCGCCGCGGCCGCCGACGACCCCGCCGACCGGCTGAAGGACCCCGCCGAGGAGGCCCGAGCCCGGCGCCTGTTCAAGACCTTCCGCTGCCTCGTCTGCCAGAACGAATCAATCGACGATTCCCAGGCGAGCCTCGCCCGCGACCTGCGCCAGATCGTCCGCGCGCAGATTGCGCAGGGCCGCACGGACGCCCAGATAACGGCCTTCATGACGGACCGCTATGGCGAGTTCATCCTGCTCAAGCCGCGCCTGTCGGAGGGCAACGCCCTGCTCTGGCTGACGCCCGCCCTGATCCTCCTGGGCGGCGGCGCGTTCTTTGCGTGGCGAGCGCGCCGGCCCGCCGTCCTGGAGACCGCCCTGAGCCCCGAAGAGGAATCGAAGCTGAGGAGCCTGGACTTCGGGACGGGATCCGACGCCGTCGCGCCCAAGAAGCGCCGCAGGGCGAGCTTGGGAATGACGGAAAGGTAACTTGTGAGTGTTGGCGCTGTGCGGCAGTGCGCCTAGTTAGGTCCAACGCGCCGCTGACGCCGCGGAAGAGGTAAGAGATGGCTGTTCCCAAGACGGGTTACCTGGTCGGCGCGATCGCCGGGGCCGGCATCGCCGCCGCGGCCCTGGCCGGCGCGGGGCTGAGCTGGCCGCCCGCCGCGGCGCGGCCGGGCGTGATCAAGGCCTCGACCGCGCCCATGTTCGCGCCCCCGCCGGGCGCGCCCCTGTCCTTCGCCGACATCTTCGACCGTGTCTCGCCTGCGGTGGTGTCCATCGACGTGACGTCGAAGGTCGACGCGCGCGCCTTGCGCTCGATCCCGGGCTTCGAGAACTTCCCCTTCGACATCGTGCCCAAGGGCAAGGGCGGCAAGGGCGGCGGCGGAAGCGGCGGGGACGACGACGGCGACGGCGCGCCGCCTCAGGCCATGTCCTCGGGCTCTGGCTTCTTCATCTCGCAGGATGGCTACATCGTCACCAACAACCACGTCGTCGAGAACGCCACCGACATCAAGGTCACGCTGAAGGACAAGCGCGAGCTGAAGGCCACGGTGGTCGGCCGCGACGAGGCCACCGACATCGCCGTGATCAAGGTCGAGGGCCACGGCTTCCCGTTCGTCAGCTTCGAGAACGCAGCCAAGCCGCGCGTGGGCGACTGGGTGATCGCCATCGGCAACCCCTTCGGCCTCGGCGGCACCGCCACCGCGGGGATCGTCTCTGCCTATGGCCGCGACATCGACCAGGGGCCGTTCGTCGACTACATCCAGATCGACGCGCCCATCAATCGGGGCAACTCCGGCGGGCCGACCTTCGACGTCTATGGCCGCGTGATCGGCGTCAACACCGCGATCTACTCGCCCTCGGGCGGATCGGTCGGCATCGGCTTCGCCATCCCCGCCGACGTCGCCGAGCAGGTGACCAAGCAGCTGATCGCCGGCGGCAAGGTCACCCGCGGCTACATGGGCGCGGTGATCCAGAACGTCACGCCCGAGATCGCCGACAGCCTCGGCATCTCCGGAAAGAAGGGCGCCCTCGTCGCCCAGCTCACTCCCGGCGGCCCGGCCGAGAAGGCCGGCCTCAAGCCCGGGGACGTCGTTCTGGCCCTGAACGGCCACGCCGTCGACAGCTCCACCAGCCTGACCCGGCTGGTCGCCGGCACCAACACCGGCGACCTGATGCACCTGCAGGTGCTGCGCAACGGCAAGGCCATGGACATCGACATCCGGGCCGGCGTGCGGCCATCCGAGCAGGAGCTGGCCAAGCAGGACAAGGACGACAACGAAGACCAGGGCGGCGCCCCCGAGCAGGGCGGCCAGACCCCGCGCCCGAGCGCGCTCGGCATGACCTTCGGACCGCTCGATGAGGCGGCCCAGCGGCGCTACAGCATTCCGGCGGGCGTCCAGGGCGTGGTCGTCGAGAGCGTCAAAGGCTCGTCGGACGCCGGTCAGAAGGGCCTGAAGCGCGGCGACGTCATCGTTCGCGCGGGCGACAAGGCGGCGGCTTCGCCGGCCGATGTCCTAGGCGCCGTCGACGCCGCCAAGAAGGCCGGACGGACGAGCGTCCTGCTGCAAATCCACCGCAACGGGCGCAATATCTTCGTGCCGATCAAAATTGAGCCTTAAGATCGCTCGCGGGCCTGCGCCCTCGCGTGGTCCTGCGAACGAGCTGGGGGCCGACGTTGCACATACTGATCGTTGAAGACGACGTGGAAGCTGCCGAGACCATGGCGCGTGGTCTGGCCGAGGCCGGGCACGAGGCCGATCGGGCCGAGGACGGCGCGATCGGGCTCGACATGGCCCGGCAGGGCGGGTTCGACGTCCTTGTGGTCGACCGGATGATGCCGCGCATGGACGGCATCGCGATGGTGGAGACGCTGCGCCGCGAGGGCGACCGCACGCCGGTGCTGTTCCTGTCGGCGCTGGGCGAGATCGACGACCGCGTCGCGGGCCTGAAGGCCGGCGGCGACGACTACCTGGTCAAACCCTACGCCTTCGCCGAGCTGATCGCCCGCGTCGAGGCGCTGGCCCGCCGCCATGAGACCGGATCGGTGCAGACCGTCCTCAAGGTCGGCGAGCTCGAGATGGACCTGATCCACCGCACCGTGCGCCGGCAGGGCAAGGAGATCGACCTGCAGCCGCGCGAGTTCCAGCTCCTGGAGTTCATGATGCGCCACGCGGGCCAGTCGGTGACGCGCACCATGCTGCTGGAGAAGGTCTGGGAGTACCATTTCGACCCGCAGACCAACGTCATCGACGTCCACATCTCGCGCCTGCGCTCCAAGATCGACAAAGGCTTCGACCGGCCGATGCTGCAGACCGTGCGCGGGGCGGGCTACCGGCTGGAAGCCTAGGGCCCTCGGACGGACGACGTGCGCCTCCCCCCGCTCTTCCGCACGACGCCCTTCCGCCTGACCCTGATGTTCCTGGCGGTGTTCGCCCTCGCGGCGGCCGCCTTCCTCTTCTACATCTACGCCGTCACCGCGGGCGAGGTGACCCGCCGCGCCGACTTCGAGATCTCCGCCGAGATGCGCTCGCTGGAGACCGTCTACCGCCAGGGCGGGATGAACGCGCTCAACCAGTCCCTGATCGAGCGGATGGCCGATGGCCGGCCGTTCCTCTACCTCCTGATGGACAAGGCCGGCCAGCGCATCACCGGCTCGATCGCCGTCTCGCCCCTGGCGTCCAGCACCGACGACGTCGCCTGGGCGCCGTTCACCGTCACCACCAACGATCCCAGCGGCGCGGAGGTGCGCCAGCCCGCCAGGGGCGAACAGATCCGCCTGCCGACCGGCGAGCGCATCTTCGTCGGCGCCGACATCGGCGAGGCGGAGTCCTTCGTGGTCAAGATCGTGCGGGCCATGCAGGGCGCCGGTGCGCTGATGGTGCTCCTGGGCCTGGCCGGCGGCCTGGTCGTGAGCCGCAACGTCAACCGGGCCATGAGCGGGCTCAACGCCGTGGTCGCCTCCGTGCAGGCGGGCGACCTGCACGCCCGCGCCAAGGTCCGCGGCGCCCACGACGAGTTCGACGAGCTGGCCGCGGGCCTGAACGACATGCTGGACCGGCTGGAACGCTCCATGGCGGGAATCCGCCATGCCGGCGACGCCATCGCCCACGACCTGCGCTCGCCCCTGACGCGGCTGCGCGCGCGCCTGGAAGTGGCGTTGCTGGACGTGGAGGCGGGCAAGGGCGATCCCAAGGCGGCGCTCGCCCAGGCGCTGGACGACGCCGAGGGCGTGCTGCGCACCTTCAGCGCCGTGCTCGCGATCGCGCGGCTGCAGGCGGCCGGCCAGGCCCCCGATCCCACCGCCTTCGACCCGGGCGGGCTCGCCGCGGGCGTGGCCGAGCTCTACGAGCCGCTGTGCGAGGAGAAGGGCCTGGAGTTCAAGGCCGAGCTCACGCCCCAGCTCGCCGCCCGCGGCAACCGCGAGTTTGTCGCCCAGGCCATCGCCAACCTCCTGGACAATGCGGTCAAGTACACCCCCGAGGGCGGGGCGGTGATGCTGCGGGTGCGCCGCCGGTCCTCCGGCGAGATCGAGTTCTCCGTCACCGACACCGGCCCCGGCGTCAGCGAGACGGATCGCGCCCGCATCGTTCAGCGCTTCGTACGCCTCGAGAACAGCCGCAACCTGCCCGGCGCCGGCCTTGGCCTGTCGCTGGTGGCCGCCGTCGCCGAGGCTCACCGCGGACGCCTGGAGATCGACGAGGGCCCTGGCGCGGCCGGCGGCATGGGGCCGGGCCTCAGGGTCGCCCTCATCCTGCCGCGCCCCGGCTGAGGCGGCCATGGCCGAGGCGCCCCTCGCCGGCCTGATCAAGCCCTGCGGGCCCGTGATCGACGCCCGCATCGCCGGCCTGGCCCGCGAGACGCTCGACGCCGCGGCGCGGCCGGACGGCTGGGCCCCGATGCTCGGCTCGGCCTGGCCGGCGCTGGCCCCGGTCTTCGCCGCCTCGCCCTATCTGTTCTCGCTCGTCCGCAACCGGCCCGAGCGCATGAAGGCCGTCCTCGAGACGGTCCCCGCGGCGCGGCTGGACGACATCCTCGCGGGCGCCCATCGGGCCGCAGACGACGTCGACGGATCCGCGCGCCTTCGCCGGCTGAAGGCCGAGCTGCATCTCCTGACCGCGCTCTGCGACCTCGGCGGCGTCTGGGACCTCGACGCGGTCACCGGCGCCTTGACGCGCTTCGCCGACGCCGCCGTCGACGCGGCCCTGCGCCTCGCCGCGGTCGAGGCCGCCCAGCGGGGAAAGCTCAGCGCGCCGCCGGATGCGCGCGCCGGCCCCGTCCCCGGCCTCTTCGTCATCGCCATGGGCAAGCATGGGGCGGGCGAGCTCAACTACTCCTCCGACATCGACATCTCGGTCTTCTACGAGCCCGAGGCCCTGCCGGCCGCGCCCGGCGTCGAGCCGCAGGCCGTCGCCATCCAGCTCGCCCAGACGCTCTCGCGCCTGCTGCAGGAGCGGACGGAGGACGGCTACGTCTTCCGGGTGGACCTGCGCCTGCGGCCCGACCCGGCCGCCACGCCCGTCGCCGCGCCGGTCCCTGCGGCGCTCGACTACTATGAGAACGTCGGCCAGAACTGGGAGCGGGCCGCCTTCATCAAGGCTCGCGTCTGCGCCGGGGACGTCGAGCGAGGCGAGAGGTTCCTGAAGGCGCTCGAGCCCTTCGTCTGGCGGCGGAACCTCGACTTCGCGGCCATCGCCGACATCCATTCGATCAAGCGCCAGATCCACGTCCACAAGGCCGACGAGCGGCTGACCGCGCCCGGCCACAACCTCAAGCTCGGGGCCGGCGGAATCCGAGAGATCGAGTTCTATGTCCAGACCCAGCAGCTGATCCTGGGCGGGCGCGACCCGAGCCTCAGGTCCTCGCGCACCCTGGACGCGCTCGAGGCCCTCGCGGCCGCCGGCCATGTGTCGCACGAGGCCGTCCGCGAGCTCAGGGACGCCTACATCGAGCTTCGCGCGCTGGAGCACCGCGTCCAGATGGTCGGCGACGAGCAGACCCACAGGCTTCCCGAGGCGGACGCCGAGCGCAAACGCGTCGCCGCCCTCTTCGGCTACGGCGACCTGCACCGCTTCGACCTGGCGGTCGGCCGGATCCTCAGGACCGTCAACCTCCGCTACGGCGAGCTATTCGCGGGCGAGGAGCCTCTGGCCTCCCGCTTCGGCAGCCTGGTGTTCACGGGCGTGGAGGACGATCCGGAGACCCTGGCCACCCTGGGTCGGATGGGCTTCTCCGAGCCACCCCAGGTCGCGGCGAGGATCCGCGCCTGGCACCACGGTCGGATCGCCGCCACCCGCACAGAGCGGGGGCGCGAGCTCTTCACCCGGTTGGCGCCGAGGGTGCTGGAAGCCGCCCACGCCTCGGGCGCGCCGGACGCGGCTTTCAACCGGTTCGTCGACTTCTTCTCGGGCCTGACCTCGGGCGTGCAGGTCCAGTCCCTGTTCCTGGCCCAGCCCAGGCTGCTGGAGCTCGTGGTGCGGGTCCTCGCCTTCGCGCCCGAGCTCGCGCGGACCCTGGCGCGCCGGCCCGCCGCGCTGGACGCCCTGTTCGACTCGGCCTTCTTCGATCCGGTCACCGACGAGGATGTGCGCGCGGTCGAGGAAGCGGTCGCCGGCGCCGCCGGCTTCGAGGCGGCGATGGACGCGGCCCGGCGGGTTCACCGCGAGCAGAGCTTCCGCATCGGCGTCCAGCTCCTGTCCGGCGCCGCGGACGCCAAGGACGCGGGCCGCGCCTTCGCCGGGCTGGCGGACGCCTGCATCCGCGCCCTCGCCGGCGCCGCCTTGGACGAGATCGAGCGCCAGGCCGGCGCCTTCCCCGGCGACACGGCCGTGATCGCGCTCGGCAAGTGCGGCTCGCGCGAGATGACCTCGGGCTCGGACCTGGACCTGATGACGCTCTACCGGCCCGCCGATCCCGCCGCCGAGTTGTCGATCAAGGGCTGGGGCGCCCAGACCTTCTACGCCCGTTTCACCCAGCGGCTGGTGGCGGCCCTGTCCGCGCCGACGGCCGAGGGCGCGCTCTACCAGGTCGACATGCGGCTTCGCCCATCCGGCACCTCGGGGCCGGTGGCGGTGAGCCTTCGTGCGTTCGAGGGCTACTACGACGGCTCGACGCGCGAGGGCGCGGCGGAGACCTGGGAGCTCCTGGCCATGACCCGCGCGCGCGTGGTCTGGTGCACGTCGCGCGAGTTCGCGGCAGTGGCCGAGGCGGCCATAGCGAGGGCGTTGCGCCGGCCGCGCGATCCCGGGACCGCGGCGCGCGACGTGCAGGACATGCGCGAGCTGATGGCGCGCGAACGGCCACCATCCGGCTTCTGGGACCTGAAGCTCTCGCCCGGCGGCTTCGTCGACATCGAGTTCGTCACCCAGTACCTGCAGCTCGTGAACGCCGCCCGGGGCGGCCCGCTCGAGCCCAACACCGCCAGGGCGCTGGCCGCGCTCGGCGAGGCGCGCCTCCTGGGGCCGGCCCAGGTCAAGACGCTCCTCGAGGCCTGGACGTTGCAGCAGGATCTCGCCCAGCTCCTGAAGATCGCGCTTGCGGAGGGCGCCGATCCCGCCGCCGAGCCCAGCGGCTTCCTCGCCCTCCTCGCCCAGGCCGGGCATGCGCGCGACTTCGGGGCCCTGGAACGACGGCTGGGCGGCCTCAGGACCCGGGCCCGCGCCGCCTTTGTGTCAGTGATGAAGCCTGGCCGCCATACCGCCGCCGGCCCCTCCGCCTAGTGCATCGTAGCAGACGGATGATTCATCATCCGTCTGTGGTTCGATGCACTAAATCAAAGACTTGTGCTGCGAGGCTCAAACGAATGGTGGACCATTCGTTTGAGCCTCGCAGCACTAGCCTCCCATCCTGGGGCGGGAGTCGGAGCAACCAGATGAAGACCCTGTTCGCCGCGCCGGCGGCGGTGCTCGCGCTCGTGGGCGCGGCCGCCTTTGCCCAGGCCGGCTACGGACCTGACGCCAACGGCGACGGCAAGATCACCCTCCAGGAGATGCAGTCTGCGCGCGAGAGCCGGCTGATGCAGGCGGACGCCAACGCCGACGGCAAGATCTCCAAGGATGAGTACCTGGCCTATGTGAAGGACCGGATGGCGCGCTTCGGCGGCGGGCGTGGGCCCGGCGGCGGCCCTGGTGGGGGCCGCTTCGGCGGCGGCGGGCCTGGCGGCTCGCCCGAGGATCGGTTCATGCAGTTGGACCAGAATAGCGACGGCTTCGTCACCAAGGCCGAGATCGACAAGGCCACGGCGACCCAGTTCGCCGCCATGGACACGGACCACAAAGGCTACATCAGCATGTCCCAGATGCGCGGCGCCTTCCGCGGCCGCCGCTAGAGCCTCGTCCGGCCGGACAAGGCTCTGGGTCCTGGTGGATCGCGGCCAACGGATGGCTCCCATCCGCTTGTGGTCCGATCCGCACGATTTCAAAGGCTTGTCATGCGAAGCTCAAACGGACTCCGGCAGCGTCCGATCGAGTTGCGCCGCTGGCAGGCCGAGGGATTGGCGCTTTCGGCCTGGTCACGGCGATGACCTCGCCCTGGGCCAGTTGGAAAAGCTCTATGATTTCAATGGGGCGACCTTTGCCGATGCTGTCAGAATGGCGTGAATTGGCCGAACTTGGTCCCGGGACCGGACTCGTTCCTCAGCCCGCTAGGCCTCCTTCAGGGCCGCCGCCTCCCAGGCCTTGAACTCGGGCGCCTCGAGGAGCGCCTCGCCGTAGGCGCCGGCCAGGCCCCGGTCGCCGTAGTCCGACAGCCTGATGTCATAGGTGCGGAACCGCGTGGCCACCGGCGTGAAGAAGGCGTCGGCGATGGACCAGGCGCCCAGAAGGTACGGGCCGTCGTCCTTGAAGCGCCCGCGCAGGTCCGACCACAGCTCGACGACCCGGCGCACGTCCCGCGCGGTCGCCTCGGTCAGGTCCGCGCGCCGGGACTGCATGGCCAGGTCCATCGGGCACTCCCCGCGCAGGGACGGGAAGCCCGAGTGCATCTCCGCCGCCGCCGCCCGCCCGAGCGCCCGCGCGACCCGGTCCTTCGGCCACAGCATCGCTTCGGGGAACGTCTCGTTCAGGTACTCGCAGATGGCCAGCGAATCCCAGATCGTCAGCGCGCCGTCCTTCAGCGCCGGGACCAGCTTGGAGGGCGAGTGAGGCGCGATCGTGTTGGTCGTCGTTCCCGCCTGCCGAAGCGCGATGAGCGTCTCGGTGAACTCGGCGCCGGTGTGCTTCAGGGCCGCCCAGGCTCTCAACGACCAAGTCGACCACTTCCGGGTTCCGATGACGATCTCCATGCGCAAGGCTCCTCTTCATCCCCCGCGCGCCGGACATAGGCCATCGGCGCCGCCCTTGACAGGGGCCGCCGCCGGCGCCCATTCACCGGCCATGATCCCCCGTTATGCGAGAGCCGAAGCCGCCGCGATCTGGTCGGCCCAGACCCGCTATCGCATCTGGTTCGAGATCGAGGCCCACGCCGCCGACGCCATGGCCGAGCTGGGGACCATCCCCAAGCTCGCCGCCGAAACGATCTGGGCCAAGGGCAAGGACGCGGTCTGGGACGAGACGCGCATCGACGAGATCGAGCGGGTCACCAAGCACGACGTCATCGCCTTCCTGACCCACGTGGCCGAGATCGTCGGCCCCGAGGCCAGGTTCCTGCACCAGGGCATGACCTCCTCGGACGTGCTCGACACCTGCCTCGGCGTCCAGCTCACCCGCGCCGCGGACCTCTTGATCGAGGACGTGGACCTGGTCCTGGCCGCGCTCAAGCGCCGTGCGCTGGAACACAAGCTGACCCCGGTCGTGGGCCGCAGCCACGGCGTGCACGCCGAGCCCACCACCTTCGGGATCAAGCTCGCCGGCCACTTCGCCGAGTTCGTCCGCGCCCGCGAGCGCCTCGTGCGGGCGCGCGAGGAGATCGCGGTCTGCGCCATCTCAGGCGCGGTCGGCACCTTCGCCAACGTGGACCCACGGGTGGAGGAGCACGTCGCCGACAAGCTCGGCCTCAAGGTCGAGCCGGTCTCCACCCAGACCATCCCGCGTGACCGGCATGCGGCCTACTTCGCCGCCCTGGCCGTGGTCGCCGCCTCGGTCGAGCGCCTGGCCGTCGAGATCCGCCACCTGCAGCGCACCGAGGTGCTGGAAGCCGAAGAGCCCTTCGATCCGGGCCAGAAGGGCTCATCGGCCATGCCGCACAAGCGCAACCCGATCCTGACCGAGAACCTGACGGGCCTCGCCCGCCTCGTCCGCTCAGCCGTGATCCCGGCGCTCGAGGACGTGGCGCTCTGGCACGAGCGCGACATCAGCCACTCCTCGGTCGAGCGCGGCATCGGCCCGGACGCCACCGTGCACCTGGACTTCGCCCTTCGCCGCCTGGCCGGGGTCGTCGAGCGGCTGGTGGTCTACCCCGAGAACATGAGGAAGAACCTCGATCGCCTGGGCGGGCTCGTCCACTCCCAGCGCGTGCTCCTGGCCCTGACCCAGAAGGGGCTTTCGCGCGAGGACGCCTATGCGGCGGTCCAGTCCAACGCCATGAAGGTCTGGCGCGGCGAGGGCCGGTTCATCGACCTCCTGAAGGCCGACCCCGTCGTGCGCCCGCGCCTGTCGGACGAGGCGCTCGCCGAGCTCTTCGACGACGCCTACCACTTCAAGCACGTGGACCTGATCTTCGAGCGCGTGTTCGGCGCGGGATCCAAGGCCGCGATCAGAGCGGCTTGAGCATCCGCACCATCATGCCCGTGGAGTCCTCGCGGGCCTTGGCGTACTCGAACGGGAAGAAGCCCGCCCGCTCGTAGGCCGCCCTGGCATCGCCGTTCGACCCGTAGACGTTCAGCGTCAGACGCTGGGCCCGCCGCTCGCGCGCCAGGGTCGATGCGCCGCGCAGGAGCCGGGACGACAGCCCCTCGCCGCGGAAGATCGGCGAGATCGCCACGCGGATCAGGTGCGCCCGCCGCTCGCGCTCGTGGAACCTGAGGCCGAACAGGCCGACCGGCCGGTCGTCCTCGTCGGTCATGGCGTAGTGCTCGGGAGCCGCGGCCGTGAACTGGGCCGCGAGCCACTCCGCAGCCAGGGGATCGGGGACCTGCTGGCCGCCCCAGCGCTGGACGGCCGCCCGGTCGGGGAACCAGAAGACCACGTCCAGGGCGTCGTCCTCGCGCGCGCGCCGGATCTTGGGCGCGGCCAGGAGCCTCCGATCGATCCCGAAACTCATGACGGACTCATCAAGCTCATCGCGGTCGAGCTTGAACCGCGGCGCGGCGACGTCAACCGTTTCAGGACGGACGAAATCGACGCACCCCGTTTGGGGAAGGCTGGCGCGCAACAGGCGAAGCGTGTGCGGCTCCGCCGCTCGAACGCGCTCTGGATGGACG
The DNA here is from genome assembly GCA_963775275.1 of uncultured Alphaproteobacteria bacterium. Taxonomy (GTDB): domain Bacteria; phylum Pseudomonadota; class Alphaproteobacteria; order Caulobacterales; family Caulobacteraceae; genus JANWHQ01. Next base: position 2,818,873 of record CAVZII010000005.1, on the reverse strand, counting down.
AATTCAGAGCGGGAATCGGCGGCAGGCGATTGTGTCTGACCCCGTCGCGCCTTAGGCGCCCGCCTTGATCTGTTCGCGCGCCACGGCGGTCAGCTCCGCCATCTTCATGCGCACGTCGCCCTCGCTGACCTGGACGCCCGAGCCCTTGAGGTCCTCGAACACCTTGCGGAAGACGTCCTCGTCGCCGGGCTGCTCGAAGTCCGACTTCACCACCGCCTTGGCGTAGTCCTCCAGGTGCGGGACCTGCAGCCCCATCAGCTCTCCCGCCCACAGGCCAAGCAGCCGGTTGCGCCGGGCGCTCGTCTTGAACTCGAGATCCTGCTCGTGAGCGAACTTGGCCTCGAAGCCCTGCTCGCGATCGTCGAAGGTGGTCATGCCTGTGTGCCTCGCCGCGGCTGCATAGCCCGCCCCCCGGCGCCGTTCAATGCAAACGTCAGAGGTCCTCGAGCTCGTGGAAGCGGCGATAGTCGATCATCCGCCGCCCGTCCGGACGCAGCGACAGAACGTCGGCGAAGCGCCTGTCGAACACAACTTCGCCCGCCGTGTAGGAGTGGCGGGCGTGCACGCGCTGGGCGTATCGGTCGTCCACGCCGCTCAGCACCACCACGATCTCGGCCCGTTCGCGGGCAAGGGTCTGGCGCGTCGCGCCCAGGAGCGGGCTGTCCTCGCCGATGGGGTGCATCACGGTCCAGGTGAAGGCGAACAGCGGCGAGCGTGCGCGCAGCACCTTCAGCTCGTCGAAGCGGCGCATCGAGCGGCCCTCGGCGGTCGTCACGTCGCGTGCGAGCGTGACCATCACCTCGGCCTCCAGGATCTGGTTCGCGCGGCGATTGGCCGCGCGAAACATCAGGGTCGGGACGCCTTCGAAGAGATGCACCACGGCCGTGCGGCTGAAGTCGACCCGGGCGGTCGGCCGCGACACCCTGGCGAACACCAGACCCGTGGCCATCGCCACATAGACCAGCCCCGCGAAGGTCTCGCAGGTCATCACCAGATTGGCCCAGAAACTCTGCGGGTACATGTAGCCGTAGCCGATGGTCCCGAAGGTCTGGACGCTGAAGAAGAAGGCGTTCCAGACGTCGCCCCGCTCCAGGTTGGCCACGCCGTCGGGGATCGCCAGATAGAGCGCGGTGAAGACCAGGTTGATGGCGACGAAGGCGCAGGCCATCAGCACCAGCACGCCCGACAGCGGCAGCGCCAGGATGCGGTGATAGAAGTCGATCAGAGGCTCGCCACGGGCGCGCATCACCAACGGCGCGGGATCGCCGATGCGGCGCACCATGCGAGGATATGGCGAAGGCGGCTCTTCGCCATCAGGCGGCGACGTCATGTCCGATCCTTAGAGCGGATTCAGGGCAAGTGGGAGCCGGTTCGCCGGTTTGCGCGGGGGAGGGCATTCCGCTAGGCTCGCGCCCGTCCTATCTACGGGGCGCGGCCGAGTCGGAGCCCCCCTTTCGGCGGCTTCGTCGGAACGTCCGATTTCCCCTTCGGGGCAGGCTAGAGCCATGACCACCCGCCGCAAGAAGATCTACGAGGGCAAGGCCAAGATCCTTTTCGAAGGCCCCGAGCCCGGCACCCTGATCCAGTACTTCAAGGACGACACCACCGCCTTCGACGCGACCAAGAAGGCCGTGCTCGAGGGAAAGGGCGTCATCAACAACCGCATCTCCGAGTACATCATGACGCGGTTGAACTCGATCGGCGTGCAGAACCATTTCATCCGCCGTCTGAACCTGCGCGAGCAGCTGATCAAGGAGGTGGAGATCATCCCGCTGGAGGTGGTCTGCCGCAACGTCGCAGCCGGCTCGCTGTCCAACCGCTTCGGCATTCCCGAAGGCCAGCCCCTGCCCCGCTCGATCATCGAGTTCTACTACAAGGACGACAAGCTCCACGATCCGCTGGTCTCCGAGGAGCACATCACCGCGTTCAACTGGGCCTCGACCCAGGAGATCGACGACATGCTGGCCATGACGCTGCGCGTCAACGACTTCCTGACCGGGATGTTCGGCGCGGTCGGCATCACCCTCGTGGACTTCAAGATCGAGTACGGCCGCATGTGGGAAGGCGACTTCTCGCGCGTCCTTCTGGCCGACGAGATCAGCCCGGACTCCTGCCGCCTTTGGGACTCGGCCACCAACGAGAAGCTCGACAAGGACCGCTTCCGCCGCGACCTCGGCCAAGTGATCGAGAGCTACACCGAAGTGGCGCGCCGGCTGGGAATCATGAAGGAGATGCCTCGGGTCATCGAGGGCGGCGCGGCGTGATGCGATGCTCCGTCCCGGAGGACGCGAAGCGGTCATCCGGGAGCCAGAGGTAGAGACAGTTGAAAGCCAAGGTCCATGTCTTCCTGAAGCCGGGCGTCCTGGACGTGCAGGGCAAAGCCATCGAGGGCGCCCTGCATTCGCTCGGCTTCGCCGACGTCTCGGGGGTCCGGATGGGCAAGACCATCGAGCTCGACCTTGCGACCGCCGACGCCGCCGCCGCCGAGGCGGAAGCCAAGGCCATGGCCGAGCAGCTCCTGGCCAACACCGTGATCGAGAGCTACCGCGTGGAGGTGGGGTGAGCTTCCATCTCGCCCAGATCAACATCGGACGCCTGATCGCGCCGCTGGACGATCCCCGGATCAAGGACTTCGTCGACAACCTGGGCCGCATCAACGCCCTGGCCGAGGCCGCCCCCGGGTTCGTCTGGCGACTCAAGGGCGAAGGCGACGACGCCACCGACATCCGGCCGTTCGACGGCGACCCGATGATGGCGATCAACATGTCGGTCTGGACCGACCTGCCGTCGCTGGGCGCCTATGTCTACCGCTCGGCGCACGTGCAGATCATGCGTCGCCGGCGCGAGTTCTTCGAGGTCCCGGACCAGGCCTTCATGGCGCTGTGGTGGATTCCGGCCGGCCATGTCCCGACCGTCGCCGAGGGCGTCGAGCGGCTCGAGCGGCTGCGGCGCGAGGGACCGGCCGCCGCCGCGTTCAGCTTCCGCCAGCCCTTCCCGCCTCCCGCCGGGACCGCTGCGATCACGCCAATCCTGGATGAGTGCGCATGAAGGCCGCCGTCGTCGTCTTCCCCGGCTCCAACTGCGACCGGGACTGCAAGGTCGCCATCGAGCGCTCGACCGGCTCCAAGGTCGAGATGGTCTGGCATGCGCAGACCGAGCTGCCGGCCGGGCTCGACCTGATCGTCCTCCCGGGCGGCTTCTCCTACGGCGACTATCTGCGCTGCGGCGCCATGGCCGCCCAGTCGCCGGTGATGGGCGCGGTCAAGAAGGCCGCCGACCGCGGCGTGGCCGTCGTGGGCATCTGCAACGGCTTCCAGGTGCTCTGCGAGGCGCGTCTGCTGCCCGGCGCCCTGCTGCGCAACGCCTCGCTCAAGTACATCTGCAAGCCGGTGGCGCTCGAGGTGACCAACGCCCAGACGAGGTTCACCGCCGGCTACCAGGGCCGCCGCGAAGTGCGCATGACCATCGGCAACGGCGAGGGGAACTACTTTGCCGAGGCGCCCACCCTCGACCGGCTGGAGGGCGAGGGCCAGGTGGTCTTCCGCTACCGCGAGAACCCCAACGGCTCGGCCCGCGACATCGCCGGCATCGTCAACGCCAGGGGCAATGTGCTCGGCATGATGCCCCACCCCGACCGCGCCTTCGAGCCGGAGCTCGGGTCCACCGACGGGGCGACGCTGTTCCAGAGCGTGCTGACCAGCGCCTGATGGAAGCGAAGAACACGCTCGCCCCGGGACTTTCCAAGCGCAGCAGCCTGGAGCGCATCGCCGCCGCGGGCCTCGCGCCCGAGGTGATCTTCGACGTGGGCGTGGCCACCGGCACGCCCGACCTCTACGGCGTCTGGCCCGACGTCCGCTACGTCATGATCGAGCCTCTGGCCGAGTCTCAGGCCTTCATGCAGGCGTTCGTGGAGGCCCATCCCGGCTCCATCGCCGTGCAGGCCGCCGCGGGCCGCCAGGCAGGCGAGGGCCAGCTCGTGGTGGCGCCCAACCTCTCCGGGTCCTCCTTCACCCTCAGCCCCAAGCCCGAGTGGCTGCGCGCCGTGCCCATCGTGACCATCGACGAGGTGGCCGACGAGCACGGCCTGACCGGGCCGAACATCCTCAAGCTCGACGTCCAGGGCTATGAGCTCGACGCGCTCGCGGGCGCCGAGCAGACGGTCGGCCGGTCCCTGGCGGTGATCGCCGAGGTCTCGCTCTGGGCCGACCGCAAGAAGCGCGGCATGGCCGAGTTCGCCGACATGGTGGCCTGGTTCGCCGCCCGCGGCTTCGTGCTCTACGACATCGCCCAGATGGTGCGCCGGGGGCTGGACGGCGCCATCACCGAGATGGACCTTGTCTTCTGCCCCGCGGACAGCCCGTTGCGCGCGGTCGCCAGCTACAAGGGCGCGGCGCAGGCCGACGCGACCACCGCCAAGCGGCGCCGGGCGTTCGGGGTGGACTGACCTCACCTAGCTCAGCGGGCCGGATCGGCGATCGCCAGCTTCCAGAGATCCAGGCCGGGCGCGCCGGGGCGCCCGGCGCGAGCTGGGCCATGGTCCGATCCACGCCGCCCGCGCCCGCGGCGTCGCCGGACAGGTCGTCTGTCAGCTGGCGCCCCGGCGCGACCACCAGGGCGTCCCGGTAAAGGCTGGTCGCGGGCGCGAGCAGGCCCTGCTTGCGGCTGGCGTAGCCGATGTAGGTCAGGACGTCCGTGTGCGGCGCGAACAGGCCCGCCGCCTCGTGCAGCGTCGCCAGCGCCTCCTTGTAGCGGCCCTGGCCCACGAGACGCACGGCCTGCATGCAGGACTGGTCGACCGTCTCGGGCCTGAGCTTCAGAAGTCCCGGCGGGGCCTGCAAGGGGGCCTGGGCGTGCACGCCGGACCCGACGCCGGCCGCCAGGGCCGCGCCGCCGGACGTTCCCAGCGCCAGGGCGGCCAAGGCCGCGATGCACCGAAGGGTCGTCCTCATCGTCCCGCCTTCCTGCACCCCGTCCGTCAGGATTTGGGATGCGCCGCCAGCCAGTCCTTCAGGGCCTGCATGGTGTTGGCCACATGCTTGGACGGGTCGAGGCTGGTGTATTCATAGATGATCTTGCCGTCCGGCGCGATCACATAGGAGGTTCGGTTCGCCACCGGCTTGGCGTTCGGGCCCCATTGCGGCGGCGGGATCAGCGTTGCGTCATAGGCTGCGGTGATGTGGCCGTCGCCGTCGGCCGCCACCGGGAACTTGGAGCGGCACTCGCTGACCGAGAACTTCTGCAACTTGTCGATCGGGTCGCGCGAGACGCCGATCACGGTCGCGCCCAGCGTCTTGTACTCGTCCATGGCGTCGGCGAACTCGTGCGCCTCGATGGTGCAGCCCGGCGTGAAGGCCGCGGGATAGAAGTAGAGCACCACCGGTCCCTTCTTCAGGGCCTTGGTCATGTCGAAGGTGTAGACCTTGCCTCCCAGCGAGGCCGGGGCCTGGAACTTCATCGCGCTGTCGCCGGGCTTGAGCGCCGCCCAGGCGGGCGCGGCGAGAATCGAGGCCAGCATCAGGCCGGCGGCCAGTCGCTTCATCGGAGGTCTCCCGTCTTCGTCATGGCGTCGATCCGCGAGGTCATACGAAGGCCTACGACCAGGGGCCGATGCTTCACTGGGTTCACCAAGTGATCGTATCCCTGCTGCGCGCGAGCGCCAAGCTCCCCGTCGCGACCGCGGGCGGCTGACCAGGCGCGCGGAACCCCCTCGAAATCGCCACGGTTTGGGCGAGGATCGCCTGGGGCCGCCGCATCCGGTCCCGCCACCGCCGCCAGCGAGGCAACATCATGACCGGCCACACGCCCATCGCCCCCACCCGCCGCGCCATCGTCTCGGGCGCGGGAACCGTGGCCGCCCTGGCCGGCGGCGACGCCTGCAGCGCGGGCGAGACCGGCGCGCCCGGCCCGACGACCAGGACCTCCGACAGCGTCATCGGCGTCAAGGAACTCGGCGCGACCATCCTCGCCGACGATACAGCGGGACTCGGCGTGGGCGACCTGGCCCGCACCCTGGTGCTGACGCTGCCGCCGGCCGCCGAGGCCGGCCCGGGCCGGCGCGCGCGCATCCTGAAGATCGGCCGCAAGAACTTCACGCGGGTCAAGTGCGCCGGCCATGACCTGATCGGCCCGGATGGTCCGGCCTTCGCCGTGGCCGGCGTCGCCAACGACGGCAAGGGCGGCTGCCGGATCAAGTGGGGCAATCAGGTCGGCGGCGCCGGCGGCGCCCAGACCTCGCTGTTCCGGCGGGGCCAGAAGGCCCGCGTCTCCGGCGTCCAAGGCGTGGCGGCCGCCAACGGGATCTGGCCCGTCAGCCAGCCGCTCGACGATCGCTATGGTCCGACCTACGCCGACCTGCTCGGCTCCCGGTTCTCCGGCGCCTACGCCGGAGGCGGGGTGATCCAGTTCGTCCGCACCGACCTCGTCCTGCTGACGCCCGGCGCCTGTGTCGAGCTGGAGAGCGACGGCGCCGAGCGCTGGTACGTCGTGGGCGGGACCGCGCCGAACGAGATCTTCCCCGACAGGGACCTCATCGCCGGCTACGTCGAGGCGCTCCCGTCCGCCGACGAGGACGCCCGGCGCGAGTTCTACAACGGCTGGGGCTCCCTCGGCGGGTCGACCGCCGTCGGCCTCGGGGTCGACTTCCTCTACGACGTGCGCGCCGGGCGCGGCCGCTCGCGCAGCTGGCTGTTCACCGAGATCGGCGATCCGGTGGACATCAAGATGACCCGCGCCCACACCCTGGACGGCCAGGGCGCCTGGCCCTACGGGCCCAAGTCCGTGGCCTGCACCAACGGCGAGAACATCGGCAGCCTCTACGGCGCGCCCTATCTCGGCTATGGCCAGGGCACGCCGCGCACGGCCCAGATCGCCTTCATCTGCGCCGAGGACCTCTCGCCGACCCGCCAGGGCACCTATGCCGAGATCTGCGCCACCCCGGTCGGCAGCACGCGGATGGTCCGCCAGGCCAAGTTCCGGGGCGACACCATCGGCTTCGGCACGGACGAGAAGGTCGGGCTGGTCAACATCCGCCGCAACGACGACGACGCCGGCGTGCTCTTCGCCAAGGCCGCGGACCCCAGGTTCTCGCACGCGGTCGTCCGGCTGCAGACCAACCGCGACCCCAGCCCCGCCTTCCGGATGCTGAGCGCCAACGCCGGCGGCAACGACGTCTTCTGGATCGACGGCCGGGGCGGCGCGGCGAGCGATGCGGGCGCCTCCATGACCACGCCGGCCGACTACGCCGAGATGGTCCGCGAATGGTGGGACGGCAATCCCAAGGGCGAGGATCGGGCCGGCTGCTCGGTCGTGCTGGTCAGGAGGTCCGATCCCGACAAGCTCGTCCTTCCGGGCGAGGACGAAGCCGGCGACACCCTGATCCGGCTGGCCCGCACCCTGCCCCGGCGCCCGCTCGAGGCGATCATCGGCGTGGTCTCGGCCAATCCCGCGGTCAAGGGCGCCTCGGGCGAGCTGCACTGGGCGCTCAAGTTCGAGCGCGACCCCTTCGGCCGGATCGTCCAGGAGGACTGCGAAACCGTCTCCTGGATCGAGCACCGCGTGCGCGACATGGCGCGCAGCTCCGAGCCGCCCGAGTACGCCGTCAGCGACGAGCCGCGCGTGCACTTCGCCGACCGGCTGGAGGGGGTCGAGGTTCCGCCCGCGACGGGCGAGTCCATCGACCAGGCCCTGACCCGCGCCAAGGCCGAGGGCCGGCGCGGCGAGTTCGTGCTGACGAGCTCCCCGGTGGTCGCACCGGCCCGCCGGCCCAGGCTGAACCCCGCCTTCGACCCGGCCCTGACCTATGTCCGCCGCGAGGATCGGCCGGAATGGGACTACGTGGGCCTCGTGGGTCGCCTGGCGCTGCGCAAGGGCGAGCCGCGCCACCCTCGCTGGATCAAGACCGGGGACCTCGCTCCCGACGTGGCTGAATGGCTGGTGCGGTAGAATTGTCCTGAATTGCCCATTATTACGTAAATACAACTTCTTATAGAACGCTTGCCGTCCCGGGAACGCGCGTGGCGCGTTGTCCTGGATCTCCGCGCGCCGTCGGATGTCCCCAGATCCCGGCTCTGCACCCTGCCGCGCAGGGCGTCGGCCGGATGACGTCGAAGTCTGTGGCGCAGCAAGTCAGACCTTGCCCGAACCGACGGGCAGCTTGGCCCGGGCCCTGGAGCTTGCTACCTCGGCGGCCAGACACGCGGAGTTTGGCCATGCGCCTGCATCCCATCGGCCAGTTCGACAACAGCGCGCTCCCGAACAAGCACATCGAGGTCCAGCCGCTCGCCGCCGCCATGGGCGCCGAGGTCAAGGGCGTGGACGCCGCGGCGATGACCGACGAACAGTTCGTCGAGGTCGAGCGCGCGCTCTTCCGCCACAAGATGATCTACTTCCGGGGCCAGAAGCTGACCCACGCCCAGCACGAGGCCTTCTCCCTGAGGTTCGGGCCTTTCGCGGTGGACGCCTATACCTCCGGCGTGCCCGGCCACCGCGACGTGCACCCTTTGATCAAGGAGGCGGACGACCGCTCCAAGATGGTCTTCGGCGAGGGCTGGCACACCGACTCGCCCTTCCTGCCCGAGCCGCCCGCCATCACCATCCTGCGCTCGATCGAAGTCCCGCCCTGGGGCGGCGACACCATCTGGGCCAACTCGGCCCTGGCCTACGCCACCTTGAGCCCGACCTACCGGCGGATGATCGACCCCCTGAAGGTGCGCTTCTCCATGCGCGACGTGCTCGCCGCCGCCCAGGAGGGCGCCGAGCGGCGAGACAACCCGATCGGGCGCCTCGCCGCCACCCGCGGCGTCGCCACGCTCTCCGACGATCTGCTGCGCAAGGTCGAGGGCAGCGCCCATCCCCTGGTGCGCACCCATCCGAAGACCGGCGAGAAGGCGCTCTACGTCGATCCGTCATACGGCATCGGCATCGAGGGCATGAGCGAGGACGAGGCCGGCCCGATCATCGCCTTCCTCTGCGGCCACATCATCCAGCACGCCTTCACCTGCCGCCTGAGGTGGGCGCCGGACATGATCGCCATGTGGGACAACAGGTTGTGCGTCCACCAAGCCTTCAACGACTACCAGGGCTTCCGGCGAGAGCTGTACCGGACCACGGTGCAGGGCGAGCGGCCGAGTTGAACCGGTCCCTGAGCCCAGGCGGACGGCGCCACATCGTCGCGCGCCGCCAAAGCCGGAAAGCCGAACGGTCGATTGGCGCGCCGTGGCTGTCATCGGTAATGCCGGCGAGCCCGGGTCCAGATCCCGGCCAGATCCCGGGAAGGGTGGAAACGAGCATCGGCCCCGCCAACCGTCTCACCGCAATGTCCGAATTAGTACACAATGCCGCGTCAATCTGCAGACATGCCGAGTGAAATGGATATTCGCCCCGCGCGGCCCGTCATGAGAGTTCCAGCCGCGCAGGCCAATAGCCTGCTCGATCGATCCCGCGGCCCCGCGGTCACTGCGAGGCGCATCTCCTGCATCGTCTGCGCCTACAACGAGGCGGACAGGATCCGGCACATCCTGGACGCCGTCCATCGCCATCCGGCGCTGTGCGAGGTGATCGTCGTCAATGACGGTTCGACCGACGCCACCGAGGCGCTGCTGGCCGGCTATCCCGACGTTCAGGTCCTCTCCTACAGCCCGAACCGGGGCAAGACCTATGCCCTCAGCCGGGGGATCGCCGCCGCCGTCGGCGAGTACCTGATGTTCCTCGACGCCGACCTGGCTGGGGTCACTGCGAGCCGATATCCAGGCGCTGGCCGACCCGGTGCTCAGCGGATGGGCGCAGGTGAGCATCAGCCTGCGCCGCAACAGCCTGGCCCTATATCGCCTCGTTGGCCTGGACTTCGTGTCGGGCGAGCGGGTGATCCCCGCCTGGCTGATCGGCGACGCCGTCGCGGCCATGGAGCGCCTTCCGCGCTGGGGCGGGGAGGCCTTCATCAACGATCTCATCAGCCGCAACGGCCTGACGATCGCCGTGGTCGACTGGCCCTCGGTGTTCAATATCCGCAAATACGCCAAGTTGGGCCGATGGCAGGGCCTGATCGCCGAGCTCGGCATGATCGCCGACGCCCTGCGCGTGCTGTCGCCATGGGGGGTGTTGCGCCAGAACCTGGCTCTCCTGAAGCTGGTCAGACGCCGGCCAAAGCAACTGAACCAGCCGGGAGCTAAACTGAAATATCCTGGATCAGATCTTTCCAAACGTAGCGCCTGATCAGAATATACAAGACGAGCAGGATCAGCGCAAAGCCGAACATGACGATCGTTATATAGTCGATGTAGTGGGTTGCGCTTATGATACTCAGGCCCAGGAAATAGCCGATCGCCTCGAACAGGATGACCTTTGGAACGGTGCCGGCCAGGTTCAGCGCCATGTACCGCACGAAGGGCATCCGGCTGGCCCCCGCAAAATAGAGGATGATCGACCCGAGCGCCTGGGTCTTTCCGATCAATATCAACTTCCAGTCGTTGTCGCGGAACCGCTGCTCGAGCGGGCGCAGGCGCTCGGGGGTCAGCGACAGCCGTTTGCTGATCCACCGGAGCAGCGGGGCATGCCCGAAGCGTCCCAGGCTGTAATAGCCGGCGTCGCCCACCAGGTCCGCGGCCACCAGCAACAGGCAGGCGGTCACGCCGTTCATCTGGCCGGCGGCGACCAGAGCCCCGGCGATCAGGGCCATGGCCGGGCCTTCGACCACGGCTACGGGCAACAGCACCATGTAGCCGTACTTGGCGAAGAGCGGGATGACGCGGACGAACAGGATGTGTGGCATTGGCGGTGCGTCACCCCAGCGTCGTCGATGCTAAGCGGCCCAGGCGCTGCGGACCTGTCTTTCTCTCGAGGGCGCCGGGCAGCGTCCGCGAGGATCGCGCCAGCCCGGCCGGAGCCTATCGGCGGTTCCCAATTCGAACAAGCGTAGGCCGGCCGGAGGCGCCGGGGCCGGCCGCGCCGCCCCCGAGCCGCTTCGGCCCGTCAGGGAATCCTCTGAACGGGCTGGATAAGTGGAAGACTTGGCGGCAGCGCCGAAGTCATGCGCCATATCGAAGGATCCGACGCCGGGCGGTGGTACATCTCTTCATAGAGACTACGCACCCAGCTGCGGACATCGGCGTCCGCAACCATCGCGCCGAGATCTCCTCCACTGACCAGCAGATTCATCTTCGGCGGCGGGCGTTCGCCCAGGGTCGGCATCGAATAGATGAAACCTCCGACCTCCCTGCATCCAAGCGCCCTGTAGAAGGCCTTCCTTCGGCGGCGAAGGCTTCGCTCCCCGTCTTCGACATCCTCGGACTCCGAATCCACCTCCAGCAACAGCGGCCGGCTTGCGATGAAGTCCCGCCCCGATATCGCCCTGAACAATGCGCGGCCAACTCCCCGGCCCTGATGATCCCGCCTGACGCCCATGTATTCCAGAACGGCCGCGCTCGAGCGCCTGAACAGGAACAAGATGGCGAAGCCCACGGCGAGGTCTGCGCGCTTGGCGATGGCGAATATGCAACTCGGGTCCTCGACCATCTCCATGATCTCGGCGCGGGGTTTCCGTTCGCTCTCGAGGATCACGTCTTCGTAGATCTCGACGAGCCGGGGAAGCTCGGGATCGGACGGTCCAGCGAGCCGGCGGATTTCGAGTTCGACGTGTCTGCTCAACTTGCCGCCCCAGCGGGCGCGAACGCACGGCGCCGTGTCCCTGACCCGGGCAAGCATGCCACGCCGGTTTCGGCCGGAACAGCGCCGCCAGGGGAGAACATCTTGCGAACCTGGAACAAATGCGGTACAGGGTTCCCAGAGGTCGACGGGCGGCCAAGCGGAACCACGATCCCGGGCTGAATCGTGGCATAAGCGAGGGACTTCGAGATGACGGAAGCGGTGTTGAGGCTCGTGGAGCGGGACGAAGGCGACAGGAAGCGCGCGCTGGAGGCGGCGCTGTCACAGATCGACCGGGCCTTCGGCAAGGGCTCGGTGATGAAGCTGGGCGACAAGGGCAAGATCGTGGAGATCGAGTTCGACGCCGACCGGCTCGCTGGGCCTGGACCTGGCGCTCGGCATCGGCGGCCTGCCCAAGGGCCGGATCGTGGAGATCTACGGGCCCGAGAGCTCGGGCAAGACCACGCTCGCCCTGCACGTGGTGGCCGAGGTGCAGAAGGCCGGCGGCACCGGCGCCTTCATCGACGCCGAACATGCGCTGGACCCGAGCTACGCCCACAAGCTGGGCGTGGACCTGGACGAGCTCCTGGTGTCCCAGCCCGACACCGGCGAGCAGGCGCTCGAGATCTGCGACACCCTGGTGCGCTCCAGCGCCGTGGACGTGATCGTGATCGATTCGGTCGCGGCCCTGACGCCGCGCGCCGAGATCGAAGGCGAGATGGGCGACTCCCTGCCCGGCCTCCAGGCCAGGCTGATGAGCCAGGCGCTGCGCAAGCTCACCGCCTCGATCTCCAAGTCCAAGACCCTGGTGATCTTCATCAACCAGATCCGCATGAAGATCGGGGTGATGTACGGCTCGCCCGAGACGACGACGGGCGGCAACGCCCTGAAGTTCTACGCCTCGGTCAGGCTCGACATCCGCCGCACCGGCTCGGTGAAGAACCGCGACGAGATCGTCGGCAACGCCGTGCGCGTGAAGGTGGTCAAGAACAAGGTCGCCCCGCCGTTCCGCGAGGTCGAGTTCGACATCATGTACGGCCAGGGCATCTCCAAGCTCGGCGAGATCATCGACCTCGGCGTCAAGGCCGGGGTGGTGGAGAAATCGGGCTCCTGGTTCTCCTACAATTCCCAGAGGATCGGCCAGGGCCGCGACAACGCGCGCGAGTTCCTGAAGGCCAACCCCGACATCGCCGCCGAGATCGAGCAGGCGGTGCGCAAGAACGCCGGGCTCATCGTCGAGGAGCTGCTCGTCGGTCCGGCGGCCGAAGGCGACGGCGAGGACTGATCCCACGACAGGACCGTCGCGGCGGCGGGGCCTTGTCCGGTCTCGCCCGCTGGCCCTGGCCCCACCCGCTACGCCGCCGCGACCTGAGCGGCCTTCACTCGCGTGAAGGCCGCTCAAACTTTTCGTTGTTCCTCGCTTGCGGGAGAAGGGGCGGGTCCCGACCCCACCCTGCCGATCCTGAGCGTCCAGGGCGCGACGAGCGTGGTCTTCAGCAGGCCCGACCGCGTCCACGGATCGGACGCGAACATCGCCTCGACCTCGGCATCGCCGTTCGCCCGGACCACGATCAGGGCGTCGTCCTCGCCGAGCGGCCCGGCCAGGACCACGTTCCCCGCCGCGGTCAGAGCGTCCATGAAGGCGGCGTGCCCGCCCCAGCCGTCCTGGGCCTCCAGCGGCTCGCCCGCCTTCCACCCCGGCCCGTGCGCGCGGATGACCGCATAGAGCTCGTCCATTGTCGTCCTCTCCGCCCGACGCACATCCGCCGGCCAATCGCGTCCGGCCGGGGTCTGCGAAATGGACGCCGGCCAGCCTTGCGCACTATATGGCCGCCATGCCGAGCCTGAACGAGATCCGCAGCGCCTTCCTGGACTTCTTCGCCCAGCGCCAGCACCGCGTGGCGGCCTCCGCGCCCCTGGTGCCCGACAGCGATCCCACCCTGCTCTTCGTCAACGCCGGGATGGTGCCGTTCAAGAACGTCTTCACCGGCCAGGAGACGCCGATCTCCCCGCGCGCGGTCTCCTCTCAGAAGTGCGTGCGCGCCGGCGGCAAGCACAACGACCTCGACAACGTCGGCTACACCGCCCGCCACCTGACCTTCTTCGAGATGCTGGGCAACTTCTCCTTCGGCGACTACTTCAAGGCCGGGGCGATCGAGTTCGCCTGGACCCTGATCACCCGCGACTTCGCCCTGCCCAAGGACCGGCTGCTCGTCACCGTCTACGCCGAGGACGACGAGGCGGCGGGCCTGTGGAGGAAGATCGCGGGCCTCCCCGACGAGCGGATCATCCGCATCGCGACGGCCGACAACTTCTGGTCCATGGGCGACACCGGCCCCTGCGGCCCCTGCTCGGAGATCTTCTTCGACCACGGCCCGGGCGTGGAGGGCGGACCGCCCGGCTCGCCCGAGGAGGACGGGGACCGGTTCGTCGAGATCTGGAACCTGGTCTTCATGCAGTTCGACCAGGCCGAGGGCGGGGCGCGCACGCCCTTGCCCAAGCCCTCCATCGACACCGGCATGGGCCTGGAGCGCATCGGCACGGTGCTGCAGGGCGTCACCAGCGTCTACGACACCGATCTCTTCCAGGCGCTCATCGCCGCCAGCGCCGAACTGACCGGCGTCAGGGCCGATGGCGAACAGGCGCCCTCGCACCGGGTGATCGCCGACCACCTGCGCTCGTCCTCCTTCCTCATCGCCGACGGCGTCTCGCCCTCCAACGAGGGACGCGGCTACGTCCTTCGCCGGATCATGCGCCGGGCCATGCGCCACGCGCACCTCCTGGGCGCCGCCGAGCCCCTGATGCACCGGCTGGCGCCCGTGCTGATCGACCAGATGCAGGCCGCCTATCCCGAGCTCGGCCGCGCCCAGGCGCTGATCGAGGCGACGCTGAAGGACGAGGAGGAGCGCTTCCAGCGCACTCTGGGCCGCGGCATGTCGATCCTGGAGGACGCGACCGCCGCGCTCCAGCCCGGCGGCGTTCTCGCCGGCGAGACGGCCTTCAAGCTCTACGACACCTACGGCTTTCCCCTCGACCTCACCCAGGACGCGGTTCGCGCCAAGGGCCTCAGCGTCGATGTCGAGGGCTTCGAGGCCGCCATGGCCGAGCAGCGCGCCCGGGCGCGCGAGGCCTGGGCGGGCTCGGGCCAGCGCGCCCAGGGCGCGGTGTGGCTCGCGCTGCGCGACCGGCTGGGCCCCACCCGCTTCACCGGCTACGAGTTTGTCGAGGGGACCGGCGAGGTGCTCGCGCTGGTCCAGGACGGCGACCAGGTCGACGCGGCTGAAGCGGGCCGGATCGTCGAGGTCCTGACCGACTCCACCCCCTTCTATGCCGAAAGCGGCGGCCAGGCCGGCGACAAGGGCGAGGTCCATTGGCCGGACGGCAAGGGCGAGGTGCTCGACGTCCAAAAGCGCGCCGGCGACCTCAGCGCCCACCTGGTGAAGGTCGTGAAGGGCCGCCTTGGCGAAGGCGCGAGGGTGCGCCTGGAGGTCGACGCCGACCGGCGCCAGCGCACCCGCGCCAACCATTCGGCCACCCACCTCATGCACGCGGCGCTGCGCAATGTGCTCGGCCCCCACGTCGCCCAGAAGGGCCAGATGGTCGACGCCGAGCGCATCCGCTTCGACTTCTCCCACTCCGGGCCGCTCACCGACCACGAGATCGAGAGGATCGAGGCCGAAGTGAACGCCGTGGTGCGCCAGAACCTGCCGGCCGAGACCCGGCTGATGGCGCCCCAGGACGCCATCGCCGCCGGCGCGATGGCGCTGTTCGGCGAGAAGTACGGCGAGGAGGTGCGCGTGCTGACCCTCGGCCGCGCGCTCGAGGGCGAGGGCGCCTATTCGGTGGAGCTCTGCGGCGGCACCCACGTGGCGCGCACGGGCGACATCGCCCTGTTCAAGATCGTCTCCGAGGGCGGCGTGGCGGCGGGCGTGCGCCGCATCGAGGCCCTGGCGGGCGAGGCGGCGCGCCTGTTCCTTCTGGAGCAGGCGCAGGTGGCCCGCGCCCTGGCCGACCAGTTCCGCGTGCCGGTGCTCGAGGTCTCCGCACGGGTCGAGGCGCTGGTCGCCGAGCGCCGAGCGCTGGAGAAGGAGCTCGCCGAGGCCAAGAAGAAGCTGGCGCTGGGCGGCGGCGGCTCGGGCGCCGCGCCCAGGCCGAGGAGATCGGCGGGGTCAAGTTCGACGGCCGGCTGATCGAGGGCGTCTCGGCCAAGGACCTGCGGCCCCTGGTGGACGAGGCGCGAAAGCGCCTGGGCTCGGGCGTGGCCGCCTATGTCACCGCCATCGACGGCAAGGCCGCCATAGCCGTGGCCATCACCCCCGACCTCGTCGGCCGGCTCGACGCGGCCCAGCTCGCGCGCGCGGCCGTCGCGGCCATGGGCGGCCAGGGCGCGGGCGGCAAGCCCGACTTCGCCCAGGGCGGCGCGCCGGACGCCTCCAGGGCCCAGGCCGGCGTCGACGCGGTCCGCGCGGCCCTGGCGGGGTAATCACGCTCTTTCCACCGGGCTGGCGATCCAAGGCCGGACCGTGCTCGTATGAGTGCGGGGAGGACGCCGCATGACCAACAAGCCGCCGCCCGTCCACCGGGCCTCGGTGGACCTTTCGGCCTGGCCGGACCTGGCAGTCATCTATCTCGGCATGAAGGCGCTCTCGCCCCGAGGCGTCCTGACGCTGCTGCGCTCCGGACCCGAGATCGCCGCTGCGGTCAAGGCGGCGCCGGACGGCCTGCTGCGGCACGAGACCTTCCTCGTCTCGCTGGTCCCGCTGCACCTGGGCATGCGCCAGTACTGGCGCGACCTCGACAGCCTGGAGCGCTGGACGCGCGAAGGTATCCACCGCGGCTGGTGGACCAGGTTCCTCAGGGACCCGGCCGGCACGGCCTTCTGGCACGAGACCTACCTCCGCTCGGGCGGCTTCGAGGCGATCTACGACGGCCTGGACGCGCCTGTGGGCATGACGGGCTTCGCCCCTGTCGGCGTCGCCAAGGGCCCGATGTTCTCCGCCCGCGGCCGGCTCGGCCGCGCCGGCCAGGCGCCCCCCGCGCCGGTGGCGGAGACTTGAACCCTTTGGTCCTCCCCCGTTCACGGGTGAGGTGTCGCGGAGCGACGGAGGGGGCGGCCCCCTCCGGCCCTTCGGGCCACCTCCCCCGCAAGCGGTGGAGGACCGGGCCCGCTACGCCACCCGGCAGAACAGCCCGATCTTGTTGCCGGTCGGGTCGCGCAGATAGGCGGCGTAGGTCCCGGGCGGGCCGCCCGAGCGCGGGCCGGGCGCGCCCTCGTCCGTGCCGCCCGCCGTCAGGCCGGCGGCGTAGGCCTCGCCCACCTTGTCGGGGTTCTCGCCGCGGAAGCCGATCATCAGGCCGTTGCCGCCGACCGCCTCGCCCTCGTGGGGCGGCCCCACCAGGACGGGCGGCTGGCCCTCGCCGCAGCTGAACAGGGCCCAGCGCCCCAGGTCCTGCATGGCGTAGCCGAGCGGCCCGAGCACGGCTGAATAGAAGGCCGCGGACTGATCCTTGTCCTTGGCGCCGATGGTGATGTGGGTGAGCACGCGTTTCCTCCGTCATGCTCCCCCTGGGGGGAGCTGTCACGCCAGCGTGACTGAGGGGGCGGGCCTTTGTCAAAGCCGCCCCGTCGCCGGCCGTCCTACTTTGGCAGTTCGATCTCCTCGACGCGCCATGAGAAGAGGCCGCGCCGATCCATGATCAGGGCGATGGGCTTGTCGGGCGCCTCCGCCGGGATGACGCGGACGCGGAACCGGTCGGGCGTCAGATAGGCGAACGAGGTGCGGGCGGCCACGCGGCGGGGCGCGCCCGCCTCGTCCGCCGCGACCGTCTTCAGGTTGGTCTGCTCGATCCTGTCCCCGGCGCGCGGCACGCGGCCGAACACGGCCATGATGCTGATCGCGTCCGGCGTCACCAGCCTGTCCACCGCCCGATCGCCGATCGCTGCGCCGAGCTTTCCGAGGACCATCGCGGGCAGGTAGCCGATTCCAGAGGCGGTGCGCGCCGCCTTGACCGCCTTGCTGTCCACCTGCCGCTTCAGGCTGTCGCGGACGGACGGGAAGTCCACCAGCGCCTCCAGCCGCTCGCGGTCGCCCAGGCGCGCGGCCGCCTTCAGCTGTTGGAACGCCAGCAGCGGCGAGCCTGCATAGGCCGCCGCCAGGAGCAGCACGAGGGCGAGCGCTGCGGCGCCGAGCATCTTGCTCATCGGTGGTCGCCTCGCTTGTCCTTCCGGGCCGTCCTGGGCTTGGCGGGCCTGGCCGCCTTGGGCGGCAACAGGATCCGCGTCAGCTTCCAGTCGAACACGCCGCGCCGCTGGAAGGTGAACTCGGTCTTGCGCCCATGCGCGTCCGGATCGGCCACGGTGATGCGGCACCGGTCCGGGCCCCAGAAGGCGATCACCGGGAAGGGCTCGCGCCTGGGCAGGGGCTGGCCCGGCGACTTGCCGGCGGTCAGGTCCGCCAGGCCCCGGGGCGAGACATAGGCCTCCACCTGCGGCAGCTCGGGCGGCGGCGGGGTGAAGGCGTGCTTGATGGCGCCGATCGGATCGGTGAACACGCTGGGCGGCGGCGCCTGGTCCTCCGCCTTGCGGCCCGCCAACTGGTCGCCCAGGCTCTGGCGCACGGCCGGATAGTCGACCAGCTTGCTGAGCGAGGGCACGTCGCCCGTCCTCGCCGCATCGCGCAGCGAGCGGAACGCCCACCACGGCGCCGTGACGAAGCAGGCGCCGGCGACCAGGATCGCCAGCAGGAGCAGGCTGCCGAGACGCATCGGATCCCCTCGGCGCCTCGCTGCGGCTCAGGCAGCCTTGGCGAGGGCCACGTCCAGATTCTGCGCCACCTTATCCAAGAAACCCTCGGTGGTCAGCCAGACTTGGTCGGCGCCGACCAACAGCGCCAGGTCCTTGGTCATGAAGCCGGACTCCACCGTGGCCACCGTGACGTGCTCCAGGGTGGAGGCGAAGCGCGCCAGCGCCTCGTTGCCGTCGAGCTTGGCCCGGTGCGCCAGGCCTCTCGTCCAGGCGAAGATCGAGGCGATGGAGTTGGTCGAGGTCTGCTCGCCCTTCTCGTGCTGGCGGAAGTGACGCGTCACCGTGCCGTGCGCCGCCTCGGCCTCCACCGTGCGTCCGTCCGGGGACATCAGCACCGAGGTCATCAGGCCGAGCGAGCCGTAGCCCTGCGCCACCGTGTCGGACTGCACGTCGCCGTCGTAGTTCTTGCAGGCCCAGACATAGCCGCCCGACCATTTCAGGGCGGCGGCGACCATGTCGTCGATCAGCCGGTGCTCGTAGGTCAGGCCGGCGGCCTTGTACTGGTCCTGGAACTCGGCCTCGTAGATCTCCTGGAAGATGTCCTTGAAGCGGCCGTCGTAGGCTTTGACGATGGTGTTCTTGGTCGACAGGTAGAGCGGATAGTTCCGCGACAGGGCGTAGCGGAACGAGGCGTAGGCGAAGTCGCGGATCGAGGAATCCAAATTGTACATCGACATGGCCACGCCCGAGCCGGGGAAGTCGAACACCTCGCGCTCGATCTTCGAGCCGTCCTCTCCCTCCCAGGTCAGCCTCAGCTTGCCCTTGCCGGGGACCAGGAAGTCGGTGGCGCGGTACTGGTCGCCATAGGCGTGGCGGCCGATGATGATCGGCTTGGTCCAGCCGGGCACCAGCCGCGGCACGTTCTTGCAGATGATCGGCTCGCGGAAGATCACCCCGCCCAGGATGTTGCGGATGGTGCCGTTGGGCGACTTCCACATCTGCTTGAGGCCGAACTCCTTCACCCGCGCCTCGTCGGGCGTGATCGTCGCGCACTTGACCGCCACGCCCCACTTGCGGGTCGCATTGGCCGCGTCGATGGTGATCTGGTCGTCGGTCTCGTCGCGCTTCTGGATCGACAGGTCGAAGTAGTCGAGCTCGAGGTCCAGGTAGGGGAAGATCAGCTTGTCCTTGATCATCCGCCAGATGATGCGGGTCATCTCGTCGCCGTCGATGTCGACGACGGGGTTCTGCACCTTGATCTTGGGCATGGGCGCGCGGGTCTCCGGGCGGATGGGTCAGACGGGCCCGCGAACCGGGCGGGGCAGCCTATAGACGCTCGGGCGGTCGGCCGGAAGGCCTGTCTGCCTTCTCCCATAGGGAGAAGGAGGGGCCCGCGCGCAAGCGCGGGAGGATGAGGGGTTAGGGCGGCGAGGTCTTACCCTCTCACCCTCCCGTCCCTTCGGGCCGGGCCCCTTCCTCTCCCCACGGGAGAGGAAGCTCCGCCTCCAGCCACCTCCGCCCGCGCGCGTAGAGCGCCTCGACCTCCGGGCCCTTCAGGCCGGGCATGTCGGGCTTCACCTTGAAGCCGATGTCGGTCTGCAGATAGGCGAGATGCCGGTAGCCGACCGGAAAGCTCTCCAGGACCGACCGGTCGAGCTCGAGCCGGGCGGCCGGGTCGACCGGGTCCATCCGGTCCTTCTCATAGATCGGCTGGCGCAGGACCACGCCCCACCGGCCCTCCTCGCCGACTTTGGCCCGCTTCTCCATGAAGTCGTAGAACCGGCCCGTGCAGACCACGTCGACCTCCACGCCATGGACCGGCGCGCGCTGGCTGATGGTCATCTTGGTCTGGGCGATCGCCCGGCGTCCCGCGACCTCGATCGACGAGCCGCCCAGGAAGTGCAGGATCGAGACGCCCCGCTCGAACCCCTCCTTGGACACCTTGATGAAGGCGTTGGCCGAGCCCTGGAACCAGGTCGCCATCATCCGTCCGTCGTCACACCAGCAGTCGCGGAACCGCTCCCAGTCGCCCGCGTCGCGGAACACGGCCCAGTTCTCGACCACCTCGCGTATGGCCATCCGCTCGAGCTGATCGGTCATCCAAGCTTCCCCTTCCAGCACAACACCCTTGCGCGCGCGGCCGAGCCGGCCACAAAGGCGGCCATGCCGCAAGACCCATGCCCGCCGTCGGTCATCCTGAACGAGCCGCAGCTGGCCGAGAACATCGGCTCGGTCGCCCGGGCCATGGCCAACTTCGGGCTTTGCGACCTGCGCCTGGTCCGTCCCCGCGACGGCTGGCCCCAGGACCGGGCCTGGGCCTCCGCCTCGGGCGCAGACTGGCCGCTCCAGGACGCCAGGGTGTTCGACCGGCTCGAGGACGCCATCGCCGATCTCCAGGTGGTGTTCGCCACCACCGCGCGCCCGCGCGAGCTTCGCCTGCCGGTGATGACGCCGCGCGAAGCCGCCGGCGCGCTCTTCGCGGCCGCCTCGACCGGCCAGGCCGCGGGCCTGCTCTACGGCGGCGAGCGCGCGGGGCTGGAGACCCATGACGTCGCCCTCTGCCAGGGAGTCGTCACCGTCCCGATCGACTCCCGCTTCCGCTCCCTCAACCTGGCCCAGGCGGTGGCGGTCACCTGCTACGAGTGGCGCGCCGCGGTGCTGGACCGGCCGCCCGAGCCCTTCCTGCGCGAGCGCTCGCCGCCGGCGACCCAGGCCGCCCTGATGGGCTTCTTCGGCCAGCTGGAGGCCGAGCTGCACGCCTCCGGCTTCCTGCATCCGCCGGAGAAGACGCCGGGGATGATCGACAACATCCGCGCCATCTTCACCCGCGCGGCCCTGTCCGAGCAGGAGGTGCGCACCCTCAGGGGCGTCGTCACCGCCCTCGCCAAGGGCCGCGGCAAGGTGCTGGAGAAGCTCGCGGCGCAACGGAAGGATGAAGGCGGCTAGGCAACCCCTCACCGTCACGGCCGGGCTTGTCCCGGCTGCGCGGATTGCTCGTGGAGTTGAGTGCAGACGTTGACATCGGCCGGCTCCCCAACCATACACCCCCCTTTCCCGCGGCCGGGTTCTCCTGGCGGCGCGGGAGAGAGTTGAGTTGGCGCAGTCCAAACGGCGAAACGCTTCGCCTGGCCTGCGCCCATGACGGGTGACGCGAGCGCCGCCGTTGCAATCGCCGCTTCGATCGGGAAGCGGCCGGACCGCGTCGAGTACGAAAAGAGACACGCATGTCGAAGCGCCACTCGGCGAAGTACAAGATCGACCGGCGCATGGGCGAGAACCTCTGGGGTCGTCCGAAGTCGCCGATCAACCAGCGTTCCTACGGCCCGGGCCAGCACGGCCAGCGGCGGAAATCCAAGGTTTCCGACTTCGGGCTGCAGCTGCGCGCCAAGCAGAAGCTCAAGGGCTACTACGGCAACATCACCGAGCGGCAGTTCCAGCGCATCTACGCCGAGGCCGCGCGGCGCAAGGGCAACACCGCCGAGAGCCTGATCGGCCTGCTGGAGGCGCGCCTGGACGCGGTGGTCTACCGCGCGAAGTTCGCCCCCACCCCCTTCGCCGCGCGCCAGATCGTCAACCACGGACACATCGCCGTGAACGGCCGGCGCGTGACCATCGCCTCCTTCCGCGTGAAGCCCGGCGATGTCGTCGAGGTGCGGGAGCGCTCGCGCAACATGGCCCTCATCCTGGAGGCCCAGCAGTCCTCCGAGCGAGAAACCCCGGACTACATCGAGGTGGACTCCAAGCACCTCTCCGCCAAGTTCGCGCGCCAGCCCGAGCTGGCCGAGGTGCCCTATCCCGTGAGGATGGAGCCGAACCTAGTGGTCGAGTACTACGCCTCCTGATCCGATCAGGACCGCGGATGCAAGAAGGGCCCCGGCGACGGGGCCCTTTTTCATTGGTGCGAAGGGCTGGCGGCCCTCAGGCCTGGAGCACGCCCTGCTCGACCAGGAGCGGCTTCAGCTCGCCGGCCTGGAACATCTCCTTGACGATGTCGCTGCCGCCGACGAGCTCGCCCTTGACGTAGAGCTGCGGGATGGTCGGCCAGTTGGAATAGCTCTTGATCCCCTGCCGCAGCTCGTCGCTGGAGAGGACGTTCACCGTCGCATAATCGACCCCCAGGTGATCCAGGATCTGGACCACCAGCGCGGAGAACCCGCACTGAGGCTGCTCGGCGTTGCCCTTCATGAACAGGACCACCGGGTTCTCGGTCACGGTCTGGGAGATGAACTGGTGGACGGGGGAGGCGTCGACGGATGCGTCGGTCACGGGCGGACCCTCTGATGGTCTGGTGTCCCGCGCCTGGCGTTCGCCATCGTTTGGGGCCACCTCACTGGCCCTATCAGCTAGGCGCCCGACGCCCCGGGGTCAAGCGCGCCGCTTCAGGCCCGTCGCTGGGCCGCCCCGTCGGGCGCCGGCATGAAGCGGGCCATCTCGATCTGGGCGGCCAGGCCCGGCGGCATCTCGCGGTCGGGGACGGCCGCCAGGGCCTCCAGGTGCGAGATCGCGCCCGGGCGAATCTGCACGCTTGCCAGGCACGGATCGGTCAGGGCGTAGGCGATGCAGATGTCCTCGGCGCTCCAGCCCCGCGTCCTGTCCAGGAACGCGTAGGTGCCGCTGCCGGCCAGCGGGCTGCGCCGCGACGGGGCGGCCTTGGCCGCGTCCGCCTGCGCCTGCTTGTGCAGCTCCTTGGGGAAGGGCCGGCTGCCGAAGACGGCCATGTCGCAGGCGACGGCCGCGCGCATGCGGTTGCGCTCGCGCCAGCCGGAGGTGAGGTTGAACGGCGTCGACACCAGGTCGAAGGCGCCGCTGGCGATGTGGTGGTCGACCGAATCGTCCTCGCCCGCCACGCCGATGAACCGCACCGTGCCGGCGCTCTTCAGCTGGCGCAGGGCCTGGACCGACTCCGGAGTCAGCTCGTCCGCCGCCGGCTCGTGCAGCACCACCGAGTCCAGATAGCCAAGGCCCGTCCGCTCCAGCGCGGCGCCGATCTCGTCCATCAATCCTCGAGGAGAGAAGTCGCAACGGCGCGACGGCGTCGGCCGGCCCAGTCTCAGGCCCACGAAGGCCAGCCGGCGGTCCACGCTCGCCAGCGCCTGCGCCGCCCCGTCCAGCAGCACCGCGTCGGCGGCGCAGAGCTCGAAGGTGGAGATGCCGTTCTCCAGGGCGGCGTAGAACAGGTTCGTCCAGTCGCCCGGCCGCGGCCGCTTCGGATCGGGCGTCAGCTCCAGCGAGATGGCGGAGACCACGGCGCCGCCCGGCCCCAGGGGTCGGTAGCGCATGATCAGCCTCCGCGGCGGGCCGTGGTCTCGAGGGCCAGGGCGTGCAGCTCGCCGCCGACGCTGCCGCCCAGCGCCTGATAGACCAGCTGGTGCTGGCGCACGCGGCTCAGGCCTTCGAAGGCGGCCGAGGCGATGCGGGCGCGATAGTGGTCGCCGTCGCCGGCGAGGTCTTTCACCTCGATCTCGGCGTCTGGGAAGGCCTGGCGCAGTCGGCTTTCCAGCTCGGCTTGCGGCATCGGCATGGGCGGTCCTGTCGGCTGGCTCGAACGGAGCGATCTGAGATCATAATGCTTAAGAAACCGGATTCGGCGCTTCAGCCGAGGCCGCGGCCTCGGGTCAGCCCGTCGCGCGCCTTGCTTAACCACACGAAATGTTAAGCGCGGTCCGCCAGGGTTCCCGCCAAAGGGGATGGAGCGGGGAACCCAGGGCATGGCGGCGCGGCCGTCCCGCAAGATCCGGCCAGGATCGGAGCGTTCAATCAGCAGTCCGGCAGGCAACGAGCCTCGGACCGGCCGCCGGCCGAGCGCGGCGGCGCGCTCGGTGATGGCGTTCGTCGCCCAGGCGCCCATCGCCGTGGCCATGACTGACAGCGATGTCCGCTTCACCAAGGCGAGCCCAGCCTGGCTCGCCGACTTCGGCATGACCGAGGCCGAGCTGGTTGGCCGCTCCTCCTACGAGCTGGCTCCGGAGACCCGAGGCCGATACGAGGCCCTGCATCGTCGCTCCCTCGACGGCGAGAAGGTCACGAGCGAGCCCGAGCGCGTCGTGCTGCCCAACGGCGATGAGCGGTGGATGATGTGGGACGCCGCCCCCTGGAGGGAGGCGGACGGCGCCGTCGGCGGCCTGCTGATCATCTCGCGCGACGTCACCGCCCTGAAGCAGGCCGAAGAAGAGGTCCGCCGCACGCGCGCCTTCCTGGACACCATCGTCGAGAACGTCCCGGTTCCGCTCGTCGTCAAGAGCGGCGACGACGGCCGCATCGTCATGATGAACCGCGCCAACGCGGCCTTCATGCAAACTCCGCGCGAGGAGTTGATCGGCAAGTCCGTCTACGACCTGTTCCCGCGCGAGGAGGCGGAGGCCTTCGCCGAGCGGGACCGGCGGGTGCTGGAGTTGGGCGCGGGGGTGGTCGAAGAGGAGCAGACCATCCGGACGGCGAACAACGGCTTGCGCCACACCCGCATGATCAAGACGGCGGTGACCGGGCCGGACGGACGGCCTTATGTCCTCACGATCAACGAGGACATCACCGAGCGCAAAGCGGCTCAGGCCGAGCTCGAGCAGAGCTGGGCCTTCCTGAACACCATCCTGGACAACGTGCCCGCGCCGATGGTGGTCAAGGACGAGGGCGGGCGCATCCTGCTGTTCAACCGGGCGATGGAGCGGCTCTACGGGATCGATCGCAAGGAGCACCTGGGCCGGACGGTCACCGAGATCTTCCCCGGCGAGGTCGGCGAGACGATCGCAGCCGAAGACCGGGCGATCCTGGCTCAGGACGGACCGCTCGTCGTGGAGGATACCCGCATGTCCGTGCCGGGCCTCGGCGAGCGGATTATGCGCAAGACCAAGGTCGCAATCCGTACCGGTCCCGGAACCGCCTATATGCTGGCGATCAGCGAGGACGTCACCGAGCGCACCCGCGCCCAGGAGGAGCTGCAGTCGACCAAGGCCTTCCTGACCACGGTGATCGACAACCTTCCCGCCGCCATCACCGTCAAGAACGCATCGGACGGGCGGCTGTTGATGACCAACCCGGCCGCCAGCGCCATGTACGCCTTCGGCCAGTCGGGCGACAACCGGGGCAAGACCAACACGGACGTCTTCCCGCCCGACGTGGCCGCGCGCTTCGAGGCCCAGGACCGCGAGGTCATGGAGACCGGCGAGATGCGGTTCTACGAGGAGGAGCCCCTCGAGACCACGCACGGGACGCGCTACCTGAACCGGCGCAAGGTGCTGATCCGCAACGCCGACGGGCCCGACTATCTGCTGTCGATCTCCGAGGACGTCACCGAGCGTCGCAAGGCGCTCTCCGAGCTCGAGCGCACGCGGGCCTTCCTGGCCACCGTCATCGACGCGATCCCGGCCGGCATCACCGTCAAGGACGCCACGGACGGCCGGCTCCTGATGATGAATCCGGCGGTCGAGGACATCTACGACGTCGGCCGCGGCGTGAACCTCGGCAAGACCGGCGGCCAGATCTTCCCCGAGGACCAGGCCCTGCGCTTCGCCGAGCAGGACCGCAAGGTGATCGCCGAAGGCGGCGCCCACACCTTCGACGAGGAGCCCGTCTGGACCCAGCGCGGCGAGCGGTTCCTCCGCCGAAAGAAGGTGCTGATCCGAAATCCCGAAGGGCCGGACTACCTCCTGTCGATCTCGGAGGACATGACCGAGCGCAAGCTTGCGCAGGACGCCCTGAAGGAGGCCCTTGCGCGGGCCGAGGCGGCGAGCGTGGCCAAGAGCGAGTTCCTGGCCAACATGAGCCACGAGATCCGCACGCCGCTCAACGGCGTGCTGGGCCTGGCCGACGCGCTGCAGCGGATGGAGCTGTCGCCGCGCCAGCGCGAGATCGTCGGCATGATCGTCAGCTCCGGTCAGGCGCTGACCGCCATCCTCAGCGACGTCCTCGACCTGGCCAAGGCCGAGTCCGGCCAGCTCCAGCTCCAGGCGGAACCCTTCAGTCTCAAGGAAACCATCGGCTCGGCCGCCTTCCTGTTCGAGACGGTGGCGCGCAGCAAGGGCGTCGACTTCAAGGTGGCGTTCGATTCCGACAGTCCCGACTGGCTTGTCGGCGACGCCCTCAGGATCCGCCAGATCGTCTCCAACCTGATCAGCAACGCCGTGAAGTTCACGAGCGAGGGCGAGGTCAGCATCCGCGCCGGCGCCGCGCCGCTCGCCGATGGCGCAGCGGAGCTGACGGTCGTGGTCAAGGACACCGGCGCGGGCTTCACCGAGGAGGTCCGCAAGAAGCTGTTCAGCCGCTTCGAGCAGGGCGACGGCTCGATCACCCGCCGCTATGGCGGCACCGGGCTGGGCCTCTCCATCGCCGGCGCCCTGGCCCAGATGATGGACGGCGCCATCGACTGCACGGGCGCGCCTGGCGAGGGCGCGACCTTCACGCTCCATGCCCGTCTCGCCGTCGCCAAGACGGCGCCTTGCACTGCGTCGATCCCGGACGGCCCGGCCCCGACCGCGGTCGAGCGCCCGCTCAGGGTCCTGCTGGCCGAGGACCACGAGGTGAACCAGAAGGTCGTCCAGCTGATGCTGGCCGGCATGGCCGAGCTGGTGATCGCCTCCAACGGCAAGGAGGCCATCGAGGCCTTCCTCGAACAGGCGCCGTTCGACGTGGTGCTGATGGATACCCAGATGCCGGTGATGGACGGGCTGACCGCCATCGAGCTGATCCGCGAGCATGAGCGCCGCGCCGCGCTCGCGCGCACGCCGATCGTGTCATTGACGGCCAACGCCATGGCCCACCAGGTCGAGGCGTGCCTCAAGGCCGGCGCCGACGTTCACCTGGCCAAGCCGATCACCTCCGAGGGTCTCTACACTGCGATCAGGACGGCGCTGGACCATGCGCCGCAGGCCGCCTCGACCGCGGCGGCCTGACGTCCGAGTTCGCGCGCGGATATGGGAGGCCTGCGTGGCGGCGGGTCGTACTTTGCCCGAAGAACCGGCTCCGTCCGCATCGGAGGCCGCACTATCGTCCGAGCCAATGTGGTCTGCGCCTTCTGTGACCGCGCAGCCCTCACCCGTCGATCAGTGTCTCGTTCGCACGCGAAGCGCTGTCCGCGCGGCGATCGTCGCCACCGAGATTCCACGGGACGAGAACGCTTACCATTGGGTCCGGGACCAGGAGCACTGACCATGCGTAATCTCTTCGCCGCCCTCGCCGTCACCGGCCTCGCCCTGGCGCTCGGCGGCTGCAACCTGGTCGTCGCCGACCACCCCCTGTTCACGGCCGAGAACGCCGCCGGGGCCCCGCTGCTGCGCACCGGCCTTTGGAACACGCCCAAGGCGGACTGCGCCGTCGACGAGTTCAAGCCGGTCGCCGACTGGCCCGACTGCGCCGGACCCATCGTGATCCGCAAGGACGAGGTGTTCGATCCCCAGAAGGGGCGGAGCGAGGGGAGCTATGTGTTCGCCGCGGGCGATCCGCGCATCATCCAGGCGCCCCTGAACCTCGGCGGCGGCGAGACCGACACGACCAAGAGCACGGTCAGCTCGAACAAGCCCCTCTTCGCCTTCATCGCGGTGGAGCCCCAGCGCATGGACGATCAGGGACGCATCGTCGAGTTCAAGAGCTGGCTCGTCCAGTGCGGCCCCCCGCCGCCCGAGGCGCCCAAGTCCTCCAAGAAGCTGCCCCAGCCGACGGACTTCCTCACCCGGCGCCCGCTTCCCGGCCTGAAACCCGACCGCAAGAGCGGCATGTGCCTGGCCGACGCCCAGGGACCGGTCCGCAACGCCGCCGCCAAGAGCCGCGCCTGGACCGAGAACCTGAACACCTCGCACTGGGTCCGCGACGAGGAGAAGTAGGCGGCGCCGGCCGCCTCAGCCGTGCGTCTCGCCGCAGCTTTCGCAGGCGTCGGGCTCGGCCGGCGGGCGAGCCATGTAGGCCGGCAGCCAGCCCTCGTTGGCGCCCTTCAGCGCATTGAGCGCGATCGAGAAGAGTCCGTCGCAGGCGAACGCGTCGCCGCCGGCCCGGCCGGCGACGGCTGCGGCGACGCCGGCGGTGCGCGCCGCCTCGAGCACGGTCGCCGAGTCCTGGACGGCGAGGAGGTAGCGGCCCTGGTCCTCGCCGAACAGCCAGGCGTGCGCGGGCGCGGCGCCCGGCGCGTCCAGTTCGATCCCGACGCCCGAGGACAGGGCCATCTCGGCCGCCGCGCAGGCGAGCCCGCCGTCCGACAGGTCGTGGCAGACGCTCACGCGGCCCGAGCGGATCAGGCTCCGGACGAAGTCCCCATTCGCGCGCTCGACGGCGAGATCCACCGGGGGCGGCGCGCCGTCCTCCCGGCCCAGCATCTCGCGCAGATAGAGGCTCGCTCCCAGTTCGCCTAGCGTCTCGCCGACCAGCACCAGAACGTCGCCGGCCTTCAGGCCGCCATAGCCGGCGCGCCTGTCGTAGTCCGGGATCAGGCCCACCGCTCCCACCGTCGGGGTCGGCGGGATCGCGACGCCGTTGGTCTCATTGTAGAGGCTGACGTTGCCGCTCACGACCGGGAAGTCGAGCGCCCGGCAGGCCTCGGCCATGCCGTCCACCGCCGCCACGAACGAGGCCATCACCTCCGGCCGCTCGGGATTGCCGAAGTTGAGGTTGTCGGTGATCGCGATCGGGTCGGCGCCGACGGCGGTGAGGTTGCGCCAGGCTTCCGCCACCGCCTGCTTTCCGCCTTCGCGGGGATCGGCGGCCACGTAGCGCGGCGTGACGTCCGAGGTCAGGGCCAGCGCCTTCCTCGTTCCGTGCACCCTGACAAGGCCCGCGTCGGCGCCGCTGGAGGAGTTGGCCAGGGTGTCGGCCATGACGTGGTGATCGTATTGCTCCCAGACCCAGCGCTTGGACGCCATGTCCGGGCAGGACATCAGGGTCAGGACGGCGCGCCGCCAGTCGTCCGGAGCAGGAACGTCGGCGGCTCGCAGGCGAGCGGGCGCCCCGACCGGCGCCTGGGGCCGGTCATAGAGCGGCGCGTCCTCGGTCAGGGGCGCCAGGGGAATGTCGCAGACGCTCTCGCCCCGGTGGGTCAGGACCAGCCGACCCGTCTCGGTCGTCGCGCCGATCACGGCGGCGTCCAGGCCCCACTTGGTGAAGACCCGCCGCGCGTCCTCCTCGCGGCCGGGCTTCAGGATCGCCAGCATCCGCTCCTGGCTCTCCGACAGCATCATCTCGTAGGCGCTCATGTCCTCTTCGCGCTGGGGCACAGCGTCCAGGTCGATCTCGATGCCGAGGCCGCCCTTGCCGGCCATCTCCACCGAGGACGAGGTGAGGCCCGCGGCGCCCATGTCCTGGATGGCGGCCACGGCGCCCAGGCCCATCAGCTCCAGCGTCGCCTCGATCAGGAGCTTCTCGGCGAAGGGGTCGCCCACCTGCACGGTCGGGCGCTTGTCCTGCGACCCTTCGTCGAACTCGGCCGAGGCCATGGTCGCGCCGTGGATGCCGTCGCGGCCGGTCTTGGAGCCGAAGTAGACCACCGGCAATCCCGGCGCCGGGGCGGCCGAGTAGAAGATCTTGTCCGCGTCGGCCAGGCCCACGCACATGGCGTTGACCAGGATGTTGCCATTGTAGCCGGCGTGGAAGTTGGTCTCCCCGCCGACTGTCGGGACCCCCACGCAGTTGCCGTAGCCGCCGATGCCGGCGACCACCCCCTCGACCAGCCGGCGGGTCCTGGGGTGCGACGGATCGCCGAAGCGCAGGGCGTTCAGGAGCGCGATCGGCCGCGCCCCCATGGTGAAGACGTCGCGCATGATCCCGCCCACGCCCGTGGCGGCCCCCTGGTAGGGCTCGATGTAGGACGGGTGGTTGTGCGATTCCATCTTGAAG
Organism: uncultured Alphaproteobacteria bacterium; assembly: GCA_963775275.1. Classification (GTDB taxonomy): domain Bacteria; phylum Pseudomonadota; class Alphaproteobacteria; order Caulobacterales; family Caulobacteraceae; genus JANWHQ01. The sequence goes on along the minus strand of CAVZII010000005.1, from coordinate 2,788,680 downwards.
ACGCAGGCCTGGCCGTCGCCGATGTCGATGACGCCCGCATTCTCGCCGGGGCCCTGGATCACCTTCGGGCCGGATGTCGGGAACTTGCGCAGATGCCTGCGGCTGGACTTGTAGGAGCAGTGCTCGCTCCACATCACCGAGAAGACGCCGAGCTCGACCAGGTTCGGCTCGCGGTTCAGCCGGCGCACGATCAGGTCGTATTCGTCGGGCTTCAGGCCGAACTCGATCGCCAGCTCGGCCGCGGACTTCTGGGGGGACGTCATGGCCGCGAGCGTTAGCGGATTCACCGCCCGCTGTCAGTGGGAGCGTCGGCGACCCCTGCTCGGGTAGCGTTTACGCCTTCTTTACGGCCGCGACGATGGAAACGCATGGAGATTTGATCGCGATCGGGCGCATCAAGACGGCGTCCACAGGGCCGGCGCCCGTCCCGATCCTCCCGATCCGAGGTCGCCGCCGCGCCCGTCACGGCGCCGCTTCGGCTTGATCCCGATCAACGCCTGCCGAGCGCTTTCGCGCTTCCCTGGCGAGCGTCGCCCCGGTGCGCGCCAGATCGGAGGGCCTTCATGGCCGACGTGATCTTCCTGGTGCTGGGAGTCGGCGCGTTCGTCCTTTTCGCCGGCTACGCAGCGCTTCTGAAGCGGGCCTGACATGCTCGCCGTCATCTACGGCGTCGCCGCCCTGGGCGTGGCCATCTACATGGTCTTCGCCCTCCTTCGGCCCGACAAGTTCTAGGGCCGCGCGACATGCCTGAGCTTCCCGCCTGGGCCAACATCCTCCTGGCCCTCCTGATCGTCGTGGCCTTGACCTGGTCGGTCGGCGCCGCGGCGCTGAAGGCCGCCGAGCGCCTGCCGCCCGGCCGCCGCTGAACCCGTCACAAGGAGATCCTCGCCATGGACGTGCGAGGCTGGGGCGAGATCGCCCTCACCATCGCCATCACCGTCGCGCTCGCCTGGCCGCTCGGGATCTATCTCGCGCGGGTCTGGCAGGGCGAGCGGACTTGGCTCGACCCCGTGCTCAGGCCCGTGGAAGGCGCGCTCTACCGCGCCTTCGGGGTTGACCCGGCCAAGGGTCAGGGCTGGCTCGCCTACACCATGAGCCTTCTGGCCTTCAGCGCGGCGAGCTTCGTCGTGCTCTATCTGATGCTCAGGTTCCAGGACCTCCTGCCGCTGAATCCCCAGGGCTTCGCGGGCGTCCCGGCGCCCCTGGCCTTCAACACCGCGGTCAGCTTCGTCACCAACACCAACTGGCAGTTCTACGGCGGCGAAACCACGCTGTCGGCCTTCTCCCAGATGGCCGGGCTCACCACCCACAACTTCCTCTCAGCGGCCGCGGGCATCGCCATGGCCGCAGCCATGGCGCGCGCCTTCGCCGCCGACCGCGGCGAGGGGCTCGGCAACTTCTGGGCCGACCTCACGCGCATCAGCCTCTACGTCCTTCTGCCGGTCAGCATCGTGGTCGCCCTGGTCTTCGTCGCCCTGGGCGAGCCCCAGACCCTGGCCGCGCATGCGACCACCACGACGCTCGAGGGCGCCAGGCAGACCATCGCCCTGTTCCCGACCGCCAGCCAGGAGGCGATCAAGCAGTTCGGCACCAACGGCGGCGGGATCTTCAACGCCAACTCCGCCCATCCCTTCGAGAACCCGAACCCGATCACCAACCTGATCGAGATCGTCGAGATGAACGTCCTCGGCTACGCCTGCGTGGTCGCTTTCGGGCGCGTGGTCCTGGCGCGCAAGGACGCCCGGGCCCTGGTCGCGGTGATGGCGATCTTCGTCCTCAGCGCCTCCGCGGCAATCTACTGGACCGAGACCCAGCCCGCACCGGCCCAGGCCGCCGCCCACGTCGCCGTCAATGTGAACATGGAGGGCAAGGAGGTCCGCTTCGGCGCGCCCTCGACCGCGGTCTGGGCCGCCAACACCACCGGCGCCTCGGACGGCGGGGTCAACGCCATGCACGAGAGCTTCATGCCGCTCGGCGGCGGGGTGGCCATGTTCATGATCCAGCTCGGCGAGATGCTGCCCGGCGGCGTCGGCTCGGGCCTCTACGGGATGATCGTCATGGCCCTGATCGCGGTCTTCGTGGCCGGGCTCATGGTCGGACGCACCCCCGAGTACCTCGGCAAGAAGGTCGAGGCGCGCGAGATCAAGCTCGCCATGCTGGCGGTGCTGATCCTGCCGCTCTCGATCCTCGGCTTCTCGGCCGTGGCCGCGGTGCTCCCCCAGGCCCTCGGGGGGCTCCTGAACCACGGGCCGCACGGCCTCAGCGAGATCCTCTACGCCTACAGCTCCGGCACGGGGAACAACGGCTCGGCCTTCGCGGGCCTTGGGGCCAACACCTGGTGGAACGTGACCATGGCCATCGCCATGCTGCTCGGCCGCTTCGCCTACGCCGTGCCGGTCATGGCCATCGCCGGCGCCCTCGCCGCCAAGCCGCGCCTCGCCGCCTCGACCGGGACCTTCCCCACCGACGGGCCGCTGTTCGCCGGCCTGCTCATCGGCGTGATCTTGATCATGGGCGGCCTGCAGTTCTTCCCCGCCCTCGCGCTGGGCCCGATCGTCGAGCACTTCCAGGCGCTCGGCGCGATCGCCGGCCGCTGACCCATTCCAGGAAGGCCTCGAGCCATGACTGACGCCACCCTCCATCTCGGCGACAACCGCCGCTCCGCGATCTCGGGAACCACCTTCTCCTCGGCCATCGCGCGCCGGGCGGCATGGGACGCGGTCAAGAAGCTCGACCCGCGCAAGCTCGCCGGCAACCCGGTGATCCTCACCACCGAGGTCGTCGCCGCACTCGCCACCCTCTCCGCGATCGTCTCCTTCCGGGGCGGGGCCCCGCCCTGGTGGGCGGTCCAGCTCGCCGTCTGGCTCTGGGCCACCGTGCTCTTCGCCAACTTCGCCGAGAGCGTGGCTCAGGGCCGCGGCAAGGCCGCCGCCGACGCGCTTCGCGCCCAGCGGGTGGACGTGAAGGCCAAGCTGATCATCGACCCCGTCCGCGGGACGATCGTCCCCACCCCCGCCTACAAACTCGGCGTCGGCGAGACCGTCCTGGTCGAGGCCGGCGACATGATCCCGGCCGACGGAGAGATCGTCGAGGGCGTCGCCTCGGTCAACGAGGCCGCGATCACCGGCGAGTCCGCGCCCGTGATCCGCGAGGCGGGCGGCGACCGCTCCGCCGTCACCGGCGGCACCACCGTGGTCTCCGACTGGATCAAGGTGCGCGTCACCGCCGCCCAGGGCTCTACGTTCCTGGACCGCATGATCGCCATGGTCGAGGGCGCCGAGCGGCGCAAGACGCCCAACGAGATCGCGCTCAACGTGCTGCTCGCCGGGCTGACCCTGATCTTCCTGATCGCGGTGGCGACGTTGCTGGGCCTCGGCCAGTATGCCGGCGTCGATCTCGACCCCCTGGCGCTCGGCGCGCTTTTCATTTGCCTGATCCCGACCACCATCGGCGGGCTCCTCTCGGCCATCGGCATCGCCGGCATGGACCGGCTGCTCAAGTTCAACGTGCTCGCCACATCCGGACGGGCGGTGGAGGCCTCCGGCGACGTCGACACCCTGCTGCTCGACAAGACCGGCACCATCACCTTCGGCGCGCGCATGTGCGCCGAGGTGATCCCGGCGCCGGGCGTGCGCCCCGAGGCGGCGCTCCACGCCGCCCTGATGGCGTCCCTCGCCGACGAGACCCCCGAGGGCCGCTCGATCGTGGACTTCGCGCTGGACAACGGCATGACCGGCGAGCCGCCCAAGGGCTCGAGCCCGGTGCCCTTCAGCGCGGCCACGCGCCTGTCGGGCCTGGACGCCGGCGAGCAGTCCTGGCGCAAGGGCGCGGTCGACGCGGTGATCGCGCACCTTGGCCTGAAGCAAGGCCAGGTCCCCGCGGACGTCCGCACGGCGGTCGACCGGATCGCGCGGGCGGGCGGCACGCCCCTGGCGGTCGCCGAGGAAGGCGTCCTGGTCGGCGTCATATACCTCAAGGACGTAGTCAAGCCCGGGGTCAAGGAACGCTTCGCCGACCTTCGCCGCATGGGCGTGCGCACGGTGATGATCACCGGCGACAATCCCGTCACCGCCGCCACCATCGCGTCGGAGGCCGGGGTCGACGACTTCCTCGCCGAGGCCACGCCCGAGGACAAGCTGCGCCTGATCCGCGCCGAGCAGTCCAAGGGCCGACTGATCGCCATGTGCGGCGACGGCTCCAACGACGCCCCCGCGCTCGCCCAGGCCGACGTGGGCGTAGCCATGCAGACCGGCACCCAGGCGGCGCGCGAGGCCGGCAACATGGTCGACCTCGATTCCGACCCGACGAAAGTCATCCAGATCGTCGAGGTCGGGAAGCAGATGCTCATCACCCGCGGCGCGCTCACCACCTTCTCCATCGCCAACGACGTGGCCAAGTACTTCGCCATCATCCCGGCGATCTTCGTGGGCGCCCTGCCGGCGCTGGGGGCGCTCAACGTCATGCACCTCGCCAATCCCAGGAGCGCGATCCTCTCGGCGGTGATCTTCAACGCCCTGGTGATCATCGCACTGATCCCCCTTGCGCTGCGCGGCGTGCGCTACCGCGCCATCGGCGCGGCCAGGCTGCTGCAGCGCAACCTCCTGATCTATGGCCTCGGCGGCCTCGTCGCGCCGTTCATCGGGATCAAGCTCGTCGACCTCCTCATCACCGCCGTCGGATTGGCATAGGAAATTCAGAGGGACCCCATCCCGCCCTTCGGGCGGACTTCCCCCAAAGGAGGAAGATCAACGCCGGCAGATCCTCCCCTTTGGGGGAGGGGGACCGCCAAAGGCGATGGAGGGGGCTCCAGGAACAACGACCATGATCTCCCAGCTCAGACCCGCGATCGTCTCCACCATCCTCTTCACCCTGCTGCTAGGCCTGGCTTATCCCCTGGCCATCACCGGGATTTCCAGGCTGGCTTTCCCGTTCCAGGCCGGCGGCAGCCTGCTGCGGGGTCCGTCCGGCCAGGTGATCGGCTCTGCACTGATCGCCCAGGGCTTCACGCGGCCGGAATACCTGCATCCCCGGCCCTCCGCGGCAGGCTCGAACGGCTATGATGCTTCGGCCTCCTCCGGGTCGAACTACGGCCCGCTGAACCCGGACCTGATCAAGCGCGAGAGGGGCGACGCCGACGCCCTGCGCGCATCCGGGATCCGGGACATCCCCGCCGACGCAGTGACCGCCTCCGGCTCGGGCCTTGATCCCGACATCTCCCCGGCCTACGCGCTCGTCCAGGCCCCCCGCATCGCCGCCGTTCGCCATGCGGACCCCGCCGCCGTGCGCGCGCTCATCGCGGGCCAGGTCCAGGGCCCCTGGCTCGGCATCTTCGGCCAGCCGAGGATCAACGTGCTGAAGACCAACCTCGCCCTCGACGCCCGCTTCCCCAAGGGGCGCGCTTAGGCGGATGATGGGCCTCTGCACCCAGTCCGCCCCTGCGCCAAGGGGCAGGACCTGAGCTGGGCTGTTCCATGATCCACGACGAGCCCCGACGTCCCGATCCAGACGCCCTGCTGGAGCAGGCGGGCAGGGCCGGGCGCGGCCGGCTAAAGGTCTTCCTCGGCATGTCGCCGGGGGTGGGCAAGACCTACGAAATGCTGCTCCAGGCCGCGCGGCTGAAGGCCCAGGGCCAGGACGTCCTGGTCGGCGTGGTCGAGACCCACGGCCGGCGCGAGACCGAGGCGCTGCTGGACGGCCTGGAGGTCCTGCCGCGCAGGCCCATCGACTACAAGGGCCGCCATCTCCTGGAGTTCGACCTCGACGCGGCCCTGGCGCGCAGGCCCGGCCTGCTGCTGGTCGACGAATACGCCCACTCCAACGCCCCGGGCTCGCGCCACCCCAAGCGCTGGCAGGACGTCGAGGAGCTGCGCGGCGCCGGGCTCGACGTCTGGACCACCCTCAACGTCCAGCACCTCGAGAGCCTGGTGGACGTGGTCTGGAAGATCACCGGCGTGCGCCAGCGCGAGACCGTGCCCGACTCCGTGCTTTCGGACGCCGACGAGATCGAGGTCGTCGACATCACCCCCGACGAGCTCAGGAAGCGGCTGGAGGAGGGCAAGGTCTACCTGCCCGACACGGCGCGCCAGGCCGCGGCCCACTTCTTCCGGCCCGAGAACCTCACCGCCCTTCGCGAGCTCGCGCTGCGCCGCGCGGCGCAGACCATTGACGACCAGCTTGTGGGCGCCATGCGCCGCGCGGGCGTGGAGGGCCCCTGGGCGGCGGGCGAGCGGATCGTCGTCCTGGTCAGCGGCGACCCGATGGCCGCCTCCCTGGTGCGGGCTGGCCGACGCCTGGCCGACATGATGGACGCGCCCTGGACGGTGCTGAACGTCGAGCAGCCGAGCCGCCCCCCGCCGTCCGCCGAGTCCGCCCAGCGCCTGAACGAGGCGTTCAAGCTCGCCGAACAGCTTGGCGCCACGACCCAGATGCTGACCGGCGACGACATCGTCGCCTGCGTCCTCGACTACGCCCAGCGCAACAATGCGACCCAGATCGTCATCGGCAAGGGCAAGGACAGCCGCCTTCGCGAGCTGATGGGCCGATCCCTCGCCAGCGCCCTGGTGCGCCGCGCCAGGGGCGCGGCCCTGCACATCGTCACCGAGGCGCCGCACGAGCCGGTCGCCGGGCCCCGGGCGCCGGGCCGTCCGCTCCGCGTCCATTGGCTCGGCCACCTGGCCTCGGTGGGCCTCGTCGCGGTCGCCGGCGTGGTGGCGGGCCTGATCGATCCTCTGCAGACCGGCGCGAACCTGGCGATGATCTTCATGGTCAGCGTGCTCGTGTCGGGCATGGCGTTCGGCCTCTGGCCGGCGATCACGGCCGCCGCGCTCGCCGCCTTCGTCTACAACTTCTTCTTCCTCGAGCCGCGGATGACGATCTGGATCGGCCATCCGGCGGACGTCTTCACGTTTGTGATGTTCTTCGCTGTGGCCCTGGCCATCGGCTGGCTGACCGGCCGGGTCCGCGACCAGTCACAAGCCACCTCGCGGCGGGCCTCCGCCGTCACCGCGCTGCTGGCCGCGAGCCGCCGGCTGTCCGCCGCCGCCCGCAAGACCGAGGCGGCCCAGGCGCTCGCCGAGCAGCTCGCCGCCGCCGCCGGGGGCAAGGCCCTGATCCTGCTTCCCTCGGACGGCGACATCGCGCCCGCGGCGGGCTCGCCGGGCCTGGAGCCCCTCTCGGCGGCCGATATGACCGCCGCGCGCTGGACCTGGGAGAAGGGCGAGCCCGCAGGCGCGGGCACGGGCACTCTGCCGAACGCCGCCTGGACCTTTCGGCCGCTCCAGGGGGTCAAGGCCCGCTCCGGCGTCGCGGCCGTCGAGCCCCGCGCCGCGGGCGCCGTTGAGGATGAGCGGTTCGTGCTGGCCCTGCTCGACCAGGGCGCGGTCGCGCTCGAGCGCGCCGAGTTCGCCGCCGACGCCGCCGACGCCGACGCCCTGCGGCGGTCAGACCGCCTGCGCTCAGCCCTGCTCAACTCCATCAGCCACGACCTCAGGACGCCGCTCGCCACCGTCCTGGGGTCCACGACGACGCTGCTCGACTACGACCAGACCCTCAAGCCCAGGGTCAAGCGCGACCTGCTGGAGAGCGTCCGCGAGGAGGCCGAGCGGCTGAACCGCTACGTCGGCGACCTGCTCGACATGACGCGGCTGGAAGGCGGGGCCCTGGTCACGCGCAAGGAGTGGCTCGACGTGCGCGAGGTGCTCGGCGCGGCGATCGCGCGCATCTCGCGACGGCTCGGAGAGCGCAAGCTGGCCCGCGATTATCCCGAGCGCCTGTCCCTGGTGAAGGCCGATCAGGGCCTGCTCGAGCAGGCCCTGATCAACATTCTCGAGAACGCCATCGCCTACAGCCCCGACGGAACGCGCATCGAAGTCGCCGCCTATGAGGACCTGCGCAACGTGGTTCTCTCCATCGAAGACGAAGGCCCCGGCATCCCCACCGCCGAGCTCGAGCGGGTGTTCGAGAAGTTCCGTCGCATGGAGGAGGCGACTGACCGCGGCAAGGGCGCAGGGCTGGGCCTCGCCATCTCCAAGGGCTTCGTCGAGTCCATGGGCGGCCGCATCGCCGCGGCCAGCCCCATTCACGAGGACCGCGGCACGCGGATCCTGATCAGTCTTCCCAAAGAAACAACGACGCCGCCGGGGCTGCTGTGAGCGCCGGCCGGCCCCGTATCCTGGTCGTCGACGACGAGCCCCAGATCCACCGCTTCCTGCAGCCGGCGCTGGACGCGGCCGGCTACGAGCCGCTCCGGGCTGACGACGCAAGCTCGGGCTTGCGGCAGATCGCCAGCAGCGCCCCGGATGCGGTGCTGCTGGATCTCGGCCTTCCCGACTTGGACGGCAAGGAGGCGCTGGTCCGTGCCCGGGCCTTCTACGAGGGACCGATCATCATCCTCTCGGCGCGAGACCGCGAGACCGAGAAGATCGACGCGCTGGACGCCGGCGCCGACGACTATGTCGAGAAGCCGTTCGGCGTGGGCGAGCTCCTGGCGCGCCTGCGCGTCGCCCTTCGCCGCAGCTTCCGGCGCGCCGGCGCCGAGCCGGTCATTCGCGCCGGCGACTTGGAGATCGATGTGGTGAAGCGCCTGGTGAGCCGGGCGGGCAAGGCGGTGCGCCTGTCACCCCGCGCCTACGACCTTCTGGCTCTGCTCGCCCAGGGCGGCGGGCGGGCGATGACCCACCGCCAGCTCCTGACCGGCGTCTGGGGCCCGGCGCACGAGCACGACGTGCAGTACCTGCGCGTCTTCGTCGGCCAGTTGCGCCAGAAGCTCGAGCCCGACCCCAACGAGCCCCGGATCATCGTCACCGAGCCCGGCGTCGGCTATCGCTTCATCGGGGATTGAGGCGCGGAGACGCCCGCTGGCGCCTACGCACCGATCGAGGGCGCTCGGAATTGGCCAGGCTCGCCCCCAGGCCTGCGTCATGCAGCCTTCGCGCCCGTAATGTACTGGTCGACGCGCTGCTCAAGCACGTGCAGCGGCATCACGCCCGACAGCAGGACCACATCGTGGAACGTCTTGATGTCGAACCGCTTGCCGAGCGCCTTCCGCGCCTTGTCGCGCAGCCGCAGGATCGTCAGCTTGCCGATCATGTAGCTGCAGGCCTGGCCCGGCCAGACGCAGTAGCGCTCGATCTCGGTGACCAGGCCGGACTCCTGGTCGCCCAGCGCATCCACCGCGTACTTGATCGCCTGCTCGCGGCTCCACTGCTTGGCGTGCATGCCGGAGTCGACCACCAGGCGCACCGCGCGGAACATGGAGTCGTGCAGCTGGCCGATGTGGCCGAGCGGATCGTTGTCGTACATGCCCATCTCGACCGCCAGCTGCTCGGCGTAGAGCGCCCAGCCTTCCTGGTAGCCGGAGTTGCCGAGCAGCTTGCGCAGCATCGGCAGGCCCTTGGCCTCGTTGGAGAGGCTGATCTGCAGGTGGTGGCCCGGAATTCCCTCATGGTAGGTCAGGGTCGGCAGGGTCCACGAGGGGACCTCGCCCGTGTCGCGCAGGTTGATCCAGTAGATGCCCGGCCGTGAGCCGTCGAGCGGGGCGCCCTGGTAGTAGCCGCCCGGCGCGCCGGCCTCGATGGCCTTGGGGACGCGGCGGATCTCGAGGTCCGCCTTGGGCAGGGTGTCGAAGACCGCGGGCAGCTTGGCGCGGATCGCCTTCACCTTCTCGTTCAGATCGGCGATCAGCTTCTCCTTGCCTTCGTCCGTATTCGGATAGCGGTACTTGGGCTCGTCGTACATGGCGCGCAGCCGCTCGCCGACCGTGCCCTTGGTCAGGCCGACCTTCTTCATCAGGGCGTCGATCTGGGCGGTGTGGCTCTTCACCAGGTCCAGGCCGGTCTGGTGGATCTCCTCGGGCGCCATGGTCGAGGTCGTGTACTGCTTGAGCGACACGGCGTAGTAGTCCGGGCCGTCCGGCAGTCGCCAGACGCCCGCGTCGTGCACAGCCTTGGGCCGCCAACCTTCCAGCAGCGCGATCTGGCGCTCAAGGGCGGGCTTGACGGTCTCGTCGTAGAGCACGCTCGCCTGGGCGGCGTAGTCGCCCTGGATGCCCTTGTCCTTCACCCGGCGGATCAGCGAGGAGACCACGGTGGTCGTGGCCGTCGGCTGGTCGCGGAAGGCCTTCATCTGGATCAGGGCCTTGTCGATGACGAAGTCGGGCGGGACCACGCCCATCGCCGCGTCGTGCCGGGCCACCTCGACCTCCTGGTCCATCTGCCGGCCGAACGCCTTGATCCTGGCGAGATAGGCGTCCGCGTCAGGCTTGGTTTCGATGGAATGCTGGTTGTCCAGGAAGTCCGGGACCTGCTGGTAGGCGCCGGTCAACTGGCTCAGGACGTAGGGCGCGCCCGATCCCTGGCCGCCGTACTGGAACTTGCGGTTTCCCTCGTCCTGGACTTCGAGGGTGAACTCCACCGTGTCGTAGTTCACGCCGTCCATGCCGGCGAGCGCCGAGCGGTTCACCGCACGAAGGCTCTTCAGCTCCCCGGCGTTGAGGTCCTTGTCCTCCTGCAGCGCCGCCATCGAGAGGTCGCTCAGCGCCGCCTTGGTCCAGGCGAGCGCCCCGGTGTCGAGCCCGAGCGCCGTGGCCGTCTCCGGCCCGCGGCGCAGGGTGCGGGCCATGATGGCGTCCATGACCGCATTGAGCTTGGCGGCCTCGGCCGGATCGGACGTCGGGGCCGGGGCGGCCGCGGCGGCGGTCTTGGCGAGGGCGAAGGCGGGGAGCTGGGCAAAGGCCGCCGAGGCGGCGACGCCCGCGAGCAGGTGGCGACGGCTGAGCATCGAGGTCATCCTGGCCTTGGGAGGGCGATCGGATCGCCCAAGCTTGAATCTGGATGCAGCCCTAAGCGCAGGCTGACGGCCGGGCAAGATGACGCTGATTACAAAGAGTTCACAGAACCTGACGCGAAAGGCCCATTCCGCCCGCCCCAGGGCCAATCCGGCAAATTTTGTTGCGCGGCCGGCCCGCCCGCCGAGGATGATCGACCGGCCGAGGTTCAGGACGCCTGCAGCTGCTGTTTCACCCGCTCGGCCAGTGACTTGATGTCGATGGGCTTGGGCAGGAAGGTCACGCCCGTCTCGCCTTCCAGCACGTTCGAGAACTCCGCCTCGGCGTAGCCGGAAATGAACATCACCGGCGCCGAGCCCAGGTACGGCCGCGCCTTCTTCAGCAGCGAGGGTCCGTCCAGCCCCGGCATGATCACGTCCGAGATCAGAAGGTCGATCTTGCCGGCGTTGGCCTCCGCCAGCTCCAGCGCCTCCTCGCCGTCGGCGGCCTCGATCACCTCGTAGCCGCGCGCGCGCAGCAGTCTCGCCGCCACCACGCGCACCGAGCGCTCGTCCTCCACGAACAGGATCCTGCCCGCGCCCGACAGGTCGCGCGCCTTGGGCTTGGGACGGACCGGCTGCACCGGCGGCGCTTCCGAGATCGCGGGGGGCGTGTAGACCGGCAGGAAGATGCGGAAGGTCGCGCCTTCGCCGGGCTTGCTCTCGACGTGGATCCAGCCGTCCGCCTGCTTGACGATGCCGTAGACGGTGGCGAGGCCCAACCCCGTTCCCTCCCCAAGCGGCTTGGTGGTGAAGAAGGGCTCGAAGATCTTGGCCATGACCTCCGGCGCAATGCCCGGGCCGGTATCGGAGACCTCGATCATGCCGAACTCGCCCTCGGGCGCGTTGGCGTATCCCAGCGACATCGCCTCGGCGCGCGAGACCCTCGCCGTGCGCAGGCGCACCACGCCTCCGCCCTGGCCGCGCATGGCGTCGCGGGCGTTGACCGTCAGGTTCATCACCGCCGTCTCGAGCTGGCCCTTGTCGGCGCGCACCAGCGGCAGGTTGCGGCCGTAGTCGGTCTTGAGCTTGACGTCCTCGCGCATCAGCCGGCGCAGCAGCACCTCGAACTCGCCGAGCACTTCGCCGAGGTCCAGCGTCTCGCGCTGGACGGTCTGCTTGCGCGAGAAGGTCAGGAGCTTCTTCACCAGCTCCGCCGCCCGCATCCCGTCCTGGCGGATCTGGTTCAGGTTCTCGTAGGAGGGATCGCCCACCGGGTGACGGCTCAGGAGCTCGTCCAGCCTGAACTGGATGGCCTGCAGGATGTTGTTGAAGTCGTGGGCGACGCCGCCGGCGAGCTGGCCGATGGCCTGCATCTTCTGCGCCTGGGAGAGCTGGAGCTCGAGCTGCTTCTGGTCGGAGACGTCCATCAGATAGGCGATCAGCTGGCCGTCCGCGTGGGCCAGGTAGAGCTGGGCGATCCGCTTGGGCTCGCCGACGAGACGCACCTCGACCGGCCCGCCCTTGGCCTCCAGTTGCTCGGCGGCCTCCCGGCGCGAGAGGGGGTCGATCAGGTGCGCCAGGGAATGGCCGATCAGGCGCTTGCCGCGCGCCATCACCTGCAGCGCGGGATTGGCCTGGATCACCTTGGCGGTGAACGGGTCCGGACCGTCCAGCAGCGCCGCGCCGAAGGGCGCGGCCGAAGCCAGGACGTCCAGCGTGCCAGCGCCTGCCGGCGCCTTTCCCGCCTCGGCCCGTGGCTGGACCTTGGCCTGCTCGGGGGCGGCCGGCTTGAGTTTGATCAGGAACCGGCGCTCGCCCAGCCGCGTGATCTGGGCGGTCGGCTCGCCGCCGCGCGCGCCGATCTTGATCTCGACGGCCTCGCCGCGGCGCGCCGCCAGAAGGGCCCCGTAGACGCCGGATCCCGAGGCGAGCCGCCGCGGCGCTCCGCCGGCGGCGCGCCAGGCGTCGTTGGCCTCCAGAATACGGCCCTCGACCGAGACCACGGCCGCAGACTCGGGCAAGGCCGCCACCAGGTCGGCGAGCCCGGGCGCCTCGTCCGCAGGCTCGACCGGGCGCAGGAGCTTCAGGAGGCCCCCGCCGCGTCGGGCGTTGCTGGCCTTGTGCGCGGTCGTGCCGGTCATGACCAGACCGCCCTTTCGCGAATCATCGGTTCAAAAGATAGCGGCAATTGCCTTGAGTTCCTAAAGCGCTTACGGATTCGGAGATCGGCGCCTTGCGGGCGGTGAGCCGCATCACGCCTCACCTGAACGCGCGCCCCCGCCTGCGGCGCTCGGCCTGGCCCATCACGAAGCCGATGACCTTGGCCACAGCCTGGTAGTGCTGGACCGGGATGACATGGTCGATCTCCACCGCCGCGAACAGCGCCCGCGCCAGGGGCGGATCCTCGACGACCGGGACATTGTTCTCCTCTGCGACCTCGCGGATCTTCAGGGCCAGACGGTCCATGCCCTTGGCCACGCAGACCGGCGCCTCGGTCTCGCCCTGCTCGTAGTGCAGCGCCACAGCGTAGTGGGTCGGGTTGGCGACCACCACCGTGGCCTTGGGCACCGCCTGCATCATGCGCCGACGGGCGCGCTCGGCGCGGAGCTGGCGCAGGCGCGCCTTGACGTGCGGGTCCCCTTCGGACTGCCGCATGTCCTCCTTCAGCTCTTCGCGGCTCATCCGCATCCGGCTCATGAACCGCTGGCGCTGCCACAGCCAGTCGAGCGCCGCCCCCACGCCCAGGACCACCACCACCGCCAGGGTGATCGAGCGCAGGATGGCGGCCGCGAACGGCAGGATCGCGGCGGGCTCCAGGCCGACCAGCCTCGCCGCTTCCGACTGGTGCGGCTTGATCATGAGCCAGACGGCGACCGCGACGACGGCGACCTTCAGCACCGACCTGGCGAACTGCATCAGGCCGTCGATGCCGAACAGACGCTTGAGCCCGGACAGGGGCGAGATCTTCGACAGCTCCGGCTTCAGCTTCTCGACCGACCAGATGAACCCCTGCTGGACGACATTGCCGAACACGCCGCCCGCCGCGCTGGCGCCCAGGACCACCGCCAGCGCCGGCCCGGTCGCCGCCAGGGCGATGCGCATCACCTCGACCGCGCCGCCATGGCTGAGCTCGATGGAGTCCGGCCGCTCCACAAACGGCTCCAGCTTGCGCAGGAGGTCCTGGGCCATCCAGCCGCCGGCGACCGCGATGACCCCGGCGGAGGCAGCGAAGGAGGCCCACTGGGCGAGATCGGCGGACTTGGCGACCTCGCCGCGCCGGCGCGCCTCCTGCAGCCTTCGCGGTGTCGGCTCCTCTGTGCGGGATGACGGGTCGTTGTCTTCGGCCACGGCCCGACCCTAGGTGAACATGCCGATGAACTCGCGGTAGCGCGAGATCCAGATCAGGAGGCTCGTCCCCAGCCCGACGGCGAAGACGGACAGGCCGAGCAGCAGCGTCAGGGGCGTGGCGGCGAAGAAGACCTGGAACTGCGGCATCACCCGACCGACCAGGCCCGCGGCGATGTTGAACACCAGCGAGAAGATGATCACCGGGGCCGCGAGCTGGATCCCCAGGGTGAAGGCCTCGGCCACCGCGCGCACGGCCACCGCCGAGGCGTCCTGGATCAGGACGTGCTTGGCGGGCGCGAACAGGGTGTAGGAGCGCGCGATGGCCGCAATGAACAGGTGGTGGGTGTCGCTGGCGAAGATCATCACCACGCCCAGCATGGTCAGGAAGGTGGACAGGGCCGCGCCGGGCTGGGCCTGCATCGGATTGGCGGTCTGGGCGAAGGCCAGGGTCGTCTGCATCGAGACCACCTCGCCGGTCACCGCGAGCGCGCTCAGGGTGAAGCGAAGCAAGCCGCCCAGCATCAGCCCGATGATCAGCTCGCGGAACACCTGGGCGCCCATCTCTCCGACCGTCGTCGGCATCGGCGGCAGGGACGGCGCGGCGATGGGCGCGATGACGACCGACAGGATCAGGGCGAAGGCCAGGCGGACTCGGGCGGCACATAGGTTTCGCCGATGCCCGGGATGAGCATGACGATCGCCCCGACGCGAAGGAAGACCAGGCCGGCGAGATGGATCTGGCTCGGAAGGGCGAACGGCTCCACGCGGCGGCTCCCGCCTTACATGCCGGAGATGCGGTCGGCGATGTGGCGCATGAAGCCGCCCATCAGGGCGCCCATCAGCGGCAGGGTGATCAGCAGGGTCACAAAGACCGCCAGGATCTTCGGGGCGTAGATCAGGGTCGCTTCCTGGACCTGGGTGAGGGCCTGCAGGAGCCCGATCACCACCCCGACGACGAGGCCGACCAGCAGGATCGGCGCAGAAAGCTGTATGGTGAGCCAGATGGCGTCGCGCGCGACGTCCAAGACCTGTGACCCGTTCATGGCGTTACACTTCTTCCGCGCCGCGCGAACGCTCGAAGAGGCGGCGACTAGGCGAAAATTGCCGGCCTCATGGTTAACGAAGAGATACGTTCGGACCGGAACCCATGAATGACCTCGATCCCAAGGCTGCGTTCAACCGCGCCGAGCTCGCGCTCCGGGCCGGCACGCCGCCCCCGGCGGATGGCGGGCCAGACACCGACGCCGACCGGCCCTCGCAGGCGGAAGCCGAGGCGGCCGTGCGAACGCTCATCCGGTGGGCGGGAGACGATCCCGGCCGCGAGGGCCTGGTCGACACCCCCGCGAGGGTGGCGCGCTCCTACCGCGAGATGTTCGCCGGCTATGAGGTGGACCCGCGCGAATACCTGGAGCGGACCTTCGAGGAGGTCGGCGGCTACGACCAGCTGATCGTGCTTCGCGACATCCGCTTCGTCAGCTTCTGCGAGCACCACATGCTGCCGGTGATCGGTCGCGCCCAGGTGGGATACCTGCCCACCGACCGCGTCGTCGGCATCTCCAAGCTCGCGCGCGTGGTCCGCGGCTTCGCGCGGCGCCTGCAGATCCAGGAGAAGATGACAGCCGAGATCGCCCGGGCCATCGACGAGGTGCTCAAGCCCCAGGGCGTAGGCGTGCTGATCGAGGCCGAGCACAGCTGCATGACCATGCGCGGCGTCAATTCGCCGGGCAGCCTGCTCACGACCTCGAGCCTGCTGGGCGTGGTGCGCGACGATCCGCGGTCCCGCGAGGAGTTCCTCAGGCTGGCGAGGGGCGCGTGACCGACGCCGACGGGGCGGCCGACGCCGAGCTGAGGCGCCGCGCCGGGGCGGGCGACGTCGATGCGATGACCGTGCTCGGCAAGCGGCTTCTGTCGGGGCCCCTTCCCCAGACGCACGAGGCGATCCCCCTGCTCAACGCGGCGGCGCATGGGACCGGCGGCGAGGCGGCTGCGATCGTCGCGCTCCTGGCCGCGGCCGGGGCCGGCACGCCCCAGAGCTGGCCCAATGCGCTGGACTATCTTGCCCGCGCCTGCGCGCTCGGCTGGGCGCCGGCTCAGGCCCATCTGCGTCTGCTGGCCGGGGCCGGCGGCGAGGACTGGAAGGGACTGCGCCGCGCGGTGGATATCGACGCCTGGCTGCGCGCGCCGGCGCCCCGCGTCCTGTCGGCCTCACCCTATGTCGCCGCCATCGAGGGGTTCCTGCCCCGTGGCGTGTGCGAAGCGCTGATCGGCCTCTCGCGGGGCAAGCTCGAGCGCGCCTCGGTCTACGATTTCAAGACCGGCGCGGCCGCGGTCGACGAGGCGCGCTCGAACAGCACGATCGACTTCACCCTCCTGGATTCGGACGTGATCCTCATCCTGGCGCGCGCCAGGATCGCCGCGGCGACAGGGACGCCGTGGGAGCATCTGGAGCCGCCGTCGGTGCTCCACTACGCGGTCGGCCAGGAGTTCACGCCGCATGTGGACTGGCTGGACCCGGCGATCTCGGGACATGCCGAGAATCTCTCCCGCAAAGGCCAGCGGGTCGGCACCTTCCTGGTCTACCTGAACGAGGACTTCGAGGGCGGGGAGACGGACTTCCCCCTGCTGGACCTGCGCTTCAAGGGCAGGACCGGCGACGCCCTGCTCTTCGGCAACATCGGCCCGACAGGCGTCGGGGATCCGCGGACCCTGCACGCGGGACGTGCGCCGACGCGCGGCGAGAAATGGTTGCTGTCGCAGTGGATTCGAAGCCAGCCGCCGGCCGCGGACGCGCCCGCGGCTAGATCTGCATCCGCATGACTTCCTGGTAGGCCGCGATCACCTGGTCGCGCACGGCCATGACCGTCTCCAGCGACGCCTGCGCCGAGGAGATGGCGGTCACCACGTCCACGAGGTCGGCCTTGCCCTGGACGCCTTCCACCATCTTGGTCTCGGCCTGCTTGGAGGCCTGGATGGTGTCGTTCATCACCCCCTTCAGCACGTCGCCGAAGCTCGGGCCCGAGGTCGCGGCGGCATCGCCCGCCACATCGCCGAGCGCGCCGACGCCCTGGGCCTGGGCGGCCGCGTAGGCCTTGGCGGCGATCAAGGGGGTGATCACGGCTCAGTCCCTACTTCTTCAGCAGGTCGAGCGTGCTCATCTGCAGCGAGCGCGCGGTGGTGATGACGTTGAGGTTCGCCTCGTAGGCCCGCTGGGCCTCGCGCATGTCGAGCGCCTCGATCAGCGGATTGACGTTGGGCAGCTTGACGTAGCCGTTCTTGTCGGCCGCCGGGCTTCCCGGCGCGTAGTCCAGCTTGAACGGGCTCATGTCCGGCGCGACCTGGGTCATGGCCACGCCCTCGCCGCCGGCGACCGGTATCGGCTGGAACACCGGCGCCTGGCGACGGTAGGGATCGCCGCCCGAGGTGTTGGCGGTGGAGTCCGAGTTGGCGAGGTTCTCGGCGATGATCCGCATGCGCGCGTCCTGGGCGCGCAGGCCCGAGGAGGCGATGGCGATGGTGGCGTTGATGGCGGGGGTGGAGGGCATCGATCAGGCTCCCTAGGCTGTGCCGCCCGGCGGCTTGGCGGCCATCCGCAGAAGCTCCATGGCCTTCTGGTAGAAGCCGACGGCGGCCTGGTAGTCGACATGGGCCTCGGTCAACTTGCTCATCTCCTCCTCCAGGACGACCTTGTTTCCGTCGAGCTTGGACTCGGAGTCCGCGATGGTCTCCACCTTCCACTGGAGCGTCGGAGGCGTCTGTGCCGACGAGGACACGGACAGATGGCCCGCCTCGGTCGTGGCCGGCCTCAGCATGTTGGGGTTGGGCCCCTCGGCGAGCACCCTCTCCACCGAGAACGCCTGCAGGTCCCTGGGCGCATAGCCGGGGGTGTCCGCATTGGCCACGTTCTGGGCGATCAGCTTCTCCCGCTGGCCCAGGTAGCCCAGCCGGTTCTTCAGGACGGAGAACAGGGGGATGGCGTCGATGTTCATGGATCGCCGTCGCTCACGGCGCCCATTGGTTGACGGTTATGGTTAATCCGCCGTTAAGCACACGGCCCCAGACCTGGGGCGATGGACTTCGTCGACATCTTCCGCGCGCTCGCGGCCCTGGCGGTGACGCTGGGGCTGGTCGGCCTGGCGGCCGTCGCGGCGCGCCGTTTCGCGCCGCTCGAGGTCCTGCGGCTGAAGACCCCGGCCGAGCGCCGGCTCAAGGTGGTCGAGAGCCTGGTGCTGGACCCTCAGCGCCGCCTGGTGCTGGTCCGGTTCGACGCCGAGGAGCGGCTGCTGCTGCTCGGCGAAGGCCGCGTGCTGGGAACCCGGCCCGCGCCTGACGAGCCCGCCGCCGAGGCCGGCTCATGAGGGCGCCCTGGATCCAGAGGCTCCGGCGGGTCCTGTGGCCGGTCACCAAGGACGAGGTCAGGCGCGCACTGATGATCTCGGCGATCTCGGCCCTGGTCGGCCTGGCCTTTCCGGCCCTGGCGCTGGCCCAGGCCGCCGCGACGGGCGCGCCGAGTCTCAGCGTGAACCTCGGCTCGGGAACAGGACTGACCGACCGCGTGGTCCAGCTGGTCGGCCTTCTGACCGTCCTGTCGCTGGCGCCGTCGATCGTGATCATGACCACCTCCTTCGTGAGGATCGTCGTGGTCCTGTCGCTGCTGCGCACAGCGCTGGGCTTGCAGCAGAGCCCGCCCAACTCGGTCCTGATCAGCCTGTCGCTGTTCCTGACCGCCCTGATCATGGCTCCCACCTTCCAGGCCTCCTATGCGGCCGGGATCAAGCCCTTGCTCGACCACAAGATGGAGCTGCCGCAGGCGTTCGGCGCGGCCGCACAGCCGGTGAAGGGCTTCATGCTGGGCCAGGTGAACCGCGACGACCTGGGCCTCTTCGTGCGCCTGGCCAAGGTCAAGGTCCGCACCCAGGCCGAGCTGCCGCTGCAGGTGGTGACGCCCGCCTTCATGATCTCGGAGCTGAAGCGGGCCTTCGAGATCGGGTTCTTGCTGTTCGTGCCCTTCCTGGTGATCGATCTGGTGGTGGCGAGCGTGCTGATGAGCATGGGCATGATGATGCTGCCGCCGGTGGTGATCAGCCTGCCGTTCAAGCTCATCTTCTTCGTGCTGGTGGACGGCTGGCGGCTGGTGGCCGGAAGCCTGGTGGAGAGCTTCCTGCACGCTCCCAAATGACTTGCGGGCTCAGGCCGCCTTGCCGCACGCGGTGAAGAACCGCTCCACGCCCTCCCGCTCGACGGCGCTGGCCTGAAGGCCGTAGCGGACCTTGCCGAACGCCACGCGGATCCGGCCGGACCTGCGGAAGCCCCGCAGGGCGTCGGCGTCGAGGCTGACCTGGCCGGTGAGTATGGCCGGCGCGTCGCTTTCGCCGGACTGCATGGAGACCGGGATCACCGTCCGCTCGCCGTCGGAGGCGAGCTCGACGCGCGGGACGGGCCCGGCGCGCGCCGTGTCCGAGACCTCCACCATGCCCGAGCCCTTGACGCACTGGAGCATCAGGGCGACGTCGTCGCTGTTGGCCAGGCCGTAGGCGAGCGTCACGGCGTCCCCCAGGTCGTTGAAGTGAAGGCCGAAGCCCGGCTCGAGGCGCGCCTGGGTCTGGTCATGTCCACAGGCGGACAACGCCGCGCCGACCAGGACCATCGTCGCCGTCAGAGCCTTGCGGAGCGCCATGCTGGGCCCTCCCTCCCGCCGGACAGGCGCCGGCCGCCCACTGTCAAACGATTCGGCCGGGCGCCGCGTTGCCTGTTCGCGATCAGAAAGGCGAGAACTGCTCCATCACCGCCTGGCCGACGGGCGTGCGCTGGACCCGCGACAGGTCGCCGCGGCCGCCGTAGTAGATCCGCGCTTCGGCGATCTGGGTGTGGCGCACGGTGTTGGACGACGAGATGTCCTGCGGCCGCACGATCCCCGACACCGTCAGCTCGCGAAGCTCGTTGTTGGCCTTCACCTCCTGGCTGCCCTGGATGATCAGGTTGCCGTTGGGAAGGACGCCGGTGACGATGGCGGCGACGGTGAGCGAGATCTTCTCCTGCCGGTCCATCGTGCCCGCGCCCTGCGAGGAGGTGTTGCCGCTCTGGTCGATGGCGTTGGCCGGGTCGAACTGCTTGGGCAGGACCTTGGCCAGCACGCCTTCCAGGCCGAGCGCGTGGGAGATCTGGCCCTTGGTGGCGTTGGTGCGCGAGGAGTTGGTCGAGTTCGAGAGCTTGGCCGAGTCGTCGATGTCGATCATCACCGTCAGGATGTCGCCGGGCTTGCTGGCCCGCTGGTCGATGAAGAAGGCCCGCGCGCCGGGCCGCCACAGGGAGTTGGCGCTGGCGCTGGAAAGCGGGGTCGACACCGGGATGACAGGGCTCGAGGCGATCACCGGCGGCTGGGCCGTCATGGAGGCGGCGAGCGCGGGCCGGTCCATGTCGGTGAGCCTGGGCCCGCGCACGGCGTCCGACACCGTGCCGCAGGCGCTGACCAGGCCCCCGAGGGCGGCGAAGGCGAAGAGGGCGGACACGCGCATGGACAAATCCTTCAACGGAGGGACGCGAGGAGCTGGGGATCCTGCCGCACCCGGGCGGCGGCGGGGCCGACGACGGCCTGGCCGGGTCCAATGGCGACGGCCTGGACGATCTTCTTGGAGGCCGGGTTCATGACGTCGACGGTCTGGCCGAGGCTTGCGCCGGCCATGGCCTTGGCCTGCAGCACCAGCTTCACGCCGCCGGCCTCGTAGGCGACCGAGACGATGTCGTCGCGCTTGATGACCAGGGGCGTGGCCAGGTCGCTCAGCGACACCGCCGCGCCGGCGCGCAGCGGCCGCTTGGCCGCCTTGCCGATCAAGCCCTTGGAGTCGCGCGGTGCGTTCAGGGGAACGCCGTAGGGCGGGGCCTTCGACCAGGCCAGATCCTCGGGCTGGACGATCTCGCCGGCGGTGAGGTCGCGCGTATAGACCAGGGCCTCGGCGGGACGCGCAGCGACCCGGACCGGCGCGGCGGCCGGCGCGAGCCCCGGCGCCTCGGCGTCGGCGGCGCTGCTCTGGGCGATGACGCGGGCGAGACCCGAGGCGTTGGCCCAGTCCAGGCCATGGGCGCGGGCGACGGCCTTCAGCCGCCCCGCGTCGACAACGAGGCCGGCGTCGGGCCGGCCCACGGCGATCAGGACGCCCGAGGCGGCGCCGGCGCCGTCGAAGAGGTCGCCGAGCGTCAGACGGCCGTCGTGGCTCTGGACGGAGGCGCGCAGCTCGACGGGCTGGCCGGCGAAGGCCGGCGCGGCGAGGGCGAGCCAGATCAGGAGGGCGAGGCGTCGCATCGGCCTAGGACTTCAGCTGGGCGGTGGCCGCCAGCATCTGGTCGGCGGTGTTGACCACCTTGGAGTTCATCTCATAGGCGCGCTGGGCGTTGATCAGGGCGGTGACCTCGGTCACCGCATCGACGTTGGACGCCTCGGTGTAGCCCTGCATCAGGGAGCCGAATCCCGTCGCGGTGGGATTGCCGGTCACCGCCGGACCGGAGGCGGCGGTCTCCTTGAAGAGGTTGTCGCCCTGGGCCTCGAGCCCGGCCTCGTTGGTGAAGGTCGCCAGCTGCAACTGGCCGACGACCGTCGGCGCGGTCTGGCCCGCCGTGGTGACCTGCACCTGCCCGTCGGAGGAGATGGTGACCGCCGTCGAGCCCTGGGGAATGCTGATCTGGGGCTGGATCAGATAGCCCTGCGAGGTGACCAGCTGGCCGTCCTGGTTCAGCGACAGGTTGCCGGCCCGGGTGTAGGCCGTCTCGCCGGAGGGCAGCAGCACCTGCAGGTAGCCCGCGCCGTTGATGGCCACATCGAGCTGGTTGCCGGTCTGGGTCATCGAGCCCTGCTCGGTGATCCGGTAGACCGACCCGGCCTTGACGCCCGCGCCGATCTGGATGCCGGTCGGGACGATGGTGCCCGTGCTCGAGGACTGCGCGCCGGCCCGTTCGAGGTCCTGATAGAGCAGGTCCTGGAACTCGGCCCGCTGGCGCTTGAAGCCGACCGTGTTCATGTTGGCGATGTTGTTGGAGATGACCTCAACATTGAGTTGTTGAGCGGCCATTCCAGTCGCGGCGGTGGATAAGGCTCTCATCTCGCCATCCTGTACTTCAGCGTTACTTCAAAATACCTAAGCGGCATTCAGACGACCGAGGGTGTCTATTGAATTCGTCGACAGGGCGCCGGTGGTCTGCAGCATCTGCGAGACCCGCTCATAGGCCCGGCTGACCTCGATCAGCTTGGTGATCTGGGTGATCGGCTCGACGTTCGAGGCCTCGGTCATGTTCTGCAGGACCCGCGAGTTGGTGACCGGCTGCGGCTGCAGGTTGGAGACGTTGCTGTAGAGGCCGTCGCCGGCCTTGGAGAGGGCGGTCAGGGAGGAGAAGGTCACCAGCCCGATCTTGCCGATGGTCTGGCCGCCCTGGCTGACCGTGCCGTCCTGGGCGACCTTGATCTCGCCCTTGGCCGGGTCGACGGTGATGTCCCCGCCGTCCCCCTGCAGCGGCTGGCCGGACATGGTCACCATGCGGCCCTGGGAATCGAGCGTAAAGCGGCCGTCGCGGGTGTAGCGCGTCCCCTGGGGCGTGGAGACCTGGAAGAAGCCCGCCCCCTGGATGGCGAGGGCGAACGGGCCGCCGCCCTCCTTCAAGGCGCCCTGGCCGAAGTCGCGGGTGATCCCCGCGTCGAGCGCGAAGTTGACCGTCGAGCCGGCGGTGTTGCCGTTGGCGGGCAGCGCCACCGGGTCGGTCTCTATGATCAGGGACTCCACCTTGAAGCCGGCGGTGTCGACGTTGGCCACGTTGTTGGCGATGACGTCGAGCTGGTGCTCGAGCGCCTGCTGCCGCGACAGGCCGACGTACATTGCGTTGTCCATGACGGACGTGCTCCAAGGTCTTGGCCGAGCAGTGCGCTGCAACCTTGGGGCCAGGAATTTCACGAGTGATTTCAAAGAGAAATAGAGTTAACGCGCGTTAAGAGGCGAAACTCGCCGGGCAAATTCTGCAGGCCGGCGGGAGCGCCCGGACGCGCAGGAACTTCGCGGCCGCCGCCCCGGCCCAAACCCATCGTTAACCATTCCAGACCGATTGAACGGGCGTTGGCTCTAGAACCGCGCGCGCGCGGGAAGCCTGGATTTCACGGGGCCGCCATGGCGCTGTTCAAGAAGAAGCCGAAGAAGGGCGACGCCGACGCGGCCGCCGCCGAGACCGACGCCGCCGAGGCGACCGCCGCGCCCGAGGGCGAAGGCGGCGAAGGCGAAGGCGGCGAGGCAAAGAAGAAAGGCCTGCCGCTCAAGCTGATCATCATCGCCGCGGCGGGCGTGCTGGTGCTGGGCGGCGGCGGGACGGGCGCCTTCCTGATGCTCGCGCCGCACAAGCCGGCCGCAGCCGGGGCGCACAAGGCCAAGGCCAAGAAGAAGGAAGGCAAGGAGACCAAGGGCAAGCCGCAGGACATCAACGGCGCCCAGGTCGCCGACGGGCCGAACGGGACGGTGTTCTACACCCTGCCCGACATCGTGGTGAACATGCAGACGGCCGACGGCAAGCCGACGTTCCTGAAGCTGAAGCTGACCTTCGAGCTGCCCGACCAGGACACGGTCGACGTGATCGAGCCGAACCGGCCGCGGCTGCAGGACATGTTCCAGACCTTCCTGCGCGAGCTTCGGCCCGAGGACCTGGCCGGCAGCCAGGGCTCCTACGAGCTGAGGACCGAGATCCTGAGGCGCGTCAACCTGGTCATCGCGCCGGCCAAGATCAACGCCGTGCTGATCGAGGAGATGCTGATCAACTAGGGCCGGGAGCCAGGGTTGGATCGTTGGGTCATGGGAAAGTTTCCAGGAACGCAGATCGGCCTCCCTCCCCCCTCGAGGGGGAGGGATCGAGGGCGGGGGGACAACGTTTCCGCCTGCCGCGGCGCAAGGCGTGAATCGCGGACTTTGAGCCGCCTCGGCATCAGCCGCTCTGGAGGCAAGAGGGCGCTCCTGACAGTCGCCCCACGTCGGCGCGGCCCCCCTCCCCTGCACCCCTCCCCCTCGAGGGGGGAGGGGACGGGAATGACGGCCTTTTTCCATTCAGGTCTTGGACCCGCGTCCCATGGCTGACGAGACCGAGGACGTTCCCGAGATCCCGCCGAACCCGGAGCCGCCGCCCGGGGCCGTCGAAGGCGCCAGCGCCAGCGCCGGGGCGGCGGACGCCGAAGGCGCCGACGGCGAGATCAGCCGCACCATCGGCGACGGCGGGCCGGTCACCACCGAGCGGATCCTCGACCAGTCCGAGATCGACAACCTCCTGGGCTTCGACCTCGCCCAGGACGAGACGGCCGAGCGCACCGGCATCCGCGCCATCATCAACTCGGCGCTGGTCTCCTACGAGCGGCTGCCGATGCTGGAGATCGTCTTCGACCGGCTGGTCCGGCTGATGACGACGTCGCTGCGCAACTTCACCTCGGACAACGTCGAGGTGTCGCTCGACAACATCTCCTCGATCCGGTTCGGGGACTACCTGAACTCCATCCCCCTGCCCGCGATCCTGGCCGTGTTCCGCGCCGAGGAGCTCGACAACTACGGCCTGCTGACCGTCGACTCCAACCTGATCTACTCGATCGTGGACGTGCTGCTCGGCGGGCGGCGCGGCACGGCGGCCATGCGCATCGAGGGGCGGCCCTACACCACCATCGAGCGGGCGCTGGTGCAGCGGATGATCGAGGTGGTGCTGGTCGACGCCAAGATGGCCTTCGAGCCCCTGACCAAGGTCACCTTCAACCTCGACCGGCTGGAGACCAACCCGCGCTTCGCCGCGATCGCGCGGCCCCCCAACGCCGCCATCCTGGTCAAGCTGCGCATCGACATGGAGGACCGCGGCGGGCGCATCGAGCTCTTGCTGCCCTACGCCACGCTCGAGCCGATCCGCAAGATGCTGCTGCAGCAGTTCATGGGCGAGAAGTTCGGCCGCGACAACATCTGGGAAAGCCACCTGGCCTCGGAGCTGTGGACCACCCAGGTGGAGGTCCGCGCCGTGCTCGACGAGCTGCAGATGCCGCTGAGGAACGTGCTGGAGCTGAAGGCGGGGGACACCCTCTTCCTGAACGCCACGCCCGACAGCCAGGTCGAGCTGCGCGCCGGGTCGATCAAGCTGACGCGCGGACGCATGGGCCGGCGCAACCATTCCATCGCCGTGCGCGTGGAGTCGCCGATCACGGCCTCGGCGCGGCAAGTCCTGGAGTCCTTCGAATGAACCCGATCGCCTTCGCGCTCGAGATGCTGCTCGCGTCGCTCCTGATGGCGGCGCTGATGCTGGGGATCCGGCTGGACCGGCGGATGAAGGCGCTGCGCGAGTCCCAGGCGGGGTTCGAGGGGGCGGTGGCCGAGCTGAACGCCGCCATCGCCCGGGCCGAGGCGGGCCTGGCCGAGCTGAAGGGCGCGACCAAGGAGGCCCAGGAGCTGCTCGCCGACCGGCTGCAGGACGCCAAGGGCGCGGCCGCCAAGCTGACCGGCCAGGTGGTCTCGGCCGAGGACGCCAGCCAGCGGCTGGAGAAGATGATCGAGCGCGCCACGGTGATCCCCGCCATGCGCCCGCCGCCGCGGCCCCGGTGGATGGAGGACGAGCCGCTGACGCTGCGGCGCGAGGCGTTGTCGACTCCAGCCCCCGCGCCCGCGGGAGAGCCCGCCCCCTTCCCCCGCTTCGCGGGGACTTCCCCCAAGGGGGGAAGATCTTGGTCAGCGCCGACCGCGGCAAATCCTCCCCCTCTGGGGGAGGGGGACCGCGCGCAGCGCGGTGGAGGGGGCGCGCCCATCCTCGATGCCAAGCCCGCTCCCTCCCCCGCTCGCGCGGGGGAGGACGAAAAAGCTGGCCGCTGGGTCACCCGCTTTCGCGGGGATGAGCGGAGCAACCCGGGCCCGCTCGCGCGGTCCCGGGTTGATGAGGACCTGTTCGAGATCATCGAGCCCGCGCTGAGGGCGGCCAGGAGCGCGGCGCGATGAACATGCGTCGGATCCTGCCGCTGGTGGGGGTGGCGCTGGGCGGCGTCATCGCGATCAAGGCCGCCTCGGGCGTGACCCACTTCCAGGACCTGGTCTCAGGCGCCAAGGCCTTCGCCGAGGGAGTCGTCCCGCAGAAGACCCAGGACGCGGGCAAGCCCGTCGACCCGAACGCCCCGCCCCTGCCGCCGGGTCTGTCGCCCTCCAGCGCGCCGGCGCCCGGGAGCCCGGCGGCCATCGCCCTGGCCTCGAACCAGAGCCATGCGCCGACGCCGCTCGCCTGCGGGCCGGACGCCGCGGCGCTCGCCAAGGACGCGGGCCTGTCGCCCGCCGAGCTGCAGATCCTGCAGAGCCTGGAGGCCCGCCGCGGCCAGCTCGACCAGCGCGAGCAGGACATGGACGTGCAGATGCAGCTGCTGACCGCGGCGGAGTCCAAGCTGGACGCCAAGCTGAAGGCCATGGCGGCGATGAAGGGCGACATCCAGGGCCTGCTCGACGAGGCCGACCAGAAGAAGGCCGCCCAGCTGGACGACCTGGTCAAGGTCTACTCGAACATGAAGCCGCGCGATGCGGCCGTGCGGCTGGCGATGCTGGACGATCCCGTGCGCACCGCCATCGCCGCCAAGATGAAGGACCGCGCGCTCGCCGCCATCATGGGCCAGATGGCCCCGGCCGACGCCAAGGCCCTGACCGAGAAGCTGGCGCACCGCTACGAGTCCCAGGCCCTGCAGGACGCCAAGGCGGCGGTCGCGGGCGCGCCGGCCGCCGGCCAGGCGCCTGCCCAGCCGGTGCAGAGCGCCCAGAACACCGCGACTCCGCCGCCCGCGGCCCAGGCTGGCGGCCAGCCAGCCCCGTCCGCCGCGCCGGCCAAGCCCGCCAAGGTGGCCAAGGCCAAGCCGCGAAAGAAGGCCAAGACCAAGGCGCTGGCGGCCAATACGCCGGCGAAGGCGGATGCCGCCGCCGGCGCGGCCTCACCCCCCGCCGGCGCGCCGCCCGCAACGACGCCCGCGGGTGGAGCCGCCGCGCCGGCCAAGAGCGGGTAGCATGGGGGATGGGCGCCATCTCCTCTCCCCCCTCGAGGGGGAGAGGCCGGGAGAGGGGGGCCATCCCCGTTTCCGCGTTTCTGCGCGCGCCTTGATCTGTCTGAGCCAATTGGCCCGATCCGCTTTTCCCCCCTCCCCAACCCCTCCACCTCCGCCATCGGGGAGGGGCGCTCCCCCCTCCCCAACCCCTCCCCCTCAAGGGGGGAGGGGCTTGATACTGGCCGCACTGATGATGATCGGGGCGGCGCCTTCGCCGGCGGGGCCGTTGGATGTGCGGGTGGGGCAGGCGAAGGATCTGTCGCACATCGAGTTCCGCTGGACGGGCGGGGCGAAAATGGAGGCGCGGCGGGACGGGCAGACCCTGACGCTGGACTTCAGCCGCGACGCCAACCCCGACATCTCGCGCCTGAACGTCGATCCGCCGAGGTACCTGAAGGGCGCCAAGGCGGTCGAGAACGGCGGCAAGCTGCAGCTGGTGCTGACCCTGACCGACGACGGCGACGCCAAGGCCGGCGTCGCCGACGGCGCGCCGTTCGTGAACCTGTTCAAGAAGGCCGACGAGCCGGCCCCGCCGCCGCAGCCGGAGCCGCAGCTCCCCACACGACCCAATCCGGTCCCGGACTCCGGCGTGGTGGTGGCGAGCGCGACCCGCGCCGGCCCGCAGGCGGCGATCACCTTCCCGTGGAAGGCGCCGGCGGGCGCGGCGATCTTCCGCCGGGGCGATGCGGTCTGGGTGGTGTTCGACGCCAAGGCGCGGCTCGACCTGACCGCCGCCCAGCGCGCCCTGCCGAACAATCCGATGCGGGTGATCGACGGGCCGGACTTCACCGCGATCCGCATCGTCTCGCCCTTCGACGAGCCCTATAGCGCCGCCGCCCAGGGGGCGAACTGGAGCCTGATCCTGGGTCCGGGCGCCCAGGCCCGCTCGCTGCAGGCGCCGGTCAAGCGCGCCTCGGAGGACGGGCCGGCGAGCCTGGCGGCCAATGTGGCGGGCTCCACCCGCGTCCTGCGGATCGACGATCCCTATGTGGGCGACAAGCTGGCGGTGGTGACGGCGCTGGGCCCGGCCAAGGGGATCCTGTTCCGGCGCGACTATGTGGACCTGGCGGTCCTGCCCTCGGCCCAGGGCCTGGCGATCGATCCGGTGGCGGACAACCTGACCATCACCACCGACGGCGACGTGGTGCGGATCTCCAAGCCCGACGGCCTCACCCTGTCGCCGGAGCAGCGCACGGAGATGGCCGGGGCGCTGGGCCTGCCCGAGCCGGCCGCCTTCCCCGGCCTGGTGGACTTCAACCGCTGGAGCCAGACGGGTCCCAATGGTTTCACCGGCCGCTACGACCAGCTGATGGGGGCGGTGGCCAATGAGATGAACCGCCAGGCGCTGGGCGACAAGTCGGCCGGCGTGACCGCGCGCATGAGCTTCGCCCGGTTCCTGGTGGGCAGCCAGCTGAGCTTCGAGGCGATCGGCGTCCTGGAGATGATCGCCAAGTCGCACCCGGAGATGCTGCAGAACGCCGAGTTCCGCGGCCTGAAGGGGGCGGCCGAGGTGATGGCCCATCGCTATAACGAGGCGCAGACGGACTTCTCCTCGCCGGCCCTTTCGGGCGATCCGGCGACCGCGCTGTGGCAGGGCTATGCGGCGGCCCAGCTGGGCCAGTGGACCGACGCGCGCCAGGCCTTTCAGGACGGGGCCAAGGCGGTGAGCTTCTTCACCCCGGAATGGCAGGCCAGGTTCGCGCGGGCCAACGCCGAGGCGAGCCTGAACCTGAACGACTTCGTCAACGCCACCGCCCAGATCAAGCTGGCGCTGGCCCAGCCGGAGGCGCCGCTGCAGAAGCTGGCGACCTATCTGGTGCTGGCGCGTCTGATCGAGGCGGAGGGGATGCCCGACAAGGCGCTGCCCATCTTCGATGCGATCGCGCGCGCGCCGTCGGACAAGCTGTCGGCGCCGGCGATCCTGCACGCGACGCGGATCCGGCTCTATGCCGGCAAGGTCTCGCCGGACAAGGCGGCGGCGGTGTTCGATTCCCTGAGGTTCCGCTGGCGCGGGGATTCCACGGAGCTGGATGTCATCCGCGCGCTCGGCCAGCTCTACCTGGCCCAGGGGCGCTATCGCGACGCCCTGGAGACCCTGCGCTCGGGCCGGCAGATCTCGGGCGACCGGCCCGAGGCGGTGCAGATCTCCAGCGACCTTGCGACCGCGTTCCGCAACCTGTTCCTGAACGGCCAGGCCGACGGGCTGGAGCCGATCCAGGCGCTGGGCCTGTTCTACGACTTCAAGGAGCTGACCCCGATCGGGGCGGACGGCGACGAGATGGTCCGGCGCCTCTCCCAGCGGCTGGTGAACGTGGACCTGCTGGACCAGGCGGCGATGCTGCTGAAATACCAGGCCGACAACCGGCTGAACGGGGTGCCGCGGGCGCAGGTGGACACGGACCTGGCGATCATCCAGCTGATGAACCGCAATCCGGAGGGGGCGATCGACGCCCTGAACGCCTCGCGCTCGACGCTGCTGCCCACCGCGCTGCAGACGCAGCGGCGTCTGCTGGAGAGCCGCGCCTGGCTGCAGCTCGGCCAGATGGACCACGCCCTGGAGATCCTGGGCAAGGACACCTCGCCCGACGCGGTGGCGATGCGCGGCGAGATCGCCTGGAAGCGGCGCGACTGGGGAACCGCGGCCAAGGTGTTCGAAGCAGAGCCTGGGCGAGCGGTGGAAGGACACGAGCCAGGCCCTGAGCCCGGAGGACGAGTCCAAGCTGCTGAGGGCCGCGACGGCCTATAGCCTGGGCGGCGACGACGCGGCGCTGGAGCGCCTGAGGGAGCACTTCCAGCCGTTCGTGGAGCGGGCCAAGTGGCCGGACGC
The DNA here is from genome assembly GCA_963775275.1 of uncultured Alphaproteobacteria bacterium. Classification (GTDB taxonomy): domain Bacteria; phylum Pseudomonadota; class Alphaproteobacteria; order Caulobacterales; family Caulobacteraceae; genus JANWHQ01. The sequence goes on along the minus strand of CAVZII010000005.1, from coordinate 2,758,690 downwards.
CCTGCGCGTGGCCCTGTCGGGGGTGAACGTGGAGGCGATCACGAGCTCGACCTTCGCCCAGGCCATCAGCGACGACCAGACCTTCGCCGGCTGGGTCGAGAAGATGAAGCAGAAGTTCAAGACCGAGCCCCTCGGCGGGCCGGTCGCGCCGCCGGCGCTGAGGCCGCTGACGACCGCGGACGCGGGCGCGGCGGCGGAGGCGGCGGCAGGCGGGGGTGAAGGCGGGAGCGCGGCGAAGACTGCAGTAAATCCGCGAAGGGCGCGGCCAAGGCCCCGCTCACACGGCGGCGGCATAAGTGGCTTCGAACCTCCTGTGAGCCGTATTCGTGCCTATCCCCGTGTGGGTCCGGCAACACAGGAGGACAAGCAGTTGCTGATCAGGACAACATGAAGCGCACCTTCATTCAGCAGAGTTGGCTATTGAGGCGCGAAATCGGCTTCGCTATTGGCCGAGCCGCCACCGGAATGGTATTCGCACTCGGCGGCCACCGACCAATTCTCCAGATTGGCTGGTCGACCTTAGTCGGAAGCGCTTCGCTAGGGCCAAGGTGGCGGCCCCGAAACCCACACCGACAGGATGTTCCTCGACCACTGAACAGTTTTCAAGACGTCCGTCATCGGTGACTAGGCAGTCGACGATGGCCATGCCCTCCGTTCCGTCCTCTTCCGCGCGCCGTGGGTAGAACTCCGCCGCCTCCGCTCCGGTTCGTCGTCGAGTCCAAACGGGATCCGAGATCGGACCGGTGCTCCGGACCTGGGGCGGCGGAGGCGGCGGCGCAGAGTATGGAGGTGGCACCGCCACCGGAGGCGTGGAAGGCGCTGTGACGCCTCCCATCGCACCAGACCTGGGCTTCTCCTCCTGTCGGCCGGGTGGTCTCGGAGCCTCCTGGCCGGTCGGTGACGTCTGGGGGATTATGATCCGTTCCACCACCACTCGCGGAGGCGCAGACGCCGACGCCACGGCCGCTTGCGGCGCCGAAGGGGGCGGCGGCGCGACCGGCAAGGGCGACGCAGCCAGGGCAGGTGGCGTGGCGGCGGACTGGGCTGGTGACGGAGATCCCCGGCGCGCCACCACCAACAGGACGAAGCCAAGGGCGACGATTACAGCCGCCACCGCAAACAGGAGGGTCGCGATCTGGCCCAGGGGAAGCGTCACGTTGGAGCGCCGGGTTCGCTCGTCCGACCGGACTTCGGCAGCGGCACCCGGCAAGGGCTGGGCTTGCACAGAAGGTGCGGGCTGTTCGACGACGACAGCGGGCGGGGCCGCGGCGACTGGCTCCGGCTCGACGGAGCGAGCGGGGTCCGAAGGTTCCTCGGCCTCTTCAGCAAGTGCCTCAGTCCGCTCACCTCCGTCCTGACCAACCCCGGCTTCGCGCTCGACGACGGGGGCAGCCGCGTCGGCTGGGGAGGTGGCCTCCTCCGGCGGGAAACCATCCTTTCCCTTCGCCGCAACGAAGGTCGGATTCTCGGCGCGGATCGAAGTAGGCCGGGCCTGCGTCTTCCCGCTCAGCATGGGGCGGGGCCGCGTCAGGCGAACCTGTAGCGGCCACGGCGTCCTCAGCTTCTCGGCCGTTAGCGGTCGGCGGTGGGATCGGATTGGGCTCCAGCATAGGGTCCTCGGACGAGGCGAGTTCGCCGGTCTCATCGGCTTCGCCTAAGCTCGCCTCGGGCGGGTCTCCGTTGCTGTCACGTGCCTCCTCAAACGCGGGCTCTCTCGTCCCTGTTTGGGCGGAATCCACCTCTTCGGCCGCGTAGGACACGGCGTCACCGAACTGCGTCGCGCCTGCCGCACGAGGTCCGCTCTCCGCTCCCTCTGGTTCGGCCTTCCCCGCGGCAAATTCGGGAGCTTCGGGCGAGACTTCGGGCTCCTCAGGCGCGAGCGTTTTGCGCCCGACGATCTCGGCGCTCTCGGTAGATGAATCTCGGGAGGGACCAGTCGGAGTGGGCGACTGGTTCTCGGTTTCCAACGCCTCGCTCTGCTGGACGGAGAGCGTGTGCGGCGCCCGGCGTTTCCAACGGTCGCAGGCTGCGCCCGGGGTGAGGCGGTTTGGTCGCGCCCTGCCATGACCTGTCTGCGCCGGCGCTCGAATTCCTCCTTGTCGATTGCGCCCGCGGCTCGCAGGCGGCGAAGCTCCGTCAACTGGTCGATCCAGTCTGTCGCGCTGGTACCCGTCGGCATGGTCAGCCCATCGGTCCCCCGGGAGTCGGCCATCCGGCGATCAGGAGCGCCTGGCGCGGCGCTGGTATTCAGCCAGGATCTGCGGCTCGAGATCCGCGCTGAACGTTCCGTCGGGGGGGATCGTCGCTCCGGCGGAGCATGACCTGCTCTAGAGGTTGGTTCCTAGTGATGGCCCTCAGCGCGACTTGCCGGGCCGAGTAGGGACCGCTTTGCGCCTGCGCCGTCCAAGATGATGTAGGACGCTTGACTGGAGAGGATCGCGGCGGCCCCCGCACCGCCCGGCGATCTTGGGCCCGGACGAGGCGTCGAAGCTCCTACTGGAGGAGGCGGCTGGAACGCGCCGCCCACATTCATGCCGGCCATGATCATCGGGCTCTTGCCTGTCGCCATGCCCTTGCCCATGCCTTCCATAGCGGCGCGCTGTCCCTGGACGTAGTTGAACTGGGCGAAGCCATCCTCGCGGGCCACCCCCGCTCCTTTCGCTTGGATCATCAATTCCGACTCTCGCTCTCCGAATCTGCTCAACCGCTCCAAACTCTCTTGGTCCAGCAATAGTTCAACTTCGAAAAGCCTTCCTATTCCTATCCCGAGACCTATAAATTCATCGTGGCTCGCAACTTTGACTTGGTTGCTCAGATCCTCGATCTTTACGTTCGAAACGACCTCAAGCACTGGGCGTTCGAGAACCCAGAGCCCGACTGCTTGCCGCAGATGGTTGAGAATGCGACCATTAAGCACAGTCTGCACATTGTACTCAGCGTGATTGGCCTGTCCTGCCAAGTCTCTTACTAACTTCTCCGGTTCCTCGACCTTAGCTGTATAAGACAACGAGGCTTTGATTTGGACAACATGTGCGGAATTCAGATCCCTGTATTGTCCAAGTACAACTGGCGATATGTGAACGATGTTTTCCTTCTTAGAAACGAAGAACAGTTCACACAGAAAATGATTTCCACCAGTGAGCGAGTCGACAAGCAGATGGCCCAGGAACGGGAAATTGGCAGTATCTAACTGGACCGTTCTTCCAGGCCCGATTTGGCCGACCAGATCACCCTCGCGATAGAACAAGGCGCACTCACTCGCCCTGACGGTAAGCTTGGCACCTCGGGGGATACTCTTATCGGCGTGCTTATATATTAAGTCGTCCAAATGATCTTCCGGACGGGCGATATATGAAGTCCTGGGCTCGCCAAGACCCTTCGCGAACCAATTTCCTAATCCAGCCATTGATCGCCCCTCGTCATCCCTTCTCGGGCTTCTCAAATTCGACGCCGCTCGGACTCCGTCGGCAAAGGCACCGCCCGGCGATGACTGAGGATCGGCATGATCACGGTCATCAGCAAACTCACGAAAATCAGGCCCCAGGAGTACGGCGAAATCTCGGTGACCCTATCGATGCGCTTATCCCCTAGATGCAAAGTCACCCACACCGTGCTGAAGTTTATCAGCACGGAAGACAGATTTAGGAAGAGCGAGACCGAGCCGTAGGTGAACCGGTCGCCGCCGAAGATCCGGAAGGTGATGTCGTTCCAGATGACGGCGTAGAGGTGCGCGACCAGAATGCAGAAGAGCGCAAATCCCCGGCGGGTGCAGGTGGACACCGAGGAGCAGCCACGCGATGAACGGCAAGGCGACCGACATGATGATTTCGCGCCACCTCATGTCGGCGACCTGCAGACGGCGTTCAGGATCCAGGCCTCTTCCTCGGTCAGGCCCTCGAGCGCGCTCGAAAGCAAGTGCGCCCGCCTGGTTGGAGCGTAGTGCTCGAATTCGAAGCCGCATTTGAGCATTCGGGCCAGCGAGCCCACAGCCAGGGCGATCTTGCTGAGATCGGCGACACGCCCGCCGATCGAAAGCACCCATTTGGTCAGGCTGCCGCCGCTGTCCTCTTCCAACGCCGGGTTTGCGAGCACCGCCGCTTCAACCCAATCCGTCTTGTGATGGAGCAGCGAATAATCCGGATATGCCTCGCTGTCGTCAGGCGCCAAATTCATCAGCATGTGGCTTCCCCGAATGGCTGGATAGAACCGCATGTCGTTGTCGATCAGTGAGCCGTCTGGATTATTGAACGGGACAAAAAAAAAAAAAAAAAAAAAAAAAAAAAAAAAAAAAAAAAAAAAAAAAAAAAAAAAAAAAAAAAAAAAAAAAAAAAAAAAAAAAAAAAATGATGATCACGCCAGCGGGGGCGAAAAAAAAAAAAAAAAAAAAAAAAAAAAAAAAAAAAAAAAAAAAAAAAAAAAAAAAAAAAAAAAAAAAAAAAAAAAAAAAAAAAAAAAAAAAAAAAAAAAAAAAAAAAAAAAAAAAAAAAAAAAAAAAAAAAAAAAAAAAAAAAAAAAAAAAAAAAAAAAAAAAAAAAAAAAAAAAAAAAAAAAAAAAAAAAAAAAAAAAAAAAAAAAAAAAAAAAAAAAAAAAAAAAAAAAAAAAAAAAAAAAAAAAAAAAAAAAAAAAAAAAAAAAAAAAAAAAAAAAAAAAAAAAAAAAAAAAAAAAAAAAAAAAAAAAAAAAAAAAAAAAAAAAAAAAAAAAAAAAAAAAAAAAAAAAAAAAAAAAAAAAAAAAAAAAAAAAAAAAAAAAAAAAAAAAAAAAAAAAAAAAAAAAAAAAAAAAAAAAAAAAAAAAAAAAAAAAAAAAAAAAAAAAAAAAAAAAAAAAAAAAAAAAAAAAAAAAAAAAAAAAAAAAAAAAAAAAAAAAAAAAAAAAAAAAAAAAAAAAAAAAAAAAAAAAAAAAAAAAAAAAAAAAAAAAAAAAAAAAAAAAAACCTGCGGGCCCGCACACCCGCGCAGACAAGCAGAGAGGCCTGGGAGCGCGTGGCGATCGCTTCCACGCAGAATTCGTCGCCAGCGACCGATGGCGCATCGACAGCGGCTTTACTCAGCTTGCCCTCCAGGGTTTCCAGCGAGGACACGACCTCGTCCAGGCGGCTGGATTTCAGGAGCTCAAGGGTTTCGTCGAGCTGGGCTGAGCGCATCTCCAGCCGCTTGAGATCCATCTCGATTGGAAGGCTGTGAGCCTCTTCGTACGGCACCGCCGCCGCCTTGAACGCGGGCGCGATGTCGTCAATCCGTACCTGGAAGATGTGGGCGCCGATCGACTTGATCTTGCCGGCGTACTCGTCCGCGAGGTTCCGGAAGGCGACATTGTAGAGTTCGCGGTTTTGGCCGCTGGTGATGATCGCCCGCTCAAAGCGGCTCTTAAGGTCGTTGGTGAAGGCGGCCATCTTGTCCCGGATGGCGTTGGCCTCGGCGACCTTCTTGCCAACCTCGATTTGAAGGGTGAACTCGATCTGGGCGTCGAGTTTGTCGCGGTCTTCGAGAAATCGTCCTCTAGCTGGTGCTTGGCTGCCTCCACCATCAAGGTGGTTGCGGCGATGCCGGCGGTCATCTCGGCGGTTTGCGACCGGATCGCGTCGACTATCATTTCCCCGATCTGTCTCATCTCTTCCTCGAGGCGCGAAATCTCGCCGTAAACCTCCCTACGGAGGTCATTGATATGGCCGATCAGTTCAGATCGGAGCGCATCAATTGCGCTGTTCACCTCACTGGCGCTTACCCCGTCTCCTTCCGCCATCGCTACCGCCCGCTAGTCGGCCAACAGTCTCCTGGGCCGAGGAGGCCTCGACCGTGAGCAGGGCGTCGAACCCGCGCACGAGGTCGATCGGGTCCTGAACGGTCCCCCGGCTCTCCATCTGGGTCTGCGGCTGCGAGGCGAGGATCGTCTCAAGGCGATCGGCGCTGTCGGCGATCTGCAGCTCCTCGTCGCCGAGCACGCCGCCGCTGCGGTCGATCGCCTCGCGGGCGCTTGCCGACAGGAGCCCCAGCAACTCCATGCTGCCGCGGAAGCTGCCGATCTCGTTGATCTTGGACCGAAGGTCGGCGCCGAGGAGGTTCAGGTTCTCCCGGACGGACCTGAGATCGTCCCGGAACTGGTAGGCGATGTCGATGAGTTTCTCCGCCTCTTTCTCGCTCATTCTGATGAGCTGCTCGTTGGTGCGGAAGGTCTCCGCCTTCCGAAAATCGCCCTTCTCCGTCCAGAGGTGCTCCCAGAGGGGGATCATGAGATCGGAGTATGCCTTCACCACGCTGCCGTATCTCAACACCTCGTGCGTCCTGTAGACATACGGGGTCATGGGCGAGCTCCACTCCTCATCTCGGGGTCGAAGTGGAGCAGCGCCTCACCGGAAAAGTTCAGCACCGGGAACGATGACCCAGTCATCACCTTCTGCAGGGTGCGCTGGAAAGCCTGTAGGCAATGGCGGAACTGGTCTTCGATATGGCGCGGCCGCGTCGTCTGCACGGCACCGTATTCGTCCGACGCGGCCAGCTTCATGAACTCCTGCACGCTCAGCAGGGCGTCGCGAAGCTGGGTCTCCAGCTCTGGCTTGGCCTCCAGGCGTCGGCGGATCAACTCGTCGGCGCGCAGCCGGTCGATCAGGTCGTCCTCCGACAGGCGGTAGGCGTGATCCAGGCTGATGCCCAAGAGATCCTGCAGATAGACGGGTGACATGATGGTGCGCGCACAATAGAAGCGGCGGTTGCACCAGGTCGCCCGTTGCAGCACGTCCAGCCAGCTCGCGTGCATGACGTTGATCGAGTTCGACCGGGCATCCGCGTAAAGGCGGCAGCCCTCGCTCAGGCGCTCGAAGGCGTTCTGCAGCTCGGCAAAGATCTTGCGCCCATCCTCCCGGGTCCGTTGGACCTCCTCCACGAAGGTCTCGATGCGCTCCTGGTCACCCAGGTCCTCGGCGACGACTAGCGGATTGGCGAAGACCGGTTCGGACGCGGCCCCGGACTCCAGGCGCGAGAGCAGCACGCTGCTCGGCTGGACGATCGGTAGATCCAGATCAATGTTCCTCAGCGCCCCCAGGCTACGCGTGAACTCCGACACCAGATTGCTGAGCTCGTACTCTTCTCCGTAGAGCTGTTCGAGGGAGTCCTCGGCGTCGGAGGCGACCGTCGGCGACAGCATTGGCGGAATGGACAGCAGAGCCTCGATCCGTTCGGCGATGCCCTGCACGCCGCTCTCCAGCGCCGAGACGTCCACCGTCCGCAGGGTGACCGGCGGGTTGGCCCCGAACTTGTCGAGGAGCACCTTCTCTCCAGAGATCTCCGCGACCTTCAGGGAGAAGCGGAGATCCGCCAGCTCGACGGCCGAAAGCCACCGGACCGGCGGCCGCGCTCGTCCTCGATCGTCGCGAGCCGGCCCTGGAGGGTTTGGATTGCACTGTCGGCGTCCGCGGCCGTCTTTTCCAACTCCGTACGGCTCTTCGTCAGCGCCTGGACGCGCTCGTTCCCCTGAAGCCAGAAAAAACCGGCGATCCCGGCCCCGGCGAACAGCAGGAACCCCAGCAGGATGCCGACCCCGTGCACAGCCAGAAGGAGTAGGAGACCCAGCAAGGCGGCGGCGATCGCGCCGATGCCGGTCACCATCACGGGCTTGCGCGCTTCCTCAAGGTTCGAGGCCGCTCCGCGGATCTCGCGCTGGGCGGCCTCGAGGGCTTCACGCTTCTCGGCGAGCTCTTGCTCGGTCTGAGAGGACGCCGCCCTAAGATCCTGGCCCTCCCTCCAATCGTCGAGCATCGGCGAGAGGTGGTCGACAATAGCGAGGACACGCATTTCGTCTATACTGTCGATATTCTCGACAGGACGAGCCAGCGACCGGAGCGACATACATTGCCCTTCAGAACTGACCAACCCGCGCTGTGGCGGCCCTACGACCGAAGTAAACGCTCAACGCTAGTGCAGGACAGGACACGATTGGCGCTAGGGCGCAGGTTCGCCGAATGCGCGCCAACGAGAGCACCATGTCATACCTAGGGATGAGGACCAACCCGATTCTTAACCTTAGGGTTTGCAGCGCCTCACCGTACCTGCCGCCGAGCTGCCGCAATCCTCTCGGCCGCCAGTACTTCCTTCGTCGTAACGACGCGCCGCCGGCACTATGCCGCGCGACGGCGCTCCGGCGCTCACGCGGCCGCCTTCAGCCGCTCCATCTCCTGCACGAACTCGAAGCGCAGCTGCTCCGCCTCGTCGTCTGGGAGCCAGTTGGCCATCTGGGGGAAGACGGTCTGCCACATGCGGGCGTCGCGCTCGGGCCAGGGCATGGACTTGGCCTGGCGGGCGATGGCGAGGAGGGCGCCCAGGCGCTGGCGGACCAGCTCGGGATCGGGGGCGAACCGCTGGGCGGGCGGCTGCAGGCGGTCCTCGCCGGCGCCGAACAGGCTGAGCTGGTCCGGGCCCGAGGCCGGCTCGAAGGGGTCGTCGGTGTCAGCCATGGGGGTCAGAGGATCCGCGGGGGCGCGGCGTGGCCACGGACGGGGCGGCGAGGCTTCGGAGCGCGCATGGGGTTCCAGCCCTCGCCTGTTCGATAGGGAAGGAGTTCGCACGGGGATGTCGCGAATGCGCTGCAAGTTCGTCATCCTGAGACGCCTGGGCGATCACCCCCAACCCTGCCCTTCCCCCGTCCGGGGGAAGGACTTGGGGGTGGACGCCCGCCGTTTGTCTGAACCCTAACTTGCCGATTTCGGGCCGCGCCGGGGAAGACTGTCGGCGCATCCCGTCCACAGAAGAGTTGTCGCAATTCCCGTGGCCGTCACCGAAGCGGACAAGCTTGCAGAGGCGATCTCGACCTTCGGCGCGGCAGCCAAGGCGACGCTGAGCAATCCCGCGATCAGCGGCGAGCCGGAGGACCAGCTGCGCGGCCCGTTGGTGGCGCTGGTCAAGGCGCTGGCGGCGCTGGGCGGGCTCGCCGGCCTCGGCTACAGAGCTCGTCGGGGAGACCAGGCTTTCGGACCTGATGATCCGTCCGGACTTCGCGGTCACGCGCAGGCGCGCCCTGATCGGCTTCATCGAGGTCAAGGCGCCCGGCAAGGGCGCCGACCCCACCAAGTTCAAGGCCAGGCACGACAAGGAGCAGTGGGAGAAGCTGAAGGCCCTGCCGAACCTGATCTACACCGACGGCAACGCCTTCAGCCTGTGGCAGGACGGCAAGCTCGCGATGGCGATCGTGAGGCTGGAGGGCGACGTCGAGACCTCCGGCAAGGCGCTGGCCGCCCCGCTCGAGCTGCTGTCGCTCTTCACCGCCTTCTATGGCTGGAACCCGATCCCGCCCAGGACGCCCAGGCAGCTCGCCGAGACCACCGCCCGGCTTTGCCGGCTGCTGCGCGACGAGGTCTCCGAGCAGCTGGCCCGCAAGGCGCCGAGCCTGACCAGCCTGGCCGAGGACTGGCGCAACCTGCTCTTCACCTCAGCCACCAACGAGCAGTTCGCCGACGGCTACGCCCAGGCGGTGACCTTCGGCCTCTTGATGGCGCGGGCGCGGGACATCTCCCTGGCGGACGGCATCGACGACGCGGCCAAGACGCTTCGCCAATCGAACACCCTGATCGGATCGGCCCTGCGCCTGCTGACCGAGGAGGTGGACGAGGAGCATACGCTCGACACCTCGCTGAAGACCCTGACGGCGGTCCTGGGCGTGGTGGACTGGCGCAAGCTCAGCAAGGGGGAGCCGGAGGCCTGGCTCTATTTCTACGAGCTGTTCCTGCAGCAGTACGACACGCGCCTGCGCAAGCGGACGGGCTCGTACTACACCCCGCCCGAGGTCGTGACCTCGATGGTGCGCCTGGTGGACGAGGCGCTGCGCAGTCCCGCGCGGTTCAACCTGGCGGATGGACTGGCCTCGCCGGACGTCAGCCTCGCCGACCCCGCGGTGGGCACCGGCACCTTCCTGCTAGGGGTGCTGCAGCAGATCCGCCGGACGGTCGAGGCCCGCGAAGGCGCAGGATCGGTCCCCGCGGCCATCACCGAGTCGCTCGGCCGGCTGATCGGCTTCGAGCTGCAGTTCGGGCCCTTCGCGGTGGCCCAACTGAGGGTGCTGGCCGAGCTGATCGACCTCGTCACCCTCGGCAAGGGCGAAGACGAGGATTCCGAGGAGCTGCAGAAGGCGCTGGGCGCCCACCTGCGCCTCTACATCACCGACACCCTGGCGGACCCGGACGAGGAGTACGGGTGGATACCGACGCACATGGCCGGGGTGGCGGAGTTGCGCCGGCAGGCCAACCACATCAAGCGGCACGAGCCGATCACGGTCGTCATCGGCAACCCGCCCTACAAGGAGAAAGCCAAGGGGCTGGGCGGCTGGGTCGAGGATCGCGGCAAGGGACTCCCCGCCCCGCTGGACGACTGGCAGCCGCCGGCGAGCTGGGGCGTCGGCGCCCACGCCAAGCACCTGCGCAACCTCTATGTCTATTTCTGGCGCTGGGCGGCGTGGAAGGTGTTCGGCGGCGATCCGTTCCGCAGCGGCACGGAGGCGGCCGAGGCGGCCGACTGGACCCGCCGCAAGGGGTTCGTGGCGTACATCACCGTGGCCGGGTTCCTGAACGGGCCGGGGTTCGAGAAGATGCGCGCGGACCTGAGGCGCGACGCGGACGAGATCTGGGTGATCGACTGCTCGCCCGAGGGCCACCAGCCGGCCGTGTCCACGCGCATCTTCCAAGGCGTGCAGCAGCCGGTCTGCATCGTCATCGCCTCGCGGCCGAGGAGCGCCGACAAGTCCACGCCCGCGCGGGTGCGCTTCCGCGCCCTGCCGGAGGGCGACCGGGAGGAGAAGTTCAAGGCGCTCGCCGCCATCGGCCTGGACGACAGCGGCTGGATCGACGCGCCTTCCGACTGGCGCGCGCCGTTCCTGGCGGCCGGAGAGGTCGAGTGGACGAGCTATCCGGCGCTGGAAGACCTCTTCCTCTACAACGGCTCAGGGGTGATGACCGGCCGGACCTGGGTGATCGCGCCGGACGTGCAGTCGCTGAAGGACCGCTGGACGCGGCTGGTAAGCGAGCCGGACCCCAAGAAGAAGGCGGCCCTGTTCCATCCGCACCTGAATGGCGATCGGACGGCGCACAAGGTCGTGAAGGAGAATTCTGCAGGCCACCCGCATCCTGCACTGCCCGTGGATAGAGAACTCCTCGCAAGCCTTGGCGCCGGTCCGTTACGCCTTTCGGTCATTCGACCGGCAGTGGATCATTCCAGACAACCGCGTGATAAATCGAGGCAATCCTGCGCTCTGGAAGTCGCATTCGGACGATCAGGTGTATCTGACCGCGCCCCACGATCGGACACCCACAGCGGGACCATCGCTGACCGCGGCATCCCTCATTCCAGACTTGCACCACTACCACGGCCGTGGCGGCCGGGTGTTCCCGCTCTGGGCCGACGCGGCGGCGGCCCACTCCAACGTCTCGCCGAGGCTGCTGGCCGAGCTCTCCCTGGCCTATGGGCGCGAGGTCGGGCCCGAGGAGGTGATGGCCTACATCGCCGCCGTGGCGGCGCATCCCGGCTATGTGCGGCGCTTCGGCGAGCACCTGAAGCAGCCGGGCCTGCGCATTCCCGTGACCGCGGACGGCGCCCTGTTCGACGAGGCGGTGAAGCTGGGGCGCGAGGTGATCTGGCTGCACACCTTCGGCGAGCGCTTCGCCGAGGTCCGCCCGCCCGGCCCGCCGCGGGTGGATCAAGGACGAGCCGACCATCCCCGCCGAGGGCGCGCTGCCCGCGAGCCTGGACGCCATGCCGCACGAGCTCGAGTACGACCCCGCCGCGCGCCGGCTGAAGATCGGCAAGGGGTTCATCGCCAACGTCGCGCCCGAGGTCTGGGCCTACGAGGTCTCGGGCAAGCGCGTCCTGACCCAATGGTGGAGCTATCGGCGCAAGGACCGCTCCAAGCCGCCCATGGGCGACAAGCGCCCGCCCTCGGAGCTGAGCCGGATCCAGCCCGACACCTGGCTGCCGGAGTACACGACCGAGCTCCTGAACGTTCTTCGGGTCCTGACCCGGCTCGTGGCCCTGGAGCCCGCGCAGGACGACCTCCTCGGCCGCATCATCGACGGCCCCACCATCGGCGCGGACGCGCTGATGGCGGCGGGCGCGCTGTCGGGCGGGTCAGCGAATACAGATGCGGACGCCGACGACGGCGCCGGCGAGATCAACGAAGATCCTGAGCGGTAAGTCGGACAAGCCACGCGATCGGCCCACGAACACCGGGGTCGACGCTCCGCCTCCCTCGCCCCGGTTTCCGAAACGGGGGTCGATCGGCCCCGCCGCTCAGCCTCGACAGGACAGGGTGTCCGTTCGCTGTTATCGATGGCGCGCGACGCCCACCTCCCCCTGGGATGAATGACGTGGTGAGCACGTGAAGGAAATCAGGCTTTGGACGATCGGTGGAACCGGTTCGAATGGCCCGGCGATATCGTCGCTTGGCAACGTGGACCAGACCAGCACGGAGCGGTTGCTCGAAGACTCCATCGTCAAGTCGCCCGACCTGTTGGGCGATGGAGTCAGACTGATCGGCCGGCAGGTCGAAACACCAGGCGGACCTTTGGATCTCTTGGGCATCGACGAGGACGGTTCGATCATCGTCTTTGAGCTCAAGCGGGGCGCGCTCACGAGGGACGCCGTCGCTCAGCTTCTGGACTACGCATCCTACGTCGCCGAGCTCTCTGCAGATGATTTCGCCAACCTTGTCAGCAAGAACTCGGGTCGCAACGGGATAGACAGCATCAGCGACTTCAAGGGCTGGTTCCAGGAGCAGTTCGGGAAAGAGTTCGAAAGTTCAACCAAGGCCAAAGATCGCCCTTGTGGGCCTGGGGATCGATGAACGGGCTCGGCGCATCGTCGAGTTCCTCTCCCATGCCGACATCGACATTTCCTTGCTTACGTTCCATGGATTCGATCACGATTTTCAGAGCTGATACTTGCCCGGCACGTGGAAGTCCGCCGGAATTGAGCAGCAAGTCCGCCAAGGCGACCAAGGAAACGAACCTGCAGCAACTGCGAAAGAGGATCGCGAATTCAAAAGCCGGAGACTTCTTCGATTCCGCCCACGAAGCGATTGTGTCTTGGCTCAGCCCCTATTCCTGGCCCAATCAGACCGGATACACTTACAGTCTTCAAGAAACCACGGAAGCAGGGACGCCTACGTACCGCGCCTACCTCTCGCTTTCGTTGCCCAGCCCGACAGGCCCAGCGATATTGACGCTGCAGGATCGGGCGCCGGCGGCGGCGTCCGCCGTTTGGAGCGAGATCGAGTCCGCGTGGGCAGACCGTCTCACCAAGCGAAAGGGATACACCGAGGTTCGGGTCAGCTCGGCGAGCGAATGGGCCGCCATGCGCGATAGCGTGCACAGGCTGTGCAATGCGATCCTCGAGGCCCGCCGCCGTGCACGGGAGGCAGAAGCCAAGGCAAGCGCCGACGTCGGTGCTGGCGATGAGGCGTAGCGTAGAGGAACCGGGTTGGAGCCGGTTTCCGCGAGGATCGGGGGGCTGTGCAGGCTCGGAAGACCCGACCTGACCCCTCCCCCAGCCGAACACGTCATGGCAAAGTCGTGGCGTCCTCTTGCACAGGCCTTCATGCAGATGCAGCGGCCCGATCGCGTGGCCTTCGGCGCCGGCAAGGCGGACGCTGGACGCCATGAATGTCATGCCGGCGGCCAGGTGGTCAGGTTGGTCTTTCAGGCATCGTCGCCTCAGTTCTCATAGCGCCCGTTTCCGCTCGCCAAGGTTGACATGCCCGAAACTTCAGCGGTTAAGCTTGCGCCCTGTGGATAAGTATCCTTGCGTGAGTGCGCGTTTTCAGCGTGATCGGGGGCTGAAGTGCATGAGTTGATCGGGGATCCGTTCGTCCAGCTGGCGTCGCACGAAGGCCCGCCGGGCCAAGAGGGCGTCTGCCCGACCTGCGGCGGCGATGGCCTGTGCATCTACTGCGAAGGCCGCAGTCCGGCGAAGGACTCCTGTTCGTATTGCCGCCAGACCGGGAACTGCCCGGCGTGCGGCGGCCGAGGGCGGCGCTCAGCCCGTCTTGCTCTTCGGGCCATAGCTCCCGCCCCCGATCCGCAACGAGGCGGATGCCCGGCGCATCCGCGTGAAACGGTGGGGGATGGCATGTCGATAGGCGGATCTCGATCCGAGTTCGAAGGAGAGGCCCGGGCGCGGCGCTCAGCAGGCCCCATCGACCTTCACCCTGGCCTCGCGCGACAGGTTGGCACCCCGTGACTCCGGAGCAGGCCTCGCGCGACCAGGTCGCCCAGGTTGCATGGGAACGAGCAGCCCAGGCCCTGTTGCACCAGGGCGGCGTCTCGCCCAATTCGACGCTGAATTGTTTTTGGAAGGAGAATGGCGACACCGACGTCTACGAAGACACCGACGTCTTCGTCGGCGCGTACTCCAGGCAGCACTTTCTCCGCGTCGTCTGGCGAAGCGACGCCTATCTGGGTTACGTAATTCGAGGGGAAGATTACGACGCCGCGACCGACCTCAACGCGTGGGACGTCGACTTCGATAGCGTCCTTGAGATAATCGCGCGGAAACGGACCTCTCCTCCCAGCCCCTATTCGGTTGGCGAATACACCCAAACGCGCGTGTATGTGATCGGCTCCGGGAAGATCTACAGGCTCATCGACCGCTGACCGACCTTGCAAACACGTATCGCTGGCTTCAGAGCGTCCTTCACAACGCCAAGGTCCGGTTCGCCCAGGATAGCAACCGCGACCCGCGCTACGGGGAAGCTCCCGACAAGCTTGGCGAATACATCGCATTCCTGGGATCGCGCACCGAGGCGGAGCGGAACGAGCGGCGAGCGGCCGCAGCATCGGCGCTTTCCCCCGCACAGATCGAAAGAGCTCTGGCGGCGCTGCCCCTGCGACCCTGGAACGCATTCGCGACCTCAGGTTCCAAAAGGAAGAGCAAGACCTTGTCAGTAAGCTGCAGGACAAGTACGGCCACGAGCGGCTTCGAACCCTATCTGAAGTATCGAGAGCGGGTGAGAAAACTGGTCTCGATTGGCGCGCTTCAATGGCGTCACGCCTCAATCTACTTCTACGACCATTTTCCTCGTATTTCCGGCGAGACCGAAACATCGGCGCTCAAGGCGGAACTGTTGAACTCGCTCTACCTTTTCAGGTTCCAGCATCTCCACCATCGATGTACGAGGAGCACGGGATCAACAGCGGCGGCCTCGAACGCCAAGTCAGACGCGTTGCGGGTACGATGCAGGTCGGCCTGGTGTCGAATGAAGCTGCCGCGCCGCAGGCGCACACCATCGCGCATGCCATCGCCAGCCCCCCTCGCCTCCCAGGTCGCAGCGTTCAAACCAGGAACGCCAGTCACCTCTGCCATTCCTGCTCTTCGCCGCCGTTCTCCTCGGCGCTGTGGCGCTGATCCTTTGGGGACCGGTCGCGCATGGTGCGCCGTCTAAGAACTCGGCTTTGGCGGCAGATGCGGAACCAGGTTGGGTGCTCGCCGACTAGCGCGAACCGATCGCCCCTGTGGTCCGCGCGCACCTGGACCGGACGCGGAAACCAATGCGCCGCCGCTGATCGCGCCTGGATCGCATCGGATGGAACGGATTCCAGGGCCGAACATCCCCGACGCGGTGCGACGGTGCGGGACGGCGGCGTGCCTGGCGGAGGCGGGAGACATCTGGGTCTATTCCACCCCGATCCTGCATGCGTCCAAGGCCGCCGAGGCGCCCGGGCGGCGCCGGGTGCTGCAGGTGGATTATGCGGTGGGGAAGCTGCCCGGCGGGTTGAGGTGGCTGCGGGTGTGAGGGCGCGGCAGGCCGGTCCGCCGTCCCCGGGAGGAACAAAGCTGGGTCCCCGCTCGCGCGGGGAAGAGCGGATTGAAGGCGGGCGTGGGGGTGGCTCCGCCCCCTCCGGCCCCCGGGATCAAGTCCGGGGGCCACCTCCCCCACAGGCGGCTAGGCGATTCACACATCGCCGAGGGCCTCGCGCAGGGCCCATCCAGCGGAGAGGGACCGGAAGTACTGGAGGCCGTGTCTGAAGGTGATGGGTCCTGGCGGCTTGGAGTTGGGGTAGCCGTCCCATCCGCCGAGCTTGGCGATGGCCCAGCCGGCCCAGGCGAGGAGCCTGGGCGTGCGGGTTCTTCTGCAAGGCGGTCTTGCCTTCGAGCTCGGGCACGAAGCCTGGAGCGTGACGATCTCTGCCGGAGTGAAGGCGACCCCGGCCGGCTGGTCGGACCTGCCGTGGCGGGCCTGGACGAGCTGCATGATGATGCAGGCCGCCCGCGCGGCGATGGCGGTGAGCTTGATGAGCCGCTCGGCGCTCTCGATCTGGCTGTCCTCCAGCTGCAGGCCCTGCTGCTTCAGGGTCCGGAAGAACTGCTCGATGATCCAGCGCTGGCGGTACCAGCCCACCACCCGCCAGGCCATGGCCGCGTCCTCGATGGGATGGGTGGTCAAGAGCCGCCACAGGACCGGCTCCACGCCCTGGGGCGCATCTTGTTCGCTCACCTCCACCAGGCTCACGCGAACCGTCTTGGGCAGGCCTGTCTCGGCGGTCTTGAGGGGCCGCTTCAACGTGACCTCTCCATAGCGGACCAGAAGATGGGCCTGTCTGGCCGGGCGGCCTGCCCGCTCGCGCAGATCCTCCACCACGGCCATGCCCGCCGAGGCCAGCGGAGCCGTCTACAGCCCGCGCCCTCCTCGACGGCCGGTCGTGCATGGCCCGCGTCAGGATGTGGAACTTCGCCTCCGGCGTTCGCGCCCACTTGGCGTAGATGTCGCTCTCCCGGTCGCTGACCTCCGTCACCATGGCCGCGTGGGCCAGGACCGCTTGGCCGCCTCGGCCGTCGACAGCCAACGCTGCAACTCCTTGTCCTCCAAGGCCCGCTTGCCGTGCGGCGTCGCCACCCGGCCCTCCCGGGTCCAGATCTGGCCCGCCGCCAGGCCCAGCAACGCGCCAGTGGCCGCGTCCACGGCCAGCATCGGGTGCAGCAACAGGCCCCGGGCGCGGCCGCCCTTGCCGATCTCTCCCAACTCCCTGAGCCGCTCGTCCGTGGTGCGGAAGCTGATCTCGCTGGTGTCCTGGATGGCCAGCACATGACGCCCGGCGCAGGCCGCCGACGCCTCCCAGCCCCAGCCCTCGATCAGCTCTGTGTCGTCACTCGCCCGTTCGCCAAGAACCGATTGAAGCCTACGATCAGATGCCGCGCGCCCCGCGCCATCCGCCGAAGGCAGACGCTCTGGTGCGATACCATGCACGAGAGCAACTCGCCGCCCCGTCGGTCGATCCGACCATCCCCGAACCCGCCAAGCGACCATTCAACCGCCGTCATCGCGACACCTCCAACCAAAGCGTCGCTCAACGAATCAACCCAACAGCGCCCAGGCCAATCACGCCCAGTCATCCAGCCGTGAGATCTGTGCATCCCCTAGCCGCAGGCGGGGGAGGACAAAAAGAGAAGCCCGGGTCGCTGCTTTCGCGGGGATGAGCGGGGCAGAGGCGGGCGCCGTGGAAGCTTCGCCCCCTCCACCGCTTTGAGGTGTCTCTGCCTCGCCCGCGGGAGAGGATATGGTCACGGCCTTCGTCACGCCCCCGGACCCTGACCTTGAAGCCGACGACGGGAGAAGGCCTGGGCCCCCACTTGCGTGGGGCCGAGTGGAACGGGAGCGCAGGTGAGCCGGCGGCACAGGTCGGTGGTCCAGGGCCCCCTTCCCGTCCCCGGACCGGTCCGGGGACGGACTTCGCCCGGGAGGGGGAAGATCGAGGCTCGGCGAGGGCGTCGATATAGACGTCGTCCACGTCCTTGGGACCGCCGGGTAGACGCCGATCGGGCCGTTGGCGTCGCCGAGGCTGATCTTGTGGCCGTCTCTGGAATAGACGAGGCCGAGGCCGGCCGGCGCGCTGCGCACCTCGACCGTTCCGCGCGCCGGCCTCTTGCCAGCGGCGATACCGAAGGGTCAGATCAGGTCCGGACTCTCGCTCCGGCTGGATGAGAAACGGGAGTCGGGTCACCGAGCCTGCCGAATGGCCGTCACCCGACCTGTGCACATCGTTCAAAAAGGCCGGCGAAGCCGCCGCGGCAACCCGCCTTGGTCAGTCCGCCTTCAGAGGCGGCCGAGACCCCCGGCCGGACCGGTGAACCACTGTCGACGCCAGGGCCGGGAGGCTCGACCGACGATGAAGGAACGCCCGGGTTCGGGGGAATCATGAGCGTCGTTCTCCATGGTCAAACCCGGCCGTTCGCGCCAAGGTGTCGGGCATGATCACCTCAGCCCTTACGGTCCTGATGCTGGCGGGCGCGACGCCGAGCTTCGACTGCGGCAAGGCCGCGGGGGTGGAGCGCGTCGTGTGCGCCGAGCCGAGGCTGGCGGCGCTGGATGGGCGGCTGGCGGGGGCCTATGCGCGGCTGTTGCGGGCCGCGCCGGCCGACGCCGGCAGGCTGCGCAAGGGCCAGCGGGACTGGCTGAGGGACCGGGACGCGGTCTGCGGCAAGGCGGCGGCGAAGGCGCCGTGCCTGGACGGCTACTACCGCAGCCGGATCGCGGCGCTGGGCGAGGAACGGCGGCGGCGCGAAGAGACCTTGGGCCATCCGCCGGCCGGCGGGACCTATGCCGGGTTCCAGGGCCGCTGGAAGGTGACGGGGGTCACGGCCGGGCCCGACGCGGGCGAGATCACCGATTTCGCGATCGACGAGCCGCGGTACATGGGCCTGGTGCTGGCGGCCGGGCCGGACGCCGTGCGCTGGCTGAACGGGTCGGACGAGAACGGCGGGACGGCGACCTGCCTTGGGCCCTCGTTCGCGCCCCGTCGCGCCGTCGCCGATCTGCCGGCGGGCTGGAAGGCCGTGTCGCTGAGATGCCGGGGCGGCAAGGACTGGGTCCCGACCGACCTGACCCTGAAGTCCCGCGACCAGGCCGAGATGACGTGGGAGGGCGACGCGCTGCTGCACCTGGAGCGCCAGCCGCCCGGCGCGGGGACGCCGCCGCCGCCACATGGCGCGCCCGAGCCGCCGACGCCCGCCGGCCGCGCCGACGAGGCGAGCCCGCAGGAGAAGGCCCTGTTCGCCGCCCTGCAGTCGGCGGTGCGGCGGCATGATGCGGCCTGGCTGGCCGCGCGGGGCGGTCTGCAGGTGAACCGGGCCGGCGGCGGGTCCTACGACTACCAGCCGGACGAGATCCGCGAGGCGTACGACTGGATCATCACGCCCGAGGTGGCGCGCGCGATCCTCGCCCAGGATCCGGACAAGCTGGCCAGGAGCTGGCGCGGCGTGATGATCGGCGACGGCCAGGTCTGGATCGACTCCGCGCTGGAGGACGGGAAGTGGACGCCGGAGATCATGGCGATCAACCAGGGGCCGGGGGGCGGCGGCGGCTGAGGGGGCAAAGGCGGGGAAAAGGGGTCCGGGAAAAGGGGGTCCGGGTCCTTTTCCTTCGTCAGATGAAGGCCATGGGGGGCCTGGTCTGGTCGCCGGCGCCGAAGGGCTCGAGCTCGTCCTTGGCGTAGTGCGGCGCCTTCTCCAGCTCGGGCTGGTCCAGGGGCAGGACGTAGCCGTGGCGGTCCGGATGGAACTCCAGCACGGTCCACGGCAGGGGGTGGAACCGCTCGCCGATGCCGAGGAAGCCGCCCAGGGCCAGAAGGGCGTAGCGGACCTGGCCCGAGCGCTTGTCGATGGACAGATCCTCGATGTGGCCGATCCGGTCGCCCGCGCGGTTGAACACCGGGGTCCCGGCGACGCGGCTGGCGGTGATGAGGGCGTGGGGCGTTTCCTGGCCGCTCATGGCGGTTCTCCCTTGGTCGATGCCTGTCCAGGATCAAACCGGTGAGCGGGGCAGGCGTTCCGGCGGCCGTCCCCTGTTATGCTGGGCGGGAGGCCAGGACCGGAGGACGAGGCCATGGACGGGACATGCCATTGCGGGGCGGTGCGGGTGAGGGTTCCGGCGCCTCCGGAGCGGGTCACCTCGTGCAACTGCTCGATCTGCCGAAGGCTCGGGACGCTCTGGGCCTACTACCCGGCCGACCAGGTGAGCGTGACGCCGGAGGACGGGACGGACGTCTACGTCTGGGGCGAGGGGCGCATCGCCTTCCATCGCTGCAAGGTCTGCGGCTGCACCGTGCGCTGGGCGGCGACGGACCCGTCGCGCAACCGCACCGGGGTGAACGCGCGGCTGATGGACGAGCTGGACTGGAGCTCGACGACGCTGGTGCGGCTGGACGGGGCGCAGAGCTGGGAGAGCGGTGAGGAGCCGCCGGATCCGGCGCGGCATCCGTTCAGGTATTTCCGGTAGGGCGCAGGCGGCGCAGCAGGGACGGCGCGAGCTCTGCGCCCTGCAGGGCCTGATCCCGTCGCTCGAATGCGCGGCCGCCCGAACGGCGACCCGCGCCAGGCTCCGAGGCGTTGTCCCCCCTCTCCCGACCTCTCCCCCTCCGGGGAGAGGAGCCAGCGGGCTACTTCGCGCGGCCGAGGTAGCCCTGGGCCTGCATGGGGATGGCGATGAGCTGGTTGCGGGCGGCGGGCGAGCCCCAGCCGCCGTAGAAGACGATGCCGTAGAGGGTGCGCTTGTCCCTGCCGCCGAAGGCGACGCCGTGCAGCCCCTGGGGTCCGGCGATGGAGCCGAGATAGTCGCCGGAGGGGGCGAAGACGTCGACGGCCGCGCCCGTGGCGACATAGAGCCGGCCCTGCGCGTCCACGGTCGAGCCGTCGGCGGTGCGGCCGGTGTGCAGGCGGGCGAACGCGCGCTGATTCGAGAGCGCGCCGTCCTTGCCGCCACGTCGAAGACGTCCACGACCATGCCATTGCCCACATAGAGCCGGCGCTCGTCCGGGCTGAGGATGATGCCGTTGGCGCCGCCCATCCCCTCGCCGTAGGCCGCGACCTTGCCCTTGGGGTCGGCGTAGAAGAGCCCGCCGCCGGAGATGGCGACGTAGACGCCGCCGCGGCTGTCGGCGGAGATGTCGTTGATGACGCCGCCGACGCATTCCAGCGGCTGGCCGTCGAAGCTGTTCGGCCAGGACCTTGCGGGTCGGCTCGAGCCGGACGATGGCCTCGGGCAGGCCCCGCTCGGCCACGAACAGGGCGCCGGACTTGCTGCGGGAGACCGCGCCGGCGGTGTTGGCCTTGTAGAGGATCTCGGCGAGGCCGGTGGCGGGATCCACCCGCATCACGCTTTGGGCGTCGTTGTTGGCGAAGAGGACGGCGCCGCCCTTGCCCGCGATCGGGCCGTCGACGTTGTTGCCCTGCCAGGCCCAGACGGTCTTCCACGAGCGGCCCCTGGCGATCACGCCGGGGATCGCGGCCGAGGGCGGCGGAAACGCCAGCTTTGGCGGCTCGGTCATGGTGGAGACCGGGATGCCGAAGGGCTTGGGCGGCGTCCTGCAGCGGGAGACGAGCCGGGCGTAGCCGGGGTCCTGCCAGGTCTGAAGGCCATGGCCGCGGTCGAAGGCCGAGGACGGCTCGCCGGCCGCCGCCGCGCCGGCGAGCGCCAATCCCAGCCCCAGAGCCGCGGCGCCCGCGATCCTCGCGATGGTCGCCATGTCGTCCCCTCCCCGATCCGTCTTCGTCCCCGACGGGCCCCTTTCTAGTCGAACCCCTTGCGCTGGACGACCCAATGCGGGTCCCGGCAGAGGCCGCAGGCGGGGCCGAGGAACATCCGGCCGGCCGCCGCGTCGCCCTTGAGCCGCCAGTCCAGCCAGGCGACCGCCACCTTGCCGAAGTCGCCGCCGTTCGCCTCGCCGTAGGTTCCGCCGTGGCTCGTGGCCTTGCGCCAGGCGCGCAGGGCCGGGACCTGGTCGATGCGGGCGAAGTCGTCGTTGGCGTTGACGTAGGCGATGTCGGACGCGTCGCCGGAGACGTAGGCGACCGGCGCGTGGATCAGCCGCAGGTCGGCCTTGGTGAGGGCCTTGCCGCCGCCCATGGTGGTCTCGCCGGGGAAGAGGCCGCTGTTCCAGACCACGGTGGTGGAGATGCGCGGGTCGGCCGACACCTCGATGGCCTGGGCGCCGCCGCAGGACATGCCCATGACGGCGATCCGCGCCGGGTCCAGCCGGCCGTAGAACGGGCTCGTGCGAAGGCCGTTCTGCGCCACGGCCCAGTCGATCGCGTCGAGGAGCTGGGCGGAGTGGGTCGCCGGCGGCGGCAGGTTGGCGGGCAGCTTGGGCGGCGGCGCGCCGGGGGCGGGCGGCGGCGCCTCGCGCCAGATCTCGGTGGCGGCCGGGCCGATCGGGCCGTTGGCGATGACCAGATAGCCGTGGGAGGCGATCTCGCTCAGGAACCAGCGGAAGCGGTTGCCTTCGTTGGCGCAGGCGCCGTTGCCCCAGACGACGATGGGCAGCGCGGCGAGCGGCCTGGAGAGATCGGCGGGCCGATAGACCGTGTGGCCAGGAAGACCCGGCTCCATCTCCATCACGGCCGGGTAGGGCCCCGACCCGAGCGCGGCGGTCTCGGGGACCGGCTGGGAGACGTTGGCGGCCCGCGAAGGCGGGGCCAGGGCGACGAGCGCGATCGCCGCGGCGGCGAGCAGGGCGGGCTTGAAGGACATGGCGGCGCCTCCGGGCTGATCGGCGAAGGGCGGCGGTGCGGGCGGCCCGCCTCCTCGCGCGACGGCGGCAGTTTGACGGCGCCGCGGCGCCCAGGACAAGCCCGTCCGCGACGCGGCGGCGGAAGGGGGCCGCGTGCGTCGCGGGCCCCCATAATCGGTTGAGAGTCGCTTCATACGTCTCTAAGGTTGTCGCAACTATTCAGAGAACTTCATCACAAGGCGCACACGGACATGAGCAACGGATCCCTGCCCCCGCAATCCAGCCCGACCTGGACGAACTGGACCCAGAACATCGTCCATGCGCCGCCGGCGGACGGGTCCAACTACTATTTCGCCCCGACGACCCTCGCCGAGCTGAAGGCCGTGGTGCAGCAGGCCGTCACGGATGGGGCGACGCTGCGCGTCTCGGGCCAGAGGCACTCGCAGCCGCCGCTGGTGATCGATTCCGACAACACGACCAAGAGCTATCTGGTGGACCTGTCCTGCTATGCTGACCTCGGCCCGAACGGCGACCAGAACATGGTCCTGGACGCCGCGAACAAGCAGATCACCGTCAACACCGGCGTGCGCGAGGACCAGGTCGACGCCCTGCTGACCCAGAACAACCTGATGCTGCGCACCGTCACGGCCGGCGGGTTCTTCAGCCTGGGCGGGATGACGGCGGTGGACGTGCATGGCGCGACGGTCGCGGCGCCCATCTTCGCCGGCACGGTCTCGTCCTTCACCATCCTGCAGGCCGACGGAACGGTGGTGACCATCGACGAGTTGACGCCGCCGGTGAACGGCTGGAACCCGATCCAGTTCGCCAGGGTCAACCTCGGCGGGCTGGGGATCGTCACCTCGGTGACCATCGACGTGCTGGATCGCCCCTATGCGACGACGCTGCAGGGCGGCAGCAGCGCCTTCAGCGCGCCCAGCCGGTCCGAGTTCGCCTCCGCCTTCCAGACCCTGCTCACCGGCCACGACCGGGTGGAGACCTTCTACAACCCCTACTTTGTCGAGCCCCTCACCCACGAGTATTTCGCGGCCTGGTGGGACGTCGTGTCAGATCCGGCGGACAAGATCGCCAACTCGGCCAATCCCGCCCAGAGCGCCTGCGCCTTGGCCTCCGAGGGCGAGTACGGCGCGCCATTCGTCCCGCTGGAGCCGATCGCCGAGGACGCCGGCATCGCCGCCCAGAAGATGAAGTTCCTGGCGGGCGCGCTCACCGTGGCGGGCATGGCGACGGTCACCAGCGCAGTCGCGACGGCGGACGCGAACCACGCCGACCTGTGGCTGACCGAAGCGGCCCGGGTGATGTTCATGTCCTACTTCGTCGAGCTGCCCAACATCGACGCGGCGGGGCTCGGCAAGGTCTGGGACGGGCTGCAATCCGTCGGCAAGCGGATGGCGGGGGGCAGCCCCTTCTATACCGCCACGCCGATGGAGTTCCGCTTCATCACCGGCAGCGAGGTGGCGATGTCCGGCGTCTATACGACCAATCCGGACGCCGTCTTCGTCAACTTCGACCTCGTCGCCTTCATCGCGGCGACGCCCAGCTCGGAATATCCGTCCCAGCTCTTGCAGTTCTTCGCCGACGTCGAGCGCGAGTGGGTCGCCATGGGCGGCCTGCCGCACAACGGCAAGATGTACGGATTCTATGACCCCAAGGGCGCGCCGGGGAACTACACCGCCGCGTTCAACCCGAACTTCCTGGCCGAGCTCAGAACCCGCCGCGGCGCGCCGCTGCAGGCGTTCAGCGCCTATCGCCAGTCGCAGGACCCGAACGGGCTTTTCTACAACGCCTACCTGCGCGCGCTGCTGGAGGGCTGATCCGGCGCCGCGCCATCTACATCGCGCCGTTGACGCGGCGGCCTTCCGGTCGTGAAGTCAGGGGAACTGACAATCACGCGGGAGGAGACGGCGATGGGGCGGCTGGACGAAGGACGCCGGGCGAGGACCTGGGCGGGAGGGATCATCGGCGCCTGCGCGGCGCTCGCGCTGGGGGCCGCGGCCATGGCCCAGCCGGCGGCGCAGCCCGCGCCGGCCGCAGGCGCCGCGGCGCCGGCGCGGCCGGCGTTCAGCTTCCCGCCGATCAAGCCGACGGGCCCGGGCGCGCCGGTGGAGCACATCAAGGTCCACGGCAAGTCGCTGGAAGGGAACCTGGAGGGCGACGCGGTCGACCGCGACGTGCTGGTGGTGCTGCCGCCGAGCTATGCGACGGACAAGGGCCGGCGCTATCCGGTGATCTACTTCCTGCACGGCTTCGCGCTCACCGCCCAGTACTTCTCGGACTTCATGCACGTGCCCGAGGCGATGCTGGCCGCGTCCAAGAAGGGCGAGGAGTTCATCATCGTCCTGCCCGACACCGACACGAAGATGGGCGGCAGCATGTACTCGAGCTCGCCCGTCACCGGCGACTTCGAAAGCTTCGTGGCCAAGGACCTGGTGAGCTACATCGACAGGCGCTACCGGACGATCGCCTCGCGGTCGGGCCGGGGCCTGGCCGGCCATTCCATGGGCGGCTACGGCGTCTGGAAGATCGCCATGGACCACCCGGGCGTCTGGTCGAGCATCTACGCCATGAGCGCGTGCTGCCTGGCGCCTCGCAAGGAGACGGTGGAGTCGGCGACGAAGCTCGCGGACTACCCCTACGCCGACGTCGCCAAGGCGGACTTCGGAACCAAGGCGGGCCTGGCCTCGATCGTGGCGTGGTCGCCGGACCCGAACAACCCGCCCTACTACGCCGACTTCGGCGTCAAGGACGGGGCGATGGACCCGATGGTCGAGGACGAGTGGGCCGCCAATGCGCCGCCGGTGATGATCCCGGCGCACCTGCCGGCGCTGAAGAGCTTCAAGGCCATCGCCGCGGACGGCGGGGACAAGGACGGGCTGACCAAGGACGCGGTCAAGATGCACGAGGAGCTGAACAACTTCGGGGTCGAGAACAGCTTCGAGGTCTATGACGGCAACCACGTCAGCCGGATCGCCGAGCGGTTCCAGACCAAGGTGCTGCCCTTCTTCACCGCGCACCTGCAGATGAAGCCGAAGAAGAAGTAGGGCGGGGCCATCATGGTCCCTCCTGCCGCCGCCCGGGGCGGTTTGAGGAACCACGAACGACACGAAAAACACGAACGGGATGGGCTGGCGACGAGGGAGATCACCGCCGAGCGCGCCAAGGGGCCGTGGGCGATGCGGCCTGCGGCCGGGCTGACTGGCGCCGCGTCTGCGGAAGACGTTGGTGTGGTTCGCGTGGTTCGTGGTTCCGACTGCGGCCTCGGCGGCGGCCGAAGCGTTCGGTTGGAAGAACCGCGAACTACACGAACGGGCTGCGGCCGGGGTGACAAGACGGGGAGGCGCCGGCCCGGGACGGACGAGCCGCGGCGCCCGCGTCAGTCGGCCGGGTCGACCGTGCGGTCGGTCTTGACCCCGAAGTGGTCGGCGGCCTTGGCGCCGTCGAAGCCCCAGGTGGAGGCCTTGGGATCGAGCGGCAGCATCCGGGCGTCCCAGGCGCGCCACTCGGCCACGAGGCGCTGGTAGACCTCGGGCCTGCGGTCCTTGAGGTTGGCGCGCTCGAGCGGATCCTCGACCACGTTGAACAGGAAGGTGTTCTCCAGGATCTTGAGGTACTTGAAGTCGCCGTCGCGGCAGGCCTCCTGGTCGAGGTTGAGGTAGCGCCAGAACAGGGTGCGCGGGACCGGCGGCGCGGCGGTGGTGATGGCCTCGACCAGGCTGATCCCGTCGGGCGGATAGGCCGGGTCGGGCGCGCCGCCGGCGGCCTGGAGCAAGGTCGGCAGCCAGTCCATGGAGATCATCACCTGCTCGCTGGTCGCGCCCGTGGGCGCATGCCCGGGCCAGCGGATGATGGCGGGGATGCGAAGGCCGCCTTCCAGCAGCTCGGTCTTCCTGCCGGTGAAGGGCCAGGTGTCGGCGTAGCGCTCGCCGCCGTTGTCGCTGGTGAAGATGACGATGGTGTCGCCGGCCAGGCCATGGGCCTCGAGCGCGGCCAGGATCTGGCCGATCTGGAAGTCCATCCGCGTGACCATGGCGGCGTAGGTCTTCTGGGAGCCGCCGTCGAAGTCGAGGATCGCCCCGGACTTGCCGGCGGCCAGGCGCCTGGACTCGGCCTCGTCGCCCGGCCCCTCCCAGGGCCAGTGCGGGGCGTTGAAGTGCACGCTGAGGAAGAAGGGCCGGTCGGCGAAGCGGTCGATGAAGCCCACGGCGTGCTGGCCGATCAGGTCGGTGAGATAGCCGGCCTTCGGATCGCGGTCGTCGTCGTCCCAGAGGTCGGACGTGTCGGAGGTGTGGTTGAAGTAGTCGAGCCCGCCGCCGTGGAAACCCCAGAAGTGGTCGTAGCCGCTCTTCAGCGGGCCGTACTTGGGCGGGGCGCCCAGGTGCCACTTGCCGACCAGGGCGGTCGCATAGCCGGCTTTCCCGAGGAGCGAGGGCAGGGTCGGATGCTCTGGGGGAAGGCCCACGTCGCGCCGGCCGAGCGGCTCCTCGAGCCCGACGGCCAGGCGGTTCTGGTAGCGGCCGGTGATCAGCCCGGTCCGCGTCGCCGAGCAGACCGCCGAATTGGCGTAGGCCTGCATGAACCTCAGGCCCTGCTCGGCCAGGCGGTCGATGTTGGGGGTCCGGTAGTCGGGCCGGCCATAGCAGCTGACGTCGGCGAAGCCGAGGTCGTCGGCCATGAGGAAGACGATGTTCGGCGCCCTGGGCGCGGCCGCGCCGAGGACGGCGGGCGCCAGGGCCAGACCGGCGCCGGCGGCCAGGACGCTGCGACGAGAGTGGGCGCGGGGCGGCGACGGCGCCGCGCCGGATCCGGCGGGATCCCCGCTCATGGCCGCCCCGCCCGGGCCGCGCAACGCGGCTCCAATCCGTTTGAGCTCATGCGCCTTCCTCCCGTGAGCCGGCCAGCGAACATCGCACGCGCATGTGGCCCCGGCCGGCGCGCCCGAAGACGCCGGGCCTGCGCGAACGGACCGTGATAAGAAGATGAATTCATATTCATATTATGGCGTCAAGCCGGGCGCGCGAGGGGCGTCCGCACCCTCGCGGCGCGGCGACCGGCCGCATCGCGAGGATGCGCCCGGGGCGGGTCCCGGCGTCGGACGCGGGCGGCTCAGAGGTCTTCGGAGCTCGCCGCCGGCGGGCTTATGGGGGCGGCGCGCACGGCCCTGAAGACGCCCAGCAGCGTGGGCAGGAACTCCGGCGAGGCCAGGGTCAGCGGGCCGGGGTTGTTCATCATCTGGTTGTTGATGACGCTGTTGAAGACCTGGAGCGCGATCTTCAGCCGGTAGAGCTCGTCCGGCTCGAGCGGGCGGCCGCGGATCTCGCCCAGGCGCGCGGCCATGATCAGCGGGCGGCGCTGGATGAAGCCCTGGAACTGGGACCAGAAGCCCGGGTTGCGGGCCGACTTGCGCAGCGCCGCGTGCCAGAGATTGCGGTTGCGGGACAGGGCCGCGTAGTTGTCGGCGAGGATCGTCTCGAGCACGCCCTCGTCGCGCCCCGCGGCCAACAGCTCCTCCACGCTGCGCTCACGGCCGGCCATGTAGGTGGTCAAGAGGCTGGCCAGGAAATCGTCCTTGCTGCCGAAGCGCTGGTAGAAGGCGCCCACCGACCGCCCCGCCCGCTGCGCCAACTCCCCTACCGACAGCTCGTCGAAGGTGCGGGTCTGCAAGAGGTCGAGCGCCGCCTCCACGAACCGTTCGGCCGTGATTCGGCTGCGTCCCTGGCGCACAGCGGGCAAGGCGCCCGCAGGCGATGGATTGACATCAGAAGATGAATCCGGATTCATATTCATATTCCGGCCAGCGGAAGGCGATGGATGCCACGGCTTGGGCGGAGGGGGAACCAAAACCGTAAATCCGCGGCCCCGGCGAAGTCCGGACGGTCGCGGACAGGGCATTGGGCGGCCGCGCCGCCCAAGAGGGGCAAAGACGATGATCAAGACTTTTCGCGTTCGCGAATCCGCAAACCTTGGGCGCCTGGCGCGCCTGGCCCTGATCGGCGGGGCGAGCGCAGCGGCGCTGCTCGTCGCCGCGGCGCCGGCGTTCGCCGCGGAGGGCGACCAGGGCGAAGTCATCGTCACGGGCTCGCGCCTGCTGCAGGTGGGCATGAAGTCGCCCGTGCCGTTGACGGCGGTCAACGCCAGCGAGCTGAAGACCATGAACCCGACGACCCTGATCGACGGCCTCGTCGAGCTGCCGCAGTTCTTCAACAGCCAGACGCCGACCTCCGCCGCCAGCTGGTTCCTCCGTGGCGGCTATGGGAACCTCGACCTGCGGGGCCTGGGCATCAACCGGACCCTGACGCTGGTGAATGGCCGTCGCGTCGTCTCCTCGACGGCGTTCGGCGGCGTGGACATCAACGAGATCCCCGAAGCCATCATCAAGCGGGTCGAGACGGTGACCGGCGGGGCCTCGGCGGCCTACGGCACGGACGCCGTCGCCGGCGTCGTGAACTTCATCCTCGACACCAACTTCACCGGCCTGCGGATCAGCGGGCAAGGCGGCGAGACGACCCGCGGCGACGCGGAAAACTACGCCGCCTCGATCGCCTACGGGATGAACCTCGGCGACAAGGGCCACCTGATCGTCTCGGGCGAGTACTTCCACCAGAACGGCGTGCACAACTACCAGGGCCGCGACTGGTACCAGGGCTGGGGCACCATTCCCGACGCCAACGGGATGCTCCTGATCCGGCCCCACATCGTCTCGCGCGATTCCACCTTCGGCGGCCTGATCTTCGCGCCGGGCACGCCGCTCAACGGCCTGGCCTTCAATCCGGACGGCAGCACCTACCAGTTCCAGACCAGCAGCATCACGTCCGGCACGCTCGGCACGCCGCCGGCGCGCCAGTCGCTCGACGGCGGCGGCTCGGGCGACGACCTCGGCGCCCAGGTCCAGACCATCTCTCCGGACCTGAAGCGCTACAGCATGTTCGCCTATGCGGACTATGACCTGGCCCCGAACTTCCAGGTCTTCGCCCAGCTCATCCACGGCAGCGTCAGCACCTTCCGCTACAACACCCCGCGCGCCTCGTTCCAGGGCACGCCGACGGCGCTCACCATCTTCAGCGGCAACGCCTTCCTGCCGTCCTCGATCCAGGCGATCATGACGGCGAACAACATCGCCTCATTCACGCTGAGGCGCACGGGCGGCAGCGCGGACCTCGGCGCCGACTACAGCCTGAGCGACACCAGCGCGATGACCTCGGCCACCGGCGGGTTCAAGTGGGACGTCATGAGCGGCGGCTTCTTCAACGGCTGGACCGTCGACGGCTACTACCAGTATGGCCACAATCACCGGAACGGCCGCCAGGTCGCCCTGCGGGTCGACCGGATCTTCGCCGCGGTGGACGCGGTCAAGGACCCGGCGACGGGCAACATCGTCTGCCGCACGAGCCTCTTCAACAACACCTTCGCCGGGTGCCAGCCGCTGAACCTGTTCGGCGCCGGCAACGCCTCGGCCGCGGCGATCGACTACGTCATCGGCAACGATCCGGGCGTGCAGGTCACCACCCCGCTCTACTTCGCGGACAGCGGCTATTCCACGGGACAGACCCTCTCGTACACGTCCCAGGAAGCCAAGGTGAACATCACCACCATGACCCAGCACGTGGCCGAGCTCGAGGCCCGTGGCCAGCTCTACCAGGGCTGGGGCGCCGGGCCGATCACCCTGGCGCTCGGCGGCAACTACCGCCGCGAATCCATCCGCCAGGTGGTGCAGGATACGACCAACCAGGCGTCGGACTTCAACACCGGCCACCCGGTGCTGTGCAACGGCGACGCGGCGGCCATCGCCGCGGGCCTCAGGGGCGTGAACCCGGCGGACTGCACCAACTCGGTCGGCTTCCAGTACTCGAAGGTGTCGAACCTGCAGGGCACGATCGACGTCAAGGAGCTCTTCGCCGAGACCCTCGTGCCGATCATCGCGGACGCGCCGCTCGCGCGCTCGCTGCAGGTCGACCTGGCCGGCCGCTGGGCCAACTACTCGGGCAGCGGCTCGATCTGGGCCTACAAGGCCGGCGTGGACTGGGACATCGTCGACGGCCTGAGGCTCCGCGGCACCTATTCGCGTGACGTGCGCGCGGCCAACCTCTCCGAGCGGTTCGACAAGACCGGCGGCGTCGCGACCATCACCGACCCGCGCTATCCCCAGGACGGGACGGTCAACGTCACCATCTTCTCGGGCGGCAACCCGAACGTTAACCCGGAGAAGGCCGACACCTACACCGTCGGCGCCGTGGTCCAGCCCAAGTTCATCCCGGGCCTGTCGGTCTCGGCCGACTGGTACAGGATCAAGCTCAACGGCGCGATCGGCCAGCTGACGACCCAGAACGTGGTCAACCAGTGCGAGGCGGGCGCGGCGGACCTGTGCTCGCTGATCACCCGCGACTCCGTCACCGACCGGCTGATCCTGGTGGGCAACGTCTACGTCAACATCAACGAACAGCTGGTCCGCGGCATCGACATGGAGGCCGACTACCACCGCAGCATCGACGTGCTGGGCGGCGGCGCCGAGTCCATCTCCGCACGCTTCTTCAGCACATGGCTGATGGAGTTCTCGCAGACCAACGCGGGCGCGGCCAAGATCGACCGGGCCGGCCAGACCGGCATCCAGCAGTCGGACGGCATCGGCTACTCGCTGCCCCACTTCAAGGCGACCGGCAACCTGACCTACAACAACGGGCCGTTCTCGCTGTTCGTCCAGGGCCGCTACATCGGACCGGGCGTGTTCGAGAACGCCCTGGTCGTGGGCAAGAACATCGAGAGCAACCACGTGGACTCGGTGTTCTACACCGACGCGCGGATCGGTTATCAGCTCCAGGTTCCCCACAACGGGAGCATGGAGGTGTTCTTCTCGGTGACGAACCTGTTCGACACCGACCCGCCGGTCACGCCCTACTACAGCGCCTTCGCCAGCTACGCGAACCAGGACAACCCGTCGCTCTACGACGTGATGGGCCGTCGGTTCGTGGTGGGCGCCAAGCTCGCCTTCTAGAGCGCAGTCGATCCGATCTGAATCGGATCGAGCGCTCCAGGTCTTTGTGTTGTCGCGATTTCGGACGACGAACCGGTTCCCGCGTCGTCTGAAATCGCACTAACGGCTCCCCTCCCCCGGGCAACTGGAAAGGGCCGTTCGGGCGACCGGACGGCCCTTCTTTCTTGACCTGGGAGACCCTTGTCCTCGCCCGGTGCGGACGCCTGAGCAGGACCTCACGACCTTCCCTAGTCAGCGGGGCGGAAATGGGGTAAGGTCCCCGCGTCAAATATCGCAAAGGTCCGGTTGCTCTCCACGCTCGTTCCACGGATCGAGCCTCCGAGCCTGCCAAGATCCCGTCCGACCATTTGATCGCCCGTCCCGGTGGGACGTCGCGAACCTACCTGCCATGAAAGGCCAATACCCATGTCAACCGGCACCGTGAAGTGGTTCAATCCCACCAAGGGCTTCGGCTTCATCCAACCCGACGCTGGCGGCGCGGACGTCTTCGTCCACATCTCCGCGGTCGAGCGCGCGGGCCTCGGCTCGCTGCATGAAGGCCAGAAGATTTCCTATGAGCTCGAGCGCGACCAGCGCAACGGCAAGATGTCCGCGAGCCAGCTTCAGTCGGCCTAGCGTCACGGCCGGGAGACGGGCTGGCCACGCGCCCCCGTTCTCCCGCGCCAGTGGTGCGACTCGATCGGACGCCGCCCGCGCCCGATCGGGCTTCGCACCATAAGTCTTTGAAATCCTGCGGACCGGACCACAAGCGGATGGGAATCGTCCGTTTGGTGCGATCCGCCGGCGGGGTGGATTCGTCGTTCGTTCCGACCTGGGGCGACCCCGGCGGCGAGCGTCAAATTCGCAATCCTCGCTGGAGTCGACCCTCTCTGGAGTCGACGCTTCGCCAGTGTCCTTCCCGACCCTGGCGGCCCGTGCTTTCGCCAAGGAGGCGAAGATGACCCAGGCGCCTTTCGCCAGCCGCGCCGATAGGCTGAAGACCGCCGCCGAGGCCAGGAAGGCCCAGGCGGCCAAGTTCACGCCCCGGCCGGGCGCGACTGATCCCCGGTTCGCCGAGCGCGCCGCGATCAAGGCCGCCGAACTCGCCCGGGTGCGCGAGGCGCGCGCCGAAGCCAGGACCGCAAAGCGGCAGGCGGCGGCCGACGCCGAGCTTCAGGCCCGCGGCGCGCAGGAGGCCCTGGACGCCGCCGAGCTCCAGAACCGGCGCGATCAGCGCAAGGAGCGCAAGGTCCTGACCAAGGCCGAGGCGAAGGCCAAGCGCGACGCCCGCTACGCCGCGCGCAAGGCGCGCCGATAGGCCCCCTTCTCTGTCCTGATGGAGATCGCCGCATGGCGCGCAAACCCAACTACGACTTCGAACGGCGCGAACGCGAACGGATCAAGGCCGCGAAGCTGGCCCAGAAGGCCGAGGCCAAGCGCCTGCAGCGCGAGCGCGACCGCGCCGACCAGGATCCCGCCCCCGGCGACGCCGTCGGGCCGACCGAAGAGGAATGACGCGCTGAGTTCGCGCCAGCCCCTGCCGAGGCGCGAAAAAGGACGAGCGCCGCCGAGGGCGACAGGCGCCGGCCGCGCGTTTCCCAAGGAAATATATTTCCTTGGAATCATTGTATTTTCCACCTCGATCGCCATGTTGATCGGGCGAATATTCCCCTGAGGTCCTGACTTTGGACGGGCGACGGACAGATGCAACCGTCGCAAGCGGGGGTCCACGCGTCATTTCGATTGGAGCCCCCTTGCCAACACGCGCCGGACGTCACCTGGAGCTTCTGCGGCTGTCCCAGTCGCTGCAGCGCTATGCCGACAGCCTCGGCCACGACCCGAACGCCTCGTCCTTCCTCGTCCACCGGGCGCTGTCGGCCGCCTTCGCCGAGCCGTCGGGCGAGCGCGCCAGCGACGGGCTGGAAGCGTCCCTGCGCAAGGACATCGCCCGCTTCGCCCGGGAAGGCGGAGAAGGGCCTTGCGCCACTCTTGCGGCATGAGGGCTCAGCCATGGAGATGATGCTCGAGACAGAAGATCGCGACGCGGCCAAGACAACCTCGGCGCTGCTCCGCTCGGCGAACGCGCTGGTCAAGGATCCAGCCGAGGCGCAAGCGCTGGTGGCCCAGACCCTGGCGGCCGCGCGCCGGGACGATCCCGCCTCACCGCGACCGAGCTACGCGCAGCTGTTCCGGATGCTCCGCCAAACCTACCATTCGATCGAGCGGTCCCGGCGAGGGCGGCCCATGCGAGACGCCCTGCTCACCTCGATGGCGAAGGCGGGCGCCGCAGACGGCGCCGAACCTCCCGGCTGACCGGCATGGACCACCAGCTTGGACGCATCGATCTGATCCGCTGGCAGGGCCGGCGCAACCGCCGGCTCAAGACGGGGGTGTCGGCCTGGACCGTGCTGATCGGCGCCTGCGCCCTCGTCGGCTGCGCCGC
The DNA here is from genome assembly GCA_963775275.1 of uncultured Alphaproteobacteria bacterium. Classification (GTDB taxonomy): domain Bacteria; phylum Pseudomonadota; class Alphaproteobacteria; order Caulobacterales; family Caulobacteraceae; genus JANWHQ01. The sequence goes on along the minus strand of CAVZII010000005.1, from coordinate 2,724,793 downwards.
GCTGGCGGCCCAGGCGTCCGGCGCGCTACCCTGGACGGGCCCGCTCGGCGCCGCGCCGGCGGTGCTGGTGCTGTTCGCCCTCGGCGCGCAGATCCTCGCGATGGCGCGCGCCGCGTTCACCTGGCTGAAGGGCTGAGCCGGCGCAGGATCACACGACCAACCGCGTTTGGTCACAATCGCCCAATATCAAGACGCCGGGCGGCGCGCCGTCGCGCGAGCGCCGAACCAGAGAAGTCCTCCTTGCCCAGACATTCCATCGCGGGAGCCGGCCCGAGCGCCAACGCCCTGCTGCGCCGACTCGACCGCTACCGGGCGCCGAGCGCGCTGCGCAGCGCCTTCGAGCTGGCGATCACCGTTATTCCCCTGGTCCTTTTCTGGGCGCTGGCCTGGATCACGGTCCAGAGCGGCCACTGGCTGGGCGTGCTGTTCACCCTGCCCGCCGCCGCCTTCCTCGTGCGGCTGTTCATGGTGCAGCACGACTGCGGCCATGGCGCATTCTTCCGGCAGAAGCAGCTGAACGACTGGGTGGGCCGGGTCATCGGGGTCTTCACCCTGACACCCTACGACCACTGGCGGCGCCAGCACGCCCTGCACCACGCCACCGCCGGCAACCTCGACCGGCGCGGTCATGGCGACATCGAGACCCTCACGGTCGAGGAGTACATGGCCCTGCGGCCACTGCGGCGGCTGGGCTACAGGCTCTTCCGCCATCCGGCCGTGATGTTCGGGCTGGGACCGGCCTACGTCTTCCTGTTGCGCCAGCGACTGCCGATCGGCGAGATGCGGGACGGCTGGCGGCCGTGGCTCAGCGCCATGGCGACCAACCTGGCGATCGCGGCAGGGGTCGTCGCCATCATCTGGGCCGGGGGCGTGCGCCCGCTCCTTCTGGTGCAGGCGCCGATGACGCTGGTGGCGGGGTCGATCGGGGTCTGGCTGTTCTACGTCCAGCACCAGTTCGAGGGCGTGGTCTGGTCGCGGGAGGCCGGCTGGAGCTTCGCAGAGGCTGCGGTCGGCGGCAGCTCCCACTACCATCTGCCGGGCGCGCTCGGCTGGTTCACCGCCAACATCGGCGTGCACCACGTGCACCACCTCTCGAGCCGCATCCCGTTCTATCGCTTGAGGCAGGTCCTGCGCGACCATCCAGAGCTGGACACGAGCCGGCTGTCGCTGGCCCAGAGCGCGCGCTGCGTGGGCCTCGCCCTGTGGGACGAGGCGGGCCAGAGGCTGATCTCGTTCGCCGAGCTGCGCAACCGGCTGCGCTAAAGCGCTGTTCGCCCCAATCGAACTCGGAGCGGCGGTCTAAAGTCTTGATTTGTCGCGCTTTCTGGCGGCGAACCGGTGTCGACGGAGTTCATCCTCCGGCCAGACTTCGGTCCGACCGGGGGGCCGGAACACGCTCCAGGACGTCGTCAGAGCCCGCCCGACGAGGCGCTCACTTCTTCCGGGCGGGCGCGGCGGCGCCCATCTTCGCCGCCGTCACCACGAACGGCGAGGCCTGGGCTGCAGGCTTGGGCGCCTTGGCCTGCTTGGGCTTCCTGACCTCGCGATTGCCGCGCCGCTGATCCTTGTTGGCCATCGGGCCCTCCTCGGCGGCCATGCCGCCCGCTGCACTCAGAAATAGCCGGTCTCGCCTTCGATCCTCACCTGCACCGCCTGGCCGACGGTGATGGCGGCTCGGGCAAGCTTGGTGGCCCAGGCGACGGCCTCGGCCTTGTCCTGGGAGCGATGGGAATGATGGCCCTCGTGCTCGACGGACCAAGCGCCGTCATGCTGGACCACGCGGAAAATCAGCGGCGACACGAGCAACCTCACAGGTTCATCCCCTGATCGCCCATCGCAGCGCCGACGGCCGTCGTGACCGTTTCGGCGCGCTTGCGAGGAGCAGCAGCGGATCGCATGGACTGGCCTTGCCTGCAGGGCGCAGGCCGCCCGCGTCCGGCCATGTCGGCCGCGCAGGCCTGGAGGGCAGGATATCGGGTTTCGCGCGGCGCGTATCGGAGAAAAGGCCGGAGCGCCGGGCCTGGGCCGGACCGGGCCGCGGCGCTAAGCTCGGCCGAAGAGGACGGGCCATGGCCGAGACGGATCGCAGGCGAGACGACATCTGGACCGTCGCCTCGATCGGCGCCCTCGCCTATCTGTCGGCGGACCTGGCGCACCACTTGGCGGGACACGGCGGCGCATGCCTGGCGCTCGGCGGTCGGCTGTTGGCGATCAGCGCGATCGCGCTCAGGTGCTCGCTGACCGGCGCGCCGGTGGACATCGCCGGACCCCTGGCCAACCTGGCGGTCGGACTCGCGTGTCTGGCCGCCGCGTCCAGGGTCCGGGCGCGGCCCGGACCGAGGCTGCTGCTGCTGCTGGCGGCGGGATTCAATCTGTTCTGGCTGGAAGGGCAGCTGGTCTTCAGCGCCGCGACCATGACCGACGACTGGGCCGAGCTCCTGCGGGCCCTGCACCCCGCGGCGGCATGGCGCTGGGCCTTCGTCGCGCTCGGCGCCGTCGGCTACCTCACGACGGTCCGCTCGCTCAGCCGGCTGGGCGGCGGCTTCGCCGGCGCGGACGGCGGGCGACTGGGGCGGCTCGTCCTGATCGCCTATGGGGCGGCCGGGGCGACCGCCGTCCTGACCGGCCTTCGCGACCCGGGCGGGCTGCACGCCCTGGTCCGCCACGCCGGGCCCCAGGCCCTGATCCTGCCGCTGGGGCTCCTGTTCGTGCGAGCGCCGCCGTCCACACAGACGGAGCCGTCGGTCCGGCGCAGCCTGCCGGTCATCGCCCTGGCCCTGGCACTGGCTGCCGGGTCGGTGGCGTTCCTGGGGCCGGGCGTGCTGGTCCAGCGGCCGGCCGGACCGCCGGGAACGGCCCTCGCGCAATTGAACCGGCGCGCGGCCTGGGCCATTGCCACGGCATGGAGAGAGCCGCCGTCCGCCTGGTGATCAAGGGCCGCGTCCAGGGCGTGGGCTACCGCTGGTGGGCGATCCGGACCGCCGGCGCGCTCGGCCTGAAGGGCTGGGTGCGCAACCGGCTCGACGGCTCGGTGGAGATCCTGGCGATCGGCGCGCTGGACGCGATCGCGGTCCTGGCCGAGGCCTGCCGCGCCGGGCCACAGGCCGCGCGCGTGAGCAGCGTCGAGCGATCGGCCGCAGAGGACGACGGCAGCGCCGGCTTCGAGGGCGCCCCGACGGCCTGAGCCCTTATCCGCCGACGGCGGCCGGCGGCGGCCGGGCCGATGGCGGCGCCGGAGCAGCGGCGCTCCAGCCGCCGCCCATGGCGGTGATCAGATCGACCGCGGCGACCATGCGGTTGCTCTCGGTGGTCACCAGCGCCTGGCGGGCGGAGAGGGCCGAGGCCTGGGCCACCACCACGGTCGTGTAGTCGGCGGTCCCGGCCTTGTACTGGTTGAGCGCGATCCGCTCGGCGCCGTCTGCGGCCCGCGAGGCCTGAACGCGCAATGGCTGCTCGTCGGCCAGAACCCGCCCGGCGGCCAGAGCGTCCTCCACCTCCTGGAAGGCCGAGAGCACGGTCTGCCGGTACTGGGCCACGGCCTGGTCCCAGGCGGCGCGGGCCTGGGCGACCTTGGCCTTGCGCGCGCCGAAGTCGATCAGCGTCTCGGCGACGTTGGCCCCGAAGGACCAGAAGCTCGCGGAGGCGCTGAACAGGCTGGCGAGACTGTCCGCCGCGACCCCGCCCTGGCCCGTGAGGCTGAGGGTCGGAAAGTAGGCGGCCTCCTGGACGCCGATCTGGGCGTTGGCCGACGCCGCCTGGCGCTCGGCCGCAGCGATGTCGGGGCGCCGCTGCAACAGGACGGAGGGCACGACGACGGGGACATCGGGCGTGGTCAGGGTGAAGGCCGTGGGCGCGATGGTCAGCTCGGCCGGCGGCCGGCCGGCCAGCACCGCGATCGCGTGCTCGAGCTGGGTGCGCTGCTGGGCCGTGGCCAGGGCCTGGGCCTCGGCGTTGGCGAGCTGGGTCTGGGCGTTGAACACGTCGCTCTGCACGGCCATGCCGGCGCGGTAGCGGTTCTGGGCGATCTGGAGCGCCTGCTTGTAGCCCTCGACCGTCTGGTCGGTGAGGCGGATCACCTCGTCGTCGGCGCGAAGCTGGATGTAGTCCACAGCGAGTTGCGATTGGGCCGACAGGAGGGCGTTGGCGAGGTCCGCAGCGCTCGCCTGGGCGCTCGCATGCGCCAACTCGATGGTGCGGCGGATGCGGCCCCAAAGGTCGGGCTCCCAGCTGGCCTGGCCGCCGAGTTGGTAGGAGGTGCTGCGCCCGCCCCCCGTGGCGACGCCGCCGCCCGACCCGCCGGGCGTCACGATGAAACCGCCGCCGTTGCGCTGGGACGTGGTGGCCGCGCCGTTGAGGCTCACCGTCGGAAACAGGGACGCCCGGTCCTGGGCGACCAGGGCGCGGGCCTGGCGGTAGGCCGCCTCGGCGGCCGCGAGGTTCTGGTTGGAGACCTCGATCTCGTTCTCGAGCCGATCCAGCACCGGATCGCCGAACACCGACCACCAGTCGCCCCGGACCGCGCCGTCCGCCGGCGCGGCGCGGGTCCAGCCCTCGGCCTCCTTAAACGCCGGCGGCGTGGCGACGGCGGGGCGGACGTAGTTCGGGCCCACGGCGCAGGCGGCGAGCGCGAGGGCGGCGAGGCAGAGCGTCGGTCCTGTCCGCGTGGCTCTGGTCATGGCCTCCTCATGCGGGTTCGGGCGCGGGGGCGGAGGATCCGCCGCCGCGGGCCAGGCGCCGTCCGGCGGGCGAGCGGCGGCGCAGACGATCGAGGAACAAATAGACCACCGGCGTGGTGATCAGGTTGAGCACCTGGCTGACCAGGAGCCCGCCGATAATGGCCACGCCCAGCGGACGACGCAGCTCGGAGCCCTCTCCCCAGCCGATGGCCAGCGGCAGGGCTCCAAGGATCGCGGCGAAGGTGGTCATCATGATCGGCCGGAACCTCAGCAGGCACGCCTGGCGGATGGCGTCGCGGGTGGACAGCCCCTGGCCGCGCTCGGCCTGGAGCGCGAAGTCGATGATCAGGATGGCGTTTTTCTTGACGATGCCGATCAGGAGCACGACCCCGATCAGGGCGATGATCGAGAACTCGATGTGCAGCAGGATCAGAGCGGCCACCGCCCCGACGCCGGCCGCCGGCAGGGTCGAGAGCACCGTCAGGGGGTGGACGTAGCTCTCGTAGAGCACGCCCAGCACGATGTAGACGGCGAGCAGCGCCGTCGCGATCAGAACCGGCTCGTTGGAGAGGGATTCCTGATAGACGCGCGCGGTCCCCTGGAAGCCGCCATGGACGTTGACCGGCATGCCGATGACCGCCTCGGCGTGCTGGACCGCGCTCACTGCGTCGCTGAGCGAGGCTCCGGGCGCCAGGTTGAAGGCGATCGTGGTGGCGATCGACTGGTCCTGGTGGTTGATCGCCCGCGGCTGGGAGCCGGTCGACCAGCGGGCGAACGCCGACAGCGGGACCATGGTCTCGGCCGCGGTCGAGACCCCGACGCCGGTTGAAACGTCGCGGCCGGGCGGCGGCGCGGGTCCCCGCACGGCCGAAGCCGAGGCGCCGCTGGATGTCCGCGCCGCTGCGCCGCCGCCCCCGCCTCCCGCCGGCGCCGCCGCGGCGGCGCCCGGGCCGCCCGCGCCCGTCAGCGGCGCCGTCAGGGCGGCGCTGGAGACGGTGGAGCCGCCGGCCGCCGCGGAGAGCGCAGCGGACGCCAGGAACGAGCCCGCGGCGTTGGCGCCGGTCGAGCCGTTGGCGCCGAGGGACCCCTGGCCGCCCGGACCCGAGGCGGCGCCGGGGCCGGACGCGCCCGTGGCGGCGCGGGCCGCCGAGGCGGTCGAGACATAGATGCGCGAGAGGTCGGAGGGATCGGCAGCTTCGTTCGGCGCGGCCTCCATCACCACGTGATACTGGTTCAGCGCCTTGTAGATGGTCGACACCTGGCGCTGGCCGAAGGCGTCGTAGAGGGTGTTGTCGATGGCGCGGGCGGTCAGGCCCAGCCGGGCGGCCTTGTCGCGGTCGACGTCGACGTAGCTCTCGAGCCCGTGGTCCTCCTGGTCGGTGTCGACGTCGGTCAGCGCCGGCTCGCGCTTCAGGGCGTCGGCGAGGCGGGTCGCCCAAAGCCGCAGGTCGGTGAGGTTGTCGGCCTCGAGCGTGTACTGGTAGTTGGCGTTGGACTGGCGCCCGCCGACGCGCACGTCCTGCACCGGCCTCAGGAACATGCTTGCGCCGGTCACGTCGGCGAACTTGCGCCGCAGGCGCCCCATCGCCGCCTCGGAGCCGCCCTTGCGCTGGGACGGGGGCTTGAGCGCCATGAAGGCGAAGCCTCCGCCGCCCCCGCCGCGCCCGGCGTTCACGAAACCCACCACCGTCGCGACCGAGGGGTCGTGGTGGATGATGTCGAGGAACCGGGTCAGCCGCTGCTTGGAGATCTGGAACGAGCTCGACTGGTCCGCGCGCATGCCGCCGATGAGCTGTCCGGTGTCCTGCTCGGGGAAGAAGCCCTTGGGGATGACCACGAAGAGATAGACGTTGAGCGCGATGGTGCAGACCAGGATCGCCAGCACCACCGGCGCCTCGGCCAGGGCCCAGTCCAGCGCCCGCTCATAGGTCCGCCGCATGGCGCCGAAGGCGGTGTCCGACCAGCGCGCGATCCAGCTGCGGTGACGGGCGTCCTCGCGCCTCAGCAGATAGGCGCAGACCATCGGCGTGGTGGTCAGGGAGATCAGCAGCGAGACGAGGATGGCGGCCGACAGGGTCACGGCGAACTCGCGGAACAGCCGCCCGACCAGCCCGCCCATCATGAGGATCGGGATGAAGACCGCGATCAGCGAGATGGACATGGACAGGACGGTGAAGCCGACCTCCTTGGCGCCGATCAGGGCGGCCTGGAACCGGGGGACCCCGGCCTCCAGCCGCCGGGTGATGTTCTCCAGGACCACGATGGCGTCGTCGACCACGAAGCCGGTGGCGACCGTCAGCGCCATCAGGGACAGGTTGTCCAGGCTGAAGCCCAGAAGGTACATCGTCCCGACCGCGCCCAGCAGCGATACCGCCACCGCGATCGCCGGCGCCAGGGTCGCGCGTCCGCTCTTCAGGAAGACATAGACCACCGCCACCACCAGGAGCATGGCGATCATCAAGGTCCGCTCCACCTCGTTCAGCGAGGCGCGGATGGTGATGGTGCGGTCGATGGCGACGGTGACGTTGATGTCCTGGGGCAGGGCCGCCTTGAGCGCCGGCACGGCGCGGCGGATGGAATTGGCGGTGGCGACGATGTTCGCGCCCGGCTGGCGACGGATGACGACCACGACCGCCGGGGCGCCATTGAACAGGCCGAGGTTGTGGACGTCCTCGACGCCGTCATAGACGTCCGCCACGTCCGACAGGCGCACCGCCGCCCCGTGGCGCCAGGCGATGATCAGCGGCCGATAGGCGGCGGCGTCCAGGCCCTGGTCGTTGGTGTAGACCTGCAACTGGCGCGGCCCGTCCTGGATGACGCCCTTGGGTCGGTTGGCGTTGGCCGAGGCCAGGGCGGCGCGCACGTCCTCCAGGCTGATCCCGTAGTGCGCCAGGGCCGTGAGGTTCAGCTCGACCCGCACGGCGGGCAGGGAGCCGCCGCCGATCTCCACGTCGCCGACGCCCTTGATCTGGGAGAGCTGCTGGCCGATCACATTGGCGGCGGCGTCATAGATCTGGCCGGGGGTGCGCGAGGCCGAGGTCAGCGCAATGATCATGACCGGCGCGTCGGCCGGGTTCACCTTGCGGTAGGTGGGATTGCTGATGAGCGTGGACGGCAGGTCCGCGCGCGCGGCGTTGATCGCCGCCTGTACGTCGCGCGCTGCGCCGTCGATGTTCCGGTTCAGGCCGAACTGCAGGATGATCCGGGTCGAGCCGGTCGAGCTCGACGAGGTCATCTCGGTGACGTCGGCGATGTGGCCGAGCCGCCGCTCGAGCGGCGACGCGACGCTGGAGGCCATCGTCTCGGGACTGGCCCCGGGCAGCGACGCCTGGACCGAGATGGTCGGGTAGTCGACCTGCGGAAGGGGCGAGACCGGCAGCCGGAAGAAGGCCGCGACCCCGGCGAGCGCCAGACCGATGGTCAGGAGCGTCGTACCGATCGGCCGGCGGATGAAGGGCGCCGAGAGGTTCACGACGGCTGCGCTTCCGGATCGGCGCCGTCCAGCCCCTCATGCCCGCGCCGCGCCCGCGCGCCGATGCGCGCGCCCAGGTGGGAGAAGGCGAGGTAGACCACCGGCGTGGTGAACAGGGTCAGGAGTTGGCTGACCAGGAGGCCGCCGACGATGGAGATTCCGAGCGGACGTCGCAGCTCGGCGCCCATGCCGCCGCCCAGCATCAGCGGCAGGGCCCCGAACAGGGCCGCGAGCGTGGTCATCAGGATCGGGCGGAACCTCAGGACCGCCGCCTGGCGGATGGCGTCCAGCGGCGCCTTGCCCTCGGTGCGCTCGGCGTCCAGGGCGAAGTCGATCATCATGATGGCGTTCTTCATCACGATGCCGATCAGCAGGATGATCCCGATGATCCCGATGACGCCCAGGCTCTGGCCGGTGATCATCAGGGCGAGCAGGGCCCCCACCCCCGCCGAGGGCAGGGTCGAGAGGATCGTCACCGGGTGGATGAAGCTCTCGTAGAGCACGCCCAGCACGATGTAGACGCAGACGATCGCCGCCAGGATCAGCCACACCTCGTTGTTGAGCGAAGCCTGGTAGGCGCTGGCGGCGCCGAGGAAGGTGGTGGTCAGCGAGGCCGGGACCTGGAGCCTGGCCTCGGTCTTCCTGATCGTCGCGACCGCCTTGCCGAGCGAGACGCCGGGCGCGGTGTCGAAGCCGATGTTCGCGGCGGGGAACTGGCCGACGTGGCTGACTTGCAGCGGCGCGGACTGCACCTTGACCGTGGCGAAGGCCGAGAGCGGGATCGGCGCGCCCGAGCTCGACGGCAGATAGAGGCGCTGGAGACCCTGCAGCCCCCCGGCCTGGGCGGGATCGGCCTGGAGGATCACCCGGTACTGGTTGGACTGGGTGAAGATGGTGGAGATGATCCTCTGGCCGAAGGCGTCATAGAGGGCCTCGTCGATGGAGGCGGCGGTGACCCCTAGCCGCGCGGCCGTGTCCCGATCGATGTCGACATAGGCCGAGAGGCCCTGGCTCTGGACGTCGGCCGCGACGTTGCTGAGCTGCTTCAGCGGGGAGAGGGCGGAGACGATCCGGGCGGCCCAGTCGTCGACGGTCTGCTGGTCCGCTCCCTGGAGCGAGAACTGGTACTGGTTGCGGCCCGAGGTCGAGTCGATGGTCAGATCCTGGACTGGACGCAGGTAGAGCGTGACGCCGGGGACCGATTGCGCACGCTGGCGCAGGCGGTCGAGTATCCTGGCCTGGGAGCCGCTGCGCTTGCCCTTGGGCGAGAGGTTGATCAGCATCCGGCCCTGGTTGAGCGTGGTGTTGGTCCCGTCCACGCCGATGAAGGAGGTCAGGCTCACCACGTCCGGATCCTCGAGCAGGACCGATGCGAGCTGCTGCTGCAGCGCCCCCATCCGGCCGTAGGAGACCGACTGGCGCGCCTCGACCACGGCCTGGACGACCCCGGTGTCCTGGATGGGGAACAGACCCTTGGGGATGACCGCGAAGAGGACGAGCGTCAGGCCGAGCGTCGCCACCGCCACGACCAGGGTCGCGCGCTGGCGCTGCAGGACCCAGTCCAGCGCCTGCTCGTAGCGCGCAATCACACGCTCGAAGAGCGCGCCGGCGCGGCGGCCGAAGCCCGTCTCACGCGAGCGGTCGTGCGGCTTCAGCCAGCGGCCGGCCAGGGTCGGGACCAGGGTCAGGGACACCACCGCGGAGATGACGATGGTGGCGGCCAAGGTGATGGCGAACTGACGGAACAGGCGACCCACGACATCGCCCATGAACAGCAGCGGGATCAGGACGGCGATCAGAGAGGCGGTCAGGGAGATGATCGTGAAGCCGATCTCGCCCGCGCCCTTCAGCGCCGCCTCCAGCGGCTTCTCGCCGGCTTCCACGTGCCGGGCGATGTTCTCGATCATGACGATGGCGTCGTCGACCACGAAACCAGTGGCGATGGTCAGGGCCATCAGCGACAGGTTGTTCAGCGAGAAGCCGAACAGGTACATCGCCCCGAAGGCGCCAATGAGCGACAGGGGCGCGGCGACGCCCGCCACGAAGGTCGCCGGAATGCTGAGCAGGAAGACGAAGATCACCGCCACCACCAGGATGACGGCGAGGACCAGCTCGAACTCCACGTCGTGGACCGAGGCGCGGATGCCGGTCGTACGGTCGGTCATCACCGCGGTGTGGACGCCCGCCGGCATGCCGGACTCCAGGTCGCCCAGGCTGGCCTTGATCCTGTCGACGGTGGCGATGACGTTCGCGCCCGGCTGGCGCTGGACGTTCAGGATAATGGCGGGGGTGGTGTTGGCCCAGGCGCCGAGCTGATCATTCTCGGGCGCCTCCACGGCGCGGGCCACGTCCTTGAGCCGGATGGGAGCGCCGTTCTTGTAGGCGACGACCAGGTCCATGTACTCGGACGCATCGGCGAGCTGGTCGTTGGAGTTGATCGAGAAGGCGCGGGTGGGGCCATCGAAGGTCCCCTTGGCGGCGTTGGCGTTGGCCGCGCCGACGGCGGTCCTGAGCTGGGCCATGCTGAGGCCGTAGGCCGCTAGCGCCTCGGGGTTGGCCAGGATGCGCACAGCGGGCCGGTTGCCGCCCGAGATGGCGACGAGGCCGACGCCGGGAAGCTGCGAGATCTTCTGCGCCAGGCGCTGGTCGGCGAGGTTCTCCACCTCGGTCAGGGGCACGGTGTTGGAGGTCACCGCGAGGGTCAGGATCGGCGCGTCGGCGGGATTGACCTTGGCGTAGATCGGCGGCGCGGGCAGGTCGGTGGGCAGGAGGTTGCCCGCCGCGTTGATCGCCGCCTGGACCTCCTGCTCGGCCACGTCCAGGCCGAGCGACAGGTTGAACTGCAGGGTGATGACCGAGGCGCCGCCCGAGCTGATCGACGACATCCGGTTCAGGTCCGCCATCTGGCCGAACTGCCGTTCGAGCGGCGCGGTGACGGTGGTGGCCATGACCTCGGGGCTGGCGCCCGGATAGAAGGTCTGGACCTGGATGGTCGGGTAATCGACCTCGGGCAGGGCCGAGAGCGGCAGGAAGCGGAACGCCACGAGGCCCGCGAGCAGGATCGCCGCCATCAGGAGCGACGTCGCCACCGGCCGCATGATGAAGGGACGGGACGGGCTCATCGCAATCCCGTCCCGCGCCCACCGGTCTGCAGGATCCTTCCCGGCCCCCCGCCGGGCGCCGTCATCCGCCGCCTCCGCCGCGTCGGCGACCGTCTTGGCCGCCCTTGCCGCGGCCTCCGGACCGGCCCGCCGGGGCCTGGCCCGGAAGCTGGACGGACGAGCCCTCGCGCAGCCGGTCGCCGCCCTCGGTGATCACGGTCTGGCCGGGCGTCAGCCCCTGGGCGATGGAGATGGTCTCGCCCTGGCCGGGCCCCGTCTTGACCGGCTGCATGTGGGCGGTCTCGTCCGGATGCATCACCCAGACGTAGTCGCCCTGCGGACCGTGGCGAACCGCCGAGGCCGGGATCACGACCACGTCGGCCAGGGTGTTCACCAGCAGGCGGATGTTCACGAACTGGTTGGGGAAGAGGATCCCCTGGGGATTGGCGAAACGGGCCTTGGCCTTGACCGTGCCGGTCGTGGCGTCGACCTGGTTGTCGAGCGTCGAGAGCGTCCCATTGCCCAGCACCTTGCCGCCCGAGCGGTCCAGGGCCTGGACCGGCAAGGTCGCGCCCGACCGCATCCGGTCGCTGACGGCCTGGACCTCGTCCTCCGGGATGGTGAAGAGCACGTCGATGGGGTTCATCTCGGTGATCACCGCCACCGGCGTGGCCGATCCGGCCGAGATGTAGTTGCCGACGTCGATCTGGCGCAGGCCAACGCGCCCGGCCACGGGCGCGGTGATGCGGGTGTAGCCGAGGTTCAGCCGGGCGCTGTCCACAGCCGCCTGGTCAGCCTTCACCACCCCCTCGTCCTGGGCGACCGTGGCGCGCTGGGTGTCCACGTCCTGGCGGGCGATGGAGTTCTCGGCCAGCAGTGTCTCGTCTCGGCTCAGCACCAGCCTGGCGTTGGCGAGACCGGCCTGGTCGCGCGCGAGCTGGGCCTGGGCCTGCTCCAGGGCGATCTGATAGGGCCGGGGGTCGACCTGGGCCAGCAGCGCTCCCTCGCGCATCATCTGGCCTTCCTTGAAGGCGATGCGGGTCAAGGTCCCGGCGATCCGCGAGGTGACGTTCACCGTGGCCAGCGGCGTCACCGTGCCGAGCTCGTCCAGCTGGATGGGCATCCGCCCGCGCACGACCTTGGCGACGCCGACGGTGGTCGTGGGCCGGCCCCGGCGGCCGGCGCCGGTCTTGGAGGCGCACTGGTTCAGGGCGAAGGCGGCGAGCGCGGCCAGAACCACCACGCCGAGGATCATCAGCACGGTTCGCCCTGCGGGTCGACGCCGCGCCCAGGGGCGACGGGCGATTTGCGGATAGGGCGTGTCCGCCACCGGGGCGGCCTCGAGATCGTCCATCAGCGCTCCAGTCTCCGCGGCCAAGCCAGCGCGCCCTTGGGTAGCTTGGTCCTGGCCGCCGGAGCAACGGTCAAAGGCCGCCTTCGATGCAACCTCGCGGCGGAAGTGGGGGAAACTTTGACCCTCCGGTGTCACCGCTGAAACGGGAAGGACCGTCGGCCCGGCGCGCGAGCGTCCCGACGTGATGCAACAGCATCCCGACATGTTAGGAGGGACGCGCGGAGGGCCCTAGGCCATGCACGACAGGGCGCCGCCGGAAAGGCCGGCGGACGAGGAGATCCGGGACGCACGCCTGGACGAGGCGGCGGCGCTGCAGGCGGCGGGCCGACTCTCGGAAGCCGCTGCGATCTATCGGCGCATTCCCGACGCGGCGGCGCGTCTGGCCGCGCGGACGAGCCGCGCCACGGGCTCGAGCCGCAAGCCGACCTGGCCGAAGTTCCTGATCCTCGGACCGCCAAGGTCGGGGACGACCTGGCTCAAGCAGGCCCTGCGCGATCATCCGGGCCTCTGGCTGCCCGGCGGCGAGCCCAACTACTTCGCGAACCGCCCGCAGGAGCACCCGCAGAGCTACTTCGCCCAGTTCCCAGGCGGTCCGGTCATGGCTGGGGCCAAGTCGCCGTCGTCGCTGGCGATGACGGACGACCGCATAGAGCTTTGCGCCTCGCTGCTGCCCGACCTGAAGCTCATCGCCCTGATCCGTGATCCGGCGGCCCGGGCCTGGTCGCACCTGAAGATGGTGCTGGGCCGATCGCCCGACCCGGCCGACTTGCGCGCCAACGAAGGCCGCATCGCGCTCCTGGAGACGATCCGGCACGGACGCTATCGCGCGGACCTGAGGCGCTGGGCCGGGCACTTCCCCGCCGAGCAGATCCTGCTGCTGGACTTCGCGCGGGTCAGGGCCGAGCCACAGGCGGCCTACGACAAGGTCCTGGCGTTCCTCGGCGCGCAATCCATCAGCCTGCCGCCGGCGCGCGTCCGGCCCACCACCACGGCGCCGCCGCCCGAGCTCGCGCAGCTGTTCGAAGCCGAGTACGCGGGCGACACCTGGGACGTGGACGAGCTGGAGGACGTCGTCTCGCGCGCCAACGCCGTCGACTTCGCGGCGAGACGGGCTGCGATCTCGAACGGCCGCTCCCCCGCCGAGGCGGCCGCGCAGGCCTGGCGTGGACAGCTGGCGAGTCCGACGGACGGCCAGGACGCCCAGGAGCGGCTCGCCGAGCTGCTGACCGATCTGTCGCCGGGCGAAGCCGTCCAACTGCTGGCGATCCAGGCGCGCCGTCGGCCTGGCCAGCGATGGTCGTGGCTCCGCATGGCCGAGACGAGCAGGGCGGCGGGCGACCAGGCCGCCGAAATCGACGCGCTGGTGCAGCTCTATCGCCTGGGCGTCCTGGACAACCGGCGGCGCCATCGGCTGGCCGGGCTGCTGACGGAAGCCGGCCGAGGAGCTGAGGCCGCCGTTCACCTGCAATGGCTGGCCGAGGCGCAACCCGGCTCGAGCCGACGCTGGAAGCAACTGGCCGCCGCGCGGCAGGCGGGGGGAGACCTCGACAGCGAGCTCTGCGCGGTCCTGAAGGTGCTGGAGTTGGAGCCGGCGAACGGGAAGATCCGCGGCAGGGCGGTGACCTTGCTGAAGATGCTTGGGCGGACCGAGGAAGGCCGGGCCCTGGCCCGGGAGGCGCTGGGCGGATCGGGCGGTTAGAGCCTTGCCCGGCCAGACTGGCCCGCCCGCGTTGCGCTGGGACGTTCGATCCGCAAGGCGCGTCGCGACGGGCGATGCGGGGCGTCGGTCGAGCGGCGCAACGCCGCGGGCGGGCGTCCCAGCGCAACCCGCAGGGCCGCCGGCTCTTGCCGATCGGCGGCGTCGGTCGGCGCGGGCGCTGACGCAGGCGTGGCGGGTGCTGTCGCTGTTCCGCACGGAGTTCCTGGGCAAGGCGAGCCCGGTCCACTTCGTCTGGGGCGGGTTCGACCTGGCCGCGCCGCGCTTTTCGGGGCGGCGGTGGCGCCGGCCGCCGCGCGCTACGAGCCGACGTCCGGCGAGTTCGTGCTGCCCTACGAGGCGGTGCGGACGGCCGAGGACCCGGACGCGACTCTGACGGCGTTCCTGAAGACGATCTATGCGGCGGCGGCCGACCTCGGCGGCTGGGACCGGAAGGCCTTGGAGTGCGAGGACGGAATCCCCGGACGGCCGCGGAAAGTCTGAGCCGCGCCGGCCTCAGGCGCTGCGGCGCACGCCCGCCGCCGGGGCGTGGGCCTGGAGCGCCGCGGTGAAGGCGGAGAACAGCTTCCTCATCGCGGGTTTCTTGTAGGGATAGAGGTCCTCGCCATCCATGGCGTGGATGATCATGGCGACGTCCGCCTCGAAGAGCAGGAGCCGCCCGTCCGGAGCCTCGGCGCAGTCGATGCCGAAGTAGTCCAGGCCGAAGGCGTCGACCAGGGCGTCGAAGGCGTCGGCGTGGCGGGCGGCGAAGCCGTCGTCGAAGCCCGCCATCATCGCCGCCTCCTCGGCGCGCTTGGCCTCGCTCTGATCCATGCCGGCGTTCAGATAGTGGACCATCCAGCGCTCGGAGACCGCCATGTGCGCGATGAAGGGCCGCCCGTCGATGAAGGCGATCCGCAGCTTGCGGAAGAGGCCGTCGAGCCCGGCGTAGTCGACGAAGGCCGTGACGAAGAAGGCGTCCTCGGCGCGGGCCGCGAGGTAGGCGCCGAGCTCGGCCTGGTCGGCGATCCGCTCCATGCCGCCGCCGGCGTGGGTGTCGAGGGGGCGGACGACGAGCGGGAAGGCCAGACCCTCGGCGAGGCTTGCCGAGGGGCGCTCGCCCGCGGCGACGGCGGCGAGGGCTGCGCGGTCCGTCCGGCGGACGGGGGGGCACAGGACGTGGGGATGGCCGGCGAAGCGAGCCGCCACCCCGTCGCGGGTCAGGGCGGAGATCGCGCCGGGGCGTACGTTCAGCACCGGGACCGGCCAGGCCTTCAGGCCGGGCTCGAGGGAGGCCAGGAGCGGCGCCGAGGCCTCGGACTGGCCGATGGCGAGGAAGGCAAGGTCGTGGGCGGGCAGGTCGCCGGGCCGGGGCAGGCCCTCGTCGACGTAGCAGGTCACCAGCTCCACCTCCGAGCCCTCGAGCAGGAAGTCCAGCGGCGTGTTGGCCATGAAGTCGCCGGCGGTCGCGAAGGCGAGGAGGCGCAGGCCCGGCTCGCCGGCGGGCCCACGACGGAAGCAGCGCCGCAGGCGGGCCGCCCCGGCCTGGAGCTCGAGGCCCCGCTCGCGCTGGCCGGTCGCCTGGAGCAGGACGGACATGTCCATCAGGGCGCCGGCGTCGAAGGGATTGGAGGAGACCCGCGCGACGAGCGCCTCCCAGGCCTCGCCGAGGCCCGCCGGGTCCATGGCCAGGCGCGCGAGGGCGGCCAGGCCCTGGGTGTCGACCGGATCGAAGATCCCGCTACGCACGGGGAACGGCGTGGTCACGCCGCATGTCTCAGCTTGCATTGGCGTCCGGCCTCCAGGACGGCGTCCACCAGGGCCTCGATGTCGCGGCTCTCGGTGCGGTGGTTGACGATGGCGGCGCGGATGGCGAGGGCGCCGTCGATGCGGGTGGTCGAGGGCGCGACGCGGCCGGCCTCGTGCAGGTCCATGACGATCTCGCTGTTCAGCCGGTCCGGATCGGCGCCGCGATGGCGGAAGCAGACGATGTTGAGCTCGACCGGCGCCATCAGCTCGAGCTCGGGCTCGGCCTCGATGCGGAAGGCCAGCTCGCGGGCGAGCGCGCAGGTGTGCTCGATCACCGCGCCCATCGCCTCGGCGCCATAGGCCTTGATCGTGAACCAGGTCTTGAGCGCGCGGAACCCGCGCGACAGGTCCGGGCCGTAGTCGCAGGGCCAGAAGTCTCCGCCGGCGAGACCCCGGGGCGCGCGCAGCAGATAGCGGTCCTCGGCCGCGAAGGCGGCGCGGTGCAGCTCCGGATCGCGCATCAGGAGGAAGCCCGCGTCGTAGGGGACCTGGCCCCACTTGTGCCAGTCGAAGGCGATGGAATCGGCGCGCTCGATACCCGAAAGGCGCGGCGCGATGGAAGGCGCGAGCACGCCCAGCGCCCCGAAGGCGCCGTCGACGTGGAAGTGCAGCCGCTCGGCGGCGGCGAGATCGGCCAGGGCGTCGAGATCGTCGATGGCGCCGAGGTCGACCGTGCCGGCGGTCCCGACCAGGAGGAAGGGCTCGAGCCCGGCCTTACGGTCGGCGATGATGGCCGCGCGGAGCACCTCAGGATCGATCCGGCCGCGCGGATCGGTCCCGACCAGGCGCAGACGACCGCGCCCGATCCCGGCCATGTCCATGGCGCGGCCGACACAGCCGTGGGCGGCGCGCGAGGCGTAGGCGACAAGGCGCGCGCCCGCTTCGCCGAGGCCCTCGTGGCGGACCCCTGGACCCAGGGCGCGGACGCGGGCGGCCAGGAGGGCGACGAAATTGGCCTGGGAGGCGCCGGTCAGGAAGAGGCCGGAGGCCTCGGCCGGGAAGCCGAACATCTGCCTGGCCCAATGCACGACCTGCTGCTCGACCTCGAGCGGCATGTGATCGCGGCCACCGAGGTTGGCGTCCATGCCGGCCGCCAGCATCTCGCCCAGCAGGCCCGCGACCGTCCCGCCGCCCTGGACCCAGCCCATGAAGCCCGGATGGGCGTTGCCGCCCGAGTAGGGAAGGATGGACTCCAGCACCTCGCGGCGAAGCTCGTCCAGACGCTCCGGCGCCTGCGGCAAGGGTTCGCGGAAGGCGGCGCGGAGCTCGGCCGGCGGCTCGCGCCAGACGGGCTGGTCGCGCAGGCTTTCGATGTGGTCGAAGATGTCGTCGAGCAGCCGGTGGCCCTGTCTCCGGGCGGCGGACCAGTCGTCGGGATCCAGGCTCGTGGGACGGACCATGTCAGCGATCCCCCCTCGCCTGCCCGGCGACCAGGTCGAGCGCCAGGCCGGCGCGCGCGATCACCGCGTCGGCGCCGCCGGGGGTGGTCAGGGCCTCGACGACGTGGCCGGCGCAGAGCGACAGGCGAAGGGCGCTGACCGGGACGCCGGCGCGGGCGCCGACGGCGACCGGCTGGCCGAGGCGCACGGACGGGCGGTGCAGGGCCGGAGCGCGCATCGCTTCGTAGAGGGCCTGGACCGCCGGCGCATCAAGCGCCTGGCCGCCGCGATGGACCAGGAACGGAAAGATGGTCCCCATCGCATCCCATCCGTCCGGGGCGAGACGTGGCGCGGACGGCGCCGACAGGGGCTCGAAGGCGGGGTCCTCCAGGAGGCGCGCGTCCATGGCCCGGCCGAAGTCGGCGAGGAAGCCCGCCACGGCCGCGTCCGGCAGGGCGCGGAAGGCGGCAAGCTCGTGCAGCGCCGCCTCCCAGCGCAGAAGCAGGCCGAGGTTCGCGAGGTCGGGCAGGAGGGCCCGGCCGGTCCAGGACGCCGGCCAGTCCCCGCGGCCGCAGTAGTCCGCGAGCGCCCGCGACAGGGTCCGGCCGCGAAGACGCGCGACCGACGCGGGCGGGATGAAGAGGGCGCCGGAGAAGGCCGGGCCGCCGAGGAACTTGGAGCCGGTCACGGCCACCAGGAAGTCCTCGTCCAGGTATCGGCGCAGGCTCTGTGCGGAGATGCGGAACTGGCAAGCGTCGACCAGAACGGTCAGGGCCTCGCCGTGCCGCGCCTTCAGTGCGGCGGCGCAGGCCGGCGTCGGCGCCACGAGGCCGGTCTTGGAGACGTCGAGCAGGACCAGGAGCACCCGTCCGCCGCGGCGGACGGCGAGATCGCAGGCGCGCGCGACGTCGCGGTCGACGGCCTCGGCCGGGCGCGGCGCGCCGTACTCATCGCGCACGGGCGCCGGGAGGAGGACGCCGGCCACGGCGTGATCGATGGGTTCGCCCACGACGGCGCCGCCGCCATGGGGCGTGCTGGACGAATAGCCGACGCCCCGAAGCGCCAGGGGAACGCCCCGTCCCGACTCCGTCGGGCTGGGCATGACGGCGACCAGGGGCGCGACGCCATCGCCGCGGGCAAGGTCGGCGGCGATCAGGTGGATGTCGGTGCCCGACGCGGCCAGAACGATGTCTTCGGCGGCCTGCGGCTCCAGCCCGCACAGGCGCGCGAGGCGTCGGCGCAGGCCCTCGGCCTCGGCGGCGTGGGCCGCGCGCGGATCGGGATAGCCGAGGATGTGCTCGAACCGGTCGGCGGCGGCCCGCAGCGCGCCGGGAGAGATGGTCGAGGCGGTGGAGGAGCTGAAAGCGAGGCCTTCGCGCTCGGGAGCCACGCCGCAGCCATACTTGTTGAGGCCGGTGACCGGATCCAGCGCGATCCGCTCGTCGCCGCCCGCGACCAGCAGGGAGTCCAGCCCAGCGCCCTGGACCGGGAAAGGATGTCCGCCGAAACGGGACGCACGGACGCTACTCAGCTGCCCCATCGGCGACTCCGGATGCGTCCGCCGCGAACAGGGCCGCAGGACGCAGGGCCACGGTCGGCGCAAATGCTTATCGGCTGATTAACCATGACGCCTGGCGGCGCCGGCCCGCGAACGGCGCTTGCGCGCGGACCGCTGCGGGAGGATGCAGAGGGCCATGACCCTGATCCTCAACATCCTGTGGTTCATCCTGGGCGGGTTCGTTGCGGGGCTCGGCTGGCTGGTGGCCGGCGTGCTCCTGGCCATCACCGTGGTGGGCCTGCCCTGGTCGCAGGCGGCGTTCCGGATCGGCCTGTTCAGCTTCTTCCCGTTCGGCAAGCGGGTGGTCGAGCGCCGCGACGTCACTGGCCGGGAGGACATCGGCACGGGTGACCTCGGCCTGCTGCTGAACGTGATCTGGTTCCTGCTGGGCGGCTGGTACATCGCCCTGGTCCATGTGCTGATCGGCGCGGCCCAGTGCCTGACGATCATCGGCATCCCGTTCGGCATCCAGCACTTCAAGCTGGCGGTGATCGCGCTCGCGCCCGTCGGCAAGGAGGTGGTCGAGGCCTGACCGCCTGTCGGCGGGCCGGCTCGAACGAGATCGAGCGTGCAGAATCAGGACTCCGGCCCTGGCGCGCGGGTTGCTGGACAGCCTTCCGTCACGGATGTCCCGTGGCCGGGGGCGGGCGTCATGCACGGCGACGCCCGTCCCTTGGCCGGGGACACGTGTTCCGCCATCGGTCCAGGCATCCTCCCGACAATCGCATCGCGCGCATCGCGCGCGCGGCCGGCCGAGCCGGCGCACCCGGCGGCTCCAGGAGGAGCAGGTGGCGGTGCCGGCCCGGATCCGTGAGGAGGCGAGCCTGTTGGCGCTCGGGAGCAAGTCTCCGAAGACGCCTCGCAGGACCTGCTGGAGGGTCCGCAGGGACGGGCAGCGGCCAACCCGCAGGCGATCAGGCGCGGGTGTGGCGGGTGGCGCGGCTGGACCAGAAGAAGCACGGCCTCCTGCCCCCGCGCGAGGCGCAGGGCAAGACGAGCCTCTTGGAACAGCGCCTGGAGCTGGAGTGACGCTGCAACGGACAGCCCGACGTCAGGCCGCCCAGTCCTCCCGCTCGTCTTCGTCGCGCGTCGGCGACGAGGAGGCGCGCACGGCGCGATTGGCGTCGCGCTTGGCGCGGGCGAGCTCCTTCTGCTGGGCCTTGCGGGCCTTGCGCTCCTCGCGCTTCAGCTGGATCTCGAGCTGATCGAGCTCCTCCTGGGACTTGGCCTGTTCCTGCTCGGCCGCTTCCTGAGCCAGGCGTGCGGCTTCACGCGCCTCGGCGCGGGCCTGGCGGACCCGTTCGAGCTCGGCGGCCTTGCGCGCCTGTCGGCTCTGGAAGTTGGGGTCGGGAGCGGCCGGTTTGGCCTTGAACTTGGACAGAAGGGTCTTCTTGGCTTCGGCGGCCGTCTTGAGTTCGATCGGCCAAGCCTGCATTGGGTGCAGTCATGCGTCCTTGAATGGGCAGTTGGTGCTAACCGGTCGCGCGGCGCAGCCTTGCGTCCGGTGAGCGTCATTTGGGGCAGATTTCAGCGAAAAATCTAGGGGGGGTGGCGAGGAAAGTCACAGGAAGCCTTGCATTCCGCGTCATCAGCCACGTCCTGATGACCTTGCCCCCTCCCCCGCTCCGCGGGACCTCCCCGCAAGCGGGGAAGGACTCGAGCCTATGCCCGGCGGCCAGCGGCGGAGACGTTGTCGGCGCCCAGGGCCCGCAGGGCCGACAGCATAATCCCCTCGGCGTCGAGGCCCGCCTCGGCGTACATGACCTCGGGCTTGTCCTGGTCCTGGAAGCGGTCGGGCAGGGTCAGGGTGCGCACCTTCAGGCCCCGGTCGAGCACGCCGCGGGCGGCCAGCAAGTGGAGCACGAAGGCGCCGAAGCCGCCCATGGACCCCTCCTCCACCGTGATCAGGGCCTCGTGCTCGCGGCAAAGGCGCAGGATCAGCTCCTCGTCCAACGGCTTGGCGAAGCGGGCGTCCGCGACGGTCGCAGACAGCCCGCGCGCGGCGAGCAGATCGGCGGCCCGGAGGCATTCGGGCAGACGCGAGCCGAGGGAGAGGATGGCGAGCGCATTGCCTTCGCGCACGATGCGGCCCCGGCCGATCTCGAGCGGGTCGGCCAGCTCGGGGATCGGCACGCCGGTCCCCTCGCCGCGCGGATAGCGGAAGGCCGAGGGGCCATCGTCGATGGCGTTGGCGGTGGCGATCATGGCGGCGAGCTCGGCCTCGTCGGCGGCGGCCATGACCACGAACCCCGGCAGGGAGCCGAGGTAGCCCACGTCGAAGGAGCCGGCGTGGGTCGGCCCGTCGGCGCCGACCAGCCCGGCCCGGTCGATGGCGAAGCGCACGGGCAGCTTCTGGATCGCGACGTCGTGGACGACCTGGTCGTAACCGCGCTGCAGGAAGGTCGAGTAGATCGCGGCGTAGGGCTTCATGCCCCCGGCCGCCAGGCCCGCGGCGAAGGTGACCGCGTGCTGCTCGGCGATGCCGACGTCGAAGACCCGGTCCGGGAAACGCTTCTCGAACAGGTCAAGGCCGGTGCCCGAGGGCATGGCGGCGGTGATGGCCACGACCTTGGGATCGCGCTCGGCGCGCTTGACCAGCTCCTGGGCGAACACCTTGGTGTAGCTCGGCGCGACCGAGGCGGACTTCTTCTGCTCGCCGGTGATGACGTCGAACTTGACCACGCCGTGGTACTTGTCGGCGGCGCTCTCGGCGGGGGCGTAGCCCTTGCCCTTCTGGGTCACGACGTGGACGAGGACCGGCTTGTCCTTGATCGCGCGCACGTTCTTCAGGATCGGGACGAGGGCGGTCAGGTCGTGCCCGTCGATGGGGCCGACGTAGTAGAAGCCGAGCTCCTCGAAGAAGGTGCCGCCGGCGACCATGCCGCGGGCGTACTCCTCGGCCTTCTTGGCGGCCTCCTGCAGCGGCTTGGGCAGGGCCGAGGCGACGTGCCGGCCGATGCGCCGCACCGAGCGGTAGAAGCCGCCGGACACCAGCCGGGCCAGATAGCTCGACATGCCGCCCACGGGCGGGGCGATCGACATGTCGTTGTCGTTCAGGACCACGACGAGCTGCCTGGTGGCGTTGGCGTTGTTCATGGCCTCGTAGGCCATGCCCGCGCTCATGGCGCCGTCGCCGATCACGGCGATGACGGCGTTGTCCTTGCCCTGACGGTCGCGCGCCACGCAGAAGCCGAGCGCCGCGGAGATCGAGGTGGAGGCGTGGGCGGCGCCGAAGGGGTCGTAGACGCTCTCGGCCCGCTTGGTGAAGCCCGACAGGCCCCCGCCCTGGCGCAGGGTGCGGATGCGATCGCGCCGGCCGGTGAGGATCTTGTGGGGATAGGCCTGGTGGCCGACGTCCCAGATCAGGATGTCCTCGGGGGTGTCGAAAACGTGGTGCAGGGCGACCGTCAACTCGACCACGCCCAGGCCCGCGCCCAGGTGCCCGCCGGTATGGGAGACCGCGTCGATGGTCTCGGCCCTGAGCTCGTCCGCGAGCTTGCGCAGCTGCGAGGGCTTGAGCGCGCGAACGCCGGCGGGCGACTCGATGGTGTCGAGCAGAGGGGTGTCGGGCATGAAAGAGCCTGGGCAACTACGAAATTCTGCGTCTAGCACGAATTGGCCGGAGTCGCGCAGCCCGTTCGCGCCGCGCGAGACGGTCGCTCGCCGCCTATGGCAATCGCGCCGCAGGTGTCACGCGCCGAGGCGCGCCTTCAGGTGGTCGCCGACCCGCAGCGCGTTGGCCACGATGGTGAGGGTCGGGTTCACCGCCGCGCTCGAGACGAAGAAGCCGGAATCTGCCACGTAGAGATTGTCGAGCTCGTGGGCCTTGCACCAAGGATCGAGCACCGAGCCCTTGGGATCGGTCCCGAACCTGGCCGTGCCGCACTGGTGGGCAACCCCATAGAGCGGCAGCAGCGAGTCCAGCTGGAAGTGGTGCTGGCTGATCGGATGGGCGCGGTCGACGAATCCGTCCAGCGACTGGCAGAGGGTCTTCACCAGGCGCTCGTGACCCTCGAGGTTGTTGTGCCGGTAGTCGAGGACGATGCGCCCGCCATCCAGCCGCACCCGGTTCTCGGGCATGGGCAGATCCTCGGAGATCACCAGCATGCTGAGCATCCGGTGGGCCAGGACATTGGAGAAGGCGTCCGGCACGAAGGCCGGCGGCAGCCAGTCGGAGACCTCGCCCTCCAGCGTCTGGCCGGACATGTATTCCAGGAGCTGGATGTGTCCCATGGGCATGTCGAAGCCGCCGCGGGGATCGGACCGATAGAAGTCGTTGACGGCCAGCGTCTTGGGGAAGGTCACCTCGGCGGGGGCGCAGGTCAGGGAGACCACGGCGGTCAGGGTGTGGAAGGCGAAGTTGCGCCCGACCTGGTCGGAGCCGTTGGCGAGGCCGTTCGGATGGGCGCCGTTGGCCGAGGCCAGGAGCAGGACGGCGGTGTTCACGGCGCCCGCGGCCAGCACGACGAGGTCGCCCTGCCAGCGCTCCTCGCCTTCGGCGGTCTCGCAGACCACCTCGGTCACGCTGCGCCCGGAGGGATCGGTCTCGAGCCGGACCGCCTTGCGCCCGGTGAGCAGCGTCACGTTGGGCGCGCGCAGCAGGGGCTCGACCGCGATGGTGCGCGCGTCGGACTTGCCCTTCACGAGGCAGGGATACCCTCCGCAGGTCTTGCAGCGGATGCAGGCCGAGGTGACCGGGTGGGCCTGATCCATCTTGACGCCCAGCGGCAGGGAGAAGGGGCGCCAGCCCTGGGCTTCCCAGTGCGCCTTGAGCGCGGCCACGCCCGGATCGTGGGTGACGGCCGGGTAGGCGTAGGGCGGCTCGTCGCCCGCCTCGGTGGGATCCTCGCCCCGCTGGCCGTGGACCTGCCAGAGCCGTTCGGCCTCGTCGTAATAGGGCGCGAGGTCGTCCAGCCGGATCGGCCAGGCCGGTGAGACGCCGCCGGCGTGGACGGTCTGTTCGAAGTCGCCGCGCCGCAGGCGCATCAGCGCCGCGCCGTAGAAGCTGGTGTTGCCGCCGACCCAGTAGTGGGTGGTGGGGACGAAGGGGCGGCCCTCGCGGTCGTACCAGTGCTCGCTGGTGCGATAGCGGTGGCGGATGAAGACCTCCTTGGCGTCCCAGTTCTCCGCCTCGCGCGGCAGGTGCTCGCCGCGCTCGAGGATCAGGATCTTCTTGCCGGTGGGCGCAAGCCTCTGGGCCACCGTGGCGCCGCCCGCGCCGGAGCCGATGACGATGACGTCGTAGGTGGCGGTCATCGATCCACGCCCCCTCCGGCCCTCCGGGCCACCTCCCCCGCAAGCGGGGAAGGACCAGAGCCCATGGACCCAAATCCTCCCCCGTCAAACGGGGGAGGTGGCCGGAACGGGCGGAGGGGGCATTGCAGCGGCGAAGTCATGCCTGTTCCTCAATCTGATAACGGCGCGCGCCGCGGCGGATGAGCGCCGAGACCAGGGGCTCGGGCAGGGCGCGCAACAGGAAGGCGGCGAGCCGGTTGTGCCATCCGGGAATGACGACCACGCGGCCGGCCTCGTTGGCGGCGATGGCGGTCCCCACGACAGTCTCAGCGGACTGCCAGAACCGGCGCGGAGCCTGGTCCATCAGGTGCTGGGTCCCCTCGGCCTCGGCGAACCCGGTCCGGGTGAAGCCCGGACAGACGGCGGTGACCTTGATCCCCCTGCCCCGCAGCTCGGCGTCCAGCGACTGGCTGAACTTGACCGCGAAGCTCTTGGCCGCGGGATAGAGGGTGTGGCCATAGGCCCCCGGCGCGAAGGCGGCGAGCGAGGCGACGTTGACGATCCGGCCCGAACCCTTCTGGACCATGGCCGGGATCACGCCGTAGGCGAGCCCGCAGGCGTTCACCACCAGGGTCATCAGGAAGTCGCGCTGGCGCGCCCAGGGAACGCCGGTGAAGGCCTGGGGAACGCCGAAGCCGGCGTTGTTGACCAGTATGTCGACGCCAAGGCCCGCCGCCGCCACCTGCTCGAGCACCGCGACATGGGCCTCCCACACGGCGAGGTCCTGGACGACCACGAGAGCCGTGATCCCGTGGCGCGCCTCGAGCTCGGCGGCCAGGGCCTCGAGCCGGTCGCGCCGGCGCGCTACCAGGGCGAGGTCGCAGCCGCGCGCCGCATAGGCCCGGGCGAAGGCCGCGCCGAGACCGGAGGAGGCGCCGGTGATCAGGGCGAGCGGGCGGGTCACGGCCAGAGCGAGCTCTACGGTCAGGCGCCGGCGTCGAGGACGAAGTCGACGCTGTCGCGAAGATAGGCCGCGCGCTCGCCGAAGGGATCCAGGTGCGCCTTGGTCTGGGCGGTGAGAAGGCCGAGCCGCTCGCGCGCCGCCGTCTCGCCGAGCAGGCCGACATAGCCGTGCTTGCCGCCGGCGCCGGCCCCATCCTCGGCGCCGCAGAGATCGCCGGTGATCTGATAGGCGATGCCCAGGTCCTGGGCGAAGCCGGCCAGGGCGTGGCGCTCGGCTTCGCCGGCGCGGGCGAGGGTCAGGGGCAGGTCGAAGGCGCAGGCGATCAAGGCGCCGGTCTTCATCCGCTGCATGCGCGCGACGCCGCCCTCGCCTTCGCGCGGGCCGAGGAGCTCGATCATCTTGCCGCCGCAGACGCCCCTGGCGCCGGCGGCCGCGGCGAGGCGGCGGACCAGCTCGGCGCGGATCGAGCCCTCGTCGCAGGTGTCCGGGTGGGCGAGGATCTCGAACGCGAGCGCCTGAAGGGCGTCGCCGGCCAGGATGGCCGTGGCCATGTCGTAGGCCTCGTGAACGGCCGGCCGGGAGCGCCGGGCCCCGTCGTGGACGAGGCACGGCAGGTCCTCGTGGACCAGGCTGTAGGCGTGGACGCATTCCAGCGCGCAGGCCGCGCGCAGGACCTGCCGCTCTTCCAGGTCGAACATCTTGGCGGTCTCGAGCGCGAAGAACGGCCGAATCCGCTGGCCGGGCCCAAGCGCGGCGTAGCGCATGGCCTCGGTGAGGCGCTGCTCGGGGCCGTCGGCCCTGGGCAGGAGCTGGTCGAGGGCGACGGTCACCAGATCCGCGCTCTCGGAGATCCGTTCGGCCAGGGTGAGGGCCTTCAAGGACGCCTCCTCGCGGCGGTCAGGAGAAGTCGGCGGCCTGCACGCTCTGCGCCTGCCCCTCCGGACCCATGACGATCTTCTCGACGCGCAGGCGCGCCTGCTCGAGCCGCCCCTCGCAGTGGGCCTTCAGCTCGGCGCCGCGCTGATAGAGCGCGATGGCGCGCTCGAGCGGGGCCTGGCCGGACTCCAGCTCGCTGACGATGGTCTCGAGCTCGGCCAGCGCCTCCTCGAAGGAGAGTGCCGAGACCTCCGGGGCGGTGGCGGGGTCGCTCATGGCCTCACCATAGGCCAGCCTCGGGCTGAGGCAATGCGGTTGGGGCGGCGACAGAAGCGCCATAGCCAGGTTGGCGGCCCTCGTGGTGCGTTCGAGTGGTTCGCGTGGTTCGTGGTTCTTCAGGCCAACGCCTCGGCCGCCGCCGGGACCGCAGAATCGAAACCACGAACCACACGAACCACACCAACGATGATGGCCCGCATGGCGGCTTCGCCGGATCAGCGCCGGTAGTACCGCGTGGACCAGTAGCGGTAGCCGCGGCCCTGGACGCAGCGCCAGCCCAGGCGCTTCAGCTCGACTCCGATCATGGTGTTGAAGAAGCCGTGGGCGACCACCAGCACGTCCTCTCCCTTCAGCGCCAGCTCATGCAGCCGGCGGGCGGCCTCGACGGCGCGGACCTGGGCCTGACTGCGGCTCTCTTCGCCGGCGTGATGGCCGAGCCACCAGCACACGCGGGAGACCACGCCCCAGATCCTGGGCGAGAGCTTGATGAAGTCGGGCAGCGGCGGCGGCGGCAAAGGCGCTTCGATGAAGACGTCCTGACGGTCGAACTCGCGGCCGGACGCGAGCGCCTCGGCCGAGTGGATCGCCCGCAGGCGCGTGGAGGCGAAGATCACCGCCGCGCCGCGCGCCGCCTGCGTGAGGTGATCGGGCGGCGACTGGCCGGGCTTGATGCCGCCCGCTTCGTAGAGCGCCCACCAGTCGCGGTAACCGCGCGCGGACAACAGAATCTTTCGCGACAACGCCGGCTCGCCGTGGCGGGCCAGGACGATCCCGCCGGCGCGCGCGGCGGCGCTGGGCGATGACGGGCGCCTCGGCTTCGATGATCCGGGCCGGTGACGGGTCGGTCGGCATGTCCTGGCGAGACCCCCGAATACTCGCCTCTGGAGCGATGGCGGGCCGTCAGTCCTCCTGCAGCGCCCGGACGTGCGCCGCAGCCGAGAGGCCCAACGCCTGAAGGTCGTAACCGCCCTCGAGACAAGACACAACCTTTCCCCCCGCGCGCGATCGGGCGACCTCGAGGATCGCGCGCGTGGCCCAGGCGAAGTCCTCGGCCTCGAGCGACTGGTGGGCGAGCGGATCGCGCGCATGGGCGTCGAACCCGGCGGAGACGAGGATCAGGTCCGGCCCGAAGGAATGCAGCGGCGCCATCAGGCCTTCGAAGGCCGCGCGCCAGGCCTCGCGGGGCGCCATGGCCGGGACGTTCGCGTTGACGATGTCGCCGCGCCGGCCGGCTTCGCCCGTGCCCGGATAGTAGGGCCACTGGTGGACCGAGGCGTAGAACAGGCCCGGCGCGAACTGGGCCACCGCTTCAGTGCCATTGCCGTGGTGGACGTCGAAATCGACCACCGCCACCCGTTCCAGGCCCGCGGCCTGGGCGGCGCGGGCGGCGACGGCGACGCTGGAGTAGATGCAAAAGCCCATCGGGCGGGCGGGCTCGGCGTGGTGGCCCGGCGGACGGACGGCGCAGAAGGCCCGGCCGAGCTCTCCGGCCGCGACCGCCTGGACCGCCTGGACGGCCGCTCCGCAGGCGAGCTCGGCGGCCCTGAGGCTGCCGGCGGACAGGACCGTGTCGGGATCGAGCCGCACCAGCTCGTCGGCGCGGGGCGCGGCATCCTCGACGGCTTCGACATAGGCCAGGGGATGCACGCGCAGCAGATCCTCGCGCGCCACAGGCCGGGCTTCGCGCCGGTCCAGGCCGGGGAAGGCGTCGTCCAGGGCGTCGATCACCGCCTTGAGCCTGGCCGGCCGCTCGGGATGTCCCTCGCCCGGGCGGTGCAGCCCCATGTCGGGATGGGTGTAGAGGGCCAGGGCCATGGCGACTCCTTGCGTCCCGGGCGCGTAGCATATTCTAAGCGTCGCTATGAGCGACGCCGTGATCCGACGGGCCGAGGAGGCGGACGCCGACGCCCTGGCGGCGCTCGGGCGCGACACCTTCATCGAGACCTTCGCCCACCTCTATCCGCCGAAGGACCTCGAGGCCTTCCTGGAGCAGACCTACACGCCGGCCGCCTTCGCCCGGTTCCTGATGACGCCCGGCCAGGCGATGTGGATCGCCGAGAAGGACGGACGCGCCATCGGCTACGTCCACGCCGGGCCCTGCGCCCTGCCCCACCCGGAGGTCACGGAGGACTGCGGGGAGGTCAAGCGGCTCTATGTGCGGCGCGAGGCCCAGAACCTCGGGCTCGGCCGGCGGCTCCTGACGACGGCGCTGGACTGGCTGGAGGCGCCCGGCCGGCGGCTGTGGATCGGGGTCTGGTCGCAGAACACGGGCGCCCAGCGGCTCTATGGCCGGTTCGGGTTCGAAAAAGTCGGGGAATACCAGTTCCCCGTGGGCGACACCCTGGACGACGAGCTCATCCTGAGCCGACCGGGCTGAGGTCTCCGGACCGGTCCGGCCGGACCATGCCGGTTGCGCCGGCGCGCGCGGTCGCTATTGCGAGGCGGTGGCTTCGATTCCTCCCTCCGAGACGGTAGCGACGACGACCCCGCCCCCGGAAGAGACCGGCATCGGGCGTCAGCTGGCGATCCTGGCGGTCGGCAGCGCGCTCTTCATGCAGTTCATCGACCAGACCGCGCTCTCCACGGCGTTGCCGACCCTGGCCGACGCCTTCAAGATCCAGCCGATCAACCTTAAGCTCGTCCTGACCAGCTACATCCTGGTGCAGGCGGTGCTCGTCCCGGCCTCGGGCTGGGCGGCGGACCGCTATGGCGCGCGGCGGGTCTTCATCGCCTCGATGGCCACGTTCCTCCTGGGCTCGGTGCTCTGCGGCCTGTCGCGCTCGCTGGGGGAGCTGGTGCTGTTCCGCATCCTGCAGGGGGCGGGCGCGGCCATGCTGATGCCGGTGGGCCGGATCATCGTGGTGGGCCAGAGCCCGCGCGAGCAGCTGGTGCGGGCCATGGCGCTGCTGACCACGCCGGCGATGGTGGGGCCGATCATCGGCCCGCCGCTCACCGGCTTCATCCTGAAGGTCGCGGACTGGCCCTGGATCTTCTACATCAACGTCCCGGTGTGCCTGCTGGGCATGCTGGCCGTGTGGAAGTTCGTGCCGAGGATCCGCGAGCCGCACCCCGGCCAGTTCGACACGATCGGCTTCGTCCTGGCGGGCCTGTTCATGGCCACGAGCATGGGGCTGGCCGAGACCCTGGGCTTCGACCTGATCCCCTGGACGGTTCAGGCCGCCGCCGGCGCCATCGCCGTCGCCTCGGGCGCGGCCTTCCTGCACCACTCCCGGCGCGCCGAGCGCCCGGTGCTGGACCTGACGCTGTTCCGCCTGACAACCTTCCGCGCCAGCGTGGTCGGCGGGATCCTGGTGCGCATCGGCATCGGGGCGCTGCCGTTCCTGATGCCGCTGCTGCTGCAGATCGCCATGGGCTGGACGCCGCTGCAGGCGGGCTTCCTGATGATCGCCATGGCCATCGGCGCCCTGGTCTCGCGGCCCCTGGCGGCCAGGATCATGAAGATGTTCGGGTTCAAGACGATCCTGGTCTGGACCGCCGCCCTGGTGGGCGTCCTGAGCGCGGTCCCCGGCTTCTTCCGCCCCTCGACGCCCTGGGCGCTGATGTTCGCCGCCCTGGCGATCGGCGGCTTCGTGCGCGCGACCCTGTTCACCGCCTCCAACGCCCTCTCGTTCGTGGAGGTGGAGCAGCGGCAGGTGACCCCGGCCTCGACGCTGACGGCGGTGACGCTGCAGCTGTCGATCGCGCTCGGGATCACGGTGGGGAGCCTGGCGCTGCAGGCCGTGCGCCTGGGCGGGGACGCGGCCCTGACGCCGGGCCAGTTCACCCTGCCCTTCTGCATCGTGGGCGTGATCTCGACGCTGGCGGCCCTGGTCTATGTGCGGCTGCCAAGGGACGTGGGGGCCGACATGACCGGCCACCGGATCAGCCGGCGGTGAGGCCGGCGGGCCGCGACGGGCGCCGGCGTGGCCGGCAGCGGCGCCATCAACCACAAAGGCGCGAAGGACACCAAGGACTCGAAGCTAAAGCACCACCCGGCGCAACCCTTGCCGGAACAGCTCGACATTGAAGTTCATGAGAAATCCAAGGCGCAGCCTGGTGAGTTTCAGATAGGTCAGCACCTGGGCCGTGTGAAGCCGGTTCAAAGCCTCCACGGCCTTCAACTCTACCAAGACACAGTCCTCGATGATCATGTCGATCCGGTATCCCGCATCGAGCGTCAGTCCTTCGTACACGATCGGCAGCGCGACCTGCCGCTGCAGCGACAGCCCACGAGCCTTCAGCTCGTGGGCAAGACAATGCTCGTAGGCGGATTCCAGGAGTCCGGGCCCCAAGGCGCGATGAACCTTGAGACCCGAGTCCACGACGTGACTCCCTACGGCCTCGACTTCAGCCGCAAGGCCTTCGTGCTCTTCGTGTCCTTCGCGTCCTTCGTGGTTCAATACTGAGCCGCCAGATTGCTTCTACGTCGCCATGAACGCGCGTTCGGTTTCGAGCAGGGCCTGGAAGGCCGGGCGGTCGAGGATGCTGGACACGTAGGCGGCGGTCTTGGGCCGCTCGGACGGGTCCGGCTTGACGCCGATGTGGCCGAGGTTGGCGAAGAAGCTGGCCACCGCGATGTCGGCCAGGGTCAGGCGGTCGTCCACGAGGAAGCCCGAGGCCGGGATCTGGGCCTCGAGGTAGTCGAGCGCGCGCGGCAGGCGCTCGGCCTCGGCCTTGTCGGCGGCGGCGAGGTCGGGCTCGCGGCCGAAGCGGCGGGCCATGGCGCGGTTGAAGAACATGGTCACCACCGCCCCGCCGAGGAGGTCGTCGGCGAACTCCTCGAACCACAAGGTCCGCGCATGGGCCTTGGGATCGGCCGGGGATCAGCGAGGGCGTCGGGATGCACCTTCTCCATGTAGGCGCAGATCACGCTGGAGTCGGAGATCGAGAGGTCGCCGTGCTTGAGCGCCGGGATCTTGCCGAAGGGGCTGGCGGCCTGAAAGTCGGCGTCGGGCGGCCCGCCGAGGCCGGGGCGGCTCTCCACCTCGATCCCCTTCTCGGCGGCGAACACGAGGACCTTGCGCACATAGGGCGACAGCGACGGACCGAAGACGATCATGGGTTCCCCCGGAAGTTGGCGCGCCAGCTAAGGCAGGCGCGGCCCTGGGCGCAAGACCCGCCGCGCTTGACCTCCCGGGACCCGGTCCTATTGATGCGGCCCCCGAAGGAGGCGCCTGTGGCGGAAGACCCGAAATCCTGGAAGCTGGACACCCAGCTCGCGCGCGGCGGGATCGTGCGCTCGGCCCACGGCGAGACGTCCGAAGCCCTGTTCATGACCCAGGGCTACATCTACGACAACGCCAAGTCGGCCGAGGCCCGGTTCAAGGGCGAGGCCGAGGGCTACATCTATTCGCGCTACGCCAACCCCACGAACAAGATGTTCGAGGACCGCCTGGCGCTGGTGGAGGGCGCGGAGCTCTGCCGCACCACCGCCACGGGCATGGCGGCGGTGGCCATGGCGCTGATGGGCCTGGTCAAGGCCGGCGACCACGTCGTGGCGGGCCGGGCCCTGTTCGGCTCGTGCCGGTGGATCCTCGCCAACTGGCTGCCGAGGTTCGGGGTCGAGACCTCGCTGGTGGACGGCCGCGACCTGGAGGCCTGGCGCGCAGCGATGCGGCCGAACACGAAGGCGGTGTTCCTGGAGAGCCCGGCCAACCCGCTGCTCGAGCTGGCGGACGTCAAGGCGGTCTGCGAGATCGCGCACGCCGCCGGCGCCAAGGTGGTGATCGACAACGTCTTCGCCACGCCCGTCTTCCAGAAGCCGCTCGAGCTCGGGGCGGACGTGGTGGTCTATTCCACCACCAAGCACATCGACGGCCAGGGCCGGCTCCTGGGCGGGGCGATCCTGGGGGCGAGCGCCCTGCTGGAAGAGGCCTACCGCGACCCGATGCGCCACACCGGCCCCTCGATGTCGGCGTTCAACGCCTGGGTGATGCTGAAGGGGCTGGAGACGCTGGACCTGCGCGTGCGGCGCCAGGCCGACACGGCGATGAAGCTGTGCGAGGTCTTCGAGGCGCACAAGGCCTGCAGGACCTTCCTTTATCCGTTCCACCCAAGCCACCCGCAACACGAGTTGGCCAGGCGGCAGATGTCGGGCGGCGGCACGGTGGTGGCGATCGACCTCGGCTCCAAGCGGGCGGCGTTCAACTTCCTGAATGCGCTGGAGATCGTCGAGATCTCGAACAACCTCGGCGACGCCAAGTCGCTGGCCACGCACCCGCCGACCACGACCCACCGGGCGCTTTCGGAAGAGGAGCGCCAGGCGCTCGGCCTGACAGAAGGCTGGGTGCGGCTGTCGGTGGGGCTGGAAGCCCACGAGGATCTGGCCCGGGACCTCTCGCGGGCCCTGGACAAGGCGTGAGGCGGCCGTGAGGCGGATCTCGCGACGCTCCAGCTCGCGCGACGCCCCGGTCTACGAGGCCCGCACCGGCGACATCCTGGTGCGCGTGGCGGCTGCCTATGAGGCGGAGCAATCCGACCCGGACGAGCGCAGCTACTTCTGGTCCTACACCGTGGAGATCGAGAACCACGGCAAGACGACGGTGCAGCTGATCTCGCGGCACTGGATCATCACCGATGCGATGAACCGGATGCAGGAGGTGCAGGGCCTGGGCGTGGTGGGCGAGCAGCCCGAGCTGAAGGCCGGCGAGGCCTACCGCTATACCTCGGGCTGCCCCCTGACGACGTCGTCGGGCACGATGCGCGGCAGCTATCACATGAACACGCCCGAGGGCGAAGCCTTCGACGTGACGATCCCGGAGTTCTCGCTGCACCTGCCCGGCGCATCCCGGACGGCGCATTAGGCGCGTCCGGATCGGAACGGCTCACGTCTTCGACCGTCATTCCCGGCCGAGCCCGCGCTCCGGGCCGAAGGCCAAACAGGATTCAACGCAGAGATCGCAGAGAAGGCGCGGAGGACGCAGAGGGGCGGCGCATCTCTGCGTCCTCTGCTCTCCTCTGCGTCCTCCGCGTTCCCTTTGCCGGCGGCTCCGCCGCCGCGGAGCTGTTCCGTCTTCCTCAGGACGAGCCCGGCCACGACGGTGACCGCTTGCTCCAACTGATCCCGACGCGCTCGACGGGCCCGAACGCCCCCTCCACCGCGAGCGGGGGAGGATAAGGCCTCAGCTCCCGAAGAGCTCGCCGGGGAGGCCGAACTCGGCCTGGGCGCGGGCGACCGGCAGGGTGGGCTGGTTCTGGATGTGCAGGCGGTACATCTCGATGTCCTTGAAGTAGCGCTGCAGGCGGTTGCCGGTGCGGCCGGCCGAGGCGCCGGCGGCGTGGAAGAGGATCTCCACCGCGTCGCAGGCCATGACGCACGCCTCGCGCGCCATGCCCCACACCTCGTAGGAATCGAGCGGCGTGATCGGCGCTCCGGTGCGGCCGAAGCGCGCGCACTGGGCTTCGTAGAGGCCGACGGCGGCGAGCGTCAGGGCCTGGGCGGACTGCGCCTTGCCGAGCGCGGTGGCGTAGGTCAGCTGGGTGAAGGGGTCGTGCACCCGCTTGAGCTGGGGATTGGTCAGGATCGGCCGGTTGTGCGCCAGCTCCGCGAAGGCGTCGCAGGCGGCCATGGCGGCGCCGGACATGATCGCCCCGAACTCGCAGTGGAACCAGCCGGCGAGGATGCCGAGGTACATCGGGTTGCCGTGCAGCTGGACCCCCGGCGAGCCGTGCGGCTTCCTCTCCGTGCCCGTCATCATGTCGAAGGGGATGATCATGCGCTCGGGCACGAAGACCTTGTCGACCCTGACGCTGTTGGAGCCGGACGCCTGCATGCCCATGAACCGGCCCTCGCCCCAGTCGGGCAGGATCTCGACCTGGTCGCGCGGGACGGCGAAGAAGACGTGGCGGACCGAGCCGTCCGGCTGGGGCGCGAGGCTGCCGCCCATGAAGTGGGTCGCCACGGGCACGCCCGAGGCGAAGGGCCAGACGCCCTCGACCAGGTAGCCGCCCTCCACCGGGGTCATGGTCCCGGCCGGGCCGACGACCTGGGGCGAGCGGAACTCGCCCTGCGGCCCGAACAGCTCGCGCTGGGCGACCTCGGGATAGTGCGAGGCGATGAAGTAGCCGTGCGAGCCGGTGAGAGTGAAGCACCAGGCGGCGGCCGGATGGCCGCGGGCGATCTGCATGACCACCTTTAGGAAGACCGACGGCGGCAGCTCGTAGCCCCCGAACATCCGGGGCTGGAGGATCCGGTAGAAGCCGGCCTGGCGGAAGGCCTCATGGACCTCGTCGGAATAGACGCCGCGGCGGTCGCTCTCCTCCTGCTGGGCCAGGAGCAGCGGCCGGAGCGCGGCGGCGCGCTCCACCAGGGTCGCGACGTCGAGGCCCGGCTCGGGCTGGGGAAGCGCCGGCGCGCGCGCGCCCGAGATGTCATCCATGCCCTGATCTCCTCCCGAACTCACTCTTTCGGGCCATTAGGCCCGCCGGGAGGGCGGGGGCAACCTGTTCAGCTTCGGGAAAGCTCGCGCGAGCGGGCGGCGGCGGCGGCCACGGCGCGCCTCAGCAGCGGGTGGAGCCCGCCGTGCCTCGTCCAGCAGGACCTTGAGCGCCGCCTCGGTGGTTCCCCCTGGAGACGTGACCTGGCGGCGAAGCTCGGCCGGCTCCTCGCCGGACGAGGACATCAGGGCGGCGGCCCCGGCCATCGTGGCGCGGGCGAGGGTCCGCGCGGCCTCGGCGGGCAGGCCCTCGGCGATGCCGGCGGCCTCGAGCGCCTCGGTGAAGGCGTAGAGGTAGGCGGGCGCGGAGCCACAGACGGCTGTGACCGCGTCCATCAGGGCCTCGTCGCCGACCTCGGTCATGGCGGCGACCGGATCGAACAGGGCGTGGGCCGCCGCCCTGGCGCCGGGATCGGGGGCGAAGATCGCGCCCGCGCCCTTGGCGACGGCGACGGCGGTGATCGGCATGACCCGCGCGGCGGGCCGCCCGCCGAAGCCGTCCGAGATGTCGGCGGCCTTCACCCCGGCGGCCACCGAGACGACGACGGCGGCCGGGTCGAGCGCCGGGGCGATCGCCGCGGCGGCCTCGCGCCAGACCTGGGGCTTGACCGCCAGGAGCACGGTGCGGGCCTCGGCGAGGACCTCGTCGGGAGGATTGAGCCGCGCGCCGGCGGCGGCGGCGGACCTGGCGTCGTCGCCCGGCGCGGGATCCCTGATGATCAGGTCGGAGGGGTGGAAGGCGCCGGTCAGGACCCAGCCCTCGATCAGGGCGCCGCCGAGGCGCCCCGCGCCCAGCATCAGGATGGGGGTATGGTCGGGCATGTCCTAATAACCGTCATCCCCGGCTGAAACGCGCAGCGTTGAATGCCGGGGACCCATGAACACCGACGCTTATCGTGTTCATGGGTGGCCGGGACAAGCCCGGCCATGACGGTAAGATGGATGAGCGGAAGGATCTAGGCCTGGCCGATGGTGTCGAACATGCAGGCCGACATGGCGTCGTCGGGCGACTTGTCGCCGTTCAGGAGGAAGTCGAAGGCCGGATAGAAGCGGTCGGCCGCCTCCACCGCCGCGTCGATCATCGAGGCCGCCTGGGCCATGGTCGGCCGTTCGCCGTGCGGCAGGGACATGGCGTTGCGGAACACCACCTCGCCGTCCTCGGCCCAGAGCTCGAAATGGCCGAGCCAGACGCGTGGATTGATCAGCGACAGAAGGGTCTGGGCGCTCTGCACCTTGGCGGTCTCGGCGTGGACGTCGAGCGACACGCATAGCTGCAGGCAGTCCGCCTCGGGCCGCCAGGCGAACCACAGCTCGTAGTCCTTCCAGTTCCCGCCGAGCGTGAAGGCAAGGTCGCCGTCGTCGGACCGGTCGAACGCGAGGTTCTCGGCGGTCAGGATCCGTTCGACCACGTCCAGGGGGTCGATTCCGGTGTCGACGTCATCGTCCTTGTGCGGGAGATCCATGTCGCCATCCTTGGAGGCCGCCGCGGGTTACCCGCGAATCGTCGCCTCGATCTAACCTAATCCGGTTCGCCCCGACCGTCTCAACCTGCTTCTAGCGGCGAGCGAGCTTAGCTTCCGGCTTCCCCCTTGAGGCGGTCGAGCTCTTCGCGCAGCGCCTGGGTCTGGGCCTTCAGCGCCTCGAACTCGTCGCGGCGCACGAAATCCATCTCGGCGGCGAGCCGGTCGAACTGGGCCCGGAACGCGGCCTTGGCCTCCTCTCCGGCGGCCTGGGCGAGGCCGACGGCGGCCGTGGTCAGCTTGGAGAACTCGTCGAGGAGGGGGTTCTGGGTCTGCATCGCGCGCCTTTGGCCTGGACGTCGTCTCTATATGGGAAAGCCGCGGAGAATGCGAAGCCGAGAACCAAATTTCCGGCGCCGTGACGATGTGACATATCCGGGCTAGACCAGCGCTCCAGGCTGGGCCAGCGCCGACGCAAGGGAGCCTTCCGTGGTCTTTCCCGACATCAACCCGTACGTCCCGCTCCTGGGCCCCTACGAGCTCAACCTGGGCTCCTGGCACATGGGGCCGCTGGGCGTGCGCTGGTACGCCCTGGCCTATATCGCCGGCATCGTGCTCGGCTGGCGCTACTGCATCCGGCTGATCCGCACGCCGGCGCTGTGGGGGGCGCGATCGCCCACCGCCACGGCCGAGCAGGTCGACGACCTGGTCCTGTGGCTGACGCTCGGCGTCGTCGTGGGCGGGCGGCTGGGATCGGTGCTGTTCTACAACACCTCGGTCATCTGGACCCACCCGGCGGAGATCTTCCAGATCTGGAAGGGCGGGATGAGCTTCCACGGCGGCCTGATCGGGGTGGCGCTGGCGCTGATCTTCTTCTCGCGGGCGAACCGGATCGACCTCTTGCGCCTGTCGGACCTGATCGCGCCCTGCGTGCCGTTCGGCCTGTTCTTCGGCCGCATCGCCAACTTCATCAACGGCGAGCTCTGGGGCCGGGTGACGCACGTTCCGTGGGCCATGGTGTTCTGCAACAAGCGGATCGCCGAGCAGTACGCGGGCGGCGTCTGCCCCGACTACCTGCTGCAGCCGCGCCACCCGAGCCAGCTCTACGAGGCGGCGCTGGAAGGCGTGCTGTTGTGGCTGATCCTGCGCGTGGCGACCCACAAGCTCGGCTGGCTGCAGCGCCAGGGCGCGCTCTCGGGCCTGTTCCTCACCTGCTACGGGCTGTTCCGAATCCTTCTGGAGACCGTGCGCGAGCCGGACGTGGGCATGCCGAACTTCCCCTTCGGCCTGACCATGGGGATGATGCTGTCGATCCCGATGGTGCTGGCGGGGCTGTGGCTGATCCGCCGGGGCCTGAAGCAGCCGCTGGAGGTCCAGCCGGCGGGATGAGCGGTCGACGTCCTGGCCCCCGCGAAACTCCCTTCTCCCTGGAAGGGGCAAGGGCCGGGGATGGGGGTGGAGCGGCCCGTCACGCTCGCGCCAGGCCGCTCGGACGCCCCGGCGGGGGAGGCGGCGACACCCCCTCCCCTTCCCCTCCCCCTTCCAGGGAGAGGGGCCGTCTTGCGGACCGTCTAAAGGCCGAGATCGCGCAAGCCGGGCCGATCAGCGTCGCCCAGTACATGACCCGCTGCCTGCACGACCCGGAGGGCGGCTATTACGCGACGCGGCCGAGGCTGGGCGAGAGAGGCGACTTCATCACCGCGCCCATGGTGTCGCAGATGTTCGGCGAGCTGATCGGCCTGTGGTGCGCCGAAGCCTGGAACCGGCTCGGCCGGCCCGTGCGCGTCATCTGGGCCGAGATCGGCCCGGGCGACGGGACCCTGATGGAGGATGCGCTGAGGGCCGGAAAGGCGGCGCCGGGATGGCTCGAGGCCGCCGAGCTGTGGCTCGTCGAGCCGAGCGCGCCGCTCAGGGCGCTGCAGGAGGCGCGGCTCGGTCGACCCTCTCCCCCTGCGGGAGAGGGTGGCGGGTGGAACCCGCCGGGTGAGGGGTCGACGGGACTGGTCGGAGAGGGTCCTCAACCCCTCATCCGGCCTGCATCCGCAGGCCACCTTCTCCCGCAAGGGGAGAAGGATCGCAAAGCGCGATCGGGGCCTAGGTGGGCGACGAGCCTCGCCGAGCTGCCCGGCGACGCCCCGCTGATCCTGGTCGCCAACGAGGTGCTGGACTGCCTGCCCGCGCGCCAGTTCGTCAGGACCTCGACGGGGTGGGCCGAGCGGATGGTCGGGCTCGGCGAGGACGGCGGCCTCGCCTTCGGCCTGGCGAGGACGCCGCTGGACCTGGTCCTGCCCGAGGCGCCGGAAGGCGCCGTTGTGGAGGTGTCGGCGGCGCAGGCGGCGCTGGGCGCCGAGATCGGCGCGCGCGTTGCGCGCCAGGGCGGGGCGGCGCTGCTGGTCGACTATGGCCGGGACGCGCCGGGCCTGGGCGACACCCTGCAGGCGATCATGGGGCACCGGAAGGTCGATCCCCTCGCCTGCCCCGGCGAGGCGGACCTGACCGTCCACGCCGACGTCCCCGCCGTGCTGGCGGCGGCGAGGGCGCAGGGCGCGGCGACGTCGCAGGTCCTGACCCAGGGCGAGCTCCTGAAGCGGCTGGGGATCGAGGCGAGGGCGCAAGCCCTGTCGCGCTCCCGGCCGGACAAGGCCGCGACGATCGGCCGCCAGCTCGAGCGGCTGGTCGGCGACGGGCGGATGGGGCGCCTCTTCAAGGCCGCGTGCATCCACGCGCCGGGGATCGAGCCCCCGGGACTGGAGGCGCCCTGATGGTCCCCATGCTCCAGTCGCCGCTGCTGGCCGCCCTGCCCGGCGTCCGCCACGGCTTCTTCACGCGCAAGGGCGGAGTGTCGGGCGGCGTCTACGAGAGCCTGAACGTCGGCGTCGGCTCCGGGGACGACCCGGCGGCGGTGGCCGAGAACCGGCCCCGCGCGGCGGCGGCGTTCGGCGTGGCGCCCGACCGGCTCCTGACCGTCTACCAGATCCACTCGGCCCTGGCGGTGACCGCCGAGGCCCCCTTCGCCCGGCGCCCCGAGGCCGACGCGGTGGCGACGGGAACGGCGGGGCTGATGTGCGGGGCCCTGGCGGCGGACTGCGCGCCGGTGCTGATCGCGGACCCCAGGGCGCGGGTCGTGGCGGCCGCCCACGCCGGCTGGCGCGGCGCGCTCGGCGGGATCGTGAAGGCGGCGGTGGGGGCGATGATCCGGCTGGGCGCCGAGCCCGCCGACATGACCGCCGCCGTGGGCCCCTGCATCGGACCGGGCTCCTACGAGGTCGGGTCTGGAGTTCCTGGAAGCCTTCGAGGCGGCCGACCCGGCGTTCGAGCGCTTCTTCAAGCCCGCAGCGCAGGCCGACAAGCGGATGTTCGACCTGCCCGGCTTCGTGCTGGGGCGGCTGAAGGCGGCGGGCGTCGAGCGGGCCGAATGGACCGGCCAGGACACCTATGCCGCGCCGCAGGACTTCTTCTCCAACCGCCGCGCCCTGCACCGCGGCGAGGCCGACTACGGCCGGCTGCTCTCGGCGATCATGCTGGAGGGGTAGGGCCAGCGCCGTCTTTCCCTCCTCTGAGCGCCTCTCTGAGGCCATCGCTCAGCGCGGTCTGAAGCCCGGCAAGGGCCGACTCGTAACGCTCCATCAAGGGCATCAGCGCTCCTTGGCCCTCGGAGAACGCCGAAGCGGCGAACTCGAAGCGGCCCATCTCCATAGACCTGTTGCCGAGTGCAAGGCAGGCGCGCGCCATGTTCTCTGCGAACGCGTCGC
Source organism: uncultured Alphaproteobacteria bacterium (assembly GCA_963775275.1). Taxonomy (GTDB): domain Bacteria; phylum Pseudomonadota; class Alphaproteobacteria; order Caulobacterales; family Caulobacteraceae; genus JANWHQ01. The sequence goes on along the minus strand of CAVZII010000005.1, from coordinate 2,684,747 downwards.
GGTTCTTGGCGACCAGCTCCCGATAGAGGTCCACCGCCTCGGCGCTGGCCGCGTGCGCCTCCTCGCGACGCCCAAGGGACGACAACCGTATGCCCAGATTGTTCAGGGACGTAGCCAGATCGGGCAGGAACGCGTCGCGGTTCTTGGCGACCAGCTCCCGATAGAGGTCCACCGCCTCGGCGCTGGCCGCGTGCGCCTCCTCGCGACGCCCAAGGGCTGACACGTATGCCCAGATTGTTCAGGGACGAAGCCAGATCGGGCAGGAACGCGTCGCGGTTCTTGGCGACCAGCTCCCTTCGAGGTCCACCGCCTCGGCGCTGGCCGCGTGCGCCTCCTCGCGACGCCCAAGGGCTGACAGCATCGTATGCCCAGATTGTTCAGGGACGAAGCCAGATCGGGCAGGAACGCGTCGCGGTTCTTGGCGACCAGCTCCCTATAGAGGTCCACCGCCTCGGCGCTGGCCGCGTGCGCCTCCTCGCGACGCCCAAGGGACGATAGCACCACGCCCAGATTGTTCAGGGACGAAGCCAGATCGGGCAGGAACGCGTCGCGGTTCTTGGCGACCAGCTCCCGATAGAGCTCCACCGCCTCGGCGCTGGCCGCGTGCGCCTCCTCGCGACGCCCAAGGGCTGACAGCCGTATGCCCAGATTGTTCAGGGCGCGTGCACGTTTGGAGCGATCGTCATCCGAACCTCCAGTGAGCGCCATGCCGGAGACCCTCTGCGCGACTTCAGCTGCGAGGCCACGCAGCGCGACCGAATGCTCAGGGAGCGCACGCTCGAGCCGTTCGATCGACCCGGGGTTCAGCCCGGGAACCGAGGCCGCCAAGGCCTGGATCGACCGATGAGCCGCGTCGCGAACCCTCGGCTCGTGCTCGGGCCGCGTCGACCTGACGAGGACGGTCAGGATCGCCGACGGATCGGCAGGGGAGAACGGTCGCCCTGCCAGAGAGGCCAGCAAAGTCGCAGGGGCCAGGCCATCACGGTCCTCGGCCAGGACGCGCATCGCCGCATGCTCGCCGAGTAGGTCGGGCTCGATGGGGCCGATCCCGGGGACCCTGTCTTCGCCGCCGTCGGGGTCTCGATAGGTCCCGCCGTAGAGACGCCGCAGGGCCGGCAGGAACTCGTCCAGATCGGACTCACGGCCGGCCGGGTCGGCCAGGACGAGCGCACGGACCGCGGCCTCGGTCGCGCCCTGGACAAGGGTGACCTGGGCGGCCGCGCGGGCAAGACGATCCAGCGCGGCGGCGTCAACGGATGGCGCGTTCAGGGCGCGACGCCAATGGCGGCGCTCCTCCTGGTACAGCGTCTCGAAGACCGTCTCCTTGGGCTCGACAACGCCTCTTGCGGCGAGAAAGGCGCGGGCGACGATCGCGAGAGGCCGATCGTAGGCGCGGTCCGCCAGGTCGACCGGCGGTTCGTTCGAGCTGGCGGCGGCGAGGCCGAAACCTCCCAGACGCGCGGACAAGACCTTGCGGGCCTCTGCATAAAGGTCGCGGCGGTCACCCAGCGGCCAGACGTCGCCGACGCCCTGATGTGGACCGAAGTCGAACACCGCAGCGGGCCCCGGATCGCGAACGAAGGGGTCCCACCAGCCTTCGGCCGACCTGGCGAAAGCGAGGATGCGGATCGGCGGGCCCCGGGGCGACTCGAGGTGAGCCGCGTCGGCGATCGCCTTCAGGCGCTCGATCTGGCCTTCCGCGTAGTCGGCGACAATGAGGACGCCTTCATCCCCGCGAGGTTCGACCAGCGAACGCGCCGCGTCCGCGCTTTGATCAGGAGCGTTCGTCGGGGAAAGGAAGGTGCAACGCCAGCGCCTCTTCCTAAGCGTGTCCACCAGCTCGATGCCAAGCCGCGTCTTCCCGAAGCCGCCCGGCGCCGGATAGAGCCGGCCCTGCGCCCGCCGGCCGGACCTGTCCGTCGCCCAATCGACGAGGGAGCGGAGCAAATGGCCGCGGTCGATGAACGGGACCACGCGGTGGCGCGCGAGCAGAAGACCCGTGGGGCGGTCCTTGAGCCGCGCCAAGTCCTGCTCAGAATCGCGAGCCCCGAGATTGTCGCGCGGGCCGCGCGGGAGTCCGCCGAGCAGGGAGGGAAACAAGGTAACAACCGTCCCAACGCCTGCAACGGCAGCCCCCGCCAGAACGACAGCGGCCGCCCAGCCGTGACGGCTGATCCACATCGCCCAGGCGTGTGGGCTGTCCAGAGGCTGTGGATGCGGTCCCTGGAACAGCGATGCGAGCGCCGCAACCAGACCCAGGCCAATCATGGCCACTCGAACAGCCACGCGCTCGAGCACACGCCTGAGCCAGCCCAGGGTCGCTACGACCGGGCCAAATCTCGCGAACCAACGCCGCGGGCGATCGAACTTCGTGGACACGCCCCTGGGCCTCCACGCCAAGTAACCTTAAGACGTAGTCGCGGGCATGGCTCAGCTCAAGGCGAGGATCGTCGCGGTCTGTGGAGGGTGCGCCCCCTTCCCCGGCTTCGCCGGGACTTCCCCCAGAGGGGGATGACCTGGTCTGGACGCCGGCTCGACGGCCGGCGCCGATGGAGGGTGTGGCCCATGCGACCCGGCCGCACACTGATGATGGCGAAGGCTCCTGCGTGCGACCTCTAGGCTCTTGCCCGCGGCGGCTCGGCTGTTAGAAGCCCCAGGCGACAGCGGCCGGCGAGGACGACCCCATGAAGCTGATCGCCGGCAACTCCAACCGCAAGCTGGCAGAGGCGATCGGGGACCACCTCGACGTGCCCCTGACCCGGGCCCAGGTGCGCCGGTTCGCCGACAACGAGGTGTTCGTGGTGATCGAGGAGAACGTCCGCGGCGAGGACGTCTTCGTGATCCAGTCGACCTCCTATCCGGCCAACGACAACCTGATGGAGCTGCTGATCTGCATGGACGCGCTGACGCGCGCCTCGGCCAAGCGGATCACGGCGGTGGTGCCCTACTTCGGCTACGCCCGGCAGGACCGAAAGACCGGCGGGCGGACCCCGATCTCGGCCAAGCTGGTGGCCAACCTGATCACGCGCGCGGGTGCGAACCGGGTGCTGACGATGGACCTGCACTCGGGCCAGATCCAGGGCTTCTTCGACATCCCCACCGACAACCTGCTCTCCACGCCGGTGATCGCCGCCGACATCCGGGAGAACTATCCCAAGGCCAGAGACCTGATGATCGTCTCGCCGGACGTGGGCGGGGTGGTGCGCGCCAGGGCCCTGGCCAGCCGGCTGAACGCCGACCTCGCCATCGTCGACAAGCGCCGCTCGGGCCCGGGCGTCAGCGAGGTGGTGAACATCATCGGCGAGGTGAAGGGCCGCCGCTGCATCCTGTTCGACGACATCATCGACGGCGGCGGCACGCTGTGCAACGCGGCCGAGGCGCTGATCAAGGAAGGCGCGGCGGAGGTCTCGGCCTATGTCAGCCACGGGGTGCTGTCGGGCGGGGCGATCGAGAGGGTCCAGGCCTCGTCCCTGAAGGAGGTGGTGGTCACCGACTCCATCGACGGGCCCGACGACGTGCGCGGCTGCGGCAAGGTCCGCTACGTGCCGGTCGCGCCCCTGATCGGCGAGGCGATCCGGCGCATCGCGAACGAGGAGTTGGTGTCGAAGCTGTTCGACTGAGATCGAGACCAGTCGGATTGCGGAATTTCAAGCGCCGCCCCCCTTCCACCGCGCATCCCGGGGGCCGAGGACAACCTGTTGAGGCTCCACACCTAGCGGCCATAGGCCGCAAGGCGCAACGGGGCGGTAACGATGTCGTGGCCTAGTCTGATGGGCCGTCCTGACCTAGGATGGCTCGCCTAGGTGAGTTCTCCGGGGGATTGAAGTCATGGCGAAGGTCCCGGCGCGCGGTCCGGCTGCGAGCTTTGCCGTCCTGGCCGGCGCGGTGTTGCTGACCGCCGTCACGGCGAGCCCGGCGGCGGCGTTTTCCTTCGGCCACAAGAAGGCGCCGCCCCCGCCGCCGCCGCCCGCGCCCGCCCCCGAGCCGGAGATCCCGGTGGGGCCGCCGGTGCTCGCGGGCTACGTCATCGACACAGCCAGCGCCTACGCCGCCTACATGCAGTCGGCCAGCGCGATCGGCTCGACCTTCGCCAACGGCCAGGCCATCGCCGACGCCCTGCGCGTGGGGGTGCACGCCGAGCGGCACCAGATGCAGCAGGGCATGGTCGCCTACGCCGCGATCGTCGCCCTGCAGGACCCGACGTTCGCCGCCACGGTGCGCCGCTTCGCCTCGCACGCCTCCACGCGCGACGCCATGGTGCGCTACATCCTGACCAACCCGAACTACGTCACCGAGATCGCCGGCCACGACAGCGCCGCGGGCCTGATCATCGCGGCGCTCGACCGCCAGGGCCAGCGGCTGGAGACGGCCGGCGACGCGGTCAGGAAGACCTCCTACGACATCCAGCTACGCTCGCCGTGGTCCAAGAAGGCCGCGCCCAACCAGCCCCAGACCCTGGCCGAGGTGAAGGCGCTGTCCTCCTCCGGCCTGACCGCCCCGCCCGATGTCCGGGCCGAGCTGCAGCAGGCTTCCACCGGCACAGCGCCGATGACCCTGAGCGCGCCGCCCGCCGAAGGCCCCTACAGCCAGGCGGTCGTGCGCGGCATGGCGATCGCGGCGCTGGCGATCCTGGGCAAGGCCGGCGACGCCGACATCGCCTATCTGATGCCGCTGCTGGTCAACGACGGCGACGGGTTCTGCTTCAACATGGCCAAGCTGAACCTCTACCAGTGCCTCTCGGTGGCGCGGCCCTATTACGAGAACGTCTACTGCCTGGGCCTGCACGGCATGGGCGACATGGGCCGCTGCGTGATGAGCTCGATGGCGCCGGCGAGCGCAGGCGAGGCGCCGGTCGCCGCCTCAGTGGTGGCCGCCGCCTCCCCGGCCGCGGCCGCCGCGGCCGGGCTGAACGCGGCGAACGGCTCGGGCCCGCTGTCTCAATAGCCCGCGGCTCGGCGGGGAACGGGCCGCGCGGCGCCGGTTGCGCGCCCAGGTCCGAACGTGTATCTAGCCGGGCCCTTCAGACCTGGGTGAAACGCACGCCGCGCGGTCGCGCGGCGGCTTCGTTTTGAGGCAAGGCCATGGCCGAGATCGTGCTGAACGTGCAACTCCGCGACCGCACCGGCAAAGGCGGCGCCCGCGCCGCGCGGCGCCAGGGCGATGTGCCCGGCGTGCTCTACGGCGGCGACCTGGGCCCGGTGACCCTGTCGGTCAAGGCCAACGAGTTCCGCAAGGCGCTCTACACGGGCAAGCTGCTCGGCCACCTGGTCACGCTGAAGTACGGCGAGGAGAGCCAGCCGGTCATCGCCAAGGACGTGCAGTTCCATCCGGTGACCGACGAGCCGGTGCACTTCGACCTCTACCGCGTGGACGAGCACCAGCAGATCCGCATCGCGGTGCCGGTGCACTTCCACCACCAGGAGGCCTCGCCGGGCCTGAAGCGCGGCGGCGCGCTGTCGATCGTGCGCCACGACCTGGAGGTCTGGGCGCCGGCCGACTCCATCCCCGAGGAGCTGGTGGTCGACCTGACCGGCCTGGACATCGGCGACGCCGTGCGCGTCTCGGACCTCGCCATGCCCGATCGCGTGGAATCGGTGATCAAGGACCCCGAGTTCGTCATCGCCACCATCACCGGCGTCTCCTCGCTGGAAGCCGCCGCCGAGGGCGGTGAAGGCGGCGAGGAAGCCGCCGGCGAAGCCGCCGCCGAGGAATAGCGGCGCCGTTCCGCCAGGGCTTGCAAACCCGGGCCGGGACGGGGAGATTTCCCGCGGGGCCCGTCGGACGGACGCCGCCGAGCCGGCAAAAGCCCGTCACGCACGGGTCGCGCAACGCCGGTGAGGTGAATTTGACGTTGGTCCCGCATTGGGGGCAGCCTTGGCGACGAACCTCAAATGCGCAAACCTCACCAGAATCTTTAACTTGCCAGTGTCCTTGTCGACTCTGACGTTCGTTCGGATCTGCCCCAGGCGGCGACGAACGTCAGAGTCGGGACACTGGTTTCTGATATCCCAAGGACGATGCTGATCCTGGCCGGCCTCGGCAACCCCGGGGTGCGACACGAGTTGAACAGGCACAACCTCGGCTTCATGGCGGTCGACGCCATCGCCGAGCGGTGGGGGCTGGGCGGGGAGCGCGCGAGGTTCCTGGGCCTGACCCGTCAGGGCCGGATCCCGACGCCCGACGGGCCGGTGAACGTGATGGTGCTGAAGCCCCAGACCTTCATGAACGAGAGCGGCCAGTCGGTCGCCGAGGCGGTGCGCTTCTTCAAGTCCGATCCTGCCGAGGAGCTGGTGGTGTTCCACGACGAGCTGGACCTCGCTCCCGGACGCCTCAGGATGAAGACCGGCGGCGGTGTGGCCGGGCACAACGGCCTGCGCTCGATCGGCGACTGGATCGGTCCCGACTTCCGTCGCGCACGCCTCGGCATCGGCCATCCGGGGGACAAGTCGCGGGTGCTGGGCCACGTGCTGTCGAACTTCAGCGCCGAGGAGCAGGTCTGGGTCCAGGCGCTGTGCGAGGCCTGCGCCGAGGCCGCGCCGCTGCTGTCCGCGGGAGAGGACGAGCGCTACCAGGCCGAGGTGCTGCGCATCGCGCCGGCCGAGAAGGCCGACCCGCGCCAGCTGGCCAGGGACGGCGAGCCATGATGGGCATAGGCCTGCCGACGCTGGGGCTGTCGCTGCTGATCGCGGTGCTGCTGTGCATCCACGTGGTGCGCACGGGCCGCGAGCTCTTCTGGCTGTGGATCATCCTGCTGTTCCAGCCGCTCGGCGGGCTGGTCTACTTCTTCGCCGTGATCGTGCCGGAGCTGGTCAGGGGCCCGACGGCCCGCAAGCTCGGCCGCTCGGCCAAGGACACGCTGGACCCGCTGAGGATCTTCCGCGAGGCCAAGGCGGCCTACGACCTGACGCCCACGGTGCACAACCAGATGCGCCTGGCCGCCGCCTACGCCGAGATGGGCCGCCACGAGGACGCCGAGGCGCTCTACGGCGAGGCCATGCAGGGCGTGCACGCGGACGACCCGGCGCTGATGCTGGGACGCGCCCGCGCCCTGATCGAGCTCGGCCGGCCGGCCGAGGCCATGCCGCTGCTCGAGAAGCTGGGCCAGGAGCCCGAAGGCCACACCCCCCAGGCCATGCTGGCCCTGGCCCGGGCCTACGAGGGCCTCGGCCGGACCGAGGAGGCGGCCCAGGCCTACGACTGGGCGGCGCCTCGCCTGCCGGGTTTCGAGGGCATCGCCCGCCAGGCGGCGTTCCTGGCCCGCACGGGCCGGCGGCGCGAGGCCCAGGAGCAGCTCGACGAGATCGACAAGCGCCTGTCGCGCGCGCCCGCGCACTTCCGCCGCGAAGGCCGCGCCTGGCGCGACCTCGCCGCCCAGGCCATCGCCGAGGGCTGAACCGGCGGCGGGCGGCCATCGCTTGACACGAAGTTCGTGACTCACGAAGTTCGTGGGGTGAGGAACGTCACCATCAGCATGGACGAAGCCACGCTCGCCTGGGTCAGGGTCGCCGCCGCCCGGGATCACAAGAGCGTCTCGCGCTGGGTCGCCGAGCAGCTCCGGAGCCTCATGACCGCCGGTCAGGCGACGAGCGAGGACGCGCTGGCGATGGAGCGGTTCCTGGCTCACGAAGGCTGGGACCTCGGCGGCGCCAGCCCCGCCGTCGATCGGGAGGAGCTCTATGGCGAACGTCTTCGTCGACTCGAACATCGTCGTCTACGCCATGGATCGGAACGGCGGACTGAAGCGGAGCCGTTGCCGGGCGTGGCTGAGTCGCCTGGGCCCGGCGAAGGCGATGACCCTCAGCGTCCAGGTCCTGAATGAGGCTTACGCGACCCTCACCGGAAAACACGGACTGCACCCCGAAGCGGACGGAGTTCGGCGGACGCTCGAGGACCTGGCGCGGTGGATGACGGCGCCGCTCGACTGGACCGTGGTCCAGGCGGCCTGGGGACTGCAGGACAGATACCGGATCCACGTCTGGGACGCCTTGCTGCTGGCCTCGGCCAATGCGGCGGGGTGCACCCACTTCCTCAGCGAGGATCTCAACGAGGGGCAACGGTACGGCGGCGTCACCGCCGTCAATCCGTTTCGCCATCTGCCGGAAGACGTGCTAGGCCCCGCCCTCCCCTGACCGTCCTTCGCGCGAGACCGCCCTTTCCATGGCCCTGAAAGTCGCCATCGTCGGCCTGCCGAACGTCGGCAAGTCCACCCTGTTCAACGCCCTGACCGAGACCGCGCAGGCGCAGGCGGCGAACTATCCGTTCTGCACCATCGAGCCGAACGTGGGCGACGTGGCGGTGCCCGAGCCCAGGCTCGAGGCCCTGGCCGGGATCGCCAAGTCCAAGGAGATCATCCCCGCCAGGATCAACTTCGTGGACGTGGCCGGGCTGGTGCGCGGCGCCTCCAAGGGCGAGGGCCTGGGCAACCAGTTCCTGGCCAACATCCGCGACTGCGACGCGATCGCCTTGGTCGCCCGCTGCTTCGAGGACGGCGAGGTGACCCACGTGGAGGGCCGCGTCGATCCGATCTCGGACCTGGACATCATCGAGACCGAGCTGATGCTGGCGGACCTGGAGAGCCTGGAGCGGCGCCGCGACAGCCTGGAGAAGCGCGCGCGGGGCGGCGACAAGGAGTCGGCCCGGACGCTGAAGCTGGTCGACCTTGCGCTGGCGCCGCTGAACGCCGGCCGGCCCGCCCGGACGGCCGAGGTCCCGGACGACGAGGAAAAGGGCTGGCGGATGCTGCAGCTCCTGACCTCCAAGCCGGCGCTTTATGTCTGCAATGTCGACGAGGCCGCGGCCGGGACCGGCAACGCGCTCTCGGCCAAGGTCGTCGAACGGGCCAGGGCCGACGGGGCCGAGGCGGTGGTGATCTCGGCCAAGATCGAGGCGGAGATCGCCCTGCTCGACCCGGCCGAGCGCGCCGAGTTCCTGGAGGCGATCGACCTGAAGGAGCCGGGGCTGAACCGGCTGATCCGCGGCGCCTATCACCTGCTGGGGCTGCAGACCTACTTCACCGCGGGGCCCAAGGAGGCGCGGGCCTGGACCGTGCCGGTGGGCGCCACCGCGCCGGAGGCGGCCGGGGTGATCCACACCGACTTCGAGAAGGGCTTCATCCGCGCCGAAACCATCGCCTACGAGGACTATGTGCGCCTGGGCGGCGAGGCCGGCGCGCGCGACGCGGGCAAGATGCGGCTGGAAGGCAAGGAGTACGTCGTCAAGGACGGCGACGTGATGCACTTCCGCTTCAACGCCTGAAGACGGCGGCCGGTCTGTGAGCTAGGCTCACAGAGAATGCGGCGCAATCTCCCGTCCCTCAACGCCCTGCGGGCCTTCGAGGCCTATGCCCGCCACCGCCGGCTGGTGACGGCGGCGGACGAGCTGTGCGTCACCCACGGCGCGGTCAGCCGCCAGATCAAGAAGCTGGAGCAGGACCTGGGCGTGCGGCTCCTGACGCGCCGGGCCGAACCCTCGCGGCTGACCAAGGCGGGCGAGCGCTACGCCGGCGCCCTTCACCGCCTGTTCGACGAGCTGGAGCGGGCGACGCCCAGGCGTCCGGCGCGCCAGGCGCGGCGGCTGGAGCTGCTCTGCCCCGGCGCGTTCTCGATGAAGTGGCTCTTGCCGCGCCTCAGCCGCTTTTCCGATGCGCGGCCGGACATCCGGTTGGAGGTGGTCGATTCCAGCGGCCCCTGGCGGCCCGTTGCAGGCGGGCCGCAGTGCGCGATCCGCCTGGCCACCTACGAAGGCGCGTCCGAGGCGGAGGTGGAGGCGGCGATGTTCATGCCGCGCTTCCACGGCCCGGCGCTGTCGCCGGCGCTGACGGCGGGCGGCCCGCTGGCGCCCGACGAGCTGCTGCGGCTGCCCCGGCTGTTCACCAGCTCCCTGCCGCGGGAGTGGCGCGAGTGGGCCTGGGAGACCGGCCGCAACCTGCCCGCGCCGGATCGCGAGATCGGGTTCGACCGCTCCTTCCACATGCTGGAGGCCGCCGCCACCGGCCTGGGGGTGGCCATGGCGGACTGGGCGATGATCCTGCCCGAGCTGGAGGACGGCCGCCTGATCGCGCCCCTGGGCTTCGTCCGCTCGCGGGCGGGCTATGTGCTGCTCTCGCCGCGCGGACGCAGGACCCGGACATGGCGGCGCTGAGGGACTGGCTGATCGCGGAAGGGGCGAGGACGGGCGAGCCGGGGTAGAGCGCTCTGACGCCGGCCCCCGTCAACCAATGACCGTCATGGCCGGCCCCCGTGCCGGCCACCCATGAACACGTCGCGCGCCTGTGCTCATGGGTCCCCGGCAACTCGCGCTGGCGCGCTCGACCGGGGATGACGATGGAAGAGCGCGTCCGTCCAAGTTCGACCTGATCTAACCAGCGCCCTCGCTCCATCCCCCGCCGTCCGGCTCGGCGCCGATGAGGGCCAGGCCCGTGGCGATGGACTCGAACTCCCCGCCGGTCTCGATCGCGGCCGGGCCGAAGCGGTCCAGGAAGATCCGGCGCACGGCCGGGACGAAGGAGGAGCCGCCGGTCAGGAAGACCTTGTCCACGTCCCGGTCGCCGAGGCCCGCCGCCGAGAGCGCCTCGTCCAGCGCCCGCTCGATGGAAAGGAGCTCGCCCGAGATCCAGCCCTCGAACTCGGCGCGGGTGATCCGGGCCTCGATCTCGACCCGGCCGGCGCGAAGCTGCAGCGTCGTCGCCTCGGCCGTCGAGAGGGCCTCCTTGGCCTCGGAAACCGCCCGGTAGAGCCGGTAGCCCTGGTCGCCCTCCAGCAGTTCGATGAACCGGCCGATCCCGTCCGGGTCGAGCGCCGTGCGGGCGATCTGGCGCAGCTCGCGCATGTCGCGCGAGCCCTTCATCAGGGCGAGCTGGCTCCAGCGGGCGAAGGCGGCGTAGTAGCGCGCGGGCGCCGGCAGGCGCTTGCCGCCGGAGAGGTAGTCCGAGCCCTTGCCGAGGCGCGGCGAGACCGCGTGGTCGATGATCCTGTAGTCGAAGGCCTCGCCGGCCACGCCGACGCCCGAGCGGGCGAGCGGCTCGGCCGTGATGCGCGCGCCCTGGCGGCTGAAGCGCATGAGCGAGAAGTCGCTGGTGCCGCCGCCGAAGTCGGCGACCAGGACCACGGCGGCGCCTTGCAGGCGCTTGGCGAAGAAGAAGGCCGCGCCCACCGGCTCGTAGGCGAAGGCGAGGCCGGGCAGGCCAAGGCGCGAGAAGGCCGTCCGGTAGCGTGAAAGCGCCAGGGCCTCGTCGGGCGCGGCGCCGGCGAAGACCACGGGCCGGCCGGCCACGGTGCGCACGGGCCGTCCCAGGTCGCCGGCGCGGGCGAGGAGCCGGCGCAGGAAGGCGAACAGCAGGTCCTCGAACTGGAAGCGACGGCCGAAGATGGAGGTCCCCGAGAAGGCGCGGCTGGCGGCGAAGGCCTTGAACGACTGGATCAGCCGCGTGCCCTCCGGATCCTCGAGGAAGGCGTCGATCGCCCAGGGACCCGCCTCGATGGCGTGCGCCTCCTCGCGGACCGACAGGACCGAGCGGAAGGCCGGCGCGGCCGGCCCGCCGGGCGTGGCGAAGCGCACGACCTCGGCCGGCGCGCCCGGTCGTCCCAGCGCGATCACGGTGTTGGTGGTCCCGAAATCCACGCCCAGGACCGGGGCCTCGTCGTCGGTCATCATCGCCTCCCCTGCGAGACGCCGCCCACGCCAAAAAGCCGCCCACGCGAAAACGGGGGCGGTTGGCGGAGGTCGGCGAAAGGGCGCGGAAGCTAGTTCAGGGCGGCGGCGGGGGCAATGCTCCCTTCCCCTCGACGAGCGCAGGGGCGCGGAAGGAACCGAGCCTCCCTTCCCCCTGGATGGGGGAAGGGCCGGGGATGGGGGTGGAGAGGTCGCCGGCCATCGCTTTGCGACGAGAAGATCCTGGGAAGGACTTCGAGCTCAGCGACGCGGAGAGGGCGTCACTCCCTCCCTCGATCCCTCCCCCTTCGAGGGGGAGGGGAAGATGCAAGCATCCCCTGGACGTCCTTCATGTGGCCGTCGTTGGGGCGGGGGCGGATGGCGAGGATCCTGGCCAGAAGGGGATAGACGTCGACGTTCGGGACCTTGGGCCAGACGACGCCGTGGCGGAAGGCCGGGCCGTGAGCGACGAAGACGGCGGCCATGCTCGGATCGGCCGGGTCGAAGCCGTGGTCGCCGTGGTTGTCCGCCGGCCAGCTGGCCTCGGACGCCCTGGTCACGATCTCCCAGCCCACGTCCGCCAGGCACAGGATCGGCGGGACCCGCGGATTGCGGCCGTAGTGGAAGCGGGCCGGCAGATCGCCCTTTCTCCAGCAGCGCATGTGGCCGTGGCGGCCGAGCAGCGCCTTGTCGACCTCGGACCCGAAGCCGGGCCGGGGATCGAGCCCCGCCAGGGCGCCCGAGGTGACGACCCTGAGGTGGTCCAGGTCGACCAGGGGATCGAGCTCGATCACCCGGTCCTTGGAGACCTCGGCCATGCCGTGGTCGGCGACGACCACGAGGTTGGTCCGATCGAAGAGGCCCCGCGTCTTCAGCCCGGCCACGAGCCTGCCGATCGCCGCGTCGGCGTCGGCCATGGCCGCCTGGGTCGGCTTGCCGTCGGGTCCGGCCTGATGGCCGAAGTGATCGACGTAGAAGAAGTAGAGCATGACGAAACGCGGCCGCTCGGCGGCCGGCAGGTCCAGCCAGGCGAGCACCTGGTCGGGCTCCTTCTGCATCGGCAGCTTGGGGTCGAAGTCCACGGAGAGCGCGGGCGGATGGCCGTCGCGGTCAAAGCCCAGCGACGGCCAGAACATAGAGGCCGAGCGGACGCCCTGGGCCCGGGCGGTGACCCAGAGCGGCGTCGCGGCCTTCCACCAGACCGGGTCGAGCGCGCCCTTCAGATCGCCGAGGTCCCAGACGCGGCCGAGCGCGTGGTCCTCGAAGTGGTTGTCCACGATGCCGTGATGGTCCGGATAGAGGCCGGTGACCAGGGTGTAGTGGTTGGGGAAGGTCACCGAGGGGAAGGACGGCTCGAGCGCGCCGCGCACCCCGTCTCTGGCCAGCGCCGACAGCGTCGGGGTCAGGCCGCGGTCCAGATAGTCCGCGCGGAAGCCGTCGATGGAGATCAGGATGGTGATCTGGTCCGAGGCCGGGGCCTTGGCCGCCGCCGCGCCGGCCAGCAGAAGGCTCGCCGCCAGGGCCAGGATGCAACCGATGAGCCTCATGTCTTGCGTCTCCCGCGGCCCGACGGCCGCGCATCGAGGATCGCGGACGAAGGACGCGCCGCCAATCGAGGAAAGCGCGCGTATTTCTGTGAGCTCAGCTCACACTGTTCTGCACCGGACGCACATTCGGGGCGCCGTTCCGCGCCGATCCGCACTAAGACGGACCTGGGCCGGACACAGGATGCGGGGAGAGCGCCATGGGCGAGATGATCACGCTGAAGAGCAAGTCCGACGGTTTCGAGTTCGACGCCTACCGGGTCCAGCCGACCGACGCCCGGCGCGGCGGCCTGGTGGTGGTGCAGGAGATCTTCGGCCTGGTCGACGGGATCAAGGCCATCGCCGACAGCTTCGCCGAGCAGGGCTACGAGTGCATCGCGCCGGCGATGTACGACCGCTCCGAGCGAGGCTTGCAATCGTCGCCGCAAGCCGGCGAGTTCGAGAAGCTGAGGGGCTACGCCGGCGCCTCCTGGACGCATGTCCCGGGCGATATCCAGGCCTGCATCGACGCCCTGAAGCCGCCGGTGTTCATCACGGGCTTCTGCTACGGCGGCACCGTCGCCTGGCTGGCGTCCAGCCGCTGCACGGGCCTGGCCGCGGCCTCGGGCTTCTACGGCGGCGGGATCGCCTACCAGTTCCTGGAGGAGACGCCCAAGTGCCCGGTGATCCTGCACTTCGGCAAGAAGGACCAGCACATCACCTCCGACCACTGGGACCGGATCCGCGAGCGTCATCCGGACGTCCCGCTCTATCTCTACGACGCGGACCATGGCTTCTTCTCGGCCGACCGGCCTCCGACGATCTACGATCCGGACTCGGCGAGGCTCGCACGGCTGCGGACGCTGCAACTCTTCCACCAGGCCGCGGGCGCCAGCGCGGAAGCCTAGAGCCCTGTCCGGCCAGTCTGGCCGGACAAGGCTCTAGTGTCCCGATTCCGAAGTTCGCCAGCGCATTTGCAAGGCGGATGCGAACTTCGGAATCGATAAGGACACTAGCAAATGTATGATTCTAGTGTGGTTTACGGATCAGAAGTTCGCAGCCGAGGGCGCCGCCATCATCATGCGAACTTCTGATCCACCACACTAGGCCGAAAGGTCGCTTCAGCCGACGCCCCGCACGCCGGTGATGCGCCAGGCGCGGACGAACGCCCTGCCCCCGGACGTGGGCGTTCGTGTCCCTCGATCGGCTTGTCCCGGCCTCGCCTGCGGGCTACCAGCACATCGGGGGCCAGGAACACGGGAGGGATGTCATGAAGCGTAGCGCGCTGATCGCACTTCTGGTCGCCGGGGGCCTCGCCGCCTCAGCCGCCGCTCAGCCAGCTCCCGCGCCGGGCGGCGCCCCGCCGCCCAGACCGGCCGGCCCGCGGGCGGGGCGGCCGATGCTGCCGCCGCCCGAGCCGATCCAGCACGTCACCAAGAATATCTACAAGATCTTCGGCGGCGGCGGGAACACCCTGGTCGTCGTCCAGAAAGCCGGCGTGGTTCTTGTCGACACCAAGATGCCGGGCAACGGTCCGGCCATCCTCGCTGAAGTGAGGAAGGTGACCGACAAGCCCATCGTCATGATCATCAACACCCACAGCCACCCCGATCACATCGGCAGCACCGACTACATCCGCGAGCAGTACCCCAACGTCCAGGTGATCATGAACGAGAAGGCCAAGGAGGAGATCCTCGCCGGCCAGTTCAACAAGCCGGGACTTCTGCCCACCGCCACCTTCACGGACCGGATGACGATCGGCAAAGGCGATGACCGGATCGAGCTCTACCACACCGGCCCGGGGCATACGCAGGGCGACACCTTCGTCCTGTTTCCCTCCGCTCATCTGCTGTTCATGGGCGACGTGATGGCGTGGGACATGGCGCCGTTCCTTCCCAGCGGCGGCGCGAGCGCGATCGCGGACGAGATCGACAAACTGGTCGACGCCGTGAAGGGGAAGGGCGTCCAGTACGTCGTCGAGGGGCACGGCTATGTGAACACCTGGGCGCACCTGCTGCGCTTCGCCCGCTTCAATCGCGCCCTGATCACCGACGCTCGCGCCGCCTACGACCGGGGCGATCCGCCGTCGGCCGCCGTGGCGGAGCTGCAGAAGGTCCCCGAGTTCGCGCCGCTGCTCGACACCCACCTGAAGAGCGGCCTCGAATACGGCAACACGCCCTTCAAGCGCGCCAACATGAACGTCAACGTGGCCTATCTGGAGTTCGCGGGCGAGCCAGTGACGTTTGGGCCGGCGAACGGGGCTCCGCTGCCCGCCACGGACAAGCACAAGGGCTCCAACCCCGAGGACACGGCGCCCCCGACCCCCGCCGACTTTGCGGCGGAAAGGCCCCGACCTGCGACGCCTGACGGCGCCTGAGACAGCCGGCGGCGATCACTCGGTAGGTCCACGTCTCCGATCGCGGCTCCACCTTCCCTCGCGCATCGAGAGAGCGGGCGCACCCGCCGTGCAG
The DNA here is from genome assembly GCA_963775275.1 of uncultured Alphaproteobacteria bacterium. Taxonomy (GTDB): domain Bacteria; phylum Pseudomonadota; class Alphaproteobacteria; order Caulobacterales; family Caulobacteraceae; genus JANWHQ01. The sequence goes on along the minus strand of CAVZII010000005.1, from coordinate 2,669,104 downwards.
CAGGCCGCCCCCCTCTCTGCAAGCCGCACCGGCCAGGATTGCAGTGACGGGCGGGCGGCCGCCACGCCTCAATCGATGGCGGTCGTGGTCAGATCGAGCCCGAAGTCGCCGGCGTCCGCGGCGGTGAGCGGGCGCTCGCCGGTCGCCAGCAGGTTCCTGGCGAGCTCGGCGCGCAGGGTCTCGAACCTGACGCGGCCGGGCGGCGGGTCCTGTTCGGGGAAGGCGGCTTCCATCTCCCGGTTGCGCGCGATCACCTCTTCCAGGAACTCGCGGTTGGTGAAGATGTGGAAGCGGTTCTCCTTGATCGCCTCGACCACCGTGCGGCCGGTGTCGAGCGGATCGATCGCGTCGCGCGCGGCGTCCCACAGCGCCTTCTGGAAGTCGCTGGCCGCCTCCTCGTGGAAGTCCTCGTCCGGCCGATCCTCGGGCGCGAACAGCATGCCGGTGCGCGTAGCGCCGGGGAACAGGCAGGAGACGCCGATGCCCAGCGGCGCGAGCTGCATCCGCAGGCTCTCGGCGAACCCGCGCACCGCGTACTTGGCCGTCGAATAGGCGGCCAGGCCAGGCAGCGGGACGACGCCGGCCATCGACGAAGTGCAGACCACGTGGCCGCCCTCGCCCTGGGCCTTGATGATGGGCACGATCAGCTTGGCGGCGTTGATCACCCCGCCGAGGTTCACCGCCATGGCCTTGTCCCAGCCGTCGAAGTCCGGGTCGTCGGCGGTCCCGCCGCCGTTCACGCCGGCGTTGCAGCACAGCACGTGAATCTTGCCGAAGACGGCCAGCGCCTCGTCCGCGGCGGACTTGAGGTCGCTGCGGTCCGCCACGTTGGTGCGCACGAAGGCGACGGCGTTGTTGCCCGCCAGCGCCGCCCTGGCTTTCTCGATGTTCGGAGCGCTCCAGTCGGCGACGACCACCTTCATGCCCTCCGACAGGAAGGCGCGGACCATGCCGAAGCCGATCCCGTTCGCGCCGCCGGTGATGAACGCCACCTTGCCCGCCAGATCCTGCACCGTGCTCTCCCTTTGCGTTCAGCCCACGCGCCATGACCCGGACCTGCGCCGGGCGCTGGCGTTGTCCGCCGTCCGCTACACGCCGGGGCCCTGGATGACCATAGGTCGAAGGCGCGGCGGCGGGCCGGCGGGGCGGATGAAGCAGGACGGCGGGCCTGCAGTCAGGCGTCGCTCAGTTTCATGCAGTGGCGCCGCAATCCCCGTCTCGGGGCAGGATGCCGAGCCGGACGCCAACGCGTTCCGGGCCGTGCGTTTTGGACCGCAGGCGACCCGAAGGGGGCGTTGCGCCGTCCACGTATTGGGCCAGAATTCGGCTCTGCGGGTTGTGTCTCCACAGGAGAGGATCATGAGCGACGGGAGCCGCGTCTGCGGCCAGTGCCTTTGTGGCGCGGTCAACTTCCAACTCACCCCTCCGCTCGGCGTGCTCACGCACTGCCATTGCAGGTCATGTCGGCTCTCGAGGGGTGTCGCCTTCGTAACTTGGACGTCCGTACCTCCGGATCGATTCGCCTACACAAAGGGCGAGTCGGAGGTCACCTGGTATCGATCTTCACCCGGTGTTCGCTGGGGATCTTGCAGGGTCTGTTCCAGCCCCATGTTCTATGTCGCAGATCAGGCCGGCCACCCCCAGGCGCCCATGCTAGGCCACATCTATGTGTCCGCCGGGAGCCTGACGAGCACGATAGACGATCGGCCCACGGCGCACGTCAGCTATGAAGAGCATGTCAGCTGGATCGACGGCGGCGACGCCTTGCCGAAGTTCGAAGCGAAGAGCGATCTCAGGCTGGGCTAGATCCCCGCCCCCGCAATGACCGCTTTCCACACTCCTCGCGCGTTGGGAATGGCCGGTTCCGGCGTCTGTGACGGGAAGCTTGGCGCCGAGACGCAAAGCGGACGTCCCGATCGACCGCGGAGGGTGGAGAGCGGACCTTGGCTTCCGACACCCGACACGTCCCTCAGCAAAATCGACGAACCGGATGCGCCCAGACTTCGGGACAACTCGCTCGGACTTCTCAGGTCAATCGACCAACTAGATCGCTCCAGAATTGGTAGACCTCCTTCGCGCATTCATCGAGGGAGACATGCCCGGAGCCATCCTCCATCATGACCGAGGGAGCACTAAATCTGCCTTGTCCATAGCCACCTTCGCCGTATCCCACGCTGACAATTGCGGCGTTCGCAATGTGCGACATGCTTGTTGATGATTGTCTGTCGAGTGTCACGTGTTTGGAAGCGTTCGCGACGTCCCGGATAAATCCCGCCTTCGGGCAGACAAACTCCACATGCCGCCAAACGGCATACTCGTCGCTAAAAGAAACTCCGAGAATCTGTTCGACTTGTAACTTATCAACCTTGAACACCCAATCTCGAATATGGAAAAGCGACATCACCATGTTTATGGCGGTCTGGAATGTGCTTGGGCTATTCATGAAATTATCGAAGTTCGGCTTGAGCACATGATCGTAGAAATCTTTTGTGTTCCCAAGTTTTACAATTTTCATACCGACGCTCCCATCGAATAATCCCTCTTCAGCATACTTCAAGTACTAGCCGCTCTAACGACCGCTCTGGGTCGGAGTCTGCCTGCAGGTCCCGTCCGGAAACCCGCCGTTCCGCGGCCGCGAGGCATCCGCGCTGAAACCGGACCTTTCCGACGGCAGAGCTGAGTCAGGAGCCGTCGTTGGCGCTACGAAGCTAGAACCCCACGCTCGCGCCCAGGCCCTGTTCGCGCGCGGCGGTGACGATCCGCCAGCCCGCCGCGAGGTCCTGCACGATCGAGCCGAGGGACTTGTAGATCGTCACCTGGTCGGGGCTCTGGCGGCCCTCGCGCGTTCCCAGGAAGACTTCGCCGATCTCGGCGGCGACGTGGTCGTCGTCCACCAGGCCCTGGGCCTTGGCGTGGAGGAACTCGGCGCCCTGCTTCAGCACGCCATCGCGGTGGTCGGCGATGAAGCGGGCGCGGACCACGAGGGCGTCGTCGATCTCGCGCGGGCCGGCGCGGCTGGAGCCCACGAGGTTGATGTGGGTCCCGTCGCGCACCCAGCGGCTGAGAAGGATCGGCTCGGCCGCGCCGGTGACGGTGCAGACGATGTCGGCCTCGGCGACCGCCGCCTCGGCGGTGTCGGCCACGGCCGCCTGAAGGCCCCGTTCGCGGCGAAGGCGCTCGGCCAGGGCGCCGGCGCGCTCGCGCGAGCGGCCCCAGATGGTCATCCGGTCCACCGGCCGCACGTAGGTCATGGCCTCGGCGTGGGCGTGGGCCTGCTCGCCGGTCCCGAGGATCGCCACGTGCGAGGGGCCGGGCCGGGCGAGGACGTCGGTGGCCGCCGCGCTGGCGGCGGCGGTGCGTATCGACGTGACCTCGCCCCCGTGCAGCACGGCGACGGGCGCGCCGGTGGCGGGCTCGAAGAGGATCACCACGCCCTGGTGCGACTGGACACCGGTCGTCTCGCTGGGCGGGCTCACGCTGATCAGCTTGGCGCCGTAGGTCCGGTCCATGGCGCCCGGCATGACCCCGAAAAGCGCGCTGTCACCGAGGTCGATGATCTGGCGCAGGAGCTGGCGGGTCCGGCCGGCCGAAAGGGCGGCCATGGCCGCTTTCATCAGGGGGATGCAGGTCTCGTAGGGCAGGAGCCGGCGCACCGTGGCGCGATCGACGACCAGCAGCGGCATGGTCACGCGCCCCAGATCTCGCGCGCGAAGGCGACGAAGTTCAGGCCCATGATCTTCTCGATCCGCGCCTCGCCGTAGCCCCTGGCACTTAGAAGCCGCATCAGCTTGCGGAACTGGTCCACGCCGCGCAGGTCCACCACGAAGGGATAGGTGTCCGGCCGCTCGCCCGTCGCCCCGATCCCGGCCTTGGCGCGGTCGGCGACCTCCCGGGCCAGGTGGTCCTGGTAGGCGTGAAGGTCGTCGATGCCGGTGACGTCCCCATCGGTGCCGATCCCGACGTGGTCCTCGCCGCAGACGTTCACCGCATGGTCGATGTGGGCGACGACGTCCTCGGCCGTGGCGTGGCCGGAGAGGCTCAGGAACGGCATGAAGAAGATCCCGACGAAGCCGCCCTTCTCGGCCACGCCCCTCAATTCGGCGTCGGTCTTGTTGCGCGGCAGGTCGCAGAGCGCGCGGCAGCCGGTGTGGTTGATCGAGATCGGCCGCTGGGAAGCCGCGATGGCGTCCAGGCAGGTGCGCTCGCCGCTGTGCGACAGGTCCACCATGATCCGCCGCTCGTTCAGCCGGACCACGACCTGGCGGCCGAAGTCGGTCAGGCCGCGGTTCTGCGGCGCCATCGAGCCGTCGCCGATCTGATTGGAGGGATTGTAGGTGAGCTGGATCACCCTGACGCCGAGGTCGCCGAACGTGTCGATCCGGTCCAGCCGGTCGCCCACCTGGGCGGCGTTCTGGAAGCCGTAGATGATCCCGATCCTGCCCGTGTCGCGGGCCCGCAGGATGTCGGCGGCCGTCCTGACCTTGATCAGGTCGGCGGAGCGCTGCTCGAGGATGCGGTCCCAGATCCCAATTGTGCGCACGGTGTACTCGAAGGGCTCGTCGGGCCCGGCGACATAGCCCAGCGTCACGTTCACCGCGGTCAGGCCCGAGGCGCGGGCGTCCCCGACCGAGCGGTCGTCCACGTCCGGCGAGCTGGTGTCGGCGGGGGCGCTCTGGGGCCGGCCCAGCGCCAGGTTCGGGTTCTCGATCCCGCCCAGGGCGTTGACGATGACGGGCCGGCGGAGGCGGGCCGGCCGGGCCGCAGCGGGTTCGGCGGCCGCCCCGGCGAGGAGGCCCGCGCCCGCCATCAGCGACCGACGTGTCTGCGTCATTGCGGCTCCTTCCCTCGCCCGGCCGGGCGGTAGTCCTTGCGCCAGAAGAGGACGCCGCGCTTGACCGTCAAGGTCACGGTCCTAAGCGCCCGCACGCTTTGCAGCGGGTCCCCCGTGGTGAAGACGAGGTTGGCCAGCTTGCCGGGCGCGACCGTCCCCATCTCGTCGTCCTTGTGCATGGTCATGGCCCCGCCCAGCGTCGCGAACCGGATCACCTGGGCGGCCGGAATCCCGGCCTTGTCCTGCATCAGCTCGAGCTCGTCCTGCAACGCGGGCCAGGGGTCCCTGGCGCCGGAGAAGCCGTCCGTGCCGGCCGAGAGGATGACGCCGGCGCGCCAGGCCTCGCCGGCCAGCCGCTCGGCGAGGGGCGCGCTGCAATAGGGCGCAGGCCCCTTGGGATGGGCCGCGTGGTCCCTGGCGAGCTCCTGGTAGACCCAGAGCGTTGCGTCGAGCACCGTCCCGCGCCGCTTCATGTCCTCGAACAGGCCCTGGATCACCGCGTCGCCGTCTTCCAGCCGGCCGGCCTCGACGGGCGCGCGGTCGTGGTAGGCGCGCGGGATCGGGTCGGAGAGCTGATAGGCCAGCATGCAGACGTGGGAGACCGAGTCCGCGCCCGCGTCGATGACCTCGGCGGGCGAGGCGGGAAACACCGCCGCGTGCGCCCAGACCAGCGTCCCCTGGCGGTGCGCCTCGCGCGTGATCGCGGCCACGAGGCCGGCGGGCAGGTCGGCGTAGATCTTGATCGCCGTCGCGCCCGTGCCCCGCGCCTCGGCGACTGCGAGAGTCAGATCGGTCTTGTCGGTGACCGCCTGCATCCACGGGACCTGGCCGGCGACGGCGCCGCGGCTGGTCTCCTGCGTGCGCGGGTCCTTGAAGAACTCCGGCCCGGCCATCAGGGCGGCGTAGTAGATGTCGGGACCGGGGGTCTCGCCCACCCGCGACGCGCGGGCGAGGTCGGCCACCTGGCGAAGGTCGTCGGCCATGTCCCTGACCGCCGTGACCCCGCCGTAGAGGTCCTTGCGCATCATCGCCTCGGCGAAGGGCCGGTCGGGCGGCGTCGCGAGATGCTCGTGGCTGTTGATCAGGCCGGGCAGGAGGTAGAGGCCGGTCGCGTCCACCACCCTGGCGCCGGGGGGCGCGGCGACCTGGCCGGCCGGCCCCACCGCCTCGATCCGCTCGCCCCTGACCAGGACCGACATGTGGCGGCGGAGCGGCGCGCCCGTCCCGTCGATCAGGGCGGCATTCCTGAACAGCACCACGGCGTCCGGCCTGGCGAGGCCCGGCCCCTTGGCCGCGGCGACCGCCACGCCGAAGACCGCGAGGGCGAACGCCGCCGTCAGCACGGCGCCGCCTGCGATCCGGGCCAAGGGCCCGCCCGAGGCCATCACCACATCGTCCGCGCGGCCCGTTCGGGCCAGTCGCGGTCGTAGGGCTCGCCGCCGACGCGGCCTTCGCTGAGGGCGGCGAGGATCTGGCCGGCGGTGGGGAGCGAGCCGGGGTCCACGTGACGGTCGGGGTTCCAGAGCCCGGCGCGGACGATGGCGCGGGCGCACTGGAAGTAGACGGCGTCGACCTCGATCACGGCGACCGAGCGCGGCGGCCTGCCCTCGACCTCGAAGGCGGCGAGCAGGTCCGGATCGATGCAGAGGCGCGCGCGGCCGTTGACCCTGAGCGCATTTCCGCAGCCCGGGATCAGGAACAGCAGGGCCACGCGCGGGTCGCGCACGATGTTGCGCAGGGAATCGACGCGGTTGTTGCCGCGCCGGTCGGGCAGCAGCAGCGTCCGCTCGTCCCGGATGCGCACGAAGCCGGCGAGATCGCCGCGGGGCGAGCAGTCCAGGCCCTCGGGGCCGCAGGTCGCCAGGGCCAGGAAGGGCGAAGCCTCGATCAGGGCGCGATAGTGGGGCGTGATGACGCCGACCTCCTTGACGCGGGAGGCCTCGTTCGCGGCGCCGTAGAGGGCCTCGAGCTGGTCGATGGTGGTGATGAAGCTCATGGCGCGAGCTTAGCAAATCGGCGGGCGGCGGCTATGGGACGGCCATGAGCGATCCCGTCCAGATCACCGCCCGCGGCCCGAGGGCCGAGGCCGAGGCCGCCGCCCAGGCGATCGACGCCGACGATGCGCTGCAGGGCGCGGCCTATTCCATCCTGGAGGAGGACGAGCAGGCCGGCGTCTGGCGCATCGACGCCTATCCCCGCTCGGACGAGGAGGCCGACGCCGTGCGCCGGACGCTGGGCGCCTTCCCCGCCCTGACGGTGAGGACCGAGGCCCTGGCGGACGCCGACTGGCTGGCGATGGCCCTGTCGGGCCTGCCGCCGGTGCGGGCCGGGCGGTTCTTCGTCTATGGCCTGCACGACCTCGGGCGAACGCCGCCCAATGCGGTGAACCTCAGGATCGAGGCGGGCGCGGCCTTCGGCACCGGCCACCACGGCACCACCGTGGGGTGCCTGCTCGCCTTCGACGCCCTGTTGAAGCGGCGGCGGTTCGAGCGGGTGCTGGACGTGGGCTGCGGCACGGGCGTCCTGGCCATCGCCGCGGCGCGCACGGGCTCCAGGACCGTGGTCGGGACCGACATCGACCCGGTCTCGGCGCGGATCTCGCGCGAGAACGCCCTGATCAACCAGGCCGGCGCCCGCTTCGTGCGCGCCGACGGCCTGGGCCATCCGGCGGTGCGGGCGGGCGGGCCCTACGACCTGGTCTTCGCCAACATCCTGGCCCGGCCGCTGGTGGGGCTGGCCGGACCGGTCGCGGGCGCCTTGAAGCCCGGCGGGATGGCGATCCTGTCGGGCCTGCTGCGCCATCAGGAGCGGATGGTGCGCGCGGCCTATCTCGGCCAGGGGATGCGGCTGAGGTCCCGCCTGCACCGCGACGCCTGGGCCACCCTGGTGCTGCAGCGGTAGTTGCGGGGCGCGCCCAAGGCTGGTCTCATCCGCCCCGGGGAACGCGATCCAGGGGGACGAACCGATGCGCGGATGGATGAAGGCGAGCCTGGCGCTCGCCATGCTGGCGGGCGCGGCGGCCTGGGCGGGCGCGGGCGCGGCCCAGCCGATGAAGCCCGGCGCCAAGGGCTACGAGGTCGAGTGGGTCTACCGGGTGAAGTACGGCCACATCGACGAGTGGTGGGACATCTTCCGCAAGTACCAGCTCCCCATCCTCGATCGGGAGAAGCAGCTCGGCTACGTGCTCGACTACCGCGTCTACCATCCCCAGCTGCACACCGACGAGGCGGCGCGCTGGGACTACCGGGTGGAGATCACCTACAAGGACTTCGACGGCTCGCTGCACGAGGACGAGGTCACGGCGCAGATGTTCCCCGACACGGCCACGCTGAAGCGCGAGGAGAACCGGCGCTGGGAGCTGACGGAGAACCACTGGGACCTGCCGATCTACCAGGTCGACACCACCAAGCCGCGGTAGCGGCAGCGGCGGCGGCGGGCCGCACCGCCCAGATTGCGTGGGGGCCGGGCCGGGCCTAAGTCAGCTAGTGAGGTGAATTTGACGTTCGTCCCGCACTTTGGGGCGGCCTTGGCGACGAACGTCAAATTCGTAAACCTCACTAAGAATCATTGACTTGCTAGTGTCCTTGTCGACTCTGATGTTCGTTCGATGTCGCCCCCAAGCAGTGACGAACATCAGAGTCGGGACACTAGATGCGCCAGAGCTTCGACGAGCACACCGATCCCTCCTTCGGCGGCAGGCACCTGCCCCTGATCCGCAAGGCCATGGCCGAGCAGGGCCTGGACGGCCTGATCGCCCCGCACGAGGACGAGCACCAGAACGAGTACCTGCCCGCGGCCAACGACCGGCTGGCCTGGGCGACCGGCTTCACCGGCTCGGCCGGGGCTGCGGTGATCCTGAAGGACAAGGCCGCGGTGTTCGTGGACGGCCGCTACACCCTGCAGGTGCGCGACCAGGTGGACCCGGCGCTGTTCGAGATCCGCGACCTGGTGGACGGCGGCGTGCCCCTCTACCTGGAGCAGGCGCTGAAGCCCGGCCAGACGGTGGGCTACGATCCCCGGCTGCACAGCCCGGACTCGCTGGCGCGGCTGAAGGCGGGCGCCGCCAAGGCCGGCGCGGCGCTGACGCCGGTCGCCGAGAACCCGCTGGACCTGGCCTGGGGCGCCGACCGGCCGCCACAGCCGGCGGCGCCGGTGGTCCCCCATCCCCTGGACTACGCCGGCGAGGAACTCCGCCTCCAAGCGCGCCCGGGTGGGCGAAGAGATCGCCAAGGCCGGCGCGGACTGCGCGGTGATCACCGCGCCCTCCTCGATCGCCTGGCTGTTCAATATCAGGGGCGGGGACGTGATCCGCTCGCCCCTGCCGCTCGGCCAGGCGGTGCTGAACGCCGACGGGACGGCCGAGCTGTTCCTGGACCCGGCCAAGGTGACGGCCGACCTGCCCGCCTGGCTCGGCAACGAGGTGAGCCTGGCCCGGCCGGCCTCACTGGAGGGCGCGCTCGCCGCGCTGAAGGGCAAGCGCGTGCTGGTGGATCCGGGCCAGTCCTCGGCCTGGTACCTTGATGCGCTCAGCGAGGCCGAGGCGAGCGTGGTGAGGGCCCAGGACCCCTGCGCCCTGCCCAAGGCCTGCAAGAACAGGACGGAGATCGAAGGCGCCAAGGCCGCCCACCGCCGCGACGGCGCGGCCCTCGCGAAGTTCCTGCACTGGCTGGCGAGCGAGGCGCAGGAGCGCCTGCCCGACGAGATGGAGGTGGTCGCCAGGCTGGAGGCCCTGCGCGAGGAGACCGGCGCGCTGAAGGACCTGTCGTTCGACACCATCGCCGGCGCCGGGCCGAACGGGGCGATCGTGCACTACCACCCCGTCCGCCGGCTGATCCGGCGCGCCGAGAAGGGCTCGCTGCTCCTGGTGGACTCCGGCGCCCAGTACCTGGACGGCACCACCGACGTGACCCGGACCGTGGCCATCGGCGCGCCGAGCCGCGAGATGCGCGAGCGCTACACCCTGGTGCTGAAGGGCCACCTGGCGCTGGGCCGCGTGCGCTTCCCGGCGGGGACCACGGGGCCGGCGCTGGACGTGCTGGCGAGGGCGCCCTTGTGGGCCGCGGGCCTCGACTACGACCACGGCACCGGCCACGGCGTGGGATCGTACCTCGGCGTCCACGAGGGGCCGCAACGGATCGCCAAGGTCGCCAACACCGTGGCGCTGAAGCCCGGGATGATCGTCTCCAACGAGCCCGGCTATTACAAGGAGGGCGGCTACGGCATCCGCATCGAGAACCTGCAGTTCGTCGCCGAGGCGGCCGAGATCGAAGGCGGCGAGCGGCCGATGCTGGGCTTCGAGTTCCTGACGCTCGCGCCCTACGAGCGGGCGCTGATCAACGAGATCATGCTCACCGACGAGGAGCGCGAGCAGGTCAACGCCTATCACGCGCGGGTGCTGGCGGAGATCGGGCCGCTGGTGGAGGGCGAGGTCAGGACGTGGCTGGAGGGGGCCTGCGCGCCGCTGTGAGGCGCCCAGGCGGGGCGCCTACTCGATCCGGGTCCAGATCTGCGACTTGCAGATGATGATCAGGGCGCAGCCGGTCAGCTTGAGGTGGTTGTCATCCTCGAGCGTGATCTCGCCGTGGTAGGTGTTGCCGTCGCCGGGATTGTAGATCCGCCCGCCGGTGTACTTGTCCGGCCCGCCCTTGAAGCCCTCGATCAGGTCCGTCCCGATCACCCGCCGGTCGCGAAGCTCGGGGTTCTTGTTGTGGACGTCGAGGAAGTCCGGGTTGGTCTTGGGCGTGGTGGCCCACAGCACCCGCCCGCAAATGGCTTCGCCGCAATGTCGGATCTGGACATGGGCGGAGCGTGTCGGCGCAAGCCAGACGCCGGTGATGTCGGAGGCGAACGCCGGAAGGGCGAAGGCGGCGACGATTGCAATCGCTGCGGTGGTCCTGAACATTCCGTGCGGCTCTCGACTGGCCGTTCGCGCGCCGCGGCTGCTGGCCGCTACGATTCGGAATCTCAGAACGCGATTTCGTCAAAAACGTTACGCACCTCTCCGCGCCACGCGCCGCGGTAGAGCTCGAGCAGGCGCTCGGCCGGCGTGATTCCGCTTTCCGCGATCTCGCGCAAGGGCGAAAGGTACGAGCTTTCGTCAGGCAGTCCCTCCCTCGCGCGGCCCCTTCGCTTCAGGCCTTCGCCCGCGATCTCCAGCAAATCCTGGGCCACGTGCTGGACCGTGCGGCCGGCGACCTCGGCCTTCAGGCCCAGCCGGGCAACATCGTCGCGCAGGCGCGTGCGGTCGTCGGACGTCCAGTGCTTGCAAAGGTCCCAGGCGGCCTCGAGCGCCGCGCCGTCGTAGAGGACGCCGACCCACAGGGCCGGCAGGGCGGACAGCCGATCGAGCGGGCCCGAGTCCGCGCCGCGCATCTCCAGGTACTGCTTGAGCCGGACCTCCGGGAACAGCGTGGTCAGGTGGTCGGCCCAATCCTTCATGCCGGCCCGCTCGCCCGGCAGCTCGGCGAGGTCCCCGGCGATGAATCGCCTGAACGAGCGGCCGGAGAGGTCGACGTAGCGGCCCTGGCGCTTGGCGAAGTACATGGGCGCGTCGAGCGCGTACTCGGCATAGGCCTCGAAGCCGAAGCCGTCCTCGAACACGAAGTCGAGCAGGCCCGTGCGCGCTGGATCGGTGTCGGTCCACACGTGGGCGCGGGCGGTCAGGAAGCCGTTGGGCCTGCCCTCGGTGAAGGGCGAGTTGGCGAACAGCGCGGTCGCGATAGGCTGCAGGGCGAGGCTGGTCCTGAACTTGCGGACCATGTCCGCCTCAGAGGCGAAGTCGAGGTTGGCCTGCACGGTGCAGGTCCTGAACATCATGTCGAGCCCGAGCGAGCCCACGGTGGGCATGTAGGCGCGCATGATGCCGTAGCGGCCCTTGGGCATGACCGGGACCTCGGCGCGGGTCCACAGCGGGGTGAAGCCCAGCGGCAGGAAGCCGATGCCGAGCTCCTGGCCCACGGCGCGGGCCTCGGCCAGGTGCTGGGCGGTCTCCTCGTGGACGTCGTGAATGGTCTCGAGCGGCGCGCCGGAAAGCTCGAACTGGCCGCCCGGCTCGAGGCTGACATTGGCGCCGCCGCGCACGAGCCCGATCAGGGTCTCGCCTTCGCGCACGTCCTGCCAGCCGAAACGCCGGAAGCCTTCCAGGAGCGCGCGGATGCCGTCGGGGCCTTCGTAGGGGATCGGCTCGAAGGAGCCCTCGCGGAAGGGAAACTTCTCATGCTCGGCCCCGACGCGGAACTGCGCCTCGGGCTTGCAGCCCTCCGCGAGGAAGGCCGCCAGGGCCTCCACGGTCAGAGGCGCGTCGTCCACGACGGCCTGCCCCATGCGCTCTCCCAGCTCAAGCGGGGTGGCCCTTCCCCGGTCCGCGCTCTGTGTAATTGCAGTTCACATGGGCGCCAAGTGCGCGCAAGACAAGCGGGCGCCGGGGAGGCGGCGCGCCGGAAGAGCCCGATCGATGGACGCCTCTGTCGCACCCGATCCACTGACCGACCTCAGACGGCAGGCGCGCGAGGAAGCCTACGCCCAGCCGCTCGACCAGATCGACGTGTCGCGCGTGGAGCTGTTCCAGAACGACACGCTGTGGCCCTACTTCGAGCGCCTGCGCCGCGAGGCCCCGGTCCATCTCTGCCCGCAGAGCCAGCACGGGCCCTACTGGTCGATCAACAAGTTCAACGACATCGTCCAGGTTGAGGCCGACGTCGCCCGCTTCTCGTCGGACGCGAACGTCGGGGGCATCGGCATCGCCACCAGGGCCAACGCCATGGGCCCGTCGATGTTCATCGCCATGGACCCGCCCCGGCACGAGGAGCAGCGCAGGGTGGTGAACCCGGCGGTCACGCGCGCGAACGTCATGGCCATGGAGCCGCTGATCCGTCAGCGCACGGCGCGCATCCTGGACGACCTGCCCATCGGCGAACCCTTCGACTGGGTGACGCTGGTCTCGCGGGAGCTGACCACCCAGATGCTGGCGACGCTGCTGGACTTCCCGTTCGAGGAGCGGAGCAACCTCTCGAAGTGGTCCGACATCTTCACCGGCGCGGGGCACCTGCACGGGATCAAGACCCCGGAGGACCGCGCCGCCGAGACCGCCCGGTTCCACGAGGCCTTCGCGCGGCTGTGGGAGGCGCGATGCAAGGGCCCGCCGGCGGGTGACCTCATCTCCATGCTGGCCCACGCCGACGCGACGCGGCGGATGAGCGAGCGCGAGTACCACGGCAACATCGTCCTGCTGATCGTCGGGGGCAACGACACCACCCGCAACGCCATGACCGGCGGTCTCTATGCGCTGAACCTGTTCCCCGGCGAGTTCGCCAAGCTGAGGGCCGATCCTTTGCTGATCCCCTCGATGGCCTGCGAAATGATCCGCTGGCAGACGCCTGTGGCGCACATGCGCCGCACGGCCGTGGAGGACGTCGATCTGCGCGGCAGGCAAATCCGCAAGGGCGACAAGGTGATCCTCTGGTACGTCTCGGGCAACCGCGACGACGAGGTGATCGAGAACCCGGACGCCTTCATCATCGACCGCGCCAATCCCCGGCGGCACCTCTCGTTCGGCTTCGGGATCCATCGCTGTCTGGGGCGTCGGCTGGCGGAGCTGCAGCTGAACATCCTGTGGGAAGAGATCCTCAAGCGCTTCAGCGACGTCCGCGTCCTGGAAGAGCCGCGCCGGACCCGCTCGGTCTTCATCAGGGGCTATGAGTCGATGAAGGTGATCATTCCTGCCGACGCGGTGGTCGCGGCCGGCTAGTGCATCGTAGCAGACGGATGGTTCATCATCCGTCTGTGGTTCGATGCACGAATTCAAAGACTTGTGCTGCGAGGCTCAAACGAATGGTGGACCATTCGTTTGAGCCTCGCAGCACTAGTGAGGTGAACCTGACGTTCGTCGATCCCATGGGGCGATCTCAGCGGCGAACGTCAGGTTCGTAAACCTCACTGGAATCTTGACTTTGCTAGTGTCCTTTTCGACTCTGACGTTCGTTCGATTGCGGCCCCAGGCGGTTACGAACGTCAGAGTCGGGACACTAGATGCGGGAGCGGGAGCCGAGCCGGACCGCGTTCGCCGCCGCCGCCCACCGCGCGGCGCATCAGGAGCTGGAGGGCGGGCGCATCTTCGCCGACCCGCTGGCGGTCCGCATCCTCGGCCCCGACCGAAGGCCGACCGAGGAGGCGCACGGCCGCCTCGCGGGCCGGCCGATGCGGTTCTTCATCGCCTGCCGCAGCCGCTTCGCCGAGACGGCGCTGAAGACCGCCGTGGAGGCGCGCGGCGTGACCCAGATGGTGGTGCTGGGGGCGGGACTGGACACCTTCGCCTACCGCAACCCGTTCGAGGAGGGGCTGCGCGTGTTCGAGGCGGACCATCCGGACACCCAGGCCTGGAAGCGGCGCCGCCTGGCCGAGGCCGGCATCGCGGTCCCGGACACGCTGGCTTTCGTCGCGGTCGACTTCGAACGGGACCGGCTGGTCGAGCGCCTGGCGAGCGCAGGCTTCGATCCCGGCCGGCGGGCCTTCTTCATTTGGCTCGGCGTGGTCCCCTACCTGAGCGAGGCCGCAGTGAGGTCGACCCTTCAGACCATCGTTGGGCTCCCCGGCGGGGCGGAAGTCGTGTTCGACTACGCTGAGCCGCCCGGGATGCTGTCGCCGCAGGCCCAGGCGAGGCTGGCCGAGATCGCCGAACGCGTCGCGTCGGCCGGCGAGCCGTTCCTCAGCTACTTCGAGCGGGACGCGCTGCACGACCATCTGCGCGGACTGGGCTTCGCCGAGCTGGAGGACCTGGGCGTGCAGGCGCTGCTGGCGCGCTACGCCGATCTGCCGGCCCCCGAGGCATCGCGGGCCGCCAAGCCCGGCCGCCCGCCGCGCGACCGGGGCGGGCACGTGATCCACGCGGCGACGTCCTTTGACGGCTGATTCGGGCCGAAGGCCTGGTCAGCGCCAGTCGCCCAGCGTGCTCTGCCACAGCACGAGGGCTGCGATGGCGGCGGTGTCGGCGCGCAGGATGCGCGGGCCCAGGGTCACCGGCGTGACGAACGGGAGGGACCGAAGCCGCGCCCGTTCGGACGGCTCGAACCCGCCCTCCGGGCCGATCATCACCGCCCAGGGCGCGACCGCCGAATCACCCGCGCCGGCGAGCGCGCCCATCGCCGGCGCCGCACGGCCGGCCTGGCCGCCCCACTCGGCCTCGGGATCGTCGCCCGCCTCGTCGCAGAACATCAGCCGGCGCGCCGGGTCCCAGCCGTCCAGGAGCCGGTCGAGCCGTTCGGGGGCGACCACCTCGGGGACGTCCAGCCGACCGGTCTGCTCGGCCGCCTCGGTCGCGATCGCCTGCAGCCGGGCGACGTTGGTCCGCTCGGCGTTGGTCCTGCGGCTGAGCATCAGGCGGATTCGCCGGCAGCCGAGCTCGGTCGCCTTCTCGACGATGGTCTCGAGGCGCGCGCGCTTGACCAGGGCGCAGATCAGCTCGAGGTCGGGGACCGCGCCCTGCGGCCGCGTGCGCTCGCCCACGCGAAGCACGCAACGCCGGCGTTCGGCCGCCTCCAGACGTGCACGGAACTCGCCATCTCGCCCATTGAACAGAAAGACTTCATCACCACTCTTGAGGCGCATCACCGTCACGAGATAATGCGATTGCTCGGGCGTCGGCGTGACGGCCTCGCCTGGCGCGAGAGCCAAGTTGATGGCAAGCCTGATCATGGGGATCCTGAACGCGTCCGAGTTGCTATATTCACTCTCTCGCAAGGCCTCCGGGGAGAAGAAATGGTGATTCCGCGTTCGGCGCGTGAGCGGCGGCCGGTGTGTCGGAGTGCGCAATGCCAATAGCCCGTCTGTCAGCCGTCGAGGCCGGGGCCAACCTGCGAAGGAACCGGGCCTCGATCTGGCCGGATGGCCGAATCAGCTCCGACCGCCTGCGCCAGGTGGCCAAGGTCAGCTTCGAGCCGAGCTTCACCTTCAGCGCCTCTGATCGGATCCTGACCGTCGGCTCCTGCTTCGCGCGCGAGATCGAGCATCGGCTGCACGCGCTCGGCTTCGACCTGCCGATGAAGCAGGTTTCGCTGCCCCGCGAGGAACGCCAGACCAAGACCGAGAACGACATCGTCAGCAAGTTCACCGTCCAGTCCATGGAGAACGAGATCGCCTGGGCGCTGGGCGAAAGCCGGCCTCCGCCGCCGGAAAAGCTGTTCCTGGAAGTCGGGGAAGGCCTCTGGCACGACCCGCAGCTGGTGAACAACGCCCTGCCCGCCTCGCTGGATCGGGTGATCGAGCGGCGCGCCATGGTCCAGCGGGCCTTCGCCGAGGCGCCGAGCTGCCGGGTGACGATCCTGACCCTGGGCCTGGCCGAGGCCTGGTTCGACCACGAGACCTCGCTCTACCTGAACACCGCGCCGCCGCCGGCCGCCATGAAGCGGTATCCGGGCCGGTTCAGCCTGGACGTCCTGTCCTATGACGAGATCCTGCGGTCGCTGCAGACCATCTACAAGCTCCTGAAGAACCGGGGCCATCCCGACTTCAAGATGCTGATCACCGTCTCGCCCGTGCCCTTCAAGGCGACCTTCACGGGCCAGGATGCGATTGCGGCGAACAGCTACAGCAAGTCCGTCCAGCGCGCCGCCTGCGAGGCCTTCGTGCGCCGGCACGACAACGTCACCTACTTCCCGAGCTACGAGATCGTGACCATGAGCGATCGGGAAGAGGTGTACGAGAAGGACAACGTCCACATCGGCAACGCGGTGGTGCGCCACATCGTGGATCAGGTCCTGGCCGGGTGCGTCCCGGACCTGTCCGTGAGGCCGGCCCGGCTGGGAACGCCCAAGACGCGGCGCCCGACGGCCGAGGACAACCACATCGACCTCCTGGTCCAGGCCAAACACCTGGAGTCCGAGCGCCAGCCGGCCCGCGCGCTGCAGCTCACCGACGAGATCCTCGAACGGTTCTACGAGGGAATGCCGAGGCGCGACCGGTGGATGCTGCACAACCGCCGCGGCGTGATCCTGACCCGGATGGGCCGGCACAAGGAGGCCGTGGCCGAGTTCGAGAAGCTCACTGAGCTGTCGCCCGCCGAGGCCGAGAGCTGGAGCAAGCTGGGCATGTCGCTACGGCGCGCCGGACGCCGGAGGCCGGCGATCCAGGCGTTCCGACGCGCCCTGGAGATCAATCCCTTCGACGAGGAGACCCGGGAGCGGCTGAAGTCCACCGCGAGCCTGATGGGCTGGATCCGCGACATCTTCCTGCGCGTGCGGGCCATGTCCGCCTCGCATCAGCCGGCGGCGCCCGAGCCGGAGCTGCCGGCCGAGCCCGCGCCGCTCCCGCTCGCGGCCCCGGAGGCGCCGATCGGGCCCGCCCAGGCCGAGCCCGCCAGGACCGCCTGGACCGCGCCCGCCACGGACGAGCCTGCCCGCACCGCCTGGTCCACGCCAGTCCAAGCCGCCCCGGCCAAGAGGAGAAAACTGAAGCAGCGCGCGGCCCGGGCCCCGGCTGTCGCGCCCCTTGCGGCCAGAACGAAGAAATGGAAACGTCCGGAGCAGACCGGACTGGAGCCGATGGCCGTTGTGAAGAAGAAGAAGAGGAAGAATCCGAAGACGGCGCTGGTCCAGGCTGCCCCGCAGGCGATCGCGCCGGCCAAGAGGAAGAAGGCGACCAAGAAGGTCCCGGCCCGGATGACGCCGCAGGCGATCGCGCCGGCCGCCAAGCGCAAGTCGAGGAAGGGCGCCGTCCAGCCCATGCCGCAGCCCGTGGCGCGGGCCGCCAAGGGCAAAGCCAGGAAAGCGGCGGCCCGACCCGCGCCCATGCCGCAGGTCGCCGTCGGCAAGACGCGCAGGGCCGCCCCCGAGGTCGTCCGCAAGAAGTTCGCACCCGTCGCCGCAAGCGCGAAGCGTCCGGCCGGAGCGGACGAGATCAACAAGCTGTGGCGCGAGTTCCGCGACGCCTTCAAGCGCCAGGACGACGAACGGGCCGCCGTCCTTCTTCGCCAGTACATCAAGCGCTTTGGCCACGACTCCCCGCACGCGTCGGAGTCCCTGCTGCGGATGAATCTCGGCTCGCTGTTGCTGCGCCTTGGCCGAATCGAGGACAGCCTGCGCCAGCTGGACCGCGCGGTGGCGCTCGACCCGACGGTGGGCAAGGGGCACGCCAAGCTGGCGACGGCGCTGTCGCAGCTGGGACGCAGCGACGAGGCCCTGCACCACTTCCAGAGGGCGGTGGAGCTTTCCCCGGACGCCCCCAACTTCCACTTCTTCCTGGGCGAGGAGCTGGCGCGGCGCGGGGACCCGAGGGGCGCCCAGGCGGCCTTCCGTCGCTGTCTCGACAACAATCCCGCCCATCCGTTCGCCACGGAGGCGCTGGAGGCGCTGGAGGCGCCAAAGGGGGCGCGCGGACAGAAGCTGAGGCTCGCCGCCGGCTGAGGGCGACGGCCTCTTCGGAGGCTGTGCGATTCCAAGGCGAGGGCCTATCCTGGCTCCATGAGCGACACCGAGCTGGCCGAAGGTCCGGTCACCTTCGAGGACATCCCGCGCGAGCCGACACAGGACGGGCCAAAGATCCGGCTCTATCTGGTCGACGGCTCCGGCTACATCTTCCGCGCCTATCACGCCCTGCCGCCCCTGACGCGCAAGTCCGACGGCCTGCCGGTCGGCGCCGTCGCGGGCTTCTGCAACATGCTGTGGAAGCTGCTCTGCGACATGAAGAACGAGCCGGAGGCGCCGACCCACCTTGCGGTGGTCTTCGACGCCTCGGAGAAGACGTTCCGCAACGACCTCTACCCTGAATACAAGGCCCACCGCCCGCCCGCGCCCGAGGACCTGGTCCCACAGTTCCCGCTGGTGCGCGAGGCGACCAGGGCGTTCGGCGTGCCGAGCCTGGAGCTGCATGGCTACGAGGCCGACGACATCATCGCCTCCTATGCGGCAAAGGCGGCCGACGTCGGCGCCGAGGTGGTGATCGTCTCGTCCGACAAGGACCTGATGCAGCTGGTGAACGACAAGACCTCGATGCTCGACACCATGAAGAACCTGCGCATCGGCCGCGAGCAGGTGATCGACAAGTTCGGCGTCGGCCCCGAGAAGGTGGTGGACGTCCAGGCCCTGTGCGGCGACAGCGTCGACAATGTGCCCGGCGCCCCGGGATCGGGGTCAAGACCGCGGCCCTGCTGATCAACGAGTACGGCGACCTCGACACGCTGCTGGCGCGCGCGGCCGAGATCAAGCAGGACAAGCGTCGCCAGACCCTGATCGACTTCGCCGACCAGATCCGCCTGTCGCGCGAGCTGGTGCGGCTGAGCCGCGACGCGCCGCTGCCCACGCCGCTGGACGAGCTGAAGGTGGAGGACCCCAAGGGGCCGGAGCTTACCGCCTTCCTGGAGACCATGGAGTTCCGCTCGCTGGCCCGAAGGGTCGGCGACGGCAAGCCGCCGGAGGGCTCCGGCCAGAGGATCGGCGAGCCCAAGGCTCCGGTGATGCGCGCGCCCTACGCGCCCCAGCCGACATCCGAACGCCCCGCCGACGAGGCGCCGGTCGACGTCGCGGCCTATGAATGCGTGCGGGACGAAGCCGCGCTCGACGCCTGGATCGCCAAGGCCACGGCGGCCGGGATTGTGGCCTTCGACACGGAGACCGACGCACTGTCCTCGGCCAATGCGGGGCTGTGCGGCGTCTCGCTGGCGGTGGAGCCCGGCCAGGCCTGCTACATCCCGGTCGGCCACGACGGCGCGCCTGGCCTGGAGCTGGAAGGCGCCGCCGACCTCAGGCAGATCCCGCTCGAGACGGCGATCGCGAAGCTGAAGCCGCTGCTGGAAGACCCCGCCGTGCTGAAGGTGGCCCAGAACGCCAAGTACGACATGGCGGTCCTGCGCCGCTACGGCGTCAAGGTCGCGCCGATCGAGGACACCATGCTGGTGTCCTACGTGCTGGAGGCGGGCCTGCACGGCCACGGCATGGACGAGCTGTCCAAGCTGTGGCTCGGCCACGAGCCGATCGCCTTCAAGGCCGTCGCCGGCTCGGGCAAGAGCGAGATCAGCTTCAGGCACGTGCCGCTGGACAAGGCGACCTGCTACGCCGCCGAGGACGCGGACGTCACGCTGCGGCTCTACCGCCGCCTGCGGCCTCGCCTCACCAAGGAGGGACTGCTCACCGTCTACGAGACGCTGGAACGGCCGATGCCGGAGGTGCTGGCCCAGATGGAGCTGGCGGGCGTGCGCATCGATCCGGAGCACCTGCGCCGCCTCTCCAACGAGTTCGGCGTGAAGATGGGCGAGCTGGAGTCCAAGGCTCACCAGCTGGCGGGCCGGCCGTTCAACCTCGGCAGCCCCAAGCAGATCGGCGAGGTGCTCTACGGGGAGATGGGCCTGCAGGGCGGCAAGAAGACCGCCACCGGCGCCTCGTCCACGGACGTGAGGGTGCTGGAAGACCTGGCCGCCCAGGGGCACGAGCTGCCCCGGGTGATCCTGGACTGGCGCCAG
Organism: uncultured Alphaproteobacteria bacterium; assembly: GCA_963775275.1. Taxonomy (GTDB): domain Bacteria; phylum Pseudomonadota; class Alphaproteobacteria; order Caulobacterales; family Caulobacteraceae; genus JANWHQ01. Next base: position 2,648,828 of record CAVZII010000005.1, on the reverse strand, counting down.
TTCTCCAAGCTCAAGGGCACCTATACCGACGCCCTGGTCGCGGCGGTCTCGGAGCGGACTGGACGCGTGCACACCTCGTTCTCGCTGGCCGCCTCGACCACCGGGCGGCTCGCTTCCAGCGATCCGAACCTGCAGAACATCCCGGTGCGCACCGAGGAGGGCCGCAAGATCCGGCGCGCCTTCATCGCCGAGCCCGGCCATGTGCTGATCTCGGCCGACTACAGCCAGATCGAGCTGCGGCTTCTGGCCCACATCGGCGAGATCCCCCAGCTGAAGAAGGCGTTCCTGGAGGGACAGGACATTCACGCCACCACCGCCTCGGAGATGTTCGGCGTGCCCGTCGAAGGCATGCCCGGCGAAATCCGCCGCCGCGCCAAGGCGATCAACTTCGGGATCATCTACGGCATCTCGGCCTTCGGTTTGGCCAACCAGCTGTCGATCCCGCAGGAGGAGGCCGGCGCCTACATCAAGACCTATTTCGAGCGCTTCCCCGGCATCCGGGCCTACATGGACCGCATGCGCGCCGAGGTGCGCGAGAAGGCCTTCGTCAGCACCATCTTCGGGCGCAAGGTGAACATCCCCTCGATCCGCGCCAAGTCGGTAGGCGAGCGCCAGTTCGCCGAGCGCGCGGCGATCAACGCCCCGATCCAGGGCGCCGCCGCCGATGTAATCCGCCGGGCGATGATCCGCATGCCGGACGCGCTCGCGGCGGCCGGGCTGAATGCCAGGATGCTGCTGCAGGTACACGACGAACTGGTGTTCGAGGCGCCGCAGGACGAGGCCGAGGCGACCTGCCAGGTCGTGCGCGATGTGATGGAGAAGGCCCCCGAGCCGGCCGTGGCCCTGTCGGTTCCCCTCGTCGTCGAAGCGCGCGCCGCCGCCAACTGGGACGAGGCGCACTAGTGTGGTGGATCAGAAGTTCGCATGATGATGGCGGCGCCCTCGGCTGCGAACTTCTGATCCGTAAACCACACTAGAATCATACATTTGCTAGTGTCCTTATCAATTCCGAAGTTCGCATCCGCCTTGCAAATGCGCTGGCGAACTTCGGAATCGGGACACTGGGAGCCTTGTCCGGTCAGATTGGCCCGCCTGCGCCGGCGGCCCTGCGGGTTGCGCTGGGACGCCCGCCCGCGGCGTTGCGCCGCTCGACCGATGCCCCACATCGCCCGTCGCGACGCGCCTTGCGGATCGAACGTCCCAGCGCAACGCAGGCGGGCCAATCTGGCCGGACAAAGCTCTAGCAGGCTGTTGAACAACTCAGTCAGGTTCGGCGACGAAGCCTGAGTTGTCGCTGTTGTGGATGAAGATGTGCCCGACGAGTCGCCCGGCGGTTCCAATGGCGGCCCAGCCTCGGCCGCAGGCCGGATCTGCGTCGTTGAAGCCTTCCCAGGAGAACTCGGCGCAGGCCGAGCCGTCGCGGGCGCCGTAGCGGACGTCGAGCCAAGCCTTGACGGCCCCGAAGACGAAACTGCCGTCGTGTGCGCCTTCGAAGGTGATGTGGGCCGGCTCGACCAGGTCGAGATAGTCGTTGTCCCACACGTCCATCTCGGCGATGCGCCAGCGGCCTTGGAAGGCCTTGGCCAGAGCCGAAGCGCGGCGGCTCATGCCGGGTTCTCCAGCAGCTTGGGCAGGCGCACCAGGTTGTAGGCCGCCGCGGCGAAGGCGAAGGCCCATCCGACCTTGTCGCGGCCCCTGAACCTGGTCTTACGCTGGCCGGCTACGGTCTTGATCCAGCCGAAGCCTTCCTCGATGCGCTTGCGGATCTTCTGGCTCATGCCGTAGCCGGCATGGCGGGTGGTGCGCCCGTCGATGGCCGAGCGGCGGCGGTTGGTGTTCTGGGCCACGTGCGCGCGCACGTTCATCGACCTCAGCTCGTTGACGAAGTCCTCGGCGTCGTAGGCCTTGTCCGCGCCCAAGGTGATGGCGCGGGGGCGGTCCGCGCGCGGCTCGATCATCGACAGGGCCGCGATCCGCTCGGCATGGCCGTCGGCCGTGGTCAGGCGGGTGTCCACGATCAGGCCCGAGCGGTTCTCCATCAGGGTGTGGCCGATGAAGCAGAGCTTGGCCTCCATGCCCGAGCCCTTGCGGTAGAGCCTGGCCTCCGGATCGGTGGTGCTCTCGTGCGTCTCGTTCGAGCGCTTCTGGCCCTTGAAGTCGACCTCGGCGTTGCGGCCTCCCGAGGGCGGTGGGGCGTCGTCGTCGCCCTGGTCCCTGGGCTTGAAGCTCTTCATCGACGCCCAGGCTTCGATCAGCGTGCCATCGACGCTGAAGTGGTCGGTGGACAGCAGCCGCTTCACCTTGGGCTGCGCCAGCACCGCGGCCAGGAACTTGGCCGCGATCTCCCCGTCCAGCAGCCGGTCCCGGTTCTTGGTGAAGCTCGAGTGGTCCCAGGCCGGATCGTCCACCCCCAGCCCCACGAACCAGCGGAACAACAGATCGAACTCCAGCCGCTCCATCAGCTGCCGCTCGGAGCGGATCGAGTAGAACGCCTGCAGCAGCATCGCCCGCAGCAGCATCTCCGGCGGGATCGACGGGCGGCCCATCCGCGCCGCGTACAGCACCGAGAAATCCTCGCTCAGCGCTTCCAGCGCCGCGTCGGCAAACTGCTTGATCCGCCGCAGCGGGTGATCGCGTCGGACCCGCACCTCCAGGTCCACATACGAAAACAACGACCCAGAGCGCCTATCCGAACCGCGCATCCCGCCTTCCATTGAACCGTCTCTGGGAAGGAGTAAATCATGCCCAGTCCGGACGCGCTACGGACTTCTTCAACAGCCTGCTAGCTCGGCCAGCGCCGCAACTCCATCCTGCTGAAGCGACCTGGGCCGGGCTCGCCTGCGCAGGACGCTGTCCATTCGACGTGCCTGAAGGTTGAACATAGGGGGTGACGCTACCAAATCTCGATGCTATCGATAGTCGAGCTGGACGTTCACCTGTTCGGGGGGTTGAAAATGAAGCTTGCGCGGCTGCTCGCAACGGCGAGCATGGGCCTGATGCTTGCGGCGGGGTCGCAGGCCTTCGCCCAGAGCGAACCGTTCCTCGGGCAACTGATGCCCATGGCGAACACCTACTGTCCGCGGTTCTGGACCGAGGCCAACGGCCAGCTGCTGGCGATCTCGACGAATTCAGCGCTGTTCTCGCTGTTCGGCACGACTTATGGCGGCGATGGCCGCACGACCTTCGCCCTGCCGGACCTGCGCGGACGGGTGGCCATGCACACCGGCCAGGGTCCGGGCCAACCGAGCTGGGAAATGGGCCAGACGACCGGCCAGCCGACCGTCACCCTGACGGCGAGCAACCTGCCGAGGCACACCCACCCGTTCTACGCCTCGGCGCAGACCGCAGATTCACCCAATCCAGCCGGGAACGCGCTTGCGACCTTCGCCAGCGGCACCAACGTCTATGTGTCCGGAGGACCTGCGCCAAACCAGGCGCTGAGCGCTGCGACGGTCGGCTCGGCGGGCCAGAACCTGCCGGTCAGCGAGTACCAGCCAACGCTCGTCATCCGCTACTGCGTCGCCCTGAACGGGGTCTTCCCGTCCCGCAACTGATCACGCCGCGGGCCGGCGCCCAGGCGCCGTCCGTTCGGCATCGCCGCCTTCGGGCGCGGCTGAACCTAGGAGACAGGAACATGAAACGCTCGCTGCTCAGCGCCGTCTTCGCCGCCGCGGCGGTCGCCGGCGTCGCCCCACAGGCGATGGCCCAGGCGACTGAGCCCTTCCTCGGCCAGACGATCCTGGTGGGCTTCCCCTTCTGTCCCAGGAACTGGACGGAAGCCAACGGGCAACTGCTATCGATCTCCTCCAATACGGCGCTGTTCTCGCTCTACGGCACGACCTTTGGCGGCAACGGCACGTCCAACTTCGCCCTGCCGGACCTGAGGGGCCGGGTTCCCGTCGGCCAGGGCACAGGGCCGGGCCTCTCGCGGGTGGTCACCGGCGAGGTGTTCGGGAATGGCTTCAACAGCCTGACGATCTCGCAGATGCCGTCGCACACCCACCAGTTCATGGCGGCGACGTCGGGGCCGGTCTCGAACCTGCCCGCGGGCGGCATGCTGGCCACCTACCCGGGCTCGACGCCGGTCTACACGGACAAGGGATCGGTGAACCAGAGGCTGAACCAAGGCGTGATCGGCACTAGCGGGGGCGGTCAGCCCTTCTCCAACTACCAGCCGACTCTGACGCTGCGCTACTGCGTCTCCCTCTCGGGCGTCTACCCGTCGAGGCCGTGACCCATGCGCAGCCCTCGCCCTTCACTGCTTGCCCGCCGTCACCCTTCTCGGAGATCGCGTCCATGAGACTCTCTCGCCTGCTGCCGCTCAGCGCAGCGATCCTGGCCCTGGGCGGCGCTTCCCAGGCGATGGCCCAGGCCGAGCCCTCCATCGGCCAACTCATGGTGGTGGGCTACAATTTCTGCCCCGCCGGCTGGTTCTCGACCGAAGGGCAGCTCCTGCCGATCTCGCAATACAGCGCGCTGTTCTCGCTGATCGGCACCACCTACGGCGGCAACGGCCAGACGACCTTCGCCCTGCCGGACCTTCGGGGCCGCGCTCCGGCGCACTTCGGCCAGGGTCCTGGTCTGCCGAACGTCAACCTCGGACAGCAGATGGGCGTCGACCAGACGGCGCTGACCATCAGCCAGATGCCGGCGCACAGCCATTCGTTCTTGGCGTCGTCCAATTCGGACAACGCCTCGACGCCAGCCGGCAACGCGCTGGGGACGTTCGCGGCCGGCCGGCACGTCTACGCCGCCGGGAACAGCCAGACGGTGGCGATGAGTTCCCAGTCGATCGGCTCGATGGGCGACGGCCAGCCGTTCGACGCCCACCAGCCGTCGCTCGGCATGCGCTTCTGCATCGCCTTCGAAGGGATCTTCCCGCAGCGCAACTGACGGCCGCCACGCCGCCGACGAGGGGTCTGCGGCCGCTGGCCGCGCGGTGATGATCGTGTGGGCGCATCCACGCGGCTGCGCCGATCGTCTCGCAGAACGATTCAAGGTATTGCTCGAGCCGCCTGCCCCCGAGGCCTTTGCACGCCCTGCAGCCCTGCTCAGATTATTGTGAAGGTTGCCGGCCCAGGGTAGCACACCTATCACGAGATGATATTGTCAGTGGAGCTGGGAACAACTCGCCGGGTGGGGTTGAGACATGAAAATCGCATGGTGGCTCGCACTGGCGAGCGCAGGGTTGGTCTTGACGGGCGGCTCGCAAGCCTTCGCACAGGTCGTCCCCTATCTCGGGCAGCTGGCCGCGGTGAGCTTCAACTTCTGTCCGAAGGGCTGGGCCGACGCGGACGGTCAGCTCCTGCCGATCGCCCAGAACACGGCGCTGTTCGAGCTCTACAGCACCATCTATGGCGGCGACGGCAAGACGACCTTCGCCCTGCCCGACCTTCGCGGCCGCGCCGCCATGGACGCCGGTGCGGGGCCAGGCAACATCCACCTGGACCATGGGCGAGCCGACGGGCGCGGCCAGCGTCACCCTGACGGCGGCGAATCTGCCGGCGCACACGCACCCGGTCTATGCCTCGGCGGAGGATGCCGACAAGGGCGCCCCCGGCGGCGCGGCCCTGGCGACCTATCCGGCCGCGATCCCCGTCTACGTCTCGGGCTCGACCCCAACCCAGGCGCTGAGCGCCTCGGCCATCGCATCGGCGGGGCAGAGCGACCCGGTCAGCGAGTACGAGCCTTCGCTGGTCGTCCGCTACTGCGTCGCCATCACCGGCGTCTATCCGCCAAAGAGCTGATCCTCCTGCGGAGCCGGACGGCGACGCCGACGGTCCCGCGACCGCACCGCCCAAGCACGGCGCGCCCAAGACAGGAGACCCGGACCATGAGACCCAAGATGCTCGGCGCCGTCGCCGCCCTCGCCCTAGGGATGGGCTCGTCGTCGGCGATAGCGCAGGCGACCATCCCCAACGTCGGGGACATCATGCTGGTGGGCTTCGCATACTGCCCGAGCGGCTGGGACGAGGCCGCCGGCCAGCTGCTGGCGATCGCGCAGTACCCGACCCTTTACCAACGCTACATGACGACCTACGGCGGCGACGGCAAGACGACCTTCGCCCTGCCCGACCTTCGCGGCCGTGTCCCCCTCGAAACCGGTCAGGGCCCCGGCCTCGCCTATGTCGCACTGGGCGAAAAGCTCGGGGCGTCGACGACGACGCTGACGGTCGCCCAGATGCCTTCGCACAGCCATCAGCTGATGGCGGCGACGACGGGACCGGAGAGCAACCTACCCTCCGGCGGCCTGCTGGCCTCCTATCCGGAGGCGACGCCGATCTACACCGACAAGGGACAGGTGAATCAGCGACTCAACGCCGGCTCGATCGCGAGCATCGGACAAGACCAGCCGTACTCGAATTTTCAGCCGACCCTGGCGATGCGCTACTGCGTCGCGCTCACGGGCAAATAGCCCAGGCGAGCGAGATCATGCCCCGCACGCCCAACTTCGCTCCCCGCCGACATCCGCCCAGGAGATCGCCGTCCATGAGACCTTCCCGACTGCTCGCGCTCGGCGCAGCGACCCTGGCCCTGGGCGGCGCGGCCACCCAGGCATCCGCCCAGTCCGTCCCTTTCGTCGGACAGTTCACCATCACCGGCGCGCCCTACTGCCCGGCAACAAGTTCAAGCGCTCTGTGGCTGGGCGCCGACGGCCAGACGGTGCCGATCGCCACATACCCCGACCTCTATAAGCTCATCGGAACGACCTACGGCGGGGATGGCAAGACGACCTTCCAGCTGCCCAATCTCATGGGCCGGACCCCGATCCACGTGGGGTCGGGCCAGTCGATGGGCGAAACGCTCGGCGCGGACACGACGCACCTGACCCTGGCCCAGCTGCCGGTCCACACGCATGCCTTGCTGGCGTCCTCCTCCGAAACCAACACCTCGACCCCGGCCGGCAACGCCCTGGGATCCTTCGCGGCCGGCCGGCACGTCTATGCGGCCGGAAGCAGCACGACAGTGGCGATGAGCTCAAGCGCGGTCGGTTCGGTTGGCGGCGGCCAAGCGGTCGACCTGCACCAGCCGTCGCTGGGCCTGCACATCTGCATCGTCGCGAAGGGGCAATCTCCGTCACAGAACTAGGCCGCGCGGCCGGGAGCGCCTCAGCGCCGGCGCAGGACGACGGGAGTCCCGCCTCCCGGACGCAGGGTGATGGCCGCGTGGGGGCGGACCTCGACGGACGTATCGGTCGTCACCTCGAAAGCCCGAAGGATCGTGGCGAAGACGACCACGGCCTCGGCCCAGCCGAGCGCCGAGCCGATGCAGGCGTGGCGGCCGGCGCTGAACGGCAGATAGGCGAACCGATGAGCTGGCTCCGTCCCACCGGCGGCGAAACGGTCGGGTTGGAAGGCGTCCGGGTCACCCCACCAGCGGCGGTGGCGGTGAAGGGCATAGAGGCAGATGACCAGGATCGAGCCCGCGGGCAGATCCTCGCCGCAGATCGTGACAGGCTCGCCCGCCTGACGCGCCATCGCCGGGACGGGATAGAGCCGAAGGACCTCCTGCAGGACCTGGCCGGTGTAGGTCAGCCGATCGATATGCTCGCCGCCGATTGGACTTGCGCCGACCACCGCGTCGATCTCAGCCTGCGCCTTGCGCTGGACCTCGGGCGCCTGCCCGATCAGCCAAAGGGCCCAGGTCAGTGCGACCGAGGTGGTCTCGTAACCGGCGCTGAGCAACAGCCGCGCGTTGTCGTTGAGCTCGGCTGGCGTGAGGTCGATCCGCCCGGAGCACGTGAACGGGTTATCCGGCCCTGCCCCTGCGACGGCTGGGCGCTCCAGGGATCGGGCCGCCAACTCCTGGATGACGACGGGTCCGACGGACAGATCGCCGCGCAGCCGCGCCTCGCCGATCCGGCGCGCCGCCGCCTCCACCATGGAGTCCTCGGGCGCGGCCGACACCGCGGCGAACAAGACTCGCCAGACCGCCTGCAATGTGATCGCCGTCATTTCCGTCCCAGCGTTCAGGCGGATCTCGCCGCCCTGGTCCAGCCAGCCCCTCATGGCGCGCTCGGCAAGGTCTCGGAAGATCGGGACAGCCGCGGTCACGCGGTCGGGGCGGAAGATCGGCGACAGAACCCGTCTCAGGCGGCGCCATTGGTCGCCTTCCGCCACCGAGAGGTTCTGGCGGCCGGCGCCGGCGCCCACCACGCGCTCGTAAATCCGCCACCTGGGGAAGCGATGCTCGGGACCAGTGAGGATCATGCCCACCGCCTCGGGGTCGGCGACCAGCGCCAAGGACCGCGCGCCGGACCGGCCGACGATGATCGGATGCTCCAGGATCTGTCGCGGCCAGCTGGCTTCAGGGTCGCGGATGACCCGGGTGAACGAGGTCCACCGGACCGAGGGCTCGTCTCGAAGTCTCAGACCCGGAGGATTCAGCAGGGCGCTCATCGACGTGCTGGCCGCGCTGCCGATCTGGCTCGTCGGACCAGCCTGGAGTGGTCGCCGATGATGTGCACGCCGCTCCCATAGCACGGCTTCCCCGTTGACGGCGCCGCCGTGGCGGGGCTCAGCATCACCCATGACTTACCGTTCTGCGGCCTTCTCCGAGCGCTACGACGCGGCCATCTTCGATCCAGCCGCACGGACGCTCTATGACGGAACGGACTTCTTCAACGTCGGCGACTGGAGCCCAGGACCGGACGGACCGCCCGCCAGCCTCGGGCAAGCCGCCAAAGCGCTGGTCGAGCGACATCTGCGCGCCGACGCCGACGACGAGGCCCGTCGCTCGAACGTCGTCCTCGACGTCGGCTGCGGCCTGGGTTCAGGCGCGGCGCTGATGGGTGCGCACTACCCGAACGCCCTGGTCCTCGGCATCAATTTGTCGGCCGTCCAGGCGATCCACGCCGCGCGCACGGCGCCGGGGGCCCGCTTCGCTGCGATGGACGCGGCGCGACTGGCCGTCGGGCCCGACCGGGTCGACCGTGTCCACTGTGTCGAGGCGGCCTTCCACTTCGACTCCCGGGACGATTTCCTGAACGAGCTGCGCAGGGTGCTGCGCCCAGGCGGCAAGGCCATCCTCACCGACATCCTCTTCCGCCGCGGACTCGGTGAGGACGTTCCCGCCCGGAACATCTGGATCGGGGAGAATCAGTATCGCGCCCGTTGCGCGCAGGCCGGCCTCGAAATCGAGCTGCTTCAGGACATAACCGAATGGACGCTGCTGCCATTCTACGCCTTCCTCGAGGCGCAGGGGCAGGGCCGCCGAGGCGGTGCTGCATCAACGGGCGCAACAGGCCTACTACTTCATCGTCCTGCGCAAGGACGCAAGTTCAGCCTGAATCAGCGGGAGACTTACCGCCAAGGCTGACAATGGCCAACGAGCGCACGGGCGTTGGCCGGGAACACGACCCGCGCCGGACGGGCCGACCGCGTCCCGCCCGACCCCGATGCGAACCTCCAGCATCGTCCTCGCGGCGTCCGGCTCAGCACGGGCACGGCATTGACGGCGACATTGCGATCAGGGTCACTATCGCCCATGGCCCGCAGCCGCCCCAACCTGGCCAGCCGCTACGACGCCGGGATCCTCGATCCGGAAGTCCGCCGGACCTACGACGGGACCGACTTCTACAACCTCGGCGACTGGGGTCCCCATCCGGCCGGGCCGCCCGAGGGCTTGGGGGAGGCCGCGCATCGGCTGGTGGAGATGCACCTGCGCGCCGATGACGATGACGAGGCCAAACGGTCAACGCTGGTGCTCGACGTCGGGTGCGGCCTGGGCGCCGGCGCGGCGATGTTCGGCGCGCACTATCCGCAGGCGCTGGTCGTGGGGATCAACTTCTCGCCGGTGCAGTCGCTCCATTGCGCCGGCAAGGTCGCGGGGGCGCGGTTCGCCGTGATGGACGCGGCGCGGATGGCGATCGCCCCAGGCTGCGCCGACCGCGTCCACAGCGTGGAGGCGGCGTTCCACTTCGACTCCCGCGACGACTTTCTCGGCGAGGTGCGACGCATTCTCAGGCCGGGCGGCAAGGCCATCGTGACCGACATCCTGTTCAGGCGGCCCTTCGGCTTCGGCATACCGGCGCGCAACATCTGGGTCGGCGAGGACGAGTATGCGGCGCGCTGCGGGCGGGCGGGGCTGGAGGTGGAGGCGCTGGAGGACATCACGGACCGGACGCTCAAGCCCTTCTGCGCCTTCGTGAACCGCAACGGCCTGGGCCTGCGAGCCGGGCCGCTCGAGCGGGCGGCCGACGCCTACGTCCTGGCGGTGCTTCGAAAGCCCGCCGACTGAACCTGCAGCCGATGCGGGATTCGGCGCCGCTGTCGCCCATCCCATCCGCGATCTTCGCCTGTCGCGCGGCGCCGGCTTGATCGGCGGCGCAAATTATCGGCTAAGTTGCGACGGTCGCCGCGAGCGACCGCCAACCATGGGACGCGACGGGCGTCGAGCTGCGTCATGACCGACTCCCTCCTCCTACCTGAGAGCACGCAGACACCCCAACCGGACCCGGCCGAGAACCAGGCGGCCTATGCGCCGCGCGACATCCGTCCGACCCTGCATGCCATCGACCGGATCCTGGAGCGCCGCCCCGGCCTGAGGCCCCGCTACCGGGCGGCCCGGCGGGTCGTCCACGCCTTCCGCAAGCCGGCGTTCTACGAGATCTCCCAGCGGTGCAACCTCTTCTGCGAGGGCTGCTACTACTTCGAGGGCGGCCTTCAGACGCCGGTCCGCGAGGAGACGTCGACCGAGGCGTGGGAAGCCTTCTTCGCCGACGAGGGCCGGCGCGGCGTCAGCATGGCCTATTTCGTCGGCGCGGAGCCGGCGCTGCACCAGGAGCGGCTGCTGGCCGCAAGCCGCTGCTTCCCCCATGGCAACATCGGCACCAATGGGACGATCCGGATCGACCCGGCCATCCCCTACCGCATCGGCGTGTCGGTCTGGGCGGGCGAGGACGCCATGGACCGCAAGCTGCGCGGCGCGAGCGTCTTCAGGAAGGCCATCGCGACCTACGCCGGCGATCCCAGGGCGATCATCCTCTACACCCTGTCGCCGTGGAACCTGGACGGCGTCAGGACCGTCGCCGAGATGTGCCGCGACAGCGGCCTGCCGCTGACCTTCAACATGTACTCGCCGACTTTCAGCTACCTGGACAAGCTGAAGCGCGGCGCGAGCAACGACGACCTCTACTTCCGGGTCAGCCGGACGGACGAGACGCCCTGCTTCTCGGACGAGGACCTGGACCGGACGCGCGGCCTGGTCGAGGACCTGATGGAGGCCTTCCCCGAAACCGTCGTCTATTCGTCGGCCTACAACCGCTGGGCCACCCAGCCGGGGCCGCTCTACGACCTCGATCCGGAGACGGGCGTCGCTGTCCACTGCGGATCGCGGATGATCGGCCTGATGCGCTACCACAAGCCCGATCTCGCCAGGGCCACGGCCAAGTGCGGCACCTCGGACGTCGATTGCGCCCAGTGCCGGATGTACAGCGGCGGCTGGTCCAGCAAGTTCTGGCCGACCTTGCGCGACCTCGACAGCGAGACGACCTTCGTCGAGTGGCTCGAGATGATGGACGCGCTCGGCCGGATCTTCCTCTACCAGCGGCCCGACCCGCCGTCCGTCTAGGCGCTCGCGCGGATGCGCTCGAGATGCCGGTCGGCGGTCTCGATTCCGAAGGGCGGCGCGTCCATGGCGGCCCAGGCGGGATCATAGGTTCCGTTCAGCTCGTAGCTGCGCAGGGTCATCAGATAGTGCGAAAGGGCGTCGCCGAGGCCGTCGCGGATCTCGGGCCGGGCCCGCATGAGGTCGAAGGCGGCCCTGACCAGGGCGGCGCGGCGGGGGTCGCGGCGGGCCGACTTGCGCATGATCTGGGCGACATAGCCGGCCGAGATCCGCCGGCTGGGATGGACATAGCGGCGCCCGCCATGGCGCACCCAGGGCGGCGGCTTCAAGAGCTCGCTCATGGCGGTCAGCCGCGAGAGGAAGGCGTCCGGATCGAACAGGCGGTTCAGCAGCCACTTGGCGCCGACGTAGAGGTCGTCGCGGCTCATCCGGGCCGGCTCGAAGTTGGTGACGAGGTTGGCGCTGGGGAACTGGGCCAGGACGTCGCCCGTGACGATCCGGCCCGCGGCGCTGAGCTGCTCGTAGAGCGGCGTCGCCACCGGCGCGGTCAGGACGGACAGGTTGAACGTCCCCACCGGCAGGGACATGGCGAAGGCGTACTGGCGCTCGAACGCCGATCGATCGTCGCTGTCGAAGCCGACCATCAGCCCGCCCTCGATGCGGATTCCGGCGCGCACGATGCGCCGGCATTGTTCGACGAGGTCGACCTTGAGGTTCTGCCGCTTCTTGCTCTCGGCCAGGGCGTCCTCGCTCGAGGTCTCGATGCCGACGAAGGCGTTCAGCAGGCCCGCGTCGTTGCACATGGCCAGAAGCTCTTCGTCGCGCGCGGCGTCGATCGACATCTGGGTGGTGAAGGTGACGTAGCCGCGGCCGTCGGCGCCGTTCCAGTCGGCCAGGGCCTGGAGCAGCTCGCGGGCGCGGCGGCGGTAGACGGTGAGGTTGTCGTCCGCGAGGTTGATGAGGTTGTAGCCCAGGTCGTAGAGCGCCTGGACCTCGGCGATCACCTGGGCCGGCGCCTTATGCCGCTGGACCCGGCCGAGGTACTGGATGACGTCGCAGAAATGGCACTCGAAGGGGCAGCCGCGGCTGGTCTGGACGACGCCGCTGAGCGCGAACTCGTTGGGATAGAGGTCCCATCGCGGCGGGGGCGAGACGGCCATGTCGGCGCGGCCGCCTTCGTACCGGGGCCCGAGGCGGCCAAGGCGCATGTCAGCGAAGAGCTCGGCCGCGATCGGCTCGAGCTCGCCCACGACCAGGCAGTCGGCATGCCCTTCGAAGAGCTCGGGCGCGAGCGACACGTGCGGCCCGCCCATGACCACCGTGCGCCCGCGGCGGCGGAACTCGCGGGCGATCTGGAGCCCGCGCAGGGCCTGGGACACATTGGCCGTGATCCCCACGACATCGGCCGCCACGTCGAAGTCGACCGGCGCGATCGCCTCGTCGCAGAGGCTGACCTCGAAGTCCGGCGGCGCCAGGGCCGCCACCGTGGCGATCGCCGCCTGGGCCACGCGCGTGACGAACCGGCCGCCGGACGCCGCCAGGCGGGCGTACTCGGTGTGGGCGTTCGACTGTGGCGCAATCAGGTGAAGCCGCATCCGGCCGGTCCCCGCCAGCTCTCTTGCAAGCTATACAACGCCTGATGGCGCGCCGTATCGCACAGATGGCAGGCCGGGGCCGGGCGACGCGGGCGGTCCAAGCGGCGGCCCCGCGTGCGCCCGGCGGCGCGAGCCCCGAGGCGCCGGCCGCGCCGCCAGAGATCCTGGAGCCCGCAAAGGCGCGGGCGCGCGAGCTCGAGGGCCAGGGCGACCATGCCGGCGCGCTCGCAGCCTGGAACGAGGTCCATGCCCTGCAGCCGGACGACCTGGACGCGCACCGGCGCCTCGCCAAGCTGGTCGGCGCCGCGCCGCCCGAGACGCTGGGCGCGGTGGGATTGGCCGTCGCCGGACGCGAGCCGGCGAACCTCGAGCTGCTGCACCGGATCCGCCGCCGGCTGGCCGACGGCGGCGAAGGCGAGGCCGAAGCCGCCCTGCTGGAACGGATGCTGGCGATCGGCGCGGCGGACTTCAGCCTTCGCGTCCGCCTGGTCCAGCTCAACGTCGAGACGGGCCGGACCGACCATGCGCAGCTGCTGGTCGAGGCGTGGGTCGCGGAGGCCGACCCGGAGCGCGCCGAGGACTGGCGCCGGCTCGCGCGCCTGCGCCGCACGCTCGACGACGCCGATGCAGAGATCGGGGCCCTGCTGAAGGCCGCCGCCCTCGATGCCTGGGACGAGGATTCGCTGAAACGGGCCTTCCAACTGCTGCAGACCCTGGGCCGGACCGAGCAGGCCAGGGCCGTCGGCCGGCGCCTCAAGCAGCTGCAGGCCCGGCGCCTTCGCGAACGGCTGGGCGAGGAGCTGGACGCGCTCAAGGGCCGTAACGCGCCTCCGCCGGTCGCACCCCAGGTGCTGGACTGGGCCTGGAGCCTCGCCGACCAGGCGGCCTGGGATCCGGAGGCCTGGCGCGCGGCGGCCGGCTGGGGCCACCAGGCGCGCGAGCTGATGCGCAACTGGTGGCTCCTGGGCGGCGAGCAAACCCGCGAGATCATGGCCTACATCGATCCGCCCGACCTCACGGCCCTGCGCGAGGCTCTGGCGGGCGGGACGGGCTGCGTGCTCGCCGGCGGCCACTTCGGCCCCACCGGGGCGGCGGTGCAGTTCTTCCAGGCCTGCGGCCTGCCGTTTCGCACCCTGGGCGCGGCCGGACGCGACCAGTGGGACCCCGAGGGGGACGGGACCCTGATTCCGATCCGCGAGGATCCGCTGCCGGCGCTGCGCGAAGCGATGAGATCAGTGAAGGCCGGGACGATGATCGGCCTGATGGCCGACGCCCCGTCCATCCGCGACGCCCTTGAAGTTCAGGTGAACGGGCGCACGGTCGCCCTGTCGGGCTTCACGCCCAAGCTGGTGTGGAAGCTGAAGGTCCCGTCCTTCTGGTGCGCGCCGCTGTGGCGGGACGACCGGATCGTCATCGAGCTCGATCCCCTGCCCTCGCCCGAGCCCGGCGAGACGTTCGAGCCCTGGGCGCGGCGATGGCGGCTGGCCTATCTGGTCAGGCTCGAGGCCGTGATGCGGGGCGATCCGCGCAACCTCGGCCTGGGCGCCGGGGTGTGGCGCAACGCAGCGCCGGACGGCGCCAGACCGGGGCGCCTGGCCAGGAAGAGACCTTCGACCGACGACGGCGCCTAAGGCGCGGCCTTCCGGGCGGCGATCCAGGCGTCGATCTTGGACTCCAGCAGGCCGAGCGGCAGCGGCCCGTCCAGCAGGATCGCGTCGTGGAACCTGCGCAGGTCGAACTTCGGGCCCAGCGCCGCCTCGGCCTTCTTGCGCAGCGCCTCGATCCTGAGCTCGCCGATCTTGTAGGCCAGGGCCTGGCCCGGCCAGGAGATGTAGCGGTCGAGCTCCACATCGATGTTCTTGGGCGCGAGCGCGGTGTTCTCCACGAAGCACCGCCTGGCCTCCTCGCGCGTCCAGCCGAGCCAGTGGATCCCCGTGTCGGCGACGAGGCGGCAGGCGCGCCACATCTCCATGGAGAGCCGGCCGAAGCGCTCGTAGGGCGTCTGGTAGATCCCCATCTCCTCGCCAAGGCCTTCCGAGTAGAGCGCCCAGCCTTCGACATAGGCGTCCAGAGAGCCGTTGCGGCGGAAGAACGGCAGGTCCTTGCGCTCCTGGGCCAGGGCGATCTGGAGGTGGTGGCCGGGGATCGCCTCGTGCAGGGCCAGCGCCGGCAGCTCGTAGAGCGGCCGCTGGTCCAGGTGCGAGGTGTTGACCATGAACTCGCCGGGAATCCCCTGGTCAGGGCTGCCCTGCCAGTAGCGGGCCGAGGTGTAGCCCTCGGCCAGTTCGGCCGGCACGGGCCTGACGCCGAAGGTCAGCCGGGGCAGGACGCCGAAATGGCCAGGCAGCTGGTCGTCGATGCGCTTGACCAGCACGGCCGCCCGCTCCAGGAGCTCGTCCGGGGTCTTGGCGTAGAAGCGCGGATCGGACCTCAGGAACGCCAGGAAATCGGCGAAGCTCCCCTTGAAGCCGGTCTCGGCGATCACCGCGTCCATGCGCTTCCTGATCCGCGCCACCTCCTCGACGCCGATGGCGTGGACCTGGTCGGGCCTGAGGTCGGTGGTGGTGTAGTGGCGCACGAGGAAGGCGTAGTAGGCCGCGCCGTCCGGCAGTGACCTCACGCCCAGCGCCTCGGGCGCCTTGGGCAGATAGTCCTCGGCCATCATGCGGACGTAGGCCTGCTCCTCGGGCTTGATCCGGTCACGGACGATCTGCAGCGCCTCGGCGCGCAGGGCCGCCTGGCGGTCCGCCGGGATGGAGGACGGCAGGTCCTTGAACGGGATGAGGAGCGCGCTCTGCTCGGCCGGCTCGTCCGCCCGGGCCCGCGCCGCCCTGAGCGCGACCTCGACGATGGCGCGCGGCTGGACGAAGCCTGTGGCGATCCCGCGCCGGGCGTTGGCGATCTCGGTCTCGTAGTAGGCCGGCAGGGCCTTCAGCCGGGCCAGCCAAGCCGCCGCGTCCCCCTCGCCGTGGATCGCGGTGGAGCGCGCGGCGTAGTCGGGGGTGTCGAAGGGGCCGCTGTCGGAGGAGAAGGGCTCGCGCGCCTGGTCGAAGGCGTAGCCCTCGAGCTTGTCGTCCACGAGCCAGGCGAGATAGGCGCGGTCCGTCTCGTCCTCGCCCTTCAGCCTGGCCCCCTGAAGGCCGGCCAGGCGCGCCTTGATCCCCTTCAGCTCCGCAACCCGCGTGGCGACGGCGCGGGGCGAATTGTCGGGCCAGAGGCCGAGCGCGGCCCGATCGCCGTCGAGCCCGGCGGTGACGGGGTCGGCCTCGCGGCTGTAGCGGTCGAACGCGGCGATAGCCGCCTGGAGCCGCGCATGGGGCGTAGAGGGGGCGCCCAGCGCGGGCGCAGCGAAGGCGATGAGGACGATGGCCCCGGCGATGGCCGCGACGCCTGCGCCCACGGGCGTCATTCAGCGGCCTCGGCCCGGCGAGCCGGCGCCGTCCCGTCGCCACAGGCCGCCATGCGTCCGTTCGGACGGCGGACGGCGAAGGTCCCCACCTCGATGGTGCGCGTCAGGAATGCGTCGAGCACCACCGCCTCCCGCCGGCCTTGCGATCCCGGGCCTCACGTTAGACCGGTTCAGGGCGACGGGGGCAAGGGTGGGGGGAGACGTGGGACGGCGCGGATGGCGCGCCGGCTGCATCACCCGCCGCGAAGCCGCCAGCCCGCTAAGGCTTCGGCGGCACGTCCAGCGGCCGGTTCCGGGAATCCACCGGCACGGCGAACAACGGGGTGGAGGACGACGGCTTCGGGGGCTGGCCCTCAGTCGATGCGCCCGGGGCGGACCCGCCGCTCATGGCCTTGAGCTGCTCGACCCTCGCCAGGGCGCGCGCCATCAACGCCTGGTCGATGTTGTCGTATGCCAGCTCCATCTTGAACGCGCCCTGCCCCTTGCCGCCCGGCTTGAACTTGACGCCCTTGTCGTCCTTGAGCGCGTCCGGAAGATCCGCGAGCAGCTTCTGGCGGATGTCCGCCGACGCTTCCGGGACGAAGAGGTAGGCGTAGACATCCACCAGCTGGGCGGCCGTCAGCGTCGCTCCGAAGAAGCCGCCGGTGTCGTCGAGGAACCGGTTGATGGCCGCGTCGGTCAGCTTGTCGACGTCGGCCCCCCCATCGCCGGACACCCGCGTGTTGATGAACTGCTTCACCGACAGAGCCGAGCAGGTGTTGTCATAGGCCATGATCACACTGCGGGCGCTGTAGTAGTTCCATGCGGTCGGAGTCTGGAGAATCTTCTGGGCGTACAGGCCTCGATATTCGCGGACGGCCGTCGCGACGGAGGTGAGATCCACCGCAACGATGTAGTTGGCTGCCAAGGTGTCGACGGTCTGCTTGCTCACGCCGAAGACGGACGCCGTGAGTCCCATCGAGCGCGTGTTGGACTTCGCGAAGGCCATGATCGCCTGGGTCAACGATCCCGCCGAGCTGATGGCGTCGGAGGTCTGGCGCAAGGTCACCTGGGCGACGCCGAGGCGTTGGAACCAGGCGTCGCAAAGCTCGTTGGAGAGCGTGATCCCGGCCGAGACGTACTTGACCATGACCTTCGGGTCAGGGTCGGTCTTCGTCTCTTCCTCCTCGGCCTTCTGCTGCAGACAGAAGAACTTGAAAGCGTCGTGGCTGCGCTGCGGCCGGATCAACCCCTGAAACTTCGCTGCGCCGCACGGCACCTCCGGCGGGGAGGCTCCAAGGCCGGCGTCCTTCTTGTCTCGCTTGCAGGAATCCTTATCCAGCGGCGTCACGATGACGGCGTCGGACCCGCCTTGCGGCATCGGCTGACCTCTCAGCCGGTCAGCCGCCGCGTCGAGCGGATTGCAGGGCCGGCTGAGCTGCAGCAGCTTCATCCTGTCCCTGACGCCCTGCACGCTGTCGGGGTTGAGGCCACGGCCGAGTCCTGCCTGCTGCTCATGTACTCGACCACGTTGGCGCATCCCGCGTTGAGGGCGCCGATCAGCGCCAGGCCGCTTGCGAAGGACCACCTCATCCCAGCCTCCAAGGCTCGCCCGCCCGACGAAGGTCGGGCTGTTCAGGATCAAGGCTAGGGCGCCCGAGGCCAGGCTTGCCGTGACGGCGGTCACGGGTCGCCGAAGGACGGTGCCCGGACCGCTGCCCAAACGGAAACGGCCGCACGGTGGGGCCGCGCGGCCGTTCGTTGAAGCCGAAGGTCGGTCCCTTCCGCCCCGTCTAGGGAAAGATCTTGCACCCGATGGCGGTCGCCTTGACTATGGGCCAATCGTCGTCATTCGGGTCCTTGGCCACGCAACGCCAGGTTCCGACGTCGCTGCGGTGGGAGTCGATCAGCTGGAAGGTGTCGCTGTCGGGGTTGTTCGAGCTCTCCGCCGAGCATCCGCCGCCCGTCAGCACCTCGTCGACCGCAACGGACGCCTCGGCGAGATAGTTCCGATGACTGTCCCGCGTTCCGCCGCCGCTGGAACTCGTGGAGCTGGCACTGAAGATGCGGCGGCTTGGACTTGGCCTGCACGGGGGCAGCGCCAAGAGCAGTCGCAAACAGCAGCATCAAGCCCGTGTTTCCGCAGGCCTTCATCAAGGTCGCAGTCGACTTCATCATCGCCTCCTTCAAATGAATTGACCGAGGCTTGATGCGTAGCCGCCGCAGGCGCAGCCCCTCCGTGACTGCGATCACGCGCAACAGCTGCGCCCGTGACTCTCGCAGCTTCCCATTGTTCTCAACCGAAGGTTCTGGCAGGGTCGAGTTGGCATCGTCGGGGGCGTGCGGTGGCCACGGACGCGAGCGAAGGCGCGCGATATCGCGCGTTCATCAGCTACAGCCACAGGGACGCCGCCTTCGGGCGGCGGCTGCATCGCCGTTTGGAAAGCTACGTCCTGCCGCGGCGGCTGGCGGGCCAGGCTACCGCGCGCGGCGTCGTTCCCCGGCGCCTGACGCCGATCTTCCGCGACCGCGAGGAGCTGCCCGCGGCGCACGACCTCAGCGAGGAGGTGCGCGCGGCCCTGGCCGCCTCCGAGGCCTTGATCGTCGTCTGCTCGCCCGCCGCAGCCGCCTCGCCCTGGGTCGCGCGCGAGATCGAGACCTTCCGCGCCCTGCACCCCGACCGGCCGATCCTGGCGGCCCTGGCCGAGGGGGAGCCGGCGGACGCGTTCCCAACCGCCTTGTCCAGGGCCCCCGACGGCGCGGGAAGCCGCCGGAGCCCCTCGCCGCTGACTTCCGCGCCGGCAAGGACGGCGATCGGCTGGGGCTGCTCAAGCTCGTCGCCGGGGTAGCGGGCGTGGGACTCGACGAGCTCGTCCAACGCGACGCCCAACGGCGCCTGAAGGCCGTGACGGCCGTCACGGCGGGCGCCCTCGCGGCGATGCTAGCGATGGGCCTGCTGACGATCTTCGCGCTGACCGCCCGGGCCGACGCCCTGCGCCAGCGCGCCGAGGCGGAAGGACTGGTCGAGTTCATGCTCACCGATCTGAGGGACAAGCTGAAGGGCGTCGGACGGCTCGACGTGATGACCGCCGTCAACCAGCGCGCGCTCGCCTACTATTCCGACGAGGATCTCCGCCGCCTGCCTCCCGCCTCGCTCGAGCGCCGGGCCCGGGTCCTCCACGCCATGGGCGAGGACGACGAGACGCTCGGCAACGACGAGGCCGCCCTTGCCAAGTTCCGCGAGGCCAGCCGGACCACCGCCGCGCTGCTCGCCAAGGCGCCCAACGATCCGGATCGGATCTTCGCCCATGCCCAGAGCGAGTTCTGGATCGGCCGAGCGGACTATACCCGGGAGCGGTACGAGGCCGCGAGGCCAGCGTTCCGCGCCTACAAGCGCTTGGCCGACCGACTGGTCGCCATCGCGCCCGACAATCCGAAGTACTTGAGCGAAGCCGGATATGCCAACGGAGACCTGCTCGCTCGATCGAGGTCTACGAAGAGCGTGATCCGCCGACGGCCTTCGGCTTTGCACGCCGGCGCTCGCAAGACTGGAGAAGGCCGCCGCTCGATCCTCTGCGCCAATCGGGATCACGTACGACGTCGCCAACCGGCACGCGATGGCTCGCAGACGCTTACCAAGGTCAACGGCGACTTGGCGCGACGCCTGACGACACCGTCTCGTTCAGGAACGGATGCTCGGCAAGCTGATGGCCGCCGACCCGCAGAACACGGACCTGAAGGAACATGGATCGGGCTACAACGTGCGATCGCCTGGATCGAGAGCGTCTCCGCAAGACTTCTGGCACCCGAGACCGGCTGCGCGCGCCCGCGGACACGCTCGACCAAATGATCCGGCTCGAACCGCGAAAACGTCCTGGCAGCGCCGAAAGGCAGATGATCTCCCGCCGATTTAAGGAACTCAACGCCGCCAAGCGACTGCAAACGGATCACAACGATTGGAATCAGACCATCCAAACAACGGCATGGGCGATGAAAATGCCAGCCGGCAGCCGCTGGCACGCCACAGCCAGTTCCATAGGTAACGGATCAGAGATAGGCAAGTCCCCGCCACGCTGGTCCGGCGATGGGTTATGAAATCCTTTACCTACCGGATCACCATGATGGTGAACGGCAAGGCTTGCAGGTGGTCTATTACCTCGATCCGCCGACCCTCAACAGCATCGGCCGGAACAGGACCAGCATCGATAGGATTTCATTCAGAGCGCAGGCAGGCAGAAGAATGACTCTGCCACCTTCCTCGTCGACCGCCAGCTTCACCACTCGACATCAAGATTTGACCGAGACCTGTATCGTCATGTTCGAGTTCGACGACAACGTGAACTGGGAATTCCGGCCCAGCCGTTCCCGGCCTCGACAAAGGCGGAACTGACGGACTAGCGCTATTTCAACGTCGGCATGGCCGACGAGGCCGGAACAAATGCCGCTACGCATATTTCTGCGCCGGAAGCCTCCTGACACGCCTATCCGAACCCGACAACTACGACGGCTTCAACCTCTTCGCGGAGCTTGATCCCCAGACCAACGTGAAGCTCGACGATCTGTTCAGCCCCTACATCCAGTTAACCTGGGACGACCACCAGCCTTTGATGGTCGATCTCGGACAGTCGCTGAACCGCAGCCGGCGCGCGCCAGCCTTAGCGGCCAGCAGACAGAGGCTTGACCTCCGCCCCCCCTCCTCTCCATCACCGCCTACGCCCGGTCCGGCGCGCTGGACCTGGCCTGGCGGCGGTTCCAAGAGGCTGGGCTTGAGGATCTAGACGACGACCCCGCCGTGCTGAGCGTGCGGGGTCGCCTGTTGAAGGACCGGGCGCTGCGGTCGGTCGGGAACGAGCGCCGGCGGCTCTACCGGGAGGCCTCCCGGTCCTATGCGCGGGCCGCCGAGATCGGCGGCGCGACCTATCCGCTGATCAATGCGGCGGCCCTGTCGCTGCTGGCGGGCCAGGGCGAGCAGGCTCGGGAACTGGCCAGGCAGGTCCTGGAGCGACTGGATGGCGGCGCGGGCGAGCCCGACACGCCCTACTACCAGGAGGCCACGCGGGCCGAAGCCCTGCTGCTCTTGGGCGCCGATGCGGAGGCCCGCGCCTCCCTGGCCGCGGCCATCGCCCGCGCGCCGCGGGCCTGGGAGGACCACGCCTCGACCCTGCGCCAGTTCGCCCTGATCCTGGACGAGACCGGCCGGGACAAGGCCTGGCTCGATCCCATGCGGCCGCCGCGCTGCCTGCACTTCGCCGGCCACATGGACCTGGCCGCCGGCGCCGGTGAGCTCGCCGACCAGGTGCGGGCCGTGCTGCGCGAGGAACGCGTCGGCTTCGGCTTTGGGGCGCTGGCGGCCGGCGCCGACATCGTCATCGCCGAGGCCCTGCTGGACGAGGGCGCCGAGCTGGAGCTCGTGCTGCCGGGCGGCGTCCCGGCGTTCCGCCTGGCCTCCGCGGCGAGCGCCGGCGCGGACTGGGCCCGGAGGTTCGACCGGGTTCTGGCGCGCGCGGCCGTGCGCGCGGTCGGACCGGCCGGCGCGCCTCCGAACGCGCTCAGCATCCGCCTGGGCGCCGAGGCGGCGATGGGCGCGGCTGCGATGCATGCCGAGATCCTGACCACCGAGGCGATCCAGCTGCTGATCCTCGACGCCGGGGAGGCGGGCGATGCGGGCGTCAGCGGATCGATCGGCCAGGCGTGGATTGGGAGCGGGCGGCGACAGAGGCTGCTGCGCTCGCCGCGTGGCCGCAGCGCGCGTCGGGGCGCGCCCGCGGCCCCGCCGGACCCGGCCTGCCTCGCCGCCCTGATCGAGATCCAGGCCGATGCTGAGACGCTGCCCCGGCTGGCTGAAGCGATCGCCGCCGGCCCGGCCCCAATGGCGGCGCCTCGCTGGAGCCATGGCGCGTTGTCGGTCGCCTTCGCCCGCCCCGCCGAAGCGGCGCGGGCCGCGCTCCACATCGCCGCTTCGCTGAACGGCCGCGCCAGAATCGCGGGCCACTACGGGATCGTCCATCGGGTCGAGGACCCCTTCGGCGGCCCGCCGCTCCTGCTCGGCCCGGCGGCGATGACGCCCGCGAGCATCCTGGCCTCGGTCCCGGAGGGTGCGGTCCACGTCACCCAGGACTTCGCCGCCGCCCTGCATGCCGCCGGCGCGCCCGGCGCGCGCACCGAACTCGTGGGCGAGCTGCCCGGCGGGGATGCGGACTCGGCCCTGAAGCTCTATTCGCTGCAGCCGCGCGGGGGCGGCTAGACGACCATCTCTTCCAGCCGGCTCGGCGAGACGATCACCAGGGCGTCCGGCTCGCGGCGGATCAGGCCGCGCCGCTCCAGCGCATTGATCGTGCGCGAGACCGTCTCGCGGGTGGACAGCACGCGCACCGCCAGGGCCGCCAGCACCGGCGCGGGGCGAACCGTGCGCCCGTCCCCCTGGCGCGCCAGCCGCAGCAGCTCCGCATGAATCCGGCCCGCCGCCGACAAGGTCGTGCGCTCGACCATCCGGCCAGTGGTCTCGCGCAGGCGCCTCAGCAGCATCCGTGACAGCGCCAGGCCGACGCAGGCGTGCAGCTCGATCAGGGCGAGGAAGTCGGCCATGCGGAAGAGGGCCGCGTGGACGTCGTCCACCGCGACGACCTCGGCGTCCTGGGACGGTGCGGCCTCGACCAGGGCGCCGAAGAGGTCGCCGGGCCCATACTCGTGCAGCAGGACGAGCTGGCCCTCGGCCCCGTAGAGCATGGCGCGCGCGCGCCCGAGGATGAGGAGGAAGGTCTCGGCGCCGCTCTGGCCCTGGCTGACCATGATCGCCCGCGCCGGATAGCGGCGCTCGTGCGCACGGCCGGCGATGGCGGCGGCGACGTCAGGCGCGCAGGCGAACACCTGCTCGAGGAAGACCGAGATGTCCTGGTCGATTTCCAAGGCCGCCCCCGACCGTCGACAGCCTTTCGTTGTAGGAGCGTGAGCTTCGCCCGCCAAGGCCTGGCCGGCCCAGTCAGCCGGCCTGCGCTTCCAGTCCCAGCTCGCGGCGGGCCCTGCGCGTCAGCTTGGCGGCGACCTGGGCGTGGGCGTCGCCGAGATAATGCCGCAGGTCCGCTTCGGGAAAGTCCGCCGGATCGTCGACCAGGACCCACTTGAGGCGGGCCATGTAGGGCGCGGGACGGGCCGCGCCGGTCTCGACCAGCATCTCGAAGGCCACGTCTTTGGCCTTGAAGGAGATCGATCCAGAGGGGCCGATCACGGCGAACATCTTGCCGCCGACCTTGTAGACGTGGTCGACCTCCCACAGGACATCCATGGTCACGCCTGGAAGGGCGCGAAGGAACGCGTCCAGCGCCTCGAGCGTCACTCGGCGGCGACCCCGACGCCCACCGGGCAGACGACGCCCGTGCCGGCGAGGCCGCAATAGCCGCCGGGATTCTTGGCCAGGTACTGCTGGTGGTAGCCCTCGGCGAAGTAGAACTCGGGCGCGGGCGCGATCTCGGTGGTGACGGGGCCCATGCCGCGCGCGGCCAGGGCCTTGGCGTAGGCTTCGCGCGACGCCTCGGCCGCTTTCAGCTGGGCGTCGGAGTAGGTGTAGATCGCCGAACGGTACTGGGCGCCCACGTCATTGCCCTGGCGCATGCCCTGGGTGGGGTCGTGGTTCTCCCAGAAGGCCTTGAGCAGGGCCTCGTAGGACACGACCTTGGGGTCGAAGACCACCAGCACCACCTCGGCATGGCCGGTGCGGCCGGAGCAGACCTCCTCGTAGGTGGGATTGGGCGTGGAGCCGCCGGCGTAGCCCACCGCGGTCACGATCACGCCGGGGATCTTCCAGAACAGGCGCTCGGCGCCCCAGAAGCAGCCCAGCGCGAACTGGGCGAGCTGCGCGCCCTTGGGATAGGGCCCCTTGAGCGGCGCGCCGCTGACGAAGTGCGCCGCCTCGGTGGGGATCGGCTGGCCGCGGCCGGGCAGCGCCTGGTCGGGCGTCGGCATCCTGAGCTTGTCGGCGATGGACGGCATGGCCTGGGGCCTCCATGGTCAGAGCCTGCAAGATAGGCCTTGCAACGGCCGGCGCCAGGGGCCGTTCCCAGCCGCCCCGTCAGGCCGCCCCAGAGCCGGCTTGTCGCCGCCGCCGCCCTCCGTATATTGCGCGCCTTCCACGCACCCGGCCCCAGGGCCGGCGCGACGGGGTGAGGTGGCCGAGTGGTTGAAGGCGCACGCCTGGAACGCGTGTATAGGTGAAAGCCTATCGAGGGTTCGAATCCCTCTCTCACCGCCACGCGGATCTTGCAGTCCGTCTGCTCGGACGCGGCCGCTTGGCGACTCCTTACGCCTGCGAACACCCTGACCGCTGACGGCCCGGGCCGGCGCGCCCGAGGCCGTGACCATCTGCTCGCCGAGATCCGGAGAGACGGGCCATGCACAATGTAATGTTGTCCAGCTCAATTCCAACTTGCCCGGTGGATGTAATCGTGAGTTGTTATATGAACTAGAGATTGTCACGTCTGTGCGCGCTGGCAGGACGCTTGGGCCTGCAGGGGGGAAGTGTGAGCAATCGTCTCGGCATCAGCATCCTGGACCTGCTGCCGCAGACGACCGGACCTGCCCTGCAGGCGCCCGACGAGATCGTCGAGCAGATCGGGATCCTGACGATCCTCGACCACCACAGCTCCGCCAGCGCCGACTTCTTCCTGCACGAGGGCGTGCTGCAGTCGATCGCCGACGCCCTGGACGTCGACACCTCGAGCTGGGCGATCAAGATCCCCGGCCTGACCCAGGGGCTGCCCTTCCGCCTGGCCATCCGCCGCGGCGCCGCGTCCGCGGGCCAGGAAGAGCCGTCGCCGCAGCAGTGGACCCTGGACATCGAGGTCTGGGACGTCGAGGTCCTGATCCCCGGCGTGCAGGCCGCCAAGACCAGCGGCGGCGACGGGGTCACCGTCCTGACCCTGGAGCCGACGGGAACCACCGAAGCGACCAAGCGCGTGTTCCTGGTCGGCAAGGGCGTGGTGAGGATCAGCGGCGGCGGCGCGGCTGGCACGGTCGTCCAGGTGGTGGATTCGCCGGACCCCTTCGATCCGACCGCTCCCACCGGCGCGGTGATCCGGCTGACGGCGCGCCCGCCGAGCTTCCTGTTCGGACAGTCCAAGTACGGGATGACGCTGGACCAGTTCGTGCTGGACCTGTCCAAGACGTTCACGCCCTCGGAGATCGCGGCCCGCGGGCACGACGAGGCCTGGGAAGGCGTCGCGTTCCGCGAGACGACCTTCTACTTCCCGCCGGACACGCCCCTGGTCCACAGCCTGTCGATCAGCGCGCGCGACGTGATCATCGGCGACCCAGGCGGCCTGCAGGGCGAGCTGCGCGTCGAGTTCGGCGAGGAGTTCAACGACGTCTACAACACCCGCATCGCGATCAAGCGCCAGCAGGCCGACGGGACCGAGGTCGACGTTCCCGAGACGACGCCTGCGCCGCGGGAGATGGCGCTGCAATTCGCGGTGGCGGTCGGCCCCAACAACACCTCGCAGCGCATCCGTGCGGTGTTCGAGGTGGGGGCGGGCGAGCTCATCCCCGGTCACACGGACCTGGCCGTGGTCGGCGTCTACTGGAAGCTGCCGGACGGCCGCGAAGGGACCTCGGCCACGACCCCCTGGTTCGACGCCCCGACCACCCAGCCGATGAAGTACCGGCTGCGCGAGGGCGATCCCTCTACGGCAGGGAACACGGCCAGCCCCGCGAGCGCGGTTCCGAACGACCAGACCGAGCTGTCGGAAGTCACCGTGACCTTCCCGCGCGACGCCGGCGGGCCCTCCGGCGTGGCGCCGCACGTCGACGCGACCATCGACGGGATCACCTACTCCAACGTCCTGCACCTGCGCGGGCCGCGCACGCGCCTGCAAGGCGTCGTCCTGGCAGTGCGCGGCGGCGGGCAGGCGGCCTGGCGGCTGGAGCTCGGCGGCGCGCCGCAGACGGCGAACGGTGCGGCGAGCTTCACCCTGCCGCTGCTGCCGGACGGGACGACCAGCGCCGACCTGACGGCGCAGGACGGCGACGGCACGCGCCGGATCCGCATCGAGGTCACGCGCCAGGGGCCGCTGGCCGTCGGCCACCAGGAGACGTCCGCCAACAGTTCGGCAGGGGTGGTCACCGTGATCGGCAGCGGCGACGCCTCACCCACCGCGGTTACCGAGACCTTCCTCGCCACGCCGTTCCACCTGCGCGGCGAGCGCAACGCCGTGCCCAACCCCGCCACCTTCTCCGGCGCCCAGGTCACCGTCCCGCAGGGGGCCGACGCCGAGGTCGAAGCGCCTGTCCCCACCGGCGAGGGCGAGCCCGTTCCCGCGCCGGTGATCCCCTCCACCTCCGTCTCGACCGTCGTCCAGGTGCAGTACAACTGGGACGACGACGTCCCCCAGAACGTCCTCTATCCCTATGACGGCCCCGACACCCTCGATGCGTCCGATCACGAGCCGGACGCGCGGCCCCTGGCCCTGGAGTTCGCCTCGCGGCCCGGGCCCATCGGCAACGACGTCGCCGCCAAGATCAACTCGTGGATCGCGGCCATCGGCGGCGCCGCGGGGCGCAAGTTCTATGTGGTCGGCCGGACCGACGACCTGAAGTTCGGCGGAACCGAGAGCGACAACAACACCTACAACGACGGTCTCGCCGACCGGCGCGCCCAGGCTGCAGCCGACGCCCTGATCGCCGCGGGGGTCCCGTCGGCCAGCGTCGTCCAGCGGCATGAGCGGTCGGGGTTCGGCGCGCCTCCCGAAGGCTCGCCTCCCGCGCGCATCGCCGACGTGGGACGCCTGGCCCTGCCCACCGGGCACATCGCCCACCCGACTAGCGCCAATGCGCCGGTCTGGAACGACCGTTGGACCCCCGACAGCGCGGACGCCGTGAACACGGGCCCGCACGCGGTGGCGCGCGCCGACTACCGCCGCCCGCCCTACCGGTGCGCGGAGATCTACGCCGTCGACGTCGGCTCTCCGCCGCCGCCGCCGTCGCCGCCGGCGCCCCAGCAGGGCGTGCCGACACGCATGTTGGTCCCGGGGCCGGACGGGACGCCGGACCCCGGCGTCCACTCGACCACCACCTCCGGGCCGCCCACCGACTACCGCGTGCGGCTGAGGGTGAAGTGGGACAGCCCCACCGTGGTCGGCGCGTCGGACGCCATACCGACCGAAGCCGAGGCCCTGGTCGCGTGGAAGGCGGCGGAGGTCGAGCTGCCCGTCAGCCACAGCGGCGGCCCCAACACCGTGCCGGCGCCCACCGGCCCGGACTACTGGGAGGTGCTGCTGCAGTGGGCCTACGACGCGCGCACCGGCGAGACCGAGGCCACGGGCGCCCTCAGCCTGCCTGACGGGACGCTCACCTGGCGGGACAACATGCTGGCCGGCGCGCTCGCGTTCGGCCCGGCGTTCACTGCGCTGCTGGACCCGCAGGACACGGTCAAGGACCCGGTCGGCGAATTCGTGGCCGCCGCCGCCCTGATCGCCGTGGGCGCCGCGATCGGCGAACTGCTGAACTCCGGCGGATCGGACGTCAGCACGGTCGACATCGACAAGTTCGCCATCTCGTACAAATGGAACGGCGCGCCCCACGTCGCGGCCACGGTCGACTACACCATCGACCTGCAGGTGAACGTCCACCTCGCCGGCAGCTCGCTGACCGGCCACCTGAAGCTGAAGTACAAGGGCGTGGGCCTGCGCTTCGACGGCAGCCCGTCCGGCGGCCTGGACGGCGTGGCCCTGACCTACGACAGCCTGAGCGTCGAGGTCGTCGATCCCGGGACGTGGAGCCTGGGCGGGGCGCTCGGCGAGCTCATCCGAATCGCTGCATCGCGCATCGGCAACAGCTCGCAGTGGATGGAGTTCGACCTGGCGTTCGCCGTGGATCTCGGCGTCGTCACCCTGGAAGGCGCTACCGTCCGCCTGGGCATCCAGCCCTTCGCGATCGAGTTGCGGGGCCTGACGGCCTCGGTCGACATTCCCGACACCCTCAAGGGCAAGGGCTCGATCACCATCAGCGACACCGGGGCGTTCCGGGCGCTGCTGGCGCTGGAGGTAATCCCGGCCAAGCTGTCGGCCTATGGCTCGCTCGCCGTCGACCACGACTTCGTCGCCGTGGAGGTGGGAGTCCAGCTGCCGGTCGGCATTCCGCTGGCCAACACCGGCTTCGGCATCTTCGGCTTCATGGGCCGGTTCGTCGCCAACGGGACACGGAACCTCGTGGGCCTGAGCGATCCGGACCCGGTCCAGAAGCAGCTCGACTGGTACGCGCGCGCGCCCCAGGACAAGTACAGCCGCCTCTCGGGCCAGTTCGCCTTCGGCGTCGGCGCGGTGATCGGGACGTTGCCGGACAGCGCCTTCACCTTCAACGCCGAGGGCAGCCTCACCATCGGCTTTCCGGACGTGTCGGTGATCTTCGGCATCGACGCGCACCTGTTCAGCCCGCGCAAAAGCCAGGCGACCGAGACGGGGACGCCCAACGCCTCGACCTTCCGCATCCTGGGCATGGTGCTGATCGACGAGACCTCAATCATGGTCGCGGTCCGCGCCGCATACCAGATCCCCAAGGTCCTGAAGCTCGAGATCCCGATATCGGCCTACTTCCCGCTGGCCGGGACCGACGCCTGGTACATCCGCATCGGCAGCGACAACGCGCCGGCCGTCCCGGGCGACCATCCCGCCCGCCCCGGCAGCCCGGTCACGGTGACCCTGCTCCCCGACCTCCTGGACGTGCGGGCCTGGGCGTTCACCATGATCGAGGAGCGCCAGCTGCACCACCTGGGCGGCTCGCTCGTCCCGCTGGACCTGGCCGAACCGCTGGACTTCGACGGCTTCAGCATCGGCGTCGGCGCGGGCTTCGACCTGAAGTGGTCGGCCGGCCCGCTCAAGCTCGAGGTCACGGCCTTCCTGCTGGTGGGGGTGGGCACCAAGCCGCTGCTGTTCGCCGGCGCGGCCGGCGTCAAAGGCGAGCTGGACCTGGTGGTCGTGTCGGTGGGCGTGGACGGCCTGGTCCATTTCCACATCGCGCCCGGCTACAACTATGTGCAAGGCCACTTCTGCGGCCACGTCGATTTCTTCTTCTTCACGGTCTCGGGCTGCGTCGACGTCCGCTTCGGCGACAACCCGCCGTCGAACATCCCAGAGCCCGAATCGCCGTTCGCGGGGATGGACCTTTGCGACCACCTCGCCTCGGTGAAGGGCAAGGCTTCGGCGGCGGCGGCCGACGCCGTTCCCACCGTCTGGCCGGACACGGTCGCGGTGCTGAAGTGCAAGCACTACGTCGAGGACGGCCTGCCGGCGGGCGCCGACTTCCACCGCAAGCTCGCGTCGCCCGCGCCGCTGTCGCCATGGTCCGGCTCGACGGAGCTGAAGTACGCCTATCGGCTGAAGACTCTGGAGCTCTGGAAGCTGACCGGGGCCGACCCGAACAATGCGGCCTCCTGGGCCAAGCTGGGAGGGCCGTTCGATTCGGCCTGGTGGCTGCCGACGCATCGCGCCGCGGTGATCGAGGGCGGCGGCGCGGCTGGACCCAGCACCGAGGAAGGGCGCGAGCTCGGCCTGTTCAGCACCGACCCGCGGGCCTGGTCGCGATGGCTGGGCGACGGCTCGCAGGACCTGCCGGGCGATCCGGCCAACACGGCGGGCAAGGCGTGCGATCCGCCGGGACCGGCCGACCCGTCGTGCGCCTATGGCCAGGACTGGACCCAGGCGAGCGGATGGCTCGGATCCTTCAAAGCCGAACCGCCGCCGAGCACCGCCTTCCCGAGCCGCTTCACCCTGTTCGCCGGTCTTGCGGGCGGGCTGGATCCGGACCTGGCGGCGGCGTTGGGCGCGGACGCCGGCTGGAACTGGAGCCCCGGCGCCGTCGCGCCGCTGCACGGCGCGGCAACCTTGCACGGGACGGCCCTGGCGAGCGGCTGGCGCTTCCCCGAATGGCGCCAGCAGGGCCGGCTGGTCGCCACCGCGCCGATTGGGCTCGACCTGTCCAGGCCGCTCGCCGAGGGCGAGCTGGTGCTGGAGGTCTGCGCGGACCAGAAGACCACCGAGCCGCCCCGGGGTCCGGCCTGCGACCTCATGCCGGCCAAGGACGGCGACTTCCAGACCTTCGTCGGCGACGCGTCGCACGCCAAGTACGAGAGCAGCCTGCTTCGCGGGCTCGCGGTCGGCGCCGAGCGGGCCGTGCAGCTCGCCAAAGGCGACCTGACCGGCGTCTACCCCGGCTCGGTCGATGCAGTCGCCATCGACATCGATCCCGGCGACCTGCCCGTGGTCCTGACCGCATTCGACCCGAGCGGGACCCAGCTCGGTCAGGCGACGACCGCAGGGCCGGGCCGGCAATGGCTCCGGATCGCCGCCAAGGGGATCGCGCGCATCACGATCAAGGCGACCCGCGTCAAGCCGACGGTGTTCGAAGTCTGCTGGGGCGGTGACGCCGGCCTCGGCATCCTGTCGCTGCTGAAGCTCGAGCCGGCGCGGACGCCGGTGGTCAGGGCCTACGACGTCGACGGCCGCTCCGTGATCCTGACCGGCGAGCCGGTGGACATGGGCCCGGCGCCGCCGCCGTCGGTGAACCTGCCGCGCTGCCCCAAGCTCCTCTACAAGCTCCCCAGGGGACGGGGCTGGACGCGCGTCACCGTGGACCCCTGGCTGCGCGGCGACCTCAGCCTGGTCGCCCTTTGCGGCGTCACAGTCGAGGCCGCCGCCGCCCGACAGCAGGACGCGGACTACCGCGACTCGCTGAAGACCTTGCTGCAGGACCTGGCGCAGGCGGCGGTCGCAAACCAGCCCACGCACTCGGTCTATCTCGATCCCCAGACGACCTACGAGATCCGGGCCGGCTGGCAATATCAGGGCTTCCGCCCCGCGCACCCCGGCCAGGATCCGCCGTCGACCGCCTCAGGGACCTGGACGGACGCAGCGCACGTCGAGCGGTTCCGCTTCACGACCGCCGCCTTCGGCCTGGCGAGCGTCCCGGCGTCGGCCCAGACGACGAGCCTCGACGTCGATCCGGCCCAGGGCGGCCCGGGCTACGACGAGCGCATCTTCGACCCGCGCGGCGTCTCCCGCTACATCACCCGCGCAACGCCCACGCACGAGGATCCGCCGCAGTTCCTCGACGACCCCGTGGGCTTCTGGTTCATGGTCGACCACCTGGAGCCTCTGGTCGAAAAGTACCAGCGGATCCTGCAGGTGAAGGTGCTGCACACCACCCCGCCGGCCGGCTCGCTCCACTCGGCCGCGCCGCATGTCCCCGGCGCCCCGCACGTGCTGGACGTCACGAACTCCACCGATTGGCAGGTCGACACCCTGAGCTGGTTCCCGGCGGACTACCGCTTGGTCCAGGCCGCCGAGGCAGCCCCCTGCGTGGCCGCGCCGCCCGCGCTCGGCTCGTCGTCGGTGTCGGTCAACGCCAACCTCGAGCCAGACCAGGAGTACGACCTGCTCCTGAACACCGCGCCGCAGACCGTGGGGGCGTTCGACGAGACGGCGATCGCCCGGACGCATTTCCACACGTCCCGCTACCGCAATCCGACCGAGCTTCTCCGCGCGCTGGGCTTCGCCGACCCCTTGGGCCTCGTCACGCCCACCGACGCCGTCGCGACGGGGCCGCTGGCGGCCGGCGCCCTTCAGATCGGGGACACCGAGCTCGACGCGGCCCTGACCACGCTGGGCCTCGATCCCTGGCCCCTGCCTGCCGGACCGCGGACCACGGTGATCTGGCTCAAGCCAGCGGCGGCGGGCCAGCCCTGGCGCGTGGCGGCCGTCCTGGTGGAGGCGGACGAGCCGATCTGGCGGGCGGGCTTCAAGACCGGGGCGATCGGCGAGCCCGAACCGCCGCCGCGGCTGGAGGCGCACAACCTGCAGATCTTCCGCACCTTCGAGCAGCACAAGGTGGTCCACTTCCCGCATCCCCACGTCGTGACCACGACCAAGCGCATGGTCCTGGGATCCTTCGCCGAGCGCGTGCGCAGCGCCGGGGCGACCCGCTCGATCTTCGTTCCGCCCGGCCCGATCACGATGAGCGGCGGGCGGCTCTACGACCTGACGCTGCAGTTCAAGGAGCGCGGCGCGTCCGGCGTACACGGATCCGCGCCGCTCCTGGACCGGCCGCTCATGGTCCTGGACGAGGGCGAATGATGGAGGCCTCGAGGTGAACACGCAGGCGCCGCTCTGGGCGTTCATGGCCGAGGCGATCGACGGCGTAGGCGACACCCACCTGCCGCCGGGGATTCACGTGCGCGCCCTGCCTTCGCCGAAGCTCGGGACGCCGGCCGCGCCGCTCGTCGTCACGCGCGCCGTGCTCAGCCCTTCCCAGCTGAAGGAGCTATGCCGCACCGACGGGGTCGTCTGGATCGACTCCCATGGGACGACACGGACGCTGCCGCTGGACCTGACGCCGGACAATCCGGTCTACGGCTATTTCCCAGTCCCGAACGTGGTCTTCGCCGAGCTGACCGCCTCGGTCGACGGCCAGGCGCCCACGGTGAAGCCGGCCGCCACCGCCACGGCGATCGGACGGGCCTCGCCAACCGCAGCCGTCACGGCGGCCGCGGCAGCGACGACGGGCGCGGCCCGACCGGCCCCCGCCACGCCGGGCGCCGCCGTTCCAGCCAAACCCGGCGCCGCGGCGCCGGCCGGGCCGACGGAGGCCCAACCGGCGAGCCCGCTCCCCGCGACGAACACGGTGAGCGACATCAGCGCGATCGTGAAGCCGCCGCTGCCGATCATCTCGGCCGCGGCGGCGGCGCGTCCGACCATCGACCTCGGCCGGCTGCGCGACATCCTGGAGAGCGCGGGATCGATCATCGCGAGGCGGGCGTTCGTGCGCTTCGAGGCGCTGGCGAACACCAGTCAGGGCCTGGCGCCTTTCCAGTTGCGCGACGAGGCGCCCTATGCGCTCGCCGCCTGGCCGATCCCCCTGGTGAGGGTGACCGGGCTCGGCAGGGTGACGGGGATACGGTGGCTCGACGCGTCCCGCCTGCGCGAGTGGAAGGAGTCCTTCTGGGAGCTGTGGAGCCTGCCCGTCGGCGGCCCCACGCCGCGCTACACGCCGACGGGCGGTGCGGTCGGCGAGGCCGAGGATCGCGTCAAGCGCGCCGCCGTCACTCGCCAGCCCATGTATGCGGCCTACACGGCGGCGGCGCCTGCTGCTGCGCCCGCCGCCGGCCCGGCCGACGCCATGGCGCGCGTGGACCAGGTGCGCCCACAACTCGACGGCTGGCTGCATGCGCTGCTGAACGACCTCAGCCTGCCGATCGATGAGGTCAGCGACACGCAGACCATCCCCAGATCGAGCCCCACGGCGCCCGACGGCGCGCTGTCCGTGCCGATCGAGCCCTTCCTGATCGCTGGGGCCGTGGACGCCGACGTCGGCCACTATCTGGGCTTCGGGGACCGCGACGACGCCGTGACCGCCGCGCCGGGCTCGCTGATCTTCTACCGCATCCGCGGCCTCTGGCGCTGGGCGCCGCGTCGCTGGTCGACCGGCGAACAGCCGGCCTTGGCAGGCGCCGTGCGCGCCAGCGTCGCCGATGCGGTGAAGCAGTTCCCCGAGCTGAAGACCTACAAGATCGTCCCGCCCGAGAAGGGACCGTTCCTCGACCTCTACGCCACGGCGACTGCCTATGTC
Source organism: uncultured Alphaproteobacteria bacterium (assembly GCA_963775275.1). Taxonomy (GTDB): domain Bacteria; phylum Pseudomonadota; class Alphaproteobacteria; order Caulobacterales; family Caulobacteraceae; genus JANWHQ01. The sequence goes on along the minus strand of CAVZII010000005.1, from coordinate 2,614,673 downwards.
GGCGCGCCGCCTTCCGCCCCGGGAGCGATCTCGTTCGAACTCGACCGAGGACCGCGGCTGGCTCGCCACGCCGCCGCCGCCAGACGTGCGGCGCGCGCTCAGGCTGACCGCCAGCGGATTCCTGCCCCATCCGACAGCCTCGCTGGCGGCCACGGACGCGGACGGCGACCGCACGCTCAATCCCTATCCGGGGATAGGCCGCCTGGCCGCCGGCGCGCCGCCGCCGCCCGGAATGACGCCCCTGCCGATCATCGTCTCGCGGCCGGGCGACGCCACCGGTCCGGGCCAGGGCCGCTTCGAGGATCGCGGCGCCCCGGAGGGCGCCGTGCTCTACCGCCTCGCCCAGGGCGACTGGTTCGGCAGGTGGGGCCCGTGGCGGACCCGCAACGCGCCGCCAAAAGCCCGCACGCCGCCGATGCGGCCGACCATCGAGCTCTATCCGCGGCCGCCGGCCTTCGGCGCCTCGATCCCGACGGGCCCGCTGTCCGGGACCCTGGAGGTGCGCATCCCGATCCCCCGCACCGACGACTTGCCGGCCGGCGGCGCGGCCCTGGCGCGGCTCGACCTCGACGAGACCTTCGCCGGGGCGGCGGCGACCACGACCAGCTACACCCTCGCGGCCCTGGCTGGCGCGAGCATCGAGCACCATCCCGCGCCCGAGCACGACCTGCTCGTCATCCCGCGCACAGGCCCGGCCCTCGGCGTCTCGGAATCGCGGAAGGTCACCTATGTGGCGCGCTGGGCGGACGCGCTTGGCCTGGTCTCGGCCAACTCCGACCCGGCCTCGCGGACCATGGTCGATCCGCGCCCGCCGCCGCCGCCGGCCGTGGTCACCGAGCTGCGCTACACCGCCCGGCCGGACGCGCAGGGCCACGCCCGGGTCGACCTCGACTTCGGCTCCACGGCCGGGGTGCGCTACCGCGTCTACGCCAGCACCGAGTCCACGCTGCTGAAAGCGCTGGAAAGCTCGGGCCACACGGCCGAGGCGAACGACATCCGCGCGGCCGACCCGGGCGCGCCGCGGGCCATGCGGTTCAAGGCGCACAAGGCTCTGTTCGGCTGGGACGACTTCGAGTGCCTCACCAAGGAGTCGATCATCGCCGCCGGCGCGACCACGCGGTTCACGCACCGGGTCTCCGGCTCGCTGGATGTTCTGACCATCTATCGGGTGATCAGCGAAGGGGCGTCCGGGGTCCTGTCGGACCTGACCCAGGCCGAGCTCGTCCCCTTCGCCGTGCCGAACCTCGGTCCGCCGCCGCGCCCGCAGATCGCCGTGCTCAACGCGGGGCTCGACCCGATCACCCAGGGCGCGAGGCTGCGGGTCAAGATCCCCATCGGCAAGGCCAGCCCGAAAGCCTGGCGGCTGCGCCGGGCCAGCACGCCCACGACCGATCCCCTGCGCATCCAGATCGTCGACCAGGGCCTGGTGGGCGCGCTTGCCGCCGAGCATGACAGCGTCAGCTTCGAGATCGACGCGCCCGCGCCGCTGAAAGCCTGGCGGCAATACCGGTTCGCCGTGGAGGTGCAGGCCGACGATCCGCCCGGCGCGCCGAGCGTGGGGGTCCTGCTGCCCGGCGAATGGAGCGAGGCGAGCGCGCCGGCCGGCCTGGCGGTGATCCCGCCCGCGGCGCCCGCGGCGCCGAGCTCGGTGGTGATCGCCAACTCCGGCGGCGACCTGCAGATCACCGTGCACCATCCCGCCGCCGACAGCCTGGTCAGCACGCCCCTCGGTCCGCACCGTTTCGAGCTGTGGCGCATGGAGCCGGGCGCCCGGCCCGTCAAACGCGAGGTCCGCTTCACCCGCGGCGCCGGCGACGTCTGGACCGCCGCCGACCCGAGCGCCGCCGCCCCCGGCGCCTACGTCAGCGTCCGGGTGATCGACCCCATCGGCCGCCGCAGCGATGCGGCGATCTCGAACGTGCTCTAGCCATGGCGATCACCCTCAATCCCGCCATCTCCAACCTCGGGATCATGGCGCCCGTGCTCGGCCCGTGGTTCTCGGACGGCGCCATCAACCTGGGAGCGCTGGACGCGACCAAGAAGCTGGGCCTCACGGTCAACTTCGGCGCCGCCACGGACTGGTACGCCCCGGCGACGGGCGTGCTCAGCCTCTATATCACCGACTCCGCCCACCCGCCGGCCGCCCTGGACGCCCTGCAGGACGCCGACGGGACCTGGCCCTTCCCCAACAACCGGCTGGTCGCCTACTTCCGCCTGCTGCCGGAGGTGGAGGCGCGCCTGCACCAGCTGGTCGGGCTGATCCCGGCGGCCACCGCCAATACCGCCGCCAGCGCGCCCACCACCGTGGGAACGCCCACGCGGCCGCAGGTGCGCAGCCTGGCCATGGTGCTGCCGGCCTCGACGCCGCTGACCGCGGCGGGGCTGTTCCCGCTGCTCGGCGGGGCGGGCGCCCTGCCCGGATCGTCCGACCAGGAGAGGGTCGCGTCGGTGGGCCTGGCGCTGAGCGGCTCGAGCCTCGCCAACGGGGCCGTGCCGATGACCCGCCTGCGCCGGCCCGGCGGCGCGGCCGCGGACCGCGACAAGCTCTTGACCGGGCTGAGCGGCGCGGTCGACCTTTGGGCCTTCGACCGGCGCGGCCGCGCCATCGACCCGGGCGCGGCGGCGTCCTGGTGGTCGTGGCTGCTGAACACAGCGGTCGGGGACGATCCCGCGACCGGGGCCACGGACTACCAGCTGATCGCGCCGAGCATCGCGGCGGGCGACTATCCGCAGTCCGGCGGTCTGCCGGTGGTGGCGCAGGTCGCCGCCGGGCGCACGCTGCACCTCGTGGACGCGCACGAGGGGCCGCTCGGCGCGCCCTTCCTGAACGACCGGCTGCAGAGCGGCGGCTCGGCTGCGACATCGAACCTGATCCAGCCGACGGGGAACAACTCGGTCAGCCTTTCCTTCTCGTCGCTCCCGGCGCCCGGAACGACGCCCCCGCCGGACAACCCACAGGTGGACAACGCGCCCCGGGCCCGGATGGCGGTGCTGCCCACAGGCGCCTATGGGACGACGGCCAATGTCTGGCCCGGCGGCCCGGTGCACGCGGGGCTCGCCCGCGACTTCGTCCGGGTGGCGGTGGTGGACGAGGAGGTCCAGTTGGTCGGCGTGACGCGGCGCGACAGCCGCGCCGCCGTGTCGACGCCTGCCGAGCGCCGGCAGTCGGCCCAGAACCGGCCGAGCACGCGGATCAATGTGAACCGGACCTCCAACACTGCAGGCGTCCTCCTGGCCAACGGCCGCCAGGTCGCCGACGCCCTCCTGGCCGTGCCGAGCGCCGCCAACCCGACGCGGCTGGTGGCCGGCATCGCCGACGCCCTCTGGGGCGGAACCCCCGCCGGCGCTGCCCCAGCGGCCGGCGGCGCGCCCAGCCTCCCCTCGGCGCTCGCCGACGCCGGGGCCGCATCCGTCCCGACGGCAGGACAGTACCGGGTGCGGGCGCTCACCGGCGGCGGCGCCCTGGCGGGCGATCACCAATGGGTGCTGGTGGAGGTCAACCTCGGCGCCGCCAACGCCAACGCCAACGCCTGGGTGCGCGCCTGGCCGCTCGGGTTCGACCTTGAGAGCGGCCTGCACTTCCGCCTGACCGGGGGGGCCGGCCGCGCCAACGCCAGCGGCGTCGCCCTCCTGGTGATGGACCTGGCGCCCGGCAAGGTGGACGCGGGCGGCCTGATGGGCATGGACATGCTGGTCCTGCTCACCGACGGGACGGGGGCCGTCGTCGCGCGCCGCAGCTACGCCGACCGCCGCTTCGACCGGCCGGCCCCCGTGGCCGGCTCGCCGGCGACCAGCATCTCGGGAAACTGGACGGTCTGCGAGACCGGAGCCGGCGGCTCGGGCGCCCTGCCGGCCAACGCCGCGCCGCCCGGCGCCCACGTGGTGCTGACGGACGATCCGCCCACCCTGGTCGACCGCACCTCCCTGGCCGCCAACGCGTGGGACGCCAACACCCTGAAGAACCGGCTGCAGGCCGGTGCCGACATCGTCTCCTTGACCATCCCCGCGTTCGGCTCGACGCCGGACCGGGCCGACGCGGTCGGCCGGCCGCTGCCGCGGACGCCGACGGCGGGCGGCGACCCCAAGGGCGGGCTGGACGCCATCGTCGGGACCCGCCTGCACCTGCTGGACCGGTCGGCGCTGGGCGCGGCGACCGCCTCGTCCGTCCCCTACGCCCTGCAGGACCGGCTGGAGGTGGCGGCGGCGACGTCCTCGACCTCCTCCGGGGGCTCGGCCAGCGCCGTGATCGGCGCCTCGCCGCCGGCGCCCTGGGCGCTCGAGCCGGGGGCGAACTTCTTCCTGGGCTATCCGGGGGTCGCGGCGAGCATCGAGACGCACGGGACAGGCGTCTCGCTCACGGGCGCGCCCGCGGTCGCGGTCGCGGAATATACGCGCGAACGGACGGCGGGGCTCGGCTTCGCCATCGTCCAGGGGCTGAGCGATCCAGTGCGCTCGGCCGCCGTGCAGAGCGAGATCGCCCTGGCCGCCGAAGCCGCCACCGCCCTGCCGGCCATCGCGGACGGCGCGGGCGCGGGCCCGGTCGTGGCGGTGCTGCGCACCACAGCCTTCGGCATGGAGGGCATCCCCGGCGTCGCCACCGCGGCGGTGGCCGCGAACGCCTTCCCGCTCAGCCAGAACGAGGCGGCGCTGGAGTCCTGGCTGGACGCCCAGGTCTCGGTGGCGGGCGGCGCCGGATCGGCCCTGCGCAGCGCCGCCAGCGGGCCGATCGATTCGATGACGCGGGCGCTGGACCGGCGGCTGATGACCTCGGCCTTCGGCGCGCGCGAGGCGCTCACCGCCCTCCTGGCGGCCGTCGACCGCGCCCAGGACCTCGTCTACCTGGAGACGCCCGCCGTCGATAACCTCGCCATCGACTCCGGGTCGGAGAACCTGCAGCTCTGGCAAAGGCTGCTGGCGCGCATGGCCGCCCGCAAGGGCCTGCGCGTGGCGCTGTGCACTCCCGCGCTGCTCGCGCCCGGAACGCCCAAGCGCCTGCAGGAGGTGCGCGACCACTGCCTGATGGACGCGATCGATGCGATCCGGGCCGCCGCGCCGGACCATTTCGCCCTGTTCTCGCCGGGCGTGGGCGCCGACCGGGCGCTGAGGCTGGCCAGCACGTCGGTGGTGGTGGACGACGCCTTCGCCCTCACGGGCACGACGCACCTTTGGCGGCGTGGCCTCAGCTGGGACTCATCGCTGGCCGCCAGCGTCTTCGACGAGCGGCTCGTGGACGGGCGGCCGCAGGACGTGCGAGCCTTCCGCATCCAGCTGATGGCGGACCGCCTGGGCGTGCCGACCACCCGGCTGCCGGACGATCCGGCCGAGCTGGTCAAGGCGATCCGCGACCTGGACGCCCGCGGCAGCGAGCGCCTTTCCGCGCGCCCGATCCTGCGTCCGGAGACGGCGCCCGCTTCGGGCGACATCGACATCTGGAACCCCGACGGCAGCAAGACCGACCTCACCCTGGCCGGGATCTCAGCGCTGTTCGCCTCGGCGGTAGCCCTGACGGACGTGGATCACGCGATCGTCGAGGGGTGACGCCGGCCCGAGGGCGCGCGGCCGGCTCAGTCCTCCAGCTCGACGCTCTCCAACAGGACGTCCTGGGCGTTCGGGTGATGCAGGTCGTCGGAGGGCGTCGCGGTCAGGCGGGCGTCCTGTGCGAGCGTCCCGGCCGAGACCTCCTCGAAGTGTTCGGCGAAGTGCTGGGGCGACATGTGGCTGAGCGCGCCCAGCCAGACCGACACGGCGACCACGCGCCGGGCGCCCTCGGCCTCGGCGACCTCCTCGATCCGGCGCATCAGGCCCTTCATCAGCCCCGCCTCATGCATGGCCGCCTCCGTCCGCCCCGCCGATCTCGGCCAAGATCCGGCGGGCGGCCTCCCCGCCCGCGGCCGCCACGGCCGGCGACATCGGCGCCCCGACGTCGAAGCAGGCGCCCTCGATGGCATAGACCACACAGCGGCTGGGCAGGCCGCCCAGCGCGCGCGCCAGCTCGATGGCGTGATGCAGGCCAAGGCCGTGGCTCGACACGCTGAACGCGGCCTGGGGCAGCGGCGCCTCGGCGACATCGAAGCGATGGATGGTCCCGACCGGCGCGCCGGACGCGCAGGCGTCGATGAGGAAGGCGGCCCCCGCCCGCTCCAGGCTGGCGAGCAGGGCCGTCGCCTCGCCGTCCGCCTCCACGACCTCCACATGGTCCGGCGCAAGGGCGCGCAGGGCGTGGGCGGCCGCGCGGCCGGCGCGGTCATCGCCCCGGTCGGGGTTGCCGATCGCCAGCACGAGCACCGGCGCGCGGGCGCCGGGCCCCGTCTCAGCCACGGTCGACCTCCAGGCGCAGGAAGTGGGTCGAGCAGGAGATGCAGGGGTCGTAGTTGCGCACCACCTGTTCGCAGCGATGGCGCAGCTCGTCGTCGGGAAGGTCCAGCCAGGCGCCGACGAAGCCGGCGAGATCCGCCTCGATGCTGGCCTGGTTCTGGGAGGTGGGCGGCGTGATGGTCGCCTCGGCGATGGTCCCGTCCGGCTCCAGCCGGTAGCGGTGGTAGAGCAGGCCGCGCGGGGCCTCGGTCGCCGCGCAGCCGACGCCGGCGCGAGGCTCGACCTCGACGGTGGCGCGGTCGGGCGGCCGATAGGCCTTGATGATCCGCAGCGCCTCGTCGCAGGCGTAGAGGACCTCCACCGCCCGCACGATGATGCCGCGGTGGGGGCTGCGGCAGACGGGGCCGAGGCCGGCCTCCCGCGCCGCCGCCTGGGCCATGGGCGAGAGGCGGTTGAAGTTCAGGCTGTAGCGGGCGAGCGGCCCGACGAGATAGGCGCCCCGCTCGCGCAGACGCGCGTGCAAGGCGGTCGAGCGCCGGACGTGCGTCTCCTCGAAGTGCCGGTCGAACTCGCCGGCGGTGATGTCGAGCCCGAGGCTGGAGACGATCCGGCCTTCGTTGAAGGGGTACTCGTCCGGGTGGCGGAGCGCCACGAACTCGTAGTCGCGCTCGGCCTCGGGGAAGTCGAAGCCGGCGACCCAGCGCACGGTCTGGAGCGCCGCCTCGCGCGCCCACTTCAGCCGCTCGGCCAGGGGCTCGAGCTCGCGCCGGGTCGGAACGCGATAGAAGCCGCCGACGCGGACATTGATCGGATGGATCTCGCGCCCGCCCAGAAGGGTCAGGATCTCGTTGCCGGCCTTCTTCAGCTGGAGCCCCCGGCGGACCTCCTCGCCGTGGTCCCGGGCCATCTCGACGGCGCCCGCGTAGCCCAGGAAGTCGGGCGCGTGCAGCATGTAGACGTGCAGCGCGTGGCTCTCGATCCACTCGCCGCAGTAGAGCAGCCGGCGAAGCTCGCGCAGCGGGCCGGCGACCTCGACGCCCAGGGCCCGCTCCATCGCGTGGACGGCGCTCATCTGGTACGCGACCGGGCAGATGCCACAGATGCGCGAGGTGATGTCCGGCGCCTCGGAGAAGGCGCGCCCGCGCAGCAAGGCCTCGAAGAACCGCGGCGGCTCGAAGATGCTGAGCTCGGCGCCGACGACCTCGCCGTCGCGGACCGTCACCTTGAAGGCGCCCTCGCCTTCGACCCTGGCCAGGTAGTCGACCTTGATGGTCCTACGGGTCATGGCGCTCGCTTTCCTTGCGGAAGTCCGGCGCGCCGGCGTTGAAGGTGCGGTAGAGCCGCTCGAGGTCGCGTGGGCCGAGGCCCTGCTCGGCGAGCCGGCCGCTGAGCGAAGGGGCGTTGGGCGTCTCCTTGGGACCGTAGCAGCCGTAGCAGCCGCGGTTGAACGAGGGGCAGATGGCGCCGCAGCCCGCGTGGGTCACCGGACCCAGACACGGCGTTCCGTGGGCGACCATGACGCAGACGTTGCCCTTCAGCTTGCACTCGATGCAGACGCTGTGGCTGGGCGTGACCGGGCGGCGGCCGACGAGAAGCGCCGTGATCACCTCCAGGAGCTGGTGCTTGCTGATCGGGCACCCGCGAAGCTCGAAATCCACGCGCACGTGATCGGCGATCGGCGTCGAGGTCGCCAGGGTGCGGATGTAGTCGGGCCGCGCATAGACGATGGAGGCGTACTCGCGCACGTCGGCGAAGTTGCGCAGGGCCTGCACGCCCCCCGCCGTGGCGCAGGCGCCGATGGTGATCATGATCCGCGAGCGCCGGCGGACATCCAGGATGCGCTCGGCGTCGTGGGGAGTGGTGATGGAGCCTTCCACCAGGGAAAGGTCGAAGCGGCCGGTCGGCTCAGCGCGGGTCGCCTCGGGGAAGTAGGCGATCTCGACGGCGTCGGCCACGGCGAGCAGTTCGTCCTCGCAGTCGAGCAGGGTGAGCTGGCAGCCGTCGCAGGAGGCGAACTTCCAGACGCCGAGTCTTGGTTTGCGCCGAGCCTGCGTCACCTCAGAGCTCCTTGCACCGCATCAGGGACGCAACGCGGTCGTTGCGGAACACCGGCCCGTCCTTGCAGACGAAGACGGGCCCGAGCTGGCAATGGCCGCAATGGCCGATGGCGCACTTCATGTTGCGCTCCATGGACAGGTAGATGGCCTCCGGCGCCACGCCCGCATCGATCAGGGCGGCGATGGAGAAGCGCATCATGATCTCCGGGCCGCAGATCATGGCGATGGTCCTGGCCGGGTCGAACACCCCATGCGCCAGAAGGGTGGTGACTACGCCCACGTGGCCGCGCCAGTCCGGCCCGGCGTGGTCGACGGTGACCTCGATGTCGACGTCCAGCCGACGGCGCCAGGCCTCCAGCTCGCGGCGGAACAGGATGTCCGCCGGGCTCCTCGCGCCATAGAGCAGCAGGAGCTGGCCGTAGCGTTCCCGTTCGGCCAGCAGACGATAGAGCGCGGGCCGCAGGGGCGCTAGACCGAGGCCGCCGGCCATGACCACCACGTCGCGCCCGGCCGCCTCGGCCATGGGCCAGCCGGCGCCGAAGGGACCGCGAAGGCCGAGGACGTCGCCCGCGCGAAGCTGCGCCAGCGCAGACGAGACGGGCCCCACGTCCCGGATCGTATGAACCAGCGCGAGTCCACCCTCGGGGTCCCCGCTCAGGCTGATCGGGACCTCGCCGACGCCGAAGGCGGTCAGCATGTTGAACTGGCCGGGCGCAGCCGGCTCCAGGCCAGGATCGAGCGGCTCGATCGCCAGCGTCCAGACGCCCGGGCTTTCGCGGCGGCGTGCGCGCACGCGCGCCAGCCTGGGCGTCATCGGATCGACGATCGGGTCCGCGGAGTCAGGCGTGCTCGCCATAGACATCCAGCACCTGCAGGCGCGCGGAGTGGAGCCGCTGGACCATGATCGGCATGAAGCGCTTCATCATCTCGTAGCCGAGGTCGTGGTCGGCCTCGCTCTTGTTCCTGAGGCAGGCCGCGTCGATGGCGACCACGCGGACGGGCTCCACCGCCCGCGCGTCGTAGGTCCAGCGGTAGGGCGGGACGAGCCACGACACGCCCACGAGCTCGCCCTTGCGAAGCGTCTGGACGGTCAGGGTCCGCCCCGGCGCGCTGATCTCGAGGGCCACGGCGCCATCGCGGATCAGGTAGAAACGGTCGGCGGGACCGCCCTCTTGGAACAGGCGCTCTCCGGCCTTGAACCGAGCATTGCTGGCGCAGCCGACGATCAGGCGGAAGAAGCGGTCCTCCAGCCCCCTCAGGAAGGGCTGGTCCCTGAGCGTCTCGCCCAGGTCCCGGATGATCATGATCCCGAGCCTCCGTCATCGCGGCCGGCGGCGGTTTCACCGATGGCGCGCACCTCCTCGGTGATGTCGATGCCGACCGGGCACCAGGTGATGCACCGCCCGCAGCCGACGCAGCCGGAGGAGCCGAACTGGTCCACCCAGGTCGCAAGCTTGTGGGTCATCCACTGCCGGTAACGCGAGCGGGCGCTGGCGCGCACCGAGCCGCCGTGGATGTGGGAAAAGTCCATGGTGAAGCAGGAGTCCCAGCGGCGTGAGCGGGCGCTCTCCTGGCCGGTCAGGTCGCTGGAGTCCTCGACCGAGGTGCAGAAGCAGGTGGGGCAGACCATGGTGCAGTTGGCGCAGGTCAGGCAGCGGTCGGCGACTTTGTCCCAGCGCGGGTGCTCCAGGTTGGCCAGCAGCAGCTCGCGCACGCCCTCGGCGCGCATCTCGCGGCCCATCGAGCCCGCCGCACGCTCGACCACGGCCTCGGCGGCCGCGATGTCGGACGGGGCGGCGTCGCGCCGGGCCAGGCCGGCGAGGACCTCGGCGCCCTCGGCGCTGCCCGCCTCGATCAGGAAGCGATGGCCGTCGCCGTCGAACAGCTCGGTCAGGGCGAGGTCGTAGCCTGTGCTCGCCTTGGGACCGGCGTCCATGGAGACGCAAAAGCAGGTCCCCCCGGGCGTTCCGCAGTTCAGGGCGACGACGAAGGCGCCCTCGCGACGCGCGCGATAGTGCGGATCGACATACTGGCCGCCCATGAAGACCCGGTCCTGGATCGCGATGGCCTTGAGCTCGCAGGCGCGGACCCCGATGAAGGCGAAGCGCTCGGAGCTTGCCGGCTCCGCCGCTACGGCGACGCCGTCGCCGTCCCGGACCGCGCGCCAGAGGCGCTGGATCGGCGGATGCAGGAAGGCCTTCCAGGAGTGCTGGCCGACCGCATAGCCGAAGAGAGCGTCGTCGCCCCGGCGCTCGAGGCGGTAGCGCCCGCCGTCCTGCTCGTCCGTCCAGCCCCTGGGCAGCTCGTCCACGGACTCGATGTCGTCATAGACGATGGCCCCGTCGCGGACCTTGGGCCCGATCACCCGGCAGCCGCGCGCCCGCAGGGCGTCGAGCAGGGCCTGCAGGCCCGCGACCGACAGCACGGAAGGCCCGGGTCCTTCGGAGGTTGGCGTTGACGACATGATCACGACCGAACGACGACGCTTGCGGTTGAGTCGAGTCTCCCTCCCAGGCCGGCTCGGTGACAGACCAGCACGAGCGGACGGCCCAAGTCGAGCACGTCCCGGACGGCTCGCCAAAAGGTGATAGCACGCGACGCAGGACCGGCCGCCAAACGATTGAGACTCGTCCGGGGCGCCGATCCGGGACTAGTGTCCCGATTCCGAAGTTCGCCAGCGCTTTTGCCAGGCAGATGCGAACTTCGGAATCGATCGGGACACTAGCAAGTCTATGATTCTAGTGTGGTTTACGGATCAGAAGTTCGCAGCCGAGGGCGCCGCCATCATCATGCGAACTTCTGATCCACCACACTAGCATGGCCGGCGACCAGCAATTGCTGGGGGGAGACTTCATGATGGGCGTGACGCGCCGCCCTCGCTGCGGGCCGTCCTGGGCCGCAGTCGCCATCGCCGCGGCGCTGCTCGCGCCGGGGTGCAAGCCCGAGACGGCGAGCACGCCGGCGCCATCCGCGGCGCCGCCATCGGCGATCGAGCCAGCGCCTGCGGAGTCATCCGCGCCGTCGTCATCGTCCGCCCCGGAGCCGGCGCCGTCCTCGTCGCCCTCGCCGCCGGGGCCCGTCGCGGCGAACTGCCCCAATCCGGCGGGCGCCGGCGCGGCCGACACGGCCAATCCCCTTAGCGGGCCGCTCCTGACGGCCTTGCAGGCGGCCGGCGTCACGACCATCGCGCGCTACTACGACTATCCGAACGAGACCCTGCCCGGGAAAACCCTCACCCTGGCCGAGCGGGACCTCGTCGCCGCCAAGGGCATGAGCCTGATCGTCGTCTTCCAGCACCACAACGACCAACTGGCCTCGTTCACGGCCGCGCGGGGCGATGGGGACGCGGCGCGGGCGCTGGAGCTGGCGGCCAAGATGGGCCAGCCCACCGGCAGCGCCGTCTACTTCGGGGTGGACGGAAGCTGGTCGAGCGCCGCGGACCAGGCCAAGATCCTGGCCTACTTCCAGGCGGCCCACGCGCGCCTCGCCGGCGCCGGTTACCGGGTCGGCGTCTACGGCAGCGGCCTCACCTGCCAGAACCTCGAGGGCGCCGGGCAGGCGAGCCTCTGCTGGATCGCCGGGGTGAAGTCCTGGCCGGGCTACGACGCGGTGATGACGTCCGGCGGTTGGGCCCTCCGCCAGAGCAACCAGGTCCTGTGCGCCGGGACCTATGTGGATTTCGACGAGGTCAATCCGGCGCGTCCTGACGCCGGCCAGTTCATGCCATAGGCCTCGCCGGCGCGGCGACCGTCATCCGCTCGCGGCGCCTCGCCATAGGAGCTAGGCGGCCTGCCGAAGACCGGGCCATGCTCCTCAGCACATCGAGCGCCAGGGACGGATTTCGGCGAAGGATCCCGAGCGCGTTCGGCGCGAAGCCCCGGCCGAACGGGACATAGAGGCTCGCCGGCGCGTCCGCCGCGCGAGCGAGGCCGAGCAATGGATCGGTCTGCAGGCCGAAGATGAGCTCGAGATCGAACGCGCCGCCGGCCGCCTTCAGACGGCGCATGGCCTCGGCGGCGAGGACGACACGGTGCGTGGCGACGGACACCCGGGCCTTGCGGCCAGCCGCCCGGTCGACGACGGCCAGGAACCCGGCCTCCATGTCCCGGGCCGGATCGGCGGGATCGGGCCACTGCCCCTTCACGATCCGGACGCCGATCCCCTGATCCATGACCCGCGCCGCATCATCGGGGCTGCGCGCCCAACGTCCCGGCGTGGTGACGCTGACCAGCCCGGCGGGAAGCTCCTGCAGCAGGGCCTCGGCGAACGACAGCGTCAGGTCGGCGACCTCGATCCCGTGGGAATCGCAGTGCAGTCGGACGTTGGCCGCTCTGGCCGCCCTGGCCAGACGGCGCGCCGTCCCGGCGTCGAAGTGGAGCGCCGGCGGCTTGATCGACAGATAGCCGTCCGCGCCGGCCGCGCCCACGCGCTCGATGGCCGCCAGATAGACGTCGAGCACGCCCTTCGGCGTGTCGCCCGGCGCATCCCAGAACCCCAGGCTGTAGCCGAGGCCGCCGGCCTGGAGCCGTCGGACGACACGCCAGGCGTCGTCCAGGGTCTCGCCGCCGACGCGGTCCCCCGCGATCCGTCTCAGAACGGGCATCAGCATCGCGGTCGACGCCGAAAGGACGCCGGCCTTCAGCGCCGTTGCGCCAAAGCGGGCCGGCGGCGGCGCCGGGGGCGCAGTGTCGAAGAGACGGGACGGGATGACGTCCGGGCCGGAAAGCCCTGCCAGATGAAGCGCTTGCACGTTCTGCATGGTCCTGCGGCGCCGCCTTTGGCCGATCGGGCGGCCACAGCGCCGGCCCTTCGTCCAGGTCCCAAGCAATGTGCGTGCCGCCAGGGCCCTCGTCGAGCGCTACAGCAGGCTGACGGGCGCGCCGGGCGAAGGCGCCGCGTTGTCGGGCGACTCGGCGAGCGCGCGGTAGGCCCGGTCCAGCAGCGAGAGGAGCTGTGTCATCTCCTCATCGGAGAGGGCCCGGCGGATCGGGACGCCGACGCTCGAAGCGGGCCCCTGCATGTGTCGCGCCGTCGCCTGGCCCTCCTCGGTGAGCGTCAGGGCGTGGCGGCGGCGGTCGCGCGGCAGCCGGACGCGGCTGACCAGGCCGCGGGCCTCCAGCTCGTCGATGATCGGGACCACGGCGGACTTGTCCATGCCCAGCCCGCGCGCGAGCTCGGTCAGGGAGCAGCCAGGGTTGGCGTCCAGGAGGGCGAGGGTGGAGAAGGCGCCGGTGCGCAGCCCGAACGGGGCCAGGGCCGCCACCATCTTCGCGCTCAGGAGGTTCCAAAGGACGCGCACCTTGGGCCCGAGGTAGCCGGCCAGCATGCCTGGGGCCATCTCGTCCGAAAGCCCCCCATCCTGGACGTCCGTCGTCTTCGCCTGCGCCATCGTGTTCGTCGTTCTTCTGCAAGGGTCGAGCCCGGCCGACGAGGCCCATGACTATCACAGGCCGGACGGAATGGGCGCGCACGCCGGTTGCGCCCGGCGCCGCGTCGGATTTCGAGAGAGACGCTGCGCCCCTCGGCGGCTAGGACCGGCGCTGCAGAAGAGGTACGAGCAGACGCGATGAGCGACGAATTCGACGTGTTGGTCGTGGGCGCCGGCCTGGCCGGCCTGAGCGCGGCCCTGACGAGCGCCCGCCTGGGGCGCCGCACCGGCATCCTCACGGGCGGCGTGCCCGGCGGCGAGCTGGTGAAGATCGAGCTGATCGAGGGCGCGCCCGGCTTCCCGGACGGCGTTCCCGGTTACGACCTCTGTCCCATGGCCCAGGAGCAGGCCGACGCGGTGGGCGTCGAGTTCCTGGCGGGAAGCTGCGAGGCCATCGCCGCAGACGGCGAACGCTGGCGGCTGACGAGCTCGGAAGGCGAGCTCGCCGCGCGGGCGGTCGTGCTGGCGACCGGAACCTCCATGGCCGGGCTCGGCGTCCCCGGCGAGGAGCGCCTGCACGGCAGGGGCGTGAGCGATTGCGCGAGCTGCGACGGTCCCCTGCTGCGGGGCAAGGCGGCGGTCGTGGTCGGCGGCGGCGACTCGGCCATGCAGGAGGCCCTGACCCTCGCCGCCCATGTCGCGAAGGTGGTGATGGTCGAGCGGGGCGAGGGCCTGACCGGCCAGAAGGCCTATCGGGAGAAGATCGAGGCGGAGCCCAAGATAGAGCTGCGGTTCGGCTCTGTGGTGAGCGAGATCCTGGGCGAGGACGCGGTCAGCGGCGTGCGGGTCAGAACCCTCGCCGACGGGGTCGAAACGGACGTCGAGGCCGCGGCGGTCTTCCCCTTCGTGGGCCTGGTCCCCAACACCGAGCTGGCCCGCGGCCTGGTCGCGCTCGACGGGACGGGCCGCATCCAGGTCGACGCCGCCATGCGCTCGACCGCGCGGGGGATCTGCGCGGCCGGCAATGTGCGCGAAGACTTCCCGCACCGCGCCGCCGCGGCGATGGGGGACGGCGCGGCCGCTGCTGTTGCGCTCGACCGGTTCCTGGCCTCCGGAGACTGGCGCGAGGGGAATTGAGGACCGCGCCGCAAGCTCGCAATCCCGCGCCGGCGCGCGCCCTGCCGTCGGTCGACGCGGCGCTGCGGACGCCCGAGGCGGAGGCCCTGGTCGAGCGGTTCGGACGGCAGGCGGCCGTGACGGCGATCCGCGAAGCGATCGCCGCCGCCCGCGACGGGGCCGGCGTGGCATTGACCGCCCAGGACGCGGCGCTGGCGGCGCTGGTTCGGCTGGAGGCGGCCGAGGCGCCCAATCTGAGGCCGGTGTTCAACCTGACCGGCACGGTCCTGCACACCAATCTCGGCCGCGCCGTGCTGGCCGAGGCGGCGATCGAGGCGGCCGTCGCGGCCATGCGTCAGGAGGCGGCGCTGGAATTCGACCTGCAGACCGGCCGGCGCGGCGAGCGCGACGCACTGGTGCGAGGCCTCCTCTGCGAGCTGACGGGCGCGGAGGACGCGACCGTGGTCAACAACAACGCCGCGGCGGTGCTGATCACGCTGAACACCCTGGCCAGGGGCAAGGGCGCGATCGTCTCGCGCGGGGAGCTGATCGAGATCGGCGGCGCCTTCCGCATGCCCGACATCATGAGCCGGGCCGGGGCGAAGCTGGTCGAGGTCGGCACGACCAACCGCACCCACCGGCGCGACTATGCCGAGGCGATCGACGAGAGGACCGGGCTCGTCCTCAAGGTCCACACCTCGAACTACCGGATCGAGGGCTTCACGGCCGGCGTGGCCGCCGGCGAGCTGGCGCCGCTGGCGCGCGAGCGGGACGTCCCGCTGGTCGAGGACCTGGGCTCGGGGACCCTGGCCGACCTCTCCCGCTACGGCCTGCCGCGCGAGCCCACCGTCGCCGAGGCCATCGCGGCGGGCGTCGATCTCGTGACCTTCTCGGGCGACAAGCTCCTGGGCGGGCCGCAGGCGGGGTTCATCGTCGGGCGCCGGGACCTGATCGAGCGCATCAACCGCAATCCGATGAAGCGGGCCCTGAGGATCGACAAGATCCGCCTGGCCGCGATCGAGGCGACGCTTCGGCTCTACCGCGACCCGGACCGGCTCGCCGCGCGACTGCCGACGCTGAGGGCCCTGTCGCGGCCGGTCGGGGAGATCGAGGCCCTGGCCCGGCGGCTGGCGCCGGCCGTCCAAGGGCGCCTGCAGGACCGGTTCGACGTCGAGGTCGTCGAGTGCGCAAGCCAGGTGGGATCGGGCGCCATGCCCGTGGACACCCTGCCGAGCGCGGGCCTCGCGATCCGGCCGGCGCGGGAGCGGGGCGCCGGGCGGGCTCTCGGCGAGCTGGCGGCGGCGCTGCGGCGGCTGCCGACGCCGGTGATCGGGCGAACCGGCGGCCAGGCGCTGGTGCTCGACCTCAGGCGGCTGGAGGACGAGGCGGGGTTCCTGGACAACCTCGCGGCCCTGAGCCTCGGCGCCGCGTGAGCCGCCGGCCATGATCATCGGCACGGCCGGCCACATCGATCACGGCAAGTCGGCCCTGGTGCGCGCCCTGACCGGCGTGGACACCGACCGGCTCAAGGAGGAGAAGGCGCGCGGCATCTCGATCGACCTCGGCTTCGCCTACATGCCGGTCGATGGGGCCCCTCCCCTCGGCTTCGTCGACGCGCCCGGCCACGAGCGGTTCGTGCGCAACATGCTGGCGGGCGCAACGGGGATCGACTTCGTCCTGATCGTGGTCGCCGCCGATGACGGGGTCATGCCGCAGACGCGCGAGCACCTGGCCATCCTGGACCTGCTCGGGATCCCGGCGGCGCTCGTCGTCCTGACCAAGGTCGACCTCGTTCCGCCCGAGCGCCGGCGCGCCGCCCGGGCGGAAATCCGCGCCCTCCTGCAAGGGACCGGCTTCGCCTCGGCGGACATCCTGGAAGCGTCCGCCGCGACGGGCGAAGGGATCGAGGCCCTGCGCACAAGGCTCGTGGAGGCCGCGCGTGCGTTCCGGCCCCGCCGGGCGGAGGGCCGCTTCAGAATGGCCGTGGACCGCTGCTTCAGCCTGACCGGCGCCGGTACGGTCGTCACCGGCTCGGTGATCGCGGGCGCCGTGGCCGTGGGCGACACGGTCGTGGTCAGCCCGGGCGGCCTGGCCGCGCGGGTGCGCTCGATCCATGCCCAGAACCGGGCGGCCGAGCGCGGCGAGGCCGGAGAGCGCTGCGCGCTGAACCTCGCGGGCGAGGGCGTCAGCCGGCATGCGATCGCGCGCGGCGATATGGTGCTGGACCCCGTGCTGCACGCGCCGGCCGACCGCATCGACGCGACGCTTCGGCTGCTGGCGAGCGAACCCAGGCCCCTGGCGCACTGGACGCCCGCGAGGCTGCACCACGGCGCGGCGGACGTCGCCGCGCGCATCGCCCTGCTGGAAGAGGCGCCGATCGCGCCGGGGGAAGAGGGGCGCATCCAGCTCGTGCTCGAGCGCCCGATCGCGGCGGCGGTCGGGGACCGGTTCGTCCTGCGCGACACCTCCCGCTCGCGCACCATGGGCGGCGGACGGCTCGTGGACCTGAGGGGACCAGGCCGGCGCCGGCGGACGCCCGAGCGGCTGGGGCAGCTTGACGCGCTCGGCCGCGAGGGCGCCGGCGCGGCCCTCGCCCCGGCGCTGGACCGCTGGCCCTGGTTCGTGGACCTGACCGCCTTCGCGCGGGACCGGGCCCTGGGCGGAGATCAGGTCCAGGCGATGCTGCAAGCGGTTCCGCACGTCCGGGTCGCCGCGCGCGGCCAGGACCTCGTCCTGTCGCCCGGGATCTGGCGGCGGACCCTGGACAGCGCACGCACGACGCTCGAGGCCTTCCACATGGCGCATCCCCAGCTCCTGGGCCTCGGCCTTGCACGGCTCGGGGGCGCGCTCGAGCCCCGCCTGCCCGCCAAGGTCGCCGCGGCCGTCGTGCAGACGCTGGCGTCGCAGGGCGACATCGCCCTGGAAGGCGGACTTGCGCGCCTGCCCGGGCACCGCCTGGCCCTGGACAAGGGCGATCAGGCGCTCTGGGAGCGCATCCGGCCGCTGCTTTCGGCCGAGGCGCGCTTCCGCCCGCCGCGCGTCGGCGAGATCGCCGAGCGCCTGTCGGCGCGGGAATTCGACGTGCGCCGCGTGCTGAAGGCCCAGGCGCGCCGGCAGGAGGTGATGGAGGCGGCGGTCGACCACTTCTTCCTGCGCGACACGCTGGACGAGATGGCGGCGATCGCGGCGGACATCGCCGCTGGCCAGGAGGACGGTCTGTTCACGGCGGCCCAGTTCCGCGACCGGCTGAACAACGGCCGCAAGGTCGCGATCCAGATCCTGGAGTACTTCGACCGCCACGGCCTGACCCTGCGGCGCGGCGACCTCAGGAGGATCGACCCGCGCCGCGTGCGCCAGTTCGCCCGCACGGCGGCGCCCGCCATGGCCGGGACGGGTTGAGCAGGACGGTGAGGAAGAGAATCGTTCCCGGTGGAACGTCCGGACTTCAAATCCGGGAAGGGCTGTCAGCCAGTCCTTGGTGGGTTCGACACCCACTCTCTTCCGCCAGCCACCTGCGACGCGGGGCCCCTCAGCGCCAGACGTCGACCAGGCCGGTGGGGTTCTGCTTGTTGTCGGTCCCGGGGCCGCGGCCGGTGTAGCGGCCGCTGATCATCTTGAAGGCGCCCTGGGTCTCGCCGCCCATGACGACGATCTTGATGTCGTTCGGCGTGAAGATGTTGATCAGCTCGTCCGGCGCGGCCTTCAGGCGGCTCGCGAAGGGCTCGACGCCCGCCACCGCGTGGGGGCGGATCAGGGTGGTGACCCACTGGTCGTCCCAGTAGTTGCGCGCCGGCAGCCTGGCGTTCTCGGCGCACCAGTCGATCAGCGACGACTTGGTGTAGCCGAGGCCCACGAACTCGCGCGCGACGATCGGGTCCATCACGATGAGCGGCGGGCTGAAGTGGTCGGTCGCCGTCAGGCAGCGGATGAACTTGTCCTTCCAGGTCTCGCGCGGGCCGAAGCCGGAGTGGGTGTACCAGCCCCCGAAGAAGACGCTGACGGTGCTGTCGGTGGGCTTGAAGCCCTGGTCCACGTGGAAGGGCGACCAGGGGCTGCGCTCCTCGGCCTCGGCGAAGCAGGCCGTGTAGTTCCAGTTGCTGCCGAGCGAGCCCATGTAGGTGTCGCCCGGGACCGAGCCGCCCTGGACGTTCTGGCTCAGCAGGCAATAGGCCCGCCCGATGGTCGCATTGGCGTGGTTGTAGGGGCCCATCGCCCCGATGCCGGCGTTCATGCCGATCTCGTTGCGAATCGGCCCGTTGACGATGGAGATCGAGGCCCAGGACGTGGTGCTGGAGGAGCGGGCGCTGATCCCGCTGGCGGCGAGCGCCAGGATCACCGGCAGGTACTCGGGCCTCGCGCCGGCCATCACGGCGTTCACCGCCACCTTCTCGACGTCGAACGCCCACGCCTCGCGGAAGGAGGTCGGCCGCATCCGCCCGACGATCCTGTCGGCGGTCGCCGAGGTCCCCTGGAGCATCCGCTCGACCCGCGCCTCGGTCGGCAGAACGATCGGCAGGAAGTCGGTCCAGTTGTTGTCGATGAAGAGCTGGCGAAGGTTGTCCGCGGTGTCGGGCTCGAGCAGCCGCGGGGTGGAGCGCTCGAAGGTCGGCGCCCTTCAGATCCTCGTCGGTCAGGGGCTCGGTCAGGCCCTCGAGCACCTCCTGCATGACCGGCCGCCTGGAGACCGGATCGATCCCCTCGATGTAGCCGCGAAGCTCGGAAGCCGTGCGCCCGACCACGGGCTGGGGCACGAAGACGTTGCGGATGGTCGGCATGCCGCCCGCCAGCGACGTCGCACGTGCGAGGCGCGCGAACACGTGGGTGCTGACCGGGATCGTGGGGACCCCGTCCTGCTCAAGTGCGAGTGCGAACCCCACGACCGTGGGGCAACAGGTGCTTCAAAGACCGACGCCGATGATGGCGGCGTCGCCGTCCGCCACGACCCTGGCCCGCATTTCCGGATCGTCGACCCAGCTCTCGCGCGGCTTGACGATCCGCGTCTCGACGCCGGGCATATGCTCGGCGAACCAGAGCCTGAGCTGCTCCATGAACACGTCGGCGTTATCGAACAGGCAGTCGATCAGATAGAGCACCTTGCCGTCGAGGCTCTCGGGCCGGTTGGCGAGCCGCTTGCCGACCACCTTGGGCGGATAGCCCCTCGGGTCGTGAACCGTGATCTTCTCGGCCATCTCCGCCTCCCGACGCCGCTCCGTGCAGCCCGACGCCGACAGTATTCGCCGGCCGCCGCCGCCCTGTCAAATCGTTGTAATGATTAACTGTTCATATGATAAACCAATTGGCGGCGCGTCGCTTCAGGCGCGGTAGAAGCGCCGGATGGTGCGCAGCGCCTGGCTGCCGGTCTGATCCAGGAACTCGCGATAGACCTGCATCACGTGGCTGTCCTCGCTCAGCGGGCGGTAGTCGTTCCAGGGCGTGCCCATCACCGTGTCCAGGCCGCTGGGCGCCGCAATCGTCAGGAAGGCGTTCTCGAGAGCCTGCTTGAGGTTGGAGCCGTCGGCCGCCTTGGCCGGCATCTGCTGGCCGATGTTGGTCAGCGCGCCCATGATGTGGATTCCCGCAAGCTCGGGATCGCGCCGGATCAGGCCGATCGAATCCAGGACGGCCCGGTTGAGGCCCGCCGTATCGACGATGACGGCGCGGACCGAGACGTCGATGAAGATGTCGCCAAACGCCACGCCATGATCGCGGTTGAGCCGCAGCGCGATGCTGCGGGCCGTATCGGCGATCTCCTCGGCCGTCTTGTTGGCGCGAGCGGCGCCGTCGACGACGCGCTCGGAGGCCATCACGATGACCCGGAAGGGATGGCGCCCGTAGAGATCCATCAGCTCCCAGCGCTGATCGGTCAGGGAGTTGAGCAGGGGCGCGCCTCCGTTCGCCCGGCCGGCGTCATAGGCGGCGAACGCGGCCTCGAGCACGGGAATCTCCGGGAAGTCGAAGCACAGCGGCGTGGTCACGGCCGCCTGCAGGGCTCGGATCAGCTCGCCCACGAACGGCAGGTCGCGCGCGCCGCGCGTGCCCAGGTGCACGTCGATGTACGACGCTCCCGCCTCGACCTGGCGCACGGCCAGCGCCTGCAGGCCGGGGAAGTCGTCGGCGTCCATCAGCGCCTTGGTGCTCTTGTAGCCAGGGCTGATCCGCTCGCCGATGATCTCGAACTGCAATCCTCCGAAGGCGGTCATGGCGCGCTCCTCGCGACTGGAAACCCGATCTGGGAAAGGAAGGCCCGGTGGAACCCCGGCAGGGTGCTGAGCTCGACGTACTCGCACCTCCGCGCCAGGGCGCGCGCCTCGGACCGGGTGCTCGCGGACGCCAGCAGCCGGCGGATTCCGGCGCCGGCGGCGTTGCCGACCTGCTCGAAGCGCTCCGGCGGGATGTCCGGCAGGAGCCCGATCGCCACCGCGCTCTGGACGTCGACATAGGCGCCGAATGCGCCGGCGATGATGAAGCGCTCGATCGCGCCCGCGTCGAGGCCTGCAAGCCCGAGCAGCAGCTCGGTTCCGCTGCGGATCGCCGCCTTCGCGAGCTGGACCGCGCGGACGTCGTCCTGGGTCAGCTCGACGCCCGGCGCGAGGACCACCGACCGTCGCGCGTCCGGGCCTGTCACGAGCGCGTGGCCGCCGGCGATCCGGCCGCGGCGATCGAGCACGCCGGCGCGATGGAGGACCGCCAGCGCATCCAGGACGCCCGATCCGCACAGGCCGACGGGCTCTTCGTCGTCGATCACCTGCAGCTCGAGCCCGCCAGGACCCAGGTCGAGGTGCTCGATCGCCCCGGACGCCGCGCGCATGCCGCAGGAGATGTGGCCGCCCTCGAGGGCCGGTCCCGACGGACAGGACGCCGACAGGATCCTCCCGGCGTGCAGCACCGAGATCTCGGTGTTGGTGCCGATGTCCATCACGACGCATGGCCCCGCGTCTCGCCAGCGCGCCTCGGTCCCGAGCAGGGCCGCGACGTGATCGCCGCCGACATAGCCGCCGATGCAGGCGGCGAAGTGCACGTAGGCGCCCGGGTTCACCTGGATCCCCAGGTCCCTCGCCTTGACGTCGGCGGCGTCCCTGAGCGCGCCGACGAAAGGGACCTTGCCGAGCTGCGCCACCGGCAGGCCGCACATGAGATGCTGCATGGCGGTGTTGCCGCACAGGGCGACGTCGACGATGTCCTGCGGGCGCGCGCCCACCGCACTGCAAAGATCCTTCGCCAGGGCGCTGACTCCGGTCGCCGCCGCCCGCTGCAGCTCCTCCGCTTTGAGGCCGTCGCGGGTGGCGTGGTAGATGCGGCTGACGAGATCTGCGCCCCAGGCGACCTGGGGATTCTCGATGCCGAGCGTGGCCAGCCGCCTGCCGTCGGCGAGGTCGACGAGGAAGCCGGCGGCGTTGGTCGTGCCGAGGTCGACGGCGAGTCCCAGGGTCGGGGCGTCCGCCTCCGCGCAGGCGATGATCTCGTCCCGCCGGATGACGACCGACAGGGCGCCGGCGGCCGCGCGCGCGACGGCGGGCAGCACGCGGGCGGCGGGCAGGTCGAGGGCGAGGTCCGCTCCGCCAGGGATGACCGTCGCCAGCCGATCGGCGTCGGCCGCCGGCCAGCTCAGCGAGGGCGCCGGCATCCGGACGACCCACCGGACGACAACCGGGTCAAGCGCCCCTGCGTCGATCTCCGCGGCGCCGACCTCCGTCCGAACGATCGGCGCGAGCGACCGCGGCGCGATATCGATCTCGCAGTCTTCGGCCGGCCGCGCCTGACAGGCCCGCAGGGCGTGACGCCCCGATCCGGCGCGCCCGCCACACGCCGACGCCTCGTCGGCGGACTGAAGCCGTCCCGACCGGACCTGGATGACGCATGAACCGCACACCCCGCGTCCGCCGCAGGCGCCGACGATCCGCACGCCGCCGCGGCGCGCGCTTTCCAGCAGGGTCTCGCCCTCCCGTCCGGCGATCTCCCGGCCGAGCTGAGGAAAGCGCAGGGTGAACGTCTTCACGGCTGGGAGCGGGGCCGTCATGGGACCGACGCAGCAAGTTCGCGCCGGGCCTGCTCGGCCGCGCAACGCTCTGCAATCCGGCATCGAGGCCGGTTCGGACAGGGATCGCAGCGCGACCAGCGCGCCGGCGGCAGGTCGATCCCGACGCCGAGGACCATGGACGTGGACTTCAGCGGGTGCATCACCTGGCCGGCGCTCAGGCTCACGCCGATCCCGGCGGCGCCGGCGAGGGCCAGGACCGTGTCCTGGGTGTCGAGCGCCAGGCCCGGGTCGCCGGAGCGCAGCTCGCCGGCCATCGCCAGCCCCTGGCCCGTCGCCGCCTTCAGCATGTCGTCCTGAGCCAGCCGCGACAGGGCGAACAGCAGCTCGTTGGCGCAGGAGTCGAGCGCCAGGGCGAGCGAGGCGCGCCGCTCGGCGAACAGGCGTCTGATCCGGTTCTCGGGCCCCTCGCCTAGCGTCGCGACGCAGCAGGCGACCGCCGTCAGGACGCCGCACTCCGGCAGGAGCCAGGGCGCCCGCAGGCGCCGTCCGCCCACGCTGAGCTCGCCTTGGCGCACCTCGTCGATCGCGATGAACCGGTAGGCATAGGCGGGATCCAGCAGCGGCTCGGCGCGGAGCAGGGCCAACGCCTCGTCCCGGAACCTCTCGAGGGAAGCGCGCCCTGCGGCGCGAGGCGCCGCGGCGAGCCCCCGCAGCAACGCCTGCGGGCGCACCCGCCTCAAGCCAGCGTCGCTCTGTCGCGCGGACACGTCCGCTCCTCCGGCGCCTGGATCGGATCGCGGGCCATGTCCGCGCTCAGGCCGGGACACCCCGCCATGCCTTGCACAGCGAGACGGCCTCGATCGCGTTGGCGCCGTAGGCGTCGGCGCCGGTGTAGGCGCGGACGGCCTCGTCGATCTGGCCGCCGCCGATCATGATCTGGCGCCCGTCGCGCAGACCGGCCTGGGCGATGGCCTCGATGGTCTCCTTCATCGAGTCGAACGCGAGCGTGAGGAAGCCCGACAGGCCGATGACATCGGGCTGGAAGGCCTGGATCTCGTTGAGGAAGGTCTGGACCGGGACGTCGATGCCGATGTCCCTGACCTCGAAGCCGTTGATGTCGAGCATGAAGGTCACGATGTTCTTGCCGATGTCGTGAAGATCGCCGTTGACCGTGCCTATGAGCACCTTGCCGAGCTTCTGCGGCGAACCGCCCGGCCCTTCCTTGATCAACGGCTTGGCGATCGCGCCGATCGTCTCGAGCATCTCGCCGGCCAGGACGAGCTCGGGGAGGAAGTATTCGCCATCCTCGAAGCGCTTGCCGACGAGGTCCATGGCCTCGCGGCAAAGCTCCAGGACCCGCAGCGGATCCACGTGCTGCTCCAGCAGCATCCGCTCGGCGAGCTGCACCGCCTCCTCCTCGCGCATGTCCGCGAGCCACTCGACGAGCTGGCTCTCTTGTTCGGTTCGATCGGTCATGGCCAATCCCCAATTGCCGAGTCTTGGGCCGCGGCATTGAGCACCCCGGCGCTCTCGGAAAGTGATTCCGAGCAGAATTTCAAGATAATCGGCCCATTAGAAAGGTAAGCTACCACCATATCATTCGTGACGATTGATCCACGTCAATCCTCAATACTTCCCATACCTTTCGGCTGACGACATGAAGGCGCGGACAACCGCGGGATCGGCGTCATCGACGCCGGCGCCGGGCGCCAGGAAGAAGCCGCCGCCGGGCGCCACGTCCTCGATCAGGCGCTTGCAGTGCTCGTCCATCTCCTCGGGCGTGCCGACCGAGAACTGCGAGATCGGCACATTGCCGCCGAAGCAGGCGAAGCCGCCGAAGTGCTTCCTGACGAGATGCAGGTCCGTGCGGTCGAACAGCCAGACCGTCCGCCCCTTGGGCAGCCCCGACCCCGCGATGAACTCCAGGCGCGCCTCGTCGAAGCTGCCCTCGACGAAGGCGAGCGGCGTCATGCCCGCGGCGATGACGCCCTCGAGCTGGCGCTGGAAAGACGGCCAGTAGAACGTCTGGAAGTGCTTGATCGACATGAACGCGTTCGCGCCCTTGTGCAGGGGCATGAACACGAAGGGCGGGCCGCCGGGCGCGCCGCCGCCGACGCCCATGTGGACCGAGCTCGGGATCAGCGCCTCGCAGGCCGCGAGCACCTTGTCCGGCCGCCGATAGAGATCCATCAGGGCGCCGCGCGTGCCGCGCATGGTGTCGGCCAGGATGTCGAACGGCGCCTTGGAGATGCCCCCGGCCAGGCTCGGGCATCCGTGACGGCCGACCACGACCGCGCTCGCGCGCGCCCCGACCTCCAGGCTCTTGCCGAACAGATCCAGCGCCTTGGCGAGGCGAGACATCGTCTCGCGCACGGCCGGCGAGGCCAGGCTCGCGAGCATGAGGTTGACCCCCACGATCTCATTGGCCGTGAACAGGTTCGGGATCTGACGCAGCCCCTGCAGGTTCGAGAAGATGCGCGGCAGGTAGCTGCGCAGCATGTAGCCTTCAGGGTTGTTGATCAGCGTGTCGTAGTCCTGGGCGGGCATGTACTCGCCCTCGACGTACTGGAACGACGAGTTGTCCGGCAGGGCGCCGCCCGGCCACTTGTAGATGTTGTAGCCCAGCAGGTCGTAGGCCGGCCCGGCCGCGGCGCTGCCGTACATCAGGTATTCGGGGCTGAACTCCTCGACGAACTTGAGCATCGCCCCGGCCGCCTTCTCGGCGTCGTAGAAGGTGTCGGCGTAGGTGACGCCAGCGTACCGGTTGACGATCCCTGACGCCATCATCAGCACCGGCACGCGGTCGGGCTCCTTGAGCTGGACGATGTCGGCGAAGCGGCTGGTGCGCTGTCGGTAGAGCTCGGCGGCGGCGTCGCTCTCGAACGATCGGCCCTCAGCGGACCGCCATGCGTCAAGCCGGGAGAGCTGGGCGTCCTCAGGGGCCGCGACCTTGTCTTTCAGCTGGACGGCTTCGTCTGCGGACATCGGCGTCACTCCCTTCGCCGCTCTGCTCGGCGGGGCGGCTTTGAGGGGAGTTGACGCCCGCAGTCAGTGCGAGGCCTTGCGCTGGCTCAACAAACTGAGCCGTGGCGCAATCAGTTTTCGAAAAATCCGAAGAACCGCGCCTCGACGCTAATCCTGGGCGCAGCGTCCTCGGGCAGGCCGGGGATGTCGGCGGAGTTGTGCAGGGGCTGGGCGTCCAGCTCGCGACGGCTGTCGAAGGCCTTGAAGACGATCAGCTCGTCGGGCTGCATGTCGGGGAAATAGTACCAGCGCTGGTCCGGGTCGTAGTGGCAGAGCTGGGACTCGAACTGGTTGCCCGGCTCGTCGTAGGGCTTGCGCACGCAGGCGTCGAAGACGAGGCATTCCTCGGGCTTGATGGTGGAGGCGTCGCACAGGACCAGGGTGTTGTCCTGCGGCGGCGGCGAGATGCAGCGCCAAGTCTGGTAGATGGCGAAGCGCGGATAGCGTCGCAGGTCCAGGTCGTTCCAGGTCTCCATCCACCCCACCCACTTGTGGGCGGCGTATTCGGTGTAGTCCATGTGCGCCCAGCGCGAGGGCCCGATGGCGCCGTCGACCTTGGCGCGCTCGGCGTGGCGCTTGAGCAGGCCCGTGCCCTGGGCGACCACGAGGTCGGCGCCGGAGATCTCCTTCAGCTTGTCGCCCACCGAAGCCAGGTAGCGCCCCGCGTCGGCCTTGAGGTCGGTGGCGTCGCTGATCCCGCCGTCGTGCCGGACCAGGGTGAAGCCTTCGCGGTCGAGCGACAGCTCGTCCAGCACCGCGCGGCCGTCCCAGATGCGCACGTCGTGCTTCTCGAGCACGAGGTTGGTGCGCGACCAGTCGGGCACGTCGACCCGGGCGCGACCCTGGATGTCGCCGGCGAAGTTCATCCAGGTCTCGATGAAGGCCGGCGCATCGGCCCGGGCGGCTGCGGCCCCTGTGCTCATCGGCTCATCCTCCCCGCCTGGATCAGCGCTCGCGCGGCGCCCGAGACGTCGGACATCCGGTCTGCAACCCGACGGGTGCGCTTGCAACCCCGAAGAACCCTCGCCGTGGCTCGGCGAGCGACGGCGCCGCCCCGTGAAATTGGGGCCTCACGCCATCTCCAGGAAGATCGGGATCGCCTGGAGGCAGGGGGCCTGACGCGGTCGGGCGTGAGACCAAGAGGTCAAGGCTTATGGGTGGCGATAAGCTCGAAGGGCGTTGCTTGTGCAGGGCCGCGGCCGCATTGCCGGCGTAAGGGAGCCTTCGGCGGCCGGCGAAACGGCCGCGGGGGAAAGGTGCAGGGGTGGACGCAGGGACCGCAGCGCGTCGGCAGAACGGCCGCCTGGACGCCGACATGGCGCTGGTCCCGGCCTCGACCTTCTGGATGGGGTCGGACCGCCACTACCCCGAGGAAGCGCCCTGCCGGCAGGTCGCGGTCGACGCCTTCGAGATCGACCGGACGCCGGTCACCAACGCCGCCTTCGCCCTGTTCGTGGACGCCACCGGCTATGTCACCCTGGCCGAGCGCGCGCCTGACCCCCAGCTCTACCCGGACGCCGACCCCGAGCTGCTGAGGCCGGGCTCGGCGGTCTTCACCCCGCCCGACCGACCGGTTCCCACAACCGACCCCTTCCTGTGGTGGTCCTACGTCATCGGCGCGGACTGGCGCCATCCCCTGGGGCCGGCGTCCTCGACCCGGGGGCTTGAGGACCATCCGGTGATCCATGTCGCCTTCGAGGACGCCGAGGCCTATGCGCGCTGGGCCGGCAAGCGACTGCCGACCGAGGCCGAGTGGGAGTGCGCGGCGCGGGCGGGGCTGGACCGGGCGGCCTTCGCCTGGGGCGAGGAGCTGGCCCCCGGCGGCCGGATGCTCGCGAACTACTGGCAGGGCCGCTTCCCGCACGAGAACCTGGAGCTGGACGGATACGCCCGCACCTCGCCGGTGGGCGCGTTCCCGGCGAACGGCTTCGGCCTCTACGACATGATCGGCAACGTCTGGGAGTGGACCCAGGACTGGTACGCCCTGCCCGAGCAACCGGGCGGCCACGCCTGCTGCGCGCCCCGCAACCCGCGCGGCGGTTCCGAGGCCGCCAGCCGCGACCCGAGCGATCCGGGCCGCGACTTCGGCCGCAAGGTGCTGAAGGGCGGCTCGCACCTGTGCGCCGAGACCTACTGCCAGCGCTACCGGCCCGCGGCCCGCTACCCCCAGACCATCGATTCCACGACCTCTCACATCGGGTTCCGCTGCGTGCGTTCCGTCGAGTTGGACCACTAGGGAGAAACCAAGGATGCGATCCTCAACGCGCACAAGGCTCCGTCGATCGGCCTCGGCCCTCGCCCTGGTCGCCATGGCCTCGGTGAGCCTGGCGCAGGCGATCGCGCCGCAAGGGGCCGCCGCCGCACCCCAGGCGTGGAAGTACTATCCGCCGGCGCCCCAGGCGCCCGCCGGCGCGCCGAACGTGCTGCTGGTCATGACCGACGACGTGGGCTTCGGCGCGTCCTCGACCTTCGGCGGGCCGGTCCCGACGCCGACCTTCGACGCCCTGGCCAAGGACGGCCTGCGCTACAACGCCTTCCATACCACGGCCATGTGCTCGCCCACGCGCGCGGCCCTGCTGACCGGGCGCAACCACCACGCCGTTGCGTCGGGATCGATCTCCGACGTGTCGCTGGATGAGCAGGGCTACACCTCGGTCATCCCGCCGAGCGCGGCGACCATCGCCGAGGTGCTGAAGGAGAACGGCTACGACACCTCGTTCTTCGGCAAGAACCACAACACGCCGGTCTGGGAGAACACGCCGGTCGGGCCGTTCAACAACTGGCCCAACGCCTGGGGCTTCGACTATTTCTACGGCTTCAACGCCCCCTTCGCGGACCAGTTCAACCCGGCGCTGATCGAGAACCGCAACCCGGTGCGCCCGCCGGACCAGCCGGGGTACATCCTGGACCGGGACCTCGCCGACCACCTGATCCATTGGGTCCAGATCCAGCATAACCTCAGGCCCGACCACCCCTTCTTCGCCTACTTCGCCTCGGGCTCCACGCACTCGCCGCACATGGCGCCGCGCGAGTGGATCGACCGGTTCAAGGGCCAGTTCGACCAGGGCTGGGACAAGCTGCGCGAGGAGAGCTTCGCGCGGCAGAAGACGCTGGGGGTCATCCCCAAGGACGCCGTCCTGACGCCCAGGCCCGACAGCCTGCCCGCCTGGGACAGCCTGACGCCCGAGATGAAGCACGTCTATGCGCGGATGATGGAAGTCGCGGCCGCCCAGCTCGCCTACTGCGACTTTCAGATCGGGCGGGTGATCGCGGCGCTGCGCCAGTCGGGCGAGCTCGACAACACCATGGTGATCTACATCCAGGGCGACAACGGCGCGAGCGAGGAGGACTACCGGGGCTCCAACCAGGAGCTGCGCGTCATCGCCGGCATCGAGGCCTCGGACGCCGAGCTGGCCCGCGAGATCGACAAACACGGCGGCCCGGAGGCCTTCGGCAACTATCCCTCCACCTGGGCCTGGGCGACCAACACGCCCTTCCAGTGGGGCAAGCGGGTGGCCTCGCACCTGGGCGGCCTGCGCGACGGCATGGTGATCAGCTGGCCCGACCGGATCAAGGACGTCGGCCAGATCCGCACCCAGTTCTCGCACGTGATCGACATCGCCCCCACGATCTACGAGGCGGCCCACGTCACCCCGCCCAAGGTGGTCGCCGGCGTCGTCCAGCAGCCGATCGACGGGACCAGCCTGGTCTACACCTTCGACCATCCCGAGGCGCCTGCGCGCCACCGGGAGCAGTACTTCGAGATGCTGGGCAACCGCTCCTACTACAAGGACGGCTGGATGGCCTCGACGATCCCGGGCAACCCGCCGTGGCGGGCGGACGGCAAGGTCGATCCCTATACGTTCAAGTGGGCGCTCTACGATCTGAACACCGACTGGTCGCAGTCCAAGGACGTGTCGGCGCAGTATCCCAAGAAGCTGGCCGAGCTGAAGGCCGACTTCGACAAGGCGGCGCGCAAGTACCACGTCTATCCGCTGAACGCGGCCCTGGTGCCGCGGATGGCCGCGAACCTGCGCCCGAGCGTCCTCGGGGACCGGACGAGCTTCACCTACTACCCGGGCGACACCCGCTACACCGGCTACGCCTTCCCGGCGGTCGGGCCCGGCTGGACCATCACGGCCCAGGTGGGCGTGGACGGCGGACCGGCGCAGGGGCCGGTGCTGGTGCAGGGCGACCACTTCGGCGGCCAGGCCCTGCTGCTCGACCAGGGCCGGCCCACCTACATCTTCAACCCGGGCGACCTCGGGCGCGTGCTGAAGCTGCAGACGATGGCGCCGCTCGGCGCCGGCCGGCATACGATCTCGGTCGCCTTCGAGCCGGCGAGCGGCAGAGGCTCGGTCGTCGAGCTGATGGTGGACGGCAAGAGCGCTGCCCGCGCCGAGACGGACCTGCGGGTGCGCGGGCGCGGCGACGCCTACGTCGGCCGGCCGGGGATCGCGCCGATCATGTACGGCGCGACCGCCCCTGTGGTCCCAGCGACCTGCAGCTGCTCGATCGACTATGTGAAGGTCGAGAAGACGCCGGCGGGGGGCTGAGCGCCGGCGCGCTCAGGCCTCACTCGCAGCGCAGGGTTTCGATCGGATCGCGCCGTGGCGGCTTTGCGCCCTGGGTCGA
The DNA here is from genome assembly GCA_963775275.1 of uncultured Alphaproteobacteria bacterium. GTDB lineage: Bacteria > Pseudomonadota > Alphaproteobacteria > Caulobacterales > Caulobacteraceae > JANWHQ01. Next base: position 2,584,180 of record CAVZII010000005.1, on the reverse strand, counting down.
AGCCGAAGAAGGCCCCGACCGCGGCCGAGAGCACGAAACCGCCCAGGATGGCCGCCACGCGCCGTCATGGCGCGGCTGAAATCCATAAGCACGGCGTCCCCCAATTATGTCCCCGTCCTCGCGCGTCACCGCGGCGAGGCCGGGCTGTCTGAGTTCAACGTCGCGCTGGCAGGGGATCGCCGGGCATCGAACCCGGCCCACTTTGGGCAGCCCGGGCGTTGCTCAGCTTGACCCTTTCCTCGGCGAGGATCTCTTCCAACCGACGCCGCTGCGCCAGATCCGGCTCAAGCTCGATGAGCTTCAGCAGATGTTCGATATTCATGCGAGCGACGAATTCCTGCATGGCTCAGCACTACCGCTCCAATTGGACGAATATCGCCACGCCGGCCAAAGGAGACGGCCGACGGTTGCATACTGCCGAACAGGCGATGAGCGAGACAGCCTCGGAATATACCCATCGTCGCCGGACGAGGACTGGGCGCCGGCCGGCAATGGAGGCTCGGCGACGTCGGCCGACCGAGATTCCGGGAGGGCGGCGCGCCCTTATAGGGCGACCCGATCGGACGCTGCCGGCGTCCGATCGAGTCGCATCAAAAGTCTTTGGAATCTTGTGGATCGGACCACAAACGGATGGGGACCATCCGTTGGCAGTGATCCGCTAGTCGCGTAAAAGTTGATTTGCATCAATCATAATGACGCGGCTTCCCGCCTATCATGTATGGTGGAACCGCAACGAGCCGACGGTCGATCACGATCTCCGCGTTCGTGGAGGGGCCCTTGAGCCAGCCCGCCGTCAAACCCAACCTGCCGGACGGCCTGCGCGTGCTGATCGCGGAGGACAACTTCCTGATCGGCGATTGCATGAGGTTGATCCTGCTCGACCTGAATTGCATAGTCATAGGTCCGGTCGAAGACGTTGATGATGTGTTGAGAACAATACAGACCGATGATATCGATGGTGCTCTGCTGGACATTCAACTCGGAGATGAGAACATATACCCGGCAGCCAGCGAGCTGGCGGCGCGAGGCATCCCCTTCATCCTGGCGACTGGCCGAAGGGACCTGACCGACCTTCCGGCGCTGCTCGCGAATGCGCCGCTATTGACGAAGCCCTTCGATGCGCCGCATCTGGAGAAGATGATCGGGGCCACCTTCCGGCCCCGAGTTGGAGACGCACAGCGCAGACCCGGGCGCTGACCGCAGCTTCGATACGCCTTATAATTGTACCCAGTCATGATTCGTCAGCAGCGCTGAACGCCTCGGCGGTTGCAGGCATCCCGCCTAACAGGGCGCTTCAGGGTCGGGGGGCCATGGCCAGAAACGCTCCGCACTCGATCAGCCCGCCGAAACGGCGCCCGCGCAAGCGCGCGCGCCGCGATCGCCAGGTCACGAAGCACAACGTCGATTTCCCCGTGGTCGCCATCGGCGCCTCCGCGGGCGGGCTCGATGCGTTCCGCACGCTCCTCGCGGCGCTTCCGGCAAAGACCGGCATGGCCTTCATCCTGATCCAGCACCTGGACCCCACCCATGCCAGCATGATGGTCGCTCTACTCTCGCCCCGTGTCGCCATGCCGGTCAGCGAAGCAACGGACGGCGTGCGGCTCGAACCCGACCACGTCTACGTCATCCCGCCCGGCCGCTATCTCGCGGTCCGCGATGGCGCGATCCGTCTTTCCAGCCCCCCGCGCAGCCCGGGCGTGCGGTTGCCGTTCGACTTCCTTCTGAGATCGCTCGCCGACGAGCTGGGCGAGCGCGCCGTGTGCGTCATCCTCTCGGGCACCGCCGCCGACGGCACAGCCGGAGCGACGGCGATCAAGGCGGCAGGCGGCCTCGTCATCGCCCAGGACCCGGACCAAGCCGAGTACGATGGGATGCCGCGCAACGTCATCGGGGCCGGCGCGGTCGATCTGGTTCTTCCGATCGCCAAGATCCCACAAGCCCTCGCGACGTACGGCGGTCATCGATACCTCCAGGACCCCGAAGGCGACACGCCGTCCCGCATGGGAGACTCTTTCGCGCAGATCATCGATCTGCTGCACAAGCGGACGTCACATGATTTCGCCCTCTACAAGGAGGGCACGCTGAAGCGCCGCATCGAGCGGCGCATGGCCCTGCACGGCATCGAGAACGGCAGCCGATATCTCGAGCGCCTCACCCGAGACTCCACAGAACTCCAACATCTCACCGACGATCTGCTGATCAATGTCACGGACTTCTTCCGCGACCCCAAGGCCTTCGAGGTGCTGGAGGAGAAGGTCTTGCCCGAGCTGGTGCGCGCGCACCCGCCGGACCTCCCGATCCGGGTCTGGGTGGCGGGCTGCAGCACGGGTGAAGAAGCCTATTCGATCGCCATGCTCCTGCTCGAGGCGATCGAGCGGGCGCAACGCAGCATAAGGCTGCAGATCTTCGCCACGGACGTCGACGCCGAAGCGATCGCCTTCGCGCGCGAGGGACTCTACCCGCCGGCGATCGAGGCCGACATGCCGCCGGAGCGCCTGGCCCGCTTCTTCATCCCGGACGACCGCGGCTATCGGGCGACGCGCGAGCTGCGCACGCCGATCGTCTTTTCCGTCCATGATCTGGTGGGCGACGCACCGTTCTCGCGACTGGACCTCGTCTGCTGCCGCAACCTGCTCATCTACCTGCGCCCCGAGGTTCAGCAGAAGGTCATCTCGCTGTTCCACTTCGCCCTCGGTGAAGGCGCCATCCTCTTTCTCGGCGGGTCGGAGTCCGTGGGCGGGGCCAGCGACCGCTTCGAGCCGATCTCAAAGAAATATCGGATCTATCGGCACATCGGCCGCAGCCGGCCGGGCGACGTCCAGATTCCGCTCGGGCGCGGCGAGGCCGCGCGATCCCTGTGGTCGAGACCTCCCGAACGGACGACCTCGAGGCCGGGCGGGGCCGTCGGCGAGCTGGCGCAGCGCCTGCTGCTCGAAAGCTATGCGCCGGCGTCGGTCGTCGTCGGCAAGCGGCAGCAGGGGCTCTATTACTCCGGCTCGATCGACCGCTACCTGAAGATGCCCACGGGGGAGGCCAGCCTGGACCTGCTCGCCTCGGCGCGGGACGGGCTGCGCCCCGTGATCAGAGCCGCGATCGAGAGGGCGAGCCAAGGGAAGGAACCGGTCGTCGTCGCCGGGCGGGTCAGACGCGATGGCGAGTCGGTCCCGGTGAGCGTCACCGCACGGCCGATGACGAGCGCGGGCGAAGGCCTGACGCTGCTCAGCTTCCTCGATCTGCCGGAGGCGGCGCAGGAGATCCCAGCGCAGGCGGAACCGCCAGCCGAGACTTCGCGGGTGGCCCGCCTCGAGGAGGAGCTGGACGCCACGCGGAGGGATCTCGAGGACGCGATCCGCGACCGTGAGATCGCCGAAGAGGAAATCCGGGCGATCAACGAAGAAGCGATGTCTGTGAACGAGGAGTTCCAGACCACAAACGAGGAGCTCGAGACATCACACGAGGAATTGCAGTCGCTCAATGAAGAGCTCACGGCGCTGAACAGCCAGCTTCAAGAGACCCTCGAACAGCAGCGCGCAACGTCGGACGACCTGCAGAACATACTGAACAGCTCGGACTTGGCGACCATATTCCTCGACGAGAAGCTCAACATACGGTTCTTCACACCAGCCGCGAAGGCGCTGTTCAGCGTCATCGCCTCGGACGTCGGTCGCCCGCTCGCCGACCTCGCGCACCACTTCGCCGACGGCGACCTCCTGAACGATTCCCGGACGGTGCTTTCCAGCCTCGTGCCGATCACGCGCGACGTCTCGGCCGAAAACGGCGGCTGGTACAGTTGTCGGACCCTGCCGTATCGGACCAAGGACAACCGCATCGAAGGGGTGGTGATCACCTTCGCCGACATCAGCGCGCGCAAACGCGCCGAAGACCTGGCGAACGCCGCCAAGTTGCAGGCCCAGGACGCCAACCTCGGCAAGTCCCGCTTCCTCGCCGCCGCCAGCCACGACCTGCGCCAACCGCTGCAAACTCTCAGTCTCCTGCAAGGCCTGCTGGCGAAAAGGATCAAGGACGATGGCTCGCTGCGGCTGCTCGGCCGTGTCGACGAAGCGCTGATGGCCATGTCGGGCATCCTGAACACCCTTCTGGACATCAACCAACTCGAAGCGGGGGTCATCCGGCCGGAGATCCTCGACTTCCCGGTCAACGACCTGCTCGAGGGCCTGAAGACGGAGTTCGCCTACCACACGATGGCCAAAGGGCTCGACTGGCGCGTGCTGCCCTGCCGGCTGGCCGTCCGCAGCGATCGTCGCCTGCTCGACCAGATCCTGCGGAACCTGCTGTCCAACGCCGTGAAGTACACGAAGCAGGGCAAAATCCTGCTCGGCTGCCGACGGCGCGGCGACAAGCTGCGGTTCGAAGTCTGGGACACCGGCCTCGGCATCCCCGCAAACCAGCTGCGCACCATCTTCGAGGAATTCCATCAGGTCGACAATCCGGCCCGCGAGGCGAGCCGCGGCCTGGGCCTGGGCCTGTCGATCGCACGGCGGCTCTCGGACCTCCTGGGCCTCACCATCGACGTCCGCTCTGACGAGGGCGCCGGCTCGGTCTTCGCCTTCGAAGTCCCCCTGGCGCCGTCCGGGATCCTTCCCGCCCCGGCGGCCGCCGAGCTGGAACCGGACGAGCCGGCGGCGCAGAGCGGCTCGATCCTGATCGTCGAAGACGATCCGATCTTGCGCGAATCCCTCGAGCTGTTCCTGCGGGAAGAGGGGTACGGCACTTCCGTCGCGGCCGACGGCGAGGAAGCGGTGCAGATGGTCCAGCTCAGGGGGTTGCGACCGGACCTCGTCATCGTCGACTACAATCTGCCGAGGGAGCTGACCGGCGTTCAGGTCGTGGCCCGCCTGCGCGGAATGCTCGCCCAGCATGTGCAGGTGCTGATCCTGACAGGCGACATCTCGACGCAGACGCTGCGCGACATCGCGGCGCGGGGCTTTCAACAGCGCACGAAACCGGTGGCGACCGACGACCTGGCGCGCCTGGTCAGACAGCTGCTGTCGGAGCGCGCGCAGCGCGCGTTCGAGCGGCCACCGTTGCAGGCCGTCAACGAGGGGCAAAGCGCCGTCATCTTCGTGGTCGACGACGACGAATCGGTGCGTACGGCAATGCGCGACCTCCTGAGAGCCAATGGCCGATCGGTCGAGGACTTCTCTACCGCCGAGGCCTTCCTTGCCTCCTATCGCCCGGGCGCCGGCGGCGTTCTGCTGGTCGACGCCGTGATGCCGGGCATGGGCGGCTTGGCCCTGCTGGACCGGCTGAGGACCGACGGGGATCCGTTGCCGGCGATCGTGATCACCGGCAACGGCGACGTCGGCTCGGCGGTGCGCGCGCTGCGCGCCGGCGCGGCGGATTTCATAGAGAAGCCGGTCAGCGGGAACGAACTCATCGCCAGCATAGACCGCGCCTTGGAACAGGCGCGGGCATCCTCCGATCGATCGGCGTCCCGCGCGGAGGCGGAGACGCGCATCGCGGGACTCACATCGCGCGAACGCCAGATCCTGCAACTGGTGCTCGACGGACGGCCCAACAAGATCGTCGCCGCCGACCTCGGCATCAGTCAGCGCACGGTGGAGCACCATCGCGCATCCATCATGCGCAAGACCGGCTCGCACTCGCTTTCGGAGCTGGTCCGAGTGACGATCGCGGCGAGCTAGGGTGGAGGATCGTAGCAAGCGGACTGCTCGGCAGGGCGCATGAGGTCTTCAAGCGCCCTGCCAGAGAAGTCATTCGAGCGGGAAACCGCCAGTGTCCCGATTCCGAAGTTCGCCAACGCATTTGCAGGCCAGAGGCGAACTTCGGATTCGATCGGGACACTAGCAAGTCCATGATTCCAGTGTGGTTTACGGATCAGAAGTTCGCAGCCGAGGGAGCCGCCATCATCATGCGAACTTCTGATCCACCACGCTAGAGCGTGCAGTAGTGACGGTAGCCGTCATAGCCGAGGTAGGTGCCGGTCCGGTAGTCGAAGCTGCGATAGTGTCTGGCGCAACGGTAGCGCCAGCCGCGGTCGTTCCTGTGGGAGTCGTAGTAGGTCTGATCGTTGCTGGATCCGGCGATGGCCGCGCCGAGGATGAAGCCGAGGATGCCCCCGGCGAACGCTGCGCCGGTGTTGTCCTGGGGCTCATAGCGGCCGTCGCGGTAGACGTACTGGCGGCGGCTCCGCTGCTGGACCCGAAGCCGTTCGCGGCAGTTGCTGGCGCTCTCGCCCTGATAGCAGCCATTGCTGCTCTGCTGTTGGCTGCGCTGCTGCTGGTTGCGCTGCTGCTGGTTGCGCTGCTGCTGATTGCGCTGCTGCTGGTTGCGCTGCTGTTGGTTTGGCTGCTGTTGGCTGTGCCGGTATTGGTTGCCCTGGCCGCGACCGCCCTGATTGGGCTGGGCGCTGGCGGCGCCGGATGCCAGCATGGCGACCGCGACAGCGGCGGTGATCAGGCTCTTGTTCATGACTTCGACTCCCTCGACGTATTGGACGTCGTAGCCCGGGAGGCGCCCCGGGCGGCGTGACCCGCGGCGGGCGGCGCAACGGCCTCGAAGGGCCAGGGCGCCAAGCGCCGCATTGAGGTCGGCGCGCCGCATCGCGGCGGCGGACGTGGGCAACTGAAGGATCAGTCAACCATCACGGCGTGATGGACGCCTTGAGCCAGATCAAGGGTCCTGCGGGGTTCCCTGGGCCCGGTCGGCCGGCGCGGACGCAGCAGCCAGGCTGGCCGCCGCAGGCTCACTCGTAGTGAAGGGCCTCGATCGGATCGAGCCGGGCGGCTTTGCGGGCCGGGTAGAAGCCGAAGAAGATCCCCACCGCCGCCGAGAACACGAATCCGCCCAGGATGGCCGCGGGCGACAGCTTGGTGGGCCAGTGCGCCACCGCCGAGATCAGCCACGAGACGAAGATCCCGACCAGGATCCCGACCACGCCGCCCGTGACGCTGAGCAGCACCGCCTCGACCAGGAACTGCAGCAGCACCTGCAGCCGCCTGGCCCCGATGGCCATGCGGATGCCGATCTCGCGGGTGCGCTCGGTGACCGAGACCAGGAGGATGTTCATGATCCCCACCCCGCCCACCAGCAGCGAAATGGAAGCGACCGTCGCCAGGAGGATGGCCATGGTCTGGCTGCTGCCGGCCTGGGCTTCGGCGATCTGGCTGAGGTTGCGCACCGAGAAGTCGTCGGGCTGACCGGGCTGGACGTGGTGGCGCAGGGCCAGGGTGGCGGTGATCTGGTCGATGGCGGCCTGGACCTGGTCGGCCGCCGCGGCCTGGACGTAGATCGAATTGACATAGCCGGTCATGCGCGGAGCGATGCCGAAGGGGTTGGCCGGGACCGGATAGGCGGCGCTGACCGGGTTCTCGCTCGACTGCGGCGAGGCGACTCCGAGGACCTTGTCCTGGGCGGTCTGGAACGGGATCATCACAACGTCGTCCTGGTCCTGGCCGAAGCCGCTCTGACCGCGCGGGGCCAGCAACCCGATCACCCGCATGGGAACGCCCTTGACCATGACCGTGGCGCCGAGCGGGCTGCCGCCGTCGCCGAACAGGCTCTTGACCACCGTCTGGCCGAGCAGGCAGACGGTGGCGGCGCTGGCGTCGTCTTCCGGTGAGATCGAGCGGCCGGACAAGATCTGCCAGTTCAGGATGTCCACGTAGCTGGAGGTGACCCCCTGGATGCTGGTGGTCCAGTTCTGGTCGCTGTGCTGGACCTGGCCGGACTGGCGGTTGAGATAGCCGACGCTCTGCACGGCCCGGCCCTCGCGCTGGAGGGCGTCGGCGTCGGCGACCGTGAGGGTGGAGGCGCTGCCCTGGCCGCCGCGGGCGCCGCCGGCGGTCCGGGCGCCCGGCTGGACCACCACCATGTTGGTGCCCAACCGCTCGAGCTGCTTCTTCACCGCCGCGCTGGCGCCGTCCCCCACCGCCACCATGGCGATCAGGGCCGCGACGCCGATGAAGACCCCCAGCATGGTCAGCACCGAGCGCATGCGGTTGCGGGCCAGCGCCTGGGCCGCCGCGGTGAAGATCATGCCGACGAACGCCCAGGTGACGCCGCCGTCGCCGCGGACGAGGGGCGTGCGCGGTCCAGGCGCCGCCGCAGGCGCGGCAGGCGCGTCCGGCGCCGGGGCGACGCCTTCGGGCGGCGCCGCATTCGGCTCGTCCGAGACGATCAGGCCGTCGCGCATGACGATCGTGCGGTCCGCGAAGGCGGCGATGTCCGTCTCGTGAGTCACCACCACGACCGTCACGCCCTGCTCGCGGTTGAGCTGGCGGATCACTTCCATGATCTCGTGCGAGGTCTTTGAATCGAGGTTCCCGGTCGGCTCGTCGGCGAGGAGGATGGCCGGCCGGTTGATCAGGGCCCTGGCCAGGGCCACCCGCTGCTGCTGGCCGCCGGACAGCTGGTTGGGCTTGCTGTGCTCGCGGTCCTCCAGGCCGAGCGTGGCCAGGACGGCCCTGGACCGGGCGATACGCTCCTTTGGGCGAAGCTTCATCGCCGTCCCGTACAGCAGGGGCAGCATCACATTATCCAGGGCGCTGGTGCGCGGCAGGAGATTGAAGCTCTGGAACACGAAGCCGATGCGCTGGCTCCTGATATGCGCCAGGTCGGGCTCGGTCAGTCCCGCCACGTCGACGCCTTCCAGGAGGTAGCGGCCGGTGGTCGGCGGATCCAGGCAACCCAGAATGTTCATCAGGGTCGACTTGCCCGACCCGGACGAGCCCATGATGGCGACGAACTCGCCGTTGCCTATGGTCAGGTCGACGCCGCGCAGGGCCCGCACCTCGACCGACCCGAGCTTGAAGGTGCGCTCGATGTTGCTGAGCTGGATCGCGGGCCCGGCCATGGCGGCGCGCCTCAGCGGCCGAGGCGGGGCTGCGTCGTCGGCGTCGACGCGCGCGCGCCGCCGGTCTGGCCCGCCACGCTGGCCGAGACGACCACCTGGTCGCCGAGCTTCAGGGAGCCGCCGGTGATCTCTGCGTTGGCGTCGTCGTCCAGGCCCACGCTCACCGGCACCGCCCGCGGCTTGCCGCCCTGAAGCACCCAGACCTGCTGGGCCTGCGGGGCGCTGGACCGCGACCGGCCGCCCCGGCCCTGGCGCGCGCCCGTGGCCGCAGTCCCTTTCGGGGCTGGGGTGTAGCTCAGGGCCTGGACCGGGACGCGCAGGACATCCTTGCGCTCGGCGGTGATGATCCGCGCATTTGCCGTCATCCCCGGCTTCAGCAGCAGCTCCGGATTGTCCGCCGCGATCACCACGTCATAGGTGATGACGTTCTGCACGCTGATCGGCGCCTGACGAGCCTGGATCACCCGCCCCCGGAACACCCGGCCGGGGAAGGCGGAGACGGTGAAGGTGGCCCGGTCGCCCTCCTTGGCGCCGCCGATGTCGGACTCGCTGACGTTGGTGTCGACCTGCATCTTGGTCAGGTCGGTGGCGATCAGGAACAGGGTCGGCGTCTGGAAGCTGGACGCCACGGTCTGGCCGACATTGACGTTGCGCGAGACGACCGTGCCGTCCACCGGCGAGACGATGTCGGTGTAGTCCAGGTTCACCTGGGCGGCGTGCAGCGCCGCCTGCCGCTGGCTGATCGTCGCCTGGTCGACGCGCGTCTGGGCCAGAGCCTGGTCATAGCTCGAGAGGGTGGTGTCGACGGCGGCTTGCGACAGGAACCCGCGGGCCAGCAGCGTCAGCGAGCGCCCATGGTTCAGCTTGGCGAGAGCGAGGCTCGCCTGGTCCTTGCCCAGCTGGGCGCTGGCGGCGTCGACGTTGGCCTTGGCCTGGGCGACCGTGGTCTCGTAGGGGCGCGGATCGATCTTGGCGCAGAGCTGGCCCTTTCGGACGCGGGTGTTGTAGTCGCAGGTCAGGGTCTGGATCGTGCCCGAGACGAAGGCGCCCACCTGGACCGTGACCACCGGGTTGACCGTGCCGCTGGCGGTGATGGTGCGCGATATGGCGCCGCGCTCGACGGCCGCGGTGACGTACTTGACGGCCTTGGCGCGCTGGCCGTTCCAGACCACGAAGCCGCCCACGACCCCTGCGACGGCGACCAGTCCAATGCTGATTGCCCATAGGGGCGGCGTCTTCATGCCATACGATTAACGGTCCCGCCGGCGCACTTCATTGAGCTTGCGCAACTGCACGGGCCGGCGCGGTCAGGGCCGCTCGCCGGTCCAGTCGCCGAGAACGGTCTCGAGGTCGGTCAGGGGCGCGCCAGGGCCGCCCTGGACGGCGCCTGGCGTCGACGAGAACCGGGGGACGGGCGACGGCTGGACCACGCCCTCGACGTCGATGAAGGCGCCGCGCGCCAGGTTGTGCGGATGGGCCGGCGCCTCGTTCATGGAGAGGACCGGCGCGAAACAGACCTCCTGGTCCTGCAGCAGGTCCGTCCATTCGGCGCGCGTGCGGCCCGCGAAGACGGCCGCCAGCTTGTCCCTGAGCCGCGGCCAGCGCGCCTGGTCGTGCTGGTCGGCGAAGTCGGGATCGGTGATTCCCAGCACCGCGAGCAGGCGCCCGTAGAACTGCGGCTCGATGGCGGCCAGCGCAATCCATTCGCCGTCGGCGCAGCGGTAGACGTTGTAGAAGGGCGAGGCGCCGTCGATGATGTTGCTCTCGCGGCGGTCGGCCCAGGTCCCCCGCTGCAGGTGGCCGTAGAGCATCCCCATCAGGGCGATCGTCCCCTCGCTCATGGCGCAGTCGACCACCTGGCCCTCGCCGGACCGGCGCGCGTGCAGGACGGCGGCGAGAAGGCCGAAGGCCAGCACCAGCGCCCCGCCGCCGAAGTCGCCCACCAGGTTGAGCGGGATCGCCGGTCGCTCTGCCGGGCCGATGGCGTGCAGCGCGCCGGCAAGCGCGATGTAGTCGATGTCGTGCCCGGCCGCCTTCGCGAGCGGCCCGGTCTGGCCCCAGCCGGTCATGCGGCCGTAGACGAGGCGGGGATTGGCCTTGAGCGCCTCCTCCGGCCCCAGCCCCAGCCGCTCCATCACGCCCGGCCTGAAGCCCTCGATCAGGGCGTCGGCGCGCGCGGCCAGCCCCAGGGCGGCGTCACGACCCGCCTCGGATTTCAGGTAGAGGGCGACCCGGCGGCGGCCCCGCGCCTCGACGGTGAAGCGGTCGACCTCGGCGCCCGGGCGCTCGACGCGGACCACGTCGGCCCCGAGGTCCGACATCAGCATGGCGCACATGGGCGCGGGCCCGATGCCGGCGAATTCGAGAACCCTCAACCCTTTCAGCGGTCCCTGGGCCTCGCCGGCCATCAGCGCCGCTCCAGCCGCTCGCGGCGGACGCTCAGGCCGGCGGCCTCGCGGTCCCAGGTGTCCGAGGTCACGCCTTCGGCGCGCAGGCGGTGCTTCTCGACCTTCAAGGTGGGCGTCCGGGGCAGGTCCGCGGCCAGGCGCACGTAGCGGGGCAGCATGAAGTGGGCGAGGCGGGGCTGGAGGAACCCCAGCAGCTCGGCGGGATCGAACGCCTCGCCCTCCCTGGGAACCACCACCGCCATCACTTCGTCCTCGCCGTCCGCCCCCGGCGCGGCCACCACGGTCGCCTCGCGCACGGCCGGGTGAAGCATGATGGCGCTCTCGACCTCGAAGGAGGAGATGTTCTCGCCGCGCCGGCGCAGCGCGTCCTTGGTGCGGTCGACGAAGAAGTAGTTCCCGTCCCCGTCGCGGCGGAACAGGTCGCCGGTGTGGAACCAGCCGTTGCGCCAGGTCCGCGCGGTCGCGGCCGGATCGTTGAGGTAGCCGTGGCTGATGGTCCAGGGCTCGTCGGCGCGCAGGATCAGCTCGCCGACGGCGCCGGGCGGGACCTGGAGGTCATGCTCGTCGACCAGGCGCAGTTCGACGCCGTCCCGCGGCCGCCCGCACGTCCCCGGCGCGGTCGGATTGGGCCCGGCGAACAGGGGGACCGACAGCTCGGTCATGTTGAACTCGGTGTAGACGTCCACGCCGAAGCGCTGGGCGAAGGCGGGCGCGGCCTCGTCGAAGGGGGCGATGACCACCGAGGTCAGGGGATGGTCGCGGTCGGCCGGCGACGGCGGCTGGGCGAGGAGGAAGCGCACCATGGCGCCCAGGAGCCCGGTGGTCGTCACGTCATGGCGACGCATGACGTCCCAGAACTGCGACGTCCGGAAGGACTCGGCCATGACCACCGAGGCGTCCGGGTGGATCAGGGCCCAGAGCACGGCGTAGACCCCGCCTACGTGCCAGACGGGCAGGGCGGTGAAGTTGCGGTCGCCCGGGCCGATGTTGCGGAACTCGCGCGCGGCGGTGAAGCTGTGCCGGTAGCTGGCGAGGACCCCCTTGGAAGGGCCGGTCGTGCCCGAGGTGTAGATCACCATGTGCGCGTCCCAGGGGCCGAGCGGCCTGGACGGAGGCGCCAGCACGCCCGGATCGCCCCGAAGCGCGGCGCGGTCGACCAGTTCCAGCCCTGCGATCGGCGGACGCTCGTCGCCGATCACCACCACGCGTTTCAGCCCGGCCCGGGCGACATCGGCCAGCCGTTCGACGAGAGCGCCGTGGGCGATCATCAGCGAGGCGCCGGAGTTGGCGACGACGTGTTCGAGCACCTGGCCGCGGTAGGCGATGTTGATCGGGACGTAGACCGCGCCGAGCTCGTTCAGGGCGAGGAAGGTCAGAACCGCCTCGGGTCCGTTCGGCTGCCAGCTGAGGACGAGCTCGTCCTGGCGCACGCCCAGCGCCTGAAGCCCGGCGGCGCGCTCGAGGACCTTGCTGCGCAGCGCGGCGAAGGTCCACGACTCGCCGTCGACGAAGATCACAGCCGTGCGGTCCGGCTGGCCTGCGGCGCGCGCCGCGAGCAGGTCGCGGATCACGCAGGACGGCGCCTCTTGGCTCGCCTTTGGGCTCATGGCCCGGTCCTTCGGCGCCGCGGCGGACCTCTGTCAAGCGGCAGGGACCGGGTTTGCCTGACGGCGCGAACGACGCCAACCTTGGCGGGCGGCGGGATTGGCGGCGGAGAAACGATGGCCGGCGACGGCGAGAAGCTGAGCCTGTTGGAGACCACCGCCATCGGCATCGGCGGGATGATCGGCGGCGGCATCTTCGCTGTGCTGGGCCTGGCGATCTCGGTCGCGGGCCACGCGGTGGCCCTGACGCTGGCCGCGGGCGGATTCATCGCCCTGCTGACCGGCCTGTCCTACGCGCACCTGGGCCTGGCCTTCCGCGGCGACGGCGGCAGCTTCACCTACATCGAGCGGGCCTTCGCGGCGCCGGCCGTGGCGGGCGCGGCGGGCTGGCTCCTGGTCGTGGGCTACGTCGGGACGCTTGCCCTCTACGCCAGCGCGTTCGGCGACTACGGCGCAGCGATGCTCGGGCGCAGCGGCGCCTCGATGAGCCTGGTCTCCCACGCGCTGGCGACACTGGTCCTCGGCGGCTTCCTGGCGATCAACCTGATGGGCGCGAAGCTCTCCGGCCGGGTCGAGCTGGGCGTCGTGGCGGTCAAGCTCGCGATCCTGGCGCTCTTCGCCGCCGTGGCGGCGTTCGGCGTGCGCCCCAGCCATTTCTCGCCGCTGTTCGACAAGGGCCTGATCACGCCCCTCACCGCCGTCGCCCTGATCTTCGTGGCCTATGAGGGCTTCGAGCTGATCCCCAACGCCATCGACGAGATGCGCGACCCGGGCCGCGACCTGCGCCGCGCGATCCTGATCGCGATCGGGGTCACGGCCGCCATCTATGTGCTGGTCGCGGTCGTCGCGCTCGGAAACCTGACGCCCTCGCAGATCCGGCTCGACCAGGAGTATGTCCTGGCCGTGGCCGCCAGGCCCACGCTGGGCGCGATCGGCTTTGGCCTGATCGGGCTGGCCGCGCTGCTCTCCACCGCCTCGGCGATCAACGCCACCCTGTTCGGCGCGGCGCGACTGGCGATGGTGATGGCCCAGGAATCGGCCCTGCCCCGAGTCTTCTCCCTGCGCGAGCGCACGCGGCCCGTCCCGTATGTGGCGCTCCTGGCGCTGGCGGCCGCTGCGCTCCTGTTCACCCTGGCGGCCAACCTCGACGCCATCTCGGTGCTGGCGAGCGCGACGTTCCTCTTGATCTTCGCCCTGGTGAACCTCGCCGCCTTCCGCCTGGCGGACCGGATCGGCCTGCACCGGGCCCTGCCGATGGCCGGGTTCCTCCTGGCCGGCGCCAGCTTCTGCCTGCTGATCTGGCGAAGCTGGGCGGACGACCGGATGAGCCTCCTCTGGCTGATCGCCTTCTACGGGCTCGCGGCGGCGGCCGAGACCGCCCTCGTCCTGCGCCGCGGCGCGCGCAAGCTCCCCGCCGCCGCGTCCTCGAAGGACTGACGCCCTCGCGCCGGGTGATCGAACTCCGGGCGCGAGGTCGGCTTTGCTGGCGGCCAAGGACCGACAAAGGATACGGGGAGACGCCATGGCCGAGCCGCCGCAGGAGAACCGCTACGACCTGATCGTGCTGGGCTGCGGCGCGGCCGGGCTCTCCGCTGCGGTCAGCTACGCCGCCGAGGCCAGGGCCCGGGGCCGCGCCCCGCGCGTGGCGGTGCTGGAGCGCGCCACGCGCGAAGGCCGGGGCGGGGCGACGCGCTGGACGAGCTCGTGGTTCCGCATCACCGAGGACCGGGGCCTGGACCCCGCCTTCGTCGGGCAGATGGAGACGCTCTCGAACGGCCTTGCCGACCTCGACTACTGCCGCACGCTCGAGCGCGAGGCGGCGGCGGCGCTGGGCTTCCTGGAAGCCAACGACGTGGAGCTGGTCTACTTCAAGCAGCCCTTCCCCAACCGCAACACCGGCGGGGGACTGGGCATGCCGGCGCGCGGCGGGGTCGGCATCGTCGACGGCCTGGCCGGCGTGGTCGACCGGACCGAGGGATCGGAGATCCTCTACGAGACCGAGGCGGTGCGGCTGATCCAGTCCGAGGAGGGTCGCATCGAAGGGGTCGTGGCCCGCGGCCGCGACGGCCTGCTCCGCCGCCTGCTGGCGCCGGCGGTGGTGATCGCCTGCGGGGGCTTCGAGGGCAACCCGGAGATGCTGACACGCTATCTCGGCGCGCGCGCCTGGGACATGCCGCTGATCGCGCCGACCCTCAGGAACAACCGCGGCGACGGCCTGCGCATGGCGCTGGAGGCCGGCGCCGACACCGCCGGCCAGTTCGACATGTTCCACGGCGAGCCGGCGGACGCGCGCTCGAGCAAGCCGGACGCGGTGGTCTATGGCTTCCCCTACGGCATCGTGGTCAACGGCAAGGCCGAGCGTTTCTTTGACGAGGGCCAGGACAGCTTCGACTCCACCTTCGAGGCCCTGGCCTTCGAGATCTGGAAGAACCAGGACCAGACCGCCTTCTTCATCGGCGACCAGACGACCCTGGGCGTGCCGAACATCGACGTGATCACGCTGACCGACCAGCCTCCGGTGGAGGCGGGCACGCTGGCGGGGCTCGCCGGCAAGCTCGGGCTCGACCCCGCCGCGCTCGAACGGACCGTGGCGGAGTACAACGCCGCGATGGGGCCGGGCGCCTTCGACCCCCTCGTCCGAGACGGGCGCGCGGCGGTGGGCCTGAAGGTCCCCAAGTCCAACTGGGCCTTCCCGATCCAGAAGCCGCCCTACATCGGCTATCCCCTGACCTGCGCGATCACCTTCACCTTCGGCGGGGTGCGCACGGACAACCAGGCGCGGGTCGTGACCGCGATGGGCGTCCCGATCCCGGGGCTCTATGCGGCGGGCGAGGTCACGGGACTGTACTACCGCTCCTATCCGGCAGGGACGTCGGTGTTGCGCGCGGCCGCCTTCGGCCGCATCGCCGGCGTCCATGCGGCGGCGAGCCGCCCGGCTTCGGCCTGAGGCAGGCCCGGGACAGACAGCACACTGAGGGAACTGATCGACGTCTCGATGCACCAAATCAAAGACTAGGGCCCCGCGGACGTCCGACTCCGCCCTCGAGATCCGCATGCGCGGCCGCGTGCAGGGCGTCGGCCTGCGTCCCGCCGTGTGGCGCTGCGCGCGCGATCTCGGGCTGGACGGGGAGGTGCTGAACGACGCCGAGGGCGTGCTGATCCGCGTCCGCGGCGATGCGGCGAGGCTCGAGGCCCTGATCGCCCGGATCGAGCGCGAGCAGCCGCCGCTCGCGCGGATCGAGGCGATCGAGCGCAGGTCCTACGGGGGCGCGCTCGGCCCGGGGTTCCGGATCGCCGAGACGATGGATGGGCCGGCCCGCACCCAGGTCGCGCCCGACGCCCGGATCTGCGAGGCCTGCGCCGCCGAGATCCTGTCGCCGGTCGGGCGGCGCGCCGGCTACGCCTTCGCCAACTGCACCCACTGCGGGCCACGGCTGAGCATCATCCAGGCCATTCCCTACGCGCGCGCCGGCACCACCATGGCGGGCTTTGCCCTGTGCGCCGATTGCGCGGCGGAGCACGCCGATCCGGCGGACCGGCGCTTCCACGCCGAGGCGATCGCATGCCCGGTCTGCGGGCCGGCGCTGATGCTGACCCGGCTGGACGACGCGCCCCTGGAGCCGGAGATGGCGGGCCAGGACCCGATCGGCGCGGCCAAATCGCTGATCCGCCGCGGCGAGATCCTCGCGGTCAAGGGGCTGGGCGGCTTCCAGCTGGCCTGCGACGCGACCGATCCGAAGGCCCTGGAGCGGCTTCGCCGGCTGAAGCGACGGGACGCGAAGCCGTTCGCCCTGATGGCCGCCGATCTCGACGTGGTGCGGCGGTATTGCCGGGTCGGTCCGGCCGAGGAACGCGAGCTGACCGGCGTCCGGGGCCCGATCGTGCTGATGCCCGCAGATGGGCCCCAGGCCCTTCCCGAGGCCGTGGCGCCCGGGCTTGCGACGCTGGGATTCATGCTGCCCACCACGCCCCTGCACCTGATGCTGCTGGACGGGCTGGACCGCCCATTGGTGATGACCAGCGGCAACCTTGCCGACGAACCGCAGGCGATCCTCGACGAGGACGCCCGCCGCCGCCTCGGCGCCATCGCCGGATACGCCCTGGTCCATGACCGGCCGATCGCCAACCGGGTGGACGATTCCGTGGCCAGGATGATGGGGGGGCGCGCCCGCGTGATCCGGCGCGCGCGGGGCTACGCGCCCGAGCCGATCGCCCTGCCGCCGGGCTTCGAGGCCGCGCCGCCGATCCTGGCCATGGGCGCGGAGCTGAAGGCGACCTTCTGCCTGCTCAAGGACGGCGGGGCGGTGCTGTCCCAGCACCAGGGCGACCTCGAGCACGAGGCGGCCTACGACGACTATCGCCGCAACCTCGGGCTTTACGCGCGTCTGTTCGACCACGTCCCCGCCGCCCTCGCCTGCGACCGCCACCCCGAGTACCTCTCCGCCAAGCTCGCGCGCGCCCGCGCCGACGCCGAGGGCCTCCCGCTGGCCGAGATCCAGCACCATCACGCCCACGTCGCCTCCTGCCTGGCCGAGACGGGTTATCCGCTGCACGGCGCGCCGGTGCTGGGCGTCACACTGGACGGCCTGGGCTGGGGCGAGGACGGGACGATCTGGGGCGGGGAGCTCCTGCTCGCCGACTACCGAGGCTTCGCGCGCCTGGCGCGGCTGAAGCCGGTGGCGATGCCGGGCGGCGCCCAGGCCGTGCGCGAGCCCTGGCGGAACCTCTGGGCGCATCTGGACGCCGCCTTCGGCGCGCGCGCCACGCCGCTCCTGGCCAGCCTGGACGGCCGGCCGCTGCAGGCCCTGGCCGCCATGCGCTCGCGCGGATTGAATGCGCCGCTCGCGTCCTCGTGCGGACGGCTGTTCGACGCCGTCGCCGCGGCGATCGGCGTGGCTGCCGGTCGCCAGGCCTTCGAGGGCGAGGCGGCCATGCGGCTGGAGTCCCTGGCCGAGCGCGCCCATGCCAAGGGCGACGATCCGGGCTACCCCTTCGCGTTCAAGGCGGGCGCGGACGGCGACCCCGCAAGCCTCGATCCCGCTCCGATGTGGTCCGCGCTCCTGGAGGAGCTGGCGTGCGGAACGCCGGCGCCCCTGATCGCCGCCCGCTTCCATCGCGGCCTCGCCCGGGCACTGGCCAAGGCGGCGCGAACGCTGGCGCGGCCGTCGGATGCGAACCGGCCGCGGTTCACCACCGTCGTGCTTTCAGGCGGCTGCTTCCAGAACCGCTTGCTGTTCGAGGACGTTTCCGATCAGCTTCTGGCCGCGGGCTTCGAGGTGCGCGCCCACGCCGAGGTCCCCGCCAATGACGGCGGCCTCGCCCTCGGCCAGGCCGCAATCGCCGCCGCCCGCCTCATCGAAGGAGCTCGGCCATGTGCCTGGGAATCCCCGGCCAGATCGTGAGCATCGACAATGCCGCGGACACCCTGGCGACGATCGACGTCTGCGGCGTGCGCCGGCAGGTGAACATCTGCTGCATCATCGACGACGACCACCCGGCCGAGGCCTGCCTCGGCGACTGGGTCCTGGTCCATGTGGGGTTCGCCATGAGCCGGATCGATGCGGCGGAGGCGGAGCGGACCCTCGCCATCCTGGCCGAGCTCGGTGAGGACGAGGCCGAGCTTGCCGCCATGCGCTCGGGCCAGACGCAGCTGGAAGCAGACTAGCCGTGACCAACCGGGACGATCTGCAGGCCCTCTATCCCATGCTGCGGGACCGCCCCGCCCGGTCCGAGCGGCTGGACGAGGCCCTGCTGGACTCGGTCAGGGACAAGGCGCGCCAGTCGCGCGAGACCAATGCGCGGCTGTTCGACGAGCAGGGCCCGGTGCTGGTGTCCGCCGCCAAGGCCCTGGCGGAGGTGTATCGGACCGGCGGGCGGCTGTTCTCCATGGGCAACGGCGGCTCCAGCTGCGACGCGGCCCATGTGGCGGTGGAGTTCACCCATCCGGTGACGGCGGGCCGGCCGGCCCTGGCGGCGATGAACCTGGCGACCGATCCGGCCATGATGACCGCCGTGGGCAACGACGTGGGCTTCGAGCACATCTTCGTGCGCTCGCTGATCGCCCACGCCCGCGCGGGCGACGCCCTGATGGGATTTTCCACCAGCGGCGACTCGGCGAACCTGATCGGCGCCTTCGCCAAGGCCCGGCAGATGGGCCTCACGACCCTGGGGTTCGCCGGCGGCGACGGCGGCCGCATGGCGAGCTGTGGCTTGGTGGACCACTGCCTGGTGGTCCCGACGAGCTCGATCCACCGGGTCCAGGAGTGCCACGTCGCCGCCTACCACATCCTGTGGGACCTGGTTCACACCCTCCTGGCCGACGACCGCGGCCCTTCCCCCGCGCAGGCAGACGCCCCATGAAGTACGCCGACGAGTTCCGCGACCGCTCCAAGGCGCAGGCCCTGGCCGGCGAGATCCGGCGGCTGGTCGGCGCGATGGACGGGCGCCGGCGCTGGCCGGTGAACATCATGGAGGTGTGTGGCGGCCACACCCACTCGATCTTCCGCTACGGCCTGGAAGGGATGCTGCCGGACGAGATCGAGCTGATCCACGGGCCCGGCTGCCCGGTCTGCGTCCTGCCCATGGGCCGGGTCGACGACGGCCTGGCCATCGCCGAGCGGCGCGAGGTGATCTTCACGACCTTCGGCGACGCCATGCGCGTGCCGGGCTCGGCGCGGAGCCTGCTGCAGGCCAGGGCCGACGGCTGCGACGTGAGGATGGTCTATTCGCCCGCCGACGCGCTGGAGCTGGCGCGCCGCAACCCGGATCGCGAGGTGGTGTTCTTCGGCATCGGCTTCGAGACCACCATGCCTTCGACCGCCCTGACCATCCTGAAGGCCGAGGCCGAGGGCGTGGCGAACTTCTCGGTCTTCTGCAACCACATCACCATCGTACCGACGATCAAGGCGGTGCTGGACAGCCCGGACATGCACCTGGACGGCTTCCTGGGCCCGGGCCACGTCTCCATGGTCGTGGGCTGCGAGCCCTTCGCCTTCGTCGCCAGGGCCTACCGCAAGCCCATGGTGGTTTCCGGCTTCGAGCCGCTGGACGTGCTGCAGTCGATCTGGATGGTGCTGAAGCAGCTCGACGAGGGGCGCTGCGAGATCGAGAACCAGTACGCCCGCGTCGTGCCCGAGGCGGGCAACAGCCCGGCGCTGAAGGCGGTCTCCAGGGTCTATGAGCTGCGCGACTTCTTCGAGTGGCGGGGCCTCGGGTCGATCGACCATTCCGGCGTCAGGATCCGCGACGGCTACGCCCGCTTCGACGCGGAACGTAGGTTCGCCGTGCCCGGCGCTCGGATCGCCGATCCCAAGGCCTGCCAGTGCGGCGAGGTGCTGAAGGGCGTGATCAAGCCCTGGCAGTGCAAGGTGTTCGGAACCGCCTGCACGCCCGAGACGCCGCTAGGCGCCCTGATGGTTTCGTCCGAAGGCGCCTGCGCCGCCTATCACCGGTATGGCGGCGGCCGCGCCCGGCCGAGGGCCTCCGAGGCGGCGGCATGATCGCCGAGCCTCCTGGGCGCCTCGCGCCGCGCGCGCGGACGTTGGGCAAGGTGCGCGTCGCGGCCGTGACCCTCGCCCACGGCGGCGGGGGCAAGGCGATGAAGGACCTGATCGACGACGTGTTCGTCGCCGCCTTCGACAATGCACGGCTCGAGCCGCTGGAGGACCAGGCGCGGATCGGCCTCGCCGAGCTCGCGGCGCTGGGCGACCGGCTCGCCTTCACCACCGACTCCTTCGTGGTCGATCCGCTGATCTTCCCCGGCGGCGACATCGGCAAGCTCGCGGTCTGCGGCACGATCAACGACCTGGCGGTCGGCGGCGCGCGTCCGCTCTACCTCTCCTGCGCTGTGGTGATCGAGGAAGGCGCGCCGCTGGAGCTGCTGCGCCGGGTCGCGCGCTCCATGGCCGACTGCGCCCGCGAGGCGGGCGTCCAGATCGTGACCGGCGACACCAAGGTCGTGCCGCGCGGGGCGGCGGACAAGCTGTTCATCACCACCACCGGCATCGGGGTGATCCCCGAGGGCCGGGAGCTCGGCGTCCATCGGGCGCGACCGGGTGATGCGGTGCTGGTCAACGGAGTGCTCGGCGACCACGGCGCCGCGATCCTCGGCGCGCGCGGCGACATGGCGCTGCAAAGCCCGATCGAAAGCGACTGCGCGGCGCTGCATGGCCTGGTCGAGGCGCTGATCACCGCCGCGCCGGACGTCCGTTGCCTGAGGGACGCCACCCGCGGCGGCGTCGCCACGGTGCTGAACGAGATCGCCGAGGCCTCCGGCGTCTCGATCGAGATCGACGAGGCGGCCACGCCGCTGCGCGAGGAGGTCAAGGGGTTCTGCGAGATCCTCGGGCTCGACCCGCTCTATCTGGCCAATGAGGGAAAGGCGGTGATGATTGTCCCGGCGGACCAGGCCGAGGCGGCGCTGCAGGCTCTGCGGGCCCATCCGCTGGGCGGTGAGGCGCGCATCATCGGCCAAGTGGCGGACGGCGAGGCCGGGCGGGTGACCATGGCGACCGTCTTCGGCGGCCGACGCATCGTCGACATGCTGGTGGGCGAGCAACTCCCCAGGATCTGCTGAGGGCGGCCGCCGCACGCGTTCGCCATCGCCTGCGGCATCATGGACCTGGCGCTGGAGGCGGCCTCTGCCGCTTCACCTTCGGCGGGGCGCGGCCTTTGTCGACCCTTGTGAGGACCGCCCATGGCGGCAGGCATTGCGAGGAGCGGCTGACAGCGGCGTCGGCGCCGGCTAGTGTCCGGACTCCGACGTTCGCCACCGCGTGGGGGCGACTTCGAACGAACGTCGGAGTCGACAAGGACGCTGGCAAAGCAATGATTCCAGTGAGGGTCACGAATTCGACGTTCGTCGCCGAGGACGCCCCGAGTGGGGGACGAACGCCAAATTCACCTCACGACTGATGACGCAAGCATTCGCCTTGGGGAAACACCGAATGACCGCTCCGAACTCGCCGGACCCTGCTGTCCGCGGCGGCCTTGCCGTTGCTGCCGGCCTTCATCGCCGCCGCTGACGCCGCCGAGACGCACGCGACCAAGCTGATCATCCTGGGCTCGATGGGCGGGCCGACGGTCGGGCGCGCGCGGTATCAGACCTCGCACGTGCTGCTGCATGGGGGCGCGGCCTATGTGGTGGACTGCGGATACGGGGCCACCGAACAGCTCGCCCGGGCCGGCGTCAAGCTCGCCTCCGTCCGCGACATCTTCATCACCCACCACCACCCCGACCACAACATCGAGCTGGGGACCCTGATCTACTTCGCCTGGTACGCGGGGATGGACCAGCCGCTCGGCCTCTACGGCCCGCCGCCGCTGAAGCAGATCGCCACCGACTACCTGGCCGCCATCAAGCCCGACGTGGACATCTGGCTGGACGACATCGGCCACAAGCCCATGCCGCCCATCGACATCACCGAGGTCAGCAAGGCCGAGACGGTGATGCAGACCAAGGACCTCAAGGTGACCAGCGCCCTGGTCAACCACCCGCCGGTCGTTCCGGCCCTGGCCTACCGGTTCGACTTCCCCGACCGCTCGATCGTCTTCTCCGGCGACACCACGCCCGTGGAGTCCGTCGCCCGGCTGGCCAGGGGCGCGGACGTCCTCGTGCATGAGGCCATGTACCTCAGGAACATGCGGGGCGAGGCCCGGGCCGTGACCACGCGCACCTCGGGCGGCTCGGCCATCGCCGGCGATCCCAAGAAGCTCTACGATCATCTGATGCGCTCGCACTCTCCCGTCGAGGAGGTGGGCCGGATCGCTCAGGAGGCGGGCGTGAAGACGCTCGTGCTGTCGCATCTGGTGCCCATCACCGGCGTATCGGACGCCGAGTGGAAGGCGGCGGCGCACAAGCACTTCAAGGGCAAGGTGATCGTCGCGCGCGACCTGATGACGATCTGACCAGCGCGCGCCTCAGTAGCCGACAGGAGAGCCGATCCAGTAGGGCGAGACGCCGTAGTAGGCGTGCACCTGCTCGCGCCACTGAATCTCGTCCTCGACCTCCTTGTCCTCGACGGCGTGGCCCTTCTCGATGTCCGCGCGAGCGAGGGGGACGACGTAGCCGTTCCGATCCGGATCGTAGGTCAGGACCGTCCACGGCAGCGGATAGAAGCGCGCGCCCACGCCGAGGAAGCCGTCGAACGACATCAGGGCGTAGACCGCCTTGCCGGTCGCCTTGTCGAGCATGACGTCGTCGATGCTGCCCAGCCGCTCGCCCGCGGCGTTGAACACCGGGGCGCCCTCGATTCGGCTGGACGCGATCAGATGATGGTGAGCGCCCATGGTCTTCCTCCTTGTCAGGCTCGCGCCGGAGCCTAGGCCGGAGAGGCCGGCGCGCCTTGACCGGGATCAAGCCGCCGCCGCCCGATGCGCCTCCTTGATCGCGTGGCGAAGGTGCGCGGCGCTCGAATTCTTCCCCGCGTAGGCTTGTTCGAGGACCGCCTTCAGCTCGTCCGGCGCAGGCGGCGCAGGCGAACTCGGACCACTCGAGCGGGTGCAGCTTGCGTGGCGGGGCCCCGAGGAACCCGAGGACCTCCTGGCGGACCGCCTCGGATTCGCGCGCGATCCGCTCGAAGTCGAGGATGAGGAACTGCTCGGGTGGAAAGAACCTGGCCCACCGCATGAGATGCCGCTTGTACATCCCCGCCGCGATGATGCGCTCCAGCGTCATCCCCGCCGACTTGGTCGCCAGGAAGCGCACGTCGTAGCTGGGCGGCCTGAGCTGCCTGATCTGCGACCAGGCCCGGGCGATCGGGTCGCGTACGGTGCAGATCAGCTTCACCTTCGGGAACAGCGCGGCGCACAGGGCTATGCGCTCGTCCGACATGGCCAGATAGGCGGGTGACTTCTCGCCCACGATGGGCCTTGCGACGCCGTCCCCGACGCAGGCGGCGAGATCCGCGACATAGCTGGCGACGGGACGATCCAGATGAGCGGCGAAATACTGCGGCTCTCCGTCGAGCGCGCAGACGGACGGATGCCTGCGAAGCGCGCCCTTCAGCCAGCTGGTGCCGGCTTTCGCCGCGCCGATGATGAGGAAGTCTGGCCCGAAGACGCCCCGATCGACCGGGATCAGTCCTCGAAGCGCCCGGTCGATGCGCTTGATCCCGGCATAGGCGCGCGCCGCGCACGCCAGGTCGCCGCGCGCCTGGGCCAGGGCGCCGGCGCGGAATTGCCGCGAGTCCCGGGAATCCTCCGCCCCTGTTGAAGCCAATGTTTGCGCACCGATCAGCCCAGACGTCCCCAGCCGCAGCGCCGTGAAGCTAGCCGAACACTTGCGCCGGATGCAACCGGCCGCGCGCCCTGGTGAACTCAGGCCGGCGCCCGCGCCTGATCGCGTGCAGGCTGGACGCTGACCTGAGCCATGAGCCGGCGCACGTCCTCGGCCCGGGCGAGCTCGGTGCCCGGCGCCATGAGCGCCGCCGTGCCCGCCGCGATGCCGTAGCGGAAGGCCTCCTCGATCGGCATGCCGCCAGCCAGCGCCCACCCCATGGCGCCCAGGAAGCTGTCGCCGGTTCCGACGGTGCTGATCGGCTGCACGGGCAGGGGGCCGGCGCGCCAGGCCCGCTCGGCGGTCACCAGCAGCGCGCCCTCCGCGCCGAGTGTCAGGGCCACGACCTCGACCCGGCCGCGGGCGATCAGATCGCGGCAGGCGCGGACCAGGGATGGCTCGTCCTCGAGGGCCGAGCCCGCCAGCTCCCGAATCTCGTTCAGGTTGGGCTTGATCAGGAAGACATGCTGGTCGAGCGCGCGAGCCAGGGCCGCGCCGGAGGCGTCCAGCGCCAGCGGGACACCCCAGCTGCAGACGATCTCGGCGACCCGCGCGTAGAGATCGTCCGGCGCGCCCTGGGGCAGGCTGCCGCTGGCGCAGACGAAGTCCGGCGTCGGCGTGATCGCCGCCAGGGTCTTGAGGCACTGCATCCACTCGGTCCCGCGAAGGCGCGGTCCGGGCAGGACGAAGCGGTATTGCTCGCCGCGGCCCTCGTCCAGGACGGTGAAGTCCTCGCGCGTGTCGCCCTCCACCGGAACCGCCACGCTGGTGATCCCCTCCTGCGCCACGAGGCGCTGCAGCACCTCGCCGGTGAACCCGCCCGCCGGGTAGACGGCCGTGACGTCGGCGCCGAGGCGCCGCGCCACCCGCGCGACATTGATGCCTCCGCCGCCCGCGTCGCGCCGGCCGGGCGCGCATCGAAGCTTGCGCCAGGGCTCGATCCCCGGCGTCGAGGTGGAGACGTCGATGGCCGGGTTCATGGTCAGGGTGACGATCTGGGGCATGGAGTCCTCCGCCCATGAGCATGAAGGGCGCGGCCCGGACCGCCTTGACCGAGGTCAAGGCAAGACCGCATCCTGGCCCCTACCCGAGGCAGGCTAGCGCAGGACGAGGTCCGGCGCGCCCGATGCGAGCGTCCCGATGAAGCACCCCTACGCCCTGCCCTCGCGCCTGCCGCCGGTCCCGGCGCGCACCCTGGCCTACTGGAAGGGCCTGCTGCGGGGCGGCGCGGACATGCCCTTCTGGGACGACGCCAAGCTGTCGGACCTGCCGGACATCGCCGACCGCCTGTTCCTGATCGACGTCTTCGACCGCCCGCAGCGCTTCAGGCTCGCCATCCTCGGCCAGGCGCTGGCGCACGAGCCGCTGGAGGGTCGGTTCCTGGACGAGGTCCAGCTGAGCCCGCCCCTGGATTTCCTGGCCTCCCAGTGCTGCGCCGCCGTCGAAGCGGCGGCGCCCACCTTCCTGCGCGCGGCGAAGACCGGGGCCGCGCCGGGCTATGGACGGCTGGTGCTGCCCATGTGGGGCGAAGGCCGCGTCGGCATGCTGCTCGGCGCGGTCGATCTCGACTGACCGAGGGCGGCTGGAAGGATGCCGCAGCCTCAAGACGCGCCGGCTTGGCCGAGCGAGCCCGCCGGCTGGGCGGCCGGCTTTTCGACCTGGCGTCGCGGATCGGGAAAACGCCGGTCGGGCGCGGCGCGGGAAAGCTGACCCTTCAACCATCCGAGATCGGCGTGCAGCCCCCCGACCGACGCGGACCGCACCGCCACGACCGCCAGCGCGGCCGAAAGCAGGAGCGCGAGGACGAGCAGGGCCGAACCGATGCTCGACCTGGACCTTTGCGATGCGGACGCGTGCGACATGACGAGTCTCCTTCTGGGGCGCCGCGAGGATGGGGCTGCAACCCGGCTTCGGCCTTGATCGGAGTCGAACGGCGCGGACCGCCCCACGGAACGGTGAAGGCGCCTCCTGGCCTGCCGCGCGTTTAAGCCGCACAATCGGGCGAAGCAGCTTCGAAGGAGCGAGCCATGTGGGGATATGGGCCCATGATGGGCTACGGCTGGAGGGGCATGGGCTGGATGATGGCCGCCAACGGCGTCTTCTGGCTGGCGGTCCTGGTCCTCGTGGCGGTGCTGGCCTACCGCCTCGTCCGGTCGGGCGAGCACGCTCGACATCCAGGACGCTCGGCGGGCCTGGACCTCCTGGACGAGCGCTACGCCCGCGGCGAGATCGACCGGGAGGACTACTTGCGCAGGAAGCAGGACCTGACCGACCGCGGCGCACCGCCGCCGAAAGCCTAGACGTACTCCTCGAGCCAGAGCTCGCGTATCGGCGCCGGCAGGTGCGCCATGACCTTGTCGACTTCGCCGAGGTCCATCTGATGACGGACTGTCTGGAACACCGCCCTGGCGATGGTTTCCCCGTCGAAGGCCAGCCCCGGCGGAATCTCCTCGGCGATATGCGCGATGAAGTCTTCGGCGGTGCGTTCGCGGGTCGGCTTGCCGGACAGGGTCCAGCCCTCGGTGCAGAGGCCGCGCAACAGCATGGGCAGCTGTCCGGCGAAATGCAGGGCCGTCTCGGGCGGAAGCCGATCGCGCAGGGCGTGCAGCACGGCCCTCAGAGCCGAGTAGGCCTGATGGCGCGTGCAGGCGAGGCGCGTTTCCACGTCCTTGAGCCAGAGATTCGACTCCTGGATGGTCCTGTCGAACACGGAAAGGCCGGTGCTCATCGGGTTCTCCTTGGCTGTCGAGCAGATAGGCCCAGGCGCGAGGTCCGGCCTTGACGGGCGTCAATTCCGCTCGGCCGGCCGCTTCAGGCCCCAGCCGATGTGGGCCCAGGCGCGCTCGTGCGCGAAGTAGAGGACAGTCGCGTAGATGTTGCTGATGATGGCGAATTCCGCGGCGATCCGCACCTGGCCGGTGAGCAGCAGGATCACGACGAAGTCGGCGATGACGATCAAGACGCGATAGGTCAGCGCCTTGACGAGCGAGCGTCGCTCGCTGGCGGACGACCGCCGCAGGAGCGCCGTCCAGCTCCAGCTCGGCCCCTGCGCCGGTCGGTCCATCCCGAAGCCGTCAGACGGGCGCGACCACGTGCGACTTGCCGACCAGGTGGACCGTCGAGGCCTGGGGCCCCTTCTCGCCCTGCTCCTCGGCGAACCGCACCTCCTGGCCGGGCTCGAGCCGGTCGAAGCCGTCGTTCAGCACGGCGTTGCGGTGGAAATAGATCTCGCGGCCGTCGGAGGCCTCGATGAAACCGTAC
This sequence comes from uncultured Alphaproteobacteria bacterium, assembly GCA_963775275.1. Classification (GTDB taxonomy): domain Bacteria; phylum Pseudomonadota; class Alphaproteobacteria; order Caulobacterales; family Caulobacteraceae; genus JANWHQ01. Next base: position 2,556,796 of record CAVZII010000005.1, on the reverse strand, counting down.
CCCTCCTCGAGATGGACCTGCGTCACGCGGCCGTGCGGCGGCGCCTCGTGCAGCTTGACCCGCCCGGCGGCTTTGCGCTCGTGATCCTGGAGCCGCCGGCGCGCGGCGCCGAAGGCGTCGCGGATCGCCACATAGACGTCCTCGTGAGCGTGGTCGGCGCCGGGATTGCGGTCGATCATCACGTCGTCGCGCCCCGGCATGACCAGCTGGATGCGGACCTCATAAAGGTCGCCCTGGCGGTGACGCCCGCTGCGGCCGATCACGGCGACGCGGCAGGACGTGATCCGATCGCTGAACCGCTCGAGCCGTCTGGCCTCGCGCTCGATCCGCGCGGTCATCGCATCGGTCGCCGTCAGGCCGCCCTCGAAGGCGATCTTCAATGGGATCTGCATGGTTTGGACTCCTAACGAACGCGCTTGCGAAACGATGCGAGCATCGGCGCCCGGCCGGAGGGCCGCATTGCGGTCGCTCAAAGGCGCGAGTTCGGAGCCGCGCATGGCCGGGCCCGCAGCCGACGCCCGCGCGTACGCCCGGGCGTCGCGGGCTTTCGATGCCGGACGCGTAGAGCTAAGGAAAGAGGCGCTCCTCGGCGCGCACCGCCGAGGCCGGAGGCGGCCATGCTCGAGACGGTCCTGGTGGCGCTGGTCCTGGTCGCTGCGCCCGCGGCGGCTGGAGCAGCTGCGCCCGGGGCGACCTGCGGACTGGAAGGTCCTTGCCGACTGCGCGGCCGCCTATAGCGCCAATGCGCACATCACCGATCCCGACCGGCCGGCGTCGATGACGACGATGATCTCCGACCAGGCCAAGGACTACGAGACCGCCGCGATCAGCCAGCTCGGCCGGGAGACCAAGGCGTCACACGACACCGCGCACGCCGCCGTCGAGGCGGAGGTCGCCGACCGTGTGCAGCGGTTCGCCCGCAAGTCGAGGTCCGACATCGACAGCTTCATCGACGCCTGTCCCCAGACGGGGCCGTGACGGCGGGCGTCGCGTGCGAAGGCGAGGCGGAAACATGACGAGACAAGGCGCCATCGGCGCATCGCTGGCCCTGACGTGCGTGCTGATGGCGCTGGCGGCGGCAGGCTCGGCGGGCGCCGGGCCTCTCGCGGGCGCGGTCCTGGTCAGGGCGCTGCAGCGGGGCGGCTATGTCCTGGTCATGCGGCATGCCAGCTCGCCGCCGGCGCCGCCCGGCGCCGGGGACGCCGATCCCGGCAATCGCAGGCGCGAACGGCAGCTCGACGCGAAGGGCCGCCGCGACGCCGAGGCCATGGGCGCAGCGATCCGGGCGCTGCGCATCCCGGTCGGCGTCGTCTGGTCGAGCCCGACCTATCGGGCGCTCCAGACCGCGCGGCTCGCCGGGTTGCCGACGCCGAGGGTCGCCGCAGAGCTCGGCGACCGCGGCAAGAGCATGCAGGCCGCCACCGAACGCCAGGCCGCCTGGCTGAGGGCTGCGGCCGCCGCGCGCCCGAGGGCGCGGACAGACACGATCATCGTCACCCAGTATCCGAACATCCAGGCGGCCTTCGGCCGGGCGGCGGACGGCATGGGCGACGGCGAGGCCCTCGTGTTCCGGCCGGACGGCGGGGCCCCGATCCTGGCGGCGCGCATCGCCATCGAGCGGTGGCCGGCCCTGGCCGCAAACGAGCACGGACATGCCCATTGAACGCCGCCGGCTGCTGAAACTCGGCGCCTCCGCCGCCCTGGCCGGCGTCCTGCCGCCGATCGGGGCGGCCTCGGCCGCGCCCGCTGCGTCGGGAGCGGCCGACTACGCCATCCGGATCGCCACGGGCCTGGTCGAGCTCGCGCCGGACACGATCGTCTCGACGACCACCTACAACGGCCAGTTCCCGGGGCCGCTGCTGCGGTTCACCGAGGGCCGGCCGGTCGTGGTCGACATCATCAACGACACCGACACGCCCGAGCAGTTGCACTGGCACGGCCAGAAGATCCCGTCTGATGTCGACGGCGCCTCGGAGGAGGGCACGCCCTTCATCCCGGCGCACGGCTCGCGCCGGATCGCCTTCACGCCGGGGCCGGCGGGCTTTCGCTTCTACCATACCCACGTCCGGGCCGGCGCGAACCTGTCGGCCGGGACTTACGGCGGCCAGGTCGGGCCGGTCTACATCGACCCCCGCAACGAGCCCGGCCGCTACGACCGCGAGGTCTTCCTGACGCTCAAGGAGTTCGAGCCGGTCCTGAGCCGCGGCGGCGACATGGCCATGGACTTCCTTCGCCCCACAACGGCGGATCTCGCGCTGAAGGCGACGGGCGAGGGCGCGATGAAGGCCTCGCTCGCCCGCGGCATGTCCCACGGCTACGAGGTCGGCTACCAGCTGTTCTCGATCAACGGGCGCATGCTCGGCCACGGCGAGCCGATCCGCGTGAAGGCCGGCGAGCGGGTGCTGTTCCACGTGCTGAACGCCAGCGCAACCGAGATCCGGAGCCTGCATCTGCCCGGTCACCGGTTCGAGGTGGTGGCCCTGGACGGCAACCCCGTTCCGAGGCCCGCGAAGGTCCCGGTGCTTTGGCTCGGCACGGCCGAGCGCGTCTCGGCCATCGTCGAGATGAACGCGCCCGGCGTCTGGGTGATGGGCGACCTCGCCGACGACGACCGCCAACGCGGCATGGGGATCGTGGTGGAGTACGCCGGACGCAAGGGACGCCCGCAATGGTCGGCGCCCAAGACGTCGTCCTGGGACTACCGCTGGTTCGCCCAGCCGGGCGCCCGCGCGGCCGAGCCCGACGAGACCTTCGAGATGGTCTTCGCCAAGGACAACGCCGCCGAGGCCGGCTTCAATCGCTGGACCATCAACGGCCAGGCCATGATGCGCACGGCGCCGGCGACGGCGATGTTCCGCCTGCGCCAGGGCCGGCGCTATCGGCTGAGGATGAAGAACGCCAGCGACGACATCCATCCTGTGCACCTGCACCGGCACGTCTTCGAGCTGACCCGCATCGCCGGCCAACCCACGGCGGGGGTGACGAAGGACGTGGTGATGCTGAACGGTTACCAGCAGATCGAGGTCGACTTCACCGCCGACGATCCGGGCCTGACCCTGTTCCACTGCCATCAGCAGCTGCACATGGACTTCGGCTTCATGGCCCTTTTCGACTATCTCTGATGCGCAGGGCCGCCCCGCACGGCGCCGAACGGACAGCCCGCGCGCCAACGGCCGCGCCTTGATCCGGGTCACGGCCGGGATGGCGAGCGCGCGCCGAGCCGCGATCGGGCTGACGCCCGGAGACGGGCGGGCCCCGGCCGTCGGCTCGCCCTGGCGGTCCGGATGCGCCGAAGCGGCGCCGGGCTGGGGGAGATGGAGGCGATCGCGATGAAGACGATTCTGGTCCACCTGTACGGCGAAGGCGCGGACGGGCCCGCGCTCGACGCGGGCGTGGCGCTGGCCCGGCGGCTCGGCGCGCACCTCGAGGGCCTGCATCTTCGCCGCCCCGCGGGATCAGCCCTGTGGCGCGCGTCGCCCTACGACATCGCGGCGGCGGGCATGGGCGGGGACCTCCTGGCGTCCATCGAGGCGGACGAGACGGCGCGCGCCGAGCGCGCCCGCCAGCTCTTCCAGACGCGCTGCGCCGAGGCGGGACTGGCCATGGCCGACACACCCCCGGACCGGTCGTCTCCCACGGCCTCATTCGTGGAGGACGCCGGCGGGCTGGACCGCGTGCTTCACAGGGCGCGCTTCAATGACCTGCTCGTCGAGCGCGCGCCCGCGCCCGAGCCTGGACCATCGTCCGAAGACATCGGCCGGCTGATCGCGGGCTGCGGGCGTCCGGTCCTGATCGCCCCGGCGGCCCCGGCCGCAGATCTGTCGGGGACCGCCGCCGTGGCCTGGAAGGACTCGCTCGAAGCCGCCCGCGCCCTGTCGGCGGCGCTGCCCCTGCTGGCCGCGGCCGGCCGCGTCGTCCTCTTCAGCGCCTCCGAGCACGCCCGGGGGAAGAACGAGAACGGCCTGGGCGCGAAGGACGCCCTCGCCTATCTGGCCTGGCATGGCCTGAAGGCCGAGGTCCGTCAGGTCGAGGCCCACGGGCGCTCGCCGGCCGCCGCGGTGACGGACGCGGCGATCGGCGAAGGCGCGGGGCTGATGGTCATGGGCGGCTACAGCCATCGCCGGGCGCTGGAGGTTGTGCTCGGCGGCTTCACCCAGGACGTGCTGGACGATTGCCGGATCCGCACCCTCGTCGTGCACTGACGACCGGGACTGGCGCCTTTGGCCCCGGCGCGGCGTCCACCGCTTGATCGCCGACCTGGGCGACTTGATCCGACGCAAGAGCCGGCGCACAGCCCGCGGGTCAGGAAGCGATGACCTCGTCGGCCGCGTTGTCCACGACGACGGGAGTCTGGAAGAACACCACCTCGGGCTCGACCCCGAACCTTTGCGCCAAGTTCTGGCGCCATTCGGGCGTGTAGAGGCGCTCGGCGGCCTCGCGGCTCTCCCACAGATAGAACTCCGCCGCCGATCGGGCCTTCGCCGTAGAGGTAGTACTTTCGGATCAGCCCAGGCACGCCCCGGAAGGCGGGAACCGAGCCCTCGAACATCGCCTTCGCCTGGGCGGACGTCGTGTCCCTCGGCAAGGGAAAACGGACCAGGGCGGTGATCATCCACGCCTCCCTCGGCATTCGTGATCGCCCTTCATGACCGGACAGCCGGCCGGTGTCCACCGGCCCGCGGCTCAGGAAGAGGCGCCTGGACTGGACCGGAGAGCTGATGCGCCATGCCCGGCGTGTGGGCCGTTGGCCGCTTCGGTGGACCACAGGCCGTCAGCAGCGCCGCGACCGCGATGAGCGAATGAGGACTGGTTGCGCGCATGGCCCCGGCCCCGAGGAAACTCACGCCGACTGGCGCGGTTCCGGCGACCGGAGCGCCGGCGCCGCCTCGCCCGGTTTGATCTGACTCAAGGCGCGGAACGAAACCGCTGCGCAAATGTTGGGCGAACTAGCGAAGGTTTGGACCGGAGTCTGGGCTTCTCGTCTAAAGGGGCGGCGCTCCCCGCCCCAGGGAGGTGGGTCGATGCATGTCTTCAAGGTCGTCAAGGAGCCTTATGGCTGGGCCGTGCGCCTGGACAGCGGGATGACGACTCCGTTCTGGTCCCGCGCCATGGCGATCCGCGAGGCGAACTGCCTTTGCGATGCGCTGCGCAGCCACGGCGAGCAGGCCGAGGTGCTGGCCGAGGAGCTGGATTCAGACGAGGCGCCCAATCGCCCGGCAAGCGTGACCGTCAATCGGCTGCGGATGCTGGCGAGGACCTTTCAGGCCGGGCCGCATCTGAGATAATCGAACGGCCTGGTCCCGTCAGGGACGGCGGGCGGGAGCGGCGATGGCGTTCGAGCTCAACAAGCGGCGCGTGTTGGGCGATCGAGCCGGCCCGTTCGCGTTCGGGCGGCGCGCGCCGCGCCACCGGCCGCCCTCCCTGTGGAACGACGACCGGGCGATCCGCGATGAGCTGTTCGGGGTCGAGCGCCTGGAACAGCACGGCCGCAGCCTCGCCGCCGCCCAGGCCATCACCTCCCGCCCGGGCCGCCGCGAGGTTCTGCTGAGGCGCCTGGCCGACGACGAGGCGTCCCTGGTCGCCGCCTATCAGGACGTCGCCCAGGCCCTTGAGCGGGGCGAATCGATCACCCCCGCCGCCGAGTGGCTGGTCGACAACTTCCACGTGGTGGAGGAACAGATCCGGGAGATCCGCCGCGACCTCCCGTCCGGCTACTACAGCGAGCTGCCCAAGCTGGCGGTCGAGCCGTTCGTCGGCCTGCCGCGTGTGTTCGGCCTGACCTGGGCCTTCGTCGCCCACTCCGACAGCCTGTTCGACCCGGAGGTTCTGCGGCGCTACGTGCGCGCCTACCAGGAGATCCAGCCGCTGACCATCGGCGAGCTGTGGGCGGTGGCGATCACCTTGCGCGTCATCCTGGTGGAGAACCTGCGCCGCGTCGCCGCGCGCATCGTGCTCAGCCGCCGGGCGCGCCGCAAGGCCGACGAGCTGGCCGACCGGATCCTCGGCGCGGGCCAGCACGAGCCCATGCCCGCCCGCGAGGCCCTCGCGCCCTTCGAAGGGGCCGAGCTGGAAGACGCCTTCTTCGTCCAGCTGGCGCAGCGGCTGCGCGATCAGGACCCGAGCATCGGCCCGGCGCTGCAGTGGATCGACGAGCAACTGGCCGCGCGCGGAACGAGCGCGGACTCCGTCGTCCAGGGCGAGCACCAGCGGCAGGTCGCCGCCAGCGTGACCGTGCGCAACATCGTCACCAGCATGCGGCTGATCTCGGACGTCGACTGGACCGAGCTGGTCGAGCGGATGAGCCTGGTCGACGACCTGCTCGGGGCCGGGAGCCGCTTCGCAGAGATGGATTTCCCGACGCGCAACCTCTACCGCAGCGCCATCGAGGAACTGGCGCGCGGCTCGGGCCGCACCGAGCTGGAGATCGCGCGGGCCTCGCTGGTGATGGCGGCGGCCCCCGGACGGATCGATCCGGAGAGCGTCGACGCCCGACTGGCGGATCCGGGTTACTATCTGCTCGCGGGCGGCCGCGCCCAGTTCGAGGACGCGATCGGCTTCCGCCCGCCCCTGCACGCCCGGCCCGGCCGCATCTACCGGTCCCTGGGCATCGGCGGCTACGTCGCCGCCGGCGTCCTGGTCTCGGCCCTGCTGCTGGCCCTGCCCCTGGCGCTGCTGGCCCGGCAGGGCCTGAGCTGGCCGTGGCTCGCCGCGCTGGGATTGCCGGGACTGGCTCCGGCCGTCGACCTGGCGGTCGCGCTGGTCAACCATGCCGTGACGCGCGGATTCCGCGCCACGCTGCTTCCCGCCCTGGCCCTGAAGGATGGCGTGCCCACGCGGCTGCGCACGCTCGTCGTGGTGCCCACCATCCTGACCTCGCCGGACGGCATCCGCGAGCAGATCGAGCGCCTCGAGATCCACCATCTCGCGAGCCCTCCCGGCGAGCTGCACTACGCCCTGCTCACCGACTGGACCGATGCGGCGAGCGAGCAGGTCGAAGGGGACGACGCCCTGCTGGCCGCGGCGCGCGAGGGGATCGCCCGGCTGAACCTGCAGTATGGCCCCGCGCCCGGCGGCGACCGCTTCCTGCTGCTGCACCGGCGTCGGGTCTGGACCGCCAGCGAAGACTGCTGGATGGGACGCGAGCGCAAGCGGGGAAAGCTGGAGGAGCTGAACCGCCTGCTCAGGGGCGCGGCCGACACCACCTTCGTCGACCCGCCTCCCCTCCCCGAAGGCGTGCGCTTCGTCATCACCCTGGACGCCGACACGCGCCTGCCGCGCGAGACCGTCCGCCGACTGATCGGCAAGCTGGCCCACCCGCTGAACCGTCCTCGGCTGGACGACGAACTCGGCCGGGTGGTGGAAGGCTACGCCGTGCTGCAGCCCAGGGTGACGCCGTCCTTGCCGGTGGAGCACGAGGGCTCGCTGTTCCTTCGCGTGTTCACCAGCGCGGCCGGGATCGATCCCTATGCGGCGGCGGTGTCGGACGTCTACCAGGACCTGTTCGCCGAGGGCTCATACACGGGCAAGGGCATCTACGACGTGGACGCCTTCGACGGCGCCCTGGCCGGCCGCGTGCCGGAATCGGCGGTGCTGAGCCACGACCTGTTCGAGGGCATGTTCGCCCGCGCCGGCCTGGCCTCGGACGTGGAGGTGGTGGAAGACTTCCCCGCCCGCTACGACGCCGCGGCGCTGCGCCACCACCGCTGGGCCAGAGGCGACTGGCAGCTGCTGCCCTGGATCCTGGGCCGGGGTCCGGGCCGGCCGGGGCGCTCGGCGCGCGAGCGGGTACCGGTGATCGGCCGCTGGAAGATGGTGGACAACCTGCGCCGCTCACTGTCGCCGCCTGCGACGGTGCTGACGCTCGTGGTCAGCTGGCTGGCGCCCGAGAACGCGGCGATCATCTGGACCGCTTTCGTCCTGGCGACCATGGCGCTGCCGCCGCTGCTGCCCGCCGCGGCCGAGGCGATGCGGCGCACGTCCGGCGTGCCCTTGGACAGCCGGCTGCGGGCGCTGGCCTCCGACGTCGCCCTGGCGACCGTGCAGTTCGCCCTGATGACGGTGATGCTCGCGCATCAGGCCTGGCTGATGGCGGACGCGATCGTGCGGACCCTGGTCAGGCTCTACGTCACCCGCAAGCGGCTTCTGGAGTGGACTCCCGCCGCCCAGGCGGCCTTCGGACCGAGTCCCGGCCTCGCCCGCTACTACCGCCGCATGGCGGGTGCTGTCGTAATCGGTCTCGCCGCCCTTGGCGCCGCCTGGCTGGCGGGCCGAGGCGCGTGGCCGATCGCCCTCGGTTTCGCGGCGGCGTGGGCCGCATCGCCCGCTGTCGCCTTCTGGGCCAGCCTGTCGCCGCGAACGGCCGGCCGGCGGCCGGTCCAGGCCCGCGACGCAGAGGCGCTGAGGCTGATCGCGCGGCGGACGTGGCGCTTCTTCGAAGACTTCGTCACCGAGGGCTCGCACTGGCTGCCGCCCGACAACTTCCAGGAGAACCCCGAGCCGGTGGTCGCGCGCCGCACCTCGCCGACGAACATCGGGCTCTATCTGCTCTCCATCGGATGCGCGCGGGACTTCGGCTGGATCGGGACCTTGGAGGCAGTCGATCGGCTGGAGGCGACGTTCGGGACCTTGCGCCAGCTCCAGCGATACCGCGGGCACCTCTACAACTGGTACGACACCAACGACCTGCGTCCGCTGGACCCGAAGTACGTCTCCTCCGTCGACAGCGGCAACCTGGCCGGCCACCTCATCACCCTGGCCGGCGCGTGCCGGGAATGGCGGACAGCGGCGCGCCAGGCCGGTCTGAACGGGGTCTGCGACGCCATCGGCCTGGCGCGCGGAGAAGCCGAGAGCCTGGCCGGCGAGCATGCCGCGCGCGCGGCGGCGCTGCACAAGCTGGCGGCCGAGCTCGAGGTCCTGGCCGAGGACGCGCGGGTCTCCAGCGCCAATGGGCTTGAGCGCCTGGCCAGCCAATCGGAACGCCTGGCGGACGCCGCGCAGGCCATCGCCATCGAGGCGGGCGAGGATGCGGGCCAAGACCTCCTGTTCTGGATCGGCGCGGCGCAACGCTCGCTGCAGAGCCTCGCGCGGGACCGGGACCTGGCCGCCATGTCCGGGCTCGGCGCCCGCCTGCAGGCGATCGAGCAGGCCGCCCACGCCCTGGCGCTCGAGATGGACTTCGGGTTCCTCCTCGACCCGGACCGCCTGCTCCTGTCGATCGGCTGTCACGCCGCCGACGGGGTCTGCGATCCGAGCTGCTACGACCTGCTCGCCTCGGAGGCCAGGCTCGCCAGCTTCATCGCCATCGCCAAGGGGGACGCGCCGGCCCGGCACTGGTTCCGGCTCGGCCGGGCGGTGACGCCGGTGGCGCACGGCGCAGCGCTGATCTCCTGGTCCGGCTCGATGTTCGAATACCTGATGCCGGGGCTGGTGATGAACCCGCCGTCCGGCACCCTGCTGGACCAGACCAAGCGCCTGATCGTACGCCGCCAGATCGAGTATGGGCGCCAGCAGGGGACGCCGTGGGGCGTGTCGGAGTCCGCCTTCAACGCACGGGACCTGGAGCTCACCTATCAGTACTCCAACTTCGGGGTGCCGGGCCTGGGCCTGAAGCGGGGCCTGGCCGACAACATGGTTGTCGCCCCCTATGCGACGGCGCTGGCGGCCATGGTCGAGCCCGAAGCGGCGGCGCGGAATTTCGAGCGGCTGGCGACGATCGGCGCGCGCGGCCGGTACGGCTTCTACGAGGCGGTGGACTTCACGCGCTCGCGCGTGCCCGACGGCGAGGCGGCCGCCGTGATCGGCGCCTTCATGGCGCACCACCAGGGCATGAGCGTCGTCGCGCTGGCCGACGCCCTGCTGGACGGGCGCATGCGCACGCGCTTCCACGCCGATCCCAGGGTGCAGGCCACCGAGCTGCTCCTGCAGGAGCGCGTGCCGCGGGACGTGACCAAGGCGCCGCCCTCGGTCGCCGAGTCGAACGCCTCGGCGCGCGCGCGGGCCGGGGAGGCCGGCGGCGGCTGGCGGCTGGGCGATCCCTGGAGCGCGAACCCCGACACCCAGCTGCTTTCGAACGGCAACTACTCGGTGATGCTGACCGCCGCCGGCTCGGGCTACAGCGCCTGGCAGGGCATGGCGGTGACACGCTGGCGCGAGGACGCCACCTGTGACGACTGGGGAAGCTATGTCTTCCTTCGCGACGCGCTGAGCGGCGAGATCTGGTCGGCCGGGCTGCAGCCCATCGGCTCCACGCCGGACGACTACCGCGTCGTCTTCAACGAGGACCGGACCGAGTTCGTCCGACGGGACGGCAACGTCTCCACTTGCCTCGAGGTGCTGGTCTCGGCCGAGGACAACGCCGAGGTCCGGCGCGTGACCATCTCCAACAGCGGCGTGCGCACCCGCGAGATCGAGGTGACCTCCTACGCCGAGCTGGTGCTCGCGCCGCTGAGCGCCGACATCGCCCACCCCGCCTTCTCCAAGATGTTCATCGAGACCGAACACCTGCCCGGCATCGGCGCGCTGCTGGCCGGACGGCGCCGGCGCTCGCCCGAGGAGCCCGAGATCTGGGCCGCGCACCTGGCGGTGGTGGAGGGCGAGCTCGTCGGCAAGCGCGGGTTCGAGACGGACCGCTCCCGGTTCATCGGCCGCGGCCGCAGCGTGCGCGCTCCGGCGGGCGTCGTGAACGGGCGGGCGCTGTCGGGCGCCACGGGCCCGGTGCTCGACCCGATCTTCGCGCTCAGGCGCCGCCTCAGGATCGCGCCGGGACGCAGCGCCCGGATCGACTTCTGGACCATGGTCGGCAGCTCGCGCGACGAGGTCCTGGGCCTGGTCGACAAGCACCACGACCCCGGCGCCTTCGAGCGCGCGGCGGCGCTGGCCTGGACCCAGGCTCAGGTGCAGCTGCGCCACCTCGGCATCGACCGCGGCCAGGCAGGCCAGTTCCAGCGGCTGGCGAGTCACGTGATCTATGCCGCGCCGACCTTGCGCCCGCCCTCGGACGCCATCGCCAGCGGCGCCGGCGGCCAGCCGTCGCTGTGGAGCCTCGGAATCTCGGGCGACCTGCCGATCATGCTGGTGCGCATCGCCGAGCCGCAGCAGCTCGACGTCGCGCGCGAGGCGCTGTCGGCCGTGGAGTACTGGCGGACCAAGCGCCTGGCGGTCGACCTCGTCATCCTGAACGAGCGCGGGGCGTCCTACGTCCAGGACCTGCAGGTCGAGCTCGAGACCATGGTGCGCGCCAGCCAGTCTCGGCCCAACGTCGGCGAGGAGCGCACGCCCGGCCACATCTTCCTGCTGCGCGCAGACCTGATCGCGCCCGAAGCCAGGGCCCTGCTGACGGCGGTGGCGCGGGTGACGCTCTCGGGCGAGCTCGGCCGGCTGGGCGACCAGCTGGCCTACGCGCCGGAGACCAAGGCGCCGCCGCGCCCCGAGCCGCGGCGCCTCCAGCCGGTTTCGGAGCTGCACATCGCCCATCCGCCAGCGGACATCGAATTCTTCAACGGCCTGGGCGGCTTCGCGGCGGACGGGAAGGAATATGTGACGATCATAGGTCCGGGGCACTCCACGCCCGCCCCCTGGATCAACGTCATCGCCAATCCGGAACTCGGCTTCCAGGTCTCGGCCGAGGGCGGCGGCTACAGCTGGTCGGTCAACAGCCGCGAGCATCAGCTCACGCCCTGGTCCAACGATCCGGTCACCGACTGGCCGGGCCAGGCCCTGTTCGTGCGCGACGAGGAGACGGGAGAGCTGTGGAGCCCCACGGCCATGCCCATCCGGGACCCCGCCGGGACCTATCTGGCGCGGCACGGCTTCGGCTACAGCCGCTTCACCCACGCCGCGCGAGGCCTGGCGCTGGAGCTTCTCGAATACGTCCCGGTGAAGGATCCGGTCAGGATCTCGCGGCTGGTGATCCGCAACGCGTCGAGCCGGACACGCAAGCTTTCGGCGACATGCTACGCCGAGTGGGTGCTGGGTCCCTCGCGCTCGGCGAGCGCCGCCTTCGTCCGCACCAGCGTCGACGAGGCGACGGGCGCGCTGCTGGCGCGCAATCCCTGGAACCCGGCCTTCGCCGAGCGCACGGCGTTCCTCGACATGCGCGACCGGCAGACCAGCCTGACCGGTGATCGCCGGGAGTTCATCGGGCGCAACGGCTTCCTGGCCTCCCCCGCCGCCCTGGCCGTTCCGGGGCGCCTGTCCGGCCGCGTCGGCGCGGGGCTCGACCCCTGCGGGGCCATGCGCACCGAGCTGGAGCTGGAGCCGGGGGCGAGCGCTGAGGTCGTCGTCTTCACCGGCGACGCCGAGAATGAAACCGAGGCCCGGCGGCTGGTCGACCGCTATCGCGCCGCCGACCTCGACGCGGTGCTGCGGGACGTCCGCCAGGGATGGGAGCAGACGCTCGGCGCGGTGCAGGTCAAGACCCCCGACCGGTCGCTGGACATCCTGCTGAACGGCTGGCTGCTCTACCAGACCCTGGCCTGCCGCCTGTGGGCCCGCTCGGGCTTCTACCAGGCCAGCGGCGCCTATGGCTTCCGCGACCAGCTGCAGGACGTGATGGCGCTGACGCCGACCCGGCCCGAGATCGCCCGCGAGCAGATCCTGAGGTCGGCCGCGCGCCAGTTCCCCGAAGGCGACGCCCAGCACTGGTGGCTGGCCCACACCGGCCAGGGCGTGCGCACCCGTATCTCGGACGACCGGCTCTGGCTGCCGTATGTCGCCGCCCGCTACGTCGCGGTCACCGGCGATGGGACGATCCTGGACGAGGCCGCGCCCTTCATCGAGGGGCCGCAGCTGAAGCCCGAGGAGGTGGAGAGCTTCTACCAGCCCGAAGTCTCGGCCGAGAGCGCGAGCCTTTATGAGCACTGCGCCCGCGCGATCGACGTCAGCCTGACGGCGGGGCCGCACGGCCTTCCCCTGATCGGAGCCGGCGACTGGAACGACGGGATGAACCGCGTAGGCGTCGGCGGGCGGGGAGAAAGCGTCTGGCTGGGCTGGTTCCTTGCGGCGACGCTGGACCTCTTCGGGGGTCATGCCGAGGCGCGCGGCGACGAGGACCGCGCCGATCGGTGGCGCGCGCACGGCAAGGCGTTGAAGGAGGCCCTGGAGGCCCACGCCTGGGACGGCGAATGGTACCTTCGGGCCTGGTTCGACGACGGCGAGCCCCTGGGCTCGTCCGCCAGCGAGGAGTGCCGAATCGACTCGATCGCCCAGTCCTGGGCGGTGCTGTCGGGCGCCGCGCGGCCCGAGCGCGCGAGCCGGGCCATGGAGGCGGTCGAACGCGAACTGATCCTGCCAGACGAGGGCCTGGCCCTCCTGTTCACCCCGCCGTTCGACCGTTCGACGCGCGACCCCGGGTACATCAAGGGCTATCCGCCGGGTCTGCGCGAGAACGGCGGCCAGTACAGCCATGCCGCCGCCTGGACGATCATGGCCTTCGCCGCGCTCGGCGACGGCGACAAGGCCGCAGGGCTGTTCTCGCTGATCAACCCGATCAACCACGCCCGCACGCGCTCGGACGTGCACCGCTACAAGGTGGAGCCCTACGTCATGGCGGGGGATGTCTACTCGACGCCGCCGAATGTCGGGCGCGGCGGCTGGAGCTGGTACACCGGCTCGGCCGGCTGGCTCCATCGCGCCGGGATCGAGTCGATCCTCGGCCTGCGTCTGGAAGGCGGCGACCTCGTCGTCGATCCCTGCATCCCCGCGACCTGGCCGCGGTTCCAGGCGAGCATCCGGCGCGGCGCGGCCCGCTACGACATCCTGGTGACGAACCCTGAGGGAATCTGCGGCGGGGTGGTCGGCGCCAGCCTCGACGGGACGCCCGTCCGCGGCCGCCCGCCGCGCATCCCGCTGGCCGACGACGGCAGGACCCACATGATCGAGGTCAAGCTGGGCCCTGCTCCGGCGAGGGCGGCGGCGGCCCGAGCCTGACCGGCCCGGGCCGCCTCAGGCCGCGGCGCTCGAGCGCCGCTCGGCCTCGGCGACCGTGCGGATCACGCCGATCAGGCTGGATGAATTGACGCTGATCGAGTCGATGCCCCACCCGACGAGGGCGGCGGCGATCTCGGGGTAGTTGGCCGGCGCCTCGCCGCAGATGCCGACGTGGCGGCCGTTGCGCCGCGCGCCGGTGACCGCCAGGCGCAGCATCTCCTGCATGCCGGGATCGCGCTCGTCGAAGTCGAACGCGACGATCTCGGAGTCCCGGTCAACCCCGAGGGTGAGCTGGGTCAGGTCGTTCGAGCCGATGGAGAACCCGTCGAACAGCCGCGCGAAGGCGTCGATGCGGATCACGTTGTTCGGGATCTCGCACATGACGAAGACCTCGAGCCCGCGCTCGCCGCGCTTCAGGCCATGGGCCGCCATCGTCTCGAGCACCCGTTTGGCCTCCTCCTCGCGGCGGACGAAGGGGACCATGATCTTGAGGTTGGTCAGCCCCATCTCCTCGCGCACGCGCCTCAGCGCCGCGCACTCGAGCGCGAAGCCCGGCGCGTAGGCCGGATGGGCGTAGCGGGAGGCGCCCCGGAACCCCAGCATCGGATTGGATTCCTTCGGCTCGAAGTCCGCCCCGCCGAGGAGACCGGCGTATTCGTTGGTCTTGAAGTCGGACAGGCGGATGATCACCGGCCGCGGATAGAAGGCCGCCGCGATGGTCCCCACCCCTTCGGACAGACGCTCGACGAAGAAGTCAGCGGGCTTGTGGTAGCGCGCGGTGGCCCGCACGATCGCAGAGCGGGCCCGGGCCGAGGTCACCTTGCCCGGATCGACCAGGGCCATGGGGTGGATGCCGATGTGCTCCTGGATTATGAACTCCATCCTGGCCAGGCCCACGCCGGCGCTCGGCAGCCGGGCGGTGCGGAACGCCAGGTCCGGGTCGCCCAGGTTGATCATCAGCTCGGTGCGGGTCGCGGGCAGGGAGCCGAGGTCGATCTCGGTGGTCTCGAACGGGATGGCGCCCTCGAAGACGCGCCCGGCATCGCCTTCGGCGCAGGAGACCGTCAAGGTCTGGCCGGTCCTGAGCCTGACCGTCGCGTCGCCCGTCCCCACCACCGCCGGCACGCCGAGCTCGCGCGCGACGATGGCGGCATGGCAGGTGCGCCCCCCGCGGTTGGTGACGATCGCCGCCGCGGTCTTCATCACCGGCTGCCAGTCGGGCGTGGTGATGTCGGCGACCAGGATCTCGCCCGGGCGGAAAGTGTCCAGCTCGTCGACCGAAGTCATGACCCGCGCCTTGCCCGTCGCGATCTTCTCGCCGACGGCCCGGCCCTCGACCAGCACGGTCCCGGAGCCCTTCAGGGCATAGGTGTGAAGGCTCTGCGCGCGCTGCCGCGAGGCCACCGTCTCGGGGCGCGCCTGGACGATGTAGAGCTCGCCGTCCACGCCATCCTTGGCCCATTCGATGTCCATCGGCATCGGCCGGCCAGCCTTGAGAGAATAGTGGTCCTCGATCGCGATGGCGTAGCCGGCGAGCTGGAGCACCTCCGGGTCGGTGAGGCAGAAGCGCTCGCGATCGGCGCGGGTGACCGGCGTGTTGCGGGTCCGGACCCGCGCCTTCGGGCCGCCGGTGTAGATCATGCGCTCCTGCTTGGCGCCGAGACTGCGACGCAGCACCGCGCGGAAGCCCTTCCGGTAGGTCGGCTTGTGGACGTAGAACTCGTCCGGATCGATCCGGCCCTGCACGATGTTCTCGCCCAGGCCATAGCCGCCCGTGACGAAGACCACGTCGCGGAAGCCCGTCTCGGTGTCCAGGGTGAAGATCACGCCGCTGGCGCCGATGTCGGAGCGGACCATCTTCATCACCGCCACGGACAGGGAGACCTTGAAGTGGTCGAACCCGTTGTCGATCCGGTATCCGATCGCCCGATCGGTGAAGATCGAAGCGAAGCAGCGGCGGCAGGCCTCGATCAGGCCGGCCTTGCCCGAGATGTTCAGGAAGCTGTCGTGCTGGCCGGCGAAGCTGGCGTTGGGGAGGTCCTCGGCGGTGGCGGAGCTGCGGACCGCGAGCGACACGCCCGGGCCGCACTCGGCCTCGAGCGCCTCGTAGGCCGCAAGGATCTGCCGCCTGAGCTCGTGTCCGCCCGTGGCCTGGTAGACGATCCGCCGCGCCGCCTTCGCGCGCTCGGCCAGGAGGTCGACGTCGCGCTTACCGAGGCCGTCGAGCAGGGCGCGGAGCTTGGGCCATGCGCCAGCGGCGGTCAGGGCGTCGCGATAGGCCTCGGCCGTGATGGCGAAGCCGTCGGGAATCCGCACGCCCTCCTCGGCCCGGGAGGCGTAGAGCTCGCCGAGCGAAGCGGTCTTGCCGCCCACCAACGCGACATCGCCGACCCCGAGGTCCTTGAACCACCGGATGTAGCCCGCACCGTCTCGAGAGGTGTCGTCCATCGTTCCCACTCCGAGGTTCAACGCCGCCCACGTGCATAGTGGATCAGCCCCGCCGCCGGGACCTTGCGCTCGATCAAGAGACGGGACGCTGGTACGGGTTCAGGACTCTTCGTCGAACTCGTCGTCCGCCGCGAGCAGCTCGTAGATCGCGGCGGACGCGCCCGCGAGCGGCCGGCGCGCCTCGCCCATGACATCGCTCTCACCGGCCGCCCAGGCGATCGCGGCCTCGAGATCGGCGATGCTCGCGCCGACGGCCAGGATCGCGGAGATCGTGGCGTCGGTGATGTCGCCGCACAGGCGTCGGACGGCCTCGGCGTCGAGGGTGGCCAAATCGGCATGTCTGGTGTCGGAAGGCATCGGGAAATTCCTCGCGATTGGCGGCAACGCACCGCTCGGTCGGTCCTGACGGGCGTTCAGCCATCAAGACCCCTGGCTCCGCGGATGGTTCCCCGCCTGGGCTTCGGCGAAGGCCGGACCGCCGGGACGCCCCGCCCTCGGGAAACGGGTGCGGAGCGCCCCGGCCGCAGCCGGTCAGGCCGTGGCCTTCACCTCGATCTTCTTGGGCGCGGGCTTGACCGGCGTGGGGATCTCCACCTTCAGCACGCCCTTGCTCATCGTCGCCTTGATGTCGTCGGCCTTGACGCCCGCCGGCAGCTCGACGGACCGGGAAAACGAGCCATAGCCGCGTTCGACGAAGTGGTAGTTTTTGTCCTTGGACTCGCTCTCGAACGTCTTCTCGCCCGATACGGTGAGAATGCCGTCGCCCACCGCGACGTTGACGTCCTTCTCCTCGAGCCCGGGCAGCTCGACCGTCAGCTCCAGGCCGTCCTTGGTCTCGGCGAGGTCCATGCGCGTCTTGACGTCGGTCGGAGCCCGACCGGTCGCGAACGTCGGGGAGAAGTCCTCGAACAGGCGATCGATCTCGCGCTGCAGCGAGCCGAAGACATTGAAGATCGGGCGCGAGGGAACGGCCGCGCCCTGTTTCACGGGAATCCGAGCAGGAGCGTTCATGACGATGTCTCCTAATCCAGGTGTCTTTGTCTGGTCCCGATGCGGGACCGGCGGCAGCAGACCTCCAACGCAGGGGCCGCGCTTTGACTCAGCGCAAGGATGCAAGACCCGTTAGGATCACCTTCGAAGCACCCACCGGACCGGAGGCCCCCGTGACCTATCGAGCCCTGATGGCGCACGTCCACGCCGACCCGGCCTGCGAGCCGCGGCTGAGGCTGGCGGCGGAACTCGCCGACGAGATGGGCTGCGCCCTGATCGGGGTCGCGGCCGCCGTCTACGCTCCACCGCCAGGCCTCCGCGCGGATGAAGGTCCGATCACCGAGGCGATGGACCGCCAGATCGAGGCCGAGCTGAAGGAGGCCGAGGCGCAGTTCCGGGCGGTCTGCGGCGACGTGAAGGCGGGCTTGGAGTGGCGGGGCCTGAAGGGGCCGCCGGTCCGGCGGATCGCCGCCGAGGCGCGAGCCGCGGATCTGGTGATCGCCAGCCCGTTCGGCGGCGCTCCCGGTCCCCGCCAGACCGGCGAAGACGCCTCGACCCTGTTCGAGGGACAGGGCTTCATCGAGCGCGCGGCGCCGGCCCCGGACCTCCTGATGGCGGCCGGACGGCCTGTGCTGGCCGGCCCCGCCGAGGTCGACCGGCTGGACGCCCGCCGCATCGTCCTGGCCTGGAAGGATGCGCGCGAAGCGCGCCGGGCGATGGCCGACGCCATGCCGTTCCTGGTCCGCGCCGAGCGCGTGCTGGTGGCCTGCGCGCCCGAGGACGGGATCGAGGGCGATCCGAAGGTGGCCCTGGCCGACGTCGCCGAGGCGATCCGCCGGCATGGCGGCCATCCGTCGACGCGCACCCTGGACGCCGCCCGGCCGGCGGCCGAGGCGATCCTGGAGGCGGCGGTCGAGTTCGACGCCCCGCTGATCGTGGCGGGGGGATATGGCCGCTCACGGCTCAGCGAGTGGGTGTTCGGCGGGGTCACGCGGCGTCTGCTGGACCAGGACGCCAAGTTCGTGCTGATGAGCCACTGACATGAGCGAGACATCCGACAAGCCCAGCGGCATGGGCCGGGGCCGGTTCGCCCTGGTGCTCGAGGTTCTGATCACGGCGCTGGGCGCCCTGGCGATCATCGGTCCGGAGCCCGCAGGGGTGATGGTCACGCGGACGCTCGGCGTGCTCCTGATGCTCGCGGCCTTCCTGGGCCTTCTGGCGCTGGTGGACCACCCCGAGCGGGGCGCCGGGCGGGCGGTGATCGCCTGGACCGCCACGGCGTTCGTCGCGGGGGCGGCGATCGAGTTCCTGCCCGTGCGCGGACTCACGTCCCTGGGGGCGCTGGTCGGTCTCCTGCTGGTGGCGCACGCGATCACCGCGAGCGCGGTGGCGCGCAGGCGCTGGAAGGCGCGCGACCTCGTGGCGATCGGCCTGATGGCGACCCCGGTCCTGGCGCTCCTGGGCGGCGTGGCGCTGCTGGCCGGCGAGGATGTGGGCGTCCGCGGCGAGGAGATCCTCGTCGGCGTCGACGTCGCCCTGTTCGGGCTCTACCTGATGATCGGCCGCGAGCTGTGGAAGGCTCAGAGCCGCTCGCCCAGCACCGCCTCCAAGTAGAGCTTGCGCACCAGGACGTAGGCGACGACGGCCAGGGGGGTGGCCATCAGCACGCCCAGCGGCCCCAGGAGGATCCCCATGGCGACCACGGCGAACAGGGTCACGGCCATCGGCACAGCCGCCATCTGGCGCAGCACCAGGGGCGTCAGGAAGTTGGATTCGACCTGGGTGGTCACGAAGTAGACGGCCAGCGCCCAGCCGAGGGTCTCGGGGCCCTGGGCCAGGGCGATCACCAGGCCGGGGAATGCGGCGACCCAGGGCCCGATGACCGGGACGAACTGGCCGAAGCCCGCCACCAGGCCCAGCGCCAGCGGCGAGGGGACGCCCGCGAGCCACAGCCCGACCGCGGTGGTGGCGGTGATGAAGACCATCGAGACCAGCTGTCCGAGCAGCCATTGCGTCAAGGCCAGCCGGCACGCCTCGAGCGCCTCGGCCGCGCGCTTGCGGCGCGCCGGCGGGACCAGGATCACGAGTCCGCGGGCGTAGGTCTCCGGGTGGAAGGCCAGGTAGGCGCCCGCCGCGATGACGATGACGAGCGCCGCCGCAGCCGAGGCGACCCCGCCGGCGAGACGCGTGGCCCAGGTGAGCAGGAAGTTGTCCGGCCATGTCGCGTTGCGCACCTGGTCCAGAAGCGCGTCGCCGAGGGCCGAGCCGGACAGGCGCTCCTGTAGCGCCGTCCAGGACTTGGGCAGGAGCACGGAGAGGCTCTCCACCTGGGCCGCCGTCTGGCTGCCGAACAGCCACAGCAGCAGGCCCGCCGCGACGGCGACCAGCGCCAGGGCCGCCACCAGGGCGGTCGGGCGGTTCAGCCGCGTCAGCTTGCGCAGGGGCTCGGCGATGACATGCAGCAGCAGCGCCAGGAGGATCGAGGCGAAGACCAGCAGCACCACGTCGACGAGCCGGACCAGCAGGAACGCCAGGGCGCCCAGAGCGAGGGCGGCGACGATGAACGGTCCCGCGTCGAACCGGCGGCGCGATCGCCCCAGGGGATTGGTCAGTCGCATGGCCGGGAGGCTATCCCGCGCGCGAGCCCCCGTCACATTGATCCCTCTCAACGAGCCGGCGGCCCGCTTCTGGGATGATCGCACGGGTTGGCGGCCGTCGACGCCGGGCGGCATGGTATGGACCGAAGCATGGAAGATGGGCAGAGCCTGCGCGGCCTGAGCGAGGACGAAGCGGCCAGGCGCCTCGTCGAGTTCGGGCTCAACATCACACACAAGCCGCGGACCCGGGGCCTGGTCCAGATCCTGGCCGGCGCGGCCAGGGAGCCCGCCTTCGTGCTCCTGCTGGCGGCGGCCGGGCTCTATCTGGTGCTCGGCGATCTCGGCGAGGGCCTGTTCCTGACCGCCGGCGCGGCGGCTTCTCTGGGCCTTGTTCTCTACCAGGAAGCGCGCAGCGAGCGGGCCCTGGCGGCGCTCGGCCGGCTGGCGGAGCCCTTCGCGCGGGTGATCCGCGACGGCGTGGAGAGGCAGATCCATGCCCGCGAGCTGGTCCCGGGCGACCTGGTGATCGTCGGCGAGGGCGAGCGGCTGCCCGCCGACGGCGCGCTGCTGGCGGGCGATGCGCTGACGGTCGACGAGTTGGTCCTGACCGGCGAGGCCGCGCCGGTCACCAAGCGCCCCGTCGGGGACGAGAGCTGTGACGAGGACCCCGAGCCCGGCGGCGACGAGAGCCCGATCGTCTTCGCCGGCACGTTGAACGTGCGCGGCCAGGGCGTCGTGCGCACGCTGAGGACCGGCCACGCGACGCGGCTCGGCAAGATCGGCGCCTCGCTGGCCGCCATCCGGCAGGAGCCCACGCTGTTGCAGAAGACCACGGGCCGCCTGGTGGCCCAGATGGGAGCCTTCGCCTTTGTCGCCTGCGTCCTCGTGGTCGTCGCCTACGGTCTGTTGAGGAGCCAGTGGGTGCAGGGCGCGTTCGCGGGCCTGACCATCTCGATCTCGCTGATCCCGGAAGAGTACCCGATGGTGTTGGCGGTCTTCCTGGCGCTGGGCGCCTGGCGGCTCGCCCAGAGCAAGGTCCTGGTGCGGCGGTCGGCGGTGATCGAGACCCTGGGCGCGATCGGCATGCTGTGCGTCGATAAGACCGGCACCCTCACCCGCAACCGCATGGCGGTCGCGGCGCTCTGGAAGGACGGCGCGCTGTGGCGGACGAACGGCAAGCCGATGGAGCCGGACATGGCGCGGCTGCTGTCGATCGCCGAGCTGGGATCCTCGCCCCGGCCGGTGGACCCGATGGACCGCGCCATCCGGGAGCTGGCGGCGAGCCAGCCCGCCCCCGGCCGGGCCGGCGCGCCGCTTCGGACCTTTCCACTACGCGCGGAGCTGCTCGCCTTCGTCCAGGTCTGGCCCGAGCCGGACGGCGGGGTGCTGATGGCGGCCAAGGGGGCGCCCGAGGCGATCTTCCGCCTGTGCGGCCTCGGCGTCGATGAACGCGCGCGCCTGGAGGCGGCGACCGCCGGCCTCGCCGAGGAGGGGCTGCGGGTGTTGGGCGTCGCGTCCTGCAAGAGGCCGGATGACGGCGAAGAAGCTCCGGACGGACTGAAGTTCGATTTCGAGGGCCTGGTGGGTTTCCTGGACCCGGTGCGCGAGGACGTGCCCGCCGTCATCGCCGCGGCCCGGCGGGCAGGCGTGAAGGTGGTGATGGTCACCGGCGACTTCCCCGTCACCGCCGCCACGATCGCCCGGACGGCGGGCGTGGACCTTTCGGGCGGGGTCCTCACCGGCCGCGAGCTCGCGGCGCTCGACGCTGAAGGACTGAAGGACGCCCTGCGCCACACCCGCGTCTTCGCCCGGGTCACGCCCGAGCAGAAGCTGGCGCTGGTCCGGGCGGCCAAGGCCAACGGCGAGATCGTCGCCATGACCGGGGACGGGGTCAACGACGCCCCGGCGCTGGAGGCGGCCCATGTCGGCGTCGCCATGGGCCAGCGCGGAACCGACGTGGCGCGTGAGGCGGCGGCGATCGTGTTGCTGGACGACCGGCTGGGCTCGATCATCGCGGGCGTGCGCCTGGGCCGGCGCATCTTCGCGAACCTGCGCAAGGCGCTGACCTTCATCACCGCCGTCCACATCCCCATTGCAGGGCTTGCGCTCTTCCCGATCCTGCTCGGCCTGCCGCCGATCCTGTTCCCCGCCCACGTGGTGGTGCTGGAGCTCGTGATCGACCCGGTCTGCTCGCTGGTGTTCGAGGGCGAGCCGGACGAGCCCGGAAGCATGGAGCGCCCGCCCCGGCCGTCCGCGGAGGCGCTGTTCGGCAGGCGCCAGCTTCTGCTCGGCCTGGCCCAGGGCGTGGCGGTGCTGGCCGCCGCGTTCGGGCTTTACCTTGTCGCCCTGCACCTGAAGATACCGACGGAACAGGCGCGGGCGGCGGCCTTCGTCACCCTGGTGAGCGGCAACCTGGCCCTGGCTCTGGCCGACGCCTTCGAGCCTTCGGCCGGGCTGTTCCACCGCCGCCACAGGATCTTCTGGACCATCGCCGTCCTGGCGGGCGTCACCACGGCGGTCATCGTCGCCTTCCCTCCGGCGGCCGCGCTCTTCCAGTTCCAGGGGCTGGCGCCGCTCGCGGCCGCGGGCGCCACGTTGCTGGGCCTCGTCGCGGGCGGGTGGCCGGGCGTGATTCGGCGGCTGCGCGCCAAACCGGCCTGAGGCCTTCGCCCTGTTGACTCGCGTCAAGGCGCGGCCGGCGTCCTGCGCCTATGCAACCCCATGGCCCATAGCGCGTCCTTCGTGGACCGGTTCGACGCCGGCCGCCAACTGGCGGCGAGGCTGTCCGGGCGCTCGCTCGCCGATCCGGTGGTCTATGCCCTGCCCCGCGGCGGGGTCCCGGTGGGCTACGAGATCGCCCGCGCCCTTCACGCGCCGCTGGACCTGCTGCTGGTCAGGAAGATCGGCGCCGCCGGCTATCCCGAGCTGGCGCTGGGCGCCGTGGCCGAGGGCGAGCCGCCCCTGTTGGTGGTGAACGAGGATGTCCGGCGCTCGGGCGGCGGCGATGACGCCTACCTCGAGCGAGCGAAGCAACAGGCCCTGGACGAGATCGAACGGAGGAAACAGGCCTATCGCGGCGGCGGCGGACGGATTCCGCCGGCCGGCCGGACCGCCATCGTCGTGGACGACGGCCTGGCCACCGGCGCCACGGCCAGGGCCGCGATTCGGGCGCTGAGGGCGGACGGCGCCAGGAAGGTGATCCTCGCCGTCCCGGTCGCGCCGCCCGAGACCGCCGCGGCGCTCCTGGCCGAGGCGGACGAGGTGGTATGTCTGGCCATGCCCACGACCTTCCATGGCGTCGGCCAGTTCTACGACGACTTCCACCAGCTCTCGGACGCCGAGACCGTGGCCCTGCTGCACGAGACCAACGGCCCCTCCCGGCCGGTGTGAGCCGCAGCGCAGTGCGGGCGCCGGCCGTCGGCGCCGGCGGCCCGGCAAAGGCGGCCTCGTCAGATCGAGGCGACGACGGCCTTCAGCTTGCCGGCGACCACGCCCGCGGTCTCCAGGAGCCGGGGATTGCCGATGGCCTTCATCGAGGCGACGGGATCGATGGCGGCCACCTCGACCTTGCCTGGGCCGGCCTCCTGGACCACGACGTTGCAGGGCAGCATGGTCCCGACCTTGTCCTCCAGGCCCAGCGCCTCGTGCGCCATCCTCGGGTTGCAGGCGCCCAGGATCAGATAGGGCCTGAAGTCGACCCCGATCTTGGACTTCAGGGTGTTCTGGACATCGATCTCGGTGATCACGCCGAAGCCCTCGCGCTGCAGCGCCTCGCGCGTGCGCGCCACGGCCGAGGGGAAGTCCGCGTCGATGGTCTTGGCGAAGTAGTAGGTCATGGACGAACTCCTAGGCGTCCTGGTCGCCCTTGGCGTGGAAGAAGGCGGCGCCAGGCTCGAGGCCCAGGCGCCGGAACAGGATCGCCGCCGGGCAGAAGCCGGTGAAGGCGGCCTGGATCAGGTTGACGCCCGCGAAGACGGCGAGCCAGATCCACAGCGGGTGGACCCAGTGGGCCAACGCCAGGCTCAGCAGAACCACGAATCCGGCGAAGGCCAGGACGGCGCGGTCGATCGACATGGTGACTCTCCTGGGGCGGTCCGTTCAAGCGTGCGCCTGGGAAGCGAGCGCCCCGGCCAGGGCCTGCTTGGCCCAGGCCACGATCTGGCCCGTGCTCATCATCCCGGCGTGACGGGCGACGACCCGGCCGTCGGCGATCAGGAACAGAGCCGGAATCCCCGACACCCCCAGCGCCGAGGCGGCTGCGGGCTCGTCATCGGAATTCAGCTTCAGGAGCCGGACGTGGGGCTCCAGCGCCTGGGCCGCGGCGGCGAACTGGGGCGCCATGGACCGGCACGGACCGCACCACGGCGCCCAGACGTCCAGGAGCAGAGCGCCGCCCTGGGTGGAGCGGCGATGCGTGTCGAGCTCGGCGCCGGTGACCTCGACGGGCTGGCCGGTGAAGAGCTTCCCGCCGCAGCGGCCGCACTTGGCGGCCAGCGCGTCCTTGGCCTCCGGCGCGCGGTTGACGGCCTGGCAGGACGGACAGACGAACTGGCGCATGGCGATGGCGTCCTAGGTGCGAAGTTTGCGCGCGCCCATCAGGTCGAGAGCAAGCTTCTCGTAGAACGGCTCGCTCTCGCCGCGACGGACCTTGTTCAGGAAGTATTTCTCGAAGGCGACCTTCGCCAGGTGCACCCACTTGCCGCTGGACGCCCAGTTGACGTTGCGGGGCGGGATCTGGGGCTGGGCGAAGAAGGCCACGCCGCCATCGCCGAAGTCGGCCAGGCAGATGGCGTTCCAGGTCGCTTCCTCGGCCGGGTCCTTGCCGTCCAGCAGGGCCTTCAGGTTCCCGGCGATGGCGCTGACCATGCTCTCGATCATGAAGCCTGTCTTGGGCACGCCCACAGGCACCGGCGTCTTGCCTGTCGGCGCGATGGCGATGCAGACGCCCAGGCCGAAGACGTTCGGGAAGGTCGGGTTGCGCTGGGTCTTGTCGACGATGACGAAGCCACGCGGGTTGACCAGGCCCTCTATCCCGCGCAACGCCTCGACGCCGCGGAACGCCGGCAGCATCATCGAATAGGCGAAGGGCAGGTCGTGCTTGGCCTTGACCTGGCCGTCCTCGCCGACCTCCTCGACATGCATCACGCCCGGCTCGATGGAGGCGACCTTGGCGTTGGTGATCCACTTGATGTCGCGGTCGCGCAGCTCGCTCTCGAGCAGGCCCTTGGTGTCGCCCACGCCGTCCAGGCCCAGGTGACCGATGTAGGGCTCGGACGTGACGAAGGTCATCGGCACGCGGTCGCGGATCTTCCGCCGGCGCAGCTCCGTGTTGAGGATCATGGCGAACTCGTAGGCCGGCCCGAAGCAGGACGCGCCCTGCACGGCGCCCACCACGATCGGCCCCGGCGCCTCGACGAACCGGTCGAACGCCTGGGACGCCGTCACGGCGTGATCCACGTGGCAGACCGACTGGGTGTGGCCGCCGAACGGACCGAGGCCCGGAATCTCGTCGAAGGCCAGCTCGGGGCCCGTGGCGATGACCAGATAGTCGTAGGCGAGGCTCGACCCGTCGTTCAGCTCCACGCGGTTCTCGGTCGGAACGACGCGTTTGGCGCCGACCGGCGTGAAGCCGATCCCGCGCTTGGCCATCACCGGGCCGAGCTCGACCTCGATGTCCGGCTTGTCCCGCCAGTGCACCGCGACCCAGGGGTTGGAGGGCACGAAGTGGAAGGTTTCGCCCTCGGACACGGCGGTCACTTCGGCCCTGGAGCCGACCGCGTGCTTGATCTCGAAGGCGGCGATGGAACCGCCGAGGCCCACGCCCAGGATGACGATGTTTGGCTTGCTCATGCCGCCACCATAGGGTTGCGGGGCCGGCCCGCTTTGATCCGGCTCAAGGCGACATCTCGATGCGACTCCTAGAGGTCCGCGCCATGATCCGAAGGTCCGGCATCCTCCTCTTCGCCGCGGCGCTCGCCCTGCAGGGCTGCGGCGAGCAAAAGCCAGCCCCAGCGCGTCCGGCGCCGGCGAGCGGCGAGCAATTCACCGTGCGCCAGGTCGTCATCCCGGACATGAAGCCGGTGGCCGCCGTCGTCACCTCCCGCAACCAGGCCGAGGCCCGCGCCCGAATCGGCGGCGTGCTCACCAAGCTGGCGGTCAGGGAAGGCGACGTGGTCAAGCGCGGCCAGCTCGTGGGCCTGGTGGTGGACCAGCGCATCGGGCTCGAGACGCGCGCCTACAGCGCCCAGGCCGCCGCAGCGGCGGCCGAGAACGCGCGGGCCCAATCCGACCTCGGCCGGATCCGGACGCTCTATGAGCAGGGCATCTACGCCAAGGCCAAGCTCGACGAGGCCCAGGCCGCCGCCCAGGCGGCGGCGGAGGGTTTGCGCGCGGCCCGCGCCCAGACCGCCGCCAGCGCCGAGACGGCCGCCCAAGGCGCCGTCCTCGCCCCCGCCGACGGGCGCGTGCTGCACGCCCAGGTCCCGGAGGGCTCGGTGGTCACGCCCGGTCAGTCCATCGCCACCATCACGGCCGGGCAGACCGTGGTCCGAGTGGAGGTTCCCGAGGCGGCCTCCGAGGGCCTGATGCTGGGCCAGAGCGTGGCCATCAGCTCGCAGGATCTCGGCCCCGAGGTCTCGAACGCCAAGGTCGTGCAGCTCTATCCCGCCGTCACCGCCGGAAAGGTCAGCGCCGACCTCGCCGCGCCGGGGCTGAAGGGCGAGCTGGTCGGCCAGAGGGTCCGCGTCCAGCTGGAAGTCGGCCAGCGGCCGGCGCTGGTCGCGCCTCGTCGCTTCATCGTCAGCCGCTACGGCATGGACTACGCGCGGCTCGTCGGTCGCGACGGCTCGGCCAATGACGTGCCGGTTCAGCTCGCGCCCGGGCCGACGCCCCAGGACGCCGAGATCCTGTCGGGCCTGCAGGCCGGGGACGTGATCGTCCGGCCTGGAGACGCCCGATGAAGCTCGGCCTGTCGGGCCGGCTGACCGCCGCCAGCATCTCTTCGCCGCTGACGCCGCTGTTCCTGATCGCGGCGATCGCGATGGGCCTTCTGGCGCTGGTCTCCATCCCGCGCGAGGAGGAGCCGCAGATCAGCGTGCCGATGGTCGACATCTTCGTGCGCGCCGATGGCCTGGCCGCCCCCGACGCGGTGGAGCTGATCGCCAAGCCGCTCGAGGCGATCGTCAAGAGCGTCGCGGACGTGGAGCACGTCTACACCCAGGCGGACGACAACCAGGTGCTGGTGACCGCTCGCTTCAAGGTGGGGACCGATCCGGACAACGCCATCGTCCGCATCCACGAGAAGATCCGCGCCAACTACGACAAGATCCCGGCCGGGATTCCCGAGCCCCTGATCGTGGCGCGGGGGATCAACGACGTGCCGATCGTCGTGCTGACCCTGTCGCCCAAGCCCGGCGCGGCGGCGCGCTGGACCGACCAGTCGCTTTACGAGATCGCGACCAAGCTGCGCACCGAGGTCGCCAAGGTCGACGATGTGGGCCTGACCTTCATCTCGGGCGGTCGGCCCGAGGAGATCCGCGTCGAGCCCGATCCGGACCAGATGAAGCTGAGGGGCGTCTCGCTGAACGGCCTGATCGACACCTTGCGTCAGGCCAACCGGGCCTTCCCGGCGGGCAGCCTGCGCGACCAGGGCGGCGCGGACCAGGTGGAGGCCGGCCGCACGCTGCAGACCATCGAGGACGTAGGCCTCCTGACCACCCCGTCGATCTCGGCCGAGCCGGTCTATCTGCGCGACGTGGCCAGGATCTTCCAGACGCCGCGCGAGGACCAGGCGCGGGTCTGGCGCTACGCGCGGGCCAGCCAGGGTTGGAGCCAGACGCCGGCGGTGAGCCTCGCCATCGCCAAGCGCAAGGGCGCGAACGCCGTCGTCGTCTCCCAGGCGGTGCTGAAGCGGGTCCAGACCCTGCAGGGTACGCTGCTGCCGGGCGACCTGCAGGTCTCGGTCACCCGCAACTACGGCCAGACGGCCAACGAGAAGGCCAACGAGCTGCTGTTCCACCTGGCGCTGGCGACGGTCTCGATCGTAGCGCTGATCGCCTTCACCATCGGGGTGCGCGAGGCGCTGGTGACGGCCATCGTCATCCCCACCACGATCCTGCTGACCCTCTTCGCTTCCAACCTGATGGGCTACACCATCAACAGGGTCAGCCTGTTCGCCCTGATCTTCTCGATCGGCATCCTGGTCGACGACGCCATCGTGATGATCGAGAACATCGCCCGCCACTGGGGGATGCGCGACGGTCGCTCCAGACAGCAGGCCGCCATCGAGGCGGTGGCCGAGGTGGGCAACCCCACGGTCGTGGCCACCCTGACCGTGGTGACCGCGCTGCTGCCCATGCTGTTCGTGTCGGGACTGATGGGGCCCTACATGGCGCCGATCCCGGTCAACGCCTCGGCGGCCATGCTGTTCTCGTTCGTCGTGGCCGTGGTGATCGCGCCCTGGCTGATGATCAGGTTCGCGCGCACGGCGCTCGCCACCGAGCACAACATGCTGGAGCCGACCGAGGGCCTGCTCAGCCGCCTCTACCGGCGCGTCGCCGGTCCGGTGATCGCCACGCGCAAGCGCGCCTGGATGTTCCTGATCGGCGTGGGCCTCGCCACGATCGCCGCCTGCGCCCTGTTCGCCACCAAGACGGTGACGGTCAAGCTGCTGCCGTTCGACAACAAGTCCGAGCTGCAGGTCGTGATGGACCTGCCCGAAGGCGCGTCGCTGGAGGCGACCCAGCGGGCGCTGGGCCAGGCCGCCGACATCGCGCGCCAGCTGCCCGAGGTGGTCTCGATCGACGCCTATGCCGGGACCAGCTCGCCGTTCAACTTCAACGGCCTGGTGCGGCACTACTATCTGCGCAACCAGCCCGAGATGGGCGACCTTGCGGTGGAGCTGTCGCCCAAGGGCGAGCGCAAGCGCGCGAGCCACGCCGTCGCGCTGGACCTGCGCCGGCGCCTGGCCGCCATCCCCTTCCCCGCCGGGACCTCGGTCAAGGTGGTCGAGGCGCCGCCGGGCCCGCCGGTGCTGGCGACCCTGCTGGCCGAGATCTACGGCCCCGACGCGGCGACGCGCCGGGCGGTGGCCGACAAGGTCGAGGCCATCTTCAAGTCGGTGCCCTACATCGTGGACGTGGACGACAGCCACGGCCAGCCTCGGCCGCGCCTGAGGCTGACGCCCGTGCGCGAGCAGCTGGAATTCTTCGGCCTGACCGACGGCCAGGTGTTCGACTCCATCGCCGCGGCCATGGGCGGGCAGGTGGTCGGCTATTCCCATCGCGGGGAAGAGCGCACGCCGCTGGAGATCGCCGTGCGGCTGCCGCAGTCGGACCGGACCTGGGGCGAGCGGTTGGCCTCGCTGCCGGTGGGCGTGACCACCACGGCGGGCGGACCCAAGCTGGTCGAGCTGGGCGAGGTGGTGAAGGCGACCCGTGAACCGGGCTCCTATCACATCTTCCGCCGCGACGGGCGCAACGTGGAGATGGTCACCGCCGAGCTGGCCGGGGCCTTCGAGGCGCCGATCTACGGCATGCTGGACGTCGACAAGAAGATCCGGCAGGCGAACTGGGGCGCGCTGCCCAGGCCCGCGATCCGCCTGCACGGCCAGCCGGAGGACGAATCGCGCCCGACGGTGCTGTGGGACGGCGAGTGGGAGATCACCTGGGTGACCTTCCGCGACATGGGCGCGGCCTTTGGCGTGGCGATCCTCGGCATCTACTTCCTGGTGGTCGCCCAGTTCAAAAGCTTTCGCGTGCCGCTGGTGATCCTGACCCCGATCCCCCTGACGCTGGTCGGCATCGTGATCGGGCACATCCTGTTCCACGCGCCGTTCACGGCCACCTCGATGATCGGCTTCATCGCCCTGGCCGGCATCATCGTGAGGAACTCGATCCTCCTGGTGGACTTCATCCGCCACAAGCAGGGCCAGGGCCGGCCGCTGCGGGACGTGCTGCTGGAAGCCGGCGCCATCCGCTTCAAGCCGATCCTGCTCACCGCGCTGGCGGCCATGATCGGGGCGGCGGTGATCCTGTTCGACCCGATCTTCCAGGGCCTGGCGATCTCGCTCCTGTTCGGCCTCGCCTCCTCGACCCTTCTGACCGTGCTGGTCATCCCGGCGATCTACGTCGCGCTCAGGGATGACGGCCGGCCGGCCACCACGCCGGGACCGGCGGCGCGCGCGGGCCAGCGGACGGAGCCCGAGCCGGCGACCTGAGCCTCGACGATCGCGCGGCCAGGCGGCCTGTCGCGTTCGAACTACTATGATCATAGTTGACAGCGACGCGCCGGGCGGACACTACTACGAATCTAGTAGGAGGCGCGCCGGATGGATGTCCAATTCACGGATCGTGAGATCGACGTGATGCAGGTGCTCTGGGACCGGGGTCCCTCGCTGGTGGCCGAGGTCCGCGCCAGCCTCGAGGACGAGCTCGCCTACACCACCGTGCTGACGATCCTGCGGACGCTCGAGAGCAAGGGCTATGTCGGACACGAGGAAGAGGGCCGCGGGCATCGCTTCTTCGCCAAGGTCAAGCAGCAGGCCGCGCAGTCGAGCGCGCTTCGGCGCATCACCTCCAAGCTGTTCCAGGGCTCCGCGGAGCTCCTGTTTACGCGGCTGGTCCAGGACAGGAAGCTCAGCGCGGAGGAGTTGCGCCGCATGCGCCAGCTCCTGGCCGACCACTCGGGCGACGGAGAGCGCTGATGCTGGCCTGGATGGTCTATGTGGTCGTCGTCACCCTGCTCCTGGGGGCCGCCGCCTTCGCGGCCGAGGGAGCCGCACAGATCCGCAGGACGCCCACGCGGTGGCTCTGGGGCGCGAGCATCGTCGCTTCGCTCGTCCTGCCGATCGCCGTCTCGTCGGTCTCGATCCAGATCCCGAGCCTGTGGCGCACGGTCGGCGCGCTCGCGCCGCCGACCCCCTTCGCCCTGCGCCAGCTGACCTTGGGCGCCGTACAACCCTCCGCCTGGCTGGACATGACCATCGGGCCACTGGCCGAGGCGCCGGGCCTTGACACGATCCTGGCGCGCGCCTGGGCCGCGGCCTCGGCCCTGATCTTGCTGGCCATGCTGGTCAACGGCGCCTTGCTCCGCCGAAGCGAGCGGGCCTGGGCGCGCGAGGCGGTCGCCGGCGCCGCCGTCCATGTGTCGCAGGACGTCGGGCCGGCCGTGGTGGGCCTTGTGCGGCCCCGCATCGTCATCCCGCGCTGGATCGCCGAGGCGCCAGCCGAGACCCAGGCCCTCGTCCTGGCCCATGAGCAGTCGCATCTGGACGCCGGAGACGCCCAGCTCCTGGCGCTCGCCGTCCTGCTGATCTGCATCATGCCCTGGAACCTGCCGCTCTGGTGGCTGCTGCGACGGCTGCGCTTCGCCATCGAGGTGGATTGCGATGCGCGGGTGCTGAAGAGCGGGCACGACGTGTCCCGCTACGGCGAGGCGCTGATCCTGGTCGGCCAGCGGCAGTCGAGGCCCGTCGCTGTGGTCGCCGCCATGTCGGAATCGAGATCCTTCCTCGAACAACGGATTCGCAAGATGCTCCGGAAACGAACGAAATTCGCCTGGGCGGCCGGCGCCGCCATGGCGGCCCTGGGCCTCGTGCTGGCCGCAAGCGCCGCCGAGGTTAGCCCACCGAACGCCGTCCCGCCCACGGCAGCCGCCTCGCCGGCGAGCGCCCGCGCCAACGCCCGTCCAGGCCCCGATCGCGTCGCTTTCCGCCTCGTCGACGATGCAGCCGACGCCGCCAGCAAGCCTGACGACGAGCGCGTCGCCGGACCGGGCGGCCGCGAGCTATGGCTGGCGCCAGGCGCGCCCGTCAGCGGCGCCGATTTCGCATCGGCCCGGCCGGGCCACGATGAGCTCGGCCAGCCCGCTGTCGACTTCACCCTGACGCCTGAAGGCAAGGACCGCCTGGCCGCGCTGACGCGCGAGAACATCGGGCGGCGGCTCGTGATCCTGGTGGACGGCAAGGCGGTCTGGGCGCCCGTCATCCGCGACGAGATCAGCGCCGGGAAGGGCCAGATCAGCGGCCGGTTCACGCCCCAGGAGGTCCAGGACCTGGCCGCGGAGATCATGTCGGCCAGCGCGGCGCGCTAGTGTGGTGGATCAGAAGTTCGCATGATGATGGCGGTGCCCTCGGCTGCGAACTTCTGATCCGTAAACCACACTAGAATCATACATTTGCTAGTGTCCTTATCGATTCCGAAGTTCGCATCCGCCTTGCAAATGCGCTGGCGAACTTCGGAATCGGGACACTAGACGGAAGGTCCGCTTGATCAGGCGGCGTCCCTGGCCGGCGCCGACGTCAAGGCCGGGAACTCATCCACGGTCAGGGTCTCGCGGGTGAGCAGAAGCCCGGCGCCGGCGTCGAGGTCGGCGCGCCGTTCGACGAGGATGGCGTCCGCGCGCGCCTGGGCCTTGGCGACGATATCCCGCACGGCGACGTCGATCTCGCGCGCTGTGGCCTCGGCGGCGTTGACGTAGCGGTCCTGGGGCTGGCCCAGGAAGGTCTGGGGCGGGGGCGCGTAGACGCGCTGGCCGACGGTGGGGTCCATGCCGTGGCGGGTGACCATCTCGAGCGCGATCTCGGTGGCGCGCTGCAGGTCGTCGGCCGCGCCGGTGGAGACGTCGCCGTCGAAGATCATGGCCTCGGCCGCCCGGCCGCCGAGCAGGACGGCGATGCGGTTCTCCAGGTCGCTGCGCGCCAGGACGAAGCGATCCTCGGTCGGCCGCTGCATGGTGTAGCCCAGCGCGCCCACGCCCCTGGGGATGATCGAGACCTTCTGGACCGGGTCCACGCCCGGCAAGGCCGAGGCGACCAGGGCGTGGCCCATCTCGTGGTAGGCGACGCGCCGCCGCTCGGCCTTGCTCAGCACCCGGCTCTTCTTCTCGAGCCCGGCCACGATCCGCTCGATGGCGGCGGTGAAGTCGCCCGAGCCGACGGCGGCGGCGTTGCGGCGGGTGGCGATAATCGCCGCCTCGTTCACGAGGTTCGCCAAGTCCGCGCCGGTGAAGCCGGTGGTCAAGGCCGCGACTTGGTCGAGCTCGACGGTCGGCGCGAGCACGATCCTGCGCGCGTGCACCTGCAGGATCTGGAGGCGGCCCTGGTGGTCGGGGCGATCGACCAGAACCTGGCGGTCGAAGCGGCCGGCGCGCAGGAGCGCGGGATCCAGGATCTCGGGGCGGTTGGTGGCGGCCAGCAGGATCACGCCAGCGCGGGGATCGAAGCCGTCGAGCTCGGCCAGGAGCTGGTTCAACGTCTGCTCTTTCTCGTCGACCCCGCCCACGAGCGAGCCGGCGCGGCTGCGCCCCAGCGCGTCCAGCTCGTCGATGAAGATGATGCACGGCGCGGCCTTGCGGGCCTGCTCGAAGAGGTCGCGCACCCGAGCGGCGCCGACGCCCACGAACATCTCCACGAACTCCGAGCCCGAGATGGAGAAGAAGGGCACGCCCGCCTCGCCGGCCACTGCGCGAGCCAGGAGCGTCTTGCCGGTGCCGGGCGGCCCGACCAGCAGGATGCCCTTGGGGACCTGGGCCCCCAGCCGGCCAAACGTGGACGGGTCCTTGAGGAAAGAGACCACTTCGTTCAGCTCGAACTTGGCCTCGTCGACGCCGGCCACGTCCGCGAAGGTCACCTTGGTGTCGGTCTCGGCGTAGACCTTGGCGTGCGACTTGCCGACGCTCATCAGCCCAAGGCCCGCGCCACCGCCGGCCATCGGCCGCAGCAGGAAGATCCAGAGCAGGTAGAACAGGAAGAAAGGCGCGACCCACGAGAAGATGGTCGTCAGGAGGCCGCCGGACGGTTGGCCCTTGACCACGACGCCCTTGGCCGCGAGCTGGTCGGCCAGCGCCGGGTCCACCCGATTGGTCTGGAAGGCGCCCTTGCCCCCCTCGAGCTGGCCCTGGATGGTGTTCTGGCCGATCGTGACCTCGGCCACCTGGCCCTTGGCGACGAGGCCGAGGAAGCGGCTGTAGGGGATCGTCTGCTCGTGCGAGAAGGCGAGCGCGATCCATTGCAGCATGGCGATGACCAGGATCGACCCGATCACATAGCCGACGGTCAGATGCCCCTTGTGTTCGTCGGGCTTGCCGGGGGGCTTGCCGGGCCCTTCCGGCGGCTTGGACGCTGGCATGTCGGCGTCATCCGTTGATCATGGCGCGACGCTAGAGAGCCGGGTGAGCCCTCGCCTTGACCTCGCTCAACGGGCGCCGGCGGCGTTTGAGCTGGCGCAAGGACGGCGGAGCGGGCAAGGTCGAGATTGGCACGCACGTCTCGCGCTCGCCTGCGGGGCCGCTCCGATGGAGGTTTCCATGCGCCAATCCGCCGCCGCGACCGGTCTGGCGACCGTGCTCGCGACCACAAGCCCGCTGATGTCGTCCGTCGCCTTCGCCCAGCCTGCCTACGGCCAAAGCCAGTACAGCCAGGATCGCAACAACCAGGACCGATACGACAACGACCGCGGCAACGACGACGGCGACGCGCGCCGCCCGCCGCCGCCCGGGTACGAGCCCGGCTATGCCTATGGCGACACGGATGTGGCGCCCCCGGAAGGCTACAGCGACCGCGACCGCTACTACGACTTCTCGGACCGCGCGCGAGGCGAGGACCAGCGCTACTCCCGCTCCGTGGAGCGCTGGGCCGAGGAGAACTGCATCGACCAACGCAACAACCAGGTCGCCGGCGCGGTGATCGGGGGGATCCTCGGCGCCATCATCGGCTCCAACGTCGCGGGTCGTCACAGCCGCACGGGCGGCGCCGTGGTCGGCGGCGCCTTGGGCGCCATGGCCGGCAGCGCCATCGGCGCAAGCTCGACCAGCCCCGGCTGCCCGCCGGGATTCGTGGTGCGGCGGGGCGCCTCGCCCTTCGCGGCGCCGGTGTTCGTCGGCGGCTACGCCTATGTCGCGCCGCCGGGATACCGCCCCTGGATCTGGACGGGCAGCCGCTGGGGCTACCGGCCCTATCCCTATCATCGCTACTGGTACCGGTATGAGCGGCAACGCTATCGCAACTGGCGCGACCGCTGATCCGGCCCGGTCATGCCCAAGGACTATCGTGAAGTCATCGCCGACATCGACGCGTACGCGCTGGAGCTGAAGGCGCTGGTCCCGGCCCAGCTCGCCGCCTTCGGCCAGCTGAGCCGCGCGGCGCAGGCCGCCGGCGCGCTCGACCGCAAGACCAAGCAGCTCATCGCCCTGGCCATCGCCGCGACGGTCCGCTGCGACGGATGCATCGGCTATCACGCCCGGGCGGCGCGCAAGGAAGGGGCCACCCGCCAGGAGACCGCCGAGGCCCTGGCGGTGGCGATCCAGATGGGCGGCGGGCCGGCGGTGAACGCCGCGGCCGATGCGCTGCGGGCCTTCGATCAGTTCGGGACGGAGGAAGGTTAGTCCGAGGGCAGCTTGCCGATCAGGCGGACGTCGGCCGCGCCATGGGTGTCGCAGTCGAGCAGGACGAGGCGCGCGGTCTTGCCATTGTCGAGCCGGAGCGAAGCCGGGCCCGAGCGGTAGGCCGCGGCCAGCTCCTCGGGATTGCCGAACACCTGGCCGCGGACGGCCTGGTCCTCGCCGGCCCGGCTCTCGACGAGGTCGTAGGTGACCTGGAACTCGCGGCCGCTGGAAACGAGCACGCCGGCGCCGGCTTTGCGTTGCATGGTCATGGGTCTCCTTCGGCTTTGGCGGAATCGCCCCGACTGGCGGCGACCAGGTTGGCGGGCCGCCCGTCCAGGAAGGCGAGAATATTGTCGACCGCCGTCTGCACGATTCGCGCGACCGCCTCTTTTGTATTGAAGGCGCTGTGGGGCGTCACGATGACCTGAGGCGATTCCAGCAGGACATGGTCGGCCATCAGCGCCGCCAACGTCTCGCGATCATAGCGCGCCGAGACCACCAGCTCGGCCTCCTCGCGGATCGAGGGCTCCTCCGGAAGGACGTCGAGGCCGGCATGGGCGACCTTGCCGGACCGGAGCGCCGCGACCAGCGCGCGGGTGTCCACCAGGGCCCCGCGCGCGGTGTTGATGAGCACCACGCCGGGCTTCATCTTCGTGAACGCCGCCTCGTCCAGCAGCGGGGGCGCGCCGGGCGCGGCCGGCGCGTGCAGGGTGATGATGTCCGAGCGGGAGAACAACTCGTCGAGGCCGGCGTAGGCGAAGCCCAACTCCGCCGCGACAGCGGGGTCCGGACGCACGTCGAAGGCCAGGACCTTCATGCCGAAGCCCCTGGCGATGCGGATCACGCAACGGCCGATGCGGCCGGCGCCGACCACGCCCAATATCTTGCCCTTTAGGTCGAAGCCCTCGAGGCCCTCCGGTGAGAACCGGCCCGATCGGGCCCTGGCGATCGCCTCGGGAAGGCGGTGGCTGATCGACAGCAGAAGGGCGAAGACATGCTCGGCGACGGTGTTCTCGCCGTAGGTCGGGACGTTGGCGACGGCGACGCCGCGTCTGGCGCAGGCCTCCAGGTCGATGTGATCCACGCCGGTGGAGCGGGTGGCGATCAGCTTCAGTCTGGGCAGGCGCTCGAGGACCGGACCGGACAGGTCGGAGTAGATGAAGCTCGAAACGATCTCGGCGTCGGCATGGCCCGCCGCGCTCGTCGGGCCCAGCGGCTCGCCGACGAAGGTCGTGCGGCAGGCCTTCGGCAGGCGGGCGAACGCCGACCGCTCCCTCGGTTCGGCCTCGAACACCACCACCTTCATCGCCGGATCTCCGCGCGGCGGATCCTTCGCGCCCAATTCGCGGTTCCTTGAGCCAGGTCAGGGCGCGCACGCGGCCCTGGGCGCAACGCTCGCTTGGACCATCCACTAGGAGGCGCGACCATGATCGACATCCTAACCGGCTTCCCGCCCCACGTCCTGGCCATGGCCTGTCGCGGAAAGGTGACGCGGGCGGACTATGATCGGGTCCTCATTCCGGCCGTGGAAGCGGCGTTGAAGGCCGGGCCCAAGGTCAGCCTCTATTACGAGGTCGGTCAGGACTTCCAAGGCATCGAGGCGGGCGCGGTGCTGGAGGATATCAAGGTCGGCGTGGAGCACCTCCCGCGCTGGGACCGCCTCGCTCTGGTCAGCGACGTCGACTGGATGCGCGCGACCGTGGCGGCGTTCGGCTTCCTCATGCCGGGCCGACTGAAGCTGTTCCACCTGAACCAAGCCCAGGAGGCCAAGGACTGGATCAAGGCCGATCACGATTGATCCACCCCGCCATAGCGTTTTCCGGCGAAGTGGATACCGGTTCGCCGTTAGAAAACGCGACAAATCAAGACTCCAGATCGCTGCTCTGTTTCAATCGGAGCGGACGGCGCCCTACCGGCTCCGGGCGGCTTCCGACGCCAGGGCGCCGGCGACCACATCCTGGACCTCGGCGGTGATCTCCTCCTGGCGCTGCAGACGTTCCTGGCCGGTGAGCTCCTCGAGCTTCTGGTCGATGTTGACGCGCGCGGACTCCATCGTCGCCAACCGCGCCGCATTCTCGCTGGCGAAGCTCTCCAGCGCCGCCAGGGCCAGCTCGGCGAAGACATATTCGCCGACGAGCTGCTCGACGAGCCGCGCAGGCGGCAGGTTCACGAGCGGCGGCGGACCGGCCGCCGGACGTCTGAACGCGGCGAGGTCGATCGGCAGGATGGGCCGGCGGACCACGGTGAAATCGGCCGTTCCGGACGGCCTGGCATGGACGATCTCGGCCCTGGCGAGCCCCTCCTCGACGAAGCGGGCATAGAGCGCGTCGGCGACGGCCCTGGCGGTCGCATCGACGCCGGACATCTGGCTGGCCATCGGCGCGGTCCAGCCGGCCCGCCATCCCCTCTGCTCGGCCAAGGCGGCGCCGCGCGCGCCGATGATGAACAGCTCGGCCTCGCCGACGGGCCGGGCGGCGTCCAGCACACGCGCGCAGAAGGATCCGGAGAACCCGTGCTCAGCCGAATAGATGATGAGGGCGGCGGGTCCCGCGGCCGGGGCCGCGCCTGCCGCGGGGGTCGTCTCGATCAGCTGAACGGCCTGGGCGAGGCCGTGGGCGATGACCTCTTCGTAGGCGCGGAACCCCTCGAGCGCACCGCGCGCCTGCTGGGCGTGCGTGGCGGCGATGCCGCGCATGGCGCCGACCACGGTCTTGAGCTCGCGGACGCTGGAGATCCGAGCCTGGGTCTCGGCCAATGCGCTCATAGGTGTGTCCCCGGCGCCTGGGCGTTCAGCGAAGCGACGAGGCCCGACAGCACCTCGCGCAGGCGCGCGCGATCGGCGTCCTCGAGCCGCCGCTCGGCCTCCAGCCGGGCGAGCACCTCGGGGCAATGCACGTCGAGCCAGGCGACGAGCTGGGCCTTGAAGGCCTCGATCCGCTCGAGCGGCAGCTGTTCGAGCAGATCATCGTGCAACGCCAGGAGCTCGGCCGCCTCATGGCCGAGCGACAGGGGAGCATACTGCGGCTGAGTGAGGACCGCCCGAATGCGGCGACCGTGGTCGATCTGGGCCTGGGTTCGCGAATCGAGCGTTGTCGAGAAGCGGGTGAACATCTCCAGCTCGAGGAACTGGGCGTAGTCGAGGCGAAGGCTCTCGGCGAGCGCGCGCAGGACCGGCGCCTGGGTCTTGCCGCCGACGCGGCTGACGCTGAGACCGATGTCGACCGCCGGCTTCTGGCCCTCGTAGAACAGCTTGGACGACAGGACGATCTGGCCGTCGGCGATGGAGATCAGGTTGGTGGGGATGTAGGCGCTGAGGTTGCCGCCCTCGGTCTGGGCGATCGGCAGGGCGGTGATCGAGCCGCCCCCCCGCTCTGGCGACAACTTGGCCGCCCGCTCCAACATGCGCGCTTGAATGTAGAAGACATCGCCCGGGTAGGCTTCGCGCCCGGACGGCTGGCGCATCAGAAGCGACAATTCCCGGTGGGTGGCTGCATGCTTGGTCAGATCATCGATGACGATGAGCACGTGGCCGCCCCGGTCGCGGAAGTACTCGGCCATGGCGAACGCGGCATAGGGGGCGAGCCATTGCAGTCCGGCCGCCTCGGCCGGACCGGCGACCACGAAGATGCAGCGCTTGGCGTCGCCATACGCCTGGACGGCGTCGATGACCCGCCGGACGGAAGAGGACTTCTGGCCCACGGCCACATAGATGCAGATCACGTCCGAGCGGCGCTGGTTGATGATCGCGTCCGTGGCGATGGCGGTCTTGCCGGTCTCCCGGTCGCCGACGATCAGCTCCCTCTGGCCTCGGCCGAGGGCGAACAGGGCGTCGACCAGCTTGACGCCGGTCTGAAGCGGCTCGGTGACGAGATCGCGCTCGATGATGCCCGGCGCCGCACGCTCCACCGGGTCGTAGCGCGCCGCGGCGATGGGGCCGCCGGCGTCCAGGGGCCGGCCGAGCGGATCGACGATGCGGCCGAGCAGAGCGTCGCCTACCGGCGCGGCGGCTGTCGAGCCCAGAGCTCGCGCCTCCTCGCCCGCCTCGACCGGCGTCAGGTCCAACAGCACGCAGCCGATCCGGTCCTCGTCGAGCGCATGGGCGAAGCCGGTGGCGTCCCCGGCGAAACGCACCAGTCCGCCCAGCGGCAGGTCCGGCAAGCCCCGCACGAAGACGATGCCGTCGCCAGCCTGATCGATGACGCCGATCTGCTCGGCGCGCGGCCCGAGCGACGCCTCCTCAAGGCGCCGCCCCGCGGCCTCGAGCCAACCGTCAAGCGACTGTCGAAGCGCGCTTGTCATCGTCGAGCTCGGCTTCGATCCGTTGCAGGTCCGAGGCCCATGACCGGCGCAGGATGGTGAACGGGAATCGCGACCTCGACCCCCGCGATCAGGGCCGGGTCGGCCTTGAACGTCGGCTCGACGGGCGCGCCCAGCGCCATCGCCAGGCGTTTCTTGAAGCGGTCGGCCGCCTGGGTCGGCAGCGGCGCGGCGGTGACGACCTCCGGCGCGCCCGGCGCGCCCGCGCGTTCGGCCATCTGGAGCCGGGCGTCCGGCGCCAGAGCCTTGATGTCCTCGCAGACCAGTTCGAGCATGCGCTCCTGGAACGGGCCGAGCGAGCGCCTCCTCAAGCAGCTTGCGCGCCATGGAGGCGGCCAGCTTCGCGCCGTCTTTGCCAAGCGTGCGCACGACCTCGGCGCGTTCGCGCTCGAGCGCCGCCTCCGCCTCGGACCTGAAGGCGTCAGCTTCCTGGCGGGCCTTGGCGAGCATCGCCTTGCGCTCGGCGTCGGCCGCCTCCCGGGCCGCCTTCAGGGCGTCGTCGTGGGCCTTGAGGGCCGCCGCCTGCCGGCTTTCCAAGTCGTGGCGCAGGGCCTCGGCCGCGGCCTTCTGCGCCTGCACCTCCGAGGTCAGCTTGTCAGCCGCAGCCTGACGCGCGGCGATGATCCCGAGGACCGGCCGGTACAGGAAGCGGTGCAGCAGCCAGACCAGGATAAGGAAGTTGGCGGCCTGCAGGCCCAAGGTCCAGGGATCGAGATGCATCTCAGTGGACGAAGGGGTTGGCGAACAGGACCAGCAGCGCGACCACCAGGGCGTAGATCGCCGTGGTCTCGATCATGGCCAGGCCGACGAACAGGGTTCGGGAGATCACCCCGGCCGCGTCCGGTTGACGGGCGATGGCGTCCATGGCGGCGGCGACGGCGCGGCCTTCGGCCAGAGCGGGGCCGACCGCGCCGAGGCCGACGGCGAAGGCCGCGGCCAGGATGCTGACGTGAGGGATGTAGTTCATGCCGGACTCCTCGTTTGCGCGGGCTGGGGCCCCACCGCGCCGCCGATGAAGACCATCGCCAGAACGGTGAAGATGTAGGCCTGGATCAGGCCGGTAAGCAGGTCGAGCGCCATGAACGGGATCGGCACGAACAGGCCGACCAGCGACAGCACGACGCCGATCACGAACACGCCGCTCATGATGTTCCCGAACAGGCGCACCATCATCGAGAAGGTCCGGGTGACCTCCGAGAGCAGGTTGAGCGGCAGCATGAGCCAGGTCGGCTTGGCGAAGCTGGCCAGATAGCCCCCGAGCCCCTCCGCCTGGACGCCGAACCAGTGGACCGCGAAGAAGACGATGATCGCCAGGGCCGCGTCGGTCTCGATGTGGGCGGTCGGGGGCTCGAGACCCGGAACGAGCGCCGTCAGGTTCGCCAGGGCGATGAACAGGAAGAGGCTGGCCAGGAACGGCAGGTAGGGTGCAGGGTCCGCACGCAGGGTTTCTCGGATCTGTCCCTGCACCGCCGTAACGAACAGCTCCAGCACGGCCTGTCCCGGGCCCGGATCAATGCGGAGCCTGCGAGTCATCGCAATGCTGCCGAGCGTAAGGACAACCATCAGACCCCAGGTCACGACTACCGGCTCGGTGATCGGGACGGGCCCGGCGTGGAACAGGACCTGGGCGGTGAGCGGCGATGCGATCATGACGCGCGCCCGAAGAACCGAACGGCCAGGGGCCTGGCCGCAACCACGCCCGCGCCGGCGGCGAGCAGAGGCCCCGCCCCGAAATGCGCCGTCCAGAACAGCGCCCCGGCCACGAGGACGAGCCGCACGACGTGCAGGCAGATCGGGCGCCAGACGGGTCCGGCCAGGTAGAAGGACGTGTTCAGCCGCAGGCTCGCGAAGCTCGCGGCGCCGAGGAGGAGGCCGCCGAGGGCGAAGGCCGCCAGCTGCAGGACCTCATGCTGGCTCATCGCTCGTCCTCGCGCTGAATCTGCTGGATGCGCCGCCAGGCGATCGCGCAGCCCAGGACCAGGCCCGCCGTCAGCAAGGCGCCGCTCCAGAAGATCCCCGAGTGCAGCCGCCCGTCGAGCCACCGGCCGAGGAACACGCCGACCAGCGTCGGCGTGACCACGAGCCAGCCGAGCGCGCCGATCATCGCCAGATTCTGCGCCAGCGACCTCTCGCCGTGCGCCTGCCAGAACGCCCGCCGGGCGGCGCGCCTGGCGACAGTGCGCGCCAGCTCCTCCTCGGAAGCCGGGGGCGTGGGGACTGGAGACGGCGGGCTCATACGTCATCCCTGCCGGCGGCGGCGGACGGCCTGAGGTAGCCGATGATCCGCCGGATGGCCTGGATCCTGAGCTGTTCGGTGCGGGTGCGGGCTCTGCGCTCGTCCTCCGCCGAGCTCGCCAGACGGCCCTGCACCACCGCCTCCAGCGCCTGCAGGTCGTCGCCGAGGATCGCTTCGCGGGTGGCGATGGCCGCTTCCTTTCCGCCATTCACCGTGAGCAGCCCGCCGCGCACCGCGCAGTAGCCTCGTCGTCCGTCGAGGTGGCGCCAGCCGACCACCGAGAGCGCCAGCGCGGTCACGAAGTCCGCGTGATGGGGCAGGATGCCGAATTCGCCGCTCTCGTCCTCTGCGTGGACCGCCGCGATGTCGTCGAAGTCCGCCGCCACGGCGCTCGGCGTGGTGATCAGGAGCCTCATGCCGCCGACTCCACGATCGGGCCGGCGGCCGCATGTTCCTTCGAGCGGGCCTCCTCGATGTCGCCGACCATGTAGAGCGAGCTCTCCGCCCAGCCGTCGGCCTCGCCCTCGAGGATGGCGCTGCATCCCGCGATGGTCTGGACCACCGGCACGGTGCGGCCGGGTTTGCCGGTGAAGGCTTCGGTGACCTTGAAGGGCTGGGTCAGGAACCGCTGCAGCCGGCGCGCGCGCAGGACCGTGCGCTGGTCATCGGGGCTCAGCTCCTCGACGCCGAGCAGGGCGATGATGTCCTGCAGGTCCCGGTAACGCGCCAACGTCGCGCGCACCCGCTCGGCGACGCGGTAGTGGGCCTCGCCGACCACGTTCGGATCGAGCAGGACCGAGCTCGACCGCAAGGGGTCGATGGCCGGATACATCCCCTGGGCGGCCATGGCGCGCGACAGGACGACCGACCCGTCGAAGTGGTTGAACAGGGCGGTGACCGCAGGATCGGTGAAGTCGTCGGCCGGAACATAGACCGCCTGGATGGCCGACACGGCCGCACCGGGCGCCGAGACGATCCGTTCCTCGAGGTCGGCCACTTCGGTGGCCAGGGTGGGTTGGTAGCCGACGCGCGACGGCAGCCGGCCGAGCAGGCCCGAGATCTCGCCGCCCGCCTGGACGAAGCGGAAGACGTTGTCCATCAGCAGCAGCACGTCGTGGCGGCCCACGTCGCGGAAGTATTCGGCGATGGTGAGGGCCGTCAGGCCCACGCGCCACCTGGCGCCGGGCGGCTCGTTCATCTGTCCGTAGACCAGCACGGTGCGCCCGAGCACGCCCGAGCGGCGCATCTCCAGAAGCATCTCGTGCCCCTCGCGGGACCGCTCGCCGACGCCGGCAAAGACGGAAATCCCGCTGTGGACCTCCACCATGGTGCGGATCAACTCGGTGACGAGGACCGTCTTTCCCACCCCTGCGCCGCCGAACAGACCCGCCTTGCCGCCATGGGCGAGGGGCGCCAGGAGGTCGATCACCTTGATTCCGGTTTCGAGCAGGACCCGCGCGCCGCTCTGCTCGACCAGGGGCGGCGGAGGGCGATGGATCGGCCAGCGCGTCGTATCGGCCGCGAACGGGGGTCCCCCGTCGTTGGGCGCGCCCAGTACGTCGACGAGGCGGCCCAGCATCTGATCCCCCACCGGCGTGGTGATCGGGCCGCCTGTCGCCCGCACCCGCACGCCGCGGCTCAATCCTTCGGTGCTCTGCATCGCCACCGCCCGCACCGTGCGCTCATCCAGATGCGCCTGGACCTCGACGACGAGCAGGCTTGGCCCGGCCGATTCGACCTCGAGCGCGTCGTTGATCTCGGGAAGGCGGCCGGCGGGAAAGGTCACGTCGACGACAGAGCCGCGCACCGAACGGACCCGGCCAGCCGGCGCCGCGGCGGCGCCGCTCGACGATCCCACGTCAGCGCTGGCCCCCGCCTCGGCGGCGGGGCCGATAACCCGCCGTGAAGGCGTTGCCTTGGACATCGCCCTGTCGCCGTCCTTTCCGCGATTCAAGATGATAGCAAATCGCAGGCGGGCGGGCGCCGCCTTGCGATCGCTCAATCCGCGCGGGAAGGTTCGTCTCGCGCGCCGGACCGCCCCGAAGGCGCCGCGGCCGAGGTCAGGGCGGGCGCCCCTGCAGGCGGGGCGGCGAACGTCACTTGCATGGCCGACAGGCTCGGCAGCGGATCCACGAGATGGACCACGCCCAGCGGCGTGCGCCACCAGGCCTGGACCCTCGGCATGCGTCCGAGCCGGCTCTGGACCGTGTCCCTGACGAGCCGGCCGGGCGGGCCGTACTTGTCCTTGAACAGCGCCATCACCTCGTCGAAATCGTCGACCGAGAGCTGGAACCTGATGCGAGAGAGCCGACCGCCCGCGAAGGCGTAGGTCGGATGCTGGACGAAAAGGCCACGGCGCCACTCCACGGCCTCGGGCAGGACGAGGCCTTTCCCGTATCGGGCGACATAGGCGCAAACGCGAAGGCCGGCGGTCCGATCGGCCGCCGAGAGGTCCAGGCCGGCGCCTGGCCCGACGTCAGGATCGTCCGAGCAGGCGATCGTCACGCGGGGGTTGCGCTCCGGATAG
Source organism: uncultured Alphaproteobacteria bacterium (assembly GCA_963775275.1). GTDB lineage: Bacteria > Pseudomonadota > Alphaproteobacteria > Caulobacterales > Caulobacteraceae > JANWHQ01. Next base: position 2,512,374 of record CAVZII010000005.1, on the reverse strand, counting down.
GGGACGTTTCGCCAGTCGGCGAAGCCCATGCCGAGCCGCGCATCGCGAAGTCCCAGGGCCGTGGACGGGGGCCCGGCGGCGGCGGCTCCGGCGAAGGCGACGGGCGCCGGCGCCAGTAGGGCTGCGGCGACAAGGGCGGGGATGAGGGCGGGACGTTTCAATGCATCTTCCTCCAGGGCCGATCGTATCACGCCGTGATGTTGATTGCTTCGACGGTCTAGTGTCCCGATTCCGAAGTTCGCCAGCGCTTTTTGCCAGGCAGATGCGAACTTCGGAATCGATCGGGACACTAGCAAGTCTATGATTCTAGTGTGGTTTAAGGATCAGAAGTTCGCAACTGCGGGAGCCGCCATCATCATGCGAACTTCTGATCCACCACACTAGGTTCCCTTGACCAGCTGTTCGAGCGTGGCGACGGCCGTGGCTGACGGCTGGGTGTAGACCAGCGGGCTGACGAACCGGCCCTTGCGGTCGAACAGGTAGATCGTGGCGGAGTGGTCCATGGTGTAACCGCCGCCCGGCAGCGGCTCCTTGTGGACATAGACCCGATACTCCTTGGCCATTTGCGCGATCGCCGCCGGCGGCCCGGTCAGGCCCCGGATGCGCTTGTCGAACGAGGACAGGTATGTCTTCAGCTGGGCCGAGGTGTCGCGTTCGGGGTCGATGGTGACGAACACGACGTTCAGCTTGTCCGCGTCGGGACCCATCACATCCAGCCAGTTGGTGATCTGGGCGAGCGTGGTGGGGCAGACGTCCGGACAGTAGGTGAAACCGAAGAACATGACCGTGGGCTTGCCCAGCATGTCCTTGTCGCTCACGGGCTGGCCGTTCTGATCGACGAGCTGGAAGGGTCCGCCGATGCTGGCCTGGCCCGAACTCGACGCGCTGGACGCGACGGCCGCCGCGTGATCGGCGCGGGCGTGCAGGGCCAGGACCAGGGCTGCCGCGATCGCCGCCGAGGCGAGGATGGAAACCAGGGCCCATCTCATCGCCGCGCCCTCCCGCGTCCCGAGCGCGTTCGCCGCCGCGGGGGCCGCTCGACGTGGAACCTCACCTTCACCCAGCCGGCGTGCTCGAAGTAGAGGGCCACGGGGACCCGGTCGCCCGCCTCGAGCGGGCGACGCAAACCGATCATCATGATGTGGCGGCCGCCGGGCGACAGCCTGACCGTCTGGCCGGGCGCGATTGAAACGCCCCTGGCCGCCCGCCGCATGTGGGCTTCGCCGTCCGCGACGGCCACGGCATGGATCTCGAGCTTGTCGGCCCAGGTCGAGACCCCGCCCAGCAGGCGGTCGGAGTCATGGCCGGTGTTGACGACGGTGAGGTAGCCGGCGGCCGGCGATCCGGCCGGGGCGGGGCGGCTCCAGGGATGCAGGATCCTGAGCGGGGCGCGGTGCGGCGGCCGCGCCAGGGCCGGCCCGCCGCCGATCGGCAGCGCCGCGCCGATAACGGCGCTGGCCGCCGCCGCGGAAACGGCGAGCGAGGTCGCAAGGGGTTTGGAAAGCACGGGGTTCACCTTCTCGACGGTAGGTCTGCGCCCGGACGGCGGGCGTCCCGGCGGCGAGGTCGGTCACGTCGGAAGGAGCGGAGGCCCGCGCGCGGGCGGGTTGGAGGCCGCGCGCCTTCGCGCCGGCCTGTCATGGCGCGGGCCGAAGCGGACGGGCTGGACCGCCGACCATGGGTTCGGGATCGCGGACGCCGATCCCGGCGCCGGGCCCGCCTCTTCTCCACCGGCCGGGCAGAGCGCGCGTCCACGGTCGCCATGATCGGGTGTCCGGACAGGGAGAGGCTGAGGTCTGGCGGACGCCGTTCGATGTCCGGGACAGGCGGAAAGGCCCGGCGATGTCGCGCCGCCTCCGGTCAGGAGCGACGGCAGGCCCGCCGGCGCAGCCATCAGGGCCAGAAGGGCGAGGACGGCCAGGAACGGCGCGAGACGGCGCCAGGCGCTCGGCCTGCCGACCCCATCCGCGTGGCCCCCCCGTTCGAGCCGCCGGCTCATCTGGACCAGACTCCGGATATTACGCCGGCGTGAATATCACGCTGTGATAGGCGCAAGAAGGCGCTTTACGCGCGTCAAGCGTTGTACGCTCGCGCTCGAGCGTCATTCATCGATGATATCGGAGCCGCCGCCATGGGTCGCCGCAACGCCTGCCCGGTCCTTCGGCCATGCTGACCGCGGCGGCGGCGTGGATCGTCGCGCTGGCCGTCACCGTCTTCCTGAGCAACGGGGCGTGGTCGCGCACGCGGACATGGTCGGCCACGGTCACTCCGCTCGCCTCGATCATCGGCAGCGGCTTCCTGGTGTGCGGTCCGGTCCTCGCCCGCGAGTTCGGCGGCGCCGCAGCGCTCGCCATGATGCTGCTCCTGGCGCTGGCCTACGCCATGGGCGCGGTGATGCGGTTCAACATCGCCAACGCCGAGCCGCTCCTGCAACGCTCGCCGTTCCACAGCCGCATCGCCTGGTGCGCCCGCGCCGCCCAGGCAATGCTGGCGATCGCCTACGCCGTGTCGGTGGCCTACTACCTGAAGCTGCTGGCGGAGTTCTGCCTTCACGACATCCCGCTCGCGCCCCGGACGCATGAGGCGATCTCCAGGATCGGGGCGTCGGGGATCATCGGCCTGTTCGCGCTGCTGGCCGTGCTGGGCGGGCACGAGCGCCTCGAGCGGCTGGCGCATGCGACCGTGTCGCTGAAGATCGGCGTCATCGCCGGGATGCTGGTGGCGCTGGCGGCCTATTGGCTGTTCCGATGGAACCAGCCGGTGGTGGTGCCTTCGGCGCGGATGGACGCCCACAGCCTGCCGCTTCTGCTCGGCCTCGTGGTGACGGTCCAGGGCTTCGAGACTTCCAGATACATGGGGCACAGCTACGACCCGGAGCTGCGCATCCGCGCCATGCGCTATGCCCAGTGGATCTCATCTGCGATCTATGTGGCGTTCCTGGTCCTTCTGACCCCGTTCCTGGGGCAGGCGAGCCGCAGCCAGGGCGTGGCCGGCATCCTGGAGGTGATGCGGCTGGCGGCGCCGTTCCTGAGCGCGCTGGTCCTGATCGGCGCGGCCTCGAGCCAGCTCAGCGCCGCGGTCGCCGATACGATCGGATCGGCCGGTCTCGCCAGCGAAGCGAGCCGGCGCCGGCTCGGGGTGCGGACCGGCGCGCTGGCCGCCGCCGCGCTCGCGGCAGGCGTGGTGTGGCTGACCGACCCGTTCCAGATCATCGCCGTCGCCTCGCGCGCCTTCGCCGCCTTCTATGCGATGCAGTGCGTCCTGGCCGTGCTAACATCCCGGCGCACAGGCGGAGGCGGCGCCTGGGCGCAGGCGGGCTTCATCGCCGTCGGCGCAGCGTGCGTCGCGGCCGCCCTGGCCGGGGCTCCTGCGGAGTGAGACCGATCGACATCCGACGCGCCCTGACCAGGCTTCGCGTGGGCCAGCCGCCGCAAAATCGCCTGCGCGGCGGGCGCGTGGGATGGTCCCTGCTCGGCGGCGGATTGGACGGCCAGCGGCCGCCGCGGCTGGTGCGAAGGGGGCAGGCTCTGTGGCGGCTGACGCGCGCACGCGTGCGTGCTGGGCCGCGCGGATGGCTGCGCCGCCCGCCGACGATGGCGGAACGGCGGCAGATCGAGGTGGACGTGCACCGCGCCGCCCGGATCTCGAACGCCTACTTCATCCTGCTGATGTGCTCTTGCGGCATCGCCGCGCTCGGCCTTCTGCAGTCGTCCGCCGCCGTCGTGATCGGCGCCATGCTGATCTCGCCGCTGATGGCGCCGATCATCGCCATGGGCCTGGCCTTGGCGACGCTGCAGCCCTTGAAGTTCGAGCGCGCCAGCGTGGCGCTCGCCGCGGGCGCGGTCGCCTCGGTGCTGACCTCCGCCGCGATCGTCTGGCTGTCGCCGCTGAAGGAGGTGACGCCCGAGATCCTGGCGCGCACGCGCCCAACCTTGCTCGACCTCGCCGTCGCGGCCCTGTCGGGGGTGGTTGGCGTCTATGTGACGATCACCCGCCGGGGCGCGGTAATCGCGGGGGTGGCCATCGCGACCGCCCTGATGCCGCCCCTGGCCGTGACGGGCTACGGCCTGGCGACAGGCGCCTGGCGCATAGCCGGCGGCTCGTTCCTGCTGTTCCTGACCAACGTCGTGGCGATCCTGGGCGCGGTGTTCGCCGTGGCCAGAGGTTACGGCTTCAAGCCCCGCAAGGGCCGCCAGGCCAGATGGGAAGAGGTCGCCCTCGTCGTCACCATCCTGGTGCTGGCGACGCCGCTCGGCTTCTCCCTGCGCAGCATCGTGGTGGAGGCCCGAGAGACCCACCGGGCCCGCTCGGCCATCGAGGATATCTTCAAGGGCGTCTCGCCCCAGGTCACGAACCTGTCCGTCAAGCTCTCGAAAGACCGGATCAGCCAGGTGCGCGCCGTGGTGATCACGCGCAGGTTCGTGCGCGACGCCTCCAAGTCGATCAGCGCCAAGCTCGGCGGCGCGCCGGTGGTGCAGGTGGAGCAGATCCTGACCGCCGACGCGGAGCAGGCGGCGGGCGGCGGAGCGCTGGCCAATCGCGCGCTGGTCCAGGTCCAGCGCGCGTCCCCGCCGGATCCGGCCACGCGCCTGAGCGACCTGTTGCGCGACGTCGGGACCGTGAGCGGGGTCGAGGAGTCCGACGGCGTGCTGCGCGCGGTGATCCGCCTGAACCAGGAGCGCGGCCTTGCCGACTACCAGGACCTGGAGACGGCGACCCAGCGCTTCTTCCCCGGGCTCAGGATCCGGCTGTCGCCGCCCTACCGCGATCTGCCGCCGTTGCGGTTCGAACGGGGATCGAGCACGCTGGACGCCGACAACGACCGTCTGGTCCAGGCGATGGCTTGGGCCCTGCGCAGATGGGGCTATGACAGTGCGGTGGTGACGGGCGAGGCGAGCCCCGGGCGCCGCGGAGCGGCGCCTGGCGACCACGCCCTGGCCCTGGCCCGGGCCGGCGCCGTAGCGGTCCGGCTCGAGATGCTGGGCCTGAAGTCGGTCGTTCGCCGAGAGACGGTTCCCGACAAGGCCGCCGACGACCCCTCGCAGGACTGGATCGCCAGCGTGCAGCCGGCGCGCGTCCCCGCGCCCGCGGCGGCCGGGGCGCCGGCGGCATCCTCCGCGCCGCCCGCCTCTTCGGCGCCTTCCTGAGCCGTCAGGACGGGGCGGTCCTGGGCCTGCGCTCCAGCCAAGCCACGAGCCGGCTGATGGTCGATCCCTGGACCAGCACCGAGAAGAGCACGACCACATAGGTCGCCGTCAGCAGGGTGTCCTTCACGGGGCTGGGCGGCAGCGACAGCGCGAGCGCGATCGAGATCCCGCCGCGCAGGCCTCCCCACACGAGAACCGGGAAGCTCGATCGGAACGGTGAGGAGCGCCTGAAGGCGAGGAGCGGCGCGCCGACGGACAGGGCGCGCGCCACGAGCACAAGGGGGACGACAGCCAGGAGGGCGGCGATCGACCATTTGACGCTGCCGGCCGCGACGACCCCGATCAGTCCGATGAGCAGGAACAGCACCGCGTTCAGCACCTCGTCGACCATGGACCAGAACTTGATGACGTAGTCGCGCGTGGTGTCGCTCATGCCGAGCGCAACCCCGTGGTTGCCGATCAGGAGTTCCGCGGCGGCCATCGCCACCGGGCCGGAGACGTGGATCGCCTGGGCCAGGGCGTATCCGCCCATGACGACGGCGAGGGTGATCAGGAGCTCGGCCGGATAGTCGTCGATGGACCGCAACGACCGGTAACCGAGCCAGCCTACGACGACGCCGAGCGCGGCGCCGCCGAGGGCCTCGATCGCGAAGAGCTCGGCCGCGTGCTTGGCGGACAGCGGCTCGGCGCCTGTGGCGACGCCCAGGATGATGCCGAAGACGACGACGCCCACCCCGTCGTTGAACAGGCTCTCGCCCGACACCGTCGCCTGCAGCAGGGGCGCCATGCGGGCCTGCTTCATGACCCCCAGGACCGCCACCGGATCGGTCGGGCTGATCAGGGCCCCGAACAGGAGGCACCAGCTGAACGGCACGGCCAGGCCTGCGGCATGGGTCAGCAGGGCCAGGCCCACGCCGATGATCGCCGTGGAGGCCAGAACGCCGATGGTGGCGAGCACGGCCACCTGCAGCCATCCGCGCCGCAGCTGCTCGAGATCCACATGCAGCGCGCCGGCGAACAGCAGGAACGACAGCATGCCTTCCATGAGGGTCCGGTGGAAATCGACGCCGTCGAGGAACGTCTTCACGGTCTCGGCGAGGCGGCTGGAGGGCAGCGCGCGGTCCAGCGCGACCACGCCGATCGAGGCGACGGCCCCCATCAGGACCAGTCCCACGCTGGACGGCAGCTTGAGCACCTTCACGTTCAGCCAGCCCAGGGTCGCGGCCAGCGTCACGAGCACGGCGGCCGCCTGGAAGGGGCCAAGGATGATTGTGTGGCTCATGGTTCCACCCGCCCTGGCCAGCCCTGTGGCCCGCCGCGCAAGCGCGCGCAAGCGGGATCGGCCTCAGTGGCGCGCGGCCTCCTCGGCCTCGGCCGGCAGGACGACCTTCATGTGCGGATAGGGGATCTCGATACCCTCGCGGTCAAAGGCCAGCTTGATGCGCCGGTTGTATTCGCGCCCGACGGTCCACTGCTCGATGGGCTTGGTCTTGAACCGCGCCTTCAGGACCACGCCGCTGTCGCCCAGGCTGTCGACGCCCAGGACCTCGATCGGCTCCAGGATGCGCGCGGCGAACTCGGGCTCGGCCATCAGCTCCGCGCCCGTGCGCCGGATGATCTCGACGGCCCGGTCGATTCCGGCCTCGTAGGAGATTTGCAGGTCGAAGACGTAGTAGGCGAAGGTCTTGGTCATGTTGTGGACCGTCTGGGCCTCGCCGTAGGGCAGGATGTGCAAGGTGCCGTCCAGGCCGCGCAGGCGGATGGTGCGCAGCGTCATCTGCTCGACCACGCCGCTGGAGTCGCCCACCTGGACCACGTCGCCGATGGAGACGATGTCCTCGGCGATCAGGAAGATGCCCGTCAGCACGTCCTTGACCAGGCTCTGGGCGCCGAAGCCCACGGCGATGCCGATGACCCCCGCCCCGGCCAGCAGCGGCCCGATCTTGACCCCCGCCTGGGACAGGAGCGTCAGCCCGCCGACGATAAGGATGGTGGTCTGGCAGATTCCGACCAGCAGCGGCGCGAGGGTCCTGAGCTGGGCCGCCCTGCGGGAATCCTCGGCATCCCTGATCAGTCGCGACATCAGCTGATGCACGCCGAAGGAGGCGGCTTCGAACGCCGTGGCGGTGAGGGCGATGGTGATGACGAACCGGCCGAAGCTGCGCAGGAGCCAGCCCCCCGGACCGCCGAGGAACCAGGCCGACGCGCCCCAGATGGCCGCCACCGTCGCCGCCGCGCCGACCGACAGGACCACGTTCAGGGCGGCCTGGGCGAGACGCACGATCCGGCGCATCCGGATGGTGCGCTCCGCATCGCGCGGCCCCGGAAGGCGCCGCACGCAGCGACGGACGGCGAGCCGTCCGAGCCTGGATCCCACCAGAGCGACGCCGATGACCGCCGCGGTGAGGACGAGGTTGATCGTCAGGGACAGCGGATCCAGGGCGGCGAGGCCCGCCCACATTGCGCGAACGCCCTGGGTGATCGCCTGGCTCGCGGTCATTGGGCGTGTCCTCCTTTCTGGGGTCGGATCCATCCGGCCAGCGACCGGGCGGCGTCGCGGGGAGTCGCGTGGTCCGCATCGACCATGGCGTTGGCCTTGCGCATGGACTCGACCGGAATCGCGCCGACGAGCGGCTGCAACGCCGCCTTCAGCGCCGAATCGCTCGCACGCTTGGGCGCCAGCAGGATCAGGGCGTCGTAAGGCGGGATCGCATGCCTGGGATCGGCCAGCACTTTCAGCCGGTCGGCCGCGATCCGGCCATCGCTCGAGAAGGCGGAGATGACGTCGACGTCGCCCTGGACCACGGCGCGGTACATGAAGGTCGATTGGTACTGGCGCTGGGCCCTGAATCGCAACCCATAGGCCTTGCGAAGCGCCCGCCATTCCGGCCGCCCGAAGAACTCGTAGTCGCCGCCGATCGTCAGCCGGGGCGCGTCGCGCGCAAGGTCGGCGATGGTGTTGACGTGCAGGGCCCGGGCCCGGGCCCCGCGCATGGCCAGGGCGTAGGCGTTCTCGAAGCCGAGGGGGCCGAGCACGGTGATTCCGCGCTCGCGCTTCAGCCAGTCCGTGACGCCGCGCAGGACCGCCTCGCGCCCGGGATTGTCGGTGCGGCCCATGGCGTTGGCCCAGACCGTGCCCGAGTATTCGACATAGACGTCGATGTCGCCCTCGCCGAGCGCGCGCAGGATGACCGTCGATCCCAGGCCGGACTTCACCCGGGCGCGCAGGCCGTCGGCCGTCAGCCTGTCCTGCATCATCCGGGCGAGGATGAGCTGTTCCGAAAAGGTCTTGGCGCCGATGACAAAGTCTGGCCGCGCGGTCGCGGCGGCCGGCCAGAGCGCCAGGCTCGCACCGAGCACGAGCCCGACGCCGCCGGCCAGGATGCGGCGACGGTCCCGGCGCGCCAGCCCGGCCTCGATCAGGCCCAGCATCTGGTCGACGACGAGCGCGAGGCCGGCCGAGGCGACGCAACCGAAGAGGACGAAGACCCAGTTCTCGGTCTGCAGGCCCGTGAAGATGTAGTTGCCGAGGCTGGTCTGGCCCACCGGCGTGGACAGGGTCGCCGTCCCGATCACCCAGACCGAGGCGGTCCTGAGCCCGGCCATGATCACCGGCGCGGCGATCGGCAGCTCGACCTTCAGCAGCGACTGCATGGACGTCATGCCGGCCCCGAGCGCCGCCTCCTTCACGTCCGCCGGGACATTCCGGAGCCCGACCACCGTGTTCCGGACGATCGGCAGCATGGCGTAGAGCGTCAGGGCCAGCAGCGACGGAAGGAATCCAAGGGCCGAGAAGCCCCGGCCGAACGCCGCCTGCGACAGGGACGAGAGCGCCAGGAGCAGCGGATAGAACAGGGCCAGCAGCGCGAGGCTCGGAATGGTCTGGACCAGACTCGCGCCGGCGAGCAGCGGCCAGCGCAACGCCTCGCGCCGCGCCGCGAGCACGGCCAGGGGGACGCTCACCAGCACGCCCAGCGCCAGGGCGGCCGCGCTCAGCATGACGTGCTGGCCCAGGTAGTCTGGAAGCCTCGACCAGGCCGCGGCGAAGCGGTCATCCATCCGCGGCGTTCCCCGCGAGCGCGTCGGCGACCCGCTGCGACTGGCGGCGCGGCACCTCCAGCAGGTCGACGATGTAGGGATCGTTGCTCTCGGCGAGGGCCGTGGGACTGGCCGCGGCAAGGAGCCGTCCCGCGTGCATCACCGCGATCCGGTCGGCCAGGAGCAGCGCCTCCGTCATGTCGTGGGTGACCATCACCGTGGTCAGTCCGAGCTGGTCGTGCAGGCGGCGATAGGCCCGCCCTAGCTCGTCGCGCGTCAGGGGGTCGAGCGCGCCGAAGGGCTCGTCCATCAGCATCACCGGCGGGCGCGCGGCGAGGGCGCGGGCCACGCCCACGCGCTGGCGCTGGCCGCCCGACAGCCGGTCGGGCGTGCGTCCGCCATAGGCGCTGGCGGGCAGGCCGACGAGGTCCAAGAGCTCGACGACGCGGGCCTCGATCTCGTCCGGCGTCCAGCCGAGCAGCCTCGGCGTCGCCGCGATGTTCTCGGCGACCGTCATGTGGGGGAACAGCCCCACGCCCTGGAAGACATAGCCGATGCGCCGCCGCCACAGGTGTGGCCGAAGGTCGGGCTCGGCCCCCAGCACGCGGAGCTTGCCGGAGTCCGGCTCGATCAGCCGGTTGATCATCCGAAGCAGAGTGGTCTTCCCCGAGCCGGAGCCGCCGACCACGGCGAGGAACTCGCCGTGGCCGATCTCGAGGCTCAGGTCCGCCACCGCGGGGTGGTCGGGAGTGAAGGACTTGGAGATGTGGCTGAGGCTGATCGCCTCAGCGGCGGCCGTTGGCGGCTCAGGCGGCAAGCTCACCCCCGACCCGGCGAACGCTCAGGCGGAATCGCTCGCCGAAGCGTCGGCCGTCGCCGCTGGAAAGGGACACGATCTCGCTGAGACCGGTCCGTTCGATCTCGGCGGGCGGGCGCGACACGAACAGCTCGGCGTGGAACAGGCCCTCGGCCTCCTTGCCGGCCGGATCGATGCCCGCCTCCCTGAGCAGGCGCAGGGTGTCCTCGAACTCCGCCTCGTCCCGGAAACGGCGCTGCACGAAGGTCGCGCCTTCGAACTTCTCGGTCTCCAGGCCGTGCTCGGCGAGCTTCCCTGCGATGGCGTCATAGCTGAAGAGCCGCAGCACGAAGGAGGCGACCCAGGGTGTGTCGCCGGGCTCGAACGCGGAGAGCAGCTTGGCGAAGGTCTTCTCGGAGACGTAGCCGACTGCGCCGGTGGAGACGATCAGGTCGGCCCGGCGGACGACCTCACGCGTCTGCTCGTCCAGCTCGCCGGTCTCCAGATCCGTCGCCAGCCCCTCGTCGAGCAGGCCCACCTTGGCGGCGTAGCCCACCGCCTCGGGCGAGGCGTCGAGGCCGATGAAGCGCAGGTCCGGGCGCTCGGGCCAGCCGGCGAAGTAGTGCGCATCGCAGGCGGCGAGGCGCTCGCTGGAGACTGACCGCACCGAGGCGGTGGCGTAGCGGTTGCGCAGCTGCTCGACGCTGAGGCCGTGGCGCATGATCGCAGCGAGCACGCCGTAGGAGCAGCCGACGTCGAGGATGGTGATCGGCCGGCCCTTCAGCTCGATCAGCTGCTCGACCAGCTGGAGGAAGACCGGGCTGGCGATCTCGGGAATGATGTAGTCAAGACTTCCAAGGACAGTGAAGTAGTCTCTCGGATCCTTCCGCCGGTAGATCGAGCCGAAGTCAGCCTTGACTGCATTGATCGATGAAAATCCGAGCTTCTCGTGACGAGACACGGCGGCGCCCCTCTATTTGAAGAAGACAGGATGCGCGCCGCGCAATGCACGGCGACATCGGCCCACAGGGTATCGACCCCGCGTCTCAGCTGAAGTGTAAGAATCTTATAAGGATCCGAGGCGGCGTCAGTCCTCGTCGTCCGTCGCGAGCCGATAGCCGATGCCGGGCTCGGTGAGGATGAGGGTCGGCGCGCTGGGATCGGCCTCGAGCTTCTGCCGGATCTGGCCGACGTAGACGCGGACGAACTGGGTGTCGGCCACCGCCCCGCCCCAGCCCGCCGCCAGGAGCTGGGTGTGGCTGACGACCTGGCCGGCGTGACGCGCGAGGCACGACAGGAGGTCGAACTCCTTGCGGGTGAGGCGGATGTCCTGGCCCTGGAGCGTCACGCGCCGCCGCCGGAAGTCGACCTTGAGGCCGCATCCGGAATAGCTCTCGGCGCCGGCGCGGGAGCGCTGGGCCTGTCTGAGCGCCGCCCGCAGGCGGGCCTGCAGCTCGCCCATGTGGAACGGCTTGGTGACGTAGTCGTTGGCCCCGCGGTCCAGGGCCGTGATCCGCTCGTCCGGCTCGTGGCGGGCGGAGAGGACGATGACCGGGGCGTCGGTCCACTCGCGGATCTTCTCGATGAGATCCTTGCCGTCGAGGTCCGGCAGACCGAGGTCGAGCAGGATGGCGTCCGGGGCTTCGCGCGCGACGATCCTCAGGGCCCGCGCGCCGGTCTCGGCGGTCAGGACCTCGGCCCCGGACATGGCGAGGGTGGAGCTGATCACCTTCAGGATCGGGGCCTCGTCGTCCACCACGAGGACCTTGGGCGACGGCCCGGTCACTCGCAGGCCTCCACCGGCGCATGCACCGGAAGGCGGATGGTCATGCGCGTGCCGCGCCCGGCGCGCACGGGACTGTCGATGCTGATCCGGCCGTCGAACGCCTCGACGACGCCGCGCGCGACCGAGAGGCCGAGGCCGACCCCCGCCCGGCGCGCCCGATCGGTCCGTCCCCGGAAGAACTTGTCGAACACCCGCGCCAGCTCGCTCGGCGGGACGCCGGGCCCTTCGTCGGCGACGGCGAGCGCGATGTCTTCGGCCTCCACGGCCACGGCGGCCGTGATGGTCGAGTCCGGCGGGCTGAAGGCGGCGGCGTTCTCCAGGACGTTGACCAGCGCCTGCTCGAGCAGCACGGGATCGGCCAGCACCATCTTGCCCTCGGACTGGAAGCTGCGCGCCACGCGCCGGCCGGCGAGCCGGCGGCGCATCCGCTCCAGCGCCGAGGCCATGGCCTCGGAAGGATCGACCAGCGTCGGCCTCACGTCGAGCGCGCCGGACTCCAGGCGGGTCATGTCGAGCAGGTTCGAGACATAGAGGTTCAGGCGCTCGGCTTCGGCCTGGATGGCGTCGACTAGCTCGCGCTTCAGGGCCGGATCGAACCGGGCTTCGTTCTCCGCCAGGCTCGAGGCGGACGCCAGGATCGTCGAGATCGGGGTGCGCAGGTCGTGGGAGAGCGAGGACAGCAGCGCGGTGCGAAGCCCTTCCCTTTCGGCGACGAGGCGCGCTTCGGAGATCTCGGTGGCGAGGGCCGCCCGATCGAGCGCGATGGCGCCGAGTTGCAGGATCGCGTCGATCCAGTGCCGCTCGGCCGCGCCGGTCTCACGGCCCCCGAACCAGAGCGCCGCACGGCCCACCGGACCGCGCGCGGTCTCCAGCTCGGTCCACTTGCAGCCTGCGTCCGCGTGCTGCGGCGCGACGTCGGGCGGCCTGAGGCCGGCGGCGGTCGCCCGCGCCCCATCCGTGGCCGCCAGCAGGCGCGCCGGCTCGTCGGCGGACCACAGCGCCGCCTCCACGCCGCCGCCGGACTTCAGATGGTCGGCAAGGCAGGACGCCACCTCCGAAGGCGTCGTGGCGGCGGAGAGGTCGCGGCTGGCCGACAGCAGGGTGGCGAGCCGGCCGAGCCGCTCGGTGGCCGACCGGGCCCGGTCGCTGAGTCGACCCGCCATGCCGCCGACGAAGACCGCCGCCGCGAGGAAGGTGACCAGCGCCAGCAGGTCCGCCGGCGCGATGTGCAGGCTGAAGCGCGGCGAGACGATGAAGAAGTTGTAGGCCAGGAAGGCGGCCACGGCCGCAGTGAGCGCCGGGCGCAGGCCATAGAGCCCTCCCGCCAGCATCAGCGCCGCGATGAACGGCAGGGACAGATTGCGTGGGCCCAGGAACGGCAGCCAGACCTCGCCCACCAGGGTGGCGGCCACGATCAGCAGGAAGGCGAAAAGGTGGTGCTCCCAGCGCGCGCGCACGTCGTCCGCCGAGGATGCGCTGACGGCGGCGATCCGGTCGGCCGGGCCGGTCTGACGGGATGGATGCCGTGCAAGGTCGCGCGCGTTCATCGCGCCCGCCCTGCCGGGACGCGCGCCAGCCGCGCCGGGCCGGTCACAGTGGCTGGGCCTGCGTCAGCTCGCGCTGATCCGCGCCTCCGGGGCGACTTCCAGGTCGGACTCGCAACGGTGGCAAAGCCCCGTGTCATAGAACTCGGCGCGCCGCTCAAGTCCGGGAATGTCACCGCAGACCATGCAAAGCAGCCCTTGCGCCACAGCTCTCGTCCGCCATGCCAAACGCTCAGCGTCCGTGAAAGTCGCGGATATGCTAAGTCCATGGGTTTCCATGACTTCACTGTATCAGGGCCAGCCCTTGGCCACTACGCAATGCGACTGACGACCAGTTCACATTTTCGACACCCGGACCGGTGAAGCCGCGGTCCGGGCGTGAGGGCGTCGCGGCGCGTGGGTGGCGAAGAGGAAGGCGACCAGCGTCGCCAGGGCCAGGGCGTAGACGATCTTCCAGCGCATCACCGGCGCCTGTGGCGGCGGCCTGCATGCGTGACGTGACGACGGCTCTTGGCATGACAACTCTTGGCATGACGGCTCTTGGCGTGATGACGGACGTGGGCGTGGCGCCGCCCCTTGCCGCGCCTGGCCGTCACGCGCCGCCGCACGGCCGCGTGGGGTTCGGGCCCCTCCACCTTGAATTGGATCAACACCGAGCCGGCGTTGCGGAAACGGAGGATGGCGGGGATGTGCTGGCCGCTGTGGAAGGTCCGCTTGAGGCCGATCAGGGCGAATTGCGGCCCGCCCGGCCGCAGCTCCAGCCTCTGGCCCGGCCCGATAGCGAAGCCGTCCACGGGATCGGGCGCGCCGTCCGGCCCGGAGACGCGAAGCTCGATGCGCTCGACCGCGGGCAGTGAGACCCCGATCAGCCGCACCGCCACGGTGCTGTGGTTGATGACCGTCAGATAGCCGGGCGCCTCGTGCGCGCCGGCGGGCGTGGGGCTGGTCCATGGGTGCAGGATCTCGATCGTCCCGGCGGGGGCCGACGCGGAGGCCGACACCGGCGCGCCGAGCGCGCCCGCGGCGGCGAAGCCGGTCAGGCCGCAGACGGCGGCGAGGAGACGGCAAAACCGGGCGAGGCCGCGCAACGGCGTTCGCAACCCTGATCCTTCCATGTTTCGTCTTCCCGGGACCAGCCACGCGTGGAGCCCGGCGCGCCTCCCCGGCGTCCGTCACCGGCGCTCGGCGGTGCGGACAGCGGTCTGCGATCCTGTGGAGCTCGCTCTCCCCCCGAGGACGCGCGGCCCAACACATATCCCGGCGGGATGCATACTTCAACGCCGGGAGGCGGTGCGACAGGATCGCCCTTCCCCTCGACCTGGACCGCCTTGTCGTAGTAGACCGCCGCCCGCCGCGCGTTCGATCGCGGCCGGAATCATCCATGCCAGGTCGCCCTGGGCGCTGCTGGTTCGAGGATCGGGTCCTCGGGCGGAGCGGTCACGCCGACCTCATGGGAGAGGCGGCCGGCGGACGCCGCGCGGCGCACCATATTTATATCACGCAGTGATAGAAACCACTTGATGATCGCACACGCTCGCCTAAAGCATTCCCCGCGCATCCCGATCGCCGCAGGGCGGTCGGGGCCGGCGCCGTTGCGCTGGAACCTGCACGCGCGGCTCCTGGCGCCGGCGCCCCGTCCCGCGACGACCGCCGCGCCTCGTCCACGCCGTTCAGCACAAGGATCGAAGTCCAGCCTATGACCGACCAAGCCGCTACCAAGGCCGCGCCGACGCGCAAGTGGCTTGGCTTCAGCTCCGCGTTCAACGTCCTGCAGGAGGAGGAGAGCCGCCGGCTCAGCCTGATCCAGCTGTCCCTGCTCGCCCTGATGGTCGGCGTCGTGACCGGTCTCGGCGCCGTGGGCTTCCGCGACCTGATCGGCGCGATCCATAACCTGATGTTCGAAGGCCGCGTCGCCTATCAGTACGACGCCAACATCTTCACCACCCACGCGCCGTGGGGGCCGTTCGTCGTCTTCGTGCCGGTGCTGGGCGCGCTCGGCGTGACCTTCCTGGTCACCAACTTCGCGCCCGAGGCCAAGGGCCACGGCGTGCCCGAGGTGATGGACGCGATCTACTACCAGGGCGGGATCATCCGGCCCGTGGTGGCCGTCGTGAAGTCCCTGGCCTCGGCGCTGGCGATCGGCAGCGGCTCGTCGGTCGGCCGCGAGGGCCCGATCATCCAGATCGGCTCGGCTCTGGGCTCGACGCTCGGCCAGATCGTGCGGATGACCGCCGGCCAGCGCATCGCCCTGGTGGCCGCCGGCGCGGGCGCGGGCATCGCCGCGACCTTCAACACCCCCATCGGCGGGGTGATGTTCGCCATCGAGCTGATGATGCCCGAGGTGAGCGCCTCGACCTTCCTGCCGGTGGCGCTATCGACCGGGGCGGCCACCTTCATCGGGCGCTGGGCGCTGGGCGACCAGCCGGCCTTCCAGGTCCCCGCGCTCGCCCCCATGGCGGCCGACGCCAACGCCCTGACCCTGCTGGTGCTGTTCGCGGTGCTGGGCGGCCTGACCGGCGCGGCGGCCGCGGGCTTCATCAAGGGCCTGCACCTGGCCGAGGACCTCTTCGACAAGATCGGCTCGCGCTACCTGCGTCACGTGCTCGGCATGCTGATGGTCGGCGTGCTGATGTACGTCCTGCTGCTGAGCTTCGGGCAGTACTATGTGGACGGCGTCGGCTACGCGACGGTCGAGGCGATCCTGGCGGGCCGGCAGACGACCTTCTGGCTGCTCGGCCTGCTCTTCGCGGCCAAGGCGCTGGCGACCTCGCTGAGCCTCGGCTCGGGCTCGTCCGGCGGCATCTTCTCCCCGTCCCTGTTCATGGGCGCGACCCTCGGGGGCGGCTTCGCCGCCCTGCTCTCCTGGGCCGGCGTGCCCCTGCCACTCAGCGTCCCCGCCTTCGCCATGGTCGGCATGGGCGCGATGGTGGGCGGCGGCACCGGCGCGGTCATGACCGCGGTGGTGATGGTCTTCGAGATGACCCTCGACTACGACATCATCATGCCGATGATCGTGGCGGTGGCCATGAGCGTGGGCGTGCGCCGCGTCCTCTCGCGCGAGAACATCTACACCCTCAAGCTCGTCCGACGGGGCCGCGCCATCCCCAAGGCGCTGCACGCCAACATGTTCCTGGTCCGCCGCGCGCGCGAGGTGATGGACCCGGACGTGGTGGTCATGCCCGCCGAGGCGAGCTTCGACGACTTCCTGCGCGAGAGCGAACAGGAGAGCCGGCTGCGCCACGTGGTGGTGACCAACAAGGGACGGCTGTACGGCGTGATCCGCGTCAACACCGGCCTCAGGCGCGGGCTGGAGAGCGCCCGCACTGGCGTCACCCTCGGCGATGTCGCCACGCGTGACTTCATCATCGTGCGCGAGGACGAGGTGGTTTTCGACGTGATCGAGCGGATGTGGCGCAAGCACGGCTTCATGGCCGTGGTGGTCTCCGGTCAGGGCGTGCCGCGCGCCGCCGACGTGGTGGGCGTGATCACCAAGGAGCACGTCGCCGATTCGGTGGCGAGCAGCATCAAGATCTACCCGCACTGACGAAGGGGCGAGGCCTCAGGGCGCCATCCGGCGCAGCTGACGCAGCGAGGCGCTGAGCAGGGGCTCCTGGCGCAGCATCTCGTCCAGGTGCTTGCCGGCCAGCTCGTCGAGCAGTTGCTCGCCCCTGGGGCTGAGCATGAGGGAGACGCTGCGTCGGTCGCCCGGCGAGGGCTCGCGCGAGGCCAGGCCCGCCTTGGCCAGCCGGTCCACCAGCTGGACGACAGCATGGTGGGTGAGCAGCAGCTGCTCGGCCAGCTCCTTGATGGTCATGGTCTCGCCGGCCTTGGTCTTGATCGCCAGCATCGCCTGATACTGCTGCGGCGTGACCCCGCCCAGGCGGCTGATCCGCTCGCTGGCGGCCAGGAAGCGCCGCAAAGCGTAACGGAAGCCCGAGAGCCCCTTGTACCGTTCTGCGTCCAGCGCCATGCCTCGGCTCGTCCCCCTGACTTGCGCCCCAATAGCTCAGTTTACGTCACTTGTCGCAGTGGGACCTCGATCCGCCGCGACGGCGCCGGACATCGCATCCGGTGAGGTGAATTTGACGTTCCTCTTCCTGCTTGGGGCGGCCCTGGCGACGAGCGTCGAATTCGCGAGCCTCACCGGAATCACCGCCTTGCCGATGTCCATGTCGACTCCGACGCTTGCCCGACGCCGCCTCCGCGCCTTGACGAACGTCAGGGCCGGGACGCTAGTGTCCCGATTCCGAAGTTCGCCAGCGCATTTGCAAGGCGGATGCGAACTTCGGAATTGATAAGGACACTAGCAAATGTATGATTCTAGTGTGGTTTACGGATCAGAAGTTCGCAGCCGAGGGCGCCGCCATCATCATGCGAACTTCTGATCCACCACACTAGCCGATCTTCACCTTGGTCTCCGACTCGAAGGCGTAGTCGGGCAGATAGAGGTTCTTGGGCGCCGGGCCCGAGCGGATGCGGCCGGAGGTGTCGTAGACCGAGCCGTGGCAAGGGCAAAGGTAGCCGCCGAACGGGCCTTCGCCGAACAGCGGCACGCATCCCAGGTGGGTGCAGACGCCGATGACGATGAGCCACTCGGCCTTGCCCGGCTTGTGACGGTCCTCGTCGCGGGCCGGATCGCGCAGGTCGGCGTGGTCGCCGGCCACCGCCTCGGCGATCTCCTTGGGCGTCCTGTGACGGACGAACACCGGCTTGCCGCGCCACTTGACCACCATCTGCTGGCCGAGCGCGACCTTGGTGTAGTCCACCTCCACCGACGCCTGCGCCAGGGTGTCGTCGGAAGGGTTCATCTGGTCGATCATCGGCCAGCCGATGCCCGCGACCGCGCCCGCCGCGCCCGCCGCCGCGGCGATGTGGATGAAGTCGCGCCGGCTCGCGCCCTCGTCCTCGGGGACCGGTCCGTCGTATGTCGTCGCACTCATGGCTCGCCTCCGCGCTCGCCGTTCAACCTGTCAGCCCGCCCGCCTCGCCACGGCGCGCCCGCCCTGGGCGGAACGCCCGAGCCCCACGTGCGATCCCGCGCGAGCGGGGCCGCCCCGCAGCCGCCGGCGCGGGTGGAGAGGAGTCTGGAGCTGGGAAGGCTCTAGCCCGCGGCGCCCTTGGGATGCAGGGCCGTCGGCGCCTCGGCCGGATCGGGCACGAAGGTGTAGGACAGGGTCAGGTCGCTGTAGCCCTTCATGTTCGCGTCGGTCGCGAAGGCGGGGTCGATGTAATAGACCACGGGCCACTGCACCTCCTCGTGCGGGCCCAGCGTCTCGGCGTTGAAGCAGAAACACTGCAGCTTGCGCACGTGCCAGCCGGCGCTCTCGGGCGTGACATTGTAGGCGGCGCGCCCGGTGATCGCCTGGTCGGAGTTGTTGACCACCTTGAAGAAGGCGATGTTGGTCCCGCCGACCTTGACCTTCTGGCTGCGCTGCAGGGACTGGAAGGTCCAGGGCATGCCGCGCACATTGGTGTCGAAATAGACCGTCAGCGTCTGGTCGAGCACCTTGCCCGGCGCCCGCTTGGAGCGCGGGATGGTCCCGCCGAAGCCGGTCGCCTGGCAGAACGCCTTGTAGAGCGGGACAGCTGCGAAGGCCGCGCCGGTCATCAGCACCGGGATGACGGCGAAGATCAGGGCGGTGCGGCGGATCCGGTCGCGACTGGACGGCCGGTTGGGCGAGGTCATCGGGAACGTCCCTCAGGGTGGCGCGGGCCATCCGGAGTCCCCCGCGGAAGGGGAGGCGCCGGGCGGCCGGGTTCATGAGCGGCCGCCCCATATCATGCCGTGATCGCGCAGGCATCGTCCAAGTGACCTCTGGCCGCGCCGGACGCGGTCATCAGCCCTTGCCGGTCTCGTTCCCGATCTTCACCGGCACGAAGATGCGCGCGCCGTTGTGGGCCACCAGCAGGAGGACGGACTTGCGCCCGCTCTTGCGCGCGTCCTGGACGGCCGCGGAAAGGTCCTCGGCAGTCGCCGTCTTGCGCGCGCCGGCCTGGAGGATGACGTCCCCGCGCCGCAGCCCCTTGGTCCCGGCGTCCGAGTCGCCGCCGACCCGCTCTATGGTAAGGCCGCCCTGGCCGTTGGCCTTCAGCCGCATGCCGAGCTCCTCGGGCAGGTCCGCCGGTCCGCCGGCGCCGGGGCCGGAGCCCGCGTCGTTCTCGGCCAGCTCCTGCTCGGAGGGGCGCACGCCCGACCGGATCGAGATGTCCTTGGCGTGGCCGTCGCGCAGCACCTGCAGGCGGATGGCCTGGCCGGGGCTGACGGCGGCCACTTGGCGCGTCAGGTCCGCCGCGGACCCGACCGCATGGCCGTCGAGCTCGACCACGACGTCGCCGGGCTTCAGCCCCGCCTCGTCCGAAGGGCCGCCCGCGGTCACCTCGGACACCAGCGCGCCCTTGCCGCCGTGCAGGCCCAGGCTGTCGGCGATGTCGGGGGTCACGTCCTGGATCGCGGCGCCGATGTAGCCGCGCACAACCTTGCCATGCGCGATCAGGGTCTTGGACACCCGCGCGACCACGTCGGCGGGGATGTCGAAGCCGATGCCGACCGAGCCGCCCGACGGGCTGTAGATGGCGGTGTTGACGCCGACCACCCGCCCCTCGACGTCGAAGGTCGGCCCCCCGGAGTTGCCCCGGTTGATGGGAGCGTCGATCTGCATGTAGTCGACGTAGTTGGAGTCGCCGACGTTGCGCCGTCCCAGCGCCGAGACGATGCCGGCCGTCGCGGTGCCGCCCAGGCCGAAGGGGTTGCCGACCGCCACCACCCAGTCGCCGACCCGCGGCTTGGCCCGGTCCTCGAAGCTGACATAGGGATGGCCGTCGCCCTCGACCTTGATCACCGCCAGGTCCGTGGCCGCGTCGCGGCCGATGACGCGGGCCTTCAGCTCGCGCTCGTCCTTGGTATGGACCGTGATCTTCTGGGCGTCCTCCACGACGTGGTTGTTGGTGACGATGTAGCCGTCCGGCGAGATGAAGAAGCCCGACCCGGCGGCGCGCTGGGGCGGAAGCGGCCCCTGGTCCTGCGGCGGCTGGAACATCCTCGGGAAGTCGAAGCCGAAGGGCTGGCCCTGGTCGCCGCCCTGGCCGCCCTGGCCGGGCTGGCCGAACTGGAACGAGAACGGTCCGAAGCTGCGTCCCCACGCGGCCGCCTGCTTGTCCGCCTTGCGCTCGACGTCGATCGAGACGACCGCCGGCGCGACCCTCTGCACCAGTCCGGCGAAGGAGGCCGGAGCGCCGGCGGCGGGCGGGGTAGGCGCGGCGTTGACGGCGCCGGTGTCGGCGCTGGCGCGGGCCCAGTATCCGCCCGCCGCGGCGAGCGAGAGCGCGAGAGCCGCGGCGGCGCCGGCGGCGAGATAGGTTTTCCTGTTCATGGCTGGCGTGACCTGGTGCAACGAATCCGCGTCCGGGCGCCTCGTCTCCAAGGCGCGCCGCGACGCCAACGCCGCCCACGTACTATCACATTGTGATATAAGTGCGGCAAAAGCCGCCGAGCTTGAGGCAAGGCCGGGGGATAGGGGTCGGAGTCGATTTTCGGAGGCTTTGACCGTCAAGGATCAAAGGCGGTGGGGCGGACATCGGCTCTGGCCCCTCTTCCTCCTCGTGTCCCAATTCCGAAGTTCGCCAGCGCATTTGCAAGGCGGATGCGAACTTCGGAATCGATAAGGACACTAGCAAATGTATGATTCTAGTGTGGTTTACGGATCAGAAGTTCGCAGCCGAGCAAGCCGCCATCATCATGCGAACTTCTGATCCACCCCTAGTGCGGGACGTCCAGGGCCGGGGGCGCGGGCTTGCCGAGGATCAGGTCCGACGCCTTCTCGGCGACCATGACCACCGAGGCGTTGGTGTTGCCGGCGATCGGCTCGGGGAAGACCGAGGCGTCGGCGACGCGCAGGCCCTGAAGGCCCCTCACCTTCAGCTCCGGATCGACCACCGTGTCCTCCGATCCGCCCAGGCGGCAGGTGCCGGAAGGATGATGCACGGTCACGCAGGTGCGCCGGATGTGATCCAGCCAGTCCGCCTCGGACTGCACCTGATCGCCCGGCAGGATCTCGTGCGCCTCCAGCCGCGCGAACGGATGGGCGGCCAGGATCCGACGACCGATCTGAAGGCCCTTCAGCACCGCCTCGATGTCGCCGCTCGCGCCGAACAGGTTGGGATCGATGGCCGGCGCCGCGTGCGGGTCGGGGCTCGCCAGCCGCACCGAGCCCCGCGCCTTGGGCCGCACATTGATCGAGATGATCCCGAAGCCGTGGCCGAAAGGGATCGGAAACCCTGAAGCGTTGCGGTGGGCCGGGATGAAGACCAGTTGCAGGTCCGGGCGCTCCAGGTCCGGCTGGCTGCGGATGAAGCCGTGCGCCTCCAGAAGGTTGCTGCCGAGGGGGCCTTTGCGCGCCGCGAGGTACTCGGCGACGTTCCAGATGTCGCGCGGCAGGGCCTTCCACGACAGGCCGTAGGACTCCGGGCTCTTGGTGCGCATGGCCACCGCCGCGGCCGGGTGATCGCCGAGCGTGCGGCCCACGGCGGGCAGATGATGGACCGGCTCGATCCCGACCGCGTTCAGCTCGGCGCCGTCGCCGACGCCCGACAGCAGAAGCAGGTGCGGCGAGCCATAGGCGCCAGCGCTCAGGATGACCTCGCGCCGCGCGCCGATCCTCAGCCGCTGGCCGTCCGCGTCGAGCTCGACGCCCGTGGCGCGGCCGCCCTCGATCAGCACCCGGGTCACCATGGCGCCGGAGCGGACCTCGAGGTTCTTCCGTCCACGGACGGGATCCAGAAAGGCGCTCGCCATGGAGACGCGCAGGCCCTTGCGGATGGTCCCCTGGCGCGGACCGAAGCCCTCGGGATCGGCGGCGTTGAAGTCGGGATTGCGCCGGTATTGAAGGGAATCGGTCCCGGCCAGGAAGACGTCCACCAGGGGGTTGTTCCTGGGGATGTCGATGACGTTCATCTCGCCGCCGACGCCGTGGTAGGGCGAGCCCGGCCAGGCCTCGTTGTTCTCCGAGCGCTTGAAGTAGGGCAGCACCTCGCCGTAGCTCCAGCCCGCCGCGCCGTGGACGCTCGACCACTCGTCGAAGTCGCGCGGGTGGCCGCGGAAGTAGACCATGCCGTTGATCGAGCTCGAGCCGCCGATCACCCGCCCGCGCGGCAGGATCACCTTGCGACCGCCCGCGCCGGCCTGCGGCGTGGTGAAGAAGTCCCAGCCGAAGCGCTTGTCGCCGATGGCGGCGGCGACGGCGGCCGGGATGCGGATCTTGAAGCTCTTGTCCGGCGGTCCGGCCTCGATCAGGCAGACCCGCACGTTCGGATCGGCCGACAGGCGGTTGGCCAGCACGCACCCCGCCGTGCCGGCGCCGACGATGACGTAATCGTAGACCTGGGCGGGCTCCATCGTCATGCGCGGCGTCCCCTCGCGGTCTCGCCGATTCTATCGAGACGCCATCCCCGTCCACCGTCATGGCCGGGCTCCGTCCCGGCCACCCATGAACACCGGCATGCTCCACGGTTCATGGGTCGTCGGGACAAGCCCGGCGACGACGGTAAGGCAATGGATGCGCCGGAGAATTGCGCGCCCATCACGCCCTCCCCTACACCACCGCCGAGGAGACGACGTCGCAGACGCGCTGGAAGCGGACGATGTTGTCGCCCTGGCTCATCACCCCGGCGCTCAGGAAGGCGAAGGTGACCTCGCGCACCGGGTCCACCCAGAAGAGCGAGGTGCCCGCGCCGTAGTTGCCGAAGGTCTGCGGCGAGCATAGCGTGCCGTAGATGGCATGGTGGATGCCGGGCCCGCGCAGGGCGAAGCCCAGGCCCATGTAGGCGGGGAAGGGCCGCCAGCCGGCGCGGTTGGCCACCCCTTTGTAGAGCTCGTTGGGCTTGTCGGCCGTCCAGTTCTTGACGGCGAGCTCCATGATCGCCGGCGAGATGATCCGCGCGCCGTCGAGCTCGCCGCCCCGGCGCAGCATCTCGGCGAAGCGGTAAAGATCGGGCACGGAGCAGACCGCGCCCACCCAGGGCATCTCCGCCTCGGGATCCTCGAAGGCGCCGTTGGTCCCCGGCACATTGGAGCTGAGGTGCTGGGTCGGCGAGTTGGGCCCGAAGTTCGGGATCACGTGCCGGTCCTTCAGCCGCTCCGCCCGGCCGATCGACGAGGACGTCATCTTCAGGGGATCGAACACCTCCTCCTGGGCGATGTCGCGATAGCGGCGGCCCTTGGGATCGGTGCGGCGGACCATCTCGCCGAGCAGCGCGTGGTGCGCCAGGGGCGAGTAGTCGACCCGCTCGCCGGGCGCGGCGGTGGCGTGGACATTCTCGCAGATGGCCTGGATGATCAGCTCGAGCTTGTCGATGTTCATCCCCGCCTTGGGCGTGAACACGCTCGGCAGCCCCGAGGCGTGGGTCAGAAGGTCGAAGACCGTGATCTGCTCGCGCATCCCGCCGGAGAACTCGGGGATCACCTCCGAGACCTTGGTGGTCAGGGCGAGCTGGCCGAGTTCGATGGCCCGGAACGTCAGGACGTTTGTGATCGCCTTGGTGGTCGAGAAGATGCTGAACACCGAATCCGTGCTCAGAGGCTTGGTCCCCGGCCCGCCCTCGTCGCCGATGGCGACTTCCAGGGCGACCTCGCCGGAGCGGGCGACCTTGACCACCGCGCCGTAGTAGAGGCCGCGGGCGATGTCGCCCTCGATGACCGTCTTCAGATGATCCAGCCGATCCTGCCGCCAGGCGCCCATGTTCCGCGTCTCCCTTTGAAATGGCTGTCTAGGCGGAGGCTTGCGGCCTGCCCCGCACAGGGGCCCCAGCCTTCCTTCCACCGTCATGGCCGGGCTCTGTCCCGGCCACCCATGCACGCCTCGCTCGCCGGTGTTCATGGGTCGGCGGGTAGTCGTCTGCAATCGCCGACCATTGGCCACTGCAGACAGATGGCCCGCCGATGCCGGTGAGAATTTGAGACGTCCGCGTCCCTTGCCCCATCCGCTGTCCCGCCCTCACATCGACGCCGCCGCGCCGCCGTCGACGTTCAGGACCGTGCCCGAGATGTACTCGGCCTCGCGGCTCAGCAGGAACGCCACCGCCATGTCGTTGTCGCTCTCGCGCCCGATCCGGCGCAGCGGAATGGACTTGGCGCGCTGCTCGTAGACGGCCGGATCGTTCAGCCCCATGCCGCCCGGCGTCGGCACCGAGCCCGGCGCCACGGCGTTGACCCGCACCTTCCTGGGGCCGAGCTCGGCCGCGAGGGTGCGCGTGAGCGCGGTCACCGCGCCCTTCACCGCCGTGTAGATCGCCGTCGTGGGATAGCCGCGGAAGGCCACAGGCGAGGAGTAGTTGACGATCGAGCCGCCGCGCTCCGGATCCATGTGCTTGAGGAGCGCCTGGGCGCCCCAGATCGCGGACTTCAGGCCCGCGCCCAGCATCAGGTCGACGGTGGCCTCGCTGACCAGCTCGATCGGCTCGTAGCGCAGGTGGGCGGCGTTGTTCACGACCGCGTCGATGCGCCCGGCCGCGTCCGCCAGCTCGGCCGCCACCTTGGCGAAGGCGGCCTGGCCGGAGAGGTCGGCGCCGAAGGCCCAGGCGGTCCCGTGAGCGGCGCGCACGGCCGCGGCGGTCTCCTCGGCGGAGGCGGCGTCGATGTCCGCGACGCCGACCTGGGCCCCGCAGCGGGCGAGGTGCAGGGCCAGCGAGCGGCCAAGGCCCCTGCCCGCGCCCGTGACCAGCACGACCAGGCCGGAAAGATCGGGATGCTCGCCCGCCATGTCGTCCTCCCTGGGCCGTCTGACCGCGGCCTTCGTCTACGCCTTAGGCTGCGCACACTCCCATGTCATCCCGGCCGAAGCCCCGCACGGCAGGGCGAAGAGCCGGGACCCAGGACAGCCGCTGCGCGGCTTCCGGGACGACAGGGAATTACGGAACGCCGCCAGGCGCCTGTTCCAATCACGTCCCCTCCCCCACGCAGATACCATCGCCCCGATGGCGCGCAAGCTAACTATTGTTATGATCGCGCCAGGAGCCCGAAAGGGACGCGCCGGGCGCTCCGCCCAGAGGCGGGCCGAACACCAGGGGAAACGCCTTGAAGGTCTTCATCTTCGACCTGATGCACTACAAGACCGACCTCTCGCCCCTGGCGGTCGACGGCGCCCTGCCGCGCAAGCTCGGCCGCAGCGCCTTCGATCCCCGCGCGGCCGTGCAGACCTACGCCGAGCACCTGGACGGCTGGGCCGAGATGGACGACCTCGGCTTCGACGGGATCGGGGTCAACGAGCACCACGCCACGCCCTTCGGCCTGATGAACTCGCCGAACCTGATGGCCGCCGCCGCCGCCCAGCGCACCCGGCGCATGAAGATCCTGATCTACGGCAACCTGCTCCCGCTGCACGACCCGCTGCGGCTGGCCGAAGAGCTGGCCATGCTGGACTGCCTGTCGGATGGGCGGCTGATCGCCGGCGTCGCCCGCGGCGCCCAGCGCGAGTACCGCGCCTACGGCGTGCCCATGGCCGAGTCCCGCGCCCGGTTCGACGAATGCTTCGAGATCATGCGCCGGGCCTGGACCGAGGAGGTCTTCTCCTTCCAGGGCCAGTTCCATTCCTACGAGGACGTGGCGCTGTGGCCGCGGCCGGTCCAGCAGCCGCATCCGCCGGTCTGGGTCCCGGTGACCGGCAGCAAGGACTCCATCGAGTGGGCCGCCCAGCGCGACATCCCGATCACCCCGGGCGTGACCTCGGCCGGCACGGCGCGCGAGGACATCATCCGCCACTACGCGGCCGAGCAGGCGAAACACGGACGCAAGGTCACGCCCGACCACTTCAACGTGATGTTCGACTGCTACGTGGCGGACTTCGAAGGAGAAGGCGATCGAGGAGTACGGCCCGCACTTCATCTATTCGATGAACACCCTGATCCGATACGACCACCCGGTCCAGGACTTCGACCAGAAGGGCTATTACAGCAAGACCGCCCACGCCCACATGCGCGAGGGCGTGAAGGGCACCTTGGCCGACAAGTCGATGTTCGATCGGAGCCTGACCATGGATGGCCTGAGAGCCGGCGCCGCGAACCTCGCTTGGGGCCCGCCCGAGGAGGTCGCCCAGAAGATCATCGCCGAGGCCGAGGACGCCGGCGCGGGGACCGTCCTTCTGATGTGCAACAGGGGCGCGATGCCGTCCGACCAGTTCCGCAACCAGATCCGCCGCATCGGCAGGGAAGTCCTGCCGATCGTCCAGGCGCACCGCATCGAGCACGTCCGCTTCGCCCAGGGCGCGGAGGCGTAGGCGGCCCGCGCTGGGTGGAGCCTGGCGCCCCTTGACGTCCGATCGCACCGGCGAACGAGGACGCGGATTTGCGCCGTTTACACGACCATCGGCCGAACTGACTTGCCGGGCCCTGGCTTTCCGACGCGCTTGTTCGCCGGCTTGGCGCGGGCCGTGAGGCCGCGCCCCCCGCGTCAGCCGTTACGCCCGGCCGTGACCTCGGGCTTTGGCCGATGATGGGCCACGCCCGCGCCGCCGAGCGTCAGACACGGGATCACGCAGATCCACACGGGGCGTTCCCTGGCGAGAAGGACGGCTGGTGAGGGGTGGAGGACATGCGGGTCGGGTCAGGTGCTGCGGCGGGGGGCCCGCAGCGCCGCCCAGGCGGCGGCTTCATGGACGGGCTCGCACGCGCCGACACTGAGAACCCGCGCATGGGGGCCGTGCGGATCGTCGATCGGATGATAGTCGTAGCCTGCCACTCCCCTGGCCGCGCCCGCCAGATGGCCGGCTATCGACTGCGCCTGGGCGTCGTCGCGGGCATGGCACACATAGCCCCGCCCGATCTCCCTGCGATCGCGATTGACGATCTGGATCAGCCAGTAGCCGCCTTTGGCGGCTGGGGCAGTCTTGGCGATGGTCATGTCTTCCCCTTCCGGGGGACTGGCTGGGAGCCGCGCGGAGCGAAGCATTCCCTGCGCGCTGCGGCTTGTTCTCCGCACACGCGCCCCGAATTCGAGGCTGTAAAAGCATAACATGTCCCGTCGTAATATTTGGAAAATTCGTCCGAAACAGAGTGTTTTATTTTACATTCGGCCTTACTGACCGGGTTCTGCGCGCCCATATCTGGAAGGAAACATCGCGCTTACCGTCCTGGATGGCGCGCATGACCGCTGGAGCGGTCGAGGTGGACATCATGGCCGCGTCCGGCACACACCAACCCTTCAAGCCGCCGATGGCGAGCACGCGGCTCTTCGGCAGCCTCTACACCGGGGCCTTCGTCCTGGCGGCCGCAGGTCTGGTCTATCTGGTCGTCGCAAACTGGATGACGCCGTGACCCGGCCTGCCCGCGACGGAGCCGGCGCGTCGACGTTCAACGTCGGCCGGCGGCGCGGCGTCTGGCGGGTGACCCGCGACGGCGCCTTCTATGGCGACTACCCCGTCCGACAATCGGCGATGGACGCGGCGCAGTCGGCCGCGCGCCTTCCCCTGACGCGACAGGTCCCGGCCGAGATTCGCGTCGGTGACGACGAGGTCCGGTCATGAGGTCCCGCCTCACGCCTTGCCCGCTGATCTTCCAGGTCATCCAGCACGACGGCGCCTGGTCGGTCGAGCACGAGGGCCAATACTCGGACCGCTCTCAGGTCAAGGACGAGGTCATCGCCTCGGCCACCAAGCTCGCGAGGATTGTCGCCATGGCCGGGCGATCCGCGCAGGTCCGCATCGACGGCGAGACCGGATACTTCTGAGCATGGCCGTGACCGGCGCCCGACCGGCCGAGGATCTTGCCCGGGAGCTTCTGGGCCAGCCCTATGACGCCCTGACTCCGGTTCAGAAGAGCGTCATCGACCTGATCTGCGCCGAGGCGCCGTCAGACGTCGCCGCTCACCTGAAGCTGGACGACCGCACCTTCTGGCAGAGGCTGGCGGACCGGGTCGCCGCGGTTGGCGGCTCCTGGGCGTTCATCGGCGGCTTCTTCCTGTTTCTGCTGGCGTGGGTCGGCGTCAACCTGCTGGTGCTCGGCCCGGTGTGGCGCCGGGAATTCGATCCCTATCCGTTCATCTTCCTGAACCTGCTCCTGTCCATGCTGGCCGCCATCCAGGCCCCCGTCATCATGATGAGCCAGAACCGGGCCTCCGCTAAGGACCGGCTGCAGGCCGAGCACGACTACATGGTCAACCTGAGGGCCGAGCTCGAGATCATGCGGCTGCACGACAAGCTGGACGCCCTGCGCGCGAACGAGGTGGACGCCCTGGTCCGGGACCAGACGAACCAGCTGGAGACGCTCCGGCGACAGGTCTCCCGCCTTGCCGATGCGGCGTCTCGGTCAACGGCGGCCCCGGTCCCGCGCCACCCGACCAGCTGACTTCTCGGCCATGCTCGTGAATGGCCGCAATCAGGGAGACGACATGTTGAATATCTTGAAGCGATGGGCCCGCCGACTGGACCGTCGGTCACCCACCTTCAGCGAGATCCGCCAGGAGACGTACTGGCTCGGAAGCCGCCACAAGGGGAACGTCCTGGAAGGCGCGCTGCTTGAGCTGAAGGCGCTCGATGCGAACTCCCAGCGGGCCGACCTGCTCAGGGCGATCATCCTGAAGGAGCGCACAGCCTGAAGGATCATGCGGGCTCGGCGCGAGGCTGTGGCGTCTTCCCCTCTGGTCCGATCGCCCG
Source organism: uncultured Alphaproteobacteria bacterium (assembly GCA_963775275.1). GTDB lineage: Bacteria > Pseudomonadota > Alphaproteobacteria > Caulobacterales > Caulobacteraceae > JANWHQ01. The sequence goes on along the minus strand of CAVZII010000005.1, from coordinate 2,483,425 downwards.
GCGAACCCCCTGGGCCTGGTCCGGGGCGGGGCCCATCACAAGTCGGTTCAACCGCCTGGGCGTGTCCCAGGAGCGGACCCGCCCCTTCAGGCGCCAGCGCCTCACCAGCCCTTGCCGGGCCACGGCCTCCGCCGGGGCGGTCGGAAGCGGGACAGGTCCGTCCTGTCCGATATCGGACAAGACGCGGCGGAGGCCGTGGCGCGCGATCGATTTGCTGAGCGGCGAGCAGATGGAGCGTATCTGCTGACCTGCGGCCTTTTCGTCAAAGATAGGCCGTAGTGGGTCGGCATGAACGACCACATGATCAGAACAATTCAGGCTTCACCATTCAAGGACCAACAGCCCGGAACCTCCGGCCTGCGCAAGAAGGTGCGGGTCTTCCAGCAGCCGAACTATCTGGAGACTTTCGTTCAGTCGATCTTCGACAGCCTGGAGCGACGCGAGGGCGAGACGCTCGTCCTGGGCGGCGATGGGCGATTTCACAATCGCGTCGCGGTCCAAACCATCCTCAAGATGGCGGCCGGGAACGGATTCGAACGGGTCATGGTCGGCCGGGGCGGCATTCTGTCGACGCCGGCGGCGTCATGCGTGATCCGCAAGCACGGCGCCTGCGGCGGGATCATTCTTTCGGCGAGCCACAATCCCGGCGGCTCCGACGGAGACTTCGGGGTCAAGTTCAACGCCTCGAACGGAGGGCCGGCGCCCGAGACCGTGACAGAGGCCATCTATGCGCTGAGCCAGCGCATCAACCGATATCGCATCATGGACGCCGCCGACGTGGACATCGACACGATCGGTCGCTCCGCGCTGGGCGCCATGACGGTCGAGGTCATCGATCCCGTGCAGGACTACGCGGAACTGATGGAGTCCCTGTTCGACTTCGATCGCATTTCACAGCTGCTGTCCTCCGGCCGGTTCCGGATGCGCTTCGACGCGATGAACGCGGTGACCGGGCCGTACGCCCACGAGCTATTCGAACGACGGCTGGGGGCGCCGGACGGCACGGTCGTCAACGGAGAGCCGATGCCGGACTTCGGCGGACTCCATCCGGATCCCAATCTCGTCTATGCGCACGACCTCGTGCAGACGATGAACGGCCCCGACGCGCCCGATCTGGGCGCCGCATCGGACGGCGACGGCGACCGCGGCATGATCCTCGGCGCGAACTTCTTCGTCAGTCCGGGCGACAGCCTCGCGGTCCTCGCGGCGAACGCCAGTCTGGCGCCCGGCTACGCGAAGGGACTCAAAGGCGTGGCCCGGTCCATGCCGACCAGCCGGGCGGTGGATCGGGTCGCGGCCGCGCTCGGCGTCGCTTGCTACGAAACGCCTACGGGCTGGAAGTATTTCGGGAACCTGCTCGACGACGGGCGCATCACACTGTGCGGCGAAGAGAGCTTCGGCGCCGGCTCGGACCACCTGCGGGAGAAGGACGGGCTCTGGGTGGTGCTGTTCTGGCTGAATATCCTGGCTGTCCGCGGCCAGGATGTTCAACAGCTGGTCACGGCGCATTGGCGCAGGTTCGGCCGCCACTACTATGCGCGTCACGACTACGAGGGACTCGACGTCGCCGCGGCCAAGGATCTCATGGCCTCGCTGAGGCTGCGTCTTCCGCGGCTCAAAGAGACCACCCTTGGGGCGTTGCGGGTCAGTCAGTGCGACGACTTCGCCTACACCGATCCGGTGGATCACACCACGGCCGAGGACCAGGGCATAAGGATCGTGTTCTCGCAGGATGCGCGGATCGTCTACCGCTTGTCCGGGACTGGAACGGACGGCGCTACCTTGCGGCTCTATCTGGAGCGTTTCGAGCCCGATCCGGCGCGCCATGCTCTCGCGGCGAAGGACGCCCTCGCGGATCTGGCTGCCTTGGCCGTCAAGATCGCCGAAGTGGAGGGCCGAACCGGCCGGGCGCGTCCATCCGTCATCACCTGAAGGGCGCCGCGAGGCCCTTTCGACGTCATGGCACGACGATGACCGGGCAGGGCGCCAGACTGACGAGCTTATGCGCCGCGCTCCCGAGCAGAAGCGCCTCGACGCCGCCGGCGCCGCGTTTGCCGACCACGATCACGTCCGCGCCCTTTTCCTTGGCGATGTCCGCGAGCGTTCGCGCCACATCTCCGGATCGAGACTCGATCTCGACGGTCGCGGCGCCAAGTCCGAGCGCACGCGCCCTCGCCCCAGCCAGCACCTCGGCCGAATGGTCGGTCAGCAATTCCTCCAGCCAGACGCTTTGCGCCTGGCTGAACCGCCTGAAGACTTCGCCCGGCAGGCCATAGCCTCCGATGACGTTGGCGATCAGAAGATCGGCCTTCACGTCCTTCGCCAGGGCCGCGGCGAAGTCGATCGCTCGACCGGCGCCTTCCGACCCGTCTGTGGCGACCAAGATGCGCTTCATCGTCTATCCTTCCTGCTCGGTCTGCGTCGGCGGACGTCCTTCCCGCCCGGTTGATCGGTGGGCGGCGTCGTGGCTCGCCAGCGTGCCCTGCGCGGCGATCGTTCCGGTGGGCGTCGGCGGGCCCCTCAGGATCCACTCGAACCCCACCGCGATCATGGCGCCGGCCAGCGGTCCGACGAGGTAGACCCAGGCGGCGTCGAAATTTCCCCGGACCAGATCGGGCGCCAGCGAGCGCACCGGGTTCATCGAGGCGCCGCTGAAGGGCGCGGCCCAAAGGCCCGCGAGCGCGATGTAGCCTCCGACGGCGATGGCGCCGTTGGCGCCGATGTTGCGCGCGCCCGAGGCCGTGCCCAGGACCGTGTTCACGAGGCCCGCGGTGAGCAGCGCCTCGATGACCAGCGCCTTCAGCTCGCTCACGCCCGCGCCGGGCACGGTGGCGCCGAGGTCGCCGATCGCGCCGAACATGGCGCGCAGGAACAGCGCGGCCGCGATCCCGCCTGCGGCCTGGGCGAGGATGTAGCCCGGCACGCGCGACCAGGGGAAGTTGCCGCGAACGGCGAACGCCAGGGTGACGGCCGGGTTGAGGTGCGCCCCGCTGACCGTGCCCATGAAGTAGATGATGGCCATGACCATCAGGCCGGGCGCCGCGACGGCCATGCCGAGGGTGACCGCCCCGCCGCTCCTGGCCGCGGCCACGTCGGCGCCGGCGGCCACCACCACCAGCAGGAACGTCCCCCAGAACTCGGAAAATATCCGCCGCCATTCGATCGAGGAATCCAGGAAGTTCGGCGCCGCCGGCTGGCGCAGCATGCGCTGCTGCTGCTGGACCGCGCGCTGCGGCTCCCCATGCGATGTCATGTCAGCCCCCGTCGGAAATCCAGCGCGCCATGGCGTCGTCAAGGCCACAAGGCCATCCTGAGGAGGCCGCCGCGAATGGGCCGGCGGCTGGCTCGCCCGGGCGCTCACTCGGCCAGCCGCGCGCGAATCGCCAGCAACTCCTTGCGGCGCTTAGCGGTCGTCTTGGGATAGGCCATCTTCAGCCCCTCGAACATGTCGAGGACAATCTGGGACACGATCAGCCGGGCGTTCTCCTTGTCGTCGGCTGGAACGACATACCAGGGCGTCTCGCTCGTGCTCGTGGCGCTGAGGCACTCCTCGAACGCCTTCATGTACTGCGGCCAGTACTTCCGCTCCTCGATGTCCGCGAGGCTGAATTTCCAGTTCTTCTCGGGCTCGTCGATGCGCGCCAGAAAGCGCTTCCGCTGCTCGTCCTTGGAGAGGTGGAGGAAGAACTTGACGATGCGCGTGCCGTTGGCGTGCAGGTGCTTCTCCAGATCCACGATCGAGCGATACCGGTCCCGCCAGACCTGTTTCTCGTCGAGCAGGGCGTCCGGAAGGCCCTCGCTCTTGAGAATCTCGGGATGGACGCGGACGATCAGCACCTCCTCGTAGTAGGAGCGGTTGAAGATGCCGATCCGGCCCCGTTCCGGCAGATCGCGCGTGGTGCGCCAGAGGAAGTCGTGCTCCAGCTCGGCGGGGCTGGGATGCTTGAAGCTGAAGACCTGGCAGCCCTGGGGATTGACCCCGGACATCACGTGCCTGATCGCCCCGTCCTTTCCCGCCGCGTCCATCGCCTGGAAGATCAGCAGCACGGCATGGCGGTTGGACGCGTAGTGAAGCTGCTGCAGCGCGCTCAGTCGCTCGACATGGTCTTCCAGCAGATTCTTGTAGTGCTTCTTCGACTTGTAGACAGGCTTCACGCTCGTCGGCCATTTGCTGAGGTCGACCTGATCCGCTTCCCGCACTCGAAAGTCATTTGAGTCGATCTTCATCGTCTTGCTTCCCGTGATGCGGCCCCTCGCGGCGGCCGTACCGCCCCCATGGGGTCGACGGCTCCGTCATGCGGTCTGCGGCGCCAAGACGGCCGGCGTCTTGGCTTTGGCGCGATCCAGAACCCAATAGGCGAGCAGCTTCACGCGGTCGTTCACCAGGAACCAGGCCAGCGCATAGCCCCAGACGAAAGCCGCCCAGCCCCAGCCCAGCGGCGTCATGAACAGCCCATAGACCGCGATCAGCGTCGCCACCGTCTGGGTGCCGAACACCGCGGCCAGCAGGATCGGCGCTGGCCGGATGGACCAGAACGGGCCCCGCGTACGCGTCAGGAAGATCGTCAGGTGTCCGGCCACGGACAGCTTCAGATACATCAGCGTCTGGATATGCGCGCGGTCGAGGTGGAACACGCGTTCCGCCAGGTAGAACAGGCCGAACGCGGCGGCGACGCCGAAGAGCCCCAGGACGGTCGAGACGCCCAGCACCAGACGCATGTTCCACGCCTCGGGCTGATCCTTGTAGTGAACATTGTCGTAGGCGATCGACAGGATGGCGCCGTCGTTGAGCAGCGCCAGCATGACGATCATCACCGCCGTCAGCGGGAAGAAGTTGAAGACCAGGATCGCCAAGGTCATGAACAGCAGCACGCGGATCGTCTCGGCGATGCGATAGATCGCGTAGCTGTTCATCCGCTGGAAGATGCGCCTGCTCTCCTTGATCGCGTCGATGATCACCGACAGGCCCGGCGTCATCAGCACGATGGCCGCCGCCGCGCGCGCCGCGTCGGTCGCGCCCGAGACGGCGATGCCGCAGTCGGCCTTCTTGAGGGCGGGGGCGTCATTCACCCCGTCGCCCGTCATGCCGACGATGTGGCCGCGCTTCTGCAGGTCGTCGACGATGTGGAACTTGTGCTCGGGGAAGACCTGGGCGAAGCCGTCCGCCTCCTCGATGGCTTTCGCCACGGCCATGGTCGCCTGCTTCTTCTCATCGCCAAGGCTGCTCGCGTCGAGGATATGCGCGCCCATCCCGAGCGTCTTGGCGGTCTCCTGGGCGATGGCCAGCGCGTCGCCGGTCACCATCTTCACTTTCACGCCCATCTGCTGCGCGGTCGCGATGGTCGCCTTGGCGTCCTCCCGTGGCGGGTCGAACAATGGCAACACGCCGATGAATCGCCATTCGCCATCGCCCTCGGCGCGGGCCACGCCCAACGAGCGGAAACCGCGCGCGGCGAATTCGTTGACCGCCTTGTCGACGGCGGCCTTCACGGCCTTGGCGTTGGCCGACAACGCCTGGATCACCTGAGGCGCGCCCTTGGTGACCTTGAACGCCTTGCCGTCAGGGCCGGTGACGGCGGCCTCGGTGCGCTTGTGCACCGGGTCGAAGGGCTGGAAATGCCCAACCTTGTAGGTCTTCAGCGCCTTGTCGTCCTTCACCCCGCCGAGGACGGCGAGATCGATGGTGTCGTTGTTGTCCGCGCGCGAGGCCAACGCTGCGGCGAGGATCACCTGCTCGGCGGCCGCGCCCTCGATGGCGAACGGATCGCCCAGGGTCAGCTTGTTCTGGGTCAGGGTGCCGGTCTTGTCGGCGCACAGGACGTCGACGCCGGCCAGCTCCTCGATCGCCACCAGCCGGGTGACGATCGCCTTCTTCCTGGCGAGCAGGCGAGCGCCGACCGCCATGGTGACCGAGAGCACCGTCGGCATCGCCACGGGAATGGCGGCCACTGTCAGCACCAGGGCGAACTGCAGGGTCGTGAGGATCTGGTCGCCCCGATAGATCGAGACGGCGATGATCACCGCCACCAGGGTGATCGCCAGCACGATCAGATAGTCGCCGATCTTCAGCACCGCGCGCTGGAAATGGCTGATGCTCTTGGCGCCCTGCACCAGCTCGGCGGTCTTGCCGAAATAGGTGTTCGCGCCGGTCGCATAGACCAGCGCGTCGCTTTCCCCCTGCCGGATGATCGAGCCGGAGAAGATCGCCTCGCCGGCCTTGCGGGAGGCGGGCAGCGACTCTCCCGTCAGCGCCGACTGGTCCACCTCCACCGGGTCGCCGGCCAGCAACCGCGCGTCGGCCGGCACGATGTCGCCCAAACGCACGCGGACGACATCGCCCGGGACCAGCTCGCGCGCCGCCGGATTGGTCCACTCGCCGTCGCGCTTCACCCGAGCCTTGATCGCCAGGGTCGCCTTCAGGGCGGCGATGGCGTTGCCGGCCTGACGCTCCTCCCAGAAGCCGACGACGGCGTTGGCCAATAGCAGCACAAGGATGATGCCGAAGTCCGGCCAATGCCGGGCGACCGCCGATAGGATGACGGCCGCCTCGATCATCCACGGGATGGGGCCCCAGAAATAGGTGAGGAACTTGAGAAGCGGATTGGTCTCCTTTTCCGCAATCTCGTTAGGCCCGTACTGGGTCAGCCGCTTCTTCGCCTCGGCCTGGGTGAGGCCGTCCGGCGACGACCCCAATTTCTTCTCCACTTCCGACAGCGGCAGGGACTTCAAGTCGTCCCTCGCATCGGGCTTCGACGCAGGCTTGACTCCAGAAGCCTTCGGTCGAGCGGCATGGCGCGCCATACGGGCTATTCCTTCTGCCATTGCGCCCCCCGGCGGCGTGACGTGCGAAGGCGTCGTCAGATCAGCGAAGTGGAGGTGCGTTCGGCATTTCGGCGGCAGGGGCTCATGATCAAATTCAGTGCGAAACGGAGAGCATCCGGGTCGGGTGAGCAGCAGACCAAGACGCTACTGAGGCGGCCCGGCTGCGGCCGGCGGCGTCAAATCCCCGATCATGTCCGCAGACGGCGTCGGAGGACGAGACGGATCCGGCGATGGGGCGGGCGACGAAGCGACGGCTCCGGCGCCTGCCTGGCCCCCGCCCAATCCCATCGTCAGCGCCGTCAGTCCGGCCATGCCGCCGAGCTGCATGGTCTCGATCGCGGTGCTCGGCACGATGACGATCGTCGCGTTCTGCTTCAGGCCCTCATAGAGCATGTTCATGGCCCGAAGGTGCAAGGCGACCGGATCGTTGATGTAGGTCCTGGCCGCCTCTGCGAACTTCTCGGCGACCTGCCGCTCGGAGTCGCCCAGGATCACACGGGCTTGGCGCTCCCGCTCCGCCTGCGCCTGCATGGACATGGCGTCCTCCAGCGACGGGGGGATCAGAACGTCCTTCACCTCCACCGAGATGACGTTGACGCCCCAGGGCTCGGTGCGTTCGTCGATGATGCGCTGCAGTTCAGTACTGATCTTGTCCCGGCCTTCCAGCATGTCCGAGAGCATCGTCTTGCCGATGACGTCCCTCAGGGCGGTTTGCGAGGCCCACCCTATGGCGGATCGATAGTCGGCGACGTCCAGCGCCGCCTTCTGGGGGTTCACCACCTTCCAGAAGAGCACGGCGTCCACATCCACCGGCACCGTGTCTTTTGTGAGCGTCTTTTCTGCCTTGAACGACGAGGTGATGACTCGCAGGTCGATCCAGTAGGGAATCGTGTCGACCACCGGGATGATCAAACACAGGCCCGGCCCCTTCAGGGCGTGAAATCGACCAAGGCGTAGAACCACGATCTTTTGCCATTGATCGACCACTTTGACAGATGATGCAGTGACAAACGCAAGAATGAAGACTGCAGCTCCAAGTATAGACGTCCAGATGAGGCCCAAATCATCGCGTGAAAAATAGACAATGGCTCCGCCGACGACGAGAATGGCGAATGTCAACAAGATCGAGAACGCACTTGTCTGCCGCACAGTCGAACTCCAAGGTCGCAGCCTGCTGCGACGAAGCTTCGCGTCGGCGTTATGTCGGCGTGCGCTGTTCGCTGCGGATCGACCCGTTGCAGCTAGTGGACGCCCTCACGGTTCGCATTGACGAAGATCAACCACGACGTCAGGCCCGTGGCGCGGAGGATGTCGGTCCTTCAGCCAGGCTCTGGGGGTGGAAGACGCCATGAACACCAGGCCCGGCATCGCCGCTGCGGAGCTGGAGGCGCTTCAGCGCGAGACCTTCGACTACTTCCTCAACCAAACAAACCCGGCCAACGGCCTCGTCCGCGACAAGACCGCGGAGAACTGGCCCGCCAGCATCGCAGCCACCGGCCTGGCGCTCACCTGCTATCCTGTCGCCGTGGAGCGCGGGTTCATGACGCGTCCAGCCGCCGTAGCGCGCACGCTGACGACGCTGCGCTTCTTCTGGTCCAGCCCCCACGGGCCTGAGCCGGACGCAACGGGACACCGTGGCTTCTACTATCACTTCCTCGACATGCAGACCGGTCGGCGGGCCTGGCGATGCGAGCTGTCAACCATCGACAGCGCCTTCCTGCTGGCCGGCGCCTTGACGGCGGCCGCCTACTTCGACGCCGCGACGGCGGACGAGCGGGAAATCCGCGACCTGGCCGACGCCCTCTATCGGCGCGCCGACTGGCGATGGGCGCAGAACCGGGGCGCGACGGTGACCCACGGCTGGAAGCCGGGGAGAGGCTTTCTCAAGCACCGGTGGCAAGGCTACGACGAGGCGCTGTTGCTGTACGTGCTCGGGCTCGGGTCTCCGACCCACGCCCTCCCGGAAAGCAGCTACGCGGCATGGACGTCGAGCCATAGATGGGAGAGCCGCTACGGATTTGACTATCTGTACGCTGGCCCGCTGTTCATTCATCAGCTGTCTCACGTCTGGATCGACTTTCGCGGAATCCAAGACGCTTTCATGCGCGACAAAGGCATCGACTACTTCGAGAACAGCCGTCGCGCGACCTATGTGCAGCAGCGCTACGCGATCGATAATCCCGCCGAGTTCGCGCACTACGGCGAGCGTTGCTGGGGAATCACGGCGAGCGACGGGCCCGGCCCGGCCGTCATGAAAGTCGATGGCGTGAGGCGGAAGTTCTACGGCTATCTCGCCCGGGGCGCGCCCGACGGGCCTGACGACGGGACGATCGCCCCCTGGACCGTCGTCGCCTCCTTGCCCTTCGCGCCCGAGATCGTGCTGGAGGCGCTGCACTTCTGTGTCCATCAGGCGAAGCTGAAGGCGTGCGACGGCTATGGCCTCGAGGCGGCGTTCAACGCCACCCACCCAGGCGATCCGGGCAGCTCCCATGGCTGGTGGGTGTCGCCATGGCGCTTTGGCCTCAATCAGGGACCGATCGTGTTGATGATCGAGAACCATCTCACCGGTCTTCCGTGGCGCCTGATGCGCGGATGTCCTTACATCGCAGCGGGGTTGCGCCGGGCTGGGTTCAGCGGCGGCTGGCTGTGATCAGCTTTCCGAGGCGCCGAGGGTCGGCGGCTCCAGGCTGCGGCTCGGCGCTGGTCTTGGGACGTCGGCGGACGCCATGCCTGAAGCGGTCTCTCGAGAGGACCGAGACGAGTCACCTCCGCCCGCCCGCCCAGAGCGCGTTCCGCAAGAGTGGAACCCGGTTTTGCGACAAGAACGCGCTCAAGCGCTTGAATCTAGTGTGGTGGATCAGAAGTTCGCATGATGATGGCGGCGCCCTCGGCTGCGAACTTCTGATCCGTAAACCACACTAGAATCATACATTTGCTAGTGTCCTTATCGATTCCGAAGTTCGCATCCGCCTTGCAAATGCGCTGGCGAACTTCGGAATCGGGACACTAGAGCGCGATGCGGAGCCCCCTACGGCCTGTCCAGGAACTCGCCGTACATCCCGATGACGCGGCCGCGGTTGGGGCCCAGGTAGTCGCCGTTCAGGATCTGGAACGTGATCGCGCCGCGCCAGAACATCTGGATCTCGAAGCGATCGGGCGCGCCGGCCCAGTCGTGCTCGGCGGTCAGGGCCAGGTGCTCCAGGAGCGCGATCTTGGGCGCGAGGACCAGCTCCTGGCCCACCCTGTCCAGGATCCAGCGCTGGTCGATGAAGCCGCGGTAGGGGCCTTCGGGGCGCAGGGATTCCAGATAGCGCGACGGCGCGGCCACGAAGCCGGCCTCGGCGATGCGGGGCAGCATCTCGAGCGTCATGGCCGGATAGGCGAGATCGCCCAGCGCATGCGAGCAGATGGCGTAGGCGAAGCGGCCATGCCTGGCCACGTGCTGCAGCACGGGGTCCCAGCCGCGCCCCTCGTTCAGGTTGCCGCTGAAGCGCCCCTCGGCGGGGTCTTCGTCGTCGCCGGCGCCCAGGGTCGCGGTCACGACCTCGCCCGCCCATGAGGCGGCCGAGCCGCCCACGTCGATGACCGTGAAGTCGGCCGAGCGCGCTCTCCTCGCCTTCAACCAGGCCAGCAACTCCGCGTGGCCGAGCAGGGGCGCATAGCGATAGCCCTGGGTGGGGCGTCTGACCTCGCGCTCGAACAGGAAGTCCATCTGCAAGAGGCCCCCGTCCTGCACCCCCTTCAGGCGATGCATCTCGGTGACGTCCACGCAGCGGAAGCCCATGGCGAAGAGCTGGGCGAAGATCGCCTCGGCCTGCGCGCCGCCGATGTTGAACTCCACCAGCGACACCTCGACCAGGATGTAGTCGGCCTGGCGCAGCACCACCTGGCCGCCCTGCAGGACGTCGAGCTCGGCGCCCTGGGTGTCGATCTTGACGAAGTCGAACCGGCGACCGGGAAAGAGATCGTCCAGGCGGACCTTGTCGACCTCCTGGGTGAAGGTCACCTCGTCGCGGAAGAAGGCGGTGTTCTCGCGGTAGAGCGAGACGCCGGTGGACTGCAGCCACTCGCGCGTCAGGAAGAGCTCCGCGCGGCCGGCCTCGTTGGAGGCGGCCACCGCGTGGCGCTCCCACGGCAGGCGGGCCAGGTCCTCCTGGCAGAAGGGATTGGGCTCGACCAGGGTCGGGACGCAGTCGGGGAAGACCTGCAGGAAGTCGAAGCTGAACCGCCCCACGTGGGCGCCGACGTCCAGCAGGGTCCGCGGCGCATAGCCTTGGAACCTCAGGGATTCCAGGACGCCCGGGTTCACGCCGCGCCCTCGCCCAGGACCCGCGGGTCGCGCTCCAGGCTCGTGGTGTCGAAGCCGCGATAGAGCGACAGGAAGCGGAACGGATGGGTCTGGTAGGACGGGTACATCACATTGTTGATGTCCGTCGTGGTGTCGAAGTAGCCGATCTGGGGCGCCTCGCCGTGCAGCTCCAGGTGCCGGCGCGCGAGCAGCAGTCCCGCCTGGTCTATCCACCGCGTCACCTCCGACGCGGTCAGGGCCTCGACGAGCCACGCCGCCAGGAAACGGGTGAACCGGTCGGTGTTGGCCGTGGGGTTGAGCAGGAGAAGGTTTGCGGTCAGGCGCGAGCCGGCGTTCCTGCTGTTCCCGTTCTCGTTCAGCATCAGGTCCAGGCCCGCAGCGCGGTCCACCAGATCGCGCACGCCGCGCTGGAGCAGGAGGTCGATGTCCGAGACGAAGACCGGCAGGCCCAGCCGGCGCATGAGCTCGCCCACGCGCAGAAACCTCTGGCACTGGAAGTGCGCGATCGGCCGGGCGGCCATCCCCTTGGGCGGGGCGTCCCAGGCGCGGGTGGTGACGGCGTCGGCGTCGAAGCCGTCGGCCATGAGCACCAGCCGCTCGTCCACGATCCCGAGCTTGTCCGCGACGGCGCCCAGCCGCCCTTCCCCGCCGATCACGTGGATCACCACAAGGCACGGGACGTCGCAGTACTTCAGCACCGACAGCACGTACCAGCGGGCGTACTGCTCGACATAGCTCTCGTCGGCGGCGGCGAAGAAGACGACCTCGGCGCCCAGGCGCCTGGCGAGCTCGCCCACGCGGCGCCAGTCGGCGCCCTTGGCGCCGGCGCGGATCTCCGGACGCGGAGCGGGGCGCGCCTGCGGCGTCGGCGCGCGCACGGCGTCCAGGTCCATGGCCTCGGCGAGCAGGCGGTAGTGCTTGGCCCAGCCCTCGAACTCCGACCCTTCCAGGCCCTCAGTGGGCGTCGAGCAGGCCGCGGCGACCAGGCCGGCGGCGATGACGTCGGCGGCGGCCGACCTCGGGCCGCACATGACCTCGCTCGCAAGGTCGTAGAGGTCGCGAAGCCGGATCAGGGGGTGGGTGTCTGCGGGCGGCTGGAGCGCGATGGAGATGCGGTTCGCCAGGTCGTTGGCCGCCTGCGGCTCGGCGGGGGCTTCGGCCAGGACCGCCCGGGCGGCGGCGTGGGCGGGGTCGATCTCGAGCAGGGCGCTGGCGTAGCGCCTGGCCGCCTCGTTGCGCCCGAGCGCCTGGTTGCAGGTCAGGGCGGCGTCCAGGAGATGGCCGTTGCGGGGGATCAGGTCCGCCAGGGCCGCCGCATAGGATTCCGCCAGCTCGATCTCGCCGGCGGTGACGTGGGCGTTGAACTTGTCGATGGCCGGCAGGGACTGCTCGCGGATGATCTCGAGCAGGATCTCCGGGTCGGCGTGGACCGTCCTGGCCGCCAGCAGCGCCTTCAGGGATTCCAGCGTGCGGCCCTTGGCGCCGAGCGCGCTCGCCAGCCCGCCCAGGACATCGCCGCGGCCGGGCTCCAGGGCGCCCAGGTGCTCGAACAGGGTGAGCGCGTCGTCCAGGCGCTGCTCGCGGCGGAGCGCCTCGGCCAGGGCGAGCAGGCGATCGACAGGGCCGATCTCGCCCGCAAGGGGCTCGCCGGGAGGCACGGGTTCGGCGGACATGGGGGTGGTTATCCGGCCGCGCGGCGCCGCGGAGGCGCGGCCGGCCTTTCGACCTCGGCCTCGTCGGCGAAGGGCGCGCGGTCGATCTCGGCGATCAGCTCAGGCGTCCACAGCCGCGTGTCGGGCCGCATGGGTCGATTGAGGTGCCTGCGGCCAAGGCCGGCCTGATAGAAGCCGCGGTAGTCGGGGATCGCGAGCATCTCGACCGCTTCATGGTCGTGCTCGACGCCGATCTCGAGATAGGCCTCGAGGTTGTCCAGGTCGGGCCGCGGCAGGCGGCCCTCGCGGTGGTCCTCGCACATCCTGAAGAGGAGCTGCTCGAGCGAGCGGACCAGGCGCTCGGTGTCGAACAGGAGACAGCTGGACCGGCCGGCCTCGAGCCTGGCCTTCAGCGCGGCGATCGCCGCCCGGTCTGCGCCCAGCTCGGCCGCGCGCTCGACATAGGCCTCGGGCGTGTCGCACACGAGCTCGGGAAGGCCCGCGGCCCGCACGAGGCTGCCGCAGACGCGCGAGGCGAAGCTGCGGCCGGCGAGGGTGAGGACCGGCACGCCCATCCAAAGGGCGTCCGAGGCGGTGGTGTGGGCGCCGTAGGGGGAGGTGTCGAGGAACAGGTCGGCCAGGGGATAGCGCGCCAGATGGTGCGCATTGGCCATCCTCGGGGCGAAGACGATCCGCGCGCCGTCGACGCCGGCTTGTGCGGCGGCCGCCCTCAGGCGCTCATGCGTCTCGGGCGCGCTTTCCAGGAGCCACAGGACCGAGCCCGGGGTGCGCTGCAGGATCCGCATCCAGCGCTCGAAGGTGAACCGGTTGATCTTGTGCGCGCCGTTGAAGCAGCAGAAGACCACCGCGTCCTCGGGCAGCCCCGCGTCCTGGCGCGAAGGCCGGGGCTCGGCGATGGCGCGCCGGCGGTCGTTGGGCTGGTAGCAGGGCAGCCGCAGGACCTTCTCCGTGTAGTAGACCTCGCTGTCGGGCGGGATGATCCAGTCGTCGGCGATCAGGTACTGGTGGAACGGGCTCCCCATCGAGCCGGGATAGCCCAGCCAGTTCACCTGGATCGGCGCAGGGCGTCGGGCGAAGACGGCGGTGCGCGAGTCGCGGGTGTGGCCGTTGACGTCGACCAGGATGTCGATCCCGTCGTCGGCGATCCTTTGGGCCGCCTGGTCGTCGGACATTTCGCGGATGTCGGTCCAGTGCTCGACGGCGGCGCGGATGCGGGCGTTCAGGGCCCCCGAAGGCGCCGAGCCGCAGTAGTAGGCGAAGACCTCGACCTTGGCGCGGTCGTGCAGCTCGAACAGCTCGGCCATCAGATAGCCGATGGCGTGGTCGCGCAGGTCCGACGACACATAGCCGAGCCTGAGGCGCCGGCCCTTCAGGTCGATCGACGCGTGCCGGCGATCCCAGGCGCCGTCCGCGGGCGGCGGCGCGACCGACTGGCGGATGTAGCGCTCGGCCGAGGCCAGGTGCAGCAAGGGATCGTCGGTGTACACCGCCATCGACAGGGGATGGACGCCGCGCATCAGGGCCTGGCGATCGGACCCTTCGACGGGCGCAAGCACGGGCCATTTGCACTGGGCCAGGCGCAGGGCGAGGAACTGCTCGATGACGTCGCGCTGGCCGGGATTGATCTCGACGCACTGGCGCAGCGCCGCCTCGGCCACCGCGTTCTGGTGATGGTCGGCGAGCAGGCGCGCGATCTGCTTGAGGGCGGTGACCGCGTAGCCGACGCCCTGGCCGGTGACCGCGACCGGCCGGTTGACCGCCGTGCGCCACAGCTCGACCGCGCGGTCGGGCTCGCCTTTGCGCTCGAGCACGCCGCCCAGGTTGATGTAGGCGGGCATGAAGTCCGGGTTGAGCGCGATGGCGGCCTCCAGCGCGCGCTGGGCGGCGTCGGCGTCGCCGAGCTGGGTGTCCAGGCCCGAGGCGTTGAAGTGGGCCACGCACAGCTGCGGATGCTCGGGGTTGAAGCCGATCCAGACGCGGTAGAGCTGGCGCGCGAGCTCGGGCTTGCCCGCCGCGCTGAGGTTTGACGCGGCGTTGATCAGCTCGCCAAGGCCGAGCCCGGTCCCCGTGATCTCCTGCAGGGCGGTCAGGAAGGCGTCGTCGGACATTCTCGTCTGGGGCCCGTACTCAATTCCCGTCCGTCCCGGCGAAGGCCCGGCGTCGCGCAAGCCATTGGTCTGCAAGGCGTCGAACCGAGTCGCTCATGCGACTATCCTATGGCGCCGCCAGCGGATCAATTCGGCCCGGCCGACCGCGCCGCCACGCCGCATCTGAGGCCGCCGCAAGGTCAGCTCACCGCGATCCAGGCGTCGACCTGCGACTGGTCCATCGCCTGGATCTGGGTCGAGGTGAAGGCGTCGGCCTGGGTCTGGGTCAGCGCGGAGATGCTGGTCGTGGTCAGCTGTCCGATCTGGGTCGAGGTCAGGCCGGGGATCTGGCTCGCTTCCAGAGCCCCGATCTCGGTGGTGGTGATCTCGGCGATGACCGTGGTCGACAGGGCGCCGAGCTGGGTCGAGGTGAGCGTCGCGATCTGGGTGGTCGCGAACTCGCCGACGTCGGTGGTCGTGAGCCCCCCGAGCTGGGTCGAAGTCAGGGCCGCGATCTGGGTCGTGGCCAGCGCCGCCACCTGAGTCGCGTCGAGCGCCGAGACGTTGTCGGCGGTCAGGGCCGCGATCTGGGTCGAGTTGAACGCCGCGATCTGAGTGTCGGCGAACTCGCCGATGTCGGTGGTGGTCAGGCCCGCCAGCTGGGTCGCCGTCAGCCCCGTCAGCTGGGTGGTCGCCAGGCCCGCGATCTGGGTGGCGTCGAGACCCGAGAGGTTGGTGACGCTGAGGCCGCCCAGCTGGGTCGCCGACAGGGCGTCGATCTGGGTGGTCGACAGCTCGCCGAAATCGGTGGTCGAGAGACCGCCGATCTGCGTCGCCGTCAGACCGCCGAGCTGGGTCGTCGAGAGGTCGCCGACCTGGGTCTGGTCCAGCGCGGACAGGTTGGTGGCGTTCAGCCCGCCGAGCTGGGTCGCCGTCAGCGCCTGCACCTGGGTGGTGTCCAAGGTGTTGATGCTGGTGGTCGAGAGCGCGTTCAGCTGGGTCGTGGTCAGCGCCGCGATCTGGGTGTCGGCGAGCTCGCCTATGTCCGTCGTGGTCAGGCCCGCCAGCTGGGTGGCGTTCAGGCCGTGCAGCTGGTTGGCCGACAGCGCCGCCACCTGGGTCGCGTCCAGCGCCGAGACGGCGGCGGCGGAGAGCGCGCCGAGCTGGGTCGAGCTGAGCGCGCCGATCTGGGTGTCCGCGAGCTCGCCGATGTCGGTGGTGCTGAGGCCCGCCAGCTGGGTCGAGGTCAGGGCCGAGACCTGGGTCGTAGCCAGGGCCGCCACCTGGGTCGCGTCCAGCGCCGAAACCGCGGCGGCGGAGAGCGCCGCGATCTGGGTCGAGTTGAACGCCGCGATCTGGGTGTCCGCGAACTCGCCGATGTCAGTGGTGGTCAGGCCGGCCAGCTCGGTGGCGGTGAGCCGCGTCAGCTGGGTCGTCGCCAAGCCCCCGATCTGGGTGGCGTCCAGCCCCGACAAGTTGGTCGCGCTGAGGCCGCCGAGCTGGGTGGCGCTGAGCGCGTCGATCTGGGTGGTCGTCAGCTCGCCGAAGTCGGTGGTCGAGAGGCCGCCGAGCTGGGTCGCCGTCAGGCCGCCGAGCTGGGTCGTCGAGAGCGTTCCCACCTGGGTGGAGTCGAGCGCCGAGAGGCTCGTGGCGTTCAGGCCGCCCAGCTGGGCCGTGGTCAGCGCCGCGACCTGGGTCGTGCTCAAGCTATTGATATTGGTGGAAGAAAGCGCGTTCAGCTGGGTCGTGGTGAGCGCCGCGATCTGAGTGTCCGCGAACTCGCCGATGTCGGTGGTGCTGAGGCCCGCCAGCTGGGTGGCGGTCAGGCCGTGCAGCTGGACCGAGGACAGGGCCGCCACCTGGGTGGCGTCCAGAGCGGAGACGGCGCTGGCCGTGAGGGCGCCGAGCTGGGTCGAGCTGAGCGCCCCGATCTGGGTGTCCGCCAGTTCGCCGATGTCCGTCGTCGTCAGACCGGCCAGCTCGGTGGTGGTGAGCCGCGTCAGCTGGGTCGTGGCAAGGCCTGCGACCTGGGTCGCGTCCAGGGCCGAGAAGTTGGTCGCCGACAGGGCGCCCAGCTGGGTGGCGGTCAGGGCGTCGATCTGGGTGGTCGAGAGCTCGCCGAAATCGGTCGTGCTCAGCCCGGCGAGCTGGGTCGTGGTCAGGCCGGCGAGCTGGGTGGTCGACAGGTTCCCGACCTGGGTCGAGTCCAGGGCGGAGAGGTTCGTCGCGCTCAGGCCGCCGACCTGGGCCGCCGTCAGGGCCTGCACCTGAGTGGTGTCCAGGGTGTTGATGCTGGTGGTCGACAGGGCGTTCAGCTGGGTCGTGGTCAGGGCCGCGACCTGGGTGTCCGCCAGCTCGCCGATGTCGGTGGTGGTCAGGCCGGCGAGCTGGGTCGCGGTGAGGCCGCGAACCTGCGCCGCGCCGAGGGCCGCCACCTGGGTGGCGTCGAGCGCCGAGACCGCGGAGGCCGACAGCCCGCCGAGCTGGGTCGAGCTGAGCGCCCCGATCTGAGTGTCGGCGAGCTCGCCGATGTCCGTGGTGGTGAGGCCCGCGAGCTGGGTCGAGGTCAGTCGCGTCAGCTGGGTCGTGGCCAGGGCCGCCACCTGGGTGGCGTCGAGCTGGGACAGGTTGGTCGCCGAGAGCGCGGCCAGCTGGGTGGCCGTCAGGGCGCCGATCTGGGTGTCGGCGAACTCGCCGATGTCGGTGGTCGTCAGCCCGGCCAGCTGGGTCGTGGTCAGCCGCGCGAGCTGGGTCGTGGCCAGGCCTGCAATCTGGGTGGCGTCCAGGGCCGAGAAGTTGGTCGCCGACAGGCCGCCGAGCTGGGTGGCGCTGAGGGCGTCGATCTGGGTCGTCGACAGCTCGCCGAAGTCGGTGGTGCTGAGCCCGCCGAGCTGGGTCGCCGTCAGGCCGCCGATCTGGGTGGTCGAGAGGTTGCCGACCTGGGTCTGATCGAGGGCGGACAGGTTCGTCGCGTTCAGGCCGCCGAGCTGGGTCGGCGTCAGCGCCTGCACCTGGGTGGTGTCCAGGGTGTTGATGTTGGTGGTCGACAGGCGCGTTCAGCTGGGTCGAGCTGAGCGCCGCGATCTGGGTGTCGGCGAACTCGCCGATGTCGGTGGTCGTCAGGGCGCCGATCTGGGTGGCCGTCAGGCCGTGCAGCTGGGTGGCGGAGAGGGCCGCCACCTGGGTGGCGTCGAGCGCCGAGACCGCGTCAGACGAGAGGGCGCCGAGCTGGGTCGAGCTGAGCGCCCCGACCTGGGTGTCCGCGAGCTCGCCGATGTCCGTGGTGGTCAGCGCGGCCAGCGCGGTGGTCGTCAGCCTGGCGAGCTGGGTCGTAGCCAGTCCGGCCACCTGGGTGGCGTCGAGCGCGGAGAGGTCGTCGGCCGAAAGCGCGCCGAGCTGGGTGGCCGTCAGGGCCGCGACCTGGGTCGCGCTGAGCTCGCCGATGTCGGTGGTGGTGAGGCTGGCGACCTGGGTCGTGGTCAGGCCGAGGAGCTGGGTCGTCGAGAGGCCCGCCACCTGGGTGGCGTCCAGCCCGGAGACGTTGGTGGCCGACAGGGCGCCGAGCTGGGTGGCGCTGAGGGCGTCGATCTGGGTCGTCGACAGCTCGCCGAACTCGGTGGTGCTGAGCCCGCCGAGCTGGGTCGCCGTCAGGCCGCCGATCTGGGTGGTCGAGAGGTTGCCGACCTGGGTCGCGTCGAGCGCGGACAGGTTGGTGGCGTTCAGCCCGCCGAGCTGGGTCGCCGTCAGCGCCTGCACCTGGGTGGTGTCCAGGGTGTTGATGTTGGTGGTCGAAAGCGCGTTCAGCTGGGTCGCCGTCAGCGCCGCGACCTGGGTGTCGGCCAGCTCGCCGATGTCGGTGGTGGTCAGCCCGGCCAGTTGCGTCGCCGTCAGGCCGTGCAGTTGGGTGGCGGAGAGGGCCGCGACCTGGGTGGCGTCCAGCGCCGAGACCGCGTCGGCCGTGAGGGCGCCGAGCTGGGTCGAGCTGAGCGCGCCGATCTGGGTGTCCGCGAGCTCGCCGATGTCGGTGGTCGTCAGCCCGGCCAGCTGGGTCGTGGTCAGCCGCGCGAGCTGGGTCGTGGCCAGGCCCGCCACCTGGGTGGCGTCCAGCGAGGAGATGTTGGTGGCCGACAGCGCCCCGAGCTGGGTAGCGCTGAGCGCGTCGATCTGGGTCGTCGACAGCTCGCCGAAGTCGGTGGTCGAGAGTCCGGCGAGCTGGGTCGCCGTCAGGCCCGCGATCTGGGTCGTGCTGATAGCGCCGACCTGGGTGGAATCGAGCGCCGAGAGGTTCGTGGCGCTCAGCCCGCCGAGCTGGGCGGCCGTGAGCGCGCCGACCTGGGTCGTGCTCAAGCTATTGATATTGGTGGAGGAAAGCGAGTTCAGCTGGGTCGAGCTCAGGGCCGCGACCTGGGTGTCGGCGAACTCGCCGATGTCGGTGGTGGTCAGGCCCGCCAGCTGAGTCGCCGTCAGCCGCGTGAGCTGGGTCGTCGCCAGGGCGGCCACCTGGGTCGCGTCGAGCTGCGACAGGTTGGTGGCGGTGAGCGCCGAGAGCTGGGTGGCGGTCAGGGCGCCGATCTGGGTGTCCGCGAACTCGCCGATGTCGGTGGTGGTCAGGGCCGCAAGCTGGGTCGCCGTCAGGCCGTGCAGCTGAGCGGCGGACAGGGCCGCGACCTGGGTCGCGTCCAGCGCCGAGACGGCGTCGGCCGAGAGGGCGGCGAGCTGCGTCGAGGCCAGGGCGCCGATCTGGGTGTCGGCGAACTCGCCGATGTCCGTCGTCGTCAGGGCCGAGAGCTGGGTCGTGGTCAGCCGCGCCAGCTGGGTGGTCGCCAGGCCCGCGATCTGGGTGGCGTCCAGCCCCGAGAAGCTGGTGGAGGACAGGGCGCCGAGCTGGGTCGCGCTGAGCGCGTCGATCTGGGTGGTCGAGAGCTCGCCGAAGTCCGTGGTCGACAGGCCAGCCAGCTGGGTCGTGGTCAGGCCCGCGATCTGGGTCGTCGAGAGCGTCCCGACCTGGGTGGAGTCGAGCGCCGAGAGGTTGGTCGCGCTCAGCCCGCCGAGCTGGGTCGCCGTCAGCGCCGCCACCTGGGTGGTGCTCAAGCTATTGATATTGGTCGAGGAAAGCGAGTTCAGCTGGGTCGAGCTGAGGGCCGCGATCTGGGTGTCGGCGAACTCGCCGATGTCGGTGGTGGTCAGGCCCGCCAGCTGGGTCGCCGTCAGCTTGGCGAGCTGGGTCGTGGCCAGGGCCGCCACCTGGGTGGCGTCCAGCGCCGAGAGGTTGTCCGCGGACAGGGCCGAGAGCTGGGTGGCGGTCAGGGCGCCGATCTGGGTGTCGGCGAACTCGCCGATGTCGGTGGTGGTCAGGCCCGCCAGCTGGGTCGAGGTCAGGCGGGCGAGCTGGGTCGTGGCCAGGCCCGCGACCTGGGTCGCGTCCAGCGAGGAGATGTTGGTGGCCGAAAGGGCGCCGAGCTGGGTCGCGCTGAGCGCGTCGATCTGGGTGGTCGACAGCTCGCCGAAGTCGGTGGTCGACAGCGATGCGAGCTGGCTCGTCTTCAGGCCGGCGACTTGGGTCGTGCTCAGGGTCCCGACCTGGGTCGAAATCGAGGGCCGACAGGTTGGTGGTGTTCAGGCCGCCCAGCTGCGCGGCGGTCAGGGCCGCCACCTGGGTGGTGCTGAGCGTGTTGATGCTCGTGGTGGAGAGCGCGTTCAGCTGGGTCGCGGTCAGGGCCGCGATCTGGGTGTCCGCGAACTCACCGATGTCGGTCGTGGTCAGGCCCCCGAGCTGGGTCGCCGTCAGCCTGGCGAACTGGGTCGTGGCCAGGGCCGCAACCTGGGTCGCGTCGAGCTGCGACAGGTTGGTGGCCGAAAGGACCGAGAGCTGGGTGGCGGTCAGGGCGCCGATCTGGGTGTCGGCGAACTCGCCGATGTCGGTGGTGGTCAGGGCCGCAAGCTGGGTCGCGGTCACGCCGCGCAGCTGGCTTGTCGTCAGGGCCGCGACCTGGGTCGCGTCGAGGGCCGAGAAGTTGGTGGGACCCAGGGCTGCGATCTGGCTGGAGGTCAGGGCGCCGATCTGGGTGTCGGCGAGCTCGCCGATGTCGGTGGTGGTCAGGCCCGCCAGCTGGGCGGAGGTCAGCTTGGTCAGCTGGGTCGTGGCCAGGCCCGCGACCTGGGTCGCGTCCAGGCCCGAAAGGTTCGTGACCGACAGGGCGCCGAGCTGGGTCGCGCTCAAGGTGTCGACCTGGGTGGTCGAGAGCTCGGCGAAGTCCGTCGTGGACAGCGAGGCGAGCTGGCTGGTCTTCAGGCCGGCCAGCTGGGTGGCGCTGAGGGTCCCGACCTGGGTGGAGTCGAGCGCCGAGAGGTTGGTCGCGTTCAGGCCGCCGAGCTGGCTCGCGGTCAGGGCCGCGACCTGGGTCGTGGAGAGGCTGGCGATGTTGGTCTCACCCAGCGCATTCAGCTGGGTCGAGTTCAGCGCCGCGACCTGGGTGTCGGCCAGCTCGCCGACATCCGTGGTCGTGAGACCCGCGAGCTGGCTGGCCGTCAGCCTGGCGAACTGGGTCGTGGCCAGGGCCGCGACCTGGGTCGCGTCGAGCTGCGACAGGTTGGTGGAGGTCAGGGCCGCGAGCTGCGTCGCCGTCAGCGCCCCGATCTGGGTGTCGGCGAACTCGCCGATGTCGGTGGTCGTCAGGGCCGAGAGTTGGGTCGAGGTCACGCCGCGCAGCTGAGTGGCCGCCAGCGCCGCCACCTGGGTCGCGTCCAGCGCCGAGAAGTTGGTCGCGCCGAGCCCGCCGACCTGGGTCGAGACCAGCGCGCCGACCTGGGTGTCCGCCAGCTCGCCGATCTGGGTCGTGGACAGGGACGCGAGCTGCGTCGAGGTCAGCTTGTTCAGCTGAGTCGTGTCCAGACCGGAGATCTGGGTGGAGTCGAGCGAAGAGATGTTGGTGGTCGACAGCGCCGCCAGCTGGGTCGCGCTCAGGGAGTCGATCTGGGTCGTCGACAGCTCGGCGAAGTCCGTCGTGGACAGCGAGGCGAGCTGGCTGGTCTTCAGGCCGGCCAGCTGGGTCGCGCTGAGGGTCCCGACCTGGGTGGAATCCAGCGCCGAGAGGTTGGTCGTGTTCAGGCCGCCGAGCTGGCTGGCCGTCAGGGCCGCGACCTGGGTCGTCGAGAGGCTGGCGATGTTGGTTTCGCCGAGCGCATTCAGCTGGGTCGAGTTCAGGGCCGCGACCTGGGTGTCGGCCAGCTCGCCGACATCCGTGGTCGTGAGACCCGCGAGCTGGTCGGCCGTCAGCCTGGCGAACTGGGTCGTGGCCAGGGCCGCGACCTGGGTCGCGTCGAGCTGCGACAGGTTGGTGGAGGTCAGGGCCGAGAGCTGCGTCGCCGTCAGCGCCCCGATCTGGGTGTCGGCGAACTCGCCGATGTCGGTGGTCGTCAGGGCCGAGAGCTGGGTCGAGGTCACGCCGCGCAGCTGGGTGGCCGCCAGCGCCGCCACCTGGGTCGCGTCCAGCGCCGAGAAGTTGGTCGCGCCGAGGCCCCCGACCTGGGTCGAGACCAGCGCGCCGACCTGGGTGTCCGCCAGCTCGCCGATCTGGGTGGTGGACAGGGACGCGAGCTGCGTCGAGGTCAGCTTGTTCAGCTGGGTCGTGTCCAGGCCTGAGATCTGGGTGGAGTTGAGCGAAGAGATGTTGGTGGTCGATAGCGCCGCCAGCTGGGTCGCGCTCAGGGAGTTCGATCTGGGTCGTCGACAGCTCGGCGAAGTCCGTCGTGGACAGCGAGGCGAGCTGGCTGGTCTTCAGCCCGGCGAGCTGGGTCGCGCTCAGCGTCCCGACCTGGGTGGAATCCAGCGCCGACAGGTTGGTCGTGTTCAGCCCGCCGAGCTGGCTGGCGGTCAGGGCCGCGACCTGGGTCGTCGAGAGGCTGGCGATGTTGGTCTCACCGAGCGCATTCAGCTGGGTCGAGCTCAGGGCCGCGACCTGGGTGTCGGCCAGCTCGCCGACATCCGTCGTCGTGAGACCCGCGAGCTGGTCCGCCGTCAGCCTGGCGAACTGGGTCGTGGCCAGGGCCGCGACCTGGGTCGCGTCGAGCTGCGACAGGTTGGTGGAGGTCAGGGCCGAGAGCTGCGTCGCCGTCAGCGCCCCGATCTGGGTGTCGGCGAACTCGCCGATGTCGGTGGTCGTCAGGGCCGAGAGCTGGGTCGAGGTCACGCCGCGCAGCTGGGTGGCCGCCAGCGCCGCCACCTGGGTCGCGTCCAGCGCCGAGAAGTTGGTCGCGCCGAGGCCCCCGACCTGGGTCGAGACCAGCGCGCCGACCTGGGTGTCCGCCAGCTCGCCGATCTGGGTGGTGGACAGGGACGCGAGCTGCGTCGAGGTCAGCTTGTTCAGCTGGGTGGTGTCCAGGCCCGCGATCTCGGTCGCGTCGAGCCCCGACAGGTTGGTCGTCGACAGGGCCGCCAGCTGCGTCGCCGACAGGGAGTCGATCTGGGTCGTCGACAGCTCGGCGAAGTCCGTCGTGGACAGCGACGCCAGCTGGCTGGTCTTCAGGCCGCCGAGCTGGGTCGCGCTGAGGGTCCCGACCTGGGTGGAGTTGAGCGCCGACAGGTTGGTCGTGTTCAGCCCGCCGAGCTGGCTGGCGGTCAGGGCCGCGACCTGGGTCGTCGAGAGGCTGGCGATGTTAGTCTCACCCAGCGCATTCAGCTGGGTCGAGCTCAGGGCCGCGACCTGGGTGTCGGCCAGCTCGCCGACGTCTGTGGTGCTCAGCCCGGCGAGCTGGGTCGCGGTCAGCCTCGTCAGCTGGCTCGTGGCCAGCGCCGCGACCTGGGTGGAGTCCAGGGCGGAGAGGTTGTCGGCCGACAGGGCCGAGAGCTGGGTGGCGGTCAGGGCGCCGATCTGGGTATCGGCGAACTCGGCGATGTCCGTGGTGGTCAGGGCCGACAGCTGCGACGACGTCAGCCCTCGAAGCTGGGTCGCCGTCAGGGCCGCCACCTGGGTGGCGTCCAGCGCCGAGAAGTTGGTCGCGCCGAGCCCGCCGACCTGGGTCGAGCCCAGCGCGCCGACCTGGGTGTCCGCCAGCTCGCCAATCTGGGTGGTGGTCAGGGACGAGAGCTGGGTCGAGGTCAGCTTGGTCAGCTGGGTGGTGTCCAGGCCTGAGATCTGGGTGGAGTTCGAGCGAGGAGATGTTGGTGGTCGACAGCGCCGCCAGCTGGGTCGCGTTCAGGGAGTCGATCTGGGTCGTCGAGAGCTCGGCGAAGTCCGTCGTCGACAGCGAGGCGAGCTGGCCGGTCTTCAGGCCGGCGAGCTGGGTGGTGCTGAGGGCGCCGACCTGGGTCGCGTCCAGGGCCGAGAGATTGGTGGCGTTCAGTCCGCCGAGCTGATTGGCCGTGAGGGCGGCGACCTGGGTCGTCGAGAGGCTGGCGATGTTGGTCTCGCCCAGCGCATTCAGCTGCGTCGTCGCCAGGGCCGCGATCTGGGTGTCCGCCAGCTCGCCGATGTCGGTGGTGCTCAGCCCGGCGAGCTGGGTCGCCGTCAGCCTCGTCAGCTGGCTCGTGGCCAGCGCCGCGACCTGGGTGGAGTCCAGGGCGGAGAGGTTGTCGGCCGACAGGGCCGCGAGCTGGGTCGCCGACAACGCCGCGACCTGGGTGTCGGCCAGCTCGCCGATGTCGGTCGTGGTCAGGGACGAGAGCTGGGTCGAGGTGACGCCGCGAAGCTGGGTCGCGGTCAGGGCGGCGACCTGGGTGGCGTCCAGGGCCGAGAAGTTGGTGGCGCCGAGGCCCCCGACCTGGGTCGAGCCCAGCGCGCCGACCTGGGTGTCCGCCAGCTCGCCGATCTGGGTGGTCGTCAGGGAGCCAAGCTGGGTCGAGGTGAGCTTGACCAGCTGGGTCGTGTCCAGGCCCGCGATCTGGGTCGCGTCGAGCCCCGACAGGTTGGTCGTCGACAGGGCCGCCAGCTGCGTCGCCGACAGGGAGTCGATCTGGGTGGTCGACAGCTCGGCGAAGTCCGTCGTCGACAGCGACGCCAGCTGGCTGGTCTTCAGACCGCCCAGCTGGGTCGCGCTCAAGGTCCCGACCTGAGTCGAATCGAGCGCCGACAGGTTCGTCGTGTTCAGCCCGCCCAGCTGAACGGCGGTCAGGCCCGCGACCTGGGTGGTCGAGAGGCTGGCGATGTTGGTCTCGCCCAGCGCGTTGAGCTGGGAGGTC
The DNA here is from genome assembly GCA_963775275.1 of uncultured Alphaproteobacteria bacterium. Classification (GTDB taxonomy): domain Bacteria; phylum Pseudomonadota; class Alphaproteobacteria; order Caulobacterales; family Caulobacteraceae; genus JANWHQ01. The sequence goes on along the minus strand of CAVZII010000005.1, from coordinate 2,458,357 downwards.
GAAAGGGCCGCGACCTGGGTGTCGGCGAGCTCGCCGATGTCCGTGGTGGTCAGCCCCGCAAGCTGGGTGGCTGTCAGCTTCGTGAGCTGAACTCGTGGCCAGGGCCGCGACCTGGGTCGAGTCGAACTGCGACAGGTTGGTGGAGGTCAGGGCCGAGAGCTGGGTCGCGGTCAGGGCGCCGACCTGGGTATCGGCGAACTCGCCGATGTCGGTGGTGGTCAGGGCCGAGAGCTGGGTCGAGGTCACGCCGCGAAGCTGGGTCGCGGTCAGGGCTGCGACCTGGGTGGCGTCCAGCGCCGAGAAGTTGGTCGCGCCAAGGCCCCCGACCTGGGTCGAGCCCAGGGCCGCGATCTGGGTGTCGGCGAACTCGCCGATCTGGGTGGTGGTCAGGGAGCCAAGCTGGGTCGAGGTCAGCTTGACCAGCTGGGTCGTGTCCAGGCCCGCGATCTGGGTCGCGTCGAGCCCCGACAGGTTGGTCGTGGACAGGGCCGCCAGCTGCGTCGCCGACAGGGAGTCGATCTGCGTCGTCGACAGCTCGGCGAAGTCCGTCGTGGACAGCGACGCCAGCTGGCTGGTCTTCAGCCCGGCGAGCTGGGTCGCGTTCAAGGTCCCGACCTGAGTCGAATCGAGCGCCGAGAGGTTCGTCGTGTTCAGCCCGCCCAGCTGAACGGCGGTCAGGCCCGCGACCTGGGTGGTCGAGAGGCTGGCGATGTTGGTCTCGCCCAGCGCGTTGAGCTGGGAGGTCGAAAGGGCCGCGACCTGGGTGTCGGCGAGCTCGCCGATGTCCGTGGTGGTCAGCCCGGCGAGCTGGGTGGCCGTCAGCCGCGCGAACTGGGTCGTCGCCAGGGCCGCGACCTGGGTCGAATCCAGCGCCGAAAGGTTATCGGCCGACAGGGCCGCGAGCTGGGTCGCCGACAACGCCGCGACCTGGGTGTCGGCCAGCTCGCCGATGTCGGTGGTGGTCAGGGCCGAGAGCTGGGTCGAGGTCACGCCGCGAAGCTGGGTCGCGGTCAGCGCGGCGACCTGGGTGGCGTCCAGGGCCGAGAAGTTGGTGGCGCCGAGGCCCCCGACCTGGGTCGAGCCCAGCGCGCCGACCTGGGTGTCCGCCAGCTCGCCGATCTGGGTGGTCGTCAGGGAGCCAAGCTGGGTCGAGGTCAGCTTGACCAGCTGGGTCGTGTCCAGGCCCGCGATCTGGGTCGCGTCGAGCGAGGAGATGTTGGTGCTCGACAGCGCACCGATCTGGGTCGCGCTCAGGGTGTCGATCTGGGTGGTCGACAGCTCGGCGAAGTCGGTCGTGGACAGCGACGCCAGCTGGCTGGTCTTCAGACCGCCCAGCTGGGTTGCGGTCAGGGTCCCGACCTGGGTGGAATCCAGCGACGACAGGTTGGTGGCGCTCAGGCCGCCCAGCTGGCTCGCCGTCAGCGCCGCGACCTGGGTCGTCGAGAGGCTGGCGATGTTGGTCTCACCCAGAGCGTTGAGCTGGGAGGTCGAAAGGGCCGCGATCTGGGTGTCGGCCAGCTCGCCGATGTCCGTAGTGGTCAGCCCGGCGAGCTGGGTGGCGGTCAGCCGCGCGAACTGGGTGGTGGCGAGCGCGGCCACCTGGGTGGCGTCCAGCGCCGAAAGGTTATCGGCCGACAGGGCCGAGAGCTGGGTCGCGCTCAGGGCGCCGACCTGGGTGTCGGCGAGCTCGCCGATGTCGGTCGTGGTCAGGGCCGAGAGCTGGGTGGAGGTCACGCCGCGAAGCTGGGTCGCGGTCAGCGCGGCGACCTGGGTGGAGTCCAGGGCCGAGAAGTTGGTCGCGCCGAGGCCCCCGACCTGGGTCGAGCCGAGCGCGCCGATCTGGGTGTCCGCGAACTCGCCGATCTGGGTGGTGGTCAGGGACGCGAGCTGGGTCGAGGTCAGCTTGACCAGCTGGGTCGTGTCCAGGCCCGCGATCTCGGTCGCGTCGAGCGAGGAGATGTTGGTGCTCGACAGCGCACCGATCTGGGTCGCGCTCAGGGAATCGATCTGGGTGGTCGACAGCTCGGCGAAGTCGGTGGTGGACAGCGAGGCGAGCTGGCTGGTCTTCAGACCGCCCAGCTGGGTTGCGGTCAGGGCCCCGACCTGGGTGGAATCCAGCGACGACAGGTTGGTGGCGCTCAGGCCGCCCAGCTGGGTCGCGGTCAGGGCCGCGACCTGGGTCGTGGAGAGGCTGGCGATGTTGGTCTCGCCCAGGGCGTTCAGCTGGGTCGAGCTCAGGGCCGCGACCTGGGTGTCGGCCAGCTCGCCGACGTCGGTGGTGGTCAGCCCGGCGAGCTGGGTGGCCGTCAGCCGCGCGAACTGGGTCGTCGCCAGGGCCGCGACCTGGGTCGAATCCAGCGCCGAAAGGTTGTCGGCCGAAAGCGCGGCGAGCTGGGTCGCCGACAACGCCGCGACCTGGGTGTCGGCCAGCTCGCCGATGTCGGTGGTCGTCAAGGCCGCGAGCTGGGTCGAGGTGACGCCGCGAAGCTGGGTCGCGGTCAGGGCGGCGACCTGGGTGGAGTCCAACGCCGAGAAATTGGTCGCGCCGAGGCCGCCGACCTGGGTCGAGCCCAGCGCGCCGATCTGGGTGTCCGCGAACTCGCCGATCTGGGTGGTGGTCAGGGACGCGAGCTGGGTCGAGGTCAGCTTGACCAGCTGGGTCGTGTCCAGGCCCGCGATCTCGGTCGCATCGAAGGACGAGAAGTTGGTGCTCGACAGCGCACCGATCTGGGTCGCCGACAGGGAATCGATCTGGGTGGTCGACAGCTCGGCGAAGTCGGTCGTCGACAGGGAAGCGAGCTGGCTGGTCTTCAGACCGCCCAGCTGGGTCGTGCTCAGCGTCCCGACCTGGGTGGAATCCAGCGACGACAGGTTGGTGGCGTTCAGGCCGCCGAGCTGCGTCGCGGTCAGGGCCGCGACCTGGGTGGTCGAGAGGCTGGCGATGTTGGTCTCGCCCAGGGCGTTCAGCTGGGTGGCCGAAAGGGCGGCGATCTGGGTGTCCGCGAATTCCGCCAGGTCGGTGGTGGAAAGGCCCGCCAGCTCCGATGAGGTCAGCCTGGTCAGTTGGGTCGTCGCCAGCGCGGCCACCTGGGTGGCGTCGAGCTGCGACAGCTCCGTGGCCCACAGGGCGCCGAGCTGGGTGGCGGTCAGGGCCGCGACCTGAGTGTCGCTGAATTCGCCGATATCGGTCGTGTTCAGGCCGCGAAGCTGGGTCGTCGTCAGCGCCGCGACCTGCGTGGTCGCCAGCGCCGCCACCTGGGTCGCGTCCAGCGCCGAGACGTTGTCCGCCGAAAGCGAGGCGATCTGCGAGGCGGTCAGGGCGGCGATCTGGGTGTCGGCGAACTCGCCGATGTCGGTGGAGGTCAGGCTCGACAGCTGGGTCCGCGTCAGGCCGCGCAGCTGGGTCGTGCTGAGGCCGGCGACCTGGGTGGCGTCCAGCGCGGAGAAGTTGGTGGACGAAAGGGCGCCGAGCTGGGTGGACGACAGGATCAGGAGCTGGGTGGTCGACAGCTCCGCGAAGTCCGTCGTGGACAGGGAGGCGAGCTGGCTGGTCTTCAGCCCGGCCAGCTGCGCGGCGCCGAGGATCCCGACCTGGGTGGAATCGAGCGCGGAGAAGTTGGTGACGTTCAGCCCGCCGAGCTGACTGGCCGTCAGGGCCGCGACCTGGGTGGTCGAGAGGCTGGCGATGTTGGTCGAGCCGAGCGCGTTCAGCTGGGTGGAGTTCAGCGCCGCCACCTGGGTGTCGGCCAGCTCGGCCACGTCGGTGGTGGTCAGGCCCGCCACCTGGGTGGAGGTCAGCCGCGCGAACTGGTTGGTGGAGAGCGCCGCCACCTGGGTGGCGTCCAGCGCCGAGAGGTTGTCCGCCGACAGGGCCGAGAGCTGCGTGGCGGTCAGGGCGCCGATCTGGGTGTCGGCGAACTCGCCGATGTCGGTGGTGGTCAGGGCCCGCAGCTGGGTCGAGGTCACGCCGCGAAGCTGGGTCGCCGTCAGGGCCGCCACCTGGGTGGCGTCCAGCGCCGAGAAGTTGGTCGCGCCGAGCCCGCCGACCTGAGTCGAGCCGAGGGCCGCGATCTGTGTGTCCGCGAGCTCGCCGATCTGGGTGGTGGTCAGGGACGCGAGCTGGGTCGAGGTCAGCTTGACCAGCTGGGTCGTCGCCAGGCCCGCGATCTCGGTCGCGTCGAGCGAGGAGAAGTTCGTGCTCGACAACGCGGCGAGCTGGGTGGCCGACAGGGAGTCGATCTGGGTGGTCGAGAGCTCGGCGAAGTCCGTCGTCGACAGCGCGGAGAGCTGGTTCGTCTTCAGGCCGGCCAGCTGGGTCGTGCTCAGCGTCCCCACCTGGGTGGAGTCCAGGGCCGACAGATTGGTGGCGTTCAGCCCGCTGAGCTGGGTCGAGCTCAGGGCCGCGACCTGGGTGGTGGAGAGGCTGGCGATGTTGGTCGAGCCGAGCGCGTTCAGCTGGGTCGAGCTCAGCGCCGCGATCTGGGTGTCGGCCAGCTCGGCCACGTCGGTGGTGGAAAGGCCGCTCAGCTGGGTCGAGGTCAGCCGCGCGAACTGGGTCGTGGCGAGCGCGGCCACCTGGGTGGAGTCCAGGGCCGAAAGATCCGTCGCCGTGAACGATGCGAGCTGGCTCGCGGTCAGGGCGCCGATCTGGGTGTCGGCGAACTCGCCGATGTCGGTGGTGGTCAGCTCCCGCAGCTGACTGGCGCCCAGTCCGTGCAGCTGGGTCGCGTTGAGGGCGCCGACCTGGGTGGCGTCCAGCGCCGAGAAGTTGGTCGCCGACAGCGCCGCGAGCTGGGCCGCGGACAGCACGCCGATGTGGGACGTGTCCAGCGACCCGAGCTGGGTGGTGGTGAGGGCGTTGACCTGCTGGCCGCTGAGCACGACCAGCTGGGCGGTGTCGAACACCAGCGAGCTGTCCAGGTGCGGGATCTGGGTGGCCGTCAGCCCGTGCAGCTGGGTCGCGCCCATGGCCGCCAGCTGGGTCGCGTCCAGGCCTTCGATCGCCGTCGCGTTGATCGCCGCGACCTGGGAGGAGCTCAGAGCCTGGATGTCGGTGGTGGTGACCTGCGAGATCTGCGTCGAGGTCAGGACGCTGATCTGGGCCGGCGAAAGCAGTGAGATCGACATCGGGGCCCATCCTGGCGATCGGCTTCGGGCAAGGGCCCTGCCGGCGACGAAATGCGACGACCACCCGGCGAGACGATCGAATCAGGCACAGACGCGGACGCACGCCGGGCGCGTTAACCACGTCTGGGCATAGCCAGATTCGCTATAGAATCGTTATAGCAACGCTTTTTCCCGCGGCCGGCCCTGGATCGGACCCCACCGCCGCCAACGCCTTGCAACTCAAGACGTTGGCGGGATGGCTGGGGCGGCGGGCGGGTGCGGCGGCGAGCCGCAAGGGCCGTGACCCACGCTTGGAGCGTTAACGATTTGCGCCCTGGCCGAAGATGATTCGGCTCGGCGCGTTCCGCAAAGGTGGACCCCGGTTTTGCGATAAGGACGCGCTCCAGCGTTTGAAGCTGGAGCACGATTCAACGATCAGGCGTTTCCGTCTGATCGCATCGCGCCCTAGTGCTGCGGCTCAAGTCTTTGAATTCGTCCCGATTCCGAAGTTCGCCAGCGCATTTGCAAGGCGGATGCGAACTTCGGAACTCGTTCGGGACACTAGCAAGTCTAGGATTCTAGTGTGGTTTACGGATCAGAAGTTCGCAACCGAGGCAGCCGCCATCATCATGCGAACTTCTGATCCACCACACCAGGCGCGCCGTCAGTTCTTGGTCGCGCCGTCCCAGTGCTCGTCGGCCTTGCCGTCGACGAAGCGCCACATGTCGAACCAGGTGGTGGTGTAGGTCTTGGACGGGTCCTTCGGGTCCTTCAGGGTCCGCGGCGTCGCCACCATCACATAGTCGCCTTCGGCCACCACCTGCACGATCGGCGTGCCCAGCTTGGCCGGGATCGGCTTGGGCTGAACCTTCCGCACCTGGGTGAAGTAATAGACCACCCCGTCGCGACCCGACTTGGCGTTCGGGTTGTGCTGGATGTAGCGGGCGGTCAGGTACTTGTCCGCCAGGTCCCAGTGGTTCGCCTCCAGCAGATCCTTCATGATGTGGTAGGCGGCCTGCTTGTTGCGGTTCAGCTTGGGGTCCTTGCTGGTGAACAGGGCCTCGGGATTCTTGACCCCGACCACCGCCTCCTGGGCGTAGGCGGCCGGGGCGACGGCAAGGGCGGCGGCCGCAAGGGCCGCCAGGCCGAGACTGAGCTTCATGGGATTCCCTCCTGTGGTTCGTCTGATGATCACGCGCTCAGCCGCGCCTTCACGCGGTCGGACGTGAATGGATACCGGTCCATGCGCTTGCCGGTGGCGTCGAAGAAGGCGTTGGCGATGGCGGCCGCGGCGGCGGCCATGACCTCCTCGCCGGCCCCCTGGGACGGCTTGTCCAGGCGCTGGACCACGACTGGCGTGACCTCGGGGCAGTCCTGGAAGCGGATCACCGGATAGCCGTTCCAGTCCAGGCTGGTGACGCCGGTCGGTTCGAAGGTCACCTCCTCGAACAGCATCCGGCTCGCCGTCTGGACGAGCTGGCCCATGACCTGGGCCTCGACGTTGCCGGGATTGACCACCAGGCCCGCGTCGATCGCGCCCCACAGATGCTTTACCCGCACCCGGCCGGCCGCCTTGTCGACCTCGATCTCGGCCACCGCCCCGCCCCAGGACTGCAGGTGCGTGCCAAGGCCGATGCCGCGGCCGGTGACGAGATTGGCGTCCGAAAGGCTCGAGGCCGCCTTGTGCAGGGTCCAGCCGGCCGCCCCCGCCGCCGCGTCGAGCACGCCCAGCCAGCGCTCGTCGGCGATGTTGGCGCGGCGGAAGGCGTAGGGGTCGAGGCCGAGCCTGTAGGCCAGCTCGTCCACCGCCTGCTCCGAGGTGAAGGCGAACGACAGGTCCAGCGGCGAGCGCAGCCAGGCGCCGCGCAGATAGCCCTGGCCGGGCACGTGGTGGTTGACCAGCTTGCGGCTCGCGATGGCGTACATGCCCCCGCAGGTCCCCGTCGCCACCTGCTGCGAGGGGAAGGTCGGCCATTCGGTGGGGGCGGTCCCGAGCGCAAGCTGCTGGGCGGTCTCGACCTGGCTCCAGTTGTGCTGCCAGCCGTCGTAGCGGTAGCCGGTGATCTTGCCGTCGTGGCCCGCGGCGACCTTGACCTCGCCCAGGTGCGCCGGGCCGTAGGTGTCCCAGCCGTGCTCGTCCCAGCGCATGAACTGCAGCCGCACCGGCTTGCCCGCGAGCTGGGAGGTGATGGCGGCCGCCTGGGCGACGTCGTCGTAGCAGCTGTGGCCGTAGGTGCCCGAGGCGTCGCAGAACTGGACCCGGATCGTCGCTTCCGGAAGGCCGAGGATCGGCGCGAGCTCGCGGCGCAGGTTGTAGATGTCCTGGCTGGTGCAGATCACCCGCGCCGAGCCTGGGCGCACGTCGGCCAGGGCGCAGTTGGGGGCGAAGGTCGCATGCGACTGGTAGGGCCCGCGGCAGGTCATGGAGACGACCTCAGGGGCGTCCTTGAAGGCGGCGTCCGCGTCGCCCTGCTCCAGCACCACCGTGTCGATGGTCTTGTCCGCGCGCATCCGGTCGTAGAGCGCCTCCTGCCTGGGAAGCGTAGGCGTGTCGTCCCACTCGACCTTGAGCATCCGGGCGGCGCGGATGGCGTCCCACTCCAGCGGCGCGGTCACCGCCAGGAAGTCGCCCTTGCGGACCAAGCGGGCGCCTGCGACGGCCGAGATCGAGGCCTCGTTCACCGACAGCACCTTGGCGCCGGCGCCATAGGCGCGCTGGCCGCGCGGCCGCACCACCCGGGCGTGCAGCATGCCGGGCAGGCGAAGGTGCTGGATGTAGGCGTACTCGCCCTTGGCCTTGGCGGGGATGTCCTTGCGCAGCGCCGCGCGGCCGACGACCTGGTAGCTGGACGGCGGCTTGACCGGCGCCTTGCCGGTGACCTCGAGGCTGAACAGCTTGCCGCCGACCAGCTCGCCGTAGCTCACCGTCCGGCCTGCCGCGCCCGTCGCAGACACCACGCCTCGGGAGACCTCGAGCTGGTCGGCCGGCGCGCCCAGGCGCTTTGACGCCATCTGCAGCAGCGCGCGGCGCGCCTCGGCGGCGGCGGCGCGCACCTGCGGCGACCCGCGGAAGATCGAGGCGCTGGAGTAGGTGCCGCCCTGGTTGGGCGTGACATTGGTGTCGTGCTGGACGGTGCGGACCTGGTCGAGGCCGAGGTCCAGCTCCTCGGCCGCCACCTGCGGCAGGGCCGTGGTTGTGCCTTGGCCGAGCTCGACGAAGCCGATGTAGAGGGTGGCGACATTGTCGGCGCCGATGGCGAGCCAGGTGTCGACCTGCTTGGGATCGGGCGGCCCCGCCACGCTCCCGCGCCGGGCGGCGGGCCCGGGGACGGCGGCCTGCGCGCGGTCGCCCAGGCTGAAACCAACCACGAGCGCCCCACCCGCCTTCAGAAGCTCGCGCCGGGCGAGCGGCAGGACGGGACCGCGGGCGCTCACGCCTTGGCTCCCGTCATCGCCGCCGAGGCCCGCCGGATCGCCTTGATGATCCGCGGATAGGTGCCGCAGCGGCACAGATGCCCGTTCATGGCCTCGCGGATCTGCGCCTCCGTCGGGCTGGGCGTCCGGTCGAGCAGCTCGGCCGCCTTGATGATCATGCCGTTGTAGCAGTAGCCGCACTGCAGGGCCTGCTCTTCGATCATCGCCTCCTGGACCGGATGCAGCTCGCCAGGCCCGCGCCCGGTCCGCGCCGCATGCCAGGCGGGCAGGCCCTCCAGCGTGGTGATCGCCTTGCCCTGCACCTGCGAGACCGGCGTCACGCACGAGCGGATCTCGACGCCATCGGCCAGCACCGAGCACGAGCCGCATTGCGCCAGGCCACAGCCGAACCTGGGGCCCTTGAGCCCGAGCTCGCCGGCCAGCACATAGAGCAGCGGCGTGTCGGGCGCGGCCGAAATGCGCACCTTGCGGCCGTTGACCTCGATCGCGAGCCTTTGGGCCATGGCCTCCTCGCCTCCCCTTCCCAAGCCTGCTGCATAGCCCGTCCGGACGCAACAGGCCTCCTTGCCGTCCGCCGTTCAGCGCCGATCTGCGGCGAGCCTGCGGCCCGCGTCCCAGGCCCGCTCCACCGCCGTGGCCAGCCAGGCGATCTGTTCGCTCGCGGCCGCCTGCCCGGCGTCCGGCGGGGCGAAGCCGAGCCCGGCCGCGGCCTCGCCGTGGACCGCCCACAGCCGGTCGAGCTGGTCCCGCGTCAGGATTCGCTCATAGGCCCCGTCGTCGCCGCCGAGCCCCAGTTGCGGCCGCCCCCGCCGATAGGCTTCGAAGTCGACGGCCGCCTCGCTTTCGAGCGGCAGGCTCAGGAACGCCGCGAGCGCCGCCCGCGCGGCCTCCTGCCGGCCGGCCATCTCGCCATAGTCGAGCCGCAGATACCGATCGCCCAGGCGTTCGGCCGCCGGCCGCCAGGCCTCGTGATAGTCGGCCCAGCCGCCGAAGGGCGTCTTGCCGTCGATGACGGCCTCGATCGTCGGCGCCGGCCGGGAGAACAGGCGCGCCGGTCTGGCCTTGGACGTCTGCGCCACGAGAAAGCGGAAGTAGGACCAGACGACGGCGCCCGGGCGCCGGATCGGCTGGATGACGCGCTCTCCCGCGAAATAGCGGTCGAACGGAAGGTGGTGGGTCTTCAGGAGGAAGAGGTTGTCCTCGTCGGCCAGCGCCTTGCGCAGGCCCTCTTCCAGCGCCGCGGGCGGAGGCGAGGTGAGCAGGCGCCGCCAGGGCCCGCCCGCGCCGGCCCGGCGGTAGATCGCCGTCCACGGGTTCCAGACGGCCGGTCCACGCCAGCCATCGATCGGTTCGGAGGCGGGACGGATGTCCCAGCCCGCGAGCTTCTGGGCGGGCTGCCGCCGGCCGCCGTCCGCCTTGATCTGGCCGGACAGCCAGCCGAAGTTGTGCAGCAGTATCCTCTGGAGAAGGGAGTTCCCGCTCCTGGGATAGCTCGCGAGATAGACCAGCACGGCGTCCTCCGTGGACGGGCATACAGGCGTGATCGCCGCGAGGCGAGACTCCTGGGCGCTCGCCGCCGGCGCCGATGGCGGAGGAGACGCGAATTGGACAGGTTGCTGCCGACGACCCTGGTGGGAAGCTATCCCCAGCCGGACTGGCTGATCGACCGCCGGGGCCTGGCCAGCCACGCGCCGCCGCGCGTGCGCGAACAGGCGCTGTGGCGCGTGGAGGCGGACCTGCTGGAGCAGGCGCAGGACGACGCGACGCTGCTCGCGATCCGCGACCAGGAGCGCGCCGGGATCGACATCCTCACCGACGGCGAGATGCGCCGCGAGAGCTACTCGAACCGCTTCGCCACGGCGCTGGAGGGTCTGGACCCCGACCGGCCCGGCGAGGCGCCCACGCGAACGGCGGGCAAGTCCCAGCCCGTGCCGCGGGTGGTGGGCCCCATCCGCCGGCGCCATCCGGTTCAGGTCCGCGACGTGGAGTTCCTGCGCGCCAGCACCGACCGGCCGATCAAGGTCACCGTGCCCGGCCCCTTCACCATGTCCGAGCAGGCCCAGGACGACTTCTACGGCGATGCCGAGGCCCTCGCCATGGATTACGCGGCGGCGGTGAACGCCGAGGTCCTGGACCTGTTCGCCGCCGGCGCGGACATCGTGCAGATCGACGAGCCCTATCTGCAGTCCCGCCCGGAAAAGGCGCGGCGCTACGCCGTCAAGGCCATCGACCGGGCGCTGGAGGGCGCGGGCGGAACGACGGCCCTGCACCTGTGCTTCGGCTACGCCGCCTTCGGCCAGCCCAGGCCCGAGGGCTATTCCTTCCTGGAAGAGCTGAGCGCCTCGCGCGTGCAGCAGGTCTCGATCGAGGCGGCCCAGCCGGACCTGGACCTCGAGGTGCTGGACGGGCTGAAGGACAAGACCGTCATCCTCGGCGTGCTCGACCTTTCGGCGCCGCCCGAGACGGCCGAGGTCGTGGCCGGGAGGATCCGGCGCGCGCTCGAGCGCGTCGGGCCCGAGCGCATCATCGTCGCCCCCGACTGCGGCATGAAGTACCTCGACCGCGCCGTCGCCTTCGCGAAGCTGAAGGCCATGGTCCAGGGGGCGGCGACCGTCCGGCGCGAGCTCGGGGCCGAAGCCTAGTGCTGCGACTCAAACGAATGGTCCACCATTCGTTTGAGCCTCGCAGCACAAGTCTTTGATTTAGTGCATCGAACCACAGACGGATGATGAATCATCCGTCTGCTACGATGCACTAGTGTCCCGATTCCGAAGTTCGCCAGCGCATTTGCAAGGCGGATGCGAACTTCGGAATCGATAAGGACACTAGCAAATGTATGATTCTAGTGTGGTTTACGGATCAGAAGTTCGCAGCCGAGGGCGCCGCCATCATCATGCGAACTTCTGATCCACCACACTAGGAGGCCGTCGGCGGGCCCTCACCGAACCGGGTCCGCGCCGCGGCCATGGCGAAGCGGTCGAGCTGGAGCGCCGGGTGGGTGTTGATCACCGCGAGGTTGCGGAACACCCGCCCGATCGGCTGGCCGTCCTTGGCCGAGGCGCTGGTGCCGGCGGTGCGGTAGATCAGCTCCACCGCCTCCCAGGCCATGCGCACGCACTCGATCTCGATCAGGGTGAGGCGCTGCTCCCTGGCGTCATCGAACGGCTCGCCGCCGGCGGCGGCCTCGCGCGCGAATTCCATGAACTCCTCGCCGGCGCGGACCAGGGCGGCCTCGGCCGTCGAGACCAGCGCCAGGGCTTTGCCGTAGTGGCGCTGGAACTCGAGGTCCGCGGCGCGCAGCAGGAAGGGCGGGAACTGGGAGGTCTTGGTCTCCAGCACCCGCTCGTAGTGATCGAGCGCGCCGCGCGCCGCGCCGACCGCCACCGCCGCCGCCTCGCCAATCAGGAACGGGCCGACGCGGCCGGCGTACATCGGGTTGTCGTAGCTGCGCGGCGGGCGGCTGGCCGACTCCGATCCGCGCAGCAGTCCGAGCGCCGGCTGGGCCAGCCGCTCGGGCACGAAGGCGTCCTTGACCTCGACGCGCTTGGAGCCGGTGCCGCGCATGCCCATCACCTGCCAGTCGTCGACGATCGCGAACGCGCCGCGCGGGAAGATGATCTGGATCGGGCGTCCCGGTCCCTCGGTCCCGGGGTCCTTGACCTGGGCCATGCCCATGAAGTGGGTGGCCAGATCGCAGCCGGACGCCGAGACCCAGGCGCCGGTCACCCTGTAGCCGCCGTCGACGGGGGCGGCGGTCCCCGGCGGATTGAAGGCGGCGGGACAGCGGAACTCCCCGTCCTGGCCATAGACCTCGACCTGGCCGTCCTCGGGGAAGCTCGCCACCAGGATGGGATGGCCGGCGGTCAGGGCCAGCACCCAGCCCGTCTCGGTGCAGCCGCGCGCCACCTCCATCATCACCTTGTAAAACGTCGGGATGTCGAACTCGTAGCCCCCGAACCGGCGTGGCTGGACGATTCGATAGAATCCCTGGCGGACCAGCTGGTCGTTGACGTCCTCGGGCACCCGGCCGAGGGCTTCGCAGTCGGCCTGCCTGGCCCGCAGCATGGGCCGCAGCGCCTGCGCGCGTTCGAGCAGGATATCCGGCGTGAGGCCGGGCTCGGGCGGCGCGATCGCCTTGGCGCGCGTTGCGGCCCGTGAAACTGGGCTCATGTCTCCTCCCTTTGGCGCCAGCATGGACCCGCCTGCCGGCGTCCCCAAGACCGTCCTCGGTTTACAGGGCGAAACGGGGACGCTTAGCTTCGCATCATAAGGGGGCCTGAAGGGAGGGACGATGAAGTTCCACTGGTTCCACCTCATGCCCTACCCGGCGCTGCCGGAGGATTTCCGGGAGCGCTACCGCTCGGTCTGGGTCGATGCGCCGGTGCGCGAGCTGTTCGACCCCGAGGTCGGCCACCGGGCCTACAACGACTATCTGGATGAGCTGGAATACGCCGACGCCGAGGGCTTCGACGGCATCTGCGTCAACGAGCACCACTCCAACGCCTACGGCCTGATGCCCTCGCCCAATGTGATGGCCGCGGCCCTGGCGCGGCGCACGTCCAAGGCCAAGCTCGTCGTGCTCGGCAACTCCGTCGCGCTCTACAACCCGGTGATCCGCATCGCCGAGGAGATGGCGATGATCGACGTGCTCTCCGGCGGGCGGCTGGTGGCCGGCTTCCCCGTGGGCACCCCCATGGATACGGCCTACGCCATGGGCCAGAACCCGGTGACGCTGCGCGAGAAGTACCGCGAGGGGGTCGACCTGATCCTGCGCGCCTGGACGGCGGACCGGCCCTTCGCCTTCAACGGCCGGCACACCCAGCTGAGGTACGTGAACCCCTGGCCGCGGCCGATGCAGCAGCCGCATCCGCCGGTGTGGATTCCCGGCGGCGGGTCGACCGAGACGTGGGACTGGTGCGCCGAGCACGACTACCTCTACGCCTACCTGTCCTACTTCGGCTATCAGCAGGCCCGCCAGGCGATGGACGGCTATTGGCAGGCGGTGGACCGCGCCGGCCGCGACCGCAATCCCTATCGCGCGGGCTTCCTGCAGTTCATCGCCATCGCCGAGGACGACGCCCACGCCGAGGAGCTCTACGCCGAGGCCGCGCTCTACTTCTACCAGCGCTCGCTGCACGTCTCGCGCGCCTGGGTCTCGCCGCCGGGCTATTCCTCCCAGGCGACATTGCGCAGGGGATTGCAGAGCCAGGTCCGGATGGCGGCCCAGGGCGGCGGCTTCGGCCTCGGCGGCGAGCTGAGCTGGAAGGAGATCGTCGAACGCGGCTACATCATCGCCGGCGACGCCGGCAAGGTGACCGAGCAGCTGGCCGAGGTCGCCGACACGCTCAACGTCGGCCACCTGATGCTGCTCCTGCACTTCGGCGACCTGAAGAAGGACACGGTGCTCTACAACACCCGCCGCTTCGCGCGCGAGGTCATCCCGGCCCTGAAGACGAAGTTCGCCGACTGGGATGACCGCTGGTGGCCCAGGGACAAGGCGTCATCGGCGCGCCAGCCGGTGGGGGCCTGAGACCATGGCCGCTCCCCAGTTCGAGACGCGATCCCTCCCGCTTCCCCGCGTGGCCGGCCAGAAGGTGCTGGTCGGCGGCGCGGACGGCCCGCCGCTGGTCTGGCTCCACGGCATCTCGAGGCCCGGCGCAGGCGATCCCCTGCTCCATGCGCTGGCCAGCCGTCACCGGGTCATCGCCCCCCTGATGCCCGGGGTCGATGACCTCGACGAGCTGGAAGGTCTCGCCGACATCCACGATCTGGCCTTGCACTACGACGGCCTGCTGAGCGCCCTGGGCCTCGGGCGCGTCGCCCTGGCGGGCCATTCCTTCGGCGCGATGCTGGCGGCCGAGATCGCCGCCCATGTCCCAGGTCGGGTCGACAAGCTCGTCCTGTTCTCGCCGCTCGGCCTCTGGCGCGACGACGCGCCCGTGGACGACCTCTTCGCGCGCCCCCACGCAGAGGCCCTGGAGCTGGTCTGGAAGGGCGCGGCCGAGCCGCCGACGGATGCGATCGGGGCGCAGACGGCCACGGCCGAGGCCTTGATCGAGCTCGCCAACACCTTGGGCGGCATGGCCAAGTACCTCTGGCCGATCCCGGACAAGGGTCTGGACCGGCGGCTCTACCGCATCGCGGCGCCGACGTTGATCGTGTTTGGTGAGCACGACGCCTATGCGCCGGCGAGCTACGGCGAGGTCTTCGCCTCAGCGATCGCGGGCGCTCGGGCGCGGCTGGTCCCCGGCGGTCACATGGCGGCCTACGAGAATCCCGGACACACCGCCGACCTGATCGAGGCGTTTCTGACGTGACGTCCCGAGCCTGCCCGGGAAGAACGCCCTAGTCGTGCCCGTTGCGGCCCCGCGGCTTGGCGCCGTCCTCGCCGGTGATGAAGCTCATGGTGAACTCGCGCGCCTCGTTGTCGGTGTACTGCTCGGGCGGCGACTTCATGAAGTAGCTCGAGGGCCCCAGCAGCGGCCCGCCGAGGCCGCGGTCCAGGCCGAGCTTCGCGCAGCGCACGGCGTCGATCACCACGCCGGCGGAGTTGGGGCTGTCCCACACCTCCAGCTTGAGCTCGACGTTCAGCGGCACCCCCCCGAAGGTGGAGCCCTCCAGGCGGATGTGGGCCCACTTGCGGTCGGTCAGCCACGGCACGTAGTCCGACGGGCCGATGTGGATGTCCTCGGGATCCAACGGGATGTCGAGCTGGCTCGAGACCGCGCGGGTCTTGGAGATCTTCTTGGATTCCAGCCGCTCGCGCTCGAGCATGTTCAGGAAGTCGGTGTTGCCGCCGAAGTTCAGCTGGTAGGTGCGGTCCAGCCGCACGCCGCGCTCGCGGAACAGGTTGGCCAGGACGCGGTGGACGATGGTGGCGCCCACCTGGCTCTTGATGTCGTCCCCGACGATCGGCACGCCGCGCTCCTCGAAGCGTCGGGCCCAGTCCTTGTTCGAGGCGATGAACACCGGGATGCAGTTGACGAAGGCGACGCCGGCCTCCAGCGCCTGGGCGGCGTAGAACTCGGTCGCCTGCTGCGAGCCGACCGGCAGGTAGGAGACCAGCACGTCGGTCTTGGTGCGCCTGAGGATCTCGGCCACGTCGACGGTCGGCGCCGCGGATTCCTCGATGCGGTCCTTGAGGTACTTGCCGACGCCGTCCAGCGTGGGACCGCGCTCGACCTTGACCCCGGTCCTGCCCGGCTTGGCGAAGACGAAGGTGTTGTTCGGCCCGGCGAACACCGCCTCGGCGACGTCCTGGCCCACCTTGCCGGCGTGGACGTCGAAGGCCGAGGAGATCTCGATGTCGGAGACGTGGTAGCCGCCCAGATCGACGTTCATCAGTCCCGGCGGCGGCTCGTTGGCCGTCGCCTCGGAATAGTAGGAAAGGCCCTGGACCAGCGACGATGCGCAGTTCCCCAACCCGACGATGCCGACTCTAACCTTCTTGCGGGCCATCTTGTCCCCTGCGCTACAGCTCTACCGCGGCCACGGCCGCGTGCTTCTATGTTGCGGAAATGCTTTGCTCAAGTGCGGGCGCGGCTCAACGTCGTTCGTTCCGCACGCGGATAGGCTGGCCGTCGCCGCCCTCATCTGAGGCGTATCGCGGCTGATCTGAATGTCCTCGGCCATCAGTTGGCCAGGAATTGGGCGGCCTCGCGCTCGGCGCGGCCGAAGGCAGTTGGATCGTCGATGTCGATCCAGAACCGGTTCCCGATGTCGAAGGCTTCCGCCAGGCCCAGGTTCGCCAGCCGCTGCATCCCCTCCGAGATGCTGCCTTCGCCGCCCTCGGCGACGCTGTCCTCGATCGCCTGGATGAGCAGAGGCGCGGCGAGGAAGACCCCTGTGTCGAAGGCGTTGTAGGGCTCGATGTGCTTGCCGATGCGCCGGATCCTGCCGTCCGCGCCGACGTCCACGCGGGTCACGTCGTCCAGGTCCACCAGCGGGCTGTCCAGCCGCCGGTCCACCGCCAGCACCACCCCGGGCAAGTCAGCCCCGGCCTGGGCGAGCTCGCGCACGACCTCCGGGTCGAACAGGTGGTCGGACATGAGGAGCAGGAACTTGCCCGACACCACCGGACCGGCGGCGGCCACCGACAGGCCGTTGCTGCCGCGCCAGTTGGGATTGCGGACGCAGTTCAGGCGAAGGCCCCGCCGCGCGGCGAGGTCGTAGAGGAACCGCTCGAGCTTGTCCCCCTCATAGCCCGTCACCACCACGAACTCGGTGGCGCCGCCGTCCAGGGCGCAGTCGATCACGCGCGCGATGAGCGGCGCGCCCAGCAGGGGCGCGAGAGGCTTCAGGGGCGCGATTTGTCGCAGGCGCAGACCCTGGCCGGCCGCAACGATGACGCACTTCACTCGCTTGCCGCTCCGGCTTCAGGGGTCTTGGCTCGTCTCGCAGGCGCCTGGGACGGCTCTGGACGCGCGCCCAGTCCCCGAAACTGGGGCCGATCCGCGCTTCCGGCGGCGTCGCCAAACCGTCATGCAAGCTAGCGCGGAGGCCTTGGCGCCTCAACAGCTTTCGCCAACCAGGCAAGCCGCGCCGAGCTCCGTGCGCGCCAGCTTGGCGCGCGCG
This sequence comes from uncultured Alphaproteobacteria bacterium, assembly GCA_963775275.1. GTDB lineage: Bacteria > Pseudomonadota > Alphaproteobacteria > Caulobacterales > Caulobacteraceae > JANWHQ01. The sequence goes on along the minus strand of CAVZII010000005.1, from coordinate 2,441,242 downwards.
GACGGCGGCCGGTCGCGGCGACGCCCGTGACCGGACCTCGATTCCAGGCTAACAGCGCGCGACCTCGCGGCGCGTCGGCTCCGCTCCCCTGGCAAGTGTGATGACGACCGAAGACGCGCCGACCGGACGACCTGCGATCGAAAGACGCGAGGAGCCCGCCGGCGCACCCGGAGCGAGCCCGCCCAACGCAAGGCCGTCCGAGATCGAGGAGCTGCTGAACCGGCGCTTCGTCCATCCCCTGTCCCGCGTCCTGGTCGACCTCCTGATCCCCACCGGGATCACGCCGAACGCCGTCTCCGTGCTGGGGGTGGTGATGATGTGCGCCGCCTGCGCCTGCTACGGCCTCCTGGCCTGGCCGCTCGGGCCGCTCCTGGGCTTCGTCTTTCACGTGGGCTGGCACGTCTTCGACGGCGCCGACGGCCAGCTCGCCCGGCGCACCGGCCGCTCCTCGCCGATCGGCGAGATCGTGGACGGCGTCTGCGACCACGTCAGCCACGTGGTGCTCTATGTCACCCTCGCCCTGATCCTGGTCCCCCGGATCGGCGGCTGGGCCTTGGCGCTGGCGGCGGTATCGGGCGGCTCCAGGGCGCTGCAGTCGATGTGCTACGAGACGGCGCGGCGCAGCTATCGGCGCTGGATGTACGACGTGAGCTGGATTCGCCAGGATCTGGGCCGGGCCGGCGCCCAGGCCGCGGGGGGTGCGGGCCGCGCGGGGGTGTTCCTCGCCGGCCTTTACCTACGCCTCTCCAGCCTGGTCCGCGCCGACGACGGCGCGGTGGACGCCGCGATGGCGCGCGCCCTGGCCGGTCCGGCCGGGCAGGCCGACCGCGCCCGCGCCCTCTATCGGCGCGAAGCCCTTCCGCTGGTCAAGCGCGCCCAGTGGCTCAGCGCCAACTACGAGAACTCTGGGCGTGTTCCTGAGCCTCCTTGCCGGCTCGCCGGCCTGGTTCCTGATCCTGCAGGCGACGGGGCTGAACCTTGTGGTGGCGGCCGTCGTACAGGGGCAGGCGCGGCGCTACCGGCGCCTCACTTCCGAGCTCGACGCGCTCGAGAAAGCCTGAGGCGTCAGGCGGCGTTGGCGGCGAACTGCAGCCGGGCGAGGCGTTCGTAAAGCCCGCCGCCGCAGGCGAGCTCGGCGTGGCGGCCTTCCTCGACCACCCGGCCGCGATCCATGACGATGATCCGGTCGGCTTCCAGGACCGTGGCCAGGCGGTGGGCGATGACCAGGGTCGTGCGCCCCTCCATGGCCTCGTGCATGGCTTGCTGGACCAGCCGCTCGTTCTCGGCGTCCAGGGCGCTGGTGGCCTCGTCCAGGAGCAGGATCGGCGCGTCGCGCACGAGCGCGCGGGCGATGACCAGCCGCTGGCGCTGGCCGCCGGACAGGGTGCGCGCCCGCTCGCCGACCGGGGTGTCCATCCCCTGGGGCAGGCCGAGCAGGAAATTCGAGGCCTGGGCCGCCTGGGCCGCCGCGCGGACGTCATCGGGGCTGGCGTCGGCGCGCCCGAAGCGGATGTTGTCCGCCGCCGAGGTCGAGAACAGGGCCGCGTCCTGGGCGACCAGGGCCATGCGCGCGCGCGCCTCGTGCGGGTCGGCCTGGCGCAGGTCGACCCCGTCGATCAGCACCTGGCCGGCCAGGGGATCGTAGAAGCGCAACAACAGACGGAACACCGTGCTCTTGCCGGCGCCGGATGGCCCGACCAGGGCCACGCGCTCGCCGGGCCGCACCCGCAGGGAGAAGCCGTTGAGGGCCAGGGAATCCTCGCGGCCCGGGTAGGCGAAGACGATGTCCTTGAACTCGATCTCGCCGCGGGCCGGCTTGGGCAGGGCGACGGGCCTCGGCGGCGCGGCGATCTCGGGACGCCAGTCCATGAGCTCGCTGATCCGCTGCAGGGCCCCGGACGCCTTGAACACCTCACCCCAGACCTCGCCGAAGTCGCGGGCGGACGAGGCCGCCAGCAGGGACAGGGCGAGAAGCTGGACCAGGACGCCCGGGGTCATGGTGTGGTCGACGAACACGGCCAGGGCGCAGCGATAGAGCACGGTGGCGATGCCGGCCGAGAGCAGCAGGATCATCATGCCGGTGATCGTGGCGCGCGCCCGGATGAACCGCCGCGAGGCGGCGAAGGCGTTCTCGATCGAGCGGGCGAACTGATCGGAGATGGCCCGCTCCTGGCCGAAAGCGAGCACGGTCTCCAGGCCCTCCAGACCTTCGCCGGCGAACCCGATCGCCTCGGCGAAACGATCCTGGGCCTGGGCCGACAGGCGCCGGAGCCTCCTGGCGTAGAGGAACAGGGGCGCCAGACCGACCGGCAGCAGCACGAGCACCAGTCCCGCGAAGCTCGGGCTGAGCGTCAGGCTGAACAGCAGCGCGCCCGTCAAGCTGACGATGCAGCGGAGCCACGTCGGACCCGCGCCGGCCACCATCCGCTCGACGATGGTCATGTCCGTGGTCATGCGTGAGAGCAGCTCGCCGGTGCGCACCTTGAGCACCTGGGCCAGGTCGAGCGACAGGACGTGGTCGTAGACCCGCTTGCGCAGGTCCGCCACGAGCCGCTCGCCCAGCTTGTTGACGAAGTAGATGCGCACCGCCGTCGAGAGCGCGAAGATGGCGGCGCCGACGCCGGCCAGGACGAAGCTCTGCAGGAGCGACTGGCGAGTGTGGTCGCGGAAGCCTTGGTCGACCAGCTTTCGCGCGGCGACGGAGAGCGCCAGCGCGGCGCCGCTGGACATGACCACGAACAGCAGGCCCAGCGCCGTGTCGACCCAGTGCGCCCGAAGAAAGGGCCAAAGCCGCATCAGCGGCGCAAGGTCGCGATTGCCCATCCGCCGGAACGAGGCGGCGCTGAAGGCTTGTTTCAACAGGTGGCCGGCGCTCGGGCGCCCCGGCGCCGTGGGGGAAGAGACTGCAGGCTTGATCATTCGACCCCGCGCCCGCCCTTCGTAGCGGAGACTGTCAGCAACGCGCCCCCCGACTGTGGCGGCCCCCGCCGCTCCCTGTCGCAATCTAGCCGGTGAGACGCCCATTCGCCTAGCGTTGCACGCCGATCTGGCCGGGCCCGCCGCCAATTTGCCGCAAGGACGGCCCCCGGGCGACCAGTAGGTTGGCGGTCGATCGCCTTGCGACGGCGGGGACTCGCCTGATAGTCCCGGCGGTTCAGGAGGCGGCGATGCGCGCCGAATGGTGGAAGACCGGCGTCATCTACCAGGTCTATCCGCGCTCATTCCAGGATAGCGACGGGGACGGCGTGGGCGACCTTCAGGGCGTGCGCTCGAGGCTCGGCTACCTGGCGGACCTTGGCGTGGCCGCGATCTGGATTTCGCCCTTCTATGTCTCGCCCATGGCCGACTTCGGCTACGACGTCGCCGACTATTGCGCGGTCGACCCCCTGTTCGGGACCCTCGCCGACTTCGACGCCCTCGCCGCCGATGCGCACACGCGCAGACTGAAGCTGATCATCGACTTCGTCCCCAACCACACCTCCGAGCAGCACCCCTGGTTCATCCAGAGCCGCTCATCGCGTTCGAACCCCAAGGCCGACTGGTACATCTGGCATGACGCGGCGCCGGACGGCGGCCCGCCGAACAACTGGCTGTCCAACTTCGGCGGCTCGGCGTGGGAGTGGGACCCTGCCAGGGGCCAGTACTACTACCACGCCTATCTCAAGGCGCAGCCGGACCTGAACTGGCGCAACCCCGAGGTCCGCGCGGCCATGATGGACGTCCTGAGGTTCTGGCTGGACCGGGGCGTCGATGGCTTCCGGGTCGACGTCATGTGGCACCTGATGAAGGACGCTCGTTTCCGGGACAATCCGCCCAATCCCGACTTCAAGCCCGGACAGATGGGCATCGAGCGCTTCCTGCAGACGCGGTCGGCGGACCAGCCGGAGGTCCACGACGTGGTCGCCGAGATGCGCAAGGTGATCGACTCCTACCCGGATCGCGTCCTGATCGGCGAGATCTACCTGCCGGTCGAACGGCTCGTCGCCTACTACGGCAAGGCTCTCGACGGCGCGAACCTGCCCTTCAACTTCCACCTCCTGCAGACCCCCTGGACCGCCCGTGACCTTGCCGGGCTGATCCAGACCTACGAGGCCGCGCTGCCCGCGGGAGGATGGCCGAACTGGGTCCTGGGCAACCACGACCGTCCCCGGCTCGCCAGCCGGATCGGGCCTGCCCAGGCTCGGGTCGCCGCCATGCTGCTCCTGACGCTGCGGGGAACGCCGACGATGTACTACGGCGACGAGCTGGGCCTTGCGAACGTGGAGATCCCGCCCGACGAGGTCCGGGACCCCTGGGAGAAGAACGAGCCCGGCCTCGGGCTGGGTCGCGATCCCGTCCGCACGCCCATGCCCTGGGACGCCTCGCCCGACGCCGGGTTCACGGCCGGGACGCCCTGGCTGCCGCTGAACCCGGACTGGCGCACGCGCAACGTCCAGGCCCTGGACGCCGATCCGGATTCGATCCTTAGACTCTACCATCGTCTGCTCGCCTTCCGGCGCGAGAGTCAGGTCCTCCAGCTGGGCGGCTACGGCCGGATCAGCGCCCACGACGGCGTGTTGACGTTCGAGCGGGTGCTCGATTCCGACCGGCTGACCGTCGCCCTGAACCTGAAAGACACGCCGGGCCGAGCGCCGTTTGCGGACAACGCCGCCCACCGGATCCTGGTCTCCACCTCGCGGGTCCGCGCCGGCGCCGAGGCGGCCGGCGAGATCGCCCTCGCCGCGAACGAAGGGGCGATCCTGGCGGGATGAGGGAACGGCCAAGGCCCTGGCTGGTTTAGGACGAGGGGACGTGGCGAGCCTGACAGTGGAACCTTCCTGGACGCCCGGACCGATCCGGGACTACGCCTTGATCGGCGATTGCGAGACCGCCGCCCTCGTCGGGCGCGGCGGCTCGATCGACTGGCTGTGCTGGCCGAGGTTCGACTCGGACGCGGTGTTCGCCGCGCTTCTGGGCCGGCCCAAGAACGGTCGATGGCTGATCGCGCCTCAGGCCGACGAGACGCAGATCGAGCGCCGGTACCGGCCCGACACCCTGATCCTGGAAACCACCTTCCGCACGCCGACCGGGGCTGTGCAGCTGATCGACTTCATGCCGCTGCGGATCAGGGGCTCGAACCTCGTGCGCCTGGTCGTCGGCCTGGAGGGCGCCGTCACGATGCAGATGGACCTCATCCTGCGCTTCGGCTACGGCGCGGTGGTCCCCTGGGTGACGCGGACGGACGAAGGCGCGCTGAGGGCGGTCGCGGGGCCGGATATGACCGTGCTGCGCACGCCCGTGGACCTTCGCGGCCGCGATTTGACGACCGTGGCGTCGTTCGAGGCCGAGGAAGGCTGCAGGATTCCGTTCGTCCTGTCGCACGGACATTCGTCCGCCGAGCCACCCCCGCCCATCGACCCGGAAGAGGCCCTGACGACGTGCGAGGGATTCTGGACGGGCTGGTCTTCAAAGAGCAAGGTGACGGGCCGCTATGCCGACGTAATGAAGCGGTCCCTGCTCACGCTCAAGGCGCTCACCCATGGGCCCACAGGCGGGATCGTCGCCGCGCCCACGACCTCCCTGCCCGAACAACTCGGCGGAGTCCGCAACTGGGACTACCGCTACTGCTGGATCCGCGACGCCACCTTGACGCTGCTGGCGCTGATGAACGCAGGGCACATCGAGGAGGCGAGGGCCTGGGCGAACTGGCTGCACCGGGCGGTGGCGGGCAGCCCCTCGGACATGCAGATCATGTACGGCGTCGGCGGGGAGCGGCGTCTCAGCGAATGGCGCGCACCGTGGCTCGCCGGTTACGAGGGCTCCAAGCCCGTCCGGGTCGGCAACGCCGCGCACATGCAGTTCCAGCTGGATTGCTATGGCGAGCTGATGGACGCCCTGACCCACGCGCGACGCGGCGAACTCCAGGCCGACGGCGTGTGGGCGGTCCAGCAGGCGGTGATCGATCACGTCGCCAAGGTCTGGCGGCGGCCCGACCAGGGCGTCTGGGAGGTGCGCGGGCGTCGGCGGCACTTCACCTTCTCCAAGGTCATGGCCTGGGTGGCGCTCGACCGCGCGGTCAGCTCCATCAGGATCTTTGGTCTCCCCGGCCCTTTGCGCGAGTGGACGGCGCTGCGAGACCGGATCAAGGCCGACGTCTGCGAGAAGGCGTGCAATCCGAAGACCGGCGGCTTCCAACGCGCCTACGACGACCCGACCGTGGACGCGAGCCTGCTGCTGCTGGCCGAGCTGGGGTTCATTGACGCCGACGATCCCCGCTTCGCCGCCACCGTCGCGGAGGTGGAGCGCCAGCTCATGACTCCCGATGGGCTGGTCCGGCGCTATGACACCGAGCGCGCCGAGGACGGGCTGCCGGCCGGTGAAGGCGCCTTCCTGCCCTGCAGCTTCTGGCTAGCGAACGCCTACGTCATGCTCGGCCGCATCGGCGACGCAGAACGCCTGTTCGAGCGTCTCCTGGCGCTCTCCAACGACCTGGGCCTCTATTCCGAGGAGTATGACCCGGCCGGCGGACGTCTTCTGGGGAACTTTCCCCAGGCCTTCACGCACGTGGCCCTGCTCAGCACGGCGATGAATCTGACGCATCATGCCAAGCCCAGCCGCCAGAGGGCGGCGCGAGAGCATTGATACGACCTATCCGCGCTTCTCGAAAAGCCACCAGGTCAGGTTGTCCAGGCCCGTGACGGGCTTCCAGTCGAAGCCGTAGTCGACGATGCGAAGCTCCGGGAAGTTGTCCAGGTAGAAGGCGCCGAAGTCGCGCTTGAACAGCGCCTGGTCATGCCCGCGATAGGACACCACCTCGGGGCTGGGCGCGAAGTACTCGTTGGCCACCACCCAGCGCCTGGAGATTCTGACCAGCTCCCTGCACGACGCCAAGAGGTCGTCCGGCGGCACGTGGATCAGGACGCCGCGGGTGAAGGCGAGGTCGACGCAGGAGTCGGGCAGGTCGATACGGGTGAGCAAGCCGTCGATCACCCTGTCCGCCGGCAGCACGCCGTCCGAAACCAGCCGCTCGCGGGCCTTGGCGTTGGGCTCGAGCGCCCGGAACTCGGCCGTCGTCAGCGCACGCAGAGCGCGCAGATTCAGTCCGATGTTGGCGCCGCCCTCGAAGATGCTGGCCGGCGGGGCCGACATGGCGGAGCGAAGGACGCGCCCCCAGCTCGCGGTCAGTCCGGCCAGATAGGCGGGGGAAACCTCGTTGCGATCGATGTAGCCGTCGCCGAACTCTCCGCGCCAGAGGCCGGACTGCGGGGTCTCGTCCACCTCACACGGCCTCGAGCGCCCTGGCGAGCAGGGCCTGCAGGCCCCGCGCATCCAGAGGCCGGGGGTTGCGGTTGGAGGCGTAGGCGAACGCGTCGGCGACCGGCCGGGCGCCTTCCTCGATGTATTCCGTCCGCCGCTGGTCTTGGCCGCTCGGCAGGATGACGTAGCGGTCGTCCAGCTCGACGGTGGTGCGAGCGTCGTCCTCGGAGATCATCACCTCGTGCAGCTTCTCGCCCGGGCGGATGCCGACGACGCGCTGCGCCAGCCTGGGCGCCATGGCGCGGGCCAGATCGGTCGTCAGGGTCGAGGGGATCTTGGGCACGAAGATCTCCCCGCCCTTCATCATCGCCAAGCTGGACAGCACGAAGTTCACGCCCTGCCCCAGGGTGATCCAGAACCGGGTCATGCGCTCGTCGGTGATCGGCAGCTCCGAGGCGCCCTCGGCCACCAGGCGGCTGAACAGGTCCACAACCGAGCCGCGCGACCCCAGGACATTGCCGTAGCGCACAACGGAGAAGCGCGTGCCGGAGTCGCCGGCCATGGACTCGGCCGCGCAGAAGATCTTGTCGGACGCCAGCTTGGAGGCGCCGTAGAGGTTGATCGGATTGGCGGCCTTGTCGGTGGACAGGGCCACGACGCGCTTGACCCCGGCGAAGATGGCGGCGTTCACCACGTTCTCGGCGCCGAGGACGTTGGTCTTGATGCACTCGAATGGATTGTATTCGGCGGTGGGGACCTGCTTCAGCGCGGCGGCGTGGATGACGTAGTCCACCCCGCGGAAGGCCATCTGCAGGCGCGCGGCGTCGCGCACGTCGCCGATGAAGTAGCGCATGAAGCGGTGCTCGGCCGGCGGGAAGGCCCGGGCCATCTCGGACTGCTTCAGCTCGTCGCGGGAGAAGACGATCAGCTTCTTCGGCTGGAACTGGGCGCACACCGTGCGCACGAAGGCCTTGCCGAAAGAGCCGGTGCCGCCGGTGATCAAAACCGTCTTGCCGTCGAGGTCGGCGCGCGGCTCCAGGAAGTCTGACAGGACGTCAGCCGGCTCGTCGACGGGGGCGACTTTGAGGACGGATGACGACATGATGGGCGGCGATGAACGGACTCTGCGGGACGCGCATGCTCCCGGGCGCATGGTTAACGCGCCCTTAAGCCCCGGGACGGACCGTGCCGGAGACACAGCCCCCTGAGCTCATGCGACGCTTCCTCCCCTATGGCCGGCAGACCATCGAAGCCGACGACCTGGCCGCCGTCGCCGAGGCGCTGCAGTCGGACTTCCTGACCACGGGGCCGCGGGTGGAGGCCTTCGAGCAGGCCCTGGCCGAAACCACCGGCGCCGGCCACGCCGTGGTCTGCAACAGCGGCACCGCCGCCCTGCACCTGGCCGCCCTGGCGCTGAGGCTTGGCCCTGGAGACCAGGTGATCGTCCCGGCGGTCACCTTCCTGGCGACGGCGAACGCCCCTCGCCTTTGCGGGGCGGAGATCGTCTTCGCGGACGTGGACCCCGATACGGCGCTGATGCGGCCCGAGGACCTGGAGGACGCGCTGGCGCGCGCGCCCCGGGCCAGGGCCTGCTTCGCCGTGCACATGAACGGCCAGGCCTGTGATCTCGAAACCTTGTCTACGATCTGCGAACGGCGCGGGATTTCCCTCGTCGACGACGCCTGCCACGCCCTCGGCGCGACCTATGGCGCGAAGGGCGGCCCCGGCCGGATCGGCGACGGCCGGCTCGCACGAATGAGCGCCTTCTCGTTCCATCCGGTGAAGGCGATCGCGATGGGCGAAGGCGGCGCGGTGACGACCAACGATCCGGCGCTGGCCGAGCGCTGCCGCCGGATGCGCAACCACGGCATGAGCCGCGACCCGTCAACCTTCTCGCCGGACTTCGCGCCCCTGGCCTTCGGCCCGGACGGCCGCGCCAATCCCTGGATCTATGAGATGGACGAGCCGGGCTTCAACTACCGGGCGCCGGACATCCTTTGCGCGCTCGGCCTCAGCCAGCTGAGGAAGCTCGACCGGTTCCTGGCTCGCCGCAGGCAGATCGCCGAGCGCTACGACGCGCGTTTGGCGGACCTAGCGCCGCGCGCCCGACCCCTGCCCCGCACGCCCCGCGGCCGGTCCGGCTGGCACCTCTACGTCGCCCTGATCGACTTCGAGGGCCTGGACCGTGACCGGGCCCGGGTGATGCGGGCTCTGGCGGAACGGGGCGTCGGAACCCAGGTCCACTACCTGCCGGTCCACCTGCAGCCCTACTACCGGCGCCTGAGCCCGGACCTCATCCTGCCCGGCGCCATGGCCTACTATCGCAGGGCGTTGTCCTTGCCGATCCAGCCGTCGATGAGCGACGAGGACGTCGACTATGTCGTGGACAGCCTCGGCCAGGTGCTGTTCTCGAACATCACGGCGCCGGCGGCCTGAGCTGCGCGGCGGCCGGAGAGGCGGATGACCAACCCAGCGGGCGGCGGGGGCTTGAAGCCGGCGGTCTTTTTCGATCGCGACGGCGTGTTGAACGTGGACCGGCGCTATGTGCACCGGCCCGAAGACTTCGAATGGGTGGCCGGCGCGCGCGAGGCGGTGCGCCGGTTCAACGAGGCCGGCTGGCTGGTGTTCGTGGTGACCAACCAGTCGGGCGTCGCGCGTGGCTACTATGGAGAAGGCGAGGTCCGGGCCCTGCACGACTGGATGAGCGGCGAGCTCGCGCTCATCGGCGCGCGCGTGGATGAGTTCGCCTACTGCCCGCACCATCCGCAGGCGCCGGTCGAGCGCTACAGGCTGGCCTGCGATTGCCGCAAGCCGGCGCCGGGCATGCTGCTCGAGCTCATGCGCCGCTGGCCGATCGACGCGGCGCGCAGCCTCTTGATCGGCGACAATCCCCACGACGTCGAGGCGGCCAGGGCAGCGGGCGTCGAGGGGCTGCTGTTCCAGGGCGGTGACCTTCTGGCGTTCATCGAGGCGGAGGTGGCCGCCCTCGGCGTCCCGCCCGCGACTTGACGCGCCGAAGCGGAAGGGCCAGCACGGCGGGCGACGCTTGGGAGGGGGAGACGACCGGCCGATGAAGTGCGTCATCCTGGCGGGCGGCAGGGGCACGCGCCTGGCCGAAGAGACCGAGCGCAAACCGAAGCCCATGGTGCCGATCGGCGAGCGGCCGATCCTGTGGCACATCATGAAGCTCTACTCGCACTTCGGCGTGAACGACTTCGTGATCTGCCTGGGATACCTGGGCTACCACATCAAGGAGTACTTCTCGAACTACTCGCTCCACAACGCCGACGTCACGATCGACATGGTGGAGAACGCCACGACCTTCCACGCGACGCGCAACGAGCCTTGGCGGGTGACCCTGGTGGAGACGGGCCTGGAGACCATGACCGGCGGCCGGCTGGCGAAGGTCAGATCCTATCTCGATCCCGGCGAGCCGTTCTGCATGACCTATGGAGACGGCGTCGCGGACCTCGACGTCGCCAAGGTCGTCGCGCACCACAGGCGCCTCGGACGCAAGGCGACCATCACCTGCGTGCGCCCGCCGGCCCGTTTCGGCCGCGTCGGCGTCGACGGAGACAAGGCCACCTTCTTCCAGGAGAAGCCCGCCGGCGAGAGCGGCCTGATCAACGGCGGCTTCTTCGTGCTGGAGCCGGCGGTGCTCGACTATTGCGTCTCGGACGACACCATCTGGGAGAACGAGCCGCTGCACCGGCTGGCGGCCGAGGACCAGCTCTCGGCCTGGGTCCATGACGGCTACTGGCAGCCCATGGACACGCTGCGAGACCGCAACGCCCTGGAAGATCTGTGGGCCAGCGGCCAGGCGCCCTGGAAGCTGTGGTGAGATGAGCGAGCGCGGGCCGCCAAGACGCCGAATCCTGGTAACCGGCGCGGCCGGCTTCATCGGCCGAAGCCTCGTCCCCGCCCTGCTGGAGCGGGGCCACGAAGTGATCGCCGTCGGCCGCACGCCGCCAGATCACCCGCCCGCCGAGTTTTCGTTTCATCGGCTGGACCTGCTCGACCCGCACATCGAGGACCGGCTCAGGGAGCTCGACGCGGACAGCCTCGTTCACCTCGCGTGGGCCTCGGACGCAGGCGCGGACCTCGCCAGCCCCGCTCACCAGGCCTGGACGCAGGCCTCGATGCGCCTCGCCGAGGCTTTCGCTGCGGTCGGAGGACGCAGAGCGGTCTTCGCGGGCAGCTGCTTCGAATACGACTGGTCTGGCGGCGTCATGCAGGAGGGTGCGACGCCGCTGCGGCCCGCCACGGCCTATGGCGTGGCCAAGGCGGACCTTTGGCGGCGGCTCCGGCAGCTGGGGGCCGAGGCGGAACTGTCGTTCGCCTGGGCGCGGCTGTTCTTCATCTACGGACCGCACGAGCCGGAGCGGAAGCTGGTGGCGGGGACCATCCGGTCGATCCTGCACGGCGAGGAGGCGCCCTGTTCGCAGGGCCTGCAGCGGAGGGACTATCTGCACGTGCAGGACGTGGCGACGGCGCTTGCCGTCTTGCACGACAGCGGCATCGAGGGCGAGGTCAACATCGGCGCCGGAAACGCCCCCCAGGTCCGGGAGGTGGCGCTCGCCGCCGGCGTTGCGGCGGGCCGCCCCGAACTGCTCAGGTTCGGCGCTCGGCCGGCGGCGCCGGAAGAGCCGCCGCGAATCGAGGCTTCGGTGCGGCGCCTGCGCGAGGAACTCGGCTTTCGTCCTCGCTATGACCTGGATTTGGGCATGGCCCAGACAGTGGCTTGGTGGCGCGCGCAGCTGGCCGAACGGTCAGTTCCGGCCGCGGGAGGCTGAGCTGGCCGAGGGCGTCCCTTCCGAGAGCTTCTGGCGCGGCAAGCGCGTCCTGGTCACGGGTCACACCGGGTTCAAGGGCGCGTGGCTCAGCCTGCTGCTGCGCCGCCTCGGCGCCGAGGTCACCGGCTACGCCCTGGCGCCGCCGACGCGTCCCAGCCTGTTCGAGGCGGCCGCAGTCGGTTCGGCCGTCAGTTCGGTGATCGCGGATCTCAGGGACAGGTCCCGGCTCTCCGCCACGATCGGCGAGACGAAGCCGCAGGTCGTCTTCCATCTCGCGGCCCAGTCGCTGGTCCGGCGCGCCCACGCCGAGCCGGTGGAGACCTTCGAGACCAACATCATGGGCACGGTCTACCTGCTGGAGGCGCTGCGCGATGCGCCCGGTCTGCTCGGCCTGATCGTGGTCACCAGCGACAAGGTCTACGACAACCAGGAACAGGCCCACGCCTTCTCCGAGGTGGATGCGTTGGGGGGACGCGAGCCCTATGGGGTCAGCAAGGCGTGCGCCGAACTCGCCGTGCGCACCTACTGGCATTCCTTCTTCGAGGGCCGCGGCCCGGCCATCGCCACCGCCCGCGCCGGCAACGTCATCGGCGGGGGGACTGGGCCGCCGACCGGCTCGTGCCGGATGCTATGCGGGCCTGGACCGCGGGCGCGGCGCTGAGCGTGCGCAACCCCGCCGCTGTGCGTCCCTGGCAGCACGTCTTGGAGCCGCTGATCGGCTACCTCCTGCTGGCCGAACGCGTCAGCGCGGGCGGCGCGTCGTTCGACGCGTGGAATTTCGGCCCCTCCGAGCAGGAGGAGCGACCTGTCTCCTGGATCTGCGATCGCCTTGCGGGGCTTTGGGGCCCGGGCGCGGCTTGGGAAGTTGCGGCGGACGCGCACCCCTACGAAGCGAAGCTGCTGGCGATCGACAGCGCCAAGGCGAGGCGGGAGCTCAATTGGACTTCCCGCCTGGGGGCTGGACGAAGGCCTTCGCCGCACTACGGGCTGGTATCGCTGCCTCCGTGATGGCGGCGACATGCGCGCGGCGACGCTGGCGGACATCGAGGCGCGGCTGGAGGCGGAGGCGTGATCTTCCGGCAAACCGCCGTCGCGGGCGCAGTCATCGTCGAACTCGAGCCGCGCGAGGACGACCGTGGGAACTTCGCCCGGAGCTTCTGCGCGGAGGAATTCGCCGCCCACGGTCTGGAAGCCGGCTTCGTCCAGCAGAACCTGTCGTTCAGCCGTCGGCGCGGGACTCTGCGCGGCCTGCACTGGCAGGTCGAGCCGCACGGCGAGGCCAAGCTGACCCGATGCGTCGCCGGCGCCCTGTTCGACGTCGCGGTGGACGTGAGGCCAGGATCCCCCACCTTCGGGCGCTGGGCAGGCGTGGAGCTGACCGCCGCCAACCGCCTCGCGCTCTACGTGCCCAGGGGATGCGCACACGGCTACCTGACGCTCGCCGACGCGACCGAGGCGCTCTACCAGGCGTCCGGGGCCTACGCCCCTGACGCCGAGCGCGGACTGCGCTGGAACGATCTGGATGTGGCGATTGCGTGGCCAATCCAGCCGACGTCGGTTTCGCAGAAGGACTCCGCCCTGCCACGGCTGGCCGAGCTGGCGGCCTTGAGCACGACGAGGTCGGGCGGCATCGCCTGACCGCTGAATCGTGGCTGAGATTCAAACATTTGAAGTGCGCTTAAGGGCCGAAATCGCTCACGCTTTCGCCCAATGAGCTCCTAAAGAGCCTGGGCCATCACGAATTCGACCGCTGTCTTCAGGTCGGCGATCGGCACCGACATGTCCCACTCATTGTGCTTGGTGTCCGGGTCCTCGATGGACTTGGAGTGGACCTTCACCCGGTTGTTGCCGAGGTTGATCATCAGCTGGGCGATGGTGTCCTGCAGGCCGCGGCCCCAGCTGTCCGGCACGAATTCAATGGCCCAGGCGCCGGGCGGGCCGAAGGCCATGTTGAACAGGTTCGATCCGCCGGGGCCGACCACGATCTTGGCGCTGCGCAAGACGTCCATCCGCTGCTGCAGGTCCAGTTCGGCGAACTTGACGACGTGAAAGCCCAGCGGGCGCAGCACGTCCAGCACCTCGTCCTCGTTGGCCACCCGCCGCCTCTTGGCGTCGCCGCGCGAGGTGTACACCAGCTCCGGGCCGCCCGGCCCCAGCTCCGGCGCCACCCCCAGCCGCTGGCGCAGCACGTTGAGCGCGGTGTCCGAGTTGATCGGGTCGTGGTCCCAGGTAATCGGCAGGTGACAGGCCCAGAGCCGGTCCACCCGTGTGGCCATGTCGTTGCGAACCGTGATGATCTCATTGTCGGGGAAGCCCATCCGGCGCAGGGCCGCCATCTCGACCGGACCGATTCCCCGGCCGACATCGGTCAGGAGCGGCATGCTCGTCGGTCCGCTGACCTCGCGGATCAAGGCCATGGACGCCAGGTTGATGATGTTGCCGCCGTAGTAGCGGTAGTTCAGGAAGAAGTAGGCGGCCTCCGGGATCGGGGCGGCCTGAGGCGGCAGTCGGAACAGCAGGTCTTTGTAGTTCTCGGTCCAGCCGATGATCCCCGGAACGTTCTCCAGGAACTTCATCCCCTTGCCCCAGCGGGGCGCGACACGGACCAGGCTGTCGTCCGGCGTCATGGCCATCGAGGAACCGAGCAGGAAGGTCAGGCCATTCAACACGGCGACCTCCGGCTGGGCCTCCGCATAGGAGAGCGGAAGCTCCGACACCCCGCCCTTGTCCACCACATAGGTGATCACCGTCCGCACCGGCCTCGAGGGCGGCCCCACCGGGACCACCAGTTCCGCGTTCCGGCGCGCCCACTCGACCAGGTCCTCCATGTGCAACATGGCGACGCGGCGGCGAATCTCCTCAGACGTGAGGCCACGGAAGGCGGAACTGTTCGCGAGCGCCGCAAGCGCGGCATCCCGGCGGCCTGCGGCGAAGTGCTCGCGCGCCGGCGCGCATTCGGCGAACAGCGCCTGATTCTCAGCGCTCAGTCTCACGACGCAACACCCCTGCCCGACGCCGCAATATCCGGCTCCGGGGCCTGCTGTCGACCTCGTCCGAGGGCTGGACACGCGGTTGCCGGGCTCATGAGACCGTGCTAGCCGCAACCCGCTTTCGCTCCGCCCCTTCCCCAAGAACCGCCTCGGTATCGGATCTCCATGCTGGCAGTCGTCACCGGTGGCCTGGGCTTCATCGGCTCCCATGTGACGGAAGTGCTGACCGAGCAGGGATGGCGCGTCGTCGCCGTGGACAACCTTTCGACGGGCTCGCAGTCCAATCGCGTCGCAGGCGCGGAATACCGCATCGAATCCTTCACAGAGACGCCGGACGAACTCTGGCGCGAGGCGGACTACATTTTCCATCTGGCGGCCCTGCCGCGCATCCAGCCCTCGTTCACCGACCCGATCTCCCACGAGGAGGCCAATGTGGTGGACACCATCCGGCTTCTTCAGAAGCTTGGGCGCTGCGAACGGCTGAAGAAGCTGGTGTTCTCGTCCTCCTCGGCGATCTACGGCAACCCGACCCAGATCCCGACCGCCGAGGACTGCCCGATCGCGCCGCTCAGCCCCTACGCGCTGCAGAAGTACACGGCCGAGCAGTACTGCCTGATCCTCGGCGGCTTCCTGAACATCCCGGTGGTGGCGCTGCGTTACTTCAACCCCTATGGCCCGCGGTCCTTCAACCCGAACAACCCGCAGAACGCCTATTCCAGCGTGGTGGGGATCTTCGCCAACCAGAAGAAGACCGGTCAGCCCCTGACGATCACCGGCGACGGTCTGCAGAGCCGGGACTTCATCCACGTGCGCGACGTGGCCCTGGCCAACCTCGCAGCGGCGCTGTCTCCCGTGTCGGGACGCGCCTACAATGTGGGCGCGGGCTCGACCGCGACCGTGCTGGAGGTGGCGAAGCTGTTCGATCACCCCTATACGTTCATCGACGCGCGCCCTGGGGAGGCGGCGACCACCCACGCCGACATCAGCCGAATCCGGGCTGACCTAGGCTGGGCTCCGACGATCACCCTTCAACAATACATGGCAGGCGAATGGGCAGCGTGACGCTCGAAGTTCCTGAAGATCCCCAAGAAGGCATGAGGCGGGTCACCCTGGAGGAGTCCGCAGACTCCCAGGACAACCTTATGTTCCACCTGGCCCGGTACAAGTTCGTCTCGCGGCTGGTGAAGAAGTCCGACCGGCTGATCGAGATCGGCTGCGGCACCGGCTACGGCTCGCGTTATCTCGCCGACTACGTCCAAGAAGTGATCGCGGTGGACCGGGGTCCGGCGGTCATCCGCCACGCAAAGCAGCACTACGAGGGCCGCAACCTGCGCTATGGCCACGAACTGACCGACTTCCCCGACCTCGGCAAGTTCGACGTGGTGGTGAACCTGGAGGTCATCGAGCACTTAGACGTCCCCGAAGGGCGTGACCTGCTTGCGACGATCAAGGGCTTGCTGAAGCCGGCCGGCGTCGCCTTCATCTCCACCCCGCGCAAGATTCCCAACCCCAGCGAGAACCGCAAGAAGTATCACGTCCACGAGTACGAGTTCGAGGAGTTCCGGGCGATCCTGGAAGAGACGTTCGGCCGGGCGTTGATCTTTACCCAGGTCGATGAAATCATCTCGACCCACCATCCTAACTGCGCCTGGAACTTCGTCGCCATCTGCCATGCCTAGCCCCGGTCAAGAGAGCTTTCATGGCGTCCCGCCAAGCCTGGAGATGTCCTCGGGCGCCCGTAGGCTGAAGCAGCGACGCCTGATGATGGAGCTTGGGCGCCGCAAGTTCCTGCTCGTGGACATCCGGACCAAGGAATACGGCCATTCGGCCTATGAGCTGATGATGGCGGTGGACTATGCGCGCTCCAAGGACGTCCCGGTCTATGTGGTGAACACCTTGCGCACGCCGAACCGCGGGATCTATCGGCTGCGCACGCCGGGCGCGGTCCTGCTCCGCAAGTCGCCATTGGGCGATCTCCTGGCGCATCTGGCGTTCAGGCTGCTCTATCGGGACATCGCCGCCCAGACGAGCGAGCTCAAGAAGCTGAAGACCGAGATCAAGGCCAAGATCGCGCTGGATGCGCCGGCGCCCAAGCCCGCGAAGATGTCCACAGCGGTGCCGGGCAAGAAGTACAAGAAGAAGGCCGCCAAGGAGGCCGAGCGGCTGGCGGCGTTGACCGCTGCGGAGGCCGAGCGGACGGAGGCGCCGTCTCAACCGCCGGCGGCCGCCTGACCGACGCACGACGACGCCCGGGCCGGGGCGCGCTGGCGCAAGGTCCCTGTAGCGCCGAGCGAGCGCGGCGCCGGGCGCCATGCCGAGGAAAGCCGCCGGCAAGAACGGCTCGCCCGGGCCTTCAGAGCCGGCGCGCGACGGCTCGCCCCATTGGCGAGCGCACGGTGCGGCGCAGGTCTTCGAGCCATGGAGCTGGTCTTCGAGCTATGGTGCTGGGCGCTCGTCGGATCTTGCAGATCAGAAGAGCTTGGGCACAAAGTGACCGGGCAAGAACCCCAGAAGTTGTGATGGCGGAAGGATCGATCACCGCATGATCGAGTGGGACACGAGCCCGACGAAACCCCTGTTAGTCTATACCCATCTGGCCAAGACGGGCGGCACCAGCCTCGAAAACGGCCTGCGTACGATGTTTGGGGACAGGTGGCTCCGCTTGAATCTTGTGAAGCGTCCAGATCTCCTGCCCGAACTGCCTGCCGAGCATTGGCGCAGCCTGGCCGTCGTCTGCTCCAACTCCAGCTTTCCGATGCTCGACGCGCTGCTCGGTCCCAAGGTGGGCCGGCCCATCGTCGGTCTGGTCACGGTGCGCGATCCGGTCGAAAGGCTCAAGTCGCTCTACGTCTACATGCGAGAAGGAGCGGTCGATATCGACGGGGTCAAGACGACCGAAACCAAGGCGCCTCAGTTCGACGGGGAGTTCGAAGACTTCGCTCGCAGGATCCTGGAGGGCATGGGATCCAGGAGCCTGGGCCGTCGCCAATGCAAGACGCTCTGCAGCGGCCGAGCTTCCGCCGACGCGGCGATCGAGGTCATAGAGCGACGTTTCGCCGCCGCCGTGACGACTTCGTCGGTTGGGCGGCTCCTGGAATCCCTCGCCATCGCGTACGAGCTGAAGCCGCCCCCGCCGATCCATCTGCAGCGCGGCCGAGCCACCAAGCTGACGCTCTCGCCCCAGTACGACCAGGCTCTGCGCGAGGCGTTTCTTCCCGACCAGACGCTGTTCGACTGGGTGCGGGACAACGAGAGCCGAATGCTCGACGCCTTGACGCAGGGCAGACTCGCCGCGCTTGGTTCGGAGGCTGTCACATCCGTCTGAGGCTGCATGGCCGGCTGGCCGTCCTTCCGGCGGCGCGCTCCGCGCACCCGGCGAAGTGACGCATCGAGCGACTGCGACATGGAGTCGAACGGGGTCCCCCGCCACGCGCCACGCCTGGAGTCGGCGGCGATCCTGCGACCAGGCGGGCGAGCGCGGCCTGCAAACTTGACATCACCAGCCCCGGCCTGCATCTCGGATCGAGCCTAGTGTAGGGGGTCAGAGACGATGCGCGCTCCAGGCGGGGGTGTCGCGGCGACAGGCGCAGCGGCCAACGGCGAAAGCCTTTCCGGCGACGCGCGGTCCCCTGTACCCGCCAAGGCCGGAGCGGGCTCCCAGGCTTTGCCATTGGCTCAACGTCTGACGGCTCCCATCCGACGCCGGGTGCGCGACTTCATCAAGGCGCGCCTGCAGGAGAGGCTGGATCGGGTCCGGATCCAGCTTGACCTCATCGTTGAAGACCCCTCGAGGGTCGCCGCCTGGCCCGCCAGTCGGGACCAGGACTGGATCGTCCCGCACCTCCTCAAGACCTTGTACGCCGAGCGTGGGCAGGCGACGCCGTCATACCTGGCGCGACGGAAGATTTGCGAGATGCCGGGCTGGAGCCTGCAGCGCAGTGATCAGGAACGCTGCCGGCGCCGCGCCGAGGAGATGGGCATTCCGCTTGGAATGCCGCTGGTGATCCTGCATGTGCGCGACCACGGCTTCAAGCAGGACCCGGTGAACCGTGACGCCGAAGGCAAGATCCTCAAGCGCGCCGAGTTCACGCGCAACGCCGACATCACGACCTATTTTCCGGCGATCGACCACCTGGTGTCCCGCGGCTTCGCCGTCATCCGTACGGGCGACGCCAGCATGCCGGCCGTCGAGCGGCCGGGCGTATTCGATCTGGCCACGCATCCTGGGCGCGACGGTCTGCTCGAACTCTACCTGCTGTCGGTCGCGCGCTTCATGGTCGCGTCCGAGTCGGGGCCCTACCACGTGGCCTACATGTTCGGCCTGCCCACGCTGCTGATCAACGGGACCGACGTCCTGGGCTCGTATCCCATCCGGCCGACGGACAGATACATCTTCAAGCGCGTGCGGAATCTCGAGACCGGTGAGCTGCTGCCTTTGCCGGACCTGATCGGCGAGAAGCACTATATGCTGTTCAGGAACACCGACTACTTCGAGTACGTCGACAACAGTCCAGACGATATATTCAGGGCCGTCAAAGAAATGCTCCGGGTCCTCGATGGAGACGTGACGGCAACCGAGCTGCAGACCCGCTTTCGCGACATGCTCGTGGACTCCGCCTCGGCCTTGGCCAAGCAGATCTACTACGTCCGCAAATGGGGCGCCGACCACGGCTTCCTGGGCCACGGCTATATCTGCAATTCGTTTGCAAAGGACGTGCTGGCGTCGCACAGTGAGTTCGCGCCCGGCGCGGGTGTCGCCACCGCCAAGGCCGCGCCGCCCCCCGCCGAAGGCGCTTTGTCAATTCAAGGAGGCTAGATCATGGGACTCGGACCGCCCATGCTCGTCCTTTACAAGTTCATGCAGGACCAGGGCATTTTCGACGACATCAAGTTCGTCGCCGAGATCGGCTCGCAGGAGTACGACACCAAGCTGCCCGAGTTCGATCCTTTCCTCGAGAAGTTCTTCGCCGGCTTCGGCGCGGACACGCCCGCGACGATCGATCCCGAGAACGGCCGCTACAAGGGTCCATGCAACGAGTTCTACAAGCGGCTGGGCGCCGAATATGTCGCGTTCGACATCGACGGCCGGTTCGGCTCGATCCCGTTCGACCTGAACTATGACCGGGTCGGCCCCGAGCTGAAGCACAAGGCGACGCTGACGACGAACCTCGGCACGACCGAGCACATCATCGATCAGGTGTCGTGCTTCCGAACCATCCACGACCTGACGGCGCCCGGCGGGTACATGGTCCATGCGCTGCCGATGCACATGGCGATCAATCACGGCCTGTTCTCCTATTCGCCCTGCTTCTTCGAGGCGCTGGCGGCGGCCAACGACTACGAGGTGCTGGGTCTTTGGATGAACGCCAAGCCCAACTGGACCTATCTTTTCCCGGCGCTGCCGCCCTGGCCGGCGAAGGCGACGCTGCTGCTGACCGTCATGCGCCGCACCACCGCCGAGGACTTCGTCCTGCCGCTCCAGCTTTCGAACCCCATGATGGTCGAGGAGGCCCTTGCGGACCGCTACAAGACCACCGAGCGTCGGCGCGACCGCAAGAACTGGAACGTCGACGTCACCTACGACGGCGTGGTCAGCGTGGACCTGGAGGCCATGACGTCGACCCTGGTCGAGGACTACGAGGAGCTCCTCTTCCAACTGGGCCTGAAGAAGGCCCCCAAGCCGCCCAAGGAGCCAGCGGCGGACGCTCCCGCGCTCGAGAAAGCCTAGGGCTGGCCGGAGCCAAGACGGAAATCGCGCCCGCGCCGCACGGCGGGGCGCCTGATGCAAGTGAAGAAAGGCAGCGGTGGTGGGAAGCGTCGCAGAGAAGCCCCCTAAGGAGGTGAAGACGCCGGCCGCGCAGGCCGAGCCGGACGTGTTCGCCGCGTTGGCGGAGCTGCGCAAAGGCCTGGAGCGGGTCGAGCGGATGCTCGATGAGCAGAACCGCGACCGGACGATGATGCGGTACTTCATCGACCTCGAGGCGGGCCTGTCGAGCGCGCGCTATGTGCTCAAGCACATGGCGAACGTGCAGCCGGTGACCAACCGCAAGCTTCTGCTGAAGTGGGCGACTGAGCAGGTGACCGTCGAGGGGCTCTACCTCGAGTTCGGCGTCTACAGCGGCAAGACGATCAACATGATCGCCGAGAGCCACGCCGGCGCGGTCCATGGCTTCGACTCCTTCCGCGGGCTGCCCGAGGCGGGCGGCGTCTCGCTGTCGGCCGGCCAGTTCGACGTGCAGGGCCAGCCGCCGCCCGTCGCCGCGAACGTGGAGCTTCACGTGGGCTGGTTCGACGACACCCTGCCGGGCTTCCTCGAGACCCACCCCGGCCCGGCCGCCTTCATCCACATCGACTGCGACATCTATTCGTCCACACGCACCGTGCTGCAGGCCCTGCAGCCCCGGCTGGTCGCCGGCACCATCATCGTGTTCGACGAGTACCTGAACTATCCGAGCTGGGAGGACCACGAGGTGAAGGCCTTCTCCGAGGTCGTCGAGACGTTCGGCATCGAGTACAGCTACATCGGCCGCTCGGAGTCGCGACAGGTCGCCGTCCGCATCGACCGGGTCTAGGTCTTTCGGCTTCCGGCGCGTTCGGGCGGCGAAACCGCGCGCACTTTCGCATTCGCGCTCCGGCTGTTCCGCGCGGACTTGGTCGCTTGCGCTTTGACGGGCGGCCCCTACGGCCGCTAGGCTCGCAGCCTCGACGCGGATGAGGATGGCATGAAGGACGCCGACGTCTTTGCGACCGTGACCCCGCTGCTGGAGCGGCCGCCCACCTTTTCAGCGCGGGTCGTCCTAGGTCTTCCGGCCTACAACGGCTCGCGATTCCTGCGCCAGACGCTGGAGAGCATCCTCAGCCAGACGTTCACGGACTTCGCGCTGGTCGTCCACGACGACAGCTCCGAGGACGCCACGCCCGACATCATCCGCGAGGTGCTGGCCGACGTGCCGAACGCCTTCGCGTTCAGGGGCCTGACCCGCAAGGGCATGATCGGCGCCTGGGACGCCGTGTTCCGCCTCGGCCGCAAAGTCGTTCCCAATCAGGAGTACTTCTCCTGGTGCGCCGACCATGACCTGCTGGATCCCCGATGGCTGGAGGCCATGGTCGAGGAGCTGGACAACAACCCGCAGGCCACCTTGGCCTACCCGCTGACGGCGCCGATGGACGAGGAAGGCCGGGTCCTCAAGCGCGCCAACCAGGTCGACAGGTACGAGGCCCGCGGCTTCCCCAGCTCGTACGCCCGCTTCCACAACCTGCACCGCGCCGGCAAGGGCTTCGGCAACATGGTCTACGGCCTGATGCGCTCGGACGCGATGGAACGGGCGGGCGTCTTCCGCGAGGTCCTGGCGCCCGACCGGCTCGTCGTCCTGGAGGTAGGGCTGCAGGGCGAGATCCACGTCCTGCCCGAAGTGCTGCGCTGGCGTCGGGCGACGGCGAAGTACAGCAAATCCAGACAGCAGGTGATCCTGTTCAAGCCGGGCGACGCGCCGCCGTTCAACAGCCATCTGAACACGCGCCTCGTGCACGCGATCGAGATCCTCAAAGCCGCGGGACAGCCCGGCTATCGTCCTCCCGATCTGGACGCGGGGCAGTTGCTGGCCCTTTCCTACGACCAGGTCTACTGGGAAGTGCGAAAGCGGACGGTCAAACGGTTCCTGAATTGGCATAAGCAGCTCGATAGCCAGTACAAGAAGGCCTACCGGTGGTTCGAGCCGGTCCACCTAGCCATCAAGCGGAACATCTTCCAGGTCGCCTACAAGAAGGCCTACGCTTGGTTCGAGCCGCACTACATGCGCTTCAAGCGCTCGGACCTCGGCAAGGGAAAGAACTCCCGGCCCAAGCCGGGCGCTCCCGGCTGAAGATCCCTGGGAACCGTCTTCCCGGCCCTGAACGGCGCCTGATGACTGGTCGGGCCAGCCGAGTTCCGCCATTGCGGAGGCTCGTTCACCCTCATGCGCTCTCGCCCTTAAATGACGACTCGAGGACTCGCCGGCGAGCGCCCCGGGCTTGCCTCGCCGCCGCTTCGCGGCGCAGGATCATTCTTCAAGGCGGGACGAAAACTTGGCCGACGCAAGCGAGCTGAGCCGGCTGCGCAAGACCGCCCGGTCCCTGCGCGCCTCGAGCGACACGCAAGGCGAGATCGCGGCGTGGCGCGCGATTCTCGAGATCGAACTCCGGCAACGCCGAAGCGCGCAATCGGTGCGCCCAGCTGCTCGCCGAAGGCGGCCGGAACGACGAGGCCGCCGAACACCTTCGCGCCCTGGCCGAGGCCGAGCCGGGGGACGTGGGCCGCTGGCGGCGCCTGGCCCGCTTCCAAGGCGACACCGGCAATGTCGAAGGCGAGATCGAGGCGCTTACCAAACTTCTGAACGCGGCCGGCGAGGACCCTGTCGTTCGCGCCCAACTGGCCAAGCTGCTGAGCGTGAACGGCCGTGGCGCGGAGGCGGCGGCGCATCTTCGTGCGCTCGCACAGGCCGATCCGGCCAATCCGGAAGGCTGGCGGCGGCTCGCCCGGTTCTGCCAGGAGGCGGGCGACGCCGAAGGCGAGATCGCCGCGCTGCAGGACCGGCTGGACGCCTGCGGCCTGGATGACGCCGCCGAAGCGCGGCTGGTCAGGCTCCTGTCCGAAAGCGGGCGCGGCGGCGAGGCGGCCGCCCAGCTTCGCCGGCTGGCGCAGGCCAACCCGCAGGACGCCGAAGGATGGCGTCGCCTGGCGCGCTTGCATCAGCTGTCGGAGGATGTCGAAGGCGAGATCGCGGCCCTGAAGGACCGGCTGGCCGCCTGCGGTCCCGACGCCGGCGCCAGCGCCCGGCTGGCGAAGCTGCTCGTGGACAACGGGCGAGGCGCGGAGGCGGGGGCGCACCTCCAGGCGCTGGCCGAGGCCGACCCGGCCAATCCGGAGAACTGGCGCCAGCTGATCCGTCTGCAGCAGCAACTGGGAAGCGTCGACGGCGAGATCGAGGCTCACAAGGGGCGGCTCAAGACCTGCGGCTTCGACGCCGGATCGAACTCGCGGCTGCTCAAACTGCTGACCGAGAACGGCCGGAAGGCCGAAGCGACGGCGCATCTTCGGGCTCTGGCCGAGGCCGAGCCAGGCAATGCCGAGGGCTGGTCCCGGCTCGCCCGGCTGCACGCCGACCTTGGCGAGGTGGAGGGCGAGATCGCCGCCCTCCAGGACATGCTAGGCGCCAGAGGTCCTGACGCGAGCGTCAGCGCGCGACTGATCCGGCTACTGACGGGGGCCGGCCGTGGCGCGGAAGCGACGGCGCATCTTCGCACGCTGGCGAAGGCCGATCCGGCCGACACGGAAGGCTGGCGGCGGCTCGCCCGGTTCTGCCAGGAGGCGGGCGACGCCGAAGGCGAGATCGCCGCGCTGCAGGACCGGCTGGACGCCTGCGGCCTGGATGACGCCGCCGAAGCGCGGCTGGTCAGGCTCCTGTCCGAAAGCGGGCGCGGCGGCGAGGCGGCCGCCCAGCTTCGCCGGCTGGCGCAGGCCAACCCGCAGGACGCCGAAGGATGGCGTCGCCTGGCGCGCTTGCATCAGCTGTCGGAGGATGTCGAAGGCGAGATCGCGGCCCTGAAGGACCGGCTGGCCGCCTGCGGCCCCGACGCCGGCGCCAGCGCCCGGCTGCTCAAGCTCCTGACCGAGAACGGCCGGAAGGCCGAAGCGGCGGCGCATCTTCGAGCCCTGGCCGAGGCCGAGCCGGGCAATCCCGAGGGCTGGCGCCAGCTCGTGCGCCACCACCAGCAGGCGGGAGACGTGGACGGCGAGATCGCCGCGCTGAGGGACGGCCTCGACGCCTGCGGGTTCGACGCAGCTTCATCGGCGCGGCTGGTCAGGCTCCTGACCGATGCCAAACGCACCGCCGACGCGGTCGCCCACCTGCGGGCCCTGGCCGAAGCCGATCCTTCCGATCCGGAGGGCTGGCGCCGTCTGGCGCGGCTGCACGCCGACCTCGCAGACGCCGAGAGCGAGATCGCGGCGCTGCAGAAGGTTCTGGACGCCGCCCCCGGCGATTCGGCCGCCCACACCCGATGCGCAAGGCTGCTTTCGGAGACGGGCCGCAGCGTGGAGGCGGCCGTCCATCTGCGGGCCCTGGCCGAGGCCAACCCGCGCGACGTGGACGGCTGGCGGCGACTGGAGCGGCACCAATCCGACCTGAACGACGTCGCTGGCGAGGTCGCGGCCCTGCAGGACCGGCTGGCCGGCTGCGGCCCGGACGCCGGCGCGAGCACCCGGCTGGTGAAGCTGCTCGTGGACAGCGAGCGGGGCGCGGAGGCGGCGGCGCACCTCCAGGCGCTGGCCGAGGCCGACCCGGCCAATCCCGAGGGCTGGCGCCAGCTGATCCGTCTGCAGCAGCAGCTGGGAAGCGTCGACGGCGAGATCGAGGCGCACCAGGCGAGGCTTTCGGACTGCGGCTTCGACGCCGGATCGAGCGCCCGGCTGCTGAAGCTGCTGACCGAGAACGGCCGGGGGGCCGAGGCGGCGGCGCACCTTCGCGCGCTGGCCGAAGCCGAGCCCGGCGACGCCGAGCGTTGGTCCCGGCTCACGCGGCTGCACGCCACCCTCGGCGACCCTGAGGGCGAGATCGCGGCCCTGCAGGACATGCTCGCCGCCCGCGGCGCCGACCCGGGCGCCAGCGCAAGACTGGTCCGGCTGCTCACGGGGGCCGGCCGCGGCGCGGAGGCGGCGGCGCATCTTCGCGCGCTGGCGAAGACCGATCCGGCCGACCCGGAAGGCTGGCGGCGGCTGGCCCGGTTCTGCCAGGAGACGCGCGACGTAGAGGGCGAGATCTCCGCCCTGGATGGGCTGCTTGCAACGACCGGGGCGGACAAGGAGACGCTCGAGCACCTCATTCGTATACTGATGGATAGCGGCCGCAAGCCCGAGGCGGCCGTGCGCCTTCGGGCCCTGGCCGAGGCCGATCCGGCCAGCCCGGAGGGGTGGAGGCGCCTGGCGCGGCTGCACGCCGAGCTGGAAGACCCAGACGCGGAGATCGGGGCGCTCAGGGACTGGCTTCAGGCCTGCGGCCCGACGCCGACGGCCAGCGCCCGCCTGTTCAGGCTGCTGATGGAGACGGATCGGAGCCTGGAGGCCGCCGCGCTCCTGCGCGGCCAGGCCGAGGCCGATCCTGGGAACGTGGACGGCTGGCGCAGGCTCGCCCGGCTCCAGTCGGAACTGGGCGACGCAGAGGGCGAGATCGCGGCGCTGCAGAACCTGCTCAAGGCCTGCCCGTCGGACGCGGATTCCAGCGCCAGGCTGATCAGGCTCCTGGCCGATAACGGTCGCGAGGCCGAATCGATCGCGCAACTGAGGAGCCTGGCGGAAGCGAACCCGACAAACGTCGAGCTGTGGCGGCGGCTTGTCCGCGTGCATGCGGACCGGAACGATCGGGAAGGTGAGATCACCGCAATCGAGGATATGCTGCGCCATTCTGGAGAGGATCTGGACGCGCGCTACCACCTTGCGAAGCTGCTGTTCGAAGCCGGACAGTCGCCGCGGGCGGGGATTCACCAACGCATCCTCGCCGAGGCGAGCCCTCAGGACGTCGAAGGCTGGACCCGTCTGGCCAAGCTTTATGAGGAATGCGGTGATCGCGAGGGCGAAATCGCCGCCCTGGCGGATCAAGTGAAGTTCACGGGACCCGACGCCGTCGCCTGCCGACGGCTGTCCATCCTGTTGCTGGAAGCCGGCCGGGGACGCGAAGCGGTCGCCCCTGTCCGCGCCCTGGCCGAAGCGGACCCGCAGAACGGTGAGGCGTGGGAGCGCCTCGTGCAGCTGCATGCCCAGCTCGGCGACGTCGAAGGCGAGCGCGCGGCGCTGGAGGACCAGCTCAAGCACGCCAAGCTCGACTCGGGCGCGACTGCGCGACTGGTGAAACTGACCACGGCTCGCGGCGGTCGCGACGCCTCCTGGGAGGCCACCGTGGCCGCCTATGAGGAGCTGCTGGTCCGCGCGAAGGACCAGACCGGCGTCCGGATCGCCTACGGTCAGGCGCTGGCCGATCGCAAGCTGCCGGAAGCGGGCGACCAGTTCCGCATGGTCCTGGAGATGGATCCCGACAACGCCCAGGCGCGCCTGGAGCTCGCGCGGTGGGCCCAGCGCTCCGGCGGCCTGGACGAGGCCGCACAAGCCTTCCAGAATGTGCTGGTGGCGACGCCGGACGACATCCTGTCCATCCTCGGCCTGGCCGACATCCTCGAGCGCCAGGGTAAGATCGAGGAGGCCTTCGCGCTCTACGCGCGCGCCGCCAAGGCGGCGCCGGACAACGCCAAGGTCTTCCGGTTCCGGGCCAGCTTCCTGAGCCGACAGGCGGTGATCGACACCGAAAGGGCTTCAGAGCTCGCTCCGGACTCGGACAGCCTGGCCAAGAAGCTGCGCTCAGTCCAGCACAAGCACGATGCGCTGACCGAGCGCTTCACCGATCAGCGCCGGCCGCAGCAGTCGCGCCGCCGGCCTGCGCCCTGGCCCAGCCAGGCCCACCAGTTCGACGACTTCGAGGCGCTGGTGCGCCGATACGTCCTGGCCGGCATCGAGCGCAAGGTGCTGGTGACCAGGAGCTCCAAGGCGGTGACCATGGGCTCGTGCTTCGCCGAGCACGTCGCGCGCCGGCTGCAGCTGCGCGGGATCGACGCCTTCTATGTCCAGGTCTCGGAGGACGTGAACAGCACCTTCGCCAACCGATGCCTCATGGACTGGGCGGCGGGCGTGAGGAACGAGTACGCCGAACAGCTGGACGACAAGTTCGGACCAGAGCGGCGCGACGAGATCGAGGCCAATCTGAGGGCCTGCGACCTCTACATCTTCTCGCTCGGCGTCGCGCCCTGCTTCTTCAAGGACGAGGGCGGCGAGTTCGTCCTGTTCCGCAGGTCAGGCATAGGGGCGCACTTCCGGACGACGACGGTCCCCGAGAACGTCGAGAACCTGAGCCACATCATCCTGCGCCTGCGCGAGCTCAACCCGGACGTCAAGATTTCTGCTGACCGTCTCGCCAGTATCGTTGGGCGGGACGCTGGAGTACGCCTCGGCGGTGGTCGCCGACTGCGTGTCCAAGTCGGTCCTGCGGCTGTCCGTCGAGGACCTCCTGGCCCGGGACCCGGACGTCCACTACTGGCCGTCGTTCGAGATCGTCCGCTGGCTGAGCGGCCACCTCACCGACACGAACCAGCGCGCGTTCGGCGCCAACGACGGCGACAGTCGTCACGTGTCGGTCTGGCTGCAGGACCTCGTCATTCGACTGTTCCTGGAATATCACGGCGATAGCGGGCTCGCCGCAGCGACAGTTCAGGAACCGGCGACGGAGGGCGCGCTCCCCTAAGGGCGGTCCGGGTTGCGCACGGGTCAGCGTCCGCCGGCGGCGCGCGGCGCGTCGTTTCGGTGGGCGCGCAGGCCCATGACCCCAGCGGAAGAGCCAGCTGCGCTTGCCAAGCCCCGGCGGTGAAGGAATGATCGCGGCGGGGCGTCGGACGCAAAACTGTAAGGATTCTCGGGCCGCCCCGGCTGCGGCCAGCGGTCGCAGTTGGAGGGTGTCGGAGTGATCGACGCGGGCGTAATGACGGACCTGCGCAAGCGCGCCCGCAATTGCCGCGAAAATGGCGACGTTGATGGCGAGGTCGCCATCTGGAAGCACACGGCCGAACTCGATCCCAGCTACCTCAGGGGGCACGATCGCGCGATCGGCCTGCTGGTCATGGCTGATCGGCGGGCCGACGCCATCTCCTACCTTTGGACCCTGGCGGGGCGGTCTCCACAGGACAGCTACGCCTGGAAGAGGCTGGCCCAGCTCCACAACGATATCGACGACATCGACGGTGAGATCTCGGTGCGGGCCGAGTTCGCCCGTCACTGCGGCGACGACCTGCCATCCCGGCTGAGGCTGGCGCGCCTGCTGCGCGAGCGCGGGCGGGGCGAAGAAGCGGCGCCGCACCTGCGCGAATTGGCGGAGGCGACGCCGGAAGCGGCGGACGGGTGGATCCGGCTCGCCAATCTGCATGCGGAGCTCGGCGACGCAGACGGCGAGATCGCGGCCTTGAGCGATCTGCTGCGCCACTGCGCCCCCGATCATCACCCGCGGCTGCGGCTTGCGCGACTGCTGTGTGACCGCAACCGCGGCGACGACGCGAAGGAACACCTGCGCGCCCTCGCCCTGGGCGCTCACGCCGACCCGGAGACCTGGTCCAAGCTTTGCGGCCTTTGCGACCTGATCGGCGACGCCGAGACGGAGATCGTGGCGCTGCGCCGCAGGCTGGACGTGTTGGGCCCCCACCCCCCCACGAGCGATCGGCTGATTGCGCTCCTGGCGGAGCAGGGACGTCATGCCGAAGCCGTGGACCACCTGCGCGCCCTGGCCGAGGCCGACGCGCAGAACCCGGCGATCTGGCGCAGGCTGGTCGCCATGCTGGCGGACCACGGCGACGATGAGGCCGAGATCGAAGCCCTGAACCGCCAGCTCGCGCTGACCAGTGACGACATGCAGTCGCGCAGGCGGCTCGTCCGGCTGCTGAAAGGCGCAGGCCGCAAGCCCGAGTCGGCGACGCAGCTGAGGATCCTGGCCGAGGCCGCGCCCGAGGATCCCAGGGGGTGGAGCCGGCTGACGCGGGTGCTTGGGGAAATCGGGGATTCCGAGGCCGAGATCCGGGCGATTCACGACCAATTGGCCGCCTCGGGCCCGGACCTCGCGGCGAGTGAGCGGCTGGTGAAGCTGCTTCTGGACGGCGATCGCCGGGACGAGGCGGCCGCCCACCTGCGGGCGGTCGCCGAAGCCGAGCCGGCCAATCCCGAAGGCTGGCGGCGGCTGGCCAAGCACCACGCCGATCTCGAGGACGTCGAGGGCGAGATATCCGCCTTGGCGTCCATGCTGGAGACGTCCAGCGAGTCCTGGCAGGCGAGGTCCCGCCTGGCGCGCCTGCTCTCGGAGAGCGGACGCAACGCCGAGGCGGAGGTCCATCTGCGAATCCTCGCCCAGGGCGGCGACGGGGATGATGAGGCCACAGAAGCCCTGTTCAAGATCCTCGCCGGCAGCGGCCGCCGGGTCGCGACCTTCGAGGAGATGGCTGCCGTCTTCGAGGAATTCGCCGAGCAGGCGCCCAACCAGGCCGAGATCCACCTGGCCTACGGCAAGGCGCTGGCCCAGCGCCGGCTCCCGGAGGCCGAGACACACCTGCGACGGGCGCTGGAGATCGAGCCGGACAACAGCCGCGCGCTGCTCGAGCTGGCGAGGTGGACGACCAATTCGGGCGACCTGGCGGCGGGCGCAGAAGCCTTCAAGCAGCTGCTGAGGTCCGAGCCTGAGGATCTGCAGGCGATTCTCGGCCTGGCCAACGTGTGCGAGCGGCAAGGTCGCGTCGACGAGGCGTTCCGGCTGCTGTCCCGCGCCATCCAGCTCGAGCCCGACAACGCCAAGGCGCGCCGCGCGCGGGCAAGCTTCCTGGGACAGCTGCTGTCCGCCGATGCGGCCAGCGCGGCCGAAGCGAAACCGGACATGGTCGCCCAGCTGCGCAAGCAGCGCGCCGCCCTGCGCCGGCACCTGTCCACCGTCATCGGACCCAGCCCACGGGCGAACCGACGACCGGCGGTGTGGCCGGGTCGGGCCCAACATTTTCACGACTTCCCTTCACTGGTCCGGCGCTACGTCCTGAGCGGGGTCGAGCGGCGCGCCCTGGTCGGCAAGGACAGCAAGGTGGCGACCATGGGTTCGTGCTTCGCCGAACACCTGGCAGGACGTCTTCAATGGAGGGGAATCGAGGCCTTCTATGTTCCCTTGGCCGAGGACATCAACAGCACCTACGCCAACGAGCGCCTGATGCAGTGGGTCTGCGGCGCCCAGGGGCCGGACTCCGAGAAGCTGACGAACTGGTACGGGGACGACCGCCGCCTCGAAATCGAGCGCCGGCTTCGCGCCTGCGACCTCTTCATCTTCTCCCTGGGCGTGGCGCCTTGCTTCTTCGACGACGACACGGGCGAGTTCGTGCTGGTCAAAGGAACCGCGCCCAAAGGCTGCCACTTCCGGACGACGACCGTCCAGGAGAATGTCCAGAACCTGCGTCACATCGTCGAGCGCCTGCGCTCGCTCAATCCGAACGTCCAGATCCTGCTGACCGTCTCGCCGGTCTCGTTGGGCGGAACGTTGGAATACGCCTCCGCGGTGGTGGCCGACTGTGTGTCGAAGTCGGTCCTGCGCCTGACCGTCGAGGACATGCGGGCGGAGGATCACGACATCCTCTACTGGCCGTCGTTCGAGATCGTCCGCTGGCTCGGATCCCATCTGACCGACGCCAACCCCCGGGCCTTCGGCGCCAACGATGGAGATTCGCGGCACGTGTCGGTCTGGCTCCAGGACCTGGTGATCGGCCTGTTCCTCGAGTACCACGGCGACGCATCGATGGAGCCGACCGAGCCGGCCCCCGCCGAGCCGCCGGACGCGCCGCCGGACGCGCCGCCAGCCGCCGCGGAGCCCGCGCCGGCCCTCGCCTCGCAATAGGCTGGCCGTACGCGACGCGGGCGCGCCTCTTCCTGATGGACCGGCCTGCGTTCGAAGCGGCGCGCGACAAGGCATATCGCACAGCGCCGGCTTGCTGGACTTGGGCCGCAGGTGCTGGATAATGCCCCAAGGAGGTGGGGCGGCATGACGGACGGTCAGGACGAACAGACCCCGCAGATCTTCTCCAAGCAGGTGCGGGAAGGATTGCAGACGGCCAAGAGCCTGGACAAGGCCGGCAAGTGGCCCGAGGCCGTCGCCATCTTTGAAGACCTTCTCGCCCGCGCGCCGGACAACGTCGCGGCGCTCGTCGCCTATGGCAGGGCGTTGGCCGCACGCCGCCTTCCAGCGGAGACTCAGCTGCGGCGGGCGATGGAGCTCAATCCCGCCAACGAGGAGATCAAGGTCGGCTACGGGACATGGCTCCTCGAGATGAGCCGCCTGGACGAGGCGGAGGCGATCCTGGCGCCCCTGCTCGAGCGCGATCAGCCCGGCCTTCGCGTGATCGAGGCGCTGGCGGACATCGCCGAACGGCGAAACCAGATGGAGCGCGCGTTCGAGCTCTATCATCGGGCCGTCCGCCTCATGCCGGAGGAGCCCGCGGCCTATACCAGCTTCGTGAAGTTCCTCCGCCGGGTCGAAGGCGACCATGCCGAACGGGCGGCCGAGCTCGGGCCCGAGTCGGCCAAGACCGAGCTCTTCCTGGCCCGCTCGATGCGCCGGGTCGGCAAGTCCGAGGATGCGAAGGCGGCCTTGCGCCGGGCGGCGGAGCTGGAACCGGACTCCAAGGCCGGAAGGACAGCGACCACGGCCCTGAGCGGGCCAAAGACGCCCGCACACAGCGACGGCCGGGCGCCTGCCAGGACCAGCGTGCGGCCGGCCATCTGGCCGGTGAAGACCCACCTGTTCGAAGACTTCGAGTCCGTCGTCCGGCGCTACGTCCTGGCGGGCGTTCCCAAGGACGTCGACCTGATCAGCCGCACGACCAAGGTCGCGAACATGGGCTCGTGCTTCGCCGAGCATCTCGCGGATCGGCTGATCATGCGGGGCCTGGACGTCTTCCACCGCCGCGTGGCCGAGAACATCAACAGCACCTACGCCAACCGCTATCTGCTCGACTGGGTGGTCGAGGGCGTGCACGACGACCGGTCGGCGCAGATGGAGAGCTATTTCGGCGCCGCCGAGCGAGAGGCCTACCGCACGCACCTCTCCGACGCCGAAGTCTTCATCTTCTCGCTGGGCGCGGCGCCGTGCCTGTTCGAGGCCGACACAGGGGCGTTCGTCCTGCCTTATGAGCGGAGCATGTCGCGACACCTGGAGACGGTGTTCCGGACGACCACGGTCGAGGAGAACGTCGACAACCTCAATCGGATCGTCTCGCGGCTGAGGACCCTCAGCCCCAAGGTCAAGGTGGTCCTGACCGTGTCCCCCGTCGCCCTGGAGGGCACCCAGGAGATGCGCTCTGCCGTGCAGGCGGACTGCATCTCCAAGTCCACCTTGCGGCTGGCGACGCACGAGTTCCTGTCGCAGGGCCTGGACGGCGCCTACTACTGGCCGTCCTTCGAGATCGCGCGCTGGCTCAGCGGCCACCTGCCCCAGGGCCACGAGCCGGCGTTCGGCTGGGGCGGCTCCACGCGCCATGTCGCCCTGTGGCTGCAGGATCTGATCATCAGCCTGTTCCTGGAATACTTCGGCGACGAGACCGTCGCCCTGCCGACGCGGGCGCTGCAGCCGGCCTGACGAGACCGTCCGGCCTCTACGCTTGCTGGGGCTCGGACATGGAGGTGAACAGGGTCAAGAGCGCCTCCTCCTCCGACCGGAAGTTCAGGACGTCCTGCAACTCGAGCATGCCGAAATAGTCGAGCGTCTCGATCTCGCCCATCGAGCCCAGGACGGGCTCGAAGCCCGGGCGCGGCGACCGCCACACAAGCGACTGGCCGTTCCCGTTCGTGTTGATCGACACGAAGCTCAGGTCCGGGTGCAGGTCGTGGATGGCGTACATCGTCTTGTAGGTGTCGCCGTGCCACTTGTGGGAATCCAGGCCCGCCTCCTGCCGCAGCCGCGCGCACTCCTCCGGATCGGCCAGGGCGCTGTACTGGTCGCAGGGCAGGATGTCGTCGATCAGCCAGACCGACCGGTCGTGGGCGTATTTCAGGGTGTTGAGGAAGTCCCGATAGGTCTGTTCGAAGGTGTGCAAGCCGTCGATGAAGAAGACGTCGAACCTTTCGTCGACGGCATGATCGGAGAAATAGTCGTCCGACGGGTATTCGAAGAAATCCACGCCATCGCGTCGGTGCGCCTCCACGTCGAACCGGAAGCCGACGTCGACGGCGACCTTCCGCGGCAGGTCTATGGCGTGGAAGGTGCGGCCCTTGGAGACTCCGATCTCCATGTAGGAGCGCGCGCGCATGAACTCGGCGATCGCGGTGACGCGACGCACCGAATGCATCTGCATCTCCTTGATCCCGATCCCGCCACGGACAGGGCCTGCGACCAGCGCGCGGGCCGCATGGTCGTCCCCCACGTGATCCATGAGCCGCTGCAGGAAACGATCGGCGCCGACCCCCTGCTCCTCCAGGCCCCTGGCCACGAGCTTGCGCAGATAGGCGCCGTCCTGGACATCGGCCAGCGCCCGCAGGTGCGCCAGCGTCTCCGCCTCACGGCCAGCCGCCGCGAGAAGCGCGACGAGCCGGGCGCGGGCGGCGGGATCGTCTGCGCACGCGGCCAGCATGTCCTCGAGGGCGGCGGTCTCGCCCATCAGGTCTCCCTGCTCTGCGAGGAGCGCGGCCAGCTTGCGCCGGGGGCCGGGATCGGAGGGCTCTGCCTGGATGAGCCTGCGAAGCCTCGCCTGGGCTTCGGCGACGGATGGGATTGCCGCGTCTGACATGGTCCTTCGCCCCTCGCCTAGGCCTGCTCGGTCTCGACCGTGACGGCCGGGACGCGCTGCTTCGCCTTCAACCGCCGCTCCTGCTTGGCCTGC
The DNA here is from genome assembly GCA_963775275.1 of uncultured Alphaproteobacteria bacterium. Lineage (GTDB taxonomy): Bacteria > Pseudomonadota > Alphaproteobacteria > Caulobacterales > Caulobacteraceae > JANWHQ01. The sequence goes on along the minus strand of CAVZII010000005.1, from coordinate 2,406,762 downwards.
CTCTGACGATCCTGCTCGGCCAGCCCGGCCGTCGTCCTGGCAAGGACGCCCGCCGTGATCCGGCTGAGAGGCCTGGCCAGGAACGGCACCGCCGGCCGCGGCCGCACCGCCAGATCGGCGAGCGCCTCGATCTCGGCCACGACGTGGTCGACGGCCTCCCGCTCACGTCCGCGCGGCCGCAGGAAGCTCTGAACGAACCGGCCGAGGACCGCGTCCTGGAGATGCGGCTGTTCCAGCACCTTGGAGAGCTGAGCGGCGTGGGCCTCGAAACTGGCCGCCACCAGGAGGTGGCCGCCGTTCTCGGGCAGAAGGTAGCGGAAGTGCAGCGTCTGCTGCTGATTGGCGAACTCGTCGGCCAGCACGGTCAAGACAGGCTTGTTCAGGATCGTCGCCTCGACCATGGCGCTGGTGTTGATGCCGACGACGGCGGCGCAGTAGTGGATCGAGTGGAAATAGTCCGCGCGATCATCGTCGTTCACCGGATTGGGACCGTACCGTGGGTAGATCACGACGTCGTCGAACGGGGCGTCGTCGGCCACCCAGTGCTTGTAGTTCACCGGGTGGGGCCGGATCAGGACTCCCACATCGCGGAGCCTGGGATCGGGGCTGGACCTCAGCGCCTCGAGCCATCGCCTGACGAAGGCGATCTCGCCTTCGGGCCGATTGATCTGGTTGGATGAGCCGGCGAACAGCACATAGGGCCGATCAGCCGGCAGGCCGAGCCGGCCGAGGAAGGCCTCGCGCGAGACGGTCGGGCGGCGGTCGAACCACATGTCGAACGGATGGGCGCCGGTGACGACGACATCGCGTGCGGGAATGTCGTGCAGGCGGATCGCCTCGCGCTTCTGCACCTCGTTCCAGAGCAGCACCCGGTCGGGCTTCAGGTGCATGACGCCCTTGGAGGTCAGGTGGTCCCAGCTGCCGACGCAGAGCCCGACCGGGATGCCGGCGGCTCTCGCGCTCTTGATGACGTCGGTCTGCTTGATGTCCTTGGCGTCGATCAGGGGGGAGACCAGGATGAGGTCGGGCGCGACGTCGCGGATGTAGGCGTCGACGGCCGGCTCGGTGGGGATCAGGCGCTCGAGCGCGCCGACGGCGCGCCTGATCATCCGCGCCACCGGGCCCGGGAATTGCGGCAGGCGCGTCAAGGGCTTGGCGGAGGGGGGCAGCAGGTCGCCGATACGACGACGCAGGAAGTCGGCGCCCTCATACTCACGGTCGAGATAGCGCACATAGTCGTGGACCCGTCGAACCCATTCGGCGAAGTACTTCCATGGGCCCGAGCGGCCAGGGAAGTCCTGCAGATCGAGCGTCAGGCCGCGCCGGCCCTGGTCCCACGCCTCGAGCCCGCCCGTCTTCTTGCCCACCGAGCTGAACGCGGCATGGACCGAGTGGCCACGGTTCAGGAGCCGGTCGATCACATTGAAGAAGAACCGGCTGTAGCCCGGGTGCAGGGTCACCAGCAGGATCCTGATCGGCTTTGCTTGCGACATCTGCTCGGGCCCAAACCCACTGAAAGCCACGCGACGATGGCGTGTGTCACATCTGGGCTACGTCGGGAACCCGTACCTCGACGCGACATCCTCCAGGACGCCCAGTTGCTCAGGCGCCAGCTCGCCCCGCTCCACCCACTGCCGGTAGACGCCGGTCTTGACGCCCTCGACCCGGACCCGGCCGGCCTCGGCGGCATCCAGCCCCTCCAGCTGCAGGCTGCGAACGATGCTTTCGGTCGAGCCGACCGGATCGGCGCACAAATCCTCGAACCGGATCTCGCACGAGCGACTGATGCCGGCCAGGGCCTTCCGGGTTCGATCGAGATACGCAGCCCACAAGGCTCCCCATGCCGCCTCGTCGTCCTGCGGCCGCAGCATGCGCTCGCTGATGCGGACGTATCGCGGCGGAAGCGTGCCCAGCGCGTCGAGCGGGTTGCGTACGACGTTCACGACGCGCGCGTCCGGGAAGGCGGCGAGCCAGGCCTCGAGCGTCATAGGGTTGCGCGGATCCTTGTGCCCCCAAGGCCGGTCGCCGGCATAGCCCGCGAACGCAAGGCGCAGGGCGATGGCGTCCGGATCGATCGCAGCCGGCGCTTGTCCGGAATCGAAGTCGAAAACCTGTTCGGGCGTCAGCCAGCCGGGGAAGTTGAGCGGGAGGGCCGACGCCCGATCCGTGAGGACGACCGTGGGCGACAGCACGATGCTGTTGATCGTCTTCACGTAGGTCCACTCGCCTGAATTCGTGTCGATCACCTGGAACAGCCCGGCGGCCTTCAGGACGTCCACGACGAGACGGGTCCCGGAGTGGGGAAAGCCGCAGATCAGCACCGGCGCCCGGAAGTCTTCACTCTGGAGGATGAGGTCGGCCTTCCTGCGCATGCCTGCCACCCGCCGCAGTCGCCTGCCGACCTCCGACTGGTAGCTCGCCATCCTGCCCGGCGTCTTGGCGGCCAGCGGCAGGCCCTGATCGAGAAGAGGATGAATGTCGCCGTCGTTGCCAATGAGCGACCGGAAGAACTCGGCGAAACGGCCGGAGCTGAGCGGCATCAGCGCGGCCATCCTGGAATCCCTCCAGAGCTCCCCAAGACGCTTCCAGCGCAGGGCGGTCACCGACGGATCGTCCAGGCTTCCATCACCCAGCAACACGTGGAGCGCGCCGGTGATCGCCAGAGCCGCCGCATCGGCGAGCTCTGCTCGATCTGCATGCTCCGAGGCGTCCCGCCGAGACCAGCACTCGAGCATATCCAGGATCCGCAGATGCTCGTCCTCCACGCTTGGCGCGGCGTTGTCGTCCTGCAGGAAGCTTTCGAGGGTGAAGTGAGCCGGCGGTTGGAGATCGGCGGCCGCGACCGACGCCTGGATCGACACGCGCGCGGAGACCGCCTCCGGATCATCCGCATGCAGGCCCAGAACACGCGCCCATGCCCAGGCCGCGGACCGAAGGTCGCCGCGCTCCGTGAACCGGCGGGCAGCGCTCCGCCAGAAGCCCGCCGTGGCCCCAGTCGGGTCGGCGATGCGCAGGAGCTCGACGCGGGCCCGCTCCCGCTCGCCGGTCGTGATCAAAATAGCGGCAAGCCGTCGGCGTGCGGTAATGTCGTCAGGATGAACGCTCAGGAGGCCTTCCAGCGCCTCCTTCCGGCTTTCCTGATCTCCGTACGTGGCCGCCGCCTCCTCGAACTTCCGCCAGGTGCCCCGGCGCCCGGGGTCTGCGCGCGCAATGGCGCGCCAGTGGTCGACCGACTCTGCGCCGCGGCCCACCTGGCCGAGCAGCGCCACCAGTCGGCTGCGCGCCGACAGGCCATCCCCGACGCCGAGCTCCAGGAACCTCTCCCAGACGTCGACCTCGCCCTCGATGTCGCCTCTGTTGGCAAGGGACTGCGTCAGGCGCCGCCAGCGCGCCACATCCCCGGGCTTGGCCTCGGCCAGTTCTCTCAGGTGGGCGATGGCTTCCTTATCGCGCCCCGTCGCGGACAGTAGGGTCACCAACCGCGCGCTGGATGGCCCGTCGGGACCGCAGAGCCGGAGCTTGGCCTGCAGCACGACGATCTCGCCCTCCGCGTCGCCCGTCTGTTGGAGATGCCGCGCCAGCCGGCTCCAGCCTTCCGGATTCGCGGGCTCGGCCTCGGCGAGGCTTCGAAGGTGCGCAGACGCCTCGTCCGAACGGCCCTGATCCGACAAGAGCTTCACCAGCCGCGCGCTCGTCTCGGCGTCCGGGCCGGCCGCTCTCAGCCTGTCGCGCAGAGCGGAGATCTCGCCAACGACATCGTCCAGGTCGGCGAGGAGGCGGACAAGACGCCGCCAACCCGCCACATTGGTCGGATCGGCCTCCGCGAGCTTGCGGACCTGGACCTTCGCCTCGGCCGCGCGTCCGCTGTCCACCAGGAGCTTGGCCAGGCGTGCGGTCGTTTCGCCGTCCCGGCCCGCCAAGGCCAGCTTGTCCTCCAGCGCCCTGATCTCGCCCGGAATGTCGCCCGCCTGTTGGTGCAGCCGCGCCAGCCGCCGCCAGGCCTCGGGATTGGCCGGATCGGACTGCGCCAGTTCGCGCAGATGCGCCGCGGCTTCCGCCAGCCGTCCCGACTCTGCCAGCAGTTTCAGCAGCCTGGCGCTCGTCGACTCGTCGGGCCCCGCAGCCTCGAGCCGCCCTTTCAGGGCCTCGATCTCATTGGGGAGGTCGCGGAGCTTCTGATACTGCCGCGCCAGCCGGGCCCAAGCCTCCCCTTTGGCGGGGCCCGCCTCGGCCGCGGCGCGAAGGTGGACCGCCACTTCCGCCGGACGCTTGGCGTCCGTGAGCAGCCCCACCAGGCGCGACCTGGCCACATCGTCCTGCGGGCTCGATTCCAGCAGCCGGGTCAGGGCCGCAATCTCGCCATTGCGATCCGCCAGCTCTGCGTGCAGTCGCGCAAGCCGGTTCCACCCGTGCGGATCGGCAGGATCGGCCCCCGCCATCACCTGCAAGTGCGCCGCCGCCTCGGCCGACCGGCCGCTGTCCACCAGCAGCTTCACCAGACGCGCGCTGGATCCTGGATCAGGCCCCGCCAGGCGGAGCCGGTCGCGCAACGCGCTCATCTCGCCTTCCACATCGCCAATCTGCTGGAGATGCCGCATCAACCGCAGCCAGCCCGCGACATCGGCAGGATTCGCCCGCGCCATGGCCGCCAGCTCAACAGTCGCCTCGTCCTTGCGGCCCACGAAGCTCAACACCTTGACCAATCGAAGGTGCGCCTCGGTGTCCAGGCCCACCTGCTCGAGCATCCGCCGCAGCGCGACGATCTCGGCTTCACAATCGCCGAGCTCGCGGAGCAGGCCCGTCAGACGCCGCCATCGCGCAGGATCGCCCGGCGCCGCCTCGGCCAGGGTCTGCAGCAGCTCGACCGCCTCGCGTTCGCGGCCGGTTTCGCGTAGCCGCTGGACGACGAGCTCGACGCAGGGGTCCTCGCCATCGGACTTGGCCAGCCGCCACAGCGCCTCGATTTCGCCGTCCGCGTCGCCGATCCGGCGGCAGAAGGCGGCGAGCAGTCTCCAACCCTCCGGGTCCTGCGTGTCGCGCTCGCCAGGGCCGCGCAGGACTGCAGCGGCCTCTTCGGGACGCCCCTGCCCCAGGAGCAGGGACACGAGTCGCGCGCTCGCCACAGGGTCCGGCCCGGACAGGGCCAGCTTGTCGCGCAGCGCGCCGACCTCGCCTTCTGCGTCTCCGGCCTCCACGTACACCTGCACCAGCCTGCGCCAGCCTTCCGGATTGGAGGGATCGGCCCGCACCAAGGCGCGCAGATGATCCGCAGCTTCGCCCCCGCGGCCGTTGTCGGTAAGCAGCTTGACCAGGCGCGCGCTCGTCGGCTCGTCATAGCCCGTCGCCTTGAGCCGGCCCTTCAGCGCCGAGATCTCTCCTTCGACGTCGCCAAGCCTCTGGTTCAGCCGCGCCAACCGCAGCCAAATCGCAACGTTCGACGTATCGGCCTTGGCCCCGGCGTGAAGCTGGGCCGCCGCCTCGGTGACGCGCCCAGCGCCCATGAGCAGCCTGATCAGGCGCGCCCTCGACGCCTGATCCTTGGGGAGCAGGCGCAAGGACCGCGTCAGGGCCGAGATCTCACCGTCCCGATCGTTCAGCTCGGCGTACAGCCGCGCCAATCGCAGCCAGGCGTCGGAGTTGCGAGGGTCGGCTTCCGCCGAGGCCCGCAAGTGATCCGCCGCCTCGCCCGTCCGACCGCTGTCGACCAGGGACCTCACCAGCCGCGCGCTGACGCCGGCGTCCGGGCCCGCGAGCCTGAGCCGATCCTGAAGGGCGGCGATCTCGCCTTGGACGTCGCCGGTCTCCGAATTCAACCGCGTGAGCCGCTGCCATCCGTCGAGGCTGGTCGGGTTCTGCGCGGCGGTCGCCCGCAGGTGTTCGGCTGCTTCATTGGACCGGCCGCTGTCGGTCAGCAGCTTCACCAGACGGGCGCTGGCGGCCGCGTCCGGCCCCACCAGCCTGAGACGATCCCTCAAAGCGTCGATCTCGCTGCCGGTGTCGCCCCGCTCCGCATAGAGGCGCGCCAGCCGCATCCATGCGTCCCGGTCCTGCGGATCCGCCTGGATGATCGCCCGAAGGTGCTCGGCCGCTTCATTGGACCGACCGCTGTCGGTCAGCAGCCTGACCAGCCGGGCGCTCGAGCGGGAGTCAGGTCCGGCCAGCCTGAGGCGATCGCGCAGCGCGGCGATCTCGCCTTCGATGTCGCCCAGGTCCGAGTGCAGCCGCGTCAGCCGCAGCCATCCGCCTGGATCCTCGGGCGTCGACTCGGCCACCGCGCGCATATGCGGCGCTGCTTCCGCGCGGCGATCGCTGGCGGCGAACAGCCGCGCGATCCGCTGGTGGGCCTCCGCATGGGCCGGATCGATCTCGAGGACGGCTCGCCACGCCTCGACCTGGCCCTCGAGATCACCCTCGCGAAGCGCTCGAGCGGCTTTGCATCGATCCTGCACTTCGCCTAAGTCGTTCACGTCGCGGATTCTAAAAGAGTCGACCTTTACCGAGCAAGAATTTGAGGCGTTACGATCGCGACGACGCCACGACTTTCGCCGCTTCATCCTTGCGTCCGACTTCCGACAACAGCTGAACGAGCCTGCTTCGGGTGTCGGAGTCCTCGACGTGCAACTCCAGCATGCGCTGCAGGGCCTCGATCTCGCCCTCGACGTCGCGCAGTTGCGACAGCGCCCACGTGAGCTGGCGCCACGCCTCGGCGTCGCTCGGATCCGCCTCGGCGATTGCGCGCATGTGCCGCAGGGTTTCCGCCGGGCGTCCCAGGTCGGTCAGGAGACGAACGAGGCGGGCGCGGGCCTGCACGTCCTCGGCGCAGTTGGACAGCATGTCGCCGAGCGCCGCGACCTCGCCTTCGGCATCCCCCAGCTCGGAGTAGATGCGCGCCAGTTTCAGCCAGCCTTCCGTCTCCTGCGGCGCGAGTTCGGCAAGGACACGAAGGTGGGGCGCCGCGTCGGCCTTGCGGCCCCGATCCGTGAGCACGCGCACCAGCCGCGCGCGGGCGGCCGAATCCTCGTCGCAGATCGAGAGCATGCCGGTCAGGGTGGAGATCTCCCCCTCCGCATCGCGCATGTCGAACATGAGGCGCGCCAAGCGGCGCCAGGCGTCGGCGTTCTTTGGATTGATCTGGACGACCTCGCCGTAGTGCCGGGCGGCGTCGGCCCTCTTGCCCTTTTCCGCCAGCATCCGGCCCAGCCGGAAGTGGGCCTCCTCGAAGTGAGGATCCAGGCGCAACACTTCGGTCCAGGCCTTGAGCTCGTTCTTGGTGTCGCCCTTGGCGGCGCTGGCGCGCGCGAGCTTTCTCTGGGCTTCGATGGTGTCGGCGGCGGTCAAGACGCTCCCCGTGCGGACACTGGCCGCGAGAAGTCTCCGGCGCGCGCGCGGTCCCTGGCGCGGCCGGGAAGGTCGGGCTTTCGGGCTGGCAGGCGCGAGGCAGGATGAAAAGACATGGCGCGACGAGCTTATGCGCGGGGCCGATGCCGGCCAACCGCCTTTTCCTGCGGAGGTTTCACTTGAGCAGGGCGGTGACGAACTTGGACACCTCCACCTTGCCGACGGATCTGCGGTGGCCGACGATGCCGACCTTGATCCCGCCCACCGCGTTACCGAGGAAGCCCGCGTATTCCAGGGGCGCCCCGAGCGACGCCGTGGGACCGGCGATGGACAGGAAGGCGTCTCCCGCGCCCACCGTGTCGACCACTTCGGTGACGAAGGCGGGCACGCGGGTCAGCCGATCCTCGGACTTCTCGTAGGTCAGGCATCCGTCCGCGCCGTGGGTGACGATGAACCGGTCGCAGTCCAGCACGCCGCTGAGCCGGTCGCGGATGACCGAGTCGATCGGCGTGAACCGCTCACGCGTCGCCAGCCGCGCTTCGGGCGCGTCGATGCAGATCAGGTCGGCGCGGCGGTAGTTGCTGACCAGATTGTAGCCGGTGTTTGCGCTGTTGGTCTGGGTGTTGACGGCCAGGAACCGCGCCTGCTCCTCGAGAATCCGGCGCGTGGAGGGCGCGATCAGGCCATGGCCGAAGTCGGTCACGACGACGACGTCGAAGTTGCCGATCATGCTGCTGAGCTGGGAGTTCGAACGCCTCCTGAGCCTCGCGGAGCAAAGGCCGGTCGTCCATGAAGTAGATCTCGAACAGCTTGCGCGTGTAGACCGGGTCGACGTAGCGGCGCTTGGTCGTGGTCGGGCCCTCGGGATGGACCGCCACGTGGAGCTGGACGTTCGGCCGCAGCGATTCGCGGAACGCCTCCTCGCCCGGATCGTGCGCCCCGACCATGGTCAGCACATCCACCGCCGCGCACATCTCGGCCACGTTGTTCGCAGCGGCGAGGACGCCGCCGGCGAACCGCTCCTCGCTGAGGTAGTGGGTCGCGATGATGTTGTCCTTGGCCGATTTCCCCATCGGCCGGACGTAGGCGTACTCGTCGACGATGGCGTCGCCGACGAAGAGGACGCGGAGCTTCGAGAGCTGGTCCAGGATGCCGGCGACCTGGGCCGGCGCGCCGCGCTCGCGCGCGGACCTCAGATACGCCGCCAGGGCCGGGGAATGGACATCGAACGCCTCGTTGATGAGCGTGGAGGAGCTGAAGGTGATGTCGTGGGTGAACTCGACGCGCCCGCCATGGCGCTCGACGGCGGTCTTCTCCACCGTGATCTGGCCGGTGACGTCGTCGGCGGGATCGACGTATTCGCCGCCCTTGGCGAACACGTGCGGACGGATGGCCTCGATCGCCGAAACGGCGTTGGCGTTGTCGTTCACGGCCACGTAGTCGACGGTGTCGAGCGCCGCCAGCATCTCGGCGCGGAGCTGGGCCGTGAACAGCGGGCGGCCGGGGCCCTTGTTGACGAAGCGGTCCGCCGTGATCGTCACGACCAGCTTGGAGCCAAGCTGCCGCGCCGCGCGCAGGTGACGCAGGTGCCCAACGTGCAGGACGTCGAACACGCCGTGCGCCTGGACGACGACCTCGCCCTGCTCGCGCAGCTGATCGCACAAGCTCATCAGGGACTCGAACGGAACGACCTTGCCGGAACTGCTCATCGCCAAAGTGGCCCCCTTCATGATGATGCGACGGATGTCTTGGGCAGGTCGCTCAGGAAATACGCCGCCGGCGGCCCGTCCGGCGCGCGGCGGCGGCAATCTCTTGGAGATAACTCCGCAGGGGTCAATAGTCGCCGACGAAGCGCCCTTCGCCCGTCCCAATGGGGCGCGACACGCGGGCTAGGCACGCTCGGCCCGGGTGTTGTAAGTGTTCGCGCGTGGCGTTCCGCGCTGCGATGACCGAGAACGGAGACAAGTGTGGCGCTAGTGGAGGGGGTCGAGGCGAACGTGACGGTCAGCCGTTATTTCGCCTTCCTTGGCGGTCTTTGGCGCTCGGTCGAGGTGACGGACGCCGTGGGCGCCGATGTCGCCTTGGCGGACGCGCTGATGCAATTCAAGGAGCTGGCGCTGGCGACCCACGGCGCCGGAAACAAGGTCATGTTCGTCGGCAATGGCGGCAGCGCGGCGATCGCGAGCCACATGGCCATCGACTACTCCAAGAACGGCGACATCCGGTCGATGGCGTTCAACGACGGCGCCAGCCTGACATGCCTGGGCAACGACCTTGGCTATGAGAACGTCTTCGCCAAGCAGATCTCGCTGCACGGGAGGCCAGGGGACCTGCTGGTCGCCATCTCGAGCTCGGGGCGTTCGCGCAACATCCTGAACGCGGTGGAAGCCGGACGGGCGCGCCAGTGCCGCGTCTTCACCCTGAGCGGGTTCACGCCGGACAATCCTCTGCGCGAGGCGGGCGAGCTCAATTTCTTCGTTCCTTCAGGGGAATACGGCTTCGTCGAGATCACCCATCTGACGCTGTGTCACGCAGCCCTCGACTTCGCTTGCGGCTGGTCGGGAGAAGCGTGATGGCGAAGGCGGACGCTCTGGAAGCCGAGCCGCCGGCCTCGGCCGCGAAGGATTCCGCCAGCGGGGCGGCCGGACGCTTTCCGACGCCGGACGGCGAACGCCCCAAGCGGTTCGTCTGGGCTTTCGGCAGCGTCGGCTACTACCGCCACTTCCGCACGGTCATCGAGCTCCAACTGCAGCAGGGGCACGAGATCTTCGTCCTGTACGAGAAGACGAACGACCTGGATGCCTATGTGGAGGATGAGAACGCGCTTCGGGCCTATCCGAACTTCCACTGCGAGCTGCTGCCCAAGAAGCTCACCAAGTACAGCGTGGACAAGGACCTCTACGCCCTTCGCTGCACGTGGGACTACCTCCGCTACTTCCATCCGACGTTCAAGGATGCGGACTACCTCAAGAGCCGCGTGGAACCGGACGCCCTGCCGGGGTTCGTCAAGGTCGGCAAGACGGGCCTGTTCAGGTTTACGCCGTTCAGACTGTTGGCCGAGAAATACGTCGCGCATCTGGAGGAGAAGCGCCCGGTTGATCCGCTGATGGTGAACAAGCTGGCCTCGTTCAAGCCGGACGCCGTGATGCTGTCGCCGCTGATCCGCTTCGGTTCGCGCCAGACCGACTTCGTCCGCGCCGCCCGCCAGCTCGGTTTGCCGAGCGTTCTGTGCGTGGCGAGCTGGGACAACCTGTCGAACAAGGGCGCGATCCGCGTGATCCCCGACAAGGTCGTGGTCTGGAATGACGAGCAGATCGAGGAGGCCGTGGACTTCCACTACGTGCCCCGCGAACGCGTGATTACGACGGGCGCGCAGACGTTCGACACCTGGTTCGAGCGCAAGCCGACGGTCGACCGCAAGACCTTCTGCGAAGCCCTCGGGCTCGATCCAGGCCGCAAGCTCATCGCCTATCTGTGCTCGTCCGGCTCGATCGGCGGCGAGGAGTGGGTGTTCATCGAGAAGTGGCTCGCCGCCGTCCGCTCGGCGAAGTCTGGGCCCGTCGCCGACGCCCAGGTGCTGATCCGCCCTCATCCCAAGAACCGCGGCCAATGGGGCGGCCAGGACAGCTTCCAAGGCGCGCCGGTCTGGCCCCTGGGCGACGAGGGGTTTTATGGCCGGTCCGGGGCGGACTGCCTGTTCAACACGCTATGGCACGCAGACGTCCATGTCGGCCTGAACACCACCGCCATGATCGAGGCGGCCATCCTGAACAGGCCGGTGCTGACGCCCCAGCTGAACGAAATGCCTGAGGTCCAAAGGGCGACCGAGCAGATGTATCACTTCCGGTACATCAGCGAGGAGACCGGCGGGTTCGTGCGCATCTCGCACACGATGGAGCGCCACCTCGAACAGCTCGCCGAGTCACTGGAGCACCCGGAAAGGTTCGAGAAGGACGCCAAGCGCTTCATCGCGCGCTTTGTGCGTCCGCGCGGCAGCGACGTCCCGGCGGTGGAGGTCCTCGCCCAGGAGCTGGACGCGATCGCCGTCCGCCGCTGATGCGACCGAGCTGAACGACGGACTCAGCCCCGGTTGAGTTCGCGCCGCGGCAGGCCCAGCGATCCGGCGAATGTGGCGGACACATATCCGCGCCCGAGGAAGCCGTCGTCGGGGCCCCACTTGGCCACGTAGTTGAAGTAGAACTCGGGCAGAGGGTCGCCGGGACCGCGGGCAAGGTCGACTCCGGCCGCAAGGGCGCGCTCGGCGAAGACGCGCTGATCCGGCGTCGGATCAGGATCCGTGTCGAGCACCTCCAGCATGTCTTGCACCGCGGCTGTGATCTCGTCCGGCGTATTGTCCAGGTAGTCGAAGGCCGAGGTGTCGCGTAGCCGCCCGTAGTGCCTGGCGCCGAGCAGATCGTCGGCGGAAAGAAGCTCGCCGCTCGCGCGGTCGCGCACGCGCTTGAAGATGTAGCGGTCGCGGCGACGGACGGGATAGGCCCCGATCGGGTCGGTGGCGTTGACCAGCAGGGCCGGCGTCCCGAGAAGGTAGGCAATGTGGTAGGGGCCGGATTCCGATGCGATCAGGAACCGCGAGCGCGCCAGCATGTAGAGTTCCAGGCTGTCGGTCCTGTGCGGCGAGGCGGCGAGGTCGACGACACCGGGGCGATCGATGGGGCTCATGCTCGGATCGCCGATCCTGACGACGAGAAAGCCGCGGCGGACCAGGAGCTCGAGCGCAGGGAAGTAGGCGGCGATGTCGGCGTTGCGCGTGTCCTCGTCCCGCCGCAGCTCACCGCTGGACAGCTTGGGATCGATGCCCCGGCCGGCCTTGAAGCCCGCCTCGCGGACGTGGACGGTCACGATCTCGGCGTCATGCGCGACGCCCAGCGCGTCGCTCGCGCGCCGGGCTTGATCCGCTTGCCGCGCACGCAGTTCGAAGGTGGCGTCCTCGGCGACGAGGCGGCGGGCGAGATAAGGCGGCCGTCGCAGCCCCAGGGCCTTATGCACGTTCTTGATCCGCGCCTTGACCAGCCAGTCCTGACGCCGGCTCACCGGCCAGGGCGCGCGCCTGGCGGGATCGGTCTCCAGCTGCGTGATATGCGCACGGTCAGCCTCGAGCCGGCGGCGGCGCACAGCGTCCACGAGACGCGACCAAGTGTCCGCCAGGCCCCTGGTCCGCCCTCCGCGAACCTGCAGCGCCGCCTTCAGCCGCATGGCGCGGTCCTTCCGGGCCCGCCATCGGGCGTCGACGTCGCGATGCAGGGCCGCCAAGGCGATCCGGGCGAGCAGGTCCCCCACCGGAGATGGCCGCAGCATCGCCACGCCTTTCGCCTTCAGCTCGAGCACGCCGCCGTTGGCTGGCTTCAGCGTGTCGAAGGCGTAGAGCGCGGCGCCCAGGCGTGCGGCATGCCTGGCGGCGGCCGTGAGCTCGTACCCGAGGTGGCCGTAGTCGGCGGTGCGGACATCCACGACCAGGAGGCGGCGGCCAAAGGCTTCGAGCAGGAGCCGCTTCTGACGCAGCCTGCGGACCTCGGCCGAGTCGGGATCGGTTTCGCGCGCGTGCGAGACGCCTTCGGCTTCGACGAGGTCGCTGGCGCCGCTCAATGCCGATCGAAGCTCCCTGCGCCGAACCTAAGCGCGCTCCGCCGCGGTGCGGGGGGACCGCCGCCGCCGAGGCCTCGCGCCAGAGCGGTCCATGGCGCGGCGCTGTGCTCAAGGGAACACGTTTGCCTCATCTTGTCGCCCCGGCGCGGCCGGCCGTCGCACCTGCGAAGGATTGGTCTGTCCTGTGGTAGCGCCTTTGGTCTAAACTGCGCTTCGCCATGCGAGATCAAGCTGAGTTGACGACGCCGCAGCCGCCCGGGCCAGTACCGAGCGTCGGGGTCCCGACAGCCGACGAGAAACCGCCGTCGGCGATCGTCGCCCAGTGGCGGATCTGGAAGGCCCTGGTGCTCCGCGACATGATGGCGGAGTTCTCGGAGAGCCGCCTGGGCTATCTGTGGCGCATCGGCCTGACGGTCGCGTCCATCAGCATCGTGTTCGCCCTGCGCGCGGCCCGCAAAGGCGGCGCGCTGCACTCGATGAGCCCGCACTTCTCGTTCGCCGTGTTCCTGGTCACCGGCTTTCCCCTGTGGATGTGCTTCCGCCAGGTCTGTTCGAGCGTCCTGGGAGCCACGGACCGGTCCGACCCCCTGTTGATGCTTCCGCAGATCACCATCCTGGACATGGTGGTCGCCCAGGCCGTGTCCGAAACCGTGCTCCAGGCCGCAGTGTTCCTCGTCATGTGCGTCGGGGTCTCGATCATCTGGAAAGAGCCCCCGGCGCAGCCGGCCGAGGTGATGCTGATGTTCATCGCCGTCGCGTGGCTGGGCGCCGCTTTTGGTCTGGTGATGTGCCCGATCCAGCGATTGGTCCCGCCGCTCGCCCAGATCATCATGGTGTTCAAGCGCGCGCTGATGTGGGTGTCCGGCACGATCTTCACGATCGACCAGATCCCCACGCAGTACTGGCCCTACCTGACCTGGAACCCGCTCCTGCACTGCACCGAGGGCGCCCGGCAGTTCTGGTCGGGCGGCAGCTATCATTCGCCGATCTTCAGCCCCATCTATATCATCTCATGCGGCTTCGTTCTGACGCTGGTTGGCCTGGTCATGGAGCGTGGAAGCCGACGGTACATCAACTCTTGAGCCTGCGGAGCCGACCGCGGCGTGATGGCCCAAGGCCCGGGAAGACATCACATGGCCAAGCATATGCCTCATCCGTGCGGTATCGAGATCGTCGCTGATTCGGCCGTCTTGGACCGGCCGGAGGCAAACAGGACTGAGCAATGAGTCTGGAACTGGTCGACATCTGCAAGACCTTCCGGTCGCGCGACCTCTCCCACATGGTGTTCAAGAACCTCAACCTGTTCATCCCCAAGGGCGTGAACATGGGCGTGATCGGGCCGAACGGCTCCGGCAAGTCCACCCTCCTGAACATCGTCGCCGGAAGCCTGCAGCCCGATGCCGGGCACGTGATCCGGCGCATGAGCGTGTCCTGGCCGATCGGCTATGCAGGCGTGGTCAACCCCAACCTCAGCGGCTTCCTGAACTGCAAGTTCATCGCCCGGATGTACGGCCGCAAGTCCGAGGATGTGATCAAGTTCGTCGGCGATTTCTCCGAGCTCGAAGAGTACATGGCCTGGCCGGTCAAGACCTACTCGTCAGGGATGCGCAGCCGCTTCAACTTCGCCATGTCCATCGCCATCGACTTCGACTGCATCCTGGTGGACGAGGCCATGTCGGCCGGCGACGAGTACTTCCGCGCCAAGGCCGAAGCGGTGATGGACGATCGCCGCAGGCGGTCCAGCCTGCTTTATGTGAGCCACAATCTCGGCGAGATCATGCGCCTTTGCGATCGGGTGCTGGTGCTGGGCGGGCCCGAGCCCGAGCTCTCCGACAACGTCAAGGAACGCGTGCTCCAGTACAAGGAAGAGATCATGGAGTCGCGGAAGGCCGCGGCGGAAAAGCGGGGGCTCCAGATCAGAGAGCGCCCAGCCAAGAAGGAGCGCGCTGAGCCGGCGCCGGCGGAGTCGACTGACGGCTGATCATGTTCGCGTTTCCCAAGTCTGGAGCGCGTTTGGCCAGCGAGTCCGCACGCGCCTTCGCCTGACGCGTTCGAACCCGCCGCAGCGGATCAGCCGAGAGCACCGTTGAGCGCCGCCACGTCGGGACGGGCGGCCAGGAAGCGCTGGATGGCTCGGGTCCCGAACGCGGGATCGGACGCATAGAGCGCCCCGTACACCTTCTCGACCATGGCGAAGTCTGCGGGCGTGTCGACTGTCCAGCGCCACGCCGACCTGTCCTCGTCCTGGACCAGGGTTTCCAGCCTGAACAGCTCCGGATGGCGGTAGAGGTAGGGCGTGACGTGCTCGCGCTCGTAGGCGTCGCGCGCATCGCGCCATGCCCGCTCCAAGGCCTCGAAGGTGAAGGCCTCCACGTCCAGGCCCTTGGGAAAGGTGCGTTCGACGACATTGCTGGTGTAGTCGGCCCCCAGCTCGATCTGGCGCGCGACGCAGGCATCGATGACGGTCCAGTCGGCGAGCGGGCAGTCGGCCGTCAGGCGCACGACCTGGGCAGGCGGGCCATCGTCCAGGGCGGCCGCGTGATAGCGGTCCAGCACGTCCTCGAGGCTGCCCCGGAACACCTCCACGCCGGCCCCGACACAGGTCCGCTCCAGCACGTCGTCCGTGGCCTCGACGCTGGTCGCCACCACCAGCCGGTCGATCCGCCGGCACCTCGCCACCCGCTCGATCTGGCGCAGGATCATCGGGCGGCCGAGCAGAGGTTTCAGCACCTTGCCTGGAAGGCGGCTGGAGGACATCCGCGCCTGCATGATCGCGACCACGCCGGTCATGGCCTCGCCGCTCCCTGGGCCTTCAC
This sequence comes from uncultured Alphaproteobacteria bacterium, assembly GCA_963775275.1. Classification (GTDB taxonomy): domain Bacteria; phylum Pseudomonadota; class Alphaproteobacteria; order Caulobacterales; family Caulobacteraceae; genus JANWHQ01. The sequence goes on along the minus strand of CAVZII010000005.1, from coordinate 2,391,004 downwards.
GGCTCGATGGCGTCCCAGCTCAGGGGCTCGCCTCGCTCCAGCGGGCGCCGCGCCCTGCGGCCGAGGATCGCAGTCAGATGCTTGGGCGCGAGGCCGCTCCCCGGCCGGATCGAGCGCACGTTGTCCGCGGTGAAGAGCTCGCCAGCCCGGATCGGCTGCACGGCGAACAGCGAGCGGCGGAGCTGGATGTTGCCCTCCTCGCTGCCGGCCAGGGCATAGCTGACCTCGCCCAGCGCTTCCCACCCGGCGCGGCAATCCGTCACCAGACGTTCCAGCTCGTCCGGCTCCAGCGAGAAGGCGGCGTCCGGGCCGCCATCCGCGCGGGAAAGGGTGAAGTGCTTCTCGATGACGCAGGCGCCCAGCGCCACCGCCGCTACCGCCGCCGCTGTCCCTGGCGTGTGATCCGACAGGCCCACGGGCGTCCCGAACGCCTCGGCCAAGTGCGGGATGGTGCGAAGGTTGGCCTCCGCAATGGGCGTCGGATATCCCGACGTGCAGTGCAGCAGCACGAGCTCGCCGCAGCCGTTCGCGCGCGCGCAGGCGACGGCCTCGTGGATCTCTGCAAGGTTGGCCATGCCTGTGGACATGATCATCGGGCGGCCCTGCCGGGCGACCAGGGCGATCAAGGGCAGGTCCACGATTTCGAAGGAAGCGATCTTGTAGGCGGGCGCATCAAGGGCCGCCAAGAGCTCCACCGCCGTCGCATCGAAGGGGCTGGAGAAGACGATGAGCCCCAGCTCGCGCGCCGCCGCGAACAGGCGTTCGTGCCATTCATAGGGGGTGTAGGCGGAGCTGTAGAGCTCGTGCAGGGTCTGGCCGTCCCACAGCCCGCCCTTGATGCGGAAGATCTCCCGATCGCTCTTCAGCGTCAGGGTGTCGGGCGTATAGGTCTGCAACTTGACCGCGTCCGCCCCGCAGGCCGCGGCCCGCGCGATGGTCTTCAGCGCGCGGTCGATGTCGCCCAGGTGGTTGGCCGACAGCTCGGCGATCACGAAAGGCGGCTCGGAAGGTCCGACGCGCCGGCCCGCGATCGCGATCTCGCGATGAATTGGTTCTCGCGTCACGTCATCGAGAGTCGGGCGATTTTCACGCGCCGTCCATAGCCGACGCCGTCACCCTGGCAGGATCCCGGCCTCTTCGAGCATCCGAGGCAGGGCCTCCAGCAGCTCGTGGCGGTGCAAGGCCAGGAACGCCGTGAGCTCCTCCGGCGGAACGACGGCGATCCGGCCATACTCGGGCGAGCCCGATCGTGCGTAGGCGCGCTCGATGTCGACGCTCCCCAGGTCGGTGGCGATGCGGCAGACAAGGTCCACGACGCCTGTCGAGCTGTCCTCGACAAGGGCCACGGGCGTCCACGATCGGACGTTGTCCACGGGCAGCCCCAGCTCCTCCCCGAGCTCGTCCGCCAGGACCTCGCGCCAGTCCGGCCGATCCAGCCCGCCAGCCGGCGCGGGCTCCCAGAGGCCCGCGTCGAAACTGACCTTGCCGCCGCGCTGGCCGAGCACCAATCCGTCGGCGCAGGTCAGGACGCCCGTCACCCCGATCGAGCGCAGTTCGAGCGCCCGGGCGATCTCGGGTTCCTTGCGGCCGGCGACGAGATGGCGGTAGCGCAACCTCCTCGCCAGGAGCCTGGACGGCGAATGCTCCACCAGCGACAGCACCGGGCCGTCGAACAGTGCGGGGCCAGCCTTCGCCCTCTCCTGCGCCCACACGCCGTCGATGCGCTGCGCGAGCGCTGGCCCGACGATCTCCTCGCCGCCGACGATCTCGACCGCCACCGATGGCTCGAGCCTGTGCCCAAGGATCATCGCGCCTGACCCCTCCGCGCGGCCTGCCTGGCTGTGGCCGCACGCGCAGGGCTGGTATGTGGCCGTTCGGGGCGCGCCGCCAAGCTCGATCGACAGGGCCTGAGCCTTGGTGGAAGCTGCCCCGGCCGCTTCGGCCGTCATCCAGCGCGAGCCTCGTCCCGTCGACATGTCCGACCGTCGTCTCAAGACCGTCGCCCTCCTGGCCCGCCCGCCGGGCGTGGCGGTGCTGCGCGACGCCCTGATCGGCCATCCGGGCATCGAGCTCGCCGCGGTCCTCACCCACGCCCGCAGGCCGCGATCGGAAGGCGGCGGCGAACGCCCCGAACGCGCCGAGATCGAGGCCATGTGCCGGGGCGCCGGCGTCGCCTTCGCCGCCGTCGATCCCCCTGAGGCGCGCGACATCGGGCCCCTGCTGCCGCCTGGGCCGCTGGACCTCCTCATCTGCCTTTCCTGGCGGTTCGTCCTCGCGCCCGAGATACTCGCCCGGTTCGGTCTCGGCGGCGTCAACCTGCATCGCGGCGCGCTGCCCAACTACGCAGGCGCTCTGCCGGTCCAACGCGCGATCGAGGCAGGCGAGACCCGTGTCGCGATCACCGCGCACGAAATGGCCGCCGAGGTGGATGCGGGCGCGCCGGACGCGGTGGCGTGGATGGACATCCCGCCGGCGCCGTCGGGCGCCGATGCGGCCGAGCACGCCGAAATGGTCAAGCACGCGCTGACGCCCCTCTATGCGCCCCTCGCCCGGCTCGCGATCGCCGCACGCCTGGCCGCCAAGGGACATGCGGCTTGAAGCGGGGTCTGCTCGTGGACCTGGACGGCACCTTGTGCGACAGCCTCGAAGGCCTGCGCGCGGCCTACCGCGCCTTCCTCGCCGGCTTTGGCGCCGAGGGCGACGAGGCGGAGTTCGCCCTCCTGAACGGCCCCCCGCTGGACGAGGTCGTCAGGATTCTGATCCGGCGGCGCAGCCTCGTCGGCGACGCCGCCGAGCTGACCAGGCGTTATCGGAGCCTCGCCGCCGAGGCCCACGACGCGGCGCCGCCCGCCGAAGGCGCCGCCGAGACCTTGGAGAGCCTGCGGCTCAATGGCTGGTCCGTGGCCGTCGTCACATCGGCCGCGGCGGAGGACGCGACCGCATGGCTGCGCCGGACCGGGCTGTCGCCGCGTGTCGACTGCGTGGTGGGCGGCGGGGACGTCCAGCGCGGCAAGCCCCATCCGGGCCCCTACCTGGAGGCGGCGAGGCGGCTCGGCTGCGCGCCCGGCGACTGCCTCGCGGTCGAGGAACTCCGAGCAGGGGGCGATGTCGGCCCTGGCGGCGGGCGCGCCGACGCTCCTGATCGGGCCGGGCGACACCTCTCCGGCCTTGGCTCGCCAGCCCCTGTTCCTCGGCCGGATCGCCCGCCTGGCCGATCTCCTGGCCCACGCGGGCGGAGCCGCGCCATGACCGCGCCGAAGGTGCTCTTCGTTGGACGAACGATCGGGCACTTCTCCTACTATGAAAGCGTCCTTCGCGCCCTTCTGGCGCGCGGGGCCGAGGTCGAGCTGGTCTTCGACAGGGGGCAGAGCCGCAAGTGGAAGCCCGGCGACCGGGCGGTGAGCGAGTTCGTCGCCGAACACCCCGCGCTCAAGGTCGGCTGGTCCGTCCGCCGTTCCGACCCCCTGCGGCAACGACTCTTCCAGCGCAGGGAACTGCGCAGCTACCGCAGCTATCTCGTGCGCAAGGACGCGCCGGACTTCTACGTGGCGCGCTGGCGCAGCTACCTGGGCCCGACGTGGCGGACGCTCGCGGACAAGCCGCTCTTTCGGGCCCTGCTGACATCGCCCCCGGCCGGGGCGGCCCTCAGGATGGCCGAGGCCGGCGCGCCGGCCGATCCCGGCATCGTAGAGTTCATCCGCGCGCGCGCTCCCGACGTGGTGGTCGCAAGCCCTCTGAACATGCGCTTCTCCGAAGAGACCGACTACATCAAGGCGGCGCGCCGGCTGGGCCTGCCCACCGCCGCCCTGACCCAGACCTGGGACAGCCTGACCACCAAGGGGCTGATCCAGATCCTGCCGGACCGCCTGTTCGTCTGGAACGCGTTCCAGCGTGCGAGCGCGATCGGCATCCACCACGTCCCACCCGGCCGGATCTGCGTCGCGGGCGCTCCGTTCCTGGACAAGTGGTTCTCTCCGCCCACGGGCCTGCCGTCACGCGAGGCGTTCTGCGCCGAGCACGGCTTCGACCCAGACCGTCCGATCCTGCTCTATCTCGGCTCCTCGGAGAACATCGCCAAGGACGAGACCTGGCTGGTCGAGCGGCTACATACGGGCCTACAGCCCATCGGCGCGCAGCTTCTGGTCCGCCCCCATCCCGCCAACACCGCCATCTACGACAGGCTCGACCTTCCGGGGCTGACGGTCTGGCCGCGGGGCGGCGCCTTGCCCGAGACACGCCAGGCGTTCAGCGACCTGCGCGCGACGTTCAACCACGCTGCGGCGGCCGTCGGCGTGAACACATCGGGGATGATCGATTCGGTGCTGGCGGACCTTCCGACCTATTCCATCCGGATCGCGCGCTATGGGGAGACCCAGGCGGCCACGACCCACTTCCGGGATCTGGAGGCGGCCGACGCCATGACCGTCCTGCCGGACGAGGCGTCCTTCCTCGCCGCCTTCGAGCGGCTGTTGATGGGTGAAGACCAGGCGGCCGCGGGGCGGCGCGCGTTCGCCCTCGCGTTCGCGCGTCCGCGCGGCCTGGAACGGGAAGCCGGTGACGTGATCGCCGAGGAGGTGCTCCAGATGGCCGAGCGACGGTGACGGACCGGCGGGGACCGGTTAGCGTCGGTCAAAGCGACGGAGGATCCCATGGACGCAGCGCTCGAGACCGTTCTCAAAGAGTACGAGGATCGCTCGCGCCGGGAGTGGGCCGGCGAGCTGGAGGGCGCGGCGCGGATCGGGATCGAGACGCGCGACCGGATGCTGCTGTCGGTCGGCCCGGCCGCCGGCCAGTTCATGAGCGCCGTCGTCGAGGGCGGCGGCCTCAAGCGCATCCTCGAGATCGGCACCTCCTACGGCTACTCCACCCTGTGGCTGGCCGACGCCGCCAGGGCGACAGGCGGCAAGGTGACCTCGCTCGACCTGGCCGACTACAAGCAGGCGCACGCCGCCGCGGCGCTCGAGCGAGTGGGCCTCAGGGACGTGGTGGATTTCCACGCCGGCAATGCGCTGGAGATCATTCCGACGCTCGAGGGGCCGTTCGACTTCGTCCTGCTGGACCTCTGGAAGGATCTCTACGTGCCGTGCCTCGAGCTGTTCCTCCCCATGCTCGCGCCGGGCGCCGTGATCGTGGCGGACAATATGCTGAGGCCTGCGGGCGACCGGCCCGAGGCGCTGAGGTATCGCCGCGCCGTCCGCTCCATGCCTGACCTCAAGACGGTGCTCCTGCCCATCGGCCAGGGACTGGAGGTCAGCCGCCTCGCCGGCCCCGACGACGCCCTGCTCTGAGGCGGGTCATCAGCGCGCGCGCCGTGGCGGCGATCTGCTCAACCTCGCCGGACCAGACGGCCGAAGATGGGCCGGTGAGCTCGACGCATCCGCGCCGTTCCGGTCAATGGTGCCCGAAGACCTGGGAAATGCGGTAGGCGGCCGGGATCACCAGCACCCCCAGAAGGCAGGGGAAGATGAACAGGATCAGCGGCACGGTGAGCTTGGCCGGCAGGGCCAGCGCCTTCTCTTCGGCCCGCATCATCCGCTTGTGGCGCATCTCGTCGGCGAAGACGCGCAAGGTGTCGCCGAGGCTCGAGCCCATCTCCTCGGACTGCCGCAGCATGGTGGCGAAGCTGTGCGCCTCCTCCAGGCCCAGCCGGTCGGCCAGCCGCGACCAAACTTCCCGGCGCGAGCGGCCCGCCCGCAGCTCCAGGGTCAGGAGCTTCAGGTGCTCGGCCAGGCGCGGATAGCGCCGGACCAGCTCGTCGGTGATGCGTCCGACCGCGGCGTCCAGGCTCAGGCCCGCCTCGACCGAGGCGACGAGCAGGTCCAGCAGGTCGGGGAACCCCTCGCGGTACTCGCGCTCGCGGTCGGCGATGCGGCTCTTGATCACCTGTTCCGGCCCGAGCAGGGCCGCGCCCGCGAACGACGCCGCCATCAGCACGCTCAACATGCCGCCGCCGCGGGCCACCGCTATTGGAAGCAAGATCAAGGTCGCCGCCGTCGCCGCGACCAGGCAGACCACGCGCGCCCCGAGATAGAAGGTGACGGCCTCGCGGCTGAAGAAGCCGGCCTGCATCAGCCGCCCGCGCAGGGCGCTCAGGCGGGCGGGATCCTGGATGGCGATGCGGTCCCCGATCTGGCGGATGCGGTCGACCACGCCGGAGGCGAAGCCTTCGTGCGCCGGCTGGACAAGCGCCAGGGGCCGGTCGCCGGCGGAAAGCCGCGTGCGACGGCGCGCACGAACGGAAGCCTCGCTCAGGATGAGGAATCCGGCGCCTCCGAAACCCGCGGGAATCAGGATCATCGACAGCAGCGTGAGCACGGACTGGAAAGTCATCACTCAGATCCTGAAGTCGATCATCTTGCGCATGACGAGGTTGCCGACGAACATCCAGAAGCCGAGGCCGGCCAGGCCGAACTGCACGGGCCGGGCGCCGATCACGTCGCCGTAGAACTGCGGCCGGATCACCTCCAGGAGGCCGAGGACACAGAGAGGCGCCGCCGTCAGGATCATCGCCGAGGCGCGGCCCTCGGATGAGGCGGCCTGGATCTTCAGGCGCATCTTGTGGCGCTCGCGCACGGTCTGCGCGTTCATCTTGAGCAGGCCGACGAGGTTGCCGCCCGCGCGCTCCTGCAGGCGGATGGTCGCGGCGAAGAGGTCGAAGTCCGGGTGCCGGCAGCGAGCCGAGATGTTGGAGACCGCCTGCTCCAGGGTGGCGCCATAGGCGATCTCGTCGGCGGCCATGCCGAACTCCGAGCCGATCGGGTCGGGCATTTCGCGCCCGACGAGGGCGATGGCCGTGGGCACGGGGTGACCGGCCTCGAGGCTGCGAACCACCACCTCCAGCGCGCCGGGCAGCTGGCGGCCCAGGAGCTTGGCGCGGCGTCCGGCCTCGAATTTCAGGTAGAGGAACGGGACGCCGACGGCGGCGAGGAGCCCCAGAGGCAGGGCGACGATCGGCTTGTGGGTCAGGGCGAAGCCGCCGAAGCCGCCGATCAGGGCCAGCGTCGCGATGTAGAGGATCCACTTGCGCGGCTCGAAGGGTATCCCGGACCTGATCAGGAGGTCCGCCAGCCTGCCCGAGCGCCCTTCTCCGTTCTCCTTCAGGCCCCGTTGCTTGCGAAGCTCGAGCACGAGCTCGCCGATGGAACTGGTCCGTTCAGCGACGGCCAGACGCCGGTTCACCACCCGCTTGGCTGCGCCGATGCGCAGGAGGCCCCAGACCGACTGGGCGGCGGCGAACACGGCCGCGAAGATCAGCACCAGGAAGGCGATCTTCGGATCGGGCGATGGAAAGTGCATCAACCCGCCCTCACGTCAGGGGCCTGCCCGGGTCGAAATTCGCCGGATCAAAGCGAATGCCGCGGCGGGTCATCTCGTCCATGCATCGCGGACGAAGGCCCGAGGCGCGGAACTCACCCACGCACCGTTCCGTCCGGCTCGGTCCTCACGCGGTGGAAGCTGAAGATCTCCTGCATCTGCACGACATTGCCCTCCATGCCGGTGATCTCGCTGACGCTCATCAGCCGCCGCTTGCCGTCCGACAGGCGCATGACCTGGACGATCAGGCCGACGGCCGAGGCGATCTGGCCACGGATCGACTCTGGCGGCAGGCGCATGCCGGACATGGCCACCATCTGCTCCAGGCGCGTGATGGCGTCCCTGGGGCTGTTGGCGTGGATGGTGGCCATCGAACCCTCGTGGCCGGTGTTCATGGCCTGGAGCATGTCGAAGGCCTCTTCGCCGCGCACCTCGCCAAGGATCACCCGGTCCGGGCGCATCCGCAGGGCGTTCTTGACCAGCTCGCGCTGGCGGATCTCGCCCTTGCCCTCGATGTTCGGGGGCCGCGTCTCCATGCGCACCACGTGCGGCTGCTGCAACTGCAGCTCGGCGGCGTCCTCGATGGTGATCAGCCGCTCCTTGACGCCGATGGCGGCCGAAAGGGCGTTCAGCAGCGTGGTCTTGCCCGAGCCCGTGCCCCCCGAGATCACCGTCGAGACACGGCTCTTCACCGCCCCGCCCAGAAACTCGGCCACGCTGGCCGGCATGGCGCCCATCCCGACCAGACGCTCCAGGTCGAACGGCTTCTTCGAGAACTTGCGGATCGAGACGGCCGCTCCGTCCAAGGTGACCGGCGCTATGGCCGCGTTGACGCGGCTGCCGTCGGGCAGGCGCGCGTCCACCATGGGCTGGGATTCATCGATCCGGCGGCCGACCCCGGCGACGATGCGGTTCACGATCCTGAGCAGGTGGTCGTTGTCGCGGAACCGGACGGGCGTTTCTTCCAGCTCGCCCCGCCGCTCCACGTAGACGCTGAACGGCCCATTGATCAGGATGTCCGCGATGGAGTCGTCCTGCAGCAGCGGCTCGATCGGCCCCAGGCCCGTCATCTCGTCGAACACCGATGCGCCGAGCTGATCCAGCTCGGCCGCGTTCAGCGCCAGCCGCTCGTCGCGGGCGAAGTCGCCGACCAGGTTGCGCACCTGACGCCGTTGCTCGGCCTCCCCGAGCTTGTCGAGCTTGGACAGGTCCAGCTCGTCGATGAGCCGGGCGTGCAGCTTGAGCCGCACCTCCAGCAGGTCGTCCTTGGGCTGCGGCGCAGGCGCCGCCGGGGCGGGCTCCACCGGCGCGTCCGTCGCAGGCGATTGCGGCTCATCGCCGATGCGGCGGCGCAGGCTGAAGCGGGCCATCAGGCCGCCCTCACGCCGCGGCCGGGCGACAGCGCCGCCTGGGCGGCGAGCTGATCGACGAGGCCCGCGACGTCCTTGACGATCTTGGACCGGGGCCGGTGCTGGCTGATCGGGCCGCCGAGATTGACCGAGCAGGCGGCCGCCTCCCAGTCGGAGGTCACCGCTCCGTCGACCTTGCGCTGCAGAGCCTTTTCCGCTTCCGCGCGCGAGGGCGCCGGGCCGAACGCGCGATTGGCCATCCGGTTCAGGATCAGCCGCGGACGCCGGGCCTCGGGAAGCTCCGCCTCGATCTCGCCGGCCAGGGCGCGGGCCGAGAGCAGCGCCGGGACGGTCAGCTCGGAGACGATCAGGATCTCGTCGGAGCCCGAGACCACGTCGAGCGTCCATGGCTGGCGAAGGCGCGGCAGATCGACGACGACCCAGTCGTAGGCATTGCAGGCCATCTCCAGCACGCGGCAGACGGCCGCCGGCGAAACCCTGGCGAAGGCCTGGGGGTCCCGAGGCGAGGCCAGGAGGTCGAAGCCGCAGTCCGCGCGCGCGGCGAACATCTGCAGCAACGCCGCATCGATCCGCTCGGGAACGCCCGACGCGTCGGCCAGACGCATGTTGGAGGCCGCGCCAAGATAAGCGTGCGCGGCGCCATCTGCGAGGTTCAGGTCGACCAGGGCGACCGAGCCCGGCAGGCCGCGCTTGGCCAATGTCGCGGAGATCTCGACGGCGAGGGTCGTGGCGCCGCAGCCGCCGACGGCGCCCAGAACGCTCCAGCAATGCGAGCTCCGACCGGCGTCGGCGCCCGTCGTGGCGGGCTCGGCGAGCACGGCCGCCGCCGTCCGTTGCAGGTCCCGGACCGTGATCGGCGCCTCGAGCACGTCCGAACGCTCGAGCTTGAACAAGGCGCGCACGAGGCCGGTCGGAAGGTTGGCGCCGACCAGCAGCACGCCCGGCGGCGCCGGCTGGGCCGCCAGGGTCTCGATCACCGCGCGGGCAACCTCGGGCTCCATAAGGTCGGTGTCGACGAGAACGAGGTCCAGGCCCGGGCGGAGCGCCGCCATGACCGCCGTGCGCGCCGGCGCGGCCGTCTCCAGCTCGGCCCCCTCCAGGGCCTCCTGCGCAAGCGCCTGCAATGTCGGGCCGACGACGAGGACGCGCCTGCCGATCAAGCCTGTCACTGGCGCAGCTCCTTGCCCACGGGCTTCTCGATCTGCTGATCCATGGCATGGCCGGTGAGGAGCAGGTCGATGGCGTCCGGCTCGTCCTTGGACGCGAGCGGGGTCGGCACGTCGCTGAGCTTGTCGGCCGGCGCCGTGAGCTTGGGCGTGACGATGATCACCAGCTCGGTCTCGTCCCGCTTCCAACTGGTCGACTTGAAGAGCGCGCCCAGGATCGGAACCTGCCCCGCCCAGGGCACCTGGTTCACGGCGTTGATGTAGTCCTGCTGGAACAGGCCCGCGATCGCGAAGCTCTGACCGTCCTCGAGCTGGACGGTGGTCTCGGCCTTGCGCACGGTGAGCGCCGGCAGGTCGAAGCCGTCGATCCTGAGCTGGGTGCGCGGATCGAGCGCCGACACCTCGGGTGCGACCTGCAGCCGGATCTGGCCGTTGTCCTCGACCACCGGCGTGACCTTGAGCTTCACGCCGAAAGGCTTGAACTCGATGGACACGGTCTGGGGGCCATTGGGCACCGGGTACGGGAACTCGCCGCCCGCCAGGAAGCTCGCCTCCTGGCCCGACAGGGCGATCAGGTTCGGCCGCGCCAGGGTGCGGATCACGCCCTTCTGCTCCAGGGCCTGCAGGCTGGCGTCGACGGAGAAGGCGCCGATGTGGCCGGTGTAGCCGATCGTGCCCTGCGGCGTGGAGTTGCTGACCAGCGAGCCCGTGCCGGACTGGAAGGAGAAGCCGGTCCGGTTCGAGGCGTTGAGGTTGAAGCCCAGCTCCTTTAGGGCGCCCCGGCTGGCTTCCAGGACGCGGACCTCGACCATCACCTGCTGGGCGGCCGCGATCTTGACTTCCGAGGAGACCAGCTTGGGCGCATAGCGCTCGGCGATGGCTTCGGCGCGGTTCGCCACGTTCAGGGTCGAGGCCTCGCCCGTCAGCAGGATGCCGCCGGCGAAATTCGCCGCCTTGATGTGCTCGTGCGGCAGCGCCGTGGCGAGGTCGGCCTGCAAACCGTCGATATCGTAGCCGACCCGGATGTCGACCACCTGGGCCAGCCGGTGCTGCTTGTCGTAGATCAGCAGGTTGGTGGTCCCCAGCGCCTTGCCGCGCACGTAGAAGCTCTGATCGGTGGTGGCGACCAGTTGCAGCACGTCCGGCTGGGCCACGACGATCTCTCCGACCGGATAGGCCAGATGGAAGGCCACGGACTTGTCCTTGGCCACGACCAGGGTCTGGGCGACCGCGGACATGGCGCGGGTGATCGGCGGCTCGTCCTGAGCGGACGAGGGCGCGGGCGAGGCGATCGCGCCGGCGAGCAGGGCGGGCGCGATCAGGGCGGCGATGCGCTTGGCGTAGGCCATGTCTGGCTCCTGACTCAGCCGGCGGCGAGGCGTTCGGCGGGCACGCTGACGCTCGCGCGCGCTTCGCCGTGGACGACGATCACCTGGTCGGTGGGCGATGCTGTTGGACCCGGATCGTGCGACTTGGCGCGGCGGAACGGGCTGGGTCGGGCCCCTTTCGGCCCCGGGCGGCCGAAGGCGGGGCTGAGATCGGAGGTCAGGATCGGGTGCACGGACTCGATCTCGGCGGCGCCAACGGGGCGCAGGGCGAGCGAAAGGGTGCCCGCCTGGCCGGCCAGGGCCAGCTTCTCGGCGTCCTTCATATCGACCTCCAAGGTCGCGGTGTGGGCCACCGCCGGGCGGGTCGAGTTGGGATCGGTATTGAGGTCCATGCCGAGGACGCGCACGTCCTGGATGACAACGTCGGCGGTCAACCTGCGGCCCTGGCCGTCCATGCCCGGGCCGGACGGGAGCTCGCGGGCGAGGAGCACGTCGACCCGGTCGCCCGGAAGCACGTGTCCGCCGCCGCCGGCCACCTCGGTGACGCCGATCGTATAGGCCCGGTAGCCCGGCTTGATGACCGCCGCCAGAGTGGGCCGCGCGCCCGAGCCCGAGAGCTTGGCCGCCAGCACCGGCTCGCGCGGCGACATGGCCTGCAGGGCGACGGGCGCGCCGCCGTCCTGCTTCATCACCTGGTCGATGGATGCGTAGGCGCCGGGCGGCGCGGCGTCCGCCGGCAGGCGGGCCAGCGTCAGGTGCTTGGCCTCGATCTTCTCGCCGTAGGCGATCGGCGCTGCGGCGAGCACCACGGGCACGCTTGCGGTTGATCCGGCCGGCGCCGACGATGGCTTGGAGGATTGGGCGGGCAGCCAGACCCTGGCCACGACGAGCGCTCCAACGCCCAAAGCCGCCGATGCGGCGAGGCTGGCGATCGTGCCGACGCGCATAACGCCCCCTAACGCTCATTTTGAGCGATTACTGGATTTCCAGCGGGCAGATTGCCGTCGGCGTCTTTATTTGAGTTTAAACTCTAACGTAAACCGGAATACATGCTGAATTTCTCGGAAACCATAAACAACGCCGAGCACACGAGCGCCGAACGAGGAGAGCCGGCTAGCGCCGTCCTTGCGGCCTGAGGCCTGGACGCTGGAAGCCATGACGAAGACCGTGAACGCCTCACTCTTGCAGCGGTTCGCGGGGGCGCTGCGCGCCTTCGCCGCACCGAGGTCCGGCGTCTTGATCGCGGCCCTGGCGGGCGGGCTCGTCCTCGCCCTGGCGGCCAACCTGCCCGGGCACCTCTCCTACGACTCCGTGCTCCAGCTCGCCCAGGGGCGCGCGCGGCTGTACAACGGCTGGCACCCGCCGGTGATGGCCTGGATGCTGGGTCTCGGCGACGCGCTGGTGCGCGGAACCGCCCTGTTCGTGGCGTTCGATACGCTCCTGCTCTACGGCGCCCTGGCCCTGCTGGCGTTGCTTGGCGCGCGCAAGCCGTCCTGGTGGGCGCCGGCGCTGGCGCTCGTGCTGGCCGCGACGCCGCAGTGGCTGATCTACCCGGGGATCGTCTGGAAGGACGTGCTCTTCGCTGGGGCGGCGCTCGCCGGCTTCGCCCTGCTCGCCGCGGCGGCGGCGCTCTGGACGCGCGAGCGGCTGCGCGCCGGGCTGATCGCGGGCGCGTTCCTGGTGCTTTGCCTCGCCGCGCTCGCCCGCCAGAACGGCGTGGTCGTCCTGCCGATCGCCGCCGGGGCGCTGGGCTGGATCGCGATGCGCATGGACGGGATCGGCGCGTGGCGCGCCGGCGCCCTGGCGGTCGGCGTCCTCGCAGGGTGCGTCATGGCGATGGCCGCCGCGGATGCGGCCCTGGCGACGCGAGGAGACGGCGAGCCCTCGCGCCTCTACCAGATCGAGGATCTGCAGACCTACGACCTCGCGGCGGCCTTCCGGGCCGAACCGGGCCTGAAGCTGCCGCGCCTGACGGCCGCGAACCCGGCGCTGGACCGAATCCTCCGCGGCCAGGGCGCCGCCGCCTACACGCCCGAGCGGATCGACCCGCTCACCCAGGCGCCCGAGCTGCTGGCGGCGCAGTCGGACACCCGTCCGGCGGACCTGTCGGCCGCCTGGCGCTCGCTCGTCGTCGGACACCCTCTGCTCTACCTGCGGATCCGCTCTGTCGACTTCGCCTGGGTCTTCCTGACGCCCCGCCTTCAGGCCTGCCTGCCGTTCTACGTCGGGATCGACGGGCCTGGACCCTGGATGCGCCGTTTGGGCCTGGCGCCGCGCGAGGACGCACGCGACCGGCGCCTGCAGGACTATGGCGAGGCCCTGGCGCGCACCCCGGTCTTCTCTCACGCCCTCTATGCGGCGATCGCGGTCGCGGGACTCGTCGTCCTGCTGCGCCGACGGCGCGCCGCCGACATCGCCGTGGCTGGCCTGATCGCCAGCGCCCTGGTCTTCACCGCCAGCTTCTTCGTGATCTCCGTGGCGTGCGACTACCGCTACCTCTACTTCCTGGACGTCGCCGCCGCGGCCTCCGCGCTCTATCTCGCCGCCGGATGGAGGGGGGTGCGGATTCGCACCTGAACCTCAGCCGAACGGGGCGTCGAGCGAGGGCGAAGGCTCGGTGAACCACGCCGCCCCGTCCTCGGTGACGTGGAAATGGTCCTCCAGCCTGATCCCGAACGCGCCCGGGACCACGATCATCGGCTCGTTGGAGAAACACATCCCGGGTTCCAGGAGCGTCCGGTCGCCCTTCACCAGATAGGGCGCCTCGTGGACGAAGAGGCCGATCCCGTGGCCAGTGCGATGCGGCAAGCCGGGCAGGCGATAGCCGGGCCCGAAGCCGTGCGCTTCCAGCACCCGGCGGGCGGTGGCGTCGATGGCCTCGCAGGGAACGCCGGGCCAGACGGCGTCGAAGGCGGCCTGCTGCGCCTCGCGCTCGACCTCCCAGACGCGCCGCTGCTCGGCGGACGGCTCGCCGAAGACGTAGCTGCGGGTGATGTCGGAGTTGTAGCCCTGAACCTGGCAGCCGGTGTCGATCAGCACGAGGTCGCCCTCGGCCAGCGCCTGCTCGCCGGGAACGCCGTGCGGATACTGCGTGGCCGCGCCGAACTGCACGGCGCAGAAGGTCGAGCCGCCGTCCGAGCCGATCGCGCGGTGGGCCTCGTCGATGAAGCGGCGGACCTCCGTGGTCGTGATCCCGGGCCTGAGGATCCGCGCGGCCCGCCGCTGGACCTCCAGCGTCATGGCCTTGGCCTCGCTCATCAGGGCGATCTCGGCCGGCGACTTGGTCATCCGGGAGCCGTCGATCACCGCCGCGCCGTTGGTCAGATTCAGCGACGGGCCTTCGCGGGAAAGGCCGTCGAACGCCCAGAACGGCAGCTCCGGATCCAGCGCCACGGTTCCGGCGCGAAGGTCCGACAGGGCGCGGTCGGCCAGGGCGAAGGGGCTCTCGTCCTCCTCCCAGAGCCGGATCTCGGCCTCGATCCTCAGCGAAGCCTCAAGCGTGCCGATCTCGAAGGCCGGGCAGATCATCACGGGCATGCCGCGCCGAGGCAGGATCATGGCCACGAGCCGCTCGCTCTGGCCCCAGGCCACGCCGGTGAAGTAGCGCAGGCTCGGCCCGCCGCGGACCAGGAGGGCGTCCGCCCCCTCCCCCGCCAGGAGCTCCCGCGCGCGCTCGAGCCTGGCGCTGCGCTCCTCGGCCGTGATGGCCGCCGCGCGCCGGGCCGGGGGCTCCAGCCCGGCCAGCTCCTCCTCTGGGCTCGAGCCCCCGACGCCCTTGGTCATGCCGTCCTCCGCGCGGCTTTGCGATCGCGCGCGGCTCGACCATAAGTCCGCCCATGGCCGGCAGCCAGGACTTCGCCCCCGATCCGCGCAACGCAGACGTGCTCGTCTATGTGAACGGCGCGCTGGTCCCGCGCGAGGCGGCCAAGGTGTCGGTCTTCGACGCGGGCTTCGGGCTCGGCGACGGCGTGTGGGAGGGCCTGCGGCTGCACAGAGGCCGGCTGCTGTTCCTCGAGGCGCACCTGGATCGGTTGTTCGAGGGCGCGCGCAAGATCGCGCTGGACCTCGGCCTGGACCGGGCGGGCGCCGCGGACGCGATCCTTCGCACGCTCGACGCCAACGGCATGGACGACGGCGCGCACGTGCGCCTGATGGCCACGCGCGGGCTGAAGTCGACGGTGAACCAGGACCCGCGCAACGCGCTCGGCCGGCCGACGATCGTGATCACGGCCGAACACAAGGCGGCCGCCCGCGCTTCCTGCGTCCGGGCGGCCTCGGCCTCGCCACGGCGAGCATCCGCTGCACGCCGGCGCAGATGTTCGACATGCGGCTGAACTCGCACAGCCGGCTGAACCTGATCACGGCCCTGCTCGAAGCGATCGACGCGGGCGCCGACGAGGCCCTGATGCTCGATCCGATGGGTTTCGTCTCGAGCTGCAACGCCACCAACTTCTTCTTCGTCCGGGACGGCGAGGTGCGCACCTCCTCGGGCGCCTACTGCTTCAACGGGATCACCCGGGGCAATGTGATCGCGCTCTGCCAGGAGCATGGGGTTCCCCTGCGCCTCGGCGACTTCCCCCTGGAGGAAGTCCACGGGGCCGACGAGGCCTTCGTCACGGGCACGCTCGGCGGGATCACGCCCGTGCGGTCGATCGACGGGCGCGCGCCGCGGGCCGGCTCGCCCGGCCCCCTGACCCGCCGCGTGCGCGCGCTCTACGATGCGCTGAAGGACGCCGACGCTGCGGCGGGCTCTCGGCGATGACTGAGCCGGTGCGCATCGCCATGTGGTCGGGGCCGCGCAACATCTCCACGGCGATGATGCGGTCCTTCGAGAACCGGCCGGACACGGCGGTCGTGGACGAGCCCTTCTATGCCGCGTTCCTGGCGGGAACGGGCCTTGACCATCCCATGCGCGAGGAGGTGCTGCGCACCCAGCCGACGGACTGGCGCGAAGTCGCCGGCCAGCTCGCCGGACCGATCCCGGGCGGGCGGGTCGTCTTCTACCAGAAGCACATGACCCACCACATGCTCGACGGCTTCGGGCTCGAGTGGACCGCGGCCTGCCGCAGCGCCTTCCTGATCCGCCCGCCGGAGGCGGTGCTGGCCTCCTACGCCAAGAAGCGCGGGGGCGTGACCCTTCAGGAGATCGGCTTCGTGCGGCAGGCCGAGCTGTTCGATCGAGAGGCTGACCGTCTGGGCCGCGCGCCGCCGGTGATCGAGGCGCGGGATGTCCTCGCCGATCCCCCAGGCATGCTGGGCGCCCTGTGCGCCGCCCTCGGGGTCGGCTTCGACGACCACATGCTGAGCTGGCCGGCCGGGCGACGCGACACCGACGGGGTCTGGGCGCCGGTCTGGTACGACGCGGTCGAGCGGTCGACCGGCTTCGGCCCGCCGCGGGCGGAGGCGGGTCACGACGACCTGCCCGACGCTCTGAAGTCCCTGGCGGATGCAGCCCGGCCGCACTACCAGCGGCTCGCCGCCCACAAGCTCTCGCCGCGCGGCGGCTGAAGGAAGGGACCGCTCATGAACTCCGACATCGAGGAGATGGACGGCGGCTGCCACTGCGGCGCGGTGCGCTTCCACGTCAGGCTGAGGGACGGGCTTCGCGCGCCCAGGCGCTGCAACTGCTCGATCTGCCGCATGCGTGGCGCGGTCGCCGTCTCCGCACTGTTGGAGGATTTCGAGATCACCTCCGGCGAGGAGGCGCTGACGCTCTACCAGTTCAACACCAACACGGCCCGCCATTACTTCTGTTCCAGGTGCGGGATCTACACCCACCATCAGCGCCGCTCGAACCCGGAGGAATACGGCGTCAACGTCGCGTGCCTGGACGGCGTCAGCCCCTTCGACTTCGCCGAGGTGCCGGTGGGCGACGGCGTCAACCACCCCTCGGATTTCCCGGACGGGAGGCGGCGCGGGCCCTTCGGCGTCCTGCGCTTTGACCGCGGCGAGTGATCCCATCTGGCCTCCGGCGGCCCAGCGTCGAGACGGCCGGAGCCGGACTGCGGGTATGATGGCTCCATGAGTCAGCCAGTCGAGCCGGAGCTGGCGGCGCTGCCGCTGTTCCAGGGCCTGCCGGAGGCGCCGCGGGCGCAGCTGCTGGCCAGCGCGGTCGTGCACAGCGTCACATCCGGCGCGACCCTTTTCGAGCAGGGCGATATCCCCACCTTCCTGAACGTCGTGCTCGCGGGTTCAGTCCATCTGTTCGGCCGGTCCAGCGGCGGGCGGACGGTCCTGATCGAGATCGTTGAGCCGCCCGAGCTCGTGATACCGGCGGCGGTCGTGACCGGAGCGCCCTATCTGGTCCAGGCGCGCGCGCTCGAGCCTTCGCGGCTCCTGATGATCCACGCCCCAACGTTCCGAGGCGTCGTCCAGACCGAGCCGGCGCTGGCCAACGCCGTGATTGGCAGCCTGGCCGGCCAGTTCCGCCGGATGGTGCGGCAGATCAAGAACCTCAAGCTCAGATCCTCGACCCAGCGGGTAGGGTGCTACATCCTCGCGCTCGCCCGGCGCCAGCGGGCCGACACAGTCGTTCTGCCCTTTGAGAAGGGCCTGATCGCATCCGAGCTTGGGATTACGCGCGAGAGCTTCTCGCGGGCGCTGGCCTCGCTCCAGAAGGAAGGGATCGCCGTCCAGGGGGACACGATCACGATCGTGGACGCGGGCCGGCTCGCGGCCGCGTCGGGGCCAGATCCGTTGATCGATCCAGACGAAGGCGCCGGCGGCCAGGCGGAGGGCTGACCCCGCGCCCGAATGCGCCGCTGCGCGGACCGCAGGGGACCCGCGGCGAAGGCGCCATCCGTCCACATTTTGATAGCCATCAACTGATCGTTTGATGAATATCAAGCGTCGGCGCCGCACGCCAACTTGCGTGGGACGGCGCACCCGCCAGCCGGCTGCCCGGCCCTCGACCGAGCAGGACATTACGGAGAGCGCGCATGAGCATGCCATCAGCCGTCGCTGAAGCCGTGGGCGAGGACTCCGTCGGCAGGGTCCTCAAGTGGGTGTTGCTTGTTGTGGCGATCGCCTGCTTCGGCGCCCTGGCCTGGGCCACGAAGCTGACCTACGAGGCCGCGCCGCCGCTTCCCGAGCGCTTCCTGGCCGCCGACGGCGGGCCGCTGATGACCTCGGCGGACATCCAGGCGGGCAAGGCGGGCTTCCAGAAGGCCGATCTGATGGACTACGGCAGCCTGTACGGCATGGGGTCCTATTTCGGAGAGGACTACACGGCCGACAACCTGGTGAAGGTCGCCGAGCTCACTGAAGCCAACATCGCCACGCGCGACTATGGCAAGCCGCTTTCCGCCCTTGCCGCCGACCGGCAGGCCGCGGTCAAGGCCGCCATGCAGTCGATGCTCCAGAGCGTCGACCTGACCCGCCAGGTCGTGGTGCTCCCGGACCCCCTCGCCCAGGCGATCGCGGCGCGGCGCGCCCAGCTTGTCCAGTTCCTGCTGCACCACGACTTTGCCAAGGGTTGGACACAGGCCTACAGCCTGGACGCAACCACCGCCGCGCAGACGGCCGACTTCCTGCTCTATTCGTCGCTGACCACCGTCGCGCGCCGACCCGGGACGAAGGCGTCCTGGACCCAGAACTGGCCCTTCGAGCCGCTGGTGGGGAACGCGCCGACGTCGGCCACCTTCATTTGGACCTGGATCAGCTTCTGCTTCACCTTCCTGGCTTTCGGCGCGGTGATCTTCATCTATGAGCGCTTCCTGAACACCGCCGACCACGCGGCCATGGACCCCGTGCTGGTCGCCTTCCGGCCGCTGACGCCCAGCCAACGCCGGATCTGGAAGTACTTTCTGGTGGTCGCCGCGGTCCTGCTGCTGCAGATCCTCGCCGGCTCGATCATGGCGCACGACTACGCCGAACGGGCGGGATTCTACGGCATCCAGATCGGCCGCTTCCTGCCGTTCAACTTCCTGCGCGACGTCCACATCCAGTCGCCGATCGTGTGGATCGGTCTGTCGTGGATCGGCGCGGCCCTGTTCCTGGCGCCGGCGATCAGCGGGGCGGAGCCCAAGGGACAGGGCGTCCTGGTCGACATCCTGTTCTGGGTGACCCTGCTCGTCGTCGTCGGCGCGCTTGCGGGCGACTACTTCGGGATCATGGGCTGGATCGGGGGCAAGAGCTGGTTCTGGTTCGGCAACCAGGGCCTGTCCTACATCCAGCTCGGCCGCGCCTGGCAGATCGGCTTCTTCGCCGGCCTGGGGATCTGGAGCCTTCTGGTGATGCGCGCCCTTTGGCCTTCGCGCGCGCGGTTCTGGGCGGCGGCCCGCCAGTTCTGGACCGGAGCCATCCGGCTGGAGCACCTGCTTTGGGCGTCCACGATCAACATCGCCGTCCTCTACGTGTTCGGGATGATCCCCCTGACCGGCGTGGAGAAGTCCTTCACGATCACCGACTTCTGGCGCTGGTGGGTGGTCCACCTGTGGGTCGAGCAGTCCTTCGAGTTCTTCGCCGCGGCGATCAGCGCCTACCTGCTCATGGCGGTCGGGCTGGTCTCGCGCCAGCTCGCCGAGCGGGCGGTCTACTTCGAGCTGATCCTGATCTTCCTCGGCGGCGTGCTCGGCACCGGCCACCACCTCTACTGGGCCGGCGAGCCCGGCATGTGGGTGCCGCTCGGCACGATGTTCTCGTTCATCGAGGTCCTGCCGCTGGTGCTGCTGATCATCGAGGCGATCCAGCAGCACCGCCTGATCAAGGCCCATGGCGAATTCAAGTATGGGCTCGCCTACACCTACATCATCGGCGCAGCGTTCTGGAACTTCGTCGGGGCCGGCGTCTTCGGCGGTGGCACCCTGAACGCGCCGCTTGTGAACTACTACGAGCACGCCACCTTCCTGACGCTGAACCACGCCCATACGGCGCTGTTCGGCGCCTTCGGCCTGCTGGGCATCGGGCTGATCTACTTCTGCCTGCGCTACTTGGCCGGCGATCGCTACGCGTTCGGCGAGCGGACCGGCCGCTGGGCGTTCTGGCTCTACAACGCCGGCCTCGTCATGTGGATCGTGCTGAACTTCTTCCCGATCGGCTGGCCCCAGCTCGTCGCCGTCTATGAGCACGGGCTCGCCTATGCGCGGAGCAGCGCCTTCTACGACACGACGCTCTTCTGGCAGTGGATGCGCATGCCCGGCGACATCGTCTTCGCGGCCGGGGCGCTGCTGATGGCCTGGGATTTCATCGTCAAGATCCGTCCGCTGCTCCCGCGTGCGATCGGCGGCTTCGGGCGGGATGCGCCCGGGATCGCGGCATCGTCCGAGCCGGCGCCGTGACAATCCTGTCGGCCCGGCTCGCGCGCGGCGACGCCTGGCCCGTCCTGACCCAGGGGTTCCGGCCGTTCTTCCTGGCGGCGGGCCTTTGGGGCGCGACCGCGATCGGCCTGTGGATGGCCATGCTGACTGGGCGGCTGGCGTTGCCCAGCCGGCTCGATCCCTTGAGCTGGCATATCCACGAGATGCTGTTCGGCTTCGTGATGGCCGCCGTCGCCGGGTTCCTGCTGACCGCCGTCCCGAACTGGACCGGCCGGCTGCCGGTCAGGGGCGCTCCGCTCGCGTCGCTGCTGGGGCTCTGGCTCCTGGGGAGGGCCGCTTGCCTCGTCTCGGCCCTGCTCCCGCCGTGGCTCGCCGTCGCGGCCGACTTATCGTTCCCGGCCGCTTTCATCGCGGTCGTCGCGCGCGAGATCGTCAGCGGGCGCAATTGGCGCAACCTGCCGATGCTGGCGCCCCTGACCGTCCTCGGGCTGGCCAATCTGGTCATGCATCTGGAAACGGTCGGGATCCTTCCCGCCTCGGGCCTGGGATGGCGCCTCGGACTCGCCGCCGTCCTCGTCCTCGTCTCGGTCGTGGGCGGCCGCATCACGCCGAGCTTCACGCGCAACTGGCTGGTCCGCCACGGCGAGGAGGTCGGCGGCGCGTTCGCCCGCGGCTGGGTGGACCGCGCCGCGCTCGGCGTCCTGCACGCGGGCCTTTTCGGCTGGGCGGCGCTCCCTTCCGCACGGCTCCCCGGCGCCCTCCTGCTGGCGGGCGCGGGACTGAACCTGTGGCGCCTTTGGCGCTGGCGGGGCGCGGCGACAGCGGCCGAGCCGCTGCTGCTGGTCCTGCACGTCGGCTACGCCTGGCTCGTTGCGGGCGCGGCGCTGCTCGGCGCATCGGTCCTGAGCGCCAAGGTCCCGCTCGGCGCGGGCGTGCACGCCCTCACCGTCGGCGCGATCGGGACCATGATCCTGGCCGTGATGACCCGGGCGACGCGCGGCCACACGGGGCGGGACCTCAGCGCCGGCGTCGCCACGCGCGCCATCTACGTCCTGGTCGGTCTGGCCGCCGCCGCGCGCATCGCTGCGGCCTGGGTCGGCGGGCCGGGGACGGCGATGCTGTGGTCCGCCGCGGGGCTCTGGATCGCAGCTTTCGGCCTCTTCGCGCTCGTCTATGGGCAGATGCTGGTCGGGCCGAGGCCACGCAGCTGAGCCCGGCCGCGTCGCTCCGTCAGTCGGGCTTGGACGCGGGCGGCCCCTCGTCGAGGTGGTCGTAAAGGACCCGCGCGGCGTCGCCGGCCGGGTCGTCGTACTGGCCGGCCTTGAAGGTCCACCAGAAGGCGGCCAGCCCGCCCAGGGCGAGCATCAGCGAGAAGGGCGCGAGCAGGAAGATGATGTTCATCGCCCCTCCCCTTCCCCCGCCTGCCGAGCCGGTCCGAGCCTCCAGCCCGTGCGAAGCGCGTTCAGCGTGACGATCAGCGAGGAGGCCGACATGGCGATGGCGGCGACGAAGGGGGTGACCAGGCCGGCCATCGCGGCGGGCGCGGCGACCAGGTTGTAGAGGGCCGAGAAGGCGAAGTTCTCCAGCGCCCGGCGACGGGCCGCGCGGGCGACGTCGATCGCGGTCACCACGGCTGAAAGGTCCTCGCCGGTGAACACCAGGTCGGCGGCGTTCTGGCTGGCGTCCGCGGCCGAGCCCGGAGCCATGGAGACATAGGCCTTGGCGAGGGCGGCGGCGTCGTTCAGCCCGTCGCCGACCATCAGCACCTTGCGCCCGGCCGACGCCATGGCGTCGATGGCGCGGACCTTCTGGACAGGCAGCAGGGCGGCGCTCCAGCGCTCCACGCCAGCGGCCTTGGCGGCGCGCGAGACGGTGAACGGCGCATCGCCGGACAGGATCTGGACGCTGACGCCGCGCGCGTTCAGCGCCTGCACGGTCGCGGCGGCGTCAGGCCTCAGCTCGTCGGCGAAGCCGAAGCGGACCGCCGGCTCGCCTTCGCGGCGGAACCAGAGCTCGGTCTCGCGCGCACCGGCAGCCGGGACGCCCACGAAGGCCGCGCGGCCGAGCCGGGCGGGCCGGCCGTCGATCGTCCCCTCGATCCCCTCGCCGGCGGTCTCGCGCGCGTCGGGCGCGACCGGGCCGGGACCGGCGACGGCGGCCAGGGCGCGGCTCAGCACATGGCGCGAGGCGCGGGCCAGCGGCGCGGCGCGGGCGGCGTCCTCGATGGAGCCCTCGGCCAGCTTCGGCCGGCCCTCGGTCAGGACGCCGGTCTTGTCGAAGACCACGTGATCGATCCCCGCCAGGCGCTCGAGCGCGGCGCCGGACTTGACCAGCACGCCCTTGCGGAAGAGCCGGCCCGAGGCGGTGATCTGGACCGCCGGCACCGCGAGGCCCAGCGCGCAGGGGCAGGTCACGATCAGGACGGCCACGGCGCGCAACAGCGCGGTGCGCAGGTCCGCGCCCAGCAGCAGCCAGCCCAGGAAGGTCACGGCTGCGGCGCCGTGGACGGCCGGGACATAGATCGAGGCGGCGCGGTCCGCCCAGCGGACGTAGCGGCTCTTGGACTGGGCGCCGGCCTCCATCAGCCGCGCGATCTCGGCAAGGGTGGAGTCCTCGACCCGCCGATCGGCGCGGATCACCAGCCGTCCGGTCAGGCTCATGGCCCCGGCCGGCACGGCGGCGCCCTTGGCCGCGCGCTCGGGCGCGGTCTCGCCGGTCACCAGCATCATGTCGAGGTCCGAGACGCCCTCGACCACCACCCCGTCCACGGGCGCGCGCTGGCCGGGGCCGACGGCCACAAGGTCCCCCACGGCGACGTCCCGCGCCGGGATCTCCTGCTCGAGTCCCTGCGGACCCACGCGCAGGGCGACCGGCGCCTGCAGCGCCAGCAGGTCCTCGGCCGCGCTCCTGGCCTTGGCCCGCAGGCGATGGTCCAGCCAGCGCCCGATCAGCAGCAGGAACAGCAGGGTCACCGCCGCGTCGAAGTAGGCGTGGCGGCCCATCCTGAGGGTCTCGGAGAAGCTCACCGCCAGTGTGAGCAGCACCGCCACCGAGATCGGCACATCCATGTTCGCCCTGCCGCGGCGCAGCGAGCTCCAGGCGGACTGGAAGAAGGGCATGCCGGCGTAAAGGGCGCAGGGCGCGGCGATCAGCGCGCTCAGCCAGTACATCAGCGTGCGCCCGCCGACCCCCAGCTCCTGACCCCACAGGCCCGACCAGGCCGGGATCGAGAACATCATGACGTTGCCGACGCCGAAGCCGGCGACGCCGAGCGCCAGCGCCAGCCGGCGGCCCTCGCGGTCGTGGCTGTCGCGCGCCGCGGCCGGGTCGTAGGGGACGGCCTGGTAGCCCAGGTCGTCGAGCTTGCGCACCACCGCCTCCAGGCTCGAGCGGCCCTTGCGCCAGCGGACGGCGAGCCGGCCGGAGGTCAGGTTGAGCCGCGCGCCCTCGACGCCCGGCAGGGCGGCCACGCCGGTTTCGATCTTGCGCAGGCACGCCGCGCAGCGGGCGCCCTTGACCAGGAGGTCGCCGCCTTCGCCGCCCTCGCCCTCGGGCCGGACGAAGGCCGAAAGGTCCCGCCCCGGGGTCTCGTCCCCGGGCGGCCCCGCCAGCGCCTCGGTCAGCGCCATACCAGCCGCCTTTCCGCCTCGAAGGGGCGGCCGGCGCTGTCGGTCCCGGCCAGGGTCAGGTCCCAGGCGCCCGGCGCTTCGGGCACAGAGGCGTCGTAGACGCCTGGCCTGGTTTCGGTGAAGTCCGGTTCGAGCCGGCCGGACTCCGTCGCCGGACGCTCCAGCCGGCCCTTGAGCTTCAGCCCGCGCACCGGCTGGCCGGCCTGGTCGGCGATGGTGACCCGCAGGCGCACCCGCCCGACGTCGGCCATGCCGGCCTCGACCTTGGCCTTCCAGCCCAGCGTCCGCTCCTCCGCGCGCTCGGCCAGGGTGCTGTTGAAGGCGAGGCCCTCCTCGTAGGGCTTGGCCGTCACCTCGCCGGGGAAGGTCCTGTAGGCCTCCACCGCCATGCCGACGTCCACGGCGACGACGACGCCGAAGAAGCCGACCAGCATCAAAAGGACGTGCAGGCCTCTCAGCTCGAAGCCTTTGGACGCGCCGGTGCTCATTGTCCGTTCCCGAAGATGAAGACCGTGCCTTCCGTATAGGTGAAGCGCTGGTTGGCGATGCGGAAGGCGGCCGGCGTCATGCCCCCGTTTCCGGCGCCCGCCGGGGCGGCGACGAGCACCCTCAGCGCCCCCTCCGAGTCGGGATCGACCGTGGTCTGCAGCGTCCCCTTGGATGCGGGCTCGCCCGGCGTCTTCAGCGTCGCGCCGGGGATCCCGGAGAAGCTGACGGTGAAGGTCTGCGGCTCGAAGGTCCGGTTCGAGATCTTCAGGGTGTAGCCGTTGCGGATCGAGCCGTCGTGCAGGCGCACGAACATCGGATTGCGGTCTCGAACCACGTGAAGGTCGGCGATCTCACGATGGAACAGGCCGAACAGCATCAGGCTCGTCACGAGCCCCAGCGCCACCGCGTAATAGATCGTCCGTGGCCGGACGAGCTTGTAGATCGGGGTGCGGCCCTCCTTGCGCGCGGCCACCGCGGCGTCGGTGTCGAAGGCGATGAGTCCCGTGGGCCGGCCCACCTTGATCATGATCTCGTCGCAGGCGTCGATGCACAGGGCGCAGTTGATGCACTCGAGCTGCGAGCCGTTCCGAATATCGATGCCCATCGGGCAGGCGACCACGCACTGATGGCAGTCGACGCAGTCGCCGCGGCCCTCCCAGGTCGTCCCGCGCTTGTGGGCCCCGCGCGGCTCGCCGCGGTCGTAGCGGTAGGTCACCTGAAGCGAGTACGCGTCCAGCATCGCCCCCTGGATGCGGGGCCAGGGGCACATGTAGGTGCAGACCTGCTCGCGCATGCCACCGGCCAGGGCGTAGGTGGTGAAGGTCAGGATGACGAAGGAGGCGTAGGAACTCAACGGCGCGGTCCCGGCCCAGAACTGGCTCCACAGCCAGGGCGCGTCGTGGAAGTAGAAGATCCATGCGCCGCCGGTCACCGCGGCGATCAGCAGCCAGAACGCATGCTTGCCGGCCTTGCGCCAGAGCTTGTCCAGCGACCAGGGCTGGCCATCCAGGCGCATGCGGGCGTTGCGGTCGCCCTCGAACAGCCGCTCCACATAGATATAGAGGTCGGTCCAGACCGTCTGCGGACAGGCGTAGCCGCACCACAGCCGGCCGAACAGGGCGTTGCTCAGGAACAGCACCAGCGCCGCCAGCACCAGGAGGCCGGTGATGAAGTAGACCTCCTGGGGCCACAGGTGGATCGGGCCGAAGTAGAAGCGGCCATGGCTGAAGTCGATCAGAACCGCCTGCTGGGGCGCCGCGCCGGGTCGGGGCCAACGGATCCAGGGCACGCCGTAGTAGATTCCCAGGAACAGGATCATCAGGCCCCACTTCAGGGCGCGGTACCGGCCGTGGACCAGCTTGGGATAGATGGGCTCGCGCGGCTTGTAGAGCGGCTCGGGTCCCTTGCGGGGATCCTCCGGACCGCCCTTGCCGCCTTGCCGCCCTTGCCCGCGGTCGACCTGGCTGACTCGAGTCCCTGGTCCATGGTGTTGATGAGCACGGTCACTCGAGCGCTCCGGCTATTGGCCGCCGGCGTTGGCGTGGATGTAGACGGCGATCGCCTTGATCGTCGGGGCGTCGAAGCGGCTGCGCCAGGACGGCATCACCCCGCCGCGGCCGTTCCAGATCTGGCCGTGGATCGAGGCGCGGTCCGAGCCGTAGAGCCAGTCCGCGTCGGTCAAGTTCGGCGCGCCGAGCGCCTGGGCGCCCATGCCGGCGGGGCCGTGGCAGACGGCGCACTGCTGCTGGAAGATCGGCTGGGCGCGCTGGACGGCGGCGCGGCTCGCCGGCCGGTGCGACAGGGCCACGACGTACTCGGTCAGGTCGTCGATCTGCTCGGGCTTCAGGAGCCCGTCGCGGCCGAACGCCGGCATCTGGGAGACCCGCGCGTCGGGCTGACCGGAGCGGACGCCGACCGTGATGGTGTGCTGGATGTCCTCCAGCGAGCCGCCCCACAGCCACACGTCGTCACGCAGGTTCGGATAGCCCTTTCCGCCCGTGCCGCCCTCGCCGTGACAGGTGGCGCAGTTGTCGCCGAAGATCGACTGGCCGACCGCCAGGGCATAGGCCTGCAGCTTGGGATCGGACTCGATCTGCTCCAGAGAGGCGTTCGCCAGCAGCTGGGCCTCGGCGCCGCGCTTGGCCTGCAGCATCGCGAGGTCGTGCACGACCTTGACCCGATCGGACTGGTGCAGAACGCCGGGCGTGTTGGTCCTGATGCCCGGCCAGGCCGGATAGAGGATCCACATGACGATCGCCACGACGATCGACGCGTAGAAGATCCACAGCCACCAGCGCGGCAAGGGCCGGTCCAGCTCCTGGATGCCGTCCCACTCGTGGCCGGTGGTCTCGTAGCCGGTGTGTTCGTCGACGTTGCGCTTGCCGGCCACGTCAGTTCTCCTCGTCGAGGGGAGCGCGCGCGGCGCGCTCGAAGCGCTCGCGGTTCTTCGGCCACAGCGCATAGGCCACAACGCCCAGGAAGATCAGGCTGAAGTAGAGGGCGCCGCCCTGCTGGACGAGGCGCGAGACGGTTTCGTAGGTCATCGCGCTCACCGTTGGTTGTCGACGGCTTCGGGGTGGTAGGTCGAGAAGTCGACCAGGGTCCCGAGCATCTGCAGATAGGCGATCAGGGCGTCCATCTCGGTGATCCGGTCCGGGTCGCCATCGAAGTCGCGCCGGTTGATCTTGCCGCCGTAGCGCTTATCGACCGCCGGGCCGTCCGAGGAGATGTCCTGGGCCTGGGCTTCGAGGTCGGCCTTGGCGTGGTCGACCATGTCCTGGGTGTAGGGCACGCCCACCTTGGTCAAGGCGCGCATCTTGTCCTGAATGTCGCGGTAGTCGAGGTCCTTGTCCGCGAGGAAGGCGTAGGGCGGCATCACTGATTCGGGCACCACCGAGCGCGGGTCCCTCAGGTGATCCACGTGCCAGCTGTCGGAGTACTTGCCGCCGACGCGGGCGAGATCAGGGCCGGTGCGCTTGGAGCCCCACTGGAAGGGGTGGTCGTACATGCTCTCGGCCGCCAGCGAGTAGTGGCCGTAGCGCTCGACCTCGTCCCTGAGGGGGCGGATCATCTGGCTGTGGCAGAGGTAGCACCCCTCGCGCACATAGATGTCGCGGCCTTCCAGCTCGAGCGGGGTGTAGGGCCGCATACCCTTCACCTTCTCGATGGTGTTCTCCAGGTAGAACAGGGGCGCGATCTCGACGATCCCGCCGACTGAGATCACCAGGATGATCCCGATCAGGAGGATCAGCGAGTGGCGCTCGAACCAGGCGTGAAACTTCCACATGGCCCGCCTCCTATGACGCGGCTTGGAGGGCGGGCGCCGGCTGGAGCGCGGGCGCGGCTTCGCGCTCGCGCACCTCGCCGCGGGCGGTGCGCCACAGATTGTAGATCATGATCAGCACGCCGGTGAGGTAGAGCAGGCCGCCGCCGGCGCGCACGATGTACTCGACGTGCTTGGCCGCGACCGTCTCGACGAAGGTGTGGGCGAGGAAGCCCTCGGGCGTGTAGGCCCGCCACATCAGGCCTTCCATGATCCCAGAGACCCACATCGAGGTGATGTAGAGCAGGATGCCCAGCGTCGAGATCCAGAAGTGCCACTCCACCAGGGCGTTGGAGTAGAGCCGCTCGCGCTTCCACAGCCACGGGACCATGCAGTACATCGCGCCGAAGGTGATGTAGCCGACCCAGCCGAGCGCGCCTGAGTGGACGTGGCCGATGGTCCAGTCGGTGTAGTGCGACAGGGCGTTGACCTGCCGGATCGACATCATCGGCCCCTCGAAGGTGGCCATGCCGTAGAAGGCGATGGCGACCACCATCATCCGGATCACCGGGTCGGTGCGCAGCTTGTCCCACGCGCCGGACAGGGTCATCAGGCCGTTGATCATGCCGCCCCAGGACGGCATCCACAGCATGATCGAGAAGGTCATGCCCAGCGTCTGGGCCCACTGCGGCAGGGCCGTGTAGTGCAGGTGGTGAGGGCCCGCCCAGATGTAGATGAAGATCAGCGCCCAGAAGTGGACGATGGACAGCCGGTAGGAATAGATCGGCCGTTCCGCCCGCTTGGGAACGAAGTAGTACATCATCCCCAGGAACCCGGCGGTCAGGAAGAAACCCACCGCGTTGTGGCCGTACCACCACTGGGTCAGGGCGTCCTGCACCCCGGCGAAGGCCGAGTAGCTCTTGGCGGTCAGGAGCGAGACCGGCATCGCCAGGTTGTTGACGATGTGCAGCACCGCGATGGTGACGATGAACGCCAGGTAGAACCAGTTGGCGACGTAGATGTGCGGCTCTTGCCGCTTCCAGATCGTGCCCAGGAAGACGAACAGGTATCCGACCCACACCAGGGTCAGCCAAAGATCCGTCAGCCACTCCGGCTCCGCGTACTCGCGCGACTGGGTGATCCCCATCAGGTAGCCTGACGCGGCCAACACCAGGAACAGCTGGTAGCCCCAGAACACGAACCAGGGCAGGACGCCTCCGAACAGGCGCGCCTTGCAGGTGCGCTGGACGACCCAGAAGGAGGTGGCGATCAGGGCGTTGCCGCCGAAGGCGAAGATGACGCCCGAGGTGTGCAGGGGCCTTACGCGCCCGAAGTTCAGCCAGCCCGCCTCGGGGAAGTAGAACAGCCTCGGCCAGGCGAGCTGGCAGGCGATGAACAGGCCCGCCGCCATGCCCGCGACGGCCCAGAACATGGTGGCGATCACGCCGGCGCGGATCACGCCGTCGTCGTAGCGGTCCTCCTGGCGATCGAGGCGCCCGCCGGTGAGCTTGATGGTCACGGCCGCCAGGGCGATCGTGAAGGCGGCGATGAAGATGTAGGCCTGGGCCCGGAACAGCGGATCCTGGGTCAGGCCCGCGCCCAGGACGGCGACCAGCGCGCCTACGCCCAAGAGGACGCCGGTGAGCGCGAGGTCGAAGGGAGCGGCGTCGTCAGTCCGCGCTTCGGCGGCCATGGTCATCTCCGAACAGGGCGTCCGGCCGGCACGCCGGTGACGCGGCTTAGGAATGGTGGACGCGGCACGGTGCACGGTTGGGGGGACGACCGAGCCGCGTTGGCTGCAGGTAGACAGCCCGCCTCATTTCAGCCTTGATCCAGGTCAAGGCAACCCGCCTTGTGCGCCGCATGATGGTTCTACGCAGCGCCGGGTCCGCGGGGCCGGCCTGGAACGGAGAAGCCCGATGCGCGCCAGAGCGATCGCCCTCGCCCCCGACGCGGGCCGATTGGCCGCCGCCGCTCTCACGGCCGGCGCCGGCTTCGCCCTATGGCTCGCGGCCATGGCGCCCCGATGGACGTCCGAGGCCCTGTTCGGCCCGATCTGCCAGGGCCACGGCGGGCCCTTCGCGGCGCACTGCCCGGCCTGCTACGCGGCCGCGGGCTTCGTCGGGCTAGGCGCCGCCTTGGCCGCGCACGTCGCACTTATGCGGGCGAGCCGGCCCTCTCGCTAGGCCATCTGGCCCATCAGGTCCTGCACCTCTTCCAGCGCCATCGGCCGGCCGATCGTGCCGAACCGCTCGATTCCCGCCAGCACCGCCGGCGCCACGGCGGCGGCCTCGGCCGGGTCTACGCCCGCCTTGCCGAGGGAGTTCGGGACGCCGAGACCGGCGATGAAGGTCTCGATCCGGTCCGCGCAGGCGCGCGCCGCAGGGCCCGGATCGGCCTCGTCGAAGTCCAGGCCCAGCCCCTCGGCGATCGGGCCGAATCGCTCGGGCGCCACCTTGGCCATGAACCGCATCGAGGGCGCGAGGGTGATGCAGGAGGTGACGCCGTGCGGCACGTTCCAGCGGGGCCCGAGCTGGTGGCTGACGGCGTGGGAGAGGCCGAGGCCGGTGTTGAAGCCGCCGAACAGCGAGAACCATGAGGCGGTCTGGCAATAGCCGCGATGCGCGACCGCGTCGGAGCCGTCCGCCGGCATGGAGGCGGGCAGGTGGCGGACCAGGAGGCGGATCGCCTCGGCCGCGAGGGCGTCAGTGAAGGGCTGGCGGCGGATCGAGTAGGCGCTCTCGACGGCGTGGTCGAGAGCGCGAACGCCCGTAGCCGCCCACAGCCAGTCCGGCGTCTCGAGCGTCAGCTCCGGATCATGGATGACGACCCTGGCCTGGGCGCGCGGATCGATGGTCGCGCGCTTGACCCTGGACGCCTCGTCCGTCGCCCCGCCCGCGGGGGTGAACTCGCCGGCCGACAGGGCGGTGGGCACGGCGATATGGACCAGCCCGCGCCCGCCCGCTTCCACCGCGCGGAAGGCCGAGCCGAGATCGAGCGCGCCCTCGTCCCGCGTCGTGTCGCGGCCGGCGAGGGTCGAGGCGACGGCGATCTTGGCCGCGTCGATCGCCGCGCCGCCGCCGAAGCTCACCACCGCATCGGCCCCGAGCCGGGCGAGCTCGGCCAGCATGGCGCGCACGCCCTCGGCCGGATTGTGCTGGCCGATTCCGGCGAAGACGCCGGCGCAGCGGCCGTCCATGGCCTCGGTCACCTTGCCGAGCAGCCTGGAGGCCCCGAGCGTCCGGCCGGTGATCACCAGGGCGCGCGACGCGCCCCTGAGGCCGAGCTCGCGGCCGAGGACGGCGACCTCGCCCGGCCCGAACACCACCTTCTCCAGCCGGGTGAAGGCGAACTCGCCGATCAGCGGGGTCATGCCGCCGACCTCCGTGCGCCGGCCGGCCGCGCGAGCGCCATCACCTCGGCGACCTTGTCCGCGCCGTCCAGGCTGAGCATGGCGTCCGCGAAGGCCTCGGCCCGGGCGCCGAGGACCGGGGCGGCCAGGGTCAGGAACTTCCCGCGCAGGGCTTCCGGCGACGGGAACGTCTGTGGCTCGCCGGAGGGGTCCGCCACCCTTGCCTCGAAGACGCCCCGCGCCGTCGTGATCGTCACCCGGGCGCCGAAGGGATGGGGGCTCGCCTGCTCCACCGCCTCGTCGCGAACGACGGCGACCTTGTCGCAGAGCGCCTCCAGCACGGGGTCGCCGAGCCGGCGGTAGTCGTCCCAGCCGAAGCCGCCC
Organism: uncultured Alphaproteobacteria bacterium; assembly: GCA_963775275.1. Classification (GTDB taxonomy): domain Bacteria; phylum Pseudomonadota; class Alphaproteobacteria; order Caulobacterales; family Caulobacteraceae; genus JANWHQ01. The sequence continues at coordinate 2,359,453 of CAVZII010000005.1, read as the reverse complement.
TGGTCCAGGGCGACGGCGGCGACGAAAGGCATGGAGAACTGGCCGTCGACCACGCCGGCCGGCCGCCGCTTGGCCGCGATCGGCTCGCCCACCAGCACCACGCCGTTGCGGTGCAGCCCGACCTCGACGGCCACGACCTGGTCTGCGGACAAGCCGTGTTCGGCCCTCAGCGCGATCAGGCCGTCGAGCGCGGCGTGGGCATAGCGGCAGCAGGGGTAGGGCTTGACCGCGATCCGCATCGTCTCCCAGTCGCGGCCGAGGCCCAGGACCGCCCGCTCCGGATCCGCGCCGTCGGTGTAGCCGGCGAGGAACCCGTGCCGGCCCTCCACGGCCTCCGATGCGCCGACGAACCCCGCCTGGGCCAGGACCGCGGCCATGAGGCCGTTCATCGCCGCCGCTCCCACCTGCCAGCGCTTGTTCCAGGCGCCGTTCTGAAGGAACTGCAGCGAGCCGGCCGCCTGGCTGCCCGCGACGCCGAAGGCCGAGGCCGTCCGCTCCGGGTCGAGCCCCAGCACCCGGGACGCCGCAGCCGCCGCGCCGAAGGTTCCGGCCGTGGCCGTGGGGTGGAAGCCGCGCGCATAGTGGGCGGTGGGATCCAGCGCCATGCCCAGCCGGCAGCAGACCTCGTAGCCCGCGACGATCCCCGCGAGCGCCGTCCCGCCGTCCGCGCCGACGAGCTCGGCGGCCGCCAGGGCGGCGGGGACTACCGGCGCGGAGGGGTGGAGCGAGCTCTCCGCATGTGTGTCGTCGAAGTCCAGGGAATGGCCGAGCAGGCCGTTCAGCAGGGCGGCGACGGGCGGAGCGTAGCCACGCGGATCGCCGACGACTGTCACGGGCCCCGGGCCGTCGAGCCCCAGCTTCCCCAGCGCCGCCAGCACCGGCTGGGTGGAGTCCGCCTCGGCCCGGGCGCGGGCGGCGCTGCCGAAGAGGTCGAGCGCCAGGACCTTGGCGCGTGCGGCGACCGGCGTCGGGATGTCCTCGAGGCGCAGGCCGGCCGCGAAGGCCGCGAGGGTGAAAGTTTCGTTCGCCATCCTGCCCGGCTGGTGATCTGAATGGACCACGACAGCGATAACGCCTTCGGGGGGAGGGGCAAGCGGTGTTCCATCAGCTTCTGACGCCGGTCAGCGGCAGCCTTGCGCTGTCCTTCCTTGTCGCAGCCCTGCCGATCGCGACCGTGCTGGTGCTGATGGGCGTGCTGCGCCGTCCCGCCTGGCAGGCGTCCCTCGCCGGCCTCGCGGTCGGGACGGCGCTCGCCATCGGCGTGTGGCAGCTGCCCGCGCCGATCGCCTTTGACAGCATCGCAGCCGGCGCGGCCTTCGCCCTGTGGCCGATCATGTGGATCGTGATCAACGCCCTGGTGCTCTACAACGTGGCCGTCGCGTCCGGCCGCTTCGACGCGCTGAGGGCCTGGGTGATCCGCCACCTGCCGCCGGACCGGCGCGTCGTCCTGGTGGTCGTCGGCTTCTGCTTCGGCGCGCTTCTGGAAGGCGTCGCGGGGTTCGGGACGCCTGTGGCGATCACCAGCGCGCTCTTGATCATGGTCGGCTTCGAGCCGCTCGAGGCCCTGACCTACACCCTGATCTTCAACACCGCGCCCGTGGCCTTCGGGGCCCTGGGCGCCCCTGTGACCACGCTTGCGGCCGTGACGGGCCTGCCCGACCACGCGCTGGGCGCCATGATCGGCCGCCAGCTGCCCCTCTTCGCCCTGATCCTGCCGTTCTATGTGATCGGCGCCTACGGCGGGTTGAGGTCGCTGAAGGCGCTCTGGCCGATCCTGCTCGTCGCCGGAGCGAGCTTCGCCCTGACCCAGTTCGCAGTCTCCAACTACGTCAGCTACGCGCTGACCGACGTCCTGTCCTCGCTCGTCTCGCTGGTCGCCTCCACCGCCTTCCTGGCCGTCTGGAAACCGCGCGCGGACCCCGCCTTCGCCACCGACATCCCGGCGGCGGCGAGGCTCGAGGTCGCCAAGGCGCCGGCCTGGCAAGGCTGGCTTCCCTGGGTGCTGGTCTCGGCCGTGGTGATCGGCTGGACGCTGCTGAAGCTCAGCGCCATCGGCCAGCTCAAGCTCCCCTGGCCGGGCCTGGACAAGGCCGTCTTCATCACCCTCTACGCCAAGCCCTATGCGGCGGTCTGGACCTTCCAGCCGCTGGCCACGGGCACCGCGATCCTGGCCGCCGCCCTCATCACCGCGCCGCTGGTGGGACTCGGGCCGAAAGGCTTCCTCGGCGCCGTCGCGGCCGCGTGGCGCCAGTGCCGCCTCGCCGTCCTGACGGTGATGGCGATCGTCGCCCTGGCCTATCTGATGAACTACGCCGGCATGACCTACACCCTGGGCCTGGCGGTCGCGTCGGCCGGGGCCGCGTTCCCCTTTGTCTCGGCCTTCCTGGGATGGGTGGCCGTGTTCCTGTCGGGCAGCGACACCTCGGGCAACGCGCTCTTCGGCAACCTGCAGGTCGTGGCGGCGCGCCAGCTCGGCCTCAATCCCGTGCTGTTCGCCGCGACCAATTCCTCGGGCGGCGTGATGGGCAAGATGATCTCGCCGCAGAACATTTCCACCGGCGCGGCGACGACTGCGCTCAAGGGCCATGAGGGCCGCGTGCTGGCGCGCACCTTCGGGCACAGCCTCGTGCTGACCTTGCTGCTCGGCCTGCTGGTCGCGGCCCAGCAGCACCTCTTGTCCTGGATGGTCCCCGGCTGATTGCTCCCACCGGGGCCCTGAGCGATCAGTTGCCCGTCGGCAGCACCACGCCGGCGGGCGGCGGGCCCTGGCGGAACGTGATCACCGTGCCGTCGGCCTTGGTGATGCTGATCAGCGAGCCGGCGGGCCGGCCGTCGCGCATGGGATAGAACCTGGCGGTCACCTTCTCGCCGGGCTGGATCGAGCTTTTCTTGACGCCGTTGCGCAGCAGGGTGCTCGGCCCCTCGGATTCGAAGCCCCACTCCACGTCCTTGCCGTCGGCGCCGGGGACCATCACCATCACCCATGAGTGCGGGTTGGTGTACTGGAACTCCTTCACGGTGCCGGAGATGTCGACCTCCTTGCTGCGGTCGAACATGGCGAAGGAGTGGTGCGCGAGCGCCGGCGTGGCGCCCGCCGTGATCATGGCCAGGCCGGCCGCCGCAACTAAGGCGTTCCTCATCTCAATGTCCTCCCGGACCGTCCTGAGGGGGTTGTCCCAGATCGTCAGGACTCCTGTAACCCTTGTCGCCCGGCAGCAGGAAGTCCGTCGTCCCGTTCTGCGTGCGCACCGTGTTGTTGTTCTCCTCGCAGGACCAGTGGTTGATCCTGAGGTTGGGCGTCTTGACCCGCACATAGGTGTGGCGGACATGCCAGGGCGTTTTCAGCGCCGGCGGGTCGTAGACGTCGACGATGTCCTCGATGGTGTCCGGACCGATCTTGCGCATCCGCTCGACGGTGGAGGCCTGGTCCGAATAGGAGGGCTGGAGCCTCTGGTACTGCCCGGCCCTCAGGTTGTCGGTGTGGATCACCAGGGTGTCGCCGTCCCAGAAGCCGATCGAGTTCCCCTCCCATAGGGGGTAGGCCTCGTCGTCCGGCACGTGGCCGCGCCCGTCGGTGTAGACGCGGCGCACCTCGGCCTCCTGCTCGAGCACCAGCCAGGCCTCCTCGGGCCTGAGGATGTATTCGCGCAGGAACGGCTCGAGCAGCCAGCGCGGATATCCGGCCGGCAGGCAGGACGACAGGGGGTCCCACTCGATCCCCTTCTTCACGTTGTCGAGCTTCTGGCGGTACAGCTGCTCGTACTTCGGCGTCAGGTCGGCGGTGGCGTAGAGGCCCTTCTGGTTGGGATCGAAGTTGAACCCGTTGTCATGGGTCCAAAGGCCCGTCCAGTCCGGCAGCTTCCTCCAGGTCATCTTCGTCCCGCCGTGCGCCGCGGCGAGCATGGCCTGGTACTCCTCCCAGGAGCTCGAATAGGTCTTGCCGTAGGTCCAGCCCGATCCGGACGAGTCGGCGCCGGAACGATGGAACAACTTGGACAGCGGGTTGGCCGCCAGCGCCGGCCCCGCACAGGCGAGCAGCAGCAAGGCCAAGGCCCGCGCCAGGTGAGGCGAAAGGCGCATCCAAGTCCTCCCCGGGGCGTCGTCTGAACGCGACCCTCCCCAAGGCGATCATGCCCGCCCGCGGCTCGGACGCAAGACGTTGACGACGCAATGAACCAAACGAATCGACGCAGGCGGACCGCCCGGCTATCCAGGCGCCGCCATGACCGAAGCGGCGGCCCCATCCCACGCAGACATCCGCGAGGCGGTGCGCAGGCTCTGCGCCGGTTTCCCGGGCGGCTACTGGCAGGGCCTCGACCGCGAGCGGGCCTATCCGACCGAGTTCGTGAAGGCCCTCACCGAAGCCGGCTACCTGTCGATCCTGATTCCCGAAGCGTACGGCGGGGCGGGCCTGCCGCTGTCGGCGGCGGCCGCAGTGCTGGAGGAGATCCACCGCTCGGGCGGCAACGGCGCGGCCTGCCACGCCCAGATGTACACCATGGGCGCCCTGCTGCGGCACGGCTCGGATGAGCAGAAGGAGGCCTGGCTGCCGACGATCGCCTCGGGCGCGCTGCGCCTGCAGGCCTTCGCCGTCACCGAGCCCACGAGCGGGACCGACACCACGCGCATCACCACCTTCGCCCGCCGCGACGGCGACCGCTACATCGTCCGCGGCCAGAAGATCTGGATCTCCCGGGCCGAGCACTCGGATCTGATGCTGCTGCTCTGCCGCACCGCAGCCCGCGACGAGGCGCGCCCGAGCGAGGGCATGAGCGTGCTCCTGGTCGACCTGCGCGAAGCGGTCGGCAAGGGCCTCACCATCCGGCCGGTCCGGACCATGCTGAACCACGCCACGACCGAGCTCTTCCTCGACGACCTCGAGGTTCCGGCGGCCAACCTGATCGGCCAGGAAGGCAAGGGGTTCCGCCACATCCTGGACGGCATGAACGCCGAGCGGATCCTGATCGCGGCCGAGTGCATCGGAGACGGCCGGTTCTTCGTGGACCGCGCCTCGGCGTACGCCTGCGAGCGGGAAGTCTTCGGCCGCCCGATCGGCCAGAACCAGGGCGTCCAGTTCCCCATCGCCCGCGCCCACGTGGCGATCGAGGCGGCGGCCCTGATGGTCGGGCGCGCGGCCGACCTGTTCGACGCCGGCCGGCCCTGCGGGACCGAGGCCAACATGGCCAAGCTCCTGGCGTCCGAGGCGTCCTGGGCGGCGGCGGACGCCTGCCTGCAGACCCACGGCGGCTTCGGCTTCGCCGAGGCCTTCGACATCGAGCGCAAGTTCCGCGAGACGCGGCTCTACCAGACCGCCCCCATCTCGACGAACCTGATCCTGTCGCACGTGGCCACCCACGCGCTCGGCATGCCCAAGTCGTTCTGAACATGGCCGGGGCGCTGGACGGACTGCTGGTGATCTCGCTCGAGCAGGCCGTGGCCGCGCCCTTCTGCACCTGCAAGCTCGCCGACGCCGGCGCGCGGGTGATCAAGGTCGAGCGGCCCGAAGGCGACTTCGCCAGGGACTACGACCACGTGGCGCACGGCGAGAGCGCCTACTTCGTCTGGCTGAACCGGGGCAAGCAGTCGGTCGTCCTCGACTTCAAGACCGCCGAGGACAAGGCCCTGCTCCTGCGCATGGCCGGGCGCGCCGACGTCTTCGTCCAGAACCTCGCCCCCGGCGCGGCCGACCGGGCCGGCTTCGGCGCCGCGGCGCTTCGCGAGCGCAATCCCCGGCTGATCACCTGCGACATCTCCGGCTACGGCGAGGACGGCCCCTATGCCCGGATGAAGGCCTACGACCTGCTGATCCAGTGCGAGACGGGCCTCGCCTCGGTGACCGGCGCCCCTGAGGGGCCGGGGCGGGTCGGGGTCTCGGTGGCCGACATCGCATCGGGCATGTACGCCCACGCCGCGATCCTGGAGGCGCTCTTCGAGCGCGAGCGCACCGGCCGGGGCAAGGCGATCGCCGTCTCCATGTTCGACGCCCTGGCCGACTGGATGACCGTGCCGTTGCTGCACCACGACTACGGCGGCCGAGCGCCCGGCCGGGTGGGCCTGAGTCACCCCTCCATCGCTCCCTATGGCGCCTTCGGCACTGCCGATGGCAAGGAGGTCGTCATGGGCATCCAGAACGAGCGGGAGTGGGCGGCCTTCTGCCGCGACGTGCTGGGCGACGAGCGGCTGATCCTCGACCCCCGTTTCGCCAGCAACGACCTGCGCGTGAGGAACCGCCCGGCGCTGAACTCGATCATCATCAACATCTTCCGCGCCCTGCCGCGGGCGGCGGTGGCCGGACGCCTCAGGACCGCCGGCATCGCCTTCGCCTCGCTGAACGCGGTCAAGGACCTCTCCGTCCACCCCCAGCTCCGACGCATCGAGGCCGACACGCCGACCGGACCGGTGAGCCTGCCCGCACCGCCCGCCCGCGTCGCCGGCGCGGACGACTTCCGGCCGGGACCGTCGCCGGCGCTCGGCGCGCACACCGAGCTGGTGCGCCAGGAGTTCGCCCCATGACATCCTTCGAGACTTTGATCTGGTCGGAGCCGGCGCCAGGCGTCGTCCTGGTGACCCTCAACCGGCCCGCGGCCGCCAACGCCTTCAACACCCTGATGGCCAAGGAAGTCGCCCTGGCCTTCGACGAGCTCGCCGCCCCGGGACGGCCGGAGCGCTGCGTCGTCCTCACCGGCGCGGGCGAGCGCGCCTTCTGCGCCGGCGCGGACCTCAAGGAACGCGACGGCATGAGCGACGAGGCCTGGGCCGCCCAGCACGAGGTGTTCGAGGCCATGGGCCGGGCGATCCTGAAAGCGCCCATGCCCGTGATCGCGGCCGTGAACGGCGCGGCCTTCGGCGGCGGCTGCGAGATCGCGCTCCTGTGCGACTTCATCTATGCCGCCGAGCACGCCCGTTTCGCCCTGCCGGAGACGAGCCTCGGCATCATGCCCGGGCTCGGGGCCACCCAGACCCTCGCCAGGGCGGCCAACGGCCGGCGCGCCAAGGAAGCGATCCTGACCGGCGCGCCCTTCACGGCCGCCGACGCGCTGGAGTGGGGCGTGGCCAACCGCGTGCTGCCGGCCGGCGCCCTGATCGAGGCGGCGTTGCAGACGGCGGGCCGGATCGCCGCCAACGCCCCGCTCGCCGTGCGCGCTGTCAAGGCCGCGATCGACGGCGGCGCGGGCCTGCCCATGGACCGGGCCATGGAGCTCGAGCTGGAGCACTACAACCGCCTCTTCGGCACGCAGGACCGGCTGGAGGGCGTCCGCGCCTGGGCCGAGAAACGGCCCGCGCGTTTCAAAGGCGTTTGAGGCCGCAGAGCGGACGAGAGCGCCCGGGCCTCTCGAAGCCAGCCGCGGGGCAGGCCTCGATCGCAGCGATGTCATGTTCGTCGCCCCTACCGCACGGTTCGTCTGTTCGCGCTTGACAGCCAGCACGCGTATGCCGCGCCTGACCGCTCGAAGGTCGTTCGCGAAGGGAGGGCCGGGCGTTGCGACGGCGCCTGACGAACGCAGGGATCATCTTGAAGCGATGCGGTCTCGGCGCGGCCGGCATCACCGCAGTCTGCGCGTTCCTGGTGCTGGTCGTCGCCGCGCCCGCGGCGGCGGCCGACGTCGCCGTGACGTTCGAGCTCGACACGACCGGCGCGCATGCCGTGCTCGACGCCGCGACGTCCGATCCGGACCACGCGGCGGCGGCGGCGGACGCGGCCCTGGCGCGGCCGCAGGTCCAGGCGATGATCGCCAAGATGGCGAAGTATGATCCCAGCGTCACGCCCGCCGCCTTCAAGGCCGCGGTCATGAGCGTCTCGCGGGGCGGCGGCGGCGAACCCTTCGACCTTGAGCGCCTTCGCAAAGATCCCGACGGGACGCGCCGCATGCTGGCGAAGCTGGAGACGAACTGGCCGACGCTGTCCCGACAACTGGCCGAGCGGCTTTCCGCCTTCGCCCCTCACGGCCTGTCGATGGACGGGACCTTGGTGATCGTGGTCGGGTCCAACCAGAACGGCTGGGTCCCGGACCAGCTGAAGCCGGTCTTCTATGTCGACCTGGGCTTTCACGGCGAAGAGGTCGACAGCGTCATCAACACCGCGTCCCACGAGCTGTTCCATACGGTGCAGGGCCTGTCGCGCCCGAACTGGAACCGCGACTTCACCGATCTGCCCGATCTGCCGCCGAACGAGCGCGAGCTGCACCGGGCCCATGCGGTGATCTACAACCTGGTTCTCGAAGGCATGGCCACCTACGTGGGGGACGCCACGCGCTATGCGTCCGCCGGTCCGAACCTGAAGCGCGACCAGCGCGCCATCCGGGACAACCTCGCCCGCAAGGACGAGACATTCGCCCTGTTCGAATCCCTCCTGCTCCGCGCGCGCCAGGACGAGACGGCGCGCCTGGACCCGTTGCTCAGCGTCGGCTTCGGGGGACGATGGGACCAGACCGGCTACTACGTCGGCTACGTCATGGCCGCCGCGATCGACAGATACGCCGGTCGCGAACGCCTGCGCGCGCTCGTGAAGGAGCCGCCGGAGCAGTTCGTCCTCGAGTACGTCCGCGTCGCGAGCGCGCACCGCGAAGATCCGGCCATCGTGCAGCTGTCCCCCTACACGGTCAGGACGGTTCGCGAGCTTGCCGCCCTGGAAGACAAGATTCCATGAGATGGCATGGGCTCGCGCGTCTCGGCGCTTCCGTGGCGGCCTTCGCCCTCGCGGCCATGGCGCCGGTCGGCGTGGGCGCAGCGCAGGCGCAGACCCTGACAGCCGCCCAGACCTCGGCGCTCGACCGGGACATCGAAACCATCCTTGCCCGCATGTCGATTCCGAGCGCCTCGATCGCGGTGATACGCAATGGGAAGATGGCCTACCTTCATGCCTATGGATCGGTGCGGCTGCGGCCGCCGACCAAGGCGACCGTCGACAGCCGCTACCAGGTCGGGTCGGTCTCCAAGCAATTCACCGCCGCCGCGCTCCTGCTCCTCGAACAGGACGGGAAGCTGTCGCTCGACGATCCGATCTCGCGATATGCGCCCGGCGTGACCGATGGCGACCGCATCACCATCCGCGACCTCCTGTCCCACACCGCGGGCTATGCCGACTATACGCCGGTCGACTACCTGCCCATCGAGCAGCAGAAGCCCACGACGCCCCAGGCGATCGTGGACGCCTTTGCGAAGGGGCCGATGGACTTCCAGCCCGGTGAAGACTGGCGCTATTGCAACACCTGCTACGTGATCGCCGGCCTGATCGTGGAAAAGGTGTCGGGCCAGAGCCTGGACGACTTCCTGAACACCCGGATCTTCCATCCGCTCGGGATGGAGGGCGGCGAGCTGGACGATCATCCGATGGGGCCGGGCGACGCGGAAGGATACAGCCGCTACGCGTTCGGTCCGCTGCGCCCGGCGCCCGCCGTGGGCCGGAACTGGTTCTTCGCCACTGGCGACTTGACCTTCAGGGCCGAGGATCTGGCGCTGTGGGATCTCGCGCTGATCGACCACAAGCTCTTCGACGATCAGCGCTACCGCGAACTGTTCACCGAGGCCAAGCTCAAGAACGGCAAGGGCGTGTCGTACAGCCTCGGCTTCGAGCTGCGCAAGATCGACGGCCGCCAAGTGCTTCAGCACGGCGGCAACGTGCCGGGCTTCGTCTCCTATAATCGCATCTATCCCGACGACCGGGCCGCGATCGTGGTCCTGATGAACACGGACTTCGGCGGCCCCGCGCGCGACGCCGTCGTGGAGCGCATCGCCCGGGAGATCGAGCCCGGTCAGGACGAGATGTTCGCCGATCGCGAGATGTTCGACGCCCTCCGGCTCGGCAAGCTCCGGACGGATCGCCTCACCCCCCACGCGCAGGCCTACTTCACGCCTCAGGTCAGGGCCGACTACAGCGCGAGCCTGAAGCCCCTTGGGGCCCCGATCCGGATGACGCGGCGATTCAAGTACCGACGCGGCGGGCTCACCGGCGAGGCGTACAACGTCATCTACCCGGACCGGACGATCGAGTTCGACCTCTTCAAGACCGAGGACGGACGCTATGAGGAGCTGATGGTGTTCAACCCGAGCTGAAGGGTCCGTCGCCGCGCCAGCGCGGCGCCTGCAGCCGCTCAAGGGTCCGGGCCGCATAGTTGGGGCCCACGCGGACGGTTTCTCCTTCCGCCATCAGAACGACGAGCCCCCTGGGCGCGCGCCGGCGCACCGACTTGACCCGCGCCAAGCTGATGATGGTCGATCGGTGGACGCGCAGGAACCGGGCCGGATCCAGCCGCTCCTCCAGCGCAGAGATGGTCTCCTTGATCAGGTGCGAGGCGCCGCCCACGAGCCGGACACGCACATAGTCGCCCTCGGCGTCGATGCGGTGGATGTCGCTCATCGGGAGGCGGGTCAGCCCGCCGCGATCGGGCGCCCACAGCTCGGTCTCGCCGGCAAGGCCGCCGCTCCGGCGCGCCTCGATCGCCTCGAACAGGCGTTGCAGCTCGGCGAAGCGGGCGTCGCTCGCCCGCGCCTGGAGCCGGGCCTGTGCCCGCCGCAGGGCCTCACGGATCCGCTCGAAGGGCGCCGGCTTCAAAAGATAGTCCACGGCCTGGACTTCGAACGCCTGCACGGCAAAGGCGTCGAACGCCGTGACGAAGATCACCTCCGGCAGCCAATCTTCGCCGGCCAGGGCCCGGACGACCTCGAAGCCGTCCTTGGCCGGCATCTGGATGTCGAGCAGCGCGACGTCCGGCTTCAGCTCCTTGATCAGCCGCACCGCCTCGCGCCCGGTCTTGGCCCGCGCGACGAGCTCGGCCTCCGGCACGAAGGACAGGGCCAGCGCCAGCCGCTCCAGGGCCACCGGCTCGTCGTCGGCGATCAGAACCCGCATCAGCGTTGGACCGTCCATGGCAGGCTCACGCGGCTGGTCCAACCGCCCTCCGATGGCCCGGCCTCGAGCCCGGCCTGATCGGCGAAGAGCGCGGCCAGGCGCTCGCGTACGTTCCTGAGGCCGATTCCGAAACCCGAGGGCGCGGCGCCGGCGGCAGGGCCGCCGGTGGTGCGGACCCACAGCACGAGCCGATCGCCCTGTCGCCGCGCCCCGATGGTGACGACGACGAGCTCCTTCGGCCGGAGCGACCGCATGCTTGATGGCGTTCTCGACCAGCGGCTGGAGGATCATCGGCGGACCAAGGGCCGCCCGCGAGTCCGGCTCGATCTCGGTGCGGACGTCCAGACGGTCCGGAAACCGCGCGCGCTCGATGGCCAGGTATTTCAGCTGGGCCTCGATCTCCTCGCCGACCGGCTCCAACTGGTCGGGCGCGGCGGTCAGGGCCCGTCGCAGGATCGCCGAGAGGTCGAGGATCACCTGCTCGGCATGCCCTCTCCGTCCAAGCGCGATCAGGCCCGAGAGGGTGTTCAGGGTGTTGAACAGGAAGTGCGGTTGCATCTGCAGTCGAAGGGCGCGCAGCTGCGCCTGGTGCGCCGCGCTCTCCGCCGCCGCCAGCCGCCGCTCGCGATCACGCAGCTCAGCGCTCGAGACCAGCGTGGCGTAGATCGCCGACCAGGCGATGAACTCGATGCCGAAGTAGGTGTAGTTGATCAGCAGCCCCGCCAGGTCGAGCTGATCGCCGCGCACCTCCGGAATCACGATCCAGAAGATGGCGGAATTGGCCGCGTTCATCACGGCGCAGGCGACGAGTGAGACGGCGGCCGCCTGCCCGAAGCGCAAGAGACCCTCCCTCGAGGGACACCGCTTCAGGATGGCGTAGACGCCCCAGCACAGAACCATCGCGATCACGGTGACAAGGAACCGGGCGATGGTCGGCTCGATGCCATGCGCGCTCTTCATCGGGCTGACGGCCGCGCGGGACGCGAGCAGGGCGAAGTGCGCCAGCCAGAAGATCACCGTGACGACGAGCATGCGCCGGTCGAGGGTCCGGGCGGCGGCGGGGTCGAGATGGAAGGGCTGGTTGGCGGACGAGGTCATCGGCGATCCAACTGAGGGCCGGCGGCGACCTGCAAGCCGCGGACCGCGCCCTGACGTCATAGTACGCCGGGGCGGCCAAGCCACCGTCCAGTCGACAAAGACGGCGCCAGCGTCGCCGAAATGGACATTGGGCGCCGGCTGCCGATCCAGGCGGGTCGGGTTGCGATCCTGTGCGAGCGTCGGAAACCCCGTTTGCATCGGCGAAAGCTGCGAGGTTTCGATCAAGCCGTCCGCAAGCGGCGCCTAAGCCGCTCGCCGGCGCCTAGCATGTTGCAATGCCGGCGAAAGCCGAACGGACGGGGCGGGGCCAAGATGCTGAGACTGAGGGCGCAGATCACGATCGACATCGATGCCGCGGACTTCGTTTCGGCCGCCGAGCACCAGCGCCGGGTCGAAGGCTTCATGGATCAGATCCGCCAGGCCTATGAGCGGACCGACCTCGTGCTGAAGGAGCGCCGGGTCCTGGGCGATCCCTCGACGCCGCGCCCCGAGCCGCGCCAGCGCAAGCCCACGGGCAAGCTGAACAACTACCTGGAGCGCTAGCCCGTGTCGGCGCGCAGACGCAACACGCTCCTGGCGTGCCTGGAGCGCTGCCGGCGCGAGGTGCGCCCCATGTCCCTCAGCCACCTCCTGGCCTTCCTCTACATCGCCGAGAACCAGGGGCTGAACGTCACGGAGCTGGCCGACATCTGCCGCACGACTACGGCCACCGCGTCACGGACGGCGCGCGCCATGCTCGTGGAAGGCGCCATGGACGCCCTGCAGCCATTCTTCGGCCTGGTCGAGGCGAGGCCGAACCCCGCCGACGTGAAAGGCCGGGTGCTGTTCCTCACGCCGGCCGGCCGCAAGCTGCGCGAGGAGCTGGACGCCCTGATCGCCGACGCGATCCCGATCGACGCCGAGCCTGCAGCCACTTCCCATAAGATGTAATATCGCAGTTTACATAGATGTAAACTTGCGCTTATCAAGCCGCTATTCCGTAATTTGTTACCATTCTGTCACTAGAACGATCAAAGTCTTTCTCTCATTCCCTGAATCTTGACGCGATTTGTTCGCGATACTTAGCCTCGCCCAGCTGAAATTTTCGGGGATTGACCTTGGCGTGAACGCCTTCCCCGGGGGCAAAAAAGGAGGCTCAGCTTTGAAATCGGCATCCACACGGGCGCGGCTCTTGGCGTCGTCCATGATCTGCGGCGTCGCCATCATCGGTTCGGGACAGGCGCTCGCGCAGGACAGCGGCGACGAGATCGTGGTCACCGGCTCGCGCATCCCGACGCAGAACCTCACGAGCACGAGCCCGCTGACGGTGGTGTCCTCCCAGGAGGCCAGGCTGCAGGGGACGACCAGCGTCGAGACCCTGCTGCAGAATCTTCCCTCGGTGGTGCCCGAGTTCAACCAGGGCGTCGACAACGGCGCGACCGGCACTGCGACCGTCAGCCTGCGGGGCCTCGGCTCGAACCGGACCCTGGTGCTGGTCGACGGCGACCGGCTGATGCCGGGCGACCCCATCGTGCCCTCGCCCGACCTGAACAACATCCCCGCGGCTCTCGTCGACCACATCGAGGTCGTCACCGGCGGCGCGTCGGCGGTCTACGGCTCGGATGCCGTGGCGGGCGTGGTCAACTTCATCATGCTGAAGAATTTCGAAGGCGTGCGACTGGACGCACAGTACGGCTTCGCCCTGCATCACAACGGCAACGAGGCCGACCGCACCCTCGTGAGCAACTACAACGCCACCCACCAGGGCAACGAGATCGCCCTCGCCACCGATGGCCTCGACGCCGAGAGCTTCAACGTCACCGCCGTGATCGGCGTCAATTCGGCGGACGGCAAGGGCAACATCACCGCCTACGCGGGCTACCGGAACCTCCAGCCGCTCGGCCAGGGGCGGCGCGACTACGGCGCCTGCGGCCTGTCGACCATCTCGAGCGTCTCGAACGTCTACGACACCCACGTCTGCCAGGGCTCGAGCAACTCGGCCTACGGCCGGTTCGTCGACTTCGGATCGTCCGACAACCCGGACGGCAGCAAGACCTTCGTGCCTTTCAGCGGCGCTTACGCCTTCAACTTCGGGCCGTACAACTACTACCAGCAGCATGACGAGCTCTACACGGCCGGCTACTTCGCCCACTACGAGGTCACACCGTCGCTGGACGTCTATTCGCGGCTCATGTTCGCCGACGACGACCAGTTCAGCCAGGCGGCGCCCAGCGGCCTGTTCTTCAACAACGGCCCGATCTACGCCATCAGCTGCTCGAACCCGCTGATGTCCGCCGCCCAGGCGGCGGTGGTCTGCGGCCCGGGCGCGCCGGACGTGCACGACGGCATCTCGGACCACCTGACCATCGCCTACCGATTCCAGGGCGTGCCGCGGGTGACCGATCTCAGCCACACGGCCTACACCGTCACCCTCGGCGCCAAGGGTCAGATCGGGACGAACTGGTCCTGGGACCTGCACGGCCAGTTCGGACGCACCGCCTTCCGCGAGGTGTTCAAGGGCGACGTCTCGAACACCAAGATCAACGAAGCCCTCAACGCCATACCCGGTCCGGGCGGAACGGCGGTCTGCGCCTCGGGCAACCCGAGCTGCGTGCCGCTGGACATCTTCACCTCGCTGGCGCGCGACCTGACGCCGGAGATGCTGAACTTCCTGGAGGTCACGGCCTTCAAGACCGGCTATACGACGGAGTTGATCGTCGACGCCTCCATCACCGGCGATCTCGGCGCCAGGAGCCCGTGGGCGTCCGACTCGGTCAAGGTCGCCGCCGGCGCCGAGTACCGCCGCGAAAACCTCAAGCTCGACGTAGACTCCGAATTCGCCACCGCGGACCTCTCCGGTTCGGGCGGCGTGAACCCGCCCGGCAGCGGCGCCTTCAACGTCTATGAGCTGTTCGGCGAGCTGCGCGCGCCGCTGATCCAGGACATGCCGATGGTGAACAGCCTGGCGCTCGAGCTGGGCTACCGCTACTCGGACTACAGCCTCTCCGGCAACACCAGCACCTACAAGGCGCTCCTCGACTGGGCGCCGACACCGGACATCCGTCTGCGCGGCGGCTACAACCGCGCGGTCCGGGCGCCGAACATCGTCGAACTGTTCACGCCTCCGGTAGTGGCGCTGGAATCCTTCGGCGACCCCTGTTCGGGCGCGACGCCCGGCGCATCGCTCGCCCAGTGCGAGCTGACCGGCGTCACGGCGGCGCAGTACGGTCACGTGCCGGACTGCGGTGCGGCGCAGTGCAGTGGCCTGCAGGGCGGCAACACCGCGCTGAAACCCGAGAAGGCCGACACCTATACGGTCGGCGCCGTGATCACGCCCCGGTTCCTGCGCGGCTTCAGCGCGACGATCGACTGGTACAGCATCCGGATCAACCAACCGATCCAGCCGCTCGGCGGCAGCCTGATCGTCTCGCAATGCATCGCAGGCGTGCAGTCGTTTTGTGACCTGATCCACCGCGCGCCCGGCTCCGGCGCCCTCTTCGGCCTGACCACGGCCGACGGCTATGTGATCGACCTCAACGCCAATACCGGCCACGTCCTCACGACCGGCCTGGACCTCGGCGTCTCGTACCGCCTGGACCTGTCCCGGGTCAGCGGCTCGAACCTCGGCACGCTCTCGTTCAACTTCCTCGGGTCCTATGTCGACAAGTTCGAGACCGCGCCGAACTCGACCGCGGCGACCTACGACTGCGCCGGCCTCTACGGCCTGGTCTGCCTGGAGCCGACGCCCAAGTGGAAGCACCAGTTCCGCGTAACCTGGGCCAGCCCCTGGAACCTCGACCTGTCGGTGAACTGGCGCTACCTCGGCCCGGTGAACCTGGACATCAACACCTCCGATCCGCAGCTGGCGGTGTACGGGGTCGGGTTCCAGGACAGCATCGACGCCAAGCTGCCGAGCTACAGCTACTTCGACCTGGCGGCCCAATGGCGGGTCAAGGACCACTTCACCTTCCGCGCGGGGGTGAACAACCTGTTCGACAAGGACCCGCCGGTCGTCGACGCCAACTACCTCGGCGTCGCCGGAACGAACGCCTTCGGCAACGGCAACACCTTCCCCGGCGTCTATGACACCCTGGGGCGGACGGTCTTTGTCGGCCTGACCGCCGACTTCTGACCCTGGAGCCGCGGACCTCATCAGGCGGGCGGCGGCCTTTCGGGGCCGTCGCCCGTCGCGTCCCGATGGCCGGGACCAGGAGCGCGTGATGGCGGTCGTCGCGAGCGGGCAATCTCGTGTGCGCCTCGCGCCGTCGAACGTCGATGAGCTCCTGGCGACGGCGCGCCAGGCCCTGACCGAAGGCGACGTCGATCGAGCCGCCCGGCTCGCCGAGGCCGCCGTGCAGACGGGCGCCGACCATCCCCTGCTCCTGAGCCTGGCCGCCTACCGCCGCGAGCTCGCAGGCGACTTGGACAGCGCGCTCGACCTGCTGGGCCGGGCGCTGGAGCGTTCACCCGCCGATCCTTCCATCCTGAACAGTGTCGGCGTCTGCCACTCCAAGGCCGGCCGGCCCGAGGCGGCGCTCGCCGCCTTCGACGCGGCCCTCGCCCGCCGTCCGGGCTTCGCCCCCGCCCGCCACGGCCGAGGGCTGGCGCTGGCGGCGCTGGACCGCGCCGACGAGGCCTGGGCCGAGCACGAAGCTGCAGCCGTGGTCGATCCGGCCTATCCCGAACCGCCAGGCGCCCTGGCCGCCCTGGCCGTGGAGCGAAAGGACTTCGGCGCCGCGCGGGCGTTCGCCAAATTGGCGCTCGGGCTCGACCCTCACCAGCCGGCCGCCTCCCTGGCGATGGCGAGCGTCGAGTCGCATGATGGCGACCAACAAGGCGCGGCCGCGCGTCTTCGCGCCCTGATCGATCGCGGCGACCTCGCCCCGCTTCATCTGGCCAGCGCCCAGCGCCAGCTCGCCGACGCGCTGGACGCCATGGTCCGCCCGGACGAAGCCATGGCCGCCTATGCGGCCGCCAACGAGACCCTGCGCGGCTTGTATGCGCCGGCGTTCCGAGAGGCAGGCGCGGAGATGGGGGTCGAGGCGTGCGCCCGGCTTCTCGCCTGGTTCGACACGGCCGATCCTCGGGACTGGGCCGCCCCGGCGCCTGTCTCCACGGCCGGCGGCGAGGCCGGCCACGTCTTCCTGGTCGGGTTCCCGAGGTCGGGCACGACCCTGCTCGAACAGGTGCTCGCGAGCCATCCCGGGATCATCTGCCTGGAAGAGAAGCCGACGCTCGACGACCTCACGCCCCGGTTCTTCCAGGACGACGCGGGCCTGGAGCGGCTGTCGCGGCTCGACCCCGATGAAGCCGTGCGGCTCGGCGACGACTACTGGCGCAAGGTCCGCGCGTTCGGCGTCGAACCCGCGGGCAAGGTGTTCGTCGACAAGCTGCCGCTCAACACCCTCTTCCTGCCGCTGATCGCCAAGCTCTTCCCGCGCGCCAGGGTGATCCTGGCCATCCGCGACCCGCGCGACGTGATTCTGAGCTGCTTCCGCCGCCGCTTCCGTCCCAACACCATGGTCATCGAGTACACCGACCTTCGGCGCACCGCCCAGTTCTACGGCGGCGTCATGGCCCTCGCGGACGTCTATCGGCGCAAGCTGGACCTGCCCGTCCACGTCCACCGCCACGAGCGTCTGGTGGAAGACTTCGGGGGTGAGGCCAGGGACCTTTGCGCCTTCCTGGACCTCGACTGGGATCCGGCCATGACCGACTTCGCCGCCACGGCCAGGCGCCGCGACATCCGGACCCCGAGCGCCGAGCAGGTCCGCCGCGGGCTCTACCGCGAGGGGATCGGTCAGTGGCGGCGTTATTCCGGCGCCCTCGCCGCCGTCGAGGACGAGCTTCGGCCCTGGATCGAGCGCTTTGGATATCCGCCCGCCTGAGCCCCGCGCCCCGGCCGGAGCGCAATTTCGCTGGCGCCAGCGCCGCGCCCGCCGCTAGGGTGGTGGATCAGAAGTTCGCATGATGATGGCGGCGCCCTCGGCTGCGAACTTCTGATCCGTAAACCACACTAGAATCATACACTTGCTAGTGTCCTTATCGATTCCGAAGTTCGCATCCGCCTTGCAAATGCGCTGGCGAACTTCGGAATCGGGACACCGAGAGTCCGGCGCGGGGGCCGGACGCGAACGACGAACGAGGGGCGAATGGCGACCAAACTCACCATCAACGGCCGGGCCGTGACGGTCACGGCCGATCCGGACACGCCGCTCCTGTGGGTGATCCGCGACGAGCTTCAGATGCTCGGGACCAAGTACGGCTGCGGCATCGCCCAGTGCGGCGCCTGCACGGTCCACATCGATGGCCAGGCGACCCGCTCGTGCATCACGCCGGTCTCGGCCGTCGAAGGTCGGAACATCACCACCATCGAGGGCCTGGGCGATCACCATCCGCTGCAGGCGGCCTGGCAGGAGGCGGACGTGCCTCAGTGCGGCTATTGCCAGTCCGGCCAGATCATGTCGGCGGCGGCGCTGCTGGCCGCCAAGCCAAAGCCCACCGACGCCGACATCGACGCGGCCATGCGCGGCAACATCTGCCGCTGCGGGACCTATCAGCGCATTCGCGCGGCCATCAAGAAGGCCGCCGGCCTGCAGAACGCCTAGGAGGGCTGGTCATGAACGCTCCCTTCAAGCCCATGGAGATCGGCCGCCGCGGTTTCCTGATCGGCGCGGCCATGGTGGGCGGCGCCCTGATCGTCGGGCCGGTCCCAGCGGACGCCCAGCAATCCCCGCCTGGCTTCGGCGAGCCGGTCGGCCCCTTCGGCGCCTTCGTGAAGATCGCGCCCGACGGTCAGGTCACGGTCGTCGACAAGTTCCTGGAGATGGGCCAGGGCAACCACGTCGGCGTCGCGGCGCTGATCTGCGAGGAGCTGGACGGCGACTGGTCAAAGATCGCGTTCGAGCATTCCCCGGCCAACGGCAAGCTCTACGCCAACTCGGCGCTGCGGATGCAGGGCACCGGCGGCTCCTCGGCCATCGCCAGCTCCTACATGCAGATGCGCACGGCCGGCGCGGCGGCGCGGGCGATGTTCGTCACGGCCGCCGCGGCGAAGTGGGGCGTCCCCGCCGGCGAGATCACGGTCAAGGACGGCGTCGTCAGCCATGGCTCGAAGAGCGCCGGTTTCGGCGCCCTCGTGGCGGACGCGGCCAGGATCGCGCCGCCGCAGAACCCCAGGCTCAAGGACCCCAAGGACTTCACCCTGGTCGGAACCGACCGGCCGAGGCGCCTGGACTCCGGCCAGAAGTCCACGGGCAAGGCGCGCTACACCCAGGATGTCCAGGCGCCGGACCTGCTCGTGGCGATGGTGGCCCACTCGCCGCGCTTCGGCGGCAAGGTCGCCGGCTTCGACGAGTTCGCCGCGCGCCAGGTCAAGGGCGTGGTCGAGGTGGTGCAAATCCCCACGGGCGTGGCGGTGCTCGCCGAAGGGACCTGGGCCGCCAGGAAGGGCCGCGATGCGCTGAAGGTGACCTGGGACGACAGCCATGCCGAGATGCGCAGCTCGGACCAGATCATGGACGAGTTCCGGCGCATCGCCGCCGGCCAGGGCTCACTCAAGGGCGTTCCCTTCGAGAACAAGGGCGACGCGTCCGGCGCCTTCGACGGCGACGTGCTCGAGGCGACCTACGACTTCCCCTACCTGGCCCACGCGACCATGGAGCCGATGAACTGCTCGGTGGTGGTCAAGGACGGCAAGGTGAAGTTCACCTACGGCTGCCAGGCCCAGGGCTGGGACCAGGGCGCGGTTGGCCGGGCGCTCGGGATCGCGCCCGAGAGCATCGAGATCGACACCCTCTTCGCCGGCGGCTCGTTCGGCCGCCGCGGCACGCCGTCCGGCGACTATGTGGTGGAATGCGTCAACGTCGCGCGCGCGGCGGCGGCCAAGTCGGCGTCGCTGGCAGGCCGGCCGGTGAAGCTGGTCTGGACGCGTGAGGACGACATGACCGCCGGCAAGTACCGGCCGCTCGTCCACCACGCCGTGGCGGTCAAGCTCGGCCCCGACGGCTATCCCGCCGCCTGGCGCCACCACATCGTCGGTCCGAGCCTGCTGAACGGCATGCCGGGCTTCCCGCCCATGCCGGTGGACCCGACGGTGGTCGACGGGGTGATGGGCTCGCCCTACCTGAAGGCCACGCCGGTCACCGACACCCTGGCCTGGTTCCCCGAGAGCATCGTGCCGGTCTCCTTCTGGCGCTCGGTGGAGGCCACCCACACCGCCATGGCGATGGAGCACACCATCGACCAGCTGGCGGCAAAGGCGGGCAAGGACCCGGCCGAGTATCGGCTGGAGCTCTTCCGCCGGGCCAAGGCCGACCGGCACCTGGGAGTCCTGCAGCTGGCGCTCGCCAAGTCCGACTGGGGCAAGCCCCCGCCCGAAGGCTGGACGCGCGTCGTGGCTGTGCACGAGAGCTTCGGCACCGTGGTCGCCCAGGTCGCCGAGGCGACCATGAAGGACGGCGAGCCCCGGCTCGGCAGGGTGGTCTGCGCGGTGGACTGCGGGGTGGCGGTGACGCCCAACCAGATCGCGGCCCAGATGGAGAGCGCGGTCTGCTACGGCCTCTCGGCCGCGCTCTGGGGCGAGATCACGCTGAAGGACGGCGTGCCCGAGCAGACGAACTTCGACGGCTACCGCGTGCTGCGCATGGACGAGGCGCCGACGGTGGAGACCTACATCGTTGCTTCGGCCAATCCGCCGTCCGGCATCGGCGAGCCCGGCACGCCGCTCGCCGCGCCGCTTGTCGCCGCCGCGGTGCTCAAGTTCACCGGCAAACCGACCAGCCGCCTTCCGTTCGTACGGGCCTGATCCCCGGCCTCAGGGCTCGGGCGGGTTGTCGCTTTCGGTGGAGTGCTGAAGGCCGTGGGTCATCGCGTAGATCCCGACGGCCAGGATCACCGCGGCCACCACCAAGCCGCCGAAGATCCCGCCCGGCGTGGCGAAGGCGACGATCAGGAAGCCGAGGATCACGGCCAGATGGATCGCCACCCATTTCACCGCAAGCGTGAAGCGGTGGTAGGTCGTGGCGTGCCGTCTGAGTTCCAGTGCGGGATCGATGGTGTGTGACGCTTGCTGAGCCATGACGTCTGCTCCGGCTGAGCCTGGACCGGGAGGGTCTCGGGGCCAAGCTTGAACGCGCAGGTCCGCGGTCGGGTTTCCGACCGCTCAGGCGTCGAACAGCTCGCTGACCGATTCGCCGTTGTGGATCCGCCGCATGGCCTCGGCCAGGGCCGGCGCCACGGACAGCACCGTGAGCTTGGGCGTGCGGATCGCAGCCGGAATCGGGGCGGTGTTGGTGCTGACGATCTCCAGGACGTCGGGCTGTGAGCTCAGACGCTCGAGCGCGCCCGCGGCGAAGAGGCCATGGGTGCAGGCGATGCGCACCGAACGCACCTTGTGCTCGCGCAGCCGCTCCAGGAGCTCCAGCGTCGTCGTCCCGCGCGCGATCTCGTCGTCCAGCACGATCACGTCGCGCCCGGTCACGTCGCCGATGATCGAAGAGATCACCACCTTGTCGTCGCTCAGCCGCTGTTTGGCGCCGGCGGCGACGTCGGTGCCCAGGAGCCGCGCGAAGGCGGCCGCCGACTTCGCGCCCCCGAGGTCGGGCGCGACCACGATGGTGTTGGAAAGGTCCAGGCCCTTGAAGTGCGCGGCGAGTTCGCGGCGCGCGTGCAGATGATCCACCGGCATGCTGAAGAAGCCGTGCGCCTGGGGCGAGTGCAGCGTCATGGCCAGCACCCGGTTCGCCCCGGCCGTGGCCAGGAGATCCGCCACCAGCCGCCCGCCGATGGAGATGCGCGGCTTGTCCTTCTTGTCCGAGCGCGCATAGGCGTAGTGCGGCATCACCGCCGTGATCCGCCGGGCCGAGGCGCCGCGCGCGGCGTCCAGCATCAGCAGAAGCTCGACCAGGTGCTCCTGCACCGGCGCGACGATCGGCTGGACGATGAACACGTCCAGCTCGCGGCAGTTGGCCTGCAGCTGAACCTCCAGGCAGTCGCTGGCGAAGCGCGTCGCGCGGCTGGGCAGGAGCGGCGCCTTGAGAAGCGCGCAGATCTCCGCGGCCAGCTCAGGGTGGGCGCTGCCGCTGAAGACGGCGATCTCGCTCATCGGTCCCCCCGGCGAATCCCTGACGCGGCGCGCCGGTTATGGCCGCAGGGGACGCGGCCTGCAACGTCCGCGGAGGGGACCGGGGCGCGGCTGCAGGACGGTCACAAGCGTTGCACCCGTGTTTCACGCGTGAATTGACCTGGGACATTCCCTCGAGCCTGGGGCGTGAGAGCATGCGCCATCGTCAATCGAGGAGCTCGAGATGCGAGCCAAGCCTTTCCTTCTGGCCGGAGCGGCCGCCGCGGCGGCCCTGGCGGTCGCCGCCTTCGCCCAGGCACAGAACCAGCCCCCCGGGCCGATGGGCCCGCGCATGGGCCACTTCCGCGAGCGGATGCAGGAGCGCCATGAGCGGATGCTGGCGGACCTCAAGGCCATCCTCCGGCTGCGCCCGGACCAGGAAGCCGCCTTCAAGACCTTCCAGGGCGCCATGGCGCCGCCCAATCCGCCGGTCATGGACCGGCGCGGGCCGCCGCCGGCGGACATGACCACGCCCCAGATGCTCCAGCGGCGCGAGCAGATGATGGACCGCGCCCGCACGGTGATGCAGCAGCGCGACCAGGCGATCGTCGCCTTCTACAACACCCTCTCGCCGGACCAGCAGAAGGCCTTCGACGCCATGGCGCGGCTGCACCACGGCGGCCTGATGGGCGGCATGGGCGGCGGCATGGGACGCCACGTCTTCATGCTGCGCGACGGCCCGGGCGGACCCGGCGGTCCTGACGGCGCCGGCCCGCCGCCGCCTCCCGGCCAGTAGCCGAAGACCTCCCCTCCCCTCCTCTCCTTCCTGTCGCCGGAAGGAGAGGAGGGGGTCAATTGTGGCCAAGCTGCTATGCTCGCGCCACACTCCGGCGTCAGAGCCGTCGCCATGTCATCCACGCCCCAGGCCCTCACCCAGCGCCACATCCTCGTCGTCGACGACGACGCGGAGCTGCGCGCCCAGGTCAGCGCCTATCTGGCCGACCACGGCTTCATGGTGCACGGCGCGGCCAATGCCCGGCAGATGGAGGCGGCCCTGGCCGAAGCGCCGATCGACCTGATCGTGCTGGACCTGATGCTGCCGGGCGAAGACGGCCTCTCGATCTGCAAGCGCCTGTCGGCCTCCGGCGGGCCGGCGATCATCATGCTGAGCGCCATGGGCGAGGAGGTCGACCGCATCCTCGGCCTCGAGCTCGGCGCCGACGACTACCTGCCCAAGTCCTCCAGCCCGCGCGAGCTGATGGCGCGCGTGCGCGCCGTGCTGCGCCGCCAGGAGGAGGCCCGGGGCGGCGCGCCGCGAAAGGGCGCCAACTACCAGTTCCTGGGCTTCACCCTGGACACCGTGCGCCGCCAGCTGCGCGCGCCCAACGGCACGGCCATCCTGCTGACCGCGGGGGAATACTCGCTGCTGCGCGCCTTCCTGGAGCACCCTCAGCGCATCCTGCCGCGCGACCAGTTGCTCGACCTCGCCCGCGGCGAGGACTCCGACGTCTACGACCGGGCCATCGACGTCCAGATCAGCCGCCTGAGGCGCAAGCTCCACGCCTTCAGCGCAGACGAGATCATCCGCACTTACCGCGGCGCCGGATACCTGTTCGACGCGGCCGTGACCCGCGGATGAGCGAACGGGGGGCGAGCCGCGGCGGTCTGCCGATCGCGGTCCAGGTCGGCTTCCTCCTGATGGCGAGCCTGTTGGCCGCCCAGGTGCTGAGCGTGCTGCTGGTCTTCGTGACCCCCCCGCCGCCGCTGCCGGTCTATCAGCTGAGCGAGGTCGCCGGGGCCCTGCGCGGCGGGCCGCTGGACGCAAGCATGGGGCCCAAGCTTGTGCGCACGACCGCCGCACAGCCGCCGGCCGAGCCCGCCCGTCACGGCTTCCGCGACGAGATCACCCGCCGCCAGCTGGCGAGCCTGCTGCAGGTCCCCGACACCCAGGTCCGCTTCGCGAGCCTGCGCGGGCGGCGCGTCGTATGGATGTTCGCGCGCCGGCCCTTTGCCCGCCCGTTCGCCGGAAGGCCGCCGCCGCCTGAAGGCTTCCGTCCTCCGCCCGGCCCCGACGGCGCTCCGCCCCCGCCGCCGGACGCCGGTCCCGGCCCTCCGCCAGCCCAGACGTTCCGCCGCTACCGCCCCGGCGGCGCGGTGTTCGGCGGATTCACCGCGGCGTTGCAGGACGCCGACGGAAACTGGACCATCGTGCGTTCGCCCCACGAGCCCTTCTTCAACGCCTGGCACCGGCGCATCCTCCTGTGGCTGTTCGGCTGCCTGGTCATCGTCGGGCCGGCCGCCTACCTCTTCGCCCGACGCATCACCTCGCCGATCGACCATTTCGCCAAGGCCGCCCAGGCGCTCGGACGCGATCCGCACGCCCCGCCCATCGAGCTGTCCGGTCCTGCCGAGATCGGCGAGGCGGCCCGCGCCTTCAACGACATGCAGGCGCGCATCCGCCGCTACGTCGACGACCGCACCGCCATGGTCGGCGCCATCTCCCACGACCTTCGCACGCCGCTCGCGCGCATCCGCTACAAGCTCGAGGGCGCGCCCGAGGACCTCAAGACCCAGGTGCTGTCGGACGTCGAGCGCATGGAGCAGATGATCGGCCAGGTCCTGGCCTTCATCCGCGAGGCCGCCGAGCCGCGCCGGCGCGAGCGGCTGGACCTGCTCTCGGTGATCGAGTGCGTGGTCGACGACGCCAGCCTCGCGGGCGCGGACGTGACCATCGTCAAGGCCCACCCCGCCGCCGTCGAGGGCGACGGATTGCAGCTCCAGCGCATGCTGACCAACCTGGTGGATAACGCCGACAAGTACGGCACGCGCGCCAGGATCAGCCTGGAGCAGACCGACGACGAGGCCGTGATCCGGATCGAGGACGACGGGCCGGGCCTTCCCGAGACCGAGCTCGAGCGCGTGTTCCAGCCCTTCTATCGGCCCGACGCCGCGCGCACGCTCGACGATGGCGGAGTCGGGCTCGGCCTTTCCGTCGCCCGCTCGATCGCCCGGGCCCATGGCGGGGACATCGTCCTCACCCCCGCACCGGGCCGCGGCCTGGTCGCGACCGTGCGCCTGCCGCTGGCGGGGTGAGGCATCGCGTCCTGACGTGCTCCATCTGGGCGCCCGGCGCCGACCTGTAGGCTCAACGCAGAGCCCGCAGGGGCTGGCGGAGGACGCAGGGCGCCCCTCGTCTCCGCGACCTGCGCGCCTTCTCAGCGCTCTCCGCGTTCTCTTGCCGGCTTCACCGCAACCGCGCGGCTTCCTCGCGCTCCACGAGGCCTCACGCCTTCCAGTACACGAAGCCCATGGCGTTGCCCGTGCCGGCGGCCGAGCGGTAGCAGGGCACATAGTCCACGATCGTCGGCGTGCAGCCGAGCTCGGCCATGGCGCCGATCACCGGGATCCAGTTCTTGGCCTCCGAGGTGCCCGACTGGAAGGTGGCCTCGTCGAGCTGCTCCAGGATCGAGGCGTCGCCGGCCCGGATGGCGTCCAGGATGATCCCGTCCACCGCCTCGTCGATCACGAAGTGGGTCAGACCGCCCGAGGCGAAGATCGCGACCCGCTTGCCCGGCTCCCACGAGCGGATCGCCTTGGCCAGCGCCCGGCCGAAGGCGATGGAGCGGCCGACCGTGGGCTGGTTCGGCGGATAGAAGGTGTTCTCCACGATCGGCACCGTGGGCGGGACCTTGTCGCCCATGATCCGGTGGAAGATGAAGCCGAAGGCGTGGGGGATCGAGGTCCAGCCGCCCCGGTGCGGCGGCAGCTTCTGCATGGAGGCCGGATCGAAGCCCTCGGCCTGGAGCGACTTGATGATATGCAGGCCGAGGTCCGGCGCCCCGGGATAGTCGACGGGCTCGTCCGGGGCGTTGGCGCGCATGGCCACCTGGATGCCCGGCGGCCACTTCTTGGCGTATTCGGCGGGCGGCAGGCTGTTGGGAATGGTCTGGCCCCAATAGACCGCGAACATCGGCACGAAGCCGTCCCAGAACATCTCCATCTGGTCGTTGCCGACCACGACCACCGCATCCGGCGCGGTTTCGGCGAACACCTTGGCCAGGGTCGCGATGGCGGCCTGGCAGCGGTCGAAGCGCTCCTGCTTCACGGCCGGCGCCAGCTGGGCCCCGATGTTCTCGCCCTTCCGCTCAGCCTCCAGCTCGTCGTAGGTCCAGACGCGGTTCTTGTAGTGGTGCTGCGGGTTCTTGCGGTCGTCGTCGGCGCGCAGGCTCCACTGGTCCGGCGGGGTGGTCAGCATCGGGCCGTGCGAGGAACCGACGCCCAGGACGATCTCGGCCATGGTCAGATATCTCCGCTGCAAGTCTCCCCCCATTGGGGGGAGTACGGCCGAAGGCCGGGAGGGGGGCTGAAGCCCGCTGCGCGCAAACCCCCTTCCCACCCCCGGATCAGGTCCGGGGGCGGACTTCCCCCAGGGGGGAAGATCTCAAGCCACGTTTCCGGCAGGCCACCGTCACAAACCCAGCTTGAAGACGTGCTTGGCGGTGCCTTCGAAGATCATCGTCTTGTCCGCGTCGGACAGCCATCCGATCTGCTCGACGTAGGGCCTCACGTGGTCGAACTTGTGGCCTGTCTCCGGGTTCATGAACGAGCCCGTGCCCGGGCATTCGGAGCCGAACATCACCCGGTCCGCGCCCACCACCTTGATCAGGAGTTCCACCGCCTCGGGGGTGTAGAGAGTGCAGTCGAAGTAGAGCTTGCGCAGGCGGTCCACGAACCGCTCGCCCACGGGTCGGCCGGCGGAGGAGGCCTGGAAGCGGCCGAACTGGTAGGGCACCGCGCCGCCGCCGTGCGGGACGATGATCTTCAGGTCCGGGAAGTCCTTGAAGACGTCCGAGTTGCACAGGCTGAGGATCGCGATCGTCTCCTCGTTGACGAAGTGCAGCGAATAGGGCGTGCGCTCCGACTTGGAGCTGGCGGTGTGGATCATCGCCGGGATGTCGAGCTCGCAAAGCTTCTCGTAGAGCGGGTACCAGTAGCGGTCGGACATGGCCGGCGGCTCGGTCCCGGAGTTCTCGTAGGGGTCGGGGTTCACCAGGCAGCCCACGAAGCCCAGCTCCTTCACGCAGCGCTCGAGCTCGGGCAGCGCCACCTCGATGGGCAGGCCCGCCACCTGGGCCAGGCCGCCCACGCCGCGGAAGGTCTGGGGATGCAGGCGCACCTGGTGGGCGATGACGTTGTGGAACTCCTCGTGCAGCCACTGGACGATCTTGGCCGGCCGCTCGGAGTGCATCATCTGGAACGGCCGGGGCGACAGCAGCTGCAGGTCCGTGCCGTGCGCCTTCAACTGGTCCAGGTGACCGTCGCCGAACACGCTTTTGGCGTTGAGCGCCTGCTCGATCTGCTCGTCGGTGAAACGCGGGCCGCCGCGGCCGTGCGAGCCGCGCGAGGCGAGCAGGCCCGCCTTGTAGGCGTACAGGCCCTGGGGCGCGGAGACGTGGCCGTGGATGTCGATGATCATGTCCCTACCTCAGGTCTCCTTATCGTTCCTCGCCTTATCGACCCGCCGGAGCCGGGGCTCAAGCCTTGGGCGCGGGCGGCGGCGGATTGAGCACCAGGATGCGGTGGGCGAAGACCTTGATCTCGGCGAAGACGCCGGCCTTGGCGTAGGGATCCTCGTGGGCGATGCGCGTCGCCCCCGCCTTGTCGGGCGCCTCGATGATGACCATCGAGCCTATGGCCGGCGAGCCGTCGAAGTTGTCGAACAGGGGGCCGGCCAGAACCAGGCCCTGCCCCAGAGCCTTGCGGTAGTCGATGTGGGCCTGGCGGTTGGCCGTCCGCGCCTCGCCCGAGCCGGGCCGGTCGAAGTACTCCACCACGAAATGCGGCATGCAGGGCTCCCTGGATCTTCCGGCAATGTCGGCCGCCGGGGTTTGCGGCTCCGATGCTATGACATTATCGATGCCGGCGTCTTCCCACCCCGCACGTCCCAGGACCCGCCCATGGCCGACGATCCCCTGATCACCCGCCTCAAGGCGCTGGACGTCTGCGCGCTCTCCGACGCGCTGGACCGGATGAAGCGGCCCTCGGCGGTGACGGGCGTCGTCCCCCAGACCGTGCGGGGAAGGATCGCCGGGCGCGTCGCGACCGTGAAGTTCGCCGCCGGCTCCAAGGCCGGCGCGCGCCACGCCTGCACGGCCGCGGTCGAGGCGGCCGAGGCCGGCGGGATCGTGGTGGTCGAGCAGCGCACGGGGGTGGACGCCGCCGGCTGGGGCGGGATCCTGTCCCGCGCCGCCCGGACCCGGGGCCTCTCGGGCGCCATCGTCGACGGCCCGGCGCGCGACATCGACGAGGCGCTGGAGATCGGCTTTCCGGTCTTCTCCCGCGGCTGCACGGCGCGCACGGCCCGCGGCCGCATCTTCGAGGCGGACACCCAGTGCCCGGTGGTGATCGGCGAGGTCACGGTCGAGCCCGGCGATTATGCGCTGGCCGACTCCTCGGGGATCGCCTTCGTCAAGCCCGCCGACATCGAGGAGGCGCTGAAGGCCGCCGAGTTCATCGCCGCACGCGAAGCGGCCATGGCCGCGGATGTTGAGGCGGGCCAGCCCGTCAGCCAGGTGATGGGCGCGAGCTACGAGCACATGCTGCAGGACGCCAAGCCGTGACCCAGGCGCCCATCGAGGTCACGCTGAACTATATCGACCCGGCCGCCGGGGTCGGGGTGGTCAACGACCTGGAACGCGACAAGGGAAAGCTGGCCTACGTTCCTCATCGGGTGAAGGTGCACGACATCCGCGCCGTCGCCGACGATCTGGTCTTCGACCGCGACGGCTTCGCCCTGGTCCGCCGCCCCACCGCCGTGACCGACTTCATGGATCCGGACCAGGTGACCGGCGTCTACGCGGCCGAGGTCGAGCGAGATGATCCGCGACCTCACCGGAGCGCAGAAGGTCGTCGTCTTCGCGCCGGCCGTCCGCGGCGAGGAGCCGGATGGCGCGCCAGTGAACCAGCGCGCGCCGGTCAGGGGCGCGCACGTGGACTTCGACGAGGCGACCTGCCGGTTCTTCGCCGAGATGACCCTCGGCTCGGCGGAGGCCGAGCGGCTCACCCAGGGACGCTGGCAGCTGATCAACGTCTGGCGGCCCATCGCGCCGGTCGAGCGCGCGCCCCTGGCCGTCTGCGATCCCTGCACCGTTAGCGAGGCCGATCTTGCGCCCAGCATCATCGAGACCGGTCCGGGCGGCCCGAAGCTGACGGGGATGAACGTCGCCTACAGCCCCCGTCACCGCTGGTACTGGGCGCCCGGATGCAGCCGGACGAGGCCCTGGTCTTCCGGTTCTACGACAGCGGCCGCCATCGGCCGCGCTGGTCGGCGCACACCGCCTTCGACCCGCCGGACACGCCCGCCCAGGCGCCTGCACGACGCAGCATCGAGATCCGCGCCCTGGCGTTCATGGACGCCTGAGGCTTCAGCCGGTCTCCCGGCCGAAGTCCCTCCTGAGCTGGTCCTTCGCCCTCTCGAGGACGCGCATGGGCGCGCCTGGCAGGTTCCGGCCGCCGGTTGACGCGCCCGCCGCCGCTGGTAGCTTCGCCGCCCTTCCAAACTCCAGCGCGAGAGTCGGCGGTGGCCGCGCCCCTGATCCTGGTCGAAGAGCTGTGCAAGTCCTTCGAGGTCGCCGAGCGTCGCGCCGGCGCGCTGGGCGCCATGGCCGGGCTCTTCGCCCGCCGCCGGCGCACGGTCGAGGCGCTCAAAGCGATCAGCTTCGGCCTCGAGGTCGGCGAGCTCGTCGGCCTGATCGGTCCCAATGGCGCGGGCAAGTCCACCACGCTCAAGATCCTGTGCGGCATCCTCGAGCCTTCCTCCGGCCGCTGCGAGGTGGGCGGCCTCGTCCCCTGGCGCGATCGGGTCCGCCACGTCGCGCGCATCGGGGCGGTGTTCGGCCAGAGGACCCAGCTCTGGTGGGATCTGCCGGTGATCGAGAGCTTCGACCTGCTCGGCGACATCTACCGGGTGGATCCGGGTCAGTATCTGCGAACAAAAGACGAACTGATCGGCCTGCTCGACCTCGCCCGGCTGCTGGACACGCCCGTGCGCCAGCTGTCGCTCGGCCAGCGGATGCGCTGCGAGATCGCCGCCGCCATGCTGCACCAGCCCAGGGTCCTGTTCCTGGACGAGCCGACCATCGGGCTCGACGCGGTCTCCAAGCTGGCGGTGCGGGAGTTCGTTCAGGCCCTGAACCGCGAGCGCGGCGTCACTGTGATCCTGACCACCCACGACATGCACGACATCGAGGCCCTGGCCGAGCGGATCATCGTCATCGGGAACGGCTCGATCCTCGTGGACGGAAGCTTCGAGGCCCTGCGCGCCGGCGTCCTTTCCGAGCGACGCCTCTCCATCCACTTCACCGGCGAGGCGCCCGCGATCGACCTTCCCGGAGTCAGCGTCATCCGCCGCGAGGGCCGGCGGCTGGAGCTGTCGTTCGATCCGGCCCGCACGCCCGCACACCGGCTGATCGCCGAGATCTCGGCCGCCCACGCCGTGGACGACCTGCACGTCGAGGAGCCCGCGATCGAGGAGGTGATCGCCCGCTTCTACGCCCTGCACGCGCTGGACACCTGAGGTG
The DNA here is from genome assembly GCA_963775275.1 of uncultured Alphaproteobacteria bacterium. Lineage (GTDB taxonomy): Bacteria > Pseudomonadota > Alphaproteobacteria > Caulobacterales > Caulobacteraceae > JANWHQ01. Next base: position 2,328,885 of record CAVZII010000005.1, on the reverse strand, counting down.
GACGCGCTTCGCCCCTACGCCGGCGTCTTCGCGATCCGGGTCCGGATGCTTCTGCAGTACCGCGCGGCCGCGCTCGCCGGCTTCGCCACCCAGTGCTGGTGGGGCGCCATGCGCGTGATGGTGCTGACCGCCTTCTACAGGAGCGGCCCCGCCGGCCACACCATCAGCCTCGCCCAGAGCATCACCTATGTCTGGCTGGGCCAGGCCCTGCTCACGCTCCTGCCCTGGTCGGTCGACGGCGAGACGACCCGCCTCGTCCGGACGGGCGATGTGGCCTATGAGCGGCTGAGACCGGTGGACACCTACGCCTTCTGGCTGAGCCGCTCGCTCGCGCGGCGCACCGCCCAGCCCTTGATGCGCGCCATCCCCATGGTGCTCGTCGCGGGGATCCTGGCGCATCTCGTCGGCCTCGGCCGCTGGGGCCTTGGGCCGCCAGCCGGCGTCGCGGCCGGCCTGCTCTTCGCCCTCTCCCTCGCCTGCGCGGTCGCGCTCTCGGCCGCCCTCAGCGCCCTGATGGAGACGATCACCGCCGCGGCCCTGTCGGAGCGCGGCGTGCAGATGCTGTCGACGCCGGTGGTGCTGTTCCTGTCGGGCAACATCGTCCCCCTGCCGCTCTTTCCGGACTGGGCGCAGCCGCTCCTGATCGCCCAGCCCATCGCGGGCCTGGTCGACATCCCGAGCCGCATCTGGTTCGGCCAACTCTCAGGTTCCGCCGCGCTCGCTGGGATCGGCCTGCAGCTCTTCTGGGTCCTCGCCTTCTCGGCCCTGGGCCATTGGCTGATGGGCAAGGTGATGCGTCGCCTGCAGGTGCAGGGAGGCTGAGGTGAACGCGATCGCCCTCTACGGCCGCTACGTCGCCGCCTCGTTCCGCGCCCAGTTGCAGTACCCGGCCTCGTTCGCCATGCAGGCGGCCGGCCAGTTCGTCGTCACCCTCCTCGAACTCCTCGGCGTCTGGCTGCTGTTCAGCCGCTTCGGCGCCCTGCAGGGCTGGCGATTCGGCCAGGTCGCCCTGTTCTACGCCACGGTCAGCATCGCCTTCGCCATCGCCGACGCCGTGTCGCGGGGGTTCGAGGTCTTCGGCGAAGAGTTCGTCCGCACCGGCGCCTTCGACCGCATCCTCCTGCGGCCCCGCAGCGCGGCCCTGCAGCTGATGGGGCACGAGCTGAGGCTTACCCGCGTGGGCCGCCTGCTGCAGGGCGTCCTCGCCCTCTTCATCGCGCTGAGGCTCGAGCCGGCGCACTGGTCGGCGGCGAGCCTCGCGGTCCTCGCCTTCGCCATCTCGGGCGCCGTGGCGCTGTTCTTCGCGATCCTGATCCTGCAGGCGACGCTGGCCTTCTGGACGGTGGAGAGCCTGGAGATCGTCAACACCCTGACCTATGGCGGCGTGGACGCCGCCCAGTATCCGCTGGACATCTACGCCCGCTGGTTCCGCGCCTTCCTGACCCTGGTCGTGCCGCTCGGCTGCGTGGTCTATCTGCCCGTCTGCTGGGTCCTGGGACTGAGCGCCCGGACGGGCGCGCCGGCCTGGCTCGCGCCGATCGCGCCGCTGGCCGGCTTCGCGTTCCTGGGCGCGGCGCTCTTCGTCTGGCGCTTCGGCGTGCGCCGCTATACCTCGACGGGCAGCTGACAGCGATCGGAGCAGAGACCGATGAGCGACCTCAACGTGAAGCGCGCCGCGCGGCTCGACACGGCCTCGCTCAGCGACGCCATGGACCGCCTCGGGATCGCGGGGCAGTGCCTGGGGATCAAGCCGCTGGACCACCGTTTCCGCCTGGCCGGGCGCGCCTTCACCCTGCTTTACGCCCCGTGCGGCGTCCCGGCGGGCACGGTCGGCGACTACATCGACGACATCCCCGAGGGCCATGTGGCCGCGCTGGACAACGGCGGGCGCGAGGACGCCACGGTCTGGGGCGACATCCTCACCTCCGTGGCGCACAGGCGCGGCCTCGGCGGTACGGTGATCGACGGCGCCTGCCGCGACACCCACCTGGCGCTCGAGCTCGGCTACCCGATGTTCAGCCGCAGCTGGTCCATGCGCACGGGCAAGGACCGGGTCCAGCTCGAGGCGACCGGCGTGGCCGTCACCATCGGCCAGGCGCGGGTCGAGCCGGGCGACCTCCTGCGCGGCGATTCCGACGGTGTGGTCTGCCTTCCCAAGGCCCGCGAGGACGAGGTGCTGGACGCGGCCGAGGCGATCGACAAGGCCGAGGCCGCCATCCGCGAGGCGGTGGGCGAGGGGCTGACCCTGCGCGAGGCGCGCGAACGGATGCAGTACCATCGGCTCCAGCGGCGCGACCGCTAGCCGACGCCCTTGAACCGCCGAAGCTCCCTCGCCGTGATCGCCATGAAGACCACCACCACGGCGACGATCGCCGGGTAGCAGACCATCATCGAGTCCGCGATCGCGCGCGGGCCGGTGAAGAACCGCTCGGCCACCGCCGCGAACAGGGTCGGGCCCATGGCGAGGCCCAGGATGTTGCCGACCAGGAACTGCAGCGAGGTGGCCTTGCCCATCAGCCGCCCGGGCGTGACCTCGGCCATGATTGCGGCGATCGCGACCTGTCCGGCGCCGGTGATCAGGATGGAGAGCCCGAGCGCGATCCACATCAGGCCGATGCTCGGCGCGAGCAGCACCGCCAGGGACGCGGGGACATTCAGGACCGTGCCCACGATCGCGACCCGCAACATGCCGTCCGGCCGCTCTCGCGTGGTGAAGCGGTCCATCAACTGGCCGATGGCGACGTAGGCGATCGGATTCAGGATCAGGCCCATCGGGCCGGTGACCTTGCCGACCACCGCTGGCGAGAGGCCCCAGGTCCGCACCAGGGCGGTGGCCAGCCACGCGTTCCAGCCGGTGGCCAGCGCCATCACGGTGGTGACGATCAGGATCGGCGCATAGAGCCGCCAATGCCGGCCGACATAGGCGAACGTCTCCCCGAAGCCCGGCAGGTTCGACCTCTCCACCGGCGCGTCGCGCCTGGGCTCGCGCACCGTCAGCATCATCGCCGCCACGACGAAGCCGAAGAGGCCCGGCGCCAGGATCACCACCTGCCAGGGCCGCATCTGGCCGATCACCGGCCAGCCATGGAAGGCGCCGGCGCTGGCCGCGCCATAGATCCAGCCGCCGACGAGGGCCCCGACGCCGGCGCCGAGAAGCGGGCCCATCTGGTAGATCGAGAAGGCGCGCGCGCGGTTCTTCGGCGCGATGCCGTCGCGCAGCAGCGAGTAGGCGGCCGGCGGCAGCGCCGCCTCGCCCACGCCCAGGCCCACGCGTCCCGCGAACAGCCGCCAATACCCGCCTGCGAAACCGCACAGGGTCTGCATCACCGACCAGAACAGGACCGCGGCCCCGACCATCAACCGCCGGCTCACGATGTCCGCGACATAGCCCGCCGGGATGCTGCAGACGCTGTAGAGCACGACGAACGACAGGCCGAGCAGGTAGCTCATCTGCACGTCGGTGACGTGCAGGTCGTCCTTGATCGGCTGGACGATCAGGTTGAGCGCGCCGCGGTCGACGAAGTTCAGGGTGTAGATCGTGGTGAGGACGCCAGTCAGCCAGACCTGCCGCCAGGCGGACCGGCCGGCGGAGGGATCATCGGCTTCGCCTGACGGCCTAGTCTCGGCCGGTGGCGGAGGACTATAAGCCTCCCTGACCTCGTCCCCTGTCATGGGACGGACCTTAGACCACAAAGCGTCGGAGGAAACGCGTGTCCGAACGATCCAAGCCCCCCTTCCGCGCCGACCATGTGGGCAGCCTGATCCGCCCTTCGTCCCTGATCGAGGCGCGCGAGAAGAAGGCCAAGGGCGAGATCACCGACGCCGAGCTGAAGAAGGTCCAGCAGGACGCCATACGGGACGTGGTCACGATGCAGGAGGACCTCGGCCTGCACTCGGTCACCGACGGCGAGTACAACCGCGGCACCTGGCAGACCGACTTCCTGGTGCGCTTCGCCAACGTGGGCCAGGTCGCCTCGCGCTTCGCCGTGACCTTCCACAACGAGAAGGGCGACGCCGAGGGCAGGCCGCATATGGTGCAGATCACCGGCAAGCTCTCCCGCCCGGCGCCGATCTTCGTGGACGACTTCCGCTTCCTGAAGTCGGTGACCCGCCAGACCCCCAAGATCACCATCCCCTCGCCCTCGATCATGCACTTCCGGGGCGGACGCGAGGCGATCTCGGACGAGGCCTATCCGGACATGGCAGAGTTCTACGAGGACCTCGCCCGGGTCTACCGCGAGGAGGTCGCCGACCTCGCCGACGCCGGCTGCCGCTACCTGCAGATCGACGAGGTGAACTTCGCCTATCTGTGCGACCCGACGCTGAGGTCCCAGGTCAAGGCCAACATCGGCGAGGACCCCGACCAGCTCGCCCACACCTACGCGCGGCTGATCAACGACGTGATCCGCGACAAGCCGGCCGACATGGTCGTCTGCATGCACCTTTGCCGCGGCAACTTCGCCGGCAACTGGGTGGCCGAGGGCGGCTACGACCCGGTGGCCGAGATCCTGTTCAACGAGATCAAGGTCGACGGCTACTTCATGGAATACGACACCGCCCGCGCCGGCGGATTCGAGCCGCTGCGCTTCCTGCCGCCGAACAAGTCCGTCGTCCTGGGCCTCGTCACCACCAAGAAGGGGCTGATCGAATCCAGGGACGCGCTGAAGCGCCGGATCGAGGAGGCGGCGAAATTCGCGCCGTTGGACCAGCTCTGCCTCTCCCCGCAATGCGGCTTCTCCAGCGGCATCGGCGGCCAGACCATGGGCGTGGAGGAGGAGAAGGCCAAGCTGCGGCTCGTCGTGGAGACCGCGGCGGAGGTCTGGGGCTGAAACCACCTATTCCTCCCCCGGGGGAGAGGAAGGGGCCCTTTGCGCAGCAATGGGAAGGTGAGGGCGTACGCCGCCTCCGTCCCTAAGCCCTCATCCTCCCGCCCGCTCCGCGGCCGGACCCCCCCTTCTCCCTCAGGGAGAAGGAACTAACCCCACACCTCCCGCGCCACCTCGACCACCAGCTCGAGCTTCCTGCGCTCGTCGTCCATCGTCAGGTCGTTGCCGTGCTCGGTCGACGAGAACCCGCACTGGGGCGACAGGCACAGCTGCTCCAGCGGCGCGAACCTCGCCGCCTCGTCGATCCGGCGCTTGACCTCGTCCTTGCGCTCCAGCGCCGGCCGCTTGGAGCTGATGATCCCGAGTACGACGAACTTGCCCTTGGGCAGGAACCTCAGCGGCTCGAACCCGCCGGAGCGCTCGTCGTCGTACTCCAGGAAGAAGGCGTCGACCTCGCATTCGTTGAACATCGCCTCGGCCACCGGGTCGTAGCCGCCCTCGGCCACGTAGGAGCTTCGGAAGTTGCCCCGGCACAGGTGGATGGCCGTGACCATGTCGTGCGGCCTGGACGCCAGGGAGGCGTTGATCAGCCGGGCATAGACCGAGGGCAGCTGGTCGGGGTCCTCGCCGAGGCGCCGGGCCCCTTCCCGGAAGCTCTCGTCGCAGAGATAGGCGAGGTTGGTGTCGTCCAGCTGCAGGTAGCGGCAGCCGCGCGCTGCGAGGTCGGACACCTCCTCTCGGTAGGCGTGGGCGAGATCGGCGAAGAAGTCCTCGACCTCGGGATAGGCGGCCTTGTCGATGGCGTCGCGCCCGCCCCGGAAGTGCGCCATCGAGGGCGAAGGGATCGTCACCTTGGGCGTCTGGCGGGTCACGGACTTCAGGAAGTCGAAGTCCTCGCCCATGATCGGATGGGTGCGCCGCACCTTGCCCCGGATCACCAGCTTGGGCGGCGCGACGGCGGTGACCTCGCCCGTGGTGACGCTGCGGAAGTGGGTCTCACCTTCGCCCGCGACATTCGCGAGGCCCTCGAGCTGGCGCAGGAAGTCCATGTGGAAGGAAGTTCGGCGGAACTCCCCGTCGGTGATCGACTTCAGGCCGATGTCCTCCTGAAGCTTCACGGCCTCGCCGATCGCGTCGTCCTCGATCGCCCTCAGGGCGGCGGCGTCGATCTCACCGTTCCTCAACCGGTCACGGGCGGCAAGCAACACCTTGGGGCGAAGCAGGCTGCCGACGTGGTCGGCGCGGAAGGGTGGACGGTCTCCGGGCATGGGGCGCTCCGGTTCAGGCGGGCTTGGTGGGCGTGACGGCGTAACGGTAGGCCGGCAACAGCGCCAAGACCACGATCGAGGTGATGCAGCCGCCCATGAACAGGTAGAACGCGAAGTCGTAGGCGTGGGTCCTGTCGTAGACGACGCCGATCAGCCAGGGCGCGGGCGCGGTCAGCACCGCCTGCAGGGCGCGGTAGAGGCCGGTGATCTCCGCCAGGGACTTCAGGCCGAAGTAGCGGGTGAAGAAGTAGAAGCCCATCGGCACCTGCGATCCGCCGCCGAAGCCCATCAGGGCGATGCCCGCATAGAGGGGCAGGACGCCCGTGGCGGCGGTGGCGCGGCTGATCATGAAGATGCCGATCAGGAACAGCACGAGGAAGGCCGCGGCGATGCGCGCCGTCTGCAGCTTGTCCACCACGAACCCGGCCACCAGCTGGCCCGCGCAGATGAAGATCGACAGCAGGCTGAGGCCGCCCACGGCCTCGGCCGGCGTCAGGCCGTGCGAGGTCACCATGCCGACGAAGTGGGGCAACAGGCCATAGATGGTGAAGCCGCCGCCGATGTTGGCGACCAGCAGCATCCAGAACGGCAGGCTCTTCAGGGCCTGGCCGGTGCTCATGCCCTCGAGCGTCACCGCGGGCGCTCCGGCTGCGGGGCCCGCGCTCCGGGTCGGATCCTTGAGGAAGGCGACCAGGACGGGCGTCGCGACCAGCAGCGCGACGAGTCCGAGGGCGACATAGAGGCCCTGCCATCCGAAGCGCAGCATCACCACCAGCATTACCGGCGGCAACACCGCAGCGACCAGCTGGGCGTCGATCTGGAAGATCGACAGGGCCTTGCCGCGATGGCGCGTGAACAGGGCCGAGACGATGCGGGTGTAGGCGACCCCGACCCCGCCGAGCAGACCGATCACGATGTAGCCGGCGTAGAACACCGGCAGCCTGCCGCCCGTGAGCGCCAGGCCCGCGGTGGCCAGCCCGGTGAGGGCGGCCGCGGCGATCAACACGCGGCGTGCGTCCACCCGGTCGACCAGGCGGCCGGCGAATGGCAGCGACACGGCGGTGGCCCAGGTCATCAGGGTGACGGCGAGCCCGATGTCGGCGCGGGACCAGGCGAATGCCTTCTGCAGCGGGGCCATCACGAGCGTGACCGCGCCCTGCGCTATCAGCGGCCCCGCCAGCATGGTGCCGACCAGGCACGCGAAGGCGATCTTCAGCTTGCGTGGCGAGAAGTCGGACTCCTCGGCGGCCGAGTCCTGCGGCGACGCCCGCCCTGCTGCGACGACCTCGGCCATCCAAGCCTCTCCCGACGTCCGCCCCTCATCGTTGTCGCCAGCATTAACGTCCAACGCCGGGTGCGGCTATGCGCGAGTTTCGCCGCCGACGGCGGCGGATTCCGGATTCGGGCGCGCCGCCGCATTGGACTCGGGACGGGCGGCGCAGACCTCCGCCCGCACATCCCGGGCGCCCGACCGCCTCCGAATGTCGCCAACCGCAGCTTTACCAATTGCCGCATAGGATGAGCCCGGGATGAACGCTCAAGCCAGACTTGTCCGCAAGCCAGGGCGCGCGGCCGCGACGTCGGCCGGATCGGCCGCGTGGCTGTTCGAGGGCGCCGAGGATCTCTTCGTCGAGACGGGTCCGGACGGACGCATCAAGGCCGCCAACGACGCCTGGCGCCGGATCGGTTGGGCCCGGCGCCGCCTCGCCGGGCGGTTGCTCCGCGAGCTGATCCATCCGCATGACCTGGACGCGCTCGACGCCAGACGGCCCTTCCGCCTGAGATGCGCCGACGAGGGCTGGCGGCGGATGGAGGGCCAAGTCCGCGTCATGCCGGATGGCGGCGTCGTGGCCGTGTTCCGCCCGACGGACGCCCCGGACGACGCATTCGCCGCCCTCGCCAGGACGGCCGGCGTGTGGAGCTGGACGCTCGATCCTGCAGCGGGAAAGCTACAGGTCCACGGGGCGCCGCCCAGGGTTCGCGCCGCCAGATCGAAACGCTAGACGAACTCTTGGCGCTGATCGTGCCGGATGACGCCGCCCGGGTCGAGCTGATCATGCGCCAGGCCGTCCTCTGCGGCGGTGAAGGCGCCTATGAATGCCGCATGCATTCACCGTTCGGCGCACCGATGACCTTCCGCGTCACCTACGGCTGCGAGCCGGCCGCTGGCGGGCTGCATCTCGTCCACGGCCTCTCGCAGGACATCACCGCCCAGGCCAGAACCCGCGACGAGGCCCTGGCCAACGCCGAGCGGCTTCGGATCGCGCTCAACGCGGCCGGGGCGGGCGTCTCCGTGCTGGACTTCAAGGCCGGCTCCATCTGGTGCTCGGATGAGTTCGTCCAGATCGTCGGCAAGCCGCTGAGATGGGAGGACCATCAGGACGGCCAGGCTTGGCCCATGTGCCACCCGGACGACCGGGAGCGCCTGGACGCCGTGGTCGCCGCCTGGACGGAACCGCGGCATGCGCCGGTCGAGATCCGCATCGTCCTGCCATCCGGCGAATGCAGATGGGTGGAGCTGCATGGCGAGCGCGAGTTGGACGAGGCGGGCGAGCTGACCAGGATCACCGGGCTGATCCTCGATATCGACGAGCGCAAGCGCCAGGAGGCGGCGTTGGTGGCCGCGCGCCTGGAGGCCCAGGCCAACGCCGCCCGCCTGAAGCTCGCCATGGACGCGGCCAAGGCCGGCGTTTTCGAGACCGACATGAAGGCGAAGACCTTCTGGGCCTCGCCCGAGTTCAGCCGGATCGTCGGAGCCGAGCTGACGTTCGAAGAGGCGGCCGGCGTCTGGCCGGTCACCCATCCCGACGACGCCGAGAGGGTTGTCGCGGGAATCCGGGAGGCCGAAGCCACTGGCGCCGACGCCCTGGCGGAGTGGCGCGTGAGGCTGCCGAGCGGCGACTGGCGATGGATCGAGGCGCGCGGCCTGCCGCAGCTCGGCGCGGACGGCAAGATCGAGAAGCTGATCGGCGTGGTCATCGACATCGATGCGCGCAAACGCCAGGAGCTGGCTCTGATCGAGGCCCAGCGCTCGGCTGAGGCCGCGGCGGAGGCCAAGTCCCAGTTCCTGGCCAACATGAGCCACGAGATCCGCACGCCGATGAACGGCATCCTGGGCGTGCTGCACCTGCTGGCGCAGGAGCGTCTTTCGGGCGACGGGCGCAGGCTGCTCGGCGAGGCCGAAAGCTGCGGGCGCGTGCTTTCCCAGCTCCTGAACGACGTCATCGACCTTTCGCGCATCGAGGCCGGCAGGCTGGAGCTGGCAAGCGAGCCGCTGGACGCCGCGGACCTGCTGCGCAGCGTGACGGAGGTGCTGCGGCCCCAGGCCGACGCCAAGGGTCTGGCGCTCCGCGTCCAGGCGGACGAGGGCTGGGTCCTGTCGGACCCGGTGCGGCTGCGCCAGGCGTTGTTCAACCTGATCGGCAACGCCGTGAAGTTCACCCCGAGCGGGCGCGTCGAGGCGCGCCTGCGCATCGCGCCGGCTGCGGACGGCGGGCGACGCCTTCGCTTCGAGATCGAGGACACGGGCGTCGGCATCCCCGAGGCGGCGCGGACCTCGCTGTTCGAGCGATTCACCCAGGCTGACGGCTCCAGCGCGCGCCTCTATGGCGGCTCGGGGCTGGGCCTGGCGATCACCAGACGCCTGGCCGAGCTGATGGGCGGGGAGGTCGGTTTCGAGAGCCGCGAGGGCGAGGGCTCGACGTTCTGGTTCGATGTGCCTGCGGCGGCCGCGGAGGCCGCGCCCGCGAAAGCGGCCGGCGAACCGATCAGCGGCGCGCTCGATGGCGTCCGAATCCTGCTGGTCGAGGACAATCCCACCAACCGCCTCGTCGCCGGCAAGATCCTCGAAAGCCTGGGCGCGGTGGTGGACATGGCGAAGGACGGGGTCGAGAGCGTCGAGGCCGTCCAGGCCAAGCCCTACGATCTGGTGCTGATGGACGTTCAGATGCCGCGCATGGACGGCGTGGAGGCGACCCGGCGGATCCGGGCGTTGGGATCGCCGGCCTCCCTGACCCCGATCGTCGCCCTGACGGCCAACGTCCTGGCGCATCAGCGCCAAGCCTACCTCGCCGCGGGCATGAACGGGGTGGCGGCCAAGCCGATCTCCCCGCCCCTCCTGATCGCCGAGATCGCCAAGGCCTTCGGGGCCTCGGCCGCGCCGGGCGAAAACGCGGCCTGACGCACGACCCGCGTCAGGCGCCTTTGCTGTAAATCACGTTCGACAGGATCCAGCGGATCGAGTCCGCCCGGGCCTCAGGGAACGGCTCGTCCGGCACGGCGGCCAGCATGGCGTCGTTGCGCGCCTTGATGACGTCGCGGAATTCCGGGTGGCTGAAGATGAAGAGCTGGTTCGCCTTGATCCCCCGCAGCACGTGGCGGCCCGCCTCCACCTCGCTCATGGCGTTCAGCATCATCGGATGCGGCGGCGCGTCCTTTGGGATCTCGGGCATGCGGTAGCCGGTGTTGGAAAGCCCTTCGGGCCGCATCTTGCCGGCCTCGCCCATGTTCGACTTCACCGGCCCCGGGCAATAGACCGACACGCCGATGTTGCGGCCGATCATGTCGGTGCGCAGCGCCTCCGACAGCCCCACCACCGCGAACTTCGAGGTGGCGTAGACCCCCACCGAGCCCAGGGCGGCGACCCCGCCCATGGAGGAGACGTTGACGATGTGGCCCTGAAGGCCCGAGGCGAGCATCCGCGGCAGGAAGGTCGCGATCCCGTTGATCACCCCGCCGATGTTGACGCCCATCACCCAGTCCCAGTCGTCGTAGGTCGCGTCCTCGATCAGACCGCCCACGCCGACCCCGGCGTTGTTCACCAGGAGCTGCACGGGTCCGAGCGCCCGCTCCGCCTCGTCGGCCGCCGCGGCGAACCCCGGCCGGTCGGTGACGTCGAGCTCGACTCGGATGCACCTCGCGCCCCTCGAGCAGCGACAAGGCGTGTTCCAGGTGGTCCCTGCGCCGCCAGGTGAAGGCGACCTTCATCCCCTCCTCGGCCAGCACCTGGACGATGCCGAGGCCGATCCCCGAGGAGCCGCCGGTGACGAAGGCGGTCTTGCCGGCCAGATCCTTCATCTCAGACCTCCGCCGGCGGCAGGCGCTTGCCCAGGATCAGGTCCGAGCCCTTCTCGGCCACCATGATGGTCGGCGCGTTGGTGTTGCCGCCGGGCACATTGGGCATGACCGAGGCGTCGATCACGCGAAGGCCTTCGATGCCGCGCACGCGCAGCTGGTCGTCGACCACGGCCATCGGATCGGAGTCCACGCCCATCTTGCAGGTGCCCACCGGGTGCAGGGTGATCGCGCCGTTGGCGCGGATGTGGGCCTCCAGGTCCGCGTCGGATTGCAACGCCTCGCCCGGCGAGATCTCCTCGCCGACCAGCTCGTCCAGCGGCGGCGAATGGTAGATCTTCCGGGCCGCCCGGACCCCCCGGATCATCCGGTCGACGTCCGACTTCTCCTTGAACAGGTTCAGCAGGATCTTCGGCGGGTCGTGCGGATCGGCCGAGGCCAGGGTGATCTCGCCGCGGCTGTCCTGGCGGATCATCGAGACGCCGACGCCGATCATGAAGACCGGCTTCTCCAACCCCGGCGACCAGACCTTGCGGCCGGTGACGCCCCTGGCCATGCAGGTGAGCTGCATGTCCGGACGGTCGGCCTCGGGCGTGGTGCGGATGAAGACGTTGCCCGCCGCACCGTTGTTCGCGAAGGGGCCCTTGCCGGTGAGAAACCAGCGCAGGACCGACACGATCGCCCGGTCGAGCCTGAGGTCGCTCTCGATCTTGCCCTCCTGCGCCTGCCAGCCCACGAAGAGGAACGGGTGCTCCACAAGGTTCTTGCCGACGCCGGGCAGGTCGGACACCACCTCGATCCCGTGGGCCTCGAGCTGGTCCGCCGGACCGATCCCCGACAGCATCAGGATATGGGGCGAGGAGATCGTGCCCCCCGAGAGGATCACCTCCTTCTCGGCGCGGACTTGCCTGGTCACGCCGTCCTGCTCGTATTCGACGCCGACAGCGCGCTTGCCCTCGAACAGGACCCGGGTAGTCAGGGCGCGGGATTCGACGGTGAGGTTCGGCCGCTTCAGCGCCGGTTCCAGGAACACGCGCGCGGTGTCGCCGCGCCGGCCGCGCCGCGTGACGGTCACCTCGCAGCGCTGGGCGCCTTCGGCATCATCGCCATGATAGTCCTCGGTCTTCGGCCAGCCGGCGGCGACGGTCGCCGCCTCGAGCTCCGAGAACATCTGGTCGGAGTCCGGCGTGATGACCTCGAGCTCGCCCGAGCCGCCGTGGTACTTGCTCTCGCCGAGCCAGTGGCTCTCCGAGCGTTTGAAATAGGGCAGGACGTCCTTGTAGCCCCAGCCCTTGAGCCCCTTCTGAGCCCAATCGTCGTAGTCGAGCCGGTGGCCGCGGGCGTAGACCATGCCGTTGATGGTCGATGAGCCGCCGAGCACCTTGCCGCGCGGCACGTCGATGCGCCGGTTGTCGGCGTAGGGCTCGGGCTCGGAGACGAAGCTCCAGTTCAGCCTCGGCAGCCGGTCGTACTTGGTGAAGGCGATCGGCATGCCGATCCACAGCTCGCGCGGCCGGCCGCCCGCTTCCAGCAGCAGGACGCGGTTCTTGGGATCCCTGGTCAGGCGGTTGGCGAGCACGCAGCCCGCCGAGCCTGCGCCGACGATGACGTAGTCGTAGGTGTTGGGCTCGGAGGCCATGGTTGGACTGCTTTCCTCTCCGTAACCTTCTCCCCTTGCGGGAGAAGGCGGCGGCCGGACGCCCGCCGGATGAGGGGTCGACAGACCTATCCGGCGAGCATCTTCAACCCCTCACCCGGCCGCCATCCGGCGGCCGCCCTCTCCCGCAGAGGGAGAGGGTCGAGAGGGGGCGGTCCGCTCACATCTCGAACTGGACTTCGTCGATCTGGACCTGGGGCATCTGCTTGGTGAACAGCGGCACCTCGTCGATCAGCTCCTGCTGCCGCTCGGCGATGGCCTTCTGGTAATGCGCCCAGTCCGAGACCCAGATGCTGATCACCGCGATGTACTGAGGGTTGGGGTTCTGTGGATCGGACACGCCCTTGCGGATCTCGATCCTGTGGCAGGAGGGCCCCATGATGTCCTTGATCAGGGGGGCATGGCGGCGCTTGTAGAAGTCGAAGTCGAAGCCCTCGTTGTCCTTGGCGGGATAGAGGATCGTGATGCACCGCATGGCCAGCCTCCCTTATGGTCGTTGGCTAGCGTGCTAAAGGGGGCCGGGGCGCCGGTCAATCCGGCGAGGCGGCTCAGGCGGCCATGGTCAGGACCGGCTTGATCGTCCGGCCGGCGCCGGCGTCCGCGAACGCCGCGGCGATGTCCTCGAAGGCGTAGGTCCGGATCAGCCGCTCGATCGGCAGGCGGCCCTGACGCCAGTACTCGACAAGCATGGGAATGAAGACCTGGGGCGCGGCGTCGCCGCCGAGGATCCCCTTCATGGCCTTGCCGCCGGCCAGCATCGGGAAGACCTGCGGCGCCCACGGCCCGCGCGGCGCGGTCACGAAGCCGGCGACGCCCTGCATGGTCAAACAGTCGAGCGCCGCGGTCCAGATCTCCGGGACCTGGGTGGTGTTGAAGCTGTGGGTCGCGCCGTGGCCGGTGATCTCACGGATGGCCGCGGCCGGCTCGCCGGCCCCGGAATCGACGACGTCCGTCGCGCCGAGCTCCTGCGCCAGCTTCAGCCGGTCGGAATTGAGGTCCACCGCGATGATCCGGCTCGCGCCCACGAGCCTGGCCGCCATCACCGCCGACAGGCCCACGCCCCCGACGCCGAAGACGGCGATCGAGTTCCCCTGCGCCGACCTTCAGCGAGTTGATCACGGCGCCCGAGCCTGTGATCACGCCGCAGCCCATGGGGGCGACGACGTCCAGCGGGACGTCCTTGGGAATCTTCACGCAGGTCCGCTCGGGCGCGAGCACATGGCGGGCGAAGGAGGACTGGCCGAAGAAGTGGCTGTGGATGGCCTCGCCCGTCCTTCGAGAAGGCGGTCGATCCGTCCGGGCGCGAAGCCCCGAAGTTGCGCGGCATGAGCTCCTGGCAATAGCTCGGCGCATTGCGGCGGCAGCTCGGGCAGACGCCGCAGGAATTGCCGCTCATGACCACATGGTCGCCGACCTGAAGGCCGAAGACGCCCGCGCCCACCTCCTCCACCACGCCCGCGCCCTCGTGGCCCAGGACCACGGGCTTGGGCGTCATGCCGCCCCCGCCCATGCCCGCGTGGGCGCCGAGGTCGGTGTGGCAGATGCCGCTGGCGACGACGCGGACCCGCACCTCGCCGGCGCGCGGGGCTTCCAGCTCGACGCTCTCCAGGACCGGCGCGGGCGTCCCCTCGCGCGAGACGGCGGCCTCGGTCCTCATGCCCCGCCCCTCACTTCGCGCCCGACAGCTCGCGGCTCATCTCGGGCGGCGTGCCGGACGGGTTGGGCTTGGGGGGCGGCATCTGGCCGGGCCGGGCCTTCATGGTGATCCCGCCCTTCCAGGGGATGGTGTCGCGGCTGACCCAGGCGTTCACATAGAGGGTCTTGAACAGCCACTTGCCCTCCCGCTTCACCAGGAGGTCGTCGCGGGTGCCGATGCCGAAGACGAAGTTCGTCCCATAGTCGACGTTGAACTGGATGATCTGGAAGAAGCTCCTGACCCGGCAGCCCTGTTCGCCCTCGGGCGTGGTCACGGGCTCCATCAGGAAGTGGTTGAACAGGTGCTGCCGGCCGTACCACCAATGCTGGCGGTCGTACCACAGCTCCTCCAGGTTCTTCAGGATCGCCGCGTGGCCCTGCACCCGGCCCTGCCACAGGTGGTCGAAGTAGGCGTCGTCGGCGAAGACCGAGACCACCAGTTCCTTGTCCGCCAGGTCGATGCCCCAGGAGTAGCGGGCGAACACGTCGGTGATGTCGAGCCGGTCCTCGACGGTGAGCTTCGCAGGTTCGCTGGTCATGGGGTTCTCCAACTCCTTTGGACCGTCATGGCCGGCCTCGTGCCGGCCACCCATGAACACCTTGCTCGCCCGCGTTCATGGGTCCCCGGCAACTCGCCCTTTGGGCTCGACCGGGGATGACGGTGATTGCGGTGCGTCCTACGCCACAAGCTGCATGTCGTAGAGGCCGGTCCTCAGCGCCTCGGCCGGCGCCCAGGTGCCGTGGAAGGTCGAGCGCACGCGCGTCGGCGCCTTGATCAGGGCCACCGGCCCGGCCTCCAGGTTCATGGCGTCCAGCACCGCCAGGTCCGAGCGGTTCTCGGCGATGCGGTTCACCAGCACCAGGAGCCAGCCGTCGCCCTCGGGCGCGTCGGGTCGGCGCGGCACGAACTGCGGCTCCTGCACGGACGAATCAGGCCCCGGCGCCCAGGTCGAGAACTGGCCGGTCTGATGGTCCAACCTGCCGATGGCGCTGGTCCCGTCCTGGCCGCGGTAGCAGATCATGAAGCCGTAGCGGTAGGGCCGGCCCTGGTAGCGGTCGTCCGTACGCGGCATCTCGCAGGGCGCGGGCAGCAGGACCTTCTGGGTGAACTCGTCCGAATTGGCCTCCAGGTCCATGGTCAGCCGGGTCAGGATCGGCGGCACGGCCGGCGTGGTCTCGCCCCCGGGCGTCGGGAAGAACTGGAAGCAGTTGCCCTGGTAGAGGCACAGGTCCAGGCAAACCTTCGAGCCCTCGGTGACCGCGTTCATCATGTGGCCGGCGGTGGTGTTCGGGCCCTTGAACCAGCGGATGTCCTCGGCCGTCCCGTTCCTCGGGACGACCGCCACCACCGTCCCCTTGTCAGGGTGGTACTGGTAGAAGGGCCCGCCCTGCTTCAGCACCTCCAGGTCGGTGATCAGCGGGAAGAAGGGGAAGACGGCGTGCGTCTCGGTGACCGCGAAGTCGTGCACGCACGCCGGCCAGGGCATGTTGAACCAGATCTCGTTCTTGATCCTGCCGTCGGGGCCGATGACGTAGAACACGCAGTCGGTCGTGGCGTCGCCCTTGGCCTGGTAGGAGAAGGTCAGGAGCTCGTTGGTGATCCAGTCCACCTTGGGGTGGGCGCTCATGGACTGGGCGGTGACGGCGCCGTCGTAGTCGTACTTGCGGATGGTCTCGAGCGTGTCCGGGTCCATCTCGTAGGGCAGGTCGTCCTCCTTGAGGACCAGCAGCTTGCCCGCGTGCCAGATGGCGTTGGTATTGCCGGTGCCCATGTGGGCGCCTTCCACCGAGGGGTCGTTGGTGTAGCGGTTGCGGTAGCGCCCGAAGAGCGAGCGGCGGGCCTTCTCCTGCAGCTTGTAGCGCTCGGTCTGGACCCAGCGACTGCGGTAGTCGACGTGGCCGTTGTCGAAGCGGAACATGTGGACCATGCCCTCGCCGTCGATGAAGACGTCGTCGCCCGTCATCGGCGGGTACTGGCGGTCCGGCCCGCAGCGGAAGAGGACCCCGTTCAGGCCGGCGGGAACCTCGCCCTGGATGACTTCCAGGTCCCGCGCGTCGGTCTCGCTCCTGAGCGGCGCGCCCCATCCCCTGTAGAGCGGGATGTCGGGAAAGCGTACGACCTCGACCATGGTCCGGTCCTCCCATCGCTCGCCATTTCGGGCGCCGCGCTTGATCGGCCCATCCTCATCCGCCTTCAATGAGAAATCAACGAGCTGGAGGACGCCGTGATCAGGCCCTGGATCTTCGAGTTCTTCCCGACCTACGGCCTTTCCGAAGCCGACGCCTTCGCCTGGCACCTGGACCTGTGGCCGCGCCTGGAGGACATCGGCTTCGAAGGGATCTTCTTCTCCGAGCACCATTTCGGCCCGGGCCGGATGACCCCCTCGCCCAACCTCCTGATCGCCGCCGTCGCGACCCGCACGAAGACCCTCAGGCTCGGCGCCATGGGCATGGTCCTGCCCCTCTACGAGCCGTGGCGCGTCGCCGAGGAGATCGGCATGCTCGACCATCTCACGGGCGGCCGCCTCGAGATGGGCTTCTCCAGCGGCGCCGGACCGATGGAGACGCGCGCCGTCGGCATGCCGCCCGACGAGGTCCGCCCGCGGTTCCAGGAGGCGCTCCAGGTGATCGAGCGGGCCCTGGCCGAGCCGAGCTTCAGCCATAAGGGCCGCTTCTTCGCCTACGAGGGCCTGCAGGTCGTGCCCCGCCCGGTCCAGCAGCCGGCGCCGCGCGGCTGGATGACCTGCGTCTCGGCCGAGACCGCCGCGACGGCCGGCCGGCATGGCTACGGCGCCTGCACCGGCTTCCTGACCAACGCCGAGGCCAAAGCCCTGTTCGAGGCCCACGCGGCGGCGGCCGACGCGGCCGGCAAGCCCTCGGGGCCCGAGCGACTGGCGCTGCGCCGCCAGATCCTGGTGGGCGACACCGACGCGGCCGCCAAGGCCATGGGCGAGGCGGCGACCGAGCGCCTGCTGGGCCTGTTCGGCCGCGCCCGCCCCCAGGGCGATGCGCACACGCCCTCGGCGGCCCCGGATGCCCCGCCCCGGCCGCAGGGCCTGTTCTTCGGACCGGACGAGACCATCACCGGCTCGCCCGCCTCGGTCGCCGAGCAGATCATCGAACAGTGCCGCGCCACCGGCGCGGGGCACATGCTGGCCTATCCGTTCATCACTGCGAATCTCCAGGACGTCGGCCGCTCCTATGAGCTCTGGCGCAACGCGATCGCGATCATCCGGCGCGCCTGAGATCACAAAAGCTGTTGATATCCTTGAGGTAAATCGATCTTAACCTGGAAGCGCGCGACGCGGCCGCGCAACATGGCCCCACGTCCGGCGGAAGGGGGATCGCCATGTCCGACGCGCTCGCGGCCCTCTGGCGGACGGTCTTCGGTCAACCGCCGCCGCTGCGGGACGATTCCGCCCTGCTCACCGCGGTGCTTGTCGAGATGCTGCCGAACGCCCCGCCCTACGAGCCCAGGGCCCACCCGGGGACGCCCGCGCAAGGCCAGCCCACGCCGGCGGGAACGGCGAGCCGGCCCCTACAAGACCGCGTTGTCTCCACGAAGGGCGGCCCCCCAAGCTGAGCGCACGACACTCAGGACGCCTTCCATGTCTTCGATCCGCAACGCCATGCCCGTCCGCAACCCGCGCACGGGCGAGATCGACCTGCACATCACCCCGGCTTCGGCCGAGGACGTCGCGGCGGCAGCCGCTCGCCTTCGCGCCGCCCAGCCGAAGTGGTCCGCCGCCGGGGTCGAACATCGCATCGCGGTCATGCAGCGCTGGGCCGAGGTCGTGCGCGAGCGCCGCCAGGACATCATCGACGCGGACGCGGCCGACACCGGCTACGGCCAGATCTCCCAGATCGCGCCGGACATGATCCTGGGGGCGATCTATGGCGGCGCCCGCGGCGCGCCGGCGGCCTTCGAGGCGGCCCGCCGCCAGGGGACGTCGCCCAACATGCCGCACGTCAGGTACGACAGCGTGCTCAAGCCCTTTCCCCTGGTCGGGGTGATCAGCCCCTGGAACGCGCCGACCATGCTCTCCATGCTGCACGTGATCCCGCCGCTCTTCGCGGGCTGCGCCGTGCTGCTCAAGCCCTCGGAGGTGACGCCGCGGTTCACGAAGCCCCTGATGGAGACGGTGCGCGAGGTCCCCGAGCTGGCCGAGGTGTTCGACGTGGTTCTCGGCGACGGCGAGACCGGCCAGGCTGTGGTCGACAACGCCGACCTGATCTCCTTCACCGGCAGCGTCACGAACGGCCGCAAGGTCGCCGAGGCCTGCGCGCGACGGCTGATCCCGGTGGAGCTGGAGCTCGGCGGCAAGGACCCCCTGGTGATCACGGCCAGCGCCGACCTCGACAAGGCCGCGACCGCCGCGGTGCGAGGCGCGGCCACCTCCACGGGCCAAGTCTGCTTCTCCATCGAACGGATCTATGTGCACGAAAGCGTCCACGACGCCTTCGTCGACAAGCTCGTGAAGAAGGCCGAGCAGGTCGAGCTGAACTATCCCGATCCGCTGAAGGGCCAGCTCTCGCCCTTCATCTTCGCCCGCCAGGCCGAGATCGTGGCCGACCACCTCGAGGACGCCGTGGACAAGGGCGCGAGGGTCCGGACCGGGGGCGAGGTGCTGACCCTCGGCGGCGGGCTCTACATGAAGGCCACGGTGCTGACGGGCGTCACCCACGAGATGAAGGTCATGCGCGAGGAGACCTTCGGCCCGGTCATGCCGGTGATGGCCTATCGCACCGAGGACCAGGCGGTCGCGCTCGCCAACGACACCTCCTTCGGCCTCTCGGCCGCCGTCATGGCCGGAACGGAAGAGGAGGCCCGCCGGATCGGCGAGCGGATCGACGCCGGCAACGTCTCGCTGCAGGACTGCTTCCTGACCTTCGCGGCCGGGGCGGTGGAGTCGGACGCCTTCCGCGCCTCCGGCCTCGGCGGCAAGCGCCCCGGCATCCAGCGCTACCTCAAGCGCCAGGGCCTGCTCACCAACACCCTCGACCCGGCGGACCTCGTCGAAGACGGCCTGAAGGCGGCGGAGTAACCAGGCCAATGCTCCCTCTCCGGGGGAGCTGTCGGCGAAGCCGACTGAGGGAGCTGACGCACGCTTGAGCCCCCTTCCCGCCCTCCGGGCGGACTTCCCCCTGAGGGGGAAGACCAGATCAGCCCAGCGCCGCCTTGACGCCTTCCACGTCGAAGGCGCGCAGGAGCTCGGTGAGCCGGGTCGTGGAGGCCATCCTCAATCGCCGCCCTTGAGGTCGCTGATCGGGCCCGGATAGCGGGCCACGCGGATGCGCCAGATCTTGCCGTCCTTCAGCTTGTAGATGATGAAGCTGACGAACTGGCGGTTCTCGCCCACCTTGAACGACAGGCCGTGCTTTTCGTAGTCACGGAAGGGCTCGAAGTAGGACGGCAGCGAGCAGGCGCAGGTGTCGCCGTCCAGCGCGAAGTCGACCACCTCGACGAACTCTTTGCAGTACTGGTGGAAGTCCGCATAGAAATCCGCGATCTGCTGCGGCGAAGTGAGCGTCAGGTCGCCGACCTTGTAGACCACGTCCGGCGCGTAATACTGGATCTGCTCGGCGTAGCGCTTGCCGTTGAAGCAGTCGAGATAGTGCTGCAAGTCCTCCCGCGACCTGATCCGCGCCTCGGCCATGGCCGGCTCCCTCCCTGTTGTGCGTCGCCATCCCAAGCGCGCGCGCCGCGCCCGGTCAACCTCCGCCGGCGCGCGCGCGCCCGTCGTGGGGCCCCAGCGGGCGGACCGGCGGATCGATCCATCGGTCCTTGCGCGTCGCCTCGTGATCCTGATTCAGGGGATAGCGGATGCGGTTCTCGCTCTTGGGCCTCTCGCCGACCACCAGCAGGCGCACCTCTTCGGCGGTGTTGTTCAGGAAGGTGTGGCAGATCCCTGTCCCGGCCGGGAAGGCGACCGCGTCGCCGGGCTTAAGACGGTGCAGCTCCCCGTCGATCCAGACGTCCGGCTCGCCTTCGAGCACGAAGGCGAACTCCTCCTCGGCGCTCTCGGCGTGCGGATAGGAGGTGCGCCGCCCGGGCGGCAGCCGCTCGTGATGGATGCCGATCCTCGTCAGGCCGAGCAGGCGCGCCAGCGGCGCGCCGATCGACAGCAGCTCCTCGTCGCCCGGATAGTGAGACTCGTCCGGCCCTTCGAGCTCGCTCCAATGCCGGATGAAGTCCGGGCGCTCAGCCATTTGTCGTCTCCGCCATGAAGACCTCGAAGGCGTCCTTGAACTCGGGCCGCCAGCGCGACAGCGCCGGCCGGTTCTCGATCAGGTCGCCCATGGCCCACTGCATGCGCCGCTCGTCCATCTGTCGCGTCACCATGTTGTCCGGGCACAGGATGTAGAAGTCGCCGCGGTCCAGCCCCTCGAGCATGAAGTCCGCCACCTGGTCCGAGGTCCAGGCGCCGGGCGGCTTCTCCGAGGGCGTCCGCGCG
The DNA here is from genome assembly GCA_963775275.1 of uncultured Alphaproteobacteria bacterium. Classification (GTDB taxonomy): domain Bacteria; phylum Pseudomonadota; class Alphaproteobacteria; order Caulobacterales; family Caulobacteraceae; genus JANWHQ01. The sequence continues at coordinate 2,307,911 of CAVZII010000005.1, read as the reverse complement.
CCGCCGATGCCGGTGAAGGTGAAGCCGGGGACCAGCAGGTGCGCCGAGACGAAGGGCGCGTCGGTCGAAAGCTCGAAGGCAAGCTGCTCGGTCAGCGTCTTCACGCCGGACTTCGAGACGTTGTAGGCGGCCGAGCCCGGCGGATTGGTGATCCCCTGCTTGGAGCCGGTGTTGATGATCGCCGCCGGCGCGCCCTGGGCGATCAGGGCCGGGGCGAAGGCGTGGACGCCGTTGATCACGCCCCAGAGGTTCACCTCCAGGATCCGCCGCCAGCGCTCATAGGCCTCCCAGGGCTTGCCGAGTCCGCCGCCGACGCCGGCGTTGTTCAACACCACCGCCACGTCGCCGAAGGCGTCGAAGGCCTCGTCCTTCAGCCGCATGACGTCCTCCAGCCGGCTGACGTCGCACGGCACGGTGCAGACGTCCGACGCGCCGCCCCGGGCCGCGGCGATCACCTCGGCGGCGGCGCCGGTCAGGGCCTCGCCTTCCAGGTCCGCCAGCACGAGCTTCATGCCGAGGCCTGCCAGGCGCCTGGCGACCGCCAGGCCGATGCCGCTCGCCGCGCCGGTGACCACCGCCGCGCGGCCTCCCTTGATCGCGGGATGGGTCATGGTCCGTCCTTCCTCGTCACTTCAATCCGACCGCCGCCTCGAGCCAGCGCGCCGCGTCCTCGGGCGCGCGCTTGTCCTGGTCGCGGTCGACCATCAGGTTGGCCTGCCGCATCTTGTCCACCGCGATCCTGCCGACCAGGGGCCGCAGCGCAGCCTTCAGCCGCTCGTCGCCGGAGTCCTTGGGGGCGACCAGCAGCACCGCATCATAGGCCGGGATGGCGCGCCTGGGATCGCCCAGCACCACGAGATGCTCTGCGGCGATGCGCCCGTCCGAGGAGAAGGCCGAGATGACGTCGGCCTCACCGCCCTCCAGCGCCCGGTACATGAAGGTGGGGTTGTAGGACTTCCGCGCCCGGAAGCTCAGGCCATAGGCGCTCCGGATCGCCGCCCATTCCGGCCGACTCAGGAACTCCAGGTCGCCGCCGAGCGTCATGGCCGGCGCGTGGGGCGCCAGATCGGCGATGGTCCGGATATTCAGCCGCCGCGCCTGATCGCCCCGCATGGTCAGGGCGTAGGCGTTCTCGAAGCCGAGCGCGCCCAGCACCGTGACGCCATAGCGATCCTTCAAGACGCGGGTCAGCTCGGCCAGCATCACCTCGCGCGGCGGCGAGTCCTTTCGGCCCAAGACGTTGGTCCACAGCGTGCCGGAATAATCGACGTAGACGTCGATGTCCGAGCTCGCGAGCGCCCGGAAGGCCACCGCCGAGCCGAGGCCGTCCGTCCGCTGCACGCTCGCGCCGGCTGCGCGCAGCCGGTCGCCGATCATGGAGGCCAGGATGAACTGCTCGGAGAAGTTCTTGGCGCCCACGACGTAGGTCTTCGGTCCCGCCTGGACCATCGGTGCGAGCGCCAGGGCGGTCCCGGCCGCCAGGCCGATCAGCCCGCCGAGGATCCGCCGCCGGTCGCGCCGCGCCAGCCCCGCCTCGATCAGGCCGAGCAGCTGGTCGACGACCAGGGCCAGGCCCGCCGCCGCCGCGCAGCCGAAGAGGACGAAGACCCAGTTCTCGGTCTGCAGGCCCGAGAAGATGTAGTTGCCGAGGCTGGTCTGGCCCACAGGCGTGGAGAGCGTCGCCGCCCCGATGGTCCAGACCGCTGCGGTGCGCACGCCCGCCATCACCACCGGCGCGGCGAGCGGCGCCTCCACCTTCCAGAGCTTCTGCGCCGGGGTCATGCCGACGCCGTCCGCCGCTTCCAGCACCGCCGGATCGAGCCCGGTCAGGCCGGCCACCCCGGTCCTCAGGATCGGCAGCATCGAATAGAGCGTCAGGGCCAGGAGCGAGGGCAGGAATCCCAGCGCCGGGACCTCCAGCCCGAACAGCGCACGGGTCGCCGAGGAGAGCAGCAGCAGCAGGGGATAGAACAGGGCCAGCAGCGCCAGGCCTGGAATGGTCTGGATCAGGCTCGCGACGGCGAGGGCCGGCCAGCGGATTTTGGGGCTTCGCGCCGCCAGGACGGCCAGGGGCAGGCTGATCAGGACGCCCAGCGCCAGCGCGCTGGCGCTGAGGACGACGTGCTGGCCGAGGTAGGACGGCAGGAGGCGCCAGGCCGCCGCGACACGCTCATCCATGGACGGCGCCGTCCATCAGGGCGGCGACGCGCTCAGCCTGGCGGCGCGGCGTCTCTATCAGCGCCTGAACCTCCGGGTCCTGCTCATCGGCCGCCAGGCCGCGCGGTGTCCCGTCGGCCAGGATGCGTCCGGCCTTCATCACCACGATCCGGTCGGCCAGGAGGATCGCCTCCTGCATGTCGTGGGTGACCATCAAGGTGGTCAGGCCGAGCTGGTCGTGCAGCGCCCGATAGGCCTGGCCGAGGCCATCGCGGGTCAAGGGATCGAGCGCGCCGAACGGCTCGTCCATCAGCACGATGTGCGGGCGCGCGGCGATGGCGCGCGCCACGCCGACCCTCTGCCGCTCGCCGCCCGAAAGGGCGTCCGGCGTCCGCTCCGCATAGGCGCGGGGCAGGCCGACCATGTCCAGCAGCTCGGCCGCGCGCGCGGCAGCCTCGGCCTCCGGCCAGCCCAGGAGCCTCGGGGTGACGGCGATGTTCTCGGCCACGGTCAGGTGCGGGAACAGGCCCACCCCCTGGAACACGTAGCCGATGCGCCGGCGCAGTTCGTATGGAGCGGCTTCGGCCACGGGGCGGCCCTCCACGCGCACATGGCCTGAGTCCGGCTCGACCAGGCGGTTGATCATCTTGAGCGTGGTGGTCTTGCCCGATCCGGACTGGCCGACGATGGCCAGGAAGGCGCCGGCCCCCACCGTCAGGCTCACGCCGTCGACCGCAGGGCGGCCTTCGCCGAACGCCTTGCGGACGTGCTCGAGCTCGATGATCGGCGCCCCCGCCACGATCGTCAGGTCGTAAGGTAGTGGACGCTGAACAGCTTCGCCGGGTCGGTGAAGACGGCGGTCGCGGTGAAGCCCGCGCGCCGGGCCAACGCAGCGAACCCCTCGACGCTGTACTTGTAGGAATGCTCGACATGCACCCGCTCGCCTTCGTCGAAGTCGAAGGCGCGGCCGCCCAGGCGCACGCTCTGGCGCCTCAGGCTCCTCAGATGGATCTCGACCCGCCCCGCCGCCTCGTTCCAGTGCGCCTCGTGGACGAAGCCCTTCAGGTCGAAGTCCGCGCCGAGCTCGCGGTTGGCGTGGGCGAGCAGGTTCAGGCTGAAGGCCGCGGTCACGCCCTGGGCGTCGTCATAGGCGGCCTCGAGCACGGCCCGGTCCTTGCGCAGGTCCACGCCGATCAGCATGGCCGCGCCCGGGCCCAGGCGCCGCGCCCACCCCTCGAGAAAGGCCATGGCCTCCTCCGGCTCGAGGTTGCCGATCGTCGATCCGGGGAAGAACGCCAGCCGCCGCCCTGGGGCGCCGGTCTCGGGCAAGGGAAAATCGCCCGAATAGTCGGCGCAGACCGCCGCCACCCGCACCTGCGGATAGTCGGCCGCCAGAGCCTCGGCCGCCCGGCGCAGGTGCTCGCGCGAGATGTCGATGGCCACATAGGCCGCCGGCGCCTCCATGGCGTCCAGCAGGATGCGCACCTTCACGCTCGAGCCAGAGCCCAGCTCGATCAGCTCGGCCCCGGGCCCGACGCGGCGGGCGATCTCGCCGGCCGAGGCCTGAAGGATCGCCGTCTCCGTGCGGGTCGGATAGTACTCGTCAAGCTCGCAGATCCGATCGAACAGGGCCGAGCCCGCCTCGTCATAGAGGAAGCGGCAGGGGATGGCCTTGGCGGGCCGCGACAAGCCCTCCAGCGCCGCCTCGAGGAAGCTCTCCTCGCGCGCGGCGTGGTCGATGAAGGCGATGCCTTCGGGGGCGAAATCGAGATCGAGCATGTCCAGATCAAGCATCTTGGGCCAGCCGAACGCCCGAGAAGGCCCAGCGCGCGTCCGGCGGGAAAAAGTTGCGGTAGGTGATCCGGGCGTGGCCTTGGGGCGTGATGCAGGCGCCGCCCCTCAGGACCATCTGGCCGGACATGAACTTGCCATTGTACTCGCCGATCGCGCCTTGCGGCGGCCGGTAGCGCGGATAGGCGACATAGGGGCTCATGGTCCATTGCCAGAGCTCACCCGACAGCTGGGCAAGTCCCTGCGCGGCCGCAGGCGAGGGATGCAGCCGCACGGGCCGGTCCTCGCCGCCGCTTGCCGCGCCGGCGGCGGCCGTCTCCCACTCCGCTTCGGATGGAAGGCGCGCGAGCGACCAGCGGGCGAAGGCGTCCGCCTCGTAGTAGCTGAGGTGGCAGACCGGCTCGGCCGGATCGATCGGCCGCTCGCCCTCGAGCGTGAAGATGCGCCAGCCTTCCTCGGCCCGGCGCCAGTAGAGCGGCGCGGTCCAGCCCTCGCTTGCAATCGTCGCCCAGCCGTCCGACAGCCATAGCTCGGCGCGGGCGTAGCCGCCGTCCTCGATGAAGGCGAGGTAGTCGCCACAGGTCGAAAGGCGCGTCGCCAGCGAGAAGGGCTCGAGCCAGACCCTGTGGCGAGGCCCCTCGTTGTCGAAGGCGAAGCCCCGGCCCTTCCAGCCGATCTCCACCAGGCCGCCGTCGAAGTCGATCCAGCTCAGTTCAACCCGCTCATCCCGGCGAAAGCCGGTCCCGGCTTTCGCCCGGGTGAGCGGCGTTTGGTAGGCAGGCCGCAGCGGGTTCATCGACAGCACGTGCTTGATGTCCATCAGGATCAGTTCCTGATGCTGCTCCTCGTGGTTCAGGCCGAGCTCGATCAGGGGCTCGAGTCCGGCCCAATCCGTGGCCGGCGCCGTCTCGATCAGCCGGATCATGGCCGCGTCCACGTGGGCGCGATAGGCCAGCACCTCGTCGAGCGAGGGGCGGGACAGGAGGCCCCGCTGGGGCCTGGGATGCCGCTCGCCCACCTGCTCGTAATAGGAGTTGAACAGATAGGCGAAGGCCGGATCCGGCGTTCGGTAGCCGTCCAGGTGCGGCGCCGCGAGGAAGGTCTCGAAGAACCAGGTGACGTGCGCCAGGTGCCACTTGGTCGGGCTGACGTCCGGCATGGACTGGACCTGCTGGTCCTCCGCCGACAGGGGCGCGGCCAGCTCCAGGCTCGCGCCGCGCACCGCCTCGAAGCGCCGCCGCCAGACGGCGCGATCCCGGAGGGGCCCCCTGGCCGTCCGGCCAGGAGCCGAGGACTCGAGGGTCATTCAGGCTCCCCTTTCCCGACGCGCGGCGCGCAGATCAGAACGCAAGAGAGCGCAACTGGCTCCGGCCCGAGCCGTCCCGCCGAACAAACAGCGAACGACTTTCGCCCGTCGCGCGAGGGCGAGTCAACCCCGCCAAGGCCGTTTCTCACGCGGCTGGCCCGGCTGTAAGGAGCCATCCGGCGCACTCGGGCGTCAGCTTCCGCGCCGCGATCTCCTCGGCCAGGGCGATCTCCTCCGGGCTCAGCACCTCGCGCCAGCGCCCGTTCACGCCCTTGTTCATGAAGGTCTCGCCCTTGTCGAGGAAGGAGTCGACCGGCAGCAGCATGTCCTTGTGGGCCTTCATCCAGTCGAAGCTGCAATGCTCCAGGATGCGCGGCCAGGCGTCGGCCGAGGGTTCAGCCTCGATGAACCTTGCGATACGGCGGATCTGACCCTCCATGTCGGCCTTCAGCTCCTGGTGGTGGACGAGCATCACATTGGGCAGGCGCCGCACGTCCCACCAGGACTGGACGGCGGACCAGAACGGCCAATAGGGCGCGCCGTCGTTCTCCAGGAACTGGCGGTAGAAGGTGCGGATGTCGCAGGTCGGCCGGCCCCAGTCCTCCTCCCAGTCGCGGTGCGGCGCGCTGTTGACCCGGTCGATCAGCCACTGGGTGTAGTTCATCAGGTGCGGATAGAAGCTCCAGGCGATGTCGCGCGGGTCACGGCCGATGAAGATGTAGCGGGCCTCGGGCGACAGGTTCAGGCTGTCGGCGGGCAGATGGGTCTTGAATATCCGCCGCCCGGGCTTGGACTGGACCCACGCCCTCAGCCCATCCTTGGGAATCGTCCACCAGTCCGGCCAGATGCAGGTCTCGGCGACCTTGGCCTCCGCGTCCCCATCGGAGATCAGCTGCAGCAGGATCTGCTGCAGCCAGGTCACGCCCGACTTGGCCCAGTTGGCGGCCACCACATCGCCCTCGCGCAGGTCGATGACGTCCCACTGGGTGGAGTCCTGGTGGTGGTTCAGGACGTCGCGGCGCTTCTTCGGCCAGGCGATGTCGGACGCGGGAGCCATGGCGGCGGATCGAGCGCTGCGCGCCTGGGTTGTCAAGAGCGGCGCCGGCCTTGGCGCGGCGGAGGCCGCGTGCTAGCGCCCCTGGTCTTGGCCCAAGCCACAGGAGGCCCCAGCGCCCATGGATCCCGCCCTGACCGCCGCCATGGCCGACTACTTGGCGCACTTCAAGGACTGCAGGCCCCTGCAGTCCCGGATCGAGTGCGACGCGGCCACCGCGATCGTCGAGGCCATGGGCCTTGAGAGCCACCACGACGCCCAGAAGAACTGGGACACGCTCAAGTGCATCGCCTACGTCAAGTCGCTGGACGACCCGGACTCCCCCGTGCTGGACGCCGGCGCCGGAGTCCGGGTGGTGGCGCTGCGGTGGCTGCACCAGCTTGGGTACCGCGAGCTCTATGGCTGCGACCTGAAGCCAACGGTGGTGAAGCCCGCCTATGCCTCGCTCGGCTTCAAGATGAGCGCTCAGGAGCTGACGGGCACCAACTACGACACCGGCTTCTTTCAGGCGGTGACCTGCATTTCGGTGATCGAGCACGGGGTGGAGCTCGCCGGGTTCGCGCGCGAGATGGCGCGGATCATCCGCCCGGGCGGGCTGCTCCTGGTCTCCACCGACTACTGGTCCGAGCCGATCGACTGCTCGGGGATCTTCCCCTACGGCGCGGACGCGCCCGAAATGAAGATCCTGACGCCGGCCGACATCGAGGGCTTCGTGGCCGACTGCCGGTCGGCCGGCCTCGACCTCTGCGAGCCCCTGCAGCTCCAGGTCACCGACAGGGCGATCCGCTGGGAGCGGACCGACCGCGACTACACCTTCATGTTCATGGCCTTCCGGAAGCGGGCTTAAGCTCCCCTTCTTGTTCGTGTCGTTCGCGGGTTCCGTCTGCGCCACTCGCGGCGGTCGCGCGGTTGCACGATAAGTCCACGAACGACACGAATGCGGTGCCCGGCAGGCGTCACGAGGTCGTCGGCGCCATCCGCTGCTTCCACCGCCGCACGCGGCGTTCGACCTCGGCCTGGCTGAACAGATCCTTCTCGTGGGTCGAGCGGTTGAAGAAGTAGCCGGCGACATGCTTCTCGAAGAGCGCGTGGCGCGCCTCGGGCGACAGGTGCGGCGCCAAGAGCGCGAGCCAGGCCGGCGACTTCATTGCGTGATCCGAGGACGTCGCGGGCGCAGGGCCGGCGTAAGCCGCCTTCACCTCCTCGGCGATGGTCTCCACCAGCCGGTCGATCGGATCGCCCGCGCTGAAGAACATGCCTTCGGCCCAGGCGCGCAGCCGCGCCGCGCCCTCGTCCGGCGCGGCCGCCGTGGCGGCCGCCACGAACCCTGCCTGGTCCGGAACATCCGCCAGCAGATCGCACCAGTCGTAGCGCAGGCCCTCTGGGATCGGCTCGGGCGCGACCTTGACCAGGGCCTTGCCGGCCAGGGCCGCCTCGATCAGCACGGTCGAATAGGACGATGCGACCACGTCGCTCGCGAGCACCCAGTCACGGGCGGTGAACGCCTTGATCGTGCGGTACGCCGGGGCGAGCCCATCGAAGACGTCCGCGGAGAATTTCGCCAGCTCCGCCTCGCTCGTGGCCGGCCGCGGACGGAAGATCACCTCCACGTCGTCGCGCTCGGCCAGGGCGTCGCACCAGGTCATCAGCGCCTCGAGCGAGCGCCGGCAGAAGTCCCGCATGCGGAAGAGCTCGTCCTGCTCCACGCCGCGCCGTCCGAGCTTGACCAGCTTGGTGTCGGTGAAGAAGGCCCAGCGATAGTTCTCGGGCACGAAGATCCAGCGCCGCTTGGGGTCCAGGCCGAACGCCCGCGCCAAGGCCTCTCGGCTCTCGAAATATCCGACGTAGGGCGGCTGGTAGAGCCGGTAGAGGGCGTGGCCGACCAGGCGCGCGCGGCCCTCGTAGACGCCGTTGGCGTTCAGGTAGTCGACGAAGGCCTGGCTCCAGGCCAGGTGCGTCACCTTCTTGCGGGTGAACTTGTCACGCGGGGCCTTGATCGCCTGGTGCGATGGATAGAAGACCTGCTCCCAGGCGAGGTTGACGAACCGCGTGTCCGGCCAGGCCCCGACGTAGTCGCGGATGACCACGTCCTCGACTGCGTAGAAGAAGGGGGTCAGCACGACGCGCGGCGCCGGGCGCGCCAGCGTCAGGGGCGCGTCGGCGTAGACATTGGCGAGCTTCAGCTCGATCCCGTGACGCGCCTTGAGCAGCGCCTTCAGGAGGCAGACCAGGTCCAGCTCCCGATCGACGTGCTCGACGAGCGCGAGGGCTTCCACGTCAGCTCATCCGTACCCGAACGCCTTGTCCAGCGCGGCGAAGGCGCGCTCGCGCAGGCGGCCGTTGACGGCGGAGGGATCGGGCCAGGGCGTCTTGGCCTTGTCCAGGGCGGCCTTGAGCCCGGCCGGCGAGATCGGATCCACCACGATGCAGAAGGGCCTGACCTCCTCGGGCTGGCGCAGGTAGAGCTTCCTGGGCATCAGCACCCAGCCGCCGTAGTGGATGAAGTCCAGCAGCTTGGTCTTGAAGCCCATGCCGAGGTTGGACAGGTGCGCCAGCACCCGCGCCTGCTTGGTCTTCTCGAAGGGGTTGGCCAGGTTTCCGGTGATGACCACCGGCGTGGACTTCTGGATGCGCTTGTAGTCGGTCTTGTGCTTGCCAAGGTCGCCGGTGACCATGAACTTCCAGCCGCCGAGGCTGTCCTTGGGCGCCGCATTGACGAGCTGGACGAGCGCCCTGGCCGCATCGTGCGCCAGGGGGCTCCAGTCGGCCGACATGGCGCAGATCACCCGGTGCACCTTGTGCTCGTCCCCGGCGGGCTCGAGGTAGCTCTGCGGCAGGAAGTAGGGCGCGGTCAGCACCTTCCTGCGGTTGGTGATCATCGGCCAGTAGTGCTCGGTCTCCCAGTCGACGATCGAAAGGATGTAGTCGGCCTGGCGTCCGCAGGCGACGTCGAAGGTCAGCCGGTCGACCGCGTTCCTGGCCGACATGCGCGCGCGCTTGAACCGCCACCTGGGCCCTCCGAGGCCGGACTTCATATAGGCCCAGGAGGTGTGAATCTGGTGGATCAGCTCGGCGTTGTGCCCGCGGATCATCTGGATGATGTGCGGATAGGCCTGGCGCAGGTACTTCATCGAGGCGGGATAGCGCGGGTGCTCCATCAGCACCGCGTCGAAGCTGGAGAGGTCCATCCCCTTCAGCAGCTCCAGGCAGTTGACGTCCTTGCGTCCCTTGACCTGCAGCTCGACGCACTCGATGCCGCGCGAGGCGAAATAGTCGCGCCGGCCGACGATGTCCTTGGTGCTGCCGAGGTACTTGTATTCGGGCTTCCACGACTTGTCGCCAAGGACGTGCAGCACCTTCTTCACGGGCTTTGCGGTCATGGGGCGTTCAGGCGACTTCCTTGGCGGGCGCCCGCTCGCCGGGGAACGGGTCGTCCAGCGCCTCGGCCGGATAGATGAACGGCCTGGCCGCCAGGATTCCCTCGCAGATCGTGTCGAGCCCGGGATAGCGCCCGGGCGCGAGGTCGTCCTTGGACTTGATCTCGGCCTTGAAGTGGCCCTTCGGCAGCACGTGAATGAACGGCAGGGGAATCATCCGTCTGAAGAAGAAGTGATAGGCGTACTTGTCCGCCAGTGCGCGCTGGTCGGCGCTCATGCCCGCCTTCGTCGGCAGGGCGTCCAGCAGGCGGAAGTAGTGCCCGGGGTCAGAGACGTCGGTGGCGAAGCCCTTGCCGCGCACCCAGGCCTCGCCGGCGACGATCACCGGAACGCCCATGGACGCCATCTCCACCCCGGCCTTGGTGTTGTAGATGATCACCGCGTTGGCGTTCTCGCACAGCGCATAGGTGGACGCCTGGTTGTCCGGCTCCAGCACGAAGACGTTGCGCGGCAGGCCCTCGGGGAAGGCGGCCCTCAGCTCGTCGGCCGCCCTCTGGCGCGAGGGGACGCCGCCCCTGACCTCGGCCGGGTGCACGCGGATCACCAGCTGCAGCTCGTCCGTCCGCGTTCCCCAGTAGGCGGCCGTTTCCTTCAGCCAGTCGAGCATGCTGGGGAAGGCGTTGGCCTTGTAGTGGAGCTGGGCGTCCCAGACGACGCTGGTCAGAAGGGCCACGAACGGCTTGTCCGGATCGCAGCCGACCTCCTCGAGCACCGGCGCGATGTCCTCCTTGGGCGCGTCGTGGAACCAGATCCAGTCGTTGGTCCCGTAGCGGCGGCTGTTCAGATAGGCGTGGGTCTCCTCCACCAGCCGGGGCGTCATCTCCAGGCCCGTCCAGTGCTCGAGCGGCTCGTCGAGCATGGTGAAGTGGTAGCTCTCGTTGTGCGAGAAGACGAAGGAGTGCTTGCGGTAGGCGGGGTTGTAGGTGACCACCCGCACGCCCATCGAGCGGGCCACCTCGGCGATCATCCCCTGGGGGATGTAGATGCCGTGGTTCACCACCATGATGTCGAAGCGGCCCTGCTCCAGCAGCCGCCGCACCGCATAGATCGAGCGCAGGCCGGCCTCCAGGTAGACCCTCAGGATCTGCTCGCCGAAGGGCTCGCCCTCCAGGTCGCCGCGCGCGAAATAGCGCAGGGCGCCGGCCCAGGCGTGCTCGCCCACCGGCAGGTCGAACCAGCGGAAGGCGCGGATCTCCTCCAGCGGAACGGCTTCCGCCGTGCGAAGGGCGAACTCGGCTTCGGCGGCGTCGATGTAGTCGCCCATGGAGTGGATGCGGTTCGCCAGTCCCTCGAACTGCTGGGCGCCCCGCGTCACGCAGAAGTCGCAGTAGCTCATGGGCTTCTTGACCGCGAGCTCCTCGGGCATGGCGCGGGTGGGCCCGAGCTTGATCATCTGGCAGGTCGCCACGCCCTTGTTGCAGAGCAGCAGCTCGACCTCGGCGCCCCTCAGCTCCAGCGCCTGGGCCAGGACCCTGTCCAGCACGGTGGCGTGGTCGTAGCCGCCCATGGTGGTGGCGATGCAGATCCGCGGACGTTCGGAGGGGCTCGGCGACATCACTGGACTCTAGGCGACCGCGTCAACGGCCCGAACGGATGGCGGATAGGGGGCCGGGGCCGCCTTCGCAAGCGGCCTCGCTCGCGACGCACGTGTCTTTGCCTGCTGGACGCACGCCCCCGGTCACCGCGGCCAGGAGATTGGGCGCCTGGGTTTCCCAAGTCAATTCCGCGCAGGCGCGCTGCAGGGCCTCGCTCCAGGCCGCCTTCGGACGCTCCAGCACGGCCACGAGGGTGGCGGCGATGGCCTCGGGTGAATGGCCGTCGAAGCAGCGGCCGATGCCGTAGCCCTGGACCACCGGCCCGATGGTGGGGAAGTTCGGCGCCACCACCGGCACGCCCACCGAAATGTAGTCCGAGAGCTTGCCGGGCTCGCAGAAGACGTTGTTCCTGACCGTGTCGTCGTAGGTGATGATCCCGACGTCCGCATCGGCCACATAGTCGTGAAGCTCCTCGTGGGGCACCGGCGGGGCGAGGATCAGCCGTCCGGTCTCCAGCGCGTCCTTGATCTGCTCGGCGTGGACCTGGCGCCACTTCAGCTTCTCCTGGCCCATCAGGATCAGGACCACGTCGTCCGGCAGATGGACGACGGACTGGGCGACGAACTCCAGCCAGCGCCCGTCCACCACCACCCCCTCGTAGAGGACGATCTTCTTGTCCGGCGCGATCCCGTGCCTGGCCCGAAGCTTCCCGCCCGGCCGGTGGTCCCAGTGGATGGGTTTGTAGTTGTGGACCAGGAGCGGCTTCACCCTCGAGCCGCGCTCCTTCTCCAGCACGTCGGAGCGGCAGTCGTTCTGGGTGAGGACCGCGTCGACCATGTGGCGCAGCATGAAGCGCTCGAACCACAGCAGGAACGGCATCGGCTTGACGATCTGCTCGCCGTAGAGCTCGAACGGGAAGTAGACCAGTCGCATGCCCTTGAGCTTGGCGGTGATCGCCGCCCAGAACGCCGCTTCCGGACGGCTCGCGATCATCACGTCGCCCTCGAGCGACATGAGGCGGCGGAAGCCCTTGAGATAGATCGCCCAGGTGTCCCAGTTCAGCCGGCGGACGTTGCCGTATTCCTTCAGCACGGCGCGCCAGGCCTGGATGGCGTTGACCTGCAGGTCTTCCCACAGCGCGCGGCGCAGCAGCCGGCGCCGTTCCTTGGGCGTCGGCGGCTTGACCTTGCCCTCGGCCGCCCAGCGGATGGGCTTTCGCGCCTTCTCGGCCGCCAGGGCGTGCCGGACCGCCACCTTTTCCAGGTCGAGCCGAACCTTGTGCACGAGGTGCTGGAACTTGCGCACCCGCTCGGCGAACGAAAAATCGTCAAAGGACCTGTAGGCCGCGCCCTCGGCCTTGTCGGCGCTGACGACCGTCGCCTCGAACCCCGCCTCGGCCAGGGTGTTCAGCCCAAGGACGATGAAGGGATGCAGCGTGTGCTCCCGGTCGTAGGCCCAGATCACTCTGAGCGGGCGGGTCATGTGATCGCCCCCTCCGTCGCTTCGGCGCACCTCCCCCGCAAGCGGGGCAGGACAGGAGCGCTCATCTGGTCCTGCCCCGCTTGCGGGGGAGGTGCGCCGAAGGCGCGGAGGGAGCATGCGGCCGCGCTCACCCGCGCCAGCTCCTCAGCGCCTCGACGATCCGCTCGGACGCGCGGCCGTCGCCGAAGACGTCCGAGGGTCGGGCCATGCGTGCACGGACGCTCTCATCCGACAACAGCTCGACCGCATTGGCGACGATCGCGTCGGTGTGGGCGCCCACCAGCCGCGCCGTTCCCGCCGCCACCGCCTCGGGCCGCTCGGTCACCTCGCGCATCACCAGCATGGGCCGGCCCAGCGCCGTCGCCTCCTCCTGGATGCCGCCCGAGTCCGTCAGGATCAGGCTCGCCCGGTCGATCAGCCAGACGAACGGGCCGTAGTCGACCGGGTCGACCAGGTGGATCCGCCCGGCCCCCGCCAGCATCTGCTCGATCGGTCCCTTCACGTTCGGATTGGGGTGCACGGGCAGGACCATGGCCACGTCCTCGAACCGCCCGGCGATCGCCTTCAGGGCCGCGCAGATCTCCTTCAGGCCCCGGTCGAAGTTCTCACGCCTGTGCGCCGTGACCAGCACCAGCCGCTTGCCGTCCAGCAGGTCCGCCACCCCCGGCGGCGGCGCGACGCGGCCGGCGCGCACCTCCCCTTGCGTCCAGTAGAGGGCGTCGATGCCGGTGTTGCCGGTGACGACCACGGCGGACTCGGGCTCGCCCTCGGCCAGGAGCGTCTCCCTGGCGATCGGGGTCGGCGGAAAGTGCAGGTCGGCCACCGCCGCGATCATCCGGCGGTTGGACTCTTCCGGATACGGATGACGCTTGTTGCGGGTGCGCAGTCCCGCCTCGACGTGGGCGACGCGGATCTGGTTGTAGAAGGCGCCGAGGGCGGCCGCCATGGCGGTGGTGGTGTCGCCCTGGACCACCAGCCAGTCCGGCTTTTCCTGGTCCAGCACAGGCTGCAGCCGCTCGAGCGTCGACGCCGTGAGGCCCGTCAGGGTCTGGTTCGGCCGCATCACGTCCAGGTCGTGGTCGGCCCGGATCGCGAAGAAGCCCAGCATCTGGTCCAGGATCGCCCGGTGCTGGCCGGTGACGCAGACCGCGGACCGGATGTCCGGCGCGGCCTCGAGCGCGCGCACCACCGGCGCCAGCTTGATGGCCTCGGGCCGCGTGCCGAACACGGTGAGCACCTTCAGCGTCACGGTTTCAGCCGCCTGGGCGCCCAAAGGCGCGCCTCTTCGATGGCCCGGGCCCAGCCGGCGAGGGCCGCCTGGCGCACGCCCTGGACCGCTCGCTCGTCCTTGGCCGACTTGGCGGCGGGGATCTGGGGGACGAGCAGCCTGCGGCGCATGGGCAGCAGCGCCGGGGCGAGGCCACGGTCCAGCCATGCGGTGGAGACGATCACCTGGTCCGCGCTCCGGAACAGGGCGCGCTCGCGCCGGACCCGGCCGATCACGCCCTCCCGCTTCTCCCAGAGGTGCTTCGGGCTCTTCAGGTAGTTCATGGACTTGGGCTCGCGCAGCCAAAGGACGATCTGCAGGTGCGGCCGCGAAGACCGCAGGGGCGCGAGCGCCCGAACGACCTTGGGCATGTCGGTGATCAGGAGGTCTTCGGCCCGAAGGTTCAACCCATTCGCCAGCTCGCGGATGGCGTCGTCCGACCGGCCGGCCACCGAGACGACCGTCAGCACGCCGACGTCCTCGAAGGCGTCGGCCAGGGCGTCCAGGTCCGGCGTGCCGGCCTCGGCCTTGTCTTCGGACAGGAGCGTGAAGAGCGTCGCGCGGAACGGACGCGCCTCGGGACCTTCGGCCTTCAGCCGCCGCCGCACGCGGCCGAAATCGGTAAGGAAGAAGTCGAGCGCTCCCATCAGGTCGGCGCTGCGCAAGGTGAGCTTGACCAGCGCCCGCATCGGCCGTTCGGGATCGGCCCTGCGCCCCCGCCAGATCGCGGGCGCGGCCTTCAGCACCGCCCCGAGCTCGCCCCAGAAGGCGCGCCACAGGCTCATGAACAGCATGTCCGGCGAGCGGACGCCCTGCACCAGGCAGTAGCGGATGAACTCGCGGTTGCCGATGAAGATGCGCTCGAGCTGGAAACCCACCGTCATCCGCCGCGCGGGCGTGTGGTTCAGGATGAAGTGGTCCAGGCCATAGTAGATCTTCTGCGCCTCGGGCGGGGTCATCCGGCGGTAGGTCTCGATGACCAGCCGCTCCTCGAGCATGCCGACCTTGCCGCCGGTCATGCCGTAGTGCGGGTCGAACCCCCCGACCTTCTCCAGTACGGACTTCCTCACGCCGTAGTTGGCGCCGGTCAGAACGATCGAATTGTGGAAGCCGGACCGGGCGGCCTTCTTGCGGATCTCCAGGCTCTCCGGGAACCAGTCGGGCTTGGGATCGACATAGAGGGGATAGAGCGGGCCGCCGAAGAAGTCGGGGTCGTGCTGGCCGAGGCGCTTGCCCAGCGTCGGCAGGTAGTGCGGCGGAAGGAGGGCGTCGTCGTCCAGGTACATCAGGAAGGCGTGGCGCGCCGCCGCGGCCCCGGCGTTCCTGGCATGGCTCAGCCCCTGATTCGGCTCGAAGACGTAGCGGAAGATCGGGTTCCGTTCGGCCAGGGCCCGGGCGTAGGCGGCCGTGTCGTCGCGCGAGTTGTTGTCGACGATCAGGATCTCGAGCGGATAGTCGACCTCGAGCTGGGGCGCCATGCTCTGGACCAGCTTCTCGAGCAGCGGCCTGCGGTTGAAGGTGCAGACGATCACCGAAACGCCGCCGGGGTAGCAGGCCGGCGCACCCGAGGCGGGCCGGTCGGCCTCGCTCCGCGTCACCCTCGCCCGTTCCGCCGTCGCCGCCATCAACCCCCCGGGAACATCCCGCCGGGCGAAGCGATGAGGTGCGCGCCCGCTCGGGGTGCTATGCACAAGCATACGGCGCCGGCCCGGGCAACCCTGGGGAAGCGGGCGCCGCCGGCTCAGCCTCGCTTGCGACCGATGGCCCAGACGCTGCGCGGCTTTTGCGGGTTGTGCGCCCGCCAGCGCTCGATGCCGATGCCCTGGGCCTCCAGAGCCTTGGTCAGGAAGTCCCGGCCGATGTAGACGCCGCTCCAGGTGGTCTGCGCGTGACGGCGGTAGGGCTCGCTCTCGCCATGGCGATAGTGCAGCGAATGGTCCTCGAAGTTCTCGGTGCGCCCCGGCCGCTCGAAGTCCCCATCGGCGAAGTCCTCGCAGGCCACGTGGGCGGCGAAGACCCCGCCTGGCCTCAGTAGCCGGCACATCTCGTTCACGGCCGCTGCATAAGCGCTGAGGGTGGGGTTGTGCTGCAGGATCGCGTGGGAGAAGACCACATCGGCGAGGCCATCCGGCAACGGGTCGTCCAAGGCGCGGCTCTCTGCTTCCGGCGCCAGCCGCCGGCAGTGCTCGATCATCGTCGGGGAGATGTCGACCCCGGCGCAGCGGTATCCCGCGTCGGCCAGAGCGCGCAGGATCCGTCCGGCCCCGCAGCCGTATTCGAGGACCAGCGGGTCCTCCAGCCCCTCGAGCAGGGGCGCAATGTGCTTGCGGAACAGCACCTGGCCGCGGCGGAACAGGGCGTCGACCTGCTCGGGGTCAGCTCGCCGGCCGGCGCGTCCATCCAGTCGATCTCGGCCTGGATGGCGAAGAAGGGGTTCTCGCGGGCCTTGGCCTCTCAGTCGTTCTCGGTCCAGTGCTCCAATCCATCAGGGAGCTTTGATCGGTCCCAGGCTTTGGGCTTGTGTTCGGTCATGGGGCCTCTCGGACGTCCCAGGCTTGGCGCGGTCTCAGCTCGGCCCCGAACCGGCGGCCGGCCGGTCGCCAGCAGGCGCGGACTGAAACTCGATTGAACCAGCGGCCGGATGCTGTCAACGCAGCCCGCTCGCGCTTGGAAGAGGTCGGCCCCCGCATCGCCGATCACCGGCGACACGAGCTACACAGGCCTGGGCGACGCCTCGGACATCTTCCCGGGCTCGAGGCGGGCAGGCCGGCGGCCCGGCCGTGAACACCGTCCCCGGACGCGCCTTCGGCCAGCGCCGCGGGCCGCCCAGCGGTTCGACTCGATCGGGCGCCGCCGGCGTCCGATTGAGCTTCGCACCACAGGTCTTTGGAAGCACGTGGATCGGACCACAAACGGATGGAAATCATCCGTTTGCTACGATCCGCTAGAGGATGCGGTCGGCAAACTGAGCGGGATGGTCGCGCACATAGCGCGGAAGACTGTCGAGCCCGCATCTCTCCCAGCCCGGCTCGACCAGGCCCTCCGCGATGCGGTCGATGCGCTGGAGCAACGGCTCGAGGTCGGCCAGGTTCTCCTGGTGGGAATAGCTCTTCAGCTTGTTGGCGATCCGGTCGGCGTCGCCCACCGAGGTGAAGTGCCAACCCGCGTCGTTGATCCGTGTGCTGCGGATCCTGCCCAGGCCCACGCGCGCGAAGCTCAGTCCGAAATGCTGCAGGCTCCTGGCGGGCAAGGCGACGCTCTTGGATGGCTCCACGCCCGGACCGGCGATCCGGCGATAGTTGTAGAAGTAGCGCGACGTGCGCAGCCTGAGCCCGGCGAAACCGCCGAAGAACGGCTCGATCGCCTGTCGGTCGAGGATCTCGTCCACATCGGTGATCAGCACCAGGTCATCGCGCGCGCACAGCCCCGACAGGGCCTCGAGCCCGCTGTCGCGCTGGAAGAATTCCCTGGACCAGGCGCAGCCGATGTAATCGGGGAAGACATCGGCCACCACGTGGATGAGCTTGTTCGCATACCGGGCGAAGCGGTCCTTGGCCTCGGCGAAGTACAGCGGCTTTGGCGAGCCCGTGAAGGTCAGCGGCGATTCCACCAGGACGAAACGGTCGACCCAGTCGCTCATCTCCTCCAGCTTGACGGTGAGAATGTCGAATTCGCCGTTGAAGGGGAACACGTCGATGATCTTGCGGCGCCCGGATGGCGGCTCGAAGCTGGGCCGATGGTCCTGCAGCACTCGCTCCCCGATGCATCGGGCGAGGTCGCGGCGGATATCCTCATCCCGTGGGCGATCCAAGGTGAGATCGCCGAGCTCGACGATGGCGCTCTCCAGACGTCCCGAACGGGCCAGGGCGAGCGCAGAGGCGCGCCAGGCCTGGGCGCGCACCGGCTCCTGCCGTCCCGGCCGGGCCAGCCGGGCCGCGGGACCCCCGGTCAGGATTCCCATGGCAAGGTCGAGCGGCCGCCTCGCGGGCTTGGGCAGGGGCGCCGCCAGACGCCTCAAAAGCTGGAGGATGTGACCAGGCTCCAGGCGCCGCAGGAAACCGCAGCAGGTCCGCAGAAGCTCTTCGAGCTGCTCCGCGTCCGGAACGAGTGATCCGCCGATTAGGGTGCGGACAGCGTCGGCGGCGCGCCGGACCAGGCCGAAGGCGAGATAGCCGCGCAGGAGGCGCATCGCCTCGTCCCAGGTCATCGGCTTGCCGATCCTGGCCTCCAGCGCCGCCATCTCCTCGAGCTGCGCGCTCAGCTCCTCCATCCCCTCCAGCCCGGGAGCCATCTCCAGGCCCGTCCGCGCCGCCGCCAGCGCCTCGTCGATGGCGCCGAGCCCCGCCTTGGCTTGCGCGAGAAAAAACCAGTAGCGGCTCCCATGGTCGGGCCAATGGCGGCGGTCGGTCAGCAGCTCCAGGGCCTCGTCGGGCCAGCCCGCCTCGATCAGGACGGCGGTCAGGCGGAGCGCCAGCTTCGTGTTCATCGGCGCGGCCTGGCGACGGATCGTCGCCATGCGCAGGAAGGTCTCGCCGTCGCCCGCCTCCCAGGCGAGGTTCATCCTCTCTTCGAACGCGGTGCGCTCGGCGTAGAAGCTGGCGGCCAGCTCGGCGGCGCCGTCCGGACCGTCGGTCCACAGGCCAGCCTCTACGGCGCGAATGTTGCGGTTGGCCGGCACTGGCGCTTGATCGATGCGGGACGTCCGACGCGGAAATCCCAATAATCAAGCTTAGCATCGGCTTCGCCACCCGCAACCGGGGGTGAGCGGCCATCAATGACGCACCCGATCAGGCGTTGACGAGCGAACAGGTTGTCGCCTGCCGCGCGATCCGCCATGACCGCCACCCAAGGTGGAGGCCTGTTGAGACTTCCCTTCGTCGGCGTCTCCCGCCCCGCCGCGATCTGGGCAAGGGGGCTTCCGCGCCAGGCCGACCAGCGGGTCCGGCCGCTCTTGCCAAGTCCACACAAGCCGATGGCCCAGGCAGGAATCTTGGCAGGGGAGATGGTGGACGCGGCTGGGATTGAACCAGCGACCCCTACGATGTCAACGTAGTGCTCTCCCACTGAGCTACGCGTCCGCCAGGAGCGCCGGGGTATAGTGCCCGAGGCGCGGGACGGCAAGCGAGCGGCGGCGGCGGCCAGGGAGCTGGTCAAGGACGGCCTATTCGCGCGCTGAGACGCCCGGGCGTGCTACTTTCGCCGTGATGTCGTCTAATGATCCGGGCGCGCGCGGCGCCGTGCGGGAAAGCGACCAAGTCAGGCTTTGCGATGGATGCGATGGACGGCCCCTCCGACCGGCACCAGGAGCAGTACCGACAGGGCATCCGCCTCATCAAGGACAAGCGGCCGGACGAGGCGTTCGAGCTGTTCCTCCAGCTGGTCCGCTGGGACGGCCGGCCCGCCGTCAGCAGCAAGACGCGCCGAAACGCCCACAACAAGGCCCTGTGGTGCCTCAGCCAGCTCCAGAGGTGGGCCGAGCTCGACGAGCTCGGGCGGCTGGGCGTCGACCGTTATCCCGACATCGGCTGGCCGCTGCGCTACCGTGGCGAGGCGCTCTTCCGCATCGGTGAGCGCGGCGCGGCCCTGGCCTGCCTCGAGAAGGCGGTCGAGCTCGAGCCCGACGAGTCGGATGCGCGGGTGATGCTGGAGATCGTGCGCCGGGCGGACCCCATCGTGCGCAACAAGCGCGCCGTCGGCTGGCCCGCTCGCCAGCGCTCGTTCGACAATCCCCGTGAGGTTGTCGAGCGCTATGTCCTCAGGGGACTGCCCCGGAGTCCGATCGTTACGCCGGACACGGTCTTCATGACCCTGGGGTCGTGCTTCGCCGAAAATCTCGCCGCGCGCCTGCAGGAGACCGGCTACCGGGTGAACGCGGAGCCCCTCGGGGAGGAGATCAACAGCACCTACGCCAACCGATACCTGCTCGAGTGGATCGAGCGGGGCCCGGTCGACGCGCCGACCGCCCTGATGGACCGGGTCTACGGGCAGGCCCTGCGCGAGCGCTTCCTCCGGTCGATCGAGGCGAGCGATGTCTTCGTCATGACGCTGGGCGTAGCGCCGTGCTTCTTCGACGCGCAGACGGGAGAGTTCCTGTTCCTGCCGGCACGCAGCCGCACCGCCGAGGACTACCTCAAAGGCGGCTACGCGATGCGGACCACGACCGTGCTCGAGAACGTCCGTAACCTGACGATGATCTTGGAGTCGATCCGACGTCTGAGCCCACGCCGTCCCCGCTTCGTGCTGACCGTGTCGCCCGTGCCGCTGAGCGGGACCACGGAGCTGGAGTCGGCGGTGATCGCCGACTGCGTGTCCAAGTCGACCCTGCGGGTGGCTTGCCATGAGGTCGCATCCGCTGACGAGAGTGGCGACGTGCTCTACTGGCCGAGCTTCGAGATCGTCCGCTGGCTCGGCGCTCACTTCGGACCCGACCACCCGTTGGTCTACGGCGCGGAGGACGGCAACACGCGCCATGTCTCAGGGTGGATCGTGAAGCTGATCATCGACCTCTTCCTCTGCCACTACGGCGGCGGGGATGCGCCCTCCGCGGCGCCCGCCGGGCCGGCGGAGGACGACGGACCGGCTGCTCCGACGCCAGCCGCGTGACCCGTCGGCGGACTATGCTGTAGACCATGGCCCATGCTGATCGAACGCGTGAAGGGGTGCGCGCTGGCCGCCGGCCGGCAGTCCGGGAGGCGCCGGTGAACGGCGCGCCGGACGATCCCAAGGCGGCGGCCGCGCCGACCGCGCCTGGCAAGTTGTCCAAGCACCAATCGCTGACACGGATCCGCGAGCTGGGGATAGAGCCGAAGACCATCTTCGACATCGGTGTCGCCAGCGGGACGACGGGCCTCTACGGCGTCTTTCCCGACGTCCGCTACGTGATGGTCGAGCCCCTGGTCGAATCCATCCCTTTCATGAACGCGCTGATCGAGCAGTATCCACGCTCCATCGCCGTCAGCGCCGCCGCCGGGCCGGCGCCAGGCAAGCGCAACCTGATCGTCGCCGAGACGCTGAGCGGCTCGTCTTTCCTGCTCAAGCGCAGTGTCGGCGAAGTGCGCAAGGTTCGGGTCGTCACCGTCGACGACCTCGTGGGGCACCACCGCCTGGAAGGCCCCTTCCTCATCAAGATCGACGTCCAGGGATATGAGCTGGAGGTCCTTAAGGGCGCCGAGAAGACCCTGGCCCACACCTGCGCGGTGATCACGGAGGCCTCGCTCTGGGGCGACGTCAAGCGCGAGGGCATGACGGTCCTGGTCGATCTGATGACCTGGTTCGATCAGCGCGGGTTCGTGCTCTACGACATCGCCCAGATCGTGCGCCGCAAGGCCGACGACGCCATCACCGAGATGGACCTGGTGTTCTGCCCCAAGGACAGCCCTCTGCGCGCCGCCAGCCGCTACAAGGACGCGACCGAGCACGCCGCGACGGTGAGCGAGCGGCGGCGCAAGTTCGGGCTCTAGTGTGGTGGATCAGAAGTTCGCATGATGATGGCGGCGCCCTCGGCTGCGAACTTCTGATCCGTAAACCACACTAGAATCATACATTTGCTAGTGTCCTTATCGATTCCGAAGTTCGCATCCGCCTTGCAAATGCGCTGGCGAACTTCGGAATCGGGACACTAGATTTCAAACGCTCGAGCGCGTTCCTGCCGCGAAACCGGGTTCCATTTTTGCGGAACGCGCTCCAGGCGCCGTGTCCGCTCGTCCCGGCCGCCGATTGGCGGGATTCGGTGACGCGTGCTAACGCTCGGCGCCCTTCGACCGGCCCGAGCCCCCGACTTCATGTCCAACGCCCCGTCCCTGCCGATCGACGAGTTCGCCCAAGGCAACCCCAAGTACGGCAAACGGCTCCAGGCGCTGTTCAGCCACCTGCGTGCGGCGCCCGACGACGTCGGCGACGTCTGGCAGTTCGCGGCGCTGGTGATGGCGAACGCCCGCAGGTCCAAGGCCCAGCTCTTCCAGGACCTTTGGGCCTATTGGGTCTCGGGGCGCAAGCAGGGCGGCTATTTCGTCGAGTTCGGCGCGGCGGGCGGCGTCTACCTCAGCAACACCTATCTGCTCGAGGCAGAGATGGGCTGGGACGGGATCCTGGCCGAGCCGAACCCCGGTTGCGCGGAGGAGCTGAAGGCGGCGCGGCGGTGCGCGATCTCGACCAAGTGCGTCTACTCGGCCTCGGGCCGGACGCTGGAGTTCCTGGCGGCGCGCAAGCCCGAGTTCTCGAGGATCGCGGCCATCTCTCCCGGCGACAGCCACGAGGAGCGGCGCGCCGAAGGCGCTCGAACCGTTTCGGTGCAGACCATCAGCCTGGACGACCTTCTGGACGAGCACGCCGCGCCGGAGGTGATCGACTTCATGTCGATCGACACCGAGGGATCGGAGCTGGATATCCTGCAGGCGTTCGACTTCGGCCGCCGCGAGGTGCGCGCGATCGCCGTGGAGCACAATTTCACGCCGGCGCGCGAGGGCCTCTACGATCTGCTGTCGTCCAAGGGCTACCGCAGGCAGTGGCCGGAGATCAGCCTGTTCGACGACTGGTACGTGAGAGGCTGAAGCGGCTCGCGCCCCCGCGCCGCTCCGGGCGGCCAACGACCTCGCGCTCGGTTGGCCGTCGGACCGCGCATTGGCCAAGTCAGGCCGGATCCGCGCCGGCGGGCTTGGCGCAGAGGTCGGCGAGCAGCTCGCCGTCGATCCTGTCGCGATAGATCCCCGGCAGCCGGCGCATCGCCCGATCGGCGTTGAACACCACCTTCTCGGCCACCTGGGCCTCCAGCCGGTCGAGTTCGGCCTCGTCCAGGGCGCAGAGCCGGCGAAGGCCGGCATAGACCATCTCGAAGCGGCGGCGGGGGTCGGGCTCGAGGTCATAGGCCTCGTCGAACAGCTCGGGGAAGGTCTGGAAGCCCAGCTCGCGCAGGCGCTCGAGGGCGACGGGATTTCCGAGCACGCTGAAGGGATGGAAATTGAGCAGCGGCCGGAACGGCTTCTCCGTGATGCGGCACGCGCGGTCCATCATCTCCGACTCGACCACCACGCTGAACCAGGACCGGTCGTGCTCGGCGATCGGGGTGGCGAAGTCCAGCGCCGCCAGATAGGCCGTCCGGACCTCGGACCGGGCGCCCGCGCCGAACACCACCGCGCCCTTGCGATCCAGGTCCGGCAGCAGCGGCGCCAATTCCGCCGCCAGGTCCTCGAAGCCCGTCAGGTCGGTCATCTGGCGAGCGAACTTGGGGAGGTTCCCGGTCTTGTGGCCGAACTTCGCGCCGAACCCGCCGAACGACACGAACCCCCGGTCCCACAGATCGTCGCGCAGGAGCCGCAGGAGGAACAGCGTCTTGGACGGGCGCGGGGTGAAGGTCAGGGCGATGAAGCGGCGCTCGCGACGGCGGGCCCTCGCGCGGAACGAGACGAGGCCCTGCTCGAACAGCGCCTCGGCCCGGGGCTGAACCTCCCGCATCACGCGGCGGATCCAATAGTCGTAGTAGAGCACCCGCATCCGCCGCGGGGCTCCGGTCTCGGCGCAGAACGCCGCGTAGTCCCCGCCATAGCCGCGGTCCTGGGTGACGTAGACGGCGCGGTCGGCGGCGACGCCCTGGCGCTCGAGGAAGCCGTGCAGTCGCCGGCTCCGGTCCGGGTCATGCGCCTGGCCTTCGCCGCTGGCGTCGAACACGACGCGCGCCGCGCCGCGCGCGGCCTGCGCCCACACCGAGGCGGGCAGGTCCGAGGATGTTTCGGTGAAGGCCAGGGTGCGGCTGCAGGCGAAGAGGATCAGGTCGACCGGCTCGCCGGACGCCGGTTCGACGGTGCGGACCCGATCGCGGCCGACGTACCGGAACAGGCTCGCGTCGTCGTGGCCGACGACCATGGACACGGACTTGGGGAGCTTGGGCGACGCCTCGGACATCCAACCGCGCTCTACAGGGCAAGCCGGCGGCCCGGCCGTCATCCAGCGTCTCGGACGAGAGCGGAGCGCCGCGGATTAGGACCGGGGCCGCCGCGCCTGTCAACGCGGCCTTGCCGCGGGCGTCGGTCCGCTCCACCATCGCCGCCGCGCGGCCTTGGCGGGAGACGGGATCGATGGCGTATTGGCTGGTGAAGTCCGAGCCGGGGACCTGGTCGTGGGACCAGCACGCCAAGGCCGGGGCGGACGCCTGGACCGGCGTGCGCAACCACCAGGCCAAGCTGCACCTGATGGCGATGAAGCCCGGCGACGAGGCGCTGTTCTACCACTCCGGCGACGAGCGGGCCGTGGTCGGGACGACCAGGGTCGTGCGGGAGGCCTATGCGGATCCCACCGATCCCTCGGGCGTGTTCGTGTGCGTGGACATCGAGGCCAAGGCCCCCCTGAAGCGGCCGGTGACGCTCGCCGAGATCAAGGCGGAGCCGGCGCTCAAGGACATGGTGCTGGTGAGGAACTCGCGCCTGTCGGTCCAGCCGGTGACGCCCGCCGAGTGGGCCAGGGTGCTGAAGATGGGCGGCGCAGCGAGCTAGTGTCCCGATTCCGAAGTTCGCCAGCGCTTTTTGCCAGGCAGATGCGAACTTCGGAATTGATCGGGACACTAGCAAGTCTATGATTCTAGTGTGGTTTAAGGATCAGAAGTTCGCAACTGCGGGAGCCGCCATCATCATGCGAACTTCTGATCCACCACACTAGAGGCCCGCGCCAGGCGGGCGCGCGCCCGCTGCGACGTCTCACCAGAGGGCTTCGGTGGTGACCAGGATGGCCTTGCGCTCGCCGCGGCGGACGTTGCCGCCGCGGTGCACGGATTCCGGGTCGAACAGGGCGAGCTGGCCGCGCGGCCCGGTCGCCACGATCTCCTGCTCGAGCAAGGCCTTCGTCTCGGGGGCGTCGGCGAGCATGTCGCCGCCGAACTCCGCCTTGACCTGCAGCTCGGGCGGCAGCGAGGCGAAGATCCGCCGCTTCTTGCCCGAGCGGCTGACGAGCTCGGACTTGTCGAAGGCGCGCCGGCGGACGCGGCCGGCGGCGCCCTCGTCCCAGCGATGGCTGCCATTGACGAGGCTGAACGGCCCCTGATCGGGACCGACATCGTTCAGATAGAGCACCGCCTTGACGAAGCACTTGCCGTTGGAGTCCACGTGGAAGCCGGCGGTCGGCGGCGCCTCGACCTCCAGGCCCGGGAACAGGCGAACCGCCCAGTCCTGGTCGGGCTTGTTCACCAAGAGGCCGCAGGCGTGGAGCTTGGCCGCCGGGGCGTCGAAGAAGGTCGCGGCGATCTCGAGCACGCCCGCCTCGCGCGCGGCGGCCTCCAGCGCCGACCAGAGCTGCGGGTGCGCGGCCGGCTGGATCGGCGCGAGCGCGGTCTTGTATTTCAGGGGCTGGCCGGCCGCGCGGGCCTCGTCGATGCGGGCCTCGACCTCGCTGACGAGGGGCGCGGCGCCGCGCTCGATGCGGTCCATCACCGCGCCAGAGAGCTGGATCCGGCTGAGCCCCGTCTCGGCCAGCTCCGCGCCGATGGCGTCCGCCGCGCCGAGCTTGTAGCCGAAGCGGCTGGCCCTCAGATCCTCCAGCGCCTGCATCTCGGCGATCAGGGGCTGCAGCGCCTCGACCGCACGGCGCCCCAGCACCGGATGCGGCTCGTACATGCCGCCGTAGAGCGGATGGCTCGCGTAGTCGATGAATGGAAGCTTGCCGGTCATCCGACGCTGCGAACCGAAACGAGCGAGATCAAAGGGCTGGTCGTCACGTCGCGGACGGCCTCGTAACCCCCCGACGAATAGACGTTTTGCTTGGCGTTTCGGCCAGCGGTTGTCAACGCCGCTCACGGTCGAGGCTGAGGCCGCGAGTCCCCGTTTGCGATTGACTTTCCCTGTGCAAATCAGCGTCTAAACTCCGCCGGGCAGGCGTGGCTGAAGGAGCCTCAGTGGCCGACGAGTTCATGGACGATCAGGCGCTCTATTCGCGCGCCCAGAACCTGCGCGAGGCGAAGAACTGGGCCGCCGCGCTGCCGTTGCTCCTGCAGCTGCTGGACCGGCTCGGCGAGGAATTCGAGGTCAAGCTGCACCTGAAGGTCCTGTCACGGGCTTGCGACTGCGCGGCCGAACTGGGCGAATGGGCGCAGCTCGAGGCCCTGGCGCAGCGCATGAGCCGGGCCTTCCCTGCCGAGACCGAGCCGCCGGAGCGCCTGGCGATGGCGCTGAGGGGCCAGGACCGCGAAGCGGAGCTCCCCCTTGCGCTGAAGCGCATGCGCCAGGCCATGTCGGCGGCGGTGTGGCAGCGCGGGTACCTCGGCGCCCAGGCGCTCGCCAAGCGCGGCCGGATCGCAGAGGCCGCTGCAGCCTTCGCGAAGCTGATGGAGCGGTTTCCCCCCGAAAACAAGGATGGGAACGGCTACAAGGCCGTGAGCCGGTTCGTCGAATGCGCCATCCGGCTCGGGACCTGGCCGCAGATGGAGGCTGCGGCGCGCAGGGCCGTTCTGGCGTGGCCCGAGGATCCGCTGCCCGCCGAATGGCTCGGCCAGGCCCTGGCCGGACAGGGCCGCGCCGGAGACACCGAGACCGAGCTCGAGCGCTTGCGTCGGGCCGAGGCCGGCGGCCCCTGGGGACTTGCCTACCTCGAGATCGAGACGCTGGCCGCCATGGGCCGTCTTTCCGAGGCGCTCGATGCTTACGATCGCTTCCTGGACGCCTTCCCGCCGCAGGACGAGGCGGATGAACGCTCCCACCGGGCGCTGAGCGAAGCCGTGGGCTGGGCCGAGACGGTCGGCGACCAGGCCCGCCTCGAGGACCTGGCCACCAAGCTGATGCTCTGGTTCCCCGAGGATCCCGCGGGCGAGGCGCAGCTGAGGAAGGCGGCGGAGGCCCAGGGGACGGAGGTCGATGAGATCAGCCTCAAGCTCAAGCGCGCGCGGCAGGCGGCGGGGCGCCGCCGCTGGAACGGCCAGTACCAGCTGGCAAAGACGCTGGAGAAGCAGAGGAACCATGACGAGGCGCTGGAGGTGTACGACGGGCTCCTGGAGGCGTTCGTCCCGGACGTCGACAGCACCGCCAGCCTCAAGGCGACGTCCAACGGCCTCGTTCGCGCCGCCGAGCGGGAGGACTGGAGGAGGCTAGAGAAATTCGCGCGGCGGCTGCTGCTGGCCTTGCCCGAGGACCCCGAGGCCCTAGAAGCGCTGGCGAAGGCGCTGGAAGCCCAAGGCCGTCCGGACCCGGAAACGCCCGATCCGGTCGTGCTGGCGGACTACATGAGCTACCTCGACCGGTTCGAGCCGACCGACGACGATGTCCGGCAAGCGCGAGCGGTTCCGACCGCCATCGCCATGGCCAAGGCGCTGCGGGCCTGGCCCGAGCTGGAACGGCTCGGCCAGCGGTTGATCCAAAGCTCGCCCTACGATCCGGAGGGATATGACCTGCGCGCCGAGGCGCTGGCGGGCCTGGACGATCCCGAGGCGCCCAAGGCCGCCCAGCGCGCGGCCGACGTCCGGTCGGCGGCGGGCGAGCCGATGCTGACCATCGTGACGGTGGTGCTGGAGCAGCACTACGGCTTCGTGCGTCGCCAGCCGGCCCTGATCGAGGCGATGAACCCAGGCGCGCCTTTCCGCCTGCTGGTCGTCGACAACTCGGGCCCCGCGGAGCCCGGCCTGCAGATCGCCCACCCCCGGGTGGAGGTGATCTCGGGAGTTGATCAGGATCTGTCGCGCACCGAGCACGGGCGGGGCAGCTATCACCACGCCGCGGCGTTGAACCTGGCCGTCCGCAAGGTGACGACGCCCTATCTGCTGGTCCTGGATCCGGACTTCTTCGTCATCTACCGGAACTGGATCGGCGAGATCATCGACCACATGCGCCGGCGGGCGCTGACGTTGTTCGGCGCGCCCTGGAGCTACGTCTGGAACCGCAAGTGGCGCTACTTCCCCTGCGTCCACTTCCTGATGATCGACCTCGCCAAGGCCGGCGCGGACACGCTGGACTTCACCCCGGCCCTGGCCGAGGACGTGGACGCCTCCAAGGCGCCCCTGCAGGTCTGGCTGAAGCGCTTCGCCCCGACGCTGAGGAGCCGCCTGCTGCTGGAGTCGCGGCGGGACACCGGCTGGCTGCTCCACCGCCGTTTCAAGGATATCCGGCCGGCCGTGTTCGACTGCGCCCAGCCGGTGATCGACATGAAGACCGAGTTCCAGACCCCGGCCAAGCTCGCCACGGCCGCCGGCCGGCGCTGGGATCGCCTGGTCCCGAGGCGATGGCGGTTCCTGCCCGCGGACGGGACCTATGTGGAATCGGGACAGGCGCCGGCCTTCCACCACCCCGCCATCGAGACCCTGTCGCCCGAATCCTTCGTCTGGCGGGGCGCGCCCTTCGCCGTGCACCTGAGGGGCGTCATGCGCGAGGACCTGAGGACCAGCGCCAGCCCCGCCTACAAGGAGCGCACCGCGACCGCCCAGCTGCTCGAGGACGTGACGGGCGCGGCGATCTGGACCGATTGGGCCTTCAGGCCCGGCGCCGGCCAGGGCGAAGGCGCCGAGCCATGACCCGCCTTCGCGTCGGCCTGCTGCTCGACAGCATTCGGACCATCGCCCTGCACGAGGCGCTGATCTGCGAGCTGCTGGACCGGGGCTGTTCGGTGCACCTGGCCGTCCAGGGCGAGTCGCTCCGGGACCGCGACGGCGCGATCGGACGGCTGGCGGCGCGCAGCAGCGAGCTGGCCATCGGCCAGGCGCCGAGCCGGACCGACCGCTGGGCGCCTGTGCTGTCCGACATCCAGAGCGGCCTGGAGGCGACGCCCGAAACCGATCTTGACGCTGCGGCCGCCGCCGAGCCCCCCTCCCGGCGCAAGTCGGACCTGTCGCTCCTGCGCGCGATCCCCCCGAGCCCGGAGGTCGAGGCCTACCTCGCCCAGCTCGACCTCGACCTCATGCTCCTGACCACCCGGCGCGAGGCCGGGATCGGGCGGCTGGACATGTGGCTGGCCTGCCGCCGCGCCGGGGTCCGCACGGCGGTCCTCGCGGGCGCCGAGGAGGCGGAGCTGGTGAGCGGCGCGCTCGGCGCCGCGGAAACGCCGGCCATCGCGCTGGGGAGCGACGAGCTGGACCCGGGGGTCCGGCAGGACGTGGAGCAGATCCTCGCGTGGGCGCGGCGGCCTGCGCCCACGACGTCCGTCCCCCTTTCCCTGCGGATCAGGGGCGAGATCGCCTTCCTGCACCACGCCGTGAGGCGCGTGCTGGAGGACCGGACCGGCGACGACCTCGGCCGAGGGATCCTCGCGGGCCTCCTGGCCCACGCCGCCGGATGGCCGCCGAGGGCCTACGCCAGGTGGCTGTTCCCGCCGCTCCTGGGGGCGCTCCTGGCCCTTCTGCCCAAGCGGCGCGCCATGCTGCGCGAAGTGCTGTCCGCTCAGCTCAATCCCAGCGAATTCATCCGCCTGACATGGGTCGAGGACGAGATCGACCGGGTGCGCCGCGGGGCCGGGATCATCATCTTCGGTCCCTGGACCGGCGGGGTGGGGCACGAGCTCCTCTACTGGATCCCGTTCCTGCGCTGGTTCCGCAAGTACTACCGGATCGACCGCTCGCGGATCGTGGTCATCTCCCGCGGCGGCGTCGGCGCCTGGTACTCGCGGATCCTGGGGCGCTATTTCGACGTCTTCGACCTCGCACCCCTGAAGCGCCAGGAGTACCGGGACGAGGCGCTGAAGAATGCGGTCGCGAACGTCCACGTCGAGCAAAGCGCCAAGATCGATTCCGAGATCTACCGCGCCGCCGCCCGGGCGATGGGGGTCGAGCGCTACCAGGCCCTTCACCCGCAGGTGATGTTCAAGCTGTTCCGACGGCGCTGGAACAAGCTGGCCGGCGAGAACTTCCTGCACCAGTACACCCGCGTCGAGCCGGTCAACATCGACCTCAGGCCCGCCGCCAAGCGGCTGGGCGCCCTGCCCCCGCGCTACGTCGCCGCCGCCTTTCACGCCGGCGATGAGCTGCCCGACACGCTGGAAAGCCGCGCCCTGGTCGAGGGGCTGGTCCGCACCCTGGCCAGGAAGGTCGACGTGATGCTGATCGAGCCCGCGGACGATCCCACGGCGAGCCTGACCTCGGACATCCCGACCGCCGGGCGGGTGCGCCGGCTGGACGGGCAGGTGCGGCCGAACGAGTTCCTGGCGGTGCAGTCGGCGGTGATCGCCGGGGCGGAGGCCCTGGTCGGGACCTTCGGCGGCATGACCTTCGTCGGCCAGGCCCAAGGGGTCAGGAGCATCGGCTTCCGCTCTCGGCGGGTGAAGCCCTCGTCCGGCGTGGAGGAGCTGACGGCCATCCGGCCCGATCCGGACGGCGGAAGGATCGACGTGGTGGACATCGAGGACGCCGAGGCGCTCGTCCCCTGGCTCGAGACCCTGTTCGCCGCCGGCGACGACGCCAAGGACAGGCCGGCCCGGGCCGAGGTCTCCGCCTAGGTCGGCTTGCGCCGCCTTCAGGGCCCGGCTTAGATCGCCATGACCCAGATCAAGCGATGGCGGACGGGCGCCCGATAGAAACCAGAGCATGAGCGTGGCGCTGAAGACCTTGCCCAAGATCGATTATGCGTCCCACCCGGCCTACGGCGGGATGTTCGAGCCCGACCCGGCGCTGGGCGAGCAGGCGCGGCGCCTTCTGGAGCCGTTGATCGAGGAGATGCGCGCGGCCGAGGCGCAGAGGGTGGAGCAGTTCGGCTACCGCTACGGCTATGAGGACGCCGCCGGCGAGGAGCTGGTCCGCAGGGGCTTGGTGGTCGAGCGCCTGCCGGGCGGGACCATCGACAAGGTCGAGGCGGTGGCCACGCCCTATGTGACGGCCATGCGCGAGCGTCTCGCCGAGGCCAAGGCCTCGGGCGCGCCGATCAAGTTCAGCATGGTCAACAACGTCCTGGACGAAGCCAGGGACGCCGAGCTCTACGGCGCGGTCAACGCGGCCATGACCGAGACCGGGGCGCTGGAGCGCGTGCGCGTCTTCTATGGCGCGAAGAGCTCCAAGCTGAACTCCGTGGCGGTGTTCGTGAATCCGGAGGGGCAGAGCTGGAGCGACCCGCTGCGCGACTACGACGCCGAACCGCCGCCCACCGCCGGCATGCACATCGACTCCAACGGCAAGTGCTACATCAAGGCCATCCTCTACCTGAACGACGTCGGCCCCGAGCAGGGACCCACCTGCGTCGTGCCGGGCAGCCACGGCTGGGAGACCGGCAGCCAGGAGCGCATCATCCGGCGGGCCTATGACCGCTCCAAGCTGCTCGGCCGCAGCGCGCTGGACCGGCGCATGTTCCTGTCCCTGCCGGACGAACTGCAGCTGAAGGCCGAGTTCGGCGGAGACCTGTTGCCGGACAACGAGGAAACCCAAGGCCTGCTCGCCGAGGAGGTCGTCTCCACCGGCGAGCGGGGGACCTACACCATGTTCGATCCCGAGACCGTCCACCGCGGCGGCGCCGTGCGCGCGGGCGAACGCATCGCCCTGCAGATCACCATGCGGCCGAGGTTCTAGCGCCCGGCGCCTTGACCTCGCGCGCCGGGCGGCCTTTGGCTGGCGCCATGTCCGTTCAAGAGATTCCGCCGGTCGCGATCGAAGACCATGTCATGGCCCAGGCCATGGTCGACTACCTGGCCCGGCTGCGCGAGTGCCGCCCGCTGCAGACGCGGCTGGAATCGGACGCGGCGACCCAGGTGGTGACCAGGCTCGGCTTCCCGAGCCACCACGACCCGCAGAAGAACTGGGACACCTTCAAGGCCATCGCCTACGTCCGCACCCTGAAGGACCGGTTCGACCGGTTCGTCCCGGTGCTCGACGCCGGCTCGGGCGCGCGGATGGTGGCGCCGAGGTGGCTTCGGCAGCTGAACTACAAGCACGTCTACGCCTGCGACGTTCAGGGCGCGCAGAAGGATGTCTACAAGCCGCTGGCCATCAAGTTCAGTGTCCAGGACCTGACCCGCACTACCTACGAGGACGCCTTCTTCCAGGCGGTGACCTGCATCTCGGTGATCGAGCACAACATCCCGTTCGAGGCCTTCGCGGAGGAGATGGCGCGGGTGCTCAAGCCTGGAGGGCTGCTGCTGGTCTCGACCGACTACTGGTCCGAGCCGATCGACTGCACCGGCATCTTCCCCTACGGCCCGGACGCCGGTCAGATGCGGATCATCGATCCCAAGGCGCTGGAGTCCTTCGCCGACATCTGCACGGGGCTCGGGCTGGAGCTGTGCGAGCCGCTGCAGTTCGACACTACCGACAAGGCGGTGCGCTGGGAGCGGGTGGACCGCGACTACACCTTCGCCTTCGCCGCGTTCAGGAAGCGGGATTAGGCCGTCTCGCGCGGGGGGACGGCGCCGCGCTTGCGCCCCTGGATCCAGACCGCCAGCGGCTTGACCGCCTTGTGCGGGACCCAGGCGTAGACCCGCATCTGCCGCCGGGCGAGGTAGTCGGTCAGGAACTGGTGGCCGATGTAGACCCCGCTCCAGTGGTCCTGGTCGTGGCGGCGGAAGGGCTCGGTCTCGCCGGGCCGGTAGTGCAGCGAGTAGGTCTCGAAGTTCTCGGTCCGACCGGGATTGTCGAACCCATCGAAGAAGTCGGTGCAGTTGACCTGGATCGCGAAGCGGCCGCCGGGCTTGAGGATGCGGGACATCTCGTCGAAGGCGACGAGGTACTTCTCGAGCGAGGCGATGTGCTGGACCACCGCGAAGGAGAAGAGCGCAGAGGCGGAATGGTCGGGCATGGCGCAGCGCCCGTCCTTGTCCAGCAGGTAGAGCGCCTCCACCTGCGGGACCAGCCGGCGGCAGTGGTCGAGCATGGTGGGCGAGATGTCGATGCCCGCCGCCCGCGCGCCCGCCTCGATCACCGGCTTCAAGAGGCGGCCCATGCCGCAGCCGTACTCGACCACCAGGCTCTCCTCGAGGGGGTCGGGAGAGCGCTCGAGGATGCCGTGGATGCGCTTGTCGAAGACGCGGCGGCCCTTGTCGAAGAAGACGTCGAGCTGCTCGGGCGAGAAGTCGGTGGGCGGCGCCTCGACCATCTCGTCGGTGGTCATGACGGCGAACATCGGGTTCTCCTGGGCCTTCACTTCCCAGGAGACGTCCTTCCAGTGCTTTGGCGGCTCGGCCATCGAGATCCCTAGACTGCGCTGGCGCCCTTATAGCCGCGATGGCGGCCCCCGCCAGGGCGCCCGTCGCGGCGCGCGCGCGACCAGCCGGTCAAGCCGCTTCCTTGACCGTGGTGCGGCGCATGTCGCGGCGCAGGCGCACGTCGTCGAACTCGGTGGCGCGGTGCATGGTGCAGCGGTTGTCCCAGATGACGAGGTCGCCGGGGCCCCAGCCGACGCGGATGACGAACGGCGGCCGGGTGGCGAAGGCGCTGAGCTCGGCCAGGAGCGCGCGGGCCGCGTCGCTGGGCCAGCCGACGATCCCCATGGCGTGGCTGGCGATATAGAGGGTCATGCGGCCCGAGCCCGAGAGGCGCTGGACGATCCGGTGCCGGGCCGGCGCGCCTCGGGCGAGCACGTCCGCCTCGCTGAAGGGATAGCCGGCGGTCATCCGCGAGTACCAGATCGAGTGCTCGGCGATCAGGTCCTGCAGGCGGGCCTTCATCTCATCCGGCAGGGCGTCGTAGGCGCCGCGCATGTCGGCGAACTCGGTGTCGCCCGAGCCGTCGGCGGGGACCTCGTGGGCCAGGAGCAGCGAATAGGTGGAGCGCTGGGGCAGGAAGGAGGTGTCGGTGTGCCACTGCCGGTCGCCGCGCTTGTGCAGGCGGAGCATCTCGTCGGCGTTGATGTTCCCGTCCAGGTCCAGGTTGCCGGCGTCGAACAGCTCGGGCAGCGGCAGGCGCACGCGCGCGCCGCCCATCCGCGGGGCGGCGAAGAGCTCGCCGAAGATGCGGCTGAAGGCGACATGACCCTCGTCGGAAAGCCCGGTGTCGCGGAAGACGCAGACGCCCCATTCATCCATCGCCCTCACGACGTCGGCCTGCTCGGCCTGCGTAAGCGGGCGGGCGATGTCCAGGCCCGAGACCTCTGCGCCGAAGGCCGGGCTCAGGGGTTTGATCGACAAGGGCATTTCACACCTTTGCGCACCGGTATTCGATGGTCATGTTAGACCACAGACCGGCGCGAGGCGACTTGCCGCGGCGCGTCCGGGATAATAACAATTGTTAGAAAAGGCGAACGCCGCCCGGGAGGAGCGACCGTGAAGTTCGGAGTCATGTTCCAGCTCTCCACGCCCAGGCCCTGGACGCAGGAGAGCGAGCGGACGGTCATCAGCAACGCGCTGGAGCAGGTGAAGCTCGCCGACGAGCTGGGCTTCCACTACGCCTGGTCCACCGAGCACCACTTCCTGGAGGAATACTCCCACTCCTCCGCGCCCGAGATCTTCCTCACCGCCTGCGCCATGGTCACCCGGCGCATCCGCCTGGGCCACGGCATCGTCGTGTGCGTGCCGCAGTACTCCAGCCCCATCCGCATCGCCGAGCGCACCGCCATGCTCGACATCGTCTCGGGCGGGCGGCTGGAGGTCGGGACGGGCCGGTCGGCCACCTGGACCGAGCTCGCCGGCATGGGGGCGGACCCCGAGACCACCAAGCAGACCTGGGACGAGTTCGTCCGGGTGATCCCCAGGATGTGGACGCAGGAGCGCTTCGCCTACCAGGGCCGGTTCTTCTCCATGCCCGAGCGGGCGGTCCTGCCCAAGCCCTACCAGAAGCCGCACCCGCCGATGTGGGTGGCGGTCTCCAGCCCCGGCACCGAGGTCGACGCGGCCCGGCGCGGGCTCGGGAGCCTGGGCCTCTCCTTCGGCAGCATGGCCGACCAGGAGCGGCTGATCGGCAACTACCGGCGGATCATCAAGACCTGCGAGCCGGTGGGATCGTTCGTGAACGAGCAGGTGGCCACGGTCAGCTTCATGTACTGCCACGAGGACGATGGCGAGGCGCTGAGGGTCGGCGGCCTGCTGAACGGCGGCTTCCGGCCGCTGGCGGCGCAGTTCGTCCATCCGCCGGAGGCCCTGCCCTCCAAGCCCAACCCGATGCAGGGCCTTTTGGCCAACCTGCGGCAAGGCGACGGCCCGCCGCCGCGCGAAGGCTCGACCATCGGCGATCCGCACCACATCGTCCGTGAGCTGAAGAAATGGGAGTCGATGGGCGTCGACACCATGAACCTGATCCTGAACGTGGTCGAATGCGTGCCCCAGGCGGCGGTGCTGGCGAGCCTGCGCCTCTTCGCCCAGGAGGTCATGCCGCACTTCACGACGGCCGGAACGGCCGAAGCCGCAGAATAGGATCCGCGCCATGCACCGCTACGGATCGATGGACATCGCCGCGCGCATCGCCGGCGCGCCGAGGCTGGCGCGGCTCGGCGGCGAGGCCTGGGCTTTGAAGGGCGCGCAGGTGCTGGACTGCCGGATGGAGATCGACGCCTCGGCCGGCGATGCGCTGATCCCGCCTTCGCTGCGCCCCGGCCTACCGTCCTATGGCGGGATCTCGGTGATGCGGGTGGCGGAGAGCCCCGCAGGCCCCTTCGGCCTCGCCGAGCTCAGGATCGGCGTGCGCGCGGGCGCCATCGCAAGCTGGTTCGTGCTCGGCGCGATCTGCGACAGCGAGGCCGCCGCCGCGGCGCTGGCCGAGGGCTGGGGCTATCCCGTGCGGCCCGGCGAGGTGGAGATCGAGGACCTCTACCACCAGGTGACGGCCACGGCGCGTCTGGGCGGGCGTCAGGTCCTGCGGCTGAAGCTGCGCGAGCGCCATGCGCTGCCCGGCACGCGGATGAACGTGCCGTCGGTCACCACCCTGGCCGAGGCGCCGGACGGGCGGCCGGTGCTCGTCAACGCGCCGGTGAGCTCGGCCTACGCCTCCGCCGACGGCGGGCCGCAGGCGCTGGAGGCCTTCGACGCCGCCGCGTTCGGCGCGGGCGACGCGTTCCTGCCGCGCTTCCCCATGGGGGCGGCGTTCGGGACCGCCGAGATCACGTTGGGCGCGCCCGCCTTCCTGATCGACCCGGAGCGGCCGGCCGAGGAGAGCGTCGAGCCGGTCGCCGCCTGACGGCGCAGACGCCGATCGCCTGCCCACGGCCGTCTGCCGCCGGCGCCCAGGCCCGTCTCGCCCGCCGAGGCGGAAGCTACGGCGCGAACAGGGCCTGGACGTCCGCTTCGGTGAGGGCGCCCAGGCCGGCTGCGTCCTCGTCCCAGAGGGCGGCGGCCAGCTCGCGCTTGCGCGCCTGGAGCGCGAGCATCTTGTCCTCGATCGTCCCCGCGGCGATCAGCCGGTGGACGAATACGGGCTGGGTCTGCCCGATGCGGTGGGCGCGGTCGATCGCCTGGGCCTCCACCGCCGGGTTCCACCAAGGGTCGTAGAGGATCACCGTGTCGGCGGCCGTGAGATTGAGGCCGAAGCCGCCCGCCTTGAGGCTGATCAGGAACAGCGGCGCCTCGCCCGCCTGGAAGCGCCGCACCGGCTCGGCGCGATCGGCAGTGTCCCCGGTGAGCCAGGCGTACTCCAGGCCAAGGGCGTCGATCTCGTCGCGGATCAGGCCCAGCATGGTGGTGAACTGGGAGAAGACGAGTGCGCGCCGCCCCTCCTCGCGGAGCTGAACCACCAGCTCGAGCAGGCGCTGCAGCTTGGCCGACGCGGCTGCGTCCGGCCGGGCGCGGGCGCCCTTGACCAGGCGCGGGTCGCAGCACACCTGGCGCAGCTTGAGCAAGGCGTCCAGCACGATCACCGAGCTGCGGGCCAGGCCCTTCTGCGCCAGGGCGTCGCGGACCCGCGCGTGCATGATCAGGCGCGTGGATTCGTAGAGATCGGCCTGGGCGGGCGTCAGCTCGACCGTCTCGGCGATCTCGGTCCTGGGCGGCAGCTCGCCGGCGACCTCCGCCTTGGCGCGCCTCAGCAAGAAGGGCCGCAGCCGGCGGGCGAGGCGCGCTCGCGCCGCGGCGTCGCCCTGCTTCTCGATGGGGGTGCGGAACGCCCTGGCGAAGGCCTTGGCGTCGCCCAGCATCCCCGGGTTCAGGAAGTTCATCAGCGACCAGACGTCGCCCAGGTGGTTCTCCACCGGCGTTCCGGAAAGGACGATCCGCTGGCGGGCCTTCAGGGCGAAGGCGGCCTGGGCGCCCGCCGTGGCCGGATTGCGGATAACCTGGCCCTCGTCGAGGATCGCCACGCTCCAATCGCGCTCGGCCAGGGCCGCGCGGTCTCGCGCCAAGAGCGGATAGGAGGTGACGACGAGATCGTGCTCGGGAATGCGCGCGAAGTCGTCCCGCCGGTCCCTGCCGCGCAGGACGAGGGTCCGAAGCTCGGGCGCGAACCGGCCGGCCTCCGCGGCCCAGTTGGGCAGGACGCTGGTGGGGGCGACGACCAGGGCCGGCGCCGCCAGATCTCCGGCCGCCTTCAGGACCGACAGGTGAGCCAGGGCCTGGATGGTCTTACCGAGGCCCATGTCGTCGGCGAGCAAACCGCCGAACCCGCACCGCCCCAGCATCTGCAGCCAATCGAGCCCGGCCTGCTGGTAGGCGCGAAGGCTCGCGCGGAATGTCGACGGGACCGGAGTGGGCGGCCGCGACGGCCAGTCCCTGAGCTCGGCGGCAAGCTCCATGAGGCGCGCCGCGCCCGACCAGGAGGCGACTCCGCCGCTTCGATCCTGGAGCTCGGCCAGCTCCTGCGACTGCCAGCGCGACAGGCGCGTCTCCTCTGGCTCCGGGCGCGGCCCCCAGACCGCCACGAGCCCCTCGAGGATCGGCCCGACCCGCTCGACGGGCAAGGTGAGCATGCGTCCATCGGCCAGCGGCACGGCGAGCACGCCTCTCGGCCGGCGCTGCTCGACCAGCCGGCGCACCGCGTCCGGCCCGCCGCCCTCCGGCAAGGCGCGCAGGAGGTCCAGCAGGGCCGGCAGGACGTCGACCCGCCGGCCCTCGACCCGCACCCCGAGCTGCAGGTCGAACCAGTCCTGGGCCGCGTCGACTGGCGCCAGCGCGAAGCCCCAGCCGTCGGCGTCGGCCTCGGCCAGGCGCAGAGGGAAGGCCGGGTCGACCTCGACGACCCAGCCCTCGGACTCCAGGACCGGCCGCTCGTTCAGGATGAATCCCGCGAAGTCGCCCGGCGCGGACCGCGCGTCCAGCGTGAACCAGGCCCGCTGGTCGGAGGCCGGATGCAGGTCGCGCACGCCGTCCAGGCGCTTCAGGCCCGCCGCGCGGAGGCGCGAGACCAGGCGCTTCTCGGCCGCCGGATCTCGAACCACGCGGACCTTGCGGTCCGCCGGGGAGGCCCTGGCCGCAACCGGATCGCCGAGATCGAAGCTCGTCCCGGCATAGTCGAAGGCGAGCCGGAGCACGGGCAGCTCGGCGGTCTCGAGGCCGTAGCCGTAGACGTAGCCGCGCCACCCGCTGCGGGACGGGGCCTCGATCTTCCGGGTGCGCTGGACCTGCGCCGCGCCGATGCGGGCGACGGGCCGCGGCGAGGGGCGGACCGTGCTGTAACCCGAGGGCCGCTCGGGCGCGGCCAGTTGCAGGCCACTGCCCGCGAGGGTCCGGGCCAGCCGTTCGGACGCCTCCTCGGCGATGGCCGGAGGCAGCGGCGGCGCCTGGGCCAGGAGCGAGGCCACCGCGTCGGGGAGACCGGTGTGGAGGGGGCCGACAATGCCGGCCTCGGGGTCCAGATAGTGCGGCGGCGACAGATTCAGGGTGAGCAGGCGCTCGCCCGCCTCCGCCTCGACGACGAGCCGCTGGACCCCGTCGTCGTCGCTCCGCCATCCGATCCGCGCGGGCAGGGCCGGACCCGGAGCGATCGGGCGCCCCGAAAGCTCGCGCCAGCGGCAGCGGCCCGTGGCGGCCATCTCCATGAGCGCCGCGGCGCCCGGGGCCCCGACGAGGGCGTAGTCCTCAGGGACGGCGCTCCAGCGCCGGGCCGCAACGATCCGGGAGAGGATGCGCAGGTCGCTGGCGCGCAGATACTTTGCGGGCGTGCGCGAGGCTGCGGCATTGGCGTCCTGGAGCCTGGGCTGGCCGCTCACCTCGCCCCGGCGATCCAGCTTCACCGACATGGGCCGCACCACGGCCAAGCCGTCGCGCTGCACGTCGAGCAGATAGAACAGGCGCTGTGACGCGCCTTCCGGCCAGGTCTCGCTCGAGCGTGCGACGGCGTCGGCCATCATCTCGAGCCAGCTCGTCAGCTGCGGCGGAACCTGGAAGGGATCGGGCGGCGCCTCGCGCCATGCAAGGAGGGCGGCGGCCACGTGCTTGCAGTTCCATCCCACGGGGCAGCTGCACTCGCCGTCGATCCTGACCCGCCCCCCGGACGAAGGGGCGATCGAGATGGTCTGGCGATAGGGCCGGGAGTCGCTTCCGGCCACCTCCGCCTCGATGACGAGGCCTTCGCCCACGGCCCGCTGCGTCATTGCCAGCACGCGGCCCTGCTTGAAGTACGCGCGGCCTCGCTCGACCGCGCCGCCCCAGCCGAGCGCAGCGGAGATTTGGTCGACGGAGAGGCTGCTGATCGGCATGGCCGATCCGAGCCATACTCGACGATGCGGTTCTGGGGAACGCCGTCAGGGACGCGCTCGCCGATTCGGACGCGCCGAGGAGAGCATCGAGCCGGTCGCGACCCGGAGCGAGGTCCGCTCAGCCCGCGGCCTGGTTCATCGACCACTGCACGCCGAACGGGTCGCGCAGCTGGCCGTAGACGTCGCCCCAGAACATCTTCTGCGGCGGCTGGACCGCGGTGCAGCCGGCGTCGACCGCTCGTCTGAAATCGGTCTCGATGTCGTCGACCATCAGGGTCAGACCGAACCCCTGCGGCGCGACCGGCTCGAAGCCGTGCTCGGGATAGAAGTCCGAGAGCATCAGCGAGGA
Organism: uncultured Alphaproteobacteria bacterium; assembly: GCA_963775275.1. GTDB lineage: Bacteria > Pseudomonadota > Alphaproteobacteria > Caulobacterales > Caulobacteraceae > JANWHQ01. Next base: position 2,268,106 of record CAVZII010000005.1, on the reverse strand, counting down.
GCCGTTGACGTAGAGGTGGACGTGCATCGTCCGGCCCTTGTCGTCGGGCGGAGCCATGGCCGCCAGGACGGCCCCGAACGCCCTTCGATAGAGCTCGGCCGCCTTCGTTGCGCCGTCGACGTTGAGATAGGCGACCAATCCGCCCCTGGCGGGGGCCATGGCGGGAACCTGGGCTTGCAGCTGCTCGGACATGCGACGTCTCCTGTTGAGATGGCGACCCGAGGACGATCGAGATCGCGCCGCGCCGACACGGAGGCGCAGGATTCTGCGCGGCGCAGCGAGTGTCCCAACTCCGACGTTCGTAACCGCCTGGTGGCGACACCGAACGAACGTCAAAGTCCAAAAGGACACTAGTGTCCCATTCCGAAGTTCGCCAGCGCTTTTTGCCAGGCAGATGCGAACTTCGGAATCGATAGGACACTAGCAAGTCTATGATTCTAGTGTGGTTTAAGGATCAGAAGTTCGCAACTGCGGGAGCCGCCTATCGTGCGAACTCCGATCCACCACACTGCAAAGCCATGATTCTTCCGCGGCCAGCCTCACGCCCGTTCGCGGGGCGGAGATGGCTTCATGCCGCCGGCAGGTCCTTGCGCATGTTGCGGGTGGCGATCAGGTAGAACGCCGCGCCCGCCGCGAAGAGGACCGAGATCGCCATCAGGCCGTAGATCAGGCCGACCGACGAGGCCTCCTTGGCGCCCGCGCAGCCAGCCGCGCCACAGAGCCTCATGACGTCGGCGCCGGCCGCATGCGACAGGGCGGCGGCGGTCCTGTCGCTGATGGCGCCCACGATCACCGGCCCGAAGCCCAGGCCGATCAGGCTCCAGACCGCCGACAAGAGCGCGATCGAGGTGGCCCGCATGCGCGGCTCCACGGCGATGTTGGCGACCGCGAAGGTCGGCGCGAGGTAGAGTTGCTGGGCCACGCCGGCGACGAACAGCAGCGGCAGGGCGAGCTTCCAGTCGGACTGGGCGAACCCCCAGATGAACATCGGCGTCGCCGCGACCAGGCCGACCGCGGGCACCCAGCCGTAGCTGCGCCGGTCCCAGCGCCCGATCAGGTCGGTGAGCAAGCCCCCGGCCAAGGTGCTGATCCCTGCGCCGATCCCTGCAATGGCGCCCGTGGCGAGCCCGGCCTGGGCGTAGTCGAAGCCGAAGCGGCGCACGAAATAGGCGGCGATGAAGGCCTGGACCCCGTAGCCGGCGGTGGCCGCCAGCGTGGCGCCCGCCAGGACCCAGACCACTGTGCGCCGCTCCCAGATGCGCGCGATCACGCGGAAGGTCGAGGGCGCGGGGCCCGAGGCGTCGAGCCCGTCGACGTGGCCCCGGGGCGGCTCCTTCAGCGTCAGGGGGCCGAGCACGGCCAGCATCAGGCCGGGCGCGCCCACCAGCATGAAGGCGGCGCGCCAGCTCACGTTCTGGGCGATCCAGCCGCCGGCCACCGCCCCGATCAGGACGCCCAGGGGGATGCCGAGGGAGAAGACGGCGAGCGCGGTGGCGCGCCTGGAGACCGGGAAGTGGTCCGCGATCAGCGAATGGGCGCAGGGCACGGCGCCGGCCTCGCCGACGGCGACGCCCATGCGGGCGACCAGGAGCTGGCCGAAGTTCATGGCGACGCCGCTCAGCGCCGTCATGGCCGACCAGACCGCCACGCACGCGGACATGATGCCCACGCGGTGGAACCGCTCGGCGAGCCGGGCGATCACGAGGCCGAGCACGGTGTAGACCACGGCGAAGGCGAGGCCGCCCAGGACCCCGAGCTGGGTGTCGGTCAGGTGAAGCCCGAGCTTGATCGGTTGGGCCAGCGTCGAGAAGATCGAGCGATCGATGAAGTCCGAGGTATAGATCAGCATCAGGAGCAGCAGCAGCCAGCGCCGATAGCCCGGGCTGAAGCGGGGCCCGGCCGCGACGGCTGGCGTGACGTCCTGATGAGCCATCGACCTGTCCCCCCGCGCCTCGCCCAGGTGTCTGGATTACCGCCATTTTTCGCTGATTGGCTGGCGCCCTCGCCAGCTAAGCGCGACGACACGGCCCTGTAAACCTCGCGACCGACACGAGGAGGGCGCGCAGGGCGGCGCCGCAACGGCGGAGAGGGCGGAGCCCCACTGCACGGATGGCGGCGCGCTTGCGAGCTCTCGCGCCGCATGTTTGCGTTCGCGCCATGGCGCAGCTTCCGTTCGCGATCATCTTCCCGCACGTGTTCAAGACGGGCGGCACCTCGCTGAAGCGCGCGATCGGGGACGCGATCGGCGAAACCGTGACGGTCAAGACGCTCGCCAAGGTGATGGGCGCCTTGCAACGCAAGTCTTCAGAACAGCGCCGAGCCTTGGCTCTGGTGGCCGGCCATTTCCGGTTCGACGAGGCGGTTCGGGAGATCGAGCCGATGCTCGGCCGCCCGGCGCGATACGTTGCGACGGTCCGCGACCCCATCGCCCGCCTGAAGTCGATCTATCGCTATCGGACCGTCCACTCGGTCGAACGCGGGACGCCCCCCGAGAAGATCGCCAGGTTCCTGCGCGCGCCCTATGACGCGGACCTGAACGTCGTGGCCGCGGACTGGCTTCGCTCCGGCGCCTGGCGCGACGAACAGTGCATGACGATCTGCGGCGAGCCGAGCGCGGAAGCCGCCATCGGGGCCATCGAGCGCCGGTATCTCGCCGCCGCGACCACGCCGTCCGTGAACGCCCTCGCCTCGGCGATCGCCGGGCGGCCGCTCAGGCCGCTGCACTGCAAGCGGCTGGACTTGCACCTGATCGAGCTCGATCCGGGGCTCGAGGCCGGGCTTCGCGCCGTGCATGCCGAGGACGACCGCCTGTTCCGGTGGGTGCAGGCCAATGAATCCCGCCTGCTCGCGCATCTTCGCCAGGAGTTGTCGCAGACCGCGATCTGACGGCGCACGCCCCTGTCTGGCGGCCCGGCAGGCCGTTGCAGCCGGGCGCCGGCGATGACAGTAGTCGCGGCGGCTGGAACAAGGCCGCCGCCAAGGCTAAGCGCAACCGCAGCCGCCTTCAGACCTGCACCCGGAAGACCCAAGACCATGAAGACCAGCCAAGACCGCATCCTGACCACCCACGTCGGCAGCCTGCCGCGCTCGCAGGAGGTGACCGACGTCGTCTTCGGCCGGGAGAACGGCGTGGCCATGGACGAGGCCCAGGCCGAGGCGGTCGATCAGAGATCTGTTGAGGCTTCACAATTAGGCCCGGGCAGTTAAGCCTGGGAAGAGCCCTCGATGACGCCCGCCTCGCCGTCAGTGCTTGAGGCGCTTCAATTAGGCCCGGGCAGTCGAGCCCGGGAACAGGCTCGTGAGGCGGCAGGACGTCACGCTCGAATTACGTCGCTTCAATTAGGCCCGGGCAGTCGAGCCCGGGAACAGGCCGCAGCGATCTTGGGCGCGAAAGCGACGGTCTCCTCGCTTCAATTAGGCCCGGGCAGTCGAGCCCGGGAACAGTCGGAGATCGGCTTCTGGGCGGTGATGCTCAATAGCCGCTTCAATTAGGCCCGGGCAGTCGAGCCCGGGAACAGGATCGCGTCCAGCTCGACCCCGGCGAGCTTGCAGCCGGAGCTTCAATTAGGCCCGGGCAGTCGAGCCCGGGAACAGGCGATGAACAGGCTCGTCAACGACGCGGACGATCGACGCTTCAATTAGGCCCGGGCAGTCGAGCCCGGGAACAGGCGCGCGGCCATGATGCCCACCGCCTGCGTCTTGCGTGCTTCAATTAGGCCCGGGCAGTCGAGCCCGGGAACAGGCGGCCGGCTCGGCGGTCTATGCCGCCAACGACGCGGGGACGCTTCAATTAGGCCCGGGCAGTCGAGCCCGGGAACAGAGGGCCGAGGCGCGATCCGGAGCGTCCCCATCTCGAGCGCTTCAATTAGGCCCGGGCAGTCGAGCCCGGGAACAGGTAGACGCCGCCGCTCGCCCCACGCCCAGGCCGAGAAGCTTCAATTAGGCCCGGGCAGTCGAGCCCGGGAACAGCTTCATCGGAAGTCAGGTCCGGACGCGCCGCAAGGAAGCTTCGATTAGGCCCGGGCAGTCGAGCCCGGGAACAGACTTCTTCGCCACGTTCGACATCCAGCTCGCCCTGATGCTTCAATTAGGCCCGGGCAGTCGAGCCCGGGAACAGGCGCGCACACCAGCTCCGCCCTCGCCACCCGCCTCGGCGAGCTTCAATTAGGCCCGGGCAGTCGAGCCCGGGAACAGCCGATCTCCACCACCCACCAGGTCGAGATGATCGGGCTTCAATTAGGCCCGGGCAGTCGAGCCCGGGAACAGCGAGGCCGTTGTCCGAAGTCGGCCTGGACGAGCTGGCTGCTTCAATTAGGCCCGGGCAGTCGAGCCCGGGAACAGGCTGCTGTCGGCGGTGCTGCGCGGCACGCCGGGGTTGCTTCAATTAGGCCCGGGCAGTCGAGCCCGGGAACAGCACGCCCGCCGCGATAGCTCTTGACGCTGAGCGGCCGCTTCAATTAGGCCCGGGCAGTCGAGCCCGGGAACAGGTCGCCATCGCAGTGGCTCGCGCCAGGCGTCGTCGGGCCGGCTTCAATTAGGCCCGGGCAGTCGAGCCCGGGAACAGCCACGATGCTCGACGATGCGCAGCTCCTGCGCGCGCGTGCTTCAATTAGGCCCGGGCAGTCGAGCCCGGGAACAGGCGCCTGGCTCGCCAGGACGTCCGACGCCGCCGGCAGGGTGCTTCAATTAGGCCCGGGCAGTCGAGCCCGGGAACAGCCGATCGGCGGCGCCGTCCGGGCCAACGCGGCCGCGCTGCTTCAATTAGGCCCGGGCAGTCGAGCCCGGGAACAGCGACAACGCCCCACGGCGCGGCGGCGTCCTCGGGCCAGGTGCTTCAATTAGGCCCGGGCAGTCGAGCCCGGGAACAGCGTGGCCGGCGGCGCCGACGCCCCAGTCGCCAGGCGCTGCTTCAATTAGGCCCGGGCAGTCGAGCCCGGGAACAGGACGACGACATCAACGTCGTGGTCGAGCGCTGGCTGAGCTTCAATTAGGCCCGGGCAGTCGAGCCCGGGAACAGGATCTGGCGCTGCGCCAGGTCGCCGATTGCGGGCGGTGCTTCAATTAGGCCCGGGCAGTCGAGCCCGGGAACAGGCGTCGCCGACGGAGGTAGCTCCGATCACGCAGCCGCGCTTCAATTAGGCCCGGGCAGTCGAGCCCGGGAACAGGTGCGAGCCGTGCAACCGGCATCGTCGCGTGTCGGCCGCTTCAATTAGGCCCGGGCAGTCGAGCCCGGGAACAGGCGGCCGCGCTGAGCGTCTGCGCGACCGTGCTGCGCCGCTTCAATTAGGCCCGGGCAGTCGAGCCCGGGAACAGGTCGGCCGCGCAGTCGGCGACTGACGCGACGGCCGCCGGCTTCAATTAGGCCCGGGCAGTCGAGCCCGGGAACAGGCGGCCGGCCTCTTGGGGGCTCGCGGACGTCGGCTGACCAGGCTTCAATTAGGCCCGGGCAGTCGAGCCCGGGAACAGCCGCTCCTTGCGGTAGCATCTCGGCGTGGGTCGAGCTGCTTCAATTAGGCCCGGGCAGTCGAGCCCGGGAACAGATCGCGGGCCGTCGCGAGCGCGGCGTCCGCGCCGCCTGCTTCAATTAGGCCCGGGCAGTCGAGCCCGGGAACAGAGCGCGCAGGCGCGACGCTCGGCCAGGCCGACCGTGACGCTTCAATTAGGCCCGGGCAGTCGAGCCCGGGAACAGGCCGGCGGGTCCAGGGCTCGTGCCGGCCACGGCAGGCTTCAATTAGGCCCGGGCAGTCGAGCCCGGGAACAGCCATCTGGATGAAGCGCGCGGACGCTTCAATTAGGCCCGGGCAGTCGAGCCCGGGAACAGGAGCGGTCAGAACTGCCGAGCGACGGGCTTCAATTAGGCCCGGGCAGTCGAGCCCGGGAACAGTCGGTCGATAGCGTGAAGTTCCTTAGTAGACTGGCGTTGCTTCAATTAGGCCCGGGCAGTCGAGCCCGGGAACAGCTGCCGTCGGTTTGTGCAAGCCAATTCAAACGGCTAGAGGGCGTCTTGCGAGCGGTCCGGCGCCGACGCCCGAAGATCGTGCAGAGCCGAAAGAACACACATTCACGATATCAAAGATCTACTGGAAAATCAAACATCTATGCCGGCGCGAGCGCTCACGACGGTTTTCGTCGCATCACAGCGGTCGCCGCGTCGAGGCGAGCTTAGCGGTCTGCGCGTCAGATCACCACCGCCCGGCGCTCGATGGGCTCGAAGCTCTTGCCGAGGCTCTCGACTGCGAGCTCCACGTCCTCGGCGGGCCCGAGATCGAGGATGACGACGTGGTCGGCGCCGGGGTCGATCAGCCCCTCGAGCGCCTGGGCCATCTCGGAGCGGCGGCCGCCGTCGAGGCGGCAATGGAACACCGACAACTGGAGCCAGCGGCCATAGCCGTGCATGGTCTTGAACACCTTGCGCCAGCGGCGGGGCTCGGCGATGTCGTAGGCCACGACATAAGCGTGCTCTGCGTTGCTGCGGCGCGAAACGGCCATCAGAGGCGTTCTCCAACATCGTCGGGTCGCGCCGCAGCGGGGGCGTGCTCGGCGTTGCTGAGGCGCGAAAAGGCCATCAGAGCCGTCCTCCAACATCGTCGGGTCGCGCCGCAGTGGGGGCGTGCTCGGCGTTGCTGCGGCGGGGCGAAGCCACGGGCGGTCACCTCGGCAGGTAGTGCGGGTAGTCGGGAATCTCGCCCAGCAGCCAGCGCGCGAATAGGCGCGCCTGCACCTGGATCAGGCGGCGCATGGTGACCTGATAGCCGAAGACCGGGTGGGTGGTCTCCTGGTCGAGCCGCCGCTCGTAGGCCGAGATGAGCGCGCGGCGGGCCTTGGGCTTGAGGTTGCAGCCGCCCGCGGTGGTGATGAAATCGTCGGGGCCGAGCTCGCCGTTGTTGAGCGCCATCAGAACGGCGGAATCGGCGACCAGCGGGCGATAGGGCTCGATCAGGTCGAGCGCGAGGGCTGGCCGGCCCGGCCGCTCGACGTGGAAGAGGCCCTTCCAGGGATCCAGACCGACGGTCGTGAGGGCTGCGGAGAAGGTCCGGGTCAGGACGGCATAGGCGAGCGACAGGCAGGCGTTGACCGGGTCGGCCGGCGGCCGGCGATTGCGCTGCTCGAAGGCGAACGCCGGCAGGGCCGCGACCTGGTCGGTGAAGAGCCGCGGCAGGGCGCGGAAGTAGAGGGCGGCGGCCTCGCCCTCCAGGCCGAGCAGACGGGCCGGGTCCTCCATCCTGTCGGTGCGTCCGGCCAGGATCGCGAGCCGGTCGAGGACCGGGCCGCGGTCCGCCGCCTCGCCTCGCCAGTTGCGGCGCAGGAAGGTGCGCTGGTTCCTGACCTTGGCCGCCACGAGCGCCTTGGCGAAGGCGAGCCTGGCGGCCGGATCGGCGGCCAGGGCGTACTGGGCGGTGCGAACGGCCGCGCTTCTCGGCCCCTGGCCGCCCGTGGCGCCGAGGAACCAGAATCCCAGACGAGGTCCAGGCCACGGGCGTCTCGCGCCGCAGAAGCTCGTGCATCGCAGGCGTGGTCAGGCCCACCGGACCGGCGAGGACGAGCTCGGACACCTCGTCGAAGGGGAGGATGCGGTCGGGCTCGCCCTCCACCTGGATCACGAGCGTCGCGTCCCGCTTGGAGACGCGGGCGCCGGGCGTCTGGACGTAGAGCGGCAGCGCCGGCCGGGCGGGCGGCGGCGGGGTGCGCGGGACGGCGCCTTTGCGGAACCAGTTCACCTCGTCGGGCAGGCAGATGGGCAGGAGCGAGCAGCGCGCGCACTTGGGCGAGTGGTCGAGCGGCGGCGGCGGACGGCCGGCCGCGGCGGCGAGGCGCAGCTCGGAGGCGGCGCGCAGGGTCGCGGCGATCAGATCGTCGGTAAAGGGCACGCGCACGCGCTCGCGGCTGGCGGCGAACCAGAGGGCGCCCTCCTCGCAGGCGTAGCCGGCGTCGCGCAGCAGCAGGCCCTGGGCGCACACCTGGACGCGCTCGGGCAGCCAGGCGCCTTCGGCTAGGTGGGGCCGCTTGCCGGCCTTGACGTCGACGGGCGTGACCAGGCCGTCCTCGGCCTCGAGGACATCGATCTCGGCGGCGAGACCGAGGCGCTCGGACGCGAGGAAGAGGCGGCGGGTCTTGAGCTTGCCGTCGTCGGGCAGGGCGTCGGGCGCGGGCAGCGCCGGCGCCCAGCCGGACTCCGTGGCGGCGTGGGCCCGGTTGCCGGCGGCCGTGTCGGCGTTGCCGGCCCATTCCCCGTGCGCCCATTCCAGGAAGGCGAGGCGCGGGCAATAGACCCACTCGTTGACCATGCGGGCGGGGACGAGCAGCTCCTCGGCGTTGGCCGGCGGGGCGTAGAGCTGAAGCTCGCCCTGGACGGCGGGCGAGGGCGCGAGGTCTGTTTCGGATCGGGACATGAACCGTCTCCCGCAACCTCAGGTGCAAGAGATCGGCCGTCCCTACAGTTCAGGATGCAGGGCGGGCCCGTCACGAACACGCCGATCGCGGACCAGGAAGCGCGCGCGGCTCACTCCGTCCGTCCGACCCGGCGCAGCGATCGCTCCTCCACCAGGGCCAGGAGGCGCTCGCGCACGCGGCGGAAGAAGCCCGGCGGCAGGACCCCGTAGACGACGTCGTCGCGGCCGGCGGCGGGCCGGAGGTCCGGACCCGGCCAGAGGAACTCGTTGGTCTCGGAAAGCACGATCCAGGAGCGCCCGGCGTCGAGCCCGAGATGGGCCTTGAGCGCGGGCGGCAGCTCGACCGCCGCGTGGAGGTCGCTCGGCGGCGAATGGGTGATTGGAACTACGGTGACGGCGACCCGGCCCTCGGCCGCCCGTCTGGCGACGACGATGGCGCAGGGCCGGTCCTTGACGCCCTCCTCCCGGCCGGCGAGGGCCTGATCCGCCCACAGGTAGGCGTAGCCGACCACCAGGCCGGGATGCGGATCGGGCAGCGCCACGGCAGCGCTAGGAGTCGGAGATCACACTCAGGTCTTCGTCCAGATGGGCGTATCGGGCGGGGACCTCCGCCTCGCGGATTGCCTGGATCGTCTCGGGGTCCAGCTCCTCGACGCGGCGGACGATCCGGCCGTGGGTGAGCAGCTCGTAATAGTCGGCCGAGATGAGCACGGTGTGGCTGCGGCCGTTGCGGGTGATCTCCACCGGCTGGCGCATGGCCAGGTCCTGGAAGCGACCGACGCTGTTCTGGAACTCGGTGGACGTGACGCGCACGGCGAGGCTCCCTTAGCCAATCTAGCTATAATAGCGATTTCGGCGACAAGTCGGAAGCGGCGTGGCGGCGGATGTGGCGCTTGTCCGCGGGCGCCCTCGCCCGAGGCCCGCAGAACGGATCACCCGTGATCGCCTTCCATCAAAGGGGGGCCGTGCGGCTCGGTTGCCGAGCATCAAGCTGATGCGCCGACCTCGACACTGCTTCAATTAGGCCCGGGCGGTTGAACCCGGGAACACGACAAGCCGCACAGCCTTGTGGGAAGAGATATCCCATCCCGCCTTCGTCGTCGATGCACTTCAGTGTAGAGGGCGGTGCATCAGCACCCCACACGCTTGACCATAGGTCGAAATCAGCGTGAGGATGCACTACCCATACGAAAGGGCCCCGAGCCTGGCAGCCCGGGGCCCCTTTGGCCTGAACAGGGCGGCTTGGGCCACGACATGTCCAGGGCTAAGTCAGCAATCTTCAGTCTAAGGAATTTCGTTGGATGGGCAAGCCGCTCCTTATTCCGCTCCGGCGGTGAAAGAGAGCCGCGCCATGTCGCGCCATCGCGTTCAGTGCATTAACAAGTCCAACCGTTACAACCCTTGGGAGCGCATCACCCATATCGGGGGCGCCAATGAGGATGGGAGCCGCTGGAAGCTTTCCCAAGCTGACGCCATCGAAGGCACAGAGAGCGACCGCTGGTCATTCTTCGTTGTCAAAGATGGCCGTGAGGTGGACGTCGTGGTGGCGACGAGCGCCCATGGCAACAAGTACCTGAAGACCCGACCCGACGGGGATGTGCCGGACAACCTGCTCGAATTGCCGGAGTGTCGGTGACAAGCGCGCCGGGCTGGTCGCCAAGGCATTCGCGGGAACGGACTTCCCGAAGGCCGAAGCACTCGCCTGACGGCACGCACAGCTTGGCTGAGGAGCCTCCTCTTTCGGGGAGGCTCCCGCCTTGGACACTCAGCGGGCAGTGTCGATTCCAAAGAGCCCTGCCCCGAGGTGCGATCCTGTCCCCAGAAGAATGGGCCCGCGGACGATTGACGCGAAGACAAGGCGCGCTCGCGCCGCCAGGCCGCCTCGGGGGCCTTCCCGCCAGTCCAGAATCTCCACTGCGGGCGTAGGCAATCCGCGCCTGGCGCACTCAGTCGCGAGATCATCCCTGATCGCGGACTCGCTATCGGCCGGATGGCGAGGATGTCGGGTCGGTCGATAGGGCGCTCGCGACACCCAGGTTCGAGCGCGGCCGAACACCGGATCGTCGTCGCCGGGCGGTGGGAGAGCGCAGAGCCGGGGGGCGCCCGCCGCGCCAGCGCGCACGATGGACAGGCCGGACAGGGCCAAGTCCAGTTCGTCGAGCCGCTTCCTTTCGGGGTTCACCGTCCGGTCGGCCAGGTGCGGCGCGATGACCGCCAGTCGGTCGATCCTGCCCTCCCCGTTTGCGTCTTCCGCAAGGAAGAACAGGTGATCGTGCCGGCCTGTGCGCAGGGGTCCACCGTCAGGCGCGTGACCGGTGAAGAACGCGGGCAGGGACGCGTCGCCCACCACCGCCTGGGCCCGCGCCATGACGGCTCGCCGCAGGGCGCGGACCAGGAGATCGGACTGCCCGGCGGCCGGCTTCTCGCCGCGTTCGATCGCGAACAGATGAACGGCCGGAGGCGGCTCCCGGACCGGCCGCATCAGGCCGAGCCCGACGAAACGCCCGTCCCCGATCATCAAGGGGCCGTTCACAGGCCGCTCGAACGCGACCTCGACATGGCGCAGGCGGCCCTGGAACCGGCCAGCGTCGAATGCATCCGCCCTCGCGCCACGACTGTCGAAGGGCTCGCGCTGGAGGCGCATCTCGACCGGGCGAGCCTCGACGCCCGCATGCCTCACGGCCGCCGCGAGGGCGGCGGCGGCGGCCCTCTCCGAGGCGGCTCTTTCGGCGCCGGTGCGGGCGCGGCTGGGCGGTTGCGGCAGCGCGACCGGCGTGACGCTGCGCCAGCGGCGCACGGCCATCTCGACCCCGTAGTGCCGGTCCATGGCCCTGTCCGAAGCGGGGACGAGCGTCGCGAGCACCTCGCCGGTCCGCGGGTCCGCCACATCGAGGTCGCCGAACGCCCACTGGACGTCGCGCACCGGAAGCGGGCAGTCCGCCGGAACCTCGACCGCCACCCGCCGGATCGAGGGCGACACGTTCGGGTGGCCGATGCTGGGCAAGGGGACGATGCGGACGCGCCGTGGGAGGTCGCCGGTGGTCGCGCCGATCCCGACCAGGAAGCGGTCGATCACCGGCGCAGACTCCGGCAGGGCGTTCCGCAGACGACGCGCAGCTTCGTCGCGGACAGCCTCGGTCAGCAGCTTGGCGTCCTGTTGAGGGATCGGCCGAAAGTGCTGCAGATCATCGGACGACCGCAGGTCGTACAGCAGCCGATGAGGGCTGCGATCGTAGGCGACCGGCCGGAAGACCGCCTTTGGCGGCTGGCGGAACAGGGTCGAGGCCCTCCGGCCCTCCCGCCTGGACTCGAAGCGCCTGGCGGAGGCCGCGTGGCGCGCTTTCAGACTTTCGAGAGAGCCTTCGACCGGGCAGGGCGCCCCAGGCCTGCGGCATGGCCGGCGCTCGGTCGCGAAACGGCCCCGCCGTGGGCGGCGAGCTGCGCCTCGCCCTCGGCGAAGTCGACGACCTCCGCCCGAGCGAAGGCGGCGTCTACTCCGCGTCCGAAAGCGTGCAGCCGCCCCGCGAGCTCGCAGATGAGGGAAGCCGCAGGCTCGTCGCCCTCGAGAGGCCACGCATAAAGGAAGCTCTTCCCCTGCTCGAGGAGGGCGGGCGCGGAGACTTTCGCCGTGCGGATTTCGGCGATGCGGCTCGGATCGCCGCCGACCGAGTCCAGATCATTGTTCGGCACGAAGTAGGCGACGGGCTGGGCAGGGCTGCGCGCCGGCGCCGCGATGCTCGGCGGCGACTGACGTTCGAGCCACCGGAACGCCGCATCCTTCGCGTCAGCCTCCTCGCCGACCCAGCGGCCCCCGTAGGCGCCTGCCACCAGGGCCTGGAACAGGCGGAACGGCGAAGGCGGCCAGTCGCCGACGCCATGCCAGCGGTCGTCCAGCAACCCGACCTGGATCAAGAGGGCGCGCGTGGCCACGGGGCTCAGCCTCCCCGGGCCTTCTTCGCGTCCTTCGAGGGCAGATCGGCGCGAGCCCTCTCCTTGGAGAAGGCCGCCTGCCGATCCGGGCCGACGCCGAACCGCGCGGCGACAGCCTTGGCATAGTCGAGGGCCGTAGCCGCATCGAACGCCAGCTCCGCCCGGCGGCCGGATCGCTCCACCACCGTCCAGGCCGCTGGCGCGTCCGGGTCGGGCGTCAGAAGGCAGCCCTGACGCAGAAATCCGTCCTGAGGCTCCGTCGCTGCGACGAGCGCGAGCCCCAGCACATAGCGGCGAAGGGCCTCCCCGTCCTCGCCGCCGAGCTGGCGGAGCGCGACGAGGTTGACCGTCACGTCGCGCACGATGTCGCCCCGGACAACGACGCCCCCGTGGGTGTCGACGGCAGGGACGTGGACGAAGCCCCGTTGGGCCAGCGGACTGGACGCGTTTCCTTCCGCCTTCTGCTTCTCGTCGTCCGAGAAGACCTCGAGCGCGGCGTAGTCGACGGGCGGATTGTACTGCGCCGAGCGACGCAGAGGATCGACGTTCCAGGCGCGGATGACCGACTGCACGATGCGGGGCAGCTTCGCCTGCTCGCCGCGGGAGTCCCAGGCGCCGAACACCAGCGAAGTCGGAGCGAGCCTGGCTATCGGCGCGGCGTCGCCCCGTTCCTGCCAGGCGGCGAAGGCTGCCTTGGCGTCGTCAGCCAGATCGGAAGCGCGGATCAGCGCATCCCCGAGGCGATGTCCGGCCTCCAGGATCGAAACCGTTCGGTCGTTCTCGAGGGCGATCTCCACCTGCGGAACGAGCCCCGCGAGCGGGTTGTCGGACCGGCCGGGCGCGGCGCGCTTGAACAGCGGCTCCATCCGGTTGGCCTAGGCGCCGACCGAGTTCGATCTGGGCGACCAGGGTGCCGTCGGACAACTCATCGATGGCGTAAGGCGTGTGCCGGATGCGCTCGGGCCCCCTGCGATTGTCAGCCACGGCGTAGGTGGGCGGGAAGACCACCCCGCCCTCCCCTTCGACCGGCAGCATCTTCTGGCGCAGGTGCAGAGCGACCGGGCCGCGCAGGTCGTCGGCCCAGGCGTGGATCATCTCGTGGGTGACAGGCGTCATGCGAATTCCTCCTGGGCATCGATGATGCAGCGCGCCTGTCCCTCCTGCCCGGGCCAGCCGAGCTGCATACGGAACAGGCGGATAGGAAAGCCGACTCCTCCGCCGCCCAGGACAGCCCGGGCGAACAGCGTGGGCAGACGGGCGTTGGAGACGCCATAGCGATAGGCGAGCTTGTTGCGCCGATCGACCCGGGCCGGCCTGGCGTTCTGCAGGCCGATCGCGGCCAGCAGCTCGACGAGAGGGTAGCCGACCATGGTGACCGAGCCCTGCGCATTGGGCGAGAAGCCGGCCTCCAGCGGGATGTAGTCGCGCCGCCAGTCGAACCGGAAGCTGCTCGACATCGGCGCCTCGACCGAGAACGGATCTTGCCGCGCGGCGGCGAGGGCGTTGTCCCCGAGCGCAGAAATGCAAGCGATCGCGTCCTGCGCAAGGGCTGCGCCCGGATATCCCGCCGCCCCGGCCCAGAACTTCACGTTGTCGCGGCCCGAGTGGTCGCCGTCCAGCCAGTGCTCGATGAAGATCTCCGAACCGGAAGATCGAAGGCGCACCGGCAGCGTCGCCGGAGATTCGGGCTCCGGCGCCGGAAAGGCCCGGCCCTTGGCGGGTTCCGTCTTCACCCGCCACCTCGCAGCGGACAGGTCCGACTCGCCCGGCGCCAGAGCGACGACCTCGGCCCGGGTCAGAAAGCCGATCGTCGTCTCGACCGGATCGTCCTCGCCGGAGACCGACAGAGAAAACTCGGTCGTCATCTCGCCATCGCGATAGCGGAAGCCCGCCTCGCACGGACCGCAGAGGACTTCCGCGGCCTCCATCAAGCCCAGGCAGGCGAACACCTGGCCAGGGTTGCGCAAGTCCACCGGGATGATCGCTTCCCCCATCAGGCGCGCCCCTCTTCGGCCAGACGGCGCGAGGCGGCCCAGTCGGCGGCGCGCAGCAAGGCCTCCCACCACGCCAGACCCCACGGGCCCCAGAGCCGCTGGAGCCGCGCGAACCGGAGGGCCGCCTCCCGCACGCGTCCTTCCGAGATGGACGGAGGCTCGTCCGGGTCGAACGGCAGGATCACCGGCCGTGCGCGGCCATGGTGGGCGACGACCAAATGGCGCGCCAGGTCGCGCAAGTCATCATCATCGATCGCGGCGAAGTCCGCCTCCGCGTCCCGCAACGAGCCGAACTCGTGTCTGTAGCCCTGCATCAGGGCCGCATTGGCCCCCCGACCGGTCGTCTTGGCGTAGGGTCGTCCCGCTTTCCCGGCGCCTACGGCGTCCTGCCAGAGCTTGCGATCCTTGCCGCGGTCGTGGGCGCCGGCTGCGATTTCCAGCATGCGCGTATAGCCCGGCGACAGGCCTATCGCCGCGCCGATGTCGCGGGCGGCTTCGGCGGTCCAGCCGAGGTGCTCGTCCAGCCCCTGCGGGCGAGAAGACCGGGACGGATCGCCCACTTCCGGCGCGCCCACGATTCGTTCGATTCGCCACTCCTTCGCCGGATCGTCTTCGGACAACGACAGAGACCAGCCGTCCAGGCGCACCCAGCCCGGCGGCGGCTCGTCGTCGGGCGAGACTTCACGCAGGCGTCGGCCGGCCGCCTGCAACATGTCGTCCGGCCAGCGGGCCTCCTCCGGTTCGGATTCGGACGCGTCCAGAACCCGTGGAAGCCCGGAAGCCTTCGCGTCCAGGAGCCCATCCGGCGAGAGGCCTCCCATTCGTCGGTCCAGCACGACGGTGCGGCCGGAAAGCCGGGCGACCAAACGCCGGGCGTCCATCTCCGCCAAGTCCGCGAGCGGGACGATCGACTCCACATCGTTGCCGGCCGAAAGCACGATGGCGGCAACGGCAGCCGGCAGCAGATCGCCCGCTGAGGCCAAGGGAGCATGCTTCAGAATGCCGGCCGCGCGCGCCTTCAGGACACTGACGACGAGCGAGGTCTCCGCCTCCAGCACCTCGGACAGGTGCGGCGGAAGGGCCGCGTAGAAGGACTCGAGCAGCCCCCGATCCGGCCCTTCGCCGTTCCGCACCGGAAGCACTCGGCGCCACGCCAGACGGGTTTGCGGCCGATCCTCCGCCCAGCCCCGCAGCCATGGCCCAACGCGGGGGCGGCCGGAATGCTCGGCGAGGGAGGTCATGGCCCAGGCCTGCAGCAGAGGGTCAGTCAGTTCGGGACGCAGGGGCTCGGGCGTGGTCGCTTTGCCCGCCAGCTCCCTGAACGCCGGGTCCTCGTTCAGCCGCCTGAGGGCTCCGGGCCCGGCCGGGCGGCGCCCATCTTCGGCAGCCCGCCAAGCGAGCGCCTCGAACGGCGCGCGCCAGGCCGCCATGCGATCGTCCTCCGGCTCGTCCTCCGGGTCCTCCTTGGCCGCCTTGCCCGCCGTGCGGCTCCACACGACGTCGACAGTCGCGGGCTCGGGCCTACCGGTCCGGTTCACACGACCGAGGCGCTGGACCATGCGCTCCCACGCCACGAGATCGCCGACCATGTGATCCGCGTCGAGATCGACCCCGACCTCGCCCGCCGAGGTAGCGACCAGAAAGGCGGGCGTTTCCCCTGGGTTCTCGCCGTTTCCAGCGATGAAGCGGCGGAAGACGACGTCCGACTTCAGCTCCACACGTTCGAGGACCCGCCTGGCCCCGACGAGCAGGGCCGTGGTCCTCTCGCCCTTCCAGCGCTTGTCGGACCGGGCCCTCAGGCCATCGGCGACTAACCGGGCGAGCTTGTCGCGCGAGTTGCAGAAAATGAGCACCCGCGCGCCGCCCTCTCCCAGGCTGAACGCGCGCTCCACCATGGCCTCGACGAGGTCCTCGGGCCGAACCTCGTGAAGGGCGAGACGCTTGGGCGCCTCCAGCCGCGTCCTCACAGGCGCATCCTCGAAGTCCTCCGCCTCGAGCCCGAAGACCTCACGCCCCTCCTCATGGGAGCCCGTGGCCGACAGGGCCACGACGCGCATGGGAGGAACGGGCTCCGGGCGCTCGGCTCTGGCGGCCGAGCGAAGCAGCGCGTTGAAGGGCGGGACGAGATGCGCCTCGTCCACGAGGACCAGAGCGTCCGCGCCGAGGAGGCCGGCGTGCGCCGGCCGCATGCCACGGCTGACGCCGTATCCCTCGAACAGCAGGCGCGATCCGATCATGTCGACGGTGCCGACCACGATCGCGGCTCCGCCCGGGGCATCCAGCCAACGCCGGTTGTCGGCGAACTGCCCGCGCAGGGTGGAGATGGGCAGACTGGCCCGTGAAAGGCCGAGCCTCGAGCGGCACTCGGCCGCAGTCGTGGCGCCGAGCCCCCCCAGGGCGGCATCCAGGTTCTTCGACAGACGTTCGGCTTCCTCCGTCGCCTGATCGACGACTGCGCGGCGGTCCACCACATAGACCAGACGGCGCGGCAACGGTGCGCCGAGGGCCCGCGCGGCCAGCCACAGAGCCATGACCCGGGTCTTCCCGAGCCCCGTCGGGACGTCCACCGCGTCCGGTGCGCGACCTTGAAGGAACCAGTCGCGCAACAACCGCTGCTGCCACCGATAAGGCGTCGCTCCGGTCAGGCGCGCGACCAGTGCAATGGCCGTGGCGACGCCTTCGTCGCTCATCCAACGCGCTCGGCCGGCGACATGCCGCTAATCGCCAAGGTCATGACACGACCGCCCTTCATCCCAGTAACTGTGCGGATACTTTCTGTGTGGATCATGGAAGAGTCAAGCGACCGAATCGCGCCGAGCCGCCCATGTCCGATGTTTCGCCGCCGCCCGACCCCTCCTCGCCTCGATGGAGCGTCGAGCGCCGGCTCGACTTTATCGCGAGTCGCCTGGCGTGGGAGCGAAGGATCAACCGCGCGGACCTGGTGGAGAGGTTCGGAGTCTCGCCCAACCAGGCGACCGCCGACCTGAAGCGCTTCGCCGCGCTGAATCCCGGCGCCCTGACCTACGACACGCGCGCCAAGACCTATCGGGCGGGACCCGGCCTGACGCGGCCGGACAGCAGCGACGCCGAGCATCTGCTGCGCGACCTGAGGCTGATCGCGGAGGGCGTGCTGCCGGCAAAGGAAGGGGCCCTGGGCGAGCCGCCGCCGGCGGTCGTCGCGGAGCCGCCGTCGCGACCCGTCCGAGCCGAGGTGCTCGCGGCCGTCATCACGGCGATCCGGACGAGGCGACAACTGGAGGCCGTCTACCAGTCCTTCTCCGCCCCCGAGCCTCGGATGCGGCGGCTGGAGCCGCACGCGCTGGTGTTCGACGGGTTCCGCTGGCACGCGCGGGCCCGCGACGCCGAGGAGGACCGCTTCCGCGACTTCGTGCTGGGACGCCTGTCGGGGCCGCGCCTGGGCGGCCCTGCGGGCGGGATCGCGGAGGCGGACGAGGCGTGGCGCCGGCGCGTGAGGCTGGAGATCGCTCCGCATCCCGGACTCGAGCCGTTCCAGCGGGCGGCCATAGCGGCGGACTACGGCATGACGGGCCAGAGGCTGGTGCTGACGCCGCGCGAGGCGGTCGCCTGGTACGTGAAGCGCCGACTGGGCCTGACCGAGGGTCACCTTGCGCGCGCGCCGCAGGATCAGCACATCGTGCTCGTGTCCGAGAGCGTCGCGGCGGAAGACGGCTGACGCCCGGGGCGCCGAGCCGCCGCGCCGGCGCCCCAGGCAAGCCCTGGGAACCGGGCGCCTGCAATGACAGTAGTGCTGGCCGCTGGAACAACGGCGCCGCCGAGGCTAAGCGCAGCGGCAGCCGCCCAGACCCCGAGCCCGGAAGAAAGCCCGACCATGAAGACCAGCCAAGACCGCATCCTGACCACCCACGTCGGCAGCCTGCCGCGCTCGCAGGAGGTGACCGACGTCGTCTTCGGCCGGGAGAACGGCGTGGCCATGGACGAGGCCCAGGCCGAGGCGGTCATCACCGAGGCCGTGGCCGAGGTGGTGCGCCGGCAGGTGGAAGCCGGCGTCGACGTCGTCTCGGACGGCGAGATGAGCAAGATCAGCTACGCCACCTACATCAAGGACCGTCTGACCGGCTTCGACGGCGACACCCCGCGCGAGCCCGGCCAGGACCTGGTGGACTTCCCGCGCATCCTGAAGCGCCTGGCCGACACCGGCGCCACCGCCAAGTACCGGCGCCCGCGGTGCGTGGGCGAGATCCGGGTCAAGGACATGGGCCCGGTGCAGAGCGACCTCGCCAACCTGACCGCGGCGGTCGAAGGCGCCCATCCGGTGGAGGCGTTCATGAACGCCGCCTCGCCCGGCGTGATCGCCCTGTTCCAGCCCAACGACTACTACAAGACCCAGGACGAGTATCTGGAGGCCGTCGCCGAGGCGATGCGGCTCGAGTACGAGGCCATAGCCACCGCCGGGATCATCCTGCAGATCGACGCCCCGGACCTGGGGATGGGCCGGCATACCATGTACCGGGACCGGCCGGTGGAGGACTACCTCGCGCTCGCCGCCCGCCACGTGGAGGTGCTGAACCACGCCCTGCGCAATGTGCCGGCCGACCGTGCGCGGATGCACATCTGCTGGGGCAACTACGAGGGGCCGCACCACCACGACGTTCCGCTGCGCCAGCTCCTGCCGATCGTGGCCCGGGCCAAGCCCCAGGGCCTCTTGTTCGAGGCGGCCAACCCGCGCCACGCCCACGAGTGGAAGGTGTTCGAGGAGATGAACGTGCCCGAGGACAAGGTGCTGATCCCCGGCGTGATCACCTCGACCACCAACTACATCGACCACCCCGAGCTGATCTGCGAGCGGCTCGTCCGCTTTGCAGGCATCGTCGGGCGCGAGCGGGTCATGGCCGGATCGGATTGCGGCTTCTCGACCTTCGCCGGGTTCGGGCCGGTTGACCCCGACGTGGTCTATCTGAAGCTCCAGGCCATGGCCGAGGGCGCGCGCATGGCGAGCGGCCTGCTCTGGGGCCGCTGAAACCTTCCTGTAACAATTCTGTTAGAATCAGCAATATAATTTCGGATGCTAGGAGAACAACACTCCTAGCCAAACCCAAGCCGTTTCGGGAATTTCCGTAGGCTTGAGGGGAGATTTGGCGACTCTGCGCGCCGCCGTCCGATCAGCGGATTGGGGGTGGACGCACAGGGGACGCTGACGCCTCTCCTCATATCTTCAGCCGCCGGTCCACCCAGGGCGATACGAACCCCGGGGGAAACCGGCCAAGTCAATCGGCCGCAGCGACAGCATCTCGCCGGCCCGAAGGGGGAGAAACGATGAACGGATCCCGCATCCGCGCCCGTCTGCTGCGTTCGGCCGTCCCGGCCGTGCTGGCCGTTGGGCTGACGTCCTGGGGCCAGGTCGCCCTGGCCCAGGGCCAGCAGGACAACAACCAGGTCGGCGAGGTGGTGGTCACCGCGCAGTTCCGCGAGCAGAGCCTGCAGACCACGCCTCTGGCGATCACGGCGGTCAACGGCCAAATGCTGGACCAGCGCAGCCAGACCAACCTGTTCCAGGTCGCCAACGAGGCCCCGAACGTCACCCTGAAGCCCGCTGGCGCGGCCTTCGGCTCGGCGATGGTGGCGTTCATCCGCGGCGTCGGCCAGACCGACTTCAACTTCTCGCAGGAGCCCGGCGTCGGCATCTACGTCGACGACGTCTACTACGCGACCCTGACCGGCTCGCTGCTGGACCTGCTGGACGTGGACCGCGTCGAAGTGCTGCGGGGCCCGCAAGGCACCCTGGCCGGCCGGAACGCGATCGGCGGGGCGATCAAGATGTACTCCAAGAAGCCGACCGGCTCGGGCGGCGGGTACATCGAAGGCACCTACGGCGGCCTGAACCGGGTCGACGTGCGCGGCGCGGCCGACTTCGCCATCGTCCCCGACAAGCTGTTCATCCGGATCTCGGGCGCCAGCCGCCACCACGAGGGCTATGTCACCCGCTACGACTACGCCTGCACCCACCCTGGCTCGGGCATGCGCACGTTCAGCGTGGGCACGGGCTGCGTGCTCGGCAAGGACGGCGGCCAGGCCTTCAACGCCTTCCGCGTGGCCCTGCGCTGGCTGCCCTCGGAGAACTGGGAGGTGAACCTCGCGGCCGACGCCACCGACGACCAGTCGCCGGTCCAGGCCAACACCATCACCTACGCCCGCGGCAACGGCCTGTCGCTGGACGGCGTGCCCTATGGCAGCCTGTTCGTGCCCTATGGCCCGAACACGGGCGACACGGCGAACCCGAACGATCCGTTCCGCAGCTACGCCACCTTCATCGATCCCGGCGCTCCTGGCGGCGGCGACCACCTGGAGGACGGCTGGAAGCCGGTGGTGGTGAACCCGATCAACTACTACCGCAGCTGGGGCGTCTCGGGCACGATCGACTGGAAGGTCAACGACAACCTGTCGTTCAAGTCGATCACCGGCTACCGCTACTTCTACAACTCCTTCGCCGAGGACACCCCGTCCTCGCCGATCGGCGTCCAGCTCCTGCTGCAGACCCTGCACCACCGGCAGATCACGCAAGAGCTGCGGATGAACGCGACGGTCCTGAAGACGATCGACCTGACGGCCGGCTTCTTCTACGCCGACCAGAACGGCAACGAGGAGGCCCGCGTCGACCTGCCCTATGTGGGCGCCGGCGCGATCCCGGGCGTCTACAACTTCGACTTCGACTTCCGGCACGGGCCGGACACGACCCCGTCGACGGCCAAGGCGGGCTTCCTGCACGCCGACTGGCACGCGACGGACCGCTTGGACCTCATCGGCGGAGTCCGCTACTCGGTCGACGACAAGAGCTACACCTTCCACCGGCACAACCCGGACGGGACGGACGTGCAGTGCCCGGTCCCGAACTTCGCGGGCGGCTGCCCCAACTGGCTGGTGTTCGGCCTGAACGGCCAGAGCGCGTCGTTCCACTCCACGCGGTGGGACTGGCGGGCCGACCTCGACTACAAGCTCACCGACAACGTGATGGCCTACGCCCAGTACTCGACCGGCTACAAGGGCGGCGGCATCGACGCGCGGCCGTTCTTCGGCAAGGGCGCGGGCTGCCCGGACCCGGACTGCCAGGTGAAGGCGTTCAATCCGGAAACCCTGACGGCCTACGAAGTCGGCCTGAAGACCTTCCTGTTCGACCGCCGCCTGCGCTTCAACGCGGCCGGGTTCTTCAACAAGTACAACGACATCATCCTGACCCTGAGCTCGTGCCCGAACAACTCGCCGGGCGCGACCCTGGCCGCCCGTGCGGCGCAGCCCTGCGCCCTGCCGGTCAACGCCGGCCGGGCCGACGTGAAGGGCCTGGAGTTCGAGGCGGAGGCCCATCCGGTCGCCGGGCTCGAGCTGGACGGCTCGTTGAGCTACCTGGACTTCAAGTACACCTTCATCCCGAACCTCGACCCGGTCACCGGCCGCTCGACGACGACGGGCATCTCGATCAACGGCGTCACGCCCTTCACGCCCAAGTGGAAGTGGAACTTCGGCGCCCAGTACGAGATCCCCTTCGGCGACATGGGCAGCCTGACGCCGCGGGTGGACGTCTCCTATCAGTCGGACATCTTCACCAGCCCGCTGAACCAGCCGGGAGACATCGATCCGGCCAAGACGGCGATCACCTCGCTCGCAAACATCGCGCCGAACGGCGGCTCGCTGCACGTGGACCGGATCTCGTCCTACACCCTGGTGAACCTCAGGCTCACCTGGCGCTCGCCGGACCGCAGCTGGTCGGCCGCGTTCGAGGTGACCAACCTGACGGACCAGCTCTACTACCAGACGCTGTTCGACCTCGCGGAAGGCGGCCTGCCCGGCTACACGGCCGGCCAGCCGGCGATGCCGCGCGAGTGGGCGGTCACGATCAGAAAGACCTTCTAGACCGCCGAACAAATCGACCTGGAAGACGAGGGGCGGGCCAACCCTTGAGGGCCCGCCCCTCTTTTTTTGCCTGAACCTCCGGCCGGCGCGGCCCATGGAAAAACACCCGGCGGGACGGCTCCCACCGGGTGATCAAGTCATTTCAAGTCAATGCGACGAAGGGGGAGTCCCTTTATCGCGCGGCCGTTATAGCGCGGCGGCGGCGGCGCAAGATTGCAATCCTTGCCGGCGCGCCAGCGTCCGCTGCGAGCCGCACAAGCCCATGAATTCAAAGCGCTTATCGCCAACTCCAAGTCTGGCCGGGGCCCGTGGAGCGCTGAATTTGTTTCCAGATGGATCGTTTGATTCCAATTTGTTATCTGAGATGAAATAATATAGTCATGTATTGATAAGTAGTAATTGTCAGTTTCTATAATATTATCGATAGTGTTGTGGTGGATTTGGCACAGAGGGACTGGATATGCCCTCGCCGACGACAGCATTGCCTTGCCATTAGACAGCGAGCCCTGATGATCCGGGCAGGCGGGTGCGGACAGCCGGCGCTTCGACGCCGGCGTGCGCAGCGGCCCAGCGATCAACTTCACATCAAGCGCAAAGCTGAGATCCGATCCGGCCGTCGAAGACAGCGAAAATTGCTGAACGTTTCCGACGTCCCAGCATCTCGCATCGCCGCCAGGGTCTTCAGCCCCGCGCCAAACGACAGGGGGCGAGATGAATTCCCAGAGGTACCAAGCGTTGTCCGGGCGCCGTCATGCGGCCCGCATGTCCGGGCGGGCCCGTCTGATGCGCTCGGCCGTCCCGGCCGCTCTGTTGGTCGGCCTGGCGGCCTGGAGCCAGGCGGCCGTGGCGGCCGACAAGGACGCGTCGTCGAACCAGATCGGCGAAGTGGTGGTGACGGCGCAGTTCCGGCAGCAGAGCCTGCAGAAGACGCCGCTGGCCATCACCGCGGTGAACTCGAAGATGCTCGAGGCGCGCAACCAGACGAGCCTCGCCCAGGTGACGGCCGAGGCGCCGAACGTCACCCTGGCGCCCAACGGCGCGGCCTTCGGCTCGTCGATGGTGGCCTTCATCCGCGGCATCGGCCAGACCGACTTCAACCTGGCCCTGGAGCCCGGCGTCGGCATCTATGTGGATGACGTCTACTATCCGACCCTGACTGGATCGCTGCTCGACCTGCTGGACCTGGACCGGGTCGAGATCCTGCGCGGCCCGCAAGGCACCCTGGCCGGCAAGAACTCCATCGGCGGCGCCATCAAGCTCTATTCGAAGAAGCCGACGGGCTCGAACAGCGGCTACATCGAAGGCACCTACGGCAGCCTGAACAAGATGAACGCGCGCGGCGCGGCCGACTTCGCCATCGTCCCGGACAAGCTGTTCGTGCGGATCTCCGCGGCGACCGAGAACCACGACGGCTATGTCACCCGCGTCGACTACGCTTGCACGCACCCCGGCTCGGGACTGCCCAGTCACGAGGTCGGAGACACCTGCGTGCTCGGCCATGACGGATCGCAGGCGTTCACGGCCGGCCGGATCGCGGTGCGCTGGCTCCCGAACGACAAGTGGGACGTCAACCTCGCCGCAGACTTCACCACCGACCATTCCGGCGTACAGGCCAACACCCTGGTCAAGGTCGCGCCGGGCGCCCTCGATATCCCGTTCCAGACCGTCTACACGGCCGGCGCAAACGGCGGCCCCCCGGTTTTCTTCGGGCCTCAGTTCCAGCCCTACGGCCCGGGCTCGGCTGACCCGAACCACCCGAACGACCCCTTCCTGAGCTACGCGACCTACAGCTCGAGCGCGTGCTCGGTGATCTTCGGCTGCGATCCCTACTCGCCGATCACGGTCCCGCCGATCAACCACTTCAAGGGTGGCGGCTTCTCGAGCGACATCGACTTCAAGGCGGCGGACAACCTGACGATCAAGTCGATCACATCGATCCGCTACTACGAGAACCAGTTCGCCGAGCAGACCGACGCCTCGCCGATCGGCGTGGAGATCCTGTTGCAGCGGCAGGTCCACCACTCCTTGACCCAGGAGCTGCGCGCGACCGGGAACTTCGGCAACGTGCTGGACTACACCATCGGCGGCTTCTACCTCAGCCAGTCGGGCGGCCTGAACGCCCGCGTCGGCCTGCCGTGGGTCGGCTTCGACTTCGAGCACGGCCCGGACCAGACGCCAGCCAGCACCAAGGCTGTCTACGCCGACGCCACCTGGCACGTCACCGACAAGGCGGCTCTGTCGGGCGGGGTCCGCTACTCGGACGAATCGAAGGACTACACCTTCTATCGGCATAACGCCGACGGGTCGGTGGTCACCAGCCCGGTCGGCTACAACGGCTCGGTCTATGGCCTGAACGGGACGACGGCCCACTTCCAGGGCACCCGACTCGATTACAGGGTGGCGCTGCAGTACCAGCTCACCCCTTCGATCATGGCCTATGTGGACACGGCTACCGGCTACAAGGGCGGCGGCGTGGACCCGCGGCCGTTCGTGCCGACCCAGGCGGTGTCGTTCCAGCCCGAGACGCTCACGGCCTACGAAGGCGGGATCAAGACCTTCCTGTTCGACCGCCGGATGCGGCTGAACCTGGCGGCCTTCTACAACAACTACAACAACATTCAGCTCACCCTGACGTCCTGCCCGTTGCAGAGCGGCGGAGATCCCACGATCCCCTGCGCCCTGCCGGCCAACGTCGGCGACGCGCACGTGAGCGGCTTCGAGGCCGAGACGGAGATCCATCCGTTCGGCGGCCTCGAGGTGGACGGCTCGATGAGCTACCTGAACTTCAAGTATATCAAGACCAACGCAACGGCGACGGGCATCACGGTGGACATG
This sequence comes from uncultured Alphaproteobacteria bacterium, assembly GCA_963775275.1. Taxonomy (GTDB): domain Bacteria; phylum Pseudomonadota; class Alphaproteobacteria; order Caulobacterales; family Caulobacteraceae; genus JANWHQ01. Next base: position 2,243,073 of record CAVZII010000005.1, on the reverse strand, counting down.
ACCACGCCCTATACGCCGAAGTGGAAGTGGAGCCTGGGCGCCCAGTACGACATCCCCGTCGGGGAGTTCGGCACCCTGACCCCGCGGATCGACGCCAGCTACCAGTCCTCGGAGTTCGCGAACCCGATCAACAATCCCTGGAACCAGATCCAGGGCTACACGGTCCTGAACGGCCACCTGACCTTCAAGACGGCGGAAGGCGGCTGGTCGGCCACGCTGGATGTCACCAACCTTACCGACAAGCTCTACTATCTGACCCTGTTCGACCTCTACACCACGGCCGGCTACGTCAATGGCCAGCCGGCCATGCCGCGGGAGTGGTCGCTTACGGTGAGAAAGACGTTCTAGGCGGCTGGGGCCGATCCGGAAGCCAGGAGGGGCGGGCCGGCCACGGCCCGCCCCTCTCCGTTTGCGGTGAAAAACGCGACCGGATCCACTTCCCGGGGGAGGTGTCACGCGTAGCGTGACGGGGGGGGCTCAGGTCCGCCTGCAACGCGCGGAGGGGCGTCACCCCCTTCGTCACGCCCGCTGATCGCGCGCGCGCCACCTCCCCCAGAGGGGAAAGATTGAAGCGCTAGTGTGGTGGATCAGAAGTTCGCATGATGATGGCGGCGCCCTCGGCTGCGAACTTCTGATCCGTAAACCACACTAGAATCATACATTTGCTAGTGTCCTTATCGATTCCGAAGTTCGCATCCGCCTTGCAAATGCGCTGGCGAACTTCGGAATCGGGACACTAGCGGCCCGAGTTGATCACGCCGGTGAAATGGCCTGTGGCGTCGTCGCCCTGAAAGCTGTCGCCGACCTGATAGTCCTTGTCGGGAATGCAGACCGGCGAGCCGCCGGCGTCCTCGGCCGGGGCGGTGATGGTGAAGCAGCTCTGCGAGCCGTCGTCGCTCCAGGTCCCGGAGATGGTGTCCCCGCTGGCCGGCACGATGGTGTAGGTGTGGTCCGGCTCGACATAGACGTTGACCGAGTGGCCGTCGCTGTAGGTGGCGACGATCGTGCCGGAATAGGCGGCCGACCAGGTGTCGGCGAGGGCCGGCGCCGCGGCCAGTCCGAAGGCGCCCGCGGCCAGGGCCGCGGCGGCGAAGGTTCTCAGCTTCATGGCTCCCCCCGTTCTTCCGCGTTCAGCGGTAGACGTTGTTGGATGTATGGTCGCCGGCGAGCCAGCGCTTGAGCGTGTCGTGCGCGTCGGCCGCGCGGTCCTTGGCGATCTCGTCCACGTTCGGCGCATCGTGGGTGAACTCGACGATCATGCCGTTGGGATCGGTGACATAGACCGAGCGGCAATAGCCGTGCTCGAGCACATAGCTGTCCGGCTCCTTGTAGCCGGCCGCCGCCAGGCGCTCCTCGATTCCCTTCTGGGTCTCGGCGTCGACGTTCAGCGCGATATGATGGAAGGGCGAGGCCGGCATCTGGGGACCGAACAGGGCCTGGTCGTCGGGATTGGCGAACTGGAAGAAGGCAAGCGCGCCGCCGTCGCCGATGCCGAAGAAGCAATGGCAATAGGTGCGCATCGCGCCGAACAGCTCGTCGGACTCGGACCATGTGGCCATCAGCGGCAGGCCGATGATGTCTTCGTAGAAGTGGCGGGTCGCCTCCATGTCCTTGGTGACGAAGGCGTTGTGGTGCAGGCGGCTCGGCAGTCGCGCAGCGGCCATGACGGCGGCTCCCTATAGGTCGATTTCGGTCGTCTTGATACGGCCTGGACCGCAGCGATTTAAGCTGGCCCGGGACGGCCGGGGGCGCTCGTCCCATCAGGCTAGATGATATGCTATTAGTGATGGAACTAGCTACAATTTCACCAATACATATCGCTAGCGCCGTCATGTATTGTTCAAGATAACCGCCTCGTTTCAACTTGTCAGGCAACCTGACAAATCCATGAAGGCGCTATCACAGGGGGAGACGATCGATATGACCATCGATATCCGCGCGCGCGCCCGGCTGCTGGCCACCACGGGGGCCGCCGCCCTGGCGCTGGCCGCAGCAACGCCGGCGCTGGCCGAGACGCCGACCGCGACCGCCGGCGCGGACGCCAGCGCCGCCGACTCGGGAACCGGCGAGGTCATCGTCACCGCCCGCCAGCGCTCCGAGCAGCTGCAGAAGGTCCCGGCCCAGGTCACGGCCTTCACCGCCCAGACGATCGAGGCCAAGGGAATCGAGTCGCCGCGCGACTTCATCCAGTCCACGCCGAACGTGACCCTGGTGGAGACCCAGAACGTGGGCACCTCCTTCGTGGTGATCCGCGGCATCTCCCAGGCGCGCAACTCCGAGCCGTCGGTGGCGGTGGTCGTGGACGGCGTGCCCGAGACCCAGCCGGCCCAGTTCAATCAGGAACTGTTCGACATCCAGCAGATCGAGGTGCTGAAGGGCCCGCAAGGGGCGCTCTACGGCCGCAACGCCATCGGCGGCGCGATCCTGATCACCACCAAGCAGCCCAGCGACCACTGGGAAGGCCGCGTCACGGCCGGCTACGAATCCGGCCCTGGCGGCAAGGCCCAGGGCGTGGTCTCCGGCCCGCTGTCCGACACCCTGGGGGTCCGCGCGGCGCTCTCCTACACCAACAGCGCCGGCCACATCGAGAACACCTACCTGCACTCCAAGGCCGACCCGGTGTCGGACGTGAACGCCCGGCTGAAGTTCCTCTTCAGGCCCAACGACAAGTTCACCGCCGACCTTCGCCTGTCGGCCGACCGGTTGTGGACCCAGGCCTTCTACTACAACATCGTCTACTATCCCGGCCTGAACTTCGGCCCCTACGCCGCCTTCCAGATTCCGGACGCGAACAACGTCTCTCGGCCGGTCGAGGTCAATAATCCGGGCAAGGATAACCGGGCCGTCTACGACGTCTCGCTGAAGATGGACTACGACGCCGGCTTCGCGACCGCATCGTCGATCACCGGCTACAACCTGACCAAGGAGATCCTGACCGGCGACTCCTACGACTTCCTGCCGATCGACCAGTCGCTGCTGAAGCTGTTCTACGGATACGACCAGAACCAGAGCCAGTTCCTGCGGGTGCGGACGATCACTCAGGAGTTCCGCCTGACATCGCCGTCGGACGAGAGGTTCCGCTGGATCGCGGGCGCCGAGATCTACGCCACCAATCGGTACATCTCGACCGGCAACGAGTGGGACACCGGCAACGGCGTCGCGCCGACGTTCTATGCGCCGACGACGCCCGACCAGGAATATCCGCTGTTCAGCTCGAGCCTGCACCCGCAGTACAGCTATCTGTCAGACGGTCAGGACAACTTCGCCTGGGCGGCTTACATCGACACCTCGACGAGCCTCACCGACCAGCTCGAGCTGTCGTTGAACTTCCGCTTCGACAGCGACCACCGCCGCAACACGACCCTGAACTCCGCAGCCGTTCCTGACCGCCTTCGCCATTCCGGCGACGACGGGCCTGCAGCGCACGCACACATGGGTCGGCTACCAGCCCCAGGCGATCCTGAAGTACACGCCCAGCAACGACGTGACGCTCTATGCGAGCTGGAGCCGCGGCTTCCGCTCGGGCGGGTTCAACCAGACGGGGGTCGCGACAGCGGCGGGGGCGGCCGGCTTCGTGGGCGTGGGCGACCTGTTCAAGGCCGAGCACGCCGAGACGTTCGAAGGCGGCTTCAAGACCCGGCTGGCCGATGGGCGGGTCAGGCTGAACGCCTCGGTCTACACGACCCTGTCGAAGAACGGCTACTTCTTCGTCTACCTGGCGTCCAACTCGACCCAGAACCTCGGCAACATTCCCGAGGTCCGATACACGGGCTTCGACGCCGACGCGACCTTGCTGCTGACCCACGACATCGAGGTGGACGCGGGCTTCGGCTACACCGACAGCTCGGTGAAGAAGTACTACCACTCGACCTTCCCGCAGTACGACTTCCGGCTCGGCGAGCAGGCGCCGCTGGTGTCGAAGTACACCCTCAACATCGGGGCTCAGTGGAAACCCCGGCTGACCCAGGCGCTGAACGGCCTGATCCGGATCGACTACAACCGGATCGGGGACACCTACTTCTGGGAGTCGGACCCGAACGTGGCCACCTACGGCGCGCCGCCGGTGTTCTCGCGCAACCCCGTGGACCTGGTCAATCTGAGGGTCGGGATCGAAGGGGACACCTGGTCGCTCACGGCCTGGGCCAAGAACCTGAACAACGCGAACTACAACGCCGAGTACTCGCCCGGCGGCTTCGTGTTCAAAGCGATGCCCCGGCGCTGGGGCATCGACCTGACCAAGCGGTTCTAGGACCGGGCCGAGTCCTGGGACGGGATCGGGGGCCTCTGGGCCCCCTTTCTCTTTGGAGGCGGGCGCGTTTCTTCTCGCCCTTCCATTCGGCAGTCGCCGAACGGCTCCCCTCCCCCGCAATGCGGGGCGAGGACGTCAGGATGTCGGCGGCGGCGGCTTGGCCGTGTTATTCGCGCGGGCGGCGTCGGGCAGGCGGTGGTCGGGGTCGGCCACGACGTCGGCGATGGGGCCGCCGGCGGGGATCGTCAGGGTGCGGATGGCCCCCAGCATGAAGGTCTCGACCGGGACGCGGATGTCGCGGCGCGAGCCGTCCGCATAGGTGACGCGCAGGTCCGCCGGCAGGACCAGCCGGCCGCGGTTCTCCAGGGTCACCTCTGCGCCCTTGGCGGGATCGCCGTCCACATAGCGCACGCCGGTGACCGCGATGTCGAAGCTCCAGTTCTCGAAGAACCAGCCGCGCCAGAACCAGGAGAGATCCTCGCCCGCGGCGCTGTCCATCGCCCGGAAGAAGTCGCTGGGCGTGGGATGCTTGTAGGCCCAGTCGCGGATGAACCCGCGGAAGGCCGGGTCGAACCGGTCCGGGCCCAGGATGTCCTCGCGCAACAGCACCAGGCCGAAGGCCGTCTTGAAGTAGCTGACCGGGTGGCCGTACTTGCGCGGGATCAGGTCCGACCGCGTCATGATCGGCGGCGCGGCCGGATCGGCGATCAGGGCCGCGATCTGGTCGGCCGGCGGGCCGTCGCCAGGCGCATATTCCGAATCGTGCTTGGGACCATGGTCGCCGCCCTCGAAATCCTGGGACTGGTAGACGTCGATGAAGGTGTTGAGGCCCTCGTCCATCCAGGTCCAGCGGCGCTCGTTCGTCCCCACCACCATCGGGAACCAGGTGTGCCCGATCTCATGGGCGGTCAGGTAGAAGAGCTGGCTGTCCTTGGGCTGGTCCGGGTCGAAGAGGATCCCCGGATACTCCATGCCGCCGACCGGCCCGCCGACGTTGATCGCGGCCCGATAGGGATAGACCAGGCCCCAGCGGCGGGAATAGCGCTCGATGGCGTCCTTGAGATACTCGGTGGAGCGGCGCCAGGCCTGCCGGGCAGCCGCGGGATAGACGGACTGGGCGAGCGAGGTCCGGCCCCCGGGCAGGTCGACGCGGGCGGCGTCCCAGACGAAGGCGCGCGAGGCGGCGAAGGCGACGTCGCGGGCCTCGTCCATGTGGAAGCGCCAGGTGCGCACGGCGCCGGCGGCGGGCGCCGTGGCGGCGACCTCGGCGGCGGTCCGGATCATGACCGTCCTGTCGCTGGCGCGGGCCTCGGCGAGGCGATCGCGCTCGAGCGGCGTCAGGACCTCCTTGGGATTCACCAGCTCGCCGGAGCCGGCCACGATCATGTCGGCCGGGACGGTGACCGAATAATCGAACCGGCCGTATTCCAGGTAGAACTCGCTGGCGAGGTAGGGCAGCGTGTCCCAGCCGCGCAGGTCATCGTAGACCGCCATGCGAGGATACCACTGGGCGATGTCGAAGATGTCGCCGTCGGGGCTGGATTGCCAGGCGGTGCGCCCCCCGAAAACGCCCGGGATGGCGTAACGGTAGCGGATGTGGAGCTTCACCTTGCCGCCGCGGGCCTTGACGGGCGCGGGCAGGTCGACCCGCATGCGGGTGTCGTCGATCAGATGGGCCGCCGGGACGGGCTTGCCGCCCACTTCGACCTCGACGTCCTGGATGTCGTAGCCGTCCGTGAACGCCGTACGCGGAAACCCGCCCATGGCCCCGCCGCGGGAGTCCCGGCGATAGAGGTTCTGGTCGAGCTGGAGCCAGAGCGCGCCGAGCGCGCCGGGGCTGTTGTTGGTGTAGGTGATCACCTCCTCGCCGCTGAGCGTCCTGGCTGCGGCGTCCAGCGTCGCGTCGATGCGGTAGTCGGCCCGGTTCTGCCAGTAGGCCGGCCCGGGCGCGCCGTCGCCGGAGCGGTCGGCGTTGACGGGGTCGGGCAGCCGCAGCGGGGCGAAGGTCTGGAGCGGATCGAAGGCCGGGGCCCCCGAGGCGCCCTCTGCCCCGGCGAAGACGGCGGCGGTGAGGGTCAGGAGCGCGGCGAGGGCGAAGGTCCAGCGAGGCGGGCTCATGCCGCGAGCCTAGGCCGGGAGGGGGGCTGGGGCCAACAGGACTCCTCTCCCATAGGCAGAGCAAGGGGCCGTTGCACAGCAACGGGAAGGTGAGGGGTTTCGCCCTCGCTGTCTTACACCCTCATCTTCCCACTCGCTTCGCGAGCGGGCCCTTTCTTCTCCCCATGGGAGAAGACAAGATCGCTATTCCGCGGCCATGGCGGGCGGGTTGAAGGCGTCGATGGACTTCCAGTCGCCGTCCTTGGGGAAGGCGAAGGAGATGGCGCGGATGCGGTCGAACTGCACCTCCGGCCCGTTGAAGGAGGTCTCGCCGGTCTCCTGGAACCTGTTGACGGCGCGCAGGAGCTGGCTGCGCGCACGGATGATCACGTGGTCGCAGGTGCCCAGGAACTCCCTGGAGCGGTCCACGATCGGCCCCATCGATTCCTGGACCGCGAAGTCCTCATAGGCGTTGCCGCGCCCGACGATGCCGGACCAGTGGCCTTCCTTCATGGCCTGGCGGTCCTGGTTCCAGTTGTTGGAGCGGTCGCCCATGTCGGAGTTGAAGTAGTCCGGGTCGCCCGAGGTCGAGCCGAACATGCGCATGCGGTCGGCGTCGAAGGGGGCGTGGGGGTTGTAGGCGATGTACCACTGGGCGGTGGTCTCGTCGTCGATGGGGATCGAGCAACAGACGATGGCCGCCCCGCCGGGGGTCGAGGGGATGAAGGAGAAGAACGGCAGCGCCACTTCGCGCACCCGGGCGTAACACATCTCGCCCCCGTCGCGCAGGGCGCCCTCGCGGAAGCCGTAGGGCTGCTCGACGAACTCGAAGGTCGGGGCGCCGTCGTTCAGCATGTAGTCGGACTCGGTGCTGAAGAGCTGGCGGCCGAGCACGCTCGAGAGATTGGCGGCGTGCAGATAGGTGACGTGGGCGGAATCGAGCAGGGCTTCGAGCCCCTGCAGCCAGTTGGTCTTGATGATGCCGCGGCTGGGCTGGATGTGGCTGTCGGGCAGGTGGGTGAACTCGTAGTCCGGGAAGCGCGGCGGGCTGTCCTTGTGCTTGCCGAGGTAGACCCAGATCAGGCCCCCGGCCTCGCGCACGGGATGGCTGCGGACCGGAACGTTCCCGGCGAAGACCTGGCGGCGCTCCTCCGGCTCGGTGGGGGTGTCGACGCACCGGCCTTCCACGTTCACCTTCCATCCGTGGAAGATGCAGCGCAGGCCGTCGCCTTCGTTCCTGGCCAGGGCCATGGAGGCGCAGCGGTGCGGACAGCCCTCGGCGATGAAGCCGACCCGGCCCGAGGTCCCGCGGAAGGCCACGAAGTTCTCGCCGAAGAGGCGGACCCGCTCGGGGGCGCCGTCGGCCTCGAGCTTGGCCGCGCGGCAGGCAGGGACCCAGTATTCCCGGAGCATGTCGCCCATGGGCGTGTCCGGGCCGATCCGGGTGAGCAGCTCGTTCTGTTCCTGGGTCAGCATGGTCGCGATCCTCCACCTCTCCCCGGGGATGTCAGCCCTTCGGCTTTGTTGACGCAGTCTACTCCCAGGGCCCGGGAAGCGTCGAGGGCGGCCGGCCACGCCGGCAACCGCGGCGGCGGCGGAGCCGCTCGCAACAGAGAACGCCGAGGACGCAGAGAAGAGCAGGGAGGACGCAGAGCCTCCCTGCCCTCCGCGAACTCCGCGCGTCCTCTGCGATCTCTGCGTTGAACTTACCGGCCTTCGGCGCGGGCCGCTCCTTCTCCCCGGCTCGCGCCAGGGCGAGGACGAGGGCGCCGAGCCCTCGCCCCCGAAGGGGGAGAGGGAGAGGCCCGGCCGCGAAGCGGCCGGGAGGGTGAGGGGGGCTACGCGGCGGCCTTGCGGCCCCAGAGTTCTTCGGTGGCGATACGGGCGCCTTCGACCAGGGCCTCGAACTTGGCCCACATGACGGTGGGGTGGACGCGCTGGATGGCGTCGACCTGGGCGAAGCCGCAGTCGGTGCTGGCGATGACGTTCTCGCGGCCCACGAGGCGGGCGAAGCGGACGATGCGGTCGGCCACCAGGCGCGGGTGCTCGACGGTGACGATGTGGTGGGTGATCACGCCCGGCAGCAGGACCTTGCCCTCGGGCAGCTTGACGGTCTCCCAGACCCGCCACTCGTGCTCGTGGCGCGGATTGGCCGCCTCGATGGAATAGGCGCCGGCCTTCACCTGCAGGATGAAGCCCACGACCTCCGCTAGCGGCGCGTCGCAGACGTGCGGCAGGTGCCAGGAGCCGAAGCACAGGTGGTAGCGCACCCGGTCCTCGGGGATGCCCTCCAGGGCGTGGTTCAGGGCGTCGATGCGCAGCTGGGCCCACTCGCGGTAGCGCGCGGGGCTCTGGGAGACGAGGAAGTCGTACATGTTGGCGAGGACGGCGTCGTCCACCTGGACCAGCAGACCCGCCTGATGGATCGCCCGGTACTCCTCGCGCAGGGCATCGGCGATGGCGAAGACGTAGTCGCGCTCGCTGGGATAGAACTCGTTGACGCCGTTATAGGCCGTCGAAGCCGGCGCCACGGCGGTCATGAAGGCCTCCTCGACCTTCACGTGCGCGAGGGCGGAGGTCAGGGCGTCCACCGCCAGGGTGATCGGGGCCCGGTCCTGGTAGGCGATCGGGCCGACGCAGGCCTCGGTGGGCGCGCCGGTGACCGCGCGCGGGAACTCCTGGGCCAGGAACTCGGCGAAGCGGATGCGGTCCGAGCCCAGCCACTCGGCCGTGCGCGGCTGGTCGGGGCGCACCTCGAAGCCGGAGACGCGCTTGATGATGTAGTTGGCCCAGCTCTCCTTGCCGAACTCGCCGTCGTTGACGATGTCGAGCCCGACCGCCGCCTGCTGGGCGACGATCTCGGCCACGGCGGACCTCAGCTTGCGCGCATAGGCCTCGGGATCCTGGGGCGGGCCCTTCTCGAAGCTCGCCAGCTCGAGCAGCTCCTTGGGGCGCGGGAGGCTGCCGACATGGGTGGTCAGGATCCGATCGGTGCTGCGCTTCATGAATCCGCTTCCTCGGTGACGCTCTTTTCCCGGTCCCCCAGTGTCCCGATTCCGAAGTTCGCCAGCGCCTTGGCGAGGCGGATGCGAACTTCGGAATCGATAAGGACACTAGCAAATGTATGATTCTAGTGTGGTTTACGGATCAGAAGTTCGCAGCCGAGGGCGCCGCCATCATCATGCGAACTCCTGATCCACCACACTAGGCCCAGATAGCAGAAGGGCGGTCCTTGTGGGGACCGCCCTTCTTCGTCCGTTTCAGTCCTGGCTCAGGCGACCTGCTTGGTGCGCCAGCCTTCGGCGTACTGCTGGCGGGCGACCTCGGCATAGGGCACCGGGCTGACGATGCCGCGGATCTCGGTCTGGACGTGGCGCTCGACGGTGGGCTTGCGGGTGCCGCCGTTCTCCTCGCCCCAGGTGAGCACGATCTCCTGGCCGGGACCGGCATAGTCCGCGTCGAGCACGGCGAGGGTCAGCATCTTGCCCTCGTTGGCGCTGTAGCCGATCCAGGTGGAGACCCCGGCCGTCTTGCCGCCGACGGTGACCTTGTCGAAGGGGTGCATGGAATAGACCGCCGAGGGCCAGTCCATGAACTTGGCCCGGTCGGACTTCTGGAACATCGAGCCGATCGTGCGCTTCACGTCGTCGTCGTTCAGCGCCAGGGTGACCTTCTTGCGGTGGTCGTCCTTGGCCTTCCGCTCCAGGGCCTCGCGGCCGATGAAGTCGTGGTCGAACTTCACGAAGGGGCCGTAACCGGCGTCCCAGGGCGTGAAGTAGTAGTCCTCGATGTTGTCGGAGACGAAGCTGCCGCCGATGGAGCAGGAGCCCTCGTAGCCCGTGGCCGGCAGCCACTCGCGGTAGGCCTTCATCTTCTCGCCGGAGTAGACGGCGGGCAGCGGCGAGGGGATCCAGCCGGATTCCAGGGTGTTGCAGGAGTAGGCGCGCCCGCCGACCAGGCGAAGACCGAACTCCTCGCCGGCCTTGACGATGGCCTCGTGCACCGCCGGACCGTCGTCCCAGGGGCCGAACAGCTCCACGCCCGGCTGGCCGGCCATGCCGTGCCGCAGGGTCCGCACCGCCTTGCCGGCGATGGTGATGGTGGTCATGTTGAAGAACTTCAGCTCGGGCGCCGGCTTGCCGGTGACCTTCTCGACCACCTTCATGGCGTTCGGGCCCTGGACCTGGAAGCGGTAGACCTTGCGCCGCCCGTCGGTGCGCAGCGCCGTGCGCTGGTCGAGCGTGGCCTTGACGTCGTAGCCGCCGGTCTCGGCGTGGAAGGCGACCCAGTTCAGCACCGGGGCGCGGCCGACGAGGTTGAAGGTGTTCTCGGCCAGATAGAACAGGATCACGTCGCCGATGATGTAGCCGTCGTAGCTGCACGGCACGAACTGCTTGGCCTTGTCGACGGCGAAGCCGTTGACGCTGTTGACGCCCAGGTGCGTGAGCAGCTTGAGCGCGTCGGGGCCTTCCAGCGCCAGGTCCGCCATGTGGTAGGACTGGTTGAACAGCACGCAGGACTGCTGCCAGGCGATCACCTCGTCGCGCCAGTTGGTGTATTCCGGGGGCACGCCCGGATAGACGTTGGGACCGGCGGGCGAGTTGCGCAGCATCTCGACCGGGTTCTTGGCGGCTTGAAGCTTATCTTCCAGGCTTTGGCGGCTCATCGTTTCCTCGTGATGGCGAATGCGCGGGCGCGGCCGCGAAGCAGGCGTCGGCCCGTCGTCCGCCGAGGGCCGCGCCGGCGCCGTCGAAGCAGATCGCGACCGCCGGGACAATCGGAGGCGAAATACTGGTACTGCACGTGCTATAAGCACACGGCCTGTTGACTGCTGTCGGCGCGACCACCCTCATAGTGGAGCCTGCAGCCACAACACCACTAACGGGAGGAGCTGATGGCGCCCGCAAGCACGATGCAACGCGTGCAGCTTTCCGATTTCCTCAAGAGCTGCCGCGCGCGCCTTTCGCCGGCGGCCGTGGGCCTGCCGCCGGCGGGACGGCGGCGCACGCCGGGTCTGAGGCGCGAGGACGTGGCCGCCTTGGCCGGGCTTTCGGCCACCTGGTACACCTGGCTGGAGCAGGGACGCGACGTGCGCGCCTCGGACCGGGTGCTGGAGAGCCTGAGCCGCACGCTGCGCCTCTCGGGCGAGGAGCGGGACTATCTGTTCTCGCTGGCCCAGCACCGGCCCGCGCCGATCCGCCCGATGCAGGGCGGCGAGATCAGCCCGGCGGTGCGCCGGACCCTGGACGCCCTGAACCTGCCGGCGATCGTGATGACGCCCCGCTGGGACGTGATCTACTGGAACCGGATGATGACCGCAGCGATCCGCGACTACGGCGCGATGAGGCCGGAGGACCGCAACCTCATCAAGATCCTGCTGATGAGCCCCGAGCGGCGGGCCGTGCCGGACGACTACGAGGCGATGTCGCGGCGGATCCTCTCCAAGCTTCGGGTCGACTACGGCCAGGCCGGGACGGACCCGACCTTCGACACCCTGATCGAGGAGATGAACGAGATCTGCCCGATGTTCCGCCAGCTGTGGCGCAGCCCCGAGATCACCGGCCATTCGGAGGGGGTGCACACCGAGCAGCACCGGGCGATGGGCCCGATCACCTTCGCCCACAGCTCCTACGTGGTGGAGGGCCAGCCGGCCCTGAGGGTGGTGATCTACGCCCCCTATGACGCGCAGAGCGCCGCCAAGCTGGCGAGGATCGCCCAGCAGGAGCTGGCCCCGGCGGCGTAGGGGCGGCGGCGAGTCCGGCAAGGGAACGCTGAGGCCGCGGAGAAGGCGCAAAGGTCGCCGAGAGGCGACACGGCGATCACCGACGTTCGCAGAGTCGTTGGCGTTAGAGTCACAAGATCGTCACGATCGAGGCCGAGGCGGCCGCCTGGGCCGAGGCGCACGAGGACGAGTTGATGGCCAGGCGCCGGGAGTTGAACGGATGAGCGCGGCAGACAGGATGCGTACGATCGAGGCGGTCGAAGCGACCGGCCCGGCGCAGCTCCGGCTCGGCTGGTCGGACGGGACCCGCGCGGAGATCGATCTCGGCGCATGGCTGAAGGACCCGGCCTTTGCGTCCCTGCGCGACCCCGCGGTGTTCGCCCGCGTCGAGCTCGGCGAGTGGGGCCACAGCCTGGTCTGGCCGAGCGGCGCGGAGGCCGGCGCCGAGAGCCTGTGGCTGGAGACCCTGTCGGCGACGGGGCATGCCGACGCGCGCGCGTTCCTGGAATGGCGGCTGAGGCACGGCCTGTCGCTCAGCAAGGCCGCCGAGGCGCTGGGCCTGTCGCGCCGGATGGTCGCCTACTACTCCAACGGCGAGAAGCCCGTGCCCAAGACGGTGCTCCTGGCCTGCCGCGGCTGGGAGGCGGGCGCACGGTCCGCGGCCTGACCGGCGGCCGTCGCGGCCGGGCGGCGTCGGCTGAACGCTCCGAGGCTGAGTCCAGAGACGGATGCGACACGGCCGGCGCGTGGGGGTTAGACTGGCGCCGAACACAACAGGGCCGCAAGCGTTCGAACGGCCCGCCCCGCCAGGAGAAGGACCCGCCATGGAACTGAAGCGCGCCGGATCGCAGCCCTCGCAGAAGGGGCCTGCGGAGTACTTCACCGGCCAGGTGCGCCTGGACATCCTGCACACCGCGCCCGCGCCGGGCCGCGTCGCCTGCGCCGCCGTCACCTTCGAGCCGGGCGCGCGGACCGCGTGGCACACCCATCCCCTTGGACAGATCCTGGTGGTCACCGCCGGCTGCGGCTGGACCCAGTGCGAGGGCGAGCCGATCGTGGAGATCCGCCCGGGCGACGTGATCTGGTGCCCGCCCGGCCACCGGCACTGGCACGGCGCCACGCCCACCACCGGCATGACCCACATCGCCATCCAGGAGGCGCTGGACGGCCGGTTCGTGGAGTGGATGGAGCACGTCACCGACGCGCAGTACCTCGCCGGGCCCACAGGCTGAGCGACGAAGGAGTCCCAAGATGCGCAAGCGCCAGCTGGGAACGAGCGGCCTGGAGGTTTCGGCGATCGGCCTCGGCTGCATGGGACTGAGCTTCGGCTATGGCCCGGCGGTCGAGAAGGCCGAGGGGATCAGGCTGATCCGCGCCGCCTTCGAGCGCGGGGTCACCTTCTTCGACACCGCCGAGGCCTATGGCCCCTATCGGAACGAGGCGCTGGTCGGCGAGGCGCTGGCGCCGGTGCGCGACAAGGTGGTGATCGCCACCAAGTTCGGCTTCGCCTTCGACGCTCAAGGCGGCCAGAGCGGCCTGGACAGCCGGCCGGCGCACATCCGCGAGGTCGCCGAAGCCTCGCTGAAGCGGCTGGGGACCGAGGTTATCGACCTGTTCTACCAGCACCGGGTCGATCCCGAGGTCCCGATCGAGGAGGTCGCCGGGACGGTCAGGACGCTGATCGAGGAAGGCAAGGTGAGGCATTTCGGCCTCTCGGAGGCGGGGGTGGAGACCATCCGCCGGGCGCACGCCGTCCAGCCGGTGGCGGCGCTGCAGAGCGAGTATTCGCTGTGGTGGCGCGAGCCGGAGACGCAGGTGCTGCCGACGCTGGAGGCGCTGGGGATCGGCTTCGTCCCCTTCAGCCCGCTCGGCAAGGGATTCCTGACCGGCGCCATCAGCGCGGCCACCAGCTTCGAGGCCAGCGACTTCCGCAACATCGTCCCGCGCTTCACGCCCGAGGCGCGCCAGGCCAACCAGGTGCTGGTCGACCGGGTCGGCCGGATCGCGGACGGGAAGGGGGCGACAAGGGCCCAGGTCGCCCTGGCCTGGCTGCTGGCCCAGAAGCCCTGGATCGTCCCGATCCCCGGCACCGCCAAGCTTGGCCGGCTGGAGGAGAACCTCGGCGCGGCGGCGATCGAGCTGACGGCGCAGGACCTGGGCGACATCGAGGAGGCCCTCTCGGGCATCGACGTGCAGGGCGACCGCTATCCGCCGCGGATGATGGCCATGGTCGGGCGCTAGTGTCCCGATTCCGAAGTTCGCCAGCGCTTTTGCCAGGCAGATGCGAACTTCGGAATCGATCGGGACACTAGCAAGTCTATGATTCTAGTGTGGTTTAAGGATCAGAAGTTCGCAACTGCGGGAGCCGCCATCATCATGCGAACTTCTGATCCACCACACTAGAGCCGGCGCCCACCCGGGCTCGCCGGCGCGAACGCCGTCACGGCATGGCCATGGTGCAGCCCATCCGGTTTCCCGCGTCGCAGGCCTTCTTGAACAGGGCCGCCGCCCGGACCTTGTCCTCGGGCGCGCCCTGGCCCTCGTACAGCATGGACCCGAGCGCGACGCAGCCGTCCATCAGCCCGCCGTCGCAGGCCTTGCCGTAGAACCCGGCGGCCAAGGCGTTGTCCACGGGCACGCCGCTGTCGTCGCTGTGCGAGTCCTGGCCGTAGAGGTCCCCGAGCACCATGCAGGCCGACCATTTGCCGGCGTCGCAGTCGCGCTTGTAGGCGGCGACGTCCGCGGCCTTGCCCTGGGCGAACGAGGGGCCCGCGCCGGCCAGAGCCAGCGCGAGGACTGCAGAAAGGATCTTCATGACCGGGCGCTCCTGCGTTCCGGTCGGAAGCCGCTCGTTGGAACGGCGCAGGAACCGGACCCGTCGTAAGGCATCGGAGGCCCGGCCACAATGCGGCGTCCGCGCGAGCGGCCGCCCCCGCCTCAGAACCTCCGCGCCGGCAGGGCGGGATCCTTCACCTTGCGGGCGCTCTCGGCGCCGGTGACGGGCAGGCCCGTCGGGTCGAGCAGGCCGATCTGGGCCAGGACGCCGGCCTGGTCCCAGTAGATGTGCTCGTGGGAGATCAGGTCGCCCTCGAAGCCCACGACCACGCAGACGGCCAGTTCGACCGGCCGGCCGGTGGGCGCCACGCCCGGCAGCAGCCAGTCGATGACCGTGGTGTGGGTGAAGGTGATGAACAGCTCCTCGACGATCCGGTCCTCGCCCACCGTGCGCGAGACGCCGGTCATGACGACGTCGGGCGGAAAGAACTTGCCGACCAGGTGGTCGCGATAGAACGCGTGGACCTGGTCGCGACCCACGCCGCCGGCCATGGTCGGCACGTGGTTGAGGTGCGGCTCGGCGCTCATGGTGGCCATGGTGGTCGCAAGATCGCCGGCGAGTTCGGCGCCGACGTGCTCTTCGAACAGCGCGGCCATCTTCTCCTGGCGTGGCGTCAACATGTCGGAGTCCTCGGGCGGCCCGCAGGCGCGCTGTCCGCGCCGGATGGCGAGGGTCGGGGCCGAGGTCCGCGCCGCATCATAGAGGCAAGGCCCGCCGGACGCGCCTTCTCATTCGCCGGCGGCGCGCCTGGGGCGAATCCGGACGGCGAACCGGTTCCCACGTCGCCTGAAATCGCTAGGCTCGATGGATGGCCGTCGCCTTCACCCGCGAGGAGGACTACGAGTTCCGCGCCGCCGACCTGCCGGACCGGCCGGTCTCGGTCCATCCGAACCTGGTCACCGCCTCGGGCCTGGCCGCCATCGAAGCTGAGCTCGCGGCCGCTCAGGGCGCCTATGCCGCCGCCCAGGCGGCGGGCGGGGTGAGCGCGGACCGCACGGCCATGGCCCGGGCCACGCGGGACCTGCGCTACTGGTCGGCCCGGCGCGCCAGCGCCCAGCTCACCGAGCCGGCGCCCGAGGCCGAGTTGGTCCAGTTCGGGCGGACGGTGCAGATCGAGCGCGAAGACGGCCGCCGCCAGGCCTGGCGCATCGTCGGCGAGGACGAAGCCGAGCCGGCCGGAGGGAGCGTCTCCTATGTCTCGCCGCTGGCGCGCGCGCTGCTGGGCAGGCGGATCGGCGACGTCGTCACGGTCAACGGCGCGGAGGTGGAGGTGGTGGAGGTGACGTGAGGCCGTCGCCTCGACCCTCGCCTTCTCGCGTTCGCGGCGCGGCCCGGATCACCCCCTCCCCGGCCCTCCCTCTTCAAGGGGTAGGGAGCGCGCCTCAGACCTTGCGGAACACCAGGGACAGGTTGTTGGCCGGCATGGGGACGCGCTCGGCGAAGGCGAGGCCGTTCCTGGCGGCCTCGGCCTTGACGTCGACGAGGTTGCGAAGCCCCCAGGCGGGGTTGCGGGCCTTGAGACTGGCGTCGAAGGCGAGGTTGGAGGGAGCGGTCTGGGCCTCCGGATCGATGTAGGGGCCGTAGGTGAAGAGCACCCCGCCGGGCGGCAGGATGCGGCCGGCGCCGGCCATCAGGCCCCGGGTCGCCGCCCAGGGCGAGATGTGGATCATGTTGATGTTCACGATCGCGTCCGCGCGGGCGACGGGCCAGGCGTCCGGGTCGGCGGCGTCGAGCGGCAGGGGCGTCAGGAGGTTCGCCAGGCCCGCCTGCTCGCGCCACAGGTCGATGCTCATCAGGGCTCCCGTGTCCGGGTCGGTGGGCCGCCACTGCAGATGCGGAAAGGCGGCGGCGAAGAAGGCCGCATGCTCGCCCGCGCCCGCCGCGATCTCCAGGACCTCGCCCGAGTCCGGCAGGACCCGCTTCAGCACCTCGAGGATCGGGCCCTTGTTGCGGGCGGCGGCGGGCGAGATCAGGGCGCCGGGCGGGGGGGCGGGTTCGGTCATGGCCGCGCACCATAGCGCGAGCCCGAGGCGGTCCGCATGCAGACTTTCCCGCCCGGGCTGCAAATCGAGGGAGGCGCCAGACCGTCGGACGCGCCAAGGACCCAAGGACCCGGGAACGGAGAGACCAACGCGGGAGCCGCGCGCGCCGTTTGCATCCCCCCGGGTGATCCGGCCGTTAGGCCTGGCGAGGCCGCCGGATCGGCCCCCTTGCCCGACAGGCTCGCTCTGGGAGACTGGACGCCATGAGGATCGCCATCAGCGGCGCCGGGGTCGCGGGCCCTGCCCTCGCCTACTGGCTGAGCCGCACGGGCCACGAGCCGGTGCTGATCGAGCAGGCCCCCAGCTTCCGCTCGGGCGGCTATGTCATCGACTTCTGGGGCGTCGGCTACGACGTGGTCGAGAAGATGGGCGTGCTGCCCCAGGTGCTGGAGGCCGGCTACATCTTCAAGGCGCTGCGTCTGGTGGACGGGCGCGGACGCAAGGTCGCCGGCATGGCCGTCGACATGATGCGCAAGATGGCGAGGGACCGCTTCACCAGCCTGCCGCGCGGCGATCTGGCCGAGGCGGTGTTCCGGACGGTCGAGGACAGGGTCGAGACCCTGTTCGGCGAGACGATCACTTCGATCGAGGACTCGGGCGAGGCCGTGCGCCTCACGCTGGAGAGCGGCGCCCGCCGCGAGGTCGACATGGTGGTTGGCGCGGACGGGCTGCACTCGCGGGTGCGACGGCTGGCGTTCGGGCCCCAGGCGGGATTCGAGACCGACCTCGGCTATCGGGTGGCGACGTTCGAGGTCCGGGGCTACCGGCCGCGCGACGAGCTGGTCTATGTGGCCCGCGCCGCGCCGGGCCGGCAGGCGGCGCGGATCGCGCTGAGGGACGACCGGACCGTCGTGCTGCTGGTGGCGCGTCGCGACG
Organism: uncultured Alphaproteobacteria bacterium; assembly: GCA_963775275.1. Classification (GTDB taxonomy): domain Bacteria; phylum Pseudomonadota; class Alphaproteobacteria; order Caulobacterales; family Caulobacteraceae; genus JANWHQ01. The sequence continues at coordinate 2,225,251 of CAVZII010000005.1, read as the reverse complement.
CGATGAGCGATGCGGACCCGCCGACGGACGCGGCCCGGCGCGCGGCGCTGAAGGCGAGCTTCGCGGACATGGGCTGGGAGGTCCCGGCCATGCTGGAGGCGATGGAGGCCGCCGAGGACCTCTACTTCGACCGCGTCAGCCAGATCCGCATGCCGCGATGGTCGAAGGGGCGCGTGGCCCTGGTCGGGGACGCGGCCTGCGCCGTCTCGCTGCTGGCCGGGGAAGGCACGGGCCTGGCCCTGACCGAGGCCTATGTGCTGGCCGGCGAGCTGAAACGGGCTGGCGGCGAGCTGGGCGCGGCGCTGGACGCCTATGAGGCGCGGCTTCGCCCGTTCGTACAGGGCAAACAGGCCTCGGCCGCGAGGTTCGCGGGGACTTTCGCGCCCGGGACCGCGCTCGGCGTTTGGCTGCGCAACCAGGCAATGAGGCTGATGGGCCTGCCGGGCCTGGGCCAATGGCTGATGAGCCGCTCGGTGAGCCTGAAGGACGACTTCGAGCTGCCCGACTACGGCATGTGAGCGCTTGACCGGGGCGCACGAGCGGCGGCGGAATGCCGTCCGGGCGAAAGGCGGCCATGGCGAGCGACCACGACATCCCCGAGGACGGCTGGAAGCACACCGGCGTGAAGGTGGTGCCGGGCGACCAGCTCGACGCCAACACGCCGCAGACTCCCGGCATGAGCCGCGCGGCGGCGATCGACCTGGCGCGGGTGGGAGCGCAGAAGCTCTGGGCCGGGACGGTCCACATCCATCCGGACGCCAAGACGGGCGCGCACCATCACGGTGCGCTGGAGAGCGTGATCTACGTGATCCGCGGCCGCGCGCGCATGCGCTGGGGCGAGCACCTGGAGTTCACCGCCGAGGCCGGGCCGGGCGACTTCATCTATGTGCCGCCATACGTGCCGCACCAGGAGATCAACGCCTCGCCCGACGAGCCGCTGGAGTGTGTGCTGGTGCGCAGCGACAACGAGGCGGTCGTGGTGAACCTGGACATCGAGCCGGTGGAGAAGCCCGAGGCCGTCGCCTGGGTGGACCCGATCCACAAGGCGCCCGGCTAGTGTCCCGATTCCGAAGTTCGCCAGCGCATTTGCAAGGCGGATGCGAACTTCGGAATTGATAAGGACACTAGCAAATGTATGATTCTAGTGTGGTTTACGGATCAGAAGTTCGCAGCCGAGGGCGCCGCCATCATCATGCGAACTTCTGATCCACCACACTAGGGCGGCGCTGCGTCGGGCGGGCCGCGGGCCCCGGGCGCGGAGTCGACCACCGCGCCGCTCGGGCTATAGTCCGCGGGTCAGGTGGCAGACGCGGGGTCCGCGTCCGGCTGCGGACCGACCAAGGGGGGGCCCGAAGGTGTTCGACGAGGCTTCGGAAGCCTTTCGTGAAGCCATGGCGTTGCAGGCGGAGGGCAAGATCAGCCGCGCCGCGCGCGCCTATGGGCGGGTTCGGGGGCTGGACCGGCTGCTGACGCGCCGCATGCCCAACGGCTGCGCGCTGGCCTCGCCGGACTTCCTGATCATCGGCCCGCCGCGCGCGGGAACCAGCTGGCTGAAGACGGCGCTGAACCGTCGCCCGGACGTGACGCTGCCGCGGGGCGAGCCGTCGTATTTCTTGCGGCTCGCCGAGCGGCCGCCGACGGCTTACCTGGAGAGCCTGGGCGATCGCATGGCGAGGCGACGGCGCGGCATCGTGGTCGGCGAGAAGTCGCCCAACTATCTGGCGATGAGCGAGGACCGCATCGCCCTGTGCGCCGCGCTGTTCCCCAAGGTGAAGCTGATCTGCCTGCTGCGCGAGCCCACCGCCCAGGCCTGGTCGATAATCAATCACGGCCGCGAGGTCTTCGGCCTGGACGCGAACTGGACCGGCGCGGAAACGGACCCGCCGCCGCCGGCCGAGGCGACGCTGGACGCGTTCCGGGCCGGGGACGCCGGCCGGCGGCTCCATGGCCTGCTGGGCTCGGCCCTCTATGAGGCGAACCTGCGCCGATGGGCGCGCCACTTCGCCCCGGAGCAGTTCCTGCTGATCGACTTCGACCGGATCGCCCGCGAGCCCGAGACCGTGATCGGCGAGGCGCTGGCCCACATCGGCGCCGACACGGCAAGCACGCCGAAGATGGAAACGGAGGCCAGGGCCGCGCGCGACCCGCCCGAGCCGTTGCGGAGCCGGCTGGTGCGGCTCTACGGCGAGATCCCCTGGCGCGCCCGAGAGCTGCGCACGATCATCGAGGCCGAGCACCAGGCCGCGCGCGCAGGGCGACGGCGGCCGCTCAAGAGCCGACGCCACGGACCGCTCACCGAGGACGAGCGGGAGATCTGGTGCTGGCTGATCGGTCTGGAGCGGCGGAGCCTGCCGGCGCGGGAGGCGCGCGGCCGCCTGCTGATGGCCGAGGGCCGCCCCGCCGAGGCGGCGGCCGAGCTCAGGCAGGTGGTGCGCGCGCGCTGGGACGACGGCAGAAGCTGGTGGCGCCTGGGCAGGGCGCTCCTCGCCGCGCAGCAGGCCGGCGGCGCCCGACGCGCGTTCGTGAGGGCGGTCAAGCTGAGGCCGGACGACGTCGGCATGGCCGACCGGACGGCGCGGCTGCTCGCGCAGCAAGGAAATCCGGCGGCGGCGGCCAGCCTGCTCAGGGACGCGGCGGAGCGCGGTCCGGACGATCCGAGCCGCTGGAGACGCCTGGCGGCCTTGCTGAAGCTGACGGGCGACAGACCGGGCCGGATCGAGGCACTGGAACGCGCCCTGGCTGCCGACCCGTCGGACGAGCAGACGCGCACGCGCCTGTCGAACTTGAAGGCCGCCCGGGCCGGCGAAGCCCGGGGCTGAAGGCCGGCCGCGGATCGACGCCCATGGCGGCGCAGCCGGCCGACTTCGGCGACGCCGATCGCGCCCGGCATTGCGCGCGCGGACGCCAGGAAACATAGAATGTCTCAAGACATATCAGGGAGGCTGAGGTGCGCACGGGGGATGAGTATCGCGAGGGCTTGAGGGACGGGCGTGAGGTCTGGGTGCTGGGCGAAGGCCGGATCGCCGACATCACGACCCACCCCCTGACGCGGCCGATGGTGGACGCCTACGCCGCTTGGTACGACCGGCACGCGGACCCTGAATGGTCCGACCGTCTGATGACGCCGCCGGACGCGGCGGGCGCGCGACGGCCGCAGGCCTTCGAGATCCCTCAGACGACGGACGACCTGCGCCGGCTGGGCCGGGCGATCTCGGACGTCGCCTTCCTGTCCGGCGGCAACATGACCCATACGCCGGGCTATGGCGCGCTGATCGCGCTGGGCCTGCTGGACACCCTGAAGGCCATGGGCCTGAACGCCGGCGAGATCGCAAACGCGGCGGCCTATCGCGACGAGCTGGCGAGGACAGGTCGGTTCCTCACCTTCTCGGCCGGCGGAGCGCCGATCGGCTTCCGCTTCCGCCCCGAGGCGGCCGAACGGGCGGCGCTGAAGGTGGTGAGGGAGACCGACGCGGGGCTGGTCGTCTCGGGCAAGGTCTCGATGCATACCGCCTCGCCGTATGCGGACGAGGTGTTCGTGTCGGGCGGGACGCGCCGGCCCGGCCGCGAGCACTTCACCTGGTTCGTCATCCCCGTGGCCGCCAAGGGGGTGCGGGTGATCACGCGCAAGCCCGCCGCGCGTCATCCCGACCCTGGCGTGGCGCCGATGAGCTGGGCCTACGACGAGCTGGACGCCCAGCTCTGGCTCGAGGAGGTGCTTATCCCCTTCGAGAAGGTCTTCACCGCGGAGACGCCGCTGGGCTCGGGCAGGAGCGCCGGCACGGACGGAGGACCGCCGAGGGACACCAACCTCGTGGCCTGGCTCCTGTGGCACCAGCACCTAGGCTGGCTGGCCAAGCTGGAGTTCGCGCTCGGGCTGGCGCTGGCCGCCTCGGAGGTGATGGGGTTCAGGAACAGCCCCGCCGCGGTCGAGCTGCTGATCGACATGGTGGCGGACGTGCAGACCGCGCGCACCTGCATGGTCGCGGCCGAGTGCGACCCGGACGTCTCGGCCGGCGGGTTCCTGCTGCCGCGGCAGATCCACCTGGCCTCGGCGAGCCTGCACAACTTGAGGATCCGCCAGAAGCTGACCGAGACCCTGCGCCGGCTGCCAGGCTCCTCGCTGGTGGTGGCGCCCGGGCCCGGCGACTTCGAGGATCCGCAGATGGCGGCGGACCTGGAGGAGGCGTTCGGCGGGGGCGGCTTCACGGCGCGCCAGCGGGCGGCGCTGCTGAACCTGATCTGGGACCATGTGTCCTCGGGCCTGGACGGGCGGGAATCGACCTTCGAGCTGCACGCCAACGGCGGGGTCCCGGTGTGGCGGATGCGGCTTCGGTCCTGGTTCAAGGACTACAACCGCCTGGCCAACGACGCGCTGAAGGCGCTCCACGTCGAGATGCCGCAGATCGACGTCTCGGCGATCGGGTTCGCGGCGCCGATGGGCGCCGTCCCCGGTGCGTTTCCGGGGCCCGTTTCGCTGCAGGCCGGCGGCACAGGGCCGGCGAAGAGCTGACCGGCTCCGGGCCGCCTCCCCGCCCTCCCCGCAAGCGGGGCGAGGGCTTCAGGCCGCGACCTCCTTCATCGACACGGACGGGTCAGCGAGCCTGGCGGGATCGACCGCCTTGCCCTGGCCGATCATCAGGCGGCCGGCCATGAACTCGGCCGGGGCGTTGACCGCCTCCACCGCCTGGATGCGGTCGCCCTTGAGGTGGAAGATGGCGAACCTGGCGGCATCCATCCGGCCACGGATGATCAGCCGGTCGGAGTCGAAAGGGACGCCGGCGATCTGGAGCTTGAGGTCGTACTGGTCCGACCAGAACCATGGGACCTCGGGCTTGGGACGGGGCCGGCCCATGATCGCCGAGGCGGCCTGCTTGGCCTGCTCCAGCGCATTGGGCACGCTCTCCAGCCGATGACGGCGCCCGTCGTAGAGCGGCATGGGCCGCCAGGTCATGTCGCCGATGGCGAAGACCGCGGGATCGGAGGTGCGGGCGTCCTCGTCGACGGCCACGCCGTTCGCGCAGGCGAGCCCGGCGGCCTCGGCGAGCTCCATGCAGGCCATGGCGCCGACGCCCACGACGATCGCGTCGCAGGCGATGGTCCGACCGTCCGCCAGGCGCGCGCCGCAGATGTGACCGCCACGGCCGTGCTCGATGGCGGCGACCGAGCAGCCGGTGAGGATCTCGACGCCCTTGGCGCGGTGATAGTCCTGGAAGAAGCCCGACAGCTCCTCGCAGGCCACGCGGGCGAGGACGCGGGGGGCGAGCTCGACGATGGTCGCCTCGGCGCCCAGCACGCGGGAGGACGCCGCGGCCTCCAGGCCGATGTAACCGCCGCCGATGATCAGCACCCGCGCGCCCGGCTGGATCACGGCCTTCAGGCGCTCGGCGTCGGCGAGGGACCGCAGCTCGTGCAGCTCGTGCGGGCCCGCGCCCTCGATGGGCAGCCTGCGATTGATGGAGCCGGTCGCGAGGATCAGGACGTCGTAGGCGACCTCCCCGCCGCCCTGGAGGCGCACACGCCTGGCGTCGCGGTCGACGGATCCGACGCGGGTTCCAAGACGCAGGACGATGTCCTGGTCGGCATAGAAGTCGTCAGGACGGAGCTTGAGGCTCTCCAGGTCCGCGTCGCCCTTGAGGTAGGCCTTGGAGAGCGGTGGACGCTGGTAGGGCGGCGCGAGCTCCTCGCCGATGAGGACGATCTCGCCCTTGTGGCCGTACTGGCGCAGCAGCGCGGCGGCCGAGCCCCCCGCGTGGCCGGCGCCGACGATGACGATGCGTTGGGTCTCGCTCACTTCAACTCCTGCTCAAGCACACGGAATGCGGGCGCTCTCGTTCTTGGTGATCTTGGTGTTCTTGGCGGTCAATCCGGCGGCGTCGAAGCGTTCGGCGCGCGGTGAAAGTGGGACCTCCAAGAGCACCAAGGACGCCAAGGACGCCAAGGAAAGAGAAGGAGGCCAAGAAAACGCTTAGAAATCCAGGACCTCCACCTCCTCGCCCGCTTCGGCGGCGGGCGCGTGGGGGCGGCGGCGGATGAGGACGTCGGCCAGGGCGAGGGTCTTCTGGGCGCCGGAGTCCTGGTCGGCGAAGGGCTGCAGGCCCTCACCCGTCGTCCGGGCCCGGTAGAAGGTCTCGCGATCGCCGGTCGCCGGCAGGGGCGCGTCCAGGCGCGCCGTCCGCCAGCGGAGCGCCATCTCGGGCGCCTGGCCCGCCAGGCCCGCCAGCAGGGGCGCGAGAAAGAGCCGCGCGGTGACCATGGCCGAGGTCGGGTTGCCGGGCAGGCCGAGGACGAGCTTGCCCAGCGCGCGGCCGAGCCAGACCGGCTTGCCGGGCTTGATGTCCACCTTGGAGAAGACGAGCTCGAGGCCGCAGTCCTCGAACATGGCCCGGGCGAAGTCGCGCTCGCCCACCGAGGCGCCGCCGGTGACCACCACCACGTCGGCCTCGCCCAGCGCCTGGCGGGCCGCCGCCTTGAGCCCGTCCAGATCGTCCGTAAGCCGACGACGGGCAAGCGTGCGTCCGCCCCACGCCGCGACCAGGGCCGCGACGCCGAGGGAGACGCTCTCGGGAATGGCGTGCGGGTGCAGGTGCGCCTCGCCGGGCGCCTTCAGCTCGTCGCCCGTGCCGATCACGACCACACGGGGCTCGAGATAGACCTCCAGGTGCGCATAGTCCGCGGCGCCGGCGGCGACCATGGCCAGGGGATCGAGCCGCCGGCCGGCCTGGAGCAGCACCTCGCCGGAACGGAAGTCCGAGCCCTGGAGGCGGACGTGGGCCGAGCCCGGCGGCGCTTCCTCGATGACGACGATCCCGTCCTCCCGGCGCGTGTTCTCCTGGATCACCACCCGGTCGGCGCCGCCCGGCAGGGGCGCGCCGGTGAAGATGCGGACCGCCTGTCCGGCGCCTACCTTTCCGGCGAAGCCCGCGCCCGGGAAGGACTGTCCAATGACCGACAGGCGCGCGCCGGCCTCGACGTCGGCCGCGCGCGCGGCGTAGCCGTCCATGGCCGAGACCGCGGCGCGCGGGGAATCGCCCCGGGCGGAGAGGTCCCGCGCCAGGACGCGGCCGTGGACCCGGTCCAGGGGCGCATGCTCGGCCGCGAGCGGGCGCGCGATGCCGAGCGTCAGTTGAACGGCCTCATCGAAGCCGGTCACCGGGAAGGCGCCTCGAAGTCGCCCGACCGGCCGCCGGTCTTGGAGATCACCCGGACCCCCTCGATGCGCATGGTCTTGTCGACGGCCTTGAGCATGTCGAAGAGGGTGAGGCACGCCACGGCGACCGCCGTCAAGGCTTCCATCTCGACGCCGGTGCGGGCGGTGGTGCGGACCTCGGCGGCGACCCGGAAGCCCGGCAGCGACGCATCCTCGTCGATGGCCACGACGACCTTGGAGAGCGGCAGGGGGTGGCAAAGGGGGATCAGCTCGGCCGTCCGCTTGGCCGCCATCAGGCCGGCGAGCTCGGCTGTGGAGACGACCTCGCCCTTGGGCGTGCGTCCCTGGCGCACGGCCTCCAGCGTGGCCGGGGCGCAGACGAGCACGCCCTCGGCGCGGGCGGTGCGCGCCGTCTCGGGCTTGTCGGAGACGTCGACCATCCGGGCGCGGCCGGCGTCATCCAGATGCGACAGTCCGCTCACGGATCGCCTCCTAGGCGCAGACGTCGCGCAGGCGCGGAATCTGGCCGGCCAGCGAACAGGGCCGGTGCCGGCTGTCGAGCTCGAGCGACAACACCTTGTCCCAGCCGTCCTTGCAGGCGCCCTGGGAGCCCGGCAGGCAGAAGACGAAGGTGTCGCCCGCCTGGCCGGCGAAGGCGCGCGACTGCAGGGTCGCGACGCCGACCGTGCCGAGGCTCGCCTGGTGGAAGACCACCGAGAAGCCGTCCATCTCGCGCCGGAACAGGGGCTTGACCGCCTCTGGCGTGACGTCGCGCGGCGCGAAGCCCGTGCCGCCGGTGGTGATCACCACGTCGATGGCCGGATCATCCGCCCAGGCGGTGATCTGGCGGCGGATGTCCTCGACCTCGTCCTTGACCAGGGCCTGGCCGGCGAGCTTGTGCCCGTGGTCGGTGAGCCGCTGGACGAGCAGCGGCCCGGACTTGTCGGTGTCCTCGTCGCGGGTGTCCGAGATGGTCAGGACCGCGATGTTCAGCGGATAGAAGGTCAGGCTCTCGTCGATCCCGGGCATCAGTCGCTCCATCGTTGGCGGCGTTCGCGGTCGAGCTCGGTCGGCTCGATCCAGCGCGAGGCGCCGGGCCCATCCTCCCGTTTCCAGAAGGCGGCCTCGGTTTTCAAGCGGTCCATGAGGTAGTCGGCGCAGGCGAAGGCCTCGGCCCGGTGGCGCGAGGCCGCGGCGACGAAAACGATCGCCTCGCCGGGCCCGATCTCGCCGCAGCGGTGCACGACCAGAACCTCGGAGACGTCGAAGCGCCTCGCGCCGGCCCCCGCGATCTCCTCGATCGAGGCCTCGGTCATGCCGGGGTAGTGGTCGAGGAACAGGGTCTGGACGGCCTCGCCCGACGCGGACCTGCCGCGCGCGACGCCGACGAAGCTCGCCACGGCGCCGTCGTCGCCCGAGAGGCCCTGCATGAAGGCGGCAAGCTCGGCGGCGGGGTCGAGCGGAGCGGACTGGAGGCGGGAGGTCACGGACATGGGGCCCCCTTTCCCCGCTTCGCGGGGACTTCCCCCAGAGGGGGAAGATCAAGGTTGGCGCGAACCCGAAATCCTCCCCCTCTGGGGAAGGTGGCCCGAAGGACCGAAGGGAGCCGGATCAAGCGGAAGCTACCCACCGGAGAACACCGAGAAGAAGGCGATCTCCGCGCCCGGGCGGACCCAGGCGTCGTCGGGCGCCACGCGCTTGTCGACGGAGGCCTTGACGCCGGGCTTGAGCAGGATGTCGTCGCCCGCCGCGGCGGTCACCAGGCGCCTCAGGGCGCCCAGGGTGCAGCCGGAGTCGGGGATGCCGACCTCGAGCTCGCGGCCGATGACGTCCGCGACCCGTCCGAAGAAGAGAATCCGCGCCATGGGCCTAGCCGGGCGTCACCCGCCCGTCGCGGACATGGGCCGGGCGACGGCCGGGGCGGCGCCGCGGCGCTCGATGACGAAGTCGTGGCCCTTGGGCTTGCGGGTCAGAGCCTCGCGGATGGCGGCGTGGAGCGGGCCGTCGTCGCCCGGATGGGCCCGCAGCGGCGCGCGCAGATCGGCCTGGTCGTCCTGGCCGAGGCACATGAAGAGGGTCCCGGTGCAGGTGAGGCGCACGCGGTTGCAGGATTCGCAGAAATTGTGGCTGAGCGGGGTGATGAAGCCCAGCCGACCGCCGGTCTGCTCGATCCGGACGTAGCGCGCCGGCCCGCCGGTGCGCTCGCCGATGGGCGTGAGGGTCCAGAAGGACTCCAGCTCCTGGCGCACGTCGGCCAGCGACAGGTACTGGTCGGTGCGGTCCTCCTCGATCTCGCCGAGCGGCATGGTCTCGATCAGGGTGAGGTCCAGGCCCTTGGCGTGGGCCCATTCGATCATGCCGGGGATGGCGCGGGCGTTGTCGTTCCTGAGCGCGACGGTGTTGAGCTTGACCTTCAGTCCCGCCGCACGGGCCGCCTCGATGCCGGCCAGGACCTTGGAGAGATCGCCGCCGCGGGTGATGCGGGCGAAGGTCGCCGGGTCCAGGCTGTCCAGGGAAACGTTGATGCGACGAACGCCCAGCCGGGCGAGGTCCGCCGCGAACTCGGAAAGGCGCGTGCCGTTGGTGGTGAGAGTCAGCTCGGCAAGCGCGCCGGAGCGCAGGTGGCGCGAAAGGCTCTCGACAAGGCCGATGAAGCCGCGGCGCACGAGGGGCTCGCCGCCGGTGAGGCGGAGCTTCCTGGTCCCCAGCGCCACGAAGGCCGAGCAGAGGCGGTCGAGCTCCTCAAGCGTCAGCACCTCGGCCTTGGGCAGGAAGGTCTGACGCTCGGCCATGCAGTAGACGCAGCGCAGGTCGCAGCGGTCGGTCACCGAGACGCGCAGGTAGTCCACCGTCCGGCCGAACGGGTCGACCAGGGGGGCGGGCTTGGGCTCAGGCCCGGAACTGGGAGCGTCGTAGGGCGTCATCACAGACCTGGCCAGCACATGGGCTGTAAACGCCGCGGGATCAAGCCAGGGCTCGTCTCTTCTCCCATGGGGAGAAGAAGGGGCCCGGCCGCGAAGCGGACGGGAAGATGAAGGGTCAAGACGGCGAGGACGAAGCCCCTCACCTTCCCAGCCCTGCGGGCCGGGCCCCTTCCTCTCCCGACGGGAGAGGAGATATCAGATCCCCGCGTACCAGGCGTAGCCGCGGTCTTCCCAGAAGCCGCCCTTGCCCGAGCCGATGTGGGCGAAGCTCTCGACCGCCTCGATGCGCATGACGTACTTGGCCATCTTGTAGCCGAGCTGGCGCTCGACCCGCAGGCGCAGCGGCGCGCCGTGCTTCACCGGCAGGGGCTGGCCGTTCATGTCGTAGGCCAGGATGGTCTGGGGGTGGAAGGCGTCGGCGAAGTCGAGGCTCTCGTAGTACCAGCCGTTCGCCCCGCCGCCCAGGTTGTCGGCGCAGTGGAAGACCACGTAGCGGGCCTCCGGCAAGAGCCCGGCCGCGCGCAGGATCGGGCCGAGCGGCGCGCCGGTCCAGCCGCCGATGGCGCTCCAGCCCTCCACGCAGTCATGGCGGGTGATCTGGGTGCGCGCCGGCAGGGCGCGAAGCTCATCCAGCGACAGGCTGAGCGGATGCTGGACCAGGCCGTCGACCTTGAGCCGCCAGTCCTTGAAGCCGGTGAACAGCATCTCCTGATAGGCGTCGCCCGTACCCGACATGGAGCCGTTGGGCTTGAAGTAGGGCGAGAGGTCCTTGGCGGTGAACTGGCGCGCGAGCCCGGCCTTGGGCAGGATCAGGCGCTGGACCGACATGTCCCAGCCCTCGGCCGCCGCCAGCACGCGGCGGAAGCTTTCACTGCGCGAAAGCTGGTTGCAGCCGGAGAGGATGAGGCCGCCCGCACCCGCCGCGCCGATCAGGGCGCCGCGCCGCGTCAGTCTGGAGATCCGGCTCATGGCGCCTTCTCCTCTTCCGGCTCGATGGCGTAGCGGCCGGTGATCATCGACCGGATCTCGTTGATCGGCCCGGCGGCGAGGATCGCCAGGAGGTGGATGACGACGAACGCGACCATCGTCCAGGCGATGATGAAGTGGATGGTCCTGGCCGACTGGCGCCCGCCGAAGATGTCGAGCAGCCAGGGAAAGGCCGTATCGACGCCCGGCGACATGGTCAGGCCCGTCAGCAGCATGAAGGGCAGGAGCACGACCACGCCGATGTAGGCGAACTTCTGGAGCACGTTGTAGCGCCTGGCCTCCTCGCCCTTGGGGAACTTCAGGCGAAGATGGTCGAGGATGGTGCGTCCGATGTGGCGCATCTGCACCCGGGTGGGGGCGAAGTCGCGGGCGAAGTGGCCGCTGATGACGCCGAAGAGCAGGTAGACCAGCCCGTTCACCACGAACAGCCAGGCGAAGAAGAAGTGCCAGTGGCGTCCTGCGGCCAGGCTCTGCCAGCCCGGGATGGTGGCCCAGTGCGGAAAGCCGTGCGGCAGGGCGAAGAGGTAGGGATCGGAATTCGCGCCCTTCTGGCCCCAGTGCAGGAAGCGATGGGCGTTGAAGATCTGCAGCCCGCTCATGAAGAGCACGGTCAGGCAGACCACATTGATCCAGTGGGTGACGCGGGTGATCAGGGCGTGCCGGTAGATGACCTCGCGCGCCGGTCGGTCCTCGGACACTGAGCGCTCCTCCCCGAGAAAAGTCGCACTATAGCAGCGAGAACGGCCCTGCTTCCAGGATGGCGACGAACCCGGCCTGGCCATCCGCTTCAGTCGCAGCTCTCGAATTCTCGACGCGCAAATCGAACTTGCAAGCCCACAACAGCACGGGAGCGCGGAGCTTCGCGCGAGACACCCCAGAGGCGCGAGTTATTTTGACGGCCGCAACCGTGGCGGCAATAGTGAGGCCGGGGCGAAAATCATCAGAACAAAGACATGACGACGCATCCTGGCGAGGAGACTGATCCAACGCACAAGCTGTTGGGCGACTGGCCGTTCGCGCGCGCCTATCTCGAGGAGAGCCTGGACGAGGAGCTGATCGAGGGCCACGCCTTCACGCGGCTGTCGCGCGCCTTGAACATCGGCCGGGTGGTCGCATTCGTCGGCTCGGGCGTGTCGCTGGCCTATGGCCGCATCAGCTGGTTCGACCTGGTCGACGAACTGCAGGAACGGACTCGAGCGGCGGCGAAGCCCTTCCTGGAAAACAGTTCGGAGATCAAGCAGCTCAGCGAGACCATCGAGAAGCTCCACGGGCGTGACGGGAACTTCGGCCCCGACCGCCTTCCGATCGTGTTCCAAGCGTGCGAGCGCCTGAGCCAAGCCGTCGAGCTTGAGCAGGGCTGCAGCCCGGCGACTGACGGCCGCCACGGCCTGTTCAGGCTCGCCGCGAAACGGCGCACCCGCGACAGCGCGGGTCACACTGAGCTGATGCTGCGTCGCGCTCACAAGGCCATCAAGGCGGGCGGGCTTTGGTCCGACGACGATACCGCAGACTTGGAGAACCTGATCGACGACCACTTCGGCCGGGACCTCGCGGACCCGAAAGACCCCCGGTTGACGCGAGCCGACATTCCTACGCTTTCGCCGTGGATCGACCGCGCCTTCTCGCATGGACTGCTGACGAAGCTGCTGGAACTCACCGGCCAACCTCGCAAGTCTGTCCGACCCCGTCCTGACGCGGAGCCGCTCCCGGTCGAGGATCGGTACAGGGTTCTGGCCTGCTTTCCACTGACGCCTAGATCGCGGGCGCGCGACGCCCTTGACCTATTGGGCACCGCCCTCGAGTCGGCGCTTGACGCGCTAAAGGCGCGATCCAGCCTCCCCGGGCAGCCGATCAGCCGCTCGATCACCTTCCCGGAGTGGCGCGACCCGCTGGTCACTCTCGGCGAGCATCTGGGCGTACGGCGGTTCCTGACGACCAACTACGATGTGGACATCGAGAGCATGCTGCGCCAGCGCGGCTTCCTGCCGCAGGAACCGCCCGACGAGCCTGCGGACCGCCTGGAGGCAAGCCGAGATCCTGAGCCTTACAGGAACTCGTTCGACGCGACCGGCGGCTCAGCGCGGGAGTTCGTATTCTCGCACAGCCAGTCCGAGACGTTGGTGGACTTTGCGATGAGCCCCAGGGGCGCGCGCTACCAGCTCGCGCACCTGCATGGCCGCGCGGGACCGGACGAGTCGTTCGTGGTGACAGAGCAGGACTACCAGCGCCAATACCTGCGCGACGAGGAAACGCGCGATCTGACGGACCAGGCGATCCGCCTGTCATTCGCGGCAAACCCAATCCTTTTTGTCGGCTACGGCATGGGCGAGGACGACGTGTTGCGCCCGCTGCGCCACTTCCTGAGCCAAATCCACAAGAACGACGACCGTCTGGCCATCGCCCTGCTTCCAAAGTGGGAAGAGACCTCCGCGCGCGAGGAGAAGGTCGCACTCCTGGAGCGTTACGGGGTCTACACCATCCACTACGACGCGTTCGCGTACGACGGCGAGGTCCGGATCAACTGGCTGGAGCAGGTCAGCAAGCGCCAGAAGATCATGCTGACCGAGATCAAGCGGCTGCTCGGCCTCGACGAGAAGGCCAAGCCCCAGGACTTGGGCGAGGACGAGCTGAAGACCGCCTTCAGGCTGGTCGATCCTCACGACCCGGACTCTGCGGCGCAGGCCCACGACCCGCTTTATGCGCCCAACCGGGCCCTGCGTCTCCTGCGACCTCAGATCGAGTTGCTCAACAAATGCCACCGCATCCTGAGGGAACTCCAGTCGGAGAACCAGCGGCTCACACTTGAGGCCGCGTGCCCGTACCTCGCGATGTTCCTAGTCGCGGTCCCGGAGATCATGACCAACGTGGTGACCGCGCTGTTCTGCGCCAAGCTGTTCGAGATCCGGCGCCGCTGGTCGCATTGGCAGGGCGGCTGGCAACAGCTGCCGACCGCCTACCGCCCGTTCGAAAACGAAGAAGGGCGCGCGCAGTGACCAAGGACCGGTACATTGTCAGGCGGCGAATGATCAAACCGTGCGAGGAGCCGCCCACAAACGGCCTCTACGAGGGCAAGGTCGTCCGATTCTACGGACGCGAAAAGTTGAGTTCGTACATGCAGTTGGCGAAAGTCCTCAGGAGCAACTCGGCCATCGTCGACGCCGCCGTACCCGACCGCCGAATCTTCCTGCTCATCGGACCGCGGGGCGCGGGCAAGGGCGACCTGCTGATGTGCCTGGAGAGTCAGGAGGTCATTCCCTCGCTGCGGACGCCTTCAACGCCCGCCGCCTTTCTCAGTTTCAGCTTCTCTCCGGAGATCTCCTCCATCTTCGACCATATCTGCGTCTTTCTGGAGAGGTCGCTGCACCTCATCGCACCCGACGTCGCTAGGGATAGCGCGGACAAGCTCGAGGAGCTGTCGAAGCGGCGCGTCGAGAAGCTGGAATGCCTGCTGGGGATTTACTCGGACGCCCGGCTGAACAAGCTGGGCCGCCGGCCCTTGGTTGTGATCAACCATACAGGCCTGATGTTCGATGGGCAGGGTCGGCCAAAGAACGCCCAATTCGACCTTCTCTTCTGCGCGATCGCCGGCCCGCGGTCTAGGAACAGCTCCATCGACTGGGTGCTGCTGGGCGACGAGGATCACACGCCCGAGTGCTATCGAGACTCCGCAGGAAGGGGCGGCGCACTGCCGAAAGACTGGCCCCAAGTGGAGCCCCAAGCGTTCACGCTGCGCGAGTTGCGCCCCGACAACCTCAGCGCGCAGGACGCCCAGGAACTGGATTCTCGGATTTCGCGACTGGGGCTGAATGTCGTCGCAGACGCGGGCGCGGATGCGTTCGTGCATTTCGTGCGGCAGGATGAGGCACAGGACATCGCCAAGGCCTACTTCGATCCCAGGGTCGCCGAGGCTGTCGAGCAGATCCGCCGCGACCAGCAGACGGACGTCTGGAACGCCGTCGGCCGCAAGCGCATCAACCTGACAATGTTCCTGGCCTGCGCGGAGTACTACCAGCTCTCCAAGGACATGTTCACCGCCGAGCAGTACTTGAGCCAGGAAGCGGCCTACCTCCGCTCCAGCGACGAGCAGTCCCGCGACGCCATCCTAATCCGACGCCTGCTCGGCCATTACCTAAGGATGCACGACCATCGGTGCGACCCCGCCGTGAGATTCCTGGACAAACAGCAAGACCAGCCTATCCGAGACGTCTTGTTCGGCCCCTTCGGCTGGGACCTTCAGTTGCGGATCATGTGGCAGCTGGCGGTGATCGGGTTCCCGATCGAGGCCGATATCGTAAGCCGCTGCCCCGAGATCGATGAGCGGCTGCGATTCAAGTGGCCCGCTGACGAGGACATGCAAAGACATTTCCTTGAGCGAGCGCTCGACATCCTGGTCCATCGGTGCCTGGTGATCCGGTTCATCCCAGCCTGGAAAGTTCCGAACGCGAAAGGGAAAGTCCCGGACGCGAGACAGCCAGAGCGCTTCGGCGTCCACCGCTTCGTGCAGCAGTTCTTCTTCCGTCGACTCTACGCGCCGCAGGTGGACCTGGCCGACGTCGACCAACTCAGTCTGACGCTCTACGCACACCAGCCTAACGACTTGCCCAGCCCCGGGATCGAGGCTCACCACCGCATCCGCCGGCTGGCCAACGGGCTGGCCGGATTTCCGGCCGGCGGCCGCGCGCCGCCGCCAACGCCCCCGAATGAAGCGCAGCGCGCGCTGATGCTTCGGGCGGCCAGCGGCGTCGTCAGGACCGTCTATTCGCTGGGCATCGTCAGCAGGCTCGACGTGTTCGGGCGCGTCAGTCCGCCAAGCTACGGCTATTTCGAAGAGCATCGGCGGCTGGTCCGCTGGCTCCTGTTCATGGCAGGAAAGCTGGAGGTGATCGGCAAGGCGGGACAGCCGTTCTTCGCCGAGGAGATCGTCTGGCTCTTCAACGAGTGCGGCGTCATGAGCCTAGTCGAGGGCCGTCTGAACGACGCGGCGGCGCTCCTGGGCGCCGCCGGGCGCGTCGCCAGGCGCGACATCGAAGAGCCGAACGTGTCCGGGCCCCTGTGGCGCGCAACGCGGCTGAACCGATGCATCGTCGACATCGAGAGGGGCGCAGGCCGCAGGGCCAAACCGATCCTGGAGAGCATCTGGGCGTCCAAGGACGAGCAGCCGGAGCCAGAACTCGTAGCCCACGGCTATCTGGGCCTGCTCGACCACTTGGCCGGCAATTTCCCAAAGGCCGAGAAGCGCTACGAACTCTGCGTCGAGAGGTTAAGCGAATTGAACGCCACGCGCGCCGCCAGCATCTTCTGCCGCCACTGGGCCGACCTAGCGCGGATGCGCGCGGGGGAGGAGGGCAAGGAGGGGGCGCTCGAGCTGGTCGACCGGGCCATCCATCTAGCCGCCAACGGCGCCCACGAGGATGTGCGCTACCAGGCGCGTCTGTCACGCGTGCGCATCAGGTTCGAGTTCGGGCTCGGCTCCCAGGATCGCCCGCTGCAGCAAGAGCTGGACCGGATCATGCGCTATGCGCGGACCATGGGTCTGCCGCGCCTGATCTGCGAAGCAAACTACGTGGACGCATTCATAAGGCTGCGCCGGGGCGACGCGCGCCAGGCGGCCGTTTCCGCCACCACATCGCTAGAAATCGCCATCCAGAACGACCTGAACCTGAGGAAGATTTCGGCGCTCATCCTGCTGGCGCGCGTCTATGACCAACGGGGACAATCGGCGGCCGCAGCGCCGTTGCGGGCGTGGGCGCGCGAACTCTCGCGTTCGGCGCAGTTCTATTCCGTGCAAGAACTCCGTCGACCGCGCGTTCAGCGGGACGACCGACCCCGCACGGGCCCTGTCGCACTGACACGGCCTTGCCAAGTTGGAGGCGATGGACTGCGCCGCCTCCGTGATGAAATTGTCACGGCCGGCCTTTCGCCATCAGGCGATGCAGCCGGCTACCCGAGGCGCGCCTGGGCTCGCGGCGATGTTTGGGCGGGGTCACGCACGCCGCGAGCACCTGGCGGTTCAACGCCTCGCGCTCGCGCCGCTGGCCCGCGGTGATGGCGAGGGAGCCGGCGGTACCGGCGAAGGGAACCACGAGGTTGCCGGCGACGCCGACGACGGTCTTCAGACCGTGCTGGTCGTCCCACTGGTAGACCTGCTCGCGTGCGGCGACGCACTTGCGCGAGGTCCACCGGCGGTCGGTGGTGTCGAGGTTGAGCACCGTCTGCTTGGGCGAGGTGACGCAGCCGCCCAGCCCCAGCGCCAGCCCGACGACGGCCATGGACAGGTTGCGGCGCTTCATCGCTCAGCCCCGGGCCGGAGACGGCCTCCGGCGATGGAGAACTTATGGTCCCGCTTTAGGTTCCAAATTTGGCGGAGCGGCGGCGACCGTCAGACAACGGGCGCCGCCGGGAAGGGGCGAAGCGGTCCGCTCATCCCACGAGCATCCGGTAGGCTGGAAGGGTCAGGAACTCCTCGAACTCGGGCGCCAGGCTCATGCGCGCGAACAGGTCCGTCGCCTCCTCGAAGCGGCCGGCGTCGTAGACCTCGGGGCCCAGGGCCTCGCGGACCTTGCCCATCTCGTCGGCGAGCGTGGCTTCGAACAGCGCCGACGTGACCCTGCGGCCGTCGTCGAGCGCGGCCCCGAACTTGAGCCACTGCCAGACCTGGGCGCGGCTGATCTCGGCGGTGGCGGCGTCCTCCATCAGGCCGTAGAGCGGGACCGCGCCCCGGCCGCGAAGCCAGGCCTCGATGTACTGGACGCCCACGCGGATGTTCTCGCGAAGGCCGCGCTCGGTGCGCGCGCCCTCATGCACCGTGATCATGTCCTGGACGCTGACATCGACATCCTCGCGCAGCCGGTCCAGCTGATTGGGGCCGGGCATCAGGGCGTCGAACACCTCGGTCGCCAGGCCGACCATATCGGGGTGCGCGACCCAGGTGCCGTCGTGGCCGTCCGACGCCTCGCGCTCCTTGTCGGCGCGGACCCGGGCGAAGGCGGCGTCGTTGGCGGCGGCGTCCCCCTTGACCGGGATCTGGGCGGCCATGCCGCCCATGGCGAAGGCGCCGCGGCGATGGCAGGTGCGGATCAGGGCCAGGGAATAGGCCCGAAGGAAGGCCTGGCCCATGGTCATCACCGCCCGGTCGGGGGTCAGGAACTCGGGCCGGCGGCCCAGGCGCTTGATGAAGGAGAAGATGTAGTCCCAGCGCCCGCAGTTCAGGCCGACGATGTGGTCGCGCAGCTCGTAGAGGATCTCGTCCATCTTGAACGCGGCCGGCAAGGTCTCGATCAGCACGGTGGCCTTGATCGTTCCGACCGGAAGGCCCAGCGCCTCCTGGGTGAAGACGAAGACCTCGTTCCAGAGCCGCGCCTCCAGGTGAGAACTCCATCTTGGGCAGATAGAAGTAGGGTCCCGAGCCCTGCTCCAGCGCCAGGCGGGCGTTGTGCAGGGTGTAGAGCGCGAAGTCGAAGAGCGCGCCGGAGACCTCCTGGCCGTCCACCAGGACGTGGGCCTCGGGCAGGTGCCAACCGCGCGGGCGGACCATCAGGACGGCGGGCATCGGCCCCAGCGCATAGTCCTTGCCGGTGGCCGGGTCGGTGAAGGCGAGCGCCCCACGCCAGCGGTCCATCAGATTGACCTGGCCCTCGATCAGGTTGTCCCAGGTGGGCGAGGTGGCGTCCTCGAAGTCCGCCATGAACACCTTGGCCCCGGAGTTCAGGGCGTTGATGATCATCTTGCGGTCCACCGGACCGGTGATCTCCACCCGCCGGTCCAGCAGGTCCTGAGGGATCGGCCCTACGCGCCAGCTCCCCTCGCGGATGGCGCGGGTCCCCTTGAAGAAGCCCGGCCGCTCGCCGGCGTCGAACCGGGCCTGCAGGCCCTGACGGGCCTGGAGGAGCTGAAGGCGGCGCGCGTCGAAGCGGCGGTGCAGGGCGGCGACCAGCGCGAGCGCCTGGGGCGTGAGCGCCTCGGCGGCGCGGCCCTCCACCGGACCGGTCACCTCCACAGAGGCGGCGTCATCGACAGCGTCCAAGGCCATGCGGTCGCTCCCACGCCCAAAGACCCAGCATAGCTCAGGCCCGCGCGGCAGGAACCGCCAATGATGGAGGAAGCTATTCCAGCTCGAGAATGACGTCCGGAAGTTCGTTCACGTCGTCCGGGCGCCGCGGCACGAGCGGCTCGAGGATGTCGCCGGCCTTCCCGATGGCCGCCGCGAAGCCGGCGCCGGGGTCGCGCCTGGCCATGCCCGCCACGAGGGCGGCGACCACCTCGGCCCACCGCTCGGTCGGAACCTTGTCGGCGATCCCGGAATCGACCACCACCTCGGCGCGGCGCTCGGCCAGGGACGCGAAGATCAGGACGCCCGTCCGCTTCCTCGTGCCGGCGAGGCCCCGGGCGGCGAACTGCTCCTCGGCGAGGCGGCGGACCCGGGCGCGCTTGAGCGAGGACGGGGTCAGGAGCCGGCGCACCAGGGGGATGGAGACGAAGAGCTCGACCGCCACGAACAGGGCCGCCTGGACGGTGACGTAGGCGATCAGCGCCTGGCTGACGGCGACGTCGACCGACGTCGCGTGGGCGGCCGTCCAGGTCCCGCTGACGCGCGCCAGCATCGAAGGATGAAAGCCGACGAAGAGGGCGACCGCGGGCGCGACGAGGGCCGCGCCGATCGCCCAGATCAGGGGGATCTCCCAGTAGTCCGAGCATTCGCGGGCCACCACCGGGAAGATCTCGCCGGAGGTCCGCGCCTCGGCGGCCTTGATGGCGGCGGTGATCCGTTCGTGGTCGTCGGGCCTCAGCAGCATGTCACCAGCCCCCCGAGGCGCCGCCGCCCCCGAAGGAGCCTCCGCCGCCGCTGAACCCGCCGCCGCCGCCAAGCCGCCGCCGCCACCGCCACCGCCCCAGCCGCCGCGGCGGCCGCCGGAGGACATGATCAGGGGCAGAAGCCACCAGGCCGAGCCGCCGCCCAGGCCGCGCCGGCCGGAATGGGCGATGCTGGCCAGCACCCAGAACAGCACGATCATCATGATGATCGCCCCGACCGGCGAGCCGCGACCCTTGGCGGGCGCGCGGGCCTGCTCGGCCCGGGCCTTGGCCTGGTCGGGGGGCAGGGAGAGCTGCTCGAGCAGGGCGTCCGTTCCCGCGACGATCCCGCCCGACATGTCGCCGTCGCGGAACTTCGGCAGGACCTTGCCCTGGAGGATGACGCTGGACAGGGCGTCGGTGAGGACCGGCTCGAGACCGTAGCCGACCTCGATGCGGACCTTGTGCTCGCTGGGCGCGATGATGAAGAGGACGCCGTTGTCCTTGCCCTTCTGGCCGATCCCCCAGGCCCTGCCGAGCTGATAGCCGTAGTCCTCGATGGGATAACCCTGCAGTGAAGGCAGGGTCACGACCACCAGCTGGTCGCCGGTGTCGGCCTCCAGCTTGGCGAGCTTGCCGTCGAGGTCGGCCTGGATCTGCGGCGAGAGCACGTGGGCGTCGTCCACCACCCGACCGGTCAGGCGCGGGAAGGTCGGAGCGGCCAGGGCGCTCGCCGCGCCGACGAAGGCGAGCAGCAGTACGAGCGCCGCGACGGCCAGCGATCGGCCGGCCCCCTCCGGCCCTCCGGGCCACCTCCCCCGCGACGCGGGGGAGGATCTGGAGCCGCAGAAGCAGGCTACGGAGGGGGCGTCGCTCATTGCGCCGGCGCGAGCTGTGACGCGGACGGCGCGGCCGAGGCGCCGAGGTTGAACTGGACTTTGGGCGCGCTCTGGGCGGACTCGGCGGCGGCGAACATCTGCATCGGCTTGGCCGAGGCGTAGAAGGTCTTGGCCCACAGGATCGTCGGGAAGACCCGAAGCGTGGTGTTGTAGTCCCGGACAGCCTCGTTGTAGTCGCGCCGCGAGATCGCGATGCGGTTCTCGGTGCCCTCGAGCTGGGACTGCAGCGCCAGGAAGTTGGCGTTGGACTTCAGGTCCGGATAGCGCTCGGAAACGGCCAGGAGCCGCCCCAGCACGCCCGAGAGCCGGTCCTGGGCGGCCTGGTACTGCTGGAAGGCCTTGGGATCGTTCAGCTTGGACGCGTCGATGGAGACGTGGGTGGCGCTGGCGCGCGCCTCGGTCACCTCGGTCAGGACCGTCCGCTCCTGCTGGGCGTAGCCCTGGACCGTGGCCACCAGGTTCGGGATCAGGTCGGCGCGGCGCTGGTAGTCGGCCTGGACGTCGGCGAAGGCGGCCTTGGCCTTCTCCTGCTTGGTCGGGATGGCGTTGACGCCGCAGCCGGCGAGCGACAGCGGCAGGATGAGCAGCAACAGCGCGCGCAAGACGCGAGGTGGCGACGATTTCACGGTTTCCCTCCACGGCCCGAAGCCTGGACCAAGGCCAAGCTGGTTCCGAATAGATGGGAACTCCTCCCGCGGGCGAAAGGGGTTATCGCCGAGGACCAGGCGGCTGCAGGCCCGGAGGCGGCG
Organism: uncultured Alphaproteobacteria bacterium; assembly: GCA_963775275.1. Taxonomy (GTDB): domain Bacteria; phylum Pseudomonadota; class Alphaproteobacteria; order Caulobacterales; family Caulobacteraceae; genus JANWHQ01. Next base: position 2,203,755 of record CAVZII010000005.1, on the reverse strand, counting down.
GCCCGGGCGGCTGGAGGCCGGGCGCCGCCGGCGCGCCGGGACCAAAGGACGGCTGCGCATCCGGCTGGGCGGGCGCCGTGGCGGCCAGCCCCTGGGCCTCGTTACGGACCTTGGCTTCGCGGCTGATCTCCTCCGCCAGCGAGGAGTCCGGCTGCGAGGGGACGGCGGACGACGGCGGCGGCAGCTTGACGCTGCTCTCGCCGGGGCTGCCCATGAAGGCCAGAGGCGCCGACCACCAGGCCATCGAGGGATCACGCCTCAAGCCATTGTGCGGGAAGCCGTGGACCAGGGCGAAGGACTTTGGCGTCGGCGCCGCCTGGTAGACCTGCTGGGCCTCGACGAGGGGGACCACCTTGTCGATGTCGCTGTGCACCATCAGCAGCGGCGCGCGGACCTTGCGGATGGCTTCGACATTGTCCCACCAGTCCGGGATCAGGCTGACCAGGATGGGCGCGCCGCCGTTCGCCGCCCAGAACTGGCGAAGCGACGAAAAGCCGTTGGCGACGATGACGCCCGAGGGCTGGGGCGAGAAGCCGGGCTCGGCGTGCAGCAGCTCGGCCGCGCCCAGGGAGTGGCCGAGGACGTAGAGGCGCGAACCGGAGAAGATCGCGCGGGCGAAGACGTAGGCGCTGGCCGCGTCCTGGTTCACGCGCCCGTAGCTCGCCGAGCGCGAGCTGTCGCCGCTGCCGGTGGGATCGAACACGAGCGAGGAGACGCAGTGCTTGTAAAGGAAGCGCTGGGTCTTCGCCCAATAGGAGATGGTCTCGTTGAAGCCGTGATAGATCAGGACCGCCGGCGGATCCTTGCAGTCGGACGGCGCGCGCACGAGGAAGCCGTCGAGCCGGCGCCCACCCGAGGGGATGGACACCTCGTTGTAGGGCGCGCCCAGGGCGCCGGGCGTCTCGGGGCCGTTCGGGCCGGTGGTCAGCGCCTGCTGGCCCGCGCGCATCAGCGCCACGGCCCCGCCTCCGACGAGGAGGACGGCGGCCGCCGCAGCGACGCCAATGACCCGCCAAAGCTTCATGCCTGTTTCATGGCCCATGGTTCCGGCCAAAATCGGGCGCTTTGGGGCTGGAGCGAACCATGGCCCAGCCTCAGGCGAGCGCCTTGTGATAGATGCGGTAGGTCTTGTAGCGCTTGGAGTCCACCAACTCGATGATGGCGCGCATGGGCCGGTTGTCCTCGAGGATCCAGGAGAGCTCGACGTCCCTGATGCCGGCCTTCTTGCAGCCCTGGGCCATGGCGTCGATGATCAGGAACGGCAGGAGCTGGCCCCGGAAGTCGCGCGCGAACTTGCGCTTGACCCCCATCAGCGGGACCCGGCCGGTCTTCACTCCCGAGACCTTGAGCCGCCACAGCAGCTTGATCCAGCCGAACGGCAGGAGGCTGCCATTGAGGTCGCGGATCGCCTCGTTGACGTTGGGCAGGCAGACGCCGAAGCCCGCCTCCTCCCCATCGATCTCGGCGAACCAGACGAGCCGCTCGTCGATGACGGGACGCATCGACTTGGCGAGCTGGGCCGTCTCCTCGGCCGTGATGGGGGTGAAGCCCCAGTTGTGCGACCAGGCCTCGTTCATGATCTCGGTCATGGCCCGGACGCTGCGGTCGTAGTCCTTGAAGTCGAGCTGGCGCAGCGTGACGCCCTGGGGCTTGGCCCGGTCGACCCGTCGGCGGACCGGCGGGGGGAAGTCCTGGCTCATGTTGACCAGATAGGCGTAGACGTCCTTGGCCTTGGCGTAGCCCAGCGCCTCGACGCGGCCGGCCACATAGGGCTGGTCGTGGCCCATCATCACCATGGGCGGGGTGTCGCAGCCGTCGACCAGCAGGCCCGTCTCCTCGTTGATCGACAGGTTGAACGGCCCCAGCGCGCGGGTGCGGCCCCTGGCCTTCAGCCAGTCCTCGGCGGTCCCGAACAGAGCTGCGAAGATCTCCGGATCATCCTCGGCGGCGATCATGCCGAAGTAGCCGGAGGGGTCCTTGGGATCGCTGGGCGCCAGATGGTCGATCTGGGCGCTGATCCGGCCGACGTCCTTCCCGTCCCTGACCGCCAGCCACATCTGGACATCGGCGTGCTGGAAGAAGGGGTTGGTCTTGGGCGTCAGGGCCTCGATCCGCTCCATCACCAGCGGCGGGATCCAGGCGGGGTCGTTGGCGTTCAGCCGCATCGGCAGTCGGACGAACCGCTCGAGCAGGCGGCCAGGCGTCACCGGAACAATCTCGAGAGCAGCCATCATCCCTCCGCGTACAGAAGCACCGTGACCGCGAGCGCGGTGAAGGCCACCGGCGCGCTCCACGCCGCCAGGATCGGCGGCAGGGCGCTGGTCTCGCCGAGCGCGGTGAGAAGCCCGTCGGCCACAAGGAACAGGAGCCCGGACACCAGCCCGAACAGGAACAGGCGCGCGGCCTGGTCGCTGCGCATGTTGGACAGGGCCGCCGGCGCCGACAAGAGGAGCATGACGACGGCCGCCAGAGGCTCGGCGAAGGTGCGGTGCAGGCGCGTGATGTAGAAGTCCGGACTCTTGTCCACCGGCCCGACGCGCGCAAGCGCGCTCGCCGCCGCGCCGGTGGAGATGTAGTCGGTCGAGCGGAACAGCCGCACCACGTCGGTGGGGCCCAGGGGCGTGGTCCAGTGCAGGTCGGCCGGCGCCGAGGTGGCCGCATGGTCGCCGCCGACGCGCATCACCGTCGCCGACTTCAGCCGCCAGCCCCCGGCCTCGGCGACGGCGGTCGGGGCGGCCAGCTCCTCGGTGAGCAGGCGCTGCTTGTCGCGGCGGTAGATGCGCACATTGCCGAGCGTCCGGCCGTCGGTGGAGACAGCGCCGATCAGGATCAGGTCCTTGCCGAGCCGGAACCAGTGCGCCTTGGCCGGCTTGGCCTTGGATGGCAGGGCGGTGGCGTTCATCCAGGCCACCAGGGAGTCCTGGGTCCGGGGCGCGATCTCGGCGGCGACCACGAAGTCGACCAGCGCCAGGCCGATGGCGACGGGGGCCATCATCCTCAGCACCCGGTAGATGTTGGCGCCGGTCGCGCGGATCACGACCATCTCGCTGGTGCGGGCCATGTGGGTGAAGGTGAACAGGGCGCCGACCAGCATGGCCAGGGCCGTCACCTGCTGGAACTGCCCCGGCAGGCGCAGCAGGGAATAATGGCCGATGCCCGCCAGCCCCTGGCCGCGCTCGAGGATCTCGGTGGTGACGTCCAGCAGCTCGAGCACCTGCACCAGGGCGATCAGCACGACGACCGCGAACAAGGTGCGCGTCAGCAGCAGGCGCATGACGTAGCGGTCCAGGGTCACGAGGTCGCCCCCACCGGCTCGCGCGCGAACAGCGCGCGCGCCCAGTGCACCAGATCGCCCAGCCGACCGACCGCGATGGTGATCGGCGTCTCGCCGGGGCGGCGCAGGCTGGACAGGAACAGCCACAGGCACAGGCTGGTGAACAGGGCGAAGAGGCCCCAGATCGCGGGCGCCGCCGGCACGCGCCCGGTCTGGGCCAGCCCCTGGATGGTGCTCATGCCGTGGTGGAAGCCGATGAGCAGGACAAAGCCGATGATGAGGCCGGGCGTTCGCCCGCTCCGTTTGGCCGCCATGCCGAGCGGCACGGCGAGCAGCGGCAGGAACGGCACGGCCAGGGACCGCGCGATCCGGCCGTAAAGCTCCGCCTCCAGCGCCGGCTTGGGAACGACCGAGTTCGGGGCGCGAAGCTCGTGCGACAGCTCGAACAGGGTCAGCTCATAGGCGTCGCCCCCGCGCGGCCCCACTTCGGAGCCCGGGCCCTGCAGAGGCTCGGCGGCGCTGATGTTGTCGATGTGGACCACCCTGGGCGGCTGGCCCGGGCGATGATCCACCTGGAGCCCGTCGTGGATCTTGAGCTCCACGAACCGGCCGTCGGGGGTGACGCTGAGCTCGCCGGACGCGGCGGTGACGGTCTGCTCATGCCCGTCGGGCGTGATGCGCCGGACGAAGACACCCTGGAGCTTGCGGCCGTTCATCGAGACGTGGTCGGCCGTGATGGTGAAGCCGGCGCCGGGGTCCATGAACACCTCGGGCTGGAGCTGGGCGTTCCAGCCGGCGTTGATGGCAGCGTTCAGCACCGCCCGGTAGGCGTACCGGCCGTAGGGTTGAAGGAAGCCGAACAGGATGAGGCTGATCACCGCGAACACCACGCCCAGGACCACGAAGGGGGCGGACAGTCGGCTGATCGAGACGCCGCTGGCGAGGAAGGCGTCGATCTCGTTGCCGTCGCCCAGGCGCGCGACGACGATGAAGATGGCCACGAAGAAGGACGCGGGCAGGGAGAAGGTCAGGTAGTAGGGGACGAGGTTCACCGTCAGCTGCACCAGGAAGCCGAAGTGCGCGCCGTTCTGGGCGAGCTGGTCGATGATCCGCAGCACGCGCTCGAGCAGCTGGGCGACGAGGGTGATGGCGACGGCGCCGGCGACGGGCCGGGCCATCAGCTCGAGGATGTAGCGGTCCATCTTGAGCGACGGGATCATCACCATCCGCCTTTGGCGGGGACCCGAACGCCAGGGCGCCCTGCCGGCCTCGTCTTCATGGCGCCGAAGTTCAATGCCGGCCCCGGAAAGCGGCGACACCATAGGCAGCGCCGCGCCGCTGCGGAAGCCCCGCAGGCGTGACGGTTCTGCTCAGGAGCGGCGCGCCGGTCAGGACGCCCAGTCCCGGCTGGTGCGCAGGGCCATGAACCGGGTGCGCACGAAGGCCTCGGCGGCGCGGAGCGCCAGCCGGCTCCTGACCTCGGCGAAGCGGGCAGGCTGATGCGCATCGGCCGGCAAGGCGCACTCGAGCAGCGGGCCCAGCACCTGGGCCTCGAACTGCGCGATCAGGGCGGCGTCGGAGATCACGACGACCAGCTCCTCCTCGCCGTGGTAGCTGACGAAGTCGAAGTTGGACGAACCCAGCACCAGCTCGCGCCGGTCGATCATCAGCGCCTTCAGGTGGATCATCTCCGGCGTCAGGGCCACCTCCCAGCCGGAGCGCCGAGCCTTGGGCAGGACGTAGTCGCGCACCAAGGGCTTGTTGTTGGCGAGCGGCGTGACCAGGCGCACCGACACGCCGCGCTCGCTCGCACGCGACAGGGCGCGGGTGAAGGGGAAGGTGAGATAGGGGCTGACCACCTCGATGCTGGACCTGGCCGCATCGATGCGCGCGATGATCTCGGAAAAGCCGCGGGCGTTGGAGCGGCCGTCGAGGCTGATCAGGCGCAGGGGACCGATCTCCTCGGTCCAGGCCCTGCCCCGGCCGCGCCAGGTGTCGTCGAAGTCGGCGGCGAGCCGGTCGGCGGCGGCCTCGTCCTCGATCCGGAGCATCAGGTCGCGCCAGGCGAAGTTATGGTCGCTGAAATTGACTCCGCCGAGGTAGGCCACGCCGTCGGCGACGATCAGCTTCTTGTGGTTGCGGAAAGGATAGCCCGCCAGCAACGGCCCGATCGGGTTGGTGACCCGCACCCCGACGCTCTGGAGCCGCAACGTGTCGAACATGGCCCAGGTGTCGGCCGCCTCGCGCAGGAGCGCCTCGTCCCGCGGCCGGGCCGGCCAGCGGATCATGCGGTCGCTGATGACGTAGCGGGTGTAGTCGTCGACCAGGATCCGGCGGTCGCGGGCGGGGCTGCGGCCGATGGCCGCCCCCACCGCGGCGCCCGCCTCGTCGGCCTCGAAGGTCATCGCCTGGACGAGCAGGCGCGCCGACGCCGACGCCATGTCCGCTTGCGCCGCCAGCCAGAAAGCCTCCGCGCCGACGAGCAGGGTGCAGCTTTTCAACACTTGGCTCCCAAAGCGGACAAAACGCCCACGAACTCATTGCTCCGCTTGTCGTCGGCCGGGTAGAACGCGCCATCTGGGACGAGGGGCGTTCACCTTTGGATCGGAGCAGGCGGGCGGCCAGGCCGCGCAATGGCGGCTGGGCGCGCGGGCTCATAGCTCGATTGGCCTCCAAGACGAACAGAAGTTTTGCGGCGGCGCCCGGAGCTGGGGCGGCCGAGTGATCAGTCTCGTCCATGTACGCTGAAATCCTGCAGGCTCCGAGCGCGCGGGTCGAGCGGCCCCTCCGGATCGCCCAGGTCTGCCCCTATGACATGGACCGGCCCGGCGGCGTCCAGGGCCACATCCGCGACACCGCCGAAGCGCTGCGCGAGCTCGGCCACGAGGTGAGCATCATCTCGCCGGACATGGGGCGCCGCCCGCCGCCCGCGGGCGAAGTCGAGGCGCACCGGATCGGCAAGGCGGCCAGGATCAAGTTCGGCGGCACGGCCTTCGAGGTCGCCCTCGCCACGGGCGATGAGCTCAGGCGCCTGCGCGCGCTGATGCGGGACGGCGGCTTCGACGTGGCGCACTACCACGGCCTGTGGACGCCGGTCCTGCCGATGCAGGCGCTTCTGGCCTCGACCGCGCCGAGCGTCGCCACCTTCCACGAGACGCCGCCGGACACGCCGGCCGGCGCGCTGGCGCGGCGGGTGTTTCCGCAGGCGAGCCGCATGCTCCTGCGGCGGCTGGACCGGGTGACCGCGGTCTCGACCGCGCCGAGCCGGCACCTGCGCCCAGCGCCAGGCCAGACCATCCAGCTGATCCCGCCGTGCACCAACCTCAGGCGCTTCAGCGACGCGCCGGCGCCCCTTCGCCGCCCGGACGCGCCGGTGCGGATCCTGTTCCTCGGGCGGCTCGAGCCCCGCAAGGGCTGCAAGGTGCTGGTGGAGGCCTATCGGCTGCTGCGCGCCGAAGGCCTGAGCGCGGAGCTGACGATCGTCGGCGCGGGCGCCGAGGAGGCCGCTCTGCGGGCCCTCGTGGCCCAGCACCGCCTGCCGGGCGTGACCTTCGCCGGCGCCGTCGGCGACGACGCCCTGCCGCGGGTCTACGGCGACTGCGACATCTTCTGCGCCCCCTCGCCCTTCGGCGAGAGCTTCGGCATCGTGATCGCCGAGGCGATGGCGGCGGGCCGTCCGGTCGCGGCGGCGGCCAATCCCGGCTACTCCACCCTGCTGCGCGGGGAAGCGGCGCGCTTCCTCAGCAAGCCCGGCGATGCGGCCTCGCTGCACCTTGCGCTTCGCGAGCTGGTCATGGACCCGGCGCTGCGCCGGCGCCTGGGCGAATGGGGGCGGGTCGAGGCGCTGCAGTACGACTGCCGGACCGTGGCCCCGCAGCTGGTGGCGACCTATCGCGACGCGATCTTGGCCCACGCGGCGGCCCGCCGCCCGCGCCTTCGCCTGTTCGGCCAGGCGCTGGATGCGCCGATCCATAGGGGTGCGGACCAGGGGCTCGAGCTCGGGTGATATCCCGGCGGCTCCGGACCGGATCCGGGGCCGGCTGGCGCTAAGCCTTCAGGCCCGAGCGCGGCGAGCCGGGGCCGGCAGGAGGCCGAACTCGCGCCCGACCTTCTCGAACAGGTCCAGCGCCGCGTCGATTTGCTCGGTCGTATGGGCGGCGCTGACGCTCGAACGCAGCAGCGGGGTGTTGTTCGGCGTAGCCGGCGGCAGGGCGAGATTCAGGTAGAGCCCGCCCAGCAGCAGCGCGTTCCAGCACGCGATCGCCGTCTCGCGGTCGGGCATGGCGACGGCCACGATCGGGTTGGCCTCGGGACCGGTCTGGAAGCCCATGGCGCTCAGCCCGTCATAGAGGCGGCGGGCGTTGCCCGTCAGCCGCGCGCGCAGCTCGGGCTCATCGCGCAGGCACTGCAGGGCCTGCAGCGTCGAGGCGATGACGCCCGGCGGCAGGGACGCGGTGAACATGTACGGGCGGCTCACCACCCGCAGCAGGTCGAAGTCCGGATGGTCCGAGACGCAGAAGCCGCCGACGCTGCCCAGGCTCTTGGAGAAGGTGCCGACGATGAAGTCGACGTCCTCCTCCACCCCGGCCGCCTCGGCGAGGCCCCGGCCGGTCGGGCCGAGCACGCCCAGGGAATGGGCCTCATCGACCAGAAGATAGGCGCCGGTGGCGCGCTTTACGGCGGCAATCTCCTTCAGCGGGGCGGTGTCGCCCAGCATCGAATAGATGCCCTCCACCACGATCAGCTTGTCGCCGGGCACGTCGGCCAGGCGCTTGAGGCGCTTTTCGAGATCGCGCGGGTCGTTGTGTCGGAAGCGGATGACCTCGGCCTGGGCCAGGCGCGAGCCGTCATAGATCGAGGCGTGGCTGTCGGCGTCGATGATCAGGTGGTCGCCGCGGCCGACCAGGGCGGACAGGATGCCGAGGTTGGCCTGGTAGCCGGTGGTGAACACCATGCAGTGCTTGCGGCCGTAGAATTCGGCGAGGTCGAGCTCGAGCTGGCGGTGGCCGTCGTAGCTGCCGTTGGCGATCCGCGAACCGGTGGTGCCCGTGCCCTGGGCCTTCACCGCTTCGGCCGAGCGCTCGATGCAGCTCTCGTCGAAGGTGAGACCCAGATAGTTGTTGGTGCCCAGAAGGATGGTCGTGCGGCCGTCGAGCACGCCCTCGGTGGGCGAGATCACCTTGTCGAACAGGATGCCGAAGGGGTTGGCGCCCAGCGCTTTGACCGCGCCGAACGCGTCCTTCATCCCGGCGTACTTGGCGAGAATGGACATCAGGCCCCGCTCCGCAATTCTTCTATCGCCTTCGCCAAGTCGCCGACCGTCTCCACCTGGGCGACCCGATCGAGCGGGATGGAGATGTCGTACTCGTCCTCGAGCGCCATGATGAAGTTCATGATCGCCAGCGAATCCAAGCCTAGATCGCGAGCGATGTTGGTGTCATCCGTGATCTCGATACGGCGCCCGACCGTCTGGCTCAACGCGTCTGCGATTCCGTCTCGGACGGATCGACTTGTCGTGTCCATGCGGGGATTCCAAACAGCAAGCTGCACAGCGGCGGCGCCCCCTTATTGCCAGCCGATCGGCGCGTCCACAAATTACTGCAGCGCGTCGGCGATACAAACCAGTAATTTCACGCGGCGAGCGAAGGGCCGCGAACGCCCAAATCTTGGTCGGAGCTCCTATAGCCAGCCCTGAGCCCGATACCAATCCAAGGTGTGCGCGAAGCCGGCCTCGAGGCCGAACCGGGCGGGCGGCGCGCCGGGCGCGCGCTCACCCGGGCGCACGCTCCAGTCCGGGTGCAGCAGCTCGCGCGCCTTGCCGGGCGTGAGCATGGGCGCGGCCCCGCCGAGACGTCCGACAAGGGCGTTGAGGGCGGCGGCGGCCACGATCGCGGCGCCGGGGAGCGGGACCATCGGCGGCGCGCGCCCCAGCGCCCGGGCGGCGGCGGCCATGATCTCGCGCCAGGCGTAGCCTTCGGGACGCCCGTCGGAGAGGGTGAAGACCGCGCCGGCCGGCTCGGGTCCCGCCAGGGCCGCGATCTGGGCGGCCGCATCCTCGGCGTGGATCAGGGCGAGGCGGGCGTGGGCAGGGCCGGGCACGGGCAGCACCGGCAGGGACAGGGCGGCGCGGAACACCGCCAGGGTCTCGCGGTCGCCCGGACCATAGACCGCCGGCGGGCGCGCGATGGTGAGGCGGCCCGGCCCGAGGATCCGGCGCATCTCGTCCTCGCCCGCGGCCTTGCTGGCGGCATAGTGCGACAGGCCCGGCTCACGCGCGGAGATACTGGAGACCAGCAGGACGCGCGGGGCGGCGGCCTCGGCGAGGGCAGCCTCGGCCACGCGTCCAGCTCCCCGCTGATTGGCCTCGAAGAACGCCTCGCGCGAGCTCGCCTTGATCAGGCCGGCGGCGTGGATCACGACGTCCGCGCCGACGACGAGCCGCGCCAGGGCGGCCGGGTCCTCCAGGGCCCCCGGGACGACGTCGGCCGGGGCGGGCGCCCAGGGCGGCGCGGAGGGCGGGCGGCGGGCGAGCACGCGCACGCGCCAGCCGGCCGCATCGAGCGCGCGCACGAGGTGGCTGCCGAGGAACCCCGTGGCGCCGGTCAGCGCAGCCAGGGGCCGGGACATGTCAGGCGGAGACCGCCGCCGCGTCCTTGGTAAAGGCGCCTTGCAGGTGCATGGCCCTGGCGCGCGAGCGGCTGAGCTTGCCCGAAGAGGTCTTGGGCAGGGAGTGCGGCGGGGCCAGCACCACCTCAACCTCGAACTCCGTGGCGCAGGCGCAGGCATCCGGAGATGTCGTCGGCGAGCCGGGCGCGCGCCTCGGGCTCGCTGGTGCGACACTGCACCACGGCGACCACGACCTCCTCGCCGTCGCCGGGAACGGAGAAGACCGCCACGTCGCCGCTGCGCAGGGATGCGGACTCCGCCTCGGCCGTCCACTCCAGGTCCTGGGGCCAGACGTTGCGGCCGTTGACGATGATCAGGTCCTTGGCGCGGCCGGTGATGACGATCTCGCCGTCGGAGACATAGCCGAGGTCGCCGGTGTCGAGCCATCCGTCCGGCGACAGCGCCCGGGCGGTCTCGTCGGCGCGGTCGAAGTAGGCGCGCATCAGGCTGGGGCCGCGGGCGAAGATGCGGCCGACGCGGCGCTCGGGCAAGACGCAGCCGGCCTCGTCGCGAACCTCGAGCTCATGTCCCGGCAGGGGCGGCCCGCACAGGGCGAAATCGCGCGCGCGGCGGGCGCGGGCGCCGGCCGAGACGGCGGACTGCTCCCGCTCGAGCCGGTCCACGTCCAGCCGCTCGGCGCGCACGCCGCGGGCCAAAGGCGCGAAACTTAGGGCCAGGGTCGCCTCGGCCATGCCGTAGCTGGCGACGAAGGCGCGCCGGTCGAAGCCGGCGGGCGCGAACCGCTCGGCGAAGGCGTCCAGCACCTGGGGGCGGATCATGTCGCCGCCGATGCCGGCGGCGCGCCAGCCGGAGAGGTCGAGCCCGGCCGGCGCCAGGGTCTCGGCCCGGCGCGCGCACAGCTCGTAGCCGAAGGTGGGGCTGTAGGAGATGGTCCCGCCGTTGCGGGTCATCAGCTCGAGCCACTTGAGCGGGCGGCGCACGAAACCAGCGGTGGGCAACAGGTCCAGCGACATCTGGCAGGCCATCGGCGACAGGAAGAAGCCGATCAGGCCCATGTCGTGATAGAGCGGCAGCCAGGAGACTGCGCGATCCTCGGCCCTCACGTCCAGGCCATGGTTGGCGATGGCGAAGACGTTGGCCATCAGCGCCCGGTGGGTCACCGCGACGCCCAGCGGAAAGCGCGTGCTGCCCGAGGAGAACTGCAGATAGCTGAGGCCGTCCGGGTCGACGGCGGGCAAGACCGTCCCGGCCGCGGCGGCGGGCAGCTCGGAGATGGCGCCCGCGAGCTTCAGGCCCAGCCCCTCGGCCGCTTCCTTGATCCAGCCCGCCAGCGCCTGGGGCGCCAGCACAGCCGAGGCGCGGGCCGACTGCAACATGCGCCGGATGTGCTCCAGATAGCCCTCGCGCCCGCCGAAGGGCGCGGGCAGGGGCAGGGGCGCTGGCGTGAGGCCGGCGTACTGGCAGGCGAAGAAGGCGCGCGCGAAGTCGCCGTCCGATTCGGCGACGAGGCCCACGCGCTCGCCGGGCGCCAGGCCCGCCGCCAGGAGCCTTGCGGCCAGCTCCAGCGCCTGCTCGCGCAGGACCTTGTAGGGCAGCGCCTCGACCAGCTCGCCGCGCAGACCGTGGATGTTGATCCCGGTCGGCCCCTCGGCCGCGACGTCCAACGCCTCGGTGATGCTGGCGAAGTCGGCGCGACGCAAAGGGCGGTCCGCGGCGGTGGGCGTGGGCGTCATGATGAAGCTTTTCAAACTTGAAACAGGCGCTGGCGCAAGTCTCGGGCGGCCGGCGCGCTCAGCGCGCGCCGGTCCGTTCCGGCGAGGGCCGCGAGCGGGCGGCAACCCAGGGATAACGGCTCGCCTCCTTCTCATCATAACCCAGGTTGTAGACGTTCGGGCTGCGTGGCCGCGTCCTCTGGTCCTCGTAGGCGGTGCCGAAGATCCGGTCCACGAAGGTCAGGGTGATACCGAAGTTGCCGGTCTCGTTGTGGAAGTGGTGCGCCATGTGATGCTTCTTGATCCGGCGCAGCCAGGCGCTCTTGGGCGTGTAGTTCAGGTGCTGCACGCAGTGGCAGAACTCGTAGAAGGCGAAGAGCGCCACCGCCACGGCGGCCGTGGCCAGGGCGGAGGGCCAGCCGCCGAACACGTAGCCAATCGGCAGCGACGGGCCGAAGATGGCGAGCATGGTGTTGCTGGGCGAGCCGAAGAGCACGTCCAGCCGGTTCGGGTCCTGGTGGTGGTCGTAGTGGATCCGCTTCCAGACCCTGGCGGTCAGGGGGCTCTTGTAGAGGACACGGTTGTGCAGGACGAACCGGTGCAGGGCGTACTCGAAGAAGGGGTACAGCAGCAGCATGGTCGCGATCGCCGCGCCGGTCCGCCAGGGGATGGCGAGCACGCCCAGGCTCAGGGCGCCGAACAGGCAGGCGGCGCAGAGCGCTGCATAGAGGATGATCGTGGGATAGGTGGCGTAGGCGACGACGAGCTCGCGCAGGCTCATCCTGCCGAGGTCGTTCGCCCGCGCGTGCCGGCGGCGCAGGATCAGCGAAAACACTCTGGCCGCCATGCGCGCCCTTCCTCGTTCATCGGTCCTATAGCGCGCGCGCAGCGCATGCCAAGACCATGCGTCTTCGGGGCGACCGGGGACGAAGGACCGCCGGAACGACGCTGCGGGCGGATCATCGGGCGGAACGCAGGCCGACGCCAGCGGCTTCGCGATAGACCTCGAGCGTGGCGGCCGCGCAGCGGTCCTATGAGAACGCGCCGGCCCTGGCGTCGCCACGAGCCGCCCGGCGCCTGCTCGAGGCTTGGAATGTCGCCGGCGATGACCGGGCATCCGCCTGGATCGGCGCGACGGCGCAGCGGCGGCTCGGCCGGCAGCTCGAGGGCGCCGGCGCCTTCGAACGGCGCTTGAGGCCGATCGCGGGGCGCCGCAACACCCACATGTGAATGCTGCCGGGCTTCGCCGTCTTCGGCGCCTGGCGGGCCGGACTGGCCGCGATCGCGATCTCGGCGGGCCTGACGACGGCGGTGCGGTTCTGGCGGCTGACCCTCAGGACGCGTCAGCGGAGCGCGCCCGTGCCGGCCGGCTCGGACGCCCGCCCATGACCTGGGCCTTCCCGACCGCCTCGGCCGGCGGCGCCGGCCAGCCGGCGCCCCAGCCCATCAAGGTCGGCGCCGCCGCGCCGATCAGCACGAGCCAGAGCACCGCCGCCAGGCCGAACATGAAGGGGATCGTCCAGGTGAGGCCCGCCAGGGCGATCACGGCGAAGGCGAAGGCGAAGAGGTCGCGGCTGAAGACGGGCCTCAGCGCCTGGTAGATCAGGGCCGGGACGCCGGCGACGCAGCGCTCGGCATAGAACTCCTTGACGAAGTCGAAGCTGGCGCCGGCCGGATTGCGGCGCGCCAGGAAGGTCATGACGGCAAGGCCGAGGAGGAACAGCGCGCAGTCCACGCCGCTGATCATCAGGTACTTCGGGCCGTGGACGCGGGTCAGGCCGATCGTCACCCCGACCAGGAAGGCGAGGTTCGTCGCCATGTCGACCGCGGTGTCCAGCGCCGCGCCCCGGCGGCTGGTCCTGAAGGTCGCCCGCGAGATCTCGCCGTCGATGCCGTCGACCACCGAGGCGGCCTGGAACAGGATCGGGCCCCAGAGCAGGCCCGCGCGCCCGCCGAGCACCAGCTCGATAAACATGGCGAGGCCGAACAGGGCGGTGACCACGGTCATGTGGCCGGGCCGGATCCATCGCAGCCGCAGCAGACGCGCGCTGATCCAGCGCGAGATCGGCCGGTTCAGCTTGCGCGAGATCAGCCCGTCGGCGGCCTTGCCCGTTCCACGGAGGATCCGCGCGCTCGCCGCACCGGGGTCGGCGAGGTCGACCAGCTCGCCGTCCTGCGCGTCGACGCGAAGGCCGGCGGCGGGCGCGCCCGCCAGGCTTGCCGCCAGATCCTCGATGGCCGACGCGGGCCCGAGCGCGGCCGCGACGCACGCGCCGTCCCAGAGCGCGGCCGCAGGCCCTTCGGCGATCAGGCGGCGCAAGGCGGACGCGGCGGCGATCCAGCGGCGCGACAGCACGAGCACGGACGCCTCCGGGTCTGCGGACGCCGCCGCGCGAAGGCCGCCCACCCAGGTCACGCGCAGCTCGGCGCCGGCGCGGTGGAGGTCGTCGGCGACCACCCGCGCCAGGCCCTCGGGCTCGGCGATCGTCACCCGGGCCTCGCGTATGCCGGCGCGCGCGGCCTCGATCAGGACGCGCGAGAGCGCCGGAACGCCCGCGATCAGGACGCCGGCGTCGCGGAGGCTCGCCTCGACGATCGCGGCCGGCGGCGGCGCCGCCGCTTCCCGCTGCAAGGTCGAAGCCCGCATGAAACGCACCCTCCCGATCTATGGGTTATAGTCGGTCGCCGGCGTGGGCGGGATCAAGGCGGCCCCTTGCATGGACAGTTACGGAACGGCGTCAGCACAGAAATCGACGCTGCGGCGGTCCGGGCCGCCCCAGGGCGGGCGGCCCCCCGAGATCGAGGAGTCGCTGAACGCGCGCCTGATCCATCCGGCGTCCCGGCGGCTGGCGGCGGCGCTCGCCTCGACGCCGGCGACCCCCAACGCCGTCTCGGTCGCCGGCGCGCTGGCGATCATGGCTGCGGGCGCGGCCTACACGACCCTGGCCTGGCCCATCGGCGTGGCCGCGGGCTTCGGGCTGCACGTCCTGTGGCACATTCTGGACGGCGCGGACGGGGCGCTGGCGCGCCGGACGGGCCGCGCCTCGGCGGTGGGCGAGGTCGTCGACGGCCTTTGCGACCACGTCGGCCACATCTTCCTCTACGTCGTGCTGGCGGCGGACCTGGCGCAGACCCTCGACGGCTGGGCGTGGGCGCTGGCGAGCGCCGCCGGCGCATCGAGGATCGTCCAGGCGAACCACTACGAGACCGCCCGACGGACCTACGTCTGGCGCGTCCACGGAGCGCCCCTGCTGAGCCGCTCATTGGGGCGCCGGCAGGGCCCCGCGCCGCCGCCCGGGGCGGCTGGGCGGGTCATCGCCGACCTGGCGCGGGCCTATTTCGCGCTGTCCGGCCTGGTCAATCCGGGCGCCGGGCTGGTCGGCTCGCGGCTCGAGGCGGCGAAGGGCGGCGGCGACGAGGGGCGCGCGCGCGAGCTGTGCCGGCAGGTTCTCGCGCTCCAGGTCAAGCGCGCCTCGTGGCTGAGCTCCAACTACCGTACCCTGGCGCTGGGCCTGAGCATGGCCGGAGGCGGGCCGCTCTACTACTTTCTCCTGGAGTGCACGGCGCTGAACCTCATGCTGGGCTGGTCGATCCTCGAGCAGGGCCGAAGCAATCGGCGCCTCGCCGCCCGGCTGGCGACGCTGGGCCGCCAGACCGTTCCTTGACCGCGGCCTCCCACTCGTATCCCCTGGCCCCGGCGTCCGCGGCGAAGCGGCGGCGCCGGTCGCGTGGCGGTCCCTGGGCGCCGTCGCGGGGGGTGATCGCGCGAACCCCCGGGAAAGGGTGCTGAACGGAGATGACGGCTTCCGGGCTCGAAACCTTCGGGACCGTGGGGGGCGCGCGCGCGGGCGGCGGCTGCCGCGTCCTGATGATCTACCCGCGCTTCAGCACCCACTCGTTCTGGAACTACGCCGCGACCTGCGAGCTGGCGGGCGCGCGCTATCCTGCCGCGCCGCTCGGCCTGATCACGGTGGCGGCGCTGCTGCCGGCCGACTGGGAAGTCCGGCTGGTCAACCGCAACACCGAGGCGCTCTCGCCGGACGACGTCGACTGGGCCGACCTGGTGATGACCGGCGGGATGCTGCCGCAGCAGCCCGACGCCCTGGCCATGATCGAGATGTGCCGCGAGCGCGGCACGCCGGTGGTGGTCGGCGGGCCTGACGCCACCTCCACGCCGGCCATCTACGACGGGGCCGACTTCCTGGTGCTCGGCGAGGCCGAGGAGATCATGGCCGACTTCATCGCCGCCTGGAACGCGGGCGAGCGCAAGGGCCGCTTCAAGGCGCCGATGGGCGAGACCGACGTGACCTCGAGCCCCGTCCCGAGGTTCGATCTCCTGAAGCTCGAGCAGTACCTGCACGTCGGGGTCCAGTTCTCCCGCGGCTGCCCGTTCACCTGTGAGTTCTGCGACATCATCGAGCTCTACGGACGCTCGCCCAGGACCAAGGCGACGGCCCAGATCCTGGCCGAGCTCGACGCCCTCTACGCCCTCGGCTACCGCGGCCACGTCGACTTCGTCGACGACAACCTGATCGGCAACAAGAAGGCCCTTCGCCAGTTCCTGCCGCACCTCAAGCGCTGGCAGGCCGAGCACGGCTACCCGTTCGAGCTTTCGACGGAAGCCTCGGTGAACCTGGCCGACGACGAGCCCCTGCTGACCGACCTCGCCGAGGCGAACTTCTTCGCGATCTTCGTGGGGATCGAGAGTCCGGACACGGACACCCTGATCGCCATGCAGAAGAAGCAGAACACCCGCCGCTCGCTGGCCCAGAGCATCGAGCGGATCCACCGGGCGGGCGTCTTCGTCAACGCGGGCTTCATCCTGGGCTTCGACAGCGAGCAGGGCAGCGCGGCGCCGGGCATCATCGCCTGCATCGAGGACGCGGCGATCCCGGTGTGCATGACCGGGCTGCTCTACGCCCTGCCCAACACCCAGCTGGAGCGCCGGCTGGCGCAGGAAGGCCGCCTGCACGCCCCCTACGACGACGCCCAGATGCAGCGCATGGGCGACCAGTGCACCGCGGGGCTCAACTTCGAGACGGTGCGGCCCCGCAGGGCCATCCTTGCGGACTACCGCGACGTGCTGGAGGCGATCTACGCGCCGGCGAGCTTCTTCGGCCGCATCACACGCCTCGCCCGCATCGTGGATTGCCGCCGCCACAGGATGCCGGTCTCGGCCGCGACCCTGGCGCGCGACCTGCGCTCGATGGCGAGGCTGGCGATGAGGATCGGCCGCGCGCGCCCCGGCGCCGGGCGGGCGTTCTGGCGCGCCGTCGCCGACTGCCTGACGCACAACCCCGCGGCCCTGCCCTATGTGATCAAGATCAGCGCGCTCTACCTGCACCTCGGCCCGTTCGCGCGCTACGTCATCGGCAGGATCGACGAGCAGATCGCCGAGATCGACTCCGGCCGCTGGGCCCGGCCGGCCATCCAGGCGCCGCCAGCGGACGGTGCGCCGCGCCGGACGCGCCGGGCGGCGAGGGTCGGCTGACCCGGAGCGCCGTTCGCTCCGATGGCGCCGGAGCGGCGCTCCAGGATCTTGATTTGCCGCGTTTCCTGACGGCGGACCGGTGTCCACTTCGCCGGAAGACGCATCAGCCGGTCAGGCGTCCTCGCGTTCGCGGCGCTTGCGAAAGACCGGGTTCAGCACCTTCTTGCGAAGGCGGATGGAGCCGGGCGTCACCTCGACCAGCTCGTCCTCCTCCACATAGGCGATGGCCTGCTCGAGGGTGGGCCGGCGCGGCGGGGTGAGCTTGATCGATTCGTCCTTGCCGGCCGCGCGGACGTTGGTGAGCTGCTTGGCCTTCATCGGGTTGACGTCGAGATCGTCCGAGCGGGCGTTCTCACCGATGATCATGCCCTGGTAGGTCTTCTCTCCGGCGCCGACGAACATCACCCCGCGGTCCTCGAGGTTCCACAGGGCGTAGGCGGAGGTGTCGCCGTCGGAGTTGGAGACCAGCACGCCGTTGCGCCGGCCCTCGATGACGCCCTTGTGCGGCTCGTAGGCGTGGAAGACGCGGTTCAGCACGCCCGAGCCCCTGGTGTCGGTCAGGAACTCGCCGTGATAGCCGATGAGGGACCGCGAGGGGGCCTGGAAGACCAGCCGCGTCTTGCCCTGGCCGGAAGGGCGCATGTCCTTGAGCTCGCCCTTGCGGGCGGAGATCTTCTCGATGACCACCCCGGCGTATTCGTCGTCGAGGTCGACCACCACCTCCTCGATCGGCTCGAGCCGCTGGCCGGTGTCGGGATCGGCGCGGTAGACCACGCGCGGGCGGGAGATGGAGAGCTCGAAGCCCTCGCGGCGCATGGTCTCGATCAGGACGCCGAGCTGCAGCTCGCCGCGGCCGGCCACCTCGAAGGCGTCGCGGTCGCCGGTCTCGGCGACCTTGATCGCCACATTGGTCTCGGCCTCGCGCAGCAGGCGCTCGCGGATGACGCGGGACTGGACCTTGTCGCCGTCGCGGCCGGCCAGCGGGGAGTCGTTGACCGAGACGGTGATCGCGATCGTCGGCGGATCGATCGGCTGGGCCGGCAGGGGCTGGGTCACGTCCAGCGGCGTGACGGTGTCGGCCACGGTGGCCTGGGAAAGCCCGGCGATGGCGACGATGTCGCCGGCCTCGGCGGTCTCCACCGGCTGGCGCTTGAGCCCGCGGAAGGCGAGGATCTTGGAGACCCGCCCGCGCTCGACCTCGCGCCCGTCCGGCGAGAGGGCGTGGACGGGCATGTTGGCGACCAGGCGCCCGGATTCCACGCGGCCGGTCAGCAGGCGGCCGAGGTAGGGGTCGGCCTCCATCAGCACGGCCAGCAGGCGCGGCGGCTCGTCCTTGCGCGCCTCGGCGGCGGGCGCCGGGACGTGGGCGACGATGGTCTCGAACAGGGGCGACAGGTCGGTGCGCTCGTCCTCCAGCTCCTTGACCGCCCAGCCCTGCTTGGCCGAGGCGAAGAGGTGCGGGAAGTCGAGCTGGGCCTCGCTGGCGCCCATGGCGGCGAAGAGATCGAAGGCCTCGTTCAGCACGCGGTAGGGCTCGGCGTGGGCCCGGTCGACCTTGTTGACCACCACGATGGGGCGAAGACCGAGCTTCAGCGCCTTGCCGAGGACGAACTTGGTCTGGGGCATGACCCCTTCCTCGGCGTCCACCAGCAAGCAGGCAGCCGTCGACCATGCCGAGGATGCGCTCGACCTCGCCGCCGAAGTCGGCGTGGCCTGGCGTGTCGATGATGTTGACCCGGGTCTCCCCCGCCTCGCCGGCCCAGACCACCGAGGTGCACTTGGCCAGGATGGTGATCCCGCGCTCGCGCTCCTGGGGATTGGAGTCCATGGCGCGCTCGACCGTCGCCTCGTTGGCGCGGAAGACGCCGGACTGGGCGAGCAGGCGGTCCACCAGCGTGGTCTTGCCGTGGTCGACGTGGGCGATGATGGCGATGTTGCGGAGGGACATGCGGGCGTGCGGCGGCTGGGCCGCGAGGAGCGGACGGGCGGGAGAGCGCGCCTCATATAGTGCGCCGCAGCACAAAGCCAGCCCCGGGACCTGCCTTCTCTCTTGGGGAGAAGAGGGCTCGGGGTTCGAGGGAGCGAAACCCCTCACCTTCCCATTGCTGCGCAATGGGCCCCTTCCTCTCCCTCTGGGAGAGGAGATTCAGCCTCTCGCCTTGCGGGCCTGGTCCAGGAGGGGCGGCGGGGCGTAGGGGGGGCGCGGGATCGACTGGTGGGCGGCCCGCAGCGCCTCCGACCAGCGCTCGGAGAGGTCGTGGAAATAGGGCTCGTCCGGCTCGATGCGGTGGGTGAGCTCGGTCCGGAGGACGTCGCGGCGCAGCACCATGAGGTCGATGGGCATGCCCACGGCGATGTTCGACTTCAAGGTCGAGTCGAAGGAGATCAGCCCGATCTTCAGGGCGTCGTAGAGGTCGGTGTCGTAGCTGACCGCGCGGACCAGGATCGGCCGCCCGTATTTGTGCTCGCCGATCTGCAGGAACGGCGCATCGACGCCGCACTCGATGAAGTTGCCCGCGTCGTAGATCATGAACAGGCGGAGCCGCCCGCCGCGGATCTGGCCGGCGAGCAGGAGAGAGACGGAGGCGTCGACCTGCTCCTGCTCCAGCCCGGCGCCCATCTCGTGCTTCACCTTGCGCACGGCGTGGCCCACCAGCTGGGCCACGCGCAGCATGGACGGCGCATGGTCCAGCGTCTCGATCTCGCCGGTGTCGGGATTGGCCAGGCCCTCGGCGAGAAGGCTCAGCGCCGTCTGTGTGACCGACAGGTTGCCCGCCGTGGCGATGGCGATGACCCGCTCGCCGGGGGTCTCGTAGATGTGCAGCTTGCGGAACGTCGAAACGTCGTCGAAGCCCGCATTTGTGCGGGTGTCGGCCAGCATGACCAGGCCGTCTCTCACCAGGATTCCCGCGCAGTAGGTCATGGACGGTTCCTGTAACGCTCCCTTGCGGCGCCCGAGCTTATGCCTGAGTCTGCCGCTGGACGTGAGCGACGTGGAGTCTCACCTCCATCTTCTCCTCTCCCCCGCCCGACCGGCTGCCGCGGACGGGCGCGGCGCCCAGGTAGTCGAGCCCGATCGCCACGCGCACATAGGCCGGAGTCGGACAGACCCCGTTGGCCGGATCGAACCCGACCCAGCCGAGGCTCGGCGCGTGGGCCTCGGCCCAGGCGTGCGCCGCCTCCTGCTCGACCACGCCGTCGTCGCGCACGAGGTGGCCTGACACGTACCGCGCCGGGAACCCCAGGGCGCGGGCGCAGGCGATGAAGATCTGGGCGAGGTCCTGGCAGACGCCGCGCCTCAGGGCGAAGGCCTCCAGCGCCGTGGTGGCCGTGTGGGTCGGCTGGGTGTCGAAGGTCACGTCCCGGTGGATCGCGCCCATCAGCCGGTGCAGCCGCTCGACGCCGTCGCCGCCGGGACCGGCCGCTTCGCGGGCGAAGGCGCGAAGCTCCGGATCGGCCTCGGTGAGCGGCGTCTCGCGCAGGAAGACCTCGGGGGCGAAGCGCTCGACCGCGCCGGCGACGACGCCATGGGTGTCCCAGGTCTCGACCTCGCCGGCGACTTCCACGCTCAGCTCGCAGACGGGCCCGGCGACGAAGGCGGTGTGGGTGATGTTGCCGAGCGCGTCCTCGCGCCGGTGCAGCTTGGCCTCGCCGTCCACGTCCACGCGCCAGCGGACGACGCGCTGGCCCTCGTGGGGGCGGGGCGTCAGGCGCAGCAGCTGGATCACCGACTTGGCCGGCGTGAGGTAGTCGTAGCGGGTGACGTGGGAGAGCTTGATCCGCATCAGACGAGATACTGCTCCGCAATCGCGCCCGCGACCTCGGCGTTGTCGACCAGGAAGGCGGTGATGAACTCGTGCAGGCCCGACTGGAAGATGTCCTCGATCCGCTCGTCGGCGAGCCGCGCCTGCAGGCGATGGGCGAGCCTCTGGCTCGGCCCGCGCTTGCCGTAGGCGTCGGCGAGCAGGTCCAGGTGGCGTGAGACCACCTCATAGCAGGAGGCGAGCGAGCGGGGCATCTGCGGGTTCAGGATCAAGAGGTCGGCCACCAGCCAGGGCTTGATGCTGTCGCGGTAGACCCAGTGGTAGGCGGTGAGCGCGGAGACCTCGCGCAGGATCGTCGACCACTGGAAATAGTCGAGGCCGCCGCCGACCTGCTCGCGGGCGGGCAGGAGCAGGTGGTACTTCACGTCGAGGACGCGGGCGGTGTTGTCGGCCCGCTCGATGGCGCCGCCGAGCCTGAGGAACCAGTAGGCGTCGTTGCGCAGCATGGTGCGCCGCGCCGAGCCGTCGAAGGAGAGGGTCGCGGTCTCGACCCACTCCAGGAACCCGCCGAAGGCCTCGCGGCTCATCCGCGCGGGGGACCGGCGCTGGAGCTCGTGCCAGGCGTCGTTGATGCACTCCCACATCTCGGTGGTGAGCGCCGTGCGCACGGCGCGGCCGTTGGCCCGGGCGGTGGCGATGCAGGACCAGATCGAGGAGGGGTTCTCAGGGTCGAAGGCGAGGAAGTCGCGCACGGTCCGCTCGCAGGCGTGCTCGTGCTTCTGGTGGAACACGTCGGTGGCGCCGGCCGAGGCGATGACGCTGTCCCAGACATTCTCGCCGCCGTAGGCCGCCGGCATGGAGGCCAGCCGCGAGGCGGAGTCCAGGATGCGCGAGGTGAAGTCGGCGCGCTCGAGATAGCGGGCGGTCCAGAACAGGCAATCGGCGGTGCGCGAGAGCATCAGGCGCTTCCCTCCCCCCTCGAGGGGGAGGGATCGAGGGAGGGGGGCCGGGCGACGGCTGCCGGCGGGCGGCGGTGGGCGACGGCCAACCGCCAAGCGCGCCAAGTCCGCCAAGAGGCCGCCGAACGACGCAGCGTCGCCGCGTCACCTCGACTTGGCGATCTTGGCGTCCTTGGCGGTGAGCTCAAGGTCCGTGACCCATGGAAAGAAGCCCAGCGGGCCCCCTCCCCTGGCCCCTCCCCCTCGAGGGGGGAAGGGAAAGCGTGCGCGCCCCTCATTGCGCCAGCACCCAGGTGTCCTTGGTGCCGCCGCCCTGGCTGGAGTTGACCACCAGGGAGCCCTCCTTGAGCGCGACGCGGGTGAGGCCGCCGGGCGTGATCCGCACCCCGTCCGCTCCGGTGAGCACGAAGGGGCGAAGGTCGACGTGGCGCGGCGCCAGGCCCTGCTCGACCAGGGTCGGACAGGTGGAAAGCGCGAGCGTGGGCTGGGCGATGAAGCCCTCGGGATGGCGCTCCAGCCGGCCGCGGAAGGCCTCGATCTCGGCCTTGGATGAGGTCGGCCCCACCAGCATGCCGTAGCCGCCAGAGCCGTTGACCTCCTTGACCACCAGCTCGGCCAGGTGGTCCTTCACGTAGGCCAGGGCCTCGGGCTCGCGGCAGCGCCAGGTCTCCACGTTCTTCAGGATGGGCTCCTCGCCGGTGAAGAAGCGCACGATCTCGGGCATGTAGCTGTAGACCGCCTTGTCGTCGGCGACCCCGGTGCCCGGCGCATTGGCGAGGGTGACGGCGCCCGCCTCATAGGCCCCCATCAGGCCCGGCGCGCCCAGGACCGAATCCGGCCGGAACACCAGGGGGTCGATGAAGTCGTCGTCGATGCGCCGGTAGATGACGTCCACGCGCCTGGGACCATCGGTGCAGCGCATGTAGACCACGTCGTCGCGGACGAAGAGGTCCGAGCCTTCGACCAGCTCGACCCCCAGCTTGTCGGCCAGGAACGAGTGCTCGTAGAAGGCCGAGTTGTGCGGCCCGGGGGTGAGCAGCACGATCGTCGGATCGCTGTTCGCCCGCGGCGCCACCGAGCGCAGGGTCGCCAAGAGGCTGTCGGTGTAGGTCTCGACAGGCGCCACGTGCTGTTCGGCGAAGAGCTCGGGGAAGAGCCGCATCATCGCCTCGCGGTTCTCCAGCATGTAGGAGACGCCCGACGGGGTGCGGACGTTGTCCTCCAGCACATGGAAGACCTCGTCGTCGGTGCGCACGATGTCGATGCCGGCGATGTGGACGTGCACGCCGTGCGGCGGGATCCGGCCGGCCGCCTCGAGGCGATAGTAGGGATTGCGGTAGATCAGGTCGGCAGGGATCACCCCGGCCTTCAGGCACTCCTGGGGGCCATAGACGTCGGCGAGGAAGGCGTTCAAGGCGCCCACCCGCTGGACCAGGCCCTTCTCGAGCCGCGCCCATTCGTCGGCGGTCAGCACGCGCGGGACGATGTCGAAGGGGATCAGGCGCTCGGACGCGTCGGCCTCGCCATAGACGGCGAAGGTGATGCCGATGCGGCGGAACATGAGCTCGGCCTGGCGCTGGCGCGCTTCCAGCAGCTCAGGCGGGGATTCCTCCAGCCATCGGTTGATGGCCTCGTAGGCCGGCCGCACGCTCGAGCCTTTGCCCCAGCTGCGCATCTCGTCATAGGAACGCATGTCCGCTCGCTCGCTGGGCGACCTCAGACCAGCCGCCGGTCCGGCGGAACCCGGCGCGCCGAGCATGGCCCTGCGCGCGGGGAATGGACAGGCCGGCTGGGCAGGAATCGGGCGCCGGCGCCCAGGCCTTGGGCGCCTGGCGGCGCTGGCCCCTCGCCCTCCCGCTGCTGCGCGGCGGGCCCCTCCCTCTTCCCTCTTCGAGGGGCGAGGGCCGACAGGGGCTTGCCAGACGGGAGCGCTCAGACGAGTTTGCGCGGCTTCCAACGGCATAGGTCGGGCATGCCCAGCACTGATACTGACACCTACGACTACGTGATCGTCGGCGCCGGCTCGGCGGGCTGCGTCCTGGCCTATCGGCTGAGCGCGGACAAGGACGCCCGGGTCCTGATCCTGGAGGCGGGCGGCAAGGACAGCCACCCCTACATCGCCATGCCCCTGGGGTTCCTGAGGGCGATGCTGCAGCCCGAGCTGAGCTGGGGCTATGTCTCCGAGCCCGAGCCGCACCTGGACAACCGCCGGATCAACCTGCCGCGGGGCAAGGTGCTGGGCGGCTCATCCTCGATCAACGGCATGTTCTACATGCGCGGCCACCCGCGCGACTTCGACACCTGGCGCCAGATGGGCAACGAGGGCTGGGGCTATGCGGACGTGCTGCCCTACTTCAAGCGGATGGAGACGAGCTGGCGTGGCGAGGGCAAGTACCACGGGGGCTCCGGGCCTCTGCACGTGGTCCCGATCGACACCCGCAAGCTGCTGCACGAGCCCCTGATCAGGACCGCGCCCAACGCCGGCTATCCGGTGTCGGACGACCTCTCGGGCGACGTCGCCGAGGGCTTCTCCAAGGGCGAGGTGACCATCGACAAGCGCGGCCGGCGCGCCTCGGCCTCGCGGGCCTATCTGCGCCCGGCGATGAAGCGGCCGAACCTGAAGGTCGAGACCGGCGCCCTGACCACGCGGGTGCTGTTCGAGGAGGGGCGCGCTTGCGGGGTGGAGTTCTCGCAGGAGGGCCAGCTTCGCCGCGTGCGGGCCCGGCGCGAAGTGATCCTGGCCGGCGGGACCTACAACTCACCCCAGCTTCTGATGCTGTCGGGCATCGGCCCGGCCGACGCTCTGACCCAGCACGGCATCACCCCGATCGTGGACCTGCCGGGCGTCGGCCAGAACCTTTCCGAGCACCCCTGCTGCATGATGCAGTTCGCGGCCACCAAGCCGGTGACCTTCCTGCGCGAGCTGAGGTTCGACCGGGCGGCGCTCTCCGCCGCGCAATGGGCCCTGTTCGGCACGGGGCCCTTCGCCACCCAGATCAACAGCTGCAACGTCGCAATCCGCACCGCGCCCGGCCTGGAGCAGCCGGACATCCAGATCATGTGCAACCCGGTCCGGATGGACGCCTTCCTCTGGTTCCCGGGGCTGACCAGGGTGCTGGCGCACCACTTCCAGGTCGGGATTGTGCTGCTGCACCCTTTCAGCCGGGGAAGCGTGAGCCTGCGCTCGGCGAGCCCGCTGGACCCGCCCAAGGTGAGCCTGAACCTGATGGCCTCGCCCGCCGAGTGGGAGACCATGCGCCGCGGCATCCGCGAGGCGCGGCGCATCTACCACACCCCGCCGCAGAGCGAGCTGACCGGCCAGGAGATCACGCCGGGCGACAAGGCCCAGACCGACGCCGAGCTCGACGACTTCATCCGCCGGGCGTGCAGCGTCACCCAGCATCCGGTCGGGACCTGCCGGATGGGCCACGACGAGATGGCGGTGGTGGACCCGCAGCTGAGGGTGCACGGGATCGAGGGGCTGAGGGTCGCGGACGCCTCGATCATGCCCACCGTGCCCGGCGCCAACACCAACGCCGCGGCGATCATGATCGGCGAGAAGGCCTCGGACCTGATCCTGGGCAGGAGCCTGCCGGCCGCGGAGGGGGTGTAGCGAGGACTGGCGGGCCCGCCTGTCATTCGTGTGGTTCGTGTGGTTCGTGGTTCCGATGGCGGCGCCTGCGGCGGCCGGCCCGGCCGGAAGGAAGTGAACCACGAACCACACGAAAAACACGAACAGGGGCGCGCTCACGACCGGCCCTCAGCGCTGAGGTCCCTTTGTTCTGGCGTCATCCCGGACGGCCGAAGGCCGATCCGGGATCTCGCGGGCCTTCTGAACGGGATCCCGGCTCTCGCCTGTCGGCTCGGCCGGGATGACAATGCTCTTCTTTTGGCGCCGGCCCGGCGCGGCCCCTTGGCGGGCTTGGTCGCCTCGGTGACCTTGGCGGGAAAGCGGCTTCGCCGACGACCGGCCGCGCGCGGACCCAAGCGCCCTCTGCGTCCTCCGTCTTCCTCTGCGGCCTCCGCGTTGAACTTGCAGGTCGGCGCCGGTTCTCGGGCTGACAGGCCGGCGCAGGCCCCCTCCCCTGCCCCTGCCCCGCCGGCGCGGGAGAGGGGACGTGGGATCAGCCCACCGGCAGGCCGAGGTGGTCGTGCAGGGTCGCGAGGCGCGCGCGCAGGTCCTTCTGCTCGCGCTGGGACAGGCCCGCCACCATCTCCGCCTCGACCCGGCCCATGGTGAGGTTGCATTCCTTCACCAGCAAGCGCCCCTCCTCGGTGAGGCTGAGCAAGAGGGCGCGGCGGTTGTTCGGGTCCTGGCTGCGGGTGAGCAGGCTGCGCCGCTCGAGGTTGCCGATCATCTCGCCCATGGTCTGGGGCGTGACGTTGAACCGGCGCGAGAGCTCGGCCGACGAGAGCTCGGGCCAGCGCCCCAGCGTCGCCAGGATGGTGAACTGCATCGGGGTCAGGCCGTAGGGCCGCAGCGCCTCCTCGCAGCGGCTGCGCATCCCGTAGAAGATCCGCGCGAAGAGATAGATCACGCCCCACTGGAACGGCGGGGTGGTCCGAAGCTTGTCGGACGGGTCGCCCGGACGGACGTCAGGCGCCGCCTCGGCCCCCTTGTGTGCTCGTCTGCTCGGCATGGTTCGAACTCGGCCCCCGACTATTGACTTAAACCGTAAGCTGTCGGCCTTGGAATTTCAAAGGGCCGCAGTCCCCGCCGTCAGGAGGAACGCCATGCGCGCATGGGCCGTCGTCGAAGCCGAAAAGCCGCTGCAGGAGATCGAACAGCCGACGCCCGAGCCCCAGGGAACCCAGGTCCTGGTCGAAGTTTCCCATTGCGGCGTCTGCCACTCCGACGTGCATTTCTGGGAAGGCTATCTCGACCTGGGCGGCCCCGAGAAGACGCCGATCAGCGCCATCGGCCTCGAGCCGCCCCTGACCCTGGGCCACGAGATCTTCGGCACGGTGGTCGCGCTGGGGCCCGATGCGGCCGGCAAGGGCGTGAAGGTGGGCGACCGGCGGATCGTCTTCCCCTGGGTGGGCTGCGGGGAGTGCGAGCGATGCCTGGCCGAGGAGGACAACCTCTGCGCCAAGGGCGCGGCCATCGGCGTGCGCCAGTCCGGCGGCTTCGGCAGCCACGTGCTGGTGCCGCACCCGCGCCACCTGATCGACGCGGGCGACATCGACCCGGCGGTGGCGGCGACCTACGCCTGCTCGGGCCTGACGGTCTATTCGGCGATCCAGAAGGTCATGCCCCTGCCGCCGGACAAGCCGGTGGTGGTGATCGGCGCGGGCGGGCTGGGGCTCTCGGCGATCGAGATCCTGAAGGCGCTGGGGCACAGGAACATCATCTCGGTGGACGTCTCGCAGGCCAAGCGCCAGGCGGCGCTGAAGGAGGGCGCCACCCAGGCCATCGACGGCAACGGCGAGGACGTCGCCGACCGGATCAAGGCCGCGGCCGGCGGGCCGGTGCTGGCGGTGATCGACCTGGTGAACGCGTCCTCGACGGTGAAGATCGCGCTGGGCGTGCTGGCCCGCGGCGGCCGGACGGTGCAGGTCGGCATGTTCGGCGGGCGCCTGGACATGGCCCTGATGGTCTTCCCCGGCCAGGGGATCTCCATCCACGGCAACTTCGTCGGCAACCCCAAGGAGCTGCGCGAGGTGGTCAAGCTCGCCCGCGAGGGCAAGCTGAAGCCGATCCCGGTGGAAATGCGAGACAAGTCCGAGGCCACCCGCACGCTCCAGGAGCTGCGCGACGGCAAGATCACCGGGCGGGTGGTGCTGGAAGGCTAACGGCGCTCCAGCCGGTGCAGGATGCGACCGATCACCACGGTCTCTGGCCGCACCTCGTATTGGATCAGGTAGGCGCTCCGCCCGAACGGCGCGACGATCTCGCGCAACCCACCGTCCAGCTGCCGCCCTCGCTCCGCCATCTCGGCCCGGGAGTCGATGTATTTCACCAGCAGCCGGTCCAGCCGGTCGGCCGCCTTGTCGGCGCCTTTGGCGCGAAGCCATTCGTCGAGGCGCTCGACGTCCGAAGCTGCGCGGGTCGAGACGATGACTCGTCTCATTCGGCCGCGGGCTTATGGCGTCTCTTCCCGAGGTTCAGCAGCCTGGGGCGGAATTCTTCCCAGGGAATGCCGGTCCCTTGTTCCATCGTCTCATCGCAGATGCGTTGAAGCTCGGCGATCTCGGCGGTCCGGTCGACGGCGTCCTGGAGCGCGATCAGGACGCAGGTTTCCAGGCTCACGCCTCTGGCCTCCGCCACCTGCTTCAGCTTGGACGTGAGCTCGGGGTCGATTTGGATGGTCGCGCCGTCGTCGGGCATAGGGGGAAGATAGCGCAAACGAGGTGGCGACAGAACCGCGG
Source organism: uncultured Alphaproteobacteria bacterium (assembly GCA_963775275.1). Taxonomy (GTDB): domain Bacteria; phylum Pseudomonadota; class Alphaproteobacteria; order Caulobacterales; family Caulobacteraceae; genus JANWHQ01. The sequence goes on along the minus strand of CAVZII010000005.1, from coordinate 2,175,559 downwards.
CGTGCACGTCGAATCTGAGGCAGGGCCAGCGGCGCCGAGCTAGCCCCTGCGCCGTCTTGATCCTTTCGCCGCAGGACCTTGGGGCGCCGCGGGAGGTGACGGCAGCGGAAACCCGCCGCGGGTCTTCAGGTTCCTGATCAGGTCCGTCATCGCCAAACGAAGATCGTCGGGCGCATCTGCCAGGATGGCCCCGATGTTCGAACTCCTCTCCGGCGATGAAGTCGGCCGACTTCATCGCGACCGGGAACTCAGTCGCGAGGGCCGAACCGACCGCCCCGAGGTACACGCTTGTCAGCCCCGTCGCGATAATGGTGGCTGCGGCAACTAGGAGATTGCGGCTCGACTGCAGGCTCCAGCCGCCCGCCTTCTTGCCTTGGAAGTCGCCTCGACGGGCCGCCTCCAACAACGCCCTGAGAAGCTGGTAGTCCTGTTCACTGATGAGTCTGACGGCGTGAGCCCGATCGAAGGATGCCTCGATCGGGTCAAACAACATGCGATTGGTCAGGAATTGGCCGGACTCGATGTCGAGTGACATGGCCGTCGGAAACCGACGAACCCAGGGCGCCGCCGTTCGGACAAGGTCTGCCAGCGGCCTCCGAAGCTCCGGATCGAGAGGCGACGCCGCGCTATCCGGCCTGATCTGCAATGACCGATCGAGTTCGAGGAATGATCCCAGCTCCACCGTGGTGGCATAGACTGCAATTATCTCAGCGGGGATCTCATCTGTCGGGCGCTGCACCAATCCGTCCATACGCCTAGCGGCCGGACCGATACCTCTCCATCCGATCTGGTTCTCCAATCTGTCGCCAATCGCTGACGCGAAAGCAGCGGCCCTCCGCCTCACCTCTTCATGTAGCTGTTGAGTTGCGACTTGGGCGGCAGCGGCGGCGTCGGACTCATCGCCAGCTGGAACAAACGCGAGAAACTCGCCCGAGGCCTCAAATTTGGCTCCCAACGGGCTCTGCTGTGCAGTCAGCAACGCGTTGGGCCACTTATCATCGGCCTCGCCGCATTCAGCATCCGCCAACCTGAAATGCTCGTCGATGAGCCGCCTGAACTCGCGGTTGGCCGAGCTGACGTCTCCATCCCAGGTCGCGTCAGGGATTTGGTAGACGAGGACATCTTGTTCCTTGTCGGGCGCCGCTGAGGCAACTCTCTGGTCGTACCAGTTTGCCCACACCTCCCAAGTCGGGTCCCGCGTCACCAACCAGGACATCAACGCCTCCCATTGTTCGTTCACCCAGGGAGGCGTTGCGACCAGCCAAAGAGGCTGCCGTGAGAGATTCTTCCCCTCATCGACCGCCTTCATGTCCGCCTTGAGCGCATCGCGCACGCCTTGGAGGAAACCGACGTCGGCCGCTGCTGCATGTGCAGTCTCGACGGCGTAGGAGTGCGCATTTTCGAGCGCCTCAACGTGATCGGAGCCGCGATCGACGGTGGTCGCGGTCCAGAACGCGGCAGTGCTCAAACAGCGAGACGGGAAATCGCCCGCTCTGTCGGCAAGCTGCTCGAGCCTCTCGGCGACAGGTCCAACCTTCGCCTGCTTCGCCCAAGCGCCTGACGTCCACGACAGAGCCAGCCCGCGAAACACCTGCAGGAGAAGCTTCTCCTTGGCAGTAGGGTCACGCACGTTGGCGGGCTTGGCCAACAACGGCAGCACCCTCAGCGCGGAGCGAACCGCTACGCGTATCGCCGTCTTGCGGGATTGGTGTCTCGCCCAGGCGACAAGCTCATCCATATCGTCGCTGCCCGGCAAGCGCTCCAACACATGGCTCGTTGAAGGTGACTCCATCAGCCGCTGAATCGCCGGATTGATCTCGTCGGGGCCCTTGTTCCAGAGGTCGTCGGGAAGCAGGACGCGGGCGATTTCGAGCGCCTCGTTCGCCGGGTCGCCGCGCAGGCGCGCCTCGTACCAGTCGGTCCAGACGCGCCAGTGCTGATCGATGTTGAGGAGACGGGTCTTCAGCTTCCGCCATTGGCTGTCGGCCCAGTCGGGCGTGTGACCATGCCACAACGGCGCCAAGGCCATCGAGCGGCCCGCCGAAATGGCCGTGACATCTTCGCTGACTGCGGTCCAGGCGGCGGCGGCGAGGGCGGCGGCGTCGGCGGCGGCGGCGAGGGCGGCGGCGTCGGCGGCGGCGGCGGCGGCGGCAGGGCGGCGGTCGGCGGCGGCGGCGGCGGCGGCGGCGTGCGGCGGCGGCGGCGGCGGCGAGGGCGGCGGCGTCGGCGGCGGCGGCGGCGGCGGCGGCGGCGGCGGCGGCGCGGGCGGCGTAGGCGGCGTCGGCGGCGGCGGCGGCGGCGGCGGCGCGGGCGGCGTAGGCGGCGTCGGCGGCGGCGGCGGCGGCGGCGGCGCGGGCGGCGTAGGCGGCGTCGGCGGCGGCGGCCTGCAGCTCCACGGCGTGGGTTGGCCACGTCCCCGCAACCCACGCCGTGGACATAGCCCGGAATATTGGCAGGACGATGGTCCGGGAGCGCTCCACTTGGGCGCGGCTCCGGGTCCGGAACGCGGCGGCGAGCAGCGGCGCGACCCTCAGGGCGGCGCGCGACGCGATCTGAACGCTGGCCTCGCGCGGCTGGTCCCGCAGCCAGGCCTCGAGCTCTTCCCTGTTGGAGACGTCGGCCAACCGCCCAGCTCCAGGTTGCGGCGGGCAGCATCCGGGACTTCGGGTGGGGGCGCAAGCGGAGGGTGGACGCGCGCCGAGCCGGAGCGCGATCCGGCCACGCCCGTTGTCAAGCGGAAGCGCCGCAGTCACCCCCTTCCCCGACCCTTCCCCCTTCGAGGGGGAAGGGAGTCTAGATCGGGTAGTGAGCGTGGCCGGTTTCGATGGTGATCCAGCGGAGGTCGGTGAACTCGGCGATGCCGGCCTTGCCGCCGAAGCGGCCGATGCCGGAGGACTTCACGCCGCCGAAGGGCATCTGGGCCTCGTCCTGGACGGTCGAGGAGTTGATGTGGCAGATGCCCGACTGGATGCGCCTGGCGACCTTCAGCGCGCGGGCGATGTCCTTTGAGAACACCGCCGCCGACAGGCCGTATTCGGTGTCGTTGGCGATGCGGATGGCGTCCTCCTCGTCCTTGGCGCGGACCACGGTGGTGACCGGGCCGAAGGACTCCTCGCCATAGATCCGCATGTCGGGGGTGACCCGGTCGACGATGGCGGAGTCCATCAGGAGGCCTTCGCCGAGGCTCCCGGCCGGCATGGAGGCGTCCTTCGCGAGCGCATCCTCGATGAGCGAGCGGATGTGGGCCGCGGCGTCGGCGTTGACGATGGCGCCCAGCGGCGTCTTGCCCTCGCGCGGGTCGGACGCCTTCGAGCGTCTTGGCCTTGGCCGCGAACTTGGCGACGAACTCGTCGGCGATCTCGGGGACGACGATGATCCGCTCGGTCGACATGCAGATCTGGCCCTGGTTCATGAAGGCGCCGAAGCCGGCGGCGGCCACCGCCTCGTCGATGTCGGCGTCCTTGAGCACGACCATGGGCGACTTGCCGCCGAGCTCGAGCAGGCAGGGCTTGAGGTGCTGGGCGGCGATGCCGGCGATGATGCGGCCGACCTTCGTCGAGCCGGTGAAGTTGATCCGCCGCACCGCCGGGTGGGCGATCAGGGCCTCGACCACGCCGGGCGCGTCGGTGGGGGCGTTGGTGACCACATTGATGACGCCGGGCGCGAGGCCCGCCTCGCGCAGGACCGAGCCGATCAGGTAGTGGGTGCGCGGGCACTGCTCGGACGCCTTGAGCACCACGGTGTTGCCGCAGGCGAGCGGCGTCGCCACGGCGCGGACGCCCAGGATGATCGGGGCGTTCCAGGGGGCGATGCCGACCACCACGCCGGCCGGCTGGCGCACGGCCAGGCACAGGCGGCTGGTGTGATCGGAGGGGATCACCTCGCCGGAGATCTGGGTGGTGATGGCGGCGGCCTCGCGCAGCATGGAGGAGGCCAGCATGATGTTGAACATCGCCCAGCCCTTGGTGGCGCCGATCTCGCTCATCATGGCGTCGACGAACTCGCCGGCGCGGGCCTCCATGACGTCGGCGGCCTTGTTCAGCAGGGCGCGGCGGGCGTTGGGGCCGGTCTCGGACCAGGCCGCGAAGGCGGCGGCGGCGGAATCGCAGGCCGCCTTGCAGTCGGCGGGCGCAGCGGCGGCGGCGCGGGTGGCGACGTCGGAGGTCACCGGGTTCAGCCGCTCGAAGACGGCGCCGCCCGCAGCCGGGGAGTCGGTCTCGCCGATCAGAAGTCCGATGTCGTACATGGCTGCGCTCCTCCCAGGAAAATTCGCGTCACGCCGGCCGCTCAGGCCGGGATCGTAGCATTCGTGATGATCTTATCGGGGGTCAGGCCCCGGAGCCAACGACGAAGGTCACTTCCGGCAGACAAAGCTGCGCTCGTCCTTGCGATCGCCGCCGTCATAGCGGGCGACGAGGGGATAGGGGCAGAGCGGCCGCGTGGTCTCCGCAAAGGCGCGGCCCCGCGCGACGATGCGGTCGGGCGCGGTTCCCTGTTCCACCCACGCGACGATGGCCGTCAGCGGATCGAAGTCGTCCGTCGAGGGCCCGCCGCCACAGTGGGTCATTCCGGGGACCAGGAACAGCCGCGCCCAGTCCCCGGCCCGGCGATCTGCGGCGCCCAGCCGGTCGTACCAGGCCATGATGTCGCTGGCCGAGAACACCGGGTCGCTGAGCCCTTCGAAGATCAGGAGCTTGCCGCCGTGGCCGGAGAAGCTCGTCAGCATCACGCCGGTGGGATCGTTGATCTTGGCGGTCTCTTCGGTCCGGGCCGGGTCGCGGTCGAAGTCGAAGCGGGCGATGTCCAGTCCAGGCGCGGGCGGGGTCATGAAGTACATGGCCAGCGCGCCGGCCCCGAGGGTGGCGTTCGCGGCGTTCGGCTGGGCCGTCGGCGAGGTCCCCAGCTTCCACTGCCGCCAGCCCGGGCTGGCGATCCCGGCATCATAGGGCCAGCCCGAATAGAGCCGCCGGCCGTGGGAGTTGTGCGCGCCGCCGAACACCGCCTTCAGGACCGCGACCTTGGCCGGCGAAAGGCAGCCTTTCGAGCCGCCGGCCTTGCAGCGCAGGACGGCCGGATCGAAGCGGCAGGCGGCCGCGTCGTTGATCATGCCGTCCTTCAGCCCGTCCAGGCCGTCGCACCGCGCCAGCACCGCATCGGCGACGAGCTCGAGATCGGCGTCCGAGAAGGCCCGGCTGAGGATCGGCCGGCCGGACGCGTCCCTGGGCGCGATGCTCATGAAATGGACCGTGTCCCAGGCTTCGCCGATGGCCGCATGGGTGAGATCGAATCCGGGATCGCCGGCCACCACGCCGTCGAAATAGAGCGGCAGCCGCTGGGCGGCCATCATCGCCTGCCGGCCGCCGTTCGAGCAGCCCATGAAGTAGGAATGGTCGGGACCTCGGCCGTAGTAGGCCGCGATCAGCGCCTTGGCCTGGACCGTCACCTTGTCCAGGGCGTTGTAGGCGAAGTCGAGCCGCGCCTGCTGGTCCACGGCGAAGCTCGGATCGAGCCCGTGATGGCCGGAGTTGGTCGAGATCACGGCGAACCCGCGGACCAGGGCCGGCGGCGCCGTAGAGCCGGCGGGAGTCGCCATTCCGTAGGCCGGGCCCACGAAGCCGTCGAGGCCGCCGCCGCCCTGGAACAGGAAGCGTCCGTTCCAGTCCGTTGGCATGCGCAGCTCGAAGCCCATGCCGTACTTGACGCCTCCAACCCCCGTCCGCGGCAGCACGGTCCCCCGCACCAGGCAGTGCTCGGGGAAAAGAGGGCCCGCCCGATGTTGCGCGGGCGGGCCTGCGGGAGGAGGCGTATCGGCCGGGCCGGCGGCCTTCAGCACGGCGGTCGAGATCACGAGCCGCGACGAAGCGAGACGCGCCAGCGCAGTGCAGGCCTCGGCGCCCGGCGCCGCCAGGGCGGCGGCGTGAGCCAGCAGCGCGACGAGGACGCCGGCCGACGCCGCTGTGATCCGACGGACCCATGCAGACTTCATCCACGCCTCCCGCACGGCGGACTCCCTCGGACGGACCGCGCCCTCAGAACGACCGCGACACCCTCACCCCGAACTGGCGAGGGTTGCCGAAGAACGCGTCGTTGCCAAACTGTCCGGTGACGTAGGTCTTGTTGGCCAGGTTGTTCACGAAGCCTTGGAGGCGCCAATCGCCGTTGGCGTAGGTGAGGCTGGCGTTCCAGAGCTGGTAGGCGGGCAGCCTGTCCGTGGTCGGCACCTCGATGAGCGTCGTCCACTGGGAATCGACATAGGCGAAATTGACCCTGGGCGTCAGGGTCGCGCCGCCGCCCAGATCGAAGGCGTACTCGACGCCGGCGTTGAAGGTCCAGGTGGGCGAATAGGGATTGGCCTTGCCGTTCACGCTGACGACGAAGGGCGCGTAGTCGAAGCAGGCCGGCGGCGCGGGCACGCCCGGACCGCATTGCGGGCCGAGGTTGATCGCCCCGCCGCCAGGGATCAGGCGCGTGTTGACCAGGCTGATCGCGCCCAGCCTGGAGTTCACATAGGCGCCGCCCGCATCGATGTGGAGCCCGCCGAAGCGGCCCTCGACCTGGGCCTCCACGCCCTTGATCGTGGACTTGCCGATGTTGTCCAGCGAGATCATGCCCGAGGCCGGGTGCAGCACCGAGACCTGCAGGTCCTGGTAGTTGTTCCAGAAGCCGCCGATCTGGGTGCGCACGCGGCGGTCGAAGAAGTAGGACTTCCAGCCGACCTCGTAGTCCCAGACGATCTCCGGCCTGAACTGGACCGGGACGAAGCCGGTGTCGAAGCCGCCGGCCTTGAAGCCTTTGGCGACGAAGGCATAGAGGAAGTTGTCGTCGTCCGGGGTCCAGTTCAGGGCGGCCTTGCCCGTCCAGACGTTGTCGGTGTGGCTGCCCTGGCCGGGGATGAACACCACGCCGGGGCCGACATCGACGCCGTTGCCGGCGGGGTTGCTCAGGGTGTCGTGGGTGAACCGGCCGCCGACCTGCAGCTCGAGCCGCGGCAGCACCTTGTAGCTGATCTGCCCGAAGACGGCCTCGTCCTCGATGGTCGTGAACAGATTGACGAAGACGTGCGGCGGGAAGGCCTGGTTGCGGATGTCGAGGCCCACCTCGCGCGTGTCGTGCAGGTAGTAGCCCCCGAGGATCCACTGCAGGCGGCCGGAGTCCGGCGAGATGATGTTGATCTCCTCGGAGATCGGCCGCTCGATGACGTTCTGGAACTCCGACTGCGCCGGGGGGCCGGCCGGCAGCGCGGCGTCGGACGCATCGATGTCGTAGATGTTCCGGATCGACATGTACTGGTAGCCGGTGAGCGACCGGAAGGTGATCCCGTCGGGCGAAGGCTGCCACTTGATCTCGAGGCTGTTGCGCGAGGTCAGCTCGTCGTTCTTGGTGAACTGGTCGTAGTTGAGGGTGAACGGATCAACCGGCGCGAAGGGCGCGTAGGTCGTCGTCGGGATCGGCTTCATCGGGTAGCCGCCCGAGCTCTTGTCGGTGAAGTCGCTCTTGAACAGGACCTGGAACTGGTCGTTGGGCTTCCAGAGCAGGCCGGCGCGCATGTCCTTCTCGTCCAGCGCGCCCGGCGTGTTGAATTCCGCCCCGTTCGGCGTCGGCGAGGCGTTGGTGTTGCGATAGAAGCTGTCGCGCCGCTCGATGTTGAAGGCCAGGCGGGCCGCCCAGTGGTCGTCGATCGGGAGGTTGACTGCGCCGTTGGCGCCGAGGTCCGCGTAATTGCCGCCAAAGAGCTCGACCTGCCCGTGCAGCCCGCCGAAGTCGGGACTGCGGCTGTTGATGAAGATGGCGCCGCCGGTGGAGTTGGAGCCCACGAAGGTCCCCTGGGGACCCCGCAGGACCTCGACCGAGCCGACGTCGTAGAAGGCGGTGGTCGTGGTCACCGGCGGCTGCCACAGGCCGTCGCGGTAGCTGGCGACGCCCGGCACGACCTGGGGCGAGCCGCTGTCCAGACCGATGCCGCGGATGTTCACATTGGCGACCAGGCCGGTGTTGGTGATCGACAGGGCCGGCGTGGCGGTCTGCAGGTCCGCCATGCTGACCACGCTCTTCTTCTCGAGCTGCGATGCGTCGAGCACGGAGGCCGCGATGGCTGTCTTCTGCAGGTTCTCGGTCCGCCGCTCTGCGGTCACGACGACCTCCCGCAGGGCCGGCTGATCCGCCTTGGCGCCGGACTCCGGAGCCGAGTCCTGGGCGCACGCGGCGCCCGCCAGAGCGGCCGCGAACGCGGCCAGTGAGATCGACGCGAACCAGCGGCCCGCAACGGGTCGTTTCATGTCCCCCTCCCCATTTCCGGAGCATTTTCCGGAACTTGGGCGCGGGAGACGCGGAAAAATAGTGCCCGCGATTGGCGGCGCGGCCGCAGCGCGCTTCCGGCGATGCGGCCAAGGTCTGTTGCCAATTGAAATTGTTATGGTTCAATACAATTAGGGGGCAGGATGAACACGGCCGAACGCATCTACGAGGCAGTGGCGCGCGACGGCGCAACGACGGCCCTGCGCGCCGAGCTTCTCGCCCGGCGGATCGAGGAGGACATCGCCTCGAACCATCCTTGCGTCGGCGACAGCCTGGGCTCGGTCCGGGCGCTCGCGGACCGGTACGGCGCGGGCCGCTCGACCGTGTGCGAGGCCATCCGCATCCTCGAGCGGCGAGGCCTGGGACGCATGCGGCCGGGTCGCAGCGGCGGGCTGATCCTCGCCAAGCCTTCCCTCGCCAATGTCGCCGAGGAGCTGGCCGACTACTTCCGGCAGGCGAAGGTCGGCCTCGAGGAGCTGCTGGAAGCGCGTGAGGCGGTCGACGGCGCCGCCGCCCGGGTGGCGGCCGATCGGCGCCCCGGCGGACCCGATCTGGCCCGCCTGGCCGACGCGGCCGGGACGAGGGACGCCCTGGTGCGCGACCTCGCGGTGCGTTCGGAGGTGGCGAAGCTGGCCGGCGACCCGGCGATCCTGCTCTTCGTGGAGTGCCTGAACAGCCTGACCCTGGACCTCGCCGGCCAGGCGCCCGACACGCGTCACCGCGACCGGCTCGACGGCGGCTGGCCCGTGCGGCTCGGGGCGGCCCTCGCCAACGGCGACGGCGCAGGCGCAGCGGAGACGATCTGCGCGTCGCTTGCGAGCCTGAGGCCCCTCCTCGCCGGGTCCCCGGGCCTCGGGAGCCGCCCACGTCCTGGAGCCGTCGGCGAGCTTCGGCCGAACAGATCGAGCGAAGTCGCCTGCGCGATCGCAACCGACATGGCGCGGCTGAGCGGCGCCGGCGCGCGCCTGGGTTCTGAATGGGAGCTGTGCGAGCGCTATGGGGTCGGGCGACTGATCCTCAGGCAGGCGATCCGGATCCTCGAGGATCGGGGCGTGGTGGAGTGCCGGCGCGGGCGAGGCCAGGGCCTGGTCGCGCGCGGCCCTCAGCCCTTCGGCGCCATTCGCCAGGCCGTGGCCTGGCTGATGAGCGAAGGCCTGGACCCCATGCAGGTCGGCGCCCTGCTTTGCCTGTTGAACGTCGCCGCTCCGGTCCACGCCGTCGTGCGGGCCGGTCCCGCGCAACGGCGGCGTCTGGAGAGGTTGCTGAAGAAGGCCCTCGCCGCCCGGAGCCTGCATCGAAGCGACTGGCTGAATCTGGTGCGCTGCGTCTCGGAGCTTGCCGGCGAGCACGTGCTCGACATCTTCTGCCGGTGCCTGGTCGCCTACGAGGCGCGGTTCCGCAAGGACCTTCCCGACACCTTCGACGCGGATTGCCAGCGCCCCTACCTCGACAACCTGAGCCGGCTGCTGGCGGTGGAGTGCTGGACGGCCGAGGCCCTGAGCGCGGCCAGGGCCGAGACCGCCGCCCTGATGCTCTGGGGCAGATTATGCTCGGCGCCTTGAGCCGCCGCCGTCAGCCATCATGACGTCCCAGACCACATCCCGCCGCACGCCGGAAGCGCCCGCCCTCGAAACCGAGCCGGCGCCGGAGGCCCGCCCGCGGACCTCCGGACATGGGCGCGCCATGAAGCCTCACGCCCCCGCCGCCACAGCCCATGACCACCGCGGCCTCTGCCTGGGCCAGCTGGACGAGCTGCTGGGCTTCCACCTGAGGCGCGCCCAGGCGATGATCTATCGGGACTTCGCCGCCTCCCTGTCGCGGCTGGACCTGACCCAGCGGCAGTTCGCCGTCCTCGAGCTGATCCGCGCGAACCCGGGCGCCTCGCAAGTGGACCTCGCGACGGTGCTCGCCCTGGACCGGCCGGCGACCATGACTGTCGTCGACAAGCTGGAACAGCGGGGCCTGGTCGTGCGCGCGCGCTCCGCCAGCGACCGTCGCCGCCAGGAAATCCGCCTGACGCAGGCCGGGGCCGCCCTGCTGGAGAAGGCCGCCAAGCGTGTGCGCCAGCATGATGCGCGGTTCATGGCCCGCTTCAGCCGGGCGGAGGCCCGCGCGCTGATCGCGAGCCTGCGCCTGCTTCACGGCCAGGGCGGGCGCTGAGCCGGCCGCGAGACGCCCGCGCCGGGGCGGCCCGGCTCTAGTGTGGTGGATCAGAAGTTCGCATGATGATGGCGGCGCCCTCGGCTGCGAACTTCTGATCCGTAAACCACACTAGAATCATACACTTGCTAGTGTCCTTATCGATTCCGAAGTTCGCATCCGCCTTGCAAATGCGCTGGCGAACTTCGGAATCGGGACACTAGAGCTCGATCGCGGAAGGCGGACGCTCAGGCCTGCGAGCCGGCCGCCGTCTTCAGGTCCAGCCGCCGCATGACGATGATGGCGGCGATGGCGCCGAGCCCCAGGGGCAGGAGCGGCAGGGCGAAGAGGTCGTGGGCCGAGGTGACGCCCCGGGCGACCATCGCCCCGCCGACCAGGGGCCCGATCACCGAGCCGACGCGGCCGACGCCCAGCGCCATGCCGAGGCCCCGCGCGCGGGCCGGGGTGGGATAGGCCAGGCCCGCCGTCCCGTTCAGGGCCGCCTGCGCGCCGATCAGGCACAGGCCGCAGGCGGCGATGGCGAGCTGGAGCGCGCCGTCGGTCAGGCCCGCGCGGGCGGCGACGCCGACGGCGGCCAGGCACAGGATGAAGAGCGCGGTCACCAGCTTCAGGCCGAACCGTCCGAGGAGCAGACCCGCGAGGAGGCAGCCGAGCACCCCGCCGGCCTGGAAGAAGGAATTGGTCGCCGCCGCCTGCTGGGGGCTGAAGCCGGAGGCGCCGAGGAGCAGGGGCATCCAGCTCGAGAGCATGTAGATGGTCAGGAGCGTCGAGGCGAACATCAGCCACAGCAGCGGCGTGACCAGCTTCAGATCTCCGGCGAACAGGGCCGCGTAGCCGGCGGGCTCGCCGGCCGGGCGCGGCGGGACGTGGAAGTCGTCGTCCGCGTCGGCCCGGAGCTCGGGATCGATCTCGTTGGCCAGGCGCGCGAGGCGGGCCCTGGACGCGCCGCGCTGGACCAGGAAGGCGACCAACTCGGGAAGGCCGAGGGCGACGATGGCCGCCAGCGCCAGGGGCGCGAGTCCGCCGAAGAGGAACAGGGTCTTGTAGGTCGGGCCGGGCGGCGCCTGGGCCACGATCAGGCCCGGCACGATCCCGCCGAGGGTGATGCCGACGGCGATGACGCTGGCGAGCCCGGCGCGCAGCTTCCTGGGCGCGAGCTCGGCGGCGATGGCGATGGCGTTCGGGAAGACGCCGCCCAGCCCCACGCCGGTGAGGAACCTGAGCGCGATCAAGGTCGGAAGGTCGTGGGCGAGGAGCAGGGCGAGGCTGAACAGGCCGTAGGCGATGGAGCTGATGATGATGCAGGCCTTGCGGCCGACGCGGTCGCCGATCCAGCCGAAGATCGGCGCGCCGAAGAGGATGCCGAAGAGGCCCGCGCTGAAGACCGGGCCGAAGTCGGCGCGGCTGACGTGCCAGGCCTTGACCAGGGACGGTGCGGCGAAGGCCATCACCTGGACGTCGTAGCCGTCGGCGACCAGGGCCAGCAGAGCCAGCATCAGCACGCGGATGGTGAAGGCGCCGAGCTTCTGCTCGTCGATCAGCGCCTCGACGTCGATGGTCCTGCCCGCCACGCGCGTCCCCCGATCCCCGGCGCGGCGCTTTGGCCGCGGTCAGGGCGGGAGGCTATAGGAGGGAGGACGTGATGCAAGGCGGGCGCAGCTGGCCCCCATCCCCCGCTTCGCGGAGACTTCCCCCAGAGGGGGAAGATCATGAGCGTAGATCCTCCCCCGTTGGGGGAGGGGGACCGCGCGCAGCGCGGTGGAGGGGGCCGCCGCGCCTACGCCTCCACCGCCCCGGGCTTGCCGTCCTCGACGACCCAGGCCTTGAGGGTGGAGACCGTGGCGTGCGGATCCGTGCGGTCGGAGATGGCCTGGAAGCGGGTCTCCATGCGCTCGGGCGTGAGGTCCACCGAGACGTAGCCGCGCTCGCGGCTGTCGAAGAACTTCACGTGCGGGTTGCTGGGCAGCATGTCGGCGAAGAGCTGGTAGCTCGGGCCGTTGGAGGTGACCGAGCTGCCGACGAACTCGGTGGCCACGGTGGGCGAGGCCGGATCGTCGAAATCGACCTTGAGGTCGGTGGTCCAGAAGGAGTGGATGTCGCCGCCCAGGAACACCGGGTTCCTGACCTGGCTGCCGGCCACGGCCTCGAGCATCCGCGCCCGGTTGGCGGGATAGCCGTCCCAGCCGTCGGTCCAGTGGCCGACCACGCCGGTCCTGGGATCCTTCTGCAGATAGGCCGCGATCAAGAGGTCCTGGGCGACGACGTTCCAGCGGGCGCGCGAGGCCTTGAAGCCGTCGTAGAGCCACTGCTCCTGCTCGAAGCCCAGCATGGTGCGCGAGGGATCCGTGCGTTCCGTGCAGGCGGGATCGGCCACGTGGCCCTTGCGAAGCTGGCCGACGGCGCAGGGCTGGATGGTGCGGTACTGGCGTCCGTCCAGGACGTCGACCTGCATCAGGTCGCCGAAGTCCAGCCGGTCGTAGACCTTCATGTCCGGGCCGTTGGGCAGCGAGCGGCGGCGCAGCGGCATGTGCTCGTAGAAGGCCTGGTAGGCCGCGGCGCGGCGCCTGAGGAAGCCGTCCACGGGCTCGGTGGCGTACTCGGACCAGCGGTTGGCGTAGTCGTTCTCGACCTCGTGGTCGTCCCAGGTCATCAGGCAGGGCGCGGTCGCGTGCAGGGCCTGCAGGTCCGGGTCTGTGCGGTAGAGGGCGTAGCGGTTGCGGTAGTCGCGAAGGCTCTCGAGGTCGCCCTGCCGGTCGTGATGGCGCACGACCTCCTGCTTGGAGCCCGGCGCGTAGCTATACTCATAGATGTAGTCGCCGAGGAACATGACGAGGTCCGGGTCCTCGGCCGCCATGTGGCGGTAGGCGCCGAAGTACCCGAGCTCCCAGTGCGAGCAGGAGGCGAAGGCGAACCGGATCCGCTCCGGCGTCCGGCCGGGCGCGGGCGCGGTGCGCGCCTTGCCGATCGGGCTCTGCTCGCCCATCGCCGTGAAGCGGTACCAGTAGGGCCGGTCGGGCTTCAGGCCCGAGACCTCGACGTGGACGGAATGGGCGAAGCGGTCGTCGGCCTGGGCGAGGCCGCTGGCGACGACCTTCGACATGGTCTCGTCCTCGGCCACCTGCCAGCGCACGGGGACCGCTCCCATGATCCCGCCGGCGCCGTCCTCGGCGAGCGGCTGGGGCGCCAGGCGCGTCCACAGGACGAAGCCGTCGGGAACGGGATCGCCGCTGGCGACGCCCAGGGTGAAGGGCGAGGGCGCATCCGCCCACGCGGGAAGCGCGCTGGCGGCGACGAGGCCCGCGGCGCCGGCGATCAGGCCGCGCCGCGACGGAAGGAAGACTCGGCTCACGGATGCAACCCCAAGGTCCGCCCCGGCGCGCCCGCGGCGTCGAAGTACATTTCACCGCCAAGCTGCTGGGCGTTCAAGACGGTGATGAAGCCATTGGCCGCCGGCGCCGAGCGGATGATCAGGGACCGGGCCGGTGGCGCTTCCGATCCGCCCTTCAGCGCCTCGCCGATCACCCGGCCCCGGTGGGCGCCGCCGGCGGGCAGCGTCAGGCCCAGGATGCGCGCGGCGGTGGGGGCGAGGTCGGCGTTGCTGACCGGCGCGGCGTCCTTGAACCGGCGTTTGAAGTCCGGGCCGACGGCCGCCATGAAGTTGTGGGTGTCCGCCCGGCCGAACGAGCCGTGGGCGCCCTGGCCCTGCTGCAGCGCGGTGTCGGCGACCTCGGCGCCGCACGCATCGGGAATGGCGCAGCCGAGCGTCCAGCTCCGGAAGCTGACGACGATCGTCGGGCGGGGCGTGCGCGCATCGCCATCGAGGCCGGCCGCGCTCATGGGCAGGGCGCCGGGGACCTGGCCCAGCACGTCGTCCACGAAGATTGCGCCGGTGTAGTCCTGGCCGGCCAGGGCCTGGACGATCCGCCGCGCGAGCGCCGCGCGCGCGGGGGACGCGACGCCCGGCAGCCAGATCAGGTCCGCGCCGCCGTTGGAGCCGATCACCACCTCGGGATGTGTGACGTCCTTGCCCAGAAGCGCGCTGCCCCGGGGGTGGAAGCCCCCCTTCAGATCGACGTCCAGGCCGTTGGCCTCGTGCAGAGGCAGGCCGAGCGCCGTCGCGAGGTCGATGGCGAGGAAGCCCGGCGGCAGGAAGCCCTTGGGAACGTCGCGGTAGGCGATCCTGGCGGCGGCGCTTCTGGCGCTCTCCTTCGACGCCGTCGAGAAGCCGTGGTCGGCGGTGACGATGATGTCGGTGGTCTTGTCGAGGCCCAGCGTCTTCAGCGCCGCGCGCAGCTTGCCGAGGTCGGACGAGGCGTTGGCGATGGCCTTCATGGAGGTGGGGCCGTTGATGCCCGGCTCGAGCCTGTTCAGGCTGTCGCCCTGATTGTGCTGGGTGCCGTCAGGGTCGCGCGACCAGAAGACCAGGACGAAGGGCTTCTTGGCCCGCTTGAACCTCGGCAGCAGCACCTTGGCGGCGACGTCGGCGAACCAGTCCTGCTGCACGACATTGGCGACCCAGACGCCGCCGCCCATGGCGTCACCGGGGGAAGCGTTCAGACCGCGGTCCGGCGCGGCCGGCTCGAGGCCCGCGGCCTTGATCGCCTGGACGATCTCGGGCGCCAGCGGCACGGCGGGGGCGCCGAAGCCGGGATCGAGCCCGGTGGCGTCATCGATCACGATCCCGCCCGAGCCGCTGGCGGCCAGCACGTCCTGGACGCCGGCGGGGCCGAGCTTGCC
This sequence comes from uncultured Alphaproteobacteria bacterium, assembly GCA_963775275.1. GTDB lineage: Bacteria > Pseudomonadota > Alphaproteobacteria > Caulobacterales > Caulobacteraceae > JANWHQ01. The sequence continues at coordinate 2,160,367 of CAVZII010000005.1, read as the reverse complement.
GATGACCGCGGTGGAATAGCCGGCCTTGCGCGCCATCTCGATCAGGGTCGGCCGGCCGAGGTAGTCGCCGCCGAAGCGCCGGTTCATCTCGCCGAGGACCCCGTCGTTCTCGACCGGGGCGACCAGCGACAGGAAGGCGGCGCCCAGCGCCGGGGCGCCGACGTAGAGCGCATTGCCGAAGTCGCCGGTGTCGCCGAGGCCGTGGCCGGTGGCGATGGCCGAGGCGTTGGGGGTGGTCACGGTGGGGAAGAGCGAGTGGCTGTTGGCGAAGTCGACACCCTCGGCGCGAACCGCGGCGAGCTCGGGCGCGGTCTTGTCGGTGACGATCCCCGAGCGCAGGCCGTCGGCGACGAAGATGACGACGTTGTGCGGGCGATGCGGCTGGCCGCAGGCGGCGAGGGCCGCGCAGACCAGCAGGGCGAGGGCGGCGGCGAAGGGGCGAAGTGGAGTCATGATCAGGTTATGGCCGCCCATTGTAACAGCCTAGCAAAGTCGAACCCTCTCCCCTTGCGGGAGAGGGTGGCGGGGGACGCCCGCCGGGTGAGGGGTCTCGCTTGGCCAACCGGAAAGGACTTTCCACCCCTCATCCGGCCTGCATTCGCCCAGCCCGCAGCACAGCTGCGGGCGTTCGTCTTGGCGATCGACAAGTCGTTGTCGATCGCATGCCGCCGCCTTGCAGGCGGCGGCCAATCCTCACCCTTCTCCCGCAAGGGGAGAAGGTCAATCGGGCGGCAGGCTTGTTCGCGGGCGGCGCGGGCCCTATCGATCGCGCGTGATCAGGGTCCCTGGGACAGGGGCGAGGCGGACGAAGAGGCTCCAGGCGATGAACGACTATCCCGAGCTGGCCATGCACATCGACGGCGAGTGGGTCGGCGTCGGCCATCGGCGCACCCACCAGGTGCTCTGCCCAGCCACCGGCGGCGTCCTGGGCGAGTTGCCCCTGGCCGATGCGGCGGACCTGGACCGGGCGCTGGACGCCGCGGCGCGCGGCTTCAAGCTCTGGCGCGCGCGGCCGGCCGACGAGAAGGCGCGGGTGCTGAAGGGCGCCGCCGACCTGATGCGCCAGCGCGCCGACCGCATCGCGCGCATCGCCACCACGGAGGAGGGCAAGACCTTCGGCGAGGCGCGGATCGAGACCATGGCGGCGGCCGGCTGGCTGGAGTTCGCCGGCGAGGAGGCCAAGCGCGCCTATGGCCGGGTGCTGGTGCGCCCGACGGGCACGCGGCACATGGTGCTGAAGGAGCCGGTCGGGCCGGTGGCCGCCTTCGCCCCCTGGAACTTCCCGGTGGGCAACCCCGGCCGCAAGTTCGGCGCGGCGATCGCGGCGGGCTGCTCGATCATCCTGAAACCCGCCGAGGAGGCGCCGGCCACGGCGCTGGAGGTGCTGAAGGCGCTGCTCGACGCCGGCCTGCCGCAAGGGGTCGCCCAGGTGGTGTTCGGCGTGCCCGACGAGGTGTCGCGGCATCTGCTCGGCTCGCCGGTCATCCGCAAGCTCTCGTTCACCGGCTCGGTGCCGGTGGGCAAGCACCTGATGAAGCTGGCCGCCGACAACATGCTGCGCACGACCATGGAGCTCGGCGGCCACGCGCCGGTGATCGTCTTCGACGACGCGGACGTCGAGCAGGCGCTGAACATCATCGCGCCCCACAAGTACCGCAACGCCGGGCAGGTCTGCGTCTCCCCCACCCGCTTCTATGTGCAGGAGCCGGTCTACGAGAAGTTCGTCGAGGGCTTCGTCGAGCGCGCCAGGGCGCTGCCGGTGGGCGACGGCCTGGTGGAGACCAGCCGCATGGGCCCGATGGCCAATCCCAGGCGCCTGGACGCCATGGACAAGTTCATCGGCGATGCGGTGAGGGCCGGGGCCAGGCTCGAGACCGGCGGCGAGCGGATCGGCAACCAGGGCTTCTTCTGGCGCCCGACAGTGCTGAAGGACGTCCCCGACGCGGCCCGGATCATGAACGAGGAGCCGTTCGGGCCGGTGGCGATCATGAACCCCTTCTCGACCTTCGAGGACGCGGTGGAGAAGGCCAACCGCCTGCCCTACGGCCTGGCCGCCTACGCCTTCACCCAGTCCTCCAAGCGCTCGATGCTGATCGGCGACGCGGTCGAGGCGGGGATGGTGGCGATCAACACCGTCGCCATCGCCGGCGCGGACGCCCCCTTCGGCGGGGTCAAGGAAAGCGGCCACGGCTCCGAGGACGGCCCCGAGGGCGTGGAGGCCTGCCAGGTGATCAAGGCGGTGAGCATGGCCTAGGGCCGGCAAGGCCTTCCCCCGCTGGGGGAAGTGGCCCGCCGGACGCTGTCCGGCGGGACGAAGGGGGCCGAAGCCCCCTGCCCTCCCGCCCCCATCCCCCGCTTCGCGGGGACTTCCCCAGAGGGGGAAGATCATGAAGAGGAGCCTCACATGCCCGAGATGCGCCGCTATGAGGGACGGACCGCGCTGGTGACGGGCGGCGGGTCGGGGATCGGCGAGGCGATCGCGCTGCGGCTGGCCTCCGAGGGCGCGAAGGTCGCGGTGCTGGACATCGACAAGGCCGGCGGCGAGCGGGTCGCCAGGGCGATCACGGCCGGCGGCGGGACGGCCATCGACATCGAGGTCGACGTCTCCGACCCCCTCGCGGTCGAGACGGCGATCGCCGAGCTGGTGGAGCGGCTGGGGCCGCTGAAGGTCGCGGTGAACAACGCCGGCATCGGCGGCCCGCGCCTGGCGCCCGAGCAGATCCCGCTGGAGCAGTGGGACCGGACCCTGGCGACGAACCTCTCGGGCGTCTTCTACTGCCTGAGGGCCGAGCACCCCTATCTGATCGACGCGGGCGGCGGGACGGTGGTGAACACCGCCTCGGTCCACAGCGTCATCGCAACGCCCACCAACGTGGCCTACACCGCGACCAAGCACGGAATCCTGGCCCTGACCCGCGGCTGCGCCCTGGCCTGGGGCAAGCAGGGCATCCGGGTGAACTGCGTGGGGCCGGGGTTCGTCGAGACGCCCCTGACCGCCGAGGCGAGCGAGGCGTACAAGGCCAACTTCAAGGCCCAGTTGCCGCTCGGGCGCTTCCCAGAGCCAGAGGACATCGCCGCGACCGTCGCCTTCCTGGGCTCGGACGAGGCCAAGGGCGTCACCGGCGCGCTCTACCTGGTGGACGGGGGATATACGGCGGCTTGAGGGGCCCCCATTCCCCGCTTCGCGGGGACTTCCCCCAATGGGGGAAGATCATGTTCGGCGCAGACCTAAGATCCTCCCCCTTTGGGGGAGGTGGCCCGAAGGGCCGGAGGGGGCGGCGGCCCGGTCCCCCGGCTCAGAAGCTCGGTTCGACGATCACGTCCACGAGGAAGGGCTTGTCGGAGTTGAGGGCCCGGGTCAGGGCCGCGTCGAGGTCCGCCGTGCGCTCGACCTTGACCCCGTCGCAGCCGAGGGCCTTGGCGATGCCGACGAAGTCGATGCCCGGCAGGTCCACGCCCACCAGCTCCTTCATCTGGAACAGGGTCCCCATGTGCTTGAGGGCGAGGTAGCCGCCGTTGTTCACGATGACGATGGCCATGGGCAGCCTGGACTGGGCCGCGGTCCACAGCGCCTGGATCGAGTACATGGCCGAGCCGTCGCCCATCAGGGCGATGATCTTCTGGTCCGGCCGCCCGAGCGCCATTCCCACCGAGGCCGGCAAGCCGTAGCCGAGGCCGCCCGAGCCGGTGGTGAAGAAGCCGTCGGCGATGTCGATCGGCAGGCAGTCGTTCATCGGCTCGCGGCTGGTGGGCGCCTCCTCCACGATGATGGAGTCTTTCGGCCGAAGCGCCTGGATCCGCGACATCAGCCAGCGCGGCGGCATGGGATCGCGCTGCTCGGGCGCGGGACGAGGACCCCGGCCCTGCCCCTTGGGCCTGGGCGCGGAGGGGCCGGGCTGGGCGAGCAGGTCCGCCACCGCCGCATCGAGGCTGGCGACGATGGAGAGGCCCTCGGGCGTATAGGCGGCCTGGGCGGGATCGTTCACCACCTGGATCAGCCGCGCGCCGTCGGGCAGGAACGGGCCCTTGGACTCGTTGTGGTAGGTGAAGGCCGCCGCGCCCAGCACCAGCAGGAGGTCGTGGCCCTTGAGCTTGTCGGCCACGGCGGCCTTGAGCGGCGGCAGGAAGCCCGCGAACAGGGGATGGCTCTCGGGAAAGCCGCAGCGCCAGGTGCGCGGCGCGACCCAGACCGGCGTCTGCCAGCGCTCGGCGAGCGCCACCACGTCCTCGAACGCGCCCGAGGCGTCCACATCCGAGCCCACCACCAGCACGGGCCTGGAGCTGGCCTCCAGCGCCTGGGCGACGCCCGCGAGCGCCGCGGGATCCGGCCGGCGGCGGGTGATCACCTGGCGGGGCTCCAGAAGCTCGGTCGCCCGGTCCCAGTCGTCCACCGGCACCGAGACGAACACCGGCCCCTTCGGCTCGGTCATGGCGATGTAATAGGCCCGCGCGATGGCGGCGGGCACGTCCTCGGCCCGGGCCGGCTCGATCGAGAACTTGACGTAGGGCCGCGGGAACTCGGCCGCGTCGGTGGCGCCGAGGAACGGGATCCATCGGCAGCATGGCGCGGGCCTGCTGGCCGGCGATCACCACCACCGGGGCGTTGTTCTTCCAGGCGGTGAAGAGGTTGCCGAGGGAGTGGCCCGTGCCCGCGGCCGAGTGCAGGTTGATGACCGCGGCGTTGCGGGTCGCCTGGGCGTAGCCGTCGGCCATGCCCATGACGATGGATTCCTGCAGGCCCAGGACGTAGCGGAAGTCCTTGGGCCAGTCGCGGAACAGCGGCAGCTCGGTGGAGCCCGGATTGCCGAACAGGGTGGTGCAGCCGAAGCCGCGCAGGAGGTGGATCACCGCCTCGCGGACGGTCACCGTGCGCGTGGCGGCCTGGGCGCTCGCCGGGGATTGGAAGCGTCGTCCATGGGAATCCTCCTCCTCCTCGTCTCCTCTCCCGGAGGGAGAGGAAGGGGCCCATCGCGCCGCGATGGGAAGGTGAGGGGTTTCGCCCACGAGGCCTTAGCCCCTCATCCTCCCACGGCCTTCGGCCGCGGGCCCCTCCTTCTCCCCAGGGGAGAAGGAAAGCTAGCCGACCTTCATCACGACGGTCTTGAGCTCGGTGTAGAGATCGATGGCCGCCGCGCCGTTCTCGCGCCCGATGCCGGACTGCTTCATGCCGCCGAAGGGCAGGTTCGGGTCGATGACGTTGTGGGTGTTGACCCAGACCGTGCCGGCCCTGATCCGGCGGGTCAGCTTGTGGGCGAGGCTGAGGTCGTTGGTCCAGACGCTGGCGGCCAGGCCATAGGTCGTGTCGTTGGCGATGGCGGCGATCTCGTCCACGGACTTGTAGGGCGTGGCCACCACCACCGGGCCGAAGATCTCCTCGCGCACGATGGTCGCGTTCGGATCGACGCCGGCGAAGACGGTGGGCTGGACGAAGTAGCCCTGGTTGCCGTGACGCGCGCCGCCCGCGACCACCTCGCCGCCCTCGCTCTTTCCCTTGTCGATGTAGCCCAGCACCCGCTCGAGCTGCTCGTGCGAGACCAGGGGGCCCATCTGGGAGTTGGGCGCATGGCCCGGGCCGAGCTTGGTCCCCTTGGCCACGGCGGCGACGCCCTCGACCACCTTGTCGTAGATCTTCTGCTCGACGTAGAGGCGCGAGCCCGCCGTGCAGACCTGGCCGGAGTTGAAGAAGATGGCGGCGGCCGCGCCGGCCACGGCCTGGTCGACGTCGGCGTCGGCGGCCACGATGACCGGCGACTTGCCGCCGAGCTCGAGCGAGACGCGCTTCAAGCTGTCCATGGCCGACTTGCCGATCAGCTTGCCGACGCTGGTGGAGCCGGTGAAGGCGATCTTGTCGACGCCCGGATGCTCGACCAGGGCCGCGCCCGCGGTCTCGCCCATGCCGGTGACGACATTGACCACGCCCGGCGGGAAGCCCGCCTCGAGGACCAGCTCGCCCAGGCGCAGGGCCGTCAGCGAGGTCTGCTCGGCGGGCTTGAGCACGCTGGTGCAGCCGCAGGCGAGCGCCGGCGCGAGCTTCCAGGTCGCCATGGCCAGGGGGAAGTTCCAGGGGATGATCTGGCCGACCACGCCCACGGGCTGGCGAAGGGTGTAGGCCTGGAACTCCTCGCCGGGCATGCCCAGGGAGACGTCCAGGGTCTTGCCCTCGATCTTGGTGGCCCAGCCGGCCATGTAGCGGAAGAAGTCCACCGTTCCGGCCACGTCCACGATGCGGGCGAAGAAGACGAGCTTGCCGTTGTCCAGGGACTTCGAGCTGGGCGAGCTCCTCGGCGTTGGCCTCGATCAGGTCGGCGAGCTTGAGCAGCAGGCGTTCGCGCTCGACCGGGCGCACCTTGCTCCAGTCGCCCTCGAAGGCCTTGCGCGCGGCCTTGACCGCGCGGTCGACGTCCTCCTTGTCGCCGGCGGCGAGCCTGCAGATGACGCCCTCGGTGGCCGGGTCGATGGCGTCGAAGGTCTGGCCCGAGGCGGCGGAGACCCACTCGCCGCCGATGAGCATCTTGCCCGCGCGAGTTAGGAAACTCTGCGCCGCGGCGCCGAGGTGGGTGATCTTGGTCATCTCGTTCATGGCTGAGGATCCCAACGAGGTTTGAATTCGGGCGGCACGAAACACCCTCCGCCGCGGAAAGGAAAGCCTGTCAGGATGCGGAATCCTCTCTTCTCCCATGGGGAGAAGAAGGGGCCCGCGGCTCCGCAGGAGCCGTGGGAAGATGAGGGGATAGGCCGCAAGACCGAACCCCCTCACCTTCCCGTTGCTGCGCAACGGGCCCCTTCCTCTCCCTGTGGGAGAGGAGAGAGGCGCTCGTGCTCGCGCCTCACCCCGTCCAGGGCTGGCCGGCGGCCTTCTGCTGCTGGGTCTGGCGGGCGCGGTGGATCAGGTAGGCGCGCACGTCCTCGGCGTCCTTCTTGCTCAGCACCGGCTTCCACGAGACCATGCCGTTGTCCTTGAGCACGCCGCCCAGCACCACGTCGAAGAAGCTGTCCGAGGCCAGGAGCGGGGAATAGCGCAGGTCCGGCGTGATCCCGCCGGAAACCGCCGCGTCGCCGTGGCACGCGGAGCAGTAGACCGTGTAGACCTTGAAGCCGTGGTCGACCGTCGCGGCGCCGGCCGTATCCGGCGGCGGGTTCAGCACCTTGGGCGCGGCCGGCGGCACGGGCGGCAGCTTGGCCGTCCCGCCGAGCTTGAACACCAGGATGCGGCTGATGTTGCGGATATTGCCCGACTTCCAGGAGACGATCCCGGGCACCAGGGCGAAGGTGCCGCCCCAGCCGGAGAGCACCGCCACATACTGGTCATCGCCCACGGTGTAGGTGACCGGGCCAGCCATCACCGGGCTCTGGGCGTCGAAGGACCAGACCTTGCGGCCGTTGTCGGCGCGGTAGGCGGCGAAGGCGCCGGTGGCGTTGCCCTCGAAGATCAGGTTGCCGGCGGTGGAGACGATCCCGCCGTTCCAGGGGCCCTTCAGGCCCGCGCGCCAGACCTCGCGCTGCTTGATGGGATCCCAGGCCGAGATGTGGCCCTTGAGGCTGTCCATGACCTCGGTCTTGACCTTGGGGTCCTGGGGCATGGAGGTCGAGATGAAGTCCAGGCCCATGTTGGTGCCCATGGACTTGTGGTGGAAGCCCGGGTCGGCCTTGTAGGTGAACCCGACCTCCTGGACCGGGATGTAGACCAGCCCGGTCTTGGGATCGTAGGACATCGGCATCCAGGCGTGCGCCCCGTGGGGGCTGGGCTCGCCCTGGAACGTGGTCCCGGTCTCCGAATAGCGCGCGGCCGGGTTCATGATCGGCCGGCCGGTCGCAAGGTCGATCCCCTTGGCCCAGTTCTCCGGCGCGAAGGGCTTGGCGGAGATCAGCTTCCCGTTGGTCCGGTCGATCACATAGAAGAAGCCGTTCTTGGGCGCCTGCATCAGCACCTTGCGCGGCTTCCCGTCGATCTTCAGGTCGGCGAGGATCATCTGCTGGGTGGCGGAGTAGTCCCACTCGTCGCCCGGGTTCAGCTGGTAGTGCCAGACGTACTGGCCGGTGTCGGGGCGCACGGCCACGATCGAGGTCACGAACAGGTTGTCGCCGCCCTCGGGCGAGCGGACCTTCTTGTTCCAGGGGTCGCCGTTGTCGGTGCCGAAGATCAGCAGGTCGAGCTCGGGGTCGTAGACGATCGAGTCCCAGACCGTCCCTCCGCCGCCCCAGGTCCACCACTTGCCGTTCCAGGTCTTCAGCGCGATGTCCTTGAGCGGCCCGTCCGAGATCTGGCCGTCGCTCTTCGTGGGATCGCCGGGCACGGTGTAGAAGCGCCAGACCAGCTTGCCGGTGTCGGCGTCGAAAGCCGAGATGTAGCCGCGAACGTTGAACTCCGCGCCGCCGTTGCCGATGAGCACCTTGCCCTTCACCACGCGCGGGGCGCCGGTGATGGTCTGGGGCTTGGTGGGATCGGTGGTCTGGGCGCTCCAGACCACGTCGCCGGTCTTGGCGTCGAGCGCGACGAGCCGGCCGTCGAGCGTCCCGACATAGACCTTGCCCTTCCAGACCGCGACGCCGCGGTTGACCACGTCGCAGCAGGCCTTGGCGGCCCAGGAGCCGTCGACCTTGGGATCGTAGGCCCAGATCAGGGCGCCGGTCCGTGCGTCCAGCGCCTTGACCTTGCTCCAGGCGGTGGAGACGTACATCACGCCGTCCACCACGATGGGCGTCGCCTCCTGGCCGCGGCGGGTGTCGAGATCGTAGTACCAGGCGAGCCCCAGCTTGCCGGCGTTCTTGTCGTTGATCTGGTTGAGCGGCGAGAAGCGCTGCTCGTTGTAGGTGCGCCCGTAGGTCATCCAGTTGCCGGGCTCGTCGTCGGCGTTGAGGATGCGCGCGCCGTCGATGTCGGCCGGGCCGGAGTAGAGGCGCGAGGGCTTTTCTGCGGCGCTCTCGGAGGCTGACCTGGGCTTGCAGGCGACGATCGCCAAGGCGGCCAGCGCCAGGGTCAGGATAGTGGACGGACGCATGAAGAACCTCCCGCGGCGAAGCTTCTGACGAGCTTTGCCGGGTTTCCTAGGCCATGCCCCCCCGGGGAGTTTACGGCGCTGCGACGGTGAGCTGGATGACGTTGGTGCGGCCGGTGATGAAGCCGGCGCGGCAATAGCTCAGGTAGAAGTGCCAAAGCCGCCGGAACCGCTCGTCGAAGCCGAGGGGCGCGATTTCGCCCCAGGCCTTCTGGAACCGCTCGGCCCATTCGGCCAGGGTGACGGCGTAATCCTCGCCGAAGCGCGCCACGCCGCGCCAGGCGAGCCTGGCCTTGGCGGTCTCCTCGCGAAGGCGCGCCTCGGAAGGCAGCATGCCGCCGGGGAAGATGTACTTCTGGATGAAGTCCACGTGCCGGCGATAACCACCGAAGAGGTCGTCGCGGATGGTGATGATCTGCAGGCCCGCGCGGCCGCCGGGCTTGAGCACCTCGGCCACCTTGCCGAAGTATTCGGGCCAGAACTCCTCGCCCACGGCCTCGAACATCTCGATGGAGGCGACGCGGTCGAAGCTGCCCTTGACGTCGCGATAGTCCATCAGGCGGATGTCGGCCTTCTCGGCCAGGCCCTGGTCGAACATCCGCTTGCGGGCGAACTCGAACTGGGCCGGCGAGATGGTGAGGCCGGTGACCCGCGCGCCCACCTCCTTGGCGGCGAACTCGGCGAAGCCGCCCCAGCCGCAGCCGATCTCGAGCACATGGTGATCGCCCTGCAGATCGATCCGCTTGGCGAGCGCGGCGTATTTGTTGTGCTGGGCGGCCTGGAGCGACTGCCTCGGGCTCTGGAACAGGGCCGAGGAGTAGCTCAGCGAGGGGTCCAGCCACTTGGAATAGAAGGCGTTGCCGAGGTCGTAGTGAGCCTCGATGTTGCGGCGCGAGCCCGTGCGGCTGTTGCGGTTCAGCGCATGGCCGATGACGTGGATCAGGCGCACCATCGGGTGGGTGCGAAGCTGGTCCTGGAACTTGTCGAGGTTCAGCGACAGCGCTTCCAGCAGCGTGTGCAGGTCCGGCGTGTCCCACTCGCCGGCCATATAGCCTTCGGCAAGACCGATGCCGGCGGAGGTCAGCACCCGGCGAAGGCAGCGATAGTCGGCGATCGCCATGACACCGCTGGGGCCGGGCTCGGCCCCGGCGATGGGCAGCCGCTCGCCCGTCGGCAGCACCAACTCGATCGAGCCGTAGGTCCAGTTGCGCGCGGCCAGACCGAAGACCGTCCGCACGATCTTCGGCGCGGCGAGCCGGCCTGCCGCCTTCTCAGCGATGTCCCCCGCCTGATGCATGGCCAATTCCGCCATCTCCCCAGGGGCCCTGCAGCCCGGCTTCAGCGGCGGCCGGCCCGCGCCCGCAAGGCGGCCGCGCAGCCGACGGCAGAAGCCAGACTGGTGATCAGAGCTCCCCAGCCCATGTCCAGGACGCTGATATTAATCGACCAGAGCCGCAATGTCGCCTGGTTGGTGAGGTCGTAGGTCCCGTAGGCGACGAGGCCGAGCAGGGCGCCGCGCCAGAGCGCCTGGAGCCAGCGGCCCAGGGCGACGCCCGGCGCGATGGCGAAGGCGGCCATCCCGACCAGATAGAGCCCGTAGAAGGCGACCGCCGCGCCGAGATCGGGACTGGCCGCCAGGAGCGGCCCGATGACCGGCCGGTAGGCGACCGGGACGACCAAGGTCATCCACGCGAGGTCGCCAGCGACATAGACCAGGGCGGCGGCGGCAAGGCCGAGGATCCAGATCATCTTCGCGCGCCTCAAAGACCGATGAAGGGCTGCAGCATCCGGCCGATGGCCTGCGACATCTCCATGGGGCCCTCGGCGTGGATCAGGCACAGGCACTCGCCGTCCGGCTCGGCGACGGGGCGATGCACCAGCTCGGGGCCGCACTCGGCGAAATCGCCCGGGCCGTAGCGGCCGGTCTCGTCGGCGTAGGCGCCCTTGAGCACGCAGGTGAGCTCGGCGCCGGAATGGCCGTGGCGCGCGAGCCGGCCGCCCGGCGCGCTGCGCAGCAGATAGGAGCCGATCCGTCCCGAAGGGGTGCGGATGATGGGGCGGATCCACAGGCCCGGGCCCAGCCATCGCTTGGGCCCAAGCGGCAGGTCGCGGAGAATGTCCGTGAAATCGAGGCCGCCCGGCAGGGGCCGCGCCGCCGGCGGCGGCTCGGGCGGGCGCCCGTCGAGGCTGGCGAGGGCGCGGGCCAGGGCGTCTGGCGCCATCGCCTCGGCCGGCGCGGCCTCGAGCAGGGCGCCGCCCACGGCCTCGAGCCGCGCCGCCTCGCCGCGACAGGCCGGACAGGCTCGCAGGTGGGCGTCGACCAGGAGCGCGGCGCCGCGGTCCAGCCGGCCGAAGGCGAAGCCGAAGAGGAGATCCTCGGACGGATGGTGGAGGGGGCTCATCGCTGGTCCTCCAACAGAGTCCGGAGCCTCGACATCGCCAGCCTGAGGCGCGACTTCACCGTGCCCAGCGGCAGACCGAGCCGCTCGGCGATGGTCGAGTGCGGCTCGTCCGAGAAGAAGGACAGCTCGACGACCTCGGCCTGCTCGCGCGACAGGGCGGCGAGCGCGCGGCGGACCCGGGCGTCGCGCTCGGCGGCCAGCACCGCCGCGTCGGCCGGCGCCTCCGGCTCGGGGGCGATCTCCTCGGCGGGGGGCGCGGGGCGGTCGCGGCGCAGGGCGTCGATACGCAGGTTGCGGGCGATGGTGAAGATCCAGGTCGAGGCCCCGGCGCGGGCCGGGTCGAACAGGGCCGCCTTGCGCCAGACCGCGAGCATGGTTTCCTGGGCCAGCTCCTCGGCGGCGCCGGCCGAGACGCCGAGCCGCACCAGATAGCCCTTCACCCGGGGCGCGAAGCGCTCGAACAGGGCCGCGAACGCCTGCCGGTCGCCATGCGCGGCGATGGCCAGGATCAGCCGGGCAGGCTCGCCCGGGTCCTCGGCGGGCTGCAGCTCGGCGCTCACCGGAACCGCCCGAAGCCGCCGCGGCCCGCGGCGAGGCGGGGCGTTCCAGCCCTGGATCTGAGCGTCCATGCCGACATGGGCGAGCGCGTTCATGCCCCTTCTACGGGAGCAGCCGGGAGCCGGATCACCCGGCGCTCGCCGCGCCTGTCCGGTGATCCGCCCACGGCGCCCCCTCGTAACAGCATAGCGCAAGGACACGAGGTTGAGATGAGCATCGGGGCGCCGGCCGCTGGCCGGCCTTTGGACATCGCGGTGATCGGCCAGGGGATCGCGGGCATGTCGGCCGCCTGGCTGCTGAGCCAGGCTCACCGCGTGACGGTCTACGAGGCCGAGGACCGGCTGGGCGGCCACAGCCAGACCGTGGACGCGCCAGGGCCGCTGGGCGCATCGACGCCCGTGGACATGGGCTTCATCGTCTACAACGAGCCGAACTATCCGAACCTGACGGCGCTGTTCCGGCATCTGGGCGTCAGGACCCGGGCGTCGGAGATGACCTTTTCGGTCTCGCTGGACGACGGGGCGCTGGAGTACGGCGCCAACACGCCGCTGAGCCTGTTCGCCCAGCCGTCGAACCTCGTCTCGCCGCGGTTCTGGTCGATGCTGGGCGACATCGCGCGCTTCTATCGTCACGCGCCTGCGCAGGCGTGCGCCCGGGCGGCGAGCCTGGGCGCCTACCTGGACGCCCAGGGCTATGGCGCCGCCTTCCAGGAGGACCACCTGCTGCCCCAGGCCGCGGCGATCTGGTCGACGCCGGTCGACGGCATTCGCGAGTATCCGGCCGAGGCCTTCGTCCGGTTCTGCCGCAACCATGGCCTGATGAAGGTGTTCGGCCGGCCGGCATGGCGCACGGTGCAGGGCGGGAGCCGCGCCTACGTCGAGCGCCTGACCGCCGCCCATGCCGACCGGGTGCGGCTGGGCTGCCCCATTCAGGCGATCCGGCGGACAGCCGAGGGCGTGCTGGTGCGCGACGCCGGCGGCCGGACGGAGCGCTTCGACGAGGTCGTTGTGGCGACCCACGCCGACCAGGCGCTGCGGCTGCTGGACGATCCGACGCCCGCCGAGCGGCGGCTCTTGGGCGCGTTCCGCTACACCCGCAACCAGGCGGTCCTGCACTCGGACGTGGGCCTGATGCCGCGGCGACGTGGCGCCTGGTCGAGCTGGAACTACGTCGGCAGGCGGGGTGACGCGAGCGGCCGGGGCCGGGCGCTCTGCGTCACCTACTGGATGAACCGGCTGCAGGGCCTGCCGGCCGAGCGGCCGCTCTTCGTCACCCTGAACCCGGTGCGCCCGCCCCGGGCCGGGACCCTGATCCGCAGCGAGATCTACGACCACCCGCTGTTCGACGCGGCCGCCATCGCCGCCCAGCGCGAGCTCTGGTCGCTGCAGGGCGTGCGCCGGACCTGGTTCTGCGGCGCCCACTTCGGCGCGGGCTTCCACGAGGACGGCCTGCAGGCGGGGCTCGCCGTTGCCGAGGCGCTCGGCGGCGTGCGCCGGCCCTGGACGGTTCCGGGCGAGTCCGACCGCATCTGCATCGGGCCGACGCCGGCCCGCGAGGCGCCGCTGGAGGCCGCCGCATGAGCCGCGCCTCGGGCCTCTACGAAGGCCTCGTCACCCATGTGCGGACCCGGCCCCGCCGCCACCGGCTGGGCTACCGCATCTTCCAGCTCCTGCTGGACCTGGACGAGCTCGACCGGCTGGACGGGGCGCTGCGGCTCTTCGGCCACAACCGGGCGGCGCTGGTCAGCTTCCACGACCGCGACCATGGCCGCGGCGAGGGGCCGCTTCGGGCCCATGTGGAGGCCGAGCTGGCGAAGGCCGGGATCGACATCCGGGGCGGGCCGGTCCGCCTGCTGTGCATGCCCCGCGTGCTCGGCCAGGCGTTCAATCCGCTGAGCCTCTACTTCTGCCACGACCGCTCGGGCGCCCTCGCCGCCATCCTCTACGAGGTGAACAACACCTTCGGCGAGCGACACAGCTACCTGATCCCCGCGGAGGCGCCGGCGGCGGACCGCGTGCGCCAGGCCTGCGACAAGCTCTTCTTCGTTTCGCCCTTCATGGACATGGCCATGGGCTACGCCTTCGAGATCCGGCCGCCCGGCGAGGAGCTCTTCGTGGGCGTGACGAGCTCGGACGCCCGCGGGCCGATGCTGCTCGCGACCTTTGCGGCCAAGAGGGCCGAGCTGACCGACCGGGCCCTGGCCTCGGCGGTCCTGCGCCATCCGCTCCTCGCCCTGAAGGTCCTGGGCGCCATCCACTGGGAGGCGCTGAAGCTGATCCTGAAGGGCGTCGGCCTTCGCCGGCGCCCCCCGGTCCCGGCGGAGGCGGTGACGGTGGTGGGGGGCCGGGCCCTCGCCAAGGCCGCATAGACTCCACCCTCTGAACCGAACGTCCCGGCGAAGACCGGGACCCAGATGTCCGGCTCGGATGCGGGCTCCAAGGGCTCAGTGCCTCCACGGTCAGCGGCTCGCGTCTCGGATCTGGGTCCCGGCCTTCGCCGGGACGATCGGAGGAAAGCCTTGCAACCCGCCCCCTTGACCGCGCTGGCTCGGATCGCGAGATACGGCCCGGGCCGCCAGGAGCGTTTCATGGCCATTCAGGTGACACCGATCCTGCCGAGGTTCGGGGCGGAGATATCGGGCGTGGACATCACGCGGCCGCTCGACGAGGCGACCCGCCAGGAGATCGTCGCCCTGCAGGACAGGTGGGGCGTGACGGTCTGGCGGAACACCGGGCTCGACGACGAGAGCCACGTCCAGTTCAGCCGGATCTTCGGCCACCTGGAGCGCGCTCCGTTCGGCTCGCGCAAGATGCGCTACAAGCACGAGGAGCTGTTCGACGCCGGGAACCTCGACGGCGACGGGAACATCATCACCAACGACATGATCCGGCTGCACAAGAAGGGCGACCGGCTCTGGCACACCGACTCCTCGTTCATGCCGATGCGCTCGGCCTATTCGCTGCTGCTCTGCCACGAGGCGCCGCCCGAGGGCGGGCCGACCTGGTTCGCCGACACCCGCAGCGCCTACGAGGATCTGCCCCAGGCGATGAAGGACAGGGTCGAGGACCTGGTCTGCGAGCACTCCTTGTGGTGGTCCAGGAAGATGGCCGGCTTCCCCTTCACCGAGGAGGAGATCGACGCCAAGCCCTCGGCCCGCCATCCGATGGTGCACGTGCACCAGGGCTCGGGCCGCAAGGCGCTCTACGTCGCCGCCCACGCCCGCTTCGTCCTCGGCATGGACGTCGAGGAGGGCCGCGCGCTGCTGAAGGAGCTGATCGAGTGGTGCACCCAGCCGCAGTACGTCTTTTCGGTTCACTACAAGCCCGGCGACATGGTGATCTGGGACAACCTCTGCTCCATGCACCGCGGCGGGGACTATGACGACCTGGCCCATCGGCGCGACATGCGCCGCGCCACGGTGCGCGAGGGCGCGCCCCCGGCCGAGCCGGACGATCCCTTCGGCGACATGTTCCGAGCGTCCGGCCGCACGGCCCTGATCGGAAGCCCCTCGGCCGCCGCCCCGGCGACCTGAGGCGTCGGAGACCGTCAGCCCCCTCCACCGCCCTTCGGGCGGTCCCCCTGCCCCAATGGGGGAGGATCTGGCGCGCTGATCTTCCCCCTCTGGGGGAAGTCCCCGCGAAGCGGGGGAAGGGGGCGAGGCTCACCTCGCCGCCGAGGCCATGTCGCGGCGGATCGTGCGCGCGGCCATGAGGTAGTGGAGGCCGCCCCAGAGGTAGAAGACGGTCATGACGAGGATCGCGGCCTGCAGGCCCGAGGCCGACGGCGTGGCGCAGGCCTTGGCGAGGAAGCCGGGCGCTCCGGCGCCGGCCGGGCAGAGGCTGAGGGCGCCGCCCGGCTCCAGCACGCCGTGGCGGATGAAGTCGCTGACCTCGCCCATGGCGGTGGGGCCAAGACCCTGGCCGAAGATGTTGATGGCGAGGAACATCAGGGCCGCCGCCGAGGCGCGCATGCGCGGCTCGACCAGGTTCTGGACGATGGCGACGGTGGGGGCGAAGTAGAGCGAGATGACCAGCCCGCCGAAGAAGAAGACCTCGACGGTGCCGAGCGCCGAGCCGCGGGTGAAGGCGAAGACGTAGATGGGGAAGGCGACGAGCGCGCCGAGCGCCGGCCCCCAGGCGTACCAGCGCAGGTCCTTCTTGCCGGCCGCGTCCGCCCCGAAGCCGCCGGCCAGCATGCCGATCACGCCCGAGACGCCGACCACCAGGCCATACATCAGCCCGACCTGGGCCAGGCCGATGTCGAAGCTGCGGTTCAGATAGGTCGGGGTGAAGGTGTTGACCCCGTTGGCCGCGAGGTTGGTGAGGACGAAACCCGCCAGGATGTGGCGGAAGGTGGAGGTCCTGAACAGGCGGGCGAAGACCGCGCCGAGCGGCGGCGCCTTGGCGGCGACCTGCAGCGCCTCGGAGTGCCCGCGGGCCGGCTCGCGCAGGGTCAGGCGGGCGATCAGGGCGAGGATCAGGCCCGGCGCGCCGACCACGAAGAAGGCCATGCGCCAGTCGAAATGCTGGGCGAGCCAGCCGCCGCCCACCGCGCCCAGCATGGCCCCGAGCGGCACGCCGGCGGAATAGATGGCGAGGGCGGAGGCGCGCTGCTTGGGCGGATAGTGGTCGGACAGGAGCGAGTGGGCCGCGGGGCTGCAACCGCCCTCGCCCACCCCCACGCCCATGCGGAAGAAGAGCAGCTGCCAGTAGTTCTGGGCGACGCCGCTGGCCAACGTCATCACCGACCACAGGGCGATGCAGACGGCGATGATGCTGATGCGGCGGAAGCGCTCGGCGAGCCAGGCGATGGGCATGCCGAAAAGGGCGTAGAACAGGGCGAAGACCGCCCCGCCGAGGACCCCGAACTCCAGGTCGGTGAGGTTCAGGTCCTTGATGATCGCCGGACCGACCGTGGAGACGATGATCCGGTCGATGAAGCTGCAGGCGTAGATCGCGACCAGCAGCGTCAGCAGCCAGCGCCGATAGCCCAGCGAGAAATGCGGCCGCGCGGCCGCCTCCGCGACGCTCGCCATGCCCGGTCCTCCCTTATGGAGGCGATCCTAGAGACGGGGTCGGGGTTAGGCCAGGAAAAGCCTCCTTCTCCCGTGGGGAGAAGGAGGGGCCCGCTCGCGAAGCGAGCGGGAGGATGAGGGCGTAGGGACGGAGTTGGCGGAACCCCTCACCTTCCCAGCCCTGCGGGCCGGGCCCCTTCCTCTCCCTGTGGGAGAGGAGCGTCAGTGCGCCGACTTGGCCGTCGCCAGGTCTTCGCCGGGGACCCAGTTGCCGTGGAGGCCGAAGCGCATGCGCAGCGGGATGTGCATGGTGGCCATCGGGCCCTCGTCCACGCGCTGGGCGTCGAACAGGAGCAGGTCCGACAGGCCGTCGTCGGTGTGGGTCTGGATCTGGACGATGTAGCCCTCGCCCTCGGGCGCGCTCTGGGACTTGGGGATGAAGCAGGGCTCCTGCAGGGTCCGGTGCTCGCCGGCCTGCCAGCTCCTGACTTTTCGCGTGGCGGTGTCGACGTGGCCGAGCGTGGCGCGCGAGCCCGGCCCCATGCCCATGCCGAGCAGCCAGCCGTGGCGGTAGGGCTCGGTGGCGTAGCGGTCGTCGATGCGCGGGAACTCGCCGACGAAGTCGGTCAGCCGCTCGCGCTTCTCGAACTCGCCGGAGTTGGAGTCCATGTCGACCGTCCAGCGGGTCAGGAAGGAGGCCGAGGCCGGCCCGTCGAAGGGCGCGCCGTGGATGTCCGGGAAGAAGGGGAACATGTTGTTCTTCGCCTCGGGGGTGTCGAAGTGGATCTTGGTCCCCTCGTTGAAGGCGTTCATCACGTGGCTGGCGAAGCAGTTGGGCGCGGTGAAGATCTTGATGTCCTTGGCCTCGCCGTCGCGGGGCAGGACGACCATGTGGATCGGCATGGTCGTGTCGAAGCCGAAGTGCGGCATCTTGGCCTGCAGACGCTCCCACGAGGAGACGATCGGGACCACGTGGAAGATGGCGTAGTCCTTGGTCAGGCCGAAGTCGTGCATCATGCAGTAGTAGGGGATCTCGAACCACACCTCCCGGGTCTTCCGGCCCTGCGGCGTGATCTCGTAGTAGACCATGTCCTTGGTCAGCAGCCCCTTGGCCGCATAGCCGAAGCAGCACATGTCGCCGCTCGCCGGGTCGATCTTGGGGTGGGCGGTGAAGGTCGGGCTGGTCACCTGGCCGTCGAAGTCGTGATAGCCGAAGGTCTCGAGCGTGTTGGCGTCCATCGCCACGGCCGGGGAGTCCTCCTTCAGGCCGAACAGATAGCCGCCGTGGAAGAAGGCGTTGGTGTTGGCCGTGCCGCGGTAGCGGCCCTTGACCGAGGGGTCGTCGAACAGAGGGTTGCGGTAGGGGCCGAAGAGGGCCTTGCCGGCCGCTTCCTCGAGCCGCCACTTGTCGGTGCGGCACCAGCGCTGCTTGAAGTCGACCCGGCCGTTGCGGAAGCGGAACTGGGCGATCATGCCGTCGCCGTTGAAGGCGATGTCGTCGCCGAGCAGCGGCGGGAACTTGGGGTCGGGCTGGACGCGGTAGAAGGCGCCGTCCAGGTCGGCGGGGATCTCGCCCTCGATGTCCAGGTCCTCGACATCCGCCTCGATGCGGATCGGCGCCATGGGACCGGTGAAGCTCGGGGTGTTGGGGAATTGGGCCACGGCGGCGTTCCTCGTCCTTGGTGTTCTGTGCGCGTCGACTAAACCGACCTAAGGGAGCCTGTTCAAGCGCCGGCGGGTTTGATCGGGATCAATCGCGCCTGCCGCTCCCTTCCTCCTGGAGGGGGGAGGCCTTGACACCGTCAGGCCGGCCCCGCTTTCGTGCCGGCGCGGGAGCCTGGGAGGATGGGCCGTGCTGACGCTTTACCACTGGGAGCCGAACGCCAACTCGGGCAAGCCGATCCTCGCCATGGAGGAGAAGGAGCTGAAGTTCGAGAGCCACTACCTGGACCTGCTGAACTTCGACCAGCACGCGCCCGAGTACCTGAAGATCAACCCGATGGGGACGATCCCGGCGCTGGTCCACGACGACCTGATGCTGAACGAGTCCACGGCGATCATGGAGTATGTGGACGCCGCCTTCGACGGCCCGAGCCTGCGCCCGACCGATCCGGAAGAGCGCTGGCGGATGCGCTGGTGGATGAAGTTTCTGGACCAGTACTACGCCCCTTCGGCGAGCATGATGGGCTGGAACGCCTTCATCGGCCCGTCGGTCAGGAGCAAGGATCCGGAAGAACTGAAGCGGAAGATCGAGGGGATTCCGCTGAAGGAGCGAAGAATAGCCTGGTCGAAGGCGATATATGGCTCATTCTCTAAAGAAGAGTTGGAAGAATCCGCGAGACGCGTGGCCTTCGCTGCTCAGCTCTTCGAGGATAATCTCGAGCGTCATACCTGGATCGCCGGCGAGACCTTCTCGCTGGCGGACATCAACGCGATGAACCTGGTCTACTTCATGCCCGCCAATCCGAACGGGGTAGTCAATCCGCAGAAGACGCCGGCGACCATGGAATGGCTCTACAGGATGTACGAGCGGCCCGCGACCAGGCGGGCCTGGTCGCGCGGGCGCACCATGACCGCCGAGCGGCTGAAGCACCTGGAACGGCCCAAGGCGTCGGCCTGACGCGGCCCCGACAGGAACGGAGAGGACCGACCATGCTCGAGCTCTACCACTGGGAGCCCAACGTCTTCAGCCTCAAGCCGCTGATCGCGCTGAACGAGAAGGGCCTGGAGTTCACCAGCCGTTACGTCGACTGGACGAGCTTCGAGCAGCTCGGCCCCGGCGGCCCGAAGCTGAACCTGGAGGCCGAGCACAACCCGGAGGCCGAGGGCCCGGTCCTGGTCCACGACGGGGCGGTGATCACCGAGTCCTTCTTCATGATGGAGTACCTGGAGGACGCCTTCCCGGACACGGTGCGGCTGAAGCCCGGCACGCCCTACGGCGACTGGCAGGTGCAGGTCTGGGGCCGGTTCGACGGCGAGCGGGCGGCGCCGGCGGTCTCCACCCTGGGCTGCCACCGCTACCTGGTCCCGGTGCTGAAGGAGAAGCGGATCAACTCGGCGGGCCAGATCCTGGAGCGGATGGGGACCCAGGAGCGGCGCACCGCCTGGGCCGAGGCGATCGAGGACTCCTATCCGGACGAGGTGATCGAAGACTCGCGCCGCCGGGCGGGCCTCCTGGTCGAGCGGATCGAGGCGGCGCTGGACGGGGGCAAGTCGTGGCTGGTGGAGGACGCCTACACCCTGGCCGACATCGACGCCTTCGCCCTCTCCAACTCGCTGCCCAAGCTGGTCCCGGAGGCGGCCAGCGCGGACGCGGCGCCGCGGTTCACGGCGTGGCTGGAGCGGATGCGCGCCCGGCCGGCGGTGAAGGCGGCGCTGGCGACGTCCAGGACCGGCAAGCCCGACGAGGCCTTCGCGCCGGGTCCCGAACACGCGCGGTGGGGGTAGGCCTCCCCTCTCCCGGGAAGGGGGAGGGGTCGGGGGTGGGGGCGGCGGCCTGTCGGCGTTGCTGGGCCAGGTCAAGGCGAGCCGGCCGCGACCCGTCCCGCGCGCGTGAACTTCCTCCTCATCAGCGCCCGACCCGAGCGGCGCCACCCCCTCTCCCGGCCTCTCCCCCCTCCAGGGGGAGAGGAGTCAGGGCGCGGGCTTGGCCTGCATGGCGCCGGTCATGGGGATGAAGAAGACGCCCATGTCGCGGCGGGAGTGGACCTTGCCGGCGGCGTCCTTGGTGTAGACGTAGAGGACCTGGCCGCGGCGGAAGGGCTGGCCGATGGGGATGATCAGGCGCCCGCCGGGCTTGAGCTGGCGGAAGAGGTCGGGCGGGGCGTACTGGGCCACGCAGGTGACCATGATGATGTCGAAGCCGCCCGCGACCTCGGGCCAGCCGTAGTAGCCGTCGCCGACGCGGCCCTGGACGTTCGTGTAGCCGAGCGGGGCGAAGATGCGGTCCACCGCCGCGCCGATCGGCTGGATGATCTCGATGGTGTAGGCGCGCCCCACGATGCGGGACAGCAGCGAGGACTGGAAGCCGCTGCCGGTGCCGATCTCCAGCGTGGTCTCGCCGGCCTTGGGGGCGGCGAGCTGGGTCATGTAGGCCTGGCCGAGGTAGTCGGAGAGCACCGAGCCGAAGCCGATCGCCCAGGGCTTGGGATCGGCCTCGTAGGCCTGCCAGGCGGTCGAGACCTTCTGGGGATAGAGGTAGTGGTAGTACTCGCGCGGCACGGCTCCGAAGGCGGCCATCACGGCGGGATCGGCCGCGCCGAAGCGGCCGGCGAGGTAGGCCTCGATCCGCTGCAGCGCCGCGGCCTTGCGCGCCTGGATGGCCTGGAAGGCGGCCTCGGTGATCTGGGCCGGCCGGCCCGAGGCGGCCATGGCGGCGAGGAAGGCCTCGCGCGTCCAGGACGAGGGGCCGGACGCGGGCGCAAGGGGCGCGGCGGGGGCGCGGATCGAGGCCGCCTCGGCCGGCTCGCCGGCGGACGCGGGCGGCCGGCCGAAGCCGGGGATGCGGTCGCAGGCGGCGAGCGGCGCGGCGGCGCAGGCGGCGGTGATCAGTCCGCGGCGGGAGATCATGCGGGGGCTCCGTGAACTGTATTACGGTGATGGTGCATTTAATTCGGCTGAGCCTTCGTATTATACGGTGACAGTGCATTTAATTCGGCTGAGGCTGCGGACATGGAATCTACATTTGACGAATTAAATGCACTGTCACCGTAATACCGTCACCGTAATACTCGCCGCGACCAGAGCAGGACCAGGGCGGCGAGGATGTAGAGGACGGCGGCGAGGACGAGCAGGCGCGAGAAGCCGGCCTGGCGCGCGACGAGGTTGGCGAGGGGCGTGGAGACCACCGAGAAGGCGCCGTTCAGGCCCCAGGCCCAGGGCAGGAAGCCCCCCTCGCCCACCCGCGCGAGGCCGATCGGGAACGGCAGGCCGAGCGCGAAGGCGAGCGGCGCGGCGGCGGCGAGCACGAGGCCGGCCCGCCAGGTCCAGGGCAGGGACAGGGTGGAGAGCAGGAACGCCTCGCCGTGCCGGAAGGCCCAGGCGCTCCAGGCCGCGACGACGGCGGCGGCGAGCAGGACCGCCCAGCGCGGATGGGCGGAAAGGCGGCCGGCCATGAGGGCGCCCAGGCCCGAGAAGACCAGCATGCCCGACAGCACCAGGGCGAAGGCGCTGGTCCGGTCGTTCAGGTAGAAGGCCGCCTTCTCGATCAGGTAGAGCTCGAGGAAGAGGAAGCCGAGGCCGAGCGCGGGGAAGTAGACCAGCGCCCAGCGCCTTCCCTTGGCTTCCGTGCGCACGCGGCCGGGGACCAGGAGCGGCAGGGCCAGCACGGCGGCGGCGATGACCACCGCCTGGGCCAGGACCACCAGGTTCACCACCGCCCCGATCTCGGCCTGGGGCAGGATCTCGATCCGGGCAAGCAGGGTGTCGGGCCGCGACAGGCGCAGCACGGCGTGGACGTCGGGCCGGTCGAGGGTGACCGGCGAGAGGTTGAAGTCGCGCGCCGAGGGCGCGGGCCGGCCCTGGAGCACCAGGGCGGCCTCGTCGGCGATGGCGTCGTCCGGGCCCCTGGAGACGATCTGGCCGGTGGCGAAGGAGACCCGGGGCAGGTCGTTGTAGAGGCCCGCGCGGGCGGCGGCGACGTCCAGGCCCGGGGCGTAGGAGATGTCGAAGGAGAGCCGGTCGCAGAACCGCCTGAGCGCGGCGATGCGCGGCCCGTCCCAGGCCGTGCGCGAGACGAGGACGCGCACGTTCCAGGCGGAGCGGTAGACCAGGACGTGGGCGCCCGGATCGGCGATCCCGGCCTGGAGCATGGCCGCGCGCGCGGTGGCCAGGACGCGCAGGGCGTAGACCGGGAAGTCGCGGATCGAGACCGGGATCGAGACCATGCCGGCCGGGGTGAGGGCGCGAAGGTCGCCGGCCAGGGCCTGGGCGGTGAAGCTGGTGCGGTTCTCGTCCGACGCGTCCAGCAGGTCGGCGGAGAGGTCGATCAGGTCATAGCCGCCGGGCGGGGCGGCGGAGACGACCGCCATGGCCGGCGCGGCGAGGATCCGCACGCGCGGGTCGGGGGCGAGCGGGCCGGAGGGGCCGAGGCCCCGGACGAGGGCGCGGCGAAGCTCGGGCTCGGGCTCGACCACGTCGACCTGGCGGGCGCCCAGCGACAGGGCCTCCTTCACGCGGAAGCCGCCCGAGGCGCCGACCAGCAGGACCCTGGGCGCGAGGCCCAGCGCATAGGGCCCGGCCGAGAGGCTGGCGGCGGCATAGCGCATGTCGGGCGCCGCGGGCGCCGGCAGGGCGGCGATGCGGTCGCCGTCGCGGTAGAGGCCGAAGCTGCGCGGCGGGCCGGGCAGGCCGATCAGGCCCGCGTCGTTGGAGACATCCGTATCCACCCGCTCGGTGAAGTCGTCGAGGAGCTGGTAGTAGCCCTGGGGCGAGCGGACCTCGGCCGCGAGCCTGGCGCCGGGGGTGTGCAGGGGGGCGTAGACGGCCTTGAAGTCGTTCACGGCCGGGGCGGCGCCGTCGAGGAGCAGGGCCTCGCCGCCCGCAAGCGCGAGGGTGGCGGCGATCGCGCCGAGCCAGCGGCCCCGGCCCGGCTGGAGCCAGGCGGCGGCGGCCAGGGGGACCAGGAGGGCGGCGGCCAGGCTGAACGGGTGCAGCACGAACATCAGGCCCAGCACCAGGGCCGCGCCGGCGCCCGCGCCGATCAGGTCGTAGGCGTAGACCCGCCCGATCTCGCGCGGGTTCAGCATGAAGACCAGCGAGATGTAGAGCCCGGCCAGGAAGAAGAAGGGCAGCAGGCACAGGTAGTACCGGCCGATCAGGCCGGCCTGGGGCGCCCAGGTGGCGAGGTTCTGCAGCGCCAGCGGATTGAACGGATTGGCGGCGGTGAAGTGGAAGCCGGCGGCGGCGGCCAGCACCATGGCCGCGGGCAGGAGCGCGCGCAGCCACACGCCGGCGCGCGCCATGGGACCCTGGAACAGGGCCGCCGCCACGCCGGCGAAGGCGAAGCCGGCCATGACGATGGAGATGACCCAGTAGCCGTACTGGGACCACTTGGCGACGGCGAAGAACCGGGTCAGGGCGTTCTCGAACCCCACCGCCGCGGCCGAGACCAGGAACAGCGGCAGGAGGGCGGCGCGGGCCCGCGGCGCCAGCGCCCCGGCGGACGCGCGGACAAGCGCCGGCCGCGCCGGCGCGGCGGCCGCCGACATGCTGGACCCACGCAGGATGACGCCCGCCCCCATCGGCGCGCACTAGGCCCGGCGGGGGGCGGGGGTGTCCAGGGCATTCGCCTGATGGGAGGCGGGTCGAAGGGGGAGTGGAGGTCGGCCCGTGACCCCTAGCGGAACTTGCCAACGTCCGGTCTCCGCAGCTTAAGCGGGGCTACCGTCGCCAACCGAGTACGCACCGCATTGAGGCGCTTGCGGTTGAAATTGTCCCCGGTCAAGCTTGGGGCGCTGGAGCAAGCGACCCATGCACTTACGTGCTAGCACCTTGGACGATCTGCTGGATGCCGCATTCAAGCTCCTGCTCAAGAGCAAGATGCGTGTGTCGCCCACTAAGGGCGCTACCGTTGAAGAACACGGCGTTGTGTTGGAGCTGACTAGTCCTCGCGCGCGCCTGAGTCGCGCGTCGGAAAAAGGTCACATTTTCAGCTGCCTGGGCGAGTTATTCTGGTACATCTCCTGCAAGCAGGATCTCGCGTCGATCCAATATTACATCCGGCGATACGACGAATATGCCGAACCCGATGGCACGATCTGGGGGGCCTACGGCCCAAGGATGTTCGGCGGCGAGCGGTCCCAGTATGAAGTGGTGCGTGACCGCCTAAGGCTGGCCCCGACACGCGCAAGGCTGTCTATACAGCTCTTCGATCGCGAAGACATTCTGGCGAATTACAGGGACGTCCCATGCACCTGCACGCTCCAGTTCCTGGTTCGCGACGGCCTCTTGCACCTGGTGGTCTACATGCGCTCGAACGACGTCTTCATCGGCTTTCCTCATGACGTCTTCGCCTTCACCATGATCCAGGAAATCCTGGCCAACGATCTCGGGGTGAAGCTAGGGGCGTACAAGCACATGGTGGGCAGTTTCCACCTGTACGATCGCGACCGAGAGAAAGTGGAAGCGTACCTGAAGGAGGGCTTCCAGCCGATCCGCGAGATGCCGGCCATGCCGGCCGGCAATCCCTGGAACGACATCACCAAGCTGTTTGCCGTGGAGGACACCATCCGCAAGGGCGGCGCCGACAGCGTGCCCCAAGCGATCCCGCGGTTGGGCGAGGTGGACCCCTACTGGGCGGACTTCGGGCGGTTGTTCGGGATCTACGCCCTGAGCCGTGGCCAAGTTGACGTTCCGCGGGCCCGGCTGAAGCAAGTGGCCGAGCTCCGCAAGGCGATGTCGAGTGATTTCTACACCGCCTACATCCGCAAGAGGGCAAGGAAATTAACGCAGCAGATCGCGCGTCTGGACTTGGATGGACCGGTGGACGGAGAGGGCCAGCCCCAATGAGGCCAAAAGACCGTCAACGCGATCAGGCGCTTCAAGCTGGCCTGATCACATTCTCGCATCACACGCCGTTGCTTGGCATTGCCGACCCGGCGGCGCGGGAAAGCCTGACGCGCCAGATGATCGACAGCCTGCACCGGATCGAATTCGTTCGTCGGCTGGGCGAACGGCCGCTGGATGCCCGGCGCATGGACCCGACCAGCGCGCTGTTCGACCCCGTCAAGGCCGCCTACCTGCACGCCCGCGCCGGCAACAAGGACGAGGCCGCATGGCTCGTGTTCCTCTCGACGCACTTCGGCTACCACCAGCGGATCAAGTGGGAAGTGACGCGCCTAGTCTATGGCGCCTTGGAGGAAGGGCCGGTCTGGACCTGGACTCGGACCAGCGGTGACCTAGGCGGTTTCCAGCAATGGTACGAGGCCCACGCCGATCAATTGGCCGGGCTGCCGTTCGGCAATCACCGAAAATATGAGAGCCTGCGGCCGGCTGCGGAGAACAACTTGGTCGCCACGATCAGCAGTTATGTCAATTGGGTCGGTGCCAACCGGGGCTTCGCCATGCTCGTGGCAGACGTGGACAACCCGCCGTCCGATCCGAAGACCCAGTTCGATCGGCTCTATCGCGCGTCGACGATCGTGCAGTTCGGACGAACGGCGAAGTTCGATTTCCTGACCATGATCGGCAAGCTCGATATTGCCGATATCGAACCGCCACTACCCTATCTGCAAGGGGCGACCGGCCCGATCCTCGGCGCGAAGCTGCTGATCGCAAACGACCCTCAGGCAAAAATCCCGGTCGGCCAATCGTCCGACACCGTCGTCGCATTGGGAGACAGCCTCGGAGTAGGCATGCAGGTGATGGAGGATTCGCTGTGCAATTGGCAAAAGTCTCAATTCAAATACCTGCCCTTTAGAGGGTGAAGTCGGCGACGTCCGCCCAGTCGTACCTCTCCTTCAGGAAGTTCATTTGATGGTGCTGAAGCAGGCCGCGGTTCTGCATTTGGCCGACCAGCACCCCCGGCGAAATGCCGATGCGCTTGGCGAGGCGCGCGTAGGCGCGGAAGTCGCGCCGAAGTGATCGCAGCTCAGCCTCAACCTCATCAGGGATCAGAAGCGCGGACGCAAACCGGTTCGCCTCGGACTTCTCTTCGGTCGTCTCGTAGTCCTCCCCCTCGACGAACAGCAGCGAGTTGGGATGCAGGAGGAGATGGCCGATCTCGTGGAAGACCGTGAACCAGAAGTGGTCGTCAGCGCGGTAGCGAAAGCTCAGCTGAATGATGGCCTTGTCGTCCGCTTCGAAATGGGTGGCGCCGCTGGCCCTGCAGCCGGCGGGCGTGCGGACGAAGAGGATGGCGACTCCGCAGGCGCAGCCGATCTCCACCAGCTTGGGAATGAAGCTTCGGGCTTCTTGATGCGGATAAGCGCGCGGATTGCGGGAAGCGCGGCGCGAAGTTTTTCCGGGTCCCAAGGCGCGCAGTCGATCCGTCTCGCGGCGCGGACGCCCTGCCGCAACCACGCGGCGACGGCTGCAGGATTTCGTCTTGTGGGCGAAGGAGGTCCTGAAGCGGACCTGTTCGACCAGGGCGGGACCGGACTGCATCCATGCGCCAGGCGCATCTTCGAAGAACGTCTTTATGGCGTCATCCTCGGTGGCCGCCGCCGACATCGCGCAACCAGCCGAAACTCCGCATATCCTTCAGCGGCAGGGCCTCTTTGAAGGTCCCGAAATCGATGGCGGCCGTCGACGCCGCGGCCTCGAGCCGATGCCGGTAACACGCCTCGCGCCGGAGCCAGAACTGTCGACTGCCCCCAGGGCCCCGGCTAAGCCGTCGGCAAGGCCGGCGTCGATGGCTAGGTCGCCCGAAAGCAGAAGGACGATCGATGACGTAGATAACCCCAGGGTCGCACCGAGGCCGGCGGAGGACAGTCCGTGGCAGGCGAGCGCATCTTTGATCGTATCTCCTGGAGGCGAGCACCAATCGGGTGCGAGCTTTCGCCATCGTCATGGCCGGCGGATGCCGGTCAGCTTGATGCGATCCACGATAGTCCAGTCAACTTTCTGAGTTCGATCCATCTCAGCGGCTCCGCGAATTGCCAGAATGGTTAGCCAGTACCCAGGGTAAAACTCGATCGCAGCGTCGTCGTTCGCGCCGAAGTCGATGTTCAACCACGGAAGTTCGGTGATTGTCTCGGCGGCCTCGAGATCGCCGAGCCGGCGTTGGAGCGCGGTCGCCACCTCGTCCCCAAGCTCTGGCGAGCCCAGGCATCCTGTTCGCAGGTCCTGCGAAGGCCTTTGGTTGCGAACCCCAGTTCCAACAGAACTCACCATGCAAGCCTGCTGAGCAGAGTTGGCTTTGCCGATCGTGCGCATCTTTAGCCCGTCGGCGGTGAGCCAACAGCTCTTTCGGGGTGCTGCTGGGCACGGCGATGACTCCCAAGATCCGGGGCCGCTTGATGGGCTGATCCGTCGGGTAGTGGTTCCACTTCGAATCCCCGCCGTGACCCCTGTCGCCTAGCAGGGCCGCCGGAGGGACGCTGACAATCTCGGGCCAATGGTGTTCTCCGCGATTCCGCCGATATCGGTGTTCTCAACGTCGTACAGGTTACCAGACAGTCGAAAGTCGAGGCGGTGGTCGAGTAGGGTCTTGATGATGTCAGCGCAGATTGCCTCAGTGCAGATGAACCGGCCCTGATCGTCGAACGCAAAGGTAAAGCCCATCTGGGCATGCTCCTGGCGCAGCCGAGCCATGTAGGTGGGATCGGCGCAGTTGCCCTTTTCGCGGATCGCGCAGGCGCGACGGAGGTGGATCTTGTTGGAGCCGACGAAGGCCACCAGCGGAGCCATGTCTGCGAAGATGGCGACGAAGATGCCGGCAGGGTACGGGACACGATACTTTTTCCCCTGTGGCCTCTTCGTGATCTCGATTAGAGGGATAGGCATGGTGTCCCCTGCTTCCTAAAGAGCAGATCGAAATCTAGGTCCTGTTGACGAAGTGGATTCCCAAATCGGCTGATGGCTGATTTAAGGCTGCTCTTTGGGAGAGCGGCCGTGGTTCGGGGTCTGATGTCGGACGAGGAGTGGGCGTTCTTCGCGCCGTTCGTGATTGAGGCGGGTCCGCGCCGGGGGCGGCGGCCGCGGGACCATCGCCTGGTGCTGGACGGGGTGTTCTGGATTGCGCGGACCGGCTCGCCCTGGCGCGACCTGCACGACCACTTCGGCAAGTGGAGCTCGGTCTACCGGCAGTTCCGGCGCTGGACGCTGGCGGGCGTTTGGGACGTGCTGCTGGCGGCGCTCAACGACAGCGGCCAGGGCCAGGACAGCGTGCAGATGATCGACTCGACCATCGTGCGCGCCCACCAGCACGCCGCCGGCGCCCAAAAAAAGTGTCGGGCCCTGAGGGCGAAGGTCTTGGCCGCTCGCGCGGTGGCTTCTCGACCAAGATCCATCTGAGGACCAACGGCCTGGGCCTGCCGGTGGCCGTGGTTCTTACCGGCGGCGAGGCCTCCGACGTCAAGGGCTACGCCCCGGTCATGGCCGAGCCCGGGCCGGAGCCGAAGGTTCTGCTCGGCGACAAGGGCTACGACGCCGACGTCATCCTCACCGATCTGGAGGGGCGCGGCGTCACCGCCGTCATCCCGCCCCGGCGCAACCGCAAGGTCCAGCCGATCATCGACGGACACCTGTACGCGCTCAGAAATCTGGTCGAGCGCTGCTTCTCAAAGCTCAAGCACAGCCGCAGACTGGCCACCCGCTACGACAAGACCGCCGACAGCTACATCGGCTTCATCCTCGTCGCCTCGGCCAGACTCTGGGTCAGGCACTTCGTCAACAGGACCTAGCGACCCCGGGCAGGAGCTCTGCGCCGAGATGTTTGCGCATGAGGCCTCAGACTTCCAGATCTCCTCCCCCCCAAGGCGGACGCGAGGCCAAGCTCGGTGCGACGTGAACATCATCGCGGCTTGACGTCAGACGGCCGGCCACGCCATGCGGAGGTCGCGCAGCAGGGGGTGTACTTGATCCGGAACGAAGAAGCCGCAGTCGCGAACGGACATCCCCCCGCGGAATAGGGGCAACAACAAGCGCAAGCTTGCGGAGGTCGTCGACGACGAGCTTGTTGCGACCCTGCTGGCGACAGCTCACTACAGGGGCAGCTCGAAGCACAAGCGCAATCCGCAGATTTTCGGTCTGGAGCCGCTCAACGGCCGGCGAGGGGACGCGACGCTCTGTGATGAGCATGCGCAGATGCTGCCGAAGGAGATGTCCCGCACTTCGAAGCCAGTCGCCCGGGGCATCACCGCTAGGCTGGTGGGAACAAACCTTTGGACCGTGGACGACACCGGCTGGATTTACGAGGCGCGCCTGACGAACGCGGACCAAGCAGAATATCATGGCTACCCTGTGCGGCCGAAGGAACCGATCGCCGAACCGGTCTTTCGCAGGTTCAAGGCCTGGGCCGACGAGTTTGGGCAAGCTTCGGATAAGCAAGCTGCGCTAAACTGCGCTGCACTATATGGGTTCAAGTTGTGACGACCTTCGAGATCGACATTGCCGAAGAGCAGAAGGCGCGGCCGTTGCCGGACGCGCCGCGGCGGCTGGACATCCGTAGCAACGACATCGTGTTCACCCGTCTCATGCGCTCCGGCGAGAACGAGCCAGACGACTATCTCGCTAAGCTTCCGCCGCGCAGCTCGCCTTCTGGTTCGTCGACAACTGGTGGCGGCTAGTGGCGGAGTGTGCGCCTGCGTCGGGACAAACGGCGGAATGGCGGCTCGCGCACGATCTGTCATCCTTGGCCGAGTATGCGTGGCCAAGGCTCGCCATCTGGGGAGAAGGAGACCGCATCGGTCTTTCGTCCCGCAGCGACCCTCCAGGCGTCGTTGGGCCAGTTCGCTACCTGACAGACGCCCTGACCTACATTCCTGCTGCGGCCTTCGAGAAAGCTGCCCTAACGTTCGTGGAGCATGTCGCCTCCGCCAAATCCGCTCTGGCTTCCGATGCGGAGGCGCTAGCAGCACAGCTCCGCACTCTTGAGGACGAGCGCTCCGATGCCGAGGTGACGGCGTGGCGCAGGCTGGAGGCCCAACTCGGTTACGACGTGGACCAAGCGCCTGAGCCCCTCATGCAGGCGCTCGACGCGTTCACTGAGGGTTACGGCGCCGCGGCGGTCGCCGAGGGCGGCTATGGCGGTTCCCGGGCCCCACGCGGCGGCGACGCTCAAGGCCGAGATCGCCACCGCCCTGGGGCAGCATTGGCAGCGCGACCTGACCCGCACGGCGTTAATCGTGGGGCCAGTTCGGGAGAAGAGGCGCGCGACGCGCCTTGGGAACTCGCAGAACGGGCTGCGGCCGCGGTGCGCGCGACGACGGGGTACGCCAAGGGCCCGCTAAGCAACGGAGCGCTGGCGGAGATTCGGGCAACGTCCGCTCGACGGCATTCCGCACTCACCAGTCAAGCAAGCCGACCGAGCATGCCTACGGCCTCCGCCTAAACACTGGTCGGAAGCGCGGAGAGGTCGTCAGCCTCGCCGCGAACTGGTCAGGCGACCGGCGTTTCGAGTTCGCGCGGGCGCTGGGCGATGCGATCTGGACCCTAGGGCGAACGCCTGGGGCCGATCACGAGAGCCAAATCCGAGCGCCAGAAGTTCCAGAGGGCCTTCGCGCAAAGCCTGCTGTGCCCCTACGAGGACCTCATCGCCCTACATCGGCGGTAAGGCCACCGATGGCCGCCGATCTCCGCCGCGGCACGCCATTTCCTCGTTTCGGAACGCGTCGTGCGGACGCTCCTCGTGAACAAGCACAACTTGGTGCGTGCTCGCCTCAGCCCGATGCCCCGTCCGTATCCCCAGTTTTGGGGACGCGATCCCCTTCGAGGATGCCGTCGAAGCTGCCTAGGGCGACAGGCAACCCGTACCCCGCAGAAGCAGCAGCTCTTGCTTGCGAACAACTCCGGCGCTCGCGCGCAAGTTCGCCCCAATGAATACTCGCGGCCTTAGCGCCTGATGCAGGATATGAGGGGCCAGCTCAGCGAGTCCGCACTCCGGCATCGATCCCAACCTCCCCTCCTGGCGCTAACGCGTCCCGTCGAGGCGTTCGACAACCTGTCTGTAGAAACCGGCCGCCTGCGCCTTCTCGTCCTCGGTTGTTCTCGCGCGGCCCGCTTCCCACGCCTCTGGCCGCGCTCGAACTCGTGGTCGATGAATGTCTGCGACGACCGGTGGCAAGGGCGCACGTTCCCAATTCGCGGGTGAGCGCCTTGCGCGCCATCAGATCGTCGACCTCCCGTTTCAGCTCGGCTGGTGGGTCGCATTCCTCCATCAGGGTCGGGAAGTCGCATCGGCGCGATGGCCTCGCCCGGATGCATCCAGAGCCACCGCAGCGCCGCCGCGGGACGGAGCGCGTAGAAGATCTTCTTCTGCGCCACCGCCTTCCCATCGCCGAAATATACCCGTCGCTGGCGCTCACCCTGGTGCAGGTAGTGCCGCGCGACTGCCTCCCGGTTCGCGACGCGCCACCACGACTGACAAATATGCCTCCCGCGAGTCACTTCTGCTCGAGGTTGAACCGAGGGGCTGCGCTAGTCTCGCGAAAGAAGTTACGGGGCGAGCCAATGTTCGAGGGCCTGAAGTCAGTTGCGTCATCCGCCTTCCGCGGAAGGTCCAAGCCCGTGAGAAGAGGAGAACCGCATTCTGTACGGCGGTTTCTGTCGCTCGACGAGAAACGACAATTTGCAGAATGGCTCTCAGGACTCCAAATGCAGCAGGGCAGAGAGCTATGGAGTTGGCAGGCCGAGCTTGCCACGGCGCTGGACGCTATCCCCCCAACTCATCGTCTGCTTGCAGTGCTCGATAAGATTGGTGCGCCATTCCCGGCGAACATCTCGCAGGACGACCACAAGAGCGCTGCAGTCGACGCCCCCCTGAGCGCTGATGAACTTGAACAGAAGTCCCTAGACCGAACCGACACGTCCCAGCCACCGCCGCCTCCCAAGCGGAAGTCTCGGAGAAGGCTGATTGAGGCAGACGAAGCGGCTGTGGAACTGCCTTCGCGCTTGGCGAAATCGCCCGCGCGGCGTTGAGCATAGTCGAGGCGCTTCCAGTAGCGACACTGGGGGAACTTGCTGAGCAAAGGATCGAATTGGCGGCCGATCGCGCATTGACGCGTCGTCTCCAAATTGCGCTGCCCCTGATCACATCGCTCGTACTGGGAGGCGCTGTCCTGGGATCGTGGCATTTTTCTGGGCTGATTGCCCAAGCCAACAAGGTGGAGAGCCACGCGGAAGCCGCCATTCAGGCCAACGTCCATAGAACGGACGAGCAGGCGAAGCAGGCAGCCGAGGCGGTCGCACGTCTACATGAACAAGAGGCCACCCTGGCGGGCATTCCCACGAAGATTGCGGTCGCTCAGGCGCGAGCCGACTCCGTCCTCCAAACGGTTCAAAAGGCCGACGATCTGAAACGGAACCTCTTGGGGTTCGGCTTCAAATTTTACGATCCGCTGCTCTTCCTCTTAGTACATAGATTGGCCGATTCGCGGCTCTGTTTTCGGCTGTATTCATATCGCTCCGGTTCACGAGAAACCTCACGCGGTAAGGCAGTCCCGGCAAACATCAGCGTGGATGGCGGGCGTGCGCGCGCATGCGGAAGGACGATCGTTTCGATCGCAATGCCACTCGAGCTGAAGCTCCGGGCTTTGTTCGCGGGACTGGACCCACCAGCCGGCGCAGCTGCGCCCCCTCACCACTCCGTGGTCCCCCTCCCCCAGAGGGCTACGGGATGCACGGAAGTGATTCCCGTCGATGAGCTGAGCTGATTTAAGCGTCTGGCCTGAGGGAGGGTCGTTATCGGTTTGGTGCTGGGGACGTGCGGACGTCGTCTCGTGGGGAGTGGCTGTTTGATCAGATCGTGTCGCTGGGCACGCTGGTTCTGAAGGACCTTGGAGGCGGCCGTGCTGGTGAGATGGCGCGCACCGTACCTTTGTCGCCGTATGTGACCTCGCAGGGGGTGCTTGAGGCGCTGGGCGTGCGGACGGGCGAGGCGTGTGCGGGGCGCCGGGTGGTGGCGGTGCAGGATACCACCGAGGTGAGCTTCGCGGGCCAGTCGGCTGGCCGGCGGGGGCTGGGCCCCAGCGGCGACGGCAAGCGTGCGGGGTTCTTCATCCATGGGGTGGTCGCGGTGGATGCCGAGGATGAGGCGCTGCTGGGGCTGGTGGGCGCGCGCATCTGGACGCGTGGGCCCGGGCCGGTGACGGCGCGCGCGAGCCGGCCGGCCGAGGACAAGGAGAGCCGACGCTGGAGCGAGGGGGCGCAGCTGGCGGCCGAGAGGTTGGAGGCGGCCGCTCAGGTGGTGGTGGTCGCCGACCAGGAAGCCGATGTCTACAGCCACTTCGCACGCCGCCCGGCGGGGGTGGAGCTGTTGGTGCGGGCTCGGCATGACCGGGCCTTGATGGACGGCGGGACGCTGTTCGCCGAGGCGGCGGCGTGGCCGGTCCATACCCAGGCCCTGGTCGCCGTGGCGCCGCGCGGGCCGGGCGACAAGGGCCGGGTGGCGCAGGTGTCGATCCGTTCGAGCCGGATGAAGATCGCGCGCCCGTCCAATGCGGCGAAGAGCGACCCGGCCAGCCTGGAGCTGGGCCTGGTGGAGGTTCGCGAGCCGAACCCGCCGTCCGGCGTCAAGCCGCTCGTATGGCGACTGGCGACCACCCTGCCGGTGGACGGCCCCGAAGCGGCCAAGGAGGTGGTGCGCCTGTACCGCCTGCGTTGGCGCATCGAAGAGGTGTTCCGCGCCTTGAAGAGCGACGGCCTGCGCCTGGAGGACACCCAGGTGCGCGACCCCGTGCGGGTATTCCGCCTGGCGGCCCTGGCCCTGGGCGCGGCGCCGCATCATCCAGCTGGTCGACGCCCGCGACGGCGGCCCACGCCCGATGAGCGACGTCTTGGACCCCAGCTTCACCGAAGCGGTCGCCGCCCTCAGCCGATCACGCGAAGGCGGCGCCGCCCGCCAGAAGAACCCCCATCCCCAAGGCTCGCTCGCCTGGATCGCCTGGGTCGTCGCCCGATACGGCGGATGGAACTGCTACGGCAAGCCACCCGGCCCAAAGACCATGGCCAAGGGCTGGGAACGCTTCGCAGCGACCCTCGCCGGCTTCGTGATCGCAAAGGCCGACGCAGTTGTGTGAATCCCGTAGCCCAGAGGGGGAGGATCAAGTGGAAGACCTGCCGGGGCCGTGCCCCCTGCCCCCTCCGGCGCTTCGCGCCACCTCCCCCGTGAACGCGGGAGGACTGGGCCGGGCGTTCGCCACCCCCCGCAAGCGGGGGAGGACTGGGCGGGGGCGACGTGGCGGGACAGCGTGAGCTGTCCGCGTCGTCCGTCTCAGATCGAAAGACCGGCGTCGCCCTCGAGGACCTCGGGCCGCATGTGGGGGCGCTCGCCCGGCGCCCACAGGGCGACGCGGTGCACGACGCGGTACCTCAGCGGGCCGCCATCTCGGTCCCGGCGCGCTCGAGCGGCTTCGCCACCCCCCGCAAGCGGGGGAAGACTGGGCGGGGGCGATGTGGCGGGACAGCGCGAGCTGTCCGCGTCGTGCGTTTCAGATCGAAAGGCCGGCGTCGCCCTCGAGGACCTCGGGCCGCATGTGGGGGCGCCCGCCCGGCGCCCACAGGGCGACGCGGTGCACGACGCGGTACCTCAGCGGGCCGCCGTCTTCGGTCCCGGCGCGCTCGAGCGGCCGCGGGATGCAGACGAACTCCGTTTCCAGCTCGCGCGGGGTGGCGCGCACCGTGGCGTAGCCGTGCCCGGCCCAGTCCGTGAAGGTGAGATGCGGCGACACGTCCGGATTGCGCGCGGCGCGGGCGCGGGCCGGATCGTCGGTGTCGCGAAGCGCCAGCGCCGCGCGCACGCCGTGAAGGATCGTGGTGTCGAACGCGCATTGCATGGCGCCGCCGGGCCGGTCGTGCACGTAGAACGGGCGCAGCGGCTCGTCGCGCGGGAGCGTCAGCTCCTGGACCTCGGCCAGTCCGGCCTGGGAGATCGAGCCGCCGATGAACTCGACGCCCACGGGCTCGAAGGGATCGGGCGGCAGATCCTCGCTCGGATAGCCGGCCCAGAAGGAGTGCTTGTCGCCGGCGACGATGGCGAGGCCGGTGATCCCCTCGGCGCGCACCATGCCGAAGATCTCGGCATGCTCGATGGTGTTGCGGCGCTCGAAGTAGCCGTACCCGGCGCTCGGCCAGGCGGCGGCGAACTCGGGCGGCAGGTTCTGCGGATCGGTGCGCTGGGCGAGCGTGCCGAAGGAATGGCCCCAGATCTTCCAGGGCGCGCGCGCGGCGCGCAGGCGCGCCTTGAACCAGGCCATCTGCTCGAGCCCGAGATAGGCCTGCGGCGGCGCGTCGCGCTGCGGATTGGGGACCTCTTTGGCGCCGACGCGGATGGTCGGCGGCGGGGAGCCGCCGGCATAGTCGCGCCCCTGGTCCAGGATGTCGTTCACCTCCCGGGTGTTGGCGCCGAAGTCGAAGGTCGGGACGGCGGAGTCGTCGACGGGCGGCGACATGTAGGACCGGTTGTCGGTCAGGATCAGGTCGATGTTCGCGCCGAAGCGGAAGGCGCGATAGATCCTGAGCGCGTGGATGGCGGCGAGGTTGTCGGCCTGGTGGCCGACGCCGCGCGCGTCCAGGTCGGCGAGCGGCGTGTCGGCGACGGCCGGGGCTGTGAAGGCGTCGCCTGCGCCGTGCTTGACCACCCGCGCCGGCTGGTACTCGTACCAGGCCTGGCAGGCCGCGACCTTCAGCGTCTGCGCCGGACGGGGCGGATCGTTGAACAGCTTCTGCTGGCTCTGATAGCCCTTCCACGAGAACTCATGGTTGTCCCACACGGGCACGAAGGGCCAGCGCGCGCGCGCGTCCTGCAGGTCGGGATCGGTGAGAACGCTGCGATAGGCCGTGCGATAGTCGCCGAGATCGGTCGGGAAGTGGAAGTTGCGCAGCTTCTCGCCGTGCGGGTAGCGGATGATGTCGCGAAGCCGCCGGCCGCGATCGACGCCGCCCGGCGCGTCTTCGGGGTATTTCACGATCTCGTAGATGAAGTCGCCCAGATGCAGCACGAAGCTCAAGCGCTCCGGGCGCGGCCGGCGCACGTCCTCGTAGATCATGCGCCTGTAGGCGTTGAGCGCGCTGTTGGTGACGTCCTGGCAGCTGACGAAGGCGAACCGCACGGGACGCTCGTCGCCGGGCGCCGGCGCGGTGAGGGTGCGCCCGACGCGGCTCATGTTCCCCGCCTCGTCGACGAAGCGGTACCAGTACTCGCGCGCGGGCTTAAGACCGGCGGCGAGGAAACGGCAGGTCCAGTCGGTGGCCGCGCCCACCTCCACCTCGCCGCGCGCCACGACGTGCGAGAAGCGCTCGTCGGCGGAGACCTCCACCACCAGCCGGTGCGCGTGCGCGCCGGGGTCGGGCGCGCGGCGGGTCCACAGGATCACGCTGTCGGGGGCAGGATCGCCGGACGCCACGCCCTGGGGGTAGAGGTCGCGCCGTTCCGTGCGGGGCCCGGCGGCCGCATGCGCACGGCCCCGGCCGAAGGCCAGCGCCGCGCCGAGGCCGGCGGCCTGGGCCATGAGCGACCTGCGCGTCGCCTGTCCGCTCATCGGTTCCACTCCGCCCGGCGGCCGGACGCTCGAAGGCCGGGTCGCGGGGTCGACCGAGTTTTCGAGTGAAGCCGCGCCAAAGCAAGCCGAGTTCGATGAAGCGGGACGGAAGGACGATGAGATGTCGGCAAGCGTCGAGCGACGACCTGCGGGTCCCCGCTATTTCGGCGGCGCAGCCGCGTGCGTCGCAACCAGCGTCAAGTCCTGAAGCGTCTCCACCCCCTCTCCCGGCCTCTCCCCCTGAAGGGAGAGAGGAGTCGCGCACAATCTGAGTCAAGCGCCGGAAGGCGGCTCCCCCGCCGCGAGCGCGTCGATGAGCGGGCCCAGGCGGTCGGCGCAGGCTTGCCCGCGGCATGCGCCTGCCGGCGGCTTGGCAAATCGGCCTGGCCGCTGCAAAACCGTATTCAGAAAGACATGCGGGACACGCAGTCCCGACCGGGGGGATCGACGTCATGCGCCTGCCATCTCGCCTGCTCCTGCTGGCCTGGCTTGTTCCCGCGTCCCTTCTGCTCGGGATGGGGACTGCGGCCGACGCGCAGGAGACGCACGCCCATATGGACACGCCCGCCCAGGCGCCGGCTTCGGCGGCCCATTGGACGCGCTGGTCCGATCCGGCGTCCTGGCCCGACGGCAAGGTCCCAGGCGAAGGCGACGCGGTGACGATCGCCCGGGACAGGGACATCGTCCTGGACGTCAGTCCGCCATGGCTGCGCAGCCTGACGGTCGACGGCAAGCTCAGCTTCTCCGACGATCGCGATCTCGCCCTGACGACCGACTGGATCTATGTGCCCGGCGGCGAGCTGGACATCGGCAGCGAGGCCAGGCCCTACAGGCACGAGGCCACGATCACCCTGACCGACAAGGTCCCGGGCGAAGACATCAACACCATGGGCGACCGCGGGATCATGCTGCTGAGAGGCACGCTGAACCTGCACGGCGAGCGCACGCACGCCTGGACCAAGCTCGCCGACACGGCCAAGGCCGGCGCCGACAGGATCGAGGTCCTGGACGCCAGCGGCTGGCGCAAGGGGGACGTGATCGTCCTGGCGTCGACCGACTTCGATCCCCACCAGGCCGAGAAGCGGACCATCGCCGCCATCGACGGCAAGGTGATCAGGCTCGACCGGCCGCTGGAGTACATGCACTTCGGCAAGATCACCTTCGGCGTCGACGAGCGCGGCGAAGTCGGCATGCTGACGCGCAACATCCTGATCCAGGCTTCGCCGGACGCGGAGAAGACCTACTTCGGCGGGCACATCATGGCGATGGCCGGGTCCAGGATGTACGTCTCGGGCATCGAATTGAACCGGATGGGCCAGAACATGCACCTGGCCCGATATCCGATCCACTGGCACATCGAGGGCGAAGGCCAGGGCCAGTACATCGAGAACTCCGCGATCCACGACACCTACAGCCGCTGCGTGACGGTGCACGGCACCAACGACGTGCGGGTGGAGAACAACGTGACCTACAACACCGTGGGCCACTGCTTCTTCCTGGAAGACGCCGTGGAGCACGGCAACCAGTTCATCCACAACCTGGGGATCCTGACCAAGTGCCATCCCGACGGAAAACCCTGTGTTCCGACAAACCTCGGCCCGGCCGGGTCGGGGGGCGGACCGGGATCGGGAGCGGCGGGCCAGCGCGCCAAGGATGTCCTGATCCCGTCCGACAACACCGCCTCGATGTTCTGGATCACCAATCCGGACAACACTTTCCGGGACAACGTGGCCGCGGGGTCCGAGGAGGTCGGCTTCTGGTACGCCTTGCCCGAGCATCCGACGGGCGCGTTCCTGAACAAGCCGGGCAGCGAGAACATCTGGCCGCGCCGGACCGCGGTGCGGGAGTTCAAGGGCAACACCGCCCATTCGAACTTCGACGGCTTCATGTTCGACCGCGGCCCCAAGCCCGACGGCACGTTCAGCGTCGGCGGCAGCAACTACCATTTCGCCTTTACCGATCCGGCCGACCCGAGCAGTCCGCCGAAGGGATCGGTGTTCGAGAATTTCACCAGCTACAAGAACCGGCATGGCGGCGTCTGGGGCCGCGGCGAGCTGCACCTGTTCAAGAACCTGAGGGTGGCCGACAACGCGGTCGGCTTCACCCATGCGGCGTCCGCGGTCGGCCGCGCCGCCTATACGTCACGGGTCGTCGACTCGCTGTTCGTCGGCGAAACCGCCAATATCGGCAATCCCAGGACGCCGGCGGAAATCGCCTACGGCCGCAGCATGCCCAACGACATCCCGGATTTCCCGATCCGCGGCTACGAGTTCTACGATCTGCGTCACGACGTTGAGAACACCACCTTCGTGAACTTCCAGCCCAACGCCACGCGCGATTCCGAAGCGATCTCCTACCTGATGTACACCAGCTTCGGGATGAGCACCGAGAACGCCGTCGAGGGCGCGAAATTCGTCAACTCCAAGCCGGTCGGTTTCCCTCCGGTCGTGCGCCGATGGTCCTCGGATTTCGGCAGGAGCAATGCCTGGAGGGGCGCGGCGATCCACGACAAGGACGGCTCGGTCGGCGGCGTCCGCGATTCCTACATCGTCATCGACAACGGAATCGCCGACGACGACAAGACCTGCGAGATCAAGCCGAGCTGGGGCGCGGCGGTGTGCCGGGGCGACTTCGGCCACTTCAGCGTCGGCGGCAATTTCGGGTTCGGCAACGGCCCGATCACCGATCCGGTCATGCTCAGCCGCAACGGCAGGCGGTGGGAATATACCGGCCAGACCACGATCCCCAGCGGGGCCGAAGTCAGGGTGGAAACGGCCAGGAAGGACCTGTCGCTTTCCCTGAACGAAATGGACAACGGCTCGTGGGTCGTGTTCGAGCTTCCCGGGTTCGCCACCGCCGCCGGGGGCGCGGCGCAAAGCAGCCTGGCGTCGCTGCGCGGCGCGCGTGAAACCTCCTACTACAAGGATGGCGACACGCTGTGGGTCAAGCTCGTGGTCGACAACGCCGCCGGCCAGACCGTGTCTCTCGGCAGGCCCGGCGCCGGCGTGAGCACCGTCGGTCCGGGTCCCGGCGGCGCCTTCCCTGCGGGAGCCCGCCTCGACGTCAGCAGGTAGGCGCCGCGTCGGATGCTCATTCGGGGAGAGGAGCAACGGTCAGCACTCCCGAATTTGGCGCATATGGGCGCAGGCCGGAGGCCTTCAGGGCGGGGGGCGACGTCGACGGCAGGGCGTTGCTGCAGGGGCGCCCGGAGCGGCGGAAGCGATAGGGCGCGCGCCCGCTGGCTCACTGATGCCGGTAGACGGATCTCTCGTGCGAGAAGGCCTTGAAGCCGAAATAGCCGTGGTAGCTGCCCATGCCGCTCTGGTTGACGCCGCCGAACGGGAGCTGGTTCTCCAGGTAGTGCGAGAACACGCCGTTGACGGTGACGCCGCCCGAGGAGGTCCGGTCCAGGATCTTCTGA
Organism: uncultured Alphaproteobacteria bacterium; assembly: GCA_963775275.1. Classification (GTDB taxonomy): domain Bacteria; phylum Pseudomonadota; class Alphaproteobacteria; order Caulobacterales; family Caulobacteraceae; genus JANWHQ01. Next base: position 2,119,838 of record CAVZII010000005.1, on the reverse strand, counting down.
ACGTTGGCCTGATCGTCGCTGTAGACGTAGAGCGCCAGGGGCTTGTCGCGCGCCTCGATGTAGCCGATCACCTGGTCGAGGGTGTCGTAGGTCATGACCGGCAGGACCGGCGCGAAGATCTCTTCCTGAAGGATCTTCATCTGGGGCGTGACGTCGGTGAGCATGGTCGGGTGGACGGTGAGGTCGCTCGCGTCCAGCCTGCCGCCCACCGCGACCGTCGCGCCCTTGGCGACCGCATCGTCGACCAGCGCCTTGACCCGGTTGAAGTTGGGCTGGTTGACGATCTGGGCGATGGCCTCCTTGTCGATCTCGCCGGCCTCGGAATAGAGGTTCCTGGCGACATTGGCCCTGAAGCCTTCCACCAGGCGCGCCTTCTGGTCCTCCCTGACGAAGACGTAGTCCGGGCAGATGCAGGCCTGGCCGCCGTTGAACTGCTTGGCCCCGGCGAGGTCCGCCGCGATCTTCTCGATGTCCGCCCCCTTGTCGATGATGACCGGGGACTTGCCGCCCAGCTCCAGGGTCACGGTCGACAGGTGTTTGGCGGCCGCGGCCATCACCAGCTTTCCGACCCGCGTCGAGCCCGTGAAGAAGATGTGGCTGAACGGCAGCTCGAGCAGGGCCGTGGCGACGCCGACGTCGCCCTCGAACAGGGCGACCTCGTTCTCCTCGAAGACCTCGCGGACGATCACGCCGGCGATGGCGGCGGTGGCGGGGCAGAGGTCGGTGAGCTTGACCATGCAGCAGTTGCCGGCGGCGACGGCGGCCGCGAGCGGGCCGAACGTCAGGCCGAGGGGGAAATTCCACGGCCCCAGGATGAGGCACACGCCGCGCGCCTCATGGACGATCTGGGCCCTGTCGTTGGGGTTCATGGAGGGCGTGATCTCGGCAGGCGCCATCCACTGGTCGAGGTTGTCGATGTTCCTCTGGATGTTGGAGAGCACGTTCAGCACTTCGGTGACCCGGATTTCCCCCACGGGCTTGCGGGTGTCCTCGCGCACCGCCGCGATGATGTCGTCGGCATGCGCCTCCACGGCCGCCTTCAGCCTGGCGAGCCTGGCCTTGCGCTCTTCGGCGGTGGAGGCCTTGACGTCCCACTGATGCGCCTGCTGCAGGGCGAAGACGCGGGAAATGTCCCTGGACTGGTCACGGGCATCCGGCGCGGCGTTGGTCATCTGGCGTCCCGTCCATGATCGGGTTGGATTGGCGACCCTGTATGGCGTCCTTGCGCCGCGATGCAAGGCCGCGCCGATCGCCGCGAGCCGGGACGGATGCGCCGGTCACCCAAATCCGCTCAGGCGGGCGGGCGCGGCCGGCGGCTGCGCGACATGCGCCGGGCGCCATCACCCGACCGCACGCCCGGCCGCCGGGGGGAAACCATGAAGCGCGTCCTTGTGCTGTGCCTGATCCTCTGGTCATCCGCGGTCCTGCCGCAGCGCCCGGGCGTACGGCCCGTCCGCCTCGGCGGCGCGGCCCGCCCGCTCCAGGGCCATGCCCTGCTGGAACAGGACCTGCGCCAGAGCCTTGGACCGGTCGGATTGCGCCATGGCGGCGAAGTCCATGACGGCTCGGCGCGGGCGCGACGAGCAAAGTGAGGTTCGTCGCGATCTGGCGGCGGCGTCGCCCTTGCGGACGGCGTCCGCCATGGGGCGTTCCTTCGCGCCTGGGCGTCTCCCCGGACCGGGCGTTCGCCGGCGCATGCAAAGAGTGGGCGGCGGAGGCCTCCGAAATACGCCTGGGTCCCGGCGTTGGCTTCGCCGCCGCTTCGCGGTCGCCGGGATGAGCGGAAAGACGAGGCCTGGGAGCGTCGGCCTCTCGACCATTTGCCGAGCCCGCCGCCCAGCCGCGGGCGTTCCTCGCGGGAACTCGATCGGAGGGCGCCGTAATCAGGCGCCGGCCTCCTTCTCGACCACGGACAGAGGGACTGCGTAGGCGGTAATCAACTCGTCGATGGCTTCGAGTTGGCTCTCGACTTCCTTGCGACGCTCTTCAGTCACGTCGTGCATGCGGTCCTGTCCGAGAGCCTCAAAGTACCGGGCCCCCCTCTCGAGGCGCCCGAGGGTGCGCACAAATCTCTCTCTCGCCTTGTTGTAGACGACGACGCGCTGCTTCAGGGACGCCGGGTCCTCGAAGGCGACCTTCCACACCCCCGGGTTTCTTTCGACCATCCTGAGCAGGATTCGCGCGCTCGCTTCAGGCCGGCGACGGCGCTGTTCCCAATCACGGACGGTTCCCACGGGAAAGCCGAACTTCAGCGCGAAGTCCTCTCGGGTGAGCCCCATGGCGCTGCGAATCGAACGCACGTCCACATCCTCGGGAACATGGACCTTGTAGGTTCCGGGCTCGGCCTCGCCGCGCGCGATCCTGATCGCGTCGTTCAGGCCCGCCGCGATCTTGTCGAACGCTTTCCTCGACATCATCGTCCTCCTCAGCTTCCTCGACACGCTCTGGTTCATCGTCTGGCGGCCGACCTCGGCCCAAGGCTCGCCGCCAGCGTCTTCGACAAGACCCCCAGCCCGTTCCTCTCGGCCTGGCTCAGGTCCGATCGCTCTCCCTTTGAAAACACGGTCAGGAGGAACGCCGGCGTATGCCCGTCGGCATAGAAGGTGATCACGCGGTATCCGCCCGACTTTCCCTTGCCCCGGCCCGCCAGCCGCACCTTCCGGCACCCGCCTGTCCCCACGATGAGCTCGCCGATGGTCGGATCCCTGGCGACCGCATCCACAGCCGCCTTGCGCTCAGGCTCGGTCATTCCCGCGTCCTTGGCCGCGCTCAGATAGGCCTCCGTTTCGATCACGGTGTGCACGAGGGAAAAAACTACAGCATTGCTGTAGTTCCGTCAAGCGCGAGTACAGCAATGCGGCGCCTGGGCGGTCTGGAGCCCGATGCGGTCAGACCGAATTGTCCGATCGTTGAATCGTGTTCCGGATTCCAACGCTGGAGCGCGTTCCTGCCGCAAGACCGGGTTCCAATTTTTGCGGAACGCGGTCTAGCCGTGCGGCGGCCGCCGCGGCGCGAAGGCGGCGTGCAGGATGTAGGGCTCGGCGGCGGGGGCGGCGGGCTTGTCCCCCGGCGGGGGTTCGTAGCGGCGCAGGAGCTCCTCGATGTCCCGGGCCAGGGCCAGGCGCTGGGCCGGGGTCAGGGGCAGGATCTTCCAGTAGTCGCGCGCCCTGGGCGGGGCGGAGGCGGACGGCGGGGACCGGGACGGGGACGACGGCGAGGACGCCGACGCCGACGCGGGGCGGGCCGTGACGCGGACCTGTCCCTGGTCGTCCAGCTCGTAGAGCACCAGGACCTCGCGGCGGCCGGCGAGGTCGTCCAGGGACCGGCGAAGCTCGGCCGACAGGCGCTCGCCGACGCCGGCGGACAGGGCGTCGCGGCTGACCAGGAACCGCTCGGCGGCGGCCCGGTAGAAGCGGACCGGGCGGCCGGCGCGCGGGGCGGTGCGGCTGACCCGGAGCAGGCCGCAGCGAAGCAGGCGGCCCACATGGTAGTGCAGCCCGGAAAGGCCGTGGCCCAGCTGGAGCTGGAGCTGGAGCAGGCTCCGCTCCTGGCGCGCGCAGGCGAGCAGCAGGCGGGACCTCAGGGGATGCTCGAAGGCGGCGACCTGGTCGGGCGCCTCGATCCTGAGGGGGCTAGTCTGTTGGGCGCATTCCATTTGAACAAGCTCGCGGGATAGGTGGCGGGCGGGGAGCGTCACAAGGTAGCCGGCGGAGCGATCGATGCGCCATCTTCATGCGGCCCTGGCGAGCGGGCTGGTGCTTGCCGCGGGGATCCCCCTCGCCTTGGGACAGCCGGCGCCGGGCGGGCCGGGCGATGCGGCGTTCAGCCAGGGCGACTTCGACGCCGCGGCCCGGGCCTATGCGGCGAGGCTGGCCGCCGCGCCCGAGGACGCGGGGGCGCTGGTCGGGCTGGCGCGCGTCCGCCTCTACGAGGGCCGGACCGACGAGGCCGCCGACCTCGCGCGCCGGGCCCTGGCGGCCGCGCCGGACGACCCGGCCGCCCAGAGGGCGGCGCGGGAGGTCCAGATGCGCAAGGACGCCTTCGCGCCGGACCGGTTCGTGATCACCGCGCCCGGCGGGGAGACGAGGGTCCCGTTCGTCGCCACCGACCCTCTGCCGATCGTGCAGGCGACCGTGAACGGAAGCCACAAGGCCTATTTCCTGATCGACACGGGCGCGCCGAACATCGTGCTGGACCGCGATTTCGCACGCGAGCTGGGGCTGGCGACCGAGACGGCGGGGCAAGGGGTCTTCGCCGGCGGGCGGCGCGCGGCGGTGGAGCGCACGCTGCTGGCGCAGCTGGAGCTCGGCGCGGTCAAGGTCTCGAACGTGCCGGCGGCCGTCCTGCCCACGCGCGGGTTCGCCCTGAGGCCGGACCTGAAGATCGACGGGATCATCGGCGCGGGCCTTCTGGAGCACTTCCTGGCCACGATCGACTATTGCGGCGGGGCCCTGGCGCTGCGTCCGCGCGGGGCGTCGGCGTCGTTCGAGCGCCGCGCCCGCGAGGCCGGCGACAACGTCGTTGCGATGTGGCTGGTCCCGGACCACTTCGTCTTCGTGCGCGCGCGGCTGAACCAGGGCCGCGCGGGGTTGTTCATGGTCGACACCGGCATGGCGGGCGGCGGGCTCGGCGCGACGAAGGCGACGCTGGACGACGCGGGAGTCGTGCTGGACCCCAGCCGGGCGCACACGGGCGTCGGCGGGGGCGGGACGGTCACGGTGACGCCGTTCAAGGCGAGCGCCACCCTGGGCGCCATGACCGTGAAGGACGTCCCTGGCCTCTACGGCGCCGGCGCGGACCGGGCCGGCGCCGGGCCCGGCCCGTTCACCCGGGCCGGGATGCTGTCGCACATGTTCTTCCGGCACAGCCGCCTGAGCTTCGACTTCGCGGCCATGCGGCTGGTGACCCGGGCCTGCCCGGCGGCCGGCGGGAGCGGCGGCGCGCGGCGGCGCTGACGGCGCGGACGGCGGCGGAGGCGCCGCCGGGGTTGCGCCGCCCCCTTCCCGCCCCCGGACCAGGTCCGGGGGCGGACTTCCCCCTGAGGGGGAAGATCTCGCGGGCGGCGCCCCGGCGAGGGCTGATTGAAAGAAACCCGCTTTCGACGAGACTATCTCCCAACGACGTGGAGATGGGGGAGGCGGGCATGCGCTCGAAGGTTTGGCTGATCGGCGTCGGATCCGTGCTCGGCGTGGTCCTGGCGGGGACTGCGGCGGCCCAGCCGGCGCCGGCGGCCTCCCCGCCCCCGCCCCCGCCCCCGCCGCGCGGCGCCCGCGGCGGCGGACACGCCCCAGGTCACGCCCTTCGGGGTCGGCTTCACCCTGCCCAAGGACTGGACGGCCACCAGCGGGCCCGGCTGGGTGGACGTGCGCCCGCCGGAGGGGGATTCGGACCTCGTCATCGTCGATGCGGGCGAGGCCAAGGACGGGGCCGAGGCCGCCGCCAAGGCCTGGGCGCTGTTCCGGCCGGGCGGCATGACGCGCAAGGTGCTGCTGACCCCCGCCCTGCCGCCGCGCGAATTCTGGGACGAGGGGGTCCAGGTCGCCTACGAGGTCTCGCCCAACGAGCACCGCGCGGTGACCGCCATCGCCTCCAGGCGGGACGGGCGCTGGATCGTGGTGCTGGTGGACGCCAACGCCGCCACCCTGGAGAAGCGCCAGGCGCAGGTCGCGCTGGCCATCGGCACGCTGAAGCCCTTGGGCGAGGCGCGCGAGACCTTCGCGGGCCGCACGGCGCACCGGCTGGATGCGGAGCGGATCGCCGCGCTGACGGCCTTCGTCGAGCGCTCGATGCGGGAGCTGAAGATCCCCGGCGCCGCCCTGGCCCTGATCGACCACGGCCAGGTGGTGTTCGAGGGCGGCTTCGGGGTGAAGGCGCTGGGCCAGCCGGGCCCGGTGGACGCCCACACCCTGTTCATGGTCGCGTCCAACACCAAGGGCATGTCCACCCTGATGCTGGCGAGGCTGGCGGACCAGGGCAAGCTCAGGTGGGACGAGCCGGTGACGCAGGCCTATCCCTCATTCCGCCTGGGGAGCGAGGCGACCACCCGCCAGGTCCTGTTGAAGCACCTCGTCTGCGCGTGCACGGGCCTGCCGCGCAAGGACATGGAGTGGATCTTCAACACCCCGCGCGGCACGCCCGCGCAGACCACCTTCACCCTCCTGGCGAGCACGGAGCCGACGTCGAAGTTCGGCGAGGTGTTCCAGTACAACAACCTGATGGCCTCGGCCGCCGGCTTCATCGGCGGGCATCTGGCGTATCCGAAGCTGGAGATCGGCGCGGCCTACGACAAGGCCATGCAGGCCCTGGTGTTCGATCCGCTGGGCATGGGCGAGACGACCTTCGACTACGCCAAGGCGCTGGCGGGAGACCACGCCAGCCCGCACGCGATGGGGCTGGACGGCGCCGAGCACGTGGCGAGCCTGGACCTGGACTATGAGATCATCCCCTACCGGCCCGCCGGCGGGGCGTGGTCCTCGGCCCACGACATGATCAAGTACGTCCGCGACGAACTGGACGAGGGCGTCCTGCCGGACGGCCGGCGCCTGGTCTCGGCCAAGAACCTGCTGGAGCGGCGGGCCAGGAGCGTGCCGCTGGGCGAGCACGAGTGGTACGGCATGGGCCTGGTGGTGGACCAGAGCCTCGGGGTCACCATGGTCAGCCACGGCGGCGACCTCGTCGGCTATCACAGCAACTGGTACGCCATCCCCGAGGCCGGCGTCGGGGCGGTGATCCTGGTCAACGCCGACGAGGGCCAGCCGCTGGTGGGGGCGTTCTGGCGGCGGCTGGTCGAGGTGCTCTACGACGGCAAGCCGATGGCCGAAGGGCGGATCAAGGCGAACGCCGCCGCCCAGGCCCAGGGCATCGCGAAGTTCCGCGAGCTGGTGTCCGATCCGCCGGACGCGGCGGCCGTGGCGGGCCTGGCGCGCCGCTACGTCAATGCCGACCTCGGCCACATCGCGGTGAGCCCGGCGGGGCGGGACGTGATCTTCGACTTCGGCCCGTGGAAGAGCCGGACGGCGACGCGCAAGAACCCGGACGGGACGATCGCCTTCATCCCCATCGACCCCGGCGCGCCCCGCGTGCCCTTCGTCGTGGGCTCGGCCGACGGCAAGCGCCAGCTCACCGTCCGCGACGGCCAGCACACCTATGTCTATTCGGAGGCGCCATAGGAGCGCTCAGGTGGTCGGAGGCGCCCGGGCGCACAAAATACGGCGACGTGACGCCGCATCAATCAGCCTCGATTTGGTCATGACCATTGTTCGTGGTCTGGAACGCCGATGGCGGCGCGCTCATCAGCATCGCTGATGCGGCTATCCCGAGCCCAACCGCGAATACGAGCGCGAGCAGGCTGGCGCGGCGTGCGTCATTGCCCGGCTCGTTCATGCCCCGGCGCTTCTTGCCGGTGATGAGGGCGGGAACGAGGGCGTCCTTCGATTTCCAACTCCCGACGACGACGCCGACGATATGCACCGCCGTCAACGCCTGGAGCACACGAAACAGGGTTTCATGGGCCTCCGAGAGCTGCAGTCCCCACATGCCTGCGAATGGCCCGGCGTTGTCTTCGCCGCCGCTGAACAGCCCCGTCACGACCAGGGCGGCGACATTCAGCAGCAGGAGGAACACCGCGACCCCTCCGAGGGGGTTGTGGCCGAGATGGCGTGATGGAGCCTTGGAAAAGAGGCCGCGCACATGCTCGGCGATCAACGAGGGCCCGGCTGCGAAATCCGAGAAGCGGGCGTGTTCACCGCCCATGAACCCCCACACGACGCGAAACACGATCAGACCGGCGATCGCCTCGCCCGCGTAACGATGGATCGCGGCTGCGCCGCCCTCACCTTCGCCGGTGAGCCAGGCCGTGACGACCAATCCAACCAGACTCCAGTGGAACAGCCGGGTTGGCAGGTCCCAAACCTCGATCAAGCGCATCGATCCGGCAGATGTCTGAGTCATCCCGCTGTCCCTGGGGCCTTCCGCAGCTCTCGGCGCCGTGGTCTGGCGACTATGGCGCGGGCCGCGAGGTCGCGGCGACGCTGGGCGGAAGAATTGGCAGCGTCACCTTCGGTTGTTCGCCCGTCAGACTGCCGAGGAAGGCCGTGATCTTGTCGATCTCGTCGCTGGAAAGCTGGCTGCCGAGCTGGCTCGTCCCCATGACCGCCACCGCCTGCCGCAGATCCCAGACCGAGCCGGTGTGGAAGTAGGGCGCCGTCAACGTGATGTTCCGCAGCGTCGGAACCTTGAAGACGTACTCGTCGCCCGCAGACCTGGTGACCATGAACCGGCCTTTGTCGCCAGGCGGCAGGAGCTCGGCGCCGGGCTTGGCGACCACCCCGAACGGAGCGTACATCCCCCCGCCCAAGTTGACCCCGTTGTGGCAGTTGGAGCAGCCCTTATCCATGAACAGCGCCAGGCCCTGCTTCTGCGCGGGTGAAAGCGCGTCCGCCTGGCCCCCCAGATACCGGTCGAACGGCCCGTTCGGGGTGATCAGTGTCGCCTCGAATACGGCGATGGCCTTCTGGACGTTCGCCAGGGTGACCGGATCGGACTCGCCCGGGAAAGCCTTGGCGAACGCGTCGCGATATCCCGGAATGCTCTTCAGCTGTTCTGCGACGTGCGCATCGGGAGAGGCCATCTCGACCGGATTGACCAGCGGCCCCCCCGCCTGCTGTTCGAGATCCTTGGCCCGGCCATCCCAGAACTGGACGGTATTGAACGCCGCGTTGAGAACAGTAGGGGCGTTGCGTCCGCCGTGTCGCCATCGGTGGCCGAGCGAGGTGGGTTCGAGATCCGTGCCGCCGAGGCCGATATTGTGGCAGGAACTGCAGCTGATCGCGTGACTGGCGGAGAGCCGCGGATCGAAAAACAGCATCTTGCCGAGCACGGTCTTGTCGGGGGAGGCCGCATTGCCGGGCAGTTGCGGCGGCGTCGAGGGGATCGGCTTGAAGACCTCTCGCGCCCTGACCATCAGCGCCTCTGCAGCAGGGCCGGCGGCGGCGACGGCCTTCTTGCCGGCGGTCTGCTTCTGGTTACAGGCGCCAAGCGCCAGGCCCGCGCATGTGATGATGACGAGGCCCGAGGCCCTCATGTGATCACCTTCTCGCCGGGACACGGCCAAGAGCGCGCCAGCGTTCAGTCAGACGGGAGTTCGTTGCAGCCTGGGTTCATAGGCGCTTCGCGCAAGGGGCATCATTGATCTGCCTCAATCCCCCCGGGGGGCCAGACCACTGCGCCGGCGCACGTCCGTTCCGGGCCATCGGGTCAACGTCGGCTTTGCGGACGGGCGCGTCGTTCCGCTGCTGTTGAGGGTTTCGGACGCCGGCCCTCGCGCATGAGCTCGGGCCGCCTGTCCGCGCAGGGCCGCGCTCACACCTGCAGCTTGTCGTCGGGGCGGGCGGCCAGGGCGTAGAGGGCCGGCATGAGGAAGACGCTGATCGCCAGGCGGGTGATCAGGCCGGCGACGATGACGAGGGCGAAGGGCCTTTGCGAGTTGGTGCCGACGCCGGTCGCCATCGCCGCGGGCAACAGGCCCAGCGACGCCACCAGGGCGGTCATCATGATGGGCCGCAGCCGCAGGATCGCGCCCTGGCGGATGGCGTCGGCCATGGGCATGCCGCCGGCGCGCAGCTCGTTGACGTAGGAGATGTAGACCACCGCGGTCAGCACCGAGACGCCGAACAGGGCGAGGAAGCCGACGCCCGAGGACACCGAGAACGGCGTGCCGGTGATCCACAGCGCGGCGAGCCCGCCGACCGGCGCCGACAAGAGCACGCCCACCAGGGTGATCAGCGGGAACTTGAAGTTGCCGTAGAGCGCGAACAGCAACAGGAAGATCAGGGCCAGCGTCAGCGGCACGATCACCGACAGCTGCCGGTTGGAGGCGGTGTAGTCGGAGTATTCGCCGCCCCAGTCCACGCGGTAGCCCTGGGGCAAGCCGACCTTGCGATGGACCTGGCCGATGGCGTCGCCCACCGCGTCGGCGAGGTCGCGCCCTTCCACGGAGAACTGGACGCCGATGTAGCGCGTGTCGTTCTCGCGATAGATGAAGGACGCCCCGTTGGTGACGTGGATGTCCGCCAGCTCCTTGAGCGGGATCTGCTGGCCGGCGGGGGTCGCCACGGGGATGTCGCCGATCGCCTCGGCGGTGTCGCGGAACTGCGGCTGAAGGCGCACGACCAGGTCGAACTGCTTCTCGCCCTGCACCACCTGGGTGGCTGTATCGCCGCCGATGGCGGTCTGGATCAGGGCGTTGATGTCGGCGACGTTCACGCCGTAGCGGGCGATTTTGGCGCGATCGATCGCGACGGTGAGGCTCGGCTGGCCCAGCTCCTTGACCAGGGTCACGTCGCTGATGCCGCGCACGGACTGCAGCACCCGCTTGATGGCCTTGCCCTTGGCTTCGAGCGTCTGCAGGTCCGGGCCGAACACCTTCACGGCCAGGGCGCTCTTGAGGCCCGTCTCGGCCTCGTCCACCGCGTCCTCGGCCGGCTGGGTGTAGTTGAAGATGATGCCGGGGAAGGCTTCCAGCCTGCTGTCGATCGCCCGGATCAGCGCCGCCTTGGTCCGGTAGGGCCCCTTCCACTTCGAATAGGGCTTCAGGCCCACGTAGAACTCGACGTTGAAGAAGCCGGTGGGGTCGGTCCCGTCGTCGGGCCGGCCGAGCTCGGAGGTCACGGTGGTGACCTGCGGGAACGAGCTCAGGATCGCGCGCACCTTGGGCGCGACCTTGGCGGATTCGTCGAACGAGATGGAGTAGGGCATGGTCGCGCGCACCCACAGCGCGCCCTCGTCCAGGTGCGGCATGAACTCCGCGCCGATGCGCGGGACCAGGAGCAGCGACAGGGCCAGGAGGGCGGCCGACGCGAGGGTCGTCTTCCAGGGGCGGGCGAGGCAGTAGTCCAGGCCCTTGACGTAGGCGCCGTGGATGGCGTCCAGGGCGCGGTTGCGCCGCTCGACCACGCCCTGGCGCATGAACCAGGAGCAGAGCACCGGCAGCAGCGTCAGGGTGACGATCAGCGAGCCGACCAGGGCGAACACCATGGTGTCCGCCATGGGCTTGAACAGGGTCCCCGACGGGCCGGACAGGACGTAGATCGGCAGGAAGCTCACCACGATCACGGCCACCGCGTAGACCAGCGGCCGGTCGACCTCGGCCGCCGCGTCCCGGATGATCTGCAGGACCGGCAGCGGCCGTTCCTTGTGCAGGGCGATCTGGCGGAAGATGTTCTCGACCATGAACACCGCGCCGTCGACGAGGATGCCGAAGTCGATCGCGCCGATGGACAGAAGGTTGGCCGAGGCGCCCTGCAGGTCCAGGCAGACGAAGGCGAACAGCAGCGCCAGCGGGATGGTGACCGCCACGATCAGCCCGGCGCGCACGTCGTAGAGGAAGAAGATCAGGACCACGACGACCAGCAGGACGCCGCGAAGGAGATTCCCCTCCACCACCCGCGTCGTCAGCGCGATGAGGTCGCTGCGGTCGTAGAAGGGGTGGATCCTGACGTCCCTGGGCAGGATCCGGTCGTTCAGCTCGCGGGTCTTGGCCTCGACGCGCTTGAGCACGTTCTGGGTCTTCTCGCCGGTGCGCATCAGGATGACGCCCTCGACGGCGTCGTCCTGGGTGCGGTAGCCGAACTCGCCGAGCCTGGGGGCGATGCCGACCTGGACGCGGGCCACGTCCTTGACCAGCACGGGCGCGCCGTTGTGGACCCCCAGCGCGATGTCGCCGATGTCCTGCAGCGTGCGGATCCGGCCTTCGCCGCGCACGTAGTAGAACTGGCCGCCCTGCGAGTAGAAGCCGCCGCCGGCGTTGCCGTTGTTGGCCGCCAGGGCGCTTTCGACCTGAGCCGCCGACAGCCCGATGGCGGCGATCTTCGTCGGGTCCAGCAGCACCTGGTACTGCATCTCGCCGCCGCCGAAGCCGGAATCGTCGGCCACGCCCGGAACGGACCGGTACGCCGGCTCCACCACCCAGTCCTCGAGGGTCTTCAGCTCCGCCGGCGAGCGGTCCGGGCTCTGCAGCACATAGCGGTAGATCAGCCCCGAGGGAGAGGACAGCGGCGAGACGTCCGGGGTCACCCCGCCCGGCAGGGCCAGGCCCGACAGCCGTTCGAAGACGCGCTGGCGGGCGAAGTAGTTGTCCGTGCCGTCCCGGAAGGTGAGGGTGACGACCGACAGCCCGTAGAGCGAGATCGAGCGGACGGCGGCTTCCTTCGGAATCCCGTTCATCCCGTTCTCGACCGGGACGGTGATCAGCCGCTCCACCTCCTCGGCCGCGTGGCCGGGCCACTGGGTGATGATCTCCACCATGGGCGGCGAGAGGTCGGGATAGGCGTCCACCGGCAGGCGCGCGAGCGCGCGCACGCCCGCGCCGACCAGGAGCAGCGTCAACAGCGCCACGACCAGGCGCTGCCTCAGCGACATGGCGACGATCTGGTTGATCATCGCCGCGGCCCGGGCCTGATGCGGACGCCGGCTCATTGGTCCTGCATGAACTGGACGAAGACGGCGCCGTCGTCGACGATCCGGTCGCCGGGCTTCAGGCCGTCGGCGACGAGGTAGCCGTCCCCCACGCGCGCGCCCTGGGTGATCCGCCGCCGCGCGAAGGCGCCATCGGCCTGGGCGACATAGACGAACGGCAGATTCTCGTCGTCGCGCAGGATCGCGGAGGCGGGCGCGACCAGCCCGACGCTCGCCTGCCGGCCCTGGATCGCCACGCGAACGTACATCTGCTTCTTGAGCGCGCCGCCGGGATTGTCGACCGCCACGCGCGCCGCCACCGCGCCCGTCGCCGGATCGACCTGGGCCGAGACGTTCTCCACCCGGCCGGCATAGGACGCCCCGTCCGCCGTGACCGTGGCCGCGTCGCCGACGTTCACGGACGCGGCGTCGGCCGCCGAAGAGCTGGGCCATGACCCAGACGCGGGACAGGTTGGCGACGGTGAAGCAGGGCGTCGCGCCCGCCTGCAGGAGCTGGCCGGGGGTGATCGACCGGTCCACGACCGTCCCGGCGATGGGCGAGCGGATGACGCCCTGCAGGCGCGAGACCGGCCGGCCCTGCTCGATCTGCGCGATCGTCCGGGCGCCGACGTTCATGGCGAGCAGCGCCTGGCGGGCGGCGGCGCGGTCGGCCTCGGCGTTGACCGCGTCGGTCTCGGCCTGCGCGGCCTCGCGCTGGGCCACGCCCTGGTGCTGGTAGAGGTCCTTGTCGACGTCGGCCAGCCGGCGGGCCGTGCCCGCGGTCGCCACGGCCTTGCGATAGGCGCTGACGGCGGCGGAGAAGTCCGGGGAGTCGACCACCGCCAGGGCCTCGCCCTGGCCGACCCGCTGGCCCGGCGAAACCAGGATCCGCGCCACCGGACCAGAGAAGGGCGCCAGCACGCTGGTGGACTGGTCGTTGTCGAAGTCGACCACGCCGTTGGTCTCGACGGTCCTGCGGAAGCTCGACGGCTCGATTGCGTAGAGGCGGATGTGGGACCGCTGGGCCGCCGTCAGCGTCACCTCGCTGGGCGTCGCGGAGGAGCCGGCGGCCGCCGGCGGCTTCGAGCAGCCGCAAAGGCCCGCGGTCAGCACGGCGGCGATGGCCAGGGCGCGCGGGGCGCCCCGGAGGAAGGGCTTATCGGTCATGGGCGTCCTCTGCGGCGTCCTCTGCGGCGTCGGGACGGCGCCGCCAGCCGCCGCCCAGCGCCTGGAACAGCGCCGCGGTGTCGGCGAAACGGTCGGCCTGCGCCTGCACCAGGCTGATCCGGGCCTGCTGGTAGGCCTGCTCGGCGACCAGCAGCGCCGGATAGCCGGCATAGCCGTCCTCGAGCTGGCGCCGGGTCCCGTCGAGCGTCGCCTTGGCGGCGTCCGCGGCGGTGGACGCCGACTTCAGCGCCTCGGCGTCCTGCTCGAGCGCGGCCAGGGTGTCGGCGACGTTCTGGAAGGCGGTGAGCACCGCGCCGCGGTACTGCTGCGCCGCCACGACATAGGCCGCGCGGGCGGCGCGCTCCTGGCGTTTCAGGGCGCCGCCCTGGAAGATCGGCGCGGTCAGGTCCGCGCCGAGGGTCCAGAACCCGGTTCCGGACGTGAACAGCCGGTTCAGCGCCAGGGCGGTGCTGCCGGCGTTGGCGGTCAGCTCGATGTTGGGCAGCCGGTTGGCGACCGCGATCCCGACCTCGGCGCTGGCGGCGTGAAGGTTGGCCTCGGCCTGCAGGATGTCGGGACGCTGCTCCACCAGCGCCGAGGGCAGGCTCAGCGGCAGGTCCTGAGGCAGCTGAAGGTCCGACAGCGCCAGGGGTCCGGACGGGCCCTGGCCGGGCGCATCCCCGACCAGCGCCGCCAGCTGGTCGTGCAGCTGGGCGGCCTGCTTCATCAGGGGCGGCAGCGCGGCCTCAGCCTGGGCGAGCTGGGAGGTCTGGGCGGCGACGTCCAGGCCGCTCGCGTAGCCCTTGGCCTGCTGGCGCTTCAGGATCTCCAGCAGCCGGGCGTCGGAGGCGATGATCGCGCGGGTCGCCTTGATCTGGTCGCCCGTCGCCGCCTGCTGGATCGCGGTCACCGCGACGTTGGCCGTCAGGGCGGTGTAGGTCGCGACCTCCTGGTAGCGGACCGCCTGCTCCTGGGCCTGCACGGACTCCAGGGTCCGGCGGTTCAGGCCGAACACGTCGGGCGTGTAGGAGACGCTCACCTGCGGCGTGAAGAGGCTGTAGAGGAAGGCGTTGGAGTTCGGCACGGGCGCCAGCGTCCCCGGCTGGCGCTGGCGCGAGGCCGACAGGCCCGCCGCGACGGCGGGCACGAAGGCGCCGCGCTGCGCCAGGGTCCCCTCGTGCGCGGCCTTCAGCGCCGCCTGCGCCGCCTTGAGGTCTGGGTTCGCGGCCAGGGCCTGGTCGATCAGGGCGTTCAGCGGCCTGGAGTGGAACAGGGTCCACCACTGGCCCGAGATCTGGGCCCCGTCGACGAAGCGCTGCGCCGCCCCGCCGGCCACGTCCGGCGTCGCCGCGGTGGTCCCGGGGGGCTGGGCCGCGTAGCCGCGCACGTCCGGCGCGGCGGGCCGCTTGAAGTCCGGCCCCACGACGCAGCCGGCCAGGAGCAGCGTCGCGCCGGCCGCGCACGCCGCACGCGCCAACGCCGCCGCTGCGGTCCGGACCTGTCCTGTCGTGGACGTCATCGGAGTCTCCTGAGGGGTCCGCCGACGTGGTCGCGCGGTCCCGGCCCATGCGCGACGTCCACGACGGCGCGTTCGCGGCCGGCGCGGACGTCCGGACTAGAGGCTCAGGGCCGTGGAGGGGCGCGGCTGCGCCAGCTGAAGCCGGCGGAGGCGAGCTGCAGGCCGGCCGCGACCGGCGCCGGGGCGCCCGCTGCGGCCCAGCCGGCCGGCGGACCCAGGATCAGGGCCGCCGGGCCGACGAAGGCGCCGGCGCTGGCGATGGCCTGGCAGAACGGGCAGGCGATGGTCTCGTCGCCCTTCGGGGCCGGGCGCTGGGCGAAGGCCGCGACGCCGGCCGCGACGACCGGCGCACGATCGGCCGCGCTCGACGCCAGGTGGACATGGGTCTGGGTGATGTAGGCCTGGAGCGTGAAGGCGAGCAGCAGGATCCAGGTCACGCCGAGGCGGCCGGCGCCTGTGCGCATCGTGCTCCAGAGATCCGCCGCCGCAACCTTCATCCGGCCGCAACCCATCGCTTCAGCCGCCTCGGGACTGTTACGGCGTAACGTCTGTCGCCAGGGCCGTCAATCCGGTCTGCGACGCCGGCGCGCGCGAGACGCCTCGCCCCCTCCCCGGCTTCGCCGGACCTCCCCCGCAAACCTACGGAATTCACACATCTGAGCCGGTCGAGGCGCCCGTTCGACCTTCTCCCCTTGCGGGAGAAGGTGCGGGTGGAGCCCGCCGGATGAGGGGTCGCGCCGATGTTCTCCGGCAAATCAATACCTTAAGCGGGAGAGCGACGCTGAGGGGCCGGCGCGGCCCCTCGCCCGGCCTGCATCCGCCCAGCCCGCAGCACAGCTGCGGGCGTTCGTCTTGGCGATCGACAAGTCGTTGTCGATCGCATGCCGCCGCCTTGCAGGCGGCGGCCAATCCTCACCCTCTCCCGCAAGGGGGAGAGGGTTCGTGCAGCGTACAAGCTCCTCAATTCGTTGATGAATCCGAGTTGTGTGAATGCCGTAGCCCGCAAACGGGGGAGGACCAGGGGCGAGGACTTCAGATGCTGATGACGACTTTTCCCATGAAGTCGCCGGAGGCCTGGTGGCGGAAGGCCTCCTTGGCCTCGGCGAACGGGAAGACCTTGTCGATGACCGGCTTGATGCCGTTGACGTTGATGGCGGCGTTCATCTGCTCGAACAGGTCGCGGCCGCCCACGAAGATGCCGTGCAGGCTGCCGCCCTTCATCATCAGGGTGTGGGGGTTGGAGGTTCCCTGGGTCAGGACGCCGATCAGGCCGATCTTGCCGCCGCGGGCGAGGGAATTGTAGGAGCGCTGCAGGGTGCCCGCGCCGCCGACCTCGACGACGCAGTCCGCGCCGTGGCCATGGGTGGCCTTCATCACCTCTTCGTCCCAATTCTCGTGGGTCTTGTAGTTGACCACCGCGTCGGCCCCGAGCGCCTGCAGGCGCTGGGCCTTGCCGTCGCGCGAGGTGGTGGCGACCACCTTGCAGCCGGAGGCCTTGGCGAACTGCAGGCCCCAGATCGAGACCCCGCCGGTGCCCAGCACCAGGACCGTGTCGCCCGGGCGCACCGGCTTGCCGGCGCCGAAGAGGCAGTTCCAGGCGGTGACGCCGGCGCAGGGCAGGCACGCGCCCTCCTCGAAGGAATAGCCCTCCGGCAGCTTGATGGCGCCGACCTCGTGCATGACGATCAGCTCGGTCAGCATGCCGTCCAGAGGCAGGCCGAGCGGGGCGGGCATGGCGTTGGCCGGCCCCTTGGGATCGGGCTGGGAGAAGGTCCCGGCCACCTTGTCGCCGACCTTCAGGCCCAGCACGCCCGCGCCGACCTCGACCACCTCGCCCGCGCCGTCGGAGAGGGGGATGGTGTCCTGGACGACCTGCTGGAAGTAGTGGCCGGTGACGGCGGCCTGGTCGCGGTAGTTCAGCGAGGCGGCGCGCACGCGCACCAGCACCTGGCCGGGGCCGGGCCTGGGATCGGGGCGCTCGATCAGCTCGAGGTCGTCGACCCCCTTGCACCCGGCGGGCATGACGTAGGCTTTCATCGGCGGCGTTCCCCTGGAAGTCCTGTTGTGCGGCCCTGTCGGGGCGGGTTCTAGCACCTCGGCCGGCGGGTTGGGGAGAGTTGGAGAAGGAAGCGATGCGGCCGATGGCGCCCGGAGCGCCTGGTCTGTGACGCGACCGCCTATCTCATCGTCATTACCGGCTGGAGCGCGAAGCGCGGAATGCCGGTAACCCATGAACGTCAGCGCTCCGGACATTTCCCATGCGGTCGTGTTCATGGGTGGCCGGCACGGTGGCCGGCCATGACGGTGGATGGTCGATCGCGGGCGCCAGCCAGCCCTAGTGTCCCGATTCCGAAGTTCGCCAGCGCATTTGCAAGGCGGATGCGAACTTCGGAATCGATAAGGACACTAGCAAATGTATGATTCTAGTGTCCCGATTCCGAAGTTCGCCAGCGCTTTTTGCCAGGCAGATGCGAACTTCGGAATCGATCGGGACACTAGCAAGTCTATGATTCTAGTGTGGTTTACGGATCAGAAGTTCGCAGCCGAGGGCGCCGCCATCATCATGCGAACTTCTGATCCACCACACTAGGCGAGGATGTGGAACGCCCCCATATCGGCGGCCATGGTTCCGCTTTCGATCCTCGACCTTGCGCCGATCGTCCAGGGGGGCGACGCCGGGCAGGCGCTGCGCAACAGCCGCGACCTGGCGGCGCACGCCGAGGGCTGGGGCTATCGGCGGTTCTGGATGGCCGAGCACCACAACATGGCGGGCGTCGCGAGCGCGGCCACGGCGGTGTCGCTGGGCTTCGTGGCCGAGGGGACGAAGACCATCCGCATCGGCGCGGGCGGGATCATGCTGCCGAACCATGCGCCGCTGGTGATCGCCGAACAGTTCGGGACCCTGGCCTCGCTCTATCCCCACCGCATCGACCTGGGGCTCGGCCGGGCGCCGGGCACGGACCAGATGACCGCGCGGGCGCTGCGCCGGACCCTGATGGGGGACGTGGACCGCTTCCCCAACGACGTGGTCGAGCTGATGGGCTACTTCGCGCCGGCCGAGCCGGGCCAGCAGGTGCGCGCGGTGCCGGGCGAAGGGGCGGAGGTGGAGGTCTGGATCCTCGGCTCCTCGACCTATGGCGCCCAGCTCGCGGCGCTGCTCGGCCTGCCCTACGCCTTCGCCTCGCACTTCGCGCCCCAGGAGCTGGAGGCGGCGCTGGAGCTCTATCGGCGGATGTTCCGGCCCTCGGCGCGGCTGGAGCGGCCGCACGTGATGCTGGGGCTGAACGTGCTGGGCGCGGAGAGCGACGAGGAGGCTCGGTTCCTGTTCACCTCGATCCAGCAGGCCTTCGTGAACATGCGCACCGGCCGGCCCGGGCCCCTGCCCCCGCCGGTCGACCCGTCCAAGCTGCCGGACCACCCGATGGTGCAGGGCCTGCTGGACGAAGTGCTGTCGCGCTCGGTGGCGGGCTCGCCCGAGACGGTCCGGCGCGGGATCGAGGCTTTCGCGGCCAGGCACGGGGCGGACGAGCTGATCGTCACCGCCCAGGTGTTCGATCATGCCAAGCGCTTGCGCTCGTTCGAGATCACGGCGGAGGCGGCGGGAATTGTCTCGGAGCCTTCGCCGGCCGGGTGAGGCGGCCAAATGATCTTCCCCCTCTGGGGGAAGTCCCGGCAAAGCCGGGGATGGGGGCTGAGCCGCCGCGGCCGGCGCCGCCCCCCCTTCGTCACCCCTGCGGGGCGACACTTCCCCCAGAGGGGGAAGATCTTGGCCTCGTCACCCCCGCTCCGCGGCTCAGGCTGGCTCGGAGAAGGGTGGGGTCTGGCCTATGGCCTCGGCGAAGGCGCGGATCACGGAGGGGGCGTGGTGCAGGCCGCGGTGACGGGCGGCCATGTGCATGACGATCAGCTCGGCGCTGAGGATGGCCTGGTCCAGGTCGAAGTCCCTGCGGGTCTCGAAGGCCTCGCGGACCGGGGCGGTCATCAGCTCGGCCGCCGCCGTGGTCAGGCTGATCCCGTGGCGCGTGCAGATGCCGGCCAGCGCCTTCGCATAGGCTTCCAAAGCGATCCTCCCCGGATGAGCGGCCTCTATCACGCCCCAGGGCGGCTGACATCCGCCGCGCGGATCAGTAAGGAGCCCCGAGGCAGCTCAACGGGCCAGGGAATACGCGCATGAAAGTCGTCGAGGGCAGGACCGCGTTCATCACCGGCGGAGGCTCGGGCGTCGGGCTCGGCATGGCCAAGGTGTTCTCGGCCGCCGGCATGAAGGTGGTGATCGCCGACATCCGCCAGGACCACCTGGACCAGGCCATGGCCGAGTTCCCCGGCCGCAACGACGTGCACGCGATCCGGCTGGACGTGACCGACCGGGCGGCCTTCGCGCTGGCCGCCGACGAGGCCGAGCGGGTGTTCGGCAAGGTGCACCTGGTCTGCAACAACGCGGGCATCAACCTCTTCAACGACATGGGAGACGCCACCTACGACGACTGGGACTGGGTGGTGGGGGTGAACTTCGGCGGCGTGGTCAACGGCGTGCAGACCTTCACCCGGCGGATCAAGGCGCACGGCGAGGGCGGCCACATCGTCAACACCGCCTCCATGGCCTCGTTCATCTCCGGGCCCGGCGCGGGGATCTACACGGCCTCGAAGTTCGCGGTTCGGGGGCTCTCCGAAGCGCTGAGGTATTCGCTCGCGCCGCACAACATCGGCGTCTCGGTGCTCTGCCCGGGGCTGGTGAAGAGCCACATCTACGAGAGCGACCAGATCCGCCCCGAGGCCCTGTCGGTGAACGCGTCCAAGGCGCCCGAAGGCTTCATGGAGCGGCTGGCGGGCGTGCACGAGCACGGCATGGACCCGGTGGAGGTCGGCGAGAAGGTGCTGAAGGCGGTGAAGGCCAACGAGCTCTACATCCTGCCCCACCCGGAGTTCAAAGAGGAGCTGAGGGAGCTCTTCGACGAGGCCCTGGCCGCGATCCCCGACGAGCCCTGCCCGCCCGAACGGCTCGGGTTCGAGGAGGGCCGCCGCGCCGGCAAGGCCGCGGCCAAGGCGACGTGGAAGGACGTGGGGTGACGAGCGCCGCCAGGTCCCTTCTCCCATCGGGAGAAGGAGGGGCCCGCCGTCCGCAGGGCGGCGGGAGGATGAGGGGGTAAGACGGCTGGACCGAAACCCCTCACCTCCCCATTGCTGCGCAATGGGTCCCTTCCTCTCCCCATGGGAGAGGACGACTAGTGTGGTGGATCAGAAGTTCGCATGATGATGGCGGCGCCCTCGGCTGCGAACTTCTGATCCGTAAACCACACTAGAATCATAGACTTGCTAGTGTCCCGATCGATTCCGAAGTTCGCATCTGCCTGGCAAAAGCGCTGGCGAACTTCGGAATCGGGACACTAGCGGAACATCCCCAGGTCGATGGAATCGGCCAGGGCGTGGTAGCCGGCGTCGCTGCCGTGCAGGTGGTCGCCGGCGTGAAGGCCGGCCTTGATCTGCAGCGGATCGGCCGGATCGCGCCAGACCTTGTCGAAGTCCAGCACGCCGTCGAAGGCGTGGCTGGTGCGGATCCAGCGGTTGACCTGCTCGCGCACGGCCTCGCCCTTGTCGGAGTAATAGGCCGCGCCCTTGTAGGGCGTGATCGTCGCGCCGTAGATCCTGAGGCCCGCCGCGTGGGCGCGGGCGATCAGCTGCCGGTAGCCGGCGATCAGGTCCTGGGCGGTGACGGGCGCGCCGGCGTTGCGCTTCATGGCCTCGGCGAAGGGGCCGGTCATGGTGGCGGGCGGATAGCTGAGGCCGAGGTCGTTCACCCCCTCGAAGACGATGACGTCGCCGGCGCCGGGCGTGGCGAGGACGTCGCGGTCGAAGCGGGCCAGGGCGTTGACGCCGGCGCCGTCGCCCAGCACCCGGTTGCCGCTGATGCCCTCGTTGGAGACGGCGAAGGCGAGCTTGCCCTTGCGGGCGACCAGGCGATCGGCGAGCAGGTCGGGCCAGCGATGATCGGCGTCCGCGGTGGAGCCCACCCCGTCGGTGATGGAATCCCCGAAGGCGACGATGGTGCTGGCCGGTCCGGCGGCGGCGACGTCCACCCCGGAGAGGAAGGTCCGCGCCTGGAGCTTGGAGGGCTCGGCCAGGGTCTGCGCCGCAGCCTGGTCGCCCTTGGCGAGGTAGGCGGTCTGCATGCCCGTGGAGTGGCAGGTGCAGGGACCGGTGGGGCCGGGCAGGTAGAGGCTGATCTCCAGCCGCGCCAGGGGCGCGACCTTCAGGTCGACCGGGTCGCTGATCAGGGGAGCGCCGGGCGGGATCGTCGCACTCGGCGAGCCGCCGAAGGTGAGGGCGTGGTCGCCGCCCGGACCGATCGCGCCGTCCTTGCCCGCAAGGCCGATGCGCGCCGCGCCGATCCTGAGGGGCGCGGTCCCGTAGACATTGGTCAGCCGCACGCGAACCTTGCCGCCGCCGGCGCTGACGCGCACGACCTGGCGGACGGTCTGGTCCTC
Source organism: uncultured Alphaproteobacteria bacterium (assembly GCA_963775275.1). Lineage (GTDB taxonomy): Bacteria > Pseudomonadota > Alphaproteobacteria > Caulobacterales > Caulobacteraceae > JANWHQ01. Next base: position 2,098,217 of record CAVZII010000005.1, on the reverse strand, counting down.
GAAGCCCGGGCTCGCGGGGAAGGGGCCGAAGGCCGCGCGCGGCGGCTCGGGCGAGGCGCCCCAGGTGCGGACCCACCCGGAGGACGCGGCCTGGGCCGGGACGGCGGCGGCGAAGGCGGCGAGAGCGCACAGCGCGGCGCCGATCAGCGGCAGGCGGAATGGTCTGGCAAGGTTCATGGGCGCTCTCCCTCATGCGCGCGGCGGTCAATGCCTGGGCTCATAGCACAGGTCGGGGCCGCAGGGCGGCGCGGCATGGTTTGGGAACATTGGCGCGGCGTTGGCGTTGATGGTCCGGCTGTCGCGCGCGGGATTGGCGAAACGAACCCGTCTGCGACCGGTGATGGCAAGGTGAAGGCCCGCCCATGGCGCCCGCGCTGCTGGTCGTCGACAACGAGGCGCCGATCCAGGATCTGCTCGCGCAGCTCTTCGTCGGGGCGGGATACGAGGTCGCCTCGGCCAGCGACGGCGAGGAGGCGATCGCCGTCCTGGAGCGCAGGTCGGCGAGCCTGGGCGCGGTGATCATCGACCTCGGGCTCGGCGCGGGCCCGGACGGCTGGCAGGTGGCGCGCCGGGCGCGCGAGCTCGATCCGACCCTGCCGCTGGTCTACATCACCGGCACGCGCGGCGACAGCGCGCCGGCCGGGGCGCCGGACGGGGTGATGCTGCTGAAGCCCTTCACTGCGGACCAGGCGCTGGCCGTGGTCTCCGCTCTGGCGCGTCCCGACGGGTGACCGCACGAGGACGCAGCGCCTTGGCCGCGCCGGCCGGCGCGGGGGCGCGGGCCGTCCTGACGGCGCGCAGCTCGAGCGTGAGGCGCTCGCCCGGCGCGCCCGGAAGCGCGCCGTCCAGCACGAAGGCCCCCGCCGCGGGCGCCCAGCGGCCCTCCAGCACGGCGGTGACCCGGGCGGCCGCGCCGAAGGCGGCGCCGCCCAGCCCCTGGGGATGGGTCGTCCTCACCTCGACGATCGCCTGGAACCCCTCGCGAATCTGGCGCAGCGATCCCTGGACGTCCAGATGCGGGCCCCGCCCGAGCAGCCGGCCGTCCATGAGGGTGGTCACCGCCAGGCCTTCGCCGCTCCGCGTGCGGAAGACGGCCTGGTAGACGCCGTCCTCCAGCTGCGGCTGGGACGCCCGGCCCGCCAGGGCGATGTCTGGCGCGATTCTGGCGCGTCGCTCACGCGTCCTCCGGACCGGACCGGCCGGGATCCGGCGCCGGCGCGGCGGGAGGGTCGCCGCCATCCTGCGGCCGCGCCGTCGACTTGCGCGCCAGGAGCTGTTCGAGGTCGGCCTCATGCTCGGCGAGCAGCCGGGACATCAGCGCCTGGTCCCGCTCGTTGCGCGCCAGGGCGAGACGCTCGCGGAAATGCCGGATGTTCTGCCGGCAGAGCCACTCGGCCTGATCAAGGCCGTCAGCACCCGGACGGTCGGACGTCGTCGCCACAGATCCCACTCCGTCTCCGGTCGGTCCGGGATCGGCGCGCCCCCCAAGCGCTTCGCCCATCCATGTCCCTCAAAGAAGACTGGGCCCGGGCGCCGGGCGTGTCTGCATGATTCCAAACAAAGCTTGGCAAGTGGCGAAGGCGCCCGAGAGGAAGGCATCAGGGCGCGGCGGCGAACAGCCGGGAGAGCTCGGCCCGCATCGTGGCGTAGCACTCGCACGACCCCTCTTCGAGGGCCCGGCGATCGACGATCGTCATCTTGCCGTGGGAATAGGTCACCACGCCGGCCTTCTTGAGCGCGTTGGCGGTGATGGACACGCTGGCCCGCTGGACCCCCAGCATCATGGCGAGGAACTCGTGGGTCAGCTGGAAGCTGTCGCTGAGCGCGCTGTCGTGGGCGATGAGCAGCCAGCGGCAACAGCGCTGCTCGAGCGAGTGAAGGCGGTTGCAGGCGGCCGTGAGGGCGATCTGGCTGAGCGCGAAGCGGGCATAGGCCTTCATCATCCCCTGAATGGCGTCGTCGGCCTGCGTCGCGTCGCGCAGCGCCTCGCGGCGGATACGGAAGGCCGACCCCGGGATCTGGACGATGGTCTCCAAGACCGCCCGGTCGATTCCGAAAAGGGCGATCGGGTCGGTGACGCCCTCGACGCCGATGGCGCCCACCTCGACGGAGCGGCCGTCGTGGGTGGTCTTGACCATGGAGACCAGGCCGCGGTCGACGAAGTAGAGATCGTCGATCACACCGTCGACTCGGTCGATCTCCTGGCCCCTGGTCGTCTCCAACGGTTCCAGCAGGGGTTGCAGCCGATCGAAGGCGTGGCGGGGCAAGGCGAGCAGGAGCCGGTTGTGCAGGCGCCGGCCCCGGATCGACCTGGGCTCTTCGGCGTCGGGCCCGGTGCGGCCAACCCTATCCATCGCGAGACGTCCGAAACTGACAAGCCGGTCCAGGGCGGACACACCGGGCCGATCCGGACGCAACGCGCGGCGGAATCGCACAGGGCGCGCCCTCATAGCACAGCTCAAGGCGTGTCCTAATCGGGTTGCGAAGACGCGGCGCCTGCGCGGCGGTTGCGCCGGGGCCCGATGACGCCCGCCGCGGAAAGCCCCGCGCGTTCACCGACACGGACGATCCCGACTGCGCCTCGGCGCGACCCGGCATCTTCCTATCTTCAAGTTTTCTTCCTATCTTCCTTGCATGGCTCTGAACATCAAGGATCCGTCCACGGAGACCGCCGTCCGCGAGCTCGCCTCGGCGACCGGGGAGACCATCACATCCGCCGTGCGGACGGCTGTGGAGGAGAGGCTGCGCCGGGTGCGCCGCGGCCGGGGCCGCAGCCTGGCTGATGATCTGCTGGCGCTGGGGACGCACTGCGCCGCCCTGCCGGACCAGGATGCGCGCAGCGCGGACGAGATCCTGGGCTACGGCGAACACGGCCTGCCCGGCCGATGGTGATCGACACCTCGGCCGTGCTGGCGATCCTGCTGCTCGAGCCCGAGGCCGAGGCGTTCGCCGAGGCCATCGAGAGCGCCCAGGTCCGCAGGCTGTCGGCGGCCAGCCTGCTCGAAGCGGCGATCGTGCTGGAGGCCAAGAAGGGCGAGGACGCGGGCCGGGACCTGGACCTCTTCATCTACCGGGCCGGGATCGAGATCGTCCCGGTCGACGCGGAGCAGGCGGAAATCGCCCGCCAGGCCTGGCGCCGCTACGGCAAGGGCCGCCACGCCGCGGGGCTGAACTACGGGGACTGCTTCGCCTACGCCCTGGCCAGGGTCTGGGCCGAGCCGCTGCTGTTCAAGGGCGAGGACTTCGCCCGGACGGACATCGAGCCGGCTCCAGGCTGGCCGACGGGCCGGCGCCCCGGCGAGACCGCCTAGGCCAGCGCTGGCTTGGGCCTGGCGCGCCAGGCGAGAAGGACCGCGATCAGGAAGAGCAGCATGCCGAGCATGGAGCAGACGTCGCCGGCGATGACCATCGGCAGGAACTTGCGGTCATTGCCGACCATCAGCTCGGCCATGGAGACGGCCATCAAGGCCGCGCCGGCCGCCGAGAGGAGGAGGTTGGCCCAGGCCAGGCCCGAGGGCGCGCGGCCGGCGGCCAGGCCATAGAAGGCGCCCATGATCGAGAGGGTGACGAAGCCCAGCAGGTTCAGGTGGGCGTGGCCGGCCAGGGTGGAATGGTCGCCCGAGGCGCCCATTTCGCTGCCCCAGACCATGCCGATCAGGGCGTAGACGGCGGCGACGGCGAAGAAGACGAACGAGACACGCGGCATGGAAGTCCCCCAGGTTGCGCCCGCCCTGCCAACGCCGGGGTCGGGCGGGTCAGAAGCTAGTGTCCCGATTCCGAAGTTCGCCAGCGCTTTTGCCAGGCAGATGCGAACTTCGGAATCGATCGGGACACTAGCAAGTCTATGATTCTAGTGTGGTTTAAGGATCAGAAGTTCGCAACTGCGGGAGCCGCCATCATCATGCGAACTTCTGATCCACCACACTAGTCGCACTATAGAAGGTCACATCCTACGCGGAAGATTGAGATTCAGTCTTGGTGATTCGGATATCCAGGATGAGAGTCGGCGACGGAGGATCGTTTGGGTAGTGGGGTGGGGGAGGGGCCAGGGAGGGTGGACCGCTGCGGGATTACTGCACGGGGCTGATGCTTCCGCTGGAGCGCAAGAGCATCGAGCCGATTCGGCGGCGGTAGGGTGTCGGGAGCACAGTCATTGATGCACTTCGTCAGTTCCTCGCCGTGGTCGGACGAGAGTTTCTGGCGAAGGTGCGCGAGCTGGTGGTTCGGGGGGGGGGGGGGGGTCTCGGAAGGGTTCGAGCAGGCCGCATTGGTGGGGGGGGGCCAGTACCTTGGGGAGATCGGCAAGCAGGACAACTGCCAGGTGGCGGTAAGCCTGTCGCTGGCGAACGCCTGGGCGAGCCTTCGGTGGCGTTGCGGCTTTACCTGCCCAAGGACTGGGCCGAGGACCATGATCGGCGCAAGGCGGCGGGGGTTCCCGACGAGATCGTCTTCGCCACCAAGCCGCAGTTTCGCGCCCTGGGACTGGCCTATGTGGCGGGCGTCCTCTGCAACGATGTGGTGTTCGACCCGGATGTGGAGATCGAGCCCGACCGGCCATCGCCGAAGAAGGGCCGCAGGGACGAGCCGGACGTGAGGTCGGCCAAGCAGGTGGCGCTGGGCCTGCCCAAGGGAGCCTGGCGTCAAGTGCAATGGCGCGAGGGGAGCAACGAGCCGCTGTCCTCCCGCTTCGCGCGGGTGCGTCTGTGGTCGGCGCATGGACGGGCCAGGGACGATCCCTGGATCCAGGAGTGGCTCCTGGTCGAGTGGCCCGAAGGTGAGTCCGAGCCGACCAAGTACTGGCTCTCCACCCTGCCCGAGGAGATCACCTTCGCGCGGCTGGTCGAGCTGGCCAAGCTCAGGTGGCGCATCGAGCGCGACTACCACGACCTGAAGCAGGAGCTGGGCCTGGACCACTTTGAAGGTCGAAGCTGGCGCGGCTTGCATCACCACGCCAGCCTCTGCATCGCCGCCTACGGCTTCCTGATCTCCGAGCGGGAGACGATTCCCCCCTCAGGACCTGGTCCTTCCAGGCCAGGCCCGAAGACTGGCCTTCCCGGCGGTTACCGACCCCGAGGCGCTCCCGATCCGGCCCGAGCGGCACATTCCCAACTCGATCGCGACCCTCAGGCGACGGCTGATCGTCGCCTTGGCCAAGCAGCTGCCGCGATGTCCGTGCTGTGGTCAGAGGCGACGCTTATGACGCAGTAAGACTAGGGCATAATTCGATAGAGGACAACTCTATCGAATTGAGGCATGCTCCGCGCATGGCCGAGGACCAAGGTCGCGAAGGGCCCAAGCGCGCCTACAACTCCCCGAAGCGCGCGCAGCAGGCGTACGCGACGCGCCGGCGCATCCTGGCGGCCGCCCGCACGCTCTTCGCGCGCCTGGGCTATGGCGGGACGACGGTGGAAGCGGTCGCCGCCGAAGCGGACGTGGCCGTGCAGACGGTCTACCAGGCGTTCGGCTCCAAGCCGGAGCTGCTGAAGGCGCAGCTGGACGACATCGACGAGGCCGGCGGCCTGGCGGAGCTGCGGGCCGTGCTGGAGGCCGCGGCCTCGGCCCGGGAGCAGGCGCGGGCCATCGCCCGGTTCCGGCGCAGGCTTCTGGCCCAGGCCGCCGATCTGGTCGAGGCGGCCGAGACGGCAGGCCCCGCCGAGCCGGAGCTGTGGCGCCTGGCGCAGGCTGGTTTTGAGCGGCATCGGCAGGGCGTCCGCGGCGTGGTGCGCCGCTGGGCGGCGACGGGCGCGCTGCGCCCCGGCCTCGGGGAAGCGGAGGCGGTCGCAATCCTGTCCACCCTGATCGGCCATCAGGCCTACCGGAGCTTCAAACGCGACTGGGGCTGGACGGACGACCGGTACGAGGCCTGGATCGCCGACGCCATCACGCGGCTGGTGCTCGCGCCGGAGGCCTGAGCGCCGGCGCCGACCCGAGCCATTGCCGCGGCGGGGACCGAGGGCTAAGCCCGCCGGAACGACAGAGCTTCGGGAGGCGGCGATGGCGCAGGTCACGGGCGGCGAGCTGGTGGTGCGCACCCTGATGAAGGCCGGGGTGGAGCGGATCTTCGGCCTGCACGGAGCGCACCTGGAGACGATCTTCCAGTCGTGCCTGGACCACCGGCTGCCGATCACCGATGTGCGCCACGAGGTCGCCGCGGGCCATGCGGCGGAAGGCTATGCGCGCGCGGGGCGGCGGCTGGGCGTGGCGATGATCACCGCCGGGCCGGGCTTCACCAATGTGATCTCCTCGATCGCCAACGCCTACCTGGACCGCACGCCGGTGATCTATCTGGCCGGCTCGGCCGGCACGCGCGACGCTGAGACCAACACGCTTCAAGCGGGGATCGACCAGGTCGCGATCGCCGAGCCGATCACCAAGTGGGCGCACCGGGTCTCGAACACGGCCGACCTGCCGAGGCTGGTCGCCCACGCGGTGCGGATCGCGACCTCGGGCCCGACCGGGCCGGTGCTGCTGGACCTGCCCTCGGACGTGCTGAACGGCCGGCTCGAAGAGGACGCCGTGCGCATCCCCGGGACGATGATCATGCCCGAGGGCCCGGGCCCGTCGGCCGGGGCCGTGGCCGAGGCGCTGGAGATCCTGGGCGCGGCCGAACGGCCGGTGGTCATGGCCGGCGTCGGCGCCTTCCAGGCGGGGGTGACGGACGAGCTCCTGCGGTTCGTGCAGACGACGGGGATCCCGGTGTTCTCGGACTTCGCGGCCCACGGCCTGATCCCGTCGAGCCACGAGGCCTATGGCGGCACCTACCACAAGATGGACGACCTGAAAGGCGAGGTCGGCCGGCCGGACGCGGTGCTGGCGCTGGGCGTGCGCTTCGGCCTGTTCACCCTGGGCGGCGGCGGGCGGCTGGCGCCCCTGGAGGCGCCGCTGATCCATGTGGAGATCGATCCCAGGGAGATCGGCAGGCTGAGGGACGCGCGGCTGCCGGTCCACGCCGACCCCAAGGCGTTCCTGGACGAGGCCAACCGCCAGGCGGCGGGCCTGAAATGGCGCGACCTCGCCGGCTGGCGCGCCGCGATCAAGGGCGCGCGCAGGGCCAGGCTCGAGACGATGCGGGACGGGCTGGACCGCAAGGACCCGCCGATCCATCCCGCCCAGGCGGTGAAGGCCATCGTCGATCACATGCCCGAGGGCACGCTGATGGTCGGCGACGGCGCCGAGGCCTACCACTGGATGAACGAGGTGATCGCCCAGGAGGAGCCGGCGAGCTACATCACCCACGGGTTCCTGGGCTGCGTCGGGATGGGGCTCGGCCTCTCGCTCGGGGTGCAAGTGGCGCGGCCGGACAAGCCGGTGCTGCTGCTGGTGGGCGACGGGGCGGTCGGTTTCACCATCGCCGAGTTCGACACCATGGCGCGCCACAAGCTGCCGATCGTGGCGGTGGTGATGAACAACAGGAGCTGGGCCGCCAGCCAGCACTTCCAGGAGATCGTCTCGGGCCAGAACCGGGTGACCGGCACGGGGCTTTCCGACGCGAAGTACCACGACGCGGCCAGGGCCTTCGGCTGCGAGGGCGTGCTGGTGGACCGGATCGAGGCGCTGGGCCCGGCGATCGAGGCCGCCTTCAAGAGCAAGCGGCCGACCTGCATCAACGTCGAGATCGACCTGAAGCCCACGCCGCCGGAGCTGGCGATGCTGATGTCGCGGTAGGGGCGGCGTGGACCGGGGCGGCGCTCCGCGGCGCCTCGCCAGGGCGTATCGCCGACCGGTCGTTGACGCGTCCCGCCGGCCTCGGCCGGTCAGCCGGCCGCGGGCGACGCCCGGCTGGGGCCTCCGACGAGACGGTCCAGCCGGTCCGCCCGGCCACCGCCGCCTTGTCCGGCGCGCGCCGGCCGATCGGCCGCGGGCCGGCGCGGATAGGTCGGCGCCTCCCGGCCCAGGCCGTCGTCGCCCGACGGATGGTCATAGCCGAAGCGCTTCACCCAGGGCTCGAGGATCGGCGCCAGCGGCCGCATCTGGCGCGAATAGCGCCGCCACTGACCGACCCCGTCGCTGTTGAGGCCCCGGACCAGCTGCGAGGCGCTGGGCGTCGCCACGGCGTTGCGACGGACGCGGCCGGCGAAGGCGCCGAGGGCGTCGGACCAGCCCAGCCCGAGGAATCCGCAGATCCTGCCCATCTCGCCCTGGAAGTCCGCCACGAGGTCTTCGTGACGCACGGCCATGAGGTCCGGCGAGGCCAGCGCATCGGTCCGGTCGGCCAGCCGCGCCGCCGCCGCATAGAGCCGGGCCGCCCCCTCCGCGCTCAACATCTCGTAGGTGTACCGGTTCATCAGGAACCGGCGCCTGAAGCAGCTGAGGGCGACATCCCGCGGATCGCGCCGCGCGATGAGGATCCTGGCCCCGGGGAACAGGCGCGCGATCAGCGGCAGGTTCAGGGAATTCATCGGCTGCTTGTCGACGAACACCCTGCGGTCCAGCCTGGCGCCGGACGCGCGCGCGCGCCGCCAATAGGCGTCGCGGAAGGCGTCGAGCTCGGACTCGGACGCGCCAAGCAGCCGGCCCAGCCCGTCGGCGCCCGCGAACGCGCGCATGGAGTTGATCAGCGGCTCCTGCTCATCGAGGACCTCGACCTGCTCATGCCCGGCCAGCGCCAGACCGAGCAGGCTCGTGCCCGAGCGCGCGAAGCCCAGCAGGAAGACCTGCGCGCCGACCCCGGCCGGCGGCGGGCCGGCGGCGGCGGGCCGGGGCCAGCCGTCGGCCGGCACGCGCTCCAGGAAGCCGGCCGCCTGCTCGGCGGCCGCCAGGACGGCTTGCCCGGCGAACCGGTCCGCATGGAGGCGGCGAAGCGCTTCGCCGGACCGGCTCCAGGCCTCGTAGGCCTCCTCCACCCTGTCCTGGGCGTCCAGCGCGTCGCCCAGGCAGCTCGCCAACGAGGGGTCGGCCCGAGGCTCCTGCATCAGTCGGCGAAACCGCGCCTCGGCGGCGGCGGGCGAACCCAGCGCCAGCTCGGCCGTCGCCAGGGCGACGATGGCGGGCGCGCAGTCCGGCGCCGCCTCGAGCACGCTTCGAGCGTGCAGGCGGGCCTCCTCGTGGTCGCCGAAGTGGTTGCACAGGGCGGCCATGCCGACCTTGGCGGCGATGTGGCCCGGCTGCAGCCCGAGGGCCTCGAGGTAGCTCCGCTCCGCCTCGGCGAGCCGGCCGAGCCGCTCGAGCGCCTGCCCCCGGTGCGCGTGGGTCTCGGCCTGCCGCGGCTCGCGCGCCAGGGCCGCGGCGAGGACGGGCAGCGCCTCCTTGGGCCGATCCAGGCCCAACAGGCATCGGGCGAGCGCGTTCGCGATCGAGACGTCCGCCGGCTGAAGCGCGACCGCCCTCCGAAGATAGGGAACGGCCTCTTCCAGCCTCCCGGCCGCCTGCAGCGCCATGGCCATGACGCAAAGCAGCACCGGATGCTCGAGACCCGACTTCAGGGCTTTCTCGGCGAGCCTGGCCGAACCCTCCAGGTCCCCGGCGCCGATCGCCGCCGTCACGGAGGCCAGGGCGGCCTCGTCCGTCGCCACAGCACGCCGGCCTGCGTCGAACCCGGCCGGCGGGGCGGAGCCGCCGATCCGCAAGCGGATCGGTCCAGACGTATAGACCTGCGCCATGACTTCGAGAGACGGGCGTACCAAGAGGCGCGCCTTGATACTTGCACTCGGAACCGGCGGGATTTCCGCTTGGAGAACTTATGGAAATGAAATCGCAATATATCGAATAAATTCAAAGAAGAGGCAGGTCGCGTCAAGTCCTGAGCCACGCCCGGCAAGCTTTCGCCCCGCCCGGCCGGGACGAAGGACCTGGCCCCGCGCCGCGGCCGGCTCGTTCCGCTCCGCTTGCGCCCTTGTGGGTTGGATCCGTGACGTCTCGGGCCAGGATGGGACCGCACGGTCGGCGCCGGCCCGGACGATCCGACGAGCCCAACGACCGCCCGCTCACCCTGATGCCGCCGACGGGGCGCCTGCTGCGGATCATCGAGGTCCATCCGCCCAAGGACGGCGGCCGCCTGACGGTGATGCACCGGACGAGGACGTTCGACGGCGTGGTGGCGATCGAGGGCGAGATCGTGCTCGTCCTCGACGACCGCGAGGCGGTGCTGAGGAGCGGCGGCGCGGCGGTCCAGCGGGCAGCCAGCCACGCCTGGGAGAACCGATCGGACAGCCTGCCCGACGGTCCAGGGACGCGCCCCGAACCGTCGGCGCGGGATCAGGGGGCGGCCGGATCCCGGTCGAAGGGCTTGGCGAACCGCTCGCGCATGTCCGGCTCGTCGGCCTTGGCCGTGCCCGCGGCAAGGGCGGCGCGGTGGGCGCGCGAGGAGGTGATGTAGTTGCGCACCTGCACGTCGCCCTCGTGGCAGGCGTACTCATAGAACTGGTAGCTGTTGTCCCGCGTCCAGTCGAACCTGGCGGTCCAGGGCTTGGTGTAGACCTCAGGATCCGAATAGGTGACCTGGTAGGTCATCGTGTCCGGGCCGGTCATGGTCAGCCGCTCGACGACCTTGGCCTGCTTGCTCATCGGGATGGTGTTGAGCGGCGGCGCGCCCTGGGTCGCCACATTGATCGGCGAGGCGGCGCGCTTGTAGGGGTCGTGGGACACGCTGTCGCCGGACTTGATGTTCGTCGTCTCGATGACCAGCGTCTTGCCTTCCCAGTGGGCGCGGCTGTCGCCCATCCAGCCCTCGACGTTCTTGGGCCAGGCCGGGGCGTTGCTGATCGGGATGACCCGCGCGTCGTGGATCATCTCCAGGTCGATCACGATGTAGCCGGGCGACTGGTAGATCTTGATCCCGTTGTTGTAGCGGAAGGGGAACATCGAGGCCGGGAAGCCGCGCGAGATGCAGCGGTCCCAGGTGTCGAAGTCCGTCACCCAGTCGAACTCCAGGTGGGGCACCCAGCTGGAGCGGCCTTCCTTGAAGAGCTTATCGGCCTCGGGCGTCAGGGCCGGAAGCTGGCCGTCGGCGGGGCTGATCAGCATGGAGGTGCGCTTGGCGAAGGGGTCGGTCTCCACCCATTTGGCCAGGCCCTGGGTGCCGCCTCCGCGCAGGTCCGTCGAGAACCGCGAATCGGACTGCTTGGCGTAGGCCAGCCGCTTGGCGAACTCCGCGTCGGTCAGCCAGAAGCGGTCGCCATAGGACTTGGGCCGCTGGAGCAGGATGTGGATCGAGTTGATGTTCTCGATCGGCCAGGTGCCGCGGAAGTCATAGTCGCCCCACGCGGTCTTCGCGGGCGTGTAGCTGGTCGGCACCGGGGGCATCGTCTCGAGATTCTTGGGCCGTTGCTGCGCGACGGCGCCGGTCACGCCGAACAGGAGGACAGCGGCGGCGGCGGCGGCGGAAACCGCCGTGGCGCTGCGTGATGGAAGACCGCGACTCTTCACTGGCTTGGCTCCTCTCCCGGCGTTTCCCGGGGGCATTGTCTATGGCCTTTTTCGGGCGCAGGCCAGTGGCCGCGATCGGCGACTTCGCCTGACCCGTCCTGCGCCGGGATGCGCCGTTCCCGGGACAAGGCGACCTTGGCCCCTCCCCTACCCTGTCCTCGACAGGTTAGAAGGGCGCCTGACGGACAGGGACGAGGATACGCAAGCCATGGAACAGGTCGAGGGCAAGGTCGCGTTCATCACCGGCGGGGCCTCGGGCATCGGCCTCGGCATGGCCAAGGCCTTCACGGCGGCCGGGATGAAGGCGGTGATCGCCGATATCCGCAACGACCATATCGACGAGGCCAGGGCCTGGTTCGCGCAGGCCCGGCGCAGCGACGCCGTGCATTTCCTGTCGCTCGACGTGACCGACCGGGACGCCTATGCGGCGGCGGCCGACGAGGCCGAGGCGGTGTTCGGCAAGGTGCACGTGCTGTGCAACAACGCCGGGATCGGCATCTCGGCCGCCGTCAGCGAGGCGAGCTACAACGACTGGGACTGGGGCGTGGACGTCAACCTGAACGGCGTCTTCAACGGGGTGCACACCTTCCTGCCCCGCATCCGCGCCCACGGCGAGGGCGGCCACATCGTCAACACCGCCTCCATGGGCGGGATCCTGCAGTACAGCCGCGCGGGGGTCTATGTGACCACCAAGTTCGCCGTGGTCGGCCTGTCCGAAGCCCTGCACGCGGAGCTGATGGGCGAGCCCATCGGGGTCTCGGCCTTCTGCCCGGGCGGGGTCAGGACCAACATCCGCGACTGGGAGAAGACCCGGCCCGAGCGCTTCCCCAAGGCGGAGGCGGACGGGGCGGGCGCGCCTGGCGGGCCGTCGCCGGCCTTCCGCATGGACCCAGAGGTGATGAAGACCCTGGGCGAGATGAGCTGGGAGCCCGAACAGGTGGGCGAGATGGTGCTGGAAGGAATCCGGGCCGACGCCCTCTACATCTTCACCTCGCCGGAGTTCCGGCCGGGGATCGTCGAGCGGTTCGAAGCGATCCTGGAGGTGATCGGCGACAACCCCGAGCTCGCCGCCAAGGCGCGCGAGCACGTGCCCAACCTGGTCTCGAGCCCGATCTACGCCGAGAGCGTCAAGCGGCGGCGGGCGCGGCTGGGGTAACCGCTAGTGTCCCGATTCCGAAGTTCGCCAGCGCATTTGCAAGGCGGATGCGAACTTCGGAATCGATAAGGACACTAGCAAATGTATGATTCTAGTGTGGTTTACGGATCAGAAGTTCGCAGCCGAGGGCGCCGCCATCATCATGCGAACTTCTGATCCACCACACTAGCCCCTGGAGCACGACGCGATCGGGCGGAACGCCCGACCGCTGAATCGTGCTCCAGAATCTCATGTCCAGAGCGCGTTAGAGCGGCGAAACCGCATACACTTTCGCCTAACGCGCTCTCGGCGTGAGGCGGCGCTCGAGCGGCCGGGCGAGGAGCGTCGCCAGCACCGCGCCGGTGGCGGCGATGACGGCGTGCATGCCCCAGAAGGCCGCCGGCGTCATGTGCTCGTAGAGGCCTCCAAGGCGGCCGACGATGGTGTTGGAGACGAACAGCGACAGGAAGACCGCGCCCATCAGGGTGGCTTTCAGGTGGGGCGGCGCCGCGCGCGAGACCAGGGCCAGAAGGGTCGGCCAGTAGTAGAGGAAGGCCACGCCCAGCAGCACGTCGTAGGCGATGGGCCAGAGGATCGAGACCCGCCCGCCGATCAGGCAGCCGATGACCAGGAGGCCGTTGGCGATGGCGGCGATGGCCGCCCCCCAGGCGATCTTGCCGAGGTCGCCGGGCTCGCTGCCCCGCGCGGCCTGCCAGCGCCAGAGGGCGAAGAGCCCCGGCACGGCCAGGATGCTGATCGCGGGGTCGATGGACGTGAACCAGGGGACCGGAACGTGGAAGCCGAGGACCGCGAGGTCGACGTTGGCGTCGATCCAGACCAGGTTCATGTTGCCGTTCTGGGAGTAGGCCACCGACTGGAAGACGGTGAGCGCCGCGGCGACGCCGATGCAGGCGACGGTCCCGATGTCGTGCGGCGTGAGCACGGCGACGGGCCGCTCGCTTTGGCGCGGACGGTCCTGGGGCAGATGGCGCATACCCAGGGCGTAGGTCGCGAGCCCCATCAGCATCAGGACGCCGGCGAGGCCGAAGCCCGCGTGCCAGCCCCAGACCTGGGCGAGGATGCCGCAGGCGAGCGGCCCGACCAGGGCGCCGACATTGATTCCCATGGAGAAGATGGCGAAGCCGCGGGTGCGGCCCTCGCCGTCGTCCTCGGCATAGAGCTCGCCGACCTGGCTGGAGATGTTGCCCTTGAGCAGGCCGCAGCCAGTGATCAAGAGGAGCAGGGCCAGAAGGAACGAGGCGTCGAAGGCCATGGCGATGTGGCCCGCGCTCATCAGGGCCGCCCCGGCGATCACCGCGCGCTTGCGGCCGATGAAGCGGTCGGCGATCAGGCCGCCCAGCACCGGGGTGAAATAGACGAGGCCGGTGTAGAGCCCCATGATCTGGGAGGCGAGCGCCAGGGTGCTCATCGGGCCGAACACGCCCTCGACCGCGCGGCGGAAGCCGGCGAACCCGGCGACGTGCTCGACATGCCCGGGCAGCAGCAGCTGCTGGGACATGTAGAGCACCAGAAGCGCGGTCATGCCGTAGTAGGAGAAGCGCTCCCACGCCTCGGTGAAGGCGAGGTAGGCGAGCGGACCGGGCTCTCCGAAGAAGCGGCCGCGCGCGACGGGAGACGCGGCCGGCGCGCCCTGGGCGATCGTGGTCATCCGGCCCCCTCGCCGACTGCGCGGCCACTGTCGCCCGCCGGGCGGACGCTGTCGAGCGGCCCTTGTGCCTTCTCCCCTTGCGGGAGAAGGTGGCCTGCGAACGCAGGCCGGATGAGGGGCCAATAGCCCCATCCGGCAAGGCCTTTCTACCCCTCACCCGGCCGCCATCCGGCGGCCACCCTCTCCCGCAAGGGGAGAGGGTTCTACCCCGGGACCGTCCATGCCCTTCGCCAAGGTCGACGACATCGAGATCTGCTACGAGCGCGGCGGGTCCGGCCCGCGGCTGCTCTACATCTCGGGCACGGGCGGGGACCTTCGCCTGAAGCCCGGCGTGTTCGACGGCCCGCTGCCGACAAGGTTCGAGGTGCTCGCCTACGACCAGCGCGGCATGGGCCGCGCCTCCAAGCCCGACGACCCCTATTCCATGGCCCGCTATGGCGACGACGCGGCGGGGCTGCTCGATGCGATGGGCTGGACAGACGCCCTGGTGATCGGCGTCTCGTTCGGCGGCATGGTCGCCCAGGAGCTGGTCCTCAGGCATCCGGACAGGGTGAGGAAGCTCGTGCTGTGCTGCACCTCGCCGGGCGGCGCGGGCGGCGCCTCGTTCCCGTTCCACGAGATCGGCCACCTGACCGGCGAGGCGCGGGCGAAGCATCTGATCCCGATCGCCGACACCCGCCGCGACGCGGCCTGGGCAGAGGCCAATCCCGGGGAATACGCCACGCTCTTGCAGATGGGCTCGGCCGACCCCTATGCGGACGAGCCCGGCCGCGCGCGCGGCGCCTTTCGCCAGCTGGAGGCGCGGGCGAAACACGACACCTGGGACAGGCTGAGCGAGATCGCCTGCCCGGTGATGATCGCCGCGGGCCGCCACGACGGCATCGCCCTGCCGGAGACCCAGCGCCGGATGGCGGAGCGGATCCCCGGCGCCCGGCTGCAGGTCTTCGAGGGCGGGCATCTGTTCACGATGCAGGACCCCGCGGCCCTGCCGGCGATCATGGGATTTCTGGAGGAGGATTAGCGCTGGCGCTCGGGCTCGAGCCAAGCGTCGTCCCTGGACCAGGCGTGGACCTCGCCGCACCGCGTGCAGCGGAATGCGTACTCGCCCTTGAGCGTCTCGAAGGCCTCCGGCCGGAGCCTCAGCATGGTGGCGACGCCCTCGCCCGTGGCGGGGCAGCGCACCAGGATGCGGACGGGGCCCGAGCTCATCGGCGCGGCCGGTACGTCGTGCGGCGGGGCGCGGAGGTCCCCTCCGTCTCGGCCTTGCGGCGATAGATCAGCCGGCCGCGGGTCAGGTCGTAGGCAGTCATCTCGACGGTGACGCGGTCGCCGACCATGGTCCTGATCCGGTTCCGGCGCATCCGGCCGGCGGTGTAGACGAGGACCATCAGGTCGCCCTCGATCCTGACGCGGAACTGGCCGCCCGGCAGGATCTCGGTGACGACGCCGTCCATCTCGAGGGCTTCTTCCTTGGCCATCGGGCCTCCAATCGCAGCGGGCCCCCGACGCGGGCGCGGCGGGGGATCAAATCTTCGGAAAGCGACGTGAGCAGGCCGAGGTCCCGATCGGGATCGAGCCAAGGAGAGCCGCGAGGCCGAACGATGTTCGATGCTGTCTATATCAGCCAAATTTCAGGAAAAACAAGGTGAAGCCGGCCTCGCAACGGGCCGGCGGCCGCGATAGTCTCGGCGGCGGGGGGCCGAACATGAGCAAAGCCGCAGCCGGGCCGACCGACATTCCGGGGGCCGACGCCCAGATCGACTACCTCGTCCCGGGGCCCGGGCCCAACCGCCGGTTCTGGGCCAAGGGGGCTGAGATCAACACCGGGACCTATGCCCCGGCCAAGGTGCGCGTCGGCGACGCCCGCGCCTTCCCCGAGCCTTTGTCGCTCGAGACCAACGGCTTCCTCCTGGTCCGCCACGAGAGCGCGGTGACCGATTTCCGCGACAAGGCGCAGGTCGACCACGTCTATCCCGCCGAGATGGTCCGGCTCATGTCGGCCCTGACCGGCGCGAACGTCGTCCTGCCGATGACCGCGACCCTGCGCTCGGCCGCCGCCGCGCCAGGCGACCTGGCGCAACCGCCGGCCACCGACGCCCACGTGGACTTCACCACCGCCAGCGCCGAGCGCTTCGCCAGGGCGCTCTACGAGCGGTCGGGCGCCGGGCCGGGCTATTCCAGGTTCGCCATCCTCGGCCAATGGCGCGCCTTCAGCCCGCCGCCCCAGGACTGGCCGCTGGCGCTGTGCGACGCGCGCACCATCGCCGACGATGAGGGCGTGGCGAACACCCTGGTGATCGTGGACGAGCTGCCGCCGCCCGAGGCCCTGGACGCGCCGGTCCAGGGCGAAGCCGAGCTTCCGGCGGCCTGGGTCTTCGAGCGCAAGGCGCACCACCGCTGGTGGTACTTTCCGAACCTGGAGCCGGAAGAGCTGATCGTCTTCAAGTTCTACGATTTGGACCACGCTCGGCCGTGGCGCACGCCGCACACCGCCTTCCGCGACCGCAGCTTCCCCGGGGCCGGCGCCCGCGAGAGCCTGGAGTTCAGGGTGGTCGCCTATTGGACCTGAACGCGGGGCGCCGTCGGCTCCGGTCGGACCGGGGGCCGGAAAACGCTATAGACTCAAATGCTCGAGCGCGTTCCTGCCGCAAGACCGGGTTCGACTCCTGCGGAACGCGCTCTAACTCCTGCGGGTCTCCCACCTGGCCCGCGCCTCGGGCGTCAGGTCGAGCGGCCGAAGGTAGGAGCGGTCCTCCCTGCTGCGCGCGCCGCGCAGGATCTCGGGCGGCAAGGCGTTGCCGGGCGCCTCGAAGACGTAGTCCATGATGGTCTCGCGCCGCACGATGGCCCAAACACCGTCGCGCCGTTCGAGCCGGTCCAGGTACCGGCCGCCGCCCATCGTCACCTTCTTGCCGTCGGCGGACCAGACCGCGAAGGTCACATAGGTCTCGGCGTGGGCCTGATCGCCGTCGATCTCGCAGGTGATGTTGGAGAGGTTGTGGGCGGTGCCCCCGGCCGCGCCGACGTGCGGGAAGACCCAGGCCGTGAACTCCTCGCGCGTGCCGGTGAAGGGGCCGCGGTCGTCGATGGCGTCCGGGTGGTAGGCGCTCTGCATCAGCGGCGCGTCCAGGCGGTCGATGCCGCGGCTGTAGCGGTGGACCGCGTCGATGATATCGAACCGGTCGCGCAGGTAGCGCACTTCGCGCGCCAGCGCCTGAAGGTCGGGGGTCTGATCGTCGGCCATGGCGGATCCTCGGCTGTGGCGAAGCTGGCGGCAGCAAACCAGACCTCGTCCGTGGTTGGAAGCCGCTGGCCGGTCCGGCCGTCTTCCCGGGCCGCCGCACCCGCCCGGCGCGGCGTGCGCCGGAGATCGGACGATCATGACGAACGGCGCGCAATATTGCTACTTTAGTATGGTAAACTTTATTAACACCCTTTTTAGTGGAACTCTTCGCCTTTCAAGCGCATTGTTAGTCCCGGGCTGCAGGATGCGCCCGCTCACCCAGAATTCGGGAAGACGGGAATGGTCCATGCGGCGGCCCATGAGCCGCGATCCTTTGAGCCTGCCCAGCGACTGGCTTCGGTCGACGCGGACGCGGTGCTGCTGCGGCTGGCGAGCGCGGGCCTCATCGAGCGCGGCTGCGTCACGATCATCGGCCTGGACGCCCTGAAGGCTCAGCTCGGCGAGCGCTGGGAGGCGCGGCGCGAGCGCGTGTGGGAGGCCGTCGAGCAGCGACTGCGCCAGCGGCTGCGGCCGAGCGACGTCTACGCGCGCATCGGCGAGGTCGACCTCCTGCTGGCCTGCGGCGACAGCCGCGAGGCGGCCTTGGCGGTCAGCCTCAACATCCTCAAGGAGCTTCTGGCCTTCTTCCTGGGCGACCGGGCGTTGAGCGACAGGACCGCGGCGAGCCTCAGGCTCGAACGGGTGGCGTCCGCTCCCGGCGGCGGGTTCAGGCGCCAGCCCGTGGATCCGTCGACGGTGCGGCCTGCGCCCGTCCCCCGCGGCGCCGAGGCGGCGCCTGGCCCCGACTGGAGCGCCCTGTGGCTGGCCGCCTCCGACGGCCGCGAGCTGAGGATCGCCTTCGACTTCGAGCGGCTGTTCTCCATGCGCAGCCTGACCGGCGCGGCGGTGCGGCTGCGGCCGGTGGTGCATGACGCGCGCACGGGCCAGCCGCTCGGCCCGGCATGGCGCGAGACCCTGTCCTTCCAGGACGTGCTGAGCATCGACCTGATGGTGCTGGACGTGCTGAAGCCCCTGCGCGACGCGGGCAAGGCGCACAAGGTGATCGCGCCCCTGTCGCTGGAGACGCTGTTCAGCCTGAGGGGCCGCGCCGGCGTCATCGGCCGCCTGTCCAACGCCGATCCGTCCGCGGGCTCGGCCCCGATCCTCGAGATCCTGGGCGTGGACGGCGGCACGCCCAAGGGTCGGCTCGCCGAGACCGTCAGCGTCATGAAGCGCTGCACCCGGGCGGTGATCGCGCGGGCCCGGCTCGACCGGTCCTGCCTGAAAGCCATGACCGGATGCCAGCTGTCGGGCGTGTCGGCGGACTTCGCCGACTGGCCGGACGAAGAGCGGCGGCTCCTGGCCGGCCTGTGGCAATTCAGCAAGGCTGCGCGCGAGATCGGATCGTTCAGGGTTGCGATCGGCCTGCCCAACGCCGCCGCGTGCGGGCTCGCCGCGACTGTGGGCGTGACCCACGCCAGCGTCAGGGACGCCAAGGCGGACGGACGCTCGCCGGCCAAGGCCGCCACGCCGGCGGCGCTGAAGCTGGCGGACATCGGCGCGAGGCCGGCCATCGCCTAGTGTCCCGATTCCGAAGTTCGCCAGCGCATTTGCAAGGCGGATGCGAACTTCGGAATCGATAAGGACACTAGCAAATGTATGATTTTAGTGTGGTTTACGGATCAGAAGTTCGCAGCCGAGGGCGCCGCCATCATCATGCGAACTTCTGATCCACCACACTAGGATTCGATCCGGACCCAACGTTTGGGGCGCGTCCGACGGGCGAAACCGTCCCCCCTTTTCGCCCGACGCGTCCTTGGCCCTCACCCGTCCGCCACCGGCAGGGTGAGGGCCGCCACTCGCTACTCCGCCGCCTGGGTCGCCTGGGGCCGCGGGTTCGGCGGCGGCGCGCGCACGGGCTCCTCGCCGGGATTGATCACGCTGGCGTCGTCCAGCGCCTTGACGGCCTCGGCGTCCAGGGTGATCGCGGCCGACTTGGCGAGCTCCTCGAGCTGCTTCAGCGAGGTGGCGCTGGCGATCGGGACGCAGCCCTTGGCGCGCAGCCAGGCGAGAGAGACCTGGGCCGGCGTCGCGCCGATCCGGGCCGAGACGGCGTCGAGCGCGGCGAGGATGCGAAGGCCGCGGGTGTTCAGCATGTCCTTGGCCCGATAGGCGCGCGGCGAGCCCTGCAGGTCCGCCTCGGTGCGGTACTTGCCGGTGAGGAAGCCCGAGGCCAGGCCGAAGTAGGGGATGATCCCGAGGCCCTCGGCCCTGGCGAGGTCGGCGACCGGCCCCTCGAAGGTGTCCCGGTCATAGAGATTGTACCAGGGCTGCAGGGTCTCGAAGCGGGGAAGGCCGTTCTCGGCCGAGACCTTCAGCGCCTTGGCGAGACGCTCGGCGTTGTAGTTCGAGGCGCCGATGGCGCGCACCTTGCCGGCCTTGATCAGGTCGGCGAAGGCCGAGAGCGTCTCCTCCAGCGGCGTGGACGGATCGTCCATGTGCGCCTGGTAGAGGTCGATGACGTCGGTCTTCAGCCGCTTCAGAGAGCGCTCGACCGCCTGGATCATGTAGGCGCGCGACAGGCCCGACCCTTCCGCCATGGGCGCGCCGAGCTTGGTGGCGATGATCACCTTCTCACGCCGGCCGCCGCCTTGCGCCAACCAGTCGCCGATCAGGGTCTCGGACTCGCCGCCGACGTGGCCGGGGATCCAGCGGGAATAGACGTCGGCGGTGTCGATCAGGTTGAAGCCCTTGCCGACGAAGGCGTCCAGGAGCTGGAACCCCGTGGCCTGGTCGACCGTCCAGCCGAAGACGTTGCCGCCGAAGGCCCAGGGAGCGACCTTCAGGCCCGAGCGTCCGAGCTCTATGTTCTGCATGGATAGTCTCCTCCTGGCGTGCGGCCCTCCGCCGTCCAGCTAGACCCGATCAGGGACGGCGGGCAAGGGCCTGGACCCTTCTCCCAAAGGGAGAAGGAGGGGCCCGCTCGCGAAGCGAGTGGGAGGATGAGGGGTCAGGGACGGACAGGGCGAAACCCCTCACCTTCCGAGCCCTGCGGGCTGGGCCCCTTCCTCTCCCTGTGGGAGAGGAGACCTTGGTCAGTAGCCCACCGTGAAGCGGCGGCGGTGGTGGGCGGGCTTCTCGAGCTCGTCGATGATGGCGACCGAGAGGTCCTCGTAGGAGATGCTGCTCTTGCCGTCCTCGGCCGTGAGCAGGTGGTCCTGGCCGAGGCGGAACTTGCCGGTGCGCTCGCCCGGCCCCAGCATCATCGAGGGCGAGACGAAGACCCAGTCCAGATCGTCGACGTCGGCGCGCAGCCAATCCAGCGCCGCGGCCGCAGGGCGGGCCTCCACCGCGATGAAATCGGGGAAGCCCGGGGTGTCGAGCAGGCGAACGTTGTCCTGGTTCATCAGGCTGGCGGCGCCGCCGACCACGGCCAGGCGCTTGAGCCCCGCCTTGCGCATGGCCCAGATCGCCTTCTTGGGATCGGAGTCCTGGAAGCGCACGGACAGGATCACCGCGTCGTGGCCCTTGAGCACGTCGGCGAGCTTGTCCTCGTCGTGAAAGTCGAGCGCGACGGTGGTGACCTTGGGCCCGGCCACCGACTCCGGGTGGCGCGAGATGGCCGTCACCTCATGGCCGCGGCTCACGGCCTCCTTCACGAGGCGCGTTCCCATGTTCCCCGAAGCGCCGATCAAAGCGATCTTCATCAACCCGTTCCTTCCCTCATCGGCCTTTTCGCGACACAACTAGCCCGACGAGGCGGCAGGTCACAAGCCGCCGAGCGGCGGAGCCCAGGAATGACCAAGCCCTTTCCCCAGACCATGGACTTCGCGGGCTTCAACGCCCCCTCGCGGATCGAGGCCGACGTCTTCGACCTGGTGATCGAAGGCGAGCTGCCGAGCGAGATCCGCGGGAACTGGTACCGCTCGGTCCCCGACCCGCAGTATCCGCCCAAGGAGGGCTGGGACACCTTCCTCTCCGGCGACGGCATGGTCGGCATGTTCCGCCTGGAGGACGGCCACGCCGACTACAAGCAGCGCTATGTGATGACCGAACGGCTGAAGCGCGACCGCGCGGCGCGCCGCGGCCGGCACGGCCTCTACCGCAACCCCTACACGGACGAGCCTGGCTTCTTCGGCGAGAGCCGCACGACCTCGAACACCACCCCCGTCTTCCACGCCGGCAAGCTGCTGGCGACCAAGGAGGACGAGCGGCCCTACCAGATGGATCCCCTGACGCTGGAGACGCTGGGGCCCTACGACTTCGAGGGCCGGCTGAAGAGCCTGACCATGACCGCCCACTGCCGGACCGATCCGGAGACGGGCGAGCTGTTCTTCTTCGGCTACGAGGCGGGGGGCTTGGCCACCAGGGACGTGGCCTTCTGCATCGCCGACAAGGACGGCAAGCTGATCCACGAGGAGTGGTTCGAGGCGCCATACGTGTCGCTGATGCACGACTTCCAGGTCACCAAGGAGCACATCATCTTCCCGGTCTGGCCGATGACGGCGGACCTGGACCGGATCAAGGCCGGCGGCGCGCACTGGGTCTGGGAAGGCGGACTGCCGAGCTGGATGGGGGTGATGAAGCGCGGCGGGTCGGTGAAGGACATGCGCTGGTTCAAGGGCCCGGCGGCCTCGGCGTTCCATTACCTGAACGCCTGGTCCGAGGGCGACAAGGTCCGCCTGGACTTCAACGTCTCGAACTATCCGCCCTTCCCGTTCATCCACGAGGCCTCGGGCCTGAAGGTCAAGCCGGAGGACATGGGCGGCAAGCTGGCGCGCTGGACCTTCGATCTCGCGCGCAACGAGGACAGCTGGTCCGAAGAGGTGCTGGGCCCCGGCGGGGACATGCCGCGCATCGCCGACAAGGACGCGATGAAGCCCTACGAGATCGGCTACTACCAGACCTACGACCCCAGGAACGGCCCGCCGATGATCTCGGGGCCGGTGGGCGCGGGCTTCAACACCGTGCTGCGGATCAATGTGAAGACCGGGGAGATCAGGAGCCTGACCCTCGGGCCGCACGTCACCCTCCAGGAGCACATCCACATCCCGTCCCAGGCGCCCGGGCACGAGGGCTGGCTCGCCTTCGTGGCCGACCTTCACGACGAGGGGCTGTCCGAGGCCGTGATCGTCGAGGCCGAAGAGCTGAAGCCGGTGTGCCGGATCAAGATCCCGATGCGGCTGCGCTGCCAGGTGCACGGGACCTGGGTCCCGGCCGATCAGATCGAGGGCTGGTAGGCGTCGTCAGCCGCCGTCTTCGTCCGCCCTCAGCCGCGCGAGCTGGGCGTTGAGGGTGGAGGAATAGGGGTCGGCGACCGGGCGGACGTAGGTCGGCGTCGAGGATGCGCCCGCTCGAGCCGGCGGCGCTGGCTGGCCGGAGCCCGCCGCCCCTCCCGTCTGGGCGTACTGCACGGCGTCCGCGTCCCGGGCCCGTTCGGCGCGGGCGAGCGCTTCGGTTCGCTCGGCCTGGGCGGCGAGCGCCACCGCGTCGATCCGGACGCGGTGCGCAGGGCTGGTGTCGACGCTGTGGATCCGGATCGGCCGACGGTCCGTGGACAGCGGCTGAAGACGATCGTCGGCGCGTGGAAGGTCGACCTGGCCGAGATCCTTTGGCCCGTGATGGCCGGCGATCGTGGCCGCGACCCGCCCGACGAGACTGCCGACCACGCCTCCCACAGGGCCTGCGACGGCCGTGCCGGCCGCGGCGCCGGCGGTGGCCGCCACCTGGTCCTTGGTGACGATGGCCGCATGAGCGGGCGCTGCGAGGGCCGCGGCCGAGGCGGCGGCGAGCGTGAACGCTGGTATGCCGGTCCTTCGCATGGCGCCCAATCCAACCCGCGTGGATGGTGGATGGTTCCAGGCCCCTCACCCTCCCATCCTCCTTCGCCATCCGCCTACGCCAAGGCTTCGGCGGACAAGAGGCTACGGAGGACGGGCCCCTCCCTCTCCCCGCTGGCGCGGGGCGAGGGGAGGCTATAGCTCCGCCGGCGCCAGGGTCTGGCCGCGGATGAGGTCGGCGGCCTTCTCGCCGACCATGATCGAGGGGGCGTTGGTGTTGCCGCCCGGGACCGTCGGCATGATCGAGGCGTCGGCGACGCGCAGGCCCGCGATGCCGCGAAGGCGGAGATGGGGGTCCACGACGGCCATGTCGTCGTGGCCCATCTTGCAGGTCCCGACCGGGTGGTGCGAGACCATGGCGGCGGTCTTCAGATAGCGCTCGAGGTCCTCGTCGGACTGGACCTCCCTGCCGGGCGCCACCTCGCGCTCGACCACCGAGGCCAGGGGCTCGGTCTCGAACACCTTGCGCGCGATCCTCAGCCCCCGGATCAGGGCCTCCACGTCGGAATGCTCGGTGAACAGGTCCAGGAAGATGCGCGGCGGATCCTTCGGATCGCCCGAGCGCAGGGTCAGCCGGCCGCGGCTGTCCGGATGCAGCAGGATCATGATCGCGTTGATCTGATGCTCCTGGACCGGCTTGATCAGCGGGAACCACGGCTTGGAGTCCAGCCGGGCCGGGTTGAAGAAGATCTGGATGTCCGGCCGCTCGAGCTCGTCGCGGGTGCGGACCTGGGCGTGGCAGGTGGTGGCCTGGTGGGAGAAGGGCCCGGCGCCGAAGAGGTACCAGTTGGCCATGTGGACCGCGAGCTTGTCCCAGCGCAGGTGGCGCAGAAGCGAGACCGGCTTTCGCGTCCGGTAGTGGATGAAGAAGGAGGCGTGCTCGGAGAGGTTCCGGCCGACGCCGGGCAGATCGAGGACCGGCTCGACGCCGGCGGCCTTCAGCTCGTCCGCCGGGCCGATGCCGGACAGCATCAGGAGCTGGGGCGAGTTGTAGGCCCCGCCGCAGAGGATCACCTCGCGCCGGGCCTCGGCGACCAGGGTCCGACCGTCCTTGAGGTACTTCACCCCCGTCGCGCGACCGTCCTCGACCAGGACCTTCTCGGTCAGGGCGCCGGTCTCGATCGTCAGGTTCTTGCGATGGCGGATCGGGTGGATGAAGGCGCGGGAGGTGGAGACGCGGCGGCCTCTGTGGGCCGTGAACTCGGGAATGGAGAAGCCCTCGGCGACCTCGCCGTGCAGGTCCGGGCTTTCCCGGTAGCCGAGCGACTTGGCCGCCGCGACGGTCTCGTCATAGAGCCGGCCGCGCAGGTCCGAGCGGCTCACCGCCATCTCGCCCGAGCCGCCGTGGTACTTGCCCTCGCCCCGCCAGGAGCGCTCGGAGCGCTTGAAGTAGGGCAGGACGTCGGCGTAGCCCCAGCCCTCGCAGCCCATCTGGCGCCACTGGTCGTAGTCCTTGGGATGGCCCCGCGAATAGGTCATGGCGTTGACGTGGGAGGAGCCGCCCACCGCCTTGCCGCGCGGCAGGAAGAGCGGCCGGCCGAGGAACGCGATGGGCTCGGACATGTAGCCCCAGTTCAGCTCGGGGTAGTGCATCATGTGCGCGCCCAGCGGCATCTTCATCAGGAGCTGGGTGTCCCAGCCGCCGGCCTCGAGCAGCAGCACCGAGACGTCCGGATCGGCCGTCAGGCGGTTGGCGATGACGCAGCCGGCCGAGCCTGCGCCGACGATGACGTAGTCGTAGGTGGTCACGCGTCCTCCGCTCATTCTCTCGGAGGCGGGAGCCCGGGCGTCTTGCAGTTTCTCGCCGACCCGGCTTAGCAGGAAGCAGCGCGGGAAAAAAGCCTGGGTCACCGCTTTCGCCGGGTTGAGCGGATGGCTTGGCATCGGGTCAAGGTTTTCGCCACTCGTGCCGGCGAAAGCCGGGACCAGCGCAGGTTTACGGTCTGCTTGTGGTTTGCGCATTAGGGCGGCCTCGCCGCCCTGCTCCCACCGCAGCTGCGCGGGGCGGGGCGCGAAGTTCGGCGCGCAAGACGCCGGCGAACTGCCGGTCTT
Source organism: uncultured Alphaproteobacteria bacterium (assembly GCA_963775275.1). Taxonomy (GTDB): domain Bacteria; phylum Pseudomonadota; class Alphaproteobacteria; order Caulobacterales; family Caulobacteraceae; genus JANWHQ01. Next base: position 2,072,934 of record CAVZII010000005.1, on the reverse strand, counting down.
GGGCGAGGCTTAAGCGGCCGGAGTTGAGGGCGACATCAAGCTGTCCGGCTGCCCCATCGTTTCCACGCACCAGCCACAGGAAGGCGTAGACGTCGATAGAGGTGATTTGGGGGAACTCGTCCAGGGACTCGATCATCGGCTGCAGGTCGAACTCGACCCGGTCGAGCTCGGCCGGCGCTAAGCCGGGAACGCTGTCGCCCTGGCGGGACAACAGCTCGCCTATCACGGCAAGCACGGCGGCGTTGGAGTTCAGGGGGTGCGGATCCAGAAACCGGCCATTGGCGCGCAAGGCGTCAAGCGCGATCCAGCCCTGCCGCAAAGCGGCAAGGGCGGCGGCGTACTGCTTGAGAGCCACGCGCCCGTCGAAGCCGGACGGGATGAGCTTGGCGGCCGGGGTGACCGCTTTCCAGTTGGCGTAGAACAGCCGGACCGCCATCTGTTCGGCGAGGGCGCGGAAGGCGTGCTCATCCTGGCCGAGTTCGCGGTGGCGCTGTTCGGCCTGCTCGAGTGACGTGACGGCCTGCACCAGATTCTCGGCCCAGAGGTCCTCGCGGCCCCGGATGGCCGAGGCGGGGTGGAGGGGTTGACGAACCGTTTGGTGAGGCCCAACAGGTACAGGCACTCCAGCCAAGTCTCTTCGACCGCCGCGTCGCCCTCGTCGAGCAATTTTCTGGCGGCGCTGAAGGCGGCATGGGCGTAGCGGTCGGCGTCTATCCAGATATCCACCCGCAGCGCCATGGAGGAAGCGACGGCGAAGACGATGTCCGGCCGGTCGAAGAGGACCGGGTTCTGCAGCGGGTCGAGCTGGGAGGCGACAGCCGCCTCGTCGTTCACCCAACGCTGGATCAGGTCGGCAATATCGACCTGGACGGAGACGCCGTCCGGGCCGGGAACTGGGATTCGAAGACGGATGTCGAGGGGCGCGCGGGCCCGGGGCGGCTTGCCCCCGCGCCGCTCGAGGAAGAAGCGCACCGCGTCGGGGAAGCTGGCGCGGGTCTCCTTCTCGATGATGTCCTCAACCAATTGGTCCAGATAGGCGGTGAAGGCCCGACTGGCGTCCGGAGCGCGGGCCACGTGGTCCACGAAGGACCTACGCCGTTCCAGTCGGCGCTCGAGCACGGGCAGGCTGGCACCAATGTTCATACGTTCGGCCTCGCGCCACTGGTCGCGCAGCCCGGCGAAAGTGCGATGGCGTTCGTGCCACCAGGCGGCGGACAGGTTGCGGGTGAAGTCTTGGACCAGGGGGTCGTTTTCCGGTGCGGGGAACGACTTCAGGATGTTGGCGAGGTGTGCGCGGCCATCCACCTTGCGGGCCAAGTTGATAGGCAAGAGGGGCGCCTCCATCGCCCGGCGGATGCTGTCGAACAGCTGGTAGCCGCCCTTCTCACCGGCGCGAATGTCATTGGGCATGTCGTGGGGATTAATCAGCGGCGCGAATTGGTTGACACGGCGCAGCAGGAAGGCCTCGCCCAGGGGTTGTTCGGCATGCCAGCTGCAGTAGGCCTCGTAGAGGGGGGCGTCGCCGGTGACCAGCACGATCCGTTCATGGCGGGTTAGGCGGTGGCGGGCGATCCAGTGGACGTAGGCGATAGACTTGGCGTCGGTATCCATTCGGCCTTTCTTGGCGCGTTGGCGGTGACGGGTCTTGAGGATATCGAGCCAGGCGTCAATCAGGGCATTGAGCTCGTCGAAGTCCCTGCCGTTGTCCTTGGGCTCGAAGCGGAAGCTCAAGAGTTCTGACTTGGGCCATAACGTCAGAATAGAGCCACTTGAGCTGCTCCAGGGGCTCGATGACGGTGTCCTCAACCAGGCGCGGCGCGAGGGCGCGTGCACTCAGAAAGCGCAGGGCTGCGGTGTAATCCTTGGTAATTTCGACGAAACGGAGCGCATCCCTGCGCGTCTGTGGCGAGGCGCGATCGAGCGCCCGTTTGAACTGGTCGGCGGGCGACTGGTCGGACTCCAGGTGGATGTAGCGCTCGTCCTCGTCGCGATACTGCTGGACGGTCTGGTGATTGTCTCCCTGTTCGCGGGCGCGCTTAGCGAAGCTGCCGCGCAGCAGGTAGAGCCGTCGCTTGAGCTCGCCGTAGTGCCACGGGGTCATGAACACCGGGTCGCCTGGGGACATGCCCGGCAGCGCGCCCGAGAACAGGAACTCGGCGGCGATCATGCCCGCCTTGGCGGAATAGTGCCGGGCCATCTGCTCGTCGCCGCCGCCCCAGACGTCGGCGTAGAAGTTGGCGCAATAGGCCCACTTATCCGCCGGGCTCAGGAATAACTCAAAGACGTTCTCGTCAAAGACGTAGTAGATCTTGCCTTGAAAGTCGGAATTGAGGCTACGGCGACCGGAGAACTGAGAGTCGCTGGCGTTGCGATCGACCTCGTCGCTGAGCTCGAGAAGATGGCCGAAGCGCTTGAGCACTCCGCGCCGACGCGCCAGCTCGTAGGCCGTGAGGGCTTTCGAAACGCGGCTCATCTGCGGCCTCGCCGCAGCCGCTCGTCGAGGTCGTAGCGGCGGGCCATTTGGTCGAGCAAGGCCATAGCCGGCGGCTGGTTGATGATCCCGGGCCGTGCGCCGGACACATCCACTCGGGTATTCTTGTTGGTCAGCCGGTCGCGCAGGATCACATTCTGGCCGGTCTGGGTCATCAGCTGCAGCCGGTGCTGACAAAGGGCCGCGCGCAGCTCGGGCGCCCTACGGGCCTGGGCCTTCAGCGCCAGGACGTAGGCGTGCTGGACGCCAAGGATGTCCACCAGGGAGTTGGCAGCGAAGCGGCGTAGGGCCATGACCACGCGCGGGTCGGCGTCCGGGTCGTTTTCGACCACGTCAGGGGCGAGGCAGGCGAAGTCGTCGACGATGTCGGCGCCATAGACCTTGGCAGCGTGGGACAGCAGCACGACGGCCGCAGTGGGAACGTCGAGCCCGATCTCGCGCAGTCGATAGGCCAGGGCGCGCGCCTCCTGGGGGGTGGCATGCTGGCGGCCGAAGTCCGCCGCCGCCTCGGCCAGGTCGCGCCTTTCTAGCTCGGTCCCGCCGACCGGCTTGGCGAACAGTCCCATGATGCATGCCGCAGCGCGGCGGCAGCCCACGTAGGCCGCAAACCGGACGAGCAGGATGGTGGCCCGGGGCTCCATGCCAGGGTCCCAGCACTCGATCACCTCGCTCAGGGCCACACGCACGCGCGCTCGAACGTCGATTGGCAGTCCGGCAGCCCAGGCGGAGAACTGCCGGGCCGGCTCGGTCGGCGAGAGGACCAGAGGAGCGAACGCGGAGACCCGCTCGCCGTCGTCGGCGGCTTCGGTCCAGGAAAGGACCGAGTTGCGCAGCCATTCGCGGAAGCCGGCCGTGTCTGCTTTGGCGAGGGAGGCGCGATTTCGCGGCCGCTCGTCGACGCCGATGGGCCAAAGACGCCGGATCATGTCGCCAGTCTCCTGGTCAGGGCTGCGACCAGAGATTCCAGAGTTCGCATCGCGGCAGAGCGCTTGCGCGAACCGGGCGTCCGCTCGGCCACCTCATCCTCGGGCGTCGACGGGGAGGTGACCAGACCCAGCGAGATCACCCGCCCGATCTGGTCCGGGTCCAGGGCCGCGCTGACCAGCTCGGGCGCGCCGCCCAGCTCGTCGCCGGCATCGTCGGCGAGGTCCCAAGTGCGGCCATAGTCGTGCTCGACCTGGCCATCGGCGAAAGGCCAGTGGCGGAACCTGGGATAGTCCCGGGCGTCGAACTGGGTGGGCGCCGCCAGCGGACGGCGGATGGGACGGCCCTCGGCTGCTGCTGTGGCCGCGGCGGAGACAGCAGATGCCTGCAGCTCGCCGACGGTGTTGCTGGCGATCATGGCCACGGTCCGGTCCGGGTAGGTGCGTTTTTGCAGGCCCAGAAGATCGCGCAACCGCTGGGCATAGTCGGCACCTTCCAGGGCTCCGTAGCCAGCGTCGTACTGAGCCTGGAAGGCCATGTCGATCATCTGGCGCACGGCGCCAATGCTGGGGGTTAGCCAGAGGGGCTCGCCAGGGATGCCTATGCGGGCACCTGGCAGACGGTTCTCGCGCTGGGCGAACAGCTGGACGACCTGGTGCGCGACTGCGGCGGTGTGGATCCCGGTCCTGGCCTCGTGCGACAGGCCGTCTAGCCAGAAGCCGAAGGCCCAACTGGGCTGGATCGTGACGAGCCGGCAATCGACATGGTTGTTGATCGGGTCGGTTCTGGCGAAGAACAGGCGCGGTCCGGCCGTGGTCAGCACCTCGGCCAGGATGCGGTAGGCCTCGTCGATGTCAGGCGGCGAGCCCCGCCGGGCCCGCGTCGTTCCTAGAACATCCAGCATGTCGTCGAACACATCGCGGACGGCCGCGGGATCCAGGTGGCGACGGTCAAGGCCGACGTGGATGTTGAACAGGGTAGCCCTGAGAAGGCTGCAGCCGGAGCTGGGAGGGTCGCTGTGCGCGCCTTCGCAATCCAGAAGATCGGCGAGGGGCAAGAGGTCGTCCTCCTAGGCAGCGCGGGGTAATATGCGGGGGTCGGACTGTGTTGAGGTCATAAAGGGTGGTCCTTGGGGCGGATCGGGCAGCTGACGCCTGTGCCATTCATGCCGCAATAGCCGGCCTTGGTCTTGGCCAGGTAGGCTTGGTGGTAGGCCTCGGCGAAATGGAAGGGGGGCGCTGGGGCGATCTCGGTGGTGATGCGGCCAAAACCGCGGTCCCGGAGGGCGGTCTCGTAGTCTTTCAGGCTGGTCTTGGCCGCGCCCCGCTGGGCCTCATCGAACCAGTATACAGCCGAGCGGTACTGGGTTCCCACGTCCACGCCCTGCTGCATGCCTTCGGTGGGATTGTGGTTCTCCCAGAACAACTTGAGCAAAGCCTCGTAGGAAATCAGGCCGGGGTTGAACACTATCCGGACGACCTCGGCATGGCCCGTTAGGCCACTGCACACATCCTTGTAGGTGGGATTGGCGGTGAAGCCACCGGCGAATCCCACCGCCGTGACGAATACACCGCGAAGTCTCCCAGAACAGCCGTTCGGCGCCCCAGAAGCAGCCCATGGCGAACATGGCCGTCTGCGCATTGGCGGGGAACGGGCCGTCGAGGGGTTGGCCGCTGACGTAGTGGAGTTCGTCGGTCTGGACCCGGTCGGGACGGTCCGGCAGGGCGGTCTCACGGGTGGGCAGCTCTCTGGGCGAGATCATCAGGCCTCCAGCGCGCAGGCACGTCCAGGCCGCAGCAAGCCGAGACCCCCTGCGTACTATCGCGGCGGTTGCAGTGAAGATCAATCCCGCGATGTCTGCCGGCGAAGGCGTAATCCCTGGGTCCCAGCGTTCGCCGGGATGAACAGAATTATTGGGGTCCGCCCTAGACCGGGGCCGGCACGAACACCTGGCCTTGCATGAGCTTCCTGGCCGTGCGCAGCAGGGCCGCGCGGCCAACCTGGACGTCGTTGCCCTCGAGCTCCACCTCCATGACGACGGTGAAGAAGCCGGTGGGGTGCTCCACCTCCAGGCTCTTGACCGACATGGGGTCCTTGATGCCGGCCACCTCGGCGGCGACCGAGCCCGGTAGGACGCAGCCGGCCGAGCCCGCGCCGACGATGACGTAGTCGTAGGTGGTCACGCGTCCTCCACTCGTTCCCGAGAAGGCGGGATTCCTGGTGTTCATCCTCGCCGACCCGGCTTAGCAGGAAGCAGGAGCAACAAAAAAGCCTGGGTCCCCGCTTTCGCGGGGATGTGCGGGGCTGGAGGCAGGGAGCAAGGACCATGACCGCGGCGCTCACAGGCATCTCGTCCATGGCCACGCGCCTGATCCTCGGCGAGCTGGCCCGCCGCTACGAGGCGGAGAGCGGCCAGGCGGTCGACATCCGGTCCATGGGCGGCGTGGACGCGGCCCGCCTGGTCCGCGCCGGCGAGGCCGTGGACATGGTGGTGCTGGCCTCGGGCGTCATGGCCGAGCTCGAGGCCGAGGGACATCTGCGGGTGGGCAGCGTGCGCGGCTTCACCCGCTCGGGCATGGCGATCGCCGTGCGCGCCGGCGCCCAGAAGCCGGACATCGGCAGCGAGGCGGCGGTGCGGCGCGCCGTGCTGGCGGCCCGGCGGGTCGGCTATTCCACCGGGCCCAGCGGCGACCACCTCCTGAAGCTCTGCGCGACATGGGGGATGCCGGCCGGATCCGACCGGCTGGTCAAGGCGCCGCCGGGCACGCCCGTGGGCAAGCTGGTCGCCGACGGGGACGCCGAGCTCGGGTTCCAGCAGCTCAGCGAGCTGATCCACGCGCCGGGCGTGGAGGTGGTCGGGCCGCTGCCGCCGCAGATCCAGGCGACGACCATCTTCTCCGCCGGAGTCTGCGCGCGGTCAGAACATCCGGCCGAGACGCAGGCCCTGATCGCCTTCCTGGCCGCCCCGCAGGCCGACGCGACCAAGCGCGAGCAGGGGATGGAGCCGGCGCGCCAGGGGAGCTGACGCACGGCCGCGGCGGGACTCCAGGCTGGGCTCAACCCTCGCGCACGAGGGGCAGGACGTGGGCGCGCAGGGCCCCGACGAACCCTTCCGGGTTGGTGAAACAGGCGAAGTGGCCGCCGTCGATCGGGACGAACGCCTTGGCCGGAGCCTTGAGCTCGCCGACCCATGCCCTGGCCGCCTCGAACGACACGACGTGGTCGTCGCGGCCCTGGATCACGACGATGGGCAGGGCGAAATCCTCTCCGAGCGTGCGGACGTCGAACGTCGTCAGGAACGGGGCGAGCTTGGGAATGGAGAACGCCCCGCCGCGGCTCCAGTCCGCCGCGTCGCCTTCGGTCGGCGGCGTCGGTCCCATGAAGTCCGCCTGGATCTTGAGGTAGTCGAGGTCCGAGGGCGACATCCGCCACTTGGCCATGGCCATGATCCGCCGCAGGTCGGTGATGGGCAGCTTGTCCGCCTCGTCCAGGGCCGCGAGCCCGGCCGTGTCGCCCTGGGCGGCGGCCTGGCTTCGGGCCCAGCGCTCCCCGTCCCGCACGGTCAACTCCCAGCTCACCGGCTGACCCGTGCCCACGAAAGCGTGGAACAGACCGGGTCGCCGCTTCACAGCCATGAGGCCGAGCAACGCGCCCCAGGACTGGCCCACGAGCACGAGCCTGGACTTGCCGAGTTGGCGACAGACGTGCTCGGCGACCTCGATGGCGTCCTCGGCCATCCGCTCGGGGGTCATGTCCGGCGTCGAAGGCCCGTTCCTGCCGAAGGTCTTGCCCGAGCCGCGCTGGTCCCAGTTCACGACGGTGAAGTCCTGCTCCCAGGGCGCGAACTCCTTCAGGAACGGCGACTGCGCCTCGGCCGGCCCGCCGTGCAGGTAGAGGATGACCGGGCTGGCGCCGCCGGGACCCTGGATCGCGATCCACTGGTCGATGCCGCCGATGCGGACGAAGCCTTGCTCGTTCAGAGGAGGCGCGGCGGGGGCTGCGGCCATGACCCCGCCCGGAACGAAGAGGGCGCTGGCTGCAGTCCAGCGCAGCACAGTGCGGCGATGAAGCTTGACCACGGCGTCCTCCCGTCTCCCAATGGATCGCGCTGCAGGAATATAATGGCGGTTACATAATAATCGCCATTACAAATCGTACATGGACCCAGAAGGCCTTCCGCCGCCCGGATCGAAGCGCGCAGGCACCCGCTCCAAGCTTGTCGAGGCGGCGGCGGAACTGTTCGCCCAGCGCGGCTTCCATGGCGCGACGCTGGACGAGGTCGCGCGCCGCGCCGGCATGACCACCGGCGCCATCTACGGCAACTTCAAGGGCAAGGAAGACCTGTTCCTCGCCATCTTCGAAAAGCCCGCCCTCGGCGTGGACGCCCGGCTCAGGCCGGGCGCGACCTTCCAAGAGCAGATGAGGATCGTGGGCGAAGCGGTGATCGCATTCCTGCCCACGGCCGCGTCGCGCGGATTGCTGTTCCACGAGCTGCACATCCATGCAGCAACCCATCCGCAGGTACGGGCCGAGATCGAGCTACGGACGACGGAGCGCTACAGCGCCATCGCCGAGCGCTGGCGCGCCGTCATGGACGAGGCTGACACGGGCATGCCGATGGAGCAGTTCGTGGTGCTCATCGACGCCATGATCGACGGCCTGCTCTGCCAGAAAGGGCTGACCCCCTCGCTGGTCACGGACGAGGTGATCGTCGCCGCCTTCATGGCGCTGGCTAATCGCCCTGCCAGTCCACGTACTTGAGCCCCTTGGCCTCGAGCCGCGGGCGGTAGCCGTAGATGTCCATGCCGAGCTCGCCCGCGTTCAGGCGCTCGCGCACGGCGGCCTCCTTCGCCTCGCGGGCCTGGCTCTTCTTCAGGACCTCGGCCGCGTCCTTGCGGCGGACCACGACGACGCCGTCGTCGTCGGCCACGATCAGGTCGCCGGGATTGACCAGCTGGCCGGCGCAGACGATCGGCGTGTTCACGTTGCCGATGGTCTCCTTCACCGTGCCCTGGGCGAAGATGGCCTTGGACCAGACCGGGAACTTCATCTCGGTGAGTGTGGAGGCGTCGCGCACGCCGGCCTCGATGACCAGGGCGCGCACGCCGTGCGCCATCAGGGAGCCGGCCAACAGATCTCCGAAGTAGCCGTCCTCGCAGGGGCTGGTGGGCGCGACCACCAGGACGTCGCCGGGGCTGCACTGCTCGACCGCCACGTGGATCATCCAGTTGTCGCCGGGGGCGACCTCGCAGGTCACCGCCGAGCCCACCACGTGGCAGGGCCGGTAGATCGGCCGCATGTGGGAGCCGAGCAGCCCGATGCGGCCCTGGGCCTCGTGCACCGTGGCGACGCCGATGCCCGTGAAGCCCTCGATGACGGCCTTGTCGGCGCGGGGGGTGTTGCGGACGACGATGCTCATCTTGTCTTCTCCCGTGGGCCGCAGGCGCGGGGAGATGAGGGGCTAGGGAGGCGAGGGCTTAACCCCTCACCTTCCCATTGCTGCGCAATGGGTCCCTTCCTCTGCCCATGGGAGAGGAGATCGGAACAGCTGCTCAAAGCGGGTTCTCCCGGTTCTGCTTGATGGTTTCGCGGAAGATCGGGTTGTCGAGCAGGAAGCCGATCTCGCGGGCCCGTTCGGTGTTGATCTTCTCGTGCGGGAAGGACGACAGGATCGCCTCGTAGTGCTCGCGCGCGCCCGGCGCGAACTCCGGATGGGTGAAGATGTAGAGGTCGTTGCGGCGGATGCCGTTCAGGATCCGCTGGCCGCACTCGTCGGCGTCCATCCACAGGGGATTGACCGGGCGATTGGCGAGCTGGCGCTCGCGCTCGCTGGCGGCGGCGTTCTGGTACTTCGCCGGGCGGGTCCTGGCGCTCTCGTGGATGTTGGACTGCACGGGCCCCGGGCAGAACACCGAGACCCCGATGTTGTCGGGCGCGAGCTCGGCGCGCATGGACTCAGCCATGCCCATCATCGCCGCCTTGGCGGTGGTGTAGATGGTGGCGTTGGGGATCGGGATCACCGCCGACATGGAGGAGGTGGACAGGACGTGCCCGCCCTCGCCGTGCTCCAAGAGGTAGGGCAGGAAGGTCACGAGGCCGTTGACCACGCCGGTGATCATCACCCCGATCCCCCAGTCCCAGTCGTTGAAGGTGGCCTGCTTGACCGGGCCGCCGACGCCCATGCCGGCGTTGCTGAAGAGCACGTGGACCTTGCCGAACCGCTCGACGGTCTTTTCGGCGGCGCGGGCGTAGGCCTCGCGGTCGGTGACGTCGAGCTCGATGGCGTGCACGCTCTGCAGCTGCTGGCGCTCCTCGAATCCGGTCAGGGCCTTCTCGATATTGTCGGGCCGCACGTCGGCCATGACCACCTTCATGCCGGCGTCGACGAAGGCCCGCGCGGCGCCGAGCCCGATGCCGGAGGCCCCGCCGGTGATGAAGGCCACCTTGCCTTCCACGTCCTGCATGATGCTGCGTTTCCCTTGGACCGTCCGGGCGTGCTCTAGCCGATCGGAGCGCGGGGCGACCACTTGTTTTTGCTCCCCTCTTGAGGCTTGTGACGGCCGAACCGGGGAGAAACGCCATGTCGACGGACGGCCTGACCGAGCAGGATCGCGCGCTGATCGAGCACCGCTGCATCCAACTGGTGAACCGCTTCGCCCTGCTGAACGACGCCTGCGACTACGAGGGGCTGGTCGCCCTCTTCACCGAGGACGGGGTGTTCGCCCGGCCCACCATCCCCGACCAGCCCATGGTCGGGCGCGCGGTGATCCTGGAGCAGTTCCGGAAGCGGCCGCCCAGGACCCTGCGCCACCTGATGGCCAATGTGGTCATCGACGTGCAGAGCGCCACGCGCGCGACGGGGGTCTGCTACATGATCCTCTACGCCGGCCCGCCGCCGGCCGAGGGCGAGAAGGGACCGCCCAAGACCGATTCCACGCCCCTGATCGGCGCCTTCCACGACGAGTTCGTCAAGGTGGACGGCCAATGGCTGTTCGCGAAGCGGCAGGGCTCGCTCGGCCTTGCGGTGAGCGTCAGTTGACCGCGTGTGATCTCCACCCCCCAGCATCGTTGGCGGTCGCCAACTCCTGCCCGACAACCCATGAACGTCGGCGTACGACGGTGTTCATGGGTGGCCGGGACGGAGCCCGGCCATGACGGTGAATAGAAAGGCGCCTCGCTGCAGATGCGACACTCGACCGACCGGATCCTGACCACACACGTCGGCTCGCTGCCGCGGCCGCAGAGCCTGGTCGACGCGCTGCTCATGAAGGACCGCGGCGAGGTGACCGACTGGGCGGCCTATGAGCGCACGATCGCCGACGCGGTGGACGAGGTGGTGCGCCGCCAGGCCGAGGTCGGGATCGACATCCCCTCGGACGGGGAGGCCTCCAAGGTCAGCTATTCCACCTACATGATGGACCGGCTGAACGGGTTCGGCGGCCACAACGAGCGGCGCACGCCCAAGGACGTGGCCGGCCATCCGGAATTCCGCGCCAAGATCACCCGCATGACCGGGGTGCAGGAGTTCAAGCGCGCCTCCTGCATCGGCCCGATCTCGGTGAAGAGCTGGGATCCCCTGAGGACCGACATCGCCAACATGACCGCGGCGATGGAGCGGCGCGGGATCGCCGAAGGCTTCATGAACGCGGCCTCGCCCGGCCTGATCACCGCCTTCCAGCCGAACCAGCACTACAAGACCCACGAAGAGTACGTCTGGGCCCTGGCCGAGGTGATGCACGAGGAATACGAGCTGATCACCGGGGCGGGCCTTTTGGTCCAGCTCGACTGCCCCGACCTCGCCATGGCCGCGCACATCGGCTTCCAGGACCTGACCGAAGCGGAGTTCCTGAAGCAGAGCGAGGTCCATGTGGAGGCGATGAACTATGCGCTCCGCAACACGCCCGCCGAGATGTGCCGGATGCATGTCTGCTGGGGCAACTACGAGGGGCCGCACGACTACGACATCGAGGTCGCCAAGATCATGCCGGTCATCCTGAAGGCCAAGCCCCAGGCGATCCTGTTCGAGGCCGCCAACGCCCGCCACGAGCACGAATGGACGGTCTGGCGCGACGCGCACGTGCCCGAGGACAAGATCCTGGTCCCCGGCACGCTGGATTCCTGCTCGAACTATGTCGAGCACCCCGAGCTGGTGGCCCAGCGGATCGAGCGCTACGCCGGGATCGTCGGGCGCGAGCGGGTGATCGCCGGCACCGACTGCGGCTTCGGCACCTTCGCCGGCTACGGCAAGATGGACATGGAGATCAGCTACAAGAAGCTGGCCTCCATGGTCGAAGGCGCGCGGATCGCCTCCGAGCGCCTCTGGGGCCGCAAGGCCGCCTGACCTCTCAACCCCACACCCCCCTCTCCAGGACCTCACCCATGGCCTTCTCGATCTACGACGCCTCCGTCCCCGTCTTCACGCGCATGCTCGGGAACCTCTCGGCCATCCTGGACAAGGCCGCCGCCTTCGCCGACGCGAAGAAGATCGACCCCCTGGTGCTGACGAGCGCGCGGCTCGCGCCGGACATGCACCCGCTGAACCGCCAGATCTTCATCGCCACCGACATGGCCAAAGGCTGCGCCGCCAGGCTGGCGGGGATGGACCCGCCGAAGTTCGAGGACGTCGAGACGACGATCCCCGAGCTGAAGGCCCGCATCGCCAAGACCATCGACTTCATCCAGAGCGTCGGTGCGGCGAAGTTCGAGGGCGCCGACGAGCGCATCGTCACCATCAAGGCCGGGCCGACCGAGCTCAGCTTTCCGGGGAGCGCCTACCTGTGCGGCTTCGTGCTGCCGAACTTCTACTTCCACCTGACCGCGGCCTACGCGATCCTGCGGCACAACGGCGTGGACATCGGCAAGATGGACTTCCTGGGCCGGCCCTAGTGTCCCGATTGCGAAGTTCGCCAGCGCCTTGGCGAGGCAAATGCGAACTTCGGAATCGATAAGGAAGCTAGCAAGTCTATGATTCTATTGTGGTTTACGGATCAGAAGCTCGCAGCCGGGGACGCCGCCATCATCATGCGAGCTTCTGATCCACCACACTAGACTGGCCCGAGAGGCGGCCATCGGACTTTCATCGGCGAAAGATCGGCGGGCGTCCGCGCCGCCGGACCCAACATTGACGCGGATTAATTCGACGCGCTCCTTGGCCGCCTTTATGGCTTCGCGGGTCAGTGGGAGGGATTCGCCCAGATGCTCGTGAACCGCCGAACCATCCGTATCGAATGGGGCGACTGCGATCCGGCGGGGATCGTCTATTTTCCTCGTTATGTGGAGTATTTCGACGCCTGCACGGCGCACCTCTTCGAGGCCGCCGGGTTCCCCAAGCAGACCATGCTGAAGACATTCGACATGGCGGGCTTCCCCATGGTGGACCTGCGCGTCCGCTTCCTGATCCCCTCCCGTTTCGGGGACGACGTCACGGTGGCGTCCAGCGTCGCGGAGTGGAAACGGTCGAGCTTCAACGTCCGCCACCAGCTGTTCCGCGGCGAGGATTTGGCGGTAGAAGGCTTCGAGACCCGCGTCTGGACCGTCTATGACGCCTCGAGCCCCGGCGGCCTGAAGAGCAAGGCCGTGCCCGACGAGGTGAAGGCCGCCTTCCAGTAGCCGCGGGCCCGCCCCGTCCGATCCGGAGCCCAACCCGCCGGACGGCGCGCGGGAGACGTCGCGGACGGAGGGCCGAGCCATGAGCGCACCCGAGCACATCTGCCTGATCGGTCTGGGCGAGGTCGGGAGCATCTTCGCGGAGGACCTCGAGGCCAAGGGCGTGGCCCGCATCACGGCCTATGACGTGCTGTTCGACGATCCCGCGAGCATCCCGAGCCGCAATGCAGACCGGCTCGGCCTGAACCGGCCGGCCTCGGCCGCCGACGCCGCCGCAGGCGCCGATCTGGTGATCAGCGCGGTGACCGCCGCGCGCGCTCTGGCCGCGGCGAAGTCCGTGATCCCGGGCCTGGCGAAGGGCGCGTTCGTGCTCGATCTCAACTCCGCCTCACCCGGCGTGAAGACCGAAGCCGCCCGCGCGGTCGACGCTGCCGGCGGCCGCTATGTGGAGGCGGCCGTGATGAGCTCGGCGCCGCCCAGGAGGCTCAGGACCCCCATGCTGCTCGGCGGCGCCCATGCCGGAGCCTTCCTCGAGTACGCCACGCCGCTGGGACTGGACGCGCGGGTGTTCTCCACCGAGCTCGGCCTCGCCTCGGCGACCAAGATGTGCCGTTCGGTGATGATCAAGGGGATGGAGGCGCTGCTGGCCGAATGCCTGCTGACCGCCCGCCACTATGGCGTCGAGAAGACCGTGCTCGCCTCGCTCTCGGACATGCTGCCGAACGACGACTGGGAGGCGCTGGCCCGTTACATGATTTCGCGCTCGCTGCTCCACGGAAAGCGCCGCGCCGAGGAGATGCGCGAGGTGGCGCGCACCGTCGAGGACGCCGGGGTGGATCCCTGGATGAGCCGCGCCGCCGCCGAGCGCCAGGACTGGGCCTTCAAGCAGGCGAAGGCGATGGCGGCCGGCGCGGCCGAGGAGAAGGACCTCTACCGCCTGCTGGACGCCATCCGCGCGGCGATGGCCGAGGCGGTCGAAGCGTAGCCGTCGTGTCCGCTTCCTATGGGAGGGGAGAGTCCTCGAACCTCAGCTCGGGCAGCATGACCCACTGGTCGAGGTGGTCGAGGGCGATGGGCTCGACCAGGGCGTCCAGGCGCGCCACGTCGGCCTGAAGGTCCGCCTCGCCCTCGAGCCCGGTCGGCGCGCCGATCCACAGGCGGAAGCTGGCGCCGCGCGCGCGCAGCATCGCCGCGGGCAGGATCACGGCGTCCGTCTTTCGCGCCAGCCGCGCCACCGTGGAGATGTTGCCTTCCTGTCGGACGGAGCGGCCGAGGGCGGGCGCCTGGACCTTGCCCGAGACCGTCTCGTCCAGGAACATCACCAGCACGCCCCTGCCGTCGGAAAGGTGGCGCAGGATCCGGCGAAGACCGGTCGGGCCGGGCGGCTCGAGATGATCGGCGAACTCGCCGCGCGCCTCCGCGGCGATGCGGCGGCGGAAGCGGTTCGGCTGGGGCAGGAAGGTGTGCTTCACATTCTCGCCCAGGCGGATCAGATAGGGGCCGAGCAGCTCCCAGTCGCCGACGTGGAGGCTGACGTAGATGCGCGGCCGGCCCGTCGCCCGGGCCGCCTCGACGTGCTCCAGACCATCGACCTGGATGCGTGAGGAGCGCCACAGCCTGGGCGTCAGCGACACCTCGGCCAGGACCCGGCCGGTGTTGGCCCAGAGCCGCCGCTCCATCGCCGGGGCCCGGTCGACGAGGTCCGGGCGCAGGCGCACGATGCTGGCGCGGGTCCTGAGGCAGCGGGCGCGGTCCCAGGGCGCGATCGCGGAGGCCATGGCCGCACCGATGGCCGACGCCACGTCGATCGGCAGGGCCTTGAACAGGCTGTGAAGGACGAGGACGCTCCAGCCGCGCACGACGTCGCGCACCCAATAGCGCCGCCACGCCCTGCGCTGGACGGGCGCGCCGAAAAGGAACCGCAGCGGCGGCGCGTCGGTCATGGGACCGACGATAGCACCGGGATCAGGCCTTGCCCTTGGCGGTCGAGAACTTGGCGGTCTCCAGTCCCGGCCGGATCTTCTTGTCGGTCAGGAACTGGGTCATGCCCTCGTTGCGCGCGGCCATGCCGTTGATGTGGAACATCTGCTCGAGCTTGGAGGTGATGTAGTCTTCCGAGACGTCGAGCGGCAGGTCGTTGACGCGCTTGAAGCAGTCCTTGGCCGCCTTGAGCACGTCCGGGTCCTTGGCCAGCAGGATGTCGCACAGCTCGCGCACGCGCTGGCGCAGCAGGGCGCGGGGCACCGATTCGTTGACCAGCCCCATCTTCGCCGCCTTCTGCCCGTCGAAGGGCAGGCCGGTCATCACGTAGTAGAGCCCGTCGCGCCAGTTCATGGTGAGCGAGACCGCCTTGGTCACGTTGCCGGCGGGCAGGATGCCCCAGTTGATCTCGGAGAGGCCGAACTGCGCCTCGTCGGCGGCGATGGCGATGTCGCAGGCGACCATGGGCGAGAAGGCGCCGCCGAAGCACCAGCCGTTGACCATGGCGATGGTGGGCTTCTCGTAGAACATCAGCCGATGCCACTGCCACTCGTAGGCGGTGCGGCGGGTGCGGATGGTGGCCGAGCGCGGCTTGCCGTCGAGCTCGCGGAAGTACTCCTTCAGGTCCATGCCGGCGGCGAAGGACTCGCCCGCGCCGGTCAGGACCAGGACGCGGCAGCGGTCGTCGACCTCCAGCTCGTCCACCGTCTCGAGCATCTCGCGGTTCAGCGTCGGGCTCATGGCGTTGCGCTTCTCGGGCCGGTTCATGAACACCCAGGCCACGCCGTCCTCGAACTCCACCGTCACCGTCTCCTTGCGGATGACGTCCTTGCGCTTGCCCGCCATGTCCGATCCTCGCTGTTTGCCGCGAAGATACATATACTCTATATGTAGTTGCAGGCAAACACCCATGGCGCGGCGGACCAGCAGATCCAGGGGCGGCGGCGTTCGCGCGCTCGACGCGCGCGAGCTGGAGAGCGCCGCGGGGTTCTGGCTGCGGCTGGCGCAGCAGCGGGACCTGAAGGCCTTCAACACCGCCGTCGAGGGCTCGGGGATCAGTCAGCCGCTCTACGCCATGCTGATCCTGATCGACGCCAACCCGGGATGCCGGCAGGCCGACATCGGCCAGGAGCTCAGGATGCGCCAGCCGAACCTGGTCGAGCCGATCGAGGCCCTGATCGGGCGCGGCCTGGTGCAGCGCAGCCCCGATCCCTCGGACCGCCGCGCCCAGGTGCTGAGCCTGACCGCCGAGGGCGAGTCCCTGCTCGGCCGGCTCCGTCGCGCGCACCGCGCCGTGATCGCCCAGGGCCGCCGCCGGCTCGGCCCGGAGGGGTACGAGCAGCTGATCCGGCTCCTGCGCCGGCTGGCGGGAGGCGGGGCCGAGGACGGGTCGCCGTGAGGGCGCCCGCTATTGACGGCTGCGCGGCCGACGTGCCTCAACTGGACCGATGACGGATCAAGCCCCCCAGGACGGCCGCCGCAGGAGCGTGGTCGAGGAGGATCCCGCGAACCTCGACCCGGCGCACCCCTTCCTGCTGCATCGGGTGCTCAAGCTGTCGAACCTGATCGGCCGCCCGTTCTTCGCCCACTTCGCCGAGCGCCACGACCTGACGATGAACGACCTGCGCATCCTCATGGCGCTGACGCCGATGAAGGAGGGCGCCGCCCACGAGCTGGCCCAGGCCACCGGCATGCACCCCATGAACGTCTCGCGCGCGGTGGGCCGGCTGAGGCGCCAGGGGCGGATCGTCGAGCGGGCCGACCCCGACAACCGCCGGCGCAAGATCCTGACTCCGACGACGGCCGGGCAGAGGCTGTTCAACGAGATCGCCCCGCATGTGAAGGCCCTCTCGGAGTTCGTCTTCGAGCCCCTGACCGCCGAGGAGGCCGAGATCCTCGGCCGGCTGGTCGACGCCCTGACGCTGCGGCTGGAGTTGGTGGACGCCAACAGCACCGTGCCGATCGACGCGGAGGAGCTGGCGCGCCAGACCTCGGACGGCGAGACGGCCGAAACCGGCGAGGATGTGGGCGCGCCGGTTCTCCGGGCCGGCGGGCAGGCGTCCTAGGAAGGGCGCGGCGCAAGATGCACCTGGCCAGCTTCCGCCTGAACGACCGCGATCGGGTCGGCGTGCGGGTGGACGACGAGCATCTGGTCGACCTGACCGAGGCGCTGGGCGCGGGCCAGTTCGGCGACATGATGCGGCTCATCGGCGCGGGCGAGGCCGCCCTGACCCAGATCCGGGCGGTGGCGCAGATGGCCCAACCGGGGACCGATCAACTGCGGCGGATCGCGCTGAAGGACATCCGCTGGAACCCGCCGGTGCCCAAGCCGGGGAAGATCCTCGGCATCGCCTTGAACAACTCGGCCTCGGACGCCCGGCGCATCTCCGGCCCCAGCCACCCGATGTTCTTCATGAAGCCCGCGACCTGCCTGATCGGGCACGGCGAGGACATCGAGGTCCGCAGCTACTACGGCGGGCTGCATCCCGAGCCCGAGCTCGGCGTCGTCATCGGCGCGCGGGCCAGGGACCTGGACCCGCTCCAGGCGATGGATGCGGTGTTCGGCTACACCATCGTCAACGACATCACCGGCAATGCGATGCGGGCCCAGGACATGGTCCACTACTGGGCGCTCTACGCCAGGCCGGACGAGCCCGGCGAGGTCGAGCGGCGCGAGCAGCACCTGTCCTATGCGGCCCGCTACAAGGGAACGGACGGGTTCGGCCCGATGGGGCCGTGGCTGGTCACCAAGGACGAGATCCCAGACCCCCACGCGCTGGATGTCACCTGCTCGTTGGGCGGGGTGGTGCTGGCCGAGGATTCCACGCAGTACCTGACCTACAAGGTCCCCGAGGTGCTGGCCTTCGTCTCCAGGTTCCTGACGCTGGAGCCAGGCGACATCATTTCGATGGGCACGGCCTTCCGCCCCAGCGCCGGTTCGGCGCGCTCGCTGCACACCGGCGACCTGCAGCGCTTCGACGGGCCGCTGGAGGTGACCATCACGGGCCTGGGCGCCCTCTCCAACGGCGTGCGGCGCGTGGAGCGCGAGCTCGGCGACTGGCGCCTGCCGCCGTCCTGAATGGCGGACGCCGCCAACACCGGGCCCCTGAAGGGCCTGAAGGTCGTGGAGATGGGGCAGCTGATCGCCGGCCCCTTCTGCGGCCAGCTGCTGGGCGACATGGGCGCGCAGGTCATCAAGATCGAGCCGCCCGGCAAGGGCGACCCCATGCGCGACTGGGGCCGGGGCGAGACGCCGCTGTGGTGGGAGGTGATCGCCCGCAACAAGAAGAGCGTCACGGCCAACCTGCGCACCGAGGAGGGGCGCGACCTCGCGCGCCGCCTGATCGAGGCGGCCGATATCCTGATCGAGAACTTCCGGCCGGGGACGCTGGAGGCCTGGGGACTGGCGCCGGACGCGCTGTTGCAGCGGAACCCCCGGCTGATCGTGGTGCGGGTCTCCGGATACGGGCAGACCGGACCCTATGCGGGGCGCCCGGGCTATGGCGGCATCGGCGAGGCCATGGGCGGCTGGCGCCACGTGGTGGGCGAGGCCGACCGGCCGCCCTCGCGCATGGGGATCTCCATCGGCGACACCCTGGCGGCGACCTATGCGTGCCTGGGCGCCCTGGCGGCGCTGCGCCATCGCGACCTGACCGGCCAGGGCCAGATGATCGACTCCGCCATCTACGAGGCGGTGCTGCAGGTGATGGAGAGCCTGGTGCCCGACTATGCCGTCGCGGGCTATGTCCGCGAGCGCTCGGGCTCGATCCTGCCGGGCCTGGCGCCGTCCAACGTCTATCCCTGCGCCGACGGCGAGCTCCTGATCGGGGCGAACCAGGACACGGTGTTCAGGCGCCTGGCCGCCGCCATGGGCCGCCCGGAGCTGGCCGAGGATCCGCGCTACGCCGCCCACATCGCCAGAGGCGAGCGCCAGGACGAGCTCGACGACCTGATCGCGGACTGGACGCGGACCAGGCCCGTGGCCGAGCTGGAGGCCCTGCTGGTCGAGGCCGGCGTGCCGGCCGGGCGGATCTTCCGCGCCCCCGAGATGCTGGCCGACCCGCAGTTCGCCGCGCGCGAGGCGATCGTCGAGCTGCCCCACCCGAAATGGGGCTCGATCAAGATGCAGAACGTCTTCCCCAGGCTGTCCGCGACGCCGGGCGCGGTGAGGACGCCCGCGCCCGCCGTCCCCGGCCAGGACAACGCGGAGGTCTATGGCGCGCTCGGGATCGGCGCGGACGCGCTGGAGGCGCTGAAGGCGAAGGGGGTGGTGTAGTCCTCCCTGGTCCTCCCCCGCTTGCGGCTAGGCGATTCACACATCGCCGAGGGCCTCGCGCAGGGCCCATCCAGCGGAGAGGGACCGGAAGTACTGGAGGCCGTGTCTGAAGGTGATGGGTCCTGGCGGCTTGGAGTTGGGGTAGCCGTCCCATCCGCCGAGCTTGGCGATGGCCCAGCCGGCCCAGGCGAGGGAGCCTGGGGCGTGCGGGTTCTTCTGCAAGGCGGTCTTGCCTTCGAGCTCGGGCACGAGAGCCTGGAGCGTGACGATCTCTGCCGGAGTGAAGGCGACCCCGGCCGGCTGGTCGGACCTGCCGTGGCGGGCCTGGACGAGCTGCATGATGATGCAGGCCGCCCGCGCGGCGATGGCGGTGAGCTTGATGAGCCGCTCGGCGCTCTCGATCTGGCTGTCCTCCAGCTGCAGGCCCTGCTGCTTCAGGGTCCGGAAGAACTGCTCGATGATCCAGCGCTGGCGGTACCAGCCCACCACCCGCCAGGCCATGGCCGCGTCCTCGATGGGATGGGTGGTCAAGAGCCGCCACAGGACCGGCTCCACGCCCTGGGGCGCATCTTGTTCGCTCACCTCCACCAGGCTCACGCGAACCGTCTTGGGCAGGCCTGTCTCGGCGGTCTTGAGGGGCCGCTTCAACGTGATCTCTCCATAGCGGACCAGAAGATGGGCCTGTCTGGCCGGGCGGCCTGCCCGCTCGCGCAGATCCTCCACCACGGCCATGCCCGCCGAGGCCAGCGGAGCCGTCGACAGCCTGCCGCCCTCCTCGATCGGCCGGTCGTGCATGGCCCGCGTCAGGATGTGGAACTTCGCCTCCGGCGTTCGCGCCCACTTGGCGTAGATGTCGCTCTCCCGGTCGCTGACCTCCGTCACCATGGCCGCGTGGGCCAGGACCGGCTTGGCCGCCTCGGCCGTCGACAGCCAACGCTGCGACTCCTTGTCCTCCAAGGCCCGCTTGCCGTGCGGCGTCGCCACCCGGCCCTCCCGGGTCCAGATCTGGCCCGCCGCCAGGCCCAGCAACGCGCCAGTGGCCGCGTCCACGGCCAGCATCGGGTGCAGCAACAGGCCCCGGGCGCGGCCGCCCTTGCCGATCTCTCCCAACTCCCTGAGCCGCTCGTCCGTGGTGCGGAAGCTGATCTCGCTGGTGTCCTGGATGGCCAGCACATGACGCCCGGCGCAGGCCGCCGACGCCTCCCAGCCCCAGCCCTCGATCAGGCTCTGTGTCGTCACTCGCCCGTTCGCCAAGAACCGATTGAAGCCTACGATCAGATGCCGCGCCCCCCGCGCCATCCGCCGAAGGCAGACGCTCTGGTGCGATACCATGCACGAGAGCAACTCGCCGCCCCGTCGGTCGATCCGACCATCCCCGAACCCGCCAAGCGACCATTCAACCGCCGTCATCGCGACACCTCCAACCAAAGCGTCGCTCAACGAATCAACCCAACAGCGCCCAGGCCAATCACGCCCGAGTCATCCAGCCGTGAGATCTGTGCATCCCCTAGCCGCAAGCGGGGGAGGACCAGGCCCCGGTCAATGCGCGTCGGCGATGGAGCCGGCGCTCTGGCGGGCCTCGATCATCTGCTTGAACTCGTCGGTGGAGTTCACCTGCGGGAAGGGCTCGTCGGGGACCGGGACGCCGAGGAAGGCGCAGAGCGGCGCCCAGCCCTGGGCCACGTCGTAGACCAGCAGGCGCTCCGGCCGGATCGCCGCCTTCACCTCCTTGTTGTGCCGGCGATACCGCTTGAGCATCCAGTCCTTGTCGTGAAGGCGCGGGTCCGTGCCCCAGCCGATGGCCTCGACCATGGGCAGGCTGCCGCGCGCGGCGTGGAAGCCGGCGACGGCGGGGTTGAGGATGGTGTTCTGGGTCGAGGCGAACCATTTCTCCTCGTCGCGGACGCTGAGCAGGACCTTGGCTTCGGGATAGGCCGCGGCGAGCTCCCTGAAGAAGCCGCAGGCCGGCGCGTCGGTGGTGGAGCCCCAGCCCTGGAAGATCGCCTCCCAGTCCACGCGCTCGCCGCGCGCGGCGGCCTCCCAGAGCGGCCAGTGGTCCGGGTGCTCGAGCGCTTCGCTCATGTGGTAGCAGGGCCCGAAGCCCAGCGTCTGGAGCGCCAGCTTCTGCGACCAGGTGGCGGTGCGCGGCAGGCCCGCGCCGATGACTTTCAGCACCTCAGAACTCCGGTTCCTGGAAGACGATCACGCCGCAGCCGGTGATCTTGGGGAAGGTGCGGAAGGCATAGACTTTGGAGATGCGGTCGGACAAGGCCGCGCGCATGGCGAACCAGATGGCGAGCTCGGCCGCCTCGGTTCCGCCCAGGCGCATGTACTCGGACTGCGGGATCGCCACGAGCTCGGCAAGGCCCCGCTCCAGCCGGTCCAGGAAGACCTGGTCGAGCGCCTCGTTGGCCATGCCGAAGCGGCCGCCGGAGATCTGGTGCGACATGCCGCCCGTGCCGATCACCAGGACGCGCTGGTCGCCGGGGACGGCCTCGATGGCGCGCCTGAGCGCCGCCCCGAGGTCGCGCAGGCGCTCGTTGGTCGGGATCGGATGGCGGATCATGTTGACCGCGATCGGCGTCACCGGCCAGGGCCAGGGCGGGTCCGCCACATAGGGCAGCCAGGAGTAGATCCCGTGATCGACGGCCAGCTCCTGGCAGACGGTCATATCGAAGCCGCCGCGCACCAGGGACTCGGTGATCTTCCAGCCGAAGGCCGGATCGCCCGGCAGGCTCGGGAAGGGGCGAAGGCCGAAGCCCTCGTCGGCCTGGGGGAAGGCGTCGGCGACGCCGATCGCCAGCGTCGGATAGGCGTCGAACTCGAAGTGGTTCAGGTGGTCGTTGTAGACGATCACCACCTGGTCCGGCTTGGCTTCCTGCAACCACGCGCGGACAGGCTGCGCGCCGTCGAACCAGATCTTCCATTCCGGCGCCCAGCCGCGGGCGAGGCCCCGGTCGTACTCCACGCCCATCGAGGGCGTATGGGAGATGCCGATCCCGCCGATGATCCTGGCCACGGTCAGGCGCGCCCGGGAAGGCCGGCGACGAGGCGCGGGCAGGCCGCCTCCAGCGTCGCCGCGTCGGTCCCGGCGTGGTGCGCGCCCACGTGGTAGAGGTTCAGCCCGAGCGTGGCGGCGAGCTTGAGCACCGCCTGCACATGGGCGCCCGCCTCGACCAGCCCGGTCCAGTCGCGCGCGGCCACCAGCGCCAGCTCGGCGGGGGTCAGGGCGAAGCCAGCCGCGTAGCCGGCCTCGTCGGCCAGGAAGCGTTCGCGGCTGGCCGGCGACTTCAGGCTGAGGCAGAACCGGTTCAGCCGCTCGCCACGCGTGGAGTCGGGGCCCGTGTAGAGCCAGGTCCCCGGCGGCTCCAGGTCGAAGGGCGGGGGCGGCAGCGGATTTGGCGAGGCGCGGGTCACGCGCACAGGATAACAGAGAGCCGCGATCCCGACCCAGGAGGAAGCGCAGTCGTGAGCGAGCCCCATCGATTCCTCAAGGCGTTCCAGACGCTGGGCCCGCCGCTCGCCATGCGCGATCCGCTCGCGCGCCTGCTCAAGGGCGAGATCCTGGAGATGGACCCGGAGGCCGGGACGGCGAGCGTGGCCTTCGAGCCGGGCGCCGACTTCCTGCAGGCCGGCGGCCAGATCCAGGGCGGCATCGTCACGGCCATGCTGGACTACGCCCTGGCCATGGCCGCCTTCGCGCGGATCAGCGAGGGCAAGACCTTCGCCTCGGTGTCGCTGACCACCCACTTCCTGAAGCCGGCCCTGCCCGGCCGCCATATCGCGAAGGGCCGGCTCGACCGGCTGGGCGCCAGCATGATCTTCGCCTCGGGCGAGCTCTTCGCCGGAGGCGGTTCGACGCCGCTCGCCACCGGCACGGGGGTGATGGCGATCCTCAAGGGATAGCCCCGTTGCGCCCTCGCCGTCTTGCAGCATCAGGGGCCCGTGCGGTTAATGCAGGAAACATACGGGAGGGACCGGAATGAAGGTCGCACTGATCGGCGCCACGGGCTTCGTGGGGGCCAAGGTCCTGGACGAGGCGCTGAGCCGGGGCCACGAGGTGACGGCGATCGTGCGCAAGCCCGAGGCCCTGACGGGCCGCAAGGGCGTGACGGCGGTCAAGGCGGATGTGCACGACGTGGGCGCGCTGGCGGAGGCCCTGAAGGGTCACGATGCGGTGATCTCGGCGTTCAATCCTGGCCGACAGACGGCGGGCGGCGACGAGGTCACCCAGCTGCACATGAACGGCCACAAGGCCATCGTCGCGGCCGTGAAGGCCTCGGGCGTGACGCGGTTCCTGGCCGTGGGCGGCGCGGCGAGCCTGAAGACGCCCGAGGGCGTCGAGTACCTGGACTCGCCGGAGTTCCCCAAGGAGTACGAGCCCTTCAAGGGCGGCATCCGCGGCACGCGCGCGCTCTACTATCTGCTCAAGGACGAGCCGGAGGGCCTGGACTGGGTGTTCGTGGCCCCCTCGGTCTTCCTGCTCCCCGGCGAGCGGACCGGGACATACCGCGCCGGCAAGGACCACGTGCTCTACGACGCGTCGGGTCGCAGCCATATCTCGCTCGAGGACTACGCCGTCGCCATGATCGACGAGCTGGAGCGCCCGGCGCACCACCGCGAGCGCTTCACGGTGGGCTACTGATGGCCGGGCCGCTCACGATCGAGGACCGCATCGCGATCCAGGACCTGGTCGCGCGCTACGCCTGGACGCTGGACACCGGCGACATCGACGGCCTGCTGGATTGCTTCACGCCGGATGCGCGGATGGTCGAGGAGGTGTTCGAGGATCCGGACGTCTGGGAAGGCCACGCGGGCATCCGCAAGCTGGCCGAGCACTACAAGAACGCCCCGGGCTTCCCCGGCCGCCAGCACCACACGAGCCAGCTTCAGGTCGAGGGGAACGAGCGAAGCGTGCAGGGCCCGCTCCTTCGCCTTCGTGACCGAGTGCCACGGCGAACCGCCGTACCTCTTGCGCTTCACCGGCTACTACCAGGACCAGGTGGTCAAGCAGGGCGGACGCTGGCTGTTCAGGGAGCGGATCATCCGCCTTTGGGACGGTGAGATCCTGAAGGCCTTCCCCGGCAAGGGCCAATGGGTCCCGCGCAAGCGGCCGCCCGAGCTGGTGGTCAAGCGGTAGCGGCGGCCAGGTCGGCGATTAAACCTCTGTAACAATCGGCCGTCCGGGTTTTCCACAGGGCTGAGGTCGGGGATAGTCGCGGCCAGGACGCGGGCCGGGATCGGGACCGCGCGCATCATCTGGAGCGAACGTCCTTGAACAGCCGCTATCTCGCCGCGGCCGCCGCGGCGGCCCTTCTGCTCGGCGCCGCGCCGGCCTCCATGGCCGCAGGCGCCGCACGGACCGACCTTGCCGCCCACAGCTACGGCGCCTGGGGCTTCGACCTCGCCGGCCGCGACACCGCCGTCAAGCCGGGCGACGATTTCTTCGAGTACGCCAACGGCGGCTACCTCTCGAGGACCGAGATCCCGGGCGATCGGAGCTGGTACGGCACGGTCAACATCCTGCGCGACCTCTCCGAGGCGCGGGTCCACGCGATCCTCGAGGCGTCCGCGGCCGGCGCGCCTGACGCGCCCGCCGCCGGCGACGTGAAAGGCAAGGTCGGCGCCTTCTACAAGGCGTACATGGACGACAAGGCGGTCGAGGCGCTGGACGCCAGGCCGCTCGGCGCGGACCTGGACGCCATCAAGCAGGCGAAGGACCGCGA
The DNA here is from genome assembly GCA_963775275.1 of uncultured Alphaproteobacteria bacterium. Lineage (GTDB taxonomy): Bacteria > Pseudomonadota > Alphaproteobacteria > Caulobacterales > Caulobacteraceae > JANWHQ01. The sequence goes on along the minus strand of CAVZII010000005.1, from coordinate 2,047,931 downwards.
CCAGCTCGCCGCCCTGATGGGCGCCGCGCCCAAGGGCTTCCAGTTCTCCCTCTTCGACCTGCAGATCTTCACGGACCTCAAGAATCCGGACCGCTACGCCGTCTATGCCGACCAGGGCGGCCTCGGCATGCCCGACCGCGACTACTACCTGAAGGACTCCTTCGCCGAGAAGAAGACGGCCTACCAGGCCTATGTCGCCAAGATGCTGGGGATGATCGGCTGGCCCGAGCCGGAGGCCAACGCCAAGGCCATCGTCGACTTCGAGACCCAGGTGGCGCAGGCGAGCTGGACCAAGGCGGAGGAGCGCGACCCCGACAAGATCTACAACCCCATGAGCGTGGACGAGCTCACGGCCATGGCGCCGGGGTTCGACTGGAAGGCCTTTTTCGCGACCGGCGACCTTGGCGCCAACAAGCGGGTGATCATCGGGGCCAAGACGGCCGTGCCCAAGATCGCCGCGATCTATGCGGCGACGCCGCTCGAGACGCTGAAGGCCTATCAGGCCTTCCACCTCGCCGACGATGCGGCGGGCGTGCTGTCCTCGCGCTTCGTGGACACGCGGTTCGACTTCCAGGGCAAGACCCTGTCGGGCCAGCCCGAGCTGCCGGCGCGCTGGAAACGGGCGGTGCGCACCGTCTCCGCCGGCCTCGGCGAGGCGATCGGCCAGGTCTATGTGGCCGAGTACTTCCCGCCGGATTCCAAGGCCAAGATGATGGCCCTGGTGGACAACCTGAAGGCCGCCTACCGCCAGCGCATCAACAACCTCGCCTGGATGAGCCCCGAGACCAAGACCAAGGCGCTGGAGAAGCTGGCCGCCTTCGACGTCCAGATCGGCTATCCCAAGAAGTGGAAGGACTATTCCAGCCTCGTCATCCGGGCGAACGACCTCTACGGCGACGTCAAGCGGTCCATCGCCTGGAGGTGGGACTACCAGGTCGAACGGCTCAGCCGGCCCGTCGACAAGGACGAGTGGGAGATGACGCCCCAGACGGTCAACGCCTACAACGAGCCGACCTTCAACGAGGTCGTGTTCCCCGCCGCCATCCTGCAGCCGCCCGTGTTCGATCCCAAGGCCGACTCGGCGGTGAACTACGGCGCCATCGGCGCGGTGATCGGCCACGAGATGTCGCATGGCTTCGACGACGAGGGCCGCAAGTTCGACGCCCACGGCGCGCTGACCGACTGGTGGACGCCCGCCGACGCGGAGCGGTTCGTGGCCGCCTCCAAGACCTTTGGGGCGCAGTACGAGGCCTTCCCGATCCTGCCCGGCGCGCACATCAACGGCGATCTGACCATGGGCGAGAACATCGCCGACCTGGCCGGGGTGCTGGCGGCGTTCGACGCCTATCACGCCAGCCTGCACGGCAAGCCCGCGCCGGTGATCGACGGCCTGACCGGCGATCAGCGCTTTTTCCTCGCCTACGCCCAGTACTACCGGAACAAGTGGCGCGAGGACATGGCGCGCCGGCTCATGGTCTCGGACCCGCACTCGCCGGACAAGGCGCGGGTGGACGTGGTGCTGCCCAATGTGGACGCCTGGTACGCGGCGTGGAACGTCAAGCCGGGCGACAAGCTCTACCGGGCGCCGGGTCAGCGCGTGCACATCTGGTAGCGGCGAGCGCGGGCCCTGGGGGCGGGGCGTGACGCTTCAGCCCCGCCCTTCGTTCTCCAGGAAGGCCGCCAGCCGCGCCGGATCGCCGTCGAACAGCCGCCCGACCAGCGCCTGCACCTCTGCGCGCACATAGGCCTCGCGATCGATCAGCGGCCGGTAGCGGATCAGGCCGTCCTGACGCTCGGAGCGGACGATGCGCTTGTGCATCAGCCGGCCGAGCAGGGTCTTGATCGTGGCCGCGCCCCAGGGGCGGGCCGCCTGGACCTCGGCGATGAGGCGCCGCGGCGGCAAGGGCCCGCAGCGCCACAGCGCCTCCAGGACCGCGCTCTCCGCCTCGGTGACGTGGACGGCGCTCAAGCCTCAGGCCTTCAGCACGGCCCGGTCGATGCGCGCCTCCACGGCCCAGTGGCAGATCGCCGCCACCACGCCGGCCAGAAGACCGGCGGCCAGGAGGGTCACGGCCTCCGCGATGCCCGGCGCCAGCACGGCCATGGGGACCGGCCCCTGCGCATTGGCGACCCCGACGGCGATGTTCACCCCGGTCCAGGCGCCGCCGAGCAGGCCCAGGAGAGGACCGCCGAGCCTCAGTCCCGAGAGATAGGCCGAGCCCCCCGCAAGGCCGTCGCGCGAGGCGAGCTTGCGCGCGCACACCGCCACGGCGGCGAGACTCATCGCGACCAGCGCCACGATGATCAGCTTCAGGACCGGCGGCGCGTGCGCGAACACGCCGCCGGGCGTGATCGGCGCGGCGGCCGCCAGGGCGGGCGCGGCGACGGCCGCCGCAAAGGCCAGGATGCGGACGTGGCGGACTCGGATGCTCGGCATGACGGTGCTCCCCCTTGATGGACTACAGCCGTAGTTCACTTGGACTACATTTGTAGCCTGCAGTCAATCCCCCTGCCGGGGGCCTCAGAGCAGGGCGAAGTAGCGCAGGCGGTTGCCGTCGGGCAGTCGCTCGCCGACGCCCACGATCACGTGGCGCATCAGCCAGTCGTGCGGCCCCTTGGGGACCTCGAAGGTCGGGAAGGCGCGAAGGTAGTACTCGTGGTGGGGCACGGGCGGGCCGCCGCGGAAGGCCCAGGCTCTGAGCCGCTCCATCACGTCCGGCGTCCGTCCCCACAGATAGCCGCGATTGTGCAGCAGGATCAGGGTCCCGTCGTCCTCCTGGAGCATGTAGCGGGCGTCGAAGGCGAGGACGTCGTCGGGCCGGAACAGCGACCAGTCGCCGCCGGAGTTCGGCACGACCGTGCCGTTCAGCCGCGGGCCCGAGAACTCGCCGGAATCCACATAGACCGCGCCCCGGCCCGCCCCTGTCGGCATGTCATCGATGTTCTGGACGCGGGTGAACCTCAGGCGGCACTCGAAGACGAACTCCAGCCTGGGCTGCTCGAGGGTCGAGACGCCCTCGAAGCCGTCGAAGGGGCTGGTCATCCTACTCCACCGGCTCGGGCTGGCGGGCGCTGGAGGCGATGACGCCGAGCGTCTCATCGGCCGTGCGCACGTCGGCGAACAGCATGCACATGTTGTCCAAGGTGGCGTTGTGCGCGGCGTCCGTCAGGGCCGCATTGGCGTCGGCCACGAAGATCAGCTTGTAGTTCATCTGCATGGCGTCCCGGGCCGTGGACTCGCAGCAGCAGTTGGTGAGCGTGCCGGTGATGATCAGGGTGTCGATCCCGCGCGCCTGCAGCGTCTCATGCAGCTTGGAGGCCCCAGGCACGAAGGCGCCGAAGCGGGTCTTGTTGACGAAGAGGTCGCCGTCCTGGACGTCGAGGGCGGGCCAGAGCGACCAGTAGTGGGCGCCGGGCGCGAAGGCTTCCTGGAAGCCCGCCGTCGATCCCGGGGTATGGAAATGGGCGAACCAGTTGGACCAGCTGCCCAGCGAGTCTTCCCCGACGCTCATCTGCAGGAAGACGTTGGTCCCGCCGGCCTCGCGCACCGCGCGGGAGATGGCGTTGACCTCGCCCACGATGTCGCGCGCGGCGGGGACCTCCACCGGCGCGCCCTGTTCCATGAAGCCGTTCTGCATGTCGACGACGACATGGGCGGTGCGGCCGAGGTCGATCCGGTCGAAGGCATGCTCGCGCCCGCCCCTCTGGGCGATGGCGAAGGCCCTGGCCTCCGGCGAGATGCGAATCTGGTGCATGGCGGGCGCCTCCTGTTCGACAGGAGCGATGATGCGCGCGGCGGGCGCGGCCGCGCAAGGGTTTGACCGTTCCGGGCCTGGGCTGTCAGATGGACCAAAGAACCGACGGGAGCGCCGCGATGGCCGAGCAGACGACGATGGGGCGGGGCGGGACCGCCGAGGAAGACCGCCTCGCCCGGCTGGAGGCGCAGGTGGCGGCGCTGACCCGCGAGCTCGGGCGCCTGCAGGACGTCAACGCCATCCGCAAGCTGCAGCACAGCTATGGCTACTTCATGGACAAGGGCCTCTACGACGAGGTGGTGGACCTGTTCGCCGAGGACGGGGAGCTCAGGTTCATGGGCGGGGTGTTCAAGGGCAAGGCGGGCCTTCGCAGGCTCTACTGCGAGCGGCTGCGCCCCGGCTTCACCGGCCATAACGGGCCCGCGTTCGGCCTGCTGTGCGACCACATGCAGCTGCAGGACGTGATCACCGTGGCCGCCGACGGCCTGACCGCCAAGGCGCGCTGGCGCGCCTTCCTGCAGGGCGGCAGCCACGACCTGAAGCCGGACATCAATCCCGCACCTGCCGCGCCAGTGGTGGGAGGGCGGCCTCTACGAGAACCTCTACGTCAAGCAGGACGGCGTCTGGAAGGTGAAGGTCATGGGCCACAACCTCACCTGGCAGGGGGACTATGAGACCGGCTGGGCGCACCAGAAGCCGTATGAAGGCGCGTTCTGGGGGAAGGCCTATCCGGAGGATCCGCTGGGACCCGACGAGATCGTCCCGAGCGAGGGCAAGTTCTGGCCCGAGACGAGCCTCGTTCCCTTCCACTATCCCCATCCGGTGACCGGCAAGCCGGTGACGCCCGAAGGGCCGGCTTGAGGCCGGGAGCCGCCTACCTGCAGCGCTTGTCCTCGTCCGCCGTCTCGACGATCGAATCCACCTCCACGGCGACCAGGGTGTCGGGCCACTGTTCAAGGGTCATCACGCCGGGATGCACGGTGCAGACAGTGGTCGGCGCCGAGTAGAGCTGGCCGTTACGCTCCAAGACGACCTTGGCGTCATAGTAGAAGGTCTTGGTCAGCCCGCTCTGCACGCGCAGCACCGTGCCGGACTTGCCCTCGTGGGTGAGTGCGAACGCCACCTGCCCGTCCTTGGCGTCCAGCTTCGAGCCGGCCGCCGTCGGGGCCATCGGTCGGGCGGGGGAAATGCCGACCAGCTTGGGGCGCCAGAGATCGTTCTCGGCGATGACGACCTGGTCGCCCATCGAGATCCGGATGACCCCCAGGCCCGAGACGCCGGAGGGAAGCGGCGCAGCGGCCGCCGTCAGCACGAGACAGGCTCCCGCGACCGCGCAGGCGCCCACGAACCGGCGCCCCGCCGCTCCCAACTCAACCTTCGGATACCAAAGCCCCATCGACGCGCTCTCCCGCAAGCTCAACTGCGAGCATGGCGGATATCAGCTTGCGCGCCAACCGCGAAGGGCGCCCGAAATCTTGGACCCGCGCGCGCGGCTATGCCTCGGCGTCCTCGGCCGAGCTGCTGAACATCTGGCGTCGCAACTCGGCCCAGGCGCGCATGGCGTCGTTGCGCTGCCTGACCCCCTCCGGATCGAAGTCTTCGCCGGGAACGGACTCGACGATCTCCTTGAAGTGGGCCTCCAGGCCCGCCTTCGCCTCGGGATAGGGGATGATGTAGAGCTGCTCGGCCTCGATGCCCGCCTTGATGTGGCCGGCCAGGGTCACCGGCTCCATGCCCGCGGCGTGGATGGTGCGCAGCGACTCGATCGAAGTCCTCGTTCACCAGATAGCCGGTCTTCTTCAGGTGCTCGGGCCTGGCGGAGGTGGCGTCCCAGATGTTGGACTTGATGTTGGCCGGACAGCAGACCGACACCCCGATGCCGTACTTCTTGAGCGAGACGGCGTAGCTTTCCGACAGGTTGTTCACCGCCGCCTTGGCCGCGCAGTAGATGGCCGCGCCGTCCGAGCCGCGGAATCCGCCGAGCGAGGAGGTGTTGACGATGTAGCCGCCCTTGCCGGCGGCGATCATGCGCGGGACGAAGGTCTGCATGCCGTTGACCACGCCCCAGAAGTCCACCCCGATCAGCCAGTCCCAGTCCTCGTAGGTCGACTTCTCGGTGGGCCCGAAGGTGTTGACCCCGGCGTTGTTGAACAGGAGCTGCGGCGGCTCGCCGAACATCTCTTCCACCTCGTCGGCGGCGCGCGCGTAGGCCTCGCGGTCGGTGATGTCGAGCCTGATCGGGCGCACCGCGGCGTTCTTGCCGCGGAACCAGGCCATGGCTTCGTCCAGGTGGTCCTGGCGGACGTCGGCGATCACCACCTTGCAGCCGGCCTCGGAGAAGACCTTCGCCAGGCCGAAGCCGAGCCCGGAAGCGCCGCCGGTGATGAACGCCACCTTCCCTGCGAAGTCCTGCATGGCTTCCTCCTCGTTATGGGCTGCGGCTTAGCGCGGATCGAAGGACCGCGAAACAGTCGAAGACCGTGGGGTCGGGCGACGGGGCGCGCCGGCCGCGGCCGAGGAAGCCGTCCGGGTCAGTCCGAGCCGGGATCGCCGACCAGGCCCACGGCCGAGACGCCCGCAAGGGCGGCGGCCTCGTCGTTGTCCGAGATGTCGCCGGAGACGCCCACCGCGCCCAGCAACGCGCCCGACGCGTCCCGCACCAAGACGCCGCCCGGGCCCGGCGCGAGGCCGCCCTGGATGATGTGCGCCAGGGCGCCGATGAAGTGCGGCGCGGCCTTGGCGCGCGCGGCCAGGGTGCGCGATCCGAGGCCCATGGCGAGGGCGCCGTTGGCCTTGGCCATGGCGATGTCTTGCCGGCGCAGGCTCGATCCGTCCTCGGCGGCGTAGGCGACCAGCGCTCCGCGTGCGTCGAGGACCGCGATCCCGAGCGGCAGGTAGCCGCTCGCCCGCCCATGGGCCAGGGCGGCGGCGATCAGGGCCTGGGCGGTCTCGAGGTTCAGCTGTCTCATGCGCCGCTCTCCGTTGCAGGGGCAGTAGAGCGGGTCGAGATGCGGTTGAACAGTCTGCGCCGGCCGAAGTGTTCGACCCGTCCGGCGCGCCCCAGGTGAGGGACACGCCGGGCGTTCGCGTATTACGCTCATGAAGCGGCGATTTGCGCGCCGCAGCATGACGCCTCCCCAACGGGAGGGCAGAGCCGGAGCCGAAGAATGCAGGGCCGCATTCCAGGTCTCGCCTTGGGGCTCGCGACGGCGGCGCTCGCGTTGGGCGCGGCGCCCGCCCAGGCGCACCACTCCTTCGCCCTGTTCGACCGGGACAGGGAGCTCACCCTGACCGGGACCGTCCACCAGTTCGAATGGACCAATCCGCACGCCTGGATCGAGGTCGACGTGGCCAACGCCGCCGGCGGCGCGGACCGGTGGGGGATCGAGCTGAACAGCCCCAACAACCTCGCGCGCCAGGGCTGGCGCTCGACCCTGCTGCGGCCGGGCGACAAGGTGACGGTGGTGGTGAACCCCTTGAGGAACGGCGAGCGGGGCGGCCTGTTCCTGCAACTCACCACCGCCGACGGGCGGGTCCTGGCCGACCACTTCCTGACCCGGCCGAGCGCGCCCCAAGCGATCGCCCAGGCTTCCCCCATCTCCACTTCGCATTAGAATGATCCCATGACCGAGCGTCTGGACGACCTTCTCAGAGCGCTGCCGGCGCCTTCGGCCCACCCGGCGCTGGATCAGCTCGAGCCCCGGGTCTGGCGCCGCATCGACGCGGCGCGCCGGCGCCAGGAGGCCGGCCCCGGCGTCGGCTTCCAGCTGATCGCGGCGGGCACGGCCCTGGCCATCGGCCTGGCGCTGGGCTGGAGCCATTCCAGCGGCGCCCGCCGGGCCAGCGACGTGCAGTCCCTCTACGCCAGCTATGCCGCGGTCGGGCCGATGGCGAGGCTGGAAAGCGGCCTATGAACGCCGCGACCTGGCGCGGCCTGATCCTCACCCTTGTGATCGCGGCGGCGGCGGGGTTCGCCGGCGCGCAGCTCGGCGGCCTGATCGGCGGACGTCACGGCGCGACGCCGTCTGCGGCGCGCGGCAGCGTACGCGAATCGGTCGACGCGCTGCTGGGCCGGGACTTCAGGCTGACGGCGGACCAGAAGCAGAAGATCAGCGCGATCGACCAGGACTTCACCAGGAAGCACAACCAGATCTGGGCGGACATCTACGCCGCCAACGCGCGCCTCGCGAGCGCGGTGGCCACCAACATGGCGCTCAGCCCGGACGCCAAGGCCTCGATCCAGGAGATCCAGGACGGGGTCGGGCGCCTGCACACCGAATCGATCCTCTATGTGCTCCAGGTCCGCCAGGTGCTGACGCCCGAGCAGCGTCCCGACTTCGACGAGCACGTCATCATGGCCCTGATGCGCAGCCCCCCGTGAATGCCCAGGACGCGACCGATGCGGAATTGGTCGCCGGGGTCCTGGGGGGCGATGAGACGGCCTTCACGACGCTGATGCGGCGCCACAAGACGTGGCTCTACCTGTTCGTCCGCCGTCACGTGCGGTCCTCCGAGGACGCCTACGACCTGGTCCAGGAGAGCTTCACCTCGGCCTGGGGCGCGCTGAAGCGGTACGACCCGGACCGGCCCTTCGACATCTGGCTGCGGCGCATCGCGCTCAACAAGTGCCGCGACCGCGCCCGGCGCGAGGCGGTGCGCCGGCGGGTGATGTCGTTCGTCGGCCTGCCCGAGGGCGCCGAGGAAGCCGTCCCGGACCCGGCCGCGCCCGCAGACGCGGTGCAGATCGCGGGCGAGACCCTCGCCAGGCTCGCCGCCGCCCTGGACCGCCTGCCCGGCAAGCTGCGCGAGCCGCTGGTGCTGACTGCGCTGCAGGGCCTGTCCCAGCGCGAGGCCGCCGAAGTGCTGGGCGTCAGCCCCAAGGTGGTCGAGATGCGGGCCTACCGGGCGCGCAAGCAGCTCGCCCAGGCGCTGGACCGCAAGGACTTCGAGGACCTTCAGGGGATCGGGTGAGGGCCCAAGTCTGATCTTCCCCCTCTGGGGGAAGTCCGCCCGGAGGGCGGGATGGGGGCTGAAGCCCGCGGCGCTGCGCCAACCACGGCCGTGTTCGAGGCGAGACAGGTCAGCCGGGCGCCATCGACGGAGGGATCGGCTGATGTCAGCCCCCTTCGTCGCCCTGCGGGCGACACTTCCCTCAAAGGGGGAAGATCAGGCCGCGCGGTTCAGTTCTCGATCGCCTCGGCGGCGAGGCGCATCTCTTCGGTCATCTTCGCCCGGCGATCCTCCATGGCGCGGCGCTCGGGATCGATGTCCTGGTCGCCCGGGAAGGCGTCGAGCATGCGCTGGAAGTAGGCGGCGACCTCCTCTTTGAACTCGCCGTGCGGGAAGATGTAGAGCTCGTTGTCGCGGATGGCCCGAAGGACCCGCTCGCCGACGTCCAGAGGGTCCATGCCGCCCGTGATCGGCGGCGGCGTCGCCTCGGCCTGCTCGCCCGAGGCATCGTGGGTCTGGCGGTAGACCCCGCCGCCGGTGGTGGCGCGCGTGGCCACCAGGCCCGGGCAGAGCACCGAGACGCCGATCCGGTGCGGCGCCAACGTCAGGCGCAGGGAATCGCTCATGCCGCGCACGGCGAACTTGGCCGTGGAATAGCTGCCCACGAACCCGGGCACAGGGATCATCCCCGCCATGGAGGCGGTGTTGACGATGTGGCCGCCCTCGCCGTGCGACTTGATCAGGGGCAGGAAGTTGACGAGGCCGTTGATGGTCCCGCCCACGCACACGCCCATGACGTAGTCCCAATCCTCGTAGCTGTGCTCGTCGATCTGGCCGCGGGCGGCGACCCCGGCGTTGTTGCACAGCACGTGCACCTTGCCGAAGACCTCGATGGTCTCCTGGGCGGCGCGCTCCATGGCCGGCCGGTCCGAGACGTCGACCTTGATCAGGTGCAGGTTGTTGGCGCCGGGATGGTTGGCGGCCACCTCGTCCAGGTGTTGCTGCAACATGTCGGCGACGACCACCTTCATGCCGGCGTCCATGAAGGCCCGCGCCATGCCGTAGCCGATGCCGCTGGCGCCGCCGGTGATGAACGCCACCTTCCCTTCAACGTCGCGCAAGGCGTCTCTCCCTGATCCTGGCCAGCCGAGACCGGCGTTGACTTGGTCAATTCACTAGCCCGGATGGGCCCGCGCGAAAAGACGGGAGCCGCCCCCCTGGCGGCGGGCGGCTCCCTGGAGCGTGCGGCGCTGGTCGGGCTCAGAAGGTGCGTCGCACCGTGACGGTGAACTCGCGCGGCTGGCCCACCGTGCCGTAGGCGGTGCCGAAGCCGGTCCGGCCGTCCACCTTCTGGCTGTAGTAGAGCTTGTCGCCGAGGTTGGTGATCGCGCCGGACACCGACCAATGCCGGTCGAGCGGCCGCCAGGTGAGGCGGGCGTTGACCAGGGTGTATCCCGGCTGGCGGGCCAGGGGGTCGGCCGGGTTGGTGGCGCTGAAATAGGTCGTCGACCGGTAGCTGGCGTCCAGCCGCGGCGTCAGCGTGCCGAGCGGCCCGAGGTCGACGTCGTACTGGACGCCGACGGCCGCGTTCCAGTCCGGCACCAGGAGCTGGGGACTGTCGAGGCTGAGCGACACGCCCGGGTCGATCTTGGTGTACTTGAAGTCGTTGTAGCCCACCGAGGCGTTGATCATCAGGCCGGGGACCGGGCGCGCATCCGCCTCCAGCTCGAAGCCCTCGATGCGGGCCTGTCCGCCGTTGGCGGTGAAGAAGACCGTGGCCGGGTGGCCATTGGCGGCGCTGCCCAGCTCGGTGACCTGGATGTTGTCGTAGTTGGTGTAGAAGACGTCTCCGTTCAGCCGCAGCCTGTGCTGGAAGAGCTCGGTCTTCAGGCCGACCTCGTAGGCGCTCACGTCCTCGGGCCCGTAGGGGAAGATGTCGGTCGACGGTGTTGAACGGCCGCCCGTTGATGCCGCCGGCCGTGAAGCCCGTGGAGTAGGAGGCGTAGGCCTGGATGGTGGGGTTGAACTGGTACTGGATCACCGCCCTGGGCGTCCACTTGCTCTCGGAGTCCGTCGTGCCCTTGAGGGTGACGTTGAGCACGGTCGGGTCAGCCAGGCCCTGGTAGAAGATGTAGTGGCGGGTGAAGGCGTAGGTCTTGGTCTCGTGCGAGTAACGCACGCCGCCTTCGACGCTGAGCTTGTCGGTGATGTGCAGCCGGCCATCGACGAAGACCGACCGGTTCTTCAAGGACGCCGGGTCGTCGATGATGAAGTCCTGGACGTCAGGCCCGCCGAAGAAGGCGAAGCCCTCGAAATCCACCCGCCCGGTGTTGCGCTCGCCGGTGTTCAGGAAGAAGCCGCCCAAGGTCCAGTCGAGCCGCTTGGCGAAGGCCTGGCCGGTCAGGACCAGCTCCTCGCTGATCTGGTGGTGCGAGACGCCCTGGTAGGCTTCCTGGATGGGCACGGCGATCGCCGCCTGGCTGGAGCCGAAGACGCCGGAGTAGCCCCGGAACGCGGTGATCGACTTCAGGTGGGCGAACGAGCCGAGGTCGGCGTCCAAGGTGTTGGAGAGGCCCCATTGCTTGAGGTTGTAGACATTGGGGTCGAGGAAGCTGGAGTGGGTGTCCAGGTAGTTGGGGACGCCCGGCGGCAGGTTCTCGGCCGCCGGATTGGACCCTGACAGGCCCGGGTTCCCGAAGCTGGCGTAGCTGACGAACGGGTTGTTCGGATAGAGCGCCGCGGCCAGGCCCGCGCTCGGCGGACAGTAGGTGCGCGGATTGGTCGCCGGCGGCGCAAAGCCGAAATAGTTCTGGCCGGGGATGCAGGTCGAGCTCAGCGGCAGGTTGTAGTCGGGACCGCCGATGTTGCCGAACCAGGTGGCGAGGCCGTTGGGCAGCGGCACATTGTTGGGGAAGCCCACCGGGATCAGGGCGGTCGACGCGGTGCGGTCCAGGGTGTCGAACTGCAGCGGGGCGGTCAGGACGTCGGGCGAGGCCGTGTCGTGCGCGTTGGTGTAGTCGGCCGAGAGGTTGTCCTCGATGTGCTCGTTGATCAGCCAGCGCAGCTGGCCGCGCACGGCCCAGTCATTGACGGCGCCGAGCGTGCCGACCTGGCAGCCCTCTTTCGTGTTGGTTCCCTTGTTCGGCAGCCGTCCAGCGTACTGCGGGTTGGCGCAGGCGAAGTTCTCGAGCTTCACCCAGCCGTCGCGCTGGGTGTGCATGGCCGACAGGCGAACGAACAACTTGTCCGCCACCAGCGACTGGTCGGTCATCGCCTTGATGTCGAAGCGGCTGAGGCTGCCGCCCGTGGCCTCGATATAGCCCGACCCGTCGCCCTTGGGCTTCTTGGAGTAGATCTTGATCGCGCCGCCGGCGGCGTTGCGGCCCGAGAGCACGCCCTGCGGGCCGCGCTCGACCTCGATCCGGTCGATGTCGAGAAGGTCGAAGGTCGAGCCGTAGACCGTCGAGTAGTAGACGTCGTCCACGTAGAAGGCGATGCGCGGCGAGTAGGCGAACAGGAAGTCGCCCTGGCCGATTCCGCGGATGAAGGCCTGGTTGGACAGGCCTCCGCCCGAGCCGGCCATGCGCATGGTCAGGTTCGGCACCGCGTCGGCGATGTCCATGACGTTGGTGGCGCCGCGCTCCTCGAGCATCTGGGAGTTCACCGCCGAGATCGAGATCGGCGTCTTCTGCAGGCTCTGTTCGCGGTACTCGGCCGTGACGACGATCTCGCCGACGCCGGCGTCGTCCTTCTTCTTGGACGCAGACTGGGCGTGGGCCATGCCCGGCAGGGCCAGCGGCGCGGCCACGGCGAGGCCGAGCGCGGCCGCGGAAACGCCTGTCCAAAGGCGGCGAAGGCAAGCTGCACGATCCATGGTTTCCCCCATTGACGACTTATAAGGGGACCTTAGCAGCGGCCTCGTTTTGAGGTTTTTCGGGCGCTGACAGAAGATTGCTGATTCTGTTCCAATACATTTCAATATCGCAACAAATGGCCTCCCCCAGCGTCCGGCCGCGTTCCAGCCGCCGGACCCGCGCCTTTCGGCTAAGTGATTGTCGGAAAACTGGATTCCTCGGAACCTGCCGGGCGGGCGGCTTCCTACCCGGCGTCCGGCCTGGCAGACGGCAAGGGATCACTGGCGAAATTGTTACAGTAGGTACCCGTTTCGTTTCCGCCGGTTGACAAGCCCGCAAATCAGGACTGCATTCTGGCCCCCTAAGGGTTCCTGACATGACCTGTAGGGGGGAATGAACATATGTCTGGGTTGGCGACCTTTGCGCGCGCGTCGCGCACGTTACGAGCGGCTCTGGCCGGCACGACCGCAATTGCGGGCCTTGCGCTTGGGGGCGCGGCCTTCGCACAGGACGACGCGAACGCGTCCTCCGGCAATAATGAAGTGGTGGTCACCGGCTCGCGCATCGCGCGCCGCGACTACACCGCCCAGACCCCGATCGTCTCGGTCAGCTCCCAGGCCTTCGAGAACAAGGGCCAGCCCGAGCTCGAGAACACCCTTAACCAGCTGCCGCAGTTCCAGGCCGGCCTGAACAACCAGATCTCCCAGGCGCAACAGGTGCAGCCGACGGCCACCTCGACGCCGGGCGCGGTGGCGCTGAACCTGCGGGGCCTCGGCCCGAACCGCAACCTCGTGCTGCTGGATGGGCGGCGGCCTCAGCCGGCCAACGCCTCGCTGTTCGTCGACATCAACTCCATCCCGCAGGCGGCGATCGACAGTGTCGAGATCATCACCGGCGGCGCTTCGGCCGCCTATGGCGCGGACGCCATCTCGGGCGTGGTGAACTTCAAGCTGAAGAAGAACTTCCAGGGCATGGAGGTGGACGCCCAGTACGGCTTCACCCAGCACGGCGGCGGCGGCGAGCCCAACGTCAGCGCCCTGATCGGCGGCAACTTCGCCGACGACCGCGGCAACGCCATGGTCGGCGTCAGCTATACCCAGCGCGCCATCATCCTGCAGCGCGACCGGCAGTTCTACCTGGACGGCTTCAACGACCCGACCACCAACGCCGGCGGCTCCTACCCCTTCCTGCCCTACGGGAGCTTCGACTGGGGCATCAACGCCTCCTTCGTCGGCCTGCCGTTCATCGGCAACGGACCGAGCGCTGCGGCGCTGGACGCCATCTTCGGTCCGGGCGTCTATCCGGCCGCCGGCAGCTCGGTGACCGTGAACCCGGACCAGTCGGTGTTCTACTCCGGGCTCGGGGCCAACGGCGTCGGATCGCCCGGCTACACCGGCCCGCTGGCGCCCGGCTTCAAGATCCAGAACTCCGGCTCGCTCGGCTTCAACAACCTGAACGCGCCCCTGTCGCTGCCGCTGACGCGCTGGGCGATGTTCACGGACAGCCACTACGACATCACCGACCACATCACCGCCTACCTGCAGGGCAACTTCTCGGAGACCCAGGTCAAGACCTCGGTCCTGGCCTCGCCGGCGGTGCAGTTCTGGGGCGCGCCGATCCCGCACGACGCGGCCCACCCGGTGCCGGCCGAGCTCGAGGCCCTGCTCGATTCGCGGAACGGCGGCGTCGACGGCGTGAACTTCCTGGGTCAGCCCGTGGGTCCCTCCACGCCCTGGGCCCTGCAGATCGAGCTCGACAACTTCGCCGGCCAGCGCACGACGGTCGACACGACCAACACCTATCAGTTGACGGCGGGGTTCAAGGGCGACATCCCGGGCACGGGCCTGCGGTGGGACGTCTACGGCTCGCACGGCAAGACGACCACCGATTCCGACCTGGTCAGCGGCTTCGCCTCGACCGACAAACTGCAGAAGTTCCTGGCCCTGCCGAACTGGGGCCAGAACGGGACGCTCTCGCTGGGCTCACAGCAGACCGCCACCTGCACCTCCGGCTTCTATGACACGGTGTTCAAGGGAACGGCGCCGACGCAGGACTGCATCGACGCCATCTCCGCGCCGATGAAGACCCAGAGCTACCTGACCCAGAACATCATCGAGGCGACGGTCACGGGCGACCTGTTCCAGCTTCCGGCCGGCGCGCTCAGCTTCGCGCTCGGCGCGGACTACCGGGAAGAGGATTTCAAGTTCCATCCCGACCCTCTGCTCGACGTGCACTCCATCGCCGACTCGCCGGTGGGCCTGTTCCCGGCCAGCCCGACCAACGGCTTCATCGACGTCAAGGAAGGCTACGCCGAGCTGCTGGTCCCGCTCTTGAGGGACATCCCGTTCTTCAAGAAGCTCGATATCGACGCGGGCGCGCGCTACTCGGACTACAACACCGCCGGCGGGCAGTGGACCTACAAGATCACGGGCGATTGGTCGGTCAACGACTGGCTGAGCTTCCGCGGCGGATACCAGGTGGCCAACCGGGCGCCGAACATCGCCGAGCTGTACCAGCCGAACACCTCGTTCGTGGTCGGCGCGGCGGCCGGCGACCCCTGCGCCTCGAGCACGCCGGTGCCGTGGGGCAACAACGCCTCCAACCCGAACCGGCTGAAGACCCAGCAGCTCTGCGCCGACCTGATCCACAAGTTCGACCCGGGCTTCACCTATGTGCCGGGGACGCCGAGCGCGGACAACTATACCGGCCTGTTCCCGTTCTACTTCCCGCTCACCATCGACATCCAGCAGGGCAACCTGAACCTGAAGCCGGAGCAGGCCAAGAGCTACACGGCCGGCATCGTGCTGAGGTCGCCGATCCAGTCGCCGCTGCTGTCCAGGGCCCAGCTGTCGGTGGACTGGTACAAGATCGACATCGCCGGCGCGATCCAGACGGTGACGAGCGAAATCTCGTACGAGCAGTGCTTCAACGCCGACGGCAAGTCCAACCCGACCCTGGCGATCGGCGGCAACTCGTTCTGCGACTTCATCGAGCGTGAGGTCGGGACGGGCGGCAACCGGCACGCCATCGCGCCCTACTTCAACCTCGGCGCCATCAACACCGACGGCATCGACGTCCAGTTCGACTGGAGCGCCGATCTCGCCGACCTGTTCGGCAATGCGCCGGGCGCCTTGAACCTCAACTTCGTGCTGAGCTGGCTGGACAGCTACAAGATCCAGAACGCGCCGGGCGGGACGTTCCTGAACTATGCCGGCACCGTCAACGGCCAGGGCGGCTCGCAGTTCAAGTACAAGACCTACACCACCCTCACCTATGCGCTGGACATGGGCAGCCTCGGCATGCGGTGGCGGCACCTGCCGTCGGCGCGGGACGCGGCGTCGCTGACCAATCCGGCGACGACCCGCCAACCGGTCGACGCGCACGACGAGTTCGACCTGTTCGGGACCTGGAAGCTCACCCCGAACTACAGCCTGAGGGCCGGCATCAACAACCTGTTCGACGCCCAGCCCGAGGTGGCCGGCCGCGACACGGGCGTAGGAACCGCAAACAGCGCCCTGGGCCTGACGCTGTCCGACTACGACGTGATCGGCAGGCGCTTCTACGTGGGCATCAAGGCCAGGTTCTAAGCCTGGTCCGAAACGGGTATGAGCATGGGGGCGGGCCGCAAGGTCCGCCCCTTTTTGCGTCGGGAGGGCCGCCGATGACGGCGGGTGGCGAGGGACAGAGCGACCAGGCCGACGTGCGCGCCCAGGTCCGCATCGCCGAGCGGCTGGATCGCAACGGCCGGCACTATGAGGCCGTCGACTGGCTCGCTCGCGCGGCCAGGAGCGGCGATGTCGAGGCGCTGACCCGGCTCGGCACGCGGCTCTTGACCGGCCAGGACGCGCCGCTGCGCCCGCGCGACGGCGCGGGGCTCTTGTCGGACGCGGCCCAGCGCGGCGGCGGCGAGGCCGCGGCCCGGATCTCGGTGCTGGCGGGCGGAGGATTCTTCGGTCCCCAGAGCTGGCCCGTGGCGCTCGACTACCTGCAGCGCTCGGCCGAGCTGGGATGGGCCGACGCGCGCGAGCAGCTGGTCCTGATGGCCGGCGAAGACGGCGCGGACGAACGGGACGCGGCGAGCTGGGGACGCCTTCGCCGGAAGGTCGACCTCGGCTTCTGGACCCGCCCGCCCGCCGCACGGCTGGTCAGCTCGTCCCCGCGGATCCTGGCGGTCGACGCCCTGGTCCCCAAGGCCGTCTGTGAACGGATCATCGCCCAATCGACGCCGAGGCTTCAGCGCGCGCAGGTGCACGATCCCAGGACCGGCCTGACGATCATGGGCCAGACCCGCACCAACCGCGTGGCCAACTTCGACCTGACCGAGACCAGCCTCCTGAACCTGCTGGTGCAGACCCGTCTGGGCGCCGCCGCGGACGTCACGCTGACGATGATGGAGGCCTTTGCAATCCTGAACTACCAGGTCGGCGAGGAGGCCAGCGAGCACTTCGACTACCTCGATCCTTCGGCGCCGGCCTATGCCGCCGAGATCGCCCAGCTCGGCCAGCGGGTCGCCACCGGCCTCGTCTATCTGAACGAGGGCTATGAGGGCGGCGAGACCGAGTTCGCCCAGCTCGGCCTGCGCCACAGGGGCGAGACCGGCGATGCGCTGATCTTCTTCAGCACGGACTCGTCCGGAACGCCGGATCCGAGGACGGCGCACGCCGGCCGCCCCCCGCCTCGGGCGAGAAGTGGGTGTTGTCCCAGTTCATCCGCAACAAGCGCACGATCGGGGCGGAGTAGGCCGCGCCACGCGCGTCATCCGGCCCTGCGCCGGCGCTCCGGGCGTTCCCCCGGGTCGCGTCGCTGCGCGACCCGCCCGAGGGCAAGCCTGGGGAATCGATCCACCGGATCATTCCATCCGCGGCTCCGAACGAGCCGCGGCGCTCGTCATCCGGCCCTGCGCTGACGCTCCGGGCGTTCCCCCGGGTCGCGTCGCTGCGCGACCCGCCCGAGGGCAAACCTGGGGAATCGGTCCACCGGACCGATTCCAGCCGCGGCCCTGAACGAGCCGCGGCGCTCGTCATCCGGCCCTGCGCTGACGCTCCGGGCGTTCCTCGCGGGAATCGGTCCACCGGACCGATTCCAGCCGCGGCCCTGAACGGGCCGCGGCGCTCGTCATCCGGCCCTGCGCTGACGCTCCGGGCGTTCCTCGCGGGAATCGGTCCACCGGACCGATTCCAGCCGCGGCCCTGAACGGGCCGCGGCGCTCGTCACCCCCAGCGCGAGCCTTCGGGGCCGGGGGCGAAGACGGCGTCGGGATCGGTCGCGCGGCCCATGGCGCGCGCCGCCTGGACCGCCGGGCGCGCGCGCATCCGCTCGAGCCAGGCGACGACGCCGGGCGTCGCCTGGGCGTTGATCAGGTCGCCCGCGAGGCCCTCGAGCTGGCTCATCGTCGGGAAGACCGCGACGTCGGCCAGGGAGATGCGGTCTCCCGCCAGCCAGTCGGCGCGCTCGAGCGCCTCTCGCATGTGGTCCAGCCTGACCGGCAGGAGCGCCCGGGCGATCTCGAGGTCTTCGGGCGTGAAGCCTTCGTCCAGGGTCTTGGCCCAGGCCTGCTGGCGCTCCAGCGGCGCGGCGGCCAGCGCCCGGCGCGCGGCCGGGGTGGCGTGGGCAAGGAGCTGGTCGCGGGTCTTGTGGACGCCGAGCCGCCAGGCCGCCGGCGCCAGGTATTCGTTGGCGTACTTGATCCAGACATTGACCCAGTAGCGGCCGTGCGCATCGTCCGGCGTGAAGGACGGCTCGGGGAAGACGGTCTCCAGGTACTGCAGGATGAAGCCCGTCTCGGTCAGGATCCGGCCGTCGTGGACCAGGACCGGGACCTGGCCGAAGCGGTTGATCGCGAGGAGCTCGGGCGACAGATGCTCGAAGCCTAGGACGTCGACGTAACGGCCCGTGAACTCGATCCCCTTCTCCTTGAGCAGGATCAGAACCTCGCCGGAGTTGGGGCCGGGCTCCCAATGATAAAGCGCGATCACCGGTCCGCCCCTATGCCTCGAGGCCCAGCTTGGCCCTGACCTCGCCCATGCGCGGGCCAATGAAGCGGCCGAGCTCGAAGGCCGCCTTGATCCCCGACCGCGCGTGGCACCTCCTGAACCAGGCCCAGAGGTTCGGGGTCGCCGCCTCGCTGATCTCCTCGCGCATCAGGGGCCAGGAGTGCAGGGTGGTCATGGCGTCGACGTCGGCCAGGGAATAGGTCGGGCCCGCCAGATAGGGATGCTCGCCCAGCGCCCGCTCGAACTCGGCGATGGCGGCGCCCACCCGGCGGCGGGACTCCGCGAGCTCCGCCTCCGACACCCCGCGGTCAAGGATCAGCCGCCAGACCCGCCGCCGCTCGGGCAGGGGAATGCGCGCGACCGCCGCGTCCTTCTCCTCTTCGGACATCTGGCCGGCCATGCGCCCGCCCGCGGCCGAGCCCGCCTGCATCGCCAGCGAGGGGTTCAGGTACTCGTCCACGTACCGCATCCACCAGCGCATCCGCCACTGCTGGTAGGGGTCGTCGGGCGTGAGGCTCGGGCCGTCGAAGACCTCGTCGACGTATTCCATCATCGGCGTGGACTCGAGCATCCTGAAGCCGTCGTGGATCACGCAGGGGATCGTTCCCTGGGGATTGACCTTCAGGTATTCGGGCGAGTGCTGCTCGAGCTGGCCCATGTTGATGTAGTGGAACTCGAACGCGACGCCCTTCTCCTTCAGCGCCAGGAGCGGCTTGCCGGAGTTGGCGTTCGGCTCCCAGGTATAGACGTCGAGCATCAGCGTCTCCGGTCACAGGGCTCAGGATCAGGCCGCCGCGGCGGCTTCCGCGGTCTCGATCCGCTCGACCTCTCGGGCGTAGGCCTTGCGGCCCAGCCACAGGACGAACAGGGACGCGGGCTGGAACAGCAGGCTCGCGCCGAGGATGGCCCACCTGAGCTTGGACTCGTCGTGCAGGATGAGATCGGTGGCCAGGCCGATCAGCCACGGCGACAGCCCCTGGCCGACCAGGGTGTAGAACAGGAAGAAGATCGCGGTGATCTGGCCGCGCATCAGGTTGGGCGAGACGATCTGCAGGATCGAGTTGGTCGAGGCCCCCGTGCCGCCCAGGATCATCATCGAGATGAAGGTGAAGGCCAGGGCGAGCTCGCCGTTGGGCATCAGCGGCATGAGCATGGCCGCGGGCAGGCCGATGAGGCGGCCCCACAGCACCACCTGCATCGCCGCGTCGTGGCGGCCCTGACGCACCCAGCGCTCGTAGAGCCAGGTGCCGAGGAAGAGGCCCACCGGGGTCGCCACGAGGCTGACGAGGCCGGTCCTGATCCCGACGTCGGCCGGCGACCAGCCATAGGTCCGGATGTAGAAGGTCGCGGTCCAGGCCAGCACGCCCATGCCGAGGCCGCCGATCGCCGAGCTCCCCATGAACGGGCCGAACACGGCGCGCTTGGACCACATGTAGCCGAGCACCTCGCCCATGCTGTGCCGGGTCCGCACGACCACGCCGTGGCGCGCCGGCTCCTTGACCGTCCTGGCGATCGTGGCGGCGACGAGCAGGCCGGGAAGGCCGAGGGCGATGAACACCAGCTGCCACCAGCGCAGCGTCAGGCCCGCGACATGCTGGTCGGGGATCTTCATCAGCACCGCGATCAGCACCCCGGTCATGATCAGGGAGAAGCCGGTGCCGACCGTGATCCCGAGCTGCATCAGGGCGATGCCCCGCGTGAGGTGCTTGCGCGGGAAACTGTCGGAGATGATCGAGAAGATCGCCGGGCCGTTGGGCGATTCGCCGGCGCCCAGGAGCAGGCGCGAGACGGCGAGCTGGACGAGGTTCTGGGCGAGGCCGCAGAACACCGCCGCGGTGCTCCATACCGCCAGGGCCGCCGACAGGAAGTTCTTGCGGTTGAAGCGGTCGACGAAGCGGGAGGTCGGCACGCCGCAGGCGGCGTAGAACAGGGCGAAGAACGGACCGAGCAGCGCGCCCATCCAGGCGTCCGACAGATGGAAGGTCGCCTTGATCGGCTGCACCAGCAGCTGCATGGCGCCCCGGTCGATCTCGGCGAACATCACCGCCAGGGCCATCATGAAGACGGTGAAATAGGCGGTCCTGGCCGGCGGCCACGGCGCCGTCGCCGATACCGGCGCGCCGGCGTCGCCGGCCTGATCACCCCTCGTCGCTACGGCCGTCATCGGCTTCCCCCAGGCTTGGTCCCGCTCCCCGTCCGACGATTGGCGATTGCCAGGGTTCCTGTCAACGCGGTTGACTCAGTCAAAGGCGCACGGCCAATCTCGGCGACAAGACCATAGTCCGCGCGGAGGCGAGAGGGCCATGAAACTGAACGTGATGGGCGCGCTGGCGCTCGGCGCGGCGCTCACCCTCGGCATGGCGGCCTCGCCCGCCGCCGCCCAGGCCGCCCAGGCCGCCCAGGCCGCCAAGCCCTGGTACAAGCAGCCCTGGAACCCGGCCAATGTGAAGCCGTGCGACCGCGCCTGCCTGGTCGGCTTCATGGACCAGTACATGCACGCGCTGGAGACCAAGGACCGCTCGGGCCTGCCGCTGGCCGAGCAGGTCTGGTTCACCGAGAACACCGCCCGGCTTCATCTCGGCGAGGGTTCGCTGTGGAAGCGCGAGATCAAGCCGACCGGCTTCAAGATCACCGTCGCCGACCCGGTCTCGGGCCAGGTCGCGGTGCAGACCGTCTATGAGATCCAGGGCAAGCCGGCGCTGGTCGCCCTGCGCCTGAAGGTCGAGCGGCGGATGATCACCGAGGTCGAGCAGCTGATCGACCCGAACGTGGCGCCCCCGGCGATGGAGCTGCTGACCACGCCGCGGCCGGCCATGCTGGCCGACGTTCCGGCCAAGGAGCGCTCCTCGCGCGAGTTCCTGACCTATGCGGCCAACGCCTATTTCGACGCCCTGACCGGCGAGGACGGCAAGATCGCGCCCTTCGCCGACGACTGCGTGCGCCACGAGCAGGGCTATCAGACGGTCAACAACAAGACCCCGGGCCGTTTCGCCCCCTCGCCCGCGCCGCCGCCGGCGTCGGGCCCCCTGGCGACCTTCTCGATGATGACCTGCGAGCAGCAGATCTCGACCGGGATCTTCAACTTCATCACCAGGATCTGGCCGCGGCGGCTGGTGATCGACGAGCAGAAGGGGCTGGTCGCGGCCTTCCCCATGTTCGTCGAGGACGGGACCAAGCGCCACGTCGAGCCCAACGCCTACGCCAACAACAACGGGACCGGCATGATCCTGAACATGGTGACGATGGAGACCTTCGGGATCCGCGGCGACAAGATCCACGAGATCGAAGCCTTCCCCTTCGTCACGTTCCAGTACGGCCTCGGCGACGGCTGGACGCCGGCCGACGGCCGGTAGACGGCGGCCGCCGCAATTCACGGGCTGCAACAGCTCTGTAATAATCTTCGAACCGCCCTTGGTGTTCGGCGGCGTTCTGTGCATCCTCAGCCCTTGATCGGAGGGACCTGGGGCCGTGGCCGCCGAACAGCAGGACGCCAAGTACTGGTTCGAGCGCGAGAAGGGGCAGCATGGCCGGCTCCTGGCGCCGCGCCTGTTCAAGATCCTCGGTCTGATGCGCAGGTTCTCCGCGCCCCAGGCGCGCCGGGAGCTCGGTCTGTCGGACTTCGAATGGCGGGTGATGTCCCAGGTGGGCGACCGCGCGCCCATGTCGCTGAACGAGCTGGCGGCCGTGTCGCGCCACGACAAGGGCCAGCTCAGCCGCGGCGTGAAGCGGCTGGTGGAGGCGGGCCTCCTGGTGCGCGAGAGCCGGCGCGGCGAGCGGGGCGTGTTCATCTCGCCGACCGTCGAGGGCCGCAAGGTGTTCAACCAGCTCGTGGACCTGGCGTTCGCCCAGCACGGGGCCCTGATCCAGGGCCTGACGCCGGAGCAGCTCAGCGGCTTCTCCAAGGTGCTGGACAAGCTGGAGAGCAACGCGCTGGAGCTGCTCGCCGCCGAGCCGCCCTGCACGGAGGTCGAGGAGCCGCCGACTCCCGTGAAGCGACGGGCCGCCGGAACGCGGTCGGCCAAGCCCTGAGGCTCCGGCGGGCGGGCGCGCCGACGGCCTTCCGTCCGAACACCCCCCATGCGAGGAGCCGCCGATGAAGGCCGCCCTGTTCAGCCCCTGCCCCTATGTGGGCCCGGCCGCCGGCGGCGGCTGGCCCGTGCCCGCGACGATCTACTCACCGGAGATCGCCGAACGCAGCTTCCAGGAGGCGATCGACCGCTCCAAGCTGGCCGACGAGGTCGGCTACGACTGGGTGACGGTGGCCGAGCACCACTTCGCCCCCTTGTGCATCACCCCCAACCCCATGGTCCTGGCCGGGGCCCTGACCCAGGTGGTCAAGCGCGCCAAGATCGCGCTGCTGGGCGCGGACATCCCGATCCTGAACCCGGTCCGGGTGGCCGAGGAGTTCGCCATGCTCGACGCCATGTCGGGCGGACGGGTGATCGCGGGGATGCTGCGCGGCACGCCCAACGAGTACGTCACCTACAACATCAACCCGGCCGAATCGCGCGCCCGCTTCGAGGAGGCGCTGGAGCTGATCCGCATGGCCTGGACCGAGCCGGAGCCCTTCGGCTGGCAGGGCCGGTATTATCAGTACAAGTCCATCTCGATCTGGCCGCGGCCGGTGCAGGCGCCGCATCCGCCGATCTACATGTCCGGCTCGAGCCCGGAGTCGGGCGAGTTCGCCGCCAGGAACCGCCTGGGCCTGGGCTTCGCGGTCACGACGCTCGAGCTCGCCGCCAAGGCCAGCCGCTACTATCGCGACCAGGCCGAGGTCCACGGCTGGACCCCCACCGGCGACGACATCATCTACCGGGTCACCTGCCACGTGGCGGAAAGCGACGAGCAGGCCATGGCGGACGTGGAGGAGACCACGCGCGGCCCGCGCGGCAGCGTCAGCCTGGCCCTGTCGCGCCAGGCCGAGAGCGCCATCGCCGACGCCGGCTACTACGGCCGCGACGAGGCCCAGCGCGGGCGCGTGGCCGCGGCGTTCAGCGGCGGCGTGAGAGACCAGATCGACAAGGGCCAGCTCCTGATCGGGGGCCCCGAGACGGTGATCGCCCAGATCAGGCGCATCAAGGACGAGGTCGGGGCGGGCGTGCTCGACCTGATCCCGGGCCCGCCGGGAGGGGAGAAGGCGATGAGGGGCATCGAGCTGTTCGGGACCAAGGTCCTGCCGGCGATCCGGGAGTGGTGAACATGGACGGGCAGACCGCTGCGCCGGGTGCGGGCTTCACCGAGCATAAGGTGAGCGCCGACGGCTTCGAGATCCGCTGCCTTCAGGCCGGACGCGGGCCGCCGCTGCTGTTCATGCACACGGCGCGGGGGGTCAGGCTCACCCCGGCGCACGACCTCCTGGCCCAGGACCGCCGCCTGATCGCCCTGGAGGCGCCGGGCTTCGGCCGCTCGCCGGTGAACGACCGGACACGGACGATGGAGGAGCTGGCCTCGACCATGCTCGCCGCCGCCGCCGCGCTGGGGCTCGAACGGTTCGACCTGATGGGCCACTCCTTCGGCGCCAAGCTCGCCCTTTGGATGACGCTGCAGGCGCCCGAGAAGGTGCGCAGCCTGGTCCTCGTCGCGCCCTCGGCGATCCGCCCGCAAGGCTGGGTCATGCCCACCGTGCAGGAGGGCGTCGAGCCCGAGATCGGAAGCAAGCAGGCGGCCCTGGTCACGCGCCTGTTCGGCCCGCCGGTGGACGCGGCGCTGGAGAGCCGGATGGGCGAGATCAAGACGCCGACGCTGGCCCTGTTCGGCACGACCGACGAGCTGATCCCCACCGCCTTCGCCCGCCGCTACCGCGCGCTGATGCCGGCCTGCAACGTCGTCTTCGTCTATGGCGCGGGCCATTCGATCACCGAGGACCGGCCTGAAGCCGCCGCACAGATCATCCAGGACTTCCTGGAGGAGCCCGAAGCCTTCCTGGTCAACCGCCGCGACGGCGCGCTGGCGCCATAGATCTGCGCGCGCTGCGAAGGCGGGTTTCGGCCTGACCGTAACATCGGTTAGAACACCGCGCCCGCCCGCGCGGGCGGATCCCAGGAGCGGCAGGACCATGGCCTCAAGCCTTCAAGACAAGCTCAATTCCGGCGTGTTCGTGATGACCGCCGAGGTGACCCCGCCGTTGTCGGCCGATCCCAAGGACCTGATGGACAAGGCCGGTCCGCTGAAGGGCTATGCCGACGCGGTGAACGTCACCGACGGGGCGAGCGCGCGGGCGCACCTGGACGCCCTGGTCGCGGCCCTGACGTTGCTGCAGAACGGGATCGAGCCGATCCTCCAGATCACCTGCCGCGACCGCAACCGCATCGCGCTGCAGAGCGAGCTCCTCGGCGCCTCGGCCGTCGGCATCCGCAACATCCTGTTCCTGACCGGCGACGACCCCAAGCAGGGCGACCAGCCGGAGGCCAAGCCGGTGTTCGATTACGACTCCGCGACCCTGGTCTCTGTCGCCGCCCACATGCGTGATGCGGGCGAGCTGCCGCACGGGCGCAAGATCCTCACCGCGCCCCAGTACATGATCGGGGTCGCCGACGCGCCGATCGATCCGCCCGACGGCTGGGCGCCCAAGAGCCTCATGAAGAAGATCGAGGCCGGCGGCCAGTTCGCCCAGACCCAGTTCTGCATGGATCCCGGCGTGGTCGGCCGCTACATGGCCCGCCTCGCCGAGCATGGCCTCAAGGGCAAGATCAAGCACATCATCGGGGTCGCCCCGCTCGCCTCGGCCCGCTCGGGCCGGTGGATGAAGGAGAACCTGTTCGGCACGGTCATCCCGGACTCGATCATCGAGCGGATGGAGGGCGCGACCGATCCCAAGGCCGAAGGCCAGAAGATCTGCGCCGAGGTGGCGCTCGAGCTCGCCAAGATCGAGGGCGTGGCCGGGGTGCACATCATGGCCCCGCTGAACGAGGCGGCGATCCCGGGGGTGGTCGACATGGTCCGTCAGGGTCTCGGCCGCTGACGCCGTGAAGGCCGCGATCCCGACGACGGTCCGCGCCGAGCTCGAAGGCAGGCTGCCGGCGGACCTCGAGGTCCGTTGGTACGCCGGCCCGCCCGAGGCGGAGGCGGCGGTCGGGGGCATGGAGATCGCCTGGGTCGACATCTTCGGCTCCGAAGGCCTCGCCGCCGTGGTCGAGGCCGGCGCCGACCTGAAGTGGATCACCACCATCCAGGCCGGGGTGAACGCCTGGCCCTTCGCGCGCATGCGCGAGCGCGGCCTGCTGTTCACCAACGGCAAGGGCATCTCCTCGGTCCCCATGGCCGAGTTCGTGGTCATGGGCATGCTGGCCATGGCCAAGGACCTGAAGGCCTTGATGGCCTACCAGCACGGGCGGCGCTGGGCGCCCTGGACCACACAGGCCGACGACATGGCCGGCGCGCGCGTCCTGATCGTGGGCTATGGCGCGATCGGCCGCGAGATCGGCCGGCGGCTCGAGGCCTTCGACGCCGAGGTGGTGGGCGTGCGGCGCGCGCCGACGGACGAGCCGGGGGTGATCGGCGCGGACGGCTGGAGAGGACGGCTCGGAGAGTTCGACTGGGTCGTGATCGCGGCCGCCTCCACCGAGGAGACGCGCGGCCTGATCGGCGCGGCCGAGCTCGCCGCGATGAAGCCCTCGGCCCGGATCGTCAACATCGCCCGCGGCGCCCTGATCGACCAGCCCGCCCTGGTCGAGGCCCTCGGCAAGGGCCGCATCGCCGGCGCCCTGCTGGACGTCACCGAACCCGAGCCTCCGCCTGCGGACGATCCGATCTGGAGCGCGCCGAACACCCTCCTGACCAGCCACAGCTCGGCCATGTCCACGGGCTGGCCCGCCCGCGCGGCGGAGATCTTCCTCGACAACCTCGCGCGCTACCGGTCCGGCCGGCCGCTGCGCAACCTGGTCGACCTCGACCTTGGCTACTGAGGCTCCGGATGCGGAAGGCGTCCTGACCGGCTTCCTGGTGGAGGCCGGCCTCGCCCGCGCGGGCGAGCCGGCGGCCTTCACGCCGCTGTCGGGGGGCGTCTCCTCGGACATCTTCCGCGTCGACTTGCCCGGGCGGACCCTGTGCGTGAAGCGGGCCCTGCCCAAGCTCAGGGTCCAGGCCGACTGGCGCGCGCCGGAGGGCCGCAACCTCTACGAATGGCGCTGGTTCCGCGCAGCGCGGCGCTGGACGCCCGACGCCGCGCCCGAGCCCCTGGCGGTGAGCCCCGACGGGCGGCTCATGGCCATGGCGTTCCTGCCCCCCGAAAGCCACCGCCTGTGGAAGGCCGAGCTCCTGGCCGGCCGCGCCGACCCGGCCTTCGCCGCCGAGGTCGGCCGGCGCCTCGGCCGGATCCACGCCATGAGCGCCGCCGAGCCGGCCCTGGCGGCCGAGTTCGACTCCCAGGAGATCTTCCACGCCCTGAGGATCGACGCCTACCTCCTGGCCACGGCGCGGGCCCGGCCCGAGGCGGCGGGCGCGCTCGAGGCGCTGGCCGCGCGCACCGCCTCGCTGCGCCTGGCGCTGGTCCACGGCGACGTCAGCCCCAAGAACATCCTGATCGGCCCCAAGGGCCCGGTGTTCCTGGACGCGGAGACCGCGACCTGGGGCGACCCGGCCTTCGATCTCGCCTTCTGCCTGAACCACCTGCTGCTCAAGCGCCTGGTCACCGACGCGGCGGACGCCCTGAACGCCAGCTTCGTCGCCCTGGCCGAGGCCCATCTGGACGCGGTCGACTGGGAGCCCCGGGAGGCCTTCGAGGCGCGGGCGGCAAGCCTGTTGCCCGGCCTGATGCTGGCCCGCGTGGACGGCAAGTCGCCGGTGGAGTACGTGACCTTGGAGGCCCAGCGGGACAAGGTGCGAACGACAGCGCTGCCGCTGCTGGAGCGTCCGCCCGAGCGTCTGGATGAGGTCCGGGCCGCCTGGGACAGGACGGTTCGCGAGACACGGTGAGGGAGGAACGCAGGATATGGCGGATCAACAGGACCTGTTCGCCCAGGGCCTCGAGCTCAGGCGCGACATGTTCGGCGAGGCCGGCGCGGAAAAGCAGATCGAGGCGGCGACGCCCTTCAGCGGGCCGTTCCAGGAGCTGATCACCCGCTACTGCTTCGGCGAGGTGTGGAACCGGCCGCCGCTGGACCGCAAGACGCGCAGCATGCTGACCCTGGCGATCCTGGCGGTGCTCAGCCGGCCGAACCAGGTGCGGGTCCACGTCCAGGGCGCCATCGCCAACGGCGTCACGCCCGAGGAGATCCGCGAGGTGCTGATCCACGTGATGATCTACGGCGGCGTGCCGGCGGCGGCCGACAGCATGAACCAGGCCCAGGCGGTCCTGAAGGAAATGGGGCTCGACTGACATGCGCGTAGGCTTCATCGGCGTCGGCGCCATGGGCTGGCCCATGGCCGCCAACATCCTCAAGGGCGGGCACGAGCTCACCGTCTTCGACGCCGACCGCGACCGGTTGGCCAAGTTCGTGAGCGAGGTCGGCGGCAAGGCCGCGTCCGGCCCCGCCGAGGTCGCCGGCTGCGAGGTCGTCGTCACCATGTTGCCGACCAGCAAGATCGTCCGCCAGGCGCTGCTGGAGGACGAGGACGGCGCCTTCGCCAAGGCGATCAGGCCGGGACTGGTGGTGGCGGACATGAGCTCGTCCGAGCCCGGCGACACCCGCCGCCTGGGGCCCGAGCTCGCCAAGCTGGGCGCGGTCCTGATCGACGCGCCGGTCTCCGGCGCGGTGCCCCGCGCGATCACCGGCACGCTCGCCATCATGATCGGCGGCGAGGACGAGGCGGCGATCGGCAAGGCGACCCCGGTCCTGCTGTGCATGGGCGACCGGCTGTTCCGCACGGGGTCCCTGGGAACGGGCCACGCCATGAAGGCCCTGAACAACTTCGTCGCCGCGGCGGGGATGGCCGCCGCCTCCGAGGCGGTCCTGATCGGCAAGCGCTTCGGCCTGGACGGCGAGACCATGATCGACATCCTGAACGTCTCGACCGGGAAGAACTTCGCCACCGAGATGATCTTCAAGCAGCAGGTCCTGAGCGGCGCGTTCGCCGGCGGCTTCACCCTGGGGCTGATGACCAAGGACGTGACGATCGCCGCCGATCTCGGCGAACAGGTGAAGCTGGACGCGCCGATGTCGCGCCTGGTGCGCGAGCGGTTCACCAAGGCGCGAGACAAGGTCGGGCCTTCGCGCGACAATTCGGCCGCGATCCTCGCCTGGGACGAGGATCTGAGCTGACGCCGGGACCGACAGGGGCGCGAGGATGGGGCGGTTGCCCGGCAATGGCTCGCGCCGCTCGCTCCTGAAGGCGTTCGGCGCGGCGGCGGCGGGGCTGAGCCTCGGCGGCGCCCTTCAGGCCTGCGGCCGGCGCCCCGCCCCGTCCCACGCGCTCGCCATCCCGGGCGGCGAAGAGCCCAAGCTGAACTTCTACAACTGGGACACCTACATCGGAAAGACGACGCTCGCGGACTTCAGGGCGGCGAGCGGCGTGGACGTGAACATGAGCCTGTTCGCGACCAACGACGAGCTCTTCGCCAGGCTGCGCGCGGGCAATCCCGGCTTCGACGTCATCGTCCCGTCCAACGAGTTCGTCACCGAGATGAGCGAGGCGGGGATGCTGGAGCCGCTGGACCACGCCCAGATCCCCAACATGAAGAACCTGGCGCCGGAGTTCCGGGACGTCCCCTATGACCCGGGCCGGCGCTGGTCGATGCCCTACACCTGGCTCGTCACCGGCATCGGCTATCGCAAGTCGAGGGTCGACGGCGTGCCGGACAGCTGGAAGTGGCTGTTCGATTCGGACCGCTACAAGGGACGCATCGGCCTGGTCTCGGAGGCGGCCGACATCGTTCGGATCGGCGCAAAGTACCTCGGCCACTCGATCGTGGGCGTGGACCCGGCCACGGCGCTCAAGGTCCAGCAGCTGATCATCCGCCAGAAGCCCAACATCAAGGTCTTCCACGACGACAACGGCCAGGATCTGCTGCTGCAGAAGGAGCTGGACCTGGTCATGGAGTACAACGGCGACATCGCCCAGGTGATGACGGAAGACGACGACATCGGCTTCGTCGTGCCCCGGGAAGGGAGCCTGCTGAACTCCGACTGCCTCGCCATCCCCAAGGGGGCGCCTCGGCCCCACAACGCCCACGCCTTCATCAATTTCATGCTGGACGCCAAGGCCGGGGCCGAGATCTCGAAGACCATCCTCTACCCGACCCCCAACGCCGCCGCGCGCGCCCTGATGCCGACGTCCTATCGCGACAACCCTGTGATCTTCCCGCCCGCCGCCCAGCTGGCCCGGTGCGAGTACGGCCGCTTCGAGGGGCTGGAGCGCCAGCACATGTTCGACCAGATCATGACCCGCATCCGGGCGGCGTAGGGCGCTTGACGCGGGCCGGCCCTCGCTATCCTTCTCCCCTTGCGGGAGAAGGTGGCCGCGAAGCGGCCGGATGAGGGGTTGAAGGCCCTTTCCGGCGCGTCTGGCGCGACCCCTCACCCGGCGGGCGTCCGCCCGCCACCCTCTCCCGCAGGGGGAGAGGGTTGTCCGAACAGGACTTCAAGCGCGCGCCGGGGCCGTTCGCGGCCCTGCTGGCCCCGCCGGGGCTGTTCCTGCTCGCCTTCTTCGTGGTCCCTCTGGGGATCGTCTGGCTCTACAGCTTCGGGCGCACGACCGGCCTGACCGAGATCGGCGTCACCGGGACCCTCGCCAACTACGCCGCAGCCGCCCAGCCGCTTTACCTCGGCGTCTTCCTGAAGTCGGGCGTGATCGCGCTCGTCGTGACCGCCATCTGCCTCGCGGCCGGCTTCCCCACGGCGCTCGCCATCGCCTTCGCCCCGCCGAGGCTCAAGGCCTGGTTGCTGCTCCTGGTCATGCTGCCGTTCTGGACGAACCTGCTGATCCGGACCTACGCCCTGATCGCGGTCCTGCGCGAGGAGGGCTACGTCAACCTCGCCCTGGCCTTCGCCTACAGGCCCCTGTTCGCCCTCGGCCAGGCGATGAGCCTGCATCCGGCGCCCTTCCGGCCGCTGGAGCTGCTGCACAACGACACCGCCGTGATCTTCGGCCTGGTCTATGTGCAGCTGCCCTTCATGGTCCTGCCGCTCTACGCCGCCCTCGAACGGATGGACCGGACCCTGATCGAGGCCAGCCTGGACCTCGGGGCCGGTCGGTTGCGGACCCTGCTGGAGGTCGTCGTCCCGCTCGCCATGCCGGGGATCGTGTCGGGCGTGGTCATCACCTTCATCCCCACGCTCGGCGCCTTCCTGACCCCGGACCTCCTGGGCGGGCCGTCCAGCCAGATGATCGCCAATGTGATCGAGCGCCAGTTCAAGGCGGCCAACGACTGGCCCTTCGGCGCGGCGCTGTCGTTCGTCCTGATGTACCTGACCTTCTTCGCGATCGCGCTGCGCGCCGTGCTGGAGCGGCGGGGCCGGGCGCGATCATGAAGGCCCGGGCGCCCCTCGACGTCCTCGGCCGCTGGCCCATGCGCCTGTGGCTCGGCCTCGTGGCCGTGTTCCTCTATGCGCCTCTGGTCACCCTGATGGCGTTCAGCTTCAACGACAGCCGGCGCAACGTCCTCTGGCGGGGCTTCACGCTGAAGTACTACGCCGCCGCCCTGGCCGACCGCGAGCTGCTGGCCGCCTTCGCCAACTCCCTGACCATCGCCGCGGTCTCCACCCTGGCCAGCGTGGTCCTCGGCGCCCTGGCGGCCGTCGCCCTCTGGCGCTTCCGCTTCCCCGGCAAGGCCGCCGTCGAAGGCACGCTCGCCCTGCCCATCGTCGTGCCGGAGATCTGCATGGGCGTAGCGATGATGGTGTTCTTCGCCAAGGTCCTGCCCTGGCCCGTGGGCCTGCCGTGGCCGGCGAACCTCGGCGCCATCGTCATCGCCCACATCGCCTTCTGCTTCCCCTTCGTGGCGGTCGTCGCCCGCGCCCGGCTCGCCTCCTTCAACCCCGAGCTCGAGGAGGCCGCGCGCGACCTCGGCGCGGGCGAGCGGCAGGTGCTGACCGACATCCTGGTCCCGCACATGCGCCCGGGCCTGATCGCGGGCGCCCTTCTGGCCTTCACCCTGAGCCTGGACGACTTCGTGATCACCTTCTTCACCTCGGGCCCCGACACGACGACCTTCCCGGTGAAGGTCTATTCCATGGTCCGCTTCTCGGTGACGCCCGAGGTCAACGCCGCCTCCACCGTGCTGATCGTCCTGACCGTCGCCCTGACCGCCGTCGCCCTGAAGCTGCAGGGCGGCCGCGCGACGGTCCTGAGGGCCTGAGCGGTGGCCGCGATCATCGACATCGAAGGGGTCTGCAAGGCCTTCGGCGAGACCCGGGCGGTGGACGCCGTCACCCTGGCGATCGAGGAGGGCGAGCTCTTCGCCCTGCTCGGCCCCTCCGGCTGCGGCAAGACCACGCTGCTGCGGCTCCTGGCCGGGTTCGAGGTCCCCGATGCGGGACGCATCGCCATCGACGGCCAGGACATGGCGGGCGTGGCGCCGAACCGCCGGCCGCTGAACATGGTCTTCCAGTCCTACGCCCTCTTCCCGCACATGAGCGTGGCCGAGAACGTCGGCTATGGCCTGAGGATGGAGGGAGTGGAGGCCGCCGGGCGCCTCCGTCGGGTCGAGGACGCCCTGGCCCTGGTCAAGCTGGACGGGTTCGGGGCGCGCCGGCCCGACCAGCTCTCGGGCGGCCAGCGCCAGCGGGTGGCCCTGGCGCGGGCCCTGGTCAAGCGGCCGCGGGTGCTGCTGCTGGACGAGCCTCTATCGGCGCTGGACGCCAAGCTGCGCGAACAGATGCGCTTCGAGCTCAAGGCCCTGCAGCAGGAGGTCGGGATCACCTTCGTGGTCGTCACCCACGACCAGGACGAGGCCCTGGCCCTGGCGGACCGGTGCGCGGTGATGGACCAGGGGCGCCTGGAACAGGTCGGGACCCCCGCCGCCCTCTACGAGGCGCCCGCCTCGCGCTTCGTGGCCGACTTCATCGGCCAGGTGAACCTGTTCGAGGGGAGCGTGGGCGCGGACGGCCGGAGCTTCGAGTCCGCCGAGATCGGCGCCCCCGTCCCCATCGCGCCGGCCGCGCCCGGCCCGGGCTGGGCCGCGATCCGGCCCGAGCGGATCACGCTGCGGCCGCCCGGCGAGGGCCTGGCGGCCACGGTCCGCCAGATCGCGTACTTCGGCCCCGACACGGTCTATGAGGTCGAGCTCGCGACCGGCAAGCGCCTGCGCGTGCGCCAACCGAGCGCCGGCGGCGGCGTGGGCCGGGCCCGGGCGAGCCCGTCGGCCTCGCCTGGCCGCCCGAGGCAGCGGTGATCCTGAGGCGGTGAGCGCGGCGGTTGAGGTCGTCCCCCGCGCGTGAAAAGCTGGCGGCGGGACCGCCGCACAAGCGGCGTGATTGGGGGAGGCGACAATGGCGGGTATGCGCGGTGGCGGCGCGGCTGGCGGCGGCCGGCCTGGGTCTGATGCTGGCGGCGGGCGGGACGGCCCGGGCGATGCCGAGCGTCTTTCCCACCGGCGTGACCCGCTACGACCCGTCCAAGGCCGAGAACATCTATGTGCTGATCACGGTGGGGCGGACCACCAGGCTGATCGACATGGACGGCAACGTAGTCAGGTCCTGGCCCCATCCGGGCGTGCCCGCGGTGTTCGTGGACCCGGCGCTGGCCGGCGGGGCGAAGGGTCATGTGCTGCTGCAGACCGCGGACGCGCCCGGCGGGACGGGCGGCGGGGCCGAGGGGATCGGCAACCTTTCCATCGGCGAGGTGGACTGGTCGGACAAGGTCGTCTGGGAATGGGGCAAGGACGGCCCCGCCGGCGGCGCGCACCAGCATCATGACCTGCACCGCCTGCCCAATGGCGACACCCTGATCCTGGCCAAGGAGGAGACCAGGCTCGCCGGCTTCGCCTCGCCCAAGCAGCTCGTGGACGTGATCTATGAGGTGAGCCCGGCCGGCAAGCTGGTCTGGCGCTGGTCGGTCGCCGACCACCTGGACGAGCTCGGCTTCACGCCGGCCGAGATGGCGCTGGTGAAGGCGGCGCGCCAGCCGGACTTCCTGCACGTGAACGACATGAAGCCGCTGGGACCCAACCACTGGGCCGAGGCGCGGGACGCCCGCTTCGCGCCGGACAACATCGTCTTCAGCTCGCGCGAGGCGAACATCTCGGCGATCATCGACAAGAAGAGCGGCCACATCGTCTGGCGCCTGGGCCCGGACTATCCGCGCCCGCCCGGCCCGCCGAGCCGCACCCTGCCCAGGCCCACCGGCCAGATCAGCGGCCAGCACGACGTCCAGATGATCCCCGAGGGCCTGGTCGGCGCCGGCAACATCATGATGTTCGACAACCAGGGCGGAGCCGGCTATCCGCCCGCGCCGCTGAACGCGCTGGCCGGCTCGCGGGTGATCGAGATCGATCCTGTGACCAAACAGGTTGTCTGGCAGTACGACGGGGCGTCCTCGCACATGGCGGGGACCAGCTTCTACAGCGGCTTCATCTCGAGCGCCCGGCGCCTTCCGAACGGCAACACCCTGATCGACGAGGGCATCAACGGGCGGATCTTCCAGGTGACGCGCACGGGCGAGATCGTCTGGGAATATGTGAACCCGGACTTCGTCCAGCTCGGCCCGAACGCGCCGAAGAGCAACTCGGTCTACCGCGCCCAGCCCGTGCCCTACGACTGGGTCCCCGCGGGCACGCCGCATGCGGAGACACCGGTCACGGCGCCGGACAACGCGACGTTCAGGGTCCCCGGGGGCTGAGAGGCCAAATCTCGCGTAGCTTGAGCGCAGACAGACTTGTCCGGGCGCCTTCGAACAACAGCGACCTTTCGCAATTGCGTGGCGGCGCCGTGAGCCCGGGCGCACAGAGCGAGGCGAGGGTTCAGGCGGACCGGGCGGCTTCGATCAATGGAAGCGCCAGTCCCACCACGTAGAGGTAATCTCGGTGGGGCAGGTCATCGTGCGGATCGAGGCGCAGCTCAGCGACAATGTCCGGAGCGATCCTCATGTAGGCGGCGTAGTCCTCGGCTATCGCAGCAGCGCCAGGCAGGATCGGCCGGGCGCTGCGATTGGCGTTCAGCCAATCGCGCACATGTTTGATGGCTGCCTTGGGCTCGTTGTCGTGGGCCTCGATGTCCATGCCCGAGATGTCGGACAGCATCTTGTCGTATCGATGCTTCTCCGTATCGAGCACCAGCGTCCTGCGGGCCCGCTGGGCTGGAGCGCCCGCCAGCCTCAGAGCCAGATCGGCGCCCAGCTCCAGGGGCATATTGAATCGAGGAAGCCCGGATGCGCTGTCGAGCTCGACGCGCGAGACGTCGTGGATCGAGAAGCCGCAGTCGGTCATCAAGGTGATGATCTCCTGAAACCGCACCGCTTCGCTATCGCTGAAGTCCAATGCACATCGGGGAACACAGCCACAAGCGAAATGGTGAAGCACATCGCCCGCAGGAGCGGCCGGTACTCCAGGTCGAACGGACAGTTGATGAAGACCGATCGGCCTCTCGGCGGGCTACTTGCGCTTCTTGAGGGCGCCGGCGTGCTTGGCGAGCGCATGCTCAACCGCCCGTTTGACTTCCACGGAACTGAAGCGGGAGGCCGCAGCCGGCGTCTGCAGGGTCACTCCCCTGTAGGTGGTCTTGCCGACTTTCGACGGCTTCGGGCTCTGGTTGGGTTGCGCGCTCACGGACAGGAGTATGGGTGGGTTCGCCGTTCGGTTCAATGAGCGCTTTGCCGCGCGGCGCCGGCCACAGGTCGCTCCAAACGGCCTCATGGCGGGTGAAGAGCGCTTCCCTCAGCTGCCTTCGCTGTTCGGCGTAGTCCTGCTCCAGAAAGCGTTGCAGGATCGCCGTGATGACCTAGTCGACTTGCTTGCAGCGCAACCTGATCCAGCGCGGCCAACAGCTCCGAGTCCAGGCGCAGCGATAGGACAGGCTTGCTCATGCGCCTGACTTACCGCGGCATGGTCAACGAGTGGTCAACATGTAAACGTCTGGGCGGCTTCTCCTGCTGCGCGTCCCTTCCCCCCGCCCTTGACAGGGCCCCTGATACGCTCGTCACTGCCGAAAACACCAGGAGGACGCCCATGCCCCGGATGGTGGACTCGACCATCGGCTTCCTTGGCGACTGCGCGGGCAAGCCGATCTTCTATGGCCGCCAGCGCGAGCTGAACAACCTGCCGATCGAGCCGCGCGCTGTGACCATCGAGGACGTGCGGCCGATCCGCGAAGAGGTGTCGCTCGACCGCGAGGGCTTCGCCCTGGTGGACGGCCCGACGGCGGTGACCAACTTCTTCGACCCCGCCGAGGTTCGCGAGGTCTATATGCGCGAGCTGGAGACGCTGCTGACGCGGGTCACCGGCGCGGCCAAGGTGGTCGCCTCGCCGGGCGGCGTGCTGAGGCGCTCGGAGCGCTCGGGGCGGGTCGGCCAGGACGGCTCGACCGTCACCGCCCGCTTCGCCCACTGCGACTACAGCCAGAACCCCGCAGGCTCGAGCTTCTGGATCGAGCGGATGCTGCCGCCCGAGGAGGCCGAGGCGCGGCTCGGCAAGCGCTTCGCCATCTACAACCTTTGGCGGGCGCTGTCGGACCCGCCCCAGGACGCGCCCCTGGCGATCTGCGACGCGCGCACGGTGGGCGCGGGCGACCGCGTCTGGTCGGACTGCATCATCGATCCGCCCGGCGCGCCCGAGCTGAAGTTCGAGAACAGCGTCTTCCGCCACGGCCCGGGCCAGCGCTGGTGCTACTTCCCCGCCATGACCCGCGACGAGGTGCTGGTGTTCAAGGGCTATGACTCAGACCCCGCGCGGGCCACCGGCGTGCCCCATTCCGCCTTCGACGACCCGAGCTGTCCGCCGGACGCGCCGGCGCGCGAGAGCATCGACGTCAGAGCCTTCGCCTTCTTCGACTGAAGCGCGGGCGTCGCCTTCGCAAGCGGGGCTTCGCACAAGCGGCGACGCCCAAGGATCAATGGGCCATCTTGCGCGTTTGCCCCTCTATGGGGGTGGCCATGGGGACCTAGCCTCGTCTATCGGACCCTATGACCGCGATTCAGGCCAAAGACCTGCCCGCGCCGCCGCCGCTCGCCGCCCTGGATTGCGCGGCCCTGTTCCTTGACCTGGACGGCACCCTGGCGGCGATCCAGGCCCGTCCCGAGGACGTGGGGCCCGAGCCCTGGCGCACGCGCCTTCTGCAGCGCCTGCAGGTCCGCCTGCACGGCCGCGTGGCGGTGGTGAGCGGGCGCTCGCTGGAAGACGTCGACCGCATCCTCGAGGGTGCGGCCCGCGCCGTGGCCGCCGTACACGGCCTGGTGCGCCGGCGCCCGGACGGCATGGTGATGCTGGCGCCGCCGGATCCGGCCCTCGCCGACGCGCGCGCGCGCGCCTTCCTCTTCGCCGGGCGCCACCAGGGAGTCCGGCTGGAGGACAAGACGCTGGGCGTGGCCATGCACTACCGCGAGGCGCCCGCGCTGGAAGACCAGGTGCGCAAGCTGGCCACGGCGATCGCCAGGGACCATGGCCTCAAGCTCCAGCTCGGTCACATGGTCGCCGAGATCTGTACGCCGGGCTTCGACAAGGGGATGGCGGTGACCTCCTTCATGGGCGAGCCGCCGTTCGCGGGCTCGATCCCCCTGTTCGTCGGCGACGACCTGACCGACGAGGACGGCTTCCGCGCGGCCCAGGCGCATGGCGGCCTGGGCGTCCTGGTCGGACCGCCGCGCGCGACCGAGGCGCGCCGGCGGCTGCCGGACATCGAGGCGGTGCGGGCCTGGCTGGAAGCGGAAGGTGACCTGTCATGACCCAGACCCTGGACCTCGCTCCGGTGGGCAACTGCTCCATGGCGAGCCTGATCGACCGCCAGGGACGGCACGTCTGGGCCTGCGCGCCCCGCTTCGACGACGACCCGGTCTTCTCTTCGCTGCTCAGCGGCAGGGAGCCGTCCGAGGACGGCGCCACCGGCTTCTGGTCGGTGGAGCTCGAAGGGCTGGTGGAGGCGCGCCAGAGCTACCTGCGCAACACCGCCATCCTGCGCACCGAGCTGGTCAGCCAGATGGGCGACGCCATCGAGATCCTCGACTTCGCCCCCCGCTACATCAAGTACGGCCGCACCTATCGCCCCACCGCCCTGATCCGGATCATCCGGCCCCTGAACGCTTCACCCACCATCTCCATCCGCCTGCGGCCGACCACCGGCTGGGGCGCGCGCCCGGCCGAGCGGACCACCGGCTCCAACCACATCCGCTACATCTGCGATGACGTGACGCTGAGGCTCACGACCGACTGCCCGATCTCGCACATCATCTCCGAGCGCTGGTTCCGGCTGGAGGGACCGATGGCCCTGTTCCTGGGCCCGGACGAGCCGTTCAACGGCGAGGTGGCGTCGTCCATCGCCAGCATGTTCACCGACACCCAGCGCTACTGGGTGGAATGGGTCCGCACCCTCGCCCTGCCGCTGGACTGGCAGGAGGCGGTGATCCGCGCCGCGATCACCTTGAAGCTCTGCGCCTATGAGGAGACCGGCGCCATCGTCGCGGCGCTGACGACCTCGATCCCGGAGCACGCGAACTCGGGGCGCAACTGGGACTACCGCTACTGCTGGGTGAGGGACGCCTACTATGTGGTTCAGGCCCTGAACCGGCTGGGTGCGGTGGACATCCTGGAGAACTTCCTGAGCTTCCTGCGCAATGTCGTGGACCGCACCCAGGGCGGCCGCGTTCAGCCGGTCTATGGCGTGGGGCTCGAGCCGGCCCTGGCCGAGAGCGTCATCGACAGCCTGCCCGGCTACCGCGGGATGGGGCCCGTGCGGTCCGGCAACCAGGCGCACGAGCACGACCAGCACGACGTCTACGGCCAGATCGTGCTGTCCAATGTGCAGGCCTTCTACGACCAGCGCCTGCTCAGGCCGGCGACAGTGGAGGACTTCAAGGCCCTGGAAGAGGTCGGCGAGCGCGCCTTCGCGGTGCATGACAAGTCCGACGCCGGCCTTTGGGAGTTCCGCACCCGCGCGGCCGTGCACACCTATTCTGCGGCGATGTGCTGGGCGGCCTGCGACCGGCTCGCCAAGGCCGCGCCCAGCGTCGGTCTCGCCGAGCGCGAATCCCTGTGGCGCGAGCGGGCCGACCACATCCGCGCCGCCATCGAGACCCGCGCCTTCAATCGGGAGCTGGGCCGCTACGCCGCCAGCTTCGACGGCGAGGAGCTCGACGCCAGCCTGCTGCAGCTGGCCGATCTGAGGTTCGTCAGCCCCGAAGATCCCAGCTATCGGGCGACCTTCGCCGCCATCGAGAAGGAGCTGAGACGAGGCCCCTATCTCCTGCGGTATTCGATCCGCGACGACTTCGGCCAGCCGCAGACCGCGTTCAATTTCTGCACATTCTGGTTCATCGAGGCGCTATATCTGGCAGGTAGGGTCGACGAGGCGCGCGATTTGTTCGAGGACATGTTGCAAAGGCGAACTCATGCTGGGCTGTTTTCGGAGGATATCAGCTTCGAGGACGGCGAACTCTGGGGGAACTATCCGCAGACTTATTCGCTAGTCGGGATGATCAACTGCGCGGTCCTGCTTAGCCGCCCATGGAGCTCGGTGCGATGAGCCGGCTCATTGTCGTTTCGAACCGCGTCACCACCGGCGGCGGCAAGGAGGCCAGCCAGGGCGGCCTCGCGATGGGGCTTGGCGCGGCGCTGCGGAAGTATTCCGGCCTGTGGTTCGGCTGGAGCGGCGAGACGACAGAGACCTTCACCGGCGAGATTTCGACCCATGAGGTCGCAGGCGTCAGCGTGATGACGATCGACCTCGAGGAACAGGACGTCCAGGAGTACTACAACGGCTACGCCAACAAGACGATCTGGCCGCTGTTCCACTATCGGATCGACCTCACCGCCTACGACCGCTCCTTCGACCAGAGCTATCAGAGCGTGAACCGGCGCTTCGCCGAGACGCTCAGGCCGCTGATCGAGCCGGACGACCTGATCTGGGTCCACGACTACCACCTGATCCCGCTGGGACGGGAGCTTCGCAAGCTCGGCGTGGACAACCCCATCGGGTTCTTCCTGCACATCCCCTGGCCCGCGCGCCAGCTCATCGCGACCCTGCCGCGCCACGCCCGCCTGGTGGAATCCCTCTTCGACTACGACCTTGTCGGCTTCCAGACCCAGGAGTGGCTGCAGGCCTTCCAGGACTACGTGCTCATCGAGGCCGGCGGCGAGATCCTGCCCGACAACCGGCTGAAGGCGTTCGATCGCAGCATCTCCGCGGGCGCCTTCCCCATCGGCATCGACGTGGAGGAGTTCGAGCAGATCCTGCGCTCGCCCACGGCGGTCAGGTCCTTCGACCTGATGGCCGCCAGCAGCGTCTTCCAGTCGCTGATCGTGGGGGTCGACCGCCTGGACTACGCCAAGGGGCTGGAGGAGCGCCTGCTGGGCTTCGAACAGCTGCTGCTGGACCACCCGGAGTACCGCGGTCGCACCCTGCTCCTGCAGATCGCCCCGCCCAGCCGCGAGGAGGTGGACGCCTATCAGGACATCCGCGCCAAGCTCGAGTCCCAGAGCGGGCGGATCAACGGCGAGTTCGCCGAGACCGACTGGGCCCCGATCCGCGTCGTGCTGAGGAGCTATCCGCGCGACGAGCTGGCCGGCATCTACCGCGCCGCCAAGGTCTGCCTGGTCACGCCTCTGCGCGACGGGATGAACCTGGTGGCCAAGGAGTATGTCGCCGCCCAGAACCCGAACGATCCGGGCGTGCTGATCCTGTCGCGCTTCGCCGGCGCGGCCGCCCAGATGCGCGAGGCGCTGATCTGCAACCCCTTCAGCCGCGAGGAGATGGCCGATGCGCTGCACCGCGCCCTGTCCATGGGGCTGGAGGAGCGGATCTCGCGCTGGAAGGCGCTGATGGAAGGCGTGCGGCGCGACGACATCGCCGCCTGGCGCGACAGCTTCGTCAAGGCGTTGCGAGCCTCGCGCCTGGAGCGCCGCGAGGCGGCGGTCTCGCCCGAGGCGCTAGAGCGGCTTCGGGCGCAGGAGCTGGCAGGCGCGCGCAAGCCCGGTGATCCGGCCCCAGTCGCCGCCCCGGACGGCGACGGCCGGCGCGATCCAGGACCCGCCGACGCACGCCACGTTGGCGAGCGCTAGGAACTCGGCGGCGTTCTGGGCGGTGATCCCGCCGGTCGGGCAGAACCTGGCCTGAGGAAACACCGGTGCGAACGCCTTCAGCATGGCGACGCCGCCCGCCGGAACGGCCGGGAAGAACTTGAAGCATGTGAACCCCGCCTCCAGCCCCGCCATCAGCTCGGTGGCGGTGGAGATCCCGGGCAGGCGCGGCGGGAAGCCGCCCGCCCTCGCGTCCGCGATCAGGCCCGGGCTCACCAGGAAGCGCGCGCCCGCGTCCTCGGCCCGGCGCGCGTCGGCCGCGTTCAGCACCGTGCCCGCCCCGACCGTCACGCCCTCGACCTCGCCGGCGATCCGCCGGATGGCCGGGGCGGCGGCGGGCGTGCGCAGCGTGACTTCCAGCGCGGTCAGCCCGCCGTCCCTCAGGGCGCGGGCAAGCGGGACAGCGTGGGCCTCGTCCTCAATGGTCAGCACCGGGATGACGGGCGCCAGGGCGAGGATCTCCTCGATCGTCATGCCGCCTCCAGCCGGTCCAGCAGGCTCGCCGCGCCAATCAAGGCGGCGTAGGGCTCGAGCACAAGGAAGGCGGGGATCTGGCGCATGTAGTCCTCGAAACGCCCCTTGGCCTCGAAGCGCCCGCGAAAGCCGCCGGCGACGATCTCGTCGGCCAGGCTCACGGCCACGCCGCCGGTGACATAGACCCCGCCGCGCGCGCCGAGCGTCAGCGCGATATCGCCCGCCGCCGAGCCCAGGATCCGGCAGAACCGGTCGATCGTCACCTTGGCGAGGGTCTCGCCCTCGCGCGCGGACTGCTGCACCTGGCGCTCGTCGGTGCACATGGGCCTCAACCCTTCGATCGCGCCCATCGCCAGATAGAGCTCGTAGAGGCCGTGGCCGGAGAGCACGCGCTCGACCGAGACGCGTCCGTGGCTGCGCGAGAAGAGGCGCAGGATCTCCGCGTCGGTCTCGTCGGCCGGGGCGAAGCCCGCGTGACCGCCCTCGGTGGCGAGCACGACCTCGCCTCCGCCCTGCCGGACCAGGCCCGCCAGGCCGAAGCCCGTGCCCGGCCCCAGCACCGCCAGCGTTCCGTTCCTCTCGCCCTCGACCTCGGGGCCGATGCGGCGGAGGCCGTCGGGCGCAACCCGCGGCGCGCCGAGCGCCTGGGCGGCGAAGTCGTTGATCAGCCGGGCGGCGCGAAAGCGGCCCTCCCGCCTCAGACCCCGCTCGGACAGCTCCCAGTCGGAGTTGGTGAAATCCATCCGGCCGTCGGTCACCGGTCCCGCCACGGCCAGGACCACGCGCTCGGGGCGGGCGGACGGCGCGGCGTCGCCCAGATAGGCCTCGATGGCGGCCTCGGCCGAAGGGTAGTCGCGGTTGTCGTAGATGCGCGGCTCGCTGATCCCGGCCCGTCCGCGGCCGAGCTCGGCCAGGGCGAAGCGCGCGTGCGTGCCGCCGATGTCGCCGACGAGGCCAAGCCCGCGGCTCATGTGAACAGGACCGAGGCGCCCTGGTCGGCCCGCGCGGCCGAGGCCCGCATCCAGCCGAACAGTTCGCGCCCGTAGCCGGGCTGCGATCCGGGCGCCGCGGCCGGCGTCCGCGCGGCCAACTCGGCGGGATCGACCTTGATCTCCAGCTCGCCCTTCAGGGCGTCCAGGCGGATGACGTCGCCGTCGCGAACCCGGGCCAGCGCACCGCCGTCGGCGGCCTCGGGCGTGACGTGGATGGCGGCGGGAATCTTGCCCGAGGCGCCCGACATGCGCCCGTCGGTGACCAGGGCGACCTTGTGGCCGCGGTCCTGCAGCACGCTCAGCGCCGGCGTCAGTCCGTGCAGCTCGGGCATGCCGTTGGCCCTGGGGCCCTGGAAGCGGACCACGGCGATGAAGTCGCGGTCGAGCTCGCCCCGCTGGAAGGCGGCGATCAGGTCGTCCTGGTGGTCGAACACCACGGCCGGCGCTTCCACCTTCAGCCGCTCGGGCTTGACGGCGGAGGTCTTGATCACGGCGCGGCCGAGGGCGCCGGTGAGCAGGCGAATGCCGCCCTCGCTCTGGAACGGATCATCCACCGGGCGCAGGATCTCGCGGTCCAGGCTCTCGGCGGCGCCGTCGCGCCAGACGAGGCGGCCATCGTCCAGGAAGGGCTCGCCCTGATAGCGCCGCAGCCCCGAGCCGGCGACGGTCAGCACGTCCTGGTGCGCGAGGCCGGCGTCGATCAGCTGGCGCACGACATAGGCCATGCCGCCGGCGGCCTGGAAGGCGTTCACGTCGTGCGGGCCGTTGGGATAGACGCGCGCGATCAGGGGCGTGGCCTCGGACACGGCCTCGAAGTCCTCCCAGGCGAGCTCGACGCCCGCCGCCCTGGCCATGGCGACCAGATGGATGGTGTGGTTGGTCGAGCCGCCGGTGGCCATCAACCCGGCCATGGCGTTGACGATGCTCTTCTCGTCGACGACCTGGCTCATCGGCGCATAGGCGTTGCCGCGGGCGCCGATCTCCACCGCCTGCCGGGCCGCGGCGGCGACCAGGGCCTCGCGCAGCGGCGTGTCGGGATGCACGAAGGCCGAGCCCGGCAGGTGCAGGCCCATCATCTCCATCAGCATCTGGTTGGAGTTGGCCGTGCCGTAGAAGGTGCAGGTGCCCGGGCCGTGGTAGGACTTGGTTTCGGAATCCAGGAGCTCCTCGCGGGTCGCCTTGCCCTCGGCGTAGAGGGCGCGGGTCCTCGCCTTGTCGGCATTGGAAAGGCCCGAGGTCATCGGGCCGGCCGGCACGAAGATCACCGGCAGATGGCCGAAGGCGAGCGAGCCGATCGCCAGGCCCGGCACGATCTTGTCGCAGACGCCCAGGCACAGGGCGCCGTCGAAGGCGTCGTGGGTCAGGGCCACGGCCGTGGCCATGGCGATGACGTCACGCGAGAACAGCGACAGCTCCATGCCCGGTCGCCCCTGGGTGACGCCGTCGCACATGGCGGGCACTCCGCCGGCGAACTGGGCGGTGGCCCCCGCCGCCTCGGCCGCCGCCTTGATGATGGCCGGGAAGCGCTCCAGCGGCTGGTGCGCCGAGAGCATGTCGTTGTAGGCCGAGACGATGGCGATGTTGGGCGCGGCGGGGTTTCGCATCCGCTGCTTGTCCTCGCCGGGCATGGCGGCGAAGGCGTGGGCCCAGTTGGCGCAGGAGAGCTTGGCCCGCCCCGGCCCCGAGCGGCGGGCGGCCTCCATGCGTTCCAGGTAGCCGGCGCGGCTGTCGCGGCTGCGCTCGACGATCCTGGCGGTGACTTCGGCGATGGCGGGGTGCATGGCTTCCTTTCCCCGTCTAGTGAGGTGACTTTGACGTTCGTCCCACACCTGGGGCGTCTCTGCTGACGAACGTCAAATTCGTAAACCTCACTAGAATCATAGTGTTGCTAGTGTCCTTGTCGACTCTGACGCTCGTTCGGCGCCCGCTCCGGGCGGTGACGAACGTCGAAGTCGGGACCCTAGGGACTCCACAGGACGCGGACCGGCGTGCGGGTCTGACCAAGGACGGCGGCTACGGGCAGGTCCGCGCCGGCCGCAACCGCCTCGAGCGTGCGCCGCTTGGCCTCCCCCGTGATCAAGATGAGGATCAGGCCGGCGTCC
The DNA here is from genome assembly GCA_963775275.1 of uncultured Alphaproteobacteria bacterium. GTDB lineage: Bacteria > Pseudomonadota > Alphaproteobacteria > Caulobacterales > Caulobacteraceae > JANWHQ01. The sequence goes on along the minus strand of CAVZII010000005.1, from coordinate 2,003,715 downwards.
AGCAAGGCCCGCAGGGTCAGGCTGATCCGCGGCTGGGGCGGCGCCGGAACGCCGGACGGGACGCCGACGCACAGCCGCGCGCTCTCCGGATCGAGCCCCTCGGCCAGCGCCGGGCTCCCCGGGAACAGGGACGCGACGTGGCCATCCTCGCCCATGCCGAGGAGGATGCAGTCGAACGGAAGCAGCGGCGCCAGCTGGGCCTCGGCCTCGACGGCGGCGGCTTCGGGCGTGGGCGCCTCGGCCCACAGGGGGGTGAACCGAGCTGCGGCGGCGGGTCCCTTCAGCAGACGTCGGCGCACCAGGCGCTCGTTGCTGTCGGGCGAGCTCGGCGCCACGAACCTCTCGTCCGTCAAGGTGACGTCGATGCGATCCCAGCCGAGGTCACGGCCGCCGAGCCGATCGAAGGCGGGCCCCGGCGTCGTCCCGCCGCACACCGCCAGGGATGCGCGCGGCGCTTCGCCCAGGCGCGCCCGGAGGCGCTCGGCGAGCGCGTCGGCCGCTGTCTCGGCCAGCTCTTCACGGTCGGCGCAGACCTCCAGATTCGGGACGAGTCCCGCGTCATTCATACCACTGCCGTCCGAACCGCTCGATGAGTCCGAAAGCCCCTGAAGGGCCCCAGGTTCCCGCGGCATAGGGTTTGGGCGCTGCGCCCGCCTGGGCCCAAGCCTCGGCGACGCCGTCGATCCAGTCCCAGGCCTGCTCGACCTCGTCGCGGCGCACGAAGAGCGTGGTGACCCCGTTGAGGATCTCCAGCAGCAGCGGCTCGTAGGCGATGCGCCGTCGGGCGTTGGGGCCCTCGTAGCTCTGGGCGAGGCTCAGGGACAGCGGCAGGGACTGCAGGCGCATCCCCTGGGTCGAAAGACCCGGCGCCTTGTTCATGAGCAGGAGCTCGATGTCCTCGTCGGGCTGCAGGTCGATGACGAGCCGGTTGGCCATGAGGTCGTCGTTGCTTCCGGCGCCGAAGATCGAGTGCGGCACGCCCTTGAACTGGACCACGATCTGGGTCCGCCGCTCGGGCAGGCGCTTGCCCGTCCGCAGGAAGAACGGCACCCCCGCCCAGCGCCAGTTGTCGAGATCCACCCGCAGCGCGACGAAGGTCTCGGTGGAGGTGGGCTGACCCCGCTCGGTCTCATAGGCGGGCGCCGCGTGCCCCTCGACCACGCCCGCGGTGTACTGGCCCCGCACGCTGCAGCCGGAGGCCGACGCCCTGGTGAAGGGACGCAGCGAGCGCAGCACCTTGACCTTCTCGTTGCGCACCGAATCCGGATCGAGGTCGGACGGAGGCTCCATGGCCACCAGGCACAGGAGCTGCAGCATGTGGTTCTGCAGCATGTCCCTCAGGGCGCCGTACTCGTCGTAGTAGGGCCAGCGGTCCCCCACCCCGCCGGTCTCGGCCACGGTGATCTGGACATGGTCGATGGCGAGGTTGTTCCAGAGCGGCTCGAACAGGGTGTTGGCGAACCTGAGCGCGATCAGGTTCTGCACCGTCTCCTTGCCGAGGTAATGGTCGATGCGGAACACCCGATCCTCGTTGAAGGCCTCGGCCACCGCCGCGTTCAGCGCGCGCGAGCTGGCCAGGTCGTGCCCCACGGGCTTTTCCAGCACGACGCGCCCGCCTTCGGCGGCCCCGGCCGCCTTGAGCGCGGAGCACACCGGGCCGAACAGGCTCGGCGACAGGGAAAGGTAGAAGATCGGCAGGGCGGTCTCGCCCATCGCCGCCTTCAGCGCCTTGGCGCCCTCGGGCGTGGAGGCGTCCGCGCGGCAATAGCCGACGCGCGCGGCGAACCGCGCCCAGGCCGTCTCGTCCAGGCCGCCCGGGCGCGCCCGCTCGACCACATGGGCGCGCACCTCGTCCAGGAACCGCGCCTGGTCCACGTCGCTGCGGGCGACGCCCAGGATCCTCAGGCCCGCGGGCAACAGGCGGTCGGCGTCCAGGAAGTAGAGCGACGGGAACAGCATCCGCTGCGCCAGGTCGCCCGTGGCGCCGAGGATCACGAACAGGTCCGCCTGGCGGGAGCCGTCAGTCATGTCTGGCTGCGCCCTCGAAACGCCTCACCCGGGGTTCGACCTTCAACGCGTCAGACGCCGAATCGGCCATGGCCCCGCGTCATGAGGCCAGTCACTGCAACTGTCCGCGCGGGTCAAGCCGGACCGCAAAGGCAGGATCGCCGTGACACGGCCGTGCGCTCTCGTTAACAAGGGACGCCTGGGGCGGGGCAGGGAAAGGCTGCGTGGGACGACTTCGCCTGGGCTTGGCCGCCGTCGCCGCCACATTCTGCACCGTCGAGGGCGGAACCCTGCCGGCCTGGGCGGACGAGCCCAAGGCCGTGATAGAGGGGCAGCTCGACCGGTCGCTGCGCCGCGCCATCGAGGCCTACATCGGCCAGAGCAAGCATGCGCCCCACAGCCGCGTGGATGCGCGCCGCCGCGCCGAGCAGGCCGCCAACGATGCGGTCGTCGTGCTCCGTTCGGAAGGCTACTACGAATACCAGGCCACGCCCGACATCGGCGACGGCGATCCGCCCAAGCCGGTGATCCGCATCGATCCCGGCCCCCTGTTCCACATCGCCAGCCCCTCGGTGACCTGGGTCGGGCCCGCGCCGGCCGCCGAAGCCGAAAAGGACGCCCGCGCCGCCATGAAGCTCGCGCCCGGGTCGCCCGGCCGCGCCGTCGACGTCGTCGCCGCCGAGGGGCGCATCGTCGCCGCGCTGCAGACGGACGGCTACGCCGACGCCAAGGCGGCCCCGAGAGTCGTGGTGGTCGACCATGCCGACGATACGGTGCGCCCGGACTTCCACATCGAGCCCAAGGCGCTGGTGCGGCTGGGCGCGGTGCAGCTCTCGAGCAAGGGCCGCACCCGTCAGCGCTGGGTGCGCCGGCTCGCGCCCTGGCGGTCTGGGGACGTCTATGCACCCGACAAGGTGGCCGAGCTCGAGCGGCGCATCAGCGAAACCGGGGTCTACGATTCCGTGACCGTCGGCCTCGGCCCCAAGGCCGACGAGCAGGGCCTGAGACCGGTGGTGGTCAGCCTGGCGGACCACCCCAGAGGGACGGTGTCCCTCGGCGCCAGCTATTCGACGTCCGAAGGGCCGGGCGTAAACGCGCGCTACGTCCTCTACAACCGCTTCGGTCGCGCCGAGACGACCACTTTCGCGGCCCAATACGCCAGCATCCTCAAGCGCCTGGACGCGGAGGTCAGCTTCCCGCACTGGCGGGCGACTGACCGGACGCTCAAGGTCGGGGCGACGCTCTATGAGGACGACACCGACGCCTTCGTGGAAAAGGACGCGGGCGCGCACGCGGATCTGGAGCGCCGGTTCGGCAAGACCTCGATCCGGACCTTCGGGCTGTCGGCCGACTACAGCGACGCCGACGAGAAGGCCCTGTCGCCGGCCGGACAGATCATCGCTCGCAACCGCAAGCTCGCCATCCTGACCGGCCTCGCACGCCTCTCGCTCGATCATTCGGACGATCCCCTGGATCCGACGCGCGGCTGGAAGTTCGACGGAAAGGTCGAGCCCACGGTCGCGGCCGGTTCCGGCTCGCTGGCCTATGCGAAGGCCGAGGCGACGGTTTCGGGCTATCTTCCGCTCGGCAAGGCGGCCTCGACGGTGCTGGCCGGGCGCATCGACATCGGATCGATCCTCAGCTACGGCGCCGCGCCGGACGTGCCCGCATCGCGGCGGTTCTACGCCGGCGGCGGCGGCTCCATCCGCGGCTACGCCTACCAGGCGGTCGGGCCGCGCTTCCCGGACAACACCCCCATCGGCGGCCGCTCGGTGTTCATCGCCTCCTTCGAGGTGCGCCAGCACTTCGGGGAGAAGTGGGGCGCGGTCGCCTTCGTGGACGCCGGCCAGGTCAGCGCCCAGATGTACCCCGACTTCCGCAACTTCAGCGCCGGCGCCGGCATCGGGATCCGCTACAACCTGGGCTTCGGGCCGCTCCGCGCGGACATCGCCACGCCGCTGAACCCGCGCAAGGGCGATGCGCCGGTCCAGATCTACCTCTCGATCGGGCAGAGCTTTTGAGCGCGCCGGGCCCGCATCCCGCGCGCTGGCGCGAACACCTGCACTGGCCGCACACGCCGCGCGGCTGGGCGGCGGTGGTGGTCGTGCTGACGGCGGTGATCCTGATCGGCGCCATCCTGGCCGCCCGCCACTTCGCCCGCACGCCCCAGGGCGTGGCCATGATCCAGGCGCAGGCCAGCGGCCTGAGCCTGGGACAGGTGGGACGCCTCCAGATCGAGGGGCTGCAGGGCGATCCCCTCGCGGACTTCACCGTGCGGCGGCTGGCGATCGCCGACGACCAGGGCGTCTGGCTGGAGGCCCGCGGCCTGCACGTGCGCTGGAGCTACGGCGCCCTGTTGATCCGCCGTCTGCAGATCCAGTCGGCCACGGTCAAGGAGCTCGTCGTCCTGCGCCGGCCGCATCTCGGCCCAAAGGGACCGCCCTCGGGCGGGCTGCCGCTGGCGATCGACATCCGGTCCATCCAGCTACGGCTGAAGACCCTGCCCGCCTTCAGCGTTCGCCCCGGCCTCTATGACGTGACCGGCGGGCTGGTGCTCAAGCGCCATGGCCGCGGCGAGGCCGGGTCGGTCCAGGCCAGGAGCCTGCTGCACCCCGGCGACTTCCTCGACGCCCGCTTCGACATCGGCCGGCGCCGGCCGGTCCGGCTGGACGCCCGCGCGGTGGAGGCCATGGGCGGCGCGCTCGCCGGCGCGCTCGGCCTGCCCGCCGACCGTCCGCTTCAGCTGCGCGCCCACGCCGCCGGGACGCGCAAGGCCGGCCGGCTGGACGCGGTGCTGACAAGCGGGGCCGCAAGGCCGCTCTTCGCGCGCGGCGACTGGAACGAGCAGGGCGGCCTCGTCTCCGGCCGCGTGTCGCTGACGGCCTCGAGCCTGACGCGTCCCTATGCCCAGGCGCTGGGCCCGCAGGTGATCTTCGCCGTGGCCGAACGGCGCGCGCGCAAGGGAAGGCCGGGCGCGACGCACGGCGTGGCCGCCCGCCTGCTGTCGCAGGGCCTGGTGGTGCTGGTCCAGGGCCCGGCCGACCCCAAGACCATGACCTCCACGCCCGGGCTCGTGGTCGCGGCGGTCGCGCCCAGCCTGTCGCGGCTCACGGGCCAGCCTGGCCTCGGCGCCGCGCGCGTGCAGGGGCTGCTCTCGGGCCGCCCGTCCGAGTGGCGTCTCGCGGGCGACGCCAGCGTTCAGGACCTGAGCGTTGACGGCTATCGCCTGGCCCGGCTCGCCGGCCCCTTCTCGGCGTCGATGAAGGGCCGGCAGGCGACGCTGCAGCTCGCCGTCGCAGGCGCGGGCGGACAGGGCGACAGTCTGGCCGCCGGCCTCTTGGGGCGCGCGCCCAAGGCCTCCGTCAGCCTCGACCGCCTCGCGGACGGGCGAATCGTGATCCGCAAGGCCGACGCCTCCGGCGCGGGGCTGCGCCTGGCCGCCTCGGGCTCGCGCAACCTCCTCGGCGGGCTGGACCTCAAGGGCGAGCTCGATCTCACCGACCTGTCCCTGGCGCGCCAGGGCGCGGGCGGAACGATGACGGCGCGCTGGGCCGCCTCCCAGGCGTCCGGCGTGAGCCCCTGGCTGCTGACCCTGGACGGCCGAGGCCACGGCTTCCACAGCGGCCTTTTCGAGCTCGACCGGCTGCTCGGGACCGAGGCGCGCGTTTCGGCCAAGGGCTCGATCGCCAAAGGCGCCGTGCAGTTGACGAGCCTCGCCCTGGAGGGCTCCAAGGCCTCCGCGAGCGCGAAGGGCCGGATCGGCCCGGGCGGCGGCCTGGCCCTGACCGCCAACTGGACGGCGGAAGGCCCGTTCCAGGTCGGGCCGGTGGTGATCAGCGGCAAGACGTCGGGCGCGGGCGAGGTCACGGGCTCGCTCTCCGCGCCGCGCGCGGACCTGACGGCGGACGTCGCGGCCATCGACATCCCGCGCCTGCCGCTGACCTCGGCGCACCTGCGCCTGTCCTTCATCAGCGCCAACGGCGGCCTCGAGGGCGCGATCGCCGTGGCCGGGAGCAGTCCCTACGGACCCGCTCGAGCGAACTCGAACTTTCGCCTCGTCAAGGGCGGCGCGGCGCTCTCGGGCATCGACGCGGACGCGGGCGGGGTGAAGGTCGCCGGCGAGCTGGCGCTCAGGGGCGGGCAGCCCTCCACCGCGGACCTCCAGCCTGACAATCGGTCCAGGGACCTTGCTGACCCAAGGGCAGGCGTCCGGGACAGTCAAGATCGTCGACGGCGCCTCTCCGTCGGCCACCATCGACCTTCAGGCCAAGGACGCGGACATCCGCGACGCGGGCCTCGTCATCCTCAGCGGCAGGATCTCCGGCCAGGGTCCGCTGGCGCGCCTGCCATTCGAGATCTCGGTGGACGCGCTGACCGCCCAGGGCCCCGCGCGCCTCGCCGGCTCGGGCGTGTTCGAACAGACGGGCGGCGTGCGCACCTTCCTGGTCAATGGCAAGGGACGCTTCCGCCAGATCGACTTCCAGACGCTGGAGCCCATCACGGTGAGCTTGTCGGACAAGGTCCGCTCCACGCGCATGCGTCTTCAGGCCGGGGGCGGGACCTTTGAGCTCGACGCGCGCCAATCGCAGACGTCCGCGGACGTGACGGCCTCGGTGAAGGGCGTGGAGCTGAAGACGGCGCTGCGGGACTTCACCGGCAAGCTCGACGCCAACCTTCAGATGCAGGGAGAGGGCGCCACTCTGACGGGGCGGCTCGATGCGAAGGTGTCCGGCGCCAAGGGCGTCGGCGCCGAGTCCGGCAATGAGGTCGACGCCACGGCCAGGGCCACGCTGGCGGACGGGCGGCTGGAGCTCGTCGCCCAGGCGTCGGGCTCGAAGGGAATGTCCTCCAGCCTGTCGCTGGTCCTGCCGGTCGAGGCGTCGGCGGCGCCGCTGCGCCTGGCGATCGTGCGCAACCGGCCGATGGCCGGCCGCTTCCTGGCCGAAGGTGAGATCGGGCCCCTTTGGGACCTGGTCTACGGCGGCGACCGTCAGCTCGGCGGCCAGGCCCACATCAACAGCACGCTGGGCGGCACCTTGGCCGATCCCCAGATCACCGGCGAGGCCAGCGTCGTCAACGGCCGCCTCGAGGACGCCCAGTCCGGCCTCGTCCTGACCGGCCTTTCCGCCACCGCCCAGCTGAAGCGGGACGTGGTCACCCTCACCAGCTTCAGCGCCAAGGACGAGAACAAGGGCCAGATCACCGGCTCGGGAAGCGTCAGCCTGATGAGAGGCGGCGGCTCGAGCCTGAAGCTCGATCTGAAGGAGTTCCGCCTCGTCAACAACGACACGGCCGAAGCGACCGCGACCGGTCCGGTCACGCTCACCCGCACGCCGGACGGCAAGGTGACGATCCAGGGGAGCCTTCTGGTCAACCGCGCCCAGATCAACGCCGAGGCGCGGCTGCGGCCCAGCATCGTGACCATGGCCGTGGTCGAGAAGAACCTGCCCGAGCAGTTGAAATTCCGGAACGAGACGACGCCGGGCAAGGCTTCGCCGGTGGCGTTGGACGTCAAGCTGCACGCGCCGCGCGGCATCTTCGTCAAGGGCCGGGGCGTCGACCTGGAGCTGTCGCTCGACGCCCAGGTGAGCGGGGACATCGAGGACCCGAACCTGAGCGGGACCGCCGGCGTGGTGCGGGGTAGCTACGACTTCGCGGGCAAGCGGTTCGACTTCGACGAGCGGGGGTACGTGCGCCTGTCGACCAACGCCGAGAAGATCCGGCTCGATCTATCGGCGAGCTGGGAGGGACCGTCCCTGACAGCGACGGTCCTGATCAAGGGCACGGCCGCCAAGCCGGAGATCACCCTTACTTCCGCGCCGAGCCTGCCGCGCGAGGAGATCCTGTCCCAGGTGCTGTTCGGCTCCTCGGCCGCGCAGCTCTCCGGGGCCGAGACGGCGGAGCTGGCGTCGACCGTGACCGCCATGGCGACCGGCGGCGGGTTCGACGTCCTGGGCGGCCTTCGCCAGTTCGCGGGACTGGACCGTCTGGCGCTGGGCGGAGACGCCGCGTCCGGGACGACCATCGCCGGCGGCAAGTACATCGGGCCGAACGTCTACCTCGAGATCGTCGGCGGCGGGCGGCAGGGCCCGACGGCCGAGGTCGACTGGCGCATCAAGCGCGGATTCTCGATCATCTCGCAGGTCGGCCAGACCTCCGGCGCCAAGCTGGCGATCCGCTGGAGCCACGACGTCGGCAAGCCGAAGGACCAGCAGGCCAAGTCGAAGCCGGGCGGCTAATGAGGTGAATTCGACGTTTGTCCGGCAGTTCGGGAAGCCTTGGTGATGAACGACATGACCGGACCGATCTCGTCGTGCAGGACGAGATCGGCCAGGCGGTCCAGGGGCGTCGGGTCGCGGTTGACGATGGCCAGGACCGCGCCGTTGCGCTTGGCCTGGAGCGGCAGGCCTGCCGCCGGGAACACGGCCAGGGAGGAGCCGAGCACCAGGAACAGATCGCAGGCCAAGGCCTCGGCCCGCGCCTGGGCCATAGCCGCTTCCGGCATCGGCTGGCCGAAGGAGATGGTCGCCACTTTCACCAGGGCGCCGCAGTCGCGGCAGACGGGGATCTCACCGCGTTCAAGGAACGCCGGGCGCAGGGCCTCGAGCTCGTGGCGCAGGCCGCACGCCAGGCAGGCGGCATAGCTGGCGTTGCCGTGCAGCTCGATGATCCTGGCCGGCGGCGCGCCCGACTCCTGGTGGAGGTTGTCCACGTTCTGGGTGATCACCGAGGAGGCCTTGCCCATAGCGAGCAGGCGCGCGATCGCTTCGTGCCCGGCGTTGGGCCGCGCGCCCACCCAGCCGGCCACGCCCGTGAAGGTCCGCGCCCAGGCCTCGCGGCGCCTGGCCTCGTCGGCGACGAACTCGTCGAAGGTGATCGGCTTCATCCGGGTCCACACGCCTCCCGGGCTGCGGAAGTCGGGTATGCCGGACTCGGTGGAGACGCCCGCGCCGGTGAACACCGCCACCCGCCGCGCCGCATCGACCAGCGCCTTGAGCCTCTGCCTGGACATGTCTCAACCCTGCAGCCCACCTTGAGCCGGCGGACGCGCCCGCTCAAGCCCGGCGCCCGGGCTCGAAAATTCACGCTGGACCAAACCGTAGGTCGCGGGCACGCTCCGTTCGCTCTCTCCGGCTGGGGGCGCGCCTGGGGCAGGGGATGAAAGCGTTCAGCGTATGGTCGTGGCGCGCGCGCCTGGCGGCGTGTGCGGCCCTGGGCGTGGTGCTGTTGTCGGCCTGCGCCTCGGACGGGAACAGCGGGGGCGTGACCCCGACGACGCCCTCGACGCCTCCACCACCACCTCCGCCTCCTCCTCCTCCGCCTCCTCCTCCACCTCCTCCGCCGCCGGCGCCCAGCTCGTCGAGCGCGGAGTACCAACGCAGCTACGGCTTGGCCGCGATCCACGCGGACGCCGCATTCGCTGCCGGCGGCACCGGACAGGGGATCACCGTGGCCGTGATCGACACCGGCGTTGATCCGACGCAGGCCGACCTGCAGGGCGCGGTCTCTTCGGACTCCACGGATCTGTTCTCGAGCCGGAACAAGCCCTCGGGCGAGGATCAGCACGCCACCTTCGTCGCCGGGATCGTCGGATCCCGGTTCAACGGCATGGGCACGATCGGCGTCGCCTACGACTCCACCATCCTCAGCATCCGCGCCGACGATCCCGGCAGCTGCGCCAGCACGAGCACCAGCGACAAGAACAGCTGCACCTTCAACGACGACGTCATCGCCCGGGGGATCGACTACGCCCGCACGCATGGCGCCAAGGTGATCAACCTGTCCCTGGGCGGCGACGGATCCTCGGGGCCGCTGTTCGAGGCCGCCCTTTCGCGCGCCGTGGCGGCCGGGATTGCGGTCACGATCTCGGCCGGCAACGACTCCAAGGCCGACCCGGATTGGCCAGCGCAATACGCCGTGGACACGCGTTACGCAGGCCTGGTCGTGGCGGTCGGGGCCACCGACGAGAACAACGCGCTCGCCAGCTATTCGAACAAGGCCGGCGTGGCCGCGGACGGCTATGTGGTCGCGCCCGGCGACAACCTGATCACCAATTGCAGCGCCGCCAAATGCTGGGAGGTGTCGGGCACGTCCTTCTCATCGCCGGCCGTGGCGGGCGCGGTCGCCCTGATGCTGCAGGCCTTCCCCACCCTCACGGCGCGGGACGCCGTGAGGATCCTGCTGCAATCGACCGACGACCTCGGAGACCCTGGCGTGGACGCAGTCTACGGCCAGGGGCTGATCGACCTCCAGCGGGCCTTCCAGCCGGTGGGGTCCATGAGCGTGATGACCTCGGCCACGACCTCGGTCCAGGCCGTCTCCATGCTGGGGTCGAGCCTCGGCCCCGCGTTCGGGGACGCCTTCCAGCGCACCGGGGCCCTGTCGACGGTCGCCTTCGACAGCTATCGGCGGATGTTCAAGGTGAACATGGCGGAGGGCTTCCCGGCGCGGCGCGCCGGTCTGGTGGGCGGCGGAGTCGGCCCGGACATGGAGGAAGCCCAGGCGGTGCTGCAGCCGGCCAAGGGCGTGCGGCTCAGCCTGGCCGCGGGCTCGGCCGCGCCCGGCCTGGAGCCGCCCTCGACGGTGGCGAGGTTCCGCGACGAACGCCTGCGGCGCAGCGATCTGAACCTGCGGCTGGACGCCGGCCGGTTCAGCTTCCAGGCCTGGCAAGGCCGGGGCGGCATGCCGGCCGCGCCGGACCTGGCGGCCGCCTCCAACGCCTTCGCCGCCGTCGCCGGGCCGGTGCAGGCGATGCGCGCAGCCTACCGTCTCAAGGGCGTCGCGCTTGCGGTCGAGACCGGCCAGGGCCGGCGCACCTCCGAGTTCGGCCACAGCGAGCTCGCGCCTTCGCACTACGCCCTTTTCTCGGCAGGCGTCGCTCGCCGCCGTTGGGCCGCCGAGATCTCGGCCGGACGCCTCGTCGAGCCCCAGGGCCCGCTGGGATCGCTCCTGCCTGCCGGCTCCACCTTCTCCCTGCCCGCCGCGACCGACTTCGCTTCGGCGAGGGCCGATTGGGCGGCAGGCGAGCGCCTGGTCCTGTCGGCTTCCGCCGGCGTCGGACGCACGCGGGTGGAGACCTCCTCGATCCTGACCCAGACGACGCCGGCGATCAGCACCACCTGGCGATTGACCGCGCGAACACGATGCCTGGACGCGCGCGCCCATTGCACGAGCTTCGAGGCGGATATCGAGCAACCACTCCGGATCGAGAGCGGCGGGTTCTCGGCGCTGCTGCCGGACGCGCCCGCGCGCTACGGCGATCCCCTGAACTTCTCGCGGCGGCGGTTCAGCGCCGCCCCTTCGGGCCGCGAGCTCGACCTGCGCCTGGGCGTCGACCGCGGCGTCCGGGGCGCGGGCCTCTTCCAGCTGCAGCTCGTCGGCGCGCGTGAGCCCGGCAACGTGGCCTCCGCACCCGTCGGGCTGGGCGTGATCGCGGGCTGGCGCGCGCGCTTCTGAAGTCCCGCGTCTCCGCGCAAGCGCTTGCTTCGGCGCGCGGCGTCCGGATAGTGGCGCAGGAGCACGATGGGGTCAGGCGGAATCGCCGGGCCGCCGAAGCGCGCTCCAGAATGTTTGGTTTGGAGCGCGTTGGGGCGGCGAAACCGCACGCACTTTCGCCTGACGCGCTCCGGGGAAACGCGAGCCGGGAAGCATCCGTATGGTCGACGCGAGCGATCTGATCGGGCCGATGGCGCCTGCGGAGGCCGAGGCGCGCGAGGGCGTCACGCCGCCGCACAGGCCCGCGAGCCTGCTGGGCCAGGTTTCATGGGCCCTCTTCGACGGCTCGCGCAGCCCCTACAACGTCCTGGTCAACATCTTCGTCTTCTCGGCCTATTTCTCCACGGTCGTCATCACCGACCCGGTGAAAGGCCAGACGGCCTGGAGCTACCTCACCTCGGCCGCGGCGCTCCTGATCGCCCTGACCGCCCCGGTCCTCGGCGCCATCGCCGACGCCGGCGGGCGACGAAAGCCCTGGATGGCGGCCTGCGTGATCATCGGCGCGCCCTGCATGATGGCGACGTGGTGGCTGGTCCCCGGCATGTCGCCCGGCCCCCTGATGTACGTGGCGATGGGCGCGCTGGCGCTGGCGGCGGTGACCTTCGAGTATTCCAGCCTCTTCGACAGCGCCATGCTGCCCAGCATCGCGCCCGGCCGGATCGGGTTCCTGAGCGGGCTCGGCTTCGCCGTCGGCAACGCCATGGGCATCGTGGTGTTCGGCTTCGTGCTGTTCGCCTGGACCCAGAATCCGCACCCGCTGTTCGGGCTCGACAAGGCGATCCACCAGCCCGAGCGGGCCGTGGGCCTCCTGGCCGGGGCCTGGTTCGCGATCTTCGCCCTGCCGCTCTTCCTGTTCACACCGGACCAGCCCTCGACCTCGCGCAGCATCCCCGAGGCGATCCGGGGCGGGATCGCCCAGCTTGCCGACACGGTCCGCAAGGTCGGCCACTACAAGAACCTCGTCGTCTTCCTGATCTCGCGGATGAGCTACAACGAGGGCTTCATCGCCATGATGCTGTTCACCGGCGTGTTCGCCGGCGGCATCCTGCACTGGAGCGCTTCGACGCTGGCCATCGAGGGCCTGATCAACAGCGTGGTGGCGGCCCTGGCGGGCCTGTTCGCCGGCTGGCTCGACCAGAAGATCGGCTCCAAGCCCTCGACCATGATCTTCGTCGCCGGCTGCCTGATCGCCAATGTGGTGATCTTCTCGGTGACCCCGGAAATGGTGTTCTTCATCCACCTGTCGCCAGCCCAGCTGGTCGCGGATTTCGAGCCCATTCCCGACCCTGCCGGACAAGGTGTTCCTGACCGCCCAGGCCTCGATCGCCTTCTTCGTGACCGGCGGGCTGGTGACCAGCCGGGCGATGATGGCCAAGCTCTCGCCGCCCAAGATGCTGAACGAGTTCTTCGGGATCTATTCGCTGTCTGGGACGGCCACCTCGTTCCTGGGCCCGCTGGCGATCGGAATCATCACCACCGCGTTCCACAGCCAGAGGGCGGGCGTGCTGGTGGGGGTGTTCTTCCTGTTCATGGGCCTGATGGTGATGATCCCGGTCAGGGAAGAGCGTGCCCACGAGGTCTGACCGAAGGAAAGGAAAAGGCATGGACGGAACGACGCCGCCGGGAGTCTCCGCGGCCGCGCTGGACCGCGCGCTGAAGGCTTTCGCCGCCGCGCTGGGCGATGACGCTGTGCTGGGCCCGGGTTCGGACCTGTCGCCCTACCAGGACCCCTACGGGTTCGTGGGCGACGAGGGCTTTGTCTGCTCGGCGGCCGTGCTGCCCAGGAGCGTCGAGGAGGTGCAGGCGGCGGTCCGGATCGCCGGCGAGCACGGGATTCCCCTTTGGACCTTCTCCACCGGCCGCAACCTCGGCTATGGCGGCGGGGCGCCCCGCGTCAGCGGCTCCATCGCGCTCGACCTCCACCGGATGAACCGCATCATCGAGGTCAACGAGGAGCAGGCCTACTGCGTGGTCGAGCCGGGCGTGCAGTTCTTCGACCTCTATGAATACGTCAAGGAACGGCGGCTGAAGCTCTGGATCTCGGCGCCTGCGCTCGGCTGGGGCAGCGTGCTGGCCAACGCGCTGGAGCGGGGCATCGGCTACACGCCCTATGGCGACCATGCCGCCCAGATCTGCGGCCTGGAGGTGGTGCTGGCCAATGGCGAGGTGGTGCGCACGGGCATGGGCGCCCTGCCCGGCTCCACCAGCTGGCAGCTGTTCAAGGGCGGCTACGGGCCCTCGCTGGACGGCGTCTTCCTGCAGTCCAACCTCGGCGTGGTGACCAAGATGGGGCTCTGGATGATGCCCCAGCCGGACGGGATCATGCCGTGCGAGGTGAGATTCCAGAACGAGGCGGACCTGGAGGCCGCCATCGACGCGGTGGGGCCGCTGCGCCGGCGCGACGTGATCCAGAACCACGCCGTCCTCGCCAACGTCACCCGCCAGGCCGCCTCGATCGCGCCGCGCTCGCGCTGGTACGACGGCGAGGGCGCCATGCCCGAGGAGGTGCTCACGAAGATCCAGCGCGAGCTCGGGGGCGGCTACTGGAACCTGCGCTTCGCCCTCTATGGCGACGAGGACATGCTGGACGCCCGCTTCAAGCAGGTGCGCCGCGCCTTCGACGCGATACCCGGGGCCGAGGTCCTGGGCGAGAAGCAGCTGGCCAAGGGACCGGACGGGCTATGGCCCTCGGAGGTCGAGGGCCCGACCAGCATCCTGGCGGGGGTGCCGGCGCTCTTCGCCCTGCAGCCCCTGAAGTTCCGCGGCGAGGATTGCGGCCACCTCGGCTTCTCGCCGATCGTGGCGCCGAACGGCAAGGAGGCCACGCGGGTCTACAAACGCGTGAAGGCGCGCGCGAGAGAGAACGGCATGGACTATTTCGGCGGTTTCACCTGCGCGGCGCGGCACCTGCACCACATCTTCCTGATCATCTATGACCGCCACGACGCCAGCCAGACCGCGGGCGCGCGCAGCGTCTGCAAGCAGCTGGTCGAGGAGTTCGGGCCCGAGGGCATCGGCGAGTACCGGGCGCACGTGGCGTTCATGGACCTGGTGGGCGAGCAGTACAGCTGGGGCGACCACGCGCTGCGCCGGCTGAACGAGCGGCTGAAGGACGCCCTGGACCCCAAGGGAATCCTCTCGCCGGGCAAGCAGGGCGTCTGGCCCCAGGGCATGGGACGGAGGACATGACGAGCGAGGTCTTCACCCTCTACCACTGGGAGCCCAACGCCAATTCCGGCAAGCCGATCATGGCGCTGACGGAAAAGGGCGCGCCCTTCGTCAGCCACTACATCGACATGACGAAGTTCGAGCACCATTCGCCCGAGTACCTGGCGATCAACCCGCTGGGCGTGATCCCGGCGGCCACCCATGGCGAGCTGAAGCTCTACGAATCCACGGCCATCATGGAATATGTCGACGCGGCCTTCGACGGGCCGAGCCTGCGGCCCAGCGATCCGGTCGAGCGCTGGCGCATGCGCTGGTGGATGAAGTTCATGGACGAGTACTTCGCCCCCTCGGTCAGCATGGGCGCCTGGGCCCGGGGCCGCTCGCGCCCGCAGATGTCGGCCGAGGAGGACGCGGAGATGAAGAAACGCATCGCCGCCATCCCCCAGAAGGAGCGCCGGGCGTCCTGGACCAAGGCCACCTATGGGACCTTCGCGCCGGGGGAGCTGGAGGAGTTGGCGCGCAAGGCCGCCTTCGGCGTGCGGATGATGGAGGAGAACCTCTCCCGCCACGCCTGGATGGCCGGCGAGACCTATTCCCTGGCCGACATCAACTGCTTCAACACCACCTACTTCCTGCCGATGCGGCCCGAGAGCGGGGTGTCGGACGAGGCGACGCCGCACCTGATGGAATGGCTGAGGCGGATCTACGAGCGGCCGGCGGCCAAGCAGGCCTGGGACATGGGTCGCGCCTTCTCGGCCGAGCGGCTGGCCCACCTGAAGCGGCCGGGGGCCGCGTGAAGTGGCCACCCGCGCGATCCGCCGTCTGAGGATCGAGACGGCCGCGTTCGCGCCCCGGACCCTGGCGGCGCGTCCGCTGACGCCGGTGATCGGCGCCGAGATCGAGGGCGTGGACCTCAGCCGGCCCTTGGGCCCCGACCAGTACGCCGAGATCCGCCAGGCGCTGAACCTCTTCCACGTCCTGGTCTTCCGCGACCAGCACCTGACGGCGGAGGACCACAAGCGTTTCGGGCGGATGTTCGGGCGCCTGCACAGCCACCCCTACCATTCCAAGGCCGGGACGACCGACGGCTCCGATCCCGAGATCTACGTGGTCAAGGCGGACGAGTCGTCCGGCCACGCGCCGGGCGAGGAATGGCACACGGACGTGACCTGCCACGAGGAGCCGCCGATGGGCTCCATGCTCCATGTGACCAGGACGCCGGACATCGGCTCCGGCGGCGACACCATGTTCGCGTCCACAGCGGCCGCCTACGACGCCCTGTCGGCGCCCATCAGGCGGCTGATCGATCCCCTGAGCGCCGTCCACGACGGGGCGCGGCTCTATGTGGACGGCTACGACATCGCCCCGCCGCCGCAGGGCTGGCCAAGGGCCGTCCACCCGGTGGTCGCCCGCCACCCGGAAACCGGACGCAAATGCCTCTACGTCAACCGCGGCTTCACGACCCGGATCGTGGAGCTGCAGCGCAACGAGAGCGACGCGATCCTCGAGCTTCTGATGCGGCACGTCGAGACCCAGCCGGAGCTCCAGTGCCGCGTGCGCTGGGCCCCGAACACCCTTGTGTTCTGGGACAACCGCGCGACCCAGCACAAGGCGGTCTGGGACTACTTCCCCCACGCGCGCTACGGCCAGCGGGTGTCGATCGTGGGGGAAAGGCCGCGGGCCTGAGCCTCGCCCGCCCCTCTCCGGTCCTCCGGACCGCCTCCCCCGCGAGCGGCTAGGGGATGCACAGATCTCACGGCTGGATGACTCGGGCGTGATTGGCCTGGGCGCTGTTGGGTTGATTTGTTGAGCGACGCTTTGGTTGGAGGTGTCGCGATGACGGCGGTTGAATGGTCGCTTGGCGGGTTCGGGGATGGTCGGATCGACCGACGGGGCGGCGAGTTGCTCTCGTGCATGGTATCGCACCAGAGCGTCTGCCTTCGGCGGATGGCGCGGGGCGCGCGGCATCTGATCGTAGGCTTCAATCGGTTCTTGGCGAACGGGCGAGTGACGACACAGAGCCTGATCGAGGGCTGGGGCTGGGAGGCGTCGGCGGCCTGCGCCGGGCGTCATGTGCTGGCCATCCAGGACACCAGCGAGATCAGCTTCCGCACCACGGACGAGCGGCTCAGGGAGTTGGGAGAGATCGGCAAGGGCGGCCGCGCCCGGGGCCTGTTGCTGCACCCGATGCTGGCCGTGGACGCGGCCACTGGCGCGTTGCTGGGCCTGGCGGCGGGCCAGATCTGGACCCGGGAGGGCCGGGTGGCGACGCCGCACGGCAAGCGGGCCTTGGAGGACAAGGAGTTCGCAGCGTTGGCTGTCGACGGCCGAGGCGGCCAAGCCGGTCCTGGCCCACGCGGCCATGGTGACGGAGGTCAGCGACCGGGAGAGCGACATCTACGCCAAGTGGGCGCGAACGCCGGAGGCGAAGTTCCACATCCTGACGCGGGCCATGCACGACCGGCCGATCGAGGAGGGCGGCAGGCTGTCGACGGCTCCGCTGGCCTCGGCGGGCATGGCCGTGGTGGAGGATCTGCGCGAGCGGGCAGGCCGCCCGGCCAGACAGGCCCATCTTCTGGTCCGCTATGGAGAGATCACGTTGAAGCGGCCCCTCAAGACCGCCGAGACAGGCCTGCCCAAGACGGTTCGCGTGAGCCTGGTGGAGGTGAGCGAACAAGATGCGCCCCAGGGCGTGGAGCCGGTCCTGTGGCGGCTCTTGACCACCCATCCCATCGAGGACGCGGCCATGGCCTGGCGGGTGGTGGGCTGGTACCGCCAGCGCTGGATCATCGAGCAGTTCTTCCGGACCCTGAAGCAGCAGGGCCTGCAGCTGGAGGACAGCCAGATCGAGAGCGCCGAGCGGCTCATCAAGCTCACCGCCATCGCCGCGCGGGCGGCCTGCATCATCATGCAGCTCGTCCAGGCCCGCCACGGCAGGTCCGACCAGCCGGCCGGGGTCGCCTTCACTCCGGCAGAGATCGTCACGCTCCAGGCTCTCGTGCCCGAGCTCGAAGGCAAGACCGCCTTGCAGAAGAACCCGCACGCCCCAGGCTCCCTCGCCTGGGCCGGCTGGGCCATCGCCAAGCTCGGCGGATGGGACGGCTACCCCAACTCCAAGCCGCCAGGACCCATCACCTTCAGACACGGCCTCCAGTACTTCCGGTCCCTCTCCGCTGGATGGGCCCTGCGCGAGGCCCTCGGCGATGTGTGAATCCCCTAGCCGCTCGCGGGGGAGGACCAGGCAGGCTTCAGTCCGTGATGGGCTGGCCGAGGAGGTCCTCGGAGCGCTCGATCTTGATCAGGACGGCGTAGCCCTTCTTGTCGGGATCGCGGTCCTTCTCGGGCTGGATCAGCCGCTCCCAGACCTGGTCGTAGACCGGGCCGGACTTGTAGACGGTCGCGACGCCGTAGAGGCGGGCGATGCCGGCGATGGGCAGGACGCCCTCGGCCATCAGGTCGTAGTTCGAATAGTAGACCGTGACCTTGGAGCCGTCCTCCATGTTGGCCGTGGTGGAGCCGCGGCCGCGCTCCCACAGCGAGATGTGGTCGTCGTCATAGACCTGGACGCTGCCGCGGGGGGTGATCTGGGCGTAGCCGTCCGGCAGGCAGGTGCCGATCGTGCAGACGTGCGCGGGGAAGGCCCCGTTGATGTGCGGCTGGATCTTCTTGGGAATGGAACCCATGGCGTGAAGCCCCCTTGGCGGTTGTCCGGTCTCGTGCGGCCCTGGCGAACGTATCCTTGAGGCCGGGGCGAGAGTCCAGACGCAGGCGACGGCGGCGGCTGCGCTTCGCCCCTCGCCCTCCCAGCCCTGACGGGCTGGGCCCCTCCCTCTCCCCGCGAGCGGGGCGAGGGCGAAGAGGGCCAGCCGGCGCTTGCGGCTCAGCTGGGCCTGCTCCAATCTGGCGGGGAAGGGCCGCGGCCGACGGCTTTGGGGTCCAGGGGCGGGAGACGGGGCGGCATGAGCAATCCAATCGACAGGCGAGCGCTGATCGGCGCGGCGGCGGCCGGGGCGGTGATCGCGGGCGCGGGCGTGGCGGAGGCCAGGATCTCGCCCGCGGCGCTGCTCAGGAAGATCGGCGGCAAGGACGCGGGCTCGGGCGGCGGCGGCGCAGCCGGTCCGGTGGCGGAGACCACGGCGGGCAAGGTGCGCGGCGCCCAGCAAGGATCTGTCCTGGTCTTCAAGGGCGTGCCCTATGGCGCGCCGACGGGCGGAGCGAACCGGTTCAGGGCGCCCCAGCCGGTCCAGCCCTGGGCCGGGGTGCGCGACGCGACCGAGTTCGGCCATCTCAGCGTCCAGCCGATCTTTCCGATCATCCCGGAGGAGACCGGCTCGCTGGCCCAGTCAGGGCAGGGCGAGGACTGCCTGGTGCTGAACGTCTGGACGCCGTCGCTGAGCGGCAAGCGGCCGGTGATGGTCTGGCACCACGGCGGCGGCTACACGGTCGGCGGGGGCTCGGCGCCCTGGTACGACGGCGCGCGGCTGGCGGCGAACCAGGACCTGGTGATCGTCACCATCAACCACCGGCTCAACATCTTCGGCTTCCTGCATCTGGACGAGCTGATGGGCGAGCCGTTCGCCGGCTCGGGCAACGCCGGCATGCTGGACTGCGTGGCGGCCCTGAGGTGGGTCCACGACAACATCGCGTCTTTCGGCGGCGATCCGGGCTGCGTGACCGCGTTCGGGGAGTCCGGCGGGGCGGGCAAGGTCTCGACCCTGATGGCCATGCCGGACGCCAAGGGCCTGTTCCACCGGGCCATCGCCGAAAGCGGCTCGGCGATCCGCGCGACTCCCGCCGACAAGGCGACGGCGGCGGCCAGGCAGGTGCTGGACACGCTGGGGATCAAGCCCGGGGACGCGGCGGCCCTCGCCGCGGCGGCGCCCGCCGACATCCTGAAGGCCATGGGCGCAGCGAGGCTCGGCGGCGGCTTCGGCCCGACGGTCGACGGGGGAGCCCTGCCCCGCAACCCGTTCGATCCGACCGCGCCGGCGGTCTCGGCCCATGTGCCGTTCATGACCGGCTCGAACCTGACCGAGACGACCTTCTTCCCGGACACGCCGCTGGACCCGCTGGACGACGCGGCCCTGACCTCGCACGTGAAGGGCTACACCCGCGCGGACGACAGGGAGACGGCGGCGCTGATCAGCCTCTACCGGGACATGAACCCCGGCCGCTCCAACGTGATGATCTACCAGCTGATCTCCACCGATTACTGGATGCGGACGAGCGTGGCGCTGCAGGCCGCGCGCAAGGCCGCACTCGGGCCCGCGCCGGCCTTTGTCTACCAGTTCGAGTGGATCGGGCCGGCCAGGGGCGGCAAGCTCCACTGCCCGCACGGCTCGGAGATCCCCTTCGCCTTCGACAACATCGCCTCAGCGCCGGAGCTGACGAGCGCGGAAGGCGCGCAGGCGCTGGCCGACCGGATGAGCGCGGCCTGGGCGGCGTTCGCCAGGACGGGCAATCCGGACACGGGCCGCCTGCCGCACTGGCCGGCCTATGAGGGCGATGAGCGGGCGGTGATGGTGTTCGACAACACCTCGCGCGTGGAGCTGGACTCCCGCGGCCGCGAACGCGTCGCCATCGACGAGCTGAAGGCGCGGCAGGCGTAAGCCCCCTCACCCTCCCATCCTCCTTCGCCTGCGGCTTCGGAGGACGGGCCCCTCCCTCTCCCCCTTCGGGGGCGAGGGCCAAGGCGCGCTTGCCCTCGCCCCGCGCCAGCGGGGAGAGGGAGGGGCCCGTTCGCGGGAGCGAACGGGAGGGCGAGGGGACGCTCCCGACTACTCCGCCGCCTCGGGGATTCCGGGCGGGGCGGGTTCGGGGCGTTTCTGGCCGGCGAGGCCCAGGAGCCAGCGCCAGGCCTTGAGAGCGCGGCGCTTGAGCACCACCGGGGCGGCAAGGGCCGAGGGGGTGAGGAAGAGGGTCAGCAGCGTCGCGAAGCTGAGACCCCAGACCACCGAGCCGGCCATCTGGACCCACCATTCGGAGCCAGGCGCCTTGTACTCCACGTGGCCGGTGCGGAAGGCCGGGTCGATCTGGAACATCAGGGGCAGAAGGCCGATGACGGTCACCACCGTGGTCAGCATCACCGGCCGGAAGCGCTGGACTGCCGCGCGCACGGCGGCCTCGGCGTCCTGATAGCCGGCGCGCTTGAGCTGATAGAAGGTGTCGACCAGCACGATGTTGTGCCCGACCACCACGCCCGCGAGCGCCACCACGCCGGTGCCGGCCATGATGATCGAGACGTAGTCGAAGGTGTGCGCGACGTTGATCAGGATGCCGAGCAGCACCCCCACCGTCGACAGCACCACCGCCGAGAGCGTGACCAGGACGCCGTAGAAGCTGTTGAACTGCCACAGCAGGATCACGGCCATCATGAACAGCGACGCCGACATGGCCCACATGAAGAAGTTGGCGGCGTCGGCGGAGTCCTCATCGTTGCCGGCGAACTTCCAGCGGACGCTGGACGGGATCGGCGCGGTCTTCATCCACGCCTTCAGGTCGGCGCTGATCAGGTTGGCGGCGTGGCCCTTGGAGGCGTTGGCCTGAAGCAGGACGAGGCGCTGGCTGTTGCGGCGATGGATGACGGTGACCTGCTGGGCCGGCAGGCGCTTGACGAAGTAGCTCGCGGGCACGGGCCCCAGCGGGGTGTTGATCATCAGCTGGTCGAAGGCGGCCAGCGAGCGGTCCTCCTCGGGGAAGCGCACGCGGATGTCGAGCTCGTCGCGGGAATCGTCGGGCCGGAACTTGCCGACCAGAAGCCCATTGGTGACGAACTCGATCGCCTGGCCGACGGTGGAGACGTCCACGCCGTAGCGGCCAGCCGCCTGGCGGTCGACCGCCAGGTCCCATTCGATGCCGGGCGAGGTGCGGTTGTCCTCGAGCTCCATCAGGCCCGGCGTCTTCTTCATCTTGGCCAGCACGAGGTTCGCAGCCTGGTTCAGCGCCTCCGGGTCGTTGGACCTCAGCTCGACCTGGACGTCCTTGCCGCCGGAGGTGCCGCTGGTGGGCTGGCGCACCTCGATGCCGAGGCCGGGAATCCTGCCGATGCGGGCGCGGACCTCGTCGGCGATGTCCTGGCCACGCTTATGCAGCCGCTTGAGCGCCTGGTAGTCGACGAACTGGACGAGGATCCGGCCGATGGAATCGTTGGGCGCCCCGCCGGTGCCGATGGAGGTGGTCCGTCCGACCCGCACATAGGTGGAATCGACGCCCTCCTGGCCGACCAGCTTCTTCTCGACCTCGCGCACGAGGGTATCCTGGGCGGCCATGGAGAGGTTGCCGCGCGCCTGGACATAGACCGTGACGTGGTCGGGGTCCTGCTTGAGGAAGAACTCGGTGGGGTGCTTGGTCATGGCGAACCAGGCGAAGACCGCCACCACGATGCCGAGCGCCACGCCCGAGACCAGGAACGGGCGGCGCCCGGCGCCGAGGATCGCGCGCGCGTACCAGCCCATGAAGCCGGACATCCGGGTCGGATCGCCGCGCTCGGACTTCTCGATCTCGGCGAGCATGTGCTCGTCTGCGCCCTGCCTGCGGCCGGCCACCGACCCCAGCGCCGGGGTGAAGATCAGGGCGATGAAGATCGAGGAGGTGAGCACGAAGATCAGCGTCATCGGCAGCCAGCTCATGTAGCGGCCGGCGATGGAGTTCCAGAACAGGAAGGGCACGAAGGCCGACAGCGTGGTCAAGGTGCCGTTCAGGACCGGCCAGAACATCCGCTTGCCGGCCATGGCGAAGGCCTGATCCTTGGGATAGCCCTCGGCCATCTTCCGGTCGGCGTATTCGACCACGACGATGCCGCCGTCCACCAGGATGCCGACGGCGAGCACCAGGCCGAACATGACCATCATGTTCAGCGTCATGTTCGCGGCCTTGAGCATCAGGAAGGTGAGCAAGAAGCAGCAGGGGATGGCCGCGCCGACCATCAGGCCCTGGCGCACGCCCAGGCTGGCGATGATCACGACCATGACCAGGATGGAGGCGGTGATCAGGCCGGATTCCAGCAGCACCAGCATGCGCTCGATCTGGTCGGACTGGTCGAAGGCGTAGGCGCTGCGGATGGTGGTGGGCCAGCTGGCCTGCTCGGTCGCCACCGCCGCCTTGATCTCCTTGACCGTGCCGAGAATGTTCGCGCCCGGCCGCTTGGTGACGTCCAGCGCGAAGGCCGGCTGGCCGTCGTAGCGCGTGATGGTGGTCGGCTCCTTGAAGGTGCGCCGCACCTCGCCGATGTCGCCCAGGGTGACGACCTTGTCGCCGCTGGTCTTGACCGCCAGGGCCAGGATGTCGGAGGGCTTCTGCACCACCCCCGGCACCTTGACCGCGAACATGCCCTGGCCGGCCTGGAGGTTGCCGGCGGCCACGAGCTGGTTGTTGCGCGCGACAAGGGCGGCGAGCTGGCCGGGCGTGACGCCGTAGGCCTGCATCCGCACCGGGTCGATGGTGACCTCCATCATCTCCTCGCGCCCGCCGTTCAGGTCGACGCCGAGGACGCCGGGCAGGCCTTCCAGCCGCCGCTGGAGGGACTGGGCGCTCTTGTAGAGGGTGCGCTCGGGCGCGGTGCCGAACATGAGGACGGTGATGACGGGATTGTCGGTGGCGGCGGTGATCTCCTGGATCACCGGCGGCAGGGCCTCGGGCGGGAAGCGGCCGCGGGCCTGGTCGACCTTGGCGCGCACGTCGTTCAGCGCCCGGTCGCGGTTGGCGTCGGGCTCGAACTGGAGCAGCACCAGGGCGGCGTTGCCGACCGCCTCGGCGTTCATCTCCTTGAGCCCCTCGATGGACTGAAGCTCGGTCTCGAGCGGGCGGACCAAGAGGCGCTCGGCGTCCTCGGGGCTGACGCCCGGATAGGCGACCTGGACGAAGATGTAGCCGTAATTGATGTTGGGATCGGCCTCGCGCGGCAGGGTGAGGTAGGCGATCAGGCCGAACAGGGCGAAGAAGGCGGCCACCGCAAGGACCACCTTGCGCCGCTTGATCGCACCGTCGATGAGGGCCCCGACCATCCCGCGCCCCTAGCGTGCAGCGACCTTCACGCGCTGGCCTTCCGATACATAGGATTGGCCCACCGTGATTACACGCACCGGCCCGGACAGTCCGGTGACCCAGACGCCGTTCGGCGTCTCGTCGATCACCTTGACCGTCGCGAACTGGACGACGTTGTCGGCGTCGACGAAGCGCACGCCCTGGCGCCCTGCCGAATCCAGCACCAGGCTGGAGGACGGGACCAGGTGCGCCGGCCCCGCGCCGGCGTCGACGCTGACCTGGGCGGAGAGGCCCGCCTGGACCTTGGAGCCCGAATTCCTGGCCGTCATCACGACCGGATAGGTGCGGGTCTGGGGATCGGCGTCCTTGCCGACGGAATAGACCGTCCCGTCCAGACGCTGGCCGTCGGCGAGGACGGCGTGGGCGGGCGCGCCCAGTCGGATCTTGCCGATCTCGGTCTCGGGCACGTCGCCCTGGACCTTGAGGGGATCGAGCTGGATCACCACGCCGCAGGCGCCGCCGGGGGCGAGGTACCCGCCCATCTCGATGTCGCGTTCGTTGAACACCCCGTCGAAGGGGGCGGTGATGTCGGTGCGCTCCAGATCGACCTCGGCCGCGCGCACGGCCGCCGCCGCCTGGTCGAGGTTGGCCTGGTCGGCGAGCATCTGGGTCTGGGAGCGGAAGCCCTTGGCCACGAGGTCGGCGGAAGCCTTCTGCTGGAGCTGCTTGGAGCGGAGGTTCGCCTTGGCCTGGTCGAGCGCGGCCTGGCGCGCGTCGACCCTGAGCCGGCAGAGGGTCTGGCCGGCCTTGACGAAGCTGCCCTCGCGCACGGGCGTGGCGGCCACCTCGCCGGCGGTCTCGGAGCGGACCTGGACCAGGCGGAAGGCCAGGGTGTGGCCGTGCATCACCACCTCGTAGGGACGCACAACGGGCTCGATCAGGCTGGCCTGGACCATGGGCGTGTCGGTGCGCGACGTCGCCGCCTTGGCGTCGTGGCGCTTTGCGCCCGACAGGGCGCTGGCGATGAAGTACAGCCCCACAACCGCCAGTATGCCTCCGGCGACCATGTACTGCGGCCTAAGGCGCATCAGAAACGTTCCCCGCCGAGCGGGGCCGAAGGCGCCGCTCAGCCTAGATTGGTGCTTCTGAAGCCCATTTCAGCCCCGAGCAAATGAATTTGCGGTAAGTTCTGGCGGGACTACCGACGATTTCGTCGATCTCGCCGCACGCGCGTCCTCCCGCTGAGGACAGGGGGCGCCCCTGCCCAGGGAAGGCGCGCCGGCGGAGCCCGGCGCGCCCTGTTCATGCGGCGCCGCGCGCCGGGGCGGAAGGCGCCGGGGCGCACGGGCGAACCGCGAAACCTGGAGTCGGTTCACAAGCCGCGCGCGCTCGGCCATGGTCGGCGTCCGTTGGCGAGAGGGGGCTCCCGGCCATGCAGGACGAGACCGTAAAGGCGGAGCCGCTTTCGCTGCGGCCCTATCTGTGGATCGCCCTGTCGATCGCGGCGTTCGCGGCGGTCTCGTACGGGGCCGGAGACCAGATCCTGGCGCGGCTGGCCGCGCTGGAGGACGCGCCGACCGCGCCGATCCTGGCGGCGATGCTGCTGTTCGCCGGCTGCAGCTTCCTGAGCTTCTACGCGACCCGGGGCTCGGCGGTGCCCTCGTTCGTCGTGGCCATCGCGCTGGGGATCGCGGGGCACAAGCTGTTCGCCCCGATCGTGGGCGACCCGGGCGTCCTGGCCGCGCTGGTGACCGGCAGCGCGGCGATGATCCTGTTCAGCGGCGGCCTGGAGATGCCGTTCCGCGACTTCCTGCGCCTGTTCATCAAGATCGCCCTTCTGGCCGTGCCGGGGGTGTTGATCACCGGGTTCGCCCTCTCATGGGCGGTGGGCGGCGCGAGCGGGGCGTTCGGCTTTCCGATCGGGGCGGGGGTGGCGATCCTCCTGGGGGCCATCCTGGCCTCCACCGATCCGGCCGCGATCATCCCGGTGCTGGGGGCCGTGCGCTTCAAGCGGCGCGACGCCAAGGACATCGTGGTGGCCGAAAGCGCGCTGAACGACGTGGTGGGCACGCTGGTCACCTCGGCGTTCCTGAAACTGCCGATCGCGGCGCTGTCGGTCGCGGCCGCCTACCAGGCGCTGGCGACGCCGGCGACCTATCGCTTCCTGGCCGCGCAAGCCGGCTTCGGCGTGCTGTTCGGGGTCGGCAGCTATCTCCTCTTGCGGTTCCTGACCCACCTGAAGCGCAGTCACGAGGGCGGCTACGGCGCCGACCAGGTCTATTTCCTGGCGACCCCGATCCTGGCCTTCGTCGGGGCGGCCGCCTTCGGCGGCAGCGGGTTCCTCGCCGCCTTCATCGCGGGCCTGCTGTTCCACATCGAGGAGCACCTGAAGGAGGTGGAGGCCTTCTTCAACCATGTGATCGACGGGGTGGCCAAGCCGATCATCTTCCTCCTGGTCGGGGCCCTGGTGGATATCCACGGCCTGATCGCCTACGCCCCGATCGGCATCGCCGCGGCGCTGGTCTTCATGTTCGTGATCCGCCCGGCGGTGGTGTTCATCACGGTCGGGGTCTTCGGCCTGCTGCCCAAGCGATGGGGCGGCCTGAGCCTCGGGGAGCTGCTGTTCATCTCGTTCGTGCGCGAGACCGGCGCGATCCCGGCGGTGCTGCTGGTGACGGTGGTCTCGGGGATGGCGGGCAAGGTCCAGGGGCTGGTGGAGATCGGGATGTGGGTGATCCTGCTCACCCTGGTCATCGCCCCGCCGCTGACGCCCTGGGTCGCGCGGCGGCTCGGGGTGGCGGAGTAGGGGCGCGTAGTCCCGGCCTCAGCCTTCGACGTCCGTGGCGGGGCGGTCGTGGCCGCTGGAGATCTCCTCGCGCCAGACCCCGTCCGCGTCCTCCCAGCGGATCGCGGTGGTGTCGCCGGGCGCCCGCTGTTCGTGGGCGGCTCGTTCGGCGGCGCGGCGGGCGGCGTCGTGGGTCGGGTAGGGCTCGGAGAAGACCCCGTCGGCCTGGTAGGCCCAGCCGCCGTCATGCTGGACGATGTGGTAGGTGACATGCGTCATGGCGGTCTCCCGGAATGGCGCTGGAAGTAAGCGCCGGGCCGCCTGCGTTGTCCACGGCGTCAGGCGAGCGGCGGCGGCGCGCCCGCTCCGGGGGCGTCTGGCCCCTTCTCCCGGCCTCCCCCCTCCAGCGGCGTGAAGCGCCAGCCGGCGCCGGCGCGACGACCCCTTCCCCCCATGGCAGGCGCCCTTCTATGCTGGCGCCCCGGGGCCACGCAGAATGAAACGGCGAGCCCGCCGCCCTCGACGGCGGCGGGGGAAGAGACGAACGTGACCAGGACTTGCGATGGCGGACCGGCTCGGAGCCCGCCCGAAGTCGCTCGAGGGAGGAGCTGAGATGCGCAAGGGGCGCGCGGCCGCGCTGACGGCGGCCGGGACGATGGCGGCGCTAGGCTGGGCGGGCGCGGCGATGGCCGCGCCGGCGGATTCGGTTCCGACCCCGCCGGCCGCGGCGGCGCCCGAACGGCCGTTCACGCCGGTCACCGACGCCATGCTGCAGGACCCGCCCGCGGGGGACTGGCTGTCGTTCCGGCGCACCCTGAACGACTGGGGCTTCAGCCCGCTCGACCAGATCACGCCGGACAATGTGAAGGGCCTGAGGCTGGTCTGGGCGCGCGCCCTGCCCAACGGCCTCTTCGAGGGGACGCCCCTCGTCCACGACGGGGTGATGTACATCCCGGAGGCCAACGACCGGATCGAGGCGGTGGACGCGGCCACCGGCGCGCCGATCTGGGCGTTCCAGCGCAAGTACGCCGACGGCTTCAAGGGCGGCGGCTCCAAGCGGAACATCGCGATCTGGGGGAGCTTGCTGATCAGCACCAGCGCGGACGGCTACGCCTATGCGGTGGATGCGCGGACCGGCCAGCAGGCCTGGGAGGCCCCGATCACCGACTGGAAGACCCAGCAGGTCAACACCAGCTCCGGACCCATCATCGCCGACGGCAAGGTCATCTCGGGCCGGGCCTGCTCGGTGAAGGCGGGGCCCGACGCCTGCGTCATGGTCGCCAATGACGCGGCCACGGGCAAGGAGCTGTGGCGCACCCACACCATGCCGCGGCCCGGCGAGCCCGGCGACAAGACCTGGGGCGGGGTCCCCTGGGAGAAGCGGCTGACGGTCGGGACCTGGATGCCGCCGAGCTACGACCCCAAGCTGAAGCTGATCTACTTCGGCACCTCGGTCTCCTCGCCGACGCCCAAGTACCTGCTGGCCGGCAACGACAAGACCTACGAGCCTACGACGTCGACCCTGGCGCTGGACGCGGACACCGGCAAGATCGTCTGGCGCTACCAGCACGTGGTCGACCAGTGGGACTTCGACCACACCTTCGAGCGGATGCTGGTGGACACGGCCGTCGCGCCCGATCCCAAGGCGGTGGCCTGGATCAGCGCCAAGCTGAAGCCGGGCGAAGAGCGCGAGGTGGTCACCGGCATCCCCGGCAAGACCGGCATCGTCTATACGCTGGACCGCAAGACCGGCCAGTTCCTGTGGGCGCGCCCGACGGTGCGCCAGAACGTGGTGAGCGGGATCGATCCCAAGACGGGCAAGGTGATCAACAACCCGGCCGCCCAGTTCACCGGGCCGGACCAGGCGCTGGACATCTGCCCGAGCTTCGCCGGCGGCAAGAACTGGCCGGCGGGCGCCTACAGCCCGAAGACGGGCCTGATGTACATGCCGCTGGAGAACCTCTGCAGCGTGGTGACCAGCGCCGGGCCCAAGTCGGGCGAAGGCCAGCTCGGCATGGCGATCGACTACGAGGCCAAGATGGCGCCCGGCGAGACCAATGTCGGGACCATCCAGGCGATCTCGGTGAAGACCGGCGAGACGGTGTGGAAGTTCCAGCAGCGGGCCGGAACCATGGCCCTGGCGGATACCGGCGGCGGGGTGCTGTTCGGCGGCGACGCCGTCGGCAAGTTCCAGGCGTGGAACGACAAGACCGGCGAGAGGCTCTGGAGCGTGAGCCTCTCGGCGCCGCTCAGCGGCTTTCCCGTGGTCTACGCTGTGGACGGCAAGGAATATGTGGCGGTGGGCTCGGGCCTCTCGCCCGAGGCCATGGCGCTCAGCCGCATGACGCCCGAGACGCCCGTGCAGAACAGCAACATGCTCTACGTGTTCGCCCTGCCCTAGGTTCACCCGCATCGAGCTCGGGCCAGCGGCGCCGTCCACGGCTGCGGGCTCACGCCGACGCGCGCCCGAAGAGGGCCATGAAGGGCGGCATAGGGTGGCGAGAACAACCAGATCCTGTTGTTCAAGACGCCTCCGCCGGACCGCTGAGGACGGCGAGCCATCCTGGAAGGAGACCAGTCATGCGAACGGCGACAGCCTTGCTCTTGGGTCTGGCGGTTCCGACCCTCGCCTGGGGCCAGGCGGCGGGAGACCCTCGACCGCGACTGGACGCCACCAACCACTGGCGTTCGTACCAGCTCATCTGCCTGAAGACCGCGCGCAGCTGCCCCAGCCCAAGGACCGGGGTCGCCGTGAACGCCATCGGCAGCCATCCGAGCGGCGAGAACAACCTGTTCGACGGCGTCGCGATCAACGGCTTCGCCAATTTCGTCGCCGAACGCTACGACCACACCGGGGAGCGGTATGCGGGCGTCGGCGCCAATGAGGTGGTGGGAGGGTTCTGGGGCGCCGCGCGGATGGACACCGGCTCCGATCCGGTGGACGCCGGCCTTGAGCTCTACACGACCGAGGCGCAATCCACCGGCCACAACGGCATGGGCCTGGAGCTGGACTATACCGCGAACGGCTCGACCGCGCTCGCGCGGGGACTGTCGGTCAGCCCGCAGGGCCGCGGCGGCGTCACGATCGGGGGAGGATACGCCAGCGCGCCCTACCGCTACCGGGCGCCGGCGGACCTCGGCGCCGGCACGCTGCACGCCGCCGACACGATCCAGACGGACAATCATTTCGTCTCGGGCGGCCCCAGGGGCGCGATCACCTCATGCGGCGCTCGCCCGGTCATGGACCGGGGGACGGACCAGGCCGGCCAGATCACGACCGGCGGACCGGTGACCTCGTGCACTTACAGCTTTGCAAGAAGCTGGAGCTCGACGCCCATCTGCCTGGCGGGCGTGGTCAACGCCCCGACCCCGACGGCCTACGTCAGCGCGGTGTCGGGCCGGCGCCTCACCGTCTCCTTCTCGTCCGCGTTCAACGGGGCATTCCAGTTCATCTGCATGGGCGTTCCCTGACCCGTCCTACCGGTCCGCCTCGACGCGGAAACGCCGGGCGAGCATCGGCTCGATCGCGTCCGCCGCGGCGGACTGGTCGGGGTCGCGGAGGGATGGCATGTCGACGCGGCCAAGGATGGGACGGTCGAGCCGCTTGGCGCCGCGGGCGTAGGCGGGGTCGTAGTGGGCGGCGATGAGCTCGCCGGCCAGGGCCTCGAGTTCGCCCGCGCGGGCCAGCCCGATCCAGCGGGCGACGGTCTTGCGCCCGTGCGGGCCGGGCAAGCGGGCGAGCAACTCCTCGAGCGTGGCGAGGTCGGCGGCGGTCTCGGCGTAGGACGCGGCGAGGGCGGTCGCGCGCGCCTCGGGCGGGGCGGAGAGCGCGATGCGGGGGGCGGCGACCATGGCCGACCAGAGCGCGGGCGGAAGGACGCGCTCGCCGACCTTGCTGGACTCGGCCTCGACCACCGTCACGCGCGCCGGATCGAGGGCGTCCAGGGCTTGGAGGAGCCGGCTCTCGAACATCTTCTGGCTGGGCTGTGGGCGGCCGGGGATGGCCCCCAGCAGCGAGCCGCGGTGGCCGGCGAGGTCCTCCAGGTCCAGCGTCTGGACCCCGCGGGCGGCAAGGCGCGCCAACATGGCGGTCTTGCCCGAGCCGGTGGGACCGTCCAGCAGCACGAGGCCCAGTGCGGGCGTCTCGTCATACAGCCGGGCCTTCACCCAGCGGCGGTAGGTGCGGTAGCCGCCGGCGAGGACGGCGGTGCGCCATCCCACCTGGGCGAGGATGGTCGCCATGGCGTTGGAGCGCTGGCCGCCGCGCCAGCAGTAGATCAGCGGGCGGAACGAGCCGGGCCTGTCGGCGAGGGCGGTCTCCAGATGCCGGGCGACATTGCGGGCGACGAGGGCGGCGCCGATCCGGCGGGCGCGGAAGCGCGACTCCTGGACGTAGATTGTCCCGACCATGGCGCGCTCGGCGTCGTCCAGCACGGGCAGGCTGATCGCGCCCGGGACATGATCCTCGGCGAACTCGGAAGGGCTGCGCACATCGATGATCGCATCGAAGGGCGCGCGCGCGGCGGGCTCGGCGGAGCTGACGACCTCGATGTCGGGCATGATCGCTAGGGGCGGCCTCGGCTATAAGCTGTCGAGCCTAAGACCCCAGGAGCCCTCGCCATGCAAGACGGCGCCCTCGCCGAACCGGTCCGACTCACCTCGCTGGCGCATGGCGGGGGGTGCGGCTGCAAGCTGGCGCCGGGGGTGCTGGGCGAGATCCTCGCGGGCATGCCGACGGCCGGTCCGTTCGCGGACCTGATCGTCGGGACCGAGACCAGCGACGATGCGGCGGTGTGGCGGCTGAACGATCAGCAGGCGCTGGTGGCGACCACCGACTTCTTCATGCCGGTGGTCGACGACCCCTTCGACTTCGGCCAGATCGCGGCGACCAACGCCCTGTCGGACGTCTATGCGATGGGGGCGAGCCCGATCCTGGCGCTGGCGATCGTGGGGATGCCCGTGGACAGGCTGCCGGTGCAGACGATCCGCCAGATCCTGGCGGGCGGGGCGGCGGTCTGCGCGGCCGCCGGCGTCCCGGTGGCGGGCGGGCATTCGATCGACAGCGTCGAGCCGATCTATGGCCTGGTGGCCCTGGGCCTGGTGCATCCGGACAAGGTGATGACCAACCGCGGCGCGCGTTCGGGCGACGTCCTGATCCTGACCAAGGCGCTGGGCGTGGGGGTGCTGAGCGCGGCGTTCAAGAAGGAGATCCTGTCGGACGAGGGCTATGCGGCGCTGATCGCCTCGACCACCCAGCTCAACACCCTGGGCGCCGAGCTCGCGGGACGGTCCGGGGTGCATGCGGTGACGGACGTGACGGGGTTCGGCCTGCTCGGCCACGCGCTGGAGGTCAGCCGGGGCGCGGGGCTGGGGGTCGAGATCGACGCCGCCGCGCCGGCGCTGCTGGCCGGCGTGGAGCAGCTGGCGCGCGACGGCGTCAGGACCGGCGCCTCGGGCCGCAACTGGGCGAGCTATGGCGCCGAGGTGATGGGCGCGGAGGCGATCGAACCCTGGCGCAAGGACCTGCTGACCGACCCCCAGACCTCGGGCGGGCTGCTGGTCGCGGTGGGGGCCGGCGAGGCCGAGGCGGTGCTGGCGCTGGCGCACGAGCGCGGCTTCGCGGCGAGCCGGATCGTCGGGCGGGTCACGGACGGCCCGCCGGGCGCGACGGTGCGGGCGGGATGAAGCTGGAGGCGGTCCTGGACCGGCTGGCGGCGCTCTACGGCGAGCCCGGCCTGTCGCCGCCCCAGGATCCCTACGACATGCTGGTCGCGACCAACTGCGGCTATCCGGCCTCGGATGCGGCCTGCGCCAAGGGGCTTGCGGCTCTGAAGGCCCGGTTCGGATCGAGCCCGGAGGCGATCATCGACGCCGACGAGAGCGTGCTCGCCGAGACCATGCGGGCGGGCGGGATCGTCCCGGAGCTGCGGGCCGCGCGGCTGAAGACGATCGCCCATGCCGTGCAGGCGGAATATGGCGGAAACCTCCGCGCCGCCCTGGTGCGCGCGCCGGAGGTCAAGGCGAAGGCGGCGCTGAAGCGGTTTCCGACGATCGGCGATCCGGGGGCGGAGAAGATCCTGCTGTTCTGCCGCATCGCGCCGGCGGCGGCGGTCCCGTCGACGGCGCTGCATGTGCTGTTCCGGCTGGGGTTCGGCGAGGAAGCCAAGGGCTACGCCCAGACCTACCGCTCCGTGCAGGCGGCGCTGGCGGCGGAGATCCCAGAGACCTTCGAGGCGCGGCTGAGGGCCTGGCTCCTGATCCGCGCGCACGGCCAGGGCCTCTGCCGCGCCAAGGCGCCGAGATGCGGGGAGTGTCCGCTCGCGGCGGACTGCCGGTTCGCGGCGGAGCGGTGAGCGTCTCCTCTCCCGCGGGGAGAGGAAGGGGCCCGTTGCGCAGCAATGGGAAGGTGAGGGCGTACGACCTCGCCCTCCCAACCCCTCATCTTCCCATCCTCCTTCGCCTGCGGCTTCGGAGGATGGGCCCCTTCTTCTCCCTATGGGAGAAGAGAATCTGCGCTCAGGCGACGCCGGGCTGCACCTTGACCTCCGCGACCGCGCCTGCAGAAGGCAAGATCCGGCGGATGGTCGGCGACAACTGGAGACTGGCATGGACGTGGAGCTGCGGGCCGAGCTGATGGCGCTGAGGGCGCTGCTGCTGCTGACGCTGGGCGAAGTGGCGAACACGCGGCCCGACCCGTCGGGGTTCCTCGCTGACGCGCGGGCCGAGCTGGTCCGGGCGCTGAGCCGGGTGCTGGTCGAGCCGGAGGAGCAGCAGGCGGCGGTGCGGGCGGGCGCGGCGGCCTTCATCGAGGACTGGCTGGGCCACATCCACTTCAAGGAGCCGGACGCGCCGGCGCCGTATTGAGCTTGCGCCCAGCGGCCCCCTCACCCTCCCGTCCCTGACGGGCCGGGCCCCTCCCTCTCCCCCTTCGGGGGCGAGGGCCTGGCGCCTTGCCCTCGCCCCGCTTGCGGGGAGAGGGAGGGGCCCGCGCCGTAGGCGTGGGAGGGTGAGGGGGCGGCTGCCGACTACTTCGCCAGGTCCCGGATCAGGCGCTCCAGAAGGGCCGTGCGGGCGGCGTCGCTGGGGGCCGCTTCCAGCGCCTCGTCGAGCTCGAGCAGGAGCCGCGAGCGGGCGTTGTGCCAGTCGGGCGCGGTGGCCTCGCCCGCGTGCAGGCGCGGCGCGGCGACCGCCTCGCGCTCGACCGCGTCGTCGACGAGGCGGAAACCGTCGTCGATCTCGGGCAGCTCGATGCGGTCCTGATCGAAGCCCTCGTCCACCAGGCGCTGCTCGAGCGCGAGGCGGTTCTCAGGCTCGCCGTGCACCAGGAAGACGCGGCCGGCGACGGGCTGGCGGGCCTTGGCCCAGCGCGCGAGCGCGGGCCCGTCGGCATGGCCGGAGTAGGTCTCGAGGCTGCGGATCGTCGCGCGCACCCGGATCGGCTCGCCCATGATCCGCACCCGCGTCTGGCCCTCCTGGAGGTAACGGCCGAGGGTGCCGGAGGCCTGGTAGCCGACGAGCATGACGGTGACGGCCTTGCGCC
This sequence comes from uncultured Alphaproteobacteria bacterium, assembly GCA_963775275.1. Lineage (GTDB taxonomy): Bacteria > Pseudomonadota > Alphaproteobacteria > Caulobacterales > Caulobacteraceae > JANWHQ01. The sequence goes on along the minus strand of CAVZII010000005.1, from coordinate 1,969,738 downwards.
ACAGAAGCCGCTTGAGGTGATGGCGGATGCGGCCGGCGTCGCACATGCCGGAGGCGGCGACGATCACATGCCAGCCGGTGAAGCGCTCGATCGCCTTGCTGGAATCGACGTCCAGGGTCGGATGCAGGAAGGACGAGCCCCTGAGCCGCTCGAAGGGGTTGCCGACGCCCTCCTTGTAGCCGCGCGAGAAGAAGACGTCCGAGGCGCGGATGGCGAGCGGCGAGTCCAGGAAGATCGGGCCGGGCGGGACGATCCGGTCCTCCATCAGGCTGATCAGGTCGATGAGCAGCTCCTGGGTGCGCTCGACCGCGAAGGCCGGGATGGCCAGGGGGCCGCCGCGCGCGTGCGCGGCCTTCACCTCGGCCGCGAGGAGGCCGCGCCGCTCTTCGGAGGTCATCCGCGGCCGCTCGGTCGGGCCGTAGGTGGACTCCATGACGAGGTGGTCGACCCCCGCCGGCCCCTCCGGATCGCCGGAGAAGTCGCTGCCGCCGGGACCCAGGTCGCCGGAGAAGAGGAGGCGCAGCGGCGGCCCGGCCGGCCGGGCGGCCTCGACCTCGATCGAGGCCGAGCCCAGGATATGGCCGGCGTTCCACCAGCGGGCCCGAAGGCCAGGCGCCGGCTCGATCCAGTCGCCGTACGTGGTGCGCTTGAACAGTCGCATGCAGGCCTCGGCGTCGTCGGCCGTGTAGATCGGCTTGATCGCCTCGCGCCCGCGGCGCTGGAAGCGACGGTTGAGGTGCTCGACCTCGCGCTCCTGGATGCCGCCGGAGTCCGGCAGCATGACGGCGCACAGATCCCGCGTCCCGGCGGTGGACCAGATGGCGCGCTCGAAGCCGGCCAGCATCAGCTTGGGCAACAGGCCCGAGTGGTCGATGTGGGCGTGGGTCAGCAGCACCGCATCGAGTGCGCGGGGGTCGAACGGGAAGGGCCGGTAGTTCAGCTCCTTGAGCGTCTTGGGGCCCTGGAACATGCCGCAGTCGATCAGGACGTCGGTCTTGTCGGTGGTCAGGCGGAAGCACGAGCCGGTGACGGCGCCGGCCGCGCCGTGGAAGGACAGACGGACGGTCATGTGGACTCCGTGTGTGAGGCGGGGGTCGCAGGGCCCCCTCCGGTCCTGCGGACCACCTCCCCCGTTTCACGGTGGAGGACAGCCTCGGCCAGGAGTCCGGCCAGGGGGATGGCGTTGGTGGGGTGGGTCACAGAGTCGGTGGAGACGACCTGCGTCGCGCCGGCGGCCCTGAGCCGGGCGGCCGCCAGATCGTCCATCAGGGCGTGGACCGCCGCGACGCGGATGTCGCTCGCGCCGGCGGCGCGGAGCGGCGCAATGACCGCCGCGATGGTGGCGCCGGTGGAGACGATGTCGTCGATGACCAGCACCTTGCGGCCCTTCAGCGCCGGCAGCGCCTCGGCAGCCAGGGCCACCTCGCGGTCGCCCGCGCGGCGCTTGGCGAAGGCGAGGTGCGGCGCGCCGAGCGCCTCGGCGGCGGCGGCGGCGAGCGGGGTGGACTCCACGTCAGGTCCGACGACGAGGGCGTCGGCGCCGAGGCCCCGGCCGGCGAACCAGCGTCCGATCAGGGCGCCGGCCGACAGGTTCACGCCGAACCCTTCGGGGAAGACCCGGTCGAGGCTCGGCGTGCGGTGCAGGTGGGCGTCGACGGTGACAAGGCCGTCGAAGCGCTCTGCGATGAGCGCGGCGATCGCGCGCTGGCTGATCGCCTGGCCGGCGGCGAAGGCGATGTCCTGGCGCATGTAGGCGAGGTAGGGCGCGACCAGGATCAGGCGGCGCGCGCCCAGGCGCCGCCAAGCCTCGGCGGCAAGGACGAGCTCGATCAGCTTGTCGTTGGGGTGGTCGAGGCTGCGGCAGACCACGACGGTCTCGACGGGCGCCGGGACAGTGGGCAGGAGCTCGCCGTCGGGGAAGCGGTGGGTGTCGACCCGGGCGAAGGGCGCGCCCAGCGCCTTGGCCAGGGCGCGGGCCTGGGGCTCGGAGTCCCGGAAACCGTGGACGGCCAGGCTCATGCCGACGCCGGCGTCGCGCGCGCCTCCCCCCTCGAGGGGGAAAGGTCGGGGGAGGGAGGATCGAACTCACCCCCGCGCCTTGAACGACCTGCCCATCCGGTGGCCATGGCCAAGGCCGCCATCGCCCGCGCGGCCCCCCTCCCCTGGTCCCTCCCCCTCGTGGGGGGAGGGAGAGCGCAAACCCGGCTCCTCACAGCGCCGCGTCGCCGACCTGGAAGCCGGCGCTCTCGCCGGCCCATTCCACGGCGAAGGCGAAGTCGGAGGGCTCGCAGGCGTGGATGCGGCAGAGCGGCTCGCCCTTCTTCACCTTGTCCCCCACCTGCTTGAGCAGGAGCACGCCGGCCCCCGGCTCGGCAGGCGCGCCGGCCAAACGCGCCATGCGGCTGACCATGAAGCAGTCGATGGCGCGCACCACGCCGTCGCGCGGCGCGGTCACCTCGTGCACCAGATCGCCGAGGCTGTGGTCGGGGTTCAAAGGTCCCTGGGCCTGGACCATGGCGTCCAGGGCGTTGCGGGCGGCCCCAAGGTCGAGCAGCTCGCGGGCGCGGTTCTCGCCCTGGCCGCCTCGCAGGCCCGGGTCGAACTCCAGAAGCTCGCCGGCCAGGCGCAGGGCCTTGTCGCGCAGATCCTGGGGCGCGTCGCGGTCGCGGTCGAGCACGGCCAGGACGTCGCGGATCTCGAGCTCGGGGCCGACGCCGCGGCCGATGGGGCGCGAGCCATCGGTCAGGGCGACCTCGATGTTGAGGCCGAAGCGCGAGCCGACGAAGTCGAACAGCTTCCTCAGCCGATGGCCCTGCTCGAGCGTCCGGATCTTGGCGGACGGGCCGATCGGAATGTCGATCAGGAGGTGGGTGGAGCCCGCCGCAAGCTTCTTCGACAGGATCGAGGCGACCATCTGCTGGGGGGTGTCGAGCGACAAAGGCCGCTCCACCGAGATCAGGATGTCATCGGCGGGCGACAGGTTCACATGCCCGCCCCAGACGATGCAGCCGCCCGCCTTCTCGACGGCGGCGCGCATCTCGTCGGCGGTGAGATCGACCCGGGCCAGCCGCTCCATGGTGTCGGCGGTGCCGGCCGGGGAGGTGATGGCCCGCGAGGAGGTCTTGGGCATGACCAGGCCATGGGCGACCAGGATCGGCACGATGATGAGGCTGGTCCGGTTGCCCGGGATGCCGCCGATGCAGTGCTTGTCGACGATCAGCTTGGACGGCCAGGTCAGGCGCGCGCCGGAATCGACCATGGCGCCGGTCAGAAAGACCAGCTCGTCGGTGGTCATGAAGTTGGCGCAGGCGATCAGGAAGGCCGCGATCTCCATGTCGGAGAAGCGGTGGGCGACGATGTCGCCGATGATCGCCGACATCTGCTGCTGGGAGAGCACCTCGCCGTCGATCTTGCCCCTGACAAAGTCCAGGCTCGCCGGCTCGCGCGCGGGCCTGAGGTCGACCCGCTCGCCCTCCCGGACTCCGAGACGGCGGAAGGCGGGCTCGGTCAGGCCGACCTCGTCGTCGGCCACCAGGGTCCCGACCTCGGCGATGTCGAGGCTGGCGACCAGCTCGATGGCGCCGCGCTGGACCGACAGCTTGCGCGAGCCGGCGAAGCGCTCGGGCTTGAGTGCGATGCAGTCGCTGGAGAGGACCACGACGTTCTCGCGCAGGGTGTTCAGCGGAAGCCGCCGGACCTTGAGCCCCGCGGGCGGCGCCGGCGAGGTCAGGGCGGGCTTGGCGGGAGGACGAGCCGAATTGCGTCTCATTAACGAACCTTGCGCCGTTCGGGCCCGGCGGCCCTTGTTGGAGATCAAGGCCCCGCTTCTTAGTTGGCGCCAGGAGATCTCCCCAGGTCAAGGAGGCGAGGATGCCCGCCACGCCGCACGTAGAGCGTCACTTCACCGGGTCGGAAAGCGTCCGGGACGTGGTCATCGGCATGGCCGACGGCCTGACCGTGCCCTTCGCCCTGGCCGCGGGCCTGTCGGCCGCGGTCAGCCGCACCGATCTGATCGTCACCGCAGGGGCGGCCGAGATCGCGGCGGGCGCCATCGCCATGGGCCTGGGCGGCTACCTCGCCGCCCGCAGCGACGAGGAGCATTACCGCAGCGAGGAGGCGCGCGAGCGGCAGGAGATCGTGGACCTGACCGAACGCGAGCGCGAGGAGGTGCGCGAGGTCTTCCGCGGCTATGGCATGGCCGGCGCGCCGCTGGAGGCGGCGACCGAGGCGATCGCGGCCGATCCCAAGCGGTGGGTGGACTTCATGATGCGCTTCGAGCTGGGGATGGAGCGCCCCGACCCCAGGCGCGCCCCGATCAGCGCCTTCACCATCGCCGTGGCCTATGCGGCTGGGGGCATGGTGCCGCTGACGCCCTACATCGCCGTGCACACGGTGAAGGAGGCGCTGCCGCTGTCGGTCGCCTTCACGGCCGTCGCGCTCGTGGTGTTCGGGGCGGTGAAGGGGCGGCTCACGGGCGCGGGGATGCTCAAGGCCTCGCTGCAGACGCTGCTGGTGGGGGGACTGGCCGCGGGGGCGGCGTTCTTCCTGGCGTCTCTGTTCGGGTGATTTCCCTTCTCCCACGGGGAGAAGGAGGGGACCGCGCCTCCGAAGGAGACGTGGGAGGATGAGGGGATAAGGCGTCGAGGGCGAACCCCCCCACCTTCCCTTCTTCGCCCTTCGGGCTTCGAAGGGCCCCTTCCTCTCCCTATGGGAGAGGAGATTTTCTCAGTGACTCAGCAGGACCGCGCGCTGGCCGCACAGGAGCTCGCGGGTGACGCCGCCGAAGGCCCATTCGCGCAGCCGGCTGTGGCCGTAGCCGCCGGCCACGATCAGGTCCGCGGCGTGCATGTCGGCCATCTCGAGCAGGGTCGCGACGACCCCGGCCTCGCCCGGCGCGCGTGCGGCGGTCCGGGCCTTGATCCCATGACGGGCGAGGTAGCCGGCGACGTCGGCCACGCGGCGGCCGGCGGCCTCCTCGTCCTTGTCCTCGCAGACCTCGGCGACCAGGACGTCCCTGGCGCGCTCGAGGAACGGCAGGGCGTCGGCGACAGCGCGGCGCGATTCCCGAGCCTCCTTCCAGGCGACGAGGACGCTCATGGCGTCGAGCCGCGCCAGGCCCAGCGGCGCGACCAGCACAGGCCGGCCGCAGGTCATCACCAGCTCGCCCGGGTCGGCGTGGTTGTGGAAACCGTAGGGCTCGGCGCGGCGGGGGCCGGCGACGACAAGGTCCGCCGCGCGCGCCTCGCGCGACACCACCTCGGCCGGCGGGGCGACCAGGGTGCGCCACTCCGAGCCGGCCTTCACGGTCCGGGCGACATCGCGGAAGCTCTGTTCGGCGAGCTTGAAGTCGCCTTCCACCACCTTGGCCTCGGCCACCAGGGTCACGCCGTCGACATAGCCCATGGACGCGGCGGCCGAGGGCGGCTCGAACAGCTCGGCGCCCACGCCGATCAGGCTGGCCTCGAACCGGTTGGCCAGGGCTGCGGCCAGCTGGACCCGCGGCCCTGCCGCCGGGTCGGCCTCCACGTGGGTGATGATGCTCCTGTAGGACATCGCGCCCTCCCTGATCCTTTTCGCACCCTGCCGGCGCGGCCGATCCGCCGCCTTGCGCTGAATCAAGCTCGCCCGGGAGGCGATCCGTTAGCGCCGCATCGGTTGACCAGGATCAAATCCCGACCAGGCGATCATGTGCAAGATTCGCAGGTGAGGGCCGCCCCCCTTCGATCCCCACTCCCGGCCGAGGCGGCCCAGGCGCTCCGTCGATCCCCACCGGCGGAGCGCCGCTCGTTTGGGTGCCTCGATTCGAACCGGAACGGCCGCCTTCAGGACTTCAGGACCGTCCGCTCGGCCTGCTCGCGCGCCATCAGGACGCCGACGGCGCAGGAGGCCACGCGGGCGACCTCGTTGTCGGCGCGGCTCGTGAGCACGATCGGGCAACGGGCGCCCAGCACCACGCCGGCCGCATCGGCGCCGGCCAGGAAGGTCAGCTGCTTGACCAGCATGTTGCCGGCCTCCATGTCGGGCGCCACCAGGATGTCGGCCCGGCCGGCCACGTCCGACACGATCCCCTTTTCGCGCACGGCCTCCGGGCTGATCGCGTTGTCGAAGGCCAGCGGGCCGTCGACCAGGGCGCCGGTGATCTGGCCACGGTCGGCCATCTTGCACAGCGCCGCCGCATCGATCGTCGAAGGCAGCTTGGGCGTCACCGTCTCGATCGCCGAGAGGATGGCGACCCTGGGACGCTCGATGCCAAGGGTATGGGCGAGGTCGATGGCGTTCTGGACGATGTCGCGCTTGTCCTCGAGCGAGGGGATCACGTTGATCGCGGCGTCGGTGATGATCAGCGGGCGCGGATAGCTCGGCACGTCCATCAGGAAGGCGTGGCTGATCCGGCGGGCCGTACGAAGGCCCGTGGCGGGCTCGACCACCTCGTGCATCAGCTCGTCGGTATGCAGCGCGCCCTTCATCAGCATGGCGACGCGGCCGGCGCGGACCAGTTCGACCCCCTTGGCGGCGGCGGCGTGGCTGTGCGGCGTGGCGACCAGCTCATAGCCGGAGATGTCGGCGCCGGCGGCGGCGGCGGCGGCGCGGATCCGCGCCTCGGGGCCCACCAGGATCGGGGTGATCAGGCCGAGTCCCGCGGCCTCGACCGCGCCCATGAGGCTGACCTCGTCCACCGGGTGGACGACGGCGGTCGGCAGGGGCTCGAGCCCGGCGCAGCGCGCCAGGAGGCGGCGGAAGAGCCCGTGTGCGCGGCCCTTCCCGGCGGCGGCGGCCATCGGCTTCGCGTCCATGGCTCAGGCCTTCCCGGCAGGCGAGCGCCCGAAGCGCGCGCGGGCGACCGCGGCGACCTCGGCGGCGCACGCCTCGACGGCCTCGGGCGTGATCCCGGGCACGATCTCGCCGAAGTGAGTGTGGTCCAGCACCGCCATGCCGGTCACCTGGCCGACGTGATCGTCGAAGAGGTTTCTCATGGCGTCCCAGGCGCCGGTCTCGACCATCCAGCTCTTGGGCGCGCCCGAGGAGCTGAAGCTGATCATGCTCTTGCCCACGAGCAGCGGCCGGTTGCCGCCCTGGCCCATGCCGTAGCCGAAGCCCATGCCGAAGACGCGGTCGATGTAGCCCTTGAGCATGGCGGGCGGGGCGTTGAACCAGACTGGATAGAAGAAGGCGAACGACGTCGCGTCCTTGATCAGCTCGCGCTCGGCCAGGACGTCCGGGCGCGGCTGGAAGCCGTCGGGCCCGGGAATCTCCTCGGCGCGCAGGCGCGGATCGAAGTCCATGCGGTAGAGGTCGCGGAGCAGCACCTCGCGACCCTCGTCCTGGAGGGCCTGGGCGTAGGCCGTGGGCCATGGCGAGGGTGAAACTCGCGCCGTTCGGATGCGCCGCGACGACGGCGTGCTTCATGACAGGTCCCACTCGAACATCAGCGCCTCATAGCGGACGCTGGACCAAAGCGAATTGACCCCCGTCAATCCATCGCCCGACAAAGTCTGCTCAAAGGCTCGGCAAGTCCGCCTGGAGCGTCAAGTGTCCGTTCGATCCCTTGTATTAGCCCTCGCCTTCGGGGTCGCCGCGGCCCTTCCGGGCCCGGGCCGGACGCACGCCCAGACCGGCTGCCAGGCGCGCGTGGCGGATGCGCCTGCACAGCCGCCGATCGCGGCTCCCGAGCCGGCGCCGGCGCCCATCCAGTTCACCCCGGACCAAGCCGCCGAGCTGATCGCGGTCCTGGACCACGCCGACGACCAGGGCTTCGCGCCGCACGCGTTCGATGTGGCCGACGCGGGCGCGCTGCTGGCTTCGCCCAATCCGCAGGTGCGCGCCCAGGCTTCGGAGCGGCTGAAGGCGGCGGCCCTGGCCTATGCCCGTGCGGAGTGCAGCGGGCGGATCGACCCGGCCAAGCTTCCCTCCAACTGGGCGATCCGGCCCCCGCCCTATGACGGCGAGGCGGCGCTCGACCAGGCGCTGGCGAGCGGAAGCCTCAAGGCCTGGCTGCAGAGCCTGCCGCCGCAGGACCCGCGCTACTGGCGGTTGGTGGAGGTCCTGGGCCGCTATCGCCAGATCGCAGACAGGGGCGGCTGGCCCATGCTCGCGGCCGGGCCGGCGCTGAAGCCCGGGACGCGGGGCGAGCGGGTCGAGGCCCTGCGCGCGCGTCTGGCGGTCGAGGACCCGTCGATCGCCCCGCTCATCGCCCCGCCCCAGGAGGCCAAGGCCGCGACTGAAGAGACGGCCGGCAAGACCGAAGCCCAGCCGGAAGCGCTCTATGACTCAGCGCTGGTGGCCGCGGTCGGCCGGGCGCAAGCGCGCTATGGCCTGAACGCCACGGGCGTGGCGGGGCCCTCGCTGATCGCGGCGCTCAATACTCCCGCCGAATGGCGCCTGGCCGAGATCAAGGCGAGCCTGGAGCGCTGGCGCTGGACGCCGCGCTCGCTGCCGGGCGACCGCATCGAGATCAACATCCCGGCCGCCTGGCTCGACGAGTACGAGGGCGGCAGGGTCCAGCTCTCGATGCGCATCATCGACGGGCGTCCGGCCAATCCCACGCCCTCGTTCATCGACGAGGTCGAGTTGATCGTGTTCAACCCGCCCTGGAACGTGCCGCGCACGATCGCGGCCAAGGAGATCTGGCCCAAGGCGCGCAAGAGGCCCGGCTATCTCGCTCGCGAGCAGTTCATCGTGAAGCCGGACGGCTCGCTGCAGCAGAAGGCGGGCCCCAAGAGCGCGCTCGGCCGGGTGAAGTTCGACCTGCCGAACTCCTTCGACGTCTATCTGCACGACACGCCGGCGCGGAGTCTCTTCGCCCGCGAGGCCCGTCAGCTGAGCCATGGCTGCATGCGCCTGGAGAAGCCCGCGGACCTGGCCAAGCAGCTCCTGAAGGACGACCCGAACTGGCCGGCGGCCAAGATCGACGAGACCATGAAGGGCGGCCCGACGCTGAGGGTCCCGCTGGCCAAGCGGATGCCGGTCTATGTCTTCTACTGGACCGCCTTCGTGGACGGCCATGGGCAGGTGAACTTCCGGCCTGACGTCTACGGCTGGGACGAGAAACTGCTCGGAATGCTGTGATCGCCGTCCGCGGCTCTCCCTCGCGTTGCAGAAGCGAGATTTCTACCGGGCCGATTTGTCGCAGGCGGGCGGCTCAGCCTTGACAAGCTTTTAAGGTGTGTTGTTCAAAAGCCACACTGCGGGGAAGGCGGGGGCCGAATCCCAAGGTGCAGGGCCGAATGAGTTTTCATGATCGACGCGACCTTCTCAAGCTAGGCTTGGCTTCCGTGATCACCCCGGCGGTGCTGGCGCCGGGTCTTGCGGCGAGGGCGAACCTCAGGGGCCCACGGCCGATGAGCGCGCCTTCCGGAGTCCACACGGACCGGCGCGCGCCCTTGGCGGGTGAGGCCGCCAGCTCCCAGGTCCGCCAGGTGGCCTTCCACAACCTGCACACCGGCGAGTCGCTGAACGCGGTCTACTGGGAGGAAGGGAGCTATGTTCCCGATGCGCTGCATGCGGTGAACCGCGTCCTGAGGGACTACCGCACCGGCGACGTGCACCCGATCGCGCCGAACCTGCTGGACCTGCTCGACCGGCTCTCGGCCCGGATCGACGCGAAGGCGCCGTTCCAGGTGATCTCGGGCTACCGCTCGCCCAGGACCAACGCCATGCTGCACAGGAAGAGCCACGAGGTGGCCACCCGCAGCCTGCACATGCAGGGCATGGCGATCGACATCCGCCTGCCGGACGTGAGGCTGGCGAACCTGCACGACGCGGCCCTGTCGCTGAAGGGCGGCGGCGTCGGCTACTATCCCGGCTCGGACTTCGTGCACGTGGACGTCGGCCCGGTGCGCCGCTGGAACGGCTGACGCCGCAGGCGCGCTTGACCTCGCGCAAGGCGGCCGGGGCGGCCGTCGCCTAGTGGAGGCTCCGGGACCTTCCCGGAGCCGATCCATGCGCCCGATCCTCGCCGCCATCGCCGCCGTCGCCCTCATGGGCGGGCTCGAGGCCTGCGGCACCGCCACCCCTTACCAGCCCCGCGTCGAGGGCGCGCACGAGGGCGGCTACAGCGAGGAGCGCCTGGCGCCGGACCGCTGGCGCGTCCTGTTCTCGGGCAACACCCTGACCTCGCGCGAGACGGTGGAGAGCTACCTGCTCTACCGGGCCGCCGAGCTGACCGTGCAACAGGGCGCGGACTGGTTCGAGACCAAGGAGGCCAGGACCGAGACCCGCACCCATGCCTATCTGCAGCAGGACCCCTATTACGGCGAAGGCTTCGGCGCGGCATACGGCTGGGGCTGGCGGCCGAACTGGCGCGCCTACCGCCCCGACCGCGGATGGCGCGAGGTGGATCCGGCCAAGGACGACATGTTCTGGACCGATCCGGCCGAGCTGAAGGAGGTGACGCGCTATGTCGCGAGCGTGCAGATCGTGATCGGCAAGTCGCCGATGCCGGCGGGGCAGCGCGTGTTCGACGCACGGATGGTGATGCAGAGCCTCGGCCCCGGCATCGCGCGCCCGAGGGGCTGAACCGAAGGGCGGTCTTGATGCGCCTCAAAGCCAGGCGCGCTCGCGTCGACTAAGGCGCTTTCAAACATCGACGCCAGCCCCGACATATCCATGACCAAGCCCCTTCGCACCCAGTTCGTCATCGCCGACGGTTCCAGGGCCCGCCTGGTCGCCCGCTCGGACGAGACCCGCGATTTCGTGACGACCAAGATCCTGCGGGCCGCGTCCCGGCCGCGCGCGCCCAAGCCCCTGGGGGTGGTGTTCGAGAGCTCCGCCGGGCGGCCGAGCGGCACGGGGCATGAGCACGTCAAGAGCAAGCGCCAGGCCTTCGCCCGCGAGGTCGTGGAGATGCTCAGCGCCGAGGCGCGGCGCAGCGGCTTCGAACGCCTGGCGGTGGTGGCGCCCGCGAGGACGCTGAGCGCAATCTGCGAGGCCCTGCCTGCGCCGATGCGCGCCAAGGTGGCCCAGACGCTCGCCAAGGACCTGACCAAGACGCCCGACCACGAGCTCGGGCATTGGCTGACCTCGCTGGAGATGTAGCCGCGCTCCTCTCTTCCCTTCGGGGGGAGATGTTCGGACAGGCGACCTGACGACGCCGGCCGCAGCTGCGTCGAAATCGGGCCGTCGCCGGTGGCCTTTGGTCCCCCAGCTCCGCCCCCTCCTCCTGGAGGGAGACGGGAGAGCTAGTGAGGCCGGCGGCGGGGGTGCGTGAACTCGCGCGCGGCCAGGGCGAGCTGCCACTCGTCGGGGATCACCTTGCTGACGGCGGCGATGGCCTTGTTGGGCGCGCCGGTGACGCAGACCGGGCGGTTGGCCTCGGCGGCCTCGTAGCCGGCGGCGGCGACCTCGTCGGCGCCCAGCCACATCCACGCCGGCGTACGGCGCTCGAGCTGGGCGCGGGAGCGGTTGACGTCGTGGAACTCGGTGTAGGTGAAGCCGGGGCAGAGCGCGGTGACGTGCACGCCGGTCTCCAGGTTCTCCAGGTGCAGGGTCTCGGAGAACTTGATCAGGAAGGCCTTGATCGGCCCGTAGAGGGTCGAGCCCGGGGACGCCGGGATGAGCCCCGCGAGAGAGGCGACGTTGACGATCCGGCCGAAGCCCTCCTCGACCATGCCGGGCAGGACCTTGTGGCTGAGCTCGCAGACGGCGGTCAGCATCACCTGCAGCATGGCGGCCTGGTCGGCCCAGGCGCCCGTGCCGTACCGGCCTCTGAGGCCATATCCGGCGTTGTTGACCAGGGCCGCGACCTGGCGGCCGTGGTCGGCGATCTCGGCCAGGACCTTGTCGGCGGCGGCGGGATCGGAGAGGTCGGCGGGGACGACCAGGGTCTCGACGCCGTAGCGCAGGCGCACGTCGTCGGCGAGCGCGTTCATCCGGTCCTCGCGCCGGGCGGCGAGGGCCACGTCGTAGCCGTGGCTGGCGTAGATCCTGGCGAAGGCGGCGCCGATGCCGGCGGACGCGCCGGTGATCAGGCAGAGGCGGCGCGGAACGGGATCGGAGGCCATCTCGGCTAGTGCCCCGACGAGCCCTCGTAGACCCCGGGCGCCAGGGCCTCGTCCTCGGCGCCCGAGGCGTGCGGCGCCAGCACGAAGCGGCGGTCGCAATAGGGGCACTCGACGAAGTCGGCCTCGCCCATCTCGAGGTAGACGCGGGGGTGCCCGAGCGCGCCGCCCACGCCCTCGCACGAGATCCGGCGCGAACGCACCTGGATGACCTCGGGCGGGTCGGCGTAGGGGATCTCGTCGGTCTCGGTCTCGCGCGCCATGGCCTCGATCAAGCTCCACAGGTGGTCGCGGTTTCGGACGGCGAACCGGCGCCCCCGACCCAATTCTGCGGCCGACCAGCGGTCGGACCGGCAGGCCTGAGATCGCTCCGGAGCCGCCGCTTGGCAAGCCGGCCCTGCACGCCTACCTATGCCTGGGGCTGGAGGAGCGTCAACCGATGCTCCGGCCCGCTCCCGTCATCCTCGTCCAGACCGCCATGGAGCCCATGGAGCTTCCCGACTACGCGATCGAGGCCCGGGGCCTGGTCAAGGTCTTCCCGGCCACCAAGACGACCGCGGCCAAGCGGGCGCTGGACGGCATCGACCTGATGATTCCGAGGGGCTCGATCTTCGGCCTTCTGGGCCCGAACGGGGCGGGCAAGTCGACCTTCATCAACATCCTGGCGGGGCTGACGCTGAAGAGCGAGGGCCAGGTGAAGATCTGGGGCCGCGACATCGACGTCGAGCCCCGCGACGCGCGCGCGGCCATCGGCGTGGTGCCCCAGGAGATCACGGTCGACGTCTTCTTCACCCCGCGCGAATCGCTGGAGGTGCAGGCGGGCTTCTATGGGGTGCCGAAGAAGGAGCGGATCACCGACCAGCTCCTGGCGGCGCTGGGCCTGAGCGACAAGGCCAAGGCCTATGTGCGCCAGCTTTCCGGCGGGATGAAGCGGCGGCTGATGGTGGCCAAGGCGATGGTGCACAACCCGCCGGTGCTGATCCTGGACGAGCCGACCGCGGGCGTGGACGTGGAGCTGCGCCGCCAGCTCTGGGGTTATGTGGAGGAGCTGAACCGGCAGGGGGTGACGATCGTGCTCACCACCCACTACCTGCAGGAGGCCGAGGAGCTGTGCGACACCATCGCCATCATGAACCGCGGCCAGGTGGTGGCGTGCGAGAGCAAGTCCAACCTGCTGAGGCGCCTGGACACGCGCACGGTGGTGGTGACGCCCGAGGAGCCGCTGGACGTCGCCCCGCCGCTCGGCCGGTTCGAGGGGCGCGTGCGCGCGGACGGGAGCCTGGCGGTGATCTTCAAGACCGCGGACGCGAGCGTCGAGACGGTGCTGAGCGCGATGCGCGCGGCCGGCGTGCGGATCAAGGACCTGTCGACCGAGGACCCGGACCTGGAGGACGTGTTCATGTCCCTGACCTATGAGTTGCCCGAGGCGGCGGACCCGACGCGGGACTGAGGGGACGCTCGCAGCGAGGTCGGCTCGACGTGACCATCAAGACCTTCACCGTCATGGCCGGGCCACGTCCCGGCCACCCATGAACACGATCGTTCGCAGGTGCGCATGGGTCCCCGGGACAAGCCCGGGGATGACGAAGCAAGGGAATTGGCGGAGGGGAATGAACGCATGCTGTTCATGGTGATCGAGCGGTTCAAGGACCAGGACCCCGAGCCGATCTACCGGCGGCTGGCCGAGAGCGGCCGCGCGATGCCGGAGGGCCTGACCTATGTGGACAGCTGGATCGAGGCGGGGTTCGACCGCTGCTTCCAGCTGATGGCGTGCGACGACGTGGGCCTGCTGCAGGACTGGATCCTGGGCTGGCGCGACCTGATGAGCTTCGAGATCGTCCCGGTGAGCCCCAGCAAGGAGGTGCGCGCCCTGATGGCGCGGCGGATGGATGAGGCCCGCGGCCTGGACGAAAGCCCCTGACGACGTTTGCGCCGGATGGGCCTTTCGGCTAGCTTCCGGCCCCTTCCGGCCAGGGCCTCCATCGGGCCCTCAGCAGCACCCGTAGCTCAGCTGGATAGAGCGCAGCCCTCCGAAGGCTGAGGTCACAGGTTCGAATCCTGTCGGGTGCGCCACTTTCATCCACAACAACAGCTTGTCGGGCCTGTTCCGCAGGTGGGCCGACCTCGGGAGCACGCCCAGCCGAGACCTACACGGCGTTGGCCTGCAAGGAGCCGACGCGGGAGTCCGGCGCCAGGATGGGCGGGGCCTTGTTGAGCTGCTCGACGGCGAAGCCGGCGGCAGCTTTGTAGGCGGCCATGAACGCGGTTCGCTCCTCGGGTGGGATGACCTCGTCGATGTCGTCGAAGGCGCCGCCGCAGCGCTCGTCGACCAGGTTGAGCAGCCCGAAGGGCCCCGCGCCGCGGTTGCGCAGGATCAGTTGCGAGATGGGTGCGCACAGCTGCGAGTCATATGCGGCGAGAGCGCCCGCCTGGACCCCATGTTTCACCAGGCAGGCTCCGAGCACTCGAGCGTCGACGATCGCCTGGCTCGCGCCGTTGGAGCCGGTCGGATACATGGCATGCGCGGCGTCGCCCAGGAGGGCGACCGGGCCGTCTTGCCAGGTGGCGACCGGATCGCGATCGATCATCGGGTTCTCGAAGGCCGCGTCCGCACCCCGGATCAAGGCGGGGACATCGAGCCAATCCCAGGTCCAGTGCTCGAACTGTCCGATGAAGTCCGGGATCGCGACCTGGCGGAACCAGCCGCTGTGCTTGCGGCCCTCCGCCTTGTCGACGGTGAGCTCGGCGATCCAGTTGATCAGGGCGAGGCCCGTCTCGGGATCGGGATGGGAGATGGGGTAGAAGACGATCCGGTGCCTATGGGTGCCGAGGCCGACGAAAGAGGCGCCGGTCCTGATCGGTTTGGCCCAGGTGGCGCCCCTCCACATGATCGCGCCTCCCCAGTGGATCGGGGGCTGGTTCGGATGCATTTGGGCGCGGATCGCCGAGTGGATCCCGTCCGCGCCGATCAGCAGGCGGCCGTGCACTTCGGAACGCGACCCATCGGCGTGTCCGATGAAGGCCGCGACGCCGCCGCCCGCCGTCTTCCGGTATCCCTTGACCCGACTGCCGAGCCGCACGGCGTTCGGACCCGCGCGCTCCAGCAGCTTGTCATGCAGGAGCATGTGGAACTTGCCCCTGTGAACCGCGTATTGGGGCCATTTGTAGCCGGCGAGCCGGCCGCGCGGTTCGGAGTAGATGTCGTGGCCGTTCAGGCCAACCAGCGCCCATTCCTGCGCCGGCATGCCGACGGCATCCAGATCGGCCTCGCCGACGCCCAGGTCGTAGAGCTCGCGCACGGCGTTGGGCTGCAGGTTGATGCCGACCCCAAGCGGTCGCATCTCGCGGACCGCCTCATAGACGACGCAGGGCACGCCGATTTGCTGGAGCGTCAGCGCCGTGGCGAGGCCGCCGATCCCACCACCGGCGATGATCACGAGATGATCCGTCATGCAACAAGCCTGCCCCGACATCGATGACGCGCTTCGGCCTGCTCCAGGCCGATTGCTCGCGGCCCACTTCGCACAGCTGTCGAGAACGGCAAAGTCGCCAGCGCCGCAGAATGAGAGTGGAGCATTCGCCTTCGCCGTGAGCCTCTTCGCGAGGTCCAAATAGGGGAGTCCACCGTACAACCCCCTCTGCAAGCAGACGAGAACCAAGAAGGGGAGCCTTGGCGGAGGGCCTTGGGAGGCCCTCCGAAGGCTGAGGTCACAGGTTCGATCCTGTCGGGTGCGCCAGGCCAGCGCGGCTTGGCCAGGAGGCCCGCCCGCCCCACGACCGACCAGGCCTGACTGAGCCGTTCGCCGGGCTCTGAGACCCCGCGCGCCGCTCCGGTCAGCGCTCGTTCGGATGGCGGACCCAGCCGGCGCCGGACCGGTGCACCGAGAGCTTCTGCGGTTCGGTGACCAGGTTCACGCCGCCCGATCCGGAGATCTCGAGGTTGGCGGAATGCCTGGGCGCGAGGCGGGCCGAGCCGCTGCCGGAGATGTGCGCGTCCACGTCGTCGGTCGAGAGGGCCCCGAGGTTGGCGTGGCCCGAGCCGGAGATGCCGACGTGAAGGGTCTTGCAGGCGCCGGCGGCGGTCACCCAGCCCGAGCCGGACACGCCCGCGTCCACGTCTTCGGCGCTGAGGTCGCTGAGGCGCGCGCCGCCCGATCCCGAGACCCTCACCTTGAGCGACTTGACCGCGCCGGAGGCGAGGGTGGAGCCCGACCCGGACACCCTGAGCGCGAGCTGGTCCTGGTCCAGGCGGCCGAGATCGAGCCGGCCCGCGCCGCCGACGCCAGCGGACGACAGGTGCGGCGCGGTGACGACGATATGAACCTCCGGCTCCGACCAGCGGCCCCAGCGCCAGCCCCAACGCCAGCGCCGGACCTGGCGGCGGATGACGCCGTCATCGACCACGATGTCCTTGATCTCGCTCCGCGGCCCGGTGACCACCACCTTGGCGTCCGCCCCGGGGACGTATCGCGTATCGGCGTCGACCCCGACCCACAGCCGGTCCCCGCCGCTCCAGGCCAGGGTGCGGGTCGCCACCTGCCGGTCCTGGGGGGGCCGGCTTGGCGCCCTGCGGCGCGCAGGCCCCGAGGGTCACTAGTGTCCCGATTCCGAAGTTCGCCAGCGCATTTGCAAGGCGGATGCGAACTTCGGAATCGATAAGGACACTAGCAAATGTATGATTCTAGTGTGGTTTACGGATCAGAAGTTCGCAGCCGAGGGCGCCGCCATCATCATGCGAACTTCTGATCCACCACACTAGCATGAGCGCGCCCACGCCGGCGCGCGCGCGGCCAGATACCGATCCGATCATCGAGCGTCCTCCGCATCGGCGGCATGGCCGCCCGTTCAACGGGTAGAGGCCGCCACGAGCGGGCGCGGATGCGATCGGCGAGATCAAATTCACGTCACGAGACCCCGCGGGCGGGACAGCGACGCCCGGGGACGAGTGCGCCAGCTCTCAAACCTTGCGCCGTCTCGGGCTTGACGGACTCCCGGCCTGACCATGATCTCAGCCACGACGCTGAAGGACTGGGGCCGCTCGTTCGACGCGTGCATGGACATCGCCGTGGCGAACCTGCGGGCCGCGGATCCGGTCCGGTTCGAGCCGCATGAGCTCGGGTTCCACCTCGCGATCAGCGACGACAACAACCCGGCAGCCAGGCTGTTGACGCCGCAGGTGTTCGCCTCTGCGCCCCTGCGCGGCGATCCGGTGGTCGTGGCGGCGTCGAGGCGCTGCCTGGTCGTCGCCGGTTCTGAGGACGTCCACGCGCTGACCCTGGTCGCGCGCTTCGTGCCGGACGTCCTGGCGGACGAGAGCTGGCCGCTCTGCTATGCGCCCATGGTGCTGCGGGACGGTCGGTGGCAGGCGTTCGAGCCGGGCCTGCGCGACGGCGCGGTCGCGGACCTGCACACCCTGCAGGGGGCTTTCGATTACGCGGAGCAGCGCCCGCTGGTCCAGATCGGGCTGGCCCAGGCGGGGCGAACCGAGGAGATCGCCGAGCTCGCGGTCCTGCCGACCCACGACGGACTGAACGGCGCGCTCAGGAGCCTGGCCTTGTGGGACAGCCCGCAGTCCCTGCTCCCGCGCGCCGACTTCGTGGTCCGCAGGCTGGCAAGAGGCGGATGCGTCGTGCGCTCCTGGACCGACGTGGAGGAGGCCTTCGGCGGGTTCAACGCCGAGCCGCCGCAGTCCGCGCCCTACTACTCGGCGCGGGACCCGCTCGATGCGGAGGCGCTGGAGCGGATGAAAGCCGCCCCCGAGCCGGACTTCGCCAGGGCAAAGGGCTTCGGCATCGTCAAGGGCCGGCTGTCGGTGTTCGGGTAGGCGCCAAAGTTCGTACGGCGCCGGGCGGGCGGCGCCAAGCAAGCCGCCCGCCCGCGCTCACGCCAAGGTCACGCCCAGAAGTCCGCGCAAGGGCGAAGATCGAACCGGCCGCGGGTCATGGAAGATCCTGCGAAGCATGCGCTCGCGCGCGAGCGGAGCCGACGGCGCCGAGCGCGGCGGCCCTCGGCCTGGACGCGTCTCATCCAAGTCAGCCACGCCGTGTCGATGAAGGAATTGCGCGTAGCGCGCGTACAGGCTTAACTGCGACGGGGTAGTGTCGGGGGGAGCATCGACATGAGACGCGCCATCATCATGGCCGCGGCCGTGTGGGCCTGCGGCTGCGGCGTAGCGTCGGCGGCGGCGCTCGAGGCCTACGGCAAGCTGCCGACGATGGACATGGTCACCATCTCGCCCGACGGGGCGAAGGTCGCGTTCGTCCAGCCGACGAAGAACGGACAGGCGGTGGTGATCGACCAGATCGACCCGGCCGCCTACGTCACGGCGCTGTCGCCGACGGAACAGAAGGTGCGGGCGCTGATCTGGGCCGACCCCGACCATCTGCTGGTGGTCAAGTCCCAGACCGGCTTCGCCGTCGACGTCGAGAGCGCCCGCAGCGAATGGTTCATGGTGCAGAGCCTGGACCTCGCCAAGCGCAAGTCGACGCCGCTGCTGAGCCGCTCCTCCGACCGTGGCGCGGACTCGTTCTTCCACGGGACGCCGACGATGAACGTCATCGACGGATTGCCCGAGGTGCGGACGGTGAAGGGGCGGACGACGGTGTTCGCCAGGGGCGTCGTGTTCATCGACAGCCGCGGCGCCGACGGCCTGATCTCGGTGGACATCGCCAACGGCAGCGAAAGGGTGGTCGAGAACGCGCTCTCGGGCAAACAGAGCCGGGCGTGGATAGTGGGCGAGGACGGCGGGCTGCTGGCCCAGACGACCTATGACGAGCAGACCCAGATCTGGACCCTTCGCCTGCGGCGCGGCGACGGCTGGTTCGACGCCTATTCCACCAGGGCGCCGAACGACCCGCCCTCGGTGCTGGGGCTGAGCCCGGACGGCGGCTCGCTCGTGCTGGACCTGAAGCAGGGCGACAGCGACACCGAGGACCGGGAGATCTCGCTGGCCGACGGGAAGCTTTCCGATCCCATCGACCGCTACGACGGGCTGTCGAGCCTGATCGAAGACCCGGCGACCCACCGCATCATCGGCGGCGTGAAGATGGGCATGGAGCCGTCCTATGTCTTCTTCGATCCCAAGGACCAGGCGGCCTGGAACGCGGTGGTGAAGACCTTCCCGGACGAGGACGTCGAGCCGGTCAGCTGGTCGGACGACCGCAAGCGGGTCGCGGTGCGGGTGACCGGATTCGTTCACGGCGTCGCCTACGCGGTCGTCGACCTCGACCAGCACAAGGCATGGGAGATCGGCGGCGCCTATGACGGCATCACGCCCAACGACCTGGCGGAAGTGCGGATCGCCACCTATCCGGCCAAGGACGGCACGCCGATCCATGCCTTCCTGACCCTGCCGAACGGGCGCGCGCCGAAGAACCTGCCGCTGATCGTGCTGCCGCACGGCGGGCCGGCGGCCAGGGACGAGGCCGGGTTCGACTGGTGGGCCCAGGCCCTCGCCTCGCGCGGCTATGCGGTGCTGCAGCCGCAGTTCCGCGGCTCGACGGGCTTCGGCTGGACGCTGGAATCGGCGGGCTTCAGCGAGTTCGGGCGCAAGATGCAGTCGGACCTGTCCGACGGCGTGCGCGCACTCGCCTCGGCCGGCTACATCGATCCGAAGCGGGTCTGCATCGTCGGCGGGAGCTACGGCGGCTACGCGGCCCTGGCCGGCGTGACGCTGGAGCACGGGGTCTACCGATGCGCCGTGGCCGTCGCCGGGATCTCGGACATGCGCAAGTTCATCGGCGGCCGCTCGGCCGACGCCAAGCACGACATCGGAGTGCGCTTCTGGGACCGGTTCGTGGGAGCCACGGACCCATCCGACCCCGTGTTCGACCAGATCTCGCCGCTGCGCCACGCCGCCGACGCCAGCGCGCCGATCCTGCTGATCCACGGCAGGGACGACACGGTGGTCCCGATCGAGCAGAGCCAGCAGATGCAGAGCGCCCTGAAGGAGGCCAACAAGCCGGTGGAGATGGTCACCCTGCCGAGCGAGGACCACTGGCTTTCGCGCGAGGAGACGCGGGTCCAGATGCTGCAGGCGACGGTGGCGTTCCTGGAGAAGAACAACCCGCCGCGGTAGACGCGCGCCTCACGCCGCCTTTCGAACGTCCGATGGATGGACCGCGCGCGCGCCGATGCTCAGCCGGTTCCAGGCGTTGATCATGGCGATGGCGATCGAGAGATCGGCCAGCTCCTTCTCGGAGAACTGGGCGCGGGCCTCCTGGTAGACGTCGTCGGGCGCGTGGGTGCGGGCGATCTCGGTCAGGGCCTCGGCCCAGGCCAGGGCCGCCCGCTCGCGCGAGGAGAAGAGGCTGGAACTCGCGCCAGGCGTCGAGCAGCAGCAGGCGCCTGTCGGACTCGCCGAGCTCGAGGGCCTCCTCGGTGTGCATGTGCAGGCAGTAGGCGCAGCCGTTCATCTGGGAGACGCGGGTCTGGATGAGGGCGACGATGCGGGGATCGAGGCCGGAGCTCCGGATGTAGGTCTCGACGCCGACTCAGGGCGGCGATCCCGTCGGGAGCGACGGCGGCAGGGTTCAATCGCGGCTTCATGGCATGGCTCCACAAGGCCCGCCCGGCAGCTCCCCGGCCCCCATCCAAGGCCATGGCGGACGCCCATGCAAGCGTCGCCGGATCGGGACGAGGCGCGGCCGGGCGGCTGGACAGGGCCGCCGCATCGGGCATCTATTTGCGCGTTCCGGAGGCCTGCATGAATGAACTGTCCCGCCGCGCGCTGATCGGCGCCTTCGGCGTTTCCGCGGCGAGCGCCGCCCTGCCCTTTTCGGCGCTGGCGGCCGAGGCGACCCCCGCCGCCACCCCTGCGGCTCCGCGCCCGGCGTGGGACCTGAGCGACCTCTTCGCCTCGGACGCGGCCTGGGAGGCGGAACGCAGGGCCGTGGCCGCAGCCCTGCCCTCGCTGGACGCGCTGAAGGGCAAGCTCGGCGTCAACGCGGCGAGCCTGAAGGCCGGGCTTCAGGCGATCGCGGACCTGAACCAGCGGCTGGACAAGCTGACGCTCTACGCCGGGCTGACGGCGGACGCGGACACGCGCGTTTCGGCGGCCCAGGAGCGGCGCGAGCAGGCGACCGAACTCGGCACGGCCTTCCAGTCGGCCACGGCCTGGCTCTCGCCCGAGATCCTCGAGATCGGCCAGGACAAGATCGCCGCCTTCGAACAGCAGGAGCCGGGCCTTGCGCCCTGGGCCTTCCAGCTGGCCTCGACGCTGAGGCTCGCGCCCCACACCCTGGGCGCCGAGGCGGAGGGCGTGCTGGCCGCCGCCTCGACCCTGGAGTCCACGCCCGAACAGGTGCGCACCCAGCTGGTGCTGTCCGACATCCCCTGGCCGAAGGTGATGCTGTCCACCGGCGAGGCGACGATCGACAACCAGGGCTTCACCGCCCACCGGGACTCGCCGGTGCGCGCGGACCGCAAGGCGACATTCGACGCCCTGTTCGGCCAGTACGCCCAGTTCAAGAGCTCGCTGGGCGCCGCGCTCTCGGCCGAGGTGCAGTCGCACATCCTGGTCGCCAGGAGCCGCAAGTATGCGAGCTCGCTGGAGTTGGCGCTGTCGGCGAACAATGTGCCGGCCGCGGTCTACAAGACGCTGATCGAGGAGGCGCACAGGGGCGCGCCGGCGCTGCAGCGCTACATGCGGCTTCGCCAAAAGCTCCTGGGGCTGGACGAGCTGCGCTACTACGACCTCTATCCGCCCATCACCAAGCTGGAGAAGCGCTTCACGCTGGACCAGATGCGCGCCCTGGTGCTGGAGGCGGTGAAGCCGCTGGGCGAGCCCTATGAGAAGACCCTGGCCGCGGCGACGGCGGCGAAGTGGATGGATCCCTGGCCGCGCAAGGGCAAGGCGTCGGGCGCCTATGAGAACGCCGCCTATGGCGTGCACCCCTATCTGCTCCTCAACCTCGCCCAGAACTACGACGGGCTGACCACCTTCGCCCACGAGTGGGGCCACGCCATGCACACGGTGCTGGCCGAGGCGGCCCAGCCCTATCCCACGGCCTACTACCCGATCTTCCTGGCCGAGATCGCCTCGACCAACAACGAGCAGCTGCTGAACCACATGATGGTCGGGCAGGCGAAGAGCCCGGCCGAGAAGGTGTTCTACCTCGACCAGCTGCTGGAGCTGTTCAAGAACACCTTCTTCCGCCAGACCCAGTTCGCCGAGTTCGAGCTAGCCATCCATGAGGCCGCCGAGAAGGGCGAGGGCCTGTCGGGCGAGCGGCTGAACGAGATCTACTTCGGGATCCTGAAGACCTACTACGCCCCCGCCGTGACCCTGGACGAGGCCTATGCGGTGGAGTGGGCCTACATCCCGCACTTCTACTACAACTTCTATGTCTATCAGTACGCCACCTCGATCGCCGCCTCGGCCTACTTCAGCGACCGGACCCTGGCCGAAGGCGCCAAGGCGCGGGACACCTACCTGGGCGTCCTGAAGGCCGGCGGCTCGGACGATCCGGTCCTGATCCTGAAACGCGCGGGCCTGGACATGACCACGCCCGCCCCCTACCGCGCCCTGGTGGACAAGTTCGCGCGGACTTTGGACGCCCTGGAGACTGAGCTCGCGAAGGCCGGCTGAGGGACCCAGCGCGCTCATCAGTGGACGGAACGGCGCCGACCGCGCTTGATCCGCGTCAATGGCGCCGGCGCGCGGCCATGGTCTGCTGGCGGCAACGCAAGGCAGTGCTCGAAGGAGCCCACAATGAGACGCGTCAACCTGATGGTGCTGGCCGCCGTCGGCATCATCGCCGCCGCAGCGCCGGCGCTGGCCCAGCCCTACCGGGGCGGACCGCGCGAGCGCGGCCCGGACCGGAGCGAGCGCAACTACGACATCGCGGGCCGCATCGACTGGATGCAGCGCCGGATCGACCGCGGCCGCGGCAACGGCTCGCTCGACCGCCGCGAGGCCTATCGCGTGCAGCAGCAGCTGGACGACATCCGCCATGACATGCGCCGCACCATGCGCCGCAACGGCGGCTACCTGACGCCCAGCGACCGCGCCTTCCTGCAGCGCAGGCTGGACCGGTTGAACGACCAGATCCACTGGCTGCGCCGCAACGACGACGGGGACCGCCGCTACTAGGGTCCGGCCCGACCGGACCGGGCCGCGCGCCCGGGGCGTCCGCACCGTCGAATGGGGGCGTGCAAGCGCCCGCAGCACGGGGCCGGCGCGCGCAGGCGCACGCTGCCCGGAGGAACATCCATGACGATGACCAAGAGCGAGCTGCTGTCGGATCTGGAATCCAAGGCCAGGGCGCTCGGCGTGACGGTGCGGGAGGCGGGAAGCGACGGCTTCGACGGCGAGACGGAGGCCATCCTCCTGAAGTGGCCGCTGGGCCAGCGCAAGGCCGCCTACAAGATGTCGTGCCGCCTGGACGAGCAGAGCTGCACCGCGCGCTTCCGCGACGCGGTGACGGAGACCTCCTGGGGACTGCCGCCGCCGAGCCTCTCGGTCGAGACCACCACGGTCAAAGGCTGGGAGCGCTCGGGCGCGCACGAGGAGCGCGGGCTGGGCGGCCAAGGCGGCAAGGTGGACTTCGGCCAGGTGCGCGAGGCGCTGAAGGCGGCGGTCGGCGCCGCCGGCTGGCGCTTCGAGCTCGAAGGCGGCCGCCCGCCTGAGACGGCCGGCGTCGGCCCAGGCGCGCCTGGACGGCCAGCATTGACGAGAGGAACGAAGACCATGTTCTGCCCCAACTGCGGCAAGTCCTTGCCGCCCCAGTCGCAGTTCTGCCCATCCTGCGGACACGTCGTGGAGGGCGTTGCGACGACGGCCGAAGCGCCTGCCGCCGCAAGCTCCGCCGCGTCCACACCGGCGGCGGCCCCGGCGGCCCCCGCCGCCAAGCCCCGGCGGCGGATGAAGACCTGGCAGAAGATCGTAGCCGGCATCGTCGTCTTCATCGTCGGGGTGATCGCCCTGGCGATGTTCGCCACCGGCGGCCTGGTCAAGCCGGTGGAGCGGCACTTCGCGGCCCTGCATGCCGGCGACGTCGTCGGGGCCTACAGCGAGCTCGCGGTGGTCACACGCCAGCAGACCTCGCTGGACGCGTTCAAGGCCATGCTCGCCGAGAACCCCGGCCTCACCCACGTGACCAAGGAGAGCTTCAGCTCGAGGCAGACCGGCGACGGTCAGGGCGAGCTGAAGGGCACGCTCGAGGTCGATGGCGGCGGCAAGCTGCCGATCGAGATCCGGCTGGTGAAGGAGAACGGCCAGTGGAAGATCCTGGCCTATCACGTGCGGGCCTTGCCATCTACGGACTAGAGTTCTTGAATTGTCGCGCTTTCCAGCGGCGAACCGGTATCCGCAAAGTTCGTCCTCCGGCCGGCCTTCGGTCGGGCGGGGGGCCGGACAACGCTTCAGGACGCCCTTCGCGCGGGCCCACGCGCCCGCGCGATCAGGGCTTCAGGGCTGCGGCGCACATCTCGTCGTGGAGGTCTTGGGCGAGGCGGCGGACGATGCGGATGTCCTCGTCCTGCAGATCCCCCGAGCGGTCGAGCGCGGAGGCGTCCAGCCCGTGCTTGGCCCCGAAGGAGGAGTTCGAGGCGATGTCCATGCCATTGAAGGTCGGCCTGAGCATCGATGGCTCGAAGGCCAGGCCCAGCCGCGCGGCGAGCGTGGACATGCTCGCCTCTGCCCGTCCGACCACGTCCTCGTAGCGGACCAGGGTCGCGGAGGCGGGATAGCGGCGGACGTCAGCCAGGATGATCTGGTTGGCCTCGACCCAGGCGGCGGCCGCCTGGGCGGGATCGGCCCAGACCGCCCGGTGGCGGCGGGCCGAGGCGTACCAGCTGACCGGGTCGCGCACGGTGCTGACGGCCTGGCCGTCGGGGTAGTCGGCCAGGTAAGCGTCGAAGGCGCCCGGCCGACCGAAGAAGCCGCCCCGGAACGCGGCCCAGTAGCGCGCGCCTTGGCGGTAGAGCCCCTGATAGTCGAGCCAGGCGTTGAAGTAGGAGGTGGCGTAGGCGTCCAGCACCTCGCGCCGGGACTCGCGCCGGACGATCCGGACGAACAGGTCCTTCTGGAGGCGGGGCAGGAAGATGAAGGGCAGGACGACTTCGTCCGGCGTGACCTGCCGGCCTGCGGCGCTGAGCTTTCGGTATCCGCCCGCCGCGTGCAGCGGCGGCTTGCTCTCGGCGAGGCCGTCGAAGATGGCCCCCGGCTCGGCCGCAAGGTCCAGCTGGGGCCAGGCCCACTTCTTGGGGCTGAACTGCAGCTCGGAGGGATGCACGTGGAGCTGGCTGTGCCCATCCAGGAGCTGGGACAGCAGCGAGCCGCCGGAGCGCTGGATCTGGGAGATCAGCAGCAACGGCTGGTCGATCTTGACCAGGAACCGGCGACGATGCTGCGAGACGACGTCCCAGGCGTCGTCGGGGTCGGCGTCCAGGGGCTCGAGGGACGTGAATTGCATCGACGCTGTTTTGACGGATTTGGGCGCGGGGCGCCAATGCCGAGACAGCAGCGGTTTCGGGCCGCAGGGGAAGCACCTTCCGCAAACAGCACCACGATCCTAGGATGACGGGAAGTACGAGGCCGCCGTGTCCATCGCCGAACCAGAACTGCTCGACCGCATCGGCGTCTATCGCACGGGCAACCGCGCCGAGCGGCTGGCGCTGCACGCCCAGACCGCGGCTCTGAAGGCCGAGGCCATGGCCGCGCGCAGGCGCCTTGCTGAGCGCTTCACCGGCCCCGGCCCGATCGACCGCGACGCCGGCTATGGCGCCTTGACGCTGGAGGGCTTCGAGGCCGTGCGCGAGGAAGCCTATGGGCTGATCGCGGCGCGGGACGGGTCGGCGCACCGGGGCAAGGGCAGCGTCGACTACCTGCTGAACGGGACCGACTTCGCGCCCGACGGCGCGGCGATGCGGCTGGCGCAGTCCGACGAGGTCCTGGGGCCCGTCTGCCGCTATCTCGGGGCCTTCCCGATCCTGCTGCAGATCGACGCAACCCGCGCCGGCGCCGCGGACTTCCTGCCCGGTACGACCCACATGTTCCATGTCGACCCGGCGGACGTGACCCAGGTCAAGGTGTTCGTCCACCTCTCACAGGTCGACGAGGACTGCGGACCCTTCACCGCCCTGCGCGCGGATCTGTCGGAGCAGGTGATGGCGGCGCTGGACTACCGCGGAGGACGGGTGACGGACGAGACGATCGAGGAGATCGCCGGCCCGGGCGGGACATGGTCGAGCATCGGCCCGCCGGGAACCGCGGCGCTGTGCGACACCACGCGCTGCTTCCACTACGGCGGGCGGCCGGCGGGGGCGGGCAAGCCCAAGCGGGACCTGCTGATCCTGCACTATGTCCTGCCGACCAGCTTCGTCCTGCCCAGGTTCGAGGGCGACGGCAAGCGGCCCCGACTGATGCCCCAGCTGAGGCCCACGGGCGAAGAGAGCTGGGACGCCCTGATCGGGGCGCGCCACGTCTGACCGTGAAGCCGCCGCTGCTGCACATCGGCTATCACAAGACGGCGTCGACCTGGCTGCAGACCCGGCTGTTCTCGGCGCGGGGCAGCGGGCTGAGGTGGGAGCGCAAGTCGCTGGCCGACCCGATCAACGCGCTGATCTCCGCGCACCCGCTGGACTTTCGCGCCGAGCCGTTCCGTGACCAGTTCCAGGACATCATGTTGCGGGCGCGCCGGCGCAGCCAGGTCCCCGTCGTCAGCTACGAACGGCTGTCGGGTCACCCCTTCGCCGGCGGCTACGACAGCAAGGAGATCGCCGGGCGGCTGGCCGAGGTGTTCCCTGAAGGGCGCGTCCTGATCGTCATCCGCGAGCAGCGCGACATCATCCTGTCGACCTACCGGCAGTACGTGAAGGCCGGGGGCGTACTGAAGCTGGAATCCTTCCTCGATCCGCCGACCTACCGCCACGCCCGGATTCCCCACTTCGACGCGGCCTATTTCAGATATGACCGGCTGATCGAAGCCTATCGGGAGCTGTTCGGGGCCGAGCGCGTGCTGGTCCTGCCGTGCGAGCAGCTCGGCCGCACGCCGAAGGCCTTCGTGCAGGCCATCCTTGACTTCGCCGACGCGGACGCCAAGCCGGGGTTCGGGGACGACCTGCCCTTCGACGAGCGGATGAACCCTGGCGCGCTGGGGCCGGCCCTGGCGCTCGACCGGACGGTGAACCGCTGGTTCTTCCGCTCCGACGTCAATCCGGCTCCGATCTGGCCGCTGGCGGGCGCCACGGGCGTGAAGCAGTGGGTGCAGGCCCTGGGGCGGGTCATGCCGGCGACCCTGGCCTCGAGGAGCGAGGCCGCGCTCAGACGCAAGGTGGCGGCCTTCTGCGACGGCCGCTACGCCGAGAGCAACGCGCGGACGAGCCGGATGGCCGGGATCAACCTCGGCGCCCTGGGCTATGACATGCCCGCGGGGCGTTAGAGCGAGCCGTCGCCGAAGTACTCGATGAACAGGCGGATGATCAGGTCCTGAAGCCACAGTGAGACGTGACGGGTGTTGCCGTCCTCGCGGGACCAGGGCTCGAGGCCCTCGCGCCAGACGTGGCCGCCCAGCCAGCGGACGATCTCGAAGGACGGCCAGTAGTGCGCGCCCTCGTCCACCAGCGGCTGGACGGCCAGACGCATGATGCTCTTGGAGATGCAGTCGGCCACCACCGCCGAGCCGAACTCATAGGTGCCCTTCAGCGCCACGGGCGAGACGGTGAGCACGATCTCGGCCCGGGGGCTGAGGGCGCGGACGCGGGCGATGATCCGGCGCAGGTTGCCGGTGTTCTCGTCCACCGAGGTCGTCCTGAAGTCGGCCGATCCGGCCAGGGCCATGCCTTCGCCCGGACCGCCCAGGGCCAGGATGAAGCCGCCGGTTTCCGGGTCGAAGAAGCAGGGCGCCGCGCCCAGGGAGAAGATGTAGAGCTCGCACGCGCGCAGGTGATCCTCGAAGGCGAGCCGCTCGTGCGCGCCGAAGAAGTCCTCGAGCTTGGCGGTGTTGGCGTCTTTCTCCCCTGCGATCCAGTCGAGCATGCACAGGTTGGCGTAGGTGGTGTTGATGTCCTCCTGGAAGCGCCGATAGAAGACGTCCAAGCCCCTCGCCTGCAGCCGCTCGGCGACCCGGTTGGCGAAGCACGAGCCCATGGTGACGACGCGCGAGCGGCTGGTCAGCAGCCCGAGCCCCGACTCGAGATCGGCCAGAACGAAGCGCCGGACCAGGGCCTCGAAGTCCTGGAACAGCTCGGCCCGCGGCGGCCAGATGGAGGGCCTGCGGAGCGGTCCGCGAAGGGGCGCATGCTCGATCCCGGCCAGCAGGAGCCGGTTCTTCGGCGTCGGATCCTCGGCGACGACGGCCCTCAGGTGTTGGGCCGCCTTGTCCGCGCGCCCCCCGCGCAAGGCGATGCGAGCGAGCGCCTCGTGCCTGGACCGGGTCGGCAGATGCTCGGCCCAGGCCTCGGCCTGACGGTCGAGGTTCGCCACGATGAGCTGGACGAGGCGCCCGTCGCGCGGCGAGGACTCGCGCGCGCGCCGCAGCAGCGTCAGGGCGCCCTCCAGATCGCCCGTGCGCTCGCGGATCACAGCGAGGCCGGCAAGGGCTTCGGCGTCCCTGGGCGACGCCGCCAAGGCCTGGTCGAAGGAGCGCTCGGCCGCAGCGATGTCGCCGTCCTTTAACGCCCGCCGCCCGGCCTTCACAAAGGTTCGGTCCGGCGCACCAGCCATCGCCATCGACACTCTCGCCCACCAGCTCCGCGACCGGTCATCGGCCACACCGCCCGGACGGGGTCACGTTCAGCCCGCCGACAGGCCGGCCGCAGGCCTGCCCGCCCTTCCGGCTGGACAGCGCCGCCGCCCGGGGGGTCTATTTCCGCCTTCCGGAGGCCCTCGTGCAAGAGGTTCCGGCCCTGCGCGGAACGTCGTCGGGATCACGCCATGATATTCACCAAGCGCCTGCGCGAGCCGATCATGCGTGGGGAGATCACCTGCTCCGTGCGCATCTGGCGACGGCCGCACGTGAAGGTCGGCGGCCGCTACGCCCTGGGCCCGGGACATGTCGAGGTGACGTCCATCCGCCAGATCGGCATGCAGGACATCACCCCCGAGCTCGCCCGCCGGTCGGGATTCCTCGGGGTCGTGGACCTCTTGAAGACCGCCAAGCACGGGCCGGGCGAGAACGTCTATCTGGTGGACTTCGTCTACGACGAGGAGAACGCGCAGCGGTGAGCCCCGCACGGCGGACGCATTTCGAGGCCGCAGGATGGGCCACGAAGAACGCGAACGACACGACCGGGCCGCCGCCCTGAACCCAACCGCCTCCCAACAGGAGCAGTCAGTCGTCGATGGTCTGGTAGGCCAGGGTCCAGAAGTCCGAGTTCAGGCTGGCCGGCGCGGGGCCGAAGCCCATGCGCTGGATCATCAGGATCGCCACCATCTCCTCGGCGGGATCGGAGTTCCAGCTGGTGCCGAAGGCGCCGTCCCAGCCGAAGCGGCCCGGGCTCATGCCGACGCCCGAGCGGTGGGTGACGACCGAGACGCCGAAGCCCCAGCCGCGGCTGTCCCAGAACCCGGGGAAGAAGGCCGAAGCCGCCTTCTGCTCGGCCGTGAGCTGATCGGTGGTCATGGCCAGGACCGTGGGGCGCGACAGGATCCGCTCGCGTCCGGCCATGCCATTGTTCAGCATCATCCGGCCGAAGGCGAGGTAGTCGTCCACGGTCGACACCATGCCGCCGCCGCCGGCGGGAAAGACCGGCGGATTGGCCCAGTGGCTGTCCTGGGCGTCGTCGTGCAGCTCGAGCTGGCCGGTGGCGGGATCGACCGCATAGCAGCTGGTCAGGCGCTCGCGCTTGTCGGCCGGCACGAAGAAGCCGGTGTCCTTCATGCCCAGAGGCTCGAAGATGCGGGCCTTCAGGAAGGCCTCGAACGGCATGTCCGCGGCGCGGGCGATCAGCACGCCCAGGACGTCCGAGCCGGTGTGATAGAGCCAGCGCTCGCCCGGCTGGTGCATCAGGGGAAGGGCGCCCAGGCGCTTGATCCACTCGTCCGGCGCGTGCGGCGGCGGCGGGCGAAGGCTCATGATCTGGGCCTCGGCGATCGCCTTCTGGATCGGGGTCTCCGTGGGCCCGAGAGCCATGCCGAAGCCCAGGCGGAAGGTGAGCAGGTCGCGCAGGGTGACCGCGCGATGGGCGGAGACGACCTCGTCGAGCGGCGCGTCGATCGACTTCAGCACCTTGCGGTCGGCAAGCTCGGGCAGGAGCCGGTCGACCGGTTCGTCCAGGCGCAGCTTGCCCTCCTCGACCAGGATCATCGCCGCGACGGCCGTGATCGGCTTGGACATGGAGGCGATACGGAAGATGCTGTCGCGCCTGAGGGGAATGCCGCGCTCGCGGTCCTGCAGCCCGACCACGTCGACGTGCGTCTCGCCGCGCCGCTCGATCAGGGTGATGGCGCCGGCGACCTCGCCGCGGTCCACATAGTCCTGCACCACGCCGTGCATGCGCCCGAGGCGCGCGGCCGAAAGCCCGCTCTTCGAAGAAGCCATCCCGGTTCGTTCCCACCCTGTTGTCCAAGGACGCCCGACAGGGCGCCCCTGCGACTATGAACGCGCCTTCGTTGTGGAATCAAACGCCATGCGGGGGATCAGTCCTTGGAGCGTCGGCTGGGCGGCGCGGGGGCGCGACATACTGTCTCATAGGTAGAGTTAACACCCCGGACACAATCAACCTCTGATAGACCTCGAGCCATGGAAGACGCTCCGGGCGGACCGCAGTCCCCTGCGGCCCGCCCGCCTTTTCCCACCCGAGCAGGGTTCAGCGCACCAGCCACTCCTCGACCTGCGGCGAGATCTCGCGGACGCGGATCCAACGCTCGCCCACAGGCTCCCCCTTGAGGATGCGATCGGGTCCGGCGAAGGCGACCACGTCCCACTCCGGACGCGCCTCGCGCGGGCGATAGCCGCGGGCAGGGTCGTAGTCGGGGTTCAGCACCTTCTCGCGCACCACGATGCGTTCCGCCTGCGGCGGCGCGACGAGGCCGGCCGGAACGGCATGGACGGGATAGCAGTGGCTGACCAGGCCGAGCTCGACCGGCGTGTCCTGCTCGAACCGCTCCAGCCGCTCGATCTCGACGTCCTCGAACACCGGGACCTCGGCGGCGGCCGGCGCGCCGCAGTCGTCCAGCGCCGGCGAGCCGTCCTCGGCGTGGAGGGCGACGGTGCGCACCACCGGCCGCTCGACGACGCGGCAGGTCTGGACCTTGCGCCGGATCCAGCGGCCGTCGACCTCTTCCAGCTGGGGCGCGTCCTCGGTCAGCTCGACGAGCTCGCGGCGGGGACGGCGCACGCGCTCCTTGAAGGAGCGAGCGCCGTGGACGGGCTGGGTCTCGAGCACCGGCGCGCTCCAGCGCACGTACTCGACCGGACGGGTCAGGGGACGCCCGAAGTCGTCGGTCAGGTGCTTGCCCTGCCAGTGGCTCCAGGCGGCGTCGGCGATGACGCTGGCGCGGGCGGTGACGACGCCGGCCACGGCGTGCGGCGGATCAGAGGAGCGGGCGCGGCGGATGCGGCCGTCTTCCAGCACTACCGTCCAGCCGACGCGGTCCTCGCCGGCCGGATTGCCGTCGGCCCACTCCATGTAGGCGCCCACGCCCCGGCCCTGGCCGAGGACGCCGCCGGCGAGCCGCGCCTGGCCGTCCGCGTCGATGCGGACCGCCTCGTGCGCGTGATCGCCCGTCCCCGCGCTGGCCCTGAGGAAGCTGAAGCCCTCGCCGGCATGGGCGGCGCTGAGGCTGACGAGCTCGCCCGAAGGCTCGGGCGCTTCGGACCTGAAGGCGGCGGCGGGGCCCCGCGTCGCCCGGCTGACGTTCAGGGTGTCGGCGTAGACCGTCCGCACCCGCCGGTCCGGGGCGCCGAGGCTCGATCCGCGGTCGGCGGCGGGCGTCTGGTCGCCCGCGGCGGACCAGCTCCAGCCGGCCCGGAAGGCGCCGCCGGCCACCCGGCCCAGGCGGAGCTCGTCGGTGGCGGCCAGGTAGTCGAAGGCGGCGCCGCGGGAGAGGTCGTCGGCGCGCCGCACCGACAGGACCTTGTTGTCCGAGGTGTCGCTGGCGATCAGGGTCAAGGTCGCGTCGTCGGCGTAGTCGCGCCAGTTCAGGCCGGGCACGGGATGATACTTGCGCTGGCGCTCGCGCGGCGCCCAGGGGTAGGAGACCCGGCCGGCCTTGATGGCGCCTTCCAGCGCCCTTCCGGACAGGACGAAGCCGCCGCGCGGGCCGAACCAGCCGCGGTCGACGGGAGTCTGCATGCCGTCGGGGCAGATCCCGAACACCAGGGCGCCGGGGCGCGAGGCGGGCGTCGGCTCGCCGGCGATGGCGAAGCTGATCTGGGCGTTGCGGCCAAGCCACTGGCTGTCACGGAAGCCTGGCCCCATCTGAGCGCCCCAGCGGCCGGTGGCGTCGCGCGGCCAGCCGTAGATGAAGGCGCCGGGATAGGGCTCGCGCCAAGGCGTCGGCGCGGCGGGCGTGCCGTCGGCGATGAAGAGGCCGAGCTCGGGCGTGTCGCCCGGGTCGATCAGGAAGGTCGACCTCATCAGGACCTTGGTGCGCTCGTAGGCGCCGTCGACGGCGAAGTCCGGCGCCT
This sequence comes from uncultured Alphaproteobacteria bacterium, assembly GCA_963775275.1. Taxonomy (GTDB): domain Bacteria; phylum Pseudomonadota; class Alphaproteobacteria; order Caulobacterales; family Caulobacteraceae; genus JANWHQ01. Next base: position 1,937,169 of record CAVZII010000005.1, on the reverse strand, counting down.
GGGTGTCGGCCCCCGAGCCGATGGCGTAGCGGTAGGGCAAGGGGCCATGGGAGTTGCGCCGGTCGACCTTGGTTACGATGCCGGCCGGCTGGTAGTCCGCAACGATCCAGGACTCGCCGCCCTGGCAGACGGCGGTCAGCACGTCGCCGGCGGCGGTCAGGAGGTTGTTGCCGCTGTTGGGCACGAACAGCCGCGCGCGGTCGTGGACCAGCACCGTCTCGCCGGAGAAGCGCACCAAGCGCGTCACGCCGCTCTCGGCGCGGCCGAAGCTCGAGATCGTGGCCGTCCCCGTGACGAGCACGTTCCTGGATGGCGCGGAGGCCAGGGCGGTGACCGGCGCGGCCTCGAGCTTGGCCCAGCCCTCGGCGTCGCCGCCGTGAGGCGGGCGGGCGGGCCGGGGCGAGTCCTGGGCCAGGGCCGGCGAGGCGGCTGCGAGCGGCAGGGTGGCGATGAAATGGCGTCGGCGCATGGGGACCTCCCGATGAGGCGCCCATCATAGGCCGGCATGAGGCTCGAATCGGGCCGCAAGGCGAGCCGCATTCAAACGAGGGCGCGTCAGGGCAGGGCGAGGTCGGCGGGCTCGTCGACGTCGAACAGCACCCCGTCGTCCGGCGCCTCGACGAGGCGCAGGCCGTCGCCGAGGCCGGCGAGGAGCGGTCCCGCGCCCCTGTCGCCTTCGAGCGCCATCAGCCGGCCGAACAGGGCGCGCGACAGGGCGGCCGGATGGCCCCGCCGGCCGGCGAAGCGGGGCGCGGCGGCGAGCGCGCCTTCGGCCAGGGCCGCGGCGAGGGGCTCCAGCACCTGGGCGGGGATGCGCGGCATGTCGCCCAGGAACAGCAGGACGCCGGCGGCGTCGCCGGGCAGATCGGCCAGGCCCCGGCGCAGGGAGGCGGAGAGGCCCGAGGCGTGGTCCGGCGCATGGACGATTCGGAGCCGATCGGCCTGGCCGGCGGCTTCGGCGTAGGCGCGCGCGCAGGCTTCGACCCCGTCGCGATGGGCGCCGGTGACGACGGCGACGGTCCGGACCGGCGCCGTGAAGGCCGCCTCGAGCGCCCCGTGCAGCAGCGGCCGGCCGCGCCAGTCGGCGAGCAGCTTGGCGCCGCCGTATCGCGAGCCCTGGCCCGCCGCGAGCACCAGCGCATGGAGCCCTGACAACGGCGCAGGCCAACGCGCGGCCGCCTCGCGCGCCCGAAGGGTCTGGACGACCTCGCCGATCACCGCCACGGCGATCTCCCAGGGCGACTTGCCGGCGAGCGGCAGGCCGATCGGGGCCTTGAGCCGCGCGAGATCGGCGCCCGTCCATCCCAGCGCCCTGAGCCTGGCCAGCCGCTCGGGCAGGCGCCGGCGGCTGCCGAGCACCCCGATGTAGCCGGCGGCCGAGCCGAGCGCATGGTCGAGGGCCTCCTCGTCGAGGTCCTGGTCATGGGTGGCCACGGCCAGGCAGGTCCAGGGATCAAGGCCTATCTCCCGCAGCGCGGCCGCCGGCGCGCGCCGGGAGTAGGCGGCGCCCGGAACCGGCGGCGGGGTGGGGGGGCCCTTGGGCCGGACGAGGGTCGCGGCGAAGCCCATCTGGGCGCCGAGGGCGGCCATGGCCAGCGCCGGGGGGTCGGCGCCCATCACCACTAGGCGCGTCTCGGGATCGAACCTGCGCGACAGGACGACGCCGCCATCACAGGACAAGCTGTGGCAGACCCCGCCTTCGCGGCGGGCCAGCGCCAGGCCCTGCGCCAGCTGGGCGGGCAGGTCCTCTCCAGGATCGTCCGGCGCGAGGCAGGCGCGAAGGCGGCCGTCGCTGAGCCAGAGCGCCGGCGTGCGGGCGTCGGCAAGCTCGACCAGCCGCCGCGCGGCCGGATCGTCCGGCCCGATCCGCTCCAGGAGGACCTCGATGCGCCCGCCGCAGGGCAGGCGCACATCGGCGGGCCCGCCCTCGCCATAGACCAGGCGGTCCGGTTCGCCGGAGCGCATCACCTCGTGGGCGTGCACGGCCACGTCCGCCTCGACGCACCCCCCGGACAGATAGCCCGTGACGAGGTCGGGGCCGAACAGCATCTGGGTCCCGACGCCGCGCGGCGAGCCGCCCTCGGCCGCGTACAGGGTGGCCAGGACCGCCGCCTGGCCCGCTTCGATCAGTGTGCGGAGGGATGGCCGGACATCGTCGCTAAGACCGAAGTCCGGCCAGTCGATGCCGGTGAGGTCCATCGCCGGCGTTCCGCTCAGCCGCCCGGCGCGGCGAGCGTCTTCATATAGGCGATGACGTCGGCCCGGTCCTTGGCGTCCGGCAGGCTGAAGAACATGGTCGTCCCGGCGACGTCCTTGGCGGGGGCGGCGAGGTAGGCGTCCAGCGTCTGGTCGGTCCAGACGATGCCCGAGGCCGCGAGCGCCGGCGAGAAGCTGAAGCCCGCGACGGTCCCCGCCTTGCGTCCGACCACGCCGGCCAGCGCCGGGCCGGAGAAGCCAGGGCCGGTCAGGACGTGGCAGCCCGCGCAGCGCGCGTAGACCGTCTTGCCGTGGACCGGATCGCCTGCGGGCGGCGCGTCCTGGGCCAGGGCGGTCGCGGCCGCGCCGACTGCGAGGCCGGCGACGAGGAGGGCCGCGATCGCCGGGCGCCCCGCCATGCTCACACCGCCTTCAGCTGGGCCGGGTCGATCGGCAGGCTCCGCACGCGCTTGCCCGTGGCGGCGAAGACGGCGTTGCAGAGCGCGGGCAGGACCGGCGGAAGCGCCGGCTCGCCCAGGCCCGTGGGCGGATTGTCCGTGACCAGCCAATGGACTTCGACCGGCGGCGCCTGGTTGATCCTGAGCAGCAGGAAGGTGTCGAAGTTCTCCTGGACCACCTGGCCGCCCTCGACGGTGACGGCCTGACCGAGCGCCTGGCCGACGCCGTCCAGCGCCGCGCCCTGGACCTGGGTCTCGGCGCCGAGGGGGTTGATCACCTGCTTGCCGATGTCGACGGCGATCCAGACCTTCAGTGGCCGGACGGTCCCGTCGGCCTCGACCCGGGCCTTCACCACCTCGGCGAAATAGCCCAGGTGGCTGAAGTAGCAGGCGAAGCCCATGCCCGTGCGCGCCGGAAGGCCGGTCCTGCCGCTCCAACCGGACTTGGCGGCGACCAGCTCGATGACCCCGCGCATGCGGCCGGTGTCGAGCTGGGGCTGGGGTCCGAAGGGGCCGGGCCTGCCCGGGGGCGCCGGCAGGGCCCGGGGTTCGCCCAGGAGCTCGAGCTGGAACTGGACCGGGTCCTTGCCTGCGGCGTGGGCCAACTCGTCGAGGAAGGACTGGTAGACGAAGGCCAGGGCGTTGGACCCCGGCGCCCTGAGCGGCCCGGTGGGGACGCCCAGCGGAATCAACGAGCTTTCGAACAGCAGGCTGTCCAGGACCCGGGCCGGGAACTCGGAGGCCGACATGTCGGCGCTGGACGCGACCTTGTCGCCCTGGCCGTAGGTGACGAAGTGGTCGTGGAACGCCACCAGCTTGCCCGCGGAGTCCAGGCCGCCCCGGAAGTAGTGGAAGCCGCCGGGACGGTAGAAGTCGTGCTGGATATCGTCCTGGCGGGTCCAGACGAGCTTCACCGGCTTGCCGACCGACTTCGAGATCCAGGCGGCCTCGACCATGAAGTCGCTGGACAGGCGCCGGCCGAAGCCGCCGCCGCAGCGGGTCATGTGGACCAGGACCTCGGGCCCGCCCTTATGAGCGGTCTGGTCGACCTCGAGCGGCGCCTCCTCGGGGTTGGGACCCAGCGGCCCGCCGCCGCCGGGCAGCTTGATGCCGAGCGTCCTGGCCACGAGCTGGCGGCCCTGTTCGGGGTTCTGGGTCGGCGCCCAGATCTCCACCCGCTCGCCCTGGACGTGGGCCGTGCAGTTCATCGGCTCGAGGGTGGCGTGGGCGAGGAAGGGATAGGCATAGGCGGCCTCGACCACCTTGGCGGCGCCCTTGAAGGCGGCGTCCACGTCGCCGTCCTTGCGGATGACGCGGGTCCCCGGCCCCTTGGCGAGGGCCGCGGCCTGGGCGGCGAAACCGGCGCTGGACTGCTGGGCGGTAGGGCCCTTGTCCCAGACGATCTTGAGCTTCTTGCGGGCCTGGTCGGCCAGCCACCAGTTGTCGGCCACCACCGCGACGCCGGGGAGAAGGCCGGACAGGTCGGTCCCGCCCTCGACGACGAAGACGGCCTGCACGCCCGGGCTCGCCTTGACCTCCTCGAGGTTGGCGCTGACCACCTTGCCGCCGAACACCGGGCACTTCTGGAAGACGGCGTAGACCATGCCCGGCACGACCACGTCGATGCCGTAGAGCGGATAGCCGGTGACGATCAGCGGGTTGTCCACGCCCGGCGTGGCCTTGCCGATGATCCGGTAGTCCTTGGGATCCTTGAGCTGGACGGTCTTCAGGTCCGGCGCCGGCAGGGTGCAGGCCATGGCCGCGAGCTTGCCGTAGTCGAGCTTCCTGCCCGAAGGCATATGCTCGACGGCGCCGGAGGCGGCGGTGCAGTCGCTGGTCTTGCAGCCCCAGGTCTGGGCGGCCGCGGCGATCAGCATCTGGCGGCCCGCGGCGCCGGCGCGGCGCATGGGATCCCAGTTCATGGGCGTGGCGAAGCTGCCGCCGGCGAACTGGGCGCCATACCTGGCCGGATCGTTGTCGGCCTGCTCGATGCGGACGTCCTTCCAGTCCACGTCCAGCTCCTCGGCGATCAGCATGGGCAGCATGGTCTTGATGCCCTGACCGATCTCCGGGTTCTTGGCCATGATGGTCACGATCCCGTCGGGCGCGATCTTGATGAAGGCGTTCAGGCTGGGAAGGTTGGCCTGGCCCTTGCCGATCACGGTGGTCGCCGCCTGGGCGGCGAGCGGGATGGTCACAGTGAGCAACAGGCCGCCGCCGGCCGCTGCGCCGGCCTTGAGGAAGGCCCGGCGCGAGGCGCCCTGGCGGCCCATGACGTCGCGTTCGCGCAGGAGGGTGTCGCTGGGCATGGTCAGGCCCTCGTGTCGGCGGTGGGCAGGCCCGCGGCCTTCTTGATGGCCGCGCGGATGCGCGTGTAGGTGTTGCAGCGGCAGGCGTTGCCGGCCATGGCCGCGTCGATGTCGGCGTCCGTGGGCCGGGGAACCTTGGACAGGAGCGCCGTGGCCGCCATGATCTGGCCGGCCTGGCAGTAGCCGCACTGGGGCACGTCCAGATCCATCCAGGCCTGCTGGACCTTGCGGCCGACGGGATGCTCGCTCATCCCCTCGATGGTGGAGACCTCGGCGTCGCCGACGGCCGAGACCGGCGTCACGCAGGAGCGCACCACCTGGCCGTTGATGTGCACGGTGCAGGCGCCGCAGAAGGACGCGCCGCACCCGAACTTGGGGCCCTTGACGTCCAGGACGTCGCGCAGGACCCACAAGAGCGGCATGTCGGCCGGGACGTCCGCCGTCCGGGCCTTGCCGTTGACCTTGATCGTATAAGCCATCCTGGTTCCCTGAAGCTGGCCGGCGAAGGCGCCGCGCCGCGGACGCCGCCCGGCCCCGGCGGCGAGGAAGGACTGCGGCGGGCAGGACCTTCCTCGCCAGACTATGCGCCGCGACCGCATCAGGCCAGAGAATTGATCGGGTCAACCTCAAGCGGCCTCTCGCGGCCGGACGGCGAGACCAAAGAAAAGAGGAGCGCTCCTTGCGGAGCGCTCCTCTCCAAGCGCCGGGGGCCGATCCGGCGCCCAGGGGAGAACCCGGTGTGGGCTAGTGTCCCATTCCGAAGTTCGCCAGCGCATTTGCAAGGCGGATGCGAACTTCGGAATTGATAAGGACACTAGCAAGTCTATGATTCTAGTGTGGTTTACGGATCAGAAGTTCGCAGCCGAGGGCACCGCCATCATCATGCGAACTTCTGATCCACCACACTAGAAGTTGCGGCGGACCGTGATCAGCCACTGCCGCGGCGGGGCGATGTTGCCCTGTTCGCGGCCCAGCGAGTCCACCGCCAGGGCCAGCTTGCCGTAGAAGTAGACCTTGTTGGTCAGGTTGCTCACCGACAGCGAGGTCGACCACTTGCCGTCCGGAGCGACCCAGGTGATCCGGCCGTTCAGCAGGGTGTAGCCCGGCTGGTAGTCCAGCCCGCCGGCGACCCCGGACGCCGCGGTCGAGATGAGCTTGGACTTGTCGAATGGGCAGGCCACCGTCCCTATCGGCGCCGAACAGTCCCCGGTCAGCGGGATATAGTAGACCCGCGAGATGACCTGGGCGTCCAGCCGAGGCGTGATGGTCCCGAACGTGCCCAAGTCGATCCGGTACTGGGCGCCGGCCGAGAAGGTCCACGTCGGCGCGCGCGTCTGCGGGCAGAGCGAGCCATCCGTGAAGTGGGTGCAGATGCCGGTCGCCGCCGACTGGGCGTCGTCCTTCAACTGATAGTGCAGGTAGCCCAGGGAGCTGTCGATCTGCAGCCCCTCGATCGGCCGGGCCTGGAGTTCGACCTCGAAGCCCTTGTTGATCGAATTGCCGGCGTTGAGCTCGTGGAACCAGGTCGCGCCGCTGGAGTTGGTGTCTGTCTTGTAGTTCTGCTGACCGTCATCGAGCATGTAGAAGACGTCGGCGTTCAGCCGGACCTTGTGGTCCAACCACTCGCTCTTGAACCCAATTTCGTAGCTGGTGACGTCTTCAGGCCCGAACGGCACCGGCTGCAGGGCGTTGGCCGGCCTGGGGCTGAAGCCGCCGCCGCGGAAGCCCGTCGAGTACAGGGCGTAAGCCATGACGTCGGGCGTGGCCTGGAAGGACAGCTCGACCATGGGATTCCAGCGCGTGGCGTGCACGTCCACCGGCACGCTGAAGTCGCCGACGTTGGTGTAGCGGTTGGTGACGCCCACGACCGCGTGCTTGCTGTCGTTGGTGTAGCGGACGCCGGCCGTCAGGTTCAGCTGATCGGTGATGTGGTAGATGCCGTGGGCGAAGAAGGCGTAGTCATCCGTGGTCTGGTGGTCATCCAGATCGTGGTCGTAGAGACCGAGCCCGTTGAGGAACGGCAATGGTCCCTGGAACGACCCGGCGGGCAGCGCCGGCAGCCCGGGAGGCGTCGGCCACAGCGCATCGAAGCCGGTGTTGCGGTCGTAGGCGCGGTAGTAGAAGCCGCCCAACGCGTAATCCAAGCGGCTGACGGTCCCCGTCAGCTGGACTTCCTCGGTGAACTGATTGTGCCTGGTGTCGTCGTAGGTCGGGCTGTTGCCGAGGGGAGAGGCGTCGCCGCGGCCGAATTCGTTGCGCCATCTGCGGTAAGCGGTGATGGTCTTCAGATGCGCCATCGGCGCGATGTCGGCGTCGGTGGTGACCGAGACGCCCCAGTGGTCGAGGTTGTTCTCGTTGGGGACGAAGCGGCCGTCGACCGGGGACGTGCCGAACCGGGCATAGCTGGTGTAGGGGTCGCTGGTCACGAAGCGTGAGTCGTAGAGCACGCCGGCGCCGAACGCCTGTTGCGGCGTGTTGACCCAGAACTGCGGGAGCACCCCGTCGATGCCCTGCGGCCCCGGAAACGCCTGCGGGTCGGCGATGTAGGTGTACTTGTCCGTCGGCGATTCCTGGCGCTGGCGGGTGTAGTCGGCGATCAGGTTGACCTCGAACTTGTCGCTGGCGATCCAGCGCAGGGCGATCCGCCCGGCGTTCACGCCTTCGCTGCCGAGATGGTCCGTCACGCACGAGCCGCCGTTCTTTGTTCCGGCGGCCGGCTGGATGTTCCCCAGGCTGCCCGCGCCGTGGACGCAGACGTAGTCGAGCAGCTTCATGTAGCCGTCGGCGTTCTTGCTCGAGAAGGCGGCGTGGATGAACAGCTTGTCGGGCACGATCACGCCGTCCCATGCCGCGCGGACGTTCACGCGGTTGTAGCTGCCGTAGCCGGCCTCGATGTAGCCGGTGTCGGAGCCCTGGGGCTTCTTGGAGATCAGGCTGACGGCGCCGCCGATGGCGTTCTTGCCGAACAGGGTGCCTTGCGGCCCACGCACGACCTCGACGCGGTCCAGGTCCAGCAGGTCGAAGATCGCGCCTTGCGGGCGGCCATTGTAGACGCCGTCGATATAGATCGGGACGCCCGGCTCGAAGGACAGGATGTTGTCGCCGAGGCCGACGCCGCGGATGAACGCCGCCAGGGTGGAGCCCCAGCCGGCGCCGAGGGGGCTGATCACCGTGTTGGGCACGGTCCTGGCGATATCGGTCACATTGGTCTCGCCGCGCGCCTCCAGCGCCTGACCGGTGATCGCGCTGATCGCGAGCGGCGTCTTCTGCAGCTTGGTTTCGCGGAACTCGGCGGTGACCACGACCTCGCCGACGCCGGCGTCGGACGCCGACGCGTCGGCCGCCAAGGCGGCCCCGCCGGCGGCCGGCAGGGCGGCGAGCATGCCGCCAAGGGCCAGGGCGGCAAAGCCGCTCGTTCCGAGGAATGTTGTCCGCATGATCTCCTCCCTCCAGCCGCGTCCGGTGATCGGCGCGGCTTTTCCATGATCGAGCGTGGCGGGCCTGCTCTGCGTGGGCCGGCTGCTGTCACGCTCTTCGAGACGTTGGGCTCGAGCTGTCCTGGTTTCGGCGTCCGCCCTCCCGCTGCGGCGCCGCGGAATCCCCCAAGCCTGAATGGCAAACTAACTAGCAAGCTATATATCGCGAGCTAGGCTGTCAACGCGCCTTGGAACCTTGCCGCAACAGGGATTGCGGGCGCCGCGCCCGGGCGTGTCAGCCGCGCTCCAGACGCCCCATCACGCGGTCCAGGACGGACAGGCAGATGCGCAGCTCGTCCGCGTCGACGTCCTCCAGGATCTCGTCGCGGTAGGGGCCCGACAGATCGGCGATCTCGGCCAGAGCGCGCTCGGCGGCGGGCATCAGGCGGATGGTCTTGGCCCGCCGGTCCTGGGGGGCGCCGACCCGCTCGACCAGGCCCTCCTGTTCGAGCTTGTTGAGCATGCGCACGAGGGTCGGCCCCTCCACGCCCATCCTCTCGGCCAGCTCGCTCTGGGTGGCCTCCTGGCCGCAGACCCAAATCCAGAACAGGGCGTCCCAGCGGGCCTGGGTCTGGCCGATGGCCTTGAGCAGCTCGTTCAGGCGGGTGCGGTAGCGCCGGGCGATCAGGTTCAGCCGGCCCGTGAAGCGGAAGTTGAGATCCGACTTGGAGTTGGGGGCGTGGTACTTGTGGGCCTGGTGGAAACGATTGGCCGCCTCGGCGATGGTCGGAGCCTTCGCCTCGCCAGCCTGGCGCGCCGATCCCGCCCTCAGTGCCGCGGCCTGCCGCGCTCTCGCCATCGATCCTCGCCCCGAAATCCCGACCCCGGTCAGCAGTCCTCGCCCATCAGGGCGACAAGATCAAATCAGGCGACAAGATCGGGCGGCGCGCGGCCCTCGAGAACGGCGTCGAGATTGTCCGCTGCGCACATCCCCATGGCGGTGCGCGTCTCGGTCGTCGCGCTGCCGAGGTGCGGCAAAAGGACGACGTTCTCCAGCTCCATCAGGGCCGGCTCGACGAGGGGCTCACGCTCGTAGACGTCCAGCCCCGCGCCGGCGATCCGCCCCTCGGCCAGGGCTGCGGCCAGCGCCGCCTCGTCCACCACCGGCCCGCGCGCGGTGTTGATCAGGAAGGCGGCGGGCTTCATCAGCGCCAGGCGCCGCGCGTCGACGAGATGATGCGTCCCCTCCCCGCCCGGCGTGTGCAGCGAGACGAAGTCGGCCTCGGCCATCAGCTGGTCGAGGTCCGCACAGAACCTGGCCCCCGTCTCGGCCTCGATCTCTGCCGGGACGCGGTTCCGCTGGTGGTAGAGCACCGGCATGCCGAAGCCGTGATGGGCCTTGCGGGCCGCCGCCTGGCCGATGCGGCCGAAGCCGACGACGCCGAAGGTCTTGCCCGTGACGGCGGCCCCCACGAGCTGGGTCGGCCGCCAGCCCGTCCACCGACCCGACCTCAGCAGACGCTCGCCCTCGCCGGCGCGCCGCGCGGCCATCAGCATCAGGACGATGGCGATCTCGGCGGTGGCGTCGGTCAGGACCCCTGGCGTGTTGGTGACGACGAGGCCGAGGCGCCGGCAGGCGTCGAGGTCGATGTGGTTCACCCCGACGCCGAAATTGGCCAGGACCCGGGCGCGGCCACGGCCGGCCTCCAGAACCTCGGCGGTGACAGGGTCGGTGACGGTCGGGCAGACGGCGTCGTGCTCGCGCAAGGCCGTCGCCAAGGCCTCGGGGCCCATGGGCTCGTCGGCGAGGTTGAGGCTGACCTCGTAGCGCCCGCAAAGGCGCTTCTCGACCGCCTCGGGCCAGCGACGGGTCAGCAGCACCTTGAGCCGGGCCATCACGCCTCCCGCGGAAAACCTGGCCCGCTCTAACGGCGTGGACGGCGAAGGCCAAGTCCGAGGCGCGCCCCTTCTTCACCGGGCCAGAACGCGCCTCAAGCCACAGTCATCCCCGGCTGGAGCGGAGAGAGCGACTTGCCGGAAACCTATGCACGCCGATGACGCCATCTGTTCATGGGTGGCCGGGACGAGCCCGGCCATGACGGCGGGGAGAGGAACTGGAGCCCGACCGGCCCTTGTCAGGGTTCCTGGCGATTCGGATAGTGGGACAAAATGGAGGGCGGGATGAGGCGATCGGGATTGGGGCGAACAGGCGCAGCCTGGACACTGGGCGGGGCCCTGGCGGTCGCGGCGACGATCGTGGCGGGCGGGATCGCCTGGACCCAGACGGCTCCGGCCTCGCCGACCAGCGTCCCGGCCCCCGCGCCGCCGCGCGGCCCGAGCTTCGGCCCGCCGCCGGGCGCCCAGGCGGGCCCGGCGACCTTCACAGAAGGCGGGCTGATGCAGTTCGAATCGCGCTGCCTGTCGTGCCACGGCAATCCTGACGTGGAGCGGGCGCCCTCGCCCGAAGTCCTGCGCGCCATGCCGCCCGAGCGGATCTACGCCGCCCTGACGTCGGGCCCGATGAAGGCGATCGGGGACGCCCTGACCGATGTCCAGAAGCGCCAGATCGCGGAGTTGGCCGCCGGGCGGCTGATGGGCGCGGCCGGCGGCGCGGCGGCCAAGGACATGCCGAACCAGTGCCCGTCCAACCCGCCCCTGCAGGCGCCGGGGCCGGCGGACTGGAACGGCTGGGGCGTGGACCGGGGCAACGGCCGCTATCAGCCGGCCTCCGGCATCACAGCGGCCAATGCGCCGAAGCTGAAGCTGAAGTGGGCGTTCGGCCTGCCCGGCTCGACCTCGGCCTACAGCCAGCCAGTGGTGGTCTCGGGCCATGTCTTCGTCGGCACCGACCGCGGCTACGTCTATTCAATCGACGCGAAGACCGGATGCATCCATTGGTCGTTCCAGGCCAAGTCGAGCGTCCGGAACGCCATCGTCATCGGCAGGATCGCGGCGAAGGGCCCCAAGCCCCGCTGGGCGGCCTACTTCGGCGACCTCAAGGCCAATGCTTACGCCGTCGACGCAGACACCGGCGACCTGATCTGGACGACCCATGTGGACGACCACATCACCGCCCGGGTCACGGCCTCGCCCGCGCTCTGGGGCGGGCGGCTGTTCGTGCCGATCTCCTCCTGGGAGTCCTCTTCGGCCAAGAGCCTCGACTACCCCTGCTGCACCTTCGTGGGCAATGTGACGGCGCTGGACGCCAACACCGGCAAGCCGATCTGGAAGCGCTACGTCTTCGACAAGCGCCCGGCGCCGATCCGCAAGAACGCCAAGGGCGTGCAGCTCTACGCTCCGGCGGGCTCGGCGGTGTGGAATACCCCGACCGTCGATCCCAAGCGCGGCGCGGTCTATTTCGGCACCGGCGACGCCTCGACCTGGCCGGCGCCGGACACGGCGGACTCGGTGATCGCGGCGGACATGGCGACGGGCAAGGTGCTGTGGACCTTCCAGGTCCACAAGGGCGACGCCTCGCTGGTGGGTTGCTGGGCGGACGGGATCACCGAGAACTGCCCCAAGGAGGAGGGCCCGGACTGGGACGTGCCGGGCTCGCCGATCCTGCGCACGCTGAAGGACGGCCAAACGCGGCTGATCGTGGCCACCAAGCCCGGCGACGTCCTGGCGCTGGACCCGGACCACAAGGGCCGGCTCGTCTGGCGGATGAACATCAACGGACCCGACCTCGCCAAGCCGGGGCCGCCCGACTTCTCCAAGCCGCCCCTGAAGGGGATGCTGTTCGGCGGCGCCGCGGACCAGGACGTCGCCTATTTCGGCCTGCAGGGCGGCGGGGTGACGGCGGTGCGGCTGAGCGACGGCGAGAAGCTGTGGCTCACGCCCCTGGACGCTGTGAACGGCGCGCGCGTCGCCTATCCGGCCGCGACCAGCGCGACGCCGGGCCTGGTCTGGCTCGCGGGCTCGGACGGGGTGCTGAGCGCCGTCTCCATGGCCGACGGCCGAAGGGTCTGGCGCTTCGACACCACGGGGGACTTCGACACCGTCAACAAGGTCGCGGCGCACGGGGGCTCGTTCGGCTCGGGCGGGGTCACGGCCGCCGAAGGCATGGTCTTCGCGGGATCGGGCTATGCGGTGTCGTTCACCAAGCCCGGCAACGTGCTCCTGGCCTTCGCGCCCAACTGAGCTATGACCGGCGGCGATGACGCCGCCCTTGGGGATCATCGAAGGCTATTTCGGCCGGCCGTGGAGCTGGGACGAGCGGGCGAGCGTCGCCAGGCTCCTGGCGGGCCACGGCTATGGCTTCTTCATCTATGCGCCCAAGGCCGACGCGCACCTGCGCCGGCGCTGGCGCGAGCCGCATCCGCCGGACCAGGCCGAGGCCCTGGCCGGATTTGCGGCCGTCTGTCGGGACGCCAGCCTGGTCTTCGGCGTGGGGCTGAGCCCGTTCGAGGCCTGGCTCGACTTCGATGGCGAGGCCAGGCGGGCGATGGCGGACAAGCTGGCGCAGCTGGACGAGCTGGGCGTGCAGGCGCTGGCGATCCAGTTCGACGACATGAAGGGCGACGCTCCCGACCTCGCGGCGCGACAGGCCGAGATCATCGGCTTCTGCACCGAACGGACGAGCGCCCAAAGGATCATCGTCTGCCCGACCTACTACACGGACGATCCGGTTCTGGACCGCGTGTTCGGCGCGCGCCCTCCGGAGTACCTGGAGGCGCTCGGCCGTGCGCTGGACCCCAAGATCGAGGTGTTCTGGACCGGCGAGGAGGTCTGCGCCCAGGAGGTCTCGCCCGGCCACCTGGAGCGGGTGGCCGAGGCGCTGGGACGAAAGCCGACGCTCTGGGACAACTACCCGGTCAACGACGGCCCGCGCATGTCGCTTTGCCTGCATCTTCGCGCCTTCACCGGCCGGCCGGCCGCCATCGGCGAGGTGATCGCGGCGCACGCGGTCAATCCGGCGCTGCAGCCGACCCTGAGCTGCATCCCCGCCCTGACGCTCGAGACGAGCTATCGGATGGGCGACCGCTACGAATACGGCGCGGCCTTCCGCGAAGCCGCGCGCAAGGTCGTAGGCGAGGCGCTGACCGGCATGATCGAGGCGGACCTCATGGCGCTGCAGGACTGGGGGCGGGACCGCCTGGGCGAGCGGGGCGCGCGGCTGAAGGCGCGCTATGGCGCAATCGACCACCCCGCCGCCCGTGAGATCGTCTCATGGCTCGACGGCGCCTATGACATCAGCGCCGAGGAGTTGCAGACCCAGTAGGGAAGCTGCAGGCGCAGCAGGAGAGGGCGTTCGCCCGCTCCTGCTCTGCGGGCCGCCTCCCCGCGAGCGGGGGAGGACCAGATCGCCTATGCCGCCTGCTGGATCGCCAGGGGCAGGTTCTCGAGCACCAGCAGGGCTGCAGCCGTGTTCGAGATCGGGATGTGGTAGTTGCAGTGGACCTGGGACACCTGGCCCAGGAGCGCCGCGCGCATGGCGATCCACATCAGGAGCTCCACGCCCTGGGTGCCCGCCTGCTCGACGATGTCGTGCACGCTCAGATGTGTCAGCGCCTCGGGATCGGAGACGAGCTTCTCCAGGCACATCAGGTCGAAATCCTTGTTGATGAAGCCCGCGCGCTGGCCGTCCAACTGGTGCGAGAGCCCGCCCGTGCCGATGATCAGCACCTTCATGTCGTCGGGGTAGGACTCCACGGCGCGGCCGATCGCCTGGCCGAGCCTGTAGCAGCGCCTGGGCGAGGGCAGCGGATGCTGCACGGTGTTCACCGAGACCGGCACCGTCGGGATGCCATGCTGGTCGCCCGGCCAGAGCAGGGCCATCGGGTTCACGAAGCCGTGGTCGACCTTCATCTCCTGGCACATGGTGATGTCGAACTCGTCCTCGACGAGGGAACTCGATGATGTGCCAGGACAGCTTGGGATCGCCGGGATAGGGCTTCTGGACCGGCAGGCCCCAGCCCTCGTCGGCGTTCACGTATTGCTTGGCCGCGCCCACAGCGAAGGTCGGCATGGCGTCCAGGAAGAAGTTCAGCCCGTGGTCGTTGTAGATGACCACCGCCGCGTCCGGCTCGACCTTGGCCAGCCAGTCGTGGGCCATCTTGAATCCGTCGAAGAAGGGGCTCCAGTACGGATCCTTCTGCTGCCCCCTGGCGATCGCATTGCCGATCGCGGGCACATGTGAAGTCGAGATCGAGCCGACGATCCGGGCCATGCTTACCTCCCCGCTTCCAGAAGCTTTGCCTTGAAGGCGTCCAGGCTCATGCCGGTCTGCTGGGCGCCGATGTCCTGGACGTTCAGCCCGAAGATCCCCGCGAGCTTGGCCAGGTAGTAGACGTTCCCGCCCTCGGCGATCATGTCCAGGACGTTGCGCCGCTTGACCGCGTCGCGCTGGGCGGCCGTGAGGGCGAACTTGGCGCAGTAGGCGTCCTCATCCTTCAGGAACGCATCGCGATTGGCCTTGTCGTTGAACGAGAAGCACATCTTGTTGAGGCCGTAGCCCTTCTGCGCTTCCTCGGCGCCGAAGATGGTCGTCCCGGGTATGTCGTGCACATGGCTCATGACCGCCTCCTCCACGGCCTCTCATGAAGGCCGCCGTCCCGCGGCTCCTTGACCTGGGTCAATCGACGACGCGACGATCGCAGGTTCAGCCCATGGGACGCCAGGAGCGCCCGTCGCGCTTCAGGAGCCCCGCCGCCGCGACCGGGCCGTCGCTGCCCGCGCGGTAGGCCTCCAGTTCGCCCTCGCCCGCGGCCCAGGCGTCAAGGAAGGGCTGCACCGCGCCCCAGCTGAGCTCGATGGTGCGCGCGTCCTGGAACAGGGTGCGCTCGCCCAGCATGCAGTCGTAAAGCAGGGTCTCATAGCCGACGCCCGTGCGAGCGCTGAACGCGTCGGCATAGCGGAAGGCCATCTCGACCGGCGCGAGCCTGAGCTCGGGGCCCGGCGAGCGCGCCTTGAAGCTGAGCGACACGCCCTCCCTGGGCTGGATCTGCAGCGCCAGCTCGTTCGGCTCGGGCCGCCCCGCCGCGCGGCGGAAGAGCAGGTGCGGCGCCGGCTTGAAGCGCACCACCACCTGGGTGCATCGGACGCCAAGCGCCTTGCCGGTGCGCACATAGAAGGGCACGCCCGCCCAGCGCCAGTTGTCGATCCAGAGCCTGAGCGCGACGTAGGTCTCGACCTGGCTCGCCGGGTCGACCTCGGGCGCCTTGCGGTAGTCGGCGATCCTGCGCCCCTCGACCACCCCCGCGCGGTACTGGCCGCGCACCGAGTCGGCGCCGGCCTGGCCGGGACCCTCACGTCGGATCGCCTCGATCACCTTGGCCCGCTCGGCGTCCACCTCGGCGGCGTCGAAGCTGTTGGGGGGCTCCATGGCGGCGGTGGAGAGGAGCTGGAAGAGATGGTTGGGCACCATGTCCCGAAGCGCGCCAGTCTGCTCGTAGAAGCGGCCCCGATCCGCCACGTCCACCGTCTCGGCCGCGGTGATCTGGACGTGGTCGATGTGGGCCCGGCTCCACAGCGGCTCGAAGACGCCGTTGGCGAAGCGCAGCGCCAGGATGTTCTGGACGGTCTCCTTGCCGAGGAAGTGATCGATCCGGAAGACCTGGGCCTCGCGCCAGTCCTCGAGCAGCTTTCGGTTCAGCTCGGCGGCCGAGCGCAGGTCATGGCCGAAGGGCTTCTCCACCACCAGGCGCCGGAACCCCCGCGCCGGCGCCTTGGCCAGGCCCGCGCGGGCGAGCCGGGACGCGATCGCCGCGAAGAAGCGGGGCGCGGTGGCGCAGTAGAAGATCGCCGAGCGGCCGCCGGCGCCATCCCCGTCCTCGAGATGCTCGGCGATCGAGCGATAGGCGGCCGGATCCTCGAAGTCGCCCGCGATGTAGTCGATCCGGGCGCTCAGCCGATCCCAGGCCCGCTGGTCGATCCGTCCAGCCTCGAACTCGCTGCACGGGTCCGCGGCGAGGCTCTCCAGGAAATCGCACAGGTCCTTGCGGAAGCCATCGCCGTCCTGCGCATTGTGATCGACCCCGATGATCCTGAAGCCCGGCGCCAAGAGACGCTGTCGCGAGAGGCTGTAGAGAGCGGGAACGAGCAGGCGCTTGGTGAGGTCGCCGCCGGCGCCGAAGATCACCAGCACGCAATCGGGCGCGACGCGCGAATCGGACGGCAAGGTCGCCGCAGCGGGTTTGGAGGACTTTGTCATCGCAGAGGAACGGGAGCAAAACGAGCTGCGAGCATCGCGGTTCCGGCGCGGGAACCTCGACCCTCCCCGGCCGTTGCGCTTGCGCTTAGTGGCGCGAGCCGGGCGGGGCGAAAGAGAGGCGTCGATCATGACCTCCACCGACAGGCTCGAGACGAGCGGCGACGCGGCGGCGCGCGACGTCGACCGGCTCGCCGTCGACACCATCCGCACCCTGGCCATGGATGCGGTGGAGAAGGCGGGGTCCGGCCACCCGGGCGCCCCCATGGGCCTTGCGTGCGTGGCCTACACCCTTTGGACCCGGTTCCTGCGCACCGATCCCGACGACGCCGCCTGGCCGAACCGCGACCGGTTCGTCCTGTCCAACGGCCACGCCTCGATGCTGCTGTACGCCCTGCTTTGCCTGGCCGGCGTGAAGGCGCTGGACCGGAAGGGACGTCCCCTCGACCGGCCGGCGGTGAGCCTCCAGGACGTCATGGCGTTCCGCCAGCTGGGAAGCGTCTGCCCCGGCCATCCCGAGCGGGGCGTGACGACGGGCGTGGAGATCACCACCGGGCCGCTCGGCCAGGGAGTCGCCAACAGCGTGGGCATGGCCATGGCCGAACGGTGGCTGGAGACGCGCTACAACCGGCCGGGCTGCACGCTGTTCGACTATCGCGTCTATGTCGTCTGCAGCGACGGCGACATGATGGAAGGGATCTCGGGCGAGGCGGCCTCCATCGCCGGACACCTGAAGCTCTCCAACCTCTGCTGGATCTACGACGACAACCACGTCTCCATCGAGGGCCCGACCGACCTCGCCTTCAGCGAGGACGTGACGCGCCGGTTCGAGGGCTATGGCTGGGCGGTCCACGAGGTGACCGACGCCAATGACGCCGAGGCCTTCGCCGGGGCGGTGGACGCCTTCCTGGAGACGGATGACCGGCCGACCCTGATTAAGGTCAGGAGCGTGATCGGCTATGGCGCGCCGGACATCCAGGGAACCTCCAAGGCCCACAGCGATCCCATGGGCGAGAAGGAGATCCGCCTGACCAAACGCGCCTACGGCTGGCCGGAAGAGGCGAAGTTCCTGGTCCCCGAGGGCGTGCGCGAGCGGTTCGACGAGAGCCTCGGCGCCCGCGGGCGCGAGCTGCACGACGCCTGGCGGACGCTGACGGACCGATATCGCCGCAACTGGCCGGACCTGGCGGCGGAGCTCGGCCGGATCGCGGCGGGCGAGCCGCCCGATGGATGGGACGCGGACGTCCCCGTCTTCGCTCCCGACCCAAAGGGCATGGCGACGCGCGAGGCCTCGGGAAAGG
This sequence comes from uncultured Alphaproteobacteria bacterium, assembly GCA_963775275.1. Taxonomy (GTDB): domain Bacteria; phylum Pseudomonadota; class Alphaproteobacteria; order Caulobacterales; family Caulobacteraceae; genus JANWHQ01. The sequence continues at coordinate 1,919,340 of CAVZII010000005.1, read as the reverse complement.
CGCTGAACGCCGTCGCTCTGCGCTGGCCGTGGCTGATGGGCGGCGCCGCCGACCTCGCCCCCTCGACCAAGACCCTGATCGCCGGCGCGGAAGACTACGAGGCGGCGTCCTACGGTGGACGCAACCTGCACTTCGGCGTGCGCGAGCACGTGATGGGCGCCATCGCCAACGGCCTATGCGCCTCGGGCCTTCGCGCCTACACGGGCACCTTCCTGATCTTCAGCGACTACATGCGCCCGCCCACGCGGCTGGCGGCGCTGATGGAGCTGGCGCCCGTCTTCGTCTTCACCCACGACTCGGTGGGACTGGGCCAGGACGGGCCGACCCATCAGCCGATCGAGCAGCTCGCCGCGCTGAGGGCCATTCCGGGAATGATGGTGATCCGGCCCTGCGACGCCAACGAGACGGCCGAGGCCTGGCGGACGATCCTGAGCCAGAACGAACGGCCCGCGTGCCTGGTCCTGACCCGACAGGCCCTGCCGGTGCTCGACAGGACCCGATACGGCCCGGCCTCGCTGCTCGCGCGCGGCGGCTACGTGCTGGCGGACGGCGGATCGCCGCCGCAGGTGATCCTGATCGCCTCGGGAAGCGAGGTCGCCCTGTGCCTTCAGGCGCACGAGCGGCTGACGGGCGAAGGGGTCGCAAGCCGCGTGGTCTCCCTGCCGAGCTTCGATCTCTTCGAAGCCCAGGACGCCGCCTACCGTGACGAGGTGCTGCCGCCGGCCGTGACGCCCAGGGTCGCGGTGGAAGCCGCCGCGCGGCTCGGCTGGGACCGTTACGCGGGACCGGCCGGCGAAATCCTGGCCATGCACAGCTTCGGAACCTCGGCGCCCGGCAAGGAGGCCCTGGAGCACTTTGGCTTCACCGTGGAACATGTCTATCAGGCGGCGCGGCGCCAGCTCGCCCGGGCGCCAGGCCGCAAGGAGAACGAGTCGTGAGCGTCAACCCTTTGCTTCAGCTTGCCGAGCTCGGCCAGGCGATCTGGCTGGACTACCTGCACCGCAAGATCATCGACGACGGCGACCTGGCGCGGCTGGTCCGCGAGGACGGGGTCAAGGGCCTGACCTCCAACCCCTCGATCTTCGAGAAGGCGATCGGCGACACGGACGACTACGATGGGCGGATCCGGGCGCTGCTCGACAAGGGCGACCAGGACGCCGGCGCGCTCTACGAGCGCCTTGCCATCTCGGACATCCAGGGCGCGGCGGACGTGCTGAGGCCGGTCTACGACCGCCTTGGCGGCAAGGACGGCTTCGTCAGCCTGGAGGTCTCGCCGCACCTGGCCATGGACGCGAAGGGCACCATCGAGGAAGCGCGGCGGCTTTGGGCGCAGGTGGACCGGCCCAACCTGATGGTCAAGGTCCCGGGCACCACCGCCGGGCCAGAGGCGATCCGAACCCTCATCGGCGAGGGGATCAACGTCAACGTCACCCTGCTGTTCGGCATCGACGCCTATCTCGCCGCCGCCGAGGCCCATACCGCCGGGCTCGAGGACCTGAAGGCCGCGGGCGGGGATGTCGGCAAGGTCCACGGCGTCGCGAGCTTCTTCGTCAGCCGCATCGACGTGAAGATCGACTCCGAGATCGACCGGCGCCTCGCCGCCGGGGCGGGCGAGGAGGCCGAGGCGCTGAAGGCGCTGAGGGGCAAGGTGGCGATCGCCAACGCCAAGCTCGCCTACCAGCGCTGGCTGGAACTGATCGAGACGTCGCGCTGGCACGACCTGGCCGCGGCCGGCGCCTCGCCTCAGCGCCTGCTGTGGGCCTCGACCGGAACCAAGGACCCGGCCTTTTCGGACGTGCTCTATGTGGAGACCCTGATCGGGCCGGAGACCGTCAACACCCTGCCGACCAAGACGCTCGACGCTTTCCGCGACCACGGCCGGGCGCGACCGAGCCTGACCGAAGGGCTCAAGGAGGCTCACGAGGTGATGGCCGAGATGCGGCGCCTGGGTTTCGACCTCGACGCCGTCACCGACGTGCTGGTCGAGGAGGGGGTGAAGCTGTTCGCCGACGCCTTCGATTCGCTGATGGACGCGGTGGCGAAGAAGCGCGCCGCGGTGATCGCGGCCCGCGAAGGCGCAGGCGCATGAAGCTCGCGGTCGTGGGGCTGGGGCGCATGGGCGGCGCGATCGCCCAGCGCCTGATGCGCCACGGGCACGACTGCGTGGCCTACGACCGGGACGCCGGCGCGGTGCGGCGACTGGCCGGTCTCGGCGCTGTGGGCGTCGAGGACCTCGAGGCCCTGGCGGCGGCGCTGGAGCCGCCCCGGACGGTCTGGGTGATGCTGCCGGCCGGCGCCCCCACGGAGGAGACCATCCAGGCCCTGGCCGGCCTGCTCGGGTCCGGCGACACGGTGATCGATGGGGGCAACACCTGGTACCGCGACGACCTGCGCCGTGCGCGGACGCTGAACGAGCGGGGCGTGGAACTGGTCGACATCGGGGTCTCGGGCGGGGTCTGGGGCCTGGAGGAAGGCTTCTGCCTGATGGTGGGCGGGACGACCGGGACCGTGGAGCGCCTGGATCCCGTGCTGAAGGCCCTGGCGCCGGGGCCGGGCGACATCGCGCGCACGCGCCGGCCCGCTGGCGCCGACCCCCGCGCCGAGCAGGGCTATGTGCACACAGGCCCGGTCGGCTCGGCCCACTTCGTCAAGATGGTCCACAACGGCATCGAGTACGGCCTGATGCAGGCCTATGCCGAGGGCTTCGACATCCTGCGCGGCCGCGCCTCGGAGGCGCTGCCCGAAGGAGAGCGGTTCGCGCTGAACCTGCCCGACATCGCCGAGGTCTGGCGGCGCGGCAGCGTGATCCGTTCGTGGCTGCTCGACCTGTCGGCCCAGGCTCTGGCGAACGATCCGGCGCTCGAAGGCTTCGTGGGCGATGTGGCCGACAGCGGCGAGGGCCGCTGGACGCTGGAGGCGGCGATCGAGGAGGCCGTCCCGGCCCAGGTGCTGGCCAGCGCCCTCTTCGCCCGCTTCCGCTCGCGCGAGGAGCACACCTTTGGCGAGAAGCTGCTGTCGGCCATGCGATTCGGATTCGGCGGCCATGTGGAGCAGCGCGGGGAACAGACCGGCGGCTAGCGCCGGCGGGACGATTGCCATCGATCCGGGCCGCCGCTATGCCCGGCTCCGCACCTGAAAGGCGAGAGGGCGGAGCGGCGATGATCATCGACTGTCACGGGCACTACACGACCGCGCCGCACCAGCATCAGGAGTTCCGCGAGCAGCAGATCAAGGCGCTGGACGACGCCTCGCTGCTGGCCAGCCTGACCCGCCCCAGGATCTCCGACGACGAGATTCGCGAGAGCCTGGAGGGCGCGCAGCTGAAGCTCCAGCGCGAGCGCGGCTCGGACCTGACGATCTTCTCGCCGCGCGCCTCGGCCATGGCCCATCACATCGGCGACGAGGCGACGAGCCTTCTGTGGTCGCAGGTCTGCAACGACCTGATTGCGCGGGTGGTCTCGCTCTATCCGGACAATTTCGTGGGCGTGTGCCAGCTGCCGCAGTCGCCTGGCGTCCCGCCGGGCCATAGCGCCAGGGAGCTGGAGCGCTGCGTGACCGAGCTCGGCTTCATCGGCTGCAACCTGAACCCGGACCCGTCCGGGCGGCTGGTGGACCTCGCCGCCGCTGATCGACCGGCACTGGTACCCGCTCTATGAGAAGATGGTGGAGCTGGACGTGCCGGCGATGATCCACGTCTCCTCCTCGTGCAATCCCTGCTTCCACGCCACCGGCGCGCACTACATCAACGCCGACACCACGGCCTTCATGCAGTTCATCCAGGGGGACCTGTTCAAGGACTTCCCGGACCTGAAGCTGATCATCCCCCACGGCGGCGGGGCGGTGCCCTACCACTGGGGCCGTTATCGGGGCCTGGCGCAGGACATGAAGCGCCCGCCGCTGGGCGAGCACGTGATGAAGAACGTGTTCTTCGACACCTGCGTCTACCACCAGCCGGGGATCGACCTGCTGCTCAAGGTGATCCCGGTGGAGAACATCCTGTTCGGCTCGGAGATGGTGGGCGCGGTGCGGGGGATCGATCCGACCACCGGCCAGTACTACGACGACACCAAGCGCTACATCGACGCCTCGGGACTGTCGGACGCCGACAAGGCGCGGATCTTCGAAGGCAACGCCCGGCGGGTCTATCCAAGGCTCGGCAAGCTGCTGGATGCGCGGGCGTCCGCCTAGGCAGGCGCATGGCCGATCCCGAATCGGTTCGACGGATCGGCCTTTCCCTGCCCGGGGCGGAAGACCGGTCGGATGAACAGTCGCTGCGCTTGTATGCGGCGGGCCGGCAATTCGCCTGGACCTGGCAGGAGCGCGTCCATCCTGGGAAGCCCAGGGTCCCGAACCCAGGCGCGTTGGTGGTCCTGTGCGATCCCGTCCTGAAGCAGGTGCTGCTCGAGGCCGAGCCGGACCTCTTCTTCATCGACGAGCACCTGAAGGGCTATCCGGCCGTGGTCGTGTGGCTCGACCGCCTGGACGAGGCGCGGATGGCCGAGCTGCTGGCCGCCGCCCGAAGCCGCTGCGCACCCAAGCTTTGACGCGAGGGCATAGAGGGTGAAAGAATATGCGTTATGTGCATCATACGCATGACATGGAGGATGGAATGCGGGTATCCACCGCCGACTTCATCCGGAACTTCGGCGCGATCTCGGACCACGCCCTGACGGAGCCGGTGACCGTTACACGGAACGGACGTGATCGCCTGGTGGTGGTCTCCGCCGCCGAGTACGACCGCCTGAAGCGCCGCGATCGCCGCGTTGTCCGGGCCGAGGACATCACCGATCGGGAGCTTGAGCGGATCGCCCTGGCGGAGATCCCCGCAGAGTTCGCGCATCTGGACGACGAGCTGGACGACGGCGAACCTTGACCTGGCCGGAGCCGCGGCCGGGCCTCGTTATCCGCTACGCCCATCTCTGGCGTGAGGAGGCCGAAGCCGGGCGGGACGAAGGGGTGAAGGACAGGCCTTGCGCCGTGTTGCTCGCCGCGAGAACAGTCCAAGGGGACACCATCGTCTACGCGCTTCCGATCACCCATGCCGAGCCCAGGTCCGCGGCGGACGGCGTCGAGATTCCCGCCGTCACCAAGCGGCGCCTGGGGCTCGACGGAGAGCGCTCCTGGATCGTCATCACGGAGGTGAACCTATTCCCTTGGCCGGGACCTGATCTTCGACCGCTTCCCGGTCAGGGCCTGGCAAGCTGCGCCTACGGCATGCTTCCACCGCGTCTCTTCGCTGAGGTGCGGGACCGCTTTCTGGCGCGGGCGCGGGCCCGCAGGGCGCAGTTGGTCAAGCGGACCGAGTAGCCGAAGTGGCGGGGCGTCTGATCAAGCAGCTCTGGTTCCAGGTGCTCGTCGGCATGGCTGCGGGCGCGGCGCTGGGCGCGGCCTGGCCGAGCCTGGGCGCCGAGCAGAAGCCGCTGGGCGACGGCTTCATCGCCCTGGTGAGGATGATCATCGCGCCGGTGATCTTCTGCACCGTGGTGCACGGCATCGCCGGGATGAACGACATGCGCCGGGTCGGGCGCACAGCGGTCAAGGCGCTGGTCTACTTCGAGCTGGTCACCACCGCGGCGCTGGTCTTCGCGCTGGTCGCGGTGAACCTCTGGAAGCCGGGCGCGGGGATGAACATCGACCCGCACGCGATCGACGCCTCCAGCGTCGCGGGCTATGTCGCCCAGGCCAGGCATCAGACCGTCCCGGAGTTCCTGCTCCACATCATCCCGTCCACCTACGCGGCGGCCTTCGTGCGGCCCGACGTACTGCCGGCGCTGCTGGTTTCGGTGCTGACCGGCTTCGCCCTGATCCGCATGGGCGAGGCGGGCAAGCCGATCCTGGAGGTGATCGGCAAGGCGGCCCAGGTCATCTTCCGGATCGTCGGCTTCATCATGTGGACGGCTCCGATCGGCGCCTTCGGGGCCATCGCCTTCACGGTCGGCCGGTTCGGCGCAGGATCCCTGCTGTCGCTGGGCGAGCTGATCCTCGAGTTCTACCTGGTCTGCCTCGCCTTCGTCGCCGTGGTCCTGGGCGCGATCGCCTGGCGCGCGGGCGTGAGCCTGTGGCGGCTGATCGGCCATATCCGCGAGGAGCTCCTGATCGTCGCGGCGACTACGTCGTCCGAGACTGTGCTGCCCCGGCTGATCCAGAAGCTGGAGGCGCTGGGCTGTGAGGAATCGGTGGTCGGGCTCGTGATCCCCACCGGCTATTCCTTCAACCTCGACGGCACCTGCCTCTACCTCGCCACGGCGGCGGTGTTCCTGGCCCAGGCGACCAACACCCACATGACCCTGGCCCACCAGCTCGGGCTTGTCGCGGTGCTGCTGCTAACCTCAAAGGGCGCCGCCGGGGTCGCCGGCGCGGCCTTCGTGGTGCTGGCGGCGACCCTCGGCTCGACCGGGATCATCCCCATCGCCGCCATCGCGCTGATCCTCGGCGTCCACAGGATTCTCGCCGAGGCCCTGGTGGCGGTGAACGTGGTGGGCAACTGCGTGGCGACGATCGTGGTGGCGAAATGGGAGGGGGCGGTCGATGAGCCGCTGCTGCAGGCGCAGGTCGGCCTGAAGCTCAGGACCCGGTCCTGGCGCGGGGCCGGGCCGGCCGGCGCGTCTTGACCTTGGCGTCCGGCCCATGGCGCGCGAGCCGTTCGGCGCTGGCCCGCTCGAGGATGCGCGCATTGTGGCGCGCGACCCGCTCGCACTTGCTGGTGCAGGGCCTCCAGCTCGCGTGTCCGTCAGCTTCTCGATGCCGATGAACTCGTCCTCGGCGTCGGAGGTGCGGATCAGCTCGTCGAGCTTGGCCTGGATCGCCGCGCCGTCGCGGTTCTGGCTGTTCTGGATCAGGAACACCATCAGGAAGGTGACGATGGTGGTGGAGGTGTTGATCACCAGCTGCCAGGTCTGGGAATAGTGAAAGGCCGGGCCCGAGGCGGCCCAGATCGCCACGGCCAGCACGCAGGCGAGGAAGACCAGCGGGTGGCCGGCGGCCCGGGCCGTGGCGGTGGCGAACCGCGCGAAGAGCTTCTCCATGACGAGCCTCCGTCCGACGCGGACGAGCAAACGCGGCCGTGAAGGGCATCGTTCCGCGGCGCGCGCGGGCGCCGGAGGAGGAGAAATCGATCGACGAGGTTGCGCCCGCCCTGCCGTCCCGCCTAACAGGCATGGGACTGGAGACCGCGCCCATGGACCCCGACTGGATCCCCTTCTGCCCGAACCCGTCCAAGCCGACGTTCAAGCCGCCGCCGGGATCGGTCGATGCGCACTGCCACGTCTTCGGCCCGGCCGCCGAGTTCCCCTATGCGCCCGAGCGCAAGTACACGCCCTGCGACGCGTCCAAGGCGCAGCTGTTCGCGCTGCGGGACTTCCTGGGCTTCGACAGGAACGTGATCGTCCAGGCCACGTGCCACGGCTCGGACAACCGGGCGCTGGTGGATGCGCTCAAGTCCTCGGGCGGACGGGCCAAGGGCGTGGCCACGGTCAAGGCCGGCGTCACGGACGAGGAGCTGGAGGAGCTGGACGCCGCGGGCGTGAGGGGCGTGCGCTTCAACTTCCTGAAGCGGCTGGTGGACTTCACCCCGCGCGAGGTGCTGGCCGAGGTGGCCGGGAGGATCAGGCCGCTGGGGTGGCACGTGGTGATCTACTTCGAGGCGGCGGACCTGGAGGAGCTGGAGCCCTTCTTCACCAGCCTGCCCACCGACATCGTGGTCGACCACATGGGCCGCCCTGACGTGAGGCTGGGAACCGACCACCCGCAGTTCAAGCGCTTCCTGGACTTCATGGCGAACAACCCGAACGTCTGGTCCAAGGTGAGCTGCCCCGAGCGGGTGAGCGTGCAGGGCCCGCCCTACGACGACGTGGTTCCCTACGCGCGGGCGGTGGTGGAGCAGTTCCCCGACCGGGTGCTCTGGGGCACCGACTGGCCGCACCCCAACATGAAGACGCACATGCCCGACGACGGCAAGCTGGTGGACTACGTCCCGCGGATCGCCACGACGGCCGAGCTGCAGCGCAAGCTGCTGGTGGACAATCCCATGCGCCTCTACTGGCCCGATTGACCGCCCCGGCGGCGGATGTGCTAGAGGACGCCGCCTCCTTGATAAGCCTACCTGAGACCACGCTCTTGAAGGGCCATCGCCGATGACCGCCAAGCAGGACTACGAGGACATCCCGGGAACCTGGGTGTTCGACGCCCAGCGCGCCCGCCGGGGCTATCACCTCAACCAGTTCCTCTACACGCTGATGAAGGCCGAGAACCGCAAGGCGTTCCTCGCCGACGAGCGCAAGTACCTGGACACCTTCCCCATGACCGAGGCCCAGAAGGCGGCGGTGATGAAGCGGGACTGGAACACGCTGCTGGAGCTCGGCGGCGTCTCCTACGCCCTGGCCAAGCTCGCCTTCACCGACGAGCACTCCTATCAGTACATGGCCGCCGAGATGACCGGCATGAGCCAGCAGGGCTATCTCGACATGATGATGGCCGGCGGCCGCTCGCTGGAAGGCTGGCGGTCCAAGAAGGAACGCGGAGAAGCCTGATGGCCAAGATCATCGCAGGCGTCGGAACCTCGCACACCCCCGCGATCGGGGCGGCGGTCGACAACGGCAAGACAGGCGAGCCCTATTGGGCGCCCCTGTTCAAGGGCTATGAGCCCGCCAAGCAATGGATGGCCGAGACCAAGCCGGACGTGGTGATCATGGTCTACAACGACCACGTCAACGCCTTCGACTTCAAGGTCATCCCGACCTTCGCCATCGGCTGCGCCGAGGAGTTCCCCATCGCCGACGAGGGCTGGGGCGCGCGCCCGGTGCCGATCGTCAAGGGCTATCCGGAACTGGCGGCGCACATGGTGCAGTCGCTGGTGCTGGACGAGTTCGACATCACCATCGTCAACGAAATGCAGGTCGACCACGGCCTGACCACGCCGATGAGCCTCTTGTTCGGCGAGCCCGAGGCCTGGCCGGTGCGGGTGATCCCCCTGGCGGTGAACGTGATCCAGTTCCCAGCGCCGACGGGCAACCGCTGCTACAACCTCGGCAAGGCGATCAAGAAGGCCGTCGAGAGCTGGGACGAGGACATCAACGTCGTCATCTTCGGCACCGGCGGCATGTCGCACCAGATCCAGGGGCCGCGCGCCGGCCTGATCAACAAGGACTTCGACACCGCCTTCCTGGACGGCCTGTCCAAGGACCCCGAGGCGCTGGCCAAGATCCCGCCCCTGACCTACCTGCGCGAGGCCGGCAACGAGGCGATCGAGCTGGTGATGTGGCTGATCATGAGGGGCGCGCTCGGCGAGAGGGTCGACGAGGTCTACCGCTTCTACCACGTGCCGGCGTCCTCGACCGGGGTGGGCTGCATCATCCTGGAGACGCACGAGTTCCACGAGCAGCACAAGGCGAGGCAGGCGGCATGAAGATCGTGATGGCCGGCCAGGGGGCGTTCGGACAGCGCCACCTGGACGGGATCAAGAACATCGAGGGCATCGAGGTCGTCTCGCTCGCCGGCGGTCGGCCGGAGACCACCGAGGCGGTGGCCAAGAAGTACGGCATCCCGCACTGGACCGGCGATCTTGCCGAGAGCCTTGCGATCCCCGGCGTCGAGGCGGTGATCCTGGCCACACCCACCCAGATGCACGCCACCCAGGCCGTCCAGTGCATGGAGGCCGGCAAGCACGTCCAGATCGAGATCCCGATGGCGGACTCCCTGGCGGACGCCCAGTGGATCGTCGACACCCAGAAGAAGACCGGCCTGGTCGCCATGGCCGGGCACACCCGCCGGTTCAACCCGAGCCACCAGTGGATCCACAAGAAGATCACGGCCGGCGAGCTGAAGATCCAGCAGATGGACGTCCAGACCTACTTCTTCCGTCGGACGAACATGAACCTGCAGGGCCAGCCCAGGAGCTGGACCGACCACCTGCTGTGGCACCACGCCTGCCACACGGTGGACCTGTTCCAGTACCAGACCGGCGAGACCTGCTCGGTGGCGCGCGGCGTCGAGGGCCCGCACCATCCCGAGCTGAAGATCGCCATGGACATGTCGGTCCAGCTGAAGGTCCCGGGCGGGGCGATCTGCACCCTGTCGCTGTCGTTCAACAACGACGGGCCCCAGGGCACCTTCTTCCGCTACATCTGCGACAACGGCACCTACATCGCCCGCTACGACGACCTGGTCGACGGCAAGGACAACCCGATCGACGTGTCCAACGTCGACGTCTCGATGAACGGGATCGAGCTGCAGGACCGGGAGTTCTTCGCCGCCATCCGCGAGGGCCGCGAGCCCAACTCCTCCGTCGCCCAGGCCCTGACCGCCATGCAGACGCTCGACCGGATCGAGAAGAGCCTGGAGTAGGCGCCGGGGTCCGCCGCACTCTTCATCGTCATGGCCGGACTCGTTCCGGCCACCCATGAACACGATCGACGCAGGTGTTCATGGGTCGTCGGGACCAGCCCGACGATGACGGTAGGAATTGTTTCCTGCCCCGGAGGACAGCCCATGCACACCCGCCAGCTCGGACCGTTCACCGTCTCGGCCGTGGGGCTCGGCTGCATGAGCCTGTCGCATGCCTATGGCTCGCCCCCGCCGGAGGCGGACGCCCAGAGGCTGCTGCTGCGCGCGCTGGAGGTCGGCTACACCCACTTCGACACCGCCGCCCTCTATGGCCTGGGGGCCAACGAGACCCTTGTCGGCAAGACCCTGAAGGATCGCAGGAGCGAGTTCACCCTCGCCTCCAAGTGCGGCATGCGCGTCGAGGACGGCAGGCGCGAGATCTCGAGCCGGCCGGAGAAGATCAGGCTCACCTGCGAGGACAGCCTCAGGCGCCTGCAGACCGACGTCATCGACCTCTACTACCTGCACCGCTGGGACAAGACGACGCCGGTGGAGGAGGCGATCGGGGCGCTGGCGGACCTGGTGAAGGAAGGCAAGATCCGCACGATCGGCATGTCGGAGGTCTCGGCCGCGACCCTGCGCAAGGCCCACGCCGTCCATCCGATCACGGCGATCCAGTCGGAATATTCGCTGTGGACGCGCAACCCGGAGATCGGGGTGCTGGACGCCTGCGCCGAGCTCGGGACGACCTTCGTCGCCTTCAGCCCGGTGGCCCGCGGATTCCTCACCAGCGTCCCCAAGGGCCAGGCCGAGCTCGAGGAACGCGACATCCGCCGGGGAATGCCCCGGTTCCAGGGCGAGAACTGGCAGGCGAACCTCAAGCTGCTGGACGGCTTCAAGGCGGTCGCGGCGGAGGCCGGCTGCACGCCGGCCCAGCTGGCGCTGGCCTGGACCCTGGCGCAGCGGCCGTTCATCACCCCGATCCCGGGCACCACCAGCATCGCGCACCTCGAGGAGAACGCCGGGGCGGCGGACATCGTCCTCTCCGCCGAGGTGCTGTCCAGGCTCGACGCCCTGATCAACCGCGCCACCGTCCACGGTCCCCGCTATCCGGCGACCACCCAGCCGGAGATCGACACCGAGGAGTTCGCCGAGGCCGCTTGATCCGCGGGGCCGCTTGGCGCGATCCTCGACGCCATGGCGATCACCCTGACGGTCAACGGCGCCGAGCACCGGGTCGAACCCGACGACGACGAGCCCCTGCTCTATGTGCTGAGGAACGCGCTGGGCCTGAACGGGCCGAAGTTCGGCTGCGGCCTGGGCCAATGCGGCGCCTGCACGGTGCTGGCGGACGGGGCGCCGATCCGCTCCTGCGTGACGCCGGCCGCCGCCCTGGCCGGCGTGAAGATCACCACGCTCGAAGGCCTGTCGGGCAAGGCGGGCGGGCTGCACCCGCTGCAGGCGGCCTTCCTGGAGGTCCAGGCCGGCCAGTGCGCCTATTGCATCCCCGGCATGATCGTCTCGGCCGCGGCCCTGCTGGAGCGAAACCCGAAGCCCGCCGAGGCCGACGTCCGCGAGGCGCTGGAGGGCAATCTCTGCCGCTGCGGATCGCACGACCGGATCATCAGGGCGGTGCTCCGCGCCGCCGGGACAATCGCATGACCACCGCCCTGTCACGCCGCGGCCTGATCCAGGCCGGCTCGCTGACCCTGGTGTTCAGCCTGGCCGGACCCCTGGCCCGCGCCCAGCCGGCGCCGCCGCCACGGCCCGACCTGCCGGGCGACCTGGCGCGCAGTCCCGAGCTCGATTCCTGGATCGCCATCGCGGCGGACGGGTCGGTGACGCTGAAGACCGGCAAGGTCGAGCTGGGCCAGGGCATCCTGACCGCCTTCGGCCAGCTCTGCGCCGAGGAGCTGGACATCGATCCGCAGACCCTCACGATCATCTCCGGCGACACCACGCTCTGCCCGGACGAGGGCGTCACCGCCGGCAGCTTCTCCATGCCCATGGGCGGGCCGGCCGTCCGCCAGGCGTCGGCGGAGGTGCGGCAGATCCTGGTGGAGCTGGCCGCCGGCAGGCTCGGCGTCCCGGCGGGCCGGCTGAAGACCGAAGGCGGCGCCGTGGTCGAACCCACGAGCGGCCGGCGTCTCGGCTACGGCGCCCTCGTGGGCGGCCAGACCTTGAAGCGCGAGGCCACCGGCAAGGTCCGGCCAAAGTCGCCGGACCAGCACAGGTACGTCGGAAAGTCCCTGCCGCGGCGGGACCTGCCGGCGAAGATCAAGGGCGAGACCATCTTCGTGCAGGACCACCGGCCCGAGGGGATGGTCCACGGCCGCACGGTGCGCCGGCCCTCCTATGGCGCCAAGCTGCTCGAGGCCGACGTCGCGGGCGTGGAGGCCATGGCGGGCGTCCTGAAGGTCGTGCGCGACGGCGATTTCCTGGGGGTGATCGCCGAGAAGGAGTGGACCGCGATCAAGGCGAGCCGCGCGCTGGCGGCCTCGGCGAAGTGGGAGGAGACGGCGGAGCTGCCGGCCGATCCCTGGGCCTGGCTGCAGGCGCAGACGCCGCAGGACCTGCACATCCTCTCCAAGGCCCGCACCGGCGGCCCGGCGCCGGCGCGGACCATCGCCGCGAGCTACCGGCGCCCCTATCAGATGCACGGCTCGATCGGGCCGTCCTGCGCGGTGGCCGAGCTGTCGGGCGACGTCCTGACGATCCACACCCACAGCCAGAGCGTCTTCGAGACGTCGGCCGCCATCGCGCGGATGCTCGGCATGCCGGTGGACAAGGTCCAGGCCCGGCACATGAACGGCTCGGGCTGCTATGGGCACAACGGCGCGGACGACGCGGCGGCGGACGCGGCGCTGCTGGCGCGCGCCCTGCCCGGCCGGCCCGTGCGGGTGCAGTGGATGCGCGAGGACGAGCACGGATGGGAGCCCTATGGCCCGGCCATGCTGACCAGGATCAGCGCGGCGGTGGACGCCAGGGGCGAGGTGCTGGACTGGACCTATGAGCTCTGGTCCACCTCGCATGGCACGCGGCCTGGCGGGAACCCGGGCAACCTCCTGCCGGCGCGCTCGCTGGCCAAGCCCTTCCCCATGCCGCCGGCGTTCAACTTCGGCGGCCCGAACTACGCCGCCGACCGCAACGCCATCGCGCTCTACGACTTCCCGGGCCAGTCGGTGACGACGCACTTCGTGACGGCCATGCCCGTGAGGGTGTCCTCGCACCGGAGCCTCGGCGCCTACGCCAACGTCTTCTCGATCGAGTCCTTCATGGACGAGCTGGCCCACGCCGCCGGCGCGGATCCCGTCGACTACCGCCTGCGCCAGCTCTCCGACCCCCGGGCCAAGGCGGTGATCGCGCTTGCGGCCGAGACCTTCGGCTGGCGCCGCTGGACCAAGGCGCCCGGACGGGGCCGCGGCTTCGCCTTCGCCCGCTACAAGAACCTCGCGACCTACTGCGCCATCGCTTTGGAGGCCGAGACGGATCCGAAGGACGGCGCCGTGCGGATCCTGCGCGCCGTGATCGCGGCGGACGCGGGAGAGACGGTCAATCCCGACGGCCTGAAGAACCAGCTGGAGGGCGGGCTGATCCAGGCGCTGAGCTGGACGCTGAAGGAAGAGGTCAAGTACGACCAGCACAGGATCACCTCGCGCGACTGGGCGAGCTATCCGATCCTGAGGTTCAGCGAGGTCCCCAAGGTCGAGGTCGTCATCATCGACCGGCCGGGCGAGCCGTTCCTCGGAGCCGGAGAGGCTGCGCAAGGCCCGGCAGGCGCGGCGGCGGCCAATGCGATCTTCGACGCCACCGGCGAGCGCTTACGCAACCTTCCGCTCGCGCGCGCGCCGCGCAGCGTCTGATCGGCGCCGCGGGGCGGCCCGGCGCCGGACGGCTGGCCTACACCAAGTCTAAAGCCTGATCGGCGTAGAAGCGTCCCTTGATCCGGCGCTCCGGGGGCGCGACATCGCTTGGACAACTCTGTCGCCCGCAAATTCCTGCTGAGCGTGGGCATGATGACCGTGGCGGTCAGCGTGCTCGCGGCGCTGGCCGCCTTCCTGGTGTTCGAGCACGATCTGGAGCGGCGCGAGATCTCCAGCCTGAAGGCCTATGTGGCCGAGCGGGCCAAGACCGAAGACCAGCGTTTCTCGGAGCTGAGGAGCGTGCATGCGGCCGCGGCCGACGCCCTGAGGGCGCGGCTGAAGCGCCTCACGCCCGCCGAGGCGACGCGGCTGTTCGACGCGGAGTATCCGTTGCAGGCGGACGGCACCCGCCGCTCCCGGCCCGAGGACTTCGACGGCCGGATGGGGCCGGGCGGCGGGTTCGTCCATGGGCTCGGCGCCTTCATCGCCGACGGCCGCCACGTCAGCGCTCTGGACAAGGCGGTCTTCGTCGCGGCCTACGACGTGGCGCCCCACTTCGGCGAAGCGCTCCACCGGGACTACGACAACTTCTACTTCTTCACGCCACACAATCGGCTGGTGATGTTCGGCCCCGACCGGCCCGATCGCCTGATGTTCTACCGCCATGACGCGCCGGCGGACCTGGACTTCCGGAGCGAGCAGATCGTCCAGATCACCATGCCGGCGGCCAACCCCGCGCGAACGACCCGCTGCACCACGCTTCAGCGGCTGATCCAGGCCAACAGCGGCGGCCGCGTCGCCACGGCCTGCGTCACGCCCTTCGACATCGGCGGCCGGCACGTGGGCGCCTTCGGCTCGTCGATCGACCTGCAGAGCTACTTCATGCAGGCGGTCGGGCGCGCCATCCCCGGCGCCTCGAACCTGATCATCAGCGCCGACGGCGACCTGATCGCCTATCCGGGGTTCGCCGTGCCCGGCGTGGCCTCGGAGGCGACGGTGGCGAGCTACCAGCAGCGACTGGGCCTCGAGCGATCTGGTCAAGTCCATCCGGCGCGACGGCGGGCGGCGCGGCGTGGTGCGGAGCCCGGACGGCCGGCAGATCATCGGCTACGGCCTGCTGAACGGCCCGAACTGGTACTTCCTGGTGACCTACCCGCGCTCGGCGATGGTCTGGTCGGCCGCCAAGTCCGCCTCGTGGATCCTGTTGATCGGCCTGGTCGCCTCGCTGGTCGAGGCGGGCCTGGCGATGCTGATGGCTCGCCGCTCGGTCGGACGGCCATTGCAGCGCCTGGCCGCCGCGGCGGAGGCCGACGTCCGCGGGCGGGGCGCGGCGCTGCAGGACATCGAGGCGCGCCGGGACGAGATCGGGCTCCTGGCGCGGACGCTGCGCTCGAGCCGCGAGCGTGTCGACGAGGTGCTGGAGTCGCTGGAGCAGCGCGTACAGGAGCGCACCGCCGAGCTGAAGACCGCCAACCAGGAGAAGTCGCGCTTCCTCGCGAACATGAGCCACGAGCTGCGGACCCCGCTGAACGGGGTGGTGGCCGTCTCCGAGGTGCTGGCCCAGGAGCAGTCCACGCCGCGCGGACGCGAGCTGGCCGAGCTGATCGCCTCATCCGGGCGCCTGCTGGAGCGGGTCCTGGGCGACATCCTCGACGTCTCCAAGATCGAGGCCGGCCAGATGAGTTTGGAGGTGCAGGACTTCGAGCTCACCGCCCTGGTGGGGCGCATCGCGGAGCTGCACAGGGCGGCGGCGGAGACGAAGGGCCTGATCTTCACCTGGTCGTCGGCCGCGGGCGTTTATCGCGGCGATCCGGTGCGCCTGACCCAGATCCTGTCGAACCTGCTCAGCAACGCGATCAAGTTCACCGAGGCCGGCGAGATAAGGCTGAGCGTCGAGGCCGCGCCGGGAGGCCTGGCCTTCAAGGTCAGCGATACGGGGATCGGCTTCGACACGGCGACCCAGGCGCGGTTGTTCCGTCGGTTCGAGCAGGCCGACGCCTCCATCACCCGCCGGTTCGGCGGGGCCGGGCTGGGCCTGGCGATCTGCCGCTCGCTGGCCAGGCTGATGGGCGGCGAGATCGAGGCGGCCTCGGCGCCGGACGAGGGCTCGACCTTCACCGTGCGCCTGCCGCTGGAGCGCGTGCAGCGCGCCTCCGACGCCGAGGCGCCAGCAGCGCACCGCGGCCGCGACCTCGACGGCGTCACGATCCTGGTCGCCGAGGACCATCCGACCAATCAGCGTGTCATCCAGCTGATCCTGGAAGCGCTCGGCGCGAACATCCGCCTGGTGGACAACGGCCGCGAGGCCCTCGACGCGCTGGCGCAGGAGCCCTTCGACGTGGTGCTGATGGACATGCAGATGCCGGAGATGGACGGCCTGACCGCGACCGCCCGGTTGAGGGCGCGCGAGAGCGCGGAAGGCCGCGCTCCGACGCCCGTGATCATGCTGACCGCCAATGCGTTCGACGAGCACGTGCGCTCGAGCCAGGCCGCCGGCGCCAACCTGCACCTGGCCAAGCCGATCCGGCCCGAGGCGCTGGTCGCCGCGATCGAACGGGTGCTGGGCGCCGAGGCGGACTCGGCGCTCGAGGGCGCAGCGTAGAGGGCGTGGGGCCAAGCACGATCCAGTCTGACCGGATCGCGCCCCAGGATCCTCAGGAGGCTGCGACTCCGGACGGCGAACCGGCTCCCACTTCGCCTGACATCGCAGGGCGCCAGTGCAGGCCCTCGTGGCAGAGCACCCAGCGGCCGAGCCGGCGGCTGTCGCGGTCCGAGTGGGCGCTGAGCGGCAAGAGCTCGAGCAGCGCCGCCTCGAAATAGCGCGATCCCGAGTTCGATGCGCTGGCGGGCGAAGTCGAGGACGGCGGACCTGGCCCAGCCGATGGCCTCGTCGTCATCGTCGAGGCGGGCCGTGATCGGCGGCCAACGGTTGTTGCGCACGGCGTTGAGCTTGTTCTTGGACGGCGCGTGTCGCAGCTCGAGCTTGTAGGTCTTCATCTGGTCTCGACTTCTGTGAATGAGGGCCCGGCGAGAAGATCCGCCGGGCCCTCGCCAAGGCGGGCGGCTACTTGTTGGCGGCGACCGAAATCACCGCGGCGTCGGACGACGGCGCAGCCTCGAGCTCGGCCAGGAGATCGCTGTCCTTGATCTGGGCGTAGGCGTCGGCGACCTGTGAGGTCTCGCACGCCGCCATCTCGGACAGCATGTGGTAGGAGTCCGCGCCAAGGAAGTCGGCGCAGACCTGATAGGCGGCCTTCTCGATATCGGCGCGGATCTCCGCGGCGTCCTTGCCCGCCAGGCTCACGCGGATGTCCTGGGCGGAGGCCTGGCTCGCGAAGGCCAGAAGGCCGGCGGCGGAAACGAGGGTAAGGGTTCGAAACATCTTGGGAGCTCCCAGTCAGAGGTGGAAACTCCTCCCTGGAGACGCCTTCACTACGGGCGTCCGTTAGGGCAATCTGGACCTCCCGCGAGGGCGGCGCAACGCTGATTTCGCAGTTGCGAACTAAAATGCTGCGACGCCGCAATTTAGGGCGAATCCACCGACGGCAGCCCGGTTTCGAAGCATGAATTGCTCCATTCCATCGGGCGTTAAGCAAGACGATCCCAAAATTTCGCCCCAACTTTGCCGCGCCGCAACAGGAACGCAACGAACTTCGCCCAGTGCGAAGACGCCGCCGCGCGCACCGCTTGCGAAGACGCCCGCGCGCGCGTAAATGCTATGAATAATCATTCGCAACTTTGCACCCGGCGGCTCATGTTCCCCTTCACGCGTCTGGTCGTCCTCGTGGGCCTGCTGTTCTGCATCGGCGCCGCGCCCGCGGCGTTGGCGCAGGCGCGCGCGAGCGACGCCCAGGTCGCCTGGCGGCTGCTGGACTACCTGGCCGTCGACTATCCAGGCGCGGTCGAGAACGGCCGCATCAAGAGCGAGTCCGAGTTCGCCGAGATGAACGAGTTCTCGGGCAACGTCCGCCAGCGCTTCGAGGCCCTGCCAGCGACGCCGGCCAAGCCGGCCCTCATCGCCGGCGCCGACGAGCTGAAGGCCGCCATCGCCAGGAAGGCGTCCGCCGGGGAGATCGCGGACCGCGCCCACAAGCTGGCCGCGGCCCTGCTGGCCGCCTATCCGACGCCCGTAGCGCCCAAGGCGGTTCCGGACCTCCAGCGCGGGGCCGCGCTCTACGCCCAGGACTGCGCCGGCTGTCACGGCATGGCCGGCGACGGCAAGGGCCCGGACGCCAAGGGGCTCGATCCGCCGCCGATCGCCTTCGCCGACCTCTCCCGCGCGCGCGAACGGAGCCTCTTCGGCCTTTACCAGGTGATCGGCCAGGGCCTGGACGGCACGGCCATGGCGAGCTTCGCGAGCCTGCCGGACCAGGACCGCTGGGACCTGGCGTTCCATGTCGGCGCCTTCGCCTTCCCGGCGAGCGACGCGGCCGCCGGGGCCAAGGCCTTCAAAGACGACCCCCGGGCGCGGGACCAGGTCCCGACCCTCCAGGCCCTGACCCAGACCACCCCCGCCCAGCTGGAGGCCGCGCTCGGCCGGCCCGAGGCCCTGGCCCTGACCGCCTATCTGAGGCGCGATCCCGCCGCCGTGTCCGCGCCCGGCGCGGGCGCCCTGGCCGTGGCGCGCACGCGCGTCGCCCAGGCGCTCAAGGCCTATCAGGCCGGTGATCGCGCCAAGGCCGGAGACCTCGCGCTGTCGGGCTATCTGGACGGCTTCGAGACGGTCGAGCCCGCGCTGGCGGCCCACGACTCGGCGCTGATGCACCGGATCGAAAGCGCCATGGGCGGGCTGCGCGCCGCCATCTCCAAGGGCGCGCCGGCCGACGAAGTGGCGAGCCGCGAGCAGCGGATCGAGGCCATGCTGGACGCCGCCGAGCGTGCGCTCGGCCCGGGCAAGGCCGACGCTGGCGCGACCTTCGCCGGCGCCTTCACCATCCTCCTGCGCGAGGGGCTGGAGGCGCTCCTGATCGTGGCGGCGATGGTGGCCTTCCTGCACAAGGCCGGCCGCGAGGAGGCCCTGCCCTATGTCCACGCCGGCTGGGTCGGCGCGCTGATCGGGGGCGGCCTGACCTGGGCGGCGGCCACATGGCTGATCTCGATCTCGGGCGCGAGCCGCGAGTTCACCGAGGGTTTCGGCTCGCTCCTGGCGGCGGTGGTCCTCGTCTCCGTCGGCGTCTGGATGCACGGCAAGAGCAAGGGCGACTCCTGGCAGGCCTATGTCCATGCCAAGCTCTCGCACGCCCTGTCGCGCCGCTCGGCCTGGCTGCTGTTCCTCCTGGCCTTCGTGGTCGTCTACCGCGAGGTGTTCGAGACCATCCTGTTCTACGCCGCCTTGTGGAGCCAGGGCGCGCACCTGGCGATGCTGGCCGGCGCGGGGACCGGCGCGGCCGGCCTGGCGGCGATCGCCTGGGCGCTGCTCAGCTATTCCAAGCGCCTGCCGATCGGGAAGTTCTTCGCCTACAGCTCGCTCCTGATCGCGGTGCTGGCGGTGGTGCTGGCCGGCAAGGGCGTGTCGGCGCTGCAGGAAACCGGCCTGATCGACATCCGCCCGATCGCGGGCGGGCCCAGCATCGACCTGCTCGGCCTCTACCCGACCTGGGAAGGCGTGATCGTCCAGCTCCTGACCCTGGCGGTGCTGGTCCTCGGCTTCTGGTGGACCGGGCGCAAGGGCGACGCCCATGCAGAGCCCGCCGCGCAGTAGCGAGCCCTGGCCGCACGCCGATTCCCCTTCGTAACACCCGTGACGATGCCGGAATTCCGGGCTAGGCTGACCGTAAGGAAACCGGACCTTCGGCGAAGACCGAAGACCGATCGGAGGAGAGCGCATGCACGTCGGGATCGCCACAGGCTTCGCCAACCACAGCCACGTCGACGACGTCCGGTTCATCCGCGAGGAGATGACCCAGCTGCTGCTCGCCGAAGAGCTGGGCTTCGACTCGATCTGGATGACCGAGCACCATTTCTCGGACTATTCGATCTCGCCCAACCCGGTGCAGTACCTGACGTGGCTGGCGGCCAGGACGCGGCCCACGACCCGGCTCGGCACCCAGGTGATCGTGGTCCCCTGGCATGACCCGGTGCGGCTGGCCGAGGAGATCGCGGTGCTCGACCACCTGTCGGGCGGCCGTGCGATCATCGGCTTCGGCCGGGGCCTGGCGCGCATGGAGTACGAGGGCCTGCGCGTGGACCAGGCCATGGCGCGCGAGCTCTTCGACGAGATCGTGCCCATGGTGATGAACGCCATGGAGACCGGCTACATCGAGGGCGGCGAGATCTTCAAGCAGCCCCGCCGCGAGATCCGCCCGCGGCCGATCCGCTCGCTGAAGGGCCGCGCCTTCTGCGCCGCGGGCTCGCCCGCCTCGATGGTGTCGGCCGCCAGGCTCGGCCTCGGGCGCCTCTATCTCGGACAGCCGATGCCCGGCGGCGTGCGCCGGATCGGCGGCGGCGGCGAGGCCCACCCGCCGCAGGCCGAAGGCGCGAACGACGTGACCACGGCCGAGGACGCCTGGCTGAAGACCTGGATGGAGTGCCGGCCGGACGAGACGCCGGTGGCGCCCTTCGCCTCGAACCTGGTCTTCATCGACGAGAGCTCGGACAAGGCCAAGGAGCTGGCCGAGGTCTACGCCCGCCAGACCTTCCGTAACGTGGTCAAGAACTACGAGCTGACCTCGCCCCACCATGGGACGATCAAGGGCTACGAGAGCTACGCCAGCATGCGGATGAGCGAGGAGGACGTGGAGAAGGCGCTGGACGGCGTCGTGGCCAGCTCCATCGCCGGCAACCCGCAGGAGGTGCTGGAGAAGCTCGACCAGGTGAGGAAGCTGCGCGAGCCGCAGGGGATGATGCCGCACCTCTACACCGGCGGCATGCCGCACGAGGACTGCATGAACAGCATCCGCGTCTTCACCAAGCACTGCCTGAACGAGATGAAGAGCTGGCCCGCCGCGCCCTGGACGGTCGACGGGGAGATGGCCCAGGCGGCGGAGTGATCTCTTCTCCTATGGGGAGAAGAAGGGGCCCGCTCGCGAAGCGAGTGGGAAGATGAGGGGGTAGGACCGCGAGGGCGAAACCCCTCACCTTCCCGTTGCTGCGCAACGGGCCCCTTCCTCTCCCTGTGGGAGAGGACACCTACCGCAGGAACGCGGCGACGTTGCCGCCGTCGACCGGCAGGACGGCGCCGGTGGTCTTGTCCATCAGGGCGGCGAAGACGAAGGCCTGGGCGACGTCGGAGGCGAGCACCTCGCGGCCCAGGAGGTTGCCTTTCATGTAGGTCTCGGCCGTCACGCCGCGCGCCGCCGAACGGCGGGCGATCATGTCGTCGGTCAGCAGCCCCGAGCGGATGCGGTCGGCGTTGACGGCGTTGACGGTGATCCCCTCGCCCGCCAGCTCCAGGGCGTACTGACGCACGAGCGCCAGGAGCGCCGCCTTGGAGGTCCCGTAGGCGCCGAAGTCCGGCCCCGGGTTCACCGCCTGCTTGGAGACATTGAACAGCAGCCGCCCGCCCATGCCCTGGCCGCGCAGGACCCGCACGGCCGCCTTGGCGACCTCCTGGTGGGCGAAGAAGTTCAGCTCGAAGCTCCGTCGCAGGACCTCGTCGTCGAGGTCGGCCATGGCGCCGGTCAGAGCCATGCCGGCGTTGGAGACGACGATGTCGATCCCGCCGAAACGCTCCACGATGCAGGCGAAGGCGGCGTCCACGGCCGCCGGGTCGGTGACGTCGCAATCCAGCGCCAGGACGCCTGAGCCGATCGATTTGGCGGCCCGCTCGGCCGCGGCGGCGTCGAGGTCGAGGACCGCGACCTCAGCCCCCTCGGCGGCGAAGGCCCGGGCGACGGCGGCGCCGATCGCCCCGCCCCCGCCGGTGACCACAACGACATGGCGGGCCAGGCGCTTGTCGGCGGCCTTGCCGAGCTTGGCCTGCTCCAGCGACCAGTATTCCATGTCGAACGTGTCTTCCTCGCCCACCGGCTCGAACCGGCCGACGGCCTCGGCGTCCAGCAGGGTCTCGGCCCAGGACTCGGCGATGTCCGCGGCGACGGCGGCGTCCTTGGCGCTCTTGCCGACCCCGACCAGGCCGAGGCCCGGAACGGCCAGCACCCGCGGCAGGGGGTCGAGCTGGGTCTTGATCCCGCCGCAGCGGGCGTTGTTGCGCGCGAAGACGGCCTCGTAATCGGTGACGTAGGCGGCCAATGCCGCGTCGATCGAGGCCGGGTCGGCGGACGGGACGACCAGCGGGAAGCGTTTGGTCCGGATGACGTGATCGGGGGTGGCGACGCCGCGCCGGGCCCAGTCGGCGAGCCTCGGGTCGTCCACGACCGCGCGCGCGACGTCGGACTTGCGAAGATCGAACAGCCAACGGCCGGGCCATCGGTCGGCGGCCGCGCGGGCGAGGGCGCCCCTCAGCGCCGGCAGGACCTCGTGGACCGGACCCGGCGCCTGGACGCCTGCGCGGGCCGAGGGCGGCGCGGCGCGCTCGCGGATGAAATCCTCGGCCGCAGCGACGAGCCGGATCATCCGCTCGTAGCTCTCCTTGGCCGTGCCGCCGAAGGTGAAGATCCCGTGCTTCAGGAGGATCAGTCCCTCCACGGCGGGATGGGCGTCCAGCGCATCGCCGGCGGCCTTGGCCAGGGCGAAGCCCGGCATGACGTAGGGGACCAGAGCGACGAGGCCGCCGAAGAGGTCGGCGAAGATCGCCTCGGAGTCCGGCTGGTCGGCCAGGGCGAGGATCGCGGTGGAGTGGGTGTGGTCGACGAACTTGGGCGCCATGAAGGCGTGCAGCAGCGTCTCCACCGACGGGTTCGGCGCGGCAGGGTCCAGCAGGCACTGGCGCTGGGCGCTGACCATGTCCTCGTCCGACAGCCGGGCCAGCGCCCGGAGCCGGCGCAGCGGCGCGATCCGCACGGCCGGATGGCCGGGGGGCTCAATCGAGCCGAGGTCCCAGCCCGAGCCCTTGACGCAAAGGACGTCGACCTCCTCGCCGAAGACGTCCGTCGCGCGCGTCTTGACCGAGGTGTTGCCGCCGCCGTGCAGGACCAGGCGTGGATCGGCGCCCAGCAGGCGCGCGGAGTAGGTGCGCAGCGCCAGATCCTCGCCGACGCCCGTCGCGGCGTAACGCTGGACGGCCGCAGCGGCGTCCGCGTCGCTCCAGCGGTTCAGGATGCGGGGACGCTGGATCACGCGGCCTGCTCGTGTTCGCCGAACAGCGACTTCAGCCCGGCCTCGGACGCCGGGCAGACCCCGCGCTCGGTGATCAGGGCGGTGACCAGGCGCGCCGGGGTGACATCGAAGCCGAAGTTGGCGGCGCCGCTGCCCTCGGGCGTCAGACGCACGCGCGTCACCTCGCCGTCGGCGGCCAGGCCCGAAATGTGGGTGACCTCATCGGCGGAGCGCTCCTCGATCGGGATCTCGGCGACCCCGTCGCTCAGCCGCCAGTCGATGGTGGAGGACGGCAGGGCCACATAGAAGGGCGCGCCGTTGTCGTAGGCGGCGAGGGCCTTCAGATAGGTGCCGATCTTGTTGCAGACGTCGCCGGTGCGGGTGGTGCGGTCCGTGCCGGTGATGCAGAGATCGACCATGCCGTGCTGCATCAGGTGGCCGCCGGCGTTGTCGGCGATGACGGTGTGGGGCACGCCCTCCTTCATCAGCTCGAAGGCGGTGAGGCTGGCGCCCTGGTTTCGGGGCCGGGTCTCGTCGACCCAGACGTGGACGGGAAGCCCTGCGCGGAAGGCCTTGTAGATGGGGGCGAGCGCGGTGCCCCAGTCCACCGCGCAGAGCCAGCCGGCGTTGCAGTGGGTGAGGATGTCGATCCGGTCCTTGCCGGGCCTGGCTGCCCGGCGGATCAGGCCAAGGCCGTGCTCGCCGATGGCCTCGCAGGCGGCGACGTCCTCGTCGGCGATGAGGGCGGCCTCGGCGTAGGCGGCGGCGGCCCGCTCAGTGGGGGCCAGGGGCGAGAGGCGCGCAATCATCCGCTCCACCGCCCAGCGCAGGTTCACGGCGGTGGGGCGCGCGGAGCCGACCAGCGCGCCCGCGCGGACGAGCGAGGCGTCGGAAGGGTCCTCGTGCATGGCCAGGGCGAGCCCATAGGCGCCCGTGACCCCGATCAGGGGGGCGCCGCGCACGGTCATGTCGGCGATGGCTTCGGCGGCGTCATCGGCCGAGCGGAGGGTCCGGACCTCGAACCGGTGCGGCAGGAGGCGCTGGTCGATGACCCCGACGGACCGGCCGTCCTCGGCGGTCCAGATCGTCCTGAAGTCGCGCCCGTCGATCCGCATGCGCTGACTTAGCCTCGGAGCGGGGGCCGCGCCAACACCAGACCACCGTCATCGCCGGGCTCGTCCCGGCGACCCATGAACTCAGAGCGCGCCGATCGGTCCGGAAACATCGACGTGCATGGGTGGCCGGCACAAGGCCGGCCATGACGGTCTAGGTCACAGACCCATAAACGGGATTCACAAGTTGGCCGAACGCTGATTCAACCTTCTCATTGGAGGAGGTTGAGATGGCTCGTTTCGATCTGACGGATTTCGAGTGGTCGGTGATCCAGCCCCTGCTGCCGAACAAGCCGCGGGGCGTGCCTCGGGTGGACGATCGGCGGGTGCTGAACGGGATTTTCTGGCGGCTTCGAACGGGAGCGCCTTGGGCGGACATTCCCGAGCGGTACGGCCCGCACACGACCTGTGTGAACCGGTTCAACCGTTGGCGCAAGGCGGGCGTCTGGGACCGTCTTCTGCAAGCGGTGTCAAAGGCTTATGACGGCGACATCCAGATGATCGATTCCTCGTCGATCCGTGTCCCAATTCCGAAGTTCGCCAGCGCTTTTGCCAGGCAGATGCGAACTTCGGAATCGATCGGGACACTAGCAAGTCTATGATTCTAGTGTGGTTTAAGGATCAGAAGTTCGCAACTGCGGGAGCCGCCATCATCATGCGAACTTCTGATCCACCACACTAGGATTGAGCCCGCCACCTCAGGTGCGGCTTCCGGGCCGCCTGGGTCTCGTCGAGGCGGCGAGAGGGGCGCGAGGTGCGGCGCGGTCTTGAAGCCCTCGCCCTGCCCTGCCTTGGCCTGCTCGGCGATGCGGCGCAGGGCGGCGATGAAGCGGTCGAGCTCGGCCCGGGGCTCGGTCTCGGTGGGCTCGATCAGCATGGCCCCGTGCGCCACCAGGGGGAAGTACATGGTCATGGGGTGGAAGCCGGCGTCGATCAGGGCCTTGGCGATGTCGAGCGTCGAGAGCCCCGTCCCCTCGAGCCAGCGGTCGTCGAACAGGGCCTCGTGCATGCAGGGGCCGTCGAAGGCCTGGGTGAGAAGGTCGTTCAGGCCGACGCGAACATAGTTGGCGTTCAGCACCGCGTCCTCGGCGACCTGCCTCAGGCCATCGGCCCCGTGGCTCTTCATGTAGGCCAGCGCGCGCACGAACATGCCCATCTGGCCCTGGAAGGCGCAGAGGCGCCCGAACGCCTGGGCGGCCTCGCCTTCGGCCGTCTCCTGCAGCGACCAGCCGTTCTTTGCCCGCACGAGCCGCGGCAGGGGCGCGAAGGGGGCGAGCGCCTCGCTGAACACCACCGGCCCCGCGCCCGGTCCGCCACCGCCGTGGGGCGTGGAGAAGGTCTTGTGCAGGTTCAGGTGCATGGCGTCGACGCCGAGGGCGCCCGGCATGACCTTGCCGACGATGGCGTTGAAGTTGGCCCCGTCGCAGTAGAGATAGGCGCCCGCCGCGTGGGTGAGCCGGGCGACTTCGATCATGTCCCGCTCGAACAGGCCACAGGTGTTGGGGTTGGTGATCATCACCGCCGCGACGTCGGACCCGAGCCCGGCCTGAAGGTCGGTCAGGTCCACGCGGCCGTCGTCGGTCTGGGCGATCTCGTCCACCGCGTAGCCGGCCATGGCGGCGGTGGCCGGATTGGTGCCGTGGGCGGAGACCGGGACGAGCACGCGCCGGCGCGCGTCGCCCCTCGCCTCGTGCGCGGCGCGGATCGCCAGGAGCCCGCAGAGCTCGCCGTCGGCGCCGGCCTTGGGCGAGAGCGCGACGGCGGGCATGCCGGTCAGAGCCGCCAGCCAGTCGCCGAGCTGGCCCATGAGATCGAGCGCGCCCTGGACGGTCGAGACCGGCTGCAGGGGATGGATGTCGGCGAAGCCGGCCAGCCGCGCCAGCTTCTCGTCCAGGCGCGGGTTGTGCTTCATGGTGCACGAGCCCAGCGGATACATCGCCAGGTCGATGGCGTGGTTCTTCTGGCTGAGGCGGACGTAGTGACGGACCGCCTCGGGCTCGGACAGGCCCGGCAAGGCGACAGGGGTCTCGCGGACGAGACCCTCCAGGTCGGCTGCGTCGAGCTCGGGCCCGGGCAGGTCGACGCCGGTCTTGTCCCAGCGGTCCTGCTCGAACAGCAATGGCTCGTCCTGGAGAAGGCCGCGGCCCCCGGAGGGCGCGGCGCCCGATGACGGCCCTTCGGGGCGGGTCGGGCGGCCGACGTTCAGCGCGCTCATGCCAGCACCTCGTGAAGGCCGCCCTGGAGCGCGGCGATGTCGGCGGCCGTGGTGAGCTCGGTCGCCGCCAGCAGCAGGACGTGGTCCAGACCGGCGTCCGGATCGAGCCTGGAGACCGGCACGCCTGCGAGGACGCCGCGCCCGGCCAGGGCCTCGACCACGGGCGCGGCGGAGACGGGCAAGCTCGACCGCGATCTCGTTGAAGAACCGCGGGGTGAGGACCTTGACGCCCGTCACCTCGTCCATCGCCGCCTTCAGCCGCCGCGCCGCCTGGTGATTCAGGAAGGCGAGGCGGCGAAGCCCGGCGCCGCCCAGAAGGCTCATGTGGATGGAGAAGGCCAGGGCGCACAGGCCCGAGTTGGTGCAGATGTTGGACGTCGCCTTCTCGCGGCGGATGTGCTGCTCGCGCGCGGACAGGGTCAGGACGAAGCCCCGCCGGCCATCCGCGTCCACGGTCTGGCCGCACAGGCGCCCCGGCATCTGGCGCAGCAGGGCCTCGCGCGCGGCGAAGAGGCCGACATAGGGCCCGCCGAAGCTCAGGGGATTGCCGATGGACTGGCCCTCGGCGGCGACGATGTCCGCGCCCATGGCGCCGGGCGGGTTCAGCAGGCCGAGCGAGACCGCCTCGGTGACCACGACGACCAGCAGGGCGCCTGCGGCATGGGCCGCCTCCGCTATGGCGGAAAGGTCGCTGACTGTCCCGAAGAGGTTGGGGCTCTGGACGACGACGCAGGCGGTCTCGGCGTCGATGGGCAGGACGTCCGCCTCGGCGTCGACGGCGAGCGGCCGGCGCTCGATCTCCAGCCCCGGTCCCTGGGCGAGGGTCGCGATCGTCCCGGCGTAATGCGGGTGCAGGCCGCCGGAGAGCACGGCCTTGTGGCGGCGGGTGACGCGCGCGGCCATGAGCACCGCCTCGGCCGCGGCGGTGGAGCCGTCGTACATGGAGGCGTTGGCGACCTCCATGCCGGTGAGCTCGGCGACCTGGGTCTGGAACTCGAAGAGGACCTGAAGCGTGCCCTGGGCGATCTCGGGCTGGTAGGGCGTGTAGGAGGTCAGGAATTCCGAGCGCTGGATGAGGTGGTCGACGCTGGCGGGGACGTGGTGGCGGTAGGCGCCCGCGCCGCAGAAGAAGGGCCCGGCGCCGGCGGCGCGGTTGCGGGCCGCGAGGGCGGCGAGGTCGCGTTCGACCTCGATCTCGCCCTGGTGCGGCGGCAGGCCGGCCGGCGCGTGGCGGGCGGCGGCGGGGACGTCGGCGAACAGGGCCTCGACCGACGGGACGGCGACGGCGGCGAGCATCCCGGCCCGGTCGACGTCGGTGAGCGGCAGGTAGCGCACGGCCTCAGAGCCCCTGCAGATATTGCTCGTAGGCGGGCCGGTCCATCAGGGCGTCCACCTGCGTGGGATCAGCCAGGCGGACCTTGGCGAACCAGCCGATCCCCTCGGGGCCCTCGTTGACCGTCTCGGGCGCGTCGGCGAGGGCGGCGTTGACCTCGACCACCTCGCCGGAGACCGGGGCGTAGACGTCCGAGGCGGCCTTGACGCTCTCGACGACGGCGAAGCCGTCGCCCTGTTTCAGCGCCTTGCCGGGCTCGGGAAGCTCCACATAGACGATGTCGCCGAGCTGCTCGGCGGCGTAGGCGGTGATGCCGACAGTGGCGACATCGCCCGAGACGTCGACCCATTCATGGTCGCGCGTGAAGCGCATGGCGGAGCTCTCCTCAGGGTTTGCGGTGATAGCGGTGGGGGACGAAAGGCAGCGCGACGACCTCGGCCGGCTGGGTCCGGCCGCGGACCAGTACGCCGAGCCGCGTCTCCGGCAGGGCGAAGGCGGGCGGGACGTAGGCCATGGCGATCGGCCGCCCGAGGGTGGGTGAGAAGCCGCCGGAGGTGACGCCGCCCAAGGTGGCGCCATCGTCCGAGACGACCTCGGCGCCCTCGCGCGCCGGGGCGCCCTCGACCAGGAGCCCGACGCGCACGCGCCCGGGGCCGTCCTCGATCTCTCCGACGATCCGGTCCGCGCCCGGGAAGTCGCCAGCGGAGAGGCGGGACCTAGCCACCGCGAAGCCGAGGCCGGCCTCGACGGGCGAGGTGGTCTCGTCGATGTCGTGGCCATAGAGGGGCAGGCCGGCCTCGAGCCTGAGGGTGTCGCGCGCGCCGAGCCCGATCGGGCGGGCCCGCGGGTCCTGCAGCAGCCGCGCCCAGAGGGCGGGCGCCTGGTCAGCCGGGACGGAGACCTCGAAGCCGTCCTCGCCGGTGTAACCCGAGCGAGAGACGATCAGGTCGCCGAACGGGGTCGCATCGAAGGCGCGGCTGTCCATGAAAGACATTGAGGCCGCCTCGGGCAGGAGCGCGGCGAGGACCTCTGCGGCCTCGGGCCCCTGGAGCGCAAGAAGGGCCCGGTCGGTCAGCTCCCTGAGCCTGTCCGAACCGCCAGCTTCGTCGCGGATCAGGGGGAAGTCGGCGGCCTTGCGCGATGCGTTGACCACCAAGAAGAGGCCGCGCCCGTCCGGGTCGGCGACCATGAGGTCGTCGAGGATGCCGCCCTGGTCGTTCAGCAGCACCGAGTAGCGCTGACGGCCGCGAAGGCGGGAGAAGGCGCCGGGGGTCAGGGCCTGGAGCAGCGGGAACGGGTCCTCGCCGTCGAGGCGGGCCTGGCCCATGTGCGAGACGTCGAACAGGCCCGCGTTGGCGCGCGTCCAGCGGTGCTCGGCGAGCACGCCCTCGTACTGGACCGGCATGTCGTAGCCGGCGAAGCCGACCATGCGCGCGCCAAGGGCCAGGTGCGCCGCATGGAGCGGCGTGCGCTGGAGGGTGTCGGTCGTCTGCATCATCGCGGCCTCCGGACATCAGGGCGGACGCGAGGAACCCCAGGTCCCTGCGTCGTCCGCGCCCCCGCTGTCCGTGCGCCTGAGAGATTTCAGGGAGCCATGGCTCCCCTTGCTCCTTCGGCGAGCGGCTGAAAGGCCGCTGCTTTCCAGCGATCGAGGTTCCTGCGGTCCTTCTGCCTGAGCGTTTCCGGGGCGGTTTCGCCTTCGGCGCCGGGCAAGGCCCGGTCTCTCCCGCAAGGAACGGCGGAAGGGTGTTGCGCTTCCGAGGCCAAGTCAAGCAAGCAGCGTGCGGCAACTCCGTCGGCAGAGAAACTGCAGTTCAATGGCGGCCCCTCCGCAAGGCTCAGCCTTGACCGTCCAACAGACCGATGGATGCTCTCCGCGTGTTCGAAGCCGAAGCCGCACGGATCCGCCAGATCCTCCTCGACCTTCCCGAGGCGTCGCCGCTGCTCAACCTCGGCTCATCGACCCGGCGCTTCCGCGAGACCACCAAGCCGCACATCGAGGCGGAGCTGTTCAAGCCGTTGCGGGTGGCGGGCATCGAGGTGGTCCACAGCGATCTCAAAGCCGCCGACGGCGTGGACGTGGCCGGCGACATCCTCGATCCCGAGGTGCGCCGCGCGCTGAAGGCCCGCCGCTTCCGATGCGTCCTGTGCTCAAACGTCCTGGAGCACGTGCGCGACCGCGCCGCCCTGGCCGCCGCCTGCGAGGAGCTGGCCGGGCCCGGCGGCCACGTGCTGGCGACGG
This sequence comes from uncultured Alphaproteobacteria bacterium, assembly GCA_963775275.1. Taxonomy (GTDB): domain Bacteria; phylum Pseudomonadota; class Alphaproteobacteria; order Caulobacterales; family Caulobacteraceae; genus JANWHQ01. The sequence goes on along the minus strand of CAVZII010000005.1, from coordinate 1,889,099 downwards.
CTCCCTCGAGCTATCCGTTCCACGCCGATCCGATCGACACAGGCTTTCGCCCCACCCCCGACGAGCTCGCCCGGATCTTCACCAGGTCCCGGATCGTAGCGGCCGAGGAGGTGTCCGGCGGAACCTATGGGGACGACCTGAGGGCGCGCGGCATTCCGGTCTGGCGTGCTGCGGCCGACACCGTCCTTCTGGGCTTGATCTGCTTCCTGCGGCCCAAGAGCTTCTACGCCCGGGCCCACCGCTGGTTCTGGTTCAACCGTCCGCGTCGGGCCTCCATCGTCCTCGTGGTCGTCGAGACAGCGCCCGAAGCGGCGCGGTGAGTTGACGGCGTCAACCCTCGTGACCTCGCGGCCGGCCTGCGCTAGGGATTGACCAGCGACAACGCCCCGCCGCCTCTGGCGGACCGGGCGGGACAGGCGGGAGGCCATCGATGGCGGTCGAGCTCTATTACTTCCAACCGCTGGGCACCAATTCCGGGCGGGTCTATCTGGCCCTGCTCGAGAAGGGGGTTCCCTTCGTCGAGCACGAGCTGAAGGGGACCGAGTTCGAGCACCTGAAGCCCGACTACCTGAAGGTGAACCCGAAGGGCCAGGTGCCGACGCTGGTGCACGACGGCCATGTCCTGCCCGAGGGGATGATCGCCAACGAATACATCGACGAGGCCTTCGATGGGCCGCCGCTCAGGCCCGCCGATCCGCGCGAGCGCTGGCGCATGCGCCTGTGGCAAAGGTATGCCGAGAACGACCTCGGCCGCTCGCTGATGATGATCAACTGGAACCGAATCGTGCCGACCTTCGTGGGCGAGCGCACCGAGGCGGAGGTGATCGAGGTGCTGAACACCGTGCCCGATCCGGATCGCCGCCGCTCGTGGCTGGCGGCCTATCGCCAGCAGACCCCGCCGGAGGTGATCGAGGAGTCGCACCGCCGCGCGCGCGAGGGGGTGAAGAAGGTCGAGGCGCACCTTCGCCAGTTCCCCTGGGTCGCCGGCTCGACCTATTCCCTGGCCGACATCGACCTGATGAACTTCTGCGGCTTCATGGCGATGTGGATGCCCGAGCTGGTCAACGACAAGGACACGCCGGCCTGGATCGCCTGGCGCCAGAAGGTCGAGGAGCGCCCGGCGGTGAAGGAGATGCGCGCAAGGACCAAGGGCTTCCGCACCCGGCCGGCCGGCGAACAGGCCCAGCCCGCCTCCGCCGCCGCGGCCCGCGCGTAGGAAAGGATTGCAGATGCTCGAGCTTTATCACTGGGAGCCCAACGGGGCCTGCGCGCGCGTGATGATCACGCTCAAGGAGAAGGGCCTGGATTTCGAGAGCCGCTACGTCGACCTGCTGGCCTTCGAGCAGCACGCGCCCGAGTACCTGCAGCTGAACGAGTCCGGCGAGACGCCGGTCCTGGTCCGTGACGGCGAGGCGTTCAACGAGTCCAGCTACATCTGCGAGTACCTGGACGAGGCCTTCCCCGAGCACCCGCTGATGCCTGCGGCGCCGCTCGACCGCTGGCAGGCGCGCTACTGGCAGAAGTACGTCGACGACTACCTCGCCGCCTCGGTCAGCGACCTGGCCTGGCATGCCTATGGCGAGCCCCAGATCAAGTCCCGCAACTTCGCCTCGGTGCAAGAGGCGGTGTCGCGGATACCGATGAAGGAGCGCCGCGACGTCTGGTCCGAGGCGATCGGCGGCCTGTCTGACGAGAAGCTGCAGAAGGCGCGCGAGCGGGTGAGGCTGACCGTCGAGAAGATGGAAGCGGACCTGGAGAAGACCGGCTGGCTGGCCGGCGCGGACTTCTCGCTCGCCGACATCGCGGTCTTCCCGTTCGTCAACTACCTGCCGAAACTGGAGCCGGAGCTGGTGAACGCGACGACGGCGCCGCGGACCGTGGCCTGGCTGAAGCGCGTGGCCGAGCGGCCGGGCGTAAAGGCCGCCCTCGCCATGGCCAGGACGCCCGATCCCTTCGCCGCCGCCGCGCCGGGCCCCGAGCACGTGCGCTGGGGGTAGGATCGAGGGCCGCGCGCCCTCAGTCGTGGGCGGCGTAGTCGTCCGCGCCCAGGAAGTGCAGGGAGACGTAGGGCTCCTCGCCGACGACCCAGGAGTCGTGGCCAGGCGCGACGTAGAACAGGTCGCCCGCCTTCATCTCCACCAAGCGGCCATCGTCCATGGCGGCGACCACGCAGCCCGAGACGACCAGGCCCACGTGCTCGACCTGGCAGCTCTTCCGGCCCGTGGGAGCGCCTACGTGCGTGGACCACCGCCAGCCGGGCTCATAGGTGGCGCGCCCGATGGTCATGCCGTGCAGGCGCACGATCTCGAACCGGCCCTTGTCGAAGGTCCGCACCTCGTCCGGCGCCTCGAAGCGCCGCAGGATCACGTCCAGTTCCTGACCCACCGCATCCTCCGACGGCCGCCTAAGGCAGCTCCACCCACGCGACGCGGTCACCGCGATAGGTCCCGACCCAGATCGTGCGGCCGACCTGGAGGCCCACGGTCGCGTCGCTGAAGGCCTGGGTCCCGTCGATGTGCAGCACGGTCCTCGGCGCCATCGTCGCGGGGTCGAGCCGCGACACCGTCCAGGCGTGCGGGCAGCGCTCGACCTTGCAGGCGAGCAGCGTCCTCATGTCCGAGTCCTGACCCGCGACCAGCATCGAGCCGCCCGGGGCCGCGCGCACGTTGTCGGGCAGGAAGGGGACGCGGATCGGGACCGGCTTGGAGACGCCCTTCAGGTCGAACCGGATCACCCGCTTCTCGGGCCAGGCGTTGGCGACCATCCAGCGGCCGTCGGCGGATGCCTCCACGCCGTTGGCGCCGGACATGACGCTGCCCGGGACCTCGGCGAACCCCGCGCCCGGCGTCCAGCGATAGAGGGCGCCGGTGCGCTTCATGTCGGCCATCTTGTCGAAGGCCTCCGGATCGCCGGCGTCCTCGAACTTGGTGACCACGAAACCGCCGTCCGGCAGGGGCGCGACGGCGTTGCCCGAGCCGTGGTCCGGCATGAGCACGCAGCCGATCCAGGTGAGCCGGGGCGGCCCCGAGCGGGCGTCGAGATCGAACAGCTCCACCGCCTCGCGCCCGCCGTGGTTGACCACATAGAGCGTGCCGCGGCCACGCCCGCCGGGCGCGAGGGCCAGGCCATGCGGCGCGAGCTTGGAACGATCGGCCGGTCCGTGGCAGTCCGCGTAGGGCGCGCGAGCCGGCCCCGAGACATCGGGCGTGAGGGCGACGAAGGTCTTGGCCCGGCTGTCGATGGCGTAGAGATGGCCGACCGGGTCGTGCGGGCCGGACATGCCGCTGGCGATGATCCACCGTGTCCCGGGCGCCAGGACCATGTCCTCCACATTGTCGACGCCGCAGAGGTAATGGACCCGGCCCTCGGCCGCGCAGGCGGACGTGGCGGTCGCGGCGCGGGAGGCGGGCGCGACGGCGAGGCCCGCCAGAAGGATCAGCGCCGCGGCGAACAGCTGGACACGGGCCCTCATGGCCGGCCCGCCCCGGCGTGCGCGGGCCGCCACTGCGGATGGTCGGTCCAGACGTCCTGCAGGCCGTAGGGCGCCTTCATCACCAGGGCCTCGACCTGGTGGATCGCGCCGCCCTGGATCTTGAAGAGCTCGCCGATCTCCCAGGTCCAGGGCGTATCGTACTGGGCGTCGACGACGCGTCCGTCGGTCAGCTTCACTTTGCGCATGTCTCCGGTGTGGTCGAAGAAGACGGCGGCGTAGACGAGGCCCTTCCGGCGGTCGACCACCACGAAGCGGCGGTCGCGGATGTGGGTGACGAAGCGGAAGAAGCCGGTCCTGAACTGGTCGGCGCAGCCCAGCTTCTTGATGCCGGGATCGGGCCGGCCCGTAGGATTGGACGCCGGGTTGTTGGTGGTCTGGATGCCGCTTTCGATGCGGTTGCAGTCCGGTGCGAAGGTGGCGAACAGGGTCCCGTTGTTCTGCTGCAGGGTCTCGAAATAGGCGTTGGCCATGGAGACGAGCTGGGTGCGGGTCAGCCGATCGGCCTCTGGCACATCCTGGTAGAAGGCGGCGCGGGGCTTCATGTCCTGGGGCCGGCCGAAGCCCAGGTTGTCGGCAGGCCGAAGCACGATGGTCTCGATCTCGCTGATCGTCCCGCCCTGGACGCGCAGGCGGACCATCAGGTGGGCGGGCTTGCCGTCCTCCTCGACCACGCCGAACAGGCCGGCCTCGCCGTCCTCGGGATCGATGAATGGCAGGCGGTAGTCGTCGACCTTGTCGACGGTGTTCCACAGGCCGTCGCCGACATCGAGCGGCACGCCGTTCTCGGTGAAACGCACACCGGGCGCCAGCGGCAGGCGCGAGGGATCGTGCGCCTTCAGCGCGGCGATGTAGTCGTCGAGCAGCCCGGAAAGGCAGGCGCGGTCACACGGCTGGGGAACCTGGGCCGGCGCGGCGTCCGCCGCCCCGCCGATCAGTAACGCTCCGGCCATGACCAGGCCGGTCAACACGCTTCTCATCGTCCTTCCTCCCCGCGCCCTTCGAGCGTCGTCCCGGACCGCGAGCTTAGCCCCGGCGGGGCTTGCGACCCAAGGATGGAGTCCGAGGGGCGTCTCCCCCGCAATCGAGGGAAGATCTGGCCCGATTCCCCCGTCAGGCGATGTGACGCCCAAAGCCGGCAGCGCTATGATTAAGCTTGTCGGGGGAGGCCGCGTTTGGCGATCACGCTCAAGGTCAACGGCGAAGACGTGCAGGCGGATGTCCCCGAGGACATGCCGCTGCTGTGGGTGCTGCGCGACATCCTGGGGATGACGGGCACCAAATTCGGTTGCGGCGTCGCCCAGTGCGGCGCGTGCACGGTGCACCTGGACGGCCATCCCGTCCGCTCGTGCCTGCTGCCCGTCGGCTCGGTCGGGAACCGCGAGATCACCACCATCGAGGCGATCGGAAAGTCGGATGCCGGGCGCAGGGTCCAGAAGGCCTGGCTCGATCTGGAGGTGGTGCAGTGCGGCTACTGCCAGTCCGGCCAGATCATGTCGGCGGCGGCGCTCCTGGCCGGCAATCCGAACCCGGACGATAACGACATCGACGCGGCGATGAGCGGCAACATCTGCCGCTGCGGCACCTACGTCCGCATCCGCGCGGCGATCAAGAAGGCGGCGCGCCTCCCATGAGCCCGCCGCCCATCAGGCTCAACCGGCGCACGCTGCTGAAGGCCGGGACGGCGGCGGGCGGCGGCTTGCTACTCGGCTTCGACCTCCTTGGCGACCGGAAGGCCGGCGCGGCCGGCCCCGGGTTCGCGCCCAACGCCTTCATCCGCATCGACCGGCAGGGCCTGGTCACCCTGATCATGCCCCAGGTGGAGATGGGTCAGGGGGTCTACACCTCCATCGCCATGATCCTGGCCGAGGAGCTGGACGTGGGGCTGGACGAGGTGACGCTGGAGGCCGCGCCGCCGGACAACGCCCTCTACGCCAACCCGTTCCTGGGGAGCCAGGTCACCGGCAACTCCAGCTCCATCCGCGCCTTCTGGACCCCGATGCGCAAGGCCGGCGCGACGGCGCGGGCGATGCTGGTCAGGGCCGCGGCCGCCGGCTGGGGCGTGGCGCCCCAGAGCTGCCGCACCGAGCACGGGCAGGTGATCGATCCGGCCGGCGCGCGGCGCGTGGGCTACGGCGTCCTGGCCGACTTCGCCGCGGGCATGCGTCCGCCCACGGACGTTTCCCTGAAGGACCCCAAGGACTTCAAGCTGATCGGCCAGCCGGCCAAGCGGCTGGACACCCCGGGCAAGGTGGACGGCAGCGCCAGGTTCGGCATCGACATCGCCGTGCCGGGCGCCAAGGTCGCGACGCTCGCCGCCTGCCCGGTGTTCGGCGGCAAGGTCGGCCGCGTCGACGACAGCCAGACGATGAAGGTCCCCGGCGTGCGGCAGGTGGTCGTGCTGGACGACCTGGTGGCCGTGGTCGGCGATCATTACTGGGCCGCCTCCCAGGGGCTGAAGGCCCTTGCCGTGGAGTGGGACGAGGGGCCGAACGCCAAGGTCACCCAGGACCAGATCGTCGCCGAGCTCGAGGCCGCCTCGGCCAAGCCCGGCGCCGTGGCCAAGACCATCGGCGACGCGCCGGGCCTGCTGGCCGGCGGCGAGGTCCATCGCGCGGAGTACCAGGTCCCGTTCCTGGCCCACGCGCCGCTGGAGCCGATGAACTACACGGTGCAGGTCACGCCGGGCCGTTGCGAGATCTGGGGCGGCACCCAGGTGATCACCCGCGCCCAGAGCTTCGCGGCCCAGGCGCTGGGGCTGAAGCCCGAGCAGGTGATCATCCACAACCAGCTCCTGGGCGGCGCGTTCGGGCGCCGGCTCGAGGTCGACGGCGTGGTCAAGGCCGTGCGCATCGCCCAGCACGTGGAGGGGCCGGTCCGGATCATCTGGAGCCGCGAGGAGGACATCCAGCAGGAGCTCTACCGGCCCTCCTATCACGACGTCTTCGCCGCCAGGCTCGACAAGGACGGGCGGCCGCTCGCCTGGAGCCACCGCATCGCCGGCTCCTCGGTCCTGGCGCGCTACGCCCCGCCGGCCTTCGTCAACGGCATCGATTCCGACGCGGTGGAGGGCGCGGTCGAGCCGCCCTACCGCCTGCCGAACCTGCGCGTGGAATATGTGCGCCAGGAGCCGCCCGGCGTGCCCACCGCCTTCTGGCGCGGCGTGGGGCCCGGCCACAACGTCTTCGTGGTCGAGAGCTTCATCGACGAGCTGGCCCACAAGGCCGGCAAGGACCCGGTGGCCTACCGCCTGGACCTGCTGGATCCCACCCCCCGGCTGAAGGCGGCGCTGAAGCTGGCGGCCGAGAAGGCCGGCTGGGGATCGTCCCTGCCGCACCGGACCGGACGGGGCGCGGCGGTGCAGACCTCCTTCGGCTCGTTCCTGGCCACCATCGTCGAGGCCGAGGTCGACCGTAGCGGCGAGGTCATGGTGAAGAAGGTCGTCTGCGCCATGGACTGCGGCATCGTGGTCAATCCGGACACCGTCGCCGCCCAGATCGAGGGCGGGCTGATCTTCGGCCTCACCGCGGCCCTGCACGGCCAGATCACCATCGAGGGCGGCCGGGTGCAGCAGTCCAACTTCAACGACTACCGCATGATGCGGATGAACGAGGCGCCGAAGATCGAGGTCCACATCATCAAGAGCGGCGAGGCGCCCGGCGGCATGGGCGAGACGGCCACCGTGGCCGCGTCCCCGGCCCTGGCCAACGCCGTCTTCGCCGCCACGGGCAAGCGGGTGCGCACCCTGCCGATCGACCCCAGGGCGCTGAGGGGGCTCTTCTGATGAAGCGGCCGCTCTCCCTCGTCCTGATCGCGGCCATCCTGGCGCTCCTGGCCGCCTACGGCGCGTTCCTGGCGACGGGGCCGGGGCCGCTGGCCTTCGACAAGGGCGCGAGCGTGGCGCTGGCCGACTACAAGGGCCCCTCCCCGACGGGCGTCCCCGCCGAGCTGGTCTCGGCCGACATCCTGACGCGCGGCGAGTACCTGGCCCGGGCGGGGGGCTGCCAGAGCTGCCACACCGCGCCGGGCGGCAAGGCCTTCGCGGGCGGGCGGGCGTTCCGGACCGCCTTCGGGACGATCTACGCGCCCAACATCACGCCCGACGCCAAGACCGGCATCGGCGTGTGGACCGACCAGGACTTCCTGAAGGCGATCCACCAGGGGATCGGGCGGGGCGGCCGGCGGCTCTATCCGGCCTTCCCCTACGCCGCCTACGCCCTGATGACCGACCAGGACGCCCTGGCGATCAAGGCCTACCTCTTCAGCCTGACGCCCGTGTCGAACCAGGCGCCGAGGAGCCGGCTGATCTTCCCCTTCAACCAGCGCTGGATCATGGGGGTGTGGGCGAGGCTGTTCGACAAGGACCAGCGCTTCCGTCCCGACCCGGCCCGCAGCGCGGACTGGAACCGCGGCGCCTACCTCGCCGAGGCGTTGGCCCACTGCGGCGACTGCCATACCCCGCGCCACGCCCTGCAGGCGCCGGACAACCGGCGCAAGTACAAGGGCGGCGAGGCCGAGGGCTGGAACGCCTACAACATCACCGCCGACCGGCTGACCGGCGTCGGCGCCTGGTCTGACGCGGAGCTGGAACAGTATCTGTCGACCGGCCACGCGGTCGGGAGAGGGACGGCGTCAGGGCCGATGGCCGAGGCGGTGGACCAGGGCCTGAGCCATCTGACCACCGGCGACGTCCACGCCATCGTGGTCTATCTGCGCAGCGTCCCCGCCCTGGCCTCGCCGGACATGCCGGCGCGGCGAACCTTCCTGGCGCCCGCCTCGCCGCACGAAGGGATGAAGGCGATCGGCGATCCCGAGGGCCGGCGCATCTTCGAAGGCGCCTGCGCGAGCTGCCACGGCTGGGACGGGACCGGGACGCTCACGACCTATGCGACCCTGACCGGCGCGCGCGCGGTCAACGACCCGACCGCCGCCAACGTGGCCCAGGTCGTGATCGAAGGCTCGCGGCGCAGGACGCCTGGCGGCGAGGTCTTCATGCCCTCGTTCGGCGCGGCCTACTCGGACGCCGAGATCGCGGCGGTGGCCAACTATGTGACCGCCCGCTACGGCGCCAGGCCCTCGCGCCTGAGCGCCGGCGAGGTGGCGCGGCTGAGGGGGAAGTAGGGCGTTCGAAGCCTCTCTGGGTTGACGCCGCACACCGAGGCTCGATCGACAGCGCACAACTTGTTCTTCTTTTGTTCTTGTCTGGGTGAGTCGAAGGCGCCAAACTGCAGCCACGGCGGGACGGGCCCGCAATGCAGCTTGGGGGATGCAGGTGTCGGATCGTTCCAACAGAGGCCAGGGCTTCGCGCTCGACAGTGCTGAGCCTCGGCCAGGATCGCTACAGGCGGCGATCCTTCGTCGCCAACAGTGGCTGGCCGACGTGGCTCGCCCAGGCCAAGTGATCGCCCTTCTCGGCAGGCCGAAGCCGACAGCAATTCCAGAACGATCGGACCTGCCCGTCTGGCGCGCCAGCCCGCCTCCGCCGGCGTCTTGGGCGGTGTCCCACACCTGGAAGGAACCTGTCTCCCAGGTCGAGACGGCCTTGCGATCCATCGCCGACAGTCTGGCGTTGGGCCAAGCCAATCGGATTGCGGCGGGAGCGAACACTGCGATTGGACTCGGAGGTCCCGGCGGCATCCGCCAAAGATTTGATCACAACCTCGCTGAGCAAGAGTCGCGTGACCGCTACGACGCGATCCATCGGCCTCAGGCGAGGCGGATCGGAGGGCTGCTCGGAGCTGCGCTGTCCATGGAGCTCGGTGGAACTGCCGCCGTGAGCGCTGCAGGGAGGCTTCCTCCCATGGCGAAGGGCACTCTCGGAGAAGGTCTTTCTGCGCTGAAAACAGTGTCCAAGGGGGATTGGCCGGTTCGATTTCAAGTCCGGACGCCGTTGTCGAGGAGTCACACGATAGCAGATCACCTGACGAGGGGCGGCACGACGGTCGAGGCGAAGTTCGGTCCCACCGCAAGACTCTCGAGAAGCCAACAACGAGCCTTCGACGAGCTTGGCCGACATTATCGCGTCGATTGGTGGGGGCCTGAGCACGTCAGGCCGGGTGCAGCTCCGGCGACAGGACTCTTGGCCTGGCTGACAGGTCAGCGTGGGCAGGATCATTAGAGCGATCCGGCGACCTGGAAATCTGGGCGTATGAAGGAGAAGATCATGGCGTTCTCGATATCCTGGATCGCGGTGAAGGAGCGGGACAGGGACGATGTCCTGGCCGAGCTCGGCCTCGAGGACACGGGCGAGCCCGACCCGGAGGCGCGCGCGAAGTTCTCGTGGGCGACGCTGCCCGGCGGCTGGCTGCTGATCCACGCGAACAGCTTCGGCTGGGCCGCTCCCGAACAGGTCGCCAAGGCGTCGGCCGGCGGGCTCGCCGTCGGGTGCGCGGTGGAGGAGCACGTCATGTGCAGCCGCGCCTACGCCTACAAGGACGGATGCGAGGTGTGGGCGGTCCAGCACGACCCGGCGAAGCCGGACGGCGTGTTCGATCTTGCGGCCAGCGGCGAGCTTCCGGACGCGTTCGCCGCGATCAAGGACCGCCTTTTCCAGAAGCAGAAGGACGACGGCGGCGAGCAGGCCGGCGTCGATCACGTCTTCGACGCCCCCTTCGAGCTGGCGGCGGCGGTCACCGGCTTTCGTCACGACGAGGACCTTCCGGGGCCCGAGGATCAGACCTTCATCGAGCTGAGATCGTTCCGCCCGGGACTGTTCAGCCTGCTCTTCGGACGACGCTGAACGGCCGTCAGGACGGCGACGGAGCGGACGGCATGACGAACCCGGCCTCGGCGGCCTTGGGCAACCAGGCCAGGAGGCGCGCCGGGACGGCGGACGCGGCCGGTCCGCCGGCGTCCTTGGCCGCCCGGTTGGCGGCGGCGACGTCGCCGTGCTCGTCGCGCAGGGTCTCGAGCCAGGCGAAGGCCCAGGGCTCAAGGACGTAGGCGCGGACGCGATATCGGCTGCGGGCGACGGCCATCAGGGTCTGGAGCGGCGCCGGCGGATCGGGCGTTCGGCCGGCGCGGGCGGCCGCCAGGGCCGGCGTGAAATCGAAGTCGAGCCTCAGCAGGCCCAGGCTCTCGGGCGTGCGGACCCGGACCTCGGGATCGGCCAGGACGGGCGCCGGATCAAACGGGGCCGCCCCGGCGGTCTCCACGCCCTGGGCGCGGCCGCTTTCGCTGATCGCCCGCTCCAGGCGGGCCAGACTGGCGGGCAGGGCGTCCAGCGTCCCGGGACCGGTGTGCGGCCTGGGCCGCGTGGCCTCGAGGTAGGCGGGGAAGCCCGCCCCCAGGTCGTAGAGCGAGTATGAGCCGGGCGGCCTGGCGCTGAGATAGCCGCCGACGAAGAGGCCGAAGACCTGCTCGCCGATCAGGGCGCGCAGGACCGGGAACTCGGCCTTCAGGCACTCGGCCAGGCGAAGCACGTAGTCGCGGGCGTAGATCTCCACCCGCTCGGCGGCGGTCACCCCGCCCGTGGAGACCACCACGTCGGCCGCGCGCCAACCCTCCTCGCCGGGCTCGTCCAGGCCCCAGAGGCCGCCGGTGACCCGGCCCTGCATCCAGGCCTGCAGCGCGGCGAGGGCCGGCTCAGCCATGGATGGCGTCCCCGAACTGGTGCTCCAGGGGGGTGGAGACCGCGCCCGCCAGCGCCGGCGCCGCCTGGGTCGCCTCGGGCGGCTCGCCCGAGCGGGCGCGAGCGGCCTTGGCCAGCTCGGCGACCAGTTCGGCGAAGGGCGGGATGCGCGCGTCCCATTCCAGCAGCGTGGACACCCCGCCGGGGATCCGCGCCTGGGCGCGGGCGTAGAGCGGCCAGACCGGCGCGGGAACCGGATGGTCGTGGGTGTCGATCAGATAGGCGCCGCAGTCGCTGCAGCCGGCCAGGTGCATCTGGACAATGTGCTCGGCCGGCAGGCCGTCGATGTAGGCGAGCGGGTCGAAGCCGTGGTTGGTCGCGCTGACGTAGACGTTGTTGACGTCCAGCAGGAGCCCGCAGCCCGTCTCCTCGGCGAGGAGGCCGAGGAACTCCCACTCCGGCATCTGCGAGGCGCGGAACTCCAGGTAGGTGCTGGGGTTCTCCAGGACCAGCGGCCGGCCGAGAACGTCCTGCACGGCGCGCACCCGGTCCGCCACGTGCAGGAAGCACTCGCGCGTCAGCGGCAGGGGCAACAGGTCGTGGGTGTTCACCCCGTTCACGCCCGTCCAGCACAGGTGGTCGGAGATCCACGCCGGCCGCACGCGATCGGCGAGGGCCTTGAGCTTGGCGAGGTAGACCTGGTCCAACGGCTCCGTGGAGCCGATCGACAGAGAGACGCCGTGCATCACCACCGGCCGGTGGGCCGCGACGACCTCGAGCACATGGGAGGGGTAGCCGTGATGATCGATGAAGTTCTCGCTGATGATCTCGAACCAGTCGACGCCCCAGTCGCCGGGCGGCGTGCTCATGAGGTGGCGGAAATGGACGTCGCGCAGCCCCACCCCGTCGCCCAGGTTCGGCAGGCCCAGGCGAGCACACGGCGATCCGGCCGCCGTCATGTGGACGGCGGGAACACGAGGCGCAGGGCGGTGGCGGCCGGGGCCGGCTTGTCGTCCGGCATTCCCATGACCTTCTTGTAGGCTGTCCAGGCGATGTCGTGGACATTGTCGCCCACTCGGAAAGGCACGTTCTCGTCCAGCTGGACCGACGTCCACTTCCCTTCCTGGGCGTCCCACTGGAACTTGAACAGGGTCATGATCCCGTCCTTGGGATAGAGCTGCGAGGCCGAGATCGGCACGGCGCAGCCGCCGAACGTGCCGCACTTGTTGTCGCCGGGCGCCGAATAGAGCGTGCTGAAGGGATTGCAGGTCCCGCCGAAGGTGCGCATGCCGATGGCGGTTCCCATGATCGCCTCCGAGCCGCATCCCGAGGAGCCGCAACCGGACTTGCCCCCGCCGCCAGCCGGGGCCGGCGAGGAGGAGCTGCAGTTGCCGCCGCCGGTGACCGGCTGGACGAAACCGCAGCCGCCCTGGGCGTGGCAGCCGTTGGAGCCGCGGCAGGAGTGGAAGACCGTCACCTGGGCGCAGCCGTTGGTCCCGGGCGAGGTCGTGTCGTTCAGGTCCAGCGCCTGGCAGGCATGGTAGAGGGTCTTGGAGTCGGGCGGATCGATGCCGAGGGAGAGGTCCGGGGCCGCGCCCATGGCGGCCCAGTAGATGCCCAGGCGATCGCCGGTCCCGCCCATGGAGGGGAAGGGGAATGTGACCGGCGACTGGCTCTGGGCCTGGGCGTTCCAGTAGGTGTCGAGCACGGTGGTCACGCCCGCGATGGCGCCGACCGCGGCCTGGCTCAGCAGCTTGGCGTAGTCCGTCGGATCGCTGGGGCCGGGACCGGCCTTCACATGGTTCAGGGCGGCGGCGATCTGCTGGGGGGTCGGGATGTTCGACGGGCCGCTGGGGGGCGCGTAGTCGCTTCCTTCGAGCATCTGGGCCGTCCAGACGTTGGTCCTGTGCCAGGCCGGCCAGGTGAGGACGCCGCCCTCCTGAAGGATGCGCAGGACCTCGCCGAAACGCTCGTAGTGGTCGCGGCCGTCGTTGTCCGCGCGGGCCACGGAGTCCGCGGAGGCGACCAGCACGCCGCTGTCGTCGAAGGTGGGATAGTCGGACTCCAGCGCCACCCGGCTCGGCTGGTACTTGGACTCGACCGCCGCCAGCATCTGGGGCTCGCGTGTGACGATGCTGCCCTCGCCCTGGTCGGTGATCGCGTCGATCATCTGACCCATCTGCTGGAAGGCGATGTCCTTGTAGGTCAGGGCCACGGTGGCCTCGAAGCCCATGAATTCGCGCATGGGGTGGCCGCCGCCGGTGAAGCTGTTGAACAGGTCGTTCTGCTGGCCGTTCCCGTTGAAGACCACGTCCCACAGGGTGGTGTGACCCGGGTCGTCGTATCTGACGTTCAGGTAGTCGTAGTAGCACTGGTACATCGCGCCGATGGTGCCGAACATCGGCAGCGGCTGGCCCGGGACCCAGACATTCTCGTCGAAGGGCGCCTTGGGGAAGTACTTGTGCCTGGCCTCCTCCTTGATGTCCTTCCTGGCGATGTCCTCAGGCTGCTCGATGGCCAGGAACAGCTTGAGCTGATCCTCGTCGAGCTCGCCGACATTGACCACGACCCCGGCGTTGTTCTTGGTGTCGGTGAGGTCGATGATGTAGGGGATCACCGTCTTGTCCGGGCCGTAGCAGACCCAGCCGTTCTCGTCGTTCTGCAGCGGGGTCCGGGAGAAGTTCGGCGTGACGCCGACCACCGTGGCCATGTTGGACGCGAGCTGCAGGTGCAGCATCTCCTGGATGAAGACCGAGAAGACGATGTTGAAGGCCCGCTCGTTGGCCGTTGCGGGCGCCGCCGTCGTCGCCGGGCCCGGCCAGAGGCGGCCCTTGTAGAAGTCCGTCCCCTTGCTGTTGATCTCGTGCATGCCCTGGATGGAGTACAGGGTCGTCATGTAGAGCGGGATGGTGAAGAGCTCGACCTCGAGCGCGGCCTGGGCGATGGCCCGGAGGGCGGCGACGTCGTTGTCCTTGTACCTGATCGGCCTCAGCGCCTGAGCCTTCGCACTGACCGTCCGCAACGTTCCCGCCATGATGGTTCGCTCCCTGCCCGTGCACGCCCGCGCCCCGGCCGTCCCGAAGGCGGCGGCGTGGCGCGCGTGACGCGTGCATGGCGTAGCACTGCAATTTGTCAGACGTCTATCGACCGGATGGCGCCAAGGCGAACTTCTGTGGAAAATTTGCATTGCGCGCCCGGTGCGCGGGGTCACTTCGCGGGCCGCCAATTCCCGCCTAATCTCGCCGGCGGCTCGCCCTTGGCGTGCGCCAGGGGCTGAGCGGGGGTCTGGAAAGTCGCACCGATGAAGCTGACGGCGTTCGCGCTCGGCCAGACGATGATGATCCGGCCCGCGCCCTTCGAGCGGAGCTGGATGGATGCGACCAACGACCGGTTCGCCTACCGCTGCCTGCCGCTCAACATCGCCAACGCCCATGGCTGGGAGCTGCTCTGCCCGCGGGGCTTCTCGGCAGTCTGGCGCGGCGGGCCCGAGCTCGACGCGATCACCATCATCGGCGATCCGGGCGGCGAGGCGCCGGCGGTCAGCCACTTCGGCCACGGCGTTCTCACCTTCCACCTGCCCTGCCTGTTCCGGACTGAGCCCGAGGTCGACCTGATGGTGCAGGGGCCGGTGAACTGGCCCAAGGACGGGCTCTACCCTCTGGCCGGCATTGTGGAAACTGACTGGGCCCCTTTCACCTTCACCATGAACTGGCTGTTCACGCGGCCGGGCGCGAGCGTCCGCTTCGAGAAGGGCGAGCCTTTCTGCCAAATCTACCCGCTGCGCAGGGAGCTGGAGTCCGTGGAGCCCGAGATCCGGCGGATCGAGGACGAGCCGGAGCTGATGCGCCAGTACGAAACCTGGAAGAACAGCCGCAACCAGTTCAACGCCGGCCTGAAGGAGCCGGGCAGCCCGGCCGCCGCCCAGAAGTGGCAGAAGAACTACCAGCGCGGGCATAACGCCGAGGGCCGCACGGCCGCGACCGAGGGCCACCGCACCCGCGTGCGCCTGAAGCCGTTCAAGATCGTGGCCGGGCCAAGGCCGCGGCCGGTCGAGACGGCCGACGAGCCGCCCTCGGAGTAGGGCCGGACGGCAAGATCGCCGGGGGTTGCCCCCCGGCCGTTCCGCTGCCACGCTCAAGGCCGGACCTTGCAACAGCGCCTGGGGGGCAGGATGCGTGGTCTCTCCGCGTTCACGATCGCCGTCGTGCTGGGCCTGGGCCCGGCGGGCGCAGCCTCGGCCTTCGGCACCGTCAACACCCTCGGACAGCACGCCGAGCACGAGAAGATCACCTGGATGGGGTTCCCGGACATGGAGCCCCTGACCATCGGCCAGTTGGCGGGGAAGTTCGGCTCCTTCGGCGCGGTGGGCGCGCCGGACAGGGCCGGGACCTGGCTGTTCTTCCAGGACAAGTCCCACTGCGACAACGGCGACTACCTGGCCATCCGGGGCTATCCGCAGACCAAGCCCGACGCGCGCGCCCACTTGGAAGAGTGCCGGGCGTGGATGCTCGAGACCATGTCCCAGGCGGTTGCGCTGGCCGCGCCGCTGGCCGCGCCCGATGACGCCAACACCAACCTGGACTGCACCTTCTCGGGCTTCCCGTCCGTGCAGGCCGGCTCGGTGAAGTGCCAGGTGCTGAGGTACATGGGCCTGTCCCTGCACGCCTCGCAGGACTTCTACTCCCACACCAACTGGGCCGACCGGTCCGATCCTTCCCGGCCGATCTCGCCCAAGAACCCGCCGGGCCTCGGCAACAGCGGCCGCGCGCCCTGGCTGGACCTCAGGGGCCACGCTCCTTTCCCGCAGGGGCTGATCTCGGGCTGCTTCGGCGAGCTCGGCGGCAAGCCTGAGCTCCTGCACTGCAACTACGGCCCCAAGGGCATCTTCAATCAGGTCAAGCACGCCTTCCTGAACAAGGACACCGGGGCCATCGACCAGGTCACCGGGGCAGTGGGCGCGGGCTCGACCGACCGGGGCGCGGTCCTGGGCAACTTCGCCAGCGCCGTCCGCGCCGCGATCGACGACACCGCCGACAAGTGGGTCTACTTCAAGGAGAGGGTGATCGCGACCTACGGCCCGGTCCGTGGGAACATGATCATCTGCGTGGTCCGCCACGATGACTACCACGTGTGCCTGCTTCCCCAGACCAGCCGGCTTGCGCCGCAGGACGCGGCCGCCCAGCCCGACCTGCCCGCCAGCTTCTGCTCGCAGACCGAACGGTCGCGCTACCTGTTCAGGGTCTTCTATCCCTACCGCGACGGCCTGGTGCGGGCCTACGACCAGGCTTCCTCGGACGCGAGCAGGGCCAAGGCGCGCTACGAAGCGCTGGCCGCCGCCGGCGGCGAGACGGACGCGGACGCGCTCGCCGCCAAGGCCGCCTGGGACGCGGCCCGCCAGGTGGAGGCGCGCAAGCAGGCCGACGTGAAGGCCGCCGATGCGCTGCACGACCGGATCACGGCGATCCGCATCGTCCCCTGCGAGACTCCCAGGACCGAGGTCGCGACCGGTCCCGCGCCGCCGACGGTTCCGCCCCCGCCGCTTCCGGCGGGCTTCGAGCGGCCGCAGTTCGAGCGCGTCGACGCCCTCGCCCCGCGGCGCTTCTGCACCCAGCGCGAACGCCTGGCCTATCTGGTGGACGTGGTCGATCCTGAGCTTGCCAAGGCGTCGGCCAACGCCGTGAAGGCGGGCGAGCATTCCAAGGGGCTGACCGACGCCATCATCGCCGCCGACAAGGACGGCCGGCGCGACGACGCGGCGGCGCTTCGGGCGGAATACGAGGCCTGGACGCCCATCGCCGCGGCGGCCTACCGGACCCGCGACGCCCTGGCCAAGGCGAGGGAAGCGATCGTCGCGGCGCCCTTGGGCTGCGAGACGCCCGAGGCGCCTGCGCACGGGATCGCCGGGACCGGCTGGACCAGGCCCATGCCGGTCGAGGTCGGCCCGAACCGCTCGGTGGGCTCCGGCGCCCGGGCGCGCGACAAGGTCGTCTCCACGGCGCTCGGCCTGGTGGGCGGCCTGCTCGGCGGCGGAGGCGGCGGGGGCGGGAGCAGCGACGGGCCGAGCCTCGCCAGGTGCAGGATCAAGGACAAGGAGATGACCGTCCTGGAGGATCCGGAGAGCGGCGTGCGGCTGAAGGTCGGCGCCAAGCGCTCGGGCGACGTGGTGACCGTCTACGCCGACGTCGACAGGTCGCCGGATTCGGGAACCTTCCAGGCCGCCTATCTGCAGGCCGGCGCGGGCGGCCTTCAGGCGCCCAAGGGCGTCGACATCTGCAAGCTCTGGGGCGAGTGGAAGCTCACGGTCAGCTGGACCCGCTCCACCTATGTGGACAACCGGCTGGTCTCGCGGGAGTCGGGCGGCTTCCAGGACTCGGGCCTGTTCCGCGTTCCCGGCCTGGTCTCGTCCGGCGAGAGGCCGGACGGCATCTGGAAACGCCTGGGCTTCTCGAACGCCAGCCACGGCGCCCGCAAGATCGCCCTGCGCTACCGGGTCCCCAAGGGCGGGCTCGATCGGCCGGTCGCGGTCGTCATCCATGTCACCCGGCCGGGGCGCGATCCGGTCGACACGGCGCCCTTCGTCATGACCATGCGCGAGGGACCCGAGGGGATCGCTGTCGACGCCTTGCAATGAAGCCGGCCACCAGGCTGTAACAGGGGATCACCCCCAGGCCCTCGGCGCGGTCGAGATCGGCCGGCAGTCCCATTGGAATGGGGCTCTGTCGTTCGAGCGACCGTCCTGCGTTCGGGGCCGATGCTCACCGACTGCAGGGTTGGTGGAGGATCCGACCGTCTCAACCGAGTCGGGGCGCCAAGACGGGAATTCCACACCTGCGTTGTTTTCGCGCTCTACGCTCGAACAATACGACCTTGGCTTCGTCGGCGTTGGCGCCGGCGCCAGGACGGCATAGGGCTTTGTAAAGCCTTGCCTTTGATGTCTGCAGAGCGATACGGCTACGTTGTCTTCACGGGAGATGACTTGTGCGAAAGGCGGAGGCAAGACCGACAATTAGCGTCTGCATCCCGTATTACAAAGGAGAGCGCACGATCTGCGAGAGCGTCTCCTCCATCTACAACCAGACCATCAAGTCCAGGCTCTCGGCCGTCCGAAGCGGAGAAGTCGAGGTCATTATCACCAGCGACGACGACTCTGATGACGCGCTCAACGTGCTCGGTCAGATCGAAGAAGTCTTCGGCGCCAAGGTCTTCATGAACGAACGGCGGCTCGGCCTCGCCGGAAACTCGCAAGCCGCCTTGTCCAAGGGACGGGGAACCATCGTCACGCTGATGCATCAGGACGACTGGTGTGCGCCCGGCTGCCTCGAAGCTGTCGTGGACAGGTTCGCGAGCGATCCGGACATCGTCCTCGCGGCGTTCGATGAGTCACCCGACCGTGGCGCGGGCCGGCGACACCCGACTTCAGGCGACGTCCGACGCAACGCGTATGAGGTCTCCGCAGCCCTGGAGACCATGGAAGTCGCCTTTGCGCCAAGCCTCACCTTCATGAGGGGCGATGCGGTCCGCTCGCAGCCGGCGCTCTACAACGACGCCTATCATTGCAGCCCGGAACGGGAACTCTATTACAACATCGCCAAAGATCGTCCCAACATGTGGTTCAACGTGATGGACGGCTGCGGCTTGGTCCGCCGGGGACTTTCGAAACAACACAGCGTGAAAAGCGAGGATCTGCAGATCCTGGACTTGCTGACGTTCTGGGACCGTGTCGCGCGTTCTGATCGCCAGAAGACGATGTCGCTGGGCGAAAGCACCCTTGATCAGGTGCTGGCGCGCATGGATCTGTGGGCGACCAGCGTGAGCTCCAACAGGCCGGACGCCATTGTGAACGGATGGCGATGGCTTTCGCGCATCTACGCCGATGCGCGCTTTTCGGAACTGATCGAACTTCATCCTGCCAAGTTCCAGTGCTTCGTCAGGGGCCTCGCCAGGGACGGAGTGAACATGGGCGCCCTGAGCTTCGACTGCCTGCAGCGGCGCCTTCCCAACAGCCCGCAGAAGAACGCCGCGGTCTCGCTGCTGCGGCGAGCCCTGCAGCCGGTCGACAGGAAGCGACGGACCAGGACCCGCGTCGACCGGATTGTCGCGGACGATCAGTTCAACTTGCCGATCATCATCTGTGGCTTCCATCATTCCGGCACGCGGTTGCTGGCCCAGGTGCTCGAACGGATCGGCGTCTTCCAACAAGCCCGTCCCCCCAAACACGAGTGGCGCTATGTCCAGCAGCTGAACACCATACTGCTCCCCGGCTGGATGGACCCCGACGCGATCGCCGCCTTTGACGGCGCTTCCGGTCCGGACGTCATCGCGCCGGATATCCTGGCGCTGCGCCTCTCGTCGGCCGGCTACGTCCGCGGGCGTCCCTGGGGGCAGAAGGATCCCCGCAACTCGGTCACGGCCGCGGCCTGGCTGAAGGTCTTCCCGCACGCACGGCTCGTGAACATCGTGCGCAATCCAATGGACGCGCTCGGCACGCTGGCGAAGAGCTACTCGCAGTTCTCACCCGGAGGCCTGCTCCCGCAACAGGCGCCCGAGTTCTGGTCGCGACTCTGGTGCAGTTACCTGAACGCGACACGCCGGGCGATGTCCCGCGCCGACCGCGCCATCGAAATAAAGTTCGAAGATCTGTGTTGGGAGCCGCTCGAAGTCGCCCTTCGGATCATCGAGGCGTTGGAGCTGGACTGCACGGCCAGGCCGCGGGATTTCAGCGACCTCACCTTCACGCCCAGCAAGATTGGCAGCCATCTAGATTGGATCGTTCGTGGCGAATTGGGATTTGCCGAGGCCGACGCCATTCGCGACCGCACCGCCGCCGTCAGCCTGGAGTGGGCTCGTTCGGCAGGATTGCGTCACGGCGCGGCCCGAGCCGCTGCTTCCGCAAAGCCGCCCGGCGACGGGAGGGTGCGGGCCGTCGACGTGCAGACGCAACAGCCAGTCTTCCCTGGGCTTGGCCCCAGTCGAAGCGGCGGGAATCGCATCTGATCATGACGTCACCCTCCGCCAATTCCTGCCGCCCTGGCAGCGCAACGGCTCCGATCGAGTTTGGCCATCGGTCCTCGGAAATCGCGAAGTGGTTCCTTGCTGGGACATCGCCGAAATCGGGTGAGACCGACAGCGCAGATTGGATCGAGGCGGGAGAGCTACTCATCAACGCCGGCGAGTTGGACGCGGCCGAGCGCCTCGCGCAGCACTTGCACGAGGTCGATCCTCAGCTCAGGTGGGCAGCAACCATCTGCAGGGTGTTCGCCGCGGCGCCTCGCCCCGACGCCAGCCTGCCGCGTTTTCGGGACGACCTTTCAAAGGACGTCCAGATCGTGGCCAAGCCAGGCGCGCCGGTCGTCGCCTTGGCTATGTGCGGCGCTCGGCACAGGCTTGGTCTGCCACTGACCCTGGCCCACTGCTGGCTGGCGCAGGCGCCGGCCAGCGTGGTCTATCTGCGGGACTTCAAGGCGCTCGGCTACATGGGCGGGGTCTCGTCGCTCGGCGAAGACTTCGACGGCACGATCGAGGCGCTGAAACGGGTCATCGCCGATCTCGGCGCGACGCGCCTGGTCTGCCTGGGCAACTCGGTCGGGGGATACGGGGCGCTCCGCTACGGGTTGGCGCTGGGGGCTGAGGCGGTGGCGTTGATGGCTGGTCCGGGGAGCCTGGAGCCGGAATTCGCAACGCCTCTTGGTCACGGCCGCCTCGCGCGTGAGCTGCGCGAGGCGTTTCCGTCGGAATGCCTCGACCTTGCCGAGGTCTACGCGACGGCGCCCGATCCGCCGCGCGTCCTGCTCGTCTACGGGCAGGGCGCCTGGAACGACAGGCTCCAGGCCGAGACATTGGCGAAGCTGCCCGGTGCGGAGGTCCACGAAGTTCCCGCCTACAAGGGCCACGGCGTCGTGGCCCAGCTGGCGGAACGCGGCGAGCTGGATTGGGTGTTGGAACGCCTGTTCACGAACGCGGAGCCGGCGCGCTGCACGACGGAGACGGCCTCGCCTGGACCACCGGTCACCACGGACCTCCACCTCTTCTGTCCGTGGGACCCAGACCAGGGCGCGACCGTGCTGGATCGCTTCGACTCCATGGTCGCGCAGCATGGAGACAGGCTCGCCCTTTGGGATGCGACCCGCAGCCTGACTTATCGAAAGCTGGCGGCCCTTTCGGATCGCGTCGCGGCCGCGGTCGCCGCCATCGACGCTGAGCGGGACGGACCCGTCGCCCTGGTCATGCCCAATGACGCGAGGCTGGTCGCCGCCTTGATTGGCGTCATGAAGGCCGGCAGGGCCGTGTTGCCGCTGGACCCCTCCCACCCGGCCGAGCGCAATCGGCTGATTGCCGCGCACGCAAAGGCCGCGGCCGCAATTTGCCTTCGGGCCAAGGACGCCCGCCGCCTGTTCGGCGAGACTGTCGAGTTGATCCTGATGGACCAGCTGCCGCCTGCGACGTCGGCGGCGCCTCGGCCCGCGCCCGACCCGGGCGCCGTGGCGTACGTTCTCTACACGTCCGGCTCGACCGGAACGCCGAAAGGCGTCTACCAGGACCACGCTGGCCTCCGGCGTGACATCGCCCAGTCTGTGAACGCCCTGGAGCTGGGGCCCGCCGACCGCTCCGCCCTCGTCTATCCACCGGCCGTGATCGCGGGCCTGACGATCTGCTTGGGCGCCTTGTCCACGGGCGGCTCCCTGCACGTGCTGGCTCCCATCGAGCTTGGGGCCGATGCGCTGGCGAGCGCATTGAGGACCCAGCGGATCACCGTCTTTCGCGGCTCGGCGGCCCTCTTCCGCCGTGTGGCCAACGCCCTGGCGCCCGGTGAGCGACTGGAAAGCCTGAGGCTGGCGTTCCTGGGCGGCGATCGGGTGGACTGGGCGGACTTCGAGCTGTTCCGCCGCACGACGCGCCCTGGGTCCGCGTTTCGCACCCATCTCGGCGCGACGGAGTGCCCTCTTTATGCGGAATGGTCCATCGACCCCGTCGTACGGGACGACGGCCGCCCTTTGCCGGTGGGGCGGCCTGTGGCGGACCGGACGGTGCGCCTGATGGACGAGGACGGCGTTCCGGCCGCTCCCGGCGAGGTCGGCGAACTGGTCGTCAGCGGCAGGCGCCTGGCATTGGGTTATTGGCGCGAGCCCCTGCTCACCTCGAGCGCATTCACCTCTGATCCCGTCGATCCGGACACGCGGACCTATCGGACCGGAGACCTCGCTCGTTTTCGTGCTGACGGGATGCTGGAGTTCGTCGGGCGTAAGGACCGGCAGATCAAGCTGCGCGGCTATCGCGTCGAGACCGGTGAGATCGAGAATGTCCTGCGGACCTGCCCGGGCGTTCGGGACGCGGCGGTTGTGCCGGTGAACGACGCCAGCGGCGCGGCCAGGGCCCTAGCTGCGTATGTTGAGCGCCAGCCGGACGCGACGGGGCTGTTGCCCCGCCACTTGATTGCGATGCTGGCGTCGCGGTTGCCCGCCCATATGATTCCCGCGACCATCGTGGTGGTGGCGACCCTGCCGTGGCTGGCGAACTTCAAGATCGACGTCGACAAGCTGGAGGCTCTGGAAGCGCGGGCGGAGCCGCAGCGCATCGCCTTGAACGACGATCCCGGGCTCCAGACCGTGATCTCGGTCTTCGAGCGCGCTCTGGATGTCGAAGGCGCGACTCCGGAAGACAGCCTGCTGTCTCTGGGCGGCGACTCGTTGGACGCGGTAAGTCTCGCTCTGGAGCTGAGCGCCCGGCTTGGCGCTCGCATCCGCCCGTCCGAGTTGCGCGAAGACCAGACGATCGCCGAGCTCGCCGAACAGCTCGGCGCCCGGCGCGCCAGGCCGAGGGAGCCGACGCAGTGAGTCCAGTTCCAGACGTGGCCCGCCGGCCGTGAATGCATGATGTCCAAGACCACCCTTCGGGCGGAGTCGCCGCCGATCGATCTGGGCGGTCCGTTGGACTGGCCATTCGAGCCGTTTCCGCAGTCGGCTCTGGAGGGCTCGGTCAGCGATCGGTTCGACGCCATCGCCGCGCGCCTTGCAGACAAGCTTGCGGTCCAGGACCCTGACCGGCGGTTGTCGTACGGCCAGCTCGCCGCGATGGCGGGGGAGATCGCCGCCGCCGTCACGGCCGCCGGCCGCCCGGGGCCGGTCGCCATCCTGCTGGCCAACGAGGCCCGCTTTCCCGCGGCGCTGTTCGGGGTGCTCGCAGCGCGCCGGATCGCCGTGCCGCTGGACGCCGACCATCCGGTCGAGCGCAATCGACTCATCGCAGAGCACGCCGGCGTGACGCTGGTGGTCTCGGCCGGATCGCTGGCCGCCCAGGCGCGCGGGCTGTTTGCGGCCGATCTTCCGGTTCTGGACATCGAGGCCCTGGACGTCCCGGCCGCCTCCGCGCGAGCCGTGAGGCCAGGGCCGGAGGACGTCGCCTACATCCTCTATACGTCCGGCTCGACCGGCGCGCCCAAGGGGGTCTTTCACAATCACCGCACGGCCCTGAACGACACCCTCCTGGCGACCAACACCTTGCACCTGAGCGAACGGGACCGGGTGAGCCTCTACTATTCGGGCGTCATCGGCGGCATCCGCAACATCCTGGGCGCGCTGCTGAACGGGGCTTCGCTCCACATCCTGCCGCCGCGCAGGCTTCAGGCGACGGGGATCGTGCGGGAGATCCGGGCGCAGGGCGTGACCATCTACCAGTCCGTCCCCACGCTGTTCCGCCGCGTGGTCGAGGCGCTGGGACCTGGCGAGCGGCTGGATACGGTCCGCGTGGTCCGATTGATGGGCGACGTGGTCGAGTGGAGCGACTTCGACGCCGTGCGCGGCGCGTTCTCACCCTCCACTCTGTTCGGCGTGGCGATCGGCTCGACCGAGGTCTCCTCCAACTACGCGCAGTGGTTCGTCGACGAGGGCGTGCGGTCAAGCGGTTCGCGGTTGCCGGTGGGGCGGGTGATGCCGGGCGTGGATCTTGCCGTCGTCGACGCGAAAGGGCGGATGGTCGAGGACGGAGAAGTCGGCGAGTTCCTCGTCGCCTGTCCCCACATGGCCCTGGGCTACTGGCGCGAGCCAGGGCTCACCGCCGAACGTTTCCGCGAGCGTCCCGCCTTGCCCGGGGAAGTGAGCTTCCCGACGGGAGATGTCGGCCTGCGCCGTCCCGATGGACTGCTGGAATTCGTCGGGCGCAAGGACGCGATGGTCAAACTCAGGGGCCACCGCATCGAGCTGAACGAGGTCGAGGTTGCTCTGAGGGCCTGCGCCGGCGTGAGGGATGCGGCCTTGGTCGTCCGCCGCCGCCCCTCGGGCCAGCCGCGCTCGGTGGCCGCCTACGTGGAGCTGGAAGAGGGAACGACCGGCCTGCTGCCGCGCCACCTGATGGCGATGATGTCACGCCGCCTGCCCCGCTACATGCTGCCGACGCCGATCAGGCTCGTCCAGGCCCTGCCGCGCCTTCCCAATTTCAAGCTCGATCGGTCCGCCCTGGACAGGCTGGACGCCGAGCCGGGGCCGCCCGCCGAACCCATGGTCGCGACCGTGGCCGCCGTGTTCGAGCGCGTCATCGACGTCAAGGGCGCCACCCCCGACGATAATCTGATGTCGCTTGGGGGCGATTCCCTTCAGGCCGTGAGCCTCGTGCTCGAGCTGGAGCAGGCCTTTGACGTCAAGCTGCCCATGTCCGTCTTCCAGGACAGCCCGAGCATCAGGGACCTGGCCGGCTGGATCTCGCGCCGGGTCCATCAACCCGGCCCGTCGCCCGACACGACCAAACCATCGGCCGCCGACGTGGACGCATTGGCGTGCGACGTCGCCGGCGCCCTCGCAGCGGGACACCCCATCGAGCTGCCTGAGCGCAGCGACGCCTGGCTGCAGGCGTCGGCGATGAGCCTGATCGACCGGGGCGAGCTGGACATCGCCGAGCCCATTTTCCGGCGACTGCACGCCGCCGGCCCGGACGCCGAATGGCCGAGGGCGATATGCGAGCTGTTCGACCACATGCCGCCCGCCGAGCCGCGGGATGAGCCGTTCACCGATCAGCTCTCGGAGGAGATCCAGATCGTGCGCCGCGACAGCGACACCGTCCTGCTCGCGTTCTGCGGCAAGGGCGGCAAGGTCGGCCTCCCGCTGCCCATGATGCAGCGCTGGCTGGGCCGGCTCGACGCCAGCATCGTCTATCTGCGGGATTGGACGCGCCGCCTCTATCTCGGAGGTCTTGCCTCGATCGCTCCGGACCGGGTCTCCACGCTGGAGGCGCTTGACGAGCTCGTCGCCGAGCTTGGCGGCCGTCGGGTGCTCTGCTTCGGCAATTCCGCGGGCGCGTTCGGCGCCCTGGACTATGGCCTCTCGCTGGGCGCCGACGCGGTGATGTGCGTGGCCGGTCTGGTGAACCTCGATCCCGACTTCAACGCCTACCTGCGCTACGCGCCGACCGCGCGGAAGATGCGAGCGGCGTTTCCGGAGGCGTCGCTGGACCTGCGCGAGGCTTTCGTGCGCGCGCCACGCCCGCCGCGAACCTTTCTCGCCTATGGCGACAGCAACTGGGACGACCGTCTGCAGGCCGAGCACCTGGCCGGAACGTCCGCCACCCTGGTCCCGCTGCCGGACTGCGAACGGCACGCCATCATCCGGCCCATGGTCCAAAGCGGCCTGTTCGACCGACTTCTTAGACAGTTCACAGTGTAGATGCGGCTCGAGCAGGCGGGTAGCTGGTCCAAGGGCGATCCGGTCGACACCGCGCCCTTCAGCCTGACCATGCGCGAGTGGCCCGAAGGGATCGCCGTCGAGGCCCTGCCCTGACGCCGCCCGAACCGAACCGCCTCAGCTCGTGGCCTGGGCGCTCGGCATGGGACCGCGGACGGGCTCTTCGCCCGGGTTGATCACGCTGGCCGCGTCCAGCGTGGCCAGGGCCTCGGCGTCGAGCTTCACCTCCACCGACCTGGCCAGCTCCTTCAGCTGCTCGAGGCTGGTGGCGCTGGCGATCGGGATGCAGCCCTTGGCGCGGAGCCACGCCAGGGAGATCTGGGCCGGCGTGGCGCCGGTGCGGCGGCCCAGCTCGTCGAGCGCCGCCACGATCCTGAGGCCGCGTGGATTGAGCATGTCCGCGGCGCGGTAGGCGCGCTGGCTGCCCTTCAGATCGGCCTTCGTCCGGTACTTGCCGGTGAGGAAGCCCGCCGCCAGGCCGTAGTAGGGGATCACTCCCAAGCCCTCGGCGTGGGCGAGATCGGCCAGCGGCCCCTCGAAGGTGTCCCGGTCATAGAGGTTGTACCAGGGCTGCAGCGTCTCGTAGCGCGGCAGGCTGTCGGTCCTGGCCAGCGCCAGCGCCTCGGCGAGCCGAGGGGCGGTGAAGTTGGAGGCGCCGATGGCCCTCACCTTGCCGGCCTTGATCAGCTCGCCGTAGGTCGAGAGCACCTCCTGCTGGGGGATCGAGGGGTCGTCGACATGGGACTGGTAGAGGTCGATGACGTCGGTCTGCAGGCGCCTCAGCGAGCGCTCGACCGCCCCCAGCATGTAGGCGCGGGACAGGCCCCCGCCTTCGGGCATGGGCAGCCCGAGCTTGGTGGCGATGACCACCTTCTGACGGCGCCCGCCGCGATTGCGGGCGCCCCCCTGGGCCAGCCACCGGCCGATCAGGCTCTCGGACTCGCCGCCCACATGGCCGGGGATCCAGGCCGAGTAGAAGTCGGCCGTGTCGATCAGGTTGAAGCCGAGGTCGACGAAGGCGTCGAGCAGGGCGAACCCCGTGCGCTCGTCCGCCGTCCAGCCGAAGACATTGCCGCCAAGCGCCCAGGGGGCGACCTGGAGGCCCGACCTTCCGAGCGCCTGCCGTTCCATCGTCCGTCTCCTCGCGAATACTCAGACGTCGTCATGACGCATCCACGTCCCGGCGCCGACGTGCGCCACCGCGCGTCTAGGCGTCCCGCGGCAAAGGCATTCCCGGCCGGGCCGGATATCGAGCGCAGACTCCATCCCCCCGATCCCCAAAGCCATGTATAGCGTGGCCAGGCACGGGAGCAGCACCGCGTGTGCACAGGGTTTCGGAAAGCTGTAGCGACTCGGGAGCGGAGACTACCGCCTTGAGCGCGCCCCAGGCGCCGCTTTCACACAATGCCGGCCTGCTCGTCCTCACGCCGCTGTTCGAAGGGCTGGAGGCCACCGACCTCGAGGAACTGGCCGCCCTGGCGGCGGCAAGGTCCTATCCGCCGGGCGCGATGATCTTCCAGAAAGGCGACGCGAGCCACGGTCTGTATGTGGTCGAACGCGGCCAGGTGAAGATCTCCTCCGGCTCGCGCGAAGGGCGCGAGATCGTGCTCAACCTCCTGGGCCCCGGCAGCGTCTTCGGCGAGGTCGCGCTCGTGGACGGCGGCCAGCGCACAGCCGACGCGACGGCTTGCGATCCTGTCCACGTGCTGGTCTTCGACCGCAGCCGGTTGATCCCCTTCCTGGAGTCCAGGCCTGCGCTGATGCGCGCCATGCTGGTGGCGTTGACCGCACGGCTGAGGTGGGTTTCGGATCAGCTGGAGGACACGGTGTTCCTGAGCCTGCCCGCGCGGCTGGCCAAGCGGCTGTTGTTCCTGGGCGAACACTTCGGCGTGGATGCCCCCCGCGGCCGCAAGCTCACCGTCTCCCTGCCTCAGCGCGAGCTCGCCAATCACATGAACGTAACCCGCGAGACCATGAACCGCCTGCTGCAGAGTTGGCGCGATGGCGGCCTTATCGAGATCCAGCGTGGCTTCATCGTACTGACCGACATCCCCGCGCTCAGCGCCGTCGCCTCCGGCGCCTGATTCCCAGAGCGTTCGCGGAGTGATCCGCTTCACAGCCGCGCTCCCCCCTCAACGGCTAGGCCTGCCCCCGATGCGCCCGAAGTTCCGGGCCGGGCCGATCGGGGGTCTTGCACGTGGACGGCATTCCGAGAGGACCAGGGTTTGGCCTGTGCGCCATCCTCCTTGGCACCACGGCCCTGTGCACCTGGACGGGGGACAGCGGCGATACCCCGTGGGAGACCATTACGAACTGGGTCGGGAACTTGCCGCCCACGGCGGCGCAGGGCGCGCTGTTTCCGGACACGGTCCACACGGACGTTTCAATCAACAGCTCCACCGAGGTCCAGGCGATCGTCTTCTCCGCGGACGCGCCGGCCTACACCCTGGCCCTGTCGCCTTCGGACCCCGCGCCCACGCTGACGATCAGCGGCCAGGGCGTGCAGAACAACTCGGCGGCGATCCAGAGCTTCGTGCTGTCGGCGGGCGGCGGCGCAGGCGACGCCTCTGAGATCGACTTCACCGGCAGCGCCAGCGCCAGCTTCGGCGCCGGGCCGGTGAGCTATGCCGCCGAGCAGGGCGCGATCGTCTTCCGCGACGCCTCCACCGCCGGCTCGGCCGACATCACCGTGGACGACGGCTCCAGCGCCGCCCTCCAGGATAGCGCCTCGGGCGGCTCGGCGAGCTTCACCGTCAACGACGGCGGGCGGGTGGACGTGACCGGCTCGGCCGACACCGCCGCGGCGCGGCTGATCGCCAACGCCGGCGGAGTCTTCCATTTCAGCCACAGCGCCGACTCTGCCAACTCAGCCGGCTCGATCGAGGGCGCGGGAAGCTTCGACCTGGGCTCGGGGGCCTATGAAGCGACCGATCTGACGGTCGGCTCAAATGATCTCTCCACCGAAGTCTCAGGGGTGATCTCGGGTTACGGCGGCCTGACGAAGGTGGGCGCTGGGACGCTCACATTGTCGGGAACCAATTCCTACCTGGGTGGGACGGCGGTCAACGGCGGGGTCCTGTCGGCCAGCGCCGACGCCAACCTCGGCGACGCCGCCGGGACCTTGAGCTTCGACGGGGGCGCGCTTCACGCGACCGACGCCGGCTTCAGCGCCTCGAGGGCCGTCACCCTCGACGCGGGCGGCGGAACCTTCGACGTCGACATCTTCCTGAGCCTGCTCGAGCCCATCGACGGGACGGGCGGACTGACGAAGACCGGCGCGGGCAAGCTGATCCTGTCTCCCCTGGGCGGCGACAGCAATTTCAGCGGCGGCATAACCATCGAGGAGGGCGCGCTCTTCGCCAGCCCCGGCGGGATCGGCAACGGCCCCATTGTCGACAACGGTCAGCTCTTCATCTCCGAGCCGGGTGGGGACCTCGTCCTGCTGCAACCGATCACCGGCACGGGATCCCTGACCGTGAGCGCCGGCATCACGCTGACGCTTCAGGAGACGAACACCTACAGCGGCGGCACGTCCATCCAGCCGGGGAACACAGTGCTGGTCGAGACGGCTGATTCGATCGGCGCGGGGCCGATCAGCCTGGGCCTGCTCAGCACCTTGCAGGCCGGCGATGGAACCGTCCTCGGCGCCGGCGCCCCGGCGCCCGGCGGCAGCCCAACGCTCGCGCTCGCCAACCCCGTCGTCCTGACCAACAGCGGGACGGTGAACACCGGTACGGCGACCGTCACCTACACCGGCGCTACGCCCGCGACGATCGACACCGACGGCGTCGAGCTCACCCTCAGCGGCGGCATCTCGGGTGACGGCGCGCTGGACGTCATCGGCGGCGGCTCCCTGGTGCTCACCGCGGACGCGACCCACGCCGGCCTCACCTATGTCGCTCCGACCACCACCCTGCGGCTTGGAAACGGCGGCGCGGGCGGCGCCCTGACCGGGGATCTCGATGTCGAGGGGCACCTTGTGGTGAACCTCTCGAGCGACCTGACCTACCATAGCGCGCTGGATGGAAACGGCGATATTCGCCTCTCCGGCGCGGGGCTGGTCACCTTCACCAATGCGTTGAGTGGGTTCACCGGGGGCGTCACCATCGACGCGCCCGCCTCGCTGCAGCTGGGCGACGGCACGGCCAGCGCCGGCGCCGCGGACTTCGACGCCGCGAACAACGGCCGGCTGATCTTGAACCTGACGGGGACCAATGTCTTCAGCGGGTTGATCTCGGGGTCCGGCTCGGTGGAGCTGAGAGGCGCCGGGACCGTGGTCCTGACCAAATACGACACCTACTCGGGCGGCACGACCATCGACGCCGGGGCAACCCTGCAGTTCGGCGACGGGACGACCGACGGGGCCGCGGCCGGGGACTTCATCGACAACGGCCTGATCATCGCAGACCTGGTCAACGACGCCACGTCCGGAGCATTGATCTCGGGAACGGGCGCGGTGGAGATCGCCGGTCCGGGCAAGATCACCTTCACCACCGACAACACCTATACCGGCGGCACGACCATCGACGCCGGCGCAACCCTGCAGTTCGGCGACGGGACGACCGACGGGGCCGCGGCCGGGGACTTCGTCGACAACGGCCTGATCATCGCAGACCTGGTCAACGACGCCACGTCCGGAGCATTGATCTCGGGAACGGGCGCGGTGGAGATCGCCGGCCCGGGCAAGATCACCTTCACCGCCGACAACACCTATGCCGGCGGCACGACCATCGACGCCGGGGCAACCCTGCAGTTCGGCGACGGGACGACCGACGGGGCCGCGGCCGGGGACTTCGTCGACAACGGCCTGATCATCGCAGACCTGGTCAACGACGCCACGTCCGGAGCATTGATCTCGGGAACGGGCGCGGTGGAGATCGCCGGCCCGGGCAAGATCACCTTCACCGCCGACAACACCTATGCCGGCGGCACGACCATCGACGCCGGGGCAACCCTGCAGTTCGGCGACGGGACGACCGACGGGGCCGCGGCCGGGGACTTCGTCGACAACGGCCTGATCATCGCAGACCTGGTCAACGACGCCACGTCCGGAGCATTGATCTCGGGAACGGGCGCGGTGGAGATCGCCGGCCCGGGCAAGATCACCTTCACCGCCGACAACACCTATGCCGGCGGCACGACCATCGACGCCGGCTCCGTGCTGCAGCTGGGCGACGGCGGCGAGACTGGATCGGCGCCCGGACCCTTCACCATCAATGGCCAGCTGATCGCCGACCATTCCAACGACCTCACCTACGACGGGGCCCTGGACGGCTCGGGTGTCTTCACCCAGGCCGGGGACGGCCTGGTGATCTTCAACGGCGACGGCTCGGGCTTCACAGGCGAGCTCCACGTGGATGCCGGCGGCTTCCGGCTCGGCGATGCGGAGTCCCCGGGCGCGACCCTCGGTGCGGACGTCACCGTCGGCCCCAACGGCGCCTTTGGCGGCCACGGCGCCCTGCTCGGTGACCTGATCAACAACGGGACCGTGCAGCCCGGCGGGTCGATTGGCGCCCTCAGCGTTGGCGGCGATTACGCGCAGGGTCCGGCGGGCGTGCTCCTCATCGAGGTCGGCCCGACGGACGCCTCCAAGCTGGCCATCGGCGGCGGCGCGAACCTGGATGGCGCCCTCCAGCTCGTCTACGAGCCGGGAACCTATACCGCCCACACATACGAGATCCTGTCGGCCGCCGACGGCGTCACCGGCGTGTTCGCCTCCGTCTCCGGAGCATCCCCCGACGCGAGTCTCGGCCAGGACGTGGCCTACGGCGCGAACGCCGTGGACCTCACCCTGAGCGCCGCGGCGGCGCCTTCGCCGCCTGCATCCCCTCCCCCCTCACCGCCGCCGCCAGCCTCTCCTCCTCCATCTCCGCCGCCACCGCCAGCCTCTCCTCCTCCATCTCCGCCGCCACCGCCGGCGTCTCCTCCCCCTTCGCCGCCGCCGCCTCCCGCCTCGCCGCCGCCTTCGCCGCCGCCATCTCCACCACCGCCGCCGCCGGCGTCTCCTCCCCCTTCGCCGCCGCCTCCTCCCGCCTCGCCTCCGCCTTCACCGCCGCCGTCTCCACCACCACCGCCCCCGGCGTCTCCTCCCCCTTCGCCGCCGCCGCCGCCGCCGCCGGTGGTTGTGAACCCGGTGAATACCAGCCTGCCCACGGCCGCGGTCCAGGCGGTGACGGGCGGCGCCCAATGGGACGAGGACCTGGTGCTGCAGCGTCTTTCAAACGATGAGCCCGGCGCGTGGATCCAGGGTCTGGGCCGCTGGGGCTCGCTCGACGGCGAGCAGGGCGCGCCAGGGTTCCACACCAGCGCCAATGGACTGATGGCGGGCGTGGATCGAGACGTTCGCGACGACCTGCGAGCAGGCCTCGCCGTCACCTACGAGCGCACGCACCTATGGCAGGGCGCCGCCGGCGCCGCCGCGGCGGAGACCGAGCGTCTCGACCTCTATGGCCGGCTGAGCCGCGGACGCCTGCGCCTCGGCGCGGCGGCGGGCTTCGCCCACGATCTCATCTCTGTCGACAGGATCGCGGCGCGGGGCAAGGTCGCCCACGGCGATCAGCATGCGTATCAGTTCGGCGGCGCCGTGCAGGCGAGCTGGCCGACGCAGGCGGGCGCCGTGCAGATCGAGCCGCGCGCAGGCTTCAAGGTCTGGCGCACCTGGCAGAACCGCTACGCCGAGAGCGGCGCGGGCGGCTTCGACCTCGAGATCGATCCTCGGCCGATGACCTCCGCTCAGGCCGTCGTCGGCGTCACCGCCTCCCGTACGTTCGAGGCGCGTCCGGGCAGGACCGTCCGCGCCAGCGTTGAGGCGACCTATGCGCACGAGTTCGCGGATACGGACGCTCGCGCGACCGTCTACGCGCGTGACGGCACGGCCTTCGCCGCACACGGGCCAAACGCGGCTCGCGACGCGTTGACCGCGGGGTTTCGGCTTGAGGCGCGGCTCGCCGGACGGCTCGACGCCTTCGCCAGCTACCGCGTCCAGCCCAGACTGGCGGACCAGGTCGTGCAAAGCGCCGCCGTGGGCCTGAAGTTGCGGTTCTGACGATGTCGCCCGCCGCCGCATGGCGCGCGCCGCCTACGCCCTGGGCCAGCCCCTAAAGATCCGGCCCGCGCCCGTCGGCCGGCTCGCTTGTCGCGGCATCGACGGTCCAGGCCCCCACGGCCTCCAGCCGGCGCATGCGGACCGGCGACGCACGGGCCGCCAGGTCGTCGGCAACGGCGTCGCTCACCAGGATCGCGGCGCCGGACGTCCGCGTGGCGGCCTGAAGGCGCTCTGCGCCCTGGACCGGCGCGCCGGCCGCCAGCAGCGACATGGACCGTCCCTCGCCGACGACGCCGATCAGCGCGTCGCCGAGGTCGATCCCCACCGCGACCGGCGCGGCGCGCCCGCCGGCCAGCCCGGCCGAAGCCTCAGCCCAGGCGCGCTGGAGCCGCCCCGCGCAGCGGACCGCGCGGGCGGCGGCGTCCTCCCCGGCCAGGCCGAACAGGGCCACCGCGCCGTCCCCCACGAAGGCCGACACGGCGCCGTCTTCGGCGAACACCGCCTGCTCCACGCAGGCGCGGAAGGCGCGCAATGTCCGCCCGGCCTCCTGCGGGGTCATGCCGCCGGCGAGGGCGGTGAAGCCGACGAGGTCGCAGTTCAGGATCGCCAGCCGCCGCGGCCGGGGCGGCAGAGGGTCCTTGCCGGCCTCCATCAACACTCGCACGAGCTGGGGGGAGAAATAGGCGGCCAGGGCCTTCGAGCGCGCCTCGATCGCCGCGCTCCGCCGGGCAAGGCCCCGGATCCTGAATGTCTGCAGCGTGATGACGGCGCCGACCCAGCTCGCCACCACGAGCTCGTTCTGCCACAGGCTGGCGGAGAAGAAGTGCGGCTGGTTCAGGGCGACATAGAGGGTCCGCCAGCCGGCGAAGACGCTGCGGTCCAGATCGGCCAGGGTGACCGTGTGCGGATCGCGCTGGGCGATCAGGACGACCGAGGCCCACAAGGCGGCGAACAGGATGCTCGCGATCGCCGCCAGCCACGGCCGCGCGGGCGACGCGGCGTAGGCCGGGAAGCAGAACATGAAGGCATAGAGCGGCAGCCTCAGCATCAGCGGAGCCGGGATCGCCGAGCCGAATCCCCAGGGCGACGGCAGAAAGCCGACCGCGAAGACCATGAGCATCTGCGCGATCAGGAGAACCGCCTTGAGGATCTCGCTTCGCGTCCTCTTGGCCGCCACGTGCGCGGCGGCGAACAGCACCGTCGCGGCCGCCACGTGGACCGCAGTGTGGAAGCCGAACCTCGATCCGGCGTAAAGGGCCGGAAGCACCCAGAGGAGCCGCAGCAGCAGGCTTCGCGGCGCGGCCCGCGGACCCAGCCTGGGATAAGCGAAGGGCGCGGCGGTCATGGCTGGGCGGCCAGGAGCTCAACAGGCTCCTTGCGGCCGTCGATCTCGACGGCGCCGGCGTGCGCGAACGCCGGCGCGGCCGCGCCGAGCGCACGCACGAACGGTTCGGTGGCCAGGATCGAGGCGCCTCGGCCCTCGGCGGCCCGGAGCATCCGTTGGGCGACGTTGACCACGTCTCCCGCCGCGCCGAAGTAGCGGCTGGTCGGTCCGCCCAGCTCGCCGCAGACGGCCGGACCGAAGTGCAGCGACACCCTGACCCCATCCCCGGCGCGGCGGACGATGTCCCGGGCGCAGGCGAGGGCGTCGGGGCAGGGCTCGGCCTCCGGGCCCAGGGCGCCGAAGATCGCCATGGCCGGGCCGCCGGTGAACCGGTCGACGATCCCATGGTGGTCGAAGACCGCACGTTCCACGCAGGCGTAGTGGGAGAGCAGCGCCGGCAGGTCGCGCGCGTCGGGCTCGGCCAGGCGGGGCGCGTGCACGAACATCACCGCGACCGACCTGAGGGTCGGCTCGAGCGTCTCCTGGCCGGACTGGATCCGGTCGGCCACCGACGGCGGGAAGAACCGCGCCAGGGTCGAGCGGCTGGCCTCGGCCTCGACGGCGGAGGCCACGAAGCGGCGGCCGTCCTGGCTCGTCCGGACCAGGAGCCAGGTGAAGACGCCGAGCGCGATCAGCTGCAGCACCAAAAGGTCGGGCGTCAGCGTCCAGGGTTCGGCGACCGCGGCTAGCGCCTTCGCGCCCCCGGCGTGGCCGAACGGGCCGAGGTACAGCTTCGCCTCTGGATTGAGCGCGAACGAGATCAGGTTGGCGCCCGTCCACGCCACGCCGGCCGCGGCGCCCGCCCAGGCGAGCAGGGAGCTCGACAGCGTCAGGAAGCAGATCACGGCGAACGGCACGAAGTTGGCGGCGTCCACGTGGACCGAATTGTAGCGGGGGAAGTTCGGGCCGTACGGTATCCAGCCGAACCCTACGGTCTGGATGGTCCTCGCCAGATTGAACACCTGCTCGGCGGCGACCCACCTGAGCGGCCGGGACGAACGCATCGCCACGACGTAGAGCACGGGATAGACGACGATGGTCACCAGGGTCTGGCCGAGGGTGAAGATCACGTCGTAGGCGAACCAGCGGCTCTGATCGGCCGCCATCGACGCCAGCCTGCTCAGGCTCAACGGCAGATAGAGCACCAGCACCAGCCACGGGATCGCGATGGCGATCAGGACCCCGCGCCGGACCTGCTCGGCATAGGAGGCCTCGAGCGCGGCGCTCGTCGCCTTGGATCGGACCTCGGCCATCCCCCAGCTCCCTGGCGGGGATAGTGAACGAGCCTCCGGGAAAATGGAACGCCCGCCAAGCTCGTGGAGGAGTCGAACGGCCGCGATGAGCGCGCGTCGTCTCCATCGTCCTCGCAAAGCCCCGGGGCCGACGTCATGACGCATCCACGTCCCTGCGCCGACGTGCGGCGCGACTACGCCTCCGGCTCGGCGCGCCCGCGGAGGTGGTATTCCCGGTTGGGCCGGATATCGAGCGCGGACGCCATCCGGTTGGTGTAGTTGAAGAGGCCGGCCACGGCGGCGACGTCGAAGATGGTGCGCTCGGACAGCCCGACATCGCGCAGGGCCTGGCGGTCGCCTTCGCCGATGGTGTGGGACGCCTCGGTGATCTTCACCGCGAAATCGAGCATGGCCCTGTGGCGCGCGGCGAGATCGGCGAAGCGGTAGTTGGTCGCCACCGTGTCGCCGAGGACGGGGTCGCCCGACAGCTCACGGACCGCCGCGCCGTGGGAGGTGAGGCAGTAGTGGCAGTGGTTCACCGCAGAGACGGCGACACCGATCATCTCCCGCTCGAGCCACGACAGCTCGGATTCCCCAAGCATCACCTGGTTGTAGAGGCCCATGAACGGCTCGAGCCTGGCCTCGTCGAACGAGTAGGCGCGCACGAAGTTCGGAACGAGGCCGTGCTCCTTCTCGAGATGCTCCAGCGCCGCGCGGATCTCCGGCGAGTGTTCCGCGGTCTCCTTCAAGGGAAGGTCCAGGGCGATGATCTTTTCCTTGCCGGGCATTGGCCTCTCCCGCAGCCGCAATCGCGAGGGCGGTCGTGATGGGGGGACCCGGCCCTGTCAAGGCGAGGCCCACCCAATCGGATCTCGGCTCGATCGAAGCGGGCAGGCCGTCGGGGCCGATCCTGGGCCGGCGCGGGCGACGGAGCGCCGCGAGCGGCGTCCTTGACATCCTCGCCGCGTCGTCG
The DNA here is from genome assembly GCA_963775275.1 of uncultured Alphaproteobacteria bacterium. GTDB lineage: Bacteria > Pseudomonadota > Alphaproteobacteria > Caulobacterales > Caulobacteraceae > JANWHQ01. The sequence goes on along the minus strand of CAVZII010000005.1, from coordinate 1,852,739 downwards.
GGATGCTCGCCGCGCGCCGCAGCGGCTCTGCGGCCCATCCCGCGGGGCTCCAACTTGGACGGCCAGCCATCGCCGCGCGCCGGCTTCTCCCTGATCGAGGCGATGGTCGTGCTGATGATCGGGGGCATGGCGCTGCTCCTGGTGTTCGCAATCGGCGGGCGCGCCGCGCAGATCGGCTTTGGCCTGGGCGACCGGGCCCTGTCCGTCGCCGACCAGCAGCTGGCGCAGGACAACCTGCGCGCCCTGATCGGGGGGCTGGCCCTGCCGCCCGCAGCGATGTCGGCCGAGGACGCCGGGTTCGGGGCGCTGTCGGCGGGCCCGGACGGATTCGTTGGCGACGCCGTGCTCGGCCGGTCGACCCCGTGCGCGGCGCGGGGGCCGGCGCATGACCTGAAGGTGGAGATTCAGGCCGGTCGCGGAGGGGACCAGGTGGTCTGCCAGGTCGGCGATGGCGTGAAGGTGAAGCTGTTCGATCTGCGCCCCCGCCACGCCCGCTTCGCCTATTCACCGGACGGGGTCCGATGGTCAGACCGCTGGTCCAGCCCGTCGGCCGGGGCGGGCGGATCGGTCGAACGCAAGCGCCCGCGGTCGCTCTACGTCATGCTGGCGACCGATGACGGCGCCTTCGAGGTGGTGGACCGCGCCGACTCCGGCCGGCCGAGCCTCTATCCCCTGCACGCGCCGGCTTCGTCCGGCGCGGATGCCGGTCTGTAGATGCGGCGCGGAAGGGATCCTCGCGCGGGCTTCGCCCTGCCGGCCGTGCTGGCGACCGTCGGCGTCGTGGCCCTGGTGTTCCTGGTCGCGGTGACGGCGCTCGACACCCTGGCGCGGCAGACTCGCGAGGCGGTGGACGAAACGCGCTTCCGCGAGCAGGCCTTGGACCTGGAGGCCCGGGCCGCCTATCTCGCCGCGACGGCGCAGCTCACGCCCACCACGCTCGGGGCGGACTCCGCCTCGTTTGTCGCCCTCGATGGCCGGCCCTATGCCGCGACCGGAACGGGCCTTTGGCTGTCGCTGCAGGACGCGGCCGGGCTGATCAACCTGGACGCCCTGGGACCGGCGGGGTTCCAGCGGCTGTTCGGCGTGCTCGGCGCCCCGCCCGGCGCGCGCTCGGCCATGACCGACCGGCTCGCCGACTACATCGATCCGGACAGCTTGAAGCGGGCCGATGGCGCGGAAGCCGCAGACTACGACCGCGCGGGCCTGGCGCCGCCGCCCGACGCGCCGCTGCGCAAGACGGCCCAGGTCTTCGGCGTGCTCGGCTGGGATGCGGCGGTCAGCTCCGAGGCCTGGGCCGCGCTGGCCGACGAGGTGACCACCGATCCCACGAGCGCGGGGCTCAACGTCAACACCGCCCCGCCGACGGCGCTGCGGGTCCTGCTTGGGCTCTCGGCCGCACAGGCCGAGGCGGCGGTGAAGGCGCGCGCCCAGGCGCCGTTCCGGTCCCTGGAGGATCTCGGCCGGGCGGCCGGCGTCGCGCTGAGGGGAGACGCGGAGCGGAACTACGGCTTCCCAAGCGGGCGGTTCGCGCTGAAGATCGCCCAGCCGTCGGCGGGCCTCGTCGAGCGCGCGCGCCTGGTCGCGACACCCGACGACCCGGACCGGCCCGTCTGGATCGAGGAGCGGACGGTCCGGTCCATGCGGCCCCAGGAGAAGACGAGCTACAGCAACGATGACCCCCGATTTCCTCAGCCCGCCGCTTGAGCTGCTGTCCGCCGACGGGCGGTTCGAGCCGGTCGGCGCCGGCCGGGCCGGCTGGCGGCGGCCCGTGGTCCTCTTGGCCCGCGAGCTCTGCAGCTTCGGCTGGTTCGACGCCGGACGAGCCCAGGGCTCGGCCGCGGCGGCCGCAGCCCGCCTGCACGCCCGCGCCGCCGCGCCCTTCGCCCACGCCGGATGGCGCATGCGCCGCGGCGACGGCGGCGTCTCGATCTGGTGGTGGGACCGGGACTGGGTCGACGCGAAGCTGCGCGAGCGGTTCGGCTCCAGGGCCGCAGCGGTCGCGCCCGAGACCCTCGCCCAGGCGCCGGGCGAAGGCTGGCGGATCATCCGTTCGAGCCGGGGATTCGACGCCCAGTGCTGGCGGGGCGGCGCCCTGATCGGCTCGGCCTGGCGGCCCGAGCGCTTCGACTCCGAGGCCTGGGACGCCTTCGTGCGGGTGCAGCGGGCGGCGGACGAGCCCGCGCCGGCCGAGCCGCCGACCGCCGATCACCTGCCCTGGTCGCGCGACCCGCTGCCCGGGCTCGCCGAGCTCGGGGCCATCACGCCGGCCGAGGCCGCGCGCATCGGCGCGGTGGCCGCGACGGCGGTCCTGATCGCGGCGGGCGGCTTCTTCGCGGGCCAGGCCTTGCGCCTGGGGCGGCTGGCCGGCGCCGCCGGGGCAGAGGCGACGGCGGTCGCCGCGGCGCGCGGGCCGGCCGGCGACCGGCAGGGCGCGCAGCGCCTGGCCGCCTTCCGAAGGCTGTCCACGGGCCAGGACCCGCTGGCGGCGCTATCGGTCGCGCTGGGCGTGCTCCAGCTCTACGACGTGGAGGCGACGCAGATGAAGGTCGACCGCGCCTCGCTGACGCTGACCCTGCCCTATGCTGCGATCGACCGGGTCGACCGGATCGCGCTGGAGCTGGAGAACAGCGGGGCCTTCGCGGACGTGCGGCCGCTGACCGACGACGACGCCCAGGTCATCCGCCTGCAGATGAAGCTGGCGCGGCCCGCGCCGTCTACCTCACCCTGAAGAAGCGGCAGTCGCCGTCGGGCGCTGCGAGGCGCATCACCGGCCGGCTCCCGTCCAGCAACTCGGCCGAGGCCGGGGCGCAGGCGCCGCCGGCGCTGATCGCCATCGGCCGGTCCAGCGCATAGGACCAGCCGGCCTGCAGGGCGATCGTCCGTCCGCGGGGATCGGCGCCGGCCGCCGCGTGCGTCGGGTAGACGACCAGCGGGGTCTGGCCGCGGTAGGCCTCGCGGCGCAGGTCGGCCATCTGCCGCTCGAAGTCGAAGAAGACGGCATGGGCGACCACCCGGTCGGCCATGGCGGCCGCGTTCGGGAAGACCATGGCGCTGGCCAAGGCGATGATCGCAAGGACGATCAGCATCTCCAGCACGGAGTAACCCGCGCGGGCGCGCGCCTCAGGTCCCGGCGGTGTTGTAGACGTCCGCCGCATTGCCTGTCCCGCCGGCCTTGCCGTCGGAGCCGTAGCTGTAGACCTCGGGCGCCTTCTGGCCGTCCGCCGACGGCTCATAGACGTAGGGATGGCCCCAGGGATCCTTGGGCAGGGCGCCGCTGAGGTAGGGGCCGGCCCAGCCCGTCACGGCCTGCGGATCGGCCTTGACCAGGAGGTTCAGGCCCTCCTGGCCGCTGGGATAGCGGCCGATGTCCAGCCGCATGGTGTCGAGGGCGGTCTCCAGGGCGCGGACCTGGACGCGTGCGGTGGTGACCTTGGACTTGTCGAGCTGGGCGAACAGCCGCGGCCCGACGAGCGCGGCGATCAGGCCGATGATCGCCAGGACGATGAGGATCTCCAGCAGGCTGTAGCCGCGCTTGGCGGCGGCGAGCGCCTCCACGGCGCGCGACGTCGGGAGGGCCGGCGCGGGCGCCCGCCTTCGACCTGGACGAAATCCGGACAAGCTGCGCCCTCCCGCCGCGCCCGAGACCCATCGGGGCAGGCTGGACTATAGCCGAGGATGCCGTCACAATTCTTGCGAAAACACCTTGGCGGGCCGGGCTTAGCCCTCTTTCGAACATGCTGGCAGGAAGACCCGTCCCAGGCGGATGGCTGAGCGGCGTCGGCGGCCGGATGGCCGCCGTGCTGGCGCCGCTGTCCGCGCGGGAACGCTGGCTGCTGGCGCTGGCGGGCCTGACGGCGCTGGCCGTGGTCGACGTGAAGGCCTTCCAGTGGGCAGGCGCCCAACGTGACCGCTACCAGGTGGCCCAGGCCGACCTGGCCCTGGCCCGGCAGCGGCGCGCGGCGCAGGACCGCGACCAGCTGGACGCCTTCGACAGGGCGCAGCTCGCCGCCCTGTCCGGCTGGTCCGAGCACGGGCGCAACCTCTGGCTCGTCCGGGTGAGGATCGAGCAGCGCATCGTCGCCGCCGCGCAGGCGGCGGGCCTCGCCAACATCCAGGTCCGCCTGGCCGAGGCGCCCGAGGGCGACGCCGCCACGCCCCTGCTGCGCGCGGAGGTGACCGGGCCCTACGTCAGCGGCCCCGTCGTCGCCTTCCTGAAGCGCCTGGCGTCCGATCCCAAGACGTTCGCGCTCGACGAGATGGAGGTGAATACGGCCGACGCGCCCGAATTCAAGCTGGCCTTGCTGTTCCCAATCCAGATCGACGCCCAGGGCCAGGCGCGATGACCCCGCAGGCCGCAGCGCTCCTGCTCGCAGCCGGCGTCGCGGCCCTGGCCGCGGGATGGGCCGCGCCGGGCCGGCCGCCCGAGCCCGTCAGCGTCACCCGGTTTGCCCAGGGCCAGCCTTCCCAGGTCCTGCCGCGGCCGGACGAGGCCTCGGCGGAGGCGCTCGGCGATCTCGCCGACAAGCTGGAGGGCGCGGAACCCGCCGCCGCCGGTCCGGACGAGGGCGGCGATCCGGCCCCGCCGCCCGGGCCGGCTCCGCCGCCGGAGCCGGACATCGCCCTGGTGTTCCGCAGTCAGGTCTCGGCGATCATCAACCGAGGCCCGGACGGGCTCGCCGTCGTGCTGCGCGAGCAAGCGGTTGACGGGGGCCGCTCGCGTCTGCTCAGGGTTGGCGACAGTTTCGAAGGGGGATGGCGGCTCGCGGGCCTCACCATGGACGAGGCCGTGCTGCGCAGGGGGCGCGAAGAGAAGCGCGCCCCGCTCTACGGCTCGGCGGATGGGGGCTAGCGAGAGACGTCGGGGGTGGCTCAGCTGACCAGGACATTGTCGGCTACGATGCGGACGGCCGCGCTCGCCGCCCTGTGCGCGGGCATGGCCGGCTGCGCGAGCCTGGCCGGCGGGCTCAAGGCGCCGGCGTCACCTCAGGCGCGTGCTGCTGCGGCCTCAGGCGCCCCCACGCCCGTACGGCGTACGGCGACGGGCGTCCGCGCGCCGGACCGCCAGGCGGCCGAGGACGCCGCGATCGCCCGGCTGGTTCCTGACGAGCCCGTGGACGTGGCCCTGCCGCCCCAGCCCCTGCCGCGGCTGGTCAACACGGTGTTCGGCGACATCCTGAAAGTCCCTTATGTGCTCGGACCGGACGTCGCGGCCCGGACCGACGTCGTGGCGCTCAGAAGCGTGCGCGGCATGAGCAAGCGGAGCTTCTTCCGGCTCACGGAGCTGGCCCTGAAGGGCTACGGCCTGCGCGTGGACATCACCGACGGGGTGGTCAATGTGGTGTCCGACACGACGGTCGCGGCCGGCCCGCCTCCGATGACGCTGCAGGCCAAGCCCGACGAGGAGCCGCCCGAAGCGCTCAGGCAGACCTCCCAGCTCTACGAGGCCAAGCAGATCGAGGTGACCGCCCTCATCGCCTTGATGACCGACGTGTTCCCCCAGGCGCGGCAGGTGAATTTCTCGGCCGAGGCCGCGACCAACTCGGTGGTGGTGGAAGGGCCGGCGCGCTACGTCGCCGACGCCGTGGCGGCGCTGCAGCGGCTGGACCAGCCGCAGTTCTCGGGCGCCAGCGTGATCAAGGCCCAGCCCGTCTACTGGTCGGTGGACAGCCTGGCCGCCTCCCTGTCGGACAGCCTCAGGGCCGAGGGCTACGGCTCGATCGGCGCGCCCGCCGCTCCGCACTCGGTCCTGGTCCTGGCCATGCCGGGCGCCGGCGAGGTCCTGGTCTTCTCCAAGGATCCGGCGCTGCTGCAGCGGGCGCGCTACTGGATCGGCAAGCTGGACCAGCCTTCCGCCCTGGGACCGGGCGAGAACACCTTCATCTACCAGGTCCAGAACACCAACGCCGACGACCTGGCCAAGCTGATCTCGGCCGGGGGGGCGGACTCCTCGGGGCCGGCGCGGGCGGTCCAGCCGGCGGCCGGCGCGCCCGGATCCTCCCAGACGGCCGACTTCGGCCAGAGGTCCGCGAAGTTCCGCGGCGGCTCGATCGTCGTCGATCCCCCGGGCAACCGGATCCTGTTCACCGGAACCGCCGAAGACTTCTCCCAGCTTCACACCCTGCTCGCCGCGCTCGATACGCCGCTCAAGGAGGTGCTGGTCGAGGTGACCATCGCCGAAGTCACCCTGAACGATCAGACGAACCTGGGCCTGGAGTGGTTCTTCCAGCATTCCATGGGCGGCGGCGTGCTGAGCGGCGGCACGCTCGGCGGTCTCGGGATGGGTTCCAACGGACTGAACCTGAAGTTCGCCCGCGGCGACCTGAACGCCGCCTTCAACACCTTCGCCTCGAACAACAACGTCAACATCCTGTCGCGGCCGCGGCTGGTGGCGCGCACCGGCAGCGAGGCTCACATCCAGGTCGGCACCGACGTTCCGATCATCACCTCCCAGATCAACAGCCCCACCTCGACGGCCGGCAGCACCGACATCCTGCAGACCATCCAGTACCGCCAGACCGGCGTCATCCTGCACATCAGGCCGGTGGTCTACGGCAGCGACCGGGTGAACCTGCAGATCACCCAGGAGGTCTCCAACCAGCAGCCCAATCCGAACCAGGCCATCGGCAGCCCCCTGATCCTGAACCGCAACGTCACCACCGAGCTGTCGCTCGAGGAGGGGACCACGGCGGTGCTGGGGGGCCTGATCGACACCAGCTACACCAAGGGCGATTCCGGCGTGCCGGTCCTGAAGGACATCCCGATCCTGGGCGAGGCGCTGAAGACCAACGCCATGTCCAGCGGCAAGACCGAGCTGATCATGCTCGTCACGCCCTACATCCTGCGCGACGGGAGCGACATGAGCCGCTGGACCGAACGGTACGCCTCGCAGATGAACGACGCGCTGGGCGCCGGCATCGGCCCGCTGACGCACACCCTGACCCCGTTCGGGGCGGGCAAGGAGCTGCGCATCGTCCCGGCGCGCAAGCCCGAGGCGGAGCCCGGCGCCCTTATCCCGCCGCCGTAGGGCCGCTACGGCGCCTCGCCCGCGCCGGTGTCGAGCCTGCGCCAGCCCAGGCGGTCGAAGGCCACCGAATCGATCCGGCGGCCCTGCGCGTCGAGGATCAGCACGCTCAGCCGATAGAGCCGCACCTCGTACCTGCCGACGCCCGACGGATACCCCGCATTGGGGCGGGGATCGGTCAGGGGCGTGGAGGTCCAGCGCACCCGGCGTCCTCCCGCCAGCGGCCGCTCGCCAACGGGCTCGGACATGGGATTGACCTCTTCGGTCAGGGCCATGGCGTCGCGCCTGAGGCCGGCCGCAGCAAGGGCGCGCTGGTAGCGGAGCTGGCCGCGCGCGAGCTGCTCCTGAAGGGCGTAGACGGCCAGCAAGGCCATCGAGGCCACGATCAGGGCGACCAGGGCCTCGATCAGGCTGAAGCCGCGGCGTCGGCTCATACCAGGCCGTCCAGCTTGCCCAGCGCCAGGGCGGCGGCGGCGGGCAGCGCCGCAAAGGCGCCGAACGGCAGGGCCGGCGCGCCCTCGATCCGGCCGCGGTTGCGGACGAGGCCCCACGTCGCCCCCGCGGCCGAGGCGGCGACGATGACCCAGAGCACGCTGCGCGGGCCGCAAAGGGCGCCCAGCGCCGCCATCAGCTTCACGTCGCCGAGACCCAGGGGCTCGACCCCGCGCAGGCGCATGAAGGCCCAGCGCACGGCCCACAGGAGCCCGCCGCCGACGAGGGCGCCCAGGGCGGCGGTCGCCAGAGGCGGCGCCAGGGGCCCGACGAGCGCGAGGACCGCCAGCATCGCCACGTGGACGTCCGGGATCACCATGCGCCGCAGGTCGATCAGCGCCATGGAGGTCAGGACGGCGGCGGCGGCGCCCAGGGCGGTCCCAACGGCCCAGCCGCCGACGGCGGCCGAGGCGGCGCCCGCCGCAAGCCCCGCCAGGACCGACGGGACGAACAGGTTCGGAACCTTGGGCTGGCCTTGGCCGGTCTCGAGCGCCTTCAGGAGCGGGCGAGGAAACAGGGCGGCGACCGCCGCGGCCGAAACGATGACGAGGCCGCCGAGCGCGGCCAGCCCTGGGGGCGCAAGCGGCATCAGCCGACGGTGTCGTAGAGGCTCGCCAGCGCCCCCACCAGCGACAGGGCGACCGCGCCGACCATCAGGGCGATGGCGCCGATGGCGATCGGCTCCAGCAGGGCGAGGAGCCGCTTCACGCCGTCCTTCAGCTCGGCCTCGTACTTGTCGGCCAGGGCCCCGAACATGGCGGGCAGGGCGCCGGACCTCTGGCCGGCCCGAAGCAGACTCAGGTCCATGCCCGAGAGGTCCGTGTTGCGGGCCAGGGCCTCGTCGACCGCGCGGCCGGCCTTGAGGTCGGTCTCGAACGCCTCCAGGCCCGTGCGCAGCGGGCCGGCGGGCATGGCGCGCCGGGCCAGGCCGGCCGACGTGAGGAGCTCAACGCCGTGACGCAGGCCGAAGGCGGTGAGGCGGGACCACAGGGCGATCTCCCGCGCCTTGAGCAGCCGGCCGAGGATCGGCGAGCGGCGGCCGAGCGCATAGAGCCCCTGCTGGACGTCGGGCCGGCGCAAGGCCGCCCAGGCGGCCAGGATCGCCCCGCCGAAGCCCAATGCCACGGCCCAGACGTGACTGCTGGCGAAGTCGCCGGCGCGCAGCAACAGGCGCGAGGACAGCGGCAACTTCACCGTGTTCGAGCCGAGCATGGCCGAGAACCGCGGCACGATCTCGATCAGGATGAAGGCGACCGCGGCCACCCCCGCGCATGCCAGGAAGGCGGGGTAGGTCAGGGCGTTGACCAGGTCGCGCCGCAGCCGGTGCTCGAACTCCATCTGCTCGGCCGCATCGGCGAGGACGGCGCCGAGACGCCCGGACGCCTCGCCGACGCCGGCCAGGGCGTGGACATAGAAGGGGAAGCCCGTCGCATGGGCGGACCAGGCGCTGGTGAAGGCCTCGCCGCGTTTCAGCGCCGCGGCGATGTCGCCGAACTGGCCGCCGGCCGCGCCGGCGCCGTCGCGGACGGTCTCCAGCGCCTCGAGCAGGGGCACCCCGGCGTTCAGCATCAGGGCGAGCTGGCGCAGGACCATCACCCGCTCGCCGAAGCCGAGCTGGCGCCGGCGCGAGGACTTGGCCTTCGCCCGGACCGGCGCGAGGCGGACCACCACCAGTCCGTCGCCGGAGAGGCGGCGCAGCGCCGCGGTCTCGTCCTCGGCCTGGACGACGTCGCTGACGAGCCGGCCGTCGCGCCCGATCGCGTCGTAGCGGAAGCCCGAGGCGCCGGAGGGATCGGCGGCGGTCATCCGGTCATTGACCGACCGCGAGCGGCCGCTCACCCGCGGAGGCGGACCCCTCGCCCGGCGCGTTGGCGACCCGCAGCACCTCGGCCATGGTGGTCAGGCCCGCACGGGCCTTGGCCCAGCCGTCCTCGAAGATGGTGAGGAAGCCGTCCTGACGGGCCGTGCGGGCGAGCTCCTCCTCGCCGGCGCGGCGGCGGATGTCGTGCTGCAGGGCCGGGGTGGACCTGGCGATCTCGTAGAGGCCGAGACGCCCCGCATAGCCCAGGCCCGCGCAGCGCGGACAGCCGACGGCCGCGCGCCAGGACGCCGGGCCCGCGGCGGGGTTGAAGGGCGGCGCCGTCCGCTCCAGAACCTCTATCTCATCTGCCGAGGCGGGGCGCGCGCAGTGGGGACAAAGTCGCCGCACGAGGCGCTGGCCGACGAGGCCGCCCAGGACATCGGCCAGGAGGTAGTCCTCCACCCCGAGGTCGACGAGGCGGGCGGCGGCGGCCAGGGCCGAGTTGGTGTGCACGGTGGAGATGACCATGTGCCCGGTCATGGCCGCCTGCACCGCGATGCGGGCGGTTTCCGGATCGCGGATCTCGCCGACCATGATCACGTCCGGGTCCTGGCGCAGGATCGAGCGCAGGCCCGCGGCGAAGCTGAGGCCGATCTCGGGGCGGGCCCGGACCTGGACCACGCCGGGCAGGTCGAACTCCACCGGATCCTCGACCGTGACGATCTTGCGCGCGCCGTCGTTCAGGTGGGTGAGCAGGCGGTAGATGGTGGTGGTCTTGCCCGATCCCGTGGGCCCGCTGACCAGCACCACGCCGTCGGGCCGGTCGACCAGGCCCAGGAGCTGGCGCGCCTGATCCTCGCCGAGGCCCAGCTCCTTGAGCTCGGGCAGGCGCGTGGACTTGCCCAAAAGACGCAGCACGACCGATTCGCCCCAGGCGGTGGGCAGGGTCGAGACGCGCAGGTCCAGCTCCTGGCCGGCGATGCGGATGGACTGGCGCCCATCCTGGGGCAGGCGCCGCTCGCCGATGTCCATGCCCGACAGGAGCTTGATGCGCGAGCAGACGGCGTCGAAGCTCGAGCGCGGCCCGGTGCGCGCGGTGGCGAGGATGCCGTCCACGCGCATGCGGACCACGAACCTTTCCTCGAAGGGCTCGACGTGGACGTCCGAGGCGCGCCGCTCCAGGGCCTCGGAGAACAGGCCGTTGACGAAATCCACCACCGGCGCCTCCTGGGCCAGCTCGCGCAGCTGGACGGCGTCGGCTTCGCGCGCGGCCGCGGAGCCCGCCTGTGCGCCCCGGGTCAGCTCCTCGAGCGCGGCGGCGATCACCGCCCTGGGCGCGATGCGGAACTCGACGTCCGGACCGAACGCCTTGGCCAGCCGCTCGCGAAGGGCGGGATCCAGCGGCTGGACGGCGGCGCACACGACGCCCGCGCCCGCGGCGTCCTCGGTGCGCCAGGCGACGGCCTGGCGGTCAAGCCACCAGCTGAGCGGCGCCGCGCTCTCGCCGATCAGGGCCTCGATCCGGTCGAGCGGCGGCAACTCGCGCGGCCCCAGGACCTCGAGATCCAGCTGCTCGCCCACGACCTCGAGCAGCCGCTCCTCGGACACGGCGCCGATCCGCACCAGGACGAGGCCCAGAAGGCCGCCCACCTCCGCCTGCAGCGAAAGCGCCGCCGACAGCTCCCGTTCGGAGATCAGGGTCCTGGCGAGGAGAAGCTCGCCCAAACGGCCGCGCGCCATGGGCTCAATCTAGCTTCACGGCCCGACGGCAGGAAGGGACAAGTGGCCGCGCGGTTCGCACGCCCAGGCCAAGGCCGGTTAGAGGCGACAGTCCAGCTCGACGCCCCACTCGCGCGGCCGGCCATAGGTCACGTCCGCGATCCCGATGCTGGACAGGGTGTCGAGGCCATTGGTGATGTAGCGCGCGTCCGTCAGGTTCGTCGCGAACACGGCGAGGGACCACGACCCCCGCGCCGGCCGGAGGGCGAGCCGCGCGTCGAGAAGCCCGTAGCCGCTCTGCGTGGTCAGGGGAGAGTTGTCGGCGGTGTTGTAGACCTTGGACCGGTAGGCGTAGTCGGCGCGCGCATCCAGTTCGCCGAGCGGAATGCGAAAATCGCGCTCGACGCCGAGGTCGAGGGTCCAATCCGGCGCCTTGGGAAGCCGGCTCGCCGTCGTCAGGCCCGCGATCGCGGGGTTCAGCTGCGTGTAGCGGGCGCGCAGGGCGCCCACGCCGAACTCGACCCGCAGGTCGGCGGCCGGGACGGCTGTGATCTCCGCCTCGAAGCCGTCGATCCTGGCCGAACCGGCGTTGTCGGCCACGACCACGGGGACACCGCCGTCGGAATCCAGGCGCAGCAGCTGAAGATCGGTGTAGTCGCTGTGGAAGACGTCCGCATCGATGACGAGGCGGCGGCCGAGCCAGCTGGTCTTGACGCCGGCCTCATAGGTCCACAGGCGCTCCGGACCGAACCCCTTGGCGGCGACGAAGGCGGTCTGGGCGCGACCGTTGAAGCCGCCGGCCTTGTAGCCGCTGGCCGCCGAGACGTAGGCCATCGCCTCGGGAGTGAAGCGATACCGGATCGCGACCTGCGGCGTGAGGGCATTCCAGCTGCGGCTCGGCGCCACGTCGTAGGCCGTCACGCCCGAGGCGTAGCGGTCGAAGCGGGCATGGAAATCCTTCTGGTCCCAGGTCTCGCGCAGGCCTGCGGACAGGTCGATCCGGTCAGTCAGCCGATAGTCCGCGTGGGCGAAGATCGCCTCGCTGCGGCTCGTGATGTCGCTCAGGACCTGGCCGTCGAAATCGAGGCCGACGTTGGCCGGGTTGCCCGCGCCGCCCAGGCCCGGGATGATCCCGGGCGGCAGCGCCTCGAGCGCCTGGAAGAGGCCGGGCGCGATCTGCACCCTATAGGCGTCGTGGCCCGACTCCTGGAAGTAGAGGCCGCCGAGCACATAGGTCAGGCGTCCGCCGTCGGCCGCCCCGAGCCATTGCACCTCCTGGCTGAACTGGCCCATCCGGTCGTGGACGGCTTGGTCGGCGTAGGCGACGGGAGAGAAATCCTGGTCGGTGACGAAGGCCGCGCGCTCATGGCGATAGGCGGTGATCGACCGGAAGGTGGTCCCGGATGCGGCGCGCCAGCTGGCGGTGGCGGACACGCCCCACTGGTCGAGGTTGCTCGAGCTCGGACCGGTCCCGTATCCGACGGCCGGATCGGCGGGGACGTAGCGCGCGTCGTAGGGCGCCCCGCTCGGACCACCGACCAGGCCGTTCCACAGGGCCAGGAGCGGGGCGGACGGGTTGACGGCGACCAGGCCGCTGGCGGTTGGCGTCTCGCGCCGGGCGACGTAATCCGCCGAAACCAGCACCTCGGCCTGGGCGGCGGGAATCCACAGCAGCTGAAGGCGCCCGCCGTTGGCGTCGATGTCGCCGAGCCTGGGGCCGTCCGGCTCGCGCGCGACGAAGCCGTCGCGATGGTTGGACAGGACGGTGAGCTTGGCGAGCAGCCGGCCGGGGACGATCGGCAGGTCGGCCGTCGCGAAGCCGTCGACGCGGCCATGGTCGCCGCCGGTGATGCGCGCGCGCGCGCCGGCCTCCTCGCCCGGGCGCCGGGTGACGAGGTTGATCGCGCCGCCGACGCTGTTCTTGCCGAACACGGTCCCCTGGGGGCCCCTCAGGACCTCCACGCGCTCGACGTCCGCCAGGTCCATCATCGATCCGATGGACCGCGCCATGTAGACGCCGTCGACATAGATCCCGACGCCGGGCTCGGTCGTGAACAGGAAGTCCGACTGGCCGACGCCCCGGATGAACACCTGGGCGTTGGTGCTTCCGCCCGTGTCGCCCGTGCCAGGGTCGAACACCAGGTTGGGCGTGAAGGCCCCGATCTGGGAAAGATTCGAGACGTTGCGCGACGTCAGGTCCGCCTGGGAGAAGACCGCGGCCGAGACCGGGACGTCCTGGAGCGGCTCGGCGCGCCAGCGGGCCGTGACCAACACCTCCTGCGCGCCTGTCCGCGAGGCCGTCTGGGCGGCGGCGGGACGGGCGGCGAGCCCCGCCGCGAGGGCCGGCGCCAGGGCGAGGACCAGGCAGGCTCGAAATGAGCCCGGAACGGATGTCATGAACTCTAAACCTCCCAGACCAGGACCCGTCAGGAACCCAAGGTTGAACTACTTTCGAGCACGCGGCCGGACCGGGGCCGCAGCCGGCGCCACAATGCTTTTCAGGTCTGGGTCATCTGCACTAGACATCACCATAGGATGCCTGTGGGGCGGGGGGTCAAGACGTGCTGGCGCGCGACGATCACGATCGTCTGGTCGCACAGCTCTATGCCGCGGCCATGGGCGAGGCCGCCTGGTCCGACGCGCTCGGGAAGCTCGCCGACGCCTTCGGCGCGAGCGCCGCCATCCTCTCCGCGTCGGACGCGTCCCTGGCCCCGACGTTCGTGGAGAACCACGGCTATTCGCCGGAGTTCCAGGCGGCCTTCTTTGCGAGCGAAGCCTACGCCAACGACCCGCGGCCGGACCACTACCGGACCGTCAGGCCGGGTCAGCTCTACTACGACCACGCGCTCTACGACGTGGCGGAGATGGACCGGAACCTCTGGGTCCGCGAGTCCTGCGAGATCCTGAAGGTAAAGTACCAGCTGGGCGCCGTGATGAGCCTTCCCCAGGGCTGCACCGCAATGATGACGGTCCTGAGCACGCCGGACGAGGGCCACGCTTCAGCCGAGGCGATCGAGGCCTACCGACGCCTGGCGCCGCACATGGAGCAGGCCTGCTCCCTCGGCCAGGTGATGGAGCACAGGGCGGCGACCCAGGCGGCGCTGCTGGAGGCCCTGGCAAGCAAGGCGGACGGGCTGATGCTGCTGAACGGCGCCGGCGCGCCGACCTTCATGAACGACGCGGCCGCCGCGATCCTGGCGGCGTCCGACGGCCTGGCCCTGGCGGCCGGCGGCCTCCTCACGCGTCGGGGACCCGAGACGCGCCGGCTCCAGCGGATGATCGGCGACGCCATCCGCGCCTCGAGGGAGTCGGACCACAGGCCCGGCGGCCAGATGCTGGTGACCCGCCCTTCGGGGCTGAAGCCCTATGTCGCTGAGGGTCATGCCCGCGCCGCCGACCGAGCGCTTCCTCGCCGGCCACGCCGTGGCCTGCGTCGTCCACCTCTACGACCTGAGCGCCGTCCGGGCGCCATCCAAGCCATCACTGATCGCCGTCTTCGGCCTGACCGAACGCGAGGCGGACCTCGCCATCGAGCTGGTGCGCTGCGCCAGCCTCGCCGACGCCGCGGCCAGGGCCGGCATGGCGCTTGAACACCGCCCGCAACCATCTGCAGGGCGCCTTCAGGAAGAGCGGCGCGAGGAGCCAGACCGAGGCGGTGCAGCTGTTCAGCCGGCTGGCCTGAACGGGGTTTCGCCGACCACCCGACGGGTCGAGATCGAGCGCTTGGGCATCTCCCTCATCTTCGATCGCCCCGGCGAAGGCCGGGGCCCAGATGGTGGGCTGGAGAGCTGGCTCCAAGAACTCCGAGCCGATCCAATCAGCGCCGGTAAGCCGGACCTGGGCCCCGGCCTTCGCCGGGGCGATCGGGAAGAGAAGAGCGAAGCTCCGGCCCTTGTCCGGTCGGCGCAGCCCGGCCAGGGGCGACCCCGCCCTCCTACCGCGGCTTGGCTGTCCCCTGCTGCGAGCCCGCTCGCCGACGGGATGCAAGCGACCTTACCATCGACAGCCACGGCCTTCTCGCCGGCCTTGCAGGAGGTGCGCAGGAAGGAGGTCAGGTTGCCGGAGGCGGCCTGGTCGCTGATGCCGCGCCCGCCGGCGGGACCGCCCGGAAGGCCGGCGTCACCGGTCTCGCTGGTGGGAGCTGCATGCTTGATGTTGGAGCGGCTGGTTTGGACTGGCGCCCGGGCTGGCCCGTTCGCATTCCCACCGACGCCGGCGTCACCGGTCTCGCTGGTGGGAGCCGCATGCTTGATGTTGGAGCGGCTGGTGCTGATCGGCGCCTGAGCTGGCCCGTTCGCATTCCCATCGACGCCGGCGTCACCGGTCTCGCTGGTGGGAGCCGCGTGCTTGATGTTGGAGCGGCTGGTGTTGATCGGCGCCTGAGCCGGCCCGTTCGACGTCGCAGCGCCGCCGGGAGCGCCGGTCTGAGCCGCCAACGCGGCGCCGCTCGTCATGCCCAGCGCCAGAACGCCGGCGGCTGCGATCGCAAGACGTCGTGACATGTCGTCGGTCCTCCGCAACCCATTGCGAGCGGGCGCAAGCTTGGGACTTCCGTCGGACGCCCGTCGAGCATCGCTGGCTGGTGCATTCGCACTAGACGGGCGCCTCCCGGTTCCGGCGGTCGCGGACATAGTCGGCCGCATGCGGGCGACGTGCAGGCGTCCGCGCATCCGAGGACTCACCATGAAGACGTTTGGCCTCGGCCTCCTGACCGCGCTCGCCCTCGTCGGCGCCGCCGCGGCCCAGCCGGCGCCGGCGGCCTACGACGGGCTGAAGAAGACGGTTGCGGTGGACACCTTCCAGGCGCCGGACGCCTTTGGCGGAGCGATCACCGCCGACGGCCTGACCGCCATGCTGACGGACGCCCTGGTCCGCGACGGCCGTTTCGTGGTGGTCGAGCGGCCGGGCCTTTCCAGCGTCCAGGCCGAACAGCAGCTCGGCGAGAGCGGCGCGGCGACCGCCGAGACGGCGGCGCACACGGGCCAGCTGATCGGCGCCAGCGCCATCATCCGCGGAACGGTGACCAAGTACGAGGCCAACGCCGGCGGCTCGAGCCTTGGAGTCGGCGGACTGCCGATCGGCGGCATCCTGGGCGGCCGGGCGGGGGTGTCGAAGCAGAAGTCGCTGATCGAGATCTCCCTGCGCCTGGTCGACACCACCACCGGCCAGGTGGTTTCGACCTCGAAGGCTCATGGCGTCGCAGCCACCACCTCGGCGGACGCGAGCCTTGTGAACCCCAGGAGCGGCGCCTCGATGGACGCCTCGACCTTCCACAAGACGCCGATCGGCCAGGCCGGCGAGCAGGCGATCCAGCAGGCGGTCGAGCAGATCGCCGCGGGCATGCGCACCGTGCCCTGGTCGGCGCTGGTGATCGAGACGGACGGAGCGATGGTCTACCTCAACGCCGGCGCGGACCGGAACGTCCAGCCGGGATTGACCCTGAACGTCTTCCACAAGGGAAAGACCCTGACCGACCCCTCCACCGGCGAGGTGCTGGACGTGGAGATGAGCAAGGTCGGCGCGATCAAGGTCGATGCGGTCCGCGACAAGGTCTCGACCGCCGAGGTGGTCGACGGCGGCGCGCCCCAGCGCGGCGACCTTCTGAGGCTGCCATGACAACCGTGCGGAGCCGGCAAGGCCGGCGACGAAGCCCAGGTCGGCGGGCCGCGCCGATCTTCGTCCCACCCAATCAAGGGAGAAGCTAGATGCGCAAGACACCCGTCGTCCTGGCGGTCGCCGCCATATTCGACCTCGGCCTGATGGTGGCCGGTGCCCACGCCGAGAAGGGCGGCACGATTATCATCCACGACACGACGTCGGTGGGCCCCGTTCACGTGCCCCAGGCCACGTCGACCGCGGGCGGCTCGTCGTCGAACGCCGCAGGTCATGCCAACGGCTATCTGAAGGTCCAGTTCACGGACCTCCTCGTCTCCTCCCTCAAGGTCAGCGGAGTCAGCCCCGAGATGGCCTGCATGAACAAGGGCGGGACGGTGATCACCAAGGGCGGCCAGGAGTACTGCCATCTTCCCGTGGCCAAGGGCTCGTCGCCGGAAGGCCGCTAGCCCAAGGAGAAGCGCAGTGGCGGCGGACCCCGATCGGTCCAAGACACCTCCGCTGCGCCTGAGCGCGGGCGGCGCCGGGCAGGGGCCGCTGGCCGAGGGCAAGGTGACGCTGGTGCTGGGCGGCGAACCGGTTCCGGTGCAGCTGGTCGTGCCGGCGGCGCCGGCTTCCACCGAGGATATGTTGCCGGTGCTGCAGGGACTGAGCTCCTTCCTCGCCGAGCGCGGCGCGTCCCGCGCCGAGGCCGAGGGGCGCACGATCAGCTGCCGGGCCGGATGCGGCGCCTGCTGCCGCCAGCTGGCGCCGGTGGCGTCGTCGGAGGCTCAGGCCCTGGCGCGGCTGGTCGAGGCCATGCCCGAGCCCCGGCGATCCCAGGTGCGGGCCCGGTTCGACGAGGCGCTGGCGGCGCTCTCCGCCGCCGGCTTGACCGAGCGGATGAACCGCATCGCCGAGCCGGCGGAGGCCCTCGGCCTCGACTACTTCCGCCTGGGCGTGGCCTGCCCGTTCCTGGAGGACGAGGCCTGCTCCATCCACGCCGAGCGGCCACTGATCTGCCGCGAGTACCTGGTGACCTCGCCCCCGGAGAACTGCCGCGCGCCAACCTCGACGAACATCCGCCAGGTCGCCTTGGACGCGCACCCCTCGCGCGCCCTGTTCAACGATGAGAGCGGCGGCTGGATGCCGCTGGTGTTCGCCCTGCGCTACGCCGACCAAACGCCTCCCGAGCCCCGCGACCGCAGCGCGCCCGAGCGCCTGCGGGAGATCTTCGAGCGGCTGTGACGCCGCGCTCGCGTTGGTTCCGGCGAGCCCGGACGAATGGCGGAGAGGGGGGGATTCGAACCCCCGATACCCTTGCGAGTATGCCGCATTTCGAGTGCGGTGCTTTCAACCGCTCAGCCACCTCTCCGGGGTAAGGCCCAGGGGCCTCGCAAGCGGGCGGCAAGAACTAGCGACGAAGCCCCGCGCGCGCAAGCCGAGGACGATCAGGCGTGGGGCCGGTCCACGCCGTGGCCGCGGGCGGCCTTCTCGGCGATCCAGTCCATCAGGGCGAAAAGCACGCCCGAGACGATGAAGGTGAGGTGAAGGACCAGGAGCCACTTCAGCGTGGACTCGTCCGGCGCGCCGCCGTGGCCGCCCGCTCCGCCGAACTCCCCGGCCCCGGCGAGCTGCATGAAGGCGCGCAGCAGCGAGATCGCCGAGATGGCCACGATCGAGCCTATCAGCTTGATCTTCATGGCCGAGAAGTCGATCGAGCCCATCCAGGCCGGCCGGTCCTCGTGTCCCTGGGTGTCGATCTTGGAGACGAAGTTCTCGTAGCCCGAGAAGGTCACGATCAGGATCAGGTTGCCCGCCAGCGACAGGTCGACCAGCGACAGGACGAGCAGGATCGCGTGCTCGGGCGAGGTCAGGGCCTCGGGCGCGCCTTCGATGAGCTCGCGCACGAACACGCCCAGCAGCAGGACGAGGGCGACGACGAGGCCGACGTAGAACGGCGCCATCAGCCAGCGGGCGGCGAACAGGCCCCGTTCGAGCAGGGTCTCGGCGACGGCGAAGGGGGAGGTCGGGCGTGGCGCGCGCATGCCGCTGAGGTGGGCGGCCGGGCGGCGCCGATCAAGCCTCACGGAGCCGCGAGCGAGGTTTCATTGCCGATCGCGCGGCTGTGAAGTAACTGCAACACATGACCGACGCCTCCTCGGACTCCGCCCCGCGGGAGCCGGCCGCTATCGGTCGTCATCTGATCTGGCCGGGCGGCCTGTCCGCTCGCCTGCTGCTCCTGACCGTGCTCTCCGCCCTGGCCGCAGGGCTGCTGATTCTGATCCCGTCGCTGGCCGCCTATCAGGAGGCCAGGTTCCTGGACCGCGTGCGGGCCGCCGAGCTGGCGTCCCTGGCGGTGGAGGCCGCGCCGGCGCGCACCGTCTCCAACAGCATGGCCAACCAGCTCCTGAACGGCGCGGGCGTGGTCTCGGTGGCGGTGCAGAGCGGCGGCGTGCGCCGGCTCCTGCTGGAAGCGCCGCGCCTGCGCCGCACGCCCGAGCTGGTGGACCTGAGGAGCCGCAACCCGGCGGTCTGGCTCGCCGAGCCGTTCCGCACCCTCTTCGGCGGCGACGACCGCTATGTGCGCGTAGTGGCCAAGCCGCGGTTCCGCACCGGCGACTTCGTGGAGGTGGTGATCCCCAACGCGCCGCTGAAGCGTGAGCTCTGGGGCTACCTGCTGCGCCTGCTATGGGTCGGGGCGGCGATCGCGGCGGCCGCGGGCGTGGGCCTCTACTGGACGATGAACGCCTTCCTGGTGCGGCCCATCCAGAAGATCACGGCGGCCATGGAGCGCTTCCGCGCCGATCCGGAGGATCCGGCGGCCCACATCGAGATCTCGCACCGGCGCGACGAGATCGGCCGCGCCGAGGCCGAGCTCGACCGCATGCAGGCGGACCTGCGCACGGCCCTGACCTCGCGCGCCCGGCTGGCGGCGCTGGGCGAGGCGGTCGCCAAGATCAACCACGACCTGCGCAACATGCTGACCAGCGCTCAGCTGGCCTCCGAGCGCCTGGCGAGCCTGGGCGATCCCAGGGTGTCGAGCGCCCTGCCTCGGCTGGAGCGCGCGCTGGACCGCGCGGTCACCCTGGCCTCGGACGTGCTGGACTACGGCAAGACCCGGGAGCCCGCGCCCCAGCCGGCGCCGACGCCGGCGCTCGCCGCGATCGAGGCCGCGGCCGAGGACGCGGGCCTGACCGAGCACAACGTGGGCGTGGACGTCGAGGTCCCCGGCGACGCGGTCCTCTACGCCGATCCCGAGCAGCTGCACCGGATCCTGGTCAACCTGCTGCGCAACGCGCGCGAGGCGATCGAGCAGGCCGGCAAGGCCGAGCGCGGCCTGGTGCGCGTGACGCTGGAGCGGCGGGACGGCCAGGACGTGCTCAACCTCGCCGACAACGGGCCGGGCCTGCCCCAGAAGGCGTTGACGCGCCTGTTCCAGCCCTTCGCCGGCTCGGGCCGCGCCGGCGGCGCGGGCCTCGGGCTCGCCATCTCGCGCGAGCTGGCGCTGGCCCACGGCGGGGACCTGGCGCTGGCGGCGAACGGCCCGTCCGGGGCGACCTTCCAGCTCAGCCTGCCGGCCGCCGCCGAGGCGGGGGCCGAGGCGGAGCCTGCACGGCCGGCGGAAGAGGCGCCGGACGCGCCGCGCGTCACCAGCTCAGGACGACGCCCTCGCGCCGCGGGTCCGCGCCGCCCTCGAGCTTCCCGTCTCGCACAATGATCCCGTGCAGGCCGGAGTTCTCGCCCCGGCCGACGCTGAAGCTCATGCCCCGCTCCGCCAGGCCCTGGACCACCTGCGGCGCCAGCTTGTCGACCTCGGCGTTGTAGCGGTCGCCGAAGGCGATGAGGTTCGGCAAGGCCACGGCCTGGCGCATCGAGAGCTTCCAGTCGAGCACGCCCACCAGGGCCTTGAGGTTGTAGGCCAGGATCGCCGGCCCGCCGGGCGAGCCCAGCGCCGCCTTGAAGGCGCCGTCACGGCTGAGGACGATCACCGGCGTCATGGCCGAGCGCGGGCGTTTGCCGGGCTCCACGCGGTTGGCGGCCGGCGCGCCGTCCGGATCGACCGGAGCGAAGGAGAAGTCGGTCAGCTGGTTGTTCAGGATGAAGCCGTCGACCATCCGGCCCGAGCCGAAGACGCTCTCCACCGAGGTCGTCATCGAGACGACATTGCCCCAGCGGTCGGCGACCACGAAGTGCGAGGTGCCGCCCGCCTCGCGCGTGGCGTCCGCGCCCGCCCTGGGCGCGCCGGGCGGCTTCCCGGGCGCGGGGGCCGGGCCGGCGGTCTCGCCGATCAGCCTGGCCCGCTCGTCCAGGTAGGCGCCGCTCAGCAGGCCCTTGACCGGCTCGGCCACGAAGGCGGGGTCGCCGAGGTAGCGCTGGCGGTCGGCGTAGGCCAGGCGCATGGCCTGGGCCATCTCGAACCAGGCCACGGGATCCGAGGGACCGCGCTTGTCGATGTCGGTGCGCTGCAGCAGGCCCAGCATCTCGAGCAGGGCCGGCCCGCCCGAGGGCGAGGGTGGCACGCAGACCACATAGATCCGGTAGGGCCGGCACAGGGCGTCCGACTGCTTGGCCTTGTAGGCTCGCATGTCGGCCATCGAGAGGACCCCGCCCGGGTCCTTGTCGACCCGCCGCACGATGTCGGTCGCGATCGGCCCCTCGAACAGGGCCCTGGGGCCCTCGGCGGCGATGGCGCGCAGCGTGCGCGCATAGGCCGGGTTCTTGAGCAGATCGCCAGCCTTGACCTCGCCGCCGCCGGGCTTGGTGAAGTAGGCGACCACGTCCGGCGCACGGGCCTGCGGGAAGGGTCCCGCGACGAAGCCGGCGAGCCTGGGGCTGACCTCGAAGCCGTCCGCGGCCCAATGCTCGGCGTCGCCGAACAGATCCTTCCAGGGCAGCTTGCCATGCTCGTCGTGCGCCAGGCCCAGCATCGCCATGGCTCCGGGCGGGCCGGTGGACTTGCCCGACAGGATCGCCTGGAAGAACGGCATGGGCTTGCCGTCGCCCTGCAGGAAGAAGTCGGGGCCGGCCTTGGCCGGCGCGGCCTCGCGGCCGTTGTAGGCGAGGACCTTGTGGGTCCTGCCGTCATAGAAGGTCATGAAGGCGCCGCCGCCGACGCCCGAGCTCTGGGGTTCGACGAGGCCGAGAGCCGCCTGGATGGCCACGGCCGCGTCCACGGCGTTCCCGCCGCGCTTGAGCACGTCCATGCCGGCCTTGGCCGCCAGGGGATTGGCGGCGACCACCATGCTGCGCCCGGACGGCGGCGGCGCGACGGGATGCGCGCGCGGCCGGGTCTTGGCGCCGGCCGAGGCGGCGAGGGTCAGACAGAGGAGGAGGGCGAGGGCGGGGCGGAGGACAGCGGACCTGGACATCACCTGACTGCGTTTACCGTAAAGAACGGGCTCGGCCATCAGTATTCCACCGCCGCGAGATAGAGTCCCTCGGCCGG
Organism: uncultured Alphaproteobacteria bacterium; assembly: GCA_963775275.1. Taxonomy (GTDB): domain Bacteria; phylum Pseudomonadota; class Alphaproteobacteria; order Caulobacterales; family Caulobacteraceae; genus JANWHQ01. The sequence goes on along the minus strand of CAVZII010000005.1, from coordinate 1,830,665 downwards.
CGCCACCGGACCGCACGCCTTGCGGTCCTTCGCCTCGAGCGCGGCCCCCAGGTCCGCGGCGCTCCAGCGGCCGGCGCCCACCTCGACCAGCGAGCCGGTCATGGAGCGGACCTGCCGGTGCAGGAACGAGCGGGCGGCGAAAGCGAGGCGCACCTCCTCGCCCTCGCGCCGGACCTCGGCCGCGTCCAGGGTCCTGACCGGCGACCTCGCCTGGCAGGCGGCGTCGCGGAAGGTGGTGAAGTCGTGACGGCCGACCAGGAGCTGGGCCGCGGCCTGCATGGCCTCCGCGTCGAGCGGCGCCTTGACCCGCCAGACGCGGCCTCGGTCCAGCGCCGGCGGGGCGCGGCGGTTCAGGATCCGGTAGAGGTAGCGCCGGCCCTTGGCCGAGAAGCGCGCATGGAAGCCCGGCGGCGCCTCGGCGGCCTCGAGCACCACGACCGGGTCGGGGAGCAGGTGCGCGTTCATCGCCTCGCGTACGGTATCTGGGGGCCAGTCGCGCTCGAGGTCCACGTGGACCACCTGGCCCAGGGCGTGGACGCCCGTGTCGGTGCGGCCGGCGGCGGCGACACGCACGCTCTGGCCGGTGAAGGCGAGGACCGCACGCTCGAGCGCGCCCTGCACCGAGGACTGGGCCTTCTGGGCCTGGAAGCCGCAGAAGGGGCCGCCGTCGTATTCGATCAGGAGCCGGTAGCGCGGCATCAGGAGAGCCGGGTCCCGCGCGGGACGGGATAGCCGCGGACGAAGGTCCCGGCGTCCTGGACCCCCTTGCCCTCGCGCTGGACCTTGGCGAGGCGCACGGCGCCCGAGCCGCAGGCGATCAGCAGGGCGTCGTCCAGCGCCTCGCCGGGCGCGCCGGCCCCGGTCTCGACGCGGGAGGCCAGGGCCTTGACCCGCACCGGCCCGCGATCCTCGTTGCGGCCGGGCGCCATGAACCAGGCCCCGGGAAAGGGTGAGAGGCCCCGGATGTGGCGGTCGATCTCGGCGGCCGGGCGCGACCAGTCGATGCGGGCTTCCTCGGGGCTGATCTTGCGGGCGTAGGTCACGCCCTCGGCCGCCTGGGGCGTCTCGACCGCCCCGCCCCGCTCGATGGCGGCCAGGGCGCAAGGCAGCAGGGACGCTCCCACCGCGGCGAGCTTGTCGGCCAAGGTTGCGGCCGTGTCGTCCGGCGCGATCGTGACCGTTTCGGACAGGACGATCGGCCCCTCGTCCAGACCCGCCGTCATCCGCATCACCTGCACGCCGGTGACCGGGTCGCCCGCCATGATCGCGCGCTGGATCGGCGCGGCGCCCCGCCAGCGGGGCAGCAGCGAGGCGTGCAGGTTGAAGGCGCCCAAGCGCGGCGCGTCCAGCACCTCGGCGGGCAGGATCTGGCCGTAGGCGACCACCACCGCCGCGTCCAGGCCGAGGTCCTCGAAGGCCCGGACCTCGGCCGGATCGCGCATGGAGGCCGGCGTGCGCACGGGCAGGCCGAGGCTGTCGGCGAAGGCCTGGACGGGCGATGGGCGCACCTCCTGGCCCCGCCCGCGCGGCGCGGGCGGCTGGGCGTAGACCGCGGCGATCTCGTGTCCGGCGGCGAGGAGCTCCGCCAGGGACTTGACCGCGAACTCCGGGGTGCCGAGGAAAGCCAGGCGCATGGGCTCGCCTAGTCGGGCCAAGGCCGGTGCGCGTCAAGCCGAGAGGGGCAGCCATGGCCGCATACGACGTGATCATCATCGGGGCGGGCCCGGGGGGCTACAACGGCGCCATCCGCGCCGGACAGCTGGGGCTCAAGGTCGCCTGCGTCGAGAAAGGCCCCACCCTCGGCGGCACCTGCCTGAACGTCGGCTGCATGCCCTCCAAGGCGCTGCTGCACGCCTCGGAGCTCTACGACAAGGCCAGGGGCGAGTTCGCGGTCCTGGGGATCGAGGTCGAGCCCAAGCTGAACCTCGGCCAGATGATGAAGCAGAAGGCCGACAGCGTGACGGCCCTGGCCAAGGGCGTGGAGTTCCTGTTCCGCAAGAACAAGGTCGACTGGCTGAAGGGCGCCGGCCGCATCGCCGGGCCCGGCAAGGTGGCGGTCGAGGCGGCGGACGGGAGCGAAGAGGTCCACGACGCGCGCCACATCGTCATCGCCACCGGATCGGCCCCCGCGCCCCTGCCGGGGGTGGAGGTGGACAACCAGCGAATCGTGGATTCCACCGGCGCGCTCTCCCTGCCCGAGGTCCCAGGCAGGCTGGTGGTGATCGGCGCGGGCGTGATCGGGCTCGAGCTCGGCTCGGTCTGGCGACGCCTCGGGGCCGAGGTGACGGTGATCGAGTTCCTGGACCGGATCACGCCGGGGGTGGACGCCGAGGTCGCCCAGGCGCTGCAGCGCGCCCTGACCAAGCAGGGGATCAAGTTCCGCCTGGGCTGCAAGGTGACCGGGGCCAAGGCCTCGGCGAAGGGCGTGGAGCTGAGCTTCGAGCCGGCGGCCGGCGGGGCGTCCGAGACGCTCGGCGCGGACTACCTGCTGCTCGCCATCGGCCGGCGTCCCTATACCGAGGGCCTGGGCCTGGAAAGCGTCGGCGTGAAACTCGACCGGCGCGGCTTCATCGAGACCGACCATGGCCGCACCTCGGCCGAACGGGTCTGGGCGATCGGCGACGCCACGACCGGCCCGATGCTGGCTCACAAGGCCGAGGAGGAAGGCGTGGCCATCGTCGAGACCATCGCCGGACGCGCCGGTCATGTGAACTACGCGGTGATCCCCTCGGTGATCTACACCAGCCCCGAGGTGGCGGTCGTCGGCCAGACCGAGGAGGAGCTGAAGGCCGCCGGCGTGGCCTACAAGGTCGGCAAGTTCCCCTTCGCCGCCAACTCCCGCGCCAAGATCAACCACGAGACCGAGGGCTTCGTGAAGGTGCTGGCCGACGCGGCGACCGACCGGATCCTCGGCGCCCACATGATCGGGCCCGAGGTCAGCGAGATGCTGGGCGAATGGTGCGTGGCCATGGAGTTCGCCGCGGCCTCCGAGGACGTGGCGCGCACCTGCCATCCCCACCCGACCCGCTCGGAGGCCCTGCGCCAGGCGGCCATGGGCGTGGAGGGCTGGACGATGCAGGCCTAGCGGAGTGGAGGCGGAACGTTGCGGGCCTTGTCGGTGGTCATGATCTGGGATTCCGTCGGCGCTGCGCCCGCCCTTAGCTGGGCGATGTAGATCAGCTCGTTCTTGGCTCCCTGGTGATCCGGCTCGAGCTTGAGCGAGTCCTTGTAGGCGCGCTCCGCCTCGTCGAGACGGCCGAGTTCGGTCAGAGCGAAGCCCTTGCCGCGAAGCATCCGCGCCTCGTCCTTGGGGCCGATGAAGTTCGCGCCTGTGAAGTCGCCCGCATCGGCCAGGCCCCGATCGTAGAGGCTGAGGGCCTCGTCCAGCCGCCCGAGCTTGGCGAGGGCGAGACCCGCCTCGGTGATCAGGGTCGGATCGTCTGGAGCGAAGGCGAGGCCCTTCTGGAGGTAGACCAGGGCCTGATCGAAACGGCCGAGCTCGTCGTAGTAGCTGCCCAGATAGAGGGCGGCCGTCGGATAGGGCGAGGGCCGCCAGACGATCGGGCGAGGGGCCTGGCGGGCCTCCTTCCACTTGGCCTGCTCCCACGCGGTGAACGCCAGATAAGCGGGGAGGCCTTGTCCAGTGAAGACCACTTGGTCGGGTCCCTCCTCGACGGCCTGCAGATGGGCCGGCGCTCGCCCGAGCACGGCTTCCAGGGCCGACAGGTGGCCTGCAAGCGTCGGAAATCCTCCCTTGGCGAAGGCGTCCTGTGCGACCTTGAGGGCGGCGACGTCCTGTTCGAGCTGCGAGGACGCCGCGGCAGGGGCCGCGGACGAACTGGCGGGCGCAGAGGTCTGAGCCGACCCGGGCGCGGGCGCGGCAGCCAGGGCAACCACCAGCAAGAGGCTTCGCATCGGACCCCCCTGATCGCGGCGCGAGTATTTCGAGTGGACAGTGACCTCGGGGCGAGGCTCAGGTCAATCCGCGGGCGATCGGATGGGCTTCCCGACCGAAGCGTGAGAGGCGCCGACGTCCGTCAGCACGCCGAGGATGAGCCTCCGGCGATCGATCGCAGCCCTGGCCATCTGAGCGCCCTTGCCTCCCGAGGCGCGCCAGGGATAGGCAGGCCGAGAGCGGGGAGAGAGCGGTGGACCAGGCGGACGTCGTCGTCATCGGCGGGGGGCACAACGGCCTGGTCTGCGCCTTCTATCTGGCGCGGGCCGGGCTGAAGGTGACGGTGCTGGAGCGCCGGGGCGTGGTCGGCGGCGCGGCGGTCACCGAGAGCTTCCACCCGGGGTTCCGCAACTCGACAGCCAGCTACACGGTCAGCCTGCTGAATCCCAGGATCATCGCCGACATGGACCTTGCCGGCCACGGTCTGACGGTGGTCGAGCGCAAGCTCTCGAACTTCCTGCCGCTGAACGACAGGGACTATCTGGCGCTGGGCGGCGGGCGATCGGGGGCGGAGGTCGCCAAGTTCTCCCCGCGCGACGCCGAGCGGCTGGGCGACTATGCGGCCCGGCTCGAGGCGGTGGCGGACGTGCTGCGCGCCCTGGTTCTGGTGACGCCGCCGAACCTCGCCGAGGGCGGCCTGGCGGCCGCGATCCCCGAGCTCCTGAAGAGCGCCGGGCTCGCCAGGCGCCTCTCCGGCCTCGACATCACCGCCAAGCGCGACCTTGTGGCCCTGATGGCCCAGTCGGCGGGGGACTGGCTGGACGGCTGGTTCGAGTCCGACCCGATCAAGGCCGCCTACGGCTTCGACGCGGTGGTGGGCAACTACGCCAGCCCCTATGCGCCGGGGTCGGCCTATGTGCTGCTGCACCACGTCTTCGGCGAGGTGAACGGGAACAAGGGCGCCTGGGGCCATGCGCTGGGCGGCATGGGCGCGATCACCCAGGCCATGGCCCTGGCCTGCCGCGAGAAGGGCGTCGAGATCCGCACCGGCTGCCCGGTCCGCGAAGTGCTGACCGACAAGGGCCGGGCCGCGGGCGTGGTCACCGAAGCGGGCGAGGTCGTCCGGGCCAGGACGGTCATCTCGAACCTGCACCCCAAGCTGCTGTTCGAGCGGATGGTTGACCCGGCCCTGCTCGGCGCCGACTTCCGCGAGCGGATCGCCCGATACCGGTCCGGCTCGGCGACGTTCCGGATGAACGTCGCCCTGGCCGAGCTGCCGCGGTTCGCGTGCCTGCCCGAGCCCGGCGACCACCTGACCGCCGGGATCATCGTGGCGCCGTCGCTCGGCTACATGGAGCAGGCCTTCGCCGACGCCCGCGCCCAGGGCTGGTCCAATGCGCCGATCATCGAGATGCTGATCCCCTCGACCCTGGACGAGAGCCTTGCGCCCGACGGCCGCCACGTGGCGAGCCTGTTCTGCCAGCACGCCGCGCCCGAGCTGCCGGACGGGCGCTCGTGGGACGATTGCCGCGAAGAGGTCGCCGATCTGATGATCGAGACGGTCGATGGCTTCGCGCCGGGCTTCAAGGCGTCGGTCCTGGGGCGTCAGATCAACTCGCCGCTGGATCTGGAGCGGACCTTCGGCCTCGTCGGCGGCGACATCTTCCACGGCCGGCTCCAGCTCGACCAGCTGTTCAGCGCCCGGCCGGTCCTCGGGCACGCGGACTACCGCGCGCCGGTCAACGGGCTTTACCTCTGCGGGGCCGGGACCCACCCCGGCGGCGGAGTCACCGGCGCGCCAGGCTGCAACGCGGCGCGGGAGGTGCTGAGGGATTTGCGAAGACGCTGGTGAGCACCCGCCCCCTCCACCAGGCTTGGCCTGGTCCCCCTCCCCAAGGGGCGGATTTGGCGCCTTCGATCTTCCCCCTCTGGGGGAAGTCCTCGCGAAGCGGGGGAAGGGGGCGGGTCCTTCGCCCGCGTCAGTCGAAGAGCTCCGGGCGCTTCAGGCGCAGGGCCTGGACCATGGCGTAGAGCTTGAGGTCCTGAAGCTCGCCCAGGTCGGCCCGGCGGGCGAGCTCGGCAAGCGGCAGCTCGATCACCTCGATATCCTCGTGCTCGTCCGTCCCGCCGCCCTCCCCGTCACGGTCAGCGGCCGAGTAGGCGGCCAGGAAGAGGCCGGTGCGCTCGGTGGTGACGCCGGGGCTCGACCAGAAACGGCCCAGGGACTCCAGCGACCCGAGCCTCAGGCCGGTCTCCTCCATCGCCTCGCGGCGGGCCGCCGTCACGGCGTCCTCGCCGGGGTCGATCAAGCCGGCGATGGGCTCGGGAAATTCGCCTTCGCCGGCCATCAGCACCGGCGCGCGCAGCTGGCGCACGAGCAGGGCCGCCTTGCGGTCGGGGTCGTAGGCCAGCACGGCGGCGGCCGAGCCGTGGTCCTCGACGTACCGGTCGACGCGCGCGCCGCCATCGGTCTCGACACCCACGAGGCTGAAGCTGCTCCAGCCGCGGTGGATCGGCTTTACCTCGAGGATCCTGGCCACGGCCCAGGTCTCAGGCGGAACCGATTTCGCTGGCGTCGAGCTCTGAGCCGGGCGCCTGCTCGCGCTTGAGCCGAAGGTGCAGCAGAAGGCCGATGAAGGCGCCCTTGATCCGGGGCAGGAGCAGGAGCGTCAGGCCGATCAGCGGGATCAGGGTGGCCGCCAGGGCCACCGCCGCCGGCGCGCGCCAGACGAAGGGGAAGAACAGGGTGGGCCCGACCACCAGGTGGCCCACGATCAGGATCGTGAAGTAGGCGGGGCCGTCGTCGGCTCGGTACTGGCCGAGCTCGTGACCACAGGCGGCGCACGCCGGCGCGACCTTGAGATAGCGGGTGTACAGCCGTCCCTCGCCGCAGGCGGGACAGCGGCCGACGAACCCGCGAGCGAGCACGGTGGAAAGGCTTGGCGGGGACATGGCGATCCGGCGGGCTGGCGAAGGGAAGGGGTCGGCCTTCCATATGGCCCGCGCGGGCCGGCCCCGCCAGGGGGCGAAAGCGCACGGCTCTGGACGCGGGGCCCTCAGTCCTTAGAGTCGGACGGACCGGATAGTCGAAACGGGGCGGAGTCTGTCGTGAAGCGTGAATTGGTCTTGCGGCTGGCCGCCGCTGCGGTCGTCGCCCTGAGCTGGACCCCGGCGGCCGCGGCGGGGCGCTACAACCTCTTCATCAGCCCCATGGGCGAGCCCTTCCGCGCAGACGTGGGCAAGCCCTTCCCCTCGGGAACGTGGTTCGCCGGCGCCGATGCGAACCACGACGGCGTGCTGACCAAGGCCGAGTTCCTGGCCGACGCCGAGCGCTTCTTCAAGAAGCTGGACCGCGACCGCGACGGCAAGATCCGCGACGACGAGATCACCTACTACGAGAAGACCATCGCCCCGGAGATCGTGGCCAACAGCTTCGACACCTCGGGCACCAAGCCGGTGGGCGGCAGCGACGACAACTCCCTGGCCAAGCACACGCCGCTGGCGGCGGTGACGCAGGGCGCGGCCAACTTCTCGCCGATCAACGATCCAGAGCCTGTGCGCAGCGCCGACGCCGACTTCAACTTCCGGATCACCCACGACGAATGGATGGCGGCGGCCGCCAAGCGCTTCAGGTTCTTCGACAAGGCGGGCAAGGGGAGCTTCACCCTGGCCGACATCCCGCCGACGCCCTCCCAGGGCGACGCCAAGCCTTAGGGGCTCAGCGCCCGTCCGAGGTCGGCCGGGCGGGCTCGACCCCGCCGCCGCCAGCGGGCGCGAGCACGCCCCTGGCGTAGAAGGGGCCGGGCGAGGAGACCTTGAACCGGGTGATCACCTGATAGGGACAGCCGTCCACGGTCACCAGCACCGCGAGGACCGAGTTGGCGTCGGGCAGCTCGCCGAGCTTGCGCGCCCTGGCCGGGGCCGAAGGCGAGGCCGCGGCGGTCGTGCGTGGGGCGCATGCAGGCGCCTTGGGCGCAGCGGCGGGGGGCAGCACTGGATGGCGGCCGCGGCGGCGGCCAGGGCGAGGATGGGCATGACCTAATTTCCCGATCCGTTGTGCGTGGGAGACTAACACCAATGGCAGGCGCCCTGAACCCGGGGCCCGTTCAATCCTCGTCCATCTTCAAGGCGGCGATGAAGGCTTCCTGGGGGATCTCCACCTTGCCGAACTGGCGCATGCGCTTCTTGCCTTCCTTCTGCTTGTCCAGGAGCTTGCGCTTGCGGGTGATGTCGCCGCCGTAGCACTTGGCGGTCACGTCCTTCCTGAGGGCGCGGACCGTCTCGCGCGCGATGATCTTGCCGCCGATGGCCGCCTGGATCGGGATCTGGAAGAGGTGCTGGGGGATCAGCTCCTTCATCTTCTCGACCATGGAGCGGCCGCGGGCGTCGGCGCGGGCGCGGTGGACCAGCATGGAGAGGGCGTCCACCGGCTCGGCGTTGACCAGGATCTGCATCTTCACGAGGTCGCCGGTGCGATAGCCCTCGATCTGGTAGTCGAAGGAGGCGTAGCCCTTGGAGACCGACTTCAGCCGGTCATAGAAGTCGAACACCACCTCGTTCAGCGGCAGGTCGTAGATGACCATCGCGCGGCTGCCGACGTAGGTCAGCTCGCGCTGCTCGCCACGGCGGTCCTGGCAGAGCTTGATCACCGAGCCGAGGTATTCGTCCGGCGTGAAGATGGTCGCCTTGATCCACGGCTCCTGGATATGGTCGATCCGCACCGGGTCGGGCATGTCGGCGGGATTGTGCAGCTCCATCACCTCGCCGTTGGTGAGGTGGATCCGGTAGACCACCGAGGGCGCCGTCGCGATCAGGTCGAGGTCGAACTCGCGCGAGAGCCGCTCCTGGATGATCTCCAGGTGCAGCAGGCCCAGGAACCCGCAGCGGAAGCCGAACCCCAGGGCCGCGCTGGTCTCCATCTCATAGCTGAAGGAGGCGTCGTTCAAGCGCAGCCTGCCGATGGCGGCGCGCAGGTCCTCGAAGTCGGCCGCGTCCACCGGGAAGAGGCCGCAGAACACCACCGGCTGGACCTCGCGGAACCCCGGCAGGGGTTGGGCGGCGGGCTTCCTCTCATCGGTGATGGTGTCGCCGACCGCGGCGTCGGCCACCTCCTTGATCGAGGCGGTGATGAAGCCGATCTCGCCGGGGCCGAGGGCGTCGATGTCGGTCTGCTTGGGGCGGAAGACGCCCAGCCGATCCACCTGATAGGCGGCGCCGGTCTGCATCGTCTTGACGCGCTGGCCGACCTTGAGCACGCCGTCGAACACGCGCACCAGCACCACCACGCCGAGGTAGGCGTCGTACCAGGCGTCGACCAGCAACGCCTTGAGGGGCGCGGCCGGATCGCCCTTGGGCGGGGGCAGGCGCCGGACGATGGCCTCGAGCACCTCGGGAATCCCGAGGCCCGTCTTGGCCGAAACCAGGATGGCGTCCGAGGCGTCGAGGCCGATGACGTCCTCGATCTGCTGCTTGACCCGGTCGACGTCGGCGGCCGGCAGGTCGATCTTGTTCAGGACCGGCACGATCTCGTGGTCGTTGTCGATGGCCTGGTAGACATTGGCGAGGGTCTGGGCCTCCACGCCCTGGGACGCGTCCACGACCAGCAGCGAGCCCTCGCAGGCGGCGAGGCTGCGCGAGACCTCATAGGCGAAGTCCACGTGCCCTGGGGTGTCGATCAGGTTCAGGACATAATCGAGGCCGTCCTTGGCCCGGTACTCCAGCCTCACGGTCTGGGCCTTGATGGTGATGCCCCGCTCGCGCTCGATGTCCATGGAGTCGAGCACCTGCTCCTTCATCTCGCGGCCGGTCAGCCCGCCGGTGATCTGAATCAGCCGGTCGGACAGCGTCGACTTGCCGTGGTCGATGTGGGCCACGATGGAGAAGTTGCGGATTCGCTCGATGGGCGCGGTCATGGGCGCCGTGCTGTAGAGCATTCCCCGCCCGGAATGAACTGTCCGGGCCGGATACATTTCGGACGGCCTCGCCTGCCCAGGACGAAGGAATCGGCCTATCGATGGCGAATCGCCTCACAGCGGCGCCTTGCACCAATGTCGACGCGCGTCCTGGTCATCGATGACAATCCCGTCAGCCTCGGGCTGATGGCCTACCTCCTGGAGAGCGGAGGCCACGAGGTGCTGGCGGTGGAAGACGGCCCCACGGGCCTGACCGCCCTGGCCAAGTTCAAGCCGGATCTCGTGCTCTGCGACCTGCGCCTGCCAGGCATGGACGGCTATGCGGTCGCACGCCGGATCCGCGCCCGGGTCGACGGCGCCGAAACGCCGCTGGTGGCGATCACGGCGGGAGATCGCGCCGCCGAAGAGGGCAAGGCGTTCGCCGCAGGCTTCGACGGCTTCCTTTGCAAGCCGGTCGAGCCGGAGACCTTCTTCGGCGTGATCAACGGCTTCCTGGCGGTCGAGCCGCGCCCGGGGCTGAGGGCCGTGCGGCCTTGAGCACGATGGCGGCCGGGCGGAACCGGCGCTAGTGTCCCAATTCCGAAGTTCGCCAGCGCATTTGCAAGGCGGATGCGAACTTCGGAATCGATAAGGACACTAGCAAATGTATGATTCTAGTGTGGTTTACGGATCAGAAGTTCGCAGCCGAGGGCGCCGCCATCATCATGCGAACTTCTGATCCACCACACTAGTGTCCCGATTCCGAAGTTCGCCAGCGCATTTGCAAGGCGGATGCGAACTTCGGAATCGATAAGGACACTAGCAAATGTATGATTCTAGTGTGGTTTACGGATCAGAAGTTCGCAGCCGAGGGCGCCGCCATCATCATGCGAACTTCTGATCCACCACACTAGCGTCCAGCCATGTTCAGGCCAGGACAGGATCGCTATGCGCCTGGCGACGTGCTCGACGTCGCCGGCTGCCCGGTGCGGCTGAAGGTGGACGGCCGCTCGCGGCGGGTGAGCCTTCGCCTGGACGCCGCGCGGCGGGAGGTGATCGCCACGGCGCCCTCGGCCCGGCGGCTGAAGGAAGCCGTCCAGTTCGCGAGCCAGCGCGCCCAGTGGATCGGCGAGGCTGTGGCGCGCCTTCCCGAAACCCTGCCCTTCGCGCCCGGCCAGGCGATCGAGATCCTGGGGCGGGTCTGCCGGCTCGAGCGGGCCGCCGGCCCCCGACACCAGGGCCTGAAGCGCGAGGAGGGCCTGAGCCTCCATGCCTGGGGAGAGGGCGAGGCCTTCTCCCGTTCCGTTCAGCGACTCCTGCGGTTCGAGGCTCTGGGCGCGCTCGGCGAGCGGACGCGGGTCCACTGCGCGGGGCTCGGCCAGCCGGCGCCCAAGGTGGGGGTGATGGACGCCCGCTCGCGCTGGGGCTCGTGCACGCCGGCCGGACGGGGGCGGCCCGCGAGCATCCGCTACTCCTGGCGGCTCATCCTCGCGCCCTTCGAGGTGATGGACTATGTGGCCGCCCACGAAAGCGCCCACCTGGTCCACGCCGACCATTCGCCGCGGTTCTGGGCGGTGGTGAAGGCGCTGACCCCGGATGTGAGGGGGCCGCGGGCCTGGCTTCGGGCCAACGGCCCGCGGCTGCACGCCATGGGGCGGTGAGGCTCAGTCCCCGCCCGCCCGCTCCAGGGCGCGGACGAGCCGGGTGAGGAAGTCCTCGCGCATCATCCAGGGCGAATGACCCCCGCCCGGAATCGGATCGAACCGGACCAGCGGCGCCTCGATGAAGTTGGCGTAGGCCTCGACCTCGGCCGTGACGGCGTAGGCATCGTCCGCGCCCTGGAGGAACAGCATCGGGATCTCGAACCTCGGGCCGAGGCTGTAGGCGTCGAAGGCCTGGAGCTCGGCCCTCAGCTCGGCATAGGCGCGGAGGCCCTGTGCGCGCGGCTCGGGCAGGGCGAGGCCGCCGGGCGCCCAGCTCGCGCGCAGAGGCGGACGCTCGACGGCGGCCAGGACGGCGGGATCGACCGCGGCGAAGGCGGTCGCCTCGGCGGGCGTCAGGGCGCCGGCGTACCTGGACTTGACCTCATCCGCCCGGACGTCCGGCCAGGGCGGCGGCCCGAGATCCTCGAGCTCGGCGATGGCGGCCGCATCGCCCGCCGTCTGGGCCCGCGCCAGGACCAGGTCCCAGCTCGCCGCCTCCTGGCGGGCCCAATGCACGAACTGGCCGCAGCCGACGAAGGCCGAGAACAGCTCGGGCCGGCGCCGGACCATCATCAGGCCCACGACGGAGCCGCCGGAGAGAGCCAGGAGGGCGATCCGGCGCCCGTCCAGGCGGCGGCTCAGCGCGGCGGCGGCTTCCAGGCCGTCCCGGATCAGGCGCTCCAGGGTGAGCGGGCGCCCATCGGCCGGATCCCGGGCGGCCCAGGTCGCGCCGCCGCCCGGCTGGTCCCACTGGGCGAGGGTCAGGCGCGCCTCCCACGGCGAGAAGAGAGGGGCCATGCGGCTGAAGGCCGCCCCGGGGCCGGGCAGGATCATCAGGGCGGGATTGTCGCGGCGCCGGCCGCGCAGGGTCAGCCACTGCGGCGCGCCGCCGATGGTCTCGAACCAGCCGTCATGGATCGCGGGCGCGCGCCGGCCGCGCCTGGGAGCGGGCGTCGTCATGGTCGTCATCCTCGTGTGGAGCTCGGCCCGATGCCAGGGGCCGCAAAGCGAACGCCCGCCGGCGGCGGCCGGCGGGCGTAATCGCCGGGATGCAAGCGTCCGGCGTCGGCGCCGTCAAGCGTTCAGTAGAGGTCCTGGGCCCGGGTCTCCGGCCGCGGAGTCTCGGGCGCGGGCTGCTGGGGCGCGGGGCCGCCTTCGCTGGCGGTCTGCTGTCCCCCGATGCCGATCGAGGACAGGAGCTGGTCGATGGAGCCCTGGTCGGTCTGGGGCGGCGGCGCGGGGCCGCCCGGAATGGCCGAAACCTGCAGGCGGCGCAGGGCCTGGGACATGAACTTCTGCCAGGCGCCCGCCGGGGCGCCCCCGCCGGTGACGCGCTTCATCGGGGTGTTGTCGTCCCGCCCCATCCAGACGGCGGCGGTGAAGCCGCCGGTGAAGCCCACGAACCAGGCGTCGCGGTAATCGGAGGTGGTGCCTGTCTTGCCGGCGATGTCGAAGCCCGGGACACGCGCGCGCGTCCCTGTCCCGGCCGCGACCACCCGGCGCAGCATCATGTCCATGTACTGCAGCGACGGCGAGCCGATCACGCTGACCCGCGCGGGCTTCTGGGACGCGTGGTCGTAGAGCACCTGGCCGGAGGCCGTGCTGATCCGCTCGATGCCGTAGGGCTGGACGCGGAAGCCGCCGTTGGCGAAGGGAGTGTAGGCCGTCGCCATCTCGAGCGGGCTCACCTCGACGGCGCCCAGGGCCATCGACGGGCTGGTCTGGATGTCGGAGGTGATGCCGAGCCTGTGCGCGGTGGCGGCGACCGAGGCGGTGCCGACGTCGTTGGCGAGCTGGGCCGCGATGGTGTTGATCGACTGGGCCAGGGCGGTCTCCAGCGTGATCGGCCCGAGGTAGCGGTTGGTGTAGTTGTGCGGCTCCCAGTTCCCGATCTTGATGGGCTCGTCGTTGACCACCGCATAGGGCGTACGCCCCTGGTCCATGGCGGTCAGGTAGACGAAGGGCTTCCACGACGAGCCGGCCTGGCGCTTGGCCTGGGAGGCGCGATCGAACTGGCTGTCGGCGTAGCTGGCGCCGCCTACGTAGGCGCGCACGCGTCCCTCGCCGTCGAGCGCCACCAGCGCCGCCTGCTGGATCCCCCGCTGGGCGCCTTCGCCTTGCAGGGTCGCGGAGATGGCGCGCTCGGCGTCGGCCTGGATCGGCAGGTCGAGCGTGGTCTGGACCACCAGGTCCTCCTGCGGCTCGCCCACCATCTGGCGCACCTGGGCGTCGACCCAGTCGGTGAAGTACTGGGCGCGCTGGCTGGCCAGCACGCTGGAAATCCGGACCGGATGGCGGAAGGCCTCGTCGCGCTCGGCGGCGGTGATGTTGTGGGTGGCCACCATCTCGTCGAGCACGATGGTGGCGCGCCGCTCGGCGCGGCCGGTGTCCGAGATGGGGCTGTAGCGGGAGGGCGCCTTCAGCATTCCCGCAAGAAGCGCCGCCTCGCCCAGGCTCAGCCTGGAGGCCGGCTTGTTGAAGTAGCGCTGCGCGGCGGCCTCGATGCCATAGGCGCCGGCCCCGAAGTAGACCCGGTTCAGGTACAGGGCGAGGATCTGCTTCTTGGAGAACTTGGCCTCGAGCCACAGCGCCAGCACCAGCTCCTGGGCCTTGCGCTTCATGGTCTGATCCGGCGTCAGGAAGAGGTTGCGCGCCAGCTGCTGGGTGATCGTGGAGCCGCCCCTGAGGGGACCGCCGTGGTGGGTCAGGTTGTAGAATCCGGACCTGACGATCCCCCACGGATTGAAGCCGAAGTGGTGATAGAACTGCCGATCCTCGATGGCGATGAAGGCGGCGGGCACGTAAGGCGGCAGGGAGTCGAGGTTCACCGGCGGCGCGTACTGGCTGCCGCGGACCGACAGGAGCACGCCGGAGCGGTCCAGATAGGTGATCGAGGGCTGGCGTCGGATCTCGTAGAGCTTGGAGGTGTCCGGCAGTCCGCGCGCCAGGACGGCGATCGCGGCGATCCCCAGGATCGCGCACCAGATCCCGCCCACCGCCGTCCAGTAGAGGATGGACTGCAGCGGGGTGCGCGGCGGGCCGGGCCTGCGCGGCGGCCACGACGGCCAGCGCGGGCGAAAGCCGCCCATGCCGCCGCGCCCTCCCTCGCCAGGAGGGCCGTCGGGTCCCTCATTGGCCATGGCCGTTCGTCTCCGGACCGCCCCCGTCCCTGACGGGACATTTACCGCAAGGGCGCAAAGACGCTCCACAAGATTGACGTGGCGTGAATAAGGCGCAGCGTCCCGGGGGCCGAGCTTGCGTCACAAAGGCGCCCGGCTTGTCGGCTAAGGGCGGCGGGACCATGCTTGGTCGCAGGCGAGAGGCTTCGGCTATGGGATCCTTCAGGGCGGGGCTCGCGACGATCCTGGCGCTCGCGGCGGCAGGGGCGGCCCTGCCGGCCATGGCGCGCGAGGACTTCAGCAACGCCTTCTTCGTCCGCCGCGGCGCGACGGCGTCCGAGATGTTCAAGGACCGCAGCCAGTGCACGGCCAAGGCGCTGGACCTCGGCGATTCCGCGGCCGAGTACTCCGATCCCCAGTACGGCGCTCTCAGCGCCATGGGCGATGCGCTCGACGAAGACCAGCTGCACGACAGCGGCCTGCGCAAGCGCCTGCGCCGGGCCATCCTGGACCACTGCATGGAGCAGCTCGGCTGGGCCCCGCTCGATCCGGAGCGCGGCGAGGCGAAGGCGATCGCCAAGGCCAGCCCGCGCAAGCCCGAGGCGCTGGACGCCTGGCTGACGGCGCACGAGCCGCCGCCAGCGCCCGAGCCGGCGGCGACGGCCGCCGCCACGACAACCTCAGCGCCGGCCAAGACCGCCGCCCAGCCGGCGGCGAGCACCGCGCCCGTCCAGGCCGCCGTGGTGCTGAAGGCGCAGGAGTAGGCGCCGCTCCCCGTCGCCGACGAAAGCGGCGCTGGGGGCCGGGCGCGCCGCGCTATACGTCCACCTCGGCGTCCAGGGCGTTGTCCTGGATGAACTCGCGGCGCGGCTCGACCAGGTCGCCCATCAGGCGCGAGAACATGTCGTCGGCGTCGTCGGCGTGGGTCACCCTGACCTGAAGCAGCGTGCGGGCGTCCGCATCAAGCGTGGTTTCCCACAGCTGCTCGGGATTCATCTCGCCCAGGCCCTTGTAGCGCTGGATCGAGAGGCCCCGCCGCCCCGCGTCGAGCACGGCGTTCACCAGGTCCAGCGGCCCGCGCACGCGGGTGGACCGGTCCTTGCGCCGATAGGTCGCCGGCTCGGCGAAGATCTCGGCCATGACCGCGGCGCGGTCGGCCAGGCGCCGTGCGTCCAGCGCGTGGATCAGGGCGTCCTCCAGCACGATCCGCTCGGAGACGCTGCGCTTGACGCGAGAGAAGGCGAAGCCGCCGAGCCCGCCGTCCACGGCCGGAGCGCCCTCCCACGGACCGTCGCCCTCCTCGGCGTAGAGGTCCATCCGTCGGGCCGCCGCCGCTGGGTCCGGGTCGGCGCCGAAGAGGCCGGCCAAGGCCGCCTGCTCGATCGCCCAGGCCGGCGCGCGCGTGGCCAGCCGCTCGATGTGGGCGCGGGCGGTCTTGGACTGCTGGACCAGGTTCAGCAGGTCGCGGCCTGAGCGTTGCTCGCCGTTCGAGAGCTCGAGGACCCCGCCATCGACCCCTTCGTCGGTGAGGAAGGCCTCCATCTCCGTATCGTTCTTGAGGTAGCGCGAGGACTTGCCCTTGGCGGCCTTATAGAGCGGCGGCTGGGCGATATAGAGATAGCCGCGCTCGATCAGCTCGGGCATCTGCCGATAGAAGAAGGTGAGCAGCAGCGTGCGGATGTGCGCGCCGTCCACGTCCGCGTCGGTCATGATGATGATCTTGTGGTAGCGGACCTTCTCGGCATCGAAATCGTCCCGGCCGATGCCCGCGCCCAGCGCCGTGATCAGGGTGCCGATCTGGTCGGAGGTCAGCATCTTGTCGAAGCGGGCGCGCTCGACGTTGAGGATCTTGCCCCGGAGCGGCAGCACCGCCTGGTTCTCTCGGTTCCTGGCCTGCTTGGCCGAGCCGCCGGCGGAATCGCCCTCCACCAGGAAGATCTCGGACTTTGCCGGATCGCGCTCCTGGCAGTCGGCGAGCTTGCCGGGCAGGGAGGAGATGTCGAGCGGCGACTTGCGCCGCGACAGCTCGCGGGCCTTGCGCGCGGCCTCGCGGGCGGCCGCGGCCTCGGCGATCTTCTGCACCACGGCGCGGGCCTCGGCGGGGTTTTCCTCGAACCATTGCGCCAGCCCTTCGCCGACCAGCCCCTCGACGGCCGGCCGGACCTCTGAGGAGACGAGCTTGTCCTTGGTCTGGCTGGAGAACTTCGGATCGGGGACCTTGACCGACAGGACGCAGGTCAGGCCCTCGCGGGCGTCCTCGCCGGTGACGTTGATCTTCTCGCGCTTGGTGATGCCCGAGCTGTCCGCGTAGTTGGTGACGACGCGGGTGAGCGCGGCGCGGAAGGCGCTGAGGTGCGTGCCTCCATCCCTCTGGGGGATGTTGTTGGTGAAGCACAGCATCTGCTCGTGGTAGCCGTCGTTCCACCACAGGGCGAGCTCGATCTCGACCTTGTCCCGGCGGCCGCGGACCACGATCGGCGCCTTGATCAGGGGCTGCTTGGCCTTGTCCAGGTGGCGCACGAAGGCCTCCACCCCGCCTTCGTAAGCGAGCACCTCCTCGAACGGCTCGGCGCCGCGCAGGTCCTTGAAGCGGATGACCACGCCGGAGTTGAGGAAGGCCAGCTCGCGCAGGCGGTGCTCGAGCGTCTTTCGGTCGTACTCGACCATGGTGAAGGTCTCGGGGGAGGCCATGAAGGTCACCGAGGTGCCGGTGAGCACGCCGTCCCCCTTCTTCGGGGCCGGTCCGGTGACCGCCAGGGGGGAGACGGGGTCGCCCCGGCGGAATTCCATCTCGTGGGTCTGGCCGGCGCGCCAGACCTTGAGCTTCAGCCACTCCGACAGCGCGTTGACCACCGACACGCCGACGCCGTGCAGCCCGCCGGAGACCTTGTAGGAGTTCTGGTCGAACTTACCGCCGGCGTGCAGCTGGGTCATGATGACCTCGGCGGCGGAGACGCCCTCGCCCTCGTGGATGTCGGTGGGGATGCCGCGCCCGTCGTCGACGACGGTGACCGAGCCGTCCGCGTTGAGGCAGACCGACACCTCCGACGCGTAGCCGGCCAGGGCCTCGTCGATGGCGTTGTCCACCACCTCGTAGACCATGTGGTGCAGTCCCGAGCCGTCGTCGGTGTCGCCGATGTACATGCCCGGGCGCTTGCGCACCGCGTCCAGGCCCTTGAGCACCTTGATCGACTCGGCGCCGTAGTCGTCGCCGTTGGGCATGTCAGTCTCGTCGGTCATCAGCCTTCCAACGGGGTCAACACGCCGGCGTCCACACGGACGCCCAGGGCGCGGCCCCTGAGGTCTTCGAACAGCTCCTCGTCCACGCCGGTCAGGAAGGCCTGCAGGCCGAGGGCCTCGATTTCGTCGAAGAGGCCGGCCCGCCGGACACGGTCCAGGTGCGCGGCCACTTCATCCAGCAACAATATAGGATTTGGCGCTGATTCTGCACGAGAAAGCCGCGCCGCCTGGGCGAGGACCAGGTTCAGGATGAGGGCCTTCTGCTCGCCGGTGGAACATTCGGCGGCGGGCCGGCCCCGCTGGCGGTGCGTGACGGCCAGATCGCCCCGGTGGGGACCCCTCAGGGCGCGACCCGCCGCGGCGTCGCGCTCGCGCCCTTCCTGCAGAGCGAGGGCGAGCCGGCGCTCGATCTCGTCCGTCTCCACGCCCTCGCCGGCCAGGGCCTCCCACTCGCCGGTGAGCTCGAGGCCCGCCTGGGGAAAGGGCCGATCGGCGCGAGCGTCGATCTCGGTCTGCAGGGCGGCGAGGGTGCGGGCCCTGGCCGCGGCCATGGCCGCGCCGCTCCTGGCCATGCGCGCCTCCAGCGCGGTCAGCCAGTCCGGGTCGGCGGGGGGCTCGGTCAGGAGCCGCGTGCGCTCGCGCATGGCCCGCTCGTAGCCGGCCGCCGCCGACGCGTGGGCGGGCTCGGCGGCGTAGACCAGCCGGTCGAGGAACCCTCGTCGCTCGGATCCGGACTCCAGGAAGAGGCGGTCCTGGGCCGGAGTCAGCCAGACCAGCCGCAGAAACTCGGCGAGACGCCCCGAGGGGACGGTCTCGCCTTCGATCCGGACCAAGCGCCGCGAGGCGCCCGGCGCCTCCACGCCGGTGCCGAGGCGCATCTCCTCCTCGCCCGCCCGTAGCAGCACCGAGACGCTCCAGGCCCGCCCGTGCGCCTCGCCGGGCGCGCGCCGGCCGAGCTCGGAGATGGAAGCGCCCCGAAGTCCCCGCCCTGGCGAAAGCAGGGAGACGGCTTCCAATAGGTTGGTCTTGCCCGCGCCATTCGGGCCGAACAGGAAGACCGAACGGCCTTGAGTGACGAGCTCCACCCGTTCGTAGGAGCGGAAGTCGGTGAGGGCGAGGCGTTCGACGACGGCGGGGGTCAAGGGCGCTTCCCCATTGGGGAAGGACTCACACCCTCAGCGGCATCAGCACGTACTGGAGGCCCGCGTCGGACGGATCGATCACAAGGGTCGGCGAGGCCGGATCGGCGAAGCGGAACTCGGCGGTCTCGCCCTGGATCTGCTCGGCCACGTCCAGGAGGTAGCGGGCGTTGAAGCCGATCTCGAAGGGGTCGGCGTCATAGTCGACCTCGAGCTCCTCCACGGCCTGGCCGGCCTCCATGTTGCGCACCGTGAGCACCATCTTGCCGGGCTCGATCGCGAGCTTCACCGAGCGGGACTTTTCGGCCGAGATCGTCGCCACCCGGTCCACCGCCTGGGCGAACAGGTGGTTGTCCACGGTCAGGATCTTGGAGTTCTCGCGGGGGATCACCCGCATGTAGTCCGGGAAGGAGCCGTCGATCACCTTGGAGGTCAGGGTCGCGCCGCCGAAGTCGAAGCGGACCTTGGCCTGGGAGATCTGGACTTCGACCTCCTCGCCGCAGTCGTCGAGCAGCCGGCGCGCCTCCTGCACCGTCTTGCGGGGCACGATGACGCCAGGCAGGCCCTCCGCGCCCTCGGGCGCGGGCATCTCGGCCAGGGCCAGGCGGTGACCGTCCGTGGCCACGGCGCGCAGCTTGGTGAAGCCCTCCTCGGCGACGGTGTGGAGGTACAGGCCGTTCAGGTAGTAGCGCGTCTCCTCGGTGGAGATGGCGAACCGGGTCTTGTCGATCAGCCGGATCAGGTCGGTCGCCGCGATCGAGACGCGCGCCGACAGGCCGTCCGGGGACATGACCGGGAAGTCGCCGGCCGGCAGCACCGGCAGGTTGAAGCGCGATCGTCCGGCCCGGACCTGCAGGCGCGGATCCTCGCCGGTGTAGCGGAGCTCCACGTCCGCCCCCTCGGGCAGCTTGCGCACGATCTCGTAGAGGGTGTGGGCGGGGGCCGTGATCTGGCCCGCCGCGTCCACCGAGGCGCCCGCCTCGTCGACGATCTCCATGTCGAGATCCGTGGCGGAAAAGGCCAGAGCGTCGCGGTCGGCGGCCAGCAGGACGTTGGACAGGATCGGTATGGTGTTTCGCCGCTCAACGACGCTCTGAACGTGGCCGAGGGCCTTCAGCAGCGCCGCGCGCTCGATCGTCAACCGCATCTCGTCGTCCGTTCCCAGAAATGGCTGCCCCGCCGCGCCGACTCGGGCTCGCGCCCGGCGCGCGAAGGGGCGGGCAGATTATCCCAAAAAGGGGTCGGTGGAAGGGGGCGAGGCGTCACGGCTGCGCCGGGGGCCGACGAACGGGCCGGCCGCGCGCTGCGCGCGGCCTTCAAACATGGGCGCGCCTTCAGGGCGGGAAACCGGTCCCACTTTCCCTGAAGGCGCGCCGTCGCGCGCGCGGGTAAACCGGGTCCCACGGGACTTCGCCCTCGGGCCGGACCCGGGCCTGAAGGCGCGCCGCCTGCCCCTTTGGAACGACGCGTCAGCCGCGCAGCTTGCGGATCAAGGCTTCGACGTCGGCCGCAAGGGCGGCGTCGACGGCCTTGAGCTCCTCGATCCGGCGCACGGCATGGATCACTGTGGTGTGGTCGCGGCCCCCGAAGCGCCGGCCGATGTCCGGCAGCGAGCGGGTGGTGAGCTGCTTGCACAGCCACATGGCGGCCTGACGCGGCCGTGCGATCGCCCGCTGGCGGCGGTCCGACAGGAGGTCCTGCTGGGTGAGGCCATAGTGCTCGGCGGTCGCCTTCTGGATGTCGTCGACGGTGATCCGCTTCTCGCCCGCGCGCAGGTGCGGGCGAAGGACGGCCTGGGCCTCCTCGAGGGTCACGCTGGCGAGGCCGGCTTCCGTGCGCGCGACCAGGGTGTTCAACGCCCCCTCCAGCTCGCGCACGGAGTCGACGAAGCGGTCGGCCAGGAACTCCAGCACCTCCGGCCGCGCCTTGACCGGCGCCATTCCCTGGCGGCGGCACAGGATATCGAGCTTGCGCGCCAGGATGGCGAGCCTGAGCGCGCGGTCGGCCGGCTCGATGCCGCAGACCAGACCCGCGGCGAGGTGCGAGCGCAGGCGCGCGTCCATCTCGGTGAGGGCCGCGGGCGGGCGGTCCGAGCTCAGCACCACGCGCCGGCCGTCGCCCACCAGGGCCGCGAGCGTCTGGAACAGCTCTTCCTGCGTGGAGGCCTTTCCCGCCACGAAGTGCGCATCGTCGATCAGCAGCAGGTCTGCACTGCGCAGCTCGTCCTTGAACTCCGCCGTCGAGCGCTCGCGCACCGCCGAGACGAAGTTGGACAGGAACCGCTCGGAGGTGAGGTAGACCACCTTCTTGTCGGGCCTGCTCCTGGCCGCTTCCCAGGCCAGCGCGTTCAGCAGGTGGGTCTTGCCGAAGCCGTAGGGCGCGTGGAACAGCACCGGGTTGAAGTGGCCATCCGCCCAGGAGGCCACCCGCCGGGCCACGGCGTGCGCGAACTCGTTGGTCGGTCCGGAGACGAAGGTCTCGAAGGTGAAGCGCTCCTGCAGCCCGAGGGCCCGCGCGGCGCGCTCGCGCGGCGCCGCGGCGGCCGGCGACGCGAAGGACGCGGACTCGGTCGGCGGCTGCGGACGGCCGTCGACGGTGGCCAGACGGATGTTGGCGGCCCGGCCGCCGGACGCCTCCCACTCCACGCGGGACTTCAGGTTGAGCCGGCGGCCCTTGGGATCGTTCTCGGCCCAGATTTCGGAGATGCGCCGCCAGGCGTGCCGGCGAATCCAGTCCGCGGCGATGCCCGTGGGCGTGACGAGGACGAGGACGCCCGCGGCGTCCTCGAAGAGCGCGGCCTGGGCCACCCAGGACCCAAACGTCGCCTCGCCGAGCTCGGATCGCAGCGTGTCGCACGCCTTGATCCACACCGTTCCAGCTCCCGCCTGGTCGATCATCCCGCCCGCAAGGTCCGTGCTTGTCATTGGCCCCAATCCCCGCACACAGCTTCGCCGTTCGCGGCCCACACCCCTGGCCACGTTAAGGAAACTCGAGCGAAAACAGTTTCTTAAGTGGTCCCGCCCCGCAGGGAGACGACCGCTGTTTTTCGTCCGAGTAGAGATGGAAGAAACGCTATGAGGGCGACACTAGTCGGCCCCCTCCGACCGTCAATCATTAAAATGGGCCCCGCCGAAGGATAAAATTCTTGACTTGCGGGACCCCCTGACGGGGAAGGGAAACGCGGCCGTGCGACACTCCGTCTTCGGAGGAAAAAACGTCTCCGGCGTCACATCCGACAACCGGCGAAAATATCCCAACCACCACTTTTTCTTTTTGTAATTCAGTAGGTTGGAGATGACTGCGACACCTCCACGAAAGCTCAGGCGGCGGACAACTTCTTCAGTCTGGCCGCCAGACGCGACACCTTACGCGCGCCCGTGTTCTTGTGCAGGACGCCCTTGGAGACAGCCCGCATGAGCTCGGACTGGGCCGCCGTGAAGGCGGTGCTGGCGGCGGCCGGATCGCCGGCGGCCAGGGCCTCCTCGAACTTGCGCACGAAGGTCCGGACGCGCGAGCGGCGGGCCTGGTTGATCTCAGTTCGGCGGGCGATCTTGCGGATCGCCTTCTTGGCGCCGGGCGTGTTGGCCATGGACTGTCGAACCTCGATGGCTGCGGCGGCGTGCGCCGCGACGGTCAAATTCGGGAGGCGCGGGATATAGCCAAACGACCCGCTACGGTCAACGCATCTTGGGGCCTTGTCGGCGCGAAGCCGCCGAGCTCAGAGGAAGCTGAACGGATCGACGTCGAAGACGGCTCGCACGGCCGCCACAGGCTTGGGCGCCCGCGCGCGCCAGGCGGCGAGGAAGGCCTGGAGGTCGACGCTGCGGTCGGCCCGCACGAGGAAGCGCTTGCGCCTACGCCCGCGCACGAGGGCGAGCGGCGCGTCGGCCGGTCCGAACACCTCCACCCCCTCGGCGTTGGGAACGGCCCTGGCCAGAGCGCGGGCATGCGCGTCCAGGGCCTCGGGGTCGGGGCTGGAGAGGATCACGGCCGCCAGGCGACCGAAGGGGGGCAGGCCGGCCGCCTCGCGCTCGGCCATCTCGGCGGCCACGAAGGCGTCGCGGTCCTGCGCCTTCAGCGCCTGCATCACCGGGTGGTCGGGGACGTAGGTCTGGATCAGCGCCTTTCCCGGCCGATCGGCGCGGCCGGCGCGGCCGGAAACCTGGGCCAGGAGCTGATAGGTCCGCTCGCCGGCGCGCAGGTCCCCGCCTCTCAGCGACAGGTCCGCATCGACCACGCCCACCAGGGTGAGCTTGGGGAAGTTGTGCCCCTTGGCGGCGGCCTGGGTGGCCACCAGGATGTCGATCTCGCCGGCCTCCATCTGGCCGATCAGCTCGCGCGCCGCCTCCGGGTGCATGACGGTGTCCGAGGAGAAGACCGCGATCCGGGCCTCCGGAAACAGCTGGCCGGCCTCCTCGGCGACGCGCTCCACGCCCGGCCCGACCGAGACGAGCGAGTCCTGGGCGCCGCAGTGCGGACAGCGTTCGGGCTTGGGCATGGAGAAGCCGGTCAGGTGGCAGACCAGCCGGCCGGTGTAGCGATGCTCCACCAGCCAGGACTGGGTGTCCGGCGCCATCAGCCGCTCGCCGCAGGCGCGGCACAGGACCAGGGGCGCATAGCCGCGCCGGTTCAGGAAGAGCAGGCACTGCTCGCCGGCCTCGAAGGTCTCGCCCATGGCCTTGACCAGGGGCCAGGAGAGCCACCGTCCGGGCTCGGGCGGCGTGGCCCTCAGGTCCACCAGCTCCACCTCGGGCATGCGCGCCTGACCATGGCGGGCCTTGAGCCTCAGCCAGCGGTAGCGGCCTTGCTCGGCGTTCCACAGCGTCTCGAGCGACGGCGTCGCCGAGGCGAGGATCACGGCCGCGTCCTCGATCTTGGCGCGGGCCACGGCCAGGTCGCGGGCGTGATAGATGAAACCGTCCTCCTGCTTGTAGGAGGCGTCATGCTCCTCGTCGACGACGACGAGCCGCAGCCGTTTGAACGGCAGGAAGAGCGCGGACCTCGCCCCCACAACGAGCCGGCAGCGGCCGGTCGCAGCCGCCTCCCACACGCGCCGGCGCCTGGGCGGAGAGACCGCCGAGTGCCATTCTGCCGGCGGCGCGCCGAACCGCTCGGTGATCCGCGCGATGGCGGCCTGGGTCAGGGCGATCTCGGGCAGGAGGATCAGGACCTGCGCCTCCGGATCGCGCCTCAGCACGTCCGCCGCCGCTTCCAGATAGACCTCGGTCTTGCCCGAGCCGGTGACCCCGTCGATCAGGGCGGCCTGGAAGCCGCCCTCGTCCAGCATGACGCCGAGCGCCCGTGCGGCCGCAGCCTGGCTGTCGTTGAGCTTGGGACCGGGCCGGTCGAGGTCGGGCGGATCGAAGGCGGCCTCCGGCTCCACGAGGCGGACTTCCAGACAGCCCTCGTCGACCAGGGCCTTGACCACGCCGGCCGAGACCTCGGCCGCTGCGGCGAGGGCGGCGGCGCTCATCACGCCGTCGCCCGCGGCCGCCAGCACCTTCTCGCGCGCGGGGGTCATCCGGGCCGGCTTCACGCCGGTGGCGGCCAGCACCTTCTCGGGGCGGGGCTTCGGCGCCCTTGCGCCGCGCAGGGTGATCGCCAGGGGCTGGCCGGGGCTGTCCACCGCATAGCGCGCGGCCCAGTCGAGGAAGGCGAGCGTGCCGGCCGGCAGGCGCGGCTCGTCATAGAGGCCGGCCACGTCCTTGAGCCGGCGGTTGTGCCCGGCGGCCGGCCTCAGAGCGACCACCGCCCCCGCCACGGTCCTGGGACCGAGCGGCACGACCACGAGGTCGCCGGGCTCCAGCGCCATGCCTTCGGGCTCGGCGTAGTCGAAGGCCTCCGGCAGGGGCAGGGGCAACAGAACCTGGGCGATCCGGCTCATGGCCGAGGTCATCGCCGAGATTTGGGGCAGCGTCGAGAGCCCTCCGCGTCGGCGGCCCCCGGGGCCCAGGCGGCGGAATTCCGCATCGGCCTCAAGCCGGCATTAACCCCTGCGGGGCTTCTAGGAAGGCTCAGCGGCCGTATCGGAGATCGGGCGGCCGATCCTCTAGAACAGAGGGGTTGGGATGGGGATCAAGGACATGGGCCGCAACCAGGCCCTCACGGACTCGGACGCGGCGCTGGCATGGCCGCAGGTGAGGGACTTCCTCAAGGCGGATCCGGGCGTGATCCGCGAGGACGCCGAGCTTCTGGCCGAGCTCGGGCTGAGGCTGCACGCGGCCAATGTGGTGGATTTCATTCCGCCCGCGCTCGCCCGGCGCGCGCTCGCCCATGCGCCGGACGTCGCCGCGCGGCGCGAGCTGGAGGCCATCGCCCGCGCCAACTTCGCCGCCCAGGCCCAGACCCACGCGGCGGTGATCGACATCCTGGAGGCGCGCAATCACGCCGACCTCGCCCGGCGCATCGACGAGACCGCGCGGCTGAGGTTCGGCCTGTGCGCCGGGGCGGTCGCGCTGGAGGCGCCGGGCCGCACGCCGGCCGGCTGGCGCACCCTGCCCGAAGGCATGACCGACGCCCTGCTGGGCCCCGAGGGCCTGAACCGCATGGGCGCCCCGCTCTACGCCGAGGCCATGTTCGGCGAGGCCGCCGAGCACGTGTCGAGCCTGGCCATGGTCCGCCTGGCGCTCTGGTCGCCGGCGCGGCAGGGCGTGCTCGCCTTCGGCTCGCCGGACCTCAACGGCTTCACCGAGGAGATGGGCTGCGAGCTCGTGGCCTTCATCGCCCGCGTGGTCGAGCGGACAGCCGAGCGATGGCCGGTGCTCTGACCCGGACCTCGTCGGCCAGGGACGCGCTGCTGGCGTTCCTGCACTACCTGCGCGACGAGCGGCGCTCGTCCCCGCGGACGCTCGAGGCCTACGGCGACGCGGTTCGCCGCTACCTCGACTTCCTCGAGCGGCATCGCGGCGAGACCCTGACGCTGGCGGACCTCGGGACGATCGACGCGTCGGACGTTCGCGCCTTCCTGGCGTTCCGCCGCCAGGGCCCGAGGCCTCTGTCGCCAAGGTCGATCTCGCAAGCGCTGTCGGCGATCCGCAGCTTCCACCGCTATCTGGACCGCCGCTGCGGCGTTCCCTGCCCCGCGCTCGAGCTGGTGCGCGGCCCAAGGGTCAAGCCGTCGATCCCCCGCCCGGTGAGCGAGGACCAGGCCAGGGGACTGATCGGCGAGGCCGAGCTGGATCCGGACCTGGAGCCCTGGGAGGCGGCGCGGGACGCGGCCCTGCTGACGCTGCTGTACGGCTGCGGCCTTCGCATCTCCGAAGCCTTGTCGCTGACTGCCGGCGACATCCCGCTGGGCGTCTCGCTGCGGGTGCTCGGCAAGGGATCCAAGACCCGCCTCGCGCCGGTGCTGCCCCAGGTAGCCGAGGCGGTGAACGCCTACGCGGCGGAGCTGCCCTTCGCGCTCGAGCCCGCCGAGCCCATCTTCCGCGCCCGGCGGGGCGGCCCCTTCAGCCCCCGCCACGCCCAGGCGCTGATGCAGCGCCTGCGCGGGCGCCTCGGCCTGCCCTCCAGCGCCACGCCGCACGCCCTTCGCCACTCCTTCGCCACACACCTTCTGGGCGCCGGCGCGGATCTGCGCTCGATCCAGGAGCTTCTGGGCCACGCCTCGCTTTCCACCACCCAGCGCTACACGGGCGTCGACGCCGCCAGCCTGCTCGCGGCCTATTCAAAGGCCCATCCGAGAGCTTGAGCGGCCCCTGGACGCGAAGGCCGCGCTTTCACGTGTTATCAAGCCGCGATGGCCGATTCCCGCCTCCACCATTGGCTCGGCTCCTGG
Source organism: uncultured Alphaproteobacteria bacterium (assembly GCA_963775275.1). GTDB lineage: Bacteria > Pseudomonadota > Alphaproteobacteria > Caulobacterales > Caulobacteraceae > JANWHQ01. The sequence goes on along the minus strand of CAVZII010000005.1, from coordinate 1,803,901 downwards.
CTCGGCGGCGGCTGGCGCGGGCCTCTGTTCGCCGCCCTGGTGGCGCTGGCCGCGGGCCTTCCCGGCCTGATCGCCATGCCGGTTCTGGACCGGGACGAGGCGCGCTTCGCCCAGGCCACGGCCCAGATGATCGAGAGCCGCGACCCGGTTTCGATCCGGTTCCAGGAGGAGCCCCGCTACAAGAAGCCGGTGGGCATCCACTGGCTGCAGGCCGTCGCTGTCACGGCGACCTCCCAGGTGGTGGACCGGCGGATCTGGGCCTGGCGGATCCCCTCTCTGCTCGGCGCCATGGCCGCGGCGGCGGCCTGCGCCTGGGGCGCGGCGGCGTTCCTCGGGCCGCGCGGCGGCGCCCTGGCCGGCGCCATCCTCGGCGCGACGCTCCTGCTCTCCACCGAGGCCTTCATCGCCAAGACCGATGCGGCGCTCTGCGGCTGCGTCACCGTGATGATGGCCGCCTTCGCCCGCATCTACGCCGCGAGCCGCGGCGAGGCGGTGGCCCGGACGGGGACCAAGACCCTGTTCTGGCTGGGCCTCGCCCTGTCGATCCTGATCAAGGGCCCGATCGGGCCGATGGTCGCCCTCCTCGCGGGCGCGGCGCTCTGGATCTGGGACCGGCGCGCGCCCTGGCTCAAGTCCCTCGGCTGGGGGTGGGGGATCGCATTGGTGCTCTTGCTCGTCGGTCCCTGGGCGATGGCGGTGACCGTGACCACCGACGGCGCCTTCTGGACCGGCGCGATCATGGGCGACATGGTCTCCAAGCTGGGCGCCGGTCAGGAGAGCCACGGCGCCCTGCCGGGACTGCACGCCCTGCTGGCGCCGCTGCTGATCTTCCCGGCCACGATCCTTCTGCCCGCCGGGCTCGTCCTCGGCTGGAAGGCCCGCGCCGAGCCCATGATCCGCTTCGCCCTTTGCTGGCTCGTTCCCTCGTGGATCGTGTTCGAGCTGACCCCCACCAAGCTGCCGCACTACACCCTGCCCCTCTACGGCGCCCTGGCCTGGCTGATGGCCGCGGCGCTCGAGCGCCCGATCGGGCGGATCAGCCGTATCTCCGGCGCGGTCCTGGGCGCTGTGACCGGCCTGCTCCTGGCGGCCGCCGGCCTGGTTCTGGCCCTTCGCTACGGCTCCGGCGCGAGCCTCGGCTGGGCGATCGCGGCCGCCGTCCCGCTCGCCGGCGCGGCCCTGGCCGGCGGGCTGGTCCTGTTCCACCGCCGGGCCGCTCAGGCGCTGCTGGCGGCGATCGGGCTCGGCGTCGTCGGCCACGACGCCCTGGCGGCCGGCCTTGCGCCGACTCTGGAACCCCTGTGGGTGTCGCAGCGGGCGGCGGGCGCGGTCCGGCGCGCAGGCCTGGATCCGCGCAACGGAATCACACCCGGGCCGGTCGCCGTCGCCGGCTACGCGGAGCCGAGCCTGGTCTTCCTCCTGGGCACCCGCACCGAGCTCGGCGACGCCCAGACGGCGGCCGACGCCATCGCCGACGGGCGCCCGGCTCTGGTGGAGGCGCGCGAGAACGCCGCCTTCCTGGCCGCCCTGAAAACCGACGACGCCCGCGCGATTCCGGCGGGGGAGGTCCAGGGACTGGACTATTCCAAGGGCAAGACGGTCGATCTGCTCCTATATCGGTCGTTGGAGGACTCAACGCCGCCGTGACGCGCAAGATCGAGATCGTCGAGGTCGGCCCGAGGGACGGTCTGCAGAACGAGGCCGTGGTCCTGTCGGTCGAGGAGCGGCTGGAGTTCATCCGTCGGCTCGAGGCGTGCGGGGCGCGCCGGATCGAGGCGGTGTCCTTCGTCCATCCCGTCCGCGTGCCCCAGATGGCCGGGGCCGAACAGATCATGGCCGCCCTGCCGCATGCGCACGGCCGCTCGCGCATCGGCCTGGTGCTGAACCTCAGGGGCTGGGAGCGGCTCGAGGCCACCAGCTGCGACGAGGCCAATGTCGTGGTCTGCGCCACCGACGGCTTCGGCCTCAGGAACCAGGGCTCGACGAGCGCCCAGCAGGTCGAGACGATGCACGCCATCGCGGCCGACCAGAAGGCGAACGGCGGCCCGCCCTTGAGCCTGACGGTCTCGGTGGCTTTCGGCTGCCCCTTCGAGGGCGAGGTCGCCCCCGAGCGCGTGGCCGAGATCGTCCGCGAGGGCGCACGCGCCGGCATCGGCGAGATCGCGCTCGCGGACACCATCGGGGTGGCGGACCCCTGGACCGTACGCGAGCGCATGGCCGCCGCCCGCGACGCGGCGCCGGACGCCAGGCTGCGCCTGCACTTTCACGACACCCGGGGCACCGGCCTCGCCAACGCCGCCGCCGCGCTCGACGCCGGCGCGGACGTGCTGGATTCCAGCTGCGGCGGCATCGGCGGCTGCCCCTTCGCCCCGGCCGCCACCGGCAACATCGCCACCGAGGATCTGGTCTACATGCTCCAGCGCGCCGGCTTCGACACCGGCCTGGACCTGGACGCGCTGATCGCGGCCGGCCGGTGGATCTCGGGTAAGCTCGGCCGCGCCCCGACCTCGGCGCTTGCGCGGGCCGGCGGCTTCCCCAGGCCCCGCGCCCGCTCCGGCGAGGCCGCGTGATCCCTCTCCTCTCCCTCGGGGAGAGGAAGGGGCCCATTGCGCAGCAATGGGAAGGTGAGGGGTTCCGCCCCTTCGTCCTAACCCCTCATCCTCCCAGCTCTTCGAGCTGGGCCCCTCCTTCTCCCTATGGGAGAAGGTAATTTGGCCACGGATTGGGACGGCCTGGACGCCCTCAAGTATCGCGACGAGACCGAGGCCGTGCGCGAGCTGCTGGCCCGCGCGCCGCTGTCGAGCGAGGACCGCGCCGCCGTCCGGGCGGAAGCCGAGGCGCTCGTGCGCGGAGCCCGGCGCGCCGCGCGCCGCCAGGGCGTGGTCGAGAGCTTCCTTCAGGAGTTCTCGCTCGGCACCCGCGAAGGCCTGGCGCTGATGTGCCTGGCCGAGGCGCTGCTGCGAACGCCCGACGAGGAGACGCGCGACCGGCTGATCGCCGAGAAGATCGGCTCGGCCGACTGGTCGAGCCACCTCGGCCGCTCCGAGAGCCTGTTCGTCAACGCCTCCACCTGGGGCCTGATGCTGACCGGCCGGATGATCGACGTGGACGAGGAGGCGCGGCGCGACCTGCCGAGCTTCCTCACGCGGGTGGCCGGCCGCGTCGGCGAACCGGTCATCCGCGCGGCGGTCGCCCAGGCCGTGCGCATCATGGGCGAGCAGTTCGTGCTGGGTCGGACCATCGAGGCGGCGTTGCACCGCGCCAGGGCCGAGGGCTTCATCTGCTCGTTCGACATGCTGGGCGAAGGCGCGCGCACCGCCGCGGACGCCGAACGCTACGAGGGCGCCTACGCCCGGGCCATCGAGACGGTCGGCCGCCGCTCGGACGGGGCCGGGCCCGAGGCCGGCCACGGCGTCTCGGTCAAGCTCTCGGCCCTGTCGCCCAGATACGAGGCGACCCAGGAGGCGCGGGTCTGGGCCGAGCTCTATCCGCGGCTGAAGCGGCTGGCGGTCATCGCCGCGCGCGCCGACATCAACTTCACCATCGACGCGGAGGAGGCCGACCGCCTGGTCCTGTCGCTGAAGCTGCTCGACGCCCTGGCGGGCGAGGACGAGCTCGGCGAGTGGCGTGGCCTGGGCCTCGCCGTCCAGGCCTACCAGAAGCGCGCCCCCGAGGTCATCGCGCGCCTGGCCGACCTCGCCCGGCGCCGCGGCCGGCGGCTGATGGTGCGGCTGGTCAAGGGCGCCTACTGGGACACCGAGATCAAGCGCGCCCAGGTCGCCGGCCGGTCCGACTATCCCGTCTGGACCACCAAGGCGGCGACGGACCTGTCCTACCTGGTCGCGGCCAAGGCGCTGATCGACGCCGCGCCCCACCTCTACGCCCAGTTCGCGACCCACAACGCCCACACCCTGGCCGCCGCCCAGCGCATGGCGCGGCGGGCCAAGGCCAAGGTCGAGCACCAGCGCCTGCACGGCATGGGCGAGGCGCTCTACCGGGCCGCCGACGACCTCTACGACGGGGTGACGGTGAGGGCCTACGCCCCGGTGGGCGGGCATGAGGAGCTGCTGCCCTATCTGGTGCGTCGCCTGCTGGAGAACGGCGCCAACACCTCCTTCGTCCACGCCCTGCTCGACGAGCGCGTGCCGCCCGAGGAGGTGGTGGTCGATCCGGTCGAGGCCGTGCAGGCAAGGCCCGGACCGCATCCGCGCATCTCCCGCCCCCAGGACCTCTATGGCGCGGAGCGGAAGAACTCTCTGGGCGTGGACCTCTCCATCGCGGCCGAACGGAAAACCCTGGCGGGCGCTGTCGCGGCGCTGGACCGCGAGCGGCTGACCTGCGGCCCCGTCGTCGACGGCCGGCTCCTGGCGGGTGCGGGCGCTCAGGAGGTCAACAGCCCCGCCGACCGGCGCCGCGCGCTGGGCCACGTCAGCGAGGCAACGGCCGCAGACATCGACGCTGCTTTCGTCCAGGCGCGGGCGGCGCAGCCCGCCTGGGACCAGGCCGGCGGGCCCGCGCGCGCGGTCGTCCTGCGCGCCATGGCCGACGCGCTGGAAGCCGGCCGCGAACGGCTGATCGCCATCCTGTCGCGCGAGGCCGGCAAGACCCTCCCGGACGCCGTGGCCGAGGTGCGCGAGGCCGCCGATTTCTGCCGCTACTATGCGCGCCTGGCCGAGACGAGGTTCGCCGGGCCCGAGCCGCTGGCCGGGCCCGCGGGCGAGCGCAACGCACTGGAGCTGCGCGGCCGCGGCGTCTTCGTCTGCATCAGCCCCTGGAACTTCCCGCTGGCCATATTCACCGGCCAGATCGCCGCGGCGCTGGCGGCGGGCGATGCGGTGCTGGCCAAGCCGGCCGAGCAGACCCCGCTGGTCGCCGCCGAAGCCGTGCGGCTCTATCACGCCGCAGGGCTCGATCCACGCATTCTGGCCCTCCTGCCCGGACGTGGCGAGACCGTCGGGGCGGCGCTGGTCGCCCATCCCGCCTGCGATGGCGTCGCGTTCACCGGCGGCACGGACACCGCGGCCCTGATCAACCGGTCGCTGGCGGCCCGGCCGGGCCCGATCATCCCCTTCATCGCCGAGACCGGCGGGCTGAACGGCATGTTCGTCGACACCACCGCCCTGCGCGAGCAGGTGATCGACGACGTGATCGTCTCGGCCTTCGGCTCGGCCGGCCAGAGGTGCTCGGCGCTGCGCCTGCTGTTCCTGCCGAACGACACGGCCGAGGGCCTGATCGCGGGCCTGGCCGGCGCCATGGACGCCCTGGTCCTGGGCGATCCGGCCGATCCGGCGACGGACGTGGGGCCGGTGATCGACGAGGAGGCCCGCGCCGCGCTGGGCAAGCACCTCGAGCGGCTGGAGCTCCAGGCCAAGGTGCTGCACGTCGTCCGGCCCGGGCCGGGCCTGAAGGACGGCGTCTTCTTCGGCCCGGTGCTGGCCGAGATCCCCTCGGCGCGCTTCCTCGAGAAGGAGGTGTTCGGCCCGATCCTGCACGTGGTCCGCTACGACCCGGAGCGGCTGGACGAGGTCGCGGGCGCGCTCGCGGCCACCCGCTATGGCCTGACGCTGGGCGTGCACAGCCGCATCGAGGCCTTCGCCGAGGAGGTGGCCAGGCTGGTCCCGGCCGGCAACTGTTATGTGAACCGCTCCATGATCGGGGCGGTCGTGGGCGTGCAGCCGTTCGGAGGCGAAGGCCTTTCCGGCACGGGCCCAAAGGCCGGCGGACCGAACGCCCTGATCCGCTACGCAGTGGAGCGGGCGCTCAGCGTCAACATCGCCGCCCAGGGGGGCGATCCGACTCTGCTCAATCTTTGAGCCTGAGGAACCAGACCCGGGCGGCGCCGTAGCGGCGCTCGTCCAGAACCTCCCAGCCCGGCAGATCCGGGGCGCCCTCGCCCTCACTGCGCTCCAGGACGATCAGTCCGTCCTCGGCCATCCAGCCGCCCTCCTGAAGCGCCGCGACCGCCGCCTCCCCCAGTTCCTTTCCGTAGGGCGGATCGAGGAAAGCGAGGTCGAACGGGTCGTCCACGACCGGCCGTGGTCCGAGCTTCGTCGCGTCCTGGGCCAGGACGCGCGCGCGGGCGCCGATGCCAAGGGTCTCGACGTTGCGGCGTAGGACCCCCAGCGCCGGCCGCGCGGTCTCGACGAACAGGCAGGCCGCCGCTCCCCGCGACAGGGCCTCCAGCCCCATGGCGCCGGACCCGGCGAAGAGGTCGATCGCGCGCGCACCCTCCAGCCCCGGCGACCAGGGCGCATGCTCCAGGATGTTGAACACGGCCTGGCGCGCGCGGTCCGAGGTCGGCCGGGTGGTCTGGCCCGCCGGCGCCGCGATCGGCCGACCGCGCAGCTCGCCCGCGGCGATCCTCATTCCCGCCGGCTTCCAGGGCGGCGCGGCGCCGGGGCTGGCCGCGTCGGAGGCAATTCGCCTCCACGGCGAAGATTTCGCATCTGCGTTATGGAAGGCTGTGGTATGCTGCATTGCAGCATCCGCTGGAGACCCGCCATGCCCTCCGCCGCCTTCATGCCCCGCTACCCCTTCCCCGAGCTGATCCCCGACGCGTTCGGAACCAGTGAGGCCGTGCTGAACTACTGGTCGGAGGTCTTCAAGACCAGCTCCGACTTCGCCCTGTGGTGGACGCAGAAGTGGCTGGAGCTTCCGGCCGCCATGATGGCGTTCACGCCCCCCGCGGCCGTCAAGCCCGTCGCCGCCGCCAAGCCGATCGCCGCCGTCATCGACCTGGCCGAGGCCGCCGCCGCGCGGATCGCCGCCGAAACCGCCGACAGCGCCGCCGCCATCGTGGACATCATCGAATTGGTCGCCGAGATCCCGATGTCCCTGATCGAGGACGCGACGTCGGTGGCGGTCGCGGCCGCCGAGGAGCTCACGCCCGAGCCGGACGACCTGACCCGGATGGTCGGGATCGGGCCCAAGCTCGCCGCGGGTCTGGCCGAGCGCGGGATCACCCGCTTCGCCCAGATCGCCCAATGGGGTGAGGAAGACCTCGCCGCCATCGACAAGGCCCTGGACCTGAAGGGCCGCGCCGTGCGCGACGCCTGGGTCGCCCAGGCCAGGCGCTTCTCGACGGAGAGCTAGACCGAGCACACGCGCTGGGCCGCCTCGGCGGCCCAAGCAGCCATCTCCTTGAGTTGATGATGGTCCGGTGCGAGGCCCGATAGCCGCTCGAACAGCTCGCGCGCCTCGCTGAACAACCGGCACGCCGCGGCAAGGTCTCCCTTCGCCTCCGCGATCTGGCCGAGCTTCGCCAGGCTGATGGCGACATCGGCTTGCCGCTCGGCATGGCTCGGGTCCGACGCCGCCAGCTTGCTATGGAAGCCCGTAGGCCTCCAGCGCCCTTAGGTCTTTCGGGTACCGACGTCGCCCCCCTCGGCATGGCTCGGGTCCGACGCCGCCAGGTTTCGGGCGCCGCACGTCGCCACGCATCAACCTCCTCGCGTAGGCCTCTCTCAGCCCTCCCTTCAGGTTCGACCGCCACGATCGACCGAGACGTCGCGCTGCCGCTCGGCATGGCTCGGGTCCGACGCCGCCAGCTTGGGGCGATCTCCAAGCCCTCCTCGTAGGCCTCCAGCGCCCCCTTCAGGTCGTTTCGGGCGCGGCGCACGTCGCCCACGCGATCAAGGCTAACCGAGACGTCGCGCTGCCGCTCGGCATGGCTCGGGTCCGACGCCGCCAGCTTGCGCCTTATGGCCAAGCCCTCCTCGTAGGCCTCCAGCGCCCCCTTCAGTCGTTTGGCGCTGCGCACGTCGCCGATCTTGTTGAGGCTAACCGAGACGTCGCGCTGCCGCTCGGCATGGCTCGGGTCCGACGCCGCCAGCTTGCGCCTTATGGCCAAGCCCTCCTCGTAGGCCTCCAGCGCCCCCTTCAGGTCGTTTCGGGCGCTGCGCACGTCGCCGATCTTGTTGAGGCTAACCGAGACGTCGCGCTGCCGCTCGGCATGGCTCGGGTCCGACGCCGCCAGCTTGCGCCTTATGGCCAAGCCCTCCTCGTAGGCCTCCAGCGCCCCCTTCAGGTCGTTTCGGGCGCTGCGCACGTCGCCGATCTCATCCAGCGCGAGCGATCGCTCCCAATCGTCGGACGCCGACGTCAGGGCTGACGTGGCATGGGCCTCCCTTCGGTCCGTCCGGCCCGCAAACCCATGCAACCGGGCCAGGGATATCCACGTCCAGAAGTCCGCCGGATCGAGGCGAGCTGCACTCTCGTAGGCCTCCAGTGCTTCCGCCGCATTCACGAGGTAGGCCAGCGCGCCCAGCCGGCGCCACTTTTCTGCTGCGTCGGCGTCGGCCGCCGTCTTGGCCTCCAGACCGGCCGCCTCAGCCGTCCGGGCGGCTGCCCGCAGGGTTGCGAATGCCCCCTCCTTCTCTCCCTGTTCGAGCAGGGCGCGCGCACGTCGGTCGGCCGTCTCCGGGCTGTCCTCGATGGCCCGCAGGGCCTCGACAGCCTTGGCTACCGCCTCGGGCGTGGCGGGCGGCAGAGAATCCGGCTTGTCGCCGCGATCCGCAGTCAGTTTCTCGAGCAAGTCCTGGGTGCGGGCGTGTCCCGCACGGCTGTCGGACGCGGCCGCATCGACGCTGTCCTGCAGCCGCTGCACCTGACCGCGAAGACGTTGCTCCAGGGCCTCGATGCGAGCTGTCGCTTCGCGGGCTCCTCTGGAGAACCAAACCTGGAACACTGAGAGCGCAAATCCGCCGCCGGTTCCGACCGCAGCGATCAACGCCACGACGGCGTAGGGACGATCGTTGTCGAACCAGGCGACCCAATGATCAGGAATCCACCATGGTTGATCCGGTGGATGTGGGCTCTGCGCGGCTGTGGCGCCGCCGACCAACACCGATATGCCGAGCAGAAACACCCCGGCAAGCGCTCTTGCGAGTGCGCCAAGGAGCTTTTGGCGAACAACGCCCATCTTCTGACGGAATGTCAGTTGCGATGACGGCACCCGCGTCTCCCTGGACGCGAGCTTAGCCACTTCGCAACCGGGCTTAAAGCCAGGCATTACACGCCAGTCGTGGAGGACGGCAAAGCGATGCCGCAAGGCTCTACGCCCCCACGAACAGCTCTCGCGAGGGGCAGAGATCGGAGACGACGCAGCTCTCGCATTTCGGCCGGCGCGCCAGGCAGACGTAGCGCCCGTGCAGGATCAGCCAGTGGTGCGCGCGGGTGAGGTAGGGCGCGGGGACCTTGGCCATCAGTTCGGCCTCCACCTGGTCGGGCGTCTTGCCTTTGGACAGGCCCAGGCGATGGGAGACGCGGAAGACGTGGGTGTCCACCGCGATCGCCGGCTCGATGTCGAGCTCGTTCAGCACGACGCTGGCGGTCTTTCGCCCCACCCCCGGCAGGGCCTGCAGCGCATCGCGCTCCAGCGGGACCTTGCCCCCATACTTGCCGACCAGGATGTTCGAGAGGGCGACGACGTTCTTCGCCTTGGTCCGGAAGAGGCCGATGGTCTTGATGTAGGGCTCGAGCCCGGCCGGGCCGAGCGCGGCCATCCTGGCGGGCGTGTCGGCGACCTTGAACAGGGCCTGCGTCGCCTTGTTCACCGACTTGTCCGTCGCCTGGGCCGACAGGACCACCGCCACCAGCAGGGTGAAGGGATTGGCGTAGTCGAGCTCGGTCTTGGGGTGGGCGCTCGAGGCGGCGAAGCGCTCGAAGATCGTCTGGATGCGCGTGCGCTCCTTGGGGGTGATCCTCAGCTGATCGGCGACTCGGGGCTTGGCCATGGCCGCAGGATGGGAGCGCGGCGACGCTTCGCCAAGCCGCCGCGGCGGCTTATCTTGCTGCGATGGACGCGACGCCCGCCATCCGCCTGCACCTGGACGCGGTGATCGCGCCTGCGCCGTCGTTGTCGCTGAAAGGCTTCGCCATCCTCTTCGGCGCCCTGGTCACGCTGAACCTGGTCATGGCGACGGTCTTCTGGCTCCTGGGCGCCCTGCCCGTGCCGGTGTTCCTGGGCATGGACGTGGTCGCGGTCGGCGCCGCCTTCCTGGTCAGCTATCGCCGCACGCGCCTTCGCGAGCGGGTGCAGGTCTGCGCCGACCACGTGCGGGTGATGCGCGAGGACGGCCGGCGCAGCGACACGGTCTGGACCTCGCCCACCGCCTTCACCCGGGTCCAGCTGGCGGACACCGGCCGCTACGGGGTCGAAGCGCGCCTGATGCTCTCCGGCCGCCAGCTCGTCATCGGCCAGATGCTCGGCCCGAAGGCGCGCGCCGACCTGGTGGCGCAGGTCCAGGACGCGATCCGCTCGGCGCGGGCGGAGCGGCACCCGGTCTGAGCACCGCAAGAACCGGGCGGACGGCCCATTCCGGCGGGAATATATGGACGGCCATGCCACTCGATCTCACCACCGATCCGTCGCTCGAGCGCCTGCAGGAACAAGCCAGGGACTACCACCGCATGGAGCGGGCCCTGGACTGGCTGGCCGCGCGCTGGCGCGAGCACCCGTCGCTGGACGAGGCGGCCGAGGCCGTGGGCCTCTCGCCCTTCCACTTCCAGCGCATCTTCACCCGCTGGGCGGGCGTCAGCCCCAAGACCTTCGTCGCCTCGATCGCCCATGCCGAGGCCCGCCGGATGCTGGAGGACGGCGAGAGCGTGCTGGGCGCCGCGCTGGACGCGGGGCTCTCCGGCCCCTCGCGGCTGCACGACCTGTTCATCGCCCAGGAGGCGGTGACGCCGGGCGAGGCGCGCCGCCGGGGCGAGGGGCTGGAGCTGCGCTGGGGCCTGGCGCCCACGCCCTTCGGCGAGGGCCTGTTCGTGATGACGGCCCGGGGCCTTTGCGGCCTCGCCTTCACCGACCCCGAGACCGGCGAGGCGGCCGCTTTTCAGGACATGCACGCCCGCTGGCCCGCCGCCCGGTGGGTCCGCGACGACGAGGCCGCCGCCGTCATGGCCCGCCTGGTCTTCCTGGGCGGCGAAGAGCCCACGCCGATCGTACTGATCGGGCCGCCGTTCCACATCCAGGTCTGGAAGGCGCTGCTGCGCATTCCGTCGGGCCGCACGGCGACCTACGGCCAGGTGGCGGCGCTGGCCGGCAAACCCGGCGCATTTCGCGCCACGGGCGCCGCGATCGGCGCCAATCCGGTGAGCTGGCTGATCCCCTGCCACCGGGCCATCGCCAGGGACGGCCGCCTGACCGGCTACCACTGGGGCCTCGCCCGCAAGGCCGCCATGCTGGGGACCGAGGCGGCGCGACTCGAGCGGGCGGCGTAGGACGCTTCGAGGGGACGAACTCACCCAACTCACCGTCATCGCCGCCGGGAGCGCGGAGCGCCGGCGACCCATGAACCCCGAACCGCATCCGCGGGCCCCGTCCGTCGGGCCGTGTCCATGGGCGGCCGGGACAAGCCCGGCCATGACGGTGGAAATGTGGTTCAGCTCACCGAACCTGCGCCGCCATCGCGGCGCTCGCTTCGGTGATGGCCCGGCTGCGGTCGTCCACCGAGGCCATCAGCTGGGGGTGAGTGATGATCCAGAAGTCGCCGCGCCTGACGCCGTCGATGGCGATGTCGGCGACCTGTTCCGGCGTGGACCAGTCGCTCTCGACCACCGCCCCCATGAACGCCTCGAAGTGGACGTCGGGACCGGCGTCGGTCTCCGCCTCGGGCGTGCGGTAGCGCGCCTCGCGCCGGGCGTAGCCCTGGGCGATGTTGGTGCGCACCGGGCCGGGGCAGAGCAGGCTCACGCCGACCTTCGAGCCTTCGGCCTGAAGCTCCATCGCCAGGGTCTCGCCGAAGGCGGCGACGGCGTATTTCGTCGCGGCATAGGCGGCCTGGGAGCGGGTGGCGTAGAGGCTGGACAGAGAGGCGGTGATCAGGACGTGGCCGCCGTCGGGGCTCGCGTCCAGCGCCGGCAGGAAGGCGGTGACGACGTTCACCGCGCCGAACAGGTTGACGTCGAACACCCAGCGCCAGTCCTGGGCCGTCAGCCGGCGGACCCCCGCCATCTTCGACACGCCGGCGTTGGAGCACAGCAGGCTGACGTGGCCGAAACGCTCCATCACCTGGGCGGCGGCGGCCCGCATGGCCTCGGCGTCGCGCACGTCGGCCGGTATCGCCAGGGCGCCCAGTTCGGCGGCGGCGGCGTCCAGCGCCTCCGCGTCGAGGTCGATGAGGACGAGACCCATCCCCTCGGCCTTTAGGCGCCGGCCGAGCGCCAGGCCGATCCCCGAGGCGGCGCCGGTGATCACGGCGGTCCTGCCGGCAAGGTCGCTGAGCGGCACGGCGCGCCTCCTTTCGATCATCTCCAGCAGCATGTCCGCCCCCGAGCCTCGCTAGTGTGGTGGATCAGAAGTTCGCATGATGATGGCGGCTCCCTCGGCTGCGAACTTCGGAATCGGGACCCTAGAGGATGTAGCGCGACAGGTCCGCGTTCCGGGCGAGATCGCCCAGGCGCTCGCGCACATAGGCGCCGTCGATGGTCACCGTCTGGCCCGAGCGGTCGCCCGCAGAGAAGCTGATCTCCTCGACCACCTTCTCGAGCACGGTCTGCAACCGGCGCGCGCCGATGTTCTCGACCGAGCCGTTCACCTCGACGGCCGCGTCGGCCAGGGCGTCGATGGCGTCGGGCGTGAACTCCAGCTCCACCCCCTCGGTGGCCATCAGCGCCTGGTGCTGGCGGATCAGGTTGGCCTCGGGCTCGGTCAGGATGCGGCGGAAGTCCTCGCGGGTCAGGGCCTTCAGCTCGACGCGGATCGGCAGGCGGCCCTGCAGTTCGGGGAGCAGGTCCGAGGGCTTGGCGACGTGGAAGGCCCCCGAGGCGATGAAGAGGACGTGGTCGCTCTTCACCGGGCCGTACTTGGTGGAGACGGTGGTGCCCTCGATCAGGGGCAGCAGGTCGCGCTGCACGCCCTCACGGCTGACGTCGGCGCCGGCGCGGTCGGTGCGCGAGGCCACCTTGTCGATCTCGTCGATGAAGACGATGCCGGCCGTCTCGGCCAGCTCCACCGCCTCGTGGGTCAGGGCGTCCTGGTCGAGCAGCTTGTCCGACTCCTCGGCGATCAGCGGGGCCCAGGCCTGGGCCACCGTCGTGCGGCGCGACTTCGAGCGCTGGCCGAAGGCCTTGGACATCATCTCCGACAGGTCGATCATCCCCACCGACGCCCCCGGCTGGCCGGGGATGTCGAAGCCCTGGAACGGCGAGGCGTGCTCGGCGATCGCGATCTCGATCTCCTTGTCGTCGATCTCGCCGGCCCTGAGCTTGCGCCGGAAGGAGTCGCGCGTGGGCTCGCCCGCGTTCGTCCCGACCAGCGCCTCGATGATCCGCTCCTCGGCCTGAGCCTCCGCCGTGGCGCGCACGGACGCCCGTCTCCGGTCGCGGACCATGACCACGGCGGCCTCGACGAGGTCGCGCAGGATCTGGTCGACGTCGCGGCCGACGTAGCCGACCTCAGTGAACTTGGTGGCCTCGACCTTCAGGAACGGCGCCTGGGCGAGCCTGGCCAGGCGCCGTGCGATCTCGGTCTTGCCCACGCCCGTGGGCCCGATCATCAGGATGTTCTTGGGCGTGACCTCCTCGCGCAGCTCCTCGGGCATCAGCCGGCGGCGGCGCCAGCGGTTGCGAAGGGCGATGGCGACCGCCTTCTTGGCGTCGGCATGGCCGACGATGTGGCGGTCGAGCTCGGAGACGATCTCGCGGGGGGAAAACTCGGTCATGTCGGACTTCGCTCAGGCCTCGACCTTTTCGAGGGTCAGGCTGGAATTGGTGTAGACGCAGATGTCCGCGGCGATGGCCATGGCCCGGCGCGCAATCTCCTCGGCGGAGAGGTCGAAGTCGTAGAGCGCGAGGGCGGCCGCCAGGGCGAAGGGCCCGCCAGAGCCGACCGACGCCACGCCGTGCTCGGGCTCGAGCACGTCGCCGGTCCCCGTCACGGTATAGACCGCCGATCCGTCGGCGCAGATCAGCATGGCCTCGAGCTGGCGCAGGTACCGGTCGGTGCGCCAGTCCTTGGCGAGCTCGACGCAGGCGCGCGCGAGCTGGCCGGGATACTGCTCGAGCTTCTTCTCCAGCCGCTCCAGGAGGGTGAAGGCGTCGGCGGTGGCGCCGGCGAAGCCCGCGACCACCTTGCCGTCGGCCAGGCGCCGGACCTTGCGGGCGTTGCCCTTGACCACGGTCTGGCCCATCGACACCTGGCCGTCGCCGGCGATGACGGTGACGGGCCCCTTGCGTACGGCCAGGATGGTGGTCCCATGCCAGGGCGGCGCGACGGCGTGCGGTTCGGACATGGCGGCGCATGTGGCGGCCCGGCGCGCCGCGGTCAAGTCGCGGCAGGATTGGCGGAAGGACGAGATGAGCTTCACCGACGAGGAGGTCGAGCGCTACGCCCGCCACCTGGTGCTGCGCGAGATCGGCGGTCCGGGGCAGCAGCGCCTGAAGGCGGCGAGGGTGCTGATCGTCGGCGCGGGGGGCCTGGGCGCGCCCGCGGCGCTCTACCTGGCGGCCGCCGGGGTCGGGACGCTGGGCCTGGTCGATGCTGACACGGTGGCGTTGTCGAACCTCCAGCGGCAGGTGCTCTATGGGACCGCCGACGTCGATCGGGCGAAAGTGGAGGCGGCGGCCGAGGCGCTCGGCGCGCTCAATCCCAACGTCGTGGTCGAGCCCCATGCGGTCCGGCTCGACGAGGCCAACGCCCGCGCCCTCGTTGCGGGCTACGACCTGGTGCTCGACGGCACCGACAGCTTCGAGACGCGCTTCGCCGTGAACGCCGCCTGCCATGCCGAACACAAGCCGTTGGTCTCGGGCGCGATCGGCCGCTGGACCGGCCAGCTCGCGCTCTTCGAGTCCGGCCTCGATCCGGAGAGGCCCTGCTACCGGTGCCTGGTCAGCGAGATGCCGCCGGACGCGGAGACCTGCTCGGCCGTGGGCGTCATGGGCGCCCTGGCCGGAGTCATCGGCTCGATGATGGCGCTCGAGGCCGTCAAGCGGATCACGGGCGCCGGCGAGACCCTGTCGGGGCGCCTCCTGATCTACGACGCCCTCGCCGCCGAGGTCCGGACCGTCGGCCTGTCTCCCGATCCGGAGTGCCCGGTGTGCTCTTCCTTCTCCCATCGGGAGAAGGAGGGGCCCGGCGCCTGAAAGGCGGCGGGAGGACGAGGGGGTTCGGTCCTCGTCGCCGGAACCTCTCACCTTCCCACGCCTCCGGCGCGGGCCCCCATCCTCTTCCTATGGGAGAGGAGAGCTCACCCCGGCTGGGGCGTGGTCCGCAGGTAGGGCTTCAGCTCCTTGAAGCCCTTGGGGAACATGTCCTTGGCCTGGTCGTTGGAGACCGCCGGGACGATGATCACGTCCTCGCCCTGTTTCCAGTCCGCCGGCGTCGCGACCTTGTGACGGGCGGTGAGCTGCATGGAGTTCGATCACCCGCAGGATCTCCTCGAAGTTCCGCCCGGTCGTCATCGGGTAGACCAGCAGGAGCTTGATCTGCTTGTCCGGTCCGATGACGAAGACGTTGCGGACCGTGGCGTTGTTGGCCGCCGTGCGGCCCTCGGACGTCCCCTCCGTGTCCGCCGGCAACATGCCGTAGAGCTTGGAGACCTTCAGGTCCGTGTCGCCGATCATCGGGAAGTTGGGAGCCAGGCCCTGGGTCTCCTCGATGTCCTTGGACCAGGCCGAATGGTTCTCGACCGGGTCCACCGACAGGCCGATCACCTTGACCCCGCGCTTGTCGAACTCCGGCTTGAGCCTGGCGACCGCGCCGAGCTCGGTGGTGCAGACCGGCGTGAAGTCCTTGGGGTGGGAGAACAGCAGCACCCAGGAATCGCCCGCCCAGTCGTAGAAGCGGATCGGTCCCTCGGTGGTCTCGGCGGTGAAGTCCGGAGCGGTGTCGTTGAGCTGAAGCGGCATGGGCTTTGGCCTCCTTATCGAGCTTGGGAGGCAATCTAGTCGCCCGGTTGGCCCGAGGAAACGCGCCGGCCGTTCAGTTCTTCGGAAAAGACGTTCAGATTCCCTGGACGCGGGACCGTCAGCGCGGGATCTCGGCCGTCTTGCGCAGCACCACCTGGCGGTAGACCGCCTCCAGCTCGAAGTAGCGGCGGAAGGCGCCGTGGAACCGGTCCACCGCCTGCTTCACGCCCGGACCCCCGATCTCGCTCTCTTGATGCCAGTAGTCGTCCAGGATCATCAGACCGCCGACCTCCAGCATGGCCGCGCAGAAGCACAGGTCGATCATCACCCCGAGCGCGGTGTGGGTGCCGTCCACATAGATGAGGTCGAAGCCCTGTCCGGCCTCGAGCATCCTGGGCAGCTCGTAGGTGGAGAAGCCCTTGGTCACCGTCAGCGACGGGAAGGCGAGCTTATCAGCGTTGCGTCCGAATCGGGGCTCGACCGCGTGGTACTTGTCCTCGGGATTGAGGTCCGGGTCGAACCAGGGGTCGATCACCGTGACTTCCAGCTTGCCGGGCAGGAGCCAGTCCATGAAGGCGAGGTTGCGGCCCTCATAGGCGCCGATCTCGAGGTAGCGGATCCTGTCCTTCCACCTGGCGAACCGGCGCAGCACGGGGGCGATGAAGGGGATGTTGTTGTCGGCCCACAGGTCGGTGAACTCGAAGCCGGTCTCCCTCGCATGGGCCTGGAAGGCCGCCACGTCCCCGCTGGCGCGGGGCGAGACGAGCATGGTCTGGGCGAAGGCGGGCGCGAAGCGGCCGTTGATCGAGGCCAGGGCGCGCAGGGGATCGGCCATGAAGGGGTCCTGACGAGGTTCCCCGTCC
Organism: uncultured Alphaproteobacteria bacterium; assembly: GCA_963775275.1. Classification (GTDB taxonomy): domain Bacteria; phylum Pseudomonadota; class Alphaproteobacteria; order Caulobacterales; family Caulobacteraceae; genus JANWHQ01. The sequence goes on along the minus strand of CAVZII010000005.1, from coordinate 1,787,189 downwards.
TCCTAGCCGGCTCCGGTTAAGACGCCCTCAAGCGAAGCTGTTGAGCGTGACCCGCCAGGGCGTGACGTCCGAGGTCTCGAACAGGCCGGCGAGCTTGTAGGGATCGGCGTCGTGCAGCGCCATGGCCTCATCGAGGCTCTCGGCCTGCACGATGATCAGCGAGCCGATCATGCGCCCTTCGGCGTCGAGGTAAGGCCCGCCGAGCTTGACCCGGTCGCCGAGCTTGGCCGCATAGTTCAGGTGCGCCTCGCGCGCGTCCATCCGCACCTGCAGGCTGTCCGGCTTGTCCCGCCAGCTGATCACGAAGAGCGGCATGGTTTTCTCCTATTGTTCCGACTTCAGCGGCCGGGCCATCAGGCCCTCGATCGCCGCATCGACGCTGGTCTCGCCGGCCAGCACCTGGGCCACGGCCGAGGAGATCGGGGTCTCCACACCGAGGCGCGCCGCGAGCGCGCGCACGGCCGGCGCCGAGGCCACGCCCTCGGCCACCGACAGCCTGCCGGCCAGGGCTTCTTCGAGGCTCTCGCCGCGGCCGAGCGCGAGGCCGACGCTGTAGTTGCGCGACTGGGCGCTGGAGCAGGTGAGCACGAGATCCCCGAGGCCGCAGAGACCGGCCGCCGTCTCGGCGCGGCCCCCGAGCGCGACCGCGAGCCGCGTCAGCTCGGCGAAGCCGCGGGTGATCAGGGCGGCGTGGGCGCTCGAGCCCAGCCCGCGCGCCTCGACGATGGCGCAGGCGATCGCGAGGACGTTCTTCACCGAGCCGCCGGTTTCGGCGCCGATCATGTCATCCGACAGATAGGGCCGGAAGCTGGGCCCGGCGAGCGCCTCGACCAGGGCGCGGCCAAGGTCCGGGTCGGGGCAGGCCAGGGTCACCGCCGTGGGCAGGCCGCGCGCCACCTCCGCGGCGAAGCTCGGGCCCGAGAGCACCGCTGGCGCGGCCTCAGGCAAGGTCTCGGCCAGAACCTGGCTCATCAGCTTGAGCGAGCCCTGCTCGATCCCCTTGGCGCACAGGACGACCGGCACGCCGGAGCGGACGTGCGGGGCGAGCCCGGTCAGCATGGCCCTGAGATGCTGGGCGGGCGAGACCGCCAGGACGACGTCGCAGCCGGCGAGATCGGCTATGTCGCTGGTCGCCGTGATCTGCTCGTCAAGCGCCACGCCCGGCAGGAACAGGCGGTTCTCGTGCGAGGCGTTGATCTGCTCCACCGCCTCGGCCTCGCGGGCCCAGATCCGCGCCTCGAGCCCGCCCCTGCGGCAGACCAGGGCCAGGGCCGTCCCCCAGGCGCCGCCGCCGATGATCCCTGCGGACCTCACGCCTTGGCCCCCTTGCGGCCCGGGACATGGGTCGGGCGCATGGCGGCCGCGGCCTCGTCGAGCGGCCAGCGGGGCCGGGCGGCGACATCGAGACCGTCGGTCAGCCCCGCCCTCAGCCGCTCGGCGCCGGCGAGCGCGATCATGGCGGCGTTGTCGGTGCAGTAGGCGAGCGCCGGGGCGGTGAAGGAGAACCCCCGGGCGGCGGCGGCCTCTTGCAGGCGGCGGCGCACCTGCGCATTGGCCGCGACGCCGCCGGCCACGGCGAAGCGCAGGTTCCGACCACCCTGGGCGCGTGCGTAGTGCGCCATCGCCTTGTCCGTGCGCTCGGCGAGCTGGCGGGCGATGGCGGCCTGGACGGCGGCGGCGAGGTCGCGCCGGTCCGCTTCGTTGGTCAGCCCCTCGGCAAGCCGCGCGGCGGCGGTCTTCAGCCCCGAGAAGGAGAAGTCGAAGCCCTCACGCCCCACCAGCGCCCGCGGCAGGGCGAACCTGGCCGGGTCGCCGCCCTCGGCCAGGCGCTCGAGCGCGGGGCCGCCGGGATAGGGCAGGCCCAGGACCTTGCCGATCTTGTCGAAGGCCTCGCCGGCCGCATCATCGATGGTCGAGCCCAGCCGGCGGCAGGCGCCGATCCCCTCCACCGCCAGGAGCTGGCAGTGTCCGCCCGAGACCAGGAGCAGCAGGAAGGGATAGGCCAGCGCCGCGCCGAGCCGCGGCGAGACCGCATGGCCCTCCAGATGGTTCACCGCGATCAGAGGGATTCCCCGCGCCAGCGCGATCGCCTTGCCGGCGGAGAGCCCCACCATCACCCCGCCGATCAGTCCGGGCCCGGCGGTGGCCGCCACCGCGTCCAGGTCCTCGAACCGGGCGCCCGCCTCGTCCATCGCCGCCTGGATGACCTGGTCGATGATCTCCACGTGGGCCCGCGCGGCGATCTCGGGGACCACGCCGCCGTAGGGCCGGTGCTCGGCGGCCTGGCTCGACACCCGCGAGGACAGCACCTGCGGCGCGCCGGCGTCAGGAAGGCGCAGCACGGCCGCGGCGGTCTCGTCGCAGCTCGTCTCGATGCCGAGGACGGTGAGGGCGGCCATGGCTCCGGATCCGCGCCGCCCTAGCGGAGGCGCCCGCACCGAGGTAGCTGTCCGGCCATGGCCTCGCAACCGCCCATCCGCATCGGCACGCGCGCCTCCAAGCTCGCCCGCACCCAGTCCGGCCACATGCAGCAGCGCATCGCCGCGGCCCTGGGCGCGCCGCCCGCGCGGGCCGACGAGGTCGCGCCGCTGGTCCTGATCACCACCTCCGGCGACCGGATCCAGGACCGGCGCCTGCTCGAGGCCGGCGGCAAGGGCCTGTTCGTCAAGGAGCTGGAGGAGGCGCTGCTGGACGGGCGCATCGACTGCGCCGTGCACTCGATCAAGGACGTGCCCGCCGAGCTGCCGCCCGGCCTCGTCATCGCCGCCATCCCCGAGCGGGAGGACCCGCGCGACGCCCTGATCGGCGCTTCGGGCCTTGCGGCCCTGCCGCAGGGGGCGAAGCTGGGCACCGCCAGCCTGCGACGCCAGGCCCAGGCGCTGGCCGTCAGGCCCGACCTCGAGGTCGTGATGGTGCGCGGCAACGTCGACACGCGGCTCGCCAGGCTCGACGCCGGCGAGATGGACGCCCTGATGCTGGCGGCCGCCGGGTTGAACCGCCTGGGGCTGCACGAGCGCATCGCCGCCCTGCTCGATCCCGTTCTGGCCCCGCCCGCGCCGGGCCAGGGCGCGCTGGGGATCGAGGTTCGCGAGTCGGACGCGGACGCGCCTTGGCTGGCCGCCCTGCGCCACGCGCCGACGGCCCTGGCGGTCGCGGCCGAGCGCGGCGCGCTGGAGGCGCTGGAAGGATCGTGCCGGACGGCGATGGGCGCCTACGCCCGGATCGACGCCGGCCAGCTCCTGCTCACGGTCGAAGCCCTGACGCCCGACGGCCGCGAGCGGTTCAGGCGGCAGGACCAGCTGGGCGTCCCGGCGTCCGGCGCGCCGCCGGCCCTCGCGCGCGAGCTGGGGCTGAGTTTGGGCCGCAAAATCCGCGCCGAGGCGGGCGACCGCATCGAATGGGTGTAGACTCCCTCCAATGCGAGTGTGGGTCACGCGCGCCGCGCCCGGGGCGGAGGCCACGGGCGAGCGGCTTAGGGCGATGGGTCACCAGCCCCTGGTCGCTCCCGTGCTGAGGGTGCGCGCGCTGGACGCCCCGCCAGCGGACCTGGCGGGCGTCGGCGCCCTCGCATTCACCTCGCGCAATGGCGTGCGCGCCTTCGCCGCCCTGAGCGGGGAGCGGGGGCTGCCGGTCTTCGCCGTGGGCGGGGCCACCGCCCGCGCCGCCACGGATGCGGGGTTCGCGTCCGTGCGCTCGGCGGAAGGCGACTCCCTCGCGCTGGCCCAGCTGATCGCCGCCGCCCGGGCCGCGTTCAGCGGCGAGGTCCTGCACGCCGGCGCCGAGGACCTGGCGGGCGATCTCGTCGGCGAGCTGATCCGGATGGGCCTGGCGGCCCGGCTGCACCCCGTCTATCGCACCGAGCCGACGCCCATCCCCGATGCCGCCGCCGCCGCGCTGATGGCGCGCCCGGTCGAGCTCGACGCTGTGATGGTCCATTCCCCGCGCGCGGCGCGCACGCTGGAGGGCTATCGGGCGCTCCTCGAGGCCGCCCCCGAACTCGATCTCGTGTGCATCTCCGAGGCGGCCGCCCTCCCCCTTCAGCGCCTGAATTTCCGGCGCATGTCCATCGCGACGCTTCCCAACGAGGGGCGCATGCTTAATCTGATGGCAAGCTGAAGGAGGCGAGAGGCAAGGCCGATGACCGCGCCCGATCCCGCCAATGTCGCCAGTCCGGTGGACCCGGCCGCCTACGGGCCGCGCCGGCCGCTGATGGGCGTGACCTTCTGGATCGTGATCGCCTTCGCCGCCGTGTGCATCGTCGCCGGCGTCGCGGTCGGCCGATACGGCGCACAGCTCTTCCCGCCCAAGCCCGCCGCCCAGGCGTCCGCACCCGCCGACGTTCCGGCCGCCTCGCTGGACGCGCGCCTCGCCGACATCCAGGCTCGCCTGAAGACCCAGGAGGCCACGCCCCCGGCCGCCAGCGCAGAGCCGCCCTCCGCCGAGGTCACGGCGCTGAGCCAGCGGGTGGACCGCCTGGAGTCCGACCGAAAGCGCCTGACCCGCGCCGCCGCCGCGGCGCTGTCGGCCGCCGCGCTCTCCCAGGCCGCCGCCGCCTCCCGGCCCTTCCCCGGCGAGCTGGCCGTGGTCGAGGCCGCGCTGCCCGAGTCCGCGGACCTCAGGGCCCTGCGTCCTCTGGCCGAGACCGGCGCGCCGACGCTCGCGGCCCTTGCGGCCGAATACCCCGACGCCGCGGCCAAGGCGGCCGTCGCCTCGCGCGCCCGCGCCCGCGGCACCGGCTGGATCGCCCGCATCGCCCAGGCCTTCGCGGCGATCATCACCATCCGCCGCACCGACCAGCTGAACGGCAAGGGCGTGGACGCCATCCTGGCCCGCGCCCAGCGCAAGGTGGACGACGGCGACCTGCAAGGGGCCCTGTCCGAGCTTTCCGCCCTGCCGCCCTCGGGCCGGGACGCCATGGCCGACTGGCGCGCGCGCGCCGAGCGGCGGGCCGAGATCGACCGGAGGCTCGCCTCCATCCGCGCCTCCGCCCTGGCGGACCTCGCCCGGGCGTCCCAGGATCCGGGCTCGCCGTGAGGATGTCGTGATCCGCGCCGCCCTGCTCCTGGTGCTGGCCGCCGCGGTGGCGGTCGCCGCCTCCGCCGTGATCGGCCAGCCGGGCCACGCCTCGCTCGACTGGCTGGGCTGGCGCCTGGACATGACCGCCGCCGCCGCGGTGATGCTGGTGGTCATCGGGTCCTTGATCTCGGTGGCCTTCTGGCGGGCGGTGATCTGGATGATCCAGGCCCCCCGGCGCGCCGAGCTCGCCCGCTCCCAGGCCCGCCGCCGCCAGGGCGCCGAGGCCCTGACCCGTGGCTTCCTGGCCGCCGCGGCCGGCGACGGCTCGGAGGCCCGCCGCTGGGCCCAGCGCGCCTCGGACCTGGTGGAGGACACCCCGGCGCTGGTGCGCATCCTGGCCGCCGAGGCCGCCCAGGCGGCCGGCGACATTCCCGGCGCCCAGGCCGCCTATACGGCCATGCTCGGCTTTCCCGACATGAAGCTGGCCGGCCACCGCGGCCTGATGCAGCTCGCCCTCGCGCAGGGGGACAAGAAGGCGGCCCTGGCCAACGCCGAGGCCGCCTTCGGCCTCGCCCGCACCGCCCGGTGGGCTTGGCGCGCGCTCCTGGAGGCGCGGCTGGAGTCGGCCGACTGGCAAGGGGCGCTGGAGCTGGTCAAGGGCGCGCTCGAGCGCAAGATCGTGCCTCCGCTGATCGCCGAACGCACCCGCGCGGCGCTCTTGGCGGCGTCGGCGGCGTCGCTCGAGTCCAGCGCCGATCGGCGCGCGCGCGACGAGGCCCTCGTCCAGGCGCTGGACGCCGCCAAGCTGAAGCCCGGGTTCGCGCCCGGCGCCGTGATCGCGGCGCGCCTGCTGGCGGCCGACGGCAAGGCCGGCCGCGCCGAGGGCCAGTGCGAGAACGCCTGGAAGATCCAGCCGCACCCGGCCCTGTGGCTGCTCTACCGCGATCTCTACACCGACGAGACGCCGCGCCGCCGGGCAGAGCGCCTGAAGGACCTGGCCGGGCTCAATCCCGCCGCTCGGGAGAGCCGGCTCCTGATGGTCGAGCAGGCGCTGATCGCGGGCGACGGTCCCGGCGCGCGCGAGGCCGCCACGCCCCTGCTGGTCGAGCCGCCGACCCAGCGGCTGTGCGCCCTGATGGCGCGCACGGCATTCGCGGTGGGGAACGCCGACGAGGCGCGCGCCTGGATGGCCCGGGCCTCGGCCGCGCCGCAGGAGGCGGACTGGTCCGACATCGATCCCGAGGGCAAGGCCTTCGCTTACGGCCGGGAGGACTGGGGGCGGCTGGTCGCGGTCTACGCCGAGACCGGCGAGCTGATCCATCCCAGGCTCGAGCGCAAGGAGCGCACGATCACCGAGCTGCCGGAGCTGCCTACGGGCTACCAGGCCTCTGCGCCGTTCCTGCGGGCGGCCGAGGCGGGCGCGGCGCTCGCGCCCCTGCCGGACGATCCTGGTCCCATGGATGTCGAGGCCGACCTTTCCGCCGCTGAGGAGAGTCCCGTCACCGACGGGCGTCCCCGATCCGGCCCCGGCTCGCGCCGGACGAGGCGGTAGCGGGCGGCCTTGGATCCGAGCAAGCCCGAGCGGGGATCTGAGCTGTCACGAGAGAAGATGTTGGCCCCGACGCAGCGTCACGATCCCGATGAACGGTCCCGCCGCGCGCTTCTGAAAGCCCTCAGGGCCGAGCTCATTCAGGGCCAGCGCGGACCGGCGGCAGGCGCCTTCCGAGCCGCGCTGGACGGGGCGACGCTGGACGTCGCCAGTCTGGCGCGCGTCGCCGACTTCGCGGCAAGGCTCAGCGACCTCGACCTCGCGACCGATTGCCTGAGGCGGCTGCGCGAGCTGGAGCCGAACAGTCTCGAGTGGCCCTGCCAGCTCGGTCACGTCGCCCGCCAGCGTCTCGACTTCGACGAGGCCAAAGCCTGGCTCGCGAAGGCGGCCGCGATCGAGTCCGGGCATCCCCTGGTGGAGCACCTGAGGACCAGGCTGGCGGCCGCACGGTCCGACCTGGCCGATCCGGACGTCCTGATCCAGACGCTCGCCAGTCCAGCCGCGCCCATCCTGGTCGCCGCCAAGGCGGCCTACCGCCTGATCTCCAAGGGGCTGACCGGGCCGGCGCGGGAGGGATTGCAGGGCCTGGCCGCACGCGCCGTCACGCCGGAGGAGAGCCGGCAGATCCGCCTCCTGCTCATGGCCATCGATGCCATCGACGCCTGCCGGAGCGCCGGCGGCGACGTCAGGCCCGTGGAATGGGCTGGTCCCGCCGTCATGCGGCGCCAGGAGGGAACGGACTGCGCCGCGATCGTCTTCACCGGCATCGACGGCGGCTTCGGCGGCGTCCCCACCGACGTCGTCCAGGCGCTGCTCGTCCAGCAGGGCGTGAGCGCGATCTACCTGTTCGACCCGAACCGGCTGATCCACCTGGCGGGCAACGCGGAGCTGGGCCGCGACTACATGGAGACCCTGCGAAGCCTTCGCCGGACCCTGGATGAATGGGGCGTGCGACGGCTGACCACCATCGGCGCCTCCGCCGGGGGCTATGCGGCGATGCGCTACGGGCTGGACCTCGGCGCGCAGCGTGTGCTCTGTTTCGGCTCGCCCACGACGATGGAGCGCGACGTGCTCCTGGCGGAAGGCCGTGGTCGAACCATCATGGACCGGCTCGAGACGTATGCATCTGACATGATCGGGCCCCTGCGCCCGCGGCTCGAGGCCGCCGACGCGCGCCCGCAGATCGACCTCTACTTCGGCGCCGGCATGGCGCTGGACCGGAGCCAGGCCGAAGCGATTGCGGATCTGGACGAGGTCCGGCTGTTCGCGATTCCCGACCTGGATCGCCACACCGTCGTGGACGAGCTGCTCCTGGGGGGAGAGCTCCCCGGCATCTTCGAGGGCGCCTTCGCGGCCGCAGGTCGCCGCGCTTGACCACACTGGACGTCGTACGGACGGTCTACGCCGAAGTCCTGGGCCTCGACGCGCCCGACGTGGACGCGGACGTCTATGCGCTCGGCGGGGACTCGGTTCAGGCGGTCCAGATCGCCCTCGAGCTGGAGTTGCAGTTCGCGTTGGAGCTCCCGCTCGAGGAGTTCGAAGAGTGCAGCGACGCGCGCTCCGTCGCGGCCTGGATCGACCGCCAGCGCGCGGCCCTCGCCGGGCCCGGCCCGATGGGTTGAGTCCGCTCGACGCAGCCGGCGGCAAGTCGCCGGATGGTCGTTGCAAACCTCGGGCGGGACCCCGACGATCGGATATGGACCGGGCTCTCCAAGAGCGGACGCTGAAATCCTGTCGTCACCATCTCAAGCGTGGAGAGCGCCAGGCGGCTTCTGCGGCGATACGATCGGCCCTGGACGCCGCACAGCTCGACGCCGACGGACTGAGGCGCGCCGCGCACATTGCGGATGGGTGCCGTGACCCTTCGCTGGAGGCGGCCTGCATGATCCGCCTGCACGAGCTGGAGCCCGGGAATCCCCGGTGGCCTTGCCGGCTCGGCGAACTCACCCGCAAGTCCGGCGACGTCGAGCAGGCCGTCGGCTGGTTGTCGCGCGCCTCCGAGATCGAGCCAGGCGATCCACACGTCCAGCACTTGCGGGTCATGCTGGCCCCCTTCCTCCCCGACCTGTCAGGTCCGGAATTCCTGCTCGAGACGCTCGCCAAACCGTCCGTACCGGTGTCGGTCGGGATCGAGGCGGCCCGACGCCTGATCGGCAGCGGAATGACGAGGCCGGCGCGGGAAAGCCTGATCTCGATCGCCCCGCGCGCAACGCATGAAAAGGACGCGCGTGAGGTCCGGATCCTGTTGACGGTCATCGACGTGATCTCGACCTGCAGGTCGGCCGTCGGGGGCGTCCACCCACTCGTGGGGCGAGGCCCCGCCGTCTTCGACCGCCGACGGGGATCGGACGCCGCGGCCCTGGTGTTCGCGGGTCTGGACGGCAGCTTCGGCGGCGTTCCCGTTGATCTCATCCAGGCGATGTTGATCCCGCTCGGCGTGAACGCGATCTACCTCTTCGACCCGAACCGGCTCCTTCACCTGGCAGGGAACCCCGCGCTCGGGCGCGACTATGCAGAAACGCTGCTTGCGCTGCGTCGGCGGCTGAAGCGCTGGGGCGTTCGCCGGTTGGCGACCATCGGGGCATCGGCGGGAGGCTTTGCGGCCATGAGATACGGGCTGGACCTCGGCGTCGAACGGGTGTTGGGCTTTGGCGCGCCTACGACGCTGCACCAGGGCGTGCTTTCCGATGACGGCCACGTCGGGAGGATCAAGAAACGCCTCGTGCAATATGTCCCGGATATGATCGGCCCCATCCGGCCAAGACTGGTCGAGAGCGCTGCAGGGCCGCTCATCGACCTCTATTTCGGGTCGGAGGTCGTGCTCGACCGCACCCAGGCGGAAGCGATCGGGGATCTGGACAATGTGCGCCTGGTGAGCGTCGAAGGTCTGAGCCGCCACGCCGTCGCGGGCGAGATGCTGCTGCGGGGCGAGCTGGCCGGCGTCATCGCCGGCGTCTTTGCACCGGGCCCCGGGATGCAATGACCACGCTCGACATCGTGCAGTCGGTGTACGCGCAGGTGTTGGGCCGTCCCTGTGCGGACGTGGACAAGGACGTCTACAGTCTGGGCGGGGACTCCATGCAGACGCTCCAGATCGCCGTGGAGCTGGAGCTGAGGTTTGCGATCGAGCTGCCGAGCGACCAGTTCGAGGAACACAGCGACGCCCGCGCGGTGGCGGCCTGGATCGACCGTCGGCTGGCCGCCGCCGCCGAGGGGCCCGCGGCTTGAGCCAGGCGCCCAACGGGCTGGCAGGGGCGTTCGAGCGGCATGCCCGGCGCGACCCGGCCGTGACGGCCTTGACGGTCATGGGCGACGGCGAGACCGAGACGGACGAGATCAGTTTCGGCGACCTCCACGCCCGAGCCCTTCGCCTCGCCGCGACACTGGTCCGGCGCGGGATGCAAGGCCGGCCGGTTCTCGTGATGCAGTCGCCCGGCGTGACCTTCGCGGTCGGCTTCTGGGCCTGCCTCTACGCCGGGGCGATCGCGACCCCCGCGCCGGCGCACGGGCGCGGCGAAGGATGGCGGCGCCTGAAGGCGGTCGCCCAGGACGCCGGGGTCGAGGCGATCCTCGCAACCTCGGCGGAAGCCGCCCTGAAGGCGGAGCTCGCGCAGGTCCCCTGGATCATGCTCGACGAGCTGGAAGGCGGGGCGGCCGGCGAGGGGCTCGAGGCGCCGATCCTTCGTTCCGCCGGGGATCCGGCGTTGCTGCAGTACACGTCCGGATCGCAATCCGCGCCGAGAGGCGTCCTGGTCAGCCACGGGGCGCTGGCCGCGAACCTCGAGATGATCCGTCACGGCCTGTGGCTGCACGACCAGGCCGTGGTGTTCAGCTGGCTGCCCCTGTTCCACGACATGGGCCTGATCGGCGCCTTCCTCGTCGCCGCCTATGCCGGACGCCCCTGCGTGCTGGCCCCGGCCCTGACCTTCATGCAGAAGCCCGAGCGGTGGCTGAAGGCGATCAGCCGCCATCGGGCGACCTACAGCGGCGCGCCCAACTTCGCCTTCGAGCTCTGCGCCCGGCGCGCCGAGCGGATGGACCTGACCGGCGTGGACCTGTCGTCCTGGGACAGCGCCTTCTGCGGCGCCGAGCCGGTCCGGGCGGCGACGATGCTGCGGTTCGCCGAGGCGTTCGCGCCGCTCGGCTTCCGCGCCGAGGCTCTGCGCCCCGGCTACGGGCTGGCCGAGGCGACGCTGGTGATCTCGGGCGGCCCGCGCGGCGGGGTCCGGACCCGGGCCGCGCGGACGCCGGACGCGCCGCCGATCGTCGGCTGCGGGGCCCCGGTTCCCGGAGTGAGTGTCCAGATCGTCGATCCGGTGACCTGCCTGCGCTGCGCCGAGGGCGAGGAGGGCGAGATATGGGCGGCGGGGCCCAGCCTCGCCGATGGCTACTGGCGTCGCCCCGAGGAGACCGCCGCGGCCTTCGGCGCACGGCTCGAGGGATCCAGGCTGGCGTATCTCAGGACCGGCGACCTCGGGTTCCTGTCCGATGGCGAGCTCTTCGTGACGGGCCGGCTGAAGGACGTGATCATCCATCGGGGCGAGAACCTGCACCCCGCGGACATCGAGCAGGCGGTCGGCGCCAGCCACGCCGGGTTCGCGGGCGTCGGGGCGGTCTTCCAGCTTGACGACGGCGGGGTTGTCGCTGTCCAGGAAGTCGAGCGCGGCACGGGCGCCGACGCGGGCGCGCCAATGGTGGAGGCCGCTGTTCGGGCCGTCGCCCAGGGGTTCGGCGTGCGGCTGCACGACCTGCTTCTGGTCCGCCGTCGCGCGATCCCCTTGACCACCAGCGGCAAGGTGCGGCGGAGCGCCTGCCGCGAGCTCTATCTGGCGGAAACGTTGAAGCCGACGATCCGGACCGGCGAGAGCCGCCTTCTGGGCCGCTGGGCGACCCGATCGACCTAAGCGTTTTCCAGCGATGTGCACACCGGTTCGCCGCTGGAAAACACGACAAATCAAGACTTCTAGAGCGGCGCTCCGACTTGATCGGAGCGCCGCTCTAGGCGGCCGCCTCGGTCACCTCCGTCGCGCCCTCGGTCTCGCGGTTCATCACGTGGAGCGTCTGGGCGTAGAGGGCCAGGGCGTCCATGATCGCCGGGAGGACCGCGGGCTTGGCCATGCCGGCCCTGAGGATATCCTGGGTCATTGCGGAGACCTCCGGATCGCCTCTCAACTCCCGCTTGAGCACCGAGAACAGTCGGTAGCCGTAACGGCCCGGTTCGGCCGCGCCGCGCCTGGCGGCCGGCAGGTCCGCAGGGAACCGGTCGATGAACCGGAGCATCCGTTCCTTGAACCGGGCCGGCGAGAACGCCTGCTGGGACAGCCACAGGGCGCCCTCGAGCAGTTCGGCGCGGCTCATCCCGGCCGGAACGATGTTGGTGTCGAACAATTTGCCCGCGCCGGTTCCGACCGAGCTCCCGCGCAGCCGGCCTTCGGCTTCGAGGCGGTGATAGAGGTCCGTCTGCGCCGGGGCGTTGAGCACGCTGATCGACAGGGTGGGCAAAGGCGCGGCGTCGAAGAATTCCAGCAGGGTCGAGAAGATGCCGGCGTCGTCGTGGTCGAACCCGACCACGATGCCCGCCCGCAGCCCGATGCCATGTGAGACGATCCGGTCGAGCGCCTCGAGCATGGGCATCAGGAGGTTCTGCTTCTTGCCGGTTTCCTTCAGAACTCTCCTCGTTGATCGTCTCAACGCCGACGAACAGGATGTGCAGGCCCGCGGCGTAGCAGAGGTCGAGGAGCTCCTCGTCGCGGGCGATGTCGAGGGACGCCTGGGTCGAGAAATAGAAGGGCTCCGGCTTGGCGGCGTTCCACCCGGCGATGGCCGTCAGCACCTCGCGGGCGAATCGGCGGTGCACCGTGAAATTGTCGTCCACCAGGAAGACGTTGCGGAAGCCGGCCTCGTAGAGCGCGTCGAGCTCGGCGATGATCTGAGGCAGGTCCTTATGCCGCTGCTTGCGGCCCTGGTACTGGATGACATCGCAGAATTCGCACGAGAACGGGCATCCGCGCGTGGTCTGCAGGGCGCCGGTCATGGCGCGCTCGATCGGATACAGGTCCCAGCGCGGGACCGGCGAGCGGCGGATGTCGGCCTTGCCGCCGTCATAGCGCGGCTGGAAGGATCCGGACTCCAGATCTGCGAAGATCTGCGGCGCGATCTCCTCGATCTCGCCGGCGACGAGCACGTCCGCATGAGGGGTCATATCGTCGACGTTGAGGGTCGCGTAAGGCCCGCCGATGATCACGGTCTTGCCGCGCGCGCGGTAGTGAGCGGCAAGCTCGATCATCCGGTCCCGCTGCGAGGACTTGCCGGTGATGCCGATGAAGCCCTCCGGCGCGTCCAGGTCGGCGGGGTCGATCAACTCGTCGGTCAGTCGCACCTGCCAGTGATCCGGGATCATCGCCGCGACCGTGGCGATGGCGAGATCGGCCACGCGGGCCCAGCCGCGGGCGCCGTCGCGGAAGGCCTCGGCGGTGTAGAAGCCGGGGATCGAGGGCGCGGGGTTGATCAGATAGATCGACGGCATGGGGGGAGTGGGGGTCGCGCGACGCCCGCCGTCAAGACGAATCGGCCCGCGCCCTCTGCCTTCCTGCGTCTTCGGGGCGATCAGGCCTCGAACCGGAGGCGGCCTCGAACCGGCTGTGAGCCGGGACGCTGGACAGCCGGCTCGCCTGGGACAAGGCGCACCGGGCGCTGGGGCGCATCCTGTTCTGGAGCGGGCTCATTGGGCTCGCGACGAGCTTGCTTATCCCGCCGCCCCTGTCGGTCGCGCTCTGGGGCGCCACCGTGGCGTTCGCGGTCCTGCTCGCCCTCGTGGAGAGCTGGCGCAGCTGGCGCGCCGACCCCGAGCGCCTGAGCGCGCTCGCGGCCTGATCCGCTCGGGCGCCGCGCGGCTTCAATTCGGCGGGAAATCGTTCTAAACACCCCGCTCCGAGCCAGGGGCCGCCTTAGCTCAGCCGGTAGAGCGGCGCATTCGTAATGCGTAGGTCGGGTGTTCGAGTCACCCAGGCGGCACCACGGCCCTTCTCCTGACCATCGTTCCGCGCCCTGCGGGGCCGCCTTGGATCGCCGGGGAGACCGCCATGCCCAAGATCGACATCGCCGCCGCGCCTGAACGCAAGGGCTCGGGCTATCCGCCGCCCTTCGACGCCCCCTGCGCCGAGCGCGTGCGACGGCGGCTGGGGAACGCCGGCGGGCTCACGGACTTCGGCGTCAACCTCATGCGCCTGCCGCCGGAGGGCTGGTCGAGCCAGCGCCACTGGCACTCGCACGAGGACGAGTTCGTCTATGTGCTCGAAGGCGAGCTGACGCTGGTCGAGGACGGCGGCGAGACGGTGCTGCGCGCCGGCGATTGCGCGGCCTTCCCCAAGGGCTCCGGCGACGGCCATCACCTGATCAACAGGTCGGGCGCCATGGCGGTCTATCTCGAAGTCGGCTCGCGCTCGCCGGACGACCTCACGACCTGCTCGGACATCGACATGATGAGCGCCAACGCAGACGGCCGGTTCGTGCACAAGGACGGCTCGGCCTATCCCGAGTCATAGGGTCTTCGCGGCGTTGGCCTTGCCGGTCCATGGCTGTGCTAAGGTTCGGATCGAGGCCCGCGCAGTCGGGCCGTCTGGAGGGAGGAGCTGGATGACCTCGGCGCCGGCGATCAGATCATGCCTCCTGCCAGCCGCTCTGCTGGCTGTGATTGCGGCCGCAAGCTGCTCCAAGCCGTCGGCTCCGCCGCCGCGCACCACGATCCAGCAGTTCATGGAAGGCGAGGTGAATCCCGCCGGGAACTTCCTCTTCCAGTCGGTCCAGGACATCGCCGACGCCAAGGGCCAGCATTTGAAGGCGCCCGAGACGGACGCCCAGTGGCGGGAGGTGGCCGACCAGCTCAAGGTGCTGCAGGACGCGCCCGAGATCCTGACCGCCAAGGGCCTGAAGGCCGCGCCGCCGGGCTCCAAGTCCGAGCACCCCGGGATCGAGAGCGACCCGGCCTGGATCCAGCAGGCGATCCAGTCGCACCGCGACGACTTCGACCGCCGGGCGCTGCGGCTGAAGTCGGCGGCCGACGTGGCGGCCCAGGCGGTGGCCGTGCGCGACCCGCGCGCGCTGCAGAGGGCGCTCGACGGCGTCGACAAGGCCTGCGAGAGCTGCCACCTGCACTACTTCTACCCGAACGACAAACGCGCCTGGGAGGCGGCGCGCGAGGACGGGATCAAGGACTGACGCTCAGTTCCCGCTGCTCGCCGGGGGAGCGTCTGATGGGCCGCTGTCCAGGAACGAGCTGAAATCGACATTGGCCGGCGGCGCGATCTCCTTGGCCTGCTGGCGGGTGGTGGAGAAGCCCACCGCCCGGCCCATGCCGATCACCAGCACCCAGAGCACCAGCGACAGGACCGCGGCCGCCTTGCCGAGCCGGGGCGCGGCCTGCCCGGAGTCCCAGGCCGCCGGGTGGCGGCCGGTGGTCAGCTGGAAGGCCAGCATGTTCAGGCCCGCCAGCGCCATCAGGGCGAACTTGGCGCGGAAGAAGCCGTTGTCGAAATAGATCCGCGCGTTGGTGATGAACATCAGCGAGCCGGTCAGGACGGCGAGGCCGAAGAATCCCCACGTCCACTTCAGCATGTCGTCCGAGACGCGGGTGTAGAGCCGGTTGGTCGAGGCCACGCCCAGGATCCTGAGGTCGACGATCATGATCGTGCCGAACACCAGGGTCAGGGCGATGACGTGGGTCGCCTCGAGCAGGGGGAAGGCCAGGAAGGAGTTGCGGATGTAGGACGCGAGCCCGGAGTGCTGCAGCGCATCGAGCAGGGGGGTGACGCTCATCCGGTCGCCTCCTCGGGATATGTCCGGCTCATGCGCGCCTCAGGCCTTGGTCGCGGGCGACAGGACGCCCCACACGTGGTCGTAGGCGATCAGGCGTCCCAGGACGACGATGACGAGCCAGATCAGGAGCGTCGCCACGGCGATGGCCTTGACTGGGGCGCGGCCCTGAAGCGACAGCTCCCAGCCCTCGCCGCGGGCCCTGACCGACCGCTGGAACAGCAGGGCGATCGCCGTCCCGATCGCCACCAGCGTCATCTTGGCCCAGAAGGAGAAGGTGATCAGCTCCCGCTCGGGCTCGGCGATGATCATCAGGATCCCGGTCCCCAACAGCACCCACAGCGCCCCGATCAGCCAGGGGCCGAAGCGCCGCTGGGTCTGGAGCACGGTCAGGTCCGTCGCCGCATAGCCCAGGATGCGCAGGGTCATCACCAGCACGCAGGCCAGCACCACCCCGATCCCGGCGATGTGGATCGACTGGACGGTCGGGATGAGCCACGCCTCCTGCTGCTGGAACAGCACGCTGAGCGGCGTGGCGGCGATCCAGTCCACCAGACCCTTCACCGGGGGCCTCCTGTCGCAGGTTTCGTGAAAGCCTGAGCCGGGGCGAGCGACTTAGAACGCAGCGCCGCCGAGCAGCTGCACGCCCTTGACGGTGGCGCAGGTCTTGCCCGGCGCGGGCGGCGTCTTCCAGGGGCACTTGGCGATCGGCGTGGCGCCGGCGCGCGATCCGAAGTTCGAGCCGTCGCGCATGGGGTTGACCTTGACGCTGAAGATGGTGCCGGCAGGGAAGGTCGCGGCCGTGATCCCCTGCTCGGCCATGGCCGCGGCGCCCATCATCTCGACGCCGTAGTCGACGAACTTGCCGTCCTTGCCCCGCTCCAGCTTGCCGTCCGGCCCGATCATGTAGAAGTGCAGCTCGGCGTGGTTGGCCTGGCCGATGAAGGTCGTCGTCACGCCGGTCAGGACCAGGGTCTTGGTCTGGTCGTACATGGCGAAGGAGTGGTGGGCCATGGCCGGGCCGGCCACGGCCCCCAAGGCGGCCGCGGCTGCGATGGCGGCGGCCCGAGCGCCGGTAAGCATTCCTGTATTCACGTCTCTTCCCCTATGGCGCGCTGAGCGCGATTTCGGTCCGGGCCCCCGCCCACTCTACTTCAACAGGTCGAGCACGTCCTGCGGCACCTCTTCGTCGTCGGGCTTGTCCCAGCCCTTCTCGAGCCAGGTCTCCCAGTTCTGGGCCCAGGGCCGGCCGTAATAGTCGACGTAGTCCGGGTCTTCCTTGGTCAGCTGCTTGGGCCGGCCGTTCACGTTCTTGATGTTGGACAGGCACTCGATGAAGGTGAACCGCGCCCTGGGATCGTTCGGCGGCGCGATGCGCAGGTAGCGCTCGAAGAGCCGCACCGGCTGCACCAGGGCTTCGGGATCGTACCAGATCGCCTCGTGGTCGATGCCGATGAAGTGATGCTTCTTGTCGTAGGCGGGCTTGAAGATCTCGACCGTCTCCATCTGCGAGCTGAACTCGAACATGGTGTGCTGGGTCCAGCCCTGGATGTCGGCGGTCCAGGTCACCAGGGTGTCCCCGTCCCAGAAGCCCACCGTCTCGCCGTACCACTGGGGCACCGTCTGGACGTGCTGGCGCCCGATCAGGATCTCGCGCAGGAAATTGTCGGCCACGCCGCCCAGGAACTGGACCTTGTAGGGCGTCATGGTCAGCTCGAAGTTCGACGCCTGGGACGCTCCCGCCCACAGGCGGACGAAGCCTTCCGGATAGCAGAACGAAGCGTTCCACTGCTTCGAGTTGTCGACGGTCTCGTGATAGAGCGCCTGGACCCAGCGGGTCTGATATTTCGGGGTCAGGAGCGACAGGATCGTCGGCGCCTGGTCGATCCCGCCCCAGATCCAGCGCTCGCCGCGGCCCGGCCCGCCGGCGCGGCGGTCCTCCACATAGCTTCCGGAGGGGATGTCGCTGGCGTCCGGGTCGCGCGTGTAGAATCCGTCCCAGTCCGGCGTCGTGGCCTTGGTGTAGACCGTGGGCCCGCCGTGCGCCTTCGCCTTGGCGAGCAGGGCCTCGTACTGCGCCTTGGCGGTCTTGTAGGGATATGGGCTGACGATCTTGTCGCGCGGATAGAGGCTGTCGCAGCTGTCGCCCCACGAGGCGGAGGTCGGCGGGTTCTTGCCGATCTTGCCGGACTCCCACATCCACTCGATCATCGCGCGGGGCGTATTGCAGCGGTAATAGCGCGGGTCGGACCAGAGCTTCCTGTCCTTGTAGAAGTTCTTGGACGTGAACATGTCGTTCGGCAGGGGCTCGACGCCGGGCGGCGGGCCCTTGATCTCGGGGTTGGGCCGGCCGAACGGGCCGTAGCCGCCGCGCAGCATGTAGGACAGGTCGAACGGATAGGGGATGCCGAAGGGACCGATGCGGCGGCGCAGGTCCTGGGACCTCGGCGTCGGCGGCGCGGAGGCCTGGGCCGGCGCGGCCTGGGGCGCGGCCGGCGCAGCGGCGGAGGCCGGCTTCGCCGCCCCCGATTTCGAATGGAACGGCCAGGCGTCGGCCGGACCCGAGGCCGAACTCCAGGCGCCGGCGGCAACGACAACGGCGCCGACCAGCGCCAGGGACTTGAATCTCATTGGGCGTTCCTCCGCGCGCAGCTTAGCCTTAGTTCGACGCCGCGCGCCAGTTGCCCGCCACCTCGATTTCGCCAGGGTCCCTGTGGATTCCGACGGGCCCTTGGCCAAGACCGGCCTGCGCGCGATAAGCCTGCGGCGCACGCGGCGATCGACCGCGCCGCCGGGAGGGACGACGATGGCCAGACTGAAGATCTACGGGACCGCCTTTTCCCGCGCCTCGCGGGCGCTGTGGGCCGCGCGCGAGACGGGCGTCGACTTCGACCTCGTCCAGGTGGACCCCCACGACGGAAGCACCAAGAGACCCGAGTTCCTGGCGATCAATCCCAACGGCCGCATCCCTGCAATCGACGACGACGGAACCAGGCTCTTCGAGTCCTTCGCGATCGTGCTCTACCTCGCCAAGAAGTACGGCTCGGGCGGCGAGGGGCCGATCTACCCCTCGAGCGTCGAGGACGAGGGCCGCGTCTGGCAATGGAGCTTCTGGGCGGTCAACGAGATCGACCCGCACATGAACACGGTTCTGATGGAGCGCGTGTTCAAGCCCGAGGCCGCCCGCGACGCGGCCGCCGCGGACCAGGCGGCCGAACGTCTGAAGACCCCGCTCGCGGTGCTGGACGGCGTCCTCTCCGGCCGCCGCTGGCTGGTGGGAGACCGCTTCACCGCCGCCGACCTGAACGTCGCCGCCTCGATCGGGGCCGGCGCGATGGCGAAGTTCGACTTCTCCGGCTTTCCCCGGCTCGCCGAATGGCTCGCCCGCTGCAACGGCCGCCCGGCCGCCGCTGGTTAGGTCGTCAGAGCAGGCGCGCCTTGTAGGCTTCGCGCGCGGCCTTGTAGACGTCGAACGGGAACTTCATCGGCGCGCCATAGAGGGCGGCGGCGAGCATCTGCAGGTGCGCCACGAAGCCGGCGCAGGCCTTGGCCGCGTCCTCGCCCGCGGGAATTGTCACGGTGAGGGTCAGGCGCGTCGAGCCATCGCCCGCCTCGGCCGTCTCCCAGCGCAGGGGCCGCTCGGGCTCGCCCGGCCCGCTCCAGGAGTATTGCAGCAGGCGCGGCGGATCGACCGCGGCCACGGTGCTGTCGATGACGATGCCGCTGTCGACGAAGTCGAGCTTGGCCGGACCGCCCTTGAAGAGCGCGATCTCGCCGGGCGCCAGCCACTGGGCGAGTTGGCCAGGCTCGGTCAGGGCCGCCCAGACCGCCGCCTGGTCGGCCTCGAACAGCCGCTCGAGCCGCGCCCGCACGGCGCCGCCCTCGATCCGCTCGACGACTCCAAGCTCCTCCTCGGTCACGGACATGCGTGTCTCTCCCTTGTTCGCAGGGCCGCAATTCGACGGCGGCGGGGCGCTGCGGCCTTGATCTGGCTCAAGCCGGCCGGCCAACCCCCAAAATCCGCTCCGGTCAAGCTTGAAGGACGGGTTCGCCAGGAGGAACCTCACCGGCCATGAAAGCGGGACTTACCCTGATCGCCTTCGTCGCCCTGGTCCTCGGCGGCGGGCTTGCGATCGGCTACGCCACCGCGCCAGGCCCGTGGTACGCGGGCCTCGCCAAGCCGGCCTTCACGCCGCCGGGCTGGGTGTTCCCGATCGCCTGGAGCGCGATCTACGTCCTGATCGCCGTGACGGGATGGCGCCTCTGGCGCCGGGACCGCGCCGGCTGGCCGATGCGCCTGTGGGGCGCGCAGCTGGCGCTGAACTTCCTCTGGTCGCCGGTCTTCTTCGCGGCCCATCGGATGGGGCTCGCGCTGGCGGTGATCGTCCTGCTCCTTGCCGTCATCGTCGCCTTCATCGAGACGTGCTGGTCGCGCGACCGGACCTCGGCGCTGCTGTTCACGCCCTACGCCCTCTGGGTCGCCTTCGCCACGGTGCTGAACGCAGGGTTCCTCGCCCTGAACTGAGCGGCGGCCGGGCGCCTGCCGGTTGGGCGTCGCCGCCGGCCTGGCGGGCGCCGAAAGTCCGTCGGCGGGGCCGCCGCGCCGCGCACTCCCGCGATCGGCGAGGATTCTGGCTCCCGGGCGCGGCTCAACCTATCTTAGGGACGAGCGCGCCTGGGGGTGAGGATCATGACCGCGGACAACGAGCAGCCGGACCGGGCGCCGCCGCGGCTGTCCACGCGCAATCTCACCCTGCGCGCCATCTCCGAGGGGGACTACACCCATCCCTCGCCCGAGCGGCAGACCCAGCTGTCGGACGAGATCGACCGCTACTTCAACACTCCGCTGGACATGTTTCCGTTCTCGGAGACCAACAGCAAGCCGCACCGCTTCTACCGGTTCTACGAGGACAGCATCGCCGACCGGTTTCCCGACGACGAGGACATCCGGGCGCTGATCAGCCGCTACACCCGGCGGTTCTTCGGGGCCCTGGCCTTCTACGTCGGGATCAAGCGGCTGCTGCTGGCGCTGGCCCTGGCGACCCTGTGGCTCCTGGCGGTGCAGGGCCCTTCGATCGGCGCGGGCCTCGGCATGGGGACCGCCGGCGGGATCGCCGGGGTGATCGCGGCCATGGTCCTGACCCCGGCGGTGTTCGCGGGGATCAACGTCCTGGTGTTCGTGCAGTACCGGATCAGCCTGGAGAACCGCAGCTACGAGCTGTCGCGCCAGATCATCCAGCGCACCCGCGAGCTGCAGAACCTCTACACCACCCTGCGCGCCCTGCCCGACCAGGAGGAGACCCACTACCAGCACGAGGGCGAAGCCTGGGGCCGGCGCTCCAAGTTCCTCGTTCGCCTGGTGATGTGGGTGGCCAAGCGCATGGAGTACCTGGAGAAGTTCATCCAGGTCGAGATGTGGCGCGTGCGGCGCGAGCGCTACTGGACCAACTGGGTCGGCGGCGCCCTGGCGGTGCTGATCATCCTGGTTTGGGCGGGGCTGTTCGCGCTGCAGCCGGTCCCCGCCACGGCGAGCGCGGGCGCGTTCCGCGCGCTGCAGGCGGTCGCCGGCGTGCTGGGCCTGGCGATGGGCTGGGTGTCCTACCACTTCTGGAAGACGCCGCTGAACCTGGCGCGCGACAAGCTGGGGTCCGAGAGCTGGATTCGCTACGCCACGCTGGACCTGGACGACACCATCGGCGACCAGGTCAGCCGCGACAAGAGCCGGCTCGTGGAATACCGCACCCTGAACAAGGGCCGCTGAGCCCGGCGGGCCGTCCACGGTCGCTCGCACCGGCTGCTTGATCAAACGCAAGGCGGCGGGCGCCCCATGGGCGCAGGCGTTATCTGGCTGCCTTGAACCAGCAGCAGCCCCATTCATTCTTCCTTGCGCGCCCTGCGCGATTCGGGCGGCTCCCATGGAACGGCGATGAAGACCAAGGTGATCGGAGCGTTGGCGTTCGGCGCGGCCGTCGGCATCGGCGCCGGGGCCGCCCAGGCGGCGCCCTGGACCGTCAGCGTCGGGGGGCGGCTCCAGGCGACGCCGCCCTATGAGGGCGCCGGCCACGACATCCTCGTGCCCGTTCCCACCCTGTCCATCCGGCGGCCCGGCTCGCCCGAACGGGTGGCCCTGCCCGACGACGCCCTCGGCCTGAACCTGCTGGGCATCGGGCCGGTCAGCTTCGGCCCGAACCTGCGCCTGCGGGCCAGGCGCGACGACTTCGGCGTGCGCGCCGGGCTGCACACGGTGGCCCTGGCGATCGAGCCCGGCGCCTTCGTCACCATCTGGCCGACCGACTGGCTGCGGCTGCACGCCGAGGTGCGGCGTGGCGTGAGGGGCCACCACGGCTGGGTCGAGGACGGCGGGCTCGACCTCGTCGCCCGATCCGGGCGCTGGACCGCCACCATCGGCCCCAGGGTCGGCTTCGGCGACCACAGCTACATGAGCGCCTATTTCGGCGTGACCCCGGCCGATGCGGCGGCCAATTCCCTGATCACGAGCGCCTACGCCTCATCCGGCGGCCTGCGCTACGTGGGCGGCGAGGCCACCGCCGTCTATCGGATCAGCGAGAGCTGGCAGGCGGTCGCGAACCTCGGCTACCACCGGCTGGGCGACAAGCCGGCCGACAGCCCGGTCGTCCAGGCGATCGGCTCGCGCGACGAGATCTCCGCCGGCGCAGGCTTCAAGTACAGTTTCACCTGGAGCCCGTGAGGGCGCCGGCGGAAGGACCTTAAGGAACGCCGGTGGCCGGGGGGCCGCTGGGCTGGGCGATGGCGCCGGCGTCGCGCTGCTGCTGGAAGAACTGCTCCATCTTCTCGTCCTGGGCGGTCCACTGCGCGCGGGTCATGCAGATGCGGGTGGGGATGCGCTGGCCCGCCACCTCCTCGTAGCGGCAGACGACCTTGTTGGGGTCGGCCGCGGCGCGCTTTGGCGCGGACTTGGACGTGTCCTGATCGGGCGCCTGGGGATGCGCCGGGTCGCCCGAGGCGACGGCGGCGGCGAGCAAAAGGGCGATCATGGGGACGTCCTCCCTGGCGGCCCCGTCCGGGCGGGACCGAACGCGGCCACTCTAGATCGCGGCGCAGGCAAGTAAAGCAGCGCTCGTCCCAGAGTGGAGGCGCCGATTTCCGCCCGCCGAGCGCCGATTTCGGCGCCGCAACTCTGGCTTGGCTATTGGGGCATGATTAACTGAAGACGGCGCTGCTCTTGGCGCGCCACCCCACGGGAGACCACGGTGTCCCAGATCATCGCCCTGGCCGTTCAGAACGGGCTGACGGGCGCAGCCATCATCGTTCTGGGTC
Organism: uncultured Alphaproteobacteria bacterium; assembly: GCA_963775275.1. Lineage (GTDB taxonomy): Bacteria > Pseudomonadota > Alphaproteobacteria > Caulobacterales > Caulobacteraceae > JANWHQ01. The sequence goes on along the minus strand of CAVZII010000005.1, from coordinate 1,764,514 downwards.
TTTGCCTTGTGTTTGTCCTGCTCCGGTCCTTCTGGACCATCGGCCCCACCGAGGTGGGGCTCGTTCGCAAGCGATTCGGCTCGAGTTCAGAAGGGCGAGGGCCCGATCGCATTTGGCGGCGAGGCCGGCTATCAGGCCGACCTCTTGATGCCCGGCCTGAGGTTCAAGCTCTGGCCGCTCTACGCCGTCACCCGCCACCCCATGGTGCAGATCCCCGCCGGCCAGGTCGGCGTGGTGATCGCCCAGGTCGGCCAGCCCCTGCCCATCGGCGCCAAGTCGGCCGCCTGCAAGCCCGCCTTCGGCGACTTCGAGGATCTCCGCGCCTTCGTCGCCCACGGCGGCGGCAAGGGCGTCCAGCGCCCGGTCCTGCCGCCGGGCACGGTCGCGCCGATCCATCCGGTCGGCTTCCTCGTCATCACCCGCGACCGCGTCTATGGCGTGCCGGTCGACGACAGCTATGTGCGCCTGGCCGGCAAGACCGGCCTGACCTGCGCCTCCTTCGGCCTGAGGCCTCAGCAGCTCGAGATCGTGCGCATTCAGCCCAGCGCCCACGAGGACGGGCGCATCGTCGACATGATCGGCATCGTCACCGCGCTCGAGGGCCTGCCGCTGCCCAAGGGCGCGATCGCCAACCGCCTCCGGGACTTCGAGGACGTGACCGCGCTCGAAGCCGACCCCGCCGTCCGGGACTCCCAGCTCGTCGAGGCCCTCCTGGCCGTCAAGAACGAGGTCCACAACAACTACCAGGACTTCCAGGCCTTCCTGGACAACGGCGGGCGCATCGGGCTCCAGCACGACCCGCTGCTCTACGGCGCCTACAACCTGAATCCCTTCCTGGTGTCGGTGGACCTGACGCCGATGCTGGTGGTCCAGCAGGGCCAGGTGGCGGTGATCAAGGCCTATGTGGGCCTGGCCACCGAGGACACCTCGGGCGAGGAGTTCAAGTTCGGCTCGCTGGTGCGCCCGGGCCACCGCGGCATCTGGCAGGAGCCCCTGCGCACCGGCAAGTACGCGATCAACCCGCGCTGCTACAGCGCCGAGATCGTGCCGACGTTCATCCTGACCCTGAACTGGGCGGACGCGACCTCGACGGCGCACAACCTCGACAAGGATCTGCGCCAGATCACCGCCAAGTCGCGCGAGGGCTTCGTCTTCGACCTGGACCTGCAGGTCCAGATCCACGTGCCCGACACCGAGGCGCCCAAGGTGATCTCGACCGTCGGCGCCATGACCAACCTGGTGAACGAGGTGCTGCAGGCCGCGGTCGGCAACCACTTCCGCGACAAGCTGCAGTCCATGCCGGCGATCGACTTCATCGAGAAGCGCCAGGACGTCCAGGCCGAGGCGCAGAGGCACATCAGCGACCGGCTCAAGGAATACCGGGTCGAGACGCGCGGGGTCTACATCCAGGACGTGGTCTTCCCGCCCCAGCTGGTCGAGGTGCTGACCGCGCGCGAGATCGCCAACCAGCAGCAGCAGACCTTCGAGGCCGAGAAGGCGGCGCAGGAAAAGCGGCTGGACCTGGAGGCCGCGCGCGGCCGGGCCGACATGCAGTCCGACCTCGCCCGCTCGGCCGTGGGCGTCGACATCGCCCGCAACAAGGCCTCGGGCGTCCAGGCGGAGGCGGACGGCGAGTCCTATCGGCTCGAGAAGGTGGGCCGCGCCGGCGCGGTCAGGACCGAGGCCGAGGGCCTAGCCATCGCCAAGGGCCTGGAGGCCCAGCAGCTGGCCATCGGCAAGGACCAGACCGCCATCGTCAATGTGGTGCGCGAGCTGGCGTCGGGCGCCCAGAGCTTCATGCCCCAGAACCTGGCGCTGAACCTCGGCGAGGGCGGCCTCGGCGCCGGGCTGAACGCCCTGACGCCGCTGTTGATGCGCAGGCTGCAGGATGGGGCGGCCGCACCGCCGGCCGAGGCCCCGGTTGAAACGCGCAGGCGCGCGCGCCCTCGCCAGGCCTCAGCGGCCAACGGCGCCTCACCCCCCGCCGCCTAGGATCGGAGGGATCGCCCAGCCAGGCCGCGCCGCCGCAAGCGGCGCGGCCTTTGGCGTGCGCATCAGAGACTTCGCGTGTGGTGCCCCAGGCCGGACTCGAACCAGCACGCCCTTGCGGACAACAGATTTTGAGTTTGTCGCGTCTACCATTTCGCCACTGGGGCCCAGGGCGGCCCCTCGGATAGGGGGTCCGGCGCGCCCGCGCAAGGCGAGCGCGAGGGCTCACACCTTGGCCGGCAGGACGCCGCGGCGGATCTGGTCGAGCTCGATGGATTCGAACAGGGCCTTGAAGTTGCCCTCGCCGAAGCCGTCGTTGCCCTTGCGCTGGATGATCTCGAAGAAGATCGGGCCGACCTGGTTCTCGGTGAAGATCTGCAGCAGCAGGCCCTGGCCCTCGGTGGGGGCGCCGTCCACCAGGATGCGGTCGGCCCGCAGCCGCTGCTGGCTCTCGCCATGGCCGGGCACGCGCGCGTCGAGCTGCTCGTAGTAGGTGTCGGGCGTGTCCTGGAACCTCAGGCCCCGCTCCCTCAGCTCCTCCACCGCCTGGTAGATGTCGCCGGTCCCCAGCGCGATGTGCTGGATGCCTTCGCCGCGGTAGTCGCGCAGGAACTCCTCGATCTGGGAGTGCTCGTCCCGGCTCTCGTTCAGAGGGATGCGGATCTTGCCGCAGGGCGAGGTCATGGCGCGGGACAGAAGCCCCGTCTGCTGGCCCTCGATGTCGAAGTAGCGGATCTCGCGGAAATTGAAGATCCGCTCGTAGAAGCCTGCCCACCGGTCCATCTGGCCGCGGTGGACGTTGTGGGTCAGGTGGTCGATGTAGGCGAGGCCGACGTCCGCCTCGGCCATGCGCGCCTCGGCGCCCTCGATCGGCTTGAAGTCGACGTCGTAGATCTCCTGGGCGCCGTAGCGGTCGACCAGATAGAGGTTCGAGCCGCCGATCCCCTCGATGGCGGGGATGTTCAGCTCCATCGCCCCCACGGGTCCCTGCACCGGCTTGGCGCCGCGCTCGACGGCGAGCTCCAGCGCCTTGGCCGCGTCCTTCACGCGGAAGGCCATGGCGTTGGCGGAGGGGCCGTGGGCGGCGCGGAAGTCGGCCGCCTGGCCCTCGGGCTCCATGTTCAGGATGAAGTTGATGTCGCCCTGGCGGAAGCGCAGCACGTTCTTGGACCGGTGGCGGGCGGTCGCCACGAAGCCCAGGGTCCGCAGCTGGCCGGCCAGGGTCTCGGGATCGGGGCTGGTGAACTCGACGAACTCGAAGCCGTCGGTGCCCAGCGGGTTCTCGAACAGATCGCGGCTCATGGGGAGGGTGTCCTCTTGCTGGCTGCAACCCTACCCAAGCCGGGCGCCCGCGGAAATCACACCTTGGCGCCCCGCCGCGCGGCCTTTGGCCGAAAGCGCTGTGAAACAGCCTTGAATCACTGGTAGAGGCCGCCCATCCGGCAAAGGTTCCGGAAAGGACGGGAGCCGCGCCGGCATGCTGAGACGCACCTACGACCGGCTGATGGAGCTCTCGGCTTCGCCCGCCGCGCCCGCGTGGCTGGGGGTGGTGGCCTTCTGCGAGGGCGTCTTCTTCCCCATCCCGCCGGACGTCATGCTGATGCCCATGGTGATGGCCAGGCGCGAACACGCCTGGCGCAACGTCCTGATCTGCCTCTTCTGCTCCGTCCTCGGCGGCTCGACCGGCTACGCCATCGGCTACTTCCTGCACCCGGTGGGCCACTGGCTGCTCAGCCTGACCGGCTCGGCCCACAGCATGGACGCCTTCCAGCGCTGGTACGGCCGCTGGGGCGTGCTGCTGCTGACCCTGCCCCTGCCCTACAAGCTGATGGCCATCGCCTCGGGCCTGTTCCAGTTCAACTTCCCGCTCTTCATCGGGGCCTCGATCGTCATCCGCGGGGCGCGGTTCAGCCTCGTCGCCTGGCTGATCGCCCGCTACGGCGCGCCGATCCGCGGCTTCGTCGAGCGGCGCCTGGGCCTGGTGGTCAGCGCCGTCGCCGTGGTCATCGTGGGGGCGGTGATGGCGCTGAGGCTGGTCCACTAGCGGCGACGGACCTATACCGCAGCCATGACCCGCGCGTGGCGCATCCTGGTTTCGAACTGGCCGCTCGCCGCGGCCGCGGTCTCGGCGGCGATGCTGGCGATCGCCCACGCCTTCGAGACCTTCGGCCATCTTCCGCCCTGCGAGCTCTGCCTCAAGCAGCGCACGGTCTACTGGGTCGCCCTGCCGATCGGCCTCGTCGGCTTCGGCGCGGCCAGGGCCCTGAAGCGGCCAGTGCTGATCACCTGGACGAGCTGGCTGCTCGTGCTGGTGTTCCTCTACAGCGCGGCGCTCGCGTCCTATCACGCGGGCGTGGAGTGGCACTGGTGGCCGGGTCCCAAGGCCTGCACCGGCTCGGGCCAGGTCAACGCCAAGGACCTCCTGGCCCTCTTGAACGGCGCGCGGATCCGCGGACCCCAGTGCGACGTGGCGGCCTGGCGGATGCTGGGCCTGTCCATGGCCGGCTGGAACGCGGTCTGCTCGCTGGTCTTCGCCACGGTCAGCGTGATCGCCGCCAAAGCGGGAATGCAGCAGGAGGCCCGCGCATGATGCGCCCGGAACGCCCCGTCCCGCCCCGGCCGGGCCGCCACGCCATGCGCGCGCGGCTGCACGAGATCCTGCGCGTGGACCACGCCGGCGAGCTGGCGGCCGTCCAGATCTACCGCGGTCAGGCGGCGGTGCTCGGCCGCGCGGCGGCCACGGCGGCGAGCGCGGCCGAGGTCGAGGAGATGGGCGCCCAGGAGAGCGTGCACCTGCAGGCCTTCGACCAGCTCCTGCTGGAGCGCGGCGTGCGCCCGTCGCTGCTGTCGCCGCTGTGGCGCGCAGCGGGGTTCGCGCTCGGCGCCGCCACCGCCCTCGCCGGCGAGCGGGCCGCCCACGCCTGCACCGAGGCGGTGGAGACCGTGATCGAGCAGCACTACGCCGGCCAGATCGAGGAGCTGGAAGAGCGCGACCCCGAGCTGGCGGCCCAGCTTTGCGGGTACCGCCAGGACGAGCTCGACCACCGCGACCGGGCGATCGACCAGGGCGCGCGCGAGGCGCCGGGCTACGAGCTGCTCACGGCGGTCATCCGCGCCGGCTGCCGCGCGGCGATCAGGGCGGCGCAGAAGGTGTGACGGCGGGGGCGCGGCGGGGGCGCGGCCGGCGCGCGCGCCGCTCGGGGTGCTGGGGCGCTTGACCGGACGGCGGCTGGTCCGAGGTCCAGGCGAAGCGGCCGCGGAGCGGAGGGATCGTGGGGGGGAGGAAATCCCTCGACGCTCCGCGGCCTGGCCCGCGTGGAGGCGCGAGCGTTCCGTAGGGCCCGACAAGGCCGGGCCGTCGCCTTGTTCTACGCAGCCTCGAGGACGTCCCCTCCGACCGGACGGTTGCAGGCGCAAAGCTCGTCGGTCTGCAGCGCGTCCACGACCCTCAGGGTGTCGGCCGGCGCGCGGCCCACGTTCAGGTTGGTGACGTAGACGTGCTGGATCACGCCCTCGGGATCGACCACGAAGGTGGCCCGCAGCGCCACGCCTTCGGCCTCGTCCAGCACGCCCAGGGCGCGGGCGAAGCGGCCGCCGGAGTCGGCGAACTGCCAGATCGGCAGATTGGCCAGCGAGGGGTGATCGCGCCGCCAGGCGAGCTTGACGTGTTCGTTGTCCACCGAGCCGCCCAGCACCACCGCGTCGCGTTCGGCGAACTCGGGATTGAGCCGGGCGAACTCGGCGATCTCGGTGGGGCAGATGAAGGTGAAGTCCTTGGGATAGAAGAAGATGACCTTCCACTTCCCGGGGAAGCTCTCGGGGGTGAGGGTCTCGAAGGCCGATTGGCCGTTCTCCTCGTGGCGCATGAATCCCGGCTTCACGCCCACGAGCTTGAAGTCAGGCAGCTTCTGTCCGACGCCCATCATCGTGCGTGCTCCTTACGGTTCTTTGGGTTGACGTCCGTGTGGAACGCCTTGGCCAAGAGGTAGGTCCCCGACGCCTAGAAATCTAATCGATTGTTTTTGCAAATTTCATAGGGCCAGCCTATATGGTGGCCATGCTCCCGACCCTGCGACAGCTGCAGTACCTCAAGCTCCTGGCCGAGCACGGCTCGTTCAGCCGCGCCGCCGAGGCCGCGCACGTCACCCAGCCCACTCTTTCGGCCGGCGTGCAGGAGCTGGAGAAGATCCTGGGGGCGCCGGTGGTCGACCGCGCGCGCACGGGCGTGATCATGACCCCCATCGGCGAGGAGATGGTCGGGCGCGCCAACGACATCCTGGCCAGAGCCGAGGATCTGGTGCAGGCCGCGCGCGCCGCGGGCCAGCCCCTGACCGGCCGCTTCCGCCTTGGCGTCATCCCCACCGTCGCCCCGTATCTGCTGCCCAAGGCCCTGCCGCTGCTGCGCGAGCGCTTCCCCAAGCTCAGCCTGTTCCTGCGCGAGGACCTGACCCACCGGCTGATCGCCGCTCTGAAGGCCGGCGCCCTGGACGCCGCCCTGATCGCCCTGCCCTACGACACGGCGGGCCTGGAGACGGCCCATATCGGCGACGACGAGCTCCTGGCCGCCCTGCCCGTCGGCCACCCCCTGGCGAGCTCCGAGCCGGTCACCGCCGACCGCCTGGAGGACGAGGACCTGATCCTGCTCGAGGACGGCCACTGCCTTCGCGAGCACGCCCTGGCGGTCTGCGGCCTCGAGCCGCCGCGTCTCGGCGGGGAAGGCTTCGCGGCCACCTCGCTGCACACCCTGGTCCAGATGGTGGGCTCGGGCCTCGGCGTCTCCCTGGTGCCGGCCATGGCGGTCGAGGCGGGCCTCGCGCGCGGCGTCCCCATCAGCGTGCTGCACCTGGCCGCCAAGGAGCCAAAGCGCGAGATCGTGATCGCCTGGCGCAAGGGCTCCAGCCGGGCGCTGGAGGGCCGCATGCTGGCCGAAGCCTTCCGCGACGCCGGCTGAACCGCGCGATCTTCTCCCCTTGGGGGACGATCGACGACGCGCCTCGATCCGCGCCCCTTGCCAAAGATGCAAGTTCGATATATCTAACTGTTTCGATATATCTTGATAGGATTGCGATATGACACATGACTATTGGCGGCATCCCGGCCGCTGGGGCCGGGGCCATGAGCGCGGCCGGTGGGGCCATCGGCGCGGCCGGATGTTCGATCAGGGCGACCTGAGGCTGGTGATGCTGGCCCTGATCGCCGAGCGGCCGCGGCACGGCTACGACATCATCAAGGCGCTCGAGGAGATGACCGGCGGCGAGTACAGCCCGAGCCCCGGCGTGATCTATCCCACCCTGACCCTGCTCCAGGAACAGGGCCTGGTCGAACAAGTCGACGCCGAGGGCGGCAAGAAGGCCTATGCCGCGACCGACGCGGGCCGCGCGGCCCTGGACGCGGACAAGGCCAATGTGGACCAGATCCTGGCGCGCCTGGACGAGGTTTCCCAGCGCAACTCGACGGTGGGCCCGCGGGTGATCCGCGCCATGGAGAACCTGCACACCGCGCTCAGGCTCAAGCTGGCCCAGGGCCCGCTCGACGAGGCGCGGCTGGTCCAGGTCGTCAAGGCGATCGACGAGGCGGCGACGAAGGTGGAGGCGGCATGAGCGGGCTCGCCGCCAGACAGTCCCGGGCCAAGGTGGCGACGCCCCTGGGCCGCCGCTACATGGTCCAGCTCTGCAAGCACTTCGCCCACAAGCTGCCGGCCAGCTTCGACGACCAGGCCGGCGCCCTGGAGTTCCCCTTCGGCGCCTGTGCGCTGAAGGCCGAGGCCGACGCCCTGGAGCTGACCGTGCAAGCCGCCAGCGAGCCGGATCTGGAGCGGATGGAGCAGGTCATCGCCCGGCACCTGGAGCGCTTCGCCCACCGCGAGACCCTGGAGATCGCCTGGGAACGGGGGTGAACCTTTCTTCTCCCATGGGGAGAAGAAGGGCCCGCGCTCCGCCAGGAGCGTGGGAAGATGAGGGGATAAGACGCCGCCAGCGAAACCCCTCACCTTCCCACGGCTCCGCAATGGGCCCCTTCCTCTCCCACTGGGAGAGCAGACACATCAGTCCGCCAACTTCCGGCAGGCCGCGTGGCGCCGTCTGCTTTGACGCTTGCGCTTTCGCATAAGTCATGACTTATTTATCGGCATGGCCGACACCCACGTCTTCCGCGCGCTCGCCGATCCCACGCGCCGCGCGGTGTTCGAGCGGCTGGCGGGGCGCGAGATGACCGTCTCGGAGCTGAAGGCGGGGTTCGAGGTCTCCCAGCCGGCGATCTCCCAGCACCTGGCCGCGCTCAAGGGCGCGGGGCTGGTCAGCGAGCGGCGGGAAGGACGCTTCGCCTACTACCGGATCGCGCCGGAGGGCCTGGCGCCCCTGGCTGAGTGGGTCGAACGCTATCGCGCCTTCTGGCCCGAGCGCATCGAGCGCCTGAAGACGGTGCTCAAGGAGATGGACGAATGAGCGATGAGGTCATCGTCGAGGCAGACCTGGCGGAGCCATTGGAAAAGGTGTGGCGCGCGCTGACCGACCCGGACCTGGTCGGCGCCTGGCTGGCGCCCGCCGAGGCCGATTCGGGCCCGGCCGTGGAATTCGAGATCTTGCAGGCCGAACCCAACGAACGGGTCCGTTATGCCTGGCGCGAGCCTGGCTGGGCGGCCAGCGAGGTGGAGTTCACCCTGACGCCCACGCCCGCAGGCGGCGTGCGCCTGCGCGTGGTCCACAGCCCGGCGGTCGTCTCCCTGGCGGCGGTCCGGGCCCGGCGCGGCCCGTCGATGCGCTTGCAGTCCGGCCTGAAGTGGGCGGCGTGATGGGCCTCGTGCCGATGGTGGTGGAGGAGTTCGAGCCGCGGCGAGCGGGCCTTCGACATCTTCTCGCGCCTGCTGCGCGAGCGGGTCGTGTTCCTGAACGGACAGGTGGAGGACGGCATGGCGGCGCTGATCTGCGCCCAGCTGCTCTACCTCGAGGCCGAGAACCCGAAGAAGGAGATCTCGCTCTACATCAATTCCCCGGGCGGCGTGGTGACCGCCGGCTTCGCGATCTACGACACCATGCAGTACATCAAGAGCCCGGTGGCGACCTACTGCATCGGCTTCGCCGCCTCCATGGGCTCGTTCCTGCTGATGGCCGGCGAGCCGGGCCGGCGCGTCTCCATGCCCAACGCCCGCATCATGGTCCACCAGGGCGCCGGCGGCTATCAGGGCAAGGTCAGCGACATAGAGCGCCACGCCAAGGACGTGCTCGAGACCCAGGCCAACATCAACCGGCTCTATGCGAAGCACTGCGGGCGCACTCTCGATGAGATCGAGCGGGCGCTGGACCGCGACACCTTCATGAGCGCGGAGCAAGCCAAGGCCTTCGGGCTCGTCGACGAGGTGTCCGAGGCGCGCGCAGCCGCCTGAGTCCGCGGCGCGCCCGTGGACCTTCCCCGGTCTGGACGAAGATCGCCCAGCTCGTCAGTCCATCAGCTTGCGCGTCAGGTAGGTCATCTCCAGCGCCACGCGGTGGGCGGTCTCCTGCAGGTTGGCCGCCGCCGAGTGCCCGCCCTCGATGTTCTCGTAGTAGAGGAAGGGCAGGCCCATGGCGGCCATCTTCGCCGCCATCTTGCGCGCGTGGGCGGGGCTGACCCGGTCGTCCTTGGTCGAGGTCACGAACAGCGGCTCGGGATAGGCTGTGCCGGCCCTGAGGTTCTGGTAGGGCGAGATCGAGGCCAGGAACGCCCGCTCGGCCGGGACGTCCGGGCTGCCGTATTCGCCCACCCACGAGGCGCCCGCGCCGATCTTGGTGAAGCGCAGCATGTCCAGGAGCGGCACCTGGATCACCACCGCGCGCCAGAGCTCGGGATGCTGCTCGAGTTCGACCCCCATCAGGAGCCCGCCGTTGGAGCCGCCCTCGATGCCGAGCCGGCGCGGACTGGTGATCTTCCGCGCGATCAGGTCCTGCGCCACCGCCGCGAAGTCGTCGTAGATGCGCTGGCGGTGGGTCTTCAGCCCGGCGTCGTGCCAGGCCGGCCCGAACTCGCCGCCGCCGCGGATGTTGGCGAGCACATAGACCCCGCCCCGTTCCAGCCAGAGCTTGCCGATCATTCCCGAGTAGGACGGCGTCATCGACACCTGGAAACCGCCGTAGGCGTAGAGCAGCGTCGGCGCGGTCCCGTCGAGCTTCAGATCCTTGGGCCGGACCACGAAGTAGGGGATCCTGGTCCCGTCCTTGGAGGTCGCCTCGAACTGCTCGGTCACGTCCTTGGAGGCGTCGAAGCGGGCGGGCAGGCGCTTGACGGGCTTCAGCGCTCCGCTGGCCGCATCCGCCAGATAGAGCGTGGTCGGCTCGAGGAAGCTCTCCACCCGCACGAACGCCCGGTCGGAGGCGTCGTCCGTGTCGGTCAGCCCCACCGACGCCTGGTCGGGCAGGCCGAGCTGGCTCTGGGTCCAGGCGCCGTCCGCGCCGCGGGCGAAGACCAGGGCCCGCCCCCGCACATTGTGGTAGGCGGCCACGATCACCCGGTCCTTGGTCACGCCGACGTCCTCGACCGAGTCCCGGGGGCCCGGCGCAAAGAGGACCGTCGCGCCCGAGGCGTCGCCGCGCTCCAGCGCGCCGAGGTCGGCGGCCATCAGCGAGCCCTGGGCGAAGGACTTGGCCGCGCCCTCGGGGGTCCAGTCCTGCTCGATGGTGAAGATCAGCTGGCCGCCGATGAGGCCGCGCACCGTCGACTTCAGGGGCAGCGGCAGCTTGACGACGCCAGCCTTGGTCAGGGCGTAGGTCTCCGCCTCGAAGAAGGTGACGGCGCGGTTGATCATCACCGCCCGCGCGCCGGTCTGGCCGTCATAGAGGCTGTAGGGCGAGACCCCGACGTCGGCCGGCTTGCCGCGGAACAGCTCCTGCGCCTGATCCAGCGCCTGACCCCGCTTGAGGGCCTTGACCACGAAGGCGTAGCCGGACTCGGTCATGGTCCCGGGCCCCCAGTCGCGGGCCACGATCAGGGTGTCGGGGTCCAGCCAGTCGATGTCCTGCTTGCCCTTGGGCAGGTCGAAGCCGCCCTTGACGAAGCTCTTTGACGGCAGGTCGAACTCGCGCGCCTCGATGGCGTCCTCGCCCCCGTCCGACAGAGCGATGATGCACAGCCGCTCGTCGGGCTTCAGGCACGTCGCGCCCTTCCAGACCCAGGTCTTGCCCTCGGCCTTGGAGAGCGCGTCCAGGTCCAGCACCGTCTCCCAGGCCGGATCGGGGGTCTGGTAGCTCGCCAGGCTCGTACGCCGCCACAGCCCCTGCACGTGGTCCTTGTCCTGCCAAAGGTTGTAGATCGCGCCCGCGCGGAAGGCGGGCATGGGGATGCGGTCGGAGGCGTCGACGATCTTCAGCGCCTGCTGGTGCAGGCCCTGGTAGCGCGGGTCCTTTTCGAGGATCCCCAGCGAGCGGGCGTTCTCGGCCCTCGCCCAGTCGAGCGCCTTGGGGCTTTCGGCGTCCTCCAGCCAGATGAAGGGGTCCTGGGGCTCGGCGGCGGAAACGGCGGCGGGAGCAGGCGAAGGCGGTGTCTGGGCCAAGGCGGAACCACATCCAAGGATGACGGCCGCGAGGGCCAGGGGCAGGACGCGCATGTGCAGCACCGTGCGGCGGATGGAAAGCGTCGCCGCACCATAGGAAGAGGCGCGTGGAACGCACAAGTTAAGGGGCGTCCATCTTCGGCCGTCCGGCTGGCCGCGCGTGTTAGACTGTCCCCATGCTGGACAGGCGGGGCAGGAAGGCGCTGAAACAGCTGGCCGTCGTCTGGGCCGGGGTCCTGGCGCTGCACCTGCTTCTGCGCCTGCCCGACATCGCCCTGTGGATCTGCTTTCCGCTGCTGTTCCTGCCCTGGCTGCTGTTCGGGCCGTCCAACTGGTTCGACCGCTGATGGCGTGGTTGATTCCGGAACAAAACCGAAACAGGATGGCCCGGTGGACGTCGAGCTCACCATCGTCGAGCTGTCGCGGCCCGAGACCACGAGCGCGGTCACCCGCGGCGCGGCCCGGCTGATGATCGACCTCGGCTATGCGCCGCTCCTGGAAGTGGGCCTGCCGAACGGCCGCCGGGCCGACATCATGGCGCTCTCGCCCAAGGGCCGGATCGTCATCTGCGAGGTGAAGTCGGGGCTGGAGGACTTCCGCACCGACCGCAAGTGGGGCGAGTACCTTCCGTTCTGCGACGCCTTCTACTTCGCCGTGGCGCCGGAGTTCCCCACCGCGGTCCTGCCCGACGGGCCGGGTCTGATCGTCGCCGACGGGTTCGGTGGGGCGGTGGTGCAGGACGCGCCGGAAACGCCGCTCGCGCCGGCGCGGCGCAAGGCGCTGACCCTGGCCTTCGCGCGGCTGGCGGCGCTGCGCGCCCTCGCGGGCTGAGCGCCGCCGCGCGCCCCGGTCTCGGAACTTGCGGCCGAAGCCGGCCGGCGCCACCCACGGATCCGGCGAGATGCGCGAGATCATCGCGCCGGTGCTGTCGAGCACGACGCCTTCGTCGGCGGTCTCTCCCGCCGCCGGCGCCTGCGGCAGCGCTTCGCCGACGGTCCGGCACGGGCGCGCTCGCCGCTCGTTCCGAGAGCCATCGGCACGTCGTTCGGGGGGTGCGCCCCGGCGCGGGAGAGCGTAGAAGGGCGGCCATGGACGCGCTCCTGCTCTCGCGGCTGCAGTTCGCCTTCACCGTCGCCTGGCACATCGTCTTCCCGAGCTTCACCATCGGGCTCGCGAGCTATCTGGCGGTGCTCGAGGGGCTGTGGCTCAAGACCGGGCGCACCGCCTTCAAGATCCTCTATCTCTACTGGCTCAAGATCTTCGCCATCTCCTTCGGCATGGGCGTCGTGTCCGGCGTGGTGATGAGCTACCAGTTCGGCGCCAACTGGAGCGTGTTTTCCGCGCGCACCGGCCCGGTGCTCGGCCCCTTGCTGGGCTTCGAGGTGCTGACCGCCTTCTTCCTGGAGGCCAGCTTCCTGGGCGTCATGCTGTTCGGCTGGAAGAAGGTGGGGCCGGGCCTGCATTTCCTGGCCACCTGCCTCGTCGCCCTCGGCACCCTGGTGTCGGCGTTCTGGATCATCTCGGCCAACAGCTGGATGCAGTACCCGACCGGCTTCACGGTGGACGCGACGGGCCGCTTCGTCTCCCGCGACTGGCTGGCTGTGATCTTCTCGCCGACCTTCCCCCTGCGCTTGGCCCACATGGTGCTGGCGGCCTATCTGTCGACCGCCCTGGTCGTCGGCGCCGCCTCGGCCTGGCGACTCCTGAAGGACCCGGCCCAGCCGGAGTCCCGCATCGCCCTTCGCATGGCCATCGGCATGTTCGCGATCGTGGCGCCGCTCCAGCTCCTGCTCGGCGACGCTTCGGGCAAGCTGGTCGGCCAGCTCCAGCCCTCCAAGCTCGCGGCCATCGAGGCGTTCTGGGACACGCGCCCGGCCCAGCCGTTCCACATCGTGGCGTGGCCCGACCGCAAACGACAGGGAAATGACTGGGACCTCGCCGTGCCGGGCCTCGGCAGCTGGATCACCCACGGCAGGACCTCGGCGGTGGTGACCGGGCTCAAGGCCTTCCCACGGGACGACCAGCCGCCGGCAGTCGTCGTGTTCTGGGCCTTCCGCATCATGGTCGGCCTGGGCCTTCTGATGATCGGTCTCGGCCTTTGGGGCGCGTGGCTATGGATCCGTGGGCGCATCGAGCGCACTCGGCCCTTCCTCGTCGCCACGGTCGCCATGGGGCCGGCCGGGTTCATCGCCGTGATCGCCGGTTGGACCACCGCCGAGGTGGGCCGCCAGCCCTACGCGGTGTTCGGGGCGCTGCGCACCGCCGATGCCGTCTCGCCCGTGAGCGGCGGCCAGGTCGGCGCCTCGCTCCTGGCCTTCCTGGTCGTCTACGCCGTCGTCTTCACCGTGGGGGCGCTCTACATCCTGCGCCTGATCGGCGCGGGCCCGCTGCCGGGCGCGGTCGAGGCCGCCCCGGCCACGCCGCGCGCGCCCGGCTCGCCTCTGGCGGCCGCGCCGGAGGATGCGCCGGAGGATGCGCCGTGAGCCTGGACCTGCCCCTGATCTGGGCCGGGCTGATCGCCCTGGCGGTGCTGCTTTATGTGCTGCTGGACGGTTTCGACCTGGGCGTCGGCATCCTCTTCCCGCTCGCGCGCGATCCCAAGGAGCGGGATGTGATGATGGCGTCCATCGCGCCGGTCTGGGACGGCAACGAGACCTGGCTGGTGCTGGGCGGCGGCGGCCTGTTCGCGGCCTTCCCGCTGGCCTACGCCGTGCTGATGCCGGCGCTCTACCTGCCGGTCTATCTGATGCTGATCGGCCTGATCCTGAGGGGCGTCGCCTTCGAGTTCCGCCTTCGCGGGCGCCGCCGCGGCAAGCGCTTCTGGACCGCCGCCTTCGCCGGCGGGTCGCTGACGGCGACCTTCGCCCAGGGTCTGGTGCTGGGCGGGTTCATCCAGGGCGTCACGGTCAGGAACGACGCCTTCGCAGGCGGCCCCTTCGACTGGCTCACGCCCTATTCCCTGCTGGTGGCGGCGGGGCTGATCGCCGGCTATGCGCTGCTCGGCGCCGGATGGCTGGTGATGAAGGCCGAGGGCGCCCTGCACGACAAGGCCCGCCGCTGGACGGCGGTCTCGGCCCTCGCCGTGGCCGTCTTCCTGGCCGCGGTCAGCGTGGCGACGCTCTATGTCCATCCGCCGATCGCCGAGCGCTGGGGGATCGTCGGCGGCGACGTCAACTGGCCGATCCTGATCCGCCGCCTGCCGATCCCGCTCGTGGGCCTTCTCGGACTGACCCTGGTCGCCGCCGGTCTCAGGCGGGGGGCGCCGGCCTGGCCCTTCGCCGGGGCCGCCCTGGTGTTCCTGTCCGGATACCTCGGACTTGCGGCCGGCTTCTTCCCCTATGTCGTTCCCTATGCCCTGGACTTCCGGCAGGCCGCCTCGACCGACAGCGCGCTCGGCCTGCTGCTCGCCGGCGGCGTGGTCATGCTGCCGCTGGTGCTGGGCTATACGGCCCTCGTCTACTGGCTGTTCCGCGGCCGGGTGGGTGCGGATGCGGGCTATCATTGAGGGACCGCCCGAGCCGGGCGCGCCTCCAGGGTCCCTTCTGATCCGCCTGGGCTGGTTCGCCGGCATCGCCACGGCCGCCGCCGCGGTCACCATCGTCCTCGCCTATCTCCTGAGGGTCCCCTTCGTGCTCCTGCGCTGACCGTGGCTGACCGCTGCCGCCTCTATCTGATCACGCCGCCCACCGTGGATGACACATTGGCCTTCGCCGCGCGCCTCGAGGAGGCCCTGTCCGGCGGCGACGTGGCGGCCCTGCAGATCCGGCTCAAGGACGCGCCGGACGGCCACATCGCCGCCGTCGCCGGCGCAGCCATCGAGCTCGCCCGCCCGCGCGGCGTGGCTGTGATCATGAACGACCGGCCAGACCTCGCCGCGCGGCTGGACTGCGACGGCGTCCATGTCGGCCAGCAGGACGCCTCCTACGCCGAGGCCAGGCGCGCCGTCGGCCCCGGCCGCATCGTCGGCGTCACCTGCCATGCCAGCCGCCACCTCGCCATGGAGGCGGCTGAGGCGGGAGCCGACTACGTCGCCTTCGGCGCCTTCTTCGCAACCGCGACCAAGGAGGCCAAGACCCGCGCGGACCCGGAGATGCTGACCATCTGGCAGGAGACGATGCAGACGCCCTGCGTCGCCATCGGCGGGATCACGGCCGCCAATGCGCGCGAGCTGGCGGCGGCGGGCGCGGACTTCCTGGCGGTCTGCGCCGGCGTCTGGGCCAGCCCCGAGGGCCCTGCGGCCGCCGTGGCGGCGATCAATCGCTCCATCGCCGAGGGCCTGGCCGAACGCGCCTGAGGTGAACCCGGCGCCGGACCGCGCGTTCCTTCAGCGTCGCCGTTCGAAGGAGACCTCGGCATGCTGAAGTGGGCGCTGATCTTCCTGGTGATCGCCCTGATCGCGGGCGCCTTGGGCTTCACCGGCGTGGCCGGTGTCGCCATGGGCCTGGCCAAGGCCCTGTTCTTCCTGTTCCTGGTTCTGTTCGTGGCCTTCCTGATCCTGGGGCTGACGATCTTCAGGAAAGTCACAGGCAGCTGAGCCGGCGGCTCGGCGGCGCAAACGATTCGATCTGGCCCGAACACGCTCTATGCTCGGCGCGTGAGCATCGCCGACGCCCCGACCGACTCGGAAGGCAACGCCCGGCCCTACTCGGTCTCGGAGCTGTCCTTCGCGCTCAAGCGCACGCTCGAGGACGCCTACGGCTTCGTGCGCCTGAGGGGGGAGCTCTCCAAGGTCACCTTCCACTCCAACGGCCACGTCTACCTGACGCTCAAGGACGAGCGGGCGGCCATCGACGGGGTGGTGTGGAAGGGAAGCGTCCGGAGCCTTCAGGTGCGGCCCGAGCAGGGGCTGGAGGTGATCGTCACCGGCAAGGTGACCACCTATCCCATGGGCTCGCGCTACCAGATCGTGATCGAGACCATGGAGGCCGCCGGGATCGGCGCGCTCCTGGCCCAGCTCGAGAAGCTCAAGGAGAAGCTCCGCGCCGAGGGCCTGTTCGAGGCTTCGCGCAAGCGTCCGCTGCCGTCCATGCCCGCGGTCGTGGGCGTGATCACCAGTCCCACCGGCGCGGTCATCCGCGACATCCTGCACCGCATCCGCGACCGCTGGCCCTGCCGCGTCGTGGTCTGGCCGGTGACCGTCCAGGGCGAACAGGCCGCCGCCCAGGTCAGCGCCGCGATCCGCGGCTTCAACGCCATCGGCGAGGGCGGTCCCGTTCCCCGGCCCGACGTGCTGATCGTGGCCCGCGGCGGCGGCTCGGTGGAGGATCTGTGGCCCTTCAACGACGAAGCCCTGGCGCGCACGGCGGCGAGCAGCGCCATCCCGCTGATCTCGGCGGTGGGGCACGAGACCGACACCACCCTGATCGACTTCGTCTCCGACCGGCGCGCCCCGACCCCAACTGCCGCGGCCGAGATCGCGACCCCCGTGCTCGCCGAGCTGAGGGCCCTGATCGCCGACCACCAGCGCCGGCTGGTGCGCGGCGGCGCGCGGGTGCTGGACGACGCGCGCATGCGCCTGGCCGCCGCCACTCGGGGCCTGCCTCGGCCCACCGACATCCTGGCCCTGGCGAGTCAGCGGTTCGACCAGGCCTCCAGCCGCCTCGCCGCCGCGCTGGAGCGCAACGTCGCGGTCCATCGCCTGCGCCTGGAACGCTCGGCCTCGCGCCTGCGGCCCGCCCTGCTCGACCGGCCCCGGCGGATCCAGGCCGAGCGCCTGGCCCAGCTCACGGCGCGGATTGGGCCGTCGTTCGGTCGCAACCTGCAGCGCGCGCAGGAGCGGCTCGCGGCTCTGGGCCGGCTCCTGGAGTCCGCGAGCCCGGACCGGCCGCTCGAGCGGGGCTTCGCGCGGGTCCACCACGCCGACGGGGCCCTCGCGCGCACGGCCGCCTCGCTGCGGTCGGGCGAGGCCGTCCGGCTGGTGTTCATCGACGGGGCGCGCGGAGCCGTGGTCGATGGCGCGCCGTCCCGCGCGGACCAGGCCCCTCCAGCCCAGGCTCCCGCCCGGCGAGGCCGGCCGGCGGCCAAGACGCCGGGCCAGGGCGATCTGTTCTGATCACGCCATTGGACGCGGACCGGCCGGGCCGGTTAGGATCGCGGCGTGAACACACATGACAAGAACCTGGGCGAGCTCGCCGTCCTCCACTACGGCGACGGCGACTATGCCGTGCTGAAGCCTGGACGTTACGTCCTGTGCGCCGTCACGGGCGTGAAGATCCCCCTGCCGGCGCTGCGCTACTGGAACCCGGTGCTGCAGGAGGCCTATGCGAGCCCGAAGGAGGCGACGGCGCGGTGGCTGGAGCTGAACGCGCACAAGCCCGCCGGCGCCTGAGCGGCCCCGCCGCGGCCCTGGCGGCGGGACTGGCCCTGGTCGCCCTTCCCGCGCTGGCCGCCCCGCCGGGGCTCGAGCTCGGCGGCCGCTTCGTGCAGGGCGGCTTCGCCATCGGGCGAACCGAGCCGCGCGCCGAGGTGTTCGTCGACGGGATCGACCAGGGTCGGGCCTCTTCCGACGGTCTGTTCGTCGTGGGCTTCGACCGGGACGCGCCGTCCCAGGTGGACATCCGCGTCAGAACCTCCGCGGGCGTGAGCGATCATCCGACGCCGATCGCCAAGGGCTCATTCGACATCCAGAGGATGAATGGTCTGCCCCGGAACCAGGTCGCGCCGCGCGACCCGGCTCTCCTGGCCCGGATCGCCCGCGAGGTCGCGATCAAGAAGGTCGGCTTCTCCAGCCGCGCGGACCTGGACGACTTCAAGGACGGCTTCAGCGCGCCCCTGGCGCATTACCGCCTCACCGCCCGCTTCGGCGGCCAGCGGATCCTGGACGGCGAGCCCAAGCGGCCGCACTACGGAGACGACCTGGCCGCCCCGATCGGGACGCCGGTCATGGCCCCGGCGGCAGGGGTCGTTTCTCTCGCCCGGACGGGACTGCACTACGAAGGCGGGCTGATCATGATCGACCACGGCCAGGGGTTGATCAGCCTGTACCTTCATCTGTCCAAGGTCGCGGTTGAGGAGGGCCAGATGGTCTCGCGGGGCCAGGTCATCGGCGCCGTGGGCAAGGAAGGCCGCGCGACCGGGCCGCATCTGTGCTGGCGGCTCTGGTGGCGGGGCGAGCACCTGGATCCCATGCTCATGATTGGGGCGGCGGCCCCTTAGCGGCCCGCCGCGCAGGCCCGGTTTGCAGCCTTTGTTAAGCCTTCCGGTGTTTTCTCGCGCCCGTTATTCGTGGTGGGTGGGAATTGTGCGAGCGTTCGGTCAGGGGCCCGATCTATGACGTCGGCTTTGAAAGCCATCCGCGTGCTGCTGGTGGACGACAACCAGCATATGCGCTCGATCGTCTCGGCGGTGCTGTCGGCCGTCGGCGTCGAGCAGGTGCGCGAGTGCTGGGACGGGGCCGAGGCGCTCGACGCCCTGCGCCAATGGCCCGCCGACGTCGCGATCGTGGACTTCCACATGAAGCCGGTGGACGGGGTGGAGTTCACCCGCCTGGTGCGCCAGGCGGCCGACAGCCCGAACCCCTATCTGCCGATCATCATGCTGACGGGCTACGCCGAGCGCTCCCGGGTGATGGAGGCGCGCGACGCCGGGGTGACCGAGTTCATCGTCAAGCCCGTGACCGCCCGCGCGGTGCTGGACCGGCTGAACAACGTGATCTATCGGCAGCGGCCGTTCGTGAAGACCGAGGGCTACTTCGGTCCCGACCGGCGTCGGCGTCAGGACCCGGCTTACGCGGGTCCCTGGCGGCGCTGCGACGACGCCGAGGGCAAGGCGTCGGCCAGCGGCTGAGCGCGCCGCCCGCCGTCGAGGTCGGCATAGTGCTCCAGCGGCCAGCGCCGGTGCGACCATAGCCACTCGGCCGGCCGCGCGCGGATGCAGGATTCGATGAAGGCGTTGATCTTGGCGACCGCGGCCTGAAGGTCGCGTGGACGGTCGCCCGTGCGCTCCAGCTCGATCGGCGGGTGGATGACGACGCGGAACCGCGCGCCGCGGGTGCGCGCCACCGACATGGGGATCAGCCGCCCGCCGTAGCGCAGGGCCAGGCGCGCCGGGCCGGGCGCGGTGCGGACGGGCCATCCGAAGAACGGCGCCTCCACCCCCGAGGAGTCGCGCTGGTCGTTGAGCAGGGCGACCGACTCCCCCTTGTTCAGCGCGGACAGCAGCGCCCGCGTGCCCTCTCCGCCCTTGGCCGCCTCCAGCCGCACGCCGTAGCGGCGGCGCGCCTCGATGATGCGCCGGTCGGTGAAGGGGTTGTTGGCCGGACGGTAGCTGACGCGGCATTTCAGACCCGACTGGACGATCACGGCCATCATGATCTCCCAGTTCGACAGGTGTCCCGAGATCAGGACCGCGGCCTCCCCCGTGCGGGCGAGCTCGGTCAGCCGATCCAGCCCCTCGATCTCGACGCGGCCGCTCGCGGGCGTCAGGCGGTCCACCAGCGGGAACTCGGCGAAGGTGCGCCCGATCACGCGCCAGTGCTCGCGGGCCAGGGCCTCGCGCTCGGCGGAGGTCTTCTCCGGGAAGGCGAGCTCGAGATTGCGCAGGATCACCGCGTGCCGCTTCGTCAGGGGGCCGAGCGCGCCCACCACCGCCCCGCCCAGCGCCGAGACGAGGTCCACGGGCAGGCGCCGCACCAGCAAGGCCAGCGCATCGTAGCCCGCAGCCTCGGCGCGCCAGCCGAGCTGTCGCCAGATTGTCGAGGAACGGGTGTTCACTGCGGCTGCTTATCCGGGGGGCCCCAGCGGCGCAATGAAGCCGGCGCCAGACCCATCATTGCGGGAGGACGGGCGGGCGCGCTCCCGTCCGGCACGAGCTTTGCCGCTTGTCGGGCGATCCGTCCCGAAACGGGACGGGCCAGAGAACGACCAAGGGGCCTCGATCATGGCGAACGAAATCGATCTCCACCTGGGCAAGCGCCTGCGACGCCGCCGGCGTCTGCTGGGCCTGACCCAGCAGCAGCTGGCCGGCGCCGTCGGCGTCCGCTTCCAGCAGATCCAGAAGTACGAGTGCGGCGCGAACCGAATCTCCGCCGCCCGTCTGTGGCAGCTTTCCGAGGCGCTGGAGGTGCCGATCGGCTACTTCTACGACGGCATTTCGGACAAGCCGCACATGGAATCCCTGCAGGAGCGCTCGGATTCCTCGGGCGAGATGTTCGCCCGCAAGGAGACGCTGGACCTGATCCGCGCCTACTACCAGCTGGGCGAGCGCCCGCGCCGGCGCCTGCTGGACCTCGCCAAGTCCTTGAACGGCGAGATCGACGCGGTCTGAAGCCCGAGCCCTGGGACGTCAGGCCTGGGCCTCGGCCCCGGTGATGTCGTCCCAGAACCGGCGGGCCTTGGTGAAGAAGCCGCTCGAACGGGGGTGCTGGGTCTCGCCGCAGCAGGACGCCAGCTCGCGCATCAGCTCCTTCTGGCGGCCGGTCAGATGGGTCGGGGTCTCGACGAAGATCTCGACCAGCAGGTCGCCCTTGTGCCGGCCGCGCAGGGACGGCATGCCGCGGCCCTTGATCCGGACCTTGTGGCCGGTCTGCGTCCCCTCGGGGATCTTCACCGTCAGCCGGCAGTCGTCGACGCAGCCCTGGGCCTCGGCGAGGCAGGGGACCTCGATCTCGCCGCCCAGCGCGGCCGTGCACATGGGCGCCGGCACGGTGCACAGCAGGTCCATCCCGTCGCGCTCGAACAGGTCGTGGGGCCTCACGCTCAGGAAGATGTAGAGGTCGCCGCGCGGGCCGCCGTAGGCGCCCGCATCGCCCTCGCCCGCAAGCCGGATCCGTGCGCCGTCGTCCACGCCGGGCGGGATCGTGACCTCCAGCGTACGCTCCTTGCGGGCCTGGCCATGGCCGTGGCACGCCGTGCAGGGGTCCAGCACCATCCGCCCGGAGCCGCCGCAGCGCGGGCAGGTCCGCTCGATGGCGAAGAAGCCCTGGCTCGCACGGATGCGTCCCGCGCCGCCGCAGGTCGTGCAGGTGGTCGGGCTGGTGCCCGGCTTGCAGCCCGAGCCCGAGCAGACCTCGCAGGTGATCGAGGCGGGCACCATGATCTCGACCGTCGAGCCGGCGTAGGCCTGCTCCAGCGTGATCTCCAGATCGTAGCGCAGATCCTGGCCGCGCCTGGGGCCCTGCTGGCGCGCACGGCCCCCGAACATGTCGCCGAAGGCCTCGCCGAACACCGAGTTGAAAATGTCGTGGATGTCGGTGAACTGGGCGCCGCCGCCGTTCATGCCGTTCAGCCCGGCGTGGCCGAACTGGTCGTATGCCGCGCGCTTGGCCGGATCCGAGAGGACCGAATAGGCCTCGTTCAGCTCCTTGAAGCGGGACTCCGCGTCGGTGCACCCGTTGTTGCGGTCAGGATGGTGCTCCATGGCGAGCTTACGGAAGGCTCGCTTGATCTCATCGTCGGGCGACCCGCGTTCGACGCCCAGCACCTCGTAGTAATCACGCACCATCTCAGAGCCGGCCCCGATACGCCCCAACCCGCCTTTCCAAAGTGGGATCAGCTTGGCCGTTAAGCAAGCTCGCGTCCCGCACGGTCCCGGCTCCCATCGTCAAGCGCCCCTCGCCGCCGGTTCGCCGGCCGCGAGGGGCGTCTGGAACGTCAGTCGATCACGCCGACTTCTTGGCGTCGTCGACTTCTTCGAATTCGGCGTCCACCACGCCTTCTTCGGCGGGGGCCTCTCCCTCGGCGCCGGCCGCGCCCGAGGCCGCCTGGGCGGCCTGGTACATGGCTTCGCCGAGCTTCATCGAGGCCTGCAGCAGGGCTTGGATCTTGGCGTTGATCGCTTCGGCGTCCTCGCCGTCCTTGACCGACTTCAGGTCATCGAGCGCGGTCTGGATGGCCGATTTCTCGGCCTCGCCCACCTTGTCGCCGTGCTCGGCCAGCGCCTTCTCCGTTTCGTGGACGGCCGCGTCGGCGCGGTTCCTGGCCTCGACCAGCTCCTTGCGCTTCTTGTCATCCGAGGCGTGGGCCTCGGCGTCCTTGACCATCTGCTCGATATCCGTGTCCGAGAGGCCGCCGTTGGCCTGGATGCGGATGGACTGTTCCTTGGAGGTCGCCTTGTCCTTGGCCGTCACGTGCACGATGCCGTTGGCGTCGATGTCGAACGTGACCTCGATCTGGGGCATGCCGCGCGGGGCCGGCGGGATCCCGACCAGGTCGAACTGGCCGAGCATCTTGTTGTCCGCCGCCATCGGGCGCTCGCCCTGGAACACCCGGATGGTCACCGCCGACTGGTTGTCGTCGGCGGTCGAGAAGGTCTGGGAGCGCTTGGTCGGGATGGTTGTGTTGCGCTCGATCAGCGGGGTGAAGACCCCGCCCAGGGTCTCGATGCCGAGGGTCAGGGGGGTGACGTCGAGCAGCAGGACGTCCTTGACGTCGCCCTGCAGCACGCCGGCCTGGACCGCGGCGCCCAGCGCCACGACCTCGTCCGGATTGACGCCCTTGTGCGGCTCACGGCCGAAGAACTCCTTCACCGCGTCCTGGACCTTGGGCATGCGGGTCATGCCGCCGACCAGGACCACCTCGTCGATGTCGGTCTTCTTCAGGCCCGCGTCCTTCAGCGCCTGCTCGCAGGGGCCGATGGTGCGGCTGATCAGGTCCTCGACCAGGGCCTCCAGCTTGGCGCGGCTGAGCTTGATGTTCAGGTGCAGCGGCCCGGACGCGTTCATCGAGATGAAGGGCAGGTTCACCTCGTACTGTGGGACCGAGGACAGCTCCTTCTTGGCCTTCTCCGCCTCTTCCTTCAGGCGCTGCAGCGCCAGCTTGTCCTTGCGCAGGTCGACGCCCTGCTCCTTCTTGAACTCATCGGCCAGGTAATCGACGATCCGAAGGTCGAAGTCCTCGCCGCCCAGGAAGGTGTCGCCGTTGGTCGCCTTAACTTCGAACACCCCGTCGCCGATCTCGAGGATGGAGATGTCGAAGGTGCCGCCGCCGAGGTCATAGACCGCGATCTTCTTGCCGTCGTTCTTCTCGAGCCCGTAGGCGAGCGCGGCGGCGGTCGGCTCGTTGATGATGCGCAGGACTTCCAGCCCCGCGATCTTGCCCGCGTCCTTGGTGGCCTGGCGCTGGGCGTCGTTGAAGTAGGCCGGGACGGTGATCACCGCCTTCTCGACCTTCTCGCCGAGGTGCGCCTCGGCGGCTTCCTTCATCTTCTGCAGGATGAAGGCCGAGACCTGCTGGGGCGAATAGTCCTTGCCGTGGGCGCGCACCCAGGCGTCGCCGTTGGCCCCCTTGACGATCTCGTAGGGCACCATGCCCTTGTCCTTGGCCACCACCGGGTCGTCGTAGTTGCGGCCGATCAGGCGCTTGATGGCGAACAGGGTGTTGGATGGGTTGGTGACGGCCTGGCGCTTGGCCGGCTGTCCGACCAGCCGCTCGCCGTCGTCCAGGAAGGCCACCACTGAAGGCGTGGTGCGCGCGCCTTCCGCGTTCTCGATCACCTTGGGGGTCTTGCCGTCCATGATGGCGACACAAGAGTTGGTGGTGCCGAGGTCGATTCCGATGATTTTGCTCATGAGATCAGTTCGCTCCTTGCGGGCGGCGGACCGGAGGCCTCGTCGCGAGCGCCTTGGGTGTCCGTCCCCGGTTCGATCGGGTCTCCAGTTGGGCGGAGCCCCGCAAAGTGTCCTTTGACACAGGCCCCTGGCGTCCGGCTGCGCCAAGGCGCGCCGTCCGGTTTGGCATATGGGTAAGCTCGGTCGCGCTGCAAGAGCCTGGAACGGGTTCGGGCCGACCGTCCGAGGCTATTAACCCGCGCCATCGGACACGCTAACCTTCCCGCCAGCGGGGCCCGGCGGGCAGCGCCCGCCCAGGCTAGGTCATGCGTTCCGGCGAGACGCCGCCGGACCCTGCGCGCAGAAGCGATCGCCCACGAGGACGACCGCGGGAGGGAAGCGCGCATGGGGGTCAGGACAGCAAATTTAGCGGCGGCGGCGGTCATGGCGGCCGCAACCGCATGGGGCCAGACGAGCCCGGCGACGCCGGCCGCCGCGTCGGCCGCAGGCGTCCATGTCATCAAGCTCACCAACGACGGCAAGAACGGCATCACGTCCGTCTACGTCGCGCCGGCGGGGACCTTGAACATGTCGGACGACCTTTTGGGCAAGCAGACCGCCGGCGCGGGCAAGACCGTGACCTTGAAGGTCGATGATCCCAACGGGATCTGCACATTCGACCTGATGTTCCTGATGAACAGCGGGGACATGGTGGAGAAGAAGGGCGTGAACCTCTGCCGGATCACGGCCTATAGCTTCGAGCCCTGACCGGGCGCGCGCCTATCCGTTGGCCTTGAGCCAGCGGTCGATGTCGTCCAGCCGGCGGGCCCGGACGTCGGCGCGCTGCAGGATGCGGGCGACGACCTTGTCGGATTCGCGCCGCCCGCCCGGCGGGAAGGTCTTCTCGGCATAGGCCCTCAGCTCGTTCGCCCTGTCCGCGTCGGCTGACTGGCTGAGCAGGCGCGGGGCGAAATTCAGGACCTGCGACGGATCGAGCCGCGGCCGGATCTCGGCGGCGTGGTCCAAGGCGAAGCGCCAGGCGAGGTCGGGATGGCGCGCGGCCACGCGTCGGATCATCACCGGCGCCAGGGTGGTCGGGATCGCGGGCGTCAGCGACATGTCGAGCGCCCGTCGCGCCAGGGCCGGATCCTCGGCCCCGGCCAGGGCGACCAGATAGCTGCGCCGCTCGGCGGGATCCTTGGCGGCCGAGGCCAGCCTGGCCAGCGCCTCGAAGCTCGCCGCGTCCGCGTTGCGGCCGACCACGCGCAGCACCGCGGTATGGATGTCCGCGGGCAGGTCGGACCCCTGCTGCAAGGCGGCGAACCGGCGCCGGGCCTCGGCGATCACCGCCGGATCGCCCAGATCGCCAAGGCTCTCGATCAGGTCGCCCCTCAGCACCGCCGCCGTGTCAGACGCCCGCGAGCGCGCGCTCCAGCCCGCGCGCGCGAGGACGGCCCCGAGCTTGCGCCGCGCCCAGGCTCGGAACGCCGCCTGGCCGGGCCGGCCGGCGTAGAGGCTGTCGATGTCGGACAGGATCGGCAGGACCTGGTCCCACACCCTGGGATCGGCGCCGGCCGGCAGCTGGTCGACCAGTTCCATCAAGTGTGCGGCGGGCGCGTCGCCGGACTGGCCGAAGGCCCAGGCGTCGCTGATGAGCCCGAGCTGGTCGGCCGCCTCAAGGCTGGCCAGCCGCGCCTCGATCGGGGCGAAGGCCGAGGGGGCGTAGAGCGTGCGAAAGTAGCCCACCTGGCCGGGATTGATCACCAGGGGGCCGGGCGCGGGGCTGGTCAGGGCGGTCACCAGCGGCCCGCCCCGCACAAGGGTCGAGACCCTGGCGCCGCCGCCAGCCGGCTGGGCCATGACGGGAATCCGCCAGTGCCGCTCGCCGGTGGAGCCGGCGTCGGCCGCCAGGCGCTGCTGGGTCAGGAAGACGCCCGAGCCCGTTCCCTGGCCGACCATGATGTCCACCCCGACCAGGGGCAGGCCGTCCTGCTCGGTGAAGTCGTGGGCGATGGCGGCCACCGGCCGCTTGGACGCCGTCTCCATCGCCTTCCAGAAGTCGGCGTGCGTGGCGTTCGAGTAGGCGAAGCGGCGAAGGTACGCCCGCACCCCCTCGCGCCAGGCGTCCTCGCCCACATAGGCCTCGAGCATGCGCACCACCGCCGCGCCCTTGTCGTAGACGATGGCGTCGGGGATCTCGTTGACCTGGTCCAGCGTCTCGGCCGGCTCGACCACCGGGTGGGTGGCCGAGGTCGCGTCCAGCCTCATCGCCGCCTCGCGCCCGCCCGCCTCGCTGAGCCAGACCCGCCAGTCCGGATGCAGGTCGTTCACCGACTTGGCCTCCATCCACTGGGCGAAGCTCTCGTTCAGCCAGACGTCGTCCCACCAGCTCGGGGTCACCAAGTCGCCGAACCACTGGTGGGCCATCTCGTGGGCGATGGTGACCGCATCGTCGCGGCGGTCGGCCTCGGTGGCGAGCCTGGGATCGACCAGGATCCGGTTCTCGAAGAAGAGGATCGCGCCCCAGTTCTCCATGGCCGCGAAGCCCGCCGCGCCCGGCGCGGCGACGAGATCGAGCTTGGGCAGGGGATAGGGGATCGCGAAGTAGCGATCGTAGTAGCCGAGCAGCTCGCTCGCCCGGTCGAGGGCATAGCGCGCCTTGTCCGCCGCGCCGCGCCGGAACACGACCCCGACGTCGACGCCGTCCACCTTGCGGCTGATCCGCTCGAGGTCCCCAAGGCCCAGGAACAGCAGATAGGACGACATCTTGGGCGTCGCCTGGAAGCTCACCTGCTTCAGGCCGCCCGCCAGGGGATGCTCCTCGGCGATGGGCATGTTCGAGACCGCCATCTCGTCCTGCGGCGCGGTGACGGTCAGCTGGAAGCTCGCCTTGCGGGCGGGCTCGTCCCACGAGGGGACGAAGCGGCGCGCGTCGACGTTCTCGAACTGGGTGGCGAGCATGCGCCGATGGCCCTGGGGCGTGTCGTAGTCGAGGGCGAAGAGGCCGTAGGCGCCCTGGTTGATCTTGCCGGCGTAGTCGATGTCCACGACGTGCCGCCCCGCCGCGATCGGCCGGTCGAGCGTCAGGGTGAGCGTCTCCGCCGCCGGGTCCAGGGCGATCCCGGCCGCCGGCTGGCCGTCCACCGCGGCGCGCGAGACGGTGAGCTCGTTGGCGTTCATCACGATCGCCCGCACGGGCGAGCTGACCTCGACGTCGATGGAGACGTGGCCCTTGAAGGCCATGCGCTCTGCGTCGGGCGTGACGCTGATCCGGTAGGCCGAGGGGACCACGTCGGCCGGCAGGCGCACGGCCTGTCCGGGCCCCGCCGGGGCGGCCGGCGGCTTCGGCGCCGGCCCGCGGCAGGCGGCCAGGGCCGCGATCAGTGCGCAGCAGAGGAGGGCGCGGACGAGCATCGCGTCTGCACGCTAGGCGATAGGCGCGCGCCGGGCCAGTGAACGTTCCTCCATCCAGGGCTTATCATCGGGCCATGGACGGCTTCCGCCTCTTCCCCGACGCCCTGCACGCGGACGCACAGCGCGCGCTGGCGGACGAGGTCATGGCCGCCGCCGAAGAGGCGCCCTTCTACCGGCCGGTCACGCCGGGCGGCCAGCCGATGTCCGTGCGCATGACCAACCTCGGCCCGCTCGGCTGGATCACCGACGCCAGGGGCTACCGCTACGAGCCCCTGCACCCGAAGACCGGCCGCCCCTGGCCGCCGATCCCCGAGGTCCTGCTCGGGCTGTGGGACCGTCTGACCGGTTCACCCTCGCCGCCGGACGCCTGCCTGGTGAACCTTTATGGGCCGCAGGCGCGCATGGGAATGCACCAGGACCGGGACGAGGCGGACTTCTCGTTCCCGGTGCTGTCGGTGTCTTTGGGGGACACGGCCGTCTTCCGCCTGGGGGGCCCGACACGGCGCGATCCGACGCGGACGCTCAGGCTCAGTTCCGGCGACGCCTGCATCCTGGCGGGTGAGGCGCGGCTCTGGCATCACGGCGTGGACCGGATCCTTCCGGGCTCCTCGCGCCTGATCGAGGGCGGCGGGCGGATCAATCTCACCCTTCGCCGGGCGCGGCCCGCCTGACATCGCTCGTCGGCGCGATCGCGAACGGAGAACCGGTCCCCGCTTCTCGTGCGATCGCTTACCGCTCGATCGTGCCGGTGCGGCGGATCTTCTTCTGCAGCTGCAGCACGCCGTAGACCAGGGCCTCGGCGGTGGGCGGACAGCCCGGCACATAGACGTCCACCGGCACGATCCGGTCGCAGCCGCGGACGATGGCGTAGCTGTAGTGGTAGTAGCCGCCGCCGTTGGCGCAGCTGCCCATCGAGATCACGTAGCGCGGCTCGGGCATCTGGTCGTAGACCTTGCGCAGGGCCGGAGCCATCTTGTTGGTCAAGGTGCCCGCCACGATCATCACGTCCGACTGGCGCGGGCTGGCGCGGGGCGCGAAGCCGAACCGCTCGAGGTCATAGCGCGGCATCGAGGCCTGCATCATCTCGACCGCGCAGCAGGCGAGCCCGAAGGTCATCCACATCAACGAGCCCGTACGCGCCCAGGTGATCACGTCGTCCAGGCCCGCGGTCACGAAGCCCTTGTCGGCCAGGGCGTCGGACACGCCGTCGAAGAAAGGGTCGTGCAGCTTGGGATCGTAGCCTTGGACGCTCGCGCGCGCGGCGGACATGGCCGGGACCTTCACGTCCATCTCGGGAAATCTCGCTGACAGCACTTGAGGCGCAAGGGGAGCTGCGCCGGCCCCGATGATAGGCGCCGGGAGCGCCCGGCACAACGGGTCAGCTGGTCCCGACCGCCTCGCCAAGGCTCGCGAAGCCGTCCGCGCGCAGACGCGCCGCGAGGTCGCGCTTGATCCGGCCGACCAGGCCCAGGCCCTGATAGGCCATGGCGGTATAGAGCTGGACCGCGCGGGCGCCGGCGCGGATCTTGGCGTAGGCGTCCTCGCCCGAGCCGATCCCGCCGCAACCGATCAGGGCGAGGCTGTCGCCGGCCTTCTGGCGGAAGAGACGCAGGACCCGGGTCGACAGCGCCATCAGGGGCGCGCCCGAGAGCCCGCCCGCCTCGGTCCTGAGACTCGAGTGCAGCCACATCGGCCGGCTGAGCGTGGTGTTTCCGACGATGATTCCGTCCAGGCCATGGGCCTGGACCGAGCCGCAGATGTCGTCGATCTGACGAGCCTCCAGGTCCGGCGCCACCTTGAGCAGCAGCGGCCGCGCGCCGGCGTCGGCGCTGAGCGCCGCGCGCGCCTCGGCCAGGCGCCCCAGCAGATCGTCCAACGCCGCGCGCGCCTGCAGGTCGCGCAGCCCCGGCGTGTTGGGCGAGGAGATATTGACGGTGAAGTAGTCGGCCAGGGTCCAGAGGCGCCTCAGCCCCTCGACATAGTCGCCGACGCGGTCCTCGGAGTCCTTGTTCGCCCCGATGTTGGCCCCGACGACCCCGGTCCGTGCCCGCCGCTCCAGGCGGCCGGCGAATGCGGCGAGTCCCTGGCTGTTGAAGCCGTAGCGGTTGATCACCGCCCGGTCCTCGGCCAGCCGGAACACCCGCGGGCGCGGATTGCCGGGCTGGGGCGCCGGCGTGACCGTGCCGCACTCCACGAAGCCGAACCCGGCCCGCAGCATGGCGTCCGGGGCCTCGGCGTCCTTGTCGAAGCCAGCCGCCAGGCCAACGCCGTTGGGCAGCCTCAGGCCCGCGACATCGGTCTGCAGGACCGGGTCGTTCGGCCCCGCGGCGCCGGGACCCAGGCCCGAGCTCAGCGCCTTGATCGCGAGCCTGTGGGCGGTCTCGGCGTCCAGCCGCCGCAGCGCCGCCGCCCCGATGTCGGCCAACAGGCTCAAGCGGCCCCGCCGCCCGGAGGGACGACCGGCTCGACCGACAAGGCGAGCTCGGTCGGCAAGGCGCCATAGAGGTGCGGGAAGAGCTCGCCGCCCCGCGACGGCTCCCATTTCAGGGCCTCGCCGAGCGAAGACGCCTCCACGGCCACGACCAGGAGGCCCGTCCGGCCGGCGAAGTGAAGGCGCAGGGTCTCGCTGAGCTGCTCCCGGGACGAGAAGTGGATGAAGCCGTCCTTCAGGTCGATGCCCGAGCCTTCGAAGCGGCCGGCGGCGAGCGCCTCGTCCCATTCGGCCTGGGGCAGGATCTTGTAGATCAGGCTCATCGTCCCCTCAGCGCCTTGGGCAGGAACAGGCGCTCCAGCGTCGGCCGGCCCGCCTCGTCCAGCGCGAACACGGCCGCGGCCCCGGTCGGGAGCTTCTCGTAGAGTGTCCGCGCCTCGGCGCCCGAGGCGTCGGCCTGGCGCGCCAGGTGGACAGCGTACTGGTGAAGGCCGGGATTGTGGCCCACCAGGATCACGCTCAGCGCCGCTGGCGCGTCGCGCACGGCCGCCGCCAGGCGCGAGGCCGGGGCGGCGTAGAGGCCGGCGTCCTCGCGAACCTGGGCCTTCGGGAAGGACGGCGCGACGGCGCGCCAGGTCTCCAGCGCCCGCGTCGCCGTCGAGACCAGGGCCAGGTCCGGCGCCAGGCCCGCTTCGGCGATGGCGCGTCCCACGCGGGCCGATTTCGGCCTGTCCCTCGGCGTTCAGGGCGCGCTCGAAATCCTCCAGCCCCGGCCGCGGGCGCTCGGCCTCGCCGTGCCGCATCAGGATCAGCCGCCGCATCGATGTCGCCGGGTCGGGCATTGAATCTCCTTAGAGCGATTTCAGGCGAAGTGGGTACCGGTTCGCTGTCCGAAATCGCGACCGAGTGGAGAATCGCGGCAGCGGGATGGGCGTCAGGTCGGATCAAGCGGGCGGCGACCTGGAAGCGTCCCGGCTGGAACGCGCCCGTTGACAGCTTCCCGGTCAAGCTGTCCAAGGCCGCCATGGCCGAGGATGGCGCAACCAGGATCGTGTCGGACGAAGGCGTCGCGCGCTTTTCCGGCCGCGCGCTCCAGCTGGAGTCCGGCGGTCGGATCCAGGATCTGGAGATCGCCTACCGCACCTATGGCCGGCTGAACGCGGACCGGTCCAACGCCATCCTGATCTGCCACGCCCTGACGCTGGACCAGCACGTGGCGTCGAACAATCCCATCACCGGCAAGCCCGGCTGGTGGAGCAGCACGGTCGGGCCCGCTCGGGCGATCGACCCGCAGCGCCACTTCATCATCTGCTCCAACGTGGTGGGCGGGTGCATGGGCACGACCGGACCCGGCTCGATCGACCCGGCCACAGGCCAGCCCTATGGCGTGAGCTTTCCCGTGATCACCATCGCCGACATGGTGCGCGCCCAGGCCATGCTGCTCGACCACCTGGGCGTCGAGACCCTGCTGGCGGTGGTCGGCGGCTCCATGGGCGGCATGCAGGTGCTGCAGTGGGCGGCGGACTATCCAGAGCGGCTCTATGCGGCGGTCTGCATCGCGGCGGCCGCGCGCCACTCGGCCCAGAACATCGCCCTGCACGAGGTCGGACGCCAGGCGATCATGGCCGATCCGGACTGGCGCGGCGGCGACTACGCGCGCCAGGGCGTCCGGCCCGAGAAGGGCCTGGCGGTGGCGCGCATGGCCGCGCACATCACCTACCTTTCCGAAGCCGCCCTGCAGCGCAAGTTCGGCCGCCAGCTCCAGCGCGACGGCCTCAGCTGGGGCTTCGACGCCGACTTCCAGGTGGAGAGCTACCTGCGCCACCAGGGCGCGAGGTTCGTCGAGCGCTTCGACGCCAACTCCTACCTCTACATCACCCGGGCGATGGACTACTTCGACCTGGCGCAGAGCCACGGCGGCGCCTTGGCCCAGGCCTTCACCCGGGCGCGGCAGGTGCGCTTCTGCGTGCTCTCCTTCACCTCGGACTGGCTCTATCCGACCACCGAGAGCCGCACGATCGTGCGCGCCCTGAACGCGGCCGGCGCCCGCGCCAGCTTCGTCGAGATCGAGAGCGACAAGGGCCACGACGCCTTCCTGCTCGACGAGCCGGTCATGCAGGCGGCGCTCCAGGGGTTCATCGACTCGGCCGGCAAGGCGCGGGGCGTGCTGTGACCGCGCTTCGCGCCAACGGCGAGGCCGCATCCCCCGGCGCGCGGCTGCGGCCCAGCCGCGACATCGGCCGGCCGGGCGAGCTGAGGCCCGACTTCGCAGAGATCCTGCGCCTGGTGCGGCCTGGCTCGCGCGTGCTGGACGTGGGCTGTGGCGAGGGCGCGTTGCTCGAGCTCCTGGCCACCGAGAAGGGCTGCGACGGGCGCGGGCTCGAGATCAGCTCGGGCGGGGTCTCCGCCTGCCTCGCCAGGGGCCTGGCGGTGGTGCAGGGCGACGCCGACCGCGACCTCAAGGACTTCCCCGCCAACGCCTTCGACTACGCCATCCTGTCCCAGACCCTGCAGGCGACGGTCGCGCCCAGGGACGTCCTGGCCGAGCTGCTGCGCATCGCCGGCCGCGCCGTCGTCTCCTTCCCCAATTTCGGGCATTGGCGCACGCGCCTTGCATTGCTGACGAACGGGCGCATGCCCGAGACGCCGGCCCTGCCGCACCACTGGTGGTCGACGCCCAACATCCACATGTGCACGCTGAAGGACTTCGTGATCCTGACCGACGACCTCGGCCTCAGGATCGAGCACTGCGCGGCGCTCACCACCGGCCATCCCCCCAGGCCCATCGACCCGCGCAGCGCGTTCGAGAACTGGCGATCGGAGGCGGCCCTGTTCCTGCTCGCCAATCAGGGGACGGCTGGGGCCGAGACGCCAGCGCAGGCGACCGGGCTGTTCGGCCAGGACGAGGGTTAGCCCGCGATCGCCTGGGCGTCGCGCTCGCCGGTGCGGATGCGCAGGGCCTGCTCCAGGTCCGTCACGAACACCTTGCCGTCGCCGATCTTGCCGGTGTTGGCGGCCTTGGCCACGGCCTCGACCACGCGCTCGGCGATGTCGGACGGCACGGCGATCTCGAGCTTGACCTTGGGCAGCAGCTTCACCTCGTATTCCGCGCCCCTGTAGACCTCGGTCTTGCCCTTCTGGCGCCCGTAGCCGCGCACCTCGGTGACCGTCAGGCCCGATGCGCCGGCCTGGGTCACCGCGTCCAGCGCCGCGTCGAGCCGGCTGGGCTTGATGATGGCGGTGATCAGCTTCATCGGGGGCCTCGTCCGTTCTGTGCTTGGAGCCGCTCCTACCTAGGCCGAAAGCGCGCGTCCTCCAAGCGGGCCTGCGCCGGAGGCGGGAAGACGCGCCCCGCCGGCGCCGGCTTCAGCGCCGCCGGCGCGCGCCGGCGCTTGACCGGAGCGGTCCTGGGCTTGACCGCGAAGGTCTGCTTGACCGCCTCCAGGAGGATCAATCCCGAGAACTGCGGCCAGATCCTGGAGCCCACCTGCTCGAATCCCTCGGCCCAGCGGGCGGTCCAGGCGAGCGGCGGCGCATAGAGCGCGCGCGACCAGGCGATGGGCTCCAGCTCGGCCTCGCGCACCAGTCCCTCGAGCTGGGCGCGGGTGTAGGGCCGGCCGTGGCCGAAGGGGGTCTGCTCGGCGTCCGACCAGAGCCCGAGCCGCGAGGCGGCCGCGATGACCACACGCCCGGACGGCGCGAGCACGCGCCAGACCTCGCGCAGCAGCGCCAGGGGATCGTCCGCCTCCTCCAGGCCGTGGACCACCAGGATCCGGTCGAACACCGCATTGGGGAAGGCCAGGGCCGTCTCGTCCATCAGGGCGGAGAGGTTGCGGCCGCCCTGGGGCCAGGGCTCCACCCCCTGGCCGGCCGGCATGGCGGCCGCCACGCGACGCGCGGCGCCCAGCCCGTCAAGGAACGGCGTCGCGTAGCCGAGCCCCAGGATGTCGAGCCCGTGTCCGTCGCCCCAGGCCTCCTCGAGCTTGCGGCGGATCATCTCGCGCGCCGCGCGCCCGAGGGGCTCGGCGTAGAATTGGCGCAGTTCGAGGACGTCGCGACGCATGGAGGCGCATGGACCTGGCTGACCCGACCTATCATATAGGCGAATCCACCGGCCCGCGGGGTCCCCCATGACGCTCCAGGTCCACCAGTTCCCCTGCCTTGCGGACAACTACGGCTTCCTGATCCGGGACGAGGCGTCCGGGACCACGGGCTGCATCGACACGCCCGACGCCGAGGCGATCCTTCGCGAGCTCGAGCGCCTGGGCTGGAGGCTCGACCTGATCCTGAACACCCACTGGCACCCGGACCACGCCGGCGGAAACGCGCGGATCAAGGACGCCACGGGCTGCGAGATCGTGGGGCCGCAGGAGGTGACGCGGATCGCCCCGCTCGACCGGCCCGTCGGCGAGGGCGACATCGTCGAGCTCGGCCAGACCCGCCTGGAGGTGCTCGACACCGGCGGGCACACGCTCGGCCACATCTCCTATTACGACGCGGCCGACGCGATCGTGTTCGTGGGCGACACCCTGTTCGCGCTCGGCTGCGGACGGGTGTTCGAGGGCACGCCCCAGCAGATGTGGACCAGCCTTTCCCGGCTCGCCGACCTGCCCGACCAGACCCTGGTCTATTGCGCCCACGAGTACACGGCCTCCAACGCCCGCTTCGCCCTCTCCGTCGACGACAGCCCGGCCCTGAAGGCGCGGGCCGAGCAGGTGTTCGCCGCGCGCGAGCGGGGCGAGCCGACCGTGCCGACGCGGATCGGCCTGGAGAAGGCGGCCAACCCCTTCCTGAGGGCCGGGGGAGCCGAGGCCTTCGCCGAGGTGCGCCACGCCAAGGACGTGTTCCGCGGATGACCGGCGAGGTCGCCGCCGCGCGGGTGATCGAGGTCCTGGGCCTTCAGCCCCATCCCGAGGGCGGCTGGTACAAGGAGACCTTCCGCGACCAGACCGGCGAAGGCCGCGCGGCCTCCACCGCCATCTTCTACCTGCTGGAAGAGGGCCAGGTGTCGGCCTGGCACCGGGTCATCGACGCGGTGGAGGTCTGGCACCACTACGCCGGAGATCCGCTCAGGATCAGCCTCGCCCCGCCCGAAGGCGCGGCCGAGGCGCAGATCCTGGGCCCGGACCTGCTGGACGGCCACACGCCCCAGGTGGTGATCCCGGCCGGCTGGTGGCAGTCGGCCGAGCCGCTCGGGACCTGGACCCTCGTCGGCTGCACAGTCGCGCCCGGCTTCCAGTTCGAGGCGTTCGAGCTGGCGCCCCAGGGCTGGTCCCCGGCTCAGGGCTCTTGAGCGGCCTCGCGCATCACGCCCCTCAGCCAGCTGAGCGCGGGGTGGGCGCTCTGGTCGGCCCGCCAGACCGCCTCGAAGGCGGCCGCGGGGCGGATGTCGGCGGTCAGGTCGACGACCTTGAGGTTCATCGCCTCCTTGCGCGACAGCGCCAGCCGGCGCGGCACGGCCGCAGCCAGGTCGCTGGCGGCGACGATGGCGAGCGCCGCGTGGCCGTTGTCCACCGCCACGCGGATCCGCTGCAGGGTGTTGCGTCCGAGCGGGGTCTGGTCGGCGGTGAGCTCGTCCCACATCACCCTGGGCTCGATCAGGCGGATGGAGCGGTCCGACGGCGGCCGCTCGGTGGCCGCCGGCGCCAGCATGCACAGCGGGAGCTTCTCGAGCGTCCTGGCCGACAGCGGCTCCTTGGCCGCGGGGTGGTCGGCGCGGACCGCCCAGACCAGGCGCTCCTCGAACAGGGTCTCGCGCGAGAAGACCTCGGAGGTGCGCCCGAACACGCCGATGGCCAGGTCCAGGCGCCCGGTTTCCAGCCCTTCGCCCAGGCCCGGGTCGGGGCTGCGCACGTGGATCTGGATGTTCGGCGCCTCGGCGCGCACCCTGGCGATCACGTGCGGCAGGAAGATTTCCCCGATATAGGGGGAGGCCGAGATGTTGAACGTCCGCTCCGCCTCGGCCGGAACGAACTCGGTGGGCGCCAGCGCATGCTGCAGCTGGCCGAGGCCGCGCCTCAGCTCCGGCCAGATTTCCTGCGCGCGCGGCGTCGGGGTCATGCCGTCCGGCCCGCGCAGGAACAGCTCGTCCTCCAGCGCGTATCTCAGCCGGTTCAGCGCGTGGCTGACCGCCGACTGCGTCAGCCCGAGCCGTTCGCCCGCGCGCGTGACGCTGCGCTCCTCGGCCAGGGCGTCGAAAACCCTCAGGAGATTGAGGTCCAGCGATGCGAAATGAACTTCACGCATTTGAGTTGTGATGACTTCTCATTTGAATCATACAACATCAGCGATTAGCTGGATCGGCAAGCCCCGGCGCTCCCGCCGTTTTCGGACGGCGGTCCTCCCCCCAACCGAGCGCCGGGGCTGCAACCTTATCCGGAACGTGAAGTGAAAGAGCCATCCGCCAACGAGTTCGCCGCGGGCTCTGCGGCCGCCGATACGTCCGACGCGTCCCAGCCCGGCCGGTTCCAGGGACTGCGACTGCCGGGCCAGGGCGAGGCGGGGACGACTGGCGACCGCATGGCGCGCCTGCGCGTCCCCCTGATGCTCGGCGGCGTGGTCCTGGTGCTCGGGGCCGCGCTCTTCGCCTATCTCTCCAGCGGCCGCTATGAATCCACCGACGACGCCTATGTCCGCGTCGCCGGGGTGGACGTCAGCTCCAATCTCTCCGGCCGCGTGGTCGAGGTGGACGTCAAGGAGAACCAGCTGGTTCACGCCGGCCAGGTCCTCTTCAAGCTCGATCCAGCGCCCTACGAGATCGCCACCGCCCAGGCCGAGGCCCAGCTCGCCGACGCCCGCCAGTCGCTCAACGCCGAGCTGGCCACCTATCGCCAGCGTCAGGTCGACGTGAAGAACGCAGAAAGCGCCGCCGCATGGCGCGCGCGCGAGGCCAAGCGCGAGCAAGGCCTGCTGGCCGCCGGCGCCGTGTCCCAATCCGAGTACGACCAAGCCGCCCATGAGGCGGAGGCGGCCCAGCTCCAGGTCTCCGTCACCCGCCAGGCGCTCGCCGCCGCCCTGGCCAACCTCGGCGGCCGGCCGGACCAGTCGATCGACGTCCATCCGAGCGTCCGCAACGCCCGCTCCCAGCTCGACCGCGCCGAGCTGCAGAAGTCCTGGACGGTCATCCGCGCGCCCCAGGACGGGCGCGTCACCAAGGTCGAACAGCTGCAGGTGGGCGACTACATCAACGCCGCCACGCCGGTGTTCCACCTCGTGACGCCGCGCGTCTGGGTCGATGCCGCGTTCAAGGAGAACCAGCTCAAGAACATGCGGGCCGGCGAGCAGGCGACGATCAGGATCGACGCCTATCCCAGCCGCACCTTCTGCGCCCGGATCGACAGCCTGTCGCCGGGCACCGACCAGACCTTCTCGCTGATGCCCGCCGAGAACGCGACCGGCAACTGGGTCAAGGTGGTGCAGCGCCTGCCTGTGCGCCTGGTGTTCTGCGAGCCGCCGCAGATGGAGCTGCAGGGCGGGCTCAGCGCCCGGGTCAAGGTCGACACCGGCCACAAGCGCTCCCTGTTCGGATCCCGCCGATGAATACCGCCGCTCGCGCGGGGGAACAGGTTCTGAACCGTGGCTTCATCACCGCCTCCATCATGGCGGCGGCGCTGATGCAGACGCTGGACACCACCATCGCCAACGTCGCCCTTCCGCACATGCAGGGCTCGATGTCGGCCTCGATGGACCAGATCGTCTGGGTCCTGACCTTCTACATCGTGGCCGCGGCGATCATGACGCCCCTGACCGGCTGGCTGGCCGACCGACTGGGCAAGAAGACCGTCTTTCTGTTCTCGATGGCCGGCTTCACCCTCGCCTCGGCCGCGGTCGGCGCGGCCCAGTCGCTGGGCGAGATCGTCGCCTTCCGTTTCATCCAGGGGATCGCCGGCGCGGCCCTGATGCCGCTGGCCCAGGCGGTGCTGCTCGATATCAATCCGGCCGAGCGCTACGGACAGGCCATGGCCACCTTCGCCAGCGCGGTGGTGCTGGGCCCGATCCTCGGACCGACCCTCGGCGGCTGGCTGACCGAGAACTACAGCTGGCGCTGGTGCTTCTTCATCAACGTGCCCGTGGGCATCCTGGCCTTCACCGGCACCTGGCTGTTCATGCCCGGCCGTGGACATTCCACGGCCCAGAAGTTCGACTTCTTCGGCTTCACCAGCCTGGGGGTGGGCCTGGCGGCGCTGCAGCTCATGCTCGACCGCGGCCAGACCAACGACTGGTTCGGCTCGCCCGAGACCTGGGTGGAGGCGGTCCTGGCGGGGCTGTGCCTCTACCTCTTCATCATCCACACCCTCACCGGCAAGCACCCGCTGTTCAGCCGCGAGCTGTTCAAGGACCAGAACTTCCGCAGCACACTGATCGTCTCGATCTTCATCATGGGCTCGATGTACGCCTCCATGGCGCTGGTGCCGACGCTGCTGCAGAACTTCTACGGCTATCCGGTGTTCAGTGCAGGCCTGATCATGATGGCGCGGGGCCTGGGCGCCTTCGTCTCCATGGTCGCAGCCGGGCGGCTGGTGTCGCGCTTCGACGCCCGGTTCCTGATGGGCGTGGGCATCCTGCTGATCGCCGCCTCCTTCTACATCATGAGCCAGTTCTCGCCGGTGATGGGCGCGGGCCCGTTCATCGTCTCGGGCGTGGTCCAGGGCCTGGCCATGGGCCTGTTCTTCGTGCCGCTCAGCACCATCGGCTTCGCCACCCTGCCGCCGCACCTTCGCGTGCAGGGCGCCACCGTCTCCAACCTGATCCGCAACGTCGGCGGCGCGGTGGGCATCTCGCTGCTGCAGGTGATCTTGACCAACAACATGCAGGTCGCCCGCTCGACCCTGACCCAGCACGCCAGGCCCGACAACCCGGTGATCCAGCAGCTCATGCCGCACGGGCCGACCATTCCGCTGATGCAGGCCCTCAACGGCATGATCACGCGCCAGTCGGCCCTGATCGCCTACATCGACGATTTCTGGCTGATGACCATCGTGATGATCTGCATGCTGCCGCTGTTGTTCCTGATGCGCTCGCCCAAACTGGCCGGGGGCCATGGGGCCCCGGCGGCGGCGATGGAGTAGGGCGATGGAGCTTCGCAACGCCGGCGCCCTGCTGACGGCCGCCCTGCTGGCGGGGTGCGCCGCCGTGGGCCCAAACTTCGTCTCCCCCGCCGCGCCCAAGGCCCGTGACTACGCGATGACGGGCGACGCCCAGGTCCCGCGCGCCGAGCTCGGCCAGAAGCTTGCGGGTGACTGGTGGGCGCTGATGCGCTCGCCCCAGATCGACCAGGTCGTTCGCCAGGCCATCGCCGGCAACCGCTCGCTCGAGGCCGCCCGCGCCAATCTCGCCGGGGCCTATGACGCGGTCAGCGCGCAGCAACCGCGCCTGTCGCTGGACGCCAACGCCGGCATGGCCGAGGACCGGGTCAACCTCACCTCGTTCGGCTTCTCGACCTTCCCGGGGCCCAGCGGGCCGATCACCCTCTCCAACCCGACCTTCTGGCTCTATTCCTTCGGCGCCAGCGGCCGCTACGACTTCGACCTGTTCGGCCAGCACCGGCGCCGTCACGAAGCGCTGCTCGCCCAGGCCGAGGCTCAGGCCTTCCGGACCGACGCCGCCTATCTGACCCTCACCGCCCAGGTGGTCAGCCAGGCGATCGACATCGCCTCGACGAGGGCCCAGATCGCCGCAGCCGAGGACATCTTGGCCAGCGACAAGGCCAACCTCGACCTGGTCAGCACGGCCTACCGGCTGGGCGGCGGCACGCGGCTGGACGTCACGACGGTGCAGACCGAGCTCGCCCGCGACGAGGCCCTGATCATCCCCCTGCGCCAGCGGCTCGCGGCGGCCCGTCACGCCCTGGCCCTCCTCGTCGGCCAGGCGCCGGACGGCTGGACCGCGCCCGACTTCGACCTGGACGACATCGGGGGGCCGGACCGGATTCCCGTGGAGCTGCCCTCCGAGCTGGTCCGCGACCGGCCCGACATCCGCGCCGCGGAGGCGCGCCTTCACGCGGCCGTCGCCGAGGTCGGCGTCGCCCAGGCGGACCTCTATCCCAAGCTCGAGCTGACCGGCCAGCTCACCCAGAGCGCGCTCAGCCCGGCCAAGCTCTTCAGCTATGGCGCGACGGGCTTCCTGGTCGGGCCGCAGCTCTCCACGCCGCTGTTCCACGAGGGCGAGCTGCGCGCCAAGAAGCGCGTGGCCGAGGACGCCGCCCGTGCGGCCCTGGCGGACTACCAGCAGGTGGTGCTGCAGGCCTTCGTCCAGGTGGCCGACAGCCTCCAGGCTCTGGACCACGACGACGAGGCCGTCCGCCAGGCCGCCAGGGAGCTCGACTCGGCCGCCGACAGCCTCCGTCTCCAGCGGTTGCGCTTCCGGGATGGCAAGGTCGCCCTGCTGCCGGTGCTGGATTCCCAGCGCAGCTGGGCGCGGGGTCGGCTGGCGGTGATCCAGGCGCGGGCCCAGCGGCTGCAGGACAGCGCGGCCCTGCTCTACGCCGTCAGTCGGAACTGGGAGCAGGACCGGCCGGCGGATGCGCCGCCGGCGCCGGAGGCGCGGACTTCAGCGCATCATACCAGCCCCTGATCGTGGCGCGCGGGACGTCCAGGCCCACGTCCGCCAGCCGCCGGTCCCAGACCTCGGAGAGTTCGCGCACCGTCTCGGCGCCCCATGTCGGCGCCAGGGTGGTCGCCCATCCATGGATCGCCGGCGCGTTCAGCACCCCCAGGGTCAGGGCCGCGAACAGCACCGTGCGGCCGATCCAGCGGACCGTGCGGCCCGCCGCCAGCTCATCGTGCGCCTCGTCCTCGGCGCCGGGATCGTAGCCGGTCACCACCCGCAGCACCGAGACCATCCGCGCGAAGGCGTCCGGCTCGGGATCGGGCTCGGGATGGACCTCGGCCTCTTCGGGCCCGAAGCTGTCGTCGAAGCGGTATTCGTCGCTGTCCATGCTCAGAACTGGAAATAGATGAAGGGGGCGATGCCCTCGGGCCGGATCGCCTCGACCACCAGCATCAGAAGGCCGATGGCGATCCCGAGCGCGGGCGAGGGCAGGTACTTGGCGGCCGAGCCCAGCTCCTCCACGGCCCGGGCCGGCAAGACGTGCATCGCAAGCCCGATCCCGATCATGCCGACCAGGAAGGGCGTCGCGACGCTCACGGGCCCGAGCCGGCCGAAGCCCTCGATGAAGCTCAGCGCCAGGGTGAAGGACTCCGAGCGGAACAGGATCCAGCCCAGGCAGACCACGTGGAAGGTGACGAGGACGCCGATGATGGCTGGGAGCCTCGGCCAGCTCGCCGGGCGAAGGCTCCTCCACACGCGCTCGATGCACAGCACCAGGCCGTGCAGCGCGCCCCAGGCCACGAAGGTCCAGGCCGCCCCGTGCCAGAGCCCGCCCAGCAGCATGGTGATCATGATGTTGCGGCAGGTGCCCGCCAGCCCCCCGCGTCCGCCGCCCAGCGGGATGTAGACGTAGTCGCGCAGCCAGCTCGACAGGCTCATGTGCCAGCGCCGCCAGAAGTCCTGCAGCGAGGCGGCGCGATAGGGCTGGTCGAAGTTGCGCGGGAAGCGGTAGCCGAGCAGGGCCGCCACGCCGATGGCGATGTCGCTGTAGGCCGAGAAGTCGCAGTAGATCTGCACCGCGTAGCCGTAGGTCGCGGCCAGCAGGTCCGCGGCGCCGTGCGATGCCGGATCGAAGAACACCGGGTCCACCAGGCCGGTGGAGAGCTCCGAGGCCACCACCGTCTTCTTGAACAGGCCCCAGGCGATCAGCAGCAGGCCCCGCGCCAGCATCGACCGGGTCGGCCGCGGGGTCTGGGCGAACTGGGGCAACAGGTCCTGGGCGCGGACGATCGGCCCGGCCACCAGGTGCGGGAACAGCGACATCATCAGGACCACGTCCAGCAGCGAGCGCGCCTTGGGACAGGTCCCGCGATGGACGTCGACGATGTAGGAGACGGCCTGGAAGGTGAAGAACGAGATGCCGACCGGCAGCACCACCCGCAGCAGGGGCAGGTCACGGGCCCATCCCAGGGCGTCGAGGATCGTCCCGAGCTGATCGACGAAGAAGCCGTAGTACTTGAAGAAGCCCAGGATCACGAGGTTGGCCGTCACGCCGGCGGCCACCCAGGCCAGGCGCGTGCGCCTCTGGCTCGAGCGGTCGATCATCTCGGCGACCGCCCAGTTCATCACCGCGCTGCCGATCAGCAGGCCGACGAAGCGCCAGTCCCACCAGCCGTAGAAGACCCAGCTCGCCAGGACCAGGAAGACCTTGCGCCGGTTGTTCTCGCGCTCGAGGCTCCAGGCCGTGAAGAACACGACCACGAAGAAGATCGCGAAGACCATGGTCGGGAAGAGCATGCCCTATCCCCCGGCCTGCGAGGCGTCATAGGCGCCGAGCAGGTCGTCGCTCAGCATGTTCCCGATCATGTCCCCGCCGTCGCTGGTGAAGTGCACGTGGTCGCCGCGCACCAGGCCGACGTCGGGGCGGCTGAGGCGATGGGCGCTGCACGCCCCGCCCATGCGCGCGCTCCAGTCCCAGAACGCCGCCCCTTGCGCCGCCGCCGCCCGGCGCAGCGCCGCGCGCAC
The DNA here is from genome assembly GCA_963775275.1 of uncultured Alphaproteobacteria bacterium. GTDB lineage: Bacteria > Pseudomonadota > Alphaproteobacteria > Caulobacterales > Caulobacteraceae > JANWHQ01. Next base: position 1,722,103 of record CAVZII010000005.1, on the reverse strand, counting down.
CACCGCCAGGGCCGGCGGCGGATACCAGCGCGCCAGGCTCGGGTTGCGGCCGGCGACGAGGTCGGCGTAGTCGGCCAGCTCCTTGTCCGAGAGCGGCGCGCAGGCGAAGCCGACATCGTGGATCCCGTCCTCGGGGATGTCGGGCCGCACCGTGTCGGCGTCCGGCGGACCCATGACCAGGATGGCCGCGCCCGGCGCCAGGGACTTCAGCCTCCGGATCTGGGTCTCGGCCATCGCCTCATAGCCCGGACCGTCGAGCGTCTTTCGGAAGCCCTCATTGGTGCCGAAGGCCAGGATGATCAGCTGCGGGGAAAGGGCCTGGAGCTCCGCCTTCAGGACCCGGTCGTCGCGCCCGGCGAAATCGGAGAGCTCCGTCCCGGAAACCCCGAGGTTCGAGAGGCCGACGCCGCCTTTCTCGCGCACCGCGCCGATCGAGAACAGGGTGACGGGGCCGCCCTCGGCGTCGAGCTCCAGCCGATCGTGCAGGCCGCGGAGCGGCACGGTCTTGCAGGCCGGCGCAGGGCCGGCGGCCTCGAACGACACCCTTGCGCTGGTCCGGCCGGCCGACACCCTCAGGGCGCCCGCGCCCGGACCCGCCATGGCGCAGACCACCGCCTTGTCGAAGCGGGCCTCTGGATCGGCCTGGAGGCTGATGCTGGCGCCCGGGCGCTGCGATGTCAGCCGCCAGCCCGACAGGCCGAAGGCGCCGCCCGCATAGGGGAAGCTGGGCTGGAGCTTCCAGCCGCCGGACTGGGTCACCTCGATCTGGCGCGGCGCGTAGCCGACGAACGGGTCGCCGGGGGGCAACAGGCCCCGCCCGGCCTCGCCGAAGCGCGCCTGCAGCCGCGCGCGCACGGTGCTGGCGATGATGTCGGCCGCGGTGTGGCTGTCGCCGATCTGCAGGATCTGCACGGGCGCCGCCCGCCGGCCGGACTTGAGCTCGGCCAGGGCCGCAAAGAATGGCTTCAAGGCCGCCGCGCCCTCGAGCGCCGAGGCCGTCGTCGGACGGGGCGCGGATGTCGCCGGCCCGGCGGCGGCGAGGGCGGCCAGCAGGGCGAGGACCGCGCCCGCCTTACCGCTTGCTGGCCCGCGCCGCACGCCCGGCGCGGCGGTCATCGGACCTCCGCGCGAGCGCCCGCACCTGCGGCCGGGGCTCCCTGTGCGTGAAGCTGGCCTGCGGCCTGGACACGCGCCACGTCGGTGCGGATCAGGCTCGCCACCGGCGCGGCGATCCTGAGATAGCCGGCCATGGTCATGTGGACGCCGTCCTTGGCCCGCATCAGCCGCGGCCGCGCCGCGCCATCTACGGGCAAATAGTCCTGGTAGTCGCCCTGGCCGTCCACCGTCACCGGGACGGTGGGGACGAAGGGCACGCCCAGCGCCTGCGCGCGCGCCTGGTAGATGCGGTTCAACTCCTGGGCCCGCGCGTCGAACCTCGCCCGTCGCATCTTGGGCAGGCCCACCCAGTAGACCGCCGCGCCCTTCTGGCGCAGCAGGGCCACCAGGCTATCGATGCGGGTCTCGTAGATCCGCCGCCAGTTCGCGTCGTCGAAGTGGCTGATCTGGCCATCGGTGTCGATCGCCTGCTGGTCATTGGCGCCGACCATGACGACCGCGATGTCGATCCTGCGGTCGGCGAGCTGGGTCTCGGCCTGGTCGTGGATGTTGACGTAGTCGTAGCGGCTGAGCCCGGTCGCCACCCGGCTGAACCGGACCACCTCATAGCTCTTGCCGTCGCGAAGCTCGCGGTAGAGGCCGGCCCACAGGCCGTCCGCCAGGGAGTCGCCGAACACGCCGACGACGATCGGCCGGCCCACAGGAACATGGACGGTCTGGGCCGGGGGCGGCTTGGCGACGGCCTTGACGACGGCCGGCGGCGCAGGCGGCGCGGAGGCGAAGGCGTCGGGCCTCAGCTCGTCCAGGATCTGCGATCCGGCCAGCGCGCCCAGGGCGCCCAGGATGACCCCGACCAGCACGCCCAGCACGAACACCGACATGCGCCCAAGCGTCGGCGGGCGCGCTCGAGAGCGCAGCACCACTCTGCTGACGTCAGACCCGTCCGCCACGCCCAACCCATTCTTCAAGACCGGCCCGAGAACACCATCTCGGACCAGGCACAGCAAGACCGGTCAACGCGGGCGGGAATCCGTTCTGCGTCAGGCCGGCCGGTCCCGGCGCGATCCGCCGCGCCGTGTCCACGAGCGAGGGTTCAAGAAGCGCGCCAGACCGTGTCGCCGGCGGTCGGTCACGCCGTGGGGTCGAGCGGACCGAAGGTCTCCTCGAAGCTGATCAGGCTCGACATCTCTGGCGCGCCGAGGCCCACGGCCATGGGGCAGACCACGTCCGGCAGGACCGCCACGTCGAACAGCTCCTTGATGTGGCCGGTCAGGCTGATCCAGTTGACCACGTCGCCAGTCCTCAGGTCGATCGACCTGGATTCCGCAGCGCGCCTCGCCGCCGCGCGCCTTGAGGTTTTCCTGCAGCTGCAGACCCTCGAAGCTGCCGTCGCGGGGCAGGGAGACGGTCACCAGGGCGAAGCCGTTCCACAGCGCCATTCCCCGCGCGAATCCCGGCAGGAACGAGATCGTCTCGCGTGCGCCGGTGGCCGCATCGACCCGCTCCAGGAACCCCCGTCCCGAGTCCAGCACCAGCAGCTCGCCGTTGCGCCGCAGGCGCGGGCTGTGGGGCATGGACAGCCCCTCGGTCACGGTGCGGTCGTCGCCGACGTCGATCACCATCCCGCCCTCGCGCCGGTGGTCGCGCCAGCCGTCCACCATGTCGCTCACGCCCACGCAGGAGACGTACCTGGGCAGGCCGTCCTGCATGGCCAGGCCGTTCAGGTGGCAGCGGTCCTCGCCGGCGAGCCTGGAGATGAAGGCCGGCTTCCAGATCGGGCGGAAGCTCTTGGAGATCGAGGGGACCGCCAGGCACGAGAACTTGGTGTTGACGAAGATCACCCGGCCGGCGCGGTCCACGGCCAGCTCGTGGATGTCCAGGTCCCCGGTCACCTGGGCGTTGCGCGGCATGTAGAGCCGGTCGAAATGGCCGTTCGCCCGCTCGTGCGGCGCCAGCACGTTCTCCAGCCGCCACAGCTGGTTCAGCCCCGCCACATAGAGCCGCTCGGGCTCGCCGTGCAGGCCCATGGCGCGCACGAAGTTCTGCTGATGGAACGAGATCCGGCCGTCGGGCATCCGTCCCACCAGGAAGAGCTGGCCGGTCTGGTAGGAGGTGAAGGCGAGGCTCACGCCGTTCGTGGCCATCCACTCGGCCATGTTGCGCGAGCAGGCGATCCGCGTCTGGCCTTCCGGCAGGGCGGAGATCGTCTCGGTCGGATCGGCCTCGGGCGGGCGGGCCGCCTCGGGCGCCTCGGTCATGGACGTGCTCGGACCAGCTCTAGAATCGGACCTTCAGGCCCGCCTTGAAGCTATAGCCCGAATACTCGTTGCTGAGGCCATCGTACTGGCCCTTGACGAAGCCCGAGAGGCCCGAGCCCAGGTCGATGACCCGCACGCCGAAGGCGAACTCGCCCCAGGTCGGCCGGCCGTTGTCGCTCAGCGTCACGCCGGGACCCGAGGCGACGTCTGCAGAGGCGCCGCCCTCGAACGCCTTGGCCACGCCCGCGCTCACGGTCGGCTCGATGCGCATGCCGCCATGGTCGGCGTACAGCACCTCGCCGATGTTCAGCTTGGCGCGGCCGCGCAGCATCTCCCCGTCGCGGAACGTGACGTTGGCGCCTTGCAGGGTGAAGGCGTCCACGCTGGTGTCGGCCCAGTCGAGGCTGGCGTCGGGCTCGACGAACCAGACGCCCTGCTGGACCCGGTAGCCCGCGCCGGCGCTGATCCCGTAGGTCTGGGTGTGCGGCTTGGCCGAGCCGGCGGCGGATTTGTAGTCGAGCGTCAGCCACTCGCCCTGGCCGACGACATGGCCGAAGAAGCCGCCGCGCATGTACTCGGCGTAGCCGGCGGCGGTCAGGCCGTTCAGCTGGAACGATCCGCCGGCGTCGAAGTCGCCGTTGCTGTTGGCGTAGCCGAGGCTGGCGCCGAAGACGAAGGTGTCGGGCCCGCGCGAGATCGTGTGGTCGAAGCCGCTCTGGAAGGCGACGTAGCTCTGCTTGTAGTCGAGGTTGTAGGTCGTGGAGACGCCCAGCAGGCTCACGGTCTGGCTGGCGTCGCGGCTCTCGTGGCCGCCCACGACGCGGGCCCACACGCCGTTGTCCTTGCCTCCGCCCGCCGGCAGCCGGCCCCCCGCGTCCGAGGCCAGCGCCGCCAGGCGCACGGGCGTGGAGGCGAACTGCAGGGTGCGCAGGTCGTCCAGGCGGTCGTCCAGGGTCAGGAGCGAGGCGCCGAACAGGCCCTGCAGCGCGCTCGCCAGATAGGGCGTGTTGAACGCCGTGGCCGAGGGCAGCGAGGCCAGGACGAAGGTCTTGTCCGGCTTCAGATAGAGGTCGTACCGCCACAGCCCCTTGACGATCGGGCCACCCGCCAAGGTGAAGGCCGAAGCCGCCGGCGTTCCCGCGCCGCCGCTGGCGTCCACCAGAAGGATGCCCGTGGGGTTGAAGGCGCCCGGGCCGGCGTTGGTGTCCTGCACGGTCACCGCCGTGGACCCGGTGATGGCGCCGTTCACCTTCAGCACGTCCGCGATCGAGCCTGTCCCGCCGAGGAAGGCGTCCACCGCCAGGCGGCTCGAGCCCGTCGCATTGAACGCGCCGGGCAAGGTCAGCTCGTCCCCGGCGCCGCGTCCGCGCAGGTCGACCAGACCGCCGGCGTTGTCGAACTGCTCCAGGCCCGCGAAGGTGACGCTGACCGGCGTCCCGGCTCCGGCCAGGGCGACGGTCCCGGCGTTGGCGAGCACGTCCGCCCCGCCGCCGAAGTCCGAGTCGACTGCCGCAAAGGTTCCGCCCGCCGCGTTGTTGAAGCTGTCGGCGGCGCCCGCCAGGAACACCCCGCCGATCACCGAGCCGGTGTTGTTCACCGTCACCGGGGCGACATCGGAAAGGATCGCCACGCCGGAGTCCGATGTCAGGGTCCCGGCGTTGTCGAGGGTCGCGGAGGCCGCATTCAGGAACCATACGCCGACGCCGGCCCCGCCGCGAACCGTCGACCCGGCCGAGATATTGACGAGATCCGCGCCCGCGCCGGCGATGACCGCATCCCGCCGGGACGTGACATCGCCGAGACTCAGCGTGTTGGACGCGCCCGACCCGTTCGCGACGAACACGCCTGTCCCGTAGGCCGACACCTGCGCGGCCTGGAGCGTGACGTGGCCACTCTGGGAGAAGGCGGCGATGCCGCCGCTGACGAAGTGATCCGCCGACACCGATCCGGCAGTCACGGACACGTCCCCTCCCCCGAGCGCCAGGATCGCGTCGAAGCCGTCGCCGTTGGTCGTGGTCGAGGCGGCGTTGATGGTGATCGGGCCGGTTCCCCGCGCTTCGATCCCGAACCCGTCGCCCGCCACTGCGGTCTGGCTCCCGATCGTGATCGCGCTGGAGCTCGTCGCGTATATGCCGGCGGCGCCCAGGCCAGCGGCGTGGACGGCGCCAAGGTTGTCGATCGTCACCGACCCGCTCGAGTCGGCGCGGATTCCGTTCCCGAGGACGCCGACGACGGTCGTCGCCCCGGTGGTGGTGATCGAGATGGACGAATGGCCCCGGGCATCGATGGCGTTCGCAGTGTCGCTCGCAGTGGCCGATGCGTAGACGTCGCCGCTGGTGATGGTGAGCGTTCCATTGCCGTAGGCGCGGCCGAGGATGCCGGTCGCGCCTGCGCCGGCCACACTCACGTCCGTCGCCGTGATGCTCACGTTCCCGCCGTAGAGGCTGCGCCCCTTGACGCCCAGCGCCCCGGCGCCGGACACGCGCACGACATTGCTGGTGACCGAGATATCCCCGCCGCCGGCGAGGCCCGCGACGCCAACCGCGCTGGCGCCCTCCGCGCTCACGGTTCCGGTGGTGACGACGACTGCATTCCCGGTGGCCAGCAGCGGCTGCGGCGAGGGCGCGTCGCCCCCCACCGCCGAAACGCCCACGCCGTTGTCGCCGACCTCGGTGACGTCGCCCGCGGTGATCGAGGCGTCGCCCGAGGCCTGCGCGCGGACGCCCTGGGCGTATCGGCCCGAGGCGGAGGCCGACTGGGCGGTGATGCTCGCATCGCCCTGCACCGCCCATGCCAGAACGCCAGTGCTGAAGTCGCCCGAAGCGGAGGTCGACTGGGCGGTGATGCTCGCGTCGCCCTGCGCCGCCTTGGCGAAGACTGCGAGGCTGTATTGGCCTGAGACTACGGTCCGGCCGGCCAGGATGGCGGCCGAGCCTGCGGCTCTGGATACGGCCGAGACACCGACTGCCTGCGAGCCGGCGGCGCTCACGCTCGCGCCTGACGTGTTGGCCGTGGCCGAGCCTGAAATGGCTAAGGTCTTGATCCCATACGCCGAAGGGCCGACGGCGACCGCAGAGCCGCCGGGCTCCAGCACCGCCGCGGCGTCGCCGTGAGCGGCTGCGGCCAGGACGCCGAAACCCGTCGCCGAAACCTGCCGGGCCTGGACAGCGGCGGCGCCGGCGTAGGACAGGGCGTAGACGCCGATACCGCCTGCGCCCGTAGCGGTGACCTGGCCGGCCGTGACCGCCACGTCGCCGAGGCCGACCGCGCTGATCGCAATTCCATTCAGGCCATTGCTCGTCGTGGACGCCGCATTGACCGAAACCGCGCCCCCGCCCAAGGCGTCGATCCCCTTCGAATACTGCGAGCTCACGCGGTTGCTCGTCACCGAGACGTCGCCGCCGAAGGAGAGCGCGGAAATCCCGCTCCCGCCCGCGCCGGAAACCTGGATCGTTCCGGCGTTGTCGATGCTGACGGGGCCGTTGGAGAAGGCCGACACGCCAGAGGAAGACAGACCTGTCGCGGTCGTCGCCCCGGTGGTGGTGATCGAGATGGAAGAGCCGCCGGCGGCATTGATGGCGTCCGAGAACGCACCGGAGGTGGAGACGTCGCCGCTGGTGATGTCGATTGGGCCGGAGACCGCGCTCGCCGCGATCCCGTCGGAGAAGGAGCCGGCGGTCGTGACGCTTCGGCTGGAAAGGCTCACGCCGCCCGACCCGAGGCCGTTCGCCTGGATGCCCGCCGCGAACAGGGCGCCAGAGGTGGAGACCGTGTCGACATCGACACTGATGTCGCCCGCGGTGGAGGCGAAGACGCCCGGGGCGTTGGAGCCTTCTGTCAGGATGCGCGAGCCGTCGCCGCCGGTGATGGTGATCGGGCCGGCGCCGGAGAGCGCCGCGACGCCACGGCCGCCGTAGCCGGTGGTGTGGACCAGGCCGCCGTCTGCCAGGCCTACGCTCACGGGGCCGAGATCGGCCTGGGCGAGGACCCCGTCGTAGTAGCTCTGGACCGACACCAGATCGACGCGGGTGGAGCCGACCGAGCTTATCGCAGAGATGCCGCTGCCCTCGGAATTGACGTCGAGCGCGGTGACGACGGTGTTCCCTCCCGTGGACCGGGCGTCGATGGCCGTCGCCGTGTAGCCCGTGGCAGTCGCAGAGCCCGCATGGACCGAGACGTTGGCGCCGCCGATGGCGAGGATCGCCGAGGTGGTCGATCCGTGGCTCGTGGTGTCGGCGGCGTTGATGGCGATGCCGCCATGCGTGCTCGTCGCATAGATTCCGGTGAACTTCTCCGAGACGACCTTGTTGCTGGTGATGTCGATCTTGCCGTCGACGGTGACCGCGCCGATGCCGACAGCGCCCGCGCCGGAGGTATCGACCTCCCCCTGATTGTCGATGATCGCGTGGCCCGGCGTCTCGGCGGAGATTCCCCAGGCGTAGTCGCCCAGCGTCCCGACCAGGCCGGTGGTGGTGATCGAGACGCCGCTGCCGCCGAACGCGTGGATGGCGTCCGCGCCGTAGCCGCTCGTTAAGACGTTGCCGCTCGTGATGTCGATGGCGCCGGTTCCGGCCCGCGCCTCGATGCCATAGGCGTAGTCGCCAAGGGTGGCGACGGTCCCAGCCGTGATGTTGATGGCGCCCGACCCGGTCTGATGCGCGTAGATGCCCGTGGGCTGGTGGCTGGCCGTGCTCAGACCGGTCGTGACGACCGCGCCGACGTTGATGTTGATCGCCCCCGGCCCGTAGGCGGTCGCGTAGACCCCTTGTGCGTCAGATCCTATGGTCGTGATCGTGCTGTCCGCAGCGGCGTTGATGTCGATCGAGCCGGTCTCGGCGAGGGCCGCGATGCCAGCGCCGTAGTAGCCCGTCGTGACGATCGCGCCCCCCGGAGCAACGTTGACGCTGACGTCCCCTGCGCCGGACGTCTCGGCGGTCACCGCCTCGGCGTAGGACACCGCCTGAGCCATGTTCACCGTGACGTCGCCGCCGCCGAAGCTGTGGGCGATGATTCCGTGTCCGTCGTATCCCGGCGCGGCGACGACCGCCGCCGTCACCGTGACGTCGCCCGAGCCCGAACGGGCGGCGATGGCGTCGGAATAGTCCTGCGTCACGGCGGCCAGCGCCACGACCACGTTCACGGGGCCGTTGGTGGAATAGGCGTCGATGGCCCGGTCCGCATAGCCTGTCGCTAGGGCGTAGGCGGCGGTCACCGAGACTGGCCCATCGCCCTTCGCGTCGATGGCTTCGGAATAGGCCCCGACGGTGGCGGCCGTGTAGGCCGTGATGTTGATGGCGCCGGTCCCGTAGGCGCGGGCGCGGATTGCGTCGGTGTCGTAACCTGGCGCGCTGGCCCCGGTGGTCACCACCGCGCCGACGGTGATGTTCACGTCCTGGCCGGTCCCGCCCAACGCGTCCACGCCCCGGGTTCCCACGCCCACGGCGGCCACGTACGCGCCCGCGGCGTTGATATTGATCGCGCCGTGATTCGAAGCGGCATAGATGGCGTCGCCATAATCGCCCGTCGCCCCGACGATGCCGCCCGGCGCGATGTTCACGGCGACGTCCCCGTCGGAGGAGATCGCCGCCACGCCCGCCCGCGCGCCCACGGCATAGGTTCCAACGTCGACGGTGACGTCGCCGCCGTGGCTGTAGGCATAGACGCCGGTGCGGGCCGTGGAGACGACCGCGCCGACCTCGACATGCACGCCGCCGGTTCCATAGGCGGTGGCGGAGACGCCGCTGCGCACCGCGCTTACCGTTCCGGCCGCAGCCTCGATCGAGCCTGAGCCGAATGTCTTGACATCGATGGCGGCGTCGCTGGTGCTGCTCGACTTGGCAATCGACGCGCCTACGTAGACGTCCCCGCCGTAGGATGAGGCCAGGATCGCCGATCCGGTCCCGCCGATCGCGTAACCGGCGTGGATGTGGACCCCGCCCGCGCCATAGGCGCGGCCGACGACGCCGAACGCCGTGCCCGCCATGAGCCCCCCGGAGATCCGGACGTCGCCGTTCACCGCGCCGAAGACGCGGATGCCGCTGCCGTTGTTCGACGCCGCATAATTAGCGCCGACATAGACGGACGATCCGGGGCTCAGGCCTTCGACATGGATGCCGTCCCCCCCATAGGCGCCGCCGGCCGAGCCGCCGTACGCCGCGTAGGTGGAGATGTACACGTCGCCGCCGCCATAGACATTGATCCCGCGGCGCTGGCCGTAGGCGACACCGTTCAGATCGATGGTGGTCGTCCCGGTCGATCCGTAGTCGTGGGTGATGCTGATTCCGTCGCGCAGTCCTGTGCCTGCTTGGACCTGCGCGTCGCTGCCGAAGACCCCGACGTTGGCGTCCACGCCGGTGACGTTGATCGAAAGGGCGTCATCCGCCGCGCCGCCGGTGGTGCGATCAATTGAGACCCCCGGGTCCAGGACGACGGTCAGGTCCGCGGGCGGCGTGTAGGTGACCCCGTCCGAATAGGGGTTTGCGGCTGTCGTGCAGGTGACCGTCCCGCCGCCGCCGGGCGCGGGGCCGCACTCATCCGCAGCCAAGGCTGGAGCCGAGACGATCAGCCCAAGTCCCAGGGCCGATGTCAGCAAGATTGCTCGGGTGAACCGGCGCGCTCCCGGCGCACCCGCTCTCATCGAACCCATCGTCAGCCCCCTAAGACTGAAGTGACAGGCGCGATGACCGCGCTGGCAGCTCAGTGATCCCCAAGGATCGTGCGGCGCAAAGTATCGAAGGTCTGGGAGCCGTCAATCGGGCGTCGCGCGGCAGGCGAGCGGGGATTCACCCAGGCCGGCGAAGCGCCCGTTCGGCCAGGGCGTGCGATGGGGTCCGGCGGGCGATCAGACGGCCCGGCGCGCCGTCTCCTGGCCGGCCGCCCCAAGCCCGTCCGCCGGGCCCGCGTGGGCCGCGGCCGACACCGCGGCGATGAGGTCGACGCCAGAGATCGGCTTGCCCATGTGGCCGTCGGCGCCGGCGGCCTGCGAGGCCGCCATGTGCTCGGGCAGGACGTTGGCCGACAGCACCAGGATCGGAAGGCGGGGCGAACCGGCCTTGGCCTCCTCGGCGCGGATCTGGCGGATCGCCGCCAGCCCGTCCATCACCGGCATCTGGATGTCCATCAGGACCAGGTGGTAGGCCCCCAGCCGCACCGCCTCCACCGCCTCGGCGCCGTTCTCCACGCACGCCACCTCAGCGCCGACCGAGCGCAGCATCAGCTCGACCACCTTGCGGTTCGTGGGATTGTCCTCGGCCACCAGCACGCGCAGGCCATCGGGGGATGCGCCGGCCGGCTCCGTCGCGGCGGGCGCCGCCTCTGGCCGGGCGAAAGGCAGGGGAAGCTCGACGGTGAAGGTCGCGCCCCGGCCGGGGCGGCCCTCGGCGCGGATCGTCCCGCCCATCAGCTCGACCAGCTGCTTGCAGATCGCCAGGCCCAGCCCCACCCCGTTGAAGCGCCGCGTGAGCGAGCCGTCGACCTGCTCGAAGCGCCGGAACAGATGGTCGGCGTCGGCGGGATCGAAGCCGACGCCGGTGTCGGCGACCTCGAACGTCCAGCGCCCCGCCTCGCCATGGCCCGCGGCCGACGCCTTCAGGGAGATCCCGCCCTGGGAGGTGAACTTCACGGCATTGCTGAGGAGGTTCGAAAGCACCTGCTTCATCCGCTGGGCGTCGCCGGTGACCTCATGGTGCGCGCCTTCCTCGAGCTCGAGGGTGAAGCCCAGGCCCTTGGCGAAGGCCTCCTGGCGGAAGCGCGCCGCCGTCTCCTGGACGGCCCTGGCCAGATGGAAGGCCTCCGGCTCGAGCTGGACCCCGCCGGACTCCAGCTGCGAGAAGTCCAGAAGGTCGCAGAGCAGCGCGTCCAGCGCCGCGGCGGAGGTCATGATCGTCTGGATAGCCTCGCGCTGCTCGGGATCGAGCCGGCCCCGCTCCAGCACCGTCGCCATGCCCAGGACCCCGTTCAGCGGCGTCCTCAGCTCGTGGCCCATGTTGGTGAGGAACCGGCTCTTGGCCTGGTTCGCCGCCTCGGCCCGCGCCAGCGCCTGGCGCAGCGCCTGGGCCTGCTCCTTCATCTCGGTGATGTCGACGCGCAGGCCGATGACCCCGCCCTCGGAGGTGGCGCGCTCCTCGATCATCAGCCAGCGGCCGTCGGAGACGCGCTGCTCGTGACGCACGCCGGGGTGCTTCAGCAGGGCGAGGCGATCGGCGATCCAGTCCTCCTCGCGGCCGATCGCGTCGGGGTAGTCGCCGCGGGCGACGCCGATCTTCAGGGTGTCGGCGAGCTTGCGCCCCGGCGCGAACAGGTCGGCCGAGCGGTGGTAGATCTCGGCGTACTTCTTGTTCCACAGGATGTAGCGGCCTTCCGCGTCGAGGAAGACCACGCCCTCGGGCAGGACATCGATCGCTTCACGCAGGCGCCGCTCGGCCTTTCTGGCATCGATCTCGGCGCGCTCGAGCGCGTCCTTGTCCCAGCGCCTGAGAAACACGAGCAACGCCCGCCACGCGGCCGCCCCTCGGGCCGCCAGGGCCGACCGCTTCGGCCCCCATCCATTCATCAACGCCCCGGCCATCTCCGCCCCCTTTGGACGCACGCGGCGCATGGCGCGTCATCAAGGTTAAGACCGCCTTATCCGGACCCGGATTTCACGCAGGCTTCATGGCCCCGAGCGGCGGGCGCCCGAGCCTTGGGCGGCGCGCGCGGGGGACGCCGGCATTTCAGGCGCGACGCTGCGGGCGGGGCGTCGTCAGGCCACCTCGAGGGCGACGTCGTAGTCGGCCTCGGTCTTGGCCCGCACCTCCTCGGGCGTGACCTGGGGCGCGAGCTCGATCAGCTTCACGCCGCCGCTCTTCTTGTCGATGGCGAAGACGGCCAGGTCGGTGATCACCATGTCGACCACCCCCGCGCCGGTGAGCGGCAGGCTGCAGCGATGCAGGAACTTTGGTCCGCCGGACTTCTCGACATGCTCCATCACCACGACCACGCGCTTGACCCCGGCGACGAGGTCCATGGCCCCGCCCATGCCCTTCACCATCTTGCCGGGAATCATCCAGTTGGCGAGGTCGCCGTTCTGCGCCACCTGCATGGCGCCCAGGATCGACAGGTCGATGTGCCCGCCGCGGATCATCGCGAAGGAGTCGGCCGAGGAAAAGAAGCTCGAGGTCGGCAGCTGGGTGATGGTCTGCTTGCCGGCGTTGATCAGGTCGGCGTCCTCCTCGCCCTCGTAGGGGAAGGGGCCCATGCCGAGCATGCCGTTCTCGCTCTGCAGCGTCACGTGCACGCCCTCAGGGATGTAGTTGGCCACCAGCGTGGGGATGCCGATCCCGAGGTTCACGTAGAAGCCGTCCTTCAGCTCCCTGGCGGCGCGGGCCGCCATCTCGTCGCGCGTCCAGGCCATCAGACCTCTCCTCCGGCGCCGGCGCCGGCCATCTCGGGCCGCTTGCGCACGGTGCGCTGCTCGATCCACTTCTGGTAGCCGACGCCCTGGATGATCCGGTCCACGTAGATGCCGGGCGTATGGATGCAGTCGGCGTCCAGCTCGCCGGGCTCGACCAGGTGCTCAACTTCCGCCACGCAGACCTTGCCGGCCGTGGCCATCATCGGATTGAAGTTCCGCGAGGTCTTCCGATAGACGAGGTTGCCCTCCGGATCTCCCTTCCAGGCCTTGACCATGGACAGGTCCGCCGTCAGCCCGCGCTCCATCACATACATCTCGCCGTCGAACTCGCGGGTCTCCTTGCCCTCGGCCACCACCGTGCCGTAGCCGGTCTTGGTGAAGAAGGCCGGGATGCCCGCGCCGCCGGCGCGGATGCGCTCGGCCAGGGTCCCCTGGGGATTGAGCTCCAGCTCCAGCCGGCCCGACAGGAACAGCTCCGCGAACAGCTTGTTCTCACCCACATAGGACGAGATCATCTTGCGGATCTGCCCGTCGTTCAGCAGCACCCAAAGGCCGAAGTTGTCGGCGCCGCAGTTGTTGGAGATCACGGTCAGATCCTTCACCGCGGACTGGTTGAGGGCCGTGATCAGGTTCTCCGGGTTGCCCGAGAGGCCGAAGCCCCCGGACATGATCGTCATGCCGTCGAACAGCAGCCCTTGAAGGGCCGAGCGGGCGTCCTTGAAGACCTTCTGCGCCATGGCGTCCTCCGGCGTTCCTTATGGCGGGACTTCCTGGCGCAGCGGGCGGCGGTTTTCAACCTGAACCCGCGCCGCGAGTCCACTGGACGCCATCGGACGATCGCAGCCGCCCGTCGATCCGGGTGCGTGGGTTTCACCTGCGCGTCATCGACCCGTCGTCCGCCTGACCAGCTTCCCTCCTTCGATCGCCCGGTAGAAGCACGAGCGCGCGCCGGTATGGCAGGCGCCGCCGTCGCCGCCCGGGCGCACCTTGAGCCAGACCGCGTCCTGGTCGCAGTCGATCCGCGCCTCGACCACGGCCTGCACCTGGCCGGAGGTCTCGCCCTTCTTCCAGAGCGCCTGGCGCGAGCGGCTGAAGTAGTGCGCCTGGCCGGAGTCCAACGTGAGTTTCAGGGCCTCGGCGTTCATCCAGGCCAGCATCAGCACCTCGCCGGTGTCGGCATGGGTGGCGACCGCGGCGATCAGCCCGTCCTTGTCGAAGCGGGGGGCGAGGATCTCGCCCGTCTCGAGCTCGGCCTTGGAGGCGGCGGTGGGAAAGGTCGTATCCATGGCCCGGCTTGGCGCGCCGAACCGGCCCGGTGTCAAGCGCCGGGGCGTCCCTGAGCCGGCGCCGGCGGGCGGCACACGCGGTCGTAGGCGCCCGGCTTCCCTTCGGCCCAGGGCCGGTAGCTGTTCGCGAGCCGGATCCGCTCCACATCGGACGGATGGGTCGCGAAGAAGATGCGGAACGTCCAGTCGTAGTCGACCATGCGCCAGGGCGCCTTGGCGACCGAGGCCTGCCACGAGGCGATCGCGTCGTTGTCGCGGGTGAGCTCGAGCGCGAACCGGTCCGCCTCCAGCTCCGCGTGGCGCTGGACCGCGTTGAAGATCGGCAGGCCCGCCAGCGCCCAGGCGAGGGTCAGGATCAGGGCGATCAGGGGCAGGGCCGCCGGATCGGCCAGGCTGGTGAAGCCGAACCTTCCGCTCCATCGCTTGATCGCCGCGCGGCCGAGGACCTGCACGAGGAACAGGCCGGCGAGGATCAGCGCGCCGACGACGGCGATGGCGAGCCAGTTGTCCCCCATCCGGTAGTGCTTCAGCTCGTGCGCCAGGACGCCGCGAACCTGTGCGGGGGTTTCGGCGTCCAGGGCGCGCCTGGAGATCAGGATCCGGCTTGTCGGCCCGAGCCCCACGACCGTCGTGTCGTCCCCGCCCACGAAGACGGCGACGGGCCCGAGGCCGCATCGGGACGCCATGGCCTGGACGTCGGCGACGAGGGCGGGGTCCTTCAGCGGCTCGAAGCGCGTGGTCATGGGCATGACAGCCACCTGGAAGAGGACGAGCCCCGCCGTCAGCAGGGGAACGATGATGGCGGTCAGCGCCAGCCACCAGAGCCTCGGCAGGCGCGCGATCAACAGCCTGGGGACCCAGAGCAGCGCCGCGGCCAGAGCCAGCATGACGGCGAGCGTCGCCGCCTGGCCGGCCAGCCAGGACCCGGGATGGGGCGTGAAGTCGGCCCCCCACCGGACCCAGCGGGCTGCATCGAGCCAGTGCAGCGGCGCCGTCGCCGCCCAGGTCAGGACCAGCCAGCTGCAGGCGAAGAGCACATAGGCCAGATAGCCGCGCCGGCCGGTCAGGCGCTCCAGGGCGTTGCGCCATCGCGCGCCGAGGCCCGTGAACAGGAGGAGCAGCGCCAGGGCGACCGGGATCAGTTGCAGGCCCGCCCAGATCAGCTCGCCCTCGTGCGTGAACGCGACGGCCGCCGGCGTATTGACCGGCAGCGGAACCGGCGGCGGATCGACCATGACATGCGCTCCTTTGAAACAAGACGGGAGCAAGTCTGATCACGCGGCGGGCGGCGTGGTAGAGGAAGAACCTGCGACTCGTCACGGCTCAGCGCCGACCCGTCACAAAATGTCCCAAGCCCGCCCGTCCATGACCGTCGCTCCTGACCGCCTCTCGGCCGCGCCCGATACCCGCGCGGGTGCGCGACGACTCCTCGCCGAGCTGGGACTCGGCTTCCTCTTCTGGCTGGCGTTCGACCTCATGCTCGAGCCCGGCAACCTGGTCCGCGCCGCCCATGGCGGGCTCCACCTCAGCTGGCCCGAGGAGGCCGTGCGCCTTCTCGGCGCGGGCCTGCTCGGCGCGCCGACCTGCCCGCTCCTCTTCTGGCTGGCGCGGCGCTTCCCGGTCGCCGGCGCAGGCTGGGCGCGTCATGCCGCGCTCCAGGCCGCCGCCGTCGCCGTCCTCGCCCCGGCGATGATCCTGGCGGCCCAGCCCTTCGCCGAACGGCTCTCCGCGACCTCCATTCGCGGCGGCGTGGGCGAGCAACTGGCGTCCAACCTCCTCCTGCTCGCCGCCGCCCTGGCCCTCCTGGCCGCAGGCGCGAACCTCGTCGAGCGCCGGCGAAGCGGCGGAGGCCCGCCCGACCGCCGGGCGCCCCTGACCCGGATCCCGGTCGCCAGCCGCGGCGGGACGCTGCTGGTGGACGCCGACCGGATCGACTGGATCGAGTTCCAGGGCAACTACCTCGCCCTGCACGTCGGCGCGAAGGTCCATCTGGTCCGCCGGACCCTGGCGGGCCTCAAGGCCGAGCTCGATCCGCACGCCTTCGCCCGCATCCATCGGCGCACGGTCGTCAACCTCGGGCGGGTGCAGGCGATCGAGCCGCTGGGCAATGGAGACGCCCTCGCCCGCCTTGCGACGGGCGAGGCGCTGCGCGTCAGCCGCGCCTACCGGGCCACGCTCCAGGCCCGCCTGCGCGGCGGCGGACGCACGCCATCGGCCTGAACGCAGGCGACGGTCCGGCCGAGCCCGCCCCCGGCGCGGTTTCCTCCACGGTTCGCAGCATGATCTGCGCGCCTGGCCAGCGGCGCCGGGTCGCCTTGACAAATAGTACTCTGTGCTAGAGAGTGCTATCTGGAACCTGGAGGTGGGACATGTTCAAGCTTGCAGCAGGATTCGCGGCCGTGGGGCTGCTGTTGTCGGGCCCCGCGTGGGCCCAGCCGAAGGGCGCGACGGTGACGGTCGTCCTGGAGGGGGTGCAGTCCAACGAGGGGAACGTCGGCGCCTCGCTCTGCGACGATCCCAAGGCCCCGTTCCCGGGGCGATGCTCGGCCCACCAGGGCGTGACCAAGGCGACGGCCGGAGAAACGATCGTCACCATCAAGGACGTGCCGCCGGGGCGCTATGCGCTCCAGGCCTTCCACGACAAGAACAGCGACTTCATTCCCGAGATCCCGCCCGAGGGCTACGCCTTCGGCAACGACGCGCCCTGGCCGGCAAGCTTCAAGGACGCCGCGATCCAGGTCTCGGGCGACGCCAGGATCCAGGTGAGGATGACCTACATCGCCGGCGCGAGCCAGGCGAGGCGCACCGGATCGCACGGCGCCGCGCCGCCCGAGGGCGTGACCCGCACCGACGTGCGCCAGGACGGCCTCTACGGCG
Organism: uncultured Alphaproteobacteria bacterium; assembly: GCA_963775275.1. Lineage (GTDB taxonomy): Bacteria > Pseudomonadota > Alphaproteobacteria > Caulobacterales > Caulobacteraceae > JANWHQ01. The sequence continues at coordinate 1,705,175 of CAVZII010000005.1, read as the reverse complement.
AGCTCTACACCCCGGCGCACAAGAAACGCTTGCCGGCGATCATCCTGATGGGAGGTTCGGAGGGCGGCCTGGACGTCATCAGCGGCATGGCGGGCGGCTTCGCCAAGCAGGGCTACGCGACCCTCGCCCTGGCCTACTGGGCGGAGGAGGGGCTGCCCTCCTCCCTCGAGCTCATTCCCCTGGAATACTTCGACCGGGCGGTGGCCTGGCTGAAGGCGCGGCCGGACGTCGATCCGCACGCCATCGGGGCCATGGGCTGGTCGCGGGGCTCGGAGGCGGTGCTGCTGCTCGGCGCCCGCAATCCGGACGTGCGCGCGGTGGTGGCCGTGGCCCCCAGCGGCATCGTCTGGCGGGGACTGAATTTCTCCAACGTGACCCAGGCCAAGGCGGCCTGGACGGCCGGCGGCAAGCCCTTGCCCTTTGTGACGCCGGACGGGACCGCCTATCGACCGAATGCGCCGATGCGGACGATGTTCACCAAGGCCTTCGCCGAGGCCGACCGGCGGCCCGAGACCGCCATCCCGGTCGAGCGGATCCACGGGCCGATCCTGTTGATCTCCGGGGGCGATGACCACCTCTGGCCGTCCAGGGAGATGGCGGACCGGATGATGGCGCGCTTGAAGGCGGCGAAGTTCCCCTACGCCTACCAGCACCTGACCTATGACGGCGCCGGCCACGCCGTCTTCGTGGGAGAGCCGGATGGGCCTATGGCGAAGGCCCTGGGAACGCCCAGCCCCATGCTGGGCGGCTCGGCGGAGGCCGACGCCAAGGCCTGGGCGGACGACTGGCCCAAGGTCGTGGCTTTCTACGACAAGGCGTTGAAGGAGCGGGCGCGATGAACGTGACAAGGGACGAGGCGGCCCGGGCCCTGGACGAGATCGGGCGGGCCGGAGGCCGGATGAGCCGGCTCAGCACCTATGCCGACATCGCGCCGATGATGGTGCTGTGGGGCCTGATCTGGCTCGGCGCCAACCTGGTCACCGAGTTCCGGCCCGAGTTCTCCGGCCGCGCCTGGCTGGCGGGCGTGGTGGTGGGGACGCCCCTGACCCTCTACTTCACCGTCCGCCAGGCGCGCAACAGGGGCGCGCGGCTGCGTCAGGCGGGCGGCGACCCGCGCGCGCTGGGCGGCCGTTTCGCCCTGCTGGGCGCCATCGTCTTCGCCCTCTTCGCCTCGATGATGGTGGTGGTCGGGCCGCTCGACCAGCGACAGGCCGACGCCTTCATCTCGCTCTTCTTCGCCTTCGCCTATGCGATCGGCGGGGTCTTCGGCGGCTGGCGGCTGGTCGCCATCGGCGCGGGGACGGCCGCGGCGGTGCTGTTCGGCTATCTGGAGCTCCAGGAGCACTTCTACCTGTGGATGGGCGCCGTGGGCGGCGGCGCCTTGATCCTCGGCGGCCTGTGGCTGAGGAAGGCCTGATGGATGGGCCCGACGAGATCATTCACCAGTCCACACGGCTGAAGATCACGGCCACCCTGAACGCCCTGCCGGACGGCGAGATGCTGGAGTTCGGCCGGCTCAAGGCCATCCTGCAGACCACCGACGGCAACATGGGCACCCACCTGAACGCCCTGGAAAAGGCCGGCTACATCGCCGTGGCGAAGGACTTCCTCGGCAAGAAGCCGCGCACGCGGGTGTCGCTGACGGCCCAGGGCCGCGCCGCCTTCAAGCGGCACGTGGCCTATCTGAAGGCCCTGATCGAGGGGGAGTAGGCCTCAGCGGCCGACGCTGCGGCTGCAGAAGCTGAGGAACCGCTCCTGCAGGGCGAGGTCGGTCTTGAAGGCGCCGGTGAAGTTGGTGGTGATCGTCGAGACGTGACGGTGGTGCACGCCGCGGGTGGTCATGCACTGATGCTCGGCGTCGATCAGCACGGCCACGCCCCGGGGCTTCAGCCCGTCCTCGATCGCCTGGGCGATCTGGCGGGTCAGGGTCTCCTGGTTCTGCAGCCGGCGGGCGAAGACCTCCACCACCCGCGCCAGCTTGGAGATGCCCACCACCCGGTCGGTCGGGACGTAGGCCACATAGGCCTTGCCCAGGAACGGCGCCATGTGGTGCTCGCAGTGACTCTCCACCTCGATGTCGCGCAGCATGACGATGTCGTCATAGCCCTCGACGTCCTCGAAGGTGCGCGAAAGCAGGGCGTTGGGGTCCTCGGAATAGCCCGCGAACCATTCCTCGAAGGCTTCCACCACCCGGCGCGGCGTCTCCACCAGGCCTTCGCGCGAAGGATCGTCGCCCGCCCAGGCCAGGAGCGTCTTCACCGCCTCCATCGCCTCATCGCGGCTGGGGCGGCGCAGGCCGGGGCTGGGAGCGACGCTCAGGGGGCGGTTGCCATCCATACTTACGGACCTTCCTACGGACGATCAGGGCCCCCTCGTCAGGATAGGACGCCCGCCCGGTTTCTCAAATCGCGCGCACGCTATATGGGACGGCGCACCAAGAGGGCAACTCGCAGGGCAAGATGAGCCTTCAGCTCTACGACACCATGGCGCGCGCGAAGCGGCGCTTCGAGCCGATCGATCCCGAGCGGGTGACCATGTATGTCTGTGGTCCGACGGTCTACAACTACGCCCACATCGGCAACGCCCGGCCGGTCGTGGCCTTCGACGTGCTGTTCCGGCTGCTGCGCCACCTCTATGGCGCCGACCACGTCGTCTATGCGGCCAACGTCACGGACGTGGACGACAAGATCAACGCCAAGGCGGCCGAGGAAGGCGTCCCCATCGACGTCATCACCGACCGGTACCTGGACGCCTACCACGCCGACATGTCGGTGCTGGGGGCGCTGCGGCCCACCATCGAGCCCAGGGCCACCGGCCACATCGGCGCGATCCAGGACATGATCGCGCGCCTGGTGCGCAACAACTGCGCCTACGCCGCCGAGGGGCACGTGCTCTTCGACGTCCAGGCCTTCGCCGACTATGGGCGCCTCTCCGGGCGCTCCATGGACGACATGATCGCCGGCGCCCGCGTGGAGGTCGCCCCCTACAAGCAGAACCCGGCCGATTTCGTGCTCTGGAAGCCATCCAAGCCCGGCGAGCCGGTGTGGGACAGCCCCTGGGGGCCCGGCCGGCCCGGCTGGCACATCGAGTGCTCGGCCATGATCGAGACCAACCTCGGGACGCCCATCGACATCCACGGCGGCGGCAACGACCTGATCTTCCCGCACCACGAGAACGAGATCGCCCAGGCGAGGTGCGCCGAGCACGCGCCGGTGTTCGCCAACTACTGGCTGCACAACGGCTTCGTGAACCTGGACTCCGAGAAGATGTCCAAGAGCCTGGGCAATGTGGCCCTGGTGCACGACCTGGTCGCCCGCCATCCCGGCGAGGCGCTGCGCTGGTCGCTGCTGTCGGCGCACTACCGCGCGCCGGTGCAGTGGTCCGACGAGCTGATCGCCCAGTCCCGCCGCTCGCTCGACCGCCTCTACGGCGCCCTGGCCCGCGCCGGGGACGTACAGGCGAAGGACGATGCGCCGTCCGAGGCCTTCATGGCGGCCCTCTGCGACGACCTGAACACGCCCAGGGCCTTCGCCGAGCTCTTCGCCCTGGCCTCCGAGCTCGAGACCGCCCCGCCGGCCGACCGGGCCCGGCTCAAGGGGGAGCTCCTGGCCTCCGGCCGGCTGATCGGCTTCCTCCAGGCCGATCCGGACGCCTGGTTCCAGGGGGGCGACGAGGCGCTCAAGGCCCGCGTCGAGGCGCTGATCGCCGCGCGCGTCCAGGCCCGGCGCGCCAAGGACTGGCCGCAGGCCGACCGCATCCGCGCCGAGCTGACCGCGCTGAACGTCGAGGTGATGGACAGCGCCGACGGCGCCACCTGGCGGTTCAAGGGCGCGGAGGCCTGAGCCATGACCATCAGGATCGAACACCGCCTCGGCGTCGCCACGCCCGCGCATGCGGTCTGGGAGGCCTACAGGGACATCGAGGCCTGGCCGAGCTGGAACCCGTCCTATCCAAGCACGAAGGGCAAGCTCACGATCGGCGGGCCGGTCGAGCTGACCGTCCTCCTGGACGAGGCGCCGGAGGCCTTCACAGGCCGGATCGTCGACTGGGTGCCCGACACCCAGCTTCTGATGAGGGGTTCGAGGTACGGCGGCCTCCTGAGGATCACGCGCTGGGTCGAGGTCGAGGTCCTGACCGAGGAGGCCTCGGTCATCTCCAACGGCGAGATCCTGGAAGGGCCGCTGGAGTTCCTGATCCCGCGCCGACGCCGGGGACGGCTCTACCGGGCGCTGGACGCCATGAGCGAGGCGATCAAGGCCCGCGCCGAGGCGGCCTGGGCGGAAGAGCAGGCAAGAGCATGAGCCTCTTCCTGCCTTCCGCTCGTCCCCGCTTTCGCGGGGAGGAGCGCAGTGAGAGGTGGGCGCCCTGCTGAATCCTCTGCGGCCTGCGTGTTCTTTCTCTGCGAACTCTGCGTTGAGCTTGCCGGACGCGCCGGGCCCTGCGGCTGCCGATTGAGGATGGGCCGCGTCGGCCCTACATCACCTGCGATGATCGACGATCTCTATACGGCCAGGATCTTGAAGCTCGCGGCCAACATGCCGCGCGCGGGGCGCCTGGCCGCCCCCGACGCCTCTTCGGAGAAGGTTTCCAGGCTCTGCGGCTCGCGCGTTCTGGTCGATCTCAGGATGGACGGCGACCGCGTCGCCGACTTCGCCCAGGACGTGAAGGCCTGCGCGCTGGGCCAGGCCGCGGCGGCGGTGCTCGGCGAGAACGTGATCGGCGCATCGCTTGACGAAATCGAAACCGCGCGCGATCAGCTTCGCGCCATGCTGAAGGCGGGCGGCCCTGCGCCCGAAGGACGTTTCGTGGACCTCGAGGTTCTTGAGCCCGTGAAGGACTATCCGGCGCGCCACGCCTCGACGCTGCTCGCCTTCGAGGCGGCGGCCGAGGCCGCGCGCGCGGCGCTTTCGGCCCGGGCCGCGCGAACTAGTCCCGCCGGCGCGGCTTGATCGGCCCTCCCGGGCGCCATAACCCCGGGGCCGAACCTCGTTCGCGAACCGCGCCCGGCATGAGCCTCTACGAACGAACCGTCAGAACGGCGCACCGCGCCTACAAGCTGACGCTCTCGCCCCTGATCGGGCGCCACTGCCGCTATCTGCCGACCTGTTCGGACTATGCGGCCGAGGCCCTGGTCACGCACGGGCCCTGGCGCGGCGCGCTTCTCGCCGCCCGGCGCGTGCTGCGATGCCATCCGTGGGGCGGCCAGGGCTACGACCCGCCGCCTCCGCCGCGCGACGCCGCCCAAGGCCCCGCGCGGAACCGGACATAGGACATGATCGACCTGATCTTCCCCGACGGCTCCAGCCGTCAGTTCCCCCAAGGGGTCACGGGCCGCGAAGTCGCGGCCTCCATCTCCCCGTCGCTCGCCAAGCGCGCCATCCTGGTCAAGCTCGACGGCCAGGTGCGCGACCTGGAGCGCCCGATCGATGCGGGCGGCCGCATCGAGATCCTCGACCGCAATGCGCCGGAGGCGCTCGACGTCATCCGCCACGACACGGCCCACGTCCTGGCCGAGGCGGTGCAGGAGCTTTTCCCCGGGACCCAGGTGACGATCGGCCCGAACGTCGAGGACGGCTTCTACTACGACTTCGCCCGCGACGAGCCGTTCAGCCTGGACGACCTGCCGAAGATCGAGGCGCGCATGCGCGAGATCGTCGAGCGCGACGAGGCGATCCGCCGCGAGGAGGTCGCCCGCGAGGCGGCCATCGCCGACTTCGAGGGCATGGGCGAAGCGTACAAGGCCGAGATCATCCGCGACCTGCCGGCCGATGAGACGATCACGGTCTATCACCAGGGCGCCTGGAAGGACCTTTGCCGGGGTCCGCACCTGCCCTCCACGCGCCACGTCGGCAAGGCGTTCCGCCTGACCAAGCTCGCGGGCGCCTACTGGCGCGGCGACCAGCGCAACGCCCAGCTCCAGCGGATCTACGGCACGGCCTGGACCGACGAGCAGCAGCTCGTGGAATACCTCACGCGGATCGAGGAGGCGGAGAAGCGCGACCACCGCCGCATCGGCCGGCAGATGGACCTGTTCCACCTGCAGGAGGAAGGCAAGGGCATGGTCTTCTGGCACCCCAAGGGCTGGACGCTCTGGCGGGTCATCGAGGCCTACATGCGCCGCCAGCTCGAGACGGACGGCTATTTGGAGGTCAAGACGCCCCAGCTGCTGGACTACAGCCTTTGGGAGCGCTCGGGCCACGCCGAGAAGTTCGGCCACAACATGTTCAAGTGCGAGACCGAGGAGGGGGAGCTCCTCGCGGTCAAGCCGATGAACTGCCCCGGCCACGTGCAGATCTTCAACATGGGCCAGCGGTCCTATCGCGACCTGCCCCTGCGCATGGCCGAGTTCGGATCCTGCCACCGCTACGAGCCGTCCGGCGGCCTGCACGGGATCATGCGCGTGCGCGGCTTCATCCAGGACGACGCCCACATCTTCTGCCGGGACGACCAGATCGAGCCGGAGACGACCAAGTTCGCCCGCCTCCTGCACCAGGTCTACGCCGACCTCGGGGTCGAGCTGCAGAGCGTCAAGCTGGCGCTGCGGCCCGAGCTCAGGGCAGGCTCGGACGAGGTCTGGGACACGGCCGAGTCCACGCTGGAGCGCGCCGCCGTCGCGGCAGGCATGCAGGTCGAGATGCTCCCCGGCGAGGGCGCCTTCTACGGCCCCAAGCTGGAGTTCCATCTGAAGGACGCCATCGGACGGACGTGGCAGTGCGGCACGCTCCAGCTCGACTTCGTCCTGCCCGAGCGGCTGGACGCGGAATATGTCGGCGAGGATGGCGCCAAGCACCGCCCTGTCATGCTGCACCGGGCGATTCTGGGCACCTTCGAGCGGTTCATCGGCGTGCTCATCGAGCACTATGCCGGGGCCTTCCCCCTGTGGCTGGCGCCCGTGCAGGCCGTGGTCGCGACGATCACGTCGGACGCGGACGACTATGCTCTGAAGGCGGCCGACGCCCTGAAGGCCGCCGGCCTCAGGGTGGAGACGGACCTGCGCAACGAGAAGATCAACTACAAGGTCCGCGAGCACTCCCTGGCCAAGGTCCCGGTGATCTGCGTCGTCGGCCGCCGCGAGGCCGAGGAAGGCAAGCTCGCCCTGCGCCGCCTGGGCTCGAACGGCCAGGAGATCCTGTCGCTGGACGAGACCATCCGCATCCTGTCCGCCGAGGCCCTGCCCCCGGACCTGAAGCGGAAGCTTTCTCCTCTCCCGGAGGGAGAGGAAGGGGCCCAGCCGAAGGCTGGGAAGGTGAGGGGTTAGGGCGGATGGATCTTATCCCCTCATCCTCCCACTCGCTTCGCGAGCGGGCCCCTCCTTCTCCCCATGGGAGAAGGTAGATGTCCGACGCCCCCAAGAAAGGCTGGTTCTCGCGCCTCACCGAGGGCCTGACCCGCTCGTCCCGTCAGATGACCGACCAGGTCGTCAACGTCCTGACCAAGATGCAGCTGGACGACGAGGCCCTGGCGACCCTGGAGGACCTGCTGATCGAGTCCGACCTCGGGCCGGAGGCCTCCGCGCGGATCGTCAAACGCTTCGGCGAGGAGCGATTCGGGGCGCGCGAGACCGCCGAGGAGATCAAGACGACCCTCGCCGACGCCATCGCCGCCGAGCTGAGGGGCCGCGAGGGCCGCTTCGACCCGGCTGCGGGCCCCCGGCCCTATGTGGTGCTGTTCGTGGGGGTCAACGGCTCGGGCAAGACCACCACCCTCGGCAAGATCGCCGCCGACCTGAAGCGGCGCGGCCTGAAGGTGCTGGTCGCCGCCTGCGACACCTTCCGCGCCGCGGCCATCGAGCAGCTGCAGATCTGGGGCGAGCGCGCCGGCGTTCCGGTGATCGCCAAGGCCCAGGGCGCCGATCCCGCCGGCCTCGCCTTCGACGCGCTGGAGCGCGCGAGGGCCGAGGGCGTCGACGTCCTCTTGATCGACACCGCCGGGCGGCTGCAGAACAAGGCCCAGCTGATGGACGAGCTCGCCAAGATCGTGCGCGTCCTGAGGAAGCTCGATCCGAACGCGCCGCACGAGACCCTCCTGGTGCTCGACGCCACGGTCGGGCGCAACGCCCTGTCGCAGGTCGAGGCCTTCGACCGCACCTGCGGGGTCACGGGCCTGGTCATGACCAAGCTCGACGGAACCGCGCGGGGGGGCGTGCTCGTTCCCGTGGCGCAGGCGGCCCACGCCCCGGTCAAGCTGATCGGCGTGGGCGAAAGCATCGAGGACCTCCAGCCCTTCGACGCCCGGGCCTTCTCCCGGGGCCTGGTCGGGCTGGAGCCGGCGGAGAGCGCAAGATGAGCGAGCCGACGGCGAAGTCGTCCCATCTGGTGAGGGCCGTGGTCGACTACGGCGGCCTCGCGGTCTTCCTGCTCGCCTTCCTTTATGCGTGGCTCGGGCTGAAGGAGCCGACCAAGGCGGCGCTCCTCTTCGCCACCTGGGGCCTGGTCGCGGGCTCCGCCATCTCGCTCGCCGTGGGCCTCGTCGCCGAGCGCCGGATCGCGCCCCTGCCGCTGTTCGCTGGCCTCGTGGCCCTGGTCCTGGGCGGACTGACCCTGGTCTTCCACGACCCCCGGTTCATCAAGGTCAAGCCGACGGTGACGAACCTCTGCTTCGGGGTCCTGATCCTCGGAGGGACCGCCCTCGGCAAGAATCCGCTGAAGGCGCTGTTCTCGGGCTCGCTGAACCTCTCGCCCCAGGGCTGGCGGCGGCTGTCGATCCGCTATGGGATCTTCTTCCTGGCCATGGCGGCCCTGAACGAGGTCGTCTGGCGCACCCAGAGCGACCAGGTCTGGGTCTTCTTCCACTTCCCGGGCGCCATGATCCTCATCCTGCTGTTCGCGGTCAGCCAGGTGCCGATGATGATGAAGGACATGCAGGCGTTGGAGCAGGCCGCCGAGCTCGAGCTCTGAACTCGGGGCCCTGCAGAGCCCCTGCAACCGCCGGTTCGCCGTCCACGGACCAACTGTCGTCATTTCGAAATGAAAGTGGGGTAGGATCGCGCCGGTGTGGTGAATTCGAAGTTCGCTCGACCGCAGGGGCGAGCCCTGCGGCGACCTTCAAATTCGCAAACCACACTGGGTTGAAAAACTTGGTTAGTGTCTTCTCGAGTGCGAAGTTCGCTCGGTGTGGCCGCCAGGGCCGGCGAGCTTCGGACTCGGGACACTAGCGAGGAGGGGCGTCCATGAACAAGCCCAAGTCCGAGCCCTCAGGGCCGCTCGAGCGTTCCCCCAGCCATCTTCTGCACAGGGCCCTGCAGCGGGCGCTGGACATCTACGCGGAAACGGCCGGGCCCACCGCTGTGACCCAGCGCCAGTACGCCGTGCTCGCGGCCGTGGCCGCCAATGAGGGGCTGACCCAGTCCGACCTTGTGCGTTCCACCGGGATCGACCGCTCCACCCTGGCCGAGCTGGTCGCCCGGATGCTGGGCAAGGACCTCTTGTCCCGCGAGCGCTCCAACGAGGACGCCCGGGCCAACACAGTCAGCCTGACCGACAAGGGCCGCGCGGCGCTCGGCGAGGCCGAGCCACGCGCCCAGGCCGCCGACGCGGCGATCATGAAGCTGGTCCCCTCGGGCAAGCGCGGGGGCTTCATGGCCGCCCTGCGCGCGCTCGGCGCCGAGCGCAAGACGGACGAGGACAAGGCCGGCAGGACCAAGAAGGGCAAGAAGTCCCGGAAGAAGTCCAAGAAGTCCAAGAAGTCCAAGAAGGCCGGAGGCGGGGAGCCCACCCTGGTGGCCTGAACGGGCCGCGCCCTCAGATCCTGATGTCGAGCAGCGAGCCCGGCCGGTAGCCCTTGCCCGGCTCGGCCTGGGCCGGCCTGTCCGCGGTCTTCGAAACCGGCGCCGGAGCAGCCGAGGGGGCCGGCGTTGCAGCGGGCTCGGCGGGCGCCGGCGCGGCGACTCCCGTGAGCGCGGCCTGGAAGAAGGCGCGCTGGGCTTCACGCGTAGCGTCGGGCGCCCGCGACGGGGCCGCCGGGGTCAGCGGCGCGGGAATCTGCGGAGCGGTAGGGCCGCCGACGGCCATGGTTCAACCCCTGGGACCAGTCTGCCTGAACGCGCCGGGCGACCGTGGCGTTTCGCCGACGCGCTCCAGAGTCTCGAATATCGGGCGATTTTGCTCCTCGGCCCGCCTCGATCAATGCGGAAGCGCCCGGAGCCTTTGAAAATTATGGTGAATCAAAGGTTAACGGTCCCGTCCGGCCTGGGCCAGAAGGTCTGCCGCGTCGTCGGGAGTCAGGGGACCGGCGTGCTTGGCGCGGATCACGCCGTCAGGACCCACCGCGAAGGTCTCCGGGACGCCGGTGATCCCGAACTCCACGCCCGCGCGGCCCGTCGGGTCCACGAAGGACGCCGCGAAGGGATCGCCGAAGCGGTCCAGGAAAGCGCGCGACTTTTCCGGCGGGTCTTTCCAGGCCACGCCGATGATGGTCGCCCCGTCGGCCTTCAGCGCCATCAGCGCCGGCGCCTCCTCCGCGCACGGCGCGCACGTGGATTGGAAGAAGTTGATCAGCACCGGCCCCGTCGCAGTCGTCATCAGGGGCGCCGGCGGCCCGCCCGCCAGGGGCGACAGGGCGAGGTTCGGCGCGGGCCGCCCGACCAGCGCCGCCGGATTGACGTGCGGATCGTGATGCAGGGCGTAGCCGGCGAAGAGGGCCGCCAGCGCGGCCAGCACCACCAGCGGCAGCACGTAGAGCCAGCGCGTCATGACCGGTCGTCCCCCTCGGCCTTCAGCCGCTCCACCTCGCGCCGCCACCGGCGCGCGCGGGAGAGACTGTCGAGGATCATGCCGGCCAGGACCAGCGCGCTGATCGCATAGGCCGGCCAGACGAAGGCGGCGTACTTGCCCATGTCGAAGCTCGCCGGGCTCATGCCGCCGCGGCCCGAAGCTCGAGGGCCCGGGCGCGCCGGCGCCAGACCTCGGCGCGCGTTCGCACCAGCCACAAGGCGCCGAACAGGGCCATGTAGCCCAGGCTCATGACGGCCAGCGGCCACAGATAGACGCTCGCCAGGAGCGGCCCGCCCTTCACGAAGATGGACTCACCCTGGTGCAGGCTGTTCCACCATTTCACCGAGAAGTGGACGATCGGCACGTTCACCAGGCCGACCAGGGCCAGGATCGCCGAGGCCCGATCGGCCTTGGCCTCGTCCTCGATGGCGGCCTGCAGGGCCAAGTAGCCGAGGTAGAACAGGAACAGGACGAGTACGGAGGTCAGCCGCGCGTCCCACACCCACCAGGCGCCCCACATCGGCCGGCCCCAGAGCGAGCCGGTGACCAGGGCCAGGAAGGTGAAGCCCGCGCCCAGCGGCGCGGCCGCGCGCGCCGCCGCATCGGCCAGGGCGTGGCGGAAGACCAGGCCCAGAAAGCTCGCGCCACCGAGGCACATGTAGACGAACAGGCTCATCCAGGCGGCGGGCACGTGGATGAACAGGATGTGCACCGTCGCGCCCTGCTGGTAGTCGGGCGGGGCGGAGAAGGCGAGCCACAGGCCGGCGGCGATCAGGACCGCGGCCAGGGCGCCCAGCGCCGGGGCTGCCCACCGCGAGAACGCCATGAACCGCTCGGGATTGGCCAGCGCCGGGATCATGGCAGCGGCATAAGAGGCTATAAGGGCGAGGACAAGACCGGGGAGCGGCGGTGGACGACAAGGATGAGGCGGCTTGGGGGCGCGCGACGGTCCTGCGGCCGCCCAGGACCGGGGAGCTCAGCGCTCTGCAGCTCCGGCACATGCAGGTGATGGCGCCCGCCTACGGCTGGGACCAGCGCTACGAGGCGCACATCGCCCACATCGTCGGCGGCTTCCTGATGGACCACGATCCGGCCCGCGAGCGGTTCTGGGTGGCCGATCGGGCCGGCGAGGTCCTGGGCTGCATCGGCCTGACCCGTGAGAGCGACGAACGCGCGCGGCTGAGGCTGCTCTACGTGGAGCCCGCCGCCCGGGGGCTGGGGCTGGGCCGGCGGTTGGTGCGCGCCTGCCTCGATTTCGCGCGCGAGGCCGGCTACGCCGAGGTGGTGCTGTGGACCGTCAGCGTGCTGGAGGCGGCGCGGGCCATCTACGCCGCCGAGGGCTTCGAGCGTGTGGGCGCCCAGACCAGCGAGCTCTGCGCCGGCATGTGCGACGAGACCTGGCTGCTGAAGCTCCCGGCCGCGCCGTGATCCGCACCCAGATCTATGAGGTTTCGGCGCCCGAGGAGGCGGCCGCCGTTTCGGCCATGGGGATCGACCACGTCGGCGTCCTGGTCGGCGAGGGCGAGTTCCCGCGCGAGCAGCCGGTCCCGGCCGCCCTCGCGATCGCCCGGGCGATCGCGCCGCCGGCGACACTCAGCGCCCTGTTCCTCGGCGCCGACGAGGACGCGATCGTCCGGATGGCCGAGGCGCTGAGGCCCGACATCGTGCACCTCGGCGCCGCGCCCGAGCTCCTGCCTCCGGATCGCACCGCCGCCCTCAGGGCGCGCCTGAAGGGCGTTCCGGTGATGCGGAGCATACCCGTCGTCGGCGAACAGAGCATCGCGCTGGCCGCAAGCTTCGAGGACGCCGCCGACCTGCTGCTGCTCGACAGCCACCGGCCCTCCGATCGCCAGATCGGCGCGCTCGGGATCACCCACGACTGGTCGGTCAGCGCCCGCATCGTGAACGCCGTACGCCTGCCGGTGATCCTGGCTGGGGGCCTGGGCCCCGACAATGTCGCCGCGGCGATCGCGGCCGTGCGGCCCTGGGGCGTGGATTCCAAGACCCGGACCGACGTCGCAGGCGCCCACGCCAAGGACCTGGACAAGGTGCGCCGGTTCCTGGACGCGGCGCGGGCGGCGGAGCCTTAGGACAGCGCGTTGCGGCAGGCCGCCGCCATGGCGATGGGCGCCAGGGCGAAGGCGGCGAGGCTATAGCCGGCCAGGAGCAGCAGGCCGGAGGTCCAGTTCAGCCCGGCCGCATAGGCGGCGATGGCCCCGCCGCCGAAGATCACCGGCGGGGCGAACAGGGGCAGGACGATGACGGCGATGAGCAGCCCGCCCCGGCGGCTGCCGAGCGCAAGGGCGGCGCCGAGCCCGCCGGTGAAGGAGAAGCCGAGCCCCCCGGCCAGGGCGCAGGCGAAGACCAGGGGCGCGAGCGCCGGGTCGCCCCCCAGCGCGATGGAGATCACCGGCGCCAGGAGGGCCAGCGGCGCGCCCGCGGCCAGCCATTGCGCCAGGCACTTGGTCCAACAGACCAGCTCCAGCGGCATGGGCGAGAGCGTGAGCAGGTCCAGCGCCCCGTCCTCGAAGTCCCGCTCGAACAGCCGCTCCAGCGAGAGCAGGCTCGCCAGCGCCAGGGCGACGAAGGCCGAGCCCGGCGCCACCGCCGAGAGCTTGGCCGGCGAGGCGCCGATCGCGAGGGGCAAGAGCGTCGCCATCGCCGCATAGAAGGCGCAGGCCAGAAGCGGACCGCCGCCCCTGCCCCAGGCCAGGGCCAGCTCGCGCCGCAGCAGGACCATCAGGGCGCTCACGTCCCGATCTCCGCGCCGCGGGCGGCGATCGGCAGGGGATCGTGCACCGCCGCCAGGATCAGGCCCCCGCCCTTCAGGTGCTCGGCCATCAGCTCGCCGAATCGCGTCCGGCGGGCGGCGTCCAGGGGCGCGAGGGGCTCGTCGAGCAGCCACAGGGGCCTGGGGCTCGCCACCAGCCGCGCCAGGGCCAGGCGCCGCCGCTGGCCGGCGGAGAGGCGGCGCACGTCCAGGCCCGCGGCCGGCTTCAGCTGCATCACCTCGAGCGCGTGCAAGGACGACTCGCGGGTCCCGCCGGTCCAGCACGCCTGGAACTCCAGCTCCTCCATGGCCGTGCGCGTGGTCTTCAGCCCATCCTGGTGGCCCAGAAGGTGAAGCCCGCGCCCGCGCGCCTCCTCGGCCTCCAGCTCCCCGTCCGGCCCGTGGAAGGCGATGCGCCCGGCGGCCGGCTGCAGGAAACCGGCGATGGCGCGCAGCAGGCTCGTCTTGCCCGCCCCGTTCGGCCCGGTCAGGGCCACCGCCTCGCCCGCGCCGAGGCCGAGCCGCAGCCCCTCGAACAGGGTCCGGCCGCCCCGCGACGAGGGCCAGGTCCTCGATGTCGAGGCGTGAGATCACCGGCGGCGGAGCCCCAGGCTCGCCGCCGCGTAGACGCCGCCCCGGGGCGGGTCTAAGAGACGCGCGGCCGCAAGGGGTTCCCGACGCGCGGGGCCGAACGCTGTGTGTCCGGCTTGCAAGGCGCGCGATCCCCCATCCGATGTCCGGGCGGCCCTGAACAGGAAGGGGATTCCCGCTCCATGCCGTCCATCGACAGTTACCAAGCCCGCAAAGAATTGAAAGTCGGGTCCAGGACCTACGTCTACTACAGCCTCGAGGCCGCCGAGGCGGCCGGCCTTGCCGGCGTCTCGCGCCTGCCCGCCTCGATGAAGGTGCTGCTGGAGAACCTGCTGCGCCACGAGGACGGCCAGACCGTCGATAAGGCCGACCTCGAGGCCGTCGCCGCCTGGGTGGTCAACAAGGGCTCGGTCGAGCACGAAATCTCCTTCCGGCCCGCGCGCGTCCTGATGCAGGACTTCACCGGCGTTCCGGCGGTGGTGGACCTGGCCGCCATGCGCGACGCCATGACCAAGCTCGGCGGCGATCCGGAAAAGATCAACCCGCTCAATCCCGTGGACCTGGTGATCGACCACTCGGTGATGGTCGACGACTTCGGCCACGCAGACTCCTTCCGCAAGAACGTCGAGCGAGAGTACCAGCGCAACCTCGAGCGCTACCGCTTCCTGCGCTGGGGCTCCACCGCCTTCCGCAACTTCGCCGTCGTGCCGCCGGACACCGGCATCTGCCACCAGGTGAACCTGGAGTACCTGGCCCGCACGGTGTTCGCTGGCGAGGAGGACGGGGCGGCCTGCGCCTATCCGGATACGGTGGTCGGCACCGACAGCCACACCACCATGATCAACGGCCTGTCGGTCCTGGGCTGGGGCGTGGGCGGAATCGAGGCCGAGGCGGCCATGCTCGGCCAGCCCATCCCGATGCTGATCCCCGAGGTGATCGGCTTCAAGCTGTCGGGCCGCCTGCCCGAGGGCGCCACCGCCACGGACCTGGTGCTCACCGTCACCCAGATGCTCCGCAAGAAGGGCGTGGTCGGCAAGTTCGTCGAGTTCTTCGGGCCCGGCCTGTCCGGCCTGACCCTCGAGGACCAGGCCACCATCGCCAACATGGCGCCCGAGTACGGCGCGACCTGCGGCTTCTTCCCGGTCAGCGCGGCGACCATCGCCTATCTGGAGCGCACCGGCCGCAGCGCCGAACAGACCGCGCTCGTCGAGGCCTACGCCAGAGCCCAGGGCCTGTGGTTCGAGGAGGGCGCGGCCGAGCCGGAGTTCACCGACACGCTCGAGCTCGACCTCGCCGCCGTCCGGCCCTCGCTCGCCGGGCCCAAGCGCCCGCAGGACCGCGTGCCGCTGGCCGAGGCCGCCCAGGCCTTCGAGTCGGCGCTCAAGGGCGAGTTCAACAAGGCCGAGGACCAGCGCGTCGAGGTCGACGGCGAGGACTTCGATCTCGGCCACGGCGACGTGGTGATCGCGGCGATCACCTCCTGCACCAACACCTCCAACCCCTCGGTGCTGCTGGGCGCGGGCCTGGTGGCCAAGAAGGCGCTGGAGAAGGGGCTCAAGGTCAAGCCGTGGGTCAAGACCTCCCTGGCGCCCGGCTCCCAGGTCGTCACCGACTACCTCGCCAAGGCGGGGCTGCAGAAGGCGCTCGACGCGCTCGGCTTCAACCTCGTGGGCTACGGCTGCACCACCTGTATCGGCAACTCCGGGCCCCTGCCCGAGGCGATCTCCAAGGCCGTCCAGGACGGCGACCTGGTGGCCGCGAGCGTGCTCTCGGGCAACCGCAACTTCGAGGGCCGGGTCAATCCGGACGTGCGGGCCAACTACCTGGCCTCCCCGCCTCTGGTGGTGGCCTATGCGCTCGCCGGCTCGATGAAGCTCGACCTCACCACCGAGCCCCTCGGCAAGGGCAAGGGCGGCAAGGACGTCTACCTCAAGGACATCTGGCCCACGACCGAGGAGATCGCCGAGATCCAGAAGAAGGCGGTCACCGGCGCCATGTTCAAGGCGCGCTACGGCGACGTCTTCCGCGGCGACGAGCACTGGCAGGCGATCGAGATCGCCGGCGGCCAGACCTACGCCTGGGATCCGACCTCCACCTATGTGCAGAACCCGCCCTACTTCGAGGGCATGACCATGACCCCCGCGCCGGTGACCGACATCATCGAAGCGCGGATCCTCGGCATCTTCGGGAACTCGATCACCACCGACCACATCTCGCCGGCCGGCTCGATCAAGAAGACCTCGCCGGCGGGCGACTACCTGATCCAGCATCACGTGTCGCAGCAGGACTTCAACTCCTACGGCTCCCGGCGCGGCAACCACGAGGTGATGATGCGGGGCACGTTCGCCAACATCCGCATCAGGAACCGCATCACGCCCGACATCGAAGGCGGGGTGACCCGGCACTTCCCCTCCGGCGACGTCATGCCGATCTACGATGCGGCCATGCGCTACAAGGGCGAGGGCCGCCCCCTCGTGGTCTTCGCCGGCAAGGAGTACGGCACCGGCTCCTCGCGCGACTGGGCGGCCAAGGGCACCAGGCTGCTCGGCGTGCGCGCAGTGATCGCCGAGAGCTACGAGCGCATCCACCGCTCGAACCTGGTGGGCATGGGCGTCCTGCCCCTGCAGTTCCGGGCCGAGGGCTGGCAGCGGCTGAACCTCACAGGCGAGGAGATCGTCAACATCCGGGGCCTGGATTCGCTCGCGCCGCGCAAGAGCCTCACCGTCGAGCTCTACCGGCCCGTCGATGGGCGCATCGCGCGCTTCCCGGTGGTCTGCCGGATCGATACCCCGACCGAGCTCGCCTACTTCATGAACGGCGGGGTCCTGCCCTACGTCCTTCGCAACCTCGCCCGCCCGTCGGCGGCCGCCGAGGCCGAGGCGGCGGAGTAGGTTCACGGATTGGTGAGCGGCGAGGCCCGGCCAAGTCGGCTTTATTGCGGCGCGATGCGTCGGGCCATCGTCATCGTTTCCGCTTGGCTTGCCTTGGCCGCCGTCGCCGGCTCCGCGTCCGCGGCGGCCCGCGACGCGCGCCAGCCGGTGGTGGTGGAGCTCTACACCGCCCAGGGGTGCTCCTCCTGCGTGGCCGCCAACTCGCTGCTCGACGAGCTGGCGGACAAGCCGGACGTCCTGGCCCTGACCCTGGCCGTGGACTACTGGGACTATCTCGGCTGGACCGACACCTTCGCCAAGCCGGAGTTCAGCGCCCGCCAGCGGGCATACATGCGGCGGATGTCCTCGCGCGAGGTCTACACGCCGCAGATCGTGGTGGACGGCAAGGCCCTGGCGGCCGGCGCGGACCGCGACAAGGTGATGGATCTGGTCCGCGAGGCCAGGAAGGGGCCCCGGCTGTCACGGCCGCGCCTCAGGTTCCTGCGCCGCTCCCGGGTCGAGGTCGGCTGGGGCCGCGTCCCGCCGGGCGGGGCCGACGTCTGGCTGGTCCGCTACGAGTCCGGCGTCCAGGAGGTGAGCGTCAAGCGCGGCGAGAACCGGGGCCAGACCCTCGCCGAGCGCAATGTCGTGCGCCAGCTGGTGCGGCTCGGCCCCTGGCGCGGCCGCACGCGGACCTTCGCCCTGCCGCCGCCCGAGGAGCCGGGTCTCGAGACCCTGGTCCTGGTGCAACAGGCCAAGGGCGGGCGGATCCTGCGCGTCTTGCAGAAATGACGGGAGCGGAGCACGTTTGAGGCCGTGCGGGGCCAGCAAACAAAAAGCGCCCGCGCGTGGGGGAGGGAATATCGCGCGGGCGCCGTCTTGGTAATGATGTCGGCCGGTCGAACGACCAGTGATCCGGGGGGCTGGGGGGGCTGTTCAGGATCCAGAACCAACCGGTCCCAACCGACCGACGCTGCTAATAAAGAAGTTCAAGGGGGCGGGTGCGGGACCGAAATGAGGCCTTTTCAAGGTTCTTTATGAAGCCGAGTTCAGGTCGCGAAGATTGCGTGTCATCGTCGCAACGAAGTCGCACAAGGCGCGTGAGGGGACGCGAGGGTGAGCGTTGAAAGCCAGATTTTCCCGCCCCGGACGGGGCGGGTGTTTTTCGACCGGCGCGAGCTGGGCCAGATCCTTAATCTCTACGGGCGCATGGTGGCGCTGGGCGAATGGCGGGACTACGCCATCGACGGCTTGAGCGACTGTGCGGTCTTTGCGGTCTACCGCAGGGCGTCCGAGGCGCCGCTCTACCGGATCGAGAAGCGTCCGGCGCTGGCCCGCCGCCAGGGGCAGTGGGCCGTGCTCGCCCACACCGGCCACGTCCTCAAGCGCGGCCACGACCTCGAGCAGGTGCTCAAGGTCTTCGACCGCCGGCGGCTGCGGCTGGTGGATTAGGCTCGTCGCGCCGGACCTCCACGACCAGCGTCTTGTCGTCGTAGATCCGGATCACGGCGTGCCGGTCCGACGCATCGATCATCCGCAGCGCGGCGGCGCGCGCCTCGGCCTCGTCCAGGCAGAACAGGTAGCCGCCGGCCCGGACCGCGCCGTCAACGCCGATCGTGCAGAGCCTGAACCGGCTGATGGCGGGCCTCCAGGAGCGCACGGGACGAGCGCACGATCGGCTTTCCCCGTCGAACATGCTCTGAACGCGAGAAGGCCTGCCGCAGTTCAACGTTCGGGAGGCCCGGAGTGCGTCGTGGTCTGCGCGGCGGTCATTTCCGCCGGGCCCCAGCGGCAAGCGGCGCGATCCTGGGCTGGAGAGGCGCTACGGCGGCGCCGATCCCCTGCCCGCCGGACTGAGGCCCCTGATCAGCCGGCGCGCCATCGACGAGTCCGTCGGACTTCCCCGCAAGACCGTCCGCCGCAAGATCGCGATCCTCGTGGACGAGGCCCTGATCGTCGAGGAGCAGGGCCTGGTGAAGGCGAGCTCGCCCACGCTCGAAATGGGGGCCAGCCTCGAGTTCACCCTCAAGGCGACGAGGAAGCCCGACCGGTGCTCGGTCGAGTCCGCGCGAGTCCAGCAGCTGTAGGGAGCCGGGTCTGGGCATGGGGGGCGGCCCTCTGCCAGACCCGTCCCGGATGAGCTAGGCGCGCGCGACCTGTTTCGGATCGGTTGCCAAGACAACCTCCGCCGGGCCCCGAAACGATCAGGGCCCCGGCGGTCGCCCGCCGGGGCCCCTTCTGGTTCGACGCTGCGGTCAGGCTCAGCGGCGGACGCCGAGGAACTGCAGCAGGAACTGGAACAGGTTGATGAAGTCCAGGTAGAGGCTCAGCGCCCCGTAGTTGGTGGCCACGCCCATGCCGGCCTTGTCGCCGCCCAGCGCGTAGTAGGTCATCTTCAGCCGCTGGGTGTCGTAGGCGGTCAGGCCCGCGAAGATCAGCACGCCCAGGATGTTCACGATGAAGGCGATCGAGGACAGGTGCAGGAACATGTTCACCACCATGGCGATCATGATCCCCACCAAGCCCATGATCAGGAAGCTCCCGATGCCGGTCAGGTCCTTCTTGGTGGTGTAGCCCACCAGGCTCAGGGCGCCGAAGGCCGAGGCGGTGATCAGGAAGGTCATGAACACCGACACGCCGGTGTAGGCCAGGAGCCAAACGCCCAGGCCCGCGCCGATGGTCGAGACCATGCCCCAGTAGAGGAATCCGGCCGAACGGGGGCTTGGATTCTTCATCCCGAACATGGCGCCGATGATCATCACCAGCGGCGCGAAGCGGACGATCGTCCCCAGCACCGTGAAGCCGACCAGCCGGCCGGCCGGGTCGGTCACATAGAGGGCGTCGCGCGCGGGCGGATAGGACGAGGTGACCCAGGCCAGGGCCGCGGACAGCAGCAGGCCCAGGGCCAGCTTGTTGTAGACGCCGAGCATGAAGCCGCGCAGGCCCGCGTCCACCGCCATGTCGGCTGCGCCGGCGCGCACGGAGCGCGGAAAGCCGCGGTCATAGTCGCTCATCGAAACCAGTCCTTGCAGCGCGTCCGGATCGGACGCCTCCGAAATATCGGCTTCGCCGGCGCGCGGCGCAAGGACAACCGGAGCGGAATCAGTCGCTCACTCGGCGCGAAGGACCGGCGCCGGCCGTTGCGCCAGGGCCGCGAAGGCGGCCGCAAGGCCCGCCAGAGTCGCCGCCAGCGCCGCGCCGCCGACCAGGGCGGCGACGCCGTTCCAGTCCACCGCCCAGTCGATGCGGAACACCTTGACCACCACCGGCCAGGCCGCCGCGCATCCGAGCCCCACGCCCGCCGCCCCGGCGACGAGACCGACCAGGCCGTACTCCACCGCATAGGCCACGAGCACCTGGCGGCGCGTGGCGCCCAGCACCTTCAGCGTCGCGGCTTCCCGCGCCCTGGCCCGCGCGCCCGCCGCGATCGCGCCGGCGAGCACCAGCAGCCCCGCCAGGGCCGCCACGCTCGCGGCCCCCCGGACGGCCAGCGCCAGCCGGTCGAACATGCCCGCGGCCGCTTCCAGCTGATCGCGCACGCTGATCACATTGACGTCCGGGAAGGCCTTGGCGAGCGCCCGGCTGACCGCGTCCTCCTGGGCCCGGCTGGCCTTGGCGATGGCCACGTTGGTCAGCACCGCGCCGTCCAGGGCGTGGCGGTCGACGACGAGGGTGAACGAAGGGCCGAAGCCCGCGAAGTCCACCTTCCTGAGGGCGGCGATGCGCGCGGTGATCTCGCGGCCGAGGATCGACAGGGTGAGGCTGTCGCCGACCTTCAGGCCCGCCGCGCGGGCCACCTCCTGGTCGAGCGCCGCGAGGGGCGGGCCATCATAGCCTGCGGGCCACCAGGCGCCGGCCTCGAGCGGCGCGTTCGCGGGCGTCCCGTCGATGGCGGCCATGGGCATGTCGCGGTCGAAGGCCCAGCGCTCGCCCGGGCGCAGGCGGCCTCGCACGGCGCGATGCCCGTCGAATCCAGTGATGCGGCCGGTGACGAAGGGCCAGCGCTGGAAGCGGTCCGGGCCGAGCGGCCCGATCGCGGCTTCGACCGTCCTGTCGAACGCAGCGGTGCGATCTCCCGGGATCTCGGTGAACACCAGGGCCGGGGCGGTCCTCGGCGCGGCCATGCGCACCTCGTGCAGCAGGCTCGACTGGATCAGCACCACCGCGGCCAGGAGCGCCACGCCGAGTCCGATGGCGGGCGTGGCCGTGCGCGCCGCCGAGCGCGGGCCGGCGAGGTTGGCGAGCCCCACCCGGACCGGTCCGGCGGCCGCCCCGCGAAGCCTTCCTGCGGCCAGCACCGCGACGCGTCCGAGCAGCCACAACAGGGCGAAGCTCGCGATCACGCCCGCGATCATCACCGTCGCGGCGATGCGCGTAGGCGCGGTCGCGACGGCGAAGAGAGCGAGCCCGCCGCCGGCCAGGAGGGCGGCGAACAGCTCCGGGCTCGCCCCAGGCCGCCCGCCGAGCTCGTGGCGGAACAGGGCGGAGGGGCCGGTGGCGCGGGCGCGGGCCAGAGGCCCCAGCGAGAAGGCCGCCGCCGCCAGGACGCCGAACAGCGCCGCGCGCTCCAGGGGCTCGGGATAGAGGGCGAACAGGGCGGGCACGGGCAGATCCTTGCCGGCGATCGCGCCCAGGAGGAACGGGGCCGCCGCGCCCACGCCGAGCCCGATGGCGATCCCGAGCGCCGCCAGGGCCGCGATCTGGATGAGATAGAGGTTGCGGATCAGGGCGCCCTGCGCGCCCAGGGCCTTCAGGGTCGCGATCGACGTCGTCTTGCCCTCGAGATAGGCCGAGACCGCGCCGGCGACGCCGAGGCCGCCGGCGACCAGCGAGGCGAGCCCCACGAAGCCCAGGAAATACTCCAGCTGGTCGATCAGCCGGTCGATCCCCGCCGCGGCGCGCGTCCGGTCGCGCACCTGCACGGGCGCGCCCTTGAACGACTGGCGCAGGCGCCGGGCCGCTTCGGGCGGGGCGACCTGGGACTTCAGGACGATCCGGGCGGCCTCGCCGCCGAACCCCGGCCGCTTGTCGAAGCCGTCCGCACGGAAGGCGCCCAGCCGCGTCAGGACCCGGGGCCCGAGCGCGAATCCGCGGGTCAGGCGGTCGGGCTCCGAGACCAGCACCGCCCGCGCCACGAAGGCCTTGTCGCCGACGGTGAAGATCTGGCCAAGACGCATGCCCAGCCGGTCGAGCAGCTCCTGCTCCACCGCTGCGCCGGGCGCGCCGTGCAAGGGCGCGAACGCCTGGCCGAGCGTCATCGGCCGGCCCGCGTCGTCCGTCAGCTCCACCTGACCGGCCAGGGGATAGGCGCCGTCCACACCCCTCAGCTCCACCATGCGCCGCGCGCCGGAGGGCGCCTCGGCCATGCTGCGCGCGGCGGCGGCGTAGGAGACCCGTCCCTGGCGGCCGAGCAGCGCGCGCTCCTTGGCATTGAAGGCGCGGTCGGCCGAGACGGCCACGTCCCCGCCCAGGATCTGCTGGGCCTCGCCGGCCAAGCCCCGGCGGAAGGCCTCCGCCGTCGAGCCCGCCGCGGCGATGGCGGCCACGCCCAGGGCGAGGCAGGCCAGGAAGATGCGGAATCCCTTCACCCCGGAGCGCAGCTCGCGCCCGGCGAAACGGACCGACAGGGGGATCATCCGACGATCCGCCCCGCGCTCATGTGCAGGCGCCGGTCCGCCCGGCCCGCCAGGGCTTCGTCGTGGGTGACCAGCACCAGGGCCGCGCCCGCTTCGCCGATCAGCTCGAACATCAGCTCGGCGGCGCGCGCGCCGGTGGCGGTGTCGAGGTTGCCGGTGGGCTCGTCGGCGAAGAGCAGGGACGGGCGGACGGCGAGCGCCCGGGCCAGGGCCACGCGCTGCTGCTCGCCGCCGGAAAGCTGGTGGGGATAGTGGCTCGTCCGGTCCGCCAGGCCCACGCGATCGAGCCAGGTGCGGGCGCTCTTGCGGGCGCCCGGCTCGTGGGCGATCTCGAGCGGCGCCGCGACATTCTCCTCGGCGGTCATGTTGGGCAAGAGGTGGAAGGCCTGGAACACCAGCGAGACCCTCCCGCGCCGCAGCCGCGCGCGGCCGTCCTCGTCCAGGCGCGCGAGGTCCTCGCCGAACAGCAGCACCCGGCCCGACGTCGGCCGCTCCAGGCCCGCCGCGACGGCGATGAGCGAGGACTTGCCCGAGCCCGACGGCCCGGTCACCGCCACCTTCTCGCGCGGCGCGATGGCGAGGTCGACGTCCTCGAGGATCCGGACCGGCCCGGCCGCCGAGGGCAGGGTCAGGCTCACGGCCTGCATCGCCAGGGGGAGGAGCGAGTTCGCGCATGGTGCAGGAGCGGCCTTCGATTGAGCGGGGGACGCAAGCGTCTAAATAGGACGAAAGATGCGATCCGCCTTCCCCCATGACCGCGGCCGCCGGCTTTTTCTGGGCGGCCTTCTTGCGCTCGGCCTGCCTGGGACCGGGCAGGCCGCCCCGGCGCCGGTCGTCACCATCCTCGGCGACTCCATCACCGCCGGCTACGGCCTCAGAGCCGAGGACGCGCTTCCGGCCCAGCTCCAGGCGGCGCTCGCGCGCGTGGGCGTGCGCGCCCGGGTCCGCGGCGCGGGGGTGTCGGGCGACACCACCGCAGGCGGTCTCGCCCGCGTCGACTTCAGCGTCCAGCCCGACACGCGGGTGTGCGTGGTCGCGCTCGGCGGCAACGACCTCCTGCAGGGGCTCGACCCCCAGGCGATGAAGGCCAACCTCGAGCGGCTTGTGCGGCGGCTCCAGGCCCGCCGGATCGGCGTGGTGCTGTGCGGCCTTCGCGCGCCGTCCAGCCTGAACGCCGGCTACGCGCGCGAGTTCAACGCCGTCTTTCCCGCTGTCGCCCGGGCCGAGGGCGTCGCTGCTCTATCCGAGCCTCCTGGCGGGGGTGGAGCTGGACCCGGCGCTGAACCAGGGCGACGGCATCCATCCCAACCGGCGCGGCGTGAAGGTGATCGCCGCGCGCCTCGCGCCGCTGGTGGCCCGCGCCTTGAGGCGGCGCCGATGATGCGCCTCTTCGCCGCCGTGGCCGTCCCGCCCGAGATCGGCGAGGGCCTGACGCGCCGCCAGCAGGGCCTGCCCGGGGCGCGCTGGCGACCCCTGGAGAACCTGCACATCACCCTGCGCTTCTTCGGCGAGACGGCCGAGCCTTTGGCCCATGACCTCGACGCCGAGCTTTCCGCCATCGCACAGGCCCCCTTCGAGATCGGCCTCGAAGGCGTCGGCGCCTTCGGCGAGGGCCGCGACGTGCATGCGGTCTGGGCCGGGGTGGGCGAGAGCGAGCCCCTGAGGCGGCTGGCCGGCCGCTGCGAGGCCGCCGCGCGGCGGGCCGGGCTCAAGCCGGACAAGCGAATCTACCGGCCCCACGTCACCCTGGCCTATCTCAAGCGCGCTGATCCGGCCCGCGTCGGCGCCTGGATCCAGGGGCACAACCTGCTGAAATCGCCGCCCTTCCGCGTGACCTGGTTCGGCCTCTATTCCAGCTGGTCCAGCTCCGAGGGCTCCCGCTACGACCTCGAGCGCGAGTACCCGCTGATCTAGAACCTTGTCCGGTCAGATTGGCCCGACAAGGCTCTAGTGTCCCGATTCCGAAGTTCGCCAGCGCATTTGCAAGGCGGATGCGAACTTCGGAATCGATAAGGACACTAGCAAATGTATGATTCTAGTGTGGTTTACGGATCAGAAGTTCGCAGCCGAGGGCGCCGCCATCATCATGCGAACTTCTGATCCACCACACTAGCCGGGGAACGCGTGGTCCTTCAGGACGCCCAGGGGCACGATCGCCAGGGTCTCCTCGTGGGTGGACTCCAGCACCACCTGAGGCGCGGCGCCGGCGTCCAGCGCCTCCTTCCAGCGCGGCGCGCAGACGCACCAGCGGTCGCCGGGCCTCAGGCCGGGGAAGTCGAACTCGGGCCGGGGCGTCGACAGGTCGTTGCCCGCCGCCATGGAGAAGGCGAGGAAGGCCTCGGTCATCACCGCGCAGACGGTGTGCAGGCCCAGATCGTGCGGCCCGGTCTCGCAGCAGCCGTTGCGGTAGAAGCCCGTGATCGGGTCGAGCGAACAGGGGATCAGCTCGCCGCCGAGGACATTGCGGGCGGTCTCGTCGTAGCGGATGGTCGCGCCAGCCTGGGCCATGGCGGGCATCATAGGCCGCTGAGGACGGCTGACCAGACGGAGGCGCGGATGAGCGAGGCGTTGGGTGCGACAAGGCCGCGGCGCAGCCTCCTCTACGTCCCGGCGTCCAATCCCCGGGCGATCGACAAGGCGCGCGGCCTCCCCTGCGACGGGGTGATCCTGGACCTCGAGGACTCGGTAGCGCCGGAGTCCAAGGCGCAGGCGCGCGAAGCGGCGATCGAGGCGCTGGTCCTGGGCTTCGGCGGACGCGAGACGATCCTGCGCTGCAACGGGCTCGACACCGGGTGGGGCGAGGCCGACTTCGCCGCGGCGGCCGTCGCGGGGCCGGATGCGGTGCTCGCGCCCAAGATCGGGAGCCTGGACGACATCCTCGCCTGCGACCGCTGGCTGGCGACAGCGCCGGAGCGGACGCGGCTCTGGGCCATGATCGAGACGGCGCAGGCGGTGCTGAACCTTCGCGAGATCGCCGGCGCCGCGGCCATGACGCGCCTTTCCGCCCTCGTCCTCGGCCCCAACGACCTGAAGCTGGACCTCGGCCTGCCGCTGGACGCCGGCCCCGAACCGATGCGCCCGGTGTTGAGCGGGCTGGTCGTCGCCGCCCGCGCCAACGGCCTTGCGGTGATCGGCGGCGCCTTCACCGGCATCGACGATGCGGCCGGCTTCGAGGCCGACGCCCGCGAAGAGGCCGCCTTCGGCTTCGACGGCAAGAGCCTGGTGCATCCCGCCCAGATCGAGGCCGCCAACCGCATCTTCTCGCCCTCGCCTGCGGCGCTCGACTGGGCGCGCGCGGTGGTCGAGGCCTTCGCTGCGCCCGAGGCGGCCGGCAAGGGCGTGCTGCGGCTCCGCGGCGCCATGGTCGAGCGGCTGCACCTGGAGCAGGCGCGGCGGCTCCTGCGACGGGCCGGGAGCTGAGATCGCGCGGCGGGCGCAAGCGCTTGCCGATTCCGAGGCCCGTGCTCTAGCTTCCAACGCTCGAGCGCGTCCTTGCCGCAAGACCGGGTTCCACATTTGCGGAACGCGCTCCAGGCGGAAACCGAGCGTCGGCGCCCGTCGCTGATGCGATAGTCGGGAGGAGCTCATGGCGAAGGCGATCGCGATCGCCGCCGTGGCCGGCGCAGGATTGCTAGCCGGGTGCGCGCAGCTCGAGTTCGGGTCGGGCTACGACGGTGGGGCGGCGACCTACTACGACCCCGCGCCCTATCTGATGATCAGCTACAACAAGGACTGCGAAGCCACGGCGTCCCTGATCACCTTGCCCGATCCCACGCGGCCGCGGCACGTGCGGCCCCGCACCGGCTACGGATCGGCGGAGCTGTCGGCGAACTTCGCCAACGGCATGCTGACCTCGTTCGGCCAGAAGACGGACACCAAGATCCCGGAGACGATCACGGCGGCGACGGGCCTGCTCAAGCAGCTGGAGATCAAGGGCGCGCCGTCCGGCTGCACGCCCGGCAAGCCGCCCAAGCTTTACCGCATGGTGTCCGGGCCGGGCGGCCAGGTGAGGTTCGAGCCGGTCGCCTTGCCGGGCGACGCGGAGTAGTCGCCCTCAGGCCGGCCGCCGCGCCCTGAGCGCCTGGGCGATAGTGCCGTCGTCGAGCCAGTCGAGCTCGCCGCCGACAGGCACGCCCCTGCGCCAGCATGGTGATCTGCACGCCCGCGGGCTGGAGCCGGTCGGCCAGGTAGTGGGCCGTGGTCTGGCCGTCGACCGTGGCGGGCAGGGCCAGGATCACCTCGCGCACGCCGCCCTCGCGGACGCGGCCCACCAGCTCGTCCACGCGCAGGGCCTGCGGCCCGATCCCGTCCAGCGCCGACAGCAGCCCCCCCAGCACGTGGTAGCGGCCGCGGAAGGCCCCGCCGCGCTCCAGCGCCCAGAGCGCGCCCACCTCCTCGACCACGCAGATCAGGCCCGCATCGCGCGCCGTATCGCTGCAGACCTGGCAGGGGTCGCAGCTGTCCAGCGCGCCGCAGGTCCGGCAGGCGCGCACCTTGTCGGCCGCCTCGGCCAGGGCCTGGGCGAGGGGAGCGAGGAGCTGGTCGCGGCGCTTCAAGAGAGCCAGCGCCGCCCGGCGCGCGGACCTCGGCCCCAGGCCCGGCAGCTTGCCGAGCAGGGCGATCAGCCGTTCGATCTCTGGTCCGGCCGAGGCCGCCAATCCGGGTCCCTTCCACGCGAGTCGGACGCCAGATGTAGAGCTTCACGCCGCGATGTCACGCGCTGGGCGGGTCACGGACGATTGCCTTCGCCGGCCGGGGCGGCGAAGAAGCGGCATGATCGAAATCCGCCGGTTGGCGCTTCCCGACGTCCTCCTGATCGTTCCCGAGAAGCACGGGGACGAACGAGGCTTCTTCTCGGAAACCTACAGCCGCAAGGTTCTGGCCGAGCACGGCGTCGACGCCGCGTTCGTGCAGGACAACCACTCCCTGTCGGGCCGGCGCGGCATCCTGCGGGGCCTGCACTTCCAGCGCGCGCCGCGCATGCAGGACAAGCTCGTGCGCGTGACCCGCGGCGCGGTCTACGACGTGGTCGTCGACGTCCGAAGGGGCTCGCCCAGCTTCGGCCAGTGGGTCGGCGTGGAGCTCTCGGCCGAGAACTGGCGACAGGTCCTGGCGCCCAAGGGCTTCGCCCACGGCTTCCTGACCCTGACCGACATCGCCGAGGTGCTCTACAAGGTCAGCGACGACTACTCGCCCGAGGACGAGGGCGGGCTCCTGTGGAGCGATCCCGAGATCGGGATCGAGTGGCCGCTGCCGTCGTCCGAGATCCTCGCCAACCGCCGCGACAGCCACTGGCCAGGGCTGAAGGACATCGAGCCGCTCTAGGGTCCGCCCTCAGAAGAAGCCGTTCTGATTCAATTTCTTACGGTGATCCCTGGCGAAGGTCGGGGCCCAGATTCCATCCGAACAGGCTGATTGGATCGGCTCGGAGAGCCTGGAACCCTGCTCTGCGCGCATCCAGCCGGATCCCGGCCTTCGCCGGGATGCCCGGCATTCATTCCGGAGCCTAGACCGCCTCCACGTCCAGCGAATAGCCGGCCGAGCGGACCGTCCGGATCGGATCGCCTTCGGCGCCGTCGATCAGGGCCTTCCTGAGCCGCCCGATGTGGACGTCCACCGTGCGCGCCTCGACATAGACGTCCGAGCCCCAGACCGCATCCAGCAGCTGCTCGCGGCTGAACACCCGCCCGGGATGCTGCATGAGATAGTCGAGCAGGCGGAACTCGGTGGGGCCGAGGCGCACTTCGCGCGCGCCGCGCTTCACCCGGTGCGCCGCCCGGTCGATGACCAGGTCGCCGTGGCGGACGCGGTCCTCGGCCAGGCCCGGGCGGATGCGGCGCAGCACGGCGCGGATGCGCGCGGCCAGCTCGCTCATGGAGCAGGGTTTGACGATGTAGTCGTCCGCGCCGGTGTCCAGGCCCCGGATGCGGTCGGACTCCTCGACCCGCGCGGTCAGCATGATGATCGGCAGGTTGCGCGTCTCGGGCCGCGAGCGCAGGCGGCGGCAGACCTCCACGCCCGACACCTTGGGCAGCATCCAGTCCAGCAGCACCAGGTCCGGCGCCTGCTCGTCGATCATCATCAGGGCTTCCTCGCCGTCGCCGGCCAGGCCGACGCGGTAGCCCTCCTTGTCCAGGTTGTACTGCAGGAGGGTGGCGAGCGAATCCTCGTCCTCGACCACCATGATGTACGGCGTCACTTGGGCCCTCCTTCAACGGGCTGACGCAGGGGATCCCACTTCGGCCGCTCGGGCGGCAGCTCGTCGCCGGTGATCTCGTAGTGGACGATCTCGGCGATGTTGGTGGCGTGGTCGCCGATGCGCTCCAGGTTCTTGGCGATGAACAGCAGGTGCGCGCAGGCGGTGATCGTGCGCGGGTCGCCCATCATGTAGGTGAGCAGCTCGCGGAACAGGCTGTTGTAGTGCTCGTCGACCTCGTCGTCGCGCGACCACACCCGCATGGCCCCGTCCAGGTCCGAGCCGGTGTAGGCGTCCAGCACGTCCTTCAGGCGCCCCGCCACCAGCCGGCCCATCCGATCGATCGAGCGCGTGAGCGGCGTCATCGGCTCGGACTCGGCCAGCACCACCCCGCGCTTGGCGATGTTCTTCGCAAGATCGCCGCAGCGCTCCAGGTTCGAGGCGATCTTCATCGCCGCCACCGTCCGGCGCAGATCCTGCGCAACCGGCTGGCGAAGCGCGATCAGCCGGATCGACTTGCGCTCGATCTCCAGGTCCAGCGCGTCGAGCTTGATGTCGCGCTCGATCACCGACTGGGCCAGCGACAGGTCGCGGCGGGTGACGGTGTCCAGGGCGTCGGCGACCTCCGCCTCGGCGAGGCCGCCCATCCGGGCGACTTCCGCGGCGAGCTGGCTCAGCTCCTCGCCATAAGCCTTGACGGTGTGCTCGGTCATGCCCGCGAACCTCTAGTGTCCCAACTCCGACGTTCGTCACCGCCCGGGGAAGCGCCGAACGAACGTCAGAGTCGATAAGGACACCAGCCAGATCAACATCCTAGTGAGGTTTACGAATTTGACGTTCGTCGCCCAGGTCGCCCCGATCAGAGGGACGAACGTCAAACTCACCTCACTAGCCGAATCGGCCAGTGATATAGTCCTGCCTCGGCGTATCGCTCAGGTTTGTGACAATTTCATCCGCGCCGAGGGTCCGCCGCGAGCGATCCCGCAACGGCGAAGCTTGCGGGCGCGCCATGCGCCCGGCGGCCCATATGCGACAATCCTGTTGCATTTCGATGACAGCGCTCATGGCGGCGATACAGGGAAATAGGCGATGAAGGTCGAGCCCTCGCCCTGGACGCTTTCCACCGCGAGGCCGCCGCGGTGGCGGTTGACGATGTGCTTGACGATGGCGAGGCCCAGGCCAGTGCCGGACCGCTCCCCGCTCTTCTGCCCCTCCACCCGATAGAACCGCTCCGAGAGCCTCGGGAGGTGCTCTCGCGCGATTCCCGGGCCGGAGTCGCGCACCCTCAGCACGGCGTAGCGCGCGTTCGGGAGCCGGTCGGGCGTGAGCAGCGACAGGCCCGCCGCCTCGGGGCGGCTGGCGGTCAGGGCCTCGTCCATGCTCACCGGCCCGGTCACCTCCAGCCGGGCCACGCCGTCCCGGCCGGCGTATTTGATGGCGTTCTCGGTCAGGTTCTGGATCACCTGGATGATCTGGTCCCGGTCGCCGACCACCTTGGCGGCGCCGGGCCCCGGCAGCGAGGGCTCGATCCGCACCCCCGCCTCGGCCGCGACCGGGCCCAGGGCGTCCAGCACGTCGGTGGCCGCCAGTCCCAGGTCCACCGCGCCGGAGGGCGCGATGTGCTCGTTCAGCTCGATGCGGCTCAGCGACAGCAGGTCCGCGATCAGCCGCGACATCCGGTCGGCCTGCTGGGCCATGATCGCCAGGAACCGGTCGCGCGCGGCCGGGTCCTCCTTGGCGTGGCCGCGCAGGGTCTCGATGAAGCCGGCCAGCGAGGCGAGCGGCGTCCTGAGCTCATGGCTGGCGTTGGCCAGGAAGTCGGCGCGCATGCGCTCGCTGCGCCGCGCGTTGGTCTCGTCGTGCAGCACCACCAGCGCCAGCCGCTCCTCGCCGTCGCTCGCCAGGGGCCGCGCCAGGGTGCGCCACACCCGCTCGCTGAGCCCGCCCTCCTCGAACACGGCCTCGGCCTGGACGCGCCCGTAGAGCGCTTCGTCCAGGGCCTCCAGGACCACCGGGTTTCGCAGGGAGGCGGCGAACATCCCGCTGGCCCGCTGCAGCCGGAAGAGCTCCTGGGCGGCCGCGTTGACGAACAGCAGCCGCGGCTCTCCCTCGGCCTCGGCGTCCCCGGCGACCAGCATCACCGGATCGGGCAGGCCCTGCAACGCCATGGCGTAGAGGGTCTGCTGCTCCGCCTGCGCGGTCCCGGCCGGCGCGGGGGGCGCGGAGGGCTCGGGCGGATCGGCGGTCTCCTCGGCCTCGCCCCGGCGCTTCAGGCGCGCCGCCAGGCCGGCGAAGGCGGCGCCGGGCCAGTTCCTCGATCGGGGGTCGAATTGGCTCATGGCGAGTCGCTCGCACGCAGCATAGGCCCCCACGCTTTTCCCACCATGATCTGATGACGCTTCGATGACGCTCGGCGGGCAGGCGCAGCCTTCCGCGGCTACGGCTCAGCCCGGAACCCGCTGCGGCGAGCGCCGTTACATGGAACGGCGGGGAGGGGCGAAAGCCTCGGAGGACCACATGGCCGTCCAAATCCTCGACCCGGCCCGACCGGCTGTCCAGCCCTCGTCGGACGTTCCCCTGTTCGCCACCCAGACGCCGATCTACCAGCGCGTCCACGAGCGCCGCGGCTCGCCGCTCATCCCGATCCTCGGCGTGACCGCGGCTGCGGCCGTGATCGCGGCCGCGGTCTATTTCACCAGCGGGCCGGCCCCGACCGCGACCGACGATTCGGCCACGCAGTCCGCGCCCGCGGCCTCCTCGCCCGCCGCCCTGGAGCAGGCGCCCCCCGAGCCCGCCGCCGCGCCCGTCTCGAGCGCGCCCGCGCTTCGGCCCGTTCAGGCGCCGCCGGCGGCCACGGTCGAGGCCGCGCCGCCACCCGCCCGGCATGCGCGCGCTGCGACCCACGCCCGCACGCCGCCGCCGCCTCGCCGCAGCCCCTCCAGGACCACGTCCCAGCCCTCGTCGGCGACCAGCGTGACGCCCGAGGACGCGGCCCCGCAACCGGTCGTCCCCGCCCCGACCCTGGGCTCGACCGCCCAGAGTCCGCCCAGCCCCGTCATCGAGGCGCCCCCGCCGCCCGAGGCGGTGACGCCGCCGCCGTCGGCCACCCCGTCCAGCGCCCCGGCTTCGGAGCCGGCCCAGCCCCCGCCGCCCCAGGCCTAGGCCGTGTCGGGCGGCGGGGCGAACGGTCCCGCCGCCCGGACGCGCGCCAGACCCTCCCGGCCAGGGCGCGCTTGAGCGGTCAGGCGATCACGCCTGACCGCGCCGCGCGCCGGCGGGCCGACCGGCGAGGGGGGTTGACTCCGGCCCGCGCGGTCGCAACACCGCCTGCCTCACGGGCGTGGAATGCGGCCGGCCGTTGGGGAACGACCGGCTGAAGGAGGAGGCGGGCAATGGCCCTCAGAGTCGCCATCAACGGATTTGGCCGGATCGGCCGGCTCATCCTGCGCTCGATCTTCGAGTTCGGGCGGCGCGACATCGAGGTCGTGGCCATCAACGACCTCGGGCCGATCGAGACCAATGCGCACCTGCTGCGCTACGATTCCACCCACGGGCGCTTCCCCGGCCGGGTGACGGTCGAGGGGGACATGCTCGATATCGGCCTGGGGCCCATCAAGTGCACCGCCCACCGCGACCCGGCTGACCTGCCGCACAAGGCGCTCGGCGTCGACATCGCGCTGGAGTGCGTCGGGATCTTCACCTCCAAGGACAAGGCCTCCGCCCACCTGAAGGCGGGCGCCAAGCGGGTGCTGATCTCCGCCCCGGCCGACGGGGTGGACAAGACCATCGTCTACGGCGTGAACCACGAGGGCCTGACCGCCGACGACATCGTCGTCTCCAACGCCTCGTGCACCACCAACTGCCTGGCCCCCGTGGCCAAGGTCCTGCACGACCTGTGCGGGATCGAGCGCGGCTACATGACCACGATCCACTCCTACACCAACGACCAGCCCTCGCTGGACCAGCTGCACAAGGACCTCTACCGCGCCCGCGCCGCGGCCCAGTCCATGATCCCCACCTCCACGGGCGCGGCCAAGGCCATCGGACTGGTGATCCCCGAGCTGAAGGGCAAGCTCGACGGCTCCTCGATCCGGGTGCCCACGCCGAACGTCTCGGTGGTGGACCTCAAGATCGTGCCCGGCCGCGACGTCACGGTCGATGAGATCAACGACGCCATGCGCACGGCCTCCGAGGGCCCGCCGCTGCGTGGGGTGCTGGCCGTGGAGGAGGCGCCGCTCGTCTCCAAGGACTACGACCACGTCGCCGCATCCTCGACCGTCGCCCTGCCCCAGACCCAGGTGATCGAAGGCAAGCTCGCCCGGGTGCTCGCCTGGTACGACAACGAATGGGGCTTCTCCACGCGGATGGCCGACACCGCCATCGCCATGGGCAAGCTGCTCTAGAGCTGGCGCATGCCCGGCTTCCGGACGCTGGACGACGCGGACGTCAAGGGGCGCCGCGTCCTCGTGCGGGTGGACTTCAACGCCCCCATGGAGGACGGCGAGGTCACCGACGACACGCGCCTTCGCGCGGCCCTGCCCACCATTTCGGACCTCCGCGCCGGCGGGGCGCGGGTGATCCTGATCTCCCACTTCGGCCGGCCCAAGGGCGAGCGCGTCCCATCCATGAGCCTGAAGCCGCTGGTGGGGCCGCTGGAAGCCCTGATCGGCGCGCCGGTCGCCTTCGCCGACGACTGCATCGGCCCCAAGGCCGAGGCCGCCGTCGCCCGCCTGAAGGACGGCGAGGTCCTGCTGCTCGAGAACCTGCGCTTCCACAGGGGCGAGGAGGAGAACGACCCGGACTTCGCCCGCGCCCTGGCGGCCCTGGGTGATCTCTACGTGGACGACGCCTTCTCCGCCGCGCACCGCGCCCACGCCTCCACCGAAGGGATCGCGCATCTGCTGCCCGCCTTCGCCGGCCGCGCCATGCAGACCGAACTCGAGCACCTGGACAAGGCGCTGGGCTCGCCCGCGCGGCCGGTCATGGGCATCGTCGGCGGCGCCAAGGTCTCCACCAAGCTCGAGCTCCTGGACCACCTGATCGCCAAGCTCGACGTCCTGGCCATCGGCGGGGGCATGGCCAACACCTTTCGCTTCGCCCAGGGCTACGACGTCGGCGCCTCGCTCTGCGAGAAGGACATGGCCGACACGGCGCGCGAGATCCTGAAGAAGGCCGAAACCTCCCGCTGCCATCTGATCCTGCCGACGGACGTGGTGGTCGGCCGGGCGCTGGAGCCCGGCGCGCCCAGCCGCATCGCCGAACTCGGCGGCCCGGCGAGGCTCGGCCCCGAAGAGAAGATCTTCGACGTGGGCCCCAAGACGCTCGCCCAGATCACCGACGCCATGGAGGCGTCCAGGACGCTGGTCTGGAACGGACCGCTCGGCGTCTTCGAGGTCCCGCCCTTCGACAAGGCGACGGTGGCGGCCGCCCGCCACGCCGCCGCGCTGTGCAAGGCCGGCAGGCTGATCGCCGTGGCCGGCGGCGGCGACACCACCGCCGCGCTGCACGCCGCCGGCGTCGCTGCCGACTTCACGTTCGTCTCGACAGCCGGCGGCGCGTTCCTAGAATGGATGGAAGGCAAGACGCTGCCGGGGGTGGCGGCGCTGGCGCGCTGAACGCGCGCCGTTTTCGGACTGGGGCCCGACCGATGAACCTGACAGAGCTCAACGAGATCGCCGAGAAGATGGTGACGCCCGGCAAGGGCATCCTCGCCGCCGACGAAGTCCTCGGGCACGATCAAGAAGCGCTTCGACGCCATCGGCGTGGAGTCCACCGAGGCCAACCGGCGCGACTACCGCGAGCTTCTGTTCCGCTCGACCGAGGCGATGTCGAAGCACATCTCGGGCGTGATCCTCTACGACGAGACCATCTGGCAGGACGCCGCGGACGGGACGCCCCTGGTCGATCTCATCAGCCAGGCCGGCTCGATCCCCGGCATCAAGGTCGACAAGGGCGCCAAGCCGCTTGCGGGCTTCCCCGGCGAGACCGTCACCGAGGGCCTGGACGGCCTGGGCGAACGGCTGGCCGCCTACTACGAGCGCGGCGCGCGCTTCGCCAAATGGCGGGCGGTGATCGACATCGCCGATGGGATCCCCACGGCGGGCGCGGTCAAGGCCGACGCCCACGCCCTGGCCCGCTATGCGGCGCTCTGCCAGGCGAACCAGATCGTTCCGATGGTCGAGCCCGAGGTGCTGATGGACGGCGCCCATGGGATCGACCGCTGCGACGAGGTCACTCGCTTCGTCCTGAACGCCGTGTTCGATGAGCTCTTCGAGCAGCGCGTGGCCCTGGAGGGCATGATCCTCAAGCCCAACATGGTCATCTGCGGCAAGGCGTCCGGCGGCAAGGACGCCGTCCAGGACGTGGCCATGCGCACCGTGGCGGCGCTCAAGGCTTCGGTCCCGTGCGCCGTGCCCGGGATCGCCTTCCTCTCCGGCGGCCAGTCCGACGAGGAGGCCACCGCGCACCTGGACGCCATGAACAAGCTCGGACCCCTGCCCTGGAAGCTCACCTTCTCCTACGGCCGCGCGTTGCAGGCGGCGCCCCAGAAGGCCTGGTCGGGCAAGAGCGAGAACGTCGCGGCCGCCCAGCGCGCCTTCGCCCATCGGGCGCGGATGAACGGCCTGGCGACCCTCGGCCAATGGGAAGGGCGGCTGGAGCAGGCGGCCTAATCGCAACAGGCGCAGTTGCAGTTTGCCGGCGGCCTCCTATCTGGTGATCAGGAGGCTTTTCCCATGATCGAACGCAGGCCCAAGGACCGGCTGGGGCATTTCGACCTTGGCTGGCTGGACACCCGCCATCACTTCTCCTTCGGCGACTACCACGACCCCCAGCGCATGGGCTGGGGCGGCCTTCGCGTCTGGAACGACGACGAGATCGCGCCTGGAACCGGCTTTCCGCCCCATCCGCACGCCGACATGGAGATCATCACCTATGTCCGCGAGGGCGCGGTCACCCATCAGGACTCGCTCGGCAATGTCGGCCGCACCGAGGCCGGCGACGTGCAGGTGATGTCCGCGGGCTCGGGCATCCGCCACGCCGAATACAACCGCGAGGCCGGTCCCACGCGCATCTTCCAGATCTGGATCCTCCCGCGCGAGCGCGGCGGCGCGCCCATCTGGGACCAGCGCCCCTTCCCCAGGGCCGATCGCTCGGGCCGTTTCATCCCCCTGGCCTCGGGCCTCGGCGACGAGGGCGCCCTGCCGATCCGCGCCGACGCCCGCGTGCTGGGCGCGAGCCTGAAGCCCGGCGAGAGCGCCGCCTACGACCTCGCCGCGGGCCGCCACGCCTATCTCGCGACCGCAAAGGGCGAGATCGAGGTCAATGGCGTCAGGATCCAGGCCCGGGACGGCGCGGCCATCGTGGACGAGCCGACGCTCGAGGTCCGCGCCCTCGACGACGCCGAGGTGGTGCTGGTCGACGCGGCCTAGGTCGGCCCGGCCATCCGCTGCACGGCGTCCCGCCGGTAGGCCCTGGGCGACGCTCCCGCCCGCCGGGCGAAGAAGCGCGAGAAGTAGGCCGGGTCCTCGAAGCCGAGGGAATGGGCGATTTCGGCCACGCCCATGGTGGTGAAGGCGAGGTCCCTTTGCGCCTCGGCCAGGATCCGCTCGTGGATGAGGCCCAGCGCCGAGCGCCCCAGCGCCGCGCGGCAGATGCGGTTCAGGTGGGTCTCCGAGACGCCGAGCCTTTCGGCATAGAAGCCGAGCGACCGCTCCTCGCGGAAATGGCGGCCCAGGAGCCGGCGGAACTCTTCCGCCTTCCGGCCGAGCCGCGAGCTCGGGGCCTCCGCCGAGGGCGCGCCCGGCAGGTTTCGGGCCAGCAGCACCAGGACGCTCCGCAGCTCAGCGTCGATCAGGGCGTCCCGGCCGGGACGCCGCTCGCCGACCTCGCTCGCGATCAGGTCCAGGCGCGCAGCGGCCGCCCGCGCGGCCTCGCCCGTCGCCCAGGGGGATCAGCTGGGGCCGGGCGTAGGTCTCGCCGAGCCCGACCGCGTCCGCGACCGGCGCGGCCCTGTCGGCCATGAGCGTCAGCACCCAGCCCCGCACGTCGGGGCTGAAGCGGAAGCCGTGGATCGTCCCGGGCGGGACCGTGACCGCCGTCGAGGGGACGAGCGCGGCTTGCCGCCCCTCGAGCAGGCAGGTCCCCGACCCGCCGCTGAGGTGCAGAATTTGAAAGACGTGCGGATGGCGGTGAGGCTTGATCTCCCAGTCGTAGCGGCCGCTGCGCGCCGGGATCGACTCGCAGTGCAGCCAGTCGCCGAGGACCGAGCCGTCCCTGTCCCCGTAGAGCGCGAAGGCCGGGACCGTCGCCATGGCGTCTCCTGGGCGTCGTCGAGGTCAGGATTGTCCAAGATCGGGTGGGGCCTGTCCATCGCCCGAGGGCCTGGTTCGCGCTAGTGTCCCGATTCCGAAGTTCGCCAGCGCATTTGCCAGGCAGATGCGAACTTCGGGATCGATAAGGACACTAGCAAATGTATGATTCTAGTGTGGTTTACGGATCAGAAGTTCGCAGCCGAGGGCGCCGCCATCATCATGCGAACTTCTGATCCACCACACTAGAGAGGCCGCCCAGGGAGCGGACGCCATGCGCACCAAGGTCGGGATCATCGGCGCGGGCCCGTCGGGCCTGCTCCTGGGCCAGCTTCTCCACCGCGAGGGCGTCGACAACGTCATCCTGGAGCAGCGCAGCGGCGATTATGTGCTGGGCCGCATCCGGGCAGGCGTCATCGAGCAGGGCATGGCCGACCTCCTGGACCAGGCCGGCGTCGGCCAGCGCATGCATGCCGAGGGGCTGGTCCACGACGGCATCGAGATCAGCTTCGACGGCGCGCGTCATCGCATCGACTTCCGCGCGCTCGACCGGCGAGGCGGTGATCGTCTACGGCCAGACCGAGATCACCCGCGACCTTATGCAGGCGCGCGCCGAGGCCGGGCTCCAGACCGTGTATGAGGCCAAGGACGTGACCCCGCTGGACATCGCCGGCGACCGGCCGCGCCTCGTCTGGCGCAAGGACGGCGCGGACCATGAGATGGAATGCGACTTCATCGTCGGCTGCGACGGCTTCCACGGCGTCAGCCGCACCATGATCCCGGCCGAGGTGCTCAAGGCCTATGAGCGCGTCTATCCCTTCGGCTGGCTGGGAATCCTGGCGGACCGCGCGCCGATCTCGCCCGAGCTGATCTACGCCCGCCATGAGCGCGGCTTCGCCCTTTGCTCCATGCGCTCGGCCAGCCGCAGCCGCCTCTACGTCCAGTGCCGGCTGGACGACCAGATCGAGGACTGGTCCGACGACCGCTTCTGGTCCGAGCTCGCCGCGCGCCTCGACCCGGACGCCGCCGCCCGGCTGGTTCCCGGCCCCTCCATCGAGAAATCGATCGCACCGCTGCGCAGCTTCGTGGCCGAGCCCATG
Source organism: uncultured Alphaproteobacteria bacterium (assembly GCA_963775275.1). GTDB lineage: Bacteria > Pseudomonadota > Alphaproteobacteria > Caulobacterales > Caulobacteraceae > JANWHQ01. The sequence goes on along the minus strand of CAVZII010000005.1, from coordinate 1,666,991 downwards.
CGCTTCGGACGCCTCTTCCTGGCCGGCGATGCGGCCCACATCGTCCCGCCGACCGGGGCCAAGGGCCTGAACCTCGCCGCCAGCGACGTCTTCTACCTGTGGCGGGGCCTTTGCGAGCACTACCGGTCGGGCTCGACAGCGGGCCTGGACGCCTATTCCGAGACGGCCTTGAAGCGGGTCTGGGCGGCCGAGCGGTTCTCCTGGTGGATGACCAGCGTCCTGCACAGCTTCCCCGAGGCCAGCGGCTTCGACCGGCGGCTGCAGGACGCCGAGCTGGGCTATCTCGCCGGCTCGACCGCGGCCCAGACCGCGCTTGCCGAGAACTACGTCGGCCTGCCCTATTGAGACAGAACGAACGATCGTCTTGACCCGGGCGGCCCGGTCGGCTGTTTGCGCTGGATCGGCTCCAGGGAGGAACTCATGGGCCAGGCCGCCGCCGTCGACACGGCCGTCCGCGCCACGATCAACTACTTCGACCCGAATATCGCCCGGGGCCGGTTCGACCTGATCGAGCCCGAGCGCAACCTCATGGCCTTCGAGCCGCACGAGGTGGTGATCCGCGACCTGAGGTCGGCCGCGCCGGGCGAGGTCTCCATCGAGCGCCAGGGCTTCGTCCTGGCCTCCCACCAGAGCGCCGTCGCCCGCCGCCCGGAGATGGCCGACGCGAACATGACCGCCCAGCCCGGCCTGCCGCCGATCAACCGGGCCTATTACGAGGAGCTGACGCCGCTGATCCGCAAGATCAGCGGCGCGCGCGAGGTCATCCCCCAGGCCACCGGGCTCACCGTCCGGTTCAGCCAGCGCTCCAAGCGCCAGACCTGGGCCGGCGCGGCCGGCTTCGTCCATCTGGACGTCACCGCAAAGTCGGTCGAGCGGTTCCTGCGCTTCAGCCTGGAGGCCGCCGAGCGGCCGATCGCGCCCTACGGTCGCGTGGTGCTCTACCAGACCTGGCGCGCCGTCTCGGACCCGCCGCAGGACAACCTCCTGGCCTTCTGCGACCGGCGCTCCGTGCCCGACGACGACGTGATCTTCTATGACGCGGTGATCGGCGACGAGGGCACCGCGCTCGAGATCATCGAGGCCCGAAGCTGCCGGTACGGACCCGGGCACAAGTGGTGGTGGTGCTCCGACATGGGTCCCGAGGACGTGCTGGTCTTCGTCGGCCACGACTCGGCCAACCCCCACGCCGTCCAGCCGTTCCACACCGGGTTCGACGTGCCGGGCCGCGAGGGGGCCCAGCCCCGCGCGAGCCTGGAGGCCCGGTTCTTCGCCTTCTACGACTGAAGCCGCATCCAAAGACGGCGGGCGCGGACGAGAAAGAGGACGACGCATGAGCGGATTTCAGGAGCTCGCCAGCCGCACGGCCGTGGTCACCGGCGGGGCCTCGGGCATCGGCAAGGGCATCGCCAGGCGCCTGGTCGGCGAAGGCATGAACGTGGTCATCGCCGACGTCGAGCCGGCCGCCCTGGACGCGGCCGCCGCCGAGATCGGGGCCGTCGCCGTCCAGGCCGACGTCAGCTCGCTCGAAAGCGTCCAGGCCCTCGCCGACGAGACGCTGCGCCGCTTCGGCGCGGTCCACCTGGTCTGCAACAACGCCGGGGTCGGCTCGACCGCCCCGATCGCCGACATGACCGCCGCGGACTGGCGCTGGCTGCTCGGGGTCAACCTCTTCGGCGTGATACACGGCGTGAACGTCTTCCTGCCGCTGCTGCTGGCCAATCCCGAGGGCGGGCACATCGTCAACACCGCCTCGATGTCGGGGCTGAGGCCCGCGCCGGGCCTCGGCGGCTACGGCGTCAGCAAGTTCGGCGTCGTGGCGCTGAGCGAGGTCCTGGCCGAGGAGCTTGCGGCCTCCGGCGCCAGGGTGGGCGTCACCGTGCTCTGCCCCGGGCCGGTCCGCACCAACATCAAGTCCAGCTCGCGCAACCGCCCGGCGGGGCTGGGGGCGGCGGGCCTCGTCGACACCGACCTGGAGACCAGCGAAGAGGGCGCCAGGATGAGCTGGCTCGATCCGGACGAGGTCGGCGCCCTCGTGGTCAGGTCCGTCCGCGACGGCGACCTCTACGCCCTGACCCATCCCGACATGGCGCCGGCGGTCGAGGCGCGCCACCGGCGCATCGAGGACGCCTTCCGCGCAGCCGCCGCCGACTGACGCCCAGCAAGGAGACCCAGATGCCCGGACCCAGCGCTCAGGACCGCACCGAAATCTACGAGATGTACGCCCGCTACAGCTGGGCGCTCGATACCGGCGACACCGACGGCTACGTCGACCTCTTCACCGAGGACGCCGAGGCCACCGAGGAGACCGCGACCGGCGAGCTGGAGGTCCGCAAGGGCCGCGAGGAGATCCGCAAGCTGGTCCTCAAGTTCCATGAGCGGCCGGACTTCCCCGGCCACCAGCACCAGATGGCGCAGTTCGTGTTCGAGCCCGACCCCCAGGGCCGGCCCGACCATTGGGTGGTGCGCTCCTACGCCTGGGCGACGATCAACCGGCCGCCCGCCAAGCCCTACCTGCACTGGTGCGGCCATATCCGCGACGTCGTCGCCAAGGTGGACGGCGAATGGAAGATCGCCTCCAAGGACATCATGGGCTGGGCCGGCGAGGTGCTGTCCAGGTTCGACAAGCGCTGAGGTCCACACCTCACGCCGTTCGTCCCGGCAAGCGGCGCGGCGACACGAGGCAAGGAGAACCCGAGTGGCGGGACTTCTGGACGGCAAGGTCGCGATCGTCACCGGCGCGGGGCGCGGACTCGGGCGCGCGCACGCCCTGGCCCTGGCCGAGGCCGGCGCGGCGGTGCTGGTCAACGACCTTGGCGGCAGCGACACCGGCGAGGGCGCGGACGCCTCCACCGCGCAAGGGGTCGTCGCCGAGATCGAGGCCGGCGGCGGGCGGGCGCTGGCCAATGCCGACAGCGTCGCCGACTGGGACGCGGCCGGACGCATGGTGGACGCCGCCGTCGCGGCCTTCGGGCGGCTCGACATCGTGGTCAACAACGCCGGCATCGCCCGCTTCAACACCACCGAGCGGATGACCCGCGAGGACTGGGAGCTGACCATCGCGGTCAACCTCACCGGCACGGCGGCCGTGTCGCACTGGGCGTCCAGCCACTGGCTCCAGGCCGGCCCGGCGCCCGGCCGCGCCATCGTCAACACCTCCTCGCCCGCGGGCACGAACCCGGCGGTGGGCGCGCCGGCCTATTGCGCCTCCAAGGCTGGGGTCGCCGCCTTCACCATCTCCGCGGCCACGGAGCTCGCCTGGCTCGGCGTGCGGGTGAACGCCATCGCGCCCATGGCAAGGACGCGCATGACCCTGGCCGTGCCGGCGCTCGACGACATCATGAAGCCGGTCCAGGACGGGTTCGACCGCGTGGCGCCCGAGCACGTCTCGCCGCTGGTGGTCTATCTGGCGTCCGAGCGCTGCCGCTTCACCGGCCGCGTCTTCGGCATCGAGGGCGACGACCTCTTCCTGTTCGAGGGCTGGAGCGCCGAGCACGCCTTCAGCAACCACGGCCGTCCGTGGAGCCCCGAGACGCTCGAGCGGGCCCTGGCCGGCGTCGACCGCCAGGACCGCGGCTTCATGATCGCGCCCTCGACCCGCGTCGACGCCCCCAGCCCCACCGACGAGACCCTGGCGGCGCTCGAAGCGGTGCGTTAGCGGCCATCCAGGCTGGACCGCTCGTTCCGAACGTCGGGCAGAGCGTTTCCTGAAGGGCGCGCGAGCCCCGCTCGCCGAACCGGCGCGGCGGTGCGGGTCGGACCCGCCGGGATGCAGCCTTGACATCTCCCGTCGATGGGGGCCGTTCCGGGATGCGTCGGCGCGGGGCCGCACGCGGCGGGCCGCCGGGAGCCCGGCGGGATCAGAGGGTCGGGAACCGTGAGGTCGTCAACGGCGCCGCTCGCCGAGGGCCGCGAGATCGGACCTTCGGCCGCCGCCATCCTGGAGACCGCCGAGCGGCTGTTCGGCGAGCAGGGGCTGGAGTCCGTGTCGATCCGCGACATCGCCAAGGCGGCGGATGTCTCGATCTCGGTGATCTACCATCACTTCGGGTCCAAGGCGAACCTGCTGAGGACCATCCTGCGCACGCGGATCGCCGAGGTCGGTGAGATCCGCAACGCCATGTTCGCCGAGCTCGAGGCCCAGCCCCGGCCCGAGATCGGCAAAGTCCTCTACGCGGCGATCGCGCCGCTGGCGCGGCTGCGCGCGCCGGACAGCGGCCGCCAGGCCACGGTCCAGTTTCTGGCGCGCGCGCTCGTGAGCACCCTGCCCGAGGTGCAGGAGGAAGTGGCCGCCACCGTCAACGAGCTGACCCGCGTCGTGCGTCTGGTTCAGCGCGCCCTGCCTCATCTCAGCCACGCCGAGGTCTGCTGGCGGCTGCACTTCACCTTCGGCATCGAGCACATGACGCACTGGGACGACGCGCGCCTGGCGATCATGTCCGAGGGCGAGTGCGACCCGAACGCGATCGAGGAGTCGATCCGGCGCGCCGTCGCCTATGCCGAGGCGGGATTCCTGGCGCCGCCGGTGGACGCCGCCGCCGCCGCCGCGCCGGCGGGCTGAGACCGCGCGCGGGGAGCGTTTCGAGTTGCGGACACTGGCGGTCATCGGCCTGAAGGGCGGCTCGGGCAAGACCACGGTCGCGACCCACCTGGCGCTGGCCGCGCACCTGCGGGGCCTGGACGTGCTGGTGGCCGACGTCGATCCGCAGCACTCCGCCAGCGACCTGCTGGCCGCGCGCGCCGACGCCGGCCCCGAGTGCGTCGCGACCTCCGGTCCCAGGCTCCTGGCCGCCCAGCTCGCGGCCTGCGGCCTCAACAAGCAGCTCCTGATCATCGACACGGCGGCCGGCGCGGTCGAGGACGTCGGCGAGGCCCTGGTCCTTGCCGACGCGGCGGTGGTGGTGGTGCGCCCGACCATCCTCGATCTGGCCGCCCTCGCCCGCACCGTCCAGGTCGTGCGCCGGCTGGCGAAGCCCATGACCGTGGTCGTGAGTCAGGCGCCGGTCGCGCGCGAGGGCTCCGAGGCGCCGGTGGTCAGGCGCGCGCTCCGGGCGCTGGAGTACCTTCAGCTCCCCGTCGCCCCGGTCATCCTGCGCTCCAGGTCCATCTTCCAGACCGCCGTGGAGACCGGCCGCTCGGCCGAGGAAATGGCCGACGCCGCCGCGGCTGGCGAGATCGCCGCGCTCTGGGACCACGTGGCGGAGCGGTTCGGGGTCCCGTCCACGGAATCCTGGGCCGGCGCGACCCCCTCCGAGCGGTAGGCCGCCCTATCCCTTCGGTTGGCCCGGCGCCGTGCAGGTGAAGCTCCCGGCCTGGTCGGTCGGGCCCTGGCCCTTGTACCGGTCGACCATCGGGAAGGGGCAAAGCGGTCGGGACATCGGCTCTTGCGGCGGCTGGCCGGGTTGGCCGGGCGGTCCCGGCGGTCCGCCGGCCGCGCGGGTCGCGATCAGGCGGTCGGGCGCGGCGCCGCCCGAGGCCCACTGGTCGATCGTGGCCAGGGTGTCGATGCTCGACGGCCCCTCGCCCCCGCCGCAGTGGTTCATGCCGGGAACCATGAAGAGGCGCAGCTGTTTCTGCGCCTGCCCGGCGGGCAGCCCGGCGGAGAGCTTCTGGTAGAAGGCGACGGTGTTGTTCGCCGGGATCAGGCCGTCGGTCCATCCGTGGCTGAGCAGCAGCCTGCCGCCGCGGGCGAAGAACGGCCCAAGGCCGGTCGGGGGCACGTCCAGGATCGAGGCGCCGTACGCGCGCGCCTTCAAGGTGTCGGCCCCGTAGTCGAAGCTCTTGAAGTCCCAGCCCGGCTGGTCGGCGAAGACCAGCTGGCGCATGTAGCTCGTGGCCACAGGGAACGGCTCGGGCGCCGAGATCAGGGCGGCCAGCTGCAGCTCGCTTCCCGGCGGGAAGCCGGGCAGGACCTGCTCGCCCGTCCTGGGATCGCGCACGCCGCCGTAGATGGCGCGCATGGTGTCGACCTGATCGGCAGTGAGGCAGCCCGGCCCGTCGGCGCCCTTGCACTGGATCACCGCCGGGTCGAACCGGCAGGCGCGCGGGTCCGACGCCAGGGCGTCGGCCAGCCCGTCCGCGCCGTCGCACTGGGCGATGTAGGCCTTGTGCAGCGCCATCAGCTTGGGCGCCGACAGGCCCGCGCCGGGCGCGCGCACCGCCTGATAGCCCGTCCACAGGCTCTGGGTCATCAGGTCGGTCATGGGATTGGCCGGCGCCATGGCCGAGATGGCGTCGTAGTCGTCCGGAAAGCGATAGGCCTCCATCAGGCCCTGGCGCCCGCCCGTGGAGCAGGAGTTCCACAGGGACATCTTCGGGCCGTCGCCATAGAACGCGTGGATCGCCGCCTTGGCCGCGACCGTCATGTCGTGCACGGCGCGGTAGCCGAAATCCGTCAGCTTCTCGGGGTGGCCGACCGCGAAATCGGCCGTCAGCCCGTTGCCGACGTGGCCGGTGTCGGTCGCCGCCACCGCGTAGCCGCGCGACAGGGGCTCGCCCAGCTGGAAGTAGCTTATCGAGCCGGCCCAGACGCCGTTGCCGATCCCCACCAGCTTTCCGTTCCAGCCCGCGGCCGGCATCCACACCTCGACCTTGATGTCCGAGTCTGGCGTGGGCGTGAGCGTCGCCTCGATCCGGCAGAAGGCGGGAAGAGTCTTGAAGCCCGCCGCCGCGACGCCGGGCGGCGGACCGAAGGGCGTGGCCGGAGGCTGGAAGCCGCCCGCCGGCACCAGGGTGGCGGCGGTGACCTTGCCTTGAGGCAGCGCCGCGCCGGCGAGCTGGGCGCAGTCCGCCGCCGCCGCCGGGCCGCCCATGGCCAGGACCCCGGCGAACCCCATCGCCGCCGCAGCGCCCGTCCAGGCCGCATGCCGCCGGCCCTTGCCGATCATCAATCCCGCCATCTTCCCCTCCGGGTGTTCATCCGCGTCCATGCGCGCCTGTCTGGCGCGATCCTTTCCGCCGCCAGTCGCCACGTCCAGCCGGCGCTGACCTCGCTCCCTCCCTCGCTCGGTCGACCGGATCGCCTTGAGCGACCCTTGAGGGAACAATCACTGGAACGTTCGATCCAGGCAATACCTCACTGGCGTCGCGCGCCTCAGCCAGTCGGCGAATGACCGCCCGCGCCGAGCTGTGTGACCATATGGCCGAGACGTTCGCGACCCCGCGCGCGGGAGCCTAGTGTGGTGGATCAGAAGTTCGCATGATGATGGCGGCTCCCGCAGTTGCGAACTTCTGATCCTTAAACCACACTAGAATCATAGACTTGCTAGTGTCCCGATCGATTCCGAAGTTCGCATCTGCCTGGCAAAAGCGCTGGCGAACTTCGGAATCGGGACACTAGAGCACGATGCGATCAGACGGAATCGTCTGATCGCATCGTGCTCCAGATTCAAACGCTCGAGCGCGGTCTTGCCGCAAGACCGGGTTCCACATTTGCGCAACGCGCTCTGGCCCAGCCCCGTCGGGAAACTCACTGGCCCGGCGTCAGGATCGCCACGGCAGGCGCGCCGGTGGCCGGATCGGTCTGGTCCGGCGCGCGGCCGAGCGCCTTCAGGTCCTTGGCCAGGCTGTCGACGTCGACGCTCTGCGAGGCGCGCCCGGCGGCCTCGGCGGCCACCTGCTCGCGCAGGCGAGCCAGCTGGCCGTCGCTGCAGTCCAGGCCCTCCACCGGCGGCGCGCGCCCCTTCAGGATCGCCTCGCAGCGATCGAGCACGGCCTTGGGCTGGGACACCCGGGCCTTGGACGAGCCTGCCGGGCCCGCCGGCACGGGCGCGACGGCGACCCCGCCCGCGGGCCGCCGCGGCGACGCGTCCGGGACGCCGACCGAGCCCTTGGCGGCCGGCGCGCCCACCTGGTCCAGCAGGATGGCCGGATTGGTCGAGCCCGCCAGGGCGGGGGCAGCGGCGAGGCCGGCGCAGGCGGCGCCGGCGGCGATGAGAAGGATCAGGGCGCGCATGTCGGCATGTCCGGTCAATGCACCGTGATGTCCGCGCCGCCGGCGGTCTGGCTCACCGACACGTCGGTCACGCCCGACAGGGCGATCCCCCCCGCGATGGTGGACGAGCCGTCCTGGGTGATCGCATAGGAGAGGCCGTCGCCGGTCTGGACCAGAGCAGCGCGGCTGGCGTCGCCGGTCTGGTCGATGGAGCCGGCATCGTTGTCGCCGTACTGCTGCAGGCTGGCGGAATTGGCGCCGCCGTTCTGCGTGAGCCGGCCGTCGTCGCCCGTCCCCTGTTGATAGATGCTGGCGAAGTCGCCGCTCGCCGAGGGCGCGCCCGACCCCTGGACGATCACGGCCGTGTCGCCGTCGCCGCCGTCCTGGGCGATCTCGGCATAGGCGCCGTCGGCGCCGGCCTGCTGCTCGATGCGGGCGTAATGTCCCGATCCCGTCTGCCAGACGACGGCCGAATAGGGTGCGGCGGGATGGCTGTCCGCCATGGCGGACAGGAGATTGGCCGGGACGAGCGATCCACCCGACAACGAGGTCGAGCCGTCCGCCTGCGACTGGCTGATGCTGGCGTTGTCGCCCGAGCCGTCCTGGCGGACATAGGCGCCCTGGCCCACGCCGCCGACCTGGCCGATCTGCGCGACGTTGGCGCCGCCCGGGCCGTCGAACTGGAGGACCACGGCCTGGGCCTCGGCGCCGCTCTGAGAGACGCTGGCGGCGCCGCCGGCGCGCGCGGCGCTCGACATCGCGAGGCTGGCCGCGGCCAGGACCGCGACCATCCAGCTGTGCGGCGAGGCCTGCCTGGTCATGTCGAACACGAGCCCATGCGAAGTAGAGGAAGCCCGGGAGCCGACCGGCGGCTCCCGGGAGGGTCCACACGTCTACCGCGGGACCACGGCGTCCTGCTGGGTGACCGTGGCCGTCAGGTTGCTGCCGTTCTGGGCGACGTAGCTGACGTCGGAGCCGCTCGCCGACTGCGTCACCGTGGCGGCGTCGTAGCTGCCGTTCTGGTAGACGCGGCTCAGCGCATTGGCGGCGCTCTGGGTCACGCTGGCGGTGAGGTTGTCGCCGATCTGCTCGACGCCGATCTGGGTCTTGGTGATGTCGTCGTCGTGCAGCAGCGAAATGCCGCTGTCGTCGCCGGCGGCGGTCTGGATGAGGGTCGCAGAGTTCGTGCCGGCGCCCGTCTGCGAAACCGACGCCAGGTCCGCGTCGCCCGACTGGGTGACGGTGATCGAGCTGTCGTTGCTCGTCTGGTAGGCCTCGATCGAGGCGTTGTCGATGTTGTCCTGGGTGAGGCTGACGACGCCGTTGTTGGCGAGCTGGATGCTCGTGGCGTAATCCCCCGCGCCGGACTGGTCGATCGTCGCCTGGTTGGCGTCTCCGGTCTGGGTGATGTAGGCGTCGCCGCCCGCTACGGCCTGGACGATCGTGCCGCTGTTGCCGTCGCCCGTCTGGCTGACCGAGGCGGAGCCGCCCGAGCCGGTCTGGGTCACGACGAGCGTATCGGCCGATCCGGTCTGGTTGACGTAGACGCTCTGGCCGTCGCCGGTCTGGGTGAGCGTGGTCGAGTCGCCGGCTGCGCCCACGGTGCTCGTCTGGGTCACGTTTGCGGAAGATCCCGTCCCGGCGTTCTGCGTGATCGTGGCGTCGTTGGCGCCGGCGGCGCCGGACTGGGTGACCGTGGCGCTCGCCAGCGTGCCGTCCTGGGTGACGGACGCGGTGTTGGCGCCGGCGCCGGACTGACTGACGCTGGTCGTCGCCTGCAGCGATGACGCGACCTGGCTGATGGTCGAGATGTTCGTGGCCGCGCCGGCCTGGGTCACCGTGGCGACGCCCGTGTGGGCGGCGTCGGCGCCGGTGTTCGTTCCGGCCTGAGTGATCGTCGAGGTCGCGCTGGAAGCGGCGGTCTGGTTGACCGTGGCGGTGTTGTAGGCGCCGCTCTGGGTGACGGTGCTCTTGTCGGCCGCGAAGGCCGCCGAAGCGCCAAAGCCGAGCGCGAGAGCCGAGACGGCCCCGAGCGCCAGATGTCTATAGGTCATGGTCTAAGCTCCCCTTGGATGGTGGACTGGGCCGGACATCACGCGCCCGGCCGTTGGCTGGAACTGTCCTCGATCGCCGCGACGGACGCGGGATTGGCCCGGTGGAGGGCCGCAGGCTGGATCTCGGCCGCAGCCGGCGCGTGGCGCGGAGCCTGTGCGGCCAGGACCGGCGTCCGGGCGGGGCCAAAGTTTCTGACCAGGCAGTCCCTCTGGCGCGCCTTCAGCGCGTCGCAGAAGGCCCGTGCGGCGGGCGCGTCGGCGAAGCCGGCGACCAGGGCGCGGTAGAGGGTCTTGCCGGCCCGCTGGACCGGCTCCACGCGCCGGGACCTGCCGGCCAGGAGCCCCGGGAAGGCGGCGGACGCGTCCTGCCAGCCCTGTTCGGCCAGGGCCGGCGAGGCGTAGGCGCCGATCTGCACGGCCGCCGATCCGCCGGGCGCGGCGGGCCTGACGGGCGGGACCGGCGCGGCGGCGGCCACGCGCATGGCCGGCCGCGCCCGGACGGTCGCTATTGCTGCGGGCGCGACGGCGGCGGGTGCGGCGGGCGCCGCCTTCTTGGCGGCGGCGGGTTGGGCCGGCTGGATCGGCGGAATTGGCGCCGAACCAGGCCTGGCGATCGGCGCCTGCGGCGGCGCGGGAACGGCCCTCAGGGTCCGCGCGTCGAGCTCGGCCACGGCCGACGGCGGCTGCGTGGCCGCCATGCGGGACGCAGGCGCCGGGGGGGCGGGCGCTCTGGCGACGACGGGATCGGCGCCGCCCATCCGGTCGTTCTCGGCCAGATAGTCGTGGATCAGGGCGTTGGCGGCGGTCTTGTCGGCGAAGGACCAGACCCCCTTGTGCGCGCCCTCGAGGATCAGGTCGTAGGTCGCCTTCTCCACCGCCTGCTCGAGGGCGATGGTGCGCGGCTCGTTGACCGTGACGCCGGCCTCGGTCTCCAGCAGGTTCTTGTAGCTGACGTAGCGGAAGGCCCCGCCCTGCAGGCCGGCGGATACGACGGTCTTGCGCGTCACGACCGACGCCAGGACCTCGCCGGTCTTGGTGGCGACTGCGCGAAGGTAGACGGTGATGGTGTCCTGCCGGTAGCTGGCGTCGCCGCCGATCCCGAGCAGCCGCGCGCCCGCCCCGCCCGTGAGGGTGTTGGTGTCGTAGCCGATGATCCCGCCTTCGAGCAGCACACCGGCGAATAGCAGCGAGGGCAAGGCGTCGGGATTGATCTCGGTCTCTCCGAGGTAGCGCTTGCGCATCTCGGTGATGACCTGGCGCTCCTTCAGGAGGTCATCGAGATGCTCGCGCTCCAGCACGGTGAACCACTTGCCTCGGCCGGCGTCGCGCAGCGACTGGACCAGGACGGAGGTCGCCCCCTGGGACAGGGCCCGTGACAGGGTCTGGATGTTGTCCGTCGGATTGAACTGGCCCGTCTGGTCGTTGAATCCGTAGACCGCCACCGCCACCGGCGCGGAAGGGTCGGGCAGGTCGACCAGGTCCTGCTCGGTGCTGGTCGACCTGGCCTGCGTCGGCTTGGCGTAGAGGTTCGGCTTGGCCAGGCCTTCCGGCGTGGCGCATCCGGCCGTCGCCAGGACGATGGCGCAGACGGCGGCGCCGGCGAGTCTCGTATCGATCCTCATGTCCCCGGTCCCTCGCGCGCCGCCGGCTATGGCCCTGAGACCAGGATCGGGACGGAGATGTTGGTGGTCTGTCCCGTGGTCGAATCCAGGATGTTGATCGAAACCGCGTCCAGGCCGCGGTCGAAGGTGATGGTCTGATCGCCGAACACGATCTGGCCGTGGTCCTGCGGATTGGCCCCGAAGATCGCGTCCGTGACGTTGGCGGCCAGCGCCGACACGAACCGGCTTTGCAGCTGCTGCAGGAACTGGCTCGCCTGCGTCTGGGTGGCGGTGGAGGCGGGCGTGGCCGGCGCCGAGTAATTGTTCTGGGCGTTGGCGATGGCGAGCAGGTGGCTGGAGTTGCCGGGGTTGCCGCCAAACGAGGGGTCGATCGGCGTGTAGGTGATCTGTGAGGCCTGGGCCGTCAGCGGCGCGATCAGGCAGGCGCTCGCCACAAGGGCGCAGGCCCCTGTTTTCGAATAGGACATGATAATTCCCCGAGCAGGGGCCGGAAATGCTTTGCGATCCGGCCGCCTTAATCTGTCGTTAGTGACTTTTGCTCGAGCCGGCCGGGTTCGACTATCCCATGATCATGGGAGTAGTGCGCCCCCGCCCTGTCGCGGTATTCAGGCAGCCATGGCCGAACCGACCGAGGTTGTCTCTCAAGCGCCCAGGCGCGTCCTCCTGATCGAGGACGACGGGCCGATTTGCGCGCGCCTGGCCGCCGCCCTGGCCATGGGCGGAGACTTCGAGGTGACGGAGGCCGCGGACCTGAAGGCCGCGCGCGACGCCCTCGCCGCCCGCGCGCCGGACCTGATCGTCTCGGACCTTCGCCTGCCCGACGGCATGGCGCTCGGCCTCCTGGCCGAGGCGCGCGATCATCGCCCCGAGGTCGAGATCCTGGTGATCTCGGTCCTGGGCGACGAAGCCACCATCGTGGCGGCCATCGCGGCGGGGGCCTCCGGCTACCTGCTCAAGGACGCCATGCCCGACGACATCCGCGCCACGGCGCTGGAGGTGCTGGCGGGCGGCTCGCCGATCTCGCCCTCGATCGCCCGCTTCATCGTGCGCCGCGCGCGCGAGGGCGGGGCGGTGCCCATGTCCAGCGCTGCGCCGAACGAGGACGCCCCGCGCCTGACGCCGCGCGAGCTCGATATCCTCTGGGGCATCGCCAAAGGGCTGACCTATGCTGAGATCGCCGACCAGCTCGAGATCTCGCACCAGACCGTGCCGAGCCACATCAAGGCGATCTATCGCAAGCTGCAGGTCGGCACGCGCGGAGAGGCGGTCTACGAGGCGCTGCAACAGGGCCTGATCCGGCTTTGAAGGGCTGGGCCACAACCGGGCCGTGGCGGTGGTCGGTGGTCATCGTCGTCGCAGTGGTGACGGCCCTGCTCGGCGTGCTGGTGGCGATGTTGGTGAGCGGGCTCGGACCACCCGAGCACAGCTTGGTCGTGCGCGCGATGTCCTGCCAGCGCCTGGCCGGGTCCGGCGCCCCCCTGGAGGCCGAGCATGTCGTCCGCCTTCCCTATGCGGCGCCCCGGCCCGCGGTCCGGCCCGACATCAGGATGTTCTGCCGGTTCGCGCTGAATCTGCCCGCCGACAGGATCGCGAGCTCGGCGCTGCTGATCCCGGCGTTCTCCGACTCCATCTCCATCCAGGTCAACGGCCGGCAGGTCGCCCAGTCCGAGCTGTTCACCATGCACAGCATGATCTTCATGACCCTGCCCGCATACGCCCCGCTGCCGCCCGACGCGCTGCGGCCGGGACCGAACGGCTTCGCGATCACAGTGTCCGCGCGGCCGGCGCGCACCGCGTCGCTGGGGCTCGTCTACGTCGGGCCGAAACGGGAGCTGCTGAACAAGTACCGGGCGCGCTGGTTCGCCGCCGCCGTCTACCCGACGCTCATCATGGGCGGCGAGACCGCGCTCGCAGTCGTCTTCGGCCTGATCTGGGTCGTGCGGCGGCGCGAGACCGAGTTCGGCTGGCTCGCGCTGTTCCTGGTCCTCGGCGCCGCGCACGGTTCGGTGCTGGTGCCCGTCACCGGCATCGGCGATCCCGACCATCCCCTGTCGAATCTGCTGATCCTATGGGAGACGGGGTCGCTCCTGATGTTCCTGCGGGCGATCGCGGGCGTCCCCAACACGCGCCGGACCTGGCTGCTGGCGGTCCCTCCCCTGGCGTTCACCGTGCTGCGGCTGCTCGGCTCGAGCGCCCTGATCAGCGAGATGATCAGGCCGGGGATCGTCGTCGTCATGGTCTATGTCGTGCTCGGCGTCTGGTGGCTTGCGCGGGCGGCCATGCGGGGCAACCGGGACGCGGCTGTCATCCTGGTGGGCATGGCCATCCTGTCGATCTTCGTCGCGCACGACCTCATGGGCATGGCCGGACTGATCCATACCGGAGCCTTCCTCGGGCGCGGAGCGCTCAGCGCCCTCATGGTCATGATCTGCACGCTCACGACACTCAGGTTCCTGCGCGCGATGGGCGACCTGGACCAGGCCGCCGAGGCCTACCGGGTGAGGGCCGACACCGCCGAGGCGGAGCTGCGCGCCACCTACGAGGAGCTGCGCGTCCGGCGCGAGGCCGAGGTCGTCGAGCGGGAGCGCGGACGGCTGATGCGTGACCTGCACGACGGCGTCGGCGGCGAGCTGGCGTCCATGCTCGCCCTGGCGGACTCGCCCGAGCCGCGCGGCGCCGAGATCGCCCTCCACGCGCGGGCGGCCCTGGCGGACATGCGGCTGATCATCGGCTCCCTCGAGGACTACGGCGGCGATCTCGCCCTGGCGCTGGGCGCCTGGCGCGAGCGCGCCGAGCCCCAGGTCCGCGCCGCCGGCCTCAAGCTCGACTGGCGCGTGCGCGACCTGCCGCCCCTGCCGGGGCTCGGGCCCTCCCAGGTGCTCGACATCCTGCGGATCGTGCAGGAAGGCGTCGCCAATGCGATCAAGCACGCGGACGCCACGCGCCTGACTGTCGCCGCCTATGAGGCGGACGCGGCGGTGGTCATCGCCGTCCGCGACGACGGCATGGGCCTGCGCGAGAGCGGCGCCGGCAACGGGCTGCGCAACATGGCCGCGCGCGCCGAGCGGCTGGGCGCGATCCTGGAGCTGCGCCGCAACGGTGAGGCGACCGAGCTCGTCCTCGTCCTGCCCGAGCGGTTCTAGAGCGGGGGGAAGGGGCCCACGCGGCGCCCTCATGGCGGCCCGCCCTTGCCCCGCGGCCCGGCGCGCCTCGCCCGTTAGCGCCTTGTGAACCATGACCGTGCACGCGGCCTAAACACCCGGCGCCCCACACCGGGCGTGACTGGAGGCGCGCAGGTCCAGGGTCCCCAAGAGGCCCGGCCCGCATCGACCGCCTCCGACCGCGAACGGGGTGGTGGGGATGTCTGCAACGAGGATGGGCAGGGCGGCCTGGCCGGCGCTGGCGGCGGCGAGCCTGATCGCGGCGGCGGCGCCGGCCTTGGCGGGCGTGGCGTCCATGGACCAGGTCAGCTCGGCGGGATCAGCCGCGGCGGCGGCCGTTTCACAGGTCGGCTGGCTGCAGGCGGCGGCGGTGTCGCACGGCGCCGCGAGCGCCGGCTCCACGCTCGACCAGGCCTGGCCGAGCGATGTCGCCCTTACCGTCCAGGACGGCGGCCTTGACGGGAACGGCCTCTACGCCGAGGTGCATCAGTCCGCCCCGGACGCCCGAAGCGATATCTTCCAGACCGGCGCGATGAACAGCGCCGTGGTCTACCAGACGCTGTCGGCGGGCGCCGTCTCCTCCATCGTCCAGTCCGGCTTCGGGAACACCGCCGTCGTCAGCCAGTAGCCGGCGCTGCGACGTTCCCCGCTCGGGTCTTGCGAGACTCGGGCGAGTTGCAGGGACACAACGCCCATCTCCGTTCGGCGCGCCGATCGGAACCGTGTCCACGGGTGATGGCCATCATGTCCCCGAGACCTCAGGGCCGTGAGGCCGGCCATCCGGCGCGCCCGACCACCCGCCGTCCGAACGGCGGCTCGCCGTCATCACGTTCGCCGGGTGGGCAGCGGCGCGGACGGTGGAGGAGGAAGGTCGAGGGCCGTTGATGCACGTCAACGACGCGGGGACGCGCGCCGGTCAACCCTCCTGGTCTGGCCGGCCCCCCAATTTCGCTCGCCATCGGATCGAGGAGATCATGAGGCGTCTTTCGGACATCATCTGCAATCAGGACCCGCTGATCATGCCGCAGACGCAGACCGTCAAGGCTGCATGCCGGCAGATGAGCGAGCGCAGAGCGGGATCCGTTCTGGTCACGGACGAAAAGGGCGCCCTTGTGGGAATCTTCACGGGGCGCGACGCGGTGTGCGGCGTCCTGGCCAAGGGGAAGAGCGCGTCGAAGACCGTGTTGGGCCAGGTCATGACGCCGAACCCCGTGACGATGTCGCCGGACTGCACGGCGATCGACGCATTGCGCCTGATGTGGGACGGCGGCTTCCGGCATGTCCCGCTCGTGCAGGGCGACCGGGTGCTGGGCGTCGTTTCGCGCGGCGACTTCAAGGGCGTCGAGCACGATCGCCTCGAGGAGGAGCGCGAGCTCTGGGAGCACATGCGCTGAGCCACGGCCGAGGCCTCTCGCGCCGGCGCGACCCGGGCGACGCCCCGGAACAGATATCGCCGGCGTCTTCCAGGAGCCGAGGCTGCCGAGGCCGCCGGCTGACCCGCCCGCTCAGCGCTCCGACGCGAGCCGCTGGACGAAGGCCTCCACCAGCTCGCCGGTCCGGCGCGTGAAGTCCAGGATGGTCGTCTGCTCGGCCTTGGAATAGCGGTCGAGCACCGCCCCGGTGCTTTGCGCCAGCGAGGCGAAGATCCGCGTCAGCTCGTCGAGGCGCTCGGGCGAGAGCTCCACCACGGTCTTGCGGCGGTCCGCCGGGTCCTGGCCGCGACGGACGAACCGCGCCGATTCCAGACGGTCCAGGACGCCGGTGATCGCGCCGGTGGTGAGGCCCGTCCTGCGGCTGAGCTCGCCGGCGGTCATCGGCCCCTCGCGCTGAAGGATCGCCAGGCACTTGTGGTCCGTCAGGTTCACCCCGAGCCGGTCGGCGATCGCCTGGTGCAGCAGCACGACCTGGGTGCTGAGGTTGCTGAACAGCTCCGAGGCCGTGTCCCCCGGAAGGTGGTTCGCCATCGTCGAATTCTCTCATATACTAAGATTCTTACGACACGTAATTAATCGGCCGACGGGAGAGACCCGATGACCCCGCTCTTGAACGCGGCGCGCCTGTTCGTCCAGATCGCGCCCGTCCTGCTCGGCCTGGGTCTGGCCGGCGCCGTGGGCCGGGTGCTGCAGGTCGGGCGTCTGCGCCGGGCGTCCGGGCCGCTGCGCGCCGCGCTGGAGATCGCGGTGGAAGGCTCGCGCGTCGTGATGGTCCTGGCGATCGTCGGCGCGGGCGACCCGATCGCCGGCGCACGGGCGCTGGGCGCCCTGCTGCAACCGGGCGCGACGTCGGCCGCCCTGGCGCGGCTCCAGGCGGGATGGGCGGCGCGCTGGCAGGAGCTGCTGACGGCGTTTGCGCTGTTCGCCCTCGTCGCGGTCGGGGCCAATCTCGCGATCTTCGCCCTCGCCCGCGCCGCACCCCTGCGCGTGGCCTTCGTGCGCCTGGGCGGGCTCGATCCGGACGACGGGGGTCTTCCCCTCGCCATCGTCCTCTTCGTGAAGAACCTGACGATCATCCCCTTTACGATGGTGTGGCTCTGGACCTGGCTCGTCCGCCTGCACGGTTGACGCCGCCGGCCGCGCCACAGCCCTAACGGAGCCTTAACGCCCTTGAGGCATCACCTGGAGCTCCGGCAAGGGAGTATCGAGCATGCGGTTCAAGGCTCTGATCAGTGCGAGCGTCCTCGTCGGCGCGGCGGCCCTGGCGCTCGGCGGCTGCGCGGCGCCCATGGGGACGGTGGCGGGCGACGTGGTCGGCGGCGCCGGCTGGGCCGCGATGAAGGGCGGGAGCTACGCCTTCAAGGGCGGCAAGCTCGCGGTCAAGACCACCGGGCGCACCGTCGTCGGGGCGGCCCGCGGCGTCCATGAGGAGTTCAGCCCCGGCCAGGAGTCGGCCGCGGCGGACGACGGCCAGAGCCAGACCTACGCCCAGGCCGACGACTACTCGACCCTCTCCAGGGGCAAGGTCTCCAGCGCCGAGGAAGACCAGGCCGGCGAAGTGACCTCACAGCGCGAGGCTGCAGCTCTCCCCTACTGACGGGCGCGCCACCACGATCCGGGCGAGGCCCGGGAACCTGGGCTTCAGGCTCCTGGCGAAGTGCTCGCACAGCCGCTCCAGCGTCGGGCTCTCCAGCCCCGGCTGCTCGTTCAGGAGGCCGTGGTCGAGCGCGCGCGCGGCCGCGGCCAGGGCCTCGTCCAGTTCGCCCAGGTCCAGCACCCAGCCGGCGGGCGCCTGGGCCGCGCCGCGCACCGTGGCCTCCACGCGGAAGGAGTGTCCGTGCATGCGCCGATAGCGGCTGGTCTCCGGTCCCAGCGGCAGGAAGTGGGCGGCGTCGAAGGCAGCGGCCTTGGTGATCTCGAAGATGGGTTCGCTCATGAGGGAAATGGGCCAAGGCATTTTCCGCCGAAGTCGGAGCCGGTTCGGCGCAGAAGGTGCGTCTGTCTAGAGGATCGCCGGCTCAGGGCAAGCCGAGCTGCTTGTGGGTCTGCACGCTTAGACGCCAGCGGGGGTGCTCCAGGCAATAGGCGATGGCCGCGCGGGCGTTCGCCTGCACATCCGGCCCATCCATGGGCTGCAGGTAGAAGCGCTCGAAGTCGAGGCCCTCGAACCCTGCGGGATCCACGCCGGGCTGGGGATGCACCAGCTTCAGCTCCTGGCCCCGCCTCTGGACGAGCGGCTGGTCCGCCTTGGGGCTGACGCAGATCCAGTCGAGCCCGTCGGGCGCCGCGATCGTCCCGTTGGTCTCCACGGCGATCTCGAAGCCCCGTGCATGCAGCGCCGCGATCAGCGGCGGGTCGAGCTGCAGCAGCGGCTCCCCGCCCGTCAGCACCACGAGCCGCCCGGCCGCGCCCGGCCCCCAGGCCCCTGCGATGGCCCCGGCCAGCGCCGTGGGCGCGGCGAACTTGCCGCCGCCGGGCCCGTCCGTCCCCACGAAGTCCGTGTCGCAGAAGGTGCAGGCGGCCGTGGCGCGGTCCTCTTCGCGCCCGGTCCACAGGTTGCAGCCGGCAAAGCGGCAGAACACCGCCGCGCGCCCGGTCTGGCCGCCCTCGCCCTGCAGGGTCTTGAAGATCTCCTTGACCGAATAGGTCATGGCGCGGCCGGCGCTGCGGCGCGCCATTCCTCCCACCCCCTGGCCCTCAGCTCGCAGGCCGGGCAGCCGCCGCAGCCCTGGCCCCAGGGGTGACGCATCCCCCGCTCGCCGAGGTAACAGGTGTGGCTGTGCTCGACGATGATCCCGACCAGGGCATCCCCGCCGAGCTGGTGCGCCAGGGCCCAGGTCTGCGCCTTCGTCAGCCGCATCAGCGGGGTGTCGATGGTGAACTCGGACTGCATGCCGAGATTGAGCGCGCACTCCATGGCGTCGAGCGTCTCGCGCCGGCAGTCCGGATAGCCCGAGTAGTCCGTCTCGCACATGCCGCCGACCAGCCGGCGCAGGCCGCGCCGGTCGGCCAACGCGGCGGCGTAGACGAAGAAGGCGAGGTTGCGGCCCGGCACGAAGGTCGAGGGCAGGCCCTTGGCCGTCATCTCGATGGCGCGCCCAGTGGTGAGCGCCGAATCCGAGATGGCGCCGAAGCCCCTGAGGTCCAGCAGGTGGTCGGGCCCGAGCCGCGCCGCCCAGCGCCCGAAGCGCTCCACCAGGCGCGCGCGCACCTCCTCGCGCGCCCTCAGCTCCACCGCGTGGCGCTGGCCGTAGTCGAAACCCACGGTCTCCACGCGCCCGAAACGCTCCAGCGCCCAGGCGAGGCAGACGCTGGAGTCCTGGCCCCCGGAGAAGAGGACGAGGGCCGCCTCGTGCGGCGCGACCTGATGTGGCGGGGCGGGTTGGGACATGGGACGATGGGGCGCGGTCCTGGCGGATCGACCTTCATATGGAGACGAGCATGCCGGACGTCGCCATCCTCTACACGACCTGGCCCGACGCTGAGAAGGCCGAAGCCGTGGGCGCCGAGGCCGTCCAGGCCGGGCTCGCCGCCTGCGCCAACGTCTTCGCGCCCATCCGCTCGGTCTACCGGTGGGAGGGATCGCTGGAGCGCGCCGGCGAGGCGCCGATGACCCTGAAGACCACCGTCCGGGCGGCGCCGGCCCTGGTCCATTTCATCCTGGAGCGGCACCCCTACGAGACGCCGTGCATTCTGGGCTGGTCAGTCTCGTCATCCCTCTCGCATGTGCAGTATCTGGACTGGGTGGAACAACAAGTCGCGACGCCTGGTCCAGAATCCGATCCGTCCGGCGCCGAATAGGGCCCGTGCGTTGCAGCATTTTCGGCGCGCCAACGCTAAGGTTGTAAACTTCCGGCTCCGCAAGTCGTGGTCCCACGCATAGGTTGTGCTGCTTAACTTATCCCCAACTTCGTTGAGGTAGGAGAGAGGCAGGATCGCGAAGGCTTCGGCTTCGACCATATGACAACAATCGCCGATTGGGCCGAGAGGCCCTTGCCGATCGACGCCAGCGCGACGCTCGATTTTGCGCGCGAGCGGTTCCTCGAGGACCCCGCCGTCTCGGCCCTGTGCGTGGTCGAGGGCGCCCGCCCGGTCGGAGTGATCTCTCGCACGGTCGTCCTCGCGGTGGACGTCGGCGGGGTGACCCGCCACGAGCCGGCGGCGCGCCTGATGGCGCGGGCCAGGACCCTTTCCGCCGACACCCCCGCCATCGACGCCCTGGCCGCCCTGGTCGCCGACGGCGGCTGCGCCGAGGGCGTGGTGGTCACCGAGGCCGGCCGCTACGCCGGTCTCGTCACCCAGACCTCGCTGTTGAACGCCCTGCAGGGGCGCGCCGAGCACGAAAGCGCCCACCTGGGCGAGCGCCAGCGCTTCATCCAGATGCTGGGCCGCGAGATCCGCACCCCCATGACCGGCGTGCTGGCGGTGGCCGAGCTGCTGCAGCGCCAGCCGCTCACCGCCGACGCTCAGGCCTATGTGCAGACCATCGTCGATTCCTCGGGCGGCGTTCTGCGGCTCCTGGACGACGCGCTGGACCTCGCCATGGGCGAGACAGGCCAGCTGGAGCCGCGCCCCGAGCCCCTGAGCCTGCGGTCCCTGATGGACGAGATCCAGGCCGACTGTCAGGCGCGCGACGCGGCCCGGGCCCCGGTGACGGTGTCCTATGACGGCCCGCCCGATCTCGTCGTCCTCGCCGACGGCGGACGCATCCGCCAGGTGTTCTCCAACCTGATCAGCGCGGCGCTCAAGACCACGCGCCACGGGGCGGTCGAGGCCAGCCTGCGCGCCCGGGTGAGCGCAGAGGGCGTGATCCTGGAAGGCCGGGTCCGCGACGCCGGCCCGGGCCTGCCGCCCGGGCAGCTCGCCCGCATCTTCGAGCCGGTCGTCCAGGCCTATGACGGCGCCCGCGCGGGCTGGAGCGGCCTTGGCCCGGCGCTCTGCCGGCGGATCGTCGAAGCGATGAATGGCGCGATCCGCGCCGAGAGCAACATCGGAGAGGGCGTCACCGTCGCCTTCGAGCTGATGGCCGCCAAGGTCGACGCGGAGGCCGAGGTCCGGCCGTCCATCCCCACGCTGGGGGAGGCGATACACGTGCTGGTGGTCGACGACAACGCGACCAACCGGATGGTGGCCGAGGGCCTGTGCGAGATGTTCGACTGCACCTCCGAGTGCGCCGAGGACGGCGTGGAAGCGGTGGAGGCGGCGCGCAGCGGCCGGTTCCACCTGATCCTCATGGACATCAAGATGCCGCGGATGGACGGGGTCGAGGCCACGCGCCAGATCCGAGCCCTGCCCGACCCGATCGGCCGCACGCCGATCATCGCCCTGACCGCCAACGCCGACCCCGAGGACGCCAAGACCTACATCGCCAACGGCATGTCCAGCGTGGTCGAGAAGCCGATCAAGCCCGAGAAGCTCCTGGCCGCGATGCACGCCGCGCTCCACCAGCCGGCCCGCGAGGACGCCGACGCCTCCACCCGCGCGGCGTAGGGGCGGCCCCCTTCCCCAAAGGCGGAAGATTTCCTGCGTTCAGATCTCCCCCCTGGGGGAAGTCCGTCCCCGGACTTGCTCCGGGGCGGGAAGGGGCTGGTTCAGCCCGGTCGTCGTCCCCGCCTACGGGGCGCCGCCGAACTCGCCCCGGACCTTGGGCGGCGTCCGCTCGGGCAGGCGCCAGTCGCTCCTGAAGCTGAAGACCATGGTCGAGCACAGGCGCGCGGACCGGGCGCCCGCATCCTTGCCCACGCCCTGGATGGTCAGGGTCTCGAACCGCTTCAGCGGGCCGATCACCAGCCAGGCCTGCTTGGCGCCCGGGCAGACCGCGTTCACGAAGGCGGCGCCCTCATGTTCCGGCTCGATCTGGTAGAGCTCGCCCGCCGCGGCCTTGCCCCCCAGGACCGCCTTCAAGCCGCCCGGGCCCAGGTCCTGGTCGGAGGCGCGCGCCAGGTCGGCCGAGCCGATGTCGCCGGTCTGGATCACCCGCTTGATCGTCTGTCCGCCGAACAGGTGCGTCTCGAAGAGGAAGCTCAGACCCGTGTCGGTCAGCACGCGCGCGGCGTCCGAGGCCGGCTCGTAGGAATAGATCGCCTGGCCCGCCAGCGCGCCCGTCGGGGCGGCGCCGGCGGCCAGGGCCAGCAGCAGGACTGCGGCGCCTGGGGCCGCCGCCGTGGATCTCGACATGCGGCTCCGTCATACACCGGCGCTGGGCGAAACAAAGGCCGCGCCGACAGCGCCCGTCCGGCGCGCTCCGGGGCGGGGACGCTACTTCGCCGTCGGCGGTGTCGTCGTCGCCGGCGGCGCCGGGCTCGAGGCCTGCGGCGTCGCCTGTTCCGGCGCGACGATCTGCGGGCCGGTCGAGGCGTTCGGCGTCGGAGTCGCCGGGTTCGTCTCATCCGGCGCGGGCGAGGCCTCCGGGGCGGGGGCGTTGACCGGGGCGCTCATGCGCCTGTGGCGCGCCTTGCCGCGGCTGTTGTAGCCGCCCGAGTCGATCTTCAGGAGCTCGTCGTAGGAGATCGGGCCGGAGTGGTTGAGGATCGGGTCCGGCGTCGAGCTGCGGTGGCGGACGTGATGCGTCGTCGCGGCGAAGGCCGGCGTGGCCAGCAGGATGCCGGCCGTGACGACGAGGGCGGCTTTGACCGTCATGGGTGCACTCCTTCAGCCCCGCCCACAGCGCCGGGCTGGCGCCAAGGCAGGAACGTCGGAGACCCTTCCGGGTTGCCGATCGCGCCGAAGGAGTCCGTCAGAGCGTCCGCGTCACCAACTCGACGGTGAAGCATTCGATGGTGTCGCCTGGCCGGATGTCCTGGAAGCCGGCGAACTGCATGCCGCATTCCTGGCCCGAGACCACCTCGGCGACCTCGTCCTTGAAGCGCTTGAGCGTCTGCAGCGTGCCGAGCTCGAGCACCACCACGTCCTCGCGGATGATGCGGACCTTGGCCCCGCGGCGCACCACCCCTTCGCTGACCCGGCAGCCGGCCACCTTGCCGACCTTGGAGATGTCGAAGGTCTGCAGCACATCGGCGTTGCCGAGGAAGGTTTCGCGCTGGATCGGCGCCAGCATGCCCGAGAGCACGCCGCGGATGTCGTCGATCAGGTCGTAGATGATCGCATAGTAGCGGATCTCCACGCCCTCGCGCTCGGCCAGGTCCCGCGCCTGCTTGGACGCACGCACGTTGAAGCCCAGGATCGGGGCGTTGGAGCCCTTGGCCAGCAGCACGTCGGACTCGGTGATGGCGCCCGCGCCCGAGAGGATGATCCTCGCGCGCACCTCGTCCGTGGAGATCTTGTCGAGCGAGCCGACGATCGCCTCGGCCGAGCCCTGCACGTCCGCCTTCACGATCACCGGCAGCTCGCGCACGGTCTTGGCCTGCAGCTTGGCCATCATGTCCGCCAGCGAGGCGCCCGCGGCCGGCGGCGCGATGGCCTTGTCCCGACGCTTGCGCTCGCGGTACTCGGTCAGTTCGCGCGCCCGCGCCTCGGTCTCCACCACGGCGAAGGCCTCGCCGGGATCGGGCGTGGAATCCAGGCCCAGGATCTCGACCGGCGTCGAGGGACCGGCGGCGTCCATCTGCTCGCCGCGCTCGTTGACCAGGGCGCGCACGCGGCCCCAGGCGGCGCCGGCCACCAGCAGGTCGCCGCGGTGCAGCGTCCCGCGCTTGACCAGGACCGTGGCCACGGGCCCGCGGCCGCGGTCGAGCTTGGCCTCGATGACGACGCCCTCGGCGGTGCGGTCCGGATTGGCCTTCAGCTCCAGCACCTCGGCCTGCAGGACGATGGACTCCACCAGGTTGTCCAGGCCTGTCCGCTTGGTCGCCGAGACCTCCACCGCCTGGACCTCGCCGCCCAGGCTCTCGACCACCACCTCGTGCTGCAGCAGCTCGTTGATCACGCGGGTCGGGTCGGCGTCGGGCCTGTCGATCTTGTTGATCGCCACGATCATCGGCGCGCCGGCGGCGCGGGCGTGATGGATCGCCTCGATGGTCTGGGGCATCACCCCGTCGTCGGCCGCCACCACCAGGATGACGATGTCGGTCACGTTGGCGCCGCGGGCGCGCATGGCCGAGAAGGCGGCGTGACCGGGGGTGTCGATGAAGGTGACCCGCTGGCCGCTCTCCAGGCGGACCTGGTAGGCGCCGATATGCTGGGTGATCCCGCCGTGCTCGGCGGCCGCCACGTCGGTGGACCTCAGCGCGTCCAGGAGGCTCGTCTTGCCGTGGTCGACGTGGCCCATCACCGTCACCACCGGCGGGCGCGGCTCCATGTGCTCGTCGACGTCCTCGGCGGCGAGGAAGCCCTCTTCCACGTCCGCTTCGGAGACGCGCCGGACGGTGTGGCCGAACTCGGTCGCCACCAGCTCGGCGGTGTCCGAATCGATCACGTCGTTGATCTTCAGCATCAGCCCCTGGCGCATCAGGAACTTGATGATCTCCACCCCGCGCGTGGCCATCCGCTGGGCCAGCTCCTGGACCGTGATCACGTCGGGGATCACCACCTCGCGCGCGGTGCGGGACTGCTCCTGGGCGCCGCCCTTGCGCTTCTCGCGCTCGCGCTCGCGGGCGCGGCGCACGGAGGCCAGCGAGCGCATGCGCTCGACCGCGTCCTCGTCGTCGCCGGCCACCGCCTGGATGGTCAGGCGGCCCTCGCGGCGCTTGGGCTCGCCCTTGACCCGGGAGATCGCCTTGGTGGGCGCTGCGCCCCGCTTGACGGTCTTGTCGTCCTCGTCCTCGTCCGGGCGGCGATCGAGGTTGGCCGAGCCGGGCCTGGGGGCCTGGCGGGTGGCGCGCTGGATCTCGGGCCCCGCCGGTGGGCCGCCGCCCGCGCCCGGGCGCGGGCCCGAGGGACGCGGCCCGCCTGGGCGAGGACCGGGAGGCCGGGGAGACAGGGCCGAGTAGCGAACGGTGTCGCCGGTGCGCGGCGGCCGGTCGCCGTCGCGGCGCGGGCCGTCGGGCCTGGGCCCCTGACGATAGACGGTGTCGCTGCGGCCGGCGAAACCCTGGGACCGGTCGTCGCGCCGGTAGCCCTCGCGGTAGCCGCCTGCGCCGCCGCCTGGCGGACGGTCGGACCGGTAGCCGCCGCCTTCGGTGCGGCCGGCGCCCGGGGGCCGGTCGGAACGATATCCCCCGCCCTGGGGCCGATCCTCACGGCGATAGCCTTCGCGGGAGGCTTCGCGAGCCTGGGGCGCGTGCTCCTGGCGCGGCGGCGCAGCCGGGCTCGCTTCGGGGGGCGCCTCGGCGGCGGGCGCGGGATGCTCCACGGGAGCGGCCTCGGCCCGGACCGGCTCGGCCGCAGCGGCCGGGGCGGCCGGCTCGGGCGCGGCCTTGGCCGCCGCGGCGGCGGCCTCGGCGTCGCGGCGCGCAGCCTCCTCGGCGTGGCGCGCTTCCTCGGCCTGCCGCTGGGCCGCGGCGCGCTCCTGCTGCTCGCGGGCGGCTTCGACCGCGCGCTGGCGCCGGGCGGCCTCCTCGGCCGACAGGTTGAGCTTGGAGGCGTCCGGGGCAGGTCCGGACGAGCGATGCGGCTCGCTGGGCGCCGGACGCTTCAGGTCGAAGGCGGGACGCTTGTCCGCGGGCGCCGGCGACGGCGCGTCGATGCGGCGGCGCTTGGTCTCCACCACCACCGTCTTGGAGCGGCCGTGGCTGAAGCTCTGCTTGACCGTGCCCGTCGAGATCGATCCGCCCGGGCGCGGCTTCAGCGTCAAGGGCCCGCGCGCCCCGGCGCCCGGCCCCCTGCCTTCATTGTCGTTCGCGTCGCTCATCCGCTCGCTTTACTCACCGCCGCCAGGACCCGCGCTGCGGGTCCACGCAATTGATCGTTTCGCCGGAGCGGCTGCGCCGCTCCCGCTCCGCCTCAAGGCTCCTCGCGCCAACTCTCAGGAAGGAGCGGACGGAAACCAGCCAAACGCTCGACTTCCAAAGTCCAGCGTTGAGCGCCTCGCCCCGCAAGGAAGGCCGTGTGTATCACATTTTCCAATCCCAAGGCCAAACCCAATTCGGCCGAGGGGAACACGCCAATCAGGCGGGGCGGGCTCGTCTGGCGGCGCGCCAGCGCAAGCAGCTTTCCCCGTCCGTCCGCCGATCCGTCCGCCGCTTCCACCAGCCAGGCGGCGCGCCCGGCGCCGATCGCGGCGGCGACCTTGTCGAACCCCCAGGTAAGCTCGCCGGCCCGGCGCGCAAGGCCGAGTCCGTTCAAAAGTCGCGCCCGCAGCAGGCGCTCGACCTGATCGGCGAGGTCCGCCGCCGGCTTGAGCTGGGTCCTGGCCGCGCGGGAGAACGCACCCTTTCGGACCGCCTGCTCGACGACGCCGCGCCGGGCCTCCACCCACAGCCCCCGCCCGGGCAGCTTGCGCGCGATGTCGGGGACGACCACCCCGTCCGGCCCGGCGACGAACCGGACCAGCCGCTCCTCCGGGAGCACCTCGCCGGTGACGATGCAGCGCCGCTCCCTCCTCCCGGAGGGGGGAGGGTCCGGGAGGGGGGAGTCAGGAGGGCCCGTGCGCGCCAAGTTTCACCCCTCCCGCGCCCTTCCCGTCCGGGGAGGGGACGTTTCGCCTCCGCTCAGGCTTCCGCCGGCGCGTCCTGCGCTTCGGCCGCGAAGACCTCCCCCTCGTCCTGCTCGGCCCCGGGTTCAAGCTCCGGCTCCGGCTCCGGCTCGGGCTCGGGCTCCGGCTCGATCCAGCCCATGGCCACGCGGGCGCGCATGATCAGCGCCTCGGCCTCCTCGGCGGAAAGGTCGAAGGATTTCGATCATCCCCGGCTCGCGCACGCGCTCGCCGTCCTTGGTCTCGAACCAGCCCCTGAGGTCGTCCGGCACCAGGCCCGCCAGGTCCTCGGCGGTCTTCACCCCGGCTTCGCCGAGCGCCACGGACATGGGCAGGGTGACCCCCTCGACCTCCAGCAGGCTGTCCTCGACGCCCAGCTCGCGCCGGCGTGCGTCGTACTCGGCCGCCTCCTTCTCCAGGTAGTCGCGGGCGCGCGCCTGGATCTCCTCGGCGGTGTCCTCGTCGAAGCCCTCGATCGAGGCGATCTCCGAGGCGTCCACATAGGCCACCTCGTCCACCGTGGCGAAGCCCTCGGTGACCAGCAGCTGGGCGATGACCTCGTCCACGTCCAGGGCCTCCTGGAAGAGCTGGGTCCGCTCGGCGAACTGCTGCTGGCGGCGCTCGGAATCCTGGGTCTCGGTGATGATGTCGATTTGCCAACCCGTCAGTTGGCTTGCAAGACGGACGTTCTGGCCGCGCCGGCCGATGGCCAGAGAGAGCTGCTCGTCCGGCACCACGACCTCGACCCGCTCCTCCTCCTCGTCGAGCACCACCTTGGAGACTTCCGCGGGGGCCAGGGCGTTCACGATGAAGGCGGCCTCGTCCGGCGACCAGGGGATGATGTCGATCTTCTCGCCCTGGAGCTCGGCCACCACCGCCTGCACGCGCGAGCCGCGCATGCCCACGCAGGCGCCCACCGGGTCGATCGAGGAGTCGTTGGAGACCACCGCCATCTTGGCGCGGCTGCCCGGATCGCGCGCCACGGCGCGGATCTCGATGACGCCGTCGTAGACCTCGGGCACCTCCTGGGCGAACAGCTTGGCCATGAAGCCGCCGTGCGCGCGGCTCAGCATGATCTGCGGGCCCTTGGTCTCGGTGCGCACGTCGTAGATGTAGCAGCGGATCCGGTCGCCGACGTTGAACACCTCGCGCGGGATCGACTGGTCGCGGCGCATCACGCCTTCGCCGCGGCCCAGGTCGACGATGACGTTGCCGTACTCGACCCGCTTGACGACGCCGTTGACGATCTCGCCGACGCGGTCCTTGAACTCCTCGTACTGGCGCTCGCGCTCGGCCTCGCGGACCTTGTGGGTCACCACCTGGCGGGCCATCTGGGTCTGCACCCGGCCGAAGTCGAAGGGCGGCAGGACCTCCTCATAGACCTTGCCGACCTCGGCGGCCTTGTCGGTGCGCTTGGCGTCCGCGAGCCGGACCAGGGCGTCCGAATTGAACGGGACGCCTTCCTCGGGCTCGTAGTCGTCGGGGACCACGGTGACCCGGCGCAGCAGCGTCAGTTCGCCCGTTTTTGGCTCGATCTTGGCGGTGATGTCGTGCTCGGCGCCGTAGCGCGAGCGCGCCGCCTTCTGGATCGCCTCCTCGATCGCCTCGATGACGATCTCCTTCTCGATCGCCTTCTCGCGGGCCAGGGCGTCGGCCAGGGCGAGCAGCTCCAGCCGGTTGGCGGAAATGCCGGTGAGGGACATGGTCAGACGTCCTCCTTCTGGGATTGTTGATCTCCCCCCTCTGGGGGGAGGGGACCGGCCGAAGGACGGTGAGGGGGGCGGCCCCCTCCACCATGCCTCGCATGGTTCCCCTCCCCCAGTGGGGGAGGATTAGCGAGCCGGGCTTCCCGCTCGGCCGCGCCGCGTTGCATCAGCTCGTCGTTCAGGACGAGCTTGGCGTCGATGATCCAGGCGAAGGGCAGCTGGGCGGTCTGGTCCTCGCCCTCCAGGTCGATCAGCACGTCCTGGCCCTCGACGCCCGCGAGCCGGCCCTTGAAGCGCTTGCGCCCCTCGGCCAGGCGGTCGAGCTCGATCCGGGCCTCCAGCCCGGCGTTGGCCTCGAAGTCCTTCAGCCGGGTCAGCGGCCGATCGATGCCGGGGCTGGAGACCTCCAGCGTGTATTCCCCCGAGATCGGGTCGGCGGCGTCCAGCACCTCCGACAGCGCCCGCGAGAGGGTGGCGCAGTCCTCGATCTCCATGCGGCCGTCCGGACGCTCGGCCATGATCTGCAGCCGGCGGGTCCCGCCGCCCATCAGGCGCAGGCGCACGATGTCGTAGCCGGCCGCCTCGGCCACGGGGTCGAGCAGCTCCAGGAGCCTTTCGTCTTCAGCGGTCTTGCCGCGCAAGCTCAGCCTCTCTGCGCCAAGGACCGCTGCGGCTGTCCAGCCGCAGCTTGGCGAAACCAACAAAAAAGCGGCCGCCTTTCGGCCGCCGCTCGAAAGCGCCATCCAGCGCAATCGGACGATGTGGTCCTCTATATAGGCCCTTGCCGGTTAGGTGGGAAGCCCTTCCGAGCGCGGGGCGCGCTCAGGGCCGGGCGCCGTCGCGCGGTCAGCGCCGCTCCTCGCCGATCATGCGCCCGGCCAGATAGCTGCGCTGCTGGAACAGGTTCGCCGGCACGGCGTAGAGCGCCTTCAGATAGGCCCGGTCCAGACTTCGAAAGGCCATCCGGCGGGCCTTTGGCGTCCGGCCGGAACAGCAACAGGATGCTGGGAGCGCCGACAGGATCGCCGTCGAGGTCCACCTCGGCGAAGGTCGTCAGGGCGATGTAGTCTGCGAGCTGGCCGACCTTCACCTTCTTGACGTCGGGCCCCAGCACGACGGCCGCGCCCCCGATGACCCGAACGGTGCTGCTCGTAAGGTGGCTATCGTCGGCCCAGTTCAGCACGGGCTTCTCGGTCTGGCCCGGGCCTCCGATGAAGGCCTGGGACTGGCGGGCCGCCATATGTCCATCCGCGCCTGCGGACGAGACCCTGCGCCAGACGCGGACGGGACGGTCGACGCTGATCATGCGCTCGATCGCCGCCTGGTCCCGGCCGAACAGGTCGGGCTCGCGCTTGGTCCAGGCCCGGAGCAGGGCCTTGGGGTCGCCCGCGGCGACGATGAACAGGTTCGGGTGGCAATCCCTGGGCCCGAGCGGCGCGCCGACAGCGCGGGCGTCCTCGGACAGGCGCTCCAGCATCAGCTCGGCCAGGCTCCTGGGCAGTCCGGAGACCAGCGGGCAGATCGGATCGCGCCAGCGCGCCACCGGCTGGTCGGGGGGCCCGGCGGAGACCGTGCGGACCCAGGCGTTGGCCTGTTCGCGCGTCACGGGGCCCGCGACGGCGACCTTTTCGCGCGGCCCGCCGGCGCCCGGCTCGGCCGCGCGCGCCGCCAGCGCCGAAGTCCAGACCGCGAGCGCGCAAGCCGCCGCGGCCAGGCCGGCTAGAACATAAGGTCTCCTGATAATCATCTCTTCGCCCGCCAACCCCCCGGCACTGGTCGAACATGCCGACCCAACCCTAGATGATTTCGCCTTGCCGCAGAAGGTCCAGCGCGGTTTCGTCCAGATCCAGGAGCTCGCGCAGCACCGCCTCGGTGTCGGCCCCTAGCGCCGGCGGCGCCGACGGATAGGCGGGCGGCGACGCGGACAGGCGGATCGGGCTCGCCACGGACCGGACCGGCCCCTTCAGGTCGTCCCGCGCCTGCTCGACGACCAGCCCCCGCGCCTTGGCCTGGGCCTCGGCGAACACCTGGTCGATACGGTTGATCGGTCCTGACGGCACTCCGGCCGCCTCCAGCGCCCTCAGCCATGCGGCCGTGGTCCGCGCCCTGGTCAGGCCCCCGATGCGCCCGGCCAGCTCGGCGCGGCCGGCGACCCGCGAGGCGTTGGTGGCGAAGCGCGGGTCCTGCGCCAGGGCCTCGTCGCCCAGCGTCCGGCACAGCGCCTTGAACTGTCCATCGTTGCCCACCGCGATCACCAACATGCCGTCCGAGGTGGGGAAGGGCTGGTAGGGGGCGAGGTTGGGATGGGCGTTGCCGAGCCGGGTGGGGACCTCGCCCGAGACGAACCAGTTCTGCGCCTGGTTCGCCAGCATGGCGGCCTGGGCCTCGAACAGGGCGATGTCGACCTGCTGGCCCTCGCCGGTCTCGCGCGCATGCAGCAGGGCCGCCAGGATGCCGCTCGCCGCGTACATGCCGGCGAAGAGGTCGGCGACCGCCACCCCGACCTTCATCGGCTCGGCGCCCGGGGCGCCGTCGGGCTGGCCGGTGATCGACATCAGCCCGCCCATGGCCTGGATCATGTAGTCGTAGCCGGCGCGCCCGGCGTCCGGGCCGGTCTGGCCGAAGCCCGTGATCGAGCAATAGACCAGCTTCGGATTGACCGCCTTCAGGCTCTCGTAATCGAGGCCGTACCTGGCGAGGCCCCCGACCTTGAAGTTCTCGACCAGCACGTCCGCCCGCGCCGCGAGCCGGCGGGCGATGTCCGCGCCCTCGGGGCGGGAGATGTCGAGGGCGACCGAGCGCTTGCCGCGGTTGGCGGCGAAGAAGTAGGCGGCGTCGCCCCTGGACCCGTCCGTCCTGGTCGCGAACGGCGGGCCCCAGGCGCGGGTGTCGTCGCCGGCGCCCGGCTTCTCGACCTTGATGACCTGGGCGCCCAGGTCCGCCAGGATCTGGGTCGCCCAGGGCCCGGCCAGCACCCGCGAGAGGTCGAGCACCACGACGCCCGAGAGGGGACCCGCCACTCTCTGTTCCGTCATGGCCGCCCCCACCACCGTCATCCCCGGCCCTTGCATCGGGGACCTATGAACACCGGCGATGATCGCGTTCATGGGTGGCCGGGACAAGCCCGGCCCTGACGGTAAGAGAGGGTGAGCGGAACTGGGATTTGGTCTAAACCCCGCCCGAAGGAGACCGTTGATGCCCCTCGACGCGGGCCAACCCGCAAAGACCTTCCGCTGGGAGGACCCGCTCGACCTCGACGGCCGGCTGACCGAGGAGGAGCGGCTGATCGCCGACGCGGCCCGGGACTATGCCCGCGAACGCCTGCTGCCTCGCGTGGTCTCGGCCTTCGCCGAGGAGCGCTTCGACCGCGAGATCATGGCCGAGATGGGCGAGCTCGGGCTGCTGGGCTCGATGCTGCCCGAGCAATACGGCGGCTCGGCCGTCTCGCACGTGGCCTACGGCCTGGTCGCCCGCGAGATCGAGGCGGTGGACTCCGGCTACCGCTCGGCCATGAGCGTGCAGTCCTCGCTGGTGATGTATCCGATCCACGCCTTCGGGACCGAAGCTCAGAAGCAGAGGCTCCTGCCCGGCATGGCCCGCGGCGAGATCCTCGGCTGTTTCGGCCTGACCGAATCCGACGGCGGCTCGGATCCCGGCTCGATGAAGACCCGCGCCGACCACGTCGAGGGCGGCTATGTCCTGAACGGAGCCAAGT
The DNA here is from genome assembly GCA_963775275.1 of uncultured Alphaproteobacteria bacterium. Lineage (GTDB taxonomy): Bacteria > Pseudomonadota > Alphaproteobacteria > Caulobacterales > Caulobacteraceae > JANWHQ01. The sequence goes on along the minus strand of CAVZII010000005.1, from coordinate 1,634,839 downwards.
ACTGGATCACCAACTCGCCCATCGCCGACGTGGCGGTGGTCTGGGCCAAGCTCGACGGCGAGATCCGCGGCTTCATCGTCGAGCGCGGCTTCGAGGGGTTCTCCACCAACCTCATCACCGACAAGCTGTCGCTGAGGGCCTCGATCACCGGCGACATCGGCCTTTCGGACGTGTTCGTGCCCGAGGACAACATCCTGCCGGGCGTGAAGGGTCTGCGCGGGCCTTTCTCGTGCCTGAACAAGGCGCGCTACGGCATCGCCTGGGGCGCCATGGGCGCGGCCGAGTTCTGCCTGCAGGCCGCCCGCGACTACGCCGGCGAGCGCATCCTTTTCGGGAGCCCCCTGGCCGGCCGCCAGCTGGTGCAGAAGAAGCTGGCCGACATGCTGACCGAGATCGCGCTGGGCCTGAACGCGGCGCTCCAGCTCGGGCGGCTGCTGGACGAGGGCGCCCACGTCCCCGAGGCCATCTCCATGCTCAAGCGCAACAACTGCGGCAAGGCGCTCGAGATCGCCCGCCAGGCCCGCGACATCCACGGCGGCGCGGGCATCACCGGCGAGCACCATGTGATGCGCCACCTGATGAACCTCGAGACCGTCAACACCTACGAGGGCGCGCACGACGTTCACGCCCTGATCCTCGGACGCGCCATCACCGGCCTCAGCGCGTTCTAGATTCGAATTCACGCTTGGTCGGTGCGCTTCGTCCAGCGCTGAAACGCCCTGAGGGGAGATGACTTCGGTGGCCCCTACTCGTCGCTCTCGGCGATGGCGAGCGTGACCAGGCCCGGCGCCATCTTGCCCGCATCCTCGGCGGCGGCCGCGTTCTCGGGCGAGGCCATGGCCTTGCCGAAGCTCTCTGCGTCGTCCCAGGCCATCTCCACCACCAGCCAGTGGGACGGATCGCCCATCGGCGAGCCGGTGACGCGGTTCACCGTGAAGCGCTTGATGCCCGGCAGCTTCATCACCAGAGGCGTGTGCACCTCCTTGTAGTGCTTCCAGAACGCCGCTTCATCGGCGGGCTTCTGGTAGAAGGCGAACAGCTTGATCATGTCCCCGATCCCGGTGTCCCGACTTTGACGTTCGTAACCGCCTGTGGCGACATCGAACGAACGTCAGAGTCGATAAGGACACTACCAAAGTCATGATTCTAGTGAGGTTTACGAATCTGACGTTCGTCACTGGGGTCGCCCCAGCGGATGGACGAACGTCAGGTTCACCTCACTAGTCTGGCCTAGAGTTTCATCCCGGGAAGGCCCATGCCGGCGAACGGGCCGGCGACCTCCTTCATCATCTCGGCCTGCTTCTCGTCGAGCTTGCGCTTGGCGTCCGCGTGAGCCGCGACGATCAGATCGGCCAGGACCTCGCCCTCGCCGGGCTGGATCAGCACATCGTCGATCGTCACACCCTTCAACTCGCCGTTGCCGGCCAGGGTCATCTTGACCATGCCGCCGCCGGAGGTCCCTTCCACCAGCATGGCGGCGAGGCGCGCCTGGGCCTCCTGCAGCTTCTCCTGCATGGCCTGGGCCTGCTTCATCAGCGCGCTCAAGTCCTTCATCCTGATCCTCGTGACGGTTGCGGACGCGCGGCGTCATAGCCCGCAACGCCAGTTGGTTCTATGCTTGCCGGGGCCTGGATGCGTTTTGGGGACTGACATGCAGCTTGGAATTGTCGGACGTCTGGCCGCCGTGTGCGCCGGCCTTGTCGCCCTGGCCGGATGCGCCAGCGTCCAGAGGCTGGGCCACCTGACCTCGAGCCCCTGCCGCGACACCACGGTCACCCTCTACTTCGACGAGGGCAGCGACGCCGTCTCGGACATCGGACGCGAGATCGTCAAGGCGACCTCGCAACGGCTGAGGACCTGCAAGGTGCGCGAACTGGATCTCCTGGGCCTCTCCGATCCGGTGGGCACGCCCCAGTCCAACCTAGAGCTCTCCAAGCGCCGGGCCCAGAACGTCCTGGACGCCTTCGTGGCGGCCGGCCTGCCCGTCCAGAGCTTCACCTTGGTCGCGCGGGGCGAGGCGGGAGCGCAGTCGGCTTCGGGCGTGATCACGCCCGTGCGACGCCGCGTCGACGTCACGGTCGTCATGAAGAAATAAGCCGTCCCGCGGGGGCGGGCCTGGCCCGGGTCAGTCGTCGTCGTCGTCCGCGCCTTCCGCCGCGGTCGGCGCCTCGACCTGCAGCTGGCGGACGTTGAGGATCTCCGCGCCGGGGAAGGCGTCCATCAGCTGGCGGATGAAGGGGTCGGACGCGACGCTGCGGCGGACCTCGTTGCTCTCGCGCCGGGCGCGCTCGTAGAGGCTCTCGGCGCCGCCGCCGCCCTCCGAGGCCACGAGCCAGGTCTGGCCGGTCCAGTCCTTCAGCCGCGCAGCCAGCCTCTGGCCGAGGTTCGCCGGCGCGCCGGGCGCCGGCTCGAAGGCGATGGCGCCGGGCCGGAAGGAGATCGGCCGCACATAGCGCTCGACGTCGAGCTTGAGGGTGATGTCGCGCTTGTCGTCGATCAGCCGCACCACGTCCTCGAAGGACTGCAGGACCGGCCGGGCCTGGGCCGCGTGGGCTTGGGCCTGAGGCTGCAGCGCGCGAGCCGTCGCCGCCGATCCGGAGCCGCCGCCCGAGGGCATGGTCCCGCCTGCCTGTCCGGACGGTCCCCCGCCCGGCAGGGGCTGGCCCGACTGCAGCGCCTTCAGCGCCTCTTCCGGGCCGGGCAGCTCGGCGGCGTAGCACAGGCGGATGATCGTCATCTCGGCCGCGGCCTTGGGATCGCCCGCGCGCCGGGTCTCGTCCTGGGCCTTGAGCAGCATCTGCCAGAGCCGCGACAGGACCCCCGCCGAGAGTTCCGCGCCGAGCGCGGTCAGCCGCGCGGCCTGGTCCTTGGGCAGGGCCAGGGCGTCGGGCCCGAGCGTCTTGGCGAGGGCGGCGGCATGGGCGTGCTCCAGAAGGTCGCCGAGCACCTGCACCGGGTCCGCCCCGAAGCCGTGCAGGGTGCGGAAGGCCGCCAGAGCCTCGGCGGTGCGGCCCTTGGCGACCTCTTCCAGCAGGGCGATGGTCTGCGCCCGGTCGGCCAGGCCCAGCATGTCGCGGACCTGCTCGGCGCTCACCACCTGGCCCCGCTCGGCCTGGACAATGGCCTGGTCGAGCATGGACTGGGCGTCGCGCACCGAGCCCTCGGCCGCCCGCGCGATCAGGAGCAGCCCCTCGGCGTCGACCTTGACCCCCTCCTTGGCGGCGATGTCCTCGAGGTTGGCGACGATGACCTCGGGCTCGACCCTGCGCAGGTCGAAGCGCTGGCAGCGCGACAGGATGGTCACCGGGACCTTGCGGATCTCGGTGGTCGCGAAGATGAACTTTGCGTGCGGCGGCGGCTCTTCCAGCGTCTTCAGAAGGGCGTTGAAAGCGGCCGTGGAGAGCATGTGGACTTCGTCGATGACGTAGACCTTGTAGCGGGCCTCCACCGGCGCGTAGCGCACCCCGTCCAGGAGCTCGCGCATCTCGTCGACCTTGGTGCGCGAGGCGGCGTCCAGTTCCAGGACGTCGATGTGCCGGCCCTCGATGATCGCCCGGCAGTGGCGGCCCTCCCGGGAGAGGTCGACCGTGGGCTGATGGACCTCATCGCTCTCGTAGTTGAGGGCCCGGGCGAGCAGGCGCGCCGTGGTGGTCTTGCCGACCCCGCGCACGCCGGTGAGCATGAAGGCATGGGCGATGCGGCCCGCCGCGAAGGCGTTCTTCAGCGTGCGGACCATGGCCTCCTGGCCGATCAGGTCCTCGAAGCGATGCGGCCGGTACTTGCGCGCCAGCACCACATAGGCGTCGTCGGCCGAGGGCGGCGCGGCCTGCGCCTGGACGGGCGCGAACATCTCCGAGGTGTCCGGGTCACGCTCGGGCGGGTCGGGTTCGAGCGTGAGGTCTTGGTCGGTCATCAGGGGGCGCCGCAAGCGGTGGAGGCTGGACGACGACCCGAAGCGAAACTCGTTACGGCTGCTTCCTTCCGGACCTGACCGGGTTGGCGAGGGCTTCGCCCGTCGCCAGCCTCCGCCTCCAATATCGCGACCCCGCCGCCGCGAAGCAAGGCCGGCGCGCATGCGCGGGCCGCGTCATTTCTTCTTGTGGTAGGTCTTGACCGCATAGCTGCAGGGCGACTGGGCGCAGGCGACCATGTCGACGCCGATCAGGTAGGGCCCGTCCTCGGGAACATCCAGGCTGTACATCGAACCCTGATCGTTGTGGCGGATCGGCGGCAGGGTGACGTCGCCGGGCCCCAGAAGGGTGATGTCCATCTTCGCGCAGTTGCACAGCGTCACGATCATGTAGGCGCCGGCCTTGAGCTGGAAGGTGACGGCGTCCGCGTCGCCCGGGCCGGCGACACGGAATATCGGCGTCGGGAAGGCGTCCTCCCAGCCCTCGGCGGCGACCTTGTCGAAGGGCGCGAAGCGCGACGCGATCATCGCCTGGCTGAGCGGATCCTCGTCCGGGGCGGCCCACGCGGCCGGCGCCGGCGCTGCGACGGCGAGAGCGAGGGCTGGGGCGAGAAGGGCCATGCTGCGCAAGGGCTGCTCCATTGGGCGGCCGAACCTTGGACGCGGACACAGGCCCACGCAATTGCGGCGGCGGCATGACGCGCTAAACAGGGGACATGGCCCTCACCTTCTTCGTCAACACCTTCGCCGGCAACCCGCTAGATCGGCGCAGCGACCTGCGGCTGGACGAGGACTGGCTGAACGCCCGGCGCGACGATCCCACGACATCGCTGGTCGTCCTTTGGACCGGCCAGCCCCTGATCAGGGAGCGCGAGGGCGGGGTGGAGCTGGTCCAGCTCGAGCCCGAGCTCGGCATACGGCTGGCCGGCGCGGACGAGAACCTGCTGTTCCTGGGCGTCGACGGCGAGCGGGCCGTCTTCGCGGCCGACCTCGTCGGCGAGGCCGACCCGACGGCCGGCCCGCTGGAGGGTCGCGGCAGGTTCATGGACCTGAGGTTCGCAGGCGGCCAGATGTCGCCCGGCGACGCCGGCGTGGCGGCCACCGCCAAGGCCCTGTTCGAGTGGAAGCGGCGCCACCGGTTCTGCGCCGCCTGCGGCCAGCCGTCCGAGCCGGCGGAGGCGGGCTGGAAGCGCGTGTGCCCGGCCTGCAAGGCCGAGCACTTCCCGCGCACCGACCCGGTGACCATCATGCTGCCGACCTTCCAGGACCATTGCCTGCTCGGCCGCCAGGCCGCCTGGCCCAAGGGCCGCTTCTCGTGCCTGGCCGGGTTCATGGAGCCGGGCGAATCAATCGAGTTGGCGTGCGCGCGCGAGGTTAAGGAGGAGGCCGGGCTGTCGGTGGTCTCCGTCAGCTACCACTCTAGCCAGCCCTGGCCGTTCCCCACCAACCTGATGATCGGCCTGATCGCCGAGGTGGCGGACCAGGATGCGACGCCGGACCAGACCGAGCTGGAGGAGGTGCGCTGGTTCAGCCGCCAAGAGATGCGACGTCTGCTGAACGACGAGCTGGAGGGCCTGGGCGTGCCTCCGCCGTTCGCGATCGCCCACCAGCTGATGAAGGCCTGGGTCCAGGGATGAGGCCAAGTTGCGCGCGGGCCCATCGCCGGGTTGCGAAAGCGTGGACGCCATGCAACAGACGCTCCCCAAGTCGGGACGATCTTGCGTCGTGATCGCCCCTTTCCTGTTCGGCTGAAGAGGGGCGCGCCGCTACTCATGAGCGACCTGAGGTTCAACAAGATCGCCGGGGCCGTCCTGGCGACGGGTCTTTTCGTGCTCGGCCTCCAGCAGCTGGGCGACATCGTGTTCTCGTCGAGCCCGCCGGCCAAGCCGGGCTACGCCATCCAGGTCGCCGAGGAGAGCTCGGGCGAGAGCGCACCGGCCGCCGACCTGCCGCCCGACTGGGGCGTGGCCTTGCCGGCCGCGAACGTCCAGGCGGGCGAGGAGCAATCCAAGAAGTGCGCGTCCTGCCATACCTTCACCAAGGGCGGCCCCGACGGCACCGGACCGAACAACTGGGGCGTGATCGGCCGCAAGCCCGGGTCCAAGCCCGGCTTCTCCTACTCCAGCGGCATGGTCGACTTCGGGAACAAGATCGGAGCGTGGGACTATGACCACCTCTACGATTTCCTGAAGTCGCCGCAGGCCTACATCCAGGGCACGAAGATGACCTTCGTGGGCCTCAAGAAGCCGGAAGACCGGATCAACCTCATCGCCTGGCTGAGGCAGCAGAGCGATTCGCCCGCCCCGATCCCGCCGCCCAAGCCCAAAGCCGCCGCGCCGGCCGAATCGAGTGCGCCTGCGGCCTCCTCCGCCCCGGCCGAATCGAGCGCGCCGGCCAAGAGCTGACGTCCGAAGCCGCTAGAGCCGCCTGAACGCGATCGGCTCTCCGGCGCCGTCCTCTTCGGCGCCGGACTTGCGCGCGACCACGTCCGCCAGGGGCTCGGTCGTCACGGCCATGTGGGCGGCGTTGGCGTGGATGAGCTGGGCGGCGTCGAGCATCATTCCCACGTGGCCCGCCCAGAAGACGAGGTCGCCCCGCTCCAGCGCGGCGGGATCGGCGGCGCGCCCGAAGGCGGCGAGCTGCTGGTCCGCGTCGCGCGGACAGGCGCGGCCGCAGGCGTAGAGCGCTTGCTGCACCAGGCCCGAGCAGTCGAGGCCCAGGCTGTCGCGTCCGCCCCAGAGGTAGGGCGCGCCGACGAACCGCTCGGCGACCGCCGCCGGGTCGTCCTCGAAGGCGCCCATGGGGGCCAGATGCGCCCGCCAGAGCCAGCCCGCCTTTCCGGCCAGGGCGAACCCATCCTGGAGGGCCTCGACCCTCGCCAGCGCGTTCATCGAGAAGAGCCCGACCGGCTCGGACTTCCAGTCCGGCCGCTCGAAGCCGATGGTCCTGAGCGCCGACACCCGATGGGTCTCGGGCTCGCCGGCGGGCGCGAGCGCCTGGGTCCGCACGAAGCCGACATAGCCGTCGCGCCGGGCCTGGCCCCAGGCCCAGTCGTCGGTCCGATCGAGCACGTCGAAGCCCTCGCCGAACAGCAACTGGTCCTCCTGGACGCCGCCCGGCTCGCGTCGCACCGGGGCGACTGGCGCGCGGCAGCGCATCGGGACGACGGCGGCGTAGCGGGCCGCCCGCACGAGCCCCTCCAGGCGGGCGTCGGCGAGATCCGGCCGCGCCAGGAGAGTGCGCGGATCGGACCCGGTCATCCGTAGCGGCGCGTCAGCAGCGCATAGACCGCGCGCACCGCCTGCAGCTCGGCGCCGACAGGCCAGCCCGGCCGCGAGCGCGGATTCCAGGCGAAGATGTCGAAGTGCGCCCAGCCGTGCGCGGGCGCGAAGCGCTGCAGGAACAGGGCGGCGGTGATCGATCCGGCCTGGGCCCAGGCCTCCGGATCGTTCCTCAGGTCGGCGATGTCGCCTTCGACCGCCTCGACGTAGCCTTTCCAGAGCGGCATGCGCCACATGGGATCGGAGACGGCCAGCGCCTGGGCCGCGAGATCGCGGGCGAGGCCGTCGTCGGCCGTGTAGAGGGGAACCACCTGGGGCCCGAGCGCGGCGCGGGCGGCGCCGGTCAGGGTGGCGAAGTCGAAGGTGAGCTGCGGATCGAGCTCCGCCGCGCGCGCCAGGGCGTCGGCGAGGATCAGCCGCCCCTCGGCGTCGGTGTTGCCCACCTCGACGCTCAGTCCCTTGCGGGTCGCGATGACGTCGCCGGGCCGCATGGCCTCGCCCGAGACCGCGTTCTCGACCGCCGGGATGAGCACCGCCAGGCGCACGGGCAGGCCCGCCGCCATCACGAGGCGCGCAAGCGCCAGAGCGTGGGCCGCCCCGCCCATGTCCTTCTTCATCAGGCGCATGCCCGAGGACGGCTTGAGGTCCAGGCCGCCGGTATCGAAGCACACGCCCTTGCCCACCACGGCCACGAGCGGATGGGCGGAATCACCCCAGCTCAGCTCGATCATCCGCGGCGCGCGGTCGTGGCCGGCCGCGCGGCCCACCGCATGGACCGCCGGATAGCCGGCGTCGTGCAGCTCATCGCCCGTCGCCACCGCCAGGGCGGCGCCATGGGCTTCGGCGATCTCGCGGGCGATGGTCTCGATCTGCAGCGGCCCCATGTCGTTGGCCGGCGCGTTGACCATGTCGCGCGCGAGCGCGGCGGCGTGGATGATGCGGCGCGCCTCGGCGAGATCCGCCTCGCTGGCCACAGCCAGGCGCGGACGCGCGCGGCCGGGCTTGGGCCGATAGCGGTCGAAGGCATAGCCCCCAAGGCCCCAGGCGGTCGCGATCTGGGCCCGCGCCAGGCCGCGCGGGATCGTGGCGAGGCGATAGTCGCCGGCCGGAAGCTTCGCGGGCAGGGCGCGGAAGGCCATCGGATCGGGCTGCGCCTCATCGCCGAGACCGAACAGCACCTGCTCGACCCGCCCGTCGGGCCCGAGCGCCGCCAGGACCTGGCCCTGGCCCGCCTCGAAGCCCTGCGTGCCGGCCTGGGCGCGCACCCGCGGGCGGCGACGCGCCAGGGCTGCGTCGAGATCGCTCTTGCGGACGGCGTGGATCGCAATCGCGTCGCGGGCGTCCGAGTGGAACAGGGCGTCGGTCATACGGCGGGCCTAGGGGTAAGGTTTTGTCAAGCTTAACGCTTCGTTGAGGCGCTGGGCGGATGCTCGCCCAATGAACTGCCGCAACCTCCTCCTCGCCGCAACCGCGATGGGCCTTTGCGCGCTGATCGCCGCGCCGGCGGCCGGCAAGGACAGGCCGGTCGCGCAGCAGAAGGGCCCCGCTGCGGCGGCGCCCGCGGTCCAGGCCGCTGCGGCCCCGCGCAAGGCCACCGCCGAGGAGCGGGCCGAGGCCGATCGGCTCGACCCCCTGGCGCGTGCGGCCTTCTGGGCCAACGAGGTGGACATCGACGGCCGCGACCTCGTGGCCGGCGTCAAGCTTTCGGCAGCGCTTCGCGCGCTGGGCCGCAACGACGAAGCCGCCGTCGCCGCGCGGCGGGTTCTGGTGATCGATCCGGACGACACGGGCGGTCTGTTCGAGCTGGCGCGGGACGCCATCGCCGCCGGCCAGGGCTTCTACGCCATTGCTCCGCTGACCAAGCTCCAGGCCAGGGACGCCAAGGACTGGAAGGTGCTGTCCCTGCTCGGCGTCGCCTATGAGCAGGTCTCGCGCGAGGCCGACGCGGAGGCGGCCTGGACCCAGGCGCTGCAGCTGTCGCCGGACAATCCGGCGGTGCTGACCAACCTCGGCCTGCACTATGCGGCCAAGGGCGACACCGGTCGCGCCGAGACCCTGCTGCGCAAGGCCGCGGTCCAGCCGGGCGCGGGCCTCAAGGAGCGCCAGGACCTCGCCCTGGTGCTCGGGTTGCAGGGCAAGTTCGATGAGGCCGAGGCCCTGGAGCGTCAGGATCTGCCCCCGGACATGGCCGCCAACAACATCGCCTATCTGCGGGCGGCGGGGTCACGGTCGGAACGGACCTGGCAGTCGGTTCAGGGCGCCGAGTTGGCGGTGAACTGACGACGGGCGCCCGGCGCGGCGATAGAGCACGATGCGGTCAGACGGAGTTGTCTGATCGTTGAATCGTGCTCTGGATTCAAACGCTCGAGCGCGGTCGCGCCGCAAACCGGGTTCCACTTTTTGTGGAGCGGGCTCTAGTGTGGTGGATCAGAAGTTCGCATGATGATGGCGGCGCCCTCGGCTGCGAACTTCTGATCCGTAAACCACACTAGAATCATACATTTGCTAGTGTCCTTATCGATTCCGAAGTTCGCATCCGCCTTGCAAATGCGCTGGCGAACTTCGGAATCGGGACACTAGCAGTTCGACCAGGTCTGGGCGTAGTTGCTTCCCGTCCCGCTGAAATAGCTGCAGCCGTTTGCGTCCGAGCCCACCGAGCCGCCCTGGCGGCTGTAGGACGAGCCTGAGCCGCCGGAGCCGGCTGCGGCCAGGTTCACCAGCGGCCCGCCGCCCTCCGGTCCGAGCCAGCCATCCGGCCTCAACCAGAAGCGGCCCGGATAGACCACGCCGAACGCGCGCAGCAGCGCCTGGTATTCCGCTGGATGGATCTCACGGCCGTTGATGAATGTCCCCGTGCCGCCGCCGGAGATGTCGGGCGGCATGGGCCCACCCAGCGCCAGGCCCGGCGCGATCCTGCCGGAGAACGGTCCGCCTTCCTTGCCCCACAGACCGGAGGCGGAGTTGTACCAGTAGCGCCCCGGCGGAACCGGCCCGTACTTGGCGGTCAGTGCGGCCAGGGCCTGCGGGGACAGGGCCGTGCGGTTGACGAAGACCCCTGATGCGCGCGCGTCCGGCGTGGTCTGCCGATGCGCCGCAGGCGTCGGCGCGGCCGCAGCGGTCGAGCCCGTCCGGGGCTTGGCGCAGGCCGCGAACGCCATCACGCCGACAAGGACCAGGAGCCGTGCGCGAGCTCGCCGCATGGTTCAGCCAACTCCTGGGACGACATAGTCGCCCCCGCCGCCGCCCTCACCGCCCGGGCCGTTGTCGCCGGAGTCGATCGCCCAGAAGGCCTCCACCCAATCCCGCTGACCAGGGACGGCGGGGTTCATGGCGCCGCAGTTCACGGCCACGAGGTAGGCCTGGGAAAGGAGCGCCTGGGCGTAGGGATAGGCGTCATTGAGGCTCATCTCCCCCGATTTGACACGGTCACGGGTGCGGCCGAGCTCTTCGGCCATCGCCAGGGGCTTTCCCCCCTGCGCCAGCGAACCAGGACGGCAGTCGTGAAGCAGGACATCGAGCGCGCGATCGACTCCGCCAAGCACCTGGGCGCGGTCCTCGCGGTCGCGATTGGGTGGCGCAGGAGGAGCCGCTGGCGTGTGGGTCTCGGCCGTATCGCCGACGCCGCCGGTCACGGCGACGCCGCCGATGTGGAGCCCGGAGCAGCCGGCAAGCGCGGCGCCCAGGACGGTAAGGACGGAGAGCACGCCAAGGGCGCGGGCGCGTGGAGCGGTCATGGTCAATACCGGTACGACAGCCTGACGGCGCCCACGTTCCTGCTCCCCTGATAGAGCTGGTCGTTGGCGTCGTAGTCGGCGTGATTGAAGTTGGCCTGGGCGGTCCAGCGGTCGTCGATCGCCCACGTCAGATGCGCGGCGAGCCCGAAGACCGTCTGCCAGTCGCGCGTGGGTGGAGGGGCGAATCCCTTGTAGTCGCGCCAGTCGTAGGACAGGCCGAGGCCTGCCCAGACCGGCCCCTCGATCTGGGCGTCGAAGTCCGCCCCGACGGCCGCGCCGGTGTAGAAGAAGTTGCGGCCCTCGGCGTCGTTGCGGGCGAGCCGGACCCATGCGGTGAGGGCGCGCGACTTGCCCTGCCACCACTTGGTCGCACTCGCCTTGGCGAAGAGGTAGACCGCGTCGCGGCTGTTCAGATCGGCGGGCGTGATCGTCGCCGTGGAGTCCAGGATCGCGACGCCCCCGTTCAATCCGAAGGCGACATCCCGGCGCGGCTGCAATACGAGCGAGGCGGCCACGGTGTGGGCGTTCAGCCCGATCGCGTCGATATCAGCGGCTTCATAGCGATAGCTGTAGCTGGCCCGGAATCGCGCCGGCGTCCCGTTCACCAGGAAGCGCTGCTCGGCGTAGAGACCCGGGTTGACGATGGTGAGGTCGTAGCGTGTGGCGTCGTCGTTGACGTCGGGGATCTCGGGATCCTGCCTTGCGGTGTGGAAGGAGTGGTCCAGGTGGGCCACCACGCCCGCGGTGAACCCGCCGCGGTCCACCAGCCGGTCGGAGAAGTCCAGGCTGACGCCGAGCACCGGGCTCGCGCGCTCGCCCATGAAGTCCGGATCGCCATCCGACACGAAGTTGACGTTGTCGTCGTAGCCCGCGTCGACGCTCACCAGCAGCGTCCATGGGCGCAGGTTGAAGGCGTTGGAGACATCCTGCGGCGGCGGGCTCGGCGCCTCGTATTCGGCCAGGGCCGGCGCAGCGAGCCCCAGGCTCGCGACCGCCCCCGCGATCCCGCATGCGAGCGCGCGTGCGCCCGTTGTCGGCCAAGTCCTGACCGGCATGCCGCCCCCTCGTGCAGTTGCTTGTCCGTGGCCAAGACAGGTTAATGGCCGAGGTTGGCGCGCTGTATGGTCGGATAAGAGGGAAAAATCTGGCCCCCGCACGAGGGGGTTGGGACAGGAGATGCTCAGGCTCTGGGAGCTCAGGAAGGTCTATCGCTTGATCGACGCCTGCCTGCAGGCGGGCGCGCACCCGGACGGCTGGCGGCGCGTCCTTGCGGAGGGCGCCCGCGGCCTCTTCGCCGCCCAGGTCGCCATCGCCGGCGAGTTCCTGGACGTGTGGGACCCCGACCAGGCGAGGATCCTGCATGCGCTCGACCTCGGGTGGGAGACCGAAGCCCAGCATGCCCACTTCATCGCCTATGAGATCACCGGGGCGAACCGGAGTGATCCGGCGCGCGCCCTGCTGTTCCGCCGGCGCGGGCCTTTCGTCGTCGCCTCGATCGGCCAGATGATGGACCTGGAAGCCTATCGGCGGGCCGAAGTGGTGCGGCGGCACATGGTCCCGAGCGGACTGCTGGACCAGCTGATCGCCATCTCTCAGATCGGGGATGGAACGGGGCGGCGCTGGAACATTCTGACCTGTCTGCGCCGCATCGACGACCCGCCGTTCTCCGCCCGGGACCGGCGCCTGATGCGGGTCCTGGCCCTGGAGCTCGCGCCGCTGGTGGGCGGACGACTCCCGGACTCCACCGATCCGGTGCTCGGCCTCACCCTTCGCATGCAGGAGGCCCTGCGGCTCCTGCTGGAGGGGGCCAGCGAGCCGGCGGCCGCGACGGCCATGGGCGTCTCGCCACGCACCTTCCACAAATACGTGACCCAGCTCTACCGGACCTTCTCGGTCCACACCCGCGCGGAGCTGCAGGCGAGGTTCGCCGGACGCGGGAGGCTGCTGCGCGAACCGGAGCTGGAAGGCGATCCGCGCAAGGGGCGCATCCGGCGCGAGGGCGCCCCGATGACCCAGCCCTGGCGGGCGGCGCGCACCTTCGGCGTGGATCTGCGCTGACGCCGGCGACGGCTCAGTGCCAGACGGCCATGGCCCGCATCACCGCCGGGCCCATGATCACCACGAACAGCACCGGCAGGAAGAACACGATCATCGGCACGGTCAGCTTGGCGGGCAGGGCCGCAGCCTTCTTCTCGCAAGCCGCCAGGCGCAGGTCCCGGTTCTCCTTGGCCATCACCCTCAGCGCCGAGCCGAGCGGCGTGCCGTAGCGCTCGGCCTGGATCATGGCCGTGGCCACCGACTTGATGCCGGGATTGCTGGTGCGCTTGGCCAGGCCCTCGTAGGCGAGGCGGCGGTCGGGCAGGTAGGACAGCTCCGCCACCAGGAGCGACAGCTCCTCGGCCAGCTCGATGGAGGCGGCGCCGATCTCCTGGCTCACGCGCTGCAGGGCGAGCTCGATCGACATGCCGGCCTCCACGCAGATCAGCAGCAGGTCGAGCGCGTCCGGGAAGGCCCCGACGATGCTCTGGCGGCGCTTGGCGGCGACGTTGGTGACGTAGACGTTCGGAGCGTAGAAGCCCGCCGCGAAGCCGCCCACCACCAGGGCGAACTTGGTCATGCCCGGCAGGTGGAGCCGCGCGACCAGATAGACGTAGACGGCGGTGGCGATGGCGAAGACGAACGGCAGGGCGAACCTGGCGAAGTAGAAGGTCGTGATCGGCCCGGGACCGCGGAAACCCGCCTCGGCCAGCTTGTCGGCGACCTTGGGGTCCTCGAGCAGCCTCCTGAGCTGCAGCCGCTCGACGAGGGACTTGTAGACGCTCTCGTCCCTGCGCCTCAGCCCGCTCTCGCGGCCGGCCGCGAGCGCCTCGCGCGACTTGCGCCTCAGCTCCTCGCGCCGGTTGGCGACCGAGCGCAGCCGGCTTTCCAGGCCGCTTCTCCTCAGCATGGGTGCGGCCAGGGTGACGATCGTCGCAAAGGCCAGCACCGCCGCGGCGAAGGCGATGAGGTTGGCCGGTTCCACCAGGGCCGATGCGTTCACGATCGCCCCGTCAGAACTTGAAGTTGATCATGCGGCGCATGACGAAGATGCCAATGGCCATCCACACGGCGCCTCCCAGCAGCAGGAGCTTGCCGCGCGGGTCGGTGAACAGGATCGACAGGTAGGACGGCGTCGTCGCCTCGATCAGCACGATCACCGCCGGCGGCAGCGAACCGATGATGAAGGCCGAGGCGGTGGCCTCCGACGACAGGGCCTTGACCTTCTCGCGCATCAGCTTTCGGGCGCGCAGCACCTGCGACAGGTTCGACAGCGCCTCGGCGAGGTTGCCGCCGGCCTTCTGCTGGATCGCCAGGACGATGGCGAAGAACCGGAGCTCGGGGACCGGCATCCTGTCGTACATGCGCTGCAGGGCCTGATCCAGGGCCAGGCCGTGGGCCACGCCCTCGACCATCAGGCGGAACTCGCCGGACAGCGGCTCGGGCGCCTCCCTGCCTATGATCTGCAGGCCCTCCTGCAAGGGCAGGCCCGACTTGATGCCGCGCACGATGATGTCGGCCGCGTCCGGGAAGGCCTCGGCGAACTTCTTCGACCGCCGCGCGCCGAGGAACGCCACGACCCAGCGCGGCAGGCCCAGCGCCGCCGCAGCGCCGAGGGCGAGCGCGACGAACCAGGCCTGGCCCAGCGCCATGCCGGCGAGGAACACGCCGGCGCCCAGGCACGCGGACACGATCCAGAACATCTTGAGCGAGATCTTGAGGCCCGTCTGCATCAGCCTCGCGTTCAGGCTGACCGTCGCCTTGCGCTGACGGCGCTCTTCCTCGCGCAAGGTCTTGAGGATCTGCTTGCGCCGCTGGGTGGGATCGGGCGCCGAGGCCCGCGCGCGCGGGCCCGAGCCGCGACTGCGCTCGGCGATCGCCTGGGCGCGCTTGACAGTGCGGGACGAGCCCGAGCCGCCGGCGAAGGCCAGGCCGACCCCGGCCACGGTCACGAAGCCCAGGATGGCGGCGATGATGGCGAGCGCGCCGGGACCCATGGCCTACTCCGACGCGTCCAGGGCCTCGGCGAGCTCGCGCTCGAGGCCGTAGTACCTCGCCCGGTCCCAGAACCGCGGGCGCGAGATGCCGGTCGAGCGGAACTTGCCGGCCACTCGTCCGTGCTCGTCCTCGCCGGTGATCTCGTAGACGAACAGGTCCTGGGTGATGATCACCTCGCCTTCCAGTCCCACCACCTCGGTGACGTGGGTGATCCGGCGCGCGCCGTCCCTGAGGCGCGCGGCCTGGACGATCACGTCGATGGAGCCCACCACCATCTCGCGGATGGTCTTGGAGGGCAGGCCATAGCCGCCCATGGTGATCATCGATTCGATGCGGCTCAGCGCTTCGCGCGGGGAGTTGGCGTGCAAGGTGCCCATCGAGCCGTCGTGGCCGGTGTTCATGGCCTGCAGCAGGTCGAAGGCCTCCGGGCCGCGCACCTCGCCGACGATGATCCGCTCCGGGCGCATCCGCAGGCAGTTCCTGACCAGCTCGCGCATGGTGATCTGGCCCTGGCCCTCCAGGTTCGGCGGGCGCGTCTCGAGCCGGACCACATGCGGCTGCTGCAGCTGCAGCTCGGCGGCGTCCTCGCAGGTGATCACCCGCTCGGTCGGGTCGATGAAGGCGGTCATGCAGTTCAGCAAGGTGGTCTTGCCCGAGCCGGTGCCGCCCGAGATCAGGACATTGCAGCGCGAGGCGCCGATGACGCCCAGCACACGCGCTCCTTCCGGACTGATCGAGCCGTACTCGACCAGGTCCTTCATCGTCAGCTTGTCTTTCTTGAACTTGCGGATGGTGAGCGTGGGCCCGTCCAGCGCCAGCGGCGGGGCGATCACGTTCACGCGCGAGCCGTCCGGGAGGCGGGCGTCGCAGATGGGCGAGGACTCGTCCACGCGCCGGCCGACCTGGGAGACGATCCGCTGGCAGATGTTCATCAGCTGGGCGTTGTCGCGGAAGCGGACGTTGGTCAGCTGCACCTTGCCGGAGACTTCGATGAAGACCCTCTGGGCGCCGTTGACCATGATGTCGGCGATGTCGTCGCGCGCCAGCAGCGGCTCGAGCGGCCCATAGCCCAGGACGTCGTTGATGATGTCCTGGACGAGGTGGTCCTGCTCGACCACCGACATGGAGACGTTCTTGATCGCCACCAGCTCGGCGACGATGTCGCGAATCTCCTGGGCGGCGGCCTTGGTGTCGAGCTGGCCGAGCTGAGCCAGATCGATGGTGTTCAAGAGGGCGTTGAAGATCGTCGTCTTGGTGGCGTGGTAGTAGTCGCTCTGCTGGTGGACGATCTCGGTGACCGGCTGGGCGCCGCCGTGCACGGCGCGAAGCTGCTCGAAGGCGGAGGTGGCCTTCGGCCCGGTCTTGCCCGAAGGCGGGCCCGATGGTCCGGGCGGGGGCGCGGCCTTCCGCTCGGCCGGGGCGGGCTCGACCTTCTGGGGACGGGTGGCGATCCCGGAGCCGCCCGCCGACGGCGGCGGGGCCGGACGCCCGGGAGCTTCTGCAAGGGCGCGTTTGCCGAACACCTTGGCCTCTACTTACGCCTGAACAGGGACGAGATGCCGCCGCGGCGCACGGCCCGGACGGGGTCGCGCCGGCTGATCAGCTGGGCCAGGTAGTCCAGGCCCTCTGCCGTCTTCGTCTTGGGGCCGATCTCGTGGATCATCTGGCCGTTGTTGGCCGCCTTGCCGAAGAGCTTGGGATCGAAGGGCAGGACCAGGGCGGGCTCCAGGCCCAGCGCCTCGGCGAAGTCCTTCACCGGGATCTCCGGGCGGCCCGGCACGCCCACCTGGTTGATGACCAGCTTCGGCGGAGCGTCGTTGGGCCGCTGCTGACGCAGGAGATCGATCAGGTTCTTGCCGTTCCTGAGGCTGGCCAGGTCGGGCGTCGCGACGATGACCACGTCGTCCGAGGCCAGGAGCACGCGCCGCATCCAGCCCGACCACAGGTGGGGCAGGTCCAGCACCACGAAGGGGGCGGTCGAGCGGATCTTGCCGGCGACCTCCTCGAAGGCCTCGGCGGTGAACTCGTAGTCCTCGTCGAGCGTCGCGGGCGCGGCGAACAGGCTGAGCCGGTCCGTGCAGCGGGCCATCATCCGCTCGAGCAGGACCGGGTCGAGCCGGTCGGGCTGGTTCAGGGCGTTGGCCACGCCCTGCAGCGGATCCTGGTTGAAGTCGAGCCCCGCCGTGCCGAAGGCGAGATCGAAGTCGACGATCACCGTATTGGTCTGGCTCTGCTCGGACAGGGCGTAGGCGAAGTTGTGGGCGAGGGTCGAGGCGCCCGCCCCGCCCTTGGCTGCGACGAAGGCGATCTGGCGGCCGATGAAGGGCGAGGTCGGGTCGCTGTAAAGGGCGGTGACCGCGCTGATCAGCTGCAGCGGCTGCAACGGCGGCGTCAGGTACTCGCTTACACCTCGGCCCATGAGCGCGCGGTAAAGGGCGATGTCGTTCGCCGCGCCGATGACGATGACCTTGGTTCCGGGGTCGCAGACCTCGGCGAGCTGGTCGAGCAGCCCGAGCATCACCTCCTTGGGCTCGGAGCACTCCACGACGACGAGGGAGGGCGTGGACTTGTTCTGGTAGTACTCCACCGCCGCCGCGAGGCCGCCGGGACGCACGGTCGTCACCGCGCGCGCCAGGCGCCGGTCGCGGCTCGCCCGATCGGCGACGGCCGCGGTCGCGGGCTTCTCGCAGAAGACGTGGATGGCGATCCGGGGAATCGCCTGCTGGGACAGCGCCGCCTCCGCGCCCGCCTGCAGCTCGCCGACCGGATTGGCGGCCGACGCCGGCGGCGGATCGGGGAGGTCTGCAAACGGGTCCGACAACAGGTCGGCGCCCAGCCCGCCGAGCTCGGCGCGGAACGTGTCCTCGCCCGGCGGCGCCGGCGGGGCGGAGGAGATGGCGAACTCGTCCTGCGGATCGAAACCCGTGTCGAGGTCGTCGTCGAGCTCGGGACGCGGCTGCATGTCAGCTCGATCCCCCCGAGCCTGACGAGGAGGTCGAGCCGGACGCCTGGGAGTCCACCGCCGAGGACGTCGTCTCGCCCTGCCGGTACTTGCCGAGCACGACGCTGCGGCGCTGGGCGTCCGTGGGGTCCTCCGCGCGGGGCGTGACGATGTCGCGCGGGTTGGCGATCTGGGCGGCCATGTTGGCGGAGATCGCGCACCCGAAGTTGCTCATCGGCCGGTTTCTGCGGGTGTTGGACAGGTTTTCCCAGTTCTTGCCGCACGCGGGCACGTCGGCCTCGTAGGCGGTGAAGGCCACCAGCACCGGCGCCGGGCCCGCGCCTTCGGGCTCGTATCCGACCCGCTCGATCCGGTCGCCGGGAACGCCCAGCGCCGCCAGCCGGCTCGCGACGGCCTCGCCCGTGACGTAGGCGGCGCGCTGGTCGACCGCCTTGACCGGCAGCTTGATCCGCACCACGCCGCCGCCCCGCTCGCGCCAGCGCCCGGCGAAGGCTTCCAGCGCCGCGCCCTGGGCCGGAGACAGGCCCTGGTCATGGGCGGCCAGCTGGATGACGTCGGGGCTCGCCTCGGCCTTCAGAGGGAACTGCTCGGTCGGCAGCAGCGGCCGGTCCTTGCCAGCGTCCGGGTCGTGGCCGCAGGCCGCCAGCGCGGCGGCGGCCAGGAGGGGCAGGGCGGCTCGCAGGAGCGTGCGGTTCATCCTCGCCTCCTCACTCGATCACGTAGCCGTAAGGGCCCTGGTAGGTCCGGCCGGCGACGGCCGAGGGCGGCGTCTTGTAGACGCGGTTCAGCCGGCCCAGCAGGATCGTCTGGGCGTCGTCGGCGATCTGCAGGCCGTCGGCGGGCGTCTGCAGCTTGTCGGGGCTGGTGGCGTCGACCAGGTAGGGCGTGACGATGATGACCAGCTCGGTCTCGCCGTTCTGGAAGTCGCGCGACCGATAGAGCGCGCCCAGGACCGGCAGGTTCATCAGGCCCGGCAGGGAGTTGATGGTCTGCTGGGTCTGGTCCTGCAGCAGGCCCGCGATCATCAGGGCGCCGCCGGAGGGCATCTCCACCGTGGTCTGGGCGCGGCGCACCTGCAGGGCCGGGATCACCAGCGACGGCGAGCCCGCCCCGCTGCTGAGGGTGAAGGAGCCCTGGCTGGTGAGCTGGGATACCTCGGTGGACAGCTTCAGTGAGATGCGGCCGTCGGACATCACCACCGGCGTGAAGCCGAGGCCGACGCCGTAAGGTTTGAACTCGATGCTCACCCGCCCTTGCGAGTCCTGGCCGGTGGGCACGGGGAACTCGCCGCCCACGAGGAAGTTCGCCGCCTCACCGGACACGGCGGTCAGGTTCGGCTCGGCCAGCGTGCGCACGAGGCCCGCGCGCTCGAAGGCCTGGACCGTGGCGTTGGCCTTGTTGAGCTTGTCCGAGCCGGCGGTGTTCTGCAGCGTGGCGGCATTGAAGTTCTGGGCGTCCTGCGGCCCGTGGACGACGAAGGGGCAGGTCTGGCCGGTCTGCCAGCCCGAGCCGCTGCAAGGCAGCTGGAGCTCGGGCTGCTGGGTGGTGTCCTTCTGGAAGCCGCTGGCCAGGCCGCCCAGGAGGGCGCCGTTGACGCCCCAGGTCGGGGCGAAGGCGTTTGTCCACTGGTTGCCGCCCATCTGGCCGAAGACGGCCTGGAGGTTGAAGCCGAGCTGCTTGATGGCCGAGCGCTGGACCTCGACCACGCGCACCTTCAGCATCACCTGCTGCTTGCCGGCGATGGTCAGCATGTTGAGCACATGCTCGGGCTTGTCGACGAACTGCTGGGCGATCTGCATCGCCTTGTCGGAATCGGCGGCGCTCATCACCTGACCGGTCAGGACCAGGGAGTTGTTCACCGCCTCGACCTTGACCTTGGAGGTCGGCAGCACCCTGGCGATGGTCTGGGCCGCCGCCGAGACATCCTGGTCGACGCGGATGTCGAGGCTCAGGATCTCGTGGCCCATGCCGTCGAAGAAGACTGCGTCGGTCTCGCCGTTGGCGAGGCCGAGGATGGAGATGCGCCGGGGAGTGCGCAGCAGGACATCGGCCACGGTGGGGCTGGTCACGGTCACGTCGCGCGCGTCGACCGGCAGCTCCACCAGCGCGGACTTTCCCTTGCCGAGCGCAAGGGTGCGCGAGGCGGGCCCGGAGGTCGACAGCTCGATCTTCATGACGCCCGTCGGCGCGGCGGCCTCGTCGGCCGCGTGGCCATGCGGTCCGGGCGGCCCGCCGGCCAGCGTCGGCTCGCCCGCGCGCGCGCCGGCCAGGCCCAGGGCCGAGAGGGCGAAGGCGCCCAGCAGGGCGGCGAGCGGCGCGCGGGTCATCTTGCACTCACCTGGGTCGAGCGGCCGGCGCGGATGACGGTCACCGTCTGCGGCGCGCCGGCGGCGCTGGCGGACCCCCGGCCGGACGGACCCGCCATGTCGGCGTAGGAGCGCAGGGAAAGCGAGAGGTCTCCGGACGCCTTGGCCCGGGCGAGCATCTCGACGTCCTCGGCGGGCACCTCGAGCGTCACGGTGGTGCCGACGATGGCCTTGGCGTCCTTGGGCGGCGCCAGCTGCTGATCGATGGCCAGGACCCGCAGGTTCTTCAGGACCGTCTCGGCCACCACCGTCTGGGCGTTGGGGCCGCCGGCCGCGTTGGGATTGTCGACCTTGCGGGTCTCCAGCACGTCGACCCGGTCGCCGGGAAGGATGAAGCCGCCGGCGCCCGTCTCCACGTTCATCGGGATGGACACGGCGCGCATGCCCGGCTGGAGGGAGACGGCCATGTAGCCGCCCTGCCCGCCCCGGACGATCTTGCGCGCGAGGATGGGCTCGCCCGACAGGATCGGCTCGCGCACGATCGCGCCGACCGCCTGACGGGACGCGGCGTTCGAGCCGGCGAAGACGATCTTGGCGGCGCTGGCGGCGGACTGGCCAAGCTTGGCCGCGGCGCCGGTCGCGGTGGGGGCAGGCGCGGCGCCGTCGGTGATGTAGGCCGGATTGACCTTGTCGGCGGGCCAGGCGGTCCAGGCCAGGTCGGTCTGGGCGATGCGGATCCCGACCGGAAGGTCATGGGCGGCCGTGAGAACCTGCACGGTCGCGACCGCTGGCGCCTGCGCTGCGGCGACGGCCTGGGCCGCGGGATGACGGCCCGCGGCCATCTTGCGGACCACGAGCGCGAGCACGATGGCGGCGACGGCGGCCACGGCCAGGATAATGATGCGCACAGAGCCCATCCGGACGCTTAAGTCTCCTTGCGGCCGCGCGCGCCGATCGGAACTCGTCGCGGCCGGGGAATTGTCGGGCTTCTGCCTTCGGCCCGAGCTTCCCAGCGCATGGTTAACGGCCGCCTAAGTGACGGCCCGAATTCTCAGCCCGCCCCCGCCGCGAGCAGGGCGCTGGACGGGAAGGCGAGGAGCGCGCCCACCGCGATGGCGATCCCGTAGGGCAGATCCCCGTCCTGGGCGAACAGCCGGCTGAGCCACGCCGGTCCGGCGGAGGCCGCCGCGCCGACCAGCCCCTTGCGGGCAAGGATGAGGCCGAGCCCCAGGGCGCCGCCGGCCAGCGCCGTCGCCAGGACGAAGGGCAGGGCGGCCTTGGGCCCGAGCCACAGCGCCGCGGCCGCCAGGAGCTTGGCGTCGCCGCCGCCGCACCAACCGAGTGCGAACATGCCCACGCCGGCCGCCAGGGCGATGAGACCCGTCAGGGCGAAGGCCCCGATCTCGGGCAGGGGCAGGTGCGCAACCATGGCGGCGGGGAAGAAGCAGAGGACCAGGCCGCCCGGAATCCAGTTGGGAATGGTGAAGCTGGTGACGTCCTTCAGCGCGGCGGTGATCAGGCCGAGCGGGAAGACGGCGAGGAGCAGGGCGGCGAAGGAAGACGACATGGAGAGGTCCGCTGGAGCGGGCGCGAGCTTGCCGGCCTGCTCATGAACGAAGCGTTGCCAGGCCCGGCCCGGCTGCAAAAACCAGAAAGGCCGCGGCGCCCTGAGGCGTCGCGGCCGTTCTTGCGGTCTTGGACCGGGTCACGGAGTTGTCGCGGCGACGGCCTCGTATCGCACGAGAATGTTCGATCCGAGGAGGGTCGCCGCCGAGACGATCGCGCCTGCGACCAGGGCCGCGAGAAGTGCGTATTCGATGGCCGTGGCGCCCGACCGGTCCCGGATCAATCTCGCGAGGATCATGGTCCAGGACCCTTGGGCGCCTTTCGGCCTCACTTCACGCTGCCGGCGACCGAGGTGAAGGTGCTGCTCAGGTTGCTGCCGAGCGTGGTCAGGGCGGTGACGATCACCACCGAGATGAGGGCGGCGATCAGGCCGTACTCGATCGCCGTGGCGCCGGATTCGTCCTTGAGGAACCGGGTGACAAACTTCGACATTGCTTGATCTCCTTATTGGCAAGCAGGCGATGAAGGGGACCAAGCCGGCTGGCCTGCTTGCCCCGATGTGCACGGGCAATTTCGCGCATCTGGCTTAATCGACAGTAAAGCTGAGGGGCTAGGCCAGCAAAATTCCGTGGTTTATTTGTATTCACTATTTATGTGGATTAACCAAGGCGGCCGGCCGCATCGAATTTCACCTTGGATTGACCAATCTCTACAGTCCGTGAATTGAACTGGATCGGATTCAAGTTTTGTTGACCAATGCCGGGCAGCATGCGTCCGCGATCTGGAGACGTTCGATGCACCGGTGGCGCCCGCTGACCGCCCTCGTCCTGGGAGCCGTCCTCGCCGCCGCGCCGTCACTTGCGGGCGCGGTGGACGTGCGCATCGACGAAAGCACCCTGGTCCAGCTCGGCGCGCCCGCGGGCGGCGTCGTGGTGGGCAACCCCTCGATCGCCGACGTCAATCTGATCACGCCGCAGCGCCTGGCGATCCTCGGACGCAGCTACGGGGTCACCAACATCATCGTCACCGACCGGATGGGCCGCACCATCCTGCAGCAGCAGGTCAATGTGGCGCGCGGCGACGCCGGGCGGGTCTCGCTCTATCGGGGCCCGCTGGTCTCGAACTACGCCTGCTCGCCGCACTGCGAACGCACGCCCATGCCGGGCGAGGAGCGGACCTCGAACTACGAGCCCTATTCGGCTCCCTACAAGGACTATGACGAGCGCGCGCACAACGACTCTGGGCGGTCAGGGCTCGGGCGGCCCCTGATCCTTGGGGCGCAGCGCAGCGCCGCACAGCGGCTAAACGGTCGGTTAGCCCTGGTCGGCTAGACAGACGGGCATGTCCGCCCGCCGGCCTCGGCCCACGCCTTCGCACCGCCTCCCTCGCCTGTTGATCCGGCTGGCCGCGCGCGTGCGCGAGCGGCGGACCGGCTCTTCCTTCCTGCGCGCGCGAGGGGGCGCGGCCGCGGTCGAGATGGCGCTGGTGGCGACGCCCTTCTTCCTGCTGCTGTTCGGCATCCTGGAGCTGGGGCTGGTGTTCCTGATGTCCTCCACCCTGGAGAACGCCACCGCCGCGGCCGCGCGCACGATCCGCACCGGCGAGCTGCAGAGCGGCGCGGCCCCCACCGCCGCGGCCTTCAAGAGCGCCATCTGCAACAACTTCGCGTTCATGCAGTCGGACTGCGCGTCCAACCTCTATGTGGACGTGCAGACCTTCTCGACCTTCTCGTCGGTGACCGCCCCCCAGCCGGTGAAGAACGGCAACTTCGACCCTTCGGTCCTGCAGTTCAGTCCCGGCGGGCCGCAGTCGATCGTGCTGGTGCGCGCCTATTACCAATGGACCATGTTCACGCCCCTGATGTCCCAGGCGGTGCAGCAGCTGAACGGCGGCAAGATGCTGCTGACCTCGACCGCCACCTTCCGCAACGAGCCCTACGGGAGCTGAGCCGTGTCCCTGATCAGGCGATTTGGGAAGGACCGGCGGGGCGTGGCGGCGGTGGAGTTCGCCCTCATCGCGCCGGTCATGATCCTGCTCTACTGCGGGCTGGTCGAGCTGTGCCAGGCGATGATCGCCGAGCGCAAGGCCAACCACGTCGCCTCGGCGGTGGGCGACCTTGTGACCCAGGCGGAGTCGGTGTCCACCTCCGACCTCGGCGATATCGTCACGATCGGCAACACCATCATGTCGCCCTTGCCGACCAGCACCCTGCAGATGCGGGTGACCAGCGTCACGGTCAACAGCTCCGGCGTTCCCAAGGTCGACTGGAGCTACGGCTCGGGCGGGTTCACGCCCATGTCCAAGGGCGCCACCGTCACCCTGCCGATGACGCTCGGCGCGAACGACAGCATCGTCATCTCGGAAGCCAAGTACCAGTACAGCTCGGTGCTCAAGACGATCCTGCCCGACGCCCTGAACTTCAACGAGACCTTCTACCTGCGGCCCCGGCGGTCGGACCAGGTCACCTGCACAGGCTGCTGATCCGTTCGATCAGCGGATGGACCGCGACAGGGCGTCCGTCCAGCTCGGCGACCGGCCGCACGCCGGCCAGGCTCGATGTGAGGAACATCCCCTCGGCCGCCTCCAGCCGATGATAGGCGGCGCGCGCTTCGCTGGCCTCCAAACCCAGGACCGCCGCCGCCGCCAGCACTCGGGCCCGGACGATCCCGTCCAGGACGCCGCAGTCGAGCGCCGGCGTGAAGAGCCGGTCTTCGGCGATCCAGAAGAGATTGGCCGCCGCGCAGCAAGCCGCCTCGCCGCGGGTGTTCAGCATCAGGGCCTCGTCGGCCCCGGCGGCTTCGGCCTGGCGGCGGGCCAGCACATTGTCCAGGTAGGACAGGGTCTTCAGCCGCGAGGCCGGCGAGGTCTCGTTGCGCCGGATCGTCGATGTCCGGAGCCTGGCCGGCCCTGCCGGCGGCGGCGCCGCGCTCGCGCCGACGACCAGCCGGGGCCGCGCCAGGGGCGGGCGCGGCAGTCCCCGACCCCGGCCCGCCGTCCAGGTGATCCGCAACGCCGCCCGTCCGCCCTGCAGCCCGGACGCCCCGACCGCTTCGCGCGCGGCGTCCTGGACCTGGGCGGGATCGGGCTCGGGAATGCCGATGACGCCGCAGCCGCGCCCGAGGCGATCGAGGTGCGCCTGGAAGTCGCGCGGCTCGCCCGCCTCCACGAGCAGGGTCTCGAACAGGCCGTCGCCCAGCAGCAGCCCGCGGTCGTCCTCGAGCCCGTCCGGGCTCATCCGGGACCGTCCGTGAAGGCGCGCCGGATGGCGTCGATCTTGGCCTCGGTCTCGAGCCGCTCCAGATGGGGATCGGAGTCGGCGACGATCCCGGCCCCGGCCCTGGCCTCGAACCGCCAGCCGCCGTCCGCTTCGAGGAAGGCGACCGTGCGGATCAGCACGCTGGAATCGCCGCCGCCGTCCAGGCCCGCCCAGAACATCGAGCCGCAATAGGGCCCGCGCGGGCCCTCGTAGTCGGCGATCACCTTGATCGCCTGGATCTTGGGCGCGCCGGTGATCGAGCCCGGGGGAAAAGCGGAGCGCATCAGGTCCAGGCTGGCCAGGCCCGGCGCCAGGCGACCGGTCACGGTGGAGACCAAATGATGCACATTGGCGAAGGTCTCGACCTTGAAGAGCTCGGTGACCGCGACCGTCCCGGCCGGGCAGACCCGCGACAGGTCGTTGCGCATCAGATCCACGATCATCAGGTTCTCGGCGCGGTCCTTCTCGCAGGCCAGCAGCTCGCGCTTCAGCGCCTCGTCCGCCTCGGTCCCCGCGCCGCGGGGCCGCGTGCCCTTGATCGGCCGGGTCTCGACGTCGAGCGCGCCCTTCGCGCGCACGCTGACGAAGCGCTCGGGCGAGTTGGAGACCACCGCCCGGCCGGGCAGCTTCAGATAGGCGGCGAAAGGCGCGGGGCTGGCGCCGGCGAGGCGGCGGAGCAGGTCGAACGGCCGGCGGCCGGCCAGGAGCCGCCCGCCCCAGGCCCGCGCGATGTTGGCCTGGAAGATCTCGCCCGCCGCGATCCGGCCCACGACGGCGGCGACCGAGGCCTCGTAGTCCTCGCCCGGCGTCAGAACCTCGAACCCCTCGGCGATGGCGGGGGCCGGCTCGGGAAGCTCGGGCGCCGCCTCCAGCCGGCCCAGCGCGCGCCGCGCCCGGGCCTCGGCTTGCGCCTCGGTCCGGCCGCGGCCGATCGCGAAGACCTGGCGCGTCTGGTGGTCGAAGGCGAGCAGCTCCAGATAGAGCCCGCAGACCGCGTCCGGCCACTGCGGATGGCCCTGGTGCCCGGCCGCCTCCAGCCGCGCGCCGAGGTCATACCCCAGGAGGCCCGCCAACCCTCCCTGGAACGGCGGCCCGTCCGGCGCGTTCGCCGCCGCCTCGCCCAAGAGAGCGGCCATGGCGACGAAGGGATTTCGCCGGTCGCCCGGCCAGATGGTCAGCGTCGCCTCGGGCTCGGCCAGGACATAGGACCAGCGCCCGCGCGCATCCGCGCCATCGGACAGGAAGCCCATGGCGAAGTCGCGATCGGCAGATGCGGCGAGCACGCCGAGCGGCTCGCGCCAGGGGGCCTTCAGCATGGCGATGCGGCGCATGGGCGGCAGATAGCGCCTGGCGCGCCCGCGGCATAGCGGCTGTGCGCGAACGCGCCCCTCCGCGCGGCCGATGATCACGACGGCGGCAGGGCGAACAGGTCGGCTCGACCCGTTCCGGGGCCTGCGAGTCGTTCTCGCTAGGCGCCTTTTGGAACCACCCTATAGTTCCCGCTCATGGCCGATGACGCGACTCGGATCGACGCGCGCACGCCCGGCCTTTCCGTCGAGGCGGCCGCCGTCCTGACGCGCCGGGTGACCCGCATGTCGGTCGCCGTGGCCCTGACCCTGTCGAGCGTCAAGCTCGCGGCCTGGTGGGTGTCCGGCTCGATCGCCATGCTGGCGTCCCTGGCCGATTCCAGCCTGGACGTGCTGGCCTCGCTCGGCACCTTCCTGGCGGTCCGCTACGCGGCCGCGCCCCCCGACCGCGAGCACCGCTATGGCCACGGCAAGGCCGAGGCCTTCGCCAGCCTGATGCAGGCGGGGCTGGTCTTCGCCTCCGCCGCCCTCGTGGGCCAGGAGGCGATCCAGCACCTCGTCGCGCCCAAGCCGTTGCACGATGGCGGCTGGGCGATCGCGGTGATGGCGGTTTCGGCCGCCCTGACCCTTTGGCTCGTGCGCGCCCAGACCCAGGCGCTGCGCAGGGCCCGTTCGGTGGCGGTCTCCGGGGACCGGGCGCACTATACGGTGGACCTCGTCTCCAACGGCGCGGCCCTGGTCGGCATCGCCCTGGCGGCCTGGCTGGGCGAGCCGCGCTGGGACGCCGCGGCCGGCCTGATCGTGGCCGCCATCCTCGTCTGGGGCGCGGTCCAGGTGTTCCGCGACAGCGCCGACCAGCTGATGGACCACGAGCTGCCCGACGCCGACCGCGCCGAGATCAAGGCCCGAATGACCGCCGACCCGCGGGTGCGCGGCGTGCACCAGCTGCGCACCCGCGCGTCCGGGCCCTATGTCCATATCCAGCTGCACGCCGAGCTCGACCCGGACATGACGCTCGAGCAGGCGCACGAGGTGGTGGTGGAGGCCGAGAACCGGGTGCTCGAAGCCTTCCCGGCGGCGGACATCATCATCCACCCCGACCCGGAGGAAGGCGCCCGGCCGCACGGCGGCGCCTTCGCCGAGGAGGATCATCACGAACACCGGACCGGGGCGCGCTAAGCCCCCGGACCGTCGGCGACGTGGGCCGCCTTCCAGCTCATGGCGTGCAACAGGCGGCGCTTCAGCGGCGGGTGGTCGTAGAAGAGGACTTCCTCGAGGAACGACGGATCGGGCCGGTCGGCCTGGGGCGCGGCGATCAGGCTCGCGGCGAGGCCGTCCGGCTCGCGCGCGTGGTCGAGGCTGTACTGGTCGGCGCGCACATTGATCGCCCGGTCGAAGGCGTTGAAGGCGACGGCCGAGACTGCGATCCAGGCGATCGCGATCATCGCCCACAGAGGAAGTCCCGCCGGATCGGACGGCTCGAGCCCGCCGCGCCGCAGGACGCGGGCGAGCGGCGCGAACAGCCGGGCGCCCAGCAAGGTCCCGGCCAGGGCGAACGCCGCCAGCAGCAGCGCCATGGAGAGCTGGTCGCGGTGCATGAAGTGGCCGATCAGGTGGCCGACGCCGGCGCGCGCCTCGGCGGGCGTCGCCTGCACCGCCATGCCGCGGCTGACCACCAACCGGGCGTGGCCGGGAAGACCCGTCACCTCGGCGTCCACCGCCGCCTCGCCGGAGACATAGACATCACGGGCCGAGAGGCCGGTCTGATCGATCAGGCGCACGAGGCCGCCGCGCAGGTCGCCGGCCTGCAGCTGCGGCAGCCGGGCGGGACCCGAGGCCGACGCGAAGGGGACGTAGACCAGGGCGAAGGCGGCGAGCGCCAGGACGGCGCCGACCGCCCATGGCCAGGCCCTGGGCGTCCGCGCCATGGTCCAGGAGATTCCCGGCCCGAGGACGGTGGCCAGGAGGACCAGCGGCGCGCCTGACCGAAGGGCGGGAAGGACGCCGACGGGACCTGCGGCGATGTCCGCCAGGGCGAAGGCGGCCAGGAGCGCCGTCGCCATCACGGCCCAGGCCGCAGCGCATCCCGCCCAGCGGCCGAACACATCCGCGCGCGGGCCGACGGCGGCGGCGAGCCGGTCCAGGAGGCGCGTGCGGGTCAGGACCCAGGCGGCGGCGAACGGAAAGAGGACCTCGGCCAGGGCGCGCCAGTGGGCGGCCTCGCCGCGGGCGGCGGCCAGGGCCCGGGCTTCGGGCGGGATGGCGGCGAGCCAGGCGGCGGTCGCGGCGGCCGGATCGAACGGCGTCACGGCCGTGTGGGCAGGGCGCCGGGCGAGGGCTTGGCGGATCGGCGGATCCGTCCGGCGATCTCGATGAACGGCCAGGCGAGCTGGCCGAGGAAGTGCTCGGGCACGCCCTCGGCGCCGAAGACCCTGGGCAGCTCGCCCTTGGGCATGTGGAAGGTGCCGAACATCAGGTCCAGGAAGGCGAAGGTCGGGGCGAAGTTGCGGTCGCGCGCGGCCGGGTCCATCGAATGGTGCCAGCGGTGGAAGACCGGGCTCGCCAGGACGAAGCGCAGAGGCCCGAAAGTCCAGTTCAGGTTGGCGTGGACCAGGGCGCCCGAGAAGAAGTTGATCGGGGCCACGACGGCGAAGGCCTCCGGCCGGAATCCCGCGAGCTGGACCAGCACCGCGACGCTGGTCGAATAGAGCACATAGTTGACCGGATGGACCCGGAAGGTGGTCGACCAGTTCACCTCGCGCGGGCCGTGGTGGATCGCATGGAAGGGCCACAGCGCCCGACCGTGGAAGGCCCGGTGCAGCCAGTATTGGCAGATGTCGGCGATCAGCATGACCGCAAGAACCTGGACCAGGAGCGGCAGCCGCCCGGCCGGACCCCATCCCGCCTTGACGGACTGGAGGGCCGCCCCGGCGCCCTCGCCCGCCGAGGCGCGCACGAGCAGGCTCACGATCGCCCAGGTCAGCCCGCCGTAGAGCAGGGCCGCCATCAGATAGTAGAGGACGTCGTCCGCCAGCCCCCTGGGCAGGAAGCGGCGCTGGCCCGGGTTGCAGGGGAACAGGACGGCCAGGCCCGAGAATCCGACGAAGGCCGCGCCCACGAAGATGATCGACCAGGGCATGCCCGCTCCTCGGAACTCGCCCGGGACACTAGGGGGCCAAGTCTAAGTTTGCGTAAAGCCCGCGAGGAGCCCAGTTCGCGGCGATATGGTAACTGGAACGTAAGGGCTCGGGTGTTCATTGCGGCGCGATCGTTCCCCTCCGCCGGCCATGAGCCTCCAGCGCACCCTCTACCACTTCCCGCTCGACCCGGCCTCGAGGCAGGTGCGCCTGGCGCTCGCCGAGAAGAAGCTCGACTACATCGAACAGGTCGAGCGCTACTACGAGGGACGGCCCGAGTTCCGCGAGCTGAACCCTTCGGGCCTGACCCCGGTGCTGGTGGAGGAGCGCGACGGCGAGCGGCTGGTCGTGTGCGAGGCGCGGGCGA
Source organism: uncultured Alphaproteobacteria bacterium (assembly GCA_963775275.1). GTDB lineage: Bacteria > Pseudomonadota > Alphaproteobacteria > Caulobacterales > Caulobacteraceae > JANWHQ01. The sequence goes on along the minus strand of CAVZII010000005.1, from coordinate 1,604,978 downwards.
TCCTGGAGCACCTGGAGGAGAGCGAGCCGGACCCGCCCCTGCTGATGCGCGATGCGGCCGCGCGGGCCGAGGCGCGGCGGATGATGCAGTGGTTCGACCGCAAGTTCGATTTCGAGGTCAACGCCTACCTGATCCACGAGAAGATGGAGAAGCGCCTCCTGGGCCTGGGCGCGCCCAACCACTCGGCGCTGCGCCAGGGCCGCGAGGGCCTGCGCGGCCACCTGGAATACCTGGAGGGCCTGCTGGAATCGCGCGACTGGCTGGCCGGCTCGCGCCTGACGCTCGCGGACATCGCCGGGGCCGCGCACATCTCGGTCATCGACTACTTCGGCGACGTGCCCTGGCGCGGCTATCCCGCGGTCAAGACCTGGTACATGAAGATCAAGTCCCGTCCGTCGTTCCGCCTGCTGCTGGGCGACCGCCAGCCGGGCATCACGCCCTCGGCGCACTACGCCGACCTCGACTTCTAGTGTCCCGATTCCGAAGTTCGCCAGCGCATTTGCAAGGCGGATGCGAACTTCGGAATCGATAAGGACACTAGCAAATGTATGATTCTAGTGTGGTTTACGGATCAGAAGTTCGCAGCCGAGGGCGCCGCCATCGTCATGCGAACTTCTGATCCACCACACTAGGCACGCATCGTCTTGCGGGCGGCCGCCGTCGCGCGCATCTCAGCGCCATGACGCCCGCGCCCAAAGACGCCATCATAGCGCGCGCCCGGCGTCTCGGCTTCGACGTCTGCGGCGTCGCCTCGGTCGAGGCGCCCTGGCCGGCCTCCGCACGAACTCCAGGCGTTCGTGGCGCTCGGCCGGCATGGGACGATGGACTGGATGGAGACCGAGGCGCCGAGGCGGAGCCATCCCCGGGCGCTGTGGCCGCAGGCCCGCTCGGCCGTGGTCGTGGGTCTGAGCTACGGACCTGCCGAGGAACCGCTCGCCGCCCTCGACCGTCGTGAGCGGGGGGTCATCTCGGTCTACGCCCGGGGCGACGACTACCACCAGCTGATCAAGGGACGGCTCAAGAACCTGGGCGGCTGGATGACCCGGGCCTTCGACTGCAAGGTCAAGGTCTTCGTCGACACCGCGCCCCTGATGGAGAAGCCGCTGGCGCAGGCGGCGGGGATCGGCTGGCAGGGCAAGCACACCAACCTGGTCTCGCGGCCCCATGGCTCGTGGTTGTTCCTGGGCGCGGTGCTGACCGACCTGGCGCTCGAGCCCGACGCGCCGGAGGAAGACCGGTGCGGCTCGTGCCGCGCGTGCCTGGACGTCTGCCCCACCAAGGCCTTCCCCGCGCCCTACCAGCTCGATGCGCGCGCCTGCATCTCCTACCTCACCATCGAGCATGCGGGCCCGATCCCCCGCCGCCATCGCGCCGCGCTCGGCAACCGGATCTACGGCTGCGACGACTGCCTGGCCGTCTGCCCGTGGAACAAGTTCGCCGCCGTCGCCCGCGAGCAGGCCTTCCATCCGCGCGAGGCCCTGACCGCGCCGCTCCTGGCGGAGCTCGCCGCCCTGGACGAGGAGGCCTTCCGGGCTCTGTTCCGCAAGAGCGCGGTCAAGCGCATCGGCCGCGACCGGTTCGTCCGCAACGTGCTCTACGCCATCGGCAACTCGGGCGATCCGGCGCTGGGGACGGCGGCCCGCGCGCGCCTGGACGATCCTTCGCCGCTCGTGCGCGGCGCGGCGGCCTGGGCGCTCGGCCGGCTCACGCCGGCGGACGAGTTCGCGGCCCTGGCGGCCGAGCGCGCGCGCGCCGAAACTGATCCTGACGCGCGCGCGGAGTGGACCGCTTAGCCGGCCTCGTCCTTGGCGGCGCCGAGCTCGCGGCGGATCTCGTCGCGGCGCTCGTGGATGGAGGCGATGACGAAGCCCATGGGCACGCCGAGGTCGACCAGCACCGCCTCGGACAGCTGCAGGCTCGCCTCGACGGTCTCGGGCACCGCATCGGTTGCGCCGAGCTCATAGAGCCGGCGCGCGTGACGCGCGTCGCGGGCGCGCGCCACCAGGGCGACGTCGGGCCTGAGGCGCCGCACGGCCGCGGCCACCGCCTCGGCGGCCTCGGGCTCGTCGGTGGTCACCACCACGCCGGGCGCGGTGGAAAGGCCGCACCGTTGCAACAGCTCAGGACGCGAGGCGTCGCCGAAGTAGACCTCCAGGCCCTGGCGCCGCGCCGCCTCGACCGCGCGGGAATCACGGTCGATGGCCAGCCAGGCGATCTGGTGGCGCGCCAGCATCTCGCCGACCAGGCGACCGACGCGGCCATAGCCCACGATCAGGACCTTGGGCCGCGCCTCGGGCTCGGCCGGCGGGGCCGCCGCAGCGGCCGTCTCCGCCACGCCCCGGGCCCTTCCCAGCCACGCGCCCAGCCCCGCCAGGGCCGGGATCAGGAACATGGTCAGGGTGGCCGAGACGCTGACCGCTGCGGCCAGGCGCGGCTCGATCAGGCCCTCGCCCCGGGCCTGGGCGATCACCACGAAGGCGAACTCGCCGCCCGCCGCCAGGAGCAGGCCCGTCTCGATCGCCGCGGCGCCCTTCAGGCCGAACGCCCGGCCGGCGCTGGCGGCGGTCAACGCCTTGAGGGCCAGGAGCCCGGCCGCCACGCCCAGGATCAGAACCGGCTCGGCCGCCAGCAGCGACACGTTCAGGCCCAGCCCGACGGAGACGAAGAACAGGCCGAGCAGCAGGTCCTTGAACGGGCCGATCACCACCTCGATCTCGTGGCGGTACTCGGTTTCGGCCAGGAGGATCCCGGCGACGAAGGCGCCGAGCGCCATGGAGAGGCCCAGCACGTGGGCGGCGAGGCCCGCGCCGATCACGATCAGCAGGCTCAGCGCCATGAACAGGTCCTGGCTCTTCGCGCCGGCGGCCGAGCGGAACAGGGGCCGCAGCAGCAGCCGGCCCGCGACGATGATGCCGATCAGGCCCGCCGAGGCTGCGCCGATCGCCAGCAGGGGGTTCGGCCCGCCGCCGCGGCCGCCGATCAGGCTGAGGGCGATCAGGACCGGCGCGACCGCCAGATCCTGGAACATCAGCACCGCGAACACCGCCCTGCCCGAGGGCGCGTGCAGCCGCCCGGCCTCGGCCATGGCCGGAACGGCGATGGCGGTCGACGACACGGCGAGCGCCGCCCCGATCGCGAAGGCGGCGGCGAAGGACTGGCCGGACGCCCAGGCGACGGCCCCGACCAGGGCGGCGCAGGCCCCGGTCTCGACCGCGCCGAGGCCGAAGACCAGCCGGCGCATCAGGCGCAGCCGCTCCCACGACAGCTCGAGCCCGATGGAGAACAGGAGGAAGACGACGCCGAGCTCGGCGATGTCGCGCACCTCCGCCGGCCTCGAGACGGTGATCCAGTCGAGCCAGGGCGCGCGGGGGACGAGGCGCCCGAGGCCCTGGGGCCCGAGCGCCACGCCCGCGGCGAGGAAGCCGAGGATGGGGCTGATCCGGAAGCGCTTGACCAGCGGCGCGAGCACGCCGGCCATCGCCAGGAAGGCGACGATGTTGCTGTAGCCGGCTTCGGCGGCCATGACGCCTCCCGCCGGAGCGCGTTCGGCGAAGGCGCGGGCGGCTTCGCCCGTCAAGCGCGCTCCACACCCTTCAATCCAGAGCACGATACAGCGGTCGGGCGATCCTGCCCGACCCCATCGCGCCCTATGGTGATGGATCGGACGTTGGCGCGACGATAGCGGCTGCCTCGGTTGCGAACGTCCGATCCGGAAACCACGCCAGAATCATAGACTTGTTAGTTTCCTGGCCGATTCCGAAGTTCTCCCCGGCCCTGCAAAATGCGCCGCGAACCTCGGAATCGGGACGCCAGGGGCCGGACTATGCGAAGATGCCCGCGCGCGGGCAAGCGGGGGCGTCCTGCGCCGAGCCGGGAGGCGCCCATGCCGCGAGCTTTGCTGATCGCCCTCGTCCTCGCCCCGCTTCTCGGCGGCCAGGCCTTCGCGCATGCGCGGCTGGTGAGCAGCGATCCGGCGGCAGGCGCCCGGCTCGGCGCGCCGCCCGGCCGTTACCTCGTGCGCTGGCGGGCGCTGTCGCCGGACGCCCATCGCACCCGGGGCGAGTTCGCCTTCACGATCGGTCGCTAGCTCGGTCCGAGTCATCGCTGACGCGTAAGCCGGGATTGTTTTACCCTGGCGCGAGGCGTAGCTTGAGGTCGGCTGTGGGAAGCCGGTCAAGGCATATACGGTTCAGGGGGTTCAGAATGTCGTCGAGGCTTAATCGCGCGCTCCTGGCGGGCGCGGCTATGGCCGTGCTCATGCCGGCGGTCGCCATGGCCCAGGTGTTCCAGTCGCAGGGGCCGGGGCCGGACACCGGCGCCTTCGGCGCCGTGGGCAGCAAGGACAACCCCCCGAACGGCACCGTCGGCGGCGCGCTGGAAGCGGTCATCGCCGATCCGAACAACGCGGACGTCTTCTATGTCGGCTCGGTCAACGGCGGGATCTGGAAGACCACGGACGGCGGCCAGACCTGGACGGCGCTGACCGACAACCAGGCGTCGCTGTCCATCGCCAGCCTGGCGTTCGATCCGACCGACCCGACCGGACAGACGATCATCGGGGGCGTCGGCAGCAGCTCCAACGGCGCGTTCGACTTCTTCAACCGGGGCAATGTCGGCTCGCGCAGCGGCGCTCTGACGGGGCTGCTCTACACGACCAACGGCGGCCAGAGCTGGAGCGCGCTGGGGGCCGCCGACTTCGCCGGCCAGAGCGTGGACGCCGTGGCCGCGCGCGGCCAGACCATACTGGCGGGCACGGCCGAGATCGTCGGCGGCGTCTATCCGCCCGACTCGACGGGCGACAAGGGCCTCTACCGCTCCGCCGACGGCGGCAAGACCTTCGACCTGGTCTCGGGCGCGGCCGGCTCGGGCCTGCCCGACGGGCCGGTCACCTCGATCGTGGGCGATCCCGCCGACGCCAACCGTTTCTACGCCGCCGTCACGGCCCCCAACGACTCCTCTTTCGCGTCGGCCGGGGTCTATGTCAGCGACGACGCCGGCGCGCACTGGAGCAAGCTGTTCGGCGCCGCGGCCAGCGGCGGCGTGATCCAGGACTGGTCCCAGACCATGATCAAGCTCGCGGTCGGGCCCGACGGTTCGGTCGCCGCCGGCGTGATCGACCTGAACGCGGCCACGATGACCGGCCTGTTCCTCTCCAAGGATTCCGGCTCGACCTGGTCGGCGTTGCCCGTGCCCTACACCAACCCGGGCGGCCAGGTGACGCCCAACTTCGCCATCGCCATCGATCCGAAGAACGCCAACCTGGTCTACGTCTCCGGCGACAACAACTACTTCACCGGCTACAACACCGTCGCCGCCTATCGGGTGGACGCCAGCACCAACACCTTCACCGACCTCACCGACGTCGGCGGCCCGGTCAACACCGACAACGGCTCGACCGTCCACCCCGACTCGCGCGCCCTGACCTTCGACGCCAACGGGCGGTTGATCATCACCACCGACGGCGGCATCTACGCCCGCACCAATCCGCAAGGCTCCAACGGCGGCTGGTCCAGCCTGAACGGCGACCTTTCGACGTTCGAGGCCTACGGCGTCGCCTTCGACGGCGCGAGCAAGCGCCTGATCGTGTCGGCCCAGGACAACGGCTCGTCCGTCCAGTCGTCCCCGGGGTCGCACACCTTCATCTCCATCGGCGGCGGCGACGGCGCCAACGCCCAGGTCAACGACCAGACCCTGCCCGGCTACGGGGCGTTCTACACCAACGCCCAGTTCCTGGGGCTCCTGCAGCGGATCGTGCTGGACTCCAACGGCGACCTCGTCAGCCCGCTCACCGGGCCGAGCTACGCCATCGGCGCGCCGGTCTACTGTGACTTCAACGATTGCAGCTACGAGGTCGTCGGCGCCTGGTTCCTGAGCCCGTTCGTCCTGAACAAGGTCGACCCCTCGATGATCGCCCTGGCCGGGAGCGACGTCTATGTCGCCCGGGACACCCTGACCGGCGCCCAGGATCCGAGCGCGCCCTACGTCAACCTGACCCTGACCGACCTGGGCAGCACGTACGGCGATCCGATCGCCACGATCGCCTACGGGACGCGGGACAACGTCGACGCCATCGTCGCCGGCGATCTGTACGGCGGCCTGTACTTCAGCGCGTCCAGCGCGGCCGGCTCCCTGACGCCGCTGCCGGCCTACGCCGGCGCGGTCCCCACATCGGTCTCGTTCGACCTGCGCTCCTCGCAGCGGTTCTTCGTGACCGACAGCTATTCGCTGTTCGGCACCACCGACCAGGGCGGCTCGTTCCAGGACCTGACCGGGAACCTTCCCGCCGGCTTCGTGCAGCCGACCAGCACCGAGTTCATCTCCGAGAACGGCGTCAATGCGCTGCTCGTCGGCGGGCTGAACACGCCGCTCAGCTGCACCGGCGACCCGAACGGCTGCGTGATCTCGAGCTCGCAGAGCCCGATCACCGTGGCGGACAGCAGCGCCTCGGGCGCGCTCTCGGGCTGGCGCGCCTTCGGCCAGGGCCTGCCCAACGCCCTGATCTTCAAGATGAACTACGACTCCCTGGACGACGTGCTGGCGGTGAGCTCGATCGGCCGCGGGGCGTGGCTGCTCTATGACGTCACGAGCTACTTCCCCCAGGCGACGGTCCTGCGGTTCGGCCTGGCGGACAACGACTCCGCGCCCGACGCCTCGTTCCTGACCGACGGGACCAGCGCGCACCGGCCGCTGGTCAAGTACGGTTCGGGCACGCTCACCATCGACGGGGCCGCGACCTACACCGGCGGCACGACCATCATGCCGGGCGGCGTGCTGCAGCTCGGCAACGGCGGCGACGGCGGCTCGATCCTGGGCGACGTGACCGACAACGGCTTCCTCACCTTCAACCGTTCGGACGCCTACAGCTTCGACGGCGTCATCTCGGGCATCGGCGGCGTCGCCCAGCGCGGCGCCGGCGAGACGATCCTCACCGCGGACAGCACCTACACCGGCCCGACGCTCATCTACGGCGGGACCCTGGCGGTCGACGGCTCGATCGGCTCGGTCGTCTACGTGGGCGATGGCGGCGTGCTGGGCGGCAACGGCCAGGTCGGCCCGACGCTCGTCTTCTCGGGAGGGACGGTCTCGCCCGGCCACTCGGTGGGCGCCCTCACCATCAACGGCGACATCACCTTCTTCGCCGGCCAGTACCTCGTCGAGCTCCAGGACGGCGCGGCGGACCGGCTCATCGTGAACGGGACGGCCTATCCCGGCGGGACCTTCACCACGGCGTTCGAGGGCGGAGCCGTCGTCCCGCACTACACCGTGCTCACCGCCACGGGCGGGCTGGTCGGCCAGTTCAGCGCCATCCAGGCCGTGGGGGCGCCGAGCTTCATCTCCGCAGCCCTGTCCTATGGCGCGGACAGCGTGACGCTGAACCTGACCTCGGACCTGGCCGGGCTGGCGGGCCTCGCGTCCAACCAGGTCGCCGTGGGGACGACCCTCGACCGGGCGTTCAACTCGGGCGACGGATCGATCACGGGTCTGTTCTATGTGCCGGGCGATGCGGTTCCCGCCGCGCTCAGCCAGCTGTCGGGTGAAGGCGTCGCCGGCGCCCAGACCGCGGGCCTCGGCGCCGGCGACCTCTTCACGGGCGCCCTGATCCGCGAAGCCCTGGCGGCGGGCGACACGGGCTTCCAGGGCTCGGCGGGCAGCCGCACGGGCGGCGACGGGCCTCGGCACGCCTGGGCGACGGGAATCGGCGCCACGGCCACGCTGGACGGCCAGCCGTCGTTCGGCAGCTCGACCCTGCATCGCACGGCGGGCGGCGTCGCCGGCGGCTGGGACTTCCGCTCGGACAGCGGCCTGGTGGTCGGCGCCGGGATCGGCGGCACGTTCTCGAACGTCTCGGTCGACGCGCTGGGGACCGACGGGAACATCAACGCCTTCCACATCGGAGCCTTCGCCGAGCAGACGACGCCGCGCTTCTACGCGGCGGGCGCGGTGAGCTACGCCGCCCTGTGGACCGACACGACGCGCCGCCTGTCAGGCGTCGGGCCGGCGGAGGTCGAGACCGGCCGGATCACCAGCCAGATGCTGGCCGGCCGCGTGGAGGCGGGCCTGCGCGCAACGGGCAAGACGCCCGTCGCGCCGTTCGCCGCGGTCCAGTTCGCCCAGCTCTGGCAGCACAGCTTCTCGGAGACGAGCCTGCTGCACGCGGGAGGAACGGGCGTGCTCGGCCTGCACTACCGCTCGGCCAGCGCGTCGAGCGTGGCGAGCTACGTCGGCTTCCAGACCGGGGAGAGCCTCAAGACGAAGAATGGGACGACCTGGACGCCCTACCTGCGCGTCGCCTGGAAGCACGAGTTCACGCCCGAGCGGCGGATCACGGCGGACTTCCTGAGCGTGCCGGGTACGGTCTTCACCGTCGACGGCGCGCGGCCGGCGACCGACGCCGCCAGCATCCAGGTCGGCGCGGGCGTGACGATCAGCGCCCGGGCCAAGCTGTTCGCCGACATGGACAGCGAGATCTCCGGACGCGCGACAGGATACGGCGGCAGGGCGGGGCTGGCGGTCACCTGGTGAGGCCCGCGCAGGCGGGCGGCGCGGCAGAGGCAAAGGGCCGGCCGCAAGGAAACGAGCCCGCCGCGCGGTGAACGCGGCGGGCTCGCCTTTTTCCGCTCGCAAGAGCGGGCGTTTCCTCCCCTGAAACGCCGGAGACCCGCACGACGTCCGCGCGCGGAGGCTCACAATCGGGAACTGAAAGTGACTTCCTCTTGCCTGTCAACGCGCCGGCGGGCCCTGCCCGGGCGCGTGCGACGAACTGATGCAAGCCGGTCACAGCGCCGTTTCACCGCCCGTCGGGCGAGCCGTGCCGGATGCTCAACCTTCGGGAACCGCTTCGGAAACCCGCGCCGCCAGGGCGTCGATCGCCGGGCAGTCGGCGTGGAAGACGTACTCGGGCCGCGTCGCCGAGACCGGTCCGACGCCCGCGCGGGCCAGCGCCTCGGCGGCCTCGAACAGCTCCGAGGCCGAGACCAGCAGGCCGCTTGGCCTGAGGCTCGCGCCCCGCTCGAGGAACGGCTGGACCGCCGCCTCGGCCGCCCGGGACTGGTCCTCGGGCCAGACCAGCGACGCCAGGTCCTTGGCGCGGGACCGGGCCTCGACGATGCGCAGGAGCTTGCGCGCCGCCTGCATCAGCGCCGGTGTCCAGGACGCGTTCAGGCTGGCGGCGAGCTGGGCCTGGCTCTTCAGGATCAGGCCATCCCCCAGCGGCCGAAGGCCGTTGGCGCGAAGGGTGGCGCCGGTGGTGGCGATGTCGACGATGAGCTCGGCCGCCCCCGCCGCCGGGGCGCCCTCGGTGGCGCCGGAGGAATCGACGATCCTGTAGTCGGCCACGCCGTGCCGGGCGAAGAAGTCGCGCGTCTGCACCGCGTACTTGGTGGCCACGCGCAGCCGCCGGCCGGTCCTCGCCAGATAGGCCATGCCGACTTCGTCCACGTCGGCCATGGTCTCCACGTCGATCCAGCTCTGGGGCGCAGCCACCACCAGGTCGGCCCGGCCGAATCCCAGCGCCTTGAGCAGCACGATCCGCTCGTCCAGCGCCCCGCCCCGCTCGCGCAGCAGGTCCTCGCCGACCACGCCCAGATGGATATCGCCGGCGTCCAACGCGGCGGCGATGTCCGACGAGGAGAGCAGCGGCGCCTCGACGCCCTCCACGCCCCGCAGGACCGCGCGATAGCCCCGCTCGCCGCCGGCCTGGTCGAGGCCGAGGCCGCAGTCGCCGAGCCAGCCCTCGGTCTGGTCCTTCAGCCGGCCCTTGGAGGGGACGGCCATGAGCAGGGGGCCGCTCACCGCTCGCCTCCCGCATAGGCCCGCCAGGGGCGCACCATGCAGCCCACCGCGCCGGAGGAACGTTTCGCGCCGAGCCGCGTCAGGAGGCCGTCGTAACGGCCGCCGGCGGCCACGGGCAGATCCTGGGACAGGGCCGCGCTCGTCACCTCGAACAGGACCCCGTCGTAGTAGCTGAACGCCCGTCCGAAGGCGGGCGACAGGCGAAGCCGGTCCTCGGGCACGCCGAGCGAGGCCAGGGCGGCGAGGCGGACGGACCAGCGCTCCAGCGCCGCGGCGAAGGCCTCGCCCTTGGCGAGGGCCGCGATCTGGGCCAGCGCGCGCGAGGGCCGGTCGGACACCGCCAGGAAGCGCGCGATGCGGTCGGCGTCGTGGGCGGAGAGCGCCGGGGCGGCGGCCTCGGCGGCGCGCTCGGCCAGGCGGCGGGCGATCTCGGCGGCGGAGCGGCCGCCCACGGGCTGGACGCCCGCCTGGGCCCACAGCGCCTCGATGATCTGCGCGGCCTCCGCCTCGCCCTGGCCGACCAGCAACGAGGCCAGGCGGCCGGACGAGCTCGGCGCCGGCTCGGCGGCCTGGGCGCGTTCGATCTCGGCGCGCAGGCTCCGCGGCCGGCGGAAGGCGCGCTCGAGCTTCAGCGCCAGGCCTGGGGCGAGGCCCAGGGCGTGCAGGAACGGGCCGAACAGGGCGATGTCGCCCATCTCCATGGAGAGGTCGTCGCGCCCGCCCGCGCAGGCCGCGCGCCAGGCGAGCGCCGCCATGGCCGCGTCCGAGGCCGGCGCGTCCGCATCGCCGAAGCACTCCAGGCCGATCTGAAGGAACTCCTCGGCGTGCTCGGAGCCGCGGGGCGTCACCCGGAAGGCCTTGCCTTCGTAGAGGTAGCGGCCCGCGCGCCGGCCGCCCTCGATGTGGGCCTGGGCCACCGGAATGGTGAGGTCGGGGCGCAGGCACGCCTCGTCGATGCCGTCGGCCTGGACCACGAACAGCCGCGGGCGCATGGCCTCGCCGGCGAGGTCGAGCAGCAGGGCCAGCGGCTGGAGCACCGGCGTGTCGATCGCCGTGGCGTCCTCCTCCAGGAAGGGCGCGCGGATGGCGGCCAGCGCCCGCTCGGGGACCTGGGGCTCCAGGCGGATCATGGCCGCCGGTCCAGGATCTGGCGCACCGTGGCCAGGAGCTCGGCCCTAGGCACGGTGACCTGGCCAGGCCGCTCGGCCCGCCAGGCCTCGTTGTCGGCCACGCCGCGCGCCAGCTCGCGGCCGAGGTCGAGATCCTTCACCGTGACGGTCCCCTGGGCGAGCTCGTCCTCGCCGAGGATCACCGCGGCGGGGGAGAGCCGCCGGTCGGCGTACTTCATCTGGGCGCGCATGCCCGACGAGCCGAGGTAGACCTCGGCGGCGATCCCGGCGCGGCGCAGCTCGCCGGCCAGGGCGAAGTAGTCGGCCATGCGGGCCTGGTCGAAGGCGATGACCACCACGGGCCCGCGCGCCTCGCCCGCGGCGCGGCGGCCGGCCGCCTCAAGCGCCGCGGCCAGGCGCGAGACGCCGAAGGAGAACCCCGTCGCCGGAACCTGCTGGCCGGTGAAGCGCGCCACGAGGTCGTCGTAGCGGCCGCCGCCGCCCACCGATCCGAACCGGACCGGCTCGCCGCGCTCGTCGACGGTCTGGAGCAGCAGCTCGGCCTCGAACACCGCGCCGGTGTAGTACTCCAGCCCCCGCACCACCGCCGGATCGAACCTCGCCTGGTCGGCGGAAAGGCCCATGCCCTCCAGCGCCGCCTCGATCAGCTCCAGCTCGCGCAGGCCCGCCTCACCCGCCTCCCCGAGCTTCAGCTCCGCAAGCGCCTTCAGCACCCCGACCTCGCGGGTGGAGATGTCGATGAACGCGCCGATCGCCTCGCGCGCGGCCACGCCCAGGCCCGCGCCCTTGGTGTAGGCGCCGGATTCGTCCAGCCGCCCGTCGCCCAGGAGGTCCTGCACCCCCTGCCAGCCCAGGCGGTCGAGCTTGTCGATGGCCCGCAGCGCCGTCAGCTTCTGGCGCGGGTCGGCCACCCCCGCCTCGGCCAGGAGGCCGTCGAGCAGCTTGCGATTGTTGATCTTGAGGACATAGGCGCCGCGCGGCAGGCCGGCCGCCTCCAGGCCCTCGGCGGCCATGGCGGCCATCTCGGCGTCGGCCTCGGGCCGCGCCGAGCCCACGGTGTCGGCGTCGCACTGGACGAACTCGCGGTAGCGGCCTGGCCCGGGTTTCTCGTTGCGCCAGACCGGGCCGAAGGCGTAGCGGCGGAAGGGCCTGGGCAGCCCCTCGGCGTTCTCGGCGACGAAGCGCGCGAGCGGGGCGGTCAGGTCGTAGCGCAGCGCCATCCACTGCTCGTCGTCGTCCTGGAGCGCGAAGACGCCCTCGTTCGGACGGTCGGAGTCGGGCAGGAACTTGCCCAGAGCGTCGGCGTATTCGAAGGCGCCGGTGTCCAGCGCCTCGAACCCCCAGCGCTCGTAGACGCCCGAGACGGCCTGGAGGATCGCGCGCTCGGCCGCCAGGTCGCGGGCGCGCCTGTCGATGAAGCCGCGCGGGGCGCGGGCCTCGGGCCGGAACTCCTGGGACGTCATGGCGCGCGCCTATCGGATAAGGCCGCGGCGGGCAAGGCGGAGAAAAGGTCCATCGTCGTCTTCCGGTTGGCGGGACGGATGGAACCTGTCGCAAGGCCCCATCCGCGTCGGTTGCGGCGGGGCTGGAGCGCGGGACGCTAGGCTGAGCGATCCCGGCCCGGCCCGCCGCGGCGGGTCAGGTGATGGGGATGGCCGTGATGCGAGGTCCGCGTCATGGGGCGGGGCCTATAGCCGAAGCGTGACGGAATGACCAGCCTGGGCCAGGCTGCAGGCGGAAGATCAGTCGCCCGCGATCCGGCCGAGCGCACGCCGGCCGTCGTGGCCGGTGATCTCGACCGCCACGATCGCCCCCGGCTCGGCCGCGCCCTCGAAGGCGACCTCGGTGAAGTCCTCCGCGCGGCCGAGGCCCGGCCGCTCCACGAGCGCGCAGACCCGGCGGCCGACGCGGGCCCGCAAATGACGCTCCAGCGCCGCCTGGCCGGCCTCGCGCAGCCGCTCGGCGCGCGCCTTGACCACGGGCCGGGGGAGCTGGGGCATCCGGGCCGCCGGCGTCCCCTGGCGCGGGCTGAAGGGGAAGACGTGCAGGTAGGAGAGCCCGGCGTCCTCGACGAGCGCCAGGGTATTCTCGAACATGGCCTCGGTCTCGGTGGGGAAGCCCGCGATCAGGTCGCAGCCGAAGGCGGTTCCGGGCCTTGCGGCGCGCACCTTGCCGATCAGCTCCAGCGCCTGGGCGCGGCTGTGCCGGCGCTTCATCCGCTTGAGGATCATGTCGTCGCCGGACTGGAGCGACAGGTGCAGATGCGGCATCAGCCGCGGCTCTTCGCCGAGGCATGCCAAGAGGTCGTCGTCGATCTCGGCGGCGTCGATGGAGGAGATGCGCAGGCGCTCCAGCTCGGGAACCAGCCTCAGCACGCGCCGCACGAGCTGGCCGAGGCTCGGCTGGCCGGGCAGGTCCTGGCCCCAGGAGGTCATGTCGACGCCGGTGAGCACCAGCTCGCGGTAGCCTGCCGCCACGAGGCGCCTCGCCTGCTCGACCACCTCGCCGGCCGGCGCCGAGCGGGCGTTCCCGCGGCCGTAGGGGATGATGCAGAAGGTGCAGCGGTGGTCGCAGCCGTTCTGGACCTCGAGATAGGCGCGCGCCCGATCCTTGAGGCCGTCCACCAGGCGGCCCGCGACCTGGCGGGCCTGGAAAATGTCCTCGACCTGCACGCGCGGGCCGTCGGCGCGGGCGTAGGCGCCGCCCGCGAGCTTCTCGGCGTTGCCGAGCACGACGTCGACCTCGGGCATGGCAGCGAAGGCGGCCGGATCGATCTGGGCGGCGCAGCCGGTCACGATCAGCCGCGCGCCGGGCCGCTCGCGCCGAGGCGCCGGATCGCCTGGCGCGCCTGGCGCACGGCTTCGCCGGTGACCGCGCAGGTGTTCAGCACCACCGCGTCCGTCAGGCCGTCCTCGGCGGCGCGCGCGCGGATGACCTCGCTCTCATAGGCGTTGAGGCGGCAGCCGAAGGTGACGACCTCGACGGCGGACCCGCCGGCCTCATTCACCGCCCCGATGCTGGTCGATCCGTCCGCCATGGCCCGCAAATGCAGCGGGCGGCCGCTCGGGCCGCCCCCGTCCTTGATATCATATAGGCGCACAGTGGTCTGCTATGGCGCCGGGGCGGCCTCGGCCAAGGCCAGCACCTTGTCGATCGCCCGCTCGACCCTGGCGAGATCGACAGTCCAGGGATCGTTCCAGCGGCCCTCGCCGCCCTGCTCGGCGGGGCGTCCTGGAACATGGGCGAACCTGATCCCCATCTCGGCCAGCCACAGCGCCGACCCCCGCATGAAGGTCTCGTCGCACGGCGGCATCAGCACCAGGCCCAGCGGCTTCTCGCCGCTGAACGCGAGGTTGCGCAGGGCCGAGCCGTAGGGGCCGGCCACCACCCTTGGTCGGGCGAAGGTCCTGAGGACGTCCTGGAAAGACAGGTCCTGCGGATGGACGATGGCGAAGCCGCGGTCCTTGAACAGCTGCTCGACCTCGGCCTCATTGACCAGGACGCGGCGGGGGATCCGGGCGCGGGACAGGTAGAGCAGCCTCGGCGGCGCCTCGCCAGCGGCCTCCGCTCGCAGCGCCTGCTTCAACGCAGCCCGGCCGAACGGAGCATAGACCTCGTTCCAGCCCTTCATCGGCCGGATGCGATCCGGCGTCGGCCAGCCGGGAACGTAGAGCCGGCGGAACACGGAGACGCCGGCCGGATCGTGGAAGAGCAGCCTCGAGCGGTCGAAGCCGGACAGCTGCAGCATGTCGAGCTGCCGTTGGGGGATATGGCGGCTGACCACGAGCGGGACGTCCAGGCCCGCGGCTTTCGCCAGGGCGAGGCGCGGATGGTAGCGCCAGATCCAGTCGCCGAACGAGCCGTCCGTCGGCCCGGTCATCAGGAAGGCCGGCTCCTCGAAGACCTGAACGGGCAGGTCGCCGTCGGCGTAGACATAGGGGTCGAACCGGATCTGGCGGCCTCGGATCTCGCCGTCGTACTTGGTCGAGCCCTCGTGTGGCACGAGCATGGTCTCGAACACGGCCTGGTTGTTGCGCGTGAGGACCAGGCCGCGACCCACGAGGGCTGCGTCCGAGAAGGCCGCGACGAAGGACGGCGAGGTCTCGGTCTGGACGGCGAACACGTCCGAGCCGTCCGCCTCGACGCTGATGATCGGCTCGCGCCGGACGGGCGAGCCGCCCCGGTGCAGAATAAGGAAGACGTCGTCTTTCGCCTTCAGGGCCTCGCGGTCGGCGGCGCGATCCAAAGAATTGCGCCTCCACTTGACCTCGACCGGCACACGCGGATCGAACACCAGGCCGCGCGGACCGAGCGGCCGCGCCATGGCCGTGGCGACGACAGCCTCCATCTTGGGCGCCGCGGCCCGCCATTGCGCGCCCAGCGCTTCGGCCTCGGCGCGCCGGCCCTGGGCCTCGAGCGACGAGCGCAACGCCAGCCAGGCCTGGGGCCACGACGGCTGCCGCTCGACGACCGGCCGCAACCACGTCTCGGCATCGGCGGGCCGGCCCTCCAGGAGGGCGTCCTCGGCCTCACGGAAGCCGGCCCTGAGCGAGGGCGGTACGCCCGCCTCCGCGTCTTCCGCCAGCCGGGCCAGCGCGATGTCCAGCTTTGATGCGAGGTCCGGACGCGGCTGGCTCGCCAGCATTGAGACGAGGAGGCGCGCCGCCTCCAGCCAGCGCCGGCTGGCGAACAGCTGCAGGGCCAGCTGTTCGCGCGCCTCGGGTACGTCCAAGCCCATGGCGATGGCGCGCTCCAGAGCCCGCGCGGCGGCGGAGAACCGGCCCTGGCGCTTCAGGGCGTCGGCGAGCAGCATCCAAATGCGGCCGCGCGGGCGAAGCTCGAGCGCGCGCCGCAGCGCAGCCTCCGCCTCCCCGTGGCGTCCGAGCCGGATCAGCACCGCGCCCCTCTGCGCGTGCGCCGTGGCGTTCGTCGGATTGGCCGCGATCGCGTGCTCGTGCGCCTTGAGCAGCCGGCGCTCGACCAGTCCTGCGACGGGTTGCGCCCGCGCCGTCGCGGGGCTCTCGCGTCCGCGGGTCCGGATTGGGGCGGCGTCGAGTTCGCCGTCGCCGGAGTCGGCCGGCTTGGGATGGCGCGATGGCTCCGGGCCGGTCTTGGTCACAACTCCTCCGCGCCGGCGTCATGGCCGGAACCTGAACTCTGACGCGCCAATACTGGCGAACTAGTCAAGCCCGCGCTCCAATACGTCGCCTCATGATACAGGGCGTCAGACTTCTCCTGGCGGCGCCATGGCGGTTGGGCTATGGGCAGGCCGCCGGCGCCCAGAGGGTCCACGGCGGGAACTATTGATGCTCGAGGCGGCGCGCAAGGATGGCCAGACGGTGACGCCCGCAGGCGAGGTCGCGGACCTGCGCCGGATCGAGGGCGTCAAGCTCGCCGACATCCGCCCGGTGCTGACCCGCAGCGGGGCGACCATCGAAACCTTCCGCGCCGACGGCCCCTTCGCCGGATTCGAGGTCCGGCAGGTCAACTATTGTCCGCTGAGGCCGAGCTACGCCAGCGACTGGCACATGCACCGCATTCAGAACGACGTGGTGATCCCCGTCGCGGGCGAGATTCAGGTCGGGCTCTACGATGACCGCGACGGCTCGCCGACGAAGGGCGCCTCGATGATGGTCCGCGTCTCGCCCCTTCGGATGGCGGCGCTCTACATCCCCTGCGGCGTCTGGCACGCCCTGAGGAACGCTGGCCAGGAGAGCGGCGCCTATATCGTGCTGACCGACCGGATGTACGTCCACGCCGATCCGGACGACTGGCGCCTCGAGCGCGACGAGCCCGCGCTGCATGGCATCTTCTGAAACGCCGAGCTTCGGATCGCGCTTCCGGCTGACCCTGGTCACCGACGATCCCGCGGCCGCCGAAACCGCCGACCGGGCCGGCGTCGACCGGATCGGCCTGGACACCGAGCGGCTGGACAAGGCCGCCCGCCAGAGCCTTGCCGCCGGCGCGCGGATCTCGTCGCACCGTCTGGACGACCTGCGCCGGCTGAAGCCGCGCCTCGCGGCCGCCGAGCTGTTCTGCCGGCTGGACCCGCCCCATCCCGACCTCGCCGGTCAGGTCGAGACCGCCCTGGCATTGGGAGCGGACGTGCTGATGCTGCCCTACTTCCGCCGCGCCAGCGACGCCGCCGGTTTCGTCCGGATGGTCGCCGGCCGGGCGCGGGTCGTGCTGCTGGTCGAGACGGCCGCCGCGGCCTGGAGCATCGAGGCCATCGCGGCGCTGGACGGCGTGGACGAGATCATGGTCGGGCTGAACGACCTGGCCCTGGACACCGGGATGACGTCCCGTTTCGCCCTCCTCGCTTCGCCATTGATGAGCGCGTTGGCGGCGACGGTCCGCGCCGCCGGAAAACGCTTCTCGGCCGGCGGGCTCGGGCGCTGGGACGACGAGGGCCTGCCGACGTCGGCGGACCTGGTCTGTGCGCAGTATCCGAGGCTCGGCGCCGAGGGGGCCTGGCTGGCCCGCTCGTTCGACAAGGGGCTTGCGCCGTCGGACTGGCCGGGCGCGATCAAGGCGCTGCGCGAACGGCTGGACTTCTGGGCATGCCAGGACGAGGACGCCCTGGAGGCCGCCCGCAGGGCGCTGGCCGAAGCCTAGAACCTTGTCCGGTCGGATCGGCCGGACGAGGCGCTAGTGTGGTGGATCAGAAGTTCGCATGATGATGGCGGCGCCCTCGGCTGCGAACTTCTGATCCTTAAACCACACTAGAATCATAGACTTGCTAGTGTCCTTATCGATTCCGAAGTTCGCATCTGCCTGGCAAAAGCGCTGGCGAACTTCGGAATCGGGACACTAGCGCAGCATGCCGGTGAACTCGACCTCGACCGGGCCGGTCATCAGCACATAGCCGTCGCCGGTCCACTCGATCTGGAGCTCGCCGCCGTTGAGCTCGACGGCGGCCTTGCGATCGGTCAGGCCGCGGCGGGCCGCCGCCACCAGGGCAGCGCAGGCGCCCGTGCCACAGGCCTTGGTCTCGCCCACGCCGCGCTCCCACACTCGAAGCCGGATCCGGTCGCGCGCCCTGATCTGGGCGAACCCCACGTTGGTCCTTTCGGGGAACAGGGGATGGTTCTCGATCAGCGGGCCGACCTTGTCCACCGGCGCGGCCTCGGCGTCGGCGACGAAGAACACCACGTGCGGATTGCCCATGGAGACCGCGCCGGGCGTGTGCATCACCGGATTGTCGATCGGGCCCACCTGCAGCTCGATGCCGCGGGTGTCCATCTCCTCGGCGAGCGGGATCTGCGTCCAGTCGAGCCGCGGCGGTCCCATGTCGACCCGCACCATCTTGTCGCCCACGCGCTCGGCGAACAGCGGGCCCGCCTGGGTCTCGATCACCACCTTGGTGAACTCCGAGGCCTCGGTCAGCAGCCAGGCGACGCACCGCGCGGCGTTGCCGCAGGCGCCGACCTCGCCGCCGTCGGCGTTCCAGATGCGCATGAAGGCGTCGGCCTCCTTGTAGGGCTCGATCGAGACCAGCTGGTCGCAGCCAATGCCGCTGGACCGGTCCGCGATGGCGCGCACCTCATCCTCGCTGGGCGTGAACGGCGCCGAGCGCGCTTCGACGACGACGAAGTCGTTGCCGAGGCCGTTCATCTTGAGGAACGGGCGTGACATGGCGCCCATATAGGCGATCCGGCGTCCGCGCCAAAGCACGGCTCAGCTTGCGGCGGCCGGCGCCCAACCGACGGCGGGGACGCCGCGCGCGATCGGGCGTTATTTGGTACATGGCGCCCGCCAACCCCCGATGGAGGCCGATGATGGATGACATGAGCCTGACCGCCGCCGACGCCGCCAAGGCCGAAGGCCGCAAGCTGATGCGCCAGGCCGCGCTGGTCGCCGGCGAATGGATCACCAGCGGCGACGTCATCGAGGTCGAGGACCCGGCGGAGCTCGAGGTCATCGGCCGCATCCCCAAGCTCTCCGCCGACCAGGCGGACGCCGCGATCGAGGCGGCGGCCAAGGCCTTCCCCGCCTGGGCGGCGCGGCGCGAGGCCGAGCGCGCCCAGATCCTGCGCGACTGGGCCGCCCTGGTGGACGCGGAGATCGAGGGCCTGGGCGCGCTGCTCGCCATGGAGAACGGCAAGCCCTTCGCCGAAGCCAAGGGCGAGATCGCCTACGCCAACCAGTTCATCAAGTGGTTCGCCGGCGAGGCCGAGCGGATGGATGGCGAGCTCATCCCCAGCCCCACGGCCAAGGACCGCATCCTGGCGATCAAGGAGCCGGTCGGCCCGGTCGCGGCGATCACGCCGTGGAACTTCCCCGCCGCCATGATCACCCGCAAGGTCGCGCCGGCTTTCGCAGCCGGCTGCACGGTGGTGCTCAAGCCCGCCTCGGCGACGCCGTTCACCGCCCTGGCCCTGGCCGAGCTGGCCCTGAAGGCCGGCGTCCCGGACGGCGTCTTCAGCGTCCTGACCGGCGAAAGCGCGGTGATCGCGCCGCGCCTGACCTCGTCGTCCCTGATCCGCAAGCTCTCCTTCACCGGCTCCACCGGCGTGGGCCGCGCGCTGATGCGCGACTGCGCGCCCACCCTGAAGCGGCTCTCGATGGAGCTGGGCGGCGCCGCGCCCCTGATCGTGTTCGACGACGCCGACCTCGACCTCGCCGTGGACGGCACGGTGAAGGGCAAGTTCCGCTGCTCGGGCCAGACCTGCGTCTGCCCGAACCGGGTCTATGTGCAGGAAGGGGTCTATGACGCCTACGTCGAGCGGCTGGCCGAACGGGTCAAGGCGCTGAAGGTCGGCGCGCCCTTCGAGCCGGGCGTCGAGATCGGGCCGCTGATCGACGACAAGGGCCTTCTGAAGGTCGAGGACCACCTGCAGCGCACCGTGGCGCGCGGCGGCCGGGTCCTGGCCGGCGGCCACCGGCACGCCCGCGGCGGGCGCTTCTTCGAGCCCACGGTGGTGGCCGGCGGCGACGAGCCCCTGTTCCGCCATGAGGAGACCTTCGGGCCGCTCGTGCCGGTATTCCCGTTCAGGACCGAGGAGCAGGCGATCGCCCTGGCCAACGATTCCGAGTTCGGCCTCGCCTCCTATCTGTTCAGCCAGGACCTGGACCGGGTGATGCGCGTGGCGCGCGCCATCGAGGCTGGGATGGTCGGGGTCAACGTCGGGCTGATGTCGAACGCCGCCAATCCGTTCGGAGGCGTGAAGCAGTCGGGATTCGGCCGCGAAGGCTCGGTCTTCGGGATCGACGAGTACCTTCAGGTCAAGGCGGTGACCCTCGGCTTGCGGTGACGCCCGCCCTGGCGCCATAGCAGGGTCATGCAGTGGGATTGGAACGGCCTGTGGCCCGCCGTGGCTGCACTCTTCGGCGCGGCGGCGCTGATCGGCTTCGTCTGGCGCCGCCGCGGATTCAACCTCGCGCCCGCGCCGGCGCACGCCGCGCTCGACCCCGACGCGGCCCTCGACAAGCTCAGGAGAGGCGGGGAGCGGCTGGCCCACGGCGAGCGGCTTTCGCCCAGGGGCCGGGCCAAGCTCGCGGCCCTGGCCAAGCAGCAGCAGCCTTTCGCCGTCCTCGTGGGCTGCTCGGACTCGCGCGTCGCGCCCGAGCTGATCTTCGGATGCGGCCTTGGCGACCTCTTCGTGGTGCGCATGGCGGGCAACACCGTCAGCGACCGCGGCCTCGGCTCGGTCGTCTACGGCGTCGAGATCCTGGGCGCCTCGCTGATCGTGGTGCTCGGCCACGCCCGCTGCGGCGCGGTGGAGGCGGCCGTGCGCCTGGTGGAGGATGACAGCGCCTTCACCGGCGCGCTCAGGGACGCCATCACGCCGGTGATCCCGGCTGTGCGCAAGGCCATGGAAACGAACCCGCCGGACCTCGTCCACGCGGCGGTGCACGAGAATGTGCGCTCGATCGTGGAGTTCCTGAAGACCGCCGCCCCGGAGCTCAGCCGGCGCGTCGCCGACGGCAGCCTCAAGGTCGTCGGCGCCTACTACGACCTGGTCACCGGCGAGGTGGAGTTCCTGGGCGAGGAAGCCGTCTCTCACTTTCATTGACCCGGCCTCACGCTTGAGCTTCCATCCTTCCTCTGGCGCCGAGGCGCTGGGGAGGGCCGGATGGACCGGAACCAGAAGATCCTGGCGGGCGCCGTGGCTGCGGCGCTCATCCTCGGCTTCGGCGGCGGCTTCCTCGCCGCCAGGGGAACGAGCCGCCACGCCCCGCCGAGCGTCGGCCAGGTCGAGACCGGCCTGCACTGGCCGTTCTTCGGCCACCCCCGCTCGGCCAAGGCGCGCCGCCCGGCGCCGGCCAAGCCGTCCGGCTTCGCGGTCTGGAAGACCCGGATCGACAGCTCCGGCGCCCAGCCCAAGGCCTGCATCGAGCTGACCCGGCCGCTCGACCCGTCCAAGGCCTACGCCGACTATGTGCTGATCTCGCCAGAGACCGGCGGCGCGCCGGCGGTGAGTGCGAAGGGCGACGAGCTCTGCGTCGGCGGGCTCGGCTTCGTCGACCATCGGGTGACCCTGCTCAAGGGGCTGCCGGCCAAGTCCGGCGAGACCCTGGCCGAGAACGCGGACGTCGACTTCACCTTCGGCGACAAGCCGCCCTACGTCGGCTTCGCCGGCGACGGCGTGATCCTGCCGCGCGAGGAATCCGACGGGGTGGGCATCGAGACCATCAACGTCTCGCGCCTGGCCATCGAGGTCTGGCGCGTGCCCGACCGCAACCTCGTCCGGCGCGAGATCGCCAAGACCGACCCCTCCGGCGAGGACGAGTATCCGAGCGACTGGGACTCGCGGCCCGACGATGAGGGCCAGGTGGTCTGGAAGGGCCAGCTCGCGATCAAGGGCGACCAGGGCCAGAAGGTCACCACCGTCTTCCCGCTGGGCGCGGTTCTGAAGGAGCTGAAGCCGGGCGGCTATGTGATCAAGGCCAGGGACGCCTCCGGCGCGGCGGCGGCCGACACCAGCAACAACTCCTTCCAGCCCGCCCAGGCCAGCCGCTGGGTGATGTTCACCGACATGGCCCTGATCGCCTACCAGGGCTCGGACGGCCTGGACGCGGTGGTGCGCTCGCTGAAGAGCGCCAAGCCCATGGCGGGAATTCGCATCGCCCTGGTCGCCAAGGACGGCGAGGATCTGGCCGCGGCCACCAGCGACGCCTCGGGCCGGGTGCGGTTCCCGGGCCCCCTGCTGAAGGGTGGGGGCGCCTCCACCGCCAAGATGCTGATGGCCTATGGCGCCCAGGCGGACCTGGCGGTGCTGGACCTCGATCGCAGCCCCGTGGACCTCTCGGCCCAGGGCATCGGCGGACGCAACGCCCCCGCCACGGGCCTGACCTCGGGCCGAACCGCCAAGACGGACATCGATGGCTACCTCTATGCCGACCGCGGGATCTACCGGCCCGGCGAGACCGTGCACCTCGTCGCCATGGTGCGCGACCGCCGCGGCAAGGCGGTCAAGGACCGCAAGGGGACGCTCGAGATCAAGCGCCCGTCGGGCCTGTCCTTCGCCAAGTACGCCTTCGACGGCGCGGCCGACGGCTCCGTCGCCCGCGACGTCCTGCTGCCGCGGGGCGCGCCCCGCGGCCGCTGGTCGGCGGTGCTGAAGATCGAAGGAATCGACGACCCCTCCGGCCAGCTCTCCTTCGCGGTGGAGGACTTCGCGCCCCAGCGCCTGGACGTGACCGCCCAGGGCGAGGCGGGAACGCCGGTGCTCGCCGGCCAGGCGCGCAAGATCGACGTCTCCGCCCGGTTCCTCTACGGCGCGCCGGGCGCCGGCCTGCAGACCCAGGGCGAGGCGCGCATCCGCGCTGACGCCAACCCCTTCCCGCAGTTCAAGGGCTTCCTGTGGGGCGACGCCGTCCAGCCCTTCGACGAGAAGGCCGTGGATCTCACCTCGACGGTGACCGACGGCGAGGGCCACGCGGTGCTGACGCTGGACTCGACCGAGGCGGGCGACACGGCCCAGCCCCTGGCCGCCTCGGTGACCGCCTCGGTGTTCGAGCCGGGCGGACGGCCGGTTCGCCAGAACGTCGACCTGAAACTGCGCACCAAGCCGCTCTATCTGGGGGTCAAGGTCGGCCAGACCGACGCCTCCGGCGACACCGCCCCGGTGACGCTGGACCTGATCGCGGTGGACGCCTTCGGCCGCCGCGTCGCCGCGCCGGGGGCGGCCTGGACCCTGATCGCCGAGCACTGGGACTACGACTGGTTCCAGCAGGACGGCAAATGGCAGTGGCGGCGCACCAGCCGCGACCGCGTCATCGCCAAGGGCGCGGTCAATGTCGGCGCGGGCGCCGCCGCGCGCCTGCCGACGCGCCGGCTCGCCTGGGGCGACTACCGGATCGAGCTCGCCGGGCCCCAGGGCGCCAAGACGGTCGCGCGCTTCTCCGCCGGCTGGGGCGCGCCGGCCAAGGACGTCGAGGCGCCGGACGTGGTGCGCGTCTCGGCCGGGACGCGCCATTACGCCCAGGGCGACACCGTCGAGGTGACGATCAAGGCGCCCTACGCCGGCGAGGCCCAGGTGGCGGTCGCCACCGACCGGGTCATCGACTTCAAGACCTTCGCCGCCGACCACAACGGCGCGGCCAAGATCCGCCTCAAGACCTCCCAGGACTGGGGCGGCGGGGCCTATGTGCTGGTCACGGTGATCCAGCCGCGCGACCCGGTCTCAACGCCCCGCCCCCGCCGCGCGCTCGGGCTGGTCTATGTGCCGCTCGATCCCAAGGGCCGCAAGCTGACGGTCGACGTCGCCGTCCCCGACAAGCTCGAACTCCAAGTCCGAGATCGTCGTGCCGGTGCAGGTGCGCGGCCTGAAGTTCGGCCAGAAGGCCCATGTCACCGTCGCGGCGGTGGACGAGGGCATCCTCAAGCTGACCAAGCAGTCCAGCCCCGATCCCGCCAAGTGGTACTTCGGCAAGCGCGCCTTGTCGGTCGACTACCGGGACGACTACGGCCGGCTTCTGGATCCCAACCTCGGCGCGCCGGCCAACGTGAACTTCGGCGGCGACGAGATCGGCGGCGAGGGCCTGACCGTCACCCCGATCAAGACGGTGGCCCTGTGGTCGGGGGTGGTGGAGACCGGCGCCGACGGCAAGGCCAAGGTGCGCCTGCCCGCCCAGAGCGAGTTTAACGGCCAGCTACGCGTGATGGCGGTCGCCTGGACCGACGAGGCCGTGGGCGCGGGCGACAAGGACATGACCGTGCGCCAGCCGGTGGTGGCCGAGCTCTCCCTGCCGCGGTTCCTGGCGCCGGGCGACACAGCGTCCATGACGCTCGAGCTGCATAACCTCGAGGGCAAGGCCGGCCGGTACCTCGCGCGGATCACCGGCTCGGGCGGCCTGCTTGCGCCGCTGCGCAAGCTGTTCAACCTGGCGCTCGGCCAGCACGTCATCGAGCGCGAGGCCCTGGCGGCCCCGAAAGCAGAGGGCATCGGCCAGGTCAGCTTCTCCGTCACCGGCCCCGGCGGCTTCTCGGCCCTGAAGACCTATCCCCTGCAGACCCGCCTCGGCTGGGGGCCGGTCACGCGCACCTATGTGGAGCTGCAGAAGCCCGGCGAGGCCTTCACGCCGGCGCCCGGGCTGATGAGCGGCCTTGCGGCCGGCAGCGTGACCATGGAGGTCAGCTACTCGCCGTTCCAGGGCCTGGACCCCGGGCCCGTCGCCCTGGCGCTCAGCCGCTATCCCTATGGCTGCACCGAGCAGCTGGTCTCGACCGCCTATCCCCTGCTCTACGCCCAGGACGCCTCCGCCGATCCCAAGCTGCGCACGGCGCCGGCCGCGCTGGCTGGCGCGATGGAACGCCTGCTCGACCGTGAGACCCTCGACGGCGCCTTCGGGCTGTGGCGCGTGGGCGACGGCGACGCGGACGCCTGGCTCGGCGCCTACGCCACCGACTTCCTGATCGAGGCCCAGAAGCGGGGCGTGGCCGTGCCCCAGGACGCGGTCGATCATGCGCTCTCGGCCATGCGCCAGATCTCGCGGCCGGACGGCTGGTCCTCGGTGGCCTACCGCCTGACCTACCCGGACTGGTGGGCGGGGTCGGCCGACGCCTCGCGCAAGGCGACCAAGCGGATGCGGAGCCGCGCCTCGGCCTATGCTCTCTATGTGCTGGCCAAGGCCGGCAAGGGGGACCTCGCTCGGCTGAGGTGGTGGCACGACGTGCAGATGAAGTCCGAGGACTCGCCCCTGGCCATCGCCCAGGTCGGCGCGGGCCTGGCCATGATGGGCGACCGCGCCCGGGCCCACGACGCCTTCGCCAAGGCCGCCCGGGCCGCCGGCTACAAGCGTCCGGCGCTGCAGATCGGCCCGGTGGTCTACGTCGATGCCGACGACGCCTACCAGAGCCCGCTGCGCGACCTCGCCGGGGTCATCGCCCTGGCCTACGAGGCGGGAGAAACGGGCGTCGCCCGGGATCTGCAGGGCCGCCTCGCCGGCGCGGTGAAGGACCCGGACAGCCTGAACACCCAGGAGGAGGCCCAGCTGCTCAAGGCCGCGTCGTTCATGCTGAAGGCGGCGGGGGCCATCCGCGTCCAGGCCTCGGGCGCAGCGGCGCTGCCGGCGCTCGGCGGCGGTCCGCGCTGGTCGGTCGGTCGGCTCGCCAGCGCGAGGTTCGTCAACGCGGGGACTGGCGCCCTGTGGCGCACCGTCACCGTTCGCGGAACGCCCATCGCCCCGCCGAAGGCCGAAAGCCACGGGATCAGCGTGAGCAAGAGCTTCTTCGCCTTCGCGGGCGGAAGCGCCGATCCGGCCAGGCTGCGCCAGGGCGAGCGGATGATCGTGCGCATCTCCGGCGAGAACGGCCAGGGGCGCACCGTGCCTCTGGTGATCGACGACGCCCTGCCCGCCGGCTTCGAGATCGAGACCACGCTCGGTCCCGACGACGCCCAGAACGGGCCGTTCAAGTTCCTGGGCGAGCTGTCGACCGCCGGAGCGCAGGAGTCTCGCGACGACCGCTATGTCGCCTCCCTCGAGCTCGCCGGCAACAAGCGCTTCGCCCTGGCCTATGTGGTGCGGGCCGTGACCCCGGGCGACTTCTACCTTCCGGGCGTGGAGGCGCGCGACATGTACAAGCCCTCCGTCTTCGCCCGCACCGCGGGCGGGCGGACCAGGATCGAGTAGGCCCGCTGCAGCGGAGAGCGATGAGTGGTTTGAGCAGGCCAGGCGCCCCGACCTCCTCGCCCCTCGAGGGGGAGGGGTGCAGGAGAGGGTGGACAACGACGGTCCGGTTCGCGCCGGGCGGCGCCTGATGGCCCGGCAGGCTCCGGGCAGGCAACCGATGGCCGAAACAGGCGCGGCCCCCCTCCCTCCGTCCCTCCCCCTCGAGGGGGGAGGGAAGCTGCAGGTCGACCCCTCCGTCAGGGCGATCCGCGTCCTCGTCCTCGCCCTGATCGCGCTCGTGGGCCTGGAGGCTGTCTGGGCGTCGCTGGACGCGGCCTTCCCGCCCGATCTCGGCCGCGCCAGACGATCCTCGCCCGTGGCGCTGGACCGCCACGGCGCCTGGCTGAGGGCGCTGCCGGTGAAGGGAGGCGTCTGGCGCATCCGCGCCGACCTCTCGCGCACCGACCCGAGCTTCCTTCGCCGTCTGATCATTCTGGAGGATGCGCGGTTCCCGCGTCATCCGGGCGTGGACGCCGCCGCCGTCCTGCGCGCGGCCGCCCAGGCCGTGATCCGGGGCCGCATCACGTCCGGCGCCTCGACCCTGACCATGCAGACCGCCCGGCTGCTCGAGCCGCGCCCGCGCAACATCGGCTCCAAGCTGATCGAGATATTCCGCGCCGTGCAGCTGGAGGCCCGGCTGACCAAGCCCCAGATCCTGGCGCTCTATCTGACCTTGGCGCCCTATGGCGGCAATCTGGAGGGCGTCCGGGCCGCCTCCCTCGCCTACTTCGGCCATGAGCCCGAGGCTCTGACGCCGGGCGAGCAGGCCCTGCTGATCGCCCTGCCCCAGTCGCCCGAGGCGCGCCGCCCGGACCGTCATCCCGAGGCGGCGCGCGCGGCCCGTGCGCGGGTGCTGGAGCGCCTGCGCCGCGCGCGGCTGATCTCGGCCGCCGACGCCGCCGAGGCCGAGGGCGAGCCGATCCCTCGCCGCGCGGCCTTCCCAGCCCTGGCGTGGCATGCGGCCGGCGAGGCGGCCCGCGGCGCGGCGGCGGACCAGGCCTCGGTCGTGACCACCATCGACGCGCCGCTGCAGGCCAGGCTCGAGCGGCTGGCCGCCCAGACCGCGAGCGCCCAGGGCGCCGCGGTCACCGCCGCCGTCATCGTGGTGGAGATCAGGACCCGCGCCGTGCGGGCGCTCGTGGGCGGGGCGGGCCTGGACCGTCCGGGCGGATGGATGGACATGACCCGCGCCCTGCGCTCGCCCGGCTCGACGCTCAAGCCCTTCATCTACGGCTTCGCCTTCGACGACGGCATCGCCGCGCCCGACACCGAGATCGAGGATGCGCCCCGCCGCTTCGACGACTATGCGCCCGAGGACTTCGACCGGGTCTTCCATGGCAAGGTGACCGCCCGCCAGGCCCTGACCTATTCGCTGAACGTGCCGGCGGTGGCGACGCTGGCGAGGCTGGGCCCTGCGGCCTTCGAGGCGCGGATCGAACAGGCGGGGGTGCGGCTGGTGCGCCCGAGGTCGGCGGCCCTGGAGCCCGGCCTGCCGCTCGCGCTCGGCGGCGAGGGGATCAAGCTTCGGGACCTGGTCCTGCTCTACGCGGCGCTGGGCGACGGCGGGATCGCCAAGCCTCTCGCCTTTACCGAGGCGCAGGCCAGGGCCCGCCCGGGCGAGCCGGGCGTGCGGCTCATTCGCGCCAGGACCGCCGAGGAAGTGCTGGACATCCTGCGCGAAACCCCGGCGCCGGAGGGCCGAGCGCCGCCGGCCCTGACGAGGAAGGGGCCGCGCGTGGCGTTCAAGACCGGCACCTCCTACGGGTTCCGCGACGCCTTGGCTGCGGGCGTGGTCGGCGGCTACGCCATCGTCGCCTGGACAGGCCGGGCCGACGGCGGCGCCCGCGGCGGCCTGACCGGCCGCGACGCCGCCCTGCCGCTGCTGTTCGACGCCGCCGACGCCATCGGCGGGCCCGTGTCGGCCGCCCACCCCGTCGCGCCCCGCGGTGCGCCCCAGGCCCTGCAGAGGCTGCAGGCCGCCGACGAGGGGCCGCGCCTGATCTTCCCGCCCGACGGGGCGACGGTGGAGGTGGGCGGCCTGGGGCCCGGTTCGCGCGGCCTGGCGCTGGCGGCCCAGGGCGAGGGCCTCGCCTGGTATGCCGACGGCGCGCCGATCGCGGCGGACAAGGACACCGGCAAGGTGGTCTGGCGGCCCAGGACCCCGGGCTTCTACCGCCTGAGCGTGGTGGACGGGCAGGGCCGGCGGGCGGAGGCGCGTGTGAGGGTCCGCACCGACTGATCAGCCCGCGCGCACGGCGATCACATTGTCGTCGGCGTTGCGGTCGATCAGCTTGTCGTAGGGATCGGCGCCGGCGAACCGTGGCGGCTTGTCGGCGATCAGGTGCAGGGTCTGCACGCCCGAGCGGATCTCGGCGCGCTGGAACAGGATGACCTTGGAGCTGTCGAAGCCGGCCTTGCCGGGCTCGGCCGCGAACAGGCCTACGTCGAGGGTCTCGTCCATCGGCGCCTCGGTCTCCCGGCCCTTGCCATCGGCGTAGAGCTTCCTGGCCTGGACGGTGAGCGCCACGTCCCAGCGGCCGTCCGCTCGACGATGCGAGACGGCCCGCATCGTCTTGATGTCATAGAGGGTGATCTTCTCGAACAGGTCGGTGATCAGGGCCTGCTTGTCCGCGGGCGCCTCGGCGCGGACCGCCTTCAAGAGGTCCAGCGAGGTGGCGTAGGGCGGGCCCTTGAAGGCGAACTGGGCGATCAGCCGGCGCAGCGCGCGGTTCACCGCGTCCTCCCCGATCTCGTCCTGCAGCCGGTACATCACCAGCGAGCCCTTGCGATAATAGATGTAGGGCTGCTCCTCCACGCGGGCCAAGGGCTGTTCGGGCAACGGATCGCCGCCGCGGGACCTGAGGTATCGATCGAGCTCGAACTTCAGGAACTTGCGGATCATATCCGGCCCGTACATGTGCTTCATCACCATCAGGGCCGAGTACTGGGCGAGCGTCTCGGTGACCGCCGCGGCGCCCTGCTCGTCGGCCGGGGCGACCTGATGGGCCCACCACTGGTGCGCCACCTCGTGGGCGCCGACGTAGGTGACGTAGTCGAAGCGGTCGCTGTCGCCCGCCGGCAGGTCGGCGATGAAACCGATGTCCTCGGACCAGGGCACGGTGTTGGCGAAGGACTCGGCGAAGCGCCCGTCCAGCACCGGGAACTCCAGGAACCGCATCTGGTTGAACTGGTAGGGGCTGAAGCTCTTCGAACAGTAGTCCAGCGCCGCCTTCATCGCGGTCATCATCCGCCCGACGTTCCAGGCGTGCGGCGGGTGGTGGAAGACCGCCAGCGACAGCCCCTTCCACGTCTCGCGGCGGACCGCGTAGCGCGCCGACTGGATCGAGAAGAACCTCAGGATCGGCGCGGTGGTGCGGAACTCGGCGGTCCGCCGGCCGTCATGGACCTGGTCGTAGACCTTCTGGCCGGGCGCGATGGGGGTCTGGTCGGCGGCGGTGGTGACGCGGATGTCCGCGGTGACCCAGTCGGAATCGTGGCCGAGCGCATTGAACTGGTCCGCGCCGGGAGATCCGAGCGGGGGCGCCCTCAGCTCGCGCGGCAGGCCGTACTTGGCGCGCTTGCGGCGATCGGTGAGCAGGCCCGTGCGGTCCATGCCCAGCGTCGGGGCGATGTCGCGGTCGGTGACGAAAGTCCCGTTGCGCACGACGCCGAGGAGGTCGCGCTCGTTGCGGAAGCCGCGCTCGGTCAGCACCGTCTCGAACGCCATCCGGCGCCGCTCGCCCGGCGCCATGGGGGTGTCGAAGGTGAAGATACGGTAGTTGAACCGGTCGTAGGTGGTCTTGGGCCGCGCGCCCTCGATCGACAGGCTGCGCATGATCAGGTCCCGCGGAAAGCGCACATGGATCTCGCGCAGGGGCTCGGAGGTCTTGTTCTCGATCTCGTAGACGCCGCGGGTGACCAGGCGCGGGACGTCCGGCCGGATGTCCACGTCCAGGCGCACGTCGATGATCTTGGGTTGGGGCGTGGACTCGTAATGCAGGAGCGTCTTCTCGTAATCGGCCAGCCATCGGTCCTCGTCCACCTGGCTGCGGTAGTGGTTCCAGACGTTGGTGTTGACGAAGACGTAGGCTCCAGAGCCCAGGAAGACGGCGAAGAGGGACAGCGCGATCGCGCCCGCCGGTCCGGTCAGCCGGTGCGGCAGGCGCCTCAGGCGCGGACGCAGGCGGGTTTCCACGCCTCGCCGCCAAAGGCCGTGCGCCAGCACCAGCAGCAGGAGGGCGGCGGCGGTCCAGTAGACGCGGACCCAGGTCGCGCCGACCCAGAAGCGGCCCTGGCCGTTCATGTCGGAGTAGAGGACCGTGGGCTCGGTCCCGTAGAGATAGAGATGGTGCTCGAAGCCGAGGTTCGGCAGCACGATGATGGCGACGATGTAGAGGACCATCAGCCCCCAGCCCCACACCTTGTGCGGAACCACGGACTGGAGGAACACCGCCAGGGCGGCGATGACGAAGCAGTCGCCGGTCTCGGGAAGCAGATACCAGCTGACGTACTTGCCGATCTCGAAGTCGAAGTCGCCCTTGGACGCCTGGACCGCCATGGCGGTCAGGACGCTCATCACGATCGCGCAGAACAGGACCAGGGTGATGGCGAGGGTCTTGGGCGCCACGAACGCCCAGTCGGGCGCGGGCATGGATTCGACCATCTCGTGGGCGCCGCGGTCGCGCTCGCGCCAGACCAGGTCCCCGGCGTAGTAGATGGCGATGATGATGGGGAACAGGGTGAAGGCGCCGTAGAGCTGCACCACCATCACCCGGGTGACCGGGTGGATGTTGGTCCCGTAGAGCACCAGCTGGTCGGGCCGCCACATGTTGGCCGCCGCGACGATGACGCCCAGCGCCATCAGGACGATGAAGCCAGGGCTCAGGAACACCTGGCCGGCGTCGATGCGGGTGCGCGCGAGGAGCTGGGCGAGGTCCGTGCGCCAGTCGAACCTCGGCCGCGCGCGTACGCCCAGCCGCTGAGGCGCGGGCGGCGGCGCCTCGACGGGCTGGGGCCGGGCGGGGCGCGACCGGCGGCGGGACGGATCGAGCCCGCGGTCGAACCGGAAGAAGACATAGGCCAGGGCGAGGAAGACGGCGCCGGAAACGGTCGCCAGCAGCCGGTTCCACAGGAGCCAACCCGTGAGCGCCGGCGTCAGGGCGTTGCGCTCGGCCGCGGTCCAGTACTTGGTGGCCAGGGTATAGGCCGCCGAGCCGAACGGCTCGAACAGGGCCGCGGCGCGCTCCAGCTCCAGCTGTCGGGCCCAGGTGCGGGCGATGAACCAGAGCACGAAGAAGGCGACGACGCCGAGGTAGGTCGCCATCATCGACCGGGTGGCGCTGGCCAGGGCGAAGAAGGCCGCGCTGGTCAGGAACAGGCCCGGCAGGCCGATCACGAAGAAGGCGAAGAGATAGGGCTGCAGCCGCGTGGGCCCGACCGCCTCGGGATCGATCCAGGGCATGAACGATCCGACCAGAACGGCCAGAAGGGGCGCGAGGAACAGGGCGCAGACGGCGGCGTAGGCCCCGCAGAACCGCCCGATCAGATAGTCGAGTTTGCCGATCCGGGTGGTGCGGATGATCGGCCCGAAGCCGGTCTCCTCGTCGCGGACGGCGGCGCTCGCGACCAGGGCGGTGGTGACGAACATGAAGAAGATCACCGCGTTCATCGCCACGATGGCGATCGCGAAGGGCCCGTTCTTGTAGTCGTTGGGCCCCAGGCCCAGGCCGACGTTGTCCGAGGTGGTGGCCCCGAAGACGATCAGGAAGAAGACCGCGCCCACGACCCAGAACACGGGCTGGCGCACCTGGTAGCGGAACTCGAAGCTCGCGACCTTGCCGAACATCCCGGGCGTCAGGCGGCCGCGCGGCGCTGGGCGGCGAGGGTGGAGAAGTAGAGATCCTCCAGCCCGCCTTCGACCTGCTCGAAGCCGTCGCCCGGATCGGCGTCGGCCAGGACGTGGACCACCGTGCGCCCGGCGAACAGGCGCGTGGAGATCACCTCGTGGGCCGCGCGGCAGGCCTCGAGCTCGGCCTTGGCGATGGCCTTGCGCCAGATCCGGCCCTTGAGGCGCCTCACAAGCTCCGTCGGCGCGCCCTGGCGGACGATGCGCCCATCCGAGATGATCGCCATGGCCGGGCAGAGGTCGGCCACGTCCTCGACGATGTGGGTGGACAGGATCACCACCACGTTCTCGCCGATCTCGGCCAGAAGGTTCAGGAACCGGTTGCGCTCCTCGGGGTCCAGGCCCGCCGTGGGCTCATCCACGATGATCAGCTTGGGGTCGCCGATCAGGGCCTGGGCGATCCCGAAGCGCTGGCGCATGCCGCCCGAGAAGCTGGCCAGCGCCTTGCCCCGTACGTTCCACAGGTTGACCTGGGCGAGCAGGTCCTCGACCACCGCCTTGCGCTCCGCGCGCGAGGCGAACCCCTTCAACACCGCCAGATGATCGAGCATGTCGTAGGCGGAGACACGTGGATAGACGCCGAAGTCCTGGGGCAGGTAGCCCAGGGTCCGCCGAAGCGCCTCGGGATCCTTCAGCACGTCGATCTCGCCGAAGCGCACGTGCCCCGAGGTGGGCGCAAGCAGGGTTGCGACGATCCGCATCAGGGTGGACTTGCCCGCTCCGTTCGGGCCCAAAAGGCCGAACATGCCCTGCTGGATCACGAGGTCGACCTCGTCCAGGGCCCGCACGCCGTTGTCGTAGACGTGGGTCAGGCTCTCGATGATCAGCATCAGGCGATCCGGTCCCCCGCGGCTGCGACATGCGAATGCACGGCTTGCCCCTGCCGGCAAGTGAAAGACAGGATAGATTTCACCAGACGACGCAAGGCCCCCCAGCCACGGACAGGCCCATGACCCTGGTTCTTCACGCCTACTGGCGCTCGGGCACATCTTACCGCACCCGGATCGCGCTCAACCTCAAGGGCCTCGACTATGAGACGCGGCCCGTCGATCTCCTGGCGGGCGAGCAGGCCGGCGACGCCTATCGGGCGCTGGACCCGCAGGGGCTTGTCCCGACGCTCGAGGCCGACGGCCAGGTTCTGATCCAGAGCCCCGCCATCCTGGAATGGCTGGAAGAGGCCTATCCCGACCCGCCGCTCCTGCCGGCCGATCTCATGGACCGCGCCAGGGTGCGGGCGATGGCGGCGCTGGTCGGATGCGACATCCATCCGCTGAACAATCTGCGGGTCCTGCGGACTCTCCGGCGCGAGCTTGGCGCGGACCAGGCCCAGCTCGAAGCCTGGGAGGTGCGCTGGATCGGGGACGGATTCGCCGCGCTTGAAGCTCTGATCGCGCGCCATGGCGCGGGCTTCTGCTTCGGCGAGCGGCCGAGCATGGCCGACTGCTACCTTGTTCCCCAGGTCTATTCGGCGGTCCGGTTCGGGGTGGATCTGGAGCCGTTCGGGCGGATCCGCGCGGTGGACGAGCGTTGCAGGGAGCTCGACGCCTTCGTCGACGCCCATCCGGACCGCCAGCCGGACGCGCTCCCGGGCTGATCGGCGGGACCTCTGGGCCGGCCGGCGATCTCGGCCAGGGCGGCGGTGATCTGGGCGACGTCGTAGGGCTTGCGCACGATCGGCGCGTCGAAGCCCTCGGGCGCGCCGCGATTCTCGCCGTATCCGGTGGCGAACAGGAAGGGCACGCCGCGCGCCGCCAGGGCCTCGGCGACCGGGCCCACCGACAAGCCATTCAGGTTGCAGTCCAGAACCGCCGCGTCCATCGGCAGGTCGACCAGGGCCATGGCCTCCTCGACCAGGGCCGCCGAGCCGACCACCTGGGCGCCGGCCTCCAGGAGCCCGGCCTCCAGCTCCATGGCCAGGAGGATGGCGTCCTCGACGATGATCACCTTCATCCCCTCCACCGCCCCAAGCGGGCAGGGGGCGGCCTCGGGCGCCGGCTCGTGCGGCGCCAAGGTGGCGGCGGGCGTCGGCGCCGGGGCGGCCTCGGCCGGGACCAGGGCCTTGGCGGAGCCCTTGACCTTGACCTTGACCCCGCCGACGCCGAACTCGATCCGGACCTCGCCGTCGAGCTCGCGGCCGGTCACGTCCTCGATGAGCATGGAGCCGAAGCCGCGGCCGGCCGGCTGGGCCACGGGCGGCCCGCCCGACTCCGTCCAGTCGAGCACGAAGCCGCCATCCTCGTCCGAGCGCCAGCGCACCGCCACCTGGCCGGACTCCGAAGCCAGGGCGCCGTGCTTGACGGCGTTGACCGCCAGCTCGTGAAGGGCCAGCGAGAGGGCGTTGGCCGCCCGCGGCGTCAGGAACAGGTCCGGCCCCTCCCATCGGGCCTGGCCGGGCGCCAGGGTCGACAGGGCGGCGTTGACCAGGTCGTGGATCGCCGCGCCGCGGCCGCGGGTGGCGGTGAGCAGCTCCTGCGCCGAGGCCATCGCCTTCAGCCGGCCGGTGAAGGCCTTGAGGAACCCGTCCAGCGAGCCGGCGCGCCGGGCCGACTGGGACGCCATCGACTGGATGGCCGCCAGGACATTGCGCACGCGGTGGTCGATCTCGGCGAACAAGGCCTCGCGGTCGGCCGCCGCCTGCACTGTCTCGCCCTCGGCCAGGTCGTCCGCGGTCAGGGCGGCCAGCTCGGCGAGCACGGCGGGCAGGTGATCCGGAGTCGCCAGCCGCTCGCGCGAGGCGACCGCCAGGACGCCGAGGAGCGTCCCGGCGGGATCACGCACGGGCGCCGCCGCGAACAGGCCCACGCCCTCTGGCGGCTCGGCGAGCCGGGGGTCGGTCTGGGCGTCCGGCGACACCAGCGCCTGCGGCTGGGATAGGGCGAGCGCGGCCAGCCTGTCGGTCCTGGCCGCCGCCTTGCCGGACTCGGCCAGGATGCGTCCGTCGGCCGCCGCGATCAGCCCGTGGGCGGCGCCGGAGAGCCGGAGCGCGAGGTTGAGCACCCGCTCCAGGCGGCTGGGTCCGGTTCCCGAAACGGCGCTCTTTCCCGACAGGGTCACGCGGAACCCCGGCGTCGCCGAGTTCGAGGAATCGATCGGTTGTCCCAATAGGCCCACGTTGCAGACGGCCGCTCGCACGCGGCGTGGACCACAAATGTAGGGTCCCCACCGCCAAACCAGCAACATGAGTCTTGATCTTGCGCAACGCCAAGAGCCCACAGGAACGCAACGATCAACATGGCGTTACCCAAACGTCCGCCCTATCTATGGTTTCGCTCGGGGGACAGGAGGATTTTCCATGCCCACCAACTCAACCGCCCAGCCCACGCTGGACGACGCGGCGGCGACGACCGCAGCGGCGACCACAGCCAAGTTCGATCAGGCGATCGGCGAGCTGAAGGACCGCGCCGGCCGCGTGGCCCAGGACACGATGCAGAGCCTGCGGACCCACGCGGGGCCCTATGTCGACGACGCCGGCGAGCGCCTGGCGACGGCGGAGCGCTACCTGGTCGATCGTGTCCAGAAGCAGCCGGTGACCGCCACCGTCGCCGTCTTCGGCGTCGGCATCCTGATCGGCCTGCTGCTGAGCGGCGGACGCTCCTCGCGTTGATGCTTCGGGGGGTGCTCTTCGCCGTCGCCGCGGCCTCCGCATTGGCGGCGGCGGCGGCTGTAGCCGTGGTGGCCGCAGCGTTCGCGCTCTACGCCCTGGCGCTGAGCTCTCTGGGACCCGCCGGATCGGCGGCGCTGGTTGCTGGGGCGGCGGCCCTGATCCTGCTGATCGCGGGCCTTGCGGCCGCGGCCATGGCCGCGCGGCGGCGGCGGCGGCCCCCCTTCATCGACCGGATCCTGGACTTCATCCGCCAGAAGCCGGTGGCCTCTCTGGCGGCGGCCATCGCCGCCGGGTTCTTCGCCGTACGCAATCCGGCTGTGATCACCGCTATTTTGATGGCGCTACTGGAACCCAAGGACGGAAAGCGCTCTTGAGGGACCGGGCGGCCGAGTTGGCGCGCCCTGTCATTCATTGGAGTGCTCAAGTGGCTCAACAATCATTCCTGCTTCCCGATCTTCCCTACGCCTATGACGCGCTCGAGCCGGCGATGTCGGCCGAGACGCTGCGACTGCATCACGACAAGCACCACGCGAAATACGTCGAGACGACCAACGGCCTGATCGATGCGGCCCAGGCGGGCGCCGGAACCCTCGAGGCCGTGATCCTCAAGGCGCGGTCCGACAACCAGGCCAAGCTCTTCAACAACGCGGCCCAGGCGTGGAACCACGCCTTCTTCTGGTCGAGCATGACGCCGGACGGCAAGCCGCCGGAGGGCGCGCTGAAGGAGGCCATCGACAAGGCGTTCGGAGGGATGGACCAGCTGGGCGCCAGGTTCGTCGAGGCCGGGGTCGGTCACTTCGGCTCGGGCTGGGTCTGGCTCGCGGCCGCTCGGGACGGCCTGAAGATCGTCTCCACCCATGACGGCGAGAACCTCCTGCACGACGAGACGCTCACGCCCCTCCTGACCTGCGATGTGTGGGAGCACGCCTACTACGTCGACTATCGCAACGACCGGAAGGGGTTCCTGGAGGCGTTCGTCGGCAAGCTGGCCGACTGGACCTTCGCCGGCCATCAGCTGGCCGCAGCCCAGGGCCGGGGTCAGCCCTGGCGCTACCCCGAGCCCGGCGCCGAGGCCGTGCGCCGGCGCGGCTGACCCGGGCGCCGGCGAGCGCGCGCCGGTTCAGGCTTCGCCGATGAGGTCTCGCCGCGAGGTGTCGAGCTCCTCGGCGTAGCGCCGGATCGCGAAGGTCTCGTTCAGGAGGCCGAGGATGCGGCGTGTCTCGGGTCCGTCGATGACCGCCAGCGCCTCGGCTTCCTCCCTATCGAACAGGCTGAGCGCCTCCTTCACGTTCATCGCGGGCAGGAGCGCTGTGTCCGCCAGCCGCGCCAGCTCGGCGGCGGGCGTCGACGGGTCGCGGCCGGAGGCATGGGCTTCGACCACGCTCACCAGCCCTGCATAGCGCTCCTCGTCGTCGACCAGGACGATGGTCTGGACCGAGCCGAGGGGATAGCGCCGCTCGAGCTCGCCGAGCGTCGTCGAGGCCGTGAGCGTCCGCGCGTCGCGCCGCATCAGGCGCCCGACGGTCAGCGACCGGATCCGGCCCACGTCGTGGGCGCTGCGGATGGATTCACCGCGAAGGTGCAGCCGGAAGGTCGAGAAGGAGTAGCCGAAGGTCTCGCGCACGATCAGGCTCGAGAGCACCGAGGCGGCCAGCACCGCCCCGGTCAGGGCGTAGTCGCCGGTGGTCTCCAGCACCAGGAAGGAGACGGTGAGCGGTCCGCCGACGATGGCGACGGCGAAGGCGCCCATGCCGACGAGGGCGGCCGAGGTGTGGTCGAGCACGACGAGGCCGGTCAGGCCGAGGACCTCGGCGAAGGCGAGGCCGGTCAGGGCGCCCAGGAGCAGCGAGGCGAAGAAGAGACCGCCTCTGAAGCCCGATCCGAGCGAGACCGCCGAGGCGGCCATCTTCAGGACCAGGAGGCCCAGCAGGACCTTCACCCCGAGATCGGCGGTCAGGTCGAACTGAAGGGCGCCGTGGCCGGCCGAGAGCACCTGGGGGGTGACCAGCGCCAGGCCGCCCAGGGCCAGGCCTCCGATCACCGGGCGCGCCGGCTGGGGCGCGCGGCGGAATGCCCGCTCGAGCATCGACACGCCCCGCATCAGGAAGATCGCCAGCGTCGCGCAGATGACGCCGAGGCCGGCGTAGATCCCGTAGTCCAGGCCCCTGACCGTGGCGTGGGAGACCGCCTCGATGTGATAGATCGAGCCGCCGATCGACTGCGTGACCAGAAGGCCCGCGATGGCCGCGGCCATCACCGGGGCGACGTTGGCGATGGCGTAGGCGCCGATCACCACCTCGAAGCCGTAGAAGGCGCCGGTCAGGGGCGCGCCGAAGGCGGCGGCGATGGCGCCGGCCGCGCCCGCGCCCACCAGAACACGAAGATCGGAACGGCGGAGCCGCAGGCGCACGCCCGCCTTCGAGGCGAGCCCGGCGCCGGCCTGGGCGTAGCCGGCCTCGAGCCCGACCGATCCTCCGAAGCCGTTGGAGACCAGGGTCTGGGCCACCACCAGCAGGCTGTCGCGCATGGACATGCGCCCGCCGTGAAGGGCGTTGGCCTCGATCGGGTCCACCGCCGCCGGCCGGCCCGACCGCGCCAGCAGATACTGGATCAGGGCCATGATCGCCCCGCCCGCCGCCGGCCAGAAGAGGACAGCCAGCGGAGCGAGGCGCGCGGCCCCGCTCAGCCGCTGGTTCAGGTCGATGCCGAACAGCAGGACGTGGGTCCACTGCACGGTGCGGCTCATCGCCCAGACCACGACGCCCGTGCCGATCCCGACCACGGCCGCGATCAGGGTGAGGGCGAACCCGCTGGAGCGGACGACGGTGCGAAGGCGGCCGTAGGGGCCATCGGCGGCCGGCGGCATGGGTTCGGCGTCGGCCGCGCCCGCGCCCGGTTCCGGGTCCAGACCGTGCGCCTGCAGGTTCGCGCCTGACTCCATCGCTCCAAGCATCCCGGCCGGGCGGCGCGGTGCGAGCGCCGCCGCTCCCCGGCGAAGCGCCGGTCAGTCGGCCTTGCCTGTCGTGCGCTGGCTGCGGAGCAAGTGCAACCCGCCCCGGAGGATCAGCACGCCCGGGACGACGCCAAGGAGGCCGAAGACCAGAACCCGGGCCGGGCCGGCCGCGTCCCAGGCCCCCCAGCGCGCCCGATGATGTCCCGAACGGATAGGATGACGAAGGTCAGGGTGCAGCCGCCAGCCGTAGAGCGCGCGCGCCAGGGCGCCTGCCGAGATCCGGGCCGCGGCTTCGAAGACGATGTGCAGCCGCGGGTCGGTGGGGATGTGGACCGTCTGGTCGGCCGGGCCCGATTCATCGGGTCAGCTTGGCGGAATCCCCCGCGTGGACAATAAGGCGCTCATGAAGTTCCTCGACCAGGCCAAGGTCTACGTCCGCTCCGGAAACGGCGGGGCGGGCGCCGTGTCGTTCCGGCGCGAGAAGTTCATCGAGTTCGGCGGGCCGGACGGCGGCGACGGCGGGCGCGGCGGCGACGTCTGGATCGAGGCGGGCGAGGGCCTGAACACGCTGATCGACTACCGCTACCAGCAGCACTTCAAGGCCGGCACCGGCATGCACGGCATGGGCCGCAACCGCTCCGGCCACGCCGGCAAGGACGTGGTGCTCAAGGTCCCGGTCGGCACCGAGGTCCTGGAAGAGGACCAGGAGACGCTGATCTGTGATCTCGACCGGACGGGCGCGCGCTTCCGCCTGGCCAAAGGCGGCAACGGGGGCTTCGGCAACGACCACTTCAAGGGGCCGATCAACCAGGCGCCGCGCTTCGCCTTGCCCGGCCAGGCCGGCGAGGAGCGGACAGTGTGGCTGAGGCTGAAGCTGATCGCCGACGTGGGGCTGGTCGGCATGCCGAACGCGGGCAAGTCGACGCTGCTCGCCGCAGCCTCGGCTGCGCGGCCAAAGATCGCCGACTATCCCTTCACCACCCTGACGCCGAACCTCGGCGTGGTGGAGCTGTCCGGCCAGGAGCGGTTCGTCCTGGCCGACATCCCGGGCCTGATCGAGGGCGCCTCCGAGGGCGCCGGCGTGGGCGTGCGTTTCCTCGGCCACGTGGAGCGCACGGCCGTGCTGGTCCACCTGATCGACGCGACCCAGGAGGACGTGGCCGGCGCCTGGCGGACCATCCGCCATGAGCTGCAGGCCTATGGCGCGGGTCTGGAGGACAAGCCCGAGCTCGTGGCCCTCAACAAGGCCGACGCCCTGGACGCCGAGACGCGGGCCGGGAAGGCCGCCGAGCTCGAGGCCGCGGCCGGGCGAGCGCCCTTCGTGGTCTCGGCCGTGTCCGGCGAGGGGGTGACCCGGCTTCTCAGGGCGGCCTTCGCCGAGGTGAAGACCCGGCGCGCCGAGGAGCAGGTCGAACAGACCGCCGGCGAGAACGCATCGGAGGAATGGCGGCCTTGAACGTTGCGAAGCCCAATCCCGTGGCCTCCGCGCGGCGGCTCGTCGTCAAGGTGGGCTCCTCGATCCTGATCGATGCGGAGACGGGCCGGGCTGACGAGGCCTGGCTGAACGCCTTCGCCTCTGACATCGCGCGGGTGCGGGGGCGCGGACAGCAGGCGCTGGTCGTCTCCTCGGGCGCGGTGGCGCTGGGGCGGCGGCGCCTCGGCCTGACGCGGCGCACCTTGAGCCTCGGCGAGAAGCAGGCGGCGGCCGCCGCCGGCCAGAGCCTGCTCATGCGGGCCTGGGAGGAGGCCTTCGAGCCCTACGGCCTGGTCTGCGCCCAGGTGCTGCTCACCCGCGACGACACCGAGGTGCGCCGGCGCTGGCTGAACGCCAAGGCCACCGTCGAGACCCTGCTGTCGCTTGGGGTCGTGCCGGTGATCAACGAGAACGACACGGTCGTCACCGAGGAGATCCGCTACGGCGACAACGACCGCCTGGCCGCCCGCGTCGCCCAGATGATCGCGGCGGACCTGCTGATCCTGCTGTCCGACGTTGATGGTCTTTATACGGACGATCCGAGGCGCAATCCCGACGCCCGGCGACTTGACCGGGTGGGCGCGATCACGCCCGAGATCGAGGCCATGGCCGGCGGCGCCAACACCGAAGCCGGCACGGGGTCGGGCGGCATGACCACCAAGCTGATGGCCGCCCGGATCGCCCAGCACGCCGGTTGCGGCACGCTCATCACGCTCGGCCGACGGCCCGCGCCGATCGAGGCCATCGAGGACGGTGCGCCCGCCACCCTGATCGAGCCCCAGGCCACGCCGGCGGCCGCCTACAAGGCCTGGATCGCCGGCTCGCTGGCGCCCCAGGGCGCGCTCGAGGTGGACGCCGGGGCGGCGACGGCCCTGCTCAAGGGCAAGAGCCTGCTGCCCGCCGGCGTCAGGCGCGTGCGCGGCCAGTTCGGCCGGGGCGATGCGGTGCTGGTGCTGGGCCCGGACGGCCGCGAGATCGCGCGCGGCCTTTCCCGCTACGACGCCGCCGAAGCCGAGAAGATCATGGGGCTGCGCTCGGACGCCATCGAGGCCGCCCTCGGCTACACCGCCGGCCCCACCCTGATCCACGCCGACGATCTGGCCCTGATCGGGCGCTGAGGCCGCCGGATCGGTCACGAGGCGCGCGCGCGCGCTATTTGGCGGTCTTTCGAAAGATAGTCCGTATACGGTGTTAGAAATTTTCTCAAACCATTGTTGACAAAGGGATTTTTCGATCCAATCTCGGAAAAGTCGGCGAATCGCAGATGCTTGAAACGAAAGTCCTCATGCCTAGCCGGAGCCCATCCTCGCCACGAACAGCGGCGTCCTTCCCCTGACAGCCCGGCCCCGCCGGCTTCTGCGGGAACCGACGCCGGTCAGGAGCCCGACATGAACTTCCCCTTCTTCAAGAGATCCCGCGACGTCATCGTCCGGGCTCCTCGTCCGCCCAGGATCAAGCTGAGGTCCCAGTGGGTCCGCGACCCCAGGACCGGCCGGCTCGTGCGCGTCTGGCGCCATGCCGACGACTCCGAGCGGTCCTGTACCAGGCGGCCGTCCGGGCCGCCGCTCCCCCTCGCCGCCTGAGCCCGCTAGGCCGCCAGCGGGCCAAAACTCCCGCTAGTGCTGCGAGGCTCAAACGAATGGTCCACCATTTGTTTGAGCCTCGCAGCACAAGTCTTTGATTTAGTGCATCGAACCACAGACGGATGATGAATCATCCGTCTGCTACGATGCACTAGTGTGGTGAATTTGAAGTTCGCCTGACAGTTGGGGCGAGCTCGACAGCGAACTTCAAGTTCGCAAACCACACTAGATTTCAATAGGTTGGCTAGTGTCCTTGTCGATTCCGAAACTCGTTCGCGCGCCCCGCTTGCGGTGACGAACTTCGGAATTGGGACACTAGCGCCGGGGATGTGCCATAGACCCGGCCATGAGCGCCGAACGCCTCACCCGCCTGGAGCCCGGCATGGCCATCCCCTTCGGGGGCGACCGCGTCGCGCGCGTCCCGCCCGAGCTGGCGGCGCGCTTCGCGGCCGGCGATCAGCTCCTGGTGGTCCAGGAGACAGGCGACCTCCTGCACATCCCCGCCGAGGTCCGCGAAGCGGCGTCCGCCGCCGTTGGCCAGGCTCAC
The DNA here is from genome assembly GCA_963775275.1 of uncultured Alphaproteobacteria bacterium. GTDB lineage: Bacteria > Pseudomonadota > Alphaproteobacteria > Caulobacterales > Caulobacteraceae > JANWHQ01. The sequence goes on along the minus strand of CAVZII010000005.1, from coordinate 1,562,873 downwards.
GCCGCGTTCGCCGGGCTGGCCCAGGTTCCGGACGCGGCGATCACGGCCTTCTTCGAGGCCTTCGCCCAGCGGCTGGAGGACGAGGCGAGCTGGGCCCCCATCGCCGAGGCCAATGACAGCGACGTGGCCGGCGCCCGCGCCCGAGGCCGCTCGGTCACACGGCTGGAGGCGCGTCCCGCCATGCGCCGGGACATGATCGCCGGCCTTCGCGGCTGGCGCGATGCGCCCAGCCAGCGCGGACGGCTCCTCGAACGGATCGAGCACCCGGGCTGGAGCGTCGAGCAGCTCTCGGCGTCCCTCGGCGTCGTCGGCTTCGTCTTCGAAGGCCGGCCCAACGTCTTCGCCGACGCCGCCGGCGTGCTGAGGGGCGGCAACACCGTGGTCTTCCGCATCGGCTCGGACGCGCTCGGCACGGCCCGCGCCATCGTGCGCCATGCGCTCGAGCCCGCGCTCGCCGAGGCCGGGCTTCCCGCCGGCGCGGCCGCCCTGCTGGACAGCCCCGAGCGGGCGGCGGGCTGGGCCATGTTCGCCGACCGGCGCCTGGCGCTGGCGGTGGCGAGGGGCTCGGGCCGGGCGGTGGCGCAGCTGGGCGCCGTGGCCCGCCAGGCCGGGACGCCGGTCAGCCTTCACGGGACCGGCGGGGCCTGGATGATCGCCGACGCCTCGGCCGATCCGGACCGCTTCGCCACGGCGGTGTTCCATTCGCTGGACCGCAAGGTCTGCAACACCTTGAACGTCTGCTGCATCCCCCGCGAGCAGGCGGGCGAGCTCGTCCCCCGCTTCCTCGACGCGCTCTGGGCCGCGGGCGAGCGCCGTGGCCATGGATGCCGCCTGCACGTGGTCGAGCGCGATCTCGCCGCCCTGCCCGAGGCCTGGCGGCGCGCCCGCACCCGCGTGCGCCGCGCAGAGGGCGACGTCGATGAGCCGCTGGCCAGCGGCCTTGGCCTGGAGGAGCTCGGCCGCGAGTGGGAATGGGAGGAGACGCCCGAAGCCAGCCTGGTGCTGGTCGAGTCCCTGGACGAGGCGACAGGCCTCTTCAACCGCTTCAGCCCCCGCCTGGCGGCGAGCCTGATCGCCGAGGACGCGAAGGCCCGGGCCCGGTTCTATGCGGCGATCGAGGCGCCCTTCGTCGGCGACGGGTTCACGCGGTGGGTGGACGGGCAGTATGCGCTGGGCCGGCCCGAGCTCGGCCTGTCGAACTGGGAGCACGGACGGCTGTTCGCCCGCGGCGCGGTGCTGTCGGGCGACGGCGTCTTCACCGTGCGCGCCCGCGTGCGACAGAGCGACCCCGACCTCGACCGCCAGGGCGAGGCGCCCTTCCGCAGCGGCGCGCGCGGCCCGGCCGCCGAGCCGGCGGCCGGCTGACTCGCGTGTGGTTCGCCGGACCGGCCAGGCGCGTCCCGGGGGGCGTCGTCCACGGGACCATCGGCCTGGGGCTGCATCTGGAGCCGGGCATGCGCGTGGGCCTGTTCGGCGGCTCGTTCGATCCCGCGCACGAAGGGCACCTGCACGTCGCCCGGACGACGCTGAAGCGCCTGGGCCTGGATCGGATCATCTGGCTGGTCTCGCCGGGCAATCCCCTGAAGCCCCGCGCGCCGGCGGGGCTGGAGCGCCGCATGGCCTCGGCGGCCCGCCTGGCGCGGCCGCCGAAGATGATCGTCTCGGACGCCGAGAGCCGGCTGGGCGTCCGCTACACCATCGATGTGGTGCGCGCGCTGAAGGCGCGCTTTCCGCGCGTGCGCTTTGTCTGGATCATGGGCGCGGACAGCCTGCACGGCTTCCACCGCTGGCGCGGCTGGACCGAGCTGATGCGCGAGGTCCCGGTCTGCGTGGTCACCCGGCCGGGATCTGCGATCCGCAGCCGCTTCGCCCCGGCCGCACGCCGTTTCGCCCACGCCCGCCTGCCCTCGGGCCGCGCCCAGCGCCTCGCCGACGCGCAGGCGCCGGCCTGGACGTTCCTGAGGGCGCCCTGGAGCTTCGCCTCCTCCACCGAGCTGCGCGCGCTTGGGGCGGGGCGGCCCGCCCGTCGCGCGCAGGGCCATTGACCCCTCGCCATCGCGCCCCGACATGGTAGAGTCGCCGCCAGCGAGACGGGGACAAAGGAGCAAACCGCTGAATCGCGAGCCTGCGCCGCGCGCGCAAGAGGACCCGGCCCCGGCCGAGCCCTCCCCGGACGACCAGAGACGCATCGGCGCTCTGGAAGACCTCATTCTGAAACGCCTGGACGAAGACAAGGCCCAGGACGTCGTCTTCATCGACCTCAAGGACAAGAGCTCGGTCGCCGACGGCTTGATCGTCGCCTCTGGCCGCTCGCACCGGCATGTCTCGGCGCTCGCCGACCGGCTGCTGCGCGCCCTGAAGGAGCAGGGCTTCGGCCGCGCCCGCGTGGAAGGCGCGCCCGCCTGCGACTGGGTGCTGATCGACGCCGGGGACGTGATCGTCCACCTGTTCCGCCCCGAGGTCCGCGCCTTCTACAACATCGAGAAGATCTGGTCGGTCGAGCCGCCCAAGCGGGCCGTCGCCCACTGACCTGGACGGCTCCGCCGTGCGCATCGCCATTCTCGCGGTCGGACGGCTGAGGCGCGCGCCCGAGGCCGGGCTCGCCGCCGACTGGGCGCAGCGCGCCTCCGCGCTCGGCCGATCGCTGGGGATCGCGCCGGTTGAGATTCTCGAGGTCGAGTCCAGGTCTCCCGGCAAGGACCGCGAGGCCGAAGCCCTGGCCGCCAGGCTGGAGGCTGGAGACCATCTCATCGCCTGCGACGAGCGCGGCCGCGCCCCTGGCTCGCGCGAGTTCGCCGCCCGGCTGGCGGCGCTGCGCGACCGGGCGGTGCGCCGCACGGTCTTCCTGATCGGCGGGGCGGATGGCCTGGACGCGGCCCTTCTGGCGCGGGCCGAGGAGGCGATCGCCTTCGGACCGCAGACCTGGCCCCACGCCCTCGTGCGGGCGATGCTGGCCGAACAGCTCTATCGGGCCGTGACGATCCTGGCGGGAACGCCCTATCATCGCGGCTGACCCCGCATGCATCGGCGCCTCCTTCTCGTTGCGGCCATCGTCGGCCTTTCGTCCGCGGTCGCCACCGGCGCGCCCTCGCCGGAGGCCCTGCGCGGCGAGCTGCAGGCGCGCACGGACGCCAGCAAGGATGCCCGGGCCGAGGCGGCGAGGCTCAGGGACGAGATCGCCAAGCTCGACGCCCAGCTGACGGAGTTGCGCGCCGTCGAGGCCGCCGGCGCCAAGGGCCGCGACGCCAAGCAGGCTCGGCTCGACGCCCTGAACGCCCGCGAGGCCGCGCTGAGCGCCGACATGGGAAAGAACCAGTCCGAGCTCTCCCGGCTGCTCGGCGCGCTCGAGCTCTACCGCCGCAACCCGCCGCCCGCCCTGCTGATCAGCCCGGGCTCGGCCCGCGACGCAGTGCGCGCCCAGATCCTGGTGCGCGCCCTCGTGCCCGAGCTGGAGCGCAGGGCCGCAGTGTTCCGGGCGCGCGCCGAGGCGCTGCAGCGCGTGAGGCGCTCCATCGCCAGCGCCAGCGCGGACCTCTTCGCCTCCGACAGCGCCCTGGCCGACGGCCGCGCCGCCATCGAGGCGGACATCCGCCACAAGACCGCGCTCGAGCGACAGTTGGATGCGGACTCGCTGGACCAGAGCCGCCGCGCCCAGGCCCTGGCCGGCCAGCTGAGGTCGCTCGGGCTGGATCCGCGCATCCGCGTCCAGCCGGCCGCACCCGCCGGCCCGCCGCGCCGGATGCTCGCGCCTGTAGAGGGGACGATCGTGCGCCGCTTCGGCCAGGCCGCCCCCGACGGGGACGGGGCGAACGGCCTGTCCTGGCGCGCCGCGCCCGGCGCGGCGGTGCGTGCGCCGGCGGCGGGGATCGTAGAGTATTCAGGCCCGCTTAAGGGTTGGGGCGCAGTCTTGATCCTGAACGCAGGCGGCGGCTACCAGCTGGTCCTGGCGGGGCTCGACAAGCTCGCGGTCGGCGTCGGGCGCCAAGTGTCGCAGGGCCAGATGCTCGGCGCCATGCCCGGCGAGCGCTCCCGCGCCGCCGAGCTCTACATGGAGGTCCGCAAGGAAGGCGCGCCGATTGATCCAGGGCCCTGGCTCGCGACGGCCGCAAGCCGTTGAGCCGCCTGCGGCGCGACGGAGCCGGGCCAAGCCGCGCGCGTCTTTTTCGTGCAGTGCGCCGCGTCTGCGACGCGCCGTCTCGGAATCGACGCAATGACCGGCCAAGACGCCTCGGGCGCGGCGTGGCCAAAATGTCCCAGCCCCGCCACGTCCGATCCACTGGAACCGAAGGATGTGTGGCGCCATGTTGGAGCCCGTGGTGATCTTGTCAGAGCTGTCTTCGCCGAGGGGGCGGGCCAATGATGCGTAAGTACCTGATGATCGGCGCCAGCGCCTTCGTACTGGGCGCCGGCTCCATGGCGCTGATCAACGCCTCGGCGCACGCGACCTCGGCCTCGGCCAAGCCCGAGACCTACCATATGCTCGAGCTGTTCGGGGACGTGCTCACCACCGTCGACAGCCAGTACGTCATCCCCGTCGACAACAAGAAGCTGATCCAGTCGGCGCTGGACGGCATGCTGACCTCGCTCGACCCGCACTCGGGCTACCTCAATCCCGACGACTACCAGGACATGCGCGACCAGACGCGCGGCGAGTACGGCGGGTTGGGCCTGGAGGTCACGTCCGACGACGGCGTGGTCAAGGTGATCTCGCCGATGGACGACACCCCGGCGGCCCGCGCCGGCCTCAAGGCCGGCGACCTGATCACGGCCATCGACGGCCAGAGCGTGCTCGGCCTGCCGCTGGACCAGGCGGTCAAGCAGATGCGCGGCGACGTCGGCCAGCCCATCACCTTGTCCATCGCCCGCGACAAGCACGATCCGTTCGACGTCAAGCTGGTGCGCGAGGTCATCTCGGTGAAGTCGGTGAAGTCGCACATGGAAGGCGACGACGGCTACCTCAGGATCTCGTCCTTCGACGAGAAGACCGGCCAGGAAACCTCGGACGCGATCAAGAGCCTGCTCGCCAAGAACCCGCACATGAAGGGGCTGGTGCTCGACCTGCGCAACAACCCCGGCGGCCTGCTCGACCAGGCGGTGTCGGTGTCGGACGCGTTCCTGAGCGGCGGCGAGGTGGTGTCCCAGCGGGGCCGCGACGCCCAGGACATCGAGCGCTACAACGCCCATCCCGGCGACTTGCTGCGCGGCCTGCCGATGGTGGTGCTGATCAACTCGGGCACGGCCTCGGCGGCCGAGATCGTCTCCGGCGCCCTGCAGGACCGCCATCGGGCCGAGCTCGTCGGCCTGACCAGCTTCGGCAAGGGCTCGGTGCAGTCCGTGATCCCGCTGCACGGCGGGGCGGACGGGGCCCTGAAGCTGACGACGGCGCGCTACTACACGCCCTCGGGCCGCTCGATCCAGAAGACCGGCATCACGCCCGACCTGGAGGTCGCGGAGACCAAGGAGCAGGCCGAGCTGATCGCCAACAAGGCGTACCAGTTCTCCGAGGCCAGCTTCCGCAATGCGCTGAGCGCCGACGAAGGGTTGACGCGCGAAGGGGCCCACGTCCCGGCCGAGGCGCCGCCCGCCGGCTTCGACGTCAAGAAGGGCGACTACCAGCTGGCCCGCGCCCTGGCCGTCCTCAAGGCCGGCTCGATCCAGGCCCTGCTGTCCTCCGAGAAGCCCGCGGCCCCCGTGGCGGTGGTCGCCCAGGCCGGCAAGACCGACCCTGGCGTCGCCCCGGACAAGGACGCGACGCCAGCGGACCTCGCCAAGCCGAAGGGCGGCGGCGGCACGCGCCGCTGAGCCCATCGGCCGCAGGGCCGGCGCCGGGCGCTTCGCCCTTTATTAACCATGATTTCCGAGGCTGGATCGGGCTTCGGAAAGTCGGTTGATGTTCTCCAGACGGTCAGTGTTCGCCGCAGGTCCCGCCTCCTTCGCGGGAGGCGGCGTGACGGCGTTCGCCGGCCGGGCCGCCGCCCTGGCGCGCGCGTCGCTGGAGCGTCCCATGCTGGGCGTGGCCGGCGCGGCTTTCCTCTTCCTCGTGGCGGCGCTGACCCTGATCGCGGTGACCGGAGACCCGCGCGCCGGCGCGCCGAGGGTGCGGGTCGCCCTGACCCATGCGGCCAAGGCCCCGCCCGTGGACGCGCCGCCGCCGTTCAGCCCGGGAAGCGGCGCTTCCGACGCCGCGCCAGCGCCCCCCGAGGGCGCGGACGCCTCCAGGCAGCCCCTGCCGGCGGCCCCCATCGCCGGGCTCTCGGCTCCGGGCCCGGGCGGGCTCCTGCCGGTGATCGCCCCGGACGGGCGCACCCCCGCCCAGGCCTACGCCCGCCCGTTCAAGGATGCGGGCCTGCCCAAGGTGGCGCTGGTGATCGGGGGGCTCGGCCTCAACGCCAAGGCCACGCGCCAGGCGATCGAGGAGCTGCCGCCCGAGGTGACCCTGTCGTTCGTGCCCTATGCCGAGGATCTGCAGGGGTGGATCGATCTCGCCCGCGCCAACGGCCATGAGGTGCTGCTCGAGACCCCGATGGAGCCGGTGGACTATCCGCAGAACGATCCCGGCCCCTATACGTTGATGGCGCAGGATCCGGCGCAGGAGACCGTCAAGCGGCTGGAGTGGCTGCTCTCCCGGGCGACGGGCTATTTCGGTTTGACCAACTATCTGGGCGGCCGCTTCCTGGCCTCGGATTCGGCGATGAGCGTCTTCTCCGGCGCACTTCGCAAGCGCGGCCTCGCCTTCATCGACGACGGGTCGGCGTCGGGCCGCGGCGGGGGCGTGCCGAGGGCGTCCGCGGACCGCATCATCGACGAGACCCTCGACGGCGGCTCGATCGACCAGGAGCTCGCCGGCCTGGAGCAGTCGGCCCAGGAGCGGGGCAAGGCGCTGGGGTCCGGCTTCGCCTATCCGATCACCCTGCAGGAAGTGCAGCGCTGGGCCGCGACGCTCCAGAGCCGCGGCTTCGCCCTGGCGCCTGCCTCGGCCGTGATGGCGAAGCGGTGAACGCGCCTCTGCGCTCGGGCCAGGCCGACCAGGACGACGTCTCGGGCGCGGGCATCTTGTCGCTCTATCGGCCCAACGTGGGCGTCGTGCTGTTCCATCCCCTGGACGGCCGGGTCTGGCTCGGCCGACGGGCCGGCGCGCCGGGGCCGTTCAACTGGCAGTTCCCCCAGGGCGGCGTGGACAAGGGCGAGCAGCTCCTGGACGCGGCGCGGCGCGAGCTCCAGGAGGAGACCGGCGTGATCTCGGCGGCCTATATCGGCCGCACCGACGACTGGATCACCTACGATTTCCCCGAAGGGTATCGCGGCTCCAAGATCGCCAAGGGGTGGAAGGGGCAGAGGCAGGTCTGGTTCGCCTTGCGCTTCACCGGCGACGAAGCGGAGATCAACCTCTACGCCCACCGGCACGTGGAGTTCGACGACTGGCGCTGGGCCGGGCTGGACGAGGCCCTGGACCAGGTCGTTCCTTTCAAGCGCCCGGCCTACGAGCTCGTGATCCAGGCGTTCAGGCCCTTCGCGGGCCGCGACGACGCGTGACGTGAAGTCGACGTTCGTCCCGCACTCGGGGCGGCCTCGGCGACGAACTTCAGAGCCCGGACGAGGCTCTAGTGTCCGATTCCGAAGTTCGCCAGCGCATTTGCAAGGCGGATGCGAACTTCGGAATCGATAGGACACTAGCAAATGTATGATTCTAGTGTGGTTTACGGATCAGAAGTTCGCAGCCGAGGGCGCCGCCATCATCATGCGAACTTCTGATCCACCACACTAGCTCTTGCTCCACATCCGCATCAGGGCGCCCGCCACATAGCTGAGCCGCGTGCGGTTCTCCCAGCTCAGGTTGTAGGCCTCGAGCGCCGCCACCTCGTTCAGATTGTAGAGCAGCTCGCGCTGCGCCTGGTCGGGAAGCAGGCTCTCCATGAAGGTGATCGCCACCAGGCGCTCGCCCCGGGTGACCGGCTTGACCTGGTGCAGGGTCGTGGACGGATAGACCACCGCTCCGCCGGCCGGCAGCTTGAAGTCCAGCGTGCGCCCGCCGAGCTGGACCGACAGCTCGCCGCCGTCGTAGCTCGAAGGCTCGGCCAGGAAGATGGTGCAGGAGAGGTCCGATCGCAGCCGCGCGCCGTCGACCTGCATGAAGGGCGCGTCGGAATGGGCGCCGTAGTTCATCCCCGGCGCATAGCGGGTGAGCAGGGGCGGGGCGATGGTCTTGGGGAAGGCGAAGGCCGAGACCCGCTCGTTGCGCCCAAGGGCGTCGTGCAGCAACCTGGAGGACGCCTCGTAGCCCGGATCCTCGTAATCGAGCTGGAGGTTGTTCTTGACCTTGGAGTGCTGGTTGGTGGCGCGTCCGTCGACGAAGCGCAAGGTGTCGAACAGGCCGCGCAGATAGGCGACCTCGTCCGCGGTGAGAAGGTCCGGAACCTCGAGGAACATGCGAAGCTTCTAGCGCCGCCTTCGTGCGAGCGCGAGCCGGACGAGACCGTAGAGCGCGAGGAGCGCCCAGGCCGCCTCCATCAGGAAGGCGGCCAGATTGAAGCGCACGCTCAGCGAGGCCAGGATCAGGCTCGCCCCGACCAGGTTCAGCAGCAGGGCCGGCGGTGCGCGTGGATCGAGCCGGCCGAACTGGGCGCCGGCGTAGGCCGCGAGGATCATCAGGACGCCGAGGACGCCGGCGAGGTCGGGCAGGTTCATGGCTGCTTCAGCGCACGGCCGGTGCGGCGGCGCAAGGCCCGATCAGCCTCCGGTCTTGCTCAGCAGCAGCGTCGCCTCGTCGTAGCCCCGGCCCACCGGACTGCCGTCCGGCTTTTTGCGGATGGTGAACACCAGGCCCTCCTTCATCTGGCCCGTATCCACGGCCCAGGACCAGGTGGTGAGCGTCGGGGTCGGCTTGTAGTCCGAGCTGAGCGGCGGCAGGGGCGGCATCCGGGTCGCGGCCCAGACGAACAGGGCGTCCACCAGGGGCTTGGACTGGTCGACCTCGTAGCGGATGGTGAGCGTGCAGATTTCGGGATTGGCGTTGGTCGGCGGCGAGACTGTGATCTGCTGCACGCCCGGCAGCCTCAGGACCAGCCCGTCGCGGGTCTTCTTCAGGCCGTTGGCCTTGGTCACCGACTTGACGTCCTGCTTGGCGATCAGCGGCAGGCAGGCCTGCTCCATCAGGTCGATCATGGGGATGGCCTCGCCCGTAGGCTTGGGCAGGTCCTGGGTCTCGGGCAGGATCGGCTGGACGGGCGCCGCCGAGGGGGCGGGGGCCGCGGCGGGAGCCGGCGCGGCGCTCGCAGGCGGCTGTGGCGGGGGCGCCGGCTCGGCAGGCTGGGCCGACGCCGCGACGGCGCCAGCGGAGACGGAGGCCGCAGCCAGACAGGCGAACAGAATGCGGGTCATGGTTGCCCTCCCCTTGGTCCCTGAGGGGCCGCATGACACCCTCCCGAGCGCGGCTGCGCAACCCCTCTCGCGTCCCGCGCGCCTTCTGGAAAGCCGGTTTCCCGCCCTGAAGGCGCGCCGGCGCCTGAATGCGCTGTGCGCGGCGCGGGCTTGACCGGGCCCGAGTCGCAAAGTTCAGAGCGCGTCCGCACGACGGAACCGGCCAGGACTTCGCCGGACACGGTCCGGCTCAGCCCGCTTCGACCGCGTGCTCGGCCAGGACGGTCAGCCCCAGCGGCGTCACCTCCGCGAAGCCGCCGCGCACCTTGAACACCCGCGTGCGGCCCCCGTCGCGGACGGTGATCTCGCCCTCCTTCAGCGCCGTCATGAACGGCGCATGGTTGGCGAGCACGGCGAAATCGCCCTCGACGCCGGCGGCGTCGACCTGGTCGACCTCGCCCGAGAACAGCTCACGTTCGGGCGCAACCAGCAGGAAGCTGAGCTTGTCGGCCACCGCCTCAGGCCTCCTCGGCCATCTTCTCGGCCTTGGCCACCGCCTCTTCGATGGTGCCGACCATGTAGAAGGCCGCCTCGGGCAGGTTGTCGTAGGTTCCGTCCGCGATCGCCTTGAACGAGCGGATGGTGTCCTCCAGCTGGACGAACACGCCCGGCTGGTTGGTGAAGGCCTCGGCCACGTGCAGGGGCTGGGACAGGAACCGCTGGATCTTGCGCGCGCGCGCCACGGTCAGCTTGTCCTCTTCGGAGAGCTCGTCCATGCCCAGGATCGCGATGATGTCGCGCAGCGCCCGGTACTGCTGGAGGATCTCCTGGGTGCGGCGCGCGACGTTGTAGTGCTCCTCGCCGATCACCAGAGGGTCGAGGATCCGCGAGGTGGAATCCAGGGGGTCCACCGCCGGGAACAGGCCCATGGCCGCGATGTCCCGCGAGAGCACCGTCTTGGCGTCCAGGTGGGCGAAGGACGTGGCCGGCGCCGGGTCGGTCAGGTCGTCGGCGGGCACGTAGATGGCCTGGACCGAGGTGATCGAGCCCTTGTTGGTGGAGGTGATCCGCTCCTGCAGGCCGCCCATCTCGGTGGCGAGGGTCGGCTGATAGCCCACGGCGGAGGGGATGCGGCCCAGGAGCGCCGACACTTCGGAGCCCGCCTGGGTGAAGCGGAAGATGTTGTCGATGAAGAGCAGCACGTCCTTGCCCTCCTCGTCGCGGAAATACTCCGCCTGGGCCAGGCCCGTCAGCGCCACCCGCGCGCGGGCGCCCGGCGGCTCGTTCATCTGGCCGTAGACCAGGGCGCAGCGCGAGCCCTGGTTCGAGCCGGTCTTGCGCGGATCGACGTTGACGCCGGACTCGATCATCTCGTGATAGAGGTCGTTGCCCTCGCGCGTGCGCTCGCCGACCCCCGCCAGCACCGAATAGCCGCCGTAGGCCTTGGCGATGTTGTTGATCAGCTCCTGCATGGTCACGGTCTTGCCGACGCCCGCGCCGCCGAACAGGCCGATCTTGCCGCCGCGGGTGTAGGGGCAGAGCAGGTCCACCACCTTGATGCCCGTGACCAGGATCTCCTTGGTGGTGGACTGGTCCTCGAACGGCGGCGCCTCGGCGTGGATGCCCCGCTGGTGCGGGCTCTCGATCGGGCCGGCCTCGTCCACCGGCTCGCCGATGACGTTCATGATCCGCCCAAGCGTCGCCGGGCCCACCGGCACGGTGATCGGCGCGCCGGTGTCGACCACGTCCTGGCCGCGCACGAGGCCCTCGGTGGTGTCCATGGCGATGGTGCGCACGGTGCTTTCGCCGAGGTGCTGGGCGACCTCGAGGACCAGACGGAAGGTCTCGCCCGTCCGCTGGTCGCGGTTGGTGGTCTCCAGCGCGTTCAGGATCGACGGCAGATGGCCGTCGAACTCGACGTCGACCACCGCGCCGATGATCTGGACGATCTTGCCCTTGGCCCCTGCGGGAAGGGCGGCGGCTTCGGCCGTGGGCTTGGTCTTGGCGGCTGATCTGGCCATGGGCTCTACGGGTCTCTCGTCAAAGGGCTTCGGCGCCGGAGATGATCTCGATCAGCTCCTTGGTGATCTGCGCCTGGCGGGTGCGGTTCATCTGCAGGGTCAGCCGGTCGATCATCTCGCCGGCGTTGCGGGTGGCGGAGTCCATGGCGGCCATCTGGGCGGCATAGAAGCCCGCCTGGTTCTCGAACAGGGCCGACAGGATCTGGACGGTGATGTTGCGCGGCAGGAGGATCTTCAGGATTTCCTCCTCGTCGGGCTCGTACTCATAGGCGGCGCCGGCGAGGTCGGCGGCCTCGCTCCCCTCCTCCACAACGGCCGGGATCAGCTGCCTGGCCGTCGGGACCTGGCTGACCACGCTCTTGAAGCGGCTGTAGAACAGGGTGACCACGTCCGCCTGGCCCTCGGCGAAGAGGGCGAGGATCAGCTGGGCGGCCGGCTCTGCCGAGGCGATGGAGATCGTCTTCTCGCCCGACAGGTCGAACGCCTCGACGAACTTGTCGCCGTGCAGGCGGCGCAGCTGGTCGCGTCCCTTCTTGCCGATGCAGATGATGCGGACTTCCTTGCCCGCATTGGCCAGCTCGGCGATGCGCTCGCGCGCGGCCCGCACGATCGCGGTGTTGAACCCGCCGGCGAGACCCCGGTCGGAGGTCGCGACCACGATCAGGTGCTTCTGGTCGCGCCCGGAGCCCGCCAGCAGCTCGGGCGCGCCGGGCTTGCCGGCGACGCCCTTGGCCAGGTTGGCGATCACCGCGGCCATGCGCCGGGCGTAGGGGCGCGCGTTCTCGGCCGCCTCCTGCGCGCGGCGCAGCTTGGCCGCGGCCACCATCTGCATGGCCTTGGTGATCTTCTGCGTCGCCTTCACCGAGGTGATGCGGCTCCGCATTTCCTTGACGCTGGCCATCAGTGCACCTCGGCGCGTTCGAGCGCGAGCCGGCCGGCCACGCCGATCAGGAACAGGCCCGCCACGCCCTCCAGCCAGCGCATCAGCGCGCTCTCGCGGAAGGCGGCGCCCAGACGGCCGGCGCCAAGCGCGACCGTACAAAGCCAGGCCGCGCCCATGGCGTAGTGGATGGCGATCAACAGCACGCCCATCAGCGGCGCGTCCGGGCCGTGGCCCGTGAACTGCGGCAAGGCGGCCAGGTAGAAGATCGCGACCTTCGGGTTCAGCACATTGGTCAGAAGACCTTGCCGGAAAGGTTCGCCCTCTGCGGCCCTGCGGGCCGCCTCCGCCGGGGGGGGAGGACCGCGCCGGCGCAAAGCTTCCCCCCGGGGGGAAGTCCGGCCGAAGGCCGGGAAGGGGGCCCCTTGAGCGCCCCCCACAGCATCCGGGCGCCGATCACGGCGAGATAGGCCGCGCCGGCGATCTTCACCACGAGGTAGAGCGCAGGCTGGGCGACCAGCACGCTCATGAATCCGAAGCCGCAGAGCGCCGCGTAGAAGACCCCGCCGGTCATCGTTCCGGCCACGGTGAGAAGGCCTGCGGCATGACCGCGCCGGGCCGCGTTGGACGCGACCAGCAAGGTGTCGGGTCCGGGCGACAACGCGACCATCAGCGCCAGGGCCGACCAGGCCAGTATGGACGCCGAAACGCTCATGTCAGGCGAAGGTCGCCGCGAAGCTGTCGAGCGCGGCCTTGAGCTTGCCCTCGAGCTCCTCGTCCAGGATCTTCTTGGTGCGGATGGCATCGAGGATTTCGGGATGCTGGCTGTGCAGGCGGCGCAGCAGCTCCTCCTCGAAACGGCCGACCGCGCTGGTCGGGATCGGATCGAGATAGCCGCGCGTGCCGGCGTAGATCACCGCCACCTGCTCCTCGACCTGCAGCGGGGCGTACTGGGGCTGCTTCAGCAGCTCGGTCAGCCGCTCGCCGCGGGCCAAGAGGCGCTGGGTCGCGACGTCCAGGTCCGAGCCGAACTTGGCGAAGGCCGCCATCTCCCGGTACTGGGCGAGCTCGCCCTTCAGCGGGCCGGCCGCCTGGCGCATGGCGCGGATCTGGGCCGAGCCGCCCACGCGGCTGACGCTGATGCCGACGTTCAGGGCCGGCCGGATGCCCTGGTAGAACAGGTCCGTCTCCAGGAAGATCTGGCCGTCGGTGATCGAGATCACATTGGTGGGGATGTAGGCCGAGACGTCGTTGGCCTGGGTCTCGATGACCGGAAGGGCGGTCAGCGAGCCTGCGCCATTGTCTTCGTTGAGCTTGGCCGCCCGCTCGAGCAGGCGCGAATGCAGGTAGAAGACGTCGCCCGGATAGGCCTCGCGGCCGGGCGGACGGCGCAGCAGGAGCGACATCTGACGATAGGCGACCGCCTGCTTGGAGAGGTCGTCGTAGATGATCAGGGCGTGCATGCCGTTGTCGCGGAACCACTCGCCCATGGCGCAGCCGGCGAAGGGCGCGAGGAACTGCAGCGGCGCTGGCTCGGACGCGGTGGCCGCGACCACGATGGTGTAGTCGAGCGCGCCGCGCTCCTCGAGCGTCTTGACGATCTGGGCGACGGTCGAGCGCTTCTGGCCGATCGCGACGTAGACGCAGTAGAGCTTGGTCTTCTCGTCGCCCTGGGCGTTGACCTGGCGCTGGTTCAGGATGGTGTCGATGGCGACGGCGGTCTTGCCGGTCTCGCGGTCGCCGATGATCAGCTCGCGCTGGCCGCGGCCGATCGGGATGAGCGAGTCGATCGCCTTCAGGCCCGTCTGCACCGGTTCGTGCACGGACTTGCGCGGGATGATGCCAGGCGCCTTGACGTCCACCCGGCGCCGTTCGGCCACGTCCGTGATCGGACCCTTGCCGTCGATCGGCTCGCCGAGGGGATTGACCACACGGCCCAGGAGCCCCTTGCCCACCGGCACGTCCACGATCTCGCCCAGACGCCGAACCTCGTCGCCTTCGCCGATCTCGCGGTCTTCGCCGAAGATCACCACCCCGACGTTGTCGCGTTCGAGGTTCAGGGCCATGCCCTTGACCCCGGCCTTGGGGAACTCGACCATCTCGCCGGCCTGGACATTGTCCAGCCCGAAGACGCGGGCGATGCCGTCGCCGACCGACAGCACCTGTCCGACGTCCGAGACGTCGGCCTCGGCGCCGAAGCCCTCGATCTGGGACTTGAGGATGGCCGAGATCTCGGCCGCGCGGATGTCCATGTCTTACGCTCTCTTCAGGGCGAAACGGAGGGAGTCCAGTTTGGAACGCAGGGACGCGTCATAGAGCCGCGAGCCCACCTTGACCTTCAGGCCGCCGAGGATCGACGGGTCCACCCGGGCCTCGATCTCGGGGTCCTTGCCGAGCGCCTGCCTGAGCGCGGCCTTCAGCCCGCGCTCCTGCTCGGCGGTGAGTTTCACCGCGGTCACCACCTCGGCGGAGACCTGGCCCCGCTCGGCGGCGGCCAGGGCCTCGAAGGCGGCCACGGCGGCGAGGATCGCCTGGGCGCGCCGGTTGGCGGCCATCAGGCCCAGGAACTTGCGCGTCAGCCCATCGAACCCGGCCGCATCGGCCACGGCCAGCAGGGCCTTGCCCTTGTCCTCGGCGCTGAATGCGGGAGAGGACAACAGTCGCGCCAGATCGCGGCTCTCGCGGCGCATGGCCTTGAACGCCTTGAGGTCAAACTCCACCGCTGCCAGCCGCCCCTGGGCCTTCGCCAGCTCGAACAGGGCCTGCGCGTAGCGCTCACCCACGTCCGTGGATTTGGTATCGTCTGCCACCGGTCCGTCCGATACGTTTGTTTGTGACCCGGCGGAGGTTGTCCCGCCGGGCAAGGGCTTGAAAGCGCTCAGGAAAGCACGCAAGCCGCAGCGCCCTCGCGAACGCGCCGCCCGAAGCCGGGCGCCTGATAACACGCGCCCCCGTGCACCGCAACAGAGGCGGAGGGTGCGATGGCGGCGGGCTCTGAGATTGTCTAGGGTGCCGCTTCAGGCGGCAAGGAGGGAGAACGGCTTGGCAAGGCCCGAAGTGGTGGCGCTCGAAGAGCATTTTTCGCATCCCGGGCTGCTGGGGTCGCTGCCGCTTGAACCGCTGGGTTCAGCCCTGCTCGATCTCGGGGAAGGGCGGCTGCGGGCCATGGACGAGGCGGGCGTCGAGCTGCAGGTCATCTCGCACTTCCCAAGCGGGCCCCAGAACCTGCCGGTCGAGCCGGCCGTCCGGATGGCGCGCGAGGTCAACGACCTGATCAGGAAGACCATCGACGGCCACCCTGATCGATTCGCCGGTTTCGCCGCCCTGCCTCTGGCCGCGCCTGACGAGGCTTGCCGAGAGTTCGAACGGGCGGTGAAGGACCTCGGCCTGAAGGGCGCCATGCTGCACGGCATGGCCGCGGGCGTCCCGCTGGACGACCGCCGCTTCTGGCCGGTGTTCCAGACGGCCGAAGCACTCGACGTCCCGATCTATATCCACCCCGACGCCGCGCCGGCGGCCGTGGTCGAGGCCTACTACAAGGGATTTCCCGCCTTGATCGGGCCCGGCTGGTCCTACACCGTGGAAAGCGCGACCCAGGCCTTGCGGCTGATGGTCTGCGGGCTGTTGGACGAGTGCCCCAGGTTGAAGCTGATCCTGGGGCACATGGGCGAGTTGCTGCCCTTCTCCATCGTGCGCTGCGACGCGGCGATCTCAGCGCGGATGCGCCTGAAACGCCGTCTGACCGAGTACTTCCACGACCATTTCTGGATCACCACGGCGGCGAACTGGTCGAACCCCGCCCTCGTTTGCACGCTCATGGAGATGGGAGCCGACCGGGTCCTGTTTTCCGTGGACTGGCCGTTCGCGTCCAACAGCGAGGGCCGCGCCTTCATGGACGCCGCCCCGATCAGCGCGGCGGACCGGAGCAAGATCCTGGGCTCCAATGCCGCGGCGCTGCTCAAGCTCTAGTGTGGTGGATCAGAAGTTCGCATGATGATGGCGGCGCCCTCGGCTGCGAACTTCTGATCCGTAAACCACACTAGAATTATACATTTGCTAGTGTCCTTATCGATCCCGAAGTTCGCATCTGCCTGGCAAATGCGCTGGCGAACTTCGGAATCGGGACACTAGCATGCCCTAGGTCGGAGGCGTCCGATCCGGTCGGTTGCGCTTCACGGCCTCCGGATTGGTGGAGTTGGGGCCCATGTAGACCCCCCGCTCCCAGGTGCGTTTCAGCGGATCATGAACGGTCAGCGTCATGCGGCCGATCTTCTCTATGTCGATCTCGACCGTCTCGCCGTCCTGCAACGCGCCCAGCCCTTCGTGGTTGGTGCCGCAGGAGATGATGTCGCCCGTGTTGAGCGTCATGACCGTGGTTGCGAACTCGATCAGCTCGCCCACCCGGTGCTCCATGTCGTCCGTACTGTAGTTGTGGCGAAGCTGCTGGTCGTTCCAGAACCTGACGTGAAGCGCGTTGGGGTCCTCGATCTCGTCGGCGGTGGTGATGCACGGACCGAGGGGCGCGAAGGTGTCGAACGACTTGCCGAGCCAGCTCGCCGGAGGGCCCGGCGGCCAGGTGAACCGCCCGTCGCCCCTGGCCGAAACGTCGATCATCGCCGTGTAGCCGAACACGGCGCTACGCCAGTCGTCGCGGCGCACGCGCTTTGCCGGGCCTTTGATGACGACGGCGAGCTCGGCCTCATGCATGAACATCCAGGGTTCGGTAAACTCCGGCAGCTCGATCACGTCGCCCGGACCGACGACCGCGTCGGGATTCTTCATGAACATGTTGAGCGGTCGCGGCTCACGCTGGGCATGCTCCCAGAAGTTGCCGATGCAGGCCAGGATCTTGCCCGGACGGGGCAGCGGCGGGCGCAGCCTCACCCGATCCAGCGGCAGCGCCTCCCCGTCGGCCTCGATCCGGCGCAGCGCCGGCTCAAGCTCGTCGAAACGGTCGATCAGCCCCGTCATCGTCAGCTGGGCCGTGTAGCCGAGGCCGGTCACACGCGAGACGTCGACGACGCCCCGATCGGTCAGGAGACCCGGCAGAGTCGCCGCCAGGCCTTCCGTCTGGAACAACACAAGCCTCATGCTCAGGCCCCCGCTTCCGCCGCGCCTTCAGGCGGCGTCGTTTCGGTCAGCTCCGACGGCGTTCGCCTTGCGGAATAGACGTAACCGCCCAGGAGCGCGACGAGCACCGTGCCGACGGCGAGGCCGATCTCGGCGATGACCAGACCTCGCCCGTAACCGCCGGTGCGGTCGAAGGCGATGCCAAGCAGCATCGGCCCGACGCCCGAGGAAATGGCCAGCAGCGAGACCAGCGAGCCGTACACCGTCCCGAAGGCCCGCATGCCGAAGTAGCGCGAGAGGAAATAGGGCCCGATGCCGGACTCCGCGCCGATGCCGAATCCGAGGATCGCCGCTCCCAGCAGCGCGACGGCGGGGCTCGCCGCGTGGTGCAGCAGAAGCAGGCCCCCGAGCGCGGAGATGAAGAACGGGATCGCGATCCGCGGCGTCTGCACCCGATCAAGCAGCATCCCGGCGGCGACATTGCCGAGCAAGCCCGCCAGAGCCGACAGCGATACCGCCAGCGTCGCCACCCCGATGGCCATGCCACGGTCCGTGAGCAGGGCCACGGTGTGCGCGCGCACGCCGCCGACGACCAGCGAGTGGATCACAAGGGCCAGCAGGATCATCCAGTAGGTGAGCGTGCACGCCACCTGCAAGACGCTCCGGCCGGGAAGGGCGGCGATGGCCGCGCTGCGCCCAGCAGCGGTCTGCGGGCCCTCGCGCTCGGGCTCGTGCAGCAGGAACGCCATGGAGGGAAACCCGAGGCCAAGGATGATCAGGCCGAGAACGAGATAGGCGGCGCGCCACCCGAAGTTCGCGATGAGCAGATGCGTCACCGGCGCCATGATCATGATCGACACGGCGGGCGCCGCGCCGATCACCAGCGACAGCATGAGTTCGCGCTTGGCGTGGAACCAGGACGAGATCAGGTGGGAAAAGGCCACCGGGCCGGCCACCGCCTCGCTGAACCCCAGCAGCGCGTAGGTTGCGTAGAACTGCAGCTTCGAGTGGCTGAGCTGGGACTGGGCCATGGTCGCCAGCCCGTAGACGATGATCGCGGGTATCAGGAGGCGTCGTGCGCCCAGCCGGTCGACCGCACGGCCCACGAAGGGCGCCGCCAGGGCGGCGAGGATCGCGGATATGTTCAGGGAGGCGGCGAACGCCGCGCGGCCCCAGCCGAACTCGTGGGAGACTGGCTGCAGGAACAAGGCAAACGTGCCGATGTGGAACGGCACGACGCTGACCATCATGCCGATGGTGCACGCGGCGGCCGTGGAGAGCGCCTTGGGCGACAGCTCCTTGTCGTTCATGGCCTTGCCCCCCTTGTCGCGGCTCAGCCCGCCTGCGGGAACGGCCGCCCATCCGGCGGCGGGAAGTCCTTGGCGTCGATGAGCACGAACACGATCCGGCAGGTCTGCGGCCCGCGATTGACCCAGGCGTGATTGGTCCCGCGCTGGATCAGGATGTCGCCAGCCTTCACATGGACCTCTCCCTCGTCCAGGAGCATGTCGATCTCGCCCTTCAGGACGATGGCGTAATCGATGCTCCGGGTGCGGTGCATGAAGGCGTGGCCCCCGCCGTGGTCTGCGCTGAGGCCCATCTCCTTGAGGAAGGCCTCGTTATCGATCTCCTCCGGCTGAGGAAGGAAATCGACGACGCGGATGATCGAGCCGCCAGTGGGCGGCGCGACGCCGATCTCGCGGTCGGTGGGGTCGGCGTATCGGGAGAGGTCGACGGGCGTTTCGTCCTCGACCCAGATCATCGCGCCTTGCACCCCGATCGCCGGACGCGCGTTGGTCTTGGGCGCGGGGCCATCCTGGATCACCACCGCTTTGCCGTCGGCGTTCACCCCGGTGACGATCCGGCGGATGTTGATGGTCATGCGGTCCTCCTGGGGGGTGTCGGGCCATTGACGCGCGGGCTAGGGGCCCCGCGGCCTGGCCGTGTCGTCAAGTCTGGGCAGAGGGCCGTCGAGCGGCTCGGCCTCACCGGTGGCGGCGATCCGATCGTCCTGCGGCAACACCGCCAGCCAGTGGTGCTGCCCGAACGCCTGGTCCCAAAGGCGCGGCGTCCAGTCATCGTCCAGATAGTCGGAGTCGGCGCTGTATTCCGTCTGCCCGCCGGCCGGACTGTCCATGTAGTAGAAGACAAGGGAGCTGATGCGATGGCGGCCCAGGCCGGCCGGGCTGCGCCATCCTCGCCGTTGCATATGCATGGCGCCCACCATCAGCTCATCGATGGTTTCGACGCCGAAGGAGACGTGGCTGAAGAACAGCCGACCGCCCCCTCGGAAGAAGAACAGGTTGTGGTGGTCGCGACGTCCATCGCAGCGCATGAACATGCCAAAGCCGCGCATGACGTCCGTCACTCGGAAACCCAGCCGGTCGACGTAGAAGGCCACGGCCTTGTCCACGTCCGGCACGCCGAAGACGACGTGGTTGATCAGCTTGGGGCGCGCGCGGTCATACCATTTGCGGTGCGTGTTCAGGCGCCTGACCGTCGACAGGTTGTTCTCGGGCGGGGCCGGTTCGACCCCGAGATCGCGCCGTTCGAACAGCCGGAAGCCGATGTTGATTCCCGCCTCGTCGCGGGCGTGCAATGTCCCGTCGGGGTCGCGCCGAACGTCCCGGTCGCGACCGAGTTCAGCCTCGACGGCGTCGAGCGCGGACAGGGTGTCGACCCCCCAGATCACCTCGCGCGGGCCCGGGCCGTTGAGGAAGGGCGGCGGCAGGCCCGGATCGCTGCTGCGTCGGACGGTGAAGGCCGAGCCTTCGGCAAGGCGGTAGGTCACGCCGGCGTCGTCCCGAGAGGCGGACTGGAGGCCGAAGTCGTCGTAGAAGCGCATGGACGCATCGAGATCATCCACGCCGTAGACCAGGCTCTCGATCCCCATCAGCGTCATGCGCGTCCCCCTCCGATCACGCCGCCTGCCGGCTGAGGCCCAGCAGCGGCGCGACATCGCGGGCGAAAAGCTCGACCGAGCGCTTTGCTTCCGCCAGGGCGAGGTCGCCGAACGCAAAGCGGCAGACCAGATAGTTGGCGCCGCACAGGTCGAGCTGGCTGGAGAGCACCTCCAGCACCTTGCCCGGCGTGCCGGCCACGCCGAAACCGGCCGCCTCGGCTTCGGCGAAGGTATCGGGATAATAGGCATAGGGGCGAGGCCCTCGCGCATCCCAAAGCTCCCAGAAGCTGGCGTTCCAGCGCCGATAGGCGCGCGCCGCCGTCTCGGCGGCGGCCTGGTCGGTCTCGGCGATCACCACGAAGCGGTTCATCCCCAGAAGCGGCGTGTCGGCCTCGCTGTTGCCGCAGGCCGCCCACTCGGCGCGATAGCTGTCGTAGATCGGACGGGCGCGCTCGGCCGGCGCGTTGGCGACGATGTTGAACCCGCTGCGAGCGGCGAACGCCGCCCCCTCCGCCCGCGAAGCGCCGTACCACATGGGCGGGTGCGGCTTCTGCAGCGGCTTCAGCTCCACGGGCGCGCCCTTGAAGTCGAAGATCTCGCCCGATGTGACGACGGCGCCGTCCTTCAGGACCTGCATCAGGATGGTAAGCGCCTCGACGTGGGCCTTGGGGGCCCAGTCCTGGGGGTCTGCACCGTAGATCTCGAGCTCATGCGGCGAGGCGCCCTTGCCGACGCCGAACTCGAGCCGGCCGCCGCTCATATGGTCAAGCATGCAGATCTCTTCAGCCAGCCGCAGCGGATGATAGAGCACGAGGGGGTAGACGAGGGGTCCGAAGCGGATGCGCCGCGTGCGCTGGGCCACCGCCGAGAGGAACAGGTTGGGCGAGGGCGCCATGCCCAGGGGCGTCGAGTGGTGCTCCGCCAGGTGATAGGCGTAGAGCCCCGCCTGCTCGTAGGCCTCGATCAGTTGCAGCCGCTCTTCGTATTGCTGGACCAGGGGCAGACCCGATCGGTCCAGGTGATCGAATACGCCGACCTTCATCACGCCTCCGCCTTGGACTCGCGCCAGCGCGGCGCTCGCGCGCCAGCTCCGTGGCCGGATATTTCATTGCAATTCGCAACGATCTCGTCAAGCTCGGCTGATCGAAGCGTCAGACTGCGGTCGCGCCGGCGTGCACGCGCAGCAGGTCGATCACCACCTCGGGCGTCTTGCAGCGGCCCATGCCGCATTCGGTCGCGATGCCGAACTCGGGCGCGTACTTGCTGGCGGCCGCGATCCGCCGGTTGGTCCCCTCCACGCCATCCTCGGCATGGACGCACCCGAGGAACAGTTCGACGCCCGGCTTCAGCGCGAGGTTCTCGAGGGGCTTGAAATAGGCGTCGTCGGACCGGTCGATTGGAACCGGCATGTGGATGTAGGTGATCGGCCGCTCCACCGCCGCGCTGAGCGCGTTGGCGAGCTCGACCAGCTTGCCCGCATCGACCGGTTCGATGAAGTGCTTGCCGTCCACGTCGCCATAGCAGAGGTGGTAGCCCAGCTGGACGTCCGCCGGCACGGCGTCGCTGATGCGTTTCAACCGGTCGATGATGGCGCGCTTGGGATCGGGCAGATTGGCCATCCTGGGAAGGCGGCCGTCCCACGCCACCATCTCGGGGCAGACATCCCATTGGATCGCCAGATCGTCGTGCGGGATCTGTCGGCAGATCGTCTCGACCTCGCGCAACATGGCCTTCTCGTAGGCCGGCTCGATCTTGGGCTGATCTTCGGCGACGGTGAAGGCGGAGATCACGGCGTAAGGGGTCGGCAAGCTGACCTGGAAGCGCACGTCGGCCGGAAGCTTGCCGGCCCTCTTGGCCTGGACGAACTCAGCGTACGAGGCCGCCGCCTCGCGCGCGTAGCCGAGCTCGCAGAACCTGAGCTCGTCGGGGTCCACGCCATCGGCGAGCCTGACGTAGGGAAAGAAGATCACCGACTGGCCGGGAGCCGGCGGCACCGCCTGCAGATAGGGATTGGCCCTGAGCAGCGGGAATTGCCAGGCGATCCACATCCGACGGCCGCCCGGCTCGCCATCGGGAACACGCTGCAGGCGCTCCCCGAGAATCCGGCCCAGGGTCTCATAGGTCTCTGACACCGTGTCGAGCCCGATCGCCCCGACAAGGTGGACATGGCGCGTCGCCTGCGAAGCCTCAGTCACTCTGCGTTCTCCCCGAGAAGCGTCCTGCACGTCTCGATCGCCGTGTCCGCTTCGTGGGCATCATCATTGCGCAACGCAACGACTATGGTCAAGGATCAGGGCGGGCTCCGCAGCAGGACCGCCGCACTGCTTGTGTCTGTCACGACGAAGGGCTAGGGAGCCCTCACCCAGTCGTCCGAGAGTTGAAACCGCGCATGTCACAGACCGGCCGGGCAAGCCTGAAGGTCGGACCCCTGCCGGAAGCGCGGCGGGTGTACGATTATCACAGCTATCTGCCCTATCACCTGACCTATCCGGTCGGAGTCATCAGCCGCGCCCTCGCCGGCGCCATGTACAGCCGGTTCGGCCTGAAATCCGCCCACTGGCGGATCATGTCGCTCCTGGGATCGCAGGGGCCCGTTTCGACCCGGGACCTTGCAAGCTACCTCTCCACGGAGAAGAGCGCCGTCAGCCGCGCCACCAGCGAGCTGATCAAGCGTGGCTACGTGCTGCGCGTGCTGCACCCCGTCGACCGACGTCTCCTGATGCTGCACTTCTCGCCCAAGGGGAAACGTCTGTTCGACCAGATGAGCGCCCTGGCGCTGGACTTCGAGGACGCCCTGCTTGAGCACGTCACGCCCGAGGAGATCGCCGTGATCGACTTCGCCCTGGGGCGTCTGCGTGACGCGGCCCTGGCCTATGAAGCCGAGACGGACTCCGCCAAGGGCCGCAGGCGCAGGGCGGCCGCCAAGACCTGACGGCCGCCCCGTCCGGGGATCAAAGGTTCACGCCGAAACGCACCCCGTAGAGGCGAGGCTCTTCGATATGAACCCACGGCACCGTGGGGCTTCCCGAGTTCGGGGGCGCGGCCGTCGCGATGACCGGGCTGTCCTCGATGTTGTTGACATAGGCCTGCACGTGCCAACGGTCGCCGGCGGACTGGTACGTCAGCGTCAGGTTGGTCTTGGTATAGGACGGCTGCTTGCTGCCGGACGTATGGTCGAACAGCGTCCAGTAGCTGCTCTCATAATGCGTCTGGACGCCAAACTTGAGGGCGGCCCCGCTCGGCAGGTCGAAGGTGTGTTCGTAGCCGGCCTGAACCATGACGGAGGGCGCCTTCTCGAGGGTCTTGCCCGAGAGGTTGTGCAGACCGGTGGAGATGAAGCTCTGCACGAAGGTCCCGTAGCGCGCATGCAGCAGCGAGACGTTGCCGTTGAAGACGTCGCTCGGCGACACGCGCCAGACGGCCTCGACCTCGCCGCCGTAGATCTTCGCCGGCGTGTTGAACAGGGCGAATTGCCCGGCCGCCGTTCCTGAGGTCAGATAGACCGAGACGATGTAATCCTTGTAGTCATAGTAGAACGCCTCCCAGTTCACCTGCAGGCTGTTGTCGAGGAAGCGGTTCTTCACGCCCACGGTGTAGGCGGTGAGCTTCTCTGGCGCGAAATCGGGAAGCAGGCCCACCCGCGCTCCCAGATTGAAGCCGCCTTCCAGGAACCCGGTCGCGATGCTGGCGTAGGCCATCGAGGCCGGAGCCAGGTCGAAGTCGATGCCCGCGCGCCAGTCGAGCCTGTGCCATGTCGTCTTGGGGAAGTCGTCGGGCGTGGTCGACGCCAGGAACTTCGGGCCGGGCGGGAACGTCAGGAAGACCTGATTCTGGCCGGTCGCCTCCTTGCTGTCGATCGAGTAGCGAAGGCCGCCGGTCAGCCGCAGCCGGTCCGATACGGCGTAGGTGGCTTGGCCGAATCCTGCCCAAGACACTTCCTTGATGTCGGGATTGTCCGTCACCGAATCGAACGAGAAATAGGGGCTGTGGGAGAAGTATACGGCGTGCGAACGATCGTCTTCGTGGAAGAAGTAGACACCACCCACCCACTTGAGTTTGCTTCCCGGCATGTCATTCGAAGAGAGCCTAAGCTCGTTGCTGTACGACTTGTCGTGGTTGTCGCTGCTTGAATAGACTCCGACCACAGGATCGGTGCCATAGGCGTGAACTGTCTTATAGGCGGCGATGTCAGTGAGCGTCGCTCCGCCGAGGTTCCAATCGAGTTGGGCGTGGGTTGACCATGCCGTGAAGTGCGACTCCGCGCCGCCTGCCGCCTTGGCCTGCGCCACCGTCAAAGGATCGGACCAGGGGTCGGCGGGGTTCTGGTAGGGCAGGCCGATGATCGTATGCGCGCCGTTAGAGTTGTCGTGGAACACGTCGCCGCCGATCAGGAGGGAGACATCGTCATTCGGCCGGAAGAGCGCTTGCAGGCGTCCCGCGATCGAATCCTGGTCGTTGAATCCGCTGGTGAGGTAGCCCCCGTGTTTGGACTGCTGCAGGGCCCCGCGAACCGCCAGATCGTCGCCGAGCGGAACGTTCAGCATGGCGAAGGTGCGGAACTGGCTGTAGTTGCCGACGTCTTCCTCGGCGGCGGCCTGGAAGCTCTGGACCGGCTTCTTGGTGATCAGATTGATGCTGCCGCCCGTGGCGTTGCGGCCATAAAGCGTGCCCTGCGGCCCGCGCAGCACCTCCACCCGGTCCACGTCGAAGAAGGAGCCGTATGTCCCGTAATCGCGGGCCTGATAGACTCCGTCGATGTTGAACGCGACGGCGGGATCGAGGGCGGGAGCGTCATTGTTGGCGCCGACGCCGCGGATATCGATCTGGGTGTAGACGTAGTCCTGGCCGAGCACGAGGCCCGGAACCATCGTCCCGAGCTGCCGGACGTCAACGATGCCCTGCGCCTTCAGCGTCTGGCCCGGGACGGGCGTGACGGCCAGCGGCGTCTTCTGGACGTCTTCGGCGCGCTTCTGCGCCGTGACCACGATCTCGCCCAGGCCCGACGAGTTGGCGCCCGCGTCGGCGGCCCACGCCGCTTCGGTCGCCGTGCACAGAGCCAGCAAGGCGCTCGCGCCCAACAGCAAGCGTTTATCGATCATTGTGATTTCCCCCGAATTTTGTCGTCGATGCCAGCCCGACGCAACAACGGCGCAACCGCCGCCGGTCCGACATTTTCGTTACTATGTAAGGCGTTCTGAGGCGTAACGTGTGAGCCCCCCGCGTTTCCCTCAGCCGGCGCGCTCTATGGGCGGCGCTCCCGTGACCACAACTCATTGCGCATCACAACGAACTCGTCAAGCGACACGCCGGAACGATGAGACGTCACTTGCGCTTCGAAGAGGCCGGGTGATCCGGCCCTGGGATTCGTGCTCTCAGGCGGCCAGCGGATTGAGGCGCGGATCGCGGCCGACCCCGCCGAAGAGGTCGAAGCCGCGGTTCAGCCAGTCCCAGAGCGGATCGTCCTTGGCCAGCGGCGGAGCCGAGGCCAGGGACGCGCACCAGAGAAAGAGGCTCAGCACCAGGTAGTCGATCTGGTTCGGCTCCTCCCCGGCCAGCCATTTGCTGTCCTTCAGGATCGCGCGCAGCGGATCCAGCAGCGGGCGCGCCTCCTCGAGGCGCTGTCCCTTGCCGGCGACGACCTCCTCCAGGGGCCGGCCCTGGAAGATGCGGTTCTGGTGGGCGTCCAGGACGTAGTCCTTGTCCTCGTCGTGGACGAGCCTGACCTGGTCCAGGGTGAAGCAGGTGAACCAGGGGTGGACGATGGTCCGCCACATCCAGCCGTCGATGAACTTGCCGAAGTTCTTCTCGGCCTGGGACCGGTAGAGCATCGGCCGGTCCGGATAGGTGCGGTCCAGGTACTCGGCGATGTCCCAGCTGTCCGGCACGATCACCCCGTCGTCGTCGATCACCGGCAGGCGGCGGTAGCTCCCGTCGAGCATCCGGCGGATGCCCATGTAGCTGGTGGGGATGCTCTCGACCTCGAAGCCCTTGTGCAACAGGGCCAGGCGCGTGCGCCAGACGAAGGGGCTGAGGGTCACGCCGCTCTTCAGCACGAGGTCGTAGAGCTTGATCCTATTGTCCCTGGCCATGGCGCCTCCTTTATCAGGTGACCTTACTCAGCCCTCGTCCGGGCAGGCAAGCCGGCCGCGTCCATGCTAAGCTGGCGGCCGAAGCACGGCGGGGGATCGAACGATGCGTGGGCTTTTGGCTTCCGGCGCCTGTCTTGGCCTGGCGCTCGCGGCGGCCAGCGCCGCCTCGGCGGCGGCGCCGGACCTGATCGCGGCCCCGAGCCGCACCTGCGCGGCGGTTCAGGAGGCGGCCTCGGACGCCTTCGGCGTGCGCTTCGAGGTTGGCGCGGGCCGGATGAGCTACTTCGGCGCGGACGGCGTGATGAGCGGGGAGGCCTGTCACGTCGTCGCTGAAGGCACCGGCGAGGTCTTCGGCAAGGATTTCCAGGCGGTCGGGACCAAGCTCACGGCCGTGCTCGCCGCAGAGGGCTGGACCTACGACCCCAACGCCGACGCCGACGGCCCGAACGGCCTGGCCCGGGGCTACAGGAACGGCCGCCAGATCGCCCTGGCGAGCGTCAGCTACGACCCCGCGCCCGGCGCCTGCCCGGCCGACGCGCCGATCGACGGCTGCAAGCTGAAGCCCGGGCAGATGCTCTACACCCTGTCCATAGACCTTGCGCAGGCAAGAGCGCCGTAGGCGCCCGACCCCCCGCTCCCGCCCGTCTTCCTGGCCGGGACGAGCGGGAGCTCGACCTCAGCACGAGGCGCCTGCGCACCTCGGCGGGGCTTGCTGCACGTGCGCCCCCGCGGCGGCGCGCGGCAGCGCACATCGGAGGGCTGCAGATCGCCTGCGCTGTGCTAGAGCGGCGCGAATATTGACGGACTCAAAAAGTCCGGGAGCGGGGCGGGGGAACTGGCGGATGACGGAGATCGACGAGACCCGGGCCCGGCGCGTCACGGTCGCGGCCCTGATCATCGTGCTCCTGCTGGGCGCCCTGGACCAGACCGTGGTCTCCACCGCCATGCCCAGGATCGTGGCCGAGCTCAAGGGACTGGAGCTCTACGCCTGGGTCACCACGGTCTACCTGCTGTCCTCCACGGTGATGGTGCCGATCTGGGGCAAGCTCGGCGACCTCTACGGCCGCAAGCTGATCCTGATGTGGGGGGTCGGCATCTTCGTCCTGGGCTCGGCGCTCTGCGGGCTCTCGGGCGAGTTCGGCTCCCTGCCGCTGGTCGGCGGCGGGATGATCCAGCTGATCCTCTTCCGCGGCCTGCAGGGCATCGGCGGCGGGGCCCTGTTCACCTCGGCCTTCGCCGTGATCGCCGACCTCTATCCGCCGCGGGAACGGGGCAAGATGTCGGGTCTGTTCGGCGGCGTCTTCGCGCTGGCCAGCATCGTGGGGCCCGTCATCGGCGGCTTCTTCACCGAGCACGGGACCGTCCACCTCGGCGGCCTGACGATCGCCGGCTGGCGCTGGGTCTTCTACGTCAACCTTCCGCTGTCGCTGCTCGCCCTGTTCATGATCGCCACGCGCACGCCCGGCCTGAAGGACGGCAAGGGAGGCAAGGTCGATGTCCTCGGCGCGGTCCTGGTGGTGGCGGCCTTCGTACCGCTGCTCCTGGCCCTCAGCTGGGGCGGGCATGCCTATGCCTGGGGTTCGCGACAGGTGCTCTCCCTGTTCGCGGTGACGGTCGCGGCGCTGGTGCTTTTCACCTTCGTCGAGCTGAGGACGCCCGAGCCGATCCTTCCGCTGGACCTCTTCCGCAACAAGGTCTTCAGCTGGGGCAATGCGGCGGCCTTCATGATCTCCATGGCCTTCTTCGGGGCGATCACCTTCCTGCCGCTCTATCTGCAGCTCGGCCTCGGCGTCTCGGCGACCAACAGCGGCCTCGCCATGCTGCCCCTGATGTTCGGCGTGATCCTGTCGTCGACCATCTCGGGCCTGCTCGTCACGCGGCTCGGCAAGTACAAGCCGATGATGCTGTTCGGATCCCTGGCCATGCTGGCCGGAGTCTTCCTGATGACCAGGCTCGGGCCGGACACCGGGGTCATCGGCGTCTCCTGGCGTGTGTTCGTGCTGGGGGTGGGCCTGGGCCCCGCCCAGGGCCTCTTCGCGCTCGCCATGCAGAACGCCGTGCCGCCCTCCCGGATCGGGGTGGTCACGAGCTCGAGCCAGTTCTTCCGCCAGATCGGCTCGACCGTCGGGGTCGCCATCTTCGGGGCGGTGATGACCCAGGCCCTGGTCGCGGAGGGCTCCAAGCTCGGCGGCGACGGCGCCCGGGTCTCGCTGGACCGGCTGCAGGCGATCGCCATCGCCCAGAGCCAGCACGGCCTGGGCGCCGCGCAGGTGGCCGTCGATCCGGTGCTGAAGATCGCCTTCTCGCGGGCGATCGTGGACCTGTTCTGGGTGGCCGGCGGGATCGGGCTTTTGGGCCTGCTCTTCGTCGTGATGATCCCCGAGCTGCCGCTCGTGCGGCGCGGCCACGCCGAGCCGGTGGCCGAGCCCGGCGAGGAGTACCTCGAGGAAGGCCAGGCCGCCCCGGCCGAAGCCGGGTCCTAACGGCCCTTGAAGTCCGGCTTCCGCTTCTCGGCGAAGGCGGCCATGCCCTCCTTCTGGTCCTGCAGGGCGAACATGGAGTGGAAGAGCCGCCGCTCCAGCCGCACCCCCTGGCCGAGCGGGGTCTCGTAGGCGGCGTTCACCAACTCCTTGGTCAGCATGACCGAGACGGACGAGAGGCCCGCGATCTTCTTCGCCGCCTTCAGCGCCTCCTCGACCAGCGCATCGGCGGCGACCACGCGGCTGACAAGGCCCGCGCGCTCGGCCTCGGCGGCGTCCATCATCCGGCCGGTCAGGATCATGTCCATGGCCTTGGACTTGCCTACCAGCCGTGTCAGCCGCTGGGTGCCGCCCGCGCCCGGAGAGACGCCGAGGGTGATCTCGGGCTGGCCGAACTTGGCCGTCTCGGCGGCGATGATGAAGTCGCACATCATGGCGAGCTCGCACCCGCCGCCCAGCGCATAGCCGGCCACCGCGGCGATGACGGGCTTGCGGCAGCGGGTCACCCGCTCCCAGTTGCGGGTGATGAAGTCCTCCTTGAAGACCTCGACATAGTCCTTGGAGGCCATCTCCTTGATGTCGGCGCCGGCGGCGAAGGCGCGCTCCGAGCCGGTGATCACCACGGCGTGGACGTCGCCGTCCGCCTCCGTGGCGTCGAGCGCGGCGGTCAGTTCGTCCATCAGCTGGTCGTTCAGCGCGTTCAGCGCCTCGGGACGGTTCAGCCGGATCAGGACGACGCCGTCCTCCTGGGGCTCGACGATCAGGGTCTCGTAGGACAAGGCTGCGGCTCCTCGCTGGCGGATCGTAGCAAACGGATGACTCGCATCCGTTTTGTGGTCCGATCCGCACGATTCCAAAGACTTGTGGTGCGATTCGAACGGACGTCTGCAGCGTCCGTTCGAATCGCACCACTACGGCGGACCGTCCACCGCGTAGCCGCGCGCCCGAAGCTGGGCGGGAAGCCCGTCCTTGCCGATCAGGTGGCCCATGCCCACGACGATCACCGTGTGGCCAGAGCCCTTGAGCCGGCTGACAACAGCGTCGGTCCACCGCGCATTTCGCTGTTGCACAACTCTGGCATAGAGCCCGGGCGCCTCCTTGCGCAAGGGCTCGACGACCTCGCGGTCGAGCGTGCGGATATCGCCTTTCAGCCAGGCATGAAGCATCACCTGGTAGTCGTGTTTGACATCGCCGGCCTCCTTGAGGGTCTCCTCCAGCGAGGCGAGCTGGTCCTTGATTGACGCGTCTGCGAAGAAGCCGATCTGCTGGGCGGGAGATCTCGAGCGCGACGCGCCTGGCCTCGGGGCGCACGCCGGCCCAGAGCTGCTCCTCCACCCCCTGCGACTGCTCGGCCCCCAGCTTCTGGTAGAGGGCGGTGGAGATCACGAGCTCGGCGTACCAGGGCTGGAACCGGTCGAACTGCTCGGCGGGGACCCCGAGCTGCTGGCTGACCTTGTTCAGCCGCGCGCGGCCCTTCGCCGAAAGCATGGCGATCAGGCTCTGACCGGCGGGCAGGAAGGCGTGGGCCTGGGCCTCCCGGCTCGCCGCCTCGCGGCCCGCCTCGTCCATGGGCGCCTCGAACCAGACGTCGTCCGCCTCGGCGAGCGCCTTGCCGAGCGCGGGCGGGCGCCAGTCGAGGTTCTGGGGCAGCAGGTGCACCGAGCCGAACAGGGTGATGGTCGAATCGCGGTCGTGCACCACCCAGACCGGCGGCAGGGCGAGCGCCGCGGCGGGCCAGAGCAGAGACAAGGCGAGGACGAGGACGGCGCGGACCGGTCTGGACATGGCGCGGCAACCTATGTCGGTCCGGAGGGGGCGGCTAGCTCTGGCAGACCGGGCAGTAGAAGGTGGAGCGGCCGGCCTGGACGACGCGCCCGATCACGCCGCGGCAGCCGGGCCTGAGGCAGGGCTCGTCCTCGCGGCCGTAGGCCCGGAAGGCGTGCTGGAAATAGCCGAGCTCGCCGTCGGCCCGGGCGTAGTCGCGCAGGGTCGAGCCGCCGGCCTCGATCGCCTCCAGGAGCACCTCGCGCACGGCCTGGGCCAGGGCCTCGAGGCGCTTGGGCGAGATCCTGCCGGCCGCCCTCAGGGGCGAGATGCGGGCCCGATGCAGCGCCTCGCAGACATAGATGTTGCCGAGCCCCGCCACGATCTTCTGGTCGAGCAGCGTCGCCTTGACGTTCTGGATGCGATGGGCGAAGGCCGCCTTCAGATGCCCGGCGTTGAATGCGTTGCCGAGCGGCTCGGGTCCGAGGTCCTTGAACCAGCGGCACTCGGCCGACTGTCGGTCGGAACGAGGTCCATGTAGCCGAACCGGCGCGCGTCGAAGAAGGTGATGCGCGCGCCCTTGTCGGTCTCGAACAGGACGTGGGCGTGCCTGTCGTCGAAGGCGGCGGCTTCGCGGAAGGCGCCAGGGCGCGACCGGTCCGCGCCCTCGATCTCGAAGCGGCCTGACATGCCCATGTGCATCACCAGGGTCTCGCCCGTATCGAGCGCGACGAGGATGTACTTGGCCCGCCGCGACAGCCCTTCGACGCGCGCGCCGGTCAGGCGGCGGGCGAAGTCCCTCGGCAGGGGAAAGCGCAGGTCCTTGCGCCGCGCCTCCACCCTCGCGAGCCGGGCGCCGAGCAGGACCGGCTCCAGGCCCCGGCGGACGGTCTCGACCTCGGGAAGCTCGGGCATGGGCGTTCAGCGGAGAGCCGAAGTAATGTCGGTCTGGCGGAAGTCGTCGCCTTTGAAGAGCAGGCCGTCGCCCTCGGTTTTCGCGAGGGCGTAGGCGAAGCAGTCTCCGAGATTCAGCTTTCCTGCCGCGCGCTTTCCAAAGCGCTCGAACGCCATGGCAGCCCGCTCGGCGTCATCGGCCGAGACGACAACCACGTCCACTCCAAGCCGCTCGAGGACGGCCTTGGCGGCGATCTGGCCGGGCCGGCCGAACTCCACCCAAGACTTCGCCAAGACCTCCCAATAGTTCACCGCCGACATGAGTCCTCCGCCGCGCGCGATGAGCGTCTCCTCGAAGCGTTCGGCGTCGGACTCCTTGAGAACGATGGCGAGAACGGCAGATGCGTCGACGACCATCACCTGGGCAGGCCGTTCTCGTCGTAAAGATCATCGTCCGTGAGCGGGGGGCCCAGCCGCGGCAAGCGGTGCAGCTCCTCGACGATCGCGCGGACCGCCTTCCGCTTCTCCTCGGCGCTCGAAGCGCGCCGCGCGCGCGTGAGCTCGCCGCGAACGGCGTCGGCGACAACATCGGTCATCGCCTGGCCCTTGAGAGCGGCGAGCTCGCGAATATCGCGAATTACGGCTGGCTTGCGAATCTGAACCGGAGTCTCGGTCATGACGCGCCGCACTTTATCATGACCCTGCGCGTCATCGCCAGGGGTCCAAGCCCTTTCGCGGCTGCGTCATCGCGCCTAAGACGCGCGGGCGATGAGCGAGCGCAGCGCCAGCTTCGGTTTCCAGGACGTCGACCCGGCGGAAAAGCCGGGCCTGGTGCGCGGGGTCTTCGACCGCGTGGCGCGCCGTTACGACCTGATGAACGACCTCATGTCGGCGGGCGTGCACCGGATCTGGAAGGACATGGCGGCCCGGCGGCTCAATCCGCAGCCGGGGGAGACCATCCTGGACGTGGCCGGCGGCACCGGCGACATCGCCCGCCGGCTCGCCAGGCTCGCGCGCGAGGCGCGGGACCGCCGCGGCGGACCGGACGCGCGCATCGTGGTGCTGGACTTCGACGAGGACATGCTGGGCCAGGGCCGCGCCCGCGGCGGTGAGCGCGAGATCGCCTGGGCCGTGGGCGACGCCCAGCGCCTGCCCATCCCCGACCGGACAGCGGACGCCTACATCATCAGCTTCGGCCTCAGGAACGTCACCGACATCCCCCTGGCGCTGCGCGAAGCGCGGCGGGCGCTGAAGCCTGGCGGACGGTTCCTGTGCCTGGAGTTCTCGCGGCCGATCACCGGCGCGCTGCGGACCGCCTACGACGCCTATTCCTTCAAGGCCATCCCCGCGATCGGCGAGCTGGTGGCCAAGGACCGCGAGGCCTACCAGTACCTGGTCGAGAGCATCCGCCGCTTCCCCGACCAGCCGACCCTGGCGGGCATGATGGGCGAGGCGGGCTTCAAGCAGACCGGCTTCACCAACTTCACCGGCGGCGTCGTGGCCCTGCACCACGGATGGGCGCTCTGAAGGCGCGGATGAGCGAGCGTCCCATGAGCCAGCGTCCCACAAGGGAGCGCCGATGAGCGATTGGGGCGCCTTCGCCCGGCTGATCGGGGCGGGCTGGCGGCTCGCCCGCGCCGACGCCCTGATCCCGCGTGAGGTCGAGCCCTGGCTGCCGGGACAGGCGAGGCTGCTCGGCCGGTTCCTGCGGCTCTTCGCCGGTCCGCAGGCGCGCGAAGGGCGGCCGGGCGAGCGGCTGGCGCGGACGCTGGAACAGCTGGGGCCGGTCTCGATCAAGCTGGGCCAGGTGATGTCGACGCGGGCCGACATCTTCGGGCGCGACTTCGCCGAGGATCTCGGTCGGCTGAAGGACCGGCTCGAGCCCTTCCCGACCGACCTTGCCAAGGCCGAGGTCGCCAGGAGCCTCGGCCGTCCCCTGGAGGACCTGTTTTCGGCCTTCGAGGCGCCCGTGGCGGCCGCCTCGCTGGCCCAGGCGCATCCGGCCCGGCTGCTGGACGGGCGCAAGGTGGCGGTCAAGGTGCTGCGCCCGAGGGTCGAGCGGCGCGTGGTCCAGGACATCCAGACCCTGGCGCTGGCGGCGCGGATCGCCGAGGGGCTGGGGCCGGAGGCGCGCAGGCTCGAGCCGAGGGCGCTGGCCTCGACTGTCGCCCGCTCGCTGCAGCTGGAGCTCGACCTGCGTTTCGAGGCGGCGGGCGCGAGCGAGCTCTCGGAGGTGATGGCGCGCGACGGCTACATGCGCGCGCCCGACGTGATCTGGGACGGCGTGGGCAAGCGGGTCCTGACCCTGACCTGGGCCGAGGGGTTGCCGCTGTCGGACCCCGCCGCGCTCGACCAGCCGGGCCTGAACCGCAAGGCCCTGGCCGACAACGTGATCCGGGCGTTCCTCGCCCAGGCGCTGGACCATGGCGTGTTCCACGCCGACCTGCACGAGGGCAACCTGTTCGTCGCGCCGCCTGCGACCCTGACGGCCGTCGACTTCGGCATCATCGGGCGGCTCGGCAAGGCCGAGCGGCGGTATCTGGCCCAGATCCTCTACGGCTTCCTGGAGCGGGACTACCGCAAGGTGGCCGAGAGCCACTTCGAGGCGGGCTATGTGCCCGCGCAGCATTCGGTGAACTCCTTCGCCCAGGCGCTGCGGGCCGTGGGCGAGCCGATCTTCGGGCGCATGGCCTCGGAGGTCTCCATGGGCGGGGTCCTGACCCAGCTCTTCGAGATCACGGGCCTGTTCGACATGCGCCTGCGGCCCGAGCTGGTGCTGCTGCAGAAGACCATGGTCGTGGCCGAGGGCGTGGCGCGGCGGCTCTATCCGGACCACGACATCTGGGCGGCGGCCGATCCGGTCGTGCGGCGCTACATCATCAGGGAGCTGGCGCCGCCGGCCAGGATCGAGCGCCTGGCCGAGCAGGGCCTGGCGGCGGTGGAGGCCCTGATGCGCCGCGCCTCCGGACCGCCGCCCGCGCCGACGGCGCATCATGCAGAGCCCCGCGAGCCATCATCCAAGCTGCTGTGGTTTGCGCTGGGAACCGCTGTGGCGGGCCTGACCTTCCTTATGGCGGCGCTGTTGCGATAGGCTCGAGCAAGAGGTTTTGGGACCACAGAACCATGGCGCGACCCGGCAGGATCCCGGTGGAGGCGGCGCTGGCGCAGCTCCAGGGCTGGCGCGCCGTCGAGGGGCGAGAGGCCATAGGAAAGTCGTTCAAATTCAATGACTTCCGAGACGCCTTCGGGTTCATGACCAAGGTCGCCCTGGCGGCCGAGAAGCTCGACCATCATCCGGAATGGTTCAACGTCTACGACAGGGTCGAGATCACGCTGGCGACCCACGACGCCGATGGCGTCACCGAGCTCGACGTGAAGCTGGCCAAGATCGCCGATGAGGCGGCAGGCTGGGTTAGGGCCCCGAGTTGCGCATCCGCCAGCGCCAGGCCGTGCCGATCACGGTCTCGATGTCGGACATGTGGGGCGTCCAGCCGAGCTCGGCGCGCGCCAGGCCGGCGTCGGCGAACAGGGCGGGCGGATCGCCGGGGCGGCGCTCGCCCATCCGCACCGGGATGGCGCAACCGGTGATGCGCCGCGCGGCGTCGATGATCTCGGCCACCGAGACGCCGACGCCGGTCCCGAGGTTGTAGACGCCGAGGCCGCCCGGCCGGCCAGGCTCGGCCAGCGCCTGCAGCGCGCGGACGTGGGCGTCGGCGAGGTCCGTGACATGGATGTAGTCGCGGATGCAGGTGCCGTCCGGCGTGGCGTAGTCGTCGCCGAAGACGGTGATGTCCGGCCGCGAGCCGGCCGCCGCGTCGAGCACCAGGGGGATCAGGTGGGTCTCCGGATCGTGCGCCTCGCCGGTCTCGCCCTCGGGGTCGGCGCCGGCCGCGTTGAAGTAGCGCAGTGCGATGGCCTTCAGGCCATAGGCGGCGCCATAGTCGGCCAGGATCTGCTCCATCATCAGCTTGGACGACCCGTAGGGGCTGATGGCGCGCACCGGCGCATCCTCGCGGATCGGGGTCGTGTCCGGGACGCCGTAGACCGTGCAGGAGCTGGAGAAGACCAGGCGCTCCACGCCGCGGGCGCGCATGGCGTCGAGCAGGGTCAAGGTCCCGACGACATTGTTGCGGTAGTACTTGGCCGGATCGGCGACGGATTCGCCGACATAGGCGAAGGCGGCGAAGTGCATGACGGCGTCCGGCTGGTATTGGTCGATGACCTCGCCGAGCCGGTCAGGGTCGAGGATGTCGCCACGCTCCAGCGGCCCCCATCGGACGGCCCAGTCGTGTCCGTAGATCAGGTTGTCATAGGCGACGGGCGTGTGGCCCGCGGCCGCCAGGGCCTTGCAGGCGTGCGAGCCGATGTAGCCGGCGCCGCCGGTGACCAGAACCGTCGCCATTCTCAAGCTTCCATGGACCAGGAACCCCGCCCAGGGACTGCGTCACCCGGGCGGCGCCGTCAACTCCGGCAGCGGTTCCGGCTGGCGCTCAGTTGATCAGGATCGAGCCCAGGAGCAGGCGCGCGCCGGGCCGACCGAGCACGCGGTCGGTCTCACGCTGGAGCGTCATGGAGATGTAGTCGGCGTTGGGCGGCGACCCGGGGGGAAGGCCCAGGGCGTAGGGCTGCAGGGCCGACACATAGGCCGAGCGCAAGATCGGCGTGTAGAGGTCGACCTTGTTCCTGAGCCCGGGGTCCTTGGCGTCGATTCCGACCTCGACGGTCATGACGCCGTGGCGGCCGCTCGTGTGGATGGTCGAGACGGCGACGGCCTGGAGGCGGACATAGGGGTCCTTGGCCTTGCCGCCGCCCTCGCCGGCGCGCGCGGCGAGCGGCGCGGCCGCGCTGAGGGCCGCAAGGACGAGAAGCAGCAGACATCGGCGCGTGCCGGTCGGGCGCATGGTTGTGGTTCTTGCGCCGATAGGGTTGACGCGAGGTTCACGCCAGGATGGGCGCCTCCTGGGGGGCCGGGGCCGGATCGAGGGCCCGCGGCTGCAGCTGCAGCCCGGAGCGGGCGAAGGCCAGCCGCACGAGATCGATCATGAGCGCGGGGACCAGGGTCCAGGGCTCGACGAGGTAGCGGGTAAAGAGGCGCTTTGGATCGTGCAGGAGGCGGTAGAGCCACTCCACGCCCAGGCGCCCCAGGATGCGCGGCGCCGCCTTCTGGACCCCCGCCTCGTAGTCGAAGGCCGCGCCCACGGTCATGACCACGCCGGAGACCAGGGCGTCGAGGTTGCGCGCGGCCCACAGCTCCTGGACCGGCATGCCCATGCCGACCAGAAGGACGTGCGGGCGGAAGACATTGATCTGGTCCAGCACCGCCCGGTTCTCCCAGGAGCCCGGCCGCTTGTCGAAATAGCCGTGGTGGGTCTCGATGATGACGCCCGGCCAGCGATCCATGAGGAGGCGCGCGGCCTTGTCGGCCACGCCCGGCCGGCCGCCGAGGTAGTAGACCCGCCAGCCGTTCTCGGAGGCGCGCCGCCAGAAATCCTCGCGCCAGTCCAGATAGGTGCAGCGATTGGCGTAGGAGGCGGGAAGCCCCATCAGCCTGGCCCACCAGATGAGGGGCGTGGAATCGATCTCGACCAGATCGGCCGAGCGGTAGAAGGCCGCCATCTCGCGGCTCACCTTGGTCAGGTGGACACTGTGCAGGTTGTGGTTGGCGACCACGGCCCGGGCCTCGCGCTCGGCCGCCAGGGCGACGAAGTCGAGCACCTGTCCGGCGGTCACCAGGTCCATCCCGGCGCCCAGGAGCTTGGCGCGTTCTGCAGTCAGGCTCGGCTGTCGCATCGTCCCACCCTGATCCAACGGCGAAGGTCTCGCCGCTCGCCTTGCAAGCGATGTGCCGCCAGGCGGATTCAATCGCGGGGGGAAGCGCAGCCCCGCCGCGCCTTTCCGTCCGCGACCGCCGTGCTAAGCCCGAAGGGATGAAGCTTTGGCGAATCATCCTCGTGGCGACGGCTGCGGAAGGGGCGGTCTTCTTTGGCCTGATCGCCCTGGCCGGCCTCGGCGGCGCCCGGAACGGCTGGCTCGACGTCATCAACCAGTTCGCGCCGCTCTGGCTGGCGGGCTGCCTCGGCTTCGGCGCCGCCGCCGCCCGACTGGCGCCCAGGGGATTGGGCCGTTGGGCCGTGCTCGCGATCGCGGCGGCCGGCGCGGCCGCCAGCGGCTTTCTGGTCGCGCCCGAAACGTTCCGCGCGGTCGGCGACGCCTTCGCCGTCACGCGAGGCCCGCCGGCCCTCCGACTGGTCAGCTCCAACGTCTGGCATGGCAACCCCGCGCCGGACGAGATGGTCGCGACGCTGATCGCAGCCCGCGCGGACGTCGTCGCCGTCGAGGAGGCCGGCGGCATCCGGCTCAAGGCCGCCGAGCGCCGGCTGCTCGCCGCATATCCCTACGAGGTCCGCTGCGCCGGGCCCGATCCGGATACGATCTTCTATTCCGAAGCTCAGGCCCGCGGCCCACGGCTGCAAGTCCACGGATGTCTTCGCTCCGATCCGCCTGTCCCTCGAGATGCCCTGGATCCGCGTCCTTGGCCGGGACGGCAAGCCGATCACGCTGGCCGCCGTCCACTACACCTGGCCGATCCCGCCGGGTCCCCAGGAGCGGCAATCGCAGATCCTGCGCAGGGTTCCTGCGCGAGCTGGGCCCCAAGTCGCTCGTCCTCGTGGGCGACTTCAACCTGGCGCCCTGGTCCTTCGCCATGCATCGCCAGGACCGGCGCTTTTCGCCGCTGACCCGGCGAAGCCATGCGATCTTCACCTGGCCGGCGCATTGGCCCGGGCCCAAGCTGCCCGCGCCGTTCGCCTTCCTGGCCATCGACCACGTCTACGCCAGCGCGGACCTGAAGACCGTCGGGTCCGGCGCCTTGCCCCGATCGAGCTCGGATCACTTCGGTCTGGTCTCGGAGATCTTCCGCTAGACCGCGTTCGGTCCGAACTCATGAAGCGGGGCGATGCGGATGGTCCCGGAGCGCTGGTCCCAAGGCGGGCAAGGCATGACTCCGCCGCGCTGCGGTCTTGGCCGCTCGCGCGGTGGCTTCTCGACCAAGATCGATCTGAGGACCAACGGCTTGAGCTTGCCGCTCGCCGTGGTCCTGACCGGCGGCGAGGTCTCCGACGTCAAGCGCTACGGCCCGGTCATGGACGAGCCCGGGCCCGCACCGAAGGTCGTGCTCGCCGACAAGGGCTACGACGCCGACGCCATCCTCGCCGACCTCGAGGCCAGAGGCGTCGCCGCCATCATCCCTCCCCGCCGCAACCGTAAGGTCCAGCCGATCATCGATGGCCACCTCTACGCCCTGAGGAACCTCGTCGAGCGATGCTTCTCAAAGCTCAAGCACAGCCGCCGGTTGGCCACCCGATACGACAAGACCGCCGACAGCTACCTCGGCTTCGTCCTCGTCGCGTCCACACGCCTGTGGGTCAGGCACTTTGTCCTCAGGACCTAGTTCCGAAGTTCGCCAGCGCATTTGCAAGGCGGATGCGAACTTCGGAATGATAAGGACACTGCAAATGTATGATTCTAGTGTGGTTTACGGATCAGAAGTTCGCAGCCGAGGGCGCCGCCATCATCATGCGAACTTCTGATCCACCACACTAGCAGGCTGAGGAAGAAGTCGCTGGCGCGGGCGGTCATTTCGTTTTGGCGGTCGATCCCGGGCTGATTTTGGTCTGACCGCCAGTCGGACGGACGAGTCCGCCCCTGGGCGCCGGATCACGTGGCCGGGGCGAGCAGTTTGGGCAGCCTGATCAGGTTGTAGGCGGCCATGGCGAGGATGAACTGCCAGCCGACGCGTTCGAGCCCTCGGTGTCTGGTCTTGCGCAGGCCGGCGGCGGACTTGGCCCAGCCGAAGGCCTCCTCGATGCGCTTGCGGATGACTTGGCTCGCCTTGTAGCCGGCGTGCCGGGTGGTGCGCCCGTCGATGGCCGAGGCCCTGGCCTTGGCCGCCACATGCGGGGCGACGTTGATCGAACGCAGCTCGTTCACGAAGTCCTCGGCGTCATAGCCCTTGTCCGCGCCCAGGGTGATGCGCCCCGGCCGTTCGGCGCGCGGCTCGATCATGTGCAGGGCGGCGATGCGCTCGGCATGGCCGTCGGCCCGGGTGAGGCAGGCGTCGACCACCAGGCCGTGGCGGTTCTCCATCAGCGCATGGCCCATGAAGCAGAGCCTGGCCTCCTTGCCCGGTCCCTTGCGATAGAGCCTGGCGTCCGGGTCGGTCGTGCTCTGGTGAGTGTCGTTGCTGCGCCTGTGGCCGTGGAAGTCGTCTTCGCCGTTGCGCCCCGGCCCGGGCGGCTCGCCCGAGCCATCCTTCGGGCGGAAGCTCTTCATCGACGCCCAGGCCTCGATCAGCGTGCCGTCCACGCTGAAGTGTTCCGTCGACAGCAGGCGCTTGACCCTCGGATGGGCGAGCACCGCGGCGAGGAACTTGTGCGCCACATCCCCCGCCAGAAGCCGATAGAGCTCATTCGATCCGGCCGATGGGATCAGACGCGGCAGATGGATCCAGAGCGCAGATCCCAAAACTGGCAAGGCATGACTCGGGCGCGCCCTGGTGGTAAAGGGCGCCTTAACGAAGAAGACGTGGTGGGTTTGTCGGGCGTGGCTCTGCTTGGAGTGGACATTGACGCGCGCCCTGTCGGCCGAGACGGCCGTCATCGGGCGACTGCGCCGCCTCTTCACCGCAAGACATGGACACAGCCTCGCCTACAAGGAGGCGGCCGCGCTCTCCATCCTGGTCGCCGGCGTGCTGGTGCTGGGAGCCGTGGGCGCGGCGGCGTTCACCGACCCGTCCGGCTGGACGGCCGGCAGGCGCGCCGCCCTGGCGCGCAGCCTCCAAGGCGACTTCTCGGACCGGAGCCTTGCGCTCGTCACTCAGGGCATGGATCCGGCGATGCTGCGGATCGCCCGGCGCTTCGATCCTGGCATATCCAGGCCCGCCCCGGCGCCCTTCTGGGCGGGGGACGGCGAGGATGAGCAGGCGCCGCCCGTCTTCAAGCTGCAGGACGTCTCGCCCAGCCAGGCGATGCTGATCAATGCGTCGATCCCGTTCTCGATCCTGCCGAACCCGCCCGCGAGGCCGTTCAAGCTGACGGTCAGCAACGACCAGGCCCGCGGACAAGCGCTGCAATGCCTGACCGCGGCGGTCTATTATGAGGCGGGCTCCGAGAGCGACGAGGGCGAGGCGGCGGTCGCCCAGGTGGTGCTGAACCGGCTGCGCCATCCCCTGTTCCCAAAGACGGTCTGCGGCGTGGTCTTCCAGGGCGCGACGCTGCCGACCGGCTGCCAGTTCACCTTCACCTGCGACGGATCGCTGAACCGCGAGCCGTCCGCGGACGGCTGGGCGCGGGCCCAGCGGAACGCCGAGCGGGTGCTGGACGGCTATGTGGTCAAGGAGGTCGGCGAGGCGACGCACTATCACGCCGTCTATGTCGTCCCGTACTGGAGCACCTCGCTGGTGAAGATCGCCCAGATCGGCGCGCACATCTTCTACCGCTGGAACGGCTCGCTGGGATCGCCTGGGGCGTACACCCTCGCCTATGCGGGAAACGAGGACCAGGCGTGGGGCCTCGCCAGCGCCAGGCTGATCAAGGTGAGCGATCCGGAGCCGGTGATCGAGATGGCGGTGCATACCGCGCCGGCGCCGATCGCGGCCCCGCCGGTGATCCAGATGGCGTCGGCGGCTCCGGTCGTGGTGGCGCAGACGACGCTGACGACCCAGGCGCCGCCGACCCTGAACGTCCAGGCGCCCGCGTTCGAGACCACCCTGGCGCACGACCCGCGGCCGAGGCCGCGGATCGCCGTGCCGTCGGGTTGGTGAGCCGACCTTGCTCTAATTGTTGGCGGCGAGGCTGACCCAGTCCATGGCGCCGCCGCCGGGCCGCTGGCGCTCGATCCAGGTGTAGCGAAGATCCTTCCAGGGCGTGACCCAGGGCGAGAAGCTGTCGAGCACGTAGTCGCCGGCGTCGGTGGTGACGATGAGCACGGCGTGGTTCTCGCCCCTGAGGCCGCCCGCCATGCCGTTCGAGAACGGGCCTCATCGATCCATTGGCGGTCTGCTGCATCGGAAGCTAAAGGATCATCGGGAACGCGCTGGGGTCGCAGGCGACGATTGATCGGCACCACATCGCCGGCGGGAGCAAGATTGAGGCAGACGGCCTGGTGCTGCGCGATCGGCGTCTTTGAAGTTTCCGCGGTTGACGGTTCGCTGTCACTCGTGAATATCGAGCTGTCTTCTGGCCGGATGCGGTGCGTATACGGCTGAACCGATTTGGCGTTATTGCTAGGACTTCTTGGAGATTTCGCGTTGCCAGAGGGAATAGATCTTGACGACCAGTCTGTTCTTATCACGGGCGGAACTGGCTCCTTTGGCCAGGCGTTCGTTGCTCACGCGATCTCGAATTACAAGCCCAAAAGACTAGTCATCTTTTCTCGAGACGAGGCCAAGCAGACAGATATGCAGGTGCGCTTCCCTACAGCGCAGCATCCATTTCTGCGTTACTTTATCGGCGACGTTCGCGACGTTGGCCGACTGGAAATGGCGATGAATGGAGTGGACATCGTGGTCCACTCCGCGGCGCTCAAGCACGTGCCCGTTGCAGAGTACAATCCGTTCGAGTGCATCAATACCAACATTCACGGGACCGAGAACGTCATCCGCGCCGCGATCCGCGTCGAAGTCAGAAAGGTGATCGCGCTGTCCACTGATAAGGCCGTCAACCCCATAAACCTTTACGGTGCGACGAAGCTGGCGGCAGAGAAGCTCCTGGTTGCGGCCAACAATTTGTCGGGTGAGAACGGACCGCGGTTCTCGGTCTGTCGCTATGGCAACGTGGTGGGCTCGCGCGGCAGCGTGGTTCCCCTGTTCGATAGGATGATCCGCGAGGGCGCCTCCGAGCTGCCCATTACGGACGAACGTATGACGCGCTTTTGGATCCGCTTGGAGGACGGCGTGAGGTTCGTCCTCTCCAGCTTGAAGCTGATGAAGGGAGGCGAACTGTTTGTCCCCAAACTTCAGGCGACGAGAGTGATCGACGTGGCGGAGGCGATGGCTCCTCAACTGAAGCGCAATGTGGTGGGGATTCGGCCTGGCGAGAAGATCAACGAGTGGCTGCTGTCGCCAGATGAGGTGCGGATGACCCGCGATATTGGGGACCGGTACGTGGTGCGGCCAGCACTCTTCTTCTGGCGGGAGGATCAGAACAAGGTCGAAGGCAAGAAACTACCTCCCGACTTCGTCTACTCCAGCGACCGCGCGGACCTCCTAATGCCCATGGAACAGCTCAAGTCGTTGATCCACGGCGTCACTGCGGCTGCCTGAAGAGCCAACCGCCAGGTCGTTCGCATTGATTGCGAGAGACGGCAGCTGGGCTCCTCAAGGACCCCAGGCTCCTTCTTGCTCTGCCCCCACACGCGGTCACCTTGGAAATCGTGAAAGAGGGCGGTCAACCTCTATTGTTATTGGCCTCCAGGCTCACCCAGTCCATGGCCCACCGCCGGGCCGCTGGCGCTCGATCCAGGTGTAGCGGAGGTCCTTCCAGGGCGTGACCCAGGGCGAGAAGCTGTCGAGCACGTAGTCGCCGGCGTCGGTGGTGACGATGAGCACGGCGTGGTTCTCGCCCCAGCGGGTGCGGACGACGGCGATGGAAAGCTCGGAGGCCGGCAGGCCCTGGTCGATCAGGTCCTCGCGCTTTTGCAGGACGTAGTCCTCGCAGTCGCCGACGCGCGCGCCGCCCGGATCCAGCGGCAGGTCCCAGTGATCGGGCACGCCGTCGGTCTTCAGGTCGGACTGAGGCTTGATCGCCTGGTTGATCTGCTGGTTCGTGCGGTTGAGCAGGGCCATGAGCTCGGACGTCGCGTGGAGCGGGCCCAGAGCAGGCGGGGGCGCAGCCGCAATCCCGGACGGCTCGGCGGCGGCGGCG
This sequence comes from uncultured Alphaproteobacteria bacterium, assembly GCA_963775275.1. Classification (GTDB taxonomy): domain Bacteria; phylum Pseudomonadota; class Alphaproteobacteria; order Caulobacterales; family Caulobacteraceae; genus JANWHQ01. The sequence goes on along the minus strand of CAVZII010000005.1, from coordinate 1,519,495 downwards.
GGGAGCTCGTCCTGCGCCGCTGCGTCGACCGGCGCGGCGTCCTGGTCGTCGACGGCGGGCGGAAGGCTCGGCGTCTCGACGAAGGCGCCGAGGGAGGGGCGCAAGGCGTCGACGTCGACGGCGGCGTCGAACGGCGAGCCCAGCAGCGCATCGGTGGAGAGCGCGGACTCGCTCGTCAGGCTCGACCAGAGGGAAGGCCGCGCGAAGTCGGGCTCGAGGCCGCCCCAGACCGCCGTGCGGAGCAGCGGCTGCTTGGACGGCCAGTCGAGGAGGGGGCTGCGGGAGGGGGCCGTGTAGGCGGCGAGCCACAGGCGCGCCGGCGGGCGGGCGCGCAGCGAGGCGGTGGCGACCGGAACCGCGCGCCGGGCGGGCGCGGGGGGCAGGCGGGCCGGCTCGGCCTGGGCGAGGCGAACGGTTGACGGCGCGGCCTGAGGCTGGCTCGCGCACTGGTCGGGGCGGCGCGTGCAGAACTCCACATAGGCGATGGGCGCGAAGGCCGGCTCGCCGAGCTTCATGAACGCGTGGGAGGCCGGCGCGGACGCGCGGGCGGGCGCGCCGCTCGTGGCCAGGCTCATCGACCCGCTGGTGGCGCAGCCGCCGAGGGCGGCCGTCGCCGCAAGGTAAAGAACAAGTGTATACTTGTTCCACAGCTTAACACCGGATACACGGAGCATGTTTCTGCCCTCCACCATCGCGGAGGACAGTAGTGATTAAGCCTGAATCTGCAGAAAACAGACACGGTGAAGGCGGAGGTGTTGCTTATGGTGTAGAATTAGTACTTGTTAAGGATGCCAATTAGGGAAACCCGCGTCAGGATTAACTTGTGTTTCGTCGCGATGAATCGCGCCGGGCCGGCGAGAGGAATTGGTGACCATTGGCGGCTTTGGCTTCGCTAGCTCGTAAAGATGTCCGGATTTGGTAGCGCGTGATCTGTCCGCTCGTTCTTGTTTTGCTCCGGGGCATGCCCCGGAGCAACGGCCGCGCTGGAGCGTGTCATGCGGCCTGATCGTGTTGGTGCTTGATGTCGCCGTGGCTGTCGTAGTCGGCCAGCCGATGCGGTCCCCAGAAGACGGCGATCGAACCATCGGGATACTCGTGGACCCGCACGCTGGCCTTGACGAAATGCGTCCTCAGCCGGCTGGGCGGGAGCTGAAGAGACAGCCCACGCCACCTGACGGTGTTGTCGTTGCCAACGGTGCGCTCGTCCTGAACGCAGAGGATCTCGCGCCACAGCCCGGCGGGGTCGGCCACGAAGCCTGAGCCTGGCTGCTCGGCCTCGACGGCGAAAGCGGCATTGTGCTGGGGGATGTAGACCTCGGCGAGGAAGCGGTTGGCGGCCTCGACGGTGGTGACGCCGGCCAGGGCCAGCTCCTTGGGCAGGCGATCCTGCAGCGTGCCGAAGGCCCGCTCCGAGCGCCCGCGGGCCTGTGGCGAGTAGGCGGCGATGTGCTCGATGCCTAGCTGGGCCAGGGCCCGGCCGACCTGGGTCAGGGCCGTCCTGGAGACCTTCGCGCCGGCCTCGGGGGTGTGGAAGTAGTGGCTGCCCCGGTCGGTGTAGAAGCTGCAGAACAGACCGTGACGGGCGATCACTTCGGCCAGGCCGCGAAAGCTGGACGCCGTGCCCTCCTCGTCGACCAGGAAGGCCGAGTAGATCGCGCTGGTGGCGTCGTCCATGGTGACCACCAGGTCGTGCTTGCAGAGCCCGCCAGCCAGCCAGGCGTGGGTCGAGGCGTCCTGGTGCAGCATCATGCCCACCATCGGCCGGCGCGGACGCTTCTTGCGATGCGCCGAGCGCTTCCTCGCCGGGCGCACCAGCCCCGACCGCTGCAGCCAGACCTTGGTCACCGTATAGCCCAGCTTGTAGTCGTGCCGCTTCACCAGCTGCTCGTGGAAGTGCTTCACCGTGAACTCGCCGTAGTGGGCCCGGTAGAGCCCCAGCATCCGCTCGATCTCCGCCATCGGAGCCCGCCGGCTCGACGGCCGCAGGCGACGATCGGCCAGCCCCGCAGGTCCCTCGTCGTGCAGCCGGTCGCGCCAGCCACGGAACGTCCGGTCGCTGACCCCCAGCATCTCCGCCGCCGCCTCCTGGCCAAGCTCGCCTCGCTCGTGTCGTCCAAGCAGGTCCTCGAAACGCATCCTTCGTATGCCCTCGTTGATGCGCGCCCGGTCCATCCCAGCCCCTCGTTCCAGAGGCCACACAAACCGGACACTTCACGAGCTACAAACCCCGGACACTTCACGAGCTAGCCACACCATTGGCGGCTTTGGCTTGCGGCGGCGGGCCTGGGCGGCCATGTTCGGGGCGCGTCCAGCCCGATCGGAGCCGCAGTTGCTGCGCCGCCTGTTCTCCCGCGCCGCTTCGCCGGTCCCGGCGCCCACCACGGGCGGCGCGCTGATCTATGCCGTGGGCGACATCCACGGCCGGCTCGACCTTCTGGAGCAACTGCTCGGCAAGATCGGTGAGGACGCGGAGGGGCGTCCGGCCGAGGGACGGCCCATCCTGATCTTCATCGGCGACTATATTGACCGTGGCCCGAGCTCGCGCGGCGTGATCGACGCCGTGATCGCGGCGGAGGAGGAGGGCGCGTTCGAGGTCAGGGCCTTGAAGGGCAACCACGAGGCGCAGTTGCTGGCGTTCCTGGAGGACCCCAGGGCCGGCGCGGCCTGGCTGGAATTCGGCGGGGCGGAGACGCTTCTATCCTATGGCGTCGTCCCGCCGTCGGGCCGCACGAACGAGGAAGCCTGGGAGCAGACGCGGCTGGTCTTCGCCGAGGCGCTGCCGGCGCGTCACAAGGCGTTCCTCGATGGGCTGGAGCTGGCGGTGATCTGCGGCGACTACCTGTTCGTCCATGCCGGCGTGCGCCCGGGCGTGCCTCTGGACCAGCAGAGCGAGCACGACCTGCTCTGGATCCGGGACGACTTCCTCACCTCGGACAGGCCCATCGAGAAGGTGGTGGTGCACGGCCACACGCCGGAAGCCGCGCCCTACATTGGGCGCAATCGGATTGGTATAGACACGGGCGCGTATGCAACCGCCAAGCTGACGGCCGCGCGCCTGTTCGGGACGGAACAGGCCGTGCTGCAGACTGGCGTCGTCGGGTAGGCAGGCTGGTGCGATTCTTGATGTGGGCGCATCCGGATCAGCGGGGGCGGGAAGCGTGTCTCTAGTCAGGACAATCGTGGCGGCCTCGATGTCGCTGCTGGTGGCCGACTTCGCTCCGATTACTGGCGCCGCCTTCGCGCAGGACGCGGCGTCGGGCGCCGACCAGGCGGCGCGACCCACAGGCGACGCGTCGGCCGTCGCGGCCCCGAGGGCGTCCAACCCTCTCAGGGCCTATAAGCTCGGGCCCGCGGACAAGGTCCGGGTCATCGTGTTCGGCGAGGACTCGCTCTCGGGCGAATTCATCGTGTCGGGCACGGGCAAGGTGTCGCTTGCCGCTGGTCGGCGAAGTACAGGCGGCGGGCCTGACCGTGCGGCAGTTCCAGAGCGAGGTGCAGACCGCGCTGAAGCAGGGCTATCTGAAGGATCCCAGCGTCAGCGCCGAGGTGCTGAACTTCCGACCCTATTACATCCTGGGGGAGATCGGCAGCCCCGGGAAGTATCCGTTCACGGATGGCCTGACCGTCATCAACGCGGTCGCCGCGGCGGGCGGATTCACCTATCGCGCGAAAAAGGACAAGGTGTTCATCAAGCACATCAGACGACCAGACGGAACACGAATACAAGCTGCTGGCGACAACGCCGGTCCTGCCCGGCGACACGATTCGAATTCCCGAGCGCTTCTTTTGATGCAGATTCGCTACGGAGGGTTGAAATCTTCGTCGAGGTGAAGATTCCGCTGGCCCTCCGCGTATGGTTGAGTCAGAGGTAACCCTAGCCAACCACGTTGGGGCTCCTCATGATCTCGCGGAAAGCAGCGGCGCTGGCACTGGGCGCCGCCATCCTGGGCGTAGCGCCCGTGTTCGACATGGCGGCGACCGCGCCGGCCTTCGCCCAGGCGGCGCCGACGACGGCGCAAATCCAGGCGCAGGTGCAGGCCGCGCATCACAGCGGCCAAGAACGCCACCGACTACGCCGGGCTGACGCCCGCCGAACGGGGATTGCGCCTCGTGCAGGCCGTGCAGTCGGCCATCGCGGCGGCCTTGAAGGCCGGCGCCGCGGCGGACGACGTCTCAACGGCGCTGGCCAATCTGGTCAATGCAGGCGTGGTGTCGCTCTCGGTCGCCGCCCAGGGCGCGGCCCAGGCCGCGGCGCAGATCGCGGCGGACGACCGGGACGAGCCAGGGCTCCAAGGACCAGGCGCTGGCCCTGGTGACCGGGTTGCAGAACGGCACTGGGCCGCTGGGCATGCAGGTCGCGTCTTCGGGCGGGCTGCAGGCCGTCTCGAGCACGACCGTCGGCGGGACAGGTCGTCACGACGTTCACTGATCTCGGGACCTTCATCGCGGCTGCGGCGACGGGCAACCTCGGCAACCTGAACGGAACGACCAACGGCAACGGAACTATACGCCGTGCACCAACGTCGTCGCCGACTACTGCTGATAGAGGCGCGGCGAATTCACGAACATCGCGTGGTGGCGGGGCTTAGGACATGATCAAGAAGGCGATCTGGACGGCCGTTCTGATCGGCGCGGGCGTGCTGGCCGCGTCGAGCGCGTGGGCGCAGGCCGGCTCCCAGAACACGACCACGGGCGACGACGCGAGCAACTTCGCGCGCAACCGCAACGTCTCGGTCGCGCGAGCGGGCGAGGCCTGGCTATGAGGCGGTCGGGAATCCACTCGGGCGGATTCTACATCTATCCGCGCCTGACCGCCGACGCCCAGTACAACGACAACATCTACGCGACCCAGAACACGGGCACGGCCGACACGATCTTCCACGTCACGCCGGAGGTGGCGATCAAGTCCAACTGGTCGCGCAACGAGCTCGACTTCTACGCTCATGCGATGGTCAACCGGTACGCGAGCCACTCGACCGAGGACACCACGGACTATGGCGTGGGCGCAAGCGGGACGGCTGGACATGCTGCGCCACCTCCAACCTTTCGCCGGGGCGAGCTACGATCGCGCGACGGAGGCGCGCACGGCGCCCAACGCGCCGACGGCGTCGAAGACCCCGATCACCTATGACCTGACCCAGGCGAACTTCGGCGGCGTGCGGGAGTTCAGCCGGCTGCGGCTGTCGGGCAGGGTCAATTTCGCCGACTACAGCTACGACAACAACCAGACGCAGATCCGGCGCCTTTCTGCTGCAGGCCGACCGGGACCGGCACGAATGGACCGAGACCGGCCGGGTCGAGTTCGCCCAGAGCCCGGAGATGTCGTTCTTCGTCGAAGGCGCGGTCAAACCAGCGACGCTACAAGCTGAAGCCGCCGGCGTCGGCGTTCAACCGGGACTCGGACGGCTACGACATCTCGGGCGGTACGAGCTTCGACATCAGCCACCTGAGCGGGGCGAAGTCCAGATCGGCTATATGGACCAGTCCTACGCCAGCCCGGCTTTCAGAGAGACGTTCCAGGCTTCTCGTACAGAGTGGCCGTGGATTGGTTCCCGACCCAACTGACCACGGTGAACCTGTCCGGCTCACGGTCGATCGAAGAGGCCACCGCCATCAACGCGTCCGGCTATATCGCGACGACAGGCGCCATGCGCATCGATCACGAGCTGCTGCGCAACGTGCTGTTGAGCGCGAACGGGTCCTACGAGCAGGACGGCTATCAGCAGGCGTCGCGCACCGACAAACGTGCGGGCGGCGGGTTCTCGGCGACCTATCTGATGAACGAGCACATCGGCCTGATGCTGACCTACGATTACCTGAAGGTTGATCTCGACCGGCACGCTCAGGATTCCCAGCTATGCCGACAACCGGGTCATGGGCTCGCTGACCTTCCAGTTCTAGATTCAGGTTTGCGCGTTTAAGGTTCTGGAAGCCCTTGTCGGATTAGTGGATCGACCATGGACGGCTCCATAGCAGAGGCTCCTCCTCTCCCGCAGCAAACGACGGAGGGGCCGGCCGTCGCCCTCGACGTCCACCAGCTGATCGCCGTGCTGAGACGACGGCTACCCCTGATCCTGGGGGTGGGTCTGATCGTGCTGGCGGGAGCGGTCATCTACACCTTCCAGAAAGACCCCGCTCTACACGGCGCGCGCGGAGGTGATGATCGACACGCGCAAGCAGAACATCGTCGACGTCAGCGCGGTGATGTCGGGCATCCCGGCGGATTCGACATCTATCGACACCGAGGTCCAGGTGCTGAAGTCGCGATCGCTGGCTGAGATGGTGGTGAAGGACCTGAAGCTCGAGCAGGATCCGGACCTCAACCCCGCGCTGAGGAAGCCGGGGCCGCTGCAGTCCCTGTTAAGCTTCGGGCAAGGCAGCGGAGCCCGTGCGCAACGGGACGATAGACGCCATGCTCGCGCAGCGCCAGCACGAGGCGGTGGTGGACAAGGCCATGGCCGGGCTGCAGGTCAGCCGCGTCGGGCTGACCTATGTGATCCAGCTCGCCTACACCTCGCCCAGCCCGACGAAGGCGGCGCTGCTCGCCAACACCTTCGCCAAGGGCTACCTGACCCAGCAGCTGGACGCCAAGTTCGACGCCACGCGGGAAGCCAACGAGTGGCTGAACGGCAAGGTGGCGGATCTGCGCCAGCAGCTGACGGACGCCGAGACAGCGGTCGAGCAGTACAAGGCGGCCAACAACCTCCTGAGCGCGAATGGCGCGACGCTGACCGAGCAGGAAATCTCGACGCTGGACCAGCAGCTCGCGACGGCCCGGGCGCAGCAGGCCGAAGCCGACGCCGCGCTGGAAGCGGCCAAGATGCAGATGGCCCGCGGCGGCAACGGCGCCGACGTCGGCGCGGCCGTGGATTCGCCCACGATCCAGGCGCTGCGCGCGCAGCGCGCGACGCTGATGCAGAAGATCGCCGACCTGTCCGGCCGATATGGCGAGAGATATCCGGAGATGCTGAAAGCCAGGCGAGAGCTGGCGGATATCGACACCCAGATCCAGCAGGAGATCCAGTCGATCATCTCGAACCTGGAGGCCCAGGATCAGATCGCCAGGCAAAGGACAGCGTCGGTCGAGGCCAGCGTCGCGAGATCGAAGGGCGCCCTGGCGGGCAACAACCGCGCTTCGGTGCGCCTGGACGAGCTGCAGCGCAACGCCGACGCGATCAAGACGCTCTACGATTCCTATTTGAACCGGTTCAAGGAGACCACGAGCCAGCAAGGGCTGGAGACGTCGGACGCGCGCGATCGTCTCCGAAGCCAAGGTGCCCGGCGCGCCGAGCTATCCGAACAAGAGCCGAAGCCTGATGGTGGGGCTGATCCTGGCGGGGCTGGCAGGCCTGGGCGCCGCCTTCGCGGCCGAGCGACTGGACAACGGCATCGGCACGGCGGAGAGCCTGGAGCAGGAGCTGGACTCGCCTACCTCGGGTCGATCCCGGCGCTGGCGTCGACGCTGGACAATCCGAAGGCCAGCTCGAAATCTCTGACGGCCCCGGTGGATTTCGTCATCGAAAAGCCGCTGTCGAGCTTCGCCGAGTCGTTCCGAAACCTTCGGGCGTCGGTCCTGTTCTCGCGCGTCGGCCAGCAGGTGAAGGTGATCGCCGTCACCTCGTCGCTGCCCGGCGAGGGCAAGACCACGACCGCGCTCGCCCTGGCGCGCACCATGGCCATTTCCGGCGCCCGACCGTGGTGATCGACTGCGACCTGAGGCAACGGGGGCTGAACCGCATCCTGCCGGAGGAACCGGAGGTCGGGCTGCTGGAGGTGCTGAACGGCGCGGCGTCGCTGGAACAGGCGCTGATCCACGATGCCTCGGGCGCGTGGGTGCTGCCGCTCGCCAAGTCGGCCTATACCCCCAGGGACGTCTTCGGCGCGCAGGCGATGAAGATCCTGCTGGAGGCGCTGAGGCGGCAGTTCGACGTGGTGATCCTCGACACCGCGCCAGTGTTGCCCATCGCCGACACCCGCGTGCTGGCGCCGATGGCTGACGCCGTCGTGCTGCTGGTCCGCTGGCGCAAGACGCCGCGCAAGGCGGCGCAATCGGCCCTGCGGCTGCTCACCTCGGTGCACGCCTTCGTCGCCGGCGCGGCGCTGACCCAGGTGGATATGAAGGCCCAGGCGCGGTACGGCTATGGCGACCCCGGCTACTACTACCGGTCGTATCGCAAGTACTACGGTCAATGAGCCCAGCCGACAGGGCCGCCTCGACGGCCCGTCCGCTCTCCATCAACGCCGAGGCGCCACGAGGCTCAGTCCGGATCGGATGGTCCGAGAAGGCCGCCGGCGCGGCGCTGTGCGCTGATGTTGTTCGCGGCGCATCTGTTATTCGGCGCCGCGCGGCTGGAATTCGCCCTGGGGCTGGCGGCGGCCGAGGGGCTGATCCTGGCCATCCTGGTCGCAGCCTGCCCCTGGGCGCGGCGGGAGATCGGGCGAGCGGCCTCGGCTCTACGCTGGCCGGGCCTGCTCCTGCTCGCCGTGGCGGCCGTCGGCCTTTTGAGCCTGACGCCGTTCGCACCCGGCGGACCGCACCCCATGTGGGCCTTCGTGAACGCCGCCGCCGCGTCCGCGGTCGACAAGTCCGCCGTGGAAGTGGAACTGGTCAGGCTGGCCGCGCTGGCGTGCCTGTTCCTTGTCGCCTGGTGTGTCGGATCCGAAGACGAGCGCGCGCGCTGGTTCCTGCGCCTGTTCGTGATCGCCACGGGCCTGTTCGCGATCTGGGCCTTCACGTCCCACCTGGCCGATCCGGGCGTGCTGTTCGGGAGCATTCCGCTGCCCTACAGCGGGACGCGTCTGTCGGCCGCGTTCCTGAGCGCCAACACTGCCGGGACGTTCTTTGGCGCCAGCATCCTGATCTCAGCGAGCGCGTTGACCGACAGGCTCCGCGGCCTCGGCCGAGGGGAGTCGCTGTGGTCAGGCCGCGTGCTGCAGAGGGCGGCGCCCAGCCTGGTCGCGCTGGTCTTCTGCGCCGCATGCCTGATCCTGACCGCCTCGCGCGGCGCGTTCGTCGCGACGGGGATCGCGCTGACAGGCTTCCTGCTGTGGGAGGCGGCGGCGCGGCGATGGCGGATGTTCGGGATTCCGGGCCTGGGCGTCGTCGCCCTGATGGCGATCCTGGCAGCCCTGATCACGATCGGCGGCGCGCCGCTGCTGGAGCGGCTGATGAGCGTCGATCCCGGCGCCTCAGGCCGAGGCCCGATCAACACCGCGCACTGGCAGGCGTTTCTGGCGGCGCCGTGGATGGGGTATGGCCTCGGCAGCTTCGAGGCGGTCAACCGCATGGTGACGACCGCTGCGAACTATCCGCAGCTGTGGAACATCCACGCCGCGCACAACGTCTATCTGCAGTGGCTGGAGGAGGCCGGCGTCATAGGCGCGGCGCCGATGTTCGCCTGCGTCGGCCTGATCCTGTGGTCGACCGTGCGGGGCGCAGGCCGACGCCTGGGGATGACCACCTGGATCCGCGGGCTCGTCTCAGCGAGCCTTGTTCCTCTGATCCACGGCGTCTCCGACTATGGACTGCAGGTTCCGTCCATCGCCGCGCTATCGGCTTGCCTGCTGGGCCTTGTGGCCGGACTGGCCATGCGACCACCCAGCGGCCAGGCTGTGGATCAAACGGCCGCGTCGGGTCCTTTGGCCTGGGCAGCGGGCATTGCCGGCTTGGCGACCGCAATCGTCGCGGCCATCTATTCGGCGCAAGCCGCGACGGCCGGCGGTGCCGCCCCGTTTAACGTCCTGCCCTCGCCCGCGACCTATGACGCCATGGCCGCGCGCGCGCTCGAGCGCGATCCGGCGAAGGCCAAGGCGCTGAGCCGCAAGGCGCTGAAGATACGCCCTCTCGATGCGCGGGCATGGCTGAACCTGGCGATGATCGACGAGCGCCGAGGAGGCCATCTAAGCCGCGCCGGCCTGGGATACCTGCAGCGGACCTACGACACCGCGCCCTACGACCCGGCACTGATCGCCGACAGGCTGGCGCTGGCTTACGACAATTGGAGCCTGCTTCCGGCCGACATGCGCGAGGAAACGAACAGCGAGACACTCGTAGCGTGGCGTTATCGGAACCGGAACAAACAAATGTTCACGACCGTACAGCATACGCGCACGCAAGCCGGCAGAATGGCGCTGGCGATGGAGCTGTTCCGACTACGAGTTCGCAGAGTCTGTGGCCGCGAGCCGGCCAAAGGGCCCCGATTGAGCTTCTTGATCAGGCCTTGACTATGTTATCGGATTGGAAGCCGCGACGCGCCATCGCGTTACGCGTGTCCACGATAAGCTTCGCGTTGGCGAGCAGCAACTCGTAATCGATGCTGTCGTGATCGGTGGAGATGAGCACCGCATCCATCCGGCCGACGGTCTCGGCGTCAAGCGGCGCCGACTGGCGGCCTCGCAATTTGGCATATTCGCGCGTTGGTGGGATTTCCTTCACATGAGGGTCGTGGAAATCCACGCTGGCGCCCCTCTCGATCAACAGCTCCATCAGCTTCAACGACGGGCTCTCGCGGATGTCGGGCACATTCTTCTTGTAGGCCATTCCGATGATCAGCACCCGTGCCGAGCTAAGAGCGCGGCCCAGCCGCTGGTCCAGTGCCCGGCCGAGCTCCTCCACTACGTGCTTGGGCATCGAGACGTTGATCTCGCCGGCCAACTCGATAAATCGGGTCGGTATCTCGTGTTCCCGCGCCTTCCACGTCAGATAAAAGGGATCGATCGGGATGCAGTGCCCGCCAAGCCCCGGACCTGGGTAGAAGGGCATGTAGCCGAAAGGCTTAGTCTTGGCGGCCTCAATCACTTCCCAGACATCGATCCCCATGGCGCCGTAGATGAGCTTGAGCTCATTGACGAGAGCGATGTTGACTGAACGGAATACATTCTCCGTGATCTTTACCGCTTCGGCCGCATCCAACGAGGAAACGGGCACGACGGTCCTTACGACCGAGCCGTAGAACCCCTCCACGAGGGCCGCTGCCGCCGGGCCATCGCCCGCAACCACCTTTGGAATCGATGCCGTTTCGAAGGAGAAATTGCCGGGATCCTCTCGTTCGGGCGAAAACCCGAGGAAGAAGTCTCGGCCACTTACGAAGCCCTTGGCCTCAAGGATCGGCTTGAGCACCTCTCGCGTCGTCCCGGGATAGGTGGTGGATTCCAGGACGATCAGCTGCCCCGGCCGCAACCGCTCAGCGATGGCGTGGCCGGTCGCATGGATGAACGAGAGGTCAGGCTCGCGATTTCGCGTCAGCGGCGTCGGCACGCAGATGACGATTACGTCGCACTCGACGAGCCGATCCATGTTGCAGGTGGCGCTGAACCGCTTCTTGTCGACCAGCTCAGCCAGGGTCTCATCGGGCACAGCTGCAATGTACGACCGTCCGGCATTGAGCTGGGGCGGCTTAGCCGGATCGGTGTCCAGCCCCAAAACTGGAAAGCCACCTCGGGCGATGGCCGCCGCCAGAGGCAGGCCGACGTAGCCGAGGCCGATCACACCCACGAGCGCCGTTCGCGCGTCAATCGCTGCGCTCAGCTTCTGGAGCGCGTCGGCGCTCCCGATATTCGCCTTGTTCACGCCCTACGCCCCCTCGCGAAATGTCGTCCTCAGCACATCGATAATCCGCTCGGCGGCCCGCCCGTCCCACTTTTCCGGCCGCTGGGCCTTGGATGGATCCCTGGCCAGGGCCGAAGCTACGGCCGACAGGATTCCCGCGCGCGATGTTCCGGCAAGCACGTTTGTACCCTCTTTGAGAGTGATCGGCCTTTCGGTGTTCTCGCGCAGGGTGACGCACCCCACGCCGAGGATGGTCGTCTCCTCCTGCAGCCCGCCGCTGTCGGTCAGGACCAGCCTCGCCTGGCGGTTCAAACTCAGGAACTCCACGTAACCCAGGGGCGCGGTCAGGAAGATGCCCGGTCGGCCGATCGAGCCAGCGAAACGGCCTCCGAGGCCAAAGGCGTCGATCCGCGACCTGGTGCGTGGATGCACCGGGAAGATCACCGGCAGCTCGCCCATGGCGTCGCTGATGGCGTCCAGGATTTCCCCCAGCTTCTCCGGATCGTCCACGTTGCTCGGCCGATGCAAAGTCAACACGCCGTAGCGCCCCGGCGCCAGCCCCAGTTCAGCCGCCTGGTCGCGCGCTTCGGCTTGGGGCAAACGCGCCATCAGCGAGTCGATCATCACATTGCCGACGAAGTGGATGCGTGACGCCTGCACGCCTTCGCGCCTCAGGTTCTCGCCTGCCCCACGGTCGGTGGTGAACAACAGGTCCGAGATCGCGTCCGTGCAGAGGCGGTTGATCTCTTCGGGCATACTCATGTCGCGGGAGCGGAGCCCCGCCTCCACATGCGCCACCTTCAGCCCCAGCTTCTTGGCGGTCAGGGCCGAGGCAACGGTGGAGTTCACATCCCCGACCACGATCACAAGGTCGGGTTCCGTTTCGCTGAGCACCGGCTCGATGCGGGTCATCACGGCGGCGGTCTGTTCGGCGTGGCTGCCCGAGCCCACGTCGAGGTTGAAGTCCGGAGGCGGGATATCGAGATCGCCGAAGAACGAGCCGCTCATCCGCTCGTCATAATGCTGACCCGTGTGCACCAGGAGAGGCTCAAAGGCCCCCGGGTCGGCGGCCATGCACTTGATGATCGGCGCCACCTTCATGAAGTTCGGCCGCGCCCCCGCGACCATGAGTATACGCCTGCGGCTCACCGCCGCCTGCTCCGGCGGGTAAGAGCCACTTCTTCGAGCACCCCCAGCATGTCCGCTGCCAGGGACGCGCGGTCATAGCGCCTCGCAGCCGCGATCCCGCACTGCGACATCCGCCCGCGCAGGCCCTCGTCGGCCGCAAGCGCGAGGACGACGTCCTCAAGCGCCTCTGCATTCTCCGGCTCGAAAACCAGCCCAGCGCCCGCGCGCAGGACGATCTCGGCAAACTCGCCGGCCACGCCGTGGAGAATGGGAATCCCCATGGCCATGGACTCGAATATCTTCGACGGGATGACGGTGGTGAACAGGTCCGTATTCTTCAAGTGTATGAGCGAGGCGTCGATCACAGACCAATACCGTGTCACTTGATCCTTCGGAACGCTGTCGACGAAGGTAACCGTGCCCAGGTCCAATTCTTGGGCGCGCGCCTTCAACGCGCTCTTCGCCGCGCCATCACCCAGGAGCAGGAACTGGACCTTCGGCGGACCGCAACGGAGCTCGAGTCGCTGTGCGGCATCTAGCACCGTCTCCAGGGCGTGCGCCATGCCGTGGGTGCCCACGTAGCCCACGGTGAACCTTCCAGTAAGCCCGAGCTCGGCAAGAAGCGCCTCGTCCTTTGGCCGCGGACTGTAGCGCGCAAGATCCGCGCCATTGGTCACCACCGTGATCTTTCCGCCGTCGATCCCGCGCGCAATCAGGTTCTCGCGGAACGAGTGGGTCACAGACACGACCGCCGCGGCGCTTCGGTATAGAAACAGCTCCAGCCGCTCTAGCGCATCCAGCATGACTTGGTTCTTAAGTGCGCCCACGGCTCGGATCGACTCCGGCCACAGGTCGCGCAGCTCGAATACGAAGGGCCTTCCGATTGCACGCGACACCGCCCAACCGGCGCAGGCCGTGAAGAACTGGGGCGAGGTCGCCACCACAATGTCCACGCCACGCACGAACGGCGAGGCCAGGATCGCGCTTGCCATAAAGCTGGCGTAGTCAAGCGAACGGCGGACGAACCCCTCGTTTGCGGTGATGTAGGACCAGACCCGCACGACCTCCACGCCGTCCATGCTCTCACGCTGCCATGGCCGGTTCCTGTAGCCCTCGTGCACCCTGCCCTGTGGAAAATTCGGCGCGCAGGTAATCACTGTCACGCGATGGCCCGCGCGCACCCATTCGCGGCTGTGCTCGTACGTGCGCGACGCCGGCGCATTGACCTCTGGTGGGAAGTTATCGGTCAGGAACAGGATGTGCACGGCCGCCTACCAGGTGAAAACCGTCTCCAGCCGCCCTGCCGACAGCGGAGCAATCAGCTGGCGGCTCTGGACCCGGCGGCCAAACTCCGGTCGCCACTCCGATGGTTCGATCCGAAGCTGGCCGGAGCTGATCCAACTCATGCGACGGCCGTTCGGCAGCGCCAATTCGCCGCTCCGGCCATCGCCGTCTGTCCGCGCGAGCATGTCGGGCGCCAAGTGAAATCGGGCCGTTGCCGTTGCCGCATCGCCTTCGATCAAGTCCCGGACCGTTAGCCGCCCCGGTTCAAGACGCCACGTTCGCCGATGGACCGGCGCTCCTCGCAGCCACCGGTACCCATCGTGAGCCGCGGAGACGATCGAACAAGAGTCCCCACTAGCTGCCTCGACATCGAAGACCCGCGCCCGGCGTCCGACCCGGAAGCCGCCCCAAACCTCCGACGAGTCGCGCCCCTCGATCTCTACCGTGCTGTGGGCGGCGGTCGAACGCTCGCGCTGGCGCTGAGGGCCCGAGCCATAGACCGAGGTGCCGCCGTTGACGATCACACGCTCGCGTCCCAGCGACAGTTCGAACGACAAGGTGTCGGCATGGGCGTGGCCGGGTAGGTAGTCGGGCCCAATCGGCGCCACGTCAACCAACGCCGTCGCTTCCCCGGCCTGCAAGCGCACATAGCCCGATGGCTCCAGGTGGGTGACCGGCCTCGGCGCCGCATCCACTGGCGGCAGGCCAAGCCGGCCCGCATAGGCCTCGATCGCCGCTGGCTCGGCCGCCACTCCGAACGCCGCGTCGTTGAAGAAGGCGATCCGCCCGTCCGGATGGGTCATGGCCGCCAGCCAGCGTCGCATACGCCCGGTCATATCGATCCAGCTCTCAATCTGCAGCGCCAGTCCAAACGTCCGGGCGAGGTTGACGAGATCCATTAAATCCTCGAGCACGATCGAGTGGTACATGGGTGACCGCTCGAAGTGCCCGCCGTCGGCCAGGATCTGCTCGGCCAGCTGCTGGCGCAGGATGAAGAGCCCGCGTTCCAGCTGGCGGTCGGCGTCGGGTCCGGCGAAGAATGCCCCCGCGAACACCAGGCCCTTGGCGTTTGCGAGAAGGTGGTTGCCGAGCAGCCGCCACTCGATCCGGTCTTCCAGCCATCGTGCCTGGGTGGCCAGGCTGACGGCCATGCCTTCCGGCGCCGCGCCGCCGCCCAAAAACCATTTGATCCAATTCACAATCCTCAGCGAGGTGGGATAGGGGTCCCAGCCGACGCCCTGGCCCGCTGGGTTTTCGGCCATCCATTGCGCCAGCATTGCCTGGCGCCATTCCGTAGGCACCGCCGTAGGCGCGGCGCTCAGATCGTCGAAGTAATGCAGGTTGTAGAGCCAAAGGGCCGAACGGCCACTATCGTTCCAGGCGAGCGGGCCTTCCTCGTTCAGCAGCCGCACCCGCCCCGGCCCCAACAGTGACACGGGCCGCTCCAGGGGCGCAGTCCAATCGGCGGCCGGCTGGCGGCGCGCCGACGCGACCATCACACGGGCCCTTGGCCGGCGCGCCTCGTAAAGCAGGCGGCCATAGATCTGCACCGGCTTCAGCGGCCGGATGGTCCGGATCAAGCGCGATACGCTCATCCGCCGGCGCGTTCGGCGGCCTGGATGGAGAGACGGCTGACCTCGGCCAGCTCTGTCCAAGGGATCGGCCAAGCGCCGCCGATGCGCACCGCCTCTACGAAGGCGGCGGCGCAAGCAGCCTGGCCCTTGTCCTGCCGCCAGCCGCCCCGGCGGCGGAAGCCGGGCCATCCGTACCCCGTCAGCCGACGGAAGTTGTCGAGCACCAGAACCCGCCCGCCCGCGAAGGCCTCCAGCCGCTCCTTGGGATAGGTCCGATGGCCGTTGGCCAAGTAGTTCACCACGCCGATCGAGCCATCCTCGAAGCTCAGGGTCAGGCTTGCCACATCCGTGCACGACGGACCGCCCGGCCGCACCACGCCGGTGACGTCCATTCGCCGCACCGGCGCCCCTACCAAATGGCGCAGCAGGTCGATGAAGTGGCAGGCCTCTCCAACTAGCCGCCCGCCTCCGACCTGCGGGTCCTGGGTCCAGTGGTCGCCCGGCACGGCACCCGCGTTCACAGTCATTACCAGCGCCTTAGGCTCGGCAATCTGTTCCAACAGCGCCTTAGCCTTGACCGTAAGCGGAGCGAAGCGGCGGTTGAAACCGACCATCACAATTGGCCCTGCGCCGCGCGCGCACGCTGCG
Organism: uncultured Alphaproteobacteria bacterium; assembly: GCA_963775275.1. GTDB lineage: Bacteria > Pseudomonadota > Alphaproteobacteria > Caulobacterales > Caulobacteraceae > JANWHQ01. Next base: position 1,503,313 of record CAVZII010000005.1, on the reverse strand, counting down.
GCCAAATCGGCCTCGATGGCCTCAAGTCCGTCCAGAGTCAGGCATAGCGGCTTTTCGACGAACACATGCTTGCCAGCCTTCAACGACCGCCGCACCAAGTCCGCGTGGCTGTCGTGGCGGGTGGCGATGCATACCGCGTCGATCGCCGGATCGGCGATCACCGCCTCCGGGTCGCTCGCCGCCGCCTCGAAACCGTGTCGGCGTCCGTTGTGCACGGCCGAGACGCCGCCCGACGAGACTATTGTCTTCAGCCCCGCCCCGGCATCCCTGAAGGCCTTGATCAGGGTCCGCCCGCTGTAGGCGCCCGCACCGACGAAGCCGAAAACCCCGCCCGCCGCGCGGCCCTGCCCCGGCGCGGCCGCCAGCTTGACCACCGAAGCATCAAGGCCGCCCGTGTTGGGATAGGCGATCAGGATCCCAAGCGCTGGCACTCCCGATGCCAACAGGTCGTAGGCCCGGGCGCCTCGTCGATTCCGAACCGGTGACTGATCAGCGGCCGCACGTCGAGTGCGCCCGACGCCACAAGTCCCAGCACCGCCTCGAAGTTCCGCTGCTCGGTCCAGCGCACAAAGCCAAAGGGATAGTCGCGCCCCATCTCTTCGTACTTGGCGTCGTATCGGCCCGGCCCGTAGGAGCACGAGACCTGGAAGCTCAGCTCCTTCTCGTAGAAGTCGGCGCGGTTCAACTCCAGGCCCGTTACACCCACAAGCACGATGCGCCCCCGCTTGCGGCACATGTGGGCCGCTTGCGATACCGGTTCGCTGCTCTTGGATGACAAGGTGAGGATCACGCCATCGACTCCGCGGCCGCGCGTCAGGGCGGCAGCCCTGGCGAGCGGATCCTCGCCCTTGGCGAGTTCGACGGTCTCCGCCCCGAAGCCGCGCGCCAGCTCAAGCCGCGCCGGGTCGCTGTCGATGCCCAGCACCGTGCAGCCATTGGCCCTCAGGATCTGCACCGCCATCAGACCGATCAGGCCAAGACCCGTGACCACAAAGGTCTCGCCGATCGTCGGCGCCGCAAGGCGCACGCCCTCCAGCGCCACCGCGCCGATCACTGTGAACGCCGCAGCCTCGTCCTGTACCGCCTCCGGGATTCGCGCGCACAGGGTCCAGGGAGCGACCACCACTTCGGCGTGCCGGCCGTTGGAGACCACCCGGTCGCCCGCGGCGAACTCCTCCACGCCCGCGCCAGCCTCCAGCACTCGCCCCACATTGCAGTAGCCGAGCGGCATCGGCTCATCGAGCTTGGAGCGGATCGCCTCCACGGTGGAGGCGATCCCGTCGGTCCTCGCCTTCTCGATCGCTTGGCGGACTTTGTCGGGTTGCTGACGCGCCTTGGCGATCAGCGATCCCCGAGCGAAATCCACCAGCATCCGCTCGGTTCCAGCCGAGACCAGGCTCACCGAGGTGGCGATGCGCAGCTGGCCCGGGCGGCAGAGCGGGGCGGGGACGTCCTCGACTGAGGTGCGCCCATCGCTGAGGTTCTGGAGGATCTGCTTCATGTCCGGTGCCTAGTCATATTGCGGCACGCGCGGGTGGGGGGTGCCAAGTCCTGGGCGTGGAATCTCGTACGGTGCTCCAAGTATCTCGAGCTCATGAAGTTTATAGCGGCGCCAGCGATGGACGTCGGCCCTCATCAAAGACCAAATCACGCCCACGCCCCCCCCGCGCCACGCCCCCTTCACCAGCAGGCAGTACAGGAACATCATAAGCGGAAAGAACGGCAGGCCGCGGGCGCGACGTTTTAGCCACATGCGCCGCTCGAGCGAGGTTCCGAACAATCGGGGGGTTGCGGATAAAGGCGCGTTCCGCCAGGCCGACAGCGCCTCGGCAGTGCTGTAGGCGTTCTGCTTGTCGAACCAGTGGTGCAGGTTGGGACTGTCATGATGCTCCAGGTCGCCGTCGATCTCGATCACCGGCCCATCGACGATGGGGTATTCGTTCACCGCCACGTCCGAGAAGCGGCACGACCCGGTGCGCCACACCCGAACGAGCCTTTGCCGAACCGGCAGAGGCCGGCCCATGAACCACAGCCGTCGCCGCATCGAGACACCGACGCAGCCGTCCTTCGAGATCGCCGCCCGGATCGCTGCCTTCAGCTCGTCGGTCAGACGCTCGTCCGGATCCAGCTTCATTGTCCAGGGCGCAGTGATCGGCAGCCTCTCAAGGGCGAAGTTCCACTGGTCGCCGAAGCCGCGGAACCTCCGCTGCACCACATGCACGCCGCGTTCCAGCGCGATATCGACCGTCCGGTCGGCGCTATAGCTGTCGACCAGGAAGACCTCCCGGGCGAACCCTTCCAAGTTCTCCAACACGGCGTTGAGGTTGTGGGCCTCGTTCAACGAGATCATCACGACGGCGACCGGTGCCGTCCTCGATCCGCGCTTATCTGCCCGCCCGCGCGCCATTACCCGATGCGCACCGACTCTGGCGTCGGCCCGCCGCTCAGGATCCAGCGGTATGCCGCCTCCGTCTTCGCGGCGATCTGAGCCCACGAGAAGTCACGCAGCATCCAGCCGCGGCCCCGAGCGCCCATGGCTTCCAAGTCCGCCGGTGAGCATGCAAGCGCCTCGGCCAGTCCGGCCTCGAGGCCAAGCGCGTCCGGCCGAACGTACCAGCCGCACCGCTCGCCCACGATTCTCGCCCACGGTGTTCCCATCGTGGTCACCACGGGGGTCGACTGCGCCAGCGCCTCAGCGACCGACATCCCGAAGTTCTCCGAGAAGGATGGCAGCACGTAGAGGTTCGCCTCGGCATATTCTGCGGACTTGGCCGCCCCATAGGTCGGCCCAGCGATGTGCACCCTCTGAAGGCCAAGGTCCAACGCGAGCCGCTTCAGCTTCTTGTCGTAGCCATCCTCGGCTGGGCCTACGAGCTTCAGTTCCCAGTCCGAAAACCCCGCCGAGATACGGCTCCAGGCGACAAGCAAATTCTCCAGTCCCTTGATCGGGTGAAGCCGCCCCAGATAGAGCAGCCGGCGAAGTGACCGGGTCGAGCCGCGCGCGAGGCGGGGCGGAGCGACGTCGACGCCGTTCGGCAGAACGGCGACGGGTTGCCGGAAACCAAGACGCCTCAGATCCTGGTATTCCTGATCGGACGTCGCGTGCAGCATGGCCGCCTGTTTCACTGCGGAACTCTGGATCAGTCGCCAGAAGATCTGTTTGCGCCATCTGGAGCGGCGGAGCGCCACCGCGCTCAAGGTGCCCCGAGGCGACAGCACCAGCGGCTTGCCCGCGCAACGGGCGGCCTGGGCCGGATAGATGGTTGGCATCGTCCAAAGGCCATTTGCGTGGATGAGATCGACGTCCCGAGCCGCCCCCCGCAAACCGGCGGCGAGCCCTGACGACAGCTCCAAGGTCTTCAGAATTGGCGTGGCCGCGCAGTCCCTTTCGTAGCGACGGTGGCGAATCCGTTCGCCAACCTCCACCGCCTGGCTGCCTGCCGACATGAGCTGCACATCATGGCCTCGATCGGCAAGGGCGCGGGCGAGAGCTGGCACGCTGTACGATGGACCGCTGGCTTCGTGCTCCAGGGTGGGGACGACCATGATCAGGCGCATCTCAGGACGCCTTTCCCGGACCGGGGCCGCGCGGACCGCCGATGTAGAGAGCGAACACGCTTTCGATGGTGTCCGGATTCGGAGCCTGGGCCTTGGTCCTTGCGACATTGGCCTCGAGGTGAGCCCGGTCGAACATGGACGCGAGAACCACGCCATGGGGGTTGCAGCCGAGTGCGTAGTCCATAAGCGCCGCGCCCGCTGCCTGACCCAAGGGCCCTCGATAGCCGAGCTCTTCCAAGTCGCGGCGCATCTCCGACGATCTCTCCGCGCCCAAGCTGGACAGCCGCCTGAGAGGATCGAAGACCGAATGGGTCACGACCAAAAGTCCCGAAATGCTATCGCCGAGCGCGCCACGGACCTGCTCCAGTCCCTTGACGTTCAAATTGTTCGCGAACTGGACGAGGCCGATCGGAAGGCGGCGGCGGACAGCTTCGACTGCCCGTTCCGGAGCGCCGGCCACGCCCGCGATGCGGGCCTCGCCGCCCCTCACCACGTCTTCCAGCGCGCGAGCCACATCGTCACGCGCCAAGTCGTCTTCGGACGGGTCGTGAAGCGCCAGTACGTCCACGTGGTCCGTCCTCAGCCGCCTCAGACTCTCCGTCAGGCTCGATCGTATGAGCTCGCCTGTTATGGGCGTTCGAGCCGGCGGCTCGCGGGCTCGGGCGATCCAGGCGCGCAACGGCGGCGCAACACTCACCGCCAGTTGGGCGACGGGCCGGACTGAGGCTACGAGTCTTCCCACCCTCTGCGCCGCGATACCGCACTTCGTGCAGATGTGGATCTGTTCGCGTCGGCCGCTTGCAAAGGCAGCGAAGACTTCCTCGGCCCTTCCGTCGCCATAGGAGGGCGCTAGATCAAACCAATTCACCCCGAGATGGTAGGCGGCCGCAAGGCTACGAAGCCCCTGGCGGGCGTCGACCCTGGATCCCAAGGAGGCGCAGCCGAAACCGAGCTGTATGGTCGTGGGGAAGGGAGCGGTCATGGCGACGCCCGGCCGCTCCCGAATTGGGCCGAAATGTGGTCCGCCAGTCGCATCGCCATGGCCGTTGCGAAGAACGTCGGATTGGCTTGTCCGGAGGTCCGGAACACAGAGGAGCCGGCGAGATAAAGGTTGCGGACACCGAACACTCGGCAATCTGCGTTGACGACGCCGTCCTGCTCGTCCCGGCCCATGCGCGTCAGCCCGATCTGGTGGAACCCGTCGCGCGCCTGGTCGAGCACCTGATCCGCCAGGTTGCCTCCATCCGGGGAATAGTCGAGCCGGCCCAGGCCGCTCGCTCGGAGTGCCCGATCCAACAGGTCGTGGGCCCGCACAACGCCTTCGCCGTCCTCCCGCGAAAAGCGCAGGTCGATCTTCAACCTAAAGAGGCCCGCGGAATCTACCTGCTCGCCCAGGGATACCCGGCTGTCGGCGTTCGCTGCGTGCTCCGAGTGATAGTGCAGAGGGTATTCCCCGTTGCGGCTGTAGATAAAGACGAACGGCTTTCTCCGGCCCAGGATAAGCCTCTGCCTCAAGACATCGACTAAGGAAGACGCCGTGCCAGCAAGATCCGCGAATATGTTTCGCAGGTGGTGCAAGCGCTGCGGCGCGCCCGACATCTGCATCTCCCGGATAGCGGGAGAGAGCAATCGCCGACCGATCACCGGCACCGATATCAAGAGAAACAGGGCGGACAAGATCCCGCTCTCGTGCGCGGGATCGGACATCTTCGGATTGTCTGGATAGAAAGCGATGTTCGGTATCTCGCCCGACCGTAGGACCGCGTCGCTGAATACGACGCGGCGGCGATAGCCGCAGCTCCCGTCGTCGTGGAATGCGAAGTTCCGCGCGGCCTCGGGGGACGAGAAGACGATCTGGGCGATGTGGCCCGACGCGTGGGCCATGTAGTGCCGCCCGAGCGGCCCGTCCTCTCCCCCGAAAAGGTGGGGGTGTTTGCGTCGCACGTTGAGCAGGAGCCGAGTGGTCTCTAGCCCACCGCACGCGAAGACCAACGCCCGGACGGGGATCACGGCAGGACCGCTGTCTGACGCGACCTCAACGCCGATGGCCTCGCTCCTGTCGGTATTAAAACGCACGCCCGTGGCGGTGGCGTTCAGCACAACCAATGGCTTCGGCGCTCCGCTTGGTAGACGCCATGTGCGGGTGATGTTTGGCTCGCCGCACCACCTTTCGATCCTGTCGGTGCGAAGATCGGCGCCGGCATTCGGCGGCGTCTTCACGGCGACTCCGTCCGGCAGGACGAATCCGCCCCTTCCGCATCCCAGGAATTCCGCGGCGGAAGGGTAGTACGGGGCGACATCGGCTTCGGTGATTGGCCACCCGGTCGAACAGATGCCGGGTCGGGACTTAAAGTCGACTGAGTCAAGCGGCAGGCATCGACCGCCCCACAGCCATGAAGTTCCGCCGAACGCCCGGCAAACGGCGAGGGCCATCGGAACATGGTGCCGGTCATCGACGATCTGCGCGTTCGAGAGGGCTTGCGAGGATGCCTGTGGAACTGCCCCGCCCGATTCTAGCACCACCACCTTGAGCCCGCGCCGTGCCAGCCGATCCGCGAGGCCCAGGCCCACGGGCCCCGATCCAACCACGCAGGCCTGCGCCTCCAGCTCGCAGGCGGATCTAAGATCTGTGAAAGGCCTCACGGCCTTCCCCCGTGAACGGGGTCACACCTTGCGGAGGTAGACATTCAAGATTGCGCCTTTCAGGACTATGTCCAGAACCCCGCCGACAGTCGCAAACATCGCCGATGCGGCGCCGCCGGCGAGACCGCCCATCCGTCTTATGAAGCTGTCGATGGGAATGCGGGACACTGTCTCGACCCTCTCGACGCGAAAGCCCAGCCGCTTCGCGTGCCGTGTCAAGTTCCTGGCGTTGAAGTAGTTCAGGTGGGCGGGCGGCGTGACGTAGGGATCGCGAGAGCCGAGCAAGTTCGTGAATATGGAATCGAAGTTGGGTAGGGCGATCGCGGCCACGCCGTCTGACTGAAGCATCCTCATCATCTTCCGCATCCATCCGTCCGGGTCGCGTGCATGCTCCAGGATCTGGCTCAGGATGATCGCATCGTATTGCTGATCCTCTGGGATGGCCTCGAAGGTTAGGGCCATTGGCTCGAAGCCGAGGATGTCGGCGGCGATGCTGCGTTCGGTGGCGGCGATCTCCGTGGCGGCCACGTCAAATCCCGCCGCGATCGCGGCGCGTGAGAAGAGCCCATAGCCACATCCCACGTCGAGCAACCGTCGCCCGGCCGTCAGGTCTGCAAGGCTTCCGACGATCCGTGCAGCATCCAAGGTGCTGCTCGGCCGCGCCCTCTCCGCTTCGAGCACCGACGCTGCGCTTGAGTGCACCCGACCCTCGCCGTGCCCAGCCGTCGCGTAGAACTGAAGGATGTCGTCTTCGCTCGGCGTTGGGTTGACGAACACGAACCCACAATTCCGGCAACCGACCAAATCGAAGACGCCGTCTTCTGTCTGCTTCCGGAACTTGGGCGCGATTGGGCCCCTGCACAGCTGACAGGATGAATGGCGGACCGCCGCCTTCCAAAGGGCCGCATCCGTCACCAAATGTCTCTCAATTTCGAGTGTCGAGCGTTCACGCGGCCGGCGACCTCTTTCTTGCTACGCAGTAGAGTTCTCTTTTCTCGAAATTCCAAGTCTCCCACTCATGTAGCTTCTTGCTGAACAGGAATGCCAAGCCGAAGAATCCGAGGAAGGTCATTACATCTCCGAAGAGGCCCGATCCGTCTGTCTCGATCACTTCGAGCCCCTCCCCCTCGATCAGGGCCCTCAGCTCGGACTCTGCGGAAGTGCTGGTGCCACGCCTTTTGAAGTTCGACATCCCCAATCAACCCATAAGGGTTGTTCTTGTACCTGTAATCGTATTCCTGCGGCGAGTGGCGGAGCGAGTAGAACAGCTTGTGAGCCGCGGGGAACCGGTACTTGAAGTTTCCGCTGTCCAGAAACGAGAACGCGTACTGACGGGGCACGGTTACGATGATCTGGCCGTCGTCCTTGAGAACGCGATTCACTTCACGCAGGATGCGTTTCTGATCGTAGATGTGCTCGAGCACGTCGAACATGGTCACCACATCGAAGGTCTGATCTTCGAAAGGGATGACATCGTCAACGTGTCGAACGTTGGGCAGGTTCAGCTCGGTCACGATGTCAGCGTTCTTCTCGACTCCATATGCATCGACCCGCTTTCGCGAAGACAGCGCCTTGATGAACCCCGCTGTGTTGCAGCCGTAGTCGAGGACGCACATGCCATCACGGATGAACTCATATCCGAACGCCCACGAGATGCGATTCACGCCGCTCGGCACAAAGGGATTGTCGTCAGAGACGCGCCGCTTCATCTGTGCGGCGCCTAGATCCTCGCCCATATCGACCCCTCAGGTGCACTCGGAGTTCCTGCAAACGGGCATTCTGCACGCGGGTGCATCATGATCCACGTCCTCCAGGAACGTGCTCCGCGGCAGGCATGGGCTCGAGGACGATGATCATGTTCGGATCTACGACGCGAGGCCGGTTGTCGAAGTAGATTAGCCGGCAGAGACGCCGGACCAGCGCACGGCTGATCGTGATGGGCAAGCGGCGAAGGAGCCGCCGCAGCCCAAGGCCCGTCAATGGGAACACAGGATGGCGGATCTGAAGCACGCGGAACCCCGTCCTCAGCGCCAGCTGCTCCACTATTCCGCTGCCGATCGTGGTCTTATGCGTGAAATCCCCGTGTTGGATCGCCCTCGAGAACGGGCTGTCGCCGCTCGGGAACCGGGCGAGGAGACGTCCAGTGGGTTTCAGGCGTGTGCGGATCGATCCGAGGAGACCGATGATTTCGTCCGCGCTAAGATGCTCGAGGACGTCGAAGGCGACCACCAGATCGAGTTCTGTTCCCGGCGCGATCTCCGCCAAGGGCGTGTCGGCCGGGTGCGCGTCAAGTCCAACTGCCCTCGCCCTCTGGACCAGCTCTTTGTCCAGTTCGGTTCCGCTGTATCGCCAGTCGCGCGCGCGCGCCCAGGCGGCCAGTTCCGCGTTGCCGAACCCGATCTCGAGCAGGGACACTTGCTTGTCCAGATCGATCCCGGCTGCCGCGAACTCGGCCTCGAAATACCGGGAATCGACGGGGCCAACCTGTCCGAAGCGCTCCGCGTCCCAGTGCTTCCAGGTGCGGTAGTCGGCAGGTTGTCTCGGGCCGTCTGCCATCAGACCGCGTTCCGGACGTCGCTGCGGTCACGTGCCGGCCCTCTCCGAGGCGGGCTCCGCTTCCCGTCACCTAGCGCAGGGCGGCGTGCATTCGCTGGCCCGGCTCGTCTCGCGTACCAGATGGATCGGTAGCGCTCGAGCTGGAAGCCGCTCTCGCGCATCACGGGGGCAATCTTCGCGAGGATCGTCGGGCTGTGTATTTCGAGGACGAATTCCTCGATGTCGCGCAGCCATGTGGCCGCGCCGTCCCCCACGACCTGCTCTTCCGCGCCCTCGATGTCCATCTTGAGGATGTCGATCCTGTCCATGCCGAACCGCGACATCAGGCCGGGGATGGTCACGCAAGCCACCTCGGGTCCGTCCCCTTGCGAGATGCGGCCGCCCAGCCCTTCTCCGGCGAACCTCAAGGTCTCTTCCTTGACCCATAGCCCCTTGTTCAGGAGCACGGCGCGGTCACCGTAGGGCTCGAGGTTCTTCGCCGCTGCCTGGAAGTTCGCCGCAACCGGCTCGAGGGCGACCACGCGCAATCTTGGGAAGCGCGAGAGGAAATACGCCGCCGTGTCTCCGATGTAGGCGCCGGCGTCGATCATCCAGACCGGGTCGCGCCGGGGGCGCACCCTTCCGTATTCCTCTCGGATGAGATTGTGCATCAACACCAGCGCGTCGCTCGTGCCGGGGCGGATCCAGAAGGGGAAGTCGAGCATCCGAAGCTTGACTGAAACCGAGTCCAGACAAACCGCCCCGCCGGCCGTTCGGCAGCTCTGCAAGACAGAATAGGTATGCCATCCTTCCTTCCTGACAGTGCTGAACAGGTTCAGCCAGTCGGAGCCAAGCTGGAAGACGCGCGACTTGCCCGGAAAGGCTCTGCGAGCGGCTCGGCGGATGATCTCAAACACCGTTGTTCCCCCCAGGGCCGCGGCCCCATACCTTCTGGTAGACGTCAAGATACGCTTTCGCCGCAACTTCCTCGCTGTAGCGCGCTTCCACGGTCGCGCGACCTTGGCGTCCCATCTCGATGTTAAGCGCGGGGTTGGTCGTCAGCCGGTGCAGTCTGTCCGCGATCCCCTCGGCATCGTCACGGTCGACCAGAAACCCGTCGCGTCCGTCGGAGATGATGGCGTCCGGCCCCCCGGATCGCGTCGAAACCACGGGAACGCCCGACGCCATCGCTTCGATGATCACCATCCCGAACCCCTCCTCGTCGGAGGTCAGAGCAAAGACGCTGGCGGATCGGTAAAGCTGGCTCAGCTCTTCGGTGGAGGGTCTGTGCAGGTACTGGATCCTATCCGACAGTCGGAGGGCTTCCGCGCGACGCCAGAATGCCTCCGGCGCCGGCATCAGGCCGGCTAGCACCAGCCGGGGGGCGACGTCGGGCATTCGGGCGCAGAGTCGTCCATAGGCTTCCAGCAACAGCCCGACATTCTTCCGGGCGTCGTTGAAGCGGCCAACGCTCAGGACGTAGCCAGGTCCTGGTTGTCGATTGTCGGCTGGGCGGAACAGCGACGTGTCCACGCCAGGAGGCGCGCGGACGACGAGCGCGGGGCCGTCGCCGACGACCGCCTTCACGTGGTCGTACATCCAATCGTTTTCCACCAGGATCGCGTCCACGCTCCTGAGTGCATGCGCGTCCATTCGCTCGACGATGCTTGTCATCAGGCCTCGCCAGAGGGCAAGCGGACCCCGCTCCTTCTCAAGACGCCTGCGCCGTTCGATCCGCGCCAGCGTGGCCACCTGAAGCACGACGGGCCTGCCGAGTCCTACGACGGGAAGCGCCCAGCTTGGAATTCCGGCGACGACCTGGATCAGGTCGCAGTCCTCGAGGATCCGCGCCAGGACGGGGCGGGGCCGCAATCTCTGCAATTCGACCTCGCCCCACGCCGCGCCGACGTGGACGAAGGGTTCTCCGTCGAACCGACCCTCCTTGACGCCGATCGGCTTGAGCCAGGAGAACGGCTTGCGAAGGAGTCTGCTGCACGGATCCGTCGAGGACATCGACAGGGACACCAGCTTGAGATCGAGCCTGGGCTGGCTGCGAATGGCGCGGCGAACGAAGCGCGCCACGCTTCCTGTGCCTCCCGACTCGTCCAGAGAAGGAACGACCAGAGCGATCTTGGAATTCACCGGTCGTTCCTCGCCAGGTCGTCGAGTTGGCCAGCGCGCGCTTCGCTTGCGACCTCCTCGAGGAGGGCGAGAACATGCGCCGTCTGGGCGTCGACGGAATAGGCGGGCACGGCGCGGCGGTGCGCTGCCGCCGCCATGGACTGTCTCACCTCGGGGCGCTGCAGGAAGTGGCCGATCTTGTCGCCCAATTCCTCGCCGTCGGAGTACATCGGGACCTCCGTGGCCTCGTCGTAGTAGAGCTTGGCCTCGTCCGTCCGCGGGTGAATGAAGAAGGTATAGGCGGCGGCGCACTCGAATGTGCGCGCGCTGACCTGATCGCCCGGCTGGGCAGTGCCGCCGACATGGACCACCGACTGGATCGGGGCGACCACGATCTTGCCGCGGCGAAGCCAGTCCACATACGACCGGCCCGTCGAGACGCCGACCAGGGAAAAGCCCGGTAGTTGCTCTAAGCCGCGCCCTTCCCAGTTCGGGCCGCCCACCGCGATCCGCAGGTCTTGGCGCCCAACCGGGCGCTCATGGTCCGCAGGAGCTTGGCGTATTCCTCGCGCCCGTTGGCTACCACGACGACGTCATAGGGCGTCTCCGTCGGAGGCGCGACGCGCAGATGCACCGTGGGCATGTAACCATGGCCGACGTGGACACATCGGTTGCTGTATCCATACAGCTCCGACCACCGGGGCGGATGGTAGGTCTTTCGGGAGATCACCAGGTCGTAGGCGCCGATCGCCTTGCGCAACAAGGCCCCGTGCGCGTGAGGCGAGGCGTCGGGGAAGACGTTTATGACGGGGGCGAACTGGTCCTTCAACAGACCGATGAAGTCGGCGTCCAGGTGCGCGCCCTTGTAGACCAGGATCGCGTCGGGGCGGAAATTCCGGCAGGCGAGGATCGTCCGGCGCTTCAGCTCCTGGATTTCCAGCGGAAGGAGAGCCCGGTTGAGCGCTCTCAGAAGTCGGGAATCGAAGACGGGGACGGTAAGATCAATGGCGATCTCTTCCAGTTGGATGCCCGGCTGTCGGGCGAGGGCTTCTCTGAGACTTCGGGCGTCGGACCCGTTCCACGACAGGCCGACGAACAGAAGCTTCATCCGCGCGCCCCGGTGGGACGGCCGTGCGACGCCACCGGCCTGCCGCGGAACGCCAGCGTCCAAGGCGCCGCCCAATCGGCAGCCTTAATGAGAACGACGAGCGTCGCAAATCCGCCGACCAGGTTGACCACCACCCAGGTTTCGACCCAGCCGGTGTTGCGCATGATCGGGATAGCGAAGAAGAGCACGCCTATGTGCCTCGTCCCCTCGTTGAGGAACCTGTTCCACTTGCTGGTGAACCAGCCGACTTCGAGGCCTAGCACAGCGGACACGGCGATGAGGCCCAACCAGCCGCCGTTCCAATAAGCCTCAGCCGTGTAGGTAGGCGCCAGCGCGCTTCCCGAATTGGCCCGCCTGAAGACGTGGGCGTCCAAGTTCTCTCCGTATAGGACGACTGGCTTGTCCTTCCAAAGCACCCGGGGCACTAGCGCCTGCCAGGGCTTTGCCATGGTCGTCCCCCGAGCGCCCGAGTTGTATTCCTCGATCAGGAACGCCTGGACGTGGGCCGACGCAAAGCGTCCCAACAGGCCCTTCGGAGGCTGCGCCGTCGACCTGTCACCTCGAAGCCTAGCGTCCAGAGTCTCCGATAGGATCTGTTCGCGATCCGAAATCCCATTGCCATATTCGCTGTATTTCGGGTTATTCCTCCCGCTGTTACACAGGTCCGCCAAGATTCCGAAATACAACGTCGCCGCAACACACAGCAGGCCGATCAGAACCCAGCGCGAGCGCCGATCAAACCACAATCCGGCACTGACCGAAACCAGTGTTAAAACCAGCGACGTCTTGGATAGGGAGAGCATGGCAAAGATCAGGAGGGCCACGAATAGCCCAATTGCCATAATCCTAGCTAGGAAATCAGTGGCGGACCAACGGGCAAAAGTGAGAAGAAGTGCAACGTTCACAAAGATAGAAAGCTGTCTTAGGGCGTTGCGGAGCAGAAGTTCGGTCGGTATCGGGAACGTGGCGTACATCATTAGCACCACGACGCTAGAGGCGGCCAGCATCGGGAATCGCAACGATTGGAAGTAATCGACGATCTTGCCCACGCGATTTGCGTCAAACGTCCCGTCCGAGCGCCGTCGTGACAACGGCCAGGCTACGAGTAGTACAAGAAAGACTGACAAGCTATTCACCAGATTGATGGTTGTCAGGATTCGCTCCTGTTCGGACGGCGGGAAGAAGTGAATGAACGCGGGTCCCGACATGGCCGTGGAATAGGCAGTACCAAACCCAAAAAACAGCCCGGCTCCGAAGACGAAGTAGCTCACGGCGGCCAGAATTCCGCCAGCTCGGACCAGATAGAAAAGGCTGACGGCGGAGCCCGCGGCGAAGGCGATGTCCACCGCGACATTCACGGGGATCGCTGTAATTCCGAGCATCTCGTTCGTCGCCGAAAGCAGCAGAAACAGTCCGGCGTTGCCGAGGGCGACCAAATAGGCGCGCTCCCACTTCGGGGCGACCGCGATGTTAGTGGCGGGTGCGAATGACATCTGTCTATTGCTCGCTTGCCTTCGGCTTCTCGTTGTGGGCGGTCCGCTCGCCTCTGAACCAGTTCTTGAGCGTCGCATAGGCCGAAATCGCCGACAAGATCCCGGGCGGCGAGCGTGAGCTGCCTTCGCCCGCCCCGTGCTATCCAGAACAGCCGCCCCGCGTTGGCCAGTCGGAGGGGGGCGTCCGGTGCAGTTGTCCGAGTGATCGCGATGCGGTTGACGCTCGCGCCCTTTTGCCGGTTGATCAGCGGAACCGAGTTGCCAACGGATTTGAAGCCAGCCTTCCGGGCGGCGAGAAGCACGCTCCTGTTGAACCGGCCTCCCGGCACGGCCATGGTTGTCACTTCCTGGCGGAGGATGTCCTCCAGAAACGTCCTCGAAACCAGGAGTTCGGACCTCAGTTCGGCGTCGGAGATCGTTGTCAGGTTCCGATGTGTCGCGCCATGCGCGCCGAATGCGCATATGGACGCAAACTCGCTGATCTGGGTTGGCGAGATGTATTCGGGGCGTTGGCGCGACCAATCAGCGACCACAAACGAAGTCGGCGTGATACCTTTGGTGTGAAGGAATTCGAACGCGTTCAGATTACTCTCATGTCCATCGTCAAATGTCACACTGACGTAGGTGTCAGCGGAGGCGTAATGCTCATCGGTCGCCTCGTCGAAGGCCACGAATGCGTGCCCCCGTTCGACGATGAGCTCGATCTGGCGTCGGAACACGGGCAACGAGACGTCGAACTCGGCGTCAGCTTGGGAGGCGGGAGGTCCGGTGGTACATCAGAACTAGTAGAGCCACTCGAATCGCCTCCTCGTTGGTCACCGGGCGGTCACCTCTAGACTGGGAGGCGCATGCCCACTCTAAGATAAGCAGATTTGCCTCGAGGCGACACGGCGTCAGCGCATTCGAGCGCTATTCGGGGTGAGGAATTGACAAGCCCGTCGGGCCCCCCCGAGCTCAAGACCATAAATTTCTCATCTCAACATAGAAGCCCAGGCAATCACGCTGACGGTGTGTGTGGCGGGGAAGCCGCGGGGGCTTTTCAGCGCGAGGCTGACAACCACCTGGCGGCGGGCCGACGCTTGGTCAGGTCGTCAGGGGTCGCCTCGACGCTCGTCTATCCTCTACCGGTCGGCCGGCGGCCAAGGCCTTGCCAAGATTGATCATCGGCTTTTCGAGGACCATCCGCGCGACCCACCCCGCCGCGATCGCTACCGCGTAGCTGGCGACGAACAGTCCGAGCCAGTTCCAGGAGACACCCAACCTCGTAAACAGCATCCACACGGCGTTGATGGCGAGGGTCTGGATTAGGTAGACCGCATAGGTCAGGCGACCGGCCCAGGCCAGAGGCGGCAGGGCCAGGAACCGGGCTAGCGGCTGGCCGGCATTGTGCCAGATGCCGGCGATCATCACGGCCGAGGCGGCACCGATGCCCATGTTCCACAAGAACGACGATCCAACAGTGATCGAGAAGACATAGAACGACGCCGCGAGGCCGACAGCGACGGGGGCGACGAGGGGCCGACCGAGCCAGCGGGTGAGGGCGGACGATCTCGTTGCAGCGATGGCGAGACCGGAGCCCAAGGCCAGCGACGAGAAGCCCCTTAGCTGGTCAGAGACGTGGGGGGAAAAGGCGATCAGCACGAGGATCGCCAGACTCGCCCCGACCACCGTCAGCCGCCGCCGTAGCGGCCACAGCAGGAGAAGCGCCGGCCATAAGACGTAGAACTTCTCCTCGATACCCAGTGTCCAGGCGTGGCCGAAGAGATTGCCCGCGGAGGCCGGGCGATATTCTGAGTTGAGGCTGGCCAGGAAGGGAAGGGCAGCCTTGAGATCTCGTAGGTTGTCCCCCTCCCGTCGCGACGGCCGCGACTATATAGAGGGCGATAGTGACGACATAGAGCGGCAGGATGCGGAAAGCGCGGCGGATGTAGAAGCCACAAATGTCAATGCGTCCGGTCCTGGCTCGCTCTTCCAGCAGCAACGACGTGATCAGCCATCCGCTTAGGGCGAAGAAAACGTCCACACCAGCCGAGCCATTGATGAACCAGGGGGCACCCCCGTGGAGATAATTCAGCACCGTGAAGAGGATGCAAAACGTCCGCACCCGTCGAGCTGGGGACGATAGTTCGCCATTACCGATCGCCACCGTAGTGCCGCTCCGCCCTCGGGGCCGGAACGTGATCGTTGGTCCAAGGGTCTAGGATGTACGCGTTGGCCCGGGAGCATTGACCTGAACGCGACCGACGAATCTCGGAGAGCAGTTGCCAAAGAAGGATTGCTGCAATTACAGCTGCAAACGCAGTCGCGGCCACGATGATGGGGTTCAGGTCGTCCCCTTCCCGCCCAGAGACCGACAGCGGTCCGGAGTCCAGCAAGTCCGCGTCGACGATCAGTTGCCTATGCATGGCCAGCGGCCGTGATCCCGCCCAGTTCGATCAGCCGTGACGAGCCTGACACGAAGAATGCTGCCCGTAGGAGCCCGTGGCGTAGAGCGAGGCCGCCATCAGGCCGCAGAGCGTTTGCATCCAGATCTTTGCGGCCGTGCAGGCAATAATGCTCAGGGCTTGCTGGTCCGTCAGTTGGGAAAGCCGAAGAAAGCTTGCAAGAGGAACAAAAGGTATCGTCAATACAGCGGCGGCGATGACAGGCAGAATGAAGTAGAGGCTCAAATTCACGGACATCTGGAACGTCCGCGCCGCCCGCGCGCCGGCACTCGCGCCATGCCTGCCGAAGTCGCACCGTCCAGCGAGCTCGCGGATCATGCCGGGCGAAATGGCGTCCGACCTGCGGCTTGACCACTCGGCGACGACGAATGCAGTGGGCACGATTCCCCGGTCGCTCAGGAAATCGAAGGCGTTGATGTTGCTCGCGTGCCCGTCGTCGAACCTGGTGCTGACATGCATGCCCCGACGCAGGCATTGTTCGTCGAAGGCCCGCAGAGAAGGGGACTAAGCCGTAGCCCTGGTCGAGGGGGCGATCGATCTGGGCGCGGAAGGATCGGATCGGCACATCGAAGATATCGTCACCCGCGGACGCTGGCGTCCTATGGTACATCAGCACAAGATCCGCCATGCCGTGCTCTCCCCAGCACCTGTCTATGAAACGGTCGCTGGCCTGTCTATCGGCTTCCCTGCAGCTCAACGTCCGTGCCCGCACGAGACGCCGCCAAACGCAGGAAGCTGTGGCATCTCGGCTGCGCGGCTTGAATTGCGCACCGCCCGATGCGACAGCGTGGGCGTCGCAGGAGGAGCAGAAGTGACGCCAGTTCGGCGGGGACTCGCAGGACGTCTCACCCTCGGCGTCTCGGGCCAGGCTTTTTCGAAACATCTCCAGCCTGAACACGGTGTCTTCTGGTACCCGTGCTAATCCATGCCTGGGCCTGAGCGGCTATGGCCAGTGGATCGCCCTCACCGCGCTCGCCTCCTACCTCGCCTATTCCAACTTCGGGCTGGTGACGACCTCGGCCTATGAAATGGTTATGGCGGTGGGCGCTGGCGACGAGGTGCGTGCGCGGCGCACCTTTCAGATGTCGGTCAACCTCACCCTCTACGTTATCCTGCCGCTGATCCTCGTCATGCTGGCGGGCCTGACCCGCCTGCCTGTGGTCCGGATCTTCCGGCTTTCAAACATCTCGAGCACCGACGCCATTCTGATCCTCAGCCTCGGCGCATCCCAGATCTGGATCCAGACCCTGAGGGGCATGGTCGTGGCCGCCCTCTACGCGGCCGGATCCTACGGCTTCTCCTACGATATCTCCGGCTTCACCAAGTTCCTTGAGCTAATGGGCATCGTGGCCGCGGTGATCTTCTTCAAGAGCAGTCAACTCGGCGCGGCAGAGATCATGGCCGCCTGCGCCCTCCTCGATCTGCTCATCGTGAGCTTTTACGCCCACCGCACCACGCCCTGGGCTCGGCCCGATTTTCTGGCCTTCGACACCGCTTGGCTGGCCGCGCAGGTGAAGCCAGCGGTCGGGCTGGCCATCTCCACTTTTCCAACCAGGGCTTAATGGTGCAAGGGCCCCGGGTGCTGCTCAGCGCGGTGTTGGGCGGCCATGCCGTCGGGGTCTACGCTATCTACAGCTCCGCTGTCAGGCTGGTTGACCAGCTTTTGCTGATGCTCGCGCTGCCGATCGGCATGGAAATTTCCCGCTGCATGGGCGCGGAGGACAAGGCTTGCGCCTATCGGCTGCTAACCCTGGGTAACCGGTTTTCCTGGGTTCTCTTCGTCTGCGTGGCGGGCTTTCTCTTGCTGCTGGGCCCGGCGGTCTTCCAAATTTGGACCCGCGGCCAGGTGATCTTCGACTATCGTCTGATCGCGCTCTTCCTGCTGATGTCGGCCTGCGTTCAGACTGGACGGGTCAGCTGGATCGCGCTGGTCAGCAGCAATCGTATGTTCGGCCCGTCATTCACGACAGTTTGCATTGCGTTCATAGCCCTCGCCATTGGCGGCGGCCTGAGCGTTCCATTGGGCATTGCCGGGATGATTATCGGCGGGGTGGTCGGGGAAGCACTGAACGCCGCCATCATGATCCTCGTGGTGGTACCCGCGGCTGAAGCAGCCTTTGCCCCGCTTCTTCGCCGACATGTTCGACGTGCCCGCGTCAATCTCGGCCGCCCTGCTGCAGATTTCCAAGGTCTCGGCCCGGTTCGGAATCGGTTCCGGATCTCAGCCTCCGGTCACTCCGGCACGGACGGGCCGTGTTGAACCGGTCGAATCCGGCGATCGGTGGGGATCTTCGCCAACAGCCCGCGATGGATGATTACGAAGTTGGTTTCGACATAGCGATCGAGCTCGAAGTGCCAAGCCGAATAAAGCTCCAAGCCGTCCGACGTCAGCCGGCCAAGGGCGTAGGGGCGGTCCTCGAGGAAACGACAACACATCCTTCAGCCAGCGCCTGAAGCCGATCCATTGCCAGTTGTACTCGAATTCTGCAGCAGGCCCACGGCCTCAGCGTCGAAAAGGGTGCGCGCGCCGAGGATGACGTTGAAGTCGTTGCCTTCGGTGTCGACCTTGCACAGGTCCAACCGCGGATAGCCGCGCTCCTGGCAGAGTGCGTCCAGGGTGGTCACCTCAATGTCTATGACACCTTGGGCGTCGCTATGGTCCTCCGCCACGAGCGCGCTGTCGCCGGTCCGCCCGCCAGTGACCTTGAACCGCGCCTGTCGGGGCTCGTCGCCGACACCGCGGCCATCGATGATGATCTCGGCTTGGCCGAACCACGGGCGTAGCCTTTCAGTGAGTGACTCCCGCTGCTGAGGGGCGGGCTCAAGGGCGTAAATCACCCAACCCTTCAACCTGTTAAGCTGGACCCGCTCGGCAAGCCTCGCGCTCCATTCGCCGAGGTTGGCTCCCACGTCAGCACAGTCAGAGTCCGTCGCCCGCCGTGGCCACGAACCAGTCCTGCAGCGCGAATTCGCCATTTTCGATCGGGTCGTTCGACAGCTCCCGCCGACTTCCCAGGTAGAGCCATCTGCCAATGCGGCCGGCCAACGACCGACCGATGACGGCCTCCACTAGCCTATAGAGGCGTCGAGATCTCGTCACCGCGCGGGCTTCCTCGCTTCGACGTAAAAGCTACCGTGCGCCTTGTCGTCGTCGTCCTTCAGCAGGCGGGGGTCCGCCCCTTGCCGGAACGAGGCCTCCTTAACGTCGACGAACCCCAGCTCGGCCAACACCGTGCACAATAGGTCAGCATCCCAGGTCGACTTGTGAATATGCATCTGGTCAAAAAGGAGACCGCGAGCGCCGGATGGGGGAATTCGGGAAAGCCCAAACCATCCGAACGCCCTTCATAGATCGCCACATACTTTTTGAGATCCGGCAGACCGATTCTCACCCATGCCCCGGGCTTGAGCGTCAGGAAACACTCCTTGAGCGTCGACACCGCTTCAGAGAAACTGAGCATCTCGATGACGTGCTCGGTGAAGATCCCGTCCCAGTGATTGCGATCGCAAAGCCATGTGCGAGTGATGTCCAGACGCCAATTGGGTCGGAACGCCCGTTGGCGGAAGTACCGCTTGATCGCGTAGTCATCGGCGTTCACCCAGCCCTCAAACATGTGCGGCCCACATCCGAGATTGAGAAGGCGCGGGCCATCGACGGACGGAGGGCGCCGCCGCAGGATGGCGTGGCAGAGGGTTCGCTCCGCGGCATAGAACAGTCGTTTCTGCACAGAGGGGGTGTGTTCGAATTCTCCTGCGAGCAATTGGTCGATCAGCATTATGGACGATCCTTAAGCGCCTACACATCAGTGTGATGTTGACCAATCGCAAACGGCCGCCAGAGCGCGAGACAGTCCCGCGATGCTTGCCGCCGTATTCTGTGAGGCGAAGATGCGGACCGACGCCACACCCATGGCGTCGCGCAGGGCCCGATTGCCCGCCAACCGCGCCATGCTCGACGCGATCGCGTTTCGGTCCCCGACCGGCACGATGATTGCGTTTTCGCCGGGCCGGGCAATATCGGTAGGGCCCACCGCGCCGACCCGATCGCTTGCGATTATCGGAAGTCCGACGCTGGCCGCCTCGGATAAGACCAGGGGATGGGCGTCCCGGTCAGAGACATGCGCCAGCACATCGGCCGCGGCGTAAACCTTGGGCAACTCATCCAGATTGACGAAGCCGAGGCAGGTGACCGGAAGCCCCTGCGCCGTGGCCAGGGCCTCGATTTCCTGACGATTCTGGTCCGTCACCGGCCAAAACAAGCCGCGTTCTCTCCGTCATGCCCTGGCGCTGGTAAGCGAGCGCTTCAACCAAGTCCCGCTGGCGCTTCCGGGCCGACAGTTTTCCTACCGCCAGAAAGATGACTTCGTCGTCATCCACGCCATGGCAGCGACGCCAGGCCGCGCGTAGTCGGCTGCGATCGCGTCGGGCCTCCAGATAGCGATCCTCGTCGATTGTGAAGGGCGTGCGGAACAGCCGGCCTGGCGGAACTCCGTAGCTTCGCCAGTAGCGCTCGTTGTTGTCGCCCACGGTCAGGAAGGCCGATACTTGGCGGGCCAGCAGGCGGAGAAGTAGCGACTTGAGCAACCGTGTCGAGGACGAGCGGCTGTGCAGCAGCTCGGAATCTGACATCATCAGAACGGGAGTGCGCCGCATCAGGCACCATGACAGGGTGCGGAGCGCCGTCAGGTTGGCATAACCGTAGACCAGCACGGCATCAGGCCGCGCGACCGCGAGAGCGCGCATTACCGATGGATTGTTCATCGCCAGAAATCGGGTGCTGCCGATGGCGTCCGCTTCAGGAAGGAAGTCGTGCTCGTAGCCCGAGACGAGATCCATGTTCCACACGAGCTCGGTGTTCATCTCCCGATCGAAATAGGGCTTGAGCCCGATCCGAGAGCCGAACAGCACCTTGACCGCCAGGCCATCAACGCCTGAGAGGGCACGGTAGAAAGGTACGAAATGTTGAATTGGGTGAGTGGCCACAATCGTCAGGCGCAACGGCCAGAAAACGGACGGCGCAGCCGCGGCTGCCACGGGACCGGCTGACGGGGCGGCGGTCTCCACGTTCTCCAGCTTGGTTGGACGATTCATCATGGCACCTGATGGACCGCTGGGCCAAATCGACCGGGGCACGCTACGTGGCGGCTCGCAAAGTACTCGATGGTGGCCTGCAAGCCCTGTTCCAGTTGCACCGCCGGGCTCCAGCCGAGGCGCGACCTGGCGAGGTCGATATTCGGCTGGCGCTGGCGCGGATCGTCGGTGGGCAGGGGCAGGAAGGTCAGCTCGGACTTCGAGCCCGTCATGGCCAGCACCTGCTCGGCCAGCTGGCGGATGGTGAACTCCACCGGATTGCCGAGATTGACCGGACCGGTCGACCTCGTCCGGGCTGGCCATCAGCCGCATCAGGCCGTCGACCAGGTCGTCGACGTAGCAGAAGGAGCGGGTCTGCTCGCCCTCGCCGTAGAGGGTGATGGGCTCGCCCTTCAGCGCCTGCATGATGAAGTTGGACACCACCCGCCCGTCGTCCGGGTGCATGCGCGGGCCGTAGGTGTTGAAGATCCGCGCGACCTTGATCTGCAGCCCGTGCTGGCGGTGGTAGTCGAAGAACAGGGTCTCGGCGCAGCGCTTGCCCTCGTCATAGCAGGAGCGCGGTGCCGATCGGATTGACGTTGCCCCAGTAGTCCTCGGTCTGCGGATGCACGGAGGGGTCGCCGTAGACCTCGCTGGTGGAGGCCTGCAGGATCTTGGCGCGCAGGCGCTTGGCCAGGCCCAGCATGTTGATCGCGCCGTGCACGCTGGTCTTGGTCGTCTGCACCGGGTCGTGCTGGTAGTGGATCGGCGAGGCCGGGCAGGCGAGGTTGTAGATCTCGTCCACCTCCACGATAGAGCGGGAACGTCACGTCGTGGCGCATGAACTCGAAGCGCGGGTGGCCCTGCAGGTGCAGCGATGTTGCGCTTGGTGCCGGTGAAGAAGTTGTCCACGCAGATCACCTCGTGGCCCTGCTCGAGCAGGCGGTCGCATCAGGTGCGAGCCGAGGAAGCCCGCGCCGCCGGTGACCAGGATCCGCTTCTGGGAATCGTAGAGCCGCGCCATGACCGGACTTTACGATCGGCTATGGTTAACGTCCGGCGCCGAGGCGGCGTCCGGAGCCGAACGGATCACCGTGACCCGAAACCGGTCAGCATCGTCTGGACGGTCTTGGCGCCGATCAACAGGTCGAGCCATGGCGACAGGTTCTTGATGTAATAGAAGTCATAGTGAAGCTTCTCGGCGGCGGCGTCGACGAGGGCGACATTGCCCTGATGCACCTGGGCCCAGCCGGTGATCCCCGGCCGCACCATGTGGCGGTAGCAGTAGAAGGGCACCTCGCGCTCGTAGAGGTCGGCCAGGGCGATCGCCTCGGGCCGGGGCCCGATCCAGCTCATTTCGCCCATCACGATGTTCCAGATCTGCGGGAATTCGTCGATCCGGTACTTGCGAATGAAGGCGCCGACGCGGGTGATCCTGGGATCGTTCTCGGCGGTGAAGGCTTGGCCGGCCGCCGGCGCGTCCTGGCGCATCGAGCGCAGCTTGCACATGATGAAGGGCCGCCCGCGGTGGCCCATGCGACGCTGAAGGAAAAAGGCCGGACCGGGACTCTCCAGCCTGATCAGCAACGCCGCGACGCCGATCGCCAGGCTGAAGGGGATCGCGGCCAGGGCGACGCCGAAGATGTCGACCAGGCGCTTGACGCGCACATAGACCATACGGGCCAAGCCGGAGGAGAGGGTGTTCTCCGACAGGTGCTGGACCCTGACCTTGCCCGTCAGCCACTCGCTGACCTGGCGCACGTCGTAGACCGGCAGCCCCTGCAGCGCGCAGTGGGCGAGGAAGCGCTCCCAGTCAGCCGAGAGATCCGAGCGCAGGTCCGCCACCACGCCGGTCAGGTCCGTCAGCGACTGGTCTGGCGCGGTCAGCGGGCGCCAGAAGACGCGGGCTGCGCGCGGCAGCGCAGCCGCCGGAACGCCGGGCAGGAAGGCGAGGCGCCACACCGTGCGGCGCGCCGTCACCTGGTCGACGAAGACGAACCAGAGCACCGCCAGGGCGCCGCTGACCAGGATCTGATAGCGCGAGTAGTCGGCCCGCACGAACAGGAAGGCCAGGCCGAGGGCGCCATAGCTCATCGCGAAGGCGTAGACGACGTAGCCGATCGAGCGGACGCCGGGGTGCGCCCGCATCTGGCGCATGATCACATAGCCCAGGACCATCGCCGCCGCCGTGCCGAGGACCGCGTTGGCGATGCTGAGGTTGCCCAGCGACGTGATGTCGCCGCGCGGCGCCAGTCCCAGCAGATCGAGCCGCCAGCGGACGATCATCGGCAGGAGGACGGCCAGGACCAGGGCGCCAAGGAGCTGGACCCGGCGCATGGTCAGGGAGTCCAGGGCGAGGTCGAGGATGACATCGCGAAGGCTGCTGGGCGGCAGGGCCGCATCGGCCGTGGGATCGGACCAGCTGGGTCGGTCGTAGCGGCCGACCCTGGGAAGGCGGGCGCCCAGGCGCGCGGCGAGCGCCACGGATCCGCCCTTGCGGGTCTGAGACCGCGCGGTCTTCGCGTTCTGGTCGGAAACCGAACTCATTCGGCAGCCTCGGCGCCAGGACGCGCGAGCAGGCTGCCGGGCCACTTTGCCCCGAAATACACGCCCACCACCATTCGTAGTCTTGTTAAGCTTTTGTTTACCAGCGGTTCAGGCTGGAGGCCAGTGGAATCCTGTGACAACCTGTCAACAGGACAGGGCGGCCGAATCCGGCGACAGCCGCCGCCCAGACTTTCGGCAGCGCCGCGGCAAGCGTGAGGTAGAGGCCTGATCCGGCGCCGGCGGCGCTCGCCTAGTTCCGCGCGGCCAGCGGGCGTACGGCGGCGTCGAGGATGGGCGCGGGGTCGGGCGCCGCGGCGGTCTTGAGGCCGGCGCCGCACAGCTGTTCGACCTGCACGGCGCGGTGCGAGCCAGGCTCCGCGTCGAGCCAGCCGGTCAGCGGGCCCGAGATGGTGCGCGACTTTCCAGTGAGGTTGTTGTCGGCGAACACCTCGATGGACAGTAGGCGGAATCGCCTGGCCCGGCAGTCGACCTCGAACTCCTGGCGGTCCGAGCGCGCCAGCACGCCCGAGCGCTCGGCCGGACGGAACAGCTCCTCCCGCCCTGAGATCATCAGCATGTTGTCGGGGCTGGTCCGGGCGCCGGCGGCGTCGACCAGGTGGACGCCCTCCTGGTCGTAGTCCACGGGCGACCAGCCCTTGGGATCGACGTTCCGGGCCGCCCAGCTCTGCACGTCCTGCTCTGTCAGGCTCTTTGGCGGCGCGGGACCGTCGGCCTGGGAGAGGACGGCGGTCGGGGACGCCGGCGCGCAAAGCCCCCTCGCCTTGGCCGCGAGATCGAGATTTCCGGATGACAGCGCAAGGTCGACGGCGTCGCCGCACTTGCCGTCCTTCAAGAGGCGGCCCACGCGCACCTCGAGCGAAACGCGGGCGTGGTGGCGGCCACGGACCCTCGCCTGGGCCGCCAGCGCGCCGCTCGCGGCCAGCACGGCGCAAACCGCTCCCCCAAGGGCAAGCGAACGCAAAATGGACCCACACCTCGTCATGGTTTTCCCGACGAATTCGTCAGCAAGCTGAAGGCTACCGGATGGTTAATCCGACCGTAGTCAAAACGAGGACGGGCGCAAGCCTGGCAGGCGAATTGGCGCGGCCAGCGACGCCCAGCGGGCGAGTGAGTATGTTGGACTCGACTTGTGAGAAGCGAGCCGGGTCAGCTCAAGACTTGGTGGCAAGCCTCTGCGCGCCCGACACTCCAAGGCGCCGCCACTGGGTCTTTCTAGGAGTTTATGATGATCGGGCCGCAGTTGAGAGTTTCGCCTCGAGCTCGATTGCGGATCTGTCGAACTCCGCTTCCAGCCAAGCGCTTGCGCCTCGGCAGCCGGAAACGACCAGCTGCGCCCAGCGCAGGTACTCGACCTTGCGTTCGGCCCGCCAGTTCGCCGGCGGGCTGGAGACGAGCGACCGCAGGTTCGAGATCTTGTCCGCAAGCTTGATGATCTTCGCCCCGGAGGACGCGTGTCGGGCGTGCTCGACCTGCAACCGCTTGCGATCGGTCTTCGGCAGGCCCTTGTCGTCGGTCACCTCCGCAACGAGCGCGGCAATGCGTGGGCCGAACACCGTCGCAATCTCGCCCGCAGTCGCAGGCGTGTCCTCGATGATGTCGTGGAGCACAGCGGCAACTACGAGATCAGAATCCGCGCCATCCGTCGCCACGGCGACCAGCTCGCCGACTTCGGTCAGGTGATTGATATATGGTTCCGCCGCCTCGCCCTTGCGCCGTTGGCCGACATGCCATGACGCGGCGAAATGATAGGCCCGAGCCAACTTCAGGACGTCGCTCAAATCTCATCTCCTCTGACGCGCTCATGCCGGCCCTCGACGCTGTGTCGAGGGCGCGGTCAGCACTGTTTGTTTGAGATTCCCGGCGGCCGCAGCCTTACCGAGACAAATCGAATATGGGCGACAATGCAGCCGAGTTCAATTGCCGGGCCCGCAGTTGGTCGCGACAGGCTGCGGACGGTTGGTTGGGCGTCGAGGGAACGAACGACGGCGTCGGTCTCCGGCGAGCGTCCTCCACCTCGGCGGTCCTCGAGCGCGCCCGCGATTCGATCACCGTCACTGTAGGCTCGGGCGCCTCAGGTCATGCACATTGCCGACTAGGCGTGTCTAGGACCGGCCGGCCGTCGTTCGCTCATTCGCTGGGTTGCCTTGCGCAAGAGCTGAACAAGGCGTTTCCCGGCTTCGTGATCTCGCTCGTTCTCGGCGACGACTTCCTCTGTGACCGCTTCCCAGAAGAGCGAAAGATAGTGGGGCCGAGGATCGAGGACTTCCAGCTGGCGACGATATTCGTCCATCCACTTTGCGCTCTGAACGAGGAGGTTTCGGTCCATGAGCTCGCCGTCCTGTCCGACGGCGTGGCGACGCATCAAAAGTGCAGTCGAGTACAATTCGCGCCTCGCGTCAGCCGCTTGGCGTTCCCGACGCTCGATGCCGATAACCAGCGGCGGGGTTCGCTCGCAGGTTTCGCGGGCCTGTTTCAACCAGCGCCAGAACGTCGACGGCGGGACCTTCGGAAAGCGCGCGCGCAGGGTCTTCCAACTGCGATCCTCCCCGATCTCCAGCCGCTCGAAGATCGCATCCATCACTTCCTGACGCTGCTCGTGCATCCGCTCTCCTCCGGCCGTCCATCTATCTAGACACAAGGAGTCAATGCTTTGTTGACCATATCCGGTCGTCGCCAGCTGGGACGCTGATCAGGTCGACAGGCTCCGGGCGATCCGCCCCGCCGCCCTCCTCAAGGACGCGTTCGCCAAGTGAGCGTATCGGTCGGTGGTCCGGGTATTGGCGTGCCCGAGAAGCTTGCCGACGACGACCAGTGACTCGCCGCCCGACACGGCAACAGACGCGAATGTGTGCCGCAGATCGTGGATCCTGAAGTCCCTGAGGCCGGCTCGGGCGCAGACCCGCAGGAAGGGGCGGCGCAGCCCGACGAGATGTCTCGGGCCCTTCGACGAGGGAAACACATACCTTGATCCGGCCGGCACGCGGGTGCGGCAGTTCCACAGCACCGTCTGAGCCGCATCGGATAGGACGATATGTCTCTCACCCGTTCGGCCGCCGGCCTTGGTCCGCTCCCGCGGCAAAGTGATCATGCCGTTAGCCAAGTCGACCTCGGACCACCTGAGGCCGAGGACCTCCGTCTTTCGGGCGCCGGTAAGCAACAATAGGCGTAGCGCGTCGCCAAAGCCTTCAGCAAGCTCGCCTCTGTCCACCAGGGCATTGATCGCATCCAAGAACCCGCGGACTTCGGCCCGGCCCATGAATGTTTGGCGCACGGGGGCGGCCGCGAGTTTCACGGCGGAGAACGGGTTCTGGTCAAGGATGCCGCCCTCGATCGCCCACGCGTACATGGCAGCCGCGCACGAGCGAACGCGTCTGGCCGTGCCCTCGCCGCCGGTCACGCGTGCCCTTCCCCGGGGCCCGGTGCGTTCGTCGGCGCGCGTCCGGCCCGAAATGATCGCCGTAATCGACTCTGCAGCCTCGGCCTTTGTAACAGAACCGGCGGCCCGCACGCCCAGCAAGGGACGTACGTGCCTGTTCAGATTCGAGGCGTCGATGCGCCAAGTGCTGGCCCGCTTCCACGGCTTCGTCGAAGGCCCTTCCTCCAGATACCGGTCGATCAGGTCCGCGACGGTCAGGTCCGCGTGAGCGGCCATGGAGCGAGTGGCCGGTTCGGGCGCTGCGGATTGCATCGCCTCTCTCGCCGTGAGCCGCGCAGTCCTCACGGTCCAGGGCGAGCCGTGCGGTCCGATCGTGAGGATCTGCACGGAAGAGCGCGTCGGGCGCTTCAGCGCGTAGACCTTGCGTCCGGATGGATACACCCGGACGAACAGGCCTGTGACCTCGGAGTCCCAGATCCGGCGCTCGCCCGCCATAGGCGGGGCCAAGGACTTCACGAACTTGTCCGTCAGCCGGATCGTCTGGCCCATTCTCGCCCCACCTCTTTCATCACCGCCCTAGGCTCGCCCGAGTCCGCCGCTCTGACAAACCCGAATGGCGGAGAAGATTTGGCGTATTTATAAGTTTATCCTAGAAGACAAATACTATCTTAGCGAATCAATAAAAATAGCCGAATTCCTTGGTTGACAACCCCTTCCGCCCCGGGCCCGGCCTTCAGCCGCCGCTGCTCGTCGGCAGACACGACGTGCATGTCAGGATGGCAGGGGCGCTCAAGGGCTCACGGTCGGATCGCCCGACCCGCGACTTGATCGTCACGGGCCTAAGGGGGGTCGGGAAGACGGTCCTCCTCGAGGCCGCTCGTGTTCAGGCGACGGCAGCGGGCGCGTTGACCATCGGGCTCCGCGCGCCCCTGGACGCATCCGCGTCGGCGGCGCTCGTCGGACCATTGAGAGCCGGGCTCGTCCGTGCAGCGTGCGCAGGCGCCAGTTCCGTCCTCGTCGCGAGGGGCATGGGCGCGTTGGCCAGTTTCGTCAGGACGCATCGGCGATCACTGGGCGGCCTTGTGGCGGGGCCAGACGGGCCCACGGCGGGCTTGGCGGACAGCGGGGATGTTGAGGCGGACCTGACTGACTGCTTCGCGGCGGCCGGCGATGTCGCGCGCGACATTCGGTCGACTGCCGCGCTGTTCGTGGACGAGCTTCAGCGCGCGGGCCGTGCGGAGTTGCGCGCCCTCCTGGGCGCGGCGCACCGCGCCCGTCAACAGGGCGCCAGGATTGTCCTCATCGGAGCCGGCCTTCCTTCGCTCGCACAGGAGGCTCGCTCGGCGAGCGCTGAACCAGGCCAAGTCGATGTCGTTTCGCTGGGCGCGCTTGCTGTCGCTGACGCCGTCTCGGCGCTGCAACGGCCGGCCGAGGGCCTCGGGGTGCGATTCACCAACGAGGCTCTGGCCGAGATCCTGCTCGCGAGCGAGCGGCATCCCTATTTCCTGCAGCAGTGGGCCTACGTCAGCTGGGACCGCGCCGACCGTGGCGTAATCGCTCGCGAGGCCGTTCAATCCGTCGCGGCGGTTGCCGAAGCGGAACTCGATGCGGCGTTCTTTGGCCCGCTGGTCATCAACCTGACGCCGCCGGAGGCGCAGTATGCGCGCGCCATGGCCCGGTGCGGGCCGAGCCCGGCGAGCTCGGGCCACATCGCCCGGGAGCTGGGGCGGCCCGTCACGGCCGTTGCTCCCACACGCGCCTCGCTGATCGCCAAGGGGGTGATTCACAGCCCGTCCCGGGGGCTGGCGGCGTTCACGAGCCCACAGATGGACCAGTTCTTCCTGCGCTCCGGACTTTAGCCACGACT
Source organism: uncultured Alphaproteobacteria bacterium (assembly GCA_963775275.1). Classification (GTDB taxonomy): domain Bacteria; phylum Pseudomonadota; class Alphaproteobacteria; order Caulobacterales; family Caulobacteraceae; genus JANWHQ01. Next base: position 1,474,530 of record CAVZII010000005.1, on the reverse strand, counting down.
TGCGCGGAGAGATGCGCCTCGCCCATTTCTCGCCCAGCCTCCCAATTTCGATAATTTCCGGCTGAGTCAGGCTCGATATCAGCGAGTGAAAGCGCTGCGGACCTTCCGGTCGTTCCCCATCGGTCCGAATTTCGCGATAGATGCCGCGCCTGGTCCCGAAATTTCTAAGACTCCTAGAAATTCGGCCGCGATTTCGAAAATCCCGGATCGCGAATTTCGGTCCGACGAAACTCGAAGTCGCCCCGAAGCGTGGCTCAGGCCAGCGACAGCCCGAAAAGGCGAGCTGGAGCAGCAACTTAGCGGAATGGAATGGGAGCCCAACGATGGGCTTTGAGGGCCCCTTGAGAGTCGGGCTGGAGTTTATTTGGAGTCTATTTGGTACCGGAGGCCATCGCGGGCGACTCGCCGAACCGGCTAAGTCATTGAATTTACTGGTGGAGCCGAGGGGAGTCGAACCCCTGACCTCTACATTGCGAACGTAGCGCTCTACCAACTGAGCTACGGCCCCACATGTCCCGCGTTCGGGGAGGCGGCAGATAAGGAGCGCGGCCGGAGGGTGTCAAGGCGATCGCTCGCCGCAACCCGCAGGGCTCTCGACCGCAGTCCCGTCGACGGGCCAGGCCCCGCTATCTTTGGGCGTCAGCGGGCGCCGGCCAGATCCGTCTTCGCGAAATCATCGCCGACATAGAGAAGCGGACAGTCGTGCTCCTTGGCGAGCGCATAGGCGAAGCAATCGCCAAAATTCAGACCTGCGGAATGCACGCCTTTTCCCCACCGGGCATAGGCCTGTGCGATCCGGCGCGCCGCCGCTGGCGAGACAGGGATGACGGTGAACCCCAAACCCTCGACCAGCGTCGACATCTCCTCGGCGACGTTGCGTCGGCCGGCGACGATCAGAGCCTCAGCGACGGTTCCCGCTGAGATCAGCACTTCCGTCTCAGCTTCCAGGACGTCCATGCAACCCTGGGACTCCGCCTCGCCGAGCGCGATCGCCATCAAGGCCGACGTGTCGACCGCAATCACTTCGGCACGCCGTCCTGATCGTAGAGGAAGTCCTGACTCCTGGCTGCGTCCTCGCCCTGAACGGCCTTGTCCGCGCCTGAACGGCGGACCGCCTCCAGCACCCTGCGGCGCTCCGCCCTGTCGGGCTGCGCCTTGATCGCCAACAGGCGTGCGGCAGGTTGGCCATGTCGCGTGAGAATGACCTCTTCTCCGGCTTCCGCGCGACGCACCAACCCCGTCAGCTGGCCCTTCGCGTCGGTTATGGAGATGCGCACAGGCATTATTTCTGGACCATGTTATAGTCTATTTTCTGAAAAGTGGATCCTAGTTCTGGTCCGCGTCAAGGCGCGAAAGAGCCGCAGGCCCGTCTCCAGCGCGCGGTCAGGGGCCGATCAGGCGAAGGCCCTGAAGCTCCGCCAGCGCCCCCATCACGTGGTAGAAGCTGGACGCCGGCGCGGGACCGTCCAGGAAGCGGCCCGCCGCGTCCATGCGGTCGCGCCAGAGCCCGCGCACGGGGGTCTCGAAGTACCGTTCGAGCGCATCGGCGGCCTCGACGGCCGCCTCGAGGTAGCGTGCGCGGGCGCGGCCTTCCGGCTCGGCCTCGGCGAGGATCGACGCCGCCTTGAGCCGTTCGGTCTGGGGCCAGAGCCGGGCCATGGACGATCCCGGCGAAAGGTCGTCGTGAAGATCGTCCAGCGCCACGCCGCGCGCGGGATCGACGCCCGCCTCGCCGATCTCGAACAGGCGCCGGGCGGCCTGGAGGGCCCGTTCGGAGCCTCGCGCACGGCCCCACTGCTCGAGCAGCCACGCCCACTCGAACTGGTGCCCCGGCCAGATGATGCGGCCGTCCTCGCCCGGCGCAGGGCGCCAGTCGGCGTCGTAGAGCTCGCGAAGGACGCCGGTCCCGGGATCGATCAGCCGGTCCAGGCAGTGGCGCGCGAGCTCGTCCGCCAGGTCGGCGAAGGCGGGCAGGGCGCCCGACCAGGCCTGGGCCGCCTCGAAGAGGTGCATCAGGGGGTTGGACTGGTGCTCCCGGCCCGCCGCCGCCTCGCGCAGGCCGCCGCGGTCGTGCGCGAAGCCGGACCGGATGCGCCCCAGAAGGGCGCCGGCCCTGGCTTCGAGCTCGCCGCGCCGCTCGGGCAGGACCTCGGCGGCGGCGGCCAGGGCGAGCAGGACGAAGGCGTGGTCGTAGAGGACGGCGGCGTCGTCGAGCGGAGCGCCCCTCGCGTCCACCAGGGTCCGGTAGAGCCCGTCCGGGCGCAGGTAGCTGTTGTCGAGCCAGGCCAGGCCGTGGCGGATCGGGTCGAGCGCCGGCCCTGGCCAGCCGAGGCGCAGGGCCGTGGCGTAGGCCACCACCTGGCGGGCCTGGACGCGCAGGCGCCGCGGGGCGCCGGTGGGCCGGGCGTCCTGGTCGAGGGACTCGTGGAAGCCGCCGCGCTCATGATCGGCGCCCAGCGTCCACCAGACCGGCAGGGCGCAGGTGAACATCCAGGCCTCGAGCCGCCCGGCCCGCGCCCGCAGCGCCTCGCCGGGGTCTGCGGCCTGCGCCGCTCCGGCGCGCGCCGCGGCCGCCTCGGCGACGGCCTTCACGCCCTGGCCGGACCCGAGATCGCAGACCAGGACCGCGTCGGGCTCCACGATGACGCCGACGCCTTCGAGTCCGACCAGGGCCACGGTCTGGCCGGTGGCCGAGCGCACATAGCTGCCGCGGGTCTCGACCAGGATCGCGTCGGCGGGCGCGGCGTTGCCGGCCTGGTCCCGGGTCGAGGCGTTCAGGATCTCGCCCCAGGCGCCGAGGTCGGACCAGGCGTAGTCCACCGGCGTCACCGCCGCGCGCGCGGTCTTCTCCATGAGGGCGAAGTCGATGGAGATCCTGGGCGCCGTGCGGAAGGCCTCGCCGAGGCGCAGGACCGGGCCTTCGACCGTCGCGCCCTCGATCGCGGCCTCGACCGCGCGCACGAGCTCCGGCGCAAGCTCCCTCAGCTCATCCACGACGTTCTGCGCCGGGAAGACGAAGTTGCCGCTGTTCCAGAAGAGCCCGGCCTCGACATAGGCGCGCGCGGTCGCCTCGTCCGGCTTCTCGACGAAGCGGCGCACGTGGAAGACGCCCGGCGCGCCTTCGAACGCCGCGCCCGCCTCGATGTAGCCGTAGCCGGTCGCCGGGCGGGCGGGCCTGACCCCGAACGTCACGATCGCGCCGCGCCGGGCGGCCTTGGCCGCCAGGCCGGCCGCGGCGGCGAAGGCCGCCGTGTCGGGGATGTGGTGGTCCGACGCGGTGACGAGGGCGACGCCTTCGGGATCGCGGGCGGCGATCCACAGGGCGGCCGCGCAGATCGCCGGGGCGGAGTCGCGGCCCTCGGGCTCGGCGATGACCACGGCGTTTGCGCCGATCCCGGCGAGCTGGCGGCGCACGGCGGCGACATGGCCCGCCCCGGCGACCACCAGGACCTGGCCCGCGCCCGGCGCCTCCTTCACCCGCTCGACCGTCGTCTGGAACAGCGAGCGCTCGCCGACGAGGGGCAGGAACTGCTTGGGACTGTGCGGGCGCGAGGCCGGCCACAGCCGTGTCCCCGAGCCGCCGCAAAGCACCACCGGATAGAGGGTCAGGACGGCCTCCCCGACAAGTCCGGCTCCTTCGCCCGAGCTGGCGGCCCGTCGCGCCATCGCGTCGGGCTGGATCACATCTAGGCCGCCCGCGTGAACAAGCACAACCGGCGCCGCCTCGCCGAAGAGTAAGACCCGCATCCTCGTCCGTCCGGAGCGGGCGCATCGGCCGCCTCAAGTTGCGGTCGACCTGGGGCGTGGCTACAAGCGTCGGATGGTCGGATTCATCTTCTACATCGTCAGCAACCTGCTCGGGCTGCTCGAGATCGCCATCTTCGCCCAGGTGATCCTGAGCTGGCTGGTCTATTTCAACGTCATGAACCTGCGCCATCCGGTGGTGGGCCAGATCGAACGGGTGCTCTGGGCGGTGACCCGCCCCATCCTGCGGCCGATCCAGAAGATCATCCCGCCGCTGGGCGGCACGGTCGACATCAGCCCGGTGATCGCGCTGCTGATCATCGAGGGCGCGCGCAAGATGCTCCTGCCGTGGATCTTCATCCGTCTGGCCGGCTACGGGCTTTGAGCCCGCCCCGCGCACGGCTGACCGTGCGCCTGACCCCGCGCGGCGGCGCCGACCGGATCGACGGCTGGGCCCGGGACGTCGAAGGCCGGCCCTACCTGAAGGCCCGCACGGCCGCGCCGCCGACCGACGGACGGGCCAACCAGGCGCTGGAGCGGCTGATCGCCAGGGCTCTGGACCTGGCGCCCTCCAAGGTGCAGATCGCCCAAGGCGCCTCGGCCAGGGTCAAGACCCTGGTGATCGAGGGCGCCGATGAGGCCCAGGTGCGCGCCAGGCTCGGCGCGCCCACATAGGGGCTGGACCCCCGTCCACGGACCAAAGGTTCTCATGGCCAAAGCCGTCGCCAACGTCGCCACCTCGTCGGGCAGCCGCTATCTGCAGCAGCTGTGCAAGCACTGGGGCCACAAGTTCGAGGTCGAGTTCGACGCCCGGCGCGGCGTCATCAAGCTGCCGATGGGACCTTGCGTGCTGGACGCCTCGCCCGAGGCCCTGACCCTGACGCTGGAGACCGACGATGCGGCCGACCTGGACCGGTTCGAGGCCGTGGTCGCCGACCATGTCCAGCGGTTCGCCTTCCGCGAGACACTGGCCTTCGACTGGCGGCGCGAGGCCTGAGCCGGGGCGCGCCGACTTCGGCGGCTTGAACCTCGAAAGGCCCGACCCTATACACCCTGCCTTTCCGGCAAGGCCGGCTGGGTAGCTCAGATGGTTAGAGCGGAGGATTCATAACCCTCAGGTCGGCAGTTCGATCCTGCCCCCAGCCACCAGCCTTCGCGCCTTTCGGCGCTTCGACCCGGCAAGCCAGCTCAGCGGCGCGAGGGCCGTCGCGCCAGGTCCGGAAGGCGGAAGAAGGCCGCGCGCAGGCGCGCCGAACGCGCCCTCAGGCCGCCTCCTCGGCGCTTGCCGCTGCGCCCGGACAGCTCGTTGTCGACCAGCTCGCGGAACCGGTCGGTCAGCTCCGTCGGAGTCTCGTCCCTGGCCTCGTACGGAACAGGCTCGGCCGAGCCGCTGTCGTCGGGGGTGGCGATACGGCGCCGCTCGAACGCCTGGTCCTTGGGATACCTGAAGCCCCGGATGCCGATGTTCGCCTGCACGGCGGCCTGAAGCCGCTCTTCGTCGATCGGCTGATCGAACAGCTTCACGACCGACCTCAACGCCGCCGACGGGTCCGCGCGGAGGTCCGCGTAGTCCAGGACCAGCGCGTCGGGAGCGGGCGCGTGGACCCATTTGCGCAGGAATCCGGCGTAGTAGGCGGCGTGTCGCCGCAGCCATCGCTCGAGGAAGCCGGGGTCGTGGATCGCGAACTTGGCGCGGCGCCGGCTCTTGAGCGCCTCCACATGCGACAGCAGGTGGCCCACCGGCTCGCGATGCTGCACGAGGTAGCTGACCGGGGCGTCCGTCGGCAGCTGGAGGCGATGGTCGTGGGTCTTGCAGAGGAACAGCGGCCTTCGCTGGCGGTGACAGGGAACCTGCAGGCAGCACTCCGACAGGGACGAGCAGTAGTCGAGCTCGCCCAGGTAGGACACCAGCATCCGCTGAAGCAGGTGATGCCCCGACCGCGGAATGGAGACCGAAAAGACCTGCCGAGACACCGATGACCATCCCCGAAGTCAAGATCCCTGCGGGACAGGCGAAGGCCCGAGAGGCGCATAGCATATCACGACGTGATTTTGTCCTGCCGTGATACAGCCTCGGGGCAGGTGATCTCGAAGGCCGCTTGGAGCGCCGGAAACGCCGCGACTTGCCGGTCGAACGGGCGCCGTGGTCGAAACGAGCGGCCCCTTGCAGGACCTGCCCGCCGCCGGCGTCTTGTCAGGCGGGGCCCGCAGACTTCGCCGAGCGGACGGTCGGGCTGGAAGGCGCGATGTGCCGCTCGAAGAAGGCGACGAGCTGCGACAGCGCCGATTGCTCGTCCGCGGGGCTCCAGTCGCTGTGGCCCTCGCCGTCGTAGACGATCAGCCGCGCGGCGCGGCCGGCGTGCTTGAGGGCGCGCGCCATCATCTGGGACTGGATCAGCGGCACCGACTGGTCTCGCGCGCCGTGGATCAGGAGGACCGGCGGCCTGTAGCGCGGCGCGTAGGTGATGGGCGAGGCGGCCTCGAGCTTGCCCGCGTCCTTGACGGGATCGCCGATGGACCGCTCGGCGTAACGCCAGCGCGCCCTGTGGCCCTTGGTCGAGTGCTCCCACTGCACGAGGGCGCGAAGGTCGGAGACGCCCGCGAAGCTGGCCACGCACTTGTAGAGATCGGCGTGCTCGGCCCCGCCGATCAGCGCCGCATAGCCGCCGAAGCTCGCCCCGAAGATGCAGATCCGTTTGGGATCGGCCTGGCCGTCCGCGATCAGGGCGCGCACCCCGTCGGTGATGTCGTCGTTCATGCGCCCGCCCCACTGGCCGTAGCCGGCCTCGACGAAGGCGCGCCCGTAACCCGAAGAGCCGCGGAAGTTCGGCTGGAACACCATGTAGCCGCGGGTGGCGAAGACCTGGTCCCAGATGTCGAAGGTCAGGGAATCGCGCGCCTCGGGCCCGCCGTGCGGCATGACGATCAGCGGCAGGGGCTCGCCGGCCCTGGCGCCGGGCGGCCGGGTGACATAGCCCGGGATCATCGTCCCGTCGCGGGCCTTGTAGACGAACCGCACCATGGTCCCGAGCCTGGAGGCGGGCAGCCCCGGATGGCGATCGACCGCCCGCTCCAGCCGCTTGGTCTTGCGGTCGAAGACATAATAGGCCCCAGGCTCCGTCGGCCCCGAGACGCCGAGCAGCCAGACGTGTCCGTCTTCGGACATGGACAGGGGCGTGATGCTGCGTGAATCGCCGAGGGTCTTCTGGATGAGGCGATAGTCGGCCTCGAGACCCGGGTCCTTGAACTGGCAGAGGTAGGCGTCGGCGGTGAAGCAGACGCCGGCCAGACCCTTGTCGCCGGCGTGATAGACCACGTCCGAGACATCATACTTCAACGCCGGCCAGAGAGGGTCGGACAGGGTCTTGCGGGCGAAGTCGTAGATCCGGACGGTCGCGACGTCGCCGTCAGCCGCGTCACGGGGCTGGAGCGCCACATAGGCGCGCTCGGCGCCCGGCGCCGGACCCAGGATGTCGAAGTCGGCGTCGGCGGCCTTCGCGCGGTGGTCGTAGCGCACGACCATGGTCCCTGCGGGCAGCTGGTCGTCCCCGGTCGGCCTGCCCTCGCCCACGAACTCGGCCGCGCCGGACTGGACGTCCACCTTCCAGAGGCCGGTCCCGCCCTTGGCGTCCTTGGCCGCGAGAAGCACATGAGCCGGATCGCGGCTCAGGGGATCGGCGATGCGCGCCGCAAGGTCATGAGCGCCCACCGCGCCGGGATCGAGCAACACCGCCCGCCCGCCGTCCCGGTCGAGCGCCGTCAATATCTCGCTCGGGCTCGAGGGGTCGGCGTCGTCCCGGTCGTCGCCGTCGAGCCGGGCGGGATCCGAGACGGGCGAGAGACCGGCGAGCAGGCGCCCGTCGCCCTTCCAGCGCACCCAGTCGACGAGCTTGTCCGACTTGGCGCTGAGGGCGACGGACCGGTCGCGCGTGGAAAGGTCGAGGACCGAGACGACGTCCCCGCCTGGCCGGCTCTCGATCAGGGCCAGGTAGCGTCCGCTGGGGGAGAGCTGGGCCCCGCGCGACGCGGGCGGCGCGAAGAAGGCGGGGATCGGTAGGGGCGCCGAGCAGGCGGCGCCGGCGAGGCCGGCCGCCAAAAGCAGGCCGGCCAGACTTGCGCGCCAACACATCGACGCCCCGACCTTTCCGACGCCCCGTCGAAACACCCGCCTTGAATGCCCGGGTCGCCGGGCCGGATCAATGCGCGCCTTGTCGCAGTCCCAGGTTGCGCGCCGGGGCGGACTCGACTACACCGCCGCGCTCCAGCTTCGCCGCTCCGGCGAAGCCCTGACGGGTCTGGAACGATGAACGGCCGGTTCGTGACCATGTGCGCAGAGCGCGCGCCGCTTGCCCCGCAAGCGGACGCCCTCATGCCGTACGGGTCCGTATCCGCCCCGCTTCGTCCTTTGCTCAATCCAGCCCAGACCCATGTCAGCCGCCGTCACCGTCCAGGACCTCGACAAGCGCTTCAGCTACCGGCCTAGCCGGGGGCGCGGCGCGGCGCGTACGGTCGAGGTCAAGGCGGTCGACCGTATCTGCTTCCAGGTCGAGCCCGGCGAGCGCGTTGCGATCATCGGCCCGAACGGGGCCGGCAAGTCCACCACCTTGAAGATCCTGACCGGCGTCCTCGAGCCCGACGGCGGCGACGCGCGGGTGCTGGGCTTCGTCCCCTGGCGGCAGCGCAAATCCCTGGCGTTCCAGATCGGCGTGGTGTTCGGCCAGCGCTCGCAGCTCTGGGCCGAGCTGCCGGCGCGGGAGTCGTTCGAGCTGCTGCGCCACGTCTACGACCAGGAGCGCGCCGTCTTCGACCGGCGCCTGGGTGAGCTCAGCGAGCGGTTCGAGCTCGGCGCAATCCTCGATCAGCCCGTCGGGCGCATGTCGCTGGGCCAGAGGATGCGCTGCGAGATCACCGCCAGCCTGCTGCATGGGCCAGCGCTCCTGTTCCTGGACGAGCCGACCATCGGCCTGGACGTCACCGCCAAGGCGGCCATGCGCGACTTCATCCGCGAGCAGGCCGAGGCGGCGGGCCAGACCGTGCTCCTGACCTCGCACGACACGCGCGACATCGAGCTCGTGTGCGGCCGGGTGATCGTGATCAACGAGGGCCGGATCGTCATCGACCAGCCGACCGAACAGCTGCGCCGCCGGTTCCTGGGCCGCAAGCTGGTGACCGTGCAGTCCGCGGCGCCCGCGCTGACCCTGGCGCTGCCGGGCGTGAGCCTGCGCGGCGCCGAGCCGCATCGCACGGTGCTGGAGGTGGATACGGCAAAGGTGCGCCTGGAGACGGCGGTCGCCGCCGTCCTCGCCCAGGGCGGCGTGGACGACATCAGCGTCGAGGACCCGCCCATGGAGGAGGTGATCCGTGAGATCTACGCCGCTCACGCCTGAGCGCCTCGCAGGCCAGGCTCCACGCGTGGCCCATGCCGCGGCGGCTCTCGCGCGCACGGTCCAGATCGGCTGGGCGGCGATCTGGGCCGCCCCGGCCGTGCTGGCCGGGCGCTGCGTCTTCTACGCTTTCCTCCTGACCGTGCTCACGAGCTTCTGGGACAAGGTGGCGGCCGAAGGCGCGCACGGGGGCCTCGCCCGGGCCCTGCCGGCGGGGGGCCTGGCGCTCTACATCGGGGTGACCGAGTGGATGGTCCTGGCAACGCCCGCCATCCACCTGAAGCTCGAGGACGACATCCGATCGGGCGCGCTGCAGGCGCGGCTTCTGCGGCCCAAGTCGCACCTGGTGATGCGCCTGGGCGAAGGGCTGGGCGCCATGGCCGCCCGGCTGACCGCGATCGGCGCACTGGCGCTGCTGCTGCTCTTGCTGTCGGGCCGGCCGGGCCCGCCGATTGCGCTCTACCCCGCGATCCTGGCCGTGGGCGCGCTGGGCGCCGTCGTGGGCCTGCTCAACCTCGCGCTGGTGGGCCTGACCGCCTTCTGGCTGCGCCGGACCCTGCCGGTCTATCTGGTGAACCAGAAGGCGAGCTTCCTGCTGGGCGGCCTGGTGGCGCCGATCACCCTCTATCCGCACTGGCTGGAGAAGATCGGCGCCTCGAGCCCCTATGCGGCCGAGCTCTACTGGCCGGCGGCCCTGACGATCCATCCGAGCCCGGCGCTGTTCGCCCGGGCGCTGGAGACCCAGCTCGCCTGGATCGTGATCCTCGGCCTGATGGCCCTGGGCCTCTGGGCGGCGGGCCTTCGCAAGATCCTGAAGAACGGAGGCGCGGGATGAACGGCGTCAGGACCTATCTCGCCCAGGCGGCGGCCGCGGTGAGGGTGTCGGCCGCGGACCGGACGAACTTCCTTCTGCAATGCGCCGGGATGATCGTGAACAACGGCTTCGTGCTGGCGCTGTGGTTCATGTTCTTCAAGGGGTTCGAGTCGATCGGCGGCTGGCGCATGCCCGACATGGCCCTGGTGATCGGCCTTCTGGCCACGGTGGTCGGCCTGGCCGGCTTCGCCTTCGGCGGCTACCGCGACATGGCCGCCGCCATCCTGCGCGGCGAGCCGGATGCGCTTCTGACCCAGCCCAGGACGGTGTTCTGGCGGCTGCTGGCGCTGGAGAGCAGCATCCCGAGCGCGGGCGACCTTGTGACCGGGGTCGTGCTCTTGGCCGCCTTCGCCCGGATCGGCTGGGCCGAGCTGCCCTGGCTCGGCTTTGCGCTCGCCTGCGGCCTGGTGATCTACCTGGCGATGGCGACGAGCTTCGCGAGCCTGGCGTTCTGGGCGCGCGGCGCGCGCAGCTTCGCCCGTGACCTGACGGACTTCGTGATCATGTTCTCGAGCTATCCGGGATCGATCTATTCGGGCTCGATCCGGCTCGTCGTCTTCACGGTCTTTCCCGCGGGATTCATCGTGCTGACCCCGGTCGCCCTGCTGCGCCATCCGACGCTCGCGGCCGCAGCGGCCCTGCTGGCGGCGGCGCTCGCCTACGCCGCCTTCGCGGGGGCCCTCTTCAGCCTGGGGCTTCGCCGGCACCGGCGGGGCGAGGCGCCGGCGGCGGCTTGAGTGTGGCCCTGGACGCGGCGGAGACGGGCGATCATCCTTCGGCCATGGACGATCAGCCGAGCCCCGATCCGCCCGCCGGAGGCGCCACGCCCTTCGTCGGCGAAGTGGAGGCCGCGATCCGCGCCCAGGACATGGCGAAAGCCGCCGAGCTCGCCGAGCAGGCGCTGGCGCAAGGGGTGGTTCGGCCGCTGTTCCTGACGCTGAGGGCCATGCGGCTGGAAAGCCTGGGGCGCACCGCAGAAGCTCTGGAGGAGCTGGAGCGGGCGAAGGCGCTGGACCCGTCCGACTTCACGGTGGCGAACGGCATCGGGCTGTGCCTGGCCCGGCTCGGCCGCCAGGCCGAAGCGATCGCGGCCTTCGACGAGTCGGCCCGGCTGGAGCCCCGCTTCGCTGCGGCCCACGTCAACAAGGCCCGAGCGTTCGAGGCGATGGGCGATGCGCCCCAGGCCCGGGCCGCCTATGAGGCGGCCGTGGCGGCGCAGCCCCGCCATGCCGAGGCGCTGGCGCGGCTGGCGGCCCTGGCCGCCCGGCGCGGCGATGTCGAGACCGCGCGGCGACGGGCGGAGGAGGCGCTGGCCGTCGCGCCGGGTCTGCCGGGCGCTCTCCTGGCGCTGGTCCAGGCCGACCTCGCCGGCAAGGACGCCGCCGGCGCGCTGCGGCGGCTGGGGGGCCTGCTCGCGGACCTTCGCCTCACCCCCCGCGAGCGCGCCCAGGCGCTCGGGCTGATGGGCGATGCGCTGGACGCCCAGGACCGGGCCGGCGAGGCCTTCACGGCGTACGAGCAGGCCAACGCCGTGCTTCGGGACCTCCATGCCCCCGCCTTCACCGGACCTGGACGGACGAGCGCGCGCGAGTCCCTGGGCTGGCTGACCGACTACTTCGGCAGGACGCCGCCTTTCCGCTGGGCGACGACGGGCCGGACCGGGCCTCCGGTCAGCGCCGGCGAGCGCGCCCACGTCTTCCTGATCGGGTTTCCGCGGTCGGGGACCACCCTCCTGGAGCAGGTGCTGGCGAGCCATCCGGGCGTGGCGACGCTGGAGGAGCGCGAGACCCTGACCGAGGCCGTGGCCGAATTCATGTCCGCGCCGGCCGGGCTCGACCGCCTGTCGTCGGTGACGCCCATCGACCTGTCGCCCTTCCGCGCCGCCTACTGGCGACGGGTGCGCGAGGCGGGCGTCGAGCCCCGGGGCAAGGTGTTCGTCGACAAGCTGCCGCTCAACCTCCTGAAGCTGCCGATCATCGCCAGGCTGTTCCCCGAGGCGAAGATCCTGCTGGCCCTGCGCGACCCGCGCGACGTGGTGCTGAGCGCGTTCCGGCGGCGCTTCACCATGAACGCGGCGATGTTCGAGCTGTTGACCCTGGACGGCGCGGCGCGGTTCTACGACGCCTGCATGCGGCTCCTCGAGCTCTACCGCGAGAAGCTGCCGCTGGAGCTTCGGGCCGTGCGCTACGAAGACCTGGTGGCCGACTTCGAGACCCAGGCCCGCGCGCTCGCCGCCTTCCTGGGCGTGGAGTGGAGCGAGGCCATGGCCGGCTTCGCCGAGCGCGCCCGGCAGGGCGTGATCGCCACGCCGAGCTCGGTGCAGGTGGCCGAAGGCCTCTACACCCGCGGCGTCGGCCAGTGGCGGGCCTACGAGGCCGAGCTCGCCCCCGTGCTGCCCATCCTGGAGCCGTGGGTGCGGGACTTCGGCTATGGGTTGCGGTGAGACCCTGGACTTGCCGTTCGTGCGGCGATAGACACCGCCGCCTTCGGCGCGAAGGGCGTTCGAGCCGCCCGCGTTCGGCAAGGCGATATTCCGATGAGACGCGACTTCAGGCGCGCCAGGGGCGCCGATCACGGGCCATCGCAGCGGCAGCTGCGGGCCGGCGAGCTGGTCCGTCACGCCCTGGTCGAGATCCTGCGCGAGGAGGACCTGCACGACGAGGCCCTGCAGGGCGCGCCGGTCACCCTGACCGAGGTGCGCATGTCGCCGGACCTCAAGCACGCCACCTGCTTCGTCGAGCCTCTCGGCGCAGGCCTGGCCCGCGGCGGTTCCACGGCGAAGGCGGGCGGCGAGCACGCGCGGGAGACCGTCGCGGCGTTGAACCGCCACGCCAAGTTCCTGCGCGGCCGGCTCGGACGCGAGATCGAGCTGAAGTTCACCCCCGAGCTCCGGTTCGTGCACGACGAGAGCTTCGACGAGGCGGCGCGGATCGACGCCCTGCTGGGCCGGCCGGAAGTGAAGCGTGACTGGGCAGGAGAGGAAGACGAGGGGGAAGAAGGTCTTCCTCGGTCCGGAAGGCGCGAGCCCGATGAGCGCTGAGAGGGCCGCCGCCCGACTCCTCCTAGCCTGGAAGGGGGAGAGGCCGGGAGAGGGGGTGGAGACGCCTCCGCAAATGGCGCCGGGCGGTCTGAAGGCCGCGCCTTGGGGCTTCCGGGCTCCCGATCAAGAAGATCGCCGCGTCCCAGCAACGCCGAGAGGACGTCACCCCCTCCCCGGCCCTCCCCCTTCACGGCGGAGGGGGCGGCCATGAGCCGCCGCAAGAAGGGGCGGGCGGTCTCGGGATGGATCGCGCTCGACAAGCCGGAGGGGGTGACCTCGACCCAGGCGGTGACGCGCGTGCGCAGGCTCTTCGACGCCCAGAAGGCCGGGCACGCCGGCACGCTCGACCCGCTGGCGAGCGGGATCCTGCCCATCGCCCTCGGTGAAGCGACCAAGACCGTCCCGTTCATGATCGAGGCGGACAAGGCCTATCGCTTCACCATCGAATGGGGCCGCTCGACCACCACGCTCGACGCCGAGGGCGAGACCACAGCCCAATCGGACGTCAGGCCTTCGCCCGAGGCGGCCGCCGAGGCGCTGAAGGCCTTCGTGGGCGAGATCATGCAGGTCCCGCCGGCCTTCTCGGCGGTGAAGGTGGACGGCGAGCGCGCCTATGACCTGGCCCGCCAGGGCGTGGAGGTGGAGCTGAAGGCCCGGCCGGTCGTCATCCATGAGGCGCGGGTGATCGCGGCGCCCGACGCCGACCGCCTGGAGATCGAGATCGTCTGCGGCAAGGGCACCTATGTGCGCGCCCTGGCGCGGGACCTGGGCGAGGCGCTCGGCGCGTGCGGGCATGTGTCGAAGCTGCGCCGCACGCGGGTCGGACCGTTCGCCGAGGCGGGGGCGATTTGTCTGGAAAAGCTGGAGGAATTCTGCCATAGGGGCGCCGGCCAGGAGGCCCTGCTTCCCGTCGAGACCGCGCTGGACGACATCCCGGCGCTGGCCATGACTGAGGAAGACGCCTTCCGGCTCTCGCAAGGGCGAGCGGTCGTTCTGCTTCCCCGCCAGGTCGAAACCCTGCGCACGCGCCTGAAGCCCCGCATCGTCGGCGACAAGGACGCGTCCCGCACGGTTTTGGCGACCGAGGGCGGCAGGGCGCTGGCGCTTTGCGAGATGCGCGCCGGACGGCTTTCGCCGGTGCGCCTTTTCCACTTGCAAGGAGACCCCGATGTCGATCACGGCCGAACGCAAGGCTGAGCTCATCAAGACCTTCGCCCAGACCGAGGGCGACACCGGCTCGGCCGAGGTCCAGGTCGCGATCCTGTCCGAACGGATCGCAAACCTCACCGAGCACTTCAAGACGCACAAGAAGGACAACCACTCCCGCCGCGGGCTCTTGACCATGGTCGCCCAGCGCCGGGCGCTGTTGAAGCACCTCCATGCCGTCCGCCCGGACCGCTACGAGGCGCTGATCGAACGGCTCGGCCTGCGCCGCCAGCTCTAGCAGGCCCTGTTCGGGGCGGTCCCGAAGGGGCCGTCCCCATATTGAGTTTCCGCCGCCCGCCCTCCGACAGGTTCTGGGCGCGCCGCGGGAGGGGCCGTCCGGCCCCTATTCGACCGCGAGGGTTCAAACGAAATCCTCGAAGGACCTGTCCCCGGACCCACGCCACACGGCGGCTCCGGGCCACGCAACTGGAGAGGATTTCGGTCCGCTATCTAAGCCTTCCGCACCTGTCCGCCCCCGATGGGAATGGGCCCTCGGGATGAGAAGAAAGACCCACATGTTCGACATCAAGAGAAAGACCATCGACTGGGCCGGCCGCAAGCTGACCCTGGAGACCGGGCGCATGGCCCGCCAGGCCGACGGCGCCGTGCTGGCGACCTATGGCGAGACGATGGTGCTGGCCACCGCCGTCTACGCCAAGCAGCCCAAGCCGGGGATCGACTTCTTCCCCCTGACCGTGAACTACCAGGAGAAGTTCTATGCCGCGGGCAAGATCCCCGGCAGCTTCCCCAGGCGCGAGGGCGCTCCCTCGCAGAAGGAGACGCTGACCTCGCGCCTGATCGACCGTCCGATCCGGCCGCTGTTCGTCAAGGGCTTCAAGCACGAGGTCCAGGTGGTCGCGACGGTGCTGGCGCACGACCTGGAGAACGACCCCGACATCATCGCCATGGTCGCCGCCTCGGCCGCCCTGGTCATGTCCGGCGCGCCCTTCATGGGCCCGATCGCCGGCGCCCGCGTCGGCTTCGTCGACGGCGAGTACGTGCTGAACCCGACGCTGGACCAGCTGAAGGAAAGCCGCATGGACCTGATCGTCGCCGGGACCGAGGACGCGGTGATGATGGTCGAGTTCGAAATCAAGGAGATGACCGAGGAGGAAGTCCTCAACGCGGTCATGTTCGCCCACAAGGGCATGCAGCCGGTGATCGAGGCGATCATCGAGCTGGCCGAGCATGCGGCCAAGGAGCCGTTCGACTTCCAGCCGGTCGACACCGACGCGCTGAAGGCCGAAGCCAAGAAGCTGGTCGGCAAGGACCTGGTCGCCGCCTACAAGATCAAGGGCAAGTCCGAGCGCCACGCCGCGCTCGAGGCCGCCAAGGCCAAGGTGGTCGAGGCCCTCGGCAAGTCCGAGGCCAAGCCGGATGGGGCCGATTCCAACAAGCTGATGGGCGTGTTCAAGGAGCTGGAGGCCGACATCGTCCGCCGCTCGATCCTGGACACGGGCGTGCGCATCGACGGCCGCACCGTCGACAAGGTCCGTCCGATCCAGTCGGAAGTGGGCGTGCTGTCACGCGCCCACGGCTCGGCGCTGTTCACTCGCGGCGAGACCCAGGCGCTGGTGGTGGCCACGCTCGGCACCGGCGACGACGAGCAGCTGATGGACGCCCTGGAAGGCAAGTATTACGAGAAGTTCCTGCTGCACTATAATTTCCCGCCGTTCTCGGTCGGCGAGACCGGGCGCATGGGCGCGCCCGGGCGTCGCGAGGTCGGCCACGGCAAGCTCGCCTGGCGGGCCATCCGCCCGATGCTGCCGAGCGCCGAGGAGTTCCCCTATACGATCCGCCTGGTCTCCGAGATCCTGGAGTCCAACGGCTCGTCCTCCATGGCCAGTGTCTGCGGCTCGTCCCTGGCGCTGATGGACGCGGGCGTGCCCCTGAAGAAGCCCGTGTCGGGCATCGCCATGGGCCTGATCCTCGAGAAGGACGGCTTTGCGGTGCTGTCGGACATCCTGGGCGACGAGGACCACCTCGGCGACATGGACTTCAAGGTGGCCGGCACCGAGGACGGCGTCACCTCGCTGCAGATGGACATCAAGATCCCCGGCATCACCGAGGAGATCATGCGCAAGGCGCTCGCCCAGGCGCACGATGGCCGGATCCACATCCTGGGCGAAATGAACAAGGCCATCGACCACGCCCGCGATGAGATCGGCGAGTACGCGCCCAAGATCGAGACCATCTCCATCCCGACCGACAAGATCCGCGAGGTGATCGGCTCGGGCGGCAAGGTGATCCGCGAGATCGTCGAGAAGACCGGCGCCAAGGTCGACATCAACGACGACGGCGTGATCAAGGTGGCCGCTTCGGACGGCGCCAAGATCAAGGCGGCCATCGACTGGATCAAGTCGATCGCCTCCGAGCCCGAGGTGGGCATGATCTACGACGGCAAGGTCGTGAAGGTGGTCGACTTCGGCGCCTTCGTGAACTTCTTCGGCGCCAAGGACGGCCTGGTCCACATCAGCCAGCTCGCGCCCCACAAGGTCGACAAGGTCACCGACGTCCTCCACGAGGGCCAGATGGTGAAGGTCAAGCTCGTGGGCTTCGACGACCGCGGCAAGACCAAGCTGTCGATGAAGGTGGTCGACCAGGAGACCGGCGAGGATCTCTCGGCCAAGTTCGAGGCCGAGCGCGCCGAGCGCGAGGCGGCCCGCATCGCCGCCGGCGGCGAGCCGCGGGAGGACCGCGGCGAGCGCGAAGACCGCGGCGAGCGGGGCGATCACGACCGGGGGCCCCGGCGGCGCAATCGCGGTCCGCGCCGCCACGAGCCGGCCGAATAGCCGTCCGGGTTGATCCGGGCTCTATTTTGGAGCGGGCGGGCCGGCGACGGTCCGCCCGTTCTGCTGTCTGGCTCCGGCGTCGCCGCCAACTGTGCGGCAGCCGACGCGGCGCCTCTGTCATTCGCTGAGCCGCGGCAACCAACAAATAACCTTTAGTATAGCCTGAACCGTAAACCGTAGACCGGCTATGCTGTGCACGATGCAAACCGCGCTGGCCTGGTGTTACATTCTGCGACAGACGCTCGGACGTCTCGCGAGCGCCGGCGAAGCTCGGCGTCGACTGAGCGAAATCGTCGGCGCCAGCGCGATCATCGCCGAACATGAGGGCGAGACCGATGCGGGTGAGCCCGCCTACTTCTTCAAGCTGACCGATCGGGCCACCACAGGCTTCGCTCGGGAAATCGCGGCCCACCCGGAGTGGCGCGTCATGCATGCGGCGCCGCGATGGGCGCAGGGCTCGCCCGCCGCCCCGAAGGAGCGGCCCCGGACACCCTTCCTTCTTCGGTGGCGCGCCGAACGCGCAGGCTGAGGTCTGCCGAAGCCGCCCTCGCGGGTTGTCAATCCCGGTCTGGGGACCGATGATCGCGCAAGGTCCACGGAGCATTCCATCATGCTTGGCCTGATCATCGCCATCATGGCCGCTGCGTCACCGGCGCCCGACTTTAAGCTTTCGCCCGAACCGGTGGTCGTCAACGCGCCTCCCGCGCCCAAGTTGAAGCCGAGGCCCGATCCGGACAAGACCGTGTGCCGCACGGTTCCCGTTCCCGGCAGCGCCATACCCGTGCGATCCTGTCTGCCGCGGCGGGAGTGGCAGGAGCGCACGGCGCGCGAGCAGCAGGCCCTGCGCCAGATCCAGAAGGGGTTCTGCGTCGGACAGGGGTGCTGACCGGCCCGTCAGGCGACTCGATCAGCCGCGGACGCCGGTTGCGGCGGCCGTCTGGCCGGAATCCTGCATGAAAGCGCCACAATGGAGCGGATGATGCCGTTCCTGGGACGTGGTTGCGCCATCAGGCGCGAAGCATGAGTGGATCAGGGCCGTGCAGACGCTGGCGGTGATCTCGCGCAAGGGCGGGGTGGGCAAGACCACCTTGTCCGTGAACCTGGCCGCAGCAGCCTGGCGCTCGGGCATGAAGACGGTCCTGGCGGACCTGGACGCCCAGCGTTCGGCCATGGCCTGGGCCAGGGCGCGTGGCGGCGGGTCCGGACCGGCGGTGATCGAGACCACCGCGGGCAAGCTCTTTCCCCTGTGGTCGGCGGCGGCCAACTCCGGCTGCGAGCTGATGGTCCTGGACACGCCGGCGAGCTCGGAGGCCGAGACGCTGCAGGCGCTGAGGCTCGCCGACCTGTGCCTGCTGGTCAGCCGGCCCAACTATTTCGACACCGCCGCGCTGGCCCGTTCGGTGGAGCTGCTGCGCCAGTTCGACAAGCCTGGACTGATCGTGCTGAACCAGGCGCCGCCGCGGCGCATGGGGCTGGAGCCCGAAACCGTGCTCACGGCAGCCCGTTGCCTGCGCCTGACCGGCGTGCCCCTGGCCCGGATCGGCCTTCGCCACCGAGCCGCCTTCCCGGCCTCGGCCATGCGCGGCCTGTCGGTCGAGGAACACGAGCCGGACGGCTACGCCGCCCGCGAACTCGACGGCGTGTGGGCGCAGGTCAGGGCGATGCTGGAAGGGGCCCGGGACGGCGCGTTCGAGCCGGGCGCGCTGCCGGCGGGCGAGGCGATCCAGGGCGAAGTCGGCCTGCAGGCCTAGCGCACGATTCAACGATCAGGCGGAATTGTCTGATCGTTGAATCGTGCTCTAGATTTCAAACGCTCAAGCGCGTTCTTGCCGCAAAACCGGGTTCCACTTTTGCGGAACGCGCTCTGGCGCCCGCCCGGCGCGAATTTCAGGACCGGTGGTCCTTCAAGAGGTTGGCCGCGACCATCAGCGCGAAGGCCGAGGCGGCGCTGCCGCCGGATACCAACAGAAGCCAGCTCATCTCCATCTCCTTACGCCGCCTCATATGGTCTCGCGGGCGACGTTTTTCACCCCAGGCCAACGGACAGCCGCAGCACGGGGTTCCCAAGGCCAAGATTACGCTTTCAACCTGAACGGCTGATTTACGCTGAGTTGTGGGGAATGGATCAGCCGCGCGTCGACACTCGCGGTCCGGTCCGGCCTGGAATGTGGAGAAAGTCTGGAGCGGGCGATGAGATTTCGAACTCACGACCCCAACCTTGGCAAGGTTGTGCTCTACCCCTGAGCTACGCCCGCGTCCTTGGGAGGGCGGCTTATCGCAGAGCGTTTCAGGGTTTGCAAGTCGGCCGAAACGCCGGGGCCGCGCGGCTCAGCGCATGAGCACGGGCGCCTTGAGGCGGCGCTTGTTGACGTGCGCCTTGGGGGCCGGGCCGGCCTCCTCGGGCAGCTCACCCTTGAAGTAGAACCGCTGCCAGGCCTCCTTCACCGTCTCGGGGTCGCGCTTGAAGAGCTTGGAGTTGAAGTCCTGCCGCTGCTTGTACCAGGCGAGGTACTGATCGCGCAGGGAGGTTTCCGCGTCCAGCGAGCGGCGGGTGACCGTCACCTCCTCCAGCTCCTTGTCCCGCGTGAGGGTGACGAAGCAGAAGGGCTCGCCCTTCTCGAAACGCACCCGGCCGGGGCGCGTGAACCGCCAGTTCATGGTGAAGGGGAAGGGCAGCCAGTCGGTCTCGACGAGGCCCACGAGCGGCTGGATGCCGTCCTTGATCAGGTTGGGCGGGCCCATCACCCACATCGACCAGCCCGGCGGCGTGCGGAAGAGATAGCCCGTGTGGAAGGTGAGCACGCCGTGGGAGAAATGCGACTTGGCGAAATCGTCGAAATAGGGGTGCGGGTGATCGGACCAGATGCGGATGTCGTTCTGCTGAATCCCGCCGGTCCACTCGGCGTAGAAGCTGGTGGGGCAGAGGATCTCCCAGCCGGTGGTGTTGGCCATGGTCAGCGGCAGGCAGCGGTAGGCATGCCGGTCGGTGAAGGCGTCCATCCAGGCGCGCTGCGGCCGGCCCGGCACGATCTCGGGCGGACGCGGATCGACGGCGTAGCACTCCAGCTCCATGACGGCCTTCTTCCGGTTCGGTCCCCGGGCGCCTATAGCCGGCCCTCTGGCGTTGGCCAAGGGGCGCGGGTATGCGGCGCAGGATGCAGCCCGCGATGACGCCCGAGGACCTGTTCGCCCTGTTCGACCGCCTGGGGATCGCCCACGAGACGATGGAGCACGCGCCGGTGTTCCGCGTCGAGGAGGGCCAGGAGATCAAGGCCGCCCTTCCCGGGGCTCACACCAAGAACCTGTTCCTGAAGGACGCCAAGGACCAGCTCTGGCTCGTCTCGGCGCTCGGCGAGACTCAGATCGACCTGAAGCGCCTGCCCGCCGTGATCGGCGCGGCGCGGCTGTCGTTCGGCTCGCCCGGGCTGATGCTGCAGACGCTGGGCGTGACCCCGGGCTCGGTGACCCTTTTCGGCCTCGCCAACGACGCCGAGCGGCGCGTGAGGCTGGTGCTCGACCACGCGCTGATGGCGCACGAGATCGTGAACTTCCATCCCCTGACCAACGCCGCCACCACCGCCCTCTCGCGGCGGGACATGTTGCGATTCCTCGAGGCGCTGGGCGTGGAGCCGGTGATCGTGGACTTCGAGGCGCTCGCGATCGCGCCGGCGGCGGCTGCGACGGATTGAAGCGCCGCGGGGATGGGACCATTTAAGGGCTCGGGCATTCCAGACCGTGGGGTCCAAGGAGGAGTCATGCTGGGCGAGACGGGCGCGGCGGTCGGTGCGGCGCCGGATCTGATCAAGGACAGCTCGGACGCGGGCTTCATGAATGACGTCATCGAGGCGTCGAGGGCCCAGCCGGTCATCGTCGACTTCTGGGCGACGTGGTGCGGCCCGTGCAAGCAGCTCGGCCCCATGCTCGAGAAGGCGGTCGTGGCCGCCAAGGGCGCGGTCAAGCTGGTCAAGGTGGATGTGGACAGGAACCCGCGGATCGCCGCCCAGCTGAAGGTGCAGTCGATCCCGACCGTCTATGCCTTCGTCGACGGCCAGCCGGTGGACGGCTTCATGGGCGCGGTGCCCGAGAGCCAGCTGAAGGCCTTCATCGACCGGCTGGCGGGCCCGCCCAAGGCGGACGACCTGGAGGAGGTGCTGGCGCTCGGCGCCGAGTTCCTGGCGCTCGGCGATGTCGGCGGCGCGGCCCAGGCCTATGCCCAGGCGCTGCAGATCGATCCCAAGAGCGTCAAGGCCGTGGCCGGGCTGGCGCGGGCCTATCTGATGGGCGGAGACGTCGAGCGCGCCCGCGAAGTGGCCGCGATGGCGCCCGGCGACGCCAAGGACCCCGATCTCGACAGCGTGAAGGCGGCCCTCGCCCTGGCCGAGCAGGCCGATGCGGACACCCGCGAGTTCGAGCACCGTCTGGCGCGCGACGAGGACGACCACGCCGCGCGCCTGGAGCTCGCCAAGGTGCTGGCCGGCCGCGGCCAGCTGGACGAGGCCAGCGAGCATCTCCTGAAGATCATCGCCAAGGACCGCGACTGGAGCGACGGCGCGGCGCGCGCGCAGCTGCTGACCATCTTCGAGGCCGCCGGCCCGGGCTCGGACGTCGCCAAGAAGGGCCGACGGCGGCTTTCGGCGATCCTGTTCTCGTGAGGACGACGGCCATGGTCGCAAGCCCCTTCAGGAAGGCCCAGGACCTGCCGCAGGTGATCCCGGTCTTCCCGTTGGACGGCGCCCTCTTGTTGCCGCACGCCCAGCTGCCCCTGCAGATCTTCGAGCCGCGCTACATCGCCATGGTGGACGACGCCATGGCCGCCGAGCGGATCATCGGCATGGTGCAGACCCGCTCCGGCGGTGATCCGGAGCGCCCGACGATGGAATCGGTGGGCTGCGCGGGCAAGATCACCACCTTCGCCGAGACCTCGGACGGACGATATCTGATCACCCTGACCGGGCTCTCGCGCTTCTGCGTGCGTGACGAGCTGAGCGTGCAGACGCCCTACCGCCAGGTGCGCGCGGACTTCATCGCCTACGCCCGGGACCTGGAGCCGGTTCGCGACGAGGAGAAGGGCTTCGACCGGGTGCGCCTGCTGGGCGCGCTGAAGCGCTACCTGGAGCACCGGGGCCTGAACGTCGACTGGGAAGTGGCCAAGACCGCTCCCTGCGAGGCCCTGGTCAGCAGCCTGGCCATGGCCTTGCCGTTCGATCCGCCGGAGAAACAGGCCCTGCTGGAAGCCCGGGACGCGCCTGAGCGGCGCGAAACCCTGGTCGCCCTGATGGAGATCGACGCGGCCCTGCCCTCCGACGAGGACCCGAGCCCGGTGCAATAGGACGCCATGACCGACGACACATCCCCCGAGATCGACCCGCGCCTGCTCGAGATCCTGGTCTGCCCGGTGACCCACGGGCCCCTGGCCTACGACAGGAAGGCCCAGGAGCTGATCAGCGCCTCCGCCCGGCTGGCCTATCCGATCCGCGACGGCGTGCCCATCATGCTGCCCGAGGAGGCCCGGGCCCTGGGCGAAGGGGAATGATCCTCCCTCGCCGAGGCTTCGGAGGATGAGCCGGCCCTGGCCGCGGGAGCTGCGGGTCAAGCGCGAGGACAGGACCTTGAGCATCGCCTTCGACGACGGGGCGAGGTTCACCCTGCCGGCGGAATATCTTCGCGTGATGACCGGCTCGGCGCTCGACCGCGGCCACGGCGAGGGCGACCGGCCGCCGGTGGCCGGCAAGCACGGGGTCGCCGTCAGCGAGATCACGCCGGTGGGCCGCTACGCCGTGCGCATCCTTTTCGACGACGGCCACGACACCGGCCTGTACAGCTGGGACGCGCTCTATGAGCTCGGCCGCGACCAGCCGCGTCTGTGGGGCCAGTACCTGAAGGATCTCCAGGCCCACGGGCTGAGCCGGTGATTCCTCCCGCTATGGGAGAAGGGGCTCTCCGCGCAGGAGGCGGGGCAGGTCGCCCACTGCGCCGCCGGCTTCCTGCATGAAGAAGCGCCGGGCCGGGCCGATGCGGTTGACCAGCGCCATGCCCGCGTCGCGGACCAGCCGCAGGGGCGCAAGGTCGTTGGAGAACAACCGGTTGAAGGCGTCGGTGGCCACGGCCAGGGCGACGTTGTCCGCCCGCCGCCAGCGGGCGTAACGCTCGAGCACGGCCGCCGAGCCGAGATCCTCGCCGAGACGCGCGGCGTCGACCAGGACCTCGGCGAGGGCGGCGCAGTCCTTGAGGCCGAGGTTCAGGCCCTGGCCGGCGATCGGATGGATCGCGTGGGCGGCGTCGCCCAGGAGTGCGATCCTGGGCGCCGTCAGGGCCTCGGCCAGCTCGAGCGACAGGGGGTAGACGAAGACCTGGCCCTGGGCGCGGGCTGCGCCCACGAACTCGCCGAACCGCCGCTGCAGATGGGCGTGGAAGACCTCGGGGCGCGAAGCGGCCAGAGAGCGTCCGCGCGCGGCCTTCTCGGTCCAGACCAGGCTCGCCCGGTCCTCGGTCAGGGGCAGGATCGCGAAAGGCCCGGACGGAAGGAAGTGCTCGTGCGCCACGCCGCCGTGGGGACGCTCCAGGGCCACGGTGGCGACGACGCCGACATCGCCGTAGGGCCAGCCGACGGCCCCGATCCCCGCCTCGCGCCGGATCTTGGAGCCGCGGCCGTCCGAGCCGACGATCAAGGGCGCGGCGAGGCGGCGGCCGTCGTCCAGCGCCGCGATCGCCCCGCCGGTCTCGACCACGACCGCCTGGACCCGCGCGGGCGCCAGGACCTCGATCCCGGCGGCGAGAACCGCCTCGGCCAGGCCCGCGCGGATGTGGCGGTTCTCGACCATGTAGCCGAGCGGCTCTCCATGAACGCGGTCCGCGATCTCGGCGGAATCGAAGCGCAGGTAAGCCGGCAGGGACAGGCCCGGCGCGGCGCCCGGCGAGCGGCCGTCGGTGACCAGGATCTGCTCGATCCTCTGGGCGTTGGGTTCGATCGCTTCACCGGCGCCCAGCGCGCGCCACTGGCGAAAGCATGAGAAGGCGATGGCCGAGGCGCGTCCGTCAAAGCTCGGCGCGCGCTGGGTCTCGAACGGTTGGGGATCGACGAGCGCCGGCTCGAGCCCGCCGGCCTTGAGGGCCAGGGCCAGGGTCGCCCCGGCCATGCCGGCGCCGGCGATGATCACGTCGAAGCGGAGCTCTTCGGCCATGCGGCGATATGCGTCCCGTCCCGCGCGCCTGTCCAGGCCCGAACAGGCGGGGCCGTAAACGCCCCTTAACCTTGTCGGCCCAGGAATCCGGTCCGGACGGCGGAAGGAGGCGGGCATGGCCAGAACGGTTGCGAAGCGGCGCCCCGGACTAGGGGCGGCGGTGGCGATGGGGTGGCGCCATCCCGCGGCGCAGCGCCTGCGCGGCGGCTTCGAGGCGGCCTTCGGCCTGGCCCTGGCGCTGGCCTTCGCGAGCTATCACGCCGCCGACCCGAGCCTGAACGCCGCCTCCGCCGAGGCGCCGATGAACTGGCTCGGCCGGACCGGCGCCGCGGCGGCCGATATCTGCATGCAGTCGCTCGGCCTGTCGGCCTGGCTCCTGGCGATGATCCTGATCACGGCCGGCTTCGCGCAGGCGGCGGGCGCGGGCCAGCCCAGGATGCGCCGGCTCAACGTGTGGGCGGGGCTGGCGGGGCTGATCGGCCTGGCCGGCGTGCTCGCCGCCCCGGCGCCGCCGGCGTCCTGGCCCCTGGCGCGGGGGCTGGGAGGCTTCTGGGGGGATGCGGCGCTGGGCGCGCTGCAGTCGATGTTCGACTTTGCGGGACTGCCGGGCTCCCGTTGGATCGCGGCCGTGATCCTGGCGGTGATCGCGGTGCTGTGCCTGAGCTTCCTGCTGGGCCTGCGGCTTCGCGACCTGGGCGAGGCGGGCGAGTGGATCGCGGGCCTGGGACGGCGTCCGGCCCAGCCCGAGCCCAAGGCCAAGAGGACGCGCCGCGGCCGCGCGCGAGGCGCCCGAGCCGTTCTGCGAGATCAGGCTCGACGCCCGCGATCCGGCGGAGGATGCGGCCTGCGAGGACGACGAGGACTCGCCCCTGCCCCCGCCCCAGCCGCGGCGTCGCGAGCCGGCGCCCCAGGTCCTGGGCGGCCGCCCGGTCAAGCCTTCGCCGCGCGAGGCGCGCGAGAACCAGGGGGCGTTCGCCTTCGTTGCGCCGCCCGGCTTCCGCCTGCCCGAGCTGAACATGCTGGCCAAGCCCAAGGCCCGCGCCTCGGCGGTGGACGAGGCGGCGCTGCTGCAGAACGCGCGCCTCCTGGAAAGCGTCCTGGCCGAGTTCGGGGTCAGCGGGCGCATCGACCAGATCCGGCCAGGTCCGGTCGTGACCCTCTATGAGCTGGTCCCCGCGCCCGGCGTGAAGACCGCCCGGGTGGTGGCCCTGTCGGACGACATCGCCCGCTCGATGAGCGTGGTCTCCTGCCGCGTCTCGGTGGCGTCCGGGCGCAACGCCATCGGCATCGAGTTGCCGAACGCCAAGCGCGAGACCGTGTTCCTGCGCGACCTGTTGTCTTCGACCGACTACGAGCGGACCAGCCACGTCCTGCCGCTGGCGCTCGGAGAGACCATCGGCGGGGAGCCCTACATCGCGGACCTCGCGCGCATGCCCCACCTGCTCATCGCCGGCACCACCGGCTCGGGAAAGTCGGTGGGCGTGAACGCCATGATCCTGTCGATCCTCTACCGCCTGGGGCCGGACCAGTGCCGGATGATCATGATCGACCCCAAGATGCTGGAGCTGTCGGTCTACGACGGCATCCCGCACCTTCTGGCGCCGGTGGTGATCGATCCCAAGAAGGCGATCGTGGCCCTGAAGTGGACCGTGCGCGAGATGGAGGACCGCTACCGGCGCATGTCCAAGATCGGGGTGCGCAACATCGCCGGCTACAACGAGCGGGCCCGCGAGCTGGCGGCCAAGGGCGAGCACTTCGTGCGCACGGTGCAGACCGGCTTCGACGAGGCCGGACGGCCGGTCTACGAGGAGGAGCGGCTGGATCCGGAGCCCATGCCCTACCTCGTGGTGGTGATCGACGAGGTGGCCGACCTGATGCTGGTGGCCGGCAAGGACATCGAGGGCGCCGTCCAGCGCCTGGCCCAGATGGCCCGCGCCGCGGGCATCCACCTGATCATGGCCACCCAGCGCCCGTCGGTGGACGTGATCACCGGCACCATCAAGGCCAACTTCCCGACCCGGATCAGCTTCCAGGTCACCTCCAAGATCGACGCGCGGACCATCCTGGGCGAACAGGGCGCCGAGCAGCTGCTGGGCCAGGGCGACATGCTCTACATGGCCGGGGGCGGGCGGATCACGCGCCTGCACGGTCCGTTCGTCTCGGACGGCGAGGTGGAGGCGGTGGCCGCGTTCCTGCGCAAGCAGGGCGAGCCGCAGTACCTGGAGGACGTGACCGCCTCGCCCGACGAGGACGGCGAGGAGGACGGCGGCTTCGGCGAGGGGGGATCGGGCGACGACCTCTACGACCGGGCCGTGGCGGTGGTGACGCGCGACCGCAAGGCCTCGACCAGCTACATCCAGCGCCGGCTGCAGATCGGCTACAACCGCGCCGCCTCGCTGATGGAGCGGATGGAGCGCGAGGGCGTGGTCGGACCGGCCAACCACGCCGGCAAGCGCGACATCCTCGCAGGGCCGCCGCCCTGATCGCGGCCGGGGCCGGTTCGGCCAAGGCCGCGGCGGCTCGCCGCCGGGACAGGACGGCGCCGTTCCGCCCAAGTCCGGCCTTTCGCGGACCTTGGCCCGCGGTTAGGCGTTAGGAAGGCCGGAAAGGAAGCCCATGACCCGACTTCGCGCCCTCGCCGCCGCCCTGTCCCTCCTTTGCACGCCCGCCGCCGCGCTCGCCGCGCGCCCGGCGCCGCCTGCGCCGCTGTCCGCGCCGGACCAGGCCCTGGTGGACAAGGCCGCGGCCTACCTGGACGGCCTTGGCGAGGCCAAGGGCCGCTTCGTCCAGACGGACTGGAAGGGCGCGGTGGCCGAAGGGGTGATCTACCTCGACCGTCCGGGCAAGGCCCGGTTCGACTACCAGAACCCGGCTTCGCTGCTGGTGGTGGCGGACGGCCATACGGTGGTCGTCTACGACCGGCGGCTGAAGACCTTCGACCGCTATCCCCTGGGCTCCACGCCGCTGGGGCTGTTCCTGCAAAAGCACGTGCGCCTGGACAAGAAGGTGATGGTGACCCAGGTCGACCGCGTCCCCGGCGGCTTCTCGATCGTCGCGCGCGACGGCCGCCACCAGGCCCAGGGCCAGATCACCCTCACCTTCTCGGAGGGCCCGATGGCCCTGAAGCGGTGGTCGATCCTGGACGCCCAGGGCCGGCGCACGACCGTGGACATCACCGACCTCGAGCCCACGAGCGGCCTGGACCCGGGGCTGTTCGTGCTGAACAACCCCAACCGCGGCGCCCCGCCGCCGCCTTTGTGACATTTCCACAACAAACAAGAGTCGGGCCCGTCCGGGCTTGACTTTTTCGGTCCAAGTGACGAGAATGCCACACAGCGCTCGGGACTGCTGTCCCGCGCTGACCGTGCCGGATCCTATCCCCTCCCGGCGGCGGCATGAGAGACACTTTGACGCCCGGCCGGAACTTCCGGTCGGGCGTTTTCTTTCCCGGCCCCCACGGCCGGGGCTATAGCCTCCGGTCATGCGGCTTCGAGTCTGCACCTGGAACGTGAATTCCGTGCGCCTGAGGGCGGAGCATGCGGCCCGCTTCGTGCGCGAACAGGCCCCGGACGTGCTGTGCCTGCAGGAGATCAAGTGCCGCGAGGGGGAGTTCCCGGCGGGGGCCTTCGCCGAGATGGGGCTGCCGCACCTGAAGATCGCGGGCCAGAAGGGCTGGCACGGCGTGGCGATCGCCTCGGCCTTGCCGCTCGAGGACTTGCGGCCGCTCGATGTCTGCCGGGAGGGCCACGCGCGCTGCGTCTCGGCCAAGGTCGCGGGCGTGGAGGTCCACAACTTCTATGTCCCGGCCGGCGGCGACACGCCGGATCGGGCCGGGAATCCGAAGTTCGACCACAAGCTCGACTTCTTCGAGCGTCTGACCGCCGAGATGGCGCGCCGGGACCCCGCCGCGCCGCTGGCCATCGTCGGCGACCTCAACGTCGCGCCCGGAGAGCACGACGTGTGGAACCACCGCTTCATGTCCAAGGTGGTCAGCCATACGCCGATCGAGATCGAGGCCATGGCGAAGCTGAAGGCCTCGGCCGGCTTCATCGACCTGGTGCGCGAGGCCGCGCCCGAGCCCCAGAAGCTGTTCTCCTGGTGGAGCTATCGGGCCCAGGACTTCCGCGCCTCCAACCGCGGCCTGAGGCTGGACCATATCTGGATCACGCCTGGGCTGAAGGACGCGGCCCTGCGGCTGGGCGCGGCGGCGGCGCGCGTGCATGACGATGTGCGCGCGTGGGAGCGGCCCAGCGATCACGCTCCGGTCAGCGCGGACCTCGTGCTCTGATCAGCAGGGGAGGGCCTGGACGTGCCCTCGCTTGGCATAGCGCAGCAGGCCGCGGTCCCGCGTCATCAGGCGGTAGTTGAACGCCCGCGCGGTGGCGACCAGCACACGGTCGGCCTGATCGCCGTGCACCTCGCCCGGAAGGAAGGAGGACGCAACCAGCACCTCCGGCGTCAGCGGCGCCCAGGACAGGCCCTCTTCGACGAGGGCCCTGCACCAGGCGTCAGGCGGCAAGGGCAGCGCGAGCCGCCCCTGGGCGGCCAGCAATCCGATCTCCCAGGCGGTGATTGGAGAGATCAGGATGGGCGTTCCCTCTGCGTCCGCGGTTTCGAGCTCGCGCTGGGCGCGCGCCGTCAGGATCCCGCCTTCGGAGAGCCAGAGGGCGACATGGGTGTCGAGCAGGATCGGACGGGCCGTCACGGCTCACGGCCCCAGACCTCGCCGGTAGGCTCGGTGAGGTCGACGCCGGGCGCGACCTTCACGGTTCCGCCGAGGCGCGCCTGCAGCCGGGCGAGCAGCCCCGGCCGGTCGACGGCGGGCGCGGGCTCGGGGGCCGCAGCAGGCCCTCCGGCCTTGCGGCGGAAGACCAGCCGTCCCGAGGCCATGTCGACGCGCGCGCTCACGTAGCCGGCCGCGAGCCAGGATCGGGTCATGACGTTGTTCGACGGATTGTTGCTCCACCAACCGCGATGGACGTGGGCCGCCGGAGGCAGCTTTGCGCCGATCACGCCCTCGATCTCGACGAAGCTCATGGGAACCTCCGCAGCCTGCCGAGCGCGCAGGAACCTCTCGAGCGGCTCGTACTTGGACATGCCCGGCTCCCGCAGGGTGTGTTGGTGTGTGTTCTGGGGTGTTAGTGTGTGTTTATCTCGCCGCCGCGGTCAAGCTGGCGGCGGCTCACGGCTGGAGCCGGTAGCCGCCGGCCTCGGTCAGGAGGATGCGGGCGGCGGCCGGGTCGGGCTCGATCTTCTGGCGCAGCCGGTAGACGTGGGTTTCCAGCGTGTGGGTGGTGACGCCGGCGTTATAGCCCCAGACCTCGGTCAGGAGCTCCTCGCGCGAGACCGGCTTGCCGCCGGACCGGTAGAGGTACTTGAGGATGTTGGTCTCCTTCTCCGTCAGCCGGATCTTCTTGCCCCTGTCGTCGGCGAGGAGCTTGGCCGACGGGCGGAACTCGTAAGGACCGATGCGGAAGACGGCGTCCTCGGACTGCTCGTGGCTGCGCAGCTGGGCGCGGATGCGCGCCAGCAGCACGGCGAACTTGAAGGGCTTGGTGACGTAATCGTTCGCCCCCGACTCCAGGCCGAGGATGGTGTCGGAGTCGCTGGACGCCGCCGTCAGCATGATGATGGGCGAGGTCACGCCCGCCTTGCGCATCAGCCGGCAGGTCTCGCGCCCGTCCATGTCGGGCAGGTCGACGTCGAGGAGGACGAGATCGGGCCGGACCTCGCGCGCCACGCGCACGCCCTCGGCGCCGCCGCCGGCCTCGGCGGTGGCGAACTCCTCGTGCAGATGGAGCTGCTCGGCGAGGGCCTCGCGAAGCTCCGGATCGTCGTCGACCACGAGGATGGTCTTGGGCTGCGCCATCGCTGCGGAAGATGCACCGGCCGCCGGCAAACCGCAAAGGAATCGGCTAGGCGAGGACGCGGCTTTTTCGAGGCGGGCCTGCGCCAGGCGTCAGGCGTCCGGACCAGCCGGGCGCGGCGCGCGCGCGCCGAAGAGCGCCGAACCCACCCGAACCGAGGTCGCGCCCATCCGCACCGCGATCTCGAAGTCGGCGCTCATGCCCATGGACAGGCGCTCGACGCCGTTGCGGGCCGCGATCGCGGCCAGGAGCGCGAAGTGCGGGGCCGGCGGCTCATCCGCCGGAGGGATGCACATCAGGCCTTCGATCGACAGCTGATAAACATTGCGGCAATCCGCAATGAACCGATCGGCCTGGAGCGGTGGGACGCCCGCCTTCTGCGCCTCCTCCCCGGTGTTGACCTGGACATAGAGGCGCGGGGCGCGGCCGCGGCGTGCGGCCTCGTCCGCCAGCGCCCGGGCGAGCCGGTCGCGGTCGAGCGTCTCGATCACATCGAAGAAGGCCGCCGCCTCGCGGGCCTTGTTGGTCTGCAGCGGCCCGATCAGGCGAAGCTCCAGCCCCTGGCGCCGGCCCTCCCAGCGGGCCATCGCCTCCTGCACCCGGTTCTCGCCGAAGACGCGCTGGCCGCAATCGAGCACGGCCTGGACGCGGTCCCAGGGCTGTTGCTTGCTGACCGCCACGAGCAAGATGCCGTCCGGATCGCGGCCGGCCGCGCGGGCGGCCCGCGCGATGCGGGCGAGGATCTCGTCACGCGGCGAGGCCGCGGCGGAAGGCTGGGAGGCGGGATCGGTCATGGCGAGGGCGGCGACATTGGCTCTCCATCGCGCAGCCCGGCGGCTTCGCGCAAGCGCCGCCTGCGGAAGCGCAAGGCGGCCGCCCCCGTTGCTGATGGTCACCGATCCGGCGCGCACGCCCGACCCGGCCGCGATCGCCCGCCGCCTGCCGCGGGGCGCGGGCGTGATCTTCCGGGCCTTCGGCTCGGCCGACGCGCTCGAGACCGGACGCGCCCTGGCCGCCGTCGCGCGCCGACGAGGCCTGGTGCTGCTGGTCGGGGCGGACGAGACGCTGGCCGCGCGGATCGGCGCCCAGGGGGTTCATCTGCCCGAGCGCCTCGCGCACCTGGCCGGTCCGATCAAGCGGCGCCGGCCGGGCTGGATCGTCACCGTCGCCGCCCACGGCCTGGCCGCCCTGCTGAAGGCCCGCCGGGCGGGCGCGGACGCGGTGCTGCTCTCACCCGTGTTCCCGAGCGCAAGCTCGTCGGCGGGCGCCCCGCTGGGACCCGTCCGCTTCGCCGGCCTGGTCAGGTCGGGACGAACGGCCGTCTTTGCGCTGGGTGGCGTGAACGAACGGACCGCACCGCGGCTGCTGGGCTCGGGCGCGGCCGGGATCGCCGCCGTCGACGGTCTGCTCAGAACTTGAAGGCGGTCTCGAGCTTGACCTTGGGGGCCCGGTCGGGCGGCACCGCGATCACCGGCTCCTCGTTGACCGCGCCGAGGTTGACGGCGCCGCCGACGCGGAGGGAGGGGGTGATCTTGAAGTAGGCGCCGGCCTGCACGTCCCGGTCGCTCTGGCCGAAGGAGCGGCCGAGCGGCGGGTCGAGGTCGAGCTTCAGGCCCCAGCGGCCCTTCTTGGAATCCCACTGCAGGCTGCGACGGCCCGCCTGGGGGCCCCATTGGTTGGGGTCGGGCGCGAAGGAGTCACGCAGGGTGAAGGTGATCTGCGGATCCGCGGCTGTCCTGGTCTTGGCCGGTTCGGCATGCGCCGCAACCGCCGCGCCCGTCAGGAGGGCGGCGCCGATGCCGGCTGCGATGAACCTGTGTCCGAACATTGCGGAAGCGGCTTGCTATACCCCGATACGCCCCATGACGCGCACAAGACGGCTAAAATCCGCCTAACGTTGCGTCCTCACACGCGATTAAGGGCGCGCATAGGCCAAGGTCAACATTCGCCCGGTCGGCGAAACGCAGATTCAGCGTCAACGCCGTGAGCCTGTGTCCGCAGGGCCACGCGATTCCCGTTTGGAGGCTCGGGCGGCATGATGTAGAGCCCGCTTCTCGGGGACGAGGGGCGCGCGAGCCGCTTCGGCGGCGCGAACGGCTTTGGAGCGGAACGACATGGTTGTGGGCATGCGGAGCATCGGAGTTGCGGTCCTGATGGCGATGGCCGCGGCGCCGCTCGGCGGCTGCACCCACCTGGGCTCGAAGAAGCCCGCGGCCAACCCGGCCACGATCGGCGTGAACGGCTATCTCTGGCGCGCGACTTTGGACACCCTGGCGTTCATGCCCCTGGCCTCGGCCGATCCGTGGGGCGGGACGGTCATCACCGACTGGTACTCCAATCCGGAGAAGCCGGACGAGCGGTTCAAGGCCACGGTCTACATCCTGGACACGCGACTGCGCGCCGACGGGCTGAAGGTGACGGTCTTCAAGCAGATGCGCAATCCGTCGACCGGCCAATGGGTCGACTCGCCCACCGCCGACCAGACCGAGACGGACATCGAGAACGCGATCCTCACCAGGGCCCGCCAGCTGCGGCTGTCCAACATCCGGGGCTGAGCCCCTCGCGCCCATGACCCGTTACGATCCGAAGGAGGTCGAGCCCAAATGGCGCGCCGCTTGGGATGCGGCGGGCGTCTTCCGCACGCGATCTCCTGAAGAGGCCGGGGGCAAGCCCAAGTACTACGTGCTGGAGATGTTCCCCTATCCGTCGGGGCGCCTGCACATGGGCCATGTGCGCAACTACACGATCGGGGACGTCACCGCGCGCTCCAGACGGGCCCGCGGCTTCAACGTGCTGCATCCGATGGGCTGGGACGCCTTCGGCCTGCCGGCCGAGAACGCCGCCATCGAGCGCGGCGTCGATCCCGGCGCCTGGACCTATGAGAACATCGCGCGGATGCGCGCCGAGCTGAAGCGGCTCGGGCTGTCGATCGACTGGTCGCGCGAGTTCGCCACCTGCGACGAGGCCTATTACCTGCAACAGCAGCGCTGGTTCCTGCAGCTGTGGAAGCGCGGCCTGGCGTACCGCAAGGAGTCCACCGTCAACTGGGATCCGGTGGACCAGACCGTGCTCGCCAACGAGCAGGTGATCGACGGCCTCGGCTGGCGCTCGGGCGCGGTGGTGGAGAAGCGCAAGCTGACCCAGTGGTTCCTGCGCATCACCGACTACGCCGACGCCCTGCTGGACGGGCTGGAGGGCCTGGACCGCTGGCCGGAGAAGGTCCGGCTGATGCAGGAGAACTGGATCGGCAAGTCCCGCGGCCTGAGGTTGCACTGGCGCTTTGCGGACCCGGCGCCCGAGGGCTTCGAGGCGGGCCTGGAGGTCTACACCACCCGGCCGGACACCCTTTACGGCGCAAGCTTCGTGGCCGTGGCGCCCGACCATCCCCTGGCGGCGCAGGTTGCGGGCCGCGACGAAGCGGCGGCCGCCTTCATCGAGGCGTGCCGGCGGGGCGGAACCTCGGAGGCCGAGATCGAGGGCGGCGAGAAGCAGGGCTTCGATACGGGGCTGAAGGTGGCGCACCCGTTCGACCCGGACTGGGCCCTCCCCGTCTGGATCGCCAACTTCATCCTGATGGACTACGGCACGGGCGCGATCTTCGGCTGCCCGGCGCACGACCAGCGCGACCTGGATTTCGCGCGCAAGTATGGCCTGCCGGTGAAGCCGGTCGTGCTGCCCCCGGGAGCGGATCCGGAGGCCTTCGCCGTGGGCGAGGAAGCCTATGTGGGCCCGGGCCGGATCTACAACTCGGCCTTCATGGACGGGATGGAGGTCGAAGCCGCCAAGGCCGCCGCCGTCGCCCGCGCCGAGTCCCTGGGCCAAGGCCAGGGCGCGACGGTCTATCGCCTGAGGGACTGGGGCGTCTCGCGCCAGCGCTACTGGGGCTGTCCGATCCCTGTGATCCATTGCGCGACGTGCGGGCCCGTCGCCGTGCCGGACCAGGCGCTGCCGGTGACGCTGCCCAAGGACGTGCGCTTCGACCAGCCCGGCAATCCCCTGGCCCATCACCCCAGCTGGAAGCACGCGACCTGCCCTGGATGCGGCGGGCCGGCCGAGCGCGAGACCGACACGCTGGACACCTTCGTGGACAGCTCCTGGTACTTCGCGCGGTTCACCGACCCCTCGGCGGCGACGCCCATCGGCAAGGCGGCGGCGGACTACTGGCTGCCGGTCGATCAATACGTGGGCGGCGTGGAGCATGCGGTGCTGCACCTGCTCTACTCGCGCTTCATCACCCGTGCGCTGAAGGACGAAGGCCTGCTGTCGGTGGAAGAGCCGTTCGCGGGCCTGTTCACCCAGGGCATGGTCACCCACGAGACCTACCGCCGCCAGAACGGCGACTGGGTCGAGCCGGGCGAGGTCGAGCTGGTCCAGGAAGGCGCGACCCGCCGGGCGCAGCTGGCCGCCACCGGCGAGCCGGTGACGATCGGCGACGTCGAGAAGATGGCGAAATCCAAGCGGAACACCGTCGCGCCGGAGGACATCTTCGACGTCTACGGCGTGGACGCCGCGCGCCTCTTCGTCGTCTCGGATTCGCCGCTGGACCGGGACGTGCAGTGGACCACCGGCGGCATCGAGGGCGCGCACCGCTTCGTCCACCGCGTCTGGAACGAGTTCGATGGCCAGCCGGCCTCGCCCGCGGGCGCGCCGGGAGGCGATCCGGAGGCGCAGGCCCTGGTCAAGGCGACGCATCGCTTGATCAAGGCGGTGAGCGAGGCGGTGGAGGACTTCCGCTTCAACAGCGCGATCGCGCGGCTCTACGAGTTCCTGAACCTGTTGCGCACGGTCCCGGCGGACAAGGCGGGGCCGGCGGTCCTGGCCGCGCGCCGCGAGGCGCTGACGGCGCTGGCGCGGCTGATCGCGCCCTTCACGCCGCACCTGGCCGAGGAATGCTGGGCGCGGATCGGCGGCGAGGGCCTGGTCGCGGAGGCCCCCTGGCCCGACCACGATCCGGCGCTGGCCGCCGAGGACGAGGTCGTGCTGCCGATCCAGGTCAATGGCAAGCGCCGCGACGAGCTGAAGGTCGCCAAGGGCGCGCCGCGCGAGGAGGTGGAGCAGAAGGCGTTGGCCAACAACGCCGTTCAGGCCTACCTTTCGGCCAACAACCTCGCGGTGAGCAAGGTGATCGTGGTCCCCGACCGCATCGTGAACATCGTGGCGGCCTAGGCGATGCGAGGCTGGCTCCTGGCCCTCGCCCTGGCGGCTGCGCCCGCGCTCGGCGGCTGCGGCTTCACCCCGCTTTATGCGACGCCCGGGGTCACGCCGGGCCTGGCGGGGATCGATGTCGTGACGCCGGAAGGCCGCGCCGGCCACCTCCTGAGCGAAGACCTGCAGGACGACCTGGCGATCGACCGCGGCAAGGCGCCGCTCTACCGGCTTGCGCTCGCGGTGGACGAGCAGCGCTACGCGCGGGGCCTGTCCACCGAGAACGTGGCGACCTGGTACGAACTGTCGCTGCGGGTCAGCTACAGCCTGATCGACATCGCGACGGGCCGGACCCTGACTGCCGGCGTCATGCCGATCAGCGTCAGCTACAATGCCGCCAGCGACCCCTACGCCGGCATCGTCGCCCAGCAGGACGGCCAGAAGCGCGCGGCCCAGGAGGCGGCCCAGCGCATCCGCATCGAGCTGGCGGTCTATTTCGCGGATCGGGCCAAGAGCCGGTGATCCTCTCCAAGCGCGCCGAGATCGAGCGGTTCCTGGCCGGACCGCCCGCGGCCGTCCGCGCGGCCGTCATCTATGGCCGCGACCGCGGCCAGGTCCGCGAACGGGCCGACGTGCTGGCCGGCAAGGTCGCGGCGCGGCCCGACGACCCCTTCGACGTGGCCCAGATCACCGAGTCGCGAGCTCGACTCGGACGGGGGGCGGCTGCCGGACGAGCTGGCCGCGATGTCGCTGATGGGCGGGCGCCGGCTGGTGCGCGTGAGGCTCGAGACCGAAAAGGCCGGGGCCGACAGGGCCGCGGCCGAGGCCCTGAAGGCCCACGTCGACGGCGCCTACAATCCGGAAGCCTTCCTGATCGTCGAGGCGGGCGCGCTCGGCAGGGACTCGGCGCTGCGGCGCGCGGCCGAACGGGCGGACGGCGCGGCGGCGATCCCCTGCTACGAGGACGAGCCGGGCGACGTGGCGCGAATGGTGCGCGAGAGCCTGGCCAAGGACCAGGTGGGGCTCACCGCCGAGGCGCTGCAGCTGTTCGTGGAGCGGCTTCCGCGCGAACGGGGCGTGGCGCGCCAGGAGATCGAGCGGCTGGCCCTCTATCTGGGCCCGGGCAGCGGCCGGATCGCCGACGCGGGCGACCTTCAGGCCCATCTCGGGGTGGAGCCGGAGGCCTCCCTGGCCGACGCGGCTGCGCACGCCTTCGGGGGCCGCCTCGCGCCCGCTCAGGCGGCGCTCAGGCGCGCCAGGGCAGAGGGCGAAAGCGGGCCTGCGGCGGTCCGGGCGCTGGGCATCCACCTGTCGCGGCTGCGCCAGACCCTGATCCTCTCCAAGGCCGGCGCCGGCCTGCCCGAAGCGGCCAAGACGGCGGGCGTGTTCTGGAAGAACGAGCGCGAGTTCCTGCGCCAGGCCCGGTCCTGGACGCTGGAGGCCCTGGAAGGGGTGCAGCCGGACGTCCTGGGCGCGGACCGAGCCTGCAAGCGCGCGGGCGCGCCCGATGACCTGATCGCAGAGCGTCTCGCCATGACGGTGGCCGGCCGGGCCCGGCGGCTGGGACTCTGCAGTGCATCGTAGCAGACGGATGATTCGATCGATCCGTCTGTGGTTCGATGCACGAATTCAAAGACTTGTGCTGCGAGGCTCAAACGAATGGTGGACCATTCGTTTGAGTCGCAGCACTAGGCGCCCCGCCCGAGCCGCCGGCAGACCTCGTCGAGCTGCTCGAGCGAACCGTAGCGGACCCGCAGCTCGCCCGAGCCGCCCTTGTCGTTGATCTCGACGTGCAGGCCGAGCCGGTCGGAGAGATCGCGCTCCAGCGCCAGGGTGTCGGTGGTCTTGGCGCGCGCGGCGCGCGGACGCGCCTTGCCGGCGTCCTCGGCCGACCGTCGGGCGAGGGCCTCGGCGGCGCGGACGTTCAGGCCCTCCTCGGCGATGCGGCGCGCGAGGGCCTCGGGATCCTGAGCGCCCAGGACCGCGCGGGCATGGCCGGCGGTGATCGCCCCCGAGCGAACCAGCGCCTGCACGGCCGCGGGCAGCTGCAGCAGGCGCAGGGTGTTGGCCACGTGGCTGCGGCTCTTGCCCACCACGTCGGCGACCTGCTCCTGGGTGGAGCCGGACAGTTCCATCAGCGACGAATAGGCGCCGGCTTCCTCCAGGGGGTCGAGATCGGCGCGCTGGACGTTCTCGACCAGGGCGATCTCCAGCGTCTCGGCGTCCGCCAGCTCGCGCACGAGGGCCGGGATGGCCGCGAGCCCGGCCTTCTGGGCCGCGCGCCAGCGGCGCTCGCCGGCGACGATCTGGTATTCGCCCTGCGCCCCGCGGGAGGGGCGCACGAGGATCGGCTGGAGCACGCCGCGCTGGCGGATCGAGGCGGCCAGCTCCTCCAGCTCGGCCTCGGCGAAATGCACGCGCGGCTGGGCGGGATTGCGCCGGATGAGCTCGATGGGGATCTCGCGCGCGCCTCCGGAGGCGGCCTCGACCTCGCCGAGCAGGGCCGAGAGTCCCCGGCCGAGTCCGCGCCTGTGCTCGGGCGCCATCGCGGCGCTCACGCCGCCGACGCGCGCTGGGCGCGCTCGCGGCCGACGACCTCGCGGGCCAGCTTGAGGTAGGCCTGGCTGCCGGCGCACTTCAGGTCGTAGATCAGGGCCGGCTTGCCGAACGACGGCGCCTCGGAGACCCGGACGTTGCGGGGGATCATCGTGGAATAGACCTTGTCGCCAAAGTGGGCGCGCACATCCTCGGCGACCTGGCCGGAAAGGCTGTTGCGCTTGTCGTACATGGTCAGGACGATGCCCTGGAGCTGAAGGCGCGGATTGAGGCTGCCGCGGACCAGCTCCACGGTCCGCATCAGCTGCGAAAGGCCCTCGAGGGCGAAGAACTCGCACTGCAGCGGCACGAAGACCGCGTCGGCCGCGGCCATGGCGTTGACGGTCAGAAGGTTCAGCGACGGCGGGCAGTCGATCAGGACATAGCTGTAGCGCCCCTCGCCGGCGTCGCCGCGCAGCGGCGCAAGGGCGTCGCGCAGACGGAAGTTGCGGCCAGCCGCCTGGCCGAGCTCGAGCTCCACGCCGGAGAGGTCCGGGTCCGCGGGCGCGAGGTCGAGGCCCGGCACCTGGGTCTTCTGGGCCGCCTCCAGCAGCGGAATGTCGCCCATCAGCACGTCGTAGGTGGTCGCCCGGCGGTCGCGCTGGGGCACGCCAAGGCCGGTGGAGGCGTTGCCCTGGGGGTCGAGGTCGACGATCAGCACCTTCTCGCCGACGGCCGCCAGGGCCGTGCCGAGGTTGATGGCGGTGGTGGTCTTGCCCACTCCGCCCTTCTGGTTGGCGACGGCCAGGACGCGCAGGCGGGAGCTAGCGGACACGGCGCACCTTCGAGAGCCGCACGATGTGGCCCGGGCCGCTGCGGCTCGCCAGGAGCTCGGGCTCGAAGACCCAATATCTTGTGGCCTCAGCCAACTCAGCCTCTATATCTTGGCCCTTGAGGAACAATCCCCTAGCGCCTTTGCGCAGGCAGGGCCAGGCGAATTCGATCAGCCGCGGCATCGGCGCGCAAGCCCTGGCGGTGACGATATCCACGTCCAATGACAGGGTCTCGGCGCGGACGGGATGGACGGTCGCGGGCAGGTCCAGGGCCTGGACCGCCGCTTCCAGGAAACGGCAGCGCTTGGCCATGCTTTCCACCAGATGGACATGGGCGCCGGGGCGGCCCTTGAGCAGGATCGCGAGCACCAGGCCGGGAAATCCGGCGCCCGCGCCGAGGTCGGCCCAGGTCAGGGCCTGCGGCTCGAACGCCAGGAGCTGGGCGCTGTCGAAGGCGTGCCGGCCCCAGAATTCGGCCAGCGCCGAGGGGCCGACGAGGTTCATCCGCCCGTTCCAGTCGGCGAGCATGGCCTGGAAGACTGCAAGATCGGCCAACTGGGCGTCGGTCGCGCCGGTGGCGGCCAGGAAGCTGGCTGCGTCGCGGACGTCAGCCCCCATCCCGGCCCCGGAACAGGTCCGGGGCCGGACTTCCCCCGGAGGGGGAAGATCGCGGACGCGTGGATATTTCACCATTCGGACAAGGATCAGGCGGCGCGCGCGCGACGGGCGTGGGCGAGCAGTGCCGCCAGGGCGCCCGGCGTCACGCCTTCGATTCGCGCGGCCTGGCCAAGCGTGGCCGGACGCACGGCGGCGAGCTTCTCGCGCACCTCGTTGGAAAGGCCCCCGATCGCGCCGTAGTCGAGGTCGGCGGGAAGGCCGAGGCCCTCCTCCCGGCGGAAGGCTTCGGCGTCGGCCGTCTGGCGGTCGAGGTAGCCTGAATAGGCCGCATCGATCTCGATCTGCTCGCGCACGGCCGGCGCCCACTCGCCGATGGCGGGCCAGATGGAGGCGAGGTCGTCGAACGCGATCGTCGGATAGGCCAGGAGCTGCAACAGGTTCCGGCGTTGACCGTCGGCATTGACCTTCAGGCCCGCGCGGGCCGCCTCGTTCGGCGAGAGGCTGAGGGCGGGCGCCTGCGCGCGGGCGGCGTCGAGGGCGGATTGTTTCACGTGAAACACCCTCGCCCGCTCGGGCCCCACGCAACCCAGGGCAAGGCCCCGCGCCGTCAGCCGCTGGTCGGCGTTGTCGGCGCGCAGGGTCAGGCGGAACTCGGCCCGGCTGGTGAACATCCGATAGGGCTCGGTGACGCCCCGGGTGACGAGGTCGTCGATCATCACCCCGATATAGGCCTCGTCGCGCCCGAACCTCGCCGGATCAGACCCGCCCGCCGACCGGGCGGCGTTCAGCCCGGCCACGAGACCCTGGGCCCCCGCTTCTTCATACCCTGTGGTGCCGTTGATCTGGCCCGCGAGGTAGAGGCCCGGCACGCGCTTGACCTCGAGCGTCGGGTCGAGGGCGCGGGGATCCACGTAATCGTATTCGATGGCGTAGCCGTAGCGCCGGACCCGCACCCCCTCCAGTCCGGGAATCGTGCGCAGGAACAGGTCCTGGGTCTCCTCGGAGACCGAGGTGGAGATCCCGTTCGGATAGACGGTGTCGTCGTCCAGGCCCTCGGGCTCCAGGAACACCTGGTGGCTCGTGCGGTCGGCGAAGCGGACGACCTTGTCCTCGATCGAAGGGCAGTAGCGTGGACCGCGGCCGGTCGCCCGGCCGCCGTAGACGGCGGACTCGCCGAGCCGCTCGGCGATGATCCTGTGGGTCGCCTCGGTGGTGAAGGTGATTCCGCAGGCGACCTGTTCCCGGTCGATCCGCTGGGTCAGGAATGAGAACGGGACGGGCTCGGCGTCGCCCGGCTGCGTCTCGAGACGATCCCAGGCGATCGTACGGCCATCCAGCCGAGCCGGCGTCCCGGTCTTCAGGCGCCCCATGGGAAGGCCGAGCCCATAGAGCCGATCGGCCAGGGCGATCGCAGGCGCCTCGCCGACGCGTCCGGCGGGGATGCGGGCCTCCCCGCGATGGATCACCCCCTTCAGGAAGGTCCCGGTGGTCAGAACCGCCTTGGGCGCGCGGTAGGCGCGTCCGGAGGCGCCAACGACGCCGGCCGCGCGCCCGTCCTCCAGGATCAGGTCCTCGGCGGCATCGGCGATGATCTGAAGGTTCGGCTGAGCGGCCAGGGCGGCCTGCATGGCCTCACGATAGAGCCGGCGGTCGATCTGGGCGCGGGGGCCGCGCACCGCTGGGCCCTTGGACCGGTTCAGCAGGCGGAACTGAATGCCCGCGGCGTCGGCCATCCGCCCCATCAGGCCGTCCAGGGCGTCGATCTCGCGCACGAGGTGGCCCTTGCCGAGCCCGCCGATAGCGGGGTTGCAGGACATCTCGCCGATCGTCTCGAGCTTGTGCGTGAGCAGCAGCGTGCGCGCTCCGAAGCGCGCCGCTGCGGCCGCAGCCTCGCAGCCGGCGTGTCCGCCGCCGATGACGATGACGTCCCACTGGGTCATGGAGCGCGGCATATAGACGATCGGGGGCGGGATTTCATCCTGTTGGGCGCCAAGCCCCTCCGCCCCGTGTTTCACGTGAAACACCGCCTGCGACGGCGACCCGTCACTTGCCGATGCAGAAGGTCGCGAAGATCCGGTCGAGCACCTCTTCCGGATCGATCCGGCCCGTGACCCGCCCCAGCGCCCGTCCGGCCAGGCGGACGTCCTCGGCGGCGAGCTCGGGCCCAGC
This sequence comes from uncultured Alphaproteobacteria bacterium, assembly GCA_963775275.1. Lineage (GTDB taxonomy): Bacteria > Pseudomonadota > Alphaproteobacteria > Caulobacterales > Caulobacteraceae > JANWHQ01. The sequence continues at coordinate 1,433,142 of CAVZII010000005.1, read as the reverse complement.
TTCGAGCGCGGCGAGCCCCCGGGTGACGTGCTCGAACGCCTCCTCGAGCCGGCGTCTGTGGCGCTCACGGGTCGCGGCCGGGAACTCCGCCCCCGACAAGGCGTTCGCCGCCCTGGTCTCCAGCAGGGCGCGGAGCGTGACGATCCCCTCGTCTCTCAGGACCGACACGGGCGCCGTCTCCAGCCCCTGGGCCGCCGCGAAGGCCTCCGCCTCGGCCGCATCGGGGCCGGCGCGCAGATCGGCCTTGTTCAGCACGAGCACATCGCCTGGCCCGACCAGGTCGCACGCTTCGCGCCAGGCGCTCGCGCCGCCCGATCCGTCGACGACCCAAAGCCGCACGGCCGCCGCCTCGGCGAAGGCGCGGGCGCGGCGAACGCCCTCGGCCTCGATCTCGCCCTGCGGCGGCCGGAGCCCTGCGGTGTCGGCGATCAGCGCCCGATAGGGTCCGAGCGCCAGCGGTTGTTCGATCAGGTCGCGCGTGGTGCCCGCGATCGGGGTGACGATGGCCGCCTCGCGGCCGGTCAGGGCGTTCAGAAGACTGGACTTTCCCGCGTTGGGCGCCCCGACGATGGCGATCCTCCAGCCTTCGCGCACCTGCTCGCCCCGCCCCGCGTCCTTCAGGGCGTCCTCCAGCTCGTCCCGCAGCCTCCGCAGATAGGGCAGGGCGCGGGCGGCCACATCCTGGGGCAGGTCCTCGTCGGGGAAGTCGATCGCCGCCTCCAGCAGGGCCAGGACCTCCAGCACCCCGCCGCGCCAGGCCTCGTATCGGCGGCCGAGCGCGCCATCGAGCTGGCCCAGCGCCTGGCGCCGCTGGGCTTCGCTCTGCGCGTCCACCAGATCGGCGATGGCCTCGGCCTGCGACAGGTCCAGCCGGCCGTGCTCAAAGGCCCGGCGGGTGAATTCCCCCGGCTCGGCGGGCCGCAGGCCCAGGCCCGCCAAGGCCTGGAAGGCCGCGTCCGCGACCGCCGGACCGCCGTGCAGATGCAGCTCGGCGCAGTCCTCGCCCGTGAAGCTGTCCGGCCCAGGAAACCAGAGCACCAGCGCCCGGTCGATCGCCGTCCCGTCGGGGCCGGCGAGGACCCGTAGCGAGGCGCGCCTCGGCGCCGGCAGGGCCCGCCCGCCCGCCAGCGCCCGCAGCGCCTCGCCGGCGCGCGGCCCGGAGATCCGGACGACCGCCACGGCCGACCGGCCCGCCGCCGTGGCGAGGGCGAAGATCGTGTCGGCCACGAAGCCCGGCCGCTACTTGCGCGGCGCGGCCGCGGCGGCCGCCGTCTCCATGAACCGCCGGAACTGATCCTGGGCCTGGCCGCCCACGGCCATCCAGCCCTTCATGATCTCCTCCGGCTTGAGCAGCTCCATGTTCGCCTCGAAGCGCGCCTTCATCTGCTCGACCATCCAGTCGTTGAAGGCCTCCACGTCGGGCTGGCCGAGAAACACCCTCGCCTCCTGGGGCGTGCAGTCGATGTCGATCGTCAGTTTCATGGGCCTGCTCCCTGGCCGGGACTTTGCCATCCCCCGGCTCGAAGGCTACTAACCCCCTGGATGCGTGGGGAGGAAGCTGCAATGAGCGAGCGGCTGACGATCAAGACGCCGGAAGGCGAGTTCGGGGCCTATGCAGCCCGTCCCGCCGCGGCCAAGGCGCCGGCGGTGGTGGTGATCCAGGAGATCTTCGGGATCAACGCGGTCATGCGCGAGGTCTGCGACGCCCTGGCGGGCCTCGGCTATCTCGCCGTCTGTCCCGATCTCTTCTGGCGGCTGGAGCCGGGGGTCGAGCTGACCGACCAGACCCAGGCCGAGTGGGATCGGGCGTTCGACCTGATGAACCGCTTCGATGTGGACCGGGGGGTGGAGGACATCCGCGCCACGATCGACGCCTTGCGCGATGACCCCGCCTGCACCGGCAAGGTGGGGGCGGTGGGCTACTGCCTGGGCGGCCGGCTCGCCTACCTCACCGCAACCCGCACCGAAAGCGACGCCTCGGTCGGCTACTACGGCGTCGGCATCGACAGCTATCTCCCCGAGGCCGAGCGCCTCGCCCATCCCCTGATGCTGCATATCGCCGAGGAGGACGCCTACGTCCCCAAGGAGGCCCAGGCGCGGATCGTCTCGGCGCTGAAGGACCATCCGTGCGTCACGCTCCACACCTATCCGGGCTGCGATCACGCCTTCGCGCGCCCGGGCGGCGCCCACTTCGATCAGAAGGCCGCGGAACTCGCCAACGAACGCACCGCCGCCTTCTTCAAGCAGCACCTGTCGTGAGCGGCGGCCGGGCGCAATGAAGGCCATCCAGATCAGCCGCACCGGCGGCCCCGAGGTCCTGGAGCCGGTCGAGCTGCCGACGCCCACGCCGGGCCCCGGCCAGATCCTGGTCCGCCACGAGGCGATCGGCCTCAATTTCGTCGACACCTACATGCGAAGCGGCCTTTATCCCGTGGAGCTGCCGGCCGTCCTGGGCTCTGAGGGCGCCGGGGTGGTGGAGGCCGTCGGCGAGGGAGTCGCCGGTTTCGCTCCGGGCGACCGGGTCGCTCACGGCGTGGCCGGCCGCGGGGCCTATGCGGACTACCAGGTCATACCGGCCGACCGGGCGGCCAGACTGCCGGCCGGGATCTCCACCCGGACCGCCGCCGCGGCGATGCTGAAGGGCATGACGGCCGAGTTCCTGCTGCGGCGGTGTTATCCCCTGAAGTCCGGCGAGACCTGCCTGATCTGGGCCGCCTCGGGCGGCGTGGGCTCGATCCTGGTGCAGTGGGCCAAGGCGCTCGGAGCCGTGGTGATCGGCTGCGTCGGGAACGAGGCCAAGGCCAGCATCGCCAGGGGCCACGGCTGCGACCACGTCCTGCTCTACAAGCGGGAGGACGTCGCCGCCCGCGTGCGCGAGATCACCGGCGGCGCCGGCGTTCGCGTCAGCTACGACGGTGTCGGCAAGGCGAGCTTCGACGCCTCCCTCAGGAGCCTCGGCCGGCGCGGCATGCTGGTGACGTACGGCAATGCGTCCGGACCCGCCCCGCCGGTGGAGCCCCTGGCGCTCAGCCGCGGCGGCTCGCTCTACCTGACCCGGCCGACCCTCTACGACTATGTGACCACGGCCGAGGAGCACGCCGATTGCGTCCAGGCCCTGTTCGACGTGCTGCTGTCCGGCAAGGTGAAGGTGGAGATCAGCCGGGAGTTCCCGCTCGACCAGGCGCGCCAGGCGCACGAGGCGATCCAGTCCGGCGAGACCACGGGCTCCATTCTATTGATCCCTTGAATCAACCTTGATCAATATCTAGACCGCGATCGCGCGCTGGTAGGCCCCGCGGGCCTGGACGCGGTCGAGATAGGCCTTCACGCCAGTCGGGATCAGGGCGTCGAAGCCGCGCAGCCTGGCGAAGGCCACGGCGTAACCCACCGAAATGTCGGCGATCGTCAGCCGCTCGCCCGTCAGCCACGTCCTGCCATCCACGAGCTTGGCCTCGACGAGCCCGAGCCGGTCTGCGAAACGGCGCGCGCATTCGCTGGCCGTGACGCCGGTCTCCTCCTCTGGCGCGAGCCGGCGCGTCCGGGCGAGCAGCGACAGCGGCGTCATCAGCGAGGCTTCGCCGAGGTGGAGCAGCTGCAGGTGCTCGGCATAGGCGGCGGGGACCGGATTGGGCCCGACGGTGAGCCCGAGCTCCATGGACTTCTGCAGCCGGCGGCCGGTCAGGTACTGCAGGATCGCGATGGACTCGCCCATGACGATGCCGTCGTCGTCGATCGCCGGCACCCAGCCTAGGCCCGTCCGTTTCCGGAATCCTTCATCCGGCGGATAGGCGAGGCGTTCGACCTCATAGGCCTCGCCCAGCTCCTCCATCAACCAGACCACCCGCACCGAGCGGGAGTGGGGCACGTGGTAGATCTTGATCACCGGCTCGCTCCCTGCAGCGCCATTGGGTCAGGCGGACCCCCCGGCCGCACAATCGTACTCTGACTTCATACATCCGGAGCGCGGTCGAGCGACGAAACCGCACTCATTTTCGTCCAACGCGCTCTACGCCGCCGCGACATAGATGAAGCGGGCGACGAACAGCGCCGCCAACACGAACAGCAGCCAGTCACCCGCCCGCGCCTGGCCGCGGATCAGCCGCAGCGCGGCCCAGGCGATCACGCCGAAGGCCAGGCCGTTGGCGATCGAGAAGGTGAGCGGTATCCCGACCAGCGTCAGGAACGCCGGGATCGAGACGCCGGGATCCTCCCAGTCCAGGTCCTTGAGGCCCCCCATCATCATGGCGCCCACCAGGACCAGGGCCGGCGCCGCGGCGGCGGTGGGGATGGCCTGGGCGAAGGGCGCGACCGCCAGGGCCAGCAGGAAGAGAACCCCCGTCGTGACGCTGGTCAGGCCGGTCCGGCCGCCCGCCGCCACCCCCGAGGCGCTCTCGATGTAGCTGACCACGGTGCTGGTCCCGAACAGGGCGCCCATGACCGCCCCGAAGGAATCGGCGGCCAGCACACGGTTCAGGCGCGCGATCCGGCCGTCCCCGCCAACGAGGCCCGCCTTGGACCCGACCGCCACCAGGGTGCCGACGTTGTCGAACACGTCGACGAACAGGAAGACGAAGATGATCTCCACGAGCGCCCAGACTGGCCCGCCCTTGAGCGCCAGGGCCGCGGGGATGTCGAGCTTGAACGCGGTCGAGGTCAGGTCGGCGGCGGCATAGGCCTCGGGCGCCTTGGGCCCCGCGCCGATCGCCCAGGCCAGGGCGGCCGCAGCCAGGATGCCGATCAGGATGGCGCCCTTCACCCGCCAGACCAGCAGCCCGCCGATGACGAGCAGACCCGCGGTCGCCACGATCGCGCCGGGCGAGGTCAGCTTGCCGAGCGTCACGCCGGTCGCCGGGTCGGCCGCGACGATTCCGGCGTCCTGCAGGCCGATGAAAGCGATGAAGAGGCCGATGCCCGCACCCACCGCCGCGAACAGCGGCCGCGGGATCGTCTCGACGATCAGCTTGCGCGCGCCGGTGACGGTCAGGAGCAGGAAGGCGAGGCCCGAGACGAAGACGCACCCCAGCGCCGTCTGCCAGGGCAGGCCCATGCCCTTGACCACGGTGAAGGCGAAATAGGCGTTCAGGCCCATCCCCGGCGCCATCGCCAGGGGATAGTTGGCCCACAGGCCCATGGCGATCGAGGCGATGCCGGCGGCCAGGCACGTGGCGGCGGCCACCCCGGCGACCGGCATGCCGGCCTGACCGAGTATGGCCGGGTTGACCGCCACGATGTAGGCCATGGTGAGGAACGTCGTCGCGCCGGCCGTCAGCTCGGTGCGGACGCTCGTCCCGTTGGCCTCGAGCCCGAAGACCCGCTCCAGCACGTCCCCTCCCCCCGGAAGAACGCCCCAGGCGGGGCGGTCAGGTGTTCATCGACTGGAAGAACTCGGCGTTGTTCTTGGTCTGGCGCAGCTTGTCGAGCAGGAACTCGATGGCGTCCTGCGCCCCCATCGGGTTGAGGATCCGCCGCAGCACATAGGTCTTCTGGAGCTGATCCTTCGGCGTGATCAGCTCTTCCTTGCGGGTGCCGGACTTCAGGATGTCGATCGCGGGGAAGATCCGCTTGTCGGCGACCTTGCGGTCCTGGACGATTTCCGAGTTACCCGTGCCCTTGAACTCTTCGAAGATCACCTCGTCCATCCGCGAGCCCGTGTCGATCAGAGCCGTCGCGATGATGGTCAGCGAGCCGCCCTCCTCGATGTTCCGGGCCGCGCCGAAGAAGCGCTTGGGCCTTTGCAGCGCATTGGCGTCCACGCCGCCGGTCAGCACCTTGCCGGATGATGGGACCACGGTGTTGTAGGCCCGCCCAAGGCGCGTGACGGAGTCCAGCAGGATGACCACGTCGCGCTTGTGCTCGACCAGGCGCTTGGCCTTCTCGATCACCATCTCGGCCACCTGGACGTGGCGGGTCGCCGGCTCGTCGAAGGTCGAGGAGATCACCTCGCCCTTCACCGTGCGCTGCATGTCGGTCACTTCCTCGGGCCGCTCGTCGATGAGCAGCACGATCAGGTAGCACTCCGGGTGGTTGTGGGCGATCGACTTGGCGATGTTCTGCAGCATCACCGTCTTGCCCACCCGCGGCGGCGCGGTGATCAGGCAGCGCTGGCCCTTGCCCAGAGGCGCGACGATGTCGATGACCCGGCCGGACTTGTCCTTGATGGTCGGATCGTCGATCTCCATGGTCAGCCGCTCCTCGGGATAGAGCGGCGTCAGGTTGTCGAAGTGGACCTTGTGGCGGACCGCTTCGGGATCCTCGAAGTTGACGCTGTCGACCTTGACCAGGGCGAAGTAGCGCTCGCCCTCGCGCGGCGCGCGCACGCCGCCCTCGACCGTGTCGCCGGTCCGAAGGCCGAAACGCCGGATCTGGGAGGGCGAGACGTAGATGTCGTCGGCGCCGGCCAGGTAGTTCGCCTCCGGGCTGCGCAGGAAGCCGAAGCCGTCCTGCAGGACCTCGAGCGTGCCGCCTCCCGAGATGTCCACGCCGCTCTCGGCGAGGGTCTTCAGGATGGCGAACATCATGTCCTGCTTGCGCATGGTGTTCGCGTTCTCGAGCTCGAGCGCCTCGGCGAAGGCCAGCAGGTCCGCCGGGGACTTCTCCTTCAGCTCCTGCAGCGACATGCGCTTGATGCCCAGCGCCTCGGCCGGAGAAGGGCCGTCGTCCTCGTCCAGCGCCTCGGATGCGAGATCGGCCGTCGCGGCGGCCTCGTCCTCGGCGGTCTCGGTCGTGGTGTCGATGGGTGATTCGTCTGACATTGGGGATGACCTTGCAGGTCGGGGCCGACGGAACTCCGGGCGTGAACCCGGGGTCGGCAAAATGATAATCAGGATCTGGACGGTTCGGCCGGAGCGCCCGAGGGGCGGATCGGCGACGTCCGGGAGAGGCGGGAGCGCGGAGAACCCGCGCCGGGCGCAACGGGAACCACAAGCGTGGTCCCAGGTCAAGCGGGGCCCGTCGACGCGGCCGGCCCGGCCGTCAGCTCCCGAACTCGGTGGTGACGGCGAGGACCATGACGATCGCCGCCAGGAAAGGCAGCTCGTTGGTCATCCGCCAGAACCGCTCGGAGCGCGTGTTGGCCCCCGCGGCGAAGGCCTTTCGGGCCCTGCCGAGGAAATGGTGCCAGCCGGTCAGGAAGACAACCCCTGCGAGCTTGGTCGCCATCCAGGGCTGGAGCAGGAAGCCCCAGCCGCGCACATGGCCGTCGATCCAGACGAGCCAAAGACCGAATCCCCAGGCCGCGACCATGGCCGGGTTCATGATCATCCGCAGGAGCTTCTTCTCCATCTCCTGGAAGACGCCGTCCATCTCCGAGCCGGCCACGGCCCGGGTGTGGTAGACGAAGAGCCGCGGCAGGTAGAGCAGGCCCGCCATCCAGGCGATCACCGAGATGATGTGCAGGCCCCGCACCAGGTTGTAGCTCACGCCGCCGTCTCCATTCCCGCGCCGCACGCGCACCTGGACCACGACCGGGGGCACGGCGCGCCCGACGGACCGGTCCCGGCCTGTTCCAGCATCCGCGCCACCAGCCCTGCAAGGCCGTGGATCAGCGCCGGCTCGGTCCCCACCGCCCTGGCCCTGAGGTAGGTCGGGCAACCGGCCTTGTCCGCCAGGAGGGAATAGTCCCGATCGAGCTCGACCAGTGTCTCGATATGCTCGGAGACGAAGGCGATGGGATCGATCAGCACGCCCATGCCCGCCTGGCAGGCCTCCGCGATCGCCTCTGGCGTGGTCGGACCGAGCCATTTCAGCGGCCCCACGCGGCTCTGGTAACAGATCCGCCAGTCCCAGGGCCAATGCAGACGCTCCAGCACCGCCTCCACCGTCCGCTCCACCTGCCACTGATAGGGATCGCCGGCCGCCACGCAGCGCTCGGGAAGACCATGCGCCGAGAACAGCAGCCGCACGGACTGCGGCCTTCCGGCAGCCTCCCAGCAGTCGCGGATCCGGGTCACATGCGCATCCACCAGTCCCGGCAGGTCGTACCAGCAGCAGACGGCATGCTCGCGGCCGGGCCCCGAATAGGATTCGCGCCAGGCCGCCAGGGACGATGCCGTCGTGGTGGTCGAGTACTGGGGATAGAGGGGCAGGAGCACCACCTCGTCGGGCGCGAAGGCGGCGACCTCGGCGGCCGTCTCCTCGGTGAACGGCCGCCAGTAGCGCATGGCCACGAAGACCCGGGTCTGGAAGTCCGCGAGGAATCCGTCCAGCGCCGCCTGCAAGGCCGCCGCCTGGGCCTGTGTCTCGGGCAGCAAGGGAGATGCGCCGCCCATGTGGGCATAGTTCGCGCGCGCGGATCTCGCCCGTGCCGCCGCGATCAGCGCGGCCAGCGGCGTGCGCGCCGCACCAGGCAGCTGCAGGATCGCCGGGTCCTTGAACAGGTTGAACAGAAAGGGCCGCACCGCGTCCAGGCTGTCGGGCCCGCCGAGGTTGAACAGCACCACCGCCAGGCGCCGCTGCGCCATCAGCCCGCGCTCCAGCCCGTCACCCGGCGCACGACCTCCTCCACATGCCCGATCGGCGTGTCGGGCAGGACGCCGTGCCCGAGGTTGAACACATAGGGTCCGCCGCCCCACTGCGCGAGCAGATCGTCCACGCGCCTTCCCAGCTCCGGTCCGCCCGCGCGCAGGAGCAGGGGATCCAGCGCCCCCTGAATGGCCAGCTTCTCCTGCAAGCGCTGGCCGAGGGCCGCCGGCGCCTGGACGTCCAGGGCCACCGCGTCCACTTCAGCCCGCTCCGCATAAGCCTCGACCAAGGCTCCCGCCCCGCGCGGAAAGCCGATCACGGGACAACCAACGCCCAGCTCGCGCAGCCGCCCGACGATGCGGGCGTGCGGGCCGGTCACCAACCGGTCGAACTGGCCCTCCGGAAGGCCATCGGACCAGCTGTCGAAGAGCTTCAGCACCTGGGCGCCCGAGGCCGCCTGCAGGGCCAGGTAGCGGGCGGTGGTCTCCACCAGGATCTCGATCAAGCCGTCCACGCGGGCCGGATCCTCGTAGGCCAGGCTCTTGGCCCCCGCCCGGTCACGCGTCGAGCCGCCCTCGATCATGTAGGTCGCGACCGTCCAGGGTCCGCCGGCGAAACCGATGAGCGCGCGCTCCGGCTCCAACGCCTCGCGGACATCCGCCAGGGTCTCGCCCACAGGCCCTAGCAGCCCCAGCGCCCCGTCCATGCCGCGCTCGAACTCGGCGTTGGTCGGGAGCGGCCCGAGTCTTGGTCCCTCCCCCGCCTCGAACCAGACCTTCTGGCCGAGCGCCAGCGGCAAGAGCAGGATGTCGGCGAAGACGATTGCGGCGTCGAGCGGGAACCGGCGCATCGGCTGCAAGGTGGCCTCTGCGGCCATGACCGGGTCCAGGCAGAAGGCGATGAAGTCCTTGGCCCTGGTCCTGAGCGCCCGATACTCCGGAAGATAGCGTCCCGCCTGGCGCATCAGCCAGATCGGCGGCCGATCCAGCGTCTCACCAGCAAGGGCGCGAAGCAGGCGCGGACGCGGATCGGCGGGCTCGGGCGAGGGCATGGCTGATCCTTAGGCTCGCCCGATAGCAATGCTCAAGGCCCCTTCTTCCTCTTCGATAAGAGAAGAAATTCTGAAATCGGTTGAAGAAGCAGGACCGTCGAATCCCGTGGACGGACTTTGACGGAAGGGCCGATGCACCGCGCCCCCGATGCTTGTCCACATTCCGGGACTGGGGACGAGCTAGGCTGTGGATTGCGGGGACGGGCCGCAACCGCCGGGCAGGGTTAAGAAAGTGTTAACGCCCGGCGGGGGCGTTAACGGGATGGAAAGGTTTTCCCGGACTCCCCCTGAACCACGCGACCGATCGGTGCACACGCGCGAGCGCGGGGGATGTCCGGCCCCGGGTCCAGGCGGTTCTCCACCGCGGCGGAGGCCGATCCGGCTCACGTGGGAATGATCCACAGCCGTCCCCTGCTTCGGACACAGGCTTGCAGCCAGGCTTTCCCCGGCGCATCCACAGGGGCGATGAACGCCAGCCCGCGCCTCGCGACCTATTTCCACGTCCACCTCGTCTCGGACTCCACCGGCGAGACGCTGAACGCCATGGCCCGCGCCGCCTGCGCGCGCTTCGACGACGTTCTGCCGATCGAACACATCTACGCCCTGATCCGCTCCAAGCGGCAGCTCGAGCGGGTGCTTCAGGAGATCGCCGGCGCGCCCGGCGTGGTCCTGCACACGATCGTCGACGGCGAGCTGCGCGCCGGGCTGGAGAAGGGCTGTCGCGAGCTGGACCAGACCTGCATCGCCGCGCTGGATCCCCTGATATCGGCGCTCGGCCGCTACCTCGGCGCGTCGCTCTCCACGCGCGTGGGCGCGCAGCACGCGCTGGACGCCGGCTACTTCGAGCGCATGGATGCGTTGAACTACGCCATGACCCACGACGATGGACAGGGCGTGTACGATCTCGACGCCGCCGACGTGGTGCTCGTCGGAGTCAGCCGCACCTCCAAGACCCCGACCTCGGTCTATCTCGCACACCGCGGGGTGCGCGCGGCCAACGTGCCGCTCGTGCCGGGCGCCGAGCCGCCGGCGCAGCTCTTCGAGCTGACCCGGCCCCTGGTCGTCGGCCTGACCGTGTCGCCCGACCGGCTGATCCAGATCCGACGCAACCGGCTGCTCAGCATCCGCGAAGAACGCGAGAGCGCCTACATCGAGGAGGAGGCCGTGCGCGAGGAGATCGTGCGGGCGCGCCGGATTTTCGAGCGCCGCCACTGGCCGGTGATCGACGTGACCCGCCGCTCGGTGGAGGAGACCGCCGCAGCGGTGATCAACCTCCTCAGCGCCCGGCAGGGGCACGTGGCGGAGATCATCGCGTGACGCCGGTGGTCCTGGCCTCCACCAGCGCCTCGCGCGCCTGCCTCCTGACCAACGCCGCCGTGCCCTTCGAGCCGCTCGCGCCCGGGGTCGACGAGGAGGCGGCCAAGGCGTCCCTGCTGGCCGAAGGCGCGCGCCCGCGCGAGGTCGCCGACGCCCTGGCCGAGCTCAAGGCGGTCCGGGTCTCGATGAAGCGCCCGGGCGCGCTGGTCATCGGGGCGGACCAGACGCTCGACCTGGAGGGCGAGCTGCTGGACAAGGTGACGGACATGGCGGCCGCGCGCGCCCGGCTCGAGGCGTTGCGCGGGCGTGAGCACCGCCTGCACTCGGCCGTGGCGGTCGCCCTGGACGGCGCGCCGATCTGGCGCGAGGTGGTCTCGGCGCGGCTGTGGATGCGCCAGGCGTCCGACGGGTTCCTCGACGGCTATGTCGCGCGCCAGGGCGAGACGCTGCTGTCGTCGGTGGGGTGCTACCTCCTGGAGCGGGAAGGCGTGCAGCTCTTCAGCCGCATCGACGGCGACTACTTCACCATCCTGGGCCTGCCCTTGCTCGGCCTGCTCGATTTCCTGCGCCTGCGCGAGGCGATCCCGTCATGAGGGCCCCGCTCACCGCCAGGACGCGCCTGGCCGGGGTGGTCGGCCATCCCGCGCGCCATTCCCTGAGCCCGGTGATCCACAACGCCTGGCTCGAAGCGGCAGGCGTGGACGCGCTCTACGTCGCCTTCGATCCCGCGCCGGACCGGTTCGAGGCCTTCGTCGAGGGCCTGCGCGGCGGGCTCGTCCTTGGCCTGAACGTCACCATCCCCTTCAAGGAGCGCGCGCTCTCGCTCTGCGACGAGGCGAGCCCCGAGGCGCGCCGGGCCGGCGCGGCCAATGTGCTCCGGTTCGGCGAGGACGGGCGGATCGCAGGCGACAACACCGACGGATCCGGCCTCGTCGCGGTCCTGAAGGCCGCCGGCTGCCGGACAGGCCGCGCCGCGCTCCTGGGCGCCGGCGGCGCGGCGCGGGGCGCGGCCTTCGCCCTCCTGGACGCCGGCTTCGAAGCCGTGACGATCGTCAACCGGACGCTCCCCCGCGCCGAGGAGATCGCCGCCGCCGATCGGCGGCTTTCGGCCATCGGCTGGAACGAAGCGGCCCAGGCCATGCGGTCGGCCGACGTCCTGATCAACGCCACCTCGCTCGGCATGACCGGCCAGCCGCCCTTGGACCTCGATCTCGACGCGCTGCCGGCCACGGCGGTGGTGATGGACATGGTCTACCGGCCACTGAGGACCGGGCTGCTCGCGGCCGCCGAGGCGCGGGGCCTGAAGACGGCCGACGGCCTCGCGATGCTGATCGCCCAGGCCGCCCCATCGTTCGAGGCCTTCTTCGGCCGCCCTCCGCCCGCCGGCCTGGACGCGCGCGCCTTGTGCGTGGAGGCGCTGGGCTCGTGATCTTGCTCGGCCTGACCGGCTCGATCGGCATGGGCAAGTCCGCGACCGCTCGGATGTTCGCCGAGGAAGGCGTTCCCGTCCATGACGCGGACGCGGCGGTGCACGCCCTCTACGCCAGGGGCGGGGCGGCGGTCGCGGGAATCGCCGAAGCCTTCGCCGGCGCGGTCAGGGACGGCGCGGTCGATCGGCCGGTCCTCGCCGGGATCACCGCCGCCGATCCAGGCGCCATCAAGCGCCTCGAGGCGATCGTCCACCCGCTGGTCGCGGCCGACCGCGACGCGTTCCTTGCCAGGGCCCGGGCCTCGGGCGCGGACGTCGCGGTGCTCGATGTCCCCCTGCTGTTCGAGACCGGACAGGACGCCGGCGTCGACGCCGTGGTCGTTGTCAGCGCGCCCGAAGCCGTCCAGCGCGAGCGCGTCATGGCGCGGCCGGGCATGGACGAAACCAAGCTGCGGACCCTGCTCGGCCGCCAGCTTGCGGACGCGGAAAAGCGGGCCCGGGCGGATTTCATCGTGCAAACCTCGGAAGGCTTCGAGGCGGCGCGCCGGCAGGTGCGTCAGATCCTCGCGGCCGTGCGCGATCCGGCCTTCCGATCCCGGCGCAGGGTTGCCGGTCCCCGCGAACCGCCGCAATGATCGGGCCTGGGAGCACCCGCTGACATGGCGCGCGAGATCATCCTCGACACCGAAACCACCGGCCTGGACGTGCGCTCGGGCCATCGGTTGATCGAGATCGCCTGCGTCGAGCTCGACGATTTCATCCCCACCGGCCGGACGTTCCATCGGTACATCCATCCCGAGCGCGACATCGAGGCGGAGGCCGAGGCGGTGCACGGGATCAGCCTGGCCTTCCTGCAGGACAAGCCGACCTTCACCGATCCGGACGTGGGCGAGGCCTTCCTGGACTTCGTCGCCGATGCGCCCCTCATCGCCCACAACGCTCCCTTCGACCGGGGCTTCGTCAACGCCGAGCTGGTGCGGGCCGGCCTCGTCGCCATCCGCGACGGCCGCTGGGTCGACACCCTGGCCATGGCCCAGAAGCGCTTTCCGGGAATGTACAATTCCCTGGACGCGCTGTGTAAGCGCTTCCGCATCTCGCTGGCCGAGCGGGAGAAACACGGCGCCCTGATCGACTGCCGGCTCCTGGCCCAGGTCTATCTGGAGCTGTCCGGCGGCAAGGAGCGGGGGCTGGACCTCGCGCCGAGGACGACCCGGCCGCAGGCGGCGCGTACGGGCGCCTCCGCCTACGGGCCCCGGCCGCGGCCGCTGGAGCCGCGCTCCACCGAGGCGGAGCGGGCGGCGCACCTGGAGTTCGTCCGCACCGCGCTCTCGGACAAGGCCGTCTGGCTGAAGCACGGCCTCGGCGAGGGCTGACCCCGCCGCAGGGTCAGGCCTGCGGGGTGGCCTCGACGTACTGGGACTGCTGCTTCTGGGCCAGGTACATGCTCGTGAAGTCGATCGGGTCCAGCATGAAGGGCGGGAAGCCGCCTTGGACCGACAGCTCCGACACGATCTGCCGCGCGAAGGGGAAGAGAAAGCGCGGACACTCGGTCATCAGCACCATCTCGATCTCGGGTTCCGGCACGCCGGCGATCTGGAACAGTCCGCCGTAGAGCAGCTCGCAATGGAACACGGCCGCCCCGTCCTTCTGGGCCGAGGCGGTGAGCTTGAGGTCGACCTCGAACAGACCGTCCGCGCGGCCGCGGGCGTTCATCTCCACGCCGACATCCATCTGAGGCGGCTCTGCGCCGAGATTCAGCGAATCGGGCGCGCGCGGGTTCTCGAAGGAGAGATCGCGGATGAACTGGGCCAGGATGCGGATGCCGGCGGCCTGGGCGGCGCCATCTCCGTTGGGCGCGGGCGGCTGGGGCGCGCCCGGGTCGATATCGCTCATGTTTAGGGCCCGTGGATCTGAAGACGCCGCGGCCCTAGCACGCTGCCCCGCGCCGGCGCAATGTCCGCGCCGGGTGGCGCGCCGGGGCCCGGGCCCTATATTGGCGGCAGCTTCTCATTGGATGGACGATGCCGCCCGCCCAGCTGCTCGAACTCCTGATCTTCGCCGCCCTGGCGGTCGTGGTGCTCTACAACCTCTATGCCGTGCTGGGGCGGCGCATCGGCCGCCAGCCCGGCGAGACGGCCCGGCCCGCGGACGCGCGCCCGCCCGCGCCGGGCCGCGCCGCGCTGCAGGCCGAGCCCCAGGAGGTCGAGCTGTCCGGCCTCGCGGCGCTGAAGGCGCGCGATCCCGGCTTCGATCCGGACAAGTTCCTCCAGGGCGCGACCACGGCCTATCAGATGATCGTACGCGCCTTCGCCGCGGGCGACCGCGACACGCTCAAGGGCCTCGTGGCGACGCCGGTGCTGGCCGGTTTCGAGAAGGCCATGGCGGCGCGCGAGGCGGAAGGGCGCGCCGAAAGCGCGGAGTTCGTGAGCCCGCCGCGCGCGGACGTCGAATCCGGCGAGGTGGATGGCGACGTCGCCCGGGTGAAGGTTCGGTTCCTCGGCGAGTTCCGCAGCCGCGCCAAGGGCCCGGACGGCGAGGCGGTCGAGGATCGCCGCACGGCCGAGGCCTGGACCTTCGAACGCAATCTTAACAGTCGCGATCCCAACTGGACGCTCGTCAGAGTCGACGCCGCCGAGGCGTAATGAGGGCCTTCATCGCGCGCGCCGGGCTGGACCGGCTGGCCGGCCTGGGTCTGGCCGCCGCGCTCGCGGCGTGCGCGACGACGCCTGCGCCGCCGATCGCGCTCCCGCCCGCGCCGCATGCCGCGCCCGCGCCGACGAGCCCCGCCGCCCCCGCGCTCGCCTGGTCGGCCCTGCCCGGTTGGGATGAGGAGGACCATCTGGGCGCCATGCAGGCGCTCTACGCCGCCTGCGCGGCGACGCGCCAGGCGCAGATGGGCCGCGTCTGCGCCGACGCAAAGGCCGATCCGCCGGCGAGCGACGCCCAGGCCAGGCGTTTTCTCGAAGCGGAGCTCGATCCCGTGGCGATGCCGGGCGAGGGGCTGCTGACGGCCTATTTCGCGCCGGTCTACGAGGCGCGCCAGACGCCTGAGCCGCCCTTCACCGCCCCCGTACGGCCCAAGCCCGGGGTGCTGGACCTGCTGCTCGCCTCGGTGCTGGCCGAGCCTGACTCGCCCGAGGCCGGCGCCGGCGACGACATCGCTGTCCCGCCGCCCTCCGGCCCAGACGTGGACGCCGGTCCGCCCCAGCCGGACCGGGCTGCGATCGAGGCCATGCCGGCCGACGACGCCCTGGCCTGGATGCGGCCCGAGGACCTGTTCTTCCTGCAGATCCAGGGCTCGGGGATCCTGGTGCTGCCGGACGGGCGGCGGCTCAGGGCCGCCTTCGCCGGCTCCAACGGCCGCCCGTTCGTAGGCATCGCGCGGGTGATGAGAACCCGCGGGCTGATCGACGACGCCTCGAGCTCGGGCGAGACGATCCGCGCCTGGCTGGCCGCCCATCGCGGTCCTGAGGCCGACGCGCTGATGGACGAGAACCCCCGCTACGTCTTCTTCAAGACGATCCCCGACGACGGCCGCGACCCCGCCGGCGCCGCCGGCGTCCCGCTGCCGGCGGGCCGGGCGCTGGCGGTGGACCCGGCGTTCAACGCCCTGGGCGGCCTCTACTGGATCGATGCGGAGGCGCCGGCGCTGAAGGGCGCCTTCCCGGTCTACCGCCGCCTCGCCGCGTCGCTCGACGTGGGCGGGGCGATCAAGGGCCCGGTCCGCGCGGATCTCTACCTCGGCCAGGGCGACGCCGCCGGACGGGAGGCGGGACGGGTCCGCCACGTCCTGAGGCTCTACCGGCTGGTCCCGCGCGTTGGAGCGTCGCAGCTGGCGGCGAGCCGCTGATGCGGCGGCTCAGCCCCGAGGAGACGCGGCTCTGGCGCAAGCTCGCCCGCAGCGTGCGGGCCTTCGAGGGCCGCGTCCTGCCCGAGGCCCCGCCGGAGCCGGCCGTGTCCGCGCCGGCGTCGAAGGCGTCCGCGAAGCCCGCAGGCGTGCAGGCCGTTGCGCCCATCCGCAAGCCGTCGGCCGCGCTTCACGCGATCGAACCCGGCCGCGAGCGCCGCATCGCCCTGGGACGCGAGGAGATCGGGGGGCGGATCGACCTGCACGGCCATGGCCAGGACGACGCCCGCGCCGTGCTCACCGCCTTTCTGAAGCGGGCGCATGCGGACGGGATCCGGGCGGTCCTCGTCATCACCGGCCAGGGCCGCACCGGCGCCGGCGTCCTGAGGCGCCGGCTTCCGGACTGGCTGAACGAGCCGCCCCTGCGCGAGCTGGTGGCCGGGTTGTCGCCGGCGCGCCGCCGCCACGGCGGCGAGGGCGCCTTCTATGTGGCGCTGAAACGGCGGGGCTAACCCGCCTCGTCCTCGGGCAGGCCCATGATGTGGAAGCCGGCGTCCACATGGACCACCTCGCCGGTGGTCGAACGGCCGAGATCGGACAGGAGCCACAGGGCGCAGCCGGCGACCCCCTCCATGGAGGTGTCCTCCTTCATGGCGCTCATCGAGCGGCCCTTGGCCAGCATGCCGCGGCCGCCGGAGATCCCGGCCAGCGAAAGGGTCCGCATGGCGCCGGCCGAGATGGCGTTCACCCGGATCCCCGCGGGGCCGAGATCGCGCGCGGCGTAGCGGACCGACGCCTCCAGAGCGGCCTTGGCCACGCCCATGACGTTGTAGTTGGGGATGGCGCGCTCGGCGCCGAGGTAGGTCAAGGTGATGATCGAGCCGCCGTTCGGCATCAGCTGCGAAGCCCGCCGCGCGGCGTCCACGAAGCTGTAGGCCGACACGCTCATGGCCTGCAGGAAGCCTTCGCGGGTGGCGTTCTCGACGAAGGAGCCGGAGATCTGGCTGCGCTCGGCGAAGGCGATGGCGTGCACCAGGAAGTCGATGGAGCCGAAGGCGTCGGCCACCGTGCGGAAGGCGGCGTCCATGGACGCGTCGTCGGTGACGTCCAGCGTCGCATAGGTCCTGACCCCGATGCTTTCGCCGAGCGGCCGCGCGCGCTTCTCGTTGGCCTCGATATAGCCGAAGGCGAGCTCGGCGCCCTGGGCGGCCAGGCCCGAAGCGATGCCCCAGGCGATCGAGCGGTCGTTGGCCACGCCCATGACGAGGCCCTTCTTGCCGGCCATCAGCTCGCCCTTGGGCATGGCCCAGCCGTCTTCCGCCATGATGCGTCCTCCGCCCTGTGGTCCGGGCGACCGCTTTTTGACGGGCTTGGCCGGGCTCGGCAAGCAGCCGTGAGCTGGAGCGCTATTCGGTCGCCAGCAGATCCGCGACGGTCGTGGTGGCGAGCTGGCGCGCCGCCGCCTCGTCCGCGGCCGTGATCGCAGCCTTGACCACGCCCGGCAGGCGCTGGCCCACCGGGCAGTCCTTGGAGCCCGGCGGCGGAGCGCCGAAGTGGGCGCCGCCGTTGACCGCGCGCAACACCGCATCGAGCCCGATCTTCTCGGCCGGCTCGAGCAGCCAGGCGCCGCCCGACGCGCCCGGCCGCGTCGCGATGAGTCCGGCGCGCGACAGCATGGCCGTCACCCGGCGCACCACCACCGGATTGGTGGCGATCGACTGGGCGAGCTCGCCGGACGAAACCGCCGCGCCGGGCGAGGTCGCGCCCTTGTGGGCGAGGTACGCCAGGGCGTGGGCCGCCACCGGAAACCTTTGGCTGTCCGACATGCGTGGAATCTAGGGCATCGCTGGCCGGACTCAAAGCATCCTGCCGCGCTGACGACGGGCGCGGCGCGGCGTCCGATTGAACCCGCCACGAAAAGGGCGTATTCGCCCCGCCGCGATCGGCCGAACCCGTGCGCGGGCGCGCGGCCGGAAGGAGCTGCATGCCTGTCGAAGCCCACGAGGCGCCCTCCCCGGAAGGCGCCTCAGTCGTTTCCGCCGGCCAGGGCGCCGGCGACGAGTCCTCGCCCGACAAAGCCGAGCAGCCCAAGGGTCATGGCAAGCTCGCCCTGGCGGTCGGCGCCATCGGCGTCGTCTTCGGCGACATCGGCACGAGCCCGCTCTACGCCATGCGCGAGGCGCTGCGGCACACCCGCTCGGGCGTGGGCCTGGCGGACTCGGTGCTGGGCGTCTCCTCGCTGGTGCTGTGGGCCCTGACCCTGATCGTCACCATCAAGTACGTCGTCTTCCTGATGCGGGCGGACAACAAGGGCGAGGGCGGCACCCTGGCCCTGATGGCGCTGGCCCAGCGCGCGCTCGGGGGGCGCGCGGTGCTGGTGTTCGTGATCGGGGTGATCGGCGCATCGCTGTTCTACGGCGACGGGATCATCACCCCCGCGATCTCGGTGCTCTCGGCGGTGGAAGGGCTGAAGGCGGCGCCGCACGTGGGCTTCTACATGACGCCCTTCGTGCTGCCGATCGCCGCGGCCATCCTGATCGGCCTGTTCCTCGTGCAGTCTTTGGGCACGCACCGGGTGGCGTCCCTGTTCGGACCGATCACGGTTGTCTGGTTCCTGACGCTCGGCGTGCTCGGGATCATCCATCTGTCGCACGACTGGACGGTGCTGCGCGCGGTCAATCCCTATTACGGGGTGAAGTTCCTGCTGGAGAACGGCTTCATCGGGTTTGTCGTGCTGGGCAGCGTCTTCCTGGCGGTCACCGGCGCGGAGGCGCTCTACGCCGACATGGGCCATTTCGGCCGCGACCCGATCCGCGCCGCCTGGCTCTTCCTGGTCTTCCCCTGTCTGACCCTGAACTACTTCGGTCAGGCCGCCCTGGTGCTGGGCCACCCCGCCGCCCGCGAGGACCCGTTCTGGGCCATGGTGCCGACCATGGGGTACTGGCCCGTGCTGGTCCTCGCGACCATGGCCACCATCATCGCCAGCCAGGCGGTGATCACGGGCGCCTTCTCCATGACCCAGCAGGCGGTGCAGCTGGGCCTGCTGCCCCGGATCGACATCCGGCGCACCTCGGAGACGCAGGCGGGGCAGATATTTGTCCCGAGCGTGAACAATATGCTGCTGGTCGGGGTGCTGGTGCTGCTCGCCGCCTTCGAGACCTCGAGCCGGCTGGCCTCGGCCTACGGCATCGCCGTGACCGGCGCGATGTTCGTCGACACCCTCTTGGCCGCGATCGTCATCCCGCGGCTGTGGAAGTGGAACGCCCTGCAGACCGCCAGCCTGATCGTGCCGCTGGCCATCGTCGACGTGACCTTCATCTCCTCCAACATGCTGAAGATACCCGACGGCGCCTGGCTGCCGCTCGTGCTGGGGGCCGTCCTGGTGGTGGTGATGTGGACCTGGACCCGGGGCGCGGCGCTGCTGACCGCCAAGACGCGGCGCGAGAGCGTGCGCCTCCTGGACCTGTCCCAGATGCTGCACGAAAGGCCGCCCTACCGGGCGCCGGGCACGGCCATTTTCCTGACCTCCGAGCCCGATCTCGCGCCGGTGGCGCTGATGCACAACCTCAAGCACAACAAGGTGCTGCACGAGAGAAACGTCGTGCTGACGGTGCGCACGGCCGGCGAGCCCAGGGTGCCCGACGCCGACCGTTGCCAGATCGAGAAGCTGAACGAGGACTTCACCAAGGTGGTGGTGAACTACGGCTTCATGGAGAGCCCGAACGTGCCCAAGTCCCTGGCGCTGTGCCGCAAGCAGGGGCTGAAGTTCGACATCATGTCGACCTCCTTCTTCCTCGGTCGCCGCTCGGTGGTGCCCTCGGCCCAGAGCGGGATGCCGCTGTGGCAGGACAAGCTGTTCATCTTCCTGATGAAGAACGCGGCGAACCCCACCGACTTCTTCAAGATCCCGCCCGGCCGCGTGGTCGAACTGGGGACCCAGGTCACGGTCTGACCGGTCAGACCGACGCCAGCTCGGCCGTGATCCGGTCGAGCACGAGCCTGCCCTCGCTGGTGGCGGCGATCCGCCCCAGACCCTGGACGAGCAGACCCGCGCCGACAAGCTCCCCCACCTTGGGATGGCCGGGGCCGAGGCCGAGGGGCCTCAGCTCGGCCAGGGCCACGCCCTCGATGGTGCGAAGGCCCATCAGGAGCCGCTCCTGGGCGGCCTCGACCGGCGTCAGGGCCTCGCGCGTCTCCCAGCCGACGCCCATGCGGGCCACGAGGCCGATGTAGTCGCCGATCCGGCGCGCCGCGGCGGTGGCGATCCGCTCCCCGTCCAGGGTCAGCCGGCCATGCGCGCCCGGCCCGACGCCGACATAGTCCTCGCCCCGCCAGTAGATCAGGTTGTGCCGCGATCGGGCGGTCGGGCCGCGGGCGTGGTTGGACACCTCGTAGGCGTCGAAGCCCCGCGCGGCGAGGACATCGCGGGTCGTCCGATAGAAGGCGGCGGCCTCGTCGGCCGGGAGGGGCGCCCAGTCCTTGCGCCGCACGGCCCGGGCGAAGGCGGTTCCGGGCTCGACCGTCAGCTGGTAGGCCGAGACGTGCTCGGCGCCGAACCCCGCGGCGGCCTCCAGCTCGGCGGCCCAGGCGAAGACGCTCTGGCCGGGCAGGGCGTAGATCAGGTCCAGCGACACCCTGGGGAAGACCTGGATCGCCGTCAGGGCCGCGCGCATGCCGGCGGCGGCCGAGTGGTCGCGGCCCAGGAACGCCAGGTTCGCGTCGGTGAGGCTCTGCAGCCCCAGCGACAGGCGCTCGACGCCCGCGCCGGCCAGGCCCGCGAAGCGGGACGCATCCGCCGGATTGGCCTCCAGCGCCACTTCCAGCCCGTCGTCGGGGTCCCACAGGGCGCAGGCGGTGGCGACGAGCTCGGCGACCTCGCGCGGCTCGAGCAGCGACGGCGTTCCGCCGCCCAGATGGACCGACACGAGACGCCTCGGCCCGGTCAGCTCGCGCTGCTCGCGCAGGTCCTGGCCGATCGCCTCCAGCAGCGCCGTCTTCTCGTTCGCGCGGCCGCGTTCGCGCACGACATTGAAGTCGCAATAGGGGCAGATGCGCGCGCAATAGGGCCAGTGGATGTAGACGCCGAGCGGGCGCGCGGCGGGCTGGCTCAAGTCAGCGCGGCCTTCAGCTTGGCGAAGGCGCGCGTGCGGTGGCTGAACCGGTCCTTCTCGGCCGTGTCCATCTCGCCGAAGGTCCGACCCTGGCCTTCCGGCCGGAAGATCGGATCGTAGCCGAAGCCCTTGTCGCCCTTCGGCGGGAAGGTGAGGGCCCCGTCGACGCGGCCTTCCACGACCACGGCGGGCCCGTGCGGCCAGGCCACGGCGAGGGCGCAGGTGAACCAGGCCGAAAGGTCGTCCAGCCCGCGCTCGGTCAGCCGCGCCTCGACCTTGGCCATGGCCGAGACGAAGTCGCGCTCCGGCCCGGCCCAGCGGGCGGAGTAGATCCCCGGCGCGCCGTCCAGGGCGCTCACCGACAGGCCGGAATTGTCGGCCAGGGCGACCAGCCCCGAGCGGTCGGCCGCGGCGCGGGCCTTGAGCAGGGCGTTGCCCACGAAGGAGGTCTCCGTCTCCTCGGGCTCGGGCAGGCCGAGTTCGCCGGCGGAGGCGACGTCGAAGCGGCCGTTCAGCAGGGCGGCAAGCTCGCGCGCCTTGCCCGGGTTGTGGGTGGCGGCGACGATGCGGGTTCCGGACGTCAGCGAGAGGGCCATGACTTGCCCTCTTACCAGTCCCGTCAGCGCCGCTCCACGATCAGCGGAAGGCCGTTGGCCGATCGCAGGGTCAGCCGCGCGACCGGATCGGGGACATGCCCCTCGACGGGCTTGAACCGGAAGCGGCGGACGAGCTCGGCCAACAGAAGCGTCGCCTCCTGCAGGGCGAAGGACGCGCCGGCGCAGACTCGCGGGCCCATGCTGAACGGCAGGTAGGCGCAGGCGAAGGCCTCCTTGCCGGCCTCCGTCTCGAACCGGTCCGGATCGAAGGCGTCCGGGTGCTCCCAGTGCTGGACGTGCCGGTGCATCAGCCAGGGTGAGACGAACACCACCGAGCCCGGATCGACCTTGCGGTTCATCATCTGCTCGGGCTTGGCCGCGTCGCGCGCGAACACGGCGACGGGCGGGTAGAGCCGCATGGCCTCGCGGAACACGGCCACGACGAGCTGGAGCTTCTTCATGTCGCCGAAGGCGGCGGGCCGTTCGCCGCAGACCGCGATCACCTCCTCGTGCGCGCGCTCCTGGATGTGCGGGCAATTGGCCAGAAGGTACAGCGACCAGGCCATGGCCGTCGCCGAGGTCTCGTGCCCGGCCAGGAACAGCATGGCGATCTGGTCCAGCAGCTCCTTGTCGTCGAAGCGGGTGCCGGTCACCGGGTCCACCGTGACCAGCAAGGTGGCCATGATGTCGTCCTTGGGGGTCTTGTCCCCCCGCCGGACGGCGGCGAGACGGCGCGCGATCGGCGCGTTCAGGATCTCGCGGATCACCCTGGCCGCGCGCTTGGCGCGCCAGTGCCCGGGCAGGAGGAAGGTCGGCGCCTTCGCCAGCTTCAGCATGCCGTGGGCGTAGGCGATCTCCTGGAAGACGTTGAAGGCCTTGAAGAAGCGGCGGGCCTCGGCCGCCTCCATGGGCTCGGAGAAGATGGTCCGGAAGATCACGTCCGCCGCGTAGTGGGTCATCTCCACGTCGATGGCGATCGGCTCGTCCGCACGGTGGCCGTCCAGGAAGGCGTTCAGCCGCGCCACGCAGGCGTCCACCGCGTCGCGCATCATCGGGAAGACCGCGCGGATGCGGGCGTTCGCGAAGGCCGGGTCCATCAGCCGGCGGTGGCGCTTCCAGGCCTCGCCGTTGGAGATGAAGATGCTGTAGCCGGTCAGCGCCCGCAGCATGTCGTCCATCAGGGCGCTCTTGGGGAAGTCTTCCGCCCGCCGGACCAGCACTTCGCGGATCAGGTCCGGCGTGCGCACGGTGAACAGATGGCGGATCTTGCCGAAGGGCATGGTCGGGATCGGGTGGCGCCCGACGCCGACGTTCTCGTAGCTGCCCTGCAGGAACATGCCGATGCCCGAGCGCAGCCCGTGCTTCAGGTGCTGGAGCAGGTTCGCCTTCCTGGGCAGGACCTGGGGCCGCGGCGGGACGAACAGGCTCATGCGGCGCCCGCCAGGAAGTCCGGCCCGCAGGTCAGGGCGAAGACGTCGTAGTCCCCCCTGGCCTCCATCGCCTTCAGATAGGCGAAGTGGAACTCCAGCGGCCGGCGCTTGAGCGCGCGGTAGGTCGCCCGGGTCAGGAGCTTGTGGAACCGCGGCGAGCGCCGTACGGGCCGGTCCTCGGGCGGATCCGTCATCACGCCCTCCAGTGGATGCAGGTTCGCGGCCGAACCGGGATCGGCAGGCGAGGTGTAGTCCACCCAGCCGACGTGGCGCGCTTCCACCAGGCGCATCATGTCCTCGGCGAAGGCGGGCCCGCGCGTCTGCAGGCTGTAGAAAGGGATCAGCTGGCCGAGGGTGAGCAGGTTCACCCTGGCTTTTCGCCGGCCGAGCTGCGGATCGGCGGCCAGCGCCATGCCCATGGCCTGACAGGCGAGCTGGGCGCCCATGCTGTGGCCGACCACCAGGATCTCGTCGGCGTCTCCCGCCTGGTCGGCCTCGATCAGCTTCCGGGCGAAGGCCTCGCAGCGGTCGTCGATCTCGGGATAGGCGCCGCGCCCGGCGCGGACCATGCAGATCATGCCCCTGGCCAGCCAGGCGACATTGATGAACCGGTCGGCCCAGCGCCAGACCAGAAAGAAGGGCGGGAGCAGGATCAGGGGCGCCGCCACGGCGGTCCAGATCGGCCATCCGACGCTCCCGACGACGCGCGCGGCGCCGAGGAAGGCCGCGGCCAGGATCGCGGCGTAGGCCAGGACGAAGGCGCTGGAGAGCAGCACGGGCGTCACCGCGGTGATGAAGACCACGGGCGAGTCCCTCAGGGCGACGGTGAGGATCCCGGCGCGGGCATAGTCGAACAGCGAGGTCCAGGCCCCCCAGAACAGGCGCGGATCGTCCTTGGGCCAGACCTGGCGGACGATGTCGTGCCAGCGCAGGATCACATAGTCGGTGTTCACGCTTTCGCCGGCCCAGCGCGCCGTCACCGTCCAGCCCGAAGCGAGGTCGTCGCGGTCCTGCAGCGGCCCGGCCTCGATCACCGCCCCGTCCAGGGCCGCCTGCCTGGGCGCCTCCGCGGTGAAGATGGCGTATTGCTTCTTGGCGCTCGCCGGGTCGAAGCCGCCCACATAGAGCAGCCGCCGCCGGCGCACGCGCGCCTTCGTTCCGCGCCCGGCGCGGGGCCTGGTGGAAAGCTTCTCGCCGGAATTGGCCGCCATCGACGTTCCTTGCCGCGCCGACGGTTATCAGGGCCGGCGCCGGGCGGTGTCAAACAGCGCCGCCGCGCGCGGCGCCCGGCGCGCGTCCCTCGTGCGTGGAAGCTAGATAGGCGGTTGATCGAAATCACGGCGCCACGGCTCAGCCAAAGTTGACGCAACGGGCCCGACCTGTCTTTTTCTCCCTCGTATGTCTGTTATCGCGGGTTCGGTGACACCAAATGCCGGAGGCCGTCGTTACAAGGCCCTGGGCCGTCATCCGCGAGGGAGAAGCGCTCTTGACCGCCGACTTAGCCATTCCTGGCCTCGATCCGGCGCCGACCAAGCACCAGAAGCTGATCGCCTGGGTTCGTGAGGTCGCCGCCCTGACCAAGCCCGATCGCGTCCACTGGTGCGACGGCTCGGAAGAGGAGTGGGTCCTGCTCACCGACGAGCTGGTGGCCTCGGGCACCCTCAAGCGCCTGAACCCCGACAAGCGCCCGAATTCCTTCTATGCGGCCTCCGACCCCAAGGACGTGGCGCGGGTGGAGAGCCGGACCTTCATCTGCTCCGAGCACGAGGTCGACGCCGGTCCGACCAACAATTGGGTCGCGCCCCAGGAGATGCGCGCGACGCTCACGGGGCTGTTCGACGGCTGCATGCGCGGGCGGACCATGTACGTCTGCCCGTTCTCCATGGGCCCGATCGGATCGCCGATCTCGGCGCTCGGCGTGGAGATCACCGACAGCGCCTACGTGGCGATCTCCATGCGGGTGATGACCCGCATGGGCAAGGACGCGCTCGAGGCGCTGGGCGAGGACGGCTTCTTCGTGCCGGCCGTCCACTCGGTGGGCGCGCCGCTGGAGCCCGGCCAGAAGGACGTCCCCTGGCCCTGCAGCGAGAACAAGTACATCGTCCACTTCCCCGAAAGCCGCGAGATCTGGTCCTACGGCTCGGGCTACGGCGGCAACGCCCTGCTCGGCAAGAAGTGCTACGCCCTCAGGATCGCCTCGGTCATGGCCCGCGACGAGGGCTGGCTCGCCGAGCACATGCTGATCCTCAAGCTGACCTCGCCGGAGGGCAAGGTCCACTACGTGGCCGCCGCCTTCCCCTCGGCCTGCGGCAAGACCAACCTGTCGATGCTGCAGCCCACCGTGCCGGGCTGGAAGGCCGAGACCATCGGCGACGACATCTGCTGGATGCGTCCGGGCGAGGACGGCCGGCTCTACGCGATCAATCCCGAGGCGGGCTTCTTCGGCGTGGCGCCCGGCACCGGCGAGTCCACCAACAAGAACGCCATCGACGCGCTCTACGCCAACTGCGTCTTCACCAACGTGGCCCTGACCGACGAGGGCGACGTCTGGTGGGAAGGCCTGACCGACATCCCGCCCGCGCACCTGACCGACTGGCGCGGGCGCGACTGGACGCCCGAAACGCCGGGCCCGGCGGCGCACGCCAATTCGCGCTTCACCGCCCCGGCCAGCCAGTGCCCGATCATCGCGCCGGAGTGGGAGGACCCCAAGGGCGTGCCGATCTCGGCCATCCTGTTCGGCGGCCGGCGCGCCACGGCGGTGCCGTTGGTGACCGAGGCCTTCGACTGGAACCACGGCGTGTTCCTGGCCTCGAACGTGGCCTCCGAGGGCACGGCCGCGGCGGAGAACAAGATCGGCGAGCTGCGTCGCGATCCCTTCGCCATGCTGCCCTTCTGCGGCTACAACATGGGCGACTACTTCGGACATTGGCTGTCGATGGCCGAACGGACCGACCCGGAGAAGCTGCCGCGGATCTACTTCGTGAACTGGTTCCGCAAGGACGCGCGGGGCAAGTTCGTCTGGCCGGGCTTCGGCGACAACAGCCGGGTCCTGAAGTGGATCGTCGAGCGCCTGGAAGGCGGGGCCGAGGCGGTGGACACGCCCATCGGACGGCTGCCCTCCCGCGAGTCTGCTGGACGTCGAGGGCCTGAATCTCACCGACGAGCAGCTCGACCTTCTGCTGTCGGTGGACCCGGAGATCTGGAAGGAAGAGGCCTCGCTGATCCCCGCCGACTACGAGAAGTTCGGCGAGCGCCTGCCCAGGGCCCTCTGGGACGAGCACGAGGCGCTGGTCGAACGGCTCGAGCGGGCCTCGGCCAAGCTCGTGGCCGCCGAGTAGGGCGCATCGAACGGCTCTATCGGCCGCATCTGCTCAATCGATTGGACCTCGTGGCGCGGCCGGCCTAACAAGGCCGCCGCGGGACGCCGTCCCGCCCGGATTTCACCCCCGAGGGATGACCGATGAGCCTTGCGACCTCCAAAACGCTCGACAACCTCAAGGACGCCTTCGCCGGCGAGAGCCAGGCGAACCGCCGCTACCTCTACTTCGCCCAGAAGGCCGACGTTGAAGGCTACAACGACGTGGCCGCCGTGTTCCGCTCCACCGCCGAAGGCGAGACCGGCCACGCGCACGGCCACCTGGACTTCATGGACGTCGGCGACCCGGCCACGGGCCTGCAGATCGGCGCCACCTCCGACAACCTCAAGGCCGCCATCGCCGGCGAGACCCACGAGTACACCGACATGTATCCCGGCATGGCCCGCACGGCCCGCGAGGAGGGCTTCGACGAGATCGCCGACTGGTTCGAGACCCTCGCCAAGGCCGAGAAGTCCCACGCCGGCCGCTTCCAGCGCGCCCTGGACACGCTGGACTAGGGGCGAAGTCCCCAGCCCTCTTCCCGGCCCCGGATCAAGTCCGGGGCCGACGTCCCCAGAGGGGGGCGATCTGTGCGTCTGATCCTCCCCCTCTAGGGGAGGGGGACCGCCGAAGGCGGTGGAGGGAGCCCTTCGCCCCAGCAGCAGATGTCGGACACATCCTCCCGCGAGGGCAGCCTGGAGGCGCCCTTCCGCCATCCGCTGGAGTGGCGCGATGAGGCCTTCTACGACCACGCCGCCATCGAGGCGGAGATGGAGCGCGTCTTCGACATCTGTCACGGCTGCCGGCGCTGCTTCAATCTGTGCGACAGCTTCCCGCGCCTGTTCGACATGATCGACGAGGGGCCGACGGGCGAGCTGGATGGGGTGGCCAAGGCCGACTACGCCAAGGTCGTGGAGGCCTGCACCCTCTGCGACATGTGCTTCATGACGAAGTGCCCCTATGTGCCGCCGCACCCCTTCAACCTGGATTTCCCGCACCTGATGCTGCGCCGGCGCGCCGCGGACCGGCGCCGTGACGGCGGGGACTTCATCCGCGAGCAGCTGGGGAACACCGACCGCAACGGCAAGCTGGCCAAGCCGGTCGCCGGCCTCGCCAACTGGGCCACGGCCACGTCCAGACAAGCCCGTGCGGTCCTTGATGGAGAGCGTCGCCGGCATCGACCGCGAGGCCGAGCTGCCCAACTGGCATTCGAAGACCGCCGAGGATCTCTGCCGCCAGGCGCCGCGCGCCCAATCCCGAAGGCCCGGCCTTCGGCAAGCGCAAGGCCGCCGTCTACGCCACCTGCTTCGTCGACTACAACAACCCGTCCACCGCCGTGGACGCGCTCAAGGTCCTGGCCCTGCAGGGCGTGGAGACCAAGCTGGTCTACCCCGAATGCTGCGGCATGCCCCAGCTCGAGGCGGGCGATCTCGCCGACGTCGCCGGCCGGGCCCAGAAGGTCTCGGCCGCCTTCGCCAGGGACATCGACGAGGGCTGGGACATCGTGGCGCTGACCGCCAGCTGCGGCCTGATGATGAAGTTCGAGTGGCCGCTCCTCCTGCCCGAGAGCGAACAGGTGAAGCGCCTCTCCGGCGCGACGCGCGACATCTGCGAATACGTCGTCGAGGTCTCGCGCGCCCACGGCCTCGCGCCGGGGCTCAGGCCGGTCGCGGGCGGCGTCGCCCTGCACCACGCCTGCCACGCCCGGGCCCAGAACATGGGCGCCAAGTCCGCCGAGATGCTGCGCCTGATCCCCGAGACCAGGGTCGACCTGATCGAGCGCTGTTCGGGCCACGGCGGCACCTTCGGGGTGATGAAGGCCACGCGCGCCTCGGCCGTGAAGATCGGCAAGCCCGCCGCCCGCCAGGTCGCCAAGGCCGGCGACGGGACGCTCTGTTCGGACTGCCCCCTGGCCTGCAAGCACCTCGGCCAGCTCCTGGAAGCGGAGGTCGTCGCGGGCGGCGCCCTGCCCGCCAAGGCGCACCCGATCGAGGTGTTCGCCCGCGCCTACGGTCTCTAGGATCCGCCGATGCCCGCCGCCCTTCGCAAGGTCACGCCCGAAGACATCATCCCCGACGCCCAGTTCGCCGCCGAGCGCAAGGCGCGCCGGGCGGCCCTGCTGCCGATCAAGCAGCTGCGCCGGATCGCGCTCGGCCCCTGGTGCACGGTCTATTTCGAGTGCTTCGACACCATGCTCTTCCAGATCCAGGAGATGCTCCTGATCGAGAAGGGGGGCGCCGAGCAGCTCAAGGACGAGCTCGCGGCCTACAACCCCCTGATCCCCCAGGGGTCCGAGCTGGTGGCCACCGTGATGTTCGAGATCGACGATCCGGTCCGCCGCGACCTGATCCTGCGCCGCCTCGGCGGGGTCGAGGACCACTTCTTCGTCAAGATCGGCGCCGAGCAGGCCATGGCCCGGCAGGAAGGCGACATCGAGCGCACGCGCGAGGACGGCAAGACCTCCTCGGTCCACTTCCTGCGCTTCGCGCTGACCCCAGCCCAGAAGGCGGCGTTCCGCGATCCCTCGACCGAGGCGATGGTCGGCTGCGACCATGAGCTCTATGCGCACCTGGCGGTCCTGAGCCCGGCGACGCGCGCCGAGCTCGCGCGGGACCTGGCCTAGGCCGGCCCGAGGACGGGCTCCGGGCGAGGCGCCGGGGGAGCGATGAACACGGGTGAGCGAGGTGTTCATGGGTGGCCGGCGCGAGGCCGGCCATGACGGTGGATAATGGGCAGGCGCCCCTCGCCCTGACATTGCGCTTGATTCCGCGGCGGGCCGGCGGTTCTTGGCGTCGGGCCGCCGCGATCGCCGCGAGGGAGCAAGCATGTCGAAGCCGCAGGTCTGGACCTGGGAGCCGAACTCCAACTCGGGAAAGCCGCTCTTCGCGCTGAAGCAGAAGGGCGTCGAGTTCGACTTCCACTACATCAACATGACGGACTTCGAGCACCACACGCCGGCCTATCTCGCCCGCAACCCGGCCGGCACGCTTCCGACCATGGAGCACAACGGCAAGATCTTCACCGAGTCCACGCCGATGATCGAATACATCGACCGGACCTGGCCGACCGGACCCCGCCTCGTGCCGGACGATCCGATGGCGCGCTACCGGATGCGCTACTGGGGCAGGGCGCTCAACACCTTCGCCGGCGCCCTGTCGGTGATCGGCTGGCACAACTTCGTCGGTCCGGCGGCGCGGTCCAAGAGCCCCGAGGAGTTCGAGAAGATCCTCGCCCGCATCCCCACCAAGGACCGGCGCATCGCCTGGCAGGCGGCGGTGAAGTCGAGCTTCACCGAGGACCAGCTCGCCAACGCCCGCGCCGGCGTCGGCCGGGGGATCATGGCCATGGAAGAGCGGTTGAAGGAGGACCGGTTCCTGGCCGGGCCGGCCTACACGGTCGCCGACCTCGAGGTCTTCGCCAATTCCTATTCCCTGCCCATGGCGGCGCCGGACTACGCCAACAAGGACAAGGCGCCCCGCTACATCGACTGGCTGACCCGCATCTACAACATGCCCGGCACCATGGACGCCTTCGCCCTCAGCCGTTCGCTGGCCCGCCGCGCCTTCGCGATCAAGGAGGCCCTGAACGCCGGCCGCGCGCCCGAACCCATGGGGTTCGACCAGCTCCGGCCCGATGCGCCAAACCCGGCCGCGATGGCCGCCTATGTCGGCGCCTGAGGGAGGACCGACCGTGCTCGAACTCTACCACTGGGAGCCGACCGCCGACTCCCTCAAGCTCCTGATCGCCTTGAAGGAAAAGGGCCTGGAGTTCACCTCGCACTACGTCGACCTGTTGGACCTCGAGCACCACGCCGAGGCCTACAAGGCGGCGGCCGATGGGACCCGCGTCCCCTTGCTCGTCGACGACGGACACAAGCTCAAGGATTCCCAGCTCGCCCTGGAATACCTCGCCGAGGCCTACGAGCCCGATCTGGCGCCGTTCGACCCGGCCGGCTGGTACGACGTCCAGGCCTGGACCGCCCAGCTCGACCAGGCCCTTGCGGCCAGCGTGCGCCTGCTCGGCTGGCATACGCGGACCCTGCCGGCCATGTCCGAGGCCGAACGCAGGGACTTCCTGGATCGCCAGGCCGCGCTGCCGGCGCCGCCCGTCACGGCAGGCTGGGCTCAGGTCACCAGCGACGCCGAGGCCTCCGAGGACCAGCTCGCCAATGCGCGCGAGCGGATCGGCCAGATGACCGCCCGGCTGGAGCAGGCGCTCGAAGACCGGGACTACATCCTGGCCTCCGGCTACAGCGTGGTCGACATCGACGCCTTCGCCCTGACCCACCGCCTGCCCGAGCTCGCGCCCGAGCTGGTCAACGCCGGGATGACCCCCAGGCTGATGGCCTGGCTCGAGCGCGTCGGCGCGCGCCCGGCGGTCAAGGCCGCCCTCGCCATGGCCCGCTCCAAGCTGGGCGCCAAGGCCTATGCGCCGATGAATTGAAGTCCCGGTCCTCCCCCGAGGAGCGGGGGAGGACTAGATCCGCTCCCCCCGCTTCGCCGCTTCGGTCATCTCGCGGCGGCGGCGCTCGAAGGCGACGCGGTCCTCGGGGACGTCCTGGCCGGTGGGAAACTGCTCCAGGATCTCCTGGAAAAGGTCGGAAACCTCTTCTTTGAACTCCCCGTGCGGGAGGATGTACGGGGCGTTCGAGCGGATGCCCGCCAGCACCGCCTCGCCGAGCTCGATCGGGTCCATCCCGGCGTCGAGGGAGTTGAACATGGCCTCCGGTTCGGCCGGGACGCCGGCGAGCGAGCTTCGCCGCCGGCCCGCCGCCTCCAGGATCCGCGTGCGCGTCAGACCGGGACACAGCACCGAGACCCCGATGTCGTCCTTGGCCAGCGTCAGGCGCAGGGACTCGGTCAGGCCCCGCACCGCGAACTTGCTGGCGGTGTAGATGCCGCCGTCGCCCGGCAGGGGGATCAGCCCGGCCATGGAGGAGGTGTTGACGATGTGCCCGCCCTCGCCGTGAGCCTTGAGCTTGGGCAGGAAGCTGACGACGCCGTTGATCACCCCGCCGAAGTTGATCGCCAGCATCCAGTCCCAATCCTCGTAGCCGGCCTCATCCATCGAGGGCGAGCCGCCGACGCCGGCGTTGTTGCAGACGATGTGGACCTTGCCGAAGACCCGCTCGACCTCGTCGGCGGCGCGGGCCATGGCCGCCCGGTCGGTGACGTCGACCTTGATGAAGTGGATGTTGTTGACGCCGGTCTGCTCGGCGGCGGCCTCGGCGAGGTAGGCGTCGTTCACATCGGCGATGGCCACCTTGACCCCGTTCCTCAGCAGCACCCGGGCGATGCCATAGCCGATGCCCGAGGCGCCTCCGGTGACGAAGGCGACCTTCCCTTCCACGTCCTGCACGCGCGTCTCCTTCCCCTGGACTGTCCCAGGCCTAATCGAGCGGTCCCTGGGGCGGCGGCTGGCCGGGCAGGTCGCCCGACACCGTGCGCCGCTTGAATTTCCAGCGTCCGTCCTCGCGCACGAGCTCGTCGTCGTAGCGGCCGGCGTAGAGCACGTGCGGGCGATGCTCGGCGTCCTGGGCGATGAAGGTCCAGCGCGACCAGGCCCGGCCATGCTCGCCCTCGACCTCGATGTCGAAGTTGGTCAGCAGGTGATAGTTGCGCTGGGGCCCTTCGATCAGCGACCCGCCGATCGTCCGCTTCATCATCGCCTCGATCTCGTCGGGCCCCGTGCCCGCGCCGAAGCCGCCGTCCCAGACCCCGTCCCGGGCGAAGAGGGCCGCGTAGGCCTTGAAGTCCCGCCGGTCCAGGTGATGGCCATAGGCGACCAGAAGGCGGCGGATCTCCTCGATGTCCTCCAGCCGCCGCAGCCGATCCTGATCGCTCATCGCCGCTCCTCCCAGCCCGTGGTCATGCCGTAGGGGACGGGCCGCGAGATCGCCTCGACGCGGCTGATCCGGTTGCCGTCCACCTTGAAGACCGCCGCCAGCAGGTTGCTCGACGGCGGCGCGGGCGAGGACGCCTCGGCGTCGCGGTCCAGCACCGCGGCCGCCAGGGCCAGGCCGCGGTCCTCGTCGATGAGCAGGACCCGGCGATCGCGAACGCCCGCCGGCGGAACCAGCGCCTTCTGCGGCTGGCCGTCCAGCCGTGTCGGGCCCTCGGGCGTGACGACCGCGTCGGGGCGCTGGCTGTAGGCGACGGTGTCGAAATAGCGGTCCACCGCCTGGGCGATCAGCTTGCGGGGGCTCGCGATCGCGGGCGGGGCGGTCAGGACGGGGTCCGGGGTCGAGAAGGCCTTGGCGGAGAAGTCGGCGAGCACAGGCCCCTTGAACAGGGTCATGGTCCCGCCGCGCGGGCCGCTGCCTTCCTCGCGAACGATCACCGCCTCGATCTCGCCGACCTCGCCGCCGGCCGCCTTGATCCTGAGGGCCATGATCCCGGGCGTGCCGTTCTCGTTCACGGCGACCAGGGCGCCGGCCTGGCCGGTCGCCGGATCGAACAGGGCGAGCTTGTAGGCCGAGCTGTTGCGCCCCAGCGCCGCCAGGCCGTCGCCGGGGACGGCGATCGCCGAGGCCGTGCCCCACAGGCCGTCGCCGGGCTGAAGGACCTGGCCGTTCTCGGTGTAGCGGACGTCCTTGGCCAGGGGCGCGTCGGCGGGACGGTGGTCGGCCATGGCCTGCAACACCTGCATGAGCAGGTCGGACAGGCAGTCCCGGTCGCAGGCTGCGGCCCTGGCGGGGACGGGCTTCGCGCGGGCGGGCTCGGGCGCGGCGTCGAACGGCGGCTTCATGCCGTAGGGCAGCTCGGTCAGGGTCATCTCGATGCGCCAGAGCTTGCCGGCGCGCATGCGGTAGGCCTCGCCGGCCTGCAGGGTGCGCGGCACGTCGAAATAGGCGGGGATCACGAAGTCCTTGCCGGTGGACAGGCGGATCTTGCGCACCGTGCCGTTGTGGTCGAGGTCGGCGAAGGCGAAGACCGCCTGGCGCTCCTCGTCCACGACGACATAGCGGCGGTCGCGGATGGCGGTGACGAAGCCGAGGAAGCCGGTCTTGTACTGGGCCTCGCAGCCCATGGAGGAGAAGTCGGTGTCGCTGGAGTGGCCGTAGGCCTCCGGCGTCTTCAGGTTCGTCGTCTGCTGGGCGTGCTCCAGCCGGTTGCAGTCCGGATCGAAGAACGAGTAGTCCCCCTTCGGATCGTTGCGGACCATTCCCTGCAGGTACTTGTCGGCGACGGCGACCAGGGCGTCGCGCGGAACGCGGTCGGCCGGCGCGACCGGCTGCAGCCACTCCGCGGCGGGCGCGCCCAGCGCCTCGTAGCGCGCCGCGCCCCTCGGGTCGCGGATGATCAGGCTCTCGGCCTCGGCGATCCTGCGGTTCTGCACCTTCAGGCGCAGGTCGAGGATGGCGCCCGTCCCGTGTTCCTTGACGGTGGTGATGACCGCGACCTCGCCGGCCTCGGGGTCGGAGAAGATGTGCCGGTAATGGCCCAGGCCGTCGACGCTGGCCCAGGTCCCCTCGCCGAGCTTCAGCGGCTGGTCGTTCTCGACGAAGACCAGGCCGCGAGCGGTCGGCAGCTTGGCCGGATCGTGGGCGGCGAGCGCCGTCAGGTATTTGCCCACGAGGCCTTCCAGGCATCCCCGGTCGCAGGGCTTGTCCTTGGCCGCCGCGGGGCCGCCGACAAGCGCCGCCGCCAGGATCGCCAGAGCGCCCCATCGGGCCGTCGCGTTCAACCGCATGGCTCTTCCCCAAGCCGCCCGCGCCGGGCTAAGCAGCATTCCACACAACCAACCGTCAAATTTGTGACGATCGATCCCGGGGAGGGCAAGCCGAATGAGACTTCTTCCGACTTCGCTGGTGGGCTCTTATCCCCAGCCCGACTGGCTGATCGACCGGAAGACCCTGGCCGGCCGCTTCCCGCCGCGGACGCCGACGCCGAGCCTGTGGCGCGTGGCGCCGGAGTACCTCGAACAGGCCCAGGACGACGCCACCCTCATCGCCATCCGCGCCCAGGAGCGGGTGGGCCTGGACATCATCACCGACGGCGAGATCCGCCGCGAAAGCTATTCCAACCGCTTCGCCAACGCGCTGGAGGGGATCGACCTGGCCAATCCCGGCGAGGCGCTCGACCGCTCCGGCCACCCCGTCGCCGCCCCCCGCGTCACCGGCAAGATCCGCCGCAAGCGCCCGGTGGAGGTCGAGGCCCTGAAGTTCCTCAAGGCGAACACCGACCGGCCGGTGAAGATCACCGTCCCCGGCCCCTTCACCATGCAGCAGCAGGCCCAGAACGCCTTCTATCCCGACGACAAGAGCCTCGCGCTGGACTATGCGGCCGCCGTCAACGAGGAGATCCGCGACCTCTTCGCCGCCGGCGCGGACGTGGTCCAGATCGACGAGCCCTATATGCAGGCCCGGCCCCAGAAGGCGCGCGACTATGGCCTGGAGGCGCTCGACGCCGCGCTCGACGGGATCGAGGGCGAGACGGCGGTCCACATCTGCTTCGGCTACGCCGCCATCATCCACGAGCGGCCTGCGGGCTACAACTTCCTGCCCGAGTTCGCCCACAGCCACGTCTGCCAGATCTCGATCGAGACGGCCCAGTCGCACCTCGACACCGCGATCCTGGAACCCCTGCGCGGCAAGAGCATCATCCTGGGGGTGCTGGACCTCTCCGATCCCAATGTGGAGAGCGCCGAGACCGTGGCCGAACGCATCCGCCGCGCCCTGCCGCACGTGGACGCGGCCAAGATCATCGTCGCCCCGGACTGCGGCCTGAAGTACCTCCCCCGCGAAACCGCCGACGGCAAGATGAAAGCCATGGTCGACGGCGCCGCCATCGTCCGGGCGGAGCTGGGCGGCTAGCCTTCAGGCGTCGATGCCGACCTGCAAGTAGAACCGCAGAGGACGCAGAGAAGGCGCAGAGAGCGCAGAGGTGGACGAGAACGCCGTCGGCGAGAGGATCATCGGTTGCGCCCTGGCGGTCCACAAGGCGCTGGGGCCCGGCCTGTTGGAAAGCACCTACGAGGCCTGCTTGGCGCACGAGCTCGGAAAGGCTGGGCTGGACTACCAGCGGCAGCTCACGCTGCCGCTGGTGTATGACGGCGTCATGATCGAGACCGCCTATCGCCTCGATTTGCTGGTCTCGAAGCTGGTGGTGGTCGGAAGTGAAGGCGGTCGAGGCGCTTTCCGCCGTCCATCGCGCTCAGGTACTCAGCTACCTCCGGCTTGGCGGCTACAGGCTCGGCTATCTCTTGAACTTCAATGTCCCGGTGATGCGCAGCGGAATCCACAGGTTCGCCAACTGGGCTCTGAGCCTCTGCGCTCTCTGCGCCTTCTCTGCGCCCTCTGCGGTAATCCCCTTACAGGTCGACGGCGAGGTGAAAGGAAAAGGCGCAGGAGGGGCTCCCGCGCCTTTTGGCCCGACCGGCGGTCGGCGAGGTCAGAACTCGATGGGATAGGGCGCGAGCTTGCCGGTGGCGTAGAGCTCGGGCAGCTCGGGCGAGCCGTTTTCCATCACCATCAGCATCGAGCGCTTGGGCGAGAAGCCCTGGTGGCGGATGTCGGCGGGCATGGCGCACACGTCGCCCGGCTTCATCACGATCATGCCGCGCGGATTGCCGGTGTTCTTGTCCTGGATCCGCCAGTGGATCTCGTCGGACAGCTGGAAGAACCATTCGTTGCGGTCGTTGCCGTGGATCACCGGCAGCATGTGCTCCTCGGACGTCACGCAGCAGATCGAGGCCTTGGTGACGGCGGTCACCGAGGGATTCCAGGTCACGTCCGAGCGGGAGATATGGTCGAACAGGTTGATGGCGTGCAGCTGTCCCTCGAACCCCGGCTCGGGCTCGACGTCGGGCTGGTCCATCTCGACGTCGGCGAAGGCGCGGTTGATCGGCGTCCCGGTCGCGTCGGACCGGACCGGCTGATCGCCGGGAAGGCCCAGCATGCGCGCGGCCGGATTGAAGTTGCGCAGCAGCGGCCCGGTCATGGGCTTGCCCTTGGCGCCCATGGGATTGCCGGTCTCCAGCGGCGCGCTGAGCGGGTCGTAGCCCTCGCTGATCCAGTCGGTGGAGATGGTCTCGAAGGCCTTGGAGACGCTGTCGGCGGTGTAGGTCTCGAGGAAGTCGATGCCGGCGGCCTTGTAGCCCTTGTCGTAGGCGCCGGCGAAGATGTCGACGGTGCCGTAGTGGTTGGTGGTGCCGAACACGTCGTCGAAGAAGATCCAGCCGTAGAAGAAGCCCCAGCCGATGTCGCGGACCATCGCGCGCAGGAACCGGTCCACCTCCATGGTGTGCTTGCCCTTGGGCCATTCGATGTGGACGAAGTACTCGTCGCGGCTGAACTTCCACGCGTCGAAGGTGAAGTCGCGGTAGCCGTGCTTGTTCGGCTGGGAGGCGACGATCTCGGGGGACTTGGCCATGGTCACGGCTCCTCGAACGGCGGGTGTTGTCAGGCGAGGGTGCAGATGTCCGACCAGCGCTCGACCGTCTCGGGGCCGAGCACGGTCTGGATGATCGCCACCGACGGGGACTTGGACGAAAGCTGGTAGGCGGCGCCCGCCGGCAGCAGCACCTGATGGCCGCGGCGGGCGCGGACCTTGCCCATCCGCTGGCCGTTGGGCTGGCCGCCGAGCTTGCGCGCGCCCTGGCCGCCCGCAGGCGCCTGGGCCGGATCCAGCTTGACGAAGGTGAACTCGACCTCGCCATCCATGACGATGGCGAACTCGTCGTGCGGCGCCACGTACCAGGGCCCCGCGCCGTCGACCTTCACCACCTCGGCGACGTACTCGATGTTCTTGGCGACCGCGACGCGTTCGAATGGCCTGGACTTGTTCGCGACCTCGAAGACGTTCGAGAAGGCGTAGTGCTTGAGGTCGTCGTTGACCTCGATGGTTCCCTTTTCATAGGACGCCAGCGAGCCGAACGCAGTCTGATAGGCCATTCTCACCTCCGCGGCCGGCCCTGTCGCGGTGAACCGCGAACTCGTTGCGATAGTGCGGCCGGTAACAGGAACGCTTAGGCCGCGCGGCTTCCGAGTCAAGTCTAACATCTGTTAGGATCGGGCCGCCCGGACCGGCCCCGTAAGGTCGTCCGGCGAAGGTCCGCCCTGCGGGGCGCAGGCGCCCGCGGCGACGGCGCGATCGCCCGAGGTTCACCTTCGGCGCAATGGCGAATAAGGGTGTGCGCGCGCACTAGAGGAGGCGCCCCAGACATGAAGATCGGCCGCGAAGAGCACTCCGCCACCGCCATCTCCGGCTCCAACTCCGAGATGATCCTGATCCGGGGCCACGACCTGGTGGGCGATCTGATCGGGAAGATCTCCTTCACCGACCACGTCTGGCTGCTGGTGGCCGGGAGCCTGCCCACCGAGGCGCAGCGGCGGGTGCTGGACTCGACCCTGGTGGCGATCGCCGAGCATGGCCTGGTCCCGTCGGTGGTGGCGAGCCGGATGACGCTCGCGGCGGCGCCGGAGGCTCTGCAGGGCGCGGTGGCCGCCGGGATCCTCGGCTGCGGCTCGGTGATCCTCGGCGCGTCGGAGAACGCCGGGCGTTTCTTCGAGGAGGTGAAGGCCGAGGGCGGCGAGCTGGAGGCCGCGACCCGCGAGGTGATCGGGCGCTACCGGGCGGTCAAGCGGGCCATACCCGGGTATGGCCACCCGCTGCACAAGGACTATGACCCGCGCGCGCGCCGTCTGCTGGAGGTCGGGCGCGAGACCGGCACGGCGGGCGTCTACGCCGAGATCGCGCTGCTGGTCGACCGCATCCTGCCCGAGCTCACCGGCCGGCCGCTGAAGATGAACGTCTCGGGCGCCATCCCGGCGGTGCTGCTGGACGCCGGATTCCCGCTGCTCGCGCTGAAGGGCGTGCCGATCCTGGCCCGCACGGCGAGCCTGGTGGGGCACCTGCTGGAAGAGCAGGGCCGGCCCATCGGCTTCCTCATGGCCAACGCCGGGGCGTCGGCGATCCACTATGACGGCCCCGCGCCCGAGGGCTTCACTCAGGCCGAGAATTGAGTCGGAATAGACCCATGCACCAGCCCCTCAACGGCATCCGCGTCCTGGAACAGGGCACCTTCATCACCGGCCCCTGCTGCGCCATGACGCTGGCGGATCTGGGCGCCGACGTGATCAAGGTCGAGAGTCCCGGGACCGGCGATCCCTATCGGAACTTCCGCGGCGGCCTCTATAGCGCGCACTTTCAGGCGTACAACCGCGGCAAGCGCTCGGTCTGCCTGAACCTCAAGGAGCCGGCCGACGCGGAGGTGTTCAAGGACCTCGTCGGCCAGGCCGACGTCTACATCCAGAACTTCCGCCCCGGCGCGGCGGGCCGGATGGGGGCCGACTACGCCACCCTGTCGGCGATCAATCCCAAGCTGGTCTACGCTTCGATCTCGGGCTTCGGCCAGGATGGGCCCTACGCCCACCGGCCGAGCTACGACTCGGTCACCCAGGCGCTCTCCGGATTCCTGGGCGTGGCCACCGACCCGCACAATCCGCGCCTGCTGGGCCCCGCCATGGCCGACGCCATGACCGGCATCTACGCCGCCATGGGGATCATGGCCGGCCTCGTCGAGCGCGGCCGCACCGGCAAGGGCAAGCTCATCGAGATCTCCATGCTGGAGGCGATGATGCACTTCGCGGTGGAGCCCTTCACCGGCTACTTCGCGCTCGGCGACATCCCCACGGCGCTGGACCGGCCCAAGCTCGCCCAGGCCTTCATCCTGACCTGCAAGGACGGCCGGCACCTGGGCGTGCACCTCTCCTCGATGGACAAGTTCTGGGAGGCGCTGGTCGAAGCCCTGGGCGCCCAGGCGCTCGCCGCGGACCCGCGCTTCGATGTCCGGCAAAAGAGGATCGACAACTACGAGGCCCTGCTGGTCGAGCTGAACAAGATCACGGGAACGCGGAACCGGCCGGAGTGGCTGGCCCGCTTCGACAGCTTCGACCTGCCCTTCGCGCCCTTGAACAACATCGAGGAGGCGGCCAACGACCCCCAGGCGCGGCATCTCGGCATGATCGTGCCGGTGTCCGACCGGATCGAGGGCGCCAGGGAGGCGGTCCGCTCGCCCTTCACCTTCGACGGCGAGCGCGCCACGGACAGCCGCGCCGCGCCGCTGGTGGGCCAGCATTCCGAGGAGATCCGACGCGCGCTCGCCAAGGACGCGGGCGCGTGGCCGGAACGGCAAGCGGCGCCCGTCGCCGAGCCCGCCTGACGGGCGACAGGAGGAAACGATGCCCTACTCGACCATCGAGTCCATCACCGACCAGGCCGTCGCGCGCTGGTCGACGACACACGACCCCCGGCTCCGCCAGCTCCTGACCAGCCTGGTGCGGCACGTCCACGCCTTCGCCAAGGAGAACAAGCTCACCCACGAGGAGTGGATCAACGGCCTGAACTTCCTCGCCAAGGTCGGCCAGTGGACCACCGATGCGCGGGGCGAGAACATCCTGCTGTCGGACGTGTTCGGCCTCTCCATGCTGACGGTGATGCTCAACGACCACCTGCCCGAGGCCGCGACGCCGCACACCGTGCTGGGGCCGTTCTATGTGGATGATTCCCCCGAGATGGCCGCGGGCGGCGACATGGCCGAAGGCGTCGAGGGCCTGCCCTGCTTCATCTCCGGCCAGGTCCGCGACCTGAAGGGCAATCCCATCGCCGGCGCCAAGCTCGACATGTGGCAGGCCGACGAGGAGGGGGTCTATGAGGTGCAGCTCGAGGAGAAGTCCGGGCCCTATCTGCGCGGCATCTACCACTCCGGCGCCGACGGCCGGTACCTGGTCAGGACCATCGCCCCCAAGGGCTACACCATCCCCATGGACGGCCCGGTCGGCGACCTGATCCGGATGACCGACATCAGCCACTTCCGGCCGGCCCACGTCCACTTCATCCTGTCCGCGCCCGGCTACGAGACGATCATCACGCACCTGTTCAAGCGGGGCGGCGAGTACCTCGAGAGCGACGTGGTCTTCGGCGTCAAGCAGGAGCTGATCACCGACTTCAAGCAGCACCCGCCGGGGACCGCACCCACGGGCGAGACCGTCGACACCGACTTCTGGACCATCGACTACGACTTCGTCCTGGCGCCCCAGACGGTTCCGGCGTCCAGGGCCAAGGAGACCGTGGCGGCCTGAGCTGGCAGCGTCGGGCTTTCCGGCGCTAGAGTGCGTGCCGCACGAGTGGAACCCGGTGTTGCGACAAGAACGCGCTCTAGCAAGGGAAACCGCAGAGGAGCGCAGAGGTCGCGGAGTGCACGAGAACGAAATTGGAGAGCGCGTGCTCGGCTGCGCCCTCCGAATTCATAAGACGCTCGGGCCCGGTCTCCTGGAAAGCGCCTACGAAGCGTGCCTTGCGCACGAACTCGGGAAAGCCGGAATTCCTTACTAGCGCCAGTTGACCCTGCCGCTCATCTACGACGGCGTCCTGATCGAGACCGGCTACCGGCTGGACCTCCTTGTGGCCGATCGAATTGTGGTCGAGGTGAAGGCGGTCGAGGCGCTTCGCGACGTCCACCGAGCGCAGCTCTTGAGCTACCTCAAGCTCGGCGGATTCCGGCTCGGCTATCTTCTGAACTTCAACACATCGCTGTTGAGAGACGGAATCTGCAGAATGGCAAACGGCCTTTAGCCTCTGCGCCCTCTGCGCTCCTCTGCGCCCTCCGCGGTTCTCCTTTTTGGAAGCTGGCGGCTCGAGGGCCTAATTGTCCCGCACCACCTTCAGCACCGCTTCGCCGTAGCGCTCGAGCTTGGCCTGGCCGACGCCGCTGATCCCGCCGAGCCTCTCCAGGCCCTGGGGCCGGCCGGCGGCGATCTCGATCAGCGTCCGGTCGTGGAAGATCACATAGGGCGGCACCCCCTGCTCCGTCGCCTGCGCCTTGCGCCAGGCGCGCAGGGCCTCGAACAGCGCCCGGTCGGCGGGGGCGGCCTCGC
The DNA here is from genome assembly GCA_963775275.1 of uncultured Alphaproteobacteria bacterium. Classification (GTDB taxonomy): domain Bacteria; phylum Pseudomonadota; class Alphaproteobacteria; order Caulobacterales; family Caulobacteraceae; genus JANWHQ01. Next base: position 1,391,667 of record CAVZII010000005.1, on the reverse strand, counting down.
CGCCAGCGGCGGCCTTCGCCTTCGAACGGCGGCCCGAGGACCTCGGCGCGTCGCGCACCCCCACCGTCCGCTCGCCGCGGTAGACCGCCCGGACCGCGTCCGCGTCGCCCAGCTGGATCAGCGGGCGTCCGTCGTTGGGCTCCTCGCGCAGCAGACCTTCGAACAGGAGCTGGTCGATCAGGTCGCGCCAGGCGGTCGCGGCGAGCTCGGTCCCCACCCCGAACGTGGACAGAGCGCTCTCGCCGGGGGCGGCGTTCGCGGTCTTGCCGAGCAGGTGGTCCACGATGCGTCCGCGGCCGTAGCGCCCGCCCAGCCGGTGGACCGCCGACAGCGCCTTCTGCGCCTGCGCGGTCGCATCGCGCGTGGCCGGCGGCTCCAGGCACAGGTCGCAGCGGCCGCAGGGCTCGACCCCGGTCTCGCCGAAGTAGCGCCGCACCGCCGCGGCGCGGCAGCCCGCCCCGTCCAGCATGGCGTAGAGCTGGCGCAGCTTGCGGATCTGCACCTGGCGCACCTCCGGGGCGATCTCACGCGCCTCGATCCGCCGCAGCGCCCACTGCATGTCCGAGGCGCCGTAGAGGGTGATCCCCTCGGCCGGCTCGCCGTCGCGGCCCGCCCGCCCGATCTCCTGCCAGTAGGCCTCGATCGACGAGGGCGGATCGGCGTGGATCACGAAACGGACGTCCGGCTTGTCGATTCCCATGCCGAAGGCGATGGTCGCGACCACCACCGCCCCGTCCTCGGCGAGGAACCGGGCCAGCCGGTCGCGGCGGACGTCGCGGTCGAGCCCGGCGTGGTAGGCCAGGGCGTTGGTCCCGGCCGCGGCCAGTTCGGCCGCCAGCGTCTCGGCCCCCTCGCGCGAGCCCACGTAGACCACCCCCGATCGGCCGGGCCGCGCGCGCACCAGCGCCTCGACCCGCGCCCGCCCTCGCCCGGACTTGCGCTCGGCCGCCAGCTGCAGCTCGGGCCGGGCGAAGGTGTCGACGATCTCGCGGGCGTCCTCGAGCCGCAGCTCGGCGCGGATGTCCGCGCGCGTTCGGGCATCGGCGGTGGCGGTCACCGCCAGCCGCGGCGCCGAGGGGAACATCTCCGCCAGCCTTCCCAGCATGCGGTACTCGGGCCTGAAGTCGTGGCCCCACTGGCTGACGCAGTGCGCCTCGTCGATGGCCACGAGGGCGACGGGAACGCCGGCGAGCCGCTCGAGCATGGCCGGCTGCATCAGCCCCTCGGGCGAGAGGTAGAGCAGATCGAGCCCACCCTCGCCGATCCGCCGCCAGATCGCGCCCCGCTCGGCCGGGGCGATGTTGGAGTCCAGCCGCTCGGCGGCGACCCCCAGCTGCTGCAGGGCCGCCACCTGGTCGGACATCAGGGCGATCAGCGGCGAGACCACCAGGCCCAGGCCCGGCCGGACGATCGCGGGAATCTGGTAGCAGACGCTCTTGCCGCCCCCGGTCGGCAGCACCGCCAGGGCGTTGCGGCCCGCCAGGAGCTCGCCGATCACCTCCGCCTGGCGGCCGCGGAACCCCGCGTGGCCGAAGGTCCGCCGCAGGACCTGCTCGGCCTGCGCCAGTGGGGAATCAAGGAGCATGGCTCCTTATGCCCGCTCAGGCCCGCCGCGTAACCGATCCCGTGCGGCCTTCACGCTTCTCCGCCCGGCGGCGACGCGGCCCTAATGCCCGTAGTTTTCCCAGCCGCTCCTGGCGCCGTAGGGCAGGGCGAAGCCGATCGCCTCGACCTCGTGGATCTGGCCGCCGCGGATCTTGAAGATCTCGGCCATCTGCATGGTCGAGGAGCCCCCGCCCAGCGGCAGGCTGGTCACGCCCGGCACGCCCTTGATCGGCAGCGAGCCCGTTCCGCCCCGGTGGTTGAACATCACGAAGGTGATCACCAGGCCCTTCTGCTCGTCGATCACATCGATCCGGCGCGGCCACAGGCGCGTGATGAAGGCCATCACGCCCGTGTCGAGCTGGGCGGCGCAGCCCATCGAGCCGATCAGGGCCATGCCCCTGTCCGCCTCGGGCGAGCCCAGCGGCACCGGCCAGGGGACCGGCGGGTGGTTGTTGGTGGTCTTGGCGCCGTTCTCGCGGCGGTCGCAGTCGCTGGCGAAGGGCGCGCGCGAGCCGTCGCCGGCCTCGATGGCCTCGAAGTAGTCGTCCGCGGCGTTGATCATGTCCTCGCGCGAGGTCCGCTGGTCGGGCGGCACGTCGTCCACCAGCGCGGGCCGGGGGGCCTGCAGGTTGGCCATGACGCTGTCGCGCAGGTTGGTGTTGATGATGTGCTCGATCTCGGTGATGCGGCCGTTGATCACCTTGAGCCGGATCACGATCTGGATGGGCCGGCCGCGCTGCTTCATCACGCCGTAGAAGACGACCTGGCTGGTCGCGGGGTCCACCGCATAGACCTTGAAGGTCGTGGGCGCCTCCGACGCGCCGATCCACAGGCCCTCGCCGATCTTCAGCTCCTCGGTGTTCTCGGTGAAGCGCACGCCCTTGGAGAGCGGCAGGCCCGAGGGGTCGTGCGCGACCAGGGCGTTCAGGTATTGGTCCATCAGCCCGATCATGCAGGCCCGGGGACAATGGATCGGCGCCGGCGGCCCCGAACCGGCCGCGGCCTGCAGGGCCAGGGCGGGGGTCCCCGCCAGCACGATCGCCGCGCCCGCGGCGGCGGCCAGATGTCCGAGACTCCGCATCGACGTCCCTCCCAGCTCCGGCGTCTTCGCGCCGCGCCACGGCCGGTCCGAAACCGCCCCTCGTGCGGGGCTGAACCGCCTGTCATGATGGAACGTAACGACATCACGGCAAAGGGAGGAAAGCCGTGCTTGGAATGATGCAAAGCTGGCCGCTGACCGTCGACAGGATCCTGACGCACGCAGCCGAGCGGGCCGGCGCGCGCGAGGTGATCACCCGCGCCCTGGACGGCGGGATCCACCGTTCGACCTATGCCGAGGTCCATCGGCGCGCCCGCCAGGTCTCCGCCGCGCTCCTGGAGCTGGGAATCCGGCCCGGCGACCGGGTCGCGACCCTGGCCTGGAACACGCACCGGCACCTGGAGGCCTGGTACGGGATCATGGGGATCGGGGCGGTCTGCCACACCCTGAACCCGCGCCTGCACCCGGACCAGATCTGCTGGATCATCAACCACGCCGAGGACCGGGTGATCTTCACCGACGCCGCCTTCGCGCCGATCCTGCTCTCGCGGATCGGGAACGCGCCGTGCGTCGAGCGCATCGTCGTGCTCACGGACGAGGCGGACCGGCCCGCCGACCTGCCGTCCGACATCCTGACCTACGAGCGCCTGATCGCCGGCCAGCGGGAGGATTGCCCCTGGGGCGGCTTCGACGAGGAGGCCGCCTGCGGCCTTTGCTACACCTCGGGCACGACGGGCGACCCCAAGGGGGTGCTCTATTCGCACCGGTCGAACTTCCTGCACACCCTGATGTGCCTGAAGCCGGACGTGCTGGGCCTGGCCGCGCGCGACGTCATCCTGCCGGTGGTGCCGATGTACCACGCCAACGCCTGGGGCGTGACCTTCGCGGCGCCGGCGGTGGGGGCCAAGCTGGTGTTGCCCGGGTCCCGGCTCGACGGCCCCTCGATCCACGAGCTGCTCGAGACCGAAGCGGTCACCGTCTCCTGCGCCGTGCCGACGGTCTGGCAGACACTGCTCCAGCACCTGGACTCCAACCGCCTGACCCTGACCACCCTCAAGCGGGTGATGATCGGCGGCGCCGCGGTCCCGGAGGGCCTGATCCGCGGCTTCTGGGAGCGCTACGGGGTCGAGGTCAGCCACATCTGGGGCATGACCGAGACCTCGCCGGTCGCCACCTGCGGAACGCCGGGGCCCGGGCAAGGCGAGCTGCCCTTCGCCGAGCAGGTCCCGGTCCGCCTGAAGCAGGGCCGCGTCCAGCTGGGCTGCGAGCTCAAGATCGTCGACGACGCGGGCCGCCGCCTGCCCGAGGACGGCCGGGCCTTCGGACGGCTGATGACCCGCGGGCCGATCGTGGCCGGCGCCTATTTCAAGGGGGCTGGCGGGAACATCCTGGACGAGGAGGGCTTCTTCGACACCGGCGACGTCGCGACCATCGATGCGGACGGCTACATGCAGATCACCGACCGCGCCAAGGACGTGATCAAGTCGGGCGGGGAGTGGATCTCCTCGGTGGAGATCGAGACCATCGCGGCCAGCCATCCCAAGGCCGCGCTGGCCGCCGTGATCGGCGTGCCGCACCCCAAGTGGGACGAGCGGCCGCTGCTGCTGGTCAAGCTCAAGCCCGGCGAGACGGCCACGCCCGAGGAGCTGCTGGCCCACCTGGAGGGCCGCATCGCCAAATGGTGGACGCCGGACGAGGTGCTGTTCGTCGAGGACATCCCGTTGGGCGCCACCGGCAAGATCGACAAGAAGGTCATCCGCGCCATCTATGCGGGGCATCGCCTGCCCACTGCGTAAGAAAGATTGACGGCGTCAACGCGCTTGCCAGGGGCGCCGGCCTCGCCTCTTATGGAAAGGCGCTGGGCGAAAGGGAGGATGTCATGGCGCACGGCGCCCGGCGGGCCCTTGGCCTGCTGCCGATGCTGCTTGCGGCCGGCCTCACGCTCAGCGCCGCCGCCGAGTCTCCCGCTCAGTCCAGGCCGCCCGGTCCCCCGCCCGCGCCAGCGCCGGGCCGCCCGCCCGGGCCGGGATTGGCGTTCGCGCCGCCCAAGAGCCCGGTGGTCTGGACGCCCGAGCGCCTGCCCTACTCCGGCCACGTCACCACCAGCTACGGCTTCTCGGTGCTGGGCAAGCTGAAGTACCCGGCCGATTTCAAGCACCTCGACTACGTCAACCCGGACGCGCCCAAGGGCGGGACCTTCCGTTCGGCGATGGCCGGCACCTTCGACAGCCTGAACGGCTATGTCGTCATCGGCTCGCCGCCCCTGCTGCTGACCCTGGCCGAGCCCGACCGCGAGACGCTGATGGCCCGCTCCGGCGACGAGCCGGCCTCGCAGTACGGCCTGCTCGCCGAGAGCATCACCTATCCGGACGACATGTCCTGGGTGGAATACAAGCTGAGGCCGCAGGCGCGCTGGCATGACGGCGCGCCAGTGACGGTGAGGGACGTCCTCTTCACCGTCGATTTCCTGATGACCAAGGGCAACCCGGCCTTCCGGTTCCGCTATCCCTCGCTGGTCAAGGTGGTCCAGACCGGCCCCAGGAGCGTGCGCTTCATCTTCTCGGACAAGTACAACCGCACCGAGGTGCTGAACGCCGGCGACACGCCGATCCTGTGCGAGCACTGGTACAAGACCCACGACATCAACAAGCCCTCGCTGGTCCCGGCCATGGGCAGCGGCCCCTACGAGATCACCAAGGTGGTCGCCGGGCGCACCATCGTCTTCTCGCGGGTGAAGGACTACTGGGGCCGCAACCTGCCGATCAACGTCGGCCGCTACAACTTCGACACCTACCGGGTCGACTTCTACCGCGACCAGGCCTCCCAGTTCGAGGCCTTCATGGCCGGGGCCTTCGACTTCCGCAACGAGCTTGCGCCCGCCACCTGGGCCACCGGCTACAACCGCCCGGCCGTCAAGAAGGGCTGGATCAAGCGCGACGCCATCCCCGTGCGCACGGCCGGCGCCTTCACCGGCCTGGAATTCAACACGCGCCGCGGCAAGTTCAAGGACCCGCGCGTGCGCGAGGCCATCGCCCATACGCTGGACTTCGGCTTCGTGAACCGGGTGCTGTTCTACGGCATGTTCACCCGCACCCGCAGCTACTTCCCCAAGAGCCGCTACGAGGCGACCGGCCTGCCGAGCCCGGCGGAGGTCAAGCTGCTGGCGCCCTACCGCGGTCAGCTCGATCCCAGGGTCTTCACCGCCGAATACAATCCGCCCGCCCTGGACGGCGGCTGGGCGTCGCGCCGGGCGAACCTGCTCGAGGCCAGGGCCGAGCTGCGCCAGGCCGGCTACGTCGTACGCAAAGGCGTGCTCGTCAACGGCAGGACCGGTCAGCCGCTCAGGATCGAGTTCCTGCTGCAGGACCCCAGCTTCCAGAACGTCATCAGCACGGTGGTCAAGAACCTGAGCCAGCTGGGCGTCCAGTCGACCATCCGGCTGGTGGACGCAGCCCAGTACGCCAAGCGCCTGAGCCAGCTGGACTTCGACGTGATCGTCGGCCTCGGCTTTCCGGTCTCGCCGGCCCCCGGCGCGGAGCTGAGCTCGGCCTACAAGTCCACCGGCGCGGACCGCAACGGCAGCCCCAACTACATGGGCATCAAGAGCCCGGCCGTCGACCATCTGCTCGACATCCTGATCGGCGATCCGGACATGGGGCACAAGCTGGCGGCCGGGCGGGCGCTCGACCGGGTGCTGACCTGGGGTTTCTACTCGGTGCCGCTCTATCGGCTGCCCACCCTCGACATCGCCTACTGGGACAAGTTCGGCCGGCCCAAGGTCGAGCCCGACACCTTCGGCGTCGGCATGCCCAACTGGTGGTGGGTGGATCCCGGGAAGGAAGCGGCGCTCAAGGCCGTGGGCAAGGGATGACGATGGCCGGACGGCGGCAAGGGCGGGACGCGACGCCATGAGCAACACCTGGGCCTACATCATCCGCAGGCTGCTCCTCATCATCCCGACCTTGCTCGGGATCCTGACGATCAGCTTCCTGATCGTGCAGTTCGCGCCCGGCGGGCCTGTGGACCGCGTGATCGCCCAGATCCGGGGCCTGAACGTCGACGCCACGGCCCGCTTCAACGGCTCGGCCAACCAGTCCAATCCCGCCGCCCTGGCCGAGCAGGAGAGCGTGAACAGCCGCTACGTCGGGGCGGAGGGGCTCGATCCCGCCTATATCCACCAGCTGGAGGTGACCTTCGGTTTCGACAAGCCGCTGCACGTCCGCTACCTCAAGATGCTGGCGGACTACGCCCGGTTCGACTTCGGCAAGAGCTACTACAAGGACCAATCGGTCATCGGCCTGATCGGCGAGAAGCTGCCGGTCTCGATCTCGCTCGGGCTGTGGACCACCCTGCTGATCTATCTGATCTCCATCCCCCTCGGCATCGCCAAGGCGGTGCGCGACGGCTCGGCCTTCGACGCCTGGACATCGGGCGTCATCATCTTCGCCTATTCGATCCCGGCCTTCCTTTTCGCCGTGGTGCTGCTGGTGGTGTTCGCGGGCGGCCAGTACCTCAGCTGGTTCCCGCTGAGGGGCCTGACCTCCGACAACTTCGCCCAGCTGTCGCCGCTGGGGAAGATCCACGACTACTTCTGGCACATCACCTTGCCGGTGATCTCCATGGTGATCGGCGGCTTCGCCAGCCTCACCATGCTGACCAAGAACTCGTTCCTGGACGAGATCAACAAGCAGTACGTCCTCACCGCCCGGGCCAAGGGCTGCAGCGAGCAGCGGGTGCTCTACGGCCACGTCTTCCGCAACGCCATGCTGATCGTCATCGCCGGCTTCCCCGCGGCCCTGGTCGGCATCCTGTTCACCTCCAACCTGCTCATCGAGCAGATCTTCAACCTGGACGGGCTTGGGCTCCTCAGCTTCGAGGCGGCGATGAACCGGGACTATCCGGTGCTGCTCGGCAGCCTCTTCATCTTCTCGCTGATCGGCCTCTTGCTGAACCTGGTGCGCGACGTCGCCTACACCCTGGTCGATCCCCGCATCGACTTCAGCCGGCGGGAGTTCTGAGATGGCCGCATCGCTGGACCCGGCCGTCGGCGCCCGCGCCTTCACCGGCCCGGGGACGTCCGCCGAGCGCCGGCTGTTCGGCCTGCGCGTCTCGCCCCTGACGCTGCGGCGCTGGCGAAACTTCAAGCACAACCGCCGCGGCTACGTCAGCCTGTGGATCTTCAGCGTCCTGTTCGTCCTGTCGCTGTTCGCCGAGGTGATCGCCAACGACCGGCCGGTGCTGATGGGCTACGAGGGCCGCCTCTACGTCCCCGTCTTCCAGAGCTTGCCCGAGACCACATTCAAGGGCGGGGTGTTCGCGACCCAGGCCGACTTCCGCGACCCGGCGGTGCAGCGGATGATCGAGGCCGGCCACGGCTGGATGGTCTGGCCGCCCGTTCCGTTCAACTACAGCACCATCGACTGGGACACCAGGACCGCGGCCCCCGGGCCGCCCACCAGCCGCAACCTCCTTGGCACGGACGCCCTGGCCCGAGACGTCCTGGCCCGGGTGATCTATGGCTTCCGCATCTCGGTGCTGTTCGGCATGGGCGTCACCCTGCTCAGCGCCGCGGTCGGGGTCGTGGCCGGCGCGGTGCAGGGCTACTTCGGCGGCACGATCGACATCGTGCTGCAGCGGGTCATCGAGATCCTCGCCAGCCTGCCGATCCTGCTGCTGCTCATCATCCTGGCGAGCCTGGTGCAGCCCAGCTTCTGGTGGCTGATGGGCTTCATGCTGGTGTTCAGCTGGATGGGCCTGGTGCCCTTGGTGCGCGCCGAGTTCCTGAGGGCGCGGAACCTCGAGTACGTCCGCGCCGCCCGCGCGCTCGGCATCGGCGACGGGACCATCATGTTCAAGCACGTGCTGCCCAACGCCATGGTGGCCACCCTCACCTTCCTGCCCTTCATGCTGAACGGCGCCATCGCCACCCTGACCGCCCTCGATTTCCTGGGCTTCGGCCTGCCGCCGGGCTCGCCTTCGCTGGGCGAGCTCCTGAACGAGGCGCGCAACAACCTCCAGGCGCCGTGGCTGGCCGCCACCGGCTTCGCCGTCATGGCGCTGATCCTGTCGCTCCTGATCTTCATCGGCGAGGCGGTGCGCGACGCCTTCGACCCGAGGAAGACCTTCTGATGGGCGGGCCCCCGCCAAGGCCGAAGACGCCCGCCGCCGAGCCCGCGCGGGCCCCCGCGCTGCTCCAGGTCGAGGACCTCAGCGTCTCCTTCCGCTCGGAAGGACGGGTGATCGAGGCCGTGAAGTCGGTCTCCTTCTCGATCGCCAGGGGCGAAACCGTGTCGCTGGTGGGCGAGTTCGGGCTCGGGCAAGTCGACCTCGGCGATGTCGATCCTGCAGCTCCTGCCCTATCCGACGGCCTTCCACCCCACGGGCTCGATCAGGCTCGATGGCCACGAGCTGGTCGGCGCCGACGAGAAGACCATGAGCCGCTACCGCGGCGGGCGGATCGGCCTGATCCCGCAGGAGCCGCTGACCGCGCTCAATCCGCTGCACACGATCGACCGCCAGATCATCGAGGCGATCCAGCTGCACCGCAGGCAGCCCAGGGAGGAAGCCCGCGCCCATACCCTGGAGCTCCTGAAGCTGGTGGGCCTGAGGGAGGCCGAGAGCCGGCTCAAGGCCTATCCGCACGAGCTCTCCGGCGGCCAGCGCCAGCGGGTGATGATCGCCATGGCGCTTGCCAACGAGCCGGACCTGCTGATCGCCGACGAGCCCACCACGGCGCTGGACGTCACCATCCAGGCCCAGGTGCTGGACCTGCTGAAGGACCTGCAGTCGCGCCTGAAGATGGCGATGCTCCTGATCACCCACGACCTCAACATCGTGCGCAAGATGACCGACCGGGTCTGCGTGATGACCCAGGGCGAGATCGTCGAGGAGGGCGCTGTCGAGCAGGTCTTCGAGCGTCCCCGCCACGCCTACACCAAGGCGCTGCTCAACGCCGAGCCCAAGGGCGCGCCGGTGCCCGTGCGTCCCGACGCCCGCGCCCTGGTCGAGACCCGCGACCTGAAGGTGCACTTCCCGATCAAGGGCGGGCTCATGGGCAAGCCGATCGCCTACGTGAAGGCCGTCGACGGCGTCAGCGTCCAGGTTCTCGAGGGCCAGACGCTGGGCGTGGTCGGCGAGTCCGGCTCGGGCAAGACCACCATGGGGCTGGCGCTGCTGCGCCTGATCCGCAGCGAGGGCGGCGTCACCTTCGACGGCGAGCCCATCGACGCCATGAGCCCCAAGGCGCTGCGGCCGCTGCGCCACCGCATGCAGATCGTCTTCCAGGACCCCTTCGCCTCGCTCAGCCCGCGGCTGTCGGTGGTGGAGATCGTCCAGGAGGGCCTCCTGGTGCACCGGCGCGAGCTCGGCTGGGAGGAGCGGCGGGCCGCCGCAGCCCAGGCGCTCGAGGAGGTCGGCCTCGGCAGCGAGCTGCTCGACCGGTATCCGCACGAGTTCTCCGGCGGCCAGCGCCAGCGCATCGCCATCGCCCGCGCCCTGGTGCTGAAGCCGAAACTGGTGGTCCTGGACGAGCCGACCTCGGCGCTGGACCGCTCGGTCCAGGCCCAGATCGTCGACCTGTTGCGCGACCTGCAGACCCGCCACGGCCTGACCTATGTCTTCATCAGCCACGACTTGAAGGTCGTCCGCGCCCTGGCGCACCAGCTCCTGGTGCTGAAGGACGGCAAGGTGGTCGAGCACGGCGCCTCCGAGGAGATCTTCGCCGCGCCCAAGACCGACTACACCCGCACCCTGATGGCGGCCGCCTTCGATCTGGAGGCCCAGGGCGAGGGTGATCTGGCGCGCGATTGAACGCCATGGACGGCAATCCAGACCCCCCTGACCCTCATCCCCGGTCGAGCGCTCCGCGCGAGCACCGGGGGCCATGAACACGACGGCCGGGACGGCGCGCGCAAATCCCCGTGTTCATGGGTCGCCGGCATTGCGCGCTTCGCGCTGCAGCCGGCAATGACGATGGAATCGACGAAGGCCGTCGGCCGTCGAAAGGGTCTAAAGATCCAGCACCAGGCGCTCGGACAGGGCGCCCGAGCAGCAGATCATCATGGTCTGGCCCGAGGCCTTCTCGGCCGGCGTCAGCAGCAGGTCGCGGTGATCCGGCGTCCCTTCCAGGACGCGCGTCTCGCAGGTCCCGCACACCCCCTGCTCGCACGAGGCCGGCACATTCAGCCCGGCCTTGCGCAGGGTCTCGAGGATGGTGGTCCCGGGCGCGATCTGGAGCTCGCGGCCGGATTTGGCCAGGACCACGATGAACCCGCCCTCGATGGGCTTCATCTCCGGCGCCGAGAAGTACTCCACGTGCACATGGCCCTCGGGCCGGCCGGCGCTCGCCGCCTCGAAGGCCTGCAGCATCGGCGCAGGCCCGCAGCAGTAGAGGTGGGCGTCCGCCCCCGCTCGGTCCACGATGGCCGGCACGTCCAGCACGCCCTGCGCCTCCTCGTCCACGTGCAGGCGCGTCTGGTCGGGCGCCATCTGCTCCAGGGCGTGCAGGAAGGCCGCGTCCGCGCGGCTTCGCACCGCGTAGTGCAGCTCGAAGGACGCGCCGATCTCGAAGAGACGCTGGGCCATGCACCAGATCGGGGTGACCCCGATCCCTCCGGCGATCAGCACCGTGTGGCGCGCGTCCTCCGCCAGGGGGAAGTTGTTGCGCGGGCGGCCGATCTCGAACATCGCCCCGACGCGGGCCTGCTCGTGCAGGAACCTCGAACCGCCGCGGGTGGCCGCATCCAGCTTGACCCCCACCAGATAGGGCCGGTCCGCCCGATAGGGCCGGGCGAGCGAGTACTGCCGCATCACTCCGCCGGGCAGGTGCAGGTCGATGTGCGCTCCGGGCTCATAGGCCGGCAGCGGCGCCCCGTCCGGCGCGCTGAATTCATAGAGGTTGACGTCCTGCGCCGCCCATTCGATCGCGGTCAGGCGCAGGGTGAGGAGGTCCGGAAAGTCCGCGGGCATTGCAGGTTCCGCTCATCCCGGCGAAAGCCGGGACCCAGGCGTTTTATCGTAAGGCTCGGTGATTTAAGCAAAAAGAGCCTGGGTCCCCTGCCCGCGCGCGGGCGGGCGGGAGCGGATCAGCGGAAGAAGTTCCCCGAGGGTACGTGGATCGTCGCGCCCTCCTCGAAGTAGACGCCGGTCGGATCGCCGCCCTCCATCACCTTTCTGATGTCCCGCTCCAGCATCCGCCGCTGCATGGCGACCCCGCGGTCGGAGGTGGCCAGGTGCTCTTCGGAGTGCAGCGAGATCGGGCCCTGGCCGGCCTGGGCCTCGTAATCGCCGGGGATGTCCTGGTGCTCCTCCGGCGTCATCTCGCTCCAGCGCTTGATGTTGGCGAAGCCGGTGCTGCGCATCATCGTCATGAAGTCCTCGTTCATGCGCGCGCACATCAGGATGCGGCTGTGGCTGTCGTCCACCGGCACCGAGAAGCCGAGGCCGTTGGAGCGTCCCGCGGCGAGCAGGACGCTCGGCACGCTCATGATGTTGGGGGCCATCCAGGTGGAGACGCGGTCGACCTCGCGGCCGTCCTCCAGCTTGCGGTAGGCTTTGTAGATCACGCCGTTGTCGATGTACTCGAAGTCCACCGTCGGCATGACGGCGAACTCGCGCACGAACTGGGTGACGCTGAACGTCGAGTGCAGGACCTGGACGTGGAAGGGGTCCATGACGTTGTCGTTCATGTGCAGCCACGAATAGGGCACCACCTCCGGCCCGTTCGGATCGCCGTGCGAGCCCATGGAGTTGTCGGCGGCGAAGTAGCTCTCGCCCTCCTCCAAGGGCTCCATGTTGTCGAACTTGGGCAGCACCGGCATCTTGTCCGGCGGGCCCATGTAGGCCCAGACCAGGCCGTACTTCTCCTGGACCGGATACCAGGGCTGGCGCGCGGCCTCCCGGTTCAGCCCGCCGTCCGGCTCGCAGGGCTGCTCCAGGCAGGTCCCGTCCACCGCGAACTTCCAGCCGTGGTAGCAGCAGCGGATCCCGTCGGGCTCGACATGACCGTAGAGCAGCGTGGTGCCCCGGTGCATGCAGCGCGGATAGAGCAGGCCGGGCCGCCCGGACCCGTCGCGGAAGATCAGCAGGTCCTCGCCCAGGATCCGGATGTCCCGCGGTCGCGTGGTGACGTTATTGGACGCCAGCACCGGCTGCCAGAACCGGCGCATGTACTCCCCGCATGGCGTTCCCGGCCCCACCTTGGTCAGGGTGTCGTTCGGGTGCTGCTGCGGCCTGCCATAGGCGGTGCCTTCCGGCCTGGGACGGGTCGACGGGGCGGCGGACATGTCGTCCATGGATCAGCTCTCCCTACGGGCGTCTGGGTCTTCAGGGTTCACGCGGCGGCGCTCTGGCGGAAGAAGTTTCCCGACGGCACGTGGATCACCGCGTCCTCATTGAAATAGACGCCCGTCGGGTCGCCGCCCTCCATCACGGTCCTGATGTCGCGCTCCAGCATCCGCCGCTGCATGGCGATGCCGCGGTCGGAGGTGGCCAGGTGCTCCTCCGAATGCAGCGAGATCGGCCCCTGGCCGACCTGGGCCTCGTAGTCGCCCGGGTTGTCCTGACGCTCCTCGAAGGTCATCTCGTTCCAGGGCTTCATCTTCGACAGGCCCGTGCCGCGCATCCGGTCGCGCATGCCCTCGCGCATCCGTCCGCACATCAGCATGCGGAAGTGGGTGTCATCCACCGGGACCGAGAAGCCGAGGCCGTTGGAGCGGCCCTCGGCCAGGACCACGCTCGGCACGCTCATGATGTGGGGCGCCATCCAGGTGGAGACGCGGTCGACCTCGCGGCCGTCGTCGAGCTTGCGGGTGGCTTTGTAGATCACGCCGTTGTCGATGTACTCGAAGTCCACCGTCGGCATGATCCCGAACTCCTTCACGAACTGGGTTCCGCTGAAGGTCGTGTGCAGGACCTGGACGTGGAAGGGGTCCATGACGTTGTCGTTCATGTGCAGCCAGGAGTAGGGGAGCACCTCCGGCCAGCCGATGCCGCCGCCCTCCGGGCTCTTGGTCCCGTCGGCGGCGAAGTAACTCTCCCCCTCTTCCAGGGGCTCCATGTTGTCGAACTTGGGCAGCACCGGCATCTTGTCCGGCGGGCCCATGTAGGCCCAGACCAGGCCGTACTTCTCCTGGACCGGGTACCAGGGCTGGCGCGCGGCCTCCCGGTTCAACCCGCCGTCCGGCTCGCAGGGCTGCTCCAGGCAGGTTCCGTCCACCGCGAACTTCCAGCCGTGGTAGCAGCAGCGGATGCCATCGGGCTCGACATGGCCGTAGAGCAGCGTGGTGCCCCGGTGCATGCAGCGCGGATAGAGCAGGCCCGGCCGTCCGGAGCCGTCGCGGAAGATCAGCAGGTCCTCGCCCAGGATCCGGATGTCACGCGGGCGGGTGGTCACGTTCCTGGACGCCAGCACCGGCTGCCAGAACCGGCGCATATACTCCCCGCAGGGCGTTCCGGGACCCACCTTGGTCAGGGTGTCGTTCGATCGCTGTTGCGGGCGGCCATAGGCGACGCCTTCCAGCTTTGGACGGATCGACGGGGCGGCGGACATGTCGTCCATGGGTCAGCTCTCCCTGTGATGTCTTGCGGCGCGAGCGCTCAGCTCCCGCCCTTGGCGGCCATGGAGGCCTTGTCCCAGAGCCTCAGCCGATAGCCGTTCGGGTCCATCAGCTCCGCGCCGTAGCCCCAGAACACCTTCTGTGGCGGATGCACGAAGGCCACGCCGCGCCCGGCGAGCTCGGCGTGCCGGGCTTCCACGTCGTCGACCTGGACCGTCAGGGCGAAACCGTCCGCGGGGGACGCCGCGCCTTCCTGCAGGAAGACGGCGAGATCGGCCTCGTCCTTCATCGCCGCCGTCCGGGCGTCGGGAATCTCGAACTCGACCTCGAAGCCCAGCTGGTCGCGCCACCAGTCGCGCGAGGCGCGCCAGTCGCGGACGGGCAGGGTGATGTGGTCCAGCCGCGGCATGCTCAGGCGGCGGCGCTCTGGCGGAAGAAGTTGCCCGAGGGCACCTTCACCAGCTCCCTGGCCGGATCGAAGATCACGCCGGCCGGGTCGCCGCCCTCCTGCACCTTGCGGATCTGCTGCTCCAGGGTGCGCCGCTGCATGGCGATGCCGCGGTCGGAGGTGGCGAGGTGCTCCTCCGAGTGCAGCGAGATCGGCCCCTGCCCGGCCTGGGCCTCGTAGTCGTTGGGCACGTCCTGGCGCTCCGCCAGCGTCATCTGCGACCAGGTCTTGCCGTTGACGCGGTAGGGCTCGCGCGTCTGGCCCTTGGGCATGCGCGCCACGCCGACGATCCTGGAGTGGGTGTCGTCCACCGGCACGACGAAGCCCATGCCGGTCGAGCCGCCCGCCGCGAGCTGGGTCGAGGGCACGCTCATGATGTTGGGCATCATCCAGGTGGAGACGCGGTCGACCTCGCGACCGTCGTCGAGCTTGCGGTAGGCCTTATAGATCACGCCGGCGTCGATGTAGTCGAAGTCCACCGTCGGCATCACCTCGAACTCGCGCACGAACTGGATCTCGCTGAAGGTCGAGTGCAGCACCTGCACGTGGAAGGGGTCCATGATGTTGTCGTTCATGTGCAGCCACGAATAGGGCACCACCTCCGGCCCCTCCGGGTCACGGTGCGCGCCGTAGCTGTTGTCGAAGACGACATAGTCCTCGTCCTCGGTCCTGGCCTCCAGCACGTCCCATCTGGGCAGGATCGGCATCTTTTCGGCCGGCCCCATGTAGGCCCAGACCAGGCCGTAGCGCTCCTTGACCGGATACCAGGGCTGGCGCGCGGCGTCCTTGGCGAGGCCGCCGTCCGGCTCGCAGGGCTGGTCGATGCAGGTCCCGTCCACCGCGAACTTCCAGCCGTGGTAGCAGCAGCGGATGCCGTCCGGCTCCACGTGGCCGTAAAGGAGCGTGGTCCCCCGGTGCATGCAGCGCGGATAGAGCAGGCCCGGCCGCCCGGAGCCGTCGCGGAAGATCAGCAGGTCCTCGCCCAGGATCCGCACCTCGCGCGGGCGGCTGGTGACGTGGGCGCAGGCCAGCACCGGCTGCCAGAACCGCCGCATCAGCTCGCCGCAGGGCGTTCCCGGCCCGACCTGGGTCAGCAGGTGGTTGGGATGCTGCGGCGGACGGCCATAGGCCGTGCCTTCAAGCTTGCGGACGACTTCCATGGCGCCCTCCCGGTTTGAGGCGTCTCATTGTTCGCAGGCCCCTTGGGGAACTTTATAGGGTCAGGAGCCGTCAGGGCGCCAGACCCTTGACGCCGTCAACGATCGAGATGGACCAGGACCAGGTCGTCCAAGCCCTGCAGTCGGGCGCCTCCCTCGGCGAGGGATCGGGCGCGCCCGATCCCCTGCGCCGGATCGACACCCACCTGTCCCGCGTCTTCCTGGGCCGAGACCGCGTCTTCAAGCTGAAGCGCGCCGTGAAGATGCCCTTCGTGGATTTCTCCACCCTGGATCGGCGTCGCGCGGCCTGCGCGGCCGAGGTCGAGGTCAACCGGGCCCTCGCGCCGGGCCTTTATCTCGGCGCGGAGCCGGTGGTCCGCGCGCCGGACGGGCGGATCCGGGTGGGCGGCGCCGGCGAGGTCCTGGACTGGGTCGTGGTCATGCGCCGTTTCCCCGACGGCGCCCTGTTCGACGAGATGGCGGCGGCCGGGACCCTGACGCCAGGGCTCGTCCGGGACGCCGTGGACGCGGTCGCCCGCTTCCATGCCGGGTCAGCCCCGGTCCTCGACGCCGGCCATACCCGGGACTACCTCGATATCGTCGCCGGCCTTCGCCGCACCGAGGCCGATGGCGCGGCCGCCCACGGCCTGACGCCCGGACCGGACGCCCTCTACACGGCGCTGGAGGCCCGGATCGCCGCCGCCGGCCCCCTGATCGAGGCGCGGCGGGCGGCCGGCAAGGTCCGCCGCGGCCACGGCGACCTGCACCTTCGCAACATCTGCCTCTACGAAGGCGAGGCCTGCCCCTTCGACGCCCTGGAGTTCGATCCGAGGCTGACGACCCTCGACGTCGTCTACGATCTCGCCTTCCTCCTGATGGACCTGCGCCACAGGGGCCTGGCCATCCATGCCAATGTGGCGATGAACCGCTACTGGGACGCCGCGGGCGAGGACGAGGCGGCCCTGGCCCTTCTCGCGCCCTTCATGGCCCTGCGCGCGGCGGTGCGCACGGCGGTGGCGATGGAGGCGGGCAAGCCGGAGGAGGCGCAGGCCTATCGCGCTCTCGGGCTGGAGCTTCTGCGGCCGGTCCCGCCGCGCCTCCTGGCGATCGGCGGCCTCTCCGGCTCGGGCAAGTCGGCCGTTGCAATGCGGATCGCGCCGCTCCTGCCCGGGGTCTGCGGCGCGCGGCTGCTGCGGACCGACGTCATCCGCAAGGCCATGGCCGGCAAGGCGGAGGCCGAGCCCCTGGACCAGGCCGCCTATGCGCCCGGCCGCCGCGCGGCGGTCTATGCGGTCATGGCCGGCCGCGCGCAGGAAGCCGTCAGCGCAGGCGCGTCGGTCATCGCCGACGCCACCTTCCAGGACCCGGCCGCGCGCGCCGCCTTCGCGGACGCCGAGCGGGCCTGGCTCCACGCGTCGCTCGACCGGCGATTGGAGCGCGTGGGCGCGCGCGCAGGCGACGCCTCGGACGCGACGGCCGCCGTCGCCGCCGCCCAGGCCGAGCCGGCGCTCGAGCCCGGCTGGACCGTCCTCGACGCGGACGGCCCGCTGCACGAGGTGGTCGCCGAAGCGAAGGGCGTGCTAGGCCTGCCGGCCTGACCACCCTCCGGAGGCCCGCCATGTCGCTCGAAGGCAAGACCGTCCTGATCACCGGCGCCACCGACGGCCTGGGGCGCCTCGTCGCCGAGATGGCCGCCCGGGACGGCGCGACGGTCCTGCTGCATGGGCGCAGCCGCCAGAAGGGCGAGGCGGCGCTGGAGCGGATCGGCAAGGCCGGCCCCAGCGACCGGCAGGAGCTCTATCTGGCCGACCTGGCCTCGCTGGACGAGGTCCGCACGCTGGCCCGCGACGTGGCGGCCAGGCATGGCAGGCTGGATGTCCTGATCAACAACGCCGGCGTGGGCCTGTTCGCCAACCAGCCCCGCCAGGCGACCCGCGACGGCCTGGAACTTCACTTCCAGGTGAACTATCTCGCCCCCTTCCTGCTGACGCGCCTCTTGCTGCCCCAGCTGAAGGCCGCCGCGCCGTCCAGGGTCGTCAACGTCTCCTCCCTCGGCCAGGCGCCGATCGACTTCGCCGACGTCCAGCTCGAGCGGTCCTACTCGGGCTACCAGGGGTATTGCCAGTCCAAGCTCGCCCAGATCATGTTCACCATCGACCTTCGCGAGCGGCTGAAGGGCGCCGGCGTCACAGTCACCTCGCTGCATCCGGGCACCTTCATGAACACCAACATGGTGGTCGGCCAGGGCCTGCAGCCCCAGAGCCGGGTCGAGGACGGCGCGGCGGCGGTCTTCGCCCGCGCCTTCACCGCCGACGTCGCCGGCGAGACCGACCCCTTCTACAACCAGCTCCAGCCCGGCCGGCCGAACCCCCAGGCGTTCGATCCAGAGGCCCGCCGCAGGCTCTGGGCGCTCAGCTGCGAGCTGACCGGCCTGCCCGCGGATTGACAGGGCGGTCCTGGCGGGGACTCTGGCGCCGAAACACGGGATCAGACGCTGAACGGCGCTCGAAGGAAGGAAACATGGCGGTCAAGGACAAGGTCATCATCACCTGCGCGGTCACCGGCGCCTCGCCGGTTCCGAACCACCCGGACTTCCCCAGGAGCAACGAGCAGGTCGCCAACGCGGCGCTCGAGGCGGGCGAGGCCGGCGCCGCCATCATCCACATCCACGTGCGCAAGCCCGACGGGACGCCCTCGACGGACCTGGACGACTACACCGAGGTCTACAATCGCGTCCGCCAGAAGAACAACGACCTGATCCTGAACCTCACCACGGGCCCCGGCTGCGGCTGGCGCCAGTCGGACGAGGACCCGGCCATGCCGGGGCCCGGCACCAACATGATGACCGCCGACCGGCGCACCCAGCACATCCAGGCGCTGAGGCCCGAACTCGCCACGCTCGACATCTGCACCATGCAGCTCTTCGGCGGCGTGGCGATCAACACCAAGAAGATGATGCACCAGATGACGACCATCTTCCGGGACTGCGGCACCAAGCCCGAGATCGAGTGCTTCGACACCGGCGACCTGGTGTTCGCCGAGGATCTGATCGCCGAAGGCGCCATCGACGGGCCGGGCATGTACTCGATCGTGATGGGCACCAAATACGGCATCCACGCCACGACCGAGGCGATGATCTACTGCCGCAACAACCTGCCGCCCGGCGCGGTCTGGCAAGGGTTCGGCATCAGCCGCCACACCTGGCCGATGGCGGCCCAGTCGATCATCCTGGGCGGCAACGTGCGCACCGGCTTCGAGGACTCCACCTACCTCGGCAAGGGCCGCCAGGCCCCCTCGAACGCCGACATGGTCTGCCAGGCGGTGGAGCTGGTCGAGCGGCTGGGCTCGCGCCCGGCCACCCCCGGCGAGGCGCGCCAGGTCCTCGGCCTGCCGCAGTAGCCGCCTCCTTCCTCTTCCCTGCGGGAGAGGACGCTTTAGGGCCCCGCGGCCGCCTCCAGCGCGGGGGCGGACGCCCCGGCCTTGCTGGGCGCGGTCTCCTTCAGCCCCAGCGACAGGATCCCGCCGATCAGGGCGCAGCCGGCCATGACCCACATGGCCGCGCCGGTGCCGTGCTGGTTGGCCAGGTCGCCCGCCCAGGAGACGATGCCGCCGCCGCCCACGACCTCGCCGACGCACTGGGCCAGGCCCACGGCGGTGGCGGCGTAGCGGGCGGAGATGGTCTCGGACGGGATCGTGGCCATGAAGATGGGGAAGGTTCCCGAGGCCAGCCAGCCGACGAACACCAGGGCCCCGAGCACCCAGGCCGAGCCGCCCCAGAAGAGCGCCGCCAGCGGGACGCCCACGCCGAACAGGCATCCCAGGATCATCACCGGCTTGCGCCCGATCCGGTCGGACAGCCCCGGCAGGACGAACGCCCCGAGCGTCGCCGACGCCCCGAGCGCGGCCATCAGATAGCTGCCGGTCTCGGGCGAGTAGCCTTTCACCTTGGCGTAGAGCAGGGGCAGGAACGTCCAGCCGCAGATCATCCAGGGCACCATGAACAGCGAGATCAGCATGCAGAGCCAGACGTTGCGCGGGGCGAGCAGGCTGAGGAGCGGCGCCCGCGGGCCGTGCGCCGCCTCCTGCGCCGCGCGGTCGACCTTGGGCTCGCGCACGATCAGGAAGACGAGCAGGGCCATCAGCAGCCCCGGCGCGGCGGCCACATAGAAGGACTTGCGCCAGCCGAAGTGCACCGCCAGCCAGACGATCACGATCGGGGCGATGAACGAGCCGAACAGGTTCGAGCCGAAATTCTGCACGAAGCCCATGTTCAGGCCGCGCCGCTCGGGGCTGGATTCGGCCGCGGCGAAGGACTGCTGGATCGGGTTCATCGGCCCCTCGGCCACGCCCATGAAGGCGCGGGCCAGCAGCAGCACCACGAACGAGCCGGCGAGGCCCGAGACGATCGAGCACAGCGAGAAGACCAGGGTCGCGCCTGTCAGGAACAGCTTGCGATGGCCCAGCCGGTCGACGACCGCGCCGCCGAGCAGGCCCGCCAGGCCCCAGGTGATGGAGAACACGGCCGCGATGTTGGCGATGTGGCCGTCGGTCAGCCCCAGGTCCTTCTCGACGAAGGGCCCGAGGTAGCTCATGGCGTTCCGGTCGAAGAAGACGATGCCGAAGTTGAGGCTCAAGAGAACCATCAACAGCGTCTGGTATCGCGCCTGACCCTTGCCGCCCATGCCGCCGCCCTCCCTGATATTATGCGCGCTATCAGCCATGCTTCGCCCTGCCCGGGCAAGGCGCGTCGAGCGCCGCCGCGCTCGCCGCCGGGACCAGCCTGGCGGCGCGAATCTTGCACGCTGCATCGTCTGCCTCAGCTGGGGGCGCTTGCGCTGCGGACGCCGTAGCGTAGGTGTGATGCGGTCAAGTATGTGCGGGGCGAAGGGGTGGCTTCGAATTACCAGCCAGGGATCGAGTCGGGGATCCTCGCGCCAGCCGAAGGCCTGAGCATCGCGCCGGACGCCGATCCGGCGAGCGAAGCAGCGTCCCATCATCGGCTCGACTTGGCGAAGTCCCTGATGCGCAGCGGCGAGCGCCTCGCCGCCGAACGGCTGCTCGCCGAGTTGGCGCTCCAGCCGGGCGCTCCGGCCGAGGCGTCCAGGCTCCTGCACAAGATCTACCGGGGGCTCGGCCGTTCCGACGACGCCCTGGACGCCCTGCGGCGGACAGTGGAGCTGGAGCCCGACGATCAGGCCAGCAGCTTCAAGCTCCTGGCCATGCTCGCGGACCGGATTCGCGCGCTCGGTCCGGGCGCGCCCAGCGCCGAGGCCGACCGCATCATCGCGGAGGCGGCGGGCCTTCGTCTGGAGGGGCCGGCCAAGGAGCGCCAGCAGACGGCGCTGGAGGCCTTCGCCCGGATCAGGGCCAAGCTCCTGGCGCAGGAGGAGCAGGATTGCGCCAGACGCCAGGCTTGGCGCCGGGACCAGCTCAGCCGGGCCAACGCCTTGATGCGTGACGGCGCGCGCGCGGAGGCCGCCGAGGTGCTGGCTGAGCTGGCGCTCGATCCGGAAGCCCCCGCCCAGGTATTCAGGCTCCGGCACAAGATCTTCCGGGGCCTGGGCCGCGAGGACGAGGCCTTTGCGGCCATGCGCCGGGCCCTGGAGCTGGAACCCGAAAGTCAGAGCGGCGGGCTGAAGCTGCTTGCGATGTTGACGGAGCGCGTCCGCGCCCTGGGTCCGGGCGCGCCGAGCGGCGAGGTCGACCGCATCATCGCGGAGGCGGCGGACCTTCGGCTCGACGGGCCCGCAAGTCGGCGTCAGCAGGAGACTTTGGAGGAGCTCGCGCGGATCAGGGGCAAGCTGCTGGCCGAGGAGCAGCAGGAATCCCTCCAGCGCCAGGCGGCGCAGCGCGAGCGGGTCAAGGCGGCGTCAGCCTTGATGCGCAGCGGCCAAGGGCCGGCCGCCGAGGCCCTGCTGCAGGAGGTGACCGCCGCCCCGGACGCCCCCGCGTCCGCCTTTTCGGTGCTGGCGATGCTCCTGCGCGCGCGCGACCGGTTCGACGAGGCGATCATGTCCATCCGCCGGGCCGTCGAGCTGGAGCCGGACGATCCCACCTATCCGGGCATTCTCGCCGCCTTGCTGGCCAACCGGGCCAGCGAGCGGCGCGGGTGCGACGATGTGGACGGGGAGGTGCGCGCCCTCGAGGAGGCGGCGGCCCTGGCGCCGGACTGGGAGGCGATCGGCTCGCGCCTGGCCGACGCGACCCGGCGCCTGCGCGGCGCGCGCCTGCACCAGGCGCAGGACCTGATGGCCAAGGGAGAGAATGAAGCGGCCGAAGCTGTTCTGGCCGAGGTCGCCGCCGACCCGCAGGCGCCCGCGGTCGCCCTGACCTTGCATGCGCGCGTCCTGCAAAGGCTCGGGCGGTTCGAGGAGGCGCTCGCCGCCGCTCAGCGCGCGCGCGCGCTCGACGAAGCCGAACATCCCCTCGCGCTGGAGCAGTCCAAGGAGGACAAGCTCGCCGGCTTTCTGGCGCGCACGCGCGCGCCCTACGGCGCCGAGACCCGGATCACGGCCTGTTCGCGTCTGATCCGCCTGGGCCTGTTCGACGAGGCCGAGCCGCCGCTCGCCGAGCTCGTCCACGACGCCCAGGTCGCGGGCGAGGCGCGCAAGCTCCTGGCGATCTGTCGCCAGCTGAAGCGCTGGGGCGTGGTCGGCAAGTTCGAGCGTTACGCATCGTCGGATCCCGACGGTTCGGCGCCGGTCGGCCTGGACGAGACCGAGGTGGTGATCGCCCGCAGGCCCGGCGCCCGCAAGGTGATCTTCGTGTTCACGGGCAAGGCCAAGCAGCTCTGGGTCTCGATCCACGTGCTGCATCAGCTCCTGCCCGCCGAGGACTGCCACGTCGTCTACCTGAACGACCGCAACGGGTCCTGCTACCTCGACGGCGTCTTCGGCCTCGGCAGCACCTACGCCGAGGCGGTCGCCGCCCTGCGCAGCCTCATCGCCTCGCTCGGCGATCCGCGGGTCTACTGCATCGGGCACTCGGCCGCCGGCTTCCCGGCCATCCGGTACGGTTACGACCTCGGCGCGGACGCCGTGCTCGCCTTCTCCGCCATGACCGACGCCTCCAGGCTCGAGACGGTCGTGCAGGGCACGGAGTGGAAGGAGCTCAAGGAAAGGTCGCCGGAGGTGGCGGTGGACATCAAGGTGCTGCAGGCGACCTCAGCCGATCCGCCGCGGCTCCTGATGGTCTTCGGCGACAAGCACGAGTTCGACAGCTTCGCCGCACGGCGACTCGACGGCCTGCCCGGGGTCAAGCTGTTCCCCGTCGACTACGCCGGCCACCAGGTGATCTCCGAGACCATCGCCGATGGCACGTTCCGCGGGCTCATCGACGAGATGCTCGGCGACTGAGACGCTCAGCGCCGCCGCAGCCAGCCGTTGGGGCAGGCGGTCATGTTGAAGCCGTAGCGGTCGCAGGACTCGACGTCGATGTCGTAGCTCTCTCCGCGGCGGGCGAGGAAGGCCTGAACCGCCAGCGACGGCGCCGACATGACCTCCTCGCCGGAGTCCCAGTCCATCAGCTGCCCGACGTTGCCGTCCTCGATCACGATCACCTCGCCGGGCTTCAGGCGCGGGTCGAAGAAGTCGAGCACGGCCGTGCAGGTCTCGAAGTCGTGCGCCGAGTCCTCGATGACCAGGAACGGCCGCTGGAGGTCCGCCATGGCGTCCTCTGCCAGCGCCCGGGGCAGGTCCTGGGCGTCGCCCTGGATCAGCCTGATCCTGGGGTGGTCGATTCCGGCCGGCGGGGCGAGATCGACCGAGACGACCTCGCCGTCGATGCCGTGAGCCGCCAGCACGTCGGCAAGCCAGAGCGTGCGCCCGCCCTCGAACGTGCCGATCTCGAAGATGGTGCGCGGCCTAAGTCCCTCGATCATGGCCTGCAGATTGGCCATGTCGAAGGGATCCAGCACCATCCGCCGGCCCTTGTAGCGGTAGTTCATCGCGCCTTGGTGGATGGATCGGAGCACCTCGTTGGGCGCGGCCGCGGCGAAGGGGCGTTCGCCCGACGCCCTTGTCACCGGCGCCTGGCCGCTCAGCATGACCATCTGCTGCAGCGCGATCGAACCCATGCTTCGATCCTGCTCGGTCAGCTGGGCCAGGGACGTCCAGGCGGGCGAGAGCTCGAGGCCGTCCAGCGCCTCTCCGAGCGCCGGCCGGGCGGCGATCCGGGACCTGGGGACGATCACGCAGAGGCCGCCCATCACGTCCAGCCAAACGATCCTGAACGCCTCTTCCCGGCCGGACAAGGCGTCCTGGATGGCGGTCCTGACCCCGTTCCTCGGCCCCCCTTCCTTGCACGCGTGCTTGTGACGGGCGTTCAGGCCGTATGGGACGAGGCCCTTGTCGTAAGGGGAGAGGCCCCCTTGCGCCCAGGGATGGCGGAACGCCTGCGGGATCGAGTCCGGGTCGCAGTAGGCGTCCCGGCGGCCGTAAGGCCACCCGACGTCGTGGCAGATCGCAATGGGCGCGTCCTCGGCCGGCGGGCCGGCCGGACCGTAGAGCGCCGTCAGCTCGTGGAACACGGTGTACCAGTTGTGGTCTCCGTCCACGAGCACCAGGTCCGCCGGCAGCAGATCCGCCAGCACGTCCAGGCTTCGCGCCAGATGGACGCGCGCCGCGTTCTCCGACCTGGCCTCGAGCGCCGCCACGTCGAAGCTCGGCGCCGGATCGATCACGTCCAGGCGCGCGCCGCCCCGGCGCGCCCAGCGCCCCAGCCGGGTGCTGACCGCGCCCTTGTCGGCGCCGATCTCGATGACGTGCGAGGCGCCTGCGGCTCCGAGCAAGGGCAGAATGACCGGCTCCCAGAAGCGCTTCATGGCTAGGCTTTGCGCCAGAAGACGCCGGTCCAGTCGATCTTCTGGATCGGCTCGGTGATCCCCCGCGAGGCGCGGAAGTCGCTCACCGCGCGGGCGCACTGAGCGATGCCGCCATAGTCGTCGATCGTGACGAAGCCGCCGCTGGACACCTTGTCGTAGAGGCAGGTCAGCGCATCCATGGTCGAGCTGTAGAGGTCCCCGTCCAGGCGAAGCACCGCCAGTCGCTCGATGGGGGCCACCGGAAGGGTGTCCTTGAACCAGCCCTCGAGGAAGCGCACCCGTTCGTCCAGGAGGTCGAACCGCTCGAAGTTGGACTTCACCGTCTCCAGGTCCACCGCCAGAGCGGGGTGCTTCTCGGCCGTGAAATCCCAGCCCTCGTCCGTGTCGGCGGGCGGAGGCAGGCCGTTGAAGGAATCCGCGACCCAGACGGCGCGGTCGGGCGCCCGCCGCGCCCTCACGATCCCGTTCATCAGAATGCACGCGCCGCCCCGCCAGACGCCGCACTCCATCAGGTCGCCGGGCACGCCCTCGTCCAGGACCTGGTTCACGTGCCGCTCCAGCGCGTCCAGCCGGCGTCGTCCGATCATGGTGTAGGTCGCAGGCAGGGTCGCAAGATGGACGCCCACCCTGCGCGCATCGGCGACGCGCCGGCGCGCGCGGGCCAGCTTCTTCGGGTCCGGCTCGGCCGCCGTCTGGCCCGCCGTCCGTTGCTCATGATGGATCAGGTCGCGCGCTTCCAGCTCCAGGGCGTGCTCGTTCAGCAGCGCCTGCTTGAGCAGCTCCACGTAGCGCCGCTCCGGCGGGCCGTATCGCGTCGGGGCGGCGGTGGTGGGGCCGCTGATCCTCGGCGGCGGCGGCTGCTTGATCCCGAAGGTCCAGAAGCGCTTGGCCAGGGGGCGCACGGGGCGGCCCCGGATCTGGTGGAACTCGCGGCTGAACACCTTGAGCTGGGTCACCGGATCCTTGGCCCGGCTGGACACGCTGTGGCTGTGCAACTGGTGGAAGGTGCCCTCGCCGGTGATGACGATGAGCTGCACGTCGGGCAGGGCGCAGGCTCTGGCCAACACGTCATGGTTCGACCATCCCCCGCCGGGGGTCTGGAACCTTGGATCATACCCCCCGACCTCCTCCCAGAGCGCGCGGGGCATGCACAGGGCGTTGGTTTCGTAGAGCCGTGTGGCCCACAGCTCGTCCGTCGGCCCGAATGTCTCCCAGGTGGAGATCTCGAACAGGCGATAGCCGTCCTTGGGCCAGCCGATCGAGTCGAGGAGACGATCCTCCTGGGCCTGGTCGTAGCCTTCGCGCGCGATGAGCCACTGGGCGCCGTGGCCCAGCGACAGGCTCTGGGTGAACAGGATCGGCCTCGGGTGCAGCCTGGCCGCCTTCATCCACGCGTCCAGAAGGCCGGGCGTCGGCATGCGCGCGCCGTCGATCATGGCCACGACGTAGTCGCCTGTGCAGGCCGCCAGAGCCGCGTTCATGGCCGCCACCGGCGACTTCGTCGGGTTCGGCTGGCGCAGCACCGTCAGTCGAAGATCGAGGCCGGCGAAGTCCTCGACCCTCGGCGGGTCGTCGGAGCCGTTGTCGATCAGGACGACCTCGTAGCTTCCGGGGTCGATCCCCGCCTGATAGGCGCCGCTCAGGGCGTAAAGCGTGCGGGCGATCTCGCGACGCATGTTGAAGCACGCCACGGCGATGCTGAGCGTCGGCCGCGCGCCCGCGCCGGTCTCGTCAGGCGCCGCGTCGGTCATTCACCCGACCTCACCAGGCCCTCCGACTTCAGATCCTCGATCAGTTCGCCGATTGTGTCGTTGCGCAGGAACAGGGTCGCCTCGACCTCGATCCCGAAATGGTCCTCCAGCGATCCGCCCATGATGACCGCGTCCGCCGAGTCCACCCCAAGATCCTTGAACGGCGTGTCGAAGACGACCTCGTCCTCGGGCAAGTCGACCAGATCGGCCAGGTAGGCGGCGATCCAGCGCCGAAGGTCCATTTCGTCGATCATGCGCCAAGGTTCCTTGCGGGCAGGGTCACGTCAAAGCGGATCAGGTGACGGAAGAAGCGGTGGGTGAGCCACCTCGGGCTCTGGACCTGCGCGGGCTCCGCGTCCGCCGCGATGAGCCCGGCGATCGTGGATCTCGCCATCATACGCCCGAGACTCGAGCCGAGGCACGCATGCAGGCCTCCGCCGAAGCCCAGGTGCGGCGGCCCCTCGCGGTCGAGATCGAACCGGGAGGGCGCCTCATAGGCCGCCGGGTCGCGGTGGGCCGCGCCGATCAGCAGCACCAGGCGGTCGCCCGGCGCGATCTGTTTGTCGCCGATCTTTGCCTCGCGCGTGGCGATGCGCGTCGTCTGTTGGAAAGCCGGGTCGAGACGGGCGACCTCCTCGACGGCCGCTGGGACCTTTTCGGGCGACCCGCGCAGCGCCCGCAGGATGTCTGGGCGGCTGAAGATCGCGCCGATGGCGTTGGCGGCGAGGGAGGATGTGGTCTCCACGCTCGCGAGCAGCAGGAAGAGGATCCGCGCAGCGATCTCGCGCGGGTCCAGGCCGAAGCGCGACCGGCCAAGCTCGGCGATCCGGCCAAGGCCGTCCTCGGCCTTGCCGCCTCGCGCCGCGATGTGGCCGAGAACGAGGTCCAGCGCGCCGGCGACCTCGCCGTTCACCCGCTCGTAGAACCGGATGGACCGGCCGCGGTCGAAGCAATTGGAGACATTCGCGATGCCCGTCAGCAGGGCCTGCATCGCGTCCTCGCTGAGGCCGAGGAACCGGGCCAGGAAACCCGGGGAGACGAGGTCCGCGACCTCGGAGATGGCGTTGAAGTCGCGGCCCCTGGGCGCGGCCGCGACCAGATCCTGGACGACAGCCTCGATGTCCGCCGCGTGGGCGGCGGCGGGCCTCGCATTGAGCGCCGCGGCGAGGAAGGTGCGGTCCCGGGTGTGGCCGGGTGGATTCTGCAGCGCGAGCACGCGCCCCAGCACCAGGTTGAGCGCGGCGGTGTCGCGTCCGGCGGCGCGGGTCAATCCCGAGACGTTGGCGGCGAGGTCGAAGACCTTGAAGCTCGGATCCGCCAGGACGCGCGCCACGTCGGCGTAGCGGCTCAGGACCCAGCCGTTCTCCGGCGCGCTCCAGTAGACCGGATCGGCCGCGCGCAGGCGGTCGTAGGCGTCGTATGGATCGTCCAGGAACCCCGGCGTCAGGGTGGAGAAGGACATGTCGGCGGCTTCAGCCATCGGCGCGCGTCCTGGCCAGGCGCCGGCCAAGTCCCGCCGGGGGGTGGTCGATCGTCAGCGGCTTCAGCTCGCCCGCCAGATAGGCGGCGCGGCTCCGGCGCCGCTGGACCTTGCCGCTGGTGGTCCGCGGCAGCGATCCCGGGCGAAGCAGCTGCAGGTCGTAGGCCCGGATCCCGTGCCCGTCCGATACGGCCGCGAACGCCGCCAAGGCCACGAGGTCGAGGTCCGCCCGGCCCGCCGACCTGCGCTCGAGCTCCTGCAGGATCACGACCTGCTCCTCCCGCGCGCCTTCCAGGGCGAATACGGCGCCGCCGCCGCCCGTGAGCGCCTGATGGCTGGCGGCCACCGTCGCCTCGATGTCCTCGGGGTGGTGCTTGGCGCCGCGGACGATCACCAGGTCCTTCAGACGGCCGGTCACATAGAGGTCCCCGTCGTGCATGAAGCCGAGGTCCCCCGTGCGCAGGCGCCGGACAGCGCCTGAGGCTGCAAAGGTTTCCCGCGTCTCCGCCGGACGCTCCCAGTAGCCCTTGGCCACGTGGTCCCCGAGGACGCAGATCTCGCCGATCCCGCCAGGGGCGACGGGCGTCTCGGCGCCTGGCGCGAGGATGGCGACGGTCTGCCCGCCCCAGGCGCAGCGGCCGCTCGACGCCAGCCGCCGGGCCCCCGGCGCGTCCGCCGGCGTCGGCCGCGCCTCGGCGTCTTCGGCCAGCGCCGGCCCGTCCACCGTCAGGGTCTTCAGGCCGGCGCCCCTGGGGCCGCCGCTGACGAACAGGGTGGCCTCCGCGAGGCCGTAGCAGGGGAACAGCGCCTCGGTGCGGAACCCCGCGGGCGCCATGGTCCTGGCGAAGCGCTCCAGGGTGTCCGGCCGCACCGGCTCGGCGCCGCAGAAGGCGACGCTCCAGCAGGAGAGGTCCAGGCCCTCCAGCTGCGCGGGCGTGACCTTCGCCGCGCAGAGCTCGTAGGCGAAGTTGGGCGCGCCGCTCGTGGTCGCCCGGGCCTCGGATATCGCGCGCAGCCACCGGACCGGCCTCTGGAGGAAGGCCAGAGGCGACATCATCACGCACGGAACCCCCAGGTAGACCGGCTGCAGCATGCAGCCGATCAGGCCCATGTCGTGGTGCACGGGCAGCCAGCTGGCGAAACGGGTGTCCGGGCCGTGGCCGAAGGCGTCCCGGATCATCGCCAGGTTGGCGATCAGGGCGCCGTGCGTGACCATCACGCCCTTGGGCGCGCTGGTCGAGCCGGAGGTGAACTGCAGCAGGGCCGTCTGGTCGTCCGCAGCCGGCGCGGGGCCGTCCGCCCGCGGGTCGCCCAGCTCGAGGTCCGTGGCGATCCAGGCGACCCCGGCGAGCTCGTCCGAGCGCAGGGCGGCGAGCTCCTCGTCGGCCATCAATCCCGACACGCTGAGCACGGCGGCCGGGCGTGCCTCGCGCGCCATGCCCGCGATCCGCGCGCGCGCGCGCCGGGGCAGCAGGTAAGGGGCCGGCGCCGCGACGACCCCGGCGTAGAGGCAGCCGAAGAAGGCGGCGCAGAACTCCAGGCCCGGGGGATAGGCGAGAATGGCCGTGCGGCCGGCCAGATCCTCCTGCTGCAGCCGCTGCATGATCGACAGCGCCCGTCGATGAAGCGCCGCGAAGCTCAGCCGCTCGGTCTCGGCGGCCCCGTCCGCGCGGAAGCTGAACGCCAGGTCGTGCGGCCGCTCGCGCGCCCAATGCGCCAGACGCGCGGCGATGGTCCCGTCCGCGGGGAAACCGGACACCGACACTGTTCGCGCGCAGCTGCGCCCCCTGCTGGACCTACGCCTCAGATGTCGCAGGCCCCGGGCGCGCCGTCTAGTTCAGCCGCACCGGCGCCAGGCCCAGGGTCTCGCGGGCCTCGCCGGTCGACATCGGCTCGTGGCCGAGCTCGCGCAGGATCCGCACCTGCCGCTCCACCAGGGTCAGGTTGTCGGTCTTCTGGCCGGCCGCATAATAGTGGTTGTCCTCCAGGCCCACGCGCACGTGCCCGCCCAGGAGGATCGCCTGGGTGGTGGCCGGCAGCTGGGCCGGGCCGATGCCCGAGACGCACCAGATCGACTGCGGCGGCAGGCACTTGACCATGAACGCCAGGATGTCGGGGCTGTAGGGCATGGCGCCCTGGAAGCCCTTCTCCCCGCCCAGCACCAGGTTGATGTAGTAGGGCGGCTTGTCGTAGCCCTTCTGGATCAGCCGGGTGACGTCCTGCAGGATGTGCTCGGGGCTGAACACCTCCCACTCCGGCTTGGCGCCCTTCTCCAGGATCCGCTGCACCAGGGTCTCGCAGCGGCTCGGCGGGGTGATCACCACCACCTCCTTGGGATGGCCGACTGTGTCCACGACCGTGACCCCGTCGAAGGTGCACATCTCCGCGCCGCCGTCGCAGCCCTTCAGCCGCTCCTCGAAGTTGGATTCCCACAGCCCGTCGGCGCGCTCCACCAGCATGTCGCCGGAATTGCCGCCGCCGGTGGAGTTGTTGAGGATGATGTCGCAGCCCCGCTCGCGGATCTTGCCGTTGATCGCGCGGTAGACGTCCGCGTTGCAGGTGGCCTGGTCGTCGGGCCGGCGGGCGTGGATGGCGGCGATCGACGCGCCGGCCTTCCAGCACTTGGTCACGTCTTCGGCGATCTCGTCCGGCTGGGTCGGCAGGGCCGGGTTGGCGCTCTTCATCGACATGCCCCCCGTGGGCGCGATGGTCACCATGATCCTGGCCATTGACGTCTCCTCCTGCCGATCGCGCCCTTATGCACGGGGGCCTGACGATTTCAAATCTTGAAGCTCTCGAGGGTCGACGGGTGGAAGAGGTCCTCGGGCGAAAGGGCCCGGGGCGACAGCCCCTGGCGGTGGTGGTGGTCCAGGAAGGTCTGCAGGCAGGCGCGGTTGGCCTCGATGCCGTAGGGCCAGTAGTCCTCGCCCATCAGGGCCTTGGCCGCCCGCACGCGCTCCTCCAGGAACGGGATCGTCGCCTTGGCCGAGGCCGGGTCCGCCAGGGCCGCGATCGCCAGGTCCTTGGCGGCGGTGAAGGCCTTCAAGAGGGCCACGGGCAGCCAGGGGTGGCGCTCGGCCAGCGTCCGCTTCACGCCCAGGAGGTGCATGATCGGGAAGATCCCGGTGCGCGCGAACCAGTCCGAGGCGGCCGCCTCCGGGTCCTTGAAGAGCCACCCGACGTCGGGCGCGCCCCTCAGGAAGCAGGACGGCGCCCGGGGCGCGATCAGGGCGTCGATCTCGCCGGCCTCCAGCATCCCCGACAGGGTCCGCCCCTCCGGCGCCGGCTCCAGATGCACCCCCTCGGGCAGGGTGAAGCCGGCCTTCTCGATCCGGCCGGGCGCCTCCTGGCCGCCCTGGATCCAGCGGATGTGCGAGGGATCGACCCCGAAGTCGTCCAGCAGGATCGCGCGGGCCCAGACGTTGGCGGTGAGCTGGTATTCCGGGATGCCGACCTTCTTGCCCTTCAGGTCCTGCGGCTTGTCGATCCCCCGGTCGGTGCGGACATAGATGGCGGTGTGGCGGAAGGCGCGCGAAGGGAAAACGGGCGCGCCGACATAGGGGCAGTCGCCCCGCGCGGTCCTCAGCGCATAGGTGGACAGGGACAATTCGCAGACGTCGAACGCCTCCTGGCGGAAGGCGCGGAAGAACACCTCCTCCGGCTCCAGGTGCATGATGATCGGCTCGCAGCCGTCGATCCGCACGCGCCCGTCGGCGATCGCCCGCACGCGGTCGTAGTCGCCGACGGCGATGGAGAGGGGGAGGGTCATGCCGCGCGCCCCTCCCCCTCCCACGCCTTCGGCGCGGGCCCCTCCCTCTCCCCGCAAGCGGAGCGAGGGCAAGAGCGCCAGACCCTCGCCCCCGAAGGGGGAGAGGGAGGGGCCCATTGCGCAGCGATGGGAGGGTGAGGGGCCATCACACCACCATGTAGTACCGCATGAACAGGCACTCCTTCTGCCGCTCGCCGACGCCGACGAAGCAGTGCCGCGAGAGGAACTCGTAGGGCCCGGGCGGCGCCTCGAAGATCGGGGTCGTGCGCATGTAGTACGTTTCCGGGTCCACGAACGCCTCGAGCGCATTGACCTTGTCGATCACGCCGGGCGGTCCCCAGCGATAGCCGATGTTGCGGATGTTGATGAACACCCCGTCGTGGGTCTCGAAGGTGTAGCGGGCGTCCACCATCCCCACCCCGTCCGGGCGGATCAGCGGCCACTCGTTGCCGCCGTTCAGGATCTTGCCCTTCAGCATCGGCCCGTCGATGTCGCCGCCCTCGCAGCTCACCATCAATCTGTGCCCGCCGGCGTAGGGGATGCGGTGCACATAGCCGGTGATCACCCGCGTCTGGAACGCGTATTCGAAGCGCGGAAGCATGTCCTGCAGCTTGATCGGCTGCAGGTCCGGCGGCAGCTCGGGCGCGGTCATCGGGTTCGTCCCTCCCTCTCAGGCGCGCGGGATAGCCGTTGCGCGATCCTTCGAGGCGATGGTCGCGTGCATGCGGCCCCCGGACAAGCCCGGGGATGACGGTCAGGGACCTGCCGGACGCTCTAGGCACAACTCGATTAGAACGCAGCCAGATTCGGATTGAGACGAGCTTGACGCCGGCGAGATAGTTGTCGGCCCGCTTGTCGTATCGGGTGGCGACGGCTCGGAAGTGCTTGAGCTTGTTGAAGAAGCGCTCGACGAGGTTCCTGTAGCGATACAGGAAGGCGCTGAAGGCGGGGACGTTCTTGCGGCCCGGCATGGGTTTGACGTTGGCCCAGGCGCCGCGCTCGGCCAGGGCCTGGCGCATCGCATCGCTGTCGTATGCGCGGTCGGCCAACAGGATCTGGCCGGCCTGCATCTTTTGCAGCATGTCCTCGGCGCTCTTGCCGTCGTGAGCCTGCCCCTCGGTGAGCTTGAGCGCGATCGGCAGTCCCTCGGCGTCGACGAGAGCGTGGATCTTGGTGGTCAGGCCGCCGCGCGAGCGACCCATGCAACCGGATCGGTCAGCTTTTTTTTGGCGTTGTGGTTGTCACGCCTGCCTCACGAGCGACCCATGCCGAGCGCATCGGCCCTGCACATGATCGGCGTTGACGGCGTGCTGATGCACCCGGATCGACGAGGAATGATCATCGTGGATGTCGCCGTCATAAGCCTTTGACACCGCTTGCAGAAGACGGTCCCAGACGCCCGCCTTGCGCCAACGGTTGAACCGGTTCACACAGGTCGTGTGCGGGCCGTACCGCTCGGGAATGCTCCGCCCAAGGCGCTCCCGTTCGAAGCCGCCAGAAAATCCCGTTCAGCACCCGCCGATCGTCCACCCGAGGCACGCCCCGCGGCTTGTTCGGCAGCAGGGGCTGGATCACCGACCACTCGAAATCCGTCAGATCGAAACGAGCCATCTCAACCTCCTCCAATGAGAAGGTTGAATCAGCGTTCGGCCAACTTGTGAATCCCGTTTATGGGTCTGTGACCTAGTGTGGTGGATCAGAAGTTCGCATGATGATGGCGGCGCCCTCGGCTGCGAACTTCTGATCCGTAAACCACACTAGAATCATACATTTGCTAGTGTCCTTATCGATCCCGAAGTTCGCATCTGCCTGGCAAATGCGCTGGCGAACTTCGGAATCGGGACACTAGAACCGTCCGGCCAGGCAGCTGATCGAGCCGATGTTGTTGCTTCCGTACTGGACCGCGCCCACCGGCGTGGGCGCGGAGTGCTCGACCACCACCGGCAGGTAGACGTAGCAGACCGTGCCGTCGATCGGGTCGCGCCAGCGCTGGATGACGGTGTCCTGCAAGGGCCCTTTGTACTGGGCCTGCAGCTGCATGTACTTCAGCTCGGGCGCCGCGGGGGGCTTGGCGGCCGGAGCGCCAGGGGCGGCGGCCGGCGCCGCCGGGACGCTGGGGCCGGATGTCTTGGGCGCCGCGGCGAGCGCGGGCCCGCCCGCCAGCAGGATCAGGGCCGATGCGGCGATGCTCGACGCCGCGGCGGTCATGCCGGCGCGCCACGCGCGCTGCTCCAGGTACGCCATTCGAATCACCTCCCTAGAATGAATAGCCGAAGCCGGCGCTTACACCGTGTCCGCCCCGGTCGTCGAATGCGCCGCCGACCTTGAAGACCGCGCGGCCCTGGTCGAAGGCGGTGGCCGCCCCGAACGCGAACGCCGACGAGTCCCGCCAGTGGCCGAAGGCGGCCCCCAGCATCACCTTGCCGTCCTCGATGGGCTGGGGGATGGATCCCACCGCCATGGCCGCGGCGATGCCGCCGTTGGCCTTGCGCTGGGCGATGTTCAGATCCTGGCGCACCCCGGCGATCTGGGTGTCGGTGTAGCTGTTGGACTGGAAGACCGCGTTGTTGAGCGCGGTCTGCAACTGTCCGACGTTGACGCCGTCGGTGTTGTCGACGCCGCTGGCCACGTTGGTCACCCGCCGCTCGCCGCCGGAGAAGCCCAGGGAGACGGTGTCGGCCTGGTCGGCCACCGAGCCCGATCCCAGGGCCACGGCGTTGTCGGCCGTGGCGCTCGATCCTGCGCCCAGCGCCAGGGCCTGCACGCCCGAGGACGAGGCGCCCTTGCCCACCGCCACCGCGCCTGACCCGTCGGCCTTGCTGTCGCCGCCCACCGAGATGGCTTCCGACCCTGTCGGACTGGCCGCCGCGCCGGTGGAGTTGGCGCGGAAGTACTTGGTGCCGACCTGGTCGATGGTGGCGACCGTCGTCTGCAGGTTGCCGATGTTCGCGGTGTTGGTCGCGATGTTCGTCGTGTTGGTGGCGATCGCCGCCGTGTTGGTCGTGATCGCAGAGGTGTTGGCGGCGATGTTGGTCGCGTTGGTCGCGATGTCGGCCGTGTTGGTGGCGATCGCCGAGGTGTTCACCGCGATGGCGGTCGTGTTGGTCGCGATATTCGCCGCGTTGGCGGTGATGTTCGTCGTGTTCGTGGCGATGTTCGTGGTGTTCAGCGCCACGTCGACGTTGGTCGCATAGAGCTGGCTGCCGTTGACCGCGTCGGTGCTGGCGGCGCCCAGGTCGCCGTCGGCGACGTTGACGATCTTGCGCTCATGGCCGGCCGAGCCGACCGAGACCGTGTCGGCCGCGTCGGCCACGGAATTGGCCCCGATCGCCACCGCGTTCTCCGCCGTCGCGCTCGAGCCGTGGCCGATGGCGACCGAGTCCGTCGCCGTGGCCGCCGTGCTCGCCCCGGTGCCGAAGATCGAGACCCCGGTCGCCCCGTTGTCGGTGGCGCCGGCGCCCGCGACGATCGAGTTGGCCGCCGAGACCGCCCCCGATCCGATGGCGATGGCGTTGTCGCCGCTGGCGCTGGCGCTCTGGCCGAGCGCCATGCTGTCGGCGCCGTTGGCGTCGCTGGAGACCCCCACGGCGATGGCGTCCGTCCCGGTGGCGCTGGCGGCGGTCCCGGTGGAGTTGGCGGCGAAGTACTTGGCGGTCGCGCCGATGGTCGTGACCGTCGACTGCAGGCTCGCGATGTCGGTTGTGTTGATCGAGACCTGCTGGTTGGTCGCATAGAGCTGGCTGCCGTTGACGGCTTGGGTGCTGGCGACCGAGACGTCGCCGTCGGCGACGTTGACGATCTTGCGCTCGTTGCCGGGCGAGCCCACCGAGACGGTGTTGGCGATGTCGGCGAGCGAATAGGCGCCCAGGGCCACCGCGCCGTCGGCGGTGGCGGCGGCGTCGCGGCCGAGCGCCAGCGAGGAGCCGCCGATCGCACGCGAGGCGAAGCCGAGGGCGGTGTCGTCGGTGACGCCGCCGCTGCTCGAGCCGGCGATGCTGCGCGTGCCGATGGCGATGGAGCCGTCGTTATAGGCGTTGGCGGCGGCCGCCGAGTTGTCGGCCCCGCCGATGGCGATGGCGTTGGGCCCGCCGGCGGTGGCGTTGAAGCCGACGGCCGTGGCGTCATTGGCGGCCGCCGAGGTGCTGGCGCCGGTCCCGAAGATGGACGCGCCCTGGGCGCCGTTGTCGGTGGCGCTGGCCCCGGCCACGATGGAGAAGGCCGCCGAGACCGAGTTCGCCCCGATCGCGATGGCGTCCTGGCCGTTGGCGGTGGAGCTCTGGCCGAGCGCCATGCTGTCGGCGCCGTTGGCGTCGCTGGAGACCCCCACGGCGATGGCGTCCGCGCCGATGGCGCTGGCGGCGGTCCCGGTGGAGTTGGCGGCGAAGTACTTGGTGGTCGCGCCGATGGTCGTGACCGTCGACTGCAGGGCGTAGAGCTGGCTGCCGTTGACGGCTTGGGTGCTGGCGACCGAGACGTCGCCGTCGGCGACGTTGACGATCTTGCGCTCATTGCCGGGCGATCCCACCGAGACGGTGTTGGCGATGTCGGCGAGCGAATAGGCGCCCAGGGCCACCGCGCCGTCGGCGGTGGCGGCGGCGTCGCGGCCGAGCGCCAGCGAGGAGCCGCCGATCGCACGCGAGGCGAAGCCGAGGGCGGTGTCGTCGGTGACGCCGCCGCTGCTCGAGCCGGCGATGCTGCGCGTGCCGATGGCGATGGAGCCGTCGTTATAGGCGTTGGCGGCGGCCGCCGAGTTGTCGGCCCCGCCGATGGCGATGGCGTTGGGCCCGCCGGCGGTGGCGTTGAAGCCGACGGCCGTGGCGTCATTGGCGCTGGCCGCCGTGCTGGCGCCGGTCCCGAAGACGGACGCGCCCTGGGCGCCGTTGTCGGTGGCGCTGGCCCCGGCCACGATGGAGAAGGCCGCTGAGACCGAGTTCGCCCCGATCGCGATGGCGTCCTGGCCGTTGGCGGTGGAGCTTTGGCCGAGCGCCATGCTGTCGGCGCCGTTGGCGTCGCTGGAGACCCCCACGGCGATGGCGTCCGTCCCGATGGCGCTGGCGGCGGTCCCGGTGGAGTTGGCGGCGAAGTACTTGGCGGTCGCGCCGATGGTCGTGACCGTCGACTGCAGGCTCGCGATGTCGGTTGTGTTGATCGAGACCTGCTGGTTGGTCGCATAGAGCTGGCTGCCGTTGACGGCTTCGGTGCTGGCGACCGAGACGTCGCCGTCGGCGACGTTGACGATCTTGCGCTCATTGCCGGGCGAGCCCACCGAGACGGTGTTGGCGATGTCGGCGAGCGAGTAGGCGCCCAGGGCCACCGCGCCGTCCGCGGTGGCGGCGGCGTCGCGGCCGAGCGCCAGCGAGGAGCCGCCGATCGCACGCGAGGCGAAGCCGAGGGCGGTGTCGTCGGTGACGCCGCCCCCGCTCGATCCGGCGATGCTGCGCGTACCGATGGCGATGGAGCCGTCGTTATAGGCGTTGGCGGCGGCCGCCGCGTTGTCGGCCCCGCCGATGGCGATGGCGTTGGGCCCGCCGGCGGTGGCGTTGAAGCCGACGGCCGTGGCGTCGTTGGCGCTGGCCGCCGTGCTGGCGCCGGTCCCGAAGACGGACGCGCCCTGGGCGCCGTTGTCGGTGGCGCTCGCCCCGGCCACGTGAGAAGGCGGCCGAGACCGAGTTCGCCCCGATCGCGATGGCGTCCTGGCCGTTGGCGGTGGAGCTTTGGCCGAGCGCCATGCTGTCGGCGCCGTTGGCGTCGCTGGAGACCCCCACGGCGATGGCGTCCGTCCCGATGGCGCTGGCGGCGGTCCCGGTGGAGTTGGCGGCGAAGTACTTGGTGGTCGCGCCGATGGTCGTGACCGTCGACTGCAGGGCGTAGAGCTGGCTGCCGTTGACGGCTTGGGTGCTGGCGACCGAGACGTCGCCGTCGGCGACGTTGACGATCTTGCGCTCATTGCCGGGCGATCCCACCGAGACGGTGTTGGCGATGTCGGCGAGCGAATAGGCGCCCAGGGCCACCGCGCCGTCGGCGGTGGCGGCGGCGTCGCGGCCGAGCGCCAGCGAGGAGCCGCCGATCGCACGCGAGGCGAAGCCGAGGGCGGTGTCGTCGGTGACGCCGCCGCCGCTCGATCCGGCGATGCTGCGCGTGCCGATGGCGATGGAGCCGTCGTTATAGGCGTTGGCGGCGGCCGCCGAGTTGTCGGCGCCGCCGATGGCGATGGCGTTGGGCCCGCCGGCGGTGGCGTTGAAGCCGACGGCCGTGGCGTCATTGGCGCTGGCCGCCGTGCTGGCGCCGGTCCCGAAGATGGACGCGCCCTGGGCGCCGTTGTCGGTGGCGCTGGCCCCCGTGACGACGGAGAAGGCGGCCGAGACCGAGCCCGACCCGATGGCGATGGCGTTGGCGCCGGTCGCGCTGGCGTTGGGCCCGAGCGCGATGTCGTCGTCGCCCTTGGTCACGGCGTCGCCGCCGATGGCGATGGACTGCGCGCCGATGGCGTCGGCGCCCAGGAAGTCGCCGTTCAGGTCCGAGCCGATCGCGATGGAGTGGTCGCCCTCGGCGGTGGAGTTGGCGCCGAGCGAGGTGGCGCCGGGCGCGATGGCGTAGGCGCTGTCGCCCAGGGCGGTCGAACGTTCGAACTCGGCCCAGCTGTTGCCGCCGATGGAGACGGAATAGTCGGCGTCGGCCTCCGAATAGGCGCCGTAGGCCGTGGCCCCGAAGCCGTCGGCATAGGCCTCCGCGCCCGTGGCCGAGGCGTAGGTCTGGTGAGCCTCCGCCTCCGAGCCCAGCGCCACGCTGGAACTTGCCGTCCGAGATCGCACGGTAGCCGCCCGCGAAGGACTTGTTGCCCGTCGCATTCGAGCGGTAGCCGATCGCCGTGTTGTGGATCATCGTGGGGTCGGTGCTGTCGCCGGCCACGCTCATCGCGCCGATGGCGATGTCGCCCTCGTTGTAGGCGGCCGCGGCGTCGGCGATGGTCCCCGCGCCGCCGATGGCCACCGAGCTCTCGCCCGATGCGGTGGTGAACGCGCCGCCGGCGAAGCTGAAGTCGCCTTGCGCCAGGCTGGAGTCGCCCAGCGCCGTGCTCGACTCACCGTCGGCTTCCGCGTTGAGGCCGCCGGCGAAAGCGAAATCCCCGACCGCCAGGCTGGAGTCGCCCAGCGCCACGCTCGATTCCCCGTCCGCCTCCGAGCCCGGGCCGACGGCGGTCGCCCCGAGATTGGCCGCCAAACTGCCGACGCCGAAGGCCGAGGCGGCCAGGTCGTCCGCGACCGCGCCCACGCCCACGGCCGTGCTGAGGCCCCCCGTGGCGTGGGTGTCGAAGCCCACGGCGGTGTCGAGGTTGAGCAATGTGTCCGTGCTGTCGCCGGCCGTGCTCTTGGAGCCGATGGCGATGTCGCCGATGTTGTACGAGATGGCCGCGTCGAAGGTCCCGGACGAGCCGCCGCCGATGGCGATGCCGTTGCCGGCGCCGACGCTGGCGTTGTAGCCGATGGCGGTGGAGTCCGGCGCCGTGGCGGCCGAGCTCGCGCCGGTGCCGAAGATCGAGACCCCCGTGGAGCCGTTGTCGCTGGCGCCGGCGCCCACGACGATGGAGTTGGCGGCCGAGACCGAATTGGCGCCGATGGCGATGGCGTTGTCGCCGCTGGCCTGGGCGTTGTAGCCGGCCGCGAAGTCGTAGTCGCCCGCCGCGCCCGCGCCCGGGCCGATGGCGGTGCTGAAGACGCCTGCGGCCAGCGTCTGGTAGCCGATCGCCACTTCCTGGCCGTCCGCGCCGTTGCTGTAACCGTCCGGCGTGCCCGCGACGGCGCCCGCGCCGATGGCGACCGAACCGAGCTCGTAGGTGGTCGCGCCGCCGGCGCCCTCCTCGCCGCCGAGCGCGATGGAGGCTTGGCCGAGGCTGGTCGCCAGATAGCCGCCCGCGATGCTGGAATCGCCTTCGGCGTCGGAGTCCGGACCGAAGGCCGTCGAATAGACTTCAGCGGCGGTGGCGTTGTAGCCGAAGGCGGAGCTGAGGGTGCCGCTCGTGTTCGCGCCCCAGCCGACCGCGACGCTCTTGAACCCGTCGGCCGAAGCCGTGTCGCCGATGGCGATGGCGTAGTCATTGCCGGCATGGGCCGCGTTCGCCGGCGTGGAGTTGCCGCCGATGGCGATGGATCTCACCCCGTCGGCGGCGGCGTTGAAGCCGATCACCACCGCGTCGGTGGATCCCGTCGCCGTGCTCGCCGCCGTGCCGTAGATCGACACCCCGGTGACGCCGTTGTCGGAAGCGCCGACGCCGGTGACGATGGAGTTGGCCGCCGAGAGCGAGTTCGCGCCGATGGCGATGGCGTTCGGGCCGTTGGCCTCCGAGCCCCCGCCGAGCGCCAGGGAATCCGCGCCCGTGACCGTGGCGTCGCCGCTGGTGGATGTGGAGGCGAAGTCGGTCGTCACGCCGCTGGCGACCAGCGCGTCGACGTCCGTCTTCACCGCATAGAGCTGGCTGCCGTTGATCGCGTCGGTGCTGGTGGACGAGACGGACCCTGGCGCCAGGAAGACGATCTTGCGCGTCTGGAACGAGGAGCCGACCGAGACGGTGTTCGCCACGCTCGCCGTCGAGCCCGAGCCGATCGCCACGCTGCCGATCGCGGTCGCCGACGCCGATGCGCCGAGCGCGATGGCCTGGCCGTAGGCGGTGGCCTGGTAGCCGATGGCGATGTCGTAGTTCTGGATCGTGCTGGCGCTGGTCGAGGCCTGGTAGCCGATGGCGATGCCGTAGTCGCGGTGCGCATTGGCCTGATAGCCCAGGGCGACCGTGTCGATCCCGGCGGCGCTGGCGCCCGAGCCGATGACCGTCGCGTTCGTCGCGGCCGCCGCGCTGCTGGCGCCGGTCCCGTAGATCGCCACGTCGGTCGCGCCGTTGTCGGTGGCGCCCGCGCCCGTGACGATGGAATTGGCCGCCGAGATCGAACCGGCGCCGATGGCGATGGCGTTGGCTCCGCTCGCGCTGGCCGACTTGCCGAGCGCCAGGGAGGAGTCGCCGGTCGCGCTCGCCTTGTAGCCGAGCGCCGCCGAGGCGTCGCCCTCTGCGTCGGCCTTGAACCCGATCGCGGTGGCATGGTCGTTGAGCGCCGAGGCGGTTTCGCCCAGCGCCAGCGACCCGTCGCCGGAGCTCGACGCCGGCAGGCCCGACGGCGAGGTCGAGAAGAAGGTCGACGCCGTGCTGCCGTCGATGGACACGAACTGGCTGACGACCGAGGCGACGTCCTGCCCCACGGTGTAGAGCTGCCCGCCGTTGATCGCCTCGGTGCTGCCCGATGCGATCGAGCCGTCCGCCACATTGACGATCTTGCGCTCGTTTCCGACGGCGCCGACCGAGATCGTGTCGGCGACGTCGGCGAGGGAGTTCGCGCCTAGCGCAACCGAATTATCCGCCGTCGCCTGCGTGTTGTAACCCAGCGCAAGCGACGAACCGCCCGTCGCCGTCGCGCCATAGCCGAGCGCGGTGTCGTACAGCTGTCCGGCATAGGAGCCGCCGGTGCTATCGACGCCCGCCACGCTGCTGGCGCCGACGGCCACGTCGCCCGTGTTGTACGTGACGGCGCCGAAGGTCGTGCTGTTGTCGCCGCCGCCGACGGCTACCGACGCGTCGCCGTTCGAGGTGCTGAAGGCGCCGATCGCAGTGCTCGCCATGCCGGCATTGTAGACGTCGCTGAAATATCCGATGCCGGTGCTGTAGGCGGCATTTACAAGCGGTCCAGCATTGTTTCCCACGAATGTCGAACCTGTGCCGGCCGCAACGACATATCTGCCGATCGCAATGCTGTCCGTGCCGGTCGCCTGCGCATGTGGGCCGGTGGCGGTTCCGTAAGCGCCGCTCGCCAGCGCACCTTCGCCGATGGCAGTCGTCTGAGTGCCGGTCGCCTGAGAATTGTCGCCGATGGCAATAGCGTCGGTGCCGCTCGCCAAGGCTTCATGGCCGGTGGCAATGCCGTAAATGCCGCTCGCCTTGGCAGTGTCGCCGATGGCGATGCTGCCAGTGTTGTAGGCGGCGGCCCTATGGCCGAGGGCGACGGAATCGTCGGCCAGCGCGCCGGCGATGTTGTTGCCGTACCCGTCGTCCAGATACCCCGTCCCAAGCGCAATCGCGTCGGCGCCGGTCGCCTGACTGAAGCTTCCGAAGGCCGAGCTGCCGTCCAAGCTCGCGGCGGTGAGGTATCCGATCGCCGTGCTGTTGGCGCCGGCGGCGCTGCTGCTGTAGCCGAAGGCCGAACTGGACTCGCCGCTGGCCTCGGCTCGCGCGCCGGTAGCTGTTGCGGCTTCTCCGGTCGCCAAGGCCGCGGCGCCCAGAGCGGTCGCGCCTTCCTGCGTGGCTTGGGTGATTTCGTTGTGGCCGTCGACATTGGCGGTCGTGCCATCGCCGTCGAGGTCGTACCAACCGCCGATCGCCGTGCTGCTTTGGCCCGAGGCTTCGCTGTAGGAACCCGCGGCGTAACTGTTGCCGCCCGTCGCCTGCGCGCCGTAGCCAAGGGCTGTGTCATACGTCGC
The DNA here is from genome assembly GCA_963775275.1 of uncultured Alphaproteobacteria bacterium. Taxonomy (GTDB): domain Bacteria; phylum Pseudomonadota; class Alphaproteobacteria; order Caulobacterales; family Caulobacteraceae; genus JANWHQ01. The sequence goes on along the minus strand of CAVZII010000005.1, from coordinate 1,349,524 downwards.
GCCGCCGCCACTGACGCCTGCGATGCTCGTCGCGCCGATGGCTATATCGCCGAGATTGTATGTCGTGGCGCCCGCCGCGCCCGAAGAGATGCCGCCTCCCAGCGCCACCGAGTAGTCACCCCCGGCGCTCGAATACGATCCGCCCGCGAGGCTGTAATTGCCGGCCCCAGTGCTGAACGCCCCCATGGCGGCGCTGTAGGAGCCCCAGGCTTGGCTGTTGCTACCATAGGCCGAGCCATAGAAACCGGTGACGTTGCTGCTGACGCCATACGCAGCGCCATAATCTTCGGCGGCGCTCGACGTGCCGATAGAGACGCTGTTCTGCCCATAAGCGTTTGCGGCATTGCCGACGGCGATGCTGCCGCCGCCCGTCGCCTTCGCGCCGTAGCCGAGCGCTGTGTCATACGTCGTGCCGCCGCCACTGACGCCCGCCACGCTCGTCGCGCCGATGGCGATATCGCCCGTGTTATGGCTGATGGCTTTGTCGGTCGAACTGGCGCCGCCGCCGACCGCGATGGAGGAGTCCCCGGTCGCGGTCGCATTGTAGCCCATCGCGATCGCACCGGCGCCGCTCGCGCCGCTTCGGTATCCGAATGCCGCGGCTTGATCGCCACTGGCATTGGCTTTCCCGCCAAACGCCGAGGAGAAACCGCCGGTCGCTTGGGCCTCCGCGCCGTTAGCCACGCTGTATCCGCCGGTAGCCTCGGCGGCAAAGCCGATGGCGGTGTCTTTGGTGACGCTGCCGCTGCCGCTGACGCCCGCCACGCTCGTCGCGCCGATGGCGATATCGCCGCTGTTGTATGCAGAGGCGGCGTTGGCCGCCGAACTGCCGCCGCCGATGGCGATGCTGTTCGCGGCGTGCGCATTCGAGTCGTAGCCGATCGCCACGGCGTAGCTCGAGCCCGAGGCGGCGGACGCGTTAGCGCCCAGCGCCACTGCGCCGGTGGCGCCGTTGTCCTTGGCGTTGTAGCCGACGACGGTGGCGCTGGACCCCGTCGCGGTCGCATTGTAGCCCTCAGCGATGCTGGAGCCGCCGGTGGCGGTCGATCCATAGCCGACCGCCGTATCGTAGGTGAGGCTGCCGCTGCCGCTGACGCCGGCCGTGCTGTGCGCGCCGAGCGCGAGGTCGCCGGTGTTGTGGGCCTTTGCGGAATAGCCATACGCCGTGGCGTAGTCGGCGGCGCCCGAGGCCGCATAGCCGAACACCGAGCTGTAATCGCCCGCCGCCGAGGCGGTGGACCCGAACAGCGAGCTGCGGTAGCCCGACGCCGTGGAGTTTGATCCGAACACGGAGCTGTACTGGCCCGACGCAGTGGCGCCGTAGCCGGCGGCCGTGCTGTGGGTCTCCGATGCGTCAGCGCCGTATCCCAAGGCGGTGCTGGCCGAGGACGACGCGGCGCTGCCGACACCGAAGGCAGAGCTGTAATCCCCCGTCGCATAGGCGCCGTTGCCGAAGGCGGAGCTGGAATCGCCCGATGCGGTGGCCTTCTCGCCGACGGCGGTGGTGTATTGGTCGGACGCGGCGGCCAGGTAGCCCACCGCCACGCCTTCATAGCCCGTGGCATTCGCCAGACCGCCGACGGCGGTGGTGTATTGCCCGGAGGCGATCGCCACATCGCCGAACGCGACAGAATAATCCGCCGTTGCCTGCGCGGAATTGCCAAACGCCGCACTGTTGTCGCCGTAGGCTTTGGCGTCGATACCGCAGGCGGTTGCGAAATCGCCGCTCGCGTTCGCACCTTGGTCAGTGTGGGTCGCATGGTCTTCGCAGGTGAAGCCATTGGCGGCGTACGCCGGGGCCGCGGCGGTCCCGATCGCCAGCGCGAACGCGATGACCGCTCCGGCCAATGTCGACATCGAAAGCCTGGCGCGCATTGCCATGACCCTGCTCCTCGCTCAGGGCGGCGCGCGCCGATCTTCGTCAGGCCGCACTCACGCCCCACCACCATCACCGCCGAGCGGTGCGGGGCGTCGACTCGCCTGGTCTTGCGGGCGCCTGTCGCCGTGCTTGCGCACGGACACGAGCAGCCGCCCACTCCCATCCAGCCTCGACACGACGCGACAAGTAGAAATCCAGGTCGCGCCTCGGCGTGACGAACACTGGTCGCGCCTCGAATTCGGAGCTGTATTCGGCAAATTCCCCCGACAGGCGAATTCTGCTTCGATTGCTGCAGAGAACGTCTGTTAATCATCCGCTACGGACGTCCCGTTTAGATCATCTGGCCCCCGGGCCCACAACTCCGAATTTATTGGCCCTAAATTCTCTTTGGAAAGAATAGTGTGATCTTTGAAACGGTTAACGCCGCCGATATCCTGGCGCGCGCCGGGGCGTGATCACGGTTGAGGCGCCGCATGATCCGGGCCGCCTGCGAGGACTGCCAAACATCGACTGATGTTCTGGCGAATTTCAGCCTTGGAGAATTTCTCCTTCCCAGTAATAACATGGTTCATGAACGACTTGCCGCCCAGGATTCCGGCGCGCGCGCCGCAAAAAAGAGCGGAGGAGACCCGCCGGCGCCTGCTCGACGCGGCGACCGAGGCCTTCGCGGCGGTGGGGTTCGACGGGATCGGCGTCACCGCCCTGGAGGACAGGGCCGGGGTGCGCCGGCGCCTGCTCGCCTATCACTTCGGCTCCAAGGAGGGGCTGTGGCGCGCGGTGGTCGACCGCCTGTTCTCCAAGGTGGCCGAGACCATCCCGCGCGCCATGGAGATCACGCGCACCCTGCCGACCGTGACGCCCTTCGACGTCTACATCGCCGTCTCCATCTTCGCGGCGGCCGCCGCGCCGGAGCTGCCGCGGATCGTCTTCCAGGAAGGACGGCTCGGCGGCCCGCGCCTTGACTACCTGATCGACAACCACCTGCGCCGGACCCTGCAGATGGTCGGCGGGGTCCTGGGCTTCGAGCCCACCGTGTTCGACTACTATTTCTTCGCCGGCGCCTGCACGCTCATCTACGCCTCGCCGCACCAGGCGCGCCGGATCTGGGGCGTCGATCCGTTCAGCGACGCCTTCATCGCCGACCACATCAAGGCCGCCACCGCCTTGCTTCAGTCGCGCAAGGCCTACGGCGGAGACGGCGCCGCGCCGGCCTGAAGGCCGGTGCAGCGCCAGCATATCACCCGCTGCCGCTCGCCGGACCTTCTGCGCGCGTCAATAGTTCACGCCGCAGGAAACTAATCCGGCCCGGCCGCAAAGCCTTATGGCGTCAAGGTTTTCGGCCTGCCGCAGCCCAGTTTTCTCCGCTTCGGGAAATTGCGCGCTCTAATATTTGCCCGTGACGCAGCTGATGGAGCCGACGGTGTTGGATCCGTACTGCACCAGGCCTTGCGCCGTGGGCGGGGAATGCTGCACCACCACGGGCAGGTAGGTGTAGCAGACGTTCCCGTCGATCGGGTCGCGCCAGCGCTGGATCACCGTGTCCGGCAGCGGCCCCCGTACTGGGCCTGCAGCTGCATGAAGCGCAGCTCCGGCCGCTGGCCCGGGGCGGCCTGCCGAGCGGGCGGCGCCTTCTGGGCGGCGGGCTTGGCGTCTGCTGCGGCGAGCTGGCGGACGGCGGGCGTCCTCAGGCTCATGGGCTTGGCGTCCGCCGTCGCCGGGGTGGCGGCGGCCGGTGCGGCGGCCGTCACGGCCAGCGCCGCGAGCGTCAGGGCCAGCGGCGCCGCGCGCGTCGTGGTCATCGTCATGGGAGTCCCCTTTCCTAGAATGAGTAGCCGAACCCGGCGCTGACGCCGTGTCCACCCCGGTCGTCGAAGGCGCCGCCGACCTTGAACACCGCGCGGCCCTGGTCGAAGGCGGTGGCCGCCCCGAACGCGAAGGCCGACGACGTCCCGCCAGTGGCCGAAGCCGGCCCCCAGCATCACCTTGCCGTCCTCGATGGGCTGGGGGATGGACCCCATGGCCATGGCCGCGGCGATGCCGCCGTTGGCCTTGCGCTGGGCGATGTTCAGGTCCTGGCGCACCCCGGCGATCTGGGTGTCGGTGTAGCTGTTGGACTGGAAGACGGCGTTGTTGAGCGCGGTCTGCAGCTGGCCGACGTTGACGCCGTCGGTCCCGTTCACGCCGCTGGCCACATTGGTCACCCGCCGCTCGCCGCCGGAGAAGCCCATCGAGACGGTGTCGGCCTGGTCGGCCACCGAGCCGGAGCCGATGGCCACCGCATTGTCCGCCGTCGCGCTGGAACCCGCCCCCAGGGCCAGGGCCTGCACGCCCGAGGCCGAGGCGCCATGACCCATCGCCGCCGCGCCCGAGCCCGAAGCCGTGCTGCCCCCGCCCACGGAGATGCTCTCGCTTCCCGTGGCGCTGGCCGCCGCCGAGGTGGAGTTGGCGCGGAAGTATCTGGTGCCGCCGGTGTCGATCGTGGTCACCCGGGTGTCGAGCGCCGCGATGTTCGTGGTGTTGGTCGCGATGTTCGTGACGTTCGTGGCGATCGCCGTGGTGTTGGCCGCGATGTTGGTCGTGTTCGTCGCGATGTTCGCCGTGTTCGTGGCGATGTTCGTGACGTTCGTGGCGATCGCCGTGGTGTTGGTCGCGATGTTCGCCGCGTTGGTCGTGATGTTGGCCGTGTTCGCGGCGATGTTCGTGACGTTCGTCGCGATCGCCGAGGTGTTGGTCGCGATGTTGGCGGCGTTGGTCGCGATATCAGTGGTGTTGGTCGCGATGTGGGTCGCGTTGGTCGCGATGTTCGTCGTGTTCGTGGCGATGTTCGCGGCGTTCGTGGCGATGTTCGCCGTGTTCGTCGCGATGTTCGTGGTGTTGGTGGCGATGTTGGCGGCGTTGGTCGCGATGCCGGTGGTGTTCGTCGCCACCTGGACGTTGGTGGCGTAGAGCTGGGAGCCGTTCACCGCGTCCGTGCTCGACGTCGAGATGTCCCCGTCGGCCAGGTTGACGACCTTGCGCTCATGGCCGGCCGAGCCGACCGAGACGGTGTTCGCCTGATCTGCAACGGAGTTCGCCCCGATCGCCACGGCGTTGGAAGCCGTCGCGCTCGCCCCGTAGCCGATCGCCACCGCCGAGGTCGCGCCGGCCGAGGTGCTGGCGTTGGTCCCGAAGACGGAGACCTCGGTCGCGCCGTTGTCGGTGGCTCCCGCGCCGGCGACGATGGAGTTCGCCGCCGAGATCGAGCCGGAGCCGATGGCGATGGCGTTGTCGCCCGAGGCGCTGGCGTTCTGGCCGAGCGCCAGGCTGTCGTCGCCGTTGGCGTCGCTGTCCACCCCCACCGCGATGGCGTCCGTCCCCGTGGCGCTGGCCGCCGTCCCGGTGGAGTTGGCCGCGAAGTACTTGGTCGTGGCGCCGATCGAGGTGACCGTGGTCTGCAGGTTGGTGATGTCGGTGGTGTTCTGCGCCACCTGGACGTTGGTCGCATAGAGCTGCGAGCCGTTGACCGCGTCGGTGCTGGAGGCCGAGAGGTCCCCGGCCGCCAGGTTCACCACCTTGCGCTCGTGCCCGGCCGAGCCGACCGAGACGGTGTTCGCCTGGTCGGCGACCGAGTTGGTCGCCGATGGCGGTGGCGTTCTCGGCGCTCGCGACGGCGTCGCGGCCGAGCGCCAGGGACGATCCGCCGCTGGCCGCCGCGCCGTAGCCGACGGCGGTGTCGTAGGTCGTCCCGCCCGATCCGGCGACGCTTCTCGTCCCGACGGCGATGGAGCCCTCGCTCGAGGCGTTGGCGGCGGCGGCGGAGTTGTCCGCCCCGCCGATGGCGATGGCGTTGGGCCCGCCGGCCGTGGCGTTGAACCCGATGGCCGTCGCGTCGTTGGCCGCCAGGGCCGTGCTCGCGCCGGTCCCGAAGACCGAGGCGCCCTGGGCGCCGTTGTCGCTGGCGTTCGCGCCTGCGACGACCGAGAAGGCCGCCGAGACCGACCCGGATCCGATGGCGATGGCGTCCTGGCCGCTGGCGCTGGCGTTCTGGCCCATGGCCATGCTGTCCTCGCCGTTGGCGTCGCTGGAGACTCCCACGGCGATGGCGTCGGCGCCCGTGGCGCTGGCCGCCGTCCCCGTGGAGTTGGCCGCGAAGTACTTGCTCGCCGCGCCGATCGTCGTGATCGAGGACGACAGGGCGTAGAGCTGGCTGCCGTTGACCGCGTCCGTGCTGGCGGCGCTGACGTCGCCGTCGGCCACGTGCACGACCTTGCGCTCGTGGTTGGTCGAGCCCACCGAGACGGTGTCGGCTTCATCGGCGAGGGAGTAGGCCCCCAGCGCCACTGCGTTCTGCGCGCTCGCATTGGCGTCGCGGCCGAGCGCCAGGGACGAGCCTCCGGTCGCCATGGCGGCGTAGCCGAGGGCGGTGTCTTCGGTCGTCCCGCCGCCGCTGATCCCGGCGACGCTCCTCGTGCCGATGGCGATGGACCCGACGTTGTAGGCGTTGGCCGCGGCCGCCGAATTGTCCGCCCCGCCGATGGCGATGGCGTTGGGCCCGCCGGCGGTGGCGTTGAAGCCGAGCGCTGTGGCGTCGTTCGCCGTGGCCGCCGTGCTGGCGCCCGGTGCCGAAGATGGCGACGCCTTGGGCGCCGTTGTCGGTGGCGTTCGCGCCGGTGACGACCGAGAAGGCCGCCGAGACCGAGTTCGCCCCGATGGCGATGGCGTTGTCGCCGGTCGCGCTGGCGTTGGGCCCGAGCGCGATGTCGTCGTCGCTGTTGGTCACGCTGTCCGCCCCGATCGCGATGGACTGCGCCCCGATGGCGTGCGCGCCGATGTTGTTGGGATCGTTGTCGTAGTCCGTGCCGATGGCGATGGCGTTCTCGCCCTTCAGCCAGGGCGTTCTCGCCGAGCGCGCTCGACTCCTTGCCCGTTGCGCCCGCGCCCTGGCCGACGGCGGTCGGCGCCCTCGGAGACCGCATAGGAGCTCTCGCCGAGCGAGGTGGAGTCCTCGGCGGAGGCCTCGCTCCGGCCGCCGAGCGCGGTGGAGCTGTACCCGCTCGCCAGCGAGATCGGGCCCACGGCGGTCGCGCCGTCGTTGCTGGCCTTGGCCTCGCCGCCGAGCGCCACCGCATAGCCGCCCTTGGCCTGCGAGAGCTCGCCGACGGCGACGGCGTTGTCGAAGGTCGCCTTGGCGGTGTCGCCCAGCGCCACGCTCGACTCGCCGGAGGCCTTGCTGAACGCGCCGCCGGCGAAGGCGTAGCTGGCGGCGGCCGTGCTGGTGTCGCCGATGGCGACGCTGTGGCCCTCCTTGGCCAGGGCGCCCGCGCCGAACGCGGCCGCGCCCTCGTCGCTGGCCTTGCTGCCCACGCCCACGGCGGTCGCGCCATAGTCGTTGGCGGTGGCGCCGACGCCGATGGCGGTGCTGAGCCCGCCCGAGGCCTTGCTGTCGTAGCCGAGGGCGGTGTCCGGATCGAGCGAGGTCTCGCCCGCGTAGCCGGCGGTGCTGAGCGTGCCGATGGCGATGTCGCCCGGGCCGTGCGCGATGGCCGCGTCGGCGACGCTGTCCGCCCCGCCGATGGCGATGGAGTTCTCGCCCTTGGCGGTCGAGAAGGCGCCGCCGGCGAAGCTGTAGTCGGCCTTGGCCAGGCTGGAATCGCCCAGCGCGACGCTCGAGACGCCGGCCGCCTTGCTGTAGTCGCCGCCCGCGAAGGCGTAGTCGGCGTTGGCCGTGCTGGTGTCGCCGAGCGCGACGCTGGAGACGCCGCTCGCCTTGGAGCCCGCGCCGATCGCCGTCGCGGCTTCGGCCTTGGCCACGCTGTCCGCGCCGAAGGCGGATGCGGCCAGCGAGTTGGCGGTGGCGCCGTCGCCGTAGGCCGAGCTCACGCCGCCCGAGGCCTTGCTGTCGAAGCCGACGGCGGTGTTGTAGATGGCGAGCGGGTCGCCGCTGTCCCCGGCCTTGCTCGACCCGCCGACCGCGACGTCGCCGAGGTTCAGCGCCTTGGCCGCGTCGCCGCCGCTGGCCGCGCCGCCGATGGCGACGGCGCTCTGGCCGTTCGCCTTGGCGTTGTGACCGATCGCGGTCGCGTCCAGCGCCGTGGCCGCCGTGCTCGCGCCCGTGCCGAAGATCGAGACGCCCGTCGCGCCGTTGTCCGTGGCGCCGCCGCCGAACACCAGCGAGTTGGCCGCCGAGAAGGCCCCGGTCCCGAAAGCGATCGCATCGGCCCCGTCCGCTTCGGCGCCCACGCCGACGGCGATGGCCGTGTCGCCGGTCGCCAGCGACTGCGCGCCGATGGCCAGCTGGGCGCCCGTCGCCGCCGCCCGGATCGCCGGCCTGCGAGCCGGCGCCGATGGCGATGGAGTCTGCTCTCATAGGCCTGGGCGAAGAAGTCCGAATTGCCGCCGATGGCGACGGAGCTGTCGCCGACCGCCTCCACATAGGACCCGCCGGCGAAGCTGTTGGAGCCGACCGCCTCGGCGGAATAGCCGACGGAGGTGGCGTACGCGGAGTACGCGGTCGACCGGTCGCCGATGGCGACGGCGAAGTCGTCCTTGGCGCTGGCGGCGTGCGTGGGGTCGGAGTCGCCGCCGATGGCGATCGACTTCAGCCCGTCGACGTTGGCGTTGAAGCCGATGGCCGTCGCGTCGGTGGATCCCGCCGTCGTGTTCGCCCCCGTGCCGAAGATCGAGACGCCTGTGGCGCCGTGGTCGCTGGCGCCGCCGGAGCCTTCGACCACGGAGTTCGCCGCCGAGACCGTCCCCACCCCGATGCCGATGGCGTTCGTCCCGCTGGCGCTCGCGCCCGGTCCGATGGCGAGCGCAGTTGGTCCCGCTGGCGATCGGCGTGCCGCTGCCGGTGGTGGCGATGTTGGTGCTGCCGCCGCCGCGGTCGACGCTCTGCAGCGCCGTGTAGATGTCGTCGCCGTTCACCGCGTCGGTGCTGCCCGAGGCGATGTTCCCGCCCGCGACGTTGACGATCTTGCGCTCGTTCCCGACCGAGCCGACCGAGACCGTGTTCGCCGCATCGGCGACCGAGCCGGCCCCGAGCGCGACCGCGTTGGCCGCCGAAGCGTTGGCGTTGTAGCCCAACGCCAGGGACGAGCCGCCGCTCGCGCCCGCGCCATAGCCCAAGGCGGTGTCGTAGGTCTGGCCGCCGCCGCTGACGCCGGCCACGCTGGCCGTGCCGATGGCGACGTCGCCGAGGTTGTAGCCGATCGCGGCGTTGTAGCTGCTTCCGTCGCCGCCGCCGAGCACGACCGAGGCCTCGCCCTGGGTGCTGGCGTTATAGCCGCCGACGAAGGCGTTGAGCGCGGTCGCCGAGGTGCTCGCGCCCGTGCCGTAGATCGAGACGCCCGTGGCGCCGTTGTCGGTGGCCCCGCCGCCTTCGACGATGGAGTCGGCCGCCGAATAGGCGCCGGTCCCCAGCGCGATGGCGTTGGTCCCGCTGGACTGGGCGTTGTCGCCGATGGCGATCGCCCCGGTCCCGTTCTGCGAGGCCGCGATCGCCGTAGGCGCTGTCGTCGATGGCCACGTCCTGGGTCGCGCCGGCGACGACGGAATAGAGCTGCGAGCCGTTGACCGCGTCGGTGCTGGTGGAGGTCACGTCGCCGTCCGCGACGTTGACGATCTTGCGCTCGTTGCCCGACCGAGCCGACCGAGACCGTGTTCGCGACGTTGGCGACCGAGTTCGCGCCGATGGCCACGGCGTTGCTCGCCGAGGCGTCGGCCCCCCCGCCGAGCGCGATGGCGTCGGCGGCGGTGGCCTGCGTCGGAGAGCTGACGCCGATCACCAGACAGGCGTCGCCGACGGAGCCGATGGAGATGGCGTTGGAGCCGCTGGCTTTCGCCCCGCAGCCCAGCGCCAGGGCCAGGTCGCCGGTTGCGGTTGATGCTTCGCCCAGCGCCATGTTGCCGTCCTTGGTCGCCAGGCTGTTGCCGCCCAAGGCGACGGAGAACGCGCCGTTGGCCCTTGCCGAATAGCCGAGGCTGACGGCGGCGTCGGCCGTGGCCTTGGAATCCTGGCCGATGGCGACGCCCTGAAGCGCCGATGCGTTGGCGCTGTTGCCGATGGCGACCCCGCCGCCTTGCATGTTCGCGCCCAGGCCGATGGCGACGCCGTAACCGTAGCTTTTCGCCTGCTGGCCGATGGCGATGGCGCCGTTGTCCTCGGCGTAGGCCCCGCCGCCGCCGCTGCAGCTCGCGCTCATGCCGATGGCGATGACGCCGGCGCCGATCGCCGTCGAGTCGCACCCCTGCGCGATCGACTGGGCGCCCGACGCCTTCGCGTTCTTCCCGAGCGCGAGGGCGTCCGATGCGGAGGCGTTGGCGCCATGGCCGAGCGCCAGGCTGTCGCCGCCCGTGGCCTGGGCGCCGTAGCCGACCACGGTGTTGTAGGTCAGCGCGGAGTCCGCGCTCGAGCCCGCCACGCTCTCCCCGCCGATGGCGATGTCGCCCAGATTGTACGTGGTGGCGCCGTAGTAGGTGGTGACGCCCTGGTCGAGATAGCCGCTGCCGATCGCCACCGAGCGAACGCCGTTCGCCCGCGTTTCGAAGCCGGTCGCGATCAACTCCTCGCCGTTGGCGGTGCTGTGGGTCCCCAGGGCCGTGCCGTAGACGGCCGGAGCCTTGCTGTCGGCTCCCAAGGCCACGCCATATTGGCCGTCGGCGTTGCTGAAGGCCCCGATGGCCATTCCGGAGCCGCCGTCGGCGTAGGCGCCATGGCCCAGGGCCAGGGAAGAGCCGCCCGTCGCCTGCGCGCCGTAGCCCAAGGCGGTGTCGAAACCCTGGCCGCCGCCGCTGACCCCGGCCACGCTGGCCGCGCCGATGGCGACGTCGCCGAGGTTGTAGCCGATCGCGGCGTCGTAGCTGGCGCCGTCGCCGCCGCCGAGCACGACCGAGGCCTCGCCCTGGGTGCTCGCGTTGTAGCCGCCGACGAAGGAATTGAGCGCGGTCGCCGAGGTGCTGGCTCCGGTGCCATAGATCGAGACGCCCGTCGCGCCGTTGTCGGTGGCCCCGCCGCCCTCGACGATGGAGTTCGCCGCCGAAAAGGCGCCGGTCCCCAGCGCGATGGCGTTGGTCCCGCTGGACTGGGCGTTGTCGCCGATGGCGATGGCGCCGGTCCCGCTCTGCGAGGCCGGGGTCCCGTAGGCGCTGTCGTCGATGGCCACATCCGCCGTCGCGCCGGCGACGACCGAATAGAGCTGCGAGCCGTTGACCGCGTCGGTGCTGGTCGAGCTCACGTCGCCGTCTGCGACGTTGACGATCTTGCGTTCCGATCCGACCTTTCCGACCGAGACCGTGTTCGCGACGTCCGCGACGGAGTTCGACCCCAAGGCGACCGCTCCGGACGCCGTTACATACGTGTCTTTGCCGAGCGCGACCCCGCCGCCCCCGGCGCTGGTGACATCGGCGGCGTCGCCGATCGCAATGCCGTCGGTCGATGACGCGGTCGCATTATAGCCGACGGCGACCGATGAGTTGCCGCGTGCGATCGCGCTCACGCCGAACGCCGACCCGTACTGGCCCGTCGCGAGTGAAAAATAGCCGACGGCTGTGGCGTCTTCGATCGTAGCCTTGGCGTGCGCGCCGATCGCGACCGACGTGCTCCCGCTGGCCTGCGCGGCCTCGCCCGCCGCGACGGCGTCGGTTCCGGTCGCGCTGGCCGCCGTCCCCGTCGAGTTGGCGACGAAGTAGTCGCTGACGCTCGCCAGGCTCGCGCCGAGCGAATAGAGCTGGCCGCCGTTGACGGCGTCGGTGCTGGCGGCGCTGACCGTCCCGTCGGCGACGTTGACGATCTTGCGCTCGGCGCCGGCCGAGCCGACCGAGACCGTGTTCGCCGCATCGGCGACCGAGCCCTCACCCAGCGCCACCGCGTTCGCCGCGCTCGCGCTCGCATTGTAGCCCAGCGCCAGCGACGAGCCGCCGGTCGCGCTGGCGCCGTAACCGAAGGCGGCGTCGTTTTGGATCGAGCCGCTGGCGCTGACGCCGGCCGTGGTCTTGCCGCCGACGGCGACGCTGCCGAAGTTGTAGGCCTTGGCCGCCTGGGCGGTCCCGCCGCTGCCGCCGATGGCGACGGCGTTGGCGCCCTCCGCGTCGGCGTAGGCGCCGCCGGCGAACGCGTGCTGGCCGCTCGCCGTGGTGAGCGTCCCGACGGCGCTGGCCAGATATCCGTCCGCGGTGCTGTGGTTGCCGATGGCGACGCCGTTGCCGCCCGTCGCTTGCGCGTGGTAGCCGACGGCCGTGTCGTAGCTGGTCCCGCTGCTGGCGCCGGCGGCGGCGTAGCTGCCGATGGCGATGCCGCCCTGGTCGTAGGCGTTGGGGCCGCCGCCGCTGCCGCCGGCGCCGCCGATGGCGACCGAATTGTCTCCCCCTGCGTTGGCGTAGGCGCCGGTCGCGACGCTGTTGGCGCCATTGCTGCCGGCGTTGTAGCCGACGACGGTCGAGTAGTTTCCGCCGGCCGCGGTGCTGGCGCCGGTGCCGTAGATCGAGGCGTTGGTGGCGCCGTTGTCGGTCGCCCCGCCGCCCTCGACGATCGAGTTCGCCGCCGAATAGGCGCCGGTCCCCAGGGCGATGGCGTTGGTCCCGCTGGACTGGGCGTTGTCGCCGATGGCGATGGCCCCGGCCCCGTTCTGCGAGGCCGCGACTCCGTAGGCGCTGTCGTCGACGGCCAGGTAGTCGCTCGCGCCGCTGACGAGCGAATAGAGCTGCGAGCCGTTGACCGCGTCGGTGCTGGTGGCGCTGACCGTCCCGTCCGCGACGTTGACGATCTTGCGCTCGGCCCCCGACGAGCCGACCGAGACCGTGTTCGCGGCGTCGGCGACCGAGTTCGCGCCGATGGCCACGGCGTTGCTGGCCGAGGTGTTGGCGCCCTTGCCCAGAGCCAGCGAAGAGCCGCCGGAGGCCTGCGCGCCATAGCCGATGGCGGTGTCATAGGTGACGCTGGCGGTGCTCGATCCCGCCTTGCTGCCCGCGCCGACGGCGATGTCGCCGCTATTGTAGGTTTGTGCAGCGGCGCTGGCCTTCAAGGCGCCGCCGATGGCGATCGAGTTGGCGCCCGCCGCACTGGCGAGCGAGCCGCTTGCCACGCTGTAGTCGCCGCTGGCCGTGCTGCCCGTGCCAAAGGCCGCGCTGGAGGCGCCGTCCGCGGCGCTGATGTAGCCGAAGGCCGCGCTCTTGCCGCCGTCCGCCGTGCTGTTCGCGCCAAAGGCTGCGTCGAACGTGGCGCTGGCCGTGCTGCCGGAGCCAACGGCCGCGCTGAAGGCGCCGCTGGCCGTGCTGCCCTGGCCATAGGCCGCGCTGTTGCCGCCGGTCGCCTTCGCGGCGTAACCGGCGGCGATGCTTCTGCCGCCCGTCGCGTTCGCGCCATAGCCGAGCGCGGTATCTAAGGTCTGGCTGTTGTAGTTCGTGGTGTCGGTGGGATCGACGCCCGCCACGCTTCGCATGCCGATGGCGATGTCGCCCGTGTTGTAGGTATGGGCGCCATCGGCTGCGGCTGCGGCGCCGCCGATGGCGATCGAGTTGGCGCCTGCCGCTTTGGCGAACGAGCCGCTTGCAAAGCTGTAGTTGCCGCTGGCCGTGCTGCCCTGGCCATAGGCCGCGCTGTCGAAGCCGTTCGCTTGCGACTGCTCGCCGATGGCCACGCTGCTGACGCCGCCAGCGTTCGCGGACTTGCCGACCGCAACGGCGTTGCCGCCGGCCGCCTGTGCGGCGAAGCCGACCGCGGTGTCGTAGGCGGGGGCGTCGGTGCTGGCGCCGGCCACGCTCGTCGCGCCGATGGCGGTGTCGCCGGCGTGGTAGGCCGTGCCGTTGTATCCGACGGCGGTGCCGTAGGCGGTGCTTGCCGTCGCGCCGGCGCCGAATGCCGCGGCGTTGGAGCCCGACGCACTCGCGCCATCGCCGAAGGCGCTCGAGCCGAGGACGGCTTGCGCACCGTCGCCGACCGCCGTCGCGCCGGTGTAGTTGGCGCTGGCGCCGTGGCCGACGGCGACGCCGTTGGCCGCGGTCGCGCTTGCGCCGTAACCGATCGCGGTGTTGTAGGTCGAGGTCGCCGCGTCCGGGCCGTTGCCCGCGCGGACGCCGGTTCCAATGGCGAGATTGCCGTCTCCCCAGGTGATCGCGGCGGCCGAAGATCCGTCACCGCTGCCGATGGCGATGGAACCGGCGCCGTTCGCGCCCGCTGCGCGGCCGACGGCGATGCTGTAGCTGCTGTACGCGTTGGAATTCGAACCGATCGCGATGCTGTAGTCGCCGTCCGCACTGGAAACCGAACCGAGCGCGAGGCTGTAGGCCGCTTTCGCACGGCTGCTGGCGCCGAACGCCGCGGCGTACGACGCATCCGTCGTGTCGCTGTTGTCGGTGCCGGCGTCGCTGTCGTAGCCGTACGCCACGGCGTAGTTGTCCCACACATCGGAGGACGTGCCGCAGGACATGCCGTGGGTGGCGCTATGATCGCTTCCGCCGCCGCAGGTGGTGGCCAGAGCCATGTCAGGGGCGATCAGCCCCGCCCCTATCGCCAGGGCGAAGACCGCGCCGATCAGTGGCGGGATGGCCAATGTCGGGATGGCCAATATCGACATCGAAAGCCTGGTGCGCCGCGCCATGGCTCCGCTCCTCTGCCCGCGGGGCCACGCGGAACGGTCGTCGCCGGACTGCGCTCGGGCCCCACCACCCCCCGCGCCGCCGTGTGCGGAACGGGCTGTTCGACTGCGAGCCGCAGGTTTGAGGAGATGCGCCCCCGCGCACCGGCCGATCAGCCGCCAGTCCCCGAACCCCGAACCCGGAGTCTCATAGCGGGATACATTTGCAACTTCGGGACCGTAAACGGAAGTTAACTCTTTTTGACGGCGAAAGACCGAAGCGGCCCGCACGAATTCCCGTGAAGGGCGAATCTCTGTTCAGGAGCCGGGCCGTGTTTCTGAAATCGGCTGTGTATGACTTGCCCGCCGACCAGGATGATCCTGGCGGCGCGCCGTCGCGGCCACCGCCGGTTGGTTCACAAGTTCGACAAGCATGTCGCGCCCGCCTTCCGCGCCCCACGCCGATGGCCTGTCGGGATCGGAGTCCCTTGTGGCGCGCCAGGCCTTGTCTGGCCCGGCGAAACGCTCAAAGTTATAGAAATCGATAATAGTATACCAATAGAGATATATATCGCGACATCGTTAGTGAATGGGCGCCTTGATCCCGGCTCATCGTCTGATTTAATTGCTTGTAGACAAAAATATTGCGAAAATCGCATTCGGCCCGGGCCAGTCAGCCGGACGGCTCCCCGCTGGACCGGAGTCAGACCCGGTCCACCCAGTTCCCGTGGATGGCGTTCCTCAGGCGGAAGGGCAGCCTGACCGACGCGATCGGCCCGTCGCCCAGAGTTCTGGGCGTCCAGGATCGCCAGCTCGCTTGAATAGACGCCGTCCTTCAGCCGCGTGAGCACGCACAGCAGCCAGCCGTCCCCTTCCGGCGCGTCGTCCGAACGCGGGACGAACTGCGGCTCCTGGCAGGCGGTGTCGGGCCCGGCCCACCAGCGGTCCATGGTCCGCCCGGCCATGTCCACGCGGCAGAGGGTGTTCCACCCGGGCCCCAGCGTGCCGGCTGTGGCCGGCGGATGGCTCATGTCGATGATGGCGCAGAAGCCCCAGCGGTAGGGCGTCGGTCTGGTAGCGGTCGTCGGTGCGCGGCATCTCCATGAAGTCGGGGAAGAGGGTCTCCTCCTCGAAGCCCTCCGAATTGGATCCCAGGTCGAAGGTCCAGCGCGTCAGCCGCGGCGTGCCCGCGCGCCGGTCGAAGGCCGTCCCGTCGGCGTTGGGCACGAAGGGGAACTGGTTCCGCTCCGAGACGAAGGTGTCCAGATACACCTTCGATCCGTCGGTGAAGGCGTTCAGCATGTGCCCGACGCCCCGGCCGGGCGCCTTGAACCACCTCAGCTCCTTCACCGAGCCGTCCCGGGGCATGATCCCGACCTCGATCGGCAGGCTCTGGTCGAACACCCAGTGGGTGTTCCCCGCCTTCATCCGCTCGATCGAGGTGGTGGTGGGCATCAGGGTGAAGACGATGTGGTCCTGCGTCACCGAGAAGTCGTGCTGGAACGAGACGTAGGGCGCCTCGAAGAACTCCTCGCGCGCCAGCGTCCCGTCCTTGCCGATCACCTGCAGCGACATGGTCTTGCTGGCCAGGCCCGCCGCCTCGTAGCCGAAGGCGATCATCTCGCCCGACACGGGATCGATCTTGGGGTGGGCGGTGAAGGTCTCGCTCTTCAGCCGGCCGGCGAAGTCCCAGCGGCCCCTGGTGGCCAGGGTGTCCGGATCGACCTCGTAGGGCAGGCCGTCCTCCTTCAGCGCCAGGAGCCGCCCGCCGTGGAAGACGACGTTGGTGTTGGCGAGCGTCCGGTCCTTGCCCGCCACGGACGGATCGTCGGTGAAGGGGTTGCGGTACATGCCGAAGAGCGCCCGCCCGGCCCTGTGCTCCAGCTCGTAGCGCTCGGTCCGGACGAACCGCATGGAGAAGTCCACGCGCCCGTCCTGGAACCGGAACATCGAGACCACCCCGTCGCCGTTGTGGTTGATGTCGTCCACCATCAGCGGCGGAAACGAGAAGTCGGGCCCGCAGCGGTAGAAGCTCCCCTCCAGCCCCGCCGGCAGCGCCCCCTCCACCTCCAGGTCCCGGACGTCCGCCTCCATCCGCATGGGCGCGTTGAACCCGGTGAAGGTCGGGGTCAGGGGGAAACGTCCGGTCATGATCGGAGCCCTTTCTCCAGCAAGCGCCTTCCCTCCCCCCTCGAGGGGGAGGGATCGAGGGAGGGGGGCCGCGCCGGCTCTTCCCGTTTCGCCATGAACGCCACTACGGGGGCGAGCCCGGGAACGCGAGGGGCGTGGAGAGCCCGCTGTCCCCCCTCCCCAACCCCTCCCCCTCAAGGGGGGAGGGGCGCTCACGCCTTCCCCCTCAGCCGGATGTGGATGTTCTTGACCTGGGTGAAGGCGAGCAGCTCCTCCAGGCACTCCTCGCGCCCGATGCCCGACTGTTTGTAGCCGCCGAAGGGCGCCCCCAGGAAATGCCGGCCCACCTCGTTCACCCATACGAACCCGGCCTGCACGGCGCCGGCCGTGCGGTGGGCGGCGTTGATGTCGTTGGTCCAGATCGAGCAGGTCAGGCCGTACTCCACCTGGTTCACCTCCTCCAGCATCGCCGCCTCGTCGCGCCACCTCAGCACCGACAGCACCGGCCCGAAGATCTCCTCGCGCGCCACGCGCATCGCCATGGTCACGTCGGCGAACACCGTGGGCTCCACGAAGAAGCCGTCCCTCAGGGCCGGATCGTCCGGGACCCGCCCGCCCGTGACCAGCCGCGCTCCCTCGGCCTTGGCCGCCGCGATGTAGCCCATCACCCGCTCGTGCTGGGCCCGGCTGACCACCGCGCCCATGGTCGTCTTCGGATCGGTGGGCAGGCCCGGCCGGAAGCGCGCGATCTTCGCCTTCACGGTCTCCAGCACCGCGTCGTGGATCGCCTCGTGCAGGAAGGCGCGGCTGGTCGAGCCGCAGGACTGGCCGCACCAGGCGAAGTTCATCCCCGCGATCACGGCGTCGGCGACCTCGTCCGGGTCGGCGTCCGCGAAGGCGATCAGGGCGTTCTTGCCGCCCAGCTCCAGCAGCACCGGCTTCAGGGTGTCGGCCGCCGCCCGCATCACCGCCTTGCCGGCGCCGACCGAGCCCACCAGCGCGGTCATGGCCACCTTCGGATGGCCCGCCAGATGCGCCGCCGCCTCGCGCCCGCCCGGCAGCACGTTGAACACCCCCGGCGGGAAGAGGTCGGCCGTCAGCTCGGCCATCCTGAGCGTGGTCAGGGGCGCCTGTTCGGGCGGCTTGATCACCACCGCGTTGCCCGCCGCCAGGATCGCGGCGGTCTTGCCGCCGCAGAACATCAGGGGATGGTTGAACGGCAGGATCCGCGCGACCACGCCCATCGGCTCGCGCACGGAGAAGTTCACCCGGTCCGGCCCCATCGGGACCGAGGCGCCCTTCATCTCGGTGACCAGCCCGGCGAAGAACTCCACCTGCGAGGCCGCCGCCTCGGCGTCGCCGAGCATCTCGGAGACCGGATTGCCGGAATCGGCCGCGTCCAGCAGGGCGAGCTCGGGCCCGTGGGCCGCGGATGCGCGCCGCCATCTCCCTCAGCGCCCGCGCCCGCGCCAGCGGCTCCACCGCGCGCCAGGCCGCAAACCCGGCCTCGGCCGCCTCCACCGCCAGGTCCACGTCGTCCGGGCTCGCCTGGGCGACCAGGGCCACGACCTCGCCCGAGCCCGGATTGCGGCTCTCGCCCCGCCCGCCGAGCCGCGGCGCACGCCACGCCGCCGCCGTACCAGAGCCCCTCCCCGGACGGCAGGACCAGCTTCGGCGTCGATGAAGTCCCTGCTCCGTCCATCCGGTCTCCCTGCGCGCCGCAGGCGCCTTCAAGGGGAACCGCAGAGGACGCAGAGGAGGCGCGGAGGACGCTCAGCGCCTCCGTCTCTCTGCGATCTCTGCGCCTCCTCTGCGTCCTCTGCGGCTCTGCTTGCCGGGGCCTGTCGGCCGGCGACATCGGCGGAAGGCATTGTAACGGGCGCGATCGCGCCTAAGCTAGCCGCTCAACGATCAGGGCGCCTTAGACATGCACATCGAGGCCCCACACATCCCTGCGCCCTACGAGATGACGAGCGGGGCGGTTAGCAGCGCGCATCAACCATCAAACACCGTCATCCCCGGGCTTGTCCCGGGGACCCATGCACACTGAGCTTCCGGAAAGGTGCATGTTCATGGGTGGCCGGCACAAGGCCGGCCATGACGGTTTGCAAGGGAAGGGACGGACAATGAGGCTTCAAACGCTCGCCGCCGCCGCGTTCGCGGCCCTGGGTCTCGGCCTTGGCGCGAACGCCGCCCTCGCCGCGGATGCGCCGGCCGCCGCGCTTCCGGTTCCCCCCGTCTGCGAGCGGGCCTGCCTTCAGGGCTTCATCGACCAGTACCTGGCGGCGCTGGCCGCCAAGGACCCCTCGCGCCTGCCGCTGACGCGCGAGGCCCGCTACACCGAGAACGGCCAGGCGCTGAAGCTCGGCGACGGCCTGTGGGGCACGATCGACGGCCTGGGCGACTACAAGCTCACCTTCGTGGACCCGGCGACCGAAGAGGCCGGCGCCTTCGTCACCGTCAAGGAGAGCGGCCGCCAGGCCATCGTCGCCATCCGGCTCCAGATCCAGAGCGCCACGAAGATCAACCAGATCGAGACCCTGGTGGCGCGCTCCACGCCCGGCCAGGGCCCGTTCGGCAACGCCAAGCCGCCGGTCCTGACGCCCAGGCCGGTCTTCCTCGAGGACGTCCCGGCCAAGGACCGGCTGAGCCGCGCGCAGCTCCTGGCCATCGCCAATTCCTATTTCGAGGGGCTGGAGCAGGCGACCGACAAGCTCACCCCCTTCGATCCGGCCTGCCAGCGGATCGAGAACGGCATGATCACCTCGGGCAACCCGCGACTCGCCGGCCGCCATGAGCAAGATGACCTGCGGCGAACAGTTCGCCACCGGCTTCTCGCCCTTCATCAGCCACATCCGCGACCGGCGCTATCCGGTCATCGACGTCCAGAAAGGCCTGGCCCTGGCGATCGTCTTCTTCGACCACGCCGGGGTGATCAAGGACGTCAAGATGACCAACGGCGAGACCCTGCACGTCCCCCCGCCCTTCGACGCGCCCTACGCCTTCGAGATCTTCGAGCTCTTCAAGATCCAGGACCACGAGATCAAGCGCGTCGAAGCCGTCCTCGACACCGTCCCCTACGGCATGACCTCAGGGTGGCAGCGCTAGGAATTCCTCTCCCACGGGGAGAGGAAGGGGCCCATCGCGCAGCGATGGGAAGGTGAGGGGTGAGGCATCTCTCCGTCCCTACCCCCTCACCTCCCACGCCTCCGGCGCGGGCCCCTCCTTCTCCCCGTGGGAGAAGGAAGCTAATGCCCGTCCCAGCCGCCCTTCATGCCGTAGGGGGCGTTGTTCAGCACCGCTTCGATGACCTTGATCTTGCCCTTCTCGATGCGGAAGGCCTCGGCGATCTCCCAGGTAAAGGGCGCCTGCAGCCCGCCGTGCACCTTGGTCCCGTCGGCCAGGGTGTAGTCGTGGACCTGGGCGTTGTGGTCGAAGAAGGCGAAGGCGAACGCCACGCCCTTGTCCTCGTCCACCAGGGGAAAGCGCCGGTCGCGGATGCGCGTGACGATCTTGAAGTAGCCCGTGGCGAAGCCGGCCTTGCAGCTCAGGTTGAACATGTCCGGCCCGGTGCGCGCCGGCGGCGGCTTCGCGCCCGGCGGCGGGGCGGGCGGCGGCGGCCGCGGATGCGGGCCCGAGGTGGTCTGGATGCCGTTCTCCAGCCGGTAGCAGTCGTCGGCGAAGAAGGAGTAGTCGCCCTTGCCGTCGTCGTTCTCCAGGCCCGAGAAGTACTTGTTCGACACCCGGATGATGTCCTCGCGCGAGGCGTGGTCGGGGTTGTCGGCCAGCCAGACGTCGTCGGGCTTGCCCATGGCCTCCAGGTTCGCCGCGCCCGTCGGTCCGGCGGTCCCCAGGCCCGAGCGGCCGAGGATGGCCTCGATCTCGGAGATCTTCTTGCCCTCGAGCTTGATGCGCAGGGCCAGGATCGCGTCCTGGCCGTTCTCCTTCATCACCCCCATGAATCCGGCCTGCTCGGTGCGCGGGTCCAGGAAGTAGTGCTTGTACTTGCCGATGGCGCTGGCGGTGCCCCAGAAGCCGTCGCCCGGCTTCAGCTCCTGGCCGTTCTCGGTGTAGCGGAAGTCCGGCGCCAGCGGCAGCCGGCCGGGTCATGCGCCACCACGGCGGCGAGGTACTGGTCGACCATGTCCTGCAGGCAGGCCCGGTCGCACTCGATCTTGCCCATGGGGATCGGATCGGCCGCCGCCGGCGCCGCGCTCCCCACCAAGCCCATCGCCGCGATCGCCCCCGCGGCCATCAGTTGAAGCTTCATTCTGGTCTCCTCCCTTTTTCCAACCACCGTCATCCCCGGGTTTGTCCCGGGGACCCATGCACGCCGACCTTACGGAAAGTCCCGTGGTCATGGGTGGCCGGGACAAGCCCGTCCATGACGGCATTGGGCTGAGCGAGGCGCTCGGCCTCACTCCCACCCCGCCTTCATCCCGTAGGGGCAGCGCTTCATCACCGCCTCGACGAATCCGATCTTCCCCTTGTCGATCTTGAACGCCTCGCCGATCTGCCAGGTGAAGGGCTCGCTTCACCCCGCCCTCGATCACCCGCCCGTCCGCGAGCGGAATCTGGTGCACCGTGCCGGAATGGTCGAAGAAGCCGAAGGCGAAGACCGCGCCGCGCTCGATGTCCACCACCGGGAAGCGCCGGTCCCTGATGCGGTCCACGAAGCAGAAGTAGCCGGTCTCGAACTGCGCCCGCGCGGTCATGCCGGCGAAGCTCGCCAGCACCTCCTGCGCCTCGCTGCGCCGTTCCGACAGGCCCTCGCCGTAGCGCAGCGCCGGATTCAGCGTGGTCTGCGTCCCGTTCTCCAGCCGGATGCAATCGTCGGCGAAGAAGGAATAGTCCCGCCCGGGCGCATTCCTTTCCAGGCCCCAGAAGTACTTGTCGGCCGCCGCGACCAGCTCCGCGCGACTCAGCCGCTCGGCCGGCGGGACGGGCTCGGACCAGACCGGCAGGGGGCGCCCCGCGCTCGTTCAGCAGGCGCGCGCCGTCGGCCATGGGGCCGAGGCCCCCCGAGGCGCGCGCGAGGAAGGTCTCGATCTCGCTGATCCGGCCGTCGCCGTCGGCCTTGAGCCGCCCCGACCAGGATCACCGGCGTCCCGTTCTCGGCCATGGTCGCGAAGAAGGCCGCCTGGCCCGCTTCGCGTGTCCACGAAGACGTTGCGGTATCGGCCCGCGGCGCTGGCCGTGCCCCAGAAGCCGTCGCCCAGGGCCAGCGCCTGGCCGTCCTCGGTGTAGCGCACGCCTTCGGCCAGCGGCGCCTGGCCCGGATCGCGGGCGGCCAGGGCGGCGAGGAAGGCGTCGGCCAGCCCGGTCAGGCTCGCGCGGTCGGCCGCGGGCATCCCCTTCCCCCATTGACGAAGTCAACTGAGGCGAGGCTAGCCCGGATGGCGCGCCCGCGTCAACTTCCCTTGGCCGCGAGGCGGAGCGCCGACTTGGCCGTTCGCGCGTTGTTGTAGGGGTGAAGAACTCATCGGGAGGCGGCGATGACGAGATCGATCCTGTGTGGCGTGCTGTTCCTGCTCGTGACCTTGCCGGCGGCGCCGGCGGCGTCGGCGGCGGCCAGACCAGCCTTGCCGGTCCGGCCGGCCGCCACGGTGGACGCCCGCGTGGCGCTGGACGCCTATGAGGCGCTGGTGGAATCCGAGCTCCAGTCGGTCCTTGCGGGCCTGAAGACGGCGGCGGCCACGGAAGAAGCGCGAAGCGGCGACTGGGCGCGGGTCAGGGCCCCCCTGGCGGCGCTTGCGGGCGAGACGCCCGTCGCGGCGGCGGTCTGGATGGCCAGGCCCGACGGCGCCTACTTCACCCTCGAGAAGGGCGCGGTCGGCGAGAGCCTTGCCGATCGCGAGTACTTCCCGGTTCTGCTGGCCGGCCGCGACGTGGAGGGCCAGCTCGTCGTGAGCCACTCCACCGGCGCGAGGTCGATCATCGTCGCGGCGCCGGTCATGGCCGACGGCAAGGTCGTCGGCGCCCTCGGCGTCTCGGTTTCGGCGGACAAGCTCGCCGCCCTGGTGGAGCAACAGATCCGCCTGCCGCAGAGCATCGGCTTCTACGCCCTGGACGCCCAGGGCCGGACCGCCCTGCACCGCCAGGCCGCGCTGATCTTCGAGCGCCCGGCCGAGCTGGAGAGCCCGTCCCTGAGGACCGCCGTCAGGACGATGCTGTCGCGTCCCGAAGGGGTCGTCCGCTACCGGTTCAGGGGCAAGGGCAAGACCGTGGTCTTCCGCCGGTCGGCGAAGACCGGGTGGGTGTTCGCCCTGGCGGTCGAGCGGGGCGACGCGCCCCCTCGCCGCTGAGCCGAGGTCAGCCGGCGACCTCTTCGAGCGGCGGGATCGCGCGGGCGAGCCTCGCGACCTCGCCCGCATCCAGCGCCGCCGCCCACGGCAGCTCGGCGAGGACGCGGACCTTGCCGTGGATCTCGATGGCGGCGCGGTTGTCGGCGAAGGGCGGCCCCACCAGCACGACGCCGGCGACCTCGACGCCCTTGTCGCGCAGCGCCTGCACGGCGCTCAGGGTCTGGCTGATGGCGCCGAGGCGGCTTGGGGCGACGACGACGGCCGGCAGGCCGAGGCGGGCTATCAGGTCGGCCATGGTGTCGCGTGCGTTCAGCGGGACCAGCGGGCCGCCGGCGCCTTCCACGACGAGAGGCCGGTTGGTCGAGGGCAGGACGAAGGCGTCGAGGGCGATCTCCTCGCCGGCCTCATCGGCCGCCAGGTGGGGCGAGACAGGCGGAGCGAAGGCGAAGGCGGGCGGATGCAGGCGATCGGGGTCGAGCCCCGCCAGCTCGGCGACCACCGCGGTGTCGCCGGCCTCGTCGGCGAGGCCCGTCTGCACCGGCTTCCAGTAGTCCGCGCCCCAGGCCCGGGCGAGCACGGCGGAGACCACCGTCTTGCCGACGCCCGTATCCGTCCCGGTGACGAAGACGCCCCGCGCGGCCGGCCGGCGCCAGGCGCCGTAGGCGATCTCATAGGTCGCGGTCGATCCCAGGGCCTCGAACCGCGCCATCGCCGCCTTCAGGGCGGCGGGCCCCAGCGGCCGCGCGCCCGGCGCGCCCAGGCCGGCGCCGATCGCCTTGAGCCCGGCGATGAAGCCGCGTGCGTCCGCGTGCGCCTCGACCACCGTCTCGGTCTCGATCCGGCCGCCCGCGGTCGACCGCAGCGCCTCGGCCGAGGGGAAGGCGGGCGTCGCGGCCGCGGCCCCCGCGTCCTCGCAGGCGCGCCGCCATTCCCGCAGCGTCCCCTCCGCCAGGGCGGCGTAGGCGAGCCAGCCGCCCGGCGCGACCAGGGCCTTCAGCCCCGCCAGTGCGCCCGGCAGGTCCTCGAGCCACTGGAACGCCAGGCTGGCGCAGACCAGGTCGAAGCCTTCGCCGGACTCGATGTCCGGCCGCTCGGCGTCCATCACCCGGAACTCGGCCGCGCCGATGTCGCCCGCCCTGGCGCGGCAGGCCTCCACCATGGCCGGCGACAGGTCGGTGAAGGTGAAATCCGCCGGGCCCAGCGCCTCCACCAGGGCCTCGGAGAGGAGTCCCGTGCCGCAGCCGATCTCCAGCACGCGCGGCCGGGCCGGCAGGGCCAGGGCCGCGATCCGCGCCGCAAGGCGGCGGACGGCGATCCGCTGGACCTGGGCGTTCGCGTCATAGCTCGGCGCCGCCCGGTCGAAGGCGGCGCGCAGCCGGGCCTTTCGCGTCATCCTTCGAAGCCTCGGCGAAGGAGGATCATGCCGGCAGCCGCACCGGCCAGTGCTCGGCCAGCAGCGCGGCCACCCGGTCCACGTCGGCCTCGGCGTGCGCAGCGGAGAGGGCGAAACGGATGCGGCTCGATCCCCGGGGCACGGTGGGCGGGCGGATGCCCACGGCGAGGACGCCGCCCGCCTCCAGCCGCCGGCTGAGCTCCAGCGTCGGCGCCTCCTCGCCGACGATCGCCGGCACGATCTGGGTGGTCGAGGCCCCCGCATCGGCGCCGAGGTCTCTCAGGGCGGCGCGCAGGCGCTCCGACAGCCGTCTCAGATGCGCCCGCTCGGCGTCCATGCCGGGAACCAGATCGAGGGCGGCGTCGATCGCGCCCAGCACCGGCGGGGGCAGGGCGGTGGCGTAGACGAAGCCCGACGCGGCGCCGGTCAGGTAGTCGATCATCGCCTTGGAGCCCGCCACGTAGCCGCCCATGCTCCCGAGCGCCTTGGAGAAGGTGCCCATCACCAGGTCGACCCGCCCGGGCGCCAGGCCCGACAGGCCCATGCCGCCGGGGCCGAGCACGCCGGTGGCGTGGGCCTCGTCCAGGTAGAGGAAGGCGCCGAAGCGCTCGGCGATCCCCGCCAGGCGCACGACGTCGGCCTCGTCCCCGTCCATGCTGAAGACGCTCTCGGTCAGGATGAACCTGTGGCCGGGCTCGTCGGCGCGTTCCTCGAGCAGCCGCTCCAGATGGTCGAGGTCGTTGTGCCGGAAGCGGATCTGCCGCACGCCGGCGGCCTGGCAGCCGTGGTGCAGGCTCGAATGGATCAGCCGGTCGGCGAAGACCAGGGCCGGCCCCTGCTCGGCGCCGCCGCGAAGAGGGCGGGCAGGACCGAGGCGTTGGCCTGCCAGCCGGACGGGAAGATCAGCGCCGCCTCGGCGCCCTTCAGCGCCGCGAGCCTCGCTTCCAGCGCCGCGTGGGCCTCGAAGGTCCCGCGCACCAGGCGCGAGGCGCCGGCCCCCGTCCCCAGACGCCCGGTGAAGGCCCTGGCGCGCTCGATCAGCAGGGGTGGCGCGACAGGCCCAGGTAGTCGTTGGAGGAGAGGTCGATCAGCTCGCGCCCGTCCAGGCGCACGCGCCCGCCGTCCAGCGGCGCCAGCGCGCGCAGCCGGCGCCGGCGGCCCCGCCGCCCGGCCTCGGCCAGCGCGTCCTCGAACAGGGTATCGAACCTGGACATTTGCGGGGGCCGGTGTAGGCCCGGCCGCTGGAGGCGCCAACCTCCCTCCCCAGGAACGGCGCTGACCCGCCCCCTCCGTCCTTCCACACCTCCCCGTATGGATCGAGGACGAAGATCTTTCCTCCCCGCGGGGGGAAGTCCGCCCGAAGGGCGGGAAGGGGGCCCAAGGGCGCAGGGACAGCGGACTTCATCCCCCCAGCCCCGCTCCGGACCGGGTCCGGAGCGGGCGCTCCCCCAAGGGGGGGAATCTGGATGCAGCGCCCGCGGCCGGCTGCCTGTGGCTTCCCTACGCCCAGATGAAGACCGAGCCGGCGCCGCTGCTTGCGGCGCGCACCCATGGCTCGCGCATCGTGCTCGCCGACGGGCGCGAGCTGGTCGACGGCGTGGCTTCCTGGTGGACCGCCTGCCACGGCTACAACCACCCCCACATCGCCAGGGCCGTGCAGGCCCAGCTCGAGGCCATGCCCCACGTCATGCTGGGCGGCCTCGTGCACGAGCCGGCGCTGACGCTGGCGCGCCGGCTCTGCGAGGCGCTCGGCCCCCCGTTCGAGCGGGTGTTCTTCACCGACTCCGGCTCCGTGGCGGTCGAGGCGGCGATGAAGATGGCCGTCCAGTACTGGCTGAACCAGGGCGAGCGCCGGTCGCACGCGCTTCCTCGCCTTCAGGGGCGGCTATCACGGCGACACCTTCGCGACGATGGCGGTCTGCGACCCCGACGAGGGCATGCACGCCCATTTTTCGGGGGTATTGCCCGAGCATGACCTGGTCGGACTGCCGCTGGACGACCAGGCCGCCGCCGCGCTGGGCGGCCATCTGGAACGGCAGGCGGGCCGGATCGCCGGGATCATCGTCGAGCCCCTGGTCCAGGGGGCCGGCGGCATGCGCTTCCACGATCCCGAGGTGCTGCGGCGCCTGCGCGCCCTGGCGGACCGCCACGGCCTGCTCCTGATCTTCGACGAGGTCTTCACCGGCTTCGGCCGCACCGGGACCATGTTCGCCTTCGAGCAGGCGGACGTGCGGCCCGACATCATCACCCTCGGCAAGGCCCTGACCGGCGGGACGCTTCCCATGGCCGCGACGGTGGCGAGCGCCAGGGTGTTCGAGGCCTTCTGGTCGGACGATCCGAAACGGCGCTGATGCACGGGCCGACCTACATGGGAAACGCGCTGGCCTGCGCCGCCGCCAACGCCTCGCTCGACCTCTTCGAGACCGAGCCTCGGCTGGAGCAGGCAGCGGCGATCACCCGGGCGCTGGAAGCCGGGCTGGCGCCCTGCCGCGGCCGGCCCGCCGTGGCGGACGTCCGGGTCAAGGGCGCCATTGGCGTCGTCGAGCTGGAACGCCTGGACGACCCGGCCGCCCTGCGCCAGCGCTTCGTCGACCTCGGCGTCTGGATCCGCCCCTTCGGCAAGGTGATATACTTAACGCCCGCGTTCACCATCTCGCCGGAAGACCTCCAGCGGCTGACCACGGCGATCGTCGAGGTCGTGGGCGGCCAAGACCGCTGAGCTGAAGTCTTCGGCGCGAGGTGGTTCGACGTTGCGGGTCGGTATTCCGCGTCCCCTCCCCCCTTGAGGGGGAGGGGTGCAGGGGAGGGGGGAAGCGGCAAGCGCGGCGCTTCAAGACTCGCTCGACAGGTCACCCCTTGGAGACGGCGCAAGGGAGAATCCAGCGCGGCCCCTCTCCCCTGACCCCTCTCCCTCGAGGGGAGAGGGGAACGTGCGGGTCGCCTCCGGTTGGGTTCGCGGTCAGGAGGCTGCAAGCTATTGAGGAGCCGCGCGGCGGATGGAAGTTGCGCTCGATCGGGCGTTGACGCGGTCAACCCGACGCTGGCCTATGTATCCAGGAAACGCTCATGGTCCCTGATACTGCAGACCCTCTCGCCGACGGTATGGCCGGGTATTACGCCCGGCTCGGGCGCGCGCACCTTGCGCCGCTGTGGGAGAGCCTGGCCGCCCTCGCCCCCTCTGAGCCGAAGCCCCGGGCCGTCCCCTTCAAATGGGCCTATGGCGAGGTCAGGGGCCAGCTCCTGGAAGCCGGCCGAGCGGATCAGCGCCGAGAAGGCCGAACGGCGGGTGCTGGTGCTGGCCAATCCGGGCCTGCCCGGCAGAGCTGGCCGTCGCCGACACCCTCTACGCCGGCTTCCAGCTGATCCTGCCGGGCGAGGTCGCCCCGGCCCACCGCCACACCCAGTCCGCGCTGAGGTTCGTGATCGAGGGCGAGGGCGCCTACACTGCCGTGGACGGCGAGAAGGTCGCCATGGCGCCCGGCGACTTCATCATCACCCCGCCATGGTGCTGGCACGACCACGGCGGCGGGTCCGGCCCGGTGGTCTGGCTCGACGGCCTGGATGTCCCGCTCGTGGGCTTCCTGCACGCCGAGTTCCGCCAGGAACACCAGGTCCAGGGCCCAGGCCGCGGCCGATCCGGCCGGCCGCTCCAGGTTCGCCTGGCCCTATGCCGAGGCCCGCGCCGGCGCTCCAGGCCCTGCGCCGGGTCCGGCGCCGCCCGATCCCTGGCGGGGCTGGCGCCACGAGTACCGCCACGGCGACGGCCGGCCGGCCATGCCGACGCTCGGAGCCTCGCTTGACCCTTCTGCCGCAAGGCTTTTCGACCCGCGCCGTGAAGTCGACCGACGGCCAGGCGGTGGTCCTGGTGGAGGGCCGGATCCGGGCTAAGGTCGGCGACGCCGAGCTCGAGTTCGGCCCCAGGGACGCCGCGGCCCTGCCCGGCTGGACGGAATTCGCCTTCGAGGCCCTGGAGGAGAGCGTGCTCTTCGGCTTCTGCGACCGGCCAGCCCACGAGGCGCTGGGTCTCTGGCGCGAGTGGCGGGAGGGGGCGGGGTAGGATCGGAATCTGTTGATGGCCCGTAGATTCAAAGGCTTGCCCCTTCTCTCCCGTCCGCCCCGGCGAAGGCCGGGACCCAGATGGAAGAGTCTGGAGGCAGGTTCCACAGGTCGGAGAATGTCCAATCAGCCGCTTGAGGATGGGATCTGGATCCCGGCCTTCGCAGGGACAATCGGACCAAGGATTGGAGATAGGCTCGGCGGCGCCGTCGTTCGGGTCAGACTGTTCAGAAAAAAGGAAACGCCATGCCCGAAACCGCATCGCAGGACGCGATGAAGGAGCTGGAGGACCTGAGACGGCGGGTCGGGCTCCTGGAGGACGCCAAGCAGGTCAAGGAGCTGCAGTACGCCTACGGCTACTATCTCGACAAATGCCTCTACGACGAGGTGGTCGACCTTTTCGCCGACGACGGCGAGGTGGTGTTCGGCGGCGGGGTGTTCAAAGGCAAGGCCGGGCTCAGGCGGCTCTACCACGACATGTTCCGCCAGAACTTCACCGGCGGCTACAACGGCCCGGTCCCGGGCTTCCTGCTGGATCACCAGCAGATGCAGGAGATCATCACCGTCGCGCCGGACGGCAAGACCGCCAAGGGCCGCTTCCGCTGCTTCATGCAGGCGGGCACGCACGTCTCGCGCCGGGTGATCGAGCCGGGCGGCCCGGGCCTGCAGCAATGGTGGGAAGGCGGGATCTACGAGAACGACTACGTGAAAGAGGACGCGGTCTGGAAGATCAGGGTCCTGAACTACCACGTGGTCTTCCAGGGGACCTTCGAGGAGGGCTGGGCGCGGTGGCGGGGCAACTTCGCGCTGCGCGGCCCGCTCTATCCCGAGAATCCCCGCGGCCCTGACGAGCTTCGTCGCCGGCTTCGCCACCTGGCCGCAGACCCCGGTCGTCCCCTTCCACTATCCCTCACCCCGTCACCGGCGCGCCGTTCGAGCAGCAGCCGCGGCCCGAAGAGAAGGCGGCCGACTAGATGCCAGGACAACTGCAAGGACAGGTCGCCATCGTCACCGGCTCGGGGCGCGGCTTCGGCCGCGCCATCGCCGAACGGCTCGCCGCCGAAGGGGTCAAGGTCGCGGTGACGGCCCGCAGCCAGGGCCAGATCGACGAGGTCGCGGCGGGAATCAGGGCCCGGGGCGGCGAAGCCCTCGCCGTCGCCGGCGACGTCACGTCCTGGGCCGACGTCCAGCGGGTCGTGAAGGCCGCCGAGGCCGGGCTGGGGCCCGTCACGCTCCTGGTCAACAACGCCGGCGTGCCGGGGCCCTTCGGTCCGCTCTTCGAGATCGACCCGGAGCGCTGGTGGGCCGCCCAGGGCGTGCACATCAAGGCGCCGATGATGTTCATCCGCGCGGTCATGCCCGGCATGGTCCAACGCAAGGGCGGGCGGATCATCCTGGTCTCCGCGCTCGCCGCGCGGATGGCGGCCGCCTACATGTCGGCCTACTGCACCGGCAAGATCGCCCAGAGCCGCCTGGTCGAGGAGGCGGCGCTGGAAGGCAAGGACCACGGCGTCTGCGCCTTCGCGATCGATCCGGGCTTCGTCTTCACCGGCATCGCCGAGGAGACGATGAACGACCCGGCCGCCCGGAAATGGCTGCCCATGATGGCCGAGCGGCTGAAGGAACAGAGCCTCAAGCCCAACGCCTCCAGGGATCTGGAGCGCTGCGCCCAGCGCTGCGTGGACCTGGCCTCGGGCCGCTACGACGGCCTTACCGGCCGCTACATGGAGCTGCCCGACGACCTGGACGCCATGCTGCAGGGCGCCCGCCCCCACTGGCAGACCGCAGGGCCGCCGATGACCCCGTCTCCGGAGAATTCATCCACCAGACGCTGACGATCGCCTCCCTCCCCCCTCGAGGGGGAGGGATCGAGGGAGGGGGGCCGCGCCGGCGTCTTCAGAGGACCGCCTGCGGCCTGACCTGTGGCGGAATGGCGGTGGAGAGGCCATTGTCCCCCCTCCCCAGCCCTCCCCCTCGAGGGGGGAGGGGGTCAGCGAGTGGAGCCCCCGATGACCCTTGAAACCGACGTCGCGGATCTGCGCCGCGAGCTGGCCGAGACCCGCCGCGAGCTGGGGATCCTGCAGGACGTCAAGGCCGTGCGCGAGCTGCAGTTCAAGTACGGCTACTACATGGACAAGTGCCTGTTCCCGGCCATCGTCGAACTCTTCGCCGACGACGCGGCGCTCTACTTCATGGGCGGGATCTATCGCGGCAAGGCAGGCGCGCGCCGGCTCTACGGCGGGGCCACCGGCATGAACGGGCCGGTGGACGGGCTCCTGTTCGAGCACCTGATCGTCCAGGACATCGTCGACGTGGCCCCGGACGGCAGGACCGCCCAGGGGCGCTTTCGCACCTTCATGCAGGGCGGGGTCCATGACACCAACCCGAACCCGCCGCCGACCATCCCGCGCCAGTTCTGGGAGGGCGGGGTCTATGAGAACGAGTACGTCAAGCAGGATGGCGTCTGGAAGATCAAGGTCTTCAACTACCGCGTCGTCTGGCAGGCCGACTACGAGACCGGCTGGGCCCACTCCAGGGTCGATCCCCTGATGGTCTCCGCGCCGTCCAAGACCTATCCCGAGAACCCCCGCGGCCCGGACGAGATCGCAGAAGCCCCGGCGCCGCGCTGGCCGCGCCAGGGCATCCACCCCTTCCACTATCCGCACCCGGTGACAGGCGAATGGGTCCGGATCGCCGACTCCGCAGACGCCCGCCTTCTCCTTCCCCCTCGATGGGGGAAGGTCGGGATGGGGGTGTCGGCAGGGCGTTTCAGAGAGATCGCGTTCGGGCGGCGGCGCGCCCACCCCCAACCCCTGCCCTTCCCCCATCGAGGGGGAAGGGTTTCAGTCGTGAATCCCACATCGGCCCCCTAGGATGACCATCAGCCCCCGTGATCTCCACGCGCGCATGTCGGGCCTGCCGGGCGCGGCGCTCGACCACCCGTTCGGCGAGGACGTCCAGGTCTACAAGGTCTTCGGCAAGGTCTTCGGCTGGTTCGTCGACACGCCGGAGGGCCTCCGCGTCACCCTGAAGTGCGACCCGGTCCTGGCCGAGGTCCTGCGCGCCGAGCACCCCGCGATCCGGCCCGGCTACCACACCGACAAGCGCAACTGGAACACCGTCAGCCTCGACGGCTCGCTGGACGACGACATGGTCTGGGGCCTGATCGAGGCCTCCTACGACCTCGTCCGCGCGAGGCTGCCCCGGAAAGCCCAGTCGGGCCTCGGTGCACGGTAGGGCGTTACAGCTTGTCGGCGGCTCCAACGGTGATCATCCTCGCCCCTGCATTGTCGAGCCTTTGCGGATCGGGGTGAAGCTCATGAAGCGCCTGAAGACCGGCCTGCTTCTTCTGTCGGCGTCCTTGGCCTGGGGCGCCGTCGCCCATGCCGCGCCCTGCCCAACTGGCGCCAATGGGCGCTGGATCGTGAAAGGCTATCACGTCGACGACGGGATCGTTGCGGTTTCGGACGCCGAGACGCGGGGCATGCTGGGCAAGACGGTCACCATTACCGACCGTCGCGTCGTCTACGGCGACGACGTCTGCTTGGTGGGCTCGAGCACCAAGGAGCACACCTCGTCCCCGAAAGGATATGAGGAAGACGTCCGCTATACCTGCAGTAACAAGATCGACCTTCCCGTTTTCGGCTACGGGCGGTCCTGTGGGCGCCTCCGCGCCTTCTTGGATGGCGGTTTCCTCACGCTGGTCAGAGCCAGATAGACCCGCTACGGCCCGGCGTAGGCGCCGTTCCGGAAGATGTCTTGTTCGGCCGCCCGTCGGCGGCTGAGGCCTGGATCGACCTGCAGCTCACCGTTCTTCCTGATGTGGTTCCAGCGGGACATTTGCTGGGCCGCGCCGTCGTAGTCCCCGCTGTTCAGCTTGCTGAGCAGGTGGGAATCTTTGGACTGGGTCATGACGGCCGGCACGTTGAAGGTCATGGCCGCCAGGGCGTCGAGCTGGTTCTGCGTAAGCGGAACCTTGACCTTGCGCCGGATGATCTGCTCGGTCCGGCGCAAGTCGGCGTTGAGCAGGTCGTCCGCCTGCTGTGGCGTGATGCCGTTCGGATATTCGTCGGGCGTGGCCAGCTTGTGGCCGTAGCCGATGGTCGCGTGCCCCGCGCCGTCCTTGTAGGTCTTCAGGCGCAGGCCTTCCCAGCGCTTGATGAAATCGATGCCGTCGGCGCTGGTCGCGAGGCTCGCCACGGGCTGTGGGGCGCCGGGCGCTGGCGCCGCTTGAGCGTCGGGCCTCGCGGCGATGTCCGCCCCGTGGCGGAGCAGCATGTCGTCATAGGCTTCGGGATCGATGTCCATGACCGAGAAAGGGCCTTTGCCGAACGTGGCCGCCATCTATGTCCTCCGCTTGCAGGGCCCAATGCTCGCGCCAGCGGGAGGCCGCGTCCAGAACAAAAGAAGAACTTCGCACAAGTTTCAGGAGACGGGCGTCGCGCCTCACACCCGGCGGGCGCTCGCTGCGATCGCCTCAGCGGCCGCCAGCAGCCGGCGTCTTGGCGTCCTTCAGCGGCGCCAGCAGGACCTTGTCGTTGAGCTCGAGCTGGGCTTGGCGCGGGTGAGTTCCAAGCTCGGGCGGCGTCTTCAGCAGCATCACCGTGGCCGTCCCCGGGCGATAGACCGGCCATCTCGGCAGGCCCGGGCCGTTCGGATCGCCGGTCTTGGCGAAGTTGGTCCAGTAGCTCGACATGATCTCGCCGAGCCTTCGGTCCTCGTCGGTCCAGGCCATCCGCCCGTTCTGGCTGTCGAAGTGGCCGAAGACATAGGCCGTCTCCGCGCCATGG
Organism: uncultured Alphaproteobacteria bacterium; assembly: GCA_963775275.1. Lineage (GTDB taxonomy): Bacteria > Pseudomonadota > Alphaproteobacteria > Caulobacterales > Caulobacteraceae > JANWHQ01. The sequence continues at coordinate 1,316,423 of CAVZII010000005.1, read as the reverse complement.
GGCGTGCCCATCAGCGCGCGCTCCTTGGGATCGGCCACGGGATAGGGCTGCTGCAGCCGCCACATCCGGATCGGGGCCCTGCCCGTGCGCGACTGCAGCCGGGCCCAGGTCCAGACCTGCCAGTCGTAGCCATAGTCGCCGAGGGCGCGGGCCATCGACCAATAGGCCTCCGCATCGGTCGTGAACGGATAGAGCGCCTTGGCCCTGGCGTAGTCGGCGCCCCAGTTGTCCTTGAGGATCTTGTCCCAGTCCGCGGCTTTGACGGGGGGGTTCGGCCCCAGGAAGAAGACGCCTTCGGTGTCGTTGCTGCCCACCATCGTCGGCACGTCGATCTGGCGGCCCGCCGCGAAGACCTCGTAGGGGGCCTCCTTCAGGAAGGCGCCGTCGATCACGGGCCCCCAGTTCGCGCGCGGTTTCAGGAGAGCCTCGGTCGGAAGCTTACGCAGGTCCGAAAGGCGCTTGGCGCCCACCTCGGCCTCAAAGGCCAGGCCCGCCGTCTCCGCCTCCGCGAGCGGGACGGCCGACGAAGGCCTGGGATAGGGCGCGAATATCCCGTTGCTCTCGCCGATCGCGCGGCTGACCAGGCCCCGCGCCAGGGGCGAGGCGAGGAGCAGGCTGACGGACATCGAGCCGCCGGACTGGCCGAAGACCGTGATCCGGCCGGGGTCGCCGCCGAACGCGCGGGCGTTGCGCTTGATCCACTTCAGCGCCGCCACCAGGTCCAGCGAGCCATAGGCGCCCGAGCCGTGGCCGGACTCGCGGCTCAGCTCCGGAAGCGCGAGATAGCCGAGCGGCCCTAGGCGATGGTTCACGGTGACCGCGATCACGCCCTTACTCGCCAGCTGGTCGCCCCAGAGCGCGTGGATCGAGCCCGCGCCCGTGGTGAAGCCGCCGCCATGGATGAACACCATGATCGGCAAGGGTCCCTTCGCCTTCGTCGGGCGCCAGAGGTTCAGATAGAGGCAGTCCTCCGAGATCCCCGGGTCGGTGACGCCGGCCAGCGGCGGCTGCGGACAGACATGCCCGAAATGATCGGCCTTGCGCACGCCGCGCCATGGCTCGACCGGCCGGGGCGCTCGCCAGCGCAGCTCGCCCACCGGCGGCGCGGCGAAGGGCACGCCCTCGTAGGCGATGACGTCGCCCTGCCTGACGCCGTCCAGACGCCCGGCGTCGGTGCGGATCGGCGTGGCGAGGGCCGGGGCCGCCAGCAGGGACGCGGCCAGGGCGGCCAGGAGCGCGCGAGGCCCGGTCATGTCGTCCCCCCTCATGCTTCCCGTGCAGGGAGGCTAGGCGCAGCCACGGCTTTTGTCTGCCCCCGCCGCAACCGGCCGTCGCCATCGGCTGGGGTCCGCGCGTTTCGCTGCTTGAAACGCCGCCTCGTCGCGCCGTGGCTCGCGGTCGGCGGGCGCATAGGCTAAAGATCGCCGAAAGATCCACGAATGCGTCAGGCGGCCCAGGCCGCCACGGAGGAACGGCCATGAACAAGCCGGTGCAGCCGCCGCAAGCCGCGGGCTTCCCGCTGCCGAGCGAGCTGAAGGTGATCGCGGGCACCGAGCGGGCCCAGGCCGCTCACGCCTACTACATGCAGTTCACGCCGGCCGACGACGACCGCTTCTGGTTCTACAACTCCATGCACTTCCCCGAGCCCATGTCGCACTTCGACATGGTCACCGGCGAGGCCGCCTACTGCGCGCTCGGCGCATCCAACACGCGGGTGCACTGCCTGCCCACCACGCTCGGCATCGACCAGCGGATCATCAACGGGCGGGTCTACATCGGCGGCAACGCCGTCACCGATCCGGCCGAGATCGCCCGGCGGACCGAGGAGTTCCAGAAGCGGGCCTTCTACTACTACGCCAACTGGGAGCGGCTCTACGACCAGTGGAAGGACAAGATGCGCGCCCTGATCAAGGACGCCCAGGCCCTTCCCACGCCCTCCCTGCCCGAGTTCGAGCCGCTCGAGAACGTCCACGCCGGCCGCGGCGTCGCCTCGAACCACTGGCTGCTCGACACCTACCAGAAGACCCTCGAGGGGTACTTCCGGATGTGGCACCACCACTTCGAGTTCCTGCTGCTCGGCTACGGCGCCTACATGACCTTCTTCGCCTTCTGCAAGCAGGCGTTCCCGGAGATCTCCGACCAGACCATCGCGCGGATGGTGGCGGGCATGGAGGCGGAGATCTTCCGCCCCGACGATGAGCTCAAGCGCCTGGCCCGCAAGGCGGTGGAGCTGGACGTCGACTTAAAGTTCCACGACGGGGTCTCGGCCGAGGACGTGCTGGCCTCGCTCGACCAGATGGGCGCGCCCGGCAAGGAATGGCTGAAGGAGCTGGCGATCTCCCGCGACCCCTGGTTCAACGTCAATGTCGGGGACGGCTTCTACCATTACCACCGCTCCTGGAATGACGACCTCTCCCTGCCCTTCTCGGCCCTGCCCGGCTACATCGCCCAGGTGAAGGCCGGACAGAGCCTGGAGCGGCCGACGGACCAGCTCATGGAGGAGCGCGCCCAGCTCATCGCCGACTACCGCGAGCTGCTCGCCACCGACGACGACCGGGCCGCCTACGACCAGATGATCGGCCTGGCGCACCGCGTCTTCCCCTACGTCGAGGGGCACAAGTTCTACTGCGAGCACTGGTACACAAACCTCTTCTTCAACAAGGTCCGGGAGTTCGGCGCCCTGCTCGCCGGGCACGGCTTCTTCGGCGACGCCGAGGACGTGTTCCAGCTGACCCACTACGAGGTCGAGGCCGCGATCATCGACCTGATGACCTCCTGGTCCAACGGCTCCCCGCCGCGCGGCCCGGACCACTGGCCGGCCATCGTGGCCGAGCGCAGGGCGGCCATCGCCGAGTGGGCCAGGCACGACACCCCGCCGGCGCTGGGCCCGGTGCCCGACATCATCGACGACCCGGCCATCGTCATGCTCTGGGGCATCACCCGCGAGAACCTCGACGTCTGGCTGACCGCCGGCAAGGGCGGGGACCCCAACGAGATCCGCGGCGTCGCCGCCTCCAACGGCGTGGTCGAAGGCACGGCGCGGGTGGTGAAATCGGTGGAGGAGATCGGCCGGCTGAAGCAGGGCGACATCCTGGTCTGCCAGGTGACCAATCCCACCTGGGCGCCGATCTTCCAGAAGATCTCGGCGGCGGTCTCCGACATCGGCGGGTCCATGAGCCACGCCGCCATCGTGGCGCGCGAATACGGCCTGCCCGCCGTGGTGGGCACAGGCACGGCCACCTCCAAGATCAAGGACGGCCAGCGCGTCCGGGTCGACGGCGGACGGGGCGTCGTGACGCTTCTGACAGTAGGGATTTCGCCGTGGATTCAACCGGGATCATCGGCTGGTTCGCCGACATCGGACTGGCCGACCGCCTCGACGTCGGCGGCAAGGGCGGCAGCCTGGGCGAGCTGACGCGCGCCGGCATCGAGGTGCCGCCGGGCTTCGTGGTCAAGACCGCCGCATTCGAGCGTTTCCTCGAGGCGCTGGAGGCGGCCGCGCCGCTGCGAGCCGAGGTCGAGGCGCTGCAGGCCGACGACCTCGATGCCGTGACCGCCTGTTCGCGGGCCCTGCGCGCGCGGCTGGAGCAGGCGCCGCTGCCGCCCGACGTGGAGGCCGAGATCATCGCGGCCTATGCCGCGCTCTGCCCCGGCGAGGCCTCCGCGCCGGTGGCCGTCCGCTCCTCGGCCACCACCGAGGACGCCGAGGACGCGAGCTTCGCGGGCCTGCAGGACACCTACCTCTGGGTCATGGGCGCGGCCGAGGCCGTGCGCATGGTGCGAAGCTGCTGGGCCAGCCTCTATTCGGTGGAGTCCATGACCTATCGGAAGAGGCACGCCATGCCCGAGGCGGGCGTCGCCATGGCCGTGGTGGTCCAGCGCATGGTCGATGCGCGCACGGCCGGGGTGATGTTCACGCGCAGCCCGATGACCGGCGACCGCTCGGTGATCACGCTGGAGGGCGCCTGGGGCCTGGGTTCGGCGGTGGTCTCCGGCGAGGTGACGCCGGACCGCTGGGTGGTGGCCAAGATCACCGGCGAGATCACCGTGCGCGACATCGCCGACAAGCATATCCAGCAGCTGCCCGCGCCCGGCGGCGGCATCCACGATGTGGAGACGCCCGAGGACATGCGCCGGCAAGCGTGCCTGTCGGACGCGGAGCTCCTGGCGCTGCAGGGACATCGGCCGCAAGGTCGAGCGCCACTACGGGCGGCCGCAGGACATCGAGTGGGCGGTGGACCGCGCCTCGGGCCGGATCCTGCTGCTGCAGAGCCGCCCGGAGACCGTGTGGTCGACCAAGGAGGCCGCGCCGGTGGCCAGGCCCGCGGACAATCCTCTCAGTCATGTGATGAGCGTCTTTGGCGGCGTGTCGCGCGCCGGCGCCGCGCCGGGGAAGATCGAGCGATGAGCCTGACCGCCAAGGACGTGGCCGAGATCATGCGGCTCCTGGAGCAGTCGAGCTTCGACTCGCTCGACCTGGAGGTCGGCGACCTCAAGCTCAGCCTGCGCCGGGGCGAGGGGGATGCCCCCTCCACCGCTTCGCGGTCCCCCTCCCCCGCTTCACGGGGGAGGACCAAGGCCGCCGACCCCGGTCCTCCCCCGCCCGCGGGGGAGGTGGCCCGAAGGGCCGGAGGGGGCCAACAGCTCCCGGCCGCCGACGGCCTGACCGACGTCCCCTCGCCCCTGCTCGGCGTCTTCTACCGCGCGCCCAAGCCCGGCGAGGCGCCCTTCGTGGACGTCGGCGCGCGCGTGGAGCCGGACACGGTCATCGCCATCATCGAGGTGATGAAGCTGATGAACTCGGTGCGCGCCGGCGTCGCCGGCGAGGTCGTCGAGATCCCGGCCCAGAACGGCGCCCTGGTGGAATACGGCGAGACCCTCGTCCGGGTGCGGGCGTCGGAGTAGAACCATGGCGGGCCGACACTCTTGGTCCCTTCTCCCCTTGCGGGAGAAGGTGTCGGCGAAGCCGACGGATGAGGGGTTGAAGACCCTTTCCGGAGGGGCCGTCCGACCCCTCACCCGGCCTGCATTCGCAGGCCACCCTCTCCCGCAAGGGGAGAGGGTCAAGAGGCGCCGACGCGGATGTCGATAAAGCGTCTTCTGATCGCCAACCGCGGCGAGATCGCCTGCCGCATCATCCGGACCTGCCGCCGGCTCGGGATCGAGACGGTGCTGGCGGCGTCTGAGGCCGATCTCGACGCCCTGCCCGCGCGCCTGGCGGACCGGACGCTCTGCATCGGCCCGGCGCCGTCATCCGAGAGCTACCTCAAGCCCGAGACGATCGTTCAGGCGGCGCTGGGGTCGGGCGCCCAGGCGATCCATCCCGGCTACGGATTCCTCTCCGAGCGTCCCGCGCTCGCCCGCCTCTGCGAGACGGAGGGCGTGATCTTCGTCGGCCCGACGGCCGACCAGATCGAGGCCGTCGGCGACAAGCTGCGCGCCCGCGCCCATGCCGAGGCCGCCGGCGTGCCCGTGGCGCCGGGCGGGCCGGTCGAGACGGCGGCGGAGGCCCAAAGGCTGGCCGAGGCCATCGGCGCGCCGCTGCTGGTCAAGGCCGTGGGCGGCGGCGGCGGTCGCGGGATGAAGCGGGTGGACCGGCTCGAGGACCTCGCCGGCGCCCTGGACATGGCCTCGGCCGAGGCCGGCGCCGCCTTCGGCGACGCGCGGGTCTATCTGGAGCGCTTCGTCGAGCGCGGCCGGCACGTGGAGGTCCAGGTCCTGGGCGATGGCGAAGGCGGCGTGATCCAGCTCGGCGAGCGCGACTGCTCGGTCCAGCGCCGCTATCAGAAGCTGATCGAGGAGACGCCGGGGCCGGGCCTGACCGAGGACTTCCGGGCGGCGATCCGCGAGGCGGGCGTACGCTACGCCGAGCGCCTGGACTACCGCGGCGCGGGCACGGTGGAGTTCCTGGTGGATATGGCCCGGGGCGCTTTCTATTTCCTGGAGATGAACGCCCGCATCCAGGTCGAGCATCCGGTGACCGAAGAGGTCACGGGCGTGGACCTCGTGGCCGAGCAGATCGCCGTGGCCGAAGGCCGGGGCCTGCGCATCGCCCAGGACGAGGTGCGCATCGACGGCTGGGCGATCGAGTGCCGGATCAACGCCGAAGACCCCAGGCGCGACTTCATGCCGAGCCCGGGCGTGGTGACGCAAGCGGCCTGGCCCTCCGGCGAGGGGATACGGGTCGACACCCACATCGTCTCGGGCGCGCGCGTGCCGCCCTACTACGACTCCCTGCTCGGCAAGATCATCGCCCACGGCCCGGACCGTCCCGCGGCGCTGGCGCGCCTGCGCCAGGCGGTCGCCGGGACCCGGATCGCCGGGGTGAAGACCAACCTCGCCTTCCACGCCGAAGTCCTGGCGGACCCCGAGTTCGCGGCCGGCGGCGTGGACACCGGCTGGCTCGCCCGCTTCCTCGAGCGCCGGCCCGCAACCTCGGAGGCCTGACCCATGGCCAAGATCCAGCTCGTCGAGACCTCCCTGCGCGACGGCAACCAGAGCCTCTGGGGCGCCACGGGGATCAACACGGCGATGAGCCTGACCGTCGCGCCGATCATGGACCGCGTCGGCTTCAAGGCGATCGACTTCACCACCTCCACCCACATGGCGCGTGGCCGTCCGCTACAAGCAGGAGGATCCCTGGGAGCGCATCCGGCTGATGGCGGCGGCGACGCCGAACACGCCGCTGCAGTTCATGTCCACGGGCTTCCGCTTCATCTCCTGGGACACCGCCAGCCCCGAGTTCATGGACCTGGCCTTCCGCACGCTGGTCAAGAACGGCATCCGCCGCTTCTGCCTGGCCGATCCGATGAACGACGTGGACGCCACTATCGCCTGCGCCCGCATGGTCAAGGCCGGCGGCGGCGAATACGTGATCTCGGCCCTGGTCTATACGCTGAGCCCGATCCACGACGACGACCATTACGTGGAGTGCGCCAGGCGCCTGGCCGCCTGCCCGGACGTGGACGCCCTCTACATCAAGGATCCGGGCGGTCTGCTCACGCCTGTGCGCGCCAGGACCCTGATCCCCAAGCTGATGGCCGTGATCGGCGACAAGCCGCTGGAACTGCACGCCCACTGCACCATCGGCCTGGCGGAGCTGACCTACATCGAGGGCGTCGGCTGCGGCGCCTCGGGCGTGCAGTGCGCCTCCGGCGCCGCCAGCGACGGGACCTCCAATCCGCCGACCGGCCGCATGGTCGCCAACCTGCGCGAGCTCGGCCACACGGTGGACATCGACGACGAGGCCCTGGCCGAAGTCGGGCGCTTCTTCGACCGTGTGGCGGAGGCCGAGGGCCTGCCCTTCGGCCGGCCGCGGGCCTTCGACGCCGCCTATCTGCACCACCAGCTTCCCGGCGGGGTGGTGACCACCATGCGCCGGCACCTGGCCGAGCACCGGATGTCGGGCATCGAGCACCAGGTGTTCGAGGAGCTGGGCCGCGTGCGCCAGGAGCTCGGCTGGCCGATCGTGATGACGCCCTTCGCCCAGATGGTGGTGACGCTGGCGGTCATGAACGTGACCGGCAAGGAGCGCTATGCCGTGATCCCCGACGAGGTGATCCGCTATGCGATCGGCCGCTTCGGCCGCCCGAACGTGCCGATCGATCCGGAGCTGATGGACCGCATCATGTCCCTGCCGCGCACCAAGCAGCTGATGGACGAGCCCGGGATGGCGCCGGTGGCGGAGCTGCGCCGCCGCATCGGGCCGGACCTTTCGGACGAGGAGCTCCTGCTGCGCGCCACCATGCCGGCCGAGCAGGTCGACGCCATGCAGGCGAACGGCCCCGCCCCCCGCCTCTATGATCCGGAGAACACCCCTGTGATGGACCTGATCCGCCGGCTGACCCGGCGGCGCGACCTGACCCACATCACCGTCGACAAACCCGGCTTCCGGCTGGAGCTGACCGCCGGCGAGCCCGAGCTGGCGGAGATCTAGGACATGGACTCATCGGGAGACTGGCAGGAGCCGCTTCGGCCCATCGGCGGCTTCATGTTCGACCTGGACGGGACGCTGGCGCTCGGCGACCGCTCGGGCCACGGCTATGAACCCCTGCCGGGCGCGATCGAGGTGCTGACCCGCCTGACCGAAAAAGGCATCCCCTTCGTCGTGCTGACCAACGGCAGCGCCTATCCGGCCGCCGAGCAGACGCCGCGGCTCAGGGCCGCCGGCCTGCCGGTCGAGGACCATCAGATGCTGACGCCCTCCAGCGTCACCGCCGACCACCTGTCGCGCAAGGGCGTCAAGCGGGCCCTGATCCTGGGCTCGCCGGGCGTCGGCCACGCTCTGAAGGAAGCCGGGATCGAGATCGTCTTCACCGGCGAGCCCGGCGCCGGCGAGGCCGAGGCCGTCTATGTCGGCTGGCATCCGGACTGCGGCATGAAGGACATCGAGACCGCAGTCCACGCCATCTGGAAGGGCGCGCAGATGTACGTCGCCTCGGATGTCCCCTTCTTCGCCACGCGCGCGGGCAAATCGATCGGCTACTCCCACGCCATCGTCGCGGCGATCAAGAGCCTGGCCAAGCCAAAGGTGACCATCACCGGCAAGCCGTCCCAGCACGCCATGCGGTTCGTGGCGCGCCAACTCGGGATACCCGTTCGCGACGTCGGGGTGGTGGGCGATGATCCCCAGCTCGAGCCCGCCATGGCGCGCAAGGGCGGGGCGATCGGCTTCGGGGTGACCACAGGCATCTACAAGCGCGAGGACTGGCTGGACCAGCCCCCCGCGCGCCGGCCGCACCGGCTGCTCAATTGCGTCGGGGACCTGCTGGAGCTGGGGGTGATCGCCTAACCCCTCGCCAGGCGCGGCGCCGTCTCCTTCAGGAACAGGCTCAACACTCCGCAGGCCGCGGCCGCGGCGGCCGTGATCAGGAAGGGCGCGCCAAGGCCGAAGGCGTCCGCCGCCCGGCCGGCCACGGCAGGTCCCACCACGCCGCCGACGATCTCGCCCGAGGCCAGGGCGATGGCCACCGCCGTCGCGGCATGGCGCGGCGAGACGCTCTCGGTGGGGACGATGGAGATGTAGAGCGGGCCTGCGCCCCCCGCGAGCCAGCCGGTGAAGAGGGCGATCCCCAGGAACGGGCTCGTCCCCGGCACGGCCAGCGTCGCCAGCGGCGCGACCACGCCGAATGCGGTCATGCCTGCGAGGGCGGCCTTGCGCCCGATCCGGTCGGACAGGGCCGGCATCACCGTCCCGGCGATGGCCTGGGCGAGGCCCGTCAGGCCGATCAGCCCGCCCACCTGCACCAGGCTCAGGCCGTCGTGGTTCTGGAGGTAGAGCGCCAGGAACACGTTCTGGACCAGGAGCCAGGCCGAGAAGAGCCCGGCGATGGCGATGCACAGCAGGATGTTGCGGGTCTTCAGCACCTCCCAGATGCCGCCCTCGGCCCCCGGGATCCGGGCCGAGGCCAGCGGCGGACCCTCGTTCTTCAGGGGCCGCACCCACAGGAAGACCGACAGCGCCAGGAGCAGTCCGGGGATGCCCGAGACCAGGAAGGCGGTGCGCCAGCCGAAGTGGTCGGCGAGCTGGGTGAAGATGATCGGACCCAGGCCCACGCCGATCACGGCCGCGCCGAGGTTCTGCATGATCCCCATGTTGAACCCCCGCCGGTGCGGCGAGGATTCGATGGCCATGATCGACTGGGCGACCGGCAGGATGGGCCCCTCCGCGCCGCCCAGCAGCAGGCGGGAGGCGAGCAGGAGAGGGTAGGCGTAGACGATCGCCGGCAGGGCGGAGAACAGGGAGAAGGCGACCAGGGTGATCAGCAGGATCAGCTTGCGCTTCCTCGTCGAGTCCGCCAGCGCCGCCAGCAGGAACCCCGACGGCGCGATCACCAGCGACAGGGCCGAGGAAAGCAGGCCGATCTGGGTGTTGGTGAGGTGGAACTCGTCCTGGATCGGCTTGGCCAGGAAGTTCACGGTCAGCCTGTCCAGCGCCACGACGCCGTTGCACAGGCACATCATGACCAGGAGGCCGTTCTCGTAGCTGAAGATCTTCTTCACGGCGCCCCTCCCCGGGGCTTTTGCGAAGGATGGGGCTGCGCCGGGCGGGCTGGTCAAGTCCTCTCGCGTCGACGGCCCCGGATCGTCCCTGCGCGCCGCATACCGCCGAGCGAGGGCGGCGCAGACCATCAGCTGCATCTGGTGGAAGATCATCAGCGGCAGGATGGTCATGCCGACCGCCGGCCCGGCGAAGAGGACGTTTGCCATGGGCACGCCCGAGGCCAGGGACTTCTTGGATCCGCAGAAGACGATGGCGATCTCATCGGGCTTGGAGAAGCCGAGAAACCTCGCGCCAAAGGTGGTGACGACCAGGGCGAGCGCCAGGATCACCGCGAGCACGCCGAAGAGTACGGCCAGGCTCGTCAGGGGGAGTTGACGCCAGATGCCCTGGACCACCGCGCCGGAAAAGGCGGTGTAGACGGTCAGGAGGATCGAGCCGCGGTCGCTGAAGCTGACCAGGCGACGGTTCGCATCCGCCCAGTCAGCGAGCCACGGCCGCAGCAGATGGCCGCCGAAGAAGGGGACCAGAAGCTGCAGGACCACCTTCCAGACCTCGGCCAGCGATCCGGCCTGGCCGTGCAGGCGCATGAGCAGGCTGACCAGCACGGGCGTCAGGAAGACGCCGAGGATGTTGGAGGCGGTGGCCGCGCCCACCGCCGCGGGGACATTGCCGCGGGCGATGGAGGTGAAGGCGATCGAGGACTGGACCGTGGAGGGCAGGGCGCAGACGAACAGCACGCCCAGCCAGAGCTGCTGGGGCAACAGGTGAGGCGCGACGCGGGTCAGGACCAGGCCCGTGACGGGGAAGAGGACGAAGGTGGCGGCGAAGATCATCAGGTGCAGCCGCCAGTGGCCGAGCCCGGCGATCACCGCCGTCCGCGACAGCCTGACGCCGTGCATGAAGAAGAGGAGGGCTATGGCCGCGACGGTCAGCCAGCCGAAGCCGCGCGCCGCCTCGCCCCGGCACGGCAGGACGCTGGCGATCCCCACCGTGGCGACGAGCGCCAGGACGAAGCTGTCGGGCGCATGGCGGCGAAGGAAGGCGAGCACTCTACGGCGTGTCCTCGGAGAACCGGCAAGGTCGGCAGGCGCCGGTCTCCCCCGCCGACGAGGAGGAATAGAAGACGCCGCCGCCCGCCAACCAGGCCATTCGTATCCTCTAAGCGATGTCCCGCCGGATCGTCCGCGCGGCGATCCAGAAGTGGACCGCGGCCCACAGATAGATCAGGGCGGTGACGATGAAGGCCCACTGCAGCCCCGCGGCGGAGGCCTGGCCGCAGGCGCCGGCGGCTGCGCTCTGGGCCGCCCGCGCGCCCGCGCAGGCCGTGGAGAAGTCGCCCGCAAAGGCGTGTCTGGCGAAGGCGTCGCTGAGGCTCCCCACCAGGAGCGGGCCGAGCCCCGAGCCCACCAGATTGGTCATGATGCCGACCACGGCCGCGGCCGAGGCGCGCATGCGCGGCTCCATGATGTTCTGGCTGACCCCGGCGCTGGCGGGCAGGTAGACGTACTGCACCAGCCCCGTCAGCATCAGGAAGACGGTGGCCGCGATCCAACCGCCTTGCAGGAAGCTGATGATGTAGAGCGGCGCCGCCAGAAGGGCCCCGATTCCGGGCGCCAGAGCGTACCAGCGCGCGTCGCGGCGGCCCAGCCGGTCGGCCAGGAGGCCGCCGCCCAGCATGCTGATCGAGCCGGGAATGGCGCTGATCAGGCCGGCGAGCAGGCCGCTCTGGGCGAAGTCCAACCCGAAGCGGCGGAAGAAGTAGGGCGCCAGGAACACGTTGATCCCGAATCCGCCGGCCGAGGCCAGGGTCGATCCCAGCATCACGTGCAGGAAGGCGGGGCGCTCGACCATCCGCCTCAGCACCGCGGCGAAGGGCGGCGCGTCCTGGTCGCCGAGGCCCGGCGCGTCGTAGTGGCCGCGCGGCGGCTCGCGCACGCTCAGGCGCAGCGCCAGGGCCAGCAGAAGTCCCGGCGCGCCCGCGGCGACGAAGGCCCAGCGCCAGTCGGCGTGCTGGGCGATGTATCCGCCGCCTGCCGATCCGATCAGCGCCCCCAGGGGCACGGCCAGGACATAGACCGCCATGGCCGAGGTGCGCCGGTCCCTGGGATAGTAGTCGGCCATCAGCGAGCTCACCGCCGGCTGGGAGGCCTCGCCCACCCCCACGCAGATGCGCGCCACCAGGAGCTGGGCGAAGCCGGCGGCCAAACCGCAGGCGGCCGTGGCGATCGACCAGAGGAAGACGCCGATCGAATAGATCGTCACCCGGTTCATCCGTTCGGCCAGGCGCGCGATCGGCAGGCCGATCAGGGAGTTGAGAACCCCGAAGGCCAGCCCGCCCAGAAGGCCGAGCTGGGCGTCGGAGATGCCGAGGTCGCGCCGGATCGGCTGGCCGAGCGCCGAGATGATCTGCCGGTCGATGAAGCCGAACATCGAGATCAGAAGCAGGACCGTCAGGACCCAGCCGCGATAGGCGCGGCTCCTGGGGAAGGTCGGCGTCTCGCTCATAGGTTCGCCCTCTCCAAGGTCCGGCCGAGGATCAGGTCCGAGGCTTTCTCGGCGATCATGATCGCCGGCGCGTTGGTGTTGCCGCCGATCAGGCGCGGCATCACCGAGGCGTCGGCCACGCGAAGCCCCTCGATCCCGCGCACCTTCAGCTCGGGGTCCACCACGGCGTCCTCGTCCACGCCCATGGCGCAGGTGGACGTCGGATGATGGGCGATGCCGCTGGCGGACCGGATGACGGCCTCGAGCGCGGCGTCGGTCTGCACCTGCGGGCCGGGGAACAGCTCGCGCGCGACCAGGCCTCGGGCCGGCTCGGCCGCGAAGAAGTCCCGGACCAGGCGCAGCGCTCGGATCAGCGCCGCGACGTCCTCGCTGCGTTGGAAGAGGTTGAGCTGGATGCGCGGCGCCTCGCGCGCATCGGCGGACCTCAGCTTGACGCAGCCGCGGCTCTGCGGCCTCAGCAAGGTCGCGGCGATGGACAGGATATGTCCCTTGCCCTTGCGCAGTCCCGGGAACCAGACGACCGCGTCCATGCCGACGGGGCTGAACAGCACCTGGAAGTCCGGCCGCTCCAGGCCTGGGCGGGTCTTCAGGAAGGCCATGACGCTGATGGGCAGGCGCGCGACCGGCCCGGTTCCCGTCAGCGCCCAGCGGATCACCGACGCGGCCAACCGGTCGAAGCGGAGCTGGGATTCGAACGAGAACGGTCCGCTCGCCGCAAAGGTCACGCCCGCCGCGGCATGTTCCTGCAGGTTGCGCCCGACGCCGGGAAGGTCGTGGACCGGCTGAACGCCGGCCTCGGCGAGCTCGTCCGCCGGACCGATCCCCGACAGCATCAGGAGCTGGGGCGAGTTGTAGGCGCCGCCCGCGAGCACCACCTCCCGCTGCGCCCGCGCCCGGACGCTCTGGCCGTCCTTGAGGTACTCGACGCCCGTCGCGCGGCCCTTCTCCAGCAGGATCCGCGTGGTCAGGGCGCCGGTGGCCACGGTCAGGTTCGGCCGCGCCAGGGCCGGTCGCAGGTAGCGGACCGAGGTCGAGCCCCGGCGTCCGCGATGGACGGTGAATTCGGGATAGGAGAAGCCCTCCTGGTCGGGACCATGGAAGTCGTCGATCACGGGATAGCCGAGGGCGCGGGCGGTCTCGATCAGCCTGGGCGCGATCACGTCGTCGGGGGTGTGGGCGCTGGCCACGGTGAGCGGGCCCGAACCGCCGTGATAGGGCCCCTCGCCCCGCCAGCTCGTCTCGGCGCGGCGGAAATAGGGCAGGACGTCGGCGTAGCTCCAGCCCTCGCAGCCGAGCTGGCGCCACTCGTCATAGTCCCGCGCGTGGCCGCGGGCGTACATCATGCCGTTGATCGAGGATGAGCCGCCCAGGAGCTTGCCGCGGGGCAGGCCGAGCACCCGCCCGCCCGCGTGCGGCTCGGGTTCGGTGGCGTAGGGCCAGCTGAGCCTGGCCTCGCGCATGACCGGGAAGAACGCGAGCGGCGCGCTCATCAGCGGATGCCGGTCCGGGCCCCCCGCCTCGAGCAGCAGGACCCTGCAGTCCGGGTCCTCGGAGAGCCGGCTCGCCAGGACGCTGCCGGCCGAGCCGGCGCCCACGATGATGAAGTCGAATCCGTCCAAGCCCGTTCCCCGCCCAGGCGGCCTAACAAGGCAAATTCAGCCGCGAAAAGAAAGAGCCGCCGGCGCGAGGCCGGCGGCTCCATCTTCCTTCGGGCGGAAGCCTTGGACCTCAGTAGTGGAACCGGAAGGTCAGGTACCACTCGGTCGGGTCGCTGTAGACGGCGTCGATCACAGAGATCGCCCCCTGCCACTGGCCGCTCACCACATAGCGGTCGTTGGTCAGGTTGGTGCCGCCGGCGGTCAGCTCCCACCTGTCGTCGTTCGACTTGTAGGTGACCGCGGCGTTGACGATGTCTGTGGCCGGCCGCGACAGCTCGGCGGTGTTGCCGATGTCGTTGTAGAGCGTCGAGGTGTGGGTCCAGTCGAGGTTGAACTGGAGCGCCCCGCCCATCGGCAGGTTCACGACGTACTGCGGGCCGACGTAGACCTTCAGCTTCGGCGTCTTCGGCAGGGCGCAGGCGCCGTTCAGGGCCGGGTTCAACACGTCGTCCTGGTGCAGGAACCGGTTGTTCGCCCCGGTGTACGGCAGCCGCTCGGGGCAGGAGTTCATCGTCAGGGTGAAGCCGTTGTCCGTCACGGCGTGGAACGTTCCGCCGGAGTCCGTGTAGCCGATCGAGGTATAGGCCGCGTCGGTGTAGCCGAGGCTGGCGGCGACGGTCAGGCCGTGGCCGAAGACGGCGTCGGCTTCCGCCTCGGCGCCCCAGATGCGGGCGTTGCCGGCGTTCACGATCGTCGGTGACGGACCGATCTGCGAGTTGAGCTGGATGCCCTCGTACTCGGTGTGGAAGCCGGCGAGGTTCAGCCGCAGGCGGTGGTCGAGCCACTCGGACTTGACGCCCACTTCCTCGGTCGTGGCGTGCTCGGGATTGAAGTGGAGCGAGTCGTTGTAGACCGTGTTCGGCACCGACAGGCGGGTGGTCCAGCTGCCCGTCTTGAAGCCCTTCGAGTAGGAGAAGTAGACCATCAGGTCGTTGTTCGGGCGGAACTCGGCGCCCACCGTCGGCGAGAAGTTCGTGAAGTTCTGGTGGAAGACGCCGGGCGGGAAGTAGCGGTAGGGCTCCGAGGCGCTCGGGAAGCCGAGGAGCTGCTGGCAGTCCTGGCCGGGGACGGGGCTCGCCGCGCTCGCCGGGAAGCACTCGGCGATCTTGTAGCTGAACCCGTTGTCGTCGGCCTGGTGGCCCTCGAACTTCTTGTACTCCCAGGTGTACCGGCCGCCGGCGGTGACCGAGAACTGGTCGGTCAGCTTGAAGTTCAGGTGGGCGTAGAGCGCCTCGGACCGGGTCCACAGGTCGTTCGGCCCGTCGATCTGCAGCGTGCCCAGGATGACGTAGTCGTGCAGGTGGCCAGCTTCCTGGAAGTGGTAGGCGCCCAGCACATAGTCGAGGCGGTCGTTGAAGGCCTTGCCGGTGACCTGCAGCTCTTCGGACCACTGGTGCTGGGTCATGTCGAACGAGGGCTCGAGCAGGGAGAGCGGCGAGCCGTCGAGGTCCATCCCCGAATCCCAGTGCAGCTGGCGGATCGCGCTGATCAGCTTGACCTTGGTGTCGGGCAGGGCGTTCCAATCCAGCGTGATGCTGCCGCCCATGTTCTTCAGGCGTGAGAAGCTGTTCCCGGTCTCATAGGTCTTGTTGATGCTGCCGGTCTGGAAGCGGCTGTCATAGGGGATCCGGTTGTTCGTCTGGCTGCCATCGGCGTTCACGCTGCCGAGCGCCGGCAGCGGCGTCGAGTTCGCCGGATTGGGCAGGGCGTTGTTGCGCGGATTGTCGCACAGGGTGGCCAAGCCGGTGAACGGCATGACGAATCCGGGAATATCGATGCAGGCGTTGTAAAGGGCCGCCAGGCCGAGGTTCGGGTCGATCTGCAGCGCCGTGTTGGGCGAGGCCGGCTGGTCGACCCAGGTGTAGTCGGCCGCCAGGGTGACCTTGAAGTCGTCGCTGGGCAGCAGCAGGATCTTGCCCCGCGCGCTCCATTGGTTCTGTCCGCCCGGGCGCTGGGAGGTTCCGTAGCCTGCGGCGGGGTAGGAGGTGGCGGCGTCGAACACGACCGGGCACGGCGTGCCGGCCGGTTGGGACAGGTCGCAGTCGCCGATGCCCGAGGTTCCCGCCACCGGCGTCGGGAACGGAATCCGGTGCTGCCAGCCGTTGCGGCGCGCCTCCTGGATGGTGATGCTGCTCAGGATCTTGTCGCTGATCGGCAGGTCGGCCGTGATCTTGGCGTCCAGGCGCGAGAACTGGCCGGTGGTGACCTCGCCGCGGACCATGAACTCGCGGCCCGGATCGCGGGTGACGATCGAGATCGCCCCGCCGATGGTGTTCCGGCCGAACAGGGTGCCTTGCGGGCCCTTCAGGATCTCGACCCGATCCACATCCAGCATGTTGGTGTTGGCGCCGACGCTGCGGGCCAGATAGACGCCGTCGACATAGACGCCGACGCCCGGGTCCAGGTTGAAGGCGAAGTCGTCCTGGCCGATGCCGCGGATGTAGGCCGAGAGCACCGTGTCCGACCCCGAGAACGGCGTGCCCGCGTCCAGGGTGACGTTCGGCGCGATGTTGCTCAGCTGGGCGACATCGTTGATGCCCTTCTGCGCCAGGGCCTTGGCGGTCACCGCCGTGATCGCGATCGGCACGTTCTGGACGTTCTGGGCCGTCTTCTGGGCGGTGACGACCACCTCCTCGACGGCGTTGTCGCCCTGGGCGTGGGCCAGCGCCGGAGCGAGCATGAGGCTCGAGACGATCATGGTCGTCGCGGCGAGACGGGTCTTCAGCAAGCTCATAAAATTCCCCCTTCATGCGCGTTGAGCGGCCTCGCCGCCGGCGCTTGTTCTGGATTCGTAACAATTACCGCCGCTAATAGGTAAAAAGCTCGGCCCTGGGCGAACCGGACTCGATTCACCGCGAAGTCGCGCGGAGCGTGTGCCGGCCGGGTCGCAGAGCGTCAGGCGAGGCCGGCGTCGGCCAGGGCCGCGGAGCCGAGGTCGGTCGCCGGGGACTCCCAGCGGGTGGCGCGCGCGCCTTCCCGGTAGCTGCGGGGCGCGACGCCGTAGCGGCGCCGGAAGGCCCGCCCGAAGTGCGTCAGGTCGTTGAAGCCCACGGCCATGGCGACCTGGGTGATGCCCTTGTCCTCGGCGCGCCTCAGGCGTTCGGCGGCGAGCTTGAGCCGCCGCTCCAGGATGTAGGCCGAGGGGGTCGAGCCGGCGCCCGCGAACAGCATCTGGACGTAGCGTTGCGAGACGCCCAGCGCGTCGGCGATCACGGCGCCCGAGAGGTCCGGGTCGCAGATGTGCTCGTCGATGAAGGCCTTGGCCCGGTCCAGCAGCTGGGCCTGGGCGGACTGGGCCGTCTGGCGCTCATTCAGGGGGCGGTAGGCCAGGCCGATCAGATCGAGGACGACATCGGACACCGTCTCGGCCCAGTCTTCGTCGCCAGGGTGGTCGACCTGGGTCCACAGGGTGCGCAGGAACGAGGACAGCATGGCGCCCGGGCCGGTCTGGCCCGACATCGGCATGCAGATCAGCCGGTCCAGGTCGCCCAGCCGCTCGGCCAGGGGCGTCACCGGGATCTTGATGCACAGCATGTGGTTGGCTTCGGTGAAGCGCACGACATAAGGGCGCGACGCGTCGCACAGGGTGAAGTCGCCCTCCTCGAGGTCCGCCTGGCGGCCGGCCTGGCGGTTCAGGCTGCGGCCCGACAGCTGGAAGTGCAGGTCGAAGGCCTTCAACCCCGCCGCATTGCGGTAGGGGTCGTTCACCCGGGTGACGCAGGCCGGGGCGGAATTGGCGCTCATCACGGTCAGCTGGCCGATCGAGGCGCGCACCATCTCGCCGGTGAAGCCGTCCGGGTCCAGAGCATCGACCTGCAGGTTGTTGAAGGTCTGGCTGGCGAGCTCGTTCCAGAACTGGAGTCGGCCCCGCCGCGGCGCCTTGGCCGTGGAGATGCGCTCTATGGGAATGGCGGGCATTCCCCCCTCCCTCGATGGTTGCGCCCGGCGCGGCCGGATCAGGTGGGTCATCACCCTGGGCGCGAAACCTATGCCGGCGCGCTGGAGCGCGTCAAAGCAATCCCCCCGACCGCGATACGCTTATTCGGGTTCCTGTTGGAAAAATGAAACGATGACGGCGCTGCCGAACGTCGAACTCGGCGCGCCGGCGCGCCCTCCTCTTCGGAAGACGCGCCGCGTGTTCGAAGCGGAGATCTTCAGAGCGCGACCGAAACCGTCTTTGTCTCGTAGAAGTGCTCGGCGCCCTCGTAGCCGTTCTCGCGGCCCCAGCCGGACTGCTTGAACCCGCCGAAGGGCACGGCCGGGTCGATGCCCGCCGAGCCGTTGATCGAGACGGTGCCCGCCTGAAGCTTCTTGGCCAGCTTGTGGGCCACGCTCATGTCGCGGGTCCAGATGTAGGCGGCCAGGCCATAGGTCGTGTCGTTGGCCGTGCGGGCGATCTGGTCGATGTCGTCGTCCGTGATCGGCATGGCGCAGACCACCGGCCCGAAGATCTCCTCGCGCACCACCTTCATGCTGCGGTTGGTTTCGGCCAGCACCGTGGGCTGCATGAAGTAGCCCTGGTTGCCGGAGCGCTCGCCGCCGACCACGACCTCGGCGCCTTCGGACCTGCCCGAGGCGATGTAGCCCGAGACGCGGTCGAGCTGCTTCTGCGAGATCAGCGGGCCCATCTGGGTGGCCGGATCCTGGCCGGAGCCCACCTTCAGGGTCTTGGCCATGGCGGTGACGCCGTCGACCACCTTGTCGAACACGTCCTTGTGCACATAGAGCCTGGAGCCCGCCACGCAGACCTGGCCGGCGTTGCCGAAGACGCCCATGGCCGCGCCCGGGATCGCCTTCTCGAGGTCGGCGTCCGGGAAGATCAGGACCGGCGACTTGCCGCCGAGCTCGAGCGAGACGCGCTTGAGCGTGCCGGCGGCGGCCTGGACGATCCACTTGCCGGTGGCCGTGGAGCCCGTGAACGAGATCTTGTCCACGTCCGGGTGCTCGACGATGGCCTTGCCGGCCGGATCGCCATAGCCGGTGATGATGTTCACCACGCCCGGCGGGAAACCCACTTCCTGGATCAGCTGGGCGAGCTTGATCGCGGTCAGCGGGGTCAGCTCGGCGGGCTTGAGCACCACCGTGCAGCCGGCCGCCAGGGCCGGGGAGATCTTGGCGACCTCCATGGGCAGGGGGAAGTTCCAGGGGGTGATGGCGCCGACGACGCCGATGGGCTGCTTGAGGGTGTAGACGTGGCGCGAGAGGTTGTGGCCCTCGATGGTCTCGCCCAGGACCTTGCCGGCCCAGCCGGCGTTGTAGCGCAGGTTGTTGGCCGAGCCGCCGACCGCGCCCATGCGCGCCATCATCAGCGGCATGCCGTTGTCCAGGCTCTCGACCAGGCCGATCTCCTCGGCGTTGGCCTCCAGCGCGTCGGCCAGCTTCCACAGGAGCTTGGCGCGCTCGGTGCCGTTCATCGCCGGCCAGGGGCCGCTCTCGAACGCCTTGCGGGCCGCCTTCACCGCCTTGTCCACGTCGCCCGGGCCGGCGGCCTGGACCTTGGCGATGACCTGGCCGGTGGCCGGGTTGATCACGTCGATGGTCTCGCCGGTCTCGGCGTCGACCCACTCGCCGTCGATGAAAAGCTTATGCGTCTCGGCGAAAAAGCCGGTCTCGAGCGCCTTGATGCGCTCGGAAAGGACAGGGGCGTTCATGGCAGCTCCTCCAGGGGCGACCGCCGTCTTCGGCCCGGACGGCGTCCGCCGTCACCCTAGTCAGGGGCCCTGAGGCGTGCAAGCGAAGGCGGTCGCGGAAGGCTCGGACGCCCTTGGCGCCGAAAGGACCGGGCCCTAGTGTGGTGGATCAGAAGTTCGCATGATGATGGCGGCGCCCTCGGCTGCGAACTTCTGATCCGTAAACCACACTAGAATCATAGACTTGCTAGTGTCCTTATCGATTCCGAAGTTCGCATCCGCCTTGCAAATGCGCTGGCGAACTTCGGAATCGGGACACTAGAGGTGAGGCCGGGCCGCCGGAGGAGACGTGATGAGCGCGACCGTCGCGGTGATCGCCATGGGCGAGATGGGCTCGGGCGTGGCCGCGCGCCTGGTCGAGCGCGGCGCCGAGGTCCGCACCAGCCTGGACGGCCGCAGCGCCGCCAGCGCGGAGCGGGCGAGGGCTGCGGGGGTCAAGGCCGTCGAAACCGACCAGGCCCTGGTCGCCGGCGCCGAGTTCGTCCTTTCCATCGTGCCGCCGTCCCGTGCCGGCGCGCTGGCCGAGCGGCTCCTGCCGGCGATTCGCGCCGCCAATCCCGAAGTCGTCTACGTCGACTGCAACGCCATCGCGCCCCAGACGGTGAAGACCGTCGCCGCGTCCTTCGAGGCGGCCGGGCTCGCCTTCGTGGACGCCGGCATCGTCGGCGGCCCGCCCACGACCGCCGGCTACAACCCGCGCATCTACGCCTCGGGCGCAGCCGCGCCCGCCTTCGCTGCGCTGAGCGCCTACGGTCTCGACATCCCGGTGCTGTCGGACCGGATCGGCGACGCCTCCGCCCTCAAGATGGCCTATGCCGGCACCACCAAGGGCGCCCATGCGGTGATGATCTCCATGATCCTGGGCGCCGTGCGCGCGGGGGTGGGCGAGGCCTTCGCCGCGGAGATGAAGGCGAGCCAGGCAGGCCGGCTGGAGGCGGCGCTGCGCCAGCTGCCGATGGTGCTGAGGAAGGCGTACCGCTGGGACGGCGAGATGGAGGAGATCGCCAAGTTCCTCCTGCCCGAACAGGGATCGGCCGAGATCTTCCGGGGCGCAGCCGAGCTCTATCGCGCAGCTCGCGGCGGACGTGGACGAGGGGCCGGGCTCCGAGCGGCTGAAGCTGCTGGCGGAACTCGGCGGTCCGAGCCTCTAGATCTTCCCCCCCGGGGGAAGTGTCGCCCCGCAGGGGCGACGAAGGGGGCTCAGGGGCAGGGGTGGCGGGCGTGAGCCCCCATCCCCCGCTTCGCGGGGACTTCCCCCAGGGGGGAAGATCTCGCGCAGTGGCCACCGGCTGCGCCGTGCGATATGCCGGCCGGACAACAAGGCCTCTCGGGGAGCAGACGTGGCGTCGCAGGGATACGACTACATCATCGTGGGCGCGGGGGCGGCGGGGTGCGTGCTGGCCGCGCGGCTGACCGAGGATCCGGACGTCAGGGTCCTGCTGCTCGAGGCGGGCGGGCCGGACAACTCCATGTACATGCACATGCCGCTGGGCTGGCGTCAGATCTGGCGCGGGCCGATGCACAACTGGAACTTCTATTCCGAGCCCGAGCCCTACGCCGACAACCGCAAGTTCCTCGCCCCGCGGGGCAAGACGCTCGGCGGGTCGACCTCGATCAACGGCATGCTCTACATCCGCGGCCATCCGCGCGACTACGACGAGTGGCGCCAGCTCGGCGCCGAAGGCTGGAGCTACGCGGACGCCCTGCCCTACTTCAAGAAGTCCGAGGGCTTCTGGGGCGGCGAGACCAAGCACCACGGCGGATCGGGTCCCACCGGGATCACCCGGATCGACGTCAAGGGCCTGCATTGGGACGCCTTCACCGGTGCGGCCAGGCTCGCCGGCCACGCCGTCACCGACGACATCAACGGCGAGGTCCCCGAGGGCTTCACCCCGGTGGACATCATGGTGAAGGACGGGGTGCGCTCGTCGGCCGCCAACTGCTACCTCAAGCCCGCCATGTCGCGGCCGAACCTGACGGTGCGCACCGGCGCGCTCGTCCACAAGATCGTCATCAAGAAGGGCAAGGCGAGGGGCGTGGAGGTCGGCGCCGACTCCGGCGTCCAGACCTTCGACGCCGAGCGCGAGGTCATCCTCTGCGGCGGCTCCTACAACTCGCCCCAGGTGCTGATGCTGTCCGGCGTCGGGCCCGCCGACGAGCTGAAGGCGCACGGGATCAAGGCCGTCTGCGACCTGCCCGGCGTCGGCAAGAACCTGCAGGAGCACATCCTCACCTTCGTCCAGTTCGCCACCAAGGGACCGGTGACCTTCCTGAACCAGCTGCGCTGGGACAAGCTCGCCTTCGCCACCTTGCAGTGGATGGCCTTCAAGAGCGGCATGATGGCCAACCAGCCGCTGACCACGCTGGGCTTCGTCAAGAGCCGGCCGGACCTGGAGCGGCCGGACCTCGAGATCTTCTGCAACCCCGTCAGGCTCGACGCCGACGTCTGGTTCCCGATGGTCAAGCCGCCGCTGCCGCACGCCTTCGAGGCCTGCCCCTCGCTGTTGCACCCCCATAGCCGGGGCGAGGTCACCCTGCGCTCGGCCAATCCGGCCGATCCGCCCAGGATCCTCTTCAACTTCCTGAAGGACCCCGAGGACCGTCGCGCCATGCGCGAGGGGGTCCGGATCGTGCGCGAGATGTATTCCAAGGGCGCGCTCGGCGAGATGATCTCGCGCGAGCTGAAGCCCGGGCCCCAGGTCAAGAGCGACGAGGAGCTGGACGCCTACATCCGCGCGTCCATGGACCTGGACCACCACCCGACCTCCACCTGCGCCATGGGCCAGGACGCCATGTCGGTGGTGGATCCGCAGCTGAAGGTGCGCGGGATCGAGGCCCTGCGGGTGGTCGACGCCTCGGTCATGCCGCGGGTGAACGGCGGCCACACCAACGCGCCCACCCTGATGATCGCCGAGAAGGCCGCCGACCTGATCCTGGGCCGTCCGGTCCTGGCGCCGGCGGAGGCGTGATCTTGAAACCCTTCTCCCATGGGGAGAAGGAGGGGCCCGGCGGCCGTTGGGCCGACGGGAGGATGAGGCGGTTCCGCCCTGTCGTCCCTAACCCCTCACCTTCCCTCCTTCGCCCTGGCGGGCTTCGGAGGGCCCCTTCCTCTCCCTATGGGAGAGGAGGTTCGTCGGAGACCCGCATGACCCTCTTCACCCCCCTTCGCGAGCGCCTGGGCGCCGACGTCCTGCAGGTCCCCGGCGAGTTCGATCCCGGCCGGCACGTCCACGACTTCCTGGTGGGCATGCCCGAGGACGCCAACATCCTCGCCATCGCCTATCCGCGCTCCACCGCCGAGGTCTCCGAGGTCCTGAAGTTCTGCCACGCCCACGACATCAAGGTGACGCCCCAGGGCGGCATGACGGGCCTGGCCGGCGGCGGCGTGCCGGTGGGGACCAGCCTGGTCCTGTCATTGGAGCGGATGCGGGACATCGAGGAGATCGACCCGGCGGCCGGGACCATGACGGTGCAGGCGGGCGTGGTGCTGGAAAGGGTCCAGGTCGCGGCGGACGAGGCGGGGATGTTCTTCCCGCTGGACCTCGGCGGGCGCGGCACGGCTCAGGTGGGCGGCAACGCTTCCACCAACGCCGGCGGCAACCGGGTGGTGCGCTACGGCATGATGCGGGCTCTGGTGCTGGGCGCCGAGTGGGTGATGGCCGACGGCACGGTCGTCACCTCGCTCAACAAGATGATCAAGAACAACGCCGGCTACGACCTGAAGCAGATGTTCATCGGCTCGGAAGGCACCCTCGGCGTCATCACCCGGCTGGTGCTGCGGCTCTTTCCCAAGGCCACGAGCGTCTGCACGGCGCTGTGCGCGCTGAAGGACTATCCGGGCGTGCTGGACCTGCTCGCGCGGGCCAAGTCGGGCCTGGGAACCACGCTTTCGGCCTTCGAGATGATGTGGCCGGAGTTCTACCACCTCGGCACGGACGCCCTGGGCAGGCGTCCGCCGATCCCCGCCGAGCACGGGGTCTACGTGCTGATCGAGACCATGGGCGACGATCCCGAGGCCGACCAGGCCCGCTTCGAGGAGGTCATCGCCGGCGCCATCGAGGCGGGAACGGTCCAGGACGCGGTGATCGCCAAGTCCGTCCAGGACGCGCGCAACCTGTGGGCCATCCGCGACGCGCCCGGCGAATTCTCCAAGGTGTTCTGGCCGCAGATCAGCTTCGACATCTCCATCCCCACCGGCCAGATGGGCGAGTTCATGGTGGAGTGCCGCAGCCGCCTGGAGGCCAAGTGGCCGGGCGTCCGCACCGTCTTCTTCGGCCACGTGGCCGACTCCAACCTGCACCTGTCGGTCAAGAGCGACGGCGATCCGCGGCTCGAGCACGCCATCGATGCGGAGGTCTACAAGGCGGTGGGCGACTGGGGCGGCTCGATCTCGGCCGAGCACGGCATCGGCGTGCACAAGCGCCCGTTCCTGCACTATTCGCGCACGCCCGAGGAGGTCGCCCTGATGCGCCAGCTCAAGGCGGCGCTGGATCCCAAGGGCATCCTCAACCC
Source organism: uncultured Alphaproteobacteria bacterium (assembly GCA_963775275.1). Taxonomy (GTDB): domain Bacteria; phylum Pseudomonadota; class Alphaproteobacteria; order Caulobacterales; family Caulobacteraceae; genus JANWHQ01. The sequence goes on along the minus strand of CAVZII010000005.1, from coordinate 1,292,055 downwards.
GGGGAAGGTGATCTGAGGCGGTCGGCGCCATGAGCCGCCAGCTCCATCTCGGCGCCTTCATGCGCCCGGCCAGCATCCACACCGCCGGCTGGCGATGGCCGGGCGCGATCTCGGACAGCAATTTCAACTTCGCCGCCCACGTCCGCTACGCCCAGACCCTGGAGCGGGCCTGTTTCGACGCCATCTTCCTGGCCGACAGCCAGGCGGTGCTGCCCATGGCCATGCCGGCCTTGAAGCGCAGCGCCACGGTCAGCTCCTTCGACCCCCTGACCCTTTTGCCGGCGCTGGCGGCGGTGACCTCCCACATCGGCCTGATCGCCACCGCCTCGACCACCTACAACGCGCCCTTCCACGTGGCCCGCAAGTTCGCCTCGCTGGACCACATCTCCGGCGGGCGCGCCGGCTGGAACGTGGTCACCTCGGGCAATCCGCACGAGGCGATGAACTTCGGCCTGACCGAGCATCTGGAGCACGACGAGCGCTACCGCCGCGCGCGCGAGTTCTACGACGTCGTCACGGGCCTCTGGGACAGCTGGGCCGACGACGCCTTCCTGCGCGACCAGGCGGCCGGCGTCTTCTTCGATCCGGACAAGCTCCACGTCCTGGACCACCACGGCGAATGGTTCGACGTGAAAGGGCCGATGAACCTCGCCCGCCCGCCCCAGGGCTGGCCGGTGATCGTCCAGGCGGGCTCGTCCGAAGCCGGCAAGGCCCTGGCCGCCGAGACCGCGGAGATGGTCTTCACCAGCCAGATCGACATGGACGAGGCCAGGGCCTTCTACGCGGACGTGAAGGGGCGGATGGCCGCCTTCGGCCGTGATCCGGCGCACCTGAAGATCATGCCGGGCGCCTTCGTGGTGGTCGGCGACACGCCCGAGGAGGCCAGGGCCAAGAAGGACAGGCTCGACTCCCTGGTGCATCCCGACAGCGGGATCGCCTCGCTGTCCGTGGCGCTGGGGCATGACGTCTCGGGATACGACCTCGACGCGCCCTTGCCCGAGGTCCCGGAGTCCAACTCCAGCCGCAGCGGCCGCCAGAAGCTGGTGGACCTGGCGCGCCGCGAGGACCTGACCGTGCGCCGGCTCGCCCAGATCGTCGGCGGCAGCTACGGCCAGCTCGAGATGATCGGGACGCCCGCCATGATCGCAGATCGGATGCAGGCCTGGCTGGAGGCGCCGGCCTGCGACGGCTTCAACGTCCTCTTCCCCTTCGTTCCCCAGGGGCTGGACGACTTCGTGGCCAAGGTCGTCCCCGAGCTCCAGGCCCGCGGCCTGTTCCGCCGCGCCTATCCCGGGACCACCCTGCGCGAGAGCCTCGGCCTGCCGCGGCCGATGAACCGGTTCTTCGCGTAGCCCCTCACCCTCCCGTCCCTGGCGGGCCGGGCCCCTCCCTCTCCCCGCAGGCGGGGCGAGGGCAAATGCGCCATGCCCTCGCCCCCGAAGTGGGGAGAGGGATGGGCCCGCGCCGAAGGCGTGGGGGGTCAGGGGCCTACCCGAACCGGGGCGTCAGGAACTCCCAGGGGCTGGCTTCGGAGCCGCGGGGGACGGGAACCTCGATCAGGACCGGCGCGCCGGCGCCCAGCGCCGTTTCCACCGTGCGCTTCAGCTCGGCCGGCGTCGTCGCGCGATAGCCCGCCACGCCGAAGGACTCGGCGAACCTCACGAAGTCCGGATTGACCAGGTCCGCGCCGATCACCCGGCCGTCGAAGCCCTGGATCTGGTCGCGGCGGACGTTGCCGTAGGCGTCGTTGCTGAAGACGACGGTCACGACGTTCAGCCCGTACTGCACGGCGGTGGCGAGCTCGCTCGCCGCGAACATGAAGCCGCCGTCGCCGGAGATCGAGACCACAGGCCGGTCCGGGAAGGCCGCCTTGACCCCCAGCGCGCTCGGAAAGCCCGAGCCCAGGGTCCCCTGGCAGCCGGCGGTGATGAAGCTGCGCGGCCGCCACACCGGAAAGCCGTACCAGGAGGCGAAGCCCATCTGGCTGATCTCGTCCACGAAGAACCCGTCCTCGGGCAGGACCTCGCGGATGGCCGCCAGGTAGTCGATCTGGGGCTGGACGGTCCTGATCGCCTGGGCGGTCGCCGCCTTGGCTTCGGCGAGGCGCGCCGCCCGGTCGCCGACCGAGGCTCCGGCCTTGGACAGCGCCGACAGCAGCGCCCGCGCGCCGGCGTCCGCGTCCGCGACGATCCCGATGTCAGCGGGCAGGCGCCACATCTCGGCCGGGTCGATGTCGATGCGGATCAGCTTCACGCCGGGCGGGCGCCAGCGCCAGCGCATGTCGAGCAGCTCGAAGCGCGTGCCGATGACCAGGGCGACGTCGCACTGCGGCCACACCCTGGCGCCCGAGGCGCAGGTGAAGCCGAGGGGATGGGTCTCGCTGACGATCCCCCGGCCGCTGCGCCAGGGGACGGCCGGCGCCTGCAGCGCCTCGCACAGGGCGGTGATCGACTCCGAGGCCTCCAGCGCCCCACCGCCGACGAACACCATCGGGGTCTTCGCCGCCCTGAGCAGCTTCGCGGCGGCCCGGATCAGGTCCGGGTCGGGCTCGGGAGGGGCGTCGGGCGCGATGGGCGGGCAGGGCTCGACCGGCGCTTGCTGGGTGAACACCTCCCACGGCATCTCCAGTCCCGCCGGCCCGCGCCGGCCGGAAAGCATCTGGCGGAAGGCCTCGGCGACTAGGCGCGGCGCGGCCGCGGGGTGCTCGATCCTTTCGCCCCACTTGGCGATCTGGCGGATGACGGCGAGCTGGTCGCGCATCTCGTGAAGCGCGCCGCGCTCGCGGCCCAGGAAATGGGTGTTGATCTGGCCGGCCAGGGCCAGCACCGGCGTGGTCGCGCCAAGGGCGGTGAGGATGGCCGCGCCGGCGTTCAGCAGGCCCGGTCCGGGCACCACCGAGCAGACTCCCGGCCGGCCCGAGGCGCGCGCGTAGCCGAAGGCCATGTAGCCCACGCCCTGCTCGTGCCGGGCGCCGATGGTGCGAAGTCGCGGCTCGGCCAGCTTGAACGCGTCCATCAGGCCATAGGTCTGGGCGCCGGGCAGGGCGAAGACCGTGTCGACGCCGTGGTCGAGCAGGCCGCGCACGATCGCCTGGCCGCCGGTGAGCCGCTCTGTCGGCATGAGCCCCTTCTTCCACCCGCTCGTCCCCGCGCCAGCGGGGATCCAGGCGTTTTATCGGAAGGCGCCGCGGCGGACAGGAAAAAAGCCTGGGCCCCCGCTTTCGCGGGGGTGATCGGTAGAAAGCGAGGTTTCCCTGCGCCCTGGGATTGCTTAGGAGGTCGATCAAGCACGGAGGAAACGGATGAAGGTCTCGGCGGCGATCGCGGAAATCCTGAGGCGCGAGGGGGTCGACATCCTGTTCGGCTATCCCAGGAACGCCATCCTCGAGGCCGCGGCCGAGGCCAATATCCGCACCGTCATCGTGCGCCAGGAGCGCACCGGCCTGCACATGGCCGACGCCTATTCGCGCCTGACGCGGGGCCGCCGGATGGGCGTCTTCGCCATGCAGCACGGGCCGGGGACCGAGAACGCCTATGGCGGGGTGGCCCAGGCCTATTCGGAATCGATCCCGATCCTGGTCCTGCCCCAGGGCTATGCGCGCCGGCTGGCGCATGTGCCAGACAACTACAACGCCACGGTCTCGATGGCGGACATCACCAAGTCCGCCGAGCCGATCCTGATCCCGGCCGAGGTCCCGGCGATCCTGCGTCGCGCCTTCACCCAGCTGAGGAACGGCCGCCCGCGCCCGGCGCTGGTGGAGATGCCTTGGGACGTGATGGGCGAGGACGTGCCCGAGCCGCTCGCTTACGAGCCGGTGGTGAAGCACCCGCTTCGCCCCCGATCCCGACGCCGTGGCGGCCGCGGCCAAGGCTCTGGTGGAGGCCAAACGGCCGGTGATCTACGCCGGCCAGGGCGTGCACTGGGCCGAGGCCTATGAGGAGCTCAAGGCCCTCGCCGAGCTCCTGGCCGCGCCGGTCTGCACGAGCCTGGAAGGCAAGAGCGCCTTCGACGAGACCCATCCCCTGGCGCTGGGCTCGGGCGGGGCGGCGATCCCCAAGCCCGTTCGCCATTTCCTCGACGCCTCCGACGTGATCTTCGCCGTCGGGGCGAGCATGTCCGAGACCGCCTTCGGCGTGCGCCTGCCGCAAGGCAAGCTGATGATCCACAACACCCTGGACGAGAGCGACATCAACAAGGTCCTGCCGACCCGGCACGCCCTCCTCGGCGACGCCCAGCTGACCCTGAAGATGATGATCGCGGCCTGCCGGGATCTGTTGAAAGGCGAGGCGCGCGACGCCTCGCCCGTCGCCGCCGAGATCAAGGCGGCGGAGGCCGAGTGGCTGAAGGACTGGATCCCGCTCCTGACCTCGGACGAGACGCCGCTGAACCCCTACCGCGTGCTCGCCGACCTGCAGAAGACGGTCGACAAGTCCAATGTCATCATCACCCACGACGCGGGAAGCCCGCGCGACCAGCTCTCGCCCTTCTGGAAGTCGACCTCGCCCCTGAGCTACCTCGGCTGGGGCAAGACCACCCAGCTCGGCTACGGCCTGGGCCTGGCCATGGGCGCCAAGCTCGCCTGCCCCGACAAGCTCTGCATCAACGTCTGGGGCGACGCGGCCATCGGCTTCACCGGCATGGATTTCGAGACCGCCGCCCGCGAGAAGGCGCCGATCCTGTCGATCCTGCTCAACAACGCCTCCATGGCGATCGAGCTGAACGTCATGCCGGTGGCGACCCAGAAGTACCGGTCCACCGACATCAGCGGCCACTACGCCGACTTCGCCAGGGCGCTCGGCGGCTACGGCGAGCGGGTGACGCGCCCGGACGAGATCATCCCGGCGATCAAGCGCGGGATCGAGCAGACCGAGCAGGGCCGTCCGGCCCTCTTGGAGTTCATGACCGGGCAGGAGACCCGGGCCTCGCGGCTCTAGGCCCTCGTCCCGGCGACAGTCGGGCAGAGGGAGGCGCCCGTTCGGCGTGAGCCGGATGGGGGGGGGCGAGGGGAGACAGGGAGCGACGCCATGACCCGCGCCGAGCTGGAGGCGGCGGTCGACGCCTATCTGGACGCCCTCGCCGCCAATGATCCCGGCCGTCTGGACGCCGCGCCGGGCCTGGTCTTCGTCGAGAACTACCAGCGCCTGCCGCTGGGGGAAGGGTCCTGGCGCACGGTCACGGGCCTCGGCGCCTATCGGCACCACTTCGCCGATCCCGAGACGGGCCAGGCCGGGGCGATCTGCACGGTGCGCGAGAACGGCTCGCCGGCGCTGCTGGACCTCCGGCTGAGGATCGAGGGCGGCCGGATCGCCGAGGCGGAGAGCTTCATCATCCGCGACGCCCTGGCCGGCGTCCGCTACGAGACCGAGCGCCCCGAGCCCGAGCCGGTCTGGCTCGAGGCGGTCCCGCCCGGCGAGCGGCTGGATCGCGAGGCGCTCATCGCCACGGTCGACAGGTACTTCCAGTCGATGCAGCGCAACGACGGGCTGGGCGACTACTCCTTCTTCGACCGCGAGTGCGAGCGCATCGAGCACGCGCTGCAGACCACCAACGTCAAGAAGCCGATGGCCTACGGCCATTCGCACGACACCGACTTCGCCAGCATGACCGCCGAGGCGCAGTGGAAGACTGGTTTCCTCGGCTTCGTCACCGAGATCCGCGACCGCCGGTTCGTGGTGGTGGACGTCGAGCGCCAGGTGGTCTTCGCCTTCGCCAGCTTCGACCACAACGGCACGGTCCGGGTGCTCCACCAGACCACCGGCAAGGATTTCGTGGTTCCGCCCTATTTCGACGTTCCACGCACGCTGCAGGTGATGGAGGCGTTCAAGGTCCGCCGCGGCAAACTCTACCGCATCGAGATGACCCTGACCGAGCTGCCCTACGGAATCCGCCCGCCCTGGGGCGCCCGCGCGGCCGCCGCGCCGGCGCGGGTCGCGGGAACGCCGGCGAGCCGGGCCGGGCTCGAGGCGCTGCTGGACGAGGTCCTGGCGGCGATGAAGGCGCGCGACGCGTCGGGCCTGCCGCTGGCCAAGGGCGCCCGCTACACCGAGGACGGCCAGGTGCTGGCCATAGGCGACGGCCTCTGGGGCACGCTCGGCGCCCATGCCGGCGACGGCGGGGAGGCGCCCGTCTATCGCATCGTCCTGGCCGACCCGGACCGCGGCGAGGCTGCGGTGGTCTGCGGGATCCTCGAGGAGACCACCCCAGGCGTGCTGGCGCTTCGCATCCGCGCCGCGGGCGGGAAGATCGCCGAGATCGAGGCGGTCGCCATCCGCCTCGAGGAGATGGGCGAGCGGGGCGGCACGGTCAGCCTGTTCCAGCCGAGGCTGATCACCGAGTTCGACCCCGCCGGGTTCGACGCGGCGGCGCAGGCCTTCCTTGGTCCCGCCGCCCCGGCCGCGCGCGACGCGATCCAAGGCGCGGTGGAGCGCTGGTTCCACGCCGTCGAGACGGGCTCGGCCGCGGACCTGCCGCTCGCCGCCGACGCCGAGCGACGCGAAAATGGCCATGCGGCGAGCCACGATTCCGATGCGCCGCCGCTCGACCCGGACGTCCCGGCCTTCAGGCCCTTCGCCCTCGGCCTCGCCGAGCAGATCGATGCGGGTGTCTTCGGGCGGATCTCCAGGGTGCGCGAGCGCCGCCACCTGGTGGACGCCGACCAGGGCCTCGCCCTCAGCCTGGCGGTCTTCGACAATCCGGGGACGCTCAAGGCCATCGACGTGGCCGGCGCGGGGGAGGTCAGGCTGCCAGGCCTTCGCGCCCGCCCGCCCGGCGCGGAGATCAATTCCACGCCCGAGGAGGACGCGACCCAGGCTTTCGGGGCGCGGCTCCTGCCCAATGTCCTGGTCCCGACCAGCGAGCTGGTGGTCCAGCTGACGCGCGTCACCGACGGTCGCATCTCCAGGATCGAGTCCCTGGCCCGCGGCGGGCCCTACGGCATGACGGCGGGATGGCCGCCCTAGACCGCGGCCGAGGGGGAGACATGACCGACGACGCATCGAAGGGGCCGGAGCCGTTCTCGCGCGGATACCGCGGCTGGTTCCTGTTCCTGATGGTGGCCGTCTCGGCCCTGTCGGTGATCGACCGCATCTCGGTGCTCACCGTCGGCCAGGCGATCAAGCGCGACCTGATCCTCAGCGACATGCAGTTCGGCCTGGTTTCGGGCCTTGGCTTCGCCCTCTTCTACGCCATCCTCGGCCTGCCGCTGGCGCGCCTGGCCGACACCTGGAACCGGGCGCGGCTGGTGGCCATCGCGACCGCGGTCTTCTCGGCCTTCTCCTTCCTCACCGGCTTCGTCGGCAGCTTCCTGCAGCTGATGCTCTGCCGGGTGATCGTGGGGGTGGGGGAGGCCGGCGTGCAGCCGCCCACGATCTCGGTGATCAGCGATCTCTATCCGCCGAGGCGCCGGGGCACGGCTCTGTCGATCCTCTCCATCGGCATCCCGCTGGGCTCGCTGGTCGGCGCTGTCGCCGCGGGCCGCCTGGCGGACCTCTACTCCTGGCGCGCGGTGTTCTGGGCGATCGGCCTGCCGGGCGTGATCCTGGGCGCGATCGCCTGGTTCACCCTGCGCGAGCCGCCGCGCGGCCTGTCCGAAGCGCGAGCCGACGTCGGCGACGCGCCCGGCGCGCTCGCCGTCTTCCGCCACCTCGCCGGCAAGGGGTGCTTCTGGCACGTGGTCATGGCCATGGCGCTGACCAATTTCGCCGCCGCCGGCGTCGGCTCGTTCCTGCCCCAGTACTTCACGCGCCAGTTCAATCTCAGCCTTGCGGCGACGGGCCTGATGTTCGGGATCATCAGCTCGCTCTCGACCCTGGCCGGCACCTTTTCGGGCGGGGTCATCGCCGACTTCATCACCCGCCGGGACGAGCGGTGGTACGTCTGGCTGCCGGCGCTCGGCTGCGTGGTCGCGACGCCGCTCTATGTGGCGTCCTTCATCCTGCCCCAGCCGCTCGTCGCCCTCGTGGTCCTGACCTTGGCCGGCGCGGCGCTGTTCCTCTACTACACGCCGGTCCAGGCGCTGCTGCAGAACCTGGTCGAGCCCCGGATGCGGGGCGTGGCCGCCTACATCTTCTTCCTGGTCTCGGCCCTGGTCGGGTTCGGCCTCGGACCGGCCCTGCTCGGCCAGCTCTCGGACAAGGTCGCGGCCCACGTCTTCGGGTCGGTCCACTACCTGTCGCTCTGTCCCGGCGGCGCCGCGCCGGCCGGATCAGGCCCGGCGGCGGCCAAGGCCTGCCACGACGCCTCCGCCTGGGGCATCCGGATCGCCATGAGCGTGATGAGCTGCCTCTACGTCTGGGCGGCCGTCCACTTCGCCCTGGCCGCCAAGTCGGTGCGCAGGGACCTGGAGAAGGGCCCCGCCGCCTGATCGCCGTCCGGGCGCTCAGCAGCCGGCGTGCGGGGTCGGACCGGGCGGGGCGTTGCAGACCAGCCGGTAGGCGTGACAGCTCAGCAAGGTCGGCAGCTTGGTCTGGCTCGGGAAGGAGGCGCCGGAGGGCACGTCATAGGGGACGATCTCCACGCCCTTGGTCTGGCCGGAGTAGAAGGACACCTTGGTCCCCTTCTTGAGGACGCCGGGGTAGGGGTTGGCCTGCGGCGTCGCGTCCCGGTTCCAGATCACCATGTGAAGGCTCTGGGTCACGTCGCAGCGGTGCTTGACCTGGACATAGTAGGACTTGGCCTGGGCGGCCGGGCTGGCGCAAAGGCCGGCGGCCAGCAGCACCCCGGCCATGAGCGGCCGCGTCCAGTTGCATGGGAATGTCATGGGAGGTCCCCGTCCAGGGCGCCGCCGGAATGTGTCCGCCGGGCGCCCGGACAACCGGAGATTACATCAGGCCGGGGCCCCGCGAAACGCCGTCATTCCGGCAGCAGCACGACCGCCTTGTCGTAGTCGCCGGCGCCCATGTTCCCCTCGGGGAAGAGCTCGCGTGCAGCCACCCATTCGAACGAGGTCTCGAACATCGTCCGGTCGTAGGGCTCGAAGACGATCCGCTCGCCCGGCCCCCAGCGGCGCGTGTCCATCCGGTCATGCCAGCGGGCGGGGAACTCGTTGCGGTAATAGTGGGTGTAGAGCTCGGGCCTGAGGTCGATGTCGCGTCTGGGCCCGGCGCAGGGCGCGGAAGTAGCGCTTCACGTCCTCGGGCTCCGGATCGCCCGAGATCATGGTCGCCATCATGAAGGTGGTGTCGATGATCTTCCGAAAGCCCAGCTGCTCGGCGAAGTAGTAGGGCCCCGAGAACAGCGCCGCGGCCTCGATCTCGCGGTCGAACAGGCGCTCCATCCGGCGGAACAGCATGCCGTCGGCGAAGCTCAGCTCGATGTCCTCGGTAGGCAGGTACTGTTCCAGCGCCTGGATGGTCGAATAGTGGCTGCCGGACTGGTAGCCGACCGAGATGGTCACGCCCTTGAGGTCGCCGGGCTCGCGGATGGGCGACTCCGGCGGGACGAAGATGGCCGAGGGCGAGACCGAGTAGCAGTCGCCGTACATCCGGCCATGGCCGGCCGAGGCGGCGACGTTCACCGTCCAGTGGCAGGCCGAGGAGACGTCGCAGGTGCGGCCCTGCTCGAAGGTCTGGAAGGCGCCCATCCGGTCGCCGAGGTCGTGCTTCACGCCATCTGCCGAAATCGCCTGCTCGCGGAACTCGTAGTCGAGCCCCTCGTCCCGGAAATAGCCCTTCTCCTCGGCGACCCATTCCTGCAGGCGGAAGTGGGGGGCGATCACGAAACGGGACACGGAGGGGCTCCTTCCAGGCGACGGCGTTGGCCGTGAACCTAGCACTTCCACTGCTACCGCCACAACGTCGGATACAGTTGCGCCGGTTCTGGCGGCGGTCAGGAGCGTGCCCTCTTCGTGGCCCTCCCCCTGCAAGGGGGAGAGTCGGGGAGGGGGTTCCGAAGACGCTCTGTGCGAAAGGCTGGCGGCCTCGATGGGCGCCCCGGACCAAGCGGAGGAGGCGCAGATGGCCCCGGATCCGCGGTCCCTCTGCGTCCTCTGCTCGTCTCGGCGTTCTCCGCGGTTCCCCTGGCCGGCAGCTCCGGTTCCGCAGGCCTTCATCGGGTATCATTGGACCCCTTCCCCCGACCCCTCCCCCTTGCAGGGAGAGGGGCGAGGCGTGGGAGCCTCAGAGCTTGAACAGCGTCTCGGCGTTGGTCTGGAAGAACTTCCGCTTGGCCTCGTCCGAGATCGCCATGGCGTCGAGCTCGGGGACCTCCTCGATGACGTACTGGTAGGGGTAGTCCATGGCGTAGAGCACGCGGTCCTCGCCCATCACCTCCTGCATGAACTTGATCGGCGGCGCCCAGGCGACGCCCGAATTGGTGCACCAGATGTTGCGCCGGAAGTAGTCGGAGGGCTTCAGCTCGAGCTCGGGCATGGTCGCATAACGGCCCGAGGCCACCGAGGCCCGGTGCATGTAGTCGATGCGGTAGAGCGAGAAGGGCAGGGACTCGCCCACGTGGCCGACGATGATCTTGAGCCTGGGGAACCGGTCGAAGGCGCCCGAGACGAGGATCCTCAGAAGGTGCATCCCGACCTCGACCGAGAAGCCGTAGATCGCCCCGTCCAGCCCCCGCTCCAGCAGGGGCTCGATCAGCCGTTTGGACGGGCCCTGCGGGTGGATGTAGATCGGGACGTCCAGGGCCTCGGCCGCCTCGAAGATCGGCCAGAACTTCTGGTCGTCCAGGTATTCGCCGTGGGTGTGGGAGTTGATGATCACGCCCTTCAGGCCGAGCCGGCTCACCGCCCGCTCGATCTCGCGCGCGGCGGCGGCCGGGTCCTGGGGCGCGCAGGCCGCCAGGCCCGCGAAGCGGTCGGGATGGGCCTTGATCTTCTCGGCCAGCCAGTCGTTGGCGTAGACCGAGAAGCCCACGGCCGTGTCCTTGTCCATCACCTGTACGCCCGGGCCGGTCAGCGACAGGACCTGGAAATCGATCCCGCTCTCGGCCATGTGCCCCAGGCGCTGGTCGCCCACGTCGGTCATGCACTGGCGGATGAAGGTCGTCCTGGGGCTCGGGCTCTTCAGGTAGAAGCCCCAGAGGCTCTCGAAGCCCGGGTCGTCGGTGGTCTTGTCCTCGAGGATCCTGGCGTAGATGTCGAACATCTCCGGCGGACAGAACGCCTCCTCGGTGGCGATCCGCTTGTAGGGGACCTTGCCGGGCCTGGCCCCCGAGGTCAGCCCGATCGGCTCCAGATCCGCCATACGCATCCTCCTCATGGGCGCCCGCGCGCCGCTTCGACGTCCCCCGCGCCCCGACTAGTGTCCCAACTCTGACGTTCGCAACCGACTGTGGCGACATCGAACGAACGTCAGAGTCGATAAGGACACTAGCAAAGTCATGATTCTAGTGAGGTTTACGAACCTGACGTTCGTCACTGACGTCGCCCCACGGGATGGACGAACGTCAGGTTCACCTCACTAGCCGCAACCCGACAGCGGTAGCAAGGCCGTCGACTATTGCGCCAAAATCGATAGCCTGCTCATGATTGACCGCGTCAAGGACGCCGACATCGTCCCGGGAGCGTCCGGGTGTCGGTCTTCGACGGAGGAAACCCATGACCAAGCCGCTCAGAAGCAGCGCCGCCTTCAACGCCGGGCGTCGCGCCTCGTGGCGGGCGCTGGGCCTGACCGACGAGGATTTCGCCAAGCCGAAGATCGCGGTGGTGAACTCCTCGTCCGAGCTCGCCATCTGCTTCGCGCACCTGGACGGGGTGGCCAAGGTGGTGAAGGACGCCATCCGCGCCGCCGGCGGCGTGCCCTTCGAGGTGCGAACCACCGCCCCCAGCGACTTCATCGTCAGCGCCTCCAGGGGCGGCGGCTACATCCTGGCCTCGCGCGACCTGGTGACCAACGACATCGAGTGCCAGGTCGGCGCGGCCATGCTCGACGGCATGGTCTGCCTGTCCTCGTGCGACAAGACCCCTCCCGGCCACCTGATGGCGGCGGGCCGGCTCGACATCCCGACCATCCTGGTCATCGGCGGCTACCAGCCGGCCGGCGAGCTGAACGGCCAGCGCGTGGACGTCGAGGACGTCTTCCTCGCCCAGGTCCACGCCCGGATCGGGCGATTGGGCAACCAGGACCTGGACGCCATGGCCGACAACGCCATCCGCGGGCCCGGCGTCTGTGCGGGCATGGCCACGGCCAACTCCATGGCGGTGGTCTGCGAGGCGCTCGGCATGACCCTGCCCGGCAACTCGCCGGTGGCGGCCCTGAGCGAGAAGATGTTCGACTACGCGCGCCGGGCCGGCGAGCGGATCGTGCGCATGGTCGAGGAGGACCTGACGCCGCGCAAGATCATGACGCCGGGCGCCTTCAGGAACGCCTGCGCCTCGGTCCTGGCGGTCGCGGGCTCGATCAACTGCGTCAAGCACCTGCAGGCGATCGCGGTGGAAGCCCAGACCGGCGTCGACGTCTTCGGCCTGTTCCGCGAGCTGCAGGGCCACATCCCTGTGCTGAGCGCCATCCGTCCGAACGGGACGGACCTGATCGAGGACTTCGAGCGCGCCGGCGGCGCGCGGGCCGTGCTCAAGCAGCTCGCCTCCCTGATCGACACCTCGGTCATGACCTGCACCGGCCGAACGCTCGCCGAGAACCTCGAAGGCTTCGAGGTCGCCGACGAGGACGTCATCCGGCCGATCGAGCGCGCCTATACGACCAAGCCGCCGCTGGTGATCCTCAAAGGCTCGCTCGCGCCCGACAGCGCCATCGCCAAGATGGGCGTGCGCACCGACGAGGACCGGCCCGAGGCCTTCGAAGGGACCGCCATCGTCTACGAGACCGGGCCTGGCGCGATCGAAGGCATCGCCAAGGGCGAGGTCAAGCCGGGCCATGTGCTGATCGCGCGCAACCAGGGACTGAAGGGCGGGCCGGGCATGGCCGGCGGCGCCGCCTCCATCGTCTTCGCCATCGACGGGGCCGGGATCTCCAGCGACGTGGCCTTCATCACCGACGGCCAGCTCTCGGGCCTGTGCAACAAGGGCCTGACCATCGCCGAGGTCTCGCCGGAGGCCGCCACCGGCGGTCCGATCTCGCTCGTGCGTGACGGCGACCGGATCAGCGTCGACGTCAACGCCGGGACCATCGAGCTGCATGTGGACGAGGCCGAGCTCGCCCGCCGCCGCGCCGAGACGCCGCGTCCGCTCAATCCAACCGACGGATGGCTCGGAATCTACCGCGACGACGTGCGGCCCATGAGCGCCGGCGCCGTGCTCTCCGGCCAGCACTGACCTCGCCCCGTTCCTCCCCAGCTTCGAGGCGACCATGCATCTGACCCGATCCGAGAAGGCCATGCTCGACGGCGCCGAGGGCCCGGCCAAGCAGAAGGCGATGGACCTTCTGGTCCGCTACGCCGAGGCGCTCGGCGCGGAGCGCTTCGTGGACACCGACAACGTCGCGGGCGTGCCCGGCTCGTCGAACCTCTTCCTGCACGACTACTACCGCGAGCGGCGCGGCGAGGCGTCGTACGAGACGATCTATTCCCTGTTCGACCTGGACGCGGACGAGGTGGTCGAGGTGCCCCAGGTCCGGGCAGGCTCGTGCCACCTGCAGGGCGGCATGGACCCCGTGCTCTGGCGCGAGCAGGGCATGAGCGAGGAGGCCTGGGCCCACCAGATGCAGGACGAGGCCGAGGTCGCCGGCCACGGGATCAAGGTGCTGAAGACCTGCACGCCCTACCTGGCGGGCAACATGCCGAAGTTCGGCGACCACTGCGCCTGGATGGAGTCCTCGGCGGTGGTGTTCTGCAACTCGGTGATCGGCGCGCGCACCAACACCGAGGGCCGCGAGAGCACCAGCGCCGCCATGCTGACCGGCAAGGTGCCCGACTGGGGATTCCATCAGGACGACTTCCGCCGCGGCCAGCACCACATCGAGGTCGAGGTCCCGATCGAGGGCCTGATGGACTGGGGCCTGCTCGGCTATTTCGCCGGCGGCGCGGTGCAGGACGAGATCCCCGTCCTGGACGGCCCCATCGCGAACGCCGACCTGATCCGCCACAAGCACTTCGGCGCGGCGGCGGCGTCTTCGGGCGGGGTCGAACTCTACCACATGGTCGGGATCACGCCCGAGGCGCCGACGCTCGAGGCCGCGTTCGGGCCGCGCCGGCCCAAGACGACGCGCCGCTACGGCCCGGCCGAGCGCGAGGCGGCCTACGAGGCGCTCAATTCCAACGGGACCAGCCGGGACGTGGACTATGTGATGCTGGGCTGCCCGCATGCGGCGATGGAGCAGCTGGAGGCGGCCGCGCGCCTGCTCGACGGCAGGAAGCTCAGCCCCAACTGCAGCCTCTGGGTGTTCACCTCCCGTGTCGTGAAGGCCGAGGCCGACGCCAAGGGGATCACCAGGGCGATCCGCGACGCCGGAGGGCTGATCATGACCGACACCTGCTCGGCCATCGGCCAGATCATGCCCAAGGGGACCAAGGTGGTCGCGCTCGATTCGGCCAAGCAGGCCCACTACCTGCCCGCCATCATGGGGATCGAGGCCTGGTTCGGGACCACCGCCGACTGCATCGACGCGGCCCTGACCGGCCGCTGGAACGGAGGCCTGAGATGAGCGTCGAGGATGTCGTTGCGCCGGGGAGGGCGGTGCTCAGGGGCCGCAAGGTGGTGGGCGGCGTGGCCGAGGGCGAGGCGCTGGTCACCCGCGACACCATCTCCGGCTGGGGCGGGATCAATTCCCAGACCGGAACGGTGATCGAGACGCGTCACGAGCTTCGCGGCGTAAGCTTCAAGGACAAGATCCTGGTCTTCCCGGGCGCCAAGGGCTCTTCGGGCTGGTCGGCCGCCTTCCACGTGACCCGCCTGACCGGGACAGCGCCCAGGGCCATGATCTTCACCACCATGACCACCAAGATCGCGCTGGGCGCGGTGGTCATGCACTGCCCGTCTGTCACCGAGCTCGATCAAGACCCGCTCGAGGTGATCGAGACCGGCGACTGGGTGCGCGTGGACGCCGACAGCGGCGTGGTCGAGGTCACCAAGCGGCCCCGTTGAGGGGCGCTATCCTGCGCTCAGCTCCTCGCCCTTGGCCGCCTCGTCCTTGGCGTCGTGGGCGCGCTTGATCAGGTAGGCGCGGATCGAATCGACCTGATCGTGGTCGAGCACCTTGGCGAACGACACCATGCCGTTCTCCTCGAGGGCGCCCTTCAGCACCACGTCGAAGAAGCCGTCGCCCGCCAGGAGCGGCGTGCGGCGCAGGTCCGGCAGGATCCCGGCCGAGACCGCGCCCGCGCCGTGGCAGATGCCGCAGAAGTGGCCGTAGAGCTGGTAGCCCGCCAGCACCTTGGCGGGCGACGCCGTCAGCGGCGGCGGGTTCCAGGGCGGCAGGGGCTCCTTGGGCGCCGGCGGCAGCTTGTCGGTCCCGCCGAGCTTGAACGCCAGCACGCGGCAGAGCTTGTTCGGCCGGCCGGCCTTCAGCCCGGTGAAGCCCGCCGACAGGGCGTAGGCGCCGCCGCCGCAGGTCATGACCGCCACATACTGCTCCCCGCCCGTCTCATAGGTCATGGGCGCGGCGATGACCGGCGCCTGGACGTCGTAGGACCAGAGCTTCTTGCCGTCATCCGCCCGGTAGGCCTCGAGCTTGCCGTCGTAGGTCCCCTGGATGACGAGGCCCCCGGCCGTGGCCACCACGCCGCCGTTGGCCGGACCGACATGATCGGCGCGCCAGACCTCCTTCTGGCTCACCGGGTCCCAGGCCAGGAGATAGCCCTTGGTCGCCGCCAGGGCCGCCTTCTGGGCGGCGATGTCGTCCGGCTGCATCGGCCCGCCCGTGAGGTCGATGCCGAGGTTCAGCCCGATCGGGTGGGGCTTGAACGCCGTGTCTGCCAGGTAGGGGAAGGAGGACTCGTTGGTCGGGATGTAGACCAGCCCGGTCTGGGGGCTGAACGCCATCGGGTTCCAGCTGTGCGCCCCCAGCGGCCCGGGCTCGCCCGTCCAGCCCTTGTGGGTCTCCGAATAGCGCGCCTCGGGGTTCAGGATCGGCCGGCCGGTCTTCATGTCCATGCCGGTGGCCCAGTTGATCGGCACGATGGTCTTGGCCGAGATCAGCTGGCCGGTCTTACGGTCCAGCACGTAGAAGAAGCCGTTCTTGGGCGCCTGCATGATCACCTGGCGCACCTGGCCGTCGATCTTCAGGTCCGCCAGCATCAGGGGCTGGGTCGCCGAGTAGTCCCACTCGTCGCCGGGGTTGACCTGGTAGTGCCAGACGTACTCCCCGGTCTCCGGCTTCACGGCGATGATCGAGGTGAGGAAGAGGTTGTCGCCCTCGCCGCCGCGATAGCCCTGGTTCCAGGGATCGCCGTTGTCGGTGCCGAAGTAGAGCAGGTCGAGCTTGGGATCGTAGACGATGGTGTCCCAGACCGTGCCGCCGCCGCCGAGCTTCCAGGTCCCCGGCGCCCAGGTCTTGGCCGCGATCTGCTTCAGCGGCTTGTCCGAGGGCTGGCCGTCGGTCTTGGCCGGATCGCCCGGCACGGTCCAGAACCGCCAGGCCAGCTTGCCCGTCTCGGCGTCATAGGCCGAGATGAAGCCGCGCATGTTGTACTCCGCCCCGCCGGCGCCGATCAGGACCTTTCCCTTCACGATCCTGGGCGCGCCGGTGATCGAATAGGACTTGGAGCGGTCGAAGGTCTGTGTGGTCCAGACCGGCGTCCCGGTGCGCGCGTCCAGCGCCACCAGCCGGCCGTCCAGCGTGCCGACGTAGACCTTGCCGTCGTAGAGGGCGACGCCGCGGTTGACCACGTCGCAGCAGGCCTTGACCCCCCATTCGCCGGGGACCTTGGGGTCGTAGGCCCACTTCAGCTTGCCGGTCTTCGCGTCGTAGGCCTTCACCTTGCTCCAGGCGGTGGAGACGTAGAGCACGCCGTTCGACTCCAGCGGAGTCGCCTCCTGGCCTCGGGTGGTGTCCAGATCCTGATGCCAGGCCAGGCTCAGCTTGCCGACGTTTGACGTGTCGATCTTGGTCAGGGGGCTGAAGCGCTGCTCGTCGTAGGTGCGCCCGTAGCTCAGCCAGTCGCCCGCCGGCGGGTTCTCCAGCTTGCCGGCGTCGATCTTTCCGCCGCGCACGCAGGCGCCCAGCGCCAGGGCCGCCACGGCCAGAGTCAGGCAGGTGGGCATCAGCCGCATGGACATTTCTCTCCCGCACGGGCGCGCGCCTTGGCCGGCGCTGACGCTGGATTTTCTGTTGTCGGGCGCGATCCGGGCGCGCCTTCTGGGAGGTCATCTTGACCATGCGCGGCCAAGCTTCGCAACACGCAGCGGGCGCCGCCATTCGGCGCGGGCGCCATCCGCGGGCGATCGCGGCTATGGTGCGTTCGTCAGGGCCGTCCGACCGAGGGAGCCGTCCGTTGCATCACCCGACCCAAGACCATCCGGCGCAGGAGATCTGAATTGTCAGGACACCTGACCGGCCTCTTCCACGTGGCCATCAAGACCGCGGACCTGGACAAGACCGTCCGCTTCTACCGCGACGTCATCGGCTGCCACGAGACGGCGCGCCCGCCGCTGGGCTTCCCTGGCGCGTGGCTGGCGGTGCCGACGCCGGTGGGCGAGGCGATCTTCCACATCTATGCGGGCGAGCCGGCGCTCGGGCCGAACGGCTCGCCGACCCCGCACGGGACAGGGGCGATCGACCACGTCTCGCTGACGGCCGTCGGCTTCCAGGCCATGCGCGACCGGTTCAAGGCCCATGGCCTGCCCTGGCGCGAGGCGATCGTGCCGGGCGCGAACCTGTGGCAGCTCTTCGTCTTCGACCCGTCCGGCGTGCAGCTCGAGATCATCTTCGACTGCCGCGCCGAGGAGGGCCCCGAACCCGACGATTCGACGCCCGGCGTGCGCTATCGGCCGAACGAGGACTACTTCGACCCCGAGGCCTACGCGCGGTTGTGAGCCGGCGCTCGGGCCGGACGGCTCAGCCGGTCAGGCGCGCGCCCTCGCGGCGGACCAGCCGGGTCAGGACCCTGTTGCGCGGCCGGTCGGCGAGCTCGTGCAGCAGCGGGAACAGCTCACGCTCCTCCTCGCGCGCATGGCGGTAGAACAGATCCTTCAACGCCTTGCTCTGGGGCTCCCAGAGGGGATCCTCCGGGCCCAGGCGCTCGAGCGACCGGACCAGGGCCTTCATCTCGGCGTGGTCCTCCACCAGCGCGCGCACGGGCTCGTCCGCGCCGGCGGACTTCAGCGCCGGATAGACGACGTTCTCCTCCTCCAGGGCGTGCCGGGTGAGCTTCTCCTCGAACTCGGCCAGCAGGGCGGCCCGCCTGGCGGGTGCGCCCACCTCGGCCTCGGCCATCTCCTTGACCACCCGTCGCAGCCGGCGGTGCTCGGCCTTGAACTGCCGCTCCCAGTCGCCGCTCAACGCCATGCGCGCCTTCAGGGCCGTCCTGCGGGCCCGCGCGATGGCGAGCCCCGCGAACACCCCGGCGACGGCCGCCGCCAAGGTGATGATCAAGCGCTCCGCTCGGCGTGCGCCCATCGCGCGCCTCCTTTTCCGGTTCGACAGGTCAACCCCTGGCCAAGGCCGAGGTTCCTTCCGATTGCCACGCCCGTGCTCGCAAGCTAAGGCGTCGCCCATGTCGATCGCCGTCCAAGTCAGGTCGTGGGGAAACAACGGCGCCCTCCGGGGTCGTCCGTTGTCGCCTGCCTGACGCCTGGCGCGATGACGAGGGACCCCGCCGCAGCGGTCGGGGTCCGGTCCAGCCAACCAAGCCCTCCGCCGGCGCCAACGGAGGGAGGCTGCATGCCCAGACGACGAAGACATCCCGAAAAGTGGCCGCCGTTGCGCACGCCGCGCCTGTTGCTGCGCCCATTCCGGCGCGATGACCTCGAGGACATCCACGCCTACGGCTCCGATCCCGAAGTGACGCGGTTCATGCCTTGGGGGCCGAACACGCCCGAGGACAGCCGCGCCTTCCTGGGTCGTATGCTGGCCGAGCAGGCCGTCTGGCCGCGCGCCAGCGTCGGCATGGCCGCCGAACTCCTCGCCGAGCGGCGGGTCATCGGCGCCTTGCACTTCGCCGTGGTCGACCCCGCCAGCCGGACGGGCGAGTTCGGCTACACCCTGGGCCGTCCGTGGTGGGGCCGGGGCCTGGCGGCCGAAGCGACGGCGGCGCTCATCGACAACGGCTTCGAGGCCCTTGGCCTGCACCGCGTCTTCGCCACCTGCGACGTGCGCAACCGCCGCTCCTGGCGGGTGATGGAGAAGCTCGGCATGCGCCGCGAGGCGACGTTCATCAAGGACGTCCGTGTCCGCGGCCGCTGGCGCGACAGCCATCTCTACGCGATCCTCGCTCCGGAGTGGCGCGCGGCTCGGACCTTGCCGTCGGGGCCCTCGGCCCCCTAAGTCACGCGCCATGGCCCAAGCCAAGATCTGCGGACTGAAGACGAGCGAGGCGGTGACCGCGGCGCTGGACGGCGGCGCGGCCTTCATCGGCTTCGTCTTCTTCGCCGCGAGCCCGCGCGCGGTCGGCCCCGAGGAGGCCGCGCGGCTGGCCGTCCCTGCCCGCGGCCGCGCAAGGATCGTCGCGGTGACGGTGGACCCGGACGACGTTCTGCTCGATCGGATCGCGGCGGCGCTGGCGCCGGATCTGGTCCAGCTGCATGGACGCGAGACGCCGAGCCGGTGCGCCGCCGTCGCCGCGCGCACCGGCGCGGGCGTGATCAAGGCGCTGCCGGTGGCCGAGGCGTCGGACCTGGAGCCGGCCCGCGACTACGAGTCGGTGACCGAGCACCTGATGTTCGATGCGCGTCCGCCCAAGGACGCGACCCGCCCGGGGGGCGTCGGCGCCGCCTTCGACTGGAGCCTGCTTTCCGGGCGCCGGTTCGCGCGGCCGTGGCTCCTGGCCGGCGGGCTGGACCCCTGGAACGCGGCGGACGCGGTGCGCCTTTGCGGCGCGCCCATACTGGACGTTTCCTCTGGCGTGGAGCGCGGGCCCGGCGTAAAGGACCCCGCCTTGATCGCGGCCTTCCTGGAGGCCGCGCGCCGCGCCTGACGCCGCCAAGGGTTTGCAGCCAAAGTGAACGTCCCGCTCCGCAACGACTATTCGGCCATGCCCGATGCGAAAGGCCGCTTCGGCGACTACGGCGGCCGCTATGTGGCCGAGACCCTGATGCCGCTCGTGCTGGAGCTCGAGCGCGCCTACGCGGCGGCCAAGGCGGACCCCGCCTTCCAGGGCGCGCTCGGCGGCTATCTGAAGCACTATGTCGGCCGGCCGAGCCCGCTCTATTTCGCCGAGCGGACCAGCGCCGAGGTCGGCGCCAGGGTCTGGTTCAAGCGCGAGGATCTGAACCACACCGGCGCGCACAAGATCAACAACTGCATGGGCCAGATCCTGCTCGCCCGGCGCATGGGCAAGAGGCGGATCATCGCCGAGACCGGCGCCGGCCAGCACGGGGTCGCCACCGCCACGGTCTGCGCCCGCTTCGGCCTGCCCTGCGTGGTCTACATGGGCAAGGTGGACGTCGAGCGGCAGGCCCCCAACGTCTTCCGCATGCAGGAGCTGGGCGCGGAGGTCCGGCCCGTGACCTCCGGCTCGGCGACGCTCAAGGACGCCATGAACGAGGCCCTGCGCGACTGGGTCTCCAACGTCGAGGACACCTACTACCTGATCGGCTCGGCCGCCGGCCCGCACCCCTATCCGGCCATGGTCCGCGACTTCCAGCTGGTGATCGGCCAGGAGGCCCGCGCCCAGGTGATGGAGGCCGAGGGCCGGCTGCCGGACGCCCTGGTCGCCTGCGTCGGCGGCGGTTCCAACGCCATTGGCCTGTTCCACCCGTTCCTGAACGACGAGACCGTGCGGATCTACGGGGTGGAAGCCTCGGGCAAGGGCATGGACACCGCCGAGCACGCCGCCGCGATCAACGGCGGCCGCCCTGGCGTGCTGCACGGCAACCGCACCTATCTGCTGCAGGACGACGACGGCCAGATCCTGGAGGCCCACTCGATCTCGGCCGGCCTGGACTATCCCGGCATCGGCCCCGAGCACGCCTGGCTGAACGATGTCGGCCGCGCGCGCTACCTCACCGCCACCGACAAGGAGGCGCTGGCCGCCTTCCACCAGTGCGCCAAGCTGGAGGGCATCATCCCGGCCCTGGAGTCCGCCCACGCCCTGGCCCGCCTGCCGGAAGTGGCCAAGGACGTCGGCAAGGACGGGGTCATCGTGCTGAACCTGTCGGGCCGGGGCGACAAGGACGTCGCCACCGTCGCCGCGGCCCTGGGGCGCACGCTCTGATGACCGTCGAACGCATCGAACGCCGGTTCGCCGAGCTGAAGGCCGAGGGCCGGGCGGGTTTCGTCGCCTATGTGATGGCCGGCGATCCGGACGAGGCGGCCTGCCTCGACATCCTCGAGGGCCTGCCCGCCGCCGGCGCGGACGTCATCGAGCTGGGCTTCCCCTTCTCCGATCCCATGGCCGACGGCCCGCCGATCCAGCGCGCGGCCCAGAGGGCGCTGAAGCAGGGCATGACGCTCAGGAAGACGCTGGAGCTGGTCCGCCGCTTCCGCCAGGGCGACAAGGCCACGCCCCTGATCCTGATGGGCTACCTCAACCCGATCCTGACCCTGGGCCTCGAGGCCTTCGCCCGGGCTGCGGACGAGGCCGGCGTGGACGGCATGATCGTGGTGGACTGCCCGCCGGAGGAGGCCGACCCCCTGGCCGATGCGCTGGACGCCCGTCGCCTGGCCCTGATCCGCCTCGCCGCGCCCACCACCGACGCCAGGCGCCTGCCCGTCGTCGTCAAGCGGACCTCGGGCTTCGTCTACTATGTCTCGGTCGCCGGCGTGACCGGCGGCAAGGAGGCCGACGCGGCCGCCGTCGCGCCCCAGGTCGAGCGGGTGCGCAAGGCTTCCGGCCTGCCGGTGGCGGTCGGCTTCGGCATCCGCACGCCCCAGCGCGCGGCCGAGGTGGCCAAGGTCGCCGACGCCGCCGTGGTCGGCTCGGCCCTGGTCGAAACGATCGAGGGCGCCTTGCAGCGGAACGAGCCTGCCGGCCCGAAAGTTCTGGAAACGGCAGCTGGCCTGGCGCAGGCTGTGCATCAGGCGCGAGTCACGGAAGCATCGGTCTGACCATGGCTGTGACCAGAGACGACCGGCCGCAACGGCAGCCTCAGGGCCAGGGCGAACGCGGCGGATGGCTGGCCAAGTTCGCGCCGGGCGTGCGCAAGCTGGTCAAGCGCGACACCCCCGAGAACCTCTGGGTGAAGTGCCCCGACACGGGCGAGATGATCTACCGCCCGGACCTGGAGGCCGCGCTCTGGGTCACGCCGGCCGGGCGGCACATGCGCATCCGGCCGGATCTCCGGTTCCGGTTCACCTTCGACGACGGCCAGTGGGAGCCGATCGAGGCGCCCACGACCATCGACGATCCGCTGAGCTTCAGCGACGACAAGGCCTACAAGGATCGCCTCGCCAAGGCCCGCGCCGACACCGGCGAGACCGACGCCATGGCCATCGGCTACGGAACCATCACCGGGACCCCGGCCGTGGTCCTGGTGCAGGATTTCGCCTTCATGGCCGGCACATTGGGCATGGCCGCGGGCGAGGGCTTCATCAAGGCGGCCCAGGAGGCGGTGAAGCGCGGCGTCCCCCTGGTGGCCTTCACCGCGGCGGGCGGCGCCCGCATGCAGGAAAGCGCCCTGGCCCTGATGCAGATGGCGCGCACGACCCTCGCCGTCCAGGAGCTCAAGGGCGCGCGCCTGCCCTATGTGGTGGTGCTGACCGATCCGACCACCGGCGGGGTCACCGCCTCCTACGCCATGCTGGGCGACGTGCATCTGGCCGAGCCGGGCGCCCTGATCGGCTTCGCCGGCCAGCGGGTCATCGAGCAGACAATCCGCGAGACGCTGCCGCCCGGCTTCCAGCGCTCGGAATACCTGGTCGAGAAGGGCATGGTCGACCGCGTGGTCGAGCGCAAGGAGCTTCCCCTGGTGCTGGGCTCGATCCTGAAGACCCTGACCATGGGCCGCGCGCGGCTGGCGGCGGAGTAGGGCCCGGCCGCTTCCGATGACCGACCACCTGCGCGCGTCCGACGCCGCCCTCGAGCGGTTGAAGACGCTGCATCCCAAGATGATCGACCTGTCGCTCGGCCGGATCGAGCGGCTGCTGGAGGCGCTGGGCCGTCCCCAGGACCGACTGCCGCCGGTGATCCACGTGGCCGGCACCAACGGCAAGGGCTCGACCGTCGCCTTCCTGCGGGCCATGGCCGAGGCCGCGGGGCTGAGGGTCCACGTCTACACCTCGCCTCACCTCGTCCGCTTCGTCGAGCGCATCCGCCTGGCCGGACGGCTGATCGAGGAGGCGCGCCTGGCGGAGGTGCTGGAGCGGGTCGAGCGCGCCAATGCGGGCCAGCCGATCACCTTCTTCGAGATCACCGCCGCGGCGGCCTTCGTCGCCTTCGCCGAGGTTCCGGCGGACCTGTGCATCCTGGAGGTGGGCCTGGGCGGGGAGTACGACGCCAGCAATGTCATCCCGACCTGCGCGGTCGCCGCCATCGCTCCGGTGGACTTCGACCACGCCGAGTTCCTCGGCGCGGACCTCGAGCAGATCGCCAAGGCCAAGGCCGGCATCATCAAGCCTGACCGGCCGGTCGTGAGCGCGCGCCAGCTCGAACCCGTGCTGCAGGTCATCGAGGCCGAGGCCGAGCGGCTCTATGCGCCGCTTCGCCTGATGGGCCGCGACTTCGACGCCTACGCCCAGGGCGGGCGGATGGCCTTCCAGGGCGAGGACCTGCTGCTCGACCTGCCTCGTCCCAGCCTCTATGGCGCCCACCAGATCGAGAACGCGGGCCTGGCCGCAGCCGCCATGCTCGAGCTCGGCGATCCCCGCATCGACGAGGCCGCCATCGCCAAGGGCGTCGCCTCGGCCGTCTGGCCGGCCCGGATGCAGCGCCTGACCAAGGGGCCCTACGGCGAGAAGGCTGCGGCGCGCGGCGCTGACCTGTGGCTTGACGGCACGCACAACCCGCATGGCGCGCGGGCGCTGGCCCGGGCGCTCGAAGACCTGATCGCCCGCGACGGGCGGCCGCTCGCCATGATCGTCGGCATCCTCGCCAACAAGGACGCCGGGGGGATGTTCCAGGCCTTCGCGCCCCTGAAGCCAAGGGTCTTCACCGCGCCCTCGCCGTCCGAAGCCGGCGCCGCGCCCGAGGATCTCGCCGCCGCCGCGCGCGCCGCGGGGATCGAGGCCGAGGCCTGCCCCAGCATCATGGAGGGGCTCAATCGCGCCCTCGCCCTGCCGGGGCCCGCGCCCCACGTGGTGATCTGCGGCAGCCTCTACTTCGCCGGCGAGGTCCTGGCCGCCTCGCCCGAGACCTGGCCGCGGTAGGCGCTATCGTCGTGGCTCCTCGTACATCTCGTTGAGCAAATCGACTGAGGTCGTCCCGATCGCAGGCCCTGTGTCGCGCCGGGCCACGAGGCGGAGATAGGCGGCGCGGCGCCGTTCACGCCGCCACGCCCCACAGGCGTAGACGGCCACGCCCGTCCAGATGAAGACAAAGGCGGAAAGGCCGAGCGGCGAGAGCCGCTCGCCGTCCTCCACCCCGATGACGAACTGCAAGGTGGGGGCGATGAACTGAAGGAAGCCCAGGGTCGAGAGTGGCATGCGTCGGACCGCCCAGGCGAAGGTGGCCAGGGGGACTACCGTCACCGGCCCGCCCAGGAACAGCAGGAACCCCGCCCAGGGCTCGAAGGCATGGCCGACGCCATGCGCCTGGGCCCACGCGCCATAGGCGATGGCCACGGGCGCCAGGAGCACGCACTCCACGAAGAGGCCGGTCTGGGCGTCGGCCGCCACCGCCTTGCGCACCACCCCGTAGATGGCGAACGAGGCAGACATGCCGAGCGCCGCCAGCGGCAGCCCGCCATGAGCCGCGGTCTCCACGGCCACGCCCGCGACGGCGAGCGCGATGGCGATCCAGCCGATCCGGTCGATCCGCTCGCGGAAGAGGATCAGGCCGCTCGCCATGTTCAGCAGCGGCGTCAGATAGTAACCGAGGCTGGCGTCGAGCATGCGCCCCTGGTCCACCGCCCAGACGAACAGGCTCCAGTTGACCCCGATCAGGGCGGCGGAGAGGGCCAGGAGGCCCAGCGTCCTGGGCTCGGCGAAGACGCGCGCGACCGCCCCGCCCCGCCGGGTCACCAGGACCAGCGCCCCGGCCGCCGGCAGCGCCCACAGGACCCGCCAGGCCACGATCTCCCAAGGCCCGGCGCCGGCCCGGGCCGCGGCCTGGAACAGCAGGGGCACGAAGCCCCAGAACAGGTAGCAGGCTGCGCCCGCCAGCACGGCGGCGCGTTCCTCGGCGGCGGCGGCGGTTTCCCCGGTCGCCGCTCCTACCGCGGCGTCCGGGGCGGAGCTCATGCGGCGGTCTTTTCCAGGAGGCCGCGCTCGTGCAGCAGCTCGGCGATCTGGACGGCGTTCAGGGCCGCGCCCTTGCGCAGGTTGTCCGAGACGACCCAGAGGTTCAGTGCATTGGGGACGGTCGGGTCCTTGCGGATGCGCGAGACATAGACGGCGAACTCGCCCTGGGCGTCCTTGGGCGTGACGTATCCGGTCTCGTCGAGCTTATCGATCACCTGCACGCCGGGCGCCGCGCGCAGGGCGTCGCGCGCCTCGTCCGCGTCGATCGGCCGGTGGAACTCCAGGTTCACGCACTCCGAGTGCCCCACCATCACCGGCACGCGCACGCAGGTCACCGTCAGCGCGATCTCGGGATCGAGCATCTTGTGGGTCTCGTTCCACATCTTGGCTTCTTCGTCGGTGTAGCCGTCCTCGCGGAACTTGCCGATGAAGGGGATCACGTTGAACGCGATCTGCTTGGGGAAGAGCTTGGGCTCGGTGGGACCCAGGACAAAGACGTTCTTGGTCTGGACCCAGAGCTCGTCCATGCCCTTCTTCCCGGCGCCCGAGACCGACTGATAGGTCGAGACGATCGCCCGCTTGATGCCGGCCAGGTCGTGCAGCGGCTTCAGCGCCACCACCAGCTGGATGGTCGAGCAGTTGGGGTTGGCGATGATGTTCTTCTTTCGGAAGCCCTCGACCGCATCCGGGTTCACTTCCGGCACGATCAGCGGCACGTCCGGGTCCATCCGCCAGGCCGAGGAGTTGTCGATCACCACGGGCCCGGCCTTGCCGATCTTCTCGGACCACTCGCGCGAGATGGCCCCCCCGGCGGACATCAGGACGATGTCGACCTTGGAGAAGTCGAACTGGTCCAGCGCCTGGCAGCGGAGGATCTTCTCGCCGAAGGAGACCTCGACGCCGATCGAGTTGCGCGACGCCACCGCGTGGATCTGGTCCACGGGGAACCTCAGCTCCTCGAGGATCGCCATCATCTCGCGGCCCACGCTGCCCGTGGCGCCGACAACGGCCACCCGGTAACCCATCGCAATCGCTCCAATTCGGACGGACCGCGGGCCTTACGCCCTGCGCCCGCCATGTGCAAGCGCGCCCAGGGCGCGCGATCGCCCCGCTAGGGGGCTTGCTATCGATCTGGTGTTATGCTTCACTAACACACTACAGCGGAGACGGTGCGGCCCGATCGGGTCCGTGTGGAGCCGCTGGATCGGTTGGAAACGGGGCCGCGCCCCGCGGGACAGGTCATGGAACCAGACTGGAATGACAGCCAGCCCATCTACCGCCAGCTGCGCGACAGGATCGTTGCGATGATCCTCGATGGCCTGCTGGACGAAGGCGATCCCCTGCCGTCCGTGAGGACCGTGGCGGCGGACTCGCGGGTGAATCCGCTCACCGTGCTCAAGGCCTACCAGGGCCTGGTCGACGAGCATCTCGTCGAGAAGCGGCGCGGCGTGGGCATGTACGTCAGGGCGGACGCCAAGCGCCTGCTGCTCGAGGGGGAGCGCCAGAAGTTCCTGACCGAGCAATGGCCGGCGGTCTGCGCCACCATCCGCCGCCTCGGCCTGACGCCCGACGAGCTCCTGGCCCGGGCCGCCGACAGCGGGGAGGGCTGAGCCATGGCCTGCATCATCGCCCGCGGCCTTCGCAAGCGGTACGGCGCCACTGTCGCCCTGGACGGCGTCGACCTCCGGGTCGAGGAAGGCCGCATCCTGGGCCTGGTCGGCCCCAACGGCGCCGGCAAGAGCACGGCGCTGAACGCCATCCTCGGCCTGACCTCCTACGAGGGCGAGCTCCGGGTCCTGGGCCGCGACCCCTGGGTCGACCGCGACGAGCTGATGGCCGAGGTCTGCTTCATCGCCGACGTGGCCGTCCTGCCGCGCTGGATCCGGGCGGAGCAGGCGCTCGACTACGTGGCGGGCGTGCATCCGAGGTTCGACCGAGCCAAGGCCGAGGCCCTGCTTGCCAGGACCGACGTCAAGCGCGGGAGCCGGGTCGACCAGCTCTCCAAGGGCATGATCACCCAGCTGCACCTGGCCCTGGTCATGGCCATCGACGCCAGGCTGCTGGTGCTCGACGAGCCGACGCTGGGCCTGGACCTGCTCTATCGCAAGTCGTTCTACGACTCCCTCCTGAACGACTACTTCGACCGCAGCCGCACCATCGTGGTGACCACGCACCAGGTCGAGGAGGTTCAGCACATCCTGACCGACCTGGTGTTCATCAACCACGGCCGGATCGTGCTCGGCACCAGCATGGAGGACTTCGAGGCGCGCTACCTCGAGGCGATGATCCAGCCCGAGCGGCTGGAGGCGGCCCGCGCGCTTGGTCCGATCCACGAGCGCCAGGTCTTCGGGCGCAGCATCCTGCTGTTCGACGGCGTCCCGCGCGAAGAGCTGACCCCGCTGGGCGAGGTGCGCACCGCCAGCATCGCCGACCTGTTCGTCGCCGTCATGGGCCCCGACGCCCAGAACCGCCAGGAGAGCGCCACATGAGCGCCGACGCCACGATCGAAACCGCCCTCGGGCCGGCCGCCGGAACGCCTGAGCCGTCCAGGACCCGTCCCTTCTACTGGTCCGTGCGCCGCGAGCTCTGGGAGAACCGCTCGATCTATCTCGCGCCGTTGATCGCGGGGGGCGTCGTCGTCGCCGGAGTTGTTATCGGCGCGGTCCACCCGCCACATTTCCAGCAAATCGTGCGCACCGGCGCCGAGGTCCATCGCACGTCCGCCGTCATTCCGCCGGGCGTCCCCTACCTGATCGGCGCCTTCGCCATCCTGGCGACCTCGGTCGTGGTGGCGGCCTTCTACTGCCTGGGCGCCCTGTACGGCGAACGCCGCGACCGCACCGTGCTGTTCTGGAAGTCGCTGCCGGTCTCGGACCTGACGACGGTCCTGGCCAAGGCGGTCATCCCTCTCGTGATCCTGCCGGCGATCGCCTTCGCGGTGACCTTCGCGACCCATCTGGTCATGCTGGCCGTGGGCGTCACGGCCACGCTCCTAAAGGGGGGAAGCGTCGCCGCGCTCTGGGACCAGCTCCCGCTGCTGAAGATATGGGCGGACCTCCTCTACGCCGTCGTCGTGTTGGCGCTCTGGCACGCGCCGATCTGGGGCTGGCTGCTCATGGTTTCCGCCTGGGCCAAGCGCGCGCCCCTGCTCTGGGGCTTCGGGCCGCCGCTGGCGATCTGTGTCATCGAGCGGCTGGCGTTCGGCACCTCCTTCGCCTGGTCGCTCCTGACCTACCGGATCGACGGCGGCCTCAAGGAGGCCTTCGCCACGCCCGAGGACGGGCGCGGCCTGAATCTGCCCAACATCGACGTGGCAGGCCTCATCACGAGCCCGGGCCTCTGGATCGGCCTCGCGGTCGCCGCCGCCTTCCTCGCCGCGGCCGTCTGGCTCCGGCGCAATCGCGAGGCCCGTTAGGCTTCACTCGCACGGCCCCAAGGAGTGGTCGTCATGATCCTGCATCTCGCTCCCGAAACGCCCGCCTGGATCAAGGGCGCGGCGACCGCGGCCCTCTACGCCCGCATCGGCGGCGCAAGCCTGGCCCTCGTTTCAGGGCCCGCGGCCCTGGCCTTCCGGAAGGGCTCGCCGCTGCACCGCGCCGCCGGCAATGTCTTCTTCCTGTCCATGCTGGCGATGTCCGGCGTCGGCGCCGTCGTGACGCCGCTGTTGCCGGACCCGGTCTCCTCGCTCGCCGGCGCCTTCACCTTCTATCTTGTCGTCACCGGCTGGATGGCGGTGAAGCGGGCCGAGGGCCGCGTCGGCGCGATCGAGGCGGGGGGCGCGCTGTATGCCCTGGGCGTCGCGGCTGCGGGCGTCATCATCGGCCGCCTGGGCTCGATGCAGCCGGGCGGCATGTTCTACGGCGAGCCCTACCAGATCGGCTACGGGGTCGCGGTGATCGCGACCCTGGCGGCGGTCGCTGACCTCAGCGTGGTCTGGCGCCGCGGCCTTTCGGGCGCGCCCCGCATTGCGCGGCGCCGTTGGCGGATGTGCGTGGCTCTGCTCGTGGCCCTCGGCTCGTTCGCCGGCCAGCCCAAAGCCCGGCCGGAGCTCCTGCTCGGCTTGCCGTACCTGATCGTGCCTGCGCTCGTCGTGCTCGTGCTGATGGTCGTCTGGCTGGTCAAGGTCCGCCTGCCGGCCCGCCGGCGCGCGCGCCAGGCGCTGGCGGCCGCATGAAGGCCGCCGTCTTCCGTCGCTACGGGCCGCCCGACGTCGTCCGCATCGAGGAGGTGAAGAGGCCCCGTCCGAAGGCCGGCGAGGTCCTCGTGCGGGTGGCGGCGACCACGGTCAGCGCCGCGGACTGGAGGATCAGGAAGGCCGACCCGTTCCTGGCGAGGCTCCTCTTCGGCCTGTTCCGCCCAAGGATCAGGGTGCTCGGCGTGGAGCTGGCGGGAACCGTGGTGGAGACGGGTCGGCGGGCCAGGCGTTTCCGCCCTGGCGACGAGGTCTTCGGAATCGCCGGCATCCGGTTTGGCGCCCACGCCGAGTACGTCTGCGTCGCCGAGGTCAGCCTCGAGGCCAGGCCCGCGAACATCAGCATCGAGGAGGCCGCCGCCATCCCGTTCGGCGGCATGACGGCGCTGTATTTCCTGAACCGCGCCGGAGTCCGGCCGGGTCAGAAGGTCCTGGTCTATGGCGCGTCGGGCGCCGTCGGCGTCGCCGCCGTCCAGCTGGCCAAACACCTCGGCGCCCAGGTGACGGCCGTCTGCAGCACCGCCAATCTCGACCTCGTCCGCGCGCTCGGCGCGGACGCGACGGTGGACTACACTCGTCAGGACTTCGCCAAGGCGGGGCGCGTCTACGACGTCGTCTTCGACGCCGTGGGCAAGGCCAGGGTCTCCAGCAGCCTCCGCGCCCTGAAGCGCGGCGGCGCCTATGTCATGGCCGCGCCGCCGCCCGGATCGGGCCTCGCGCTGCAACGGGCCCGCATGACGGGGGCTGCCCGTGTCCTCAGCGGCGTGGCCAGGCTCAAGCCCGGGGATCTCGGCGCCCTGAGGACGCTGGTCGAGACGGGCGCCCTGAGGCCGGTGATCGATCGGCGATGCAGGCTGGACGACATCGTCGAGGCGCATCGGTATGCCGAAGCCGGCCACAAGACGGGAAGCCTGCTCGTCCTGGTTCCCCAGACGGGAATTTGGAGCCTTCCGGCCGGATCTCAGACGGCGACGTACTCGGCGAACGGCCTGCGGCGGCCGGCGCTGACCAGATAGCCGGAGCTGACGCTGCAGTCCGGCCGGAACGGGCCGAGGTCGACCTCCGACTCGGGAAACAGCACCAGCATGCGCCCGGCCACGCGCACCAGCACCTCCAGCGGCGCCGGACCGCGCCGGTCGGCCCAGGCCTTGAGCTTGGCGTAGTAGGGCGCCTTGCGGAAGGCGTCGGGCCGGCTGCGATCCACTTCGACGATCAGCCGTCCGGGCGCGTCGCTCCAAAGCAGGAACCCGGCCCGGTTCGGCCGCCACTCTTCGCCGAGCTCGTCCGAGAGGGTCCACATGCACTGGAACTTGCGGCACTCACCGGGCTTGTCCGCGTCGATGGTGCAGCCCGATCCCTTGGCGAAATGACCGCAGAGCACGCCCCGGGGCTTGGCCAGGGCGTTGATCAGCAGCAGCTTGCAGCAAAGGCCGCAGTCGCTGCAGGGCTTGACGGCGGGAGGCCGGTCTTCGCGACCGCCCTCACCTTCTGTGAGGTCGCCGATTGAAGGCATGGGACGATTCTGCCCAGTCCCAGCTTTCAATCCGGTAAACGGAAGTGATTCGTAAACGTCGGGTTAATCTTGCGGAATCGTGAACGCGCCGAGCCCCGCCCTCACTCGTCCGGCCCCATGTAGCGCGCATATGGCGTGGGCTTGCCGTCCTGCATCTCGTAGCCCGAGCGGATGTTCCTTCCCGGCTGGTGCGGACCGATGTCGACCTCGGCGTCTGGGAACAGCATCATCATCCGGCCCGCGACGCGCACCAGCACCTGCAGCGGGCGTGGCCGGCGCGGATCCGTCCACGACCGCAGAGCTGCAAGGTAGGGCTCGCGCCGCCAGGCATAGGGCGCGGCGGCGTCGACCTCCACGATGATCCGGCCGTCGGCGTCGCTCCACAGGACGAACTTGGCCCGGTCGGGCCGCCACTCATCTCCCAGCAGCTCGGAGATGCTCCAATAGCACTGGAACCTGCGGCACTCGTCCGGCTTGTGATCGTGGATGGAGCAGCCCACGCCCTTGGCGAACTTGGGACACCAGCTCCCTTCCTCCTTGGCGATCTCGTTGATCTTCATCACCTTGCAGCACAGGCTGCAGCCGCCGCAGGGCTTGACGATCGCGTGGACGACCGGCCGCGCCTCTTGGGGCGCAACCGGCGGGTCGGTCGATGAAGCGGGCCCAGGGGACCCGGCGCTCGTCAAGCGAGGCGCTCCAGCACGGCCCGGCCCATCTCGTCCGTCGTGAGGCCGCCGCCGAGATCTCGTGTGCGCGCGCCGGCGTCCAGCGCCGCCTTCACCGCCGCCGTCAGCCGTTCGTCGAGATCGGGCCTTCCCAGCGACCACCTCAGCGCCATGCCGAAGGACAGGATCGCCGCCAGAGGATTGGCCAGGCCCTGGCCGGCGATGTCGGGCGCCGAGCCGTGCACCGGCTCGTAGAGGCCGGGCTTGCCGGCATAGGAGAGGGCGGCCGAGGGCAGCAGGCCGATCGAGCCGGTCAGCATCGCCGCCTCGTCCGACAGGATGTCGCCGAAGAGGTTGTCGGTCAGGATCACGTCGAACTGCTTGGGCGCCTTGACCAGCTGCATGGCCGCGTTGTCGGCCAGCATGTGCTCGAGCTCGACGTCGTCGTACTCGCGCGCGTGCAGCCTGGTGACCACGTCGCGCCAGAGCACGCCGGTTTCCATGACGTTGGACTTCTCGCAGGAGGTCACCTTGTTGCGCCGGCCCCTGGCGAGGTCGAAGGCGGTCCGCGCCACCCGTTCGATCTCGGCCTCGGTGTAGACCTGGGTGTCGATCGCGCGGCGTCCGCCGCCGGGCAGGTCCTCGATCCCGCGCGGCTCGCCGAAATAGACCCCGCTGGTCAGCTCGCGCACGATCAGGATGTCGAGCCCGGCGACGATCTCGCGCTTCATGGTCGAGGCGTCGGCAAGGGCGTCGAAGCAGAGCGCGGGCCTGAGGTTCGCGAAGGCGTCCATCGACTTGCGCAGGCGCAGCAAGCCCGCCTCGGGCCGGTCGGCGCGCGCGACGTCCTTCCACCTGGGGCCGCCCACCGCCCCCATCAGCACGGCGTCCGAGGCCAGGGCCAGCGTCTCGGCCTCCTTGGTCAAGGGCGTCCCATGGAGGTCATAGCTCGCCCCGCCAAAGGGCCGCTCGGTGATCTCCACGTGGAAATTCCCGCGCTCGGCGAAGGCCGCCGCGACCTTCCTGACCTCGGCCGTCACCTCCGGGCCGATGCCGTCGCCAGGCAGCAGCAGCAGCTTGCCCATCCGCTAGGCTTCCCTGGAGGACGCGACTTCGTAGAGGCTCATCTTTCGGTCGGTCAGGCCCAATGCGGCGCGCTCGGCCTTCCACTGCACGAAGTGCGGCGCGGCGTGGTGGGCGTCCAGCGCCCCCTGGTCGCGCCAGATCTCGAACACGTGGATCAGGCCGGGCTCGATGAGGTCCTCGGCGTAGGAATAGGCGATGCAGCCGTCCTCGGCGCGCGAGTGGCGCACCATCTCCATCAGCACCGCCCTGGCGTTGTCGAGCTTGTCGATCGGGAAGCGGACCGTTCCGGCCAGGATCACGCTCATCCTTCCCTCTCCCCACGGGAGAGGAGACGCGTCTCGAGCCTCATGCGCTTGCCTCCAGCCACGGCGTCAGATGCGCCTTCCTAGATTCGAAGCTGTCGATCTCGCCCTTGTGCTGCAGGGTCTCGCCCACTGAATCCAGGCCCTTCAGCAGCTTCTCCTTGCGCCCGGGATGGATCTCGAAGGCGAACACCTTGCCCGACGGCGAGGTGACGGTCTGGGCCTCCAGGTCGACAGCGAACATGTGGTTGCCGCCCCGCGCCTCGGCCATCAGCTCATGCACCTCGTCGGCCGGCAGGCGGACGGGCAAGAGGCCGTTCTCGAAGCAGTTGTTGTAGAAGATGTCGCCGAACGAGGGTGCGATCACGCAGCGGATCCCGAAGTCCAGCAGCGCCCAGGGCGCGTGCTCTCGGCTCGAGCCGCAGCCGAAGTTCTCGCCGCAGACCAGGACGCTCGTTCCCTGATAGGCCGGCTGGTTCAGCACGAAGTCGGGCTTGGCATGGCCGTCGAAGTCGAATCGGAAGTCGTAGAACAGCCCCTTGGCCAGGCCCTTGCGGTCCACGGTCTTGAGGAACTGCTTGGGGATCAGCTGGTCGGTGTCGAGGTTGGCGATCGGCAGGGGCGCGGCGCGGCCCTCGACCTTGGAGAACGGCTTCATCCGATCAGCTCCCTGACGTCGGCGATCCGGCCCGTCACGGCCGCGGCCGCGGCCATGGCCGGGCTCATCAGGTGGGTGCGCCCGCCGCGTCCCTGGCGGCCTTCGAAGTTGCGGTTCGAGGTGGAGGCGCAGCGCTCGCCGGGCTTCAGCCGATCCGGGTTCATCCCCAGGCACATGGAGCAGCCCGGCTCGCGCCAGTCGAAGCCGGCCGCGATGAACACCTGGTCCAGGCCTTCCGCCTCGGCCTGCTCTCTCACCAGACCCGAGCCCGGTGTGACCATCGCCGAGACGTGCGGAGCGACCTTGCGGCCCTGCAGGACGGCGGCGGCTTCGCGCAGGTCCTCGATGCGGCTGTTGGTGCACGAGCCGATGAACACCCGGTCGACCTTCGCCTCGCTGATCGGCTGGCCGGCCTGAAGGCCCATGTACTCCAGAGCCCGGTGGGCGGCCGCGCGCTTGTCCTCCGAGGCGAAGGAGTCGGGCGCGGGCACCAGGCCCGTGACCGGCAGAACGTCCTCCGGGCTCGTGCCCCAGGTCACTTGCGGCGCCAGCGCCGAGACGTCGATCTCGATCTCGCGGTCGAACACCGCATCGGGGTCGGACAAGAACGTCTTCCAGTAGGCCAGGGCCATCTCCCAGGCGCCGCCCTTGGGCGCGGCCGGCCGGCCCTGCAGGTAGGCCCAGGTCGTCTCGTCCGGTGCGATCAGCCCGGCCTTGGCGCCGGCCTCGATGGTGAGGTTGCAGAGCGTCATCCGCCCTTCCATCGACAGAGCCTCGACGGCCTCGCCGGCGTACTCGATCACATGGCCCGTGCCGCCGGCCGTGCCGATCCGGCCGATCAAGGCCAGGGCGTAGTCCTTGGGGCCGACGCCCGGACCCGGAGCGCCGGTGAAGCGCACGCGCATGTTCTTCGACTTGCGCTGGCGCAGGGTCTGGGTGGCCAGGACGTGCTCGACCTCAGAAGTGCCGATCCCGTGCGCCAGCGCCCCGAACGCGCCGTGGGTGGAGGTGTGGGAGTCGCCGCAGACGATGGTCATCCCCGGCTGGGTGCGGCCCTGCTCGGGCCCGACCACGTGCACGATGCCATTGCGCACATCGCCCATGGGGAAGAACTCGATCCCCGCCCAGGCCACATTCCCGGCCAGGGTCTGGAG
The DNA here is from genome assembly GCA_963775275.1 of uncultured Alphaproteobacteria bacterium. Lineage (GTDB taxonomy): Bacteria > Pseudomonadota > Alphaproteobacteria > Caulobacterales > Caulobacteraceae > JANWHQ01. The sequence continues at coordinate 1,257,151 of CAVZII010000005.1, read as the reverse complement.
CTGCAGGCGCGCCTCCTCGTCCTTGACCGCGTCGATCCCCAGCGCCTGGCCTTCGGTGGGCACGTTGTGGTCGGCCACCGCGAGGGTGCGGTCAGGGCGGCGCACCTTGCGGCCGGCCTCCTTGAGCCCGGCGAAGGCCTGGGGCGTGGTCACCTCGTGGATCAGGTGCAGGTCGATGTAGAGCAGGGTCTCCTCGCCGTCTTGGCCGACGACGTGGGCGTCCCAGATCTTGTCGTACAGGGTCTTGCCGGACATGGCGGGCGGTTTAGGGTCCTGGGGATAGGCCGTCTAGTGCGCTGCGGGAGCTGATCGCCTTGGACGAAGGGAATTCGCCGCGCTTTGAGGGCGGCTGCCTCTGTGGCCAGGTCCGATATGTGGCGGCCGGACACCCCTTGAACGTGCGGGTCTGCCACTGCCGCCTCTGCCAGAAGGCAACGGGCCAGGCCTTCTTCGCCCGCGCCCAGTTCCCGCGCGCAGCCGTGCGTATCGAGGGCGAGACCGCGGCGTTCCACTCTTCGCCCGATCTGGCGCGGCGGTTCTGCCCCCGGTGCGGGACGAGCCTCTTCGCCGAACGGACCAGCCGCCCGGACCTGCTCTCGGTGACGCTGGGCTCGCTGGACGCCCCGGACGCGCTGAAGCCCGAGGTCCAGATCTGGACCTCGCGGCGTATCTGCTGGGTGGAAACGCTTGACGGAATCGAGGCCTTCCCCGAGGGACCGCCCGGCTGATCAGCCCTCTTCGGACCGGGCCGCTTCCTCGCGCGGGGCGCTCGAGGTCTGCCGCTCGGCGATCCGGGCCGACTTGCCGCGCCGCTCGCGCAGGTAATAGAGCTTGGCCCGGCGCACGGCGCCGCGGCGCTTCACCTCGATCGACTCGATCATCGGCGACAGCAGCGGGAACACCCGCTCCACGCCCTCGCCGAAGGAGATCTTGCGCACGGTGAAGCTCTCGTTCACGCCCGAGCCCTGGCGGCCGATGCAGACGCCTTCGTAGGCCTGCACCCGCTCGCGCTCGCCTTCGCGGATGCGCACGTTCACCCGCACGGTGTCGCCGGGGCGGAATTCGGGGGTGGCGCGGCCGGCGGCCAGACGATCGGCCTCCTCGCGCTCGAGCTGTTCGATCAGGTTCATCGTTCCGTCTCCCGACGCTACTCGTCCTTGTCGTCCGTGGCGGCCCGGCGCCGGGCCCACAGGTCGGGCCGCCGCTCCCGCGTCGCCTCTTCCCGCTGCCGGCGCCGCCATTTGGCCACCTCCTGGTGGTGGCCCGACAGCAGCACCTCGGGAATCTCGAGCCCCTCGAACGTCCGCGGCCTGGTGTACTGCGGATGCTCCAGGAGCCCGTCCTCGAAACTCTCCTCGGCCAGCGAGGCCGCCTCGCCCAGCACCCCGGGCACGAGCCGCACGCAGGCCTCGATCACCACCATCGCCGCCGCCTCGCCGCCGGCGAGGACCGCGTCGCCGACGGCGACCTCCTCGAACCCGCGGGCGTCGATCACCCGCTGGTCCACCCCCTCGAACCGGCCGCAGAGCAGGACCAGGCCCGGCCCTTGGCCCATTCCTTCACCCGCGCCTGGGTCAGGGGCCGTCCCCGGGCGCTCATGACCAAAAGCGGCCGCCCCGCAGGATCGATGCTGTCGACCGCCGCGGCGATGACGTCCGCTCTCATCACCTGTCCCGGCCCGCCGCCCGCAGGGGTGTCGTCCAGGAAGCCGCGCTTATCTTTCGAAAACTCGCGAATGTCCACTGTTTCCAAACGCCACAGACCCTGCTCGCGCCAGGCCGAGCCGATCAGCGACACGCCCAGCGGCCCGGGGAAGGCCTCGGGGAACATGGTCAGGACCGTGGCGGTCCACGCGGGCGGCCGGACGTCGGGCATGGCGGCGGCTTATAGCAGAGGCGCGGGGTCGCCCCATGAACGGAAGTTAACGTCCGAAGCCGGCTCCGACCGTGCTAGGGACAACGGCCATGACGCCCCGCCTCGCCTCCGTCGCGGCCCTGGCCGCGCTCGCCCTCGCCCTTCCCGCCGCCGCCCAGCCCGCCGCCCAGGCGCCGCCCGCCGCCTCGGCCGCCGCGATCCCGCCGATCGCCTTTTCCGAGCGGACGCTGGCCAACGGCCTGAAGGTCTACAGCTCCGTCGACCGCTCCACGCCCGACGTGACGGTCCAGGTCTTCTACGGCGTCGGCTCCAAGGACGATCCCCAGGGCCGCTCGGGCTTCGCGCACCTGTTCGAGCACCTGATGTTCAAGGGCGCTCGCGACATGCCGCCGGAGTTCCTGGACCGGCTGACCGAGGACGTGGGCGGCGAGAACAACGCCTCCACCTGGGACGACTTCACCGAGTTCCACGAGGTGATCCCGGCCAACCACCTTCAGAGCCTGCTCTGGGCCGAGGCCGAGCGGATGAGCTCGCTGGTGGTCGACGACGCCAACTTCAAGTCCGAGCGCGACGTGGTCGAAGAGGAGCTGCGCCAGCGCGTCCTGGCCTCGCCCTACGGGCGGCTGTTCGCCCTCGACGTCCCGGAGGCCACTTCGCCGCCATCCCTATGGCCGGCCCGGCATCGGCTCGATCGAGGATCTGGACGCCGCCACCATCGATGAGGTGCGCGCCTTCCACGCCGCCTACTACCGGCCCGACGACGCCTCGCTGATCGTGGTCGGCAACTTCGACCAGAGGGACCTCGACCGCTGGGTCGACCGGTACTTCGGGCCGATCCCCCGCCCCGACGCGCCGATGCCGCGCACCTCGGTCCAGGAGCCGGACGCGCACCGGCCCCGGCGTCTTCGACGGCTATGGCCCGAACGTCGCCCTGCCGGCTGTGGTCCTGACCTGGCTCGCGCCGCCCAAGAGCGCCGAGGACGCCGCGGCGCTGCAGGTCGCCGAGGCGATCCTCGGCACCGGCGACTCCTCGCGCCTCTACCAGGCACCTGGTGCACGACCAGGAGCTGGCCGCGGAGGTCTTCGTCGAGGCCGACCTGCAGCGCCGAGCTCGGCTCCTTCGCGGCCGGCGCGGTCATGGCCGGCGGCAAGACCGTCGGACCAGGGCGAGGCGGCGATCCGCGCCGAGGTCGAGCGCGCTGGCCGACCAGCTCGTCTCCCCTGCCGAGCTCGACCGCGCCAAGACCCAGCTCCTCGCCTCGGCCCTGCGCGAGCGCGAGACGGTCGAGGGCAAGGGCGCGGCGATCGGGCTTCGCGATCGGCCTCGAAGGCGACGCCGACCGGGTCAACCAGGACCTGCCGCGGCTCCAGGCCGTCACCGCCGAGCGACGTCCAGCGCGTCGCGCGCCGCATATCTGGCCGACGACCGCCGCATGGTCATCCGCTATCAGCTCCGAGGCGGACAAGCCGGCCGGCGCGCCCGACGAGCGCGGCCCAGCCCGAAACATCCCCGCCACACCGCTCTCGTCCCTCCCGGCGGCGGAAGGCCCGCCGCCGCGGCCCTCGCGCCGGCGGCCGATCGCCAGCCGCCGCCGCCGCCCGGCCCTGCCGTCGAGCCGGTCCGGCCGACGCCGGTGGAGCGGACCCTGCCCAACGGCCTTCGCGTCATCGTCGCCCGCTCGACCGACCTTCCCCTCGCCACCGCCGCCGCTGATCGTGAAGCACCGGCGGCGCGGCCGATCCGGCGGGACTGGCGGGCCTGGCCGACATGACGGCCACGCGTCCTGGTCAAGGGCGCCGACGGCAGCTCGGCCGCCGAGATCGCGCGCGAGGTCGAGGCGCTGGGCGGCTCGCTGCAGGCGCAGGCCGGCTGGGACGGTTCGACCGCCTCTCTGATCGTCCTCTCGGGCAACCTCGACAAGGCCCTGCCGATCCTGGCCGAGGTGGTCCGCCGCCCGACGCTCGCCGCAGGACGAGGTCCGCCGCGCGCGCCTGCAGGCCCTGGACGACCTGAAGGTCGAGCTGCGCGAGCCCGGCTCGCTCGCCCGCTATGCCGCCGCCGTGGCCGCCTTCGCCGGCGACGCCCTACGGCCACATGCTCGGCGGCTCGACCGCCTCGCTGAAGCGCATCGACCCGCGCCGACGTCGCCGCCATGCACGCTCGCTGGTACCGGCCCGACAACGCCATCCTGGTGATCACCGGCGACATCGCGCCCGAACAGGGTTTCGCCCTGGCGCAGAAGGCCTTCGGCGACTGGAAGCGGCCGGCCGCGCCCCTGCCGGCGGCAAAGGCGCGCCGCGCCCGAGGCCGCACCGCCGCGTGATCGTGATCGACCTGCCGGGCACCGGCCAGGCGGCGGTCTATGTCGAGGCGGCCGCCATCGCGACGCGCCGACCCGCGCTTCTACGCCGGCGTCGTCGCCAACAGCACGTCCTCGGCGGCGGCTATTCGGCGCGGCTGAACCAGGAGATCCGGATCAAGCGCGGCCTCAGCTATGGCGCGGGCTCGGTGCTCGACGCGCGCCGCCTGCCCGGCCCCTTCGCCGCCGCCGTCCAGACCCGCAACGACGCGGCGCCCGAGGTGGTCGGACCTGATCCTCGCCGAGATCGAGCGCCTGCGCGCCGAGCCCGCCGGCGCGGACGAGCTGGAGGCCCGCAAGGCCGCGCTCACCGGCCGTTACGGCCGCAACCTCGAGACCACCCAGCGGCCTCGCCGGCACGCTCGGGGCCTATGCCCTGCTGCGGCGTGCCGCTGTCCGAGATCGGCCGCTACGAGGCGCAAGGTGCGCGCCGTGACCGCCGCCGACGCCCAGGCGTTCGCCCGGAGGTGCTCGACCCGGCCGAGGCCGACATCGTGGTGGCGGGCGACGCCAAGGCCTTCCTGCCGGCGCTGAAGGCCAGGTTCCCGGGCGTGGAAGTGATCAAGGCGTCCGACCTCGACCTCGACAGTCCCGCCCTGGGCAAGTCCGCCAAGGTCAGCTCAGGCAGACGACCTGCGCGACCCTGAGGTCGCGGCGCAGGCTGTCGGCCACCCGGCCGTAGTTGTCCGTGGTCACCGGCTCGCCCCTGGCGAAGCCCGCGGGCGCGCGGCCGGCGAGCTTCAGCGCGGCCATGATCGCCGAGGGCGGCGCAGAGTAGATGCGCCCCCGCCGGGGCGACTCGGCCAAGGTCACGCCCACCACCTCGCCCACGCGGTCCAGCACCGGCGCGCCGGACAGGCCCGCCAGGCTTCCCTTCAGCTGGTCCGTGCGCCCGACCTCGGCCCAGGCGGTGACGGTCTGGCGAGGCTCGCCGCGCGAGCGGCCCTGCAGCACGTAGGGGCCCAGCATGCGCGAGGCGACCTCGCCGGGATTGCCGCCCGGAAAGCCCGGGTGATAGCCCCGCCGCCCCCGCGCCAGCGCCGAATTGGTGGCGAGCGGCAGGGGCGGGGCGCCGCCCTGGGTCGTCAGCACCGCCACATCGACCGAGCGGTCGGCGAACACCTTGGCCTGGACGCCGCGCCCATCCCCCACCACCACGGCCGCCCGCCGGCAACCCTCGACCACGTGACGCGCCGTCAGCCACACCCCCTGGTCCGACACCGAGAAGGCGGTGCCCGACACGGACTCGACCGCCTCGGCCGGCACGGGCTTGAGCGCCGAGGGCTCGAGCGTCGAGCCCGCGGTGAGCGCTTCGGGCGCCTCGGCCACCGGCGGAGGCGCGCGCGGCGCATCGGCGCGCTCCTGGCCCGAGACGGCCACGATGATCAGCAGGGCCACGGCGCCGGCATAGACGCTCCAGTCGGGCGGGCGCGGCCACCCCATGGGGGGCGCCTAGCCGGCCGCCGCGGCGGCCAGGATGACCGCGCCGGCGAGCTTGGCGGCGGTCAGGAGCACGGCCGCCGAGACGTCGCCTTCCTCCACCCGCTCGGGCAGGCCGCGCAGGATGAAGTCGGTGACGCGGAACAGCAGGAGCTGCACGGCCATGATCGAGGCGCCCCAGACCAGGAGCTCCTCCATCGAGGTCGAGGCGGTGAGCGAGACCGCCAGTGGAATCGCCAGGCCGATCAGCACGCCGCCGTAGGACACCGCCGCCGCGGCGTTGCCATCCCGGATCTCATGGATCTCGTGGTAGGGGGTCAGCAGGCCATAGACCGCCGCGCCCGCCGCCAGCAGCGCCAGGCTGACCGCCGCATGGGCCAGGGTCATGGGAAAGCCGGCGGCGAAGGCCTGGATCTCGGGAGGCATGGGCGGACGCGACTCTGCGGAGACTAAGGCGACGGTTAGCACGCGCGCGGTGCGCGCAGCAAAACTGAGTAGCGGTTTTGCGTCCGCGCGCGCCGCCATCCAACCTTGCACGCCTCGCAAGCGAGAATCCGGCTTCCACTTTCCCGGAAGGCGCGCCGGCGTCAGTCCGATTGGCGTCGATGGCTCGCCCTGACCTTCTCGCTCTCCGACTTCAGCTGGCCGCAGGCCGCCAGGATGTCGCGTCCGCGCGGGCGGCGCACCGGCGCGGCGTAGCCGGCGCGGTTCACGATGGACGCGAAGGCCTCGATCGCAGCCCGGTCCGAGCATTCGTAGGGCGCGCCCGGCCAGGGGTTGAACGGGATCAGGTTGATCTTGGCGGGGAGGCCCGAGATCAGCTGCACCAGGGCCTTGGCGTCGGCGGGGCCGTCGTTCACCCCCTTGAGCATCACATATTCGAAGGTGACCCGCTTGGCGTTGGATAGGCCCGGATAGGCCCTCACCGCCGCCAGGAGCTCGGCGATCGGATAGCGCCGGTTGATCGGGACCAGCTGGTCGCGCAGCGCGTCGTTGGTCGCGTGCAGCGAGATGGCGAGCATCGCGCCCGTCCGCTCGCCCAGGGCCGGGATCTGCGGGACCACGCCCGAGGTCGAGACCGTGATCCGCCGGCGCGAGATCGCGATTCCCTCGTTGTCCGCCAGGATGTCGACGGCGTCTGCGACATTGTCCAGGTTGTAGAGCGGCTCGCCCATGCCCATGAACACGATGTTCGACAGCCGTCGGTCCTCCTTGGGCGAGGGCCATTCACCGAGGTCGTCGCGGGCGACCTGGACCTGGGCGACGATCTCGGCGGCGGTGAGGTTGCGCACCAATGGCTGGGTGCCGGTGTGGCAGAACGCGCAGTTCAGGGTGCAGCCCACCTGGCTCGAGACGCACAACGCCCCCTGGCCGCGGCTCTGGGCCACCTCGGGGATGAACACCGTCTCGGCCTCGATCCCCGGCGCGAAGCGGATCAGCCACTTGCGCACCCCGTCCTTGGAGACCTGGCGTTCGACGATTTCCGGGCGAGCGATCACGAACCGGTCGGCCAGCGCCGCGCGCGCCTCCTTGGCGATGTCGGTCATCCGGCCGAAGTCGGTGACGCCGTAGTGGTGGATCCAGCGCCAGACCTGCGAGGCGCGCATGCGCGCCTTCTCCGGCGCCGCGGCGCCGGTCTCGACCAGGGCGGCCTTCAGCGCCTCGCGGCCGAGGCCGGCGAGGTTGGTCTTGGCGGCGGCCTCCGCCGCCGGTTCGCGCGCAAGATCGAGGATGACGGACAAGGCGGACGCTCTAGGATGGACCCGGCCCATAGCAGATAAGCCCGGCCGCCCCAATTTCGAGGTTCGCCATGCCGATGACTCCCGACGAGGTTCGCGCGATGGCCCTGTCGTTTCCCGGGACCGAGGAAGCGGTCTCCTACGGCAAGCCCGCCTTCAAGGCCTTCGGCAAGTTCCTCACCCGCGTGCGCAAGGAGGACAACTCGCTGGTCCTGCACTGCACCTTCGACGAGCGCGAGATGCTGATGGAGGCGGAGCCCGAGACCTTCCACATCACACCCCACTACAAGGATTATCCCTCGATCCTGGCGCGGCTCGAGACGGTCGATCCCGGCACGGTGCGCGCCTTCCTCGAGCGTCGCTGGCGCGCGCTGGCGCCCAGGAGCGTCCTCAGGACGTTCGACGCCGCGGCCGGGTGACACCGCCGCCGCCGCGGCCTAGCTTCGCGGCCCGCTGGCGCGAGGTCCCGGATGGCCTATCGATCACTTCGCGAGTTCATGGCGCGGCTGGACGCCGCGGGCGAGCTCGCGCGCGTCTCCCAGCCGGTCTCCACCGTGCTGGAGATGACCGAGATCCAGACCCGCCTTCTGGCCGAGGGTGGGCCCGCCGTCCTGTTCGAGAACCCGGTCCGCGCGGACGGTCAGCCATCGTCCATGGCGGCGCTGGCCAACCTGTTCGGAACGGTCAAGCGCGTGGCCATGGGGGTGACGCTCGGCGGCAAGGAGCGGACCACGGCCCGCGACCTTCGCGAGGTGGGCGAGCTCCTGGCGTTCCTACGCCAGCCCGAGCCGCCCAAGGGGCTGAAGGACGCCTGGGACCTGTTGCCCGTGGCGCGCGAGGTCATGGCCATGCGGCCCCAGACGGTGAAGACCGCGCCCGTCCAGGAGGTCGTGCTCAAGGGCAAGGACATCGACCTTTCCAGGTTGCCGATCCAGACCTGTTGGCCCGGCGAGCCGGCGCCGCTCATCACCTGGCCGCTGGTGGTCACCAAGGGGCCGGGCGAGGCGCGCGAGGACGACTTCAACCTCGGCATCTACCGCATGCAGGTCCTGGGACCGGACCGCACGGTCATGCGCTGGCTGCACCACCGGGGCGGCGCCCAGCACCATCGCCGCTGGAAGGCCGCCGGCCGGCCCGAGCCGCTGCCCGCCTGCGCCGTGATCGGCGCCGATCCGGGGACGATCCTCGCTGCGGTCACGCCCGTGCCGGACACCCTGTCGGAGTACCAGTTCGCCGGGCTGCTGCGCGGCGCCAAGGTCGAGCTGGTCCGGGCCAGGACTCAGCCCCTGCTGGTCCCGGCCCAGGCCGAGATCGTGATCGAGGGCCAGGTGATGCTGGACGACTACGCCGACGAGGGGCCCTACGGCGACCACACCGGGTACTACAACTCGGTCGAGCGCTTCCCGGTGTTTCAGGTCACCGCCATCACCATGCGCCGGGATCCGATCTACCTCACCACCTTCACCGGCCGCCCCCCGGACGAGCCGTCGGTGCTGGGCGAGGCCCTGAACGAGGTCTTCATCCCCCTCTTCCAGCAGCAGTTCCCCGAGGTGGTCGACTTCTGGCTGCCGCCGGAGGGCTGCAGCTACCGGATCGCGGTCGTGTCGATCCGCAAGGCCTACGCCGGCCACGCCAAGCGGGTGATGATGGGCGTGTGGTCGTACCTGCGCCAGTTCACCTACACCAAGTGGGTGATCGTGGTGGACGCCGACATCGACGCCCGCAGCTGGACCGACGTGATGTGGGCCATCTCAACCCGCATGGACCCGGCCCGTGACATCACGGTCGTCGAGAACACCCCGATCGACTACCTGGACTTCGCTTCTCCGGTTTCGGGCCTGGGCTCCAAGATCGGCCTGGACGCCACCGACAAGTGGCCCGGCGAAACCACCCGCGAGTGGGGCCGGCCGATCCGGATGGACGACGAGGTGGTCCGCGCCGTCACCGAGAAGTGGCCCAGCCTCGGCCTGCCCGGGTCCGGCAGGCCGATCTGGGACTGAGGCCAGTGGGGCGACCCGATCGGACGCTGTCGGCGTCCGATCGGGCTTCTCGCTACAAGTCTTTGAAACCTTGTGGATCGGACCACAAACGGATGGGAACCATCCGTCTGCTGCGATCCACTAGTGTCCCGATTCCGAAGTTCGCCAGCGCATTTGCAAGGCGGATGCGAACTTCGGAATCGATAAGGACACTAGCAAATGTATGATTCTAGTGTGGTTTACGGATCAGAAGTTCGCAGCCGAGGGCGCCGCCATCATCATGCGAACTTCTGATCCACCACACTAGCGCCACACGTAGCGGCAGACGTAGTGGTGATGTCGGCGGTAGCACACGCGCACCCGATGGCGCCGGTGATGCCGGCCATAACGCGTCGTCCGATGCCGGTCGCGGTGGTAGCGGCCCTCATGGCGCGGCGCGGCGGCGTGGCGGTCCCCATGTCGCGGCTGGGCGTCGGCCGCCCCGGCCCCTGCCGTGGCCAACAGCGCCGCGGCCATCGCGGCGGCGAGAAGCTTGCTCAGCATGGTCTGAAGACTCCCTTGGGCCCGCGGCGGCGTTTGCGCCCGAGCTCCTGGGCGAAGAGTGGGCCCCGTTGGGCGCGGCGCCTTGACCCTGGTCAATCCGCCCGGCCCCGCGCTTGCCCCGCTTGGGCTGACCGTCCATATGGCGCCTATGGACGAGAACATGCTGCACGAGATGGTCCAGGCCGCGCTGAAGGCCGGCGCGGACGCCGCTGAAGCCGTCTCCGCCGAGCGCCAGTCCCTGTCGATCAACGTGCGCCTGGGCGCCCTGGAGGAGGTCGAGCGCGAAGAGTCCCGCGACCTCGGCCTTCGCGTCTTCATCGGCAAGCGACAGGCGAGCGTCTCCGGCTCGGACGTCTCGGCCGAGGCCCGCGCCAAGCTGGTGGAACGGGCGGTGGCCATGGCCCGGCTCGCGCCCGAGGACCCCTACGCCGGACTTGCCGGCCCCGAGCGCCTGTTCAGGGGCGCGGCGCCCGATCTCGACCTCTACGATCCGACCGAGCCCTCCGCCGCCGACCTCGAGGACCAGGCGCGGGCGGCCGAGGACTCGGCGCGCGCCACGCCCAAGGTGACCAATTCGGAAGGCGGCTCGGCCGGCTGGTCGTCCTCGGCCTGGCGGCTCGTCACCTCCGAGGGCTTCGCCGGCGAGCACCACGCGAGCGGCTTCTCGCTCGGCGCCTCGGTGATCGCGGGCGAGGGAGAGGGCATGGAAAGCGGCTGGGAAGGCCGCTCGACCCGCTGGCGCGAGGACCTGCCGACGCCCGAGGCGGTGGGGCGCGAGGCCGGGCGCCGCGCCGCCGCCCAGCTCGGGGCGCGCAAGATCGAAAGCACCACCGCGCCGGTCGTGTTCGAGAACCGTCTGGCCGCCTCGGTCATCGGTCCCCTGATCGGCGCGGTCTCGGGCCCCGCCGTCGCGCGCGGGGTCTCCTTCCTGAAGGACAAGCTCGGCAAGCCCGTCTTCGCCAAGGGGATCGACATCGTCGACGAGCCGCATCGCCGCCGCGGGATCGGCTCCTCGCCCTTCGACGACGAGGGCGTGGGAAACCGGGACACGGCCCTGATCGAGGACGGCGTCCTGACGACCTGGCTCATGAACTGCGCCTCGGCCCGCCAGCTGGGCCTCGAAAGCACCGGCCACGCCGCGCGCGGCCTCGCCGGTCCTCCCGGCGTCAGCCCCGCCAACCTCACCTTCAGGCCGGGGGACAAGGACCGGGCCCAGCTGATGAAGGACGCCGGCAAGGGACTCCTGGTGACCTCCATGTTCGGCCCCTCGCTCAACCCCAACACGGGCGACTGGTCGATCGGGGTCTCGGGCCTGTGGTTCGAGGACGGCGAGGAGGCCTTCCCGGTGACCGAGATCACCGTGGCGGGCAACCTGATCGACCTCTACGCGCGCATCGTCCCGGGCTCGGACCTGGAGCTGCGCGGCGCGACCAACGCCCCCTCCCTGATGATCCCGGACCTCGCCGTCGCCGGACGATGAGCCTCGATGCGCCGACCCGACCGGAGGCTGAAAGCGATCTCGACCTGATCCGCGCCGCCGCGGTCGAGGCCGGCGCCCTGGCCCGGCGGCTTCAGGCCCAAGGGGTCAAGACCTGGTCCAAGAGCGGCGGCTCTCCCGTCACCGAGGCCGACCTCGAGGTCGACCGCCTGCTGTGGTCAAGGCTCACGGGGGCGCGGCCCGGCTACGGCTGGCTGTCGGAAGAGACCGAGGACGATCGCTCGCGGCTCGAGGCGCCGCGCACCTTCGTGGTGGATCCCATCGACGGCACCATCGCGTTCATCCGCGGCCGCCCCTGGTGGGCGGTCTCCATCGCCGTGGTCGAGAACGGCGTTCCGGTGGCGGGCGTGCTGAACGCGCCCGAGCTCGGCGAGGTCTACGAGGCGACGGCGGGCGGCGGCGCGCGACTGAACGGCGCGCCGATCCAGATCAGCGTCCGCGAGGCGCTGGAGGGGTGTGCGATGCTGGGCGACATGCGGGCCCTGACCGAGCGGCCCTGGCCGACGCCTTGGCCGCCCATGCGGATCGAGACGCGCAACTCGGTGGCCTACCGCATGGCGCTGGTCGCCTCGGGCGACTTCGACGCGGTGATCGCGCTGTCGGGCAAGTGCGACTGGGACCTGGCGGCGGCCGACCTGATCGTGCGCGAGGCCGGCGGCTGCGTCAGCGACCACCTCGGCCGCGCCTTCGCCTACAATCTGCCCTCGGCGAGAAAACCCAGCCTGGTTTGCGCCGGGCCAGCGCTCCACCCGTTGATCCTGGAGCGCGTCGGCCATATCGAGCTGCCCAGCTGAGAGTCACCCCGAGTCGCCGTCATGCCCGAACCCGAAAAGCAGCTTCTGCACCTCGTCATCGGCGGGGAGCTCAAGAGCGTCGACGCCGTAGAGTTCCGCGACCTCTCCAAGGTCGACCTGGTCGGCGCCTATCCGAACTACGCCGAGGCCTACAAGGCTTGGCGCGGCAAGGCCCAGTCCACCGTCGACAACGCCTTGACGCGCTACTTCATCATCCACGCCCACCGGCTGCTGGACCCCAGCAAGGGCGAGCATTGAGCAGATTCAGTCCTTCAGGGGCCTCAGGCGGTTGACGTGACCCATCTTGCGGCCGGGACGGGCCTCGGTCTTGCCGTAGAGCCATAGCCGGGCGGCAGGGTCGGCGCTGAGCTTCTTCCAGTCCTCGATCTCGTCGCCCAAGAGGTTGACCATCTCGGTCTGGGCGATCGCGTGGCTGGGGCCGAGCGGCCAGCCGGCGACGGCGCGCACGTGCTGCTCGAACTGGTCGACCTCGCATCCGTCCAGCGTCCAGTGGCCGGAGTTGTGCACCCGGGGCGCGATCTCGTTCACGAGGAGCCGGTCGTCCTTGGTCTCGAACAGCTCAACCGCCAGCACGCCGACGTAGTCGAGCGACGTCAGGATCCGCGCGGCGATCTGCTCGGCCTGATCGCGCACATGGGGCGACACCGCCGCAGGCGCGTGGGTGCGCCGAAGGATTCCATTCTCGTGGTGGTTCTCGCCCAGGGGATAGACCGCGATGCCGCCCGAGCGGCCGCGCGCGGCGATCACCGACAGCTCGCGGGTGAAGTCGCAGGCCGCCTCCACGATGGCGGGCTTGGCGCCGATCTTCGCGAAGGCGTCCGCCGCGTCCGCAGCGTGCTCGATCCACATCTGGCCCTTGCCATCATAGCCCTCGCGCCGGGTTTTGATAAGGCACGGAGGGCCGAGCTTTCGCACCGCGTCGACCGCGGTCCGCCGGCTCGATGCGGCGACGAAGCTCACGGTCGGGGCGCCGGCGAGGTTCAGGAAGGTCTTCTCCTCGACCCGGTCCTGGGCCACCGCCAGGGCGCGGGGCGACGGCGCGACCTCCGCGCCCATGTCGATCAGCTGCTGCACCGCATCGGCCGGGACGTTCTCGAACTCGAAGGTGATCACGTCGCAGGCGTCGGCCAGGGCCATCAGGCCCTTGGGGTCGTCATAGGCACCCTGGATCGTGCGGGCCGCCACGGTGGACGCCGGGCAATCGGCCTCCGGATCCAGCACAACGGTCTTCAGCCCCAGCCGGGCGGCGGCGAGCGCCAGCATTCGCCCGAGCTGTCCGCCGCCCATCACCCCTATGGTCGCGCCGGGCCTCAGCGGGAACTTTGCCATTCAGGCGTCCGCCACGGTCTCGGGCACCGAGTTCGGTCTGGCGCCGGCGGAACTCCACCACCCGCTCGGCCAGGGCCGGATCGGTCAGAGCGAGGATCTGCGCCGCCAGGAGCCCCGCGTTGCGCGCGCCGGCCTCCCCGATGGCCAGGGTCCCCACCGGGATCCCCGTGGGCATCTGGACGATCGACATCAGGGAATCCATGCCGTCCAGGCTCTTGGTCTGGATCGGCACCCCCAGCACCGGCAACTCGGTCATCGAGGCGGTCATGCCGGGCAGGTGCGCGGCGCCGCCCGCCGCGGCGATGATGACCTTGAAGCCGGCCGCCTTGGCGCCCTTGGCGAAGGCGAACATGCGCTCGGGCGTGCGGTGGGCGGAGACGACCTTGGCCTCGTAGGCCACGCCCATCAGGTCGAGGCTTTCGGCCGCGCCCTTCATTGTCGGCCAGTCCGAACGGCTTCCCATGATGATGGCGACCGGAGGCTTGGAGGCGCTCATGCCTTTGTCCTGGAGCGATCCCGGGCGAAGCGAAGCCCTAGCGATCGCGAGTGCGTTGGACCCTGGAGCGTCCATCCGGTCCGGATGGGACGGCGCCAGGCGAGGGGGTCCCCGGAAGGGCGCGGAGTATAGGCGCCGGCTATGACGAGGCAACCGATGTCGCTACATCTGGCGCATGGCTTGCTCCCCAGCCGACGAGGGCCCGGCCGGCGGCGGCGCGCTGTCCTCAGATTCGGCGCTGGAAGCGCTCGCCCAGGAGGTCCGGCGCCTGCGCCGCGAGGTCTCGGATCTGCGCCGGCGGCTGGCCGAGGCGGAGGCGCTGGCGGACGCCGACACCCTGGCGCCGGTCCTGAACCGGCGCGCCTTCGTGCGTGAGCTCGGCCGCGCCATCGCCTACATGGCCCGCTACGGCGGCGAGGCCGCCCTGGTCTATTTCGACCTGGACGGCTTCAAGGCGGTCAACGACAAGTTCGGCCACGCGGCCGGCGACGCCGCGCTCAAAGCCGTGGCCGAGCGGCTCGCCGCGCGGGTGCGAAAGTCCGACCTGGTCGGCCGCCTCGGCGGCGACGAGTTCGCCCTGCTTTTGGCCCGGACCGACTGGAAGGGCGCGCTCGCCAAGGCCGAAGCCCTCGCCCGGGCCATCAGCGCCGAGCCGGTCGAGGTCGACGGGGCCCGGATCCCGCTCGCCGCCACCTATGGCCTGACCGGCGTCGCCGCTTCGGAGACCGCCGAGGCGGTCCTCGCCCGCGCCGACGCGGCTATGTTCCTCAGGAAGCCGATCCGCTGAATAGTGTGGCGAGTTTGAAGTTCGCCTGCACGTTGGGGAGGGCTCGACGGCGAACTTCGAATTCAACAACCATAATAAATTCAATAGCTTGCCTTGATCCCTGTCGATACCGAAGTTCGTTCGCACCCTCCGCTCGCGGTGACGAACTTCGGAGTCGGGATACTAGGGCGCGAGCTCGGCGTAGGCCGCGCCCCGCTCCAGCGCTTCTCCGAGGCAGGCGTCCACCGGCAGGGGCGCCTCGCCGCGCCGCCGGGGACCGGACGCCGCGCCGGACACGCGCAGGGGCTGCCCGTCGGCGGCCTTGAAGAAGACCAGCAAGGCGCAGTGGTTCAGCCGGTAGGTCCACAGCGACCCCGCCCCTTCCGTGCGCGCCAGATCCGGCGGCCCGAGCCTTGCGCGCGCCTCGGCTTCGGTGACGGACAGCAGGCCGCGCAAGGGAATCGGGGAGGCGTTCCCGGCCGCCGTCTTCTCCCGGGGCGCGGTGGCGATGGGGCCGGCGGCCTCGGCGGCCGGCCGGGCGTCGGCGGGCCGCGACGGGCGCCGCGCGGCCTTGCCAGCCGCGGCCGCGCCGCCGGCCAGAGCGGTGAGGGCGAGGGCGCAGATGCACAGGGCCACAGGGCGTTGCATGGCGGACAACAGAGCCGGCTGCGGCCGCCCTGGCAAGGGCTCCGGATTGCCTGGCGGCGATCGGCCGCTATAGTCCGCCGCCGCTCAATCCGAGGAAGACGAATGCCCGAGCTTTACGACGTCGCCGCCATCGGCAACGCCATCGTCGACGTGATCACGCCCTCCACCGAAGGTTTTCTGGCCGAGCAGGAGCTCCCCAAGGGCGGCATGATTCTGATCGACGACGCCCGCGCCGCCGAGCTCTATGAGGCGATGCCCCCGGGCGTGGAGACCTCCGGCGGCTCGGCGGCCAACACCGTGGCCGCGATCGCGAGCTTCGGCGGGCGCGCCGCCTTCATCGGCAAGGTCGCCGACGACCAGCTCGGCGGGGTGTTCGGCCACGACATCCGCGCCATCGGCGCCCACTTCGACACCCCGCCCCTGGCGGACGGCTCGGCCACGGCTCGTTGCCTGATCAACGTCACGCCCGACGGGCAGCGCACCATGGCCACCTTCCTGGGCGCGGCCAACCTGCTCGGCCCCGACGACGTCGACCCCGCGACCATCGAGGCGGCCAAGATCACCTTTCTCGAGGGCTACCTCTTCACGCCCGACGAGGCTCGCAAGGCTTTCGCCAAGGCGGCGGCCCTGGCGCGCACCAACGACCGGCTGATCGCCCTGACCCTGTCGGCCAGCTTCGTGGTGGAGAGCTTCCGCGAGGTGCTGCTCGACTTCATCGAGCAGCAGGTGGACATCCTGTTCGCCAACGAGGAGGAGATCACCGCCCTCTTCCAGACCAAGGACTTCGACGAGGCGGTCCGGCTCACCCGCCCGCACGTTCAGATCGCGGCCCTGACTTGCGGCGCCGAGGGCTCGGTGATCATCGGCGGCGGCGAGACCCACAAGGTCGCGGCGGTCCCGACCGAGGTGGTGGACACCACCGGCGCCGGCGACGCCTATGCGGCGGGCTTCCTCTACGGCCTCGCGCGCGGCCGCTCGCTGGATGTCTGCGGCAAGCTGGGCTCGCTCGCCGCCGCCGAGGTGATCTCCCACTACGGCGCGCGCCCGAACGCCTCGTTGCGCGACCTCGCCATCAAGGCGGGGCTTTAGGGCCAGGTCATGGGCAGGACCGCCGAGGTCGCGCGCGAGACGAAGGAGACGCAGATCCGCGTCGCCGTGGATCTCGACGGCGCGGGGACCACGCGCGTCTCCACGGGCGTGGGCTTCTTCGACCACATGCTGGAGTCGTTCGGCCGGCACGGCGGCTTCGACCTCGAGATCGAGACCAAGGGCGACCTGCACATCGACATGCACCACACCGTCGAGGACACGGGCATCGTGCTTGGCCAGGCGGTGAACCAGGCGCTCGACGGATTCAAGGGCGTGCGCCGCTTCGGCCACGCCTACATCCCTATGGACGAGACCCTGACGCGCTGCGCCATCGACCTTTCCAACCGGCCCTACCTGGTCTGGAGGGTGGCCTTCGTCCGGCCGAAGGTCGGGGAGATGGACACTGAGCTTTTCAAGGAGTTCCACCACGCCTTCGCCATGAACGCGGGCGCCTGCGTTCATCTGGAGACCCTCTACGGCGAGAACTCGCACCACATCGCCGAGTCCGGCTTCAAGGCCCTGGCGCGCGCCCTGCGCATGGCCGTGGAGCCCGACCCCAAGACCCTGGGACACGCCCCCTCCACCAAGGGCGTGCTCTAGACCTCATGTCCAGGGCCGTCCTGATCGACTACGGGTCGGGCAATCTGCGCTCGGCCGAAAAGGCGCTGATCCGCGCGGCCGGGACGCTGGCGCGCGCGCCCGAGATCCTGGTCACGGCCGATCCGGTCGCCGTCGCCCGCGCCGAAGCTCTGGTGCTGCCGGGCGTCGGGGCCTTCGCCGCCTGCATGGAGGCGGTGGGGGCGCGCTCGGGGCTCATGGAGGCGATCGAGGAGACCGTCCGGGTTCGCGGCCGGCCCTTCCTCGGAATCTGCGTGGGAATGCAGTTGATGGCGACCCAGGGCCTGGAGTTCGGCTCGACGCCCGGCTTCGGCTGGGTCGCGGGCGACGTGCGCCGCCTGGCGCCGGGCGATCCCAGCCTCAAGGTCCCGCACATGGGCTGGAACACCCTCGAGGACGGCGCGGCGCACCCTGTGCTCGCAGGGCTTCACGGCCGGGACATGTATTTCACGCATTCCTTTGTCTTCGATCCGGCAAACTCCCGCCACGTGTCGGCCTTCACCACCCACGGCGAGCGATTCGCCGCAGCTGTGGCGCTGGACAATATGGCCGGCGTGCAGTTCCACCCGGAGAAGTCGCAGGCGGACGGCCTTCGGCTCCTCGCCCAATTCCTGGAGTGGCGGCCTTGATCCTCTATCCCGCCATCGACCTCAAGGACGGCCAGTGCGTGCGCCTGCTCCAGGGCGACATGGACAAGGCGACCGTCTTCAACAACTCGCCCGCCGACCAGGCCATGAGGTTCGCGCGCGCCGGTTTCTCCTGGCTGCACGTGGTGGACCTGAACGGCGCGGTCGAGGGCCGCTCGGTCAACGCCCGCGCGGTGGAGGCGATCCTCGAGGCCGTGTCCATCCCGGTCCAGCTCGGGCGGCGGGGTCCGCTCGCTGGACGCCATCGAGGGATGGATCGAGACCGGGGTCAGCCGCGTGATCCTCGGCACCGCCGCCGTGCGCGATCCGGCGATGGTCAAGGCCGCCGCGCGCCAGTGGCCCGAGCAGATCGCCGTGGGCGTGGACGTGCGCGACGGCAAGGTCGCCGTCCAGGGCTGGACCGAGGGCACGGACCTGGACGCCCTCTCGGTGGCGCGGCGCTTCGAGGACGTCGGGGTGGCCTGCCTCATCGTCACCGACATCGAGCGCGACGGGGCCCTCGCCGGGGCCAACGTCGAGGCCTTTGGCCGCGTGGCCGACGCGGTCTCCATCCCGGTGATCGCCGCGGGCGGCATCGCGTCGGTGAAGGACATCGAGCGGCTCAAGGCCCGGTCGGGCGCCCCGATCGCGGGCGCGGTGCTCGGCCGCTCGCTCTACACCGGCGCCATCGTCCCGTCCGAGGCCCTGGCGGCGGCCAACCGGCGCGCCGCGGCCA
This sequence comes from uncultured Alphaproteobacteria bacterium, assembly GCA_963775275.1. GTDB lineage: Bacteria > Pseudomonadota > Alphaproteobacteria > Caulobacterales > Caulobacteraceae > JANWHQ01. Next base: position 1,238,594 of record CAVZII010000005.1, on the reverse strand, counting down.
AGACCCCTCTATAGACGCCGACATGCTCAAGGTCCGCGTCATCCCCTGCCTGGACGTCAAGGACGGCCGGGTGGTCAAGGGCGTCCAGTTCGTCTCCCTGCGCGACGCGGGCGATCCGGTGGAGCAGGCCAGCGCCTATGACGCCGCCGGCGCGGACGAGCTGATGTTCCTGGACATCACCGCCAGCCACGAGGGCCGCGGCGCCATGCTCGAGGTGGTCGCCCGCACGGCCGACGTCTGCTTCATGCCCGTGGGCGTGGGCGGGGGCGTGCGCAACGTCGAGGACGCGCGAAGGCTCCTGCGCGCGGGCGCCGACAAGGTCTCGGTCAACACCGCCGCCGTCGAGGACATCGAGGTGGTGAGCCGCATGGCCGACGCCTTCGGCGCCCAGTGCGTGGTCCTGGCGGTCGACGCCAAGGCGCGCGAAGGAGGCGGCTGGGAGGTGTTCACCTACGGCGGGCGCCGGCCCACGGGCCTGGACGCGGTGGAGCACGCCGTGCGCGGGGTCGAGCGGGGGGCGGGCGAGATCCTCCTGACCTCCATGGACCGTGACGGCTCAAAGGCGGGCTACGACATCGGCCTGCTCAAGGCGATCTCCTCGGCGGTCGGCGTCCCGGTCATCGCCTCGGGCGGCGCGGGGACCGCCGAGCATCTCGTGGAGGCGGTCCGCGACGGCGGCGCCGACGCGGTGCTCGCGGCCTCGATCTTCCACTTCGGCGAAATCCCGATCGGCGAAGCCAAGCAGGCGCTCGCGGCCGCAGGCCTGCCCGTGCGGCTGACCGGAGGGGCTACTCCGGGTCCTTGAGCACCAGCGGCGGCCGGCGCCTCTCGTTCTCCTCGATCCGGCGGTCGACATACCGCTGCAGCGGATCGTTCCACCTGAACAGCCTCATGAACCAGCGGTTCAGGCTGGTGTTGCTGAGGTAGCGCCGCGCCTCGGCCTGGGCCTCCTCGGACACCATCGGTGGTTCGGTCTGGGACTCGGCCATGTCGCTCCTCCTGCGCAGGAGGCTAGTGTGGTGGATCAGAAGTTCGCATGATGATGGCGGCGCCCTCGGCTGCGAACTTCTGATCCGTAAACCACACTAGAATCATACATTTGCTAGTGTCCTTATCGATTCCGAAGTTCGCATCCGCTTTGCAAATGCGCTGGCGAACTTCGGAATCGGGACACTAGCGGGCTCGCCCGGCGGTCGGAAAGCGCCATGCGCGCAAGCCCTCCCGCGCCTGGCGCCGGGGTTTTTTCTGCAAATCGACGTGGGTGAGGATAAAACCCCTGCGCCCCGGCTTTGGCGCGAAGAGCGGAACCGAAGATGAGCCAGTTCGCCGAGACCCTCGACCGCCTCGCCGCGACCATCGCCGCGCGCAAGGGCGCCGACCCTGCCGCGTCCTATACGGCCCAGCTGCTGACCGATCCGCCGCGCGCGGCCAAGAAGCTCGGCGAGGAGGCTGTCGAGACCGCCCTGGCGGCCGTCCTGGGCGACAAGGACGCGATCGCGGCCGAGAGCGCGGACCTGATCTACCACCTCTTGGCGCTGCTGGCCGCCACCGGCGTGGGCCTCGACCAGGTGGCCGAGAAGCTCCAGGCCCGCGAGGGCCGCTCGGGGATCGAAGAGAAGGCGGGCCGCGGCTGACACCCGCCCGGGACCTCGCCGAGTTCATCCGCGCGAACCTGCCCGCGACGCAGGTTCCCTTCCTGCCGGAGCTCAGGCTTCACCTCGCCGAACCCAAGAGCGGCCTTGGGCGCCTCGGCCCGAGGCAGACGCCGCCCTACTGGGCCTGGCTCTGGGGCGGCGGAGCGGTGCTGGCGCGCCACGTCCTGGACCATCCCGGCCTCGTCGCCGGCCGGCGCGTGCTCGACCTTGGCGCAGGCTCGGGCGTCGTGGGGATCGCCGCGGCCAAGGCCGGCGCGGCCGAGGTCCTGGCGTCCGACGCCGACCCGGATGCGCTTGTGGCGCTCGGCCTGAACGCCCGGCTGAACGGCGTGGACGTCGCGGCGCTGGACGGCGACCTCCTGGACGGGGCGCCCCAGAGGTCGACCTCATGCTGGTCGGGGATCTCTTCTACGAGGCGGCGCTGGCGGAGCGGACATCGGCCTTCCTCGCCCGCTGCCGGGCGGCCGGACTCGAGGTTCTGGTCGGCGATCCCTTCCGGACGCCTCTGCCGCGCAAGCGGCTGCGCCTCGTGTCCGAACGGCCGGCGCCGGATTTCGGCGACGCCGCCGGCTCGACCCTGAAGCCCGCCGCCGTCTTCGCCTTCGAAGGTTAGACTTCGAGCCGCCAGACCTTGCCGTCGCGCCGCACCCGTCCGGCCGTCGGCGCGGCGAAGTGGGTGCCGATGAAGAGGTGGTCGTGGTCGACGGCCTCGTCCAGCAGGGCGCGGCGGGTCTTGGGAGAGAGGGACTTGTCCACGTCCACGTCCGGACACCACTCGGGGAAGGCCATCTGGCAGGGGTGGTGCAAGGCGTCGCCGGTGATGAAGGCCGACTGGCCCCCGGACTCGATCACCACGCTGACGTGGCCGGGCGTGTGGCCGGGGGTCGGGACCAGCCGCACCTCGCTCGAGAGGCGGTGGTCCATGTCCACGAAGTCCGCCAGGCCGGCGTCGAAGATCGGCTTCACCGAGTCCGCCAGGATCTGTTGCTGGTCCGGATCATCGTCCTCTTCGGTCCAGTGCCGGTGCTCCTCGCGCCCGATCAGGTAGCGGGCGTTGGGGAAGGTCGGGACCCACTTGCCGTCCACCAGGCGCGTGTTCCAGCCGACGTGGTCCACGTGCAGGTGGGTGCAGATCACCGCATCAACCGATTCCGGGGGCCAGCCCGCCTCGCGCATGTGCTCCAGGAACGGCGTCGACAGCGCCTGCATGCCCATTTCCTTGCGGGGCTTGTCATTGCCGATGCAGGTGTCGACCACCAGCCTCAGCCCCGGCGCATCCACAAGGAGGGCGTGGAACGACAGGCTGATCCCCCCGTCCGCGGAGACGAAGTGGGGGAAGAGCCAGGGCACGGTCTTCAGAACCTCGGGCGTCGCCTCCTTCAGGAAGGCGTGCTCGGGGCTGTAGGGGATCGCCACCTCCAGCTCCACCAGGCGGGTGACCGTGACGTCCCCGATCTTCCAGCTCAGCAAAGGCGCTTCGGCCATGGTCCCATCCTCCCCCGATTCCTGATCAGGCCGTGGCCTTGGCCTCGGCTTCCTGGCGCATCACCTCCGCGTGGGAGGGCGCGCGCCCCGGCGCATTGGCGAACATCTTCTGGCAGGCCGGCCGCGCGTTGATCCGCTTGATCCAGTCGACCAGATGCGGCGTGTCCTTGTCGTTCACCAGCTCGGCGTAGTTCACCTCCATGGTGTTGGCGATGGCGAAGTTGCAGACGTCGGCCAGGGTGTAGTCGGGTCCGGCCAGCCAGGGGCTCTGCGACAGCCGCGCCTCCAGCTTCCTCACCGAGAACTCGATCTTGCGCATCTCCTCGTCGAGCATCTCCTGAGGGAAGCCTTCGCGGGCGCGGCGCCACTTCACCTTCTGCTCGTAGATCGGGATCGCCTCGAGGTGCTTTTCGAACTCCGCGTCCGAGAGGCTGCGGGCCAGGGGGCCGATGCGGCGGTGCCAGCCGATGGTCGAGACGCACCAGCAGAAGTACTCGTCCACCCACTTGGTCCAGATCCGCATCTGGGCGGCGAGGTAGGGATCCCTGGGCCGCAGCGGCGGCGCGTCGGTGAAGACGTCCTCCAGGTATTCGCAGATCACCGTGGACTCGGTGACGATCCGGCCGTCGTGGTCCAGCGCCGGGACCTGGCCGTTCGGGTTGATCTTCTTGAACCAGTCGGAGTGCTGATCGAACGTGGCCGCGCTCAGGAACCGGCTCTCGAAATCGATGCCCCTCTCGTAGAGGGCCAGGAGCGGCTTCAGCGAGTTGGCGCCGGGGCCGAAGCTGTAGAGCGTGAGCATGGGAGGCTCCATCAGATCCTCCCCCGCTTGCGGGGGAAGGGACCACGAAGTGGTGGAGGGGGCCGCCCCCTCCGTCCCTTTCGGGACACCTCCCCCGCGAGCGGGGGAGGACCGGGTTGCGCGTTCCTACTCCGCCGCCGTCGGCCGTTCGAGCCGTTCGCGCGGGGTCTCGGCGAACATCTTCTTCGCGGCGGGCCGCTCGTTGATCCGGTTGATCCAGTCGACCAGGCGCGGCGTGTCCTTGTCGTTGACCAAATCGGCGAAGCCCATCTGCATGCCGTTGGCGATGGCGAAGTTGCAGATGTCGGCGAGGGTGTAGTCCGGGCCGGCCAGCCAGGGGCTCTCCGAAAGACGGGCCTCCAGCTTCTTCACCGAGAAGGCGATCTTGCGCATCTCCTCGTCCAGCAGCTCCTTGGGGAAGCCGTCGCGGGCCCGGCGCCACTTCACCTGCTGCTCGTAGATCGGGATGCGCTTCACGTAGGCCTCGAACTCCTCGTCGGAGTACTGGCGGGCCATGCGGCTGACCATGCGCTCCCAGCCGATGGTCGAGACGCACCAGCAGAAGTACTCGTCCACCCACTTGGTCCAGATCCGCATCTGGGCGCGCAGGTAGGGATCGTCAGGCCGCATCCTGGGCGAGTCCGGGAAGACGTCCTCCAGGTACTCGCAGATCACCGTCGACTCGGTGATGATCTTGCCGTCGTGGTCCAGCGCCGGGACCTGGCCGTTGGGGTTGATCTTCTTGAACCAGTCCTCGTGGTGCTCGAAGACGGCCGGGTTCAGCTGGCGCCGGGTGAACTCCAGGCCCTTCTCATAGAGGGTCAGGAGCGGCTTCAGCGAATTCGCGCCCGGCCCGAAGCAATAGAGCGTCAGCATGGGAGTCGGCGTCCTTCCTGGGGGTGCGTTGATTGTGTCAACTTTCACTCTAGACCAAAGTCCATAGGGGGGTGAAGCGGACTCCGGGCTCCCTTCACACCTGGGCCGGACTACTCCCGCGACCCTCCCCGGGGCGCCTCCACGAGGTGCTCGGCGCGGCGCTTGACCAGGTCGTCCACCACCGAGGGATCGGCGAGGGTGGTCACGTCGCCGAGGTTCGACATGTCGTTCTCGGCGATCTTGCGCAGGATCCGGCGCATGATCTTGCCCGAGCGCGTCTTGGGCAGGCCCGGCGCCCATTGCAGGTGGTCCGGGGCGGCGATGCCGCCGATCTCCTTGCGCACCCACATGACGAGCTCGCGGCGCAGGTGGTCGGTGGCCTCCACCCCCGCCTTCAGGGTGACATAGGCGTAGATGCCCTGGCCCTTGAGGTCGTGCGGGAAGCCCACGACGGCGGCCTCGGCCACGTCGTGGTGGGCGACCAGGGCGGACTCGATCTCGGCGGTGCCCAGGCGATGGCCCGAGACGTTGATCACGTCGTCCACCCGGCCGGTGATCCAGTAGTAGCCGTCCGCGTCCCGCCGGCAGCCGTCGCCGGTGAAGTAGAGCCCCGCATAGGTCGAGAAGTAGGTCTGGAAGAACCGTTCGTGGTCGCCCCATACCGTGCGCATCTGGCCGGGCCAGGAGTCGGAGATGCAGAGGTTCCCCTGGGTCGCGCCCTCCAGCGGCGTCCCCTTCTCGTCCACGATCAGCGGCTTGATCCCGGGCAGGGGCCGGGTGGCCGAGCCGGGCTTCAGCGGCGTGCAGCCGGGCAGGGGGCTGATCAGCGCGCCCCCGGTCTCGGTCTGCCACCAGGTGTCCACGATCGGGCAGCGGCTGTCGCCGACCACCCGCCAGTACCAGAGCCAGGCTTCCGGGTTGATCGGCTCGCCGACGGTCCCCAGGAGGCGAAGCGAGGCGCGCGAGGTCCGCTTCACCGGCTCGTCGCCCTCGCGCATCAGGGCGCGGATGCCGGTGGGGGCGGTGTAGAGGATCTCGACCTTGTGCTTGTCGACCACCTCCCAGTAGCGCGAGGCGGTGGGATGGGTCGGGATCCCCTCGAACATCACCGTGGTCGCCCCGTTCGAGAGCGGGCCATAGACGATGTAGCTGTGGCCGGTGACCCAGCCGACATCGGCGGCGCACCAGTAGATCTCGCCTGCGCGGTAGTCGAAGATGATCTGATGGGTCCACGAGACCCAGGTCAGATAGCCGCCGGTGGTGTGCAGCACCCCCTTGGGCTTTCCGGTGGAGCCCGAGGTGTAGAGGATGAACAGCGGGTCCTCGGCCCCCATGGGCTCGGGCGGGCAGTCGGCCGAGACCTTCTCCCGCTCGGCGGCCCAGACGAGGTCGCGGCCCGGCGTCATGGGGACGTCGTCGAAGGTGCGCTGGACCACCAGCACCTTCTCCACCTTGGGACACTCCTTCAGCGCCTCGTCGACGTTGACCTTGAGGTGGACCTTGCGGCCTCCCCTCAGTCCCTCGTCGGCGGTCATCACGAAGCGGGAGTCGCAATCCAGGATGCGGCCGGCCAGGCTCTCGGCCGAGAAGCCGGCGAAGACCACCGAATGGATCGCGCCGACCCGGGCGCACGCCAGCATCGCCATCGCCGTCTCGGGGATCATCGGCATGTAGATGGTGACGCGGTCGCCCTTCCTGACGCCGTTGGCCTTGAGCACATTGGCCATGCGGCAGACCTCGGCGTGCAGCTCGCCGTAGGTGATCCTGCGCGCCTCGTCCGGCTCGTCGCCTTCCCAGATGATCGCCACGTCGTCGGCGCGCTCGGGCAGGTGCCGGTCCAGACAGTTGGCCGAGACGTTGAGCGCCCCATCCCAGAACCAGCGGATGTGGAAATCGGCCTTGTGGAAGGAGACGTCCTTCACCTTGGTCGGCTTGCTGATCCACTCCAGGCGGTCGGCCAGCGACATCCAGAAGGCGTCCGGCTCGGTCCTCAGCCGCTCGAGCGCCTCGTCGTAGCGGGCGGCGGTCATCAGGGCCCGGTCGGCCCAGGCCTGCGGGACGGGAATGAGGTCCTGGCTCACGCGGCGTCTCCTCGGTTGTCTTGGTTTGTCTCGGGCCCTGTGGCGACCGTTATAAGGCGGGCTCTTGACGGCGCAATCACAGGCCTCCAGTCCTCGCTTCCAGGGCGAATCGGCAGGACCGTTGCATACGGCATCATCCAAGGCGCAGGCGGCGGTGCTCATCCTGTCCCTGCTCGCGCTCGCCGCCTGTCATCGCGGCGGGACCGGCCAGGCGCGCCGGACCCCCTCCGGCCTGCCGGTGCCGCGCTATGTCGCCCTGAAGTTCGACCAGGTGAACGCGCGCGGCGGCCCGGGCGACGACTACCGGCTGCTCTGGGTCTACCGGGCCAAGGGCCTGCCGGTTCAGGTGATCGCCGAGACCCAGGACTGGCGTCGGGTGTGCGACCCCTGGGGCGGGCTCGCCTGGGTCAAGGCCACGGGCGTCGACGGGCGGCGCACCGCCATGCGCCTTGCGTCCCAGGCCCTGCCGCTGCTCAGCAAGCCCGATTCTTCGGGCAAGGTGACCGCCTATCTCGCCGGGAAGTCCGTCGCCCGGCTCGGCAAGTGCGGCGGCGGCTGGTGCCGCCTGAAGACGCACGAAGCCTCCGGTTGGGCGCCGGCGGACGCGCTCTGGGGCGTGGACGATCGCCAGCAATGTCGTTGAGCCGGCGACGAATGGCGTGCTAACGCGTCCCGCCCAAGAAGGAGACGCCATTGTCGTCCGTTTCGGACCGCGACCATTTCGACAAGGAAGACCTGCTGGCCTGCGCGCGCGGCGAGATGTTCGGGGCGGGCAACGCCCAGCTTCCGGCGCCGCCGATGCTGCTGTTCGACCGGATCATCCGGATCGACGACCACGGCGGCGCTCACGGCAAGGGCTACATCGAGGCCGAGCTCGATATCAGCCCTGACCTCTGGTTCTTCGACTGCCACTTCCTGGGCGATCCGGTGATGCCGGGCAGCCTGGGGCTGGACGCCCTTTGGCAGCTGGTGGGCTTCTACCTCGGCTGGATCGGCGGCAAGGGCCGCGGCCGCGCGCTCGGCTGCACCGAGGTGAGGTTCGGCGGCGAGGTGACGCCCCAGATCAGCAAGGTCACGTACAAGGTCGAGATGAAACGGGTGATCAACCGACGCCTTGTCATGGGAATCGGCGATGGGGTTTTGGAAGCCGACGGCAACCCCATCTATTGGGCCTCCGACCTGCGCGTCGGCCTTTACCAGCGTCCTTAGAGCCGCGGGCGGGAGGGAAGCATGCGCCGCGTCGTCGTCACCGGCCTAGGCATCGTCTCTTCGATCGGCTCGAACGCCAACGAGGTCCTCGCCTCGCTGCGCGAGGCCCGGCCGGGCGTGGTCGCCGCGCCCCAGTACGCCGAGCTCGGCTTCCGCTGCCAGGTGCATGCGCCGGCGCGGGTGGACTGGGAGTCCATGGTCGACCGCCGGGCCGGCCGGTTCCTCTCGCCGGGCACGGCCTATGCCCACATCGCGATGAACCAGGCCCTCGTGGACGCCGGTCTCGGGGACCGCGAGGTCTCGGACGAGCGAGTGGGCCTGATCGTCGGCTCGGGCGGCCCGTCCACCAGCGCGATCGTCCAGGCCGCCGACACGACCCGTGAGAAGGGCCCCAAGCGCATCGGCCCGTTCGCCGTGCCCAAGGCCATGAGCTCGGGACCGTCCGCCACGCTCTCGACCTGGTTCAAGATCAAGGGCGTGAACTATTCGATCTCCTCGGCCTGCGCGACCTCGACCCACTGCATCGGCGCGGCCACCGAGCAGATCATGCTGGGCAAGCAGGACATGGTCTTCGCCGGCGGCTGCGAGGAGCTGGACTGGACCCTGTCGAACCTGTTCGACGCCATGGGCGCCATGACCTCGCGCTACAACGACCGCCCGGCCAAGGCTTCGCGCGCCTACGACAAGGACCGCGACGGCTTCGTGATCGCCGGCGGCGCGGGGATGCTGGTCCTGGAGGAGCTCGAGCACGCCAAGGCGCGCGGCGCCAAGATCTATGCGGAGATCGCAGGCTACGCCGCCAACTCGGACGGCTACGACATGGTCGCGCCATCGGGCGAGGGCGCGGTTCGCTGCATGCGCCTGGCGCTCGAAGGGGTCGAGCACAAGGTCGACTACCTGAACCCCCATGGCACCTCCACGCCCGTGGGCGACCTTCGCGAGATGGAGGCCGTGCGCGAGGTGTTCGGCGACGACGCGCCCCTGATCTCCTCGACCAAGTCCCTGACCGGCCATTCCCTGGGCGCGGTGGGCGCCCAGGAGGCGATCTACTGCATCCTGATGATGCAGAACCGCTTCGTCTGCGAGAGCGCCAACATCGAGGAGCTGGATCCGGCCTTCGCCGACCTGCCGATCGTCCGCAAGCGCAAGGATGACATCAAGCTCGACTGCGTGATGTCCAACAGCTTCGGCTTCGGCGGGACGAACGGCTGCCTGGTGATGACGCGGTACGGCTGATGCCGCGCCGCGCCGGCGCCTGAGCCTCACGCCCCTGCGCCGGCCCCCTCGCGGACCTGGCCGAAGATGACCTCTTGGCGGCGCTTCTTCTCCACCGCCGCGGCGCCGCCGGCGGTCTCCTGGAACATCTCCAGCGTGTCCGCCTCATCCTCCGCCACGGGCCGGGTGGCCACGTCCTGGTAGGCCGCGCGGTTCGGGTCCTTCAGCACCCGCCGCAGGGTCGCCCGATAGGTCAGGTAGAGGTCGAGGTACCGCCAGGCCTTGATGAGGTTCTCGGCCCAGACCCTGGGATAGAACGCCAGGCGGCTCTCGATCGGCATGCCGAAGCGCCGGTCGCGCCTGAACCTGCGGCGCGCGAGCCCGCCCTCCAGCGGCTGCACGCCCTCGACCTCGAACAGGATCTTGAACTGGGTCAGGTACTTCAGGGCCTTCTTGGCCTGGCCGTGGGGCTTGGCCGCGTGCCGGCGCGCCACCGTCTCGACGTGCTCGAAGGTGTAGTAGTTGCGCCAGGCCGCGTCATAGGCCTCGCGCCACTCGGCCGGGCTCATCCTGGCGTGCCGGGCCACGTCGTGGTGCAGGTTGTACTTGTTCAGGTCCGGGTCCATCCACTCGCCGCGCTCGAACATGTGCTTGTGGTCTTCGGAGCCGGGCAGCGGGGTCAGGAAGAAGAACTCCAGGATATCGAGCGGCAGCTCGCGCTTGATGATCTCCACGTCCCGCAGGATCGAGTCCTTGGTGTCGCCGGGGAAGCCCAGGATGTAGCCCGCCCAGGTCAGGACGCCCCTGTTATGCCACGCCTGGACCATCGTCCGGTACTCGGTGATCCGGTTCTGGCGCTTCTTGGCGGCGAGCAGGTTGTCCGGGTTGATGTTCTCCAGCCCGATGAAGACCCGCACCACCCCCGCGCGCACGGCCTTGTCCACGAAGTTCGGGATCTGGTGGCACAGGGTGTCCACCTGGATGATCAGCCGCGCCTTCAGCCCCTCGGCGCGCAGCTCGATCAGCTTGTCGAAGAAGGCCTCCCACTGGCGGTTGCGGGCGAAGTTGTCGTCGGTGATGAAGAAGCCGTTCACGCCCTGGGCCGCATTGTCGCGGACGATCGCCTCCAGGTCCTCGACCGTGCGGAAGCGGCTCTTGCGGCCCTGCACGTTGATGATGGTGCAGAACGAGCACTGGAACGGGCAGCCCCGGCCGAGGTCGAAGCTCGCCCAGGAGCCGGCGTTGCGGGCGACGCTGGTCCTGGGCAGCACCGGGACCGGCGCGCCCTCCAGGCCCGGCAGGGCGTCGATGAAGTTGTAGACCGGCTTCATCCGCCCTTCGAAGGCGTCCCTCAGCAGGACGTCCAGCCGGCCCTCTTCGCACTCGCCGGCGTAGAGGCTGACGCCCATGTCGAGCGCCGCCTGCAGCTCGGACGTGACGCCCGGCAGCATCGCCATGCACCCCGAGACGTGGAAGCCGCCGATGGCGACCGGCAGGCCGGCCGCGCGGAACCGGCGCGCCAGGTCCAGCGCACGGGGGTACTGGTTGGACTGCACGCCAACCAGCCCGATCAGGCCGCGTCCGCCGTCCTTCTGGATCATGCGGATGATCCGCTCGGGCCGGATCCGGCGGTTGGTCTCGTCCAGCGCGTGCAGCTTCAGCTCGACATCTGGTCCCAGGATCTCGCGCCGGCGGCAGTCCTCGGCCAGGCCATTCAGCGTCGCCAGCGAGTTCGAGGGGACGAACGACATCAGCCAGACGAGTGGATAGCCATCGTCGTCGTAGTGGGTCGGCTTGATCATCACGAAGTGGAACGCTTCGCGACGGGTCGCACGCATAGGGCGGCCTCCGTCCGGCCAGGACGGCGCCACTATAGAGCGAACGGCGTTCGCCGTCTTCCCGGCGAATCCTCAGGCGGCCGCGAGCTTGGCCTTCACCATGTCCGCCACCGCCTGGGCGGTGATCCCGAACCGCTCGTAGAGCTTCTCGTAGGGGGCGCTGGCGCCGAAACCGGTCATCCCCACAAAGCCGCCGTCCTCGCCGATGAACCGCTCCCAGCCGAGCTTGACGCCCGCCTCCACGGCCACGCGCACGGGCGCGGCGCCAATCACCTGGGCCTGGTAGCGCGCGCTCTGAGCGTCGAACAGCCGCCAGCAGGGCGTCGAGACCACCCGCGTGGGGACGCCGGACGCCTCCAGCAGATCGCGCGCGGCGAGCGCGATGCCGACCTCGGCGCCCGAGGCGAAGATGGTGGCCTTGGCCCGACCCGACGCCGGCCTCAGCTCATAGGCGCCGCGGGCGCAGAGGTTGGCCGCGGACGGGGCGGTGCGGGCCGCAGAGGTCTTCTGCCGTGACAGGGCCATCACCGAGGGCGTGGCCTCCGCTTCGATCGCCAGCGACCAGCACTCGGCCGCCTCCACCGCGTCGGCCGGCCGGAACAGGTTCAGGTTCGGCATGGCCCTCAGGCTCGCCAGGTGCTCGACCGGCTGGTGGGTCGGGCCATCCTCGCCCAGGCCGATGGAGTCGTGGGTCATCACGTGGATCACCCGCACCCCCATCAGCGCCGCCAGCCGGATCGCAGGGCGGGCATAGTCGGAGAAGACCAGGAAGGTGCCCGCGTAAGGGATCACCCCGCCGTGCAGCGCCATCCCGTTCATGGCCGCCGCCATGCCGTGCTCGCGGACGCCATAGTTGATGTAGCGGCCCGCATAGTCCGGCGCGTCCAGCACGCCCATGCCCTTGATCAGGGTGTTGTTCGAACCGGTCAGGTCCGCCGATCCGCCGACCATCTCCGGGATCAGGGGCTCGATCACCGCCAGCGCCGCGCCAGAGTGCACGCGGGTGGCGTTCACCGGCTGCTCGGCGGCCATGCGGTCGGCGTGGGCCTTCAGCGCCTTCAGCGCCGCGGCCGGCGCCCTGGCCTTCAGGGACGCCATGAGCTCGGAGCGCCGGTTGGACTCCCTCAGCCGGCGCGCCCACGGGCGCCGGCGTCGCGCGGCCCGCCGGGCGGCGTTCAGCCAGGCCTCACGCGTCTCAGCCGGGATCTCGAACGGCGGCAGGGTCCAGCCGAGCTCGCGGCGCGTGGCTTCGACCTCGACCTTGCCGAGCGCCTTGCCGTGGGTCTCGTGGCTGCCCTCCAGGGTGGCGGCGCCCTTGCCGATCGTGGTGTGGCAGGCGATCAGGGTCGGCTTGTCCTGCCGCGTCGCCCATCTGAGGGCGCGGCGGATGGCGCCGTGGTCGTGCCCGTTCACCGCCCGGGCCGCCCAGCCCGCCGCCTTGAACCGCGCGATCTGGTCGCCGGATTCCGACAGGGCCAGCGACCCGTCGATGGTGATCCGATTGTCGTCCCACAGCACCGTCAGCCGGTCGAGCTTCAGCCGCCCGGCCAGCGAGATCGCCTCGTGGCTGATCCCCTCCATCAGGTCGCCGTCGCTGGCGATCACCCAGGTGCGGTGGTCCACCAGCTCGTCGCCGAAGCGCGCGTTCAGGTGGCGCTCGGCGATCGCCATGCCCACGGCGGTCGCCAGGCCCTGGCCGAGCGGGCCGGTGGTCGTCTCCACGCCCGGGGTGTGGCCGTGCTCCGGATGGCCCGGAGTCAGGGAGTCCAACTGCCGGAAGTGGCGGATCTGGTCCATCGGCATGGACTTGAAGCCGGTCAGATTGAGAAGGGCGTAGAGCAGCATCGAGCCGTGCCCCGCCGACAGCACGAAGCGGTCCCGGTCGGGCCAGTCCGGCTGGCCCGGGTCGTATTTCAGGAAGCCCGACCAGAGAACCGTAGCCACGTCGGCCATGCCCATCGGCATGCCCGGGTGGCCCGAGTTGGCCTGTTCGACGGCGTCCATGGCCAGGACGCGTATGGCGTCGGCCATGGCTTGCGGGGAAGCGGACATCGGCGTCTCTGCAGCTAGCGGGGCGGGCGGACCTTTGGCCATGCGAAGCCGCGGTGGTCAAGCAAGCGCCGCCGGCCGCCGGCGGGCATCAGCCCCGGACCGGAACATTGGCGCGCCTTCCGGCCGGCGAGCCGCTGCACGCCTCGCCTAAGCGCGCCGCGCGCGCAGCAAGGAGTGAAGCGTCCTCTTTGCGTCTGCGCGCGCGGGATCAACATTGGCGCGCCTTCCGGCCGCGAGCCGCTGCACGCCTCGCCTAAAGGCGCGCCGCCGCGCTATAGAGGGCGGAGGGGGGACCGGAGGCCCATCATGGCCGAGCATGCGGACGGCGCGCAGGCGCAAGGCGACAACCCGCTCGAGGCGGCGGTCAGACGGCTGGATCGCGCCCTGGCGCTGCTGGAAGGGCGCATCGAGGAGCTGTCGGGCCGCGCCGAGGGCGCGTCGGGCGGCCTGTTCGACTTCGACCGCTCCAATCTCGCCGCCGAGCTCGACCAGGCGCGCGCACGCGAACACGCGCTCGAGGCCGCCGGCGCGGAGGCTTCGCAGGCGCTGGGAGAGGCCATCGAGGGCATACGCCGGGTGCTGGGGCGGACGGAGGCGGTCTGATGGGCGAGGTGGTGGTGAGGGTGAACGGCCGGACCTATCCGGTGGGCTGCGAGGACGGCCAGGAACAGCACGTCCGGGCCCTGGCCGAGCTGTTCGACCGGCACGTCGGCCAGGTGGCCGCCGATGTCGGCCAGCTCGGCGACACGCGGCTGTTCCTCCTGGGCGCGCTGCTGCTGGCCGACGAGCTCGCCGAGACGCGGGGGCGGCTGGCCGCGGCGAGCGCGGACCTGGCCCAGGTCAGCGCCGACTACACGCGGGTCGAAAGCCGCGCTGTGGCGGCGCTCGAGAACGCCGCGCACCGGATGGAGGCTCTGGCCGCCAAGGCCGGCTGACGGGCTGCTCCGATCAGCCGTAGACGCCGACCTCGTAGGCCAGGCGGTGGCAGTCGTTCAGCCCCGCCAGGGTGTCCATGCCCGTCTCGAGGTTGCGCAGCCAGCAACGACCCTTGCTGACCACGATCACCGAGTAGAGCTCCTGGCTCTCGGTCCCGACGCAGACCAGATCGCCGTCCCGGATGGGCGGCCTGGCAATGTGTCCCAGCTCGTTCGCTTCCAACATCGACCCCTCCCGGAGCCCGTCCTGCGCAGCAAGCCTCGCGCGCAGGACCGTTCGGAATGGTTAACGGCCGCTGCGGTGGATCGTCGCGCGGCCGCGATGGTCCGGCCTCAGCCGGCGGGATCGGCCTCCCGCCCGACCCGGCGGCAGGCCGCAACGCTGCTGAGGGCGTCCATCCCGGTCTGCAGGTTGCGCAGCCAGCACCTGTTCTCGCGCACCAGCACCACGGCGTAGAGCTCGTGCGCGTCCCCATCCAGGGCCACCAGGTCGCCGTCGCGCACCGGCACGTGGCGAAGGGCTTCGGAATCTCCCGCTTCCAACATGATCCCCTCCTTGGAATCCGTCGTTCACGTCAGCGCCTTTGCGGCGCATTGGGTGAAGTCTCGTTCCCACGGCTTGAACTCGTCCTGAATGAAGCGAGTCAGATTCGGTTCATCCGGGCATGAGGCGGATTGGCGCAGATAGGTCCCAGGCGGCGCTTGAGACGATGCGCCGCGCCCCCTAGGTTGGTGGCCGGCGGGTCTTGCTGCGGCTCGCGTCGAAGGCTTCCAATCCCGGGGACCTTAATCTCTCTCGTCGGGAGCTGTCCCTGGCCGGGGTCGTGGCCCCGGACACACGGCGCCCACCTGGTCATCCAGGTCCGAGGGGATTGACCCGCCTTCACGGCTCACGCGGCGCCGCCACCCCTTTCGGGTCTTCTCAGAAGGTCTTGGTCAGGGTGAACCTGAACGAGCGTGGCTCCAGCGGGTGGATGTGCAGGTCGTCCACGCCCGCCGCAGGCTCGCCGGGCAGCCGGTCGGTGTAGAAGTAGTCGGCCGCGTCGTCGCCCGAGTCGGTCAGATTGTAGACGTCCATCCTGACCTTCAGCTTGGGGGTGAGCTTGTAGCCGATATTCAGGTTGACCTCGCGATAACCGGAAGAGCGCACGCTGTTGTCCTGCACCAGGGGGTGTGATCCGAGGTCGCGGAACTCCACGCCGCCGAACCAGGGCCCGAGGTTGTCCACCAGCATCCCGGCCGAGATGATGATCGAGGGCGCGTCGGGGATGTAGTTCCCGCCCGGCTGGACGCCCAGGTAGCGCGCCCGGGTGGCGGCGATGTCGGCGTTGAGCTCGATCCAGCGGAACGGCCGATACTGCGCCGAAATCTCCACCCCGCGGCGTCGGCTCGGCGGACCGGCCGAGGTCTGGCCGACGTCGGCGTCGTAGGTGAGCTCCGAGTCGAAGTCGATCTGGAAGACGGTGAGCTGCGCCAGCACGTGCGGGATGACGCCGGTGCGGATCCCGATCTCCTCGCCCTGGGACTTTACCAGGAAGATCGGGCGCACGGGCACGGTCGCGCCAACGTTCGCGGCGTTGCCCGCGCGCACGTCGTTGGAGTGGAAGCCCTCGCCCGCGCTGAGATAGAGTTCTGTGTCGGCGAAGGGGCCGAAGACCAGGCTGCCCTTGGGCTGGAACAACGCCTTGCCTTCCGAGCCGGTCAGGCCGCCCACAAGGTTCTGGTCTGCGCCGTGGAAGTAGTCCTCGCGCGCGCCGATGATCGAGCGCAGCCAGTCGGTCCAGTAGGTGGTGTTCGAGACGTACGCGCCCAGACTGATCTCCTGGACGTTGTCGGCGATCAGGGTCGCCAGCGCCGCCCGCTGGCGGGTGTGCTGCAGGTCCACATAGGCGTCGTCATAACGGACTTGCAGTCCCAGCGTGGTCTCGCTCGCGACCGCGCCGATCTTGCCGTAGCGGGTCACGCCCGCCGCGCCGCCCAGGATCCAGCGCCGGTCGTCCTGGGCGTGCTGGTCGCCGTTGACCGGGTCGTCCAGGAAGTGGGTGAAGTCGTTCCACAGCGTCAGCTCGCTGCGGATCGCATAGGCGTTGGCCGCGAAACGCCAGTCCAGGGTTCCGTGCGTCCACCGCGCCGAAGCCGAAAACCGCGACGCCTGGCCGCCGTCCGAAGGGTCCAGCGACCCGAACCTGCCGATCAGGCCCTGGGTGATCGCCCTCAGCGGCTGGTCCGTCGTGGCGTTCCACTGGGCGTGGTAGCCCATCAGGGTGATCGAGAAGCCCTCGGCGGCTTCGCCCTTGCTGTAGCGAAGCACGCCGTTGAACTTGCGCATGTTGTCCGGGTGGACCCAGGGCCCGTCCAGGTGCACGGCCTCGCCCGCAGCCAGCAGGCGGCCATCGCCCACATCGGTGGTCCCGGCCGCGAACAGCCGCTGGTCGCCTACCGTGCCTGCGCTGACGGTGATCTGGTCCTGGATGAAGTTCGAGTAGCCAATGGCGACCGACCCGACGGTGGAGAAGTCGCCCTCGGCGGGAAAGTAGGGGCCCTTGGTGTAATTGATCCCCGAGGCCAGCTCGGGGATCATGAAGTTGAGGTCCGTGTAGCCCTGGCCGTGCGCGTGGGTGCGCATGTTCACCGGCATCCCGTCCACGAAGGTCGCCAGGTCGGTCCCGTGGTCCAGGTTGAAGCCGCGCAGCAGGTACTGGTTGGCCTTGCCCTCGCCCGAGTGGGCCGTGGCCACCAGGCCCGGAACCGTCTCCAGGAGCTGGCCGACCCGATAGACCGGGCGAAGGTCGATCTCCTCCCTGGTCACCGCGCCCTGGCTCGACGTGGCCGCCTTGCCGATCAGGTTCACGGTCGAGGCGGTGACCACGACCTCGCTCACCTTGGGCTCTGTGTCCGTCGTGGGCGCGTCGGCCGCCCAGGCGCTGCTGGCGATGGTCGCCAGCGCGGCGCCGCCCAGAAGAATGTCTCTCACACGCACGCCCGACGACCCCTCCGGACGCCGAACGCGTCACCCAAGTTTGAATACGCGGCCGGTTCGTTGTTCACTCGCGCGCGCTTGGCGGCAAGCGGACGAGACAAGGAGCGTTGATGCGTCTGGCGTTTTTCGGCGACGTGGTGGGCCGGTCCGGCCGCGACGGGATCGTGTCCCATCTGCCAGGGCTGCGTCGGCGGCTCAGGCTCGACTTCGTGGTGCTCAACGCCGAGAACGCCGCCGGCGGCTATGGGATCACCGAAGCCACGGCGAGGGCGCTCTACGACGCGGGCGCGGATTGTCTGACCTTGGGCAATCATTCCTGGGATCAGCGAGAGGCCCTGACCTACATCGAGCGTGAGCCGCGGCTATTGCGCTCGCTCAATTATCCGCGGCTCGCGCGGCCGCCCGGCCGCGGCGCCGGGCTCTACGAGGCGAGCGGCGGGCGCCGCGTGCTGGTGATGAGCCTGCTCGGCCAGCGCAACATGGAGCCGATCCTGGACGATCCGTTCGCGGCGGCGGACGCCGAGCTCGAGGCCTGTCCGCTGGGCCAGGCCTGTGACGCCGTCATCGTCGACATGCACGCCGACGTCACCTCCGAGAAGATGGCCATGGGTCAGTTCTGCGACGGCCGCGCGAGCCTGGTCGTGGGCTCGCACTCGCATGTGCCCACGGCCGACGCCCAGATCCTGACGGGCGGCACGGCCTACCAGACCGATGCGGGCGCCTGCGCGGACTACGACAGCGTCATCGGCAACGACAAGGATGAGCCGCTGCGCCGCTTCACCACGCGCATCCCCAGCGCCCGGCACAAGCCCGCCGAGGGCCCGGCCACGGTCTGCGGAGTCTATGTCGAGACGGATGACCGCACGGGCCTGGCGGTCCGGATCGAGCCCATCCGACTCGGCGGGCGGCTGAAGCAGACGGTCCCGGCCTCGCAAACCGTCCTGGAGGGGACCTGACCGGCGCCTCGAGCGCGTTGCGCAAAAAGTGGGACCCGGCTTTGCGACGAGAACGCGCTCAAGCGTGTGAATCTAGAACACCGTCGTCGGCACGTCCCCCTTCAGGCAGATGTGGCGGACGTACTGGGCCAGGGAATGCATCAGGCTCTGGTGGACGTCCTCGGCGACGCCGTAGTTGTCGCAGGCCACGTGGAGGCCGGCGTCCGCCAGGCCGAGCGCCTGGCCGCCGGTGAAGCCGGTCATCGCGATGCTCGCCACGCCGTTTTCGCGGCACCACTCCAGCGCCCGAAGGATGTTGGGCGAGTTTCCCGACGAGCTGATCGCGATCAGCAGATCCCCCGGCTTGGCCAGGGCCCTCAGCTGGAAGGCGAAGACCTGTTCATAGGCGATGTCGTTGGCGACCGCGGTGATCAGCTCCGTCGAGGACGACAGGCTGGACACCAGGGGGCAGGCCTCCGTCCCCGTGCGGATGCCCTTCAGGAAATCGCAGAGCAGGTGGTTGGCGATCGCGGCCGAGCCCCCGTTCCCGCAGGAGAAGATCGTTCCGCCCTCGGCGATCGTCCGGGTCAGGAGGGCGGCGGCGGCCTCGAAGGCCTCGCGCGAGACGCTCGCGGCCGCCCGCGCATAGGCGTCCACATAGCCGTCCAGGAAGGCGCCGGCGCAGGAGTGCACCTCCTCCGGAAATGACATGGGACCCCTCCGCCAGTCGGCTCGACACCCCTTTATACCGCTGATCTCCCCGTCAGCGCAGGGCGCTCGCGCGCAAGGCGTTCAGCGTCTGGGCGCGTCCAGGCTGCGGATCACCAGCTTGTCGATCTCGAGCTCGCGGATGCGCGCCCGCCCCACCGACAGCCGTCCCAGCGCCAGCCGGCCGATCGCGAGCGCGCCGATGGCCAGCGCCCCGATCGCCAGGGCGCCCAGGGCCGTCGCCCCGACCGCGCCGGCGCCGAGGGCCCGGGCGGCGCCGGACGGTGCATGTCCGCCGTGGTGGGGCGGATACCAGTGCACGATCTCCGGATTGGCCTCTTCGACGTCGGGTGGAAGTTCGGCGGTCATGGGCGCCCTCCGGCTTTACCCGGCGCAACCCCCTGCGCTGAATTCGGTTCCGCGCGGCCGAGGTCTCGCCTAGGACAGGACCCTAACCCGACCACCCCCGGACGCGAATTGATCTTCCTCATCCGCCACGGCGAGACCGAGTTCAACCGCCAGGGCCGGCTGCAGGGCCGCCTGGACTCCCCGCTGACCGAGCGTGGGATCGACCAGGCGCGGCGCATGGGCAGGGTGCTGGCGAGTTCTCGTCGGCGACGCAAGGGGTTGGCGCGTCGTCTCCAGTCCCCAGGGTCGCGCCCGGCGCACCGCCGAGATCGTGCGCGAGGAGGCCGACCTCGACTGCGCCGTCGAGCTGGACGAGCGGCTCGTTGAGATCAGCGCCGGCCAGTGGGAGGGACTGACCCGCGACGACATCGAGGCGGCCGCGCCGGGCGTCATCGGCGTCCCGGGATGGTTCTGCCGCACGCCCGGCGGGGAAAGCTACGAGGCCCTGGCGGGTCGTCTCACCGGCTGGCTCGAAGAGGCTCGCCAGGACGGCGCACGGCGGGTCGTGGTCTCCCACGGCGCCGCCGGCAGGGTCCTTCGCCAGCTCTACGCCGGCCTGCCATCGCACGAGGCCTGGACCAGCCCAGCCCCGCCCCAGGACGCCGTGTTCCTGATGCACGAGGGTGTCGTCGGGCGGGTGGACGAGGGCTTCGAAGGCTAGCTCTGCGGGCCGGACCTGAACGCCGGGCTCTGGCCAACCGGGGCCGCCGGGGCTAGAAGCCCGCCCTTCGATCGAACGGCAAGGTCCCCATATCCCGCCATGGCCGGACACTCCAAATTCAAGAACATCCAGTTCCGCAAGGACCGCCAGGACAAGATCAGGTCCAAGCTGTTCTCCAAGCTCTCGCGGGACATCACCCTCGCGGCCAAGGCCGGCGGGCCCGATCCGAACGCCAACTCGCGCCTCAGGCTGGCCGTCGCCAACGCGCGCGCCGAGAGCATGCCCAAGGACAACATCGAGCGGGCGATCAAAAAGGCCGATTCGGGCGAGGCCGACACCATGGAGGAGATCCGCTACGAGGGCTTCGGCCCGGGCGGCGTCGGCCTCATCGTCGAGGTGCTCACCGACAACCGCAACCGCGCCGCCGCCAATGTCCGCGCCGCCTTCGGCAAGAACGGCGGCAACCTCGGCGAGACCGGGGCGGTCTCCTTCATGTTCGAGCGGGTGGGCGAGATCGTCTATCCGCCCGAGGCCGGGTCCGAGGACCAGGTCATGGAGGCCGCCATCGAGGCGGGCGCCGAGGACGTCCAGTCCGGTGAGGAAGGCCATATGGTCACCGCCGGCTTCGAGCAGGTGAACGAGGTCGCCGAGGCGTTGGAGGCGCGGCTCGGGCCGGCCAAGTCCACCGCTATCGTCTGGCGGCCCACGACCACCACCCCCGTCTCGGGCGACGCGGCCCAGCAGGTGCTCAAGCTGATCGACGCCCTCGACGACGATGACGACGTGCAGAGCGTCTACGCCAACTACGAGATGGACGAGGCTGAGCTGGCGAAGCTCGCCGGCTGACGTCCCCGCCTCGCCCTGACCGGTGTAGGATCGGGCGTGGTCCTTCGTCTGCACATCGACACCGACGGCGGCGTCGACGACGCCCTCGCCCTGGTCGCCCTGGCGCGCTCGGGCGTCGAGATCGCCTCGGTCAGCGGGGTGTTCGGCAATACCTGGGTCGACCAGGCGGCGGCCAACGCCCGCTGGATGCTGCGCCTGTCCGGCTGCGCGCCGGACATCTTCGTCGGCGCGGGGGTTGGCCTGTCCGGGCGCCCGCTCGAGCAGCGCCGGCCGGGCCACGGCCACGATGGGATGAACGGGGCCGGCGGTTCGCCCCGCCACAAGCTGCCGCCGCTCGAGCGCCCGCACGGCGCGGGCGTGATCGCGCTGGCCGCGCGCCGAGGGATCGCCGGCCTCTTCCTCGGCCCGCTCACCAATCTCGCCCACGCCCTGCCCGAGGACCCGCGCGCCTTCCATGGCTGGTCGCCGGTGGTCATGGCCGGCGCCTTCGAAGTCCAGGGCCTGGGCCAGGGCGGCGCCGATTTCAACACCTGGAGCGATCCGGAGGCCCTTCAGAGGGTGCTGCTGAACGGCGTGCGCCCGCGCGTGGTGCCGCTGGACGTCACGAGCCGCGTACTCCTGCCCGCCAGCGCCTTCGAGGAGGCGGCCCGCCGGCTCGGCACCCCGCTCGCGCGCAAGATGCTGGAGTCCGCGACGCCTTACATCGAGCTGCACCGCAAGCTCTGGGGCGGAGACGGCTGCCGGCCTCACGATGCAACAGCCGCCGGGGCGGCGCTCTGGCCCGATCTCTACCGTTTCGAGCCGGCCTGTCTGGGCCTCGACCCCCACCGGCCGGGCCATGTGCTGCGGCTCGAGGGCGAGCCCAACGCCGAGCTCTGCATGGACGTGGACGCCGAGGAGACGGCGCGGCGGCTCGAGCGCGCTCTCTTCAGCTGATCTTCAGCGCCAGCCAGACCAGCGCGATCGCCGTCGGATAGAAGGTCAGGGCGAAGCCATAGGCCCGCGCCCAGGGCGCGAAGAGATAGCCCATCCAGAAGATGACGCGCCCGATGACGAATAGCACGGCGAGCTTGGGGATCAGCGTCAGCTCCGCCGCCGGCAGGGCGAGCGCCAGGCCCGCCCAGGCCACGGCGGCCAGCATCGTCTGCTCCAGGGTGTTGCGGTTGTAGCGCAAGGTGATGTCGACGAACCGGCCCTGGCCGGTCTCGCCGCCCTCCATGGCGCGGGCGCTGAACAAGCGCATGGCCGCGATCGCCGCGATCCCGGCGAAGAGCGTGAAGGCGGGCGCGAGCAGCCAGCGCGCCGCCAGGGCGAGCCGAGCGGCGGCGCCGTCGGCGGCGATCGGGGCGGACGCCGGCCAGCCGCCGCGCCAGAGCAGGGCCGCGGCCAGGACGGTGAGGGCCGCAGCCCCCATCTGCAGCGCGATCGCAAGGCGTTTGCCGACTGTTCGAGACACGCCGATGCCCTCCCGGACGCCCAGCCTCTGCCCGCCGGTTTGCCGATGTAAACCCTTTCGGAACCCGCCATGAGCGGTGATGATGAGAACGCATGACGAACGCGATTCGCCACAGCCGGCCCCAGAGGCCCCGGCGAGGCCCCTTTGCGAGGGCCTCCGCATGATCGGCCGGCTGCGCGGGATCCTGGCCGAGGTCGGCGAAGAGGAGGCCCTGATCGACGTGGGCGGGGTGGGCTATCTCGTGCGCTGCGGCGCGCGCACCCTCTCGCGCCTGCCGGCCGCGGGCGAGGAGGTCACGGCCCACATCGAGACCATCACGTCCGAGCAGGCCGGCGTGCGTCTTTACGGCTTCCTCGACCGCGACGAGCGGCGCGCCTTCGTGCACCTGTTGAGCGTCCAGGGCGTGGGGCCCAAGGCCGCGCTGGCGGTGCTGGACGTGCTTTCGCCGGGCCAGCTCGCCGGCGCCGTGGCCGCGCAGGACAAGGCCGCCGTCGGCCGGGCCCAGGGCGTCGGGCCCAAGCTCGCGCAACGCATCGTCGTGGAGCTCAAGGACAAGCCGCTGGCCGAGGTGGCCGTCGCCGCCTTCCACGCCGAGGCGCGAGCCCTGGCCGATCCGGTTCGCGCCACGCCCGCCGGCGAGGCGGTGGCCGCCCTGATGGGCCTGGGCGTCGCCGAGGCTGTGGCCCGCCGCTCGGTCGAGCAGGCCGCCTCGCGCCTGGGCGAGGCTGTCGAGATCCCCGCCCTGATCAAGGGCGCCTTGCAGGAGCTCGGCCGATGAGCACGCGCCTCGTCTCCGCCGAGGCTGCGCCGGCCGAGACCGCCGACCGGGCGCTCAGGCCCCAGACGCTGTCGGAGTTCGTCGGCCAGCAGAAGGCCAAGTCCAACCTCAAGGTCTACATCGACGCCGCCCGGGGCCGCGCCGAGGCGCTCGACCACGTCCTGCTGTTCGGCCCGCCCGGGCTCGGCAAGACCACGCTCGCCCAGATCATCGCCCGCGAGCTGGGCGTCGGCTTTCGCGCCACCTCAGGCCCCGTGCTCGCCAAGGCCGCGGACCTCGGCGCCATCCTGACGAATCTCGAGCCCAACGACGTCCTCTTCATCGACGAGGTCCACCGCCTCGCGCCCCAGGTGGAGGAGATCCTCTATCCGGCCATGGAGGACTATGTCCTGGACCTGATCATCGGCGAGGGTCCCTCGGCCCGCTCGGTCCGCATCGACCTGGCCCCCTTCACCCTGGTGGCCGCCACCACCCGCGCCGGCCTCCTGGCCACGCCGCTGCGCGACCGCTTCGGCATCCCTCTTCGCCTGGAATTCTACGAGCCGGCCGAGCTCGAGCAGGTGCTGGTCCAGGCCGGCGCCAAGATGGGCGCGCGCCTGACCCGCGAGGGCGCACGCGAGATCGCCGAGCGGGCCCGGGGCACGCCGCGCGTGGCAGGCCGGCTCCTTCGCCGCGTGCGCGATTTCGCCGAGGCGGCCGGCGGGGTGATCGACCGGATCATGGCCGCCCAGTCTCTCGCGCGGCTGGAGGTGGACGAGGCCGGGCTCGACGGCCTGGACCGCCGCTACCTCAAGGCCCTGATCGAGCACTATGGCGGCGGCCCCGCCGGGGCCGAGACCCTGTCCTACGCCATCGCCGAAGCCAGGGACGCGGTGGAGGACGTGATCGAGCCCTTCCTCCTGCAACAGGGCTTCATCCAGCGCACTCCGCGCGGCCGCGTGGCCTGCGCCAAGGCCTACGCCCACCTCGGCATCGCCGCGCCCGCCCGGCAGCCCCCGACGCCGCAGGGCGGCCTTTTCGAGGAGGAAGACGGCTGACCCGGGCGCAAGCCCGCCCCCTCCACCACCCTTCGGGTGGTCCCACTCCCCCAGAGAGGGAGGATCTCGCGTCTGCGTCAAGCCAGATCTTCCCCCGCTGGGGGAAGTCCCCGCGAAGCGGGGGAAGGGGGCCGGGTGCCTGAGCCCACCGCCGGCGTCATCCAGGACGGCGAGCACCTTCTGCCGGTCCGGGTCTATTACGAGGACACCGACTTCACGGGCGTGGTCTACCACGCCAACTACCTGCGCTACTTCGAGCGCGGCCGTTCGGACTATCTGCGCCTGATGGGCGTCAGCCACACCGAGCTCAGGGCCCGGCCCGAGCCGGTCGCCTTCGTGGTCCGGCGGATGGAGGTCGATTTCACCCGCGCCGCGCGGGTGGATGACGCGCTCGTCATACGCACTGTCTATGAGCGCCTGGAAGGCCCTCGCATCGTCATCCGCCAGGGGATCGACCGCGCCGCCGCCGGCCGGGCTGAACGGATCGCCTCGGCCCTGGTCGAAGTGGTCTGCATTCGCCTCGACGGGCGGCCGGTCCGGCCTCCGGCAGACATCTTGCAGGCCCTGGGGGTGGAGCGGCGCGCCGCCGCGCCATAGTTTCACCGCAACGCCGCGCGAGCACTCGAGGCGGCCAGAGCAGAGAAGAGAGCCGATCGCGATGGATATCGTTTCCGCCGGCCAACTGGGCGCCAACGACTTCTCGGCCCTGGCCGTGTTCCTGCGCGCCGACTGGGTGGTCAAGGCCGTGCTGGTCGGCCTGGGCCTGGCCTCGATCTGGTCCTGGACCGTCATCATCGACAAGCTGTTCCGCATCTCGGCGCTGAACAGCTATGCCAACCGCTTCGAGGAGTCGGTGAGCGGCGGCCGCTCCCTCGAGGAGGTCGCCGCCGAGGCGGGCGAGCGGCCTCGTCACGCCTTGCCGCGGATGCTTCAAGGGGCGTTGCGCGAATGGCGCGAGGCGCGCGCGCGCGGAACCGCCGGCGCGGACGCGGCCGCATTCCTCCTGGCCCGCATCGACCGGGTGCTCGACTCGATCATCGCGCGCGAGAGCCAGAGGGTGGAGGATGGCCTGGGCTCACTGGCGATCGTGGCCACGGCCTCCCCCTTCATCGGCCTCTTCGGCACGGTCTGGGGGATCATGAACTCGTTCCAGGCGATCGCGCTCGAGCGCAACACCAACCTCTCGGTGGTGGCGCCCTCCATCGCCGAGGCCCTGTTCGCCACCGCCATGGGCCTGCTGGCGGCCATTCCCGCCTACATCTTCTACAACAAGTTCTCCACCGACGCGGCCAAGTTCGCCGCCCGGCTGGAGGGCTTCGCCGACGACCTCTCCACTGCGGTGGCCCGGCGCGTCGCCGGGACGGACCGGAGCTGAGCGGTGGCCCTTTCCGTCCACGACGCCTTCTCCGCGGGCGGCCGGCGCGGCCGCCGCAGGCGCGGTCGCCGGGCCGCCCTGGCGGAGATCAACGTCACGCCCCTGGTGGACGTGATGCTGGTCCTGCTGATCATCTTCATGATCTCCGCCCCGCTCCTGACAGCGGGCGTGCCGGTGGACCTGCCCAAGACCGAGGCCGGGTCACTGAACCAGGACAACGAGCCCCTGACGATCACGGTGCGCGCCGACGGGTCGGTCTACGTCCAGGCCCAGCCGACGCCCTTCGCCGAGCTTTCGCCACGTCTGCGGCTGGTGTCCAACGCGGGCTACGACAAGCCCGTCTATGTGCGCGCCGACGGCAAGGCGCCCTATGCGATCGTGGCCCAGGTCATGGCCGCGATCAGCGCCTCGGGCTTCACCCAGATCAACCTGATCACCGACACCGGCGGGCCGTCCTCCGGTCCCAAGCCTGCAGCCGGCGCCGCGCCCGACCTGAGGCCGGCCGCCGGCCAGTCGCCGTGACCGCCGTGGCGCGCCGCCGCGACGGGATCTCTCCGGCGCTCGCCGCCTCCGCCCTGGCGCACGCGGCGATCATCGCCGCGACGGTCATCGCCTGGCCCTGGCTTTCCAGGCCGATGAAGATCGGCAACGTCGTGCCGGTCACCCTGGTGACCCGCGGTCCGCCGGCCGAGCTCTCCCAGGCGATCCAGGCGCCCGAGCCGGCGCCCGCCGAGACGCCGGCGCCGGTCCCCACCGCCCCGCCCGAGCCCGCGCCGGTCTCCTCCGCGCCGCCCACGCCGCCGGCGCCCTCCAAGACGCCCAAGCCCGCACCCGCCAAGCCGACGCCGACCAAGCCGTCGGCCTCGCCCAAGCCCGCTGCGTCCACGGCCTCGGCCAAGGCCGCCCAGAAAGGGCTCGACCTCGACGCGCTCCTCTCCAGCCTCGACGATTCGGCCCAGGCGCCCTCCACCCGCGCCGCGTCCGGCCGTGTCGGCGCCAACCGGGCCCAGACCGCCTTGGCCGCCCGGGAGGGCCACGGCCAGGACGAGACCATGTCCGCCAGCGAGACCGCCGCCTTCGTCTCCAAGCTCGAGAAGCTGTGGAATCCCAATTGCCAGGTCGAGGGCGCCGCGGGAGTCAACGTCAAGGTCCGCATCCGCCTGACGCCCCAGGGCTGGCTGGCCGCCTCGCCCGAGCTCGCCGACCGCGACAGCCGGCTGACCAGCGACCCGATCTGGATCGCCGCCGCCCAGCGCGCGTTGTCCGCAGTGGGCCGCGGCGCGCCCTACACCGAGCTGAACCCCGACCACTATGCGTCCTGGCGCGAGATGATCGTCAACTTCAACGCCAAGGAGGCCTGCGCTCGCTAATGCCGCTGCGCTTGCCTAGACTTGATCCGCCGACCTGGAGAGACCGCCCATGCGCCTGAGCACCCTCCTTGCCGCCGTCTGCCTCGCGCTCGCGCCGCTCGCCGGAGCCTCGCGGGCCCAGACCGAGGTCGACGTGAACCAGGGCGCGGTCCAGCCCCTGCCCATCGCCATCCCCGACTTCGGCGGCCCCATGGGCCCCGACATCTCCAAGGTGGTGTCCGCCGACCTCGAGCGCTCCGGCCTGTTCCGGCCGCTCGATCCGTCGACCTTCGGCGAGAAGAGCCTGGACGTGAACGTCCAGCCGAGGTTCGACGCCTGGAAGCCCTCCGGCGCCCAGGCCCTGGTCAACGGCCAGGCCGCCGACATCGACGGGCGCCTGCGGGTCGACTTCCGCCTGTGGGACGTGGGGGCCCAGTCCCAGCTCCTCGGCCTCCAGTTCACCTCCACCGAGGACAACTGGCGCCGCGTCGCGCACAAGATCGCCGACCAGGTCTATGAGAAGCTCACCGGCGAGAAGGGCTACTTCGACACGCGCATCGTCTTCGTCGCAGAGAGCGGGCCCAAGACCAGCCGGGTCAAGCGCCTGACGATCATGGATCAGGACGGCGCCAACCCCAGCTACCTCACCGACGGCTCCTACATGGTGATGAGCCCGAGATTCTCCTCCTCCAGCCAGGAGATCACCTACATGGCGCTGCGGCCCACCGGGGCCAGCGTCTACCTGCTCAACATCGAGACCGGCCGACAGGAAACCGTCGGCCGCTTCTCGGGCATGGTGATGGCGCCGCGCTTCTCGCCCGATGGGACCAAGATCGCCTTCTCCGTCGCGCGCGGCGGCAACATCGACGTCTATTCGATGGACCTTCGCACGCGCGACACCAGGCGGCTGACCTCCGACCCGGCCATCGACACCTCGCCGTCGTTCTCGCCCGGCGACGGACAGATCGTCTTCAACTCCGACCGCTCCGGCTCGCCACAGCTCTATGTGATGAACGCCGACGGCTCGAACGTTCACCGCATCTCCTTCGGCGACGGCCGCTACACCACCCCGGTCTTCAGTCCGTCCGGCGAGTTCATCGCCTTCACCAAGCAGACCGGCGGCACCTTCCACATCGGCGTCATGCGGCCGGACGGTTCGGACGAGCGCATCCTGACCACCAGCTATCTCGACGAGGGCCCGACCTGGGCGCCCAACGGTCGGGTCATCATGTTCGAGCGTGAAACCCAGGGCGGCCAATCGCATTTATGGATGGTGGACATCACCGGGCGGATTCAGCGCGCCGTGCCCTATCCGGGCTCGGCGTCCGATCCTGCGTGGTCGCCGTTGTTGCCGTGAAGTCAAGATCGTGTCCCTGGAGGCACAAATTCGCCCCCAGGGCGAGTATTCGCAAGAACTTGACGACAGGACCGGAAAAATGCGCCAAGCTGGCGCTCGGAAATACGCTGTAGCTGAGGAGGAAGCGATGCGCTTCAACACCAAGCCCGCCTACCGCCTGGCGCTGGTCGGCCTCGCCGCCGCCACGCTTGCGGCTTGCGCGTCCCAACCCAAGCCCGGACCCGGGCCTGCGCCGCCTCCCCCGCCGCCGCCGCCGCCGCCCGCGACCGTCCCGCCGCCGCCGCCGGTCACCAGCCAGGTCGTCCCGGGCTCGGTGCAGGACTTCGTCGTCAATGTGGGCGACCGCGTCTACTTCGACTTCGACCAGTACAACGTCCGCTCCGACGCCCAGCCCGTGCTGGCCGCCCAGTCGGCCTGGCTGAACCGCTATCCGGCGGTGCAGGTGCGCATCGAAGGCAATTGCGACGAGCGCGGCACCCGCGAATACAACCTCGCCCTGGGCGCCCGCCGGGCCAATTCCGTACGCGAGTTCCTGGTCGCCCACGGCGTCAACCCCAACCGGATCACGACCATCTCCTACGGCAAGGAGCGGCCGATCGATCCGGGCGTTGGCGAGGAAGCGTGGCAGCATAACCGCAACGCCCACACCGCCATCACCGGCGGCGCGCGCTAGATCCAGACGGGGCGGCGGGTCTTCGCACCCACGCTCCGGACCGATGTGATGTCGCCTTCCTCCGTCTGGTGAGGTGAATTCGTCGTTCGTTGTCCGCTTGGGGCAGCCTCGGTGACGAACGTCGAATTCGTGAACCTCACTAGAACCATGACGTTGCCAGTGTCCTTATCGACCCTGACGTTCGTTCGATGTCGCCCCAGGCGGTTACGAACGAACGTCGGAGCCGGGACACCAGCGGGGGGAGGCGTTTCGGCATCGCCGCAATTTCGACGCTCGGCGGGGGGATGAGGCCGGCATGACGACGCGATCCGTTCTGACCTTGGCGACGGCCGCCGCGCTCGCACTTGGGATCGCCGGGCACGCCCTGGCCGATCCCGACGACAAGACCGACAAGCGCCTGGACAAGATCGAGAAGCAGGTGCGCGAGCTGCGCTCCATCATCATGCAGGCCCGCGACACGGGCCAGCCCGTCCAGGTTCGGGTGACCACCGATCCGGACCCCACCGTCCAGGCGCTCGCGACCCGGATGGACGATCTCGAGGCGGCCTCGCGCACCCGCAACAACCAGATCGACCACCTCACCCACGATCTGGACCAGGCCAAGCGCGACGCCGCGACCGCTCTGGACGGCCTGAAGGACGTCGAGGCGCGCCTGGCCCGGATCGAGGCCCGCCTCAAGGCGCTCGACGCCGCGGCGGCTGCGGTCGCGCCGGACGCCGGTACGGACGCAGGGCCTGCCGTCGGCTCGCCTCCTCCCGGCTCGGGCCCGGCCGGTTCGCCGCCGCCGGCCCGCGTCGGCGCGGCGTTCGGCCCGCCGCGGGGCTCCGTCCCCGCCCCAGGCGCCGCGGACGCGGCCTTCGATGCGGCGCACCAGCTCCTGCTGGAAGGCCAGTACGGGGCCGCCTCCAGCGCCTTCCAGAGCTTCGTGGAGACCTACGGCGACACGCCCAAGGGGCCGGAGGCCCGCTACTGGCTGGGCGAGACCCTGTTCATCCGCGGCCTCTACGCCGACGCCGCCACCGCCTACATCGGCGCCATAAGGGGCTGGCCCCAGACCGGCTGGGCCCCCGATGCGGTGCTCAAGCTCTCCCGCTCCCTGATCGCGCTCGGCAAGCCGCTGGACGCCTGCCGCACCCTCGATGAATTCGATCGCCGCTACACCCAGGCCTCCCCGAACGCCAAGGCCAAGGCCGCCGACGCCCGCGCCGCCGCCAAGTGCGGCTGAGCTGCGCGCGGCCGCTTTCGCGGTCCTGGACGCGCATCTCGACCCGTCGTCCGATGCGCCCCTCGCCGCGGCCTTCTCCGGCGGCGGCGACTCCCTGGCGCTCGTGCTCCTCGCGCGGGCATGGGCGAGGGCGCGTGGCCGCCGGCTCTTGGTCCTGACCGTCGACCACGGCATCAATCCCGCAAGCGCGGGCTGGACCGCAATGGCCGGGGCCGTCTGCGCACGGCTCGGCCTTCCTTTCCGCGCCCTCGAGTGGGAGGGCCACAAGCCCCGCAGGGGCCTGCCCGCCGCCGCGCGCGCCGCTCGCCACCGCCTTCTCGCCGACGCGGCGCGCGGGTCGGGCGCCTCGGTCGTGCTGATGGGCCACACCCGCGACGATGTCCTGGAATCGGCGCTCATGCGCCAGGAAGGGTCCACCCTTGGCGCGCTGCGCCCCTTTGCGCCTTCGCCCGTCTGGCCCGAGGGCCGCGGCGTCTTCATCCTGCGCCCCCTCCTGGGCCTCGGGCGGTCCGACCTGCGCGGCCTGCTCGCCGGGACGGGGCTCGACTGGATCGAGGATCCCGCCAACGACGATCCCGCCTTCGCCCGCGCCCGCGCGCGCCGGGCCCTGGCGGCCCTCCCGCGTGCAGCAGGCGCGATCGAGGCGCAGGCCGACGACGGCTCCGCCCTCTCGGACCTCGCCGCCAGCGCCCGGATCGACCGCTTCGGCGTGATCCGCATCGGCCGCGACGCCCTGCTGGCCGCCCCGCCCGATGCGGCCGCCCGATTCATCTCGATCGCCTGCGTCTGCGCAGGCGGGGGCGAGCGCCCTCCCCGGGCGCGCTCGGCCGCCCGCCTGCGCGACCGGATCGGCGCAAACGAGCGCTTCACCGCCAGTCTCGCGGGCGCTCGGGTCCAGGCGGGGGACCGTGTCGAGATCATGCGCGACCCTGGCGAGGCCTATCGTCGCGGCGCGCCATCGCCGATCCGCCCGATTCCAGGGCAGGCCGAGGTCTTCGATGGCCGCTTCGAGGTCATCGCCGACTCGCCGAACGTGCAGGTCCGGCCCTTGGCGGGACTGGCCGCGCGGCTCGATCCGGCCCAGCGCCGCGCGCTGAAACCGGCGCTGCCCGCCGCGCGGCGGGCCTTGCCGGCGCTGGTCGGGCCTGACGGAACCGTAACTTGCGCGATCCTTGCACAGGGGCCAAAGGCCCCCGCGCGCCTGCTCGTGGCCGAGCGCTTCGGGGCGGCCTGCGGCGCCGTCGTCCGGGAAGGCCGGCTGTCGGCGGCGGATGGCGGAGAGGCCCCTGGCGTCCTATCTTAGGGCGCGTGTTGGACATGGCGGTTTGAATGACCCTGCGCAATCTCCTCCTCTGGGCCTTCATCGTGGTGGTCCTGGGCGGCCTCTACAGCGTGCTGAACTCCGGCGCGAGCAAGCCGGGCTCGAGCCAGGTCACCTATTCCCAGCTGCTCGACAGGATCGGCCAGGGCCAGGTGCAGAAGGCGGTCATCGCCGGCGACACGGTCCTCGCCTCCAACGCCGACGGCAAGCAGACCTGGGAAGCCGTGACGCCGTCCAACCAGGATGACCTGGTCAAGCGGCTCGAGGCCAAGGGCGCCGACATCGAGGTCAAACACCCCAGCCAGATGACGATCTGGAGCCTCCTGGCCCAGAGCCTGCCGATCCTGCTCCTGATCGGGGCCTGGATCTTCGTCATGCGCCAGATGCAGGGCGGCGCGCGCGGGGCCATGGGCTTCGGCCGTTCCAAGGCGCGCCTGCTCACCGAGAACAAGAACCGCGTGACCTTCGAGGACGTCGCGGGCGTGGACGAGGCCAAGGAGGAGCTGCAGGAGATCGTCGATTTCCTGAAGGACCCCGGCAAGTTCCAGAAGCTGGGCGGCAAGATCCCCAAGGGCGCGCTGCTGATCGGACCGCCGGGGACCGGCAAGACCCTGCTCGCGCGGGCCATCGCCGGCGAGGCGGGCGTGCCCTTCTTCACCATCTCCGGCTCCGATTTCGTCGAGATGTTCGTGGGCGTCGGCGCCAGCCGCGTGCGCGACATGTTCGAGCAGGCCAAGAAGAACGCGCCCTGCATCATCTTCATCGACGAGATCGACGCGGTCGGCCGTCACAGGGGCGCAGGCCTCGGCGGCGGCAACGACGAGCGCGAGCAGACCCTGAACCAGCTCCTGGTCGAGATGGACGGCTTCGAGGCCAACGAGGGCATCATCCTGGTGGCCGCGACCAACCGGCCCGACGTGCTCGACCCGGCGCTGCTGCGCCCCGGCCGCTTCGACCGCCAGGTGGTGGTGCCCAACCCCGACCTGAACGGCCGCGAGAAGATCCTGCGCGTGCACATGCGCAACGTGCCTCTGGCCGCCGACGTGAACGTGAAGACCATCGCCCGCGGGACTCCCGGATTCTCCGGCGCGGACCTCGCCAACCTCGTCAACGAGGCGGCGCTGATGGCCGCGCGCAAGAACCGGCGGATGGTCACCCAGGCCGACTTCGAGGACGCCAAGGACAAGGTCATGATGGGCGCCGAGCGCAAGTCCATGGCCATGTCCGAAGAGGAGAAGCGGCTCACGGCCTATCACGAGGGCGGCCACGCCCTGATCGCCCTGACCGTCCCGTCGGCCGACCCGGTGCACAAGGCGACCATCATCCCGCGCGGGCGCGCGCTCGGCATGGTCATGCAGCTGCCCGAGGCCGACCGGTACTCCATGAAGTTCCAGCAGATGACGTCCAGCCTGACCATCCTGATGGGCGGGCGCGTCGCCGAGGAGCTGATCTTCGGCAAGGACAACGTCACCTCCGGCGCCGCCTCCGACATCGAACAGGCCACGCGCCTGGCCCGCGCCATGGTCACCCGGTGGGGCTTTTCCGACCAGCTGGGCGTGGTGGCCTACGGCGAGAACCAGGAGGAAGTCTTCCTCGGCCACTCCGTAGCCCGCACCCAGAACATCTCGGCCGAAACGGCCAAGAAGATCGAACTCCGAGATCAAGCGCCTGGTCCAGACCGGCTATGACGAGGCCAAGCGGATCCTGACCACGCGCCTGGAGGACCTGCACACCCTGGCCAAGGCCCTGCTCGAGTACGAGACCCTCTCGGGCGAGGAGATCATCAAGGTGCTCCAGGGCATCCCGCCGGTGCGCGAGGCGTCCGAGGAGAAGCGTCCGGCCCCGGCTTCGGTGGCCGTGCCCCTCACCCACGCTCCCGACACCCCGCCCGAGCCGGGGCCGCAGCCGGCCTGAGCCCTACTCTGAGGGCCGATTCTCGACGACGTCGAGCCCCGGCGCCTCGGGCGGCTTCAGTTGCTCGGCGGCGGCTTCCATGACCCGGTGACCCCAGCGCGTCAGGTTCGGGGCCTGGAGTTTATCCAGGGCCGCGGCGTAGGCGTCGTCACCGTGCCGGCGGCGCAGCAGCCAGATCTCTTCCTCCACAGCCTGGTTGAAACGCTGGCGTCGCCGCAGCAGCCGGAAGGGATTAAGGGTCATCGCAATCGCGCCCGCCTTGGCAGCGAGGCTAGCTCCATGGTCAACCTGCGCAACGAATTCCACACTAGTGTGGTGGATCAGAAGTTCGCATGATGATGGCGGCTCCCGCAGTTGCGAACTTCTGATCCTTAAACCACACTAGAAATCATAGACTTGCTAGTGTCCCGATCGATTCCGAAGTTCGCATCTGCCTGGCAAAAGCGCTGGCGAACTTCGGAATCGGGACACTAGCTTTGGGCTGTAACAGATGTCCGAGCCTGCCGGTGCGGCGCTGAGCAAAGGGTCACGCCCGATCGAGGGGCGCCCCATGATCATGGGAGTTGTGAACGTCACCCCGGACAGCTTCTCCGACGGGGGAAAGTTCCTGCGCCACGCTGCGGCTCTGGACCACGCTCGCGCCCTGATCGCCCAGGGCGCCGACATCCTGGACGTTGGCGGCGAATCCACCCGTCCCGGCGCCCAGCCGACGTCTGGCGACGCCGAGGCGGCCCGCGTCGTCCCCCTCATCGCCGCCATCCGGGCGGAGAGCGCGGTCCCGGTCTCCATCGACACCATGAAGCCCGAGGTCGCCCGCGCGGCCATCGCGGCCGGCGCGAGCATCTGGAACGACGTCACCGCGCTCGGCTATTCGTCCGAAAGCCCTGCGCTCGCCGCCGAGCTGGGCTGCAAGGTCGTCCTCATGCACATGCAGGGAGTGTCCGCGACGATGCAGGACGATCCCCGCTACGACGACGTGGTGGGCGAGGTCTGCGACTTCCTTCAGGCCCGCGCCGAGGCGGCCATGGCGTCAGGCGTCGGGCGCGATCGGATCTGGCTCGACCCGGGAATAGGCTTCGGCAAGACCCTGGCGCACAACCTCGATCTGCTGCGCCATCTGGACCGCATCACGGGCCTGGGATTCCCGCTCCTCCTCGGTGTCAGCCGCAAGGGGTTCCTGCGGGCGATCGACAATACGGCGATGGAGGCGGACGACCGGCTCGGCGGCTCCCTCGCCGCCGCCCTGTGGGGCGCGGCCCGCGGCGCAGCGGTGCTGCGGGTTCACGACGTGCGTGAGACGGTCCAGGCGCTGAGAGTTCTGGAGGGCGATCTCCGAAGCCTAATCCTCTGGGCCCGGCGGCGCCTGCACGGCGGTTCTCCGGTCGAGCCGCAGCAGGACGATCCAGGCCGCGAAGGCCCAGCCCGCGCCCGCGCACCATCCGGCGAGGACGTCGCTCGGCCAGTGGACGCCCAGATAGACCCGGCTGAACCCGATCGCGACCATCAGCGCCCAGGCGAGGGCGAACACCAGGATTTTGGCGCTGCGGCGGGACTCCAGGCTCGCCGCCAGCATCGCCAGGGTGAGATAGGCCGCTGCGGACGTCATGGAATGGCCGCTCGGGAAGCTCGCCGAATAGACATGGACAGCGTGGGGCGTGAGCTCGGGCCGCGGCCGGTTAAAGAACGACTTCAGCCCCTCGCTGGCGAGCGAGGCGATGACGACCGTTCCCACCAGGATGAGCGCGCGCAGGGCCTTGCGGTGAGCCAGGAACATCGCCGCCGCGAAGACGGTCACCAGGCTCAGGACGGTGACGCCGCCCAGCGCCGTCACGTCCCGCATCGCCGTCTGGAACGCGGGAGAGCCGATCGGGTCGGCCGGATGGCCGGGCGTCCGCAGCGCCAGGAGCAGCCGCCGGTCGATCGCCAGCGTCTCGCCCTCGGTCATCTCCCCGGCCACCGCCAGGAAGCCCCAGACGGCCGCGGCGGCGGCCATCAGCAGGACCAGGACCCGCGTCTCCACCTTGCGGGCCAGCATTGGGACAGCGCCCGGTCGCAGCCGCAATGACCGTCCTCCCGTCAGCCCGCCCGCTCGGCCTGGTCGCCCTGCACCCCGCCGATCAGCCGGTAGAGCGCCGGCATGGCCAGCAGGACCAGCGGCCCCTGAGCGATGAGGCCGAAGATGATGGCGATGGCTAACGGGCGCTCCATGGAGGATCCGTGTCCAAGCGCCAGCGCCAAGGGCGTCAGCGCCAGGATGGCGGCCAGCGTGGTCATGGCGATGGGCCGCAGCCGGTTCACGCCGGCCTCGACCAGGGCCCGGTCGGGCGCGACACCCTCGGCCAGCAAGCTCTCGTACTCGGTGAAGTAGAAGATCGCCACTTCCGTCACGATGCC
Organism: uncultured Alphaproteobacteria bacterium; assembly: GCA_963775275.1. Lineage (GTDB taxonomy): Bacteria > Pseudomonadota > Alphaproteobacteria > Caulobacterales > Caulobacteraceae > JANWHQ01. The sequence continues at coordinate 1,203,029 of CAVZII010000005.1, read as the reverse complement.
GATGATCATGGTCATTCCCATCAGCGCCATGATGTTCAGCTCCACGCCCGTAGACCACAGGCCCACGACCACTGCCGCGGCGGCGGCCAGCGGCATGACCAGGATGCTCACGGCCACGTGGAAGCGCTCGTAGATCAGGAGCAGCAGCACGAAGACCGCCGCCACCGCGGCGGCGAAAACCATCGCCATGCCCTGGAACGCGATCTTCTGCTGGGCGTAGAGCCCTCCCATCTCGAACGTGACCCCCGCGGGCAAAAAGCCGGGCTCGGCCACCAGGCGCTGGACGTCCTTGGCGGCCGATCCGGTGTCGCGACCGACGACGCGCGCGGTGACCGCATCCATCCGGCGCAGGTTCTCGCGCTGGACTTCGGCCTGCCCGCTCTGGGGCGTGACAGCGGCGATGCGCGAAAGCGGGAAGAGGTGGCCGTCGGCCGCCTTCAGCATGAGATCGCCGACCTGTCCTACCCGCGTGCGCGCGCCTGGTGGAATCCACACCCGCACGCCGACGAGGTAGGCGCCGGACTGGATCTGGGTGGCGACGTCGCCGGAAAGCAGGGCGGTCAGCTGCCTGGTCGCCTCGGCGGGGTCGATCCCCTCGAACGCGGCCTTGTTCGGATCGATCTTCACGTCCAGGGCGTCGCCGGCGATCACCACCCCGGTCTTGATCTCGGTGATCCCCCGGACCTTGGCGATGGCGTTGGCGACCTTCTCGCCGGTCTGGTGCAGCAGCGTCTCGTTGTCGCTGTAGAGCTTGACCTCGATGGGCTGGGGCACGGCGGTCAGGTCGCCGATCAGGTCCTCCATCAGCTGCGCGGTCTCGATCTCCACGCCCGGAACCTCGGCCTGCACCTTCTCGGCGACCTCGTCCATGACCGTCTCGATAGGCCGGCGGCCATGCGCCTTCAGCCTGATGAAGTAGTCGCCGGTATTGGATTCGGTCAGGCCGCCGCCGAGCTGGACGCCGGTGCGGCGCGAGTAGGTCTCCACGTCCGGCGTGGAGCGGATGATCGCCTCGACCTGCCGCATCAGCCGGTCGGTCTCGGTCAGGGACATGCCGGGCGGTGTCACATAGTCGAGGATGAAACCACCCTCGTCCATGTGCGGCATGAAGCCGGTGCCCACGTGCATGAAGGCCAGCACGCCCGCCGCAAACAGGGCGGCGGCGGCGGCGGCGGCGGCCCAGGCGCGGCCGACAATCCATTCCAGCGCGCGTCGGTAGCGCGACATGATCGGTCCTTGCGGATTCAGCTCGGCGACACGGCTGCGCCCGCGGATCAGGCGGTCCACCAGCACAGGCACGAGCCACCAGGCGGTCAGGAACGACAGAAGCAGCGCGACGGCCATGGTGATCGACAGCACCTTGAAGAAGGCGCCCGTGATCCCCGTCAGAAAGGCCAGCGGCAGGAAGATGATCGTGGTCGCGGCCGAGGAGCTGAACAACGGCCGCAGGAACTCGGCCGCCGCCGCCTTGACCGTCTGGCCGGCGCGCGCGGCGATGCTCGCCGCGGCCTGGTCCAGATGCTCCACCTCGGCCAAGCGCCGCTCGATGTGCTCGATCATCACGATCGCGTCGTCGATGATCAGGCCGATGGCCGCGGCCATGCCGCCCAGCGTCATGATGTTGAAGCTCAGGCCCAGCAGGCGCAGCACCAGGGTCGTGGCCGCGAGCACGGCCGGGACGGCGATCACCGCCGCCAGGGTCACCTTCCAGTCACGCAGGAAGACCAGCAGGACCAGGGCGGCCAGGACGGCGCCGATCACGATGGCGTCGATGAGGCCAGCCGCCGAGCTGGTGACGAGTTGGCTCTGGTCGTACCAGGTGGAGACCTTCATGTCGGCGGGGCCCTGGGCTCGGGCCTTGGCCAGGGCCTTCTTCGCCTCGCTGACGATCCGGACCGTGTTGCCGCCGCGCTGCTGGTAGACCTGCACCAGCACTGCATCGCGTCCGTCGGCGGTGACCCTCAGCCACTGGGGCGCGCCGGCCGCACGCACGGCGGCCACGTCCCTGACCCGGACCACCGCGCCGTCCACGCTCTTGACGATCACATCCTCGATTTCGCTGGGCTGCGTCAGGCGGGAATCCGAGAACACCATGAACAACTTGCCCCGGTCCTCCTGCCGGCCGGACGCCTGGAACAGATTCGCGCTCGCCAATGCCTGGCCGAGGTCGTTCAGCGAGAGGCCGTAGGCCGTGAGCTTCGCCGGGTCGGCCTCCACTTGGTACTCGCCCACCGCCCCGCCCATGGAATTGACCTTCGCCACCCCGTCGATGGTCGAAAGCACGGGCCCGAGCACCCGGTCGGCGTAGCGCCTCAGCTCCACCGGCGTCGCGGTGGGCGAGGTCAGGCTGTAGGCGGCGATCGGGAACACCGTCGGGTCCATCAGCCGGACGTCGAAGGTCGCGCCCGGCGGCAGGTCGGGCGTCACCTGGGACAGGGCGGCCTGGACGCGCTGCAGCGCCAGGTTCATGTCCGAGCCCCAGGCGAAGTTGATCGACAGCTCCGCCGCGCCGCGGCTGGTGGTCGAGCGCAGGTCCTTCACGCCCGGCACCGAGCGGACCACCTGCTCCACCGGACGGGTGACCACCGCCTCCATCTGGTCCACCGGCCGGTCGCCAGCGTCGACCGTGATGGCGATGCGGGGGAAGCGGACGTTCGGGAACAGCGCCACGGGCATGGAGAAGGCGGCGATGATCCCGCCCAAGACCAGCATGAACAGCAGCGTCAGCAGCGACCGTCGCCGGTTCGCCGCGAAATCGGAGAGGCTCATTGTCCGCCGGTCCGCACGCCCATGCCATCCTGCAGCTCATAGGCGCCCTGGACCGCGACCTGCTGGCCGGACCGCAGCGGTCCGCTCACTTCCAGGTCCTGGCCATGGTCGGCCCCGGCGCGCACGAAGACCCGGTGCGCCTTGCCGCCGGAGATGGTGAACAGGTGCGTCCCGGTCTCGTCGAAGACGACCGCGGCGCGCGGAACGACCAGGCCCTGGTGGGCGCCGGTGCGGATCTGGGCGTCGACCGCCGCGCCCACCGCCATCGTGGCCGGCGCCGGCGCGATCGCCTGGATCGTCCGCGTCGCCGGATCGGCCTGGCGGCCCACCGTCGACAGGCGCGAAGCGACCGGCGCGCCGCCGAATACCGGCGTGAGCGTGACGGCCTGGCCCGGCGCGACGCCCGCGGCGTCGCTGGACTGGATGTCGAGGTTGGCGACCAGCCCGCCGTCGCGCGCCACGACGATCAGCGGCGTGTCCTGGGCGACGCGGTCGCCCGGCTTGGCCGAGATCGAGATGACCACGCCGGATGCGGAGGCGACGACCGACTGAAGCGGACGCCCCGCCCCCGTGGCCGTCTGCGCCGCCAGGGCGGCCTTGGCGTCGGCGAGAGCCTTCTGCGCGCCGATCAGCTGGTCCGACGCGGCCAGGTGGTCGGCGTAGAGGCGCTGAACCCGCTGAAGGTCCTGCTCGGCGGACGCCTCCGCGGTCCGGGCCTGCTGATAGGCCTGCTGGGTCGCCGGCGCGTTGGCGAGGGTCAGCAGCACCTCGCCGCGGCGCACGGCCTGGCCGGGGCTGACCCGCACGTCGGTCACGATCGCCGCCTTGAGAGCGGCCACCGTATCCGCCGCGCCCGGAGCCGGTCCGATCGATCCATAGGCGTGCACCAGCGTGTCGAGCATCTCGGCGCGCACCGTCGCCACCGTCACCGCGGCGGTGGGCTCGGGCGTCTCCTCGGCCTTGCCGCTGGGCTTGAGCGCCAGCACCAGGATCACGACGGCGACGGCGACGGCGACGACGGCGAGGGCGCCGCCGATCAGGGCCCAGCGCGGGGGGCGGATCATGAACCGGCTCCAAATTCGGCTGGCGGCAGGAACAACGCGGTCTCCAGCGCCGCCTCCGCCTGGAAGGCGGCCAGCCGCTTGTCCTCCAGGTCGGCGCGGCGGGCGAGCGCGGCCTGCATCAGCGAGAGGTACGAGCCGCTGTCGATGTCGCCCCGCGCATAGGCGCCCTTCGCCTGCGCCGCCATGGCCTCGAGCCTGGGCGCCTGGGCTTCCAGCTCGCGCACCTGGCCCAGCGCGCTCGCCAGCTCCGCGCGGTCGGCGGCGACCTCCGCCTCGGTCTGGTCGAGCCTCGCCTGGTACTCGGCTCTCAGCTGCTCGCGCGTCGCCTTCTCGATCGCCGCCTGGCCGCGTCCGCCGTTGAAGATCGGCAGGGCGAAGGTCCCGGCGACGCCATTGGAGCGGACGTCGGAATTGTCGCGCGCGTGGTTGCCCGAGACGTCCAGCAGCGGGAACTGCATCAGGATCGCCTTCCTGAACCTTGCGTCCTCGGCTGCATAGCCGGCCTGCAGCGCCAGAAGGTCCGGCCGCCGCTGAGCGACCTGGGCCGCCGCCTCGTCCAGCGCCGCGGAGTCATAGATCGCCTGGCGCGCCGCCGGGACCAGCGGCAACTGCGTCGCGGGCTTCAGGCCCAGCAGGGCGTTGAGGTCCAGCCGCGCCCGGGCCGCGTCGCGCCGGACCTGGCTCAGCTGGGTCTTGGCGTCCAGGGCGACGGCGAGGTCCGCGCTCGTCGTTCCCGAGGCGAGGTCGCCACGCGCCAGGGCCTTGTGCGACCGGTCGGCGCGGTCGCCGGCCTGGTCCGCCAACGGCTCGAGCGCCCTGATCCGCGCCTCGTCCGTGAGCGCTGTCTCGGCCAGCTGACGCGCGCGCTGGGCCGCGCCCCACTCGGCCCACAACAGGTCCATGTCCGCCTGCCGCGCGCTCGCCCTGGCCGCCGCCAGGCTGGCCGAGCGGGTCAGCAGGGCCTGGATGTCGAGACTCGCCGCCGCCGCATAGGCGAGCGTGGCGCCGGGCGTGGCCGGGAAGTCCGCGCTGAGGTTGATCTGCGGATCGGGCAGCAGCCCGGCGTCGAACACCTGAGCCCCCTGGACCCTGGCCGCCGCGCGCCTGGCGGCGAGGTCGGGGGCGTTCAGCACCGCCAGCACCGCGATCTCGTCGGGGTCCAGGCCGTCGGAGGCGTCGATGCGGATGGCGACGAGCGGCTTCAGCCGCAGGCGCGCCGCGTCCACCTTGAGGTCGGCCGCGCCGGACGCCGTCGCGGGCGCCTTGGGCAGGGGCGCGGAGGTGTAGCTGGCGCAGCCGGACAGCAGAACGACGGCCGCCAAGGCGACCCTGCGCGCCTTCGACTGCAACGGAGCGGGGTCGATCCTGCGCGCGCGCGCGCCGAGGCGACCCCGACCGGCTCCAACTTGAATCCGCGGTCTGTTCAGCGGCAAACCCCTCGCCTGGCGCCGCCCCTCGCCGGCGGCGCAAGATCATTCCTCTAGGCCCCAGGGCGCGATTCATATCCTGAATCGCGCCCGCCGGGCCTCCGCGATCAGTCCGGATGGGCGCCTTCCTTGTCGTTCTCCAGGACCTTGCCGGTCTTGGCGTCGACGCCGACCTCGTAAGTGACCCCGCCGCTCTTGATGTCGAACGAGTAGCGCAGGCCGCTTCCGCCGCCCTCCCGTTCGAGCTCCTGGTCGGTGATCGTCCCGGGCCTGGCCTTCAGGGCGATCGCCCGCGCCTGGACCATCGTCACCTTGGCATGCTTGGCGAGCGCCTGACCGGTATAGGCCAGGGCCGCCTGACCGGCGAGCAGTGTCGCGGCGGCCGCGACGGCCGCTAGGACGGCGGTCGATTTCAAAGTTCTACGCATGAACAGACTCCTCGGGTTGCGCGGCGCGCGCCGGTCGGTCCGAGCGCTGGCGCCGTTCCCGGTCGTTCTAGCCGCGCCCACATTCGCCGTTCATGACGGACGGATTAAATCGGGTTCACCCGGTGACGGCCGGGAACCGGACCTCGACCCTGAGCCCTGGCCGGTTGTCCGTGAGCTCGAGCCTAGTCGCGTGCGCCTCGGCGATGGCGGCCGCCATGGAGAGGCCCAGCCCCGCGCCCGGCGTCGCGCGGCTGCGGTCCAGCCGATAGAATCGCCGCGTGATCCGATCGAGCTCGCCGACCGGCACGCCGGGTCCGTCGTCGGCCACCGCCAGCCTGATCGTCCCGTCCTGGCGCCCGGCGCCGACCGTCACTGTCGAGCCGGGCGGGGTGTGGGTGAGGGCGTTCTCGATGACGTTCGAGGCCAGCTGGCCGAGCAGGATGCTGTCGCCTCGGACCATCAGGCCCGGTTCGATCTCCGTCGTCAGCACGCGTCCGCCGTCTTCAGCGGCCGGCCCGAAGGCGTCGGTCACCCGTTCCAGGAGGGTGGAGAAATCCAGAGTTTGGAACTGGTCGCGCCCGGTTCCGGCTTCCAGCTGGGCGATGCGCAAGAGCGATCCGAAGACGGCGAGCACCTCGTCGATATCGGCGATGGCGGCGTCGGCGACCGCCCGCCAGTCAGCCTCCGAAGCCGCTTCACCGCGAGCGCGCTCCAGGCGCTGGCGCAGGTGCCCGAGCGGCGTGCGCAGGTCGTGGGCGATGTCGGCCGAAACCTGCTTCAGGCTCTCCATCGAGGTCTGAAGGCGGTCCAGCATCCGGTTGAGGCTTCCCGACAACCGGTCGAATTCGGCTCCGAACCCGATCGCCGGCAACCGCTCGTCCAACCGGCCCCGCATGATCCGCTCGGCCGCCGAATTGACGTGCTCCAGCCGGCTCAGGAAGAGGGCGCCGGAGACGAGGCCGCCGGTCAGCGCCATCAGCGCCAGGCCCGCGCCAGCCCATAGCGTCAGCTGGTCCAGCCATTCGTTCAGCTCGTCGAGCGCATAGGTGTCGCGGCCCAGCGCGAGGCGTCCGCCGTCGGGGGTTCCTGCCGCCAGCGTCCGAACGGTCATGGTCTCGTCGTCGAACTCGCGGTTCTCGGCCGGGGCGGGCAGGGCCACCTCGTCGAAGCCGTCGCGGACCAGCAGCCGCGAGGGCAGGTTCCCGCCCAGCACGCGCCCGCCTGGCCCGCCGACCACGTACAACGGCGCCCGCGCGCCCGGGACTGTCGAGCGCGCAGCCAGCTCGCGCGCGATCGCGGCGGTCCCTGTCCGCGCAGCCTGGTCCTGCACCAGCGCCATCTCCGAACGCAGCGCGTCGTCGGTCTGCCTGCCTGCGTAGCCCTTGATCGACCACTGCAGCACGAGGAGAAGCGCAAAGATCCCCACGGCGAACACCGCCGCGAAGGCCAGGGCCAGTCGGAAGGTGGCGGTGTCCAGGAGCCTCGTCAGCCTAGGCATCGATCATGTAGCCGGCGCCGCGCACGGTCCTGATCAGGTCCCGGTCGAAGCCTCTGTCCACCTTGGCGCGCAGGCGGCTGATGTGGGCGTCCACCACGTTGGTCCTGGGCTCGAAGTGCAGATCCCAGAACTCCTTCCAGCAGCATGGTCCGGGTGACCGCCTCTCCGCCGCGCCGCATCAGGAATTCCAGGAGCCTGAACTCCTGGGCGGTCAAATCGATGCGCCGGCCCGCCCGAGTGACCACATGCCTGGCAAGGTCCAGCTCCAGGTCGCCGACCTTCAACTTGGAGGATGCGCGCGTCAGCGGCGGCCGGCGCGCCAGGGCCTGGACCCGCGCCAGCAGCTCGCTGAAGGCGAAGGGCTTGACCAGGTAGTCGTCCCCGCCCTTCTCGAGCCCTTCCACCCGGTCGCCCACGCCGCCGAGCGATGTCAGGAACAGCACCGGCGTGGCGCATCCGGCCGCGCGCAGGTCCCCTACCAGCTCCAGGCCCGCCTTGCCCGGCAGCATGCGGTCCACGATCAGGACGTCATAGGCCCCGTGCTCGGCCATGTGGGCGCCGCTCACCCCGTCGCTCGCCCAGTCCGCCGTGTGTCCGGCCTGGGAGAGGCCCGCGCGAACGAAGTCGGCGGTCCGACGGTCGTCCTCGATCAAGAGCAGCCGCATCGCCCCTGCTCGCTGCAGCCCGGAGGCCGTGAGCGCGGATAGATGGGGCCTGCGGACGCCCAGGCGCAAGCGCCCGTCACAATCGCGCGCCATGTCGGCGGTTGCGCTCGAGCCCGGTTCGGCCTTTGCTGAGGCTGCGGGGGCCGGCAACCAGGGAGGAGCGCATGAAGCGCCTGTGGATCCTGTCGGCTGTGGCCGCGCTGATGCTGGGCGTCGCCCCGGCCTGTGCGGCCCCGCCGAGCTTCAAGATCGTCCAGCGCGTCTCCGGGCCCGACGGCTTCTGGGACTACGCCAGCTTCGATCCGGTCCATCGGACGCTCTATGTCTCCCACGGGGACGCGATCATGACCGTCCAGACCGACACCGGTAAGGTCAATCCCCGCTTCGCCGACGCCTCGCGCAGCCCATGCGGTGCTGCCGCTCGACGGCGGGCGCGTGCTCCTGACCACCAATTCGGCGCGACAAGACCGCCCGTCTCTCGACGCGGCCAGCGGCAAGCTCCTGGCCTCCTTCCCACCGCCGCCGGTCCGGATGCCGCCGCCCTCGACCCGGCCACCGGCCATGTCTTCGTCATCGACGGCGACTCCGGCCACATCACCGTCATCGATCCCTCAGCCAGGAAGGCGGTGGGCTACATCGACGTCGGCGGCGAGCCTCGAGTTCGCCGCCCCCGACGGCAAGGGCAGGCTCTACGTCAATGTCGAGGACAGGAACCAGGTCGCGGTCATCGACACGCACAAGGACTCAGTCCTCGCGCGCTATCCGCTGCCGGCTGCCAGGGGCCCACGGGCCTCGCCTATGCCGCGGACGACCTTTGGTCTCCGTCCTGCGGCTCGGGCGCGGTCAAGGTGCTGAGCCCGGCGGGCCAGGACCTGCAGACCTTCAAGATCGGGGCCGGGCCCGACGCTGTGATCTCCGATCCGTCCCACGCCCGTCTCTATGTTCCATCCGGGCGGGCCGGAACCCTCGCCATCTTCGACGTCAGGGCCGGCAGGCTGACGGCGGCGGGCGTGGTCCAGACCCAGGCCGGCGCCCGCACCGGCGCGATCGATCCCAGGACCCAGCGGATCTACCTGCCCACGGCGAATTTCACGCCGCCGCCGGCGCCCGGCCAGCGGCCGAGATTCGTTCCCGGATCCTTCCAGGTGCTGGTCCTGGCGCCGGGCTGAGGCTCGCGCGCTGGACGCCGCGGACGCTGTCGGCGCAAGACAGGGGGAAGCCAAAGGCCCAACTCATCGGCGAGAGCGCTGCGGGCGTGGTCAACAAAGCTTCGCACAGTTGCGGTTGACTTGGACGTCCAACCTGGTCCCGCCATGACCATCCTGCTCGTCGAGGACGATCCGAAGACCGCCCTCTACATCACTCAAGCCCTGCACAAACAGGCGCATACGGTTCGCTGGGCCGCCACCGGTCCCGATGGGCTGTTCCAGGCTCGCCGCCGAAACAGCGACCTGATCATCATCGATCGGATGCTCCCACAGCTGGACGGGCTCTCACTCCTCAAACGGCTGCGAGAGGACGGTTATCGCGGCCCAACTCTGATGCTGACGGCCATGGGCGACATCGACGACCGGGTCGAGGGGCTCGACGCGGGCGCGGACGACTATGTGAGCAAGCCCTTTGCGATCAGCGAGCTTCTGGCCCGGATCAACGCTCTCCTGCGCCGGCCGCGCTCCATGGGCGGAGACCTCAAACCTATGTGGCTGCGCGCCGGTGATCTGGAGATCGATCTGTTGGCCCGCGCCGCCTTTCGCGCCGGCAAGAAGATCGACCTTCAGGACCAGGAGTTCCGGCTGTTGCGATATCTGGTCGAAAACGCCGGTCGCGTCGTCACGCGCAAGATGCTGCTCGAAGGGGTCTGGGGCCTCAGCTTCGAGCCCCGTTCGAACATCCTGGAGTCCCACATGAGCCGAATCCGGGCCAAGGTTGATCGCGGCTTCCCGACAGAGCTGATCCAGACCGTTCGCGGAGCGGGCTATCAGATCCGCGCCTGAGAGGCTTGTTGGAAGCGAGAGCTTCCGGCACGCGGCGATCTATGCGCTCGTGTTCGCCGGCGCGATGGCCGTGATGATCGGGCTCGTCTTCCTGATCGTTGATCACGGCTTCAAGGCCAACATCCTGCGCGCGTGCGACGACGACCTGCGGGCGATTCGCGAGGCCTACGCGACCGCGAACCCGCCGAGCCGCGGCCTGCACGAAGCCGCTGAGATCATCAACGATCGCACCCTGGCGTCGGACGCGCAGGAGCAGTTCCTGCTGCAGCTGGGCCGCAATCGGAGGGTGGCCGGTAATGCCGACGTCATGGAGCCCAGGGCTGGAGTCTTCCATCGGCGCGTTCCGCGGGGCGACGCGTCCGGGGCGCAGCGCGACATCCTGGGCCGCGGGGCGTTCATCGCGCCCTCGATCTACGCCTTTGTCGGGCGCGATCTCGATCAGGTCCATCGCAGCGAGTGCGAGATCCTCCTGACCTTCGCCGGTGTCCTGGCGGCCAGCGTGGTCGTCGCCGGCCTGAGCGGGATGTGGCTCAGCGGACGCTACCTGCGTCGCATCGACGCGATCTCCGACACGTGCCGCGCCATCATCGCCGGGGACCTGAACGAGCGGATTTCGGACGGAGGAGCGGGGGAGAGCTCGAACGCCTCGCCGCAACGATCAACGGCATGCTCGATCGCATCCAGGCGCTCATGGAGAGCCTGCGCCAGGTGAGCGAGGACATCGCGCATGACCTGCGCACGCCCCTGACCCACCTGAGGCACAGCTTGGAGCAAGCCCAGACCGAGGCGCACACGCGGCGCGACTATGAGCGGGCGGTACGGCAGGCGATCGTTGAGACAGACCGGTTGCTCGACATGTTCGCGGCGCTCCTGCGCATCGCCCGGATGGAGAGCGGCGCGCGGCGCGCGGCGTTTCGCCAGTTCGATCTCGGCGAAGCATTGGCGCAGGCGTTCGGCATGTACGGGCCGCTGATGGAGGACTCAGCGCATCCAGTCGAGGTGACGGCGACCTCCGGCGTGACCGTGCTCGGCGACCGCCAGCTCGTTTTGCAGCTGACGATGAACCTGCTCGACAACGTCATCCACCACACGCCCGCAGGCGCCGCCGTGACCGGCTGGGCGGGTCTCCAGGACGGCTGTCCGACGCTGGTGGTCGCCGACACCGGACCGGGCGTGCCCGAGCCGGACCGCAAGCGTGTCCTTCGCCAATTCTATCGCCTCGAGAAGAGCCGCACGTCGCCTGGCCACGGGCTCGGTCTGTCGGTGGTCGCCGGCATCGTCGACTTGCACGAGGCGCGGATCACCCTTTCCGATTGCGGGCCGGGCCTGCGCGTCACCATCCAGTTTCCGCCATGCAATTCCGACCGCAGACGAGCTGCACGGGCGTCGCCGGAGACGCCGGCCCTGACGGAACATTGATTATTCCCAACATTTCTTTTCCGGCCCGTCGCAGGACTAAATCCGAACTGTCGAACGTCCTCTCCTAAAGAAGCCTGGGCGCAGCGAGGGGATCGCCGCCCTCACTGCGGAAGGGGATCAGTTCATGACGGCGAGACACTCCTTGGCCGGACTTCTTGCGACGGCCGGCGCTTCGGCGGTGCTCGTGGGGCCCAGCCAGCCGGCTCACGCGGCCCAGGCCGGCTCACAGGGCGCGCAGAGCAGCAACGTCGAAACGGTGGTGGTCAACGGCACCCGCAACCAGGCCGCCGAGATCAAGAAGAACGCGCCCGTCGTCATCGACATCGCCCCGCTCGAGCAGATCCGGTCGCTGCCGGACGTCAATGCCGCCGAAGTGCTGCAGCGCCTGCCCGGCGTATCCATGGAATCGAACTCGGCACCGGGCGCTTCGTCAACATCCGCGGCATGGACGCCGACCTCAACGGCACGACCTATGACGGCGTGCGCATGATGGCCAACAATCCGGCCTCGCCGCAGGGCGGCGGACGCGCCGTCGCCTTCGACGCGTTCCCGGCGGGGTTTTTCGGCGGCATCGAGGTGATCAAGTCGCTGACGCCGTCGATGGACGCCGAGGGGCTCGGCGGCGTGGTCAACATCCAGCCCCGGACAATTCCTCTGGGAGAAGATCATGTCTTTGACGCCTCGATCGGCGGCGGCATCCAGTCGCTGCGTGACACGGGCGTCTACAGGGCGACATTACGCTGGGCAAACGCTTCTTCGACGACAAGCTCGCGGTCATCTTCAGCTACGGCTACCTGAAGGACTCGCGCGGCATCGACGACATCGAGGCCGACTACATCAACGATCCGACCGTCGTTCCGGCCGGAACCAGCGCCTTCCTGGCCCAGAAGGCGTTCGACGACGTGCAATACCGCTGGTACCAGTACCACCGCACGCGCCAGGGCTATGGCGGCGGCGCCACCTTCAGCCCGACCGACAATACGGACCTCTATCTGCGCGGGTTCCATGCCGGCTACGTGGAGACGGCCAACAAGCACGAGTTCATCCTCAATGGCTTGGCGGACAACGTTCTCAGCGTCGACAATGCGACCGGCGACTTCACGTCCAGCGGGGTCAGCCCACAGTACTCGGACATCGCCACCAAGGAGGAGCTCGGCAACGACCTGATCGAGGTCGGCGGGAGGACGGTCTTCGCCAACAACCTCAAGGTGGATGCGCGCGCGTCGTGGACCCGGGGCTCCGACCATTGGCCCTATTCGATCAACGCGCGCTTCACCGATCCCACCGGCGTGGACCTGATCTACAACAACACGAACGCCAGCCGGCCCATCTACCAGGTCCTGGGCGGAGTCGATGTGCTCGATCCCGCCCTCTACACGAAGTTGTCGAAGGGCAACGGCCCGTCCGACAACACTGACCAGGAATATGCCGGCGTGATGAACTTCTCCGCGCCGCTTGGTCTCGTGGGCGATGGCGGCGAAGTCGCCTTCGGTGGCAGCGTGCGCGAGCGCACCCGCACTCAGCAATACTATGCCGCCGGTTTCGCCGCCGGCGCAGTATCTCTGAGCGACTATGTCAGCGGCCCCGACATCATCTACTACAACGGCGAGTACAACATTGGCCCGCAGCCGATTTACAGCAAGCTGCTGACGATCCCGCAGACGCCGCTGACGCCGGACCCCACGACGTATGAGGACGACAACGAGAACGTCTACGCGGGCTATGTTCAGTACCGCACCAGTTTCGGCATGCTCGACGTGGTCGGCGGCGTCAGGTCGAAACCACCGACGGCGTCTATCGCGCCAACGACGTGGACGCGAACGGCAACTTCCTGGCGCCGCACGTCGCCAAGCACGCCTACACGAACGTCTTTCCCGATCTCAGCCTGAAGTACCAGGCCAGCGACAGTTTGCAGCTCCGCGCCGCCTTCTCGACGGCCATCGCTCGGCCGGGCTTCAACGAGCTCACGGCCGCCAGGTCGATCGACACCTTCAACGCGACGCCGCGCATTACGCAAGGCAATCCCGACCTGAAGCCAACGATCGGCCGCAACATCGATCTGATGGCGTCCTACGATCTGGCGCACGGCGGCGTCGTCTCGGTCGGCCTCTTCTACAAGGCGTTCAGCAACTACATCATCCCGACGGAAACGCTCAACGCCACCAATGTTCCCGGATTCGTCGGGCAGAAGGTTGACCTGACCAGCTTCTCGAATGTCGGTTCGGCGCACGCCGAGGGCGTCGAGCTGAACTACCAGCAGCAGTTCGAAGTTCCTGCCGGGTCCGTTCAGCGGCCTGGGCTTCGAGGGCAACCTGATCTACGTCGAAATCCAGCGGGGAAATCCGCCCCGGCGAGAAGCATGCCCTGCCGCAGACCTCGCCCTTCACCTACAACGCGGCCGTGTTCTACAGCAAGGACCCATCTACCTGAAGGTCGCGGCGTCCTACGTCTCGACCAATCTGTGGGCCGTTGGCGGGGATGCGTCGACCGACCTCTACTCCCAGCCCCGCTTCCGTCTGGACTTCGGCGGAGCTACAACATCACCGACAATGTCCAAGCCTTCATGGACGTGAAGAACATCTCCAACACGCACCTAGAGTTCACCCAGACCAAGAGCAAAGACTTCCCCATTCAAAACGAGTTCTACGACGCCGACTATCTGTTCGGCGTGCGCGTGAGGTTCTGAGGAGGCCCATGCAGGCGTCCAAAACCGCCGCGGCCGTTGCGGCCATCTTCGCAGCGTCCCTCCTAGCCTGGTCTTCGGCCCAGGCCGCCCGAGCTCGGCGACCGGCCGCCGAGCCGGCTATGCCGCGCTATGAGCACATCTTCGTCATCATCGGCGAGAACAAGGGCTTCTCGCAGATCATGGATCATCCCGAGCTCACGCCGAACCTGCACAGACTGGCGGCCGAATATGGTCTGGCGACGCAGTTCTACGCCGAGGTGCACTCGAGCGAAGGCAACTACATCGCCATGGTCGGCGGCGACACCTTCGGCATCCACGACGACGACGCCTTCTATTGCAAAGCCGGCTTGAAGGACGAGTTCTGCGAGAAGAGCGGGCGGCCCGGCTATGTCGACCACGTCCATCCGCGCCAGGAGCCTGATGGACCAGCTCGCCGCGCGCCATCTGACCTGGAAGGGCTATTTCGAGGATCTTCCTGCGGCGGGGTCCCTGGCGCCGCGATCGCCAAGCCCGATGTATCCCCAAGCGGGCCGGCCCCAGCAGCTCTATGCCGCCAAGCACAACGGCTTCGTGAGCTTCGCGGACGTGCATGACGCGCCCTACCGGTGGCGGGCGAGCCACATTGTCAACTTCCATCAGCTGGACGCCGACCTCGCTTCCAGCCGGCTTCCGAACTACGCGCACATCGTTCCCAACCAGTGCAACGAGATGCACGGGCTCGCAAGCGACGACGCGCCCGTCGTTCCGCCCGGTTGCCGCGAGGACGAGGACAAGGCGGCGGTCATCCGACGCGGCGACGCCGAGTTCGGCATGCTCGTCGACAAGATCACCCACTCGAAGGTGTGGAGCGAGACAGGCAACGTCGCCATCGTCATCACCTTCGACGAGAACAACAAGGAGGAACGGAACTCCGGCGTTCAGGGCTGCTGCGGCTTTGATCCGCAAAGCCGGGCCAATTTCGGCGGAGGGCATATCGCTACAATCGTCATCACCAATCACGGCCCCGCGACGTCGCCGACGCCACACCCTACAACCACTACTCCCTTCTGCGGACCGTGGAGGCGGCGTTCGGGATCACGACTTACCTTGGTCACGCCGCCGACAGGGGCAAAGGCGTCCGCGCATCGCCGCTGTTCGCCGTTCACCGCATCGGTGACCGGCTGAGCGGGCGCAGCGGCTGGCGCTAGCCGTCCACAGCGCGCCTATCGTCCAAGTCGTCAGATAGTCCGGATCGACAACGTCTTCACCAGTGCTGTGCAGATGATAGGTCCCAGCCGGAGCCTGCTTTAGCGCGCTGGGGTGGGCGGAAGTCGATAGGTTTCGCCGTGACGCTCGCCTTCCAGCTCGACGAGGAATCCGTCTATTTCATCGGCTTCGATGATTGCGCCATAAAGCTGCTCGCGCCGTTCTGGTTCGCCTGGGGGATCGCAGAACGTCGAGCCGATCAG
Source organism: uncultured Alphaproteobacteria bacterium (assembly GCA_963775275.1). GTDB lineage: Bacteria > Pseudomonadota > Alphaproteobacteria > Caulobacterales > Caulobacteraceae > JANWHQ01. The sequence continues at coordinate 1,187,631 of CAVZII010000005.1, read as the reverse complement.
AACCGTCCGGCCAATCGCCTCCTTGGCGAACATCGGCTCCCACGCCGGCTTGGATCGATCGAATTCCTCAGTCATCTGGCCACGCTCGTTCGACCAAGCTATCCAACCGCCATGCGTCGCACCAGCCTCGCCCTCGCCCTCGCCGCCGCCGTGGCCCTGACGGCCGCGCCGGCCCTCGCCGCCGATCCCGCCCCGGCCCCGCCGCCCGGCGACGAGCATCCTTTGCTGCATCAGATCGCAACGGACGTCCGCGCGGACGAGCTCCACGCCACGATCGCGCGCCTGGTCGGCTTCGGCACGCGGCACACCTTGTCGGACACGAAGTCCGACACCCGCGGCATCGGCGCCGCGCGCCGCTGGGTCGCCGCGCGCTTCGCGGAGATCGGCCGCGGCTGCGGCGGCTGCCTGGACATCCGGACCCCCTCCCAGGTGGTCCAGGGCGATCGCGTCCCCACGCCGACCGAGGTGATGGACGTGCTGGCGATCCAGCGCGGGACCGGCGATCCCGGCCGGGTGGTGATCATCTCCGGGCACCTGGATTCCCGTGTCTCGGATCCGCTGAACGCGACCTCCGACGCGCCGGGCGCCGACGACGACGGCTCGGGCGTCGCCGCCGTGATCGAAGCCGCCCGCGTGCTCTCGCGCCACAGCTTTGCCGCCACCATCGTCTACGCCGTGCTCTCGGGCGAGGAGCAGAACCTCTACGGCGGAACCGTCCTCGCCGACTACGCCAAGGCCCAGGGCTGGAAGGTCGAGGCCGACCTGAACAACGACATCGTCGGCGCCATCCACGGCATCGACGGCGTGGTCGACAACACCCATGTGCGCGTCTTCTCCGAGGGGACCAAGGCGACCGAGACCCCCGACCAGGCAAACCGGCGCCGCTACAACGGCGGCGAGGTCGATCAGCCCCTCGCGCAACCTCGCCCGCTTCGTCGCGGGCCTCGCCGACCGGTACGTCACGAACCTCAACGTCCGGATGGTCTACCGCACCGACCGCTACAGCCGCGGCGGCGACCAGGTGCGCATGCTCCAGGCCGGCTATCCCGCCGTGCGCCTGACCGAGGCCTCCGAGAACTACACTCGCCAGCACCAGGATGTGCGCACCGAGGGGAGCGTCGCCTACGGCGACGTGATCTCGGGCGTGGACTTCCCCTATCTGGCCCAGGTCACGCGGCTGAACGCCGTGGCCCTGGCGGCGCTGGCCTCGGCGCCGGCGCCGCCCGACGAGGTGAAGATCGAAGGCGCGGTCTCGCCGGACACGACGCTCTCCTGGACCCCCTCGGCCGGCGCGGCGGGCTATCGCGCCTGGTGGAGGGACACCACCGACCCGCGCTGGCGCTTCAGCCGCTGGGCGGGCGACGCCTCGAGCCTGACCCTGAAGGACGTGGTGATCGACGACTGGTTCTTCGGCGTCTCGGCCGTCTCGGCCGACGGCTATGAGAGCCCGGTGGAGTTCCCGGGCCCCGCCGGCGCCTTCTTCACGCCGCCGCCGGCCAAGTAGGCCTGCCATGGCGGCGCGCGTCGACTACGACCACCGCCAGCACGAAGTCTACGCCAAGGGCCGCGTCATGCCGCCCGAAAGCTTCGCCGTCTGGATGGGAGTTTTCGGGTCCCATGCGCCGCCCGAACGGCCGCTCGCCGTGCTCGATCTCGGCTCGGGAACAGGGCGGTTCACGCCTGCGCTCGCCGACGCCTTCGGCGGGCCGGTCTGGGGCGTGGAGCCTTCGGCCAAGATGCGCGCCCAGGCCGAGCGCGACCGCGCGCACCCGAACGTGCGCTACCTCGCCGGGCGGGCCGAGGCGATCCCGCTGCCTGACGCCTGTTGCGGTCTTGTCCTGATGTACCTGTCCTTCCACCATTTCCAGGACCGCACGGCCGCGGCCGCCGAGGTGGCCCGGGTGCTGGCTCCAGGCGGGCGGGTCATTCTGCGCAGCACCTTCGCCGACCGGATGCCCGAACTCGCCTGGCATCGCTTCTTCCCTTCGGCTCGCGGAATCGAGATGCGGCTGTTCCCGACGGTGGCGGAGGCGACCGCCGCCTTCGCCGGCGCCGGCCTCGAGCTCCTGGCCTTGGAGCGGAAAACGACCGTTCTTGCGCCGAGCCTGACCGCCTTCGCAGAGCGCCTGCGCCTTCCGCGCCATCTCCACCTTCGATCTGATGGACGAAGCCGAGATCGAGGCGGGGTTCCAGGCGCTGGACGCCGCCGTGCGCGCCGAGCTCGAGCCGTCGCCGATCCGCAGCGAGCAGGACCTGTTGGTCTTCGGCCGGAGCTGCGGCCTCAGCCGCCCGCCAGCTTCTCGGTCATGAACCGCGCCGCGGCGGCGCTCGCCTCGCGGCCCTCGCTCAGCATGAAGCCGAACATGTGCCAGACGTGGGGCATGTGCGGCCAGATCTCGAGCCGCGTGTCCACGCCCGCTGCCCCGGCGCGCCCGGCCAGTCGCACGGCGTCATCCAGCAGCACCTCCGCCGAGCCGACCTGGATCAGGAGCGGCGGCAGGCCCTCGAGGTCGGCGTGCAGCGCCGCCGCCCTGCCGTCCCTGGCCGAGGCGCCGTTCAGGTAGAGGCCGGCGGTGTAGAGCAGGCCCTCGCGGTCCAGCGCCGGGTCCTCGGCGGCCTTCGACGTGATCGACCCGCCCAGGCACTCCAGGTCCGCCCAGGGCGAGAGGGCCACCGCCGCCGCCGGCATGGGCAGGCCCTTGGCCCGCGCGGCCGCCAGCAGGGCGACGGTCAGGCCGCCGCCGGCGGAGTCCCCGGCCACGACGATCGATCCCGGCGACGCGCCGCCGTCCAGCAGGGCCTGGTAGGCCGAAAGCGCGTCCTCGATGGCGGCCGGGAAGGGGTGCTCGGGCGCCAGGCGATAGTCGATGGCGACCGCCCTGATCCCCGCCGCGGCGGCGAGGCCGCTCCATAGCGGGCGATAGGCCTGGGCGCTGCCGATGACGAAGGCTCCGCCATGCAGGTAGAGCAGGGTCCTGCCCTTGTCCGCGCCCGGCGTGACCGACGCCAGGCCGGGAATCCCGCCCAGCGCCACGGGCTCGAACGCCGCGCCCGGCGGCAGGGGCACGCCGGCCAGCATGGCCTCGAAGTCGGCCCGCGCCTTGACCGGATCGTCGGTCAGGTCCAGCTCGCCTTCCCGCAACAGTCCGGTCAGGACCTTCAGCTCCTCGGCGCTCATCGGCGTGTCCTCCCGCGCGGCTCCGCGGCCGCTTCCTGAACCTGTTGGTCGGGGCTGCAGGGCCCGCCGTCAAGCGGGCGTTGCGGGCTCAGACGTCTTCGAGCGTCAGGATCCGGGGCTGGCGTCCGTCGATGTCGGTCACGCCGAGCTCCTGGGCGACCTTGGCCGCCACCAGCACCTGGCCAGAGCGCGCCATCAGGCCGGGATCGCGGTCGAGCGCGGCGACGACCCGGCCGATGAACTGCGGGCTCTCGCTGTCCCTGAGGTCGAACGCCCCCTCCGAGGCCGCCTTCATCACCGCCTCGGTGCGCACCAGGCCGGGATAGAGCGAGACCGCCGCCACGCCATAGGGCTCCAGCTCCGGCGCCATGTCGGCCGTCATCTTGTCGGTGGCGGCCTTGGCCATTCCGTAGAGCACATTGCCGATCCGACGCTGGGCCGCCCAGAAGCTGATGTTGACGATCAGCCCGCGCCCCTGCGCCGTCATGATCCGCGCCGCATGGGCCGAGGCGACGAAGGCGGCGCGCACGCCCGCGTCGATCATGCCGATCCAGCGGTGCAGCGGCTGGTGCCAGAACGGAGCCGACCAGGTGAAGGCGCCGGCCTCCATCATCCGCTCGTAGCCGCCCCAGGCGCTGTTCACCAGAAGGTCCAGGCCATGTCCGTCCGCCTCGATCGCGGCGAAGGCGTCGCCCGTCTCGGCGTCGCGAAGGTGGTCGCAGCGCAGCCGGCGGACCTCGCCCGGCAGGTCGGCCGTGGCGATCGACCGGCCCGTGCCCCAGACCACATAGCCGGCCTCGACCAGCGAGATCGCCACGCCCCGGCCGACGCCGCGGCTCGCGCCGGTCACGAGCGCGACCTTTGGCGCGGCCCTGGGCGCAGGCTTGGCCCCGGCGTCAGACGCCGGCCCTGGTCGATCGGTCTTGGCCATGGCCCAGCCTGGACCACCTCCGCCGGGCGGGCAAGCGAGCGCGGTCGATCTTGCCCCGCATGCGGCCGGCCGTGGGTGGTATCAACGATCCCCTGGTCGGGGGGCGCGCATTCCGCCTAGGATCGGGTCAAAGAGTTGAGGGAGGTCTTGGCCTATGGCGGCGCCGGGCGCGTTCGACATCTCCACGGCGCTCGACGAGCGCAAGCTCGGCGGCTTCGGCCTGCGGCTGATCGTCATTTCGTGGTTCGTCACCTTCTTCGACGGTTTCGACATGAACGTGATGGCGTTCACGTCCAAGTACCTGATGCGGGACTTCCATCTGACCACGGCCACCCTCGGATGGGCGTTCAGCGCCGGAATCTTCGGCACCCTGCTCGGCGGCTTCCTGTTCGGCTACGTCGGCGACCGCGTCGGCCGCCGCCCCGCGATCATCCTCAGCGTCGCCGTCTTCAGCGCCCTGACCTTCGCGATCGCGTTCGCCTGGAGCCTTGAATCGCTGATGATCCTGCGGTTCTTCAGCGGCCTCGCGCTCGGGGGCGCCATCCCTTTGATGTGGGCGCTGAACGCCGAGTTCGCGCCCAAGCGCCTCCGCGCCACGGCGATCACCCTGATCATGCTGGGCTATGGCTTCGGGGTCATGGTGGCCGGGCCGATCGCGAGGCTGATCCTGCCGAGGTTCGACTGGCCGGGCGTCTTCGTCTTCGGCGGCCTGGCCTCCTTGCTCTCCGCTCTGTTGCTCACGGCGGCCCTGCCGGAGTCGCTGAGGTTCCTGGCGACCCAGGGCGGGCGCGACGATCTCATCGCCCGCACCTTGAAGCGGATGAAAGTGGAGGTCCCGGACGCGCTTGGCGCTCCGGCAATGTTCGTCCTCGCCGACGAGGCGAGCGGGCGCGCGCCGCGGTTTCCGCTGGCCCGGCTGTTCGAGGGCCACCTGCGCTGGCTGACGCCGTTCTTGTGGCTGTCCTATTTCGCCAGCTCCATCTCCACCTTCTTCGTGGCCTCCTGGGGCCCTCTGGTGCTGGAGGACCTTGGCTATTCGGCCAATGGCGCGGCTTGGGTCTCCTCGCTGAACTCCCTGTTCAGCATGGCCGGCGGCCTGGCGCTGATGCGGTTTACCGACCGCCATGGTCCGATCAGCATCGCCGTGATGCCGCTCGTTGCAATCCCGCTCCTGCTCGCGGCGGGCCTGACGCCCATCGCCCTGACCCTGTTCATCGTCCTGTCGGCGGCGATCTCCTTCTTCCTGGTGGGCGGCCACTACGGCATCACCAGCGTGGTCAGCCTGTTCTACCCGAGCGTCATCCGCGCCAACGGCGCCGGCTGGTGCTCGGGCGTGGCCAAGATCGGCTCGGTGCTTGGGCCCCTGGTGGGCGGCTATGTGCTGCATCTGGTCGCGCCGGTCCGGCTGACCTACGCCATCCTGGCCATCTGCCCGCTGGTCTACGGCCTCGCCATCCTCGCCGTGGGCCTGATCGAGCGCCGGTTCCGGCTCGGGGCGCACGATGCGGCGGTCGTGGCCGACGCGACGCCGGCGGAATAGGCGGCCCGCGGCCGCGCCTGTCGGCTGTTCGACCCCGGGTCCGAGCGCCTAGGATCGCGGCCGGGCCGCGCTCATTTCGAGGAGACTACAGTGGATCACGTCAGGCTGGGATCGACCGGGCTCAAGGTCTCGAAGCTGTGCCTGGGCACCATGACCTTCGGGCTGCAATGCGACGAGCCGACCTCCTTTTCCATCATGGACAAGGCCGCCGAGGGCGGGATCGACTTCTTCGACACCGCCGACGCCTATCCGCTGGGCGGCGATTTCACGAGCGCCGGGCGCACCGAGGAGATCATCGGCCGCTGGCTCAAGGGCAAGCGGGGCGACTTCGTCATCGCCACCAAGTGCTTCGTGCCCATGGGCCCCAAGCCCTTCCAGGGCGGCAACAGCCGCCGCCACATCCTGGACGCCATCGACGCGTCGCTGCGCCGGCTGGGGACCGACTTCATCGACCTGTACCAGCTCCACATGGTCGATCCGACGACGCCCCTCGACGAGACGCTCGAGGCGCTGGACGCCATCCTCAGGGCCGGCAAGGTCCGCTACGTCGGCTGCTCCAACCACCTGGCCTACCAGGTCGCCCGCGCGCTCGGCCGCAGCGAAGCCCTCAGGATCGCGAAGTTCGTCTCCGTCCAGCCCCGCTACAACCTGCTCTTCCGCGAGATCGAGCGCGAGCTGATCCCGCTCTGCGTCGAGGAGGGGCTGGGTGTCATCCCCTACAACCCCATCGCGGGGGGCATGCTCTCGGGCAAGCACGACCGGACCAAGGCGCCGCCCGAGGGCACGCGCTTCGACATGCCGCGCTACGCCGGCCAGATGTACCGCCAGCGCTACTGGAACGACGTGGTCTTCGACGCGGTGGACGACCTCGGCGCCGTCGCCAGGGAGGCCGGGCATGCCCCTTCCGCACCCTGGCGCTCGCCTGGGTCTGCGCCCAGCCCGGCGTCACCAGCCCGATCGTGGGCGCCAGCCGCCCCGACCAGCTCGACGCCACCCTGGCCGCCGCCGGGACGACGCTGGACGAAGACCTCCTCAAGCGCCTGGACGAGATGACCCGCGAGTTCCGCCGCGGCGATTCGGCGAGATAGGCCGGCGAGGCGAGGGAGGGCGACATGACCACATCCGAAGCGCTCGATCTGGAGCCCCTGTTCACGCCGTTCAGGCTGGGCAAGCTCGAGCTGCCCAACCGCTTCGTCCTGCCCGGCATGCAGCGCCAGTGGTGCGAGGACGGCGTGCCCCTGCCCAAGCTCGGCGAGTACTACCGTCGCTGCGTCGAGGGCGGGGTCGGGCTGGTCATCACGGAATCCTGCGCTGTGGACCATACGTCCGCGACCCAGGCGCCGTTCTTCACGCGGATCAGTCCCGAGACCGTCGACGCCTGGGCCGGCATCGTGGCCGAGGTGAAGTCGGCCGGCGCCCTGATGCTGATGCAGCTCTGGCACGAAGGCGCCATCCGCCAGGAAGGCGGGGAGGGGCCGTGGTCGGCCTATCCGACCCTCAGCCCCTCCGGCCTCGCCCATGGCGCGCGGCCGAACGGCCGCGCCGCGACGCTCGAGGAGCTCGGCGACATCAAGGACGCCTTCGTCCGCAGCGCCCTGCTGGCGCAACAGATCGGCCTGGACGGTGTCGAGGTCCACGCCGCGCACGGCTATCTGCTCGACCAGTTCCTGTGGGCCGAAACCAACCGGCGGACCGACGGCTATGGCGGCGACGACATCCGCGATCGCGCGCGCTTCCCCGCCGAGATCGTCGCGGCCATCCGCGCGGCGGTCGGCCCGGACTTCCTGATCGGCTTCCGCTTCTCCCAGTGGAAGGAGGTCGACTACGACGCCAGGGTCGCCGAGACGCCCGAGGAGCTGGGGGCGATGCTCCAGATCCTGCGCCAGGCCGGGGTCGAGGTCTTCCACGCCTCGGCGCGACGGTTCTGGATCCCGGAGTGGCCGGGCTCCGAGCTCGGGATCGCCGGCTGGACCAGACAGCTCACCGACGCCCCGGTGATCGCGGTGGGGTCCGTCGGGCTCGACATCGACGTGATGGAGAACTTCTTCGGCCAGGAGGCCAGGCCCACGGGCGCGGCGGGCTTCGCCGAGCTGATCCGCCGCTTCGAGGCCGGCCAGTTCGACCTCGTCTCGGTGGGCCGCGGCCACATCGGCGACCAGGGCATCGTGGGCAAGGTCCGCCAGGGCCGCTGGGGCGACATCCGCCATTTCACCCGCAAGGACGTCCTGGGCGACCTGGAGATGGAGGGCGGCATCCAGTTCGAGGCCCACACCGCCGCCGAGGCCTGACGGCGCGCGACCCAGGACGAACGGATCTTCCCCCTCTGGGGGAAGTGTCGCCCGGAGGGCGACGAAGGGGGATCGCAAAAAAGGTCTGTGGGCGGAAGGCCCCCTACCCGGCCTTCGGCCGGACTTCCCCCAGAGGAGGAAGATCTCGGGAGCGGGCCCGTCTCCTGACCCGACCGGATCGACACCGTCGCCGTGTCGCGGGCCAACCACAGGATCCGCTCGAACAGGACCGTGCTGCGGAAAAGCGCCTCCTGCACCCTGGCCGGGGCGTCCGACGTGTCGGCCATCAGCCGCGCGCGCAGGCGCTCGACAGCCTCCTGCCGGTCGCCGAGCAGCGCCAGCGAGACCTGTTGGCCCGCGGCGTCCCGGCTCGCGGTGATCTCGGCCAGCACCTCCAGAAGCATGTGCAGGCTCTCGACCATGCGGCCGAGCGCCTGGGCGCCCTGGGACCCGGCCGCGGCGCGCACGTCGGCCTCGAACTCGGCCATCGCCTCCTGCAGCGCGACGAGGTTGTCGAGCACCCGCTGCAGCCGCATGGCGCGGATGACCGCGCCGCGCCCGGGCTCGCTCTCCAGCACCCCGGCCAGGTAGCGCCGGATCGCCTCCGCCACGCTCGCCCCGGCGCTCTTCAGCTTCTCCGCGCCCGGCCCTGTGCGGTCGCCGTGAGCCCGGACGGCGTCCAGCATCCGGGGCAGCCGCTCCAGGAGGCGCTGCTCCTCGCGCGCCGCCAGGTCCAGCGCCAGCTCCGGATCGGCCAGGGCCTCCTCCACCAGAAAGGCCGGCCTGCCCAGGGCCTCGGTCCCGCTGGGCGGGGCGATGCGTGCGAACAGCGCCTGCAGCGGGCCCTGCAGAATGGTGCAGGCCAGCGAGCCGCCGATCTGCACGATCAGGAAGGCGCGGGCGAACTGGCCGGCGGGCGTGTCGTCGAGCCGTTCGAACAGGGCCGTGGCGCCGCCCGGCGCCAGCAGGACCGCGCCCAGGAGCGTCGCGCCGAACAGCTTCTGGGCCGCCTGGAACAGCAGGATGTGTTGTCCGACCGCCTCGCCGCGACGCGCCAGGATGGCGTAGTTGGCCGCCGAGCCTGCCCCCGCCCCGGTCAGAAGGACCATGGCCGTTTCCAGGTCGAACACGCCTACCCGGACCAGCGCCACCGCAATGGCCCCGGCCACGGTGGAGGACTGGGTGAGAACCGCCAGGCCTGCGCCCACCAGCAGCGGCGCGAACGGATGGGCCTGGCCGTGCATCAACAGGTGGCGCGCCATCAGCCAGGACTTCAGGGGGTCGCTGCCCAGCCTCAGCATCTCCATGCCGAGGAACAGCATCGCCGCGCCCAGCAGCGCCATTACCGCATGGCGCACCCGCTCGGAGAGGTTCAGGTCGAAGTAGAGCGCCGCCCCGGCCAGGGCCAGGACATAGGCCACCGCCACGTCGGTCCGCAGCGACACCAGAATCACCAGCGCCGCGGCGCCCACGTGAGACCAGGTGGGCAGCAACGCCGCACGTCTCTCCGGCAGGACCCCCGCCCGCACGAAGCCCACGACGGTCAGGCTGACGGCGTTGGTGCTCTGGGTGACCAGTCCCGCGCCGATCCCGGCCAGGGCCGCTTTCCAGCCGGTGCTGAGCGCGCTGCGCAGCAGGCGGCGCGTGGCCGGGCCGGCGAGGGGCGCCAGGTTGGCGGCGATGAACCGCACGCCGCAGAAGAACAGGCCCAGCCCCGTGAACAGCGGGGCGATGATCCCGCCGAGGGGCGTGACGGACGACGCGTCGGTCATGCGCGGACCGTCAGTCGCAGGCGGTTCCTGCCGTCCTCGCGCCGGTAGGCGAGCGTGCTGGCCAATCCCTGGACGGTGCGGATTCCCCGCCCGCCCGGCGCGGCGGCCTCCAGCGTCTCGCTGACCGCCGCGACCGGGCGCGTGGGGTCGAAGGGCGCCCCGTCGTCGACAATCTCCAGCACGACGTCGCCATCCTCTGCGGACAGGCTCATCTGGATGCGCGCTGGTCGGCCGGGCCCGGAGCCGTGCTCCATCACATTGGCGGCCAGCTCGGCGGCGCAGACGCGCGCCTTCAGCATGGCGGCCGCACAGGGCCAGCCCTGCGTCTCCTCCTCCAGCCAGCGGTCGATCTCGTCAACGCCCGCCGCGTCGGCGAGGAACTCTCGATGCACGCTCCGCGGCGTCATGCGATCGCGCGCGCCGGGCGGTCAGGCCGCCGCTCCGGCCAGGCCGAGCGCCTCGGTTTCCGACGGCGCCATGGGGATCAGCTCGGCGATGCCCATGGTGGTCAGGATCACCTCGACCGGCTCGGACAGGGCGAACAGGACGAGCTTGCCGCCCTTCCGGTCCAGCGTCTTGGCCGCCATCACCAGGTGGCGCACGCCCAGCGAGGCGACGAAGCTGACCTCCGACATGTCGACGATGACGCCGCGGCTGTTGTTGGCCGCCAGGCCCAGCGGGATCTCGACCATCGCCGCGCCGTTGATGTCGAGCTTGCCGGCCAGTTTCAGCCGGGTCACGGACCCTCCGAGGTCGGTCTTGTCGATCTGCATGTCCTGCTCCCGCGCGGGCACTGTGATGAGGGATTGTGAAAGTTGCGCGACAGCGCTCAGGGCGCCGCCCCGTCCGGCAGCAGCGCCTGGATCTTCTCCAGCAGCCGCGCGAGGTCCACCGGCTTGGTGTCGTAGTCGTCGCAGCCGGCGTCGAGCGCCTTGGCGCGGTCCTCGGCCATGGCGTGGGCGGTGAGCGCGATCACCGGGATCGATCGGGTGGCCTCGTCCGCCTTGATCCGGCGCGTGGCCTCCCAGCCGTCCAGCACCGGCAGGCTGAGGTCCATCAGGATCAGGGCCGGGCTGGCGTCGCGCGCCTTCTTCACCGCCTCGGCCCCGTCCTCGGCGAACTCCACCTCGAAGCCCCGCCGGATCAGCCGGCGGGACAGCATGTCCCGGTTCTCCGGATTGTCCTCGACCAGCAGGATCCGGGTCATGCCCCGGCCTCGCCTTCACCGGTCTCACTGAGCGCCGAAAGCAGCTGGGCCGCCACCCCCTCGTCCTTGCTGATCACCGTGCGCGGCAGGCCCGACAGATACCCCAGCTCGGCGTCGGTCAGCTCGCGGTCGGCCAGCAGGATCCGCCGAACGCCCCTCAGCGTCTCGTCGTCGCGGATGGCGTCAAGCAGAGAGACCTCCCCGCCCTGGGCGGCGTCCAGGTCCGCCACCATCAGCGCCGGGCGCGGGTGCGCGGCGAGCCAGCCCAGCGCCTCGCGCGCGTCCCTGACCTGGGCCACCGTGCGGCCGGACTCGGCGATGGCCTGGGCGATCAGGCCACTCTCGCCGGGATCGTCGTCCACCACCAGCACCACGCCCATGGCGGGGCCGGCGTGGGCGCGCACCGTGCCCACCAGCTTGGCCCGGTCCACCGGCTTGGTCAGGAACTCGGCGGCGCCCAGCGACAGGCCGAGCGGCCGCTCGTCCAGCATGGAGACGATGATCACCGGGATGCCGGCGAGCTTGGGGTCGCGCTTCAGCGCGCTCAGCACCGTCCAGCCGTCCACCTGGGGCATCATCACGTCCAGCAGGATCGCCGCGGGGCGCACCTTCTGCACCATGGTCAGGGCGTCCGGCCCGCTGGTGGCGTGCTCCACCCGGTAGCCCTCGCGCGACAGCATCTGGCCGAGCAGGTCGTGCACCTGCGGGTCGTCGTCGATCACCAGGATGGTCGCGCCCTGGTCCGGGCCCGTGGCGGCGGTCGCCTCGGCCTCCACCGCGTTCCAGCCGTCGGCGGCCCTGAGCGGCAGGGTGATGACGAACCGGCTGCCCTGGCCCTCCTGCGAGCTCACCTCGATGTCCCCGCCCAGAAGGTTGCAGAGCCGCTTGGTGATCGCCAGGCCCAGCCCCGTGCCGCCGAACCGGCGGGTGGTCGAGGAATCGGCCTGGGTGAAGGCCTGGAACAGCCTGGCCTGCTGCTCGGGGGTCATGCCGATGCCGCAGTCCGCGACCTCGAACACGATCTGCCGCCCCGCCGCGCCGTCCTGTGGTGCGCACGCTCAGGTCCACGCGGCCGTCCTTGGTGAACTTGCAGGCGTTGCTCACCAGGTTCAGCAGCGACTGCTTCAGCTTGGTGAGGTCGGTCTGGATAGCCTCCACGCCCGGCTCGACCGCGATCTCGACCACATTGCCGTTCGAAGCCGCCAGCGGCGCGGTCAGGGTGCGCACCTCCTCCACGAGCTGGGGCACCGAGACTGGCTCCAGATAGACCTCCATCCGGCCGGCCTCGATCTTGGACAGGTCCAGGATGTCGTTGATCAGGCCGAGCAGGTGCTTGCCGGCGCTCTCGATCTTCTTGAGGTCCGGCAGCATGTCCTCCTGGCCGGCGTCCTCGGCGTCCTCCTGCACGATCTGGGCGTAGCCGATGATGGCGTTGAGCGGCGTCCTCAGCTCGTGGCTCATGTTGGCCAGGAACTCGGACTTGGTCTGGTTGGCCTGCTCGGCCGCCTGGCGCGCTTCCTCGATGGCGTCCTCGGCCTGCTTGCGCGAGGTGATGTCGTAGATCCAGCCCGCCAGCGCCGGCTGGCCGTCGTACTCGACGCGCTGCCAGGTCAGAAGGCCCCAGAAGGTCTCGCCGTTGGCCCGCCGGTGCTGCACCTCGGCGTCGCGCAGCTCGCCGGTCGAATGGAAGATGCCGAGCAGCCGGGCCCGCTCCTCGGGGTCCACCCACATCTCGCGGCTGAGCCTGGGGACCTCGCCGGGCCGGTAGCCGTAGATCGCGTCGTGGGCGGGGTTGCGGTAGAGGTAGCGCCCCTCGTCCGTCAGGATCACCACCGAGATCGGCGCGGCCTCCAGCAGCCGGTGCGCCTGGTCCGACGCGGTGTCGCGGACCTCGACCTTCTCGCTCACCTGAACGCCCCCATTGGCTGTGCGACGCCTTCGCCCGCGCGCCGGCGACCGATCCTGCGCCCGTCAGGCCTCGCGCGCGATATGGAAGGTCGTCCGATTACGATCTTTCTCCCGCGCATAGTCGAGGTCACGCGACAATTTCGTGACGAGCAGCACGCCCAGCCCCCCGATCGGCCGATCGGCGAGGCCGCCGTCGGTCGGCGCGGACCTCGCCCCGCGCGGATCGAAGGGCGCGGCCGAGTCCTCCACCTCCACCTGGACGCGGTCATCCAGCACCTCCAGCCGGATCCGCGCCGGCCGGCCCGCTCCGCCGCCGTGGGTCGCGGCGTTGGTCAGCAGCTCGTCCACCGCCAGCGCCGTGCGGTGCGCCGCGCGCGCGTCCACGCCCTGGGAGGCCAGGAAGTCCTGCGCCGCCTCCACCGCCTGCGAGACGGCGGCGGCGTCCAGCGCCAGCTCGAGGTCGAAGCCGGCCATCGCGGCGGCGCCCTAGGCCTCGATCCTCAGGAGCACGCCCGCCACGTCGTCCGAGGCGGGCCGCCCCGCCTCGTGGGCGCGGACCTGGGCGACCAGGCCGCACAGCGCCGGCGCCGGCCCCGCGGCTTCGAGCCAGGCGGTGGTCCGCGCGTCGCCGAACAGCGCTCCGTCCGGCGCCGCGCCCTCGGTGATCCCGTCGGTGACCACCAGCAGCGCGTCGCCCGTCCCGAGCCTCGCCCGGCCGGTGCGGTAGGCGATCGCCTCCATCACCCCCAGCGGCGGGCCGGACGCCGCCAGGAGCCGCTCGACCCTCCCGTCCGCGCGCCTCAGCCACGGCGGCACGTGCCCGCAGCGGACGTAGGCCAGCTCGCCCGTCCCGACGTCCAGCGCCCCCAGGAACAGGGTCACGAACATGCAGCTGGCGTTGGCGCGGGCCAGGGCGGCGTTCACCGCCCCGGCCGCCCTGGCGGGGTCGGCGAACAGGGCCTCGGCGTCCGGCCGCGCCGCCAGGGCGCGGAACTGGGCGTAGGTGCGCGCCATCACCAGCGCCGCGCCCGCGCCCTTGTCGGAGACGTCGCCCACCAGCACGACCTGCAGCGCGCCGGCCTCGAAATGGTCCACGAGGTCGCCGCCGACCTCGCGCGCCGGCTCCAGCAGGGCCTCGATCCGCAGGCGGCCGAGCGGGCAGGGGAGGTCCGCCGCCGGCGGGGTCAGGGCGATCTGCAGGCGCCTCGCCTCGCCGAGCTCGGCGCGCTTGCGCTCCAGCTCGCGCCGGCTCAGGTCGCGCAGCTGTTTCTTCTCCAGCGACGCCAGCACCCGCGCGCGCAGGATGGTCGGGTTGAACGGCTTGAACAGGAAGTCCTCGGCGCCTTTCTCCAGGCACCTGGCGACCGCGTCGACCTCGCTCAGGGCCGAGATCACCACCACCGGGGTCACGTGCGTGCGCCCGTCGCGGCTCAGCTCGTCCAGCACCTCGTAGCCGTTCATCCTGGGCATCATGATGTCGAGCAGGACCAGGTCGAAGCCCCGCTCGCCCATCCGGTCCAGCGCCTCGCGCCCGTCCGCCGCCTGCTCGATGTCGGCAAGGCCCAGCCGCTTCAGCCGGCGCACCAGCAGGTCGCGGTTCTCCTCGACGTCGTCGACGACCAGGGCGCTCGCCCAGGAGACGTCCGTCCCGCCGCCCGCCTTGCCCTCGCTGTCCACCCGGCTCGCCCTCCGCGCGCGGAGGATATCGGGGCGGCGGCCCCGATCAACCGCGCGCTGCGGTCGTGCCCGGCCCGCCCGCTTCGCCGACATCCTCGCAGCCTGTCCGCCCGCCGATGCGGAGCACGGCCGGGGCAGGCGGGCTTGCGCGACGCCCGATCGGCGCGATAGTGCCGCCGGTTCGCCGGGCCCGGGGGAGCGATTGAGGGTCTTCGCCAAGCATCTGGTTGTCGGCGGTCTCGTCGCCGCCGCCGTGTTCGCGTCGGGCCTGGCGCTGAGCGCCGCCGCGCCCGACCGCTGGTGGGCGCCCGGCCAGGGGCGGGTGTTTCCGGCCCGGCTCGACTACGACGACCCGACCGGCCAGCTGCGCCTGTTGCTGCAAGGCGGCCCGATGTCGACCCGCGGCCATCCCTTCTTCGAGCCGATCGGCGCCGACGGGCGCGCCTGCGTCACCTGCCACCAGCCCGCCGACGGCATGAGCCTCTCGGCCGCCTCCGCCCGCCGGCGCTGGGACGAGACCGGCGGCCGTGACCCACTGTTCGCCGCCATCGACGGCTCCAACTGCCCCGACCTGCCCCAGGCCGCGCGCGCCTCCCATTCCCTCCTGCTGGACAAGGGCCTGTTCCGGATCGCCCGGCCGTGGCCCCCGCGCGACACGCGCGGCCGGCCGATCAGGCCGGACTTCAGGATCGAGGTCGTCCGCGATCCCACCGGCTGCAACCTCAGTGCGCGATGGGGGCTCAGGTCCAGGGCGCCGATGATCTCGGTCTTCCGCCGCCCGCGGCCGGTGGCGAACTTCAAGTACATCCTGGCCATGGGCTTCGAGATGGATCCCAAGGCGGGACTGCCCCTGCCGATCGATCCCGAGACGGGCCGCCCTTCCAGCCACAACCTGATGGCAGACGGACGCGCGCTCAGCCTCGCCGCCCAGATGCGCGAGGCCGGCCAGACCCACCTTCAGATGACCCGCGCGCTCACGCCGGCCGAGATCGCCCGCATCGCCGACTTCGAGCAGCGCCTCTATGCGGCCCAGCAGAGCGACGTCGACGGCGGCGCGCTGGACGCCGGCGGCGCCGAGGGCGGGCCCGAGACCCTTCGCGCGTCGCAGCCGGGGCGCCTGGGCAGCCAGGGCGTGGCCGTCTGGAGCGAGTTCGCCCCCTGGGAGGCGGCGCAGGACGATCCTTCGCTGACGCCCGCCCAGCGCGCCTTCCGCGCCTCGGTGGCCCGCGGCGCCAGGGTGTTCCGGGACAAGACGTTCCTGATCAGCGACAGCGCCGGGGTGAACTCGCCGATGGGCTTCGGCAATCCGGTGCGCAATTCCTGCGTCTTCTGCCACAACATGAGCCAGATGGGCATGGACGTGGCCCCCGGCCAGGTCGACCTCGGGACCACCAACCTCCCCTTCGCCGATCCCCAGCCGGACCTGCCGCTGTTCAAGGTCACCTGCCTGGGCGCGCCGCATCCGCACTACGGCCGGGTGATCTACACCCACGATCCCGGCTACGCCCTGACAACCGGCCGCTGCGCCGACGTCGGACGGATCACGCTGCAGTCGCTTCGCGGTCTGGCGGCGCGCGCGCCCTACTTCTCCAACGGCTCGGCCAAGGACCTTCGGGCGGTAATCGACTACTACGACCGCCGCTACGACATCGGCTACACCGAGCAGGAGAAGGAGGATCTGGTGAACCTGATGCGGGCGCTGTGAAGGCCGCCGGCCTCGCCCTCGCGCTCCTGGCCGTCCCCGCCACGGCGGTCGCCCAGGGCGCCGAGCTGCGCTTCGTGACCTGCCCGATCTATCGCGACACCGACGCGGGCCGGAAATCCGGCTGCTGGCTGGCCGACGATCGGGAGGACGGCCGCCGCTACGATGTCACGCCCTCGCCGACCAAGCCGGACTGGAACTTCGCCGTCCTGGTCGAAGGCCGCCCTGCGGCCGACCAGACCGACGTCTGCGGCGGGGTGGTGCTGGACCCGGTGCGGGTCTCGATCCTGCCCGAGCCCTGCGTGCGCGCCATGCTGCCGGCCGAGGGCTACCCGGGGCGCCGCTTCGTCCTGCCGCCGCGCAACGTGCGCCCGCTCTACGAGGCCCGGAAGCCCTTCCCCCGGCCGTTCACGACGCGCACCTTCGAGATTCCGTTCGAGTTCGGCAGGTCCTTCATCACCTACCAGCTCGCCGACTACCTGATCGACCAGGCCGTCGCCTACGCCGTGGCGAGCCGCGCGGCGGGGGTGGAGATCACCGGCTGGGCCGCCACCACCCCGACGCAGGTTTCCGGCCGGCGCCTCGCAGAGCCCGCGGCCCTGGCCCGGACCCGCGCCGAGGTCGCCGCCCGATGGATGCGCGACCTGGGCGTTCCGGCCGCGCGGATCCACCTCGCCTGGCGCACGGCGTCCAGGCCGATCGTCATGGACGGCGCCGACGGCCTGACCGAGCCCTCCCGCCGCCGCGTCGACATCCGCGTCACGCCGGGAGTCGAGCGCTAGTGTCCCGATTCCGAAGTTCGCCAGCGCATTTGCAAGGCGGATGCGAACTTCGGAATCGATAAGGACACTAGCAAATGTATGATTCTAGTGTGGTTTACGGATCAGAAGTTCGCAGCCGAGGGCGCCGCCATCATCATGCGAACTTCTGATCCACCACACTAGGGCCGGGCGACCCCGCGCGCCAGCCGCGCGCGGTAGTGGTCCTGCAGCCGGCCGGCCAGGCCCACGCCGTCCTTGTGGCGCACGGCCTGGCGCCCATCCACGGCGGCAGGCAGGCCGTCCATGAGGAGGTGCCAGCCGGCCAGCACCTCGGCCGCGATCGCCTCGTCCAGGGGGAAGAAGTCGGTCATCGTCACCTTGCAGCCGGCGCCGTCGGGCTCCAGCTCGAAGCGGGTGGCCGGCTGGTCCGGCCCGCCGATCTCCAGCAGGCGCGGCGGGTCCAGGGCGCGGATCACATGCTTCCAGCCGGCCTCGGCGCTTCCCGGCCAGGTCACATGGTATCTGCCGCCGATCCTCAGCTCGACCTCGGCCGGCGCCAGCCAGTCGGCGATCCGCTCGGGAATGGTCAGGGCGGCCCAGACGGTCTCGACCGGCCGGTCGATCCGCCGGACGAACCGCATCACCGGCCGGCCGTCCAGCTCCAGGATCTCCGCCTCGCTCTCGCGCGTCCATTCCATCTTCACCCCTCCGCCAGGCCGGCCAGCCGCCCGCGGTAGAGGGCTTCGAACGCCTGCCAGCGGAGAACGTCGTATTCGGCGCGCACGCCATCGGCGGCGGCGGGCAGCATCTCCAGGAAGTCGTGCCAGCCCGACGTGATCCCGGCCGCATGCTCCGGCCGGAGGCCGTCCTGGGTCAGGATCAGGCGGCAGCTGTCGCCGTCGCTGGCCAGCTCCCAGCGGACGATGCATCCGGCCGGGTCGTCTCCCGGCCAGCGGTACTCCAGGAGCCGCGGCGGGTCGCAGGCGGTGATCACCGCGTCCATGACGTCGGGCGGATCGCGGAAACGGATCACGTAGCGCCCGCCGACCCTGGGCTCGACCTCGGCCTCGCCGATCCAGTCCGCCAGGCGCTCGGGCAGGATCAGCGCCGCCCAGACCTTCTCGACGGGCCGCGCAATCCGGCGCTCGAAGCGGACGGTGAAGGTCTCGCCCTCGCGCGTCACCACGCCGAAGTCCGCCTCCTCGGCGTCCACCATCAGCCTTCCCTCATCACGTGCGCCTCCAGGGCGTCCAGCCGCTCGGACCACAGCCGGCGATAGCGCCCGAGCCAAGCGTCCAGCTCGATCAGCTTGTCGGGCTTCAGCCGATAGAGCCGGCGCTGGCCGTCCTTGCGCACGGCGACCAGCCCGGCCTCGCGCAACGCCTTCAGGTGCTTGGAGGCGCCCGGCTGGCTGATCCCGAGGGCGTCCACGATCTCGCCTGCGGCGCGCTCCTTTTCGGCCACCAGCTCCACGATGCGCCGGCGGTGCGGCTCGGCGAGGGCTTCGTGCACGTTCATGCCGAGGAGAATTCTCCTATAGTTATATAACTGTCAATGCATTTAAATGGCGCAGTGACCGCCACCGGCGCGCCTTGGCGTCCTTGGCGCGCTTGGCGGTTCGCTTTCGGCTCGGCAGACGCGGCAGCCGAAGGGTCCACCGCTAAGGGCGCCAAGCGCGCCGAGAAGGCCAATTTTCATCCGGGTTATATTGACGATCATATTTCACCCGGATAAAAATTTCGCCGCCCTATCATTAGGAGGCCCCGCCATGCTCGACCTGATCCCCGAGGACCGCCGCGAGGCCGTCCGGCGCGCGCTGGCCGAGGCTTTCGGCCGGGACGGCGCCGAAGGCGTCGAGCCGCTCGGCGGCGGGCTCTCCCAGTCCATGGTGTTCAAGCTCCACGCGCGGGGCGCGCCTTACCTGCTCAAGCTGGACAGCGCGGCCGGCGGCGCCGACGTCGCGCGCGCCCATGCCTGCATGGCTGCGGCGGCGCAGGCCGGGATCGCGCCGCCGCTGCGCTACGCCGACCCGGCCGCGGGCGTCGCGATCGCCGACTTCATCGCCCAGCGCCCGCTCGCCGAGCGGCTGACCGACCGGTCCGCCTTCCTCGAGGAACTGGCCGCCCTGGTGCGCCGCCTGCACGCCGTCGAAGGCTTCCCGCCCGCGATGGAATACTTCACGGCGCTGGATCAGCTGACCCAGCGCCTCCAGGTCCTGGACGTCGTCGATCCGGCCGCGATCGCGCCGCATCTGGCCGTCTACGCCCAGGTCCGCGACGCCTGCCGGCGGGACGCGCCTGCGCTGGTCGCCAGCCACAACGACCTGCATCCGCGCAACCTCGTCTTCGATGGGACGCGCCTGTGGATCGTCGACTGGGACACGGCCTTCCTGAACGACCCCTTCGTCGACCTCGCCGTTCCCGCCAACTACCTGGCCCGCGACGAGGCCGAGGAGACCGCCTTCTACGCCGCCTGTCTCGGCCGCCCGCCCGAGCCGGAGGAGCGCGCGCGCCTGTGGCTGATGCGCCAGGCGGCCCACGTCTGCCATGGCGCGGTGCTGATGACGCTGGGCCCGGGCGGCCGCGACATGGCCGCGCCGCCGCTCGCCGGGATGCGCATGGCCATCGCCGAGGGCCGGCTCAGCCTGGGCGATCCCGACCAGCGCGTCCTCTTCGGCAAGGCGATGATGAACGAGGCCCTGGCCAACAGCCGCGGCCCGAGATTCGCCGAGGCGCTGCGTCTTCTCTAGCGGGGGGCCGGCCGGGCGTGGGAAAAGGCGGGCGTGGTCCAGCCCTCCAAGCCTCTCGGCCGGGTCCTGATCATCGCCGGCTCCGACTCCGGCGGCGGCGCCGGGATCCAGGCCGACATCAAGACCGTCACCGCGCTCGGCGGCTATGCGGCCACGGCGGTCACCGCGATCACCGTCCAGAACACCCTGGGCGTCGGCGCCGTTCACCCCTTGCCCGCCGATCTCGTGGAGGCCCAGGGGCGCGCGGTGCTGGACGACATCGGCGCCGACGCGGTCAAGACCGGCATGCTGGGTTCGGCCGAGGTCGTCGAGGCCGCCGCGCGCCTGATCGATCGCGCCGGCGTCCCCGCGGTGGTCGATCCGGTGATGATCGCCAAGGGCGGCCAGGCCCTGCTGGATCCGGACGCCCTGCGGTCCCTGCGCGATCGCCTTATCCCCCGCGCCGCCCTGCTGACCCCCAATGCGCCGGAGGCGCAGGCCCTGACCGGCTTTGTGGTCGCCTCGAGGGCGGACCAGGCGAGGGCCGGCCGCGCGCTGCTCGCCGCCGGCGCGTCGGCCGTCCTGGTCAAGGGCGGCCATATCCCGGGCGAGGTGGTCGTCGACCTCCTGGTCACGCCCGCCGGCGAGCGCGCCTTCGAAGGCCCGCGCATCGCCACGCGCCACACCCACGGCACGGGCTGCACCCTCGCCTCGGCCTGCGCCGTCGGCTTGGCGCTGGGACTTCCCCTGGACGAGGCGGTGGAGCGCGCCATCGCCTATGTCCGCCAGGCCATCCTCCGAGCCCCCGGCTTCGGCTCAGGCCACGGTCCCCTCGACCACGCCTGGCCGCTGCGGGGACTTCAAGCTCTGAACACCTCTCTTCTCCCGCACCTCCCCGCGAATTCGCATTGACGTCGAGTTGTTGAATTCAAAGACAAACCTTCTCCCCTTGCGGGAGAAGGTGGCGGGCGGAGCCCGCCGGATGAGGGGTCGGAAATCCTTTCCGGCGAAGCCCTTCGACCCCTCACCCGGCCTGCATTCGCAGGCCACCCTCTCCCGCAGGGGGAGAGAGTTTTCAGTCTGGAAGCCTAGCTCAGCGCCTGGTGGTTCGACCAATCGCGATGCAGCGGATGCATGCGTTGATCCCGCCACTCTTCCAGCGATGAGAACATGGTCGTGTCGGGCCAGCGGGGATCTGTTTCCCCGCTCCATGTCAGATGGACTTCCGCCACGCGCCCGTCCGCGAGCCCGAATAATGCATCGTCGCCGTCCGCCCTCGTGGCGAGCAGTCTCGCGGACTCACCAAAAGGCATGTGCCTGGACGTGATCTCGCGCGAGAGTTCCGCTTCGAGCCTCGCGGCGGCGACGGGGTCTGCACCCCGCCAAGGCACGAGCCACTCGGATCCCGGCATCGAACCTGCCCCTTGAAGTGTCGACTCCGCGCTTCATAGTCTCACCGCCACCTTCGCCGCTTGTTGACTTCCTCCTTGGCCCGGAAGGCGTCCTCGAGGTCCACGTCGTAGCGGTTGGCGATCGCGCACAGCAGGATCAGCACGTCCGCCATCTCTTCGGCGACGCCGCCGACCACCGCGGTCTCATCCATGCTGATCCCCTGGGCCTTGCGCACGGCCTTGCAGAGCTCGCCGACCTCCTCGTTCAGGAGCAGCAGCTTTTCCAGCACGTTCTGTCCGTCGAAGCCGCGCTCCACCTCCATCGCCCGCACATAGGCCTGCAAGTCGGCGAGCGGGGCGGGGCTGCAAAGCTCGGGCATGGACGCCTCTCCTGGCGAAATCGTGCGATGTTCGTTCTTTATTCGTTCGTAGATTCGATCAAGCTGGCGAATCGATGGACGAGCCCGATCTCTACCGCCGCCTGGCCGACATCCTGCGCGCCTGCCCCGCCCTGATGCGGGTGCTGGGAACCGCGCGCGAGCTCGACCTGCCCGACTGGCTGGTCATGTCCGGCGCCGTCTACCAGCCGGTGCTGAACCATCTCACCGGCCGCGCGCTCGACTATGGGATCAAGGACTACGACCTCGGCTATTTCGACCGATCCGATGTCACCTACGAGGCCGAGGACGTGGTGATCCGCCGCGCGGCCGCCGCCTTCGACGAGCCCCTGAAGAGCTTGGTGGAAGTGCGCAACCAGGCGCGCGTGCACCTTTGGTTTCCGGGCAAGTTCGGCGAGGCCTATGCCCCCTTGACCTGCACCGCCGAGGCGCTCGGCCGGTTCGCCACCACCGCCAACGCCGTGGGCGTCCAGCTCCGGTCCGACGACAGCCTGAAGATCATCGCCCCCTTCGGCCTTCGCGACCTCTTCGACCTGCGGCTTCGGCCCAATCCCTGGCGCAAGGTCGCGCGACTGGCGTCCATCATCGAGGGCATGCGCGCGCGCTGGCCGGAGCTGACGGTGGAGGAGGGGATATGAAGCTCTCCGTCGTCGACCAGTCGCCGGTCTCGGCGGGGATGACGCCGGCGCAGGCCCTCCGCAACACCATCGACCTCGCCGTCCGCTGCGACGCCCTGGGCTACGAGCGCTACTGGATCGCCGAGCACCACGGCATGGAGGTGATCGCGACCTCGGTCCCGGAGGTGATGATCGGCCTCGTCGCCCAGGCCACCCGCCGCATCCGCGTCGGCTCCGGCGCCGTGCTCCTGCCCCACTACGCCCCGCTCAAGGTGGCCGAGACCTTCTCGCTCCTGAACGCCCTCTTCCCCGACCGGATCGACCTCGGCCTCGGCCGCGCGCCGGGCGGGGAGGCGCTCGAAGCCTTCGCCCTTCGCCGCCATCGCGACAGCCCCGAGTTCGACGTCGACGATTTTCCGGACCAGCTCCTCGAGCTCCTGGCCTTCCTGCGCCACGACTTCCCCGAGGACCATCCCTTCGCCCGCATCCATGTGACGCCCCAGGCGCCGGGCGCGCCGGAGGTCTGGCTCCTCGGCTCCTCGGTCTGGAGCGCCCAGGCCGCCGCCCAGCTCTCCCTGCCCTACGCCTTCGCCCACTTCATCAATCCGGCCGGCACGCGCCTGTGCATCGGCCGCTACAAGAGCCTGTTCATCCCCTCCGAGCGGATGGCCTCGCCCCGCGCCATCGCCGCCGTCGGCGTGGTCTGCGCCGCCTCCGACATCGAGGCGGAACACGAGGGCGCGGTCTATCGCGCCATGGGCCGCCGGCTCCGGCTCGGAATCCGCCTGCCCCTGCCGACGCCCGAGGAGGCCCTGGCCGAGCTGGCCCAAGGCGCCCCGCCGTCCGCCATGGGCGAGGGCGAATGGCCGCGCGTGGTCGTCGGCGGGCCCGAGCGCGTGAAGGCCCAGCTCGAGGCCATCGCCGAGGCCCTCGGGATCGACGAGGTCATGGCCGTGACCATCACCCACTCGCACGCCGCCCGCGTGCGCTCCTACGAGCTCCTGGCCGAGGCTTTCGAGTTACAGTCCCGTTGAAGGCGCGAGCGCGGGCTTCCCGCCGGTGCGCCGCGACCATAGGTGCCGCCCATGCGCCAGTGGATGATCGACGCCTTCGCCTCCGGCCCCTTCAAGGGCAACCCCGCCTGCGTCGTCGAGCCCTTCGACCAATGGCCCGAAGACGCCTGGATGCAGGCCCTCGCCAGCGAGAACAACCAGGCCGAGACCGCCTTCCTGCTCCGCACGGATGATCCGGCCCGCTTCGGCCTCAGGTGGTTCACGCCCGCCCTCGAGGTCCCGCTCTGCGGCCACGCCACCCTCGCGTCCGGTCACGCCCTGATCGCCGAGCTCGGCCTCGACGCGCCGCTGATCGCCTTCGACACCCGTTCGGGCCAGCTCACCGTCGCCCGCCATGGCGAAGGCTACGAGATGGACTTCCCGGCCCGCGCTTCGCACCGGATCGACGAGCCGCCGGGCCTGTCCGAGGCGCTCGGCGCGACGCCGGTCGAGGTCTGGGGCGAGGCCATCCTCGTGGCGGTCATGGCCGACGAAGCGGTCGTGCGCAGCCTTCAGCCCGACATCGGCCGGATCAGGCAGGTGGCCCTGACCAGCGTCGACCGCGGCAATGTCATCGTCACCGCCCCGGCCGATCCTGGCGGCCCCTACGACCTGGTCAGCCGCTTCTTCGCCCCGGGCTCGGGCATCCCCGAGGACCCGGCCACCGGCGCCGCCCACTGCATCCTGACGCCGCTGTTCGCGCCGAGATTGGGGCGGGCGACGCTCAGGTGCTTCCAGGCCTATCCCGGCAGGGGCGGCGAGCTGGAGTGCGAGCTCAGGGGCGAGCGCGTCCTGCTGCGCGGCCGTGCGGTGACGGTGCTCGAGGGCCGGCTGAGGGTCTGAGCCTCACGGCCTCGGGCCGCCGATGCCGGCCGCCGGACAGGCAGAAAGGCGCGGGGTCCTTTCGGCCGCCGCGCCCTCCTCAGGCGTCCGCTCGACGCTCAGTGACGCCGGGGACGGTGGTCCGCGTCGTGGCGGTTGCGGAAGACCCGTGCGTTCAGGCTGTCGAGCCGGCGCTCGAGGTCCCGACGCTCCCAGGCGGACAGGCCGGCCGGGCCGCGGTTGCGATAGCGGTAGCCGTTGTGCCGGTAGCGCTGCTCCAGCCGCTCGATCGAGCGCAGCTCGTTGCGCAGGCTGCGTGCTTCGCCGCGGGTCAGGTCGCCGCGCAAGGCGCCCTGATCGATGCGCTCGGCGATGTTGCGCTCGCGCGCGTTGATGTCGCCGCCGAAGGGCTGGGCCAGGGCGGGCGCGCCGACCGCGGCCAGGGAGGCGGCGGCCAGGGCGGAGATGAGCAGGCGTTTCATGGTCGTGGTCCTCTGAGTGGTCGCCGCCGGTTGGGCGATGCACGACACTCTGCATGACCGGCGTGACGCAGGCCTGAACGCCGCTGCTCAGGTTTTGTTCAGCCTCGGCCAGCGCCGTCGAGGGCCCTAATGCGGCTCGCGGCCCATCATCCGGTCGGCCCAGGCGATGAAGTGCGCGATGTTCGGCGCATCCGTGTGCCCGCCCGCGTGCTGGCGCCAGGCCAGCTGGCCGTCCAGCAGTCCCGTCCCGACCGGCGGCGGCCGGGCGTGCTGGTAGTCGTCGCCGACGCCGAGGTCCTTCGCGCCCAGGAGGCGCCAGACCTTGCCCGCCTGCACCGCCGCCATGAACGCGCCCCTCTGGTCGATCCAGGACGGGTCGCCGCCCTCCGGCGAGCCGTGGCTGATGAACACCAGGCGCGGGGCCGCCAGGGCGATCAGCTCGTCGGACTCGATGGGGATGTCGTTGGCGGTCTTCGGCCCGAACACGGCGTCGGCCGCGCCGTACTTGAGGAAATTCCCAGCCATCCAATGGTAGGCGCCCGTCGCCGTCTGGTTCTCCACCGTCTCGCCGAACGCGCGCCGGTGCGGCTTGGTCCCGCTCTCGCCGGACGAGGCGATCAGCCCCATGGCGAAACGCTGATCGAAGGCCATGGCCACGAGCGCCGCCTTGCCATAGCGCGAGACGCCCTCGATCCCGACGCGCCCGGCGTCGATGTCGGGGTCGGTGGACAGGTAGTCCAGCGCCCGGCTCGCGCCCCACGCCCAGGCTCTGAGCACGCCCCAGTCGTCGGGCTTGCGCCAATGGCTCCCGGTCGAGATCCCGATCACACCCTTGGTCAGGCCGGCGCCGCTGTCCGGCTGGACGCTTGTCGGGTCGATCAGCGCCACCGCCCAGCCGTCGGCGATCAGCTGGTCCAGCGGCGGCGGGTTGCCTTCGATGTCGAGCTTGGGTGGGGTGAAGAACGGCGGCGAGGTCAGGGGCCGCCAGGCCGGATGGGCCTTGAACACATCGCCCAGCGACGGGTCTCGCGCGGCCATCTCCGCCATCCAGGCCTGATTGATCCGCTCCAGCTCCTCCGGCGAGGGCGCCGCGGGGGCGGGGAAGGCGACCGGACCCAGCTGGAACATGATCAGCGTGGGCGCCGGGCCCTTCGCCTGCGCCGGCTTGATCAGCATCAGAGGGATGTCCTCGCTGATCGCCGGATCGTTGGAATTGTCCACGTGGCCGATCACCTTGATGGCTGTGATCGGCGTGAAACCCAGCCGCTCGTGGTCGATGGTCCGGACCGTCCAGGTCACCTTGGGCGCGGTCCTGGGGACGCGGCCGTAGATCTCCCGCTCGAACAGCTCCACCAGCTCGGGCCGGCGCTTGTCCCACCAGTCCTTGGCGGTCCTGACCTTCGTCCCGTCCCGCCAGGACAGGGGGTCGGGCCAGTCCGGCCAGGGGTCGGCCTTGGCCTCGTCGTAGTTGACCGGATTCGCCTTGGCCTTGGGATCGTTGACCACGCCGGGCCTCAGCCTGCGGATGCCGAGTTGGTCCATCATCTGCTGGTGGTCCTGCTCGGCGGTCACGTTCGGCGGCGGCAGGTCGGACGGGGCCGGGGCCGCGCCGAGGCTCGCCAGGGCGGCCAGCAGGGGGCCGAGCCTGCTCGTCGCGCGGGTCAGGCTTTGGGCGGCTCGTGTCATCCCGTGTCTCCTCTTGGTGGCGAGATGAGGGTCCCGGCCCGGACGCTGTCAACGCGCGCCGGGATACCCGCCGTCAGGCCGCTCGGGCGCCGGCAGGGCCAGGGTGAAGGTCGCGCCCCGACCCGGGTTGCGCCGCGCGGTCAGCTCGCCGCCGTGCGCCAGCGCGATCTGACGCGCCAGCGTGAGCCCCACCCCCGAGCCCGCCGTCTTGGTGGTGAAGAAGGGCGTGAAGATCTGCTCCGGCTCGGCCTCGGGAAGGCCCGCGCCGTTGTCCGCGATCTCGAACAGGACCTGCCCGGGGGCGGCGCGGCAGGCCAGGGCGACCCGCGCGCCCGGCGCTCCCGCCGCCGCCTCGACGGCGTTCTTCAGGAGGTTGATCAGCGCCTGCTCCAGGAGGTCCCGATCCGCCTCCAGCATCAGGCCCTCGGGATCGGGGCTGCGCACATAGGCGACGCCGGCCGCCGCCGCCAGGGGCGCGGTCAGCCGGTCGAGGTCGGCCAGAAGGTCGTCCGCGCGCGTCGGCTCGGTTCGCGGCTCGGGCAGCTCGGCCACCCGCCGGTAGCGCTCGACGAAGCTCATCAGGCCCGAGCTGCGGCGTGCGATGACGTCGATGGCGTCGGCCGCGTCGGCCGCGAGCTCCAGGTCCTGCCCCTCTCCTTGCGCGCCCAGGCGCCCCCGCAGGCTTTCCGACAGGGAGGCGATCGGCGTCAGCGAGTTCATCATCTCGTGCGCGAGGATGCGCACGAGGTCGTGCCACGCCCGCGTCTCCACCGCCGAGAGCTCGCTGGAGACCCCCTGCAGCGAGACCAGCCTCAGCGCCTCCCCGTCTGCGCCCCGGAAGGCGGCCGCCGAGGCGAGCACCCGGCGCTCGTCGGCCAGGCGCACGATCTCGCGCGCCCCGGGCGCCAGGCTCATCAGGCGTTCCGCGGCGGACGGGCCGATGGCGGCCATGTCGGCGAGCCGGGCGGCCGGCTCGCCGGCCAGGGCCCTGGCCGCCCGGTTGGCGAGGACGGTCCGCCCGTCCCGGCCCACGACCAGAAGGGCGGCGCTCACCGTGTCGATCAGGGCCTCCAGCGCCTGGATGCGTCCTTCCTGCGCGCGCCGGTCCCGGCCGATCCGGTCCGCGGCCGCCTCCAGGGCCTCGGCCAGGGCCGGGAACCGGCGCGCCCACACCGGCGGCCGGTCGAGCGCGCCCGCCGCCAGCGCCTCCAGGAAGGTGGCGTAGAGCCGGTCGGCGGTCAGCACCGTGCGGATCAGATCGGCGGTCGCCAGCGCGGCGGCGGCGGCCAGCACCAGGGCGGTGGCGTAGAGATGCGCCCGGCCCGCGACCTCGATCGCCGCGAAGGCCAGGGCGCCGATCAGGGCCGCGCGAAGGGCCGCGGCGACGGCGAATCTGGAGGCCGCCCTGAGCCTAGAGGCCATGCTTGGCCATCCGTCGGTAGAGCGCCGGGCGGGTCAGGCCGAGCGCGGCGGCGGCCTGGCTGATGTTGCCGTCATGACGCGCCAGGGCCCGCTCGATGGCGTGCTTCTCGATCAGGTCCAGGTTCAGGCTGTCCCGCGCCGCGCGCTGGGCCCGGGTCAGGGCCGCGGCGGCCTCGAGGGCGTCCAGCAGCTTCTCGTTGCGCCAGGGCTTGAGCACGAAGTCGGCGGCGCCGCGCTTCAGCGCCTCGACCGCCAGAGACACGCCGCCATAGACGGTCATCAGCACCACCGACAGGGTCGGGTCCCGGATCTGGATCCCCGCCAGCGCGTCCAGCCCGGCCGCGCCGGAGTGCTCTCCGAGCGTGAAGTTCATGTCCAGCAGCACGACGTCGTAGTCGCGCGCCTGCAGCGCCGCATCGACGCCGGCCGGGTCGGCCAGGACGTCCACCCGCGCGGCCGCTCGCCCGAGCGCCATCGCCGCCGCCTTCAGGACGTCCGCGTCATCGTCGAGCACCA
Organism: uncultured Alphaproteobacteria bacterium; assembly: GCA_963775275.1. GTDB lineage: Bacteria > Pseudomonadota > Alphaproteobacteria > Caulobacterales > Caulobacteraceae > JANWHQ01. Next base: position 1,159,553 of record CAVZII010000005.1, on the reverse strand, counting down.
GGATGGAGCCGAGCCGATCCATGCCGCGAGGCTAAGCCCGCGCGCCGGATTCCGGAAAGCCAGCCGCGCCAAGGCCTTAGGCGGACCGGGCGCCCGCGGCCGGCGCTCCTGTTGTCCGCTTCCGGACACTTCGCGGCCCCTCCGAGCCGCGCCGGCGGGCCTAAGGCGTTGAATCCGCGCCGGTTCGTCCTGTCTCCCCGACGATCCATACTCATCGTCCAGAGGAGGCCCGATGAGCGACGGGATGGACCGACGGCTGCAACGGCCGCCCTGGCGATCGAGGCCCGTCCTCCTGGTCGCGGGCGGGGCCGCGGCCGTCGTCGTGGTCCTCGTCATGGCCGTGGCCTTCCTCGCCCCCGCGCGCCGCACGGTGCGCGTGCCCGTCGGCACGGTGAGCATCGACACGGTTCAGCGGGGCGTCTTCCACGACCTGACCACGCTGCAGGGCAAGATCGTCCCGCGCGATGTCATCTACCTGGACGCGCTGGAAGGCGGCCAGGTGCAGAAGATCCTCGTCCACGCCGGCGACCGGGTCACAGCCGGCCAGCCGCTGCTGGTCTTCCGCAACACCCAGCTCGAGCTGGACGTGCTGGACCGCGAAGGCCGGCTCGTGGAGTCGATCACCCAGGTCCAGAGCTACGAGAAACAGCTCGAGCAGAACCGGGCCGACAACGCCAAGGCCCTGGCCCTGATCGACTACAACATCCAGCGGCTGACCGAGATGGCGTCCCGGCGCGATCCCTTGCTTTCGACCGGCGTCGTCGCGGGCGAGCAGGGCCAGCAGGTCCACGACGAGCTCGCCTACAACGAGACGCTGCGGCCGATCCAGACCCAGACCAACACGCGCCAGGAGGCGCTCCGCAAGGCCCAGCTCCCGAAGATCCGCACTGAGCTCGCCAGCCTCGAGCAGAGCCTGCGCGTCACCCGCGCAAAACTGGACGACCTGACCGTGCGCGCGCCGGCCTCCGGCCGGCTCACCGCCATGGACCTCCAGCTCGGCCAGATCCGCAACCACGGCGACCGGCTGGGCGAGATCACCCTGGACACCGGCTTCAAGGTCTCGGCGAACGTCGACGAGTATTACCTGGGCCGCATCGCCCGCGGCCAGGTCGCCGACATCGACCTGGACGGCCGCACGCTCAAGCTCGTCGTCGACCGCATCTACCCCCAGGTCCAGAACGGCGTCTTCACCGTCGACCTGCAGTTCCAGGGCAAGCCGCCGTCCGACGTCCTGCCCGGCCAGGCGGTCCAGGGGCGGCTCTCGCTGGGCGCCGACCGGCCGGGCCTGGTCCTGCCCGCCGGCGCGTTCCTGGAGCGTTCGGGAGGCGACTACGCCTTCGTCCTGACCCCGGACGGCCGCCACGCGGACCGCCGGCGCATCAAGATCGGCCGGCGCAACTCGGACCAGGTGGAGATCCTGTCCGGGCTCGAGGCCGGCGAGCGGGTGATCACCTCCGACTACCAGGGTTTCGACAAGATCGACCGCATCGATCTCAAGAAGTGAAAGGAAGCACGATGCTCGTCCTCGATGGCGTGTCCAAGGTCTACCGCACCTCAGACGTGGAGACGCGCGCGCTCGACTTCGTCTCCATGCAGATCCTGCCCGGCGAGTTCGTCGCCATCATGGGGCCGTCCGGCTGCGGCAAGTCCACCCTGCTCAACATCCTGGGCCTGCTCGACCGGCCCTCGGACGGCCGCTACGGCTTCTTCGGCGAGGAGGTGGCGCGCTATCCCGAGCGCAAGCTGACCCGTCTGCGCCGCGACAAGATCGGCTTCGTTTTCCAGAGCTTCAACCTGATCGATGACCTCAGCGTCGCCGACAACGTCGAGGTGGGCCTGATCTACCGCGGCGTGCCCGCCGGCGAGCGCAAGCGGCGGGTCAAGGCCGCGCTCGAGAAGGTCGGCGTCGCCCATCGCTCCCGCCACCGGCCCCAGCAGCTCTCCGGCGGCCAGCAGCAGCGGGTGGCGGTGGCCCGCGCCCTGGTCTCTTCGCCCCAGCTGATCCTGGCCGACGAGCCGACCGGCAACCTCGACACGGCCAACGGCGAGGCCGTCATGGGCCTGCTCAAGCAGGCGGCCGCCGAGGGCGTGACCGTGGTCATGGTCACCCACTCCCTGGTCCATGCGGGCGAGGCGCAGCGCACGATCAAGCTGCTCGACGGCCGCGTCGTCTCCGAAACCCAGCTCGCCGCGTGACCAGGGCCTGGATCCAAATGACGCTTCGGCGGCGATCAACCGATATCGGACTTGCCCGCGCGCTCCTCCCGAGCAGGGCGCCCCCGGCCGCAAAGCCTTGCGCGGCCGGGGGCCTTTTTCTCGCCGCCCGGGCGGGGGCCTGACCGGTGCTCCGCAACTATCTGAGCTCGGCGCTGGGCAACCTCGGGCGCAATTGGCTCTACACGGGAGTCACCATCCTCGGCCTCGCCGTCAGCTTCGCCGCGGCGATCCTCGTCGGGCTCTTTCTGCGCGACGAGCTGAGCTTCGACCGCTTCATCCCCGATCACCACCGCGTCTACCGGATGGAGGCGGCCATCACCGTTCCAGGGGGGGCGCCGGTCCGGGGCGACTATCTGCAAGCCACGGCCGCCGCCGATCTCGCCATGGACTTTCCGGGCGTGGAACGGACGGCGCGCATGCAGGTCGACGAGGTCGGCCTGCGGCGGGCGGACGTGGAGTTCGTCGAGCCCCTGGCGTGGGTCGACCCCGGCTTCTTCAAGGTTCTGCGCCTGCCGGTTCTGGCGGGCGATCCGGACGCGGCGCTCGAGGCGCCGGACGGGCTGGTGCTCACGCGCCGGACGGCGCGCAGGTACTTCGGCGAAGACGCGCCGATCGGCAGGACGCTGCGGGTCTCGATGGCGACCGCTCCGCCGGGCCTGGAGCCCGATGACGCGCGCAGGTTCGCCTCGTCGCAGGTGATGCGCGTCCTGGCCGTGCTGGATGACCTGCCGTCCTCCTCGCACATCACCGTGGGCGCCTTCGGGTCCGGACGCGCGGCGCTCTCGACGATCGCCCTCGATGATCGGCATCCCTCGCCGTTCGCCCTGGACACGCTCGTCTATGTGAAGCTGAAGCCTGGCGCGTCGGCGGACGCCATCGACGCCGGGCTGACGGCCTTCGCCGATCGGCGCTACGCCGCCCCGAACGGCGGCGCCTCGATGTTCAAGTTCAGCCTGGCGCCGCTGGCCGAACTGCACTTCGCCGCAAACCAGTCCGGCCTCGGATTCCGTCCTCGGGGCGACCGCATGGTCGATGCGGGGATCGGGGCGATCGGCCTTCTGATCATCGCCATCGCGGCGATCAACTTCGTGACTCTGATGACCGCCCGCGCCACGCGCCGCGCCGTCGAGGTCGGGGTCCGCAAGGCCGTGGGCGCCCGCCGGCGCGACCTCGTCGTGCAGTTCATGGGCGAGGCGCTGATCTATGTCCTCGCCAGCATGTTGATCGGGCTCTCCCTGGCCGAAGTCCTGACGCCCGACATGAACGCCTTTGTCGGACGCGACATCCGCTTCGACTACCTGACCGATCCGCGCCTGGCCGCGGCCATCCTCGGCGTCGTCGCGCTGACCACCGTCCTGGCCGGCGCCTATCCGGCGGCGATCATGTCGGGGTTCCGGCCGGCCCCGGCGCTCAAGGGCGGCGTCGGACAATCGACCGGGTCCGCGGCGGTGCGGCAGACCCTGGTCGTGATCCAGTTCGCCGCCCTGATCGGGCTGGTGGTCATGACGGCGACGATCTACCGGCAGACCAGCTTCGCCCTGGGCCGGGCGCTTCGGCTCGACACGGACCAGGTGGTTCGGATCGGAGCGACCTGTGAAACCGCCCTCGAACAGGACATCGCCAGCCTGCCGGGCGTCAGGGGAGTCGCCTGCGCCTCGGGATTCGTCGTGGACCGCAACGTGTCCGCCACCGGCGCCAGCGCGGCCGGCCGCATCCCCGTGACCGTGCATCTCGGCCCGGTCGGTCTGGGCTTCTTCAGGGTCCAGGGCCTTACGCCGCTGGCGGGCCGGTTCTTCGATCCTTCCAGGGGCCAGGACGTCCTGCTGCGCGGCGCGGGCGCGGCGGCGGGCGGTCTGCCGAGCCTCGTGCTGAACGAGACCGCCGCGCGGCGGCTCGGGTTCAAGACCCCGACGGACGCCGTCGGCCAGACCGTCCACTGGGCCCGTTGGACCACCTCGCCGACCGGCGCGCCCGCCCAGGCGGGCGGCGGCTCCCAGGTGGTCGGCGTCGTGCGCGACTTCACCCTGGGCACGGTTCGCGAGCGCATCGATCCGACGATGTACTACGTCGATCCCGGCGCGTCGGGGTTCATGGTCGCCAAGCTGAACGGCGGCCGGATGTCGGAGACCATCAGCGGCATCAGGCGGGCCTGGCGGGCGACGGGCCACGACCGGCCCCTGCCGCTGGAGTTCGAGAGCCGGGTCGTCCAGGACCTCTACAAGGATGTGATCACCCAGGGGATCGCGATCGGGATCTGCGCCGGTCTCGCCATCCTCATCGCGTGCCTGGGCCTGTTCGCGCTCGCCGCCTTCACCACCGAGCGGCGGGTCAAGGAGATCGGGGTTCGCAAGGCCATGGGCGCAGAGACGGGCGACATCATGCGCCTGCTGCTCTGGCAGTTCACCCGGCCGGTGCTCTGGGCCAACCTGATCGCCTGGCCCGCGGCCTTCTGGGCCATGGACCACTGGCTGCACGGCTTCGCCTACCGCGTGGACCTGCCGCTCTGGCTGTTCCTGGCGGCGACCGCGGCCGCCGTCCTCATCGCCTGGGCGACCGTGTCGGCGCACGCCTGGCTCGTCGCGCGCGCCCGGCCGGTCTCGGCGCTCCGCTATGAATAGGCCGCTCTAGGAGGCTCGCGATGCTGCGCAACTACCTGACCTCCGCCCTCGGCAACCTCAGGCGCAACTGGCTCTACGCGGGCATCACCGTGCTCGGCCTGACCGTCAGCTTCACCGCCGCGATCCTGATCGGCCTCTACCTGCGCGACGAGTACAGCTACGAGACCTTCATCCCCGGTTACCAGAGCGTCTATCGCCTCGACACGGTCCTCTCGCTTCCGGGCAAGAAGCCCACGGTGCTGGACAACGCGCACGTGACCGCCGCGGCCCAGCTGAAGCTGGACTTTCCGCAGGTGGCGCAGATCGCCCGCATCACGGCCTCCGGCGCGCTGGTCAGGAGAGGCGACGTGTCGACCGAGGCGCAGGTGGTCTGGGCCGACCCCGGCTTCTTCGACCTCTTGCGCTATCCCGTGCTGGCGGGCGATCCCGACGCGGCCCTGAACGCGCCCGACGGCCTCGTCCTGACCCGCGAGGCCGCCCGCAGGTATTTCGGCCAGGACGCACCCATCGGCAGGACGCTCCTGGTCAACGTCGCGCCCGACGCCGACGGCCTGCCGCCCGATGAGGCGCGCGTCATGGCCGGGTTCCACCCGATGCGGGTGCTGGCGGTGCTCCAGGACATCCCCTCCAACACCCACCTTGCCGCCCAGGTCTTCGCCGCCGCCCGCGCGCCCTTCTCGGTGACGTCCTTCCTCGAGCGGCATCCGAACCCCTACAGCACGCCCACCATGACCTACCTGAGGCTGAAGCCCGGCGCCTCGCCCGACTCCGTCCGGGCGGGCCTCAAGGCCTTCGCCGACCGGCACTATCCCGTCCCGGGCGGCGCGTCCTCGAACTACCGCTACCGGCTGTCGCCGCTGCGCGGGCTGCACTTCTCCTCGACCAGCAACGGCCTCGGCGGCGGCGTGGTCCGCCCGCCCGGCGACCGGAAGGTCGATGCGGGGCTGGCCGCCGTGGGGGCCCTGATCGTCGTCATCGCGGCGATCAACTTCGTGACGCTGATGACCGCCCGCGCCGCGCGCCGGGCCGTGGAGGTCGGGGTGCGCAAGGCCGTCGGCGCGCGCCGGCGCGACCTCGTCGTCCAGTTCATGGGCGAGGCGCTGATCTACGTCCTGATCGCCATGGTGCTCGCCGTCGCCCTGGCCGAGCTGTCGCTGCCCTACCTGAACGCCTTCCTGCAGCGCACCTTGAGGTTCGACTATCTCGGCGATCCGCGCCTCGGCCTCGCCCTCGTCGCGGCGGCCCTGCTCACGGCCGCGCTCGCAGGGCTCTACCCGTCGCTGGCGCTCTCGGGCTTCCGCCCGGCCTCCGCGCTGAAGGGCGGCGCGGCGCAGCCTTACGGCTCGGCCGTCGTGCGTCAGGTGCTGGTCGTGGGCCAGTTCGCCATCCTGATCGGCCTGATCGTGATGACGGCGACCATCTACCGCCAGACCAGCTTCGCCCTCCATGACGCCTTAAGGGTCGACGACAGCCAGGTGATCCGGATGGCCGCGCCCTGCCGTTCGGCCTTCCGCCAGGAGGTCGAGGCCCTGGCCGGCGTGAGAGCCGTCTCCTGCGGCGGCGTTCCCGCCCTCGGCATGGGATCGAGCCTGACGGTCATCTTCCATCCCGACCGTTCGATGCAGACCATCAACGAGGCCCAGGTCGACGTCGGCTTTTTCGAGCTTCAGGGTCTGAAGCCGGTCGCCGGCCGGTTCTTCTCCAGGGCGCGGGGCGAGGATCTCGTCCTCGAACAGCCCGGCGCCGGGCCGAAAGTGCAGCCGCCCATCGTGCTCAACCAGACCGCCGCGCGGGCCATGGGCTTCGCCAATCCCGCCGATGCGGTGGGCAAGAGTTTCTCGTGGGTCCGCTGGGCGCAGGCGCCGCCCGGGGTGATTCCGCAGGATCAGGTCTCCCAGGTCGTCGGGGTGGTTCCGGACTTCACCCTCGGCTCGATCCGCACGGCCATCGAGCCGTCGCTCTACTACGTCGATCCGCTGCGCACCCGGTTCGTGATCGCCAAGCTCGACGGGAGGTCGATGCCCGAGACCCTGCACGCGATCGACCGGGCCTGGCGCGCGACCGGCCACGTCGGCGCCGGCGCCTATGTCTTTGAGAACCGGGCGGTGCAGGACCTCTACCGGGACGTGATCACCCAGGGTGTGGTCATCGCGGTGCTGGCGGGCCTGGCGATCTTCATCGCCTGCCTCGGCCTCTTCGCGCTCGCGGCCTTCACCACCGAGCGGCGCACCAAGGAGATCGGGGTGCGCAAGGCCATGGGCGCGCGGACCTCGGACATCGTGCGCCTGCTGCTGTGGCAGTTCACCAAGCCGGTGCTCTGGGCGAACCTGATCGCCTGGCCCGTCGCCTTCTGGGCGATGGACCACTGGCTGAAGGGCTTCGCCTACCGGGTGGGCCTGCCGCCCTGGCTCTTCCTCGCCGCCTCGGCCGCGGCCGTGCTCATCGCCTGGGCCACCGTGTCGGCGCAAGCCTTCAGCGTCGCCCGGTCCAAGCCCGCGACGGCGCTTCGCTATGAGTAGGTTCCTGCCCATCGCGCTCGCCGTCGCGGCGGCGGGGCTCGGCGGATGCGTCACGTCCCACGTCCGCCCGCCCCAGGCGAGCCCGCCGTCGGCCTATGAGGCGCCTCGCCCGAGCGACGGCGGCCTGGAGGCGGCCGCGCTGGACCGCTGGTGGACCCTCTACGGCGACGACCAGCTCGACGCCCTGGTGGACGAGGCCTTGGCCCACGCGCCGGACCAGAAGAGCGCGCTCGCCGTCCTCGCCCAGGCCGGCGCGGTCCGCCGCGCGACGCTGGACCAGCTCTTCATCCCCCAGGGCGCCGTAACGGGCTCGGTCGCGCGAACCCACGCCAGGGTGCTGGAATCGGCGGCGGCGTCGCTCGGCGGCGTCCTCACCCAGCCCGGCGACACCAACAGCCTCCAGGGCCAGTTCGCCGTGAGCTGGGAGCTCGATCTCCTCGGCCGCCGTTCTGCCGGCAAGAAGACCGCCGACGCGGAGCTCGAGGCCGCGCTCTTCGACTACCAGGCCGCCCGCACGGCCTTGATCGCCCAGGTGGCCCAGTCCCTGTTCCAGGCCCGGGGCTTGGCCTTGCAGATCCGCGACGCCCGCGAGACCGCGCGCATCGACGACGACCTCGCGGCGGCGGCCGAGGCCCGGTTCAAGGCCGGTCTTTCCCCGCTCTCCGATGCGGACCAGGCCCGCGCCCAGGCCGAGGCGGCGCGCGCCGAGGCGCGGGACCTCCAGGCCCAGCTCCTGGCCGCCCAGCGGTCGCTTCTCGTGCTGCTGGGCCGCGGCTTCGATCGGGTCGCGAGCCTGCCTGTGGCGGGCGATGTGGGGACCCTGCCGCCGGTCCCGGCGACCGCGCCGGGCGACCTCCTGCGCCGTCGGCCCGACGTCAGGGCCGCCGAGCAGCGGATCGTCTCCGCGGCCGGCGCGCTCAGGACCGCCGACCTCGCGCTCTGGCCCACGATCAACCTCGATCCGTCCGCCGTCGTCTCCAAGTCCACCGGGCCTTTCGGCTACGCCTCCACCGCCTTCAGCGCGGGCGCCGCCCTCAGCGCGCCGGTGCTCGACCGGCCGCGGCTGATCGCCCAGATCCACGCCCGGCGCGCCGTCGCCGAGCAGGACGTCGTCGCCTATGAGAAGGCCGTCCAGACCGCCTATGCCGAGGCCGAGACGACACTCTCCGGCCTCGCTTCGGACCGCGACCGCGTGGCCGGGCTGCAGGATGCGGAGGGGCGGGCGCATTCGGCCTACCAGGCGGCCGCGGCCCGCTATGCCGCCGGTCTCGACGATGTGACGGCGGCCCTGCAGGCCGAGGCGATCTGGCGCGCGGCCAGCCGCCAGCTGACCGCGGCGCGGATCTCGCTGATGGAAAGGTCGGTCCAGGTCTTCAAGGCTCTGGGCGGCGGCTGGTCGCCGGACCCGCCCGGCAAGGCGGCCGTGGCCTCCCGCTGATCCCGGGCCGGGCTGGGGGGCCAGGCTCGGCGTCGGCCAGGATCCGGGCAAGGGCGCGGCCCCGGAGGAGATGATGGGACCGCGCCCCGCCGGGGCGCCATGGGGCGGCGGAAAATGCACGCTCGCCGCCGGACTGTGCGCCCCACCCGGACCGAAGCGCCGGGATGGCAAGGGGCGCAAGCCATCCCGGACGTCCGCATCAGACCACCCCGGCCCTGAAGCCTCCCTGAGGACCATTGGCAGCTTCCGTTCATCTGGCCGCCGTCGAAGACAGGCTCGCCGCCAGGCGCCAAGGACGCCGGTCAGGGGCCACGCCGGCGTGCGCGCGGACGCCTTGGAGTCGCCGGCGTCCCTGGAGGCTCGATTGGCGGGCGCCGAAAATTTCGTCGGGACGCCCCCTGGCAATCGCCGCGGAATCGTCTATCTCCCCCAGCGGGCCACGCCCCCCCAACGGGGCGCGACCCATCTGCAAGGATGGGAGACATCGATGAGCAGCACCGCCAAGCCGGCCATGCGGCCGGCGCGTCCTGAATTTTTCCTCCGGCCCCTGCGCCAAGCGTCCCGGTTGGGACTTCGACAACCTCAGGGGCGCGCTCCTCGGGCGCAATCACCGCTCCGGCGCCGTCAAGGCCCGCCTCAAGGAGGCGATCGACCGCACGCGCCAGGTGCTGGAGGTCCCCGAGGACTTCCTGATCGGCATCGTGCCCGCCTCCGACACCGGGGCGGTCGAGATGGCCATGTGGTCCATGCTGGGCCCGCGCCCGGTCCAGGTCGCGGCCTGGGAGAGCTTCTCCAAGGACTGGGTCACCGACATCGTCCAGCAGCTCAAGCTGCCCGGCGCCGAGGCCCTGGTCGCGCCCTTCGGCCAGCTTCCCGATCTCTCCAAGGTCCGCCCCGACGCCGACCTGGTGTTCGCCTGGAACGGCACGACCTCGGGCGTGCGCGTGCCGAACGCCGACTTCATCTCCAAGGACCGCGAAGGGATCGTCATCTGCGACGCCACCTCCGCCGCCTTCGCCCAGGATCTCGAGTGGGACAAGCTCGATGTCGTCACCTACTCCTGGCAGAAGGTGATGGGGGGCGAGGCCGCCCACGGCATGCTGATCCTGTCGCCCCGCGCGGTCGCCCGGCTCGAGGGCTACACGCCCGCCTGGGGCCTGCCCAAGCTCTTCCGGATGACCAAGCAGCCGGGCAAGCTCGACCGCTCGATCTTCGAGGGCAACACGATCAACACCCCCTCCATGCTCTGCGTGGAGGACTACATCGACACCCTGAAGTGGGCCGCCTCCATCGGGGGTCTGGCCGAGCTGAAGCGCCGCTCCAACGCCAACACCGCGGCGCTTTCGGCCTGGGTCGAGAAGACGGCCTGGATCGACTTCCTCGCCGAGGATCCGAACACCCGCTCCAACACCGGCGTGTGCCTGAAGTTCGCCGATCCTCGCGTGACCCGGCTTTCGGCCGAGGCCCAGAAGGAGTTCGCCGGCAAGCTTTACGGCCGGCTCGAGCGCGAGGGGGTGGCGCTGGACTGCAACGCCTACCGCGATGCGCCCGGCGGGCTTCGGATCTGGTGCGGCGCCACGATCGAGACCTCCGACGTCGAGGCGCTGCTGCCCTGGCTCGACTGGTCCTTCGCCGAGACCGTCGCCGAGCTCACCGAAGCCGCCTAACGCCCTCGCGAGGCCCCCTCAGTCAGCCCTTCGGGCCGCCAGCTCCCCCAGAGGGGGAGCATCTGCAGCCGTAGATCTTCCCCCTTTGGGGGAAGTGTCGCCCGAAGGGCGACGAAGGGGGCTTCCAGCCTCAGGACATATCGCCATGCCCCGCGTACTGATCGCCGACAAGCTTTCCCCCGCCGCCGTCCGCATCTTCGAGGAGCGCGGCGTCGAGACCGACACCCTGACCGGGCTCTCCAAGCCCGAGCTGCTCGAGATCATCGACCGCTACGACGGCGTCGCCGTCCGCTCGGCCACCAAGATCGACAAGGACGTCATCGCCAGGGCGGCCAACCTCAAGGTCGTCGGACGCGCCGGCATCGGCGTCGACAACATCGACGTCCCCGCCGCCACCCAGGCCGGCGTGGTGGTGATGAACACGCCCTTCGGCAACTCCATCACCACCGCCGAGCACGCCATCGCCATGATGTTCGCGCTCGCCCGCCAGGTCCCCCGGGCCGACCAGTCCACCCAGGCCGGCAAGTGGGAGAAGAACCGCTTCATGGGCGTGGAGCTCTACGCCAAGACCCTCGGGATCATCGGCTGTGGCAACATCGGCTCCATCGTCGCCGACCGCGCCAACGGCCTGAAGATGAAGGTGATCGCCTACGACCCCTTCCTCTCGGCCGAGCGGGCCGTGGAGATCGGCGTGGAGAAGGTCGAGCTCGCCGAGCTCCTGGCGCGGGCGGACATCATCTCCCTGCACACGCCGCTGACCGACAAGACCCGCAACATCCTCTCGCGCGAGGCCCTGGCCAAGACCAGGAAGGGCGTGCTGATCGTCAACTGCGCCCGCGGCGGCCTGGTGGACGAAGAGGCCCTGCGCGACTTCCTCGAGGCCGGGCATGTCGGCGGCGCCGCCTTCGACGTCTTCACCACCGAGCCGGCCAAGGAGAACGTCCTGTTCGGCGCGCGCAACTTCATCGCCACCCCGCACCTGGGCGCCTCCACCCTCGAGGCCCAGGAGAACGTCGCCCTGCAGGTGGCTGAGCAGATCTCGGATTTCCTGCTCACCGGCGCGGTCTCCAACGCCTTGAACAGCCCCTCCATCACCGCCGACGAGGCGCCCAAGCTTCGCCCCTACATCGCGCTCGCCGAGCGGATCGGCGCCTTCGCCGGCCAGATGATCGACCAGGGCCTGAAGTCGGTGGAGATCGTCTACGAGGGCGACCTCGCCCGCGTGAACGTACGTCCGCTCACCTCCGCGGCGCTCGCCGGGATCCTCAGGCCCATGCTGCAGGAGGTGAACATCGTCTCGGCCCCCGCCATCGCCAAGGCGCGCGGGATCACCGTCACCGAGTTCCGGCAGGAGCTCTCGCCCACCTACGACAGCCTGATGCGCATCGAGGTCGCCTTCAACGGCGGCAAGGTGGACTTGGCCGGCACGGTGATCGGCGGCGTCCCGCGCATCGTCCAGATCAACGGCATGGACCTGGACGCGCCCTTCTGCCCGGACATGCTCTACGTCAACAACTGGGACCGGCCGGGCTTCATCGGGCGCATGGGCGCCGTCTTCGGCGACGCGGGCATCAACATCTCGACCTTCTATCTGGGCCGCCGGGGCTCGGGCGATGACGCCATCGCGCTGGTGGGCGTGGACGCCCCGCCGGACGGAGCGCTGATCGACAAGGTCAAGGGGCTGCCCAACGTCAAGGAGGTGCGGCTGCTCCGGTTCGACCCCCTGTCGCCAGCCGGCGCCGCGCGGCCCAAGCCGGCCGAGGCCGACCCGGCGCCCGCCGCGCCAGTGCCGGCGTAACGTCCCAGGTCACGAGGCCCCCCGAAAGGCAAGGTCATTCCGGCCGAGCCGTCAGGCGAGAGCCGGGATCCCCTCCAGGTCCCGCCCGGATCCCGGATAGCCGCTGCGCGGCTTCCGGGAGGACGACGGCAGGAGAGAGCGCCTCGGGAGCTGTGGCCGAAGGCGCAGCCCTTGCCTCAGCCTCGGCCCTCCCGTCCCGGCCTGAACGCCCCGCCGCCGGTCTGGGCGCGGTGGCGGAGGAACGCGTCCGCCAGGACGCAGGCGGTCATCGCTTCGACCACGGGCGCGGCGCGCACGGCGACGCATGGGTCGTGCCGGCCGAGGGTCTTCACCTCGATCTGATCACCCGCCTCGTTCAGCGAGCGTCGCGGCGTCGGCACCGAGGAGGTCGGCTTGAACGCCACGCGCGCCACGATGGCCTGGCCGGTGGAGATTCCGCCCAGCACCCCGCCCGCATGGTTGGACAGGAACAGCGGCCCGTCGGGCCCCATCCTCATCTCGTCCGCGCCGCCGGTCCCGGCCGCCGCGGCGAAGCCGTCGCCGATCTCCACGCCCTTGGCGGCGTTGATCGACATCAGGGCCGCCGCCAGCTCGGCGTCGAGCTTGCCGTAGATCGGCGCGCCCCAGCCGGGGGGAACGTCCTCGGCCCACACCTCCACCACCGCACCCACCGAGGTCAGGTCCTTGCGGATCTCGTCGAGGTAGGTCTCCCACAGGGCCGCGGCCTTGGCGTCCGGACACCAGAAGGGGTTGGCCTCGGTCGCGTCCCAGTCCCAGGCCCCGCGGTCGATCGCGTGCGGGCCGATCTGGACCAGGGCCGCGCGGATGCGCACGCCCTCGCCCAGCACCTTCCTCGCCACCGCCCCGGCCGCCACCCGCGCGGCGGTCTCGCGCGCCGAGGCGCGGCCCGAGCCGCGATAGTCCCTGACGCCGTACTTGGCGAAGTAGGGCCAGTCCGCGTGCCCCGGCCGGAACGAGGTCGCGATGTCGGCATAGTCGCGCGAGCGCTGGTCGACGTTCTCGATCATCAGGCTGATCGGGGTCCCGGTGGTCACCTGTCCGCCCGTGCGCTCGTCGGCGAAGACGCCGGACAGGATCCTCACCTGGTCCGGCTCGCGCCTCTGGGTGACGAAGCGGCTGGTCCCCGGCCGGCGCCGGTCGAGCCAGGTCTGGATGTCGCCTTCATCGAGCCGCAGTCCCGGTGGGCAGCCGTCCACCACGCAGCCCAGCGCCGGCCCGTGGCTCTCGCCCCAGGTGGTGACGCGGAACAGATGTCCGAAGCTGTTGTGCGACATGCGAGGAGAGCCGGCCGGCGCCTTTCAATGAACCCTCTCCCCCTGCGGGAGAGGGTGGCGGGCGGACGCCCGCCGGGTGAGGGGTCTCGCCGGGTCAGCCGGAAAGGGTCTTCAACCCCTCATCCGGCCGCTTCGCGGCCACGTTCTCCCGCAAGGGGAGAAGGTTCGCCAGAGACGGCCTTGTGTTGGCGGGCATGCTTTAGCCTGAAGGTTCGAACGCGACAAACGCGGCGGTTACGCCGCCCAGCGCGCCGAGAAGCGGCGCAGCAGGCGCCGGCTCAGCCGCGTGTCGCCCTCGGCCTCGGGCGTCAGACGCACGATCAGGTCCCCGGCCGGATGGGCGCCGCGGGCCGGCAGGCCCTCGCCCTTGAGCCGCACCACGCCGCCGCCTTCCGCCGCCTTGGGCACCAGGAAGGCCCGCCGGCCTCGCGGGGTCTCGATCTCAACGCGCTCGCCGCCCTTCAGCGCCGCCTTGGGCGCGGCGAGCTCGAGCCACAAGGATCGTCCCCGAAGCTGCAGGCCGGGCTCGACCGCGACGCCGATCGTCACCAGCACGTCCAGGCCGGCGCCGCCCGCGCCCCTCAGCCGCAGCACTTCGCCCGGGCCCAGCCCCGCGGGCAGCGTCAGCTCGAGCTGGCGTCCCGCCGCCGCCTCGACCCGCCGCGTCCCGCCGAGCACCGCCTCGGCGATGCTGATCTGGAGCCTCAGGCGCACAGGCTGGGCGGGACGGACGTTCGCCGGCTCGGGCGCTGAGCGCGGCGCGGCCTCGGCCGCCGGGCGCCGGCGCGTCAGAGCGAAGGCGAGCCGGGCCTGGGCCAGGGTCTGCAGCACGCGGTGCGCCTCGACCACCTGCCGAAGCCGTTCGCCGTCGCCGCCGTTGTCGGGATGGACCGCCTTCACGGCGACGCGATAGGCGCGGGTCAGCGCCTCGGCGCTTGCGCCCAAAGGCAGGCCCAGGAGCTGGCGCGCCTGACCTGCGGTCATGGCCCCGCCGGGTCCCCGCATCCCGCGATCCTGTCAGATCACGGTCAATGCCCGGTTAAGCCTGCGCGCGGCGCAATCACGACGGATCGCCGTCATGCGCTATAACCGCCCCATGACCCGCCGGCCGACCCGCGCCAAGCGCCTGATCCCGCCCTCGCCCAGCGAGGCCGACTACGCCGCCCATGAGGCCGAGCCCGAGCCGCTCGCCGAGAGCGCCGATCCCTTCGTCCTGTTCGAGGACTGGTTCGAGGCGGCCGCCCGCAAGGAGCCGTCCGATCCCAACGCCATGACGCTGGCCACGGTCGACCAGGACGGCCTGCCCGATGCGCGCACCGTCCTGCTCAAGGGCGTCGATGACGGCGGCTTCGTCTTCTACACGAACCTTGAGAGCGCCAAGGGCGTGGAGCTCGCCGCCAACCCCAGGGCTGCGCTCCTGTTCCACTGGAAATCCCTGCGCCGCCAGGTGCGCGTGCGCGGCCCCGTCGAGCCGGTCACGCCCGAAGAGGCCGACGCCTATTTCGCCACGCGCGCGCGTGGCAGCCAGATCGGCGCCTGGGCCTCGCAGCAGTCCCGGCCGATGCCGAGCGTGCTCGCCCTGGAAGCCGCCGCGGCGCGCTACGCGGCCAGGTTCGGGATCGGTGAAGTGCCGCGCCCGCCGCACTGGTCGGGCTTTCGCCTGGATCCGGTGACCATGGAGTTCTGGCGCGCCCGGCGCTTCCGCCTGCACGAGCGGCTCGCCTATTCCCGCGCCGGACCCGGCGAGCCGTGGACGGTCCGCCGGCTCTATCCCTGAACCGTTCCGCAGCCCTGCGGGGCGCGCCAATTGCACAGGAGGAGGCAGGAGTCCCATTGCGATGCAGGCGCTGATGCAGAGCTGGCCGCTGACTATCGACCGCGTGCTCGAGCACGCCGCCGCCGGCGCCTTGGGGACCGGCGTCGTCACGCCCGGCCCGGAGGGCGTCTCCGAGCGCTCCGGGTGGGGTGAGATCGCGGTGCGCGCCCGCCGCCTCGCCGCCGCGCTCAGGGCCGACGGCGTCCGCCCGGGCGACCTCGTGGCGGTCATCGCCGCGCCCTCGGCCCGGGCGCTGGAGGCCTGGTACGCGATCATGGGCATGGGCGCAGTCTGTCATCCGCTGAGCCCCGGCCTCGATCCCGCCAGCCTCGAAGCCGCCCTCGGCGTCTTCGGCGACAAGGCGGCCTTCCTCGATCCCGAGCTCCTCGCGCCCCTGGAGGCGGCCCTTCGCCGCTGCAAACTGAGGCGCATCGTGACCCTGTCCGGCGCCGAAGACGGGGCCTCGGGCGGCCCTGGCGTCATCGCCGACCACGAATCCATGATCGAGGGCGCCGGCGCTTCGGAGGGCTGGGGCGGATTCGACGAAGCGCTGCCGGCCGCTCTCGTCCACAGCGTGGGCGCGCGGGGGCCGGCCCGGGGCGTCGTCCTCAGCCACCGCGCCCTGGTGCTCCAGGCCATGACGGCGGCCGGGCCGGACGGCTACGACCTGATCTCCGGCGAGACCGTGCTGAGCCTGATGCCGTTCTGGCGCGCCGCCGGCTTCGGCCTGCCCTTCGCCGCGCCCCTGGCGGGCGCCGCCCTGGTGCTGCCGGGCGCCGCGGCCGGCCCCGACGCCGTGCGCGCGCTCGTCGACGAGACCGGCGCGGAGGCCATCGTCGCCCCGCCCGCGGGCCTGGCCGCGCTCTACGAGCACTACCGGTTCGATCGCGCGAGGCCCCAGGGCTTGCGCCGCGCCTTCGCCGCCGGCGCGCCTTGTCCCACGTCCCTGGCCAGCCGCTGGCTCTCCAGCTTCGACGTGCGGCTGAAGTCGGCCTGGGGCCTCGCCGAAACCTCGGGCCTTGCGGCCGTGTTCGATCCCGCGCGGCCGGGGCTGCGCCCGCCTTTCGCCCTCGAGCTGAAGGTCGTCGACGCCGAGGGCCATGCCCCGGCGCGCGGCGGCGCCTCGGCGGGCCGCCTCCTGGCGCGCGGGCCGATGACGGCCTCGGGCTATGCGCCGGGCGCGCGGGCGCTCGGCGACGACGGCTTTCTCGACACCGGCGATCTCGCCGCGATCGACGGCGAGGGGCGCATCAGCCTGATGGGCCGGGCCGACCAGATCGTCCATGTCCTCGGCGAGGCGGTCCCGGCCGCGCCGCTCGAGGCGGCGGCGATGGAGCACCCTTCCGTGGCCCTGGCGGCGGCGCTCGATTCGCCCTGGACGGGCGCCGCGAGCCGGCCCGTCCTCGTCGTCGCGCGCAAGCCGGGAACCCATCCGGTCAAGGCCGATGTCCTGAGGGTGATGGCCGAGCGTCTCGGCCGGCCGGCGGAGGTCGAGGACGTGCTGTTCGTCGACGCCGCCCCCACGGACCTGGCCGGGCGCCTGGACCGGCGCGCCCTGCTGCGCCAGATCGAGCCTGTGCTGCTTCCGCCTGCGCCGCGCGAACCCGAGCCCGAGCCCGAGGCAGAGATCATGGCCGAGCCGGAACCGGCGCCTGCGCCTGCGCTGGAGGACGAGCCCGACCCGACCGGCCCGTCCGCCGCGGCGCCCGAAGTCGAGCCCCAGCCGACTGTCGCCATCGCCGAAGCCGCCGCCACGCCGGCCGTGATCTATGCGCCGGACGAGACCGAGACCCCGGCGCCGGAGGTCGAGCTTGCGGACGCCGGGCTCGCCGTTCCCGATGACGTCGTCCCGCCGCCGGCCCCGTCCGAGGCGATCGCCGGGCTGGCTCCGGCAGAGCCCGAAACACCGCCCGACGAGCCCGAACAGACGCCCGTCGAGGAGACGGCCGCTGCGGTCCCGGCCGTCGAGCAGGACCCGCCGGCGCCGTCTGCGGAGCCGCCCGAGCCCGACCCCGCGCCGGCCGAGGCCGCGCCTTCGCCGCCCCATCCGCTCGATGCGCCCCTCACCCTCGACCGGGACGAGCCGCCGGCGGCCGTCCCGCTTTTCGCGCCCAGGACCTTCGACCGGCCCGCCCGGACCCGAAGCCGGCCCCGCCCGGCTGCGCCCAGCGCCTCGCGCATCTTCGTGTCGGCGACCTGCGCGCTCGCCCTGGTCGCCCCGGTTCTGATCATCTCGGGCGTGGCCGCCGCGCGCCTCGGCGTCGCCGATTGGACCGACGGCCTTCACGAGCTGATGGTGGCGTGGCCGAGCAAGATCGCGCTGGTCGGGCTGGTCGGCGGGATCCTCGGAGCGCTGGCGGCCTTGAACGTCGGCTTCCACCGGTTGTGGCGCCCCGCGCTGGCCGGCCTCCTCGTTCCGCTGCTCACCCTCATGGGGCTCGCCGCCGTCCACGCCTACGCCGCCCGCTTCCCGCCGGTGCACGAGGCGGCCACGGACTGGTCCGATCCGATCGTCTTCAGCCGGGCGCTGATGAAGGCGCGCGGACCCGGCGACAATCCCATCCTCGCCGACCCGGTCGTCCCGCCCGACGCCGGCGCCTTCATGAACCGCCACGTCGCGGACGT
Source organism: uncultured Alphaproteobacteria bacterium (assembly GCA_963775275.1). Lineage (GTDB taxonomy): Bacteria > Pseudomonadota > Alphaproteobacteria > Caulobacterales > Caulobacteraceae > JANWHQ01. The sequence continues at coordinate 1,141,560 of CAVZII010000005.1, read as the reverse complement.
GAACGCCGAAACCTGCCCTGGCGCGCGCACGCTGGTCCTGCCGTTCTCGCCGGACCAGGCCTACGCCGCCGCCAGGACCGCCGTGCTCGCCGACGGCCTCGACCTCTTCACCGACCAGGAGGCCGCCGGCCGCCTGGAGGCGACCGCGTCCGACCCCTGGCTCGGCTTCAAATCGGACCTCGCCGTGCGCGTGCGGCCCGATCCGGCCGGCGCGCGGGTGGACCTGCGCTCGATCAGCCGTCAGGGCCTGTCGGACTTCGGCTCGAACTGTGCGCGGGTCACCCGCCTTGTGGCCGCGATCCGGACTGCGGCGCAGTAGGGGGCTGATCCCCGGTCCGGCGGCGCGCGAAACGTTCCTTGACGTACCGATGTAGCCGCAGGTCCTCGACGTGGTCCTCGCGGATCCGGCCGGCCAGGGCCTCGGCCTCGGCCCTCAGCGCCGCGTCCTCCTCGCGCACGTTCAGCGCCGGCGTCTGCACCTCGGGCTTGCCGAGCAGGGCCGCTAATTCGCGCACGAAGGCGGCCGCGTCCTCGACCGGCGCGATCAGGTCGAACGCCTCATCGATCACCGCCCTGGCCTCCTCGAACCGCCGCGTACGCGACAGGAAGAAGCACTGGATGCCCAAGGTGTGGTTGCGCGCCCGCTTGTGCTCCAGGCAATAGGCGTAGAACGCCTCCAGGCTTCCTCCCGCCGCGCCGGCGTGCAGCACGTGCTCGGGCGAGGCGCGCACGTGCTTGTAGAGCGAGACGAACCGATCGACCGGGTCGCGGGTCATGCTGACGTAGAGCGGCGTGCAGGCGATCGCCTCGTGCATCCCGTACCTGAAGTGTCCCGCGACGGCCTCGGGCGTGCGTCCCAGCGCCGCCGTCGCCTCGGCGAGCGCCTGCGGGACGTAGGAGTTCAGCATCACCAGGCCCGGCCCGTACCAGCGCCTCAGCACATTGCGGATCGAGGTCCCCGCGCACTTGGGGATGTGCACGAAGAACAGGGTCCGCGCCCCGGGCGGCGCCTCGGCCGGCGCGTTCATGGCGCCGGCTCCGCTCCGGCCGCGAGCCGGTAGAGGCCGGACGGCCCGGGCTCGGTCTCGCAGGCGACCACGCCGGTTCGGACCAGTCGGATCAGGTGCGCGAGCATGGAGTGGCCGGCGGCCGGGTGCAGCCGGGGATCGACGTCGGCATAGATCGTCCGGACCATCTCGGGAATGCGCCGTGGCCCTTGCGCCAGCTCGCCCAGGATCTGCCGCTCGCGCTCCAGCCGGTGGGCCTTGTAGGCGGCCAGGAAGGGCGCGACGTCCTCCACCGGCGGGCCGTGGGTGGGATAGAGGCGGTCGAAGCCGCGCGCGGCCGTGCGGTCCAGGCTCTCCAGATAGGCGCCCATGTCGCCGTCCGGCGGGCTCACCACCGTGGTCGACCAGCCCATGACATGGTCGCCGCTGAACAGGGCGTTCTCCTCCAGCAGCGCCCAGCAGACGTGGTTCGACGCATGGCCGGGCGTCATCAGAGCCTCGAGCGTCCAGCCGGGGCCTCCGATCCTCTGGCCGTCCTTGACCGTCACGTCCGGCGTGAACCCTGCGTCCTGGCCCTCGTCCAGCCGGACCGCCGCCTCCTCGGCCCCGGGCGCGGCCAGGCCGTAGATCGTCGCGCCGGTGGCCGCCTTCAGCGCGTGCGCCAGGGGCGAGTGGTCCAGATGCGTGTGGGTGACCAGGATCGCCGTGATCCGTTCGCCCCGCGTCGACGCCAGCAGGGCCTGGAGGTGCGCCTCGATCGGCGGGCCCGGATCGATCACCGCCGCCTCGCCCTGGCCGACCACATAGGTCCCCGTCCCGGTGAAGGTGAAGGGGCCGGGGTTGTTCGCCGTGATCCGCCGCACGAGCGGCGAGAGCCGGCGTGGCCGGCCGTAGTCCGGGTCGATCTCGCGCACGAAGGGGATGGCGGCGGCCGCGCTCACCGGCCCGGCGCTTGCGCTGGAGGGGCCGGAACCTTCGCGGGGAATGCGGACATGGCGGCCGACACGGTCATCTTCGTCTCAAAACGGCTCCAGCGCGCCGCGGCGGCCCTGATCTGTGTCATGGCGCTACAGCTCCTGGCCGCGGCCGTGGTCCAGGCCTCGCCGCCCTCGACGCCCGTGGTCCATGTGACGATCGAACGCCAGGCGGGTCAGCCGCCGAGCGCGCCGGAGAGGTCGTAGCCGGCGCCCGCGCCCAGCGCGATCAGCTCGTCCGCCGGCCGGGCGCCGGCCTGGGCCTGGCCCAGGGACCAGGCCGTGATCGAGCGCGTGCCCGACCGGCAGAAGGCCAGGACCGGTCCGTTCGCCGCCGCCGCGGCCGCCCGGACCGCCTCGGCCTGGTCCGGGCTCGGGCGTCCCGCGAAGGGGATGTGCACATAGTCCAGGCCCGCCGCGCGCGCCGCGGCCTCCATCTGGGCGCTCGTCGGCTGGCCGGGCGCCTCGCCGTCGGGACGGTTGTTGATCAGCTTGACGAAGCCCATCGCCGCGGCCGTCGCCACGTCCTCGAGCCCGATCTGGGGCGCCACCGAGAAATCGTCGGTCACCTTGCGGATGTCGGCCATGGATCTGCTCCCGATGGGCCGGCCCGGTTTGACAACGCCGGGGCCGGATGAAAGCTTCTGGACGGGCGCGGGCTTATCGTACACCGGCTGGAAAGGCGAGGCATGCTGCGCTTTCTGTTCCGCCGGCTCCTTGTCATCGTCCCCACCCTCTTCGTCATCGTCACCCTCGCCTTCTTCATGATGCGCGCGGCGCCGGGCGGGCCGTTCTCGTCCGATCGCAGGCTGACGCCGGCCATCGAGGCCAATGTGCTGGCCAGGTACGGCATGAACCGGCCGCTGGCGGTCCAGTACGCGGACTACCTCGCAGGCGTCCTGCACGGCGACTTCGGTCCTTCGCTCAAGTACAAGGACAAGTCGGTCCTGGATGTGGTCGCCCAGGGCTTCCCCAAGAGCCTGACGCTCGGCGCCTCGGCCCTCGTCCTGGCCCTCGGCCTTGGGACCGGCTTCGGCGTCGCCGCCGCGATCCGCCAGAATCGGGGCGCCGACCACGCGGTCATGGCGATGGCCGTGCTGGGCGTCTGCATCCCAACCTTCGTCACCGCCCCGCTCCTGGTGCTGCTCTTCGCCTCCCGGCTCGGCTGGCTGCCGACGGCCGGCTGGCCGCGGGCGGGGCAGGGTCTTGCGGGCCTGAGCTACCTGGTCCTGCCCGTGACCGTCCTTGCCCTGCCGCAGATCGCGGTGATCTCCCGCCTCGTTCGGGCGGGCATGATCGAGGCCCTGCGCTCGAACTGGGCGCGCACGGCCCGCGCCAAGGGCCTGTCCGAGACCCGCGTGGTGGTCCGCCACGCCCTGCCGGCAGGCATCCTGCCGGTCGTCGCCTACCTCGGCCCGGCCTGCGCGGGGCTGATCACCGGCTCCCTCGTGGTCGAGCAGATCTTCCAGCTCCCCGGCCTCGGCAAGAGCTTCGTCCTCAGCGCGCTCCAGCGCGACTACACGGTGGTGATGGGGGTGGTGATTCTCTACGCCGCCCTGATCATGGGGCTGAACCTCGCCGCCGACCTCATCCAGGCGTCGCTCGATCCCAGGAGCCGGCTCACGTGATCGCCTCGCGCGCCCAGCTGATCGAGCGGGCCGGCGCCCCGGCCGCGCCAGGGGGCCGCAGCCCCAAAGGACGCAGCTTGTGGGATGACGCGCGCCGCCGGCTCGTGCGCAACAAGGCCGCCGTCGCCGGCATGGTCATCCTTGGGCTGATCGTCCTTCTGGCCGTGGTCGGTCCCTGGCTGGTCCCGTTCGGCTACGACCAGATTCACAAGGACGACGTCTGGGCGCCGCCGCTCACGGCCGGGCACCTCCTGGGCGCGGATTCCCTCGGCCGGGACCTGCTGGCCCGGCTTCTGGTCGGCCTTCGCGTCTCCCTCGCCATCGGGGCGTCCGCGACCTCGGTCTCGCTCATCATCGGCGTGGCCTGGGGCGCGACCGCCGGCTACCTGGGCGGGCGCATCGACGAGGCGATGATGCGGGTGGTGGACGTGCTCTACGCCCTGCCCTTCATCTTCTTCGTGATCCTCCTGATGGCCGCCTTCGGTCGCAACTTCGTCCTCGTCTTCGTCGCCATCGGGGCGGTGGAATGGCTGACCATGGCGCGGATCGTCCGTGGGCAGACGTTATCCCTGCGCCATCGCGAGTTCATCGAGGCGGCGCGGGCCTGCGGCCTTGGCGCGCCGGCCATCATCGCGCGCCACATCGTGCCCAACCTCCTGGGCCCGGTGGTGGTCTACGTCACCCTCACCATTCCCGCGGTGATCCTGGCGGAGAGCTTCCTGAGCTTCCTCGGCCTGGGCGTGCAGGAGCCGCTCACCTCCCTCGGCGTCCTGATCGCCCAGGGCGCCCAGACCATGGAGGTGGCGCCCTGGCTCCTGGTGGCGCCGTCGGTGGTCATGGTAGGGACCCTGATGTGTTTCAACTTCATCGGCGATGGCCTCAGGGACGCGATCGATCCCAAGGACCGCTGACATCGGGGAGAGAGAACGCGATGCTTGAGCTCTACCACTTCGAGCCGGTGGCCAATTCCATGAAGCCCCTGCTCGCCCTCTCGGAGAAGGGGATCGAGTTCACCAGCCGCCAGCTGAACCTGGAGGGCCGCCGCTGGGAGCAGTACTCGGACTGGTTCCTCGCGATAAACCCCGATGGCCAGGTGCCGGTGCTCGTCCACGACGGCCGGGTGGTCACAGAGTCCACCGTCATCAACGAGTACATCGAGGACGTCTTCCCCGAGAATCCGCTGCGCCCCGCCGATCCCTACTGGCGCGCCCGGATGCGGATCTGGACCAAGTACGTGGACGAGTACATCTGCCCGGCCCTCACCGTCATCGGCGCCAACTTCGCCTCGCCCTTCGCCCAGAAGATCGACAAGGCCGAGATGAACGAGATCCTCTCGCGCATCCCGCTGGACGGCCCGCGCAAGAAATGGGCGACCGTCTCCTCCACCGGCTACAGCGACGAGGACCTCGCCGACGCCCGCCGCAAGCTCAAGACCGCCGTGGAGAAGGCCGAGGCCGAGCTTTCCGGGCACGAGTGGCTCGCCGCGCCGACCTATTCGCTCGCCGACGTGAACGCCTTCTCCATGATCGCGGGCGCCGAGCGCGTGGTCGCCGACGCCCTGAACCAGACCGCCTCGCCCCGGGTCTACGACTGGCTCCGCCGCATGGAGGAGCGTCCCGGGAGTCAAGAAGGCCCTGTCCTACCCCGGCCGCATGCGCCCGCCCCCGACCGAGGCGGCGTGACCTTCGGGGCGGGGAAGTTGAGCCACCAAGCACGCCCATGGCGCTAGGTCGACCTGGCCGAAGGCCGTCGAGTTCAACGCAGAGCACGCAAAGAAGTCGCAGAGACCGCAGAGGGCCTGGGCCGCTCTGCGTCCTCCTCCTTCCTCCGCGAGCTCCGCGTTTCCCCTTGCGGGCGGCTCCGCCGCCTCGGGCGTCGCTTGGTCCGCCAGAGACCCTGGCGACCTTGTCTGTCAATCGCCGCCGCATTGCGGTCGCCGCCTGGCTCCTGCTGCTCCTGCTCGCCGCCTGCTCGGGCCGGCCCGAGCGGCCGCCCTGTCCGGCGGGCAAGCTGTGCCTGGAGTACGGCAACGTCACCGATCCCACTTCGCTGGATCCGGCCAAGATCAGCCTGGTCAACGAGGCCACGATCGTGGGCGACGTGATGGTGGGCCTGGTCGAGGACGGGCCGGACGGCAACCCAGTCCCGGGGATCGCCAAGTCCTGGGAGACGTCCAGGGACGGCCTCGTCTGGACCTTCCATCTGCGCCGCGCCCTCTGGTCGGACGGGGTCCCGGTGACCGCGGACGACTTCGTCTTCGCCCTTCGCCGCACCCTCGACCCGAAAACCGCCTCCCAGTACGCCTACCTGCTCTACTTCCTGAAGGGCGCCGAGGCCGTGAACGAGGGCAAGGCGCCGCTGTCGGCGCTGGGGGCCGAGGCGACCGATCCGCTCACCCTGCGCCTGACGCTCGAGCATCCCGCGCCCTATCTGCTCCAGATCGCCAAGCACCAGAGCATGTACCCGGTCCCGCGCCATGCCGTGGAGCGCTGGGGCGACGCCTGGGACCAGCCCGGCCGCTATGTCTCCGACGGGCCCTTCGTCCCCGTCTCCTGGAAGCTCGGCGACCATCTGCAGGTGGTCAAGAACCCGCGGTTCTACGACGCGGCCCACGTCTGCGTGGACCGGATCGACTACTACCCAACCAACGATTCCGTCTCTGCCGAGCGGCGCGTGCGGCGCGGAGAGCTGGACATCAACGCCTCCATCCAGTCCAGCCGCGTGCCCTGGCTGCGCGGCGAGGGCGGCATGGCGGCCTATGTGCGCACCCACGCCTATCTCACCACCATCTACCTCGCCTTCAACAGCCGCGACGTGCCCGCGCTTCGGGACGCCCGCGTGCGCCGCGCGCTCGACATGGCCATCGACCGGCGCTTCATCGCCGGCAAGCTGCTGCGCGCGGGCCAGATCCCGGCCTTCACCTTCGTCCCGCCGGGGACCGCCAACTACCGGCCGGTCGAGGCGCCGGACTGGACGACCTGGAGCCTCGAGCACCGCCAGGGGGAGGCCCGCCGGCTCCTCGCCGAGGCCGGCTACGGCCCGGACCGTCCCCTCAGGCTCGAGCTGAAGTTCCCCAACACCTCGGACGCCATGCTGATCACCCCCTCGATCCAGGCCGACTGGAAGTCGGTCGGGGTCCGGGTCGACCTCGTCCAGAACGAAACCCAGATCGCCTTCGAGGCCTTTCGCATCCGCGACTTCCAGGTCGCCTTCGCCGGCTGGGTGGCCGATTTCGACGACCCGATGACCTTCCTCGGCTTGATGCGCTCGGACACCGGCCAGCAGAACTACGGCGACTACAGGAACCGGGCCTACGACGCCCTGCTGGACGCCGCCAACCGCGAGCCTGATGTCGCCAGGCGCGCGGACGAGCTCGCGCGCGCCGAGGCGATGATGCTCCAGGACGCCCCCGTCGCCCCGGTCTACTTCAGCGTGAGCCGCAACCTGGTGAACCCCCGCATCACCGGCTGGGTCGACAACCTGCCCGACATCCACCGGGCCAGGTACCTGTGCGTGAAGGGGCGCTGAGCCTCAGGCCTCGTAGCCCAGCCGCTCCACCCAGGGCGCGAGTTTCGGCATCACCGGCTCGAGGAAGTCCGCGTAGCGCCGCCACTGGCCGACGCCCTCACCGTAGAGCCCGCGGGCCACCTGCCGCGCGCTTGGCGTGATGATCGCATCGGTGTCCGCGCGCGCGGCGAAGTCGAGCATGGCCTCGCTCCAGTCCAGGCCGAGGCGCCCGCAGAGCCCGCGCGTCTCGCCCTCCAGGTCGGCGACCAGCGCCTCATAGGCCAGGGTCTCGATCTGCAGCGGCAGCATCGCCTGGTAGGTCTCGCCGAGCCGCATCAGGACGTCGTGGAAATCGGCCGTCCCCTCCAGGGTCAGGAACTCGAACATCGCCTCGTTCACCGCGAAGTGCCGGCGAAAGCAGCTGAAGACCACGTCCCTCGGGTCTCGCCTCAGCCACAGCACCTTGGCGGCCGGGAACAGTCGGGCGACGATGGGCAGCATGGGCAGGTTCAGCGGCAGCTTGTCGACCAGGACCTTGCCCGCGACCTTTGCGCCGCCGGCCTTGGCGACCCGCCCCCAGTAGAGGTCGCGGTAGCGGTCGAGCGCGGCCTCACCGGCGGCCTTCAGCCGCTTCAGCCCCGCCCGATCGCCCATGAAGGCCCGCGCCGCATCGGCGAGATTGGCCTTCTCGTCCAGGGTGACGACGTCCGGATGAGCGCCCAGGACCTGGCCGAGGAAGGTCGTGCCCGAACGCGGGAAGCCGACCAGGAACACGTGCGCCCGGACCTCGCCGTCGCCGGCCGCCGTCCTTGCGCCCGGCGGCCAGTCTTCGGGGCCGGCGCCCGCGAAGTCCTCCAGCAGCCGCAAGGACGTGCGCGCCATAGGGCCTCGTCCCCCGCGACCCAGCCGATCGCCGTGGATCCTCAGCTGCTCGGCGTTTTCCGCCTGATAGGCGGCGAACGCCTCGGAAGTCCGGTCCTGGGCGTCCAGGGCGTCCGCCAGCAGCCCGAGCGCCAGCGCCCGCCCGTGCGCGGACAGGGAGGAATTGTCCAGGAGCCTGCGCAGCCGCGCCTCCGCGCCGGCGGCGTCGCCCTCGCCGAGCGCCGCGCTCGCCAGGGCGATCGCCGCCGTCGCCTGGTTCGGGTCGATCGCCTGCGCCTCGGCCGCCAGGGCGCGCGCCTGGTCCCACTCGCCGGTGCGCGCCGCGATGGAGGCCAGGCTGGCCAGGACCGGGGCCTGGCCGGTCTGCAGCTCCAGAGAGCGCCGGTGCGCCTTGCGGGCGGCCTCGAGCGCGCCGGTCTGTTCGAGCAGCCAGCCCCTCGCGTAATGCAGCTCCGCCGCCTCGGGCGCCGTCTCAATCGCCTTGTCGAGCTGTTCGAGCGCGTCTTCGTTGCGGCCGAGCTGATTCAGGCAACCGGCCAGCTCCCGCCGCAACAGCGGGTCCGTCACGCCGAGCTTCAGCACCTGCTCCAGGTCCGCGACGGCCGCCTGGTACAGCCCGCGCCGGCTCAGCCAGAGCCCGCGCGCGCGGAAGGGGAGGGGGTGGCGCACGCCCGCCCGGATCGCCGCCTCCGCGCGGCGGGCCGCTTCGTCCAGGTCGTTGGCGCGCGCGGCGGCGGCGACCGCCTCCACCAGCTGGCGAAGGTCCGTCCCCTGGGGCGCGCCCATCAGCGGTCCCTCATCAGCGGTCTCTATGCGCGCGGACCGCGGTCTGGCCGTCCAGCTTCATGAAGAAGCTGCCGATCACGCCCCGCTTGAGCTCGACCTTGGAGCCGGGGTGCGGATCGAAGGCCAGGTCCGTGTCGTCGATCTGCCGCCAGACCGCCCCGGTGTCCAGCTCGACCACCCACTTGCCCGTGGGGTCCCGGTGCGCCGTCTTCACGGTCGCGGTGACCCGGTCCACGTCCTCGTCCTTGGCGAGGGCGTTCGCCGCCTTGCCGCCGCCCAGGCTGAAGACGTCCAGGCTCGGCAGCTGCAGGCCGAACACCTCCTTGCGCACCTGGCGCGCCTGCTCGCGGTCGACCACCACCACCTGGCCGGACGCCTCCGCCTCGTCGAGCTTGGCGGCCGCCGCGTCGTAGCAGGCCAGCCGTGCATCGACGTCCGTGATCGGCCGGCAGTCGACGATGGCCTGCAGCACGGCGGCGCGCTTCTTCTCCGAGACCTTGCCCGCCGCCAAGGCGCCGCCGGCCGAAGCCGCCACGACCGCGGCCAGCACAACCATCGCCGCCGTCTTCCAGAGCCTCATCCGGGCCGCCATAGACCTGCCTCTCCTCAAGCGATTTCAGGCCCCCCGGTCCGACCGGAAGTCGGCCGGAGGATAGACGACGCGGGAACCGGTCGCCGTTCGAAATCGCGACCACTCAAAGACCCCGAGCGCGTATGATCGGGTGCAGATCGGATCGCACGCGCTCAATGTACAGGCGTGCATAGAACGGCCTCGGCGCCCGTCGCGCAATGGGCCGCGGCCTGCCTGCACAATCGTTGCGCACGGCGGGGCGCTGCAGTCGCCCTGATCACGCCCCGCGCAATGATTTGCCGACGATGGCGACCCTTGCGGCCGAGTTTTGCCCTCAGAATGGCCGCGCTGTGACTAAGATGTAACAACTTCGACAGGATCACCTTACCGACTTGTAACCCGCGTTGACCAAGCGAACGCCGGCTTCTTAACCTCGCCCTCAACCGGGGCTGGGAGTCTGTATCCCGGGACGCATCAAAATTCGTGAAGGGCGCGAGGCCTCCAAGGTGGGGCCCCGCCATTCGGAGGTCCCAAACTTGAAAATCTCATCCACTCGCGCGCGCCTGCTGGCGTCATCCATGATTTGCGGATTGGCGGCTGTATCGGCGGGCTCGGCCTTCGCCCAGGATCAGGGCGGCAGCGGCGAAATCGTCGTCACCGGCTCGCGTATCCCGACGCAGAACCTCACGAGCTCCAGCCCGCTGACGGTCGTCAGCTCCCAGGAAGCCAAGCTCGAGGGCGCGACCAACGTCGAGACCCTGATCAACAACCTGCCCCAGGCCTTCGCCGACTACACCGAGGGCGCCTCCAACGGCGCGTCCGGCACGGCCACGGTCAACCTGCGCAACCTCGGCAACGTCCGTACCCTGGTCCTGATCGACGGCAAGCGCCTGATGCCGGCCGACCCGGCCCTTCCGGTGGCCGACCTGAACGTCATCCCGGCGGCCCTGGTGGACCACGTCGAAGTGGTCACGGGCGGCGCCTCGGCGGTCTACGGCTCGGACGCCGTCGCCGGCGTCGTCAACTTCATCATGAAGAAGAACTTCGAGGGCTTCCGGGTCGACACCCAGTGGGGCATCGCCGAGCACGGGAATGGCAACAAGACCGCTCAGAGGATGATCGCCGGCGGCATCAACGGTGACCCGACCGCCACCGTGCAGGCCCCGCCGGACACCGTCTGGGCCGGCCGCACGTGGGACGTCACCGCCATCCTTGGCATCAACAGCCCCGACGGCAAGGGCAACGTCACCATGTACGCGGGCTACCGCAACATCGAGGCGGTGCTACAGAGCCAGTACGACTACTCGGCCTGCGGCTCGGCGGCGAACGGCAGCCCCAGCAACAGCTTCCTGCAATGCCTGGGCTCGTCCAACTACAACCGCTTCATCGAGCTGAACGGCCCCGGCGGGGACTTCTTCCCGCTGCCCGGGCGGGGTGTCCGGGCGCGTACCGGCACGGACGTGTTCAACTTCGGGCCTTTCAACTACATCCAGCGGCCCGACGAGCGGTATACCGCCGGCGCCTTCGGCCACTACCAGGTCAACGAGCACGCCGACGTCTACCTCGACACGATGTTCTCGGACGACCACACCCTGGCCCAGATCGCGCCGTCCGGCGCCTTCCTGGGCACGGGCGCGTTCTCCGGCACCGTCCACGTGAACTGCGACAACCCGCTGCTCGGTCCGGACCAGGTCGCGGCCTTCTGCACGGGTCTGGCGCCAACGGACGACGCGGTCTTCCTGATCGGCCGCCGCAATGTCGAAGGCGGCAACCGGATCGACGACCTTCGCCACACGGCCTACAAGATCGACCTCGGCGTCAGGGGCGACCTCGGCAATGGCTGGGGCTACGACGTCTACGGCCAGTACGGCGCGACCCTCTACTCCGAGAATTACTCGAACGAGCTCTCGGTCCAGCGCGTGCAGAACGCCCTGGAGGTGGTCGACGTGGGCGGGGTCCCGACCTGTAAGGCCGTGATCTCGGGCGTCGACCCCAACTGCGTGCCGCTCGACTGGTTCAACGGCGTCGGCAACGTCAACCCGGACGGCCTCGCCTATGTGCAGGCCCAGGGCTTCAAGACGGGCATCACCAAGGAGACCGTGGTCTCCGGCCAGGTGACCGGAGACCTCACCGGCGCGGGCCTCAAGAGCCCCTACGCCGGCTCGGGCGTCGGCGTCGCCTTCGGCGCCGAGTACCGCCGCGAAGGCCTGCAACTCGACACCAGCCGCGACTTCCAGACCAACGACCTCTATGGCCAGGGCTCGGCGACCCTGCCGCAGCCCTACTCGACCTTCCAGGTCTACGAGATCTTCGGCGAGACGCGCGTTCCTCTGATCGAAGACATGCCGCTGGCCAGGTCCCTGGTCCTCGACCTACAGGGCCGCTGGTCCGACTACAGCACCGCCGGCGGGGTCTGGACCTATGCCGCCAAGCTCGACTACCAGCCGATCGACGACTTCCGCCTCCGTGCGAGCTACCAGCGCGCGGTGCGGGCGCCGAACATCATCGAGCTGTTCACGCCGCAGAACAATGTCCTCTACGGCGGCCAGGACCCCTGCTCGGGCGGGACGCCTTCGCTGTCGCAGGCGGAATGCGCCAACACCGGCGTCACGGCAGGCCAGTACGGCCACATCGTCGAGTGCCCGGCTTCGCAGTGCAAGCAGCTGATCGGCGGCAACACCGCCCTGAGGCCGGAGAAGGCCGACACCTACTCGGTGGGCGTGGTGTTCACGCCGACCTTCATCCGCGGCTTCTCGGCGACGATCGACTGGTTCTCGATCAAGGTGAACGGCCTGATCGGCACCGTCGCGCCGAACGTGTCGCTCACCCAGTGCGCGACCACGGGCCTCGCGTCATTCTGCGACCTGGTCCACCGCGACGCGAACGGGTTCCTGTTCACCGACACCGGCTACGTCGAGGCCACCAACACGAATACGGGCTACCTGAAGACCGACGGCATCGACTTCGGCGCCGCCTACCGGACGAACCTCGCCGACTGGCACATGGGCGACAACGGGTCCTTGAGCATCGACTTCAACGGCACCTGGACCGACAAGCTGGTCACCGAGCCGCTGCCGGGCCTTGGGACCTACGAATGCGCCGGCCTGTACGGGGTCACCTGCGGCACGCCGACGCCCAAGTGGCGTCATCGTCTGCGCGTGACCTGGAACTCGCCGTGGAAGGTCACCATGTCGGCGAGCTGGCGCTACCTGTCGAGCGTCAAGCTGGACTTCAACTCGCAGAACAACGGCAACAATCCGCTGCTCAACACCGGCAACATCGACCTCGCCGACAACTCGATCCCGGCCTACAGCTGGTTCGACCTGACGTTGACCTACCCGGTCCGCGACGGCATGACCCTGCGCGTCGGCGCCAACAACATCTTCGACAAGGATCCGCCGATCGTCGACACCAACTGGTTCGGCGTGTCGTCGCCGCCGTTCGGCAACGGCAACACCTTCCCGGGCGTCTACGACTCGATGGGACGGACGATCTTCGTGGGCCTGACCGCCGACTTCTAGGCGGGACGAGCCTCCGAGCCTTCAGCGGCGGGCCCTCGGGCCCGCCGCTTCTGGTTTTTGGGGACGGCTTGACCGGCGTCCCGCTCCCCGGCAGACCTGATCCCGCAAGGATCTGAACCATGAGCAACGCCGCCACGCCTTCCTCGGCCGCCGCCAGGACCGCGCGCGTCGTCGGCGAGGTCGAGGCCGCCCTGCGGGGCCGCCGGCTTGGCCGGGCGGTCAGCGTGGCCCAGGACGCGCTCCAGGAGGGACTGGAACATCCGCTCCTGTTCAACCTTGCCGCCCACGCCCTGGAGGAGGAGAACCGGTTCGACGAGGCGTTCGCCCTGCTCGAGCGGGCCGCTCGCCTGGCGCCCCGCGATCCGCTGGTCCTGAACGCCATCGGCCTCAATCTGATTAAGCAGGATCGGCGCGATCAGGCGATCCGCGCCTTCGATGCGGCGATCTCGATCGACCCCCGCTTTGCCCAGGCCTGGTGCAACAAAGGCCAGGCGCTTCATCTGTTCGGCCGGTTCGATGCCGCCCGCGAGCACTTCGAGCAGGCCCTTCGCCTGGTCCCCGATTACGCGGACGCGGCGGCTGGCCTCGCCACGCTCGCCGTGCGTCAGGGAGAGATTGCCGAGGCCCGCGCCCGCGCGGCGGAGGCGCTGAAGACCGAGCCCGGACATTCGGCCGCCGAGACAGCCCTGGCCCATGCCGACTTCGCCGACCGCGAGTTTCAGGCGGTGATCGCCCGAGTTTCGGCTCTGCTCCAGAAGCCGGAGCTGGCCCCGCGCGACCGGCCAGGCGTGCAGGCCTTGCTCGGCGACGCGCTGGACGCGCTCGACCGCCGTGACGAAGCCTTCGCCGCCTATGAAGCCGCTGCGGCCGACACCCGCGCGATGGGAGCGCCTCGCTTCGGACCCGGCGCGCCCGGCGACGCGCTTGCCCGGGCGCGATCGCTTCTGGCCGGGTTCTCGGCGATTCCCGCCCAGGCGTGGGCCTCGCCGGACCTCACCGATCCCGGCGAGGCGCGCACGCATGTCTTCCTCCTGGGCTTCCCACGATCGGGCACCACCCTGCTCGAGGAGATCCTGGCCGCCCACCCGGAGGTCGTCACCCTTTCCGAGCGCCACGCCCTGGCCGATTCCGAGGCGGAGTTCATGATGAGCGCGGACGCCATCCAGCGCCTGCCGGGCCTGAAGGGCGAGGAGCTCAAGCTCTATCGCGATGCCTACTGGGGCCGGATCAGGGCGATGGCGACCGATCCGCGCCGCAGGATCTTCGTCGACAAGATGCCGATGGCCAGCATGGACCTGCCGCTGATCGCGGCCCTCTTCCCAAAGGCTAAGGTCCTGTTCGCCCTGCGCGATCCACGCGACGTCGTGCTGAGCTGCTTCCGGCGACCGTTCGCCCTGAACCCGGCCATGCACCAGTTCACAACGCTCGAGGGAGCGGCGCGGTTCTACGACGCGGTGATGCAGTTGGTGCGACTCTATCGCGAGCGATTGCCGATCGACCTGCGGGAGATCCGCTACGAGGCCGTCGTCGAGGACTTCGAGGGCGAGATCCGCGCCGCCTGCGGCTTCATCGGTGCGAATTGGGACGAGGCCATGCGCGACTTCGCCGGGAGCGCCCGCGCACGCCCCATCCTCACGCCGAGCGCCCGCCAGGTGCGCCAGGGCCTCTATCGCCAGGGCATGGGCCAGTGGCGCCGCTACGAGCGCCAGCTGGGGCCGGTCATGCCGATCCTGCAGCCGTGGATCGAGGCCTTCGGCTACGAGGCGTCGTAGCAGATTCAATTCGCTGTCGCGGCGGATCCCGGCCCCGTTCGGATCCTGGACGCAGGCTGGCCAGTTCGACGCGGACCTCGCAGAGACGAAAATGAAGAGATCGCCGAGGGAAAGGGCGCCTCTGCGTCCTCAACGCGTCTCTGCGATCTCTGCGTTCCCTTCTCTGGGCCGCGGCGCGGCGCAAGCGCCGGATGGCTGTCCGCTCGTCCTTCGCCTACCGCCAGCTCGCCGGCACGGGCGCCAGCAGGTCCGCGCCCTGGGCCCGCAGGCGCGTCTCGCGCACCTCGTCGGCGAGGGCCTCCACCCTGGGGTCGCTCAGCACCTGCCCCGCCTCCGCCAGGGTCTTCAGCGCGGCTGCGTCCGCCCCCATGGCGCGGCCGAACAGGGCGAAGGGCGACCGGCTCGTGGTCATCTTCTTCAGCCTTGCCTCGCCCTTGATCCCGGCCAGCGCCTTGGCCTTGTCCACCGCGTCGTAAAAGCCGCCGATCTGGTCCACCAGGCCCAGCGCCTGGGCCTGGGCGCCGGTCCACACCCGGCCCTTGGCGATCTCGCGCACCCGATCGGCGGGCAGCTTGCGGCCCGACGACACCCGCTGGATGAAGCCATCGTAGACCAGGTCGATCTGGTGCGCGAAGGCGGCGCGCTGCTGGGGCGTGAACGCCTCGGCCGTGGAATAGGCGCCGGCGAACGGGCCACCGACGCTGAGGTCGCGCATGTCGACCCCGAAGTGGGCTAAGGCGCCGCCGAGCGCCAGCTTGCCGCCATAGACGCCGATCGAGCCGGTCAGGGTGGTGGGCTCGGCCACGATCGCCGAGGCCTGGGACGAGATCCAGTATCCGCCAGAGGCGCCGTACTCGCCCATGGAGACGACCACCGGCTTGCCCGCCGCCTTGGCCGCGCGCACCGCAGCCAGGATCTGCTCGGACGCCGTGTCCGCCCCGCCGGGCGAGGACACCCGGAACACGATCGCCTTCACGCTGTCGTCGTCGATGGCGTCGTAGATCGCCTTGGCCACATCGTCCGAATAGATGGTCTGGCTCGAGCCGAACACCGAGGCGGAATCGCTGTCGCCCGTGACGATCGGCCCTTCGGCGTAGACCACCGCGATGGTGGGCGCCCCGGGCAGCACCGGGTCGGCGCGGCGGTTGGCGTAGTCAGCGAAGTCGATCAGCTTGGCGCCGCTTCCGGCGCGCTTCAGCAGGGCGTCCTCGGCGTCCTTGACCTGGCCCACCTTGTCGATCAGGCCCAGCTGCAGCGCCTCGGCCGCGGGGTGCGGGCCGGACTCCATCACCGCCTTCAGCGCTGTGGGGCTCTTGCCCCGATCCTTGGCCGCCGCCGCCACCGAGCTCTCGTAGATCGAGCCCATCCACGACAGCGTCGCCTCCTTATGGGCGGCTGTGTAGTCGTGATAGAGGTAGGGGTTGACCGCGTTCTTGTACTCGCCGCGCTGTTCGTAATCGGCCTTCACGCCATACTTGTCGAACAGCCGCTTGAAGAAGATGTCCTCGCTGGTCAGGCCCGTCGCCTCGAATGAGGAGCCCGGCTGCATCCAAAGCTGGCTCGCCGCCGCGCCCAGCATGTAGGTCGAGGTCACTGCGCCCTGGGCATAGAGCCCCTGGGCGTGTGCGTAGACCGGCTTGCCCGAGGCCCTGAAATGCCGGACCGCCAGCCTCAGCTCGTCCGCTTCCCCGGGCGCCAGCCCCGCATCTGGCAGGCGCACCAGGATCCCCTTCACGTGCGGGTCGGTCTCGGCCCGGCGCAGGGTCTCGGCGATGGTCATCACCGAAGGCGAGCGCGTGCCGAACGCCGCCAGCGGGCTTTGCGCGTCCTGGTCGGTCAGCTTGCGGCGCAGGTCCAGCTCCAGCACCGCCGCGGATGGCACCGGCTTCGAGCTCGACAGGGCCATGGCGATGAACAGAACCGGCAGGCCGATGAAGAAGATCGTCATGCCGGCCACGACCCCCGCGAGGGTCAGGAGGAATTGCTTCATGTGGGCCCGTTCCGGTTCCGTCCGCCGCCCAAACTAGCTTCCAGGTCGTTGCGGTCAAATGAACTGCAGGACAGGGGCCCGCGCGTGGGTCCCGCCGCGGCCGCCGTCGTCCCAGGTGCGTCCGGTCAGGCCACATCCGGCCCTGGATTGGAGGAACCTTGACTTTGGCGATACGTTGAATCGGCGGCATCGCCGGCGCGCGCCGGCCTCTTGTCGGATGACGGCTCCGGGACCGGCCTCCGGCTCGATCTGGTCGTCCCGCCTTGCGGCGTTTCACACTCCAGGATTGAGTGGCGACGTCGCGTGCAGGTCTCGGATTGCGGAGTGGGCGCCGCCGCCGGAGGCGCGTGGGGGAATGCATGGTCTGGTTCACGCGGGCAGGGTTGCGCGTTCCTGATCGGGCCCGGACGTGGGCGCTCTGGATGGCGCTGGGCTCCGCCATCGCGGCCTGGCCTGCGTCCGCGAGTGCGACCTCGCCCCGGCCCGAGAGCCTCGAGGACCTGCGCGGCCTTTCGCTGGAGGAGCTCGCCAACCTGCAGGTGACGTCGGTCTCCAAGTCCCCCGAAGCGCTCAGCGACGCGCCCGCGTCGATCTACGTCATCACCCACGACCAGATCGTCCGGTCCGGCGCCGCGACCCTGCCCGAGATGCTGCGGCTCGCCCCCAGCCTGTTCGTGGCCCAGACCAGCGCCAGCGGATACGTCATCACGGCGCACGGCCTCAACGGGAACACCCAGGCCCAGAACTTCCCGGACAAGCTCCTGGTGCTCATCGACGGCCGCAGCGTCTACACGCCCCTGTTCTCCGGCGTCTATTGGGACATGCAGGACGTCCTGCCCGGCGACATCGACCGGATCGAGGTGATCTCGGGGCCGGGGGCCGCGCTCTGGGGCGCCAACGCGGTCAACGGCGTCATCAACATCATCACCAAGGACGCGGCCGACACCCAGGGGGCGCTCGTCGAGGCCGGGGGCGGAAACCTCCAGCGCGTCGGCGCCGTCCGCTATGGCGGCCGGTTGGGGCCGAGCGTCACCTGGCGCGCCTACGTCAAGGAAGTCTATGGCGCCGATACCGTGACGGCCGCGGGGGCCGCCGCCGGCGATCACTGGAGCAATCCCCGCGGCGGGTTCCGGATCGACTGGGACGCCTCGGCGTCCGACCACCTCACCTTGCAGGGCGACGCGTTCCAGGGCGCCGAAGCGCAGCAGGGTCAGGGCGACGAGCACATCAACGGCCGCAACCTCCTGTCGCGCTGGACCCACAGCTGGCCGGGGGGGGCGGCGCTTCAGGTCCAGGCCTATTACGACCGAGCCGGACGATCGATGGACAACGGCGGCGGCAGCTTCTGGACCGACGCCTACGACCTCGATGTCCAGCACAGCTTCACGTTCGGGGCGCACCAGCTGGTGTGGGGCGGCGGCTTCCGATCCACCGCCTACACCATCAAGGGGACCTCGACCCTGTTCTTCTCGCCGTCCGAAGGGACGCTGAACCTGGCCAGTGCGTTCGTCCAGGACACCGTCTCGATCGCGCGCCCGCTGAGGCTGACCGTCGGGCTCAAGCTCGAGGATGATCCCTACTCGGGGCTCAGCGCCCTGCCCGACGTGCGGCTGTCCTGGACGCCCAAGCCCGGGCTGACGGCGTGGGCCGCCGTCTCCAGGGCCATCCGCTCGCCGACGCCGTTCGACGCCGACGTGCGCGAGAAGCTCGGATCGGTCCTGTTCCTGACCGGAAATCCTGGCTTCGCGCCCGAGAAGCTGACCGCCTACGAGGCGGGCGTGCGCGCCCAGCCATCCAGCCGCCTCTCCGTCTCGGTCTCAGGTTTCTACAACGTCTACAACGACTTGCGCAGCATCGAGATCGATCCAGCCACCTTCGTCCCGCTCACCTGGGGCAATGGCATGCAGGGCTTCACCTACGGCATGGACGCCTGGGGCGACTATCAGCTGACGCCGTGGTGGCGCCTCAGCGCCAGCCTGAGCCTGCTGTCCGAGCATCTGAAGTTCAAGCCGTCGTCCAGCGGTCTTTTGGGGGTCGCGCAGGCGGGCGATGATCCGGAGCGCCGGGCCTCGATCCGTTCGTCGATGCAGCTGGGGCGGTCCGTGAGCTTCGAGGCGGCCCTCCGCTACGTCGGCGCGCTGCCCGACCCCCACGTGCCGTCCTATGTCGAGCTCAGCAGCCGGATCGGCTGGGACGTCACCGATCGGGTCCAGTTGTCGCTTTCGGGCTTCAACCTGCTGCACGACCGGCATCAGGAGTACCCTGCGCCGGCCAGCGCCGTTCCGCGCAGCGTCCTGGCCCAGCTGCGGCTGAGATTCTGAACGGACATGGACGCGGCGGGTCAGTCGAAAGGGGTCGGCCGCAGATGGCGGCCTTTCGGCCTGTCCGCCCTGGCGCTTGTCCTGTGGTCGTCCACCGGGCTGGCGCATGCCAGGGAGTCCCTCGAGCTCGACGTCAAGGCCACCTACCTCTACAAGCTCGCCCCCTTTGTGGACTGGCCGCCGGGCGCCTTCGCCGCCCCGACCAGCCCCTTCGTCCTGTGCGTGGCGGGCAAGGACCCGTTCGGCTCGGTGCTCGACCGCGCCGTGGCGGGCCAGAGGGTGGGCGGACGGCGGATCGAGGTTCGGCGTCTGGCTGGCGTCGACCGCGCGGCGGGCTGCCAGATCCTCTACCTCTCGGGCCCGGCCAGGACGGTCCGTCAGGGCCTGGACGCCGTGCAGGGCGCGCCGGTGCTGACCGTGACGGACGGGCGCGGACCTGCAGGCATCGTCGACTTCGCGCTGAACGGCGGACGCGTCCTGTTCAGGATCGATGACCAGGCGGCCTCCGACAACGGGCTGCGGATCAGCTCCAAGCTCCTGAGGCTGGCCCTGTCGGTCAAGCCGCGCGAGGCGCATCCGTGAGGCGGATCCTGCGCCTGCACAGACGCGCCCGGCTCGCCTTCGTCGTCGCGGGCGTGGCGGCGCTGATCCTCGCCAGCATGCTCGTCGCGTTCCTCGGCGAGAGCCGGCACGAGGCCCAGGCGCGCCAGGCGGCCGCCGTGCAGGCGCGCATCCTGGCCGACACGGCGACCGCCGCCCTGGCGTTCGGCGATCGCCAGGCCCTGCGCGAGTACGTCAACGCCCTGCGATCGGACGCCGGCGTCGACGCGGTCGGCGTCTATGACGAAGCCGGGCGGCTGGTGGCCTCCTACGCTCGATCCCCCCTGACGGGAACTCCGCCGCCGGCGCGCCGGCCCCAGCTCACGTCGCTTGGCCCCATCACCGTCGAGGCGCCCGTGGCCGAGGGGGGCCTGCGTCTCGGAACCGTCTATCTGCGGGAGCGCCCGGAGCCGTGGGTCCAGACCGCAAGCCGTTTCGTCGGGCCGGCGCTGCTGGCGGTGATGGCGTCCTTGATGTTCATCGTCATGTCGCTCGACGCGCGCGCCCTCGATCGCGCCAACCGCGACCTGACCCTTCAGATGGCCGAACGCGAGAAGGCCGAGGCGGCGCTGCGCCAGAGCCAGAAGATGGAGGCGATCGGCCGGCTGACGGGGGGGATCGCTCACGATTTCAACAACATGCTGGCCATCGTGATCGGCAATCTCGAGCTCCTGATGCGTCGCTTCGAAGGCGCGGACCCGCGGCTGCTGCGCCTCGCCGAGGGCGCCTTCGACGGCGCCCAGCGCGCGTCTTCCCTCACCCAGCGCCTGCTCGCGTTCTCGAGGCTCCAGCCCCTGAAACCTGCGTCCGTGGACGTCTCCAGGGCGGTGACGCAGATGACCGAGCTCCTGCACCGGACGCTGGGCGAGACCATCGAGATCGAGCCGGTCCTGGCCGCCGGGCTCTGGCGCGCCGAGATCGACCGGTCCCAGCTCGAGGCGGCGATCGTCAACCTGGCGATCAACGCCAGGGACGCCATGCCCGAAGGCGGCAGGCTGACCATCGAGACCGGCAACGCCTACATCGACCGCGAATACGCCGAGGCCGGGGAGGACGTCCGCCCCGGGCAGTACGTCCTCGTCGCGGTCACCGACAACGGCGCGGGAATCCCGCCCGACGTGCTTCCCCACGTCTTCGATCCGTTCTTCACCACCAAGCCGGTCGGCGCCGGCACCGGCCTCGGCCTCAGCCAGGTGCACGGCTTCATCAAGCAGTCCGGCGGACATGTGCGGATCTACAGCGAGCTGGGGACCGGTACGTCCGTGAAGCTCTACCTGCCGCGTGCATCGTCGGACGCAGTCGTGGACGCCCCGCCCGCGTCGAAGCTGCTCGTCCGGGGCCGGCGAAATCTGACGGTGCTGGTCGCCGAGGACGAGGACGGGGTCCGCGACTTCGTGGCCGAGGCCCTCGCCGAGCTCGGCTACGATGTCCTGACGGCTGAAACCGCGGGGGCCGCTCTGGAGATCCTGGAGACCCATGCGGACGTGGCGCTGCTGCTCACCGATGTGGTGATGCCCCAGATGAACGGCCGCAGCCTGGCCGAGCAGGCGTGGCGCCGGCGTCCCGACCTGCGGGTGGTCTTCATGACCGGCTATACCCAGAACGCCATCGTCCACAACGGCGTGCTCGATCCGGGCGTGCAGCTCATCACCAAGCCCTTCACCGTCGCGCACCTCGGCCGCGAGCTCGAGGCGGCCCTGGCAGGGTCGGACGGCTGTTAGCGTCCCGACCCTGAGGTGCGCCGCCGTGGCCGTCCCAAGCGGGAACCAACGCCGGATCCACCTGCCAGGGTTCGTCTGGTCGCAGGCCTGATCCCCCTGCGCCTTGTCAAGCCTGTCGCGGCGCTTGCCGCAACCCAACATAGCGGTTTCCAGCAGATCGTTAGCACGCTAACCTGATGGTCGGAGCGACATCCTGATCGCTCGCCCAAGGGCCGACACAGGCCCGGGAGCCAGGGGGAAACGACATGCAGGCCAATCTTTGGTCCGATCCTTCGCGCGCCCATGCGCATCCTCGCCGCCTCGGCGGCGCCGTCTCCGGACTCGCGCTCGCCATCGCGCTCGGCGGCGCGCTGGCCGCGGCCGGCCCCGCCTTCGCGGCCGACCCGGCCCAGCCCGCAGCCGGCGACAAGCCGGCCTCCAGCTCGGACGGCGGTCTCGGCGAAATCACCGTCACGGCCCGCTACCGATCCGAGAACCTGCAACGGACGCCGATCGCCATCACGGCGCTGAACGGCGACCAGCTCGCCGCGCGCGGCTTCTCCACCGTGCTCGACGTGGCCAAGGTCGCGCCGAACGTCACCTTGCAGCAGGCCGGGGCCAGCGGCGGCAAGTCGGCAGTCGCCTACATCCGCGGCGTCGGCCAGTCCGACTTCACGCTGTCGTTCGAGCCGGGCGTCGGCATGTACCTGGACGACGTCTACTACGGCACCATCTTCGGCTCGATCTTCAACCTCGCCGACATCGACCACGTCGAGGTGCTGCGCGGGCCCCAGGGCACCTTGTTCGGCAAGAACAACGAGGGCGGCGCGGTCCGCATCTTCACCGTCCAGGCCAAGGGCTCGAACTCCGGCTATATCGAGGCCGGCTACGGCAACTACAACCGCGCCACCGTCCGCGGCGCCTATGATTTCGCCCTGGTCCCCGACAAGCTCTTCGCGCGCATCTCGGCCGGATACAGCCGCGTCGACGGGTTCATGACCCGCTACGATTTCGTCTGCAAGCATCCGGCCCTGGCCGGGAACCTGCCCAAGGTCGCGACCAGCTCGAACTGCGTCATCGGCCACGAGGGCGGCGACGACGCCAAGACCCTGCGGGTGAACCTGCGCTTCACCCCCACGCCCGACCTCGACATCAAGCTCAGCGCCGACGTCCTGGACGACCGGGGCGAGGCCGCGCCCAGCAAGACCCTGACCATCCTGCCCGGCGGCCCGCTCGGCGACTACAACACAAACGTTCTGCTCAATCCGGCCTCGGGCTTCTACACCGGCGTGCCGCTCGACAGCCGGTTCATCACCTCAAGTCCGTACACGACCTATTCCACCTTCAAGGATCTCAGCACCGGCTTCACCCTGGATCCGGTGAACAACGTCTACGCCTGGGGCGTGGGCGGGACGGTCGACTGGGACACCCCCATCGGCGTCCACGTCAAGAACGTGCTCGCCTACCGGGCCTATCGCGGCGCCTTCTCCGTCGACTTCTCCGGCGCGCCCCTGATCAACGCCGCCTACTCCAACCCCGATTTCGTCCACCACCAGATCACCGAGGAGCTGAACGTCAGCGGCTCCTCCTTCGACCGTCGGCTGGATTGGGTGTTCGGCGGCTACTACTACGATGGCTACAGCCGCCAGGGGAACGGCCCGGTCATCCTGACCTCGGCCGAGATCGTCCCACCCGCCGGCGGCAATCCGTTCTTCTGCAACGGCGGCTGCTACGGCCTCGACTTCTACACGAACGACCCGGTCAGGGTGATCAACAAGTCCGCCTTCATCCACGGCAACCTGCACATCACCGACAAGCTGACGCTCGAGGCGGGCGTGCGCTACAGCGACGAGTCCAAGACCTACACCTTCTCGCGGATCATCATCCCGACCAACCCGGGCAACATCATCTTCTCGCCGATCATCGACCCGGATTATCCATCGCTCGACGGCTTCGCCAGCAACCCCTCGGCCACCTCCACCACCCAGCGGTGGGACCCCAAGGTGGCGCTGCAGTACCAGCTGACGCCGTCCGTCATGGCCTATGTGCAGTATGCGACTGGCTACAAGGGCGGCGGGATCAACCCGCACCCGGTGTTCGTCTCCCAGGTCGCGCCCTTCCAGGCCGAGCATCTGGCGTCCTACGAGGCCGGGGCCAAGACCCAGTGGTTCGACAACCGCCTCAGGCTCAACGGCGCCTTCTTCGACAGCGAATACCGGAACCTTCAGATCACCGTCATCGGGGCGGCCGGCGCCGACATCGTGCTGAACGCCGGCCATGTCCGCATCCAGGGCGTCGAGGGCGAGATGGACGCCGAGCCGGTCCCGGGCCTGCTGCTCAACGGCTCCTTCGGCTACCTGAACTACGACATCCTGGACCTCGGCAACGCCGCGGGCGTGCCCGGCGCGCCGGTCAAGGGCGACAAGCCCGCCTATGTGCCGAGCTTCAAGTACAACCTCGGCATCCAGTACAGCATCGACATGGGCGAGGCCGGGACCCTGACGCCCCGGCTCGACTGGACCTGGCAGACCAAGGTCTACAACGACCCCGGCAACAACCCCCTGGCCATGCAGCCGGCCTACGGCCTGCTCGACGGCCGCCTCACCTGGAATGCGCCCGACGGCAAGTGGCAGACCGCCCTGGTCGTCCAGAACATGACCGACAAGGTCTATTACGTGAACATGTTCGACGACACCGGGGCCTTCAACGCCGTCACCGGCCAGCCCGGCTGGCCGCGGACCTTCTACGTGAGCGTCCGCCGCAACTTCTGACGGCCCGGCCCTCGCCGCCTCGCCGCCGCTCGCGCGTCGGGCCCTCTCGCGCGGGGCGGAGAGGGCTGCGGCTGCGCGCCCCGATCCGCCCGCGACGGTCAGGCGGCGGCGGCGTGGACTCTGGAACGTCCCGGGAGGGGCGGGGAGGATGGTCGGAGTAGCAGGATTTGAACCTGCGACCCCCGCGTCCCGAACACGGTGCTCTACCAGACTGAGCTATACTCCGACACGAGCCGCGCCTTATAGAGACGGGCGCGGGCCCCCGCAAGCGAGGCGGATCCGCCTGATGGGCCTCCCTACGGGAGGGGGAAGGACGGGGAGTGGGTGACGACCGCCGCGGCGCGTCGATTCCCGTGGAGAAACGCTCGGAGCGAGAGACAGAGGCCTGGAGTCCGGAGGGCCTGGGGAGGCGCAGAACAGGTCGCCGCCCCCGCGTTGCAATGGCCCCGGGCTTGGTCTATCTCCACCGCCTTCGCGGGTCCCGCCAAGGGCCGCCAAGCCTGTCCTGTTGGGGGATGGTGTAATGGTAGCACAACGGTTTTTGGTACCGTCAGTCTAGGTTCGAGCCCTAGTCCCCCAGCCAGCCACGCAGGTGCTCCTGGCGAGCGGTCTGCGGGTTGTCGTCGATGTCGCCGAACAGGCGCTCGCCCTGTGAGGTGATGTTGAGCGTCATCTGCGGCGTGAGCCGATAGCGCCCTGCGTCGCCGGCGAGGGTGGCGGCCGGTGCTTGGATCGCCGCATCGACAACAGTCGCGATCGGTGGCGGCGGACGGCGCGGGCGCGCCCGGACGCGGCGGCCAGCGGGTCGTCGCGATAGCCGAGCTGCGTCTCGACCAGCCGAAGCATGTCGTCCACCGTCGAATAGAGCCCGAAGGACGGGATCCAGGCGTCGTCGAGCTCAGGGCCGCGGTCCCGGGGACGCAGCCCGCTGTCGTCCTGCATCGGCATCCGCGCCTCGAGCTGCGGGCTTGCCATCGTCGTGGTCGCGGAAAGCCCGAACGGGTCGATGATCCGGCTGCGGACCAGCTTCCCGAATCCGACGCCGGCGCGGCGCGCGAGCGCGTCCCCCAGGCGCGCGGAGCCGATGTCGGAATACTGGTAGGCCGAGCCAGGGTCACGTGTGAGCGCATAGCTCGCCAGGAACCGAAGCATCCGCTCGCGCGGATAGTGGGCAAGTTCTTCGACGGCGACCTCGTCCTCTCCTCGAGGCAGGCCCGAGGTGTGGGTCGCCAGGTCCTCGAGGGTGATCTTCCGGACGTCCCGCTCGGGCATGCTCACGCCCTTGGGCAGACAGAGATCCACGGGATCGTCGAGCTTCACCTCTCCACGCTCGGCCATGTCGGCCAGCAGCAGGCCCGTGAGCGCCTTGGCTACGGACTCCGCATAGAGCGGCGTGTCCGCGCCGATTGGCCTTCCGTCCTCGGCGTCCGCGGCGCCTTCCGACACGATCATGCGCCCCTCTGGCCCGACTACGCCCACGATGGGGCCCATGGCCTGGCGGGCGGCGATCTCCGTCTTCAGGACCTTGTGCGGATGGCGTCGGCGGGCGGGACCTTCCAGCCGGCCGCGGCCACGGGCGCCTTGAAGGGCGGCGGCGGCGCGTCCGAAGGCGTATACGCCAGGATCAGCGGCTGAGTGACACCGTGGTCGGTGAAGGTCCCACGGATCTCGCGGCTCCCTTCCTGCAGCTCGCCCTCGAACTCGACGCTCGCAACCGGGATCGCGAAATGCACTTTCCGCCCGCCGAATGACTACATCTGTAGTCCAAACGGACTACGCTTGTAAACCAGCGACCCGGGCGGCGCCTCTGCGATGCCGCGGAGGAGCTTCAGCCTCCCTACCGGGCCGGGTTGAGAAGCGGGCTAGTGCTGCAGACTCAAACGAATGGTCCACCATTCGTTTGAGCCTCGCAGCACAAGTCTTTGATTTAGTGCATCGAACCACAGACGGATGATGAATCATCCGTCTGCTACGATGCACTAGTGTGGTGGATCAGAAGTTCGCATGATGATGGCGGCGCCCTCGGCTGCGAACTTCTGATCCGTAAACCACACTAGAATCATACATTTGCTAGTGTCCTTATCGATTCCGAAGTTCGCATCCGCCTTGCAAATGCGCTGGCGAACTTCGGAATCGGGACACTAGGAAGCAGGCGGCCCCCCGCCTGCGGGGCGATCCCCATTCGATCGATCGGCGGGCGTTCGGGCGCCAAATGCCTTCCCTGAGGGCTGTGACCCTTTCCCCAAGCCGCGACGCGACGCTAGGAAGGCGCATGTCGGCGCGAAAGCGGCCGGTGGCGCGGCCCCAAACCGCGTCTTGTGCGTTGGTGACGGATGCTGGTTCTGGAGTCCTGAGATTGATCGCGCCCAGTAGAGCGGACGCCGCCGCAGGCCCGGCGGCGCCCGCCTTGCCTGTTGAACCGCGCCCCGTGGCGGCTGCGACCTCATCGCGTCGCGGCCAGATCGATTCCCTGCGGATCCTCGCGGTCGTCTGGGTGCTGTTCGACCACTTCTGGCTGGAGTCCGGGAGCGGGCCGCTCGGGCGGCTCAGCGTCCGGCTGTTCCTGCTGATCAGCGGCTACCTGATCACCCATATCCTTTTGCGGTCCCGCGACGCCATGGACGGCGAGCAGGCCTCCTTCGGCTCGGTGCTCCGCAACTTCTACGCCCGGCGCGCGCTTCGGATCGCGCCCGCCTACTATCTGCTGCTCCTCCTGACGTGGCGGCTGGACGCCGACGGCTTCCAGGGCTTCCTGACCTGGCACCTGTCGTTCCAGTCCAGCATCCTCTACGCCCTGACCGGCGTCTGGGGCCCGCCGTTCGAGCTGGCGCATCTTTGGACCTTGAGCGTGCAAGAGCAGTTCTACCTGCTCTGGCCGGCCGTGGTCCTGCTGGCGCCCCGCCACACGCTGGCGCTCTGGATCGCCGGCATCGCGGCGACCGGGCCCCTCTTCCGGGCCGCCATGGTCGCCCAGGGCCTGCACGACACCGCCGGCGCCTATACCCTCCTGCCCGCTTCCGTGACGGCGCTCAGCGTCGGCGCCTTCGCCGCCATGCTCGAGCGTCGGCGGGCCGTGCCGGCGTGGTTCGCCGGCTCCAGGCCGCTGTGGCTCCTGGCGGCCGCGCTCGTTTTCGCCGCGGCGAACCTGCTCGCCGTTCCCTCGAGCCTGCACTACCTGGTCCTGGAATATGTGTGGCTGGCGCCGCTCGCGGCGCTCCTGCTCTCCGCGGGGATCGGGATCGGCGGCCCGCTGGGCAGGGTGCTCGATACGCCCTGGCTGCAGTACCTGGGCCGCATCAGCCTGGGGGTCTACCTCTACCAGAGCCTGGCCTACGCCGCCGCCGTATCGGTGCTGGCGCGCGCCGGCCTTCCCACCGCCAACGGCCCGGCGGTGTTCGTGGCCACGGCGGTCCTCAGCGTCGCCTTCGCCGTCGGATCCTGGAAGCTCGTCGAGAGCCCCGTGAACGGGCTCAAGCGGCTGTTCCCCTATCCCTGGGCCGGCCGGGCCGCTCGCCCGGCCGTGTCGCCCTC
Source organism: uncultured Alphaproteobacteria bacterium (assembly GCA_963775275.1). GTDB lineage: Bacteria > Pseudomonadota > Alphaproteobacteria > Caulobacterales > Caulobacteraceae > JANWHQ01. The sequence continues at coordinate 1,113,999 of CAVZII010000005.1, read as the reverse complement.
CGGCGCGCCGGCGCTGCAGCGGCTGCCCGCAACGGGCGGCTGACCTGGAGCGCATCAGGCGAAAGTGGGTCGTGTCCCCGGACGTGGTGTAGCTCGGCGGGGCCGAACTGGGCGGCGGCGGCGAAGCGCATGATGGGACCTCATGTGCTCTTCATCGGTTCTCCTCTGGCGCGGCTCTTGTCCAGCGACTGGCGGTCGCCGGGCGCCGGATCGGGTCGGCGCCCATTGTCCCGACGCAGCCCTTCGCGCTCATTTCGCCAGTAGGCTCCAGGCCTGGCTGGGGCTAGGAAGGCGGCCGCCCGCCATGGAGGCCTCCACCCATGACCGCCGCCGCCACGCCGCCCGATCCCGCCCGCCATGTCTCGGACCTGATCAACGGCTTCTGGGCCGCCCAGGTGATCAACGCGGCCGTCAGCCTGCGGCTGCCCGACCATCTTGCCGTGGGCCCGCGGACGGCCGAGGACCTGGCAGGGGCTTCGGGCGCCCACGCCCCATCGGTCTATCGGCTGATGCGCGCGCTTGTGACGCTCGGCCTCTGCGTCCCGGCCGGCGAGGGGCGCTTCGTCCTCTCAGAGGCCGGCCAGCTCCTGCGCGCCGACGCGCCGGGCTCGGTCCGGGGCCGCGCCCTCTTCACCGGCGACATGCTGTGGAAGCAGTTCGGCGACCTGCTGCACGTGGTGAAGACCGGCGGGGTGACCACCACCATGGCCTCGGGCGAGGAGGGGTTTGCGGCGCTGGCCGCCGACCCGCCGCGCCTGCACGCCTTCCAGCAGGCCATGGCCGAATCCAGCCGCACGGCCGCCCGGGGCGCGATCCAGGCCTATGATTTCTCGCGCTTCGCGTCCGTGCTCGATCTCGGCGGCGGCTACGGCGGGGTCCTGGCCGAGTTGCTGAACGCCCATGCCGGCCTTGCGGGCGCAGTCTGCGATCTCGCCTATCTCGAGACGGGCGCGCTCGGCTTCCTCGCCGCTGCCGGCGTCGCGGCCCGCGCCCGCTTCATCGGCGGGAGCTTCTTCGAGCAGGTCCCCGAGGGCTTCGATCTCATCCTGATGAAGTTCATCATCCACGACTGGGACGACGAGCGCGCGCGCATGATCCTCGCCAATGCCCGCCGGGCCGCCGGCACGTCCGTGACCCTGGTCCTGCTCGAGCAGATCGCGCCCGACGATCTCGCCTTGTCCGGCGCCGACCAGGCGGTGATCCGCGGCGACCTCACCATGATGACCATGGGCGGCAAGGAGCGCACCCGCGAGGAGTACCAGACCCTCATGGACCAGACCGGCTGGCGCCTGACGTCGGTCACGCCCACCGCCTCGGGCTTCGGCGTCATCGAGGCCACGCCGGCGTGAGCGCGCCGTGAACCTTCGCCTGGCCTGGCCGGGCGCGCCCTTGGCCCTGGCCTCGGCCGCCCTCTTCGGCGCCTCGACGCCGCTCGCCAAGCTGATCCTGGGCGGCGGGGTCGATCCCTGGCTGCTCGCGGGCCTGCTCTATCTCGGCTCGGGCGCGGGCCTCGGCCTCGCGCTCCTCGCCCGCAAGGCGCTGGGCATTCCAGCGGCCGAGGCGCCGCTGCGCGGCCCGGACCTACCCTGGTTGGCGCTCGTCGTGCTTTTCGGCGGCGCCGTCGGGCCCGTCCTGCTCATGCTCGGGCTCGCCGGAACGCCGGCCGCCTCGGCGGCCCTGCTGCTGAACCTCGAGGGCCTCCTCACCATGGCCATCGCCTGGCTGGCCTTCCGCGAGAACGTCGACCGCCGGCTCCTTCTCGGCGCGGCCGCCATGCTCCTGGGCGCCGCGATCCTGTCCTGGACCGGCGGCCCGCTCGGCGCGGGCCCCGGCGCGCTCTTCATCGTGGGCGCCTGCCTCGCCTGGGCCATCGACAACAACCTGACGCGCCGGCTCTCCTCGGCCGACCCGGTCCAGATCGCCGCGATCAAGGGCCTCGTCGCCGGCGGCGGCAACCTCGGCCTCGCCCTGGCCCACGGCGCAAGCCTGCCGGGCCTTCCGGCGATCGGGGCCGCGACGCTCGTCGGACTTCTCGGCTATGGCGTCAGCCTCGTCCTCTTCGTCCTGGCCATGCGCCATCTGGGGACGGCGCGCACGGGCGCCTACTTCTCGACCGCCCCCTTCATCGGCGCCGGCCTCGCTCTCGTGCTCCTGCGAGAGCCGCCGACCGTCTCCCTCGCGCTGGCCGCCCTTCTGATGGGGATCGGGGTGTGGCTGCACCTGACCGAGGCGCACGCGCACGAGCATCTGCACGAGCCGCTGGAGCACGAGCACCGCCACGTCCACGACGCCCACCACCAGCACGCCCACAGCCCCGACGATCCGCCCGGCGAGCCCCACGCCCACCGCCACCGCCACGCGCCGCTGCGTCACAGCCACCCCCACTATCCCGACCTGCACCACCGGCACGGCCACGGCCGCGCGTAAGCACGGCCATCGCCGAACCGCCGGCCGGTTCATCTCCCTTGGCCGTCGCTCCGCCTCTGGCGGGGAGGGCGAGGGGCCCGCTCGGCGCCCGCAGCTGCTCAGCCGAACCGGTGGTCCGGTACGATCCTCACCGGCAATCCCATCAGCCGCCGGGGCAGGTAGCCGTTGTCCGCCTCGTCCAGGAACTCCGGATCCGCCAGCAGGCGCCGCCATTCGGCGGGAGTGAATCTCAGCGCCAGCGCGCCTTCCGCCTCGCGTTGCTCGTCGATCTCAAAGCTCGCGCCGGTCATGACGGACCTCCACTGCGCCCCGGACCGCGACATAAGGACGCTCCATGGCGAGCGCGTGGCCGATCTGTGAGCCTGTCGTGACCACCATTGCAGCCGGGAAATGCCGCCGCCTTCCGCCAAGGCCGATCCGGGAAGACAAGACAAATTCGGGGCCTCGCCCATCAGCCCTGGCGGTCCCGACGATCCCGGCGTTCGAAGGGCGCCCGTCCGCCCAAGCCGCCGTTCGTGCTTTTCGTGGTCTTCGTGGTTCCGAAGGCGGCCCTTCGGCCGCTCCGGCGGCCGACGGCGAACGCCTACTCCCTCAGCGCCTCGCCCAGCGCCACGCCCAGCACCTTCTCCGAGGCCGAGGGGGGCCAGCCCGCCTCGTCCGACACGGGGCTCGAGCCCTCCACGATGCGGCTTTCCAGCACGCCCAGGCCCTCGCACTCCACGCTCACCACGTCGCCCGGCCGGCAGGGCCGCGAGTTGGCCGGGGTGCCCGACATGATCACGTCGCCCGGGACCAGCGTCATGATCCGCGCCAGGTCCGTCACCAGATAGGCCATGTCCCAGATCATCCCGCTCAGGCTGGATTCCTGGACGACCTCGCCGTTGACCCGGGTGCGCAGCACCTGATCGCCCGGGGTCCAGCCGCGCACCAGTCCCGGGCCGAGCACGCCCAGGGTGTCCGCGCCCTTGACCCGCAGCATCGCGCCGCGGTCCGCGTCCCTGAAGTCGTGCAGGGCGAAGTCGTTGGCGAGCGCATAGCCCGCCACATGGTCGAGCGCCTCGGCCATCGCGACGTTCTTGCAGGTGCGGCCGATCACGATCGCCACCTCGCCCTCGTAGTTCAGGTACTGGCACCCGAGCGGGCGCACCACCTCGCCTCTGTGGGCGTTCAGGCACGAGACCGGCTTCATGAAGTAGTTGGGCGCCGGCGGGCAGGTCGTCTTCAGCTCCTCCACCCGGTTCCAGTAGTTCAGGTGCGCGCAGATGATCTTGGTGGGCTCGGCCGGCGGCAGGTGGATCGCCGCCTCGCAGCCGATCCGGCGGCCGTCCTGGGCGACCAGCTCCTCGCCTTCGCGGACCATCTCCACCACCGAGCCGCCCAGCAGGATCCGCCGGGTCTCCCGGCTCACGGCGCGCTCATGGGATAGCCGCGGCCGGCGTAGTCGAAGCCGCCGAGCTCCAGCGTCTTCAAGGATCCGTCCTGGGGCGAGGCGTAGTAGGCGCGGATCTCGGCGATCAGCCCCCTGGGGCTGAAGATGTACCACTCGTCGCCCCTCAGGATCACGCCCTGGGCGCGCTTGAAGTGGCTCCACTCGATCACCGCCCGGCGCGAGGGCGGATGGCAGATCACCTGGTCGACGGTCCAGTACGACCCCAGCGTCGCGACCGCCCCCTGCCACTTCCTGGCGATGGTCTCCGCGCCCCGGAACGGGCCCTCGTACATGCCGGGCGGGAAGTAATGCACGGCGTCCGGCTCGAAGTGCGGGACGATCCTAGCCGGATCGCCCGAGTTGCAGGCGTCGAAGTAGTCGCGGATGCGCCGCTCCATTCCCTCGAAGGTGAGGGCCGTTTCCCCGTCCGCCATCTCAGGCGTGCTCCGTGCGCACGGCGGCGCGCTCGGCGGCCTTGCCCGAGACGGGCGCGGGCGGCAGGCGCGCCTCGCCGGGCTCCAGCACGAAGGTGTAGTCGAGGCTGTACCAGGGCCCCGTCACGTCCGGCCACGGCGCCGGCTCGCCTTCGTGCAGGCCGTAGTGGCCGATCAGGGCCCTGGTCGGGCCGAACTGGGCGTCGGTTTCCAGGTGCGCGTCGTCGGCGCTGTAGACCTGCGAGGCCTGGGTCTTGAAGCCGGGCTTGTAGATCAGGGCGTGCAGGTGGGCCGGGCGCATCGGGTGGCGCCCCTGGGCCAGCAGCAGCGCCTCGGTCGGCCCGCCCATGGGCACCGGGTACCCCGCCGGCTTGATCGACCGGTAGCTGAAGTCGCCGTTGGCGTCGGTGGTGAACTTGCCCCTCAGGTTCCACTCCGCCTGGGTCGGGTCCTGGTTCTCGTAGAGACCCACGGTCGAGGCGTGCCAGACGTCCACCTCCGCCCCGGCCACCGGCCGGCCCGCCTTGTCCCGCACGTGGCCGGTGAAGAGCAGCGGAACCCCCGGCGTCGGCGAGCGCACGATCGAGCCGCCGTTGGGCGTATGCGGCGATCCGGCCCGCCAGAACGGGCCAAGCAGGTTCGCCGTCGTCTCCCCGCCCTCGCCGTTGTTCATCAGGCAGACCAGGGCGGACAATCCGAGGCTCCCGGCGATCAGCCGCGTCTCGTTGTGGCTCTCCGTGGTCATCTGGCCGAGCCGCGTGACCAGGCCGATCGCCTGGTCGAACTCCTTCTCGGTCAGCTTCACCTCGCGCGCGAAGCCGTGCAGGTGCCGGATCAGCGCCTGCAGGATCTCCTTCAGCCGGGGATCGGCTGTCCGCCCGGTCTCCTCGAGCACCGCTTCGGTGAGCTGCCGTTCGTTCTCGATGATCATCTCGCCGCCGTCGCCATCGCCGTTCCCCCGGGGCGGAGTCTTAGACCAGCCGCCTGGAGATGTCTGCGGGATCGGCCCCTTCGCCTCACATCCGCCACGCCGGGCGCGCAGCCTCGATGTCCTGTGATGGAGCCAGGGCCGTGACAGACGTCAATTACGGGGTCGTCCAGATCGACGGCCGCTGGAAAATTATCGGGCCGGGCCTGCGTTATGGCGACTATGCGACCCGCGACGAGGCCGAGCGCGCGGTCCGCCGCCTCGCGCAGCAGTCGGGGGGCGTCCCGGTCCATCTGCATGTCCAGGACGAGACCGGCGAGCTGCGAAAGCCGGAAGACGCCTCGGACTGACGCCTCGCCAATCCGCTAACCGCTTCGCCCTAGCGCCGGTCCCGGTGCTCGCGCGGCGCCCTCGGCGCCCTCGCCGCCGCCTCAGCCTTGCCTCGCCGGGGCTTTTGGCGTGTGCTGGCGCGCTGTTGCGCGGCGCCGTCCAAAGGGGGCGTGGAGCATGTCCAAGGCAAGGCCGATCATCGACTGGCAGGGCCGCCGGATCATCGCGATCCCGACGACGCTGCTGATCGTGCTCGCGGCCCTGACGGCCTATCTCGCGCTGCACGAGCGCGACGCCTTCGTCCAGGGCCGCTCGCTCGTCACCCACTCCCGCGACGTGATCGAGGCGGCCCAGAGCCTGCTGTCCGAGGTGCAAGGCGCCGAAGCCGCGGAGCGCGGCTATCTGATCACCCACGACGAGGCGGAGCTTACGCCCTATCGCCGTGCGGTGGCGGCGCTGCCCGCAGCAGGCGCTCGCCTGCGCGTCCTGGTGGCCGACAATCCCGGCCAGAGCGCGCGCGCCGAGGTCATCGACCGCATCGCGCGGGCCCGCATCGGCCAGCTCGCCGACGCCATCGGTCTCGCCCGCCAGGGCAAGGACGAGCAGGCCCGCGCCAGCCTCGCCTCGCGCGCCGACGCGGCCGCGATGGAGTCCCTGCGTGGCGCGGTGGTCGACTTCGTCGCCCATGAGCGCGGGCTCCTGGCGGCCCGCCAGGGCGGCGACCAGCAGATCCGCGGCCGCACCTTCTGGATCGTCATGCTGGCGTCCCTGTCGTCCATGGCTGGCCTCGCCTACGCCCTGTCGGCCATGGTCCGGGGCAGCCGCCTGCTGGAGCGGCGGATCACCGAGCGCGACCAGGCCGAGATGGCCCGGCGCGAGAGCGACGCCCTCTATCACGCCATCTTCGCCAACGCCGCCGACTATCTGTTCGTCATCGACATCCTGCCCGGCGACCGTTTCGTCCTGGCCGACGTCAACCCGGCGCTCGAGGCCGCCGGCGGGATCGTGGCTGCGGACGTTCGCGGCCAGCCGCTGGGCCAGGCCCTGCCGCCCGACGAGGTGGCGCTGTTCCATCAGCATTTCCGAGAGATCGTCGCCGTCGGCAGGGCCATGACCTACCAGGACGAGCTGGTCGTGGCCGAAGGCAGAAGCATCTGGGAGACCACCTTCGCGCCGGTCTACGACGAGGGCCGCGTCGTGCGCATCGTCGGTTGCGGCCGCGACGTCACCGAGCGCGCCCGCGCCGAGGAGCAGGTCCGTCGCGCCCAGCGCATGGAGGCGATCGGCCAGCTCACCGGCGGCGTGGCGCACGACTTCAACAACCTCTTGCAGGTGATCCGCGCCAACCTCGAGATGGTGGCTCCGAGGATCGCCGGCGACGAAGCCTCGAGCGCGCGCCTGAAGAGCGCCCTGCGCGGCGCCGACCGCGCGGCCCAGCTCACCCGCCAGCTCCTCGCTTTCGCGCGCCGCCAGACGCTCGAGCCCAGGGTGGTGAACCTCGGCCGGCTGATCACCGACATGTCGGACCTGCTCCGCCGCAGCATGGGCGAGACCATCGCGATCGCGACCCTGGTCGAGGAGGGGCTCTGGAACACCCTGGTCGACCCCGCCCAGGTCGAAAGCGCCGTGCTGAACCTGGCGCTCAACGCGCGCGACGCGATGCCGGAGGGCGGGCGCTTGACGCTCGAGCTCACCAACACGGTGCTGGGCGAGGTCGAGGCCGCCGCCTTCGAGGACGTTCCGCCGGGCGACTACGTGGTCCTGACCATGACCGACACCGGCGCGGGCATGGCGCCCGAGGTCCTGTCGCGGGTGTTCGAGCCCTTCTTCACCACCAAGAGCGAGGAGAAAGGGACGGGGCTGGGGCTCTCGATGGTCTACGGCTTCGTCAAGCAGTCGCGTGGTCACGTGCAGGTGATCAGCGCGCCCGGCCAGGGCGCGACGGTCAAGATCCACCTGCCGCGCTCCAGGCGCGCCGAGGAGCGACAGGTCGAGGCCGAACCCGTCGCGCGCGCGCCGGCTCAGACCGTGCTCGTGGTCGAGGACGACCAGGCGGTGCGGGCGGCCGCCTGCGCCATGCTGGAGGACCTCGGCTATCGCTGGCTCGACGCGCCCGACGGTGAAAGCGCGCTCAAGCTGCTCGAAGGCGGCGCCGACATCCAGCTTCTCTTCACCGACGTCGTCATGCCCGGGCCTATCAAGGGCGCCGAGCTCGTCGCGCGTGCGCGAACCCTGCGTCCGGACCTTCCGGTGCTGTTCACGTCCGGCTATGCCGAGGACACGCTCGAGCGCCAGGGGCGGCTGGAGCGTGACGTCCAGCTCCTGCCCAAGCCCTATGGCAAGGCCGAGCTCGCCGCCAAGATGCGCTCGGCCATGCTGCAGGTGCGCCCGGTCGTGCTGGTGGTCGAGGACGATCCCCTTGTGCGCCTCTCCGCCCTCGACATGGTCGAGGATCTCGGCTTCGCCGCCGTCGAGGCGGCCGGCGCCGTCGAGGCGCTGGCTCTCGTCCGCCTGGACGGCCGCATCGACGTCCTGTTCACCGATGTCGGCCTGCCGGACATGAAGGGCCAGGAGCTCGCCGCCAAGGCCGTGGCCGCGCGGCCGACGTTGAAGGTGGTGTTCGCGTCCGGCTATCCCGATGACGGCTCCGCACCCGAGGGAACCGTCTGGCTCTCCAAGCCCTATGAGCAGCGCGAACTCGCCCGCGCGCTCAGGGGCGTCATCGCCGGGCCCTCCAGGCGCCCCCCGCGGTCACGGCGTGCTGGCGCGCTGCCGACCGCTTGACAGGGCCCATGCGAGGGCGCTTTCACGCGCCGGTCGGCTGCGGCCCGGACCGCGCCTCAGGAGGACCGCCGCCATGTCTGCTCCGAGCGCCGCCGCCACAGACGCCGCTGTGAGGCGCTACTCGACGCTGGCGATCCTGTTGCACTGGGCGATCGCGGCCCTGATCGTGACCAACGTCCTCGTCGCCTTGAAATTCGACGACCTGAAAGGCGCGGCCTTCGCCAGTCAAATGGGCCTGCACCAGTCGATCGGCATCACCGTGCTCCTGCTCAGCCTGGCGCGCCTGCTGTGGCGGCTGGTCCATCGCCCGCCGCCGATGCCGGCCCGGGTCAGGGGCCTGGAGCGGCTGGCCGCCCACGCGGTCCACTGGGGCTTCTATGTCTTGATGATCGGCATCCCTCTCACCGGGTGGATCGTGGTCTCGGTCAATCCCCACGACGTACCGATCATCTTGTACAAGACGATCCATTGGCCGCACATCGCAGATTTCAGCAACATGACGGTCAATGCGCGAAAGGACCTGGATAAATCCTTGGGGGATTTTCACCAATATCTCGCATGGTCCGCCATATTGCTGATGCTCCTGCATATCGCGGCGGCGCTGAAGCACCAGTTCGCCAGCCGCGACCAGGTGCTGTGGCGGATGCTGCCGATCCCCGGCCTTCGCACTCGAAGCCTGAACCTGAAGGACGCATGATGGCCCGTCTCTGGTCGAACATGACGATTGAATCCGTGCTCGCGGCGGCGCTCCTTTCCCTTGCCGCGCCGGCGTTTGCGGCCAGCCCGCCGACATGGATCGTGGACAAGGGCGCCTCGCGCCTGACCTTCTCGAGCACCTTCAGCGGGGAGGACTTCGTGGGGACGTTCCGCCGCTGGGACGCCCAGATCCAGTTCGATCCCGCCGACCTCGCCGACTCCAAGGCCGCCGTCAGCATCGACATGGGCTCGGCCTCCACCGGCGAGGAGAGCCGCGACGACGCCCTGCCCACGGCCGACTGGTTCAGCGTCGACTTGTTCCCCAAGGCGAGCTTCGTCACTCGCCAGATCAAGTTCCTGGGCGGCGACAAGTACGAGGCCGACGGCGATCTGACGATCCGGGACACGACCAAGCCGGTGGTCCTGCCCTTCACCCTGACCATCACCGGCGACCAGGCCAAGATGGCCGGCCATCTGACGATCGACCGCACGACCTTCGGCGTCGGCCAGGGCCAGTTCGGCTCTGGCGACAGCGTGCCGCTCGAAGTCGGCATCGACGTCTCGATCCAGGCCCGGCGCGCGCCCTAGTGCTGCGACTCAAGCGAATGGTCCACCATTCGTTTGAGCCTCGCAGCACAAGTCTTTGATTTAGTGCATCGAGCCACAGACGGATGATGAATCATCCGTCTGCTACGACGCCCTAGGCGCCCAGCTCCTTGCGGACGAACCGGTAGGACGGCCGCTTCTCGCAGGCGCAAGCCCGCATGCGGCCCTGTCTGTCCCACCAGATCAGGGTCGGATAGCGGAAGCCGTCCGCGTCGACGCCGTTGGCGGCAAGCAGCGGCCCGATCTTGTCCACCAGCGCGCGGCTCTCCTCGACCACCGCCGAGCGCGCCGCGTCGCCGTCGGCGCTTGGGATCCCCGGCGCGGTCCAGGCGTCGAACGGGACCTTGTCCCATCGCTCCAGGAGCGGCCAGGACCGGTTGACCCAGAGCTCGGCCACGGTCGAGCGCTCGGCGGGGGTGGACTTGGAGACGCCGTTGTAGTCCCGCCGGACGACCATGATCACGCGGGTATCCACGCCGGCCTTGTGGTAGCGCGGGAACTCCTCGTCGCTCAGCCGGATGCAGTCCTCGCAGCTGCGGAATCCGATCTCGTAGAGCACCGGCCCCTTCAGGCCCGGCGAGACCCAGCCTGCGCGCGCCAGCAGCTGGGCGATCTCGGCCTGGCGCCGGGTGATCGTCCGCGGCCGCCAGCGCAGGTCCAGCTCCCACCAGGCGAATACGCCCGCGGCGAGCAGGATCACGACGAGCGACGCCGCCGCCCAGAACTTCAGGTCTCTTCATGGGGCGAGCCTAGCGCATCGGCGCGGCCGGGGAAGCCGGGCTCGGGCGCATCGCTTGCCCGACTCCCTGCGGCGCAGGATGATCCGGCCATGGCCGCCATCCTCGACGCCGCCGACCAGGCCCCGGCGGCGGCGCTCCATATCGTCGACGTCCTGATCCGCGAGCGCGCGCCGCACCTTTGCGCCTCGCCGGCCTGGCCGCTCCTGCGCCCGCTGCTCTACGCCCTGCTCGACTACAAGGGCGCCCGGGCGATGGCCGACGCGGTCGCGGGCATGGGCGGCGTCGAGGCGCTGGACCATGTCTCGGACCTCCTGCGGCTGAAGCTCGCCGTGCGCGGGGCCGAGCGGATTCCGCGCTGGGGCCGACTGATCGTCGTGGTCAACCACCCCACGGGCCTCGCCGACGGTGTGGCGGTCTACAACGCGATCAGGCCCGTCCGCCCCGACGTGGTCTTCTTCGCCAACGCCGACGCCATGCGCGTCAGCCCCCGCCTCGAGGAGGTGTTCATCCCGGTGGAGTGGGTCGAGGCCAAACGCACCCGCGAGCGCACCCGCCTGACGGTGTCGCGGGCGCAGGAGGCGCTGGAAGCCGAGCGGCCCATCGTCATCTTCCCCGCCGGCCGTATCGCTCGTTTCGAGCGCGGGCGGCTCACCGATCCCGCCTGGGCGCCCAGCGCCCTGTCCCTGGCCCGCCGGCACAAGGCGCCGCTGCTGCCCGCGCACCTGAAGGGACCGCCCTCGACCCTCTTCCAGCTGTTCAACCGGGTCTCCGCCGAGCTTCGCGACATCACCCTCTTCCACGAGCTCCTGGACAAGCGCGGCGGGGCCTTCGCCCTGACCTTCGGCCCCCCGGTCCCACCCGAGGCCATCCTTGATCCGGCCGAGGCCGCGCCGCGCCTGAAGGCCTATGTCGAAGAGGTCCTGCCCGCCGATCCCGACCGGCCCTTTGCATGATCGTCCTTCCGACTCCCGAAGCGACCGAGGCCCTGGGGGCCAAGGCGGCGGCCGCGGCTGCGCCGCGGCGAGGCGGTCTGCCTGTGGGGACCGCTCGGCGCGGGCAAGACCACCCTGGCCCGCGGGCTGATCCGTGCCCTGGCCGGCGCGGACGAAGAGGTCCCCAGCCCCACCTTCACCCTGGTTCAGGCCTATGAGGGGCCGGACTTCCCCATCGCCCATTTCGACCTCTATCGGCTCGAGCGGGCGGGCGACATCGAGGAGCTGGGCCTGGACGAGGCGCTCGAGCTGGGCGCGGCGATCATCGAATGGCCCGAACGGCTCGGGGATCGCCTGCCGGAGCATCGACTCGATATAGTGCTCGCCATCGACGGCGGGGGGCGCAGCGCCCGGCTGAGCGGCCACGGCGCATGGAAGGATCGCAGCCTTGAGTTCTGAGCGGGAGGCGCTGAAGGCGGCGTTCCTGGAGCGCGTGGGCCTGGGCTCGGCGCGCCGCGCGCCGCTGGCCGGCGACGCCTCCACCCGTCGCTACGAGCGCCTGCTTCGCCCTGACGGCTCATCCCTGATCTTCATGGACCAGCCGCCGGCGGTGGAGAGCCGGCCCTGCCCGCCGGACGCCACGCCCGCCGAACGGATCGGCGCAGGGTACAACGCCTGCGCCCGTCTTGCGGGGGGGCGGGTCGAGGCCTTCGTGGCCGCCGCCGGGTTCCTGCGCTCGCAGCGGCCTCTCGGCGCCTGAGATCCTCGCCGCCGACGCGGATCTCGGCCTGGCCGTCCTCGAGGATCTGGGCGACGATCTCTACGCCCGGCTGATCGAGGCCGGCGAGGACGAGGCGCCGCTCTACGCCGCCGCCGTCGACGCCCAGGTCCGCCTTCACGCCGAGCCGCCTCCCGCGACGCTGGAGGCGGACGGCTACGCCTGGCCGCTCCTGCCCTACGACGACCTCGCCCTGAAGACGGGCAGCGACCTCTTTCTGGAGTGGTGGCCCAAATTCGCCGGCCTGCCGCCCTTCGACGAGGCGGCGAAGACGGAATGGGAGGCGCTCTGGGGCCCCGTCCGCGCCCGCGGCGACGCCGCGGCCACGGGCGCGCTCGGCGTCTTCGCCCACCGCGACTACCACGCCGAGAACCTGCTCTGGCTGCCGGGCCGCGAGGGGGTCGCGCGCGTGGGCATGCTCGACTTCCAGGACGCGGTGCGCGCCCACCCGGCCTGGGACCTGCTGCACCTGCTGCAGGACGCTCGCCGCGACGTCGCCCCCGGGCTCGAGGCCGCCATGCTGGACCGGTACCTGGCCGCCCGTCCCGACCTCGACCGCGAGGCTTTCCTGGCCGACTACCGCGCGCTGGCCGCGCTGAACGCGGCGCGGATCCTCGGGCCCGTCTTCGCGCGCCAGGTCGTCGCCTTCGGCCGGCCGAAGTACAAGGCCTTCATGCCGCGCACCTGGCGCTACCTGGAACGCAACCTCGCGGGCCCCGGGATGGAGGGCCTGAAGGCCTGGTTCGACCGCAACGTCCCGCCAGGGGCGCGCGCTTGAGCCCGGCCCAGGAGGCGCCGAAGACGGCCATGGTGCTCGCCGCAGGGCTCGGCACCCGCATGCGGCCGCTCACGGACCGCAAGCCCAAGGCGCTGATCGAGGTGGCCGGGCGGCCGCTCATCGACCACATGCTCGACCGCCTCGAGGCCGTCGGCGTCGAGACCGCCGTGGTCAACGTCCACCACTTCGCCGACCAGATGGAGGCGCATCTGGCGCGTCGCCGCGCGCCAAGGATCCTCGTCTCGGACGAGCGGGCGGGCCTCTTGGATTCCGGCGGCGGCATCGCCAGGGCCCTGCCGCACCTGGGCGACGACCCCATCTTCGTCGCCAACATCGACAACGTCTGGATCGACGGATCGAAGCCGGCGCTCAAGAGCCCTGGCCGAGGCCTGGGATCCGGGACGGATGGACATCTGCATCCTGCTCGCGCCCCGCGGCCGCACGACCGGCTTCGAGCGGCCCGAGGGCTTCGAGATGGACGCGGCCGGCCGGCTGACCCACTCCAACTCGCCCGATCCTCCGCCGTCGTTCCACAACATCGGCGTCCAGATTCTGAAGCCTTCGGTGCTGGTCGGGCATCCTGCCGGCGCCTTCTCGATCCTGCCGACCTGGAAGCGCCTCAGCGCGAAGGGCCGCCTCTTCGGCGCGGTGATGGACGGCTTCGACATGCACGTCACCGACCCGGCCGCACGTGAAGCGGCCGAGGCGCGGCTGATGGCGGAGGCGGGGGGTGAGCGCGGCCGGGCCCTTCGCGGGACCGGCGCCCCGGTGGCTCACGATCGCGCCGCACCGGCCGTTCCTGCACGACCTTGCGTGCGGGCTTCACAAGGCGCTGGGCCCGGAAGGCCTGGCCGGCGCCCAGGTGCTCCTGCCCTCGCGGCGCAGCGTGCGGGCCCTGGCCGAGGCCTTCCTCGCCGTGGCCGGGGGCAAGGCCCTGCTCCTGCCTCAGATCCGGGCGCTGGGCGACCTCGACGAGGGCGAGGCGCCGTTCGAGCCCGGTGAGATCGCCGAGGCCCTGCCCGCCGCCATCACCCCCTTCCGCCGCCGCTTCGAGCTGGCGCGCCTCGCGGCCGAGAACGCGCAGATCCTGGAGCGGGAGCTGGACGCCACCGGCGCGCTCGAGCTCGCCGACGTGCTCGCAAGCTTCCTCGACAGCCTCGAGATCGAGGAGGTGGACGAGGCCGGACGCCTGGACGCGGTCGAGCGTCTGGTCCCCGCCGAACTCGCGCGGCACTGGCGCATCTCGGCCGATTTCCTCGCCGTGGCGCTGCAGGCCTGGCCGCGCCGGCTTCAGGCGCTCGGCCTGGTCGATCCCACAGCGCGGCGCGTCAAGCTGCTCAGGGCCCTGGCCCGGCAGTGGAGCGACCGGCCGCCGTCCTTTCCCCTGATCGCGGCGGGCTCGACGGGCACGGCCCCGGCCGCCGCGGATCTTCTGGCGCGGATCGCCCGCCTGACCCAGGGCGCGGTCGTCCTGCCGGGCCTCGACCAGGATCTCGCCGACTCCGCCTGGGACAAGGTGGGCGAGCAGCATCCCCAGGGCGCGATGAAGCGGCTCCTGGAGCGGGCCAAGGTCGAGCGCGGCGCCGTGCGGCCCTGGCCCTTCGCCGGCCCGCCGTCCGAGGGACGCTGGCGGCGGCGGATCGTGAACGAGGCGCTGAGGCCCGCCGAAGCCACCGACGACTGGATCGGCCAGATCCGAAATCTGCGCGACGAAGGCGGCGAGGGGCCGGACCCCATCGCCGAGGGCCTCTCCGGCCTCGCCCTGGTGGCCGCGCGCGAGGAAGAGGAGGCTGCGGCGATCGCGGCCCTGCTCATGCGCGAAGCGCTTGAGACGCCCGGCAAGACCTGCGCCCTGATCACCCCCGACCAGGCCCTGGCCCGGCGCGCGGCCGCGCGGCTGTCGCGATGGGGCCTGGAGGTCGATTCCTCGGCCGGAGCCTCCCTCGCCAACACGCCGGTCGGCGTCCTGGCCGGACTCCTCGCCAATGCGGCGCTCGACCCCGCCGATCCGGTGCTGCTTCTCGCGATCCTCAAGCATCCGCTGGTGCGGCTCGGGATCGAGGAGGGAGCGCTGCGGCGGGGCCGATCCGCCATCGAGCGACTGGCCCTTCGAGGGCCGCGCCGGCCCGGCGAGGACTGGATCGAGGTCGCCCTGGCCCTGGCGGCCCGGCGCCGGGAGGACGACACGGACGAGGCCCACGCCGCGCGTCTCGACGCCCTGGCCGACGCCGAGCATGTGCTGGGCCTCTACAAGGCCGCCCTCGCCCGGGCCTGCGCGCCCTACACCGGCGGAACGGCCACGCCCGCCGAGGCGGCGCGCGGTCTCGTGCAGGCCCTGGAAGCCCTGGCCGCCGACGACGGCGGCGATCCCGGGCCCGTGTGGGCGGGGCCGGACGGCGAGGCCGCCGCCGGCCTTTTCGCGGCGCTGATCGGCGAGAGCGAGGGCCTGCCCGAGGCCCAGCCGCGCGACTTCGCCGAGCTGGTCCTGCGCCTGATCGAGCAGGAGACCGTCCGCATCATCCGCGCCGCCCATCCGCGGCTCAAGATCCTCGGCGCCATCGAGTCCCGCCTGGTCGCGGCCGACCGGCTGATCCTGGCGGGCCTGGAGGAGGGCGTCTGGCCCCAGGGCGCGCCGATCGATCCCTTCCTCTCGCGCCCGATGCGCAAGGCGCTCGGCCTGCCGCCGCCCGAGCGGCGCATCGGCCTTTCCGCCCACGACTTCGCCCAGGCGGCTTGCGCGCCCGAGGTCGTGCTCCTGCACTGCGAGCGCCGCGAGGGGGCGCCGACGGTCCAGTCCAGGTGGCTCTGGCGGCTGAAGACCCTGGCGCGCGGCGCAGGCCTGGAGCTGCCGGCCCGGCCCGAGCTCGCCTCTTGGGCCCGCGCCCTCGACGAGCCCTTGCCTTTCACCCCGGCCCGGCGGCCTGCGCCCTGCCCGCCGGCGGAGGCCCGGCCGGTCGAGCTGCCGGTGACGGGCGTGGAAACCTGGGTGCGCGATCCCTATGCGGTCTACGCCCGCTACGTCCTGAAGCTTCGCCCCCTGAACCGGCCCGACGAGCCGGTGGAAGCGCGGGCCCGCGGCGAGGCCATGCACCTGGCCCTGCAGCGGTTCGCCGAGTCGTTCCCCGATGACTTGCCCCCCGACGCCGCCGAGCGCATGCGGGTGCTGTTCCTGGACGCCCTCAGCGACGTCGGCATGAGCGATGCTGCCATGGCGCGGGAGTCGGCGCTGGCCGCCCGCGCCGCGCCCTGGGTCGTCGGCTTCGAGCGCCGCCGGCGCCGGGGCGCCCGGCTCCTGGTGGAGCAGAAGGGGACCCTCGTCTTCGATCCCGGCGGCGGGCCGTTCAAGCTGACCGCCCGGGCCGACCGGCTGGAGCTGAGGGATGGCGTCGCCGACATCCTGGACTTCAAGACCGGCCTCGCGCCCACCCGCCGCCAGGTGGAGGTCGGCTTCTCGCCCCAGCTCACCTTGACCGCCGCGATCCTGGCCGGCGGTGGTTTCGAGGCGGCCGGGCAGGCCCAGCCGGGCGAGCTCGTCTATGTGCGCCTGACCGGCGGGCGAAAGCCCGGCGAGGAGCTGGTCCGGGCCGGCGCCGGCGAGTCCGCGGCCTGGGCCGAGACGGCGCTCGATGGGCTGAAGCGCCGCGTGCTGCGTTTCCGCGACCCGGACGTCGCCTACGTCTCCTGGGCCGCGCCCCAGTTCATGTACGAGCGTGGCGGCGACTACGACCACCTGGCCCGGGTCTGGGAGTGGCATGTGATCGGCGCCGAGGAGGGCGGGGAGTGACTTTCACGGTCATTTTCTCTCCCCCCTCGAGGGGGAGGGTTGGGGAGGCGGACGACAGGCTCGCGGCTGCGCTGGCGAGCGGTCGATGTCGGCTCGGCAGGGCCATCCTGGCCGAAATGAAAGACCCGGCGCGGCCCACCTCCCTTGATCCCTCCCCCTCGAGGGGGGAGGGAAGCGATGGGGCCGGCGGGCGCAATTCGCCATGACCGCGGCCAACCCCCAGTCCGTGGCGTCGAACCCGCAGGTCTCGGCCTTCGTCACGGCCAACGCCGGCTCGGGCAAGACCAGCACCCTGGTGAATCGGGTCGCGCGGTTGCTGCTGCGCGACGCCGCGCCGGAAACCATCCTCTGCGTCACCTACACCAAGGCCGCGGCCGCCGAGATGCAGCGGCGCCTGTTCGACACCTTGGGCGCCTGGGCGGTCATGGAGGACCAGCCGCTCTTCGAGGAGCTGGCCAGGATCGACGAGGCGCCGACGGACCTCGCCAAAGGGCGCCGCCTGTTCGCCCGGGCGCTGGAGACGCCGGGCGGGCTGAAGATCCAGACCATCCACGCCTTCTGCGAGAAGCTGCTGCGCCGGTTCCCGCTGGAGGCCGGCGTCGCGCCGGGCTTCCGGGTGCTGGAGGACCAGGCCGCGAGGGAGGTCTCGGCCCTGGCCCGGCGCGAGGTCGCCCAGGCGGCGATCGAACGTCCCGACGGCGACCTTGGGCGCGCCTACGCCAAGTTCTCCGTCGAGCTCGACCACCGGAGCTTCCAGCTGATGTTCGCCGAGTTCGAGGCGCGGCGGACCGACATCGAGGCCTATGTCAAGGCCTGCGCAGAGGACGGCGGCGTCGAACAGGACGTCTGGCGCAAATGCGGCTTCGACATCCCGTCGCCATCGGCGGGCCTGGAAGCGGAAGCCTTGGACGGGACCGATCTTGCGGGGCTGCGCGGGGCCGCGGCCGCCTTGGCGGGCGGCGGCAAGACCGACGGCCAGCTTGCCGAGCGGATCGGGTCGTTCCTGGGCGGCCTCGAGGTGGAGGAGGCCGGGTTCGACGAGCTCTGGCGGCTCTACTGCACCCAGGACGGCAAGCCGCGCGCGAGCCTCGCGACCAAGGCGATCCCCGAGCCTGTGCGCGCGTTCCTCGCGGCCGAGCAGGCGCGGCTGGGTGAAGCCAATGAGCAGATCAAGGCCGCGCGCACGGCCGAGGACACCCTGGCGGCGCTCTACCTGGCCGCCGCCTACGCCGAGCTCTACGAGGGCGCCAAGCGGTCCCACGGGGGCCTGGACTTCGGCGACCTGATCCGGGGCGTGCACGAGCTTCTGACCCAGCGCGCCGACGCGGCCTGGGTGCTCTACAAGCTCGACGGCGGCGTCGACCACATCCTGGTCGACGAGGCCCAGGACACCGCCCCCAGCCAGTGGGACATCGCACGCGCCCTGACCTCGGAGTTCTTCGCCGGTGCGGGCGTGCGGCCCGCCCAGCGGACGGTCTTCGCGGTGGGCGACGAGAAGCAGTCGATCTTTTCGTTCCAGGGCGCCGACCCCGGGCGATTCCTTCGCGAGCGGGGCGAGTATGAGTTGCTGGTCGAGCGGGCTGGACAGGATTTCGCCAAGCCCCGGCTGGCCCGGAGCTTCCGCTCGGCGCCGGAGATTCTGGACTTCGTCGACGCCGTCTTCGCCGACCCGGAGATCGCCCGCGCTCTGACGCCGGAGGCCGCCGAAGGACGGATCCGGCACGAGCCGACCCGGCCGGCCGGGCGCGGGACGGTGGACCTGTGGCCGCTGGAGGAGACCGATCCTGTCCAGGAGGCCGATCCCTGGGCGCCGGTCGACGCCGCCCCGGCGCTCGGCGCCAACAAGAAGCTCGCCCGCCGCATCGCCGACGAGGTCAAGGCCATGCAGGCCCGAGGCGAGGCGGTGTGGGACAAGGATCTGAAGGCCTGGCGGCCCATGGCCTTCGGCGATGTCCTGATCCTGGTGCGCCGGCGCAACGCCCTGTTCCACGAGATCATCCGCGCGCTGAAAGCCAGGGACGTGCCCGTCGGCGGCGCCGACCGGCTGACCCTGTCGGACCACATCCTCTTCGCCGACCTCCTGGGGCTGGCCCGGTTCTGCCTCTATCCGGACGACGACCTGACGCTGGCGGCGCTGCTGCGGAGCCCGCTCTGCGACGTGGACGAGGACTCCCTGTTCGCCCTGGCGTGGAACCGGTCCGGCCGGCTCTGGGGCGAGCTGCGCCGGCGGGCAGGCGAGCGGCCCGAGTGGGAGGCGGCGCTGGCGACGCTGGAGCGGGCCCGGACCGAGGCGCGCGTGCGGCCGCCCTTCGACTTCTACGCCCGCCTGCTGAACCGCACCGACCCCCTTGGCCGATCCATGCGATCGAGATTCCTCACCCGTCTCGGCCGCGAGGCCGAGCAGGCGCTCGACGCCTTCCTGGCCGAGGCCCTGGCCGCCGAGCGGCGCGGCGTGCGCGACCTGGAGCGCTTCGCCGCCGACATGGCCTTCACGGCGGTGGAGGTGAAGCGCGAGCAGCAGGACGGTCGGGGCGAGGTCCGGGTGATGACCGTCCACGGCGCCAAGGGGCTGGAGGCGCCAATCGTCATCCTGCCCGACACGACCACCCGCGCGAGCGCCCAGGGCGGGCCGCTGCTGGACTTCGAGGACGGGTTCCTCTGGCAGGCGCGCAAGGCCGACGACTGCGCCGCCTCCGCCGCGGCGCGCCAGACGCGGGCCGACAAGGCCGATCATGAGAGCCTGAGGCTGCTCTATGTGGCCCTCACGCGTGCGCGGGACCGACTCATCATCTGCGGCGTCATGCCCGGCCGCGCCGGCCTTCGCGAGGGAAGCTGGGATGACGTCGTGCGCCGGGCGCTGGAGCATCCGGACGTCGCGCCGCAGGTGCGCGAGCTGCCCCTGCCCGACGGACGGTCGATGCTCCGTTTCGGCGCCGATCCCCAAGCCGCGGGCGCGCCAGCGGCTGCGGAGCCGCCCGTTGCGCTCCTGCCGTCCTGGGCCTCCCGCCCGGCGCCCGCCGAGTCCCCGCTGGCGCAGTGGGCCGCCCCCTCGCACGTGGCCGACATGCGCAAGGGACCTTCCCCGTCGCCGCTCGACATGCAGGCGGGCCTCGGCCGCTTCCGCCGCGGAGAGCTGATCCACCGGCTGCTGGAGATCCTGCCGGACCTGGCCACCGCCCGCCGCGCCGCCGCGGCGATGGCGCTCCTGGAGCGGGAGCCGGACCTCGCCGAGGGCCAGCGCCGCGAGATGGCGGCCGCCGCCCTGGCGGTGCTGGAGGACCCACAGTTCGCGGCCGTGTTCGGCCCGGGCTCGCGCGCGGAGGCGGCGATCGCGGGCTCGGCGCCGGAGCTGCCGGCGGGCCTCGCCGTGTCCGGGCGCATCGACCGGCTGCTGGTCGAGCCCGACCGGGTCCTGGTCGTCGACTACAAGACCAACCGCCCTTCGCCGAACCGGATCGAGGACGCTGATCCCGTCTATGTCGCCCAGATGGCGGTCTATGCGGCGGTGCTGCGCGAGATCTTCCCGGGCCGGCGCGTCGAGGCGGCGCTGGTCTGGACCGACGGACCGAAACTGATGCCCGTGCCAGAAATTCTTATGGCGCAGGCGCTGCAAGCTCTGCCACGATCCGGTTGATCCCGGTCGCCGGGGTCCTTACATCGCGACCCGAAGCGAAACCTGCGGCTGCAGTTAGGAGCGTTCCTCGATGAACACCCTCAAGGTCACCGACGAGTCCTTCGAGCAGGACGTGCTGAAGGCGGAAAAGCCCGTGCTCGTGGACTTCTGGGCCGAGTGGTGCGGCCCGTGCAAACAGATCGCGCCAGCGCTGGAGCAGATCGCCGAGGAGCTCGGCGGCCAGGTGACCATCGCCAAGGTCAATATCGAGGACAGCCCCACCACCCCCTCGCGCTACGGCGTGCGCGGCATCCCGACCCTGATGCTGTTCAAGGACGGCCAGATGGCCTCGATGAAGGTCGGGGCCATGCCCAAGGCCAAGATCCTGGAGTGGCTGAACGAGGCCGGCGTTCAGGCGGCCTCGAGCGCGGCGTAGAGCGCTTTCAGCAATCTCACCGCGCGCGGATCGCCGATCAGGCTCGTGGACTGGCGGTTCATCACATAGGCGGCTGAGAGTCGGCGCGACGGATCGGCCATGGCGCACGAGCCGCCCCAGCCGTAGTGGCCTACCGCCGTCGGCGCCGGGCCGAAGATCATGTTCGGCGGATTGCGCAGAAGGCCCGCGGCCCAGCTCAGGGTGAACGGCAGAACGAGGTCCGCGCCGCGGATGCGCTCGCGCGACATCTCCGCGGCGATTCCGGGCTCGAGGAGTTGTCGACCCTCCAGGCGCCCGTCGCAGGCGACCAGCGCCATCAGCCGGGCCAGGGCCTCGGCCGTGGCGTGGCCGTTGGCAGAAGGGATCTCGACCCTGCGCCAGCGGGCGGTGTCTCGGCCGCCCGGCGAGGACCAGGGCTCGAGGAACGCCGCACGCTTGATCTCGGTGAGCGGCCCGAGGTCGGGCATGGCGGGCGGGCGCTGCATCTCTGCGCACCGCCCGTGCTCGGACTCCGGAAGCCCGATCCAGACGTCGAGGCCGAGAGGTTGGGCGAGATCCTGCCGAAGAGCCGCGCCGATCGTGCGCCCGTCCGCGCGGCGGAAGGCTTCGCCGGCGATGTACCCGAAGGTGACCGGGTGATAGCCCGAGGCGGTCCCGGGCGGCCAGAGCGGCGCCATGGCGGCGATCCTGGCGGTGATCGCCTCCCAGTCGAACCACAGTTCCGGGTCCATCGGCTCGGTGAAGGCGGCCAGACCGTCCTGGTGCGACAGGCATTGGCTCAGCGTGATCGCGGCCTTGCCCTTCTGGGCGAACTCCGGCCAGAGCTTGGCCATGGGCCGCTCGTAGGCGAGCCGGCCCTGGCCGACCAGCCGCGCGATCATCACCGCGGTCACGGCCTTGGTCGTCGAGAAGACGGGGGTCAGAACGTCAGGGCCGAAGGGGCGGGTCCGCTCCCGGTCGGCGAAGCCCGCCATCAGGTCGAGCACGACCTCGCCCTCGATCACCGCGCAGAATCGTGCGCCGAGCTCCAGGCCACCCGCAAAGTTGGCGGCGAAGGCGTCCCTGACGGCGGAGAAACGGTCCGGGCAAAGGCCCGTGATCTCGACCGGCTCGCTCACCCTACGCCAGCCGCTCGATCCGGACGCTGGGCGAGGCGGACTTGATCTTGGGACCCATCAGCACGACCGGGAGCTCCGGCGTGTTCCAGGCGCCCGCCGCGACGACGGTCTCGGCCACGCCGCCCACCGCCCGCGCCAGCGCGTAGGAGACCGGCTGGCCCTCGACCAGGGCGGCGGCGAAGAGGGCGGTCAGGAGGTCGCCTGTTCCGCGCGGCGGCTGGTCGACCCTGGCATGGGCGGCGAACCAGGCCTCGGCCTTGTCGGCATAGACCACGCCGATCTCCGGGCCCCGGATCACCGAAGAGGCCATCGTCGGGCGTCCGAGCAAGCGCGCCGCGCTCACGGCCGAGCGCGGGTCCCTGGCCGGCATGCCGGTCATCCGCTCCAGCTCCCAGACGTTGGGCGTCACATAGTCCGCACGCGGGACGAGCTCGGCGATCACCGCCTGCGACACCTCGGGGGGGACGTAGAGGCCGGCCCCCGAGTCGCCCATGATGGGGTCCACCACGATGATCGGCTTGCGCATGTCTTCCCCGCGCGGGGAGGCGCGGACCGCATCGATCGCGCGGGCGGCCGCGCGCACCTGGGCGTCGGAGGCGAAGTAGCCGGTGATGACCAGATCGGCGCTTTCCAGAAGTCCGTTGGCCTCGATCCCGTCGAGCATGCCTTCGAATAGCTCGATGGGCGTGGGCCCGCCGCCGGGCGCGCCCCAGCCCGGGTGCCGGCCGAAGAGCACCGTCGGCGCCAGGATCGCGTCGATCTTGAACTGGGCCAGCACAAGGGCCTGCACCGAACCGCCGACGCGGCTGGACGCGACGTGACTGGACAGGATCAGGGCGCTGGCCATGGGACTGTAATAGGGCCTTTCAAGACCCGCGCCATAGCCTGGGCGCGCGCCCGCCGCGGAGCCGCGAGGCTCCCCGGCGGGCGGCTTCGACCAAATCAGTACCGGTAGTGGTCGGCCTTGAACGGCCCCTGCTCAGGTACGTTGATGTAGTGCGCCTGCTCCGACGAAAGCTTGGTCAGCTTGACGCCCAGCTTGGCCAGGTGGAGCATGGCCACCTTTTCATCGAGCTTCTTGGGCAGGGTATAGACCTTGCTCTCATAGGCTTGGCCGTTGGTCCACAGCTCGAGTTGCGCCAGCACCTGGTTGGTGAAGGACGAGGACATCACGAAGCTGGGGTGGCCGGTGGCGTTGCCGAGGTTCACCAGGCGGCCTTCGGACAGCACGATGATCTTCTTGCCGTCGGGGAACTCCACATGGTGGACCTGCGGCTTGATCTCGTCCCACTTGAAGTTCTTCAGGCCCGCGATCTGGATCTCGGAATCGAAGTGGCCGATGTTGCAGACGATGGCGTTGTGCTTCATCCGCCGCATGTGGTCGACGGTGATCACGTCCTTGTTGCCGGTCGCCGTGCAGTAGATGTCGGCGTAGGGCAGGACGTCCTCGACGGTGAGCACCTCATAGCCTTCCATCGCGGCCTGCAGGGCGCAGATCGGGTCGATCTCGGTGACGATCACCCGGGCGCCGCCGTTGCGCAGCGAGGCGGCCGAGCCCTTGCCCACGTCGCCATAGCCGCAGATGACCGCGACCTTGCCCGCCAGCATGACGTCCGTGGCCCGGCGGATGCCGTCCACCAGCGACTCGCGGCAGCCATAGAGGTTGTCGAACTTGGACTTGGTGACGCTGTCGTTGACGTTGATGGCGGGGAAGGGCAGCTCGCCCTTCTCGGCCATCTGGTAAAGGCGGTGCACGCCGGTGGTGGTCTCCTCGGAGACGCCCTTCACCGCGTTGCGGATGGCCGAGTAGAAGCCCGGCTTCTCATTCATGGTGCGCTTGACCACGGCGAAGAGGGCTTCTTCCTCCTCGTTGGTGTGATGCTCCAGGAAATCGGCGTCCTGCTCGGCCCTGGGCCCCAGCACGCACAGCAGCGTGGCGTCGCCGCCGTCGTCCAGGATCATGTTGGGCGCGCCGCCGTCCGACCATTCGAAGATCCGGTGCACGTACTCCCAATACTCGGCCAGGGTCTCGCCCTTGACCGCGAACACCGGCGTGCCGGCCGCGGCCACCGCGGCGGCGGCGTGGTCCTGCGTGGAGAAGATGTTGCAGGAGGCCCAGCGCACGTCGGCGCCCAAGTGGGTCAGCGTCTCGATCAGGACGGCGGTCTGGATGGTCATGTGCAGGCAGCCGGCGATGCGGGCGCCCTTGAGTGGCTTGTCCTTGCCGTACTCCTCGCGGATGGCCATCAGGCCCGGCATCTCCGTCTCGGCGATCTCGATCTCCTTGCGGCCCCAGTCGGCGAGACCAATGTCCTTGACCACGTAGTCGGCCATGACGGCTCCTTCTTGCATTCAACGGCGGATGTGAGGGCTCTATAGCCGCGCGGGCCAAGGCCGGCAACGGGCATATAAAGACATCTTTATATGCTGGCCGCATCCGTCGGAGGCCGACGCATTACAAATCTTTCAGAGGTCTTAATTCGTCCGCAACCGTTCCCTATCTAGGGAGTTGATCGGGGAAGGGCGGAGCGCGCCCGCTACTAGGCGCGCCCTGCGTCCTCCAACAGGGACAAAGGGGACCAATCGGCCGATGGCCGCAACCACGCTCGCCGTCATGTCGCCGGAAGGCGGCCTTTCGCGGTATCTCGCCGAGATCCGCCGTTTTCCCATGCTCGCCAAGGACGAGGAGTTCATGCTGGCCAAGCGCTGGCGCGAACACGAGGATCCCGAGGCGGCGCACAGGCTCGTCACATCGCACCTTCGCCTGGTGGCCAAGATCGCCATGGGCTACCGCGGCTACGGCCTGCCCATCGGCGAGGTGATTTCCGAGGGAAATGTCGGCCTGATGCAGGCCGTCAAGAAGTTCGACCCGGACAGGGGCTTCCGCCTGGCCACCTACGCCATGTGGTGGATCCGGGCCTCCATCCAGGAATACATCCTGAGGTCCTGGTCGCTCGTGAAGATGGGCACCACCGCCGCGCAGAAGAAGCTGTTCTTCAACCTGCGCAAGGCCAAGAGCGAGATTTCCGCGCTCGAGGAAGGCGACATGCGCCCCGACCAGGTGCATCAGATCGCCACCAAGCTCGGCGTGCTCGACGAGGAAGTGATCTCGATGAACCGGCGCCTGTCGGGCCCGGACGCCTCGCTGAATGCTCCGCTGCGCTCGGACTCCGAGAGCGAGTGGCAGGACTGGCTCGCCGACGACACGGCCGTCAGCCAGGAGACCCAGGTCGCCGAGAACGAGGAGCGCAGCATCCGCATGGCCCTTCTCGAAGAGGCCATGACCGAACTCACCGACCGCGAGCGTCACATCCTGACCGAGCGGCGGCTGAAGGATGATCCGACGACGCTGGAGGAGCTGGCGGCCGAGTATGGCGTCAGCCGTGAGCGCGTGCGCCAGATCGAGGTCCGCGCCTTCGAGAAGCTTCAGAAGGCGATGCGTTCGGCCGCCGAGGAGCGCAATCTGATCGGCGCCTGAGGCGTGCGTCCCGGAAGGTCTTCCGGTCCGACCGAAGGTCGGCCGGAGGACGGACTCCGCGGACACCGGTTCGCCGCTGGAAAACGCGACAAATCAAGGCTTTGGAGCGCTGCGCCAATTCAATCGCAGCGACCAGCGCCTTAGGCGGCGCTGCGGGGCTCGACCTCGATGTCCGAGGGCATGAAGGCGAGCAGCTTCTCCGCCGCCGGCAGGACATCCTCGCGGGTGAGCGGCTTTCCTCGCGCGGCCTCGACAAGGCTGTCCTGAAGCTCGCAGGCCGCGGACATCAGGTCGGGCCGCCTCAGCTCGGTCCCGAGCCGCTTGAGCTCCATCGCCTGGGCGTTCAGCGAGCGTAGCGACTGGGACGGATCGGCGAGGGTCGCCGCGACCGCGGCGGATACGATCTGCAGCGCCTGGACCAGCCTGGCCTCGAGGGGATCGGCGATGGAGTCGGCCGGGCGCTTGCGGGCGCCCTTGTACTCGGCCGAGTTGAACCGGCGCCGGTCCGGTCCGACATAGCCGACGGCCTCGACCCAGCCGCGTGGATAGCACACCACCACCTCGATGCGTCGGATCAGGTCCTTGTTGGTGAAGGGCTTGCGCAGGAACTCGTGGACCCCGGCGTCGCGGGCGCCCAGGATCGCGGCCGGCGTGGCGTGGGCGGTCAGCATGATCACCGGCGCCTTGCGGCAGGCGAAGTCGCTGCGCCTGAGCCCCCGCGTGAAGGCGAGCCCGTCCAGCTCCTCGCCCGCATATTCGGTGAAGATCAGCTGTGGCTCGACCGACTGGGCGAGCGACAGGGCCTGACGGGTGGTGGCGGCCGCCCAGACCTGGCCCGGCCAGATGTTGTGCAGCAGATCGGTCATCAGCCGCGCCGATGCGGGCAGGGGGTCGACCACCAGCGCGCGCTCCATGTGGGGCGCGAGAGCCTGGGCCAGCTTGGGGTCGAGTTCAATCAAGGACGCCCCCTTCAGGGTCGACCCGATCATGGGCCCGTTACGGTAAATATCGGCTTGATGGGACCCTGGGACCGGATCAACCGACGAAGGGATCCTTCATCAGGATGGTGTCCTCGCGTTCCGGACTGGTGGAGAGCATCGCGACCGGGACGCCGATCAGTTCCTCGACCCGCCGCACGTACTTGACCGCCTCGCCGGGCAGTTCCTTCCAGCTGCGCGCCCCGCGGGTGCTGCCGGACCAGCCGTCCACCTCCTCGTAGACCGGCTCGGCCGCCGCCTGCTCGGTCATGCCTGCGGGGAGGAAGTCCAGCTCGCGACCGTCGAGCCGATAGCCGGTGCAGATCCTCAAACGCTCGAAGCCGTCCAGAACGTCGAGCTTGGTGAGGGCCACGCCGTCGAGGCCGCTCACCCAGGCCGACTGCCGCGCCAGCACCGCGTCGAACCAGCCGCAGCGGCGGGGCCGGCCGGTGACGGTGCCGAACTCCGCACCCCGCTCGCCGAGCCGGCGGCCGATTTCGTCCTTGAGCTCGGACGGGAAGGGACCTTCGCCGACCCGGGTGGCGTAGGCCTTCATGATGCCGAGCACGTAGCCGGACGCGCGCGGCGCGACGCCCGCGCCCGCGGCGGTCTGGCCCGCCACGGTGTTGGAGGACGTCACGAAGGGATAGGTGCCGTGGTCGACGTCGAGCATGCTCGCCTGGGCGCCCTCGAACAGCACCTTCCTGCCCGAGCGGACGATCTCGCCCAGCATCCGCCAGGCTGGCCGCGCGTAGGGCAGCACCCTTGGGGCGACCTCCAGCAGCGCGCCCAGCAGGGCGTCGGGATCGATATCGGCCAGGCCGAGACCTCGCCGCAGCGGCGCATGGTGGGCCAGGAGGCGGTCGATCTTGCCTTCCAGCGCCGCGCGGTCGGCGAGATCCGCCACGCGCACGGCCCTCCGGCCCACCTTGTCCTCGTAGGCCGGCCCGATGCCGCGCCCGGTGGTGCCGATCTTATGGGCCGACGCGGCCTCGCGCGCCTGGTCGAGGTCGCGGTGGATGGGCAGGATCAGGACCGCGTTGTCGGCCAGCACCAGGTTGTCGGGCGAGATGCCGACGCCTTGGCTTTCGATCCGGGCGATCTCGTCGAGCAGGGCCCATGGGTCCACCACCACGCCGTTGCCGATGACCGAGAGCTTGCCCTGAACCACGCCGGACGGCAGCAGGCTCAGCTTGTAGGTCTGGTTGCCGACCACCAGGGTATGGCCGGCGTTGTGGCCGCCCTGGAAGCGCACCACCACGTCGGCGCGGCTGGATAGCCAGTCGACGATCTTGCCCTTGCCCTCGTCGCCCCACTGGGCGCCCACAACCGTGACATTGGCCACGTCGCCATCCTCGCCGGCCCCAAGCAGGCGCGCGCGCGCCACCGCCGGCAGAAAACCTGATGAGTGGTGGGTTGGAACCACAGACGCGCGCCGGATGCGCCCGTCCGTTGCAATCCAGTAGCCGAGGCGCGCGGCCGGTTCAACGATTCGCCGTCGGGAAAGGCGGGCGCCCGATCCGCTGTTCGCCGGATCAGAACGGGAAGTAGTTGCGCGTGCGGCTGTAGGCCAGGTAGCCGACGTTGGCGCCGAGCCTCAGGCCCACGCCGGTGCGGATCGGCGCCAGGGTGACGCCGTCAGCGTGCTGGTAGTTCACGCCGAGGCCGGCCACCAGATAGGCCGACCCGTCCACGCCCGGGAAGCGCCGGAAGATGAACTCGGGGTACTGAAGATTGTAGCAAAGGGTGAAGCAGCGCGAGGCGTTGAGGCCCCAGTCGAACCCGATGGACGGTCCCCTCCAGAATACGCGGGTCGTGGGGCGATGCTTCATATAGAGCAGGCCTTTGCCGTACCTCAGTCCGCCGAAGAAGGCGGCCGAGCCCTCCTCGCCGGCGATGTAGGCGGTCGGCCGGCCATTTTCCTTGAAGATGCGCTCGATGGCGGCGGCGGCGGACTCGGCCGACACGCCGAGGAAGTCCGACACGCCGTTGACGAGCTCGCTGCGGTCGTAGGTTTCGGCGGGGGTGTTGGCTGGATAGCTCGGCCTCACCTGGGGCTGGGGCAGGCTCTCGGGCTCGGCCGGCGCCGTCTCGGAGGAGGACTTGGCCGAAGGCGCGGCGGATGCAGCCCGCGGCGCTGCGGGCGGCAGCTCGGTCGGCTGCTCGTCCTGGGCGCGGGCGGCGGTCCAACCGGCGGCGCCGAGGGCGGCCCCTCCGATGATCAGCGAACGGCGGTCCATGCCCTGTCCTCCCTGGGCGCGGCGAATCACCTGGGAGTCTAGCGTCGAACGGGGCCGCTTTGTGGTGCCGGTCGGGCGGCTTGAAGTCCGAGTCCCTCGCAGGCGATGTCGCCCAGCGCCAGGGAGCTGGTCAGGCCGGGGCTCTCGATGCCGAACATGGCCAAGAGGCCAGGAAGGCCGTGGACCTCGGGCCCGTCCAGCCGGAAGTCCGGCTGCGGCTCGCCCGGCCCATGAAGCTTGGGGCGAATGCCCGCGTAGTCGGGCTCCAGCGCGCCGTGGGCCAGGGCCGGCCAATAGCGGCGCACGGCGCTGTAGAAAGCGCCGGCCCGGGCGGGATCCACGTCGTAGCTCTCGTGGTCGACGTATTCGAGGTCCGGCCCGAAGTGCGCCTGGCCGCCCAGATCCCGGCGATAGTGGGTGCCGAGCGAGCCCGGAATCGGCGGCGGATAGACGAGGCGCCGGAACGGCGCCTTGCCCGCCAGCCGGAAGTAGACGCCCTTGCCGTAATGCAGCGCGGGGATCAGGGCCCGTGGATACCCCGCCACGGCGCCGGCGGCCGCCTGGGCCCCGAGGCCCGCGGCGATCACCAGCCGGGCGGCGTCCACCTCGGCTGGGGCCTCGCCGCCGGCGCGGATGCGGAAGCCCCCGCCGGGCAGAGGGCTCGCGCCCAGGAAAGGCGTGCGCACGGCGATCCAGCCGCCGTGCGACTCGATCTCGCCCTGCAGGGCCAGCATGTAGCCATGGCTGTCGAACACGCCGCTCGTCGCGGAGTGCAGGGCGCCAACGCAGTGGAGCTCGGGCTCCATCGCGCGCGCTACGGCCGCCGTGACGGGCTCGACGCCCTCGACCCCGTTGGCGCGCGACTGGGCGAGGAGGGCCTCAATGCGCGGAACCTCCGCCTCTTCCGTGGCCACGACCAGCTTGCCGCAGCGGTCGAAGGCGACGGCGTGGTCCTCGAGGAACCCGTACAGGCGGCGGCGACCCTCGATGCAGGCGCGCGCGCGCAAGGAGCCGGTCGGATAGTAGAGGCCCGCGTGGACGACCTCGGAGTTGCGCGAGGAGATCCCCTGTCCGATGCCGGCCTCCTTCTCCAGCACCGCGACGGAGAGGCCGCGAGCGGCCAGAGCCCAGGCCGTTGCAAGCCCAACCGCGCCCGCGCCGACCACCGCGGCGTCGAAATCTAAAGTCGACCTAGTCGCTAGACTTTCTGGCATTTTCGCCGCAATCTATCATTCGATGCCTGGCCCGAGGCGCGCCAAGGGCCTTCATAGCCGGAGTCGCGGATGGCGACCGACACCCCAGGCGTCACACGCCGAGGCCGTGGACGGGCCCTGGCCAAGGCCGTCAGCTGGCGGGCCGTGGGCACGCTCGACACCTTCGTGTGGAGCCTGTTGATCACGCGCCAACCGATCGCGGCCGGCTCGATCGCCTCGACCGAGACCGTCACCAAGATCGGGCTCTACTATCTGCACGAACGGGCGTGGCGGTTCGTCTCCTGGTCGCCGGACAGCCGTCTGCGCTCCCTGCTGAAGGCGCTGTCGTGGCGCTTTGTGGGAAGCCTGGACACCTTCGCGCTCAGCCTCATCTTCACCGGCAGGCTGAAGTACGCCGTCTCGATCGCCACGGCTGAGGCCCTGACCAAGATCGCGCTCTATTACCTGCACGAACGGGCCTGGCGCCGGGTGAGCTGGGGCCGGCTGGAGGCGGCGCCGCATCGAGGCGGCGCAGGCCGCTCCCCAGCGCGCAGCCGGCGACTGAAACAGGGCCTCAACGCGAAAATGTTTGCCAACCTGAGGTGCGAGCCTCATGGTTTGCAGCAAGAATCAGCAAGAAACGCCGCCCAGAGGGGATCAAACTTGCCCGAGCCGCTTGACGCCGTCGACGCCAAGATCCTCGACCTGATCCAGCACGACGCGGGCCTGTCGGTGGCCGAGATCGCCGAGCGGGTCGGTCTTTCCTCGAGTCCCTGCTGGCGCCGGATCAAGCGGCTGGAGGACGTGGGCATCATCCAGGGCCGGGTGACGCTGCTCGACCGCGAGCAGCTGGGGCTCGGCTTCGAGGTCTATGCCACGGTCAAGCTGTCGCTGCCGACCAAGGACAACCTCGACCGGTTCGAGGCGCTGGTGAAGGACTGGCCCGAGGTGGTGCAGTGCGCCACCGTGACCGGCGGCGAGGACTATGTGCTGCGGATCGTCACCCGCGACATCCACGGCTTCGACAACTTCCTGCGCGACAAGCTCCTGTCCTCGGGCCTGGTGTCCAATTGCCAGAGCCGGATCGTGGTCAGGGGCGTCAAGGATTCCACCGCCGTGCCGCTCGGCCTGGTCAGCCCGCACGTGGCCTGCTGACGCGCCGGCGGCTCGATCCGCCTGGACAAAGGGTAGAGAGAGGTCAGACCGCCTCGCGGACGTCCGCCTCGGCGCCGCCGCGCTGGCTGAGGACCGCGACCAGCGCCTCCTGCAGCTTGGCGATCTGGATGGGCTTGGCCACGTGCAGATCCATGCCGGCGTCCAGATACTCGCGGACCTGGTGGGTCATGGCGTTGGCGGAGAGGGCGACGATGGGCGTACGCGGCCGCCGGGTCCGCGCTTCAACCTCGCGGATCTGCCGGGTGGCGGTGATTCCGTCCATCACCGGCATCTGGATGTCCATGAGGATCAGGTCGTAGTCGCCGGCCTTCCAGGCGTCCACCGCCTGGCGTCCGTCCGGAACGATGTCGACCTCCAGGCCAAAGGTGGACATGACGGTCTTGAGAACCAGCTGGTTGGTCGGATTGTCCTCGGCGGCCAGGATGTTGAGGCTTGCCAGGTCGTTCGCCGCCGCCTCGCGGCCCGCCGCCTGGTCGGTCCGGCCGCGATCCTCGCAGACCCGGGCCAGCGGCAGGGTGACGAAAAAGGTCGAGCCCTGGCCCTGGACGCTCTCGGCCCAGATCCGGCCGCCCATGAGCTGGGCGAGCTCGCGACAGATGGCGAGCCCCAGACCCGTGCCGCCGAACTGGCGGGTCGTGGACGAGTCGACCTGGCTGAACTTCTGGAACAGCAGCGGGATCTTGTCGGACGGGATGCCGATGCCGGTGTCGGCGACGGAGATGCGCAGACCGTCGGCGCCGCCCTCGCCCTCGCCGTCGATCACGATCTTCACGGAGCCCGTGGCGGTGAACTTCACCGCGTTGGCGACCAGGTTGTTCAGGATCTGCTGCAGGCGCGCGGAGTCCCCTCGCCGCGATCCTTTGGCGGCCTCGCGCACATGCACGCTGAAAGCCAGGCCCTTCTTGGCAGCGACTGGGCCGTGGGCGGCCTCCACGCTCTTGGCCAGGTCGCCGGCCGAGAGCTCGACGTCCTCCAGCTCCATGCGCCCGGCCTCGATCTTGGAGAGGTCGAGCACATCGTTGAGCACAGTCAGCAGCGCTTCCCCGGACTGGCGGATCACCGCCAGACGCTCGCGTTGGGTCGGACTCAGCTCGCTCATGCCCATGATCTGAGCCATGGCCAGGACCCCGTTCAGGGGCGTGCGGATCTCATGGCTCATATTGGCCAGGAAGTGGGACTTCAGGACATTGGCGGCCTCGGCGGCGTCGCGCGCCTCGACCAGATCGTCCATCGCGTTGCGCAGCTCCAGGTCGTTGGTCTGCAGCTGGGCGAGCAGGGCGTTGAAGCTTTCGGTCAGGCGGCCGAACTCGTCATTCTCGCCGTGGGTCACGCGGCGGCCGAAGTCGCCCGAGCGCGCCACCTCGTGCATCGCCTGCGAGAGCCGCTCGACCGGCCGGGTGAGGCGCGCCGCAAGCCACCGGCCCATGAACAGCGCAAGGCCCGCCGCGACGAAGAACAAGGCGCCGCCCATGGAGATGAAGCGCGGCAACAAGGCCCCCAGCCCGTTGGGGCGGGTGACGATGGTGATCTTGCCGAGCTGGCGGCCCTCGATGGACACGGGCGCAGTGGCGCGCGCGACATCCCCGCCCGTCCGCCCGCCGCGGTCGAAGCCGGCGAGCTTGCGGCCCGACGGATCGAGCAGGACCGCGGAGATGACCCGGGGATCGGCCGACAGGCTGGCGACGTCGGCGCGGAAGTCGCGCCCGCCGTCGTGGGTCATGTCGCGCGCGGCGTTGGCGGCGACGACCTTGGCCAGGATCCGCTGGTCCTGAGCGAACAGGGAGCGCTCGGTGCGCCACTGCTGCAGCATGAACAGCAGGCAGGCCGCCATCAGAACGGCCACGGCTGTGACCAGGGCGACCACGGCGATGCGGTTCTGGAACGACAGGCCCTTCAGCGGATAGCCGAGGGTGACCGCCATCGGTCCGGCGCCGCCCCTGGGCGGCGGGTCCGCCGCAGGCCCTGTCGCCTCTCTGCTCAATTCCATCTCGGCCGCCACCGGCGCCCCCGCGCAGCTCGCGAATTCCACGGCTGTATAGGCTGCGATCTCCTAACGCTTCACTTTCGCCCACAACCTTTCCAGGCAAGCCTGTGGCAGATCACACGCATTACGCGACAAAGTGAAGCATCCGGTGAAAATCAAGCGGTTAACGAATGGTTACCCCTAGCCAAGTCGTTAACTCCTGCTTAACTATCAACCTCGCCGTGTATGGAGGGGTTGATGGAAAAGGTGTTCGTAGTTAAGCGCGTTGCCGAGAAGCTCTGGGCGAGCGAAGACGCCATCGATGGCGCCATCGCCAAGGCTTCCGTGCTGATGGGCGGCCTGGTCGAAGCCAAGGAAGAGCTGAAGCTCTCCGCGACCTTCACCGACGAGGCCACCAGCAAGATCGCAGAGTCGATGAAGGCCCTGGCCGACGCGCGCCGCGCGATGGTCGAGGCCCACGCGGCCCTGAACGAGTGCCAGCTGCGGCTGGGCGTCCGCGTGAAGGCCGGGGGCTTCAAGCCGCCGGTGGAGCCTTCGCAAGACGCAACCGTCGCCGAGCGCCGCGCGAGCTGAGCGCCGGCTTCCGAACTGACGGCTCTGTCAGTCGGATTGAGTTAACCGCTTTGCGGTATTGCGCCTCCGATGACCTCGGAGGCGCATTTCATTCTGGACATCGCCGTCGTCGTTGCCGGCGATGTGCTGATGTTGGGCGTCTGCCTGTTCGCCTGGATCAAGGGAGATCCGGCCGAGAAGTTCGGCGGCATCGTCTATCTCGCGCCGTCCCTCGTTTCCCTCCTCTACGGACTGGCCACCCGAAACGCCTTTCCCATGGCGCTCGTGCTCGCCTGCGATGTGGCCACGGCGGTCGATTCCTGCTGCTGGCCGTGCGATTCAACAGCCTGTGGCTGGGCTTGGCGATGGTCTTCAGCGGCGTCCAGCTCGCCCTGCACGCCGCCCACTTCACCGACCAGGCCGACTTCTCCTTCGGGTCCGTCAACGGCTACATCCTGATGCTGGACCTGACCAATCTCTTGACCCTGCTCAGCATCCTCGGCGGCACGCTGGCTTCGATCCGCGCACGCCATGCCGGCCGTGACGCCTTGACCGCTCATGGACCTGCCGAAGCCGCAGCCAAGTGAATGGCGCCCGAGGCGCGCCGGAGCCGCGTTCCTCCCCTCAACTTCAGGCCCGGCCGCAAAGCCGCCGTTCAGGACGCGGCGACGACCGGCATCGGCGCGACGATGGCGGCTCGTGTCCTGTCGCCCGGGCGCTCAGCCGCCCGCGGGTCAGAAACCCTGACGTCCTTTCTCGCCTGAACGGTCCGTCGCCTCCAACGCTCAGAAGTTGTGGCGCTGATCCTTGCCAACCGCCGCGACTGCGCCGAACCTGGCGCCGAGGAGGGATCGACCGTCGTGGCCCCTGACCTGAAGACGCTGAACGTCATCTACTTCGCCCTGCTCCTGGGCAGCGCGGCGACGGCCTGCGCCTACGCCTGGCGCCAGGGCGGCCGCGCCGAGCGGATCGCCGTCGTCTTCTACGGCTCGAGCTGGATCGGCTCGACCGCCTGCACCGTCGCATGGCTGACCCTCTGGGGAACAGCGCGCGAGCCCCTGGCGGTGGGGCTGATCTGGGACCTCTATCCCGCCGCGGTCTTCCTGGTGCTGGCGGTTCGCGACGACAACCTCTGGCTCGGCGCAGCGGCCGCCGCCCAGGGACTGCAGATGGCGTTGAGAGCCGTGTCGCTGGTCCTGTGGGCGCCCTCCGGATCGCCGGGCCGGATCGCCATGTCGCTGGTCATCGCCCTGATGAGCTATGTGATGATGGGCGCCCTCGTGGGCTCGGCCATGACGCGCCGCCTGGCCAGGTCGCCGGTTCAGGCGGCCTGACCGCTGAACTGCAGGTCGGCCAGGCGCGCATAGAGCCCGCCGCGGGCGACCAGCTCGCCGTGGCGGCCTTCCTCCACGACGCGGCCCTGATCCATCACCACGATGCGGTCGGCGCGCAGGACCGTGGCCAGGCGGTGGGCGATCACCAGGGTGGTGCGCCCGATCATGGCCTGGTCCAGCGCCCGCTGCACCAGCTGCTCGTTCTCGGCGTCGAGCGCGCTGGTGGCCTCGTCCAGGAGCAGGATCGGCGCGTCGCGGACCAGGGCGCGGGCCAGCGCCAGGCGTTGGCGCTGGCCGCCGGAAAGGGTCTTGGCCCGCTCGCCCACCGGCGTGTCGAACCCCTGCGGCAGGGTCTCGATGAAGCCCTCCGCCTGCGCGGCCTCGGCCGCCGCGTGCAGGGCCTCCTCGCTTGCGTCCTCCCGCCCGAAGCGGATGTTCTCGGCCGCCGAGCCCGAAAACAGGCCCGCATCCTGGGCCACCAGCGCCATGCGCGCGCGAGCCTGGGCCGGGTCGACGGCGCGCAGGTCCACTCCATCGACGAGCACCTTGCCGACCTGGGGGTCGTAGAACCTCAGGATAAGACGGAACACCGTGCTCTTGCCCGCGCCCGACGGTCCGACCAGGGCGACTCGCTCGCCGCGGCCGACCTTCAGGCTGAAATCGGTCAGCGCCGGCAGGTCCTCGCGGCCCGGATAGCGGAAGGTGACGTTCTCGAAGGCGATCTCGCCCCGGGCCGGCTCGGGCAGGATGGCCGGCTTGGGCGGGGCCGCGATCTGGGGCCTGGAGTCGAGGATCTCGCCGATGCGCTCCATGGCGCCGGAGCCCTTCTGGATCTCGCCCCACACCTCGCCCAGAGCGCCGACCGAGCTGGCGGCCAGGACCGACAGGAACAGGAACTGGAAGAAGACGCCGCCCGACATGGAATCGGCCAGCACCGAGTGGGCGCCGACCCACAGGACCGTCGCGACGCCGCCGAAGATCACGAGGATCACCGAGCCGGTCATGATCGCCCGCGCGCCGACACGGGCGAGCGAGGCTCGGAAGGCGGTCTCGACGAAGCCGCCGAACCGCCCTGCGGCGGCGGCCTCGCGTCCGAACGCCTGGACCGTGTCGAGCCCGTCCAGGGTCTCGCCGGCGTAGGCCACCGCGTCGGCGAACCGGTCCTGGGCGTTGGCCGACAGGCGCCGCACGCGCCGCCCCACGATGAACATCGGCGCCAGGACCACCGGCACGAGCAAGGCGACGAACAGGGTGAGCCTGGGGCTGACCAGCATCATCATCACCACCGCGCCGATCAGGGTCAGGAAGTTGCGCAGCGACTGCGACAGGGTCGAGCCGACCAGGTTCTCGATGATGGTGATGTCGGTGGTGAGCCTGGAGAGCACCTCGCCGGTGCGGGTGGTCAGGAAGAAGGCCTGGTCCAGCCCAAGGACGTGGGCATAGACGGCCTTGCGCAGGTCGGCGACGACCCGCTCGCCCAGCTTGCTCACGAAGTAGAAGCGCGAGGCGGACGCCATGGCGAGCACGAGGATGTCCGCGCCGGCGAGCAGGAAGGCCCAATTCAGCGCCGACGCCGAGCCGCCGCGGGCGAAGCCGTGGTCGATCACCAGCCGACCGGCCCCGGTCAGGGCCAGGGTGGCGGCGGCGGCCACCAGGAGGGCGACCAGGGCGATCGCCGCATCGCCGTGGTGGGCGAAGACGAAGGGGGCCAGCCGCTTCAGCGGCCGAAGGTCCCGCCGGCGCTCGCGACGCTCGGCGGCGGCCTGCAGCTGGCGGCGCATCGTGACGCCGGCGCTCGGCCGTCCGGGGGCGTCGGCGGTCATCGCTTCAGTCCCGCCCTTGCACTGAAAGCCTGGCTTCGTGTATAGCCGCCCCTCCTCGGGCCCGGCCGTTTGCGGCGGCCCACAAGCATCCGCTCGCTCCTGGCCGGCACGTCATGAAACAAGATACTCATCCGGACTATCACTTCATCACCGTGGTGATGACCGATGGTACGACCTATCAGACGCGCTCCACCTACGGCAAGGAAGGCGCGACTCTGAACCTGGACATCGACCCCAAGACCCATCCAGCGTGGACCGGCGGCAGCCAGACCCTGCTCGACCGCGGCGGCCGCGTCTCGCGCTTCGCCGCCAAGTACGGCGGTTTCCTCAAGAAATAGCCATTCGACCCTCGCGGGCCGCACGTCGGATCGTCAGCTGACCGGAACGGCCGGGTCGCCGGCGGTCGGAGCGATCAGAGTCCCGCGCCGAACGCTTCTTGCAGACGGTCATGCTGGGCCAGCACTGGATGGCCGGCCTCGCTGACGGACGCGTCCAGGTACATCCGCCGGTCCAGGTGCAGCACCCGCTCGTAGAGGCGTCCGGCGCGCTCGATCAGGCCGAGCAGACCCTGGGGAAGGTGCTCCAGCTCGTCCGCAGCGCGGGCCGGGGCGGCCTCGGCCGTCAGGCGGTAGCGGTCGTTGCAGGCCTCCTCGGCAGGCATCTGGCCCTCACGGACCGCGCGCTGGACGAGGAGCCAGGACGCCAGCTGCATCAGGCGCGTGGTCAAACGCATGCTCTCGCTGGCGTAGGCCAGGGCCGCCTTGCGCGACAGGCGCTTGGAATCGTGCCGGCCGGCGCCGTCCAGATAGGCGGCGGTCTCCTCGACCAGCTCCATCCCTTCCAGGAAGGTGCGATCGAACAGCTCGGAAGCTGCGAAATCCCGCACCACGTTGGTCCGCCAGTCGTCCACGGCCGGCGCTCCCAGATCACTCATAAACGCTCCCGCCCTCTACTCGGCTGGGCGAACACACCCGTCCCGCCCTCGGCGGCGATGGGTGCAACGGCCATGCCAAGCCCTCGCGGCGCGAATTATTCGCCCCTTATGTTGAACAAAGCGTCAGCGGCGGTGCGCCCGACGTGCTTGCGCTGGAGCTGGCCCTCGGTGCGCGCGATCTCGGCCTTGAGCTGCTCGATGCGCTCTTCCAGCTCGCCGCGGCCGTAGAGCTCCAGGTCTTCCCGTCCCAGGGCCCTCAAGATGTCGCCACGCGACGGGCGGGGTTCGGCGACCTCCTCCACCATGGCGCGCCTCCCTTGGCTCGACCATCCAAACCCCGGTATCAGACGCCTCGCGCCCCAAAAGCGCAAGGTTCGGAGCACGCCATGGCCAGGACGATGATCGCGATCGCGGTGGAGGGAGGCAAGGGCCCCGCCGAGAGCCTCAAGCCGGTCGAGCTGCCTGTCCCAGAGCCGGGGCCCGGCCAGATCCTGGTCCGCGTCCGGGCCGCCGGCGTGAACCGTCCGGACGTCCTGCAGCGTCTGGGATTCTATCCGCCGCCGCCCGGCGCGCCCCAGACGCTGGGCCTGGAGATCGCCGGCGAGGTCGCCGCCCTCGGGCAAGGCGCCTCGCGCTATGGCGTCGGTGACAAGGTGACGGCGCTCCTGCCGGGGGGCGGGTATGCGCAATACGCCGTGGTGGACGAGCGCCACGCCCTGCCCATCCCGCCGGGGCTCGACGACGCGGAGGCCGCGTCCCTGCCGGAGACGGTTTTCACCGTCTGGGCGAACGTGTTCGACATCGGCCGCCTCCAGCCAGGCGAAACCTGTCTCATCCATGGCGCCACCTCGGGCATCGGCGTGGCCGCGATCCAGATGGCCAAGGCGGCCGGCGCCAGGGTGATCGCCACCGGCCGCGGCGCGGACAAGGCCGCCCAGGCCAGCGCGCTCGGCGCCGACGTCGCGATCGACGCCACTGCCGGCGACTGGGCCGAGGCGGTGAGGGCCGGGGGCGGCGCGGACGTGGCGCTCGACATGGTCGGCGGCGACTACACGCCGCGGAACGTCGAGGTGCTGAAGCCGGGCGGCCGGCTGGTCCAGATCGCGACGCTGGGCGGGACGAAGGCCGAGGTCGACCTCGGCCAGGTGATGCGCAAGCGGCTGGTGATCACAGGCTCCACGCTTCGGCCCCGGCCCGCGGACGACAAGGCGCGCCTGGCGCGTGCGATCGAACAGACCGTGTGGCCGTGGATCGCGGCGGGCAAGCTGAAGCCGGTGATCGACAGCGTCTATCCCCTGGCCGAGGCGGCCAAGGCGCACGCGCGCATGGAAGGCGGCGCGCACGTCGGCAAGATCGTGCTCAGCGCCTAGAGCGCCCGAAGCGCAAGCACGCTCTAGTGTCCCGATTCCGAAGTTCGCCAGCGCATTTGCAAGGCGGATGCGAACTTCGGGATCGATAAGGACACTAGCAAATGTATGATTCTAGTGTGGTTTACGGATCAGAAGTTCGCAGCCGAGGGCGCCGCCATCATCATGCGAACTTCTGATCCACCACACTAGTGTCCCGATTCCGAAGTTCGCCAGCGCATTTGCAAGGCGGATGCGAACTTCGGGATCGATAAGGACACTAGCAAATGTATGATTCTAGTGTGGTTTACGGATCAGAAGTTCGCAGCCGAGGGCGCCGCCATCATCATGCGAACTTCTGATCCACCACACTAGAAAGCCAAGGCGAGGCCGTCCTTGCGCATCTCCGAGGCCGCCGCGTAGACGCCGCCAGGCCGCTGGACGGCCTGATAGCCGCCGAAGCCGCCGTCGGACGCGCCGATGCGCCAGCCGATCGCCGCCAGGTCTTCGCGCGTCCGGTCCGGGATTCCCGTCTCCAGATGCAGCGCGCCTGGGCCCTGGGCCGCACGTCCGACCGGCTCGGCCGAGCCCTCGTGGCGCCAGCGCGGGGCGTCGCCCGCCTCCTGCAGGCCCAGGCCATGGTCGATCAGTGACGTCAGGATCTGGACCTGGCCCTGAGGCTGCATGTCCCCGCCCATGACGCCGAAGGCCAGCCAGGGGGCGCCGTCCCGGACGGCGAAGCCCGGGATGATGGTGTGGAAGGGCCGCTTGCCGGGCGCATAGAGGTTGGGGTGGCCGTCCTTCAGGGCGAACAGCTCGCCCCGGTTCTGGAACATGAATCCGAGGCCGTCCGGGACAAGGCCCGAGCCCATGCCGCGAAAGTTCGACTGGATGAACGAGACCATCATGCCGTCGGCGTCGGCGGTGCAGAGGTAGGTGGTGTCGCCGTGGCCGGGGGCCCGGCCGGGGCCGATCTTCTCGATCAGCCGGTCCGGCCGGATCAGGGCCGCACGCTCTGCGGCGTAGGCCTTGGAGAGGAGCCAGTCGGTCGGGATCTCGGCGAAGGCGGGATCGGCGTAGAAGCGGGCGCGGTCCTCGAAGGCGAGCCGCTTGGCCTCGGCCTGATGATGCAGGCTCCCCGCCGAGAGCAGTCCCATCCCCTTCAGGTCGAAGCCCTCGAGGATGTTGAGCATCTGCAGGGTCGCCAGGCCCTGGGTGTTGGGTCCAAGGCCATGGACCTGGACGCCCCGGTAGGTGGTCCTGAGCGGCGTGACCCAGTCGCCCGCGTGGGCGGCGAGGTCCTCGCGCGTGATGAAGCCGCCGATCTGCCTGAAGTAGCGGTCGATGATCCCGGCGATCTCGCCCTCGTAGAAGGCGTCGCGACCGCCCTCGGCGATGAGGCGATAGGCGCGGCCGAGGTCGGGGTTGCTGAAGAGCTCGCCCTCCGCCGGCGCGCGCCCTTGCGGCAGGTAGGTCCGTCCGAGGTTCCGGGTCTCCTCGACGCGCGCCTCGGCGTCCAGGAGCAGCTCGACGTTGGCGCGCCACAGGCCGGCGATGGTCTGCAGGATCGGCGCGCCGGCCTCGCAATAATGGATCGCCGGCTCGAACAGGCGCCGCCAGGGCAGCCGCCCATAGCGCTGGTGCGCCATCCACCAGCCGTCCACCGCCCCCGGGACGCTGACCGAGACCGTCCCGTGACGCCAGACATGGCCGCCGACGGCGCGTTCGCGCTGGA
The DNA here is from genome assembly GCA_963775275.1 of uncultured Alphaproteobacteria bacterium. GTDB lineage: Bacteria > Pseudomonadota > Alphaproteobacteria > Caulobacterales > Caulobacteraceae > JANWHQ01. Next base: position 1,073,414 of record CAVZII010000005.1, on the reverse strand, counting down.
CCTGCAGGCTCAGGCCGATCGGCGATCGGCCCGATCCGTTCAGGCCGACGACCTCGCCGGCCTCGGGGTCCCAGAGCAGGGCGAAGACGTCCCCGCCGATCCCGCAGGCGGTGGGCTCCATCAACCCGAGGCACGCATTGGCCGCGATCGCCGCATCCACGGCCGAGCCGCCCGCGCGCAGCATGTCGACGGCGGCGAGCGTGGCCAGGGGATGGGCCGTGGCCGCCGCCCCTCCGGCGCCCCAGACGGTCGAGCGACCGGCGAAGGGCGCTCCGAAGAGCCGGTCGCCCGGGCGGATCTGGTTGCGAGTCATCGGCCCATAAGTCCGGCAAGCCGGCCCGCTTGCCAAGGCCGATGCCGGCCCGGTCAGGCCTCCTTCTCGGGTCCCCAGACGCCGAGCTCGTTGCCGGCCGGATCCTTGAAGTGGAAGCGCCGCCCGCCTGGGAAGCTCAGGATCTCGCGCGTGATGACGCCGCCCGCCGCGCGGACCTTGGCCTCCATCGCCTCCAGATCCTCGGCGTAGAGGATGACCATGGGCCGCTTGACCCCGTCCGGATCGGCGTCGAACCCGCCGTCGAGGCCTTCGTTCATGGCCGCATAGGTCGGGCCGTAGTCGGTGAAGGACCAGCCGAACGCCGCTTCGTAGAAGGCCTTGGTGGCGGGAAGGTCCCCGCCGGGCTGCTCCACATAGTCGATCTTGCCGTCCCGGCGCATGATCCCGCTCCAATGTTCCCGTTTTGTTCGATACACCCTCAGTCGGCGAAGGTAAAGACGCCGGTGCGGCGGATCTCGCGGTCCTCCAGCTCGCGAGTGGTCTCGATCTCGTAGACGGCGAGGCCGACGAGGCCCTCGCGGGGCAGATAGGCGCGGCCGGGATCGCCGATCAGCACCCGCCGGCCCTGCTGGCGCGCCGTCTCGAGCCAGCGGTGGACGCGGTCGGCCATGGGCCAGGCGTAGCAGACGTCGCCGGCGAGGATCACCTCCGCCTCGGGCGGCGGGCCTTCCAGGAGGTCGTCGGCCGTGAAAGCGATGTCGACGCCGTTGGCCTCGGCGTTGAGCGCCACCGCCGCCGCGCAGAAGGGATCGATGTCGCAAGCCAGCGCCGAGGCCGCCCCGGCCTTCATCGCCGCGACGGCGACGAGGCCGGACCCGGAGGCGAAATCGAGCACTCGCCGGCCGCGGACCTCTTCGGGATAGTCCAGCAGATAGCGGGCCAGGGCCTGTCCGCCCGCCCACGCGAAGGCCCAGAACGGAGGCTCCAGCCCCTGACGTTTCAGCTCGTCCTCGGTCGAGCGCCAGATCGGCTCGATCTCGGTCGCCAAGTGGAGGGCGATCTCCGGGACGTGCGGCGGCCGTTCGAGGCGCGTGTGCGCCAGGATGAAGGCGCGCCGGTCCAGGCTCATCCCGACGCGGCGGGCGCGGCGGGCGCGGCGGAGGACGGCGAGGGCGCGGCCGGCGCGCCGGCGAACTGGTCCTTGAACGCCGGCGCCAGGGCGTCCTGGAACTGGACGAGCGGCACGGTGACGGCGTAGTCGCCCTCGACGTAGGGGCCGATGGCGTAGGGATCGAACAGGAAGGTGAGTCCGCCGAACTTGCCGGGCGCGGTGGAGGGCGCCAGCACGAAGTCGGCGTCGCCCCATTTGGGGCAGGGCCAGGTTCCTTCCTCGCTGCGCGCGATCTCCTCGCCCACCCGTCGGACCTTCGCGGTCCTGATCGCGTCGCACAGCACCGCGTCCAGCCGCCTCCCGTCCACGTCGGAGGCGAACAGGCTCGAGCGCGGGATCGCGGAGGCGGCCTTGCGGTCCCAAAGCAGGCTCTTGGAGCCGTGGTTGGGGTGCGCGCCGCCGGTGAAGTCGAACCAGGATTGCTTCATGCTGATCAGCCGCGGCGAGGCGGCGGCGACCGACCAGTCGATCGTCCGCTCGTAGGGCGTGTCGGGAAGGCCTTTGCCCACCAGCTGCGCGCGGTCCTTGGCCGCCTCCTCGACGAATCCGTTCAGCTCCTTGACGCCGTCTTCGTAGAGCCGCCGGTTCAGCGCCGGGTCCTCGGCGACGCCCGGAGCGAGGGCGAGCTTGACCTCGGCGTCCGGCGTGGTCTTGGCGAAGGCCAGCGGCGCGGCCGGCGCCGGAGGCTTGGCCGGCGGCTTCCTGTGGCACGCGGCCAGCGCCAGGACGGCCATGGCCGCGACGATCAGGCTCCGGGTCCGCATATCCGTCAAAGGCTCCCTGAGAACAGCCCGGCGTGACGCCACAGCCCCGCCACGAGGCCCGCGAAGAGGATCAGGCCGGCCTCGCGGTTGGATCTGAATAGTCTGAGCGCTCCGGCCGGGTCGTCCAGCCGGAGCCTGGAGGCCTGCCACGATAGGTGCAGGGCGTAGAGCCCCGCGAACGGCAGGAAGAGGGGACCCAGGTCAGCCACTGCGGCGGCGGCCACGGCGAGCGCGGCGGCAAGGGCGTAGAAGGCGAGGACGGCGCGGGGCGCATAGGCGCCCAGGCGGAGGGCGGAGGAGCGGACCCCGACCAGGGCGTCGTCCTCCATGTCCTGGATCGCATAGATGGTGTCGTAGCCGAGGGTCCAGAAGATCCCCGAGGCGTAGAGCAGGCCCGCGGGCCAGCCGACGGTCCCGGTCGCCGCCGCGTAGCCGAGCAGCGCGCCCCAGTTGAAGGTGAGGCCGAGCCAGGCCTGGGGCCACCAGGTGAACCGCTTCATGAAGGGATAGGCCGCGACCAGTCCCAGCGAGCCGACGCCGAGCTCGATGGCCATGGGCCGCAGGCTGAGAAGGATGGCGAGGCCGATGAGGCTCAGGGTCAGCAGGAAGATCCAGGCCTGGCGCACGCTGATCTGGCCCGAAGGGATCGGCCGCAGCGCCGTGCGCGCGACCTTGGCGTCGTAGTCGCGGTCGACGATGTCGTTGTAGGCGCAGCCGGCGCCGCGCATGACGAAGGCGCCGACGAAGATCAGGATCAGCAGCCGCAGGTCCGGCCAGTGGCCCTTGGCCGCGCCCGCCATGGCGACGGCCTGCCAGCCCGGCAGCATCAGCAGCCAGGCGCCGATGGGCCGGTCGAACCGCCCGAGCTTGAGCCATGGCCTGAGCGCCGGGGGCGCGAAGCGGTCCACCCAGTTTGCCGATGAGGCGTCCGGCAGGGGCGCGGCGATCATGGCCTCTAGTTGCGCCCGGCGCGCGCCGGAGACAAGCCGCAGACCTTCGCCGTCGGCGTGCACGGCGGCCCGCGCCCGCGCCGCCTGAGTTGTGACTGAACAGCCTTGACCTTAGGATGGCGACAGCGGCCCACAGAGGCGGCGTGAGGGTGGGGAGATCGATGGCGTCGTCCAAGCGGCCGGAACCCGCCCGGCGTTCGACGAGGCTGCAGCGGGCCAACAAGCTCGGAAAGCCCAGCCGTCGTGGCGCCGTCTCGGCGCTCGTCAGCGCCTTGTTCGCCCTGGCCGCGGCCGCGGCCTTCGCGATCGTGACCGTCCTGACCGTCTATGCGGCGATCGTGGAGTTCGCGCCGGGCGTCCGCCTGCCGTTCCAGCTGCGCCCGGACCTGGAGAGCAATCTCAGCGCGGGCGTGCTCTTCTTCTGGCTGGAGCTGTGCGCGATCGTCTTCGGCCTGCGGCTCTACGACAAGCTCGACACCTGGCTGCTGGCGAAGAGCCAGCTCTTCTCGATCAACGGGTCCTTGAACGAGCTGGTCAACGACCTGGAGGAGGCGCGCTACGACTTCGCCGTCAAGCTCGACGAGAGCAAGGCCGAGAACGGCGCCTACAGCACGGACTTCGGAGCGCTCAACGTCGCGATCAATCGCCTGAAGACCCGGTTCCAGGAGCAGCAGTACTGCGACATCGACCTGACCCTCACCGCCCGCTACTTCGTCGAGCGCGCGGTCATGATCCTCGACCGCCTGACCCAGGAGACCTTCGAGCTGGCCGATCAGGCCGACAAGCTGAATGCAAAGGATCCTCCCGAGGGCCTGGAGGACTGCCTGAACCGCTACCTGGACATCACCTCCACCGCCACCCAGGGCTTCCCCGGCCTGCTGACCCTGCTTGAGAACGTCCGCCGCAAGATCTGAGCTCGATGGCTTGAGCCTTGCGTCGCACAATGTGGCGCCGGCGCCAGCCTCTTGCAAAGTTCGCGGCCTCGCCTCCCGCGTGCGGTCGAACGCAGCTATGTGAGCCGGTCCCATGACCGAGGAAGCGGAAGACGCCGAGGACGGCGTGCGCAGGCGCGTGCTGTCCAACCGGCAGGTGTTGGGCTTCGTGTGGGCCCAGTGGATGCGCCGTCCGCGCACCCTGGCCGCCTGCGCGGCCCTGACCCTGGTCAGCGTCGGTTTCGATCTGTCCATGCCGTGGGCGAGCGGGCGGCTGGTGGATGCGGTCGCCGGCCGCGCTCATCTGGCCGGGCCGGCCTGGACGGCGTGGATGGTCATGGTCGGCCTGTTCTTCGGCTACGCCATGGCGCGCATCGGCTTTGTCCTCATGTGGAACGTCTTCGCCGCGCGCAACATGGAGGCGATGACCGGAGAGGCCTTCGAAAGGGTCCAGACCTTCTCGGCCGACTGGTTCGCCGACAACTTCGCCGGGGCGACGGTGCGGCGCGTCAGTCGGGCCATGTGGGGCTACGACACCATCTCGGACGTGCTGATGATGGGCCTGGGGCCCGCATTCCTGGTGCTGTCCGGCCTCAGCCTCTTCATGTTCCTGCGCTGGCCGGCCGTCGGCCTGTTCACCGGCGCGGTCGTCGCGGTCTACATCGGGCTGAACCTCGTGCTCACCGGCCGCTACGTGAGGCCGGCGAACCTGAAGTCCAACGCCCTGGACTCGCGGATCGGGGCGTCGCTTGCCGACGCCATCTCCTCCAACGCCACCATCAAGGCCTTCGGCGCGGAAGCGCGCGAGGAGGGCCGGTTCGCCGATGTGCTGGCGCGCTGGCGCGCGGCGGTGGTCGTCACCTGGACCCGCGGCGTGCACGTCTGGTTCCTGATGAACATCCTGCAAACCGTGCTGCAGGCGGGGCTGACGGGCATGCTCGTCATGCTGTGGGCGCAGGGGCGCGCGAGCGCCGGCGACGTCGCCTTCGCCATCACCGCCTTCATGCTGATGGGCGGCTACCTCAGGAACGTCGGCGAGAACGTGCGCCAGCTGCAGAGGGCGTTGGACGACGTGGAGGACGTCGCCGGCTACCATCGCCGCTCGCCCGAGGTGCTGGACGCGCCGGGCGCGCGGGACTTCCTGCCGCTGAAGGGCGAGATCGTGTTCGACCGGGTGACGTTCGCCTACAAGAACCAGGGCGAGCCGATCTACAGCGACTTCTCGGTGGTGATTCCGCCCGGCCAGAAGGTGGCGCTCGTCGGCGCGACGGGCTCGGGCAAGTCGACCTTCGTCAAGCTGGTGCAGCGGCTCTATGACATCCAGGGCGGGCGTATCCTGGTGGACGGCCAGGACGTCGCGGGCCTTTCCCAGCGCTCGCTCCGCCGGGCTATCGCCCTGGTGCCCCAGGACCCGGCGCTGTTCCACCGCTCCATTGGCGACAACATCGCCTACGGCCGGCCGGGCGCGAGCCCGGGCGAGGTGATCGCCGCCGCGCGCCGCGCTCGGGCGCACGACTTCATCAGCCGCCTGCCCAAGGGCTACGACACCCTTGTGGGCGAGCGGGGGGTCAAGCTGTCGGGCGGCGAGCGGCAGAGGGTCGCGATCGCGCGGGCCTTCCTGGCGGACGCCTCGATCCTGGTGCTGGACGAGGCGACCTCCTCGCTGGACGTGGAGACCGAGCGCGAGGTGCAGGCGGCGACCGAGGCCCTGATGGCCGGGCGCACGACCTTGGTGATCGCCCACCGGCTGTCGACGATCCGGAGCGCGGACCGCATCCTGGTGTTCCAGCACGGCCGGGTGGTCGAGGAAGGCCGCCATGGCGAGCTGGTGGCCCTCGGGGGCGCCTATGCGCGCCTGCACGCCACGGCCGAGGGCGCGGCCTGAGCCCCTGCGCCCGGCTTCAGGCCGGCTGCAGCGAGACCGCCGCTGCGCGCGGCCCGGCGGCGGTGCGCCGCATGCGCCCGCACAGCTCCGCGAGATAGCGCTCGAGCCGGATCAGAGGCTCGGGGTTGAGGCTGTAGACGTTGCGCGCGCCCTGCTTGCGGTAGCCGACGACGCCTGCGTCCAGCAGGATTCGCAGGTGCTGGGAGACCGCGGTTCGCGAGACCGGCAGCCCCGTCGCCAGCAGGGCGACGCAGGACGGACCTTCGGCCAGTCGTTCCACCAGGGCGCGGCGGATCGGATCGTCGAGCACGTCCAGGGCGCCGCTCCGATCGGCGTTCACGGCATCGTCGGCCCACGCTCCGCCCGGACCCGATGCAAGAGCCCCATGCGCGCGCGATTCAATGTCGAAGGAAATGCGGCTCGGCTCAGCGGCCGACCAGGAGAAACGATTCCCTTCGGCTTCCGCACTATTAAGGTTCAGCTTCCCATTATTCTTGGAATGACTGGCAGAATGAGCCTCTAGATCAGGCTCGATCGTTGCCACGTTGAGATGACTCCGGCGCAGTTGATGCATAGGGTCCGCCACGGGACGTGGGGCGGCGCGACGGGACGGGACGAATGTACGGCCTCGGGACATTTGAGGCTTCGGATCCGGCGTCCGGGGCATCGTGCTCACTCGACTGGCGCTCGGCGCGCCGATTCGGACGCGCCTGTGCCGAATGGACACGCCTGCGCATGGCGAACCAAGGGCTGGCGGGAGACCAAACCCTGATGATTCGCCGATGAATGAGCACTTCGCATTGCGCCTTGGCGAAGCTCGCGTCGAGCTTGTGCGCCAGCCCGACTTCGAACTCGCGGGATTGCGCGTGCGCCCATCGACCTGCGAGGTCATCAGCGGGGGCGAGGCCCATCGCCTGGAGCCGCGGATCATGCAAGTGCTCGTGGCCCTGACCCGCGCCCAGGGCCAGGTGCTCTCCCGCGAGGACCTGATCAACAGCTGCTGGAGCGGCCGCGTGGTCGGCGAGGACGCCGTCAACCGCTGCATCGGCCGCCTTCGCCGGCTGTTCGAGACCACCGGCGCGCCAGTGTCCATCAGCACCATCGCCCGCGTCGGCTTCCGCCTCGATGTGGACGACGTCCCCGTCGGCGAGGACGCGGGCAAGGCGCCGCCACGGCGTCGGATCGGGCGCCGGAGCCTGGCGGCCGCGGCGGCGGCGGCGATCGTGGCCGCCGCGCTCGTCTTCGGCTTCAGGACGTTGGGCCAGCCGGCGCGCTGGACCGTCGCGGACTATCGTCCGTTCGCCGCCGAGACCCTGATCGAACGGCACCCCGCCTTCTCTCCCGACGGACGCAGCATCGCCTATTCCGCCGGTGCGGACGTCCTCAGCCGCCGCATCCTCCTGCGCGGCGTCGACGGCGGCGCGACGGCGACCCTGTCGCGCGGACCAGGCGACGAGTACGCGCCGGCCTTCTCGCGGGACGGCGACCGGATCGCCTGGGCCCGCTATGTCCCCGGCCAGCCCTGCCGGATCGTCGCCATGCGCCTGCCGGCCGGTCCCGCCGCAGTGGTCGGGCGCTGCCGCCATGACGAGCGCACGCGGATCGCGTGGAGCGTCTCGGGCGCGGAAATCTACTTCACCGATAGCCCCGGCGGGCAGGCCGGCTCGCAGGTGCTGGCGCTGGCGCTCGCCAGCGGCCAGACGCGCGTCCTCACCCGGCCCGACGCCGCGGCCGGGGAGAGCGACTCCGAGCCGGCCCTGTCGCCCGACGGGCGGCGCCTGGCCTTCCTGCGCACGCCGGCCTTGGGTGCGCCGAGGCTGACGATGCTGGACCTCGCGAGCGGGCGCATCGCCCAGGTCCGCACCCATGGCGTGACGCCGGGCGGCGCGGCCTGGACGCCGGACGGGCGCTCGCTGGTGGTCGCCTCCGATCGCGGAGGGGACTTCAGCCTGTGGCTGGTTCCGCTGGCCCGGGGCTCTGCGCCGCAGCGGCTGCTCATCGGGCTTCGGGCGCTGGGCCGCGTGGCGGTGTCCTCCCGCGGCCAGGTCGCCGTCGAGACCGAGAACGACCGGGTCAACCTCGAGCGCCTGGGCGGAACCGGCGGCGTGATCGCGCCGGCCAACAGCTCGGACTGGAGCCCGGACTTCGCGCCGGACGGCTCGGTCGCCTTCATCTCCAACCGCGGGGGCGGCCAGGCGGTGTGGGTCCTGCGCCCGGGACAGCGGCCGGCGCCGGTCACCACCCTCGACTTCGACCGCATCTACGGCGTCAGGTGGTCGCCCGACGGCCGGCAGATCGCCTTTGCGGGCGCGCGGCAGGGGGCGGCGGGCCTCTATGTCGCCAGCGCCGAGGGCCTGGGACTTGCGCGGCTTAGCGCCGCCGCCCGAGACTTCGGCGCGCCTTCATGGACCGCCGACGGCCAGGCCCTGATCGCGCCGGCGCGCGAGCGCACCGGCTGGAGACTCCTGCGCGCGCCGCTCGACCCCAAGGCCGCGGCGACCCCGACGCCGGACGACGGCTGGGTGTCGGTCCGGCGCGAAGGGGATTCCCTCTATGGGGTGCGCGCCGACGCGCCCGGCGTCTGGCGGATCAGAGCGGACGGACGACGCCAGCGCGTGGCCGACGGGGCCAGCGCCGCCTACCCGGAGGATTGGGCCGTCTTCGGCGGCAAGGTGTTCGTGTTCCGGCGCACGGCCCGCAACGACGGCGACCTCTATGTGTCGCCGGCGAGCGGCGGTCCGGCCCGGCTCGAGGGGCGCTTCACGGGCGTCTCCGAGGAGCCGGGCCTCGCCGTCGATCCGGTGAGCGGCCTGCCGGCGGCGCCGCGGGTGATCACCGAGGATTCCGACATCGGCCTGATGACGCTCAAGCGGAGCCGCTGAGCGCCGCCGTCAAGGCGGGGGCAGCATCCGCTGGAGGGTCGCGAGCTCGTCGGCCTCGCGTGCGGGCTTGTCCCATCGGATTCGGCTGATGCGGGGGAAGCGCATGGCCACGCCCGACCTGTGTCGGCCCGAGCGCTGCAGCCCCTCGAAGGCGACCTCCAGCACAAGCCCGAAGTCCTCGTCTGCGCGCACGGCCCGGACCGGCCCGAACCGCTCGACCGTGTTCTCGCGCACGAACCTGTCCAGCGCCTTCAGCTCCTCGTCGGTGAAACCGAAGTAGGCCTTGCCGACCGGCGTCAGCCTGCCGTCGTCCCAGACCCCGAAGGTGAAGTCCGAGTAGAAGCTAGAGCGCTTGCCGTGGCCCCGCTGGGCGTACATCAGGACCGCGTCGATCAGGTGCGGGTCGCGCTTCCACTTGAACCACGGCCCCTTGGGCCGGCCGGCCTCATAGATCGAGTCCCAGCGTTTGAGCATCAGGCCTTCGGCGGCCTCCGGATCGCCCGTCGGCGGATGAGCCCGAAGCTGAGCCAGCTCCTCCCAGCTTTCGAACGGCTGCAGCGGCGAAAGGTCGATCCGGGCCGAGCCTAGGCGGAAGATGAGCTCCTCGAGCCGGCCGCGCCGGCCGGCGAAGGGCAGATGGCGCACGTCCTCGGGGCCGTCGCAGAGAATGTCGTAGGCGCGGATGGCGGCGGGGAACCCGGCCAGGAGGCGCGCGTCGACGCTCTTGCGGTTCAGCCGCTGCTGCAGCTCGCCGAAGGAGGCGATCCGGTCCCCGCGCCGGACCAGGAGCTCGCCATCGATGACGCCCTCGAATTCCAGCGCCTCGACCACGTCGGGGAAGGCGGCGCCGATGTCGTCGCCGGTGCGGCTGTAGAGCCGCCGCACGCCGCCCTCGCTGACCGCCTGGATGCGGATCCCGTCCCACTTCCACTCCGCGGCGTAGTCGGCCGGATCGATCCGTTGGAAGTCGACGGCTTCGTCGATCGCCTGCGCCAGCATCACCGGTCGGAACCTTGCCGGATGCTCGGCCGACGGCCGCTCGGCGCGACCCTCGAGCCAGGCGAACAGATCCTCGTAGGGCGGCGCCTGGCCGTGCCACAGCTCCTCGATCTCGGCGACCGGGACCGGCCCGAGGTCGGCCAGGGCCTGCTTGGCGAGGCGGGTGGAGACTCCCACACGCAGCGCGCCGGTCATCAGCTTGAGCAGCGCCCAGCGCCCATCCGCGTCCAGCGCGTCGAGCCATCCTTCCAGGAGGCGCGGGACCTCCGCGCGGGAGGCCGCGCGCAGGGCGTCGACCACCTCGGTGAGGTCCGGTTCACGATTTCCTCCAGGACGTTTCGGCCAGACAAGCGCCACGGTCTCGGCGAGGTCGCCGACATAGTCGTAGGACCAGGCGAAGAGGATCGGGTCCATCCGCGCCTCCACCGCCTTGCGGATCATGGCGGGCTTGGCCGCGTCGAAGGCGAGGGCGCCGGAAAGGGCCGCCAGCGCCCAGCCGCGCTCCGGGTCGGGCTGGCCCTGCAGGAAGTCGCGGACGAGCGTGAGCTTGATGTTGCGCGAGGCCGTGAACGAGAGCCGGTCGAGCAGCTCGGCAAAGGCGCGCATCGGAAGGTCTAGCCCGTCTCGGCGGGCCGCACGACGACGATCCGCCCGCCTTGGAGGTCGACCTCGGGGACGTTCTCCTGCGTGAAAGCGACGAGCCAGCTCGCGCCCCGACCAGGGGGCTGGATCTCCAGCAGGTCCCCGGCGCCGAAGTCGGGCACGGCCGCGACCTCGCCAAGCGGCGTCCCGTCCGGCGCCTCGGCGGCCAGCCCGATCAGGTCGGCGAGGTAGAACTCATCCGGCGCGGGCGGCGGCAGCTTGGAGCGCGGCGCATAGAGGTCCAGGCCTCTGAGCGCGTCCGCCTCTTCCTTCGTGGCGACCTCCCGGGCGCGGACGATCAGGCCGTCCTTGTTCGTTCTGCCCGAGACCAGGGTCAGGCCGGGCGCGCCGTCCGCCCGCATGAGCTCGCGATAGTCCAGCAGCGCCAGCGGCCGCTCAGTGAAGGTCCGGATGCGCAGCTCGCCCCTGACGCCGAAGGCGCCGGCGACGCGCGCCACCAGGATCAGTCGGTCCGGATCGGCCATGGCGATGAAGTCGGCCAAGGCGCAACCGGCGTCAACTCGCTCCTGCGAGGTGAATTTGACGTCTCTTCGACGCCGCCTCTGATCGACGACGAAGCCCTTACTCGGGACACGAGACTGCCCAGAGCCGGCCAAACGGTCTATGAGGCCGGCCTCGCGGCGCGTGGGGGCGGATGGAACCGGAAATCTCGGTCGTGGTCCCGGTGATGGACGAGGAAGGCAATGTGGCCGGCCTCGCCCGCGAGATCGCGCGCGCCTTCGAGGGCCGCGCCTTCGAGATGATCTTCGTGGACGACAAGAGCCGCGATTCGACCCTGGCGAGGCTGCTGGCGCTGAAGGCCGAGCTGCCGCAGCTGCGGGTCCTGGCGCACGCTCGCAACGCCGGCCAGAGCCGGGCGCTCCGCTCCGGGGTCCTGGCGGCCCGCGCGCCGGTGATCGTCACCCTGGACGGCGACGGCCAGAACGATCCGGCCGACGCGCCGCGCCTGGTCGGGCGGCTCGAGGCGGGCGGGCCTGTGCTGGCGATGGTGGGGGGCGTCAGGCTGCGGCGGCGGGACAGCCGGTCCAAGCGCCTGGCCTCCCGGATCGGCAACGGCGTGCGCCGTCGCCTGCTGGGCGACGACGCGGTGGATACGGGTTGCGGGCTGAAGGCGATCCGGCGCGAGGCGTTCCTGCGCCTGCCCTACTTCGACCACATGCACCGCTACCTGCCCGCGCTGATCAAGCGCGAGGGGCTGAAGGCCGAGTACCTGGAGGTCGGCCATCGGCCGCGGGGGTCGGGCCGGTCCAAATACACCAACCTGAAGCGGCTCTGGGTCTCGCTTTGGGACCTGATGGGGGTGGTCTGGCTGCTCAACCGCGCCCGCTCGCCAGGTGACGTGGCGGAACCCTGACGGTTGTGGCGCATTGCGGCCCCGCCGAAAGGCGTTAACTCTAGCATCCGAGGTCAAGCCGCCTCTGGGGGAGGTCGCCGTGTTCGCTGCATTTCCACTCCTGGCCCTGCCGGTGCTGCTCTACAATCTGGTGCTCCTGACGATGAAGGGAGGCGTCCAGACCGCGGACGCCGCGACCCAGTTCTCGGCGCCGCTGTTCAGCGTTCCGATGACGTCGCATGGCGTCTGGCCGGTTTCGCTCGGCGACCTGTTCCTCGGCGCCTCGCTGGTCGTGCTGTTCATCGAGCTCCTGAAGTCCACCAACAGCCGCAACGTCGCGATCATCAACCATTCGCTCTCGATGCTCCTGTTCGTGGTCTGCCTGGTGGAATTCCTGCTCCTTCGCGGCTTCGCCACCTCGGTGTTCTTCCTGATCACCCTGATGGTGCTGCTGGACGTCCTGGCCGGCTTCGTGGTCACCATCGTCTCGGCCCGCCGCGACGTCGACCTGCACGACATCGGCTAGGGACGGGCGCGCGGGCCGGGGACGGCCGGGGCGAGCGTCGTGACCGGCCAGACGCCGGCCGCGGAGCTGACGCCCCTGCTCGTGGACGTCAAAGACAACCTCGAGCGTCCGCTCGACCTGCGCACGCTCGCCGACGCCTTCGGCTGCTCGCCGTTCCATTTCCATCGGCTGTTCTCCGGCGCCCTTGGCGAGACGCCCAAGCGGCACGTGGAGCGGGTGCGTCTGGAACGGGCGGCCTACAAGCTGGCGATCACCAATGATCGCGTGCTGGACGTCGGCCTTTCCGTCGGCTTCGCCAGTCATGAGACGTTCGCCCGGGCCTTCCGGCGCTGCTTCGGCTGCTCGCCGCGCGCCTATCGCTCGGCGTGCAAGGCCGCCCAGCGTGAGCGGATGGACCGGAACCGGAACTTCCGGGGCGACGGCTGCCAAATCTCGGACGCCAAGTTCGTCATGGTCGCCCCGGCCGCCGCCCTCGCCATCCGCCGGATCGGGCCCTACGACGATTTTGGCCCGGCTGAGCGCAACGCGCTGTGGGACGAGATCGAAGACTGGGCCAGGCGACGGGGCGCGGCGACCTCGCCCGTCAGGCTGGGCCTGTTTCCAGACGATCCGACCCTGACCCCCGGCCACCTGCAGCAGGCCGACCTTTGCATTCCGGTCGACGGCCCCGTCGAGGGCGGCGGGCGAATCCGGCGTCTGGAGCTGGCGGGCGGCGTCTACGGGGTGATCGAGCACTGGGGGCCGGAGGCGACGGTCGGCCAGGCCTATCGCAACCTCGCCGACGCAATCCGCAGGTCACGCTACGTCTTTCGCGAGGACCCGCCGATCCAGGTTTTCCACGAGCCGCCCGCCGGCTCGGATCCGGCCGCGCGACGGGCGGAGGTCTGGTTCCCCGTCAAGCGGCGCGCCTGACGCGGCCGCACGCAAGAATCGTCAAGCATCGCGCCTGGCCGCCGCCTAGCCTGGGATGACCCTTGCGCCGGAGGCCGCCATGAAATCCTTCCAGATCGCCATCCGCGCCGGATCAGCCGCGCTGGCCCTGCTCCTGGCCGTTCCGGCCTTCGGAGCGACGGCCCCCCCGCCCGCGCCTCACCCAGGAGCCGCCATGCCCGCCCCGATCGTCTTCTTCGACATCGCAGGTCCCGACCAGGCCAGACAGTCCGCCTTCTACAGGTCGGTCTTCGGCTGGGACATCGCCCCGGACGGCCGCTTCACGGCGACCGTCGCCGCCCCGCTCACCGCAACCCTGCGTCAGGACCCGGCGGACAAGGTGATCTACATCGGGGTCGAGGACGTGGCGGCGACCCTGTCCCAGGTGACGGCTCACGGCGGCGCCGTGGTCGCCCCGAGATTCGCCGTCCCGGGCGTGGTCATCCTGGGGCTGTTCACCGATCCGGCGGGCAATCGGATGGGCCTGGTGGAGATGAAGGACGGCAAGCCCGTCGTCCCCTGAGAACTCACCGCGCGCCCCTCAGGAACTGGGTGAAGAAGGCCAGCGGGCCGGGCTTGGCGTTGGACAGGGCGCCGGCGGCGAAGGCGCGCGCCGACAGCCACAGGCTTGCCGCGGCGGTCGCGGCCATCAGCCCGGCCGAGGCGGCGAGCTCCCACGCAGGCGGCTCGGCGGCGATCCTCGCGGGCATCAGGAACGGCGTGAACGGCGGGATCCAGGACAGGATCGCCACCAGCGGCGCGTCCGGATGGACGATCGCCTGGGTCATGAACAGGATCGGCACGGTCAGCAGCAGCATCACCGGCGCGAGCAGGGTCTGCGCCTCGCGGGTCGTCTCGCAGAAGGCCCCGATTGCGGTGAACAGCGCCGCATAGGTCAGGTATCCGCCCATGAGGAAGATCGCGAAATAGACCACGAGTCCCCGGTTCAGCAGGGCGCCGACGATGTCGGCGGCGACCTGCGGGGCCAGGGCGAAGCCCGCGACGGCCCCCGCCCCGAGCCATAGGCCCAGCACGGTCGCGGTGACCCCCGCCACGCCGAGGATCTTGCCGCCCATGATCTCGGGGACCGAGGCGGAGGCCATCAGCACCTCCAGCACCCGGCTCGACTTCTCTTCGATGACGCTGTTCAGCAGGATCCCCGCGCCCGAGAAGATCGATATCCACAAGAGCATGCCGATGGCGAAGCCCTCGAACCCGGGCAAACGGTCGCGCAGGCCGACCCTGCCCAACTGGGCGCGGGGCGAGTAGGCGGTCACCCGGGGCTCCAGCGAGGCGATCTCCTCGATCTGCCCGGGCGGCACGCCGAGCGCGCGCAGCCGCTCGGCCGTCATCCGCTCGGCGACTGCGTCGCGAACGAGCGCCTGCACACCCCGGTCGGCGAGGTTGCGGCTCCAGAAATCGATGACCGGCGATCCGTCGGGGCCGTCGTGGATGATGGCGGCGGCGTCCAGGCCGCCGCTCTTCTTCAGGTAGGGCCTCAGCAGGACTCCGGCCGTTGCGGCGTCCGCCGGCCGGCCTATCGGCGAGGGCGCGAGGACGGCGGGCGGCCGCCGACGGCGCGCGGGCGCGGTCTTGAGTCGCTCGGCCACCGCGGCGGCGTAGTCTGCGCTGGTCAGGTCGATGACCGCGAGCGTGGGGATCGGCGAGGTCCGCTCGAGCAGGGCCGGCCCGAGCGCGAACATGAGGAGGCTGAGGGGCGCCACGACGATGGACAGCCAGAACCCGACGGTGCGGACGTAGGCGAGGTACTCGCGCGACGCGATGGTCAGGAGCCGGCTCAAGACGCCTCACCTCCGGTCAGCACGATGAAGGCGTCGTGCAGGCTCGGCTCCTTCAGCTCGAAGCGGCGGATGTCCAGGCCCCGCTCGAAGGCCGCCTGCAGGGGCGCCTGCGCCTCGGCGTTCCTGGCCAGAGCCGCGGTCACGACCAGCCCGCCCGCTTCGGCGGGCGCCGAGGCGACCGAGACCACGCCCGGTAGGGACTGCACGGCCGCCGGATCGAGCGCGCCTTCCAGCGTCAGGATCCGCGGCGCGGCGGCCCTCGCCTCGGCCACCGCCCCATCGAACACCTTGCGGCCCTTGGCCAGGAGCACGACCTGGTCGCACAGGCGCTCGGCGTGTTCCATCACGTGGGTGGAGAAGACCACCGCCGCGCCGCGCCGCGCGAGGTCGCGGATCATGCCCTCCAGCGTCTGCTGGTTCACCGGGTCGAGCCCCGAGAAGGGCTCGTCGAGCAGGACCAGCTCGGGCTCGTGCGCCAGGGCGGCCAGGAGCTGGACCTTCTGGGCCATGCCCTTGGACAGGCGCCGTATCTGGGACCGCGCCACGACGCCGAGGCCGTGGGCCTGAAGCAGCTGCATCGCCCTGGCCCGCGCGTCGGACCGCGACATGCCCTTCAGGGCGGCGAAGAAGGCGATGGCGTCCAAAGGCGTCATCCGCCGGTACAGACCACGCTCCTCGGGCAGGAAGCCGATGCGGTCGCGCACACGGCGCGGGTTTCGCTCGCCGAGGGTGAGGATCTCGCCGGCGTCCGGATCCACCAGCCCGAGCGCCATCCTCAGCGTCGTGGTCTTGCCCGCGCCGTTGGGCCCGAGGAAACCGACGATGCGCCCGGCCTCCACCACGAAGCCCAACCGGTCGACGGCCGTGAAGGCGCCGAACCGTTTGACCACCCCGTCAAGGACGAGGGCGGCGTTCACGCGGCGCCAGGCCCGGCGGCGCGCTCGAGGGCGGCCGCGCGCACGAAGTCGATGGCCTTGACGATCTCGCCGCAGAACCTGAGGCCGAGCAGGCTCGCGTGGCTCGCTCCCTCGACCCGCGCGTCGTAGCCTCGCCTGGCGCGTCGCGCGGGCTCGGCCTGGAGCGAAGCGAAGCCGCCGCGGCCGTGGCCGGCGCTGACCACGGCTACGGGCAGGTCCGGATCGAGCGGTCCTTCGGCCTCATGCGCCGTCGCCATCCAGGCCTCGACCTCCTGCGCGCTCGTGCGGTTGTGGCGGCCGTTGGCGAAGGCCCAGCGCTTCTCGGCCGCGGCGGCTGGCGGAAGGCCGATGGCGTCGCCCATGAAGGCGACCGGCTTGAGCAGGCCCGCCGAGGCGCCGAAGGCGGCCAGACGGGAGACGCCGACGAAGGCGCCGACGAAGTGACGGAACTCCGAGGTCTCGGTGGCGGCGGGGGAAGCCGCATCCACCAGCACCAGGCCCGCCACCTCCCCGGGATGGCGGCGGGCGAAGAGGCGCACCCGGAGGCCGGCCATGGAGTGTCCGACCAGGATGTAGGGCGCGGGCAGCCCCGCCTTGGTCAGGAGCGCGTGCAGGTCCGCGTCCGTCGCCAGGCCGTCGCGGGGGCTCGGCCCCGGATCGGAAAAGCCCATGCCCGCCCGGTCGTAGGCGCACGAGCGCACCCCTTCGGCGGCCAGCCGGTCCTGCACAGCGGCCCAGTCGGCGGCGAAGCCGAACGCACCGGCCTCGAGCACGACCAGCGGCCCCGGGGCCGCCGCCGGGCCCTCGCAGACCAGGCGCAGGCGACGTCCGCCGATATCCACCATCTCGCCCCGGAGGGGCGGCGCTCCCGAAGCGGCGCTCATGGCTCCTCCTACGGCGATCCAGGCGAGCGCCACAAGCAGGGCGCCCGCCATCGTCCGCACCAAGGCCCGCAGCACGCCCCCCATGCGCGTGGGCTCAGGCGGCCTTCTCCGCCTTGGCGGGCTCGAAGGGCTTGGGAACCCGATTGCCGCCCTGGCGTCCGATCATCCAGCCCGGATACTCCTCGGGCAACCGGCTGACCTCGTCCAGCCGCGCCAGTTCCTCCGGGCTCAGCGTCAGCGACACCGCGCCGAGGTTGTCCTCCAGCTGGTCCATCCGCTTGGCGCCGATGATCACGCTGGTCACCACCGGCTGATGCAGCAGCCAGGCGAGCGCCACACGGGCGACGGTCGAGCCGCGGGCGGCGGCGATCTCGCGCATGACGGCGACGCAGGCCCAGGCCCGGTCCTTGTCCACCGGCGGGAAATCGAAGGCGGCGCGGCGCGCGCCTTCCGGGTCCGGCGCGCCCGGCCCGAACTTGCCCGACAGGAGCCCGCCGGCCAGCGGCGACCAGACCATCAGGCCGAGCTTCTCCTCGCGCATCAGGGGGACGAGCTCGCGCTCCAGGTCGCGGCCGGCGATGGAGTAGTAGGCCTGCAGGGTCTCGAAGCGGGCGAAGCCGCGCCGCTCGGAGATCCCGAGCGCCTTGGCGATGCGCCAGGCCGCCCAGTTGGAGACGCCGACGTAGCGGACCTTGCCCTGGCGGACGATGTCGTCGAGCGCCCAGAGGGTCTCCTCCAGGGGGGTGACGGGGTCGGTGGCGTGGATCTGGTAGAGGTCGATGTGGTCGGTTCCGAGCCGGCGCAGGCTCTCGTCCACCTGGTCCAGGATGTGGCTGCGCGAGGCGCCGCGGTCGTTCGGGCCCGGACCCATGTCGCCGTAGACCTTGGTGGCGATCACCACGTCCGAACGCTTGACGTTCAGGTTCTTCAAGGCCTGACCGACCAGCTGCTCGGAGCGGCCGGCGTGGTAGACATTGGCGGTGTCGATGAAGTTCACGCCCGCCTCCAGCGAGCGGCCGACCAGGGCGTCCACGTCGGCCTGGGCGAGCGAGCCCACGGCGGCCCACAGGCCCTGGGTGTCGCCGCCCCCGAAGGTCATGGCGCCCAGGCAGAGCTCCGAGACGAAGAGGCCGGTTCGGCCGAGCTGGTTATATCGCATGGTCATGCTCCGAGACTGGCCCTTGGCCCCGGAGCATAGGCAGCCGGCGTCCCGCGCGGTAGCCCTCAGGCGAGAAAGCCCGCGCGCTCAGAGCGCCTTGACGATGCCCTCGACCATCTTCTTGGCGTCGGCGAAGAGCATCATGGTGTTGTCGCGGAAGAACAGCTCGTTCTCGACCCCCGCATAGCCCGAGCCCATGCCGCGCTTGACGAAGAGCACGGTGCGGGCCTTGTCCACCTCCAGGATCGGCATGCCGAAGATCGGCGAGGTCGGGTCGGTCTTGGCCGCCGGGTTGGTGACGTCGTTGGCGCCGATGACGAAGGCCACGTCGGCGGTGGGGAACTCCGAATTGATGTCCTCCAGCTCGAAGACCTCGTCGTAGGGCACGTTGGCCTCGGCCAGCAGCACGTTCATGTGGCCCGGCATGCGGCCGGCGACCGGGTGGATGGCGTACTTCACCTCCACCCCCTCCTCCTTCAGCTTGTCGGCCATCTCGCGCAGGGCGTGCTGGGCCTGGGCCACCGCCATGCCATAGCCCGGCACGATGATCACCTTGGAGGCGTTCTTCATGATGAAGGCCGCGTCCTCGGCCGAGCCCTGCTTGACCGGCCGGGTCTCGGCCTTGCCGCCCGCGGCCGCCGTCTCGCCGCCGAAGCCGCCGAGGATCACCGAGACGAAGCTGCGGTTCATCCCCTTGCACATGATGTAGCTGAGGATGGCGCCCGACGAGCCCACCAGCGCGCCGGTGATGATCAGGGTGGTGTTCTCGAGCGTGAAGCCCAGCGCCGCGGCCGCCCAGCCGGAGTAGCTGTTCAGCATCGAGACCACGACCGGCATGTCCGCCCCGCCGATGGGGATGATCAAGGTCACGCCGGCGATCAGCGACAGGGCGAAGATGCCCCAGAACGCCAGCTTGGCCTGCCCGCCCGAGGCGCTCAGCGCCACGACCAGGGCGATGATCGCAAGGCCGATCAGGATGTTCACGACATGCCGGGCCGGCAGGATGATCGGCGCGCCGCTCATGTTGCCGTTCAGCTTGGCGAAAGCGATCAGCGAGCCGGTGAAGGTCACTGCGCCGATGGCCACGCCGACCGAGAGCTCGATCAGGGACTCCAGCCGCACCGAGCCATCGGCCAGGGCGATGCCGTAGGCCGAGGGCGTGTAGAGCGCCGCGACGGCGACCAGGCAGGCGGCCAGGCCCACAAGCGAGTGGAAGGCGGCCACCAGCTGAGGCATGGCGGTCATGGCGATGCGCCGGGCGGTGACCGCGCCGATCGATCCGCCGATGGCCACGCCCGCCAGGATCATGCCGACCGTGACGGCGTCCAGGTCGTGGCGGCTCCAGAGCGTCAGGAGGGTCACGGCGACGGCGATGGTCATGCCGGCCATGCCGAGCGTGTTGCCGCGCCGGCTGGTCACCGGGCTCGACAGGCCCCTCAGCGCCAGGATGAAAAGGACGCCAGAGACCAGATAGGCGATGGCGGCGAGGTTCGCGTTCATGCGGCCGGCTCCTCGTCGGGCGGTCCTGCCAGGGAGGCCGGCGCGCCCGGCGGCTCCAGGCGCTCACGGCGCCGGCGCAGGGCGGTGAAGGCCTGGAGGCCCGCGGCGGCCAGCAGGCAGACGGTGGCGATCATCGCCGTCCTCACGCCCCTGGGATCGGTGTCGTTCTCGAACAGGAACGGCAGCTGGGTCAGGGTGATGGCGGTGAAGAACAGCCCCGCCGCGTTCCAGGGGCGCTTCCAGCCCCGGGCGCCGGCCAGGTGGGCGACATAGACCCCGATGGCGGCCGCCGCGCCGAGCAGGCATGCCCGCCCGAGCCAGGTGATCGCCCAGGCGGCGCTCACTTGGCGGACGCTCCATGGGTCCCGCCGCCTGGGCCGCGCTCCTTCTTGCGGTACATGGCGAGCATCCGCTGCGTGACGAGGAACCCGCCGAAGATGTTGACGGCGGCCAGGCCCGCGGCGACCGCTCCCGCGCCCTTGGAGATCCACAGGGCCTCGGCGCCGCCCCGGCCGCCATGGGCCGCCGCGGCGAGCAGGGCGCCGACGATGATGACCGAGGAGATGGCGTTGGTGACGCTCATCAGGGGCGTGTGCAGCGCCGGCGTCACGCTCCAGACCACGTAGTAGCCGACGAAGATCGCCAGCACGAAGATGGCCAGGCGGAAGACGGTGGGATCGACAGCTTCCATCTCAGCTCCCTCGGGTGGTCATTTCTGCAGCGCCGGATGGACGACCGCGCCGTCCCGCGCGACCAGCGACGCCTTCAGGATCTCGTCCTCGTAGTTCGGTTCGAGCTGGCCCTCCTCGTTGACCAGGAGGCCGGCGAAGGCGACGAGGTTGCGGGCGTAGAGCGAGGAGGCGTCCGCCGCGATCCGGCCGGGCAGGTTGGTCAGGCCCACGATCCTGACGCCCCCGGACTCGACGATCTCGCCGGGCTTGGCGCCCTCCACATTGCCGCCCTGCTCGACGGCGAGGTCCACGAGCACCGACCCGGGCCGCATGGAGGCCACGTGCGCCTTGGACACCAGCCGGGGCGCCGGCCGGCCCGGGATGAGCGCGGTGGTGATGACGATGTCCTGCTTCTTGATGTGCTCGGCGACGAGTTCGGCCTGCTTCTTCTGGTACTCGGCGCTCATCTCCTTGGCGTAGCCGGCCGAGGTCTCGGCCGCCTTGAACTCCTCGTCCTCGACGGCGATGAACTTGGCCCCGAGGCTCTCCACCTGCTCCTTGGCCGCGGGACGCACGTCGGTGGCGGTGACCACGGCGCCCAAACGCCGCGCGGTCGCGATCGCCTGCAGGCCGGCCACGCCCGCGCCCATCACGAAGACCTTGGCCGGCGCCACGGTGCCGGCGGCCGTCATCATCATCGGCATCACCCGGCCATAGGCTGCGGAGGCCTCGATCACGGCCCGGTAGCCGGCGAGGTTCGCCTGGCTGGAGAGGGCGTCCATCGACTGGGCGCGGGTGATGCGGGGGATGAACTCCATGGCGAAGGCGATCGCCTTCTTGCTGGCCAGGGCCTCGAGCGTGGCCCTGTCCTGATGGGGGTCGAGCAGGGCCGCGACGATGGCGTCGGCCTTCAGCGCCCTGATCTCCTCGGGCGCCGGGCCGCGGACCTTGAACAGGACATCGGCGCTCTTCAGCGCGGTCTCGGCGTCGGGCGCGATCTCGGCGCCGGCGGCGGCGTAGTCGGCGTCGGGCATGGAGGCGGCAAGGCCGGCCTCGGTCTCGACGACCACGTCGAAGCCCATGCCCTTGAGCTTCTTGACGGTTTCGGGGGTGGCGGCGACACGCGTCTCGCCCGGCCGCCGTTCGCGAGTCACGGCGATTTTCGCCGTCATCCCGTTCACCTCGAATCGTCCACCCTAAGAAGGGCCAGTTAAGGGGAGCGGGGACGGCCTTGTCCAGCCCGGCGGGCCAAGCGGGCCCGACCGGCGTCGCTCCGACGCTAGTGGGCCCCGGCTTCCGGCTTGTCGCGCAGGAGGAAGATCCCCAGGGCCGCGACCACGATGGCCGGGACCAGCGCGCCCATGAAGCCGGCCGTGGTGCAGAACCACAGGGTCGAGAACAGCACCAGCACCGCCACCGCGAGCGCGCCCCACTTGGTCATGGCGACGAAGCCTTCGAAGGACGCCACGTTCTGGCGGATGTCCATCTGGCCGTGCGTGTAGTCCGAAGCGTGCTCGGCCATGCCGGCGACTCCCTTGGTGGTCAGGCGTGTTGCGGCCTTATACCCGCGAATGGGCGACGCTCAAGGGCGCCGCCTGCGGCGGATCGCGCCCGATTGCGCCTTGCGCCGGGCTCGTCTATCCGAGCCCTCATCTTCCCCACGGAAAACGCAGCATGCAGGGACTGGTGACGGTTTTCGGCGGCTCCGGCTTCATCGGCCGGCAGGTCGTGCGCGCGCTGGCCAAGCGCGGCCTGCGCATCCGCGTCGCCGCGCGTCGGCCCAACCTCGCCTACGAGTTGCGGCTCATGGGCGATGTCGGCCAGATCCAGATCGCCCAGGCGAACATCCGCGCGCCGAGCTCGGTGGCGCGCGCTCTGGAGGGCGCGGAGGCGGCGGTCAACCTTGTGGGCGTGCTCTACGAGAGCGGCCGCCAGCAATTCGCCAGCCTGCACGGCCAGGGCGCGCGCAATGTCGCCGAGGCCTGCAAGGCCCAGGGCGTGGAGCGCCTGGTCCAGGTCTCGGCCATCGGCGCCGATCCCGATTCCGAGTCCAAATACGCCCGCACCAAGGCCATGGGCGAGGCGGCCGCGCGGGAGAACGTCCCCGGCGCGGTGGTCGTCCGCCCCTCGGTTGTGTTCGGCCAGGAGGACGACTTCCTGAACCGCTTCGCCAGGCTGGCGGTGATGTCGCCGGTCCTGCCGCTGCCGGGCGGGGGCGTCACGCAATTCCAGCCGGTGTTCGTCGGCGATGTCGCCCAGGCGATCGCGACGACGGTGATCGACCCGGCCTGCGCGGGCCGGACCTACGAGCTCGGCGGGCCCTCGACCTACAGCTTCCGCGAGCTGATGGAGCTGATCCTGCGCGAAATCCAGCGCCAGCGGCTGCTCCTGCCGCTGCCCTGGCCGGCGGCGCGCCTCATCGGCGCGCTGGGCGACATCCAGGCGAGCGTGCTGCCGTTCGCCCCGCCGCTGACCTCCGACCAGGTGGAGCTCCTGACCTCGGACAACGTCGCCGATCCCAAGGCGCTGGGCCTCAAGGCGCTGGGCGTGCAGCCGACCGCGCTCGAGGCGATCGCACCGACCTACCTCTATCGCTACCGGCCGGGCGGCCAGTTCGCCGACGCGGCGCTCGTCTCGGGCGTCTGATGCTCTAACGCCGGCGGCGCCTGCCCTTGCGGGCCTTCTGCAGGCGCACGACGGTGTCGTTGTCGGCCCGGGGCGTCTCGACCGACCGGGGCGCCAGGCCGAACAGCGAGGCCATGGGGGCGTCCTCGACGATCACCGCGTCCGTCTTGCCGAAGCCGTTGAACCGCGTGCCCATGGCCGTGCCGTAGGCCCCCAGCATGCCGACCTCGATGTAGTCGCCTTCGGCTATGTCCTCGGGCAACCAGAAGGGCCCCGGCATGACATCGATGGAATCGCAGGTCGGGCCGTAGAAGCGGAAGGCCTTCAGGGGCTGGGCCGAGCCGGTCTCGCGGACCAGCCTGACCGGGAAGCGCCACTTGGCGTGGGCCGCGTCGAACAGGTTGCCGTAGGCGCCGTCGTTCAGATAGAGCGCATCGCCCTTGCGCAGCTCCACCTTGACCAGGACCGAGGCGGACTCGGCCACGAGCGCCCGGCCCGGCTCGCACCAGAGCTCGGTGGTCTCGTGCACCATCATCTCGGCGAAGGCCCGGTGGATGCTGTCGGCGTAGTCATCGAGCGCCGGCGGGACCATCCCCGGATAGACCGAGGGGAAGCCGCCTCCCACATCCACGACGTCGGCGAAGACGCCCGCGCGCACCAGGGCCCGCGAGGCTGCGCTCATGGCGCCCTGGTAGGCGGTCGGGCGCATGCACTGAGAGCCCACGTGGAAGGAGACGCCCATCAGGTCCTGGGTGGCCTGGCGCGCGGCGAGCAGCAGCGGCCCGGCCGCCTCGGGCTGGACTCCGAACTTGCCCGACAGCGGGTAGGCCGAGGCGTGGTTCGGCGCCGCCAGCCGGACGATCAGGTTCAGGTCGCGGGCCTGGCCGGTCGCGTCGAGGATCTTGGCCAGCTCCTCATGGGAGTCGAGCGCGAAGGTCCGCACCCCATGATCGAAGTAGGCCTGGGAGATCGCCCTGCGGCTCTTGACCGGATGCATGAAGGCCATGCGCGCCTTGGGCGCGTTCTCGGCCACCAGCTCGATCTCCGGGACCGAGGCCACGTCGAAGGCGCAAATGCCCTCTTTCGCCAGGGTCCTGATGACCCAGGGCGAGGGATTCGCCTTCACCGCGTAGAGGACGTCGTCCTTGAACTGTCGCCTGAACCAGCGCGCCGCTACGGCCAGGACGTCGGGTCGCAGAAGGGCGACGGGACGCTCCGGGGACCGCTCACGGACCAGGTCCAGGGGCGTATGGTGTTTGTGCACCTCACGCAACCCCCTGAGGATTGTTGAACCCAGACCGGCGTTAGCAGCGCTTGTTGGACAACGGGGTCCGCCGGAAGACGCGCACATAGGGCGGATGATCCGGTGTGTAAAGAGTTTAGGCCAGACTGCAGCAAACTCTTGTGCGCACAGGGCCCGCGCGCGGCGTCGAGCATTGGCGCGCCTCGCGGTCGGCCAACCGCGGCGCACTTCGCCAGAAGGCGGGCCGCACGCGGCGTTCAGGCCGCGCCGGTCGAGCCGAAGCCGCCGGCGCCGCGCGAGGTCTCGTCCAGGGCCTCGGCCTCGACCCACCGGGCCTGCACGACAGGGCAGATCACCATCTGGGCGATGCGGTCGCCGCGGCGGACGATGACGTCCTCCTCGCCGAGGTTTGCCAGGATCACCTTGACCTCGCCGCGATAGTCGCTGTCGACGGTGCCGGGCGTGTTCAGGCAGGTGATCCCCGAGCGGATCGCCAGGCCCGAGCGCGGCCGCACCTGGGCTTCGTAGCCGTCGGGCACGGCGATGCAGAAGCCCGTCGGAACGAGGGCCCTCGCCCCCGGGCGGAGGATCACGGGCTCGTCCTCCGGCGCGGCGGCGCGAAGGTCCATGCCCGCGGCGCCCGAGGTCTCGTAGGCGGGCAGCGGCAGGCCCTCGGCATGCTCGAGCCTCAGGATCCGGACCTCGACCCCCCTCACGCCAGGGCCTCGACGATGCGTCGGGCAAGACGGCGGGCGACCACCGTCTTGGCCGCGCGCGGCCAGGCGTCCGCGCCCTGGCTGTCGATGACGGTGACGGCGTTCTGATCGCCGCCGACGATCCCGTCGTCCGCCACATCGTTGGCGACGATCCAGTCGCACCCCTTGCGCCTCAGCTTGTCCCGCGCCTTGGCCAGAAGGTCGCCGGTCTCGGCGGCGAAGCCGATGCACAGGCGCGGGCGCGAGGGGCCCGCCGCGGAGAGCTTCGCCAGGATGTCCGGGGTCTCCACAAGCTTCAGGACCGGCGGTCCCGAGCCGTCCTTCTTCAGCTTGAGCGCGGCAGGCGCCTGCGGGCGCCAGTCCGCGACGGCCGCCACGAACACGGCGACATCGGCCGGCAGGGCCGCCTCGCACGCATGCAGCATCTCCTCGGCGGGGCCGACGTCGACGCGGCGCACGCCCGCGGGCGTGGGCAGGCAGGTGGGCCCGGAGACCAGGGTGACCTCGGCGCCGAGGTCGGCAAGGGCGGCGGCGACGGCGTAGCCCTGCTTGCCGCTCGAGCGGTTGGTCAGGACGCGCACGGGGTCGATCGGCTCGACGGTGGGGCCGGCCGTGACCAGGGCCCGCCGGCCCTCGAGGGCGCCCGAGCGCGGCCCGGAAAGGGCCTCGGCGATGGCCTGGAGGATCGCTTCGGGCTCGGCCAGGCGTCCCGGCCCGAACTCGCCGCAGGCCATCTCGCCGGCCTCGGGGCCGACGACCGCCACGCCGCGCACCTGCAGCGTGGCGAGGTTCGCCTGGGTCGCCGGGTGCAGCCACATGCGAAGGTTCATCGCCGGCGCCATCAGGACCGGCTTGTCCGTGGCCAGAAGGGCGGTCGAGGCCAGGTCGTCGGCGAGGCCGGCGGCGGCCTTGGCCATCAGGTCGGCGGTGGCGGGGACGACCACGACCAGGTCGGCCGAGCGCGACAGCTCGATGTGGCCCATCTCGGCCTCGTCGCCGAGGTCGAACAGCGCCTGGCGGACCGGCTCGCCGGCGAGGGCCGCGAGCGACAGGGCGGTGACGAACTTCGAGCCCGCGTCGGTGAGGATCGGGCTGACGGCGCAGCCGGCCTTCCTGAGCAGCCGGACGAGCTCCAGCGCCTTGTAGGCGGCGACGCCGCCGCCCACGATCAGGAGCACGCGGCGCCCTTCGAGACCCATGGCCGCTGAATACAGCGCCATAGGCCCGGCGACAAACCTGGAGCGCCGTCGTGGTGGTGATTTCGGACGGCGAACTGCTTCCTCACTTCTCCCCGAAATCGCTCCGGGCGCGCAGCGCGCGCGAAGGGTGCCCCCTTTACACCCTGGCGGGCATGAGTTAATGGAACAAAGGTGGAACACGCGGGGGCGAGCCGCGGGACTGGCAAGGGGAGATCAAGCCATGCGTGCTCGTACTGCTTTGAGCGTTTCTACGGGGAGCGCCGTCCTGGTCCTGCTCGCGCTCGCCGGCTGCGGCCGCGAGGCCGACCGGGCGGCTCGGCCGGAGGCTTTCGCCGCGCAGCCCAGCGGGCTGCAGACCACCTTGGCGGACTATCGGTCGCCGCGCCGGACGGCCTACGCAACCGCGGACGACAGCCGCGCCGAGCCGGCCCCGGCGTTCGAGGACGGCAAGCCGGTCTGGGCGGCGAACCGCCGCCACTCCGGCGAGGACAACGCCCGTTGGCAGTTCGGCAAGAACGGCAAGGCCCTCGAGGCCGCCTCCATCGACGCCTATGTGGCCAAGGCCCACGCCTTCATCGACACGCCGCCCAAGGGCGTTCTGACGGCGCGGCGGGCCAATGGAGACCGGCTGCTCTACGACCCGAAGTCGAACCTGTTCGCGGTCGCCGACAAGGATGGCGCGCCGCGCACCCTGTTCAAGCCGCGCGACGGGATGTCCTACTGGACCCAGCAGACCCAGAAGCTGGCCGAGGACGGCTCGCGGCGGTCCGATCGGGGCGGGTCGAGTCGCGGCGATGACGCCGGGAGCGGTGGCTGAGGGCGCCGCCCGGGAGCGTCGGCGGGGGCGTCTGCGGCCAGGCTCGAGGTCCGCCCCATAGAGGCCACAAAGTCACTGTCCTGATCTGCGCGGGGCGCCGCGCCTTGCTGCGATGCTTCCCGGCGAGTTAGACAGGTCGTGGCCGAGCAGGCCTGGAGGGCGCCCCTGTATGCGTAAGCCGCTTTTGACCGCTGTCGCGGCCGCGCCGCTGATCCTGCTCGGGGGTCTCGGCGCGCGCGCCGAGACGACGATCAGCAACGCCTCGACCACCCCGGTCAAGACCTCCACGGCCAACAACGGCCAGCCCGACGACGTGACCGTGAACAGCGGCGGCTCGATCACCGTTTCCGGACCGGTGGCCGCGACGCTGGACAGCAACAACAAGCTGACCGTCAACGGCTCCATAACCATCAAGGACCAGGACAACTCCACCGGCGTCATGATCCTGGGCGGGCACACCGGGGAGTTCGACCTGGGCGGCTCGATCGGCATGGATTCGAGCTATACGGCCAAGGACGCCAACAACGACGGGGTGCCGGACGGCGACTACGCCCAGGGGACCGGCCGCTACGCGGTCCGGCTGACCGGGCCGGCTGCGTTCACTGGCAGCCTCAACCTGGGCTCCACCTCGATCATCAATGTCGCAGGGAACAACTCCTTCGGCGTGTCCACCGAGGCGCCCATCGTCGGCAATCTCCTGGCCAACGGCGCGATCACGGTGATCGGCGACAACACCACCGGGATCAACGAAGCTGGCGGCGTCAGCGGCCAGACGACGATCAAGGGCGCGGTCTCGGCCACCGGCGCCGGCGCCCAGGGCGCGGTCTACTCCGGCAACGTGGGCGGCAGCCTCACGGTCTATTCGGCCGTCCAGTCGACGGGGTATCGGATCACCACGCGGCCCAGCGATCCGGCCATCATCGCCAACTTCCCGGCCTCCGACATCCAGCAGTCCGGCTCGGCGCTCAGCGTCAGGGCCAACGTGGGCGGCGGCCTCTTCGTCGGCGCGCCTCCGGCGGGGACGAGCACGACCGACACCACCACGGACGCGGACAACGACGGCATCGTCGACTCGCTGGAGGGCTCGGGCAACATCACGACCTTCAGCGGCGCGCCGGCGCTCAGCATCGGCGCCAGCGGGCGTGACGTCAGCCTGGGCGCGTTCGGCGCGGGCAAGAACGCCTACGGCCTGATCATCGAGGGCAAGGTCTCCGGCCAGGGCGTCTACGACAACGTCGCGGCCACGGCCGTCCAGATCGGCGCGGCGGGCGGTACGGTGCACGTGGCCGGCGGCGCGCGCCTGGTGGGGACCGTATCGGCCAGCGCCTACCAGGCCGACGCGACCGGCCTGCACATCGGCGCCGGCTCACAGGTTCCTGCGCTGGTCAACGAGGGGTCGGTCAGCGTCGGCGTCACCTCCTCCCTGGCCTCCACCGCGACCGGCGTCCTCATCGACGCGGGCGGCGCGGTGACCAGCCTCAACAACAGCGGCACGATCGGCGCAGCCGCCATCAGCGACTCCGGCTCGGCCTATGTCGTGCGGGACAACTCCGGCCTTCTGTCCAACATCGTCAACACCGGGGTGCTGGCGACCTCGATCACCCCCGAGCACAGCGGCGACTCCACGACGGGCCGGCAGGTCGCCCTGGATCTCGGCGCCAACACCTCCGGCGTCACCCTGGTCCAGGGGCCCAACGCCAACACCGCGGTGACGCCCGCGATCGTCGGCGACATCCTCCTGGGCTCGGGCGACGACAGCGTCAGCCTCCAGGCGGGCTCGGTGAACGGCGCCCTGGCCTTCGGCGCCGGCAAGGCCAGCCTGACCGTCGACAACGGGGCGACCTTCGCCGGCGCCCTGACCTCCTCGGGCTCGATGACGCTGAACGTCAACAACGGCTCGGTCGAAGACGACAGCGCATCGACGATCAATGCGAGCAGCCTCACGGTCGG
Organism: uncultured Alphaproteobacteria bacterium; assembly: GCA_963775275.1. GTDB lineage: Bacteria > Pseudomonadota > Alphaproteobacteria > Caulobacterales > Caulobacteraceae > JANWHQ01. The sequence goes on along the minus strand of CAVZII010000005.1, from coordinate 1,044,622 downwards.
CGCAAAGGGAACCCTCATCATCTCCGCCGACCCGGCCAACAACCAGGCGACCCGGTTCAACGTCAGCGGGCCGGCCACCCTGGCCTCCGGCGCCCAGCTCGGCCTGCACCTGAACTCCCTGCCGACCGGCCCGACCACCTTCACGGTGATCTCCTCACCGAACCTGACGGTGGGCGCCACGGACCAGAGCCTGGCGGGCGAGACGCCCTACCTGTTCGTCGCCAGCTTCCACGCCGATCAGGCGGCCGGCGTCGTGGACCTGAACCTTCGCCGCCGCACCGCGGCCGAAGCCGGACTGAACCCGGCCCAGGCCGCAGCCTTCGACCCGGTCTATTCGAGCCTGGCCGGCGACGCGGGCATCCAGCGCGCTTTCCTGGCTCAGACCGACCAGTCCGGCCTGTCCACCATGGTCAACCAGATGTTGCCGGACTACGCCGGCGGCGTGTTCCGCGCCCTGTCCTGGGCCTCCGAACAGGAAGGCCAGGCCGCCGGCGACGCGCCGCTCGGCCAGCAGCGCCAGGGCCCCACGCGGGCCTGGACCCAGGAAATCGTGCTGCACGAGCAGAAGGACCTGGCTCAGGCGGCCGGGTACGACATCTTCGGCATCGGCGCGGTGGGCGGGTTCGAAAGCGTCAGCGCCAAGGGCGACGCCCTCGGCGTGAAGTTCGGGTTCCTTTCGGCCAACATCAAGAATCCCGACCTGCCCAGCGACAACCTGCTCGGCGTCTCGCAGCTGAACGCCGGCGTCTACTGGCGCGGGAGCTACGGCGCGCTGATGACCGACCTTCAGCTGGGCGCGGGCTATGTCTGGACCCGCGGCCGGCGTGAGTTCCTGTACAGCGACAGCGCCGGCGTGGTTCACCGCACGGCCCTGGCGGACTGGAACGGCTACACCCTGTCGGCGCGCGCCGGCGCCCAGTACGACGCCGAGCTCGGCGCGGTGTTCTTCCGGCCCCGCGTGCACGTGGACTACTTCCGTCTGCACGAGAGCGGTTACACCGAAACCGGCGGCGGCAGCAGCTTCGACCTTGCGGTGAACGGCCGCAGCGGCGATCTCCTGTCAGTCACCGGCAGCGTCGCCGCCGGCTTCACCTTCGGCCAGGGCTTCCGCTGGCGGCCTCAGATCGAAGGCGGCTATCGCGCCATCCTGGCCGGAGCGGCCGGCTCGACCACGGCCGCCTTCGCGGGCGGGACGCCCTTCACCCTGGCCGCCGAGAGCATCCGCCAGAACGCCGTCTACGGGCGCGCCGGCGTACGGGTCTATTCGGACTACCTGGACCTGCTGCTGGACGGCGGCATCGAGCATGCCAGCGACTACACCGACATCGACCTGCAGCTGATTGCGCGCACCGTGTTCTGAGCGCCCGGCGTCCGCCATTCAGGCTCCGCGCATGGCTTCCGATATCTGCCGGACGATCTCGTCCGGCGTGAGGCCGTAGGCGATCACGCGGTCGAACCTGCCCTTGGGGCTCATCAGGTAGACGGCCGAGGAGTGCTCGACCGTGTAGTCGTCGCCCGAGCCCTGCTTCTGGTAGAAGACGTGGTAGGCCTTCGCCGCCGCCGCCACGGCCTCGCGCGAACCGGTCAGGCCGATCGTCCCCTTGGGGAAGGCCGGGCTCGACAGATAGGCGCGAAGCTGGGCGGGGGTATCCCGGTCGGGGTCGACGGTGATGAACACCACCTGCAGGCGCGCCGCCTTGGGACCCAGCCGGTCCTGCGCGACGCCGAGGGTCTGCAAGGTCGTGGGGCAGACGTCGGGACAGAAGGTGTAGCCGAAGAAGACCGCCGTCCACTTGCCCTTGAGCAGGGACTGGTCCTGGGCGCGGCCGTGCTGGTCGATCAGCCTGAAGGGCCCGCCGATCTCGACCTGGTCGTGGCGGGCGCATGCCGCCAGGCAAAGGGCTGCGGCGAATAGACCCGATACGCGCCGGCGAGATACTGGAATCATGACAGTCAGGCCTCTTCGGGGCTGATATAGAACCGGCCGCCACGCGAACCAGCTCATGGCCACCGCCTCGACGCCATCCTCTATCATGGCCGGTAACGCCCTGGACGCGGCCTTGCAAGCCGACGGCCTGGGCGGCGCCTGGCTGAACTGGCGCGGCCTCAGGCTCGACACCATCACCAGGCTTCGCTGGGCTGCGGTCGCCGGCCAGGCCCTGGCCCTGACGGCGGTCGTGCTGCTCTTCGGCTTCAAGCCGCCCTACCTTCTGTGCGCGGCGCTGATCGGCTCGAGCGCCGCGGTCAACATCCTCGTCAGCCTCATCGGGCGGCGCGGGCGCACGGCGACGAACCTGGAGGCCCTGCTCCAACTGGCCTTCGACATCATGCAGCTGACCGGCGTGCTGGCCTTGACCGGGGGCGTGATCAATCCCTTCGCCCTCTTGCTGATCGCGCCGGTGATGCTGGCCGCGTCCAGCCTGAGCTGGCGTTGCGCCGCGGCCCTGGCGGCGCTGGCGGTCGTCTGCGCGGTGCTGATCGCGGTCTGGTCGCTGCCGCTGCCATGGCCGGACGGAGGCGTCTTCTCGCCGCCGCTGCTCTACCGCTTCGGGGCGGCGGCAGGCGTCGCCGCGGGGGTGGCCTTCACTGCAGGCAACGCCTGGCTGACCGCGCGCCAGGCCGAGCGCATGGAGCTTGCCCTGCACCTCACCCAGGCCGTGCTCGCCCGCGAACAGCGGCTCTCGGCCCTTGGCGGCCTCGCCGCCGCGGCCGCGCACGAGCTCGGAACGCCGCTGGCCACCCTGTCGGTGGTCGCCAAGGAGCTGGCCCGCGAAGGTCCTGACAGCGTCCGCGAGGACGCCAAGCTCCTGCTGTCCCAGACCGCGCGCTGCCGGGAGATCCTGCAGCGGCTCACCGAGGCGCCGGAAGCCGAGGACGAGATGCATGCGCGCATGAGCCTGGTGCAGCTCGTCAACGAGGTGGTCGAGCCGCACGCCGAAGCGCCGGTGCGCGTCGAGGCGGTCGTCACCGGCGCGCCGGGCGAAGGCGCGCCCTATGTGCGGCGCATGCCCGAGGTGATGCGGGCGATGACCTCCCTGGTGGACAACGCAGTGGACTTCGCCGCTTCGGACGTGCTGGTCACCGCGCGCTTCGACCCGCAGTTCGTGTCGATCGAGGTGCGCGACGACGGGCCTGGTTTCGCGCCGGACATCCTGACCAAGCTCGGCCAGCCCTATGTCACCAGCCGGGCCTCCGGCGAAGGATCCCGGTCCCACCACTCGGGGATGGGCCTCGGCTTTTTCATCGCCAAGACCCTGCTCGAGCACACCGGCGCGAGCGTGGAGTTCAGGAACGGGCGCGGCGGCGGCGCCATCGTGGCGGCCCGCTGGCCGCGCGCGACCGTAGAGGCGGCCCCGATCGGCTAGCGCCGACGGCGATCCCAAGCTTTCCCCAGGCAAAGCTTGCGGCTCGCCCCACAAGCGACAATATGCCGCATAAGCCCGTTCGGGGCGGACTTGCCGCCCGAGAACGCCGCCCGGGAACAGGCCATGAGCGAAGTATCGGCCTCCGTCGCCGACCTGCCGGATCGAAGCCTGCTGCTGCTCGACGACGACGCGCCGTTGCGCATGAGGCTGGGGCGCGCCCTGGACGCCCGCGGGTTCGAGACCCAGGCCGTGGGCAGCGTCGCCGAGGCGCTGGCCGCAGTGAAGGCCCGTCCCCCCGCGTTCGCCGTGCTCGACATGCGGCTCGAGGACGGCAACGGGCTCAAGGTGGTGGAGACGATCAAGGACGTCCGGCCGGACGCGCGAGTCATCATGATGACCGGCTACGGCAACATCGCCACCGCGGTCGCCGCGGTGAAGGCGGGCGCGGTGGACTATCTGTCCAAGCCCGCCGACGCGGACGATGTGATGCGCGCCCTGCTGGCTCTGCCGGGCGAGGCGCCGGCGCCGCCCGAGAATCCCATGTCCGCCGACCGGGTGCGCTGGGAGCACATCCAGCGCGTCTTCGAGCTGTGCAACCACAATGTCTCGGAGACGGCGCGGCGGCTCAACATGCACCGGCGCACGCTCCAGCGGATCCTCGCCAAGCGGGCGCCGCGCTAGTGTCCGATTCCGAAGTTCGCCAGCGCTTTTTGCCAGGCAGATGCGAACTTCGGAATCGATCGGGACACTAGCAAGTCTATGATTCTAGTGTGGTTTAAGGATCAGAAGTTCGCAACTGCGGGAGCCGCCATCATCATGCGAACTTCTGATCCACCACACTAGCGCGCGACGCGCATGGTCCGGGGGCGCTCGAGCGAGGGCGTTCCGAGGCGATGCGGCTTCCACGGAGTTCATCCCGCGGCAGACCTTCGGTCTGGCCGGTGGGCCCGAAATCGATCTAAGGCAGGCCGATGCCTCTCAGCCACGAACGCCTGGCCGAGCTCGACGCCTTCCTGATCGAGCTTAACCGCGCCTCCGCCGCGGAGATCCTGCCGCTGTTCCGGTCCGACCACGGCCTGAAGGACAAGGGCGCCGCTGGCGCCTTCGATCCAGTGACCCGGGCCGACCACGACGCCGAGGCGGCAGTCCGGCGCCTGATCGGCGAGCGCTTCCCGGGTCACGGCGTGATCGGCGAGGAGCTGGGTGAGGAGCGGTCGGGCGCCGACTTCGTCTGGGTGATCGACCCGATCGACGGCACCCGCGGATTCATCGCGGGCCTGCCTCTGTGGACCACCCTCATCGCCCTGAGGTTCGAGGGCGAGCCCGTGCTGGGCTCGATCGGCCAGCCTTGGTTGGACGAGCTCTACATCGGCTCGGCGGCCGGCTCGCGCCTGATGAGCCGGGGGCGGAGCGAACCCCTGGCCGTGCGGCCCTGCCCGCAGCTGACCGAGGCGGTGATCGCCACCACCAACCCGGAGGGGCTGTTCAACGGGGCCGAGCAGGGCGCCTGGAGCCAGGTGCGCGCCGCCGCGCGGCTGGCCCGCTACAGCTGCGACGCCTACGCCTACGCCATGGTGGCGGCCGGCCGGATGGACCTGGTGCTGGAGGCGGGGCTCAAGAGCTGGGACGTGGAGGCGGCGGTGCCCGTGGTCGAGGGCGCTGGCGGGCTGGTCACCGACTGGCGCGGCGAGCGCATCGGCCGCAACGGCGGCCAGCTCGCCATCGCCGGCGACCGCAGATGCCTTGAGGAGGCGCTGGTCGCGCTCAGGCGCGCGGCGGCGTGAGCGGGTCAACCAGGGCGTCGAATTCGCGCCAGAAGGCGGCGCGGCGCTCGTCGGTCTCCATCAGGATCTCGTGGCGCGCGCCCTCGACGGTGACGCAACGGCCGTGGGGGAGCCGGGCCGCGGCCGCCCGGCTCGGCGGATTGAGGACGATCTTCTCCTCCCCGGCGAGGATCAGGCTCACGGGCAAGGCGATCCCTTCCATCGCCCCCGGTCGGGCGACCTCGGCCGCCGCGTCCAGGGCGAAGGCGACCCAGCCCCAGGTCACCCCGCCGAGCGCCAGGTCGGGACAGGCCGCGAGCTGGGCCTTGAACCGCGAGAAGCGGCGCCGGTCGTGGGTCAGGAAGTTGCCCTCGAAGTCCTCGTCCGGGAGGTTCGGCTCCTTGGTCAGGTAATCGCCCGCGCGCCCGAGCCGCGCCATCAGGGCGCACAGCCGCCGCGCCAGGGCCGGCGGGACGGGGCCGGTGGGCACGCCGAGCATTGGGGCGGTCAGCGCAGCGGCGGCGAACCGCGGCTCCCCGCGCGCGAGGCTGAGGAGGTTCAGGCAGCCGCCCATCGAGTGGCCGAGCAGGATCCAGGGATCGGGCAGCTCGGATCCGAACCGGTCCAGCAGAAGGGCGAAATCCTCGAGGAAGGGATCAAGCCCCTGGGCGTGCCCCTTGCGCCGGTCCACGAGCAGGCGGTCAGACAGGCCCTGGCCGCGCCAGTCGTGCGCCAGGACGTGGAAGCCGCGCGCGTTCAGCTCGCCGGCGACCTCGAAGTACTTCTCCAGGGGCTCGGCCCGGCCCGGGCTCAGCACGACCGAGCCGCGCGCCTTTTCGGGGCCGGGGAAGACCGCGGCCCGCAGACGCAGCCCGTCCTGGCCTTCGAACCATTGGGCCCGCGCGCCCTCGGGCGCCGGCGCCTCGGGGATGGAGAGGAGCGGCGCGGACGCGCCCAAGCTCAGCCTTTAGCCCGGGCCAGGATCGGCTGCAGCGCCATGGCGACGGACATGTCGCCATTGATCTTCAGCTTGCCGGTCATGAAGGCGGTGGTCGGGTCGAGCGCGCCTTGGGTCATGGCCACCAGGTCGTCCTTGGAGACGATCACCGTGCAGTCGGCCGGCGCGTTGTCGTTGGTCACCGATGTTCCGTCGATGTGGATGTAGCCTTCGCCCTTCAGGTCGAGCGTCACGGTCTTGCCGGCGACGGGCTGGCTGCTCACCGCGGTCTTCAGACGGTCCGTGATCTCTTCCAGCGTGGCCATGGCGGCTTCCTTCCCCGGCCGCCGGTCGCGGCGCGCCTGAAGCGCCATCGGATAAACTGCATCGCGCGCGGCGGCAATCGGGCGCCCGGTCAGCGCGCCGGCTTGACGAATTTCAGCGTCATCCGATCGCTCTCGCCGATGGCGTCATACTTCGCATGGTCGAACGCCGGATCGGGCGGCTTGCCGCGCGGCGCGGACAGGCGCGTGGGCGGCAGGGTCCAGACGCCGAAGGGATAGTCCTTGATGTCCTTGGGATTGGCGTTGATCTCGCTGGAGCCGGCGAAGGCGAACCCGGCCTCCTTGGCGAGCTCCTTCACATAGGCCTCCTGGACATAGCCGTTCGAGGCGGCGGGATCCTGGGGCCCGCCCGGCCTGGCGCGGTGCTCGACGACGCCCAGCACGCCGCCCGGCTTCAGCGCCGCATAGGCGTCGCGCAGGGCCTTCTCGGCGATGCCGCCAGCCATCCAGTTGTGGACGTTTCGCAGGAACAGGACGAGGTCCGCCGTTCCCGCCGGCGCGACCGGCCCGCTCCTGGCGCCGAAGGTGGTGACGGTCACCGCGCCGTAGAGGTCGGGCCGCGCGGCGAGCTTCTTGCGATAGGCCTCGTCGATCGCCTTGGCGGCCGGCTCGGACGGGTCGTCGACCTCGAGGTTCGCGGCGTAGAGCCGGCCGTGCGTCGCGGTCAGGAAGGGGGCGAGGATGTCGGTGTACCAGCCCGCGCCCGGCCAGAACTCCACCACCTCGTCGCCGGGCTTCAGACCCCAGAACTGCAGAGCCTGCACGGGATGGCGCCAGCGGTCGCGGGCCTTGTCCTGGGCGCTGCGCCAGCTCCCCGCTGCGGCCCGCTCCAGGGTCGCGGACGCGGCGCCCCGCTTGGACGCGACGCCGGGCGCCTTGGGCTTGCGGCCACAGCCGGCCAGGCAGGCGACGGCGGCGGCGCCGGCCAACAGGCCGCGGCGCGAGAGGGCATTAGGGCGGCGAGGCCCCGTCAAGGCCGGCCCGACCCCTCGGGCTTGCGAAAGCGCAGGGTCATCCGGTCGCTCTCGCCGATGGCGTCATAGCGGCTGTGATCGAAGGCGGGATTGGGCGGCTGGCCCGGCGGCGCGCTGCGCCGGGTCGGCGGCAGGGTCCAGACGCCGAAGGGGTGGTTCTTGGAATCCTTGGGATTGGCGTTGATCTCCGAGGAGCCGTCAAGCGCGAAGCCCGCCTTCCTGGCCGCAGCGATGACGAAGGCCTCCGAGACGTAGCCGTCGCGCGCGTCCGGCGCCATCGGCCGGGGGTCGGCGCGATGCTCCTCCACGGCGAAGACGCCGCCCGGACGAAGGGCCGCGAAGGCGTCCGCCATCACCTTGTCCACCATGTCACGCCACATGAGGTTGTGGATGTTGCGGGCGGTCAGGATGAAGTCGACCGTTCCGGCCGGCGCGAGCGGCGAGGGACCCGGGCCGAAGCTGGTGGTTTCCACCTTGCCCCATTTGGCCGCGTCGGAGAAGCGCGCCAGGAAGGCGGCGCGACCGCGCTTGTCCTCCTCGGTGACCTTGGGATCGCCGAGGTCCGGCAGGGCGGCGATGTAGCGTCCGCCGGTCTGCTTGGCGAAGGGCGCGAGGATCTCGGTCCAGTAGCCGCCGCCCGGATCAAGCTCGACGATCACGTCGCCGGGCCTCAGGCCCCAGAAGGTCAGGCTCTGTAGCGGATGGCGCCAGCGGTCGCGGGCCCGGTTGGGGGCCGCGCGGGCGGGGTTGTCCACCACGGCGGCCAGGACGTCCACGTCCTCGGCGGGGGGCGGCCCGGCCCGGATGGCCTTGGGGAAGGCGTGGCTGGCGAGGGCCGTCCCGGTCCCGGTCAGGGCGAGGGCGAGGCCGATCACGGCCGCGGCCAGGCGCTTGAGCATCATGGGCGTGGGCCTCCCCCGAGGGCGGATGATCGGACGCTGGCCCGACCGGCGAGTGACACTATAGGCGCGTTGCGGCCATTCCATGACCTCTTGCGGCCCGGCGCCCGGCTTCCCAACTAGACAGATTGGAGGCGCTGGCTCGACCGGGCCTCCCAGGCCAGGCGAGGCCAGATGGCTCGCTTTGGCTCTGCTCAACAACCGCAACCTTGCTTCCGAGGAGGGTGTCGTTATGCGCACTGTCGATTTTTCCCCGCTCTATCGCTCCGTGGTCGGCTTCGACCGTCTGGCGGCCCTTTTGGATGCCGCGGCGGCCGGCGAGCCGAACGGCTATCCGCCCTACAACATCGAGACGGTGGGGCAGGACGCCTATCGGATCGAGGTCGCCGTGGCGGGCTTCCGACCCGATGAGCTGAACCTGGAGGTCAAGGAGAACGTCCTGACCGTCCAAGGCCACAGGGCGGCCAATGACGAGACGCGCCGCTTCCTGCATCGCGGCCTGGCCGAGCGCAACTTCGAGCGCCGGTTCCAGCTCGCCGACTATGTGGTGGTCACCGGCGCCGAGCTCGTGGACGGGCTGCTCCGCATCGAGCTGAAGCGGGAGCTTCCCGAGCAGATGAAGCCGCGCCGGATCGAGATCGCCACCAGCGCCCAGGCGCAGGTGATCGAAGCCGACGCCAAGGCGGCCTGATCGACCCAGGCCCCGGGGCTTTTCAGGGCGGCGTCGGCGTGAGCCGGCGTCGCCCTTGCTCGTTCAAGCGGCGGCTTCCTGGTTGAAGTCCATGCCGACGGCGGCGGCGACGTCCGTCCCGCGAAAGCTCGCGCCCTTGAGCACAGCGCCCGAGAAGTCCGCGCCGCGCAGGTCGGCCTGGTCGAGCGTCGCGCCGGTGAGGTCGGCGCCCTGCAAGGCCGCATAGCGCAGGCGCGCGCCCTGCATATGCGTGGAGGTCGAGCGGCCCGCGCCGAGCGGCAGGGCGCTGAGGATCGCCTTCCTGAGCTGGGCCTTGGTGAGGTTCGCACTGTTCAGCCGCGCCCCCCTGAGGTCCGCCCCGACGAGGATCGCGCCGCGAAGGTCCGCGCCTTCGAGATTGGCGCCCTGGAGGTGGGCGCCTGTCAGGTCCAGCCCGACCATGCATGCGCCCTTGGCCGACATCGCGGTGAGCTTGGATCCGCGCAGGGCGTCGGTCAGGGCTCTGAGGTCCTCGCCGTCGAACATCGCCGGTCTGGCTTCGCGCCCTCCGCTTTCGCACCAGCGCTGGTTGCCCTTGGCGCGCTCGATCAGGGCGCTCGTCCGCGCGGGGTCCGGGGCCGGCTCGTTGAGGCAGGCCGACAGGTCCGCGCCGGACTGACGCATCTCGGCCACGTCGACGCCGGTCAGGACCGCGCCGGTCAGCCGCGCCCCCTGCATCTTGGCGCCGGCGAAGACCGCGTTCTCGAGGATCGCGCCCGAGAGGTTGGCGTCCTTCAGGTTGGCCCCGGAGAGCTTGGCCCCCTTCATCGAGCAGTCGGTGAAATCGGCCGCGAAGGCCGAGACGCCATCGAAGTTCGTGCCGTCCAGGGTGGCGCCGGCGAAATTGGCCTGGTCGGCCTCGCCCGCGCGCGTCTCGTGGCGGATGGTGTCCAGGCCCTTGCGCGGATGCGGGATGGCGATCTGGCCCTCGCGGAAGTCCGCGCCGGTCAGGTCCGCGCCCTGCAGGTCGGCTCCCCGAAGGCAGGCGCCGCGCAGGTCCGCGCGCACCAGCTGGGCGCGGCGCAGGTCTGCCCCGCGGAAGGAGCCGCCGAACAGATTGGCCCGTTGCATCCTGACGCCGATCAGGATCGCGCCGTCGAAGACGCAGCCCGACATGTCCGCGTCCGAAAGCTCGCGCTGTCGAAAGTCCAGCCCCGACAGATCCGCGAAGGTCAGGCAGGCGCGCCGACCTCCCGACTTGCCGGCGACGAAACGCTCATGCGCCGAGACGATGATTTCGAACTCGGCCTGGCTCAGTCGCCGACGGCTAGCCTGAATCGCACCCAAATGCGTCGTCCCCGTTTGTCTCAGCCTAGCCGGCGAAGGTGGCCGAGCGGTTAACCGGACCCGCCCTGGAAAAGGATCTCCAGGCCCCGCGCCATGCGCAGCTCAGCGCCCGCGATGTCGGCGTGCTTCATGATCGCGCCGGTGAAATTGGCCTTGGCGAGATCGGCGCGGGCCAGGATCGCGCGCCTGAGGTCCGCTCCCGAGAGGTCCGCTCCCTTGAGCGACGCCTCCGTCAGGTCGCAGGGCATCAGCCGGTCCGACCCGATCAGCAGGGGGCCCATCTGAGCCTCGCGCAGGTCCGCGCCCGCCAGCTTGGCCGTCACCAGGCGCGCGCCGCGCAGGTCCGCGCGCCTGAGGTTGCAGGCGCGCAGGTCCGCGCCGTCAAGTCGCGCGCCCTGGAGCTGAACGCCCTCCATGTCCAGGCCGTAGAAGATCGTCCCGCGTGCTGAGAGGGCGGTCAGGTTGTAGCCCTTGATCGAGCCCAGCCGGCGCAGGTCCGCCTTGTCGAAGCTGGACGGTTCGCCGCGCGCCCCGTTCGTCTCGCACCACAGGGCGTGGGCCTCGAGCATCTGGGCATAGGGAAGGTCGGCCACATCCTTGCCGGCCGGCTGGTCGGTCAGGACGCCCGCCATGTCGGCGTCGTCGAACTTGCAGGCCAGCGTCCGCGCGCCCACCAGCACGGCGTCGCGCAGATCCGCGCCCGAGAGGTCGGCGCCGGAGAGGTCCGCGCCGGCGAGGTCCGCGCCGTGCAAGGTGGCCTGCTTCAGGTTGGCGCGGACCAGCTTGCAGTCCTTCATCACCGCGTCCGTGAAGTCCGCCCGCACAGCCATTACGCCCGAAAGCCTCGAGCGTTCGAGGTTGGCGCCGGTCAGGATCGCGCCCTGAGCCTCGCTCGCGCGCATGGTCGGCTGCAGCACCCTGAGGCCCTGCTGCTTGTCCACCGCCGCGATCGAGCCTTCGCGCAGGTCGGCCTCGAACAGGTCGGCATTGGTCAGGTTGGCCCCCCGAAGACAGGCGCCTCTGAGGTCCGCGCGCTTGAGGCTGGAGCCGGCGAGGTTGCAGTTCTGCAGGTCCGCCCCGAACAGGCTGGCGTGGTCGAGCCGGCAGCCCGACATGTCGGTGTCCTCGAGGATCGCGCCGGTGAAGTCCGCGTCCGCGAGATTGCGGCCCGACAGGTTCAGGCCCGACAGGTCCGCCCAGGAGAACACCGCGCGCGCGCCGCCCGGACGCGCGCTCCACAGGCGCTCGTGCCTGGTGCAGATCAGTTCCGCCTCGGCTTGCGACAGGCGCCTGATGGAGATGGCCGCGCCCTGGGCCGTCATCGACTCCCCCGGTCGGTTGCCCAAGGACTATGCGGGACACGGATTAACGCTTCGCTTCCTGCGCTCGTTCGAGGCCGTGCTGCGCCTTGACCGGCTTGGGTGGCCGGGCCACAGCACGGGCATGGACATCCTGGTGGTCGGCTCGGGCGGGCGCGAGCATTCCCTGGCCTGGAAGATCGCACAGTCGTCGCTCCTGGGGCGGCTGGTCTGCGCGCCCGGCAACCCGGGCATGGCGATGCTGGGCGAAACGCGGCCGGTCGCCGCGACGGACGTGGAGGGTCAGCTCGCCCTGGCGCTCCAGATGAAGGCGGATCTCGTGGTGATCGGTCCCGAGGCGGCGGTCGAGGCGGGCCTCGCCGACCAGCTGGCCGAGGCCGGGATCGCCTGCTTCGGCCCCACGGCGGCGGCCGGGCGGCTGGAGTCGTCCAAGGCCTTCACCAAGGCGTTCTGCGTCCGCCACGATCTGCCGACGGCCGGCTACGCCGTGTTCGACGAGGCGGCGGAGGCTCAGGCGGCGCTCGACCGCTTCTCGCCGCCCTATGTGATCAAGGCCGACGGCCTGGCCGCCGGGAAGGGCGTGGTGATCGCCGACACGCGCGCGGACGCCGGGGCCGCCATCGCGGACATGCTCGACGGCAGGTTCGGTCAGGCCGGCGCCCGGATCGTCATCGAGGAGTTCATGCAGGGCGAAGAGGCGTCGCTCTTCGCCCTCAGCGACGGACAGGACTTCGTCCTCTTCGGCGCCGCCCAGGACCACAAGCGCGCCTTCGACGGCGACCTCGGCCCCAACACCGGCGGCATGGGGACCTATTCGCCCGCGCCGGTGCTCACGCCCGATCACATGGAGACCGCGCGCCGGCGCCTGATCGCTCCCGCGCTCCAGGGCATCGCCGCCGAGGGCGCGCCCTACCGCGGCGTGCTGTTCGCCGGGCTGATGGTCACCGAACACGGGCCCAAGCTGGTGGAGTTCAACGCCCGGTTCGGCGATCCGGAGTGCCAGACCCTGATGCTCCGGCTCCAGGACGACATCGTCCCCTATCTGCATGCCTGCGCGACAGGCTCGCTGAAGGGCCTGCCCGAGCCGCGCTGGCGTGACGACTGCGCCATCTGCGTGGTCATGGCCGCGCGCGGCTATCCGCAGAGCCCGGTGACGGGCTCGATCATCCGTGGCGCGGAGCAGGATTTCGGGCCGGATGTGGTGGTCTTCCATGCGGGGACCAAGCGCGATCCGGACGGGACGCTGCGCGCCGCCGGCGGGCGCGTGCTGAACGTCTGCGCGCGGGGCCCCGACCTGGCGACCGCGCGCGAGCGGGCCTATGCCGCCGTCGGAAGGATCGACTGGCCCGAGGGCTTCCATCGCACGGACATCGGCTGGCGCGCGCTTCAGCGGGCCGCGGAAGGCGAGGCGTCAAACGTAGGCGCGTCCAGCGCCTGATCCAGCAGCCGGTCGAGGCCGGTCTCGTCCTCGAACCGGACGCGCACGGGCCAGGCCGCGATCCGGCCGCGCCAGGCAGGCGGCAGCCGAACCCAGTCTTTCTCGGTGGTGACGAGTTCCGCGCCGGCCGCCTCAGCCCTTCGCGCCAGGAACCGCAGGAGACGCTCGTCCAGGCGCGCGTGGTCGGGCAGGGGCGCGAAGTCCGCAAGACGGCAGCCCGCCGCCTCGAGCGCGCGCTCCACCTTCCACGGTTTGGCGACGCCGGCGAAGCCGAGCTGCGGGCCTTGCGGAGGCGGGGCGGCCGGCTCCAGACGGGCGACCAGCACGGGCCGCCCCGCGAGGGCGGCCATGAGCTCGGGGTCCGGCCGGTCGAGCCCGACGGGCAGGAGCAGGACCGTCGCGTCGGCGCGCTCCAGGCCCGTGCGGAGCGGCTCACGCATGGGCCCCGAGGGGAAGACCGCGCCGTCGCCGAAGGGCCACTCGCCGTCGCGAAGTCTCCGCCGTCGACCACCACCAGGGACAGGGCCTTGCGCAGGGCCGGGTTCTGGTGCCCGTCGTCCAGGACCAGCGCCTCGGCGCCCGCCGCCACGGCCGCCCGCGCCCCGGCGGCGCGGTCGCGCGCGACCCATGCCGTCACGTCCCTGGCCAGCATCAGGGGCTCGTCGCCGACCTGATCGGACGTGTGGCGCACGGGATCGACCCGGACGGGCCCCTCGAGCCGGCCGCCGTGGCCCCGCGACAGCGCCGCGGCCTTGACGCCCCGGGCGGTCAGCCGGCGCAGAATCTCGCGCGCGACCGGGGTCTTGCCCGCGCCGCCGACGGTGAGGTTGCCGACGCAGATCACCGGGACGCCGGGATCATAGCCGGGTCCGCCGCCGATCCGGCGGGCGGTCGCCCAGGCCCAGATCCAGGAGAGCGGCCTCAGCGCAAGCCGCGTCAGCGGGGCCGGCGCGCTTCGCCGCTGGTACCACCACCTGGGCGTCGTGAGCTTCATGCGGGAGGCAAGAGCTGCGTCAGCCCGGCCCAGGCCGCCTCGAAGCCCTCGCGGCCCCCTTCGGCAGCGGCCTTGGCGTGCTCGCCGAGCGCCGCGGCCATGCCGGGCTCGCCGACCAGGGCGCTCAGCGCCACCGCCAGCTCGTCCGCATTCCTGGCGATCAGGACCGCCCTGGCGGCCGTCAGCTCGGCGTAGATGTCGGCGAAGGCGTCGACATGCGGCCCGGTCACGACCGCGCGGCCGAGCCTTGCGGGCTCGAGGGGGTTGTGGCCGGCCAGACCCTCGACGAACGCTCCGCCGAGCGCGACCGCGTCGGCCAGGCGATAGAAGAGGCCGAGCTCGCCCAGGGTGTCGGCCACATAGGCCGTGGTCTGGGGGCCCGGGAGCTCGCCCTGCGACCGGCGCGCAATGGTCCAGCCCTCGGCCGCCAGGGCCGCCGCGACCTCGCCGCCGCGCTCGGGGTGGCGCGGGACGATAATCAGCAGGGGGGCGGGCGCGGTCCCCCGTGCGGCGGCGGCGATCAGGGCCTCCTCGCCCGGATGGGTGCTGGCGGCGAGCAGCACGGGGCGGCCGGCGATCGCCGCCTTGAGGCGCGCCAGTTCGGCGTCGTCGCAGGGCAGTGGGCCGGCCAGACGCTTGAGGTCGAGGCGGCCAGCCACCTCGATCCCGAGATTCTCGATGGTCTCACGCGTGAAGGAGTCCTGGGCCCAGATCGCGTCGAAGAGGCTCAGCATCGCCTTCGCCGAGGTCGGCGCTCGCGCCCAGGCCCTTGCGCTCTTCTCCGAGAGCCGCGCGCCGATCAGGCTCAGGCGCGCGCCACGGGCCTTGGCGGCCCGCAGGATGTTGGGCCACAGCTCGCTTTCCACGAACAGCGCGAGATCAGGGCGCCAGTGGGCGAAGAACCGGCGCGCGGCGCCGGGCGCATCGATCGGGACGTACTGGTGGATCGCGCCCGGCGGCAGCCGCTCTGCCATCAGCTCGGCGGAGGTCCGCGTCCCGGAGGTGACGAGCACGGCGACATCCGGCCGCTCGTGCGCGAGCCGCTCGACGATCGGCAGGTGCGACAGGCTCTCGCCGACGCTGGCGGCGTGGATCCAGACGAGCGGCCCCTCGGGCCTCGCCGCCGAAGCGCGGCCGAGCCGCTCGGCCTGCCGGCCGGGGTCCTCCTTGCCCCGCCGCGCCCGGGCGGACAGCAGCAGGGGCGCCAGCGGTTCGGCCAGCCCGGTCGCCAGGGCGTACAGGCGCAGCGGCGCCGGCCAGCGGCTCATCCCACTTCGCTCCCGCCGGTCGCTGGCCGGGAGCTTCCGCGACGGCGAAAGCTTCGAAGGATAGATCCAATGAGGATGGATCCTCCGCAGCCTTGGCGAAGGAGGATCATGCCAGCTCGGCCTCGGCGGCGCGGGTGGCGGCGCTGAGGCGGGCGGACCAGCCGCGGCGCAGCTCCAGCATCGCCTCTGGCCCCGGGTCCTCGGGCGCGTGATGGGGGCCATCGAAGACGATGATCCCGCGGCCGAACGGGATCGGCAGCTGCATCCGGTCCCAGCCGTTCAGGCGGACGGCGGGCCGGGTCGCCAGGCCCATCAGGATTACCGCCGAGCCCGTGCGGGCGGCCATGCGCACCGGGCCTTCGGCCATGTCTTCGGCCGGTCCGCGCGGGCCGTCGGGCGTCAGGATGAGGATTCCGCCCTGGCGCAGCCAGTCGAGCGACTGGCGATAGACGTTCCCGCCGCTCGCCATGCGCTTGCGGTCCTTGGTCTTGCGCGAAGAGCCGCGGAAGGAGGGCAGGTCCATCATGGCCATGGCCCTGGCGATGAACTCCCCGTCCGGGGACAGGGAGATGATGAGGCGCGTGGGGCGGCGCGGCCGGCACATGGGCTGGGCGCCGATCGAGGCCGCGATCCGGCCGTGCCAGAAGCAGACGATGAAGCCCCGGGGGTCGGCCAGAAGAGCGTCCGCGGGAGGCCGGTTCAGCACCTTCCAGCGGATGGTGCGCAGCACCAGCCACAGATAGCCCGCCAGCAGCAGGGCCAGGATCGTCTGCACGGGCGCCGAGCGCAGGAGGGCCTTCACGCCGCCTCCGCCTCGAGGTTCTGGCTCTTGGCCAGCCTGGCGTAGAGCCCGTCCTCGGCCATCAGCCCCTCATGGGCGCCGGTCTCCACCACCCGCCCGCGGTCCACGACGTAGATGACGTCCGCATTGCGCACGGTGGACAGGCGGTGGGCGATGATCAGGGTGGTGCGTCCGGCCATCAGCCGCTCCAGCGCCTCCTGCACCTTGGCCTCGCTCTCGGTGTCGAGCGCGCTGGTGGCCTCGTCGAGCAGCAGGATCGGCGCGTCCTTGAGGAAGGCCCGGGCGATGGCGATCCTCTGCCGCTGGCCGCCGGAAAGCCGCGCGCCCGCCTCGCCGACCTGGGCCTCGTAGCCGCCGGGCAGCTCCAGGATGAACTCGTGCGCGGCGGCGGCCCGTGCGGCGGCCTCGATCTCGGCTTCGGCGGCGTTTGGCTGCGAATAGGCGATGTTGGCCCTGACCGTGTCGTCGAAGAGGAAGGGCTCCTGGGTGACCAGCGCGATCTGGGCTCGCAGCGACGCCAGGGTCAGCTCGCGGATATCCGTCCCGTCCAGGGTGATGCGCCCGGCGTCCACGTCGTAGAAGCGGGGGATCAGGTTCAGGATCGTGGTCTTGCCGCCGCCCGAAGGTCCGACCAGCGCGACGGTCTGGCCGGGGTCGGCCCTGAGCGTGACGCCGTCCAGCGCCGCCGCGCCCTCGGCGTAGGCGAAGCGGACGTCCTCGAAGGCGATGGCGCCCCGGGCGCGCGCGAGCGTCCTGGCGCCGGGCCGGTCGCGGATCTCGGGCTCGATGTCGAGGGCGTCGAACAGCCGCCGCGCCGCCGCCAGGCCCTCGGTCAGGACCGTCTGGTAGTTGGCCAGGAAGCGCAGGGCCTGCGAGCCGAAAGCCAGGGCGACGATGAAGGCCAGAAGACGGCTGATCTCGCCGTGGCCATGCAGCGATCGCCAGCCGGCATAGGCGATGATGACCGCCATCACGCCGGTCATCAGGGTGTCGGTCGCCGGCGCGGCCAGGGCCTTGGCGTTGGCGCCCCGGATCAGGTGTCCGAGGCGGCGGCGCACGACCTCGCCCACGCGCGCCTGTTCCTGGGCCTCGCGGTTCTCGATCTTGACGATCTTGATGCCGTCCAGGCTCTCCATCACCGCGGTGGAAAGGGCGGAAGTCTCCTCCATCGCGCTGAGGGCCGCCGTGCGCGTGCGCCGCACGAACCGGCGCATGATCCAGGCCGTCAGCGGCGCGGCGACGAGCACGATCCCCGCCAGGACCACGTCCTCGACCACAAGAACCACCGCCGCGGCGACCACGGTGAGCAGGTTCTGCGTGTAGTTCACCAGCCCCGAGGTGGCGGCGTCGCGGATCAGGCCCGCGTCGTAAAGGACCGAGGAGACGTAGGATCCGGTGTGGCTCGATCGCAGCCGGCCGAGGTCGGCGTGCAAAAGATGGCCGAACAGCTCCACCTGGACGTCGGCCACCATGCGATTGCCGAGGCGATTGGTCAGGACGGCCTGGACAAGCTGGCAAAGGCCCCGCAGGACGCCGACGGCGACGATGATCAGGGGCAGCCAGACCAGGGCCGCGGGCTCGGGGTGGATGAACAGGCGGCGCACCGCCGGCTCCAGCAGGTAGGACAGGACGCCCGCGAGGGCCCCGACCAGGGCCGCGCAGATCAGGGTCATCAGGAGCGAGGGCCAATGCGGCGCCAGGTAGGTCCTGAACACGCGCAGGACCAGCGAACGTCGCTCCTTGGCCGCCGCCGTCGTGGTCATGACCTTGGGTCCGCCGTTGCGGCCCAGGTGTCAAGCCGATGCGCCCGTGAGGTTTGAGCATAGGCCGGCCGCGATCTATCTAGGCCGAGCGCCATGACCCATCCGTCCGCCCCGTTCGACCTGTCGACCCAGCGGGGGAGGCTGAAAGCCTATCTCGACTTCCTGTGGACCGACCACGCCTGGCTGAGGCTCGGCTTCCAGAACGCCCACTGGATCAGCCCCGAGATGGTCCGCACCAACCAGCCCTGGCCGTTCCAGCTGAAGTGGTGGCGGGACCGGGGCGTGAAGACGGTGCTGAACCTCAGGGGAGAGCCGCACAAGTCCCACCACGCCCTCGAGGCCGACGCCTGCGCGCGGTTGGGCCTGAGGATGGTCGACCTGGTGATCCAGTCGCGGGAGGCGCCCACCCGGGAGCAGGTGCTGGCCGCCAAGGCCGCCTTCGAGACCATCGAGTATCCCTGCCTGATGCATTGCAAATCCGGGGCGGACCGCGCCGGGATGATGAGCGTGCTCTACGCCCACTTCCGGCTTGGCCTGCCGATCCGCGAGGCGGCGGCCCAGCTGTCGCTGCGCTACGGCCACTTCCGCCAGGGCCACACGGGCGTGCTGGACTATGTGTTCGAGCGCTATCTGGCCGAAGGCGAGCCCCAGGGCCTTGGCTTCCTCGACTGGGTAGGGCGGCCCGACTACGACCGCCGGGCCGTGAGGGCCGACTTCCGGAGCCAGTGGTGGGGGACGCTGCTCACCGAGAAGCTGCTCAGGCGGGAGTAGCCTCTTCGGGAGCGTCCTCGCGCTGATCCCCCGGCCCGTCCTGCTGGATGCCGCCCATGGCGCCGTAGCGCAGGGCGCCGAGCGCGCCGGCCAGGTTGGCGGCCAGATCCCGGCCGGCGAAGCGCGCCTTGAGCTTCTCGAAGCTGATGACGCCCTCGATCCCGCGATCCAGGTGGCTCCTGGCGGCCGCGGGCGTGCCCGTGGCGCGCACGGCCAGGGTCGAGGCGATCAGTCCCGCCAGGATGGCCCGCTTGGAGTAGTGGTTCTCGTCGGTGGATTCGTCGCCGGCCCAGCGCCAGATCCGGTCGGCGGCCTCCCAGAACAGCTTGGCGCCCATCGAGAGGTTCTGGGGCAGGGCCAGGAAGCCCAGCCAGCGGCGCAGCGCCGCCTCGTCGGCCATGGCCGCCTCCACCCTCGCCTCCACGCCGCGGGCGATCCGTTCGCGAACCTTCAGCGTCGCGGGGTCCACCGCCTTCAAGGCGGCCATGGCGGCCTCGTCGTGGCGATAGGCGAACAGGGCCGCCAAGTCCCGCGCGCCCTGGGGCAGCAGCAACTCGGCCTCCTCCGGCGCAAGCCCGGTCGCCAGGGCGGCGCGCGCCACCAGCCGCCGCGTCCAGCCCGTCTCGGGGACGAACGGCAGGGCGGCGTCGAGCAGGCGGGCCTCGGTCTGGGCGGCCCAATCCGTCGCGTCAGGCATGGGGTCATATTAGCCGGGTCGTCCGCGCCGCCCAAGCCGGCGTCGCGCGCCGGACTCGATATGGGTGCGTCTTCCGGGCGGCGAGCCGGTCCCCACATGGTTCACCCTCGCGACCTTCGGTCGGGCCTTGGGCCCCGAAGGCGAGCGCGTGGACTTTCTTGCCGGGCTTTGGTATCAGCGCGCCTCGCGCGCGGGGGCCGGCTCTCGGGCGCTGGTGGCGTTGCCGCCGCCGAGGACGGCCGGGAGCAAGAGGAGGAACGGGTCATCGTTCAGATTTTCGTTCGCGACAACAATGTCGACCAGGCGCTGAAGGCCCTGAAGAAGAAGATGCAGCGCGAAGGGTCGTTCCGCGAGATGAAGCGGCACGTCCACTACGAGAAGCCGTCCGAGAAGCGGGCTCGCCAGAAGGCCGAGGCCGTTCGTCGCGCGCGCAAGCTGGCGCGCAAGCGGGCTCAGCGCGAAGGACTGATCGCGGCCACGCCCAAGCGCTGATCGCGATCCGTGGCCGCGCGCGCGGGCCTTTTCGGGGCAGCAGCGCGCCTTCAGACGAGGCGTGCAGCGGCGCTCTTCCCGCGGCGAAGTCGTCCTGGAGCCGACCCGGCTAGGTCAGGACGGTGAAGATGACGGTCACCACGAGGACGTCGAAAGCCCTGACGGCGATGGCGGCGAGCGTCGGCATGAGCGGGTCCCGGGCGGTCTGATCCGCCAGGACCCAAGCAAGAGCCGCGCCAACGGAGGCGCGGCGTTCAGACCTTGGTCTTGGCCGCCGTCCCCGACGGCAAGCGGCGGTCCACCAGGCCGGACCATTCCGTCTCCAGATAGGCCGAGCGGGCGTGCTCCAGCACTTCCTGCCCCGCTTTCAGCCCACGCTTCTGACCCGGCTGGCCGAGCCGCTGGGCCTCGAAGGCGACCGAGCCGGGCGACGGCTCGACCGCCGGCGGCGGCGCGGCGTGGACGAGTGCGGGCAGGTTCGACGCACGATGATCGGACCCGGGGGCGTGCGCGGGCTCGGCGCGGCGCTCGGCCCTGCGGCGATCACCCTGCCTGCGCTCCAGCTTCATGCCCCGGATGGGATCGACCGGTTCACCCATGGCGCCAGCCTAGCGCGCCAATCCTTAACACCTGTTCGACGCAGGCGCGGGCTCAGCTCTTGGAGGCCAGCTTCTCGATCTGGCGTTGCATGGCCTCTATCTGGGCCTTGAGCTCCGCCAGGGCCTCGTCGGAAGCCGGCGGCGGCGCGGCCGGGGCCGGGGCCGGCTGTTCCGCACTCGGCGCCTCGTCCTCGTTGCGGGCGTAGGCGAAGGGCGAGAACATCTTCATGGCGCGGTCGAACAGCTGCAGGTTCTGGCGCACCTGGTCCTGGAAGCGGTCGAGCGCCTCGGCCCCGCCGAACGCGCCCGCGAAGTCCTTCTGCAACCGCTCGCGTTGGCGCGCGAAACCCTCGAGCGACATCTCCAGATAGCTCGGCAACAGCGCCTGCATGGAGTCGCCGTAGAAACGGATGAGCTGACGCAGGAACTGCAGCGGCAACAGGTTGTGCTCGCCGCGGTTCTCCTCGTCGAAGATGATCTGGGTCAGGACCGAGCGGGTCAGATCCTCGTTGGTCTTGGCGTCGTAGACCACGAAGTCCACCCCGTCGCGGACCATCTCCGCCAGGTGATCCAAGGTGACGTAGGAGCTCGAGGCGGTGTTGTAGAGCCGTCGGTTCGCGTACTTCTTGATCACCACCGGCTCGCCTTCGGCGGCCCTCTTCCGCCCGCTGCCGGATTGATCGGTCTGCGACATGCGCTCGTCCTTGTCCGCCACAGAGCGCGTTTGGCGAAAGTGTGAGCGGTTTCGCCGCTTCAACGCGCCCTGAACCAAAGGACCCGGAGCCCGATATCAGCGGTCGGGCGAATCCGCCTGGCCGCATCGTGCTCTAGGCCGCACTCGATTGTGCAGCGCACAGTATCGCGAATTGTCGCCGATGCGCTAGGCCGGGTGTTGCAAGAAAGCCAGCCTCCGGGTCAACCGTCCCAGCGTCCAAAATCGGCCCCAGTCCACAGGCATTGCCGAGCCCATGACCCAACGGCGCTCGGCGCATCTGCTGGTTGCAGGCTTTTGGGCCGGCCTGTGCCTTTCGGGCGTGGCCGCGGACCAGAGCTGGGCCATGAGCTCCGGCGGGACGCTGCGCGATCTGCTGGTAGGGGGGCAGGAGCCGCAGGACGACCGCACCTCGCCCGCGCCGCCGGTGGCGCGGTACGTGTCCGACGAAGGCGCAACCTTCGTCTTCGACCGCTCCAGCACCACCCCGCTGCTCAGATTCGACGAGAGCCAGGAAGTCCTGGCGTTGCGGCCGGAGCCGGCGGCGCGGGGCGATGTCATCTATCGTGACGACGTGGGCGATCCGGTGCTGCGGATCAGCCGGCTGGGCGGGATCACCTTGTTCGCGCACGGACGTCCTGGCGGGGCGCCGGCCGCGCTGGAGGGGCAGGCCCCGGAGATCCGTCTGCCGACGATGTCGCCCCTGGCGCTCGGCCAGAAGCTGTTGCAGGCGAGCTACAGGGCCACGCGCGCGGCCAAGCGGCTGATCGAGTTCGACGCGCCGGAAGTGACGCCAGGGTCCGAGGCGGTCTACGCCGACGCCTTCGCGGTGGCCGCCGCAGCCGTGATCCACATCAGCCGGCGCAAGGACGGCGGCAAGCTCGTCACCCGCTTCGCCCGCGTCGTCTTCCTGCCGGGCGCGCGCGGCGAGGCCGCCATGGGCCGCGGCGTCGTCAACATCACGGTCAATCCAAGCCAGGGCTTCGCCGGGCGGCCGTCGTCGGCTCGGATCGTCCAGGCGGTGGTCAACGCCCGCTGAGCCGAGGGCCGGCTCAGCGGGCCACGCTTGCCCGCGCGCGCTCCAGCGAGAGGCCGCCGCGAGGCTGGGCGCTCGCCTCGGCCTCGCCAAGGACGTTCATCAGGGCGATCTTCAGCGCCTGGGCCTTGCGCGGGGTGAGCTTCCCGCCGCCTTCCTGCACATAGAAGGCGTCGACCGCCCGCTCGCCATAATTGTCGATGTGGGCCGACTGAATCGACAGGCCCGCCCGCGAGATCGCACTGGCCAGATCGCCCAGGAGCCCGGTCCGATCCCGGCCGGACGCCTCCACGACGGTGCAGTCCTCCGACGCCTCGTTGTCGACGGCGACGGCGTTCGCGATGGCGAAGGCCCCCGAGCGGCCGAGCTCGGCCGGACGTTCCGGCTCCTTGGCCGCCGGCTCGCCTCGGGCGGCCGCCTCGACAGCCTCGACCAGGCGGACCAGCTTTTCGGGCCGGTCCGCGCCGTAGGTCGAGCCGTCCGCCTCCTGGACGTAGAAGATGTCCAGCGCCTGGCCGGCCTTGGAGGTATAGACCTTGGCGCCGACCACATCCGCGCCCAGGGCCGCCAGGGCGGCGGCAAGATCCGCGAACAGCCGGCGTCGGTCGCCGACCGCGACGGCCACCTCGGCCGCCGTCAGCTCCGGACGCAGATGGGCGGAGGCCACCGGGCCCTGCTCGGCGTAGGCGCGGCGGATCAGGGCGGCGTGGCTGGCCTGCTCGTCCAGGGTGAAGGCCGAGAAGTAGGCGTCCTCCATATTGCCCGCGAAGTCGGCCGCCAGGGGATCGCGCGCGATCAGCGCCTGGCGAGCCGCTTCGGGCGAGGGGCGGGCGCCTTCCGGGCCGAGCTCGGCGCCGCGGCCGCCGCGGAAGAGCCGCTCGGTGGAGGCGTAGAGCTCGCGCATCAGCTGGCCCTTCCAGCCGTTCCAGACGCCGGGGCCGACCGCGCGGATGTCGGCCACGGTGATGACCAGGAGCAGCCTCAGCCGCTCGGGGTTCTCCACGATCCGGGCGAAGGCCTCGACGGTGCGCGGGTCCGAGACGTCGCGCTTCTGGGCGTAGTCGCTCATCACCAGGTGGTGCTCGACCAGCCAGCAGACCAGCTCCACGCGTTCGCGCTCGAGGCCCAGCCGTTCGCACGCCGCGCGCGCCGCGCGCGCGCCGGCCTTTTCCTGGCCGCCGACCCCGCCCTTGCCAGTGTCGTGCAGCAGCATGGCCAGGAACAGGGCCTCGCGGTCGGCGATCAGCGGCATCACCGACACCGACAGCGGATGGTCCTCCTGGTGCTTGCCCTCGGCGATCTCGGCGATCACCCCCACGGCCCTGAGCGTGTGCTCGTCGACGGTGTAGGAGTGGTACATGTTGAACTGCATCTGGGCGACGACGCGCCCGAACTCGGGGATGAAGCGGCCCAGGACCCCGGACTCGTTCATCAGCGTCATGGTGCGGTAGGTCCGCCGCCCGCGCGCCAGCACGTCCAGGAATGCCTTGGCCGCCTCCGGATCGCGCCGCAGCTTCGGCGTGATCAGCCGCAGCGCCCGCGTAACGGCCGTGAAGGCGTCCGGATGCAGGTCGAGGTCCAGCCGGTCAGCCAGCCGGAACAGGCGCAGCAGGTTGACCGGGTCGTCCTCGAACACCTGCGGCCCGTCGACCGTGAGGCGCCCGCCCTCCACGTGGAAGCCCGGCGTGTCCAGCGGCTTTCGCACCATGCGCTTGCCAAGCAGGCGCGAGAGCCCTTGCGGGCGCTTCTTCGCCTCTTCGGCTTCCAGCTTGGCGCAGAAGGCGCGGGTCAGCGCCCCCACCTCGGTGGCGATCATGAAGTAGCGGCGCATGAAGCGCTCCACCGCCGGGGCGTCGCCCCGGTCGCCATAGCCCATGCGCCGTGCGATCTCGGGCTGCAGGTCGAAGGACAGGCGCTCCTCGGCCCGGCCGGTGGCGAAGTGCAGATGACAGCGCACCTCCCACAGGAAGTCGATCGCGCGCAGGAAGGCTGCGACCTCGCGGCGGTTGAACAGGTCCAGCTGGACGACGCCGTCCTTGATCTCGGCCGGGTGCAGGTACTGGGCGATCCAGAACAGGGTGTTCAGGTCGCGAAGGGCGCCCTTTCCTTCCTTGACGTTGGGCTCGACCAGGTAGCGGCGAGGCGCCGGCGCGGGCGTGCCGCTCGTCCCGCTCCTTGAGCTTGGCGGCGACGAACTCGGCGCCCGTGCCCTTGACCACCTCCAGGCGGAAGCGGCGCACCAGCTCCTCGGCAAGCCGCTCGTCCCCGGCCAGGCGCCGCGCCTCCAGGATCGAGGTGCGGATGGTCATGTCCTGGCGCGAGAGCTTGATGCACTCGTCGATGGTGCGCGAGGCGTGGCCGACTTTGAATCCGAGGTCCCACAGGGCGTAGAGCATGTATTCGATCACGCTCTCGGAGTGGGCCGTGGGCTTGTAGGCGCGCACGAACAGGAGGTCGATGTCCGAGAAGGGCGCGAGCGTCCCGCGGCCGTAACCGCCCACGGCCATCAGGGCCAGGCGCTCGCCCTCGGTGGGATTGCGCGCGCGGAACACATGCACCGTGGTGAAGTCGAAGAGGGCCGTGACCACCTCGTCGGTGATCGCCGACAGCAGGCGCGCCGTCTCCATGCCGCCGGCCCCGCCCTCCAGCCGCTCCTTGGCGATCATCCGGCCCCGGAACAGGGCCGCGCGCAGGATGTCCAGCGCCTGGCGGCGCTGCTCGGCGCCGTCGCCCAGGGCCGCCAGGGCGGCGGCCGACAGCTGGGCCCTCAGCTTGACGCCATCGACGACGTGTTCAACTCGGGTCGGCCGAAGGCGGGGCGCGCGCATGCAGGCTATATAGGTTGCGTCGGGCCAGCTGTCGCCGGGCCGAGAGTTTCAGGGAGCGCCGCATGACCACCCTCGCCGCCCGGTCCTTCCGCGAGCTCTTCGCCGCGGCGGCCTCGACCGAGCCGACGCCGGGCGGCGGCTCGGTGACGGCGCTGTGTGGCATGATGGGCGTCGCCCTGGTGCTGAAGGCGCTGAGGATCAGTGTGCGCTGGCGCGATGATGCGGGCTCGTTCGAGGCGGCCGCCAGCGGGCTCGAAGACCTCGCCTCGCGCATTGCGGCCCACGCGGACGCCGATGCGGAGGCCTTCGCCGGCTTCATCGCGGCCCTGAAGCTGCCCAAGGCGACGCCGCAAGAGGCGGAGGCCCGCGCCCGCGGGGTCGACGACGCTTCGGCCCACGCCACGGACGTCGCGCTGAAGGCCCTGGCGGACGCCGACGACGCCATCCGCAGGTCGCGGGGGCTCGACCATGCCGTCTCCGCCCAGCTGAGGCCGGACCTGGAGGCCGGGCTCGCTCTGCTCGAAGCCATGCGGCTGAACGCCATCCACAATGCGGAGGGCAACATCGCCGCAGTCAAGGACGCCGCGCGGCGGGAGGCTCTCGCTGCGCGGCTCGCAGCGCTGAAGGCCGCCTAGTGTCCCGATTCCGAAGTTCGCCAGCGCATTTGCAAGGCGGATGCGAACTTCGGAATCGATAAGGACACTAGCAAATGTATGATTCTAGTGTGGTTTACGGATCAGAAGTTCGCAGCCGAGGGCGCCGCCATCATCATGCGAACTTCTGATCCACCACACTAGGACAAGAGCCCTTTCAGCCGATAGAGCGCCTCCTGCGCCTCGCGCGGGCTCATGCCGTCGACGTCCATGATCCCGAGCGCCTCCTCCAGCAGGCTCGGGCCCGTGGGCGCCGCCGCCGCCGGGGCGCTGGCGGCGAACAGCGGCAGGTCGTCGAGCCTGGCGGGCGAGGAGGCCTGGCTCTCCAAGCGCTCCAGCACCTCCCGCGCGCGGGCGACCACGGCGGGGGGCACGCCGGCGAGCTTGGCCACCTGGACGCCATAGGACCGGTCGGCGGGGCCGGGGCCGGCCTCGTGCAGGAACACGAGGTCGCCGTTCCACTCCTTGGCCTTGAGCGACAGGTTGCAGACGTGGGCGAGCCGGTCCTCGAGCCGGGCGAGTTCATGATAGTGGGTGGCGAAGAGGGCCCGGCAGCGGTTGGTCTCGTGCAGGGCCTCCGCGCAGGCCCAGGCGATGGCGAGGCCGTCGTAGGTGGCGGTGCCGCGGCCGATCTCGTCCAGGATCACAAACGATCGGGGCGTCGCCTGGGTCAGGATGGCGGCGGTCTCGACCATCTCGGCCATGAAGGTGGAGCGCCCGCGCGACAGGTCGTCGGCCGCGCCCACGCGGCTGAACAGGCGGTCGACCACGCCGAGCCTCAGGCGGCGGGCGGGGACGAAGCTCCCGGCCTGGGCGAGGATGGCCATCAGCGCGTTCTGGCGCAGATAGGTGGACTTGCCGGCCATGTTGGGCCCGGTGACGATCGCCAGCCGCGCGGCGACGCCGCCCTCGCCGTCGAGGGTGCAGTCGTTGGGGGTGAAGGGATCGCCGGCCCGGCGCACGGCGGCCTCCACCACCGGATGACGCGCGCCCTCGGCCTCGAAGGCGGTCGAGCGGTCGACCTCGGGGCGGACCGCGCCCACATCCTCGGCCCATTCGGCCAGGGCGGCGGCCACATCGACCCTCGCCAGGGCCTCGGCGGCGGCCTGGATCGGGGCGGCGAGATCGCGGGCGGCCTCGCGCCAGGCCTCGAAGATCTCGATCTCCATGGCCAGGGCCCGCTCGGCGGCCTGGGCGATCCGCGCGTCCAGCTCGGCGAGCTCGACGGTGGTGAAGCGAACCTGGTTGGCCAGGGTCTGGCGGTGGATGAAGAGGGCGTTCAGCGGCGGCTGGAACAGCGGCTCGGCCTGCCTGGCCGTGGCCTCCACGAAATAGCCGAGCACGGCGTTGTGGCGGATGCGCACGGGAACGCCGCTTTCGGTCTGCAGCCGCGTCTCGAGCGCGACGATCACCTGACGGCTGTCGTCGCGCAGGGCGCGCGCCTGGTCGAGCTCCGGGCGCACCCCCCCAGCCACGAAGCCGCCGTCCCGGGCCGCGGCGGGCAGGTCGGCCCCGAGGCCCCGTTCCAGGGCGGCCATGAGGTCGGCGAGCGCGGGGGTCAGGTCCGGATCGGCCGCCGTCGCCGCGCCCGAGAGTTCGGCGGGAAGCCCGTCCAGGGGCTCGTCGCCGCCAGCCAGGAGCCTCGCCAGCTTCGCGCCGGTCTTCAGGCCGTCGACCAGGGCCCCGAGGTCGCGCGGGCCGCCCCGGCCGAGCGCCAGCCGCGAGAGCGCGCGGGCCATGTCGGGCGAGCCCTTCAGGGCGGCGCGCAGGTCCTCGCGCAGGCGCCGGCGCTCGAGCAGCCACTCGATGGCGTCGAGCCGGCCGCGGATCCGCTCGGGGTCCAGCAGCGGCCGCGACAGACGCGCCGCCAGCGTCCGTGCGCCCCCCGGCGTCAGGGTGCGGTCGATGGCGCCCAGCAGCGAGCCCTCGCGGGTCCCGGACTGGCTCTTCTCGATCTCCAGGCTCGCGCGCGTGGCCAGGTCGATGGCCATGACGTCGGCCTCGCCGGCGCGGCGGGGCGCGGAGAGGACCGGCAGGCGCCCGGCCTGGGTGGTCTCCAGATGCGCGGCGATGAGGCCGAGGGCGGCCGTCTCCGCGCCCGAGAGCGCGCCGAAGCCGTCGAGCGTCTCGACCCCATAGAGCCGCTTCAGCCGCGCCTCCGAGGCGGAGGGCTCGGCGAGCGCCTGGGCCATGGGCTGGACCGCGCCGCCGCACGCTTTCAGCGCCGCCGAGAGGGCGGCATCGGCGAAGAGGCGGTCGGGGACCAGGATCTCGGAGGGCGAAAGGGAGGCGAGCGTCGAGGCGAGGCCCGAGGCGCCGGTCAGGCAGCACTCCACCTCGCCGGTGGAAAGCTCGACGCTCGCCACGGCCGCCTGGCCCGCGCGCACGGCGACGGCGGCCAGGCGGTTGGAGCCCCTGGCGTCGAGCAGGCCCTCCTCGGTCAGGGTGCCGGGCGTCACCACCCGCACGAGGTCGCGGCGGACCACGGCCTTGGAGCCGCGCTTGCGGGCCTCGGCGGGGTCCTCCATCTGCTCGCAGACGGCGACCTTGAAGCCGGCCCGGATCAACTTGGCGAGATAGGCCTCGGCGGCGTGCACCGGCACGCCGGCCATGGGGATGTCCTCGCCCGCGTGCTTGCCGCGGGCGGTCAGTGCGATGCCGAGCGCGCCGGCCGCCTTGACCGCGTCCTCGAAGAACAGCTCGTAGAAATCGCCCATGCGGAAGAAGACCAGGGCGTCGGGCTGGCGCGACTTGGCCTCGAAGAACTGGGCCATCACCGGCGAGGCGTCGGCGGGGACGGGTGTGGGCGCGGGAGCGTTCATGGGGTCGCTCACGCTATCGCGGGCCGGGTGAGTCTGGAAACCTTCATCGGACCGCGCCGCCGGGACCGGCCCAGGTCCGCTCAGCGCGGCCCGCCGATCCCCAGCCGCCCGGCGCCCAGGCCCTGGTAGTTCTGGCGCTGCACCAGCGCGTGCTGAGCGCCGCCGTGCATGTCGCGCATGCGCCGCTGCAGCGGCGAGGAGTCGTAGAGCGCGGTCCCGCCGCCGAGCGTGAAGGCCTCGTCGGCGACCTTCAGGCAGGTCTGCGTCACCCAGACGCCAGCCTGCAGGCTCTCGGCGAAGGCGGCGGGCGCGCCCAGCGTCCCGGCCAGGGCGCGATCCCACTGCCGGCCGGCGCAGCGCTCCATGAAGGCCCCGGCCGCGGCGAGGTTCGCGTCGAGCCGGCCGAGCTCGTACTGGAAGACCGGCGAGTCCTGCATCTTCGAGCGGGCGAACAGCTGGCGGCGGCCGCCCGTGGCCATCTCCACCAGATCCTCGATCGCGCCCTCGGCCAGGCCCACGGCGAAGGCGCAGTGCATCAGAGGGATCCACGGCCCCATCACGGCGTAGAGCGGCCCCTCGATCTGGCCGGGATCGGTCATGGAGAAGAACCGCTCGGCCGGCACGAACCGCTCGGCGAGGCGGGTGTGGTGGCTGCCGGTGCCCTTGAGCCCGGCCACCTTCCAGGTCTCCTCGATCTCGAACTCGCTCGCCGGCAGGACCACGAGCTTGGAGAGCGGGGCCCCGTCCGGACCGGTCACCGCCTGGCCGCCCTCGGTGATTGCGCAGTTGCCGAGGATCACGTCCGCGTGCTGGCAGCCGCTTGCGAACGGCCAGCGCCCCTTGGTCAGATAGCCGTCGTCGACCTTCTCGGCGAAGCCGCCGGGCGTGGCCGCCGCGCCGGCCTGGATGATGTCGGGCCGGGTGTAGATGTCGTCGAAGACGTGGCGGGGCAGCCGGGCGAACAGCAGGGGTCCGGCCAGGCCGATCATCACCACCCAGCCCAGCGAGCCGTCGATCCGCGCGGCCTCCCGGATCACCTCGAGGCCTTCGGGGAAGTCCATCTCGAAGCCCCCGTGGCTCCTGGGGACATAGGCGCGGAAGACGCCCGCGGCCTTGAGCTTGTCGACGAGGTCCGGCGGCATGCGCCGCATCTGCTCGGCCTCGGCCGTCCGCGCCCTGATCTCTGGAGCGAGCTCGCGCAGGCGGGCGACCACGTCGTGGTCGTTGGCGTCGACTCCGTCGGCCATGGCGTCCTCCTCCGTTCGCCAGAGGCTGTCATGGCCGTTGGGTGAGATAAAGGCGCGGACGGAAACGAAAAGGGCCCGCCTTTCGGCGGGCCCCATAGCGTCGACGGCTGACGGCGGGACTAGTCCTTGCCGCCGGCCTTCTCCTTCTCGCGCAGGGCCGCGCCCAGGATGTCGCCGAGCGAAGCGCCCGAATCCTGGCTGCCGAACTGCTCGATGGCTTCCTTCTCCTCGGCCATCTCCAGGGCCTTGACCGACAGGGACACCCGGCGGGCGGCCTTGTCGATGTTGGTCACCTGGGCGTCCAGGCGATCGCCGACGGCATAGCGCTCCGGACGCTGCTCGGCGCGGTCGCGCGACAGATCCGACTTGCGGATAAAGGCCGTCATCGGGGCTTCGTCCTCGCCGAACTTCACCTCGATGCCGCCCGAGGTGATCTCGGTCACGGTGACCGTCACGGTCTGGCCCTTGCGGAAGCTGTCGCCGGCCATCGGGTCGCCGCCGAGCTGCTTGATGCCGAGCGAGATGCGCTCCTTCTCGACGTCGACGTCCAGCACTCGCGCCTTGACCAGGTCGCCCTTCTTGTAGCGGGCCATGGCCTCTTCGCCCGGCGCGCTCCAGTCGATGTCCGACAGGTGCACCATCCCGTCGATGTCGTTGTCGAGACCGATGAACAGGCCGAACTCGGTGGTGTTCTTGACCTCGCCCTCGACGGTCGAGCCGACTGGATGGTCCTCGAGGAACTTCTCCCAGGGGTTGGCCTGGGCCTGCTTGAGGCCCAGCGACACGCGACGCTTGGAGGCGTCCACGTCCAGCACCACCACGTCCACCTCCTGCGAGGTCGACACGATCTTGCCGGGGTGCACGTTCTTCTTGGTCCAGGACATCTCGGACACGTGGACGAGGCCTTCCACGCCCGGCTCCAGCTCCACGAAGGCGCCGTAGTCGGTGATGTTGGTGATCCGGCCGGTGAAGCGGGCGCCCACAGGGTACTTCGCCTCCACGCCGTCCCAGGGGTCCGACTGCAACTGCTTCATGCCCAGCGAGATGCGCTGGGTCTCGGGGTTGATCTTGACGATCTGCACCTTGACGGTGTCGCCCACCGCCAGCACCTGGCTCGGGTGATTGACGCGCTTCCAGCTCATGTCGGTGACGTGCAGCAGGCCGTCGATGCCGCCCAGGTCCACGAACGCGCCGTAGTCGGTGATGTTCTTGACCACGCCCTCGCGGACCTCGCCTTCCTGAAGCTGGCTGACCAGCTCGGTGCGCTGCTCGGCGCGGGCCTCCTCGAGGATCGCACGGCGGGAGACGACGATGTTGCCCCGCGGACGGTCCATCTTGAGGATGGCGAAGGGCTGCTCCTTGCCCATGAGCGGGCCCACGTCGCGCACGGGCCGGATGTCCACCTGCGAGCCCGGCAGGAAGGCCGAGGCGCCGCCGAGGTCGACGGTGAAACCGCCCTTCACGCGGCCGACGATGGAGCCGTTCACCGGCTCGTTGCGCTCGAACACGGCCTCGAGCCGCGTCCAGGCCTCTTCGCGGCGCGCCTTCTCGCGGCTGATCACCGCCTCGCCCATGGCGTTCTCGACGCGCTCGAGGAAGACCTCGACGGTGTCGCCCACCGCGATCGGCTTGGCGCCGTCGCCGCCCATGCCGAACTCCTTCAAAGGAATGCGGCCCTCGGTCTTCAGGCCCACGTCGACGACGGCGAAGTCCTTCTCCACCGCCACCACCTTGCCGTGGACCACCGAGCCTTCGTGGAAATCTCGTCCGCCCAGGGATTCTTCCAGGAGGGCGGCGAAGTCCTCCCGCGTCGGGTTCATGCTCTGAACATCGGCCATGCTGTCTAAACGTCTCTCTTTCGGTCATCGATGAAAGGCGGGCGGCCCGCCATTGAGCGGGCGCGCGAAGCCTTTCGCGTCGGTCAGGGATCGGATCTTCGCCGATGGGCGCGGAGGGCTGGACGCCCCTGGCGCGATCGCCCGCAGCGATCGAAGCCTTCGCGGTTGGATTAGCCCGGTCTGGAAGCTTCCCAGCGGACGCGCGCGGCCTCGACGATGCGGCGGGCCGCATCGGCGGCTTCGGATATACTCATTGAGGTGGTGTCGAGCAAGGCGGCGTCTTCCGCGCGGACCAGCGGCGCCTCCTTGCGGCCGGTGTCGCGTTCGTCCCGGCGACGGATGTCCGCCAGGATGTCCTCATAGCCCACCCGCTCGCCCTGGCCCGTCAGCTGCTTGAACCGGCGCTCGGCGCGCACCTCGGGCGAGGCCGTGACGAAGAGCTTGGCCGGCGCGTCCGGGACGATCACCGTGCCGATGTCGCGCCCGTCGATGACCGCACCGCCCTGCTGGGCCGCGAAGTCGCGCTGGAAGTCGCGCAGCGCCGTCCTGACGCCGGGATGGATCGCCACCCGGCTCGCCGCCTCCCCGGCCTCGCGCGTGCGGTAGGCCGGATCGCCCAGCCGGCCCTTGTCCAGCGTCCGGGCTGTCCGCTCGGCCGTCCGGGGGTCGGAGGGGTCGCCGCCCTCGCGCAGGAGGCTCACGCCGACCGCGCGGTAGAGCAGCCCGGAGTCCAGCACCGGCAGGCCGTAGGCGCGGCCAAGTCCCTCGGCGATGGTGCCCTTGCCCGACGCCGCCGGACCGTCGATGGCGATCACGAACCCCACTTGCGCTCAGCCTTTCCCGATATCGGCGCCGAGGCTGGCCATCAGCGCCGCAAAACCGGGGAAACTCGTAGCGATCATTTCCGGCTCGTCGACCGAAATCGGCGCCTCGGCGGCGAGTCCCAGCACCAGATGCGCCATGGCGACGCGGTGGTCTCCGTGGGTTTCGATCAGCGCGCCGCCGCGGACGGGATGATTGCCGCCGCCCACGCCGGTGACGATCATCCCCTCGGGCTCCTCCTCGACCATCACGCCGCTGGCTTCGAGCCCGGCCACGGTCAGGGCCACGCGGTCGCTCTCCTTGACCCTCAGCTCGCCGAGGCCGCGCATCAGCGTGCGCCCGCGCGCGAAAGCCGCCGCCACCGCCAGGATCGGATACTCGTCGATCATCGCGGGCGCTCGTCCGGGCGGGACGTCCACGCCCTCGAGCTCGCTCGAGCGGGCGGTGACGTCGCCGACCGGCTCGCCGCCTTCCTCGCGCAGGTTCTCGACCTCGAGGTCCGCGCCCATCTCCCGCAGGGTCTCGAACAGCCCCGCGCGCAGCGGGTTCAGCAGGACGTTCTCGACGGTCACCTGAGAGCCTGGCGTGATCAGGGCCGCGACCAGGGGGAAGGCGGCCGAAGACGGATCGCCGGGGACCGGGATCCGGGCGCCTCGCAGGGTCTGGCCTCCGGGCAGGTCGATCACGCGGCCGTCGGGGCCCTGATGGATGCCGAGCTCCGCCCCGAAGGCGGCGAGCATTCGTTCGGTATGGTCGCGGGTCGGCTCGGGCTCGATCACCTCCACACCGCCCTCGGCGCCGAGGCCGGCCAGAAGCACGGCCGACTTGACCTGGGCCGAGGCCATCGGCAGCCGATAGCTGATGCGCTTCAAGCCCCCGCCGCGGATCGTCAGGGGCAGGCGGCCGCCCTCGCGTCCCACGTGGATCGCGCCCATCTGGCCGAGCGGGCCGGTGATCCGGCCCATCGGCCGCCGGCGCAGGGACTCGTCGCCCGTGAACACCGCCGTCAGCGGAAAGCCGGCGGCCGCGCCCATGCTGAGCCTCGCGCCCGTTCCGGAGTTGCCGAAGTCCAGCACGTCGGCCGGCTCGGACAATCCGCCGCTCCCCTTGACGCGCCAGCTTCCCCTGCCCACCTGCACGACCTCCGCGCCGAAGGCCCGCATGGCCTGGACGGTCCGAAGGACGTCGTCGCCCTCGAGCAGGCCCTCGATCCGGGTCTCGCCCCGGGCCATCGCGCCCAGGATCAGAGCGCGGTGGGAGATCGACTTGTCGCCGGGCGCCCGAACGCGTCCGGCGAGCGCCCCCGCAGGACGGCTCGTGAGGGTCGCGGCGGTCATGTCGGGCAGGATCCCTTCGGGGGTCTTTGGGGCGGCGGGGATTGGGTTTTGACAGCGGCCTGGACGCGTGGCAAGTGAGCCGCCGCCTCCGCTCAGGAAAGGGGATTGCCGCCTTGGCCGCACCGGAACTCGGTCAGAAGCAGATCTGTCCCAACTGTATGGCCAAGTTCTATGATTTGAACCGGCGGCCAGCGATCTGTCCCAAATGCGCTTCCGCGTTCGACCCGGAGGAGGCGGTGCGCAGCCGCCGCGTCCGCAGCCGCGCGCCGGACTACGAGGCCGAGGAGGAGAAGGAGGTGGTGGTCGCCGAGGAGGCCGACGGCTTCGAAGAAGAGGCCGAGGAGACTCCCGAGATCGACCAGGCCGCCGACGCCGAGCCGATCGAGACGGACGAGGACGCCGAAGACGGCGACGGGGCCGAGCCAGCTTCCCCCGCCGAGGACATCGGGGTGGACTTCGCCGAGGACGCCGACCTCGAGAGCGAGAGCGACGACGAGGTGCCCTTCCTCGAGGACGAGGAGGACGAGGACTTCGGCGAGGAGGATATCGAAGGCCTGCCGGGCGAAGGCGAGGAGGACTAGCGCGCCCGCGGGCGCGCTGACCTTACCCCGAATTCACTGTCGCCCGGGACCGCCGCCGGCCATAGTCGGCGCGTCGGATCGGGGCGTCGGGTCATGGCTGATCTCAGGGCGATAGGACTGGCGCTGGGCGCGGCGGCCCTCCTGGCGCTGGCGGCGGCCGCTCGGGCCGGTGAGGATCGGTCGCCCGCGGCGCCGGCCTATACCGCCGACGGCGGGCTGGAACCGCCGAAGGACTACCGGACCTGGGTCTTCCTCTCCTCGGGGGCCGACATGTCCTATGTCGACAATCCCGCCATGGCCGGCATGACGATGTTCGACAACGTGTTCGTCGATCCTGCCGCCTACGCCGCGTTCCGCAAGACCGGGACCTGGCCGGACAGGACCGTGCTGGTGCTGGAGGTGCGCAGGGGCGAGCAGAAGGGCTCGATCAACAAGCGCGGACACTTCCAGACCGACCGCCTGGGCGTGGAGGCCCACGTCAAGGACACGGCCCGCTTCAAGGGCGGCTGGGCGTTCTTCGGCTTCGACGGCGACGGTCCGGGCCGGCTGATCCCGGTTTCGGCGCCATGCTACTCCTGCCATGCCCAGCACGCGGCGGTCGACACCACCTTCGTGCAGTTCTATCCGACGCTGCTGCCCATCGCGCGCCAGCACAAGACTCTCAGCGCCGACTATCTCGCCGAGGAGGCCGCCGCGGCCGGCAAGTGAGCCAGGCACGGCCTCGTACGGGCGTCAGGCGCGGAGCTTGGCGCCGCAGGCCTTTTCGGCGGCCGCGACGATCCTGGCGCACAAGGCCTCGATCTCGGCGTCGGTGAGGGTCTTGTCCCTGGGCTGGATAGTCGCCTCGATGGCGACCGACTTGCCGCCCTCGCGCACGCCGGGGCCCTCATAGACGTCGAATACCCGCGCTCCCGCGATCAGGGCGCGGTCGGCGCCCAGCACCGCGCGGACCAGGTCGCCGGCGGCCCGGTCGCGGTCCACCACGAAGGCGAAGTCGCGGCTCAGCGGCATCAGGCTCGAGGCCTGGAACGGCGGGCGGGTCTTGCCGGCCTTGCGCTTCTGTTCGGGCAGGGCCTCGATCCAGGCCTCGAAGGCGTAGATCGGACCTTCCACGTCCAGGGCCTTGAGCACGGTCGGGTGGATCTGGCCGAGCTCGGCGAGGATGGCCTTGGGGCCGAGCTGCAGGCGCGCGCACTGGCCCGGCCGCCACCAGGGCGCGCACTGGCCTTGGACCAGCTGGAGCGAGGAGGTCGAGACCCCGAGCTCGTCCAACAGCGCCAACAGGTCGCCCTTCAGCGAGAACAGGCCCTCGCCCCCGCGCCCGTCCCAGCCTCGCGGCGGATGCGGCGCCAGAACCGCGCCCACCGAGGTGCGCTGGTCCGCGGGCCGGTCGCCGGCGAACACTGGGCCGACCTCGAAGAGGGCGGCGTCCTCGAAGCCGCGGTCGGCGTTGCGACCCACGGCCTGGATCAGGTTCGGCAGGGTCGATGGCCGCATGCAGTCCAGCTCCGCGGCGATCGGATTGGCCAGGACCAGCTCGTCCTGGCCGCCGCCGAAACGCTCGGCTGTGGCCCTGGACGTGAAGGACCATGTCGCCGCCTCCTGGTAGCCCAGCGCCGCCAGGGCGCGGCGCGCCGTGGCGATGCGGGCCTGGCGCGCCGTCAGGACGCCGCCGGGCGTCGGCGGCGTCTCTGGCAGGGGCTCGGACGGCAGGGCGCCGTAGCCGGCGATGCGCGCCACCTCCTCGACGAGGTCTGCCTTGCCCTCGACATCCCTTCGCCAGCTTGGCGGCTGGACGTGCAGGCGCGGCCCGCGGCCCTCCACGTCGAAGCCAAGCTTCTGCAGAATCTCGACCACGCCCTCGCGGCCGATCGACAGGCCCGAGAGACGGTGCACATAGGCCGGGTCGAAGTCGACGGGGGAGGGCGGCGCCGGCGGGGCGCCGGCGACCATAACCTCGGAAGCCTCCCCGCCGCACAGCTCCAGCACCAGCCGGGTCGCCAGCTCCAGCCCCGGGACGACGAAGCCGGGATCGACGCCCCGGGCGAAGCGGTACTGGGCGTCCGAGATCAGTCCGAGGCGCCGGCCGGTCTCGGCGGTGCGGATCGGGTCGAAGTAGGCCGCCTCGATGAAGACGTCGGTGGTCTCGAGCGACGAGCCTGTCGATTCGCCGCCCATCACGCCGCCCAGGCCGATCGCGCCGGAGCCGTCGGCGATGACGCAGGCCTCGCCCGCGGCGTCGTAGGTCTTGCCGTCCAGCGCCAGGACCGTCTCTCCGGGCCGGCCGAGCCGGGCCTCGACGAAGCCGCCCTGCAGCCTCTTCGCATCGTAGACGTGCAGCGGCCGCGCCCGGTCGTGGGTCAGCAGGTTGGTGATGTCGACCAGGGCGTTGATCGGCCGAAGCCCGATGGAGACGAGCTTGGCCTTCAGCCAGTCCGGCGATGGCCCGTTCCTCAGCCCGCGCACCACGCGGCCGGCGAACATCGCACAGGCGCCCGATCCGTCGATGCGGATCTCGATGGGGCAGGGGAAGGCGCCGGCGACGGGCTGGACCGACAGGTCCTTCAGCCGGCCGACGCCCGCGGCGGCCAGATCGCGCGCGATGCCGTCCACGCCCAGCCAGTCGGGCCGGTTGGGCGTGACCTCGAAGTCGATCACAGCCTCGCGGCCCAGCGCCGCGGCGGCCGGGGTCCCGACGGCCAGCTCCGGATCGAGCTCCATGATGCCGGCATGGTCCTCGCCGAGCTCGAGCTCCCGGGCCGAGCACATCATGCCGTTGGAGATCACGCCGCGGACCGCACGGGCCTCCAGCGTGATCCCCGTGCCGGGGATATGGGCCCCGATCGGGGCATAGACGGTCACGAGCCCCGCGCGCGCATTGGGGGCGCCGCACACGATCTCCTTCAGTCCGTCCTTGGTCTCGACCTGGCAGACCCGCAGGCGGTCGGCGTTGGGGTGCGGCCTGGCCTCGACGATCCGGGCGACCGAGAAGGCGGCGAAGGCCTCGGCGGGATCATCGACGTGCTCGACCTCGAGGCCCGCCATGGTCATGGCGTCGACGATCTCGGCGACCGAGGCGTGGGTCTCGAGGTGGTCCTTGAGCCAGGAGAGGGTGAACTTCATCGCCGTCCCTCCGTCAGCTCAGGCCCGTGGCCGGGCTCGGCGCGTCGAACGCCGAGAAGCCGTAGTGGGCCAGCCAGCGCACGTCCGCGGCGAACATGTCGCGAAGGTCCGGCATGCCGTACTTGAGCATGGCCAGGCGATCGATCCCCATGCCGAAGGCGAAGCCCTGCCACTCGTCGGGATCCAGGCCGCAGTTGCGCAACACATTCGGGTGCACCATCCCGCAGCCCAGGATCTCGAGCCACTGCGAGCCCTGGCCGATCCTGATGCCGCCGCCGGACCGGTCGCACTGGATGTCCATCTCCGCCGAGGGCTCGGTGAAGGGGAAGTAGTGCGGCCGGAAGCGCGCCTTGACGCTGTCGATCTCGAAGAAGCGCGCGACGAAGGTCTCCAGCGTCCACTTCAGGTGGCCCATGTGGATGCCGCGGTCGATCACCAGCCCCTCCATCTGGTGGAACATGGGGGTGTGGGTCTGGTCGGAATCCTTGCGGTAGGTCCGGCCCGGGATGACCACCCGGATCGGCGGCTCCTGGGCCGAGGCGAACTGGGGCGGGCCCGGCGGCTCATTGGTCTTGCGCATGACACGGATCTGCACCGGGCTCGTGTGGGTGCGCAGGAGCCTGCGTTCCCCGTCGGGCTTCTCGCGGAAGAAGAAGGTGTCGTGCACCTCCCGGGCAGGGTGCTTGGGCGGGAAGTTCAGGGCGGTGAAGTTGTGGAAGTCGTCTTCGATGTCCGGCCCCTCGGCGACGGCGAAGCCGAGCTCGGCGAAGATCATGATCATCTCGTCCATCACCTGCAGGGTGGGATGGACCGAGCCCTTGCGCCGGGTCGGGGCGGGCAGGGAGAGGTCGAGGGTCTCGGCCGCGAGCTGGGCCTCCAGCGCCGCGTCCTCCAGCGCAGCCTTGCGCTCGGCGACGGCGGTCGTGATCCGGTCCTTCAGGCCATTGATCTCCGGGCCCCGGATCCGGCGCTCCTCGGGCGACATGGTCCCGAGCGTCTTGAGCAAGGCCGAGATCGAGCCCTGCTTGCCGAGCGCGGCCACGCGCGCCTCGTCGAGCGCCGCGAGGTCGGCCGCCGCGGCGACCTTGGCGGCCAGCTCGGCTTCGAGTTCGGAAAGGTCGGTCATCTGTCGTGTTCCTATCCCGGAACGATGATCAGCAAAAAGCCCTCAGGCGGCTTCGCCGGAGGGCTCTTGCGGTCCAGGAAGGAAATCTCCTTGGAAACGTCAGGCCAGCGCGGCGCGAACCTTGTCGGCGATGGCCTTGAACGCGGCGGGATCGGCGCCTGCGATATCGGCCAGCACCTTGCGGTCGATATCGATCCCGGCCTGTTCAAGGCCGTGGATAAATCGCGAGTAGGTCATGCCTTCCAGCCGCGCCGCCGCGTTGATCCGCTGGATCCACAGGGCGCGGAAGGAGCGCTTGCGGACCTTGCGGTCGCGATAGGCGTACTGCCCCGCGCGGTCCACCGCGGCCTTGGCCGCACGGATGGTGTTCTTGCGCCGGCCGTAGAAGCCCTTGGCCTGCTCCAGAACCTTCTTGTGCCGGGCGTGGGCGACGACGCCCCTCTTCACGCGCGCCATGTCAATTCACCTCGATCCGGATCACAGGCCGTACGGCGCCCAGCTCTTGACGTGCTTGGCGTCCTGATCCGTGAGGACCTTGGTCCCCCGGTTCTGGCGGATGTACTTGGCGTTGTGGCTGATGAGGCGGTGACGCTTGCCGGCCACGCCCACCTTCACCTTGCCGGTGGCGGTGACCTTGAAGCGCTTCTTCACGCCCGACTTGGTCTTCAGTTTCGGCATTTTCCCGCGGAGCCGAGGCTCCGTCCTACTCTGGCGTTGCAGGCCGCCCTGGCATGCCATCGGGCCAGGCGACCGGAAGAGCGGGGCTGATAGGGGAAAAGCCGGCCCAAGGCAGAGACTCACGTCTGCTCGCCGAGCGGCTTCAGCGCGCGGACGGCTCGGCCGATCCGCGCCTTGAGCTGCATCAAGGCTCGCCCGCGGTTTCTTCGACACGCTCCCTTCGGTCCGCAGAGGAGCGATCGATGTCGACGTTGCAGATGGCCTATGTCGGCCTGGTGGTTGTGAGCATGGCCACCCTGATGGTCCTGCTCGCCTGGGGCATGTGGTACACGCGCGCGCGCCGCAGCGACTACAAGCCGGCGCAGACGTCAGAGGCCGCGGTTCATGGTCGAACCGGGGCGGGTCTGGCCGCCTGACCCGAAGGCCGGGGCGCGAGGCCGGCGGCCCTGCGGCCGCCGCGCCGCGCTTGGGTCGATGGCGAAGATGGGAGCGCGTGAGCGGCGCAGACGCCCGCGCCGCGGCCTGAGGCCCGCTACCGCGGCGCCAGGATCATGATCATCTGGCGGCCTTCCATCCGGGGCTCGTACTCGACCTTGGCGACTGGCTCGAACTCCACGCGCACCTGTTGCAGCAGCTTCATGCCGAGTTCGGGGTGCGCCATCTCCCGGCCCCTGAACCGCAAGGTCACCTTGACCTTGTCGCCCTCCTCGAAGAACCGGTGCATGGCCTTGGCCTTCACCTCGTAATCGTGGATGTCGATGTTGGGCCGCAGCTTGATCTCCTTGACCTCGACGACCTTCTGCCGCTTGCGGGCTTCGGCCTTCTTCTTCTGCTCCTGGAACTTGTACTTGCCGTAGTCCAGGATCTTGCAGACCGGAGGGTCGGAGTTGGGGGAGACTTCGACGAGATCGAGACCAGCTTCCTCGGCGGCTTCCATGGCCGCGGAGGTGGGCATTATCCCCTGTTTCTCGCCATGCTGGTCGATCAGCAGAACCCGCGGGACGCGGATGTCTTCATTGATACGGGGGCCGTCCTTGGACGGCGGCGCGGGCATGGGGCGACGAATAGGCAGGCTCTCCTGGAGCTGTTGACGTGGAATAGGCCGGCGAACAGCTTGAGCCGACCCGCATCATATATGACCAAGGCCGCGGTCCCGATCAAGCGGGGCGGGCCATAACGCGCGCGGTTTGCAGGACTTGGCTCACCGGCAGATCCGTCAGCTTGGCGCTGCTCAGGATGGCGACGTAGCCCCTGGGCGCGGCGAGATCCGGATCGGTGGCCTTGGAGAACAGCGCGATCGTGGGGGCCCCGGCGGCGGCCATCAGGTGGGTCGGGCCCGAGTCGTTGCCCACGCCCAGCGCGGCCCGCGCGCCCAGGACCGCCAGCTGGGCGAAGTCCGTGCGCCCGGTCAGGTCGCGCGCATGGCGGGCGACGCGCTGGATTGCGCGAGCCAGGGCGCTCTCCTCGGGCCCGCCCACGATCACGATGTCGAAGCCCTCTTCGGCCAGGCGGCCGGCGAGGTCCGCGAAGTGCTCGACCGGCCAGATCTTCTCCGGCTTGGCCGAGCCGCCGGGCGCGATCAGCACATAGGGCCGGGGCTTGCTGGCGCCGGGCGCCGGGCGCTGAGCCGGAGCGAGCTTGACCACCCAGCTGAGGTCCGGCGCGGGAGCCTCGCCGGGCGCGGTGAGCGCATCGGGCCATATGCCCGCCTGCTTGAGCTGTTCGGCTTGGCGCTCCAGCACATGCATGCGCGCGCGGGCGGGATTGCGATGCGGCAGGGCGCAGCCCGGCGCCGTCCCCGACCATTGCGGCGGGAAGGGCCTCAGCGACTGGAACACCATGTTGGTCTTCGCCGAGGTCTCCAGGTCGTAGACCCGGTCGAAGCGAGCGCGCTTGATCCATCGGGCCAGCGTCATGGCCCAGCCCAGGCCGCCTTCGTCCTCGAAGGCCTCCACATGGTTGAAATAGCGGCTGGACTGGGCGAGCTGCTCGAAGCGCGGCGTCGTCAAAAGGGTGATATGGGCCTTGGGATGGGCCTCGCGAATCTTCTTCATCGCCGGCAGGGACAGGACGAACTCCCCGATCCCGCCCAGCTTGATGACCAGAACCCTGGAAATCGTCTTCATTGCGAACCCGTGTCTACAAAATGGCGGGCGAGGACGCCATGAGCGAGGATGAAGGCGTTCTTCACAGAGCGGACGGCGAGCGCCTGGCCTGGCGCCGCGTCGCCGGCCGCGGGCCCACGGTGGTTTGGCTCGGCGGCTTCGCCTCGGATATGGCCGGGACCAAGGCGCAGGCCTTGGCGGACTGGGCCCGCAAGGACGGCCGCGGCTTCGTGAGGTTCGACTACTTCGGTCACGGACGGTCCTCGGGCGCGTTCGCCCGGGGAACCATCACGCGCTGGCGCGAGGACGCCATGGCGGTCCTGGACGAGCTTGTCCAGGGCGAGGCCGTGCTCGTCGGCTCCTCCATGGGCGGCTGGATCGCCTGTCTGGTCGCCCTGGCCAGGCCCGAGCGGGTCAAGGGGCTCGTGCTGATCGCGCCGGCCCCGGACTTCACCGACAAGCTGATCTGGCCGGCGCTGTCCGAAGCCCAACGCGGCGAGATCATGGAGCGCGGCGCCTGGACACGGCCGTCGCCGTACGAAGAGGGCGGCATCGCGATCAGCCGCGCGCTGATCGAGGACGGCGCCCGGTGGTCGATCCTGGGCGCGCCGGTCGGGATCGAAGCGCCGGTCCGCATCCTTCAGGGCGGGCGGGACGAGGATGTGCCCTGGAGCCATGCGCTGGAGCTGTTCCAGGCGATCGAGAGCCTGGACGCGGTGTTCAGCCTGATCAAGGACGGCGACCATCGCCTGTCCCGGCCGCAGGATCTCGTCCGGATCGTCGCCGCGGCGGGCGAGCTCGCGGATCTCGGAGGCGGCGCCGGCATGGGGGGCGGGACGTGATCATCGTGACCGGCGCGGCCGGCTTCATCGGGCAATTCGTCGCCTTGGCGCTTTTGGGTCGGGGCGAGGAGGTCGTCGGCGTGGACGACCTCAACGCCTACTACGACCCGGGGCTCAAGCGGGCCAGGCTGCAGGCGCTGGCCGAGAAGCCCGGCTTCCGTTTCGTGCAGATGGACGTCGCCGACGCCGAGGCGTTCGGGACGCTGGTTCAGGATTGCGGCGCGCGGCGGATCGTCCATCTCGCCGCCCAGGCCGGCGTGCGCCACTCGATCGAGAACCCATACGCCTACGAGCGCTCGAACCTGCGCGGCCATCTTTCGGTTCTGGAGGCCTGCCGGCGGATCGAGGGACTGGAGCACCTCGTCTACGCCTCCTCCAGCTCGATCTACGGCGACCGTCCGGCAGACGGGGCGGCGTTCCGCGAGGACGAGCCCCTGAGCGCGCCCGCGTCGCTCTATGCCGCCACCAAGCAGGCGGACGAGATGATGAGCGGCGCCTACGCCCGGCTCTATGGCATGCCCCAGACGGGCCTGCGGTTCTTCACCGTCTACGGGCCCTGGGGCCGTCCGGACATGGCCTATTTCATCTTTACAAGGAACATCCTGGCGGGCGAGCCGATCGAGGTGTTCGGCCAGGGCCGCATGGCCCGCGACTTCACCTACATCGACGACATCGTGGACGGGGTCCTTGGCGCCCTCGACCGGCCGCCGTCGGCGGCCGAGAACCGGATCCTCAACATCGGCGACGCGCGTCCGGTGGGCCTGCTGCGCATGATCGAGATCCTGGAGGAGGCGATCGGGCGCAAGGCGCGCAAGGTGATGCGGCCGATGCAGCCTGGGGACGTGACCTCGACCTTCGCCGACATCACCCGGCTCCAGGCGCTCTGCGGCTACGGCCCCAAGGTTCCGCTGGAGGAGGGGATCCCTCGCTTCGTCCGCTGGTATCGCGACCACTTCGGCGCCTGACCGGCGTCACGCCTCCGCGGCGATCCGGGCCAGCAGATCGGCCGCCTGCGTCAGCAGTTCGCGCTCCTCGGGCGTGCGCCTGGCCACCTGGGCGGTCAGCCGCCCGAGCCGCGCGATGCGCGCCTGATCAAGCACCGCGCGGCCTCGGTCCGTGGCCGCGATGCGGACGGCCCGCGCGTCCGTCTGCGATGGCCGCCGCTCGACGAGCCCCAGCGCCTCCAGGTCTGACACCAGGCGCGACATGGTCGGGGCGCGCACCTGCTCGGCCGCCGCCAGGTCCTTCAGGCTGGCGGCGCCGCCGAAGACCAGCACCGACAGGGCCGAGGCCTGGGGGCCGGTCAGTCCGGCGTCGGCGTCGGTCCGGCGCAGCCGCCTCAGCAGATGGATCGCCGCAGAGTGCAGGCGGTCGGCGATGACGGCGGCGTCGGTGCGTTCGGACTCCATGCTTGCAACGCTCACTTAATTAGTTTAGCTAATTAAATTATATCAGAGGAGACGAGCCATGTCCTCCACCTTGGCGGGCCGCAAGCTGGTGCAGGCCGCCTTCACGGTGACCGACCTTGGCCGCAGCGTCGTCTTCTACCGCGACGTGCTGGGCTTTCCGCTGCTGTTCGAGACCAACGGCATGGCCTTCTTCCAGGCCGGCGACTTGCGCCTGATGATCGGAACCAACAGCCCCGACCCGCCGGCGCGCGGCACGGTGCTCTACTTCGACGCGCCCGACATCGACGAGCTCGCGCCCGCGCTCGAGGCCAAAGGGGTCGTGTTCTCCGGGCCGGTGGAGGTCGTGCAGCGAACCGGGACCCATGAGCTCAAGCTCAGGCTCTTCCGCGATCCGGACGGCAATCCCCTGGCGCTGATGGGGATGGTCCCGCGTTAGCGTCACGATTCCGGAGCCCATGGTCATCCGGGACCGACTAGTGTCCCGATTCCGAAGTTCGCCAGCGCATTTGCCAGGCAGATGCGAACTTCGGGATCGATAAGGACACTAGCAAATGTATGATTCTAGTGTGGTTTACGGATCAGAAGTTCGCAGCCGAGGGCGCCGCCATCATCATGCGAACTTCTGATCCACCACACTAGGAACGAAGCTCGAATCCGCAGCTCTAGCCGAGAAGCTCGGTGATCGCCTCGCGCGCGGCTTCGGCCAGATCCGGCCGCTTCAGGGCGAGGGCGACGTTGGCGCGCAGAAGGCCGATCTTGTCGCCGCAGTCGAAGGTTCTGCCGTAGTACTGATAGGCATAGAAGGCCTGGGCCTCCATCAGCCGGGCCATGGCGTCGGTCAGCTGAATCTCGCCGCCGGTCCCGGCGCCTTGGGTGCCGAGCAGTTCGAAGATCTCCGGCTGAAGGATGTATCGCCCGGAGATGAACAGGTTCGACGGCTCGGTCCCGGGCGGCGGCTTCTCGACCATCGCCGTCATCCGGTTGAGCCGTCCTTCGCGCCGCTCGAGCGCCACGATCCCGTATTTGTGCGCTTCACCCTCGGGAACGGGCTCGACCATGACGAGGTTGCCGCCGACCTCGCCGTGGGCCTCCACCGCCTGGGCCAGGGCCGGGACCTCGCTGTCCATCAGCATGTCCGGCAGCATCACCGCGAACGG
Source organism: uncultured Alphaproteobacteria bacterium (assembly GCA_963775275.1). Classification (GTDB taxonomy): domain Bacteria; phylum Pseudomonadota; class Alphaproteobacteria; order Caulobacterales; family Caulobacteraceae; genus JANWHQ01. The sequence goes on along the minus strand of CAVZII010000005.1, from coordinate 999,864 downwards.
CTCGTCGCCGATGACTTGGCGCGCGCACCAGATCGCGTGGCCCAGGCCCCTGGGCGACATCTGGCGCACGAAGCTCATTTCGCCGGGCTTGGCGAGTTCGGCGACCAGATCCTCCAGGATGTCGAGTTTGCCCCGCGCCTCGAGCTGGGCCTCCAGCTCGGGGTGATGGTCGAAATAGTCCTCGATCGCGCTCTGGCCCCTGCCCACGACGAAGACGAAGTGCTCGATCCCGGCGGCGCGGCCCTCCGCCACGATGTAGGACAGGATCGGCCGGTCCACGACGTTCAGCAGGTTCTTGGTCGTGGCCTTGCCCACCGGCAGCACGCGCGTGCCGAGGCCGGCGACTGGCAGCACGGCTTTTCGGATCGGCTTCATCTGGTCTTCCCGCCTCGACGCCCCTTAGAGGACACGAGAGGCGAGGGCCAGGGCAAGCCGCATCACTCGACGGTGACCGACTTGGCCAGGTTGCGCGGCTGGTCGACATCGGCGCCCTTCTGGACGGCCGTGTAGTAGGCCAGGAGCTGGATCGGTCCGGCGAACACCAGCGGCGCGATCAGGGGATCGCAGACCGGGGCGGTGATCACCCTGGCCGATAGCGGGGCGTGGGCGGCGCCATCGGCGTCGGTGATCATGATCACCCGGGCGCCGCGCGCGATCACCTCGGCCATGTTGGAGGCGGTCTTTTCAAACAGGCCGTCCGAGGGCGCGATCACGATGACCGGCGTGCCCTCCTCGATCAGGGCGATCGGCCCGTGCTTCAGCTCGCCGCCGGCGTAGCCCTCGGCGTGGATGTAGCTGATCTCCTTGAGCTTGAGCGCGCCCTCCAGCGCCATGGGATACATGGTCCCGCGGCCGAGATAGAGCACGTCGCGCGCCCGGGCGGCCTCGTGGGCGATCTCGCGGATCTCGTCCTCGAGCTGGAGCGACTGGGCGATCAGCCGCGGCGCCTCCAGCAGCACCTGGACGAGCCGCGCCTCCTCCTCGGCGTCGATACGCCCGCGCTGGACGGCGGCGGCGACGGCCAGGGCGGCGAGGACCGAGACCTGGGCGGTGAAGGCCTTGGTCGAGGCCACGCCGATCTCGGGCCCGGCGTGGGTCGGCCAGAACACGTCCGCCTCGCGCGCCATGGTGGACTGGTGGGCGTTGACGATCGCCGCGGTCTTCAGCCCCCAGTCCTTGCACCACCTTAGCGCCGCGAGGGTGTCGGCGGTCTCGCCCGACTGCGAGATGGCGATGGCCAGGGTGCGCGGACCGATGGCGGCTTCGCGGTATCGGAACTCGGAGGACACCTCCACGTCCGTCGGCAGTCCGGCGATCCGCTCGATCAGGTACTTGCCGATCATGCCGGCGTAGGAGGCCGTGCCGCAGCCGATGATCTGCACCCTGTCCAGCGCCGCGAAATCCACCTCGCCGGGCGGCGAGGCCTTCAGCGCGACCGGGTCCACATAGGCCCCCAGGGTGTGCTGGCATGCGTCGGGCTGCTCGTGGATCTCCTTCTCCATGAAGTGGCGGTAGTTGCCCTTTTCGACCAGGGCGGCCGAAGCCGGAATGATGGCGACGGGGCGTTCGGCCGGGCGTCCCGCGGCGTCGAAGATCCGCGCCGAGGCGTGGTCGATGGCGACGTAGTCGCCGTCCTCCAGATAGGCCACGCGGTTGGTGAAGGGCCCCACGGCGATGGCGTCGGAGCCGATGAACATCTCACCGTCGCCGTAGCCCACCACCAGGGGCGGCCCCGAGCGGGCGCCCAGGATCAGCTCGGTCTCGCCGCCGATGAGCACGCCCAGCGCATAGGCGCCGCGCAGCTGGTCCAGGGCCGCCTTGAACGCCTCGAGCGGCGGCTTGCCGCGCGACAGCTCGCGATCGAGCAGGTGGGCGATGACCTCGGTGTCGGTCTCGCTCTCGAAGACGCGGCCGTCTGCCTGCAGCCCGGCCTTCAGCTCGGCGTAGTTCTCGATGATGCCGTTGTGCACCACCGCCACCTGGCCGGCGATGTGGGGGTGGGCGTTGGTCTCGGTCGGCGCGCCGTGGGTGGCCCAGCGGGTGTGGCCGATGCCGGTCGTCCCGGCAAGGGGCTCGGCCTCCAGGACCGTCTCCAGCTGGCGCAGCTTGCCCGCCGCGCGGCGGCGCTCGAGCCGTCCGCCGATCCGGGTCGCCAGGCCCGCCGAGTTGTAGCCGCGGTATTCCAGTCGCCTGAGGCTGTCCACCAGCCGCCAGGCCACGGGCTCCTTGCCGACGATGCCGATGATTCCGCACATCTCTGGTATGCCCCGGCCGGCTTCGGCTCAGGCCGCGCCGGCGCCATGTTCAAAGGGGAGAATTCGAGCTAGGCCTTTAACATTCCCAAAGCGCTGCCGGGATAAATACCCGTTTCCGATGATTTCGCAGGCAGACATGACCGCCAGATCCTACTTCGGCACCGACGGTATCCGCGGCCAGGCCAACACCCACCCGATGACCGCGGAGGTCGCGCTCAGGGTCGGCCTGGCGGCCGGCAAGCTGTTCCGCTCGGGCGGCGACCGGCGCCACCTGGTGGTGATCGGCAAGGACACGCGCCTTTCCGGCTACATGCTCGAGCCGGCCCTGGTGGCGGGCTTCACCTCCGTGGGGATGGACGTGCGTCTGTTCGGCCCGCTGCCGACCCCGGCGGTGGCGATGATGACGCGCTCCATGCGCGCCGACCTCGGCGTGATGATCTCCGCCTCCCACAACAGCTTCGCCGACAACGGCATCAAGCTGTTCGGCCCGGACGGCTACAAGCTGTCCGACCAGCGCGAGGCCGAGATCGAGGCCTTCATGGAGGAAGGGCTTCAGGAGGGCCTGGCCGAGCCGCGGGATCTCGGCCGCGTGGTCCGCGTGGACGACGCCCAGGCCCGCTACATCGAGATCGTGAAGGCGAGCTTCCCCCGCCATCTCAGCCTGAACGGCCTGAGGGTCGTGATCGATTGCGCCAACGGAGCCGCCTACAAGGTGGCGCCCGACGCGCTCTATGAGCTGGGCGCCGAGGTGATCCGCATCGGCGTCGAGCCCAACGGCTTCAACATCAACGAGGAATGCGGCTCGACCCATCCCAAGGCGGTGGCCAAGGCGGTGCGCGAGTTCCGCGCCGACATCGGCATCACTCTGGACGGCGACGCCGACCGGGTGGTGATCGCCGACGAGCGCGGCGAGATCGTCGACGGGGACCAGATCATGGCCCTGATCGCCAGGACCTGGAGCGAGCAGGGCAAGCTCGCAGGCGGCGGGGTGGTCGCCACGGTCATGTCGAACCTGGGCCTGGAGCGGTTCCTGCAAGCGCATGGCCTCAAGCTCGAGCGGACCAAGGTCGGCGACCGTTACGTCATGGAGCGCATGCGCGAAGGCGGCTTCAACCTGGGCGGCGAGCAGTCAGGGCACATCATCATGTCGGACGTGTCCACCACCGGCGACGGGCTGATCTCGGCGCTGCAGGTGCTGGCCGTGCTCGCCGAATCCCGCCGGCCGATGAGCACGCTCGCCCGCCAGTTCGAGCCGGCGCCGCAGGTGCTCAAGAACGTCCGCTTCTCGCGCGGCAAGCCGCTGGAGAGCAAGGAGGTCAAGCTGGCGATCGCCGAGGCCGAGGCGCGGCTGAAGGGCGAAGGACGGATCGTCGTGCGGGCCTCGGGCACCGAGCCGCTGATCCGGATCATGGCCGAGGGCGACGACGAGCGGGTCGTCTTGGACGTGGTCGAGCAGATCGCCGCCGCCGTCCACGGCGTCGCGTCGGCCTGACCCGTTCGCGGACGCGTCTGCGGCCGTCAGGCCTCGGCGGCCGGGACGATCGAGACGAAGGTCCGCTCGTCGCGCTTGGTGGTGAACTTCACCGCGCCGTCCGCCTTGGCGAACAGGGTGTGGTCCCGACCCACCCCGACGTTGTCGCCCGGGTGGAACTTGGTTCCGCGCTGGCGGACGATGATCTCGCCGGCGTTGACGACCTGGCCGCCGTACCGCTTCACGCCCAGCCGCTGACCCGGGAGTCGCGGCCGTTACGGGACGAGCCGCCGGATTTCTTGTGAGCCATCTGTCAGATCCTCGAACTGGTCAGCCCTTGCCCTTGGGCCGCGCTGTCTTAGGCGCGGGACGGGCGGCGGCGGGCTTGGCGGAGGCCTTGGGCTTGGCGTCGGCCCGGCTCGGCCCCTTGGGGCCGGCGGCGGGCTTGGCGGCCTTCGCCTTGGCGGGCTTTGCGGTCTCGGCTTCGGCGGCCGGCGCGGCGGCGGCCTCCGGGGCGGGTGCGGCGGCTTCCGGCTCGGGTTTGGCCTTGGCCTTGGCGGGCGCCTTGGCCTTGACGGGCGCCGGGGCGGCGGCCTCCGCTGCGGCCGCGACGTGCGCCAGGCCGCGAGCGCGGGCGTTCAGCACCGCCAGCGGCGTGAGGTCGACCTCGCCGTCCCAGGACTCGCTCTTGCCGGCGCCGGCGACGGAGGTCACCCGCAGCACGGTCTCAGCCTGGCGGTGGCCGCGCGTGCGGCGATAGCCCTGGCGGCGGATCTTCTTGAAGATCTTGACCTTCTCGCCCTTGCGGGTCTCCACCAGCGTGGCCTTGACCATGGCTCCGTCGACCAGCGGCGCGCCGAGGGTCACCTCCGCGCCTTCGCCGACAGCCAGCACCTGGTCGAATGCGACCTCGGCCCCGGTCTCGCCCGGCAGCTTCTCGACCACCAGCACGTCGCCAGGCTTGACCCGGTACTGCTTCCCGCCGGTCCTGATCACCGCGTACATCGGCTTGCGTCCTTGAAACCGGGCCGTCGCGGGGCGCGATCGTCCCTGGCGGCCCATAAATGCGTGCGCCCGCGAGCGGACCCGCGGGCGAGGGCGGTGACTTATACGGAGGGCGTCGTCGAAGTCAACGCGATGGCGCGCTCCGAAGCGGCCTGGCCGCCCCATGTCCCTGAGCGACGAAGAGCCGTCCTGGCCGCGTCCGCGGCCAGGCCCTGGCTTCTCCGATTCCGGGAAGAGCTGAGGCCTAAAGGGCCTTCAGATTGACCGCCGCCACGCGGCCGCGCTCGCTCTGCAGTTCATAGCTGACGCGCTGGCCTTCGTTCAGGCCGCGAAGGCCCGCCCGCTCCACCGCGCTGATGTGCACGAAGACGTCCTTTCCTCCCTCCTCGGGCTGAATGAAGCCAAAACCCTTGGTGGCGTTGAACCACTTCACCGTGCCGTTGGACATGTATCTTCTCTCAGTTACGAGCCGTTCCAGGGCGGGGCCGCCTGAGTCGGCCCCGATCACATCTCAATCCCCGAACCGTTCGTTCTTCCCGGGCCCGCGCCCGGCCGAACTCCAGAGGCCAAGTCTCGAGTTGCGCCGACTGAATGCCCGCGGCGGCTGGGACGGTCAACCGCTAAACGCGCTCAGCTATTTTGCGCCAGAAGACGCTGCAGCACCGCCTTGGCCTGGGGCGTGGACCAGTCCGCCCCGCCGGACAGGCGAGCCCGCTCGCGGCCCTGGCGGTCATAGATCAGGGTGGTCGGAAGACCCTCCGCCGGCGGGTTGATGGAAAAGGCGAGGTCGTAGCTGCCGTGATAGAATTGCAGCGGAGGCTTGTCGGCGATGAAGGCCTTGGCCTTGGCGAGGTCCACCTCGCCCTTGTCCAGGCTGATGGCCATCACCTTGACGGGCTTGCCCGCGTAGTCGCCCTGCAGCTTGGCCAGGGTCGGCATCTCCTTGACGCAGGGGGCGCACCAGGTGGCCCACAGGTTCACGACCACCACGTCGCCCTTGAAGTCCTTCAGGCTCACCGTCTCGCCGCCCGGGCCCTGGGCCGTGATCTGGGGGGCGGGCTGGGGCTTGTCGTCCACCTCCAGCTTGGCCATGGAGCCCGTGGCGAGGGCTTTCAGGCCTTCACCGTGACCGGATTTGAAGACGATGGCTGCGGCGCCGTATAGAATCGCCGCGACGGCGATCAGGCCAAGCCCGGCCCAGACGAGCTTCTTGCCCCCGCCGGGCGCCTTCGTCCCCTTGTCCTGGACTTCGCTCATATGACCGACGACGCCTCCGATCCGTCAAAGGCCGCTCCCGGCCCGGCGCAGGGCCAGGCCATGTGGGGCGGGCGCTTCTCAGCCCGGCCGGCCGAGCTGATGCAGGCGATCAACGTCTCCATCGGCTTCGACCGGCGCCTGGCCGCCCAGGACATCCGGGGCTCACGCGCACAGGCGGCGATGTTGGCCAGTTGCGGACTGATTTCAACCCAGGACGAGGCCGCGATCCAGGACGGTCTCTCCCGGATCGAGCGCGAGATGGAGGAGGGCGTCTTCCCCTTCAGGGACGAGTTCGAAGACATCCACATGAACATCGAGGCGCGGCTCGCCGAGCTGATCGGCCCCGCCGCCGGCCGGCTTCACACCGCCCGCTCGCGCAACGACCAGGTGGCGCTGGATCTCAGGCTCTGGGTGCGCGACGCCTGCGACGGCGCCGTCGCGGAGCTTAACGCCCTGCAACGCGCGCTGCTCGTCCAGGCCGACGCGAACGCGGACGCCCTGATGCCGGGCTTCACCCATCTCCAGCCCGCCCAGCCGGTGACTTTCGGCCATCACATGATGGCCTATGTGGAGATGTTCGGCCGCGACGCCGGCCGCTTCGCCGACGCCCGCGTGAGGATGAACGAGAGCCCGCTGGGCTCCGCGGCGCTGGCCGGCACCGCCTTCCCGATCGACCGCGACCAGACCGCCCAGGCGCTGGGGTTCGATCGGCCCATGGCCAACTCCATGGACGGCGTCTCGGCGCGGGACTTCGCGCTCGAGGCCCTGTCGGCCGCCGCCATCACGGCCGTTCACCTGTCGCGGCTGGCCGAGGAGATCGTGCTGTGGACCACGCCCCAGTTCGGCTTTGCGGCCCTGTCGGACGCCTTCACCACCGGCTCCTCGATCATGCCGCAGAAGCGCAATCCCGACGCCGCCGAGCTGATCCGCGCCAAGAGCGGGCGCATCGCGGGCGCCTTCGTCTCCCTGGCCATGACCATGAAGGGACTGCCGCTCGCCTACTGCAAGGACATGCAGGAGGACAAGGAGCCGGTGTTCGAGGCCTTCGATGCGCTCGAGCTCTCCTTGAAAGCCATGACCGGCATGATCGCCGACCTCGAGCCCGACCGCGCGCGGATGGCGGCGGCGGCGGGCGCGGGCTTCTCCACGGCCACCGACCTTGCCGACTGGCTTGTGCTGAACCTCGACCTGCCCTTCCGGCAGGCCCACCATCTGGCCGGCGCGGCGGTGAAGCGGGCCGAGACGCTCGGGGTCGAGCTTGCGGACCTGCCGCTGGAGGCGTTCAAGGAGATCGAGCCCCGGATCACCGGCAAGGTCTATGAGGTGCTGACGCCGCAGGCCTCGGCCGCCAGCCGCGCGAGCTTCGGCGGGACCTCGCCGGACCAGGTGCGCGCGAGGGTCGCGGCGTGGAAGGAACGACTGAGATGAGATCGCCGGCGCGTCTGACCACTGCGGCCGTCCTTTGCGCGGGGCTCGCCCTGGCGCTCTGCGCCTGCGGCAAGCAGGCCGAGCTTCAGCGTCCCAGCCCGCTCTTCGGCAAGCCGCGCCAGCCCTCATCCGCCGAGCTCGGCCGCGACGAGGCCGCCGCCCGGGCCCGCGCCGACGGGGCGGCCCGCTCCGACGCCGCCGCGCCGCAATCGGTCGACGAGGTCCGCGACCAGGGCCTGAGGGGACATCCATCCGACGGTCCTGCGGCCCAGGCGTCCGACGCCCCGCCGTCTCCCGAGACGACGCCGCAATGAACCACTTCGAGGCGGTCGGCGGCGAGCTCGCCTGCGAGGCCGTACCCCTGAGCCGGATCGCGCGCGAGGTCGGCACGCCGGCCTATGTCTACTCCACCGCCACCCTCACCCGGCACCTCAAGGTGTTCGAGGCCGCCTTCGCGCCCCGGCCGGTGGAGGTGTTCTACGCGGTCAAGGCCAACTCCAACCTCTCGGTGCTGGCGACCCTGGGGCGGCTCGGGGCGGGCGCCGACACGGTGTCCGAAGGCGAGATCCGCCGGGCGCTCCGGGCGGGCATTCCGGCGTCCAAGGTTGTCTTCTCCGGCGCCGGCAAGACCGCCGCCGAGCTCGCCTTCGCCCTCGAAGCCGAGGTGGGCCAGATCAACATCGAGTCCGAGCCCGAGCTCGATGAGCTCGAGCGTATCGCCTCCGCGCGCGGGGGCCGCGCCCGGATGGCCATCCGCGTGAACCCGGACGTCGGCGCCGGCGGCCACGCCAAGATCACCACCGGCCAGGCGGCCGCCAAGTTCGGCGTCTCCCTCTCCGAGGCCGAGCGGCTCTACCGCCGCGCCGCGGAGAGCGCCTCGCTCGAGCCGGTGGGACTCGCCTGCCACATCGGCAGCCAGATCACCGACCTCGCGCCGCTCCAGGCCGCCTACGCCACCTTGCGGGACCTCGCCCTGCGGCTGCGCGCCCAGGGCCTGAAGGTCTCCCGTCTCGACCTCGGCGGCGGGCTGGGCGTGCCCTATTTCAACCAGCCCGAGCCGCCCTCGCCGGCGGCTCTCGCCGAGGCTGCAGGGAAGGTCTTCGACGGCGTGGACATCGATCTGGCGTTCGAGCCGGGACGGGTGATCGCGGCCAACGCCGGCGTGCTGCTTTCGCGCGTGATCCACCTGCACGTCCGCCCCGAAGGGCGGCGGTTCCTGGTGCTGGACGCGGCCATGAACGACCTGATCCGTCCGGCCATGTACGACGCCTACCACGACATCCGGCCGGTGATCGTCCCGCCGCCGGGCGCGCCGCGCCTGCCGCACGACGTGGTCGGGCCCATCTGCGAGACCGGCGACACCTTCACCCGCGACCGTCTCCTGCCCGAGCTCGAGGCAGGCGACCTCGTCGCCTTCATGTCGGCGGGCGCCTATGGCGCGGTGATGTCCAGCGAATACAACACCCGCCCGCTCGCGCCCGAGGTGCTGGTTCACGGCGACCGCTTCGCCGTGGTGCGTCCTCGGCCCACGTACGACGAGATGCTGGCGCGCGAGCCCTTGGCGCCGTGGCTCGGGGACCGGTCCTAGGACGCGACCTTGACCGGCTCCGGGCCCCGGCGTACCGCCGCAACGTGACCGTCGCAGCCCCGCCTTCCAGCTCAAAGCCGCAGGCCTCGGGGCTGATCCGCTCGTCCATGGTCTACTCCAGCCTGACCATGGTCAGCCGCGTGATGGGCTTCGCGCGGGACCTGGCGGTGTCCTTCACCATGGGCGCCAGCGCGACCTTCGCGGCGGACGCCTTCAACACCGCCTTCGCCTTCCCCAACCTGTTCCGCCGCATCTTCGCCGAAGGCGCCTTCGCGGCCGCCTTCGTGCCCGCCTACTCGAGGTCGCTGGAGCAGGACGGCGAGGAGACGGCCGACGTCCTGGCCGCCGACGCCATGGCCGTGCTGGCCGCCGCGACCCTCGCCATCACGGTCCTGGCCGAGCTCGCCATGCCCTGGCTGATGTACCTGATCGCGCCGGGGTTCGCGCATACCCCGGCCAAGTTCAAGCTGGCCATCCTGCTCACCCAGATCACCATGCCCTACCTGCCGTGCATGGCGATCTACGCGCACCTGTCGGGCGTGCTGAACGCCCGGAACCGGTTCATCCTCTCGGCGGCGGCCCCGATCCTGCTCAATCTCTGGACTCTGCTGGCCGTGCTGCCCGCCTCCACGCCGATCGGCGCCGCGACCGCGGCCTCCTGGGGCGTCCTGGCCGCCGGCGTCTCTCAGGCGGCGCTCCTGTGGTGGGGCGTCAACAAGTCAGGCGCGCGAGTTCGACTGGCGCTGGCCGCGCCTGACGCCAGAGATCAAGGCGTTGATCTCACGCGCCGTCCCCGGCGCCATCGCCGCCAGCGCGACCCAGGTCAACATCTTCGTCTCCGGGATCCTGGTCTCCCAGGTGAACGGGGCCAGGTCGTGGCTGGCGGTCTGCGACCGCCTCTATCAGCTGCCGCTGGCCCTGGTGGGTGTGGCGGTGGGCGTGGCGCTCCTGCCGCGGCTGTCGCGCGCGGTGCACGCCGGCGACAGGGCGGGGACCACGGCGGCGATCGACGAGGCGATGACCTTCTCCCTGTCGCTCACCCTGCCCGCCGCCGTCGCCCTGACGGTGATGCCCTACTTCCTGATCGACGGCCTCTACACCCGCGGCGCATTCACCCACCTGGACGCATGGCGCACGGCCCAGGCGTTGCAGCAGTACGGCTGGGGCGTTCCGGCCTTCGTCCTGACCCAGCTGACCTCCCGAGCCTTCTTCGCCCACCAGGACACCCGGACGCCCATGCGCTTCGCCCTGATCTCGGTGGCGGTGAACATCGTGGCGGGCGTGAGCCTGTTCCAGCTGATCGGCGTGCGGGGCATCGCGATGGCCACGAGTCTCGCGGCCTGGGTCAACCTTCTGCAGATGGTCTTCGCCTTGATGCGCCGGCGCATGTACCGGCCGAGCCCAGAGGCCTGGGCGCGGATCGGGCGGGTGGCCCTCGCCAACCTGGCCCTGGCCCTGCTCATCGGCGCCGCCGCCTACTTCCGTTCGGCCGTGGAGGCCCCCTTCGCCGGGATCCATCTCGGCCACGCCGTCGGCGCCAAGGAGATCGCCGTCCTGCTGGTCGTCGGCCTCGCCATGCTGATCTACGCGCCGCTGCTCTTCGCCTTCGGGGGCCTGAAGCTCTCCGAGTTCAAGGCCGCCCTGCGCCGCCGGCCCAAGGCCGCGCTCGAAGCGCAGCTGGAGGATGAACTCGGCGAAACCCCCGCGGGCCCCGACTTGCTCTAGCCCGGGCAAAGGAGCTATCTGCAGCCCATGGATCGGACGACCGGACGACTGAACCGATGGCGCCGCGGGGCTCTCGACTGACCTCGCCGCGGGCGTTTCGCGCCCGCCGTCCTCCGTTCCGGACCCGATCGCTGAAATGACCGACCAATCCGCCCCCTCCTACGCCGGCCCCGAGCGCGTGCTCTCCGGCGTCCAGCCCTCAGGCGCGCTGCACCTGGGCAACTACCTGGGCGCGCTCAAGAAGTTCGTCGCCCTGCAGCACAGGATGGACTGCTTCTTCTGCGTGGTGGACCTGCACGCCATCACCCTGTGGCAGGATCCCAAGCTCCTGGCCGCCCAGACCCGCGAGATCGCCGCCGCCTACATCGCCTCGGGCGTTGACCCGGCGCGCGCGACCATCTTCGTGCAGTCCGCCGTCCCGGCCCACGCCGAGCTCGCCTGGATCTTCAACTGCGTCGCCCGCCTCGGCTGGCTCGACCGGATGACCCAGTTCAAGGAGAAGTCCGGCAAGCACAAGGAGCGCGCCTCGGTCGGCCTCTACACCTACCCGGTGCTGCAGGCCGCCGACATCCTGGTCTACAAGGCGACCCACGTCCCCGTGGGCGAGGACCAGAAGCAGCACCTGGAGCTGACCCGCGACATCGCCGGCAAGTTCAACCACGACTTCGACGCGCCGGGCTTCTTCCCCCTCACCGAGCCCCTGATCGAGGGGCCGGGCGCACGGATCATGAGCCTGCGCGACGGCGCGGCCAAGATGTCCAAGTCCGATCCCTCGGACCAGTCGCGGATCAACCTCCTCGACGACGCCGACACGGTCGCCCAGAAGATCCGCCGCGCCAGGACCGACCCCGAGCCCCTGCCCGAGACGGTGGAGGGCCTGGCGGGACGGCCCGAGGCGGACAACCTGGTGGGCATCTACGGCGCGCTGGCCGGCCTGACCAAGGCCGAGGTGCTGGAGAGGTTCGGCGGCCAGGGCTTCGCCGTCTTCAAGCCGGCGCTGGCGGACCTGGCGGTGGAGTCCCTGGGGCCGATCGGCGCGCGCATGCGCCATCTGCTCGCCGACCCGGACGAGCTCGACCGAATCCTCGCCAAGGGCGCCGAGCGGGCGCGAGAGGTCGCCGATCCCATCCTGGCCGAGACCAAGCGGATCGTCGGCTTCTGGGGCGCCTGACCCGGGCCTCGTCGGGCGCGCCGGTTGCGCGCGCCCGCGCGCGGCGCCATCTAGTCGGCATGTTCATCCAGACCGAACAGACGCCCAACCCCGAGGTTCTGAAGTTCCTGCCCGGCCGCGAGGTCATGGGCGAGGGCTCGCGCGAGTTCACGCAAGCGGCGGAAGCCGCCGTTTCGTCCCTCGCCACGGCCCTCTTCCAGATCGGCGGCGTGACGCGGGTGTTCTTCGGCCCGGACTTCCTGACCGTGACCAAGGCCGGCCAGGAGATGGACTGGAGCCATCTGAAGGCGCCGATCCTGGCCGCCATCATGGATCACTACACCTCCGGCGCGCCGCTGTTCGAAGACGCCTCGGGCGCGGTCGCCCACGACGAGGAGGTCTACGAGGGCGAGACCGCCCAGATCGTGGCCGAGATCAAGGAGCTGCTCGACACGCGTATCCGCCCGGCGGTCGCCCAGGACGGAGGCGACATCCTGTTCAACCGCTTCGAGCCTTCGACGGGCGTGCTCTGGCTGCACATGAAGGGCGCCTGCTCGGGCTGTCCATCCTCCTCGGCCACCCTGCGCTCGGGAGTGGAGAACATGATGCGTCACTACGTGCCCGAGGTGACGCGCGTCGAGCAGACGCTTTAACGTCCGGCGGGCGTTCCAGCGTCCGGCGGCCTTTCCCGGCGCAGGGCGCGACCCTATGGTGCGGCGCCTTTCCGAGCCCCCGAGGTGAGCCGCATGTCCCGTCCCGTCGACGACCACAGCCTGGACCAGCTGTTCCGGACCGCCCGCTCGCACGGAGGCTGGACCGACGCCCCGGTCACCGAGACCGACATGCGGGCCATCTATGAGCTGACCAAGTGGGGGGCCACCTCGGCCAACTGCTCGCCCGCCAGGTTCGTCTGGCTGGCCACGGACGCGGGCAAGGCGCGGCTTCGGCCCCACCTCAGCGCGACCAACGCCGACAAGGTGATGAAGGCGCCGGTCACGGTGATCATCGGCTACGACACGGCCTTCGCCGAGATGCTTCCGCGCCTTTTCCCGGCCCAGCCGGAGGCGAAGAACTGGTTCGCCAACCCGCAGCACGCGCAGACCACCGCCTTCCGGAACGGCACGCTCCAGGGCGCCTATCTGATCCTCGCGGCCCGGGCGCTGGGCTTCGACTGCGGGCCCATGTCCGGCTTCGACAACGCCGGCGTCGACGCCGAGTTCTTCGCCGGCACGACGGTCAGGTCGAACTTCCTCTGCTCGATCGGCCGCGGCGATCCCGCCAAGCTGCCGCCCCGCAGCCCGCGCCTCTCCTTCGAGGAGGCGGGCGAGATCGTCTGATCCCTTGATCGTCCTGGCCATCGATACGGCGCTCGACGCCTGCCAGGCGGCGGTCCTGGACGGCGACCGGGTTCTGGCCGTCCTCAGCGAGGCGATGCAGCGGGGCCATCAGGAGCGGCTCGCCCCCATGGTCCGCGAGGTCCTGGCCCTGGCCGACGTCGGCGTCGAGGCGCTCGGGCGGATCGGCGTCACCACCGGCCCCGGCTCGTTCACCGGGCTTCGCGTCGGCCTCGCCTTCGCCAAGGGGCTGGCGCTGGCGCGCGCGGTCCCCTGCGTGGGGATCGGGACCCTTCAGGCCCTGGCGGCGAGCGTCGATCACGAGGGCCCGATCGCGGCGGTCGTCGATGCGCGCCGCGGCCAGGTCTATCTGCAGCTCTTCGAGGCCGGGGCGCCCCTCGGCCCGCCCGAAGCGCTGGCGCCGGTCGAGGCGGCCGGGCGCGTGGCTTCCTACGGCGAGGACATCGCGCTCGTGGGCTCGGGCGCATGGCTGGTCGAGCCCCTGGCGCCCAAGGCCCGCCTGATCGCCCGCGAGGTCCCCGATCCGGCCGCCGTCGCCAGGATCGCCGCCCGCGCGCCCGCGCCGGACAGGCCGCCTGGCCTGGTCTACCTGCGCGCGCCCGACGCCAGGCTGCCGGCGTGAAGCTGAGGTTCGCCGACGAGGCCGACGCCGCGGCGCTCGAGAATGTCCATGCCCGGGCCTTCGACTCCTCGTGGTCGGCGGCCGACATCGCCCGGTTGATGCGGATCATGGGCGGCTTCGCCGTCGTCGCCGAGGACGAGCAGGGCGTCTGCGGCTTCATCCTGACGCGCACGGTCGGGGGCGAAGGCGAGATTCTCACCCTGGCCGTGGCGCCCTGGGCCCGCCGCAAGGGCGTGGGCGCGGCGCTGGTGGAGGCGTCCGCCGCAGAGGCCGCCCGTCGCGGCGCGTCGGCTCTCTTCCTCGAGGTCGCGGCGGACAATCCCGACGCCCTGGGACTCTATGCCCGCGCGGGCTTCGAGCGCTCTGGCCTCAGGCGCGCCTACTACCGCAGGGGCGCAGGACCCGGGGTTGACGCCTTCGTGCTCCGCCGGACGCTTAACACCCTCGGCGCCTGAGACTATGTTGCAGTCGCAAGGTTCGGACGCGGGCGGCGAGGCCATCGAGGGATCATTGGACAGGATCGAGAACCTGTGCGTCGAGAAGGGCATGCGCATGACCGACCAGCGTCGCGTCGTCGCGCGGGTGCTCTCGACATCGCATGACCATCCCGACGTGGAGGAGCTCTATCGCCGCGCGCACGCGCTCGACCCGCACATCTCGATCGCCACCGTCTACCGGACCGTGCGCCTGTTCGAGGAGGCGGGGATCATCTCGCGGCACGACTTCCGCGACGGCCGCTCCCGCTATGAGGAGGCGACGGAGTCCCATCACGACCACCTGATCGACATGAAGACCGGCCATGTCATCGAGTTCGTCGACCCCGAGATCGAAGCCCTGCAGGACCAGATCGCGCGGAAGCTCGGCTATCGGCTGGTCGATCACCGGCTCGAGCTCTACGGCCTTCCCCTCGGCGAGGGCGATTAGCCGTCCAGCTCCGGATAGCGCCGGAAGATTCCCTGCTCGTTGAACGGGAGGCGCCGGGACGACGCCAGGTAAGCCTTGATGCGCGGCAGGCCGGCGACGCGCGCGCACAGCGCCCGGGTCCTCGGCAGATCCGGCTCCAGCCGGGCCATGGCCCCGGGGAAGGCGTAGCGCAGGCCCTCGACCAGCTGGAAGAGCGACAGGTCCGCATAGCTTTGCCGATCGCCCGCCAGATGGCCGTCTCCCGACGGGTTGCGCGCCAGGACCTGCTCGAAATAGCCGAGGTACTTGGGGGTGCGGTTGGCCACGAAATCGGCCGCCCGGCGCAGCGCTTCGGGCTTCTGGTCCTCGTAGTAGAGGCTTCCCGCGATCGGGTGATGGGTGTCGTGCGCCTCGTCGACCGCGTCGGCGACGGTCAGCTGCAGCTGGTGGACCCACAGCCGTCCCGCCTCGTCCTGCGGCGCCAGGTCCAGCGCCTGGCCGAGGTGCAGCAGGATGTTGGCCGTCTGCCCGATCACCAGACCGCCCGCCTTCAGGAACGGCGGCGCGAAGGGCGGGGTCGCGGACCCGTCCATCATCCGCATCAGCGCTGCGACTCCGCCGCCCTGGTCCGGCGAAGCTCGGGCGACGTCTACATAGTCCGCTCCGGCCGCCTCCAGCGCCAGGCGGACGAACTCGCCCCGCCCCTGGATCGACGGCCAATAGTAGAGCTCGTACTTCATCGCGGGCCTCCTTGCGCCGGGCCTGCCCCGACCCCATAACCGCGCCAGATGCCCCAGGCTCCGCAAAAACGGCTCTATATCAAGACCTACGGCTGTCAGATGAACGTCTATGACAGCGAGCGCATGGCGGACGTCCTGCGTCCCCTGGGCTATGGCTTGACCGACCAGCCCGAGGGGGCCGACCTCGTCGTCCTCAATACCTGCCACATCCGCGAGAAGGCCGCC
The DNA here is from genome assembly GCA_963775275.1 of uncultured Alphaproteobacteria bacterium. Classification (GTDB taxonomy): domain Bacteria; phylum Pseudomonadota; class Alphaproteobacteria; order Caulobacterales; family Caulobacteraceae; genus JANWHQ01. The sequence continues at coordinate 984,140 of CAVZII010000005.1, read as the reverse complement.
GAAAAGGTCTATTCCGAGCTCGGCCGCATCCGGCGGATGAAGGACCGCAAGGCCGAGGCGGGCGGGACCATGACCGTCGCCGTCGCCGGCTGCGTCGCACAGGCCGAGGGCGAGGAGATGATCCGCCGCGCGCCGGCCGTCGACCTCGTGGTGGGGCCGCAGTCCTATCACCGCCTGCCCGAGCTGATCGCCCGGGCCTCGCGCGTCTCGGGCGAGCGGCTCGCCGCCGACTTCGAGCCGCAGGACAAGTTCGACAGCCTGCCTGACGCGCGCGCGGTCGAGGGCTGCACAGCGTTCGTCACCGTCCAGGAGGGCTGCGACAAGTTCTGCACCTTCTGCGTGGTGCCCTACACCCGCGGCGCCGAGTACTCGCGCCCGCCCCAGGCGATCGAGGCCGAGGCGCGCCGGCTGGCCGATGCCGGCGTGCGCGAGGTCACCCTGCTCGGCCAGAACGTCAACGCCTACGAGGGCGGGCTGGCCGCCCTGATCCGTCGCCTCGCCCGGATCGAGGGGCTGGATCGCATCCGCTACACGACCAGCCATCCGCGCGACATGGACGACGAGCTCATCGCCGCCCATGCCGAGGTCCCCCAGCTCATGCCCTATCTGCACCTGCCGGTGCAGGCAGGCTCCGACCGGGTGCTCAAGGCGATGAACCGCGGCCACGGCGCCGATCATTACCTGAGGCTTGTCGAACGCATCCGCGCATCGAGGCCCGACCTGGCGCTGTCCGGCGACTTCATCGTCGGCTTCCCCGGCGAGCGCGACGCCGATTTCGAGGCCACGCTCGAGCTGGTGCGCGAGGCCCGATACGCCTCGGCCTTCTCCTTCAAGTATTCCCGCCGCCCCGGCACGCCCGCCGCGGCCATGCCCGGCCAGGTCCCCGAGGAGGTCAAGGCCGAGCGCCTGGAGCGGCTGCAGGCCCTGCTCGAGTCCCAGCAGCGCGGCTTCAACGCGTCCCAGGTCGGGCGCACCCTGCCGATCCTGTTCGACCGGCCCGGCCGCCAGGCGGGCCAGGTGCTGGGCCGCAGCCCCTATCTGCAGGCCGTCCACGCCGAGGCGTCCCCGTCGCTGATCGGGCGCATCGCCGAAGCGCGGATCACCGGCGCCACGAGGAACAGCCTCAGCGCCGCGCTCGAGCTGGAGGCCGCTTGAGCCCGCGCGGCGAGGAGTTCGTGCCCCTGTCCGAGGCCGCCGCGCGCGCCGTCGCCGGTCCTCGCAGCCGCCACGCGGCCCTTCTGGAGGACGCCTTCCACGTGCTCCTGGAGACGCCCGGCGGCGGGGTCTCGATCCGGGGCGACGCCCGCGCGCGGGCGGCGGCCAAGAGGGCCCTGCAGGTGATCGCCGAGCGGGCTGACGCCGGCGCCGAGATCTCCGAGGCCGATGTCCGGGTGGCCGTGGCGGCCTCGCGCACGGACGGGAAGTCCCCGCACGCCCAGGCCCTGCCCATGACCCGCCGCGGCGCGGTCGCGCCCAAGACGGCGGCCCAGGCGCGCTACCTCGACCTTCTGGCCTCGTGCGAGCTGGTCCTGGCGCTGGGTCCGGCCGGCACGGGCAAGACCTTCCTGGCCGTCGCCTATGGCGCCTCCCTGCTGCTCAAGGGCGAGGTCGACCGTCTGATCGTCACCCGCCCGGCGGTGGAGGCCGGCGAGCGGCTGGGCTTCCTGCCGGGGGACCTGACGGAGAAGGTCGATCCCTACATGGCGCCGGTCTGGGAGGCCCTGACCGAGATCCTGGGCCCCGAGCAGCTCCGCCGCCGCCGCGATCGCGGCGAGATCGAGGTCGCGCCCATCGCCTTCATGCGCGGACGCACCCTGAACCACGCCTTCGTGATCATGGACGAGGCCCAGAACGCCTCGCGCCTGCAGACCAAGATGGTGCTGACGCGCCTGGGCGAAGGCGCGCGCATGGCCGTGACCGGCGATCCGAGCCAGGTCGATCTGGTCAATCCGGCGGACTCGGGCCTGCGCCATGCGGTCTCGATCCTGGACCAGGTCAAGGGCGTCGGCGTCGCCCGCTTCGGCGCCGAGGACGTCGTCCGCCACGCCCTGGTCGAGCGCATCGTGCGCGCCTACGACGCCGACTCCGAGCGCCGCTCGTCCGGCAAGGCCCGAGCGGAATGAGCGTCGAGGTCGAGGTCGAGGACGAAGCCTGGACCCACGCCCTGCCGGACGCCGAGGCCCTGGCGGCGCGCGCCGCGGACTCGGCCCTGATCGGCGCGGGCCTCGAAGCGCCTGGCGGCGTGGTGATCCTCCTGGCGGGCGACGACGCCGTCGCCGAGCTCAATCGACGCTTCCGCGGGGTGGACGGGCCGACCAATGTGCTGTCCTTCCCGGCGCCTGAGAGCGCGCGCCCTCACATCGGCGACGTGGCGGTGGCGTTCGGCGTCTGTGCGCGCGAGGCTGCCGCCCAGGGCAAGCCGCTCGCCCATCATCTGACGCACCTTGTGGCGCACGGCGTGCTGCATCTTGTAGGATACGACCACCAGAGCGAGGCCGAGGCCGATTCCATGGAGGCGCTGGAGCGCCGGGTGCTGGGGGGACTGGGCGTCCCCGATCCATACGCGGCGACGGATCATGACCGTGGCGGCTGAGGATTCCCAGCGGTCCAGGGCGGCCGGCTCGCCCCGATGGCGCACGATCGGCGCCTGGCTGGTCCGGCTCGGCCGGCGCCTGGGCGGCGACGAGCACCCTCCGCGCGAACACGACCAGGGCGGGGCGGCGGGCGCGACCGTCGACATCGTCGACCAGGCCGAGGCCTTCAAGAACCTGCGGATCTCCGACGTGATGACTCCCAGGGCCGACATCGCGGCGCTGGAGCTGGCGACGCCGTTCGGCGAGGTGGTCGGCCAGTTCGCCGAGTCCGAGCACTCGCGCATGCCGATCTACCGCGAAACCCTCGACGAGCCGATCGGGGTGGTGAACATCAAGGACGTCTTCAAGCTGCTGCGGCCGCGCGACGGGGCGGGCCGGCCGGACTGGAGCGAGCCGGTGCTGAAGAAGCTGCGCCGCCAGGTGCTCTATGTGCCGGGCTCGATGCGCGCGGCGGATCTGCTGATCAAGATGCAGGCGAGCCGGATCCACATGGCTCTGGTCATCGACGAGTTCGGCGGCACCGACGGGCTGGTCACCATGGAGGATCTGATCGAGGCCGTGGTCGGCGAGATCGACGACGAGTACGACGAAGTCGCCGCGCAGATCACGCCGCGGCCGGGTGGGGTGTTCGAAGCCGACGGCCGCGCGCCGCTGGAGGATCTCGAGGAGGTTCTGCACGCCGAGCTGACGCCGGCCGACTTCGAGGAGGAGATCGACACCGTCGCCGGGCTGGTCACCGCGCTCGCCGGACGGCTGCCGCAGCGGGGCGAGGTGATCGTTCACCCGGCCGGCTTCGAGCTCGAGGTCGTCGACGCCGATCCGCGGCGGATCAAGCGGGTGCGCGTGCGCCCGCCGCGCGCGGCCGCGTCGGCCGAAGACTCCCAGCCCAAGGCGGCGCAGGCGTGAGCTTCGCGCCCGGCCGGCGGGCGGCGGCGCTCCTGTGCCTCGCCTGCGGCGCCCTCGCGGCCCTCGCCCAGCCGCCCTTCGGCGTCCTGCCGGGCCTGCTCGGCTATGGGGTCTGGATGCTGCTGGCGGACCAGGCCGATCCGGCCCGGCCCCTTCGCTCGGCCTTCTGGCGCGGCTGGCTCGTCGGCGTCCCCTACTTCCTGATCGGCTGCTGGTGGGTGGCCGAGGCCTTCATGGTCGACGCCCGGGGCCAGGGCTGGATGGCGCCCTTCGCCGTGCTCCTCGTGACGGCGGGGCTCAGCCTCTTCTGGGGCGCGGCCTCGGCCCTCTACCGGGCGCTGCGGCCGCAGGGCTCACCGGCGCGGATCCTCGTCTTCGCCGCGGCCCTGGCGACGATGGAGTGGCTGCGCGGCCACCTCTTCACCGGCTTTCCCTGGGACCTGCCGGGCGAGAGCTGGCGGGCGGGCGGGGCCATGTCGCAATCGGCTGCGATCTTTGGGGCCTATGGCCTGACCTGGATCACCGTGGCGGCGGCGTCCGCCCTGACCTCGCCCCTCGGTCCGGGCTCGAATCGGGTCCGCTGGGGCGGCTTCGCTGCGGCCGTCCTGGCCCTGACGGCGATGTGGACCTGGGGTGCGCTGCGGCTGCGACAAGCGGTCGCAGTCTCGCCGCGCGCGCCGATCGTGCGCATCGTCCAGGCCGACGTGCCCCAGGAGGCCAAATACACAGAGGACAACCTACGATCGATTTTCTCCCGATACGTGAATCTGACCGCCGCGCCGGCGGCCCGCGCGCCCGACATCGTGGTCTGGTCCGAGGGCGCGGTGCCGATGGCGGCCAACGACATGCTGGCGCCGGGAAGCCCCACCGCCGCGGCCATCGCCGCGGCCCTGCACCCGGGCGAGACCCTCCTGACGGGAACCTACCGCGTGGCCGGCTCGCTGGACCGGCCGATCTATTTCAACAGTCTGGTGGCCGTGCGCCGGGCCGCCCGGGGCGGGCTCGAGGTCACGGGCGTCTACGACAAGCACCGTCTGGTGCCCTTCGGCGAGTACCTGCCTGCCGAGAGCCTGCTGACGCCGTTGGGCTTCAAGGACCTGACCCACATCGGCGACAGCTTCACCGCCGGGCCGCCGCCCGCCCCGATCGCGCCGGCGGGCGCGCCCGTGGTCCAGCCCCTGATCTGCTACGAAGCCCTCTTCCCCGATCTCGTGCGCGACGCGGTTCGGCGGGGACCGGCGCGGCCGAGCTGGATCGTCAATGTCTCCAACGATGCCTGGTTCGGGGTGACCTCCGGGCCCCTGCAGCACCTGAACCTGGCCAGCTACCGCGCCATCGAGGAGGGGTTGCCGATCATCCGCGCCACTCCGACGGGAGTCTCGGCGGTGATCGACGCCTATGGTCGAATCCCCAATGACGAGAGTCTGGACTTTGGTAAGATGGCGGTCATCGATGCCCGACTGCCCCCCGCTTTGGCCGGTACTACTTTTAGGCGATTTGGGGATGCTTCTCTTGGGTTGTTTTTATTGGCCTCACTACTCGCATCGGCTGCTCGAATTTTGTCATGGATAAGCAAGATTGCCGATGACAGCCGGGCGTCGATGTTCGACAGATGACCCCCTCTGCGAGGGGGCGAGAGAACAAAAAGAATGAGTGAGATTGCCAACGACCCGCAACGGTCGCCCAACCCGGTCGACCTTCATGTCGGGGGTCGCGTGCGGATGCGCCGCAAGATGTTAGGCGTCAGCCAGGAGCGCCTGGCAGAGGCCTTGGGCCTGACCTTCCAGCAGGTCCAGAAGTACGAGCGTGGGGCGAACCGGATCTCGGCCTCCAAGCTCTATGAGATCGCAAGGTTCCTGTCGGCGCCGGTGTCGTTCTTCTTCGACGGCCTGGCCGACCCGGTGTCCGGCGGCGGCGCCGACGCGGGCGCCGAGCGGTCCATGCACGATTTCCTGATGACGACCGAGGGGCTGGAGCTCGCCGCCTCCTTCCCCAAGATCAGCCGCGCGCGCCTGCGCCGGCGGATTCTGGACCTCGTGCGGACCCTGGCCGAAGAGGACGACGAAGAGACCGCTGCGGCCGGCGCATAGGTCTCTTGAACCACATAAAGATATCCTTATACGTTTCACCCGACCTGCCGCCGGCTTCCTCGGCGGCTTCAATTTGTGGAGGGCGGGTTGGCGCGTTCGTCATATCTTTTCACGAGCGAGAGCGTTTCTGAGGGCCACCCGGACAAGGTCGCCGACAGGATCTCCGACACCGTGGTCGACGCCTTCCTGGCGGCCGATCCGTTCTCGCGCGTGGCCTGCGAGACCATGGTCACCACCCAGCGGATCATCATCGCCGGGGAGGTGCGCGGTCCCGGGACGGTGGTCGAGGGCCTGGAGGAGAAGATCCGGGCCGCCGTCAAGGACATCGGCTACGAGCAGCACGGCTTCCACTGGGCCACGGCCGACTACGCCTGCTACCTGCACGCCCAGTCCGCCGACATCGCCATGGGCGTGGACGCGGCGGGCAACAAGGACGAGGGCGCCGGCGACCAGGGCATCATGTTCGGCTACGCCACGAACGAGACGCCCGAGCTCATGCCGGCGACGCTGCAGTACTCGCACAACATCCTGAGCGTCCTGGCCGACGCCCGCCATTCGGGCAAGGAGTCGGGCCTGGAGCCCGACGCCAAGAGCCAGGTCACCCTGGTCTATGAGAACGGCCGGCCGGTCCGGGCCACCTCCCTCGTGCTCTCGACCCAGCACAAGGACGGCCTGACGCCCCAGGACGTGCGCGTGATCGTCGAGCCCTATATCCGCGGCGTCCTGCCCGACGGCTTCATCACCGACGAGACCGAGTGGCACGTGAACCCCACCGGCAACTTCGTGATCGGCGGGCCGGACGGCGACTGCGGCCTGACCGGGCGCAAGATCATCGTCGACACCTACGGCGGCGCCGCGCCGCACGGCGGCGGCGCCTTCTCGGGCAAGGATCCCACCAAGGTCGACCGCTCGGCCGCCTACATCGCCCGCTATCTGGCCAAGAACGTGGTCGCGGCGGGCCTCGCCGACAAGTGCACCATCCAGCTCGGCTATGCGATCGGCGTCTCCAAGCCGCTCAGCTTCTACGTGGACCTGCACGAGACCGGGAACATCGATCCGGCCAAGCTGGAGAAGGCGCTGCCCGAGCTCGTCGGCGGCTGCAGCCCGCGGGCGATCCGTGAGCACCTGGGCCTGAACAAGCCGATCTATGCGCGCACGGCCGCCTACGGCCACTTCGGCCGCGAGCCGGATTCCACCGGCGGCTTCTCTTGGGAGAAGACCGACCTCGCGGGCGAGCTGAAGGGCCTGGCCTGACGCGACGGCCGGCGCCTCACGCGCCGGCGGCCGCTCGATCGAGGGTCACGCCCGCCAGGAGCGGGCTGCGCTCGCGTCTTCGGTCGCCCTGAATCCAATATCCGCTGCAGACGCTGGCGGGCGCTGGCGAGCCGGCATTCTCGGCGGCGGCGCGAAGGTCTGCGAGCGCGCCCTTGATCCACCGCCGGTCATGGACATGCTCCGCCGTCGGCGGCTGCGAGCCGGGAAGCCTCGCCATCAGCTCGGCGGCGCGCGTCTCGTCCTCGAGGGCGTCGTCGAGGCGGCCGATCCGGGCGAGCGAACAGGCTCTGCGTGAGAACGCCCACGCATAGTCGGGCTGGTGGTCCAGCCCGGCGGTGAACTCCTCGATCGCCTCCTCGTTTCGGCCCATCTTCTCGAGCGTCCAGCCGCGGTGGTAGTGGAAGGCCATGCCGGACTGAGGGCCTTTGAGGCGGACGATCTGGTTCAGGTCGTCGAGCGCCTGGTCGTAATGGTCCAGCGCGCGATCGACCGCTCCAATGCTGACGTAGGCCCAGAAGGTGTCCTGGGGCCATCGGGCGGCGATCGTCCTGTACTCCGCCAGGGCCTCGTCATAGGCGCCGAGGTACTGCAGCGTCAGGGCTTCATCGAAGAGCGGCGCGGAACTGTTGGGCGCCAGGCCTTTCGCCTTGGCGAAGTCCTGCAAGGCCGCGATGAGCAGGGCGTCGCTCTTGGGTTCCGGCGCCGGATAGTCGAGTTCGGCCTGGTCGGTGGAGAGACGGCCACGGACCAGCAGGGCGCCGAAGGTCTGCGACCGCGACAGGGTTCCTGCGGACAGCGCCTGGTCCAGGCTCTGGCGCGCGCCATCGAACGCTTCCGCCAGGGCGAGCCCGAGTCCCTTGGCGAGCGATCGTTCCGCCGGACTCTGGGCCGGCCCTCCGGGGAGCCGGGACGCGCCCAGCGCAAGGGCCTCGTCGTCGTAGCGGAGCACGGAAACCTGAAATATGGCTGTGAAGCCGTCGTGATCCATCCGGCCGGAGTCGGGGTCGAACCTGACCGTGATCCCGTGGCCGGTACGCCGCGAGCGGCTGATCCACAGCTGGGCCATCCACCAGCTGAGCGGGTCGGTGGCAGGCAGCACGAACCTCACCGGGCCATTCTGCAAACTGAACCAGGTCCCACGTTGATAGCCTTCAGCGCTGACGACGCCTGCCGTTGAAACCAGCAGCCGGGGCGACGGCGCGGCATCGCGTGCAGGGCTGCAGGCGACCTGCGCGGCGAGCAGCAGCAAGATGACGGCAAAAGCCGGCGCACGACGCATCGCCCCACCCCCCGGTTGTGCAACGATGTCATGCTGCTCCCGAGCGCAGGCTGCGTCCAGCCGCCGTGCGCTCGACCATGCCGAAAGCGGACGGCCTGCGTCCGCAAGGCCACTGGGCGTGGCCGCCGCGCAGTCCCGCCTCGCCCCGTCATTGGGCTGTCGCCGAAAATCGCCTATAGCTCGCCCGGCGCCGGCGTCCGCCTGCCCGATTCTACGCCGACGCTGTCAAGGAGGCCCGCCTTCAGTCAGCTTGCGTCCCAGATTGCGCGGTCTTCGCCTGCTCGCAGCGCCGCGTCCCTGCAGGTCCTGAGCCGGCCGCCCTCCGGCTGTCCCGCCCTGGTGCTCAACGCCGACTACCGGCCGCTGTCCTACTACCCGCTGTCGCTGTGGCCCTGGCAGGAGGTGGTCAAGGCCGTGTTCCTCGACCGGGTGGATGTGATCTCCACCTACGACACGGTGATCCACTCCCCGTCGCTGCAGATGCGGCTGCCCAGCGTGGTCTCGCTCAAGCAGTACGTCGCCCAGGACCGGCCGCCTGCCTTCACCCGGTTCAACGTCTTCCTGCGCGACTCCTTCGCCTGCCAGTACTGCGGCGCGGGCGAGGATCTGACCTTCGACCACCTGGTGCCGCGCTCCCGCGGCGGGCGCACGACCTGGGAGAACATCGTCGCCGCCTGCGCCCGCTGCAACCTGACCAAGGGCGGGCGCACGCCGCGCGAGGCGGCCATGCACCCGCGCCACGCGCCGCGCCGGCCGACCATGTACGAGCTGCAGGAGCACGGGCGGCGCTTCCCGCCCAACCACTTGCATGAAAGCTGGCTCGACTACCTCTACTGGGACATCGAGCTGGAGGCTTAGGGGCATCGGCTTCACCACCCGTTTCGCGCCGTCGCCTTCAGGGTGGCTGCACCGGGGCCACGCCTTGTCGGCGTTGACCGCGTTCGAGGCCGCGCGCGCGGTCGGAGGCAGGTTCCTGCTGCGCATCGAGGACATCGACAAGGCGCGTTGCAAGCCCGCGTTCGAGGCCGCCATCTTCGAGGACCTGGCCTGGCTGGGCTTGGCGTGGGAGGCGCCGGTCCGGCGTCAGTCCGGGCACCTGGGCGATTACGCCGCCGCGCTCGGGCAGTTGCGCACGCACGGGCTGGTCTACCGATGCTTCCGCACGCGGCGCGAGGTCCTGGACGAGATCACCCGTGCGCCCCACGGAGACGGACCGCCGCCGTTCAACGGCGCGCCCCTGCCGGCCGACGAGGAGGCCCGGCGCCTCGAGCGCGGCGACGCCTTCGCCTGGCGGCTGTCGCTGGAAGCCGCGATGGCGGCGCTGGGCCCGGCATGGGACGAACTGAGCTTCGTCGAGGAGGGAAGCGGCCCCTCTGGCGAAACGGGCGTGATCCGGGCCGATCCGGCCCGCCTGGGCGACGTCGTCCTCGCGCGCAAGGATCTCGGCGTCGCCTATCATCTCGCCGTCGTGGTCGACGATGCGGCCCAGGACGTCACCTGCGTGATCCGTGGATGGGACTTGCAGGAGGCCGCCCACATCCAGCGTCTGCTGCAGGCCCTGCTCGGTCTGCCGGCGCCGCACTACCGCCACCACCGCCTTCTCTTGCGCGCCGACGGCAAGCGCTTCGCCAAGCGCGACCACGGCGAAACCCTGGCCGACATCCGCGCGCGCGGGATCTCACCGGCGGCGCTTCGCAGAGAGCTGGGCTTTGTCTGAGGCCCGCACGCACGAGCCGGAAACGGAGCAGCAGAGACCGGCGCGGTCGCGCGCCGCGCCGCTGATCGCCCTGATGCTCGGCGCGTGCGCGATCGCGTTCGCGCCGATCTTCGTGAGGTGGTCGGGCGCCGGTCCCGCCGCCACCGGCTTCTGGCGGCTGTTCCTGGCGTTGCCCGCGTTGGCGCTCATCGCCTGGCGCTCGGACAAGGCCGGCGATCGGGACGTCTGGAGCCCGTCGCCCTTGGCGGCCCTGGCCGGCGTCCTGTTCGCGCTGGACCTCGGCTTCTGGCACTACGGCATCAAGTTCACCACCATCGCCAACGCCACGATCCTCGCCAATCTGTCGCCGGTGTTCGTGACGGCCGGCGCCTGGCTGTTCCTGAAGGAGCGGCATGGGCTCGGATTCCTCGCCGGCCTCGCCCTGGCGGTCGCCGGCGCCTCGGTCATCGCCGCCGCCCGGGGCGCCAGCATCGGGGGCGAGAAGGGCCTCGGCGACGCCCTCTCGATCGCCACCGCCGTCTGGTACGCCGCCTATCTCTTGGTCGTGCGCCGGGCGCGGCTGGTCCATAGCGCGCCGCAGGTCATGCTATGGTCCTCGGCGATCGGCGCGCCGTTGCTCCTGGTCGCGGCGCTGGCGCTCGGCGAGCGGCTCTGGCCGACGACGCCCGCAGGATGGATGGCCTGCGCCGGGCTTGGCTTGGTGCACGTGGCGGGGCAGGGCGCGATCGCCTGGGCGCTGGGACGGCTGCGGGCCTCAGTCGCTTCGGTCATCGTCCTGGCCCAGCCCGTGTTCGCGGCCGTCCTGGGCTCGATCATCTTCTCGGAGGTCATGGGGCCCTGGCGGATCCTAGGCGCGGCCATGACCCTGTCGGGCGTCGCCCTGGCCCAGCTCGCGCCGCATCGTGCTCGAAGGTCCCGTCCGAAGCCCTAGCCTGTTACACTGTAACACGCTATAGCGCCTCCATGACCGGCGCCTTGTTCGTATCCATCCTGGCGACGGGGTTCGCGGTGGCCTTTGTCCACGGCGCCCTGCCCAACCACTGGCTGCCGTTCGTGCTGGTCAGCCGCCGCCAGGGCTGGTCCGCGCCCAGGACCCTCGTCATCACCGCCTTGGCGGGTCTCGGCCACGCCATGGTCACCATGCTGCTGGGCCTGGCCCTGGTGGCCACCGGCATGGCCGTCGGGGACCGGCTGGGCGCGGCGTTGCCCTATCTGGCCGGAGGCCTCCTGATCGCGCTCGGCCTCTATTACGTCGCGCGCCACGCCCGCGGCCACGGCCACCTGCACTTGCCGTTCGTCGGAAGCCTGGCGCCGGCGCAGGGCCCGACCGGCGAGCTCCAGGCGGCCGCCCTGTCCGACCGGGCCGCGATCCTGGGCCTTCTGGCCATCCTGGCTCTGTCGCCCTGCGAGGCCTTCCTGCCCGTCTACCTCTCGGGGCTGAAGTTCGGCTGGGCCGGCTTCGGCGTCCTGAGCCTGGTCCTGGCCGGCGCCGCCGTGGCGAGCATGGTCTCCCTCACCGGGCTGTCGCTCGCCGGCGCCAGGGTCGTGGGCCTGAAGAGCACCGAGCGCTACGAGGGCCTGATGCTGGGCGGGGCCCTGTGCCTGCTCGGGCTGGCTGTCATGATCCTCGACCACTGAGCCCGGACGGATGGCGCGGGCGGCCTGTCGCGGCGGACGGAAAGGCCCTATCTAACCGCGATGACCCAGACCCCCGTCACCGTGCTGACCGGCTACCTCGGCGCGGGCAAGACCACGCTGCTGAACCGGATCCTCTCGGAGGACCACGGCAAGCGCTACGCCGTCATCGTCAACGAGTTCGGCGAGATCGGCATCGACAACGACCTCATCGTCGGCTCCGACGAGGAGGTCTACGAGATGAACAACGGCTGCGTCTGCTGCACGGTGCGCGGCGACCTGATCCGGGTGGTCTCCGGCCTGATGAAGCGCCAGGGCGCCTCGGGACGCGGCTTCGACGCGATCGTCATCGAGACGACGGGCCTGGCCGATCCGGCGCCGGTCGCCCAGACCTTCTTCGTCGACGACGAGGTCCGCGCCAAGGCCAAGCTCGACTCCGTGACCGCCGTGGTCGACGCCAAGCATGTCCTGGCGCGGCTGCAGGACAGCCGCGAGGCGCGCGAGCAGATCGCCTTCGCCGACCAGATCGTGCTGAACAAGACCGACCTCGTCTCGCAGGACGAGCTCATGGCTGTGCGGGCGCAGTTGCGCCGGCTGAACCCCCTGGCGCCGATCCACCTGGCCGTCCGCTCGGACGTGCCGCTGGACGCCGTCCTCGGCCGCGGCGGCTTCGACCTCGATCGAATCCTCGAGCTCGAGCCGGAGTTCCTCAATCCCGCGCACGGCGAGCCCGGCCACGTCCACGACGAGCACTGCGGGCATGACCACGACCATCACGGCCACGGCGACGACCTTCACGGCCATCGCCACGTCATCGACGATATCAAGGGCGTGTCGCTCAGGCTCGACCGGCCGGTGGACGCCAACAAGGTCTCGCGGTGGCTGAACGAGCTCCTTCAGACTCAGGGGCCCGACATCCTGCGGGCCAAGGGGATCGTGGACGTGAAGGGCGAGGCGCGTCGGCTGGTCTTCCAGGCGGTGCACATGATCCTCGAGGGCGACTTCCAGCGCGAGTGGAAGCCGGGCGAGGACAGGTCGAGCCGGATGGTCTTCATCGGCCGCAACCTCGACGAGGATGAGCTTCGCGCCGGGTTCGAGGCCTGCGCCGCCTGAGCCGACACGACAGGGAGGAAAAAGACGCCATGGCCGGGAAGACCGCCTTCATCGTCGGCGCCTCGCGGGGCATCGGGCTCGGTCTCGTCAAGGAGCTCGCAGGCCGTGGCTGGCGCGTCATCGCCACCATGCGCTCGCCCGCGACCGACAAGGGCCTTCGCGACTTCGCCGCCGCGAGCGGCGGAAAGGTGCGTGTCCTGACGCTGGACCTCGAAGATTCCGCGGCGATCGACGCCCTGCCCAAGGCCCTGGAGGGCGAGACGCTGGACCTGCTGTTCGTCAACGCCGGGATCAGCGGACCGCGCGGACCCGCCGGCAAGGCCGATCGCGAGGGCGTCGCCCAGCTTTTCATGACCAACGCCGTGGGGCCGATCCACGTCGCCGAGGCGCTGGCCGGCCAGGTCCGCGACGGGACGGGGGTGATCGCGATGATGACCTCGGGCCTGGGCTCGGTCTCCCAGACCTTCATGCCGGGCGTGTCGCTCTATTCGGCCAGCAAGTCCGCGCTGAACCGGCTGACGCGGAGCTTCATTGGCGAGCTCGGCGATCGCAAGCTCACGGTCCTGTCCATCAGTCCTGGCTGGGTGCGCACCGACATGGGCGGCCCCAACGCCCTGATCTCGGTGGAGGAGAGCGCCAAGGGCGTGATCGACGTGGTGGAGTCCAAGGCCGGCACCGGCGAGCACGGCTTCTACGGCCACGACGGCCACGTCATCGCCTGGTGAGCCGGCGCTGCGTGTCGTGGGTCAGGTCGAAGCGCGCGCCAGGCGCGCCCGCCGCGATCAGGTGGGAGAAGGCCCTTCGGTGATCAGCGAGACCTTCAGGAAGCCGTCGGTCTGTAGCTGGTTCACCACCGCCATGAAGTCGCCGTAGCGGACCGAGCGGTTGGCGCGGATCAGGATCGACTGGTCTTTGGCGGCCGGGCCGAGGTTGAGGTAAAGGCCGGCGGCGAGATGGTCGAGGTCGGTGGGCTGCTGGCCCCGATCTGGGCTCGAGATGACGAGCCGGCCGCCGTCCAGCACCGAGATGAAGGTCGGGGGCTTGGGCTTCTCCTTGGACGGCGTCGCCGGCGGCAGGTCCACCTTGATCGCCAGGGTCGCCACCGGCACGGCCACCATCATCACGATGAGCAGCACCAGCATGATGTCGACGAAGGGCGTGACGTTGATGTCGGAGTTCTGTCCGAGATCGTACTTGCCGCCGCCGGTGCCGCCTACCTTCGCCGCCATGCGTTCGCTTCCTCGTTCGGGCCCGATCCAGGGGCCGGCCGTATTCCGTCGCGAGGAATTACGCCGGGGCCGGGCCGAAAGTAAAGCCGCAGATCGCCTCACTCCCTTCGCGCGCGCCGTGGAAGGCGAAAGTCGAGGTCCGGGCTCTCCTGCCAGGTGAATTCGCCGAAGCTGCGCGCGGGATCGAACATGGGCGCGCCTTCCGGGCGGCGAGCCGGGTCCCACCTCGCCTGAAGGCGCGCCGCGCGCGCTGCAGAAGTGTGAAGCGGTTCTGCGTCCGCGCGCGCGGGAAGAAACATAGGCGCGCCTTCCGGGCGGGAAACCGGGTCCCACTTTCCCTGAAGGCGCGCCGCGCGCGCAGCAGAAGTGTGAAGCGGTTCTGCGTCCGCGCGCGCGGCGTTCAAACATTGGCGCGCCTTCCGGGCGGGAAACCGGGTCCCACTTTCCCTGAAGGCGCGCCGCGCGCTAAGGCCTTGCACATGACCCAGGCCGCGCTCGCCTTCGACGCCTACGTCACGGACGTCCTCTTCGACCGTTCGGGAGAGGCGGTCTTCGCCCTCGGCGACGGCTCGGCGCGCTGGGCGGACGGGACTCGAATCGAGGCCCACGACGGCGCCGTGCTGGCGGCGGCCGCCCATCCGTCGGGCGAGGGGATCCTCACCGGAGGCGACGACGGCCGCGTGGTCTGGTCGAGCCGGGCCGGCGCGCAGGCGCTCGCCGAGGTGAAGGGCGCCTGGATCGACGCGGTGGCCTCCAGCGCCGCATCGGGCCTTTATGGCTTCGCCGCGGGCCGACAGGCGCACGTGCGGGACGTGAAGACGCCCGCCTTCGCCAATGTGCTGGCGCACGAGCGGACGGTGGCGGCGCTGGCCTTCGATCCCAAGGGGCGCCGCCTCGCGGCCGCCACCTACGGCGGGGCGGTCCTGTGGTGGGCCACGATCAAGGACCAGAAGCCGCAGCTCCTGAAATGGGCGGGCAGCCACATCGCCGCCGCCTTCAGCCCGGACGGGCGGTTCCTGATCACCGCGATGCAGGAGAACGACCTGCACGGCTGGCGCCTCGCCGACGGCGCCGACATGCGCATGGGCGGCTATCCCTCAAAGGTGAGATCGCTGACCTTCCTGGACGGGGGCCGTCTGATGGCCACCGCAGGCGCGGCGGGTGCGGTGATCTGGCCCTTTTCCGGGGCGTCCGGCCCCATGGGCAAGCAGGCGGCCGAGATCGGCGTCCAGGAGGGCGCCCTGGTCACGCGCGTCGCCGCTGCGGCCAAGGGCTCGCGGCTGGTCGCCGGCCTCGACGACGGCCGGGTCTGGACGGTTGACCTTTCGGGGACGGGCGTCGGCTTCCTGAAGGCCGAGAAGGGCCCGGCCGTCACGGCCCTGGCCGTGTCCGCCGACGGGACGCGGGCGGCGTGGGGCGACGAGGCCGGCGGCGCCGGCGTCGCGGCCCTTCCTTGACCCCTCGCCGAGGGCATGGATTGTGGCCGCCGGGGCCCGGAACCTGACTGCATGACCGATCACGAGCGGCCCGAAGAGATCGAGCCCGGCTCACAGGACGCGGCGCACGATCCGGCCAGGCCGGAGCCGGCCGGGACCCCTTCGGACGAAACGCCGCCAGACCAGGCGGCCCCCGCGCCGACTCTTTCGGACGAGGCGCCCAAGGGCGAGGATGCCGCTTCCGCTCAGCCGGCGCCGGCCGTCGAACCCTCGCCGGCTGAAGAGGCGTCGTCTCCTGGCCCGCCGCTGTCGCTGGAGGCGGAACCGCCGCCCCCGGCCGCGTCGGCATGGCGCCCCGGGACGCGCCGCGGACTGGTCCGCACGATCGTGACCTGGGTCCTGATCGTCGTCTTCGTGATCCCGCCGGCCTGGGTGGCCATCTACAGGTTCGTCCCGCCGCCGGTGACCCCCCTGATGCTGATCCGCCTCGGCCAGGGCAAGGGGCTCGACTACCGTTGGCGGCCGCTGTCCAGGATCTCGCCGGCGCTGGTGCAGGCCGCGGTCGCGGCGGAGGACGCGCGCTTCTGCACCCACCACGGCTTCGATTTCGAGGCGATGAGGAAGGCCTGGGCCCACAACGAGCGGCGCCCCGGTCGCGTCCGGGGCGGCTCGACCATCAGCCAGCAGACCGCCAAGAACGTCTTCCTGTGGCCCGGCCGCTCGCTCCTGCGCAAGGGCGTGGAGGCCTATTTCACCGTGCTGATCGAGGCGCTGTGGGGCAAGCGACGGATCATGGAGACCTACCTCAACGTGGTGGAGATGGGGCCGGGGATCTATGGCGCGGAGGCGGCGGCCAACCGCTACTTCAAGACGGACGCAGCCGGGCTCAGCAACCTAGAAGCCTCGAGGCTCGCCGCCATCCTGCCCTCGCCCCTGAAGTGGAAGGCCGCCTCGCCGGGCCCCTATGTCCAGCGCCGTTCGCGCCGGATCGGTGGGGCGATCGGGACCGTTCGGGAGGACGGCCTTGCGGCCTGCATCGGCCGGCTGAGCGGCCGCGTTCCCGCTGCGGCGCCCGACCTCAGCGCGCCGCCGCCGCCGTCCGCCGAGGGCTTCGTGCGCCAGCAGGCGGCCGAAGACGCGCCGCCGGCCCCGCCGGACTCCGCCGCGGCGCCGCCGTCCCAGCCCCTGGCCCTGTCGCCTGCGCCGCAATCCGCTGGCGCCGCGGCCGACGCCTTGCCCCCGGCTGCGGAGGGCGGCGGCGCCGAAGGCCCGGCCGCGGCCCAGGACGCCCCTGGCCGCTGACGCGGGCAGGTCCGTCCGCCGGCTCCACCGCCAAGACGACTGAGGTGATCGCCAGCCTGCGGCGCATCTGCGACGATTTGTCTGATGAAGAGCTCAACGCTCTTCTTCGGGGATTCCTTCGTTCCTTTGAAGTAGACTTACAGTTTACAGGATTTAACACTTCTTGCTGGTCTGTTCGTTTACCCAAGCCGTGAAATCTGCGGCCAGGGACGGAAGAAGGCGAGCCTCCTTCACCTGGCGTACATGTCATCAACGAAGAAGTCGTGACCGATGCAGAAGCATTCGCGCGCCCGCGAAGCCGGGCGGAAGATCGCTCGCGCCCTGGAGGGCGCCGCAATCCGGTTCTGGCGCGCCCGCAAGGGCGGGGTGGCCCTGCCTTTCGCCCTGACCGCCGTACCGCTGTCGTTCCTGGTGGTCGCCTCGATGGACCTGCATCGCGCGACCTTGATCAAGACCGATCTGCAGGACGCGCTTGACGCTGCGGCGCTGGCCGTGGGCCGCTCGACCGTGACCACCCCGGCCGATGTGCAGGCGCTCGGCCAGAACAGCCTTGCGGCCAATCTCAACAGCTTCTCGAACGCCCAGCTCACGACCGCCTCCTTCGTGCTCAGCGGCGACAAGGTGGACGCCACGGCCGAGATGCAGGTGACGCCCCTGGTGGCCGGCGTCTTCGGGGGCGGCCCGATCCAGCTGTCGGCCACGTCCGAGGTGGTGCGCGGCGAGAACAAGCTCGAGATCGCCCTGGTGCTGGACAACACCGGCTCGATGGCCGGGACGAAGCTGAGCCTGCTCAAGACCGCCGCGTCCAATTTCGTCGACACCCTGTCCGAGGCTGCGGCGCGGTCGACAGATGTCGACCCGGTCAAGATCGGGCTCGTGCCGTTCTCGATGACCGTCCGGGTCGGATCGCAGTATCAGAACGCCAGCTGGATGGACACGACCGGCGCCTCGCCGATCAACGACGAGATCTTCTCCAGCCATGCCAACCGATTCGACCTGTTCCAGCAGATGGGCGTGTCGTGGGCCGGCTGCGTCGAGGCCCGCCAGGCGCCCTACGACGTCCAGGACACCGCGCCCACGTCGAGCAGCCCGGCGACCCTGTTCACACCCTTCTTCGCGCCCGATGAGCCGGGCGGCGAGACCAGCAACAGCTGGAACGGCGCGACCTGGTACAACAGCTACATCGACGATGGGACGAACAGCTCCAGCTGGAGCACCCGGCAGGGCGCCGTCGCCAAGTACAACACCCACGCCCTGCGCACTGGCTCCAATGCCTGGACCGGGTATCAGTACGGACCGAACGCCGGCTGCGCGCTGCAGCCCGTGATGCGCCTCACCACCGACTGGACCGCGCTGAAGTCGGCCATCAACGGCATGGCCGCCATGGGCGACACCAACATCCCCATCGGGATGGCGTGGGGCTGGCGCGTGCTGTCGCCCAACGCCCCCTTCGCCGACGGCGTTCCCTACGATACGCCCAAGACCACCAAGGTGGTGGTGATGATGACCGACGGCCAGAACCAGAACACCAGCAATTACAACAACAACGCGTCCTTCTACTCGGGCGACGGCTACATCTGGCAGAACCGGCTCGCGATCACCTCGGGCTCGAGCAGCCAACGCCAGGCCGCGCTGGACGCGCGCGAGACCGCCGTCTGCGCCAACATGAGGGCGCAGGGGATCGTGATCTACACGGTGCGAGTTGACGTGCACGACAACAACTACGCCGTCCTGCAGGGCTGCGCGTCATCGCCGGACAAGTTCTACGACGTTCAGGATGCGACCCAGCTGACCTCGGTGTTCAACACCATCGCCGATGCTATCCAGAACCTTAGGATCGCCCACTAAAGCCTTGTCCGGCCAATCCGACCGGACAAGGCTCTAGTGTCCCGATTCCGAAGTTCGCCAGCGCATTTGCAAGGCGGATGCGAACTTCGGAATCGATAAGGACACTAGCAAATGTATGATTCTAGTGTGGTTTACGGATCAGAAGTTCGCAGCCGAGGGCGCCGCCATCATCATGCGAACTTCTGATCCACCACACTAGCTTCAGTGGCGGTCCCGTCCCGCAGCGTCCGGCGCAGGGACATCGCGCCCGGATGCGTGGGCTCATAGGCCAGGGCGCCCGACAGGGCCTCGTCGGCGGCCGCTCCTTCGCCCTCCGCGGCCAATAGCTCGGCCAGCTTGAAGTGATCGGCGGCGCGCGCGCGCCGCAGCTTCACCGCCTCGCGCAGGACGGCGATCGCCTCGCGCCGGCGTCCCTGGTCGATCAGGACCTCCGCGAGGAGCTGGCGCGCCTCCACGTGCAGCGGGTAGAGCTCCACCGCGCGCCGCGCGATCCGCTCGGCGGTCCGTGGGGCGGCGTTCTGGCGCACGAGCGCGGCGACGCCCCGGAACTCCGTCAGGGTCACCGACGGCAGGAACGCGCCCTTCGCCGCCAGCTCGGCCGCCTCGGCTCGCCGCTCACGGACGCGCGCGAGGGCCCGGGCCAGCAGGAACCAGAGGTCGGCCCGGTCCGGATGGGCGTCCAGCATCGGGCGAAGCTCACGCTCGGCCTCGTCGATCCGGTTCTGGCGCATCAGCGCTTCGCCCAGGACGATCCGGGCCTCCACGTGCGCGGGGCTGACCGTCAACGCCTGGCGGGCCGCCGCCTCGGCCTGCGCGTAGTCCTTGTTGAAGATGGCGTTGCGGGCGCGTTGGAAGGCCCTGTCGCCGTCCTCGACCCCTTCCAGGTAGCCGTCGAGCATGCGTTCGACGATCTTGCCGATGAAGCCGGAGGCGATGTGGAGGCGGTCCTCGTTCCAGACGCCTTCGGGAAACGACAGGGTCACGCTCTCGTAGCTCGGGAAGTAGTCGACCATCGGCCGCTCGACCGTCACCGCGCCGCAGACCGCTCTCAGCACCGACTTGGAATAGGTGTTCGCGGTCCTGACGTCCTGGCCCGAGAAGGTGGCGGCCATGGGAACCGGCGAGGTCGTGATCAGGATGCGGACCGCGGGGTTGCGCGCGCGGACGACGTCGATGGCCGCCAGCATGGCCTCCAGGCACGCCTGATAGGGCAGGATCTCCAGCTCCCATCGGTCGCGTCCCGCCAGCAGGGCTTTGCGCCCCGGCGCCTCATGCAGGTAGAGGCCCGTGTCCCGGTCGCGCCAGGCCTCGATCAGGCCGGGCGTCATCATCAGGCAGCCGGCCGAGAAGACCCGGCTGAAGATGTCGTAGACGTGCTGGCGGCGCTCGATCAGGCGCCCGTGCGACACCGGCGTGGTCGCGCCCATGTCGAGGTCGATGAATCCCCCGTCGCCACAATCGAAGGCGAAGGCGGCGCAGTCGTCCCAGCCGACCCGTCCGTCGCGGTCATGGATCGCCGCGGTCCACTCCAGGGCTTGGCGAAAGCTCGGCGGGTGGAACTTGTTCATCGCGCTGTTGGCGTCGCCGTGCCATTCCTCGGGCGGCAGCCGGAAGTCCAGCATCGGCACGCTGCAGCCCAGCGCCTGCAGGTGTCGCTCGATGTTGCGGGCGAAGCAGCTGCCGATGGTGAAGACCGCTTCGCCGCGCGCGATGCGGAACGACGGCTTGATCTCCGGCCAGACCTCGCCCGCGAACGCCTGCGCAACCGCCGGCCACCGCGCCTGGGGGTTCTGGGCCTTGAGCCGTATGGCTTCGCGGTAGGGAATGACGTGACGCACGTGCGGACTCGTCGCCTTCGGGCGCTGGCGGCTTAGCACGCGCTCGGGGTCAGCGCACGCGCCCGCGCCGTCAGCGCAGCGCCTCCGCCAGACGCGCCATGAAGGCCGCGCCGCGCTCGATCTGAGCGATCTCGAGATGCTCGTCCGGCTGGTGCGCGTGCTCGATGGAGCCCGGCCCGCAGATCACCGTCGAGAAGCCGGCTTCCTGGAACTGGCCCGCCTCGGCGGCATAGGAGACGACCCGGCGCGGCCCGTTGTCGCCGGCCAGCCGTCGGGCCAGCCTCTCGGCTTCTCCGTCGGCTTCCGGCGCCAGGGCCGCCGTGCTCGAGCGCGGCTCGAGCTTGACCCCCGCTTCCGGGGCGCGGGCCTTGATCTCGGCGTCGACCTCGGCGGCCGCGGTGAAGAAGGGCTCCAGCGCTGTGCAGGCGTCGACGCCCGGCGGCGCGCGCAGGTCGAACTGGAAGACGCATTCCCTGGCCAGGATGTTCACCGCCGTGCCGCCCCGCACCACCCCGATGGTCAGGCTGGGCCCCTTGGGCAGGAAGGGCGAACCGGGGTCCGCGCGCCGCTCGAGCTCATCGGCGAGGCGGGTCAGGACGCCCATAAGCCGCGCCGCCGCCATCACCGCCGAGACGCCCAGGTGCGGCAGGCTGGAGTGGGCTTCACGGCCGGTGACCGTCACCTTGAAGGTGGAGATGCTCTTGTGCCCGCTGACGGCCTGCATCAGCGTCGGCTCGCCCACGATGACCGCCGCGGGCCGCGGGCCCCGTGCGACCAGCGCCTCGATCAGCCTGGGCGCCCCCAGGCACCCGACTTCTTCGTCATAGCTGAAGGCGAGTTGCACCGGCCGTTTCAGGTCGGCGGCCGCGAAGGTCGGCGCTGCGGCCATGGCCAGGGCGAGGAAGGCCTTCATGTCCGCCGCGCCCCGGCCATAGAGACGGTCCCCGCGCCGTGTCAGGACGAAGGGGTCCGAGCTCCAGGGCTGGCCGTCCACGGGCACCACATCGGTGTGGCCGGACAGAAGGACGCCGCCGTCGACCTCCGGCCCGATGCGGGCGATCAGGTTGGCCTTGGACCCGTCGGCGTTGTGCACTCGGCTGGTCGACGCGCCCAGCGCCTTCAGGCGCTCGTCGCAGAAGTCGATCAGCTCCAGGTTCGACAGGCGCGAGGTGGTGTCGAACGCCACCAGCCGTTCGAGCATTTCGGTCGCGTCCGCGGCGAGGCGCTCCACATCCGTCATCCGTCCGCTCGCGCCCCGAACTGCTTGGGAAAGCCCGACCAGGCCCGGTCGTAGTCCGGCTGCAGGAACGGCGCCTCCAGCGCCCATCGCGTGGGCCGGATGACGAGGCGCGTCTCGAACATGAAGGCCATGCCGTCCTCGATCTTGCGAGGCTCCAGGTCCGCCTCGCTCGCCCTGCGCCAGGTGTCCACGTCCGGTCCGTGGGCGGACATGCAGTTGTGCAGGCTGGCGCCGCCCGGCAGGAAGCCCTCGGCCTTGGCGTCATAGGCGCCCGAGATCAGGCCCATCAGCTCGTTCATCACATTGCGGTGGAACCAGGGCGGCCGGAAGGTGTGCTCGGCCACCATCCAGCGCGGCGGGAAGATCACGAAGTCGGCGTTGGCGGTTCCCGGCGTCTCTGACGGCGAGGTCAGGACGGTGAAGATCGAAGGGTCCGGGTGGTCGAAGCTCACTGTCCCGATCACGTTGAAGCGCCGCAGGTCGTACTTGTAGGGCGCATAGCTGCCATGCCAGGCCACCACGTCCAGCGGCGAGTGGTCCAGAGTTGTCGCCCAGAGCCCGCCCTGGAACTTCTGCACCAGCTCGGTGGGCTCATCGCTGTCTTCGAAGGCGGCGACGGGGGTCAGGAAGTCGCGCGGATTGGCAAGGCCATTGGAGCCGATCGGGCCGAGCTCGGGCAGGCGGAAGGGCGCGCCGTAGGTCTCGCAGACGTAGCCGCGCGCCTGCGGGTCCATCAGCTCGACGCGGACGCGCACGCCGCGGGGGATCACCGCGATCTCGAGCGGCCCTATCTGCAGCAGGCCGAATTCGGTGGCCAACCTCAGGCGGCCCTCCTGCGGGACGATCAGCAGCTCTCCGTCCGCGTCGTGGAAGACGCGCCGCTCCATCGAGCGGTTGGCCAGGTAGTAGTGCACGCCCACGCCCGCGCCGGCGGACGGCGCGCCGGTGCCGCCCAGGGTGCACAGGCCTTCGACGAAGTCCCGGGGCTCGTCGGGGAACGGCGGCGGGCTCCAGCGCAGGCGGTTGGGCGGCGTCTCGGCCTCGTCAAACGGGCCCGAGCGGAGAAGGCCCTGGTCGATGCGCCGCAGGGGCGGATGGTCGGCCGAAGGTCGGATCCGGTAGAGCCAGCTTCGGCGGTTCTCGCTGCGGGGCGCGGTGAAGGCGGTTCCCGAGATCCCTTCGGCGTAGAGGCCGAGCGGCGGGCGCTGGGGGGAGTTCTGGCCGGCCGGCAGGGCGCCGGCGACAGCCTCGGTGGCGAACTCATTGCCGAAGCCCGAGAGGTAGGCGGGGCCCGGCTCGTCCTGCCGCGTCGCCGGCTGGGCGGCTTCCGAGATCATGCCGTCGGGCATGGCGTCACTCCGTCAGCGGCCAGAAGGGGCATTATGGCCCGGCGCCGTCGGGGCGCGCCACTGCGCGATGAATTCGCCCCTTTTCGCGCTGCAGCAAGCATGAAATTGCACGATTTCCCATATCACAAGCAAATCATGCCATAGTCGGCCAGAATATGCGCAATATAGCAGTTGAACTGTCTGCGGTCTTGTCCGATCAAGATGTCGGCAACCGCAAGGTCGAGACACGCGATGGCGCCACCTTTGAGCCTCTACGTCCCCGAGCCCCTGGCGCGGCCGGGCGAGGCGGCGAGTTTCGCGGGGATGAAGATCCCTCCGGCGGGCGCAGCGGCGCGGCCGCCGATCGACTGCTCCAGCGAGGACACCCAGGACCTGGCTCACGGCCTGATCCGCGTGCTGGACGAGGATGCCGACGCGATCGGTCCCTGGGCGCCCAAGCTGACGGTCGAGGAGCTGACGCGGGGTCTGCGCGCCATGATGCTGGTGCGCGCCTTCGATGAGCGGATGCACCGCCAGCAGCGGCAGGGCAAGACCTCCTTCTACGTCAAGTGCGCCGGCGAGGAAGCCGTGGCGGTGGCCCAGACCCTGGCCCTCGGCCCCGGTGACATGTGTTTCCCCACCTATCGCCAGCAAGGGGTCCTGATCGCGCGCGGCTACCCGCTCGTGGAGATGATGAACCAGATCTACTCCAACGCCCGCGATCCCTTGAAGGGCCGCCAGCTGCCCGTGCTCTACTCGTCCAAGGCGCACGGCTTCTTCACCGTCTCGGGCAACCTCGGCACCCAGTTCAGCCAGGCGGTGGGCTGGGCCATGGCCTCGGCCTACAAGGGCGACGACCGCATCGCCTACGGATACATCGGCGACGGCTCGACCGCCGAAGGGGATTTCCACCAGGCGCTGCTGTTCGCCTCGGTCTACCGGGCGCCGGTGATCCTCAACATCGTCAACAACCAGTGGGCCATCTCGGCCTTCCAGGGCATCGCCGGGGGCGAGCAGGCGACCTTCGCTTCGCGTGGCCTGGGCTACGGCCTGCCTTCCCTCAGGGTCGACGGCAACGACTTCCTGGCGGTGCACGCCGTGACGCGCTGGGCCGCCGAGCGCGCGCGGGCCAATCTGGGCGCGACCCTGATCGAGTTCTTCACCTACCGCGCCTCGGCCCACTCCACGAGCGACGACCCCACGCGCTATCGGCCGGCCGAGGAGGGGGCGAGCTGGCCGCTGGGCGATCCGATCGAGCGGCTCAAGCAGCACCTGATCCGGCTGAACCAGTGGTCGGACGGGGACCACAAGGCGCTCGAGACCGAGCTGGTCGAGGAGGTGCGAAAGGCCGGCCGCGAGGCCGAGAAGGTGGGGACCTTCGGGGTCAGCCGCCCGCCGGCCAGCACCATGTTCGAGGACGTCTACAAGGACATGCCCTGGCATCTGCGCCGCCAGGCCGCCGAGGCGGAGGGCTGAGATGGCCGGCATGAACATGATCCAGGCCATCAACTCGGCGCTGGACGTGATGCTGGACAAGGACCCCGACGTCCTCATCTTCGGCGAGGACGTGGGCTATTTCGGCGGAGTGTTCCGCGCGACCGAGGGCCTGCAGAAGAAGTACGGCCAGACGCGCTGCTTCGACTCGCCGATCGCCGAGGGCGGCATCGTCGCCGCCGCGGTCGGCATGGGGGCCTATGGCCTGAGGCCCGTCATCGAGATCCAGTTCGCCGACTACATCTATCCCGGCTACGACCAGCTGGTCTCCGAGGCCGCGCGCCTGCGCTACCGCTCGGCCGGCGACTTCACCGCCCCGATCACCCTCCGCACGCCCTATGGCGGGGGCATCTTCGGCGGCCAGACCCACAGCCAGAGCCCCGAGGCTCTGTTCACCCACGTCGCAGGCCTGAAGACGGTGATCCCATCCAATCCCTACGACGCCAAGGGCCTGTTGATCGCGGCCATCGAGGACGACGACCCGGTCATCTTCCTTGAGCCCAAGCGCCTCTACAACGGGCCCTTCGACGGCTGGCACGACCGGCCGGTGCGGCCCTGGGCCGACCATCCGATGAGCGAGACGCCCGAGGGCTACTACACCGTCCGCCTCGGCGAGGCCCGCGTCGTGCGCGAGGGCGCGGACCTGACCGTGCTGGCCTACGGCACCATGGTGCACGTGGCGCTGGCCGCCGCCGAGACGGCGGGCGTCGACGCGGAGGTGATCGACATCCGCACGCTCCTTCCGATCGACGCGGAGACGCTGTTCGCCTCGGTGAACAAGACCGGCCGCTGCGTGGTGGTGCACGAGGCGACGCGCACGTCGGGGTTCGGGGCGGAGCTGTCGGCCCTGGTCCAGGAGAACTGCTTCTATCGGCTCGAAGCGCCGATCGAGCGCGTGGCCGGCTGGGACACGCCCTACCCGCACGCGTTCGAATGGGAGTACTTCCCGGGGCCCGAGCGGGTGGCCAAGGCGATGCGCAAGGTGATGGAGGGCTGACGGCCATGGGGCGGTTCGTCTTCAAGCTGCCGGACGTCGGCGAAGGCACGGCCGAGGCCGAGATCGTCGCCTGGCGCGTGGGCGTGGGCGAGGTGGTCGACGAGGACGCCCCGCTGGTCGACGTCATGACCGACAAGGCGACGGTCGAGATCACCTCGCCGGTCAGGGGCAAGGTCCTGTCGCTGGCGGCGGAAGCGGGCGCGCTGGCCACGGTCGGCGCGCCCCTGGTGGAGTTCGAGACGGACGACGAGTCCGCCGACGCGGCCGAGGAGTCTGCTGGCGTGGCGGACGAGGCGGTCTCTCAAGCGCCCGCGGCGTCGCTGGCCGAGGACGCCCCGGCCGAGCGCGGCTTCCGCGCCGGATGGGGCGCCGCGCCCGCGCCATTCGCGGCCCCGGCGGTGCGCAAGCGCGCCGCGTCGGCGGGAATCGATCTCGGTGCCGTCAGGGGCTCCGGTCCCGGCGGCCGGATCGAGCACGAGGATCTGGACGCGGCGCTCCTCGCCCGCGGCGGCGGCCGGCCCGCCGGCCAGCCCCGGACGACGATCCACGAGATCAAGGTCATTGGCCTTCGCCGCCGCATCGCCGAGAAGATGCAGGAGGCCAAGCGCCGCATCCCGCACTTCGGCTACGTCGAGGAGATCGACGTCACCGAGCTCGAGGAGCTTCGCCAGCATCTGAACCGCCAGCACGGGTCGTCGCGCCCGCGCCTGACCCTGCTGCCCTTCCTCGTGCGCGCCCTGATCCGGGCGGTCGCCGACCATCCCGAGGTCAACGCCCGCTACGACGACGAGGCGGGGATCATCCAGCGCTTCGAGGCGGCGCACGTGGGCGTCGCGACCCAGACCGACGCGGGCCTGATGGTCCCCGTGCTCAGGCATGCCGAGGCCCGGGACCTGTGGGACTGCGCCGCCGAGATCGCCCGCCTGGCCGGCGCCGCGCGCGAGGGGTCGGCGACGCGCGAGGAGCTTTCGGGCTCGACCATCACCGTCACCAGCCTCGGCCCGCTGGGCGGGGTCTCGCACTTCCCGGTGGTGAACCATCCGGAGGTCGCGATCATCGGGCCGAACAAGATCGTCGAGCGCCCGGTCGTCCGTGCGGGGCAGATCGTGGTCCGCAGGATGATGAACCTGTCCTCCGCCTTCGATCACCGGGTCGTGGACGGCTACGACGCGGCGCGCTTCATCCAGCGGATGAAGGACCTCCTGGAGCGGCCGGCGACCTTGTTCGTGGACTGATCGGCGTCAGGCCGCGGGGGTCTCGGGAACCGCCGGCGCGCTGGCGAGCGCGCCCTCGCGCTTGGCGCGGAAGGCCAGGTGCTTGGCGCCCAGGAAGGTCACGCAAAGGCCCAGGGCCGCGCCCATCGCCAGCGGCAGGATCAGCCAGCGCTCCAGGACGGGGAAGGCGATCAGGGCGGCGGAGTAGACGATGTAGTTGGCGGCGAAGCCGGCGCACTGGACCCCGAAGTAGACGGCCGCCTGCCTCACCTTGCCCGAGGTCTCCGCGCCGCGGAAGGTCCAGATCCGGTTCAGCAGCCAGGTGGCGATCACGGCGATGGGGAAGGCGATGGCCTGGCCGGCGAAGGGATTGACGTGCCCGGGGCCGGCCAGGAGGTGCAGGATCGCCGCGTCGATGACGAAGCCGATGGCGCCCACGACGAAGAAGCGCAGGAACGCGGGGTCCAGCCGCGTCAACAGGGCCGCGCCCGCCGCGCGGGCGGGCAGGGTCCGCGCCCAGGCCGCCTCGCCTGCCCCGGTCCAGGCCGCGGGCGCCTTGATCCCGACCCGCCGCCAGACCGTCTCCGGGACGAGCGCCATCACCAGCAGCATGGACATGGCCGGCGCCAGCCAGACCACCCTGGCCTGGTAACGGGCGAATACGCCCGCGAGCATCCCGCAGACGGCCGCGTTGATCACGATGGCGCTGAGGCCGAAGAGCGCGGCCGCGGTCGCCCGGCAGGTCGGCTCGGACCAGACGAAGCTGTTCCGCCACGCTGCGCGCAGGGCGCCGGGCTGGAACAGGGCGATCAGCAGGGCGATCAGGGACAGGCCCACGATCGGGCCGTCGATCAGCTCCAGCTCGGTGATGTGAACCCGGGGCTCGCACGTCAGGCCCGATTCGCCGCACCCGACCCCGCGCAGGAGCCCGACAAGGTTGGAGTGGCCCCAGTACTTGTGGATCAGGAAGACCCTGGGCGGGCGCAGCGGATCGTCGACCTGGAAGTTGACCAGCTGCTGGCCCCAGTTCTTCAGCGAAGCGCCGAGCTGGCCCAGGGGATCATAGGCGATGGTGTGCAGGACGAAGGAGAACTCCTGCTTCTCCATCTCGACCCGGTCGTCGTAGTCGGACCGGTTGAACACCCCCAACTCCGGCAGGGCGGACCAGAGGATCTTGTCCGAATCGTCGAGCGGCAGGTCCTTGAACCTGCAGATCACCCAGGGCGAGGCCTTGGCGCAGGCATGGCGCAGATAGGCCCGACCGGGACCATCGGCCAGGACCCGCGCCGCGATGAACGGCGGGCGGCGCAGCTCGTCTCCGGTCTTCCAGTAGACCGCCTCGCCGTAGATCCAGCCCGCCGCCATGGCCAGACCGATGCCGGCCAGCATGATGCCGGCGCTCCGCTTCAGCACGGCCGGCTCGGCCCTCAGCATGCGGCCCAGCACGACCGCCACGACGATGAGGGCCAGCGCCAGCGGCGGGTGTGAGCCGTGGAAGGCGAGCGAGGCGGTCATCAGGGCGAAGACGCCGATCGCCTCCCAGCGCGCGAGCTCGCTGCGGTAGAATGCCAGTAGCGCCGCCGCCGCGATCAGGACGCCGGCGAAGACGTCGGGCATGGCGAAGGAGGCGACCCACGGCAGGCTGGTGCCCATCGAGAGCGCCGCCATCAGCGCGTAGTAGGTCCAGCCCGGCGCGGCCGAGGTCATGGACCGCCACAGGAGATAGACCATCCAGGCGCAGATGAAGCTCTGCACCGCCGCCAGCAGCCACAGGGTCCCGCGGTGGGCGAGGGTGTAGAGGAAGATGCCGTAGTAGGGCGAGCGGGCGCCCATGTTCGAATGGTCGAAGTGCAGCTGCCGCTGCTGCTTCCGCCACGCGCGCTCCTGCTCGGGGGTCGTCGGCGCAGGCGGGCGCTGGTTCAGGAAGGTCCGCCTCAGCGCCTGATAGAACCGGGCGCCGTGGATCATGTAGTCGCGCGTATCGGTGAAGACGTTCGGCCGCCCGATGCTCGCCACGAACAGCATGATGATCGCCGCGCCCAGGGCGGCCGGGATCAGGCTGTTGACGCGACGGCTCATCCTGGCCGGAACCCGTTCACCGCCTGATGGTGAAGACCGATGCGAGGAAGCCGGACGCGGCCAGCTGCACCGCGACGGCCACCGCCGTCAGCGAGATCGCCAGGAGGCGAAGCACGCCATAGAGCTGGATCGGGCCGAAGCCCAGCGCGGCCCAGCGCTCGACGGCCCAGGCGGCGCCCGCCATCCCCGCCACGAACACCGCCAGCGCCGCCAGCAGGACGCTCTCCAGCGTCATCCCGAGCAGGAACGGCCGGAAGGTCTTGGGCGGCGGCAGGAAGCCTTCGACCATGGCGTAGCGCCGGGCCAGCGCCCCGAACATGACCAGCTGCACGCCGATCAGGATGGCGAAGCACGAGGCGACCAGGGTGTGGATGTCGAGCTCCAGCGCCGAGGTCAGCCGCACGGCGCCTTGCGACAGCACGGCCACGCCGACGAGCCCCAGGAGGCTCAGGGCCGCGCCGGGATAGATGAACAGGAACTTCGGGCTGTGCAGCAGCAGGAAGCGCAGGTGCCGCCAGCCGTCGCGCCAGGTGTTCAGATGTGGCGGGCGGCCCCGTCCGTCCGGCTTGAGCGTGGTCGGGGTCTCGGTGATAACCAGGCCCGACACGGCCGCCTTGACCACCATCTCGCTGGCGAACTCCATGCCCGGGCTCTTCAGGCCCAGCGCCAGGATCGCTTCGCGCGAGAAGCCGCGAAGCCCGCAGTGGAAGTCGCCGACCGGGGCCTTGAAGAACAGCCGCCCCAGGAACGACAGCACCGGATTGCCGAGATAGCGGTGCAGCAAGGGCATGGCGCCGGGCGCGATGCCGCCCTTGAACCGGTTGCCCATGACCAGCGCCGACCCGGCCTTCAGATGCGCCAGCATCTGGTCCAGGCGCTCGAAGTCGTAGGAATCGTCGGCGTCGCCCATGATGACGAAGCGCCCGCGGGCGGCCTCGATGCCGCCCCTGAGGGCGGCGCCATAGCCGCGGTCGAGCACGCCCACCACCCGCGCGCCCGCCGCTTCCGCCAGCGCCTGGGAGCCGTCGGTCGATCCGTTGTCGGCCACGACCACCTCGCCCTCGACGCCGGCGCGGCGGAGGAAGCCGATGGCCTTGGCCACACAGGTCTGCACCGTCGCCGCCTCGTTCAGGCAGGGCATCAGGATGGTGAGCTCGAGCTCGCTCGCGCGGGGGACGCCGACCGACGGCCTGTGCTCTGCGCGGAGGGAGGTGGTCATGGCGCGCCCGATAACGAAGCGATCAAACATCCGTGATCGATTCTGAAGGCGGAATTGCGACCTTCCGTTCCCTCGCGCAAGAGGCGCGAAGAAGATTTTCGTCGTCTGCGGCTCCCCGCCGCGAACCTGGGCGCCGGCTCAGCCCCGGCCGGCCCTGATCGCCGAAAGGGTCCGCCCCGGGGCGATGTCTTCCACCTCCGTGACCAGATGGATCAGGGCGGGCCTGCCGGCCGCGCGGGCGGCGGCGAAGGCGTCGGGGAAGGCGTCGGTCGTCTCGACCCGTTCAGCCCAGGCGCCGAATGCGCGGGCGTAGGCGGCGAAGTCGGGGTTGACCAGGTCCGTGGCCATGACCCGGCCGGGATAGCGGCGCTCCTGGTGCGCGCGGATCGTCCCGTAGGAGCCGTTGTCGACCACCACGACCACCACGTTCGCGCCGAACTGCGCGGCCGTGGCCAGCTCCTGGCCGGTCATCAGGAAGTCGCCGTCGCCGGCGAAGCAGACCACGTCCCGGTCCGGGTGCAGCAGCTTGGCGGCGATGGCGGCGGGAAAGCCGTAGCCCATGGCGCCCGAGGTCGCCGCCAGCTGGGTCTTGAACGCGCGGTGGCGGTAGAACCGGTGCAGCCAGGAGGCGAAGTTGCCCGCGCCGTTGCAGACGATGGCGTCGTTCGGCAGCGTCTCGGCCATGTGTGCGACGATCTGCGACAGGTTCACCGGACCCACCGTCGAGACCGGCTCCAGGAAGGCCTCGTAGTCGGCGCGCGCGGCCTTTCGCCAAGCCTGCCAGGCCGCGGCGCGGCCGAGCTCCAGGCTGGCCAGGGCCTCGGCGGCGCAGCACGTGTCCGCGGTGGCGTAGGCCGACGCCGGCCACACCCGCCCCAGCTCCTCCGGCCCCGGATGGACGTGGATCAGGCGCTCGGCCGCCTCGTCACGGGTGAACAGGGTGTAGGCCTGGGTCGGGTTGTCGGCGAGCCGGGCGCCCAGCGCCAGCACGAGGTCCGCGGCCTTGATCCGCTCCACCAGCTTCGGGCTGGGCCCAAGGCCGATCTCGCCGATGCAGATCGGGCTGTCGTTGTCGATCAGGTCCTTGCGCCGGAACGACAGGACGGTGGGCAACCCCTCGCGCTCGAGCCAGGCCTGGATCGCCGCGCGCGGCCCCTCGCGCCATCCCGAGCCGCCGAGGAGCATGATGGGCCGATCGGCCGCCTTCAGCCGCCGGGCGATCTCGGCGAGGACATCGGGCGCGAGCCCCGCCGGCGCCGGCGCGACCGGCCGCGGCTCGGGACCCGTCGCCGGCGCGGACAGCACGTCCTCCGGCATGGCCAGCACCACCGGTCCCTGCCGGCCATGCAGCGCCGTGGTGAAGGCCCGGCGCATCAGCTCGTCGATCCGCGAGGCGTCGTCGATCTCTGCGGCCCACTTGGAGAACGAGCCGAAGACCGCGGCATAGTCCATCTCCTGGAACGCGCCCCGGCCGCGGTCCTCCCGGGCGACCTGGCCGATCATCAGGAGCATGGGCGTGGAGTCCTGCTCCGCCGTGTGCACGCCCACGGCCGCATGCGTCGCGCCCGGCCCACGGGTGACCATGCACACCCCCGGCTTGCCGGTCAGCTTGCCGTAGGCCTCGGCCATGTTGGCCGCGCCGGCCTCGTGGCGGCAGGTGACGACCCGGATCCGGTCCTTCGCGTCGGCCAGCGCGTCCAGCAGCGCCAGATAGCTCTCGCCCGGAACGCAGAAGACATGGTCGATGCCGCCCGCGATCAGGGCCTGCACGATGCTCTCGGCGACAGTTGTCATGGGCGCGTCTGTAGCATCAAAACCGGATCGCGCGCGCCGTAACCCCGCCTTTACCCGCGACCTGCATAACCGTCCCAAAATGAGAGCCTGAACCGAAACGGTCGGGCATGGTGGTGGGACATTACTATGACCAAGACGGTCCTCGTCGTTGACGACGATCCGACGCAACGTCGGCTGATCCAGGGGGTGGTCGAGCGCGAGGGCTTCCTCAGCGTGACGGCCGACAGCGGCGATGCGGCGCTCGATCGCCTGAACGCCGGCGGGGCGGCGGACGTGATCCTCCTGGACCTGGTCATGCCGGGGACGAGCGGCGTCGCCGCGCTCAAGGAGATGCGCGCACGGGGCTTCGTTCAGCCGGTCATCGTGCTGACCGCCTCTGGCGGGATCGACACCGTCGTCCAGGCCATGCAGGCCGGCGCCCAGGACTTCCTCGTCAAGCCCGCCGCGCCCGAGCGGATCGCCGTCTCCATCCGCAACGCGCTCAAGCTCGGTGAGCTCACGGCCGAGGTCGACCGCCTGAAGAAGCGGGCCTCGGGCCAGACCACCTTCGCCGACCTGATCGGCGCTTCGTCGGCGATGACGCAGGTCAAGCGCCTGGGCGAGCGGGCGGCCCAGCTCGGTCATTCCCATCCTGATCACCGGCGAGAGCGGGGTCGGCAAGGAGCTGATCGCGCGCGCCATCCACGGCTGCTCGGATCGCGCCGGCAA
Source organism: uncultured Alphaproteobacteria bacterium (assembly GCA_963775275.1). Taxonomy (GTDB): domain Bacteria; phylum Pseudomonadota; class Alphaproteobacteria; order Caulobacterales; family Caulobacteraceae; genus JANWHQ01. Next base: position 951,805 of record CAVZII010000005.1, on the reverse strand, counting down.
GCCCTTCGTCGCCGTGAACTGCGGCGCCCTGCCCGAGAACCTGGTCGAATCGATCCTGTTCGGCCACGAGAAGGGCTCGTTCACCGGCGCCGTGGACAGGCACCTCGGCAAGTTCCAGGAAGCCAACGGCGGCACCCTGTTCCTGGACGAGATCGGCGAGCTGCCGCTCGACATGCAGGTCAAGCTGCTGCGCGTCCTGCAGGAAGGCGAGGTCGACGCGGTCGGCGCCAAGCGGTCGATGAAGGTCGACGTGCGCATCATCTCGGCCACCAACCGCGATCTCGGCCAGGCGGTGGCCGACGGCCGCTTCCGCGAGGACCTCTTCTACCGCCTCAACGTTTTCCCCATCGAGGCGCCGTCGCTGCGCGACCGCCGCGAGGACATCCCGGCGCTGGTCGAGCACTTCGTGCGCCGCTTCAACGTCGAGGAAGGCAAGGGGGTCGTGGGCGCCACGGCCGAGACCCTGGCGCTGCTCATGGCCCACGACTGGCCCGGCAACGTCCGCCAGCTCGAGAACGCGGTCTACCGCGCCATCGTGCTCGCCGACGGGCCCTATCTCCAGCCCCACGACTTCCCGGCCATCTCCGGCCTGAAGCCCACCGATCGGGGGCACCGTCCGAAGCGCCCGCCGCGGCGGACTTCGCGCCGGCGACCGAGACCTACATCGCCGACATGCCCAAGGAAGCGCCGGTGCGCATCCTCGACGACCGCGGCCACCTGCGCACGCTCGAGGAGATCGAGAAGCGACCTGATCCAGCTCGCCATCGGCATCTATTCCGGCCACATGAGCGAGGTCGCCCGCCGCCTCGGGATCGGCCGCTCGACGCTCTATCGCAAGGTGCGCGAACAGGGCATCGAGGGCATGGGTGCAGAGGACGGCGACGGCGACGGCGACGGCGAAGGAGAGGCCGGGGGCGGGGGCGGAGAGGCCCAGGCCGCCTGATCCTGCCTGGTCGCCGCGCGGCGTCTTGGTCCTTCGCGAAACCTTGGTTCGCGGCTAGAGGAGTCGGCTTGGACTCCTCGAGGCGCCATCCCTGCCGTGACGGTCAACGCCCAATACAACGTCGCCCGGCCCGATTCCCTGCCGGTCAGGATCGCCGGCCATCAGCGGCGCAAGATGTTCGCGAAGTTTGTCGAGGCGACCCACGTCTCGGCCGACGACGCCATCGTCGACGTCGGCGCGACCAGCGACCGCAGCTACGACCATTCCAACTACCTGGAGGCCTGGCACCCTCATAAGGACAAGGTCACCGCGGTGGGCGTGGACGACGCCGGCTTCCTGGAGGTCCTCTATCCGGGCATGCGGTTCGTCCAGGCCGACGGGCGCGACCTGCCCTTCGAGGACGGCGCCTTCGACTTCGCCCATTCCAGCGCCGTGCTCGAGCATGTGGGATCCGCGGAAAGGCAGGCCAGGTTCCTTCGCGAGCTGTGGCGTGTGGCGCGCAAGGGGATCTTCGTCACCACGCCGGACCGGGGCTTCCCGATCGAGTTCCACACCGTCCTGCCGCTGATCCACTGGCTGCCGGTGAAGCTGCACCGCCGGCTTCTGACCCTCTTGGGCCGCAGGTTCTTCGCCGACGAGGAGAACCTGAACCTGTTGTCGCGCGCATCTCTGGCGAGGGCCGCCCGCGCGGCGGGGATCGAGCGGTTCCGCATCGACCATGTGTCGCTCTGCGGCCTGCCGACCAATCTCCTGCTGGTGGCGATGAAGCCCCGAGGCCCGGCTGCGGCGGAGCGGGTGAAGGCGGCCTAACGCCCCGCGGCGATCTCGGCGAGCAGGCGCTTCGCCCCCGCGGCCTCATCGTCCGGCACGACGAGACGGAACCGCCCCACCAGGCCCGTCGGCATGACGCTGCCGAAGTTCTGGTCCAGCACCTCGGCGTCGAGGCCCTCCGCCCTGAGCGCCCCGCAGGCGATCTGGGCTTCGGTCAGGCTGGTGAAATCGGCGACGACGACTGGGCTCATGATGCGACACTAGTGTGGTGGATCAGAAGTTCGCATGATGATGGCGGCGCCCTCGGCTGCGAACTTCTGATCCGTAAACCACACTAGAATCATACATTTGCTAGTGTCCTTATCGATTCCGAAGTTCGCATCCGCCTTGCAAATGCGCTGGCGAACTTCGGAATCGGGACACTAGCACGTGCGCCGATCAGCCGGGCGCGGTCCAATCCTCGACAGCGAGGCCGTCGATGCGTGCGAACTCGCCGATGTTGGCGGTGACCAGGGTCCAGCCTCGGTTCAGCGCCTGTCCGGCGATCAGGGTGTCGAACGAGCCGATGGCCAGGCCCCGGCCGCGAAGGTCGGCTCGCAGACGCGCCGCGGCCAGGGCGTCGTCACCGGACAGCTCGACAATCTCATGGTCGCTCAGGATGAGGCGCGCCTGATCGGCGTGGTGCTGCGGCCTTCGGCTGATCAGGGCGCCGAAGAAGAGCTCATGGGCCGCAAGGCTCGGGATCACGATCGGCCGGGACGACCCGAACTCGGCTTCGTATCTTTTCCGGACTGTTCTGTGCCTGCCGTTGAGGATGTCCACCAGGACGTTGGTGTCCAGGCAGGCGGTCACCAGTCGAAATCCCGAAGCTGCGGCTGCGGCGGCCGGACGAGCGCTTCATCGCCTCGCAAGGCGTCGATCTTCGCCCAGAAGGCCTCCCAGTCCTCAGGTGACCTGGGCGCAGCCTTCACCGGCTCCAGGATCAGCCGGTCGCCCTCCTTGCGGACATCGACCTCCGAAACCTCGAATCGGAATTCCTTGGGCAGGCGCACGGCTTGGCTGCCGCCGTGCTTGAAGACCTTGGCGCGAGCCATGACGTCGTTCCGTATCTACGGTCTGTAGATACGTCGTCGCCAGACGCCGATCAAGGTCTCACACCTCCAGGAGCAAGCGCTCGGGATCCTCGATGTTCTCCTTGACCCGCACCAGGAAGGTCACCGCCTCCTTGCCGTCGACGATGCGGTGGTCGTAGCTCAGGGCGAGGTACATCATCGGCCGGATGACCATCTGGCCGTTCAGGGCCACGGGACGCTCCTGGATCTTGTGCATGCCCAGGATCCCCGACTGCGGCGCGTTCAGGATCGGGGTCGACATCAAGGAGCCATAGACCCCGCCGTTGGAGATGGTGAAGGTCCCGCCCTGCAGGTCGTAGAGCGACAGGGACCCGTCCCGCGCCTTGAGGCCAAGCTCGCCGATGGCCTTCTCGGTCCCGGCTAGGCTCAGCCTGTCCGCATCGCGCACCACCGGCACGACCAGGCCCTTGTCGGTGCCCACCGCCACGCCGATGTCATAGTGGTTCTTGTAGACGAGGTCGGTTCCGTCGATTTCGGCGTTGACGGCGGGGATCTCCTTCAGGGCCGCGATGCAGGCCTTCACGAAGAAGCCCATGAAGCCCAGCTTCACGCCGTGCCGCTTCTCGAAGGCGTCCTTGTAGCGGCTGCGCAGCGCCATCACCGCGGTCATGTCCACCTCGTTGAAGGTGGTCAGCATGGCGGCGGTGTTCTGGGCCTCCTTGAGCCGGCGCGCGATGGTCTGGCGCAGCCGCGTCATCCGCACGCGCTCCTCGCGCGGGTCCGGGGCGCGGGCCTGAACTTCGGGCAGGGCCTGGACCTCGGGCAGGGCCGGAGCGGGAGCAGGAGCCTCGGGCGGAGCGGCGCGGGCCTCGAGGGCCGCCAGGGCGTCACCCTTGGTGATCCGTCCGTCGCGGCCCGAGCCCGGGATCTCGGCGGGGTTCAGGCCGGTCTCGGTGACGATCCGCTGGACCGAGGGGGCCAGGGGCATGGCCGAGGCGGCGCCGCCGTTGCCGACGGGCTTGGCGGCGGGCGCGGGTTCGGGCTCCGGCGCAGGCTTCGCGGCCCTGGGCGGCGCGGGAGCCGCGGCCTCTGAGGCCGGCGCCGCCTTGGCGGGCGCGCCGGCTTCGCTCACATGGCCCAGCACCTGGCCCGGAGCGACCGTGGCGCCTTCGTCGGCGGTGACGTCCTGCAGCACGCCGTCGGCGGGGGCGGAGACCTCCAGCGACACCTTGTCGGTCTCGAGCTCGACCAGCACCTCGTCCTTCTTGACCGCTTCGCCCGGCTTCTTGGCCCAGCGCGCCACGGTGGCCTCGGTGACGGACTCGCCGAGCGTCGGGGTCAGGATGTCGGCCATTGAGGTGCAGCTCCGATCTTGTTCTTGGCCCGGCGGATCAGGCGAAGGCTTCGGTCAGGAAGGTCTCGAGCTCCTTCAGGTGCCGGCTCATCAGCCCGGCCGCCGTCGAGGCCGAGGCCGGCCGGCCCACATAGCGCGCACGCGCGGCGCTCACCTTCAACCGGGCCAGGGTCAGCTCGAGCCACGGGTCGACGAAGGTCCAGCCGCCCATGTTCTTGGGCTCCTCCTGGCACCAGACGAGCTCGGCGTTGACGAACCTCGAGAGCACGTTCGACAGCGACTTCATCGGCCAGGGATAGAACTGCTCGAGCCTGAGCAGATAGACGTCGTCGCGGCCGGCCTTGGCGCGCGCGTCCACCAGATCGAAGTAGACCTTGCCCGAGCACAGGATGACCCGCTTGATCTCGGCGTCCGGCTTCAGGACGATCCCCCCGACGTCGCACCCGGCCTCGGCCCCGTCGATCATCACCCGGTGGAAGGAGGTGCCCGAAACCAGGTCCTCCAGGTTCGACACCGCCCGCTTGTGCCTGAGCAGGGACTTGGGCGTCATCAGGATCAGCGGCTTGCGGAACGGCCGGTGCATTTGCCGGCGCAGGATGTGGAAGTAATTCGCGGGCGTCGTGCAGTTGGCGACCTGCAGGTTCTCCTCGGCGCAGAGCTGCAGATAGCGCTCGAGGCGCGCGGAGGAGTGCTCCGGGCCCTGGCCCTCGTAGCCGTGCGGCAGCAGCATCACCAGGCCGGACATGCGCAGCCACTTGCGCTCGCCCGAAGAGATGAACTGGTCGATCAGCACCTGGGCGCCGTTGACGAAGTCGCCGAACTGAGCCTCCCACAGGACCAGGGTGTTCGGGTCCGCCAGCGAGAAACCGTACTCGAACCCGAGCACCGCTTCCTCCGACAGGGCCGAATCCAGCACCTCGAAGTTGGCCTGGCCCGGGCGCAGGTGGTTCAGGGCGATGTAGGCTTCCTCGGTGGTCTGGTCGACCACCGACGAATGCCGCTGGCTGAAGGTGCCGCGCACGCTGTCCTGGCCCGACAGGCGCACCGGGAAGCCCTCGTCGAGCAGGGTGGCGAACGCCAGCTGCTCGGCCGTGGACCAGTCGATGTCGCGGCCGGTCTCGACGCTCTCGCGCCGGTTCTCGATGACGCGGCGCAAGGTGCGGTGGGCGTCGATGTGCTCGGGGATGCTGTTGGCCTTCAGGCCCAGGTCCCGGAGCTTCTGCTCCGGCACGGCCGTGTCGCCGCGCAGCTCGAGGTCCTCGGCCACGTGCAGGTGCTTCCACTTGCCGTCCAGCCAGTCGGCCTTGTCCGCATGCCAGGTCTTGCCGGCCTCGAACTGCTGGTCGAGGAAGGCGTCGAAATCCTTGATCCAGCCCTGGACGTCCTCGGCGGTGGCCACCCCCTCCTCGATCAGGCGCTGGGCGTAGAGCTCGCGCGCGCTCGGGAGCTCCTTGATCCTCTGGTACATCAAGGGCTGGGTGAAGGTCGGGTCGTCGCCCTCGTTGTGGCCGAACCGGCGGTAGCAGAACATGTCCACCACCACGTCCTTGCCGAAGCGCTGACGGTACTCGGTGGCGACCTTGGCGGCGTAGACCACCGCCTCCGGATCGTCGCCGTTGGCGTGGAAGATCGGCGCCTCGACCATCAGGGCCACGTCCGACGGATAGGGCGAGGAGCGCGAGTGGCGCGGGCTCGTGGTGAAGCCGATCTGGTTGTTGACGATGAAGTGGAGCGCGCCGCCCGTGCGGTAGCCCTTCAGGCCCGACAGCGTGAAGCATTCGGCCACCACGCCCTGGCCGGCGAAGGCGGCGTCGCCGTGCAGCAGCAGCGGCAGCACGTGGCCGCGGCCGGCGTCGATGTTCTGGCGCAGCGCGAAGGCCTGCTTGGCGCGCGCCTTGCCGATCACCACCGGATTGACGATCTCCAGGTGGCTCGGGTTGGCCGTCAGCGACAGGTGGACCTTGTTGTCGTCGAAGCTGCGGTCCGAGGAGGCGCCGAGGTGATACTTCACGTCGCCCGAGCCCTCGATGTCCGATGGGGTCGAGGAGCCGCCCTGGAACTCGTGGAAGATGGCCACGTAGGGCTTGCCCATCACCGCCGCCAGCACGTTCAGGCGGCCCCGGTGGGGCATGCCGATGATGATGTCCTCGACCCCCAGCGCGCCGCCGCGCTTGATCACCTGCTCCAGCGCCGGCACCAGGGACTCGCCCCCATCCAGGCCGAACCGCTTGGTGCCCGGGAAGCGCTTGTGCAGGAAACGCTCGAAGGCCTCGGTCTCGATCAGCTTCTTCAGGATCGCGACCTTGCCCTCGGGGGTGAAGGCGATCTCCTTGTCCTTGCCCTCGATCCGTTCCTGGATCCACGCCTTCTGCTCCGGATCGGAGATGTGCATGTACTGCACGCCGAGGTTTCCGCAGTAGGTGCGCCTCAGGATCTGCAGGATCTCGCGGACGGTCGAGGTCTCCAGGCCCAGCACATAGTCGAGGAAGATCGACCGGTCGTAGTCGGCCTCCGAGAATCCGTAGCTCGCCGGGTCCAGCTCCGAGGTGTCGTCCGGCGGCAGCGCGAGGCCGAGCGGATCGAGGTTCGCGGCCAGGTGACCGCGCATCCGGTAGGCCCGGATCATCATGATGGCGCGCAGGGAATCCAGCGTCGCCGCGCGGATCTCGGCCGGGCTGGCCGTCGGGCGCTGGTCGGCGACGGACTTGGCCACCTTGGCCTCCACCGCGGGCCACACGCCGTCCATGGCCGACAGCCATTCGGCTCGGGGCGCGGGCGGCAGCTTGGGCGTCCAGGCGGGTTCCTGGGCGGCGCGGGTGATCTCGTCGGTGCGGTCCCGCAGCGTCGTGAAGAAGGCCTGCCAGGAGCTCGGCACCGCCTTCGGATCCTCGACCCAGCGGGCGTACAGGTCTTCGACGAAGGGCGCGTTGGAGCCGTAGAGGAAGGAGGTCTCGGCGAGAGCCTGGTTAATCCGCCCGGAGTTGTCCGCCATGGTCTAGAGCCTTAAGTCGCACTTGAGCGCCCCCCGGCTTATCACTCGCGCGTGAATATAGTCTGATCGGACAGCCGTTTCAGGGGCCCGCCCCCGGGCGCGAGCCCGAAATCCCCGCCGATCGCCCTGCAACGCCCAATTCCGCATCAGAAGGCGGGGTCCGACCAGATTTTGCGCGACCGGTCAAGCGACGCGCGCCAGCCGGGCTCGAACCGTCAGGCGGCCCTGATCGCCGCCATCAGGGTCTCGCCCAGCGCGGCGGGCGAGGGCGAGACGCGGATCCCCGCCGCCTCCATGGCTTCGATCTTGGATTCGGCCCCGCCCTTCCCGCCCGAGATGATCGCCCCGGCATGGCCCATGCGCCGCCCCGGCGGCGCGGTGCGCCCGGCGATGAAGCCGGCCATGGGCTTCCTGCGGCCCTTCTTGGCCTCGTCGGCGATGAACTGCGCCGCGTCCTCCTCGGCCGAGCCGCCGATCTCGCCGATCATGATGATCGACGCCGTCTCCGGGTCGGCCAGGAACATCTCCAGGACCTCGATGAACTCCGTGCCCTTGACCGGGTCGCCGCCGATGCCGACGGCGGTGGTCTGGCCCAGGCCCGCCTGGCTGGTCTGGAACACCGCCTCGTAGGTCAGGGTGCCCGAGCGCGAGACGACGCCTACCGATCCCCGCTGGAAGATGTTGCCCGGCATGATGCCGATCTTGCACTCGTCCGGGGTCAGGACGCCGGGGCAGTTGGGGCCGACCAGGCGCGATTTGGACCCGCACAGGGACCGCTTCACCTTGACCATGTCCTGCACCGGGATGCCCTCGGTGATGCAGACGATCAGCGGGATCTCGCCATCGATCGCCTCCAGGATCGAATCGGCGGCGAAGGGCGGCGGCACGTAGATCACCGAGGCGTCCGCGCCGGTGGCCTCGCGCGCCTCCATCACCGTGTCGAAGACCGGCAGGCCCAGATGGGTCTGGCCGCCCTTGCCCGGCGTCACCCCCCCGACCATGCGCGTGCCGTAGGCCATGGCCTGCTCGGTGTGGAAGGTCCCCTGGGCGCCGGTGAGCCCCTGGCAGATGACCTTGGTGTCCTTGGAGACGAGAATGGACATCAGACGATCCGCTCCGGTTGGCGCACGGTGCGCGCAGTGATCACGTCGCCGGTGTTCAGCGTGCTCGCCGGCTCGAACAGCAGGACCTGGCAGGTCGGCAGGGCCACGGGACGGTGCTCGACGCCATGCGGCACGACGATCAGCTCGCCGGGGCCCAGCTCCTCGGATCCGTCGCGGAGTTCCATGCGCAGGCGCCCTTCGATGACCAGGAAGGCTTCGTCCTCGATCTCGTGCCGGTGCCAGTGAAAGGCGCCGTCCAGCTTCACCAGCTTGATCTGGCAGGCGTTCACATCGCCGATCACCTTGGGCGACCAGGGCTCGTCGAACCCCGCGAGCGCCTCGGCGAGGCGGATCGCCCTCGGCCGCTTGGCCATCACGCCGCCGCCTTGACGGCGGCCACGATCTTCTCGGCCGCGTCGGCCAGGTCGTTGGCGGGGATCACGTTCAGGCCCGACTGTCGCAGGATCGCCTTGCCCTCCTCGACGTTGGTGCCTTCCAGGCGCACCACCAGCGGAACCTTCAGCCCCACCTCCTTGACCGCCTCGACCACGCCCTCGGCGATGATGTCGCAGCGCATGATGCCGCCGAAGATGTTGACCAGGATGCCCTGCACGTTCGGGTCCGCGGTGATGATCTTGAAGGCGGCCGTCACCTTCTCCTTCGACGCCCCGCCGCCCACGTCCAGGAAGTTGGCGGGCTCGGCGCCGTAGAGCTTGATGATGTCCATGGTGGCCATGGCCAGGCCCGCGCCGTTGACCATGCAGCCGATCTCGCCTTCGAGCGCGATGTAGGAGAGGTCGTAGTTGGAGGCGGCGATCTCCTTCTCGTCCTCCTCGGTGATGTCGCGCAGCGCCCGGATGTCGTCGTGGCGGTAGAGGGCGTTGGAGTCGAACGAGACCTTGGCGTCGAGCACCTTCAGGTCGCCCTCGGCGGTGACGATCAGGGGATTGATCTCCAGAAGGCTCATGTCCTTCTCGACGAAGGCCTTGTAGAGCGCCAGCAGCAGCGGGCGCGCCTGCTTGGCCGCCGCGCCCTCCAGCTTCAGGGCCTTGGCCAGCATCACCGCATGGTGCGGGAAGACGCCGGTGGCCGGGTCGATGGAGAAGGTCACGATCTTCTCGGGCGCCGAGCGGGCGACCTCCTCGATGTCCATGCCGCCCTCGGTGGAGGCGACCACCGCCACCCGCGAGGTCTCCCGGTCGACCAGCAGCGAGAGGTACAGCTCGCGCGCGATCGCAGCGCCTTCCTCGATGTAGAGCCGGCGCACCACGCGGCCCTTGGGACCGGTCTGGTGCGTGACCAGCGTCATGCCGAGCATCCGCTCGGCCTCCTTGCGCACCTCCTCCAGGGAGCGGACGACCTTCACGCCGCCGCCCTTGCCGCGCCCGCCGGCGTGGATCTGGGCCTTCACCACCCACACCGGGCCGCCGAGCGTCTGGGCCTCCTGGACCGCTTCCTCCACCGAGAAGGCGGGGAAGCCGCGCGGGACCGGGACGCCGAACTCCTTGAGGACGGCCTTGGCTTGATGCTCGTGGATATCCATGGGACCGCCGGCGGGGGTTCTGGAAGGCTCGCGCGCGCAAGGCGGCGAGTCGGCGAGGCCGGTTATAGGGCAGCGCGTTTGTGCGCCGCAACCAATCCTCCCCATTGACCGGAAGGGAAGATCAGGCCGCCGCTTCCACCGCCGCCGTGGCGCGCCGCTCGAGCTTGTTCCAGCCCACCATCGGGCCCCTGATCGCGGTCAGCACCGCCTTGACCACGATGTAGTACATCACCTGCCGGTAGCCGAACCGCTGGATCGGGATCCACAGGAGGTCCTTCCAGGGCGCGCGCCGCTCCAGCGCCATGCCGAGCGCGCAGGCCGACAGGTCCACCAGGATGAACACCGTCCAGTAGACCAGCCCCTGGCTCAGGCTGTCGCTGGACCACTCCACCGGGTGCATCAGCCGGTTCAGGATCGCGCCGCCGATCGAGTAGACCACGGCCAGGTCCACCAGGGGCGCGGCCAGGGCCAGGAAGATCTGGAACAGCCAGATCTGGGGCAGGGCGACGAAGCCGAGCGTCGGGCGTCGCCGGTCGAACAGCGCCGCCTGGTGCTTCCACAGGCATTGCAGGGTGCCGAATGACCAGCGGAAGCGCTGCTTCATCAGCCCGCCCAGGGTGTCCGGCGCCTCGGTGTAGGCGCGCGCCGAGGGGTCGAACTCCACGCGCCAGCCGGCCCGCTGGCAGCCGATGGTCAGGTCCTGGTCTTCGGCCAGGGTGTCGCCGGGGAAGCCGCCCAGCTCTTCCAGGGCGCGCCGGCGCCAGCCGCCGACCGCGCCGGGAACCACCGTCACCGCGCCCAGCGCCGCCAGGGCTCGCCGCTCCAGGTTCTGGGCGGTCACGTATTCCAGCGCCTGCCATCGGGTGATCAGGTTCAGCCGGTTGCCCACCAGGGCGTTGCCGGCCACCGCGCCGACCTCGGGGTCGTCGAACCAGCGCACCAGCCGGCCGATCGTGTCCGGCGGGAAGAGGGTGTCGGCGTCCAGCGCGACGATCACCTCGCCCTTGGCGGCCACAAGGCCCTTGTTCAGGGCCGCCGCCTTGCCGGCGTTGGGGAAGCGCAGCAGCGTCACCCTGGGCTCGGTCCCGAAGGCGCGCTCCACCGCGCCCGAAGTGTCGTCGCTCGAGCCGTCGTCCAGGACGATGACCTCCAGCCGCGTCCACTCCGAGGCCAGGATCCGCGCCACCGATCCGGCGATCACCTTCTCCTCGTTGAAGCAGGGGATCAGCACGCTGACCAGGGGGCCGGCCCGGCCGGTCTCGTCGGTGTCCCCGAGCTTCGGCACGCGGCGCTTCCAGCCCAGCCAGTGGACCAGGGCCAGGGTCGACAGGAAGACCAGCCGGCCGACCCCCAGCGCGATGGCGCTGATGAACAGGAAGCCGATGAACCGGTCCAGGTATCGGAAGAAGCTGAAGCCGATCCGGTCCAGCGTCAGCTCGAGGGTGTTCTTCACCTTCGGCATCGCCTGGTCCGGCGTCATGCCCGCCAGGGCGGACATGGTCACGAAGTGATAGCCCCTGGCCTTCAGTTGGTCGATCAGCTCGGGCAGAGCCTCGACGGTGTGGGCCCGGTTGCCGCCGGAATCGTGCAGCAGGACCACCTGGCCCCTCGTGCGGCCCGGGTTGAGGTCGGGATTGTCCAGGTGGTCGATCGTCCGGTCGATGATCTGCTGGGGCGTCGGCGCGGGGTCCTTCTTCCAGTCGTTCGGGTCGACCCTGAGGCCCGCGATCAGATAGCCCAGCTTCTGGGCCGTGATCAGGGGCGCGACCTGCTCGGGCGTCGAAGGCTCCGCGTCTCCCTGGTACGGCGGTCGGAACAGTCGAAGGCTCCGGCCGGTGATCACCTCGAACAGGCGCTGGGTCATGTTCAGCTCGAGATCCACCTCGGGCTTGGGCGTCACGGCGATGTTGGGGTGGGTGTAGCTGTGGCTGCCCACCACGTTGCCATCGCGGATCTCGCGCGCCACCAGCTCGGGGTGGGCCTGCATGTTGGCGCCGATGTCGAAGAAGGTGGCGTTCACCCCTTTGCGCTTCAGCACGTCGAGGATCCTGGGCGTCCAGCGCGGGTCGGGCCCGTCGTCGAAGGTCAGCGCGACTGCCTTGTCCTTGGTCGCCCCATAGCGCTCCACGACATAGGCCGTGGGCATCTGCAGGTACCGTTCGTCCGAGATCAGGCCGGTGTCCGGGTCGAACTGGACCGCGCGCTTGCCGGCGGTCGGAGTCGCCGAGACGCGCAGCACCTCGCCATTGCCGTCGAAGTCCACGTCCTGGGACGGCGCCAGATAGTCGATCCTGGCGGCCGAGACCTTGCCGTAGTCGTGGGGCAGCAGGTTCCAGACGCCGGGATCCTCGGTTCCCAGCCTCCACAGGGCGTAGCCGCGCGGGCGGTAGTCGTCCGAGACCTTGATCTCGTTGTAGAGCGTCGGGGCGTCCTGGAACCACACCTCATGGTCGTGGCCGTCGTCGTCCTGGTACGCATAGGTCGGGTTCAGCGAGGTCTCGTCCAGCTTCACGTCGACGCCGGAGTTGTGCGCGTTCAGCGTCGCGTCGTGGAACGAGACCGAGTTGGCGCGGGGCGAGGTCCCCTTGCCTCCCAGCGTCCAGTCGTAGCCGTAGCTGCCGAGCGCCAGGATCGTGCGGTTCTCGTCCAGGCCCGAGAGGCGCTTGTCGAGGTTGGTCTCGAACCAGTCCTGGCCGGCGATGGGACCGGGGTCGCCCGTCGACCAGTGCTGGTCGAAGGCCATCAGCACCAAGGTGTCGCTCGCCGCCTGCAACTGCTGCAGCGGCGCCGAATTGTCGCCGAACAGGGCGGTCACCCAGACCTCGCGGCCGTAGGGGTTCAGCGCGTCGTTGGCTTCGCGGACCAGCTGGGGATAGGCCTTCATCGCCGCGGGCGACAGGTTCTCCAGGTCGAAGATGTAGCCGGCCCAGCCCCTGGCCCGGGCCAGGGTCACGAGGTTGTGGATGAAGGCCGCGCGCGCCGCCGGATAGAGCACCAGCCTGTTCGCCAGCGGCCCGTCCCAGGCCCCGTCGTGGGAGTTGTGGATGACCGGCAGGATGGACGGCCTCTTCTGGGCCTTGGCGATGATCGCCTCGGCCAGGGGATCCTTCGAGACGTTGATCCGGCCGAGCGAGCCGTTGGGCGTGATCCATTGCGGCGCCAGGACGTCCATCTGGCCGATGTGCGCGGCCAGCGACACGCGCGAGCGCTCGTCCCAGGGCACATAGAAGCCGACGCTCAGCGGCTTGGCGAGGCCGCCGGCCTGTCCCTTCTTCGGGCGCGGCACGCGGGTCCAGGCCGGCCGGCCGTGCAGGTGATGGCCCGGCAGGTGCAGCGCCTGGAACACCCTGGGGTCCTTCAGGTGAACGGCGGGCAGCTGCGGCGCGAACACCAGGGTGGCGAAGAAGGCCGCCACCACGGCGGCGATCACGGACAGCAAGAGGCCGCCGAGGAAGGCGGCCTGCCGCGCCCTGCGGCCTGACGGGTCGTGGAAGATAAACTCTGTCATGACGCGCCGGCGCCGGACGGGCCCGTATTTCGAAGCGTTGCGACTATAGGGGCCAGCGTGTCCGAACAAAGGCGGAGGCGCGGCCGATTTGTCGCCTCAGCCGAAGAACATCCGCCACATCAGCCGGCCCGGGATGAAGGCGAGGAGTCCGGCGAACAGCAGCCCGCCGGCGTAGAGGCCGATCATCGCGCGGCTGTGCCTCGCCACGTTGTGTCGACGCGCCGCCATTATCGACAGGGGCAGGCTGACCAGGGTGATCACGCTGAACGCATAGAGCAGGGCGAATCGGCGGCGCCCTGATTCGGGATGAACAAGGCGGCGATGGCGGTGATCGTCATCAGCACGACGAAGGCCCAGCCCAGCACACGATGGGCGGTTCTCCCCTTCGGTCCCAGCATCTGGACGGCTCCGATGGCGAAGGCGGGCAGCACGGTCGCCAGATGGATCTTCACGGCAAGGGGAGCCGCGGCCAGCGCTCCGAGGTCCGGCGTATGCGCGATCCAGGGATGCGCCAGTCCGAAGCGCACGAGCTGGACCAGCCCCTGCGGGCCCGCGGCGAGGACGATGATCGCCACGGCGAAGGCAACGCTGAGCGTCCCACTGAGGACCCACGAACGGCTCCCCAGGCGCGCCATCGTTGACAGGTTCTGCTGCGACATCATCATCCTCGTGCTCTGGCCTCGACGCCCACGGCGCCGATGCGCCGCCTCCCTAGTCCTGCGCCACGTGGGGGACCTGCGCAGTTGCGTCAGTCGACCGTCGAACTTCGTGAGCCGAAGCCTCCCGCCGTTCGCGCTTCGTGGATGGGCGTCCTTGGCCGCAGCGTGGTCTTCGCCGTCTTCATCGGCGCCTTCCTTGGATTCGTCGGCGCCTTCGGCACGGCCGGCGACCCGCTGTTGCCGCGGATCGGCTACTTCATCCTCGTCGGCGCCGGTTGCGGGCTGTTCGTCGCCGGCTGCGTGTGGTCGACCTTGCAGGTGCGGGCGCTCGAGGCGCGGCCCCTCGTCCGGCAGGCCGTGATCGCCCTGATGATGACGCCGATCACCGGCATCGGCATCTGGGCCCTGGTCGGCTACCTGTTCCTCGGCGGGCCCCGGCTGCGCGCGCTGCCGGAATATCTCTTCTACGCCTTCATCATGTCCGTGAGCATGAGCCTGCTCAGCTGGTTCATGTTCCGCCGACCCGCCACGCCGGTCACGTCGGCCGCCGCCGCGCCGCCGCGCTTCCTCGATCGTCTGCCCGTCAGGCTCCGCGGCGCCGAGGTCTGGGCCGTCGAGGCCGAGGACCACTACCTTCGCCTGCACACCTCCAGGGGCGCGGACCTGATCCTGATGCGCCTGTCCGACGCGGTGGCCGAGCTCGGGGGTCTCGAGGGCGCCCGGGTGCATCGCTCCTGGTGGGTCGCCCGCGACGGCATCGCCGACATCAGGCGCCGCAACGGCCGTGTCTCGCTGCTCCTCAAGGACGGCGCCGAGGCGCCGGTGAGCCGCGCCTATGCGCGCTCGCTGCGCCAGGCGGGCTGGCTCTGAGCGGAACTCAGTCGCCTGCCGCGGCGCCTCGCGGGCGCGTCCGCCACGCTTCGGCGGTCTGGCCCCAGATGTCCACCACCAGGTGCTCGAAGGGCGCGGGCAGGGCGCCGACCCTGAGATTCTGGCTTCCGAGCCGCCGCGCCACCGCCTGCGAGGGCGTATTGGCGGGCTCGATGCAGTGGATCACCTGGGTCCAGCCCAGAGCGTCGAACGCCCAGTCGATCGCGGCGGTCGCGCCTTCGGTGGCGTAGCCCTTGCCCCAGCAGTCTTTCACGATCCCCCAGCCGACCTCGGTTCCCGGCCAGCCCTCCGGTTTCCACGGGCCCAGCCGTCCGACCCAGCGTCCGCTGGTCCGCTCGATCACCGAGAACATGCCGTAGCCGAACAGCGACCAGGCGCCGGCCATGGAGCACAGGCCCCGCCATGCCGCCGAGCGCGCCTGGGGGCCGCCGATGAACCTCGAGGCCTCCTCGTCCGCCATGAACGCCGCCCAGGGCTCGAAGTCCTCCGGCCGTGTCGGCCGCAGGATCAGCCGCTCGGTCTGGATCACCGGCCCGTCCATGCCCCGCTTATAGGCGAACCTAGCCGTGGATGAAGGGCGCGCGGCCGGCTTTCGGCGGCGGCAGGCGCCCCAGCCGCTCCACCAGGCGGCCGAAGGTCAATCCCTGGATCCCCACCGAGAACAGGACCACGCCGTAGGTCAGGCCGAGGATCAGCGGCTTCTGCGTCACCGGCGGGATGCCGAGAGCGAGCGCCAGGGACAAGGCGCCGTGCAGCCCGCCCCACGTGAGGATCAGGCTCGGGCCGCGCTCGGCGTGACGGAAGTGGAAGTAGGCGCCCCAGGGCAGCACCGTCGCGGCGCGGACCAGCAGGACCAGGGGCACGGCGGCGATCCAGAGCGCCGCGTGCTTCATCTCCAGCGGCACCACCAGGAGCTCCAGCCCGAGCAGGAAGAACAGCAGGGCGTTCAGGATCTCGTCGATCACGGCCCAGAAGTGCCGCAGGTGGTCCTCGGACGTCGTGCTCATGGCGTTGCGGATGCCCGAGTCGCCCATCAGCAGGCCCGCCGCCACCACCGCGATCGGGCCGGAGAGCTTCAGCGCGTCGGCGGCGGCATAGACGCCAACCGTCAGCGCCAGCGACACGGCCGCCTCCACCGCATAGTCGTCGATCACCCGGATCGCGCGCACCGCCGCATAGCCGGCCGCGAGGCCGAACAGCAGGCCGCCGCCCGCCTTGACGACCACTTGCAGCGCCGCGGCGCCCGGATGCGCCGCGCCGTTCATGGCCAGCGTCAGCATGGCCAGGAACACCACGATGCCGACGCCGTCGTTGAACAGGGCCTCGCCCTGCAGGATCGCCTTGAGGCCGTCCGAGAGGTCGCCTCGGCGCACGGTCGAGAGCACGGCGACCGGATCGGTTGGGCTGATCAGGGCGCCGAACACCATGGCCCAGGCCAGCGGCAGGTCCAGACCCAGGAGTCGCGCGACGAGGAAGACGCCGCCGCCGACCAGCACCGTTGAGGCCAGCACGCCGAACGTCGCCAGGGTGAACACGGCCGTCCGGCGCCGGCTCAGCTCGTGCAGGTCGACCTGCATGGCGCCGGCGAACAGCAGGAACGACAGCATGTAGCCGACCACCGTCTCGGGGAAATCGACCTGGCCGATCACCTTGGCGGCGTCAGCCACGCCCCAGGTCCCCGGCGCGGCCGACCGCAGCCCGTAGACGACGGTCGCGCCCGCAAGGCCCGCCGCCAGCATGGCCACGGACGTGGGCAGGTGGAAGAAGCGCGCGTTCAGCCACCCCGCCGCCGCGATCAGGGTCAGGAACAGGGCCGCGAGCTGGAAGAGCGACATGACGGCGGCTCCGCGGGACGCCCTTGGGCGCGGGCTCTACGGCGCGGACAGGACCGTCGTCCCGGGTCCGTCCGCGGCCGGCGATGCGATCGACATCGGCTCCGCGATGCGATCAACGTGCTCCATTCTGACCATCTTTCGGGGGAGGCGGCGATGAAAACCGTACTGGCGGCAGCGATCCTGGTCTGGTCGGCGGCCCTGGCGAGCACAGCGGCGGCGGCGGGAGCCAGCGCTCTTTGCACACGTGCCTGCCTCGTCGGCTTCACCGACGCCTACCTGAAGGCGCTCGCGGCGCACGACCCGGGCGCGCTGCCGGCGACGACGGACGTCCGATTCACCGAAGACGGCGCGCCCCTTGAGCTCGGCGACGGGCTCTGGCGCACGATCGATGGGCTGGGGAGCTACCGCCTGGACTTCGACGATCCGAAGGCCGGCGAGGCCGGCGCCCTGGTGACGGTGCGGGAAAACGGCGCGACCGCCCTGATGGCGCTGAGGCTCAAGATCGCCAAGGGCAGGATCGCCGAGGTCGAGACCGTGCTCGCGCGCAAGGGCGAGCTTCAGTCGCTGCAGACGGACCTGCTGCAATCGCCCCTGCCGATCCTGGAGCAGGACGTCCCGGCCGCCCGGCGCTCGTCCCGGGCCGAGCTGGTGCGCATCGTCGACAGCTACTTCGACGCCATCGAGAAGAGCGACGGGAGCGTCGTGCCCTTCGCCGACGACGGCTTCCGCATCGAGAACGGCGTGCGCACCTGCAACAACGCCGGCCCGCCGGCGCCCGGCATGCCGGCCGCCTTCGCCAGGCTCGGCGCCATGAAGTGCGCCGACCAGCTCTCGACGAAGATCTTCAGCTACATCGAATCGATCCGCCCGCGCCGGTTCCCGGTGGTGGACGAGAGGCGGGGCCTGGTGCTCGCGACGGTGCGCTTCAACCATCCGGGCGACGTGCGCGAGGTGCAGACCCGCGGCTTCGGGACGGTCAGCATGGCGTCCAATCCCTGGGCCTCACGGCCGACCAGCGCCCTGATCTGCGAGCTGTTCAAGATCGAGGACCACAAGATCCAGCGGGTGATGGCGGTGATCACCAACGTCCCCTACCGCATGCCCACGGGCTGGGAGCGGTAGGGCGGCTCTCGCCGCGCGCTCACGCCAGCGAGGCGTCGATCTCCTTGCAGGCCGCGATCAGGCCTTTCACCGAGTCCACCGACTTGGCGAACATCGCCGTCTCGGCCGCGTCCATCGGGAACTCGATCACCTTCTCCACGCCCCCGGCGCCGATGACCGCCGGCGCGCCGACGTAGAGGCCG
Source organism: uncultured Alphaproteobacteria bacterium (assembly GCA_963775275.1). Classification (GTDB taxonomy): domain Bacteria; phylum Pseudomonadota; class Alphaproteobacteria; order Caulobacterales; family Caulobacteraceae; genus JANWHQ01. The sequence goes on along the minus strand of CAVZII010000005.1, from coordinate 933,829 downwards.
TCGACCCCGTACTGGCCGCTCAGGTGCGCCGCGCAGGGCAGCACCCGCTTCTTGTCCTTCAGGTAGCTCTTGGCCATGACGATGGCGCTCTCGGCGGGCGCGTAGAAGGCCGAGCCGGTCTTCAGCAGGGCCACGATCTCGCCGCCGCCGCCGCGGGTGCGCTTGACGATCCCGTCCAGGTCCGCCTGGCTGAGCGTCCCCTGCTCCACCAGCACCGGCAAGGGAAGCCCGCCCACGGTCGAATAGCGCGTCATCGGGACCATGTCGTCGCCGTGACCGCCCAGCGTCCAGGCGTGGACGTCTTCCACCGACACGCCGAGCCTCTCGGCCAGGAACCAGCGGAAGCGCGCCGAATCCAGCACGCCGGCCATGCCGACCACCTTGTTGGGCTTCAGGCCCGAGAACTCGCGAAGCGCCCAGACCATGGCGTCCAGCGGATTGGTGATGCAGATCACGAAGGCGTCCGGCGCGTGGGTCCTGATCCCCTCGCCCACCGCCTTCATCACCTTGAGATTGATGCCGAGCAGGTCGTCGCGGCTCATGCCCGGCTTGCGCGGCACGCCGGCGGTGACGATGCAGACGTCCGCGCCCTTGATGTCGGCGTAGTCGCCCGCGCCCCTCAGCGTCGCGTCCTTGCCGAAGATCGGCGTGGCCTCGTCCAGGTCCAGCGCCTTGCCCTGGGGCACGCCCTCCATGATGTCGAACAGGACGACGTCGCCCAGTTCCTCGCGCGCGGCGATGTGGGCGAGCGTGCCGCCGATCATGCCGGCGCCGATCAGGGCGATCTTCGAGCGAGCCATGGCGGACTCCGAATAGGGGGCTGGGAAGGTCCCGGGGTCTAACCTTGGGCGCTGGCGGGGGCAAGGCGCCTGCCGCACGGGCCGCTTCGCCTTGCCGCGGCCGGATCGGGCCGGCGCGGTGGACGCCGTCGCACAACCTCTCTAAAGAGCGCGCCCTTGTGCTTCCGCCGAGAGGGCCAAGGCCTTGGACAAGTTCGAGCTGACGCCGCCCTTCCTGGCCACCTCCGAGCCGATCTGCGCGCTCAAGCTGTGCGAGGCGCGGCTCCAGGCCGACGCACGTTTCGCCTGGATCGTGCTGATCCCGCGTCGCGCCGGCGCGCGCGAGCTCGAGCACCTGTCCGGCGCCGACCGGGTCCAGCTCATGGAGGAGATCGTCGCCGCCGGCGCGGCCGTGCGCGCCATCGGCGCCGCCATCGGCCGGCCGGTGGAGAAGCTCAACGTCGGCCAGCTCGGCAACAACACGCCCCAGCTCCACATCCACGTGGTCGGGCGGCGGACGGACGACGACTGCTGGCCGGGCCCGGTCTGGGGCCAGGGGACGGCCAGCGACTACGAGGAGGCCAGGCTCCAGGCCGCGCTGGCGGCCGCGCGCGGCGCCCTCAGGTCGATGCAGGCGGCGGCATAGCCATCGACATCGGCCTCAGGCCGAGGTCGGCGAACAGCTTCGCGTCGGCGTCCAGCTCGGGGTTGGCCGCGGTCAGGAGCCTGGCGCCCACGAAGATCGAATTGGCGCCCGCCAGGAAGCACAGCGCCTGCAGCTCGCGGCTCATCGCCTCGCGACCGGCCGACAGGCGCACGACCGACTTCGGGCAGGTCAGGCGTGCGACCGCGATGGTGCGCACGAACTCCAGACCGTCGATCGTCCCGTCGACCACGGCCTTGTCGCCCAGCGGCGTGCCTTCGATGGGCGACAGGGCGTTGATCGGCACGCTGTCCGGATGCTCGGGCAGGCTCGCCAGGGCGTGCAGCAGGCCGGCCCGGTCGCGCCGGCTCTCGCCCATGCCGACGATGCCGCCGCAGCAGACCGCCATCCCCTCGGCGCGCACGGCCGCCAGGGTGTCCAGCCGGTCCTGGTAGGTGCGGGTGCTGACCACCTCGCCGTAGTACTCCGGTCCGGTGTCGAGGTTGTGGTTGTAGTAGTCCAGGCCCGCGGCCTTCAGCGCCCTGGCCTGGGCGGGCGTCAGCATGCCGAGCGTCGCGCAGGTCTCCAGCCCGAGCGCCTTCACGCCGGCGATCATCGCCTCCAGCTTGGGCATGTCGCGGTCCTTGGGCTCGCGCCAGGCCGCGCCCATGCAGAACCTCTGGGCGCCGGCGGCCTTGGCCTTGGCGGCCTCGGCGATCACCGCCTCGGGCGCCATCAGCTTCGAGGCCTTCAGACCCGTGTCGAAGTGTGCGGACTGGCTGCAGTAGCCGCAGTCCTCGGCGCAGCCGCCGGTCTTCACCGACAGGAGCTGCGACATCTGGACCTCGCTGGGATCGAACCAGCGCCGGTGCACATCGGCGGCGCGGAACACCAGCTCGGCGAAGGGCAGCTCGAACAGCGCCTCCACCTCGGCCAGCGTCCAGTCGCGGCGCGGCTCGGCGGGGTCGGCGAAACGGGCGGGGGCGTTCATGCGGCGAGTCCTTCGGTTGGCGCCCGCTTAACGCGGAATTCCCCCATCGTCACGGCGTCAGGCGACGAGCGACGCCTCCGCATCGCGCCGGATGCGTTGGACCATCGAGAACAGCCCGTTGGACCTTTGGGCCGTGATCGCACCGGCCAGACCCAGCCGCTCATAGGCCGCCTTGGCGTCGAAGCCGAGGATCTCCTCGGGCCTTCGGTCGCGGTAGAGCCTCAAGAGGATCGCGATCAGGCCCCGCACGATGTGGGCGTCCGAATTGCCGCGCAGGTGCAGCGAGCCGTCGGGCCCGGGCCCGGACACCAACCAGACCTGGCTCGCGCAGCCCCGGACCTTGTTCTCGTCCGAGTGCTCCTCGTCGGTCAGCGGCTCGAGCTCGCGGCCGAGATCGATGATGTAGCGGTAGCGCTCCTCCCAGTCGTCGAACAGGGCGAACTCCTCGGCCAGCGTCTCCAGCTCCTGGTCCATGCCGCGCGCATCGGTCATGGAGCGCACTTAGGGGGCGCGGCGCGCGGCCGCAACCGTCCGCGGGGCCGGTTCGGCGGCGGGCAGGATGACCACGGCCTTCAGGCCTTCGCCGGGGCGGGAGTCCAGGCGAAGGCCGCCGCCCATCGCCTCGGCCAGAAGGCGCACGATGGTCAGGCCCAGGCCCGCCCCTTCGCTCTGGCGCGTCAGCGCGCCGCCGCCCTGCTCGAACGGCTTCAGGAGGCGCGGGATATCCTCCAGCGGTATGCCCTCGCCGCCGTCCTCGACCTCGATCTCGACGTGGGCGCCCTGCGCCGCGCCCGCACGACGACCACCGGCGCCTCGCCGCCATAGAGGGCCGCGTTCTGGATCAGGTTGGCGAGGATGGTGCGAAGGGCCTTGGCGTCGGCGTGCGCCCAGGGCATCTGCAGCCGGCGCTCCACCTCGACCCGGGCCCCTCGCGCCGCGATGTCCGCGGCGACCAGCTCCATGGCGTCGTCGACCGCGTGCTCCAGGCGCTGGGGAGCGAGATCCAGCTCGGCGGCGTCGTCCTGCAGGCGGACCACTTCCAGGATCTGGTTGACCAGCTTCAGCAGCTTGTGGCCGCTGTCGTGGATGATCCCCGCGTACTCCTTGTACTGCGGCGCGCCGAGCGGCCCGTAGAGCTCGCAGCCGATCAGCTCGGAAAAGCCGATGATCGCGTTCAGCGGCGTGCGCAGCTCATGGCTGACCAGGCGCAGGAACGACGCCTTGGCCGGATTGGCGGCGGGGCCGCGACGGCTGGGCGGCGCCGGCTCGGCGGTCGGGCGTTCGGCGGGCTCGGACATGCAGGCGCCATGCTGAAGACCCGCTATCATCCCCCGGCCGCGCTTACGATTCGGTTTCCTGTGCTTTCCGGCCGGCAGGTCGCGCGCCGATTGAGCCGCCTGGAGCGCCCCGATTGGCCACGTTAGAGTTCCCGATCCGCCCGACCTTCAGGCAGCCCGTGGACGACAGCTCAAGCCCTTCGCAGGACGACGTCGCCCCGGTCTCCACCGAGCTGAGGGACGTGCTCATCTGGCACGGCGTCTGGACGGCCTGCGTGGCGGCCGCGCTCGTCGCGCTCGCGGCCGGCTTCAGGGGCCTCCCATGGGCGACGGCGGCCGCGCTCGCCCTGGGCGGCGCGCCCGGCCTCGGCGCCCTTTGGCTCCGCCGCGCCGACAGCCCGCGCCGGCGGGCGCTGCTCCTGGCGTTGTGGGCTGGCTGCGGGGTGGCTTCGAGCCTTCTCGTAGGCGGCGTGTCCGGCCCGCTCGCGGTCTGGTGCCTGGCGCCCGCGGCGGCGGCGGCGGTGTTCGGGGGCTCAAGCCTCCTGGCCGAGGCCGCGGCCGTCTCGTTGGCGGCGGCGGCGATCGTCACCCTGGCGGGGCTGGTCGGCCTCACGCCTGCCGCGCCGCCGCCCCAGATCGGGTTCTGGCTGGGATTCGTCGGCCTGGTGACCACCGGCCTGGGCCTGGGCGCGGGACTGCTCCTGGCCAGGCGCCGCTCGGTCGCGCGCGAGGCCGAGCGCCGGGCGGCCGCGGTCGAGCTCGGACGGCTGCTCGACGAGCAGCCTTATCTGATCCTCAAGCTGGACGCGGGCGGCGGCGTCATCGAGGCTTTCGGCGGCGCGCCGTCGGGTTGCCACGGCTATGTCGCGCCGGGCCGGCGGCTGGTGGAGGTCGCCGCGCCGGCCGACCAGCCGGGCCTCGCCTCCGCCCTCTGGGCCGCCCAGGCGCGGGGCTCCAGCGAGCATGTCTTCGCGCCGGCCGGCGCGCCCTTGAGATCCTGCGCGGCCGCCTTCAGGCGCGGCTCGGACGGGAGCATCGTCGCCGTGCTCCGCGACCGGACCGCCGATGCGGCCCGCGAGGCCGAGCTCGAGGCCGCGCGCGAGGAGGCCGAGAGCCTGAATGCGGGCAAGTCACGCTTCCTCGCCAATATGAGCCACGAGCTGCGCACGCCCCTGAACGCGGTCATGGGTTTCTCGGACGTGATGCGCTCGCGGCTGTTCGGCGACCTGCAGCCCCGCTACGTCGAGTACGCCGAGATGATCCACGATGCGGGCCAGCATCTCCTGGACCTGATCAACGACGTGCTGGACATCTCCAAGATCGAGGCCTCGCGCTACGAGCTCAGCCGCGAGGAGTTCGACGCCCGCGAGGCGGTCTCCAGCGCCCTGCGCCTGACCCGCCTGCACGCCGACCAGGCCAAGATCTCCCTGCGCGGATTGCTGCCGCCCGAGCCGCTGGAGGTCGACGCGGACCGCCGCGCCGTCAAGCAGATCGTGCTGAACCTGGTCTCCAACGCCCTGAAATTCACGCCGCCGGGCGGCTCGGTCACGGTGACGGCCCACCGCGACGGCGAGGACCTCGAGATCGTGGTCTCGGACACCGGCGCCGGCATCGCCCAGGCCGACCTCGAGCGGTTGGGCCGGCCCTACGAGCAGGCCGGCGACTCGACGCAGCGGACCCGGGGCACGGGCCTCGGCCTGTCGCTGGTGCGCGCCTTCGCCGAGCTGCACGGCGGCGGGATGACGATCGAGAGCCGGCTGGGCGAGGGCACGGCGGTCACTGTCCGCATGCCGGTGATGCGGCCCGCGGCCGCCCAGCCGCCGCCCGATCTGGGCGGCAAGGTGATCGCCTTCAAGCCGGGCCGCGGGATGAAGAGCTGACCCGCCGTGCGCTACTTCGGGCCGGCGTCCAGGAAGGCCTGGCCGGCGGCGAAATCACCGACCTCGATGTAGCTCTGGCGCACCTCGTCGCGGGCGCCGCCCGCATAGAGGAACTCCAGCGTCACCGCCTCGCGCGGGTCGAGCGCGGCGAGCGCCGAAGCCGCCGCGGCGGGAAAGCGGAAGGCGATGGCCGAGTGCTGGCCGGGCAGCAGCATGGTCGCGTCCGCGCTCGCGCGCGCCTCGGCGTTGAAGACCCGGGCCGCCGTGCGCGGCGGGGTCCGGTCCTTCAGCGGGATGCGGGCCGCGGCGCTGACCTTCAGCACGTTCAGATAGGGCTCGGGCGCGCGGGCCGGATCGCGCATCACCAGGCGCGCGCCGTAGGGCTCGGCGCCGGGATCGGCCTCCGCCGCCACCAGCTGGGGCGCGCCGGTGCGGTCGCCGGCCAGGCCGAACCTGACCGTGGCCTGTCCCATCTGCGCGTCCTGATAGAGCCGCCATGTCGCGCCCTTGGCCGAAGAGCCGCGGTCGGCGGTCCAGCTCGAAAGGTCGCCGGGAAAGCTCATCCTCACCAGCCGCGTGTAGCCTTCGAAGGCGGAGCGCACCCGTCCGGCCGCGACCTTCAGGTCGGGCGAGCCGCAGGCGACCCCCGCCGCTCGCGCCTCGGCGGCGGACGCTACGGCCGCCAGCCTGGCCGCGTCATCGCCGGCGCGCAGCGCTGCGCCGCGGGCCTGCGCGCGCCCGGCCCTCAGGGCCGCGCCGATCTCCGGGGCGAACAGGCGGCAGCGCGCATCCGCCGCGCTCATCAGGGCGCGCTCGTAATAGACGTCCGCCGGCGCGGCCGACGCCGCCAGGGGCGCGGCGAGCGCGAGACAAAGACCCAGTAGCGGGCCGCCGGGCCCGCGCGTGCTCGCCATGTCGCTGATGTCTCTGATTGGTTTAAGCTCGCGGCCACTCTAGGTCTGCGTCCTTGCCGGACGGTTACGCCGGGAGCCGCCGATGATCCTCTCCACCGACGTCTGGGTCGGCGCGCTGATCCGCAGGGCCGAGCTCGCCGGCGCCTTCGCCACGGTCGCGCACAAGGGCGACCCGCGCGCCGGCGCCGTGCTGGTCAAGGTGCTGGACCGCCGCAAGGGGACCGCGCGGCTCTACGCCGAGGCGGTCGGCGCCGACGGCGAGAGGATGTGGATGCGGCCGGCCAGGGCCGAGGCCGAAGCCGAGCTCGACGCCTACGTGGAGCGCGCCCGGCGCGTGGATCCGGATCTCTGGGTGGTCGAGATCGAGGACACCCAGGGACGCCATTTCCTCACCGAGTCCGTCGACGAGAGCTAGGCGCTTTGCGGCTCCCCGGTCCCACCGAAGGTCGGCCGGAGGATGACCGCAGCGGACGCCGGTTCGCCGTTGGAAGACGCGACAAATCAAGTCTCTGGAGCGCCGCTCCAATTCGATCGCAGCGGATGGCGCTTTAGCGGCCGCCGCCTTCCTTCCAGGGCCTGCCAGGGCGCGCGAGCCGCGAGCTTAGCCGTACCCAGGATTTACCGACTTCTTAAACCGGCGCGAAAGCCTGCATGCCGCATCATCCCGAAGTGCCCGGGATTGGGCCCGGGGGGCCTGTGATGTATTTCCTGCTCAACGACGTCGTCCTGACCCTGGAGCTCCAGCTCCTGACCCCGCCGATGGTCGCGCGCCGGTTCTCCGCCCTGACGCTGGATCACGTCGAGCGCCTGGGCCGCGAGATCTTCGCCGAGGAACCGCGACTGCAGCACCGGATTCCCGAGCGCGCGCGCCGGCTTGCTTCGCTGATCGTCTCCAAGGCGCCCGAAGTGAATGCGGCCCTCTTCGTCTCGCCCTCGCGCGGCAGCTGGCCCGAGCAGGTGGCCGTTCGCCTGGCGAGCCTGGACGTGGATCTTCTCGCCCAGCTGCACCAGGACCAGCAGGCGGGACGGCTGACCTCGGCGCTGGCCGACCGCTTGGTCTGGGCGAGGGCCTCGGCGGCCTGACCTCTCTGCTCGAGCGGGGGTGACAAGGGCCGGCGCGGACATTACCTGCGCCCCCCATGCCTGCTTCCTCCCCCGCCGCCGAAGCCGCGCGCCGCCGCACCTTCGCGATCATCTCGCACCCGGACGCGGGCAAGACGACGCTCACGGAGAATCTGCTCTTCAGCGCCGGGGCCATCCGCCTGGCCGGCGCCGTGCGCGCCCGCGGCGAGCAGCGCCGCACCCGCTCGGACTGGATGAAGATCGAGCGCGAGCGCGGCATCTCGGTCACCGCCAGCGTCATGACCTTCGAGCACGACGGCCTGGTCTTCAACCTGCTCGACACGCCCGGCCACGAGGACTTCTCCGAAGACACCTACCGGACCCTGACCGCGGCGGACGCGGCGGTGATGGTGCTGGACGCGGCCAAGGGAATCGAGCCCCAGACGCTCAAGCTGTTCGAAGTCTGCCGCCTGCGCGACATCCCGATCCTCACCTTCATCAACAAGATGGACCGCGAGGCGCTGGATCCCTTCGCCCTGCTCGACGAGATCGCCGCCAAGCTGGCGCTGGACCCGGCGCCGCTCTACTGGCCCGCGGGCTCGGGGAGCCGGTTCAAGGGCGTGGTCGACCTCAAGACCCACAGCCTCCTGCCCTACGCGCGGGGCGGCGAGCCGGAGTCCGCCGAGCCCGTGCCGCTCAAGTCCAACGCCATCGTCCATCACCTGGAGCCGGACGAGCTGGAGGAGGCCGAGGAAGGCGCGCTCCTGGTGCAGGAGGCGGCCAAGCCCTTCGATCCGGAGGCTTTCCTCGAAGGGCACATGACGCCGGTCTTCTTCGGCTCGGCGCTTCGCCGCTTCGGCGTGCTGCAGCTGCTGGAGGGCCTCGCCGCCTACGCCCCGCCGCCGGGCCTGGTGCGGGTGAGCCGCCAGGGCGAGGAGACCCACGTCGCGCCGGGCGATCAGGAGGTGGCGGGCTTCGTCTTCAAGGTCCAGGCGAACATGGATCCCAACCACCGCGACCGCATCGCCATGGTGCGGCTGTGCTCGGGCCGGTTCACGCGCGGCATGAAGCTGAAGGTCCAGAACACCGGCCGCCAGATCGGCGTGCACAACCCCATGCTGTTCTTCGCCGCCGAGCGCGAGCTCGCCGAGGAGGCCTTCGCCGGCGACGTCATCGGCATCCCCAACCACGGCGTCCTCAGGGTCGGCGATTCCCTGTCCGAGACCGGCCAGGTGCGCTTCGCCGGCCTGCCCAACTTCGCGCCCGAGATCCTGCAGCGCGTGCGCGTGAAGGATCCCCTGAAGGCCAAGCACCTGAAGAGGGCGCTCGAGGGCCTGGCCGAGGAGGGGGTCACCCAGCTCTTCCGCCCGATCATCGGCGCCGATTTCGTGGTGGGCGCGGTCGGCCAGCTGCAGCTCGAGGTGATGGCCGACCGCCTGTCCGGCGAGTACGCCCTGGACATCGTCTTCGAGCCCGCCCCCTACGCCGAGGCGCGCTGGCTCACCGGCGAGCGCGCGGACGTGGAGGACTTCGGCTCCAAGCACCGCTCGGCGATGGCCGAGGACATCGATGGCCAGCCCGTGTTCCTGGCCAAGTCCCAGTGGGAGATCGGCTACGTCGCCGACCGGTTCCCCAAGGTGGGCTTCGCCGCCACCCGCGAGCGGGCCTGATCGGCCGCCTTCGCCGCCGCGTCCCGAGGCGGGTTGACGAGTAACGCGTTAACCTCTTCTTAATCATGAGCGTCGGCGCGCGGCTCCAGCCTTGCTCGTCGTGCGTTGACTCTGCGTCGACCGTGCCGACGTGGGACAGCTGAAGGCGGAAATGGCGCATGTTCGAGATCGGCCGCGAGCTGAGACGGTTCTTCGCGCCAGAGCGGCCCCGCGACGGCCTCAGTCTCGGCGACGCCGCCCTGCTCGAGCTCCTCGACATCAAGCTCCTCACCGCCGAAGCCAGGTCGGCCGACGTGGCCGCCGGCCGTATCGGGGTGCGCGACCGGGCGCTTCGCCAGACCGAGGCGTCCGCCGTGTGGCGCGAGCTTGGCCGGCGCACCGGTGATCTTGCGGCCCTGCGAAAGGCCGCCGCCCTGGCCGAGCAGGCCGCGGGGCTCGCCCGGGAGTCCGGGCGCGCGCGCATGCTCGAGCGCGCGATCTGCGCCCAGGCCGAGGCGGCGCTGGCGAGCCTGGACCTGTACGCCGACGAGGGGCTCTTCGTCGCCGTCGAGTTCCTTCTGAAGGACGGCGGACGCGGGACGATGGTCCGCGGCCTCAAGGCGCGGCTCGCCGCCCGGCGCGTCCTGGCCGGCGGCGACCTCGCCGAGGTCAAGCTCGCCGCCTCGGCGTTCGACCGGGTGCTCGGGGCGCTGAAGGGCCGCGACGAGGCCCTGGCGGCCGCGCGCCTTCGCGCCGAGCGGGCGGATGTCCTGACCGGCGCCGGCGCACGCCTGCACCAGCCGCAGCTCATCGAGGCGGCCCTCTCCGACCTCGCGAAAGCCGCCGAAGGCCTCGACGAGGCCTACCACCCCTTGAGCCTGGCCCGCGTGCATGAGCTGCGGGCCATGGCGCTGCTGCGCCTGGGCGAGGAGAGGGCGGACCTCGCCGACCTTCTGGACGGCGTCGAGGCCCTGGACTCGGCGCTCGAGCTCACGCCGCCGGACCACTCGCCCATGGACTGGGCGCGGCTGCAGCACGGCCGGGGCCTGCTGTTCAACGCACTCGGCGAGGCGGGGGCGAGCGACGTCGCCTTCGACAAGGCGCTCGCGGCCTATGGCAAGGCCCTGGCGGCGCTCAAGCTGACGTCGGGCGCGGCGCTGCACGCCGTCGCCGTCCAGGACCGCGCCGCCTGCCTGGTCCGTCGCGCCGAGGCGGCGGCCGATCCCTTCGCCCTGGACGAGGCCGAGGCGGCCCTCAGGGGCGAGCTCGCGGCGGTCAAGGCGCCGCTCGACCCGCTCGCCTGGGCGGTGCTGCAGCTGAACCTCGCGCGGGTCTACATTGCGCGGCTAAGGCTCGGGGGCCCCGACCGCGGCGAGCGCGCCCGCGCCGGCGACGCCCTGGCCTCCGCCCTGGACGTCTTCGGCGAGCGGGGGCTGCACCGCCTGGCCGTGCAGGCTCAGGCGGGGCTGCAGGCCCTGCGCGAGATGGCGGTCAGCTCCTAGTGTGGTGGATCAGAAGTTCGCATGATGATGGCGGCGCCCTCGGCTGCGAACTTCTGATCCGTAAACCACACTAGAATCATACATTTGCTAGTGTCCTTATCGATTCCGAAGTTCGCATCCGCCTTGCAAATGCGCTGGCGAACTTCGGAATCGTGCGCTAGAGCACGTCGCGTTTTGACGGAATCGGGATTCCCAAATCGGGGGTGATCTGATTCACCATCCATGCTGGGCGGGAGGCCAGCTTGGATGACGGCTCCCTACTCTTTGGATCTTCGTGAGCGGGCGCTGGCGCGCAAGGCGGCGGGCCAGACGCACCGCCAGATCGCGGCGGCGCTTCAGATCAGCCCCTCGTGCGTGTCGAAGTGGACAAGGCGCGAGCGTGAGACGGGGTCGTTGGCTCCGGCTCAGATCGGCGGCTACAAGCCCCGGACGCTGTCTGGCGAGTGCGCGCAGTGGCTGCGCGAGCGCGTGGCGTCCGGGCCGGTCACGCTGCGGGGCCTGACCGCGGAGCTGGCCGAGCGGGGGATAAAGACCCAGCCGCGGGCGGTGTGGGTGTTCCTTCACGCCGAAGGGCTGAGCTTCAAAAAAAAGTCTGCTGCCCCAGGAGCAAAGTCGCCCTGACGTGGCGCGCCGGCGCGCACGCTGGAAGGCGTATCAGGGCCGCATCGCGCCGGACCGCCTGGTGTTCATCGACGAGACCTGGGTGAAGACCAACATGGCGCCGCTGCGAGGCTGGGGTCCCCGCGGCCAGCGGCTCAAGGGCTATGCGCCCTACGGCCACTGGAAGACCCTCACCTTCATCGCCGCCCTGCGCCACGACCGGATCGACGCGCCCTGGGTGATCGACGGGCCGATCAACGGCGAGCTCTTCAGGCTCTACGTCCAGACCGTCCTGGCCCCGACGCTCTCGCAAGGCGACGTGGTGGTGATGGACAACCTCGGCAGCCACAAGGGCAAGGCCGCCCGCGCCGCGATCCGCGCCAGAGGCGCTCACCTGATCTTCCTGCCGCCCTACAGCCCCGACCTCAATCCCATCGAACAGGTCTTCGCCAAGCTCAAACACCTGATGAGAAAGGCCCAGCCCCGCGATGTCGAAGCCACATGGCGAAAGGTCGGACAGCTCCTCGACCTCTTCGAACCACAGGAGTGCGCCAACTACCTCATCAACTCCGGATATGGTTCCGTCTAATGGAGTCCCGCTCTAGAGCCCTTTGCGGCGCCCCGGTCCGACCGAAGGTCGGCCGGAGGAAGAACTCCGTGGGCGCCGGGTCGCCGCTGGAAAACGCGACAGATCAAGACTCCAGAGCGCCGCGCCGATTCAATCGGAGCGGATGGTTTCCAGGATTGTATCAGGCGGCCAGGTCGCCGGCCTGCCGGCGCAGCCGCCAGAATCGGATGGCGCGCAGGGCCGCCTCGCGGGTGAGCTGGCCATAGAGCGCGCCGTATTCCTGCGCGCGGCCCATGGCGTCCGCGTCCTTGTGCAGTATCAGGACGGCGAAGGTCAGGAACAGGGCTCGGTCGAAGCCGGCCGCCCTGCAGACGATCGCCAGGGGATCGATCTGGCCGCCGTCCAGGATCCGCCGGGCCAGCGGAAAGTCGATATCCGCCAGCTTCGCCAGGGCGAACGTGAACCTGGTCGTCTCGCCCTGTCTCAGGAAGGCGGTGAGCGTCGCAGGCGTCAGGGCGCCCTTGGCCGCCAGCTCGGCGATCTCGGCTTCCGCGGCCGCATAGTCGGCGGGCAGGGCGCCGTCCCGGGCGGCCAGGCGCTTGCGCCCGGCCTCGAGCGCCGCTTCCAGCGTCTGCGGATCGAGCGCCGCGTTGCGGGCCATGATCTTCTCGCGCAGCCGCGCTTCCACCACGAAATACATCTCGTTCAGCAGGTCCGGCGGCAGGCTCGCGCGTCCGACGACCGCCTCGTGCAGGTCCGGATTGGCCTGGGCGCGGTCCACGGCCGCCTCGCTGGCCTGGCGCGACAGCACCGCGCCCTCGTTGCGCAGCAGGACGCCGAGCGTGCGGTCGTCCCCGCGCGCGACGATGGCGTCCGAGACCTGCCTGGGCACAGCCGGCCTGAGGGAAATCGCCCTCAGGTGGTCCTGCCCCTTGGTCTTCGCCAGCTCGACCAGATCCTCCTCGGTCAGGGCGGCTGACCGGCTCAGCACCGGCCCGGCGACCGCGATCGAGTCGGCCGCCAGCCCCATCAGCACTCTGGGCGGCGCCACGTGGGTGACGGCGAGCTTGTGCGCCAGCTCGGCCCGGACGGCCTCCTCCATTTCGGCGGTGATTCGGCCCATCACGTCGTCGAACAGCGCCATCTGGCCGAAGCCCAGGTCGGGCGCCTGGGCCAGGAACAGATCCGTGATCTGGCGCAGCAGCTCGCGCCGGCGCTCGCTCGACGGCTCCTTCGCAAGCGCGATCAGGTCCTGCAGGCGGCTGGCGGCGGTCATGGTTCAGGGCGCCGTCGGGTCGGAGGTGTCGGGATTGGGCGGTGGCGGCCGGATCACCTGGCCGTTGGCGTTGGTCTGGGCGCGCGGCGGCAGGGGCGGCGGCTTGGCGAGGTCGGGCGTCGCGCCGAAGAACTCTTCCGGCAGGGGGATGGGGTCGGGCCGCACGCCATAGGCGCGGTGCAGCGAATAGAACCGCGGCCCGGGCGGCAGCTCTCCGTCCGCCTGAGCTATGGCCTGGACCGACGGCGTCGCGCGGGCCTGGGCGGCGGGCTGGGCCGGCGTTGCGGTCAGCGCCTGGGCCGGGGCGGCCGCCATGAGCGGCGAGGGCGGAGGGATGGGCCTCGTCGGGCTGGCCGCGGCCTGTTCGACCGGAACGGCTCTCGCCGGTCTTGGCGCCGCCAACGCTGGCCGCGCGGTCGGCGGGGCAGGCGCGGCATAGATGCTGGCGGGCAAGGGCGGCGCCGGCGGCCCGTAGGGTCCGACCGCCGATGTATAGGCGCCGCGCAGGCCGCCCGGCCCTGCGCTGGCGGGCGCGCGGGGGACGGCTGTCGCCGCCGCGGGGGCGGGCGTGGCCGGCTGGGCCGCCTTTCCTGGCCAGGACATGTAGCGCAGGGGGGCGGCGCCCGGCGGCGGCGGCGCAGGCGCCGTCTGGCTCCAGCTGTCCAGGAAGCGGGTGGCGGCCGCGGATGCAGGGTCCGCCAGGGCGGACAGGACCAGCACGGCCGCAAGAAGGGTGGGACTGCGCATGTCGGGCGGCTCCGTCGCCTGAACCTTGACGCAAGCCCTGTTAACCTCGGGCTAACGCCTTCGCCCGCGCCAGCGCGTCAGGATCTCCCGCTCGCCCGCCTGCAACAGCGCGTGCAGCCCCATGCCCATCAGGCCGAGCACCGCCACGGCGGCGAATTCCTTGGCGATCTGCAGGCGGTTGGCGGCCTCCAGGATCCGCCAGGCCAGGCCCTGGGCGCTGCCCGAGCCGGCGACGAACTCGGCCACCACCGCGCCCACGATCGCCAGTCCCGCGGCCACCTTGTGCCCTTCCAGCATGAATGGCGCGGCCGAGGGCAGGCGCAGGCGCAGCAGGCGCTGGGTCCGGCTCGCGCCATAGAGGTCGAACAGCCGTTCCAGGTCCGGGTCCGCCGAGCGCAGGCCCGTGAGCGCGCCCGAGAAGATCGGGAAGAAGGCGACCATGGCCGCCAGGCCGACCACCGCGCGCTCGGGATGGTCGAGCCCCGCCCAGATCACCGCCTGGGGCGCGATGGCGACGACCGGCGTCACCTGCAGCGCCACCGCGATCGGCCGAACCGCGCTTTCCAGCACGTGGCTGGGCGCCACCAGCAACGCCAGGCCGTTGGCGATCACGCTGGCCGCGAGCAGGGCGACGAGCGCCATGGAGAGGGTGTTCCAGGCCGAGTGCAGCAGGATCGGCCAGTTCGCAGCGGCGGCCGCCGCGATCGCGCTCGGCGCCGGCAGGAAATAGGCCGGGACGTCCAGCGTCCGCACCGCCGCCTCCCAGGCTCCCAGCAGCAAGGCGATCAGCACGACCGGCGCGACGATGGCGACGAGCCGGCTCATGGCGCCGCCGCCATCGCGCGGGCGAGGTCGTCCGACACCTTCTCGGCGGCCTCCCGGAAGACCTGGGTGGTCCGGAACCCCACGGGCCGCGGGAACGGTGCGTCGATGCGGGTCTCGCTGGCGATCCGCCCGGGCCCCGGCGTCATCACCACCTGGCGCGAAGCCATGTAGACCGCCTCCTCCACATTGTGGGTCACGAACACGATCGCGGGCTTCAGCTCGGCCCACAGGGTCTGGACGTCGTCGGCCAGCGCGCGGCGGGTGATCTCGTCCAGCGCCGCGAAGGGCTCGTCGAGCAGCAGCAGCTTGGGCCGCGTCACCAGCGCTCGCGCCAGCGACACCCGCATGGCCATGCCCCCGGAGAGCTGCGCGGGCTTGGCCTTGTCGACGCCGTCCAGGCGCACGGCCGCCAGGGCCTCGCGCGCCTTGGCGCGGGCAGCTGCACGGGGCTCGCCGGCGAGCTCCAGCGGCAGGGCGACATTGGTCTCGGCGCTGGCCCAGGGCATCAGCGTCGGCGCCTGGAAGACGACCGAGGTCTCGCCGCGTCCCTGGGCCAGGACGGCCGCGCCGCGCGTGGGGGCTTCCAGCCCCGCCAGCAGGCGCAACGCCGTGGACTTGCCGCAGCCCGAGGGCCCGATCAGGGCGATCGTCTCGCCGGGCTCCAGCGCCAGGCTGAACGGCCCCAGCGCCCGGCCTCGCCCGGGATAGTCGACCTCGACGGATTGCAGGCTCGCCAGCGCCACGGCGGAGCCGTCTAGTGGCCCTTGCCGACGAACTCGAGGGTATAGGCGGCCTTGTAGTCCAGGTTCCTGGGATAGACGCCCTGGCCGGAGGCCACGTCGAAGAACTGTTTCCAGCGGGCGTCGGTCATGGCGCCGATTCCCATGGTCTTGGCGTCGCCCGAGTCGACCAGCCCATAGGACCGCATCTTGGCGCGCGCCTGGTCGAGCACGTCCTGGGTCATCTCCGGATTGTCCTTCAGGATCAGGGCGTCGCCCGGCTTGGGATTGCCATAGAGATAGGACCTCCATCCCGCCGCCGAGCCGTCGACGAAGGCCTGCACGGCCTTGGGATCGGAGGCGATCAGGCTCGTGGGCGCCATCGCCATGGCCGCGTAGCCGGGGTAGCCCTCGTCGGCCAGCAGGAAGACAGCGGGCGTGACGTGGCCCTCCTTCTGAAGGGTGTAGGGCTCGGAGGTGGCGTAGCCCTGCTGGATCACCCGCTTGTCGCTGAGGAAGGGGCCCGAGTTGAAGGTGTACTTGCGCACCTGGCTGTCGGTGAAGCCGTACTTGGCCTTCAGCCACACCCAGAAGGCGGTGACCGAGGCGTCCGACAGAAGGATCGGCCGGCCCTTCATGTCGGCGATGGAATGGATGCCCTGGCCCGGGTGCGCGATCAGCACCTGCGGGTCCTTCTGCATGAAGGCGGCGACCGCCTTCACCGGCGCCTTCTCCTCGGCGAGGTTCAGGGCGATGAAGCTGTTGGAGCCCATGCCCATCTCCACCGCGTGGGTGGCCAGGAGCTGGGGCACGTTCACGCCGGGGCCGCCCTGGATGATCGTCACGTCGAGCCCGCGCTTCCTGTACTCGCCTGTCGCCAGCGCCTGGTAGAAACCGCCCTGCTCGGCCTGGGCGCGCCAGTCGGTGGCGAACCGGATGGCCGTGGGTCTGGCCTTGCCGGCCGCCGAGGCGGTCTCGGCCTTCTTGGCGGGCGAACAGGCGGCGAGCGCAAGCGCCGCGGCCAGCGCGATCAGACGCAAGGGCTTCAAAGGCGGGCCTCCCCTGGACGTGCGCCTACTTCCTAGGACCGCCGGGGAGCCGCGCCAAGGCTCAGGCGCCGAGGGTCTCTCGCTTTTCCTCCAGCACGAGCCATTCCTCCTCGGCTGCGGCGAGCTCGTCGCGCGCCGCCGCCAGGGCGGCGGTGATCCTGTCGAAGGCGGGGCGGTCGCGGGCGTAGAGGTCAGGGTCATGCAAAGCCGCCTCGTGGCGGGAGATCGCCGCCTGCAACTCCGGCATCCGCGCCTCCAGCGCCTCGATGCGCCGCACCTCCTTGTACGAGAGCTTGGCCGGCTGCCCCGCGGCTTGCGGCGCCTTGGCCGGCGGCGCAAGGCCCGGGCGGGAAGGGGGCCTCAGGCTGTCGAAATAGCCCGGGTTCTGGCTCAGGAAGTCCGACCAGCCGCCCGGCGTCTCCACCGCCTGGCCGCGGCCGTCCAGGGCGATGGTCGAGCTCGCCAGCCGCTCGATGAAGTCGCGGTCGTGGCTGACCAGGATCAAGGTGCCGTCGTAGTCCGCCAGCGTGTCCTCGAGCAGGTCCAGCGTGTCCATGTCGAGGTCGTTGGTCGGCTCGTCCAGGACGAGCACGTTGGAGGTGCGCGCCAGGGTCCTGGCGAGCAGCAGCCGGTTGCGCTCGCCGCCCGAGAGGCTCTCCACCGGCTGGCGCAGCTGCTTGTCGCTGAACTGGAAGCTCTTGGCGTAGCCCGCCACGTGCCGCGGGCTGCCGCGCACCATGATCTGGTCCGAGCCGGAATTGGCCAGGGCGTCCCACAGCGTCATTCCCCGCTTCAGCGGCGCGCGCGCCTGGTCGAGGTAGGCGATCTCCAGTCCCTTGCCGAGGCGGACCTGCCCTTTGTCCGGCTCCAATCGCCCCAGCATCAGCTTGACCAGCGTGCTCTTGCCCGCGCCGTTGGGGCCGACGATCGCGATCCGGTCGCCGCGCATGACCCGGGTGGAAAAGCCCTTCAGCAGGACGCGCTCGCCGAACCCCTTGGCGACGCCGCGCATCTCCACCACGATCCGCCCGCCCAAGCCGCCGGACTCGGCGGCCATCTCGATCTGCCTCGGCTGGTCGCGCAGCAGCCGCGCCCGCTCCTGGCGCATGCGCTCCAGCTCGCGCGCGCGGCCTTCGTTGCGCGCCCGCCGGGCGGTGACCGAGCGGCCGTACCACTCGCTCTCTCGCTCGATCGCCTTGTCGAGCCGGCGCGCCGCCTCGGCTTCCTCGGCGAGGATCCCGTCGGCCCAGCCCTGGAAGGCGGCGAAGCCCTTGTCCAGGCGCCGCACGCGCCGGTTCTCCAGCCAGAAGCAGGTCCGGGTGACGCGCTCCAGGAACGCCCGGTCGTGGCTGACCACCAGGGCCGCGGCCCGGCTCTGCCTCAGGCGCGTCTCCAGCGTGTCGATCGCCAGGATGTCGAGGTGGTTGGTCGGCTCGTCCAGCAGCAGCACGTCCGGATCCAGCGCGAAGGCCTCGGCCAGCGCCGTCCGCCGCGTCTCCCCGCCCGACAGCCCCGACGCCGGGCGCGCCGGATCGAGCCCGAACGCCTGCAGCTCCGCCTCGGCCCGATGCGCGGGCGCGCCGGCGCCGACGAGGTGGTCCAGCAGGCTTGCGCCGGTGATCGTCGGCTCCTGCGGCGCGCGCGCGATCACCGCGCCCGGGGTCGCGGTCCTCTCCCCGCCGTCCGCCTCGATCTCGCCGGCCAGGAGCCGCATCAGGGTGGACTTGCCCGCCCCGTTTCGGCCCACCAGGCACGCTCGGGCGCGGGGCTCGAGCCCCAGGTCGACCCCTTCGAACAGCTGCATCGGACCGTCGCGCAGGCTCACGCCCTTCAGCGCCAGGATCGGCGGGCGGCTCACCTGGCCGGCTCCGGCCCGGCCCCCGCCTCGCGCTCGGCGCCGGCGAAGGCGGCCGACAGGTCGTGGTAGAACGCCGCCCGTCCGCCGGGCGGACCCGCCGGCTGGGCCGCCGCCTCGGCCGCCTGGGCGACCGGCGTCCACGGGAAGTCCCGCGGCGGCAGGTTCTGATGGGCCACCAGCATGAAGCGCCGCCAGATCTCGGCGGGCAGGTCCCCGCCGGTCACCTTGTTCATCGGCCGGTCGTCGTCGTTGCCCACCCAGACGCCGCAGACCCAGTCCGGCGTGAAGCCCACGAACCAGGCGTCGCGCCAGTCCTGGCTGGTCCCGGTCTTGCCCGCCGCCGGCCGGCCGAAGCCGGCGCGCGTGCCCGTGCCGCGCAGGATCACGCCCTTCATCATGTCCACCATCTCGGCGGCGCGGCCGGGGTCGTAGACCTCCACCGGCTGCAGCGGCGGCTGCTCGTACAGAACCTGGCCCGCCGAGGTGGTGATCCTGGAGATCAGATAGGGCTGGACGCGCCGGCCGTCCTGCTGGAACACCTGGTAGCCGGAGGTCAGCTCCAGCAGGTTCACCTCATAGCTGCCCAGCGCCACCGACAGCGTCGGGTGCGGGGGGATGCTGGTCAGGCCGAACCGCCGCGCCAAGTCGGCGACCCTGTCCGCGCCGGCGTCGCGCGCCAGCCTCACGGCCACCGAGTTCAGCGACTTGGCCAGGGCGTCCTGCACCGTCACCGGCCCGTGGTAGGCGCCGCCGTAGTTGCCGGGCGACCAGGGGCCGAGCCGCACCGGCGCGTCCTTTCGCACGTCCGTGGGCTTGACGCCCGTTTCCAGCGCTGCGGCGAAGACGAAGGGCTTGAACGCCGAGCCGGGCTGGCGCTCGGCCTGCTTCGCTCGGTCGAAGCGGCTGAGGCGGTGGTCCATCCCGCCGACCAGGGCGCGGATGGCGCCGTCCTGGTCCAGCGCCACCAGCGCCGCCTCGCGTGCGTCGGCCTTGGCGCCCTGGGTCTCCATCACCCGGCGCACGACCTGGGAGGCGCTGACCTGCAGCCCGGGATCCACCGTCAGCTGCACGATCAGGTCCGGTGCGCGCCCCTTTGTCAGGGTCGCCGCCTGGGTCTGGGCCAGGTCCAGCACATAGCCGAAGTCCTCGTCCTCGGGCTGCTCGGGAACCAGCCGGGGCGGGAAGAACCGGGCGCGCCGCTCGTCGCCCGGCGTGATCCAGCCCTCCTCGACCATGCGGTGGATGATCATCTTGGAGCGCGCCAGGGCCGCGGGCATGTCCCGCGCGGGGGACAGGCGCGACGGCGACTTGGGCAAAGCCGCCAGGAGCGCCGCCTCCGAGAGGCTGAGCTCGCGCGCGTGCTTGCCGAAGTAGGTCTGGGCCGCGGCCTCGACGCCATAGGCGCTGGCGCCGAAGAAGACGCGGTTCAGGTACAGCTCCAGGATCTGGTCCTTGCTCATCCGGCGCGACAGCTGCACCGCCAGCGCCGCCTCCTGGACCTTGCGCTTGAGGGTCTGGTCCGGGCTGAGGAACAGGGTCTTGGCCAGCTGCTGGGTCAGGGTCGAGCCGCCCTCGACGATGGCGCGGGCCTTCAGGTCCGCCATCGCGGCGCGCGCCACGCCCCGCCAATCGATCGGGCCGTGCTGGTAGAACCGGCGGTCCTCGGCCGCGAGGAAGGCCCTGGGCACATAGGCGGGAAGCTCGCCCAGCCGGACGCGCTGGCCGTGCCGTGGCCCGCGCACGGCGATCTTGGCGCCGTTGCGGTCCAGGAACGTCACCCCCGGCGCGCGGTTCAGCGACCAGAGCGCGTCGTTGGCCGGGATCTTCGGCAGGTCGGACAGGAAGAGGAAACGGATCATCCCGGCCGCGAGCAGGGCGACGAGCAGCACGGTCACGACGGTCACGATCGCCGTGCGACGGCCGCGGGTCAGCCATAGCCGGCGCGAGGGCAGGTCAGCCCGGAAGGTCTCGAACCTCGGTTCCGGCTCGCTGTCGGGGAATCGATCGGTCACGGCGGGGAGTTGGTCGGCGGCTCGGGGCGGTTTAGGACGCCCTCAGCATGCCCGAAAAGCCTTTTTGGGAGACCAAGGGTCTCGCCGAGATGTCGGCCGAGGAGTGGGAGAGCCTCTGCGACGGCTGCGGCCTGTGCTGCCTGATCCGCTTCGAGGACGAGGAGACCGGCGAGATCCTCACCACCCGGGTGAACTGCCGGCTGCTCGACCAGCGCCTGTGCCGGTGCCGGGACTACGAGAACCGCAAGGCCCACGTGCCCGACTGCATCAAGCTGACGCCCCGGAACATCGACGCCCTGAGCTGGATGCCGCCGAGTTGCGCCTACCGGCGCCTGCACGAGGGCAAGACCTTGCCGTCCTGGCACCCGCTGGTCACCGGCGATCCCGAAAGCGTGCATCAGGCGGGGGTCTCGGTCAGGGGCAAGACGATCACCGAGGCCGTGCTCGCCGATCCCGAGGACGCGCTCGAATTCGAGGCGCCGGACCTGATCCAGGACAAGGGCGACGATTAGCCGGCCGTGGGCGGGGCCGGCGCCGGAGCCTGAGCAGGCGGCGGGCCGAAGCGATTGGTCCCGGGGTCGGACGGGCTCAGCCCGACCCACAGGATGAAGACCACCTTCACCAGCGCCGCGATCCCCAGGAAGGCCATCATCAGGCCGAAGGCGCCGATCATCGCCGGCCAGGCGACGTGGCTCCCGTCCCCTTCGGCGGACGACAGGACGGCGCTCAGCACGCCGACCCCGCCGAAGACCGCGGCCAGGGTCAGGGCGGCCAGCCCGACCCCGGCGGGGATCAGGATCAGCCAGGCGCTCTTGCCGAAGTCGTGCAGGCGCTTGGCCAGGACGCAGATCCACGGATAGAGCAGGACCACCCACAGGAGCGGCGCGAAGATGTGAAGCGCCGGCGAGATCAGCCAGGCCATGAACAGGGCCAGGGCGCCGAGCCAGAAGTCCTTGCGGCCGATCCGGCCCTCGGCCGAGAGCATCAGGTTCTGCCAGTTCATGGAGCCTCCCTTCCCGAGCCGCCGAGCCTAACGCATCGGCGCCGGCGCGGGGCTGTGGCGGAATTACCACACACACCCTTGCTTTGGGCGGCGAATGGCCTAACTCAGCATCGTTCCACCTCCAGCCTTCGAGGCCCCGTCATTGGCCCAGGATCCGTACCAGGAGCTCGGCGTCGCGCGCTCGGCCAGCGCGGACGAGATCCGTCGCTCGTTCCGCAAGCTGGCCAAGCAGCTGCATCCCGACAAGAACCCCGGCGACAAGAAGGCCGAGGAGCGGTTCAAGCGCGTGTCCAGCGCCTTCGACATCCTGGGCGACGAGGAGAAGCGCAAGAAGTTCGACCGCGGCGAGATCGACGCCGAGGGCCATGAGACCATGCGCGGCTTCTCGGGCGGCGGCTTCGGCGGCGGCGGCGGTGGCGGCGGCCCGTTCCAGAACGGCTTCCAGGGCGCGAGCTTCGAGGGCGTCGACCTGAACGACATCCTGGGCGACGTGTTCGGCGCTCGCGGCGGCGGCGGCGGCGGGCGCGGCTTCGGCGGCTTCGAGCGGCGCGGCCATGACGTACGCGCCAGGCTCGAGATCGATCTGGAGGACGCCATCCAGGGCGGCAAGAAGCGGATCAGCTTCTCGGACGGCCGGGTCATCGACGTGAACATCCCCAAGGGCGCGGCGGACGGCCAGGTCCTGCGCCTGAAGGGCCAGGGCGCTCCCGGGCGCGCCGGCCCCGGCGACGCCCTGATCGAGCTCGTCCTGCGGCCGCACTCCCTCTACCGCCGCGAGGGCGACAGCCTGGTCATGGACCTGCCGGTCTCCATTCCCGACGCGGTCCTGGGCGCCAAGGTCGAGGCGCCCACGCCCGACGGACCGGTCAGCCTGACCATCCCCAAGGGCTCGAACGCCGGCGGCACGCTCCGGCTCAAGGGCCGAGGACTCTATGACGCCCGCGGCGGCCGGCGCGGAGACCTGCTGGCGCGGCTCGTGCTGGTCCTGCCCGACAAGCCCGACGCCGAGCTCGAGCATTTCGCCGAGCAATGGCGGAGCGCGCGGCCCTACAAGCCCCGCGTCCGGCGGTGAGAGCCGTCGCTGCTGATTAACGCGTTCAGCACCCATTCAGCCGGAGGGGCCTAGGCGTTGGGAATGAAGTGCGTGGTTCCCGTTCTGATGGCGGCGTTGCTCAGCGCGGCGCCCGTCCTGGCCCACGCGGATCCCGGCGACCGGCGCGGCTGGAGCAACGCCAGGGCCGGCGATGGCGGCGGCCGGGGCTGGCGCGACCGCGGCGGCGACCGTGACCGTGGCCGGTACGACGACGGCGGCGGACGCAGCCGCGATCGTTATGACGACCGCGGCTCGCGCGGCTGGCGCGACCGCCGCGACGACGACGCGGACTATGCCGAGCCGTCCCGGCAGGGCTCCCGCGGCTGGGGCCAGGAGCAGAACGATGCGCGCGCGCGCGTGCGCAGCGGCGAGTTCAGGCCGCTGGGGACGGTGATCGGCGAGCTGAGGCGCCGCACGCCCGGCCGCCAGCTCGACACCGCCATCGAGCAGGGGCGGGACGGCCGGCCCGTCTATCGGGTGCGCTGGGCGGCGGACAACGGCCGGCGGATCGACTACACCATCGACGCCCGCACCGGCGCGATCCTTTCGGCTGAAGGACAATAGGCCATGCGCGTTCTGTTGGTCGAAGACGACCCGGACCTGACCCGCCAGCTCAAGGTCGCGCTGGGCGACGCCGGTTATGCCGTCGACCACGCCGCCGACGGCGAGGAGGCCCACTTCCTGGGCGACACCGAGCCCTATGACGCCATCGTGCTGGACCTCGGCCTGCCCAAGATCGACGGCGTGTCGGTGCTCGAGCGCTGGCGCAAGGAGAACATCGCCACCCCGGTGCTGATCCTGACCGCCCGCGGCGCCTGGAGCGAGAAGGTGGCCGGGTTCGACGCCGGCGCCGACGACTACCTGACCAAGCCCTTCCACACCGAGGAGCTCCTGGCGCGCCTGCGCGCGCTGCTCCGCCGCGCGGCCGGCCACGCCGCCCCGGCCCTGGTCTGCGGCGCCCTCAGGCTCGACCCGCGCGCCGCGCGCGCCTCGGTCAACGGCGAGCCGCTGCGGCTGACCTCGCTCGAGTACCGGCTGCTGCACTATCTGATGATGCACCAGGGCCGGGTGATCAGCCGGACCGAGTTGGTCGAGCACCTCTACGACCAGGACTTCGACCGCGACTCCAACACCATCGAGGTCTTCGTCGGACGCCTGCGCAAGAAGATCGGGGCGGACCGCATCGAGACGGTGCGGGGCCTCGGCTACCGGCTCTGCCCGCTCGAGGGCGAGACCGCCGAGGCGTGAGCCTCCGGGACTTCAGCCAGAGCTCCCTGGTCGGCCGCCTGATCCTTCTGGCGGCGGGCTGGAGCCTCGCGTTCCTGGTGGTGACCCTGCTCGCCCTGACCGCGATCTTCTACGCCTCGGCGATCGGCCGCTTCGACGGCAGCCTCGCGGACGCCGCCGACGGCCTGCTGGCCGGAGCCTCGATCGACGACCAGGGCCGGCTGACGCCGCCGCCGCTCACCGACGCCCGGTCCACCCGGGCCTATTCGGGCAAGTACTGGCAGCTGGCCGAGCGCACGGGCAAGGTCGAGCTGCGCCCCCTGGCCCGCTCGCGCTCACTGTGGGACAGCGACCTGGACGGTCCGGCCGATCCCGCCCGCCTGTCCATGGGCTCGACCATCTTCTACGATTCCAGGGGGCCGCTCGGCGAGCCGCTCAGGGTCGTGGCCATGACCCGCAGCCTTCCCGGGCGCACGCAGCCGGTCGTGTTCATGGCGGCCGAAGACCGCACCCTGCTGGATCGCGACGTCCAGGGCTTCATGATCCGCACGGCGATCCTCCTCGCCGTCCTGGGCGCGGCCCTGCTCGCGGCGGTGATCCTGCAGGTGCGCATCGGTCTTCGGCCCGTGTTCGAGCTCCGGCGCGAGGTGGCGGACCTGCGCAAGGGCCGCGCCGAGCGGGTCGTGGCGCGCTACCCGGCCGAGCTGGAGCCCCTGGCCCAGGAGCTCAACGCCCTGGTCGCCCACAACCAGGAGGTCATCGAGCGCCAGCGCACCCACGTCGGCAACCTCGCCCATGCGCTCAAGACTCCGCTGTCGGTGATGCTCGCCGAGGCGTCGGTCTCCAAGGGGCCGCTCGCCGACCTCGTCGGCCGCCAGGCCCACGCCATGCGCCTTCAGGTCGACCACCACCTGCGCCGCGCCCGCGCCGCCGCCCGCGCCCAGGGCTCGCGCGACCGCACCCTGATCGCGCCGGCGTTGGAGGAGCTCGCGCGCACGCTGGAGAAGATCTTCGAGCCCCGCGGCATAGTCATCGACTGGCGCGCGGACGACGACCTCGCCTTCCAGGGCGAGCGACAGGACTTCCTGGAGGTCGCGGGCAACGTCCTGGAGAACGCCTGCAAATGGTGTCGGCGCGGCGTCTGGGCCTCGGCCGAGCCCGTCTCCCCGGAGGTCCTGAGGCTCAAGGTCGAGGACGATGGCCCAGGCCTTCCCGAGGAGCAGCGCGGCGAGGTGCTCGAGCGCGGCGCGCGTCTCGACGAGAGCGCGCCGGGATCGGGCCTGGGCCTCTCCATCGTCGACGAGCTGGTGCGCGCCTACCGCGGGACGATCACCTTCGGACGGTCCGCGCACGGAGGGCTCGAGGTCGTCATCGATCTGCCCAGGGCCTGATCGGGGCCCCGGAGAGGAAACCTTAACCGGCGTTCAGCACACTGGCGATCTGGGGAGCCTCGGGGGACCTATGACCAGCCTGTCCGAAGGCCAGCTCGGCAGCGTGCGGACGCTGATCCAGACCGCGTCCGACAGCGCGATCCGCGCCCTGGAGATGACCCTCTCCTCCGGCGCCGAACGGCACGATGCGATGCGCGTGATCCAGCAGGTGGTCGCCGGCGAGGCGGCCGACCGGCGCTCGCGCAATCTGGTGTTCGCACCGCTCGCGCCCCTGAGCGCCCCGGCCTCCGCCTGTGTCCACGACGTGCGCTTCCCGCCGGTCGCGCTCTCCCATCTGTGGCGGGGCCTCAAGGCCGAGGCTGCCGGTGAGGTTCAGGCAGCCCTGGCCACCGCTTCGGACTACGACTCCGAGGCCTCCGCCGACGCCGGCTTCGATGCCCTGTGCCTGAAGGCCGCAAAGGGCCTGCGCGAGCGCGCCAACCCCTCCTACGCCGCCGCCGCGGAGGCGCTCGACGCCGCCAGGGCGCAGGGCGCAGAGATCTTCGCCGCCTACCTCGATCTCGTCCCGGTGGCGCGCGCGGCCCTGCAGCGCCTGCCCGAATGGCTCGGCCGCGCCACCGACGAGCGGATGGCCGCCGCGCGCCTGGCCTTCCGCGACGCCACCGCCATCTCCGAGGACGCGGGCCCGCGTCTGCTCGAGATCCTCTACGCCCATCTGGACGAGCCGTGGACGGTTCTGCGGCTGATTTCGGCGGTCATGCACCGCCCGGTCGACAGCTATGTCGCCAACTCCGAGCTCGCCAGCTTCGGCGAGCGGCTGCTCGACGACGTCGATGCCCGGCTCGAGTCCGTCACCGTGTTCGACCCGGACGCGGGGCGCGAGGAGGGCGAGCGCGTCGGCCGGGCCGTCCGCGCCGCCGCGACGGAGATCCAGGAGTTCGACGACTCGGTCGACCTCTCCCGCGAAGGGCCGTGGGGCGCGCGCCTCACCCGCCAGAAGCGCGCGCTCACCCAGTCGGTGGAAGTCCGGCTCAAGTCGATCGAGGCCGAGGTCGCCGCCGCCCTGCCGGTGCAGTCGTCCGGCCTCCGCCATCGCGGCGCCCGCGGCCAGCCCAAGCTCTCCCAGGCCCCCGACGAGCGCCTGGTGAAGCGGGCGAGCGCCTGCCTCAGCCTCCTGCAGGAGACCCGCAGCTCCGCCGAGCGGCTCGGCTATGGCGCCCTGTGGACCAAGACCGCCGAGGCCGTCCAGTCGCGGCTCGACACCTACGCCGAGGATCTCCTGGACCGGCTGCGGGCCGGCGCCGAGGACGACGACTTCGACCGGATCCGGGAATACCTCGAGATCGCCGCCGATTTCCTGGGCCTGGCCAGCGGCGATAAGGCGGCCCAGATCGTCCGCCGTCGGATGGCGGCGGCCGCCGACCGGTCCGGAGCTGCGGCTTAGGGCTCGCTCCAACGACCTCGTGACGGCGCGCGCGATCCGGGCTAACCCCGCGCCATGCTGATGTTCTGGCTCCTCGCCGCCGCCCTCGCCGGGCTTGCTGCGATGCTGATCCTGCTCCGCGCCGCCCGCGCCGAGCGTTCGCCGGCCCCGGCCGATCCGAGCCTGGAGGTCTATCGCCGCCAGCTCGGCGAGATCGACGAGCTCGCGGGCCGCGGGCTGCTCGGCGGGGACGAGCTCAAGGCCGCGCGCGCCGAGGCGGCGCGCCGCCTGATCCGCCAGTCCGACCTTGGTCCGCCGCCGGCGGCGGCCCCCGGACCCGACCGCCGCGCGCGCGCCGTCGTCCTGGCTGCGGCCCTGCTCGCGCCCATGATCGCGCTCGGAGGATACCTTCTGGTGGGCTCGCCCGGCCTGCCCGATGAGCCGTTCACCGCAAGGCTCCGGGCCTGGCGTCACACCGACCCTACCAAGCTCGGCCTGCCCCAGATGGACGCCGTCCTGCAGTCCATCGTCGCCGAGCGTCCCAAGGATCCCCAGCCCCTGGTCTTCCTCGCGCGCGTCCAGCTCGGCGAGGGCGATGTCGCCTCCGCCGTGCGCAGCCTGCAGAAGGCCGCCGATCTCGCGCCGAACGACGCGGGCGTCTGGGCGCGCCTCGGCGAGGCCCTGACCATCGCCGGCAAGGGCGAGGTGACCGACGACGCCCGCAGCGCCTTCGCCAGGGCCGCCGCCCTGGATCCGTCGACCCCCGGCCCTCGCTACATGCTCGCCCGGGCCGACATCGCCGCAGGCCACGCCGCCGAGGGCGTTCAGAAGCTGCGGGCGATCCTCGCGGGGCTGCCGGCGGGCGATCCCAACCGGGCCGCGCTCCAGGCCGAGATCGACCATGTGGCCAAGACCGGCCGGCTTCCGCCCGGCGAGGCCGAGACGCCCCAGGCCGGCGCGCCCGCCGCCGACCAAGCCGCCTTCATCCAGTCCATGGTCGCCCGCCTCGCGGCCCGCCTGAACGCCCAGCCGGACGACCCGGCGGGCTGGGCGCGGCTGATCCGCGCCTACGGCGTCCTCGGCGAGACCCGCCAGCAGCAGGACGCCGTCGCCCGGGCCCGCGTCCTGTTCAAGGACCGGCCCGACGCGCTGAGGACCGCCCTGTCCGGCCAGGCCGCGCCGCCACCCTGACCGGCAGGGAACGTCCCGCCTCTTCCAGCCGTTGCCCTGGTCCACCCACAACAGGAGGACCAGATGGACAAGGATCGGATCAAGGGCGCGGCGGACAAGGCGATTGGCTCCGCCAAGGAGGCCGCCGGCAAGGCGACGGGCGACGCCAAGCTCCAGGCCGAGGGCAAGATGGACAAGGCCAAGGGCGCCGTCAGGAACGCCGTCGGCGGGGCCAGGGACGCGATCAGGGACGCCGACCGCGCCGCGCGGCGCTGAGCGGTCGTCAGACCCCCAGCGCCAGGAGGGCGAAGCTCGCCAGCCAGTGCTCGCCCATGTAGTCGCCGGCCACGGCCCCCAGGCTCGCGGCCAGGTGGCGATCGGTGCTCTCCAGCATCACGGGCCGGCGCGGGTCGCCCGCTTCCAGCGCGCCGGCCAGGGCGCGCCAGCACCACGCCCGGCTGAGGTTCAGCCCGTCCAGGTGGGCGATCTTGCCGTCGGTGGGGTCGCTCACCAGGGCCGGCGTGACCAGGGTCGCCGGCGCCCGTGCGGCGATCCTCGGCAGGAAGCGGTCGAGCCAGGGCCCGAAGGCGACGGGGTCCATGGCCGCGCGCATGGCCTCGGCCTCCATCAGCGCCGGCGACAGGAAGTCGTCGCCGGACGGCTCCCAGGCCCGGCAGTCCTGGTCCTTGGCGAACCAGTGCGTCAGGCGTTCGCGGATCAGCCCGCCCAGGGCCTCGTCGCCCGCACTGGCGCAGTAGTCGAGCGCGAGCCTCAGGGCGAAGGCGGTGTTGGCGTGGGTCCCGGCGCGGATCGGATAGGTCAGCTTGGGCAGATAGGCCGCAAGGCGGGCGGCGAAGGCCGCCGCCAGGGGGCGCAGCGTCGCCGCCCACGGCCGGCCGTCGTGACGCTCCAGCTCCGCCTGCAGCATCATCAGCCAGGCCCATCCGTAGGGCCGCTCGAAGCCGCGGCTCGACGGCCGTTCCAGATAGGCCATCTCGCCCGCGACCGCTTCGAACGTCAGGCGCCGGTCCATCAGGGCGGCGATGGAGCCGGCCTGGACGCCCTGCGGGAAACGTCTCAGCACGGTCGCCAGGGTCCAGTACCCGTGCACGCAGGAATGCCAGTCGAAGCTGCCGAAGAAGATCGGATGCAGCTCCCTGGGCCGGCGCGCGTCACCGGGGCCGTCCAGGACGTGGTCGAGCTTGTTCGGGAACTCCCGCTCCACGTGGCCAAGCGCGATGGCTGCGAAGCGGTCCGCCGCGCCGGCCGTCAGTCCTGCGTCCATCGTCTCAGCTCCTGAACGCCAGGACGTACATGAGCGCGGTGTTGGCTGCGAGCAGGATCGCCGCCGTCGGCAGCTGCACACGGATCACCGCCCAGCGGTCATCGAGCTCCAGGAGCGCCACGGGCACGATGTTGAAGTTCGCCGCCATCGGCGTGGTCAGGGTGCCGCAGAAGCCCGACAGCATGCCGATCGCGCCGATCACCGCCGGATCCGCGCCGAACCGGCCCACCAGGATCGGCAGGCCGACGGCCGCGGTCATCACCGGGAAGGCGGCGAAGGCGTTGCCCATCAGGGCGGTGAATCCGGCCATGCCCACGGTGTAGGCGGCCACCGCGGCGAACCGGTGGTCCAGCGGGACCGCCTCGCCGATCAGGGTCCCCACCGCCTTGCCGAGCCCGGAAAGGGCGAAGACCGCGCCCAGCGCCGCCAGCGCCTGGGGCAGCAGGCCCGCCCATCCCACCGTGTCCACGAGCCGCCGGCCCTCGTCCAGGGGCGCGCGCCAGGGCGGCTTCAGGAGCGCCATGGCGAGGGCCAGCGCCGCCAGCGCGCCCAGCGCCAGCGAGACCAGGGTCGCCTGGCCGGGCTCCAGCAGGGGACGTCCGGCGACCGTCGCGGTCTTCAGCACCAGGGCGCCGAACACGGTCACGGCCGGGATGGCCAGGGCGGGCAGGAAGAGGGTGTTCCCGAAGCGCCCGGCGCCCGCGCGCCGCTCCTCGGGCGACGTCGTGGCGGGACGGCCATGTCCCAGCAGGCCCAGGCCCGCGATCAGGCCGAGCGCGACCACGATCAGGCCGTTGGCCCAGTCGGCCAAGAGGTCGCCGAACAGGAAGCTCGTCCCCACCAGCGCCCAGAAGGCGGCCGTCCCCCACCGCCTGCGGTTGGCCCGGTCCCTGGCGCTCGCGGCGGCGAAGGCCATGAACAGCAGCCCCGCGACGGCATAGACCATCTGCAGGTTGATCATGGCGGAGGGGCCCCGTCCCCGGGTCCTGCGCCGCGGCCTGGCGCTCCAGGCGGCGGTCCAGCAGCACCAGGCGCACGGCGTGGACGAGAAACGCCGTCGCCGCCGTCGGGATGGCCCAGAGCGAGAGCCTCAGGGGCTCGATCGTCACGCCTTCCTGCTCGAGGAACCCCTTGATCAGGAGAATCGAGGCGACCGCGATGAAGATGTCCTCGCCGAAGAAGACGGCGACGTTGTCCGTCGCCGCGGCGTGGGCTCGCACCAGCCGCCGGACCGCCGCGGGCAGGTGTCCGGCCTTGGCTTCCGCCGCCGCCTCGGCCATGGGCGCGATCAGGGGGCGGACCATCTGGGCCTGGCCTCCCACCGAGGTCAGCCCGATCGCGGCGGTCAGCTGGCGGAACAGGAAGTAGAGGATCAGGAGCCGTCCGGCCGAGGCGGCGCGGATGGTCCCGATCAGCCGCCGCGCGCGCTCCTGCAGCCCCGCGCGCTCCAGGACGCCGATGACCGGCAGCACCAGCCAGACCACGCTGATGTACCGGCTGTCGTTGAACGCCTTGCCGAAGGCGGAAAGGACCTGGATCGGGTGGAGGCCTCCGGCCAGGCCGGTGACGAGGGCGGCCAGGACCACGATCAGGAGGGGGTTGAGCCTCGCGAGGAAGCCCGCGACCAGAACCGCGATCCCGACCAGAACCAGCATGCAGCGCCCCCAGGGGCTGCTGCGCCCCCGCGCCCGCAGGGGCGGGCGCGACGACTTTGGATCATCCGACCAAGGTCGTCACGCCGCTCGTCGAGGGCCGGTCAGGCCGGCCGCTCATCGCCGCCAGCGGTAATGGCGACGGTAGCTGTACTGGTTGTCGTGCCGCTGCCGCCAGATCTCGTTGGAGACCCGGTCGAGACGCCGGTCCAGCGCGCGCCGTTCCCAGCGCTGCACGCCGTGGCGCTCGTAACGGTACTCCACCCGGCGCGCGCGGTTCACGCGTCGCCTCAGCTCGCGGGCCTCCCGCCAGGTCAGCGAGCCGTCCCGCACGCCTTGGTTGATCCGATGTTCCATGTTCGAGATACGATTGTTGTCGTGCCTCAAGGTTTGCGCCGCAGCCGGAACCGCGACCGCCAGCGAAGCGACAGCAACTGCAACGCTAATGACCTTATTCATGCTTTGCTCCATTGGTTGCGTTCCCCTGTGGCTGTGGGGATACGTATGTTAATGCCTGGAGCCGCAGGCCGATCCACGCGCCGGGCGGTTGTTTTCTGTTCATGTGCCTGAACAGGCGCGGCCGCCGGCGGTGCGCGGAGCACGCCTGGCCGGGTTTGTCCGCCTCCGTCGATGAGCCTAGGATCGGTCCAGAACCTCCCCCAGGACCGCCTTCATGACCGACCTTTCCACGCCCGCCGCCCAGCGCGATGCGGCGCGCCTCAAGAGCTTCATCGACGCCCTCTGGGACGCCGAGATCGTCCCGACCCTGGTCGACTACATCCGCATCCCCAACAAATCCCCGGCCTTCGACGCCGACTGGGCCGCGCACGGCCACATGGACAAGGCGGTGGCCCTGCTCGAGGCCTGGGCCCGGCGCAAGATCGCCGCCCTGCCCGGCGCGACCCTCGAGGTCGTGCGGCTCGAGGGGCGCACGCCGGTGATCCTCATCGACATCCCCGGCCAGGGGGACGACTGCGTCCTGCTCTACGGCCACCTGGACAAGCAGCCCGAGATGACCGGCTGGTCCGAAGGGCTCGGGCCCTGGTCGCCGGTGATCAGGGGCGACAAGCTCTTCGGGCGCGGCGGCGCAGACGACGGCTACGCCATGTTCGGCGCGATCTCGGCCATCCTGGCGCTCAGGGAGGCGGGCGTCCCCCACGCCCGCTGCGTCATCCTGATCGAGGCCTGCGAGGAGTCCGGCAGCCCGGACCTGCCCTGCTACGTCGATCACCTGGGCCCGCGGCTCGGCTCACCCTCGCTGGTGGTGTGCCTGGACTCCGGCTGCGGCGATTACGAGCGGATGTGGCTGACCACGTCTCTGCGCGGGCTGATGGCCGGCGCCCTCGAGGTCCAGGTGCTGGACGAGGGGGTTCACTCCGGCGACGCCTCGGGCGTGGTGCCGTCCAGCTTCCGCATCCTGCGCCAGCTCCTGTCGCGGCTGGAGGACCCCGAGACCGGGGAGATCCTCGTCCCCGAGCTGCACGTCCAGATCCCGGCCCAGCGCGCGGACCAGGCTCGCAAGGCGGCGGGCGTCCTCGGCGATGAGGTCTACGCCAAGTTCCCCTTCGTCCCGGGCATGAGCCCGGTCACCGGCGAGCTGCCCGAGCTGGTGCTGAACCGCACCTGGCGGCCGACGCTGTGCGTCATCGGCGTCGACGGCGTGCCGCCGATGGGCAGCGCGGGCAATGTGCTGCGGCCCTTCACCTCGGCCAAGCTGTCCATCCGCGTGCCGCCCACCGGCGACGCCAAGGCCGCCGCCGCGGCGGTCAAGAAGGTGCTCGAGGCCGACCCGCCCTATGGCGCCAGGGTGAGCTTCAAGGTGGATTCGGCCGAGTCCGGATGGAATGCGCCCGCCCTCGCGCCCTGGCTCGAGACGGCGGTGGCGCGCGCGTCGCAGGACGCCTTCGGCCACGAGGCCGCCTACATGGGCGAGGGCGGCTCGATCCCCTTCATGGGCATGCTCGGCGAGAAGTTCCCCAAGGCCCAGTTCGTGATCACCGGCGTGCTCGGCCCGCACTCCAACGCCCACGGTCCCAACGAATTCCTGCACATCCCCACCGGCAAGCGGGTCTCGGCGGCGGTGGCGCTGGTCCTGGCCGACCACTTCGTCCGCCCGGCGTGAGCGCGCCCTTCGCCGTCGTCGTCCTGGCCGGGGGCGAAGGCCGGCGCATCGCGGGGGGCAAGCCGGATCGCCTGCTGGGCGGACGCAGCCTGCTGGACCGGGCGCTCGAGTTCGCGCGCGGCCAGGGCGGCGAGCTCGCCCTCGCCGTCCGCTCGGCGGACCAGGTCCCGGCGGGGTTGCAGGTCCTGACCGACGATCCCGGCCTGCCCGGCCCGCTCGCGGGCGTCGCCTCGGCGCTGGGTTTCGCGCGCTCGCTCGCCCTGCCCGCCGTGCTCACCATCCCCTGTGACGCGCCCTTCCTGCCCGCCGACCTCGGCTCGCGGCTGGCGGCCGCCCTCCAGGACGGCCAGGGCGCGGCCCTGGCGCGCAGCGGCGGGCGGCTGCATCCGGTCTGCGCCCTCTGGCGCGCGGGGATCGGGCCGGAGCTTGCGGCCTACGCCGCCACCGGCCGCGGGGCCCTGATGGGCCTCGCCGATCGGGTGGGCTGGAGCGCCGTCGACTGGCCGGCCGAGCCGATCGATCCCTTCTTCAACGTCAACACCGCCGAGGAGCTGAGGCAGGCCGAGGCCCTGCTGGCCTAGGCTTCCACCTCCTCGATGATCCGCTCGGGGCGGGTGAACACCGCGTGCCCGTCGGCGCGCGCCAGGGCCACCAGGGTCAGCCCCGCCTCCTCGGCCTTGCGGATCGCCAGGGCGGTCGGGGCCGAGATCGCCACCAGCACCGGAACGCCGGCCATGGCGGCCTTCTCGACCATCTCGTAGGAGCAGCGGCTGGTCACCACGATGAAGGCCGCCGAGGGGTCGAGGCCCTCGGCCAGGGCCGCTCCGATCAGCTTGTCGAGGGCCGAGTGCCGGCCCACGTCCTCGCGCACCAGCAGGAGCTTGCCCCCGGCGTCCGCCCAGGCCGCCGCGTGCATCGCCCGCGTCGCCTGGCCGAGCGCCTGGCTGCCCTCCAGCGCGTCCAAGGCGCGGTGGATCGCCTCGTGCGAGACCGTGAGTCCGCCGCCCACCGCGCGAAGCGCGCGCACCGTGTCGGCGAGCTTGGTCACCCCGCAAAGGCCGCAGCTCGAGCGGCCCTCCAACGAGCGCTTCCGGGCCAGGGTCGCAGACTGCTCGGCCGCCGGGCGCAGCACGACGTTCACCGCCACCCCGTCCTCGCGCTCCTCGACGGTGATGTCCTCGATGTCTTCCAGCTCCGCGATCTGCTCGGTGATGGTGAAGCCGACCGCCAGGTCCTCGACGTCCAGCGCCGTCGCCATCAGCACCACGTGCGGGCGCTCGTTGTAGGAGATCCCGATCGGCGTCTCGTCGGGCGCCAGGCGCGAGATCGGCTCGACGCCGGCGCGGCCCCGGCGCCACTCCACGGCCCGCCTTTGATCCGTCACAAGGAACCTCGCCATGACCAAAGACATAGTGGACCGGCGCGGCGATGACGAGGCGCGCCGAGCCCGGAAGCGGGAAGCCTGGTAGTGGCGCTCCCATTTTGACATCCCACTTCAGGAGTGGGACAAGCCCGCCGCTTCGCTTGACGGGCCATCAAGAGTCCGGCGGCGCGGCGAGGGGACGATTGGGAGCATCGGCCATGGAAGGCGAAGCGCTGCTGAACCAGATCTCTCAGTACTGCCGCGACAACGGCATGGCCGAGACGACCTTCGGCCGGCTGGCGGTCAACGACGGCAAGTTCGTCGGCCGATTGCGCGACGGCGGCGCGGTCACGCCTCAGACGCTGGAGCGGGTGCGCCAGTTCATCACCCAGGGCGCCTCGGTCCTCAACGAGGCGGGCCAGGCGGTGAAGACGTCGACGGGCGGCGTGCCCCGCCGCGGCCGGAAGCCCGCGCCGCCCGCGCCGTCCGATCCGGAGCAGAACTTCCGCTTCTACGACAACCGCCAGAAGTACCTGATGTTCGTGAACACCTGCTCGGAGAAGTGGGTGGTGGCGCACCGGGTGGCCGAGGAGCTGACCCACATCCACCCGCGCCCTCCGGCGCTGCGCCTGTTCGACGCGGGAGTTGGCGACGGCACGGTGCTGACCCGGGTGATGCGCTCGATGCACACCCGTTTCGACATGATCCCCTTCTACATCGTCGGCAAGGAGATCTCCCTCGAGGATGTGCGCCTGGCGCTCGAGAAGATGCCCGACCGGTTCTTCGAGCATCCGTCGACCGTGCTGGTCATGACCAACATGAACTACGCCGAGGCGCCGTGGCTCCAGCCGGCCAACCTCAACGCGGCAGCCAGCATGGTCTGGCGCGAGGTGGCCCTGCAGGGGAACACCGCCGCCGAGTTCGACGAGCAGATCGCCGACCTGCAGCCCTTCCTGTCGGAGGCCTGGCGCGCGGGCGTCAGCGCCAAGACCGGCAACCCCGTCTACGAGCGCCCCACGGTGCTGGTGCTCTACCGCGAGGACTGCCGCTTCCTGCTCGACTCGGTGATCCCGCGCCGCGGCGCCATCCGCGCCGACTACGACCTGGTGATCGCCTCCCAGCCCTATCGCGCCCGCGCCTCGACCGAGTTCAAGGCCCGCCGGGTGATCGCGCCCCTGGCGCGCAGCCTCGCGCCCGGCGGGCGGCTGCTCGGCATCCATTCCTACGGCCACGACCCGGCGCTGGAGATCGTGCAGAAGGTCTGGCCCGGCGAAGAGCCTTTCCACACCACCCGCCACGACCTTCTGGCCGCCACCAAGGCCGAGCTCGGCAAGGCGTCGCGCAGCTTCAACTTCGTCACCGGCGCGGACGCCAAGGCGATCTTCCGCTATGACATGCACACGCTGCCCGGCGAGATCGATCAGGACACCGCCTCGATAGGCACCTCGACGCTGTTTGCGGCCTGGAACGATGCGGCCTATGTGGCGCAGATCGAGGACTACCGGCTGGAGGAAGCCATGCGGGACGACGGCTACCTCAGGGCCACGCGCGACGTGCTCAAGAAGCATGGCGCCCTCTGGTTCAACGACGAGTCCTTCATCATTTCCCGAAAGCGCGAGCTGATCTGAACATGACGACTGAGGCTGCAATGGTGGAGACGCGACCGGTGCTGGCCGGGCTCCTGCAGACCTTCTCCGCGGAGGTCACCGCCCGAGACAAGAAGGGCATCGAGGCGGCGCCGAACGTGCTGCCCAGCGGGGCCGAGGTCTTCATCGCGGCCATTCCTGGCGAGTTGATCGACCGCATCGTCGCGGCGGCGGCCCAGCTGCGTGCGGTCGGCCTGACGCCGGTGCCGCACATCGTGGCGCGCAACCTCGAGAGCCGCCAGGTCCTGGACGACCTCCTCGGCCGCCTGGTCAGGGAAGCGGGGGTGGACCGGACCCTCATGCTGGGCGGCGACCGCGACAAGCCCGAGGGCGAGTACGACTGCAGCCTGCAACTGATCCAGACCGGGCTTCTGCAGAAGCACGGCATCGGCAAGATCTTCATCGCCTGCTACCCCGAGGGGCATCCCCGCGTCGCCGACGAGGTGCTCGAGGCCGCCCGCGCCGCCAAGCTCGAGGCGGCCAGGGCCGAAGGCTTCGACGTCACCCTGGTCAGCCAGTTCTGCTTCGATCCCAAGCCGATCATCGAGCTGGCGCGGCGCATGCGCGCCCAGGGGACCACCGCGCCCTTCCGCGTGGGCGTGGCCGGGCCGGCCGAACGGGCGACGCTGGTCAAGTACGCCCTGATGTGCGGCGTCGGCGCCTCGCTTCGGGCGCTGCGCGAGCGGCAGGATCTGGCCAAGAGCGTGCTGACCGGCGAGACGCCCGAAGCCCTGCTCTCAGAGGTCGCGCTCGCCCAGTCCAGGGAGCCGGAGCTGGGTATCGCCGGGGTGCATTTCTTCACCTTCGGCGCCCTGGCCAAGTCGGCCCAGTGGGTCCAGTCGATGCGCCGCTGATCATGGGAACGTCCCGGCGGGCTTTGCTGCGCCGGGGCTTTCGCTAAAACACCCGGGTCCGCGCGTCCTGCGGACCACGGGGCTTCAGACGATGAGCCGCACGAGCGCGCCTTCCGCCATTTCGCCCGACGACGCCTTCGGGATGGTCGACCCGGTCGCCTACTACGCCGCGATCCAGCCCAACCGCCTGGCGCTCGGCGACCTGGCCACGGGCCGGCGGCTGACCTGGTCCGAGTTCGACCGGCGCATCTGGCGCTGCGCCGCCTTCCTGCGCGCCGCGCTCGGCGAGCCGGTCGGCGAGCGGGTCGCCCTGCTCGGCCGCAACTCCATCGAGCTCCTGGTCATCCACTTCGCCTGCGTGCGCATCGGGGCGATCTTCGTGCCGTTGAACTGGCGACTGGCCGCGCCCGAGATCTCGGGCTTGGTCCAGGACTGCGCTCCGCGCCTGCTGTTCCTGGAGGACGAGTTCCAATCCGTCGCCGGCGCGCTCACCGGCGGTCACAGCCTGGACCGGATCGTCCCGCTGGAGCTGGACGGCTTCGACGCGGCCCTCGCCGAGGCGGCCGAGCGCCCGCCCGGGCCCAGGCCCGCCCGCGCCGACCAGCCCTCGACCCTGCTCTACACCTCCGGCACTACCGGCCGGCCCAAGGGCGTGATGGTGTCCGAGCGCAACGCCTTCGCCTCGACGTTGAACTTCAGCCTGTGCACCCGGCTTTCCGCCACCAGCGTGATGATGTGCGACATGCCGCTGTTCCATGTGGCGGGGCTGATGGCCGGCGCCCGCGCGCCGCTCCTGATGGGCGGGACCTTGTGGATCTCGCCGCGGTTCGATCCCGAGCTGGCGCTCGGCCGCCTGTCCGATCCGGAGCTGGGGATCACTCACACCTTCTACGTCACCCAGATGACCCAGACCCTGCGCGAGCACCCGGCTTATGCCCGGGCGGACCTCTCGCGGCTGGTCTGCCTGACCACCGGCGGCGCTCCCAATCCGGCCGCCAATGTCCAGCGCTGGCTCGACGACGGGGTGGTCATGGCCGACGGCTTCGGCATGAGCGAGACCGGCTCGGCCTTCAACATGCCGATCGACGACGTCGAGCTGATCCGCCGCAAGGTCGGCTCCTCGGGCCTGCCGCTGATCACCATGCGCCATCGCCTGGTGCGCGCCGACGGCGCCCTGGCCGGCCCCGGCGAGGTGGGCGAGCTGCGTCTCAAGGGGCCGAACGTCACCTGCGGCTACTGGAATCAGCCCGAGGCCACCGCCGCGGCCTTCGACGAGGAGGGATACCTGAAGACCGGCGACCTCTGCTTCGCCGACGAGGACGGCTTTCTCTATCTCGTCGACCGGCTGAAGGACATGTTCATTTCCGGCGGCGAGAACGTCTATCCGACCGAGATCGAGAACGTCATCGCCGAGCTCGACCAGGTCTCCGAGGCGGCGGTCATCGCCGTCCCCGACGAGCGCTGGGGCGAGGTCGGCCTCGCCTATGTCGTGCCCGTGCCGGGCGCCAGCGTGACGCCCGAGGCGATCGCCGAGCACGTGCGCTCGCGCCTCGCCCGCTACAAGGTCCCCAAGGCGGTGGTGATCGTCTCGTCCTTGCCCCGCACGGCCTCGGGCAAGCTGCAGAAGAACGTCCTGCGCGAGGCGCAGATCAAGCCGCCGAGCCCTGCCTCAACGGCGGACTGACACGGCGCGGGCCTGCGAATCCGCCCTGCCGCCATGCGTTTGGGGTTGCATCGGGCCGCCGCAGTATTCACCCTTGCGCACTGGAGTTGCGCCAGGAATTGGGGTTGTTCTCGCGCCTGCGGCGAGAGACATGGTTACGATCAACGCTGGGCGGTGAAGTCTGTCCCGCTGCAGCATCTGAACGAGTATGGACCGGGTGGGGCGGATCGGCTCGTGTATCGGCTCGTAGATCGTTGGACGTTCGTCGCCGTGTTGGCGACGGCCGCGGCGCTTGCCGGTTGCGGGCGCATGCCGTCGGTTGGCGCACCTCCGCCCCAGCCGCTCGCCCGTACGGCTGAGCCGGCGCTGGCCGGCGGTCCCGACGTCGGCGGCGCGACGGACAAGTCGGCCGAACGGGCTGTCTTGGAGGCGCGAGCCGACGCGTCCGGCCTCGATGCCGATGGCCTCGCCCAGGCCGACGCGGACGCGGCGCCGGTGCTCGTCGAGGCGGCGCCGCCCGTCCGTCCGCACCTTCATGACGAGGACCGGTCCGATCCCGGCCGCGCCAAGGATCCCCTCCAGACCCTCAACCGCGGCAGCTTCGAGGTCGACCAGGCCATCCGCCAGGCCGTGGTCGGCCGGGGCGGCGGCGTGGTCCATCGCGTCCCACGGCCGGTCAAGGCCGGCTTCGCCAGCGCCGTGGAGAACCTCAGCGAGCCCACCTCGGTGGCCAACAACATCCTGCAGCGTCGGGTCGGCCGCGCCGCCCGCGGCGCCCTGCGCTTCCTGATCAACTCCACCGTCGGCATGTTCGGCCTGGTGGACGCCGCGTCCAGCCTGGGCCTGAAGTCCACCCACACCGACTTCGATCGGACGCTCGCCAGCTACCACGTCGGTCCCGGCGCCTACGTCTACGAGCCGATCAAGGGGCCCACTTCGGTGCGCGGGGTGATCGGCGCCGTGGTCGACAGCTTCATCAGCCCGGTCCACTGGCTCCAGCTCAGCCTGCCCGAGCGTGGGGCCGTGTCGGTGGCGACCACTGTGCGCTGGTCGAACGTGAAGACCGCCCCCGACGCCAAGGTCGACCGCTACGCCGCGATCCGCGACGCCTATCTGCAGCGCCTCGCCGCCAGCGACGGCCGCGGCCGGGTCGAGCTCGCGGGCGGTCCACGGAAGGTCTCGGCGGGCCCCGCCCATTCCAAGGCGGCGGTCGAGCTTGCGGGCGCCGCGCCGCGGCGCGGCGACGGGGAGCTGGCGAGCCAGGACCGTCCGCCTCCCGGCCGGCTGGCCGGCGAGCCCGACCGTCCGCGATTCGCCGTGACCGGGGGGCTGTGAGGCCGGCAGGGGCCCTTGCGCGCTCGCCCGCGCTCCCCTACCGCTAGGCTTAGAACGAGCGTTTTGGGGAGGAACGCCATGAAGACCTTGTTGGCGCTTGTCGTCATCGTGTTGGGCGCCTTGCCGGCGGTCTACGCCGGCTGGCCGGGCCTCGCCCCGGGATGGTTCGACGCCGTCTGGCAGGGGTTGCCCGCCGGCGTCCTGGCCATGTCGGCCCTGATGGCCGTCTTCGTCATCCTCGCCGCCCTGTGCAGCGCCGCGTCCAGGCGCAGGTCCGCCGAGACGGAGCAAGCCCAATGACGGTTTCGGTCGGCGTCATCTGCTTTCTCGCCACGGTCGTGGCGACGCTCGCGATCACAGCCTGGGCCGCGCGGCGCGGCTCGGACCGGGCCTCCATGTACGCGGCCTCGGCGCGCATCACCGGCGGCCAGAACGGCCTGGCCATCGCCGGCGACTTCATGTCCGCCACCACCGTCCTGGGCGTCGCCGGCCTCTACTTCGTGGGCGGCGTGGACACGATGATCTATTTCATCGCGCCGCTGGCGGCCATGTGCCTGATCCTGCTGTGGATCGCCGGGCCGCTTCGCCGGCTCGGGCGCTACACCCTGGGCGACGTTCTGGTGGCGCGCCTGCAGAACCGCTCGATGCGCGTCTTCTCCGGCGTCTCGACCATCGCGATCTCGCTGATCTACCTGATCGCCCAGCTGGTCGGCGCCGGCGCCCTGATCGAGATCCTGTTCGGCATCAGCTTCAACCACGCGGTGGTGATCGTGGGCGCCCTGATGGCCATCTACATCGTCTTCGGCGGCATGCTGGCGGCGACCTGGGTCCAGATCGTCAAGGCTGTGCTCCTGATTATCGGCGTCCTCATCCTGTCCGCCCTGTGCGTGCGCGCCGGCGGCGGCTTCGGCGGCCTCTACGCCAAGGCGGCGAGCCTTCACCACCTTGGAACGGACCTCTTCCACTTCGGCGGCCTCAAGCTGAACCTGTTCTCGGCCGTGTCCCTGGGCGCGGGCCTGACGCTCGGCATCCTCGGCCTGCCGCACCTGCTGATCCGCTTCTTCACCGTGCCCGATGAGGCCGCCGCGCGCCGCTCGATGGTCGTGGCGGCCTCGATCATCGGCCTGGTCTTCATCCTGACCTTCGCCGTCATCGGTCCGGCCAGCGTCGCCTTCGTGCTGCACAATCCCCAGTTCACCACCCCGGCCGGCGGCGTCATCGGGGGCAACAACATGGTGGCCGTGCACGCCGCCCGCTTCGCCGGGGGCGAGATCCTCTACGGCGCCTTCGCCGCGGTGGCCTTCGCCACCATCCTGGCGGTGGTCGCGGGCCTGACGATCGCCATCGCCTCGGCCACCTCGCACGACGTCTTTCATCCGGGCCATTCCGACGTCCAGCGCAACGAGGCGAGCGAGCTGTGGCTGTTCCGCGCCGCGGCCATCGCCGCCTCGGTCGCCGCCGTGGCCCTGGCCATCGTCTTCCAGAAGGAGAACGTCGCCTACCTCGTGGCCCTGGCCATGACGGTCGCGGCCTCGACCAACTTCCCGGTGGTGATCCTGACGCTCTACTGGCGGCGGCTGACCACGGCCGGCGCGCTCACCGGCGGGATCGTCGGCCTGATCAGCTCGGTCGGCCTGATCGTCGTGGGCCCGGGCGTGTGGGTGCGCGTGCTGCACCACGCCGCGCCGATCTTCCCGGCGGAGTATCCCGCGCTGGTCTCCACGCCCCTGGCGTTCCTGGTCTGCTGGCTGGGCTCGCTGGCGACCCAGCCCAAGGCCGCCGCCGAATCGGCCCGGGCCTGAGGCCGGCGCTCAGTCCAGACGGATCTCGGCCGCCTCGGCCGGGGTCTGGGCGACGTTCATGGTCATGGCCAGAAGCGCGTAGTAGCCGGCGAAGCCGATCAGCTCGATCACGCCCGCCTCGCCGAAGGCCTGAAGCGCCCGGGCATAGGCCTCGTCGCCCACCGCCTTCTGCGCGCTCAGCTCGATCAGGAAGTCGTAGGCGGCCTGCTCGGGCGCGCTCAGGCCCGCCGGCGCGCGTCCGCGCGCGATCGCTTCGGCCGCCGCGCGAGTCACCCCGGCCTTCAGCGCCAGCGGCAGGTGGAAGCTCCATTCGTAGCCCTGGCGCCAGTGGGCCGCCGTCACCAGTATGGCCAGCTCCTTGATCCGGTCGGGCAGGGCGCTTTCGAACCTCAGGAACTCGCCGACCTTCTGCACGCGGCGCATCAGCTCGGGGCTGCGCAGCAAGGGAACGAAGGGCCCGGCCAGGGCGCCGCGCGGGCCCGAGACCAGCTCGCGCGAGACCTCCTTCTGCTCGGGGCTCTGGACCGTCTCTGGGATCGGCGGCATCCGGTCGGGCGGGCTCATGACCATTCCATAGACCGGAAATCGGCGTAGAGCTGCAACATGATCGCCGCGACGCCCGAGCCACCCTACTGGGCGGTGATCTTCACCTCCCTGCGCACGCCGGGCGACGACGGCTACGCCGCCATGGCCGCGGCCATGGAA
This sequence comes from uncultured Alphaproteobacteria bacterium, assembly GCA_963775275.1. Classification (GTDB taxonomy): domain Bacteria; phylum Pseudomonadota; class Alphaproteobacteria; order Caulobacterales; family Caulobacteraceae; genus JANWHQ01. The sequence goes on along the minus strand of CAVZII010000005.1, from coordinate 891,744 downwards.
GCGCTGGCGGCCGAGCAGCCGGGGTTCCTGGGCCTGGAGACCGCCCGCGAGCAGGTCGGCATCACCGTGGCCTACTTCGCCGATCCGGAGTTGATCGCCGCCTGGCGCGAGAACCTCCGGCACAAGGCCGCCCAGAAGCTCGGCCGCGAGCGCTGGTACGAGGCCTATCAGGTCCGCGTGGCCCGGGTGGAGCGCGCCTACGGTTTCGAGCGCGACGGCTGAAGGCGCCCCGGCAGGCCATTGACCCATCCGGCGAGCGGCGTAGGGTCACGCCGTTCTCCGGGGCGTCCCGCTCGAGGGGCTGAGACGCGGCTGAGGCCGCAACCCGCCGAACCTGATCCGGGTCATGCCGGCGAAGGGAGGGAACGCGGATCTCGGGTCCGTCATCCGCCTTTTGGCGCCCGGGTCTTCTGAACCAACGGTCAGGAGGCCTAGAAGTGAACGTCCAGTCCAAGATCAAGACCGCCGTCGCCACCGGCGAGATCCCCGGCTCGCGCAAGGTCTATGCGCCTGGCGAGCGGTTCCCCGACCTTCGCGTGCCGTTCCGCGAGGTGGCGGTGCATCCTACCGCCGGCGAACCGCCGGTGACGCTCTACGACCCCTCCGGGCCCTACACCGATCCCGGCGCCGGCATCGATGTGCTGAAGGGCCTGGCCCGCCCGCGCGAGGCCTGGATCCTCGATCGCGGCGACGCCGAGGCGGTCGAGCATCGCGCCGTCACCGCCGAGGACAATGGCGGAGCCGCCGGCCAATACCTCGCTCCGGCCTTCGAGCGGACGATGCGGACCTACAAGGCCAGGGCGGGCCACAGCGTCACCCAGCTCCAGTACGCCCGCGCGGGCATGGTCACCGCCGAGATGGAATATGTCGCCATCCGCGAGAACCTGCGGCGCGACGCCCTGGCCGACGTGCTGCGCGACGGCGAGGACTTCGGCGCCGAGATCCCGGACTACGTCACGCCGGAATTCGTGCGCGACGAGGTCGCCCGCGGCCGCGCCATCATCCCGGCCAACATCAACCACGCCGAGCTCGAGCCGATGATCATCGGCCGCAACTTCCTGGTGAAGGTGAACGCCAACATCGGCAACTCGGCGGTCCTGTCCACCGTCACCGAGGAGGTGGACAAGATGGTCTGGGCGATCCGCTGGGGCGCGGACACCATCATGGACCTCTCCACCGGCCGCAACATCCACAACATCCGCGAGTGGATCATCAGGAACTGCCCGACGCCGCTGGGCACCGTGCCGATCTACCAGGCGCTGGAGAAGGTGGACGGGATCGCCGAGGACCTGACCTGGGAGGTGTTCCGCGACACCCTGATCGAGCAGGCCCAGCAGGGGGTGGACTACTTCACCATCCACGCGGGCGTGCGCCTGCCCTTCATTCCGCTCACCGCCAAGCGGGTCACCGGCATCGTCTCGCGCGGCGGCTCGATCATGGCCAAGTGGTGCCTGGCCCACCACCGCGAGAGCTTCCTCTACGAGCACTTCGAGGAGATCTGCGAGATCATGGCCGCCTACGACGTGTCGTTCTCCCTGGGGGACGGCCTTCGGCCCGGCTCCATCGCCGACGCCAACGACGCGGCCCAGTTCGCCGAGCTCGAGACCCTGGGCGAGCTGACCAAGGTCGCCTGGGACCACGGCTGCCAGGTGATGATCGAAGGCCCCGGCCACGTGCCCATGCACAAGATCAAGGCCAACGTCGACAAGCAGCTGAAAGCCTGCGGAGAAGCGCCCTTCTATACGCTCGGCCCCCTCACCACCGACGTGGCGCCGGGCTACGACCACATCACCAGCGCGATCGGCGCGGCGATGATCGGCTGGTTCGGCACCGCCATGCTCTGCTACGTGACGCCCAAGGAGCACCTGGGCCTGCCCGACCGCCAGGACGTGAAGGACGGGGTGATCGCCTACAAGATCGCCGCCCACGCCGCCGACCTCGCCAAGGGCCATCCCGTCCGCCCGCGCCTGGGACGACGCCCTCTCCCGCGCCCGCTTCGAGTTCCGCTGGGAGGACCAGTTCAACCTCGGCATGGATCCGGAGACCGCGCGCGAATACCACGACGAGTCCCTGCCCAAGGAGGCGCACAAGACCGCCCACTTCTGCTCCATGTGCGGGCCCAAGTTCTGCTCGATGAAGATCAGCCAGGACATCCGCGAGGCCGCGGCCGCCCAGAACGAGGTGGCCGAGGCCGGCATGGCCGAGATGGCCCAGAAGTTCCGCGACGGCGGCGGGGAGATCTACGTCCCCGGCGCGTCGGAATAGTCGCCATCGGAGATCTTCCCCCTCTGGGGGAAGTCCGCCCCGGACATCGTCCGGGGCGGGAAGGGGGCCGTTCAGTGCGGGTGTGGCTTGCTCACCCCTGCGCCGCAGCCGGCCGCCTCGGCCGGAACGCCTTCCACAGCTGCGCCAGGGACGCCAGGAACCCGACCACCGTCGCCGCGCCCTGGAAGAAGCTCCAGGCGGCGTCGACATAGGGGTTGCCGAACAGCAGGCGCGTCGCCCCGTAGAGGAACTGCCCGACGACGACCCGGAATCCGGCGTAGACGCTGGAATACTCGAGCGGCGCGTTCAGGATGCGCGCGAAGGCCAGCATGGCCAGGATCGGCGCCCAGAGCAGGGGCAGGAGCAGGATCAGTCCCAGCGCGATCAGGACGGTCTTGGTGACCGGCGTCTCCTTGGCGATCACGGTCAGGACGAAGAACGCCGCCATCAGCGCGCCCAGCGCGACCAGGGCCGTGGCCAGCAGGATGTCCGCCGCGATCGCCAGCCTCGCCCTGACCAGGAGCGTCGCCACCGCCGCGCCCAGCAGGACGAGCACGAAGCTCAGCACCCAGGCGACGCCGTACTGCGACAGGCGTGTCTTGATCAGCCCCAGGTTCGGCATGGATGGCCCCCGCCCGCCGCCTCCGCCGGCATCGTCAGGAGGATGCGCCGGCCGGAGCGGGCCGTCGAGGCGGTTTTGCAGGCGGGTCGGCTCAGTCGCGGCTCTTGCGGACCGTCTGGCGCTTGGTCTTGGACGGCCACACGTGGACCATCACCGCCACGCTGATCGAGCCCAGAACCGACACCACCGCGCCGATCCACTGCGCCTGGTTCATGCCCACGGCGGCCTCGTGGCCCACGATGGCGGCGGTGATGAAGACCAGGAGCGCCGAGCCGAACTCGGCAGGGCCGGCGTTGCGGAACCAGTTGAACATGAACTCCCCCGACGCGGAATATGGGACGAAATCAGGCAGGCGAGGCCCACATTGCACAAATCACGCCGCGTGGGCGCCGCGCAAATGGACGCGCCGCGATCCTTCGCGGCGCCTCGCCTCAGCCGGCGGCGGCCTGGGCCGGCTCGTCCGCGTCGAGGCCGTCTGCCTCGACGCCGTCCGCCTCCCGGGCCAGGGCGTCGATCAGGTCCGCCACCAGCGCCTGGTTGCGGCGGCTGAGCCGGGGGAACGACGCGGCGACCGTCAGGCCGTGGTCGCTGGCCATGAACGGCACCAGCTTGACGTCCGGCAGGCCCGGCTCGGCGTCGGACAGCCGTCCGGACGGGCTCGTCAGCGTCTCGAAGAAGTAGGACACCGGCACGTCCAGCGCGCCGGACATCTGGAACAGCTTGGAGGCGCTGACGCGGTTGGCGCCGCGCTCGTACTTCTGGATCTGCTGGAAGGTGAGGCCGACGGCGTGGGCCAGACTCTCCTGGCTGAGGCCGAGCTGGCGCCGGCGAAGCCGGATGCGGGCGCCCACGTGCCGGTCGACGGGGTGGGGCGCTCGGGAGGGAGTGGCGTCTAGGGGCATTTGGCTCCTCGGATTCGGACGGACGCGGCCAGGGCGTTCTCCGGGATAGAAGGCCTCCTTACCACGATTCCTCGCGCGTCACGGTCATGTGACAACGCGATCATGTCTGGCGCACGGGGCGCAATGCGTCAACTCGGGCGCTTGACGCCCTGGACTTAAAGGGGAAATTGCGGTGTCCGGGGGCAAGGACCATATGACGCGGGCAGTGAAGGCGCTCGCCCTGATCAGTAAGGTGACGGGCGCCCAGAGTGTGAACGGCGCCGTCGATGCCTTCCAGGAGGCGATCGAGCCCTTTGGCGTAACGCTTTACCGCACCTCCGCGCTCGGCAACCTGGAGCGCGCGCCGGTGGCCGATGCGACGGTCGACAACTGGACCAAGGACTGGAACGACTTCTATTTCGGCAAGCGTGCGTTCCAGTTCGATCCGACCGTGCGCGCGGCGCTGACCAGGACCGAGGGGTTCTTCTGGCGCGACCTTCCGCCGCCCCAGACCCGCAGCGCGCGCGAGCTCATGTCGGCGGCCGCGGGGGCCGGGATGGTGGACGGCTTCGTCGCGATGCGGTCCTCGCCAGGCGAGCTGAAGACCACGGTCTACATGTCGGGCGAGCGGCTCGACTGGGACGACGCCGAGCGCGGCGTGGTCAGCTTCGTCGCCAACACCCTGATGTGCCGGCTGCTCTACCTCAGGGACGTCGCCCTCACGCCGGCGATCCAGTCGCTATCCGACCGCGAGCGCGAGGTGCTGCATCACGCCGCCCTCGGCAAGGGCGACAAGGTCATAGCCATTGCGCTCGGCATCAAGTTCGCGACGGTGCGGTTCCACTGGACCAGCATCCACCGAAAGCTTGGCACGACGGACCGCGCGCACGCTGTCGCCGTGGGTCTGTGGACGGGCCAGATCGCGCCCTGACCCCGCAATCTTGCTAGGATTGTATAGCTAACGGCCCGGCAGGAAGCTCTCTGCGGCATGCGGGGAGAATTGCCATGGCCATCATCGTCAGGCCGCGCCATCGCGGCTATTTCACATCCGCGCTCGACCAGATGCACCGTCTGCGACGCCGGGTCTTCGTCGAGCAGCTCGGCTGGACCCTGCCCGCCGGGGACGGGGTCCGCGAGGTCGACGAGTTCGATTCGGGGCCCTGCCAGTACCTGCTGGGGCTCGACGAGGGCGGCCACCTGGTCGCCAGCCTGCGCCTGACCCCCTCCGAGGCGCCCAACGTCACCTGCGAAGTGCTGGGTCCCCAGCTCGGCTGCGTCTTCCCCCGCGAGCGCGACACGGTGGAGTGCTCGCGCGAGTGCTACGATCCGGACCTCGAGCCCGCGGCCCAGCGCGCGGCGCTGGCGGATCTCTATGCCTCTCTCGCCGAGCTCTACCGGCGCGAAGGCTGGACCCGCGCCATCGGCGTGGCCTACGAGCGCCGCGTCCTTCTGTGGGTGCGTTCCGGCGCGCAGATCGAGATCCTGGGCGGGCCCTACATGTTCGCCGGCGATCGCGAGGCCTCCTTCGCCATCCGCTGGAGCCAGGACCGGGCGCGGCCGGGGGCCATGGCGAGCCATCTCGGCGAAGGCATGCTTCGGCTTCAGGACCCGGACGAGGACGCCTCGCTCCTGACCCTCTTCGCGGAAAGGCGCCGGGCATGATCAGGCGCCGCTTCACCGACCTCGTCGGCGTCCAGAGCGGGCCGGGCAAGGACGAGATCCGCGTCTATGTCCTGGAGATGATGCTCGAGCTCGCCGGCATGGCCCTCACCATCGGGGACGGCGAGCTGGCCGACGACCTGAGCCAGGTGCTGGGCCGCCACGGGGGCGATGAGCTCGCCCTCGCCGTCCAGGCCTTCGGGCCGGAAAGGGAGCTCTCGTGACCGCCGTCGCGTTGCTGGACAAGCCGTTCGGGACCCTGAGCGAGCTTATCACGGCCCACGCCGCCGAGCGGCCTGACGTGGAGGCCCTGTCCTGGACCGACGGGGCGCTCTCCTGGTCCGAGCTCGACGCGCAGATCGACCGCGCGGCGTCCGCCTTCCAGCGCGATGGCCTGAAGCCGCGCGACGGGGCTGCGTTCTGCGCCGGCAATTCGCCCGCCTATGTGATCGCGCTCCTGGGCGCCCTGCGCGCCGGGCTGGCGCTCTGCCCCCTGCCAACCCAGGTGACGGCCGATGCGCTCGGGCGGATGCTCGGCGACTGCGCGGCGGCGGTTCTGCTGACCGGTTCCGGCGCCAAGGCCGGGGCCGAGGCCGGCTCGGGATTCGATGGTCCGCGCGTGGCGCTCGACGACGGCGGCGCGGGCCGCGCCTTCGAGGACTGGCTGGCGCCCGCCGGCGCCAAGCCCCTTCCGGTCGAGGCCGCGCCCGGTGACGTCTTCAACATCATCTACTCCTCCGGCACCACCGGAGAGCCCAAGGGCGTGGTCCAGTCCTACGCCATGCGCTGGAACATGATGCGCATCATGCGCGACTGCGCCCCGGGCGACGTGATGCTGCTGTCGACGCCGCTCTATTCCAACACCACCCTCTCGTGCGCGCTCGTGCCGGCGCTGAGCCGCGGGGCGTCGGTCGTCCTGGTCGGCCCGTTCAGCGCCTCGCGGTTCCTCGAGGCGGCCCAGGCCAAGCGCGCCACCCACGCCGCAGTCGTGCCCGTCCAGATCCGCCGGATCCTGTGCTCGCCGGACTTCGACCGCTACGACCTCTCCAGCTTCCGCCACAAGATGTCCACCTCCGCGCCCCTCGCCGAGGATCTGAAGCGCCAGATGGTCGAGCGCTGGCCGGGCGCCTTCCACGAGGTCTATGGCCTGAGCGAAGGCGGGCTGACCTGCGTGCTGGACGCCGGCGCCTGGCCAGACAAGCTGCACACGGTCGGACGGCCCGCCCCGGGCTTCGACGTGCGGATCATCGACGCGGACGGGCGCGAGCTGCCTCAGGGCGAGACCGGCGAAGTGGTCGGCGCGTCCGCGACCCTGATGAGCGGCTACCACAACCAGCCCGAAAAGACCGAGGAGTCGATCTGGCGCGATGGCGCCGGCCGCCGGTTCATCCGCTCCGGCGACATCGGCTACTTCGACGAGGACGGCTTCCTGATCCTGGTGGACCGCAAGAAGGACGTGATCAACCGCGGCGGCCACAAGGTCTTCCCTTGCGACATCGAGGCGGTGATGGCGGGCAATCCCTTCGTCGAGGAGGCCGCGGTGGTGGCCGCGCCCTCTGTGATTTGGGGCGAGACGCCGGTGGCCTTCGTGGTGGCCCGCCCCGGCGGCGCGCTCGACGAGAAGGCGCTCCTGACCTGGACCAACGCGCGTCTGGGCCGCGTCCAGCGCCTGGCCGCGGTGCGCCTCCTCGCCGAGCTGCCGCGCAGCCCCATCGGCAAGGTGCTCAAGCGCGAGCTGCGGGCGCTGGCCGCGGCGGCCTGACCCGGACTACAGCGCCCTTCCGTCCGGCCCGTCGATGCACTCCAGCGTCCCGGCGTCCAGCAGGGCGTTGCAGGCGCTCGGCCTGACCAGATAGGGCTCGTCGAAGGTCACGCCGATCGGGTCGCCGCCATTGGCCGCGATCTCGGCCTGCTGGCGGAACAGGCGCCGGAACATGGCGATCCCGGCGTCCGTCGCCGACAGGTGCTCCTCCGAATGCAGGCTGACGTCGCCCTGGCCCTTCTGGCAGACGTAGTCGCTCTGCCAGTCCTGGTGGTCCTTCAGCGTCCAGCCCTCGCCGGGCTGCTTCTTGGGGCCCCAGCCGTTGAAGATGCCGAGCTCGGCGAACATCCGCGAAGGGTCCGCGTCCTTCCTGGTCCGCCCGATGGTGAAGGTGCGGAAGTGCGTGTCGTCGATCGGGACGGTCCAGCCGATCCCGCCGAATCCGAGGTCGTCGTTCAGCGGCGTGATCGTGTTCATGTTGGGCAGGATCGCCTGTCCCATGCGCTGGTGGATGCGCCCGTCGCCGAGGTCCCGGTGCTGGATCGAGCGCACGCCGTCCTTGGTGCGCTCGAAGGTCACCTTGGGCAGGATGGCGTAGGTCGGCATGAACTGGATGCCGTTCAGCCGGCCGTGCAGCCAGTAGAGGTGGAAGGGGTCCAGCACATTGTCGTGGAACTGGAACCAGTTGTAGTCCTGGCCCCCGATCAGGGCCTCGGCGATCGTTCCGTCCAGCGGCTGTCTCCGCTCCAGCCCCCCGCTCGAGATCAGCAGCTCGTCGTCCTCCAGGTCCTCGGTCACGGACAGGCGCGGGAACGCCGGCTCCTTCTGCGGCGGTCCCATGTAGACGAAGATCAGCCCGTGCTTCTCCACCAGGGGATACCAGGGCTGGCGCGCGCCGGCCGGCGCCTGGGCGCCCGGCTCGCAGGCCATCTCCAGCACCTTGCCTTCCGGGTCGAACAGCCAGCCGTGGTAGCAGCAGCGGATGCCGTCCTGCTCGACCCGGCCGTAGAGGAGCGAGGTCCCGCGGTGCATGCAGCGCGGATAGAGCAGGCCCGGCCGCCCGCGCCCGTCGCGGAACAGGATCAGCTCCTCGCCCAGCATCTTGACCAGCCTGGGATACCGGCCGGCCTCGTCCGAGCGGGCGAGCGGCTGCCAGTAGCGCCTCAGGAGCTCCCCGCCCAGCGTGCCGGGTCCGCAGCGGACCAGGTCATCGTCCGGATGCTGCCCGGGCCGGCCATAGGCGCGTCCCTCCTGATCGCGCCTTGCCGGGACGTCGCCGCCGAAGTCCATGGCCTTCCTCCCTGGTTCTGCGGCCTTCGCGGCCGTCCGCCGGACTCACGTTAAGCCCATCGATGGAACCCTGTCATTCCGGCCACGATCAAAGCACTTTACATTTTAAAGCTCTTTGACTATGACCCTGATCGACAACCCTGGGGACCTGCCGTGACCGACATCCAGACCCTCCGCGACGACGTGGCCTTCCTCAAGGCCCTTGCCCTGGACGAGGGACCGCTGCCGCGCGCCGTCGGCGCCCAGCTGTTCGCCGCCGGCCTGATCTTCGGGGTCCCGCTGATCCCGGTCTGGGCGTCGCTGCGGGGATTCGTCCATTGGATCCCCGAGGACCAGACCGGCTGGGTCAGCATCTGGTCGACGATCGTCTACGTCCCGGTCGCGATCCTCCTCGCCTTCATCTTCCGCGCCCCCAAGGTGGAGTCGCCGAGGGCGCTGGCGGCGCTGGCGGGCTGGTCGGGGATCGGCCTGACGACCCTGTCCATCCTCGCGGTGATCTTCATCGCCGGCGCCCGCCTGCACGAGCCCAAGATGTGGCAGGTCTGGACCTGCGTCTGCTTCTCCCTCTACGGCGCGGCCTGGTGGGTCGCCGCCATTCTGAGGCCGCGCAAGGGCTGGCTCCTCGTCGCCCTGGGCAGCTACCTCACCGCTGTCGCCAACGCGTTCTTCGTCTCGACCTGGGATGTGCTCCTCGTCTGCGGGCTGGGACTCATCGTCTGGATCTCCGGCCCCGGCCTGGTGATCGTGATGCGCCCCCGGGCGACCGCCTGACCGGAACGACGACGAGCGGCTGAACCGGGTCCACGTCATGGACGACTTCGACATCAACCGGATCGACGAGGTGATCCACGGCCGCCTGAGGCTTGGCGTCATGGCCTACCTCGCCGGCGTCTACGTCGCGGATTTCAACACGATCAAGGAGCGCCTGGGCGCCACCGACGGCAACCTGTCGGTCCATCTCAGGAAGCTCGAGGAGGCCGGGTACGTGGTCATCGACAAGACGTTCGAAGGCCGCAAGCCCTTGACCCGCGTGCGGATCACTCGCGAGGGCCGCAAGGCCTTCGTCAGCTACCTCGACGCCATCAGCCGTCTGATCGAGCCGGACCCCAAGGAACGCGGACCGCCCGACGAATCCTCCTGATCGGGTCGCGCCCCAAGGGACCCGCGGCGCCTGCCGCGCCGTCCTGAAGGCGCTCTCCCTGATCGGGGTCCGCGCCGACCTCCAGTCTCCTCTCTCTCTGGTTTCCCTGCGCGCCGTGCGCGTGGGTGGTCGGCGTGCGGCCTTATCCAACCCTCAATCCGAATCGGAGAACCGCCATGCAGCCGCAAGACCGGCTCCATGCCATGGACGCCGTGCGCGCGATCGCGCTCCTCGCCGGCGTCGTCCTTCACGCGACCTTGGCCTATCTGCCCGGCCTCCCGCCGCTCATCGCCGCCCCGGTCGCCGACGCCTCGCCGAGCCCCGCGCTCGCGATCGTCTTCTTCGTCATCCACGTCTTCCGCATGACCGCCTTCTTCCTGATCGCGGGCTTCTTCGCCCGGATGATGCTGCACCGGCGCGGCTTCGGCGGCTTCGTCAAGAACCGGCTGGTCCGCATCGCGGTCCCGCTCATCGTGGGCTGGCCGATCGTCATGGCCGCGCTGGCGGGCATGTGGATCTGGACCATCAGCCACATGACGCCGGGCGCCATGCCGCTTACGCCGCCGCCGCCCGCCGGGGGCAGGCCGTTCCTCGCCGTGCCCCTGACGCACCTGTGGTTCCTCTATGTGCTGCTCCTGCTCTATGTCGTCGCCTTGTCCGTGCGCGGCTTGGTGGCGCTGATCGACCGGCGCCAGCGCCTGCGCGGCGCCGTCGACGCCCTGGTGGCGGCCCTGATCGCCACGCCGTTCTCGGCCTTCGTCATCGGCGCGCCGGTGGCGGTCGCCCTCTACCTGACTCCGCACTGGACCGCGTGGTTCGGCGTGCCCACGCCCGACCAGTCCCTGATCCCGCCGCCCGCCTCGGCCCTGGTCTTCGCCATGGCCTTCGGCCTCGGCTGGCTGATCGAGCGGCGCAAGGAGACGCTTCTGCCGATGCTGCGCCGCCGCTGGCCGCTGGATCTCGTGATCGCCGCAGCCTCGATCGCCATCTGCCTGACCGTCGCCGGTCCCACGGCCCGCATCACGCCTCTGGACTCGCCGGCGGCGACCCTGGGCTTCGCCATCGCCTACGCCCTGGCGATCTGGAGCACGGCGTTCGCGGCGGTGGGGGCGGCTTTGGCCTTCCTCGATCGGCCGAGCCCGACGATCCGGTACGTGTCGGACGCGTCCTACTGGATCTACATCGCGCACCTGCCGCTGGTGTACCTGCTGCAGATGCTCCTCGCGCCGCTCGACCTGCCGGGCCTCGCCAAGTTCGGCGTCGTGCTGGCGATCGCCCTGCCGATCCTGCTGCTGAGCTACCGCTACCTGGTCCGCTACAGCTTCATCGGCGCCGTGCTCAACGGCCGGCGCCGGCGACCCGAGCGGACCCGCGTACGGTATGCGCCTCAGCCCGCCTGAAGCGCTCGGGTCCGAATCCAGGCCGGCCGTCCGCGACAGCGCTCCAGCCAGTCGCGGACGGCCGGATAGGGCGCCAGATCGATCCGGTTCGTCCGCGAGGGCGAAAGTACGCAGGCCACGTTCAGGTCGGCCGCCGAGAAGGCCTCGCCCAGCAGACAGGGCGAGGCCTTCAGCGCGTCCTCCAGGCGCCGCAGCGCCGGCGCGACCCACCGGTCCAGGTCGCGCGGCGGCGGAGGACGGCGGGCGTCGCGATTGAGGAAGCTTTCCAGCTCATAGGTCGCCCACAGCGTCCAGCTCCAGGTCCGCGCCTCGTCCTCGAGGCTCGCCGGATAGAGCGGCGAGCCGTGCGCCTTGGCGAGATAGAGGGTGATCGCCAGCGACTCCGACAGGGCGAACCCGTCCTCCATGATGGCCGGGATCCGGCCGGCTGGATTGATCGCCAGGAACGCCGGCGCCTTCAGCGCCTGATCATCCCATTCGGCGGGGGCGCGGTCATAGTCGAGGCCCAGCTCCTCGGCCATCCAGAGCACGCGCAAGGTCCGGGACTGGGAGGAGCCGTAGATCGTCAGGGCCATGGCGGGCCCTGCGCCGAGTTCGAGCACGGAAGTCCAGAGAGGGCTTCGCCGAGGAGGACCTGGTCCCGACTACGACGTGCGGTTCACACGTCCGCGTCGTCGCCCCAGGGTCTCCAGGAGCTCGCGGGCGATCCGTCCCAAGAACGACCGACCGAATGAACCAAGGGCTCTAGTGTCCCGATTCCGAAGTTCGCCAACGCATTTGCAAGCCAGAGGCGAACTTCGGAATCGATAAGGACACTAGCAAATGTATGATTCTAGTGTGGTTTACGGATCAGAAGTTCGCAGCCGAGGGCGCCGCCATCATCATGCGAACTTCTGATCCACCACACTAGCGTTCGGATTGAGGTAGAAGCTCCGCTCCGCGACATCGTAGCTGAATTCGCTCGTGACGACCCAGGCCCGCGGATACTTGGAAAGGCCGGCCCGACGCCGTTCCGTCTCCGGAACTTCGATTGCGCGCTGGTCGTCGGTGGGCGGCTGGCTGGAGACCGGAAGCAGCAGCAGGTGGTGCTCGCCCGCCTCCTCGTTGCGAACCCGGAGCGCCATACACACGGGTCTGGGCTTGCGCCCCTCAGTTTCGCCTGCGTCGGCCTGGCGGAGCCAGAGGTATGGATATTCGATGATCGAGCCTTGCGGCGGCGGCTCACTCGGCATGCGGATCCCGGTCCGCCAGCTCGGTCAGCGCCGCCTCGAAAAGGCCCGTGATCTCCGAAGGCGCGTCCTCGGTTCTGTAGGCGCGCCTGGGATCGGCCCCCGGCGACGCGAGCCTTTGATAGTCCTCCACCGCCATCAGGACGAACCTCGGCTTGCGGTGCTGGGTGATCGCGACGGGCTCGCGCGCCGCCGCATGGGTGACGGACTTCAAGTCCCTCAGCAACTGCACTGTGGAGAAGGTTCGCATCGCCATATCCCTACACTTATTCGAAATATGCGTATAAGTCGCAGGAACCGCAAGGCCTCACTACTCCTGGCCCGGCAGGTCCAGGAAGGCCCAGGCGTGGCTGCGCTCGCGATAGACCTCCTTGTCCGGCGTGGGGAAGCCTGGGTCCGCGAAGGCGCCGATCGCCACCCCCAACACCTCGGGCCGGGTGTCCCGCGACCAGAAGACAGAGGTCCCGCATCTGGGGCAGAAGTGGAACCGGATCGTTCCGCCCGAGTCGCCCTTGCGCTCGTAGACCGTGCTCTGGCCGGCCGTCCTCACCGTCTCGACCGGGAAGAAGGCGGCCGCGCCGAAGGCGCTGCCCGTGCGTCTCTGGCAGTCCAGGCAGTGGCAGACCGAGATCCGCACCGGCTCGCCTTCGCAGGCGGCGGTCAGGGCGCCGCACGAACAGGCCGCGTGTCTCATGGCAGATGCTCCAGAAGCTCGCTGATGCGGTGGACGATCAGGTCCGGCCTCACCGTGCTTTGCGCAGGCAGGCCCTGGCGGTAGCCGTCGTGCCAGACCGCGAAGATGCCGAGCCTTTGCGGCGCCGCCACCTCCCATTCCAGGTTGTCGCCCACCATCCAGGTCTCGTGGGCCTCTACGTCCAGCGCCGCCATCGCGTGCGCATAGGCGCGGGGCTCGGGCTTGCCGAAGCCGTGCTCGCCCTCGATCTGGATGTGGTCGAACCGCCGTTCCAGGTCGAAGCGGGCGAGCTTGGCGCGTTGGCTCGCGCTGACGCCGTTGGTCACCAGGCCCATCAGGATCCCCTTGGCGCGCACCGCGTCCAGCGCCGCGCAGGCGCCGGGGAACAGCCGGCAGAACCCTTCGCGTCGGCTATGGAAGTGCTCGCCCAGCCGGTGCGCCATCGCCTCGCCGAGGTGCGCCGCGCCCTGGGCTCTCAGGACCTCGAAAGCCTGGGCGGCGATGAAGCGGCGCGACTCCACCAGCGGTCGGGCCCGCCACTCGCGGTGCCGCTCGGCGTCGCCCCAGAAGGCGGTGTAGTGCGCCTCGAGCGTCTCCAGGACGTCCTCCGGCGCAAGGGGAGCCAGTTCGTCGGCGAAGACCTCCACCGTCTGGCGCAGCTGATCGGGCCGATGTCCGAAGCTGAGGATCGTCTCGTCGAGGTCGAACAGGATCGCGCGCGGCGCGCCTTCAGGCGAGGTGGGACCCGGCTCAATTTTCGCGCGCGCGCGCCTTCAGGGAAAGTGGGACCCGGCTCGCCGCGCGGAAGGCGCGCAGATGTCTGATTCGGGAGCGTCATCTCCCATCATAGCCGGCCTCGCCTGATTGTGCGCCCCCGGACGGCTGCTAATGTGGCTAGCTCGTGAAGTGTCCGGAGTTTGTAGCTCGTGAAGTGTCCGGTTTGTGTGGCCTCTGGAACGAGGGGCTGGGATGGACCGGGCGCGCATCAACGAGGGCATACGAAGGATGCGTTTCGAGGACCTGCTTGGACGACACGAGCGAGGCGAGCTTGGCCAGGAGGCGGCGGCGGAGATGCTGGGGGTCAGCGACCGGACGTTCCGTCGCTGGCGCGACCGGCTGCACGACGAGGACCTGCGGGGCTGGCCGATCGTCGCCTGCGGCCGTCGAGCCGGCGGGCTCCGATGGCGGAGATCGAGCGGATGCTGGGGCTCTACCGGGCCCACTACGGCGAGTTCACGGTGAAGCACTTCCACGAGCAGCTGGTGAAGCGGCACGACTACAAGCTAGGCTATACGGTGACCAAGGTCTGGCTGCAGCGGTCGGGGCTGGTGCGCCCGGCGAGGAAGCGCTCGGCGCATCGCAAGAAGCGTCCGCGCCGGCCGATGGTGGGCATGATGCTGCACCAGGACGCCTCGACCCACGCCTGGCTGGCTGGCGGGCTCTGCAAGCACGACCTGGTGGTCACCATGGACGACGCCACCAGCGCGATCTACTCGGCCTTCCTGGTCGACGAGGAGGGCACGGCGTCCAGCTTTCGCGGCCTGGCCGAGGTGATCGCCCGTCACGGTCTGTTCTGCAGCTTCTACACCGACCGGGGCAGCCACTACTTCCACACCCCCGAGGCCGGCGCGAAGGTCTCCAGGACGGCCCTGACCCAGGTCGGCCGGGCCCTGGCCCAGCTCGGCATCGAGCACATCGCCGCCTACTCGCCCCAGGCCCGCGGACGCTCGGAGCGAGCCTTCGGCACGCTGCAGGATCGCCTGCCCAAGGAGCTGGCCCTGGCCGGCGAAGGTCGCGTGGGGAGAGGACAGGTTCCGGCGAATGGCGGAGACGTTTCACGATCGTCGGCGGCTATTTGCGGCCCTGGGCCTCGGCCTCGCCTGGCCAGCCCTCGCCCGCGCCGCGACCCATCCCGCCCAGATCGGCGGGGGCGACGGCCCGCAGATCGTGGCGGCGATCAAGCCCAGCGCGCCCGCTCCCGGCGAGACGATCGAGACCGCCGACGATCCCTACCGGCGCATGACCGCGCCGGTCCTGATCAACGACAAGGGGCCGAGCTACTTCGTCGTCGACACCGGCGCGAACCAGTCGGTGGTCTCCACCGAGCTGGCGGCCGAGCTGGGTCTGCGGCCCGGGCCGAACGTCACCCTGCACGGCGTGGCCGGCGCCGAGACCACCTCCACCGTCATCGCGGACGAGTTCCAGGTCGGCGGCCGCCGGGACAAGGACGTGCTCCTGCCCGCCCTGCCCCAGGCGGCGATCGGCGCGCCTGGGATCCTGGGGATCGACCGGCTGCGCAACCAGCGGCTCGAGCTCGACTTCCGCGATCGGCGCCTGACGGTGGAGAGCTCGCGCTTCGTCCCGCTGCCGCCCTTCACCTCGCGCGTGCGGGCGCGCCAGCGCGCCGGCCAGCTCACCATCGTGGACGCCGATCTCGCCGGAATCCCGGTCGCGGCCTTCCTGGACTCCGGGGCCGAGCGCACCATCGGCAACCTGGCGCTGGAGCAGCTGGCGGTGCTCAAGCTCCCCCAGGGCCAGTTCTACGACGTGCCGATCATCAGCGTCACCGGCAAGACCATCCCCGGCGAGATCGCGCTCCTGCCGGTTCTCAGGCTGGGCCACGTGCACATGGTCGACATCTCGGTGACCTTCGCGGACCTGCACGTCTTCCAGATCTGGGACCTGGTGGACAAGCCCGCCATCCTGATCGGCATGGACGCGCTCTCGACCTTCGATTCGGTCACCCTGGACTTCGGCCGCCGCGAGGTGCTGTTCGAGCTCTATCCGAAACGCTGAGCCGCCGCGGGCGGTCAGCTTGCCGCCTTGACCGCATCCTCGCGCCGGTCATGCTGCCTGCGGGAGGCCCTGATGAGTCTGGCCGGCCGGATCAGGCGCGAAGTGCGGTTCCTGGTTCCGTTGATTCGCACCTTGAACCGCGTGCGCTCGGTGGCGGCCGACTCGCCGCAGCTGTCCTGCGACGACCTGGAGGACGCGGTCGACAAGTGGCGCGACCGCCCGGCCATCCTGTTCGAGGGCAAGAGTCTCACCTATGGTGAGTTCGACGCCCTGGCCAACCGCTACGCCCACTGGGGCCGTGCGCGGGGCCTGCGGCGCGGCCAGGCGGTGGCGATCCTCCTGCCCAACCGCCCGGACTCCACGGCCGCCTGGTACGGGCTGAACAAGATCGGCGTCGTCGCCGCCCTCATCAACCACCACCTGGCCGGCCCCGCGCTGGCCCACTGCATCAAGCTCGCCGACGCCGGCCACGTCATCGTCGACGAGGAAACCGCCCCCGCGCTCGAGGCCGTGCGCGCCACGCTCGACAAGCAGATCACCCTGTGGACCCTCGGCGAGGCCCAGGGCGACCAGCGCAACCTCGTCACCGCGCTCAAGGGATCCAGCGCCGTCCGGCCCGAACGCGAGCAGGTGCGCGAGGGCCTCGTCGCCCGCGACACGGCCCTCTACATCTTCACCTCGGGCACCACCGGCCTGCCCAAGGCCGCGCGCATCACCCACATGCGCGTCCAGCTCTACATGCGCGGCTTCGCCGCGGCGACCGGCGCCAAGGCGACCGACCGGATCCTGTGCGCCCTGCCGCTCTATCACGCCACCGGCGGGCTCTGCGCCGTCGGCGCGGCGCTGCTCAACGGCGGGGTCTTCGTCCTGCTGCGGCGATTCTCGGCGAGCGCCTTCTGGGAGGAGGCGATCGCGACCTCGGCGACCATGTTCGTCTACATCGGCGAGCTTTGCCGCTATCTGGTGAACCAGCCCGAGTCCCCCAGGACCGGACCCACTCCATCCGCATGGCCTTCGGCAACGGCCTTCGCCCGGACGTCTGGCGCAAGCTGCGCGGCCGTTTCCGCATCCCCGAGATCCTGGAGTTCTACGGCTCGACCGAAGGCAATGTGTCGATGTTCAACTTCGACGGCCGCCTGGGCGCCATCGGGCGCGCGCCCCGGTACCTGCGCAAGTATTTCAACGTCCGGCTGGTCCGCTTCGACGTGGACGCCGAAGAGGCGGTGCGCGGGACCAATGGCCTGTGCATCGAGGCCAGGCCCGGCGAGATCGGCGAATGCGTGGGCGAGATCGGCCAGGACGTGCGGCGCAGCTACACCGGCTACGCCGACGCCGCCGCCACCCAGAAGAAGGTGCTGCACGACGTGTTCAAGCCGGGCGACGCCTTCTTCGCCACCGGCGACCTGATGCGCCAGGACAGCGACGGCTACTTCTATTTCGTCGACCGGGTCGGCGACACTTTCCGCTGGAAGGGCGAGAACGTCTCCACCACCGAGGTGGCCGAGCGGCTCTCCGCCGCTCCCGGCGTGCACGAGGCCACGGTCTACGGCGTCCAGGTGGGCAAGCTCGACGGGCGCGCGGGCATGGCCTCGCTGGTCGTGGACAAGGGCTTCGACATCTCGGGCCTCAAGGACCTGCTCGACGCCGAGCTGCCGGCCTACGCCCAGCCCCTGTTCGTGCGGCTCCAGCCCTCGATCGAGACCACCGGCACCTTCAAGTACCGCAAGATCGACCTGGTGGCCGACGGCTTCGACCCGCAGCGGATCAGGGGCCCGCTCTACTACCGCCATCCCGACAAGGGCTATGTGAAGCTCACCAAGCCCGCCTACGACAAGATCCTCTCCGGCGAGCTGCGGCTGTGAAAGCCCGCGATTGACCTGGGACACGCGGGAGGCCGCGATGCCGGATGAGAGCCACGAAAAGCACGAAAGACACGAAAGGCTGCTCTATGCGGACGAGTCCTTCCAGATTCAGGGCGCCGTCTTTGAGGTGTACCGCGAGATGGGCGCCGGGTTCCTCGAGGCGGTCTACCAGGAGCGCCTCGCCCGCGAGTTCGCGGCCCGGGCCATTCCCTTCCGTGCGTCCCCGCTTCTCGCCCTGACCTACAAGGGCGAGCCGCTGCGACGGACTTACGCTCCCGACTTCGTCTGCTACGAGGCCGTCATCGTGGAGCTCAAAGCCATCCGCGAGATCGCGCCCGAGCACCGGGCCCAGGTTCTCAACTATCTTCGCGCCACCGGCCTGAGACTCGGCCACCTGGTCGACTTCGGATGCGCGCCGAAGGCGCGCGTCGAGAGGATCGTGCTGTAACGTCCCAGACGCGTTCGTGTCTTTCGTGTCTTTCGTGGCTAATTCTTCTGGACGCCTGCCGCAGCCCTGGCTCATCAGGATGCGCAGGGCGGCGCGGGCCGGCGGCACAGCTTCGGACGGAGATCTGAGGGCGTCATGAAACCGTCGTGCGCTTTGGCCAAGGCTCTGGGCCGACATGGCTGAGACCCTCGTCGCCCTCACCCGCGTGAGCAAGACCTACGGCGAGCGCCGGGCGCTTGACGGCGTCAGCCTCACCCTGGGCCGGGGCGAGATGGCCGCCCTGATCGGGCCGTCGGGCTCGGGCAAGTCCACGCTCCTGCGCGCGGCTGTGGGTTTCACCCCGATCGATCCGGGCGAGGGGCGCGTCGAGGTGTTCGGCGAGGCGGTCCAGGCCGGCGGAAGGGTCAGCGACAAGGTGCGCCGCATCCGCGCCCGCGTCGGCTTCATCTTCCAGCAGTTCAACCTGGTCGGCCGGCTCGATCTGTTCACCAACGTCGCCCTGGGCTGTCTTGGCCGCATCAGTCCCATCCGGGGGCTGCTCGGCCTGTGGCCCCGGGCCGACAAGCAGGCGGTGATGGCGGCCCTGGTCCGCGTGGGCCTGGCCGAGCGCGCGGCCCAGCGCGCCGATTCCCTGTCCGGC
Organism: uncultured Alphaproteobacteria bacterium; assembly: GCA_963775275.1. GTDB lineage: Bacteria > Pseudomonadota > Alphaproteobacteria > Caulobacterales > Caulobacteraceae > JANWHQ01. Next base: position 873,055 of record CAVZII010000005.1, on the reverse strand, counting down.
GGCCAGCAGCAGCGCGCCGCGATCGCGAGAGCCGTGGTCCAGGGCGCCGAGGTGGTGTTCGCCGACGAGCCGGTCGCTTCGCTCGATCCGGTGGCCGCCCGCCGGGTGATGGAGCTGCTCAAGGACCTCAACCAGAGCCTCGGCATCAGCATCATCGTGACCTTGCACCAGGTCGAGCACGCCTTGCGCTACTGCCCGCGCGTCGTGGCCATCAAGGAAGGCCGGATCGCCTACGACGGCCCCGCGTCCGGCCTCGGCCGCGACCAGCTCGTCGAGATCTACGGCCGCGAGATCCAGCAGGTCCTGCCCGAAGGAGCCCTCCCATGACGACCCGTCGCGGCGGCCTCATGGCCCTGGCCGCCCTCGCCCTGGTCCTGGGCGCCTGCCAGCCCAAGCCCAAGGGCCAGACCATCAACTTCTCGATCCTGTCGACCGAGAGCGCCCAGGGCCTGCAGGATCTGTGGGCGCCCTTCATCGCCGACATGCGCCAGGAGACCGGGCTCGACATCAAGCCCTACTACGCGGCCAACTACACCGCCCTGGTCGAGGCCATGCGCTTCAACCAGACCCAGCTCGGCTGGTTCTCCAACTTCTCGGGGCTGGCCGCCGTGCGCCGGGGCGGCGGGGAGGTGTTCGCCCGGACCACCGATCCCTCGGGGGTGGACGGCTACTTCTCGGTCCTGATCGTCAACGCCAAGAGCGGCCTCACCCTGGACAAGGTGTTGAAGTGCGGCAAGGCGCTGAACTTCGGCATCGGCGACGCCAACTCCACCTCCGGCACCCTGGCGCCCATGACCTACCTCTTCGCGCCCCGGGGCATCCGTCCGCAGAACTGCTTCAGGACCGTGCGCGCCGCCAACCACCAGGCCAACTTCGCCGCGGTCGCCAACGGCGTGCTCGACGTCGCCACCAACAACACCACCGGCCTCAAGATGAACGCCGAGCGCAACCCCGCGCTCCGGGGCAAGGTGAGGATCATCTGGACCTCGCCGCGCCTGCCCGAGGACCCGATCATCTGGCGCAAGGACCTGGACCCCGCGCTCAAGGCCAGGATCCGCACCTTCTTCATGACCTATGGGACGGGGACGGGCCCCGAGGCCGAGCGCCAGCGCGCGGTCCTCGCCAAGCTCAGCATGGGCCCGTTCAAGGCGGCTGACGACGATCACCTGCTGCCCGTGCGCGAGATGGAGGCGGCCCAGAACCTCGAGCTCGCCAGGGAGTTCGGGCGATGCGGCCAAGATCAAGGCCGCCCAGTCCGCTGTCGATCAGCTCAAGATCGAGCGCGCCGCCGCCGAGGCGCGCGGGACCGTCGAGAAGCTGCCCTCCGACCTCGCCGGAGGCGGCGCGCCTTGAGCGCGGTCCGCCGCTCGGCCGGCCCGCTCTTCGTCGCGCGAGCCCCCTTCTGTGGCTGAGGCCGCCGCCCCGGTCCCCCCGCCGCCGACGCGCAGCCTGCGCGAGCGCCTGCTCGACCTGGTGATCTGGGGCGGCATGGCGGCGCTCCTGGTCGCCGGCGGCCACGTCGCCGAGATCGGCAAGTTCGGCAAGCTCTTCACCAACGCCCACAACATGGTGGAATTCCTGGCCGGCTTCGCCCGGCCGGACTTCTCCGACTGGCGTCTCTTCCTCCAGCAGATGTGGCTGACGGTGGAGATGGCGCTCTGGGGCACCTTCTTCGCCATCCTGCTGGCCGTCCCGCTGGGCCTGCTCGGCGCGCGCAACATCGCCCCGGTCTGGGTGGTCCAGCCCGTGCGCCGGGTCATGGACCTGATGCGGGCGATGAACGAGCTGGTGATCGGCGCCGTCTTCGTGGTCGTGGTGGGCCTTGGCCCCTTCGCCGGCGTCATGGCGCTGGCCATCAACACCGGCGGGGTGCTGGGCAAGCTCTTCTCCGAGGCGGTCGAGGCGATCGACCCCAGGCCCGTGGAAGGCGTGCGCGCGACCGGCGCCGGCAGGGTCGAGGTGGTGGTCTGGGGCGTGGTGCCCCAGGTGGCGCCGCTGTGGACCTCCTATGCCCTCTACCGCTTCGAATCCAACACCCGCTCGGCGACGGTGCTGAGCCTGATCGGCGCCGGCGGCATCGGCCAGGTGCTGTTCGATTCCATCAACAGCTTCGACTACTCGGCCACCGCCGCGGTGATGATCGTGGTGGTCGTCGCCGTCTCCCTGATCGACCTGCTCTCCCAGGCCATGCGCAAGCAGCTGATCTAGAATTCCTCTCCCATAGGGAGAGGAGGGGACCCGTTGCACAGCAACGGGGAGGTGAGGGGTTACCGAACCTGGGGTCCCTACCCCCCCATCTTCCCACCCTCCTTCGCCTAAGGCTTCGGAGGGCGGGGCCCTTCTTCTCCCCATGGGAGAAGACAAGGCGCTCAGTCTTGCCTCGCTTATAAACTTCGTCTATTCGAGAAATATGGAAATGATAGACGCCGTCGCCGCCCTTTCGGCCCTGGCGCACCCGGGGCGGCTCGAGGTCTTCCGCCTGCTGGTCCGCGCCGGCGGGCCCGGCCTCGCGGCCGGCGAGATCGCCCGCGCCACCGGGACCCTGCCCAACACCCTGTCGGCCAGCCTCAACATCCTGAGCGCGGCCGGCCTGATCGAGTCCCGGCGCGACGGGCGCCGGATCATCTATGCGGCGGCCTATGGCCCGATGCGCCAGCTCCTGGCCTATCTGATCGAGGACTGCTGCTCGGGCGCCTCGGCCATCTGCGCGCCGCTCGCCGAGATCGTCGCCCGCGCCGCCTGCTGCGCCGAGGCGCCCCCCGCGATGGAGAAGAGGACTGCATGAGCGCCGAAGCCTCGCCCAGGGCCTACAACGTCCTGTTCCTGTGCACCGGCAACTCGGCGCGCTCGATCCTGGCCGAGGCCATCCTGAGCCGGGTCGGCGCCGGCCGCTTCCGGGCCTTCTCCGCGGGCTCCATGCCCAAGGGCGAGGTCAATCCCCACGCCATCGCGCTCCTGAACAAGCTCGGCTACGACACCTCCGGCTTCCGCTCCAAGTCCTGGGAGGAGGTCTCGGGGCCCGACGCGCCGAAGATGGATTTCGTCTTCACCGTCTGTGACAACGCCGCCCAGGAGGTCTGCCCGGTCTGGCCCGGCCAGCCGATGACCGCCCACTGGGGCGTTCCCGATCCCGCGGCGGCCACGGGCTCCGTAGCCGAGATCGCCGTCGCCTTCGCGGACGCCTACCGCCAGCTTCACAACCGCATCGGCCTGTTCGCCAGCCTGCCCATCACCGGGCTCGACCGGCTGTCGCTGCAGCGCCGGCTCGAGGACATCGGCCACGTCAAGGACGAGTCCGAGCCGGCATGACCGCGCTTGAGCGCCAGTCGCTTCGGGCCGAGGCGCCCGCCCGGTCCGCGGCGCCGAGCGATGCGGGGGCCCAGCCCTCGCCTGGCCCTGAGCCCGAGCGGTTCGATCTCCTGCGCCGGCTCGCCGCCGAAGCCCTCGGGACGGCCTTCCTGCTCGCCATCGTCGTCGGCTCCGGGATCATGGGCCAGCGCCTGTCCGGCGGCTCGGACGGCCTGGCGCTCCTGGCCAACACCATCGCCACCGGCGCGGGCCTCACCGTGCTGATCGTGGTCTTCGGCCCGATCTCCGGCGCCCACTTCAACCCCGCCGTCACCCTCGCCTTCGTGCTGAAGGGCCAGGGGCGGCCGGCGCACGCCGCAGCCTACATCGCCGTCCAGGTCACGGGCGCGATCCTCGGCGTCTTCGCGGCGCACCTGATGTTCGCGGCCCCGGTGCTGGAGGTCTCCTCCAGGCTTCGCGACGGGCCCGCCCAGGCGTTCTCCGAGCTCGTCGCCACCTTCGGCCTCCTGGCCGTGATCCTGGGTTGCGACCGGTTCCGGCCGGCCTTCACGCCCATGGCGGTCGGCCTCTACATCACCTCGGCCTACTGGTTCACCGCCTCCACGTCCTTCGCCAACCCGGCGGTGACCATTGCGCGCAGCCTCACGGACAGCTTCGCCGGCATCGCGCCCCGCTCCGCGCCGGCCTTCATCGGCGCCCAGCTCCTCGGCGCGGCGTCGGCGGTGCTCACTTTCCGATGGCTGTTAGGTCCGCCATCCCCTTCAGCGCCGTCCGGCTCGCCTTGAGCAGGTCCGGCGGGCGCGATCTCAACCGCGCCAGCCGCTTCAGCCGCTTCCAGATCCGCCGCTTCTCCGGCTGGGGCAGGGGCGTCAGGTTGCGGATGAACTCCTCCGCACAGGCCCGCCACGAGAACTGCTCGGCGAAGGCCCGGGTCGCCTGGCGGTCGATCGTCAGCGCCTCCAGGCACGCCGCCTTCAGGTCCCCGCCGATCTGCGCCAGCGCGCCCGCGCCCGAGCCCGGGATCACGTCGACCGGTCCCGGCGCGGCGAAGGCGGCCACCGGCGTGCCCGACGCCATGGCCTCCAGCATCACCAGGCCGAAGGTGTCGGTCAGGGAGGGGAAGACGAAGACGTCCGCGTCCGAGAAGCAGGCCGCCAGCTCCTCGCCGAACCGGTAGCCCAGGAACACCGTCTTCGGATAGCGCGCCTTCAGCTCCTCCATCTGCGGGCCCTCGCCGCCCACCACCTTGGTGCCGGGCAGGTCGAGCTTCAGGAAGGTCTCGATGTTCTTCTCCACCGCCACGCGGCCGACGTTCAGCCAGATCGGGCGCGGCAGGCCCGCGTAGAGGGGGGAGGTCATCCCGGGGCGGAACAGCTCGGTGTCCACGCCCTTGCTCCAGATCGCGAGGTTGTGGAAGCCGTGCAGCTCGAGCTCGCGCCACATGCTCTTGGTGGCCACCATCACCCGCCCCGAGGGGCGGTGGAACCACTTCATGTAGGCGTAGCCGGCGCCTACCGGCACCGGCAGGCGCGCCGAGACGTATTCGGGAAAGCGCGTGTGGTAGCTGGTGGTGAAGGGCAGCTTCCACTCCAGGCACAGCTTGCGCACCGTCAGGCCGATCGGGCCCTCGGTGGCGATGTGGATGGCCTCCGGCTCGAACGCCTTCAGCCGCTCCTGGATCGGCTGGTAGCAGCCCACCGCCAGCTTGATCTCCGAATAGGTCGGCAGCGGGAAGGTGCGGAACTGGCCGGGCTCGATGACCTCCACCTCGTGGCCCATGTCCCGGCATTCGGCGATGGTGCGCGTGAGCGTGCGCACCACCCCGTTGACCTGAGGCTCCCAGGCGTCGCTCGCCAGGAGGATGCGCATCAGGCCCCCGCCGTTTCTCCGGCGGGCTGGAGGGGAAAGGCTGGAACCCTGCGGTCGATCATCGACCAGGAGCGGCGCCTGGCCCATTCCAGGACCTCGAGACGGCCGTCCAGGTGCTCGACGAGCGCCGTGCAGCTCTCCACCCAGTCGCCGTCGTTGGCGTAGACGAGCCCCGCGATCTCGCGCAGCTCCGCCTTGTGGATGTGGCCGCAGACCACGCCGTCCGCGCCGCGCCGCCGCGCCTCTTCGGCGACGGCCGCTTCGAAGTCGGCGATGAACTGCACTGCGTTCTTCACCTTGCCCTTGAGGTAGGCCGACAGGCTCCAGTAGCCGAATCCCAACCGCCGCCGGATGCGGTTGAACCAGGTATTCAGCTCGAGGACGATCGCATAGGCCCAGTCGCCCAGCAAGGACAGGTGCTTGGCGTACCGGATCACGCCGTCGAAGTGATCGCCGTGCACGACCAGCAGCCGCCGGCCGTCGGCCGTCTCGTGGATGGCGTCCATCACCACCTCGACCCCGCCGAAGTGCGAGCCGCAGTAGTCGCGGGCGAACTCGTCGTGGTTGCCGGGCACGTAGGTCACCCGCACGCCCTTGCGCGCCATGCGCAGGATCTTCTGCACCACGTCGTTGTGCGCCTGCGGCCAGTACCAGCGGCCCCTCAGCCGCCAGCCGTCGACGATGTCGCCGACCAGATAGAGCTGCTCGCAGTCGATGTGCCGGATGAAGTCCAGCAGCAGCTCGGCCTGGCAGCCGCGCGTGCCCAGGTGCACGTCCGAGATGAAGACCGTGCGGTAGCGGGCGGGCGGGTCGTCGTCGTCCACGGAGCGGCTCTTCGGCGTCGGCCGCGCCCCCCAAAGCCGGCCATGCCGGCCGAACGGGCGCAGGCCCGCCCCTAGGCCGATTGCATGTCGGTTTCGTGAACCGCGCCCGCAGGAAGGCTCGCGGCGCCTGGGCATTGCGCGGAACACACACCTAAACGTTATTTCATAACATCCGGCTTGACGTCGCGAGATGTTATTTCATAACAGACACGCTGCTTCGGGAGATGTTCATGCGCGGACGATGGCTGCTGGGGGCGGCGAGCGTGCTCGCCGGCATGTTCGCGGGCCAAGCCTGGGCGGCGACCAACGGCGACGGCGCCTCTTCGGACGTCGTGGTCACGGCCCACCGGCTGGACGCGGCGCGCCTGACGGTCGAGCCGGCGCTCGGCGCCACGACCTATTCGCTCTCCAAGCAGGTCATCGACATCCTGCCAGGCGGCGAGAATGTGCCCTTGAACCAGGTCATCCTGCAGGCGCCGGGCGCGGTCCAGGACTCCTTCGGCCAGCTGCACATCCGCGGCGACCACGCCGACCTCCAGTACCGGCTGAACAACGTGATCCTGCCCGAGGGCATCTCGGTCTTCGGCCAAACTCTCAGCCCGCGCCTCGCGGCCAACATCGACCTCGTCACCGGCGCCTTGCCCGCCCAATACGGCCTTCGCACCGCCGGCATCATCAACATCACCACCAAGAGCGGCTTCCAGAACGGGGGCCAGGTCGGGGTCTACGGCGGCGGGCACGACGAGATCGAGCCCAGCCTGGAGTACGGCGGGTCCTGGGGGTCGAACAGCGCCTTCGCGAGCGCCAGCTATCTGCACACGGGCCTGGGCATCGAGTCGCCGGACGGCTCCTCCACCCCGCTGCATGACCGCTCCGACCAGTTCCAGGGCTTCGGCTACTTCGATCACATCATCGGGGATTCCGACCGGATCTCCATGATCCTCGGCGTCTCCCAGCAGGCCTTCCAGATCCCCAACCGCGCGGGTCTGCACCCCAACTACCCCGACGATCCGACGCCCACGTTCATCGGGACCGGCCTGACGGTGAACGGCCAGGGCGACGTCCTCAGCGACGATCTGAACGAGCGTCAGCGCGAGGGGACCGAGTTCGCCATCGCCAGCTACCAGCACACCACCGACCGGTTCACCGGCCAGGCCTCGGCCTTCGTCCGCTACTCGACCCTGAGTTTCCGCCCCGACCCGCTCGGGGACCTCCTCTTCACCGGCATCGCCCAGGACGCCCGCAAGAGCGACACCGCCGGCGGCGTCCAGCTCGAAGGCGTCTTCCGGCTGACCGACACGCACACCGTGCGCGCCGGCGCCGTGGTCCAGGTCGATCGCGCGGTCAGCAAGACCAGCTCCCTGGTGCTCGACACCACCGGCGCCCTGCCGCCGGATCAGCCGATCACCATCATCGACAACGGCGCCAAGACCGCCTGGACCTACACCGCCTACCTGCAGGACGAATGGAAGCTCCTGCCGGACCTCACGGTCAACTACGGCATCCGGTTCGACCAGGTGAACTCCTACCGCAATGAGCACCAGTGGAGCCCGAGGGTGAACCTGGTCTGGACCCCGGCCGCGGGAACCACCGTCCACGCCGGCTATGCGCGCTACTTCACCCCGCCGCCGTTCGAGCTCATCGCCAACCCCACGGTCTTCAAGTTCACCGGCACGACGGCCGAGTTCCCCAACCCGGTCGCCAGCACCACGCCCTTCGCCTCGCGGTCGCACTACTTCGACGTGGGCGTGCAACAGAAGCTCGGCGATGTGACCCTGGGCGTCGACGCCTACTACCAGAGCGTCCACAACCTGATCGACGAGGGCCAGTTCGGCGCGCCGATCATCCTGACGCCTTTCAACTACGAGAAGGGCTACATGCGGGGCGTGGAGTTCACCTCCGCCTACGCCCACGGTCCGTTCAGCGCCTACCTGAACGTCTCCCTGTCCAAGGCCCAGGGCAAGACCATCGACTCGGCCCAGGCCAACTTCGATCCGGGCGACCTGGCCTACATCGCCGCCAACTACATCTACCTGGACCACATCCAGACGGTGACCGCCTCGGCCGGCGCGTCCTACCGGTTCGGCGCCACGCGGCTCACCGCCGACCTCCTGTTCGGCACGGGCCTGCGCCGCGACGGGGCGGTTCCCAACGGCGACCACGTGCCGAGCTACACCCAGGTGAACGTCGGCGTGTCCCACGACTTCGGCGTGGTCCAAGTCCGCGCCGACCTGATCAACGCCTTCGACAAGACCTACGAGATTCGCGACGGCACGGGCGTGGGCGTCGGCGCACCCCAGTTCGGGCCGAGGCGCGGAGTCTTCGTCGGCCTGACCAGGAAGTTCTGAAGCGCCGGAGCCGCGCTGGTCAGCCTCGTTTCAGCCGCCTGACCAGCGCCGTGGTCGAGGGGTCGTGCGGCGCTTCCGGCCCGCCTTCCAGCTCGGGCAGGATCTTGCCGGCCATGGCCTTGCCGAGCTCCACGCCCCACTGGTCGAAGCTGTTCAGGCCCCAGAGCACGCCCTCGACGAAGGTCTTGTGCTCGTAGAGCGCGATCAGCGCCCCCAGCCGCTCGGGGCTGAGGGCGTCCATCAGGATGAAGCTCGAGGGCCGGTCGCCGGGGAAGGTCCGCTGCGGCGCCAGGGCGTCGATCCCGGCCTCGTCCATCCCCTTGGCCTTCAGCTCGCGCCGCACCTCCGCCTCGGCCCGGCCGGTCATCAGCGCCTCGGCCTGGGCGAGCGCATTGGCCAGCAGCTTGGCCTGATCGCCCTTGGGCCCCTCGCGCGCCTCGGCGATGGCGATGAAGTCGACCGGGATCACGTCCACGCCCTGGTGCAGCGACTGGAAGAAGGCGTGCTGGGCCGACGAGCCGGGCTGGCCGAACACCGCCGCCGCGCCCGGCCGCTCGAGCGGACGCCCGTCCTGGCCGACCCGCTTGCCGTTCGATTCCATCTCGAGCTGCTGCAGGAAGGGCGGCAGCAGGCGCAGGCGCTCGGCATAGGGGATCACGGCCCGCGCCGGGCGGCCGATGCCGTTGCGGTTGAAGAGGTGCGACAGGGCCAGCAGCACCGGCGCATTGCGCTCCAGCGGCGTCTCCACGAAGGCCCGGTCCATCGCCGCGGCGCCCGCCAGCAGCCGCTCGAACGCGTCCCAGCCCAGGCCGATCGCGCAGGACAGGCCCACCGCCGACCAAACCGAATAGCGCCCGCCGACCCAGTCCCAGAACTCGAAGATCCGCTCCGCCGAAACGCCGAACGCCTGGGCGGCCTCGGGATTGGCGGTCACGGCCAGGAGCTGGCCGTCGGCTTGCGCGCCCAGGGCGGCGCGCAGCCACGCCCGCGCCGCCTCGGCGTTGGCGATCGTCTCCTGGGTGGTGAAGGTCTTGGAGACGGCGACCACCAGGGTCGATGCCGGCTCCAGGCCGCTCAGCGCCGCGGCGATGGCGTGGGGATCGACGTTCGCGGCGAAGCGCAGCTCGACCTGCGGCGCCAGCGGCTTCAGCGCCTCCCAGACCAGCTGCGGCCCGAGGTCCGAGCCGCCGATCCCGATGTGGACCACGGCCTTGAGCGGCGTCCCGCCCGCGCCCGTGACCTCGCCCGAACGCACGGCCTCGGCCAGGGCGCGCATCGCCGCGCGGCCCGCCTCGACTTCGCGCGATATGGGCCGGCCCAGCGCCTTGAAGTCCGCCCCGTCCGGGGCCCGCAGCGCCATGTGCATGGCCGGCCGGCCCTCGGAGCGGTTCACCTCTTCGCCGGCGAACAGCCGCGCGCGCGCGCCTTCCAGCTCGCAGGCCCTGGCCAGGGCGAGCGCGGCCGCGACGCCGTCGCGCGACCAGGGCTGCTTGGAAAGGTCGATATAGAGGCCCGCCGCCTCCAGGCTCAGGCCGTCCAGCCGGCCCGGCTCGCTCGTGAACAGGTCGACGATGCGCCCGGCCCCGTCGATCCGCGCCTGGGTCTGCAGGGTGCGCCAGGCGGCCGCCCGGCGGCGCGCGCCCTGATCGGTAAATTCCTGTTTACCATGTCGGCTCAACCTGAACCTCCGATCGAGTCTGGTGTGGTGGATTTGAAGTTCGCCTGGTCGTTGGGGCGCGCTCGGCGGCGAGCTTCAAATTTGTAAACCGCGCTGGATTCAATAACTTGGCTAGTGTCCTGTTCGATCCCGAAGTTCGTTCGCGCCTGCCGCCCGCTATGACGAACGTCGGAATCGGGACACTAGCTTGTCAGCCGAGGATAGAGTCCATGTCCTGCGATGTCGCCGCCGCAGCCTTCCTGTTTCTTGCCTCCACCGGTCCTAGCGCGCCGCCCGCCCAGCCGGTTCCCGCCACGGTCCCGCACTCGGTCGCGGACGAGCCGCTGTTCGTCGACATCGTCGGCCGCGCGGCCAGGCTCCGCGACCAGGTCGAGCGATACCGGACGCCCAAGATGAAGACCTCGCCCAAGGCCATGCCGCTGATCGGTTTCAATCGTTTCGAGTCCCAGATCAACGACCTGGCGGCCCTCGACGAGAAGGGCCACGAGCATCTGGTCAAGTCCGGCGAGGACGGCGACCTCAAGTGCATCCTGCACGGAATCTCCCAGGACCTGAGCGTCAAGCTCAAGGCCGTGGCCCAGGCGTCCACCGGCGCGTCCGAGGACCTGGCCCTGCGCGACATGTTCTATCTGCTGCGCGACAACGTCGAGGTGATCACCACCCCGCCCAGCACGCCGCCCGCCTGAGCTCGGTCCCGAACTCCGCTCGTCCCGGCGACCGCGTAGCGGCGGCGCGAAGCGTCGACGCCGGGACGCGCCGCGGAGTGCGTGCAAGGCATCGAGACTGGGGAGCAGGCCTCATCGAGGCCGGCGTGTGGGCGGCTCAGGACTTGGCGTCCCCGCCCGCCTTTTCCAGCGCCGCGGTCACCACGTCCGGGGTCAGGATCTGCGGCAGGATCTGCGGCTCGCTCCCGTCCGCCCCATAGACCACATAGAGCGGCACCCCGGCGCGGCCATAGCCGGACAGCGCCTCGGCGATGTCGGCGTCGCGCCGCGTCCAGTCCGCCTTCAGATAGGTGGTCCCGGTGCGCGCGAAGGCCTTGGCCACCTCCGGGCTCCTCAGGGTCGCCCGCTCATTGACCTGGCAGGTGATGCACCAGGCGGCGGTGAAGTTGACGAACACGGGCCGGCCGGCCTGGCGCAGGGCCGCGAGCCGCGCCGGCGAGAACGGTTCCTCCTTCAGCCCCTGGGCCGCGCCGGCGCCCAGGGCCGCGGTGCGCGCCGCATCGGGGCTCGAGACGCGAAGGCCCGCGGCCGCCAGGCCCGCTGCGCCGATCAGGGCCGCGGCGCTGAGGCCATAGAGCAGCACATGCCGGCGGCCCGAGACCTGGGCCCGCTGGGCCGCGCCGTAGACCCAGGCGCCCAGCGCCAGCACCACCGCCGCGGCCAGGGCGGCGGCCAGGGCCGTCGTCCCCGCCTGCAGGGTCAGCACCCACAGCAGCCAGGCGGCCGCGCCGTACATCGGGAAGGCCAGCGCCCTCTTCAGGACGTCCATCCAGGGCCCGGGCCGGGGCAGCCGCTTCAGCAGGCCCGGCGCGAACGACAGCAGGGTGAAGGGCGCGGCGAAGCCCAGCCCGAGGGCCGCGAACACCGCCAGGGCGGCGGCTTCGTTCTGGGTCAGGGCCCAGGCGATGGCTCCGGCCATGAAGGGCGCCGTGCAGGGCGCCGCGACCACCACCGCCAGGGCGCCGGTCAGGAACGACTTGGCCGCCCCGCCCGCGTGCACCGGCGCGCCGACGCCCTGCAGGCTCTGTCCGGCCTCGAACACGCCCGAGAGGTTCAGGCCGATCAGCAGCATCAAGAGGCCCAGCGTCGCCACCACGCCCGGCGACTGCAGCTGGAAGCCCCATCCCACCGCCGCGCCTGCGGACTTGGCGGCGATCAGGGCCGCGGCGAGGGCCACGAAGGTCGCCAGCGCGCCGGCCATGAAGGCCGCGCCCTGCAGCCGGGGCCTGGCCGCCTCGTCGGCGTGCGAGGCCAGGGCGATCGTCTTCATCGACAGGATCGGGAAGACGCAAGGCATCAGGTTCAGGATCACGCCGCCCAGGAAGGCGTAGCCGGCCGCGAGCAGCAGCCCGCCGAGCCCGCCGAGCCCGCCGGGCCCCGCCGCCCCGCCGCCTCCCGCGTCGCCGGCCCGCGCCATCGGGGGCCCGAGGCCCGCCGCGCCCGCCGGCGGCGGCCCGGGCCGGGCGTCGATCTCATAGGCGCGGCCGTCGACCTCCAGCGCGCCCGCGAGGCTCGGCGGCGCCTTGCCGGAGGTGAAGGCGTATCCGGGCGTCATGGTCAGGGTCAGGCCCTGGGGCCCGCGGTCCACCAGCTGGGGCTTGGCGTGGTCGATGACGGTGGAGTCGTAGGGGAAGAAATAGGCCTCGCTCACGTCCGGGCCGTTCAGCGCCGCGCCGGCGACGGCGAGCTTCAGCCTGCCGTCCTTCAGCGCCATGCTCGCCTTCAGCGCGGCCTTGGCGGGCGCGTCGGCCAGGGCCCGGGCCACCGCGGGATCGGGCGGTCCCTTCGCCGGCGCCGCCGTCACCGGCAGATCGAGAACGAGCGTGGCGTCCTCGGGGATGCAGACATCCTTGCAGACCAGCAGCGAGACGGCCGCGCGCAGCCGCGCGCTGCGGCCGGGCGTCGCGTTCGCCGGGGCGGTGAGGGGGATCGGCAGGAGGACCTGGCCTTCGTAGCCGTAGTCCATCAGCGGGCCGACCGGCAGGCGCGTCGGCGCGGGCCAGACGATCTCTCCCGCCCGCCATCCCGGCGGCAGGGTCCAGGCCAGCTTCGGCGGCTCGCCCGCGTCGCCGGGATTGCGCCAGTAGGTGTGCCAGCCGGGGGCGATCTTCTGGCTGAGCGCCACGTGGATCGTCCCGCCGGGCGCGATCGAGGCCGCCTCGGGAATCAGCTCCAGCTGCACATGGCCCGAGCTGACGGACGCGGCGTGAGCCGTCGGCGCGATGGCCAGAGCCAGGAGGACCAGGAACGCCCTAAGATGACTCATCGTCCGCCGATTCTCTCCTCCCCCCGTTCGGAGCTATAGGCGGTTGACGTCGTCAACGGAACCACTGGTGCGAGACCGTCATGCCCGTCTACTTCGAGGACATCGAGATCGGGAGCGTCGAGCCCCTCGGCGCCGCGGCGGTCGATCCTGCGGCGCTCGAGGCCTTCATCGCCCGGTTCGCGCCCGGCTGGAGCGCCGAGCAGGGCGCGCCGGACGCCATGGTCTACGCCCTGTGGTCCCGGCTCGACCACGCCGCCTCGGCCGACTGGGCCCAGACCAAGCGTCTGGGCGTGGACGCCCTCAGATGGGTGCGCAATCCACCCGCCGGCGAGCTGCTGCGCGGCCGCATGACGGTGATGGCCAAGGATTCGGTGGGCGCCGCCAAGGGCATCGTCATCGCCCAGCACGACCTCCTGGACGAGGAGGGCCGCCTGGTCTTCTCCTGCCTGACGCGCAGCCTCTTCGCCTGCAAGGGCGGCTGAGGCCCTGCCGGGAGACGCGGGAGGAGGTCGACGAGGCCTGCGGGCCCCCGCAATCCGCCCTTAGTCGTTCGCCGCGGCCTCGGCCTGCTGCTGCTGCTGGCGAATCAGGGCCCGGACGATCAGCCGGTCCCAGCCCTGCAGGGAGTTCAGGTGGGCATAGATCACCTGCAGCGCGCCGTTGTTCCTCAGCTCCACCAGCTTCTCGGCGGGCAGGGCGTTCAGCTTGTCCAGCGACACCGCGTAGAACTCGGCCACCGTCTGCAGCTCGCCCGCCGGCGTGCCGTCCGCGTTCTGGGGCTGGAAGGTCGCCTGGCGGGTTTCGAGCAGCTCGAGCTGCTTCAGCAGGTCCACGAACGAGCGGGTCAGCGCCACCTGGGACTGGAAGTCGTTGCAGAACTGGATGCAGTTCTTGGTGTACTGGCTGGGCTCGCCGTTCTCGAAGAAGGGCGTCTCGGCGTTCTCCGAGATATGCTCATAGGCGCGGTCGATGCCCACCAGGAGGCGCTCCTGGCTGCCCTCTTCCTGGGCCGAGCTGGCCAGCACGAACGGATAGCGGCGGATATAGCTGGTGATGTAGACGTCCGGCTCGAAGCCGGTCTCGGGCGTGGCGAAGAGGTTCTGTCCCTCTTCCAGGCCCATCACCGCCACCGGCTGCTGCTCGGATCCCACGAAGATGATCGGGAACGACAGCGAGGCCGCCGCGAACTCGGGCACGGTCAGGGGCGACACCTGGGCCTTGGCTGCGAATCCGAACCGGACGGTCGGCGAATTGATCCCGAGCGCGCCGTGCTGCTCCTTGGAGAGCAGCTCGGGCTGGCGATACAGCGGGACCTCTCCGGTCAGGACCGCTTCTGGCGGGGTGTCGGTCGGCATTGAACCTCAGCTCGCGATGGCGCCGGTCTCGGCGGCCCCGGCTTCTATCGGATGCCGCCGCCCCCCGCAACGCGCCTCGCACCCCAGGGGACGATGAGGCGGCCCGTCATCCACCCTTGCGCGAGCGCGCCGATGCTCGCTTGATGGGGCCAGATGGGGAGCTGAGCCGTGCCGATCGCCTATCCCGACATCCTGGATCTGAAGACCCCCGAGGAGCGCTTCGCCTGGAAGGACAAGGACGCCATGCTCTATGCGCTCGGCGTCGGCATGGGATCCGATCCCCTGAACCAGGCCGAGCTGCCCTTCGTCTACGAGAACGGCCTCAAGGCCCTGCCGAGCTTCGTCACCGTCATCGCCTCGCCGATCCAGCTCATCGGCAGGAGCGGCGTGAACTTCGCCCGGGTGGTCCACGGCGAGCAGGCGGTGGAGCTGCACCAGACCATCCCGCCCGAGGGCGAGGCGGTGGGCTTCAGCCGCGTCGCGGGCGTCTACGACAAGGGCGACAAGGGCGCCTTCCTCGTGGTCGAGACCCTCCTCCAGGACACGGCCGGCGCGCCGCTCGCGACCCTCCGGTCGACCATCGTGGCGCGCGCCGACGGCGGCTTCGGCGGCCCCGCCGAAGGCGAGCCCCGGCCGCACACGGTCCCCGATCGCGCGCCCGACCAGTCGGTGGACATTCCCACCCGGCCGGACCAGGCGCTGCTCTACCGCCTGAACGGCGACCGCAACCCGCTGCACGCCGATCCCGCCTTCGCCCGGATGGTCGGCTTCCCGCGCCCGATCCTGCACGGCCTTTGCACCTACGCGATCACCTGCCGCGCGGTGCTGGGCGCCTGCGCCGACCTCGATCCCGCCCGGATGAAGAGCCATCAGGCCCGTTTCTCCGCGCCGGTCTTCCCGGGCGAGACCATCAGCGTCGATCTCTGGCGCGACGGCGACGAGGTCTCCTTCGAGGCCAGCATCCGCGCGCGCGAGGTCGTGGTCATCAAGAACGGCCTCAGCCGGCTTGGCTGATCCCGTCCTCTCCGCTCCGGCCGCCTACGCGCCGCCGGACGCCGGCGCGCTCGCCGCGGCGCGCCAGGCCCTGGTCGAGGCGGACCCGGCGCTCGGTCCCCTGCACGCGGCCCTGCCGCCCTTCGCCTGGCGCCTTCGCCCGGCGGGCCTCTACGGCCTCGCCAAGCTGATCGTCGAGCAGCAGGTGTCGGTCGCGGCCGCGGCCAGCATCTGGGCCCGGCTCGAGGCCGGCGTCGGCGGGGTCAGCGGCGAGTCCCTCCTGGCCCGCCCGGCCGAGGCGCTGCAGGCCTTCGGCCTCTCGCGCAACAAGGCCCGCTATGTCCGCGCCCTCGCCGAGGCCGAGGCGGAAGGGCGCATCGACTTCGCCGGCCTCGGCGGCCCTTGGCGACGAGGACGCCGTCGCCGTCCTGGTGGGCCTGACCGGCGTCGGCCGCTGGACGGCCGAGACCTATCTGATGTTCTGCGAGGGCCGGCTCGACGCCTTCCCCGGCGGCGACGTGGCCCTGCAGGAGGCCATGCGCTGGGCCGACCGCGCCGCCGAGCGGCCCGCCGAGAGGGCCGCCTACCTCAGGGCCGAGCGCTGGCGCCCCTTCCGCGGCGTGGCCGCCCACCTGCTCTGGGGCTGCTACGGCGCCGTCCGCCGCGGCGAGATCCCGCCGTTCCAATAGGGCTGGCGCCTGTGCAATCGCAATGCGGGTCCTGGGACTTTGCGTTGTCTTCCGATTGTCCCGGCGAAGGCCGGGACCCAGATGGCGAATGCCGATGGGGGTTCCAGGCGGCCGGCGCCTCTCCAGCCAGCATCAGCGCCCGGGAGCTGGGTCCCGGCCTTCGCCGGGACAAACGGATGTGATTGCAGGGGCCCGCCACGAACCCCGGCCTCAGACCGTCCGCTTGTGGAATCGCCCGCCCTGCAGGATCACCGCAAGGTTCGCCCCGCCCTGGCCGAGGCAGCCGATGTCGGCCAGGGGATCGCCCTCCACCGCGATCAGGTCGGCGAGGTAGCCCGGCGCGACGCGGCCGATCCGGTCCTCCATCCGCAGGAGCTCGGCGCTGACGCTGGTCGCCTGGCGCAGGATCTCCAGCGGCGAGAACACCTGGGCCCTCAGGGCGAACTCCGTGCCCTGCCGGTCCTGCTGCGCGCCCAGCAGGTCCGTGCCGAAGCCCACCTTCAGGCCGTTGCGCCGCATCACCTGCAGGCCCTGCAGCACCCCGCCGGAGACCTGCTTCAGCTTCTCCACGCTCGCCGGCGGCAGCCCGAGCGCCGCCCCGTCCTCCAGCAGCGCCCAGATCGTCGCCAGGGTCGGGACCACGAACGCGCCCCTGGCCGCCACCGCCTTGGCCGCCTCCTCGTCGATCAGCGTCGCGTGTTCGATCGAGCGCACGCCGAGCTCGGCGCAGCGCTTGACGGCGTTCGCCGGATGGCAGTGCGCCATCACATAGGCGCCGTGGCGCTCGGCCTCCTCCACGGCGGCGAGGATCTCCGCGTCCGAGAACTGCATCCGGTCCAGCGGGTCGGACGGGCTCGCCACCCCGCCCGAGCCCATGATCTTGATCTGGTGCGCGCCCTGCCTCAGCTCTTCGCGCACCGCCTTCCTC
Organism: uncultured Alphaproteobacteria bacterium; assembly: GCA_963775275.1. Classification (GTDB taxonomy): domain Bacteria; phylum Pseudomonadota; class Alphaproteobacteria; order Caulobacterales; family Caulobacteraceae; genus JANWHQ01. The sequence continues at coordinate 856,071 of CAVZII010000005.1, read as the reverse complement.
ACCTCGTCGGGGCTGTCGACGATGTGGGCGAAGCGCGCCTGGCCGCCGTCTCTGAGCTCGCAGGCGCAGGCGAAGTCGGCGCCCGAGCGCATGTCGCCGTGTCCGCCCGTCTGTGACAGCCAGCGGCCGGCGTGCAGCAGCCTCGGTCCCGCCGCCAGCCCGTCGGCGAGGGCCTGGGCGTAGCCGATGTCCGTCCCGCCCGCGTCGCGCACGGTGGTGAAGCCGCGGTCCAGCATCTGGCGCAGCGAGCGGTAGGCGAAGGCGGCGAGGTACTCCGTGCGTCGCCGCAGCAGGCGCAGGATATCCAGGTCCGTCGCCCAGACGTGCACATGGGCGTCGATCAGCCCGGGCATGAGCGTGCGTCCGCCGAGGTCCACGATCTCGCAGTCGGTCGGCCGGGCGATCGCGCGCTCGGAGACCTCCTGGATGACGCCGTCCGCGACCAGCACCTCGGCCCCGCGGACCAGCTGCGGCCCGACGCCGTCGAACAGGGCCGCGTTGGTGAAGAGGATCGCGATCATTCCGCCTCGAACGGGTCGGCGCGGACGCATCCGCCGGTCCGAAGTTCAGTCACGCGCCGGCGCGCGGCGCAATGGAAATGTGGAAGCGCGAAGGGCCTGGGAGTCGGCCGTTGGCCTCCGCTTCCAGCGGGAGCCCCGGCGCCATCTCGGTCCGAGCGAAGTCCAGCGCCCTGGCGTCGGGGCCGGGGCGCAGACGTCCAGGAGGTCAACGCCAACGGTCGCGCGGCGTCGCGCCGCATCGACGGCCGGCCCCGAAAGCGCCAGCTTGGCCGCGCTCCTAAAGAGCCCTGAGGCGGCAGGACGGGCCCGCGCCCGCCTTTAGCGCGTGCCCTCCGTCGCTGTCGGGGCTGTCGAGCCTCCTCCGGCCCGGCCGATCCTACTCTTCCTTCAGCCGCTGGGTCGCGGCGTCGGCGGTCTGGTACATGTCGATCACCGTGACGAAGCCCGAGATGTCGAACACCTCGGCGACCTCCGGATTGGCCGAGCACACCGCCAGGCGCCCGCCGGCCTCGGCCATGCGCTTGGCCACCGCCAGCGCGGCCCTGAGGCCCGCGCTGGAGATGTAGTAGAGGTCCTTCAGGTCGAGCAGCAGCTTTCGGCTGCCCTGCTCGATCAAGCCCATGGCCTCCTCGGCCAGCTCCGGGCTGGTGTCGCCGTCCAGCCGGCCTTGCGGACGCAGGATCTGGATGTCGTCGCTCATGTCCGATCGCCCCTGCCGCTCCTCGGCCCCGCCGGCCGCGGGCCACTCTAGGCCCCGGCCGTTCCGTCCGTAAAGCCGCCGGGCGGGGACCTTCGGTCAGGCCTGGACCTGCTTCTTCAACTCCATGTTCTCGCGGAACAGGGTCATGATCTGCTGGAACGGCCCTTCCACATAGGCGCTCAGCACAGGCATCGCGGCCGGGTCCTGCCCGACGCCTCCGGCGAGCTCGCCGATGATGGCGTCCGAGTCGGTCATGTAGCGGCCCGGCGCGGTCTGGGCCGCGGGGAAGCTCACCTTCTCGAGCTTCGGCTCCAGCTCGGCGCGGATCGCCTGCTCCTGGTCGGTCCCGGGCGCGAAGTCCTTCACCTCCACCTGGCCCTTCAGGCCGGATTCCAGGAGGAAGATCCGCACCTTCATGCAGAACGGGCACTTGGCCTTCAGATAGACCACCGGACGGAAGGTCGTGTCGGTCATGGCTTCAATTCCTCTCTCTAGCTCTCTAGCTCAGTTCGCTCGCCGGCCGTTCGACCAGCGCCACGGCCGGCCTGGACCGCGCCGGCGGCGCGGGGTTGTCGACCCACTCCGTATGCTCCGCGATCCTCACCAGCGGCAGGCTGATCGCGGACGGGTGATCGGCGTCGTGCAGCACCGTGTGGCGGGCGACGACGAAGTCCTTCTCGGTGCAGGCGTTCAGGTCGACGAACGCCTGCGGATTGCGCTCCAGGTAGGGGAACTTGCCCGAGGTGATCACCACCCGGACGCGATGACCCGGCTTGAACACGATGCAGGTCGCGCGAAGGTCGATCTCGTAGCGCTCGACCTGGCCCGGCGTCAGCGCCTCGGGCGCCGTGCGCGAGCGGCGGTAGCGGGCGCGGCGGACGCCCTCGGTCACCAGCAGCGAGGAGCCGTCCGGCGCCACGTCGTGCAACTCGACGAACCAGTCCGCGTCCGTCGCCGACGACGATGCGAAGAGCGTCGCCGTCACCGGCCCGGACGCCTCCATCGCCTCGGCCAGGGGCGCGGTGGTGTAGACCAGGACGTTGGTCCCCAGCTGGAACAGGTTCAGGGCGTTCATCCCCGCCGCGACGTTCGGCGCGGTATAGGGATTTGCCGGGTCGTAGGTGAAGCTGTCCGCCCCCTCGTCCGCCGCGGGCGCCTCGGCCGAGAGCCCGCCGCCGGCCCTCAGGCGGAAGGGCGTCGGCGTCATGCCGGGCGGCGGCCAGGAGGGCTCGGCCCGCCAGCGGTTCTCGCCCATGACGTAGACGATCACCTTGTGGTCCGCGAAGGGCGGCGCCGGCTCGCCCTTCAGCCAGTGGTCCGACCAGGCCGCGACCAGGCCGTTGTAGTCGATCGCCGCGCCGGGGAAACGGGTCTGGCCCGACATCTCCTCGCCGAATCCGCCGTGCCGCCACGGCCCGATGATCAGGCGCTGGGCCTGCCGGACCGCGGGGTCCGCCGCATGGGCGCTCACGAGCTGGAACTGCCGGATCGAGTTCCTGAGGAAGGGGTCGTACCAGGCGCCCAGGTGCAGCAGGGGAACCTTCACCTCCCTGGCCCGCTCGGCGGTCACCGCCGACTCCGCGAACCAGGCGGGGTCGTCGCGGTGGGCCAGGACATCGGCCCACAGCATCGGGAACCGGCGCTGCAGCGGGATGTCGGTGATCGGCAGGGTCAGGTAGGCGCGCTGGCCGGCCAGGGCGAACGGGCCCAGCTCCGCCATGGCCGCCGCCTGCTGGTCCTGCGGCAGGCGCGTCGCCAGGTCCGCGGCGTTCATCACCGTCCAGAAGCCGACCTCGATGCGGAAGGCGCCGTCGATGAACCGTTCCTCGGTGAAGACGTCCGTCGCCGGCTGCGCCGCCAGCCCGCACGTCAGGTGTTCCGGCGCGGCCATGGCTGCGGCGATGGTGGTGTGGCCCATGTAGGAGACGCCCCAGGCGCCGACCTTTCCGTCGCTCCAGGGCTGGGCCGCCAGCCACTCCACCGTGTCGGCGCCGTCCTGGTGGGCGCCCGCGCCGTCGTTCATCATCACGCCGGGATAGTCGCCTTGCGAGCCGTGGCGCCCCCGCTTGTCCTGCACCGCCACCGCATGGCCCCGCGCCGCCAGCTCGGCCGCGCCGAAGGGATTGGCGGGATCGCCCATGGGCGGGGGCATCCCGCCCTTGCCATAGGGCGTGCGCGTCACCAGCACGGGCAGGGGGCCCTCAGGCGCGCCGCCGCCGTTCGACGGCAGGTAGATGTCGGTCGCCAGCCGGACCCCGTCGCGCATCGGGATCATCACGTCCTTGAAGACCAGCACCGTGGCGGGGCTCGGCATCCCTCGTCTCCTCCTCGCGGGCGCGGCGACGCCCGTTTCCGCCTCGCACGGGCGGTTCGCCGTCCTCTCTAGTGTGGTGGATCAGAAGTTCGCATGATGATGGCGGCTCCCGCAGTTGCGAACTTCTGATCCTTAAACCACACTAGAATCATAGACTTGCTAGTGTCCCGATCGATTCCGAAGTTCGCATCTGCCTGGCAAAAAGCGCTGGCGAACTTCGGAATCGGGACACTAGTCGGGCCTCGCCGGATTGTCCCGCCCGGGCGCCGTGCTACCCAGGCTCGGCGTGGCCGCGATCGGGCCGCCGCGATAGGGGAGACGCCCATGAAGACCGCCGTTTGCGCCGCCGTCGCGGCCCTGCTCGCCCTCGCCGCGCCCGCCATCTCGGCCGCGGCCGAGGCGGACGTCCTGCGCCAGGTCCAGGACCGCGAGCAGATCGCCCAGCTGATGTGGCGCTACAACCGCGCCTTGGACACCCTGAACCCGGACGCCTACGTCCAGACCTACACGCCCGACGGCGCCTTCGGCCAGGTCAAGGGCCGCGAGGCCCTCTTCAAGTTCATCGACGGCCTCAGGAAGGCCCGCGACGAGCGCGCCGCCAAGGGCGAGCCGGCCATGCCCGGCATGTACCACGTCGAGACCAACGAGCACGTGGAGTTCACCGACGCCGACCACGCCCGCGTCTACTACTACTGGATGACGGTCTTCGCCGGCGCGACGCAGAAGGACCCCGCGCGCATCGCCGCCGTCGGCCACGGCGTCGACGACCTCGTGCGCACGGACGGCCACTGGCTGATCCAGCTCCGCAACGTCACGCCGAAGGATTAGGCGAGGGACTCGATCCACGCCTCACCCACGGCAGGGATGGAAGCGCGGCGGGTCGCACCATTCGCCTCCCCTCTCCCTGCAAGGGGGAGGGGTCGGGGGAGGGGGGGTGGAGCCGGTCCGGCGAAGCTGGGGCGGGGCCTCAGCCCCCCGCCGTTGCGAGGCCCGCCGTCCCCGACCTCAGCCGACGATGGCGTCCTCGATGTCCCCGAACACCTGTCTTCGATGTCTCCGGTCTGTACCCCCTCCAGGGGTGAGCCGCGGCGCCGGGCCCTTCAGCCTCGATCGCCCACCAGCGCCGGCGAGAAGCCGTGCGCCTCGGCCAGCCCGGTCTTGCCTGACCCCATGAGGGCCAGGGGGTTCGGCCGCGGCTCGGCGACCTTGCTGAGGGTGTTGCGGTCCTCGTGGCTGAACGGCTCGGCCTGGCCGCGCACCTCGAGCATGGTGGTGGACACATAGCTCCAGCGCCCGTCGGGCAGGAAGCTGACGTCCAGCTGGTATGAGTCTGTCCGGAACGCCCATTCCAGGAAGTCGGTCGAGCAGATCCCGTAACCCGGTCCGCCCCGCTCGGCGCGGATCGTGAGGCCGGAGCCGTCCGGCCTGGCGCGCCCGCTCGCCAGGGCCGTCTGGCCGCGCGGGATCGCCAGGGTCTGCATGATCAGGCCGGTCCTGGGCTCCCACAGCCAGTAGCCGATCTGGTCATGGAAGGTTGAGTCCTCGTCCGAGGCGATGATGTGGACGTGGTAGCGCAGGCCGTAGAACAGCTGCGGCCCGTTCGCCTGCGGGTCGATCGGCTGCATCTCGATCCGCTCCAGGAACTCGCGCTGCTCGGGCCCCTCGGCCTTGGGGTTCAGGTCCACCCCCTTGCGCCCTTCCCAGACGCCCGCCAGGCGGCTGAGCGGCCCGAGGTTGGCCAGGGTGTCCGGGTCCACGTCCTCGGGCTCGGTGAAGATGTCGTCGGGGAAGGGGGTCATCGCGCGGGCGCCTCGGCCAAGCTCTCGGCCGCCTTGTAGCGAGCGGGCCCGCCGATCGGAAGGCGGCGGCGCTATCGACGCCGGGGCATCTGTGGTCAGATGCGCGGACAAGGGGCGGGCCGGGCCGCGCCCAGGCGCGGGCGGCGGTGCGATTGAGCGGGAAGTTCGTGGATTCACCTTCGAGCGGCGGCGCGTCGGGCCGCGGAGGGCCGATGTCGCGGCTCTTCACCTACGAGAACGCCCTGGTCGTGATCCTGGGCGTCACCTTCGGCGTGGTGTTCATGGACCGGCTGGCCGTGAACTACCTGGCGCCCTTCATCGTGCGCGACCTCAAGCTGACCGCCACTGAGGTCGGCCTGACCTCCTCGGCCCTGGCCATCACCTGGGCCCTCACCAACATCGGGGCGGGGCGGCTCTCCGATCTGATGGGCCGGCGCAAGCCCCTGCTCATCCTCGCCGTCGTCGTCTTCTCCTGCTGCTCCTTCGTCTCGGGCCTGGCGACCTCGTTCGCCGTGCTGATCGGCGCGCGCCTGTTCATGGGCCTGGCGGAGGGGCCCGTGCCGCCGCTGGTGCTGACCCTGATGGCCGCGAGCTCCTCGCCGCGCCGCATCGGCCTGAACACCGGCCTGATCATCAACGGCTGCCTGTCGCTGTTCGCCTCGGTCCTGGGTCCGGTCCTGCTGATCGGCCTGGCCCAGACGCTCGGCTGGCGCGCCGCCTTCTGGATCGCCGCCGTCCCGGGGCTCCTCATGGCCCTGCTGATCGCCCGCTTCGTCCGCGAAGCGCGTCCGCCGGCGTCCGCGCCCGCCCTGCGTGCGCGCCGCGCCGCGGCGCCCGGCGACGGTTTCTGGCGCGTGATCGCCCGGCGCAACATCATCCTTTGCACCCTGATCGCCTGCTTCACCCTGGCGACCCTGATGATCAGCAGCGCCTTCGGCGCGCTCTATCTGATCGACGTGCGCCACATCCCGCCGACCCAGGCGAGCCTGCTCCTGAGCGCTCAGGGCCTGGCCAACATGGTCTCCTTCGTCGTCGCGGCCCTGTCCGACAGGATCGGCCGCAAGCCCGCGGTGGTGGCTTTCAGCCTCATCGGCCTGTGCACGCCGCTCGGCATGCTCTACTTCCACGGACCGCTTTGGGGCCTGGGCCTCCTGCTCGTGCTCGGCGGCCTGGCCCAGGGGGTGACCGCGGTGCTGTTCGTGGCCATCCCGGCCGAAACGGTCCCCCTGCGCCAGCTCGGCACCGCGTCCGGCTTCATCCCGGGCGTCGGCGAGCTGGTCGGCAGCGTCTTCGGCCCGGCGGCCGCGGGCTGGGCGGCCGATCGCACCAGCCTGGCCGCGCCCTTCCTGATCGTGGCCGGCTGCTCCCTCGCCGCGAGCCTCCTGGCGCTCGGCCTGAAGGAGACCCTGGGCATGCATCCGGCCGACCCGCTCCAGCTCGCCGCGGAGGCCGAACCCGCCGCGTGAGCCGCTGGCCTGAACGGCTCAATCCGGCCCGGACACGCTCCAGGCTCCGCCGAGATGATCCGCGAGGCCGCTGCCGGGGGCCCTGCTCGGCGAGGCGCCGAGAGGCATCCGCGACCAGGTCCTCTACGACGTGACCGAGCGCGGGGCCGCGATCCACGCGGACTTCCCGCCGCCGGCGCGCAAGACGCCGCTGGCGATGCTGTGAGCCGATCACGCCGGGGCCGTGCGCCCCGGCCGACCCCGCCGGGGTTTGACAACCTCGGCGCCTTGCGCCTTGATCCTCGCCAGCGCGCTGCTGGAGCGCCGCCTGTCCGCGGCAAGGGAGCCGGCTCCCATCCAGTCCGAACCGATCCTTGCGAACCCTTCTTCCGGCCATTCGTAAGCGGACGCCTGGCGATGGGAAGGAAGGTTTCCGATGAGCCGCGCGCTCACGCCACGAACCAATCTCGAAACGCTGCGACGCGAAGCCAAGCGCTGGCTGAAGGCCCTGCGCGCCGGCGACCAGTCCGCCGCGGCCCGTCTGAAGACCGCCTGGCCTGGGGCGCCGGCCGAGCCGGGCCTGCGCGACCTCCAGCACGCGCTCGCGCGCGACTACGGCCTTCAGGGCTGGACCGCGCTCAGGGCTGCGCTCGACGATATCGCCCTGGCCGCCAGGAGCGGGGCCGAGCGGGCCGACATCCTGCTGCGCCATGGCTGGGACGGCGATCCCCTCGCGGCGCGGCGGATCCTCGAGCGCCATCCCGACGTGGCGCGCTTCAGCCTTTTCACCGCCGCGGCCTGCGGCGACCTCGGCGAAGTGGAGCGGCGCCTTGCGGCCGGCCCAGGGACCGCCAGGGACGTCGGCGGACCGCTCGGCTGGACCGCCCTGGCCCATGTGACCTACGGCCGGCTCGACGGCGTGCACGCCACAGCCGTCGCCCGGCGGCTGCTCGAGGCCGGCGCCGATCCGAACTTCCAGTTCGACGACGGCTGGGGCAGCCCCTTCAAGGTGCTGACCGGCGCCATCGGCCTCGGCGAAGGCGCCAGGCCGAGCCATCCGCAGGCGCTGGCCCTGGTGGAGCTGCTGATCGAGGCGGGCGCGGCCCCCTACGATCACCAGGCGCTCTACAACGCCTCGATCGTGGGCGCGGACACCTACTGGTACGACGTGCTGTGGCGCCATTGCGAGGCCCGCGGCGCGCTGGACGCCTGGCGCGAGATCGGCGAGGGCCGGCTCGGCGCCGCCCGGGGCCTGAGCACCCTCGACTACCTGCTGGGAAACGCCGTCGGCCAGAACCACCTTGCGAGGGCCGGGTGGCTGCTGGAGCGCGGCGCGGACCCCGGCTGCGCGTCCTTCTACCATGGCCAGCCGGTGCACGCCCTGGCCCAGCTCTCCGGGTTCCACGAGATGGCGGCCCTGCTGGAGCGGCATGGCGCGCCGCCCGCACCCCTGGCGGGAATCCAGGCCTTCCAGGCCGCCTGCATGCGCGGCGACGCGGCGGGGGCCCGCGCCCTCCTCGCCGCCGACCCCTCGCTCATCGCCGACCCCGGGCCGCTGCTCTCGGCGGCGGAGCTCGGAAACGTCCCGGCCGTCGAGCTGCTGCTCGCCCTGGGCGCGCGCGTGGACGGCCTCGACGGCCAGGGGATCAGCCCGCTGCACCGCGCCGTCCAGTCCGGCTCGATCGAGATCGTCGAGCGGCTCCTCGCCGCCGGCGCCGACGTGGACCTGCGCGAGCGCCGCTGGCGCGGCACGCCGATGAGCTGGTCCGTGGTCCTGGGCAAGCCCGACATCGCCGCGCGCCTGGCGCCCCTCAGCCGCGACGTGCGCGCCTTCGCGAATCTGGGCCGGCTCGACCGGCTCCAGGCGGTGCTGGCCGCCGAGCCCGCCCTGGCCGACCAGCGCCTCGCCGGCGACGGCGCGCCCACGCCGCTCTTCTGCCTGCCGGACGAGGAGACCGCCGCCGTCGAGGTCGCGCGCCTGCTCCTCGCCCACGGGGCCGATCCAAGGGTCCGCGGCGCGGACTCCCGGACCCCCGCTGACGCGGCGCGCGCCCGGGGGCTGGAGGAGGCGGCCGACCTGATCGAGAGCGCGTCCCGGGGAGGCTGAACGGGGCCGGGCGTTTGCGCGCCCGCGCCCGGCATTTCATAAAGTGCCTTTGCGGTTGCGCGCGGTCCCGGCCCGGGAGGCGCCTTTCCATCCAGGCATGAGAAGGAGCCGTTGGTGACCCTCAGGATCTGGCTCGCATCGGCCTTGGCCCTGGCCCTTGCTACGGGGGCGCAGGCCGCCCTCGCCGCGCCGGCCGCCGGGGCGGGCGACGTCGCCGCGCTGGCCCGCGACGTGGACCGGGCCGAGAGCGTGCGCGCGGTCAAGGATCTCCAGCGCACCTACGCCCAGTACGCCCAGTTCGGCCTGTGGCGCGAGATGGCCTCCCTCTTCACCGCCGACGCCACGGCCGACTTCGGCGAGGGTCCTGCGATCCGCGGGCGCGGCGCCCTGGCCAAGGCGCTCGCGGGCGAGTTCGCCGGCGCCTCCGGCGAGGAGGGCCTCAGGCCCGGCCAGATCGATACGCGGCTGATCGAGGAGCCGCTGGTCAACCTCGCCCCCGACGGCGCGCACGCCCAGGGGCGCTGGTACGGCTTCTTCCTCATGGCCGATGGCCAGGGCGGCGCCAGCCTCGAGGGCGGCGTCTACGAGAACGACTATGTGCGCCAGGGCGGCCGCTGGCGGATCGCGGCGCTGCGCTTCCATCCCGAATACGCCGGCCCCTACGAAACCGGCTGGACCAACTGGAAGGGCCAGCCGATCGGCCTCTTCCCCTATCACTTCACGGCCGACCAGACCGGCCGGCCCGACCTCGGCGCCGCCGGCCCGGCGCCGGCGACGAGCGCCGCCCCGCGCGAGCTGGCCGCCCGGATCCAGGCGCTGATCGACGCCCAGAAGGTGCGGAACCTGCAGAACGCCTACGGCTACTACGTCGACCGGCGGATGTGGGACGACGTGGCCGATCTGTTCGCCGCGGACGGGGTGGTCGAGGTCTCCGGCGTCGGGGTCTACCACGGCCGCGCCGGCGTGCGCCGCGCCATGCGGCGGATGGGGCCCCAGGGCCTGACCCACGGCGTCCTCAACGATCATCTGCAGTTCGACACCGTCGTCGCCGTCTCGCCGGGCGGGCGCGAGGCGTTCGCCCGCGGGATCGAGCTCGGCCTGATCGCCGACGCCGACAAGGGGACCTCGCGCTGGGAGGTCACGGTCTTCCGCAACCGCTTCGTCAAGCAGGGGGGCCTTTGGAAGCTGCGCGAGATGCGGCTCTACCCGCACCTTCGCGCCGACTACGCCCTGGGCTGGGGCCGGAGCCGCACGGTCGAGCCCGCGCCTCCCGCCCCGATCGCGCCCGACCGTCCGGAGCCCGCGCCCACCGCCGAGGCGCAGGAGCACGTGATCGCGGCCTTCCTCGGGCCCGGTCCCGTCGCGCCGCCGCCTGGCTATCGCCTCGCCGCGACCGCGCCGCTCACCGGCCCGATCGCCGCGCCGGCCGTCCCGGCTCCGGCGCCCACCGCCGCCTGGCTCGCCGAGCAGCGGCGCAAGCTGGCCATGGCCGCCGCCTGGGACGGCGCCGAGAACGTCACCACCGCCTACGGCATGTACATCGACGACTTCCAGTGGCCGCAGATGGGCGCGATCTTCGGCCGTAGAGGCGCCAAGGAGGTCCCCTTCGCCGGCTACTACCTGGGCGGCGAGCGCATCACCAAGGCGGTGGAGACCGAATACGGCCCGCCGCCCGCCAGGCCGCGCACGGGCGTCTCCTTCCACTGGCTGATCCAGCCGGTGATCATCGTGGCGCGCGACGGCCGCTCGGCCAGCGTGCGCGCGCGCCTGTTCCAGCCGCGCACCTCGATCCGGGCGAGCAAGCCCGGCGCCTTCCTCGGCGCGGGGATCTGGAGCGGCATGTACCAGAACCAGGTCAATCTCGAGGACGGGACCTGGCGGATCTGGAATCTCACCTTGGACGAGCCCTACGTCGAGGCCAACGGCTGGAAGCTCGGCTGGGCGGGGGTGAAGGACGCGCCGCCGGGCAAGGCGCCGCCGCCGAACCCCGTCCTCGCCAAATTCCCGCCCGACATCCCGATCTCGATCCTGGGCGAGCGCGAGGAGCACTTCCGCGGCGGATCGGGGACGCCCGTCGCCTGGCCCGGCATCCTGCCCATGTGGTTCGGCTACCTGAACCCCGTCAGCGGCCGCCGGCCCGAGCACTTCCAGCCCGACTGCGCGCCGTGCGCCCACGCGCCCGACCTGCGGCTGACGGCCCACGGATATCTCCTGCCGCCCGCCGGTCCGGCGCCCGGCTGACGCGCGCCATTTACAATGTTCGCCCGCGGCGCCTAACCTTTGCCCCATAAGGGCGTCCGCGTCGGGGCGGCCAAGAACGACAACGCCAGCGGGAGGACTTGATGAAGTACGCCGTATGGTTCGTGCGCCTGATTTTCGGCGCGTGGATGGTTCCGGCCGGGCTGAACCACTTCGTTCCCCTGTTTCCCCAGCCGATGGGCTCCCAGCCCCTCAGCCACGAGGTGATCGTGGCCCTGCTGCAAAGCCACCTGTTCGACCTCGTCAAGGCGGTGGAGTTCATCGCCGGGATCAGCGTGCTGTCGGGGCTCTACACCCCGCTGGTGCTGGTGATGTGCATGCCGGTCTCGTTCTGCGTGTTCTACTGGGACACGCCGCTCGAGGGATGGGGCTCGCCCGCGTCGATCTATGGGGAGGCGGTGCTGTTCTGCAATCTGTTCCTGTGCCTGGCCTTCGTCAGGAGCTACCGCTCCATGTTCACCATCTTCGCCAGGCCGCGGGCCTTGGGCGCCTCCGACGCGCCGCCCGCCGCCCAGCCCGCGGGGGCCTGACCATGAAGCACCTCGTCCTTGCCGGGCGCCTGGTCTTCGGCGCCTGGATGCTGGCCAACGGCCTGAACCACTTCTTCGTCTCGCTCTATCCCGAGCCGGCCGGCCACGAGGCCCTCGCCGTCCAGCTGATGGACGCCCTGGTCCACTCCCGGCTGTTCGACGTCGCCATGACGATCCAGCTGGTCGCCGGGGCGCTGATCCTCGCCGGCGTCATCGTTCCGGTGGCGCTGTGCGTGGTGATGCCGATCTCCACCTGCGCGCTCTACTGGGCGGTGATCCTGGACCACCAGCCGCTGGGCATGGCCCTGTCGCTCGCCGCCTTCGCGCTGAACGGCCTTCTGATGCTGGCCTATGTCGACTACTACAAGGGCGTGCTCCAGCGGCATGCCCTGACCCTCGGCGAAGCCTGAGGAGGGCGCCATGAGCTTCGAATCCGCCTTCGTGAACCCCATGGGCCGCACCTCGCGCGGCGCCTTCGTCGGCGCCCTGGTCGTGCTCGTCGCGGCCTTCGCCTTCTATACGGTGCTGGTGAAGGGCCGGAACGCCGACTGGTGCCTGGTGACCCTGCTGTTCCCGGCCTTCGTGCTGCTCGCCCGGCGCCTGCACGACATGGGCAGGACCGCCTGGCTGCTGGTCGTCCCCGGCGCCCTGGCCGGCGCCACCATGTGGATGCGCCTGTTCAGCTCCAACGCCCCGTACGGGACCGCCTTGACCTGGGCTGCGCTCGTCGTCGGCGCGGCGTTCGCCCTGTGGGGCCTGGTCGGCAAGGGCCAGGCCGAGGCCAACCGGTTCGGGGAGCCGGCGGCGGCCTAGTGTGGTGGATCAGAAGTTCGCATGATGATGGCGGCGCCCTCGGCTGCGAACTTCTGATCCGTGAACCACACTAGAATCATGCATTTGCTAGTGTCCTTATCGATTCCGAAGTTCGCATCCGCCTTGCAAATGCGCTGGCGAACTTCGGAATCGGGACACTAGCTCGAGCCGCCGCCCGCCTGCGCCGAGGCATGGCCGCGGCCGGGCCGGTGAGCGCTCGGCGCCGATCCGGTCACTTCGCCCGGCCGGGGTATCCTTTCGCCAGCATCGGGATGGCGATCAGCTGGTTGCGCGCGGCCGGCGAGCCCCATCCGCCGTAGAAGACGATGCCGTAGAGCGTCCGCTTGCCCTTGCCGCCGAAGGCGACGCCGTGCAGCCCCCTGGGTCCGGCGATCGAGCCCAGGAACGTCCCCTTCGGCGAGAAGACGTCCACCGCCTCGCCGGTCGCCACATAGAGCCGGCCCTCGGCGTCCACCGCCGAGCCGTCGGCGCCGCGGCCGGTGTGGAGCCTGGCGAGCTCGCGCTGGTTCGTCAGGGCGCCGTCCTCGCCGACGTCGAAGGCGGCGACGACCGGGCCATTGCCCACGTAGAGCGTCCGCTCGTCCGGGCTGAGGATGATGCCGTTGGCGCCGGCCATGCCCTCGCCGTACTGGACGACCTTGCCCGCCGGGCTGGCGTAGAAGAGCCCGCCGCCGGAGATCGCGATGTAGACGCCGCCCTTCGCGTCGGCCGAGATGTCGTTGATCACGCCGCCGACGCACTCCAGCGGCTCGCCCTGGAAGCTGTTCGCCAGCACCTTGCGCACGGGCGCCAGCTGGACGATCGCCTCGGGCAGGCCGCGCTCTGCGACGAACAGGGCGCCCGTCTTGCTGCGCGACACCGCCCCGGCGGTGTTCGCCTTTGAGATCACCTCCGCGAGCCCGCTCGCCGGATCGAGCCGCATCACGCTGCCGGCGTCGTTGTTGGCGAACAGGACCGCGCCGTCCCTGCCGGCGATCGGGCCGTCGACGTTGTTGCCCTGCCACGCCCAGACGGTCTTCCAGGTCTGGCCAGCGGCGATGACGCCCGCGATCGCCGCCGACGGCCCCGGGAGCTCGAGCTTGGGCGGCTCGGTCATCGTCGAGATGGGAATCCCGAACGGCTTGGGCGGGGTGCGGCACTGCGCGACGAGCTTGGCGTAGCCGGGGGTCTGCCAGGTCTGCTGGCCGTGGCCCCTGTCGAAGGCGGACGCCGGGCGCCCCGCCGCCATGGCGCCGCCGCCGGCCATCGCCGCCAGCGCCGTGATCAGGCCCGCCGTCAGGGCCCGGTTCAGCCGGATGATCATGCGATGGGTCCTCTGCTCAGTACGCCGCGTCCTCGCCGATCGGCATGCCCGGCGGGACCTCCGGCGCCAGGTGCTCGCGCGCCAGGACGAGCTCGCGTTCCTTGCGGTCGGTGATGAGCAGGACCAGCCGGGCGCGGTGGGCGCGCTCGGCCGGATCGGCCCCCGGCGCCGCCTTCAGCTGGGCGGCGATCGCCTGCAGCCCGGCCTCGAGTTCGGCGGCGGCCTCGGGCGAGGAGGCCGGATCGCGCGCGGCCCGGGCGAAGTCGAGGACCAGCCGCGTCTGCTCGCGTCGCTGGATGGCCGCGAGCGGCCCGGCCGCGCCCGCCTCGGGGAAGACCGCGGCGCTCAGGGCCGCCAGCACCTGGCCGGCGCCGGCCTGCGCCGGGTCGCGGCGATGCTGCTCGTCCAGGCGCTTCAGCCGGTCCGGGGCGATCAGGGCGTCGATGGTCAGGCCTGCGCCGATCTCGGCCGCGGCCAGGGGATCGAACACCGGCCCGCCGGCGGTCGGCATCACCTCGATGTCGAACTGGCGGTCCGGGTCGCCGGACTGGGCGGCCGACAGCAAGGGGACCAGGGCCTGCGGCGTGTCGAGCTCGGCCGGGTCCAGGGTCCTCAGCAGGGCGTCCAGCGCCGCGCGCTGCCGCTCGGGCGGGACCGCGTCCGCGCCGGTGCGCGCGTCGCCCGCGACCGCATAGGGATAGTCGACCCCGCCGACCAGCTTGGCGGCGGCCTCCAGCTGGTAGCGGTGGAGCAGGAAGATCGGGACGTACTTGCGCCGAAGGTCCGCCACCGCCTCCCCGGGGCGCAGCGCCGCCAGTCCGAACCCGGCGATCGCGGCGCGGCGCACCGTCATCATGCGGTCCAGCTCGGCGGCGGGGTCGGCCCCGTCGTCCCACAGGCTCCCCCAGGGGTTCGCCGCGCCGGCCGGCCGGGCGTCCTGATCGGTGACATAGCGCAGGCGGGCGGCCGCCGCCCGGGCCTCGGCGTCGAGCGCGGCCGCGCCGGCCGGCCCCGGCGGGACCTCGCCATAGAGCCAGTCGACGACGAACCGGTCCCAGGCCCCGACCCCTACGCCATAGGCGTCCGCCAGGTCGATCCTGCCGTCGCTCAGCTTCACCCTGGGGGCCGGATAGTCCATCACCGAGGCGCGGTCCTGGGTGGATCCGGCGAAGTTGTGGCTGAAGCCGAGCGCATGGCCGACCTCGTGCGCGCCGAGCTGGCGGATGCGGGCGAGCGCCGCGCGCACCGGATCGTTGGGGCCGCCCGAGCCCTCCTGGCCGGCGCCGACCAGGCCCTCGAAGATCAGCATGTCCTGGCGCACCCTCAGCGAGCCCAGCAGCACCGAGCCCTTGATGATCTCGCCGGTGCGCGGGTCGATCACGGGCTGGCCGTAGGACCAGCCGCGGGTCGCCCGGTCCACCCAGTTGATGACGTTGTAGCGCACGTCCAGCGGGTCCATGCCCTCGGGCATGACCTCGACCTTGAAGGCGTCGATGTAGCCGGCGGCTTCGAAGGCCGTGGCCCACCAGCTCGCCCCTTCCACCAGGGCGGTGCGGATCGGCTCGGGCGCGGCGCGGTCGACGTAGAAGACGATGGGCCTCTTCACCCGCGAGCGCGCCGCGCCGGGATCGGTCTTCTCCAGCCGGAAGCGGGTGGCCAGGCGCCGCACCACGTCCTTGCCGAGCGGCGCGGCGAAGTCCGTCACATTGACCGAGAAGGTCCCGACCCGCGGGTCGAATTCGCGGGGCTCGAAGCCGGGATCGGGCAGCTTCACCAGCGAGTGGCGGACCACCACGGTGACCAGCCTGGGGTCGGGAGCGATGTTCCTCACCTCCTCGCCGGGCGTCTCGGAGGTGAAGGTCTCGCGCGCCTCCAGCTCGATGTTCTCGGGGAACACCTTGACGGCGTTCAGGTCCGCGACGGTGAGCTCGGGCGAGAGCTTGTAGCCCTTCTCGCCCGCGTCCTTGAGCAGGTCCGCGGCGTCCATCACGTCGCGCGTCAGGAAGCTCGAGAGGTCCGCCAGGATGCGGCCGTCGCCCGCCTCGGCCACGATGTCGGACGCCCAGACCGTGGAGAAGGCGAAGGAGCCGCGCGCCGCCGCCTGCTCGGGCCGGGGGGCGCCCGTGGCGCGGAAGCGCGGGTTCTCGTACTCGGCCACGACCTTCTTGCCGACCCGGCGGAAGACCAGGATCCGGGTGTCGGCCTCCTTGCCGGGATCGAGGCCCACCGGCGCGGAGCCGAGGCCGGTGCGAAGCGACGCCAGATAGAGGAACCGTCCGGCGACGCCCTCGGCGTCCGGCGCGCCCAGCAGGACCAGGATCCGGCCCTTGGCCTTGTCGACGAAGACGGGCAGCAGGCCGTCCTGGCGCGTCAGGCCGTGGGTGGCTTCGGCCAGGGACTGGATCGGCTCGGACGCCTTGACCGGCTTGGCGTCCTTGGCCAGGGCCGGCGCGGCGAGGCCGACCAGCGCGGCCGCCACGAGCGCCCCGAGCGCCGTCCCCAAGCTTCTGAACATGGACAACGCCCCTCGGCCCCGGACCCGACCGCCCGATTGGGCCCCCGACCCGCCCCGCCCGTCAACCGCCGCTCCTTGCCTCCCCCATGGGAGAGGAAAGGGGCCCATCGCGTGGCGATGGGAAGGCGAGGGGCTACGCCCTCTCGGCCGTCACCCCTCGACCTCGCAACCCTGCGGGTTGAGCCCCTCCCACTCTCACCGGCAGAAGGGAGCTTACCCGGCCCAGCCGGGGGGCTCCTGGGCGCCGGGCGTGATCTGCCGCTTCTGGAAGCGCCATTGGCCGCCGACCTTGACCAGGTTGTCGTACTCGCGGCCCTGGGTCAGGAGCCGCGGCGCGTCGCCCTGCTTGTCGATGACCACCTCGGTGAAGATCAGCTGGGCGGTGGCGGTGTCGCCGTGCACCACGACCAGCGGATTGCTCAGCAGCACGTTGAACGAGAAGCGCCCGCGTCCCGGCGAATTGGCCCCGGCGGCCTTGTAGGCCCCCTCGATCCCCGCCTTGCCCTTGTAGCTGTTCGGCCCCAGCACCAGCTCGGCGTCGTCCGCATAGAACCGCGAGAAGCTGTCGGCGCTGGCGTGGCCGAGGTTGTAGTAGTAGCGCGTGAGCAGGTCCTCGATCTGCGCGCGATCGACCAGCGTCTGCGCCGTGACCGTGCTCTCCTGCGCGCCCGCCGCCGGCGCCAGCGCCAGCATGAGGCCCGCGGCGAGCGTGGCGAGGGCGAGCGCGCCCCGCCCTTTCGCCCCGCCCTGGCCGATGGTTCGCCTGTTCATGGTCGTCCTCCCCGTCCTCGCCCTCTCGAGCTTGCCTGAAGCCGTCGCGAGCTTAGCCGGCTCGCGTGCGCGCGCCACCCGTCTTGCGCGGCCGTCGCCCGCGTCCCGACGATGACGGAATCCACACACAGTCGCCGTAAAGCGCGGACGGCGGCTGCGTGATCGGCCGCATCGGTATATCGGAAGCGCCTCATGACCGAACACGTGCTCGAGCGGCTCGCCGCAACCCATCCCGATTCCGAGATCTGGTGGGACAGCTCGCCTCTGATCTACCAGGGCTGGAAGGAGGAGGTTCTCGCCAAGGACCCGGACCCGGCCGCGTCGGGCTGGACGCAGCAGCTCGTGCGGCTGCTCGATCCCCAGGCGATCAAGGCCCATGGCCGGATGGGCTTTCGCGGCGTCACCACCAACCCGCCCCTGTCGCTGCAGGCGATCCGGTCGGCGCCGGACGTCTGGGCCGGGCGCATCAGGGACGTCGCCAAGGCCAACCCGGGCCTGGACGTCGAGGGCGTCTACTGGAAGGTCTATCTCGAGCTCGTCCGCCGGGGCGCCGAGATGATCCACCCGGTGTTCGAGGCCTCGGGCCACAAGTACGGGATGATCTCGGGCCAGGTCGATCCGCGCTGGGTGCGCGACGGGCGCCGGATGCTGGAGCAGGGCCTCCAGATCGCCGCCCAGGGCGAGAACGTGATGGTCAAGATCCCCGGCTCCAAGGAGGGCTACGAGGTCATCGAGGAGCTGACCGCGCGCGGCATCGCCACCAACAACACCACCAGCTTCACCGTGCCCCAGTACATCCGCTGCATGTCGGCGGTGAGCGCGGGCCTCCTGCGCGCCAAGGCCAGCGGCGCGGACCTGTCGCGCTGGCGCTCGGTGATCACCCACATGTCCGCGCGCCTGGGCGAGCTCGGGGACTGGCGCACGGAGGCCGAGGCCCGGGGCATCCCGCTCAGCCTCTCCGAGATCCGCGACGGCGAGGAGGCCGTCCTCAAGCGCGCCTACCACTTCGGCAAGGCCAACCACCATCCGTCCAAGATGCTGCAGTGCTCCATGCGCATCGAGAAGGACGACCGGACCGGCCGCACGGTCAGCCGCCACCTGTCGGATTTCGCGGGCGGCGACATGGTCTACACCTGCCCGCCGGGCTTCATCGCGGGCCTGATGGCGGTCCAGGACGAGCTCGAGCCCTTCGACCCCAAGGCCATCGACCGCGAGCCGAACCCCGACAGCCTCGCGAAGCTGATGAAGCTCCCGAGCTTCCGCGCCGCCTACGAGTTCGAGGGCATGCGCCCCGACCAGTTCGTCCACTACGGCGCGTTCAAGGCCACCGAAACCGAGTTCGCCGCCGCCACCCGCAGGACCGTCGATTTCGTCCGGATGACGCTGGAGGGTTGAGGATCGGGACCCCTCCCGCAAGGGGGGCCGCAATCCGCCGAGCTCCGCCAGAGCGCGTTCCGCAAGAGTGGAACCCGGTCTTGCGACAAGAACGCGCGATCTGTCGACCGGACCGCCGTTACAGGCGTGGATCGATCGGCTCGCTCTCCAGCGCCAGCACGCCGAAGACACACTCGTGCACGCGCCGCAGAGGCTCGCCGGCGACGAACCGTCTCAGCGCCTCGTGGCCGAGCGCGAACTCGCGGAGCGCCAGATTGCGCTTGCCATTCAGGCCCCGATCCCGAAGCCGCGCCAGATGCTCGGGCGCGTCGTACTCCGGCCCGTAGATGATCCGCAGATATTCGCGGCCGCGCACCTTGAGCGCAGGCTGGATCAGGCCCTTTGGGCCTCTGGAGACGAAGTCGCGCGGCTTGACGACCATGCCTTCGCCGCCGCCAGCCGCGAGCGTCTCCCACCAGGCAGAGGCCTCGGCGCAGGCGCGTTCATCCGCCAGGTCCACCCGTCGCCACCGGGTCGCGGCGACCACGCCGTCGCCTGCCGTCGCCAGCCGATCGGCCCAGCCCATGTGCCAGACATGATCCTGGTCGAACCATACCCGCCCCTCGCTAGCCAGCACGTGGAACGGAGCGACCTTCAGGTCCTCGACACCCGCGACCGGCCAGACATACGGCGCCCACGCCCGCGCGTAGAGCTCCGTCCGCTCGCTTCGATCGGCGAAGCGCTTGGCGATCTCCCCCACCGCCACGCCATTCGCCGCGGCGCGGTCCAGGGCGCGGTTGGCCGCGGCCAGACCGGCCCGGGCCGAGGCGGCTGTCGGTGCGTATTGTGCGTCGATCAGTGCGCCGGCCTTGGCCGACCAGGGCATGATCTCGGCGTCCAGCAAGATCCAGTCCGTGCCGAGCTCTTCCCAGAGGCCCGCTGCGTCGGCGGCCGCCCGAAGGCGGGCCAGCAGCGCTTCACCCATGAGCGCATCGTTGAAGAAGGCCCGGCCCGTGCGGGTCCAGACTGCTCCAGTCTCCTCCGAACGGGAGTCGAAGCGCCGCGACGCCGCATCGGCGTCGCGGCATAGTGCGACCACGGCGCGCGAGCCCATGTGCTTTTCCTCGCACACCACCTCGGCGACGCCTTGCGCACGGAAGTAGGCGAAGGCCTCTTCGGGCCGCTCGAGCCAGCCTTCGGCATCGCTGGTTTCCGACGGCGACATGGTCGGCGGCAGGTAGGCCAGCCACTGGGGGACGATCGCGAAGCGGCTCATGACTTCGAGCGCGGCGGCGGCGTTTTCCTCGGCGACGACCACACGGCCCCGCAGCTCGGTCTCGATCCAGCGCCGACCGCTGACGTCCTCCATGTCGAGGAGATCATCCGCCTGGGCTTGAAGGCCACGCGTGCTGCCCGCACCGCCGAGCGGCCGCACCGGCTCGCACCACACCTGCCGCGCCGAAACCTCCACCAAGGTCCGCTCCGGCCAGCGCAGCGCGGTCAGCTTGCCGCCGAAGACGCAGCCGGTGTCGATGCACAGGGTGTTGTTCACCCACTCCGCTTCGGGCATGGGCGTATGGCCATAGACGATCGTCGTCGGGCCCCGGTAGCTCGCAGCCCAGTCCGCTCGCACCGGCAGGCCGAACTCGTCGATCTCTCCGGTGGTCTCCCCATAGAGCGCGAACTCCCGCACCGCGCCTGAGCCTCGGCCGACCATCTCCTCCTTCAGACCGGCGTGGGCGACGGCGAGCTCGCCGCCGTCGAGCCAGTAGTGGCTGCGAAGGCTATCCAGGAACCCGGGCAGCGCCTCGCTGAGGCCACGGTCCACACCCCCGAGCTGGTCGATGGTCTGCTGCAGGCCGTGGGCGATCGTCACCTTGCGGCCTTCCAGCCAACGGCCGAGCTTGCGCTCGTGGTTGCCCTGCACCGCGAGCGCCGTGCCGGCCGCCACCATGCTCATGGCGATGCGCAGCACGTCCGGGGAATTCGGTCCGCGGTCCACCAGATCGCCCACGAACACGGCCTTGCGGCCGTGCGGCGCGGCGATCGAGACGCGGCGCTCGCCACGGTCTTCGGACCACGTCACTTCATAGCCGAGCTTCGCAAGCAGCTCTTGCAGCTCGTCGGCGCAGCCATGGATGTCGCCGATGATGTCGAATGGACCGGCGTCCGCCCGGCGGTCGGTCCACAACGGATTGAGCTCCACGACCGCAGATTCGATTTCCGTCTCGCTGGACAGCTTCCAGACCTGCCTGAAGCCCTCGCGCTGCAGGCCGCGCTGACTGCGACGGATTTCGCCGGCCATGCGAATGACGACCTGGGGCCCGAACGCCCGCTCCGGGCGATCGCGGTTGCGCTCGATGCAGGCGTCGATGCCGGGATCGAGGATCACCGCCACCGGAAGCGCGTGCCAGCGCCGGGCAAGCTCGATCCAACCCTTGCGATCCGCTGCGCGCACATTGGTGGCGTCGATCACCGTCAGCTTGCGGTGCTTGAGCCGCTTCTCGGCGATGGCGCGCACCAGATCGAAGGCGTCGGACGTGACGGACTGATCGGTCTCGTCGTCGGCGACGAGACCGCGGGCGTGATCCGACGAGATCACCTCGGTGGGCTTGAAGTGCCTGGCGGCGAATGTGGACTTGCCCGACCCGGTCGCGCCGATCAGCACCACAAGGGAGAAGTCGGGAATCTCCAGCCGCTGGACGTGGGCGGCGCTAGCGTCAGCCGATCCGCTCATGCGCCTCCCTCCCGGCTGAACACAGCCATCTGGGTCGGGGAGCCAAGCCGTGTGTCGACCGGGCCGATCCCGCCAATCTCGAACCGGTAGCCGTGATCCCGCGAAACGTTCGCGCACCATGCTGCGAACTCGCTGCGCGTCCATTCGAAGCGGTGGTCGGGATGGCGCAGCGCGCCTGCCGGCAGGTTGGGGAAGAGTGTGTTGTAGTCGGCGTTCGGCGTGCTCATGACCACGGTCGCCGGACGAGCCGCGCCGAAGACCACCTTCACCAGCGCGGGGAGGCGCTCGGGCTCCAGGTGTTCGATGACTTCCACCAGCGCGGCGGCGTCGCAGCTCTCCCAACGCGCGTCCCGATAGGTAAGGGAGCCGTGGAGGAGGCGCACCCGCCCTTCCGGCGGCCCTCCGGCCACGTCCAGCTTCAGCCGCCGGGACGCCCGCTCCAAGTCGCGGGCGGCCGCGTCTACGCCCACGACGCTGTCCACCCAGCGCTCGCGAACCAACCGCTGCAACAGCTTGCCTTCGCCACAGCCGAGGTCCGCGATCGTGCTGGCGCCGGACGCCTTGAGGGTGTCGACCACCATGCGCAGTCGTTCGTCGTTCAGCCGCATCGGAGACTCGAGGGCCTCCTCACCCTGCGGCCGCGCCTCCGGCTCGGAGTCGTCTTCGCGGGTCTCCGGCGCCAGGCGCGCCAAGGCTTCGCGGGCAAGCCCCCGACGGTGGATCAGGTAGCGCCGCACGATCAGTTCCTGCGACGGGTGGCGGTCCAGCCAGCCTTCACCCCGCCTCATCAGCTTGGCCACCTCGTCCTCACCCACCCAGTAGTGTTTGTCGTCGTCCAGCACCGGGATCAGCACATAGAGGTGGTTCAGCAGGTCCTTCAGCCGCGCATGGCCTTTGAGCCGCAAGGTTACGTAGCTCGCGCCCTCGACGGGTTCGACCTCAACCGTCCAGCCGAGCGGCTCGAACAGCTCCCGCACGAGCCGCTCACCGCCGCCGCGGGCCGGCAACGGCGTCACCATGGCTTCCAGCGGGATATTGGCCTCGGCCAGGGCGGGGCGTTCGCGCGAGGCCCCGGTCATGGCGGTCCGAAACGCCCGGCCCAGCGCCACTGCCAGGAACGAGGACGCCGCGTACGGCCGATCGTTCACGTACTGGTCGAGTAGCCCCTCGCTACGGCCCTTGCCGCGAACGAGCCCCACCGGATCCACGTCGAGGACGAGCGCCGCTTCACAGCGCGCCTCCGTAGCCTCTGGATAGAAGACGATCGCCTTGCCGAATGCCAGATCGACTTCGTGCACGCGCTCGGGATGCTTGTGCAGCAGGAAGCCGAGGTCGATGGCCGGGCGGTGAGTGGTGGCGACGGAGAGGTACATTCTTGAGCTCGACGTCCTGGCGGATGGAGTGAAGTCAGGGCCAGACCGGGGGAGCTCTCACGAAAAACCCCTCCGCGTCAGGCTGGAGGGGGGCTTGGTCGCGACGATGAAGTCCGACGCTATCCCCCTGCGCGTATGCACGCCTGTTCGCCTGCGTAACCAGGTCGATTCAAGGCGGCGAACGGGAACCGGACGGATATCATCGATCAACTCTCTGCCCGGCGGATAACACGCCGAGATTGTGAACGCCAGACGCGCCAACGACAGCTGCGCGATGCGCGGTCGGCCCCACGCCGTCCAGGTCCGAGCGCGAGCGTCGTCGGTGGAAGCGCTGGAATTGCGGCGCGCTCCATTCCGCCGAGGCTCTGCGGATGAGCCGGAGATGATCGGATCGCGTGCGCTGTCCCCGCAGTCCTCACCGGCGGCGTGGTCTGGCCGCGCATCGACCCGCAGGAGTGCGCGCGCCTGACCCGTGGGCGCTGTGCTCCACGTCGATCCGCGGGGCGGCGGCCGGGGGTCATCGAGGCGCCGGCGGCTGGCCGAAGGCCTTCGTCTGCGGTCCCGCCTCCAGCGGCGCCGCAGGCGCCTCGGGCGTCAGGTCCAACAGCAAGATGTTCTGGACTTCGGGCTGGGGATAGGGCGGCTGGTCCGCCCAGGCGGCGGCGAGCGCGGCCGTCCACAGCACGCCGAGCAGGAGCGCGCCGAGGCTGCGCCAGGCGTCTGCGGGACGCGGCTGCATGAGCACGGTCAGGCGGGTGACGAGCGCGCGCGCCCCGTCCCCGGTCCATCCGCAGCCCAGCGGCGAGGCGATCGTCGTCTCCCGGGTGCGCAGCAGCGTCTCGGCGTAGCGCCGGCGCTCGGCGGGAAGCTGGGCCATCACCGTGGCGTCGCAGGCGAGCTCCTGGTCGAAGCGCATGGCGCCCGCCGCCAGATGGATCAGCGGGTTGAACCAGTTCAGGCACTGGAGCGCGAGCGCCAGGGCGTTCCAGCGCGCATCGAGCCGGTCCATGTGCGCGCGCTCGTGCGCGCACACCAGGCGCCGCTCTTCGGGCGTGAAGCGGACCCTGAAGTCGGCGGGCGTGACCAGGCGCGGGAGGATCACGCCGACGATCGCCGGGCCCGCGCGGCCTGATCGGGCCAGCGCCAGGAACCGGCCGTACCGCCAGGCGGTCAGGCCGATGCTGGCGGCGAGGCCCAGCGCCCAGGCGGCGGCGAGCCATTGGCCGCGCCCGCCCGCGAACAGCCAGGCGTCGGCGCGGCCGGCGACGGCCTCCAGCGGGCCGGTCTGACCGGCGTCGCCGAGCGGCGGCAGAAGCGTCCCGGCCATGGCCAGGGGAACCGCCAGCCACAGGGCGTAGGCCTGGCGCGCGCCGATGCGCCGCCGCGCGATCGGACGCAGCAGCAGGACGAGCGCGATCGCCGCGCCGGCGACGAGGTTGAGCCTGACCAGGATGGACAGCGCCTCAGTCGCCATCGTCGAGCCTGGCGATCAGGGCCTTCAGCTGGGCCACGTCCTCGCTCGACAGCGTCCCGTGCTCGGCGAAGTGGCTGACCAGGGGCGCGACCTGCCCGCCGAAGATCCGGTCCAGCAGGCTCCGGCTCTCGGCCAGGATGTAGTCGTCGCGCTCGACCAGGGGGCGATAGAAGGTCCGGCCCTCCCGCCGGGTCGACTGGATGGCCGCCTTCTTGAGCAGGCGGCCGATCAGCGACTTGACGGTGGCGTCGCTCCACCGCTGCGGGCCGGCGACCTCGCCGATGATGTCCTCGACCACCAGGGGGCCGCGCCGCCACAGCGCGTCCATGATCCGGCTCTCGGCTTCGCTGATGCGCATGATCGGGGCTTGACTCAAAAAACCACGCTCGTAGTTTTCATGAAAACCACGCTTGTAGTTCTGACGCGGGGAGGCGCCCATGGCAAGCTTGTTTTCGACCTCGAAGGCGCGGGCGCCATGGAGGCTCGGTCTGATCGCCGCCGCGATCGCGGCGGCCGCCCTGCCTGCGCCCGGCGCCGCCCGCGCGGCCGACCGGGCCTGCGCGGGCCCGGACTTCGGCCACAAGGCCGACGCTGTCCTGGCCCCCTACGAGCAGGTCCAGGCCTTCAGCGGGACGGTGCTGGTGGCGCGCGACGGCAAGGTGCGGCTGCGCCGCGCCATCGGCCTGGCCAACCGCGAATGGGGCGTCCCCAATGTGATGGACGGCAGGTTCCGCATCGGCTCGGTGACCAAGCAGTTCACCGCCGCCGCCATCCTGCAGCTGGCCGAGCAGGGCAAGCTCTCGATCGACGACCCGATCTCGAAGTACTACGCCGAGGCGCCGGCGGCCTGGAGCAAGGTCACGCTGAGGCGCCTGCTCACCCACACCTCCGGCATCCCCAGCTACACCGCCATTCCCGGGTTCTTCGCCGGCCCGGCCAGGCTGCCCCGCACGCCCGAGGAGATCATCGAGCTCACCCGCGACCAGCCGCTCCAGTTCGAGCCCGGCTCCAAGTTCGCCTACGACAACACCGGCTACATCCTCCTGGGCTATGTGATCGAGAAGGTCTCCGGCCAGAGCTACGCGGACTATCTGCAGGACCACATCTTCGGCCCGCTCGGCATGGCCGACACCGGCTACGACGTCACCGGGCGGATCCTGCTGCATCGGGTGTCGGGCTACAGCTACGGACCGGCCGGCTGGGCCAACGCCAGCTTCCTGGACATGAGCGTGCCCTATGCGGCGGGGTCGCTCTACTCGACGGTCGGCGACCTCTTCGCCTGGGAGCAGGCCCTGTTCGGCGGCAAGGTGGTCGGCCCCGCCTCGCTGAAGCTGATGACCACCGACTGGGGGCACGGCTACGGCTTCGGCCTCGGCGTCGGCCAGCTCCAGGGACATGCGCTGATCTCCCACGAGGGGGGGATCAATGGCTTCGCCAGCTCGCTGCAGCGGTTCCCGGCGGACGGGGTGACCAGCATCGTCCTCTCCAACTTCGACGGCGCCCAGTCCCAGCATCTGGCCGCCCAGCTGGCGCTGCTGTGCATGGGCGAGCCGGCCGATCCGCCCAGGGTCAGGCTGAACCCCGCCGTGCTCGACCGCTACGCGGGCGACTATGAGCTGAAGCCCGCCCTGAACATCAGGATCGTGCGCGAGGACGACCACCTGCTGGCCTCCGCCCCGGGACAGCTCCCCATCCGCCTCTACGCCAGGGACCGCGACGCCTTCTTCTCCAGGATCAGGGGCGGCGACTTCACCTTCGACCTGGACGCGCACGGCGCCTCCGTCGCCCTGGTCCTGCACGGTCCCGGCCCGGACGTCCGGCTGAACCGCGTTGCGGGGCCATAGTCCGGTGGCGTTCCAGAGGTTCAGGAACATGCATCGCCTTCACCGCGCGTCGCCGCTCCCCCTGGGAGGGGGAAAGGCCGGGAGAGCGGCGTCAGGTCGGGCGTCCGACGCGCCCAGACTCGGCGCCTTCGCCGGGACGAGCGGGATTGATCACGGACCCCGGCGATGACGCATAGCGGACGCGAGGGGCGCGGAGCCCGGCGAAAGCGCAGGAGGTCCCTGACCGAGCTCGTCACCGTCCTGGTCCTGGGCGGGCTCGCCCTGCTCGTCGCCGTGGTCGCGGGGGGCGCGGTCTACGACCGGATCCACCGCGAGCAGGTCCGGCCCCGCTTCGCCGAGGCGTGGAAGACGGGTCGCCGCGCCGTCGCCGCCCGGCTCGAGCAGCGCGAGCCCCTGGAGTTCGGGGCGGTGTGGGCGACCCATTCGGGCCTGATCTGCGGCGTCGTGAACGGCTGGGGCAGCTTCGGTGGCCTCGCCGGCATGACCCCGTTCGTCGTGGACCGGGGCCGCGCGGTCTTCTCCCTGGACGTGGGCGCGCTGGCCTTCGCGCCGTACTGGCGCCAGTGCATCGCCGATCAGTGGATCACCCTCATCGAAGGCTCCATGCAGACCGGCGGCTGCGCCACCAGGCGAGGCCAGGAGCGCTGCATCACCCGGATCGAGTAGCTCAGCGCAGCAGCGCCTCGATCCTCAGCGCGACCCCGTCCTCGTCGTTCGAGGCGGTCACCTCGTGGGCGGCCCCGATCACCTCCGGGTGCGCGTTGGCCACCGCGACCGCGCGGCCGGCCAGGCGCAGCATCGGCAGGTCGTTGGGCATGTCGCCGAAGGCCATGACCTGAGCGGGCTCGATCCCCAGCGCCTCGCACAGCCGCGCCAGGCCCGTGGCCTTGGAGACGCCGGCGGCGGCGATCTCGATGATCCTCGGCCCGCCGGAGTGGATCACCTGCGCCCGCTCGCCGACCGCCTCGCGCACCAGCTCGGTCAGCATCTCCGCCTCGTGCTCGGGATGGTGCAGCAAGAGCTTGGTCAGGTCCTCGTCGCAGAAGGCGTGGACATGGTCCACGCGCGGGCTGGGGTCCTCGGGGAACACCGGGAAGTGCGGCTCATAGGCGATGCCGTCGCCGTGCTCGACGGCGAAGGCGATCTGCGGCAGCGCCGTGCGCACCGCCCCGACCAGCTCGTGCGCCAGCTCCGGCGCCAGCCGCTCGTGGTGCAGCACCGCGCGCTCGCCGATGTCGTAGAGGATCGCCCCGTTGGAGCAGACCGCCGCGCCCGTCACCCCCGCCGCTTCGGCCAGGCTCACGATGTAGCGGGGCGGCCGCGCGGTGACGAAGGCGAAGGACAACCCCCTCGCTTCGGCGGCGGCGATGGCGTCGCGCGTGCGGCCCGAAATCGTCCCGTCGCTGCGCAGCAGCGTGCCGTCCAGGTCGGTCGCGATCAGACGGAGCGGCGCCATGGACCAGTGTATCACGCCGAATCGGACGCCCTGCCAGGGCCCTGGCGCCACAGGTCCGCCGGCCGATATTCCCTCGCCCCCCGCCGCGCCTGTGTGCGAAGACCCCGGCCCATGAGCAACGACGGCGCATCGATCGTCCACGGCGCCCCGCCCGCCGGCCGCCTTGACGGCGCCTCTCGCCCGACGACGCCGGGCGAGGTCGCGGCCCTGTTCGCCCGGGGCGCCGGATGATCCGCTGGACCTGCCTGGACGCCGCCCCCGTCCCCGGCGGCGGCGAGCTGCGCCTGATGCAGCGGGGCGCCGAGCTCTCGATCATGTCCGGCGCCGTCGAGCTGATGAACAGCCGTCTCTCGGGCTCGGAGGAGGCGCTGGCCGCCCTGGCCTGCGAACGGATCGGATCGCGCCCCAAGCCGCGGATGCTGGTCGGCGGGCTCGGCATGGGCTTCACCCTGCGCGCCGCCCTGGCCGCCCTGCCGCCCCACGCCGAGGTCGTCGTCGCCGAGCTCCTGCCCGCCGTCCTGGACTGGGCCCGCGGCCCGTGGCTCGCGCCCCTCTTCGCCGGCTGCCTGGACGATGCGCGGGTCGCCGTGCGCCAGGCCGACGTGGCCGAGGTGATCGCCGCCGCGCCCCGCGCCGCCTACGACGCCATCCTGCTCGACGTCGACAACGGCCCCGCCGGCCTGGACCGCCCGGCCAACGACCGGATCTACGCGGCCCAGGGCCTGGGCGCCGCGCGCCGGGCGCTCGGCCCCGGCGGCGTCCTGGCCGTCTGGTCGGCCGCCCCCGACCCCGCCTTCGTCCAGCGCCTGCGCCGCACCGGCTTCACCGTCGACGAGCGCCGCGTCCGCGCCCGCTCCACCGGCCGCGGCGCCCGCCACGTCATCTGGCTCGCGACGGCTTGGTCATAGGCGCCGCGCGCACGCCCGGCTCAGGCGGGCAGGTCGGCGACCGACAATCCGGCAGGCGCCGCCGAAAGCCGCCCCGGCGCGCTCTCGCGCATCAGCATCAGCGCGATCTGGCCGATCGCCGTCGCGCCGACCAGATACCACGCGGGCGCCATGGCGCTGCCGGTGACGTGGATCAGCCAGGTGACGACGAGCTGGGTGGTGCCGCCGAACGCGGCGATCGACACCGAATACACGGTTCCGAAGCCGGTTCCTCGAATGCCCTTGGGCAGGCTCTCGGCGAGGCTGGCGTAGAACGAGCCCCACATGAAACCCGAGACCATGATCAGGACGCTCAGTCCGGCGATCAGGGCGAACTCCGAGCGTGACGCCGCGATCCAGGCGAAGGTCGGATAGATCATGACCAGGAAGAGCCGGTTCCCCCACACGTTGATTCGCCGTCGGCCGTGGCGATCCGACAGCCAGCCGCCCAGCAGGATGGCGGGTATGGCCAGCAGATAGCCGGCGGTCTCGGCGATGAACCCCGCGCGCGCCGCCATGTGCAGGGTCGCCTGCGCATAGGTGACGATGTAGCTGAAGATGTAGTTGCCGATGGTCCCGGAGGCGAGAACGACCAGGCCCAGCACGATGACGCGCCAATGCCGGCGCGCCTGAACCAGTCGCGGCTGCGCGACCGCTGATGCGGCGGGACCGGCCTCGGGCGCATGCAGGGTCTCGGGCAGACTGGTGCGCAGCCACAGCCCGAAGGGCGCCACGGCGGCGCCCAGCAGGAAGGCGATGCGCCAGCCATAGGCGTCGAGCAGATGGGGCGGCAGCACGGCGGTGAGAAGGACGCCGATCAGGCCGGCGGCGATGAGGGCGAGATACTGGCTCGCGCCTTGCCAGGAAACGATCAGGCCGCGTCTGTCGATCGGGGCGGCCTCCATCAGATAGGCGCTGTTGGAGCCGACCTCTCCGCCCAGCGAGAAGCCCTGCGCCATGCGCGCGATCACCGCCAGTATGGGCGCGGCCAGGCCGATGGCGGCGTAGGTCGGGATCAGCGCCATGGCGACGATGGAGCAACCGATCAGGACGAAGCAGAGCATCATCGCCGGACGCCGCCCGACGCGATCGGCGTAGGCGCCGATGACGACGGCGCCGATGGGTCGGGTGATGAAGCCGGCCCCGAACGTCGCCAGGGACAGCATCAGGCTGCCGTAGGCGCTCTGGGCCGGAAAGAAGGCGTGTCCGATCTGGATGGAGAAGAACGCGTAGGTGAGGAAATCGTAGAACTCGAGCGCATTGCCGATGGTCGCTGCAGCGACATGCCGGCGCTTCAGGACCGGCCGCGCCGGGCCGTCTTCGATCTCTGCAGCCACGCCATCTCCCGCCATGGTTTGTCGCCCCCTCGTGGCACAGTGGCCGGTGGATTGACAGGCGCGCCCTGAAAACGCCGCTCAGGCCGCGAGGAACCGGCGCAACACCTCAGCGGCGCGATCGGGGTGGTCGCGGTAGACGCCGTGGCCGGCGTCTTCGAAGACGACGAGCTCGCCGACGCCGTCCGGCAAGGCGTCGCGGATGGCCTCGGCGCACGAGGGCGGAGTGATCGGATCGAGGCCGCCCGCCAGCACCAGGGTCGGGCGGCGCACGGCCGCAAGTCCGTCCAGCAGGTTCATCTCGCGCTGCTCGCCTTCGATGAAGTGGAACATCACCGGGGTGCGCAGAATGGAGCGCGCCCGGTTCGACCCGTCGCGGGACGGCCCTGGATTGTAGAGCGGCATGCAGACCCTGATGTAGTCGGCGGCGAGCGTCTCGCCGGGCGCGGTCCAGAACGTCTCGGCGATGCGCCGCGCCTCGGCGCCGCCGAGCCGCTCCATCGCCGCATAGGTCGCCGGCAGGTTCATGCGTCCGGCCGTGGAGGAGAGGACCAGCTTCGAGGGCCCCTCGGGATGGCGGGCGGCGTAGCTCATCGCGACCATGCCGCCGAACGACTGGCCCAGGATCACAGGCGCCTCGATCCCGAGCGCCTGGCAGAAGCCATGGATGTCGTCGCCCCACTGCTCGAGGCTCCAGCCGTCGCGCTCGCCGCCCGAACGGCCGTTGCCGCGGTGGTCGAGGTAGATCACCTGATGGCTGTCGCTGAAGCGGTCGAAATAGGGGCGCAGGGACGCGTGGTCGAAGCCCGGGCCGCCGTGGAGCACGATCAGCGTCGGCCGCTCGATCATGTGTTCGCCCTCGGGCGCGAGCTGCGGCCCGACCACGTCGAAAAACAGCCGCGCGCCGTTCACCTCGATGTGCATGCCGCCCTCCGCGCCCCGCGCCAATGACGGAGTTACGGCAGGCGTGGTTCACTTCACACCGGCTATCGGCGCCCGCCGCGCGCTCCGCTCCCTGCCGGTTACGGTGATGGTGTTGACGGCGCTCGGGGGGCCGGTGGCCGGCGGGCTTCAGCCGTGACACTGTGCTCCGACGCCGAGGCGGGAGACATGAGATGCGTGGTTCTTGCGCCCTGATCCTGGCGGCTGCGGTCCTGCTCGTGTCCTCGACGGCGGGTGAGGCGTCGGCCTCGGACGAGGCCGACGTGAAGGCGTTCATCGCCAATTGGGTCGGCGACTTCGACAAGGGCGACATCAAGGCTTTCGCCGCCGGTTGCGCGCCCCACGCCGCCGCCATCGACGCCTTCCCGCCCTACGCCTGGCGATCCTGTGACGACTGGCTGGCGGCCTACGCCGCAAACAGCCGGCGCATCCAGCTGACGAACGCAAGGCTGTCGATCGGCGACGCCGTCTACGCGGACGCAGGTCGGGACCACGCCTGCCTGGTCTACCCGGCCGTCTTCACAGACGAGGAAAAGGGCGCGCCGGCGACCTACGGGGGAACCTGGACGATCACCCTGCAAAAAGATCCGGGGAGCTTGGCGCGTCACCGGAACGTCCTCGAACTGGGGCGGCGACTACACCGTCCGCAACGGCTCCTGAAGGCCCGGGCGACCCGGCCTCGCAGACGACCGGATCCGGCCCTTCGGGCAAATCGAAGCTTCCCCGAAGCTGAGACCCGGCGCCTCGACACGCGCCTTTCGGGCGGCTTGGCAAATCGGCTTGTCCGGTGCAAAACCGTATTCAGAATGTAAGGGGGACTGAGAGTCCCGACCGGGGGGATCACCGTCATGCGCATCCATTCTCGCCTTCTCCGTCTCGCCCTGCTTGTTCCCGCGTCCCTTCTGCTCGGGATGGGGGCTGCGGCCGGCGCGCAGGAGACGCACGCCCATATGGACACGCCCGCCCAGGCGCCGGCTTCGGCGGCCCATTGGACGCGCTGGTCCGATCCGGCGTCCTGGCCCGACGGCAAGGTCCCCGGCGAAGGCGACGCGGTGACGATCGCCCGGGACAGGGACATCGTCCTGGACGTCAGTCCGCCATGGCTGCGCAGCCTGACGGTCGACGGCAAGCTCAGCTTCTCGGACGATCGCGATCTCGCCCTGACGACCGACTGGATCTACGTGCCGGGCGGCGAGCTGGACATCGGCAGCGCGGCCAGGCCCTACACCCACAAGGCGACGATCACCCTGACCGACAAGGTGCCGGGCGAAGACATCAACACCATGGGCGACCGCGGGATCATGCTCCTGAGGGGCGTGTTGAGCCTTCACGGCGACCGCACGAACTCCTGGACCAAGCTCGCCGCGACCGCCAAGGCCGGCAGCAGCGAGATCAAGGTCCTGAACGCCGGCGGCTGGCGCAAGGGCGACGTGATCGTCCTCGCCTCGACCGACTTCGATCCCCACCAGGCGGAGAAGCGGACCATCGCCGCCATCGACGGGAACGCGATCACGCTCGACCAGCCGCTGAAGTACATGCACTTCGGCCAGGTCACCTTCGGCGTCGACGAGCGCGGCGAAGTCGGCATGCTGACGCGGAACATCCTGATCCAGGCTTCGGACGACGCCGAGCGCACCTACTTCGGCGGGCACATCATGGCGATGGCCGGGTCCAGGATGTACGTCTCGGGCATCGAGCTGAACCGGATGGGCCAGAACATGCACCTGGCCCGGTATCCGATCCACTGGCACATCCTGGGCGAAGGCCAGGGCCAGTACATCCAGGACTCATCGATCCACGACACCTACAGCCGCTGCGTGACGGTGCACGGCACCAACGACGTGCGGGTGGAGAACAACGTCACCTACAACACCGTCGGCCACTGCTTCTTCATGGAAGACGCCGTCGAGCACGGCAACCAGTTCATCCGCAACCTCGCCATGCTGACCAAGTGCCATCCCGACGGAAAGCCCTGTGAGCCGACGAACCTCGGCCCGTTCGGAACGGAGGGCGGCAAGAACTTCAAGTTGGCCGGCCAGAGCGCCAAGGATGTCCTGATCCCGTCCGACAACACGGCGTCGAGTTTCTGGATCACCAATCCGGACAACATCTACCGGGACAACGTGGCCGCGGGGTCCGAGGCGACGGGTTTCTGGTTCGCATTTCCGGTGCATCCGACGGGCGCGTTCCTGAGCAGGCCGGGCAGCGCCAATATCTGGCCGCGCCGGACCCGGGTGCGGGAGTTCAAGGGCAACACCGCCCATTCGAACTTCGACGGCTTCATGTTCGACCGCGGTCCCGGGCCCGATGGCCATTTCGGGCCCGGCGGCCATATCGCCCTCGCCAACCCGACTGACGCGAACAGCCCCATCGTGGAGACGGTTTTCGAGAGCCTTACCAGCTACAAGAACCGGAACAGCGGCATCTGGGCCCGCGGCGAGATGGACACGTTCAAGGACCTGAAGCTGGCCGACAACGCCATCGGCTATACCCATGCGTCCGGCAACTTCGGTCGTTCCCCCTTTACCTCACGGGTGGTCGACTTGCTGTTCGTGGGCGAAACCGCCAACATCGGCAACCCCGGCACGCCGGCGGAAGTGGCTTACGGCCGCAGCCTGCCGGAGCCCGAGCTCGCGGATTTCCCGATCCGCGGCTACGAGTTCTACGATTACCGTCATCAGCTGGACAATGACACCTTCGTCAATTTCCAGGACAACGCCACCCGCAAGACGGGAGCGATCTCCTATCTGCTGTATACCAGCTTCGGAATGAGCTCCAACAACACCGTACGGCGCGCGAAATTCATCAACGCCAAGCCGGTGTACTTCCCGCCGATGGAGCATAAGTGGAGCAACGACGATTACGGCAATGGGAGCTACAAGACCGCCGTGTTCCACGACCTGGACGGCTCGGTCGACGGCGTCCCGGACTCCTTCATTCTCATCAATGACCAGAATGACGGACTCGCCGTCGACAAGTCCTGCGAGATCAAGCCGACCTGGAATGCGGCGGTGTGCAAGGGCGATATCGGACGCCTGGCTGTAGCCGCCCCCGGCGGCGGCGGCCCCGTCATCCCCGGCTTCCCCGCCAACTTCGGCCGCGCTCCTGGCGCAGCCCCCGCAGGGCGCGCGCCCAACGGTCCCGCCGCCGCTGCTGCTGCTCCCGGTCCTCGCCCAGGCGGCGGGCCCGGCGGAGCGTTTGGCCGTCCCGCGGGACCTCCGCCGCCGCCGGTCGTGGTCAGCCGCGATGGCAAGGAATTCACCCTGGCCGGGGAAACCAACATCCGCGCCGGCGCCGAGATCAAGGTGACCACCGCAAGGCCGACCGTGGACCTGCGCCTCAGCGAACTGGATCGGGGCTCGTGGGTGATCTTCGAGCTGCCGGGATTCGCCACGGCGGCCTCGGGTGCGCCGCAGGGCAGCCTGGATGCGCTGCGCAAGGCCAGCGCCACCTCGTACTACAAGGGCAAGGATGCGCTCTGGGTGAAGGTTGTCTCCACCGGCCAAGGCGCCCTCATCAGCGGCCCCGGCGCCGGCGGAACCAGCGTCCAGGTCAGCCGGTAAGCCGGGTCCCGTCGTATGAGCAAGAGCCCCCGGCGCAGGCCGGGGGCTTCTTTTTCGTATCCCCCGGTTCACGCGCACAGTCCTCCCCCGCTTGCGGCTAGGCGATGCACACATCGCCGAGGGCCTCGCGCAGGGCCCATCCAGCGGAGAGGGACCGGAAGTACTGGAGGCCGTGTCTGAAGGTGATGGGTCCTGGCGGCTTGGAGTTGGGGTAGCCGTCCCATCCGCCGAGCTTGGCGATGGCCCAGCCGGCCCAGGCGAGGGAGCCTGGGGCGTGCGGGTTCTTCTGCAAGGCGGTCTTGCCTTCGAGCTCGGGCACGAGAGCCTGGAGCGTGACGATCTCTGCCGGAGTGAAGGCGACCCCGGCCGGCTGGTCGGACCTGCCGTGGCGGGCCTGGACGAGCTGCATGATGATGCAGGCCGCCCGCGCGGCGATGGCGGTGAGCTTGATGAGCCGCTCGGCGCTCTCGATCTGGCTGTCCTCCAGCTGCAGGCCCTGCTGCTTCAGGGTCCGGAAGAACTGCTCGATGATCCAGCGCTGGCGGTACCAGCCCACCACCCGCCAGGCCATGGCCGCGTCCTCGATGGGATGGGTGGTCAAGAGCCGCCACAGGACCGGCTCCACGCCCTGGGGCGCATCTTGTTCGCTCACCTCCACCAGGCTCACGCGAACCGTCTTGGGCAGGCCTGTCTCGGCGGTCTTGAGGGGCCGCTTCAACGTGATCTCTCCATAGCGGACCAGAAGATGGGCCTGTCTGGCCGGGCGGCCTGCCCGCTCGCGCAGATCCTCCACCACGGCCATGCCCGCCGAGGCCAGCGGAGCCGTCGACAGCCTGCCGCCCTCCTCGATCGGCCGGTCGTGCATGGCCCGCGTCAGGATGTGGAACTTCGCCTCCGGCGTTCGCGCCCACTTGGCGTAGATGTCGCTCTCCCGGTCGCTGACCTCCGTCACCATGGCCGCGTGGGCCAGGACCGGCTTGGCCGCCTCGGCCGTCGACAGCCAACGCTGCGACTCCTTGTCCTCCAAGGCCCGCTTGCCGTGCGGCGTCGCCACCCGGCCCTCCCGGGTCCAGATCTGGCCCGCCGCCAGGCCCAGCAACGCGCCAGTGGCCGCGTCCACGGCCAGCATCGGGTGCAGCAACAGGCCCCGGGCGCGGCCGCCCTTGCCGATCTCTCCCAACTCCCTGAGCCGCTCGTCCGTGGTGCGGAAGCTGATCTCGCTGGTGTCCTGGATGGCCAGCACATGACGCCCGGCGCAGGCCGCCGACGCCTCCCAGCCCCAGCCCTCGATCAGGCTCTGTGTCGTCACTCGCCCGTTCGCCAAGAACCGATTGAAGCCTACGATCAGATGCCGCGCGCCCCGCGCCATCCGCCGAAGGCAGACGCTCTGGTGCGATACCATGCACGAGAGCAACTCGCCGCCCCGTCGGTCGATCCGACCATCCCCGAACCCGCCAAGCGACCATTCAACCGCCGTCATCGCGACACCTCCAACCAAAGCGTCGCTCGACAAATCAACCCAACAGCGCCCAGGCCAATCACGCCCAAGTCATCCAGCCGTGAGATCTGTGCATCCCCTAGCCGCTTGCGGGGGAGGTGGCCCGAAGGGCCGGGAGTTTCGGTGACACTGTAGGGAGTTTCGGTGACACTGTATGAAACTCCGCCTAGACTGAGCGTTCGCCGTTCATGAGGCTGCCGCCATGGCCCGCCTGGCCCGTGTCGTCGTCCCGGACCTGCCGCATCATGTCACCCAGCGCGGCAACCGGCGCGATCGGGTGTTCTTCGGCGACGACGACTACCGCGCCTATCTCGACCTGATCGG
Organism: uncultured Alphaproteobacteria bacterium; assembly: GCA_963775275.1. Taxonomy (GTDB): domain Bacteria; phylum Pseudomonadota; class Alphaproteobacteria; order Caulobacterales; family Caulobacteraceae; genus JANWHQ01. The sequence continues at coordinate 820,128 of CAVZII010000005.1, read as the reverse complement.
CGAGGCCGCGCGGCGCAGCGGGACCGGGATCTGGGCCTACTGCCTGATGCCCAACCACGTGCACTTCATCATGACGCCCTCGCACGAGGATGGCCTGCGCGCGACCTTCGCCGAGGCGCACCGGCGCTACACCGCCCGCATCCACGCCCGGGAGAGATGGACGGGGCATCTGTGGCAGGGACGGTTCAGCTCCACCTGCATGGACGAGCGCCACCTGATCGCCGCCGCCCGCTACGTGCCGATGAACCCGGTGAGGGCGCGGCTGGCGCAGCGGGCGCAGGACTGGCCCTGGTCGAGCGCGCGGGCGCACCTTCAGGGCCGGGACGACGGCGTGGTGACGGTGCGCCCGCTGCTGGACCGGATCGGCGACTTCGCCGCCCTGCTGGAGGCGGCCGAGGACGAGGCCGCGGTGACGGCGATCCGGCGCTCGCGCACGACGGGCCGGCCCGTGGGCGCGGCGGCGTGGATCAGGGCGCTGGAGGCCCGGTCCGGCCGGACGCTCGCCGCGGGACGGCGCGGGCCCAAGCCGCGCCCCAAGGCAGGGGACGAGCCTGCCGAGCTATTTCAGACAGCGTCAACGTAACTCCGCACCGTAACTCCGAGGCGGTCTTCACACGTCCCCATCGGTAGCCCTGCCGGATCACACGCCAAAGCGCGCCGCTCCGGCCAGGAGCGCCAAGGTCATGAGACTGCGCAGCGTTGGGACCGTTGCCTTTCGGGCAGTCGGTCGCCGTCGCTGTGTCAAGATTCGGCCTGGAGGCTCCGGCGGATCAGTCGCCCAGGCCCTGTTCTACGAAATCTTCGAACGTCCGCGGTTGGATGACGCCGGTGATGGCGTCCAGGATATCGCCCACGCACATGGCGAATTGCTGCATGCGCTTGAAGACGGCGATATCGCGCTCGCCCAGCAGCTCGAGCCGTCCCTTCGACGCCGCTCGGACGCGCTCGAACTCCTCGGCCCAGTACACGGCATAGGCGAGGCGCCCCGCCACGTCCCATATGTTGGCGCCGGGCAGGGCGAAGACGCGCACCGTGGCGAGGAAGCGCTCCGGGTCGCTGCTCTGGAACCGCCAGGTGTTGTAGAGCTCGAACATGCAGTTGGGCGACTTCAGGTATCGGTCGCTCAGGAAGATCGCCACCCGCTCGGAACGTGTGATCCTGGTCATGAACTGGAGCAGGTCGTCGCCGATCCCGAGGCGGGCCTTGTCGCGAAGGATGCTGAAGCCCTTCCCTTCGGCCTCACGGCAGAAGCGATCGACGGCCTCCTCGCGATCCCGGCCTTCGGGGCTCGCGTCCTTCCAGGCGTAAGAGATGGCGATTGTCGGCTTGTCGGAGGGCGGCGCCGCAAAGCTCAAGACCTTCGCCGGCGTCTCCTTTGGTTCCCCGTCCGCTGAAGTATCGGCCAAGGTCTCGGAACGAGCCCGCTCGCTGGCGTCGCCGCTGTCTCCGGTTCGATCGACCTGGAAACGCCGTTCCACGCCCTCGATGAGCTTCACCATCTTCTCGAGAAGCTGAGCCTTCTGCCCGCTGCGGGTCTGGACGAGGAGGCTTCCCGTCGAATCGTCTCCTTGGGTCACCTCGAACAGCATCCGGCTGCGGCTGTCGGCTTCATAGGCGCATACGCCCCAGCGCCAATAGACGGCGTCGGCGCCGGCGAGCTCGCCGATCGCGGTGATCAGGCCGCGGACGAAGCCATCATGGATGAAGGCGTAGTCGAAGCGGCGCTCGCTGACTTCGCCGTCCACGTTCCAAAGAGCGGCGATCTTGTCGTCCGCGGCGGCGCGCGCTGGCAACAGGTCGGGAGCGATGTACTCGGTGTCGTCGTCGTCCTCCCGCCAGGGCTCGCGATAGGTGAAGATGACGCCGCAGCTCTTCATCAGGGAGATGAACAGCCGCTGCTCTGCCTTGGAATATTTCTTCCAGGCCAGAGCCTCCAGGAGCGGACGTGTGAACCGCCCGCCGAGTCCCATCAGCGGCCGGACGCAATGCTCGCGGTCGAACACGGCATAGATCGCCTCCAGCGCCCATTCCTGGTCGAGGATGATGCGGTCGTCGAACAGGCCCTTCTGGTGGAAGACCACCCCCGCGTTGTGCAGGAAGACCAGGAGCTGATCGGGCGAGCTGACCCCGCCGGCTTCGACGCAAAGATCTTCGAAGGCCTCTCGCGAAAGGGTGCGCCAGCGCTTCCGGTCGTCCAGCGCCGACTCGTCTTCCCGCCGCAACTCGTCGAGCTTGTGCAGGACGTTCAGCCGACCCTCGCCGATCAGCACATCGCCGTACTCGTCGCGCATCCAGTCGACGGCGTCGGCGATGGCTGAATCCAGCGCGCCCCGGCCGCGATCGTTGAGGGCGCTGTAGGCCAGGGGACGGGAGAATGCGAACAGCTCCAGCCTTTCCCGGGCCGGCGCGGCGAGCGGCCGTGCGGCCGACGGCGTGTCGCAGCGGACTTGGACCGCCAGGACGGGCACCTCCGTGCCCGCGACATGGCGCACATAGTCCAGCCAGTAGGGGAGCGGCCGGTTGCGGTACTCCAGCCCCATGAGGTCGCGCTCGAGGCTGTCCTCGAGCTCCGGAGTCCAGCAGACGGCGAAGATTGCCCGCGTGCGCATGAACAGGCCGTGCGACCCGTGGTAGATGTCCTGACCACCAAAGTCCCAGACGGTCAGGACGACCTCGCGCCTTGGCTCCCCGGTCACGATCGTCCGCGTCGCGACCTGCACGCCGTGGGTCGTGAGGACGCGCTCGTCGTAGGGTTGATCGAAGAGCCGTCGCTTGAGCTGCGTCTTTCCGACCCTTCCGTTCCCCACGATGATCAGCTTGACGCGCGCCATCGACACATGACCGTCGCGAAGGTCCCTGAAGTGGGCCGCGAGCCCCGGGGCGTGGTCGGTCTGATAGCCGCCTGGCTGGAACAGCTCGCCGGGCAGGCCGGGAACACGGGTGTTGCTCAGATCCAGACGGAACGCGCGCTCATAGGTCTCCGGCGCCTCGGGGAGCGACGCGAGCCTGCAGTTCCTGACAATGATCTGGTGGACCCGTCGCTCCAGCGCGATCCCCAGGTCTCGAACCGGGCAGGCCGAGCAGTCGAGCGACTGGAGGGCTTGCAGTCCGGCGATGGGGGTCAGGTCGGCGACCTGGGTTTGCGAGCAGTCGAGCCACTGGAGGGCTTGCAGGCCGGCGATGGGGGTCAGGTCGGCGACCGGGGTATATGAGCAGTCGAGCGACTGGAGGGCTTGCAGGCCGGCGATGGGGGTCAGGTCGGCGACCTGGGTCACCCAGCAGTTGAGCAACTGGAGGGCTTGCAGGCCGGCGATGGGTGTCAGGTCGGCGACCTGGGTTCCCGAGCAATTGAGCGACTGGAGGGCTTGCAGGCCGGCGATGGGGGTCAGGTCGGCGACCGGGGTATATGAGCAGTCGAGCGACCGGAGGGCTTGCAGGCCGGCGATGGGTGTCAGGTCGGCGACCTGGGTACCTGAGCAGATGAGCGACTGGAGGGCTTGCAGGCCGGCGATGGGTGTCAGGTCGGCGACCTGGGTCCCCGAGCAGCTGAGCGACTGGAGGGCTTGCAGTCCGGCGATGGGGGTCAGGTCGGCGACCTGGGTTCCCGAGCAGCTGAGCGACTGGAGGGCTTGCAGTCCGGCGATGGGGACCAGGTCGGCGACCTGTGTAACTGCGCAGTTGAGCGACTGGAGGGCTTGCAGGCCGGCGATGGGTGTCAGGTCGGCGACCTGTGTAACTGCGCAGTTGAGCGACTGGAGGGCTTGCAGGCCGGCGATGGGTGTCAGGTCGGCGACCTGGGTATGCGAGCAGTCGAGCGACTGGAGGGCTTGCAGGCCGGCGATGGGGGTCAGGTCGGCGACCTGGGTTTGTGAGCAGTAGAGCGACTGGAGGGCTTGCAGTCCGGCGATGGGGGCCAGGTCGGCGACCTGGGTTTGTGAGCAGTAGAGCGACTGGAGGGCTTGCAGTCCGGCGATGGGGGCCAGGTCGGCGACCTGGGTTCCCGAGCAGTCGAGCGACTGGAGGGCTTGCAGTCCGGCGATGGGGGCCAGGTCGGCGACCTCGAGCTCGAAGAGAGAAAGACGCCGTAGTTCGGGAAGGTTCTCCAGGCCCCACGACGCTCGGCGAAGACGTTCTCGCCGAGATCGTGCTTTGCCTCGATCCACCGTTCACCGTTGCGCCAGCGGGAGCCGAGCGAAAGAGTATGGAGGTGACGCAGCCGGAAGAGCGAGGCGGGGATCTCACGAAGTCCCAGGCGGCCAAGATCGAGCGCGCCGGTCCGCTCCTCGGCCTCCTTCTGGATCAGGCGCTCTGCGATGGCGTAGCCGTCTGGCATGCCGGCTCCGAATGGACGAAAACCGCTCCACCCGAAGTGGCGGAGCGCGAGAACGAACTTGGCTGTTGCGGCGCCGCCTGTCGAGGCCGTGTGAGGTTCAGAGCCGCTCCAACCCCTCCCCCAACCGCCGCATATCCTCCGGCGCCTCCGTCTCGAACCTCAGCTTCTCGCCCGTCACCGGATGCACGAACCCCAGCACCCGGGCGTGCAGGGCCTGGCGCTTCAGGCCGGCGGCTTCGATGGCGGCGCGCACGGCCGGCGCCGGGGGGCCGGCGCCGTAGACCGGGTCGCCCAGGCACGGGCAGCCCTTCGAGGCCAGGTGCACGCGGATCTGGTGGGTGCGGCCGGTCTGGAGCCGGCAGGCGAGGCGGGCCGCCAGCGGCCGGTCCTGCGGTCCGAACACCTGCCGGGTCTCGTAGTCGGTGATCGCCTCGCGCCCGCCGCGCTTCACGACCGCCATCTTCTTGCGGTCCCTGGGCGAGCGCGCGATCGCCCCCTCGATGCGTCCGCGCCGGGGGTGCGGCGCGCCGCGCACCAGCGCCTCGTAGACCCGCTCGATGTCGTGCCGGGCGAAGAGGGCGGCCAGGCCCTGGTGCGCCGCATCGGTCTTGGCCGCGACCATCACGCCGGAGGTGTCCTTGTCCAGCCGGTGCACGATCCCCGGCCGCGCCACCCCGCCCACGCCCGACAGGCTGCCGCGGCAATGGTGCAGCAGCGCGTTGACCAGGGTGTGGTCCGGCGTGCCGGGCGCGGGATGCACGGCCATGCCGGCGGGCTTGTCCACCACGATCAGGCAAGCGTCCTCGTAGAGCACCGTCAGGGGGATGTCCTCGGGCGCGGGGACCGCCGGCGCGGGCGGCGGGATGCTCAGCCGGTAGTCCCCCGCCGCCGCCCTGGCCGAGGCGTCGGTGACGGCCCGGCCGGCGTGCTCGACCCGGCCGGCCCCGATCAGGGCCTGGATCCGGGCGCGGGAAAGGTCGGGCGCGGCGGCCGCCAGCGCCTTGTCCAGCCGCTCGCCGGCCGTCGCCGCCGGGACCGTCAGGACGCGGGTCGTCCCGCCCGGCGCCTCGGCGGCGTCCTGCGGGCCGTCGTCCAGATCCTCGTCGTCGTCGGCCATGCTCGCGGCTTAGCCCCGCAGGGCCGCCGGGGCCAAGGGCGGCGTCAGGCCGCCGCCTGCATCAGCCCGCGCACCTGGTCCAGCAGCTCCGGCGCCTTGGCCAGCTCGGCGCGCGCCTCGGGCAGGCGCACCAGCCGCATGGCCTCCACCTTGGCGCGGTCGGCCGCGGGGCCGGGCGGGGCGGTCTCGCACGACGCCATCTTGAGCAGCAGCGACAGCCGCTGCGCCAGGGGGGCCGCGGCCTTGCCCAGCATCACCGTCAGCTTGGCCTCCGCCTCGATCCGGCCGGCCAGCTCCCGGATGCGCTTCAGCACATCCTCGGCGCCGGCGGCCTCCTGGCTCGAGCGCGCGATCTGGCGGTGCAGCTCGGCCAGCTTCGCCAGCCGCGCCGAGGGCGCGTCGCCCGACGCGTTCATCTCGGTCTCGAACTTCAGCGAGGTGACGGTCGAGAGCAGCCAGCGCACCGCCTGGCGCTTGTTCGCGCCGCCGGTCACGTTCTCCATCAGCCGCACCAGGTCCTGGGCGTCCTCCCACGCCGTGCGCTCGCCCTTGAGCAGGGCGTCCACGAAATCGGTCGCCACCAGCATCTTGGAACGCTCGATGAAGGCGTGGCGCACCTCCTCCAGCGGCAGCAGGCGCCCCGAGGCGGCGGTCAGCGCCATGGCCAGGGCCCGCAGGATCTCGATCTCGTCGTGGGCGTCGGAGGGACGCAGTCGTCTCAGGTTGGTCAGCTCGGTCAGGATGCGCTGCGACAGCGCCTGGCGCACGCCCTCGAAGGCGGGGCCGTCCAGCCACTGCGACAGCCTCAGCGCCGCGCCGGTCAGCTCCGGGACCTGCGTCTTGATCGAGGCGTCGGCCCTGGCCAGGGCGTCCACCGCCCCCGCCGCGGCCAGGCGCGTCAGCGCCGCGAGCTGGCCGCCGAGGTCCAGCTCCTCGCCCAGAAGGTCCGCCAGCCCCACGCGCCCGCGCAGGATCTCGCCCAGCGGCTGCTCGATCACGCTGAACGCCAGCGCCCGGGCCGGCCCGTCCTTGGGCGCCGTCTGGGCCAGGTCGAGCAGCAGGTCGACCTTCTCGCTCCAGGTCTTGGCCGGGGCGAGGAACTGCGCCACCGCCGCGCCCGCCAGGTACTGCCGGTCCGCCGCCCCGCCCAGGCGCGCGCAGATCGCCCCCAGGTCCTCCTTGCCGATCGCCGGCAGCACGCCCTTGCGCTTGTCCGCCAGCACCCGGTCGATCGCGCGCTGGATCAGGTTGTGCAGGTTGCGCATGATCTCGTGCACGCTGACGCCGCTGGCCTGGGATTCCGGCACCGCCACCTTCTGCACCGCGTGCTGCAGCTCGGTGCCCGACGCCTCCAGCTTCTCGATCAGGTCGGGCCGGTGCAGCAGCTCGAAGGGCGTGGCCTTGTTGCGCGCCAGCCAGCCTTCCAGCAGGCGCCCGATCTTGTCGCGCGCATGCACCGTGTAGAAGTCGGCGGGGCTGATGCAGGGCGGTCCGGCGTCCTCCACCGGGGCCTTGCTCTTGGTCTTCTCCGGCGCGCCCTTGTTGAACACCGTGACGCTGTTGAACTCGCCCGTGGACGGGTCCAGCGTCTCCTTGGTCACCTTCACCGCCACGAAGCGCGGAAGCTCCAGCAGCTCCTCGGCCGCCTCCAGCGCGCGTTCGCGGTCCTCGGTCGCCAGCTCCAGGCTGAATCCGCCGCCGCCCGAGCGCCTGGCGAACACCTCGAAGTGGACCTGGCTGTTTGACATCGACGGCTCCCTCGGCGGGGCATTGGCGGCGTTAACCTTTAAGATCGCGTTGAAAACGCCGCGTTTCGGCCTAACTAGCCACCGAGACTCTCCTGACAACGATCTGCGGGCCCCAGCTGCATGGCCAACATCACCTTGGTGGACGATGACGAGAACATCGTGACGTCCGTCTCGCTCGCCCTGGAAAGCCACGGCCACACCGTGAAGTCCTTCTATGACGGGGCTTCGGGCCTGGCGGCGCTGGAGGCCGATCCGCCGGACCTGGCGATCCTGGACGTGAAGATGCCGCGCATGGACGGCATGGAGGTGCTGAGGCGCCTGCGCCAGAGCTCGGACCTGCCGGTGATCATGCTCACCTCCAAGGACGAGGAGATCGACGAGATCCTCGGCTTCAACCTCGGCGCCGACGACTACATCCACAAGCCCTTCAGCCAGCGGCTGCTGATCGAGCGGGTCAAGGCGGTGCTGCGGCGCGCCCGGCCCGACCAGGACGAGGGCGCCCCGGCCGGGACGCCGGGCTCCAAGGCGATCAAGCGCGGCAAGCTGACCCTCGACCCGGCCCGCCACGACTGCCTGTGGGAAGGCAGGCCGGTGAAGCTGACGGTGACCGAGTTCCTGCTGCTCCAGGCGCTGGCCCAGCGGCCCGGCTTCGTGAAGAGCCGCGACAGCCTGATGGACGCCGCCTACGAGGATCAGGTCTACGTCGACGACCGCACGATCGACAGCCACATCAAGCGCATGCGCAAGAAGTTCCGCACCGTCGACGGGGACTTCGACGCCATCGAGACGCTCTACGGCGTCGGATACCGGTACCGCGAGAGCTGAGCGCGGAGGGCCGGCGTGGTGGATCCGAAGTTCGTCCGGCGCCGGCCCCGAGCGGCGACGAGCTTCGCGATCGGGACGCTGGGGCGGTTCTGGCCGGGCTCGCGGCTCGGCCGGCTGATCCTCGCCCTCAACCTCCTGGGCCTGGCGATCCTGGTCTCCGGGTCGCTGATCCTCAACGAGCTTCGGCGCGGCCTGATCCAGGCGCGGCTCGACGGCCTGGCCACCCAGGGCCAGATCATCGCCAACGAGCTGGCCGAGGCGGCCACCGTGGGCGACCCCCAGCCGACCCTCGAATCGGACAAGGCCACGCGGATCCTGCAGCTCCTCTTCATCCCGCCGTCCGAGCGGGTGCGCCTGTTCGACGCCCACGGCCAGCTCCTGACCGACAGCTACATGATCGCCGACCGGGTGGAGTGGCGGCCCCTGCCGCCCGCGCGCGGACCGCATGGCCTGAAGTTCCGCTGGAGCCTGCAGGACAAGGACGCGGTCAATCCCGGGACCATCGCCGCCGCGCGCAAGGCGCTGAACTTCGAGCTGACCCGCGCGCTGCAGGGCTACACCGTCGCGGGCCTGCGCAAGGCCCAGAACGGCGATCGCGTCGTCTCGGTCTCCATCCCGGTCCAGCGGGTGCAGGCGGTCCTCGGCGTGCTGACGCTGGAGTCCGGCGACGTCGACAAGATCGTCGCCGCCCAGCGACGGGCCCTCATCCCCTTCATCCTGGTGGCGATCGGGGTGATGCTCCTGTCGTCCTTCCTGCTCACCCGGCTGATCGCCCAGCCCGTGCTGCGCCTGGCGCGGGCGGCCGACAGCGTGCGCCTCTCGCGCGCCCGGGCCATCGCCCTGCCCGATATCGCGCGCCGGCGCGACGAGCTCGGCGACCTCGGCCGCTCGCTCCAGGCCATGACCGACGCCCTCTCCGAGCGGATGGACGCCATCGAGCGCTTCGCCGCCGACGTGGCGCACGAGATCCGCAACCCCCTGACCTCGATCCGCTCGGCGGTCGAGACGCTCGACCTCGTCAAGGATCCGGTCTCGCGCGACCGGCTGCTGGCCATCCTCAAGCAGGACGTCGGCCGGCTGGACCGGCTGATGACCGACATCTCCAACGCCTCGCGGCTCGACGCGGAGCTGTCGCGCGAGGAGCCGCGCGCCTTCGACATCGGCCGGCTCCTGGCCGAGCTCGTCGGCCTCTACGTCGACGGCCCGCCCGGCCCGCCGGTCGAGCTCGTCGAGCCGCCCGGGCCGATCCTGGTCTCCGGCCGCGAGGGCCCGCTCAGCCAGGTGTTCCGCAACCTGATCGACAACGCCCGCTCCTTCAGCCCGGCCGAGGGGACCGTCACAGTGACTGCGAAACACGCAGCACGGCAGGCCACGGTGCTCGTGGAAGACCAAGGACCGGGCATTCCGGCGGATAATCTCGAAACCATCTTCGAACGCTTCTATACAGCCCGGCCCAAGGGGCAGGCCTTTGGCGGGCATTCGGGGCTCGGCCTTTCCATCGCCCGTCAGATCGTGGAAGCCCATGGCGGCCGCATCTGGGCGGAGAACCGCACCGATCGCGACGGCGGGGTGATCGGCGCCCGCTTTGTCGTGAACCTGCCGGAGGCGCGCGCATGATCCTGCACTCGGGGCTGATCGCCTTCCGCATCAACGGCGCCTGGCGCGGCGCGCTGGTCTCCGGCGCGTCGGGCACGGGCAAGACCGACCTGATGCTGCGGGCCCTGGAGCACGGCTTCCGGCTCGCGGCGGATGATCGCACCCAGGTCTGGGCCTCGGGCGGGCGCCTGTTCGGCCGCGCGCCCGATCGGCTGCTCGGCCTGATCGAGCTTCGGGGCCTGGGCGTGCTGCGCGAGCCCTCGCTTCCCCTGGCCCAGATATCGATCGCGGTGCGGTGCGAGGCCTTCACCTCCGAGCTCGAGCGCGTCCCCGAAGGCGCCTGGCGCACCATCGAGGGCGTCAAGGTGCCGCTGCTCAAGCTTCATGCGCTGGACGCGTCGGCGCCTGCGAAGCTCAGCCGCGCGTTGATGCGCCTTGGACAGGGCCTCCGGGCGGCGTAAAAGCCGGCCCTTGCCATGGGCCCAAGTCGGGGGAGCCGTGTGAGAAGGCGTTTGGGCAGGACTGCATGATCGGCCTGGTGATCGTGACCCACGGGCGCCTGGCCGCCGAGTTCGTCTCCGCCATGGAGCATGTCGTCGGCCGCCAGCGGGCGGTGGAGGCGGTGTGCATCGGCGCCGAGGACGACATGGAGCGCCGCCGCCAGGACATCCTGAAGGCCGTTGACCGGGTGAACGACGGCGACGGGGTGATCCTGCTCACCGACATGTTCGGCGGCACGCCGTCCAACCTCGCCATCTCGGTGATGGAACAGACCGGGGCCGAGGTGATCGCGGGCCTGAACCTGCCCATGCTGATCAAGCTCGCCAGCATCCGCGGGCGCGAGCCCCTGGACGTCTGCGTCGCCCACGCCCAGGACGCCGGGCGAAAGTACATCTCCGTGGCCTCCTACGTGCTGGCCGGAGAGAAATGACCGCCGAGCGCACGGTCGAGATCCTCAACAAGCGCGGGCTGCACGCACGGGCGTCGGCCAAGTTCGTCAAGCTCGCCGCCGACTTCGACGCCGAGGTCACCGTCACCCGCGATGGGACGAGCGTGGACGCCCGCTCGATCATGGGCCTGATGATGCTGGGCGCCGGCCTGGGCTGCGTCCTCGAGCTCCGGGCCGAAGGCCGCGAAGCCGAAGCCGCCCTCGCCGCCCTGGCCGACCTCATCGCCGCCCGCTTCGAAGAAGAGGCCTGAGCCGAAGGGCTGCTCCTCTCCCCCCTCGAGGGGGAGAGGCCGGGAGAGGGGGGCCGCGCCGGCGTTTCACCCGGCTGCTCGGCGCCGACCTGCAAGTTCAACGCAGAGCCCGCAGAGAAGAACGGAGGACGCAGAGGGCGAAGCGGCCGTCCACGCGCCCCAACCGCGCACCGCGCCGGCGCGCAATCTCAGCCCGGGACCGCCACGACCCACCGCCCACCACCACCCCCCGCCACCTTGTCATCCCGGCCGCAGCGGCGTCAGCCGCGAAGAGCCGGGATCTTGTGCGCAAGGCCCACGAGATCCCGGATCGGCCTGCGGCCGTGCGGGATGACAGGCCCTTGTCGAGAGGGGCGCGGGCCTGTTCGTGCCTTTCGTGCGGTTCGTGGTTCGATCCGGCGGGCGTCGGCGCGGCCGAGACGCCGCCAGGGGAACCACGAACGACACGAACGACACGAACGATCCCTGCCGTTTGCGCCGCCGCGCCTTCGACCGCCACGACCCACCACCCGCCGCCCCCGCCACCTCGTCGATCCCGGCTCGGCCTGCGGCCGTGCAGGATGACAAGCCCTTGTCGAGAGGGGCGCGGGCCTGTTCGTGCTTTTCGTGTGGTTCGTGGTTCGATGCGGCGGGCGTCGGCGCGGCCGAGACGCCGCCAGGGGAACCACGAACGACACGAACGGCCCCTGCCGTTTGCGCCGCCGCGCCTTCGACCGCCACGACCCACCGCCCACCACCCGCGCCGCCACCTCGTCGCATCCCGGCTCGGCCTGCGGCCGTGCGGGATGACAAGCCCTTGTCGAGAGGGGCGCGGGCCTGTTCGTGCCGTTCGTGCGGTTCGTGGTCCGATCCGACGGGCGTCGGCGCGGCCGAGACGCCGCCAGGGGAGCCACGAACGACACGAACGACACGAACGGCCCCTGCCGTTTGCGCCGCCGCGCCTTCGACCGCCACGACCCACCGCCCACCGCCGCCTCGTCATCCCGGCCGCAGCGGCGTCAGCCGCGAAGAGCCGGGATCTTGTGCGCAAGGCCCACGAGATCCCGGATCGGCCTGCGGCCGTGCGGGATGACAAGCCCTTGTCGAGAGGGGCGCGGGCCTGTTCGTGCTTTTCGTGCGGTTCGTGGTTCGATCCGGCGGGCGTCGGCGCGGCCGAGACGCCGCCAGGGGAACCACGAACGACACGAACGACACGAACGGCCCCTGCCGTTTGCGCCGCCGCGCCTTCGACCGCCACGACCCACCGCCCACCACCCCCTTGTCATCCCGGCCGCAGCGGCGTCAGCCGCGAAGAGCCGGGATCTTGTGCGCAAGGCCCACGAGATCCCGGATCGGCCTGCGGCCGTGCAGGCGTTCCTAATTCCTCTGCAGCGTCACCGGCACGCTCACGCCGTGGCGCCAGAGCTGCCCGGCCCAGCCCGACCCGGACGGCTTGACCGTGACCACCACGAGGTCGTCCGGCCCCGTCTCGTCGAAGCGGAGCATCAGCTGGGTCCCGTCGAAGGCGATGCTGGTGATGAAGCCCGAGCCGGTCCGGGTCGAGATGCTCTTCAGGTCGCGCCAGGCGCCTTGGGCCAGGCCGAAGCCCAGGCCACGGTCGGCGAACTGGAAGCGGTAGAGCTGGGCGCCGCCGGCGCGGCTCGCCAGGGTCCAGCGGCCGTCCAGCGGCCCCTGCTCGGCCTGGGCCGTCTCGGCGGCGGCGAGGATGTGAGCCTCGTAGACCTGGAACTCGTCCTCGTAGGGCCGAGGGCCGGGTCCGGACGGCGGTGCAGCAGGCGCCGGCGCCAGCGGCGAGGCGGACGCCGCGGTCTCCATGTCCTCCACGAGGTCGTCGATGGTCGTGGCCCTGGGCTCATCGGCGCTCGGGGCGGACGGCGACGTCGCGGCGGGCGCGGCGCCGGTCGGCTGGGTCGCGACCGGCCCGTCCGGCGGCGCCGCGGCCAGCGCCGCCGCCATGAGCGCTTGGGCGAGAAAGGGAGCTGCGATCATCTGGCCGCCGGGCTCGGACCCGCCTTTCTAGGCCATTGGCGGCCGCGCTTGAACAGCCTTCGCCTCGCCGGGGCGCCGGGATGCGACGAAAGCGTCGGATGGTTTGCGGTGCAACAATTTGCGGAACCGACGCTAACAAGCGTTAGTGCATTAAAAATACTACGAAATTGGCGATTCCTGGGACGTTATCGAAAATATCTGGGCTGGTTATCGAAAAAATCTTCGCACGTGCGGCTTGCCATTTTGTGCGCCGCACACTAGCTTGAGATCACGGCGTCGCTGACGCCGCTGCCCTTCCTGGGCGTTTCCTCCCTATTGACTTACGCCCCGGCTTCGGCCGGGGCTTTTTTTTTGGGCCAGAGCGCGTTCCGCCAAGAGAATGCAGAGGTCGCCGAGGTCGCGCAGAGTCCGCAAGGGCTCCCCTCTGCGTCCTTTGCACCTTCTCTGCGAGCTCTGCGTTCCCCTTGCGAGTGGCGCCGGGTTCCCTTTCCCAGTTCCGCCCATCGCGGATGAGCGGACTTGAATGAAACGGCAGGCTCGCCGCCCGCCCGCCGTCTCGCCCCTCAGTGCAGGACCCGGCCGTCCAGCCGCGTCAGGGCCGTGAACACCCGCTCCAGGTCCTCGGCTAGGCGCTTGAAGCCGGCCTTGGGCGCCAGGCGCGCCTCGTCCAGATAGAGCGAGCGGTTGATCTCCACCTGCAGCGCGTGCACGCCCTCCACCGGCCGGCCATAGGCCTCGGTGGTGTAGCCGCCGGCATAGGGCGCGTTGCGCGCCACCGCATAGCCCAGGCTCGCCAGCTCCCGCTCCACCAGATCGGTCAGGGCCGGCGAGCAGGTCGAGCCGAACCGGTCGCCCAGCACCATGTCCACCTGCCGGCGCCCGCCCGGCCCGGGTCCCGCCGCCGCGCCCGGCATGGAGTGCCAGTCGATCAGCACCGCCTGGCCGTGCGCCGCCCGGGCCTCGTCCACCAGGGTCCTGAGCGCCCGATGATAGGGCCCGTGCACCGTCTCGATGCGCTGGCGCGCCTCGGCGAAGGTCAGCTTGCGGTCGTAGATCTCGCGCCCCTCGGCCACCAGCCGCGCGATCGAGCCGAGCCCGGCGGCCACGCGCGCCGTGCGCGCCCGCGCGAACTCCGGCAGGTCGTCCTCGAACATCGCGGGGTCCAGCTCATAGGGCTCGCGGTTCACGTCCACATAGGCGCGGGCGTAGCGGGCGAGCAGCACCGCGCAGCCGTGGCGGGGCGCGGCCTCGAGCAGCAGGTCCACCAGCGCGTCCTCGGAGCTGCGGATCGCGTCCGATCCCAGGCGGGAGGAGGCGCCCATGTCGGCCGGATAGTGCCGCCCCGAGTGCGGCGAGGCGAAGACGACGCAGGTCGCCGGCCGTCCGCCGCCCGGAGAGGGGCGGATCTCGAACGGCGACTCGAGCGCCACCGCGGCCGTCGTCGTGGTCGAGGGCAGTTCCCCAGCGTCCATAACGCCAGTATGTGCGGGCTCACCGCGCCCCGGTCAACGCGGCGCGGGGTCAGGCGGCCTTCGCGCGCGGGCGGCGCCGTGTCTTTCGGCGGCCGGATTTATCTCGGATTTACACCTGCGTCCTAGCATCGCGGACCTGGGCCCCGGGGCGGCCTTCGTCAACCGAGACCAACGACGCCATGCCACGCATCCTCCTGGCCGAAGACGACGACTCCCTGCGCGGCTTCCTCACCCGCGCTCTGGAGCGCGCCGGCTACGACGTGCGCTCCTGCGCCGACGGCGACGAGGCGCTGGACGCGCTCGGCGAGGGCGACTGGGACCTTCTGCTCACCGACATCGTCATGCCCGGCGCCGACGGCATCGAGGTGGCCCGCCAGGCGGCCGCCCGCTTCGGCGGCCTTCGGATCATGTTCATCACCGGCTTCGCCGCCGTGGCGCTCGCCGCCGGCGACCGCACCCCGCCCGGCGCCCGCGTCCTGTCCAAGCCCGTGCACCTGCGCGAGATCGTCGCCGAAGTCGAACGCATGATGGCCGCCGCCTGACCTCGCCCAGCTGATCTTCCCCCTCCGTCCCGGCGCCGCCGCGCCGATCCACCTCCCCCAAAGGGGGAGGATCTAAGGCCCCCACCGACCCAGATCTTCCCCCCGGGGGAAGTCCGCCCGAAGGGCGGGATGGGGGCGAGCTTCCGCTCTCTTCGCCGAACTCGACGCCGCTGCTCCTCCCCCGTCGAACGGGAGGTGGTCCGCAGGACCGGAGGGGGCCTGCCGGCGACCTCGCGCCGCCCCGCCCCCTCCGTCCCGGCGCCGCCGCGCCGATCCACCTCCCCCAGCGGGGGAGGATCTAAGGCCCCCACCGACCCAGATCTTCCCCCCTGGGGGAAGTCCGCCCGAAGGGCGGGATGGGGGCGAGCTTCCGCTCTCTTCGCCGAACTCGACGCCTCTGCTCCTCCCCCGTCAAACGGGAGGCGGTCCGCAGGACCGGAGGGGGCCTGCCGGCGACCTCGCGCCACCCCGCCCCCTCCGTCCCTGCGCCGCCGCGCCGATCCACCTCCCCCAGCGGGGGAGGATCTAAGGCCGGCTCCGACCCAGATCTTCCCCCCCTGGGGGAAGTCCCCGCGAAGCGGGGGAAGGGGGCGAGCTTCCGCTCTCTTCGCCGAACTCGACGCCTCTGCTCCTCCCCCGTCAAACGGGAGGTGGTCCGCAGGACCGGAGGGGGCCTGCCGGCGACCTTGCGCCGCCCCGCCCCCTCCGTCCCGGCGCCGCCGCGCCGATCCACCTCCCCCAAAGGGGGAGGATCTCCTGTCCGCGCCGACCCAGATCTTCCCCCTCTGGGGGAAGTCCCCGCGAAGCGGGGGAAGGGGGCGAGCTTCCGCTCTCTTCGCCGAGCGAGCCTACCCTCCCAGCGCCTTGGCGGCGCTGAACTCCTCGCCGAGTTCGCGCGACAGCCGCGCGGCCTTGGCGAAGGTCCGGGCGAGGTCGGCCCGGGCGCCTTCCGCCTTGCGCCGCGCCTCCAGCGCCGCCTCCAGGGCGCGCCTCAGCTCCTCGGCGTCCGCTTCCCCCGTTGCGGCGGCGTCCTTCGGCTCGGCTCGGCGCGGCGGCGCGGCCCGGGCGTCGATCCGCTGGGACGCGAGCTGCAGCACATAGGCCATGGCCGGGGCGCCGCCCCAGCGGTTCAGCTCCACCGCCTGCAGGTCCTCGTTGTCGCCCGTCCGCGAGGAGCCGCGCGGGTGCAGGGCCCGCACATGGCCGAGATACAGGTGGGTCAGGCCGCGCCTGCCCGCGCGCAGCATGAAGTCCACGTCGTTGTAGCCGATCGGGAAGCGCCGCTCGTCCAGGCCGCCCAGGTCCAGGAACCGCTCGCGAGCGACGGCGGCGAGCGCCAGGGTGACGCCCGGGCAGGCGTGGACGTAGTCCCGGTGCGTCGGGTCCGGATTCTCGCGCAGCGGCGGGCGGAAGGGGTCCTCCGTGGGGGCCACAAAGGCCTGTCCGTACGAGCCCACGCCGCGCTCCGGGTCCTCCAGGCGGCAGCCCACCGCGCCGATCCCCGGCTGCAGCGCCCAGGCGCAGAGCTGCTCCAGCAGGAACGGATCCTGGAGGACCACGTCGTTGTTGCAGATCACCAGCGCTTCCCCCGAGGCGGTGCGGGCGGCGAGGTTGTTCTGGGCCGAGTGGTTGAAGGGCGCGTCATAGGCGGCCAGCGCGACCCGCTCGCGCCCCAGGAGCCGGCGCGCGCCGCTGAGGATCTCGGCGGTCTCCTCGGGCGCCGAGCGGTTGTCCACCAGCACGACCTCGAGCTCCCCCGACAGCCGCTGGCGCGCCAGCGAATAGAGGCAGCGCAGGGTCAGCCGGGTGCGGCCCCGGAAGCAGACCAGGACGCTCGTCTTGGCCGCGCGTCGCCGCGGGATCAGGGCGAAGGGGAAGGACAGGTCCTCGCGCGTCCGCTGCAGCTCGAGCCCGCAGTCCTCCTGCTCGAGCAGGCCCCTGAGCGCCGTCTCGTCCTTCAGGATCTGCTCGCGCGGCGCGGGCGCGGGCGGGCCCACCGATGAGGTCAGGGTCGCGGGGACGTGCTCGAAGGCCAGGCTCTGGCCGGCGAGCCAGAACCACAAGGGGTGCATCCGGCCGGCGCACAGGGCGCGCAGGACCTCGTCGGGCGCCCTGGCCAGCACCGCGGCGCGCACCGCCAAGGTGGTGTCGGTCAAGGCGCCGTGCCGGGCGGTCAGCGGCTCGAAGAGGGGCCTGCGCAGCGTCGTGCCGGCCGATCCCGCGCGGGCCTCGTCGGCGCAGAACCGGTTCCAGGTGATGACGTCCGCATGCTGAAGGCGCGACAGCACCAGCGCCGCCGACGGATGGATCAGGTCCTCGCCCGCGGCGAACATCACCTGGCCCCCCGCCTCGGCCAGGGCGCGCACGCCCGCCGGCGTGGACGGGACGGGCATGCAGCGCGCGCCGGGATAGGACTGCAGGGCGAACGCGCGGGCCGCGTCGTCGTCCGGGCCGCCGGCCAGCAGCAGCAGGGCCAGGCGCGGGGGCGGCGCCTCCGCCACGCCCAGCCGTTCGCGCCGCAGCCGGTTGATCAGGCGCGACATGAGCCGCTCGGGCGCGATCCGCCGGGCGTTCCAGGCCAGATGCTCGAAGGGCATCGACGCCAGGAGCGCGCGCGACGCCGCGTCGTCCAGGTACCCGGGGCAGCCGACCTCGCCGTCCGCCGCGAAGGGGCCCGCGCTGAAACGGCCGCCGGGCAGGGGCGTCGGGAGCCCGCTCGGGCGGACCACCACCTCGTACGGGCCGTGGCGCAGCACCTTGGACAGGTCCACGCGGAAGCCGTAGTGCGCGTCGCCGATCCCCTGGGCGCGCAGGTCCTCGCGCGGCTGGTCGGCGGTGATGGCGCAGATGAAGCGGCCGCCGGCCAGGATCTCGAGGCCCAGCCGCCGCCCGGGCTCGCCCGGCGCCCAGGCCCAGCCCTCGAGCTGGGCCGGCGGCGTGAACCTCGCCTCGCCCTCGATGATCACCGGCGGCGCCGCGCGCTCGATCGCGCGGACGGGCGACGCCGGCTCGTCCAGCAGGCCGCCGTCGAAGATCACCGGTCCGCCGGCCAGGAGCCCGGCCGACCCGATCGCGCGCACCTCCAGGAAACGCATGCGTCCGTCGCGCAGGGCGCCGGGGATGGGGATCGAGAAGCGCAGCCGGCCGTCCTCGCCGGGCTCGCCCGCGGCGCGGCCGAACGGCTCGGCGTCGTCGGCCAGGCCTTCGAGCAGGGCGTCACGGCCGTCGGCGTCGTCGGCGAGCCAGCCGACGAGGGCGCCTCCCTGGATGCCTGTGACGCGACCCTCCAAACCCGTGGTCCTCGACTTGCAGCTTCGCCGCCTCTTATAGAGGGCTGAAGAGCGAGGTCGCCAGGGTGCTGACCGCGATGAACATCGGGACCCGGAACCTTGCGACGCGCCCGGCGCGGGCGGGCGCATGAGCCTCTTGGCCTCCAGCCGACGCGGCCGCCCCGGCAAGGTCGTGTTCGTCTCCTACGGCGCGTTCGACTGCAACTCGGGCGGGCACATCGCCGCCTTCGCGGGCGAGCTCGTCTGGCGGGGGCTTTCCGTCGCGGTCTGCGCGCGCGACCGCGTGCTGCACGCCTACGCCTTCGGACCGCCCGCCTTCGAGGTGTTCGCCAACCAGGACCTGGAGCAACACCCCGAGGCCGTGGTCGGCTTCGACGGGGCGCTCGAGCCCGGCCGCACCCTGCTGGTCGCCTGGACGCCGCGCAAGGCCGCGCGCCGGCCGGTCCTGGCCGCGTCCAGGCGGCTCGCAATCCCCTATGTGATCCACTTCGAGGACAACGAGGATCACCTGGCCGAGCTCAGGCTGGCGGCCGATCTCGGCGAGGCGGCGGCCGAGGCGGCGGCGCGCGACGCCGAGGAGCGCCGAAGCTTCGTCGAGGGCGCGGCGGGCGCCACCGTCATCACCCCGCGCCTGGAAGAGGCGCTGCCCGCCGCCCTGCCGCGCCTGGTGCTGGAGCCCGGCGTGGACCACGCCCTGTTCGGCGCGCCTTTGCCGCCGCTGCGCCGGGCGAGCCTCTTGCGGATGGCCGGGGCGCCCGAGGGCGCCGCTGTGATCGTCTATCCGGGCAACATCCACCGCGCCAACGTCGGCGAGATGGCCGAGCTCTACCGCGCGCTCGCCGCGCTCAGGGCCAAGGGGCGGAAGCTTGTCCTGCTGAAGACCGGCAAGGATGATGTTCCGATGACGGAGCATCTCGGCTTCGATCCCGCGGAGGCCGGCGTCGTCTCCCTTGGGACGGTCGACCGGGCGTTGCTGGCCGATCTCGTCAAGTGCGCCGACCTGTTCGTCCAGCCCGGCGCGCCCGGGCCGTTCAACGACTACCGCCTGCCCTCCAAGCTGCCCGAGTTCCTGGCCGTCGGCCGGCCGGTCCTCCTGCCTGCGACCAACATCGGCCTTCGGCTGCGCGACCGGGAGGACGCCGTCCTGCTGCGCGAGGGCTCGGCCGCCGAGATCGCGGCCGGGATCGAGGCGGTGCTCGACGATGCGGCCCTGGCGGCGAGACTCGCAGCCAATTCCCGCGCCTTCGCCCGCCGGGAGCTCCGCTGGGACCGCCAGGCGGACAAGCTCGTCGACTTCCTCGGCCGGCTCGGGTAATGGTCCGTAGACTGACGATTGGCCTGCGCTACAAGCACCAGGACGCCTGGCTGGGCGGGGTCCACTACGTCCGCAACCTGGTCTCGGCCTTCGGCCTCCTGCCGCGGCGGATCCGGCCGAAGCTCCTGATCGTCGGCGGCGACAAGGCCGCCGTCGCCGACCTGAAGGCCGCCACCGGCTACGCCGACCTGGACCGGATCTCCCGAAACCGGCTCGAGCGGCGCCCCTCTCTCTGGTCCAGTATCTTCTTTCATCCGCCCGGCGAGAGCCTGGACCTGATCCTCATGGGCGCCCCGCCCGGGCTCGAGGATCGGGGGGTGCAGTGGATCCCCGACCTGCAGGAGCACCGCTTCCCCGAGTTCTTCCCGCCCGAGGAGCTGGAGGACCGCTACGCGCGCAACGCCCGCTGGCTCGAGCGGCATCGCCACGTGATGGTTTCCAGCCGCGATGTGGCGGCCGACGTCCGCCGCTACTACCCGGGCGCGGCCAACCGCATCCATGTGGTCCGCTTCGCTGCGTTCACGGACCTGGCCCTGAAGGGCGCCGACCTCGCCGCCCTGCGCGCGCCCTACGACCTGCCGGCCCGCTACGTCCACGTCGCCAACCAGTTCTGGCGCCACAAGAACCACGCCGTGGTCCTCGAGGCCCTGGCCGAGCTCGGTCCCGGCGGCCCGGCGGTGGTCTTCACCGGCCGCGAGGAGGACTACCGCGACCCGGCCTACGGCCCCTCGGTCAAGGCGCTGGCCGCCCAGCTCGGGGTCGAGGACCGGGTCCGGTTCCTGGGCTTCCTGCCGCGCGCGGACCAGCTGGCGGTGATGCAGGGCGCCTTCGCCGTCCTGCAGCCCTCGCTCTGCGAGGGCTGGTCCACGGTGGTGGAGGACGCCAAGGCGCTGGGCCGCCGGGTCATCGCCTCGGACATCGCCGTTCACCGCGAGCAGCTCGGCGCCGGCGCCGACGTCTTCGAGCCCCACGACGCCCCCGCCCTGGCCGCGATCCTCCGCCGCTACCGCGACGCCGACCCGCCGGCGCCCGGCGGCGACTATGCCCGGGCGCGCCGCAGGTTCGCGGGGGACCTCTGGCGCATGGTCCTCGGCGTGGAGCGGGACATGCGGCTTTCCCGGATCGACAGGCTCGTCATCAACCGGACCTGACCAGCCGCCGTCCGGCCGGCTTGCCGGTGCGCGCCTGGCGAAGGGCCTCGGCGATGCGCGCGGCGATCCGATGGTCGGCGCGGCCCGGCAGGCGCGCCCGCTTCAGGAACGCCTCGTTGCGCAAGAGGAAGGCGTCGTCCGTCTCGTCCAGGAAGGCCTGCAGCTCGCCGAGCGCCCCGATCACCGGCAGGGGCTGGTAGAGCGGCAGCTCCAGGTCATAGCCGAAGACCGCCGTCGGCTTGCCGGTCTGGACCGCGTCCAGCGCCACCGTCGAGGGGGTGGTCACCACCTTGTCGACCCCGGCGATCAGGGCCGGGGCGGTATGGGGCTCCCAGGCCGAGTTGGTCGGATCGGTCACCACCAGGTTCGCCCGCTCTCCGATCAGCGCGCGGTTGCGGCTCGTCCAGCGGCCGGCGTGGTGCGGCTTGATCAGGAAGAGCGTCCGCCGATTGGCCTCGGCCGCCGCCTCCAGGTCCTCGATGAACCGGCGCCGGTAGTCGTCGCTGAAGCGCGCCCAGTGCAGGTTCTCGAACACGCCGACCGTCAGCGACCACTCGCCCTGGTTCAGCGGCGGCGCCTTGGCCGCCGGCGGAGCGGCCTTGGGGCTGCCCACCGGCGCGACCGCCGCCCGCGTCTCGGGCGCGATCCAGTCGGCCAGGGCCTCGCTCGCGCACCAGGTGAAGATGGTCCGGGCCGCGAAGCGCACGCCCTCGTCGTGGAGCTGGTCCTTGTAGGTCAGGCCGATGTTCTCGAAGCCATGCTGCAGCGTGAAGGTGGGCAGGCCCCGTTCGTTCGCGCGGCTCACCAGGGTGTGGCCGGCCTTGTGGGCCCGCACATTGGTCTCCGCCCCGCTCAGCACCCCATCCACGCCGGCGAGCGAGGGGACGTCGCCGGCGCGCACCGCCTCGCGCGGGAAGACCTCGAAGGCGAAGCCGTGCCCGGCCAGGGCGTTGGCCACGCGCGGCGAGTTCCAGGTCAGCCAGTCTGTCAGGACGAGCTTCAGGCGGATCTCGTCGCGCGTCTTCAGGGCCAGGAGCACCGGCAGCAGCAGGTCGAGGTCCTGGTGGATGTCGATCAGCACCAGCAGCAGCGGCGTGCGCGCCTCACCCGCGGCGGCCGGCCGCGCCGTCCCGCCCTTGGCCTCGGCCAGAACCCGCCAGGCGCCGGCGACCGCCTCGGGCTCGATCCGGTCCGCCAGGAAGGCCTGGGCCGTCACGCCCGCCTTGAGCCGCTCGATCGCGAAACCGCCGTAGAGCTTCAGGCCGCGCTCCCAGTCGTCGAGCACGCAAAGATGCGCCAGTCCGTCGATCGAGGGGTGCGAGGCGGCGATCACCGGAACGCCCTGGAACAGCGCGGTCCGCACCCACTGGCCCGGCCGCGGCGTGTCGGGCGGCGCGCCGCCGAGGCCGCAGAGGACCGTCTGCGCCTGGCCGATCGTCTGCAGGAGCGCCGGATCGGCCGCGGACATCGTCGCCAGGCCCGGGACCTGGGCCAGGAGCGCCTCGTCCTCGCAGACGGCCACGAGCCGGCGCTCATCGAGCCCGGCCCTCGCCATGGCCCTCCGGATCTCGTCCAGGGCCTCGACGCTGTCCACCACGGCCAGGTGGAAGGGATGCTCCCGCGCAACCGGACAAGCCGGCGGCGGGTCCAGGCCCAGCGCGCTGGCGAGCGCCAGGTCCTCGGCCAGCCGTGCGGCGCATCCCGGCGCCGTCAGCACCTCCACGCCCCGCCGTCCGGGCGGGGCGGAGGCGAGCGGCCCGTCGTCGGCGATGGCGGCGACGGCGAAGCCGAGCTCCTGGACCAGCGCCCGGTCCTCGTCGGTCAGGCCCGCCTGGGGCGCCACGATGATCCGTCTGCCGCGGACGGCGGCCTCGGCCATCAGGTCGCGCTCGTCCTCGGCGAACGGCCCGTCGGTGACCATGACCCTGAGGTCCGCCCGGCCCCAGCGTCCCCCCGCGAAGCGGCGGCCGATCGCGACACTCTCCCCGGACCAGCCGAGATAGAGGGCCGGATAGACCGCCGTGCGGTCGGCCAGGCCCGGCGATCGCCACCGCTCGGGAATCTTCCAGGCGACGGCGGCCATGGCTCAGCGGGTCTTCTTCAGGAGCCGGCGGCGCAGGCGCGCGCCCTCCAGCAGCGCGCGCCGGAAGGCCTGCGGCAGCCAGCGGATCGGCGCCGTCAGCCGCCAGGACAGGGTGTTCATCAGCTCGATCCGGCGGACTTCGCGGCGGATCACCTTGGCCTTCAGCGCCCGCACCCGCGCGTTGCGGCGCGCCAGGTCGTGCAGGGCGGCGTCGCGGGCCAGCGCGATCGCATCGGCCTGGGCGCGGCTGGCCTGGAGCTGCGCGCGCGCCGCCGCAAGCTCGGCCGCGAGCTCGGCGGTCCGCGCCTCGAACCGCTCGGCGGCCGCGCGCGCCTTCTCGGCGATCTCGTCCAGGCCACGGCGCGCCGCGTCCTTCCAGCGCCGGGTCTCGTCCTCCAGCGCCTCGGCCCTGGCTGTCGAGCGGGCCAGCTCTGCGCTGAGCCGCTCGACCTCCGCCTGCTGCACAGACAGCTCTCCGCCCAGCCGCTGCAGCTCGTCGGACCGCTCGCGCAGCTGCGACTGCAGCGCCGGCCGCAGCTCGTCCTGCAGTCCCAGCAGCAGGCGGCGGAGCTCGCGGACCTCCTCGGCCAGGGCTTGGGCCCGGTCCGCCTCTTGCGGCGGCGTGTGCGAGGTGGAATTGGGGGCCATTGAGCCGAGGGGTTTCAATTTCTGGGGCTGGTCGGGCTCGGCGCGGCCGCGCGTCGCCCGCGATCTAAGCCCCAGCCGAATCGGCGGTCAATGACAGGACGTTGAGGCCGCCTGCCCGGCCCGGTACAGGAACGGCATGATCCTGGCCTTCAAGGCGCGCGTCCACGATCCGGCGATCGCCAGCTACCGTTACCGGGTGCTCGAGCCGATCGCCTTCCTCGGCGCGCGCGGCCATGAGGTCGAGGTCTACGACGAGGCGCGGTTCGACCAGTACGACGCGGTCGTGTTCTCCAAGGCCTATCGGCCTGCCGATCAGGCGCTCGCCTCACGCCTGAAGGCCGCAGGCAAGCGGGTGGTCCTCGACCTGTGCGACGACCACTTCTTCAATCCCGAAGGGTTGGCGAGCTACCAGGAAGCGCGCGAGCAGCTCCTGGCGATGATCGGCCTGGCGGACAAGGTGGTCTGCTCCACGCCGGTGCTGGCCCGCGCCGTCCAGGCCGAGGCCGGCCTCGCCGCGGCGCCCGAGGTCGCCCCCGACGTCTACGAACGGGCGGGCGTGGAGGTCGGGCCGCCCACGCCGCAGGGCGAGCCGGCGCGCCTGCTCTGGTTCGGCCGGCACGGGTCGCCCAACGCGCCCGCCGGGATGGGCGACCTGATGCTGATCGCGGACCATCTCGTCAGCGCCTACGAGAAGCGCGCCTTCGAGCTCGTGGTCTGCAGCAACAGCCGCGAGAAGTTCGACTCGATCTCCGCGGCCCTGGCGGTCCCGCTCCGCTATGTCGAGTGGAGCCCGGAGAGCTTCGCCGCCGAGCTGGCTCGCGCCGACGCGGTGATCATCCCGCTGTCGGACAACCCGTTCGTGGCGGCCAAGACCCACAACCGGATGAGCCTGGCCTTGTCGGCGGGCGCGCCGGTGGTCGCCGATTCCCTCGACAGCTACCTGCCCTTCGAGCCCTTCGCCTTCATCGGCGACTGGAAGGGGGGGCTCGAGGCGGTGCTGCTCAGGCCCGAGGAGGCGCGCGCGCGCGCCGGGGGCGCCCGCGCCTTCCTCGACGCGAACTGGTCGGCCGAGGCCCTGGCGCCCCAGTGGGAGGCGGCGCTGGGATTGGCGCCAGCCGTTTCGCCTCGCGCGCAGATCCTGGCCGAGCCGGCCGACCCGATCCCCGACGTCGCCTCGTGGCTGATGTGCGAAGGCCGCAGCAAGCGGACCTGGCTCCTGGCCGGCAATGCGACCACGGCCGAAGCGGTTGCGGACGCGCGCGCGGACGACCGGTTGGTGATGGCGATCGGCGAGGCGGCCGCGCGGATCCCGTCGGACCTGGCCTTTGTCGTGGACGCCGAGGTCCTGCAGGCGCACGGCGAGGCGATCGCCACGGCGGCGGGCGCCGTCGCCGTGGCCGGCGACCTCCACCACAAGGGCTGGGCTGCAGGACGGAGCCTGGAGAGCTGGGCCGCCGACCTGCCGGTGCTTCGCGCGCTGCACAGGGCCTGCCGTCTCTATCGATTCGAGCTGTGGACCGGGGCGGCGCGGGGGATCGAGGGGGAGCTCGAGACCGAGGAGATTCCGCTCAGGGTCCTCGCGCGGTCCGGCGTGCGCGCCGCCGTGAGCCTGGGGCTCCAGCCCCCGGCGCCCGCCGTGGCCGGCCTGGAGGGCCTGACCTCCATCCTGGAGCGCAAGGGTTGGGGCCCTGCCGCCTTCTCGGCGGCCGACGGCCTGGACTACCGGCCGCTCGACCGGGATTAGGCCAGTTCGGCGCGCACCCGGCGCGCGATGCCGGCGGCGTCCAGCTCCACGCGCTCCAGCACCTCGCCGGGCTGGCCGGACGGCGGCACATCGACCAGGCCGAGCTGCAGTGTGCGGGTCTCCACCCCTTGCGCCGCCAGCGCCGCCAGCACCTTCTCGCCCTGTCCGCCGGCGATGTAGTGGTCATCGAGCGTGACCAGCAGGCGCGCCTCGCCGAGCATGCCGGCCAGCCAGGCGCCGTCCACCCGGTTCAGCCAGGGCAGGTTCACGACCTTGAGGCCGATCCCGTCCGCCGCCAGGGCGCGGGCCGCCTTGACCGCCTCGGCCAGAAGGATCGGCCCCGAGCCCACCAGGACCGCGTCCTCGCCCTCGGTGATGGCGAAGCCCTGGCCGGGCGCGGGCTTGTGGCCGGCGGGCAGGTCCCAGTCGATCAGGGCCGGCAGGGACGCCATTCGGATGAAGGCGGGGCCGTCGTGCACATCCAGGCACCAGTCCAGCAGCGCCTTGACCTCGGCCGGGCAGGAAGGCGCGACCATGGCCAGGCCCGGCACGCCGCCCACCGCCGAGATCTCGCGCACGCTCTGGTGCGAATGGCCTGGGCCGGCCGGCAGCACGCCCGAAAGGCCGCCGACATAGACCACCTTCGTGTGCTCGGTGGCGTTGTTGTAGATCTGCTCGTTGGGCCGCGTGGACAGGAAGCACGAGAAGGAGTGCACCACCGGCAGCATGCCCGAGAGCGCCATGCCTCCGGCCATGGACACCATGTCCTGCTCGGCGATGCCGCACTCGAAGAAACGGTCCGGATAGCGCTCGAAGAAGGGGATCAGCCCCATGTCCTTGATCAGGTCCGCGTCCATGGCCACCAGCTCGGGCCGGCGCTCGGCCGCCGCCATGAGGGCCTCGGTGTAGGCGCCGAAGAGGCCGACCGGCGCCCCGGCGGCAGGCGCGGCGGCGGGGCGGTTGATGATCTCGATCTCGACGGTCTGGCCGCCCATCTCGCCGGCCTTGGCGTTGATCTTGTCCAGCAGCTCCTGGGCGGCGCGGGTGTAGTCCGCCGCCTTGGGCGCGCCGGAGTGGAACAGGAACATCTCCACGTCCGAGTCGATCGAGGTCCCCTCCATGAAGGAGACGCCCTTGCCCTTGATGGTGTCGGCGATGACGACCTTGGGCTTGTCGGTGATCTTGTTCAGGCGCGCGAAGGTCTCCTCGATGGCGTGGGTGTCGTGCCCGTCGATCCGCTCCACGTGCCAGCCGAAGGCGGCGAACTTGGCGGGCAGGTTCCCGAGCGAGGAGGTGCGCTCGACCGAGTAGTCGGACTGGATCTTGTTGTGGTCCACCACGACGGTCAGCTCGCCCATGTTCCAGTTGGCGGCGGACACCAGCGATTCCCAGATCTGGCCTTCCTGCAGCTCGCCGTCGCCGGTGACCACCGCGACCTTGATCGGCTTGCCCTTCAGCCGGGCGGCCAGGGCCATGCCCTTGGCCTTGGAGATGCCCATGCCGAGCGAGCCGGTGTTGGCGACGATCCCCTTGGTGCCCACGTCCGGGTGGCCGGGCAGGCCGTCCAGGCGCCTCAGCCGATGGATCAGATCCTCTTCCAAGAGGCCCACCGCCATCATGATGGCGTAGAGGCCGGGCGCATCATGGCCCTTGGACGAGAAGAAGCGGTCGCCCTTGCTCGTGTCGATCTCGTTGAGCTGCAGATGGGCGAAGACATCCATGCTCGAGAAGGACGAGCCGATGTGCCCCGAGCCCGCCGTCGCGATCATGTAGAGCGCGTTCAGCCGCGCCATGTCGGCGAACAGGCTGACGATGTCCGCCCGCGCCGCGTTCAGGCGGCGGATGCGATCGAACTCGGACCGCTTGATGAAGTAGAGCTCGCCATCGACAGCCGAGCCGACAAGATCACCCATGGCGCACTTTCATTGATCGGTTTGAATTCGGGGTTCAGGCGAAGGCGGGCTCGCGGACCGCCGGCAGGCGGGCCTGCCCGGCCTTCAGGAGATGCTCGGCGTAGAGCCAGTCGAACTCGCCGTTGATGTCCACCCCCTCGTCGCCTTCGGTGAAGAAGGGCACGAGCACCGAGCCGGCGATGCTGCGCGTGCGCCGGGCCATGTCGGTCCAGGCGATCTCGAGGCTGGCGTTCTGGACGTAGACATCGGGCAGAGCGGCCTTCTGCTGGCTGTGCCAGGGCGCGTCCTCGGGCGTCAGCGGCATCAGGGGGACCATCCGGCCGCCGCGCACCACCCACATCTTGCCGGGGTGCTGCTCCACCTTCTCAACGGCGCGCAGGGAATTGGCGCCCTCGGCGTCGAGGAAGGCCGTCCAGGCCCGCTGGATGGTCTCGGGCTTGCGGAAGGGGCTCGTCGGCCGGAGGATCGAGAAGGCGCCGAACCGGCGGCCACCGGCCTCCAGCGCGTCCAGGGCGTGCGCCACCCACTCGATGTCCGGCGAGGTCGAGCCGGCGATGTCCTTGTCCCTCAGGAACGGGACCTCCGCGCCATAATGCCGGGCGATGCGCGCATAGTCCTCGGAGTTGGTCGAGACCACGACCGCGTCGAAGACCCCGGACTCCCTGGCGGCGGCTATGGAGTAGGCGATCAGCGGATGGCCGTTCAGGGGACGGATGTTCTTGTGCGGCACGCGCACCGAGCCCGACCGGGCCGGGATCAGCGCCACCGCCTTGAGCTCCGCCTTCGCCGCCATTCGATCCTCTGGTCCCCCGCGCGCCTGGGCGATCAATATGGGCCGCGTCCGCTCAAGCCAAGCCTTCTACACCGGGAGGGCCGCGTGGACCGGGCCCAGCCAGGCCGCGAGATCCTTCAGACCCTCCTCGATGGTCGTGGCGGCGGTGAAGCCCAGCTCTTCGGCCGCCCGTTGCGGATCGCCCACGAGGCTCGGGGGATCGCCTTCGCGCACCGCTCCCGTGAAGGAGATGCGGGTTGTCGCGCCCATCGCGCCGGCCAGCCCCTCGGCGATCTGGCGAACCGTGACCGCGCGGCCCATCGCGCCGTTGAGGACCAGCGCCCGGTCCGACGGCTCCAGCCCCGCCGCAAGGCCGATCATCCGCACGGCGTCGTCGATGTGGAGGAAGTCCCGGGCCTCCTCGCCGGTTCCGGCGAGCTCCACGGTCTCGGGCGCCTTGGCGAGCCGCCCCGCCAGCTCCCAGAGCAGCTGCTTGCGCAGCCTCGGCCCGTAGACCGAGAAGAACCGGATCGCCACGCCGTCCAGGCCGAAGGTCTTGGCGGCCTTGGCCATCTGGGCCTCGGCCGCGACGCGGTGCCGGCCGTAGGGCGAGATCGGCTCCAGCGGCGCGTCCTCGCCGATCGGGCCCGTCCGGGCCGAGCCATAGACCGCCGCGCTCGACGGATAGATCAGCCGCGCCATCGGCGCCTCCGCCTGCAGGAAGGCGAGGGTCTCGCGAAGGGTCCCGATGGTGCGCGCGAAGTCGGCCGCCGGGTCGGCCAGGGACGCGCCCACCGAGGCGCCGCCGGCGGCGTGGAAGACGATCTCGGGGGGACCCAGCGCCTTCAGGCCCTCCACGAGGCGGGCCTGGATGATGTCGCCCGGCAGCCAGATCTCCGGCGCGGTCAGGTCCTCGGCGTCCTGCGGCTGCCGGCGCGGATGGCCGAAGCCGGCCACGCGCCAACCGCCCTGCTGGAAGGCGGCGGCCACGGCGCCGCCCATGAAGCCGCCGGCGCCGGTGACGAAGACGACGCCCGATCCCTGGGGCCTTGGCAGCTCGAAACTGGACATGCCCGCTCGCTGTGCATCGATTGGCGCCCGCGTCAACCGCAGGCCGCCTGGCCTGGGCCCGCGGACTAGCTTCGCCGTCGCCGCCGGCCTATCAGCGCCCCATGTCGTCGGCCGCGCGCCTGTCGGTGGTGCTGGGCAGCCTCAACCGGTTGGAGGCGCTGAAGCGCTGCCTGGACAGCATCCTTTCCCAGACCCGCACGCCCGTGGCGGTCTATGTCACCGACGCGGGCTCGACGGACGGGACCCAGGCCTACCTCGAATTGATCGCCTCGGACCGCGTGCGCCCTCTCCTGGTGGGCAGGCGTCTCGGCCAGGCCAGGGCCTACAACGACGTCTTCCGGGCCCTCGAGACGCCC
Organism: uncultured Alphaproteobacteria bacterium; assembly: GCA_963775275.1. GTDB lineage: Bacteria > Pseudomonadota > Alphaproteobacteria > Caulobacterales > Caulobacteraceae > JANWHQ01. The sequence goes on along the minus strand of CAVZII010000005.1, from coordinate 790,963 downwards.
TATGTCGCCTGGCTCAGCGACGACAACGAGGTGGTGGACGGCGGCCTCGACGCCGCCGTGCGCATCCTGGACCGCCGCCCCGAGGTCGGCATGGTCGCGCTCAAGACCCGTGACGTGCAGGGCCCGTTCCTGGGCTCGGCCTACCTCGGCGGCGTCTCGGAGATCGGCGTGCTGAACGTCAACCAGGGCATGCTCCGGACCCCGGTGCTGCAGGCGGTCGGCGGCTTCAGCGAGGCCTTCGGCTCCTACGGCATCGACCCCGATCTCACCGCCAAGGTGCTCTATTCGGGCTGGGACATCGTCTACACCCGCCAGGTCGCGCTCAGTCACTACCGCGACTGGCCCACCCAGGACGGGACTCCGGAACAGGCCGCCCTGGCCAAGGTCCACGCCCGCTCGCTCGAGCTCTACCGCGCCAAGTACCAGGGGTTCGGCTCGGACGACCGGTTCTGGCGCGCCAAGCGGCGGTTCTGGGCCTGGTTCAAGAAGCGCCTCAGGGGCCGCTACGACGAGAACTCGCTCGAGCCGCGGCTGGGCGGCCTCTGGCGCGACTGGAACAACGCCTTCCTCGCCCGCCACATCAGCCCGATCGATCCCTGGCTGAGCCTCGGCAGGGACTTCCACCTGCGCCAGCATGCGCCGCGCGCCCAGCGGCCGCGCACGCTGCCGCCGGACCCCGCCGCGGCCGCGGAGGCCTGAGTGCGCCTGAAATATGCACGCGGTTGCAAACGGCGGAGGAACATGACACGTCACGCCACGCGCCTTCCAAGGGGATCCCTGTACGCATGAGCCGCACGTTCACCATGGGCGACAAGGTCGTCACCCAGGACTCCGTCGGGTACGTGATCGCCGAGATCGGTCACAACCACCAAGGGAACATGGAGACCTGCAAGGCCATGTTCCGGGCGGCGGTGGAGGCCGGCGCCGACGCGGTGAAGCTGCAGAAGCGCGACAACCGCGCCCTGTTCACGGCCGAGATGTACGACAGCCCCTACAACTCCGAGAACGCCTACGCGCCGACCTACGGCACGCACCGCGAGGTCCTGGAGTTCTCCAGGGACCAGTACGCAGAGCTCCGCGACTACGCCAAGGAGCTCGGCATCCTGTTCTTCTCCACGGCGTTCGATCGCCCCTCGGCGGATCTGCTCGAGTTGATCGACATGCCGGCCTACAAGATCGCGTCCGGCGACATCTCCAACACGCCGCTGCTCAAGCACATCGCGACCTTCGGCAAGCCGATGATCGTCTCCACCGGGGGGGCGACCTTCGAAGACGCCAAGCGCGCCTACGACGCGATCATGCCGATCAACCAGAACCTGTGCATCATGCAGTGCACGTCGGGCTATCCGCCGCCCTACGAGCAGCTGAACCTGAAGGTCATCGAGTCCTTCATGGACTCCTTCCCGGACATCGTGATCGGCTTCTCCTCGCACGACTCCGGCATCGCCATGCCGCTGGTCGGCTACATGCTGGGCGCGCGGGTGTTCGAGAAGCACTTCACGCTGAACCGCGCGTGGAAGGGCACCGACCAGGCCTTCAGCCTGGAGCCCGCGGGCCTGAAGCGCGTGGTGCGCGACCTGCACCGCACCGTCGAGGCGCTCGGCACGGGCCAGAAGACGCCTTACGAGTTCGAGACCAAGCCGCTCAACAAGATGGTCAAGCGGATGGTCGCCGCGCGCGATCTCAAGGCGGGGCACGTCCTGACCGAGGCCGACATCGACTACCGCATCCCGGTCGAGGCCAAGATCACGCCCAATGCGCTGCAGCCCTACTGGGTGGACTATTTCGTCGGCAAGACGCTGAAGACCGACGTCCCCGCCCAGGAGATCATCGGCTGGACCGAGATCGGCGAGAGCCCCAAGAGCTAGGACGGGTGGCCGCTTCCTTCGACCTGGACGGCCGGGTGGTCGTCGTCACCGGCGCGCTGGGTCAGCTGGGCGCCGCCTTCGTCAACGCCCTGATCGCGGCCGGCGCCCGCGTGGCGGGGATCGACATCTCCGACGACGCCAGCCGGGCCAAGATCCCCCTGACGGCCGCGGGCGAGGACCGCCTTCGCCTTTTCGCCGGGGACGTCACCTCCAAGGACTCGCTGCGGCGCGCGCTGGCCGCCATCGAGTCGGCCTGGGAGGCGCCCTATGGCCTGATCAACAACGCGGCGCTCGACTCCCCGCCCGGCGCGCCCGCCAGCGAGAACGGCCCGTTCGAGACCTATCCGGACTCCTCGCTCGACAAGATGCTCGACGTGAACGTCAAGGGCGTCGTCTATTGCTGCCAGGTGTTCGGCGGGGCCATGGCCAAAGCCGGACGCGGCTCGATCGCCAACATCTCCTCGATCTACGGCATCCTGTCGCCGGACCAGGCGCTCTACCAGTACCGCCGTGACCGCGGCGAGGACTTCTACAAGCCCGTGGGCTACTCGGTGACCAAGTCGGCCCTGATCAACCTGACGCGCTACCTGGCCGTCTACTGGGGCAAGGACGGGGTGCGGGTGAACACCCTGACCTTCGCCGGGGTGTTCGCGAACCAGGAGGAGGCGTTCCTCGGGCCCTACACCCGCAAGGTCCCGCTCGGGCGCATGGCCGAGCCGGAGGACTACGAGGGCCCGGTGGTGTTCCTGATGAGCGACGCCGCGCGCTACATGACCGGAGCCAACGTCGTCATCGACGGCGGCTTCACCGCGATGTGAGCCCGGGGGTCTCCGTGAGCGCCTATCCAGAATTCATCCCCAACCTGATCGGCGGCGCCGATCGCCCGGCGGCCTCCGGCGCCCAGGTCGACGTGCTGAATCCGGCGACGGGCAAGCCGATCGGCAAGCTCGCCCGCTCGGACAAGGCGGACGTCGAGGCGGCGGTCGCCAGCGCACGGGCGGCCCAGGCCGCCTGGGCCGCCACCCCCGGGGTGAGGCGTGGCGAGATCCTGCACGCCGTCGCCAACGCCATCGAGGCGCGCCGCGCCGAGCTCGCCGAGATCGTCGCGCTGGAAGCCGGCAAGCGGATGGGCGATTTGCTGGGCGAGGTCGGGGCGTCGGTGCAGTGCGCCCGCTTCTTCGCCGGCGAAGGCCAGCGCCTGTTCGGCCGGACCATGCCCTCGGGGATGGCCAACCGGTGGGTGATGACCGTCCGGCGGCCCTGCGGCGTCGCGGGCCTCATCATCGCGGCCAACACGCCCGCGCCCAACTTCGCCTGGAAGGTCTTCCCAGCCCTGATCTGCGGCAATGGGGTGGTGCTGAAGCCCGCCGAGGACACGCCGGGCTCGGCCTGGTTCATGGCCAAGGTCGCCGAGGAGGCGGGGCTGCCGAAAGGGGTGCTGAACGTCGTGCACGGCCTCGGCGCCGAGGTCGGGCCGCCGGTCGTGTCGCATCCGGACGTGGACGTGATCTCCTTCACCGGCTCGACCCGGGTGGGCCGCGAGATCGCCGAGGGCGCGGGGCGCCAGCTCAAGAAGGTCTCGCTGGAGCTCGGGGGCAAGAACGCCCTGGTGGTCTGCGACGACGCCGACCTCGACAACGCCGTGCACTGGGCCAAACTGGCCTCCTTCTCCAACGCGGGCCAGCGCTGTGCGGCCTCGAGCCGCATCATCGTCTTCGACGCGGTCTACGACGCCTTCATGGAGCGGTTCCTCGAGGCGACGGCGGGCCTGAAGCTCGGCGTGGGCGACGACTGCGACCTCGGTCCGGTGATCAACGCGCGGCAGCTCGAGAACATGTGCGCGGCGGTCGAGCAGGCCAGGGCGGCCGGCGCCAGGGTGCTGGCCGGCGGCGGCCGCGCGACGGGTCCGGGCCTGGCTGACGGCTTCTACATGCAGCCGACGGTGCTCGAGGGCGTAGACCCGGCCGCCGAGATCTCCGAGCACGAGCTCTTCGGCCCGATCCCGGTGGTCTACCGCGTGGCGGGCTTCGAGGAGGCGATGGCGCTCGCCAACCGCTCACCCTACGGCCTGACCGGCGCGATCCACACCAAGAGCCTGGACCGGGCGCTCGTTTTCGCCGACCAGATCCAGACGGGCGTCGCCTCGATCAACGGCGGCACTCATGGCTCGGAGCCGCACATGCCCTTCGGCGGGACCAAGGCCTCGGGCGCCGGGACCCGCGAGCCCGGGACGGAGGCGCTGGACGTCTACTCCGAGCTCAGGGACGTCTATGTGAACGTCAGGCCGGAGCTGACGGGCTGAGGGGGATGCATTGGCCAAGGTCGCCCTGATCACGGGCATTACGGGGCAGGACGGCGCCTATCTGGCGCAGCTCCTGCTCGACAAGGGTTACGTTGTGCACGGCGTGAAGCGCCGGTCGTCCTCGTTCAACACCGAGCGCATCGACGCCATCTACCAGGACCCGCATGTCGAGGATGCGCGGCTCCGCCTGCACTACGGCGACCTGACGGACTCGCTGAACCTGCTGCGGATCATCGCCGAGGTGCAGCCGGACGAGATCTACAACCTCGGCGCCCAGAGCCACGTCATGGTGAGCTTCGAGACGCCGGAATACACCGCCAACGCCGATGCGGTGGGCGCCCTGCGGCTGCTCGAGGCGATCCGGATCCTCGGCATGACCGACAAGGTCCGTTTCTACCAGGCCTCCACCTCCGAGCTCTTCGGCCTGGTGCAGGAGGTTCCCCAGCGGGAATCGACGCCCTTCTATCCGCGCAGCCCCTATGGCGTGGCCAAGCTCTACGGCTACTGGATCACGGTGAACTACCGCGAGGCCTACGGCATCCACGCCTCAAACGGCATCCTGTTCAACCACGAGAGCCCGATCCGCGGCGAGACCTTCGTCACCCGCAAGATCACCCGCGCGGTGGCCGCCATCGAGCTCGGGCTGCAGGACCGGCTCTTCATCGGCAACCTCAACGCCCGCCGCGACTGGGGCCACGCCCGGGACTATGTTCGCGGCATGTGGATGATCGTGCAGCAGGACGCGCCGGACGACTATGTGCTCGCCACCGGCGAGGACCATTCCATCCGCGAGCTCATCGAGCTGGCTTTCGCCGAGGTGAGCCGCGCGATCGAGTGGACCGGCGAGGGGGTGGACGAGGTCGGCCGCGACGCCAAGACGGGCCAGGCCCTGGTGATGGTCGATCCGCGCTATTTCCGGCCCACGGAGGTCGAGCAGCTGATCGGCGATGCGACCAAGGCCCGCACCAGGCTCGGCTGGCGCCACGAGACCAGCTTCCAGGAGATGGTCAAGGAGATGGTGGCGGGCGACCTCGAGGTCGTGAAGCGCGACTCCTGGCGCCGCAACGCGGCGGACTAGCGGTGGCCCAGCCTTTCGACCTTGACGGCAGGCGGGTCTTCGTGGCGGGGCACCGCGGCATGGTCGGCCAGGCGATCGTCCGGCGGCTGGCGTCTGAGCCGGTCGAGGTGCTGACCGCTTCCCGGTCCGAGCTCGACCTGCGCGACCGCGCGGCGGTCAGGAGCTGGATGGCCGCGAACCGGCCCGACGCGGTGATCATGGCCGCGGCAAAAGTCGGCGGCATCTGGGCCAATAACGCCGCGCCCGTGGCCTTCCTCGAGGACAACCTCGCCATGGAGGTGGCGGTCATCGGCTCGGCGTTCGAGACGGGGGTGAAGAAGCTCCTGATGCTGGGATCGTCCTGCATCTACCCGCGCCTGGCGCCCCAGCCGATCCCAGAGGACGCCCTTCTGTCGGGGCCGCTCGAGCCCACCAACCAGTGGTACGCCATCGCCAAGATCGCCGGTCTGAAGCTCTGCCAGGCCTATCGCCGCCAGCACGGCGCGGACTTCATCTCGGCCATGCCCACCAACCTCTACGGACCCGGCGACAACTACCATCCCAAGGAGAGCCACGTGCCCGCGGGCCTGATCCGCCGCATGGACGAGGCCAAGCGGGCGGGCGCCAAGAGCGTGACGGTCTGGGGGACGGGCAGCCCCCGGCGCGAGTTCCTGTTCGTGGACGACCTCGCCGACGCCTGCGTGTTCCTGCTCAGGGCCTACAGCGAGGAGGCGCCGATCAACGTCGGGGTGGGAGAAGACCTCTCGATCGCGGAGTTCGCCAGGTTGGTGGCCGACGTCACGGGCTTCGAGGGCGCCTTGGACTTCGACCGCTCCAAGCCGGACGGGACGCCGCGCAAGCTGCTCGACGTGTCGCGGCTGAGCGCGCTCGGCTGGCGCGCGTCCACGCCCCTGCGCGAGGGTCTCGCCAAGGCCTATGACGACTATCTGGCGCGGCTGAAGGCCGGCCTGATCGCCGCCTGAGCATGCTGAAGTGGCGTCGACTCCTGTGGCCCGGCGCACGCGGGCGCACCGCGCCGCCGGCCGATCCGGCGCCGCTCCCGCCACCGGCCGCCGCGTCGCCCAGGCCGTCGCCCCTGCCCAAGGGTTTCCCCGACTGGGGCGCGCTGACCGCCGCCAGCGCCGCCTGGCCGCGCCGCCGGCCCGGCCGCCGGGGGCGGGTGCTGATCGCGTCCAACATCGGCGGGCACGGGCCGGTCAGCGTGATGGAGAGCACGCTCGCCGCCGCCCTGGCGCTGCGCGACGCGGATGTCGAGATCGTGCTCTGCGACGCCGCCCTGCCGGCATGCCTGCGCGCGGAATACTCCGACCTGCCCGACGACACGGTGCTCACCGAGCGGCGCCTGCCCAAGACCTTCTGCCCGACCTGCCAGTCGCGCGGGCTGGCCATGTTCGAGCCGCTGGGGCTGAAGGTGCATCGGCTGAGCGAGCTGATCACGGATGAGGACCGGGACGAGGCGCGCAGACTGGCCGAGGAGGTTCCGGCCGGCCAGATCGAAGGGTTCCAGTGGCGTGGGCTGAAGCTCGGCGAGCAGGCCCGCGCCGGGGCGCTGCGCTACTACACGCGCGGCGACCTGGCCGGCGAGGCCAATGGCGAGACGGTGCTGCGGCGCTATCTCGAGGCCTCGATCCTGAGCGCGGCGGCCTATGGCCGGCTGATGACGCGCGAGCATTACGACGTCGCGGTGTTCCACCATGGCCTCTACGTGCCCCAGGGGCCGGTGGGGGACGTCTGCCGCCAGCTCGGCGTACGCGTGGTGAACTGGGTCGTCGCCTACCGCGACCACAGCTTCATCCTCAGTCACGGCGACACCTACCACCACACCCTGATGGACGAGCCGGTGTCGGACTGGGAGACCATGGCCTGGGGCGATCGCCAGCGCGCCGAGATCACGGCCTATCTGAAGAGCCGCTGGCGTGGCGATCGCGACTGGATCGGCTTCCACGAGAAGCCGGACGAGGACGCCAAGGCGTTCGTCGAGGCGCTGGGCCTGGACCGCACGCGGCCGATCATCGGCATGCTGACGAACGTGGTCTGGGACGCCCAGCTGCACTACCCGGCCAACGCCTTTCCCGACCTGATCGACTGGACGATGCGGACGATCGACTACTTCAAGGGCCGGCCCGAGCTGCAGCTCCTGATCCGCATCCATCCTGGCGAGGTCCGCGGCACGGCCCGTTCGCGCCAGCCGCTGGCGGCCGAGATCGCCCGGCGGTTCCCCGAGCTTCCGGCCAACGTCTTCGTCGTCGACGCCGAGAGCCCGGTCTCGACCTATGCGGCGATGGAGCTGTGCGACAGCGTTCTGATCTACGGCACCAAGATGGGCGTGGAGCTGACGGCCGTGGGCATCCCGGTGATCGCGGCGGGCGAGGCCTGGATCAAGAACAAGGGCCTGACCATGGACGCCTCGACGCCGGAGGCCTACTTCGCCCTGCTCGATCGATTGCCGGTCGGCCGCCGGCTGGATCCGGCGACGACCGACCGGGCGCTGAAGTACGCCTACCATTTCTTCCTGCGCCGGATGATCCCGCTGGGCTTCCTCGAGAAGGTCAGCTCGAACCTGTTCTTCACGCCCCAGATCGCCTCCGCCGACGCGCTCCTGCCCGGCGAGGACCTGGGGCTCGATGTGGCCTGCGAGGGGATCCTGGAGGGCAGGCCCTTCATCTATCCCGCCGAGACGCTGGAGACGCCGCCGTGACCGGCGCCGGCCCGGTGGTCGTCGCGCTGAACGCCCTGATCAATCCGGCGAACGCCGGCGGCAGCGAGTCCTCGGCGCTGTCGATCCTCACCAGCTTCCGCGATGCCGGGCCCCCCGACATCGAGATGCTCGTCACCGCCCTGCCGGTCTATGCGGCGCGCATGCGCGAGATCCGCGGCGACGCCGCCAAGGTGATCGAGTGGCCCTGGCCGGAGTTCACCGTGGTGGATTCCGTCCCGAAGTCACCGTGGGCCAAGGCGCTGCGCGCGCGCCTGGGCGATGGGCCCGCGGGCCGGCAACTCGATGATGTCGTCCGCGCCCTGAACGAGCGCGCCTTCCTGAAGGGCATGCCGGCGAAGGCCGAGATCGACGCCCTGCTGGACCGGCACGGGGTCGATGTCGCGCACTTCACCTATCCGGTGAAGTGGCCCACCCGCCGCCCCTTCATCTTCGAGCCGCACGACATCCAGCAGCACCACTTCCCGGCATTCTTCTCCCGCGACGTCCTGGCCTGGCGGAAGAAGGCGTACACGGACGGGATTCGCAACGCCGCCTATGTGGTCTGCGGGACCTGGTGGACCAAGCAGGACATCATGCGCTGGTACGGCGTCGGCGCCGACAAGGTCGCGGTGATCCCGCGGTGCTCGACGATGGTCAGCGTCCGGCTCGATCCCGCGCGGGCCAAGGCCCTGACGGACGAGGCCGGGCTGCCCGGCCGGTTCATGCTCTATCCGGCCATGACCTTCCCGCACAAGAACCACCTGAGGCTCTTCCAGGCCATGGCCGACCTGCGCGACCGCCGGGGCCTGAGGCTCGATCTCGTCTGCACCGGCCGCGCCTACAGCCCGTTCCATCCGCAGCTGCAGAAGGCGGTCGAGGCGCTGGGCCTGGAAGATCAGGTGCGGTTCCTGGGCGTGGTCTCTGACGAGCTTCTGGGCGCCGCCTATGACCGGTGCCGGTTCGTGGTCTTCCCTTCGCTGCTCGAAGGACACTCCCAATCCCTGCTGGAGGCGCTGAACCGGCGCCGGCCGATCGTAGCCGCGCGGCAATCGTCGATCCCCGAGACGGTGGGCGAAGCGGGCCTGCTGTTCGACGGCCAGGACGTCGACGCCATGGCGTCCGCAATCGCCCGCGCCTGGGAGGACGAGGCGCTGCTGGCCGAGCTGTCCGCCGGCGCGGTCGCAGCCGCCGGCCGCTGCAGCTGGGACCGGGCGCTGGTGACGCTGACCGCCTGCTACAAGTCCGCCGCCGGACGGACCCTGTCGCCGGCCGAGCAGGCGGCGCTGGACCGGGCCCTGCTCGCCGACCGGCCCGCGGACGGCTAAACTCCCGACATGAGGCCCTACCTCGACCCTCGCGACCACGCCTTCGCCAACGGGCCGGTGTTCGTCCGCCCGGCGTCGGCCGCCGAGGCGCGCGCCCTGTTCGACCGTCCCGAGGACGGCGACCGGCTGATGGTGCTGTTCGAGGCCTTCGACCGGGGCGCCGAGGCGGGCGAGGGGCTGAGGCTCGGGCTGGGCGCCCGGCTCCTGACGCCGGACGGCCAGAGGCGCGTGCGCATCGGCCGCAACTGCGCGATCCGCGGGATCATCCGCTGCGAGGCGGACGGCGAAGCGGTGATCGGCGACGAGGTCTATGTCGGCGACGGCGTGATCATCAGCGTGCGGACCAGGGTCGAGATCGGCGACCAGACCCTGATCGCCCACGGCGCCCAGGTGTTCGACAACGACACCCATCCGCTGGACCCGGACGAGCGCGCGGCGCACTTCCGCGCCATCCTGAAGATCGGCCCCAGGCGCGACTTCGCGATCGGCGCGGCGCCGGTCACGATCGGCCCGCGCGCCTGGCTCGGCTTCTCCAGCGCGGTGATGAAGGGCGTGAGCGTCGGCGAAGGCGCGATCGTGGCGGCCGGCGCGGTGGTGACCTCGGACGTCGCGCCGGGCGCGGTCGTCGCCGGCAATCCGGCTCGGCCCGTCCGCCGCAAGAGCGGCTTCAGCTTCGGGCGGCGATAGCCGCCGGGGCTGGTCCCCGCATGAAACGCGCGGCGAGGACCGCGCCCAAGGCCAGCACGGCCGCGCCGACGTAGAGGTGGAGCCCGATGGGCAGGACGCCGCGTCCCGGCCCCACCGCGTAGGCGTAGATCCCGGTGAACATCAGGGGCGCGAAGACGCCCGACAGGCTCGCCAGCGCGGCGAGGGCGCCCTGCAGCCGGCCCTGCTCGGTCGGCGCGACCTGGCTGGTGAGCTGGGTCTGGACCGCCGGGCCCACCAGCCCCGCGAGCGCATAGAAGGGCATGCCGACCGGGAACAGCCAGCCCGTCGCCGCCGCGCCGTAGATGACGAACCCGGTCGCGACGGCCGCATAGCCGACGACGGCCGCGGTCCGCTCGCCGAAGCGGCCGACGAAGCGCTTGACCACCAGCGACTGGACGACCAGGTGCCCGACGCCGGCGTAGGAGAGATAGAGGCCCGCCGCGCCCGCCGACCAGCCGTACCGCTGCTGGGTGTAGAGCACGAGGGTGTTGGGCAGGCACTGGGCGGCCACGTACATCACCAGCAGCACGATCGCGAGCGCCAGGACCTGGGGCCGGTCGATCAGGAACTTCAGCGCGCCCCAGGGGTTGGCCATGCGCAGGCTGAACCGGGTGCGCAGCGCCTTGGGCAGCGACTCGGGCAGGATCAGGAAGCCGTAGACCGCCACCACCAGGCCGATGCCGGCCGACACCCAGAATGGCAGGCGCGGATCGACGTCGCCCAGCACCCCGCCGATCGCCGGCCCGACCAGGAAGCCGATCGACATGGCCGCCCCGGTCCAGCCGAAGACCCCGGCCCGCTCCTGCGGCGGGATGGAGTCGGCGATGTAGGCGTTGATGGCCGGACCGCTGGCGGCGGTCAGGCCCGCGATCATCCGCCCCACGAACAGCCAGCCGACGCTGGGCGCAAGCGCCATGAACAGATAGTCCGCCGCCATGCCGAAGGCCGAGATCAGGATCACGGCGCGCCGGCCGTAGGCGTCCGACAGGGCGCCGAGCACGGGGGAGGCGAGGAACTGGATCAGCGCGAAGGCGGCGGCGAAGGCGCCGACATACTGGGCCGCTTTGCCCGAGGCGTGGGTGAAGCTCTCCACCAGGCGCGGCAGCACCGGCAGCACGATCATGGCCGCGACCGAGTTGAGCAGGGAGATGACCGCCACGAAGGCGACCGCCGCACGCCCGCTGCGTCCGGACTTCGGCGCCGCCGCGCCGTCCGCTGTGGACCTCTCCGCCACCTTTACGCCCCCGTCAGGACCCCGAAGGGTCCGCCCGACTCTCCGCTGCGCCGGCCCCGGCGCCGCTTATGCCGGACATCGGGCGGGCATGCCAGGGAGCCTTATCTAGAACGTCAGGCGCAGGGAGGACTGGACCAGGGTCTGGGTCTGCTTGCGGGGTATGCCGGTCTGCCCGCGCGCGGGCCGGTTGGAGTAGACGTGCAGCGCCTCCAGGCGCAGCTGGGCAAACCGGGCCAGGGCGACGTGATAGGCGCCGGTGATCGCCCATCCCTTCTCGCTCCAGTTGGCGACCTCGTCGTCGACCGCGGGGTCGAAGTTGCGATCAGAGGTCTCGAAATAGTCGAGGCGGCCGGTGAAGGTGTTGCGGCCCTCCTGGTGCGAGGCCAGCACATAGGCGGCGGTGTAGCCGACGTTGAGCCGGGCGGCGTGGCCGCCGCCGGGGATGCCCATCAGGGTCTCGCCCGACGTGACCTGGGACAGCACCTTGGTGCGCTCGTCCAGGTCGACGCGCGCGCCGAGGTTCAGGAGCCGCGCGTCCCACGACCACTGGCGGTCCGGCGCACCGGCGTCGCGGTCGGCGGCGTCGCCGTAGAGCGCGCCCAGGCTGAGGGCCACGGGCCGGTAGGCCAGGTAGGCATGGTCCAGGCCGGGCTGGAGGTCGGCGCCCGGACGGGCTTCGGCCGACCCGGGCGCGGCCGCGGTCAGCGCGACCAGCGCCGGCGGCGAGCCCGGACCGGGCTCCGCCCTCGCCGCGCCGGCGAGGGCCGCAGCGGCCAGGGCGATCCCCAGCGTCCGCGCAGTCGGCGGTGCGATCCGCCTGATCATGGTTGCCGTCCGTTAGCCGTAGCGTTCTGCCTGGGCTGTCTCTTCGGCCAAAAAGATCAAAAGTTCCTTGAGAGGCATGGGCCTGGCGACACGGCGGCCCTGCGCGAGCTCGCAGCTCTTGGCGCTCGGGAGCGACAAAGCCGTGCGCGTCTGGACCCCTCGGCGGTGGCCCTCGGGCACAAGACCGTGCGCCAGGACGACCTCGCCCGCGCCCGCGCGTCGGCGTGGCGGCCGCAGCGAGCGCTGCAGCGGGAAGGCGGACCAGTCCCCGCAAACGCGATCTGCTAGTGTCCCGATTCCGAAGTTCGCCAGCGCATTTGCAAGGCGGATGCGAACTTCGGAATCGATAAGGACACTAGCAAATGTATGATTCTAGTGTGGTTTACGGATCAGAAGTTCGCAGCCGAGGGCGCCGCCATCATCATGCGAACTTCTGATCCACCACACTAGGCTGGGTTGGAGGATTACGGGGGAATCCGGCGGCGGCGCAAGGTCCGGGCCGGATCCGGAGAAACCTTGCCGGAAGGGAGCCGATGATGCGTGCAATGGGTCCTGGCTCGGTGTCGAGCCTGCTCAAGGTCGCCCTGGACGTGGTCTTCGTCCTGCTGTGGGCGGGGTTGGGCGTGCTGGCCGTGGGCGCCCTGTTCGTCCTTCTGGCGCCGGACGACCTGGGCATCTGGCGCGGAATCCCGGCCGCCGTCCGCGGCCCGGTCCTGGCGGCGGGCCTCTTCGCCATCGGGATCTATGTGGCGGTGGTGCTGTTCATGGTCGCGCGCGTGCGGCGGATCTTCCTCACCCTGATGGCGGGGGACCCGTTCCATCCGGACAACGTCGGCCGGCTGAGGTCGATCGGCTTCAGCCTGGCGGCGCTGGAGCTGATCAGCTACGGCATCAACCTGTTCGGCTGGGCCTTCCAGGACCTGTTCCGCTGGAACCACGCGATGTTCAATCCGACCGCCTGGTTCGCCGTCCTCGTCGTCTTCGTGCTGGCCGAGGTGTTCCGCGAGGGCGCGCGGCTGCGCAGCGAGGCCGAGCTCACCATCTAGTGTCCCGATTCCGAAGTTCGCCAGCGCTTTTGCCAGGCAGATGCGAACTTCGGAATCGATCGGGACACTAGCAAGTCTATGATTCTAGTGTGGTTTAAGGATCAGAAGTTCGCAACTGCGGGAGCCGCCATCATCATGCGAACTTCTGATCCACCACACTAGAGCCACGATTCAACGATCAGACGGAATCGTCTGATCGTTGAATCGTGGCCTAAATTCGAACGCTCGAGCGCGTTCTTGCCGCAAAACCGGGTTCCACTTTGCGGAACGCGCTCTGGCGAGGTGAATTTGACGTTCGTCCCCCACTCGGGGCGGCCTCGGCGACGAACGTCAGAATCGATAAGGACACTGGGCCGGGGACCGGAGCGGGAGGCGGGAGGCAGCCATGGCGGTTCGGGTGTTGCTGGACCGGATGCTGGTGGAGCGGCGGATGTCGCTGACCGAGCTGTCCGACCGGGTCGGGCTGACGGTGGCGAACCTGAGCCTGCTCAGGGCGGGCCGTGCGCGGGCCATCCGCGTCTCGACCATCGACATTCTGTGCCGCGAGCTGGAGTGCCAGCCCGGGGACCTGCTGTGCTACGAGCCCGGCCCTCAGGACGAGCCCTCCCTGGACGCGCCCGCCTAGCTGGAGCGTGACCATTTAGCTGCGCTGCAACATCCTTCAGAAAATCTATACGCTGCAAGGGGCTTGAGGCTCTGGCGTCCGGCTGCGCCGCTCCCCATCTATGCTGCACCGCAGCAAGAGCTGTCGGTCACAGTCTGGAGTCAGTCGATGAGTCATCGATCGCTTTCTGTCTGGACGGATCGGATGGGCCTCGCGTTCAGCGCCGTCTTCCTGGCGATCATCCCGATCGCCGCCGCCGTGTTCGTCCTGGAGACGCTGTAGCCAGCGTTTCCGGGGCGGGCCGGCCTCGTCAGGCCGCAGCCGCGCGCTGCAGGCCGACGAGCTGGTCGATTCCATGCCGCGCGAGGCCGAACAGCGCCTCGAACTCGGCCGTGGAAAAGCCACGCTTCTCACCCGTGGCCTGGATCTCGACGATGTCGCCCGAGCCGGTCAGAACGAAATTGGCGTCGGCCTCGGCCTGGGAGTCTTCCTCGTAGTCGAGGTCCAGGACGGGGGTCCCCTCGAACACCCCGCATGAGATCGCCGCCACCTGATCCTTCACCGGGTCCCGGGCGAGCACGCCTTCGTCCATCAGGTGCTTCAGCGCCAGCCTGAGCGCCACCCAGCCGCCGGTGATGGCCGCCGTGCGGGTGCCGCCGTCCGCCTGCAGGACGTCGCAGTCCAGGATCACCTGGCGCTCGCCCAGCGCCTTCAGGTCGCACACCGCCCGCATGGAGCGGCCGATCAGGCGCTGGATCTCCTGGGTGCGGCCGGTCTGCTTGCCCTGGGCGGCCTCGCGCCGGCCGCGGGTGTGGGTGGACCTCGGCAGCATGCCGTACTCGGCGGTGATCCAGCCCTGGCCGCGCCCCTTGAGGAAGGACGGCACGGTTTCCTCGACGCTGGCGGTCACCAGCACGCGGGTGTGGCCGAAGATCGACAGGCACGAGCCTTCGGCGTAGCGGTTGACGCCGGTCTCGAGCGTGATCGCGCGCAGCGCGTTGTTGGCGCGTTGGGAAGGTCGCATGGGACTAATCTCGGCCTCTGGGGGCTGCCGCCCTGCTTGCGCAGGCCGAACCTGGGCTTATCCTCACCGTTTGGGGACCGTCCATCGCAAGTGAGGCGGCCCCGCGCAAGGACCATGATGAGCATCCCGCCGCCGGGCCTGTCCGGCGTATCCGGTCCAACTCTCGCCCAGCTCGACGCCCGCGCGCGCGACATCTTCCGCCGGGTGGTGGAGACCTATCTGGAGACCGGAGAGCCCGTGGGCTCGCGCACCGTGTCCAGGGGCGGCCTTTCGCTGTCCCCCGCCTCGATCCGCAACACCATGCAGGATCTGACCCTGCTGGGGCTCCTGGCCGCGCCCCACACCAGCGCCGGGCGCCTGCCCACCCACGCGGGGCTGCGCCTGTTCGTGGACGGCCTTCTGGAGCTCGGCGACATCACCCAGGAGGAGCGCCGCGAGATCGAGGGGCGCCTGGTCGACCGGCCGCGGGGGCTGCAGGAGGCGCTGGACGAGGCGACCTCGCTGCTGTCGGGCCTGGCCGGGGGCGCCGGGGTGGTGGTCACCCCCGTCCGCGACGAGGCGATCAAGCATGTCGAGTTCGTGCCCCTGGGCTCGGACCAGACGCTGGCGGTCATCGTGTTCGAGGACGGCTCGGTCGAGAACCGGCTGATGCCGCGCGAGGAGGGGCTGACGCCGTCGGCCCTGCAGGACGCGTCCAACTTCCTGAACGCGGTGCTGCGCGGGCGCACCCTGGCCGAGGCCAAGGCGGAGATCGCCGCCGAGCTCGACCGCGCCCGCCGCGAGCTCGACGAGGCGACCGCGCGCCTGGTCGAGGAGGGCCTGGCCGCCTGGGGCGGGGGCGAGGCGCACGAGCGGTCCCTGATCGTGCGCGGCCGCGCCAACCTGCTCGCCGATGCCGGGGCGGTGGAGGACCTGGAGCGCGTGCGCATGCTGTTCGACGACCTGGAGCAGAAGGAGCAGCTGATCGGCCTCCTGGACGACGTGCGCGAGGCCCAGGGCGTGCGCATCTTCATCGGCTCGGAGACGCGGCTGTTCTCGCTTTCGGGTTCCGCTGTGATCGCGGCTCCCTATATGACCGGCCAGCGCAAGGTGGTCGGGGCGATCGGCGTGATCGGTCCCACCCGCCTGAACTACGCCCGGGTCATTCCGCTGGTGGACTACACCGCACGGATGCTCGGGCGTCTGCTCGACGTCTAGGGCGTCGCCGGCTGCCGGCCGGCGCGACGCCCTGGGTTTAGGTGGACGCGACTTCGGACGGCGGACCGGTTCCCACGTCGCCTGGAATCGCTTGAGAGGATTTGAGATGACCGACGACGAGGCGCCGGCCGACATCCGAGCCGGCGAAGACCCTGCCGCCAATGACGAGGACGGGCTGGAGCAGCTCAAGGCCGAGCTCGCCGAATGGCGCGACAAGGCCATGCGCGCGGCCGCCGAGGCCGAGAACACCCGCCGCCGGGCCGAGCGCGAATCCAACGACGCGCGCGCCTATGCGATCCAGCGCTTCGCCAGGGATCTGTTCGAGGCGGCGGACAACCTCGAGCGCGCGCTGACGGCCGCCCCGCGGGACGCCGCCGAGCCGGCGGTGCGCAACTTCGTGCTCGGGATCGAGATGACCGGGAAAGCGCTGCAGACCGCCTTCGAGCGCAATGGCCTGAAGAGGATCGATCCGCCGCGCGGGGCCAAGTTCGACCCCCACCTGCACCAGGCGATGATGGAGCAGGACGATCCGGACGCCGAGCCGGGCTCGGTGACCCAGACCATGCAGGCGGGCTACGAGCTGTTCGGCCGGGTGGTCCGGCCCGCCATGGTGGCCGTGGCCGCCAAGCGTGCGGGGGCCGCCGGGGCCGCCAATCCCTACGGCCACGGCAATGGCGCGGACTCGGGCGGGGCGGTCGACACCAAGGCCTGACGCCGCTCGCCGGACCCCGCGGACGGCGTGTCGCACGGGCTTGATCGCGAAAGCCTTGCGGCCTATGTGTCCGCCCCTCGCCGGGCCGCTCGCGGGCGCTTCGGCGGGAAGTTCTGCCCGGGGCTATAGCTCAGCTGGTAGAGCGCTTGAATGGCATTCAAGAGGTCAGCGGTTCGAACTCCGCTTAGCTCCACCACGAGGCCCTCGCGGGAGACCGCGGGGGCCTCGTCAGTTCCGGCGTGACGTTCGACCTTCAGGCGCCTTGCCCGGCGGCGTCAACTCGGGCTTGATCCGGGGGGCGGCGTTCGGGGAGCTGGATCATGGTCGGCGCGCTCGAGGACAAGGACCGGATCTTCACCAACCTCTACGGCCTGCACGATCCGGGCCTCGAGGCCGCGCGACGGCGCGGGGCGTGGAACGGCACAGCGGACATCCTGGCGCTCGGCGCCGACTGGATCATCGAGCAGGTCAAGGCCTCGGGCCTCAGGGGGCGCGGGGGCGGCGGCTTCGGCGCGGGCATGAAGTGGTCGCTGATGCCCAGTCAGGTCCGGCCCGGCCGCCCGCACGTCCTGGTGGTCAACGCCGACGAATCCGAGCCCGGCGCCTGCAAGGACCGCGAGATCCTGCGCCACGACCCGCACCTGCTGATCGAGAGCTGCCTCATCGCCGCCCGCGCCATCCAGGCGCATGACGCCTACATCTTCGTCCGCGGTGAATATGTGCGCGAGCGCGAGGTGCTGGAGGCGGCCATCCGGGAGGCGTACGAGGCGCGCCTGATCGGCCGGGACAACCTGAACGGCTGGGACCTCGAGCTTCGGATCCACCACTCGGGCGGCGCCTACATCTGCGGCGACGAGAGCGCCCTGCTGGAGAGCCTGGAGGGCAAGAAGGGCCAGCCGCGGCTGAAGCCGCCCTATCCGGCGGCGGCCGGCGTTTGGGGCTTGCCGACCACCGTCAACAACGTCGAGACCATCGCGGTCGTCGGCTCGATCCTGCGCCGTGGCGCGGACTGGTTCAGGTCGTTCGGGCGGCCCGGCAACGCCGGCGTGAAGCTGATGGCGGTGAGCGGCCATGTCGGGCGGCCCTGTGTGGTCGAGGAGGCGATGTCGATCCCGCTGCGCCGGGTGGTCGAGGAGCACGCCGGCGGCGTCCGGGGCGGCTGGGGCGAGCTGAAGGCCGTGATCCCGGGCGGCGTCTCCATGCCGATGATCCCGGCCGAGATCGCCGAAGAGGCCCTGATGGACTACGATTCCCTGAAGGGGCTGACGTCGGGCCTGGGCACGGCCTGCGTCATCGCCATCGACCGGTCGGCCGATCTCGTGGCGGTGGTCGCCCGCATCGCGCGCTTCTTCAAGCACGAGAGCTGCGGCCAGTGCACGCCCTGCCGCGAGGGGACGGGCTGGATGTGGCGCGTGTTGGAGCGGATGGCGGCGGGCGAGGCCGAGCCCGCCGAGATCGACCAGCTCCTGGATGTCGCAAGCCAGATGGAGGGGCGCACGATCTGCGGGCTTGCCGATGCGGCCGCCTGGCCGATCCAGGGCCTGTTCCGCTGGTTCCGCCCCGAGATCGAGGCCCGGATCGAGCGCTACCGCGTCCGGCGCGCTCTGACGCCGGCCGGCCTTCCGGCCGCGGCCTGACGCTCGCCGGGCGATCGGCAAGCGCCGCCGCCCGCACCTCGAGGGCCGCTCGCGCGCTCGCCGCTCGTCATGGCGGGGCGCTCGATGAATTGAGCTGGATCAATGGATCTCAAACGGCCTTCGTTAACATGCGTTAACTGGCGAGCCGCGCTTCGCGGGTCGCCAGCTCGAGCAATCAATGCGCGGCGACCTTCTCCCGGCTGCAGGCTCCCACGGAGCGCTCGCAGGCTCTGCGCCTCCGCTCTTCGGCGTCGACTGCGATCGTGACGCGTGCAGCGCCTTGGCGGCGGCAGATCACCGGATCGCCAACCACCTCGCGTCGCTGAACGGCTACCTGCGACTGAAGGCCGCCGACCTGTGCGCTCAGACCGCCGAGCCCAGCCGCGAGTCCGTGCGTCTTCTCCTGGAGGGCGCCTGCGCTCAGATCGGCGCGGTCGCGCGCCAGCACCGCTCCCTCGCGTCAGACGGACAGGGCGGGTCCCGCGAATTGAGCGGGCCATTGCATGAGGTCTGCGCCCCCTTCGCCTCCGGGTTCTCCGAGGAGCTCCAACTCGTCGAGGATTTCCGGCCCGGGTGCATTGTCGGGGAGGGTCAGGTTCTGCCGCTCGTCCAGATCGTCGCCGAAGTGGTCGCCAACGCCGCCCGGCACGCGCACCCGGACGGCGAGGCGGGATTCATCCGGGTGCGTTGCCGCAAGGACGATGCAGGCGCCGTGCTTGTCGAGGTCAGCGACGACGGGGTCGGCCTTCCCGAGACGCTCGATCCCAGGACCGGCGGCGGGCTCGGCTTTCGGCTGTTGCGTGCGCTCGGCAAACAGCTCGGAGCGGTCACCGAATTCAAGTCCACCCGTCAGGGCCTTCACTTCCAGCTCACCCTGCCTGCGACCAGGCCTAGGTCGTGAGCGGCCGTCGTCCAAGTCGAGGGACGAACAGACCCAATCATCAACCATGCGCCGGGGACTGGCCCCGGCGCGCCCAGCCTTGGAGGCGACCGTGGCTTTAGAACCCCTCATCATCTTCCTGATCATAGGCGCCATCGCCGGTTGGCTCGCCGGCGTCATCGTCAAGGGCTACGGCTTCGGCCTCCTCGGAAACATCGTCGTGGGCGTCATCGGCGCGTTCGTCGGGAGCTGGCTGTTCGGCCGGTTCGGCGTCATGGCCGGCGGCGGCGTCGTGGGCGCGGTGATCGGGGCCACGGCCGGGGCGGTGATCCTGCTGCTGCTCCTGCGGCTCGTTCGTCGCGCGGCGTAATCGAGCCTCACAAGATCGCCGGGAGACCGCGGCCGCGCTCGCGCCGCCGTCCTGTTCGGCAAGGAAGGGCGACATGAAACAATCCATCAAGACCACGGGCGCCGTGGCGCTGCTCCTGGCGCTCAGCGCCTGCGCGGCGGGCTCGGCGGCCTCCCAACACGCCGCCGCCGGCGGCGACCTGCCCCAATTCCTGCTGGGAGTCTGGCACGGCATCATCGCGCCGGTGACGATCATCCTGGAGGTCGTCAACCGCCTCGCGCCGCACGCCCTGCCATGGAACGTCCACCTCTACGAGTCCAAGGGCGCGGGCGTGGCCTACGACGTCGGCTTCTATCTTGGTCTGGCCGGCGGCCCGCCGATCGTGTGGAGGGCCTGGCCGCGCCGGCGATGATCCGCAGGCGAGGAGCCGCCGCCGCCGACGCCTTGTCCGGGTCCGAGGCCCCGCTTCAGCTTCGCCTCGTTCCCTTCGGAGCCGTCGAGGATCGAGCCCGAGGGAGTCGGTCGCCACGCAGACAGCGAGCTTGGGCCGCAGCGCCCCCGTCAGGGATAATCGACATGAAACCCAGTCTTCGGCTTGTCTGCTGCGACGCCTTGATGGACGCCTCGGACGGCTACATCCTCGACATCGTGTACAACGTCTGGTGACGCCCGCGGCCTGGCGGCGCCGCTCGCAATTCCTGAATTGCTTGGGGCTCGTCACCTCCTGGCGGAACCGCTATGGTTCTTCCTCGCCCCGGGGACGTGAAACGCCGCGGGAGGGCGGCCGGCTTGGTGAAACCTAGGAACGCCGAAGATGCCGATCCGGCACAGGCAGCTTGAGACCGGCCTCGTCCTCAATCTCAGCGGCAAGGACCAGTCGCTCACCGCCAAGGACCACGAGCTGCTGCGCCGGGGCCGGGTGCTGCGCATCGACCCCTCGAACTCCTGTAACGCCACCTGCGTCTTCTGCGAGAGCTCCTTCGACTCGCGCGGCGCGCGCCTGCCGCTCGAGGTGTTCGACGAGGCGATGAAGAGCCTCGTCCAGTCGCCCGACCTCGACACCGTCCAGTTCGGCTGCACCTACGAGCCGACGATCCGCAAGGACTTTTCCGCCTTCGGCGAGGCGCTGCTGGCCGCGCGCGCGCCGCCGCGCGCCACGACCATCGCCATCGTCTCCAACTGCTGGCTGCTGCACCGGCACGACATGGAGCCCTTCGTCCGCGCCGGGCTCAGCAAGCTGCACGTCTCGCTGCACTCGCACGAGGAGAAGGAGTTCGTCGCTGTGATGGGACGCGACCAGCTCGGCCAGGTCAGCGCCAACCTCAAGGACTTCAAGGCCCGCTACCCGCATGTGCCGATCTCGGCCGTGTGCGTGGTCAACACCTTGAACGCCGGCGCCCCGCTCGACTTCGCGCGCTGGGCCTTCTTCGACATCGGCGTGGACTACCTGCGCTTCACCCGCGCCAACATCCTGGGCGTGCAGCCGAACTCGCCGGCCAAGGAGGCGCTGGAAGGCCAGGCGCCCGGAACGACCTATGAGCTCGGCGACGAGGCCTGGGGGGAGTTCGTCGCCAAGACGCTGGGCGTGAGCCGGATCGGGCTCGACGTGCTGGAGAGCAAGCAGCACCTCAAGAACAGCCGCATCAGCGTCGACACTCTGCGCCTGAAGCGCCGCGGCGCCCCGCAGGAGGCCACGGCCATCCGCCAGGCCCGCGAGGCGGGGTTCGCGCTGTCGTAAAGCCTATTGCGCCGCCGCCGCGGTCCGTTCGGCCACGGCCCGCAGGCGAAGGCTCTCGGCCATCTTGAGATAGTGGCGCTTGGGCTTGGCCATGCTGTCCGGCTGGACGAAGAAGTCGATCGAGACCGCCCGGCGGCCGTAGAAGATCTGGTGCGCGACCTGGCGGCTGTCCACCGCCCAGACGTCGCCCGGGTCGAAGTAGACCACGTGGCGCGGCGCTTCGTCCCACCACATGGTGGTGCGGCCCCCGAAGGCGGCGGTGTTCAGCGCGAGGCGGAAGGCGGCCGGATCGCCAGCGCGCAACGCCTCGTCCGACAGCTCGCGGCCGAACCTGGCGAACATCTGCTCGATCCCGTAGCTGGTCATCCAGATCCGGGGCTGGGAGTCCAGGTTGATGAACACCCGCGCGAAGTGGTCCTTCACCTCGTGCCGGTAGGTGTCCACGTGCATGTTCTCGTTGCGGATGGTGTTCAGGCGCCACACGGCCTGGCGCCCGGTGAATCTATAGCCCTCGAACAGCCGCTCGTAGATCGGCAGCATCTGCTCGTAGATGCGCACGACCTCGCGCTTGAGGTCGCGGGCCAGCCCCCGCGCCACCTGGGCCTGCGCCAGGCGCCGGTCGAGCCGGGCGTCGTCGGCGGGATCGCCGGCCGCGGGCGAGGAGACCAGCTTCTTCAAGAGGGCGTAGCCTTCGGTGGGAACCGCCGCCCAGAAGTCGTGGTCGATCCGGAGCTTCAGGCTCGGGAAGTGGATGACCCGACCGAACTCGTACGGCCGGACGATCCGGGGGACCTCGTCCAGCGGCGTGTCCACGGTCAGGCCCGGGTATCCGACGAAGTAGTCCGTCAGCTTGGGATGTCGATTGATCAGCGCCACTTCCGCCTCGCGCCCCGAACGCCTGCGCGGACGGGCGTGCGAGCCTTATCGCAAGGCGCGTCCACGGTCGACCGCGTCCCTTGAACCTCGACCGCCCCATCCCCACGTCATTGGTGCGCCGAAAGGTCCGGCGCCTAGCAAGGGCCGGGCCTTCGGACGAAGTCGCTTCAAGCGAGGGCTTCGGCAATGACCAGGACGATCCTCTTCGACAGCCCCTTCCTGCTGGGGTTCGAGCGCACCCGCTCCCTGGCGGAGCGGGCCGCCAAGGCCGCGGCGGAGGGCTATCCGCCCTACAACGTCGAGGAGGCCGGCGATGGCCGGCTCAGGATCAGCTTGGCCGTGGCGGGATTCTCGCCTGACCAGCTCAACGTCACCGTCGAAGACAACCAGCTCGTCGTCGCCGGCAAGCGGGATGGCGAAGCCCAGGCCGGAGATCGGTCGTTCCTGCACCGCGGCATCGCCGCGCGCGGGTTCATCAGGTCCTTCGTCCTGGCGGACGGCATGGAAGTCGACGGCGCGGTCCTCGAGCACGGGTTGCTTCACATCGACCTGTTGCAGAAGGAGCCCGAGAAGCTGGTGAAGCGGATTCCCATCCGGTCCGCAGGCTGAACCTGAAGCGGACTGGCGAGTTTGTTCTTTGGAGGTGGTCATGATGACGCCCGACCTGACGATTGAAGCTTTCGCCGCCCTGGGCGCGCCGGACCTGGTCTATGTCCGCCCGGTCAAGGCCAAGGAGCTCCTGGGCTCGACGCCCGTGGAGAGCGCCGGCGGCATCCCGCTGGATCCGAACCAGACGCTCTACGCCCTGCACCGGGCGGACGGTGCGCGTCTGGCCGTGCTCGCCGACCGCGAATCCGCGATCGCCGCCGCCCTGGCGCACGAGCTCGCGCCGGTGTCGGTGCACTGATCCCGGCGGCGGGCCGATCGCCCGCGCCGACGCTTCCTGGATCTCGGGATAATCCGCATCGTGCTCTGGATTCAAACGCTTGAGCGCGGTCTTGCCGCAAGACCGGGCTCCACTTTTGTGGAACCCGCTCAGGCGCGAGGTCCGGCGCGCGTGCGCCCGGGCTTCAGGCGGCCGAGGGCGTCGCGTCGCGGCCAAGCAGGGCGTAGATCGCGTCGTGGGTTCTGGCGTGGCGCAGCTGCTCGCGCAGGTCCGGCCGGCGCAGCGCGCGCGACACCCGGGCCAGGGCGCGAAGATGCTGGACCCCCGAGTCCGGCGGGCCGAGCAGGGTGAACATCAGGTCGACGGGCTGGTCGTCCACCAACTCGAAGTCCACCGGCGTCTCCAGGCGCACGAAGACGCCCTTGACCGCCTTCAGGCCCTTGATCGCCGCATGCGGCACGGCCACGCCGCCGCCGAGGCCGGTCGAGCCGTCCTCCTCGCGCGCCAGGAGAGCGTCCAGGACCTCTCCCGCCTTCAGGCCGTAGAGACGCGCAGCGACCTCTGCGGTCACACTGAGCGCCTGCCGTTTTGACGCCGCGGTCACCCTTGGGACGATCGCGTGCCGATCCAGCAGATCACCGATATCCATCTAAGCTCCGACAGCCCCCAAAACCATCATCCCGGCTCTCGCCCGAGCGCTCGTGAGTGTCAGCCCCTCAAGCCCCCGCTCCGGCCATCGGCTTGGTCCGCTCCGGGTCGATCCAGCCGATGTTGCCATCGGGCCGGCGATATACCACGGACAGACCGCCGTGCGCGGCATTCCTGAACACGATTGTTTGAGATTCGGTCAAATCCAGCTCCAGAACCGCCATTGAAACGGTCATTGTTTTCAGCGTGGCCTGGGATTCGGCGATGACCACCCCCGTCGGCGGCTCGTGCGAGGCCGGCTCCGATTCGACCGCCTCGCTCCAGCCGTCGTCCGGCCCGCCGTCGGCGTCGGGCGCGCGCAGCACGAACAGGGGGGCGCTCTCGGCGCTCTGACGCCCCGGGTGGTGGTCCTTGAGCCGGCTCTTGTAGCGCCGGACCCGGGTCTCGATCTTGTCCAGCGCCGCGTCGAAGGCGGCGTGGGCGTCGGGCCCCGCGCCATGGCTGTCGAGCTGCTGCCCCGAGGCCAGCCGGACCACGCACTCCACGGCGAAGGCGTAGCGGTCCTTGCTGACGGTCACCTCGGCGCTGAGCCCGCCCCGCTCGAAATACCGGCCGATCTTGGCCCCGAGCTCGTCGGTGATGCGCGATGTCAGCGCGTCCCCGACCGCGACTTGCTTGCCGCAAACCTGGACTTGCATGCCCTTATGAACGCGCCCCCGGCCCGGAGGTGTCAAGCGTAGGCGGCGCCGGGCCCCTCAGGCGCCGAAAAGCGCCAAAAGTTTCATCGCGCCCGCGATCACGATCTTGAGCCCGAGCGCCAGGGCCACCGCGCTCGCCGCCAGGAATCCGTACCCGATCAGCACCACCAGGCCGTCCCGCTGGATGAGCCCGAGCGCCAGGGTCGAGATGGTCAGCGCCGGCAGCATGTTGCCGCCCCAGATGGGCAGGACCAGCACCAGCGCGAGCAGGGTGCAGGCGAGTCCGATCAGGCGGTCGCCGGCTCTTCCGAACACCCAGCCGGCCCGCGGCGACAGCATCCGCTCGACCCGCGTCAGGCGGCCCAGGACCCGGCCGAAGACGCGCGCCATGTCCTGGCGCCGGATGCGTCGGCGCCCGACGAACCGCGGCAGCCACAGATTGGGCAGGCCCAGCATCAGCTGGGGCGCCGCCAGCAGCAGCGGCAGGCCGAGCACGGTGGAGCTTCCGGGCGGGAGCGGCAGAAGGTTCGGGGCGGCGAACAGGAAGAGGATCGCGCCGAACGCCCGGCGGCCGAAGTGATCGACGATCTCATCGATGCACAGGGACTCCTCGGGGCGCGCGATCAGCTCGCCGAGGAGCTGGCTCAGCGACTTGTGCTCCTCGTCCCTGGAGGCTGGAAAGGCCCGGGCCATCGTCGGGTTCTAGTGTGGTGGATCAGAAGTTCGCATGATGATGGCGGCTCCCGCAGTTGCGAACTTCTGATCCTTAAACCACACTAGAATCATAGACTTGCTAGTGTCCCGATCGATTCCGAAGTTCGCATCTGCCTGGCAAAAAGCGCTGGCGAACTTCGGAATCGGGACACTAGCGGGCGGCCGCCCCGCGCCCAAGCGAATCAGCAGGCCTCCTTGAGCATCCGCCGGCGCTCGACCGAGGAGGGGATGCGCATGGCCTCGCGGTACTTGGCGACCGTGCGCCGGGCGATGTCCACGCCGGCTTCCTTGAGGATCTCTACGATCCGGTCGTCCGACAGCACCCCTTGGGCCTCCTTTTCGGCGTCGATGAGCTGGCGGATCTTGTGGCGCACGCTTTCGGCGGAGTGGGCCTCGCCCCCGTCCGAGGAGGCGATCGCCGAGGTGAAGAAGAACTTCATCTCGAACAGGCCCCTCGGCGTGGAGATGTACTTGTTGGAGGTGACCCGGCTGACGGTGGACTCGTGCATGCCGATGGCGTCGGCGACGGTCTTCAGGTTCAGGGGCCGCAGGTGCTCCACGCCGAAGGCGAAGAAGCCGTCCTGCTGGCGCACGATCTCGCTGGCGACCTTGAGGATGGTCTTGGCCCGCTGGTCGAGGCTCTTCACCAGCCAGTTGGCCGAGGCCAGGCAGTCCGAGACGAAAGTCTTCTCGCTCTCGGTGCGCGCGGAGCCGGCCACGCGGGCGTGGTAGCGGCGGTCGATCAGGAGCCGGGGCAGGGTGTCGGTGTTCAGCTCCACGTGCCAGAGCCCGCCCTGGCTCTCGCGGACGAAGACGTCCGGGGCGATCGGCTGGGCCGGCTCGCCGCCGAAGGCCGCGCCGGGACGCGGCGTCAGGGCCCGCAGCTCGGCGATCATGTCGCGCAGATCCTCGTCGTCGACGCCGCAGACCTTGCGAAGGCCCGCCAGGTCGCGCCGGGCCAACAGCTCCAGATGGTCCAAGAGCGCGGCCATGGCCGGGTCCAGCCGGTCGCGCTCCCTCAGCTGCAGCGACAGGCATTCCTTGACGTCGCGGGCGAAGACCCCGGTGGGCTCGAAGCCCTGCAGGCGCTCCAGCACCCGCTCGACCAGGGCGAGCGGGCAGCCGAGGCGCTCGGCGACCTCGATCAGGTCGGCCCGCAGGTAGCCGCCGTCGTCGACGGCGTCGATCAGGACGATGGCCACCGCGCGCTCGGCGGCGGAAAGGCCGGCCACCGCGAGCTGGTCCTCCAGGTGCTCGGCCAGGGTCTTCTCGCGGGAGAGCGCGCCCTCGAGATCGTCGCCGGAAAGATCGGTCCCGCCGCCGCCGGCGCGCGACCAGTCGATCTGCCCCCCGGCCTGGGCGGCCCCGGGCGCATCGCCCTGCTCGCCGGCGTCCCTCTGCCCGGGCGAGGCGTCGCCGCCGTAGACGTCCTCCGCAGGCGCGTCCAGGTCGCGCGCGTCCGGACCGGGCTGGAGCTCCTCGCGGTCGGAGGCGCCCTCGGCCTCGGCGCCGCGCCGCTCGTCAGGGGCGCCGTCGACGGCCTCGTCGCGAGCCAGCAACGGATTGCGTTCCAGCTCGCCCTCGACGAAGGCCTCGAGCTCGATGTTCGAGAGCTGCAGCAGCTTGATCGCCTGCTGCAGCTGCGGCGTGATGACCAGGCTCTGGCCCTGCCGAAGCTCGAGTCTTGCGCTGAGCGCCACGTCGCCCCTCCTGGCCCGGAAATTGCGTCGAGCCTAGGCAGGCATCCCAACTGATTAGTTAACTGGCGCCCGGAAGTCGGCCCGCGGATGCGCCAAAAGCGGCGGATCGGCCTCCAGCGCGCGCGCGGGATCGAACATTGGCGCGCCTTCCGGGCGGAAAACCGCGTCCCACCTTCCCTGAAGGCGCGCTAGCCGAAGCGGTCGCCCAGGTAGACGCGGCGGACCTCCGGATCGGCCAGGATCTCGTCCGGCGAGCCCTCGAACAGCACCTCACCCGAGGCGATGATCGAGGCGCGGTCGATGATGTCCAGGGTCTCCCGCACATTGTGGTCGGTGATCAGGATGCCGATCCCCCGGCCCTTGAGGTAGCCGATGACCTCGCGGATGTCGGCGATGGCGAGGGGGTCGATGCCGGCGAAGGGCTCGTCTAGCAGCATGAACGAGGGCTCCGAAGCCAGGGCGCGGGCGATCTCGCAGCGGCGCCGCTCGCCGCCCGACAGCGAGACCGCCGGGGCCTCCCTCAGGTGCTCGATGCGCAGCTCCTCGAGGAGCTGGGTGGTCCGCTCCCTGACCTTGTCCTTGTCGCGCTCGCGCAGCTCCACCACCGCCATGACGTTTTCTTCCACCGTCATGCCGCGGAAGATGGAGGTCTCCTGGGGCAGGTAGCCGATCCCCATGCGCGCGCGCTGGTACATGGGCTGGGTGGTGATGTCCTCGCCGTCCAGCAGGATGCGGCCGTAGTCCGCCGCCACCAGGCCGGTGATCATGTAGAAGCAGGTGGTCTTGCCCGCGCCGTTGGGGCCGAGCAGCCCTGCGACCTCGCCGCGGCCCAGCCGCAGGCTCACGCTCTTGACCACGGGGCGGCGGCGGAACGACTTGCCGATGGCGTCGACGAGCAGGCCTTCGGCGACGGCTGGCCGTTCGCCGGCGTCGTGTTCGATCGCCGCGGGTTCAGACATCGCTGCAGGCGGCTTGCGGCCGGCCGGCGGGGGGCGCGGCGACGATCGGGCGGGACGGCCTGGTCAAGGCTGCCTCGGCGGCGGCGGCGTTGGCGCGCCCTTCGGCGTGACGTTGTTGGGGTAGAAGACGCCCCGGACGCGGCCCGCGGCTCCGCGGCCCTTGGCGTTGGCGACCATGGTGGCGTGACCGGACTTGACGTCGATCACCAGCTTGTCGCCGTGCACCACGGTCTGGCCCTGGGCGATGATGACGTCGCCGGTGATGGTGATGGTGTCGTCTCCCAGCTCATAGTCCGCGTGGTCGCCGCGGGCGGTCTGGGACGGACTGACGTAGAAGACGTCGCCGTCGGCCTCCATCTTCTGGACCCGGCCCCAGTTGCGGCCGGGCGACGCGGCGCTGGAGGCGCCGTCGGCGCTGGGCTTGCCCTCGAAGTAGATGTTCAGGACGTCCGAGCGCATGCGGTTGCGGCCCTGCAGGGCCTCCACGTCGCCGCGCCAGATCGCCAGGTGCTGGGCGTCCACGAGCTCGAGCTGGTCGGCGGTGATGTCGATCGGCCCGCCTCCCGGGGCGAACTGGGCGAGCGCAGGCGCGCCAAGGCCCAGGCACGTCGCGATCAGCAGTCCCGCCGTCAGACGCTTCATGAGCCCTTCCTCGAGTCCCGACCTCGGCCGAGCTTATTGCACGATGTGTGCACGCACATCGCCTTTCATCACGATCCGCTGACCGCGGTCATAGACGCCATAGGACGATGCGACGATCCGGCCAAGAGGGCCGGTCCCAGTCACGCCCGAGTCGCCCGACACGACGCCCTTGGTGGTGTCGACCTCGGCGCGCGGCGTGGTGAAGCTGTAGGAACGGCTATTGAGCTGGACCTGGCCGGCGAGCGTCAGCCTGCGCTGGTCTTCGTGGTAGACGCCCTTGTCGGCCTGTACGTGGGTCGGGTTCTGGCCGTCGGCGTCCAGGGTGACGCTCGGGGCGGAGAGGGTGATGGTGTGGCCGTTGGCGAGGTTGCGCGACGCCTCCGCCGCGCCCACGACGAAGGCGCGGTTCTCGGTGTCGCGCCCGTAGAACCGGGGATTGACCATGCGCACGCCCGCGCCGCTCGGGCCGCGCGGGCTGGTCAGCTTGACGATCGCCGAGCGGCCGCCGATCCACAGGACCAGGAGCCCGGCCACCGACACGATCACGATCGGCAGGGCGCGGCGCCAGAACCGGATCGAGCGCGAGCGCTTTCGCCAGTGCGCAAGCTCGCGTTCGCGGCCTGGCGGCAGGCCTGGGTTGGGGCGGTCGGATGGGGCCATGGCGATCGGCGCTCTAATGTCCCCGGCGCCCTAGCCGTGGGCGAACAGGTCGGTGTCTTCCCAGCCCGCCAGATCGAGCTTCGCCCTCCAGGGAAGAAAATCGAAGCAGGCCTTCGCCAGTTCCGTGCGCCCCTCGCGCGCCAGCATATCGTCGAGCCTGGCCTTCAAGGCGTGCAGATAGAGCACGTCCGAGGCCGCATAGGCCACCTGCTCGGGGGTCAGGGTCTCCGCGCCCCAGTCCGAGCACTGCTGCTGCTTGGAGATGTCCACGCTCAGGAGCTCGCGTGTGAGATCCTTCAGCCCGTGCCGGTCGGTGTAG
Organism: uncultured Alphaproteobacteria bacterium; assembly: GCA_963775275.1. Classification (GTDB taxonomy): domain Bacteria; phylum Pseudomonadota; class Alphaproteobacteria; order Caulobacterales; family Caulobacteraceae; genus JANWHQ01. Next base: position 761,636 of record CAVZII010000005.1, on the reverse strand, counting down.
GTGCGCGAGAGGCGCGAGGCGGTCTTGGTGCAGTAGACCGGCGCGGTGGTGACCTCGAGGTGCCGCAGGAACATGGCGATGTCGAAGCGGCCGAAGTGGAAGATCTTCAGCACCTTCGGATCGGTCAGCAGCGCCTTGAGGTTGGGACAGTCGTAGCCGGGCCGCCCAAGGCGCACCACGTGGGCGTCTCCATCCCCGGCCGAGAGCTGCACCACGCACAGGGGGTCGCGGGCCAGGCGAAGGCCCATGGTCTCCGAATCGACCGCCACCGAGTTGCCGAAGCTCAGGCCGCTTGGAAGGTCGCCTTCATGCAGATGGTTGGCCAAGGTGAGGAGGACTCCGGCGTGACGCTCGGGGGGCCGCGCCGCCCTCCCGCGCCGAGGCGTCGGAAGGCGCGCCGATCTGGCCCCGGCGAGAGGACCCTGTCTGCCGGCTCCGGACCGGGTCCGGCGCCTGCAAGGATGGTGCCCAGGAGAGGACTCGAACCTCCACGGCTATTCACCACTGGTACCTGAAACCAGCGCGTCTACCAATTCCGCCACCTGGGCCGATCGCGTTCGATCGGGCGAGCCGCGACAGATAGAGGGCGACCCGTTGAGGGTCAATGGCCGGGCCCGAACCAGTCTCGCGACTGCGGCAATGGGCCCTTCACGGCCCTCCATCCGCGCCGCCCGACTGGGCGCCTGCACGGGTCCGGGCCGCCGATGCTCTGCAACCTCTTGAAACGGCTGCGCAACTCGACCATGGTCCGGTCCATAGAGGGGCCATGCCGATGATCAAGTCCGAGCTGATCGCCAAGTTGGCGAGCGAGAACCCGCATCTCACCCAGCGCGACGTGGAGCGCGTGGTGAGCGTCATCCTGGACCGCTTGACCGCGGCCTTGGAGAAGGGCGGCCGGGTGGAGCTGCGCGGCTTCGGCGCCTTCTCGGTCCGGTCCCGGCCGGCGCGCGACGGGCGCAATCCCCGCACCGGCGAAGCCGTATCGGTCAAGGCCAAGCACGTGCCGTTCTTCAAGAGCGGCAAGGAATTGCGCGAGCGCCTGAACGCCGACTGATCCGCGAAGTGGCGCCATGAAGGTCATCCAGGAGTTCCGCGAGTTCATCTCGCGCGGGAACGTCATCGACCTCGCCGTCGGCGTGATCATCGGCGCGGCGTTCGGCAAGATCGTCGCCAGCCTGGTCGATCAGGTGATCATGCCGCCGGTCGGGCTGATGATGAGCGGCGTCGACTTCAGCCAGCTCAGGCTGGTCCTGCGCCCGGCCGACCTCGCCGCCAAGCACGCCGAGGTGGCGATCCGGTACGGCGCCTTCATCAACACCGTCATCCAGTTCCTGATCGTGGCGGCGGCGGTGTTCGTCCTGGTCAAGACGGTCAACGCCATGCGGCGGTTCGCGGCGTCCGAGCCCGAGGCCGCGCCCCTGGCGGCCCCGACGCCGACCGAGGCCCTGCTCGGCGAGATCCGGGATCTGCTGAAAGCCCGCGCCGCATCAGGGTCGAGCGATGAGCCTCACCAGAAGGGCTCGGCCTCCGCGAACCGCTCGTAGGCGCGTTCCGCGCGCGCCGTCAGACGGCCGCGCCCGCCCATGCGCCCTCCGAGGATCAGGCCCGCCGCGAAGCCGGCTTCCGGGGCGCCGGACTGCGCCGCCAGCCGCGCGGCCAGCTCGCGTCCCACCTGGATGTCGTTGAGCTCGCCGAGCGTCGTCTGCAGATCCTTCAGCGCCTTGGCGAAGCGCTTGCGTCGGCCGGGCCGGCCGAACATGCCGCCGAACAGCTCGGCCGCATAGCGGGCCTTCTTGGCCTTCAGACGCAGCTGGTGCTGGTCCTCCGGGCTCAGCCGGCGCAGGCGCGCGCCGGTCCTGACCAACGACCGCCGCCGACGCGAGAGGGCGGCGCTCACCAGCGCCTTCGCCGACGGTCCCTGATCGGGAAGGCCCAGGCCCTGGGCGTCGGCCAGGTGCGCGCCGTCCCAAAGCAGCCGGCGCGCGCGCTCGGAGGCGAGGGCCGCGGCCGCACGGTCATAGGCGCCGGCCTTGGCCGTCTCGAGCGCAGCCTTGAGGGCCGTCATCCCGGTCGCGCTCGCGCCCGGGGGCGCCGGCGAGCAGAGCGCCTCGGCGAGCACGTCCAGGTCGCGGGCCTCGTCGAGCTCGCCGGCCAGCCATTTCAGCTCCGACCTGATCGCGTCTCCCCGGTCCGGAAGGCGACCGCCGAGGATCGACAGGGCCGCGCGCCAGCGGCGCAGGGCCACGCGCACCTGGTGCAGCGCCTCCGGCGCGCGGTCGCGCTCGAGCCAGGTCCTGCTGGATTCGATGTGGCCGGCGCAGGCGCGGGCGACGGCCTGCAGCGCGCGCCCGGGCGTCGCGTCGGGCGCGATCTCGACCTCGCCGGCGGATTTCAGCCCCTCCTGGGGCCGGACCTGGGAGAAGCTTCCATCCACGCCGCGCGACCTCCGCGTCCGGCGCCATTAGACGGGCCGCGCGGCGGGACGCAAGGGTTCTGATGGGATCGGGACGGGGTCAGGCGGCGCGGATGCCGGAGGCGAAGCGCTCGCCCGCCTGGCCCAGCACGCCATCGTAGCCCAGGATCATGTCCACCTCGGAGCCGTTGGAGGCCAGCGGCAGCCGGATCCAGAGGAACGACAGGTGCGGCGCGCCCCGCCAGGCCAGGCTATGGACACCGACGGCGGGCCGGCGCTCCTCGACCACCTTGTCCAGCTCGGAGCGCCAGTAGTCGGCGGCGCCGGCGCTGTAGATGTCCTCCAGCGTCCGGCCGGTGATCTCGCGGCCATAGACCGGATAGAGCCCGGTCCCGGCGAGCCGCAGGCGATAGGACCTCGGCGGCCCGCGCACGACGTCGATCAGGCTGACCGTGGGCAACAGACGCTTGAAGTGGCTGGGGTGGATGCTCGCCCGGCAGGGCAGGCGGCCGCCCTCGCGGCGGGACGCCCAATAGGCGAACAACTCCTCGTGCGCCCGCGCGCCGGCAGCTTGCGCCCCTATCTGCGTGAGCATCTCCGGATTCCCTAACAACACGTTGGAATCGCTTCGATTCACTATCGCTTAACGAGCGAATTGCTGGCAAGCGGAATCTGGCCATTCAACCGGTGTTTCCGCGCGGAAGTCGATTCGACGCACGTGCGGACGTGAAAACGCCCGCCGCCCCGTGGGATCGGCGGGCGTCTTCGACGCCTGATGCGGGCGCGGATCAGCGCTTGCGCGACGCCTGCCGGCCGCCTTGGCCCAGACCCATCTGCTTGGCCAGCTCCGAGCGCGCCTTGGCATAGTTGGGCGCCACCATCGGATAGTCCTTGGCCAGGCCCCACTTCGATCGATAGTCCTCGGGGCTCATGTTGTACTTGGTCCGCAGGTGCCGCTTGAGCGACTTGAACTTGCGGCCGTCCTCCAGGCAGACCAAGTGGTCCGGCGTGATCGACTTCTTGAGCGGGACAGCCGGCTCCTTGGGGGCCGCCTCTACGGCGTCGGCGCCGGTGGCGACGCCCGTCAAGGCGCGGTGGACGCTCTGGATAAGGGAAGGAAGATCGCCCGCGGTCACGGAATTGGCCCCTACATAGGCCGCCACGATGTCCGCCGTCATCTCAATGATTTCCGACTTATCGTCCATTTTGGTCTGATCCTTATCTCGACGTCACCTAAGTCGTCGTCGATTCTGAATTCTAGTGCGGCGTTCATATAGAGCCTAATGGAGCAAGACAACTCTCCGATGAAGAAAAAATCGCGAGGATTGAGGAAGCACAGCAATCACGAGCATAGGCCTTGGCCTGGCGGCTCGGGGGAGGTCGCGATTGCAGGTTTCGGCTCGGCTTAACGAGCAAGGTCGCGCTGAAGCGCCAGCATGGCGGCCCGCTGCGGCACGGAATAGTCGTCCAGCGCGGCCTCGTCGCCGTCGCGGATGGCCTTGAGCAGCGCCGGCGTCAAGGCCGAGGACAGCGCCCAGTTCCAGTATCGCAGCACGGTCTGGGCCCGGTCGACCGCGATCATGTCATAGACGACCAGGGTCCGTTCCAGCGCCGGGGCCATCGCGCCGGAGGAGTCGGCCTCGGGCCGGCGCATGGCGCGCCACAGGGCGCGCACGGCCGCCCGGGGCAGGCCCGTGGACTTGCACAGGATCGCCAGCGGCTCGCCGCCCGGATCGGTGAAGATCTTGGCCCCGGTCATCGGCTTCAGGCCCGACAGGTAGGAGATCTCCTCGGCGGTTTCGCGGGTCATGCCCGGCTGGGCCGCCGCCACCGCTTCCTCCAGGCTCGCGAAGCGGCTCCTGGCGAGGGCCAGGCGGTTGCGCTGGCGCCGCTCGATGAACTGCAGCGCCTTGCGGGCGATGGGGTCCTGCCACCCTTCCTGGGCCGCCATGGCGAAGACGTCGGACGCCGCCTCCTGCAACACCTCGCGCGAGACGGCGAAGCGTTGGAGGATCAGCTTGCGCGCCTCCGGGTCCGACCACCAGAACATCACATAGGCGTGGTGCGGGCGAAGCTCGGCCCGCCGCAGCAGATGCACGATGAACCTGGGCTGCTCGCGGGTGGCCGCCACGATGCTCTCGACCGCCGCGCTGGACAGGCGCGCCAGCTCGTTGCGCAGGATGGCCTCGACGACCGCGGGCTCCAGCGGCTCGACCACCGCCTCGGCCACGACCTCGCCCAGCCCCCGCCGCGCCGCGATCAGCCTGCGATGCTCGGGCCCGGCGTTGCGCGCGCAGTCCAGAAGGTCGGCGTCGGACAGGGAGGCGCAGTTCTCCAGGAGCTCGCGGGCGACCTCCACCTCGTCGCGCAACAGGATCCGGACCAGGCTGGCGGGAATCTCGGCGAGCGTCGAAAGGCGGCGGGCCACGCGCAGCCGGTCCTCGATCGGCGCCTCGCGCAGCATGTCGACCAGCAGGTCCGCGGTCATGCTGCGCTCGAACGCGTTCACGCGGCTGCCCGGCAGGCAGACCACGTCCGCGAGGCGCTTGAACAGGGCGACGCGCGCGCGCGAGGGCGCGACCGGTTCGGTCGGCGCGCCTGTCTCGAGTTCGAGCGGAGCCGGCGAGCGCACGGGGCGACCTCATGAAGAGCCGCCCGGATTAGGCCCCGCGCGGGTTAATCAGGCGTGTGCGCCGGCGCAGGATCGAGGCCGGCGCCCCCCGAACGCGGAGCCGCGCTCCGGCGCCCGGTCAGGGCTTCTCCTTGGGCGGGAGGGCGGCGACCTCCTCAGGCGTCAGCTTTCGCAAGGACGAGCCCATGCAGCGCTGCGGAATCGTGTGGGTGACGGCGCGCGGAACGATGACGTTCACGTCCAGGCCCGAGCAGATGAAGTTGGAGCCGCCGCGGGTCTCCAGGCCGATCGCCTCGGCCCACTTCAGGTCCGGGCAGTTCGTCAAGAGGCCCAGGTGGTAGTAGTCGCGCACGCCGACCCTGAGATTGATCGCGCGGTCCCCCGCCGCGCTCCAACTCGAGATATTCCGCGACCAGAAACACGACTGCCCCGCCTTTGCGGAGGACGGCGTCGGGGCCGCGTGGACGGGCGCCGTGGCGGCCGCCGCGACGGCGGCGGCGGCGGCGACGGCAAGGCCGGAAACGAACAGCTTGGTACGGGTGATGGGGAACATGGAAACCTCCTGGGCATAGAACCGACAGGCTGGCGGATAGTTGCCGACCCAGCCTGAACGTCAGCTGAACCGTGCTGGCGCGATCGCCGCGCTCAGCGGACCGGGCAGGGGCGAAGGGGCCCCCAGGGCCAGGGCGGCGATGTGCTCGCCGAGCAGGGGTGAGAGGGCGAAGCCGCGTCCGCCCAGGCCGCTCAGGACGAAAACGCCGCTCCGTCCGATGGCCGCGCCCGCCAGCGGGAGCCGGTCGGGCGTCGAGGCGCGCACGCCGGCGCGTCCCCCCAGCCGTGAGGTCTCGAGCGCGCGCGCGAGCGCGGGGCGGCCTGTGGCCAGATGCTCGAGGTTGCGCCGGTTGTCGGCCGACCGCAGATCCGTGCGGGCGTCGCCCCGGTCGTGGGTCGCGCCGAACAGGATCCCCGTCCGCGTCGGGATCACATAACCGCCCCAGGCCGCGGCCGGCTCGGCCGCGTGCGGCTCGGCGATGCTGGCCTGGCCCCGCACCGGCTGCAAAGGCAAGCCGGGCAGGATCGCAGCCGAGGCGAATCCCGCGGCGACGCAGACGATCTCCGCCTCGCTGAGGATGCGGCCGGTCGCGCCGAGCACGCGCCAGGCCTCGCCGGCCGGCTCGATCGCGGCCGCGCGCGATCGGATCACGTCGGCGTCCTGGACGAAGGCGGTGATCACGGCCTTCGGATCGAGGACGAGCCCGTCGCGGATGAGCAGGCCGCCGTGGGCGCAGGGTTCGCCGAGACGCGCGCCCAACGCCTCGGCGTCCAGGCGCAGCAGGGCGCCCGGCGCGAAGACGTCCGCGCCGGCGACCGCATCGAAGCGTCTTGAATCCCTCGGCGCGGCTTCCAGCTGCAGCGCGCCGCGGGCGATGATCGCTTCTGCCGCGCCGGCCTCATAGAGCCGCACCGCGCGCGCGAAGGCCTGGGCGTGCAGCTGCGCGGGCGGGCCGCCGCCCGCGTCGAGCCTCGGCGTGACCAGGGCGGCCGGATTGCCCGAGGCGCCGGCCGCGGGCGCGTCAGCCTCGATGATCACGGGCCGCAGACCCTCGGCGGCGAAGGTGCGCGCGAGCGCCGCGCCGGCGATCCCGGCCCCGATGATGCAGACTCGCGCCGCGCCCCGCCTGGCCGTGGCGGTCCCGGGCGCGGCCGCCAGTCTCGCCTCCAGCCGCTCGGCCTTGCCGCCGAAGCCCGGCCGGCGCGCGACCTCGAAGCCCTGGGCCTCCAGCCCCCGCCGCACGGCGCCGGCGACGGTGTAGCTCGCCGCCCGCGCTCCGGGCGCCGAGCGCCGCGCCACGAGCGCCAGCACCTCCTCGCGCCAGATCTCCGGGTTCCTCGCCGGCGAGAAGCCGTCCAGGAACCAGGCGTCGGCCCGGCCGTCCCAGGCCTCCAGCGCCTCGGCCGCCTCCATCACCGCGACGTCGAGCACGGCGCCGGAGCCGGGCAGGTCGATACGGTGGAACCCTCGCGCCGCCGGCCAGGCCGTGAGGACGGGCTCGGCGACGTCGGCAAGGGCGGGCCAGGCGTCGAGCGACCGGCGCGCGTCGGCCGCCGTCAGGGGAAAGGCCTCGATGGAGAAGATGTGGAGCCGCTGGCCGGCGCCGCGCGCGCGCCGCCACAGATCCAGCGTCGCCAGGACGTTCAGGCCGGTCCCCAGGCCCAGTTCGCCCACGACGAACCGCTCGCGTCCGGCCCAGGCGTCCGGCAGGCCGCAGCCCGCGAGGAACACCGCCCGGGCTTCCTGCAGCCCGCCCGCCCGCGAGAAGTAGACGTCGTCGAACCGCAGCGACCTCGGCGCGCCGTCGGAGGTCCAGGCGATGGCTGCGGTCTCGATCATGGCCCAAGCAAAAGGGGCCGCCTTGCGGGCGGCCCCTGCAGAATTCGGCGTTCTTGCCGGTGCTACTGCCCCGAGGACGCGGGCGCGGTTTCGGCGGAGGCCGCGGCGTCGGAGGCGGCCATGGCGCTCGAGGCGGCGGCGGCGGCGTCCGCAGCGGCGCTGGATGCGGCCATGGCGGCGTCGGAGGCCTCGGCTGCGGCGTTGGATGCGGCGGTCGCTTCGGTCGTAGACGCCTTGGGCTTACAGGCCGCAACGCCCAGAGCGGAGACGACTGCGGCTGCGACCATCAGCTTGCGGATCACGTCGGATGTCATGGCAGGAATTCCCTTTTCCTGAGGTTTCGAGCGCCCGCTCCCGCGCGCCCTGGGCCGAATAGCCCGTTTCCGAAGCCGGCTGCAACCCGTCCCCAGCCTCGGCCGCGGATAAACGCACGGCCAAGGTCGGTGGTTCAAAACAGCGCGTCGAAGCCTCGGCGGGCTTCAGCCGCCCGCGTCGGTCGGCATGGCGGTGAGCGCCTCTTCCAGCTCCAGGAAGCTGGGCTGGGCCGTCGAGGGCACGTCCCCGCGCCCGATCTCGACCGAGATCTGGGCCGCGTTGCCGTGCAGGTGCGCGACCAGCACGGACTGGATGATCCGGTAGAAGGAGCCTTCCTCGTCGACGATGGCCTTCAGGCGCGTCGCGATCGGGCCGACCAGGCCATAGGCCAGGAACACGCCCAGGAAGGTGCCGCAGAGCGCGCCGCCGATCATCTTGCCGAGGATCTCCGGCGGCTCGGTGATCGAGCCCATGGTCTTGATGACGCCCAGCACCGCCGCGACGATGCCGAGCGCCGGCAGGGCGTCGGCCAGGCTCTGCAGCGCGTGCGAGGGCGCCTCGGCCTCGTGGTGGTGCTTCTCGAGCTGCTTCTCCATCGCGTCTTCGACCTGGTGGGGATCCTCCAGGTTCATCGTCATCATGCGAAGGGTGTCGCAGATGAAGTCGATGGCGAAGTGGTCCTTGGTCAGGCGCGGGTAGCGCGAGAAGATGGTGCTCTCGCCCGGCTTCTCGATGTGGCTCTCGAGCGCGATGACGCCCTTGGACTTCATCGTCTTGGTCAGCAGGAAGAGCAGGGACAACAGGTCCCGGTAGTCCCCGGCCTTCCACTTGGGTCCGGCGAAGACCTTGGCGAACCCGCCCGCGGTCGCCTTGATGGTGGTCACCGAGTTGGAGATGAGGAAGGCCGCGATCCCCGCGCCGCCGATCGCCATCATCTCGTGCGGCGCCGCCTCGATGATCACCTCCATCTTGCCGCCGGAGATGATGAAGCTGCCGAACACCATCGCGAACAGGACGACGATGCCGATGATCTGAAACATGGTGCCGCCCCGGGGGAAATCGCCGGGGAGCTTGTCCGTTAATGTTTAATGCCGCGTTTGCGCGAGCACGGCCACGAGACAAGAGCGCGCCGTCAAGCGAGGTCGGAGCCGGCTCGGCCCCCGGACGGCGCGCCTACTGCGAGAGCGCCTTGGCCTGATCGGCCGTGAGGAACCCGTCGCGGGGGCGTCCGGAGGAGAGCTGCCAGGCCCGAAGCGCCGCGCGGGACTTTCGGCCGAGGTCGCCGTCGATCTTGCCGTCGTAGAAGCCCAGCCGCGCCAGGCCCGCCTGCGCGGCCATGCGGGTCTCGCGCGGCAGGGCCGGATCGGTCGGCCAGGGCTTGAAGACGACGTCCCGGCCGGCCGCATATTCGGCGAGCAGGCACACGCCGATGGCGTAGGGGAGGCTCGGATTGTAGGCCTCGAAGGCCGCATAGTTCGGGAACGCCAGGAAGGCCGGTCCAGCGACGCCCGCGGGCAGGAAGAGCCGCGCACTTGAGGCCAGGTCGGCGGCGCTCCAGGCCCGGCCGTCCGCGCGGGTCACCCCCATCGCCTGCCATCTGTCAGGAGGCAGGGCGGTCACCTCCGGCTCCACGGCCTTCAGGTCGAATCCCTGAGGCAGGACGACCTCCTCCAGCCAGCTCTCGCCGCGGCGCCACCTGGAGGCGGTGACCAGCTGGTTGGCGGCGCTGGCCAGGGCGTCGAGCGAATCCGACCAGACGTCGATGCGCCCGTCGGCGTCGAAGTCCACGCCGTACTTCAGGTAGTTGGTGGGCATCAGCTGGGTCTGGCCCAGCGCCCCGGCGTAGGACCCGACCAGCCGCGAGCGCGGCACGACGCCGGAATCCAGGATCTTGAGCCCTGCGATGAACTGCGCGCCCCAGTCCGGCCCGCCCGATCCGGCCGCGCCGTGGGTCGCCAGGGCGCGCAGGGCGTCGCGGTCGCCGATGTTGGCGCCGTAGTCGGACTCCATCCCCCAGAAGGCGACGAGCGGCCCGGGCGGCACGCCGAACCGGTCCTCCACGTCCGCGAGTTCCGGCAGGCCGGCCAGCTTGATCCGCGCGCGCTTGCCGCGGCCGTTCAGGAGCCGGGTCACGTAGTCGGCGATGCTGAGGTTGGTCTCCGCGGCGGCCGCGCGCCGGGCGATGACCACCGGGTCGGGCGAGAGCCCCGCCAGCCCCTTCTCCCATGCCGCCTGGCTGACCCCGGCGGCGAGCGCCCTGGCGTGCAGGCCGCCGACCCAGTCGTCGAAGTCGGCCTGGCTCAGGGCGTCATCGCCTTCGGCGAGAGCCCATCCCGGCGGCGCCAGCAGGGCTGCGCCCGCCGTCAGCAGAAGGTCGCGTCGTCTCATGGCGCGGATGCTAGCCCGCGCCGGATGAACAAGGAACTGCGGCTCAGTGGGCCGCCGCCTCCTGCTGCAGCCGCCCGGCGAGATCGACCGTCAGGTGCCCGTCCGCGACCAGCCCGCGGGCCGCCTGCCAGCCCCTCAGCGAAGCGCGGGTGCGCGTGCCGATCAGCCCGTCGGGCGCGCCCGGATCGAACCCCAGCGCCGCCAGGGCCTTCTGCGCGCCCTGGCGGTCCTCCAGCGAGATCGGCGCCTCCTTCGGCCAGGCGACGGTCAGCGGCGGCGCGCCGGCCACCCCATCGGCGATCAGGCCGACGGCCAGGGCGTAGCTGGTGGAGTTGTTGTAGGCGCGGATGACGAAGTGGTTGGGGAACAGCAGGAAGGCGGGCCCTCCCGCCCCGGCGGGCGCCACGAGCTGGCAGTCCTGGCCCGCGTCCGCCGCGCTCCAGGCCTGGCCGTCCGCGCGGCGCACGCCGAGCGCGGCCCACCAGGCCGGCGGATGTCTCGGGCCCTCGGTCAGGCCGTAGTCGAAGGCCGGCGGCAGGACCGCCTCGTGCGCCCAGCTCGCACCGCGAACCCAGCCGGCGGCGTTCAGGATGTCGGCCGTCGAGCCGAGCGCGTCGGCGGACGAGCCCCAGATGTCGGCGCGCCCGTCGCCGTCGATGTCCTGCGCCCGGACCAGGAACTCCCCGGGCTCGAGCTGGGTCTGGCCCATCGCTCCGGCCCACGAGCCCTTCAGCGCCGCCCGCGTCGCGAGGCCCGCGCCGACGATCCTCAACGCGGCGAACAGCTCCCCCTCGGCCCAGGCCCGGCGCCGGCCGTCCGCGGCGAGGGTCGCCAAGGAGCGGATCACGTCGAAATCGCCCTGGACCGCTCCGAAGCCGCTCTCCACGCCCCAGATCGCCACCAGGATGTCGGGGTTCACGCCGAACCGGCCCACGATCCTGTCGAGCCAGGCGGCCTGCTCGGCCGCCTTCTGCTTGCCGGTCTGGATCCGGCCGGGCGAGACCGCCGCGCGCATGTAGTCCCCGACGGGGCGGCTGAACTCGGGCTGGCGGTGGTCGGCGGCGATCACCTTGGGATCGGGGGCCAGCCCCGCGAACTGGGCGCGCAGCAGGGCCTCGGACCAGCCCGCGCCCACGGCCCGGGCCACGAAGTCCTGCGCCCAGGCGTCGAAGGCCGGGTCGCCCGAGTCGGTCACCGGCGCCGGGTCCGCGGCCGCGCGCACCAGCGCCTTCGGATCGGCGGCGCCCGCAAGCCCGGACAGGAGGAAGAGCCGTCGATCCATCTGCGCCCGCGCCGTCCGCCCCATGGCGGCTCCGCCATCTTGCGGCGCGCCGTCCGTCCCGGCAATCGCGGTCGGGAGCTCTTCGCCCCAACCATCCGCACGAAGGTGCGGTCCCGGCCGATCGCCAGGCGCTCCGGCGGGCCTTCTGCCCTGCCGCCGGAACGGCCCGGGTTGATTTGACTTTGAGCGCCCCGGGCCCTATATGCGCCCGCTTTCCCGAACCCCTTTGCCGGCCGCGCCGGCCGCAGAGAGTGCCGTCATGAAGGTCAGAAGCTCGCTCAAGTCGCTCAAGACCCGCCATCGCGACTGCAAGCTCGTGCGCCGCAAGGGCCGGCTCTACGTGATCAACAAGACCGATCCGCGCTACAAGGCTCGGCAGGGCTGATCCTCGGCCTTCGGGCCTGTCGGTCAGGAAGGGCGCGCCGATGAGCGATGAGCCCAAGCCCGACGCCGAGACCCTCCGAGCCCGCATCGCAAACCTGCGCCAGGAGCACCAGGACCTCGACGCCGCCGTGGCCGCGCTGGAGTCCGGCGGTCATCGCGACCAGATCCGGATCGCCCGGCTGAAGAAGAAGAAGCTGGCGCTGCGCGACCAGATCGCGGTGCTCGAGGACCAGCTGACCCCCGACATCATCGCCTGAGCGGCCCGCGTCGCGCGCCCGGGCGCGCAGCGCTCAGATCGTCGCGTAGCCGCGGGTGACGAACAGGAACAGGCCGAAGCCCACCAGCCCCGCCGACACGAAGTCGATCACCACCGGCCGCGGCAGGGTCAGCTTCACCTTCGCCAGCAGGGCGACGGCGCCGATCACGGCCATCACCACGCACAGCTGGCCGATCTCGACGCCGACATTGAAGCCCACGATCAGCTCCGCCAGGCGCCCTTTGGGCAATCGCTCGTCCAGGAGGTTGGCGGCGAAGCCGAAGCCGTGGATCAGGCCGAACATCAAGGTCACCACCAGGCGGATCCGCGCCGCGTCGCGCAGATGGCCCGAGACCATCATGTAGTTCGAGGTGAACAGGGCCGCGCCCAGGAGCAGGAGCGGCGGGAGCCCGCCCAGCCCCAGGATCTTGCCGACGGCCATCAGCCCCAGAAGGCCGATGATGCTGAACCCGACCACGGCCGGCCGCCGGCTGGCGACCGCGATGTTCTCGGCGCCCACGAGCGCGATGGTGAGCCCGATCAGGGCGTCGATGTATTCGGCGTGCGGGCGCACGAGCCCGGTCACCGCCAGGGCCAGGGTCAGGCTGTGTCCGATGGTGAAGCCGGTGACCACGAACAGCAGGTCCCGCAGCTTCCGGGCCAGGATGATGAATCCCAGGATGAAGGACATGTGGTCCACGCCGGTGAAGATGTGGAACATCCCCATCCTGATGAACTCGAAGAAGCTGGCGTTTTGCAGCCGCCCGCCGCCCGAGACGGCGGTGGCGTCCAGGGTGCGCGCGTCCCTGGTGAACAGCTGCTCGACGAAGTCGCCGTTGGAGGTCACGACCTGGGCGAAGGTCACGTGCGAGGGCACGAGGTCGAAGTAGACGTCCGAGTGCAGCTTCATGTCCTTGTCGGACGGGCAGCGGAACGTGAACTCGAATCTGCGGAAGCCGGTGGAGGCCGCGGTCGGCTGCACGCCGCCCACCCTGGGACAGGGCGTCTTGCCGTTCAGCACCGAGGCATGGCTGGCGATGTAGTCGCCGAGCCGCGTGTCGGACGGCATCTGCCCGTCCGGAGTCGCCAGGCGCTTGGCCTCGATGTCCGGCACCGACCAGGTGACGTGCACCACGTCGCCGACGATCCGCCAGACCGAGTGGGTCTCGCTCTTGGTGTGGGCCTGGGCGCCGGCCGCAGAGGCGAGGACCAGGGCGAGGCCGAGGACCAGCACGCGCCGCCAGCGGCTCATTGGCGGAACTCCGGGGCGGTGACGATGTCGGCGCGGCCCCTCAGGTACTTCAGGTTCGCCGCCTCGACCTTATCGCGCGCCTCGCGCTTGTAGTCGTTCCAGACGTTGTTCTCCGCCTTGGCGTAGTCGAGCTTCACCGAGGGGATTCTCCGCACCATCAGGATCACGTGGATGCCGTCGGGCTGCTTGACCGGGATCGACGCCTGGCCGGGCTTGAGGTGCTCCGACGCCTTGTAGACGTCCTCGCCGAGCTTGGCCTTCACCGCGAAGTCGAAGTTGTCGCCCAGGTCGATGCGGCCGGAGTCCTTGAGGTCGTACTTGGCCATCAGCGCATCGAGGTTCCCCCCGCGGGTGATCTCGTCGGAGGCCTGCTGGGCCCTCGCCATGGCCGCAGCCGGATCGCCGGTCCCGATCGGCATCACCAGGTCGCGGATCCGCATCACGCCGTCGGAGGAGTACTTCTCGATGTGCTTCTCATAATAGTCATGCAGCGCCGCCTCGGTCGGCTGCTGGGAGATGACGTCGGCGTCCACCTGCAGGTCGACGCCCGCGACCATGGCCGCGCGCACGTCCGGGTCGGTCGAGGCCAGGTCCACCTCCAGGCCTCGCTGCACCTGCAGCTCCTCGTCGATCATCTCCTTCAGCACCTTGCGGCGCTGGGCCATGGTGGTCTGGGCGAAGGGCAGGCCGGTCTCGATCTGCAGCTGGGTGCGGAAGTCGCTGCGCAGGATCTGCCGCCCGTTGACCAGGGCCACGTCCTCGGGCGGGAAGGTCCTGACCGAGGTCCCCTTGGCCGTGAACAGCGCCACGCCCGCCAGCGCCAGGCCGATCAGCGCGCCCGCGGCATAGACCACCAGCGAACGGCGCGAGCCCTGGCGCAGGATCGGGATGTGCGCGCCCAGCCAATCGTCGATCGGGTCGTGGTCCGGGACCTGATCAGCCATGGGCGGCTCCTCCCTGCGCCTTCGGGCCCATCGAGACCTCGTGGATGTAAAGCGCCAGCGCCCGGATCACTGCGGGCTTCAGCTTGGCGAACCAGGCCGGGCACACGCCGTGGCGGCCGCTGTAGACGGACTTGTAGACGGTCTCGAAGTCGCCGCCGTAGAGCCAATCGCTGTCGGTGAAGGCGGGCGCGCCATAGTCCGGATTGCCCGAGGCGTCGGTCGAGTGGCAGTCGTAGCAGCTGCCCTTGCCCTGGAAGATCGCCGAGCCCCGCTGGACGGCCCCAGTGTCCGCCTCGGGCCGGGTGAGCGACAGCACATAGGTCGCCGCGTCGCGCACCTCCGTGTCATCCAGCTGGAAGGTCCGGCCGAGCGCGGGCATGTCGGTGATGTTGCGCGCCTTGCCGTCGCCCGAGCGGATTCCATAGAGGATCGTCCGCTCGATGTCGGCCACGCCGCCATCGTCGTAGAGCCAGATCCGATCGGTGAGGTTGGGGGCGCCCTTGGCCTGTTCCCCCTTCATGTCCGCGCCGTGGCATGAGGCGCAGTGGCTGCGGAAGGCCGGCTTCGCCAGGCCCTCGGCGTAATGGACCAGGTCAGGCTTGGACGGCAGCAGGTCGGCGTCGGTCTCGAGCAGCCGCGCATCCATCTGTCGGTCGTGGACGGCGACGCCGATCAGCACGGCCAGCGCCAGCATCGCTGCGGCCCCCAGGCCGGTGGTGCGCGGGTTGCTGCGGATCCAGTCCAGGGCGCCCATGGCGCCGGTTCAGAAGGCGCTCATGGTGAAGCCGACCCACCGCGCGAAGACGATGATGGCGATCCACAGCCCCAGCGACAGGCCGCCGGCCACCTTGACCGGCGCTGGAGTCCGGGGGGCCTCGTCCCACGCGCTGATGTTCCGTGAGGTGATGAAGTGGAACACCAGCATGTTGAAGAAGGCCACGAGCATCAGGGCCATCTTGGCCTGGAAGTCGAAGTTGTGGCTGTACTTGACCGCGTTGGACGAGAACAGCAGCGCGCCGGCGGTCGCAGCCACCACGAAGGCGACCCAGGTGACCGGCAGCACCTCGTTGGTGAGACGGGTCACCGAGCGATGCTTGGAGGCCACGCCCAGAAGCCTCAGGTCGACGATGCTGATCGATCCGACCACGAGGGTGATCGCCAGCACATGGACCGACTCGATCCACGGGAACAACGTCCCGCTCTCACGGATCGCCGTGGCGGTCGGCGTGTCGTGAAGCCATTGGAAAAAAGCTTCCATTCGGCGGGCGCTCCCTAGTCCCCGGCGGTGTTGGTGTAGGCGATCCAGCGCCCGGCGAAGACGATGACGATCCACAGCACGAGCGAGAGCAGGGCGATCGCCTTGGCGGTCACCTCGCGCCCGGGGGATTCCTCCCAGAAGGCCGGATCCCTGGCGAGCGGCCGCTGGAAGACGAAGGTCGTGATCATCGCCAGGATGAGGACGCTCATCTTCAGCTGGAAGGAGGGGTTCTCCAGCGAGCGCGCCGGCTCGGCGATGATCAGGATGGACCCTGTGACCAGGAGGACCGGCAGGGTGATCCAGATCCACGGCAGGAACCGGTTCGCATAGGCGGCGGTCGGCTGTCCGCGCCCGATGACCTTCAGCAGCCGCAGGTCCAGCATGAACACCGACGAGATCACGATCGCGATGCACAGGATGTGGATCGACTGCACCGTGGGGATGATCCACGACACGTTCTGGATCAGCAGGCTGAGCGGCGTGTTGCTCAGCCACTCGCAAAAGGCGTGCAGGGACATCGCCGGCGGCTCCAAGGGCTGTCGCCTCCTAATACGCCGGCGATCGCCGCCGCCCTCAGAGGACCGTGCAAGACCGGCCGCCGTTTCGGCCGCCCGCCGTCCTGTTGTCAAGTCAGCCGGCCGTGGCCGATCGACGCCGCACGGCGCGTCGTCGGCCGAAAAGGGGTTGCGCCGGCCCGGGTCGCGAGTTAGTAACTGACCGGACAGTTAGTTACAGGTTGGCCATGACCGGGCCTCGATGGCGCCGCCGCAAGACCGCCCGCCCTGCCGAGATCGTCTCGGCGGCGCTGGACGTCTTCTCCGAGAAGGGGTTCGCCGCTGCGCGGCTGGACGAGATCGCGCGCCGCGCCGGCATCTCGAAGGGCGCGCTCTACCTCTACTTCGAAACCAAGGACGAGCTGTTCCGCGCGGTCGTCCGCGACATGGCCAGCCCCAATGTCGAGGCGATGCGCGCCATGGCCGAGGCCGCGGGCGGCCGCTTCGCCGAGTTCGCCCCCCGGTTCCTGGCGCGGATCGCCGAGATCGCCTCGGGGACGCGGCTTCCGGCGGTGGCGAAGTTGGTGATCGGCGAGTCGCGCAATTTCCCCGATCTGGCCCGGGTGTGGCACGAGACGGTGGTCTCCCAGGCCATTGGCCTGGTCTCCGGCCTCATCGCCCGGGCCCAGGCCGCAGGCGAGGTGAAGCCCGGCGATGCGCGTCTCTACGCCGTCTCCCTGGTCGGTCCGATGGTGACCGCCTTCATCTGGAACGAGGTCTTCGTCCCGGCGGGCGTCGCGCCGCTCGATCCCAGGGCCATGGCCGAGCAGCACGCCAGGACCGTGCTCGGCGGCATGCTGGTTGAGGAGCCCAGGCCATGAAGCACGCCTCGAGCGTCCTTGCGATCGTCCTCGCCGCGGGGCTCGCCGGTTGCGCGGCGGTCCGCCGCCCGCCGCCGGCCTTGCCGTCGTCGACCCCGCCGGCCTTCGTCGAGACGCCGGAGGGCGCCGCCGCGGCCGAGCCTGACCTCGCCGGCTGGTGGACCCGGTTCGGCGATCCGACGCTCGACCGGCTGGTCGGCCAGGCGCTCGCCGGAAACCTGGATCTCCAGACCGCCGCCCAGCGAATCGAAGAGGCGCGCCAGCAGGAGGTGATCGCCGGCGCCCGGCGCCTGCCCCAGGCCCAGCTCGACACCAGCGCCAGCCGCAACCGCATCAGCGAGCACGCCATCCCGATCCCGCCGGGCGCCGGCGGCGGGGCGGGCGGCGCGCCGTCGGTCTTCGGCCTGCCGGGCGCGGAGTTCTCCAGCTTCCACCTCGGCGCGGACGCCTCGTGGGAGTTCGACCTCTTCGGCGGCGCGGCCAGCGCGGCGCGGGGCGCCAAGGCCCGCCGCGAGTCGGCCCAGTGGCGCCGGCGCGACCTTCAGGTCGCCGTCGCCGCCGAGGTCGCCAGCCACTACATCGCCCTTCGCGCGCTCCAGCGCCGCGAGGCCGTGGCCTGGGACGAGCTGACCCGCCAGCGCCAGCTGCTGGAGCTGGCCAGAGCCCGCGCCGACGCCGGCGTGGCGACCGGCGCGGAGGTCGCCCAGCAGCAGGCCGCCGCCTCGGCGGCCGAGGCGCGCGCCTATCCCCTGGAGGCAGGCGCGCGCGCCGAGATCCATGCCCTCGGCGTCCTCGTCGGCGAGACGCCCGAGGCGCTGGTGAAGACGCTGACGCCCCCCGCCGCGGTCCCGGCCGCACCGGTCCCGCCGCCCGGCCTCCCCTCGGACCTGTTGCGCCGCCGCCCGGACATCCGGCGCGCCGAGCGCGACGTCGCCGCCGCCGCCGCCGACGTCGGCGTGGCCGTCGCCGACCTCTACCCGAAGATCACCCTGTCGGCCCAGCCGAGCCTCGTCTCGACGTCCCTCTCGAGCCTCGTCGAATGGGGCAGCCGCAACTACGCCCTCAGCGCGGGCCTGCTCTGGCCGATCTTCGAGGGCGGCCGGCTGAGGGCCCGGCTCGCCGGCGCGAACGCGCGCCAGGCCGAGGCCCTCATCGCCTACCGCCAGGCGGTGCTGAACGCGCTGAAGGAGGTCGAGGACGCCCTCTCGCGCGTGCAGGCCGACGAGGCCGCCGCCGGCTCGCTGCGGGCCTCGCTCGAGAGCGCCAGCGCCGCGCGGACGGCGGCGCTGGACCAGTACAAGGCGGGCGTGCAGCCCTACCTCGGCGTCCTGACGGCCGAGCAGGCCGTGACCACCGACCAGGACCAGCTCGCCCAGGCCGACAATGCGCGCGCCCAGGACGTGGTGGCGCTCTACCGGGCGCTGGGCGGCGGCTGGCGCGACGACGAACCCACCGGTCCCAAGGAGGCCAAGCCATGAACCCGAGGCTTCGCGCGGTCATCGTCCTCGCGGTGCTGGCCGCGGCCGGCCTTCTGGCCTGGCGGGCCTGGTCGCCGCGCGCCGAGGACGCCGACGTCCTGCCGGGCTACGTCGAGGGGGACGACCTCTACCTCTCGGCGCCCGCGGCCGGGCCGGTGGGGACGGTCTATGTGGTCAAGGGCCAGCGGGTGGCGGCCGGCGCGCCGCTCTTCGCCATGGACCCGGCGACGCTCGACGCCCAGCGCTCCGGCGCGGCGGCCAGGCTCGACCAGGCCGATGCCCAGATCACGGCGGCCGAGGACCAGGCGCGGCAGGCCGAGGCCGCCGTCGCCGCCGCTCGCGCGACCGAGGCCAACGCCCGGCGCGACCTCGACCGGCTGGCGGGCCTCGAGGCGTCCAATCCCCTGGCGGTGGCGGCCCAGCAGGTCGACCAGGCCAGGACCGCCGCCGCCAACGCGACCGCCCAGCGCGTGGCCGCCGAGAAGGCCGCCGCGGCCGCCTCCGGCCAGGCGACGGCGGCGAAGGCCGCGGCCGGCCAGGCCGGAGCCCAGCTCCAGGAGGCCGGCGTCCGCCTCGGCCAGCTCGCCCAGCGCGCGCCCGCCGCCGGGCGCATCCAGGACGTCTTCTACCAGACGGGCGAATGGGCCGGGCCGAACCAGCCGATCGTCAGCTTGCTGCCGGACGACAAGGTCAAGCTCCGCTTCTTCGTCCCCGAGCGGGCGTTGCAGGCCTACCGCCTGGGCCGCCAGGTCAGCTTCGGCTGCGACGGCTGCAAGAGCGGCCTGAAGGCGCGGATCAGCTATGTCAGCCCGCAGGCCGAGTTCACCCCGCCGGTGATCTACAGCCGCAAGAGCCGCGACAAGCTGGTCTTCATGGTCGAGGCCGTCCCCCTGAACGCCGGCGCCCTGCCCGTCGGCCAGCCGGTGGACGTGGTCCCGCTCGGCGCGTCCGGGACCAGCCGGCCATGACGCTCGCCATCGACGTGAAGGGGCTGAACAAGAGCTTCGGCGACAAGCACGTGGTGCGGGACGTCTCGATCCAGGTGGAGACGGGACGGATCACCGGCTTCCTCGGGCCCAACGGCTCGGGCAAGACCACCACCTTGCGCATGCTCTGCGGTCTGCTCACGCCCGACTCCGGCGCGGGCGAGGTGCTCGGCCTCGACTTCCGCTCCAGGGGCCAGCAGATCAAGCGCCAGACCGGCTACATGACCCAGCGGTTCTCGCTCTACGAGGACCTGACCCTCCAGGAGAACCTCGACTTCATCGCCCGGGTCTACGGCATGGACAACCGGCGCGGCCGTGTCTCGCGCGCGCTGGACGAGCTCGGCCTGAAGCACCGCAAGGACCAGCTCGCGGGCGACCTCTCGGGCGGGTGGAAGCAGCGCCTGGCCCTGGCCTGCTGCACCCTGCACGAGCCCCGGCTGCTGCTGCTGGACGAACCCACCGCCGGCGTCGATCCCAAGGCCCGGCGCGACTTCTGGGACCACATCCACCTCCTGTCCGGCCGCGGCCTGACGGTGCTGGTCTCCACCCACTACATGGACGAGGCCGAGCGCTGCCACGACATCGCCTACATCGTCTACGGCGAGCTGATCGCGCGCGGAGGCTGGCGCGAGGTGATCCGGCAGTCCGGCGTCATCACCTTCGAGGCGGAAGGCCCCGGCGCCGACCGCCTGGTCTATGAGCTGAACGGCAAGCCCGGCGTGCTCACCGCCACGGCGGTCGGCGAGGCGCTGCACGTCTCGGGGACCGACCGCGCGGCGCTGGAGGCCGCGATCGCGCCCTACCGGCAGGAGCCCTACCAGTGGCGCGAGATCGAGCCGACGCTCGAGGACGTGTTCATCCGCCTGATGGGCGAGGTCCAGGACAACTTCCAATGACCCGCCCGGGCCGAAGCTGCGGCAGGAGCGAGGAAGGATGAGATCCTCTCTGGCCCGGACATGGGCGGTGCTCGTCAAGGAGTTCACCCAGATGCGGCGCGACCGCATCACCTTCGCCATGATGCTGCTGTTCCCTCTGGTCCAGCTCATGCTGTTCGGCTACGCGATCAACACCGACCCCAAGCACCTGCCCACGGCGGTGTTCGTCCAGGACGACAGCGCCTTCGCCCGCTCGATCCTCGCAGCGCTCGAGAACTCCACCTACTTCGACATCGACGGCGTCGCGAAGAGCTCGGGCGAGCTCGACCGGATGATGGCCAACGGAAAGGCGCAGTTCACCGTCACCATCCCGGCGGACTTCACCCGCCGCGTGGTCCGTCGTGAGGACCCGCAGATCCTGGTCGAGGCCGACGCGGCCGATCCCACCGCCACAGGCAACGCCTTGGCGGCCTTGGCCCAGCTGCCGAGCGCGGCTCTGGCGCACGACCTCAAGGGCGCGATCGGTCCCGTGGCGGCGTCGAGCCCGCCGTTCCAGGTCGTCGTCCACCGCCGCTACAATCCCGAGGGGCTCTCGGCCTACAACGTCGTGCCGGGGTTGCTGGGCGTGGTGCTCTCCATGACCCTGGTGATGATGACCGCGCTGGGCGTCACCCGCGAGGTCGAGCGCGGCACGATGGAGACCCTGCTGGCCACCCCGGTGAAGCCGCTGGAGGTGATGGTCGGCAAGCTCGCGCCCTATGTGGCGGTGGGCCTGGTGCAGACCGCCGTCATCCTCAGCCTCGCCAAGGGCCTGTTCGACGTGCCCATGCAGGGCGGCTGGGCGGCCCTGTTCACGGGCGTGCTGCTCTTCATCGTCGGCAGCCTGGCGCTGGGCTTCCTGATCTCCACGATCGCCACCAACCAGCGCCAGGCGATGCAGCTGTCCGTCTTCTACATCATGCCCTCGATCCTGCTGTCCGGGTTCATGTTCCCGTTCACAGGAATGCCCGGCTGGGCCCAGGCGATCGGCACGGTCATCCCGGTGACCCATTTTCTCCGGATCGTCCGCGGCGCGCTGCTCAAGGGCCACGGCTTCGCGGAGATGTGGCCGAGCTTCGGGGGCCTGGCCGCCATCGTGCTGGGGGTCTCGGCGCTGGCGGTGTTGCGCTATCGCAGGACCCTCGACTGACCCGGTCTTGATCCTGCCTTGACGGGGGCGCACCTTAGTCGCGCCATCAAGACCATCGCGCGCGTCAGGACGCGCAAGGACGGCCGGCCCCGACGGGCCGTCGGTCCGCGGCCGTCGTGGTGTAGGAGAGGAGTCGCCCGTGCCCATCAGTCAGAAAGTCACCATCGCGGTCGCCGCGATCTCGGCCGCCGCCGCCCTGGCGGTCCTGCCGCTGATCGGCCATGCCGAGGGCGGCGCGGTCGCGCTGCCGCGTCCTGCGGCGGACGAGTCCCCCGCCAAGGCCTCGGGCCTGGAGACGGCCGTGCTCTCGGGCGGCTGCTTCTGGGGCATGCAGGGGGTGTTCGAGCACGTGAAGGGCGTCCGGAAGGTCTACGCCGGCTACGCCGGGGGCTCGAAGGCCACGGCGGAGTACGAGACGGTGTCCACCGGCGCGACCGGCCACGCCGAGTCGATCCAGATCACCTATGATCCCAAGCAGGTGACCTATGGCGAGCTCCTGCGGGTCTACTTCTCGGTGGCGCACGATCCCACCGAGCTGAACTACCAGGGCCCCGACCACGGGACCCAGTACCGCTCCAACATCTGGTACATGAACCCGGAGCAGAAGCGCATCGCCAGCGCCTACATCGCGCAGCTCGACAAGGTCCGCGCCTTCCCGAAGAAGATCGTCACGCGTGTGGATCCCTACAAAGGCTTCTACCGGGCGGAGGAATACCACCAGGACTACCTGATCCATCACCCCGACGCACCGTACATCGTCTATAACGACCTGCCGAAGCTGAGGAACCTGGAGCGCGTCCTGCCGGAGGACTACCGCAAGACTCCGGTGATGGTGACCTCCTGAGCGCCCAGGGCGTCAGGGCTTGACGGGGGCGGCGCGGACTCCGCCGAGGTAGCCTTCGGCGACGTAGAGCTGCAGGCGCCGGGTCCTGCCGCCGCCGACGGGCAGGATGAAGTCCCCGCGCGGCTGGATCCGCGCGAAGTCGCCGGGCAGGCGCGGACGGGCGGGCGTCCCGGCCGTCTCGGCGATCAGCACCCTGCCGGCCTCGCCGGGACGCAGCGGCGCGGAAAGCTCGGCCTCGTTCAGCGCCTGGGCCGCCGGGCGCATGCGAAGGGGCGCCGAGCCGGGGGCGTCGAAATAGGCGCGACCGTAGTAGGCGAGCTCGTTGAAGAGATAGCGGTCCTCCACCACGACCGCCGTCAGCCGGCGCGCGGCCTCTGCGCGCGCGGCCCCCACGGTCAGGGCCGCGGTCGTGTTCCAGCCGCGCACCCGCGCGAGCCGGCGGCCGTTCCCGCTGGCGTCCACCAGCGCAGGGGCGGCGACCGCGACGATCACCACGGCGGCGACGAGGCCCTGCAGGACCAGGGTCGCGAGGATCCAGCCCCGCGCCCGCCAGCGGACCAGCCAGGCGGCGACGACCACCACGCCGGCCACATAGCCCGCCGCGGCCCAGTGGGCGTGGGCGCGCGACAGCAGCGCCCCGATGCTGACGATGGCGAGCGGCGGCAGGGCGAGCCACAAGAGGAGCCGGTCGGCGGGCTCCAGGGCGCGCCGCCGGGCGAGCGCCGTCGCCCCGCCGACGAGCACGGCGAAGGGGATCGGGCCCAGCACGCCGAACTGGCCGAGGACGAACTCGGCGAGCTTGCCGGGGTGGAACAGGTCGGCCGCGCTCAGGCGCGCATTGACCTCGGCGGTGTGGGCGACGGTCGCGAAGTGGTGGCCGGCGAGCCAGGCGAGGTTCGGCGCGAGCAGGACTGAGAAGGGGACCAGGGCGTACGCCCACGCCCAGCCCGACCACATCCGCCGTCCGGCCTTGTCGGTCAGGGCGTGCAGGGCGACGCCGATCAGGAAGTAGACGGCCGCGTACTTGGCCAGGAACGCGAGCCCGAGGGCGGCGCCAAGTCCGATCGCGATCAGCCGCCGGGGCCGGCTGTCCACGGCCTCGAACATCGCCGCGTAGGCCCATAGCGCGAGCGCCAGGAACAGCATCAGCGGCGCATCGGTGGCGATGAACACCGCCGACAGCTGCACCGCCGGCATCAGCCCCCACAGCGCCGCGGCCAGGAGCCCGACGAGGGGCCCATAGAGACGTCGTCCGGCCTGGTGGATCGCCAGCATGGCTCCGGCGTGCAGCAGCGGCGCGAACAGGCGGACCCAGGCTTCGCTGTCGCCGCCCAGGCGCGTGGCCGCGGCGATCAGCCAGGCGATCATCGGGGGCTTGGACGCGTAACCGAAGGCCAGCGTCCGCGACCACAGCCAGTACTGCGCCTCGTCCGGATAGAGCTGCAGCGGCGAGGCGAAGATGGCGTAGAGGCGAAGGACGGTCAGGCCCGCCGCCAGGACGAGCGTCGCGCGCCAGGCGGTCCTGTGGGCGTGGATGCCCGCGGATGTCTCCTCTCTCGGCAAAGGCGGCTCCCGTGCGCAGGGGCCGATGGGTCGCTCTTGCCGGCCGCGAAGTAAAGGCGCGAACTGGGCGCGGGTGTTCGCAGACGGGCGCGCTGTCAGGGCGGGAGACCCGGGTCCCGCTTTCCTCGAGGGGCGCGCTCGCTGCGACGAAGGGCAAGGGCGCGGGGCCGTCACACGGTCGTCATCGTCCCGACATGGAAGCTTGGCGGCTTCGTCGCTGGGGCTTGGTCATCACCGGCTAAGGGCGAAAGGGGCGCCGCAAGCGCGGCAGAGTCTGGAGGGGTTGGGATGAAGACGAGAACCTTGGCCGCGGCCGGGGCGGCCGCGATAGCGCTGGCCCTCGCGTCGGGGGCGTTCGCGCAGGAGATCACCGGCTCGCTGCACGGGCGGATCACCAGCACGGAGGGCGCTCCCGTCGGCGGGGGGACGGTCGTGGTGACCCACGTTCCGACAGGGACCTCCACGACGGTCTCCACCAACGCCGACGGCTCGTTCTCGGCGACGGGCCTGCGCGTCGGCGGACCCTATTCGGTCAAGGTGACGGCGTCCGGCTACGAAGGGGCCAAGGCCGAGGTGCCCTCGATCGGCGTCGGCGCGGCCGAAGACGTCGACGTGAGCCTTCGTCCCTCGACCAGCGAGGTCGTGGTCGTGGCCCAGGCCACGCCGCGCCAGTACAAGATCGGGCCGAGCAGCAACTTCAACGCCACCCAGATCGAGACGCTGCCCACGATCACCCGGGATCTGAAGGACATCGCCCGGATCGACGCCTTCGCGACCATCGACCCGTCCAACTCGGACGCGCTGTCGTTCGCCGGAACCAACACGCGGTTCAACCAGCTGACCGTCGACGGCATCCGCCAGAACGACGACTTCGGCCTGAACAACAACGGCTATCCGACCCAGCGCTCGCCGATCTCGCTGGAGGTGCTGCAGGCCCTGCAGGTGTCGGTGGCGCCCTACAGCGTCCTGAACAACGGCTTCCTGGGCGGCTCGATCAACGCGGTGACCAAGTCCGGGACCAACGCGTTCCACGGCTCGGCCTACGGCGAATACACCTCCGACGCCCTGCGCGGGAACTCGATCCGCGGCAAGCCGGTCATCTCGCCCTTCTCCGAGACGACCTGGGGCGTCACCCTCGGCGGCCCGATCGTCAAGGACCGTCTGTTCTTCTTCGGCGGCTACGAGAAGTACGAGTCGACCTTCTCGCTCGACGAGGGCCCGACAGGGTCCGACAAGTCCACGCTGATCCCGGGAATCACCGTTGACGCCGTCGACGCCTTCCGCGCCGCGACCAAGGCCGCCTACAACTACGATCCGGGCGGCTGGGTCGACGGCGCGCCGCCGGTCAGCGACGAGAAGGTCTTCGCCAAGATCGACTGGAACATCAACGACCGCCACCGCCTGGCGGTGGCCTACCAGCGCACGGTCGGCAACTCCTTCAACGGCGTGACCAGCAATCCCTTCACCTCGGGCGACAGCGTCACCACCCCGGCGGTGGGCCTGGAGTTGCGCCAGTACAACAAGAACGAGGTGCTGCGGGCCTTCAGCCTGCAGGAGAACTCGCAATGGACCGACACGCTCTCCACCGAGCTTCGCCTGTCGCGCAAGGAGACCGAGACCAGCCAGCTGCCCGTCGTGGGCGGACTGGCCGTCGGCACGGTCGCGGTCGACGTGTTCGACATGCCCCAGGTTTCCGGCTTCCAACCCTTCTCCCAGATCCGGTTCGGACCCGACAACTTCCGCCACGACAACTATCTGGACGTGAAGACCGAGACCGCCGAGCTGATCGGCCGCTATCGCCTTGGCGACCACAATTTCCAGGCCGGCGTCCGCTATGAGAACGACGACGTGTTCAACGTCTTCGTGGCGACCTCGCTCGGCGACTGGACCTTCGCCAGCTATGCCGACTACCTGAACCACACCGCCAGCGCCTTCCGCCTGACCGGCGCGGCGGACCCCAACGGCGGGACCGTGCCGGCCACCCTCGGCACCGCCCGTCAGGGCGCGGCGGTGTTCCAGTACAATCTGTGGTCCGCCTACGCCGAGGACAGCTGGCAGGCGACGTCCGCCCTCAGCATCCTGGCGGGCGTGCGGGTCGACTGGTTCCAGCAGCACGACCATCCGACGCTCAACGTCAACTTCGTGTCGCGCAACGGCTTCGCCAACACCGCCACGCTCGACGGCCGCAGCGTGGTCCTGCCCCGCATCGGCTTCACCTGGCGGCCGCTCCATCGGCTCGACTTTTCGGGCGGCTTCGGCCGGTTCTCGAGCCAGGGGCTGAACGTCTGGATCTCCGACCCCTTCGCCAACGACGGCGTACGCCAGACCAATGCGGTCTGCCCGGCGGGCCCCTACACGGGCGTCGACCTGATGCACGCGCCGGCCGGCTGCACCTTCACCCCGGGCAACGGCGACACCAACGCCATCGACCCGAACCTGAAGATCCCCACGGTCTGGAAGGCGAGCCTGTCGGGCGGCTACAACTTCAACCTCGGCCCGATCGGCGACGACTGGCGCCTGCAGGTGGACCTGCTCTACGCGCAGTTCCGCGACTCCCTGCTCTGGAAGGACCTGCGCTCGGTCCAGATCGGAACGGCGCCGGACGGGCGGCCGATCTACGGACGCACGACCAACGGCACGATCGGCGCCAACAACTACGACCTCCTGCTCACCAACGCCGCCGACGGCGGGACCAGCAAGTCCGCCGCCGTCACCCTGGTCAAGGCCTGGCGAGAGGGGCTGCTCGACGGCCTCACGCTGCGGGCGAACTACACCTACACCCGCTCCACCGACCGCAACCCGATGACCAGCTCGATCGGCCTGTCGAGCTACACGCGCTTTGCGACCTACGATCCGAACAACCCTCCGGTGGCGACGTCGGACTATGAGGTGCGCTACCGCTTCGCGGTCGAGGCGAGCTGGTTCAAGCAGCTGTTCGGCGACAACCGCACCGGCGTCACCGTTTTCGCCCAGCGGCGCGCGGGCCTGCCGTTCAGCTACACCTTCGCCAACACCAACGTGACCGGCAGCCGCAGCTTCGACGACGTGTTCGGCAACGTGGTCGCCAGCTACAGCGGCCGTCAGGCCACCTCCAACGAGCTGTTCTACGTGCCCCAGGCCTCCGGCGGCCAGGTCACCGCGACGAGCGACCCGAACGTCACCTACGCGGCGGGCTTCGACTTCGCGGCCTTCAACGCCTTCCTGAACTCCAGCGGCCTGATCAAGTACGCCGGCAAGATCGCGCCCCGGAACGGCTTCCGCGGCGGCGACGTGACCACCGATCGACCTGCGCATCAGCCAGGAGCTGCCGGCCTTCGCGCCGCACGGCTCCAAGCTGACCGCCTATGTCGACATCAAGAACCTGGGCAACCTGATCAACGACAGCTGGGGCGTGCTCGACCAGTACGACTTCTACCGGGGCGTGCCGGTCAAGGTCCAACCGGCGATCTCCGGCGGCAAGTACCTCTACAACGACTCGCCGTCCGCCACGCCGGCGCCCTTCACGGTGACCCAGCCGTCGCTGTGGCAGATCAAGTTCGGGATCCGGTACAGCTTCTGACCCGTTCGGCGTTGCGGCTCCCCCTCGGGCGGCCCTCCAGCGAGGGCCGCCCGCCTGTCTTGCGCCCGCGGCTGCGCCGCGCCTCAGGCCTTCCCACCTGCCGCGCCTGCAGTGCTATGGGGAGGCCATGATCGTGACGCCGGCCGAATGGGAGCCGCACAGGGCGATGTGGGTCGGGTTCCCGAGCCACGCGGACCTGTGGGCTGACGACCTGGAGAGCGCCCAGGACGAGGCGGCCGCCCTCGCCCGGGCGCTGGCCGGTCCCGGGCGAGAGCAGGTGCGTCTGCTGGTCTGCGGCGACGAGGCGAGGCGGGCGGCCGAGGCGCGCCTCGGAGGCGTGGCGGGGATCGACATCGTCCCGGGCGCCTTCGGCGACATCTGGCTTCGGGACACCGGGCCGATCTTCCTCCAGGACGAGGACGGCGAGAGCGCCGGCGCGGCCGCGTTCCGGTTCAACGGCTGGGGCGGCAAGTACGTCCTTGCGGGCGACGAGACCGTGGCGGCCCAGATCGCGACCGCGGCCGGCGCCCGGCTCATCGGGCACGACTTCGTGCTCGAGGGCGGGGCGGTCGAGCACGACGGCCATGGCAGCGTCCTGACCACTCGCCAGTGCCTGCTCAATCCCAACCGCAATCCCGGCTGGACCGAGCCGGACGCCGAGCGGGCCCTGGCCGCCGCCTTCGGCGCCCGCAAGGTCCTGTGGCTGGACGACGGGCTGACGGGCGACCATACCGACGGCCATGTGGACAATCTCGCCAGGTTCGTGGCGCCGGGCGTGGTGGCCTGTCCGGTCGCCTTCGGCCTGGATGATCCGAACACGGAAGTCTACGACGCGGCGGCCCGGGCGCTGTCGCGGATGACCGACGCCAGGGGCAAGCCGCTGCAGGTCTCGCGCATCGCCTCGCCGGGGCTCATCCGGGACGAGGACGGCGAACCGGTCGCGGCCTCGCACATGAACTTCCTGATCGCCAACGGCGCGGTGATCGCCCCGGTCTACGGGGGCCTGGCGCAGGACTTCGCGCTCGAGGCGCTGAAGAGCCTGTTCCCCGAACGCGAGGTGATCGGCCTCGAGTCCCGCGCCATCCTGACCGGCGGCGGCTCGTTCCACTGCATCACCCAGCAGGAGCCGGCGTGATGGCCCGCACGATCTCGGTCGCCGCCGTCCAGGCCGCCTTCGGCGAGGACATGGCCGCCAACATCGCCAAGGTCGCGGGCCTCGTGCGCGAGGCGGCGGCCGGGGGCGCCCAGGTCGTCCTGCCGCCCGAGCTCTTCCAGGGCCCCTATTTCTGCGTCAGCCAGGAGGAGCACTGGTTCGCCACGGCCTTCCCCTGGCGCGAGCATCCGTGCGTCACGGCGCTGGCGCCGCTGGCGGGCGAGCTCGGGGTGGTGATCCCCATCTCCATCTTCGAGCGCGACGGGCCGCACTACTACAACAGCCTGGTCATGGCCGACGCCGACGGATCGCTCCTGGGCGTCTACCGCAAAAGCCACATCCCCGACGGACCGGGCTACCAGGAGAAGTACTACTTCCGCCCCGGCGACACGGGCTTCCGGGTCTGGGACACGCGCTTCGGCAAGCTCGGCGCGGGGATCTGCTGGGACCAGTGGTACCCCGAGACGGCCCGCGCCATGACGCTGATGGGCGCCGAAGTCCTGCTCTATCCCACCGCCATCGGCTCTGAGCCCCACGACCCCTCGCTCGACACCCGCGACCCCTGGCGCCGCGCCATGCAGGGCCATGCGGTCTCCAACGTCATCCCTGTGGTCGCCGCCAACCGGACGGGGTTCGAGCCGGGCCCGTCCGGCGGCCAGGACTTCTACGGCTCGAGCTTCATCTGCGACCACCGCGGCGACCTCGTCGCCGAGCTCGGCCGCAAGGACCAGGGCGTCGCCGTCGCCGCCTTCGACCTCGACTTCCTGAAGCGGCACCGCGCCGCCTGGGGTTTCTTCCGTGACCGGAGGACCGATCTCTACAGCGCGCTGGGTCCGGCCGGGACCTTCGAACGGTGATCGACACCGGGCGCCTCGTCCTTCGGGCCTGGCGCGAGGCGGATCGCGAAGTCTACGCCGCCCTCAGCGCCGATCGGGAGGTCATGCACGACTATCCGGTCCTGCCTGCGCGCGAGCAGGTCGATGCGAAGTTCGACTTCTACGCCGGCCATTTCCGCGCGCACGGCTTCGGCCGATGGATGCTGGAGCGGAAGGCCGACGGCGAGATCCTCGGCTTCACAGGCCTGATGCCGGTTTGGCCCGATCATCCGCTGGCGCCGGGGTGGAGATCGGCTGGCGACTGTTCAAGCCGGCGTGGGGCTTCGGCTACGCCTCCGAGGCCGCGCGCGCCTCGCTCGACGATGGCTTCAGCCGCCTCGGGCTTGCAGAGATCGTCGCCTATACCGGGCCTGGCAACCTGCGCTCCCAGGCCGTCATGCGCCGGGTCGGCATGCATCGCGACCCGGCGAGGGACTACGCCCGGCCCGACCGCCTCGGCGGCGCGGCCGTCGTATTCGTCGCGCGGCGACCCTGAGCCCGCCTCACCACGGCGTCTTCGCCGCCGCCTCGTCCTCCACCTTGCAGCGGGCCGGATCGGGCGGGCTCGCGCCGGCGGCCCGGGCGGCGGCGAGCTCGGCCCTGGCCTTGTCCATGTCGGCGCGGAAGGCGGCGTCGGCGTGCAGCACCGCCACGACGCCCGAGGCGTCGGTGCGGCCGGCGGCCACGTCGGTGGGATAGTGCACGCCGCAGACCACCCGGCTCTCGCCATAGGCGCGGCCGCGGGCGAGGATCTCGGTGGCGCGGTCCGGCGCGAGCTCGGCCAGGACCAGGGCGGTGGACCAGCCGAGCGTCGTGTGCCCCGACGGATAGGAGCCGCTGGCGTCCATTCCCGGCGTGTCCTCCACGCAGATCCTGCCCTTGGCCAACAGGTAGGGGCGCTTTCGGCCGTAGTGGTCCTTGGGCCCGGCGATCACGGGCCCTATGGCCCGGGCGAGCTTGCGCCACAGGCTGAACAGGGCCGGCTCGCGCGTCTCCTCGGGCATGGTCCCGAGCGCGCAGCCGAAGTCCTGCAGCAGGAGGGTCGGCGAGACCTTGGCGTCCGACTGGGCCAGGCGCCAGCGCGCCGTGCCCTCCAGCCTGCGCGTCCGCTTGAACGCGTCGATGTCCGCAGCCTCGGCCTTGGAGCCCTTGGCCGGCGGCGGGGGCAGATAGCGCACCGCGTCCGGGGCGCCGCCGCCGGGCAGGTAGGCCGGGGCGGACGAGGCGGAGGCGACCGCGCCTGCGAGGGCCAGGACCAGGGCGCCGGCGAGGGCGGCGCGCGCGTGCTTCATGGCCAAGACGGCTCCCCTCGCAGCACTAGGCGGCGCAGGCGGCGCAGCGGCCGTGCGCCTCCATCGTCACCATCTGCAGCTGATAACCCGACTGGCGAGCCAGCTCGGCCAGCCGCTCGGCGCCGGCGGGCTCGATCTCCTGGGTGTCGCCGCAGCAGTCACAGATCAGGAAGGCCGCGGCGTGGGCGTCCGGGCCCTGGCGGCAGGCGACATAGGCGTTCAGGCTCTCGATCCGGTGGGCGAAGCCCTGCCGTTCCAGGAAGTCCAGGGCGCGATAGACGGTGGGCGGCTTGGCCGGTGCGCCGTTCTCGCCGAACCCGGCGATCAGGTCGTAGGCCTTCACCGGCTGGCCGGCCTCGAGCAGCAGCTCCAGCACGCGTCGGCGCGGCGTGGTCAGGCGCTGTTCGGCGCCCTCGCAGCGGTGCTCGGCGGCCTTCAGCTCGGCTTTCAGCGCTCGGCCCTTCAGGCCCGGACGGGCATGGGGGTGCTCGCAGTGCGCGGACATGTCCATGAGGTAGCGGCGCGGCGCCTGGCGTGCAAGACGCTCAGGCGCCGCGGCGCCTCAGCCCTTGGGCTCGAACAGCCTGGCCCAGCGGCGCTTGTCGCGGCTCTTCCAGCCACCGCGGTGGTAGGCGTCCGAGACGATCAGGGGCGCGACCGTGGTCGCCTCGGCGAAGACCATCTGCTCGTAGGTGACGTCCACCTTGCCCCAGGAGCAGGCCTCCTTGAGCGTCGAGGACGAGCAGGCGCCGTCGCGCACGTCCGCCACGGTGATCTGGACGGCGTATTTGTGCATCTCGGCCTCGTGTCCGAGGATCTCGGCGCAGACCACCGTGTCCTGGGCGAAGTTCTTGGGCACGCCGCCGCCGACCATGAACAGGCCCGTCGTCCCGGCCGCCAGCTTCACCTCGGTCAGCTCGCGGAAGTCCGCCACCGAGTCGATGGTGAGGTAGGGCTTGCCCGCCTTGATCCGCTCCACCTGGTGCTTGACCAGGCCGAAGCCGGCCGAGGAATCGGTGAAGGCGGGGCAGAAGATCGGCGCGCCTTCCTCATAGGCGGTCTGGATCAGCGAGCCGGGCTTTCGGGCCTTGCCCGAGGCCAGCCAGCGTCCGATCTCGTGGATGAACTCGCGCGAGGAGTAGGGACGGGGCTCCAGCGCGTCGGCGATCTCCTTGATCGCCATGTCGCAGGCCTGCAGCTCCTCCTCGTCGATGTAGGTGTCGTAGATGCGGTCGATGTAGAGGGCCCGAAGGTCCCGGTCGTCGACGTT
The DNA here is from genome assembly GCA_963775275.1 of uncultured Alphaproteobacteria bacterium. Lineage (GTDB taxonomy): Bacteria > Pseudomonadota > Alphaproteobacteria > Caulobacterales > Caulobacteraceae > JANWHQ01. The sequence continues at coordinate 729,661 of CAVZII010000005.1, read as the reverse complement.
CGACTGCGCCTGGTAGTGCTTGAATCCCAAGGCCTCGAAGAAGTCCATGTCGATGATCGAGGCGCCGGTGGCCACCACCGCGTCGACCATCCTGTATCGGATCATGTCGCGCCAGACGTGCATGCAGCCGCCCGCCGAGGTCGAACCCGCCAGCGTCAGCCACACCGAGCAGGCCTTGTCCTCGATGGCCATGCTGAGGATGTCCGCCGCCCGCGCCACGTCGCGCGAGGAGAAGCTCATCTTGCGCATGGACTCGATCACCGGCCGCGCGTCGAAGGCGGCGACGTCGACATGCTCGACCACGCGCGAGAGCAGCTCGGCCTTGGTGTTGGAAGGGGCGGTCTCGGCGGTCATGGCGTCCCTCTGGCTGGAAGCGGCGCTCCAAGCACGACAGGCCGGCCGGCGCAACCGCCATATGGTGACAGCCGCCGCCCGCTCAATGGCGGGCGCAGGCAAGGCGCTATTTCACGCCGCCATGGGCTTTGGCGTAGGCGCGCAGAACCGCGTTCATCCGGGTCTGCCAGCCTTTGCCCTGCGAGCGGAACCACGCCATCACGTCATCGTCCACGCGGATGGACATGGCGACCTTGGCCGGAATGCCGATGACGGCGTTGCGAAACCATTCCGCGTCCAGTTCGGGAGCGGCGTCCGGATCGCTGGCGATGGCCGCCTCGATCTCTCCGTCGGTCAGCCGCTCGAGCGTCTCCCAGTCAGTTCCACCCGCTTTCAATTGATCGGCGGACTTCCTGATCAAAGGTCCTTCGCTCACTCCGCCGCGCACGTCGGGCGGAGACGATGCGAACGGCGTTCGCGCGCGGCGTCCAGACGACGACGATTGCTGACCCTTCGATGATCCCGATCGACGCAAACCTATTCTCCGTCCCGCGGCCCGTGCTCCAGGTGAGAGTCAGTCCCAGCAACATGCGCGCGGCGTCCTCGAACTTGACGCCATGCTTGAGCCAGTTGGATTCCGCCTTGGCGGAGTCCCATTCGAACAGCTCCATGGGTCATGGACCCCTCCACGCGATTGGCTCACGTGCCGCCCCCTCGGACGCGTCGATGTATATACAAATGTGTCGGATGAAACAACGGGCCGCCAACGCGGCCAGCCCGACGACTCTACCGCGATCCGCCAGATCCCTGACGGACTACAGCCGCGCTTCTGGACGAGAGCTGGAAGGCCCCTGTCCATCCCGAAGTCGTCGGCGAACTCGTGGCCGCAGCTGCGGCCCGCCTCAGTGCAGGAAAGGGTTCGCCGTCGAGACCCCGCCACGGGCCAGCAGGAAGAGGCCGGCCGCGCCGATCACGATCCGCCAGAGCGCGAAGGGCCAGAAGCCGCGCTTCTGCACGAAGCCGAGCAGGCCGCGCACCACCACCAGGCCCACGACGAAGGACACCACGAAGCCGATGGCGATGATGTCCAGGCGTCCCGCGTCCAGCGTCTTGCGGTTCTCCCAGAAATCGACCGCGAAGGCGCCGAGCATGGTCGGTATGGCCAGGAAGAAGGAGAATTCCGCCGCCGAGCGCTTGTCGCCGCCCATCAGCAGGCCGCCGGCGATGCTGGCCCCCGAGCGCGACACGCCGGGAACCATCGCCAGGCACTGGAACAGGCCGATGCCAAGCGAGGTCCACAGGGGATAGCGCATGGCGTCGGTGTGGCGCGGCTTGGGCTCGAACCGGTCGAGCGCCCATAGCACGACGCCGCCCAGGATCAGCGACCAGCAGATCAGCTGCGGGCTCTCGAACAGCACCGTCTTGATGAAGTGGTGCAGCATCAGCCCGAACACGGCCGCGGGCAGGAAGGCGATCAGCACCGACAGGGCGAACCGGCGCGACTGGGGGTCGGAGGGCAGGGTGACCAGCACCTTCCAGAGGCGCGCGAAGTAGAGGACCACCACGGCCAGGATGGCGCCCAGCTGGATCAGCACGTTGAAGGTGCCCCAGAACGGCTGGGTCAGGCCCAGGGCGTCGGCGGCCAGGATCAGATGCCCCGTGGACGAGACCGGGATGAACTCGGTCAGACCCTCGATCACGCCGAGGATCACGGCCATCAGGGCGTCGTGCATGGAAGGCTCCTGTCCGGGCGCCGGATTGGGCTCGCCATGGTAAATGGGCCGTTCATCCCGGAAGTGGACTAATTTTGCGGCAGCTCCTGCCGCGGAGTTAACGCTTCCGGGCGTGGAACGATTTTATCGTCTATGATGTGGACTATCATCTTTGGGGACTCGCCTGGACGGGGTATGAAGGTCGCAGTTCCCCCCATTGGTTCTGCGAAAGGGCGGCGGGCCGATGGCCGAGCGCATGCTGAAATTCGTGAGCGTCGAACGCGACATGCCGCACAAGCGTGACGCTTCCGCGCGCGCGGGCGATTTCCACGAGATCTACGCCGACTTCATCGACGCCAAGGCCGCCCAGCAGGCCTCGCGGTGCTCGCAATGCGGCGTGCCCTTCTGTCAGACGCATTGCCCGCTGCACAACAACATCCCCGACTGGCTGAGGATGACCGCCGAGGGCCGGGTGCGCGAGGCCTATGAGCTTTCCCAGGCCACCAGCGCCATGCCCGAGGTCTGCGGCCGCATCTGCCCGCAGGACCGGCTGTGCGAGGGCAACTGCGTCATCGAGCAGTCCGGCCACGGCACGGTCACCATCGGGGCGGTCGAACGCTACCTCACCGACCGGGCCTGGGACGAAGGATGGGTGGCGCCGCTCGTCCCGACGCAGGAGCTCGAGGCCTCGGTCGGGATCATCGGGGCCGGGCCCGCCGGACTGGCCGCCGCCGACGTGCTGCGCGGGCGCGGCTTCCAGGTGACGGTCTACGACCGGCACGATCGGCCCGGCGGCCTGCTCATCTATGGCATCCCCAACTTCAAGCTCGAGAAGGAGGTGGTCGAGCGCCGCACGCGCCGGCTGGCCGACGGCGGCGTCCGCTTCGAGCTCGGCTTCGAGGTCGGCCGCGACGCCTCGCTCGCCGAGCTGCGCGCGCGCCACGACGCCATCCTGATCGCCACCGGCGTCTACAAGGCGCGCGAGCTTTCCGCTCCCGGCGTGGGGTCCGAAGGCGTGGTCCCCGCCCTCGACTACCTGGTCGCCTCCAACCGCAAGGGCCTGGGCGACGAGGTCGAGGCCTTCGAGAAGGGCCTGCTGAACGCGGCCGGCAAGGACGTAGTCGTGGTCGGCGGCGGCGACACGGCCATGGACTGCGTGCGCACGGCCGTGCGCCAGGACGCCAGGTCCGTCACCTGCCTCTATCGCCGCGACCGGGCCAACATGCCCGGCTCGATGCGCGAGGTCGCCCATGCGGAGGAGGAGGGCGTGGTCTTCGAGTGGCTCGCCGCGCCCCGGGCGGTCATGGGCGAGGCTTCCGGCGTGACCGGCGTCAAGGCCGCGCGCATGCGGCTCGGCGCGCCCGACGCCTCGGGCCGTCAGGCGCCGGAGGAGATCCCCGACGCCGACTTCGAGCGGCCCGCCCAGCTCGTGATCAAGGCTCTCGGCTTCGATCCGGAAGATCTGCCGGGCCTTTTCGGCGCCCTCCAGCTGAAGGTGTCGCGCTGGGGCACGGTGCGGACGGACTTCCGCACCCTGATGACCAGCATGGACGGCGTCTTCGCCGCCGGCGACATCGTCCGCGGCGCGTCGCTGGTGGTCTGGGCGCTGAGGGACGGGCGCGACGCGGCGGACGCCATCGACGCCTACATCCGGGGCAAGGCCAGCCGCGCGCGCGTCGGCGAGCTGGTCGCGGCGGAGTGAGCGCCATGAAGGACATCCGTCTCGAGTCGCCCTCGGCCGGCGCGGCCGACATCGAACGCTACCGGGCCGAACGCCAGCGCCTGATCGACGCCCACGCCTACGAGCCGCAGTCCGAGCGCGATTCCTGCGGCGTCGGCCTGGTCTGCGCCGTCGACGGCAAGCCCCGCCGCGAGGTGGTCGAGCTCGCCATCCGCGCGCTCAAGGCCGTCTGGCATCGCGGCGCCGTCGACGCCGACGGCAAGACCGGCGACGGGGCGGGCGTGCTCGTCTCGGTGCCGCAGGACTTCTTCGCCGACCAGGTCCAGCGCGCCGGCCACAAGCTCAGGCCCGGGCCGATCGCCGTGGGGCAGATCTTCCTTCCACGGACGGACCTCGCCGCCCAGGAGACTTGCCGCACCATCGTGGAGTCCGAGGTCCTGCGCTTCGGTTTCTACATCTACGGCTGGCGCCAGGTGCCGGTGGACACCTCGGTCATCGGCGAGAAGGCCAACGCCAACCGGCCCGAGATCGAGCAGATCATGCTGGCCTGTCCGGCGGGCATGGACGGCGAGGCGCTGGAGCGCCTCCTGTTCCTGTGCCGCAAGCGGATCGAGAAGCGCCTGGCCCAGGCCGGCGTCGGCGACTTCTACATCTGCTCCTTTTCGGCCAAGTCCCTGATCTACAAGGGGATGTTCCTCGCCGAACACATCGACGAGTTCTATCCCGACCTGACGGACGAGCGGTTCGTGGCGGCGGTGGCGATCTTCCACCAGCGCTATTCCACCAACACCTTCCCCGAGTGGCGCCTGGCCCAGCCCTTCCGCATGCTCGCCCACAACGGCGAGATCAACACGCTGAAGGGCAACACCAACTGGATGAAGAGCCATGAGATCCGCATGGCCGCCCAGGCGTTCGGCGACTTCGGCGAGGACATCAAGCCGGTGATCCAGCCGGGGTGCTCGGACTCCTCGGCGCTGGACAACACCTTCGAGGTGCTGGTGCGCGCCAACCGCGACGCGCCCATGGCCAAGTGCCTCCTGATCCCGGAGGCCTGGTCGCACCTGGAGGAGGAGACCCGTCCGGGACATCAGGCGCTCTACGCCTACTGCAACGCGGTGATGGAGCCGTGGGACGGTCCGGCCGCCATCTGCGCCACCGACGGGCGCTGGGTGATCGCCGGCAAGGACCGCAACGGCCTTCGTCCGATGCGGGCGGCCTACACCGACGACGGGCTGCTGATCCTGGGCTCGGAGGCCGGCATGTGCGGCGTGCCCGAGCGGCGCATCGTCAGGAAGGACCACATAGGTCCGGGCCGCATGGTGGCCGTCGACCTGATGGAGGGGCGGCTCTACGACGAGGACCAGATCATCGACCACCTGTCCGAGCGCCACCCCTACACCAAGTGGCTCGGCAACATGGTCAACCTGGAGGACAGGATCGGCCCCGGGCCCGAGCCGCGCCGCTACGGCAAGGAGGAGCTGACGCGCCGCCAGGTCGCCGCGGGCCTGAGCCTGGAGGACGTGGAGCTGATCCTCGCTCCCATGGCCGAGGACGCCAAGGAAGCCACCGGCTCCATGGGCGACGACGCGCCGCTGGCGGTGCTCTCCGAGCGCTACCGGCCGATGTCGCACTTCTTCCGCCAGAACTTCAGCCAGGTGACCAATCCGCCGATCGACTCCCTGCGCGAAACCCGGGTGATGTCGCTGAAGACGAGGTTCAAGAACCTCGGCAACATCCTGGCCCAGGATGAGGCCCAGACCGATGTCTATGTGCTGGAGAGCCCCGTGCTCACCACCGGCATGTACGAGCGCATCGTCGAGTTCATCGGGCCCAAGTCGATCGCGGTGATCGACTGCACCATGCCGATTCCGGTCGCCGAGGCGCGGCACGGCGACGCCTTGCGGGCGAACCTGGACCGCATCCGCGCCGAGGCCGAGGATGCGGCTCTGCGCGGCTGCGGCCAGATCGTGCTCACCGACGAGGCTTCGGGGCCCGACCGGGTCGCCCTGCCGATGATCCTGGCCACCGGCGGGGTGCACAGCCACCTCGTCGCCAATGGCCTCAGGTCCTACGTCTCGATCGTCGTCCGCTCGGCCGAGTGCCTGGACACGCACTACTTCGCGGTGCTGGTCGGCGTCGGCGCCACGGCGGTGAACGCCTACCTCGCCCAGGAGATCGTCCAGGACCGGCTCGAGCGGGGCCTCATCGGCGAGCTGACCCTTCGCGAGGTGTGCCTGAACTACAAGCGCGCCGTGGAGGCGGGGCTCCTGAAGATCCTCTCCAAGATGGGGATCTCGGTGATCTCCTCCTACCGCGGCGGCTACAACTTCGAGGCGCTGGGCCTCTCGCGCGCCCTGACCGCCGAGTACTTCCCGGGCATGCCGTCGCGCATCTCGGGCATCGGTCTGGCGGGCCTGGAGCGCAAGATCGTCCAGGTCCACCGCAAGGCCTGGGGCGAGGCGGCGGTCATGCTGCCGGTCGGCGGCTTCTACAAGGCTCGCCGCTCGGGCGAGACCCACGCCTTCGAGGCGCGGCTGATCCACCAGCTGCAGCAGGCCTGCGACACCGGCTCCTACGACGCCTACAAGCGCTACTCCGAGGCGCTGCGGGCGCATCCGAACATCCAGCTGCGCGACCTTTTGGCCTGGCGCGAGGACCTGCGTCCCGCCCCCATAGAGGAGGTCGAGAGCGTCAACGAGATCAGGAAGCGCTTCGTCACGCCCGGCATGTCGCTGGGCGCGCTGTCGCCGGAGGCCCACGGCGCGCTGAACATCGCCATGAACCGCATCGGGGCCCGCTCGGTCTCGGGCGAGGGCGGCGAGGACTCCGCGCGCTACCGCCCGCTGCCCAACGGCGACAACCCCAACTCGGCGGTCAAGCAGGTCGCCTCGGGGCGTTTCGGCGTCACGGCCGAGTACCTGAACCAGTGCCGCGAGATCGAGATCAAGATCGCCCAGGGCGCCAAGCCCGGCGAGGGCGGCCAGTTGCCCGGCTTCAAGGTCACCGAGATGATCGCGCGGCTGCGTCACGCCACGCCCGGCGTGATGCTGATCTCGCCGCCGCCGCACCACGACATCTATTCGATCGAGGACCTCGCCCAGCTCATCTACGACCTGAAGCAGATCAATCCCGAGGCCCGGGTCTGCGTGAAGCTGGTGTCCATGACCGGGATCGGCGCCATCGCCGCGGGCGTGGCCAAGGCCAAGGCCGACGTGATCCTGATCTCCGGCCACGTGGGCGGCACCGGCGCCTCGCCCCAGACGTCGATCAAGTACGCGGGCGCGCCCTGGGAGATGGGGCTTTCCGAGGCGCATCAGGTGCTGACCCTGAACGGGCTCCGTCATTTCGTCCGATTGCGGACGGACGGCGGCATCCGCACCGGCCGCGACGTGGTGATCGCCGCCATGCTGGGCGCGGAGGAGTACGGCATCGGCACCGCCAGCCTCGTCGCCATGGGCTGCATCATGGTGCGCCAGTGCCATTCCAACACCTGCCCGGTGGGGGTCTGCACCCAGGACGAGGCCCTGCGCGCGCGCTTCACCGGCACGCCCGAGAAGGTGATCAACCTCTTCAGCTTCATCGCCGAAGAGGTGCGCGAGACCCTGGCCCAGCTCGGCATGCGCTCACTGAACGAGGTGATCGGCCGCACCGACCTGCTCGCCCAGGTCTCGCGGGGAAGCGAGTTCCTGGACGACCTCGACCTGAACCCGCTGCTGGTCCGGGCGGACCCGGGCCCGAACAAGCCCTACTGCACCATCCAGGGACGCAACGAGCCGCTCGGCGAGGCGCTGGACGAGCAGATCATCCGCGACGCGGCCGCCTTCCTGGCCCGCGGCGAGAAGATGCAGCTCACCTACACCGTGGCCAACACCGCCCGCGCCATCGGCTCGCGCGTGTCCAGCCACATCGTGCGCAAGTACGGCATGAACGGCCTGCCGCCGGGCCACCTGACGGTGCAGCTGAAGGGCTCGGCCGGCCAGAGCCTCGGCGCCTTCGCCGTCCAGGGCCTCAGGATCGAGCTCACCGGCGAGGCCAACGACTACGTCGGCAAGGGACTGTCGGGCGCGACCCTGGTGATCCGGCCCTCGCCGCATCTGGAATCGCCGCACACCAACGCCATCATCGGCAACACCATCCTCTATGGCGCCACCGCCGGGCGGCTGTTCGCGGCCGGCCGGGCGGGCGAGCGCTTCGCCGTGCGCAACTCCGGCGCGGTCACGGTGGTCGAGGGCTGCGGCGCCAACGGCTGCGAGTACATGACCGGCGGGACGGCCGTGATCCTCGGCTCCGTGGGCGACAACTTCGCCGCGGGCATGACCGGCGGCATGGCCTTCGTGCTCGACCTGGACGACCGGTTCGAGGCCGCGGTCAATCCGGACGGCGTGGTCTACCAGCGGCTGGCCTCGCCCCACTGGGAGGGCGCGCTGCGGGCGCTTGTCGCCGAGCACGCCGCCGAGACCGCCTCGCGCTTCGCCGCCGACGTGCTGCGCGACTGGGACGTGGTGCGCTCCAGGTTCTGGCAGGTCTGCCCCAAGGAGATGATCGGCCGGCTGGACCATCCGCTCTCGGTCGAGGGCGAGGCCGAGACGGCTTAGAGCCTGGTCTGGGGGGCGTTCAGGCCGAGGGGCGCGGGCCGATGTAGCGCGCCCGCGGGCGGATCAGGCCGCCGCTTTCGATCTGCTCCAGCGCGTGGGCGATCCAGCCCACCGAGCGGCCGAGCGCGAACAGGGCGAAGGGCGCATCGGCGGGAAGCGCGAGCGTGCGGCTCAGCGCCGCCAGGGCGAAGTCGATGTTGGCCTTCTGGCCGGTCAGCTCTTCGACCGCCGCCTTCAGCACGATGAGATCCTGCGCCGGCTCGAACGCGGCCATCAGCGCCTTGGCGCGGGGATCGCCTTCCGGGTAGGCCCGGTGGCCGAACCCCGGCGGCCCGCCGCCGCGGGCGATCCAGGCCCTCACCGCCGTGGCGGGTCCCGCGCGGCCGGCCTCCTCGATCAGCGCCGCGACCGCGACGCCCGCCCCGCCGTGCCGGGGCCCCGACAGCGCCGCAAGCCCCGCCAGCACCGAGGCCGCGAGCGAGGCGCCGGTGGAGGCCGCCACCCGCGCGGCGAAGGTCGAGGCGTTCAGCTCGTGGTCGGCCATCAGCACAAGGGCCCGGCGGATCAGGTCCGCCCGTCCGTCCTCGATCCCCCAGGCCCGCGCCAGGATCAGGTGCAGCGGCCCGTTCTCGACGCCGTCGCCGAGCGCGCCGGCGAGGTCGGCTGTGAGGCTCGCCCCCTCGCGCCAGAGCGCGGCGGGCGCGTGTCCCAGCGCCGGCGGATCGGCCCCCGCCCGGGCCGCCATCGCCGCGAACGCCTTGGCCTGGGCCGAGCCGCGCATGCGCACCTTGGGCCTGGGCTCGCGCGCGAAGATCGCCGGGTCGTCGCAGCCCCAGAGCCTCAGCGCGATCTCCTCCAGGCTTTGCGTCTCGGCCAGGACCGCCGCGTCCGCGCCGCGGTAGTAGAGCCGCCCGCCCGAGACGTCCGTGATCGCGGAATCCAGCACCGGCTCGCCCCAGGCGATGGCTTCGCGGGCCACGTCGGCCGGCTTTCGCCCGCGCGCCTTGCGGTCGAGCAGCCGCGTCACGTCGTCGGCGCGGTAGAGGCTCTTCCTCGGATCGTCAGGGTCCGGACGGGCCTCGATGCGGCCGCGGCTGACATAGGCGTAGAGGGTCTGGGGCTTGATCCCCAGCCGCGCCGCCGCCGCGGCACCGTCGATCCAGGCCTCGCTCATATATTGATCCAGTTGATCAAGATTGACGTCGAACCTAGCCGATTCCATCTGCCCCGGTCAAAGCGGAGCTGGGAATGAACGGATTGCGCGACGTGGTGGCGGCCGAGACCGTGCTCTCGGATGTGGACGGCGAGGCCGGACGGCTGATCATCCGCGGACATGAGCTCGGCGACCTCGCCGGAAAGGTCCGCTTCGAGGACGCCGCCCGGCTGCTGCTGGACGGCCTGATCGACGGCCTGCCCACGCCGCGCGCCTTCCGCCGCGCGCTGGGCGAGGCCCGCGTGGAGGTCTTCGCAGGGCTGACGGGTCTCGATTTCGCCGGACTCGCCGCCCGCCCGCCCGTGGACGCGGTCAGGGCCCTGATCGCGCGCCTGCCCGACGGCGACGATCTCGCCACGGCTCTGCGCCTGATCGCCGCGCCGGCCGTGTTCACGCCCGCCGTGCTGCGCGTCCGCCAGGGGCTGGTCCCCGTCGCGCCGGATCCGGCGGCCGGCCACGCCGATGACGTGCTTCGCATGCTGAAGGGACGGGACCCGTCGACGGCCGAGGCCGGCGCGCTCGACGCCTACCTCGTCACCATCGTCGACCACGGCCTGAACGCCTCGACCTTCGCCGTGCGGGTGACCGCCTCGACCCTCGCGGGGCTGACCTCGGCGGCGCTGGCCGGGATCTCCGCGCTCAAGGGGCCGCTGCATGGCGGCGCGCCCGGTCCGGTGATCGAGATGCTGGACCAGATCGGCGCGCCCGAGCGCGCCGCCCCCTGCCTCGAGGCCGCGCTCGACCGTGGCGAGCGGCTGATGGGCTTCGGCCACGGCGTCTACCGCGTGCGCGACCCGCGCGCCGACGCGCTGAAGGGCGCCGTGCAGGGCTTGGCCAGGGCCTCGCGCGAGCTGCCGGGCCGGCTCGCCCTGGCGGAGGCCGTGGAGCAGGCGGCGCTCCAGGTCCTGGCGCGGCGCAAGCCCGACCGGCCGCTGAACACCAACGTCGAGTTCTACACCGCCGTCCTGCTGGAAGCCCTGGGCTTCCCCGCCGACGCCTTTACCTGCGTCTTCGCCATGGGGCGCATGGCCGGCTGGATGGCCCACGCCCGCGAGCAGGTGATCAGCGGCCGCCTGATCCGGCCTAAGTCCCGCTACGTCGGCCCGGTCCCGCGCGAAGCGGCGTGAAGGCGCCTGCAGCGCGTTCCGCAAAAGAGTGGAACCCGATTTTGCGACAAGACCGCGCTCGAGCGTTCGAATCCAGAGCGTTTGGCGTCTGCGTTCACCCGCTCCCATCCCGCCCTTCGGGCGGACTTCCCCCAAAGGGGGAAGATCAAGGGCGCCAAATCCTCCCCCGTTGGGGCAGGGGGACCCTCCGTAGCCGAAGGCGAAGGAGGGTGGAGGGGGCCAACCGCCAGCTGAGCAGGTCAGCCGACATATGCGCTACCCCAGCGCGCCGGCCGCCATCAGGGTGAACATCAGGAGTGACGAAGCGGCCATCACCGCGGCCGCCAGCCACCCGAGCAGGAGCTGCACGGGATTGGCCCTGAACCGTCCCATCACCGATCGTCGTCCCGCCATCAGCATGATCACCACCATCAGCGGCGCGGCGGTCACCCCGTTGATCACCGCGGCGAAGAACAGGGCCTTGATCGGGTCGAGCGGGGAGAAGTCCAGGCCCACGCCGGCCAGGATGGCGACGCCGATCACCGCATAGAAGCCGCGCGCCTGGCCGAGGCGGTTCTCCAGCCCCTCGCGCCAGCCCATGACCTCGGCGAGCGCATAGGCGCCCGATCCCGCCAGCACCGGCAGCGCCAGAAGGCCCGTCGCCACGATGCCGAGCGCGAACAGGGCGAAGGCGAACTCGCCCGCCAGGGGCCTCAGGGCCAGGGCCGCCTGCGACGCCGTGGCGATGTTGGTGATCCCGTGCGCGTGCAGGGTCACGGCCGTGGACAGGATGATGAAGAAGGCGATGGTGTTGGAGTAGCCCATGCCGAGATAGGTGTCCCAGCCGATCCGGCGCAGCTCCGGCCCCGCCTCTTGCGGGGCGTCCTTCAGCGCGTGCGAGCCCTTGTGGGTCTGGATCTCCTCCACCTCCTCCGAGCTCTGCCAGAAGAAGAGGTAGGGGCTGATGGTGGTGCCGAAGACGGCCACGATCACCATGGCCGCGTCGGCGTTCAGCTGGAAGCTCGGCCGGATCGTGAACCGCAGCACCTGGTCCCAGGGCGCGTTCACGGTGAAAGCCACCGCCACATAGGCCAGCAGCGCCAGCGTCAGCCACTTCAGATAGCGGACGTAGCGGTGATAGGGCACGAACACCTGCAGCAGCAGGGAGGCGATCGCCAGGCCCGCGGTGAAGACGTGACGGCCGCCGCCGAACACCAGCTGCGAGGCCTCGCCCATGGCGGCCACGTCGGCGGCGATGTTCAGCACATTGGCGATCAGCAACAGGGCGACCGCCCAGCGCGCGACCCAGGGCGGGAAGGCGTCCTTGATGTTGGCGGTCAGCCCGCGGCCGGTGACGCGGCCGATCCGCGCACAGACCGATTGGAACACCGCCATGAGCGGATAGGTCAGGACCACCGTCCACAGCATGTGCAGGCCGAACCTGGCGCCGGCCTGCGAATAGGTGGCGATCCCCGAGGGGTCGTCGTCGGCCGCCCCCGTGATCAGGCCCGGACCCAGCGCGGTGAAGGGGTTGAAGCGGCGCTTGCGCGCCGATCGGCTACGCATGCGCGCTCTGGCCTGACGAATTCGGATGACCTCTCATCGGCGCAAGCCAAGCCGTCTGCCTTGCGCTGCGTCAAGGACGCGGGCGCTGGCCTCGCCTTTGCTCTGACCTGCCAAGGGCGCCCCAATCTGGCGCAACCGCCTCGGGAACGATCGAGCATGGCGACAAGGGACCATTCTGGCGGCGCGGCTTCGACGCCGTGCGCGCCCGCGCCGGACGTCGTGGTCCTCGGCGCAGGGTTCGCGGGCTCGCTGGCGGCCCTGGTCCTGGCGCGCCAGGGATTTCGGGTCTGCGTCGTCGATCCCCAGGCGCAATACGCCAGGGACTTCCGCTGCGAGAAGCTCGGGCCCGAGCAGGCCGAGCTGCTGCGCGAGATGGGGCTGCTCGACCTCTTCGCTCCGGCCGGCTGGAGCGGCGGGCCGATCACGCCCGCCGACGTGATCGCCGTGGGCATGTCCTATGAAGAGATGGTCGGGCGGCTCAGGCGCGCGTGGCCCGAGGCCGTCGACTTCCGGATCGCGCGCGCCCAATCGGCCGAGCTCGGCGACGACCTGCAGGAGGTCGTCCTTTCGGACGGCGCGCGCCTTCGCGCGCGCCTCGTGGTGCTGGCGAGCGGGCGGGGCGAGCGGCTTCGCCGGTCGCTGGGCGTCCAGCGCCGCCAGATCCGCGCGCGCCATTCCCTGTGCATCGGCTTCACCCTGCGGCCCAAGGGCGCCGACGTCGCCCCGCCGCTGAGCCGGTTCTGTCACGGCCCGCGCGCCGGCGCCGGCCTCGCCTTCGTCAGCCTGTTCCCCATGGGCGAGGCCACGCGGGTGAACCTGTTCAGCTATCGCGACCCGGCCTCGCCCTGGGCTCGCGCTTTCCGCGCCGATCCCCTGGACGCCCTGGGGCGGACCTTCCCCGGCCTCAGGCCAGCGCTCGCCGGCCTCGAGGCCGTCGGCCCCGCCGACTTCGGCGTCACCGACCTCTACGAGACCGAAGGCTGGCTCAAGCCGGGCCTGGTCCTGATCGGCGACGCCTTCCGGTCCTGCTGCCCGGCCACCGGCATGGGGCTGACCCGGATCCTCGTCGAGGTTCGCCAGCTCGCCTTCGCGCACCTGCCGGCCTGGCTGGCCACGCCGGGCATGCCGGCGGCCAAGATCGCCGATTTCTACGACGACCCCGTCAAGCTCAGGGTCGACCAGTCCTCCTTCCGCAAGGCCGAGCGCGGCCGCCTCGTGGCCGCGTCCGTGGGCCTGAAGGGCTTCGCCCTGCGCGCCGCCGCGGCGCTGAGGCGCGCCTGTCGCGCGCTTCCTGCGCCTCGGGCCTGGGCCGGCTCACCCTATCTGGAGACGCAACGTGGTTGAGGTCATTTCCCGCCGTCTGGCCAAGGGCGACTGGGTCGAAGTCCGCTCGCCCGCCGAGATCGAGGCCACCCTCGACGCCGAGGGCCGCCTGGACGGCATGCCCTTCATGCCCGAGATGCTCGCCCATTGCGGCCAGCGCCTGCAGGTGTTCCGGCGCGCCAACAAGACCTGCGTCGAGGGTTACGGCCTGCGCCGGATGCGGGACACGGTGCTGCTGGACGAGGCGCGCTGCGATGGCGCGGCCCACGACGGCTGCCAGCGCAACTGCCTGATCTTCTGGAAGGAGGCGTGGCTCAGGCCCGTCTCCGGCCCCGCCGATGCGCCGCCCGTTGCAGGCGCGCCCAGCGCCGACGACGCTGCGGCGGCCCAGCGTCTGATGCGCCTGCCCGTCCGCGACGGCGAGACCTACCTCTGCCAGTCCCCGGCCCTGGCCGAGGCGACCCTTCCGCTTTCCAAGTGGGACATCCGCCACCTGGTCGAGGACCTGCGTCACGGCGAGCTGAGCCCCCTGGGCTTCGCCAGGATCGTGGCGCGCACCCTGTTCAACCGCGTCCGTCAATCCGTCGGCCTGCCCGAGATCGGCGCCTTCGCTGGCGAAGCCCGCGGGGCGCCCAAGGTCATGCTCGGCCTCAAGCGTGGCGATCGCGTCCGCGTGCGGCCCGAGGGCGACATCCGCGCCACGCTCGGGCCGAACGGCAAGGCCGCCGGCCTCTCCTTCGAGCCCGAGATGGGCCGCTACATGGGCGGGACCTTCGAGGTCGACTTCCGCGTCGAGCGCATCATCCTGGAAGAGACCGGCCGGATGGTCGAGCTGAAGGACACGGTGGCGCTCAAGGGCCTCACGTGTCTGGGAACCTGCGTGCGCAACTGCCCGCGGGCCAACACCCTCTACTGGCGCGAGGCCTGGCTCGAGCGCGCCGCGCCCGGACCGGCGCCACGCCGCGTCAGGCGGGCCGGCGATCCCGGCCGCGAGGACGGGCGTCCGGTTCCCCAGCGCCGCACCGGCGAAGGCGGGGCCGATCAGGCCCGTGCGGGGCGGCGTCCGGGCTGAGCCGAGGCCCGGGTCGTCCTACTGCGCGATCCTCAGGCTGTTGATGCTCTGGGCGATCTTCTGGAACACGGGAATGAGGTCGCTGGAGTTCTGCGGCGCGTAGTAGTCCGACGGGCTCGAGGCGCAGCTCTGCAGCAGCGAAGCCGAGCCGTTCGCCCCCGAGCCGAAGCCGATGGTGTAGATCAGGATTCCCTGGGCCTTGGCGTTGGCGCAGGCCTGCAGGGTCTTGGCGTCCATCAGCGTCGTCAGGGTCGAATTGTTGTTGGTGACCTGGCCGATCCGGCCGTCCTTGGCGAAGCCGTAGGTGAAGTAGTAGCTCATGTTGGGGTTGTTCACCCCGTTGTAGTTGTTCTGGCCGTCGGTCATCAGCACGATGACCTTGCGATTGTTGGGCGCGGTGTAGCTCTTGCCCTCGGTGAAGGGGGCGGCGGGCGACAGCGTACGCCATCCCCACGCGACCCCCTCCAGGATGTTGGTGTCGCCGGCCGCCTGCAGGGCGCTGATCGCCGGGTTCAGGATCGACCGGTTGTTGGTCAGCGGCGTGATCGTGTTGGAATCGCACAGGAAGTTGGGACCCAGGCCCGAGGCGGGGCTGGCGCTCTTGTATTTGCAGGTGCGGTTCTGTAGCTGCAGGTCCGTCAGGTTCTTGGTCGAGCCTTTGCAATTCCCGCCTGTGTCCGAGATGTAGTCGTTCTCGTACTGGCTCTGTCCCCATGAAAGGGTCGTGTCCGGTTCGTCGGGCGCGAACCAGGGCACGAACAGGGTCGCGGGCGTCCCCGTCGAAGGCGCGGCGTCGTTGGTGTCATAGGGGGCCGGGCGGGTCATCACGCAGCCGCCCCAGCTCTGGTTCCTCATCCAGGCCAGCATCTGGAAGCGCGTGCGGGCGGTGGAGTCGAAATCGTCGTAGGCGTCCGGCGCCTGGCCCGCCGTGTCCATCCAGGAGGGTGGCGAGGAGCCCGCCGCGACGACCCGCACATTGGTCGCGAAGGGCACGACCGAGACGGCGACGCGCTGGCTGGTGGACTGGGTCCCGAACATGGCGTCCAGGAACGAGGAGGAGGCCGAGCGCAACGCGCTGATCTTGGACCCGCCGGAGCCGGCGGACTGGCTCATCGAGCCGGAGGTGTCGAGCACCAGGGCGATCTCGAGCAGCATCCCCTTGGCGACGGCGTGCGCGGTCACCGGGATGCTCGAAACGCCGAACATCTGCGAGAAGTAGGTCGGCACGTTCGCCTTGGCGTCCAAGGTGGCGGTGATGGTGTTCCGATCGATGGTCGCGCTGGTGACGGTGACCTGCACGGTCTTGTTGTAGCTCGCGAGGATGTAGGCCTTGGCCGAGGACGCGATGGCGTTGTCGGCGATGGTCGGCGCCTGGCGCGCCAGGCTGAGGGCGGCCTCGTCCGTGGCGTCCTGCAGCGCCCATTTCACGCGGGTCGCGTCGGCGAGGTCGATGCCAAGGCCCGCCAGCATGGTCAATGGGATCAGCGCCAGGGCGAAGGTCATCGCGACGTTCGCCTTGGCGCAACGTGCGAACCGCGGGAACAGGGCGTGGATCAAGGCCGATGGCTCGAAGGCCCCTCCGGGAGGGCGCGCAGGAGTAGACCCGCTCTGGTGAAGGCCGCGCTAAGAATGATGGTAAGCGCCTACTGCGCGATCCTGAGGCTGTTGATGCTCTGGGCGATCTTCTGGAACACCGGCTTCAGGTCGCTGGAGTTCTGCGGCGCGTAGTAGTCGCTGGGGTCCGAAGCGCAGGCCTTGAGCAGGCCCGCCGATCCGGCGGCGCCCGAGCCGAAGCCTATCGTATAGATCAGGATTCCCTGGGCCTTGGCGTTGGCGCAGGCCTTCAAGGTGCGGTCGTCCATCCAGCCGTCCAGGGTGTTGTTGTTGCTCGTGGGCGTTCCGAGCAGCCCCGTGGCCGCGAAGCCGTAGGACGAGTAGGCGGACATGTTGCCGTTGTTGGTCCCGCCGAAGTTGTTCATCCCGTCGGTCATCAGGATGATGATCTTGCGGTTGTTGGGGGCGTTGTAGGGCTTGCCCTCCGTGAACGGCGCGCCCGGCGAGATGGCCCGCCAGCCCCACATCAGGCCTTGTTCGATATTGGTGTCGCCCTTGGCGCGCAGGCTGCTGATCTCGGAGTTGAGCGCCGAGCGGCTGTTGGTCAGGGGGGTCAGCGGCTCGGAGTTGCACAGCTCGTTGGGACCGCCGCCGCTGGGGGTCGCCTTCTTGTACTTGCAGGTGTTGGCCTGCTTCAGGTGCAGGCTCTGCATGATCTGGCCGATCAGGCCGGCCTTGTTGCAGGCGCCGCCCGTGTCCGAGATGTAGCTGTTCTGGTAGCCGTAGCCGCTGTCCGGCTCGTCGGGCCAGAACCAGGGCACGAACAGGGTGTCCCCGTTCCCGGTCGAGGGGGCCGTATCGGTCACGTCCAGGTCTTCGCTCGGCGGCCGGCTGATCACGCACCCGGCCCAACTGGTGTTCTTCAGCTGGCTGAACAGCTGCCATCGCGTCTTGCTCGAATCCTGGAAGTCCTCATAGGCGCGGGAGGACTTGCCTGCCGTGTCCATCCACGAGGCGTTGGCGTTGGCCGGCCCGACGTTGACGCTGGCGGCGAACGGCACGATGGCCACCGAGACCCGCTGGCTCGTCGACTGGGTTCCGAACATGGCGTCCAGGAAGGACGAGGCGGCGGACTTCAACGCATCGATCTTGGGCCCGCCGGAGCCGGCCGACTGGGCCATCGAGCCGGAGGTGTCGAGCACCATGCCGATCTCCAGCAGCATCCCCTTGGCCACCGCATGCGAGGTGACCGGGATGGAGGACAGCCCGACCAGCTTGGAGAAATAGGTCGGCGCCTGGGCGCTGGCGTCGACGGTGGCGGTGATGGTGTTGCGGTCGATGGTCGCGTTGGTGACCGAGAACGCGGAGGTCTTGTCGTAGCTCGTCCGGATGTAGGTCTGGGCGGTGGAGACGACGGCGTTGTCGGCGATGGTCGGCGCCTGGCGCGCCAGGGCCAGGGCGGCGGAGTTGGTCGCATCCTGCAGCGCCATGCGCACCCGCGTGGCGTTGCCCACGTCCACGCCCATGCCCACCAGCATGGTGAGCGGCAAGGCCGTGAGCGCGAATGTCAGTGCGATGTTGCCGCGCGAGCAGCGCGCGAACCGCGCAAGCGTGTCGTGGATCAAAGCCGCAGACCCGAATGACGCCCACCCCTGGAGCGCTGCGTTCCTACGCCGGGGACCGTAAAGGCCGCGCTAAGGGTGATGGTAACCGAACCATCTCCCGGGGCGCCTACTGGGCGATCCTGAGGCTGTTGATGCTCTGGGCGATCTCCTGGAACACCGGCTTCAGGTCGCTGGAGTTCTGCGGCGCGTAGTAGTCGCTGGGGTCCGAGGCGCAGGCCTTCAGCAGCCCCGCCGATCCTGCCGCGCCCGAGCCGAAGCCGATGGTGTAGATCAGGATCCCCTGAGCCTTGGCGTTGTCGCACGCCTTCAAGGTGCGGTCGTCCATCCAGCCGTCCAGGGTGGCGTTGTCGCTCGTGGGCGAGCCCAACAGACCGGTGGCCGCGAAGCCATAGGACGAATAGGCGGACATGTTGCCGTTGTTGGTCCCGCCGAAGTTGTTCATCCCATCGGTCATCAGGATGATGACCTTGCGGTTGTTGGGGGCGTTGTAGGGCTTGCCCTCCGTGAACGGCGCGCCCGGCGAGATGGCGCGCCAGCCCCACATCAGGCCCTGCTCGATGTTGGTGTCGCCCTTGGCCTGCAGGCTGCGGATCTCCGCATCCAGGCTCGAGCGGCTGTTGGTCAGGGGGGTCAGGGGCTCGGAGTTGCAGAGCATGTTGGGTCCGCCGCCGTGGCTCGGGGTCGCGTTCTTGTACTTGCAGGTCCGGGCTTGCTTCAGGTGCAGCAGCTGGTTGAGCGTTCCGGTGAGGCTGGCGTTGTTGCAGGTCCCGCCGGTGTCCGAGATGTAGTTGTTCTGGTAGCTGGAGCCGGAGCCGGAGCCGGAGCCGTAGCCGTAGCCCGAGCCATAGCCGTAACCGTAACCGTAACCTGAGCCATAGCCGTAACCGGAGCTCGAACTGCTGTCCGGCTCGTCGGGCCAGAACCAGGGCACGAACAGGGTGTCGCCGTTGCCGTTGGAGGGCTGCGTGTCGGTCACGTCCAGGTCATCGCTCGGCGGACGGCTGATCACGCAGCCGGCCCAGCTGGTGTTCCTCAGTTCACTGAAGAGCTGCCAGCGGGTTTTGCTCTTGCCGTCGAAGTCTTCGTAGGCGCGCGAGGACTTGCCCGCCGTGTCCATCCACGAGGCGCTGGCGTTGTCGGGGCCGACGTTGACGCTGGCCGCGAAGGGCACGATCGCCACTGAGACGCGCTGGCTGGTGCTTTGGGTTCCGAACATGGCGTCCAGGAAGGACGAGGCCGCGTCCTTCAGCGCGTCGATCTTGGATCCGCCGCGGCCGGCGGACTGTCCCATCGAGCCGGAGGTGTCGAGCACCATTCCGATCTCCAGAAGCATCCCCCTGGCCACGGCGTGCGAGGTGACGGGAATTCGAGGACAGTCCGACCAGCCGCGAGAAGTAGGTCGGCGCTTCGGCCTTGGCGTCGACCGTGGCGGTGATCGTGTTTCGATCCAGCGTGGCCTTGGTGACCGTGAACTCGGACGTCTTGTCGTAGCTCGTCCGGATGTAGGTCTGGGCGGTGGAGACGACGGCGTTGTCGGCGATGGTCGGCGCCTGGCGCGCCAGGGCCAGGGCGGCGGAGTTGGTCGCGTCCTGCAGCGCCATGCGCACCCGCGTCGCATTGCCCACGTCCACGCCCATGCCCACCAGGGTGGTCATCGGCAGGGCGGCGAGCGCGAAGGTCACCGCCACGTTGGCGCGGCGGTCCTTGAAGAATTCGCGAAGCTTGCGATCGATGAACACGCGGCGCCGCTCCAAACGTCAGAGCAGGCCAATAGCCAAGGCTTCGTAAAGTCATCGCTAAGCTGGCGCGAATTTCCTGGCCGCCGCCGTGGCGGCCATAGCCGATCTGACTGGCCGTGCGTTGTCGCTTGGATCGCCCATGAGAATTCCGGGTAGAGTCGGAATTTATACTGCCTTCGATTGAAACGGCCGAAGACTTGCGCGCTGCGTCATCGCTCCAGTGCGGTCCGAACTCGAGAATTCGCGGCGCCATGCCGCGGTTGGACGACTGCGTCCGCTCCAGTGCATCGTAGCAGACGGATGATTCTTCATCCGTCTGTGGTTCGATGCACGAATTCAAAGCCTCGCAGCACTAGTGCATCGTAGCAGACGGATGATTCATCATCCGTCTGTGGTTCGATGCACTAAATCAAAGACTTGTGCTGCGAGGCTCAAACGAATGGTGGACCATTCGTTTGAGTCGCAGCACTAGGTCCGCGACGTCAGGTTCGGCGGGACCGGGATCACCTGCTCACCCGCATGGGGCGCCGGGCCTTGGGGCGCGGGCGCGCAGTGCGGAGGCGCCGGGCGCGGAGGCGGCGCGGCGCACTGAGGCGCGGCGCACTGGGGCGCGGCGGGGTAGGGGGGCGTCGGCGTCGGCTGGGCGGCGCCGCAGCACTTGGGACAGCCGCGGGAAAGCTGCTCGGGCTTGAAGCGCGTCCCGCATCGTGTGCACTCGCACACCAGGTTCGGCGCGAACAGCCAGCTTGCCTGTCCCTTGGGCAGGTCGACGAGCTTGAACCGCTCGCCGGTGACGGCGTCCTGCACGATCTGAGGCTTGGCCATGGGGGCGCCCGTTTTCCAGGCAAAGCCTAACTCCGGCTTGGATCGGCGGCAAGCGTCGGCGCGATGGCTGTGGCTAGCTCGTGAAGTGTCCGGAGTTTGTAGCTCGTGAAGTGTCCGGTTTGTGTGGCCTCTGGAACGAGGGGCTGGGATGGACCGGGCGCGCATCAACGAGGGCATACGAAGGATGCGTTTCGAGGACCTGCTTGGACGACACGAGCGAGGCGAGCTTGGCCAGGAGGCGGCGGCGGAGATGCTGGGGGTCAGCGACCGGACGTTCCGTCGCTGGCGCGACCGGCTGCACGACGAGGGACCTGCGGGGCTGGCCGATCGTCGCCTGCGGCCGTCGAGCCGGCGGGCTCCGATGGCGGAGATCGAGCGGATGCTGGGGCTCTACCGGGCCCACTACGGCGAGTTCACGGTGAAGCACTTCCACGAGCAGCTGGTGAAGCGGCACGACTACAAGCTAGGCTATACGGTGACCAAGGTCTGGCTGCAGCGGTCGGGGCTGGTGCGCCCGGCGAGGAAGCGCTCGGCGCATCGCAAGAAGCGTCCGCGCCGGCCGATGGTGGGCATGATGCTGCACCAGGACGCCTCGACCCACGCCTGGCTGGCTGGCGGGCTCTGCAAGCACGACCTGGTGGTCACCATGGACGACGCCACCAGCGCGATCTACTCGGCCTTCCTGGTCGACGAGGAGGGCACGGCGTCCAGCTTTCGCGGCCTGGCCGAGGTGATCGCCCGTCACGGTCTGTTCTGCAGCTTCTACACCGACCGGGGCAGCCACTACTTCCACACCCCCGAGGCCGGCGCGAAGGTCTCCAGGACGGCCCTGACCCAGGTCGGCCGGGCCCTGGCCCAGCTCGGCATCGAGCACATCGCCGCCTACTCGCCCCAGGCCCGCGGACGCTCGGAGCGAGCCTTCGGCACGCTGCAGGATCGCCTGCCCAAGGAGCTGGCCCTGGCCGGCGTCACCACCGTCGAGGCCGCCAACCGCTTCCTCGCCGAGGTCTACATCCCCCAGCACAACTCAGCCTTCGCCGTCCAGGCCGAACAGCCAGGCTCAGGCTTCGTGCCCGACCCCGCCGGGCTGTGGCGCGAGATCCTCTGCGTTCAGGACGAGCGCACCGTCGGCAACGACAACACCGTCAGGTGGCGCAGGCTGTCTCTTCAGCTCCCGCCCAGCCGGCTGAGGCCGCACTTCGTCAGGGCCAGCGTGCGGGTCCACGAGTATCCCGATGGTTCGATCGCCGTCTTCTGGGGACCGCATCGGCTGGCCGACTACGACAGCCACGGCGCCATCAAGCACCAACACGATCAGGCCGCATGACACGCTCCAGCGCGGCCGCTCTTGCTCCGGGGCATGCCCCGGAGCAAAACAAGAACGAGCGGACAGATCACGCGCTACCAAATCCGGACATCTTTACGAGCTAGCGACAGCGTCGGCGCGATGGCGGTCAGGCGCCGCCCAGGATGCGGGCAGTCCCTATTGCACCGCAGCGCCGTTCTGGGTGCGGTTCTGCATCATCTTGTCGAACTCGGCCCAGACGCCCTCCTGGCCGTGCCATTGGCCCCGGGTGGCGGCCTTGGAATATTCGGTCGCGCGCGCCTCGAAGAAGTTGGCGTGCTCCACCCCGAGATCAGCGGCTGCAGCCAGGGCAGGGGGTTCTCGGTCACGCCATAGACCTGGGGCAGCTCCAGCTGGCGCAGGCGCCAGTCGGCGATGAAGCGGATGTAGGCCTTGATGTCGTCGGGCGTCATGCCCTTCACCGGTCCCATCTCGAAGGCCAGGTCGATGAAGCGGTCCTCCATGCCGACCACGGTCTTGCAGCAGTCGATGATGTCGTCCGCCACCTGCCTGGTCACGCAGTGGGTCTCCTTCCTGAAGGCATGGAACAGCTTGATCATCCCTTCGCAGTGCAGGCTCTCGTCGCGGATCGACCAGCTGATGATCTGGCCCATGCCCTTCATCTTGTTGAAGCGCGGGAAGTTCATCAGCATGGCGAAGGAGGCGAAGAGCTGCAGCCCCTCGGTGAAGCCGCCGAACATGGCCAGCGTGCGGGCGATGTCGGCGTCGGTCTCGACGCCGAAGCTGTGCATGTAGTCGTGCTTGTCGCGCATGGCCTCGTATTCGAGGAAGGCGCCGAATTCGACTCTCGGGCATGCCGATGGTCTCGAGCAGCAGCGCGTAGGCGGCGATGTGGATCGTCTCCATGTTGGAGAAGGCCGAGAGCATCATCTTGATCTCGGTCGGTTTGAACACGCGCCGTAGCGCTCCATGTAGTTGTCCTTCACCTCGACGTCCGACTGGGTGAAGAAGCGGAAGATCTGGGTCAGCAGGTTTCGCTCGGCGTCGTCCAGGTTCGCCGCCCAGTCCTTGCAGTCCTCGCCCAGCGGCACCTCCTCGGGCATCCAGTGCACCTGCTGCTGGCGCTTCCAGAAGTCGTAGGCCCAGGGGTAGCGGAACGGCTTGTAGGCGTGCGACGGGGTGAGGAGGCCGGGAGTGGAATGGGCGGTCATGACAGAGCGCTCCGCATAATCGAATCAGTCAGCCACATTGGAGGCTGGAGAGGCTAACAACACCTGATATGGGGTGCCACGCGAGAGTGCATGCTAGATATTGTGTCGTTGGGGATAGATCGAAATTTCGCATGCTCATTCGTCGGGCCAGGGAGTCGACATGAGCTGGGCGTCCGGGTCGGTCAGCGTCACGGCGCCGGATGGACCATCGTACGCCAGGCGGAAGTGGCTGAGGAAGTCCCTCCCGATAAGGGCCGCGCGTTCTTGGCCGCCTGCCGCGAGGTTCACGGCGGTGAATGGGCCATAGAAGGTGAAGCTCAGCTCCGGCGCCCGGATTTGCGCCAAGTGAACATTGAACTGATGCAGCCCACCGACTCCGGCGACTGAAGTCTGGTTGATGATGGGCAGCTGCAGTTCCATGGCGAGGCCCGTGTCGATGCAACTCATGCTCGCCCCCGTGTCGATGAGCGCGCGCGCGCCTGTCAAAGCCAGCTTGGCGAGCCGTTGAGGTCGATTGATGTCATAGCCGGGGTCAAAGCCGACATCGATTCTGAGGGATGGGCCGATGCGGACGAGGAGGTTGCGGGCGGAAACCGCGTCCGCGTCGTCAAATCCGCACTTGGCCCGGCTCATTCAGCAACCCGAACAAAACGGATGCAGGCAAGCTACCTGGCGGGGCGCCAATTTGTCTAATCAGATACGGCCCCCTTCCAAAGCGGCGTACAGCCTCGGATGCCGCCGCTTGGAAGTCTCCGAATGCTCCGACGAGCGCGCCGCCATGGACCACGGCCCACTTGCCGAGGTGCGCCATCTCCAACTCGGTCCGCATGCCCTCGTAGGCGGCAATCTCGTCGGTGAGGGTTGTCATCGCGGCTCCACGGCTGGAATCATATCATCTTCGGCGGGGATTTCGAACTCAGGGGGGCGTTGAGGCGAATGGCCGCGACCTACGTCGTCTACGGCGCGAAATACACCGGCTCCGTGCCGATCGAGGCGACGCTCACCCTCCTGGGCCTGCCCTACGAGGTGATCGACGTGGGCTCCCTCGGCTTCCGGCGAGGATGAGACCCTGGCGCGCGGTCAATCCGATGCGCCAGGCGCCGGCCCTGATCCTGCCGGACGGCGAGCTCATGACCGAGAGCACGGCGATCCTGATTTGGCTCGCCGACAGCCATCCGGCCGCGCGGCTCTCCCCGGGCCTGGACGATCCTGGCCGGCCCCAGTTCCTGCGCTGGATGAGCTTCGTCTCCTCCCAGATCTACGCCCTCTATTGGATCCGCGACGATCTCTCGCGCCTGGCCGCCGACAAGGCGCACGAAGAGGTGATCGCCCGGCGCACGCTGGAGCGCATCCGCGCCTGCTGGCGGGCCATGAACGCCCAGGTCCGCCCCGGCCGCTACCTCCTGGGCGACGACCTGACGGTGCTCGACCTCTATGTCGCCGTCGTCTCCCGCTGGGGCCCGCGGCGCAAGCCGTTCTACGAGGACGCGCCCGCCATGGCCGACGCGGTGCGCCGCGTGGACCAGGATCCGCGGCTCCAGGCCTTCTGGGCCGAGCGTTTCCCGTTCGAGGGCAAGTACGCCGCCTGACCGCCTCGTGCTCCGGGCGCCGTCTGACGCCAGGCGCCGTCGGCGCCGCGACCTGTTCGTGCTCTTCGTGCGGTTCGTGGATTCTTCTTCTTGAAGCTCCTCAGCCGGCATCGAGGCGGCAAGGCTGTCCGCGAACCACACGAACCGTGCGAACGGGCATAGGCGGCGCCGGATGGAAGTTCGGCTCAATCCTCCACGATCCGGCTGGTCTTCTTGGTGTCGCGCATGAACACGTAGACCAGCAGCGAGCAGCCCACGACCACGGTCACATAGGTGAAGAACCAGGTCTCGTGGCCGGCGTGCTTGAACGCCAGGGCCACGTACTCGGCGCCGCCGCCGAAGATGGCGTTGGCGATGGCGTAGGGCAGGGCGACGCCCAGCGCGCGCACCTCGGTGGGGAAGAGCTCGGCCTTCACGATCGCGTTGACCGAGGAATAGAGCGCCACGATCGCCAGCGAGGTCATCACCAGGGCGAAGGCGCCCCAGTAGCTCGTCGCGTGCGCCAGGTTCGACAGGATCGGCCAGGCGCTGGCGGCGCCCAGCACGCCGAAGGCGATCAGCATCGGCCGGCGCCCGATCTTGTCCGACAGCGCCCCGATCAGGGGCTGCAGCAGCATGAAGACCAGCAGCGTGCCGGTGTTGATCGAGGCGGCGGCGTGCTTCGAGAATCCGGCCGTGTTCACCAGGAACTGCGGCGCATAGGTGGTGTAGGTGTAGTAGCTGAGCGTCCCGCCCGCGGTCAGGCCGATGACGATCAGGCTCTCGCGCGGATGCCGCATGAACAGCAGCAGGCTCGAGGCCCGCTCCGGTCCGCGCTTCGCGAACGAGGGCGTCTCGGACATCCCGCGCCGGATGAAGAAGACGCTGATCGCCAGCGCCCCGCCGATGAAGAACGGGATGCGCCAGCCCCAGGCCTGCAGCGCCTCGGGCGACAGGGTCGCCTGCAGCACGTTCAGCGTGATGGCCGCGGCGAGCTGGCCGCTGATCAGGGTGAAGTAGAGGACGCCCGACCAGAAGCCGCGGTGATCGCGCCCGGCCATCTCCGACAGGTAGGTGGCGCTGACGCCGTATTCGCCGCCGAGGCTGATCCCTTGCAGCACCCGGGCCAGCAGCAGCACGACCGGCGCCGCCTCGCCGATCTGGGCGTACCCCGGGCAGACCGCGATCATCAGCGCGCCGACGCACATCAGCAGCACCGAGGCCACCATGGCCGACTTGCGCCCCTTGCGGTCGGCGTAGAGCCCCATCGCCCAGGCGCCGACGGGCCGGGCCAGAAAGCCGATCGCGAAGACCGCGGCGGATTTCAGGAGCTGGGCGGTCTGGTCGCCGCCCGGGAAGAACACCTTGGCGAAATAGATGGCGAAGGAGGCGTAGGCGAACCAGTCGAAGACCTCGACCAGGTTCCCCGCCGAGCCCGCCAGGATCGATCTCAGCCGGTAGAACCCGCCGCGCTCGCCCGATGCCGTCGCCATGGCCGCCCTCCTGCAACCGGGCGAGCATGGCCCGATCCGGCCACGGGCGGCAACGGGCGCGGCGCGCATCCGGACATGGCTGCGATCGCCCGTCCGCGCGCCCGTGCTTGCGCTTTCGGTTCCGCGGCTAGAGCATCCCCCACCTGGACGAGGCGTCCTCGGCGGGCGCGGCCGCCACGACTTCGATGATGGCTCGTTGGACGGCTGGCTTGGTCGGGGATGTCCATGCAGTTCTATCTGAACGGATTCAGGACCGGCGACCCGGAGGCTTGCGAGCCGGGCGTCCGGCGCAACGACGACGGCGCGCTTGCGCGGGAGGCGGACGTCCTGATCGTAGGCTGTGGTCCCGCGGGGCTCACGCTTGCGGCCCAGCTCTGCGCCTTCCCCGACATTTCGACATGCATCGTCGATCAGAAGCCAGGCCCGCTGGAGCTCGGCCAGGCCGATGGAGTCGCGTGCCGCACGGTGGAGATGTTCAACGCGTTCGGCTTCGCCGAGCGTGTCTTGCGGGAGGCCTATTGGGTCAGCGAGACCAGCTTCTGGAGGCCGGGCGACGACGGGCGGGCCGGGATCGTTCGGTCCGGACGGATCAAGGACACGGAAGAGGGCCTCTCGCAGTTCCCTCACGTCATCCTGAACCAGGCGCGGGTGCATGAGTTCTACCTGGACCTCATGCGCAAGTCGCCGGCCGGGTTGACGCCCCATTACGGCTGGCGCCTCGCGGATCTCCACATCGACGCGACCGCGGCGGAGGGCGGGGAGACCATCGAGTATCCGGTCACGGCCAGGTTCGAGCGCGCCGGCTCGGAGACGGACGCCGCGATGCAGACGGTCCGGGCGCGCTATGTTGTCGGTTGCGACGGCGCCCGAAGCGCCGTTCGCCGTTCGATCGGCCAGACGCTCGAGGGCGATTCGGCCAACCAGGCCTGGGGCGTGATGGACGTCCTGGCCGTCACCGATTTTCCCGATATCCGGCTCAAGTGCGTCATCAGCTCCGCCGGGCAGGGCAGTATCGTGCTCATCCCCAGGGAGGGCGGATATCTCGTCAGGATCTATGTGGAGATGGACGAGCTCGAAGCCGGCGAGCGCGTCTCGGCCCGGACAATCAACGTCGAGGACATCATCGCCGCGGCCCAGCGGGTCTTCCGTCCCTATACACTCGATGTGAAGCAGGTCGCCTGGTGGTCGGTCTACGAGATCGGCCAGCGGCTGTGCGACCGGTTCGACGATCTGGGACCCGACGCCGCGGCGTGCGCGCCTCGCGCCTTCATCGCCGGCGACGCGTGCCACACGCACAGCCCCAAGGCGGGCCAGGGCATGAACGTGTCGATGCAGGACGCCTTCAATCTGGGCTGGAAGCTGGCCGCGGTGCTTCAGGGCCGGTGCCCGCCGAGCCTTCTGCGAACCTACAGCGATGAGCGCCAGGCGATCGCCGAGGAGCTGATCGAGTTCGACCGCGAATGGGCGGCGATGTTGAGCGCGCCGCTGAAATCACCGGACAATCCGCAGGGCGTGGATCCGGCCGAGGTGCAGGACTACTTCGTCAGGAGCGGGCGCTACACGGCCGGGACCGCGACGCATTACGCGCCGTCCGCGCTCATCGGCGCTTCGGATCACCAGCATCTCGCCGAAGGCTTTCCGATCGGCCGGCGGTTCCATTCCGCGCCCGTCATCCGGCTCGCCGACGCCAGGCCGATGCAGCTCGGACACGTCATCCAGGCGGATGGGCGATGGCGGTTGTTCGCATTCGCGGCGGCGGAGGATGCGGGCGGCCCGACGTCGGGCGTCGCGGCCCTGTGCGCCTTTCTGGCCAGCTCCCTCGACTCACCCTTGGCGCGGCACACGCCCCCGGGCGCGGACGTGGATGCGACGATCGATCTGCGAGCAGTTTTCCCGCAGGGCCATCGCGACCTGAGCCTTGAGCGAATGCCGGCTCTGCTGCTTCCCAAGAAGGGGCGGCTCGGACTTGTCGACTATGAAAAGGTCTTCTGCCCGGATCTGGAGTCGGGCGACGACATCTTCGACATGCGCCGGATCGACCGGCGCAGGGGCTGCATCGTGGTCGTGCGCCCGGACCAGTACGTCGCGAACGTGCTTCCGCTGGATGGCCACGGCGCGCTGTCGTCCTTCTTCGCCCGCTTCATGCTCGACCAACGTGGGGGCCCGCGCGCAACAGCCGGCGAAAGCTGAACGTCGCGGGCCGCCGATGTGCCGGGTGCAGCACAAGTCTTTGATTTAGTGCATCGAACCACAGACGGATGATGAATCACCCGTTTGCTGCGATGCACTGGTCACGCCGGCTTGCGGTCCATGGCGGCCTCTTCCAGGCCGGTGATCGGCTTGTCGGTGAAGAGGTATTCCCTCAGCTCCTTGTCGAAGCGGGGATGGTTGCGCCGGATCCATTCCAGCAGCATCGAGGCGTGCTCGATCTCCTCGTTGGCGTTGTGCAGCAGGATCGCCTTGAGCGTCGCATCCTCGGCGTCGTCGGCGCGCTGGCTGTACCAGTCGACCGCCTCCAGCTCCTCCATCAGGGACGAGATCGCGTAGTGCAGGTGAAGGGTCCTTTTCGCCAGCCGCTCCCGGGGGACGTGCAATCCTTCGCTGGACATGGCCTCTGCCTCCTGGAGCCTGGACTTGGGACGGCGTGTCGGCCCGGCCTTGCCGGCCGAAGACTCGTCGCGCTGCCTTCGACGCTCGAAAAACCTCAACATGGCAAGGGTTCCCGACGGCCGCACGGCCCGTGACGGCCCCGACCTGATCATGCGCCGGCCGGGATGACAGGGCCGGGGCGACGGTCAGGGCCCGGAAACGCCCCGGACGCCAAAGTATTGTGCGCCGGCGCCCCGCTCAATGCCCCAGCGGCATGGTCACCTGCACGCCCGCCGCGCCGCGGCTCTCGTTGTACATCTTGGGCGCGGGCAGGTTCGGGTCGGGTGGACGCCGATAGGCGCCCACGATCGCCTCGGAGCGCCCTCGCTGGAGGCCCCAGCCTGCGTGGCCGTCTGCGCGGACGATGCCGTCCTGCCGGCGCCGGGCGGCGCCGTCCTGCGCCGCCGCGGCCGCCGCCCGCCGGCGGCTCAGTTGGGCCAGGGCCAGGGCCGAGTAGTGATGCCGGGCCCGCCCGTGCGCGGCCGCCGGAACCGCGCGCCGGACATGGCGGTGGCGCGCGTGGCGGACGTGATGGTGATGCCGGTGGGGATGATGCAGCGCCGTCGTCCGCGCTGCGGCGATGTCGGCGCCCACGAGCGCGATAAGGACGCCGAGCACGAGGACCGCCTTCATCCAATGCCCCCTCTGCGGCGGACGGTCGGGAACGAGCGTGTCTGTAACGGCGGCGCGGTCCTCCAGGTTCCCAGCCGCGCGCGCGCCTCGGCGGAGGATTAGGCCGTCAGGCCCTTCAGCAGGCGCGCCAGGAGACCGCCGGCGCCCGTGGCTTCGTGGCAGTTGAGCGCCCGCAGGTTCAGGGGGTGGTCCGGGCCGCCCACGTTCGCGGGCGAGGGGTAGCGCTCCAGCTCCCAGCCGTAGGGGGACGACGGATCGGCGTGGTCGGACCAGCGCATGAGCTTCCAGCGGGCGTCCAGCTTCCATTCGCTGGGATCGCGCCCGGGCGCGCCTTGGCAGCTGTTCCAGACCAGGAGCTTCTGCAGCTCCTGGTTCCAGGCCAGGGTCGGAACGACGTCCTTCATCGCGTCGCCTCCCGTCACGATCTGCGCCAATGAAGGACCCGCCGCCACGCCTATTGGCAGGCGAGGCATTCCTCGTAGTCGGTCTTGCCGCCCAGGGCCTTCTCGACCGCTTCGGCGATCTCGCTGCCCGCATAGGCGGCGCGCTGCACCGATTTGGAGCGCAGGTAGTAGAGCGACTTCACCCCCCGCTCCCAGGCCGACCAGTGCAGCATGTGCAGGTCCCATTTGTCGACGTCGCCAGGCAGGAAGATGTTCACCGATTGCGACTGGCAGACTTCGGGCGTGCGGTCGGCGGCCAGCTCGACGATCCAGCGCTGGTCCAGCTCGAAGGCGGTCTTGAACAGGTCCTTCTCATCCTGGCTCAGGAACTCCAGGTGCTGGACCGAGCCCTCGTGCTCCAGGATGGAGGCCCAGGTCTCGGGCGTGTTCCGGCCCTTGGCGACCAGCAGCCGTTCCAGGTGCTCGTTCTTCACGGCGAACGAGCCCGACAGCGTCTTGTGGGTGTAGCAGTTGGCCGGGATCGGCTCGATGCCGGCCGAGGTCCCGCCGCAGATGATCGAGATCGAGGCCGTGGGCGCGATCGCCAGCTTGTGGCTGAACCGCTCCATCATCCCGCGTTCTTCGGCGTCCGGGCACGGGCCGCGCTCCTGGGCCAGGGTGCGCGAGGCGCGGTCGGCCTCGCGGCGCAGGTGCTTGAACAGCCGCATGTTCCAGCTCTTGGCCAGGGCCGACTCGAAGGGGACGTTCTGGCTCTGCAGGAAGGAGTGGAATCCCATCAGGCCCAGGCCGACGGAGCGCTCGCGCCGGGCGGAGTAGACCGCCGGCTCCATCGAGGGCGGGGCCGAGTCGATGA
This sequence comes from uncultured Alphaproteobacteria bacterium, assembly GCA_963775275.1. Taxonomy (GTDB): domain Bacteria; phylum Pseudomonadota; class Alphaproteobacteria; order Caulobacterales; family Caulobacteraceae; genus JANWHQ01. The sequence continues at coordinate 699,200 of CAVZII010000005.1, read as the reverse complement.
AGTCCTGCAGCACATTGTCCAGGAACCGCATCACGTCCTCGATGAAGCGCGGATCATCGCGCCACTCCAGGAACTTCTCGGCGTTCACCGACGACAGGCAGCAGACCGCCGTGCGCTCATTGCCCAGGTGGTCGGGGCCGGTGTGCAGCATGATCTCCGAGCACAGGTTCGACTGGCGCACCTTCATCCCCAGCTCGCGCTGATGCTGGGGCATGGCCCGGTTCACCGTGTCGGCGAAGATCAGGTAGGGCTCGCCGGTCTGCAGGCGGATCTCGAGGATCTTCTGCCAGAGACTGCGCGCCTCCACCTGGCGCACGGTTTCGCCGGTCTTGGGCGAGCGCAGGGCGAACAGGGCGCCGTCCCTGACCGCCTCCATGAACTCGTCGGTGATCGAGACGCCGTGGTGCAGGTTCAGCGACTTCCTGTTGAAGTCGCCCGACGGCTTCCTGATCTCCAGGAATTCCTCGATCTCGGGGTGGTGGATGTCCAGGTACACCGCCGCCGAGCCGCGGCGAAGCGATCCCTGGCTGATCGCCAGCGTCAGGGAGTCCATCACCCGGATGAAGGGGATGATGCCACTGGTCTGGCCCTGGCCCTTCACCTTCTCGCCGATGGAGCGGACGCCGCCCCAGTAGGTGCCGATGCCGCCGCCGTTGGCGGCCAGCCAGACGTTCTGGTTCCAGGTGCTGACGATGCCGTCCAGCGAGTCGCCCACCGAGTTCAGGAAGCACGAGATCGGCAGGCCCCGCTCCGCGCCGCCGTTGGACAGCACGGGAGTCGCCGGCATGAACCAAAGCCGCGAGATGTAGTCGTAGACCCGCTGGGCGTGCTCCGCGTCGTCGGCGTAGGCGGTGGCGACGCGGGCGAACATGTCCTGGTACGACTCGCCCGGCAGCAGATAGCGGTCCTGCAGGGTGGTCTTGCCGAACTCGGTCAGGAGCGAGTCGCGGGTGCGGTCGACCTCGACCTTCTTCACCAGCGTCAGCTGCGGTCTCGGCTGCGCCGGAGCCGGCGAGAACCGCGCCCTCGTGACGGCGGATGGCGTCTTCGCTTCGCTGCCGATCATGCCCGCTGACCCTACAACTTTCTGGGCTCTGGCGCACGAGATAAGGCGCATCTGCGCCCCTACATCTTGTGTCCAAATCAGCCCCTGACCCGATATATGGGGACACACGGTATATGAACCGTCAACGGGGCAGGACCACCGCTCACGGATTTTTTTCGTTAACAAGACCTTGACGGCGCTGGCGTCAGAAAGCTCGGGTTCGGGCGCGGAAGAGCCAAGGATAGAGGGCGTGGGACAGGACGGGGTCGAGGTCTGGAGGGGCGGGGTCAGCACCTGGCAGTGCGACCTGATGGGCCACCTCAACGTGCGGTTTTATGTCGCTTGGGCCGTCGAAGGGCTGGTCGGCCTGGCGGCGGCGTTGGGCATGACCCGCGCCTTCGCCCCCCGGGGCGCCTCGACCCTCGTCGTGCGCGAGCTGCACATCCGGTTCCTCAAGGAGGCGCACGCCGGGGACGCCTTGCACATGGATGGCGGCCTCCTCTCGATCGACGAGGAGGAGGCGACCGCGCTGCTGACGCTCCGCCACTCGTCCAGCGGCGAGCCATCCGCCGTGTTCCAGGCCCGCCTCGCCCACGGCCGCGCGTCGGACGCCCAGTCCTTCCCGTGGTCCAGCGCCGCGCGCGCCCACGCCGAGGGCCTGAGGGTCGAGCTGCCCGCGCCGCTCGCCCCGCGCAGTTTCGTCCCCGGCGGGCCGATTCGCGCCGGGACGCTGGACGAGGCCGATTCGCTCCGGCTCATGCGCTACGGCGCGGGCGCCTTCCTGCCCGAGCACTGCGACGCCTTCGGCCGGGTCGCGCCGCACCTTGTGATGAGCCGCATGACCGACGGCGCCGGCCAGGGGATCGACGCGATGCGGCGCGCGGTGGGCGATCCCCGGCTCGGCATGGCGGTCGTCGAGTACCGGATCGTCTATCTGGAATGGCCGGGCGCGGGCGACCGGTTCGTCACCCGCTCGGGCATGCGCCTGGCCGCGCCGCGGCGGATGGGCTGGCTGCACTGGATGCTGGACCCCCAGTCGGGCCGCCCCTGGGCCGCCGCCGAGGCGCTGCTGATCCCCTTGGATCTCGACGCGCGCAAGGCCGCGACCCTGCCCGACGCGGCCGTCGAGGCGCTGCAGGCCCACGTCGTCCCGGCGTGGCGGGAAGAGGCATAGCCCCCTGCGCCAGGGGGGAGGAACTGTCGGATCTTCCCCCTCTGGGGGAAGTGGCGCGGCCGCCGCAGGCCGACGTGACGAAGGGGGCTGCGGCCCGTTTCTGCTACGGTTTCGGCGTCACCTTCAGCACCCGCCCGCGCGCGTTGTCGGTCAGCACGTAGATCGCCCCGTCCGGTCCCTGCTTGACGTCCCTGATCCGCTCGTCCTGGTCGGTCAGCAACGGCTCCTCGCCCACGACCCGGTCGCCCTTGATCTGCAGCCGCTCCAGGCGCTTCAGCCGCAGCGCCCCGATGAAGACGCTGCCCTTCCAGGCGGGGAACAGCTCGCCGGTGTAGAACATCAGGCCCGAGGGCGCGATCACCGGGTCCCAGTAGTAGACCGGCTGCTGCATCCCCGCCTTCTGGGTGAGGCCCTCGCCCACCGGCGCGCCGGAGTATTCCGCGCCATAGGTGATCACCGGCCAGCCGTAGTTCTTGCCGGGGCGCACGTGGTTCAGCTCGTCGCCGCCGAAGGGGCCGTTCTCGTCGGTCCACAGATCGCCCGTGGCCGGATCGACCGCCGCGCCGAGGGGATTGCGGAAGCCGACGGCCCAGAGCTCCGGCCTTGCGCCCTTCACGCCCCGATAGGGGTTGTCCTTCGGGATCGAGCCGTCCCGGTTGATCCGCAGGACCTTGCCGATGTCGGTCGACAGGTCCTGCACCAGCGGCCGGTACGGATCGAAGTCCAGGTCGCCGTTGGAGATGAACAGGGTCCCGCCGCGGCCGAAGGCGATGCGCGAGCCGAAGCTGCGGTAGGAGTCCTCGGTCGGCAGGGCGCGGAAGATCACCTGGACGTTCTGGACCGTGACGCGCTCGCCGCGGTCGCCGACCAGGGGCGCGCCTTTCTCGAAGGTCTCCAGGCGCGGATCGGGCCCGGGCCGGATCTCCAGGCGTGCGCGGGCCACGCTCAGGCCCGCCCCGTTCCCGCGCGGCTCCGCATAGGCCCAGTAGATCAGGTGGTTGGCCTTGAAGTCGGGGTCGACCTCCACGTCCAGAAGGCCGCCGCCCTGGCGCGCATCCACCGCCGGGATGCCGCCGATGGGCGGGGAGACCTTGCCGTCGGGCGTGACGATCCGCATCCGCCCGGCCTTCTCGGTCACCAGCATCCGCCCGTCCGGCAGGAAGGCGATTCCCCAGGGATGCTCCAGTCCCCGGGCCACGGTCGTGACCTGATAGTCCACGTGCGAGGGCGCATAGGGCCCACGGGTCTGGCCTGGGAAGGCCGGCTGCTGGTTCTTGCCGTGCGGCGCTCCGGTCTCGACCGGCTGGCCGGGCGCCGGCGGGACCCACGGCGGGATCGGCGGCGGGCCGTTCTGGGCGGCCGCGCCGAACGCCAGGGCGCACGCGAAAGCGCCGGCCGCGATGGATGCGAGCTTGGACACGGACGTCCCTCCCTGTGGTCTTTGCCATCCTTGTCTCACCGCCGGCCTGCGACGGGAAGGGCCCCTGATCGTCAAGATGCGAAGAACCTCTCCAGCCGCTGGACCGTGCGCCGTGCGAAGCGCTCGAGCTTGTCCGGTCCGGCGCGGTCCATGTCGTAGCAGGCGTTCCAGCTGAAGCCGCACCCCCTGGCCAGCAGGCGCTTCAGGCCCCGGGCCATCACCTTGCGGGCCGGATCGCCCATCACGAAGCGGTTGAACCACTCCGGCGCGCCATAGGTCGTGACCACGGCCAGCTTGCGGATCCGGCCGAGCTCGGCGGCGCTGATGCCGCCGGAAGGGTCGATGTCGAAGGCCACGCCGGGGATCCACACCCGGTCGAACCAGCCCTTCAGCATCGCCGGCATGCCGTACCACCAGGTCGGGTGCACCAGCAGCAGGCCCTCGCACCGCTTCACCTGGGCGGCATAGCCCAGAACCTGTTCGCGGTTCTCCGGCGGCTCCTCGTACTCGATGCGCTCCATCGTCGAGAGCGCGGGATCGAACCCTTCGGCATAGAGATCCACCAGCTCGACCTGGTGGCCCTTGGCCTCCAGCGCGGCGAGGATGCGGTCCCTCAGCGCCGCCGCGAAGCTCGTCGCGACAGGATGGCAGTAGACCAGCAGGATCTTCACCGCCCCGCCTCCGTCACAATTGTTACGATCATCGTTGTCACCGGCCGCGCATTGGATAATGTGAATTCCAGGAACGCCAGGATCGGCCCCGTGGCCGCATCCGGATGCACTCGAGGCGGCCGACCTGAGGACGAAGGAAACGCATGGGCCAGATTGAGGCTGTGAAGACGTCTGCGGGCAAGCCCGGCTGGCTGCCCCAGCCCGAGCCGGGACTGACGGCCGAGATGGCGGTGGAACGCGCGCGGGCCCTCAGGCCGCGCCTGCGCGAACAGCAGGAGGAGGCCGACGAGCGCGGCTGGTACCTCGACGACGTCCATCAGGCCATGATCGATGGCGGCCTCTACCGCCTGATCCAGCCCAGGATGTTCGGCGGCTACGAGATGGACCTGATGACCTTCGGCAAGGTGGTCATGGAGATCGCGCGCGGCCATCCGTCGGCGGGCTGGTGCTACTGCCTGGGCACCTCCCACTCCCTGGTGGTCGCCGCCCATTGGCCCGAGCAGGCCCAGCGCGAGCTGTTCGGCGCCGCCGGCGACTTCCGCGCCCCGCACCGGGCGCCGCCCGCGGGCAAGCTGACGCGGGTGGACGGCGGCTACATGGTCACCGGCCAGTGGCAGTATTCCTCCGGCGCCCCGATCTCGACCCACTTCATCGGCGGAGCGATCATCCCCGAGGCGGACGGCAAGCCCGCGCGGACGGTCAACATCGTCCTGCCGCGCGACCGCTATGAGATCATCGAGGACTGGGGCGGCGACGTCAGCCTGGGCATGCGCGCGTCCGGCTCGCAGTCGGTCAGGATCACCGACCAGTTCGTGCCCGACCACCACATCGTGCCGGCCATCCTGCTCAGCCTGCCGGCCGGCTGGACCGAAACGCCGGGCACGCGCCTGCACGGCAACCCGATGTATCTCGGCATCATGGGCGGGGCCTACCACGCCACCTTCACCGCCATCCTCACCGGGACCGCCTACGCCGCGATCGACGAGTACGAGCAGATCATGCGCAAGAAGCCGGTCATGGGCGGCGGGACGCTGAAGCTGAACGATCCCACCAGCCAGGCGGCGATCGGCGAGGCCCTGGCCAACGCCCACTCGGCCGAGGCTCTGATGCTCGCCTGCATGGAGATGTACCACGAGCAGTGTGAGCGCTGGCAGCGGACGGGCCAGCCGATCACGCCCCAGGATACCTTCAAGATCTGGGCGATCGCCCAGCGGGGCTGCTACCTCGCGACCGACGCGGTCGAGAAGGTGTTCCGCACCGCCTCGGCCTCCTCCATCGCCAAGGGCAGGAAGATGCAGCGGTACTTCCGCGACATTCAGATGTATCTGGTGCATCCCTCGGCCCAGCCGATCGTCCAGTCGCTCTACGCCATGAACTACCTTGGCCTGGGCGCCGGCCTGCCGGGGATGAGCTGAGGTCATAATCAAGGAGGAGCCCATGCAGCATCTCGAGGGAAAGGTCGCCTTCATCACCGGCGGCGTCTCCGGGATCGGCATGGGACTGGCCAAGGTGCTGGCCGGGGCCGGCATGAAGGTGGCGATCACCTATCGGCGCGAGGATTCGCTCGGGCCGATCGAGGCCTGGTTCGCCGAGCGGCCGAACCTCGTCCTGCATCCGGTCAAGCTCGACGTCACCGACCGCTCCGGCTGGGTCCGCGCCGCCGACGAGGTCGAGCAGGCGCTGGGGCCCATCGACCTCTTGGTCAACAACGCCGGGGTCGGCGTGATCGGGCCGATGGAGCAGGCCACCTACGACGACTGGGACTGGGTCATGGGCGTCAATGTCGGCGGCGTGATCAACGGGATCGTCACCGTCATCCCGCGGATGATCGCCCGCGGCCAGGGCGGCCACATCGTCAACGTCTCCTCGATCGGGGGCCTGGCCGCGCTCGGCACGGCCGGCGTCTACTGCGCCTCCAAGTTCGCGGTGACGGGCCTTTCGGAGGCCCTGCGCAGCGACATGGCCGAGCATGGGATCGGCGTCTCGGTCTATTGCCCGGGGCCGGTGAAGTCCAACATCGCCGAAGCCGGCGCCAAGCGCCCCGCCGGGCTCTCCGACACCGGCTACTCCCCGCCCGAGCCGGCCGGCGAGCCGGTCAAGGGCGCGATCAGCCTCGGCGACTCCTGGATGGAGCCCGAGGAGGCGGGCCGGCGGATCCTGAAGGCGATCCGGGCCAACGAGCTCTACATCCTGAGCCATCCGGAGCTGCGCGCCGCCATCCGCGAGCGCCACGAGGCGATCGAGGCGGCCTGGCCGGACGAGCCGATCAATCACGCCCGCGCCGCTACCATCAAGAACCTCCTGACCACGCCGATCTACACCGAGCACCGCGATCGTCGCCTCTCCCATGGGGAGAGGAAGGGGCCCCGTTGCGGAGCAACGGGAAGGTGAGGGGCAAGCCCCCACCGTTCCTGAACCCACATCCTCCCAACCCTCCGGGTTGGGTCCCTCCTTCTCCCTCCGGGAGAAGGGATGAAAGAGGAAACGCAAAGATGCAGGACGTCGAGGGCAAGGTCGCCTTCATCACCGGCGGCGCGTCGGGCATGGGCCTGGGCATGGCCACGGTCTTCGCCCGCGCGGGCATGAAGGTCGTGATCGCCGACATCCGCCGCGAGGCCCTCGACGAGGCCATGGCGGGATTCAAGGACACCAACCTGGCGGTGCATCCGGTCCTCCTGGACGTCACCGACCGCGAACAGTGGGTCCGGGCCGCCGACGAGGCCGAGCAGGTGTTCGGTCCCGTCCATGTGCTGGTGAACAACGCCGGCGTGGGCGTGGTCGGGCCGATGCAGAAGGCCACCTACGACGACTGGGACTTCGTCATGGGCGTGTGCCTGGGCGGGGTGATCAACGGGGTCCAGACCTTCATGCCGCGCATGCTGGCCCATGGCGAGGGCGGGCACATCGTCAACAACGCCTCCCAGTCCGGCGCCTTCGCCTCGGGCCAGGCGGGGCTCTACATCACCGCCAAGATGGGGGTGGCGGGCCTGTCCGAGGCGCTCGCGACCGACCTGCAGAACGACAACATCGGCGTCTCGGTCTATTTCCCGGGGCCGGTGGCGACCAACCTCGGGGTCACGACCCAGGCGGTGAGGCCGCAGAGCCTCTCCGACTCCGGCTACAAGGGCCCGCGCGTCCCGCCGCCCCAGCTGAACGGCCAGCCGCGCCCGAGCTTCGATCCCGAGACCTTGCGCCGGGTGTTCATGGACCCCATCGAGGTCGGCGAGCGCGTGCTGCGCGGGATCCGCCGGAACGACCTCTTCATCTTCAGCCATCCGGAGTTCCGCGAGGGGATGCAGGCCCGCTGCGACGCCCTCATGCGCGCCATCCCCGACGAGCCGGTCAATGAGGAGCGCAAGCGGGTGCTCGAGACCTTCGGGACGCTGCTCTACAACCCGATCTACGAGACCCAGACCACCCCCGGCCCGCTCTCGGGCGAAGTGGAAACCGGGTCCCCGCGCGAAGACGGGACGGCTTAGAGCGCGTTCTGCAAAAGTCGAACCCGGTTTGCGGAGGCCGTCAGCGCGCCGGGACGACGGCCGTGACCGCCAGCGTCCGGCTGCTGTGTTCGGGAAGATAGGCCGGGAACACGTCGCGGATCGAGCGGACCTCCGGCAGGATGTAGACGATCCCATCCGTGCCGCTGAACGTCGGCTCGACGACCTTGTCGAAGAACGCTTCGGGCACGTTGATGCAGCCGTAGGAGATCCGGTTGTCGAGCGGCGTCGGCGTCGCCAGGCGCTGCAGCCGTCGTTCCTTCGGATTGGTGGTGATCACCCGATGCAGGGAGACGCCGGCGTCATAGTCCACCCAGAGCACGTCCTTTGTCCCGAGGTCCTGGCCGAGCGCGGCGACGAAGCGGCCGGCGGGGGTGGTTCGCTCTGCGGGACGTATGCTCGACAGCTTGCGCTGCCCGATGCCTCGGACCGAGTCATCGCCGCGCGCCAGTCCGACCAGTACCGGCGCCGCGCCGCGTAGGCTCCCATCCCGTTCATAGACGAAGACCTCGGCCGCGACCTTGTCGACGATCGCGAAGGGCAGGCCGTGACTGTCGCCGGACGCGATCACCCAGTCCGCGACTCGCTCCGCCGCGGTTGAGGCCGGGCTTTCCTTGAGGCCGGCCCGGTCCGCAGGCGGCGAGGCCGCGGCCGACGCCAGGGTCGGGAAGGCCCAAAACCCGGCCAGACACAGCATCAGGGCCTTGAACGTCGTTCGCGAGGGTTGGGCCATGGTGATTGCTCCTGGAACCGCTCTAGTTCCGGTCCTGCTTGCGCGGATGCACCGGCGCCACATAGGCCGGAAACGGCGACGTCACGGCGGGTAGAGCGGTCGCCCGCCGAGGGATCGGCGCTGTCTCGGCCACCGGCGCAAGCGGCATTCTGACCCCGCCGCGGAGCACCAGGAGAGTCAGGCCCGCCGGCGCCCCGACCTCGAGGGGCGCACTTTCCACCACCTCGGGTGCAACGAGCGGAAGCGGAGCGGGTGTCGGCGTTGGTGTCGGCGTCGGTGTCGGCGTCGGGGCCGGAGTGGGCGTGGGGGTCGGCGTTGGCGTTGGCGTCGGCGTTGGCGTCGGAGTTGGGGTCGGAGTTGGTGTCGGGGTTGGCGTCGGAGTTGGCGTCGGCGTCGGAGTTGGCGTCGGCGTCGGCGTCGGAGTGGGTGTCGGCGTTGGCGTCGGCGTCGGGGTCGGCGTTGGCGTTGGTGTGGGTGTCGGCGTCGGAGTGGGGGTCGGAGTTGGTGTCGGGGTCGGGGTCGGCGTCGGAGTGGGTGTCGGCGTCGGCGTCGGCGTTGGAGTCGGCGTCGGGGTTGGTGTCGGTGTCGGTGTTGGCGTTGGTGTCGGCGTCGGGGTCGGCGTCGGCGTGGGCGTCGGGGTTGGGGTCGGCGTTGGAGTTGGCGTCGGCGTCGGTGTTGGCGTCGGGGTTGGGGTCGGCGTCGGAGTCGGAGTCGGAGTCGGAGTGGGCGTTGGCGTTGGTGTCGGTGTCGGCGTCGGAGTCGGAGTGGGCGTTGGTGTCGGCGTCGGCGTCGGGGTTGGGGTCGGCGTCGGAGTGGGTGTTGGCGTCGGTGTCGGCGTTGGCGTCGGAGTGGGTGTCGGCGTTGGTGTCGGCGTTGGTGTCGGCGTTGGCGTCGGCGTCGGAGTTGGCGTCGGCGTTGGCGTCGGCGTCGGAGTTGGCGTCGGCGTCGGCGTCGGCGTCGGTGTTGGTGTCGGGGTCGGCGTCGGCGTGGGCGTCGGTGTCGGTGTCGGCGTTGGCGTTGGCGTCGGGGTCGGCGTCGGAGTCGGTGTCGGCGTTGGCGTCGGCGTTGGTGTCGGCGTCGGCGTCGGGGTTGGGGTCGGAGTTGGTGTCGGGGTTGGCGTCGGAGTTGGCGTCGGCGTCGGCGTCGGAGTGGGTGTCGGCGTCGGCGTCGGCGTTGGTGTCGGCGTAGGCGTCGGTGTCGGCGTCGGCGTCGGTGTTGGTGTCGGTGTCGGCGTTGGCGTCGGCGTGGGCGTCGGGGTTGGGGTCGGCGTTGGAGTTGGCGTCGGCGTCGGTGTTGGCGTCGGGGTTGGGGTCGGCGTCGGTGTGGGAGTCGGAGTGGGCGTCGGCGTCGGTGTGGGTGTCGGCGTCGGAGTGGGCGTTGGTGTCGGCGTCGGGGTTGGGGTCGGCGTCGGAGTGGGTGTCGGCGTTGGTGTCGGCGTTGGCGTCGGAGTGGGTGTTGGCGTTGGTGTTGGCGTTGGTGTCGGCGTCGGCGTCGGAGTTGGCGTCGGAGTTGGCGTCGGGTTGGGGTCGGTGTCGGCGTCGGCGTCGGCGTCGGCGTCGGAGTAGGCGTGGGGGTCGGCGTTGGCGTCGGCGTTGGCGTCGGCGTTGGCGTCGGAGTTGGTGTAGGGGTCGGGGTCGGCGTCGGCGTTGGCGTTGGCGTCGGGGTCGGTGTCGCGGCGGTGATCGTCGCGGTCGTCCGGAAGCCGGACGTGCAGCAGTTCGCCGCGAGGGCGTAGTCGGCGGCGTCTGGGCCGGCGAGGCTGTAGTCCGAGTAGGTGATCCCGATGTCGGATCCCACGGCCGCGCTGTCGAAGACGGCGGTGGCGCCAGGACCCGCCACCAAGGTGACCCCGGTGGGGGCGCCGGAGACGCCGGTGCTCTTGAACCCCGAGAGGATCGCCGCGGTCGTGCCGTCGAAGACCTTGTCGCCGTTGGGGAACACCAGCATGTGCTGGGTCAGCGTGGCCCCGCCGGTCAGGGTGAACTCGACCGAATAGTCCGTGGGCGTCGTGTAGGAGACCGGATTGTAGTCGATGACCACCGGCGCGCTCGGCCCTGTGACGGTGACGAGCGGCGCCAAGGGATCGAAGATCACCGTGCCGCCGGCGACCCCCGGTCCGGTTCCGCTGTTTCCGGCGATCAACGTCAGGCCGAGCGCCAGGCTGAGGCTCTGGGCCGGAGTGCTGGTCCCTCGGGTCAGGGTGATCGCCGCGTCGATGTTGAGGTTGTCGCCGGCGCAGATCGTGATGTTGCCGTCGGTCGTCGTCATGGCCGCGACGGCGTTCAGGAAGATGTCCCGTCCCGCGCTCAGAAGGACGCTTCCGTTGACGGTCGTGATCGTCCCGCTCGCGTTGATGTCGCGGCCGCAGCACACCACGAAGTTGCCGTTGGTGGCGGTGATCGCGTTGTTCAGGTCGACGTCGCGCTCGGCGATCAGCTTCAGGGTGGTGGTGCTCGGCGCCGCCGTCCAGCTGACCGCGTCGTTGACGATGATGTCGCCGTTGCCGGGCGTGGTGGAGTAGAGGTTGGACACCGGCGGGGTTCCCGGATCGACGGAGTCGGTCCCGGCCGCCGTGCTGATGGTGACGCTGTTGGTGACCAGCAGGGCCGAGAGCGTCGCGCCCGAGATGTTGCCGCCGGCCCCGATGGTGAAGTCCAGCGGGTCGATGCTCCAGACCCCGGTCAGCCCCATGGGGGCGGCTGTGGTGACCTTGGCGCCATCGGCGATGTTGACCATCGCGGCGGAGGTTTCGATCACGCCCCCGTCGCCGCCGTCCGGCGCGCTGGCGTCCAGTGTCCCGGCGACGTTCACCGCGCCGCTTTGCATGTCGCCCATCAGGCTGATGGAGCCGTTGCGGGTCTGAAGCGTGCGCGCCTCGATGACGCCGGTGTTGTTGACCGCCGTCCGCAAGAGCCCGCTCGCCGATCGGGCCGTCATCAGCACCCGGCCGCCGTCGGCGCGGATCAGGCCGCCGTTCTCGGCCAGGGCGTTCACCGCGCCTTCGTCGACCTTCACGTTCAGCAGGCCGTCCCCGGCCACGTCGAGGGTCATGGCGCGCCCCGCCGCCAGCGACACCGCGCCGAGCCTGGCGGAGATCACGCCCTGATTGCTGACGTGGCCGCCGAGCAGGGCGACCGAGCCGCCGTCCGCGACGATCGAGCCCATGTTGACCACCGCGCCAGCGCCGGCGCCCGTCCCGGTGAACCGGTACCGGCCCGCCATGAAGTCGGCGTCGTTGATCTGCAGGGTCGAGGCCACCAGGCCGCCGACGTTGACCTGCGCGCCCGTCCCGAACAGCACGCCGTTGGGGTTGACCAGGAACACCTGGCCGTTGGCCGACAGCCGGCCGAGGATCATCGAGGGCTCGGCGCCCAGCACGCGGTTCAGCGCCACTGAGCTGACGTTGGGCTGCACGAACTGGACGGACTCCCCCTGACCGATGCCGAAGCTCTGCCAGTTGATCACCGCGTTCTGGGTCGACTGGTTGATGGTGAGGCTGTTGGGGGCGCCCACGACGGTCGCCGCTCCCGCCGCCACCACCCCCGCCGTCGGCAACGCCTGGGCGGACGTTCCAAGGGCCAGGCTCAGCGCCAGCGAGCCGGCCAGCGCCGAGGAAGCGGCAAGCCACGCCCGTCGGCCCGAGGCCGCAGGACGCGGGGCCGCGGAGAAGAGCCGACAGGCGAAGGGTGGGGCCCTTCCGTTGAAGTCGCCGGCCCCATCGGGCGCGCCTGGACCGCCGGCGGACGGTCTCGGCCAGCGCCGGGGATGCGCCAGCGGGCAGCCGCACAAGACATCGCGACGGGCCCCTGAACATCATCCAAGCGCGCTGTGGCATGGCGATCGGCGCCCACCAAACCACTCTAGTTGCGGTCCTGCTTGCGCGGACGCACGGGCGCCACATAGGCCGGAGGCGGCGGCGCCGTCACGGCGGGAAGGGCGGCCGGCGGCGGAAGGATCGGCGCCCTCTCGGCCACCGGCACGAGCGGCATTCTGACCCCGCCGCGGAGCACCAGGACGGTCAGGCCCGCCGGCGCACCGATCTCGACGGGCGGAGTCCCCAAGACCTCAGGCGCAATGAGCGGAAGCGGCGTCGGCGTCGGCGTCGGCGTCGGCGTCGGCGTTGGCGTTGGCGTCGGTGTCGGAGTTGGTGTCGGCGTCGGTGTCGGGGTTGGGGTCGGAGTTGGGGTTGGCGTCGGTGTCGGAGTTGGCGTTGGTGTCGGAGTTGGTGTCGGCGTCGGGGTTGGGGTCGGAGTTGGCGTTGGTGTCGGCGTTGGCGTTGGCGTCGGAGTCGGAGTTGGTGTCGGGGTCGGGGTCGGAGTCGGCGTCGGCGTCGGCGTTGGCGTTGGCGTCGGAGTTGGCGTCGGCGTTGGTGTCGGCGTTGGTGTCGGGGTTGGGGTCGGCGTTGGTGTCGGAGTTGGGGTCGGCGTTGGTGTCGGGGTTGGGGTCGGCGTTGGAGTCGGCGTCGGCGTCGGCGTCGGAGTGGGTGTCGGCGTCGGGGTCGGCGTCGGAGTCGGAGTCGGAGTCGGAGTGGGTGTCGGTGTCGGTGTCGGCGTCGGCGTTGGCGTTGGCGTTGGCGTCGGAGTTGGGGTCGGTGTCGGAGTCGGCGTCGGCGTCGGCGTCGGCGTCGGCGTCGGAGTGGGTGTCGGCGTCGGAGTTGGGGTTGGCGTCGGTGTCGCCGCGGCGGTGATCGTCGCGGTCGTCCGGAAGCCGGACGTGCAGCAGTTCGCCGCGAGGGCGTAGTCGGCGGCGTCTGGGCCGGCGAGGCTGTAGTCCGAGTAGGTGATCCCGATGTCGGATCCCACGGCCGCGCTGTCGAAGACGGCGGTGGCGCCAGGACCCGCCACCAAGGTGACCCCGGTGGGGGCGCCGGAGACGCCGGTGCTCTTGAACCCCGAGAGGATCGCCGCGGTCGTGCCGTCGAAGACCTTGTCGCCGTTGGGGAACACCAGCATGTGCTGGGTCAGCGTGGCCCCGCCGGTCAGGGTGAACTCGACCGAATAGTCCGTGGGCGTCGTGTAGGAGACCGGATTGTAGTCGATGACCACCGGCGCGCTCGGCCCTGTGACGGTGACGAGCGGCGCCAAGGGATCGAAGATCACCGTGCCGCCGGCGACCCCCGGTCCGGTTCCGCTGTTTCCGGCGATCAACGTCAGGCCGAGCGCCAGGCTGAGGCTCTGGGCCGGAGTGCTGGTCCCTCGGGTCAGGGTGATCGCCGCGTCGATGTTGAGGTTGTCGCCGGCGCAGATCGTGATGTTGCCGTCGGTCGTCGTCATGGCCGCGACGGCGTTCAGGAAGATGTCCCGTCCCGCGCTCAGAAGGACGCTTCCGTTGACGGTCGTGATCGTCCCGCTCGCGTTGATGTCGCGGCCGCAGCACACCACGAAGTTGCCGTTGGTGGCGGTGATCGCGTTGTTCAGGTCGACGTCGCGGTCGGCGATCAGCTTCAGGGTGGTGGTGCTCGGCGCCGCCGTCCAGCTGACCGCGTCGTTGACGATGATGTCGCCGTTGCCGGGCGTGGTGGAGTAGAGGTTGGACACCGGCGGGGTTCCCGGATCGACGGAGTTGGTCCCGGCCGCCGTGCTGATGGTGACGCTGTTGGTGACCAGCAGGGCCGAGAGCGTCGCGCCCGAGATGTTGCCGCCGGCCCCGATGGTGAAGTCCAGCGGGTCGATGCTCCAGACCCCGGTCAGCCCCATGGGGGCGGCTGTGGTGACCTTGGCGCCATCGGCGATGTTGACCATCGCGGCGGAGGTTTCGATCACGCCCCCGTCGCCGCCGTCCGGCGCGCTGGCGTCCAGTGTCCCGGCGACGTTCACCGCGCCGCTTTGCATGTCGCCCATCAGGCTGATGGAGCCGTTGCGGGTCTGAAGCGTGCGCGCCTCGATGACGCCGGTGTTGTTGACCGCCGTCCGCAAGAGCCCGCTCGCCGATCGGGCCGTCATCAGCACCCGGCCGCCGTCGGCGCGGATCAGGCCGCCGTTCTCGGCCAGGGCGTTCACCGCGCCTTCGTCGACCTTCACGTTCAGCAGGCCGTCCCCGGCCACGTCGAGGGTCATGGCGCGCCCCGCCGCCAGCGACACCGCGCCGAGCCTGGCGGAGATCACGCCCTGATTGCTGACGTGGCCGCCGAGCAGGGCGACCGAGCCGCCGTCCGCGACGATCGAGCCCATGTTGACCACCGCGCCAGCGCCGGCGCCCGTCCCGGTGAACCGGTACCGGCCCGCCATGAAGTCGGCGTCGTTGATCTGCAGGGTCGAGGCCACCAGGCCGCCGACGTTGACCTGCGCGCCCGTCCCGAACAGCACGCCGTTGGGGTTGACCAGGAACACCTGGCCGTTGGCCGACAGCCGGCCGAGGATCATCGAGGGCTCGGCGCCCAGCACGCGGTTCAGCGCCACTGAGCTGACGTTGGGCTGCACGAACTGGACGGACTCCCCCTGACCGATGCCGAAGCTCTGCCAGTTGATCACCGCGTTCTGGGTCGACTGGTTGATGGTGAGGCTGTTGGGCGCGCCCACGACGGTCGCCGCTCCCGCCGCCACCACCCCCGCCGTCGGCAACGCCTGGGCGGACGTTCCAAGGGCCAGGCTCAGCGCCAGCGAGCCGGCCAGCGCCGAGGAGGCGGCAAGCCACGCCCGCCGGCCCGTGGCCGCAGGGACGCGGGGAAGTGCTGACAGGCGAAGGGTGGCATCCATGGGAGTTGTTCCTGTACTTGACGCCAAGCGTGCCAAGGTCTCCGTCAGAAGAGCTTCGAGAGCCGGATCCAGAATCGGCCGGATCGATCCGGCGCCGAGAGGGCCCGTCCGCCGCCCAGCTTGAAGGCGTAGGAGGCACTGATCAGGAGGCCACGGTTGTCCGCCCAGCTCAGGCCGACGCCGGCGGCGCTCAGCGTCCGGTGATTGCGGCCCGCGACCCACGGAGACTTGTCGAGGGTCACCGAGCCATGGTCGACGAACACGGCCGCCTGCAGCTGGCCGGGCATGCGCCGCGACAGCGCCGTCAGGTTCAGCCTGGCTTCGGCGGTCAGGATGTAGCCCTGGTCGCCATAGGCCTCGCCTTCAGGGTAGGCCCGCACGCCATAGGCGCCGCCGAGCTCCATCTTCTCTGAAGAGTTCGAGGTTCTTCGACGCCAACTGCCCTCGCGCCTCGCCGTAGAGCGACAGGGGCCCGGCCACCTGTTGCAGCCGGGCGAGGTCGAACGAGAATTTATTGTAGGCGCCGTTGGTCCGCGCGGTGAGGGCGTCTTCGGCCCGAACCGACGGCGTCTTGATGTGGAGGTCGCCGAACGCCCAGCTGACCGAATAGGAGGTCCAGCCGCCGCCCAGGAGCCGGTCGTGGTGATCGCCGGTCAGCCCCACGATGACGACGCGGGCGGTCCTGTCCGCCACGAACGAGGTCGCGCCGACCTTGTCATGGAAGGACCTGGCGTCGAATTGCAGGTGGACATCGAGGTTGGTGTCGCGCGAACGGATCAGGGGATAGCTGCCGTAGAGGCTGGCGATGTCCGCCGTCCCGCTCGCATCCAGCGGTGAGAAGCGCCCGCCGAGCCGATAGGTCAGATGGGCATAGGCCACGCCCAAGGTCGCGTCCTGCAGATGCGCCTGATAGGCGCCCCGCACGTAGTTGAAGCCGGACCCTGCGGTCAGGAAGCGTACGCTCGCCATGTCGCCCTGACCGGTGAGCTCGTTCAGGTTCAGCGTGCCGCCGCCCCGATAGGTCCCGGTGTAGGGATTTCCTGCATTGTCGGCCTCGAGGCTGCCGGTCACGCGGCGCCCCGGCAACAGGCTGACGGTCAGGTCGGAAGTCCCCACCGCCTCGCCTGGCTGCAGGGTCGACTGCACCTTCACCCCCGGCAGGTCCGACAGCAGCAGCAGCCGCCGCTCCAGCGGCGCAGTCGCGACCACGTCGCCGGCGTCCAGGCCCGCCAGCATGCTGTGGGCCAGGGCGTTGGAGACATGGGTGTGGTTGTTGAGCCCGACCTTGCCATAGCGGCCTTCGATCACCGCGATCGTCACGGTCCCGCCTTCGACGTCCTGGGCGGGCACATAGGCCTGGGCGAGGAAGTACCCGTGGCGATCGTAGAAATCCGAAATACGGGCGGCCAGGGTGCGCAGACCCGCCAGGTCCATCTCGGCGCCGGGCTGGAATCCCGTCGCCGCGATCAGCTCCGCCTCGGTGAAGCGGGTCGCGCCCGTCACGTGCAGCGACTTGACCACGAACCGGGGCCCGGCGGGGCCCGGAGTCGACGGCGCCTGGCCGCGCTCGACGCGGATGTCCGGGATCGACCTGGGCTCAGCCGGCGCCCGCGGGACCTGCTGGAGTTGGCTGCCTGCGCTCACGCCGGCGGGTTGGGCCAGCGCGCTCTGGCCGGCAGCCAGAACGACCAGGGTCAGCAGATAGTATCTTGTCACATGGCACCGCCCAGGCCCCTCCTTCAGAGGAAGGCGACGAGTGGCCAACCCCCGGGAGTTTAGACGGAACGCAACGATATACTTAAGGTTGCTTTACCATATGTAGAATTTTTCGGCAGTCAGACAACTCTAGATCGAATAGGCGCTCACAGGCGTCTTGGCAACCCGCGAGGTCCCCACTGGCCGCCTCAGCATCCAGATGCGTCGCTCGACGGTGAACGGGATGCCCAGCTCCTTGCAGAAGTCGTCGATGGTCCACAGCACGTCGGGGTGGGTTCTGGCGCAGTCGTCACCGCAAAGCATCCCTCCCGGCTTCACCCGCGGAAACCAATGCACCACGTCGGCGTGGAAGAATGGATTGTGGTGAACGCCATCCAGAAACACCAGATCCAGACTATCCATCGGCCAGTCGAGGAAATCGTCTGGACTCCTCCCCTTCAGGGCCGTGATATTGTGACAGTCTTTGGTGTAATAAAGGAAATTCTCCAGCGTTCCCCAATTTCCCTTCTCTTTGGACGTCTTGCCGTAATCCTCATCCGAAATGGCGCCCTCACCCGTCTTGGTCGGTGGAGAATAGGGATGTTCCAGCGGGTCCCAGATGTCGATGCACGTGACGGAAACGTCCTGCGCCGCCGACTTGGACCAGCACCAGGATGATCGGCCGCAGAACGGCCCGACCTCGACCATCGCCCCGCCGGCGGGAATCCCGCGCGCCAGTCGCTCGAGTATCTTCAGCTCGGGCTCGGGCATCCACCCTGGTATGTCGAGATTGTAAGGCATGACGCGCGCCCTTCCTTTTCGCTGTTCGGCGCGGGCGAAGTGACCGCGACCGACGACACCGGGCTTGGCCTGCCTGGAGCAAAGGCGGTGTCCGATCCTTGGACGAAGCTCCCTATATATATCCCTTCCTCTCGCTTGGGGCGCCGGCGCCCATGAAACTGACCGCCTATTTGCATCCCGGATGGGCGCCGCTGATCCGCCCCGCGCCGGCCACGCGGTCCTGGATGGACGCGACGCCCGAGGCCTTCGCCTACCGCTGCCTGCCGCTCAACATCGCCAATGCGCACGGTTGGGAGGTGCTGAGCCCTTGCGGGTTCGAAGCCGTGTGGGATGGCGGCGCCGAGACCACGGCGGTGACCATCCGGCTGGATCCCGGCGCCGATCCTGGGCGAGCGCCGGTCTCGCTGTTCGGCCAGGGCGTGCTCACCTTCCACGTGGAGGCCATCTTCCGCACGCCGCCGGGCTGGAACCTCTGGGTCGGCGGATCGCCGAACCGGATGAAGGACGCGATCGCCCCCTTGACCGGCATCGTCGAGACCGATTGGTCGCCCTTCACCTTCACCATGAACTGGCGGTTCACCCGGGCCGGCCTGCCGGTCCGCTTCGAGGCGATGGAGCCGTTCTGCTTTCTGTTCCCCCTGCAGCGCGCGGCGGCCGAAGCGTTCGAGCCCGCCTTCGCCCCGCTGGATGCGGATCCGGCCACCGCCGCCCGATTCCGGGCCTGGAGCGAGGCGCGGGACGAGTTCCACGCGCGCATGCAGCGCGAGCCGCCCAAGGCCCCGACGGACCGCTGGCAGAAGCACTACTATCGCGGCGTGGACGTCAGCGGCGAAGCCCTGGTCTCCGACCACCGGTCCAAGCTGAGGCTCAAGCCGTTCGACCGGGGGGCCGCGCCGGACGTTCCGATCGCGCCGGTCGATGACGCCAAGGGTTCCGCGATCGCGCCGGCCGCTCCGGCCGTCTCCGCCGACCAGGCGTCTGACGTCGCGGCCCTCGAGCTCGCGCTCGCCAAGCGCGAATGGCTGCTGGAGACCCTCGAGCGCCAGCGCGCGCTGGCCCCTTCCGCCGCGGTCATCGAGCGGCGCGCGGACCTTGGGACGCAGGAGTTCCTGGAGCAGTACTACGCGGTGGGACGGCCGGTGATCCTCGTGGGGGAGATGGACGACTGGCCCGCTCTCACCCTTTGGACCCCGGACTATCTGAAGGCCAAGGTCGGCTCGGCCGTCGTGGAGTACCAGGGCGGACGCACGGCCAACGCCCGCTTCGAGGAACAGAAGGACCGCCATCGGCGCGAGGCCCCGTTCGACGTCTTCATCGACTCCATCGCGGGGGGCGCCGGCGGCAACGACGCCTATCTCACGGCCTATAATTCCGAGCGCAATCGCCAGGCGCTGGCGCCGCTGACCGAGGACATGGGGTTCCTCGACAAGTTCCTGACGCGGGACGCCCCCATGCCCCACGGCATGCCTTGGATCGGGCCGGCCGGCACGTTGACCTCGCTGCATCACGACCTGACCAACAACTTCATCGCCCAGCTGGTCGGCCGCAAACGGTTGAAGGTGCTCCCCGCTGCGGAGGTCGGCCGGCTCTACAACGAGCTGCATGTCTTCAGCCGGATCGCCGACCTGGACGCGCCGGACCTGGATCTGACGCCTTTCCCGCGCCTGGTGGGCGCGCGGTTCTACGACGTGGAGCTCGAGCCCGGCGAGATCCTGTTCATGCCGCTGGCCTGGTGGCACCAGGTCAAGTCGTTGGATTTCAGCGTGACCGTCACCTACACCAACTTCCGCTGGCCCAACGACGCCGCCGCCTCCTATCCGACCGGCTGACGCTACTGCGCGGGCATGCTCGCCGCCGCGCCGCCGGAAGGCCGCTTCGGCTCGGCCGGCATGGCGCCGATGTCCGCCGAGAAGCGGTAGCGGGGCAGGATCAGGAACACCCCAGCGGCGAGCACGACGGCCGCGGCCCAGGTCTCGTAGCCGATCCGATCGGAGTGGGTGACGTCGTAGATGCGCCCGAACGCGACCGGGGCCGCCGACGCGGCCAGCGCCTGGATCCCCGCCATCAGGCCATAGATCGCGGCGTAGGCCTTCAGGCCGAAGAAGCGCGTCATCAGATAGGCGCTGAGCGGCAGGGCCGCGGTGAAGGCGAAGGTGAACAGGCTGCGGGCCACAAGCAGCATCGGCTGGCCGCCCTGGGCCGGCGTGACGGTCATGAGCAGCCAGGCCGCCACTGCGGTGAGCAGGTGGAAGGGGACCGCCACCTTCGGCGAGTGGATCTTGTCCATCAGATAGCCGGCCAGGAGCACGCCCGGTATGCCGGCGAAGGTGGCGAGCGAATCGATGTTGCCGATGGTCTGCAGCGTGAAGCCTCGGCGGATCAGCGAGGCGGGGATCAGGGGCAGCATCCCCGTCCCGGTCGTGATCGCCAGGACGCCGGCGAGCAGCATCAGCCAGAAGACCCGGTCGCGCAGCACCTGCGCGAAGGCCATGCCCTCGAAGCGCACCGTCGTCGCCCCGGCCTGCGTCGCGGCGACGGCCGGCCGCCTGAAGCTGAGGCTGGGCTTGAGGCCGCGGGTCCCCGGCTCCTCCAGGAACAGGAAGATCAGGGGAACGACGGCGAGCACGACGATCCCGATGGTCGTGAACAGGCCGCGCCACCCGTAGTGCAGGATCAGGAACGCGGTCACGCCCGGGATGATCACCCGGGCGACCGTCCCTTCCGCGCCCAGGATCGCCATGGCCTTGCCGCGGTTCTGGGTGAACAGGGCGGTCGTGACCTTGGAGTAGCTGACGACGCAGGTGCCGAAGAACCCGATCACGGCGAACAGGGCGTAGAACTCCCACGCCCGGGGCAGGGGCCCGATCGGGTTGTTGCGGACCAGAGGCACGAGCAGGGTCGCCACACCGACGCCGAGCGTGCCCAGGATGATCACCGGACGCGCGCCGATCCTGTCGGTCAGGATCCCCATCGGCCACGAGACCAGGGCGCCGATGAACAGCAGCGCGGTGTTGGCGAGCAGGAACTCGGTGCTCGACCAGCCGAATTCCTTCGTCATCGACGGCAGCACATAGCCCAGGGAGACGAGCGGCACGATCGAGCTGGCGAAGGTCTGGCCGAGGAGGATGACCGCGGCGACCTTCATCTTCCGCGGCGAGAAGTCGGACTCCGGGATGAAGTCGAGCCCTTCGGAGGTTTTCGTCGCGTCGTCGGCCATGAGCAGGTCTCCCGGCGTGGCTGAGGCGAAGGGCCGGACCCGACGCGTGGCCGCCTACGCCTTGGGCGGCGCCGGCATGGCGCCGATGTTCGCCGAGAACCGGTAGCGGGGCAGGACCAGGAAGACGACGGCCGAGAACAGCGCCGCGCCGATGCCGATCTCGAACGCGAGGTCATAGTTCCCCGTCACGTCGTAGATGTGGCCGACGATGGGCGCGGCGAAGCCCATGCAGAAAGCCTGGATCATCGCCTGGAAGCCGGTGATCTCGGCGAAGGCCTTGAGGCCGAAGAACCGGGTCAGGAAGTAGCCGGCCATCGGCAGCTGGGCGGAGAAGGCGAACATGCCCAGTCCAACCCCGAAAAGCAGCATCGGCTGGCCGCCGAGCTTGGGCGTGACGACCATGAACAGGTAATAGCCGAGGGCGGTGCACAGCGAGAAGGGGACGGCGATCTTCGCGGTCTGGAACCGGTCCATCAGCCAACCGCCGAGCAAGGTGCCGACAAGGCCGAACAGGATGGCGAAGGACATCATGTTCGCGGCGGTCGTCTGCGAGAAGCCCTTGTCGACCATGGCGGCCACGGTGTTGGTCAACAGGCCGTTGATGATGACGCCGCTGATCAGCGTGCCCCCGAGCATCAGCCAGAAGACGCCGTCCGTCAGCGTCTCGCGGATCGTCATGCCGTCGAAGTCCATTCTGGGCGTCGAGGCCGCGGCCGCCGCCTTGGGCCGCTTGCGGCCGAGCGTCGGCAGCTGTCCGATCGTGCCGGGCTCGTCCAGTCCGAAGTAGAGGATCGGCAGGATCGCCACGATCGCCACGCCGAAGGCCGTGAACATCCCGCGCCAGCTGTAGTGCAGGATCAGGAAGATGGTGATCATCGGGATGAAGAACCGCACCGCGGTGCCTTCCGCGCCGAAGATCGCCATGGCCTTGCCGCGGTTCCGGGTGAACAGGGCGGCGATCACCTTGGAATAGCTCGCGCCCGACGAGCCGAAGACCCCGACCAGGGCGAACAGGGCGCAGAACTGCCACAGGTTCTGGACGTGGGCGACCGCCAGGGTCGCCAGTCCGACGCCGAGCGTGCCCCACAGGATGATGGGCCGGGCCCCGACCTTGTCGGTCAGCCGCCCCAGGCCCCACACCGTCAGCGCGCCGAACCACATCAGGCACGAGCCGGCATAGCCGAACTGCTCGCGCGTCCAATGGAACTCCTTGGTCATCGGCAGGAGCACATAGGTCAGGGCGCTGAAGGGCAGGATCGAGGTGGCGAAGGTCATGCCGGCCAGGCAGACCATCGCGATCCTGATCTTTCGCAGCGAGAAGTCGGACTCGATGGGCCCGGCAGGCGGAGCGCCGCGCATCGGCGGCTCAGCCGTCCCGCCGACGAGAAGGGGCGCCTCCTGCGCCAGGTCGACCATCCAGCGCTCCTCCCTGAGCTCTTGTTCTGACGTAGCCGTTCAAACCTGCCGGGGTGCTTTTCACTGTCAACCGGATTCTGGTCCGCTGGGGACGAACGGCTTGCGCGTCTTCGGGCCGCCCGGCCCGAGGCTCATCGTCGCGGGCTCAGGCCGCTGCTTTCTGGGCCGGCGAACGGGACGGCGGGCGGAAGTAGTAGGGCAGCACCGGCTGGGTTTCGTAGGGCGCCTCGAGCTTGGCGATCTCCTCGGCCGTCAGCGCCGTCTCCACCGCCTTGATGGGGTCGTCCAGGTGCGCCAGCTTGGTCGCGCCCACGATCGGCGCGCTCACGCCGGGCTTGGCGAGCAGCCAGGCGATGGCGATCTCCGCCGGCTTCACGCCGCGGGCGGCGGCCACCTGCTGGACCGCATCGATCACCGCCTCGTCGGCCGGTCGGGTGAAGCGCTCGCGCGCCATCACCGAGTTGGAGCGCACCGTGTTGGACCTGCGGCTGCCGGCCAGCAGCCCGCCGCCGATGGGGCTGTAGGGGATCAGGCCCACCCCCTGGTCCAGGCACAGCGGGTTCATCTCCCGCTCCTCCTCGCGGTAGATCAGGCTGTAGTTGTTCTGCATGCTCACGAACCGCGTCGCGCCGAGGCGGTCGGCTGCGTGCTGCATCTTCGAGAACTGCCAGGCCGCCATGGACGAGGCGCCGATGTAGAGCGCCTTGCCCGCCTTGATCACGTCGTTCAGGGCCTCCATCGTCTCCTCGATCGGCGTCTCCCGGTCGAAGCGATGGATCTGGTAGAGGTCGACATAGTCCGTCTTCAGTCGCTTCAGGCTGGCGTCGATGGACTGCATGATGTGCTTGCGCGACAGGCCGCGGGCGTTGGGGTCCTGGCCCATGGGGTTGTAGACCTTGGTGGCGATCACCGCCTCCTCGCGCCGGACCTTGAAGTCCTCCAGCGCCCGCCCGAGGATCTCCTCGCTCTCGCCGTGGGAATAGACGTCGGCGGTGTCGAAGAAGGTGATCCCGCCCTCGATCGCCCGCTGCACGATCGCGCGGCTGTCCTCTTCCGACAGCATCCAGTCCATGCCCGAGCCGAAGCTCATGCAGCCCAGGCAGATTCGGGAGACCTTGAGGCCGGATTGGCCGAGCCTGACGTAGTCCATCACCCACCTCGCTTTCCGCGCCGCTGCGATGGGCGGACCCGGCCGGCGGCGCTCTGTTGGCCCTTGGCCGACAAGCATCCGGTCCTTGGCGCGGCGGCGCAAATGAAATCGTCTTGAGGCCGCCGCCGGTAGTGTCTCAGTTTGAAATCCGGCCCGACGAAAAAGGCCCCGCTGCAGCGGGGCCTTCCTTGCCTCCGTCGGGTGCCGATCAGGCCGCCAGCGGCCGGTAATCATCCGGATTGCTGGCGTCGATCATGAACGGCGGCTGCACCGCAGCCTGAACCGAACGACGCGCCAGTTCATCCATCGGAAGCAGTGCGCCTTGCGAGGCATATTCGAGCGCGCGTGCGCGAATGACCATCTCGGCACTCTTTTCCATCGGCGTCTCACCGCGCTCCCATCGACCGATCGTCTGCGTATCCTTCCCGACGAGTGCGGCCAGTTCGGCTTGAGTTCAGGCCCAGCTCGGTCCGCAGGAACCGAAGTTCCTTCGGTTGGAGGCCAGTCTCCTTGGACGCCACCGTCGCAGCGAGCACGCGGTGGAGCATGTTGACATTGGGGATGGTGATCACTTCCTCCCCGTCGTCGTCCACGACGACTGGCAGTCCCTTCAGGATCACGTTGTCGAGGCCGCACTCATCGTAGCGGTGGTCTATAAGCCTCGTCATCTTTCATCTCTCCACATGACCGTCACGATCTTCATCGCGCATCCCCCATCGGGAATGACCACGATCCTGATCGTCCGTCCGTCGCTGTTCGGGCTTGTCCCTTCAACGCGGTACTTGAAATACCCTTCGCGGGTCGCTGGTTCTGGCTCCTCGTATATAAACCCCGTTTTCAGAACGTGTTTGACATCGCTCATGATTAGATCGCGCGCGACCATCTGCTCCCTCGCGTGAACGGTGAGGCTGATGGTGAAGTTGTCGCGCCTAGCGCATTCGTTGATCCGCCTGGTCGCTTCAGCTGGCTTCCATCTGTCCGGCATCGACGCTCTCCACCTATCACGGTGATAGATGGTGACAAGTTAATTCCTGGCAAGGGGGAACGATCCCCCCACCACGCATTACGCACATGTGTTTTCTCGGACACGCCCCTTGTACGGCCCGCGCTTCCCCGGCCGCGGACGGCGCGCGTCAATCCTCTCTGCGATGTCCTCCATGGACCAGAGTCGATCCGTGACACCAGCCGCCATCGCGGGCGTGACCTTCAGGGTCTTATGGGTGCGCACGAAATTGTAGAACATGAAGTAGAGCGCCAGGGCGTGGATGTGGTTGTCCAGCTTCTTAGAGAAGGCGTTGGCCAGCCGCGTGAACCTGCGGTTCTGCATCCGGATCGAGAGGTTGGAGCGCTCGACGTAGGACGTTGAGACGTGCGCCGGGTCGGGGTTCCCTTCGATGACGTTCTTCTTAGCCCCGATGCAGACCGGCGGGCCGTAGCGGCCACGGGCGGCGGCCGGATCGGTCCGGTAGATTTTCTCGATGGTGGCGTAATCGGCGTCGGCGCCGAAGGCTTCTTCCCTGACCCGGCGATAGGCATTGTGCGCGTCGGTCGTAACCTGGACGCGCGCTGAGGCAATCCGGCTGCGCAGGTCATCCGCGACGATCAAAGCGGACTCGCCGCCACGGTCACCGACGAAGTAAGAGACCATGAGCTTGCTATCGGCATCGAGCGCCGTCCACGTCCACACATCGCCAGCTCCCTCCGGGGCAGCCGTGGCCGTCGCGACGTTCTTGGCCTTGGCGTAGCAGAACGACCAGATTTCATCGATCTGGACGCGCTCAGACGCCACGTCGCGGACCAGCTCGTTATGCAACGCCAGGCAGGCTTCGCCAGCGTCCACGAGCAGCTTGGTCACGGTGTTGATGGACACGTCCACAACGCGGCTGATCGACCGCATGGAAGAGCCCTCGCAGAGCATCGAGAGGATTTGGACGCGCTTGGCGAGGGGCAGCTTGTTCATGCCCCTTTTTATCTGAACCTTCTGCTTGAGTGTCAAGCATGAAGTTCACTTTATGGCGTACAAGCGATGCTTCCCGAGGTGCGCGCCATAGAGCCGGCGCACGTCGTCTTCCCCAAGGTTTAAGAGGCTCCGCAGCTCGTCGATGCCATAGCCCAAATCCTCGGCATGAAAGCGCACAACACCGGGGAAAACCGTCGGCCTCTCATGAGGAAAATCGGTCTCCTGCGGCTCCCGCGTGCGCCAGCCAAGCATGGAGAACTTCTTCCACAGATACTCGCTCTGGTGACGTGTAATCAATTCCAGCGTACTGGCGCGATACACCAGGGACGCCATTGACACTCGCCAATACGCCTTCTGTCGCGCCAACCAATCCAAGGTGATGCGCTGGCCAATGACTGAGCGAGTGAACGACTTCTCCGGAACGAGTAACTCGCTCGCGAACGTGTTGGCTTCTTCTTCGATGTGGTCCGTCGGCACTGTGTGCATTATTATGTGGCCCAATTCATGAGCCAGAGAAAATCGCATCCGGTCCGCCGAAACGTTGCTGTTCAGGAAGATGCACGACGGCAGATCGCGAACCGTCATCGTGACCCCGTCAATTGGTGCATCGAATTCGCACCAAATGACGACGATGCCCGCGCGCTCGCAGAGATCCGTAAGGTTTGCAAGTGGGCCGTCTGGCACGGACCACGCCTTGCGGATCATGCGCGCGATCTCCTGCGGACCGCCTCCCTCATCAACATCGATCTTGGGAAGCGGCAATTCTGGAACGACATCGACGGCGCGCAAATAGCGACGCAGATGGATAAGCCGGAGGTTCAGTTCGGCATGAACTTGGCGAAGCGCGCCCTCGCGGACGCTGGCCTTCTTTCGGTTCATCGGATGGACGCTCAAGGGCAGTCCAGTGAGCCCGTCTTCCTGATAGAAGAATGGCGGCGGGAAACGCAGGGCGTTGGCAATGCGCTCCACGTTTTCGGCTGACGGCCCCTCAACCGTCAGCCCGTTCTCGATGCGGCTGTAATGGCCTTGGTTCAGGCCAGCGCCGATGGCGACGTCAGACTCAACTCTTCTGCCGATACTGCCTCGCCAGAAGGAGCAGCCCAGGATTGAAAATGGAGGGCATCACTCACCCTCTTCGCTCGACTTTTCGTCCGGCGTCGCGCGGGGCTGGATCACGCGCTCGGCTGCCGGGGCCGCGGGCTCGGTGCGCGGCAGCAGTTCGACGATTTCCGCGCCAGCGACCGGCGCGAGTTCGAAGTCCCATAGGGCGCGCTTCTTTTTCCTCGCGACGATCCCGACCCACATGATGCGGTTCTGGAAGCGGTTCAGGACATAGGCCGCCTCCACTCGCTGGAGTTCGCCAAGCCCAAAGAGGTCTTCCACTTTATGTTCGTGGTACAGCAGCGCCAGTTCGGTCGGATAGTTGCTGGACCGTAACTCGATGTTCGCCTTCTTGAACCGCACCAACACAGCGTCATCGAAAACGAAGGACACAGTGTCGTGGTGGCGTGCGACGCCCACGCCTTTGTCCACCGAGAGGGCGGCGATGGCGTTCTCGACCGCATATTCCCATACCAGGGCGGCACGAGTGGTCTTGCGACGGAACCACACCAGATCGGGGTAACTCAAAACCTTCGTCCACGCCGCCTCGACGGCGTCGCGGATCAGCGCGGCGCGGTTGTTCTTCGCCAGGACGCGCTCGACGGTCTCTTTGTTGGGCGTGGGCAACGGAATTCCCGAGTCAGTGCGGCAGGTCCAGTATGTCTCGGGTGATTCCGGTTTCCAATCCCTAAATATGCGCGCGGCTATGCGCCGCCCCAGCGCTTTGACGCCGCCTTCCTGGCAATGGCCGAGCGCTCGGCGCCGCTCAGTTTCTCGGCCCTGGCCGCGCCGCCCTTCTTGCCGCCCCGGCTGTGGTGCGCCTTGTCCTCGGGGAGCGGATTGTCCTCGACTTCCCCCGTCGCGATCTTGGCGACCATGATAGCCGCTCCAATCACGTCGCCGGGACGCTTCTCTCCGCGTGGGCCTTTAGGCACGAGAAAATCCTCCTCGATCTCGTGCTCCCAACGCAGTTCGTGAAGGGGCGGCTCATAGCCGTTATCGACATACCGCTGTTCCGGTATTTCGAACGTTTGCCCCCCATCCGTGACTCGCACGCCATCCGGCAAGCCGCCAGCATTCTTTATCCTGCGAATGCCGCGAGGTTCCATGGGCGGCATCATAAGGGCGCGATGAGCAGGACGCCATGCTTGTCAACGTGGCGAGATTTCAAACTGAGACACTACCCCGCCGCCGTCGAGATGGTTGACTCTGTCAACGCGATTCGAGGATTGTTGGCCTGCCAGTCGCCCTGTCCCGCATTCCCCAGCCGCAGTCCTGGAAGCTCGCATGGAAGCCATCATCGCCCAAGGCCTGGTGCGCCGGTTCAAGAAACTGGTTGCGGTCAAGGGCGTCTCCTTCGACGTGAAGGCGGGCGAGATCTTCGGGTTCCTGGGCCCCAACGGCGCGGGCAAGTCGACCACCATCAACATGCTCTGCACGCTGCTGCGGCCCACCGAGGGACGCGCGTGGGTGAACGGCTTCGACGTGGCGACGCAGAAGAGCGACGTGCGCCGCTCCATCGGCCT
This sequence comes from uncultured Alphaproteobacteria bacterium, assembly GCA_963775275.1. Taxonomy (GTDB): domain Bacteria; phylum Pseudomonadota; class Alphaproteobacteria; order Caulobacterales; family Caulobacteraceae; genus JANWHQ01. Next base: position 671,099 of record CAVZII010000005.1, on the reverse strand, counting down.
GGTGTTCCAGGACACCACCTTGGACGACTACCTCTCGGCCGAGCAGAACCTGCGCTTCCACGCCCACGCCTACGCCGTCCCGCGCGAGGTCTACGAGCCGCGCATGGAGGCCCTGCTCAAGCTGCTCGAGCTGTGGGACCGCCGCCACGACACCACCCGGCACTATTCAGGGGGCATGAAGCGGCGGCTCGAGATCGCCCGGGGCCTGCTGCACCATCCCAAGGTGCTGTTCCTTGACGAGCCCTCCATCGGGCTCGATCCCCAGACCCGTCGCCACATCTGGGAGCACCTGCACGAACTGCGCGCGCGCGAGAAGCTCACCATCTTCCTGACCACCCACTACATGGACGAGGCGGAGAACTGCGACCGCATCGCCATCATCGACCACGGCTCCATCGTGGCGCTGGACACGCCCGAGGCGCTCAAGGCCGGGGTGGGCGGCGACGTGATCACCCTCAAGGCCGCCGACAACGCCTCGCTCATGAGCGAGCTCGAGGAGGTCTGGGGCGTCGACGCGCGGCTCGAGAACGGCGAGGTGACCTTCACCATCGCAGGCGGCAAGGCCTGGCTGCCCAGGTTCGTGCGCGAGTCCCGGCAGGGCCTGATGTCGCTCAGCCTTCGCGGGCCGACCCTCGACGACGTGTTCCTGCAGATCACCGGGCGCGCCATCCGCGAGGAAGGGGCCGACGCCTTCGGCGGCCTGCGCCGCATGCGGAGGAGACGATGACCAACGCCGTCGCCGAGCTTCAGGAGGGCCCTGCCGCGGCTGCCGTTCGGGCGTCGTCCCGGCCCGGCCAGGGCGAGTTCCTCCGGGGCCTGTGGGTCGTGGCCTACCGCGAGCTGCTGCGGATCGTGCACGACAAGGCGCGCATGGCCTCCACGCTCGCCATGCCCCTGATGTTCTTCGTCATGTTCGGCGCGGGCTTCGGCCGGATGATCGGCGCGATGACGCCGGGCGTGAACTTCATCCAGTTCCTGTTCCCCGGCATCATCGCCCAGACCGTCTTCATGACCTCGATCTTCTCGGGCCTGTCGGTGGTGTGGGACCGCGAGTTCGGCTTCCTGCGCGAGCTCCTGGTGGCGCCGATCAGCCGCTTCGGCATCGTCGCGGGCAAGGTGCTGGGCGGGGCCATCCTGGCGCTCGTCCAGGCGTCCTTCATCCTGGTCCTCGCGCCCTTCCTGCACGTGCCGCTGAGCTTCGCGATCCTGTTGAACGCGATCCCGCTCTTGATCCTCTTCTCCCTGTCGCTCTCCAGCCTCGGCATTCTCCTGGCCAGCCGCATCGGCTCCCAGCAGGGCTTCCAGATGATGATGCAGCTCTTCATCATGCCGATGATCTTCCTGTCCGGCGCCTTCTTCCCGCTGAACCGGGTGCCGCCGTGGCTGGCGGTGGTCTCCAAGATCAATCCGCTCACCTACGGCGTGGACGCCATCCGCCACGCCTTCCTGGACCCGGCCGCGCGCGCGGCCGGCCATCCCCTGCCTTTCAGCGTGACCCTGTTCGGCCATCCCATGACCATGTGGCAGGACGGGGCGGTGGTGGCGGTGCTGGGCGCCATCCTCCTGGCCGCCGCCATCCAGGCCTTCGCGACGCAGGAATAGCTCGTCCTCAGCCACAGGCAGAGGAAGGGACCCGCTGCATGGCGACAGGGAGGCGGGGCGCTTCGACCCCGCGGTCCCCGACCCGCTGGGTGTCGCGCATCCGCCAGAGTGCAGTCGCCGCGAGGTTCAGGCGGCCGGGACGTCTTGGGCGGACTTCACGCGGCGCTCCTCGCTGACCAGGCGGATCGCCTCGGCCAGGTCCTCCTGGGTGAACGGCTTGGCGAGCTGCGGCAGGTCCGACGCGGCCACCGCGGGCAGGTCGGCGAAGCCGGTCGCCAGGATCATCGGCGGGGCGGGCTGGACGCGCGCCCGGATCGCCTCGGCGAGCTGCACGCCGGTGGTCTGCGGCATGGCGTAGTCGGTGATGACCAGGTCCACCTCCTCGCGCCTGAGCGTCGCCAGGGCGTCGCGGGCCGAGCTCGCGGCGAAGGCGGTGTGGCCGAGGTCTTCCAGCATGGCGATGGTGTTCATCAGCACCAGGTTGTCGTCGTCGACGGTCAGGATCACCATCGGCTCGACATCCGCCACCGCGGCCGCGCGCAGCTGGCCGGCGAAGACCTGGCGCTCCGCCTCTTCCTCCGCCTTCGGCAGCCAGAGCTCCACCACCGTGCCTTCGCCGGGTCGGCTGGCGATGGTCATCCGCCCGCCCGACTGTTCGGCCAGTCCGTGGACCATGGAAAGGCCGAGGCCCGTGCCCTTGCCGATCCCCTTGGTGGTGAAGAAGGGCTCCGTCGCGTGCGACAGGGTGTCCGCGTCCATTCCCTGGCCGGTGTCGGCGAACGACAGCCGGACGTAGTCGCCGGGCGGGAGCCCGACGGCCGAGTCCGGGCCGACCGCGCAGGCCTCCGCCTCGATCCGGATCGCCCCGCCCTCGGGCATGGCGTCGCGCGCGTTCACCGCCAGGTTCAGCAGGGCCGTCTCCAGCTGGTTGGCGTCGCTGCGGGTCTTGGGCAGGTCGCGCGGGAACCGGGTCTCGATCCAGATCGTGGGCCCGAGCGAGCGCTGCAGCAGCTCGGTCATGCCGCGGACCAGGCTGGCGAGGTCGATCGCTTCGGTCGACAGGGTCTGCTTGCGGGCGAAGGTCAGCAGCCGCTGGGTCAGGCCCGCCCCGCGGCGCGCGCCCTGCAGCGCGTTCTCGATCAGCGGCGTGACCTTGGGATCGTAGGGCAGGCGCTTTCGCACCAGCTCCAGGCTGCCGAGGACCGCCATCAGCAGGTTGTTGAAATCGTGGGCGATGCCGCCGGTGAGCTGTCCGATCGCGTCCAGCTTCTGCGACTGGAACAGGGCCTCGCGCGCCTGCTCCAGCGCCTGCTGGGCTTCGCGCCGCTCGGTCATGTCGCGGGTCACCTTGGCGAAGCCGATCACCTCGCCTGCCTCGTCGCGGATCGCGTCGATCACCGCCTGGGCCCAGAACCGGCTGCCGTCCTTGCGCACGCGCCAGCCCTCGTTCTCCCAGCGCCCGGCTTCGGCGGCGGTCGCAAGTCCGGTGGCCGGCACGCCGGCCCGCCGGTCTTCCTCGGCGTAGAAGCGCGAGAAGTGCTGGCCGATGATCTCCTCGGCCACATAGCCCTTCATCCGCGCCGCGCCGGCGTTCCAGCTGGCCACCCGGCCCTCGCGGTCCAGAATGTAGATGGCGTAGTCGGTGATGGCCTCGATGAGCAGGCGGTAGCGCCCCTCATCCTTGAGTCGGGCCGAGAGGCCCTCGTCGCGCTCCATTGGCTCCCTCCACCGGCTGGCCGCCGGCGCCCGATGACTCTAGCGCGCGAGCCCGGTCCGCGGTTCCCCCGCCGTCGGGCGGTTCAGGCCCGGCATCGCCGGCTAGCCTGGCGGTCCGAGCCGCGCGGGACTGAAACGGCTGATGTCGTGGACGGTCTCTCCGGTCAGGGCCAGGTCGGCCAGGATCTCGCCGATCGCGCTCGAGAACTTGAAGCCGTGGCCCGAGCAGGGCGAGGCCAGCACGATCTGCGGGTGCAGGGCGTGCGGGCCCAGCACGAAGTCGCCGTCCGGCGTGGACGTGTAGATGCAGCTCGCCGTTCGCGTCACAGGGCCCGCCGCGCCCGGCAGATGGGTCTGGAGCGTCCGCGCCACGGGCGCGATCTCGTCGGCGTCCGCCTCCGGCCGCTGGTCGTCGGCGGTGTCGAGCCTTGGCCCGAGCCGGTGCGAGGCCGCCTTGACGCCCGATCCGGCGAAGTCGGGAAAGCCGTAGACCAGCTCCGGCGTGTCCAGGATGAAGAACGGCATCCGGCCCGGCCGCACGGTTTCGGGGCGGGAGGGCCTGAACCAGGCCATGACCTGGCGGGTCAGCGCCAGGTGAGGCTTCAGCATCGGCTCGAGCTCGCCGATCCAGGCGCCGGCCGCGATCACCGCCGATCCCGCCTCGATCCGCGAGCCGTCCGCCAGGGCGATGCGGACGCTCCCGCCGCCCCCAGGCTCGACCGCCAGGACCTCGGCCCCGAACCGCGTCGTCGCGCCCGCCGCCAGGGCGGCCTTCTGCTCCAGGGCGATGATCGTCTCGGGCAGCAGGATTCCGGCGTCCGGCTGGAACAGGCAGTCCCAGCCATCCGGAAGCGCGAAGGCCGGGAAGCGCGCGTTGACCTCCCGGGCCTCGAGCCGCTCCAAGGGGATGTCGTGAGCCGCGCTCGACGCCAGCGAGCCCTTCACCAGCTGCGAGCCCGCCGGCCCCGCCTCGACGATGCCCGACCGGATCAGCACCCGTTCGCCGGACAGCGCCTCCAGCGCGCGCCAGTTCTCGAAGGCGCGGCGGACCAGGGGGACGTAGGAGGGATGCTCGAAGTAGGCCAGCCGGATCGCCCGGCTCTCCCCGTGCGAGGAGCCGCGCGTGTGGCCCGGCTCGAACCGGTCCAGGCCGATCACTCGCGCCCCGCGCCGCGCCAGGTGCATCAGCGCCGCCGAGCCCATGGCGCCGAGGCCGATCACCGCGACGTCATAGGCCGGCATCGCGCGTCAGATCCTCACCACCACCTTGCCCATGAAGTCGCCGTCCATGGCCGTGCGGTAGGCCTGCTTGGCGTCCTCGAAGGGGAAGACCTTGTCGACGATCGGCTTGATCCCGTTCGCCGTGATCGCCCCCAGCATCTCTTCGAACATCACCCGGCTTCCCACCATGATGCCGTGCACGCTCGCGGCCTTGAACGCCAGGCCGATGGGGTTGAGCTGGCTCGGGTTGTCGGGCTGGGTCATCACCCCGATCAGGCCGATCTTCCCGCCCCAGCCGACCGCCTGGTACGACCTGGGCAGGGTTCCGGCGCCCCCGACCTCGACCACCACGTCCACCCCGCCGCCCGAGACGGTCTCGCGGCCGTCGCGGCCGGTCCCCTTGATCCCGCCGGTCAGGCGCTGCGCCTGCTGGTCCCAGTCGGGCGTGGAGCGATAGTTGATGCAGTCGTCCGCCCCCAGCGCCTTCAGCCGCTCGATCTTGGCGTCCGACGAGGAGGTCGCGATCACCCGCGCGCCGGCGGCCTTGGCGAACTGCAGGGCGAACATCGAGACCCCGCCCGTGCCCTGCACCAGGACGCTCTGGCCGGCCCTCAGGGGCTTGCCCGCGCCCCAGAGCGCGTTCCACGCGGTCAGGGCCGCGCAGGGCAGGGTTGACGCCTCCTCGAAGCTCATCGAGTCCGGGATCTTCACCACTCCCTCCTGGTCGAGCTTGATCAGCTCGGTCAGCATGCCGTCCAGCGGCACGCCCAGCGAGGCGAAGCCCTTGGGCGGGCGCCCGTCGATCCACACCTGGAAGAAGGTCCCCGCCACCCGGTCGCCCGGCTTGACGCGGGTGACCTCGCTTCCGACCTCGACCACCTCGCCCGCGCCGTCCGACAGCGGGATCACCGGCCCGCGCGCCGGGGTGTGGTAGTTCCCCCCGAACATGATCTGGTCGCGATAGTTCAGCGAGGCGGCCTTCACCCGGACCAGCACCTCCTTCGGCCCGGGCTTCGGGTCGGGGCGCTCGGCCAGCTTCAGCTTGTCCAGGCCTTCGCCCTCGGTCCCGATCTCGTAGCACTTCATTCGAGCCGCTCCTCCGCCGTCGTGTCCTCGGGCCCTTCGTCGGCGAGTTCTACAACGCAACTGGGCGGCGGGGGGAAGTTGTCACCGTCAACGACATTGAAAACCCCGCCGAAGTCCGCGAAGAGTAACGCAAGCGATCCTAGGCGGCGTGGGAACCGGTTCGCCGTCCGGGATCGCGACGAAGAAGAGATCCGGCCGCCGGTCCCCCGGTGGGCGGTCACGCGGCGCCAAGACCGCACCCGGGAAACGCGATCGAAGGCTCGCCATGGCGCTGCATGCCCCCGTCATCGAGGACTCGCCGGGCGACGCGGGCCAGCCGGCCGGCGCCTCGCCGCCCTGGCCATCCCCGGCGAGCGCCTGGCGGACCTTGTGGATCCTGTCCCTGGTGCTCGGTCTGTCGCAGATCGACCGGGGCATCCTCAGCCTGCTGCTGCAGCCCATCAAGCAGGACCTCGGGCTCTCCGACAGCGAGATGGGCCTCCTGATCGGCCTCGCGTTCAGCATCGTCTACCTGTTCCTCAGCTTCCCCCTTTCGCGCATCTCCGACCGGCGCAGCCGCAAGACGATGATCGCCATCGGCGTCGCCTTCTGGAGCCTGGCGACCGCGGCCTGCGGCCTCGCCCGCAGCTTCTGGCCCATGTTCATCGCCCGCGCCGGCGTCGGCGCCGGCGAGGCCGTGAACGGGCCCGCGACCTACTCCCTGCTCGCCGACAGCTTCCCGCGCGAGAAGCTGCCCCGCGCCATGGCCGTGCTGAACCTGGGGTTCGTCGGCGGGACTGCGATCTCGCTGATCATCGGCGGGGTGGTGATCGCGGCCCTGACGCCCCTGCATGTCAGCCTTCCGGTCCTGGGGCCGGTGAAGACCTGGCAGCTGGTGTTCTTCGCGGTCGGCCTGCCGGGGCTGCTCGTCGCGGCCCTGATGCTGACCGTGACCGAGCCGGCGCGCCAGGGGCTCGGCCCCGGCGCGGCCAAGGGCGCGGTGCCGATCGCGGAGGTCTTCGCCTTCCTCATGCGCAACGGCCGCTTCTACGGCTCCATGTTCGCCTCGGTGTTCCTTTCGGGCGTGGTCATCTACGGCAGCCAGAACTTCCGCGCGGCCTTCTTCCAGCGCACCTATCACTGGCTGCCCCAGCAGTACGGCCTGACCACCGGCATCGTCTCCCTGATCGCCTCGCCGCTGGGCCTGGCCGCGGGCGCCTGGCTGTGCGAGCGGTGGAACCGCAGGCATCACGACGGGAACATGCGCGTGGCCCTGTTCGCCAACGCGGTCGCGATCCCGTTCAGCGTGGCCGGGCCGCTGATGCCGAACGCCTGGCTGTCGGTGGGCTGCACGGGCTTCAGCACGGCCTTGGCCCTGATGGCGGCGCCGCCGCTGGTCGCGGCGATGCAGTCGATCACGCCCTCGAACGTGCGGGCCCAGGTCAATTCCCTGTACCTGCTCCTGTTCAGCGGCGTCACCGGCATCGCCGGGCCGGCGTTCATCGGCTGGCTCACCGACCTGCAGCACGACGAGAACCGGCTGAACTGGGTCATCGCCATCTCGTCCCTGGTGATCCTGCCGATCTCCACCCTGATCTTCTCCTTCGCCATGAAGCCGTTCGGCCGCATGATCGAGCAGCTCAAGGCCGAAGAAGCGGCGGGCGTCCGCTGAGCACGCCGACCTGATCCCGACCCGAGGCCCACGATGCCCATAGACGCGCCGCCGCTCTCTTCACTGCCCGACGAGGCGGCCCCGCCCGCGGCGTCGGCCGCGCCCTGGCCCAAGCCGGCCGCGGCCTGGTACGCGATGGCGATCTTCGCCGTCACCTTGATGTTCCTGCAGCTGGACAGCGGCACCATCGCCCTGCTGCAGCAGCCGATCAAACAGGACCTCCACCTTTCGGACGTCGCCTTCAGCCTGCTGCTGGGCCCGGCGATCGCGATCTTCTACGCGCTCGTCGGCGTGCCGATGTCGCGCCTGGTCGACACCAGGAAGCGCAACGTCATCCTCTCCATCGCCATCGCCGTCTGGAGCGTCATGACCGTGCTCTGCGGCGTGGCCCAGCAGTTCTGGCAGCTGGCGCTCTGCCGCATCGGCATCGGCGCGGGCGGCGCCATCAACGGCCCGGGCACCTATTCCCTCATCGCCGACTACTTCCCGCGCGAGAAGCTGAACCGCGCCATCTCGGTGCTGCAGGTGGGCTTCATCGCCGGCACGTCCCTGGCCTCCATCTTCGGCGGGCTGGTCATCGGGGCCCTGACCAACTTCCAGCCGATCCACTGGAACGGCCTGGTGTTCCACGGCTGGCAGCTGGTGTTCATCATCGTCGGCGCGCCGGGCCTGATCGTGGCCCTGCTGATGCGCTTCACGGTCAGGGAGCCGCCAAGGCGCGGCGCCGACATGCAGGGCCGCACCAAGGCCATCCCCTTCGGCGAGGTGCTGAAGTTCCTCTTCGCCAACTGGCGCATCTACGGCCCGATGATGCTGGGCCTGGCCATCGGCGGCATCGAGCAGGCCGGGACCCTGCAGTGGCGGCCGGCCTTCTTCCAGCGGACCTACGGCTGGAGCCCGATGCAGATCGGGGTGGTCACCGGCGCCATCGCCCTGCCCCTGTCGCTGGTGGGCATCGCGGTCGGCGCCTGGCTGACCGAGCGGCTGGCCAGGAAACACGACGACGCGAACCTGCGCACCGTGGTGATCGGCTATCTGATCGCCCTGCCGTTCCAGGTGCTGGGCCCCCTGATGCCGACCCCCTGGCTGGCGGTCGCCTGCGGCGGCGTCACCCTCATGGCGGCGCTCATGGGCGCGGCGCCCCAGAACGCGGCGCTGCAGTCGATCACGCCGGGGGTCATGCGCGGCCAGGTGACGGCGATCTACCTGTTCGTGTTCACGGTCATCGGCCAGGGCCTCGGCCCGCCCTTCATCGCCGCGATCAACGATTACGTGCTCAAGGACGAGAACATGATCCGCTGGGCCATGGCCGGCTCGGCGGCGATCATGGGCCCGCTCGCCCTCTTGATCATCTGGTCGGGCGTCAAGCCCTATGGCCAGGAGATCGCCCGCGTGAAACACAGAGAACAGGCCGAGCGCTGAGACGGCGGCCGACCTGACCGGCGGGTCCACGCCGGCGGGACAACACCAGGAGGAAGCCCGCGCATGGCGGCCGAGATTCCCACCCTCGAGGAAGTCGAAAGCGAAGGCGGCGGCCCGGCCGCCTCGGCCCAGCCGTGGCCCAAGCGGTCCACCGCCTGGTACGCCTGCATCATCTTCGCCGTCATCCTGATGCTCGGACAGATGGAGTCCAGCGTCATCAACTTCCTGGTCACGCCGATCAAGAAGGCGTTCGATCTGGCCGACTGGAAGATGGGCCTGCTGATCGGGGTGGCGCCGGCCATCTTCTACGCCGCCGTCGGCCTGCCGATGGCGCGCCTGGTCAACTCCATGCGGCGCAACGTGATCCTCGGCGTCGGCCTCGGGATCACCGGTCTGATGACCTCGATCTCGGGGGTGGCGCAGACCTTCTGGACCTTCGCCGCCTGCCGGGTGGCGGTGGGCGGCGGCGGGGCGGTCAACGGGCCGGGCACCTACTCGATGATGGCCGACTACTTCCCGCGCGAGCGGCTGCCGCGCGCCATCGCGGTGATGCAGGTCGGCTTCATCTTCGGGCGGGGCTTCGCGCCGGCCCTGATCGGAACGGTCGCGGCCATGTCGGCGAGCTGGGCCGTGATCCGGTTCAGCGGTCTGACGATCGCGGGCTGGCAGCAGGTCTTCATCGTCTTCGGCGTGATGGGGATCGTCGGCTCGATCCTGATGTTCACGGTGAAGGAGCCGCCGCGCCGGGGCCTGATGGCGACGCCGGGCAACCGGCTGACCATGCTGGACACCTTCAAGTATCTCTTCATCCACTGGCGGCTCTACACGCCCCAGTTCCTCGCCCTGGCCTTCAGCGCGGCCGAGACCTACGGCCTGGAGTCCTGGCGGCCCGTCTTCCTCGAGCGGACCTATGGCTGGGGCCCCGGAATCTCCGGGCCGGTGCTCGGCTTCTCGGCCCTGGGGGCCCAGCTGCTCGGCCTGCTGGTCGGCACTCCGCTCACCGAGTGGCTGGCCAGGCGCCGCGACGACGCCAACCTCCGGGCGGTGGCGATCTTCTATTCGATCACCCCCCTGTTCGCGATCATCGGGCCCCTGATGCCGACCCCCTGGCTGTCGGTGGCCTGCTCGTCGATCACCGGCATGTGCGGCCTGGCCGGCGCCGTGCCCCAGAACGCCGCCCTGCAGAGCATCACGCCCAACCAGATGCGCGGCCAGATCACCGCGCTCTACCTGTTCGTCTTCTCGGTGATCGGGCTGGGGATCGGGCCGATGTTCATGGCCGCGGTCACCGACTTCGTCATCGGCGACGAGCAGAAGATCCGTTACGCCATGTCGCTTTCGGCGGCGGTCATGACGCCGCTGGCGGCCATCATCATGTGGTCGGGGGTCAAGACCTACGGCAAGGCCATCGGCGAGGTGAAGAAGCGCGAGGCGGCCGGCCTCGCCTAAGTCCAGTCCGGGGAGGGAACATGAGCAACGTCGACGAGCAGGCCGAAGCCATCGCCGAGGAGGTCGCGGCCGAGACCGTGCTTTCGGGCCGTCCCGGCGGCGGGGAGTGGACGGCCCACTCGATCTTCGTGCTCGGGTTCCTGACGCTGATCTCGACCCTGAACTACTTCGACCGGTCGGTGATCTCGCTGGTCCTGCCGCTGATCAAGAAGGAGTTCGGCGTCTCGGACACCACCCTCGGCGTGGTCACCAGCGTGATCATGTTCTACGCGGTCATCGGCGTGCCCATCGCCTGGCTCGCCGAGCGCTGGAGCCGGCGCAACGTCATCGCCATCGGCCTGTTCTTCTGGAGCCTGATGACGGCGGTCACCGGCTTCGCGGGGTCCATCTGGCAGCTCGGGATCGCCCGCTTCTTCATGGGCGTGGGCGAAGGCTGCGGCCTGGCGCCCTCCCAGTCGCTGCTGTCGGACCTGTTCAGCCGGGCCCGGCGTCCCATGGTCATGGCGGTCCTGGCCACCGCCAGCTCGGTGGCCGCCATCGTCTATTCCCCCGCCGCCGGCTGGATCGCCCACCACTGGGGCTGGCGCTGGACCTTCTATCTCGCCGGCATTCCGGGGATCATCCTGGCCGCGCTCTTCCTGCTCACGGTCAAGGAGCCGCCGCGCCGGCGGATCTCGGGCGAGGCGGCGCCCGCGCCCGCGCGGCTCCTGGAGAGCCTCCGCTTCGTCCTGGGCTCTCGGACCTTCATCCTGTGCCTGCTCGGCACCACCATCGCCGGGGTCTACCTCTACGGCGTCGGGGCCTGGGGGACGATGCTGCTGGTGCGCGTGCGCCACATGAACGTCGAGCAGATCGGCATCCAGATCCAGCCGGTCCGCGGCGCGGTGGCGGCCGTGGGCATCCTTTTGGGCGGCGCCCTGTCCTCCTGGCTGGAACGCTATGACGCGCGCTGGCGCTGCTGGATCGCCGGCCTGTCGCTCCTGGCGCTGGCGCCCTGCGAGTTCCTCTACGTCTTCGGCGGGCCGGTGAGCGTCTGGTACCCGGCCATGCTGGGCTCGAGCCTGTTCTCGATCATGCACCAGGGACCGATCTACGCGGCCTATGTCGGCGTGGCCAAGCCGCGCATGCGGGCGGTCTCGGTCTCGCTGGCGCTCCTCGGCGCCACGGTGATGGGCCAGCTCGGCGGGCCGATCCTGATCGGGCGGCTGAACGACGTGATGCACGCCCACTACGGGGACCTGGCGATCCGCTACTCCATGCTGGTGGTCATGGGCTGCGCCGCGCTGGGCGGCGTCTGCTTCCTCCTCGCCAGCCGCACCCTGGTCGCCGACACGAGAAGGGCGGCGGAGTAGCAGAAGAGTCCCCCTTCCCGGCCCTTCGGCCGGACTTCCCCCAGAGGGGGAAGATCGGGCCTTCGAAATCCTCCCCCCTGGGGGAGGGGGACCCTCCGTAGCCCGAAGGGCGAAGGAGGGTGGAGGGGGCGGGCCCGCGCGTGAGGCCGATCGCGTGGGCTCTACCGCCCCAGCTCAGAAATTCACCCGCGCGGTGATCGCCCCGTCCACCACCATGTTGGCGCCGGTGGTGAAGGCCGAGCGCGGGCTCGCCAGGAACACTGCCGCCGCCGCGATCTCCTGCGGCGTCCCCATCCGTCCGGTCGGGTTGCGCTCGATCATCCGGGCGAAGAACTCCGGCTGGCGGTCGCGAATCTCGCCCCACACCCCGCCCTCGAACAGGATCGTGCCGGGCGAGACCACGTTCACCCGGACCCGCTTGGCGGCCAGCTCGCGCGCCAGCCCCTTGGCGTGGTGGATCAGCGCCGCCTTGATCGGGCCGTAGGCCGAGGACGCCGAGGCCTCCGCCGCCGACACCGAGGAGATCAGCACGACCGCCGCGTCGCCCTTGGCCTCGGCCGCCCGCTCCAGATGGGGCCATGCCGCCTCGAAGCTGCGCACCGCGCCCATCAGGTCCACGTCGACCATCGTGCGCCAGTCCTCCTCCGCCGCGCCCCGGACCAGGCCCGAGGCGTTGGAGACCAGGATGTCGATTCCGCCGAGCGCCTTCGCGGCCGCTTCGACGAAAGCCTTCAGCGCCGGCCCGTCGGCGATGTCCACCGCCTCGCCGAAGCTTCGGACCCCCAGGTCCGCCAGGGCGCGCACCGCCAGGTCCACCTCCTCGGCCTTGCGCGCGCAGATCGCGACGGCGCAGCCCTCCTCGGCCAGCAGCTCGGCGATGGCGCGGCCGATCCCGCGCGTGCCGCCCAGCACGATCGCCGCCTTGCCCTTCAGCCAGAGGTCCATGGTCCGCGCTCCTCTCTTCAGCCCCGCACGATCAGGTCGGCCGCCTTCTCGGCGATCATCACCGTGGCGGCGTGGGTGTTGGCGCTGACCAGGCGGGGCATCACCGAGGCGTCGGCGACCCTCAGGCCCTTGACGCCGCGCACCCGCAGCGCCTCGTCCACCACCGAGCCCTCGTCCGCGCCCATCCGGCAGGTCCCCACCGGGTGGAAGATGGTCGAGGCGTTGGCCCGGATGTAGGCGTCCAGCTCCTCGTCCGTGCGGACCTTGGGCCCGGGCGCGACCTCCCCGCCCCGGTGCCGGTCGAAGGCGTGGGCGTGGAAGATCTCCCGCATCCGCTTCAGCCCCTGGCGCAGGATCCGCCGGTCCGTCCCGCTCGAGAGGTAGTTGGCCCGGATCACCGGCGCCGCGGTGGGATCTGCGCTCGCGACCGTGATCTCGCCGCGGCTCTCCGGCCTCAGCTGGCAGACCGAGCCATAGAAGACATGGCCGTCGCCGAAGCGGCTCTGCGCCTTGCCTGCGAACGGGTGGCGCAGGCCCGAGGCCGAGCTGCCGGCGATGAAGTGGATCTGGATGTCCGGCGAGGCCGAGGCCGGATCGACCTTCAGGAAGGCGCCCGCCTCGTGCGGGAAGCGGCTGAACGGGCCCTTGCCCATGAGGGCCGCCGCCGCGAAGCCCAGCGCCGCGCGGTCGATCCGCAGGTGCTCCCAGGTCTCGTCCGGCGTCAGCGATCGGTGGGCCACGATCACGTGCAGATGATCCTGCAGGTTCTTGCCCACCTCCTTCAGCTCGATCTTCGGCGTGATCCCCGCGTCCCTGAGGCGCACGGGGTCGCCGATCCCCGAGTGCAGCAGCGCCAGGGGCGAGCCGATGGCGCCGCAGGCCAGCACCACCTCGCCGTCCGCGCCGAGCTCGACCTTCCGTCCGCGGACCAGGACCTCCACGCCCCAGGCGCGGCCGCGCGCCACGCTGAGCTTCAGCAGCTGCGCCCCGGTCAGGACACGGAGGTTCGCCCGCCGCCGCGCCGGGTCCAGGAAGGCGCGCGCCGCGCTCCAGCGCTGGCCCTTCCAGATGTTGTAGTCGTGCCGGCCGAAGCCCTCCTGCTCGGCGCCGTTGAAGTCGGGATTGACCGGCTCGCCGAGCTCGCGCCCCGCCTCGATGAAGGCCTCGAACAGCGGGTTGGGGCTGGTCGGCGGCCCGACCGGCAGCGGACCGTCCCCGCCGTGGTGCTCGCCCGCGCCCCGCCAGGAGCGCTCCGAGCGCTTGAAGTAGGGCAGGACCTGATCGTACGACCAGCCGGTCAGGCCGAGCTGGGCCCAGCCGTCGAAGTCGAGCTTCTGGCCCCGGGCGTAGATCATCCCGTTGATCGCCGAGGAGCCGCCCAGCACCCGCCCGCGCGGCCAGGGGATGCGCCGGCCGTCGAGGTGCGGCTCCGGCTCGGTCTCGTAGCTCCAGTTGCAGTAGCGGCCCGCGAACAGCCGCCCGGCCATGATCGGCACGCGGAACACCGGGTTCCAGTCGCGAGGCCCCGCCTCGACCAGCAGCACCCGGCGGTTCGGGTCCGCCGACAGCCGGTTGGCCAGGACGCAGCCCGCCGATCCGGCCCCCACGATGATGGTGTCGAACGAGGATTTCATCCGCGCCTGGGACCTGGCCTGCCGCCGCGCTTCGCGCCTTTCTGGGGCCCCGGGCGGGCCGCCGCCGGCCGCGGCCGCCGCTTGGGCTTGGCCCAGCCGGGCTTGTAGGCGGTCTTGGCCTTGGCCGGCTGGGCGGGTTGGCCCCCATCCCCCGCTTCGCGGGGACTTCCCCCAGAGGGGGAAGATCTCCGGCGCGAAGATGCTCCCCCCTTGGGGGAGCTGGCGGGCCGAAGGCCCGACTGAGGGGGCCCGCCGCGCCCATCCCGGGACGGTGGAGGGGGCTGCAGCACGGCGTCCCCCTTCATCAGCGCCCGCACCTGCCGGGCCGGGACCTCGTCGGCCGCGCCGGGCGCCAGCGCGCCCAGCTCGAAGGGCCCGTAGGCGGTGCGGATCAGGCGGTTCACCTTCAGCCCGATGGACTCCAGCACCCGGCGCACCTCGCGGTTCTTGCCCTCGGCCAGCTCCAGCGTGATCCAGATGTTGGCGCCCGAGCCGCGCTCCAGCCGCGCCTGGATCGGGCCATAGGCGACGCCCTCAACGACCAGCCCGTCCTTCAGCTTGTCGAGCGCGGCCTGGCTCGTGCGGCCGAAGGCGCGGGCGCGGTAGCGGCGCACCAGGCCCGTGGACGGCAGCTCCAGTTGGCGCGCCAGGGCGCCGTCGTTGGTCAGGAGCAGCAGGCCCTCCGAGCCGAGGTCGAGCCGCCCGATCGAGATCACCCGCGGCAGGCCGGGCGGCAGGCGCTCGAACACGGTGGGCCGGCCCTTGGGGTCCTTGTGGGTGGTGATCAGCCCCTCGGGCTTGTGATAGCGCCACAGCCGCGCCGGCTCGCGCTCGGCCACCGGCCGGCCGTCCAGCGTCAGCACGTCATCGGGGCCCACGTTCACGGCCGGGCTGGTCAGCACCTGGCCGTTCAGGGCGATGCGGCCGGCCTCGATCAGGCGCTCGGCCTCCCGCCGCGAGGCCACCCCCGCCCGGGCCAGGGCGCGGGCCACGCGTTCGGCGTCCTTGCCGCCGGCCTTGCCGTCGCCGGGCAAGGCGGGGGCTTGACCGCCGGAAGAGCCGGAGCTTGGGTCGCGCGCGTGGGAGACCATGATCAGGAACACATGCGCATCGCGCTGGGCCTCGCGCAAGCGGCCGCCGAGGCGGGCGAGGCGCCGGTGGGCGCCGTCGTGGTCGATCCGTCCACGGGCGAAATCCTCGGCCGCGGCTCGAACGCCCCGATCGGCCGGCGCGACCCGACCGCCCACGCCGAGATCGTCGCCCTGCGCGAGGCGGCCGAGCGCCTCGGCAACTACCGCCTGACCGGGATGACGCTGGTGGTCACGCTCGAGCCCTGCGCCATGTGCGCGGGAGCGATCAGCCACGCCCGCATCGGCCGGCTCGTCTTCGGGGCGGAGGATCCCAAGGGCGGGGCGGTGGTCCACGGCCCGCGGGTCTTCGACCAGCCGACCTGCCATTGGCGCCCCGAGGTGACCGGCGGGGTCCTGGCCGGCGAAAGCTCGGCCCTGCTCAAGGCCTTCTTCCGCGCGCGGCGCTGAGCCTCACCCGTGGGTCGCGCGCCAGGCGACGTAGGCCGCCACCACCAGGATCAGTCCGGCGAAGAGCTGGCGGCCGAGCCTCGCGCGCGAGGCCAGGGCGCGCGCCGCCGGCACGCCGGCCAGGGTCCCGGCCGCGCCGCCGACGAGCATCGCGCCCACCACCGGCCAGTCGACCAGCCCCGAGACGGCGTAGTTGGCCGCGGTGGTCGAGCCGAACAGCGCCACCGACAACAGCGAGGACGCCTGGGCGTGGGCCAGGGTCATGCCGACCGAGGCCATCAGGCCCGGCGCGATCAGGAAGCCGCCGCCGATGCCGAAGAACCCCGCCGCGAAGCCGATGACGAGGCCGGCGGGGACCAGCCTGACCAGGTGCGAGGGGATCATGTGCACGTCCGGGTCGCCCTCGCTCGCCTTGGGGCGCAGCATCGAGAGCGCCACCGCCGCCATGGCGACGGCGAAGAACAGCAGCAGCCGCTGGCCCTCCACATGCTTGGCGAGCGTGGAGCCCGCGAGGGTCCCGACCAGGCCCGTCAGGCCGAAGACGCTGGCGCAGGGCCATTTCACCCGTCCGGCCCGCGCGTGGGCGAACAGGCCCGCCAGCGCATTCGCCCCGACCGCGGCGGCCGAGGTGCCGATCGCCACGTGGGGGTCCTGAATCCCGACCACATAGATCAGCAGCGGCGCGGCCAGCACCGAGCCTCCGCCGCCGAACACGGCCAGCAGGAACCCCACCAGGGTTCCGCTCAGCGCGGCGAGGAGCAGGGGCGTTAGCGAGGGGTCCATGTCACCAGCTGGCTCCGATTGCGCCGCGAACCGGAGTCCCACTCTTCTCACCGTCATCGTCGGGCTTGTCCCGACGACCCATGAACACTGAACGTCGTCGGTGTTCATGGGTGGCCGGGACTACGCCCGGCCATGACGGTGATGGAGATCGGCCTTGATCACCTCCGGCCATGTGGTCGCGCTCCATCAGCCGGCCCGGGCCGCGCGGTTCCAGGGCGCGAAGGCCAGCACCTTGCCCATCAGGCAATTGCCGCTGATCCCGGTCATGGCCAGGCCCGCGCCCACCACGGCCGCGAGCGCCAGGAAGGCGGGGTTGATCGTGACGCCCAGGCCTATGCCCGCCAGCACCAGGGCGCCGGCGGTGATCTGGACCTGTCGCTGGATCTCCAGCGGAGCCTTGGACTCGACCTCCGTCGGCAGGCCCGCGCGGACCCAGCCGTCCAGGCCGCCTTGCAGCACATAGGCCTCGCCTTCGACGCTGGCGGCCAGCCGGTCGCAGTTGGCGCCGGTGCGCATGCCCGAGCGGCAGGTGAAGATGACGTCGTGCTCGGGCGCGATCTTCAGGTGCGCCTTGGCGAAGCCCGACAGCGGACGCGACAGGGCGCCCTTGACGCGCCGGCGGGCGAACTCGTCCGGCTCGCGGATGTCCACCAGCACGGCCTGGCCTTGCTGGAGGCGGCGCGCGGCGTCGGCAGGGGAGACGGGGGTCAGTCTGGCGGTCATGGATCGGCCCTCAGGGGATGGGACAGTAGAGGTCGGCGAGGGTCTCGATCACCTTGACCGCGGCCGGGTCGGCGATGCGGTACCAGATGGTCTGGCCCTCGCGGCGGGTGGCGACCATGCCCTCTTCGCGCAGGATCGCCAGGTGCTGCGACAGCGCCGACTGGGACAGGCCCACCAGCGGCTGCAGTTCGCCCACAGACCGCTCGCGGCCGGAGAGCTGGCACAGGATCAGGAGCCGGCGCTCGTTGGACATGGCGCGCAGGAGCCTGGCCGCCTCGGCGGCGCTGGTTTCCAGCCTCGTCAGTTCCAGGGTGTCGGTCGGCGGCGTCATGGCGCAGATATATGAGTTGAAACTAATTTAGCAAGTCCTCATATATTGAGCCGACCCAGTCCTCCCGAGGCTCCCATGACCCCGTTCGTCCAAGCCTTCTTCGACCCGGCCACCTCCACGGTGACCTATCTCGTCTCCGATCCGGCCACGTCCGAGGCCGCCGTGATCGACTCCGTGCTCGACTTCGATCCCAAGGCCGCCCGCATCTCCACCGCCTCGGCCGACAAGGTGCTCGAGGCGGCCCGGGACCAGGGCCTGACCATCCGCTGGATCCTCGAGACCCACGCCCACGCCGACCACCTCTCGGCGGCCGCGCACCTGCGCGAGGCGACCGGCTCGCCGATCGTGATCGGCGCCCACATCACCGACGTCCAGCAGGTCTTCCGGGGCCTGTTCGACGCCGCAGACGTCAAGCCCGACGGCTCCGCCTTCGACAAGCTCGTGGGCGAGGGCGACCGGCTGCCGCTCGGCCGGCTGACCATCCAGGTGCTGCACACCCCCGGCCACACCCCCGCCTGCGTCACCTATCTGATCGGCGATGCGGCCTTCGTCGGCGACACCCTGTTCATGCCCGACTACGGCACGGCCCGCGCCGACTTCCCCGGCGGCGACGCGGCCACGCTCTACCGCTCGATCCGCAAGATCCTGTCGCTGCCGCCGCGCACGCGCATCTTCGTCGGCCACGACTACCTGCCCG
The DNA here is from genome assembly GCA_963775275.1 of uncultured Alphaproteobacteria bacterium. Classification (GTDB taxonomy): domain Bacteria; phylum Pseudomonadota; class Alphaproteobacteria; order Caulobacterales; family Caulobacteraceae; genus JANWHQ01. The sequence goes on along the minus strand of CAVZII010000005.1, from coordinate 652,949 downwards.
AGGGCCGCGCCGAGTTCGCCTGGGAGACCACCGTCGCCGACGAGCGGGCGAGGAACGTGCACGTCCATGACGGTGTCGCCGAGGCCGACTTCGTCGCCATGCGCAAGGCGCGCGACAAGACCCTGGCCGCGCCGGTGCTGATCCTGCCGTCGCTGCAGGTGAACATCCGCGCCGGCGAGCTGCCGCCCCCCGAGCCCTCCGGCCACGTCTTCCTCAGGCTGCCGGTGAACGCGATCTGAGGACGCGGAGCTCAGAAAATCCGCGCCCCCCCCCCAGCCTGCCGACCACCTTTTCGCGCGAGCACGTTGACATATAGCTGCTGCAAATTGTATATACAATACAATTGTACAGGAGGCGCGGATGAGTCGTTATGATCCTTTGAAGCGATCGCTGCAGGCGCAGGATTTGGCGCAAGTCACGATGAGCTTTCAGGAAATCGAGCGCAAACTCGGCTTCCTGCTTCCCGCCTCGGCGAGGCGGCACCAGGCTTGGTGGGCGAATTCCAGGGGAACGCACGTGCAGTCGGCGGCGTGGCTGGATGCGGGCTGGACCACGTCTGCGCTCGACCTTGGCGGCGAGCGCGTGACCTTCGTGCGCGGGCGGGGCGGCTCGTCGTCCCCGGGCGCGCCGGTCCCACCGGACGCCGCGCCCGGCTTCTCCAGCGTGCGGGAGGCCGATCCGGCGGTCTTCGTGATGAACCGGGACGACTTGACGCCTGCCGCCCGTCGTCTGCTGCAGACCTATGCCGATGAGCAAGGGGCAAGCCTGGGCCAGGCCGCCGCGCTCGCTCTCAACGAGGCGGCCCGTGAACGGAAGCTGCGGATCCTGGAGTGGTTCGCCGAGCGCAGTCCGCGCCTGACCAGCGACAGCGTCGACCTGATCCGCGAGGATCGGGATGCCCGCTGAGCTCGTTGTGGACGCCTCTACGGGCGCCAAGTGGTTCTTCGCGGAGCCGGGCTCGGAGGTCGTCAAGGCGCTGATCGAGCAAGACGCGTTCCTGATCGCTCCGGATCTCATCCTCGTGGAGATCGCCAGCGTGGCCGCCAAGAAGGTGCGTCGCAACGAGATGGAGGCCGAGCTGGGCGCCGCCGCCCTGCGGGAGCTGCCGGAGCTGCTCGATGAAGTGGTCCCCGCCAGCGGCCTGTGCGGACGCGCGCTCGACTTTGCCTGCCTCAATGGCTTCTCGGTCTATGACGGCGTCTATCTGGCGCTGGCCGAGCAGCGGCGGAGCCAGGTCGTGACGGCGGACGCGAGGCTGGTCCGGCGCGCGCAGGGGACGCCCTGCCAGGACCTGGTCCGTCTGCTGGTGGACTGACCGGCGCCGCCAAGGGATCGCCGCCCGTCAGATCTCCAGCCCGAGCCGCGCCTTCAGGCTTGCCCGCGTGGCGTCCTCCAGCGCCTCGGGCCAGGCCGCGCCGATCTTGGCGGCCAGCCGCCGGGCCCTCGGCAGGAAGACGCGCGCCAGCGCCACGCTCGAGGCGAACACGGACTCGCGGGTGGCCTCTAGTGTCCCGATTCCGAAGTTCGCCAGCGCATTTGCCAGGCAGATGCGAACTTCGGGATCGATAAGGACGCTAGCAAATGTACGATTCTAGTGTGGTTTACGGATCAGAAGTTCGCAGCCGAGGGCGCCGCCATCATCATGCGAACTTCTGATCCACCACACTAGCGGCGGAAGCGCCGCGAGTTCGGCGTGCTGCTCGGAGGTGAGCAGCTTGTTCAGGTGCAACGCGCCGCCCCGATCCTGCGGCGCGATCCGGTTCTCCTCCAGCATCAGGTCCACGGTCGCGCGCCGCATGTGGCCGATGCCGAAAAAGGCGTTCACCCAGTCCTCGCGCCCCGCGACCACGACCAGGAGGCCCAGCACCCTCAGGAACTCGGTGGCCATGGCGGTGATCGCTTCGGACGAAGGCGCGTAGGCCGGCCGCTCGGGCGCCTCGGGCGGCGCGTGTCCGGTGCGGTTGAACAGCGGCTCCAGGGCGACGCCGGCGTAGCGGTGAAGGTGCTCGGCTGTGACCAGCGACAGGTCGAACCGGTCCCAGTCGGTGGTCACCACGTTCACGACCGCCCCGCCGAAAAGCGGGTTGATCAGCGCCGTATCGGCGATGTCGCCGAGGTCCCGCGCATAGTCCGCCTTCACGTCCTCGTAGGCGCCGTCCGCCACCAGGACCAGCACGTCCACGTCGCTGAAGTCGTCCGCTTCGCCGCGGGCGAAGCTGCCGGCCAGCCACGCCGCCTCGATGCGCGTATCCCCGCCCAGGACGTCGGCGATCCGGTCGATCAGGGCCTGTTGCGCGGCGGTGGCCATCTGGGCCGCCTGAATGCCGCGCGCACGCCGCCGGTTCAAGGCCCTGCCGCCGCCTCGGCCAGGTCGAACCAGTCGTTCAGCTGGCGCGCCACGTAGTCGACCAGACGTCCTTCCTGGAAGAAGCCCCACTGGTTGATGGCGCCCTGCCACTGCGCCTCCAGAAGGCGCGCGGCGGTCTCGGCGGCGATGGGCAAGGGAGGAAGGCGTGCGGCGATCGCCTCCCGCAGCAGCTCGAAGCGCCGGCGCGACAGCCCGTTCAGCACTGGCTCGCTAAAGTCCTCCCTCAGCCAAAGCATCTGGTCGGCCAGGGCCCTGGCGTCGACCTCGACTTCAGGGGTGATCAGCCAGAAGAGGTCGAGCACGGCCTCCCGGCCGATCGCCCTCGGCGCCTCCGCCAAGAGCCGGGCGAACTCGCCGTTGTCCCGGCTGAGCGCGCGAACGATCAGGGTGCGCTTGTCGCCGAAGCGCTGGATCAGGGTGGCGGGCGACAGGCCCGTCTGCGCCGAGACCGCCGCCAGGGTGAAGGTCTCCGGCCCGCCACGCATCATCACCTGCAAGGCGCCGTCCAGCACCGTCTCGTCGCTGATCCGCTTGGTGCGGGCCATCTTGACTCTTTTATAAATGAACGTGCATTTATAAATCAGGCTAGGCCGATTTGGCCGGGCCGCCAAGGCTGCGGGGGATTTGCCATGCCGAAGGAATCCAGGCCGCTGGAAGGCCAGGTCGCCCTGGTCGCGGGCGCCACGCGCGGCGCGGGGCGCGGCATCGCCGTGGCGCTCGGAGAGGCGGGGGCGACGGTCTACTGCACCGGCCGCTCCAGCCGGGCGTCCGGTCCGTCGCCCCTGGGCAGGCCCGAGACCATCGAGGAGACCGCCGAGCGCGTCGCCGCGGCCGGCGGGACGGGGATCGCCGTGCGGGTCGACCACACGGTCGAGGCCGAGGTCCAGGCCCTGGTCGCGCGCATCGACGCCGAGCAGGGGCGGCTCGACCTCCTGGTCAACGACATCTGGGGCGGCGATTCCCTGATCGATTGGAGCGCCAAGTTCTGGGACCTGGACATGACGGCTGTCCGCAGCCTGGTCGACCAGGCCGTCTTCAGCCATCTGATCACCGCGCGCTGCGCTGCGCCCCTGATGATCCGCGGCGGCCGCGGGCTGATCGTCGAGATCACCGATGGCCATCACGACGGCTACCGCGGCAACCTGCTCTACGACCTGGTCAAGAGCACGGTGAACCGGCTGGGCTACGCCATGGCGTGGGACCTCCAGGGGACCGGCGTCACCGCCCTGACCCTTTCCCCGGGCTTCCTGCGCTCGGAGGCGGTGCTCGGCCACTTCGGGGTCGCCGAGGAGAACTGGCGCGACGCCGTCGCCAAGGACCCCTTCTTCGCCGAGTCCGAGACGCCCCTGTTCGTGGGCCGCGCCGTGGCGGCGCTGGCCGCCGATCCGCACGTCGCGCTCGAGGCCGGCCGCGTCCTGTTCGCGACCGATCTGGCCGCCGGGTACGGCTTCACCGACGTCGACGGCCGCACCCCGGCCTTCTATCGGATGTTCGACAAGGTCACCGACGAGCTGGCCGCCAGGCCGGGCGAGCTCGAGCCGGACGAACGCTTCCTGGTCTTCGCCCGCTATCTCCAGATCCACCGCGAGCCCGCCAACGCTGATCGGGCCCGCCGCCTTGCGGCCAGGCTCGGCCTCGATCGGCTTGGGCCGGGCCTCGGGCCGGCCTGACCCCGGCCGTCGTTCAGTCCGGATAGGCCTCGCGCATGTGCGCCAGCGAGGCCGCGACCAGCGCCTCCAGCGCGGGCGGGTCCAGGTCCGACAGCCGCTTCACATAGATGCACGCCTTGCCGGCGGTGAACTTGCCGATCTTCGCCTTCAGCGCCTCGAAGCGGTCGAACCCGCCGTGGATGTAGAGCACGTGCGCGGGCCGGCGCGGCGCGAACCCGACGCGGAAGAGGTCGCCCTCGCGCCCGGCGTCGGTGCGGTAGCGGTACTGGCCGAAGCCGATCATGCTCGGCCCCCACATCACCGGCGGCCAGCCGGAGATCCGCCCCATCAAGGCGCACAGGGCTTCGGCGTCCGCCCGCCGTTCCGCCGGCTGGAGCGCGGCCAGATAGGCCTCCACCGACGCCGCCGTCGGCCTGGTCTTGTTCTCCGTCATCGCCGGCTCCCCCCGGGCGAGGCTAATCCAGGCCCGTCCAAAGGGCGAGGGCGGGCTCCGCGACGCCGATCACTCGCCGCCGCGCGCGAGACGCGCCTGCCCCGGCGGCAGGGCGGCCTGCAGCAGCGGGCTCAGGGGCTCGGCGGCCTCGGCCACGCACTGGCCCGTGTCCAGCACCGCGTGCTGGCCCAGGCAATAGACGTCTTCGTACTCGGGACCCGCCGCCGACAGGCACTGGTAGAGGTTCAGCTTGGCCAGCTTCAGGCAGGACGCGCTGATGTCCTCGCGCAGCAGGGCGCCCAGTCTCAGGGGGTCCTGGCTCTCCGTCTCGCCGAGGATCGCCACCGCCGCCAGGGCGATCGAGCGCGTCACCAGCGGGGTGAACGCCGGCCCGGCGCCGCGCCGGCTCGCCGCCGGCGCGCCCGCGACCTCGCTGATCAGCCGCTTCAGATCCTCCGCCTGGATCGCCGCCGGCGTCGCCGAGGCGGCTTTGGCGCGCGCGAGCCGGGCGGGCTGGTCGGCCGCCGGAGCGATCGACCATCTCTCGTGCTGAACGTCATAGGACGCCTGCTTGATGGCCTTGCCCTGGGCGACCACCGGCGCCGCCTCGCCCAGGATCGCGCCGCCTGCGAGCTCCGCCGCCTCCGCCGCGCCGGGCAGCCGCGCCGCCAGCGCCGGATTGGCCAGCAGCTGGTCGGTCAGGGCCCGGCGCGCATCCGCGTTCTGCGCGGCGTCCATCACCGCATAGACGAAGTCCGGCGCCTGCAGGGCCGCCAGGGCGCCGTAGGCGATCGCGCCTTCTTCCAGCTGGGCCGTGTCATAGCCGTCGCCGGCTTCCAGCGCGGCCGACACCGCGCCGCCGCTCTTGAAGCCGGCGTCGATACGCGAGGCCGCGCGCATGTAGTGGTCGAAGGCGACGGCGGCCTCGGCCGAGCCCTTGGGGAAGGCGACATGCTGGCCGAGGCGCCCGTCCCCGGCGGAACGGTCGTCGCTCGCCAGCTGGACGCCGCCCGGCGGCGCGGCGGCCGTGGCGGTCGCCGTCCGGCGCGCAGCAGGCGTCGCCGCGCCCATGACCAACTCGTCAAGCTTGGCCTGCTCAGGCATGGCGCGGCCGTAGGCGGCGGCCTCCTCCGGGCCTTCCACATGCGCCAGGACGTGGTCGACGTCGTTGCTGGCCAGGGCGGGTCTGGGGACCGGCGCCGCGTCGGGCGCGGGCGCCGCGGATCGAGCCTGTGCGGCCTGGGCCTGCTCGACCGGCGCGGGAAGCGCGGCCTGGGCCGCAGCGGTCTGCGCCGGCTGGACCTCGGCGGCCTGCTCGGCCTCGACGGGCGCCCTTGCGGGCAGGGTGGCGGGTGAGGCGGCTGGAGCCGGCGCGTCGGCGAGCTCCAGCACCAACCGCGCGCGGGGCGCGGGCGATGCGGCCGGGCTCACGGGGGCGGACGGCGGACGCGGCGCCGGCGCAGCTGAGACGAGGGCGGCGGCCGCCCTGGCGCCCGGCGCCGCCTTCGCCCCCGGCGGGGGCGCGAGCGCCTGCTCGGCCACCTGGCCGCTCGGGACGGCGTGCACCCCGTTCTCTGTGTTGAAGTCGTGGACGGCGGGCGCGGCGGCGCACGCGGCGGCGATCGCCGAGGCCGCAAGCAAGGCGCACGCGGCCACGCTCGTCTTGAGCCTGAATTTCATGACTGCTCCCCCAGACGGAACTGAGCAGCCATACCACAAGGAAGAAGCTTACGAGCGTATAACAGAGTCAGTTAAGTTCAATTCATCGCGAACTACTGTTAAGCACACGCTAGATTACATGCGGCGGCGCTCACGCCAACCTTGAGCCTGGCTTCAGGCCGGCGCGTGACAGACCGCCTCGACGTTGATCCCGTCGGGGTCCAGCACGAAGGCGCCGTAGTAGTTCGGGTGGTAGTGGGGCCTCAGGCCCGGCGCGCCGTTGTCCCGGCCGCCCGCGGCCGTCGCCGCCTTGTGGAAGGCGTCCACCTCGGCCCGGCTTTGCGCCGTGAAGGCCACGTGCATCGGCCCGGATGCGGGGCCCATGGCGCCGATCCAGAACACCGGCCGGTCCCTGCCGTAGCCGACGTAGGGCGAGCCGCCGGTCTGCTCGGCGCTCACCTGCATGATCACCGTCATCCCCAGCGGCCTGAGCGCCGCATCGTAGAAGACCTTGGAGCGGTCGAAGTCGGTGACGGTCAGGCCGATGTGGTCCAGCATGGCGGGGCTCCCCTGCAGCAGGCGCAGCCAACCCCGGCGAGGCCCGCGCCGTCCAGCTCACGTGATCACAAAACCGTGAGGCTGCGCTTGACTCTGCCCCGGCCGGCGCCTAACTGCCGCCTCGTTAGCACTCGGGGAGCGCGGCTGCTAACAGCCGTCTTTCCGGGGGCGTGAAACCCGCGAAACCCACGTCTCTAGGAGAGCAAAAATGAGCTTTCGTCCTCTCGGCGATCGCGTCCTCGTGCGGCGCGTCGAAGAAGAAGAGAAGACCAAGGGGGGCATCATCATCCCCGACACCGCCAAGGAAAAGCCTCAGGAAGGCGAAGTCGTCTCCGTGGGCCCCGGCGCCCGCGACGAGGACGGCAAGCGCGTCCCGATGGACGTCAAGGCCGGCGACCGCATCCTGTTCGGCAAGTGGAGCGGCACCGAAGTGAAGATCGACGGCGAAGACCTGATCATCATGAAGGAGTCCGACATCCTCGGCGTCGTCGACGCGCCGGCCAAGGCCAAGAAGGCGGCCTGACGCCCTTCGCTCCCATCAACCTCGTTAGATTCTAGGAAGCAGGAATATGGCTGCGAAAATCGTTCACTTCTCCTCCGACTCCCGCGATCGCATGCTTCGCGGCGTCAACATCCTCGCCAATGCGGTGAAGGTCACCCTCGGCCCCAAGGGCCGCAACGTCATCCTCGAGAAGTCCTTCGGCGCGCCGCGCTCCACCAAGGACGGCGTCACCGTCGCCAAGGAGATCGAGCTCGAGGACAAGTTCGAGAACCTCGGCGCCCAGCTGATCCGCGAAGTCGCCTCCAAGACCAACGACACCGCCGGCGACGGCACGACCACCGCCACGGTCCTGGCCCAGGCCATCGTGGTGGAAGGCCTGAAGTCCGTGGCCGCCGGCATGAACCCGATGGACCTGAAGCGCGGCGTCGAGAAGGCCGTCCTCAAGGTCGTCGCCGAGATCAAGTCCAGCTCCAAGAAGGTCACCACCAACGACGAGATCGCCCAGGTCGGCACCATCTCGGCCAACGGCGAGACCGAGATCGGCCAGATGATCGCCAAGGCGATGGAGAAGGTCGGCAACGAGGGCGTGATCACGGTCGAAGAGGCCAAGAGCCTGGAGACCGAGCTCGACGTCGTCGAAGGCATGCAGTTCGACCGCGGCTACCTCTCGGCCTACTTCATCACCAACGCCGACAAGATGGAGGCCGTGCTCGAGGATCCCCAGATCCTGATCTTCGAGAAGAAGCTCTCCTCGCTCCAGCCGCTCCTGCCGGTGCTCGAAGCGGTGGTCCAGACGGGCCGCCCGCTGCTGATCATCGCCGAGGACGTGGAAGGCGAAGCCCTGGCCACCCTGGTGGTCAACAAGCTGCGCGGCGGCCTGAAGGTCGCGGCGGTCAAGGCGCCGGGCTTCGGCGATCGCCGCAAGGCGATGCTGGAAGACATCGCCATCCTGACCGGCGGCCAGGTCATCAGTGAAGACCTCGGCATCAAGCTCGAGAACGTCACCCTCGACATGCTCGGCCGGGCCAAGAAGGTCTCCATCACCAAGGACGACACCACCATCGTCGACGGCGCGGGCGAGAAGGACGGCATCGAAGGCCGCATCGCCCAGATCAAGCGCCAGATCGAGGACACCACCTCCGACTACGACCGCGAGAAGCTGCAGGAGCGTCTCGCCAAGCTGGCCGGCGGCGTGGCGGTGATCCGCGTGGGCGGCGCCACCGAAGTCGAGGTGAAGGAGAAGAAGGACCGCGTCGACGACGCCCTGAACGCCACCCGCGCGGCGGTCGAGGAAGGCATCGTGGCGGGCGGCGGCGTCGCCCTGCTCAAGGCCTCCAAGGTCCTCGACTCCCTGACCGGCGACAACGACGACCAGAATGCGGGCATCGCCATCGTGCGGCGCGCGCTGCAGGCCCCGATCCGGCAGATCGTCGAGAACGCGGGCGTGGAAGGCTCGATCGTCGTGGGCAAGGTGCTCGAGAACAAGTCGGCCACCTTCGGCTTCAACGCCCAGACCGAGGAGTACGTGGACATGGTCGCCGCCGGCGTCATCGACCCGGCCAAGGTGGTCCGCACGGCCCTGCAGGACGCCGCCTCCGTGGCGGGCCTGCTGATCACGACCGAAGCGGCCGTCGCCGAGGCGCCCAAGAAGAACACCCCCGCCCCGCCGATGCCCGGCGGCGGCATGGGCGACATGGACTTCTAAGACAGGTCCGCGCTCCGCGCCGAGCCATCTCCCGGTCTTCGGAGAGGGAGGGGGCCCGCGCCCGCAAGGGCGTGGGAGGCGAGGGGCGCCCAGTTCCAGTGTGCAGGAGGGCGGGGCCGCAAGGTCCCGCCCTCTCGTCTTGTGCGCGCAGCCCGCGACGCGCTTGCCCGTCTGGAGATCGTCAACGATCTGGACGGCGCTGATCGGGTCTGGTCGGACGCGCTTGCCTTGGCCTTGGCCAACGGCGTCGGCCTCTACGACGCGATCTATCTTGAGCTTGCCCTCCGCGCGCCCCTGCCGCTGGCCGGCTTCGACGAGGCGCTGGGCGCGGCGGCCGAGCGCCTCGGGTTGGATTGGGCGCACTGAACGGCCGCGGCCCGACCATGGCCGTGCAACAAACTTGGCCGTGGATCGTTAACGATGTCGGGGATCAACCACGCGCAACCGCCGCCAGCGGTCGCGCCCTCGCACAAGGGACCCGGCATGAAGCGTCTTCTGATCGCCACCCTCGCCCTCTCGGCCCTGTCCGGCGCCGCCTGGGCCCAGTCGGCCTATACGCCCGGCGACGGCCCGCCGCCGGACGAGTATCCGATGTGCACCCACCGCGGACAGGACCGGTGCATGCAGCCGCGTGAATGGTATCGCCATCATCGCGAGCATCGCCACCATCACGGCGATCACGGCCACTCCTCGACCGACGGCGAGCGCGGCTGATCCACCGCCCGGCCGGGGTTGCCGTGCGCCATGGGCCCGCTAAACCGGGCGCGTGTGCAACCTCTATGGCAACAAGGTCTCCTACCGCCAGTTCGTCGAGGCGTTCAGCCAGCTGAAGCTGCCGCTGGTCTTCCCGGGCCCGGAGGCCGCGCCGAACCTCGAGCCGCGCGAGGAGATCCGTCCCACCGACCTCGCGCCGGTGATCCGCCCGCGCGAGGGCGGCGTCGAGCTCGTCTCGCTGAAGTGGGGATTCGCGCCCGGCGCCCCGAAACGCCCGCCGGTGATCAACTTCCGCTCCGAGGGGCGGACCTTTGGCCGCGGCCGGTGCCTGGTCCCCGCCTCGCACTTCTTCGAGTTCACCGGGACCAGCTACCCCAAGACCCGCTGGCGGTTCACCGTGAGGGGCCAGGATTGGTTCTGCTTCGCGGGTCTGTTCAGGCCGGCGCACGACGGCTGGCCGGACAGCTTCACGCTCCTGACCTGCGCGCCCGGCCCGGACATGAAGCCCTACCACGACCGCCAGCCGGTGGTGCTGGCGCCGGGCGCCTGGGCCGCCTGGCTCGATCCGTCCGCGCCCTCGGCGCCTCTGCTGGTCCCAAGCCCGGCCGGAGCCCTCCACGTCGAGCCCGCGCCCCGGGAGAAGACGCTGCTGTGATCCCCTCTCCGCCGTCGGGGCAGGGGTGCAGGGGAGGTGGCGCGGCCTCGTCAGCGGCCGGCAAACACAACTGCAGATCAGGCTAAGGATGCGCGGGGAGTGCAGCGGTCTCTGCGTCCTGTGCACATCTCTGCGTCCTCTGCCTTGAACTTGCAGGTCGGCGCAGAGGCTGCCTGGTTCGCGCCGCCTACGCCGTTCCCTTCAGCATCTCCACGATCTGGGGATGCAGCACCGGGTTGGCGGCGCAGATCGAGGCGGCCCGGATATCCACCGGCGTCCCCTCGATGGAGGTGACGATCCCGCCGGCCTCGGCGACCAGCAGCACGCCCGCCGCCACGTCCCAGGCCGAGAGGTTCCGCTCCCAGTAGCCGTCGTAGCGGCCCGCCGCGACCCAGGCCAGGTCCAGCGCCGCCGAGCCGAACCGCCTGACGCCCGAGATCTTCTGGCTGACCTGGTGCAGCTCCTTCAGGAACTGGGCGTGGCCCGGCCGGCCGGCGAAGGGGATGCCGGTGGCGAGCACCGCCTCGATCATCTGGGTCCGCGCGGCCACGCGGATCCGGCGGTCGTTCAGATAGGCGCCCTTGCCCCGCTCGGCCCAGAACAGCTCGTTGGCCACGGGATTGTAGGTCACGCCGGCCACGATCTGGCCGTCGCGCTCCAGGGCGATGTTGATGGCGAAGTGCGGGATCGCGTGCAGGAAGTTGGTGGTGCCGTCCAGGGGATCGACGATGAAGGTGTGGGTCTTGTCGGTGCCCTCCACCATCCCGCGCTCCTCGGCCAGGAAGCCGTAGCCGGGCCTGGCCTTGGACAGGACCTCGAAGACGGTCTGCTCGGCCTTCAGGTCCGCGGCGGAGACGTAGTCCGCCGTCCCCTTCTTGGAGACCTGCAGCTCGGCCACCTCGCCGAAGTCGCGCGTCAGCGCCCGCGCGGCCTTGCGCGCAGCGTCGATCATCACCTGGATGGTTGCGGAACCTGTCGGCATGGGCGGCGTGTCTAGCGGGCCTGAGGCCCGCCGTCACGCCTTCTTCCCCGGCGCCTCCGGGACTCCCCCCGAAGCGGGAAGATCTCGTTCAGCGGCATCCTCAAATCCTCCCCCCTTGGGGGAGGGGGACCCTGCGGAGCCTTGGCGGAGCAGGGTGGAGGGGGCGAGCCTGGCGAGGTAGGCGCTATAGAGCGCCGCCGCCTCGTCATCCAGCACGCCGGACTCCACCGCGATCCCGGCCGCTCTCAGCCGGTCGGTCCCGCGGCTCGAGGCGTGGGGCGAGGGGTCCTGGCAGGCGATCACGACCCGCGCTACGCCCGCCGCCGCCAGCCGCTCCGCGCACGATGCCGCGCCCGACGTACGCCCTCCGCAGGGCTCCAGCGTCACATAGGCTGTGGCGGACCGCGCCTCTTCGCCCGCCAGGGCCAGGGCCTGCTCTTCGGCGTGGGGGCGCCCGCCCTCGGCCGTGGCGGCCTCGGCGATCACGCGCCCGTCCCGGACGATGACGCAGCCTACCGCCGGGTTCTCGCCGGTCAGGCCCACGCGCGGGCGCGCCAGGGCGATGGCGCGGCGCATCCAGCGATCGTCGTCCTTGGCCATGGTCAGGCCGGCGACAGCTCCGGCAGCGGCGAGGCGCGCCCGGCGTCCAGGTACTCGGCGCGCGAGGGCCGCAGCTGGGCGTCCAGCTCGATCATCAGGGGATTGCCGGTGGGGATCTCCACCCCCGGGATCTCGGCGTCCGGCACGCCGAACAGGTGCTTGACGATGGCCCTCAGCGAATTGCCGTGCGCGGCGACCAGCACCGCCTCGCCCGCCTTCAGGCGGGGCGCGATGGTCCCGGTCCAATAGGGCAGGACCCGCTCGAGCGTGGTCTTCAGGCTCTCGGTCGCCGGGACCTGCATGCCGCGGTAGCGGCGGTCGCTCGAGAGGTCATAGGGCCCGCCGGGCTCCAGCGGCGGGGGCGGGATGTCATAGGAGCGGCGCCAGACGCGCACCTGCGCCTCGCCGTGCTTCTCGGCCGTCTCGGCCTTGTTCAGGCCCGTCAGGCCGCCGTAGTGCCGCTCGTTCAGCCGCCAGTGGTTCTCCACCGGGATCCAGGCCTGGTCGGCTTCCGGGAGCGCCAGCCAAAGGGTGCGGATCGCCCGGGTCAGGACCGAGGTGAAAGCCCGGTCGAACTCCAGGCCCGCGCCCCGGATCTGCTCGCCGGCCAGGCGCGCCTCGTGCTCGCCCCGTTCGGAAAGGTCCACGTCCACCCAGCCGGTGAAGCGGTTCTCCAGGTTCCACTGGCTCTGGCCGTGGCGCAGCAGGACGAGCAAAGGCATGGCGGCCCCGGCTAAGGGCTCGCGTCCGCCCCGTCAAGCCGCAGGCGCCCGCTCCTTCAACGCCTCTGCTCAGGGCGGCGAAGCCGCCTTCGATCGACGGCGCGAGGTTCCGGCCAGGGCCTGTTCGCGCCTTTCGTGTCGTTCGTGGTTCATTCATGCGGCCGCCCGGCCGCCGCCGAGGCTGCAATTGGGACCACGAACGACACGAACGACACGAACGACATCGCGGCGCACGCAAGGCGGCCGAATGGGCCCTCCCTACGCGGCCGCAGGCGCATGCGCCTCCAGCACCGACTTCAGCGGCTTGTAGAGGATCACGATCGCCGCCGTGCTCGCCGCCGTCAGGCCCGCGTGCAGCAGCCAGAAGTCCACGTGGCTCATCTGGCTGTAGAGGGCGCCGATCCAGCCCACCATCAGGTTGGTCCCGGCGAACAGCAGGTAGAACACCCCGATCATGGTGGCGTTCACCTGCTTGGGTGCGGCCCGCGAATAGAGCGCCAGGCCCACCGGCAGGATGTTGGCGAAGCCGAAGTCGTTGACCCAGTGGAAGGCCAGGAGCCAGCCCAGCGCGACCTTGTGGCCGGTCTGCTGCGAGACGAAGGCGCCGATCGCCAGCAGCAGCACGCCGAAGATCGAGATCGCGCACCCGATCGCCAGCTTGAAGAGCTCGTGCGGCGCGAAGTCCTTCTTGGCGGCGAGCCAGCGCCAGACCCAGACCGCGATCACCAGGGTCGCGACGCTGACGCCCGCGTCATAGGACTGGATCCAGGTCACCGGCATGGCGAAGCCGAACAGGGTCAGATCGACGTTGTCCTGCGCCCAGACCATGTAGGCGTTGAAGATCTGGTTGTTGGCCACGAAGGCGACCGCCAGCACGGGCAGCAGCGCGACCAGCGCCACGATCGCCAGCCAGTCGTGCTTGGTCAGGGGCGGCGCCGGCGGCGCGGCCGGATCCTTGGCCTTGGGCTTGTCCGGCGGCAGGTGCTTGTAGCCGGCCAGGTAGATCACCAGCGCGATCAGCATGCCCACGCCGGCCGCGGCGAAGCCGTAGTGCCAGCCTACCAGCTGGCCCAGCGTCCCGCAGACCAGGGGCGCGGCGATCACGCCGGCGTTCACCGCCAGGGTGTAGATCTGGAAGGCGTCAGAGCGGCGCGGATCGTCCTCGCCGTAGAGCCCGCCCACCTGCGAGGCGAGGTTCCCCTTGAGCAGTCCGCAGCCGATGATCAGCGCCAGCAGCGCGAACAGGAAGGTGGCGTCGAAGGCCATCATGAAGTGGCCCATCGCCATCGAGATCGCGCCCGCCGTCACCGCGCCGCGCCGCCCGACCAGGTCGCCGATGAACCCGCCGAAGACCGGCGTGATGTAGACCGAGAAGGTGTAGAGCCCGAAGATCAGCGAGGCCAGGGCCTGCAGCGCCAGGGGCCCGAACGCCGCCTCCAGCGGCCCCTTGACCAGGCCGAAGCCGATGACGTGCTCGATGTGCCCGGGATGGAGCAGCTGGCCCACCATGTAGAGCACCAGCAGCGCCTGCATGCCGTAGTAGGAGAAACGCTCCCAGGCCTCGGTGAAGGCCAGGTACCCCAGGCCCACGGGGTGGCCGAGGAATCCACCCTTGCGGACGGCGCCCAACTCTTCGGGCTCAAGGGCGATCTCGGCCATGGGCGCTCCTCGGCGATTGCGCGAAATGTCCCGCCAGGGGGACAGAACGCATGTGAACGCCCGCTGAAGGGCACGAATCGATCCCGATCCGGCGACTTCGCGCTTCGGCTTCCCCACGGCGTCCCGATGTAAACGGTTACCGGTTCGCGCGCGTTGTGGCAAACATCGCCGCCGTCGCCGCCGATTGGCTCGCGACGGGATGCGCTGCTATAGGCCGAGCGATGTCGGATCGTCTCGTGTTCGCGCTCTTGGGGGGCTCAGCCGTGCTGATGATCGCCTTGGCGCTGGTCTGGCCGCAGGGGCAGGGCGCGCGCTCGCCCTGGCCGTTCGGCCATGCGCCGCCCCCGCCGCCGTCCGCGGCCAGGCGCGCCGCGCCCGCGTCCGGCGCGCCCTCGATCCTGGGCCTGTCGCCGCAGGCCGCTCCGGCGGCGCCGCCGCGCGCGCAGACGGGCGCGCGGCCATGAGCGAGAACTTCGACGCCGTCGTCGTCGGCCGGCGGGTGCTGACCCAGGAGGCCGAGGCGCTGGGCGCCCTCGCCGGCTCCCTGGGCGCGGATTTCGTGCGCGCGGTCGACGTGCTGCAAGGCGCCAAGGGCCGCATCGTCTGCATGGGCGTCGGCAAGTCCGGCCATGTCGGCCGCAAGATCACCGCCACCCTGGCCTCCACCGGCACGCCCTCGATGTTCGTCCACCTCGGCGAGGCCAGCCACGGCGACCTCGGCATGATCGGCGAGGACGACGTCATGCTGGTGCTGTCCAAGTCGGGCGAGGTGCGCGAGCTGGCCGATCCCCTGGCCTACGCCAAGCGCTTCGCCATCCGGCTGGTCGGCATCACCTCCACCCCCGGCAGCGCGCTCGCCCGCGCCGCCGACGTGGCCCTGATCCTGCCCGACGAGGCGGAGGCCACCGGCGAGGTCTCCGCGCCCACCACCTCCACCACCATGCAGATGGCGCTGGGCGACGCCCTGGCCGTGGCCCTGCTCGAGAGGCGCGGCTTCACCGCCCAGGAGTTCCGCCTGTTCCACCCGGGCGGACGGCTCGGCGCCATGCTGCGCACCGTGGGCGACCTGATGCACGGCGAGGAGGAGCTGCCGATGGTGGCGCCCCACACCCACATGCCGGACGCCCTGCTGGTCATGACCGAGAAGCGCTTCGGCTGCGTGGCGGTCTGCGACGAGCACCGCCGGCTGATCGGGGTGATCACCGACGGGGACCTGCGCCGCCACATGGATGGTCTGCTCGGCCATCGCGCGGGCGAGGTCATGACCCGCACGCCCAAGGCCGTGGCCGCCACCATGCTCGCCGCCGAGGCGCTCAAGCTGATGAACGAGGGCCAGCCGCCGGTGACCGTCCTGTTCGTGGTCGACGAGGCCGAGCGCCCCATCGGCGTCCTGCACGTGCACGACCTGCTGCGCGCGGGGGTGATGTAGCGCGTCGCGGCCATGCTGCATTGCAGCGGGGTGCGCGCGCCTCTAATCAGGCGCCCAGTTCGAGTTCGCTGTGAAGGTGTCGACCATGCTGCCAGCGCCCCGCGCGGATCTTGCCGCCAACACCCTCGAATTCGAGCTGACGCCCCTGATCAAGGCGACGGGGTTCCGCGAGTATGACGCCCGCTGGCTCTACGGGACCGAGATCAACCTCCTGGGGATCGAGGCGCTGGGCCTGGGCCTTGGGACCTACCTGCACGAGCTCGGCCAGCGCCGCGTCGTGGTCGGCCACGACTACCGGTCCTATTCGCTCTCCATCAAGCAGGCCCTGACGCTCGGCCTCGTCCAGGCCGGCTGCGAGGCGCTCGACATCGGCCTTTGCCTCACGCCCATGGCCTACTACGCCCAGTACGCGCTGGACGCGCCCTGCGTGGCCATGGTCACCGCCAGCCACAACGAGAACGGCTGGACCGGGGTCAAGATGGGCGCCTCCCCGCCGCTCACCTTCGGCCCGGACGAGATCGGCCGGCTCAGGCAGATCGTCCTCGGCGGCCAGGGCGTCGCCCGCCCCGGCGGCTCCCTGACGCACGTCGAGGGGATGATCGAGCGCTACATCGCCGACGCCGCCTCGCACGCCGCCATCCGCCGTCCGCTCAAGGTGATCTGCGCCTGCGGCAACGGCACGTCCGGCGCCTTCGCGCCCGAGGCGCTTCGCCGGATGGGCGTGGCCGCCGTCATCGAAATGGACTGCGAGCTCGACTATTCCTTCCCGCGCTACAATCCCAACCCCGAGGACCGGATCATGCTGGGCGCCATGACCGAGGCGGTCGACCGGTTCAAGGCCGACGTCTGCCTGGGCTTCGACGGCGACGGCGACCGCTGCGGCGTGGTCGACGACCAGGGCCGCGAGATCTTCGCCGACAAGATCGGGCTGCTCCTGGCGCGCGACCTCTCGGGCCTGCACCCGGGCGCATCGTTCGTGGTGGACGTGAAGTCCACGGGCCTGTTCCTCACCGACCCGGTGCTCGAGGCCAACGGCGCCACGACGGTCTACTGGAAGACCGGCCACAGCTACATCAAGCGCAAGACCGCCGAGATCGGCGCCCTGGCCGGCTTCGAGAAGTCCGGCCACCTCTTCTTCAACGCGCCCTACGGCCGCGGCTACGACGACGGGATCGTGGCGGCCGCCGCCATCCTCTCCCTGCTCGACCGCCACCCGGACAAGTCGCTGTCCCAGCTGGTGGACGAGCTGCCGCCGGCCTTCACCTCCCTGACCATGTCGCCGCATTGCGACGACGAGACCAAGTACCGGGTGGTCGAGCAGGTGGTGAAGGACTACCAGGACCTCGCCGCCGCCGGCGGGACCATCCTTGGCCGCAAGATCGCCGGCGTGCTCACCGTCAACGGCGTGCGCGTCACCCTCGAGGACGGCTCCTGGCTGCTGGTGCGCGCCTCCTCCAACAAGCCCGAGCTCGTGGTGGTGGTCGAGAGCATGCGCTCGGACGACGACATGCGCGCCCTCTTCCGCCAGGAGGTGAGGCCCCGCCTCGCGCGCCATCCCGAGGTCGGCGCCTACAACCAGGAGATCTGATCCGTGAAGGTCGTGATGATCGGGACGGGCTACGTCGGCCTCGTCTCCGGCGCCTGCTTCGCCGACTTCGGCCACGAGGTCTGCTGCATCGACAAGGACGGCGGCAAGATCGAGCGCCTCGAGCGGGGCGAGATCCCGATCTTCGAGCCGGGGCTCGACGACCTCGTCGCCCGCAACGTCCGCGAGGGGCGGCTCACCTTCCGCCTCGACGGCGCGGACAGGATCCGCGAGGCCGACGCGGTCTTCATCGCCGTGGGCACCCCCTCGCGCCGGGGCGACGGCCACGCCGATCTCTCCTACGTCCACGCCGCCGCCCGCGAGATCGCGCCGCTGCTGGACGGCTTCACCGTGGTGGTCACCAAGTCCACCGTGCCGGTGGGGACGGGCGACGAGATCGAGGCCATCATCCGCGAGCTGCGTCCCGACGCGGACTTCGAGGTGGTCTCCAATCCCGAGTTCCTGCGCGAGGGCGCGGCGATCAACGACTTCAAGCGGCCCGACCGCGTGGTCGTGGGGACCACCGACGAGCGCGCCCGCGAGGTGATGCGCCAGGTCTACCGGCCGCTGTTCCTGAACGAGACCCCGATCATCTTCACCGCAAGGCGCACCTCCGAGCTGATCAAGTACGCGGCCAACGCGTTCCTCGCGGTCAAGATCACCTTCATCAACGAGATGGCGGACCTGTGCGAAGCCGTCGGCGCCGACGTCCAGCAGGTCGCCCGCGGCATCGGCCTCGACAACCGGATCGGCTCCAAGTTCCTGCACGCGGGGCCGGGCTACGGCGGCTCGTGCTTTCCCAAGGACACCCTGGCGCTCGCCCGCACGGCGGTGGAGGCCGGCTCGCCCGTGCGCCTGGTGGAGACCACCATCGAGGTCAACGAGGCGCGCAAGGAGGCCATGGCCGGCAAGGTGGGCGCGGCCCTGGGCGGCGAGCTCGCCGGCCGCACGATCGGCGTGCTCGGCCTCACCTTCAAGCCCAACACCGACGACATGCGCGACGCCCCCTCGCTCAAGATCGTGCCCAGGCTCCAGGCCCAGGGCGCCCGCGTGAAGGCCTTCGATCCGGAGGGGATGGACGAGGCCCGCCGCCTCCTGCCGGGCGTCGAGTTCGCCGCCGGCCCCTACGACGCCGTCGAGGGCGCCGACGCCCTGGTCATCCTCACCGAGTGGGACCAGTTCCGGGCGCTCGACATGGACCGCGTGCGCCAGCTCCTCAGCCAGCCCGTGGTCGTGGACCTGCGCAACATCTACCTCCCCGACGAGATGCGCGAGCGCGGCTTCCGCTACCTCAGCGTCGGCCGGCCCTGAGGCCGTAGGCCCCTCACCCTCCCACCCTCCGTCGCCTTCGGCTCCGCAAGGCGGGCCCCTCCCTCTCCCCGCAAGCGGGGCGAGGGCAAGGGCGCCAAACCCTCGCCCCCGCAGGGGGAGAGGGAGGGGCCCAGCCCGTCAGGGCTGGGAGGGTGAGGGGCCCTGCCGGCCCCGCCGCCACGGCCAAGGAACGAACAAGCCTGGCCGCGCGTTGCTGGGCTGTCGGGGTGGTCAACTTCTGGGAGGATTCCATGCTCGGATGGGCGCTGACGTTCCTGGTGATCGCGCTGATCGCCGCAGCCCTCGGCTTCACCGGCATCTATGTGGCGGCCGCCGGCATCGCCAAGCTTCTGTTCTTCCTGTTCCTGGTCCTGTTCGTGATCTCGCTCATCATGCACCTGTTCCGGGGCCGACGGGCTTAGAGAGACTCCTCTCTCTCTTTCGTTCTGCATCCGCTCATCCCGGCGAAGGCCGGGAGCCGGGCCCGTTCCCGGCGCGGCCGGTCTCCGGCGCTTGCGCGCGCGCCGCCCGTCACCCATCCCCCGGAGCGGAAGGATCTTTCGCCTCCGATCTTCCCCCCTTGGGGGAAGTCCCCGCGAAGCGGGGGATGGGGGTCGCCTGCAGCGGCGCCGCGCGCTTCGTCCTCACCCCCGCCTGGCCCGCGCGGCGAAGCAGCCGCGGCGGGCGTAGTGCAGGTGCGCCTCTTCGATCTCGGGCCGCTCGAACCAGCGCGCCAGCAGCTCGCCCGCCGCCGCGCCCTCGACCAGCTCGCCCTCGATCATCATGCCGCCCTGGTCATAGGCCCGCGCCGACAGGGTCCGGATCCTCAGGGCCGGCGGAATCTCGTCCTCGCCCGTCCAGGCCGCGCTCGCCCCCTCGCGCACGAAGATGGGACCGCAGGCGTGGAAGGGCGTGGCCGCGCCCTGGTGCTCATAGGCCATCAACAGGACGTGCTCGCCCGGCTCGGCGTCGTCCAGGCCCACCCGGCAGGGCGCCGAGACCGGCGCGTCCACGCGCATCCGCACGACGCCGCGCGCGGCGAGCGCCGCATCGTCGAGGCCGTAGAGGCCCTGGAAGGGCGCGGGGTCCAGCCCGCGGATCCTGAAGGTCATGACGAGGCTCCTCTCGAGGTTCGCCGCCATGATCGGGCCCGCCGCGGTCCGCGCCCACCCGATCCTTGCGGTCAGACTCAGGAAGGCCGCCCCGGACCCTGCCCCGACCCGCGCAGCTGTCGCAGCGCCCGCTCGAAGGCCCCGATCTCGGCGTCCGCCTCCGCCTCCGCCTCCGCCTCCGCCTTGGGCGGGCTCCTCAGCATCCGCCGGGCGATCTGGCGCTCGCGCGTGTCGATCCTCAGCTTGGCCAGCGCCAGGGCCTCGCGCGCGGCGATCGTCCTCGCCCCGCCGAGGCGCCGCCAGGCGTCCCCGAGCGCCCCGTCGGCGATGGCGATCTGCTCCTCCTCCTTGCCCTCGGCCCAGTGCTCCGTGGCCGCCCGATAGAGCCGCCGGAACTCCGGATGGGCGTTCATCCAGCGGTGGATCGCCCCATAGCTCGGCATGCCGGGCGTCCGCATGATCTGGCGCGCCGTCGCGCCCTCGGCCCTGAGGGCGCAGATCCGTTCCCCCAGCTCTTCGGTGTAGTCGCTGGCCCGTCCGCCCAGGCCCGCGTCCCGCTCGCCCAGCCGCTCGGCCCGCGCCGCCCGCTCGGCCAGGGCGCCCTCGTACATCCGCGCGAAGTCCTCGTGGCGCGCCAGCCACCGCCGGACGGTCGAGAACGAGGGCAGGCCGCGCCTGGCGCACCAGGCTGTTCAGGCTCCTCCGTCCATCACGTGGGCGCAGATCTTCTGCGCCAGCTCGGGACGAATAGCGGGCAGGCGGCGCGCGCATGGGCAGGCTCCGTTCGGAAGGGTCGGGGATCTGGGAAACTCGCGTTCGCGGCCGCGCGCAGGGCTTCGCCGACCTTCACGAAGGCGGCGGCCGCAAGGCGCACTTGGAACGAATAGGGAACATTATGCCCGATCCGGCGCCGAACCTCAAGCGTGGGCGTCGCCTTGGATCGGCGCGCGGCTGTGGACGGCTCGCGCGGGGAGGGCGGGGATGGCGGCCACGCGCATCATCCTGGCGCGGCGCGCCAAGAGCGCGCCGGGCCGCGGCCGGCCCGAGCTCGAGTGCATGCGGGGGAACCTCGCCTATGGCTGGCCCGACGGCGAGACCGGCCACGACGGCGCCGCGCCCGGTCGATGGCTGACATCGACCGGGCGGGGCCAAGCGGTGGAAACGTCTACCGATTGGCGGGAGCAGCCGCGTTGGCGCTGTTGGCCGCCGCTGCGGCGCTGTCTGCGGATCTCGCCGCGTCGTCCGCGGACCTGGCCGAAGAGCGCGCCGCCGCGGCATTGTCGGCGGCGGCGCTGTTGGCGGCTGCGGCGGCGTTGTTCGCAGCCGCGGCGTCGTTGTTGGCCGCTGCGTTGTTGGCCGCTGCGTTGGCCTCGTTCGCCGCGGCGGTCGCCGAATTGGCGGCGGCGGTCGCGGCGTCGGCATTGGCCGCCGATGTGTCGGCGGCCTTCTGGCAGGCCGCCATTGAAAGCGCTGAGATGGCCGCCGCGGCGATGAGCGCCGCTCTGATCGGAGTCGACATGTTTCGTCCCTTTGCTTCGCCGCAGGACATCCTGCGGACGCGTCGGATGACTTTTCGTTGAAGGGAGCTGGGCCCGATAAGGGGATGCGGCCCACCCGCCCACGTTCACTGAACGCATGAGCGGCCGCTAAGCTGCCGCCTCTCAGTTGAGCCCGATCGCCCTTCGCTGCACATTGATCTGGATCAGGCTCTGTCGCCCCGCCCGTCGGCCCGCTCCGGCGCCTCCCCGATGGACCGCCTTCGTGGGCGAGGGCTCGCTGGGCGCGGGCCCGGCGTTCAGGCCGGCCGGCCGAAGGCCGAGCCGGGATCTCCGTTCGGCGCCAATCCGCGGCCATGTTCACGTCACGATGCCGGCACAACCAGGGGTCAAGCCGATGGCTTGATCTTATCGCACGAATATCGTACGAAACGCACGGCTGGAGGTGGCCATGTCGGACCTGGTCCGTCTCTCCGGTGATGCGCTCGACCGCCTGCTGGCGGGCGCGGCTCTGCGCGACTCCGAGCCCGCGCGTCATCTTCGCATGCTCGCCGATGCGCTCGTCGAAGCGGGCCGCGATCAGCTGTCGCTTCGAGACGCCCTTGAGCGCTTCTCTCCGGACAAGAGCCCCGAGGACGCGCAGGGCGCCTTCCGCGCCGTGCGCCAGCGCATGAACGCTGCGCTCGCCCAGGCCGAGATCGACGCCAAGGTGTTGATTACCCAGAACAAGACGCTCCCGCTCGACCGCCGGTTTGTCTGGGTCGAGGGCCCTGACCCGGCGCCGGCGGCGGCGTCCAGGCGCACGGATGCGGAAACCCGCCTTCCGGCAACGCCGGTCGACCAGCATGGGGTCCATCCGCACAGGCCGACGATCGTCTACTTCGTCAGCTACGCCACGTCCAATTCGGCCCTGGCCGAAGCCCTGTTGCAGGGCCTCCGCCGCGAGCTCCAGGTCAGCAAGGACTTCCACTTCGTCGAATGGAAGGACGACAAGAGCCTGCGCGCGACGGAGCAGTTCCACTCGGAGATCCAGGCGGGCATCGACCAATGCCAGCTAGGCCTGCAGCTCGTCAGTCATCAGTTCCTGACGCGCCCCTACATCCGTGATCACGAGACGCCGCGCTTCGCCAGCGGCACGGCGTGGCGTCCGGAGTCCCGGACGCGGCTGGGCATACCCATCGCCCTGACCAATCTGGACCACGAGTTCCACGACCTCGGCGGATTTGGCGAACAGACCCCGTTCCGCCTGCGCAAAAGGACGGACGCAGGTTTTCCTTCGAGGAATGCCGCCTCGGATCCAGGCGCCGCGCCGCGTTCGTCCAGGCGTGCTTCCGGGAGATCGTCGAGACGCTCAAGGCCTATCGGCCGTCGAGAAGCACAAGCAGGTCTCGACGCTTGGTCCGCGAATTCGATCACCCCGTGCTCCGTCGCCCACGCGCGAGCTGCCTCACGGCGACGCGGAGGACGAGGCGCTGGCCATGCTGGCGAAACAGGAGCCGTCCCTCCGACATCTGGTCGCTTCATCCGGACGCGCCCTCCGCCTGGAACGCGATCTTGGCCGTCCAGCTGAGACCGCCGTTGCGGCTGACCCGTCGAACACGGTGAGCGTCCAGGAAGAGCTGTGGAGCTGGGCGACAAGCCCGCGGTCGGCGCCCTTCTTCATCCTGCTCGGTGAGTACGGGGTCGGCAAGACCGTCAACTGCAAGCACCTTGCCCAGCGCCTGCTGGCGGGGCGTGAACCGACAAGAGCCTGCCCCTGCCGATCTACCTGGACCTTCGCGAAGCGCGCGGCCTTTTCCCACGGGGCCCGGCGGGACAGGAGGATCGCCGGTTCACCGCGCCCAAGCTCGACAAGCTGGTCGATTTCATCCTGGAGCAGAGCTGGAGATCCCCCGAACCGGGGTTCACCGCCAGGGACGTGCGCGCCCTGGTCGACAAGGGCGCCTTGCGTCATCTTCGACGGCCTGGACGAGGTGGGCGTCCATCTCTTGCCGAGCGAGACCAGGATGCTGCTGCGCCAGCTCTGGTCCATGCTTCCGGAATGGGCGCGGGATCAGGCCAAGCCGGTCGGACCCGCGCCTCCGCCCCAAGCTTGTTCTCTCCTGCCGGTCGCACTTCTTCAGGTCGGTCCAGGACGAGCTCAGCTTCTTCTACGGCGAAGGACGCGAGGGGGTCGACGCGCGCAGCTACCAGCCGCTCCTCGTCCTGCCCTTCAGCGATGTCCAGATCAGGCAGTACCTGGTCGGCGTCCTGGGCGACGAAGACAAGGCCGACGAGGCGCTCGGCCTCATCTCCCGCATCCACAACCTGCCGGAGCTCGCGTGCCGCCCGGTTCTCCTCGAGAAGATCGTTCCGCACCTGGAGCAGCTGCGGCTCCTGGGCCAGTCGGTGAACGCCGCTCGCCTTTACGACGTCCTGACCGACCACTGGTTCAGCCGCGATGACGGCAAGCACGCCATCTCGCCCCGCGACAAGCGCGAGCTGATGGAGCGTCTGGCCGCCGATCTTTGGCGGAGCGGCGAACGTAGCTGGTCCGTAACGACGCTGGACGACTGGCTCGACAGCCAGCTTCGCACGGATGAGCGGCTTTCCGATCTCTACGGCAAGACCTTCGAGGGCGGGGATCGAGAGCTTCTGCGCGAGGACCTTCGGACCTCGAGCCATGTCGTGCGCCAGGGCGAGGCGGACTTCAGGTTCTCCCACACCTCCATCCAGGAATACTTCCTGGCCGCTCATCTCTTCCGGACCGCCGTGTCCGCAAAGACGGACGCCTGGGTCATGCCGATGCCGTCGGCCGAAACCCTGGGCTTCCTGGTCGAGGCGGCCCTGGTCAACGCGCGTGAAGCGGATCGCCGGCGGTTCGTCCAATTCGTCAGCCGCCTTCTTCAGGCGGGCAGGGTCGCTGGCGCCACGGAGATCGCGTTTCGCGTCGCCCTGACTGCGGCGGGCAAGGGGCGAAGCGACATCGCACTGAACGGCCTTCGGCTGGATGGCGCGGACCTGCGCGGCTGGACCGTCGGCGCGGAGGAACGCCGTCTCAACATGGCCGGAGCGAGCCTGCGCGGCGCCGACCTGCGGGGTGGCCGGTTGATCAACCTTGTCCTGTCGGGCGCCCGCCTCGACGGGGCGATGCTCGCCGGCGCCGAAGTCCTGGACTGCGACCTCGACAATGCAGGTCTTGCAGACGCTGACCTGACGGCCGGGCTTTGGCGGGCGTGCCGGACCACAGGTCTGCGGCTTCGAGGGCGCTCGCCTTGGCAACAGCCGGTGGATCGGTTGCCGCGGCCTGGAGGACCTGCTGTCCGCCCGCGCCGACTGCAGATGGGAAGGCAGCGTGGCCGAGGATCTGTGGCGGACGGCGTCGATCCTGGTCGGCTCGGGTCACAATGGTGTCCGTCCTCACCTGCGCGTGGTCGCCGGACGGCCGGACGCCTGGCCTCGGGCGGAGCCGACAGGACGCTGAGGCTGTGGGATGCGTCCACGGGGGAAGAGCTGCGGCGCCTGGAGGGTCACCAGGGCGGGCGTCCTGACCTGCGCGTGGTCGCCGGACGGCCGGACCCTGGCCTCGGGCGGAGACGACGGGACGCTGAGGCTGTGGGATGCGTCCACGGGGGAAGAGCTGCGGCGCCTGGAGGGTCACCAGGGCTGGGTCCTCGACCTGCGCGTGGTCGCCGGACGGCCGGACCCTGGCCTCGGGCGGAGACGACGGGACGCTGAGGCTGTGGGATGCGTCCACGGGGGAAGAGCTGCGGCGCCTGGGGGGTCACGAGGGCCGGGTCGGGACCTGCGCGTGGTCGCCGGACGGCCGGACCCTGGCCTCGGGCGGAGACGACGGGACGCTGAGGCTGTGGGATGCGTCCACGGGGGAGGAGCTGCGGCGCCTGGAGGGTCACCAGGGCGGCGCCCGGACCTGCGCGTGGTCGCCGGACGGCCGGAGCCTGGCCTCGGGCGGAGCCGACGGGACGCTGAGGCTGTGGGATGCGTCCACGGGGGAGGAGCTGCGGCGCCTGGAGGGTCACCAGGGCTGGGTCCGGACCTGCGCGTGGTCGCCGGACGGCCGGACCCTGGCCTCGGGCGGAGACGACGGGACGCTGAGGCTGTGGGATGCGTCCACGGGGGAGGAGCTGCGGCGCCTGGAGGGTCACGAGGGCCGGGTCTGGACCTGCGCGTGGTCGCCGGACGGCCGTACCCTGGCCTCGGGCGGACGACGACGGGACGCTGAGGCTGTGGGATGCGTCCACGGGGGAGGAGCTGCGGCGCCTGGAGGGTCACGAGGGCTGGGTCGGGACCTGCGCGTGGTCTCCGGACGGCCGGACCCTGGCCTCGGGCGGATACGACCGGACGCTGAGGCTGTGGGATGCGTCCACGGGGGAGGAGCTGCGGCGCCTGGAGGGTCACCAGGGCGTGGTCTGGATCTGCGCGTGGTCGCCGGACGGCCGGACCCTGGCCTCGGGCGGATCCGACGGGACGCTGAGGCTGTGGGATGCGTCCACGGGGGAGGAGCTGCGGCGCCTGGAGGGTCACGAGGGCTGGGTCGGGACCTGCGCGTGGTCTCCGGACGGCCGGACCCTGGCCTCGGGCGGATACGACCGGACGCTGAGGCTGTGGGATGCGTCCACGGGGGAGGAGCTGCGGCGCCTGGAGGGTCACCAGGGCGTGGTCCAGACCTGCGCGTGGTCGCCGGACGGCCGGACCCTGGCCTCGGGCGGAGACGACGGGACGCTGAGGCTGTGGGATGCGTCCACGGGGGAGGAGCTGCGGCGCCTGGAGGGTCACCAGGGGGGCGTCCTGACCTGCGCGTGGTCGCCGGACGGCCGGACCCTGGCCTCGGGCGGATCCGACGGGACGCTGAGGCTGTGGGATGCGTCCACGGGGGAGGAGCTGCGCCGCCTGGTGGGTCACCAGGGCGGGGTCTGGACCTGCGCGTGGTCGCCGGACGGCCGGACCCTGGCCTCAGGCGGATACGACGGGACGCTGAGGCTGTGGGATGCGTCCACGGGGGAGGAGCTGCGGCGCCTGGAGGGTCACGAGGGCGGGGTCCGGACCTGCGCGTGGTCGCCGGACGGCCGGAGCCTGGCCTCGGGCGGAGACGACGGGACGCTGAGGCTGTGGGATGCGTCCACGGGGGAGGAGCTCTACCGTTGCGCGCTGTTCCGCGGCGGGGAGCTCTGTCGCCTGGCGGGACCCGCGATGGCGCCTGTGTTCGCCTCTGAGACGGCTTGGCGGCGCCTGCAGTGGGCCTTGCCCGGTCTCTCGACGCCGGGCGGCCTGCCGCTCGTCATGCCGTTCGAATGCCACCCCGACGTCGGTCTCATCCCGAAGGGCGGATGGCGCGCCCCATCGGCTCGCCCCCCGCCGCTCGAAGCCCCAGCTGCGCTCGACCTCGAACCGGGTCCCGGTCCAGCCCAGCGCCCTCACCTGGATCTGCGCCGCGTCCGCCTCGATCACATTGAACCCGGCCGGGCTGCCCCGCTCGCGCAGCGACAGGGTCGAGGCCCCGACGTTATAGGTGCGCCCGTCGCCGAACGGCATGGCGTGCGCGAAGGGCATGTGCACGTGCCCGGTCAGGATCAGGTCCGCGCCGGCTTCGGCCAGGATCCGCGCCGCCCGCCGCCCGCCCCAGACCCGCCCGGTCATCGGCCCGTGCGTCACCTCCACCAGCGGATGGTGGCAGACGAGCACCTTCAGCGCCGTCCCGCCGCCCGCCAGCGTCTCGCCGGCCGCGCGCGCGTCCGCCGCCCGCGCCTGGCCCTTGGACCAGTTCAGCCGCGGCTGCGCGCCGCGGGCCGTGTTCATCGTCACCGCCGCGAGGCCGGGCCCGGCGGCGCTCGCGAAGGCGCGCGGCCCGATGAAGTCCTCGTAGCGCGCCCAGGGCGCGGCCAGCCGCGCCGCCAGATCGAAGTAGGGCGTGTCGTGGTTGCCGGGCGTGCACAGCCGGGGGGCCGGCAGCAGCTCCAGCCACGCCCTGGCCGTCTCGAACTCCCCGAGCCGACCCTCCTGGGTGATGTCGCCGGTCACCGCCACCAGGTCGAACCGGCCCTCCTGGGCCCAGGCCGTGGCCGCGTCCAGCGCGGGCCGGTTCTCGCAGCCGAAATGGATGTCGCTGAGGTGCAGCAGCCGCAACGGCGCCTCGCCGGTCACGCCGGCGCCCTCGGCGGGGCCAGGGCGTGGAAGGCGACCGGGACGAACTCGATCCTCACGGTGCGGCCAAGACGCATGGGCTCGCCGTCCAGTATGGCCGCGATCCTGCCGCCGGACCAAGCCCTGGCCGAACGGCATCGCCGCGTCTCCACCGCCGGGTCGTCCCGCCAGTCCCCGGCGACGCGGCTCAACAGGGCGCGCAGTCCCAGCCGCGCCGCCTCCGCCGCATCGTGCGGGTTCAGCGCCGCGGCCTCGAGCGCCGCCTCGCCGCCCTCCATCGCCGTCGAGGTCAGGGGACAGGTCAGGGCCAGGGCCAGCGCCTTGCCCGTCGGCCCGCCGTCCAGCTGGAAGCGCAGGCTCGATGCGAATGCGCGCCGCATCGCCGCGCGCGCCCGCCTGAAGGCCAGGCCCAGCCGCCGCGCCCGCGCCGCCTCGCGCGCCTCGGCGAACCTCGCCGCCGCCCCCAGGATCGCCGCCACATGGAAGGCCCGTCCGCCCGCCCTGCCGCCCGACACCGGGGTCTCGACCCCCAGCTCCAGCGCCGACTCCAGCGCCGCGCGCCAGCCGACCCGGCCATAGAGGGCGTAAGGCAGGATGTTCATCGTCCCCCCGGGCAGCGGCGCGACCAGGGGCCCCGCCGGTCCGCAGGCGCTGGCCGCTGCGCGCGCCGTGCCGTCGCCCGCCAGGATCACCAGCAGGTCCGGCCCTCCGGCCAGCGCCGCCGCCAGGGCCTGGTCCAGGCGCGCCGGCTTCACCGTGTGCAGCCGCGTCTTCAGCCCGTGGTCCTCGAGGATCCTGACCGCCGCCTCCCCGTCGCCCGGGCTCGCCCGTCCGGCCGCCGGGTTGATCAGCACCGCCGCGCGCTCCGGGCGCGGGCGCGCAGGCGCCGGGACATCGCGGCGCGCCGGGGCGGTCCCGATCATCGGCGCGTCCGCGCGCGCGGCCCTTCCGGCGCCGGATCCGGCCGGTCGCGCTCGTCGGCGGGCCCGTCGGCCTCGCCCGCGCGGGCCGCCGCCTCGCGGCGTCTGAAACAGTCCATGTGCGCGTCCATGGCCGGCCTCGGGTCCGGCCCGCCCTTCCGCCCGAGCTAACGGGCCGGCCACGGTCGAGTTCCTCCTCGGAACGGAACTCCCATGCGCAAGGCCGCGTTGTTGGGGCTACGCCAATCGAAGGAGACCGCAGATGCATGCGAAGTGGATCGGACTGGCGGCCGCGGCCGTCCTCGTGACGGCCTGCTCGGACGACCCTCACGTCCAGAACAGCGCGCTCGGCGGCGCCGCGCTCGGCGCGCTCGCCGGCGCGGTCATCGGCAACAACACCGGCTCGGGCAACGCCGCCACCGGCGCCCTGATCGGCGCGGCGGCCGGCGGGGCCATCGGGGCGGCCAAGGGCTGCGCGGACGTCGGCGGCTGCGGCAACCACCGCGAGTACTACGACCGTCGGGCGCACCGCTACTACTACTACGACCGCCGCGACCATCGATACTATTGGGAGGACGGCCGGCCGCGCGACTGACGCGCGCGACCCCGCCAAGCCTCGACGGCTCCTCCGGCCTGGCCGGGGGAGCCGTTTCGATTCCGGGCGTCCTGCGGGGCGTCCTCGCCTTGGGGCCAACGGCGCAAGGCTCGGGCGGGTGGGTGCGATCCGCTTGCGCCGATCCATGAGGAAAGGGCGGGCCGCCGAAGCGGCCCGCCCTCAGTCTGCATCATCGAGATTGAGGTGCGGAGGCGGCTGGCCGGCAGAGCCGGCCTCAAGTCGGGGGGGGCGTCGCCGCCTCCGCAGACATCAAAACTGATCAGCCCGCCCTTGGTTCCCGTCCGCCGTTGCGAAATTTGACGGGGCGCCTGCAGTCCCGGCGGCGGGGAACGGCGGACGCCCCCGGTGCGTTTCCCGGACCCGGCGAGGGGGCGCTCGACGGAGGCCTTCATGAGCAGCCAGGATCACGCGCCCGAGCTCGATGTCACCCATGCCCGTCAGGCCCGCCGCGGCCTGCACGCCCTCGCGATCCTGGTCGCGTCCACCCTGCTCGTCCTGATCGCCCTCTTCGGCGCCTGGGCCTTCTATTCAGGCTGGCTCGGCGGCCCGCGCGGCGGCCAGGAGACCTTGTCCGCAAGCGACGGCGCGGTGGCCCAGGCGACGCCCGCCGGCGTGGCGGGCGCTGCGCCGCGATCCTGATCTTCGACCCCTGGGGATGTCCGAACCCCCGGAATGCCGGGAAGGGGGCGGACCTGGGCGCTACACCACCGACTGGCCGCGGAACGCCCGCACGACGAAGCTCGCCACCAGCAGCACCAGGAAGATCACGAACAGGATCTTGGCGATCGCGGCGGCCAGGCTGGCCAGCACGAAGAAACCGAGCAGGCCCGCCAGGATGGCGAGGATGGCGAAGGTGAGGGACCAGCCGAGCATGGGTGCGACTCCAAGGTGACGCCTTGCCCTAGTGCATCGTAGCAGACGGATGATTCATCATCCGTCTGTGGTTCGATGCACGAATTCAAAGACTTGTGCTGCCAGGCTCAAACGAATGGTGGACCATTCGTTTAAGTCGCAGCACTAGCAACGCCGCGCCATGGCCGTCGTTCCAGCCCGCCCGCATCTGCGTCGCCATCCCGGAAGCTGCAGAGCGGTCGTCTTGGATCCCGTTCGTGTCGTTCGTGTGCTTCGTGGACCCCGCTTCCGGCGCTGCGGCCGCCTGGGGCTCATGCAGGACTCGACCACGAACCACACACGAGCGCGCGCTCAGGCAGGCACAGCTCGTCCGACGGCTGACCGGATCGTTCCCTTGGCGCGGTCCGCGGACCCGCCTTTGACGCCCCGTGTCCCTGCGCCGCGTGTCCCTACGCCGCGCGGGCCGGGTCGCGGCCGGGGTGGAAGAACAGGGCCTGGCCGATCGCCGCCTTCACCGTCTCGGGCTGGAAGGGCTTGGTGATCAGGAAGGTCGGCTCGGGCCGTTCGCCGGTCAGCAGCCGCTCGGGGAAGGCGGTGATGAAGATCACCGGCACGTCGAACTGGCCGAGGATGTCCTTCACCGCGTCGATGCCCGAGGAGCCGTCCGCCAGCTGGATGTCCGCCAGCACCAGGCCCGGGCGCCGGCGCAGGGCCGCCTCGGACGCCTCCCTGCGGGTGGCGGCGATCTCCAGCACCTCGTGGCCGAGGTCGCGGACCAGGCCCTCGATGTCGGCGGCGATCACCGGCTCGTCCTCGATGATCAGGACCTGGGTCGCCAGCTCCTCGTCGATCTCCCTCTGGGCCTCGCCGATCAACCGCTCCACGTCGTCGAAGCTGGTGTCCAGGATCTGGGCCGTCTCGCTGGGCGTGAAGCCCTCCAGCGCGGTCAGGAGGAACGCCTGGCGCGAGCGCGGGGCGATCTTCATCAGCCGCCCGGCCGGATCGCTGGCCTGCGTCGGCGTGGCCTCGTCCTCGTCCTCGCCATTCTCCAGCTGGGCGCCCGAGGTCTGCCAGATGGCGTGGAACACGTGGTAGAGCGCCACCCTGGGCGTCAGCCGGGCGTCGAGCGCCGTCTCGCCCGCGGCCAGCGCTTCCAGCGCCACCCGGACATAGTTGTCGCCGGTGCGCTGGTCGCCCGTCAGGGCCCGTGCGTACCGGCGGATATAGGGCAGATGCGGCGCCAGCCGCTCGAGAAGACTCATTACCCCTCCGAACAAGGACGTCCGCCGCGATGGAACGCAAGATCGGGCTTCAGGTTCCCGAAGGGCTGGCGTCTTTCGCCAAATCGCGTTCCAAGGAAGGAACCCGGGTGTTGCAGGCGAGTTCTAGCACCCGGGACGCTCGATTGCTACGCAGCGGGGGAGTGCATTGTTGGATGAACGTGACAAGAGGCTGATGATCGAGCAGTCGCCAGATCGCCGCAAGACGAACGCCGGTCTCGACGAGGCCCGGCTTCGTCAGCAGGCGATCGGCGTACGGCTGCGGCAGATGTTCGACACCATCGTCAACGAGCCGGTCCCGGACGAATTCCTCGACATCCTGCGCCGCGCCGATGACCCGGAGGCGGGCAAGCGCTGATGGCGGCCCCCACCCCCCACGGCCGCCCGCGGGTCCAGGCCGACGGGGCCCCGGCGGCGACGGATCCCGACAGCGAGTTCAAGCATGAGCTGATCGGGCTGATCCCGCACCTTCGCGCCTTCGCGCGCACCCTCACCGGCGATCCCTCCGCGGCCGACGACCTGGCCCAGGAGGCGATGATGAAGGCCTGGGACGCGCGGGCCTCCTTCCAGATGGGCACCAACATGAAGGCCTGGACCTTCATGATCCTGCGCAACCAGTTCTACTCCGACAAGCGCCGCGCCTGGCGCCAGACCCAGCTCGACCAGGAGGCCGCCGAGCGGACCTTGGTGGCGGTCGACAATCCCGAGGCGCCCGTGGCGCTCGACGAGCTCAGGCTCGGGCTCAGTCAGCTCCCCCCGAGCAGCGCGAGGCGCTGATCCTGGTGGGCGCCGGCGGCTTCGCCTACGAGGAGGCGGCCGAGATCTGCGCCTGCGCGGTCGGCACGGTGAAGAGCCGCGTCAGCCGTGCGCGCAAGGCCCTGCAGGCCATCCTCGAGGCGGGCGCCTACGAGCGCGACGGCGGCTCCGCGAGCGACGCCATGGGCGCGATCCTGGCCGACGCGGAGCGCCTCAGCTCGAACAGGTGACGCCATGCAACTCTGGAGCCTGCCGAAGCGCCTGGGCCCGAGGACCGGAGCGCCGCTCGGGATTCGCGTGCGCCTTGGCGGGGCCATGGCCATCGCCCTGCTGCCCGTGCTGGTGCTGGGCGCGGTCCAGTCGGCCATCGCCTTCCACAAGGAGGCCCAGGAGCGCCGGGCCAGCCTGACAGCCGCCGCCGTGCGCAGCGTCGCCGCCGCCCGCGCGCGCATCGACAGCGCCACGGTGGTGCTGCAGACCGTCACGCCGAGCACGGTGGGGGTCCAGTGCGCGCCGCGCCTGCGTGAGCTGATGGCGCACACGCCGGGCGTCATCAACCTCGTGCGGCTGGATCGCCTGGGCCGGGTGGAATGCGCCTCCGACAACGTCTCCGGCGACCGCGGCCGCGCCAAGGCGTCCTGGTTCCTGCGCCTCGAGCAGGGCGAGGCGTCGGTCATGCAGGCGGCGCCGCCCAGGGGCTATGTCTCCGAGCCGGCCCTGATGGTCGCCACCCGCGCCGAGGACGACAAGGGCGGCTTCGAGGGGGCGCTGGCGGGCTTCATCAGCCTGGCGAGCCTCAGGCCCCAGGTCAGCGCCGCCGCGCCGCCCGACACCGAGGTCGAGCTGGTCGACGGCTCCGGCGCCATCCTGACCCAGACCTCGGTCAGCGGCTTCAACCTGCTGCCCCGGCGCTGGGCGAGCCGGGCCCTCGACTCGGGCTCGCTGCTCTACTACGGCCGCGACCGGGCCGGCCAGCCGAGGGTCTTCACCGTCACCCCGCTCCTCGGCGGCGACATCTTCGCGGTCCTGTCCACGCCCTCGCCCGGCGTCTTCTCCTGGGCGCGGCTCAACATCCTCTCCAGCGTCATCTTCCCCCTGATCGCCTTCTTCGCGACGCTGGCGGCGGTCTGGGTGGCCGCCGACCGGGTGATCGTGCGCTGGCTGCATTACGTCGAGCGGATCGCGGCCATCTACGCCAAGGGCCGCTTCAGCGTGCGCCCGCTCCAGGCCGACAAGGCGCCCCCCGAGATCCGCGAGCTCGCCGAGACGCTGGAGGCCATGGCCGAGACCATCGTCGCGCGCGACGCCTCGCTGCACGAGTCCCTGGCCCACAAGGACGCCCTGCTGCGCGAGATCCATCACCGGGTGAAGAACAACCTGCAGGTCATCACCTCGCTGATCAGCCTGCAGCAGCGGTCCACCTCCGATCCCGCCGCCCAGGAGGCGATGTCCGACACGCGCCAGCGGATCAGCGCGCTCGCCCTGATCTACCGGGCCCTCTACCAGGGGCCCGACCTCAGGCGCGTGGAGCTCGGCGCCTTCATGCACGAGCTGATCGCCCAGCTGATCGCCGCCGACCAGGGCGCCGCCGGCGCCATCCGCACCGAGCTTTCCGTCGACGACCTGGAGATCCATCCGGACAAGCTCGCGCCGCTCGCCCTGTTCGCGGTCGAGGCGATCACCGACGCCCAGAAGCACGCCTTCGCCGGCCGCGGCGGGCGCCTGTCGGTGGTCTTCAGGGTGCTCGGCGACCAGGCTGAGCTCGAGATCGCCGACGACGGTCCCGTTGCGGCGGCGAGCCGCCGGGACGGGGTCGGGGCGACGCTCAAGGCGGCCTTCGCCCGCCAGCTGCGCGGCCGCGCCGAGCTGATGGCCAACGCCTGGGGCGGCGCCACCGCCAGGCTCGTCTTCCCCGCGCCCGGCGGCGGCAAGGCCCGGCCCCCCGCGAGCGCGGGCGCGCGCGGCTCCCGCGCCGCGGCCTGACCTGTCGTTCCTCGCCGGGCGGTGGGGGAACCGGAACGTAAGTGGAACTTTTCGGCGGGCGGGGCGTTCCGCGGACGTCAGTTTTCACCCCAAGTGTGGGAGCTCCCAAGGAGTCGAACCATGCGCACGATCGCCGTCCTAGCCCTCGCCGTCCTGTCCCTCGCCGTCGCCGCCTGCAATACCGTGCAAGGCGCCGGCAAGGACGTCAGCTCCGTCGGCCACGCCGTCACCGACACCGCCGAGGACGCCTCGCACTAGGCGCGCCCGGATCTTCCCTCACAGGGGCCAGATCTTGCCCCCAACTGTCGCCCGGTCGCGCACAGGGCCACGGGGCGACGAACAGGGGCCTACGCCCCCGCTTTCATCAGCCTGAACGAGCCGAAGAACGCCGCCGCCGCCGGCGGCGGGCGGGCCGGATCGCCGGCGTAGATGAAGCTCACCTGATAGACCCTCTGGCCGGTCATCAGCACGCGCACCAGCTCCACGCCGCCCTCGCGGTCCTGGAACACGCCTTCCAGGCAGGGCTGGCCCGCCAGCCGCGCCGGCCGCGTGGTCACCAGCGGCGGGCCCCCGTCCTCGGCGCGCGAGCGCAGCATCCGGTCGTAGACCGCCCCGTTCGCCGAGGCCGGCAGCTGGCCGTCCGGATAGTCCTGCACCAGCACGATCATCGCATCGTCCGGCGCCTCGGCCGCATACCGGCGCACGCCGACGTCGGCGAAGCGCTTGGCCGGCCGCGCCTGCACGCTCGGCGGGCCGGGGAAGGCCACGCCGAAGTCGGCCTCGGGCGGGACGTAGAGGCCCTGGGCCGCAGCCGGCGCGGCGGACACAGCCGCCAGGGCGGCGACGAGAAGCGCAAGCAGGTGGACCGGCCGATGCGACATGGACCCCTTATCCCACGGCCGCGCGTTCAGCCGAAACGCCGTTGACGATCAGTCGCGGCTCGCGGGTCCATAGCCCCGCTCGGGCGCGATCCTGATCTCTCCCAGACGCGCCCCCAGACGCGCCCCAGACGCGCCCTTGCGCCTCGCACCGCCTCTTCGCTGGCCAGCACCAGCAGCGCGCGGTCTTCGGCCGAGTCCAGGATGGTTGCGCCCTGCTCAAGGAAGACCTCCCGGACACGCGCGGCGGCGTGCGGCTCGAATCCCGAGACCACATACCTCCGTTGCTCCTGGGTCACAGCCGGCCGGCGCCCTCGCGATTGAAGCCGAAGTTCAGGCTCATGGCATGGGCGTGCAGCATGTTCTGGATGCCGACCGCGCGGGCCTGGTCGCGCGGCGCGGCGCGCAGGGCGGGGTTGGCCGCCAGCAGGCGGGCCGCCATGCCGGTCGCCGCGGCGCAGGCCATGGACGTGCCGCTGCGGACGCCATAGCCCTGCCCTATGGCGGCCGAGATCACGCCCACGCCGGGCGCGGTGAAGGCCATCCCCTGTCCCCAGTTCGAGAAGTTCGCGAAGAAGTCCGCTCCCACTTGCGGCGCGCCGACTTCGGCGGCGTGCGGCGTGTCGGCGGGATAGGCCCCCAGCGCGCCGAAAGCCGAGATCGCCAGCGCGTCGGCGCACCGCGCCGGATAGGCCAGTCCCTGCTGTCCCTGGTTGCCGGCGGCGACGAAGACCACGAGCCCTTCGAGCGACGCGTCGCTGATCGCATCCTGCAGGACGGTGTCCGCGTCGTCGGCCGCCAGGCTGAGGTTGATCAGGTCGCAGCCGGCCTCTGCGGCGAGGATCATGGCCTTCATGATGCTGTAGTTGCTGGCCTGGCCGTCGCCCTGGGAGAACACCCGGCCGCTCCACAGCCTGACGCCCGGCGCCAGGCCCATGGGCGCGCCGGCCGCGGGGTTGGCGGCGATGATGCCGGCGACATGGGTGCCGTGGCCCATGCCGTTGTCCTGCCAGTCGCTCCTGGGCTCGCCGGGGACGGCGTTGGCTCCCCCGGCCGTCGCCAGGTCCGGGTGCGGACCGACGCCGGTGTCGATGACCGCCACGCTGACGCCGCTCCCGTCCTGCGCCGCGAACGGGGCGTGGGTGCGGCGCACGCAGTCGTCGAAGGCCGGGACGACCGGCGCCAGGGGGATCGTGTCGCCGGAGCGGACCGTGGCCGCCTGGCGGTAGAACCCCCAGTGCCCGCTTGGCGGGGCTTCGACATAGAGGGAGTCGAGCCGCGCCGGATCGCCGCCCAGCGCCAGCGACGCGCGGCCCGAGGCGTCTGTCGTGTCCTGGGCGCCTTCGCCGGCCGCCAGGCTGGTGAATGCGACGACCTTGACCCCGGCGATCGGCTGGCCGGTGACGGCGCACTCGACGGTCAGGACGAGGGCGGGATGCGAGCCGGCGCCGGCCGCCGGCGAGGCGGGGGTCCGGCTGGCGGTCTGCGCCGGGGCGTAGAAACGGACGGGCACGGCGCGAAAGCCCGCGTCCGCCGCCGTCAGAGCCGTCACGGCGGCGTCGGTCATCTGGACGAGCTTGGGCCCGTTCTCGTGGACGGAGTCGATCACCCTGACCTGGCCCGGCGGGGCCTCGTCGACCGGCGCCAGCATCGGTGCGGTGAGCCGGCCGATGATCGGCGCGATGAAGTCGCGCAGATCCAGCACCGCCGGCGGCGAGGTGCTGCTGACGCCGGCGAAGCGGGTCAGGAACTCGGTTTCGATCGGTCGATGCGCGTGCAGCCCCCGCGAAGGCAGCAGCACATAGGTCTGTGCTCGCTGCGGATCGGATGTGGACGACATGTCCGCGGCCCCGACGTTCGCTCCGACTGCGGCCGCCTAGCCTGCGACGCCGATGTCCAGCATGCCCGACTCGTTCAGCAAGGCGCCCGAGGGCTCTGGTCCCGCCAGGGACAGAGGCGTCGATCCGGGCTTGACCGAGAACATGGTGATGACGCCGTCCTTCACCCCGATCTGGAAGCACTTGAACCCGAACGTCAGCCGCTTGTCGCCCTTGAACACAACCGCGTTGGTGCGCTGGCCGGAAAGGTCGACCGAGACGCTGCCGCCCACCTGGTTGGCGATGACGGGCACGCTCACGCTCGCCTTCACCCCGGGGTTCGTCTCGAACGACACCGTGATCTCGGACGACTTCAGCCGCTCGGTGACCACGAAGAGCGAGCCGTTGCCGAGCACGTACTGCTGCAGCAGCGGGCTGTCGGCGTCCACGTCGCCGTCGCGCAGGTAGTTGCTCACCGACAGCGGCGGAACGCTGTCGAAGACCACGTTGTTGAACTCGAAGGTCAGGGTCTTCGCATTGGTGAAGGCGGCGCTCGCGCCGAGCGTGCCTCCGCCCAGGCCGGAGATCAGGCCGTTGAGGATGGAGAGGCCGAGCGACAGCTTCAGATTGCTGGTCGACTTGCCGTTGATGTTCGGCGCGATCTGGTCGGTGACGACGGTGGGCAGCGGGCCGGGCGGCGTCGTGATGAGCTGATCCAGGCCGCCGATGTAGTCGGTCGAGCCGCCCTGCCGCGCCACGAGGCTGAGCGGCGGCAGGAAGTCCCTCGGCAGACGCACGACGTTGTACCCGTCGTCCCGCAGGTACTGGTTGGAGCTATCGTTGCACAGACCCATCACCGCCCTCCTCGGCCTGGCTCCGGCCATCTCCCGGGACGGGAAATCGCCTGTCGCGCAGAAGGCGAAGATACAACTTCAATCAGTTGCTAGCTATAGCCGAATAGCCAGTCGATACCATCTTGAGATTGTAGGCCACATTGGCGGAGATGGAATGGCTGGGCTGTCGCCGGAAAGATCGTGCAGGCGGACCCGCAAAGCCCGCGGACAACGCCCGGGCGCGCCGCCCCTACGCCGCCGCCCTGACGTCCGCCTTCAGCCGGTGCAGGCCGTCCTCGCCGGCCTCCAGCGCGGCCGGCAGCTCGCCCGCGTCCTCGTCCGCGCCCAGCGCCAGCCAGCCGCCCGGGGCCAGGGCGCCGGCCAGCCGCTCCAGCGTCCGCGCGCGCGCGTCCGGCTCCATCTGCGTCAGGATCCCGCGGCACAGCACCACGTCGAACCGGCCGAGCGCCTTCAGCTCCGTGTTCAGGTTCACCCGCTTCCACACCACCATCGAGCGCACGCGGGGGCTCAGGGTCCACATCTCCTCGCGCTGCTCGAAATGCCGCAGCAGCTGGCGGATCGGCAGGCCGCGCTGAACCTCGAACTGGCTGTAGAGGCCGGCGTGGGCCTTCTCCAGCGCGCGCTCCGACAGGTCCGTGCCCAGGATCTCCACCCCGCAGGCCATCACGCCGGCGCCGGCGTCCTCCACCGTCAGGGCCAGGGAATAGGCCTCCTGGCCCTGGCCGCAGGCCGCGCTCCACAGCCGGATCGGCCGCCCCTCGGGGCGGCGCAGCGCCAGCTGCGGCAGGATCTCCTCCTTCAGCCGGGCGAACAGCCAGGGCTCGCGGAAGAAGGCGCCCTCCATCGGGGTCAGGGCCTCGATCACCGCCCAGATCAGCTTCTCCTCGCGCCGCTGGCGCGCCGAGAGCAGCATCTCGCGGATCGAGCCGAAGCCCTCGCGCCGGGCCACCGGCGCGAGCCGGCTCTCCAGCAGATAGACCTTCTCCCGGTCCACCTGCAGGCCCGCGCCGATCTTGGCGAGGTCGGCGACGAAATCGATCTCGTCCGGCTTCACAGCAGCTCCGCCATGGCGAACTTCGAGAACATGATGTCGCTGTCGAAGGGCTTCATGATGTATTCGGCCGCGCCGCAGGCCAGGGCCTGGCGGATGGACTCCGGGTCGTTCTGCACCGTGCAGAACACCACCTTGGGCGCCTCCCCGCCGGGCATGAGGCGCAGCTGGCGCAGGAACTCCAGCCCGTCCATCCCGGGCATGTTCCAGTCGAGCAGCACCGCGTCGGGCATGGTCGCGCGGCACCACGACAGCGCCTCCACGCCGTCGCCGGCCTCGCCGACCTCGAAGCCCATCTCCTCGATGATCCGGCGGGCCACCTTGCGGATCACGCGACTGTCGTCGACGATCAGGCAGGTTCTCACGGCCGCAGCCTCCATGCAGCAGCCCCCAGCATCCTCGCCGTAGGTTAAGGACCGGTGGAGCCGGAGCGATCTCAGGGCGACGTGGGAGCCGGTTCGCCGTCCAACGGCGGCCCGGGCCGCGGCGTCATGACGTCGGCAGGTCCACCTTGATGCGCACGGCGCCGTCCTCCTGGACGAAGCTCATGGTCCCGCCGGCGCGGTCCACCAGCGCCTTCAGGAAGTAGGCCTGCACCCAGTGGCCGGCCATGCCTCCGCAGAACGGCCGCCCTTCCAGCCCGTCCACCGCCTCGGGCCTCAGCTTGGCGCGCGCGCCCAGCGCGTTCAGCTCCAGGTGCGCGCCTCCTTCGGCCGTGGTCTCGGCCGTCAGCTCGGCCACGCCTCCCACCGCCAGCGCGCTGGTCCCGATCTGGGCGAGGTTCAACAGGGCTCTTCCGCCCGGCTTGTCCAGGGAGGGCGTGGCCACCCGCCAGTCCAGCTCGGCGCGATGGTGCTCGTACAGCGCCGAGGTCAGCCGCTCCAGCTCGCGGCAGTCGAAGGTCTCGGCCGCCTGCGAGCCGCCGAAGGCGATGCGCGAGAACGACAGCAGGGCCGCGAGCTTGCGCGCGCTGGACGCGATCAGGTCCATCGCCTCCTCGCGCATGTCCTGCTGCTCGGGGTCGTCGATCAGGTCCAGCCCGGACACGATGGCGCTGACCGGGCTGATGAAGTCGTGGCACAGCCGGGCGGCCAGGCGGGCGGCGAGGTCCACCTCCTCGACGCGGTCGGGGCTGTCGGACGTGTCTGAGATCTGGGCGTTTTGCATGGGATCGCGAATCTGGGGTGATTTGCTTTCGCGGGGAATCCGGTGAACAGGACACCAAGACCCTGAAGAGAGGGTTGAGATGATCGACCACTTCCTCGAGCCCGGCGTCCTGGTGCGCCATCCGACCGAGGCCGACTGGGGCCTCGGCCAGGTCCAGTCGGTGGACGGGCGGCGCGTGACGGTCAATTTCGAGGACGCCGGCAAGAAGACCATCGACGCCGAGCGTGTGGCTCTGGTCTATGTCGGCCCCGATCCGAGGGACAGGTGAGGTGGACGACATGAGCTCTGACGCGGCGCTGGGGGAGATCCTGGCCGACATCGTCGAGGCGGCGGGCGCCGAGATCATGACCTTGTGGCGGCGCCAGGGCCTGGAGGTCGACCGCAAGGCCGACCAGAGCCCGGTGACCGAGGCCGACCGGCGCGGCGAGGCCCTGATCCTGGGGCGCCTGGCCCAGGCCTTCCCCGGCGTGCACGTGGTCTCCGAGGAGGACGCGTCGGAGTTCGGGACGCCGGACAGCATCGGCCCGCGCTTCTTCCTGGTCGATCCGCTGGACGGCACCAAGGCCTTCGTCCGCGGCGAGGAGCACTGGACGGTCAACATCGGCCTGGTCCAGGACGGCCGCCCGGTCGCCGGCGCGGTCTGCGCGCCCGCCTGGGGCCGCACCTGGTACACCACCGATCAGGGCGCGCGCCGGCGCATCATCGGCGAGGCGGCCGGCGAGCCCGTCCACGTGCGTCCCTGGCCGCCCGAGGGCGCGGTGGCCCTGGTCAGCCACACCATGAAGCCCGAGGTGGAGGCGCAGCTTCGCCTCCAGTACGGCTACGACGACAAGCTCGCCATGGATTCCTCGGCCAAGCTGTGCATGCTCGCCGAGGGGACCGCCGACATCTACCCGCGCCACGGGACCACCATGGAGTGGGACATCTGCGCCGCCCACGCCGTGCTCGAGGCGGCGGGCGGGACCCTGCTCACCCCCGAGGGCGCCCCCTTCGCCTACGGCAAGGCCGGCGAGGGCTTCAGGAACGGCTGGTTCGTCGCCCGCGGCGGCCCGGCCAAGGACTGACCCCCTGGTCCTCCCCGCCCGCGGGGGAGGCGCCCCGAAGGGCCGGAGGCGGCCGATCTTCCCCCCTGGGGGAAGTCCCCGCGAAGCGGGGGAAGCGGGCTGATCTTCCCCCCTGGGGAAGGGGGCTGATCTTCCCCCTTGGGGAAGTCCCCGCGAAGCGGGGGAAGGGGGCTGATCTTCCCCCCTGGGGGAAGTCCCCGCGAAGCGGGGGAAGGGGGCTGATCTTCCCCCCCTGGGGGAAGTCCCCGCGAAGCGGGGGAAGGGGGCTGTCTCCCCAACCTCGCGCCAGTCGCCTCCGGCGTCCCGCCGAGGCTGTGCTTGTTTCGAGAGAGGGAAGGGCCCGACCATGAGCCGCAACCGCATCCTGGCCGCCGCCGCGCCGGCCGCCGCCGTCCTCGCCGCCGCGCTCGCGCCCGCCGCGCCGGTCCGCGCCGCCGGCCCCGGGCTCGACGGCCAGCTCGCCCAGGTCGCCGACAAGATCCCGCTCGAGGGCCGCAAGGGCCCGAGCCTCTTCCAGCCGGGCTTCCAGATCGGCGACTACGTCGGCTGGGCCAAGATGACCAAGGCCAGCGTCCGCGCCGCCGGGATCGTGTCCTCCGACAAGGCCAAGGGCAGCCTCGAGGTCGAGCGGCCGGGCCTGTCGCCGGTCACCGGCGCCTGCGGCGGCGGCCAGGGCCGCATCGGCCTCGGC
Source organism: uncultured Alphaproteobacteria bacterium (assembly GCA_963775275.1). Lineage (GTDB taxonomy): Bacteria > Pseudomonadota > Alphaproteobacteria > Caulobacterales > Caulobacteraceae > JANWHQ01. Next base: position 611,719 of record CAVZII010000005.1, on the reverse strand, counting down.
TGGATCACCTTCAAGCGCGACAAGCTGAGCTATGTCTGCAGCTACGGCGGCTCGGCGCCGGCGGGCGCCGAGTTCGCCCTGGCCGCCGGCAAGGGCGGCGGCGGCTTCCTCAACCGCCTCGCCCAGCCCCAGCGCGCGGCGGAGCTCGACTGGGGCCGGTTCCGCCTTCACGCCGAGACCCAGCTCATCTCGGGCCTGCCGCTCGGCGGCGGCGCGCCGATCAGCTACGTCATCACGCGGCCCGACGGGACGGTGCTGGGCGGCCTGCAGACCAACGGCCTTCGGCCCGTGTTCTGGCTGCCCAAGGCGCCGGGCCCCGAGCGCGACGCGGTCGCGGTGATGGCGGTCACGCTCTTCGCCTTCCGCGACCCCGGCGCCTGACGCCGCCGGCGGAGGTCCGGGGACATAGCACTTGATTGACTACCCCGCCGCCTCGTCCAAGCTCGGGCTATGGCCAAACTGGCCCGGGAAGGGGCGCCGCACCGGCCGCTCCCTGGCCCGCCGCAAGCCCGGCCCCAAACCGAAGGCGGCATCGGCGCCGCCGAGATCGGTATGGTGTCCCCTGAATTCCGGAATTCCGGAATTCGGAGGCTGAATTTTCCTGGGGGAGGGAATTCCCCCGGAACCGCCAGGACTTAGTGTCCTCTTCGCGAGGCGATCTTGCCGAAGGTCCGATCGAGGACCGCGACCGACTTGCCGATGGCGCCGCTGACGGCCCCGGCGATGGTGTCCGCCTGATCCGTCGCGACGAGGGGATCCAGGCCGTTCGGACGGACTTCGATCACGCACCGCTTGTCCTGGCCGCCACGATCGCCGTTGACGTCGGAAAGATGGATCTCGACGCGGCTCAGCCGGTCGGAAAACCGCGACAGGTGATCGCGCACCGTGGCTTCGACACTCTCCACCAGCCGCTCTCGGCCTTCGGTGGCGTTGTCGGTGTTGACCTGGACCTGCATGGGAACCCGCTTTCGCTATTGTGGACCGGTTGTGACGTCGTTCGGATCAGCTGTTCGCGATGAGCGCCGCGATCTCGTCGGTCGGCCGCCCGGCGACGTCCTTGGAGATCTCGCCCACGAGGCGTTTGTGGACCTCGGCGTGATAGTGCTTGCGCAGCTCCCCCAAGGTCCGCGGCGCGGCCACCACGATCAGCGCCTCGATGTGGCCGGCCAGCACTTCGCGTTTGAGCATGTCGGCGGCGTCGACGGCGAAGCGGTCTTCGTCGAGCTGGTGGAAGTCGGTCTGCTCATAGCCGGATCGCGCGTCTCCGACGCTCGCGTGGGTCTTGCCGGGCGGCCCGGTTCCCTGGTCGCGGGTGGCGGCGCTGGGTTGCTCGCGATGTTCAAAGAGGCGCAGCTCCGGGGCGGCCACGCTGCCGTCGTTCCTGAAGAACAGGAACTTGGCGCCATCGACGACGAGCACGTGCGCCCTGTGCGGGATATCCATCCGAACCTTCCAATCAGGCGATCGGACGCCGCTCCGGCAGGAGCGGGCGCCCAGCTTGGCATATACGCGTGATCGCAAGAATGGATGCGATCTGACTCCGCGATCTAATTCCGGGGGTGCGCTCCACTGCGTGATCAGGTTCGGCCCGCTCATCGCGGCGAACCCGTCCCGTCGTCGCTCAGCGCCCCTCGCAGGGATATTTGACCATGGTTTGCGCCGGCTCGAATTGATCCTCTGCAAGGATGGCGCTCGCCCTGTGTGGTGACATGCACCAAACCGCACCATCGGCGGCGTGGCGGATCGGTCCGCCGCCGCGCGAATGAGCCGACACGCATGCCAGGACCTCAGCCCCCCGCAATTGGATCGCCTGCGATGTCGAGACGGATGCTGCGCGCCGCAGGGTTGGCGGTGCTGCTGTTCGCCTGCGCGGCGCCTGCGCTGGCGCAGGATGTCGCCCCGGCCCCGCCGCGGCAGGCCGTGGCGGTCGTTCCCGAAGCAAGCGACTCCAAGATCGCCGGCCGCCTGCAACGCATCCTGAAATCGACCGGGTGGTTCCAGGACACACGCGTCGCCGTGCGTGACGGCGTGGTCTTCCTCGACGGCAAGACGGGGACGCAGGAGCATCGGGCCTGGGCCGGCGCGCTGGCCGAAAACACGCAAGGCGCCGTCGCCGTCGTCAACCGGATCGAGGCCGACGCCGATGTCGGCTCCACCTTTGCCCGCGCCGGCGAGGCGTTCACGAGCTTCTACCGGCAGACGGTCCGCATCTGGCCGCTGGTGGCGCTGGCCGCCCTCATCATCCTCGCCACCTGGCTGATCGCCAGACTGTTGGCGCTGGCGGTCCGGCTGTTGTTCGCGAGCCGCATCGAGTCCCCGCTGCTGCTGTCGGTGGTGGCGCGGGCGTTTGCGATTCCCGTCTTTCTGCTGGGCGTCTACTTCGTGCTGCAATTCTCCGGACTGACGCGGCTGGCCATCACGGTGCTTGGCGGCACCGGGCTGATCGGCATCATCATCGGCTTTGGCCTGCGCGACATCGCCGAGAACTTCCTCGCCAGCGTCCTGCTGAGCGTGCGAAATCCCTTCCACAGCGGCGATCTGATCGATGTCGGCGGGCACACGGGCGTGGTCCAGAACCTGAATGTGCGCAGCACCGTGCTGCTCACGCTCGACGGCAATCAGGTGCAGATCCCCAATTCCACCGTCTACAAGAGCATCATCAAGAACTACAGCAGCATCCCCAGCCGCCGCGCCGAGTTCACGGTCGGCATCGGTTACGAGTTCCTCGGCCGCCAAGGCGCAGGCCCTGATCGCCCAGGTGTTGCGGGAACATCCCGCCGTGCTCGAGGCGCCCGAGCCGCTGGTGCTGGTGGAGGAGCTCGGCCCGGCGACGGTGAATTTGCGCATCTATTACTGGTTCGACAGCGCCACCTACTCGCCTTACAAGATCAACTCGGCCTTGTTGCGCCAGACCAAGAACGCGCTCCTCAAGGGCGGCATCGAACTGCCGGATTCCGCGCGCGAAGTGATCTTCCCCAAGGGCGTTCCCGTCATGCAGATGACGAGCGCCGCGGAGGCCGGGCGCCAATCCGAAAGCGCCGTCAGCGCAGCCCATGCCGTTGACGAGATGAGCGATACGACGCCCAGCGAAGGCGACCTGTCCAACGAGACGGTGGAGATGCAGGTCCAGACATCCGAAGGAAACCTGCCGGAAGCCGAGGAAAATCTTCTCCAGAAATAACGCGCCCCGTCCCGCGCCATTCGGAGTTCCGGCCCGACCGCAGAAAACTACTGACGTCCAACCCCGCGCACACTTCAGCCATGGCCCATTCTCCCGCGTGAAGCAGCTGCAACACTGACTTCGTATCCCAAGGAGGATGGGCCTGCCTCAATTGCGCGATGTCACCGTAGCTCGACAGTGGCTTGGCCAATCGGCGGTCTTTGCTGTTAGCTATGGAGGATCAGAAAAGCGGGGCGCGCAGTCCCGAATAGGAGGGGACCATGGGCATGCAATCGCGCCTGCTTCGCCTTTCATGGCTCCTGCCGGCGGCGCTCATGCTCGGCGCGGCGGCTGCAGCCAGCGCTCAGGAAGACCACGCGCACATGAAGATGCCCGCGCCCACGCCCGCGGCGGCGTCTTCGGCGGCCGGCCAATCGCGCTGGTCCGATCCCAAGTCCTGGCCTGACGGGAAGGTCCCGCGCGAAGGCGACCCGGTGACCATCGGCAAGGACCAGAACGTCGTCCTCGACGTCAGCCCGCCCTGGCTGCGCAGCCTGACCATCAAGGGCAAGCTCAGCTTCTCTGACGCCAGGGATCTCGCGCTCGAGACCGAGTGGATCTACGTCGCGGGCGGCGAGCTCGACATCGGCAGCGAGGCCCATCCCCATACGCGCAACGCCGTCATCACCCTGACCGACAACGTCAAGGACGAGAACATCAACACCATGGGCGACCGGGGCATCATGCTCCTGAACGGCGCCCTCAGTCTGCACGGCGATCGCAAGAACGCCTGGACCAAGCTCTCGGCCACAGCCAAGGCCGGCGCCACCAGGATCCAGGTCCTCGACGCCAGCGGCTGGCGCAAGGGCGACGTGATCGTCCTCGCCTCGACCGATTACAATCCCCGGCAGGCGGAGGAACGCACGATCACCGCGATCAGCGGCGACGCGCTCACCCTCGACAAGCCGCTGGCCCATATGCATTTCGGCCAGATCACCTTCGGCGTCGACGAGCGCGGCGAAGTCGGCATGCTGACCCGCAACATCCTGATCCAGGCTTCGCCGGACGCGGACAAGACCTACTTCGGCGGGCACATCATGGCGATGGCCGGGTCCAGGATGTACGTCTCCGGCGTCGAACTGAACCGGATGGGCCAGAACATGCACCTGGCCCGCTATCCGATCCACTGGCACCTCGTCGGCGACGCGCCGGGCCAGTACATCCAGAACTCCTCGATCCACGACACCTACAGCCGCTGCGTGACGGTGCACGGCACAAACGATGTTCGGGTCGAGAACAACGTCACCTACAACACCGTCGGCCACTGCTTCTTCCTCGAAGACGGGATCGAGCACGGCAACGAATTCATCAGGAACCTGGCGATCCAGACCAAGTGTCATCCGACACTGGACTGCGTGCCCACGAATCTCGCCGCCAACGGAGAGAGGGACGCCAACTATAAGGATCGTCGGGCCTACAGCCAAATGAGCTTCCACAGCGGGCACACCCTGCTGCCTTCGGACAACACGGCGGCGTCCTTCTGGATCACCAACCCGGACAACAGCTTCATCGACAATGTGGCGGCCGGCTCCGACGAGACCGGCTTCTGGCTGTCTCTGCCAGAACACCCTCAAGGCGCGTTCAAGGATTCGCCCGTCAGCAAGACCATCTGGCCGCGCCGGACTCCGCTGCGCGCATTCAGAGGCAACGTGGCCCATTCCAACTTCGACGGGTTCATGTTTGACCGGAACATCAATGAAGACAACACCTTCGACTTGTCCTTCAGCGCGTTCACGCCGTTGGAAAATCCTGCTGACCCGAACAGCGAGATGGTGGAAACGCACTTCGACAATTTGACCAGCTACAAGAACCGCAATGGTGGTGTCTGGACCCGGGGTGAGCTGCTCATATTCAGCAACGCGAAACTCGCTGACAACGCCATTGGCATGACCAATTCAACCGGTACTTTCGGCAGTGAACGGTTTACCGCACGGTTGGTTGATTCGCTGGTCGTGGGCGAAACCGGCAACACAGGCAATCCCACAACGCGAGAGGAAGTCGCCTATGGCCGCAGCCTGCCGAAGCCTCGAATACCGGATTTCCCGATCCGCGGCTACGAATACTATGATTACCGTGTCGACCTGGTGAACACGACATTCGTGAATTACCAGGACAACGACGTACGCAAGACAGGAGCGCTTTCCTATCTGTTGTTCACCAGCGCGGGGGTCAGCACCGAAAGCACCGTCAAGGGTGCGAAATTCGTCAATGCCAAGCCCGTGTATTTTCCGAAGATCGATCCCAGGTTCGATAACGACAACCGGGGTGGCTCAGCTTATCGGACCGCGGCGATCCACGACCTGGACGGTTCGGTGACCGGCATCCCTGATTCCTATATCCTGCTCAACGACGGCGAGAACGACAGTGTCGTCACTGACGACACCTGTCAGATCCATCCCACCTGGAACGCCTCCGTATGTACGGGTGATGTCGGACGCCTGTTTTTCCGGGCGAATCAATTGGCAGGCCTGTCTCAAGGGGCAGGAAAAGGAAGGGGAGGATTCAATTTCGGATACGTCCGTCCGACCTTTCCGCCCGCTGGGGCCGCTCCGCCCCCTCGGCCCGCTCCGGAGCCGCCCATCACGCTTGTTCGCAACGGCAAGGAATTTCACGTCACGGCCGACCAGAGCACCGTGCGCGCCGGCTCCGAGATCCTGGTGAAAACCGAAAGACGAGACGTCTCTCTCAGTATGAGTGAAATGGACCTGGGCTCATGGGTCATATTTGAACTGCCGGGTTTCACCGACGCAGCCTCCGGAACGGAACAGGGCAGCATGGACGCGTTGCGCAAGGCGAACGAGACGTCCTATTTCAGGGGCGGCGACGCCCTCTGGGTCAAGCTGGTCGTGGCCAAGCCTCTGGTCATGCCGGTTCGTCCAACGAATATTCAAGCCAGCATAGCGGTCAGCAGATAGGCGCCGAAGCCAACCCCCCACCCGCAACGCGACGGCGGCCTTCTTGTCCCTCGTCTTCGTGACGTCGCTCTCGAGGATCTCACCGCTCCTGGTCGACCGCATGGGGGTGCTTTGCTGTCGTGACGCAGAGGGCCGTAGCCGCCTGAACCTGATGAGAGAGGCTCCAAGAGTTCGGGCGGGCCTGAAAGCCGGCTTTGCGAAGGTCAGCGATGAGTTGGGACTCGTCGTCGCGAATCACAACTTCGACTCCGGGTCGAACCCCGTCATCGCCTTCATGCCGGCACACGGAATTACGGCAACAGTGCACTTAATTGACGGTCGCCTGCTTCGGCAGCTAGGGTCCCCGGATGTCCCGTCTCGCCCGCGCCGTCTTCCCGGGACGCCCTCCCCGGCCTTCACCGGGGCGGCTCTACCCAGCGGGGGAACGGCCGGGCGCAGGTGTTCTTCGGCGACGACGACTATGCGGCCTATCGCGAGCTGATGGCCGAGCAGGCCGAGCAAGCCGGCGTCGAAGTGTGGTCGTGGGTGCTGATGCCCAACCACGTGCATCTGATCCTGGTCCCATCGGACGAGGATGGCCTCAGGCGCATGCTCGCGCCCCTGCACCGTCGGTACGCGGGCCGGGTGCATGCGCGGCTGAAACGGACGGGGCACTTCTGGCAGGGCCGGTTCGGCTGCGTGGCGATGGACGAGGCGCACCTGGGCGCGGCGCTGCGCTATGTGGCGCTGAACCCGGTGAGGGCGCGGCTGGTGCGGCGGGCGGCCGACTGACCCTGGTCGAGCGTGCGCGCACTCCTGGGCCTGGTCGAGGGCGACGGCGTGACGGCCGAGGCGCCGGTGCTGGAGCGCTATCCCGACTTCGCCGCCCTGATCGAAGCCGGAGAGGACGAGATCCTGTCCGAGCGCCTTCGCCGGGCCGAGACCGTCGGCCGGCCGCTGGGAAGCGATGCATTCGTGCGAGCGGCTGGAGCAGGAAACCGGCGGACCTTCAAACCCGCCAGGCGCGGGACGAAGCCGAAGGCGGCAGATGACGGAATTAAGTGCACTGTCAACGTAATTCCTGCTGGCGCGGCGCGGGGGGCGGTCGTCGGGCTGGTCAGCAATACCGTCCAGCAGGGTGTCGACATCGCCAGCGGAAACCAGAAGGGCTACAGCGTGACAAGCGCTGCCGTTAGCACGGCCGTCGGTGCCGCGACTGAAGGCATTGCGACCAAGGTCGGAACCGTGAAGGTCCCCGGAATCACCTCCGGCCGAAACAACATGGCTGCGACTGCGCGAGGCGTGCAAACGAGGATCGCCAACGGAAACGCTCAGAACATGTCGGCCAGAACCGCTGTAAAGGGCGCCATAGGTGGCCAAGTCGGCGATGCTGGTAAGACTGCGGTAAGCGGAGCGATCGACACGGCGAAGACATGGGCCTGCAATAACTTAGGCACGGGTTGTAAGTGACCTCCGGCGAGCGAAGGCAGCTGAAGCGAACTTTGAGGCCGTATGCGGGCCAGATCGTAATCTTGTCGGCTGTGAGTCTTGGGGGGTGGCTATCGCTTGGAGCCGGAGCGTCTGGGGCCTTGTGATGCCCATCCCCGTTGCCTGGCTGCTCTTCAGCGTTCTACTCGCCATCGGAATCAAGTACAAAATCTACTGGGATCAGAACGAGGTGTGTCAATCTGCAAGCGGTGGATCGGATATGTGCATCAGATATGATGAGATACGCGAGATTCGGCTGGAGAGGGCAAATCTCAACGAGATGATCGCCATGTCGAGTCCGTATCGGCGGATCGCGATATATAGCGGACCTGGGCGGGAACTTAGACGCATCAACGTCTCTCTACGTCACTTCCGCGATGATGACGTCAGGAAACTTATGGCATTTATACATAGTCGGCGGCCCGACTTGGCTATGCCGAAAGGGTTCACCTGAGCGAAAGCCACGTCTGAGTTACAGTGATGGTGTGGACGGCGCCCACCGCGGCATCTGAGTGCCATGATGATCGTCGTTGGAACGCATCATCAGGAGCGCCGTCCATGGAAGAGATTACCACCGTTGGCATCGACTTGGCCAAGCGCGTGTTCTGGGTCCACGCCGTCGATGGTTCTGGCCGGGTTGTTCTGAGCAAGGCGGTGCGCCGCCGGGACCTTCTGCCATTGCTGTCGAAGCTGCGGCCATGCCTGGTCGGGCTGGAGGCGTGCGCCACGAGCCACTACTGGGCGCGCGAGCTGAGCAGGCTGGGCCATGAGGCGCGGTTGATCCCGCCGGCCTATGTGAAGCCGTACGTGCGCCGCCAGAAGAACGACGCGGCCGACGCGGCGGCGATCTACGAGGCGGTTGGCCGGCCATCCATGCGGTTCGTTCCGGTCAAGAGCGAGGGAATTACGGTGACATCGCGTAATTGAGGTAGGCCCATCCTCCTTGGGATACGAAGTCAGTGTTGCAGCTGCTTCACGAAGGAGAATGGGCCATGGCTGAAGTGTACGCGGGGTTGGACGTCTCGGACAAGACGACGCATGTGTGCGTTGTGGACGGAATTACGGTGACAGTGCACTTAATTGACGGTCGCCGGGCGAGCCGATAGGGTCCCGGGATGGCCCGTCTCGCCCGCGCCGTCTTCCCGGGACCGCCCATCACCCGCCTTCGCCGGGGCAGGCTCTACCCAGCGGGGGAACGGCCGGGCGCAGGTGTTCTTCAGCGACGACGACTATCTGGCCTATCGCGAGCTGATGGCCGAGCAGGCCCGGCAAGCCGGCGTCGAAGTGTGGTCGTGGGTGTTGATGCCCAACCACGTGCACCTGATCCTCGTCCCCTCCGACGAGGACGGCCTCAGGCGCATGCTGGCGCCCCTGCACCGTCGGTACGCGGGCCGGGTGCATGCGCGGCTGAAACGGACGGGGCATTTCTGGCAGGGCCGGTTCGGCTGCGCGGCGATGGACGAGGCGCACCCGGGCGCGGCGCTGCGCTATGTGGCGATGAACCCGGTGCGGGCGCGGCTGGTGGGGCGGGCGGCCGACTGGCCATGGTCGAGCGTGCGCGCGCTCCTGGGCCTGGTCGAGGGCGACGGCGTGACGGCCAAGGCGCCGGTGCTGGAGCGCTATCCGGACTTCGCCGCCCTGATCGAAGCCGGAGAGGACGAGATCCTGTCCGAGCGCCTTCGCCGGGCCGAGACCGTCGGCCGGCCGCTGGGAAGCGATGCATTCGTGGAGCGGCTGGAGCGGGAAAGCGGCAGGGCGTTCAAGCCTGCCAGGCGCGGCAGAAAGCCGAAGCCGGCAGGGACGGAATTAAGTGCACTGTCACCGTAATTCGTATCACCAGCAGATCACGAATGCATTCAGACAGCTGTGGTCGTATGGAAAGGCGCCGCCGAGTCCGGCAGAGTTGGCGAGGATCATGAAGGAAGTATATGATAAGTTACCCCTGCCTTGATATGATGGAGTGATCGGAACTATGCGTGAGATCGCGGAATTTAGAATTGTTGAGCGACACGCGCCGATGCTTTTTTCTGATAGCGAGGGTAAGAAGCTTGGTGACATTGTACGAAAAGTAGAAATAAATACGAAAGACCCTCGTTTTATACGGATCGGAGAGATTCAGGCTCAACTGAGAGCCGATCATGACCAATCATTTTTCTTCGGATGGGACCTTCGTCGGAAATATAGTGCGGCAGAGCTGAAGGCCGCCCCCCTGCTGCATTGGCAAATTTGGTCGGTATTTGAGCCTGCCGGTGAGGAATGTGGAACCGTGTACGAGGAGTTGACCGCGTGTCCGCGTTGCGGCGCCGGGGCGACTCAGGTCGGTCCCTTGATCCTTGATTTGAAACGAATTCCCAAGGGTAGGGATTTCAGTCGCACGATCGCTGGCGAGATCGTGGTTTCCAAGCGGGCAGTTGATCTCTTTGCTCGTAGCGGTGTTGGTGGCGTGAAGCTGACGCCCGTCCGCGACGGCCGATCACCCGACGTCGAATCCAAGGACTGGTTCCAACTCCAAATTAAGGACACGCACGCCGAAATTGTGCCACCGACCCGCGCCGGGATTGATCCGTTCGATGATGATGAACATGGGACGTGCCGCTGCGCCACGGGCGACCTGATCGGGCTGGCCATACTTTCTGAGGTGACGATCAGTGCCGCAAGTCGCGGTAAGGCCGATTTTGTGGCGTCCCGGCAGTTTGTGGGCGTTCGCCGAGGCTTGCTTAGACCTCAGCGGATCATGTTGGTCTCGCCAAAAGTCTGGGAGCTGATCTCCTCGGAGAAGCTCAAGGGCTCGGCAATCGAGGTCGCGCACGTGCGTCCAGACAACTGACAAGCTCGAATAGGGGGCCGGCGCACCACCCCCAGGACTTGGATTAACAGCAAGATAGAAGGCCGCACCTCGCCAAGGCGACGGGGGCTTGTCTGCACGTCGGAATCGACGGCGCCATGTTGAGGGCCGCGTGCACCGCGCCGGGCCACGGGCACCCGAATACGCTCATGAATAGGGCGACACAATACATGTTCCCTATACGTTCCGGCCGATGTATGATCGCGTCATGCCCCGTCTGGCCCGGATCGTTGTTCCTGGCGTCCCGCACCATGTGACGCAGCGGGGCAATCGGCGCGAGCCGGTCTTCTTCGAGGACTGCGATCAGGACGTGTACCGCGATCTGTTGGCCGAACAGGTCGAACGTCGCCGCGTCGAAGTCTGGGCCTACTGCCTGGCGCCCAACCACGTGCATCTGGTGTTTGCCCCCTCGGACGAGGCCGGCAATTACGGTGACAGTGCACTTAATTGACGGTCGCCGGGCGAGCCGATAGGGTCCCCGGATGGCCCGTCTGGCTCGCGCCGTCTTCCCGGGACTTCCCCACCACGTCACCCAGCGGGGGAACGGCCGGGCGCAGGTGTTCTTCAGCGACGACGACTATCTGGCCTATCGCGAGCTGATGGCCGAGCAGGCCCGGCAAGCCGGCGTCGAGGTGTGGTCGTGGGTGTTGATGCCCAACCACGTGCATCTGATCCTGGTCCCATCGGACGAGGACGGCCTCAGGCGCATGCTGGCGCCCTTGCACCGTCGGTACGCGGGCCGGGTGCATGCGCGGCTGAAACGGACGGGGCATTTCTGGCAGGGCCGGTTCGGCTGCGTGGCGATGGACGAGGCGCACCTGGGCGCGGCGCTGCGCTATGTGGCGCTGAACCCGGTGCGGGCGCGGCTGGTGGGGCGGGCGGCCGACTGGCCATGGTCGAGCGTGCGCGTCCACCTGGGCCTGGTCGAGGGCGACGGCGTGACGGCCAAGGCGCCGGTGCTGGAGCGCTATCCGGACTTGGCCGCCCTGATCGAAGCCGGAGAGGACGAGATCCTGTCCGAGCGCCTTCGCCGGGCCGAGACCGTCGGCCGGCCGCTGGGAAGCGATGCATTCGTGGAGCGGCTGGAGCGGGAAAGCGGCAGGGCGTTCAAGCCCGCCCGACGCGGCAGGAAGCCGAAGCCGGCAGGGACGGAATTAAGTGCACTGTCACCGTAATTCCGGCCACCCAGCAGACTCGGAATGAAATCGAGCACAATGCTACGAACCCTGGCAACCAGGTCTTTCACTGTGCGACGATGGCTGGAACGTCCTGCAAATGAGGAGGCTCGCATTGAAAGCGCTAGGCATAAGCATGGTGCTCCTACTCGGCAGCGGCCTCGCTGAAGCGCAGGAGCGTCCAAGTGCCGACGCAATGGTCTGGAAAATACAGAACGCTAGCCCCAGTGCGCCGAGAGTGACCTGTAATATCAGGATGAATTACTGGTGCATCGTGCAGGCGGACGCCACTGTTAACATGGCCGAAGCTGGCGACTATCGGGTCTGGACCATGACCGCTCCAGACAGCAGGCGCGAGGCCGTGACGGTTCGCGAGAGCAAGAACTGCGACTTACCGTCTGATCTTCGACCAAGAAGAACGCATGAGGGAGACGAGAGGCGGGCGTCTGGGCAACGTTGGCACGCAGTGGAACTCGCGCTTAGCGCCGATGGTGCTTGTACGTTGAAGATCGAGTACTTGGCCGGGGATAGCGAATGGGCGCGCGAAGCTCAGCAACTCGCGAACTATCGACTCTATCTTTGTATGAACGGCTCCTGCCGGACGCCGCTGTTGAGCATCAGGTAGCGTCCGGATCAGCGGCCCACAGCTTGATGGCTCTGAGCAGCGTCGGCGCGTCTTCCAGTAGCTGATCGATACCGGCTTGGTCGCCGTGCGCGTCGAGGAGCTGAGCGGCTTCGAGCAGGCCGGCGAGGACCTTGTGCTGGCCGGGATCGAGGGCGCCGGCGAGGACGGCGAAGCGCTCCAGCTCCTCGGCCGGCGGCGCGGTCCGCATGGTGCTTCCGTCCGGCATCGGCGCGCCCCCTGGTCCCTGGATCAACCGAACGGTGGGGAATTACAGTGACAGTGCACTTAATTGACGGTCGCCTGCTTCGGCAGCAGGGTCCCCGGATGGCCCGTCTGGCTCGCGCCGTCTTCCCGGGGATCGCCCATCACCCCGGCCTTCGCCGGGGCAGGCTCTACCCAGCGGGGGAACGGGCGGGCGCAGACCTTCTTCAGCGACGACGACTATGCGGCCTATCTCGGGCTGATGGCCGAGCAGGCCGAGCAGGCCGGCGTCGAAGTGTGGTCGTGGGTGCTGATGCCCAACCACGTGCATCTGATCCTGGTCCCATCGGAAGAGGATGGCCTCAGGCGCATGCTGGCGCCGCTGCACCGGCGCTATGCAGGCCGGGTGCATGCGCGGCTGAAGCGGACGGGGCATTTCTGGCAGGGCCGGTTCGGCTGCGTGGCGATGGACGAGGCGCACCTGGGCGCGGCGCTGCGCTATGTGGCGATGAACCCGGTGCGGGCGCGCCTTGGTTCGCCGGGCGGCGGCCTGGCCCTGGGGTCGAGCGTGCGCGCGCTCCTGGGCCTGGTCGAGGGCGACGGCGTGACGGCCGCGGCGCCGGTGCACGCCAACACTCAATTGACGCTGGTGGGGGCGGACGCCCAGCATCCGGCCATGGCGAGGCTGGCCAGGGTGGTGATCGAAGGGGCGCCTCATCAAGTCACCCAGCGCGGCAACCGCCGCCAGCAGACCTTCTTCGGCGACGACGACTATGCGGCCTGCCGCGAGATGACGGCCGAGCAGGCCGCCGGGAGTTGCATGGACACCATTCGAAGCACCCCTAAGTACGACGTCGGGCGCGCTTGGCCGTCGCGCCGCCGTGGGTCGATCCGCTCGTGTCGCCGCGGCGCCGCCCTCACCCCGCCCTTGGGATCGCCCGCGCCCCGGCCGCGCGCAGCGCTTCCAGCAGCCGCGCCTCGTTCGCGCGCACCCAGCTCACGAGCTCGTCGTCCGGCGCGCACTGCTCGCGCATGCGCTGGGCCAGGCCCGGGTCCAGCGCCTTGGCGGACGAGCTTCGCTGCAGATGGATCGAGGCCGGCCTGGGGGCGCCCGCCGCCTCGGCGATGGCGCCGATCAGCGGATCGACATTGGCCGTGGTGACGACCGCCACGAACCGGTCCTCGAGCGCCCGGATCGCCGCCTCGGCGGTGCCCTGGCCGCCGATGTAGTCGCACTGGCGCCGGCCGTGGCGCTTCAGCACGGATGACGCCAGCCAGCGTTCGGCCACCACATTGATGTCGTCGTCGTCCTCGACCCCAAGCTTGCGGCTGCGCTGCTCGGGCCTTTCCAGCACGCGCAGGTAGGCGTGCAAGGACCTCAGCCGGTCGACCGGGTCGCGCACCGTGGTGACCAGGGCGATGGGCCGCTTCAGCTGGGGCGCGATCGCCTGGTCGAAGGCGGCAAGGCGGAAGTTTCCCGAAATGACGTCGGCGTCCGGCGCCTCGCCCTGCTGCTCGGTCGCGGTCAGCCGGCGATAGCGGTCGCGGTAGATCGTCTTCAGCCCGACTTCGACGCTCGTCCCGCCGGTCTTGTGGATGTGCATATAGGCCAGGATCGGCGCCGTCGCCGGGCCCTCCGCCGCCTGCATCCCAGGCTCGTGGGTCAAGGTCATGGCCCGACACTACACGCATCGCACGACTTGGCCCACGCGCGCGTGGGGCCTCGAGCCGGTCCTCGTGCGACCGCCGCCGGCTTGACGCGCATCAAGGACGCGCGCGTCAGCGTCGTTAATGTCGCCGCTCCACCCAGGCGGCGCCGCACCGGGCGGCGCCGGCCGGTCGAGACATCGGACTGGAACACGACATGAAGATTTCCGTTCTCGCCGCCATCGCAGCGCTGGGCGCCGCGACCGCGCTGACCGCCTGCGCCGAAGACTACGCCTACGGCCCCTACGGCCCCTATGCGGGCGTCGGCTACACCGCCTACTACGACGGCTACTACGGCCCGTTCGTCGGGGGCTATTGGGGGCCGGGCGACTACTTCTACTACTACGGCCAGGGCGGCCGTTATCACCGCGACAGCGGCCATCACTTCCGCCGCTCGGGCGGCGACGGCTTCCGTTCGATCCAGGGCCGGGCGCCGGCGGCGGCGGGTCACGGCCGAGGCCGTCGGCACTGACGCCGGAGCCCCTCTGCCCTCCCTGCCGGCGGCGGCCGCTGACATGCGGATCGCGCAGATCGGTGTTATTGGCTGGCCTCGACCATAATCCAGGGAGAGGGCGTCCATGACGGCACCGGGGCTCAACCGCCTGCGTTCGCTTTGGTTCACCTGGCATCGCTGGATGGCGATCTGCCTTTTCGTTCTGCTGGTCCCCTTGGCGCTTTCCGGCGCGGCCACGGTCTGGCGGCCCCAGCTGGACCGGATGCTCCACGCCGAGCGCTATCGGGTCAGCGAGAACCCCGGCCTGCTCGGGCCCTCGGCGCTCCTGGACGCCGCGGCCAAGGCGATGGGACCGGGTCTGAGCCCCACGCGGCTGGCCTTCCCCGACGAGACCGGCGCGCCGGTGACGGCCACCGCCTTCGCGCCGGGGGCGCCGGGCGAGCGGCCCCGCATCGTCAGCGTCTGGCTCGACCCGGCCGACGGGCATGTCCTCTCCAGGGGCTCGCCCCAGGGCGGGGCGCTCGGCCTGATCCACGATTTCCACGAGACCCTCCTGGTCCGAGGCGTCGGCCGCAAGCTCGTGGGCCTGCTCGGGATCGTCATGCTGGCCCAGGCGCTGACGGGCGATCTGGCTCTGGTGGCCCAGGGGCGCGCGCGGCTTCCTCGCCGGGTTCGCCTGGCGGCGCACCCGCTTCGTCGAGATGAACCTGCACCACATGACCGGGATCTGGCTCTCCATCCCCCTGGCCGTGATCGCCGTCACCGGCGTCTGGATGGCCTTTTCCGAAGGGGGCCCGAGGCCCGCCCCGCCGCGGGGCCCGCCCGCGGCCGGCGCGCCGCGTCCGCCCGGCGGCGAGGCGGGCGGGCCCCGGGGCGTCTTCCGCGGTTTCGGCGGGCCGCCCCTGGCCAGCCCGCATCTGAGCGCCGACGCGGCCGTGGCGGCGGCGCTCCAGACCCAGCCGGACTCGCGGGTCGTCGGCCTCACCGTCCCGATGCAGGGGCCGGGGCCCGCCTGGGGCGTGCAGCTGCGCGCCGTCGGCGCCGAGCGGCCGGGCTTCGTCCGGATCGACGACGCCACCGGCCAGCCCGTGGAGGGCTTCGGCGGCTTCGGCGGGCGCGGCGGCCCGCCCGGCTTCGGCCCGCCGCGGCGGGACCCGGTGGCGATGTGGGTGCGCCGCCTTCACACCGGCGAGGACATCAGCCCGCTCTGGAAGTGGATCATCACCCTGGCCGGGATCGCGCCCCTGGTGCTCGCGCTCACCGGGATCATCCGCTGGCTGGGCGGCCTCGGCCGGCGCCGGGCGGTCCAGAGCTCCCAGGCCGAGGCCGCCTGACCCCCAGCCCGTCCAGGTCATGTCGTCCCGGACGGCCGAACGCCGATCCGGGACCCCGGCTCTTCGCGGCTTGCGCCGCCGCGGCCCAGATGACATCGAAGGCGGGGTTGCGAAGTCGGGGGAGGACGGGCGCATGGCTGAGGCGGCGACGGACGGCGCGTCGGGGCAGGGGGCGCTGAAGGTCGCGTCCATGCGCACGGTGGTGGCGGCCTCCTCGGCGGGCACCGCCTTCGAATGGTACGACTTCTTCATCTTCGGCAGCCTCGCCTCGCTGATCGGCAAGCTGTTCTTCGCCAACCTGAACGAGACCGAGGGCGTGCTCTTCGCCCTGGGCGTCTTCGGCGCGGGCTTCCTGTTCCGCCCCGTCGGGGCGCTGGTGTTCGGCTGGGTCGGCGACCGGCTGGGCCGCAAGGGCGCCTTCCTGGTCACCGTCTCCCTGATGGGCCTGGCGACGCTGGCGGTGGGCCTCCTGCCGACCTACGGCCAGGTCGGGATCACCGCCCCGATCCTGCTGCTCGTCATGCGCCTGATCCAGGGGTTCGCGCTCGGCGGCGAGTACGGCGGGGCCGCGGTCTATGTGGCCGAGCACGCGCCCGACCATCGCCGCGGCGAGTACACCGGCTGGATCCAGATCTCCGCCTCCTTCGGCCTGATCGGCGCATTGGCCGTGATCTACGCCACCCGCGCGCTGGTCGGCCCCGAGGCCTTCGACGCCTGGGGCTGGCGCATCCCCTTCATGTTCTCCGCCTTCCTGCTGGCCATCTCGCTGTGGATGCGGCTGAAGCTCGGCGAGAGCCCGGCCTTCAAGCGGATGGAGGCCGAGGGCGGCCGCTCCAAGGCCCCCTTCGGCGAGTCCTTCGGCCAGTGGCGGTACCTTAAGGTTGTAATTATATCATTGCTCGCCATAATGGTGGCGCAGGGCGTCGTCTGGTACACGATCTTCTTCTACAGCCAGACCTTCATGGACCGGATCCTGAAGGTCGATCCCAACACCGTCGTCCTGCTGATCCTGGTGGCGACGGTGATCTCCGCCCCGCTCTACGTCTTCTTCGCCTGGCTCTCGGACAAGGTCGGCCGCAAGCCGGTCATGCTCTTCGGCATGCTGATCTCGATCGTGGGCCTGTTCCCGGGCTTCCACCTCATGACGCAGTACGCCAACCCGGCGCTGGCCGAGGCCAACGCCCGCACCCCGGTGGTGGTCGTGGCCGATCCGGCCGACTGCTCCTTCCAGTTCGACCCGGTGGGCAAGGCGACCTTCAGCTCGTCCTGCGACGTGGCCAAGACCATCCTGGCCAACGCCGGCATCTCCTATCGCAACCAGGCCGGTCCGGCGGGCGCCGTCGCCGAGGTGAAGGTGGGCTCCAAGGTGATCCCCTCCGCCAGCGGCAAGGGCCTGTCCAAGGCGGACTTCAAGGCCCTGCAGGCCGACGTCGGCGACCGCATCACCACGGCGCTGAAGGCGGCGGGCTATCCGGACAAGGCCGACCCGGCCCGGGTCGACTTCACCATGCTCCTGCTGGTCATGGCGGTGTTCGTGGTCTCGGCCACGGCGCTCTACGGCCCGATCGCGGCGTGCCTGGTCGAGCTCTTCCCGACCCGCATCCGCTACACCGCCATGTCGTTGCCCTACAACATCGGCACCGGCTGGGTCGGCGGGTTCGTCCCCTTCGTCTCCTTCGCCATGGTCGTGGCCAACGGCAACGCCTACTTCGGCCTCTGGTACCCGGTCCTGGGGACGGTCCTGAGCTTCCTCGTCGCCCTGTTCTTCCTGCCCGAGACCCTCGGCCGGGACATCCACCGCAAGGACTGAGCGCGTCCCAAAGAGATCGAGCTAATCCTTTTCACCGTCATAGCCGGGCTTGTCCCGGCTTCCCATGAACACGGCGGTTCGAGAGCTCCACAGAGCCTGGAGCTCATGGGTTACCGGCATTCCGCGCGGAGCCTGACTTAGCGGGCCGCCGCCAGGGCCTCGCGCATCAGCCGCTGGGCGGCCTCCATGTCGCCGCGCCGCGCGGCCCCGGCGGCCGGTCCCGCAAGGACCCCCAGCACGAACCTCCGGCGCTCGCCGAGGTCGGGAAAGGCCTGGCGGGTCTCCTCGCGGAACTGGCCGAGCAGCGCCGCCACCCGGCCGGAGCCCTCCGGCACGCTCCTGCCGATCTCCTCCTTCAGCACCTGGGCCAGCACCGGCGAGGCGCCGCCGGTGCCCACGGCCGCCACCACCTCGCCGCGGTCCACCAGGGCCGGGGTGAAGAAGTCGCAGAGCTCGGGCCGGTCGACCACGTTCACCGGCGCGCGGCCCTCCTTGGCGGCGCGGGCGGCCAGCTCGGCGAAGGCGGCGTCCTCGCAGGCGATGAACACCAGGGCCGCGCCGGCGTAGCTCTGCGGGTCGAACGCGCGGCCGTCGTCGATCCGCACCACCTCGGCCGGCGAGCCCTCGAACAGCTTGGCCTTGCCCTCGGCGAAGGCGCCCTGGCCCACGATCACGACCCTGCGGCCGGCGAGCGGAAAGAAGGCGGGAAACGACTCCATCAGGGCGAAACTAGCCCAACGTCGCCCGCGCCGGGAGGCCGCTACGTCTTCATTAAGCAATCTGGGCCATGCTCGTCCGAGTTGTCTGGTGGGACTGCAGAGGACTGCATGAACGGCGTTTTCGATCGGCGCGCCAAGCTCGGCCTGGCCGCCGCCCAGTTCGGGCTCGACTACCCCGTGGCCAATCCGCGGGGCCGCTCGCCCGAGGCCGAGGTCGGCGACATCCTGCAGATCGCCGCGCGCGGGGGCATCGAGCTGCTCGACCTGCCGCTGTCGGCGCGCGCGGAGCGCGTCGTCGGCAAGCTCACGCCCAGGCCCGCGCCCTATCGCATCGTGGTCAAGACCTCGCGCTGCGACCGGGGTCCCGATTCCGTCGAGGCCGAGGCCCGCGCGTCGTTGGCCCGGCTCGGCGTCGAAAACGCCCACGCCCTCCTGGTTGAGCAGGCCGGCGATCTCTTCAGCCCGAACGGACCGGCGATGTGGGACCGGATGAAGGCGCTGAAGGACCAGGGCCTGTTCGACCGCATCGGCGTCTCGGTCTACGCCTCCGACGACCCGGTGGGCGTCGCCCGCCGCTTCCGCCCCGATATCCTGCAGGCCCCCGCGAGCCTCCTGGACCAGCGCCTGATCGTGAACGGCGCCCTGGCCGAGATCGCCGAGATGGGGATCGACGTGCACCTGCGCTCGATCTTCCTGCAGGGCTTCCTGTTCCTGCCGCCCGACCGCGCGCCCGCGCACTTGCAGGCCGCCGCCCGCGGCCTTTCCAGGGTGCGCCGGATGATCGCCGAGGGGCGCAGCGACCCGCTGCAGGCCGCCCTGGCCTTCGCCCTGTCGCGGCCCGAGGCCTCCGCCGTCGTGGTGGGGGTGACCACGGCCGCCGAGCTGCAGGCCGTGATCGCCGCCGCCGCCGCCCCGCCGCCCGAGTTCGACTGGGCCAGGATGGCGCTGGACGAAGAAGCCGCCCAGGACGCCAACCGCTGGGCCGCGGCCTGATCCCTACGCTGTCGCTTTGATCCGACGATCGGAGTTTGGGGGAGTGGACTCTGTTCCCCCAGCCGGATCCCCACGAAGGCGCCGAAGCCGGGCTCGCCGTAGCCGAAGGCCTCCTGGTAGCGGGCGTTGAAGAGGTTCTCCAGCCGCGCGGTCAGACGCACGCCCGGCCGCACCTCGTACGAGCCGGCGAGGTCGGCCGTCGCGAAGGCCCTGATCGGGCCATAGACGTCGGCGGCCCGGCTTTGCGCGCGCAAGGTGAAGGCCGCCTCGGCCCGCCGTCCGGTCCAGTCCAGCTCGAACGCGCCCGAATGGGCCGGGACCCGCAGCAGCGGCGCGCCGGTCGTCGCGTCCCTGGCGTCCGCATAGGCGTAGCTCGCCCGCGCCGAGAGGCCGGCGAAGAGCTGGGACCGCGCCTCGGCCTCCACGCCCGTCGTGCGGGTCTTCAGGATGTTCAGGTAGCCCTGCGGATAGATGTAGTCGATCTGGTCGCGGACGGTCAGGCCGTAGACCGTGGCCTTGGCGCTGTAGCGCCCGCCGTCGGGGCGCCAGGCGAGCGTCGCGTCCCACCCCCTGGCGTGCTCGGGCCTCAGGCTGGTGGCAGGGCCCGGCGGCAGGCACTCGAAGCAGGGATAGGTCCGCTCGAAGATCGAGGGCGCCTTGAAGCCCTGGCCGTAGGACCCCGCAAGGCTGACGCCGCCGCCAAGTCCGAGGCTCGCGCTCCCCCGGGCCGTCGTCACGCCCGCCAATCCGCGGGGCTCGTCGCGACGGACGGAGGCGGTGGCGCTGAACCGGTCCGAGGGCGTGAAGCGCCAGATCGCGAAGCCCGCCCAGTTGCGCGAGGTCTCCACCCCCGAGCCCGTGTCCTCGCGCGCGCCCTCGCGCTCGATCCCGGCCATCAGGTCGTTGGGCCCCAGGCCCGTCCGTTCCGCCGTCCAGCGCAGGTCGATGCGCCGCCCCCTGGCCTCGAACGGGAAGAGGGAGCCGCCGAAGTAGGCGTTGGACAGCCGGTCCAGGTCCATGCCGTCGGCGCGCAGTTCCTGGACGATCCCCCAGGGCCCCACCGCATGCGCCCGCACGAACCCCGACCAGGTCCGGCTCGTCTGGCTGTCCGGCCCGTCGATGACGCCGGTCGGCCCGCCGAAGCTGTCCAGCGCCGCGAAGGCGCGGTTGTAGCGGACCTTGCCATCGAGGCTCAGCCAGGCGGACGGCGAGAGGCGCCCGTTCACCTGGGCGGTGACGCTGTGGAAGGGATCGCGCTCGGGATTGCCGTCGCGGACATCGGCCTTGGAGATCCCGCCGGTGTCCAGCCAGCCCACGGCCGCGCCGATCGCGCCCCCGGCGCCGGCGAGCCCCGCCGCGGCGCTGACGCGCTGGGTCCCATGCGCGCCGACCTCGCCGGCCGCGCGCAGGCCGTCCGGCTCGCGGGTCGTGATCGCGATCACCCCGCCGATCGCGTCCGAGCCCCAGAGCGCGCCTTGCGGCCCTTCCAGCACCTCGATGCGGTCGACGCCCACGAGGTCCAGGCTCGAGAAGTCGAACCCGCCCGCCGGCGAGGTCGGATCGTTCACCGGCGCCCCGTCCACCAGCACCAGGGTCTTGTCCGAGGAGGCGCCGCGGATCTTCACCGAGGTCACCCCGCCGTAGGCGCCGGTGCGGCTGATCTGCACGCCCGGCAGGGTCGAAAGGGCGTCGAAGGCGAAGGTCGACTGCCGAAGCCGGATGTCCTCTGCCGTGATCACCTCGGCGTCCGACGCCAGGGATAGGGGGGTAGGAAGGCGGGTGGCGGTGACCACCACCTCGGAGCTGTCACCGGCGGCGAGCGCCGGGGCCGACCACAGCAGGAACGGCAGGCCAAGGGCCGCCAGGATCAGGTTGCGCATGCGCGCCTCCGCGGGCCCGCCCGCGCCGTGGGCCGGAACCTGTCGAGCGACGGCCCGCGCGGGGATCGTCCGCGCCGGCTAAGGGCCAGTTCGTCGCTTCAGCGGAGGATCCGCGCCTCGGGCCTGGTCCCGGACCCGGGGTCGAGCGACCCGGCGGCAGGTCTCCTGGCTTGCGGGTCTTCGGGCCTCGTCCTCGCCTTCCCGGGATTTCGTCCCAGTGGCGCCGCCTTCGCGGACGGACGCGGCCCTCGCCGCACACAGTTGCGGGCACAGCGGCGGAGTTGGGGCGAGCCCCGCACCGCCTTCCCTCTTGGCCCCGGACTTACGGGGAACCGCCTGAGGTTGACTGTGGCCCGACCCGGGCTGTGGGGCAAGGCCGTCTCCTCTCCCATTGGGAGAGGAAGGGGCCCAGCCCGCAGGGCTGGGAAGGTGAGGGGCATCGACCTCTCGGTCCCTGACCCCTCATCCTCCCACGCCTGCGGCGCGGGCCCCTCCTTCTCCCTGTGGGAGAAGGCGACAGGGGGGAGGGGGCTTACGCCGCTTCGCTCTCGGCGGGGGCGGAGAGCTTGGCGAGGGGGCGCACGCCGGTCTCCACCGGGCCGAGGTCGGGCAGCTCCTTGCCCTCGTGGTCGGCCGCCAGGTCCTCGAAGCGCCGGGCCTGGGTCATCACCTGGCTCTCCAGCGAGCCGACGAAGCTGTTGTAACGGCCGACGGCGGTCTCCAGCGCCTTGCCGAGGGCGGCGGCGTGGCCGCCCATCACCGACAGGCGCTTGTAGAGCTCGCGGCCGAGCTCGGCGGTCTTGGCCGCGCCCTTGGCCTGGTCCTCCACCCGCCAGCCGTAGGCCACCGCCTTGCAGAGCGCGAACAGGGTGGTGGGCGTGACCAGCAGCACCCGCTTGTCCATGGCCTCGGTCATCAGGTCGGGCAGCCGGTCCAGCGCCGCCGACAGGAAGCCGTCGCCCGGCACGAACATGGCCACGAAGTCCGGCGAGGTGGAGAACTGGTCCCAGTAGGCGCGGGCCGACAGGCCCTGCATGTGGGCCTTCACGCTCTGGGCGTGGCGGGCCAGGGCCGCGTCGCGGGTCTGGTCGTCGAGCGCGTCCATCGCCTCGAGGAACGCGTTCAGCGAGCACTTGGCGTCGATCACGAAGACCCCGCCGCCGGGCAGGCGCACGTTCACGTCCGGGCGCCGGCGGCCCTCCTCGGTCTCGGTCGAGACCTGCTCCTCGAAGTCGAAGCGGCGGGTCAGGCCCGCGGCCTCCAGCACGTTGCGCAGGGTCTGCTCGCCCCAGCGCCCCTGCACGCCCGCGCCCCGGCGCAGCGCCGCCGAGAGCTTGCGCGCCTCGAAGCGGGTTTCGTTGGAGGCGTTCATCAGCTGGGCGATCTGCTCCTTCAGCCCGCCGGCTTCCTCGTGCCGCTTGGCCTCGATCGCCTGCACCTGCTGCTCGAACTTGGCCAGGGTCTCGGCCACGGGCTTCAGCTGGGCCTCGAGCTTGGCGTGGGCCAGCTCCTCCTGGGCGCGGAAGGTCTCGGACGCGCGCTGCACCATCTGCTCGGCCACGACGTTGGCCGATTCGGCCGCCTGGGCCTTCAGGAACTCGCCGATCTTGTCCTGGCCCTGTTCGAGCTGGCGCGCCCGCTCGGACGTCGAGGCGAGCTCGCGGTCGAGGCTCGCGGACCTCGCCTTCTCGCGCATCAGGGCCTTCAGCGCGCCCAGGAATCCCGCCAGCGCCAGGATGGCCACGGCGCTCACGCAGACGATGGTGATCTCGAAGCTGTTCATGCTCCGTTCGTTAGCGGGAGTCGGAGTCCTGAAAAAGGCGAAAACGGCCCTGCGGCCTTGGTTTGGCCGGCCTTGCGGCGTTAAGAACGGGGCGGGCCGCTTCAGGGAGTGAACGCCATGGCGCAGTACCGGGTCACCAAGACCGACGCCGAGTGGAAGCGCATGCTCAGCTCGGCCTCCTACCAGGTGCTGCGGCACGCGGCGACCGAGCGGCCGTTCAGCAGCCCGCTGGACCACGAGACACGTCCCGGGATCTTCCACTGCATGGGCTGCAACTGGCCGCTCTACTCGTCCAAGGACAAGTACGATTCCGGCACGGGCTGGCCGTCCTTCACCCGCCCGCTGAACGCCCGCGCGGTGCTCTATTCGCGTGACACCAGCCTCCTGATGGTCCGCACCGAGGTGCATTGCGCCAGCTGCGGCGGCCACCTCGGCCACGTCTTCGACGACGGCCCGCCGCCCACCGGCAAGCGCTACTGCATGAACGGCGTGGCCCTGAAGTTCCAGCCCGGGCGGGTGTAGGGGCTGGCTCAAGCTAGGGTCGAAGACTCGACCGCTTCCCTCTCAATCCGTTCGTCCCGGCGAAGGCCGGGACCCAGATGGCGGCTCAGACGTGGGTCCCGGATGCTCCGAGCCAGTCCGGTCAGCTCTCAGGCTGGGATCTGGGTCCCGGCCTTCGCCGGGATCATCGGAATTTGTTGGTGGCTAGTGTCCCGATTCCGAAGTTCGCCAGCGCATTTGCAAGGCGGATGCGAACTTCGGAATTGATAAGGACACTAGCAAATGTATGATTTTAGTGTGGTTTACGGATCAGAAGTTCGCAGCCGAGGGCGCCGCCATCATCATGCGAACTTCTGATCCACCACACTAGAGCGTGGGATGGCAGGTCGGAACGTTTCACGGGGCGGCGCCGGGACGGAGCGGGGCGGGGCGGCCTGTTCGGCCCGCCGTGGGCGGCGTACACAGTCGCGCCAGCAACGTTAGCGGCAGGGGACGCCGATCATGCACGTGGGCATAGCGACCGGCTTCGCCAATCACGCCAAGGTCGAGGACGGCCTGTTCGTCCGCCAGGAGCTGGCCCTGCTGGAGCTGGCCGATGAGCTGGGATTCGAACTCGGTCTGGATGACCGAGCACCACTTCTCGGACTACTCGATCAGCCCCAATCCCCTCTACTACCTGGGCTACCTCGCCGGCCGGACCCGGCGGGTCAAGCTCGGCACCCAGGTGGTGGTCGTCCCCTGGCACGACCCGGTGCGCCTGGCCGAAGAGATCTGCATGCTCGACCACCTGTCCGGCGGGCGCGCCGTCATCGGCTTCGGCCGCGGCCTGGCGCGGCGCGAGTACGAGGGGCTGCGCGTCGACCAGGGCCGCGCGCGCGAGCTGTTCGATGAGACCGTGGCCATGGTGATGAACGCCATGGAGACCGGCTTCATCGAGGGCGGGGAGATCTTCCGGCAGCCCCGCCGCGAGATCCGGCCGCGGCCGGCGCGCTCGCTGAAGGGCCGCGCCTTCTGCGCCGCCGGCTCGCCCGCCTCGATGAAGGCCGCCGCGCGGCTGGGCCTCGGCCGGCTCTTCCTCGGCCAGCCGATGACGGCCGGCCACCAGGAGAACGATTCGATCGTGGGCCGGGTCGCCCGCGACGAGGCCGGCGACGCCTGGCTCGACGAGTTCCGCGCGCAGCACCCGGGCGAGACGCCGCCGGCGCCCTTCGTCTCCAACCTCGTCTTCGTGGACGAGAGCTCGGACAAGGCCAAGGAGATGGCGCGCCTCTACACCGCCACGACCTTCAGGAACGCGGTCAGGCACTATGAGATGACCTCGGCCCACCACGGCGCGATCAAGGGCTACGAGTCCTACGCCTCGATCCGGATGACGCCCGAGGAGGCCGAGACCGCGATCGAGAACGCCTATGTCAGCTCGGTGGCGGGCAACCCGACCGAGGTGCTCGAGCAGCTCGACAGCGTGCGCCGCCAGCGCGACCCCCAGGGGATGATGCCGCACGTCCATACCGGCGGCATGCCCCACGAGATGGCGGTCGCGAGCCTTCGCCTCTTCGCCAGGGCCTGCCTGCCGGAGATGCGCAGCTGGCCCCAGGCGCCCTCCACCATCGACGGGCCGCTCGCCCAGGCGGCGGAGTAGGGGGCCTTCAGCGCCCTACGGCGGCAGGATCGCCGGGTTGTCGAGCTGCGAGATGGTCTGGCGGATGTAGCCGGACTGGACGACCACGCCGAGGTCCTGGTCCTGGCCGCCGGCGCGCGACTGGCGGGTCATGATCCCGGCCACGAAGCCGGCGGGGGCGTCGGCGGACGCGGGCGGCCGGGCGGGGTCCGGGGCGGTGAACACCGGGCCGCCGGAATCGCCCTGGGAGACGTGGGCGTCGACCAGGAAGGTCGGGACCCTGGCCACCGGCGTCAGGGGCCAGGAGGCGACGAAGGCGGCCCGCAGGATCGGGAAGTCCGCCTCGTTGGCGGCCGCGCCGCCCGGATAGCCCAGGAGGAACATCTCGTCGCCCGGCCCGACGCCGGACGCCTCCATCCGCGCGCCCGACGCCAGCCAGGCCAGCGGGATCGCGGCGCGGGCGGCCTCGGGCGGCGCCTGGATCGCCATCACCGCCACGTCCCTGTCGGCGCTGCGGGTCCACAGCGGCTTGCCGCCGGCGCGGATGGTCAGGGGCTGGGGCGCGTAGGTCCAGCCGCCGTCCGGGCCCTGGACGCGCCAGCCGACGCGGGCGGTGGTCCCGGCCATGTCGTCCAGGAGGTGCGCGGCGGTGACCAGGACGATGCGGGGGGTGCCGTCGGGCCTCGGCGCGGCGACCAGGAAGGCCGTGCCGACCACCTTGGCGCCCGCGGCCTGGGCCTGCTCGATCTCCACCGTCGCGGCGATCATGCTGGTGGTCAGGTCGACGGCCATGTGCTCGCGCCCCCGTGTTCGCGCCACCGTGTTCGCGCGCGATCCTTGTCCGAGCAGGAGCGGCGGCGCAACACTCCTTCCCCCGGACGGGGGAAGGCCGGGATGGGGGTGATAGAGGCCCAGAAGAGGGCTGGGCGGCGAAACGGCTTCCGCGCAAAATCCTCGCGCAAGAGGACGCGGACGAGGCGTCACCCCCTCCCCGACCCTCCCCCTTCGAGGGGGAGGGAGTTGAACACTTGCCCCGTCCGTGAGAGCAGGGCGGGATGACGATCCGCGCCGCCGAACCGGGGGACGTCGCCGCTATCCAGGCGATCTACGCCGGCCATGTGCTGGAGGGCCTGGGCTCGTTCGAGGAGGCCCCGCCGTCCACGGACGAGATCGCGCGCCGGCAAGGCGCGGTCACGGCGCTCGGCCTGCCCTGGCTGGTCGCCGACGAAGACGGCGAGGTGGTGGGCTACGCCTACGCCGGCCCCTTCCGCACCCGCGCGGCCTACCGCTACACCGTCGAGGACTCGGTCTATGTGGCCAGGCAGGCGATGGGCAAGGGCGTGGGCAAGGCGCTTCTGAATGCGGTGATCGGGGCCTGCGAGGCCATGGGCCTTCGCCAGATGGTCGCGGTGATCGGCGACAGCGGCAACGCCGCCTCCATCGGCCTTCACCGCGCCTGCGGCTTCGGGCCGCCGTCGATCCTGGAGGGCGTCGGCTTCAAGTTCGGCCGCTGGGTGGACGTGGTCTGGATGCAGCGCGCCCTGAACGGCGGAGCCGCCACGGCGCCCGACGCGCCCGGGCTGGACCTGAAGGGCGGCTAGGATGGACGGCGTCGTCTTCGAGACCCTCGCGTCCAAGGTCGCCTTCGGCAGGGGCGCCCTGGCGCGCCTGCCCGAGCTCGCCGAGGCGCTGGGCGCCCGGCGGGTGCTGGTCGTGGCGACGAAGTCCCAGGCCGCGACGGCGCGCCGGGCGCTGGAGCTGCTGGGTCCGCGCGGCGTGGCGGTCTTCGACCGGGCGGCCATGCATACGCCGGTGGAGGTCACGGCCGAGGCGATGACGCTCGTCGACGCCGAGGGGATCGACGGAGTCACAGCCGTGGGCGGCGGCTCGGCCATCGGCCTTGCCAAGGCCATCGCGCTGCGCACCGACGCGCCGCAGATCGCGGTCCCCACCACCTACGCCGGCTCGGAGATGACCCCGATCCTCGGGGAGACCCAGGCCGGCCGCAAGGCCACCCAGCGCTCGCCCAAGGTCCTGCCCGAGGCGGTGATCTACGACGTCGAGCTCAGCCTCTCCCTGCCGGCGCAGATCAGCGTGGTCTCGGGCTTCAACGCCATCGCCCACGGGGTCGAGGCGCTCTATTCGCGCGTGGCCAATCCGATGCTCAGCGCCGTGGCCGAGGAGTGCGTGCGGCTGATCGAGCACGCCCTGCCGAGGATCATGGTCGACCCTTCCAACGAGGCGGCGCGCTCGGACGCGTTGAAGGGCGCCTGGCTCGGCGGCTGGTCCCTGGCCCACGGCGGCACGGCCCTGCACCATCGGCTGTGCCACATCCTCGGCGGCGCCTTCGACCTGCCGCACGCCGAGATGCACACGGTCCTCCTGCCCCACGTCGTCGCCTACAACGCCGAGGCCGCCCCCGAGGCGATGGAGCGGCTCGGCCGCGCGCTCGGCGCCGAGCATCCGGCCGCGGCCCTGTTCGACGTCTCGCGCAGCCTCGGCGCGCCGGCCGCCCTGAAGGACATCGGCATGCCCGAGGCCGGGATCGCCGCGGCGCTGGACGCGCTCCTGGCCGACCCGCCGTGGAACCCCAGGCCGCTCGAGCGCGCGCCGCTCGAGCGCATGCTCGAGGACGCCTTCCTTGGCGGGCGGCCGGGCTCGCGCATGCCCAGGCTCAGGCGCAGCCGGCGGCCGTCCGCCTGATGGCGCTGACGATCAGCAACGCCTACCGGCTTCGCCTGGAGCGCGGAGAGATCGCGCCCGATCCCGGCCAGGGCCAGGGCCTGCACGCCCTGGCCGAGCTGGAGGAGGAGCTGAACGCCGCCGGCGAGCCCTCGCGCCTTCGCCTGTTCGGCCGGCCCAAGGCGCCGCGCGGGATCTACCTCTGGGGCCCGGTGGGCCGGGGCAAGTCCATGCTGATGGACCTGTTCTTCCAGACCGCGCCCGTCGCGAAGAAGCGGAGGCTGCACTTCTACGCCTTCATGGCCGAGGTCCACGCCCTGATCGACGCCTGGCGCAAGGGCGATCCGGCCGCGCGGCGGGCGAGGTTCGGCCAGGCGCGCGGCGACGACCCGATCGTCCCGGTGGCCGAGCTGATCGCCAGGGACGCGCGCCTGCTCTGCTTCGACGAGCTGCAGGTGGCCGACCCGGCCGACGCCATGATCCTGGGACGCCTCTTCGGCGCGCTGCTCGACGCCGGCGTGACGGTGGTCGCCACCTCCAACCGCGCGCCCGCCGACCTCTACCAGGGCGGGGTGAACCGCCAGCTCTTCACCCCCTTCATCGACCAGGTCGTCTCGCGCATGCAGGTGATCAAGGTGGCGGGCGCGCGGGACTATCGGCTGGAGCGCCTGATGGGCATGGAGGTCTATTTCGCGCCGATCACGCGCGAGGCCGAGACGGCGTTCGACTCCCTGTGGCGCGGCCAGCTGAACGGCGACGACGAGGCGGCGACCTCGATCGAGGTGCTGGGCCGGCGCATGCGCCTGCCCCGGGCGGCGGGCAACCTCCTGAGGACCCCGTTCGCTGACCTGTGCGCCACCGAGCTCGGGCCGCAGGATTACCTGGCGCTGGCGGGCCGGTTCCACACCCTCTTCCTCGAGGACGTGCCGGTGCTGGGCCCGGACGAGCGCAACGAGGCGCGCCGGCTCGTCTGGCTGGTGGACGCCCTCTACGAGGCGCGCACCCGGCTGGTGATGCTGGCCCAGGCCGAGCCGGAAGCGCTCTACGCGCGCGGCGACGGGTCCTTCGAGTTCGAGCGCACGGCCTCGCGCCTCGAGGAGATGCGCTCCGCCGCCTGGCTGGAGGCGGGGGAGTAGGGGACGGCGGGCTCCCACCTTCTCCCTCCCCCTCGAAGGGGGAGGGCCGGGGAGGGGGTGACAGCCCTGGCGGCGGCCGCAGTCTGGCCTTCAACGCGCAGGCGCGTCGAGCTGGCTGCTCGACACAAACGACGCGAAGGACACAAAGGCCGCCAAGGCGCCGGACCTCGCTCAAGGGTGATCCGGCCGGCCCCGCAATCCCTGGAAAGCTCCCTGACGCGACGACCCAAGGATCACCCCCTCCCCTGACCCTCCCCCTTCGAGGGGGAGGGAGGCGCGCCCGCCGTTCCTCACCGCCCCGGCCTTGACCTGGCGCAAGGCGGGCCGGGCGGGGACGGCCGAGGAGGGGCGCCATGGCTTTCGATACCCCTGAAGAGGCGCGCGAGGTCGGGCGGCGCGGGATGCCCGAGGGGTTCGCGCGCCACGCGGGGCGGAACATCCCGCGCTACACCAGCTATCCCACCGCCCTGGCCTTCCATGCCGGCGTGGGCGAGGACCAGGCGCGGGCCTGGGCGGCGAGCGTCCGGCCGGACCAGCCGATCTCGGTCTATGTCCACGTCCCGTTCTGCCGCCAGCTCTGCTGGTACTGCGGCTGTCACACCAGCGTGCCGAACGGCTACCGGCGCATCGGCGCCTACGTCGAGCGGCTGCACCACGAGATCGACCTCTGGTCCGCCGCGCTCGGCCCGCACGCGGGCGCGGCGCACCTGCACTTCGGCGGCGGCAGCCCCAACGCCCTCAGCCCGGCGGATTTCGAGGGCCTGGTCGCGCATCTGAAGGCGGCCTTCCGGCTGCGCCCCGGCGCCGAGATCGCCGTCGAGCTCGACCCGCGCACCCTGGACGCCGGCTTCGTCGAGGCGCTGGGCCGCGCCGGGGTGAACCGCGCCAGCCTGGGGGTCCAGACCTTCGACCCGGCGGTCCAGGCCAAGGTCAACCGCATCCAGCCCTTCGAGATGGTCGAGCGGGCGGTGGCGGGCCTCAGGGCCGCGGGCGTGGAAGGGATCAACTTCGACCTGATGTACGGCCTGCCCGGCCAGGACGCCGGCGAGCGCGGCGCAGTCGGCCAGGCTCGCGGCGGAGCTGCGCGCCGCATCGCCTGTCGGTCTTCGGCTACGCCCACGTCCCGGGGTTCAAGAAGCACCAGGAGCTGATCCGCACCGAGGATCTCGCGGGCCTGGACGGCCGGTGGGACCAGGCCCAGGCCATGGACGCCGCGCTCGCCCGGGCGGGCTATGAGCGCATCGGCCTGGACCACTACGCCCGGCCGGACGACGAGCTGGCCGAGGCCGCGCGCTCCGGCCGGATGCGGCGCAACTTCCAGGGCTACACGGTGGATGAGGCCCAGGTGCTGGTCCCGATCGGCCAGACCGCCATTGGGCGGTTTCCCGAAGGCTACGTCCAGAACGCCCGCGCCGCCGACGACTGGGCCGGGGCCGTGGCGGCCGGGCGCCTTTCCGTGGAGCGGGGGGTGGAGATCACGGCCGAAGACCGGCTCCGCGCCGCGGTGATCGAGCGCGTGATGTGCGGCCTCCAGGCCGACGTCGCCGAGGTCTGCGCCGCCGAGGGCTTCCCCGCCGACGCCCTGGACGAGGGGCTCGAACGGGCGAGGGCGCTCCAGGCCGACGGCCTGTGCCGCGTGGAGGGGACGCGGGTGATCGTCGAGCCCGCCGCCCGGCCGCTGGTCCGCGCCGTCGCCGCCTGCTTCGACGACCGCATGGCCGGCGCCGAAGGCCGGCATTCCCGAGCGGTGTAGCCCAAGGCTCCTCTCCCATCGGGAGAGGAAGGGGCCCAGCCCGCAGGGCTGGGAAGGTGAGGGGTTTCGCCCCGCCCGTGCCCACCTCACGCGTCTCTCCCTCCCCGGGACGGGGGAGGGCCGGGGAGGGGGTGACGGCCGTGGCGGGTCCGTCGCCACGCGTGTGGGGCCGGCGCGCGTCGAGGCCGCTCTCGACCACCAAGGACGCCAAGGTCGCCAAGGGTCCGGCGCAGACCGAGCGCGGCCTGGCCGATGCTTGGCGCGCTGTTTTCGCTCATCCCCGCTGGCGGGGATGAGCAGGACTTGGCCATGGCGGCGGGGCGTCCCGGACGTCGCTGATGGCGGACATCCCGGTGGTCACCCCCTCCCCGGCCCTCCCCCTTCGAGGGGGAGGGAGTGCCTTGGCGTCCTTGGTGATCTTGGTGGTTGAAAGCAGAGCTTCGGCAGGGGCGCGGGTCGAAGGACGGCTTCCGGACAGCCGCCTCGCCCTCTGCGTCCTCTGCTCTCCTCTGCGTCCTCCGCGTTCCACTTGCAGGTCGGCGCCGGGTCTCGACGAGCCCGCGCCGGGCAGGCCCCTCACCCTCCCGTCCCTTCGGGCCGGGCCCCTCCCTCTCCCCAGCTCGCGCTGGGGCGAGGGCAAGGGCGCCAGGCCCTCGCCCCCGGAGGGGGAGAGGGAGGGGCCCATTGCGAAGCAATGGGAGGGTGAGGGACCCCGATATCGCACCTGCGATTGGGAACCACGGTCGTTGCGTTGACATGGGGGGCGCCGGGACTAAGAGTTCCGGCGCTTTCAGACTCAGGTCCCCGATGACTCAATCCCCGTCCGGCGCGGACGCGCGGCCGCTGTCGCCCCATCTCCAGGTCTGGCGCTGGCACATCACCATGTTCTGCTCGATCGCGACGCGCGCGACGGGCGTGGCGCTCTATGTCGGCGCCCTGATCCTGGCCGGCTGGGCCCTGGCCCTGGCCGCCGGGCCTGGCCCCTACATGGCCTACAAGGCCGCGCTCGGCTCGCCGCTCGGCAAGCTGGTGCTGTTCGGCCTGACCGTCTCTATCTTCTACCACCTGGCCGCGGGGGTCCGGCACCTGGTGTTCGACGCCGGCAAGGGCTTCGCGCCCAGGACCGCCGACCTGACCGGCGCGGCCTCCATCGCCTTCGGGATCGCCGCGGCCGTCGCCGTCTGGATCCTGGCCGGCCTCATGGGAGCTCTCTGATGGCGGGATACCGCACCGACCTCGCCCGCGCGCGGGGGCTGGGATCGGCCAAGCACGGGGTCGGCCACTGGATCGGCGAGCGGGTCACCGCCGCCGCCCTCGTGCCGCTGGTGATCTGGGCAGTCTATTCGGGCCTGATGCTCTCGGTCGCGAACTATGCCGGGGCGGTGCAATGGCTGTCATCGCCGGTGAACGCGGTGCTGCTGGTGCTGCTGCTGGCCGTGGGCGTCTGGCACATGCACGCGGGCCTGCGCGTCGTGATCGAGGACTATGTCGACAAGGAGCTGACCCGCGCGGGCCTGCTGCTCGTCAACCTCTTCGTCTGCGTGCTCGCCGGCGGGCTTTCGATCTTCGCCGTGCTGAAGGTCGCCTTCACCGGCCAGGGGTTCTGAGATGGCGGCCTATGAGCTGATCGACCATGCCTACGACGTGGTGGTGGTGGGCGCGGGCGGATCGGGGCTGAGGGCCGCGCTCGGCTGCGCCCAGGCGGGGCTGAGGACCGCCTGCATCACCAAGGTCTTCCCCACCCGCAGCCACACCGTCGCCGCCCAGGGCGGCATCTCCGCGGCGCTCGGCAACATGGGCCAGGACGACTGGCGCTGGCACATGTACGACACCGTCAAGGGCTCGGACTGGCTGGGCGACCAGGACGCCATCGAGTACCTGTGCCGCAACGCCCCGGCCGCGGTCTACGAGCTGGAGCACTGGGGCGTGCCCTTCTCGCGCACCGACGAGGGGACGATCTACCAGCGCGCCTTCGGCGGCATGACCAGGAACTTCGGCGAGGGGCCGATCCAGCGCACCTGCGCCGCCGCCGACCGCACCGGCCACGCCATCCTGCATACCCTCTACGGCCAGTCCCTGGCGCACGAGACCGAGTTCTTCATCGAGTACTTCGCGCTCGACCTGATCATGGACGAGGGGGTCTGCCGCGGCGTCACCGCCTGGAAGCTGGACGACGGGACGCTGCACCGCTTCCGCGCCCAGACCACCATCGTGGCCACCGGCGGCTATGGGCGGATCTACCTCTCCTGCACCGGCGCCCACACCCAGACCGGCGACGGCAACGGCCTGGTCCTGCGCGCCGGCCTGCCGCTGCAGGACATGGAGTTCGTCCAGTTCCACCCCACCGGCGTCTATGGCGCGGGCGTGCTGATCACCGAGGGGGTGCGCGGCGAGGGCGGCTACCTGACCAACTCCGAGGGCGAGCGGTTCATGGAGCGCTACGCCCCCTCGGCCAAGGACCTGGCCAGCCGCGACGTGGTCAGCCGCGCCATGACCATCGAGATCCGCGAGGGGCGGGGCGTGGGGCCCAGGAAGGACCACATCTTCCTGCACCTGGACCACCTGGACCCGAAGATCATCCACCAGCGCCTGCCCGGCATCACCGAGTCGGCCCGGATCTTCGCGGGCGTGGACGTGACGAAGCAGCCGATCCCGGTCCTGCCCACGGTGCACTACAACATGGGCGGCGTCCCCACGAACTACCACGGCGAGGCCCTGACCAAGCGGGGCAAGGACCCCGACGCCGTCGTCCCCGGCCTGATGGCGGTGGGCGAGGCGGCCTGCGTCTCGGTGCACGGCGCCAACCGCCTGGGCTCCAACTCCCTGACCGACCTCGTGGTCTTCGGCCGGGCCGCGGGGCTCCGGGCCGCCGAGACGGTCACGCCGGGCGCCAGCCAGCCCGAGCCCAAGGCCGCCATGGACCGACGGGCATCTGGACCGCTTCGACCGCCTCAGGAACGCCGACGGCAAGACCACCACCGCGGCGCTGCGGCTGGAGATGCAGGTCGCCATGCACGAGGACGCGGCGGTCTTCCGCACCGGCGAGACCCTGGCCAAGGGCGTCAAGCGCCTGGCGGACGTGCACGCCAGGAAGGCCGACCTCAAGGTCACCGACCGGGGCCTGGTCTGGAACACCGACCTCGTCGAGACCCTGGAGCTCGACAACCTGATCGGCAGCGCCATGGTGACGGTGAACGGCGCCCTGAACCGCCAGGAAAGCCGCGGCGCCCACGCCCGCGAAGACTTCCCCGACCGCGACGATGTGAACTGGATGAAGCACACCCTGGCGTGGCTCGACGACAAGGGGAAGGTGAAGCTGGACTCCAGGCCCGTGCACGCGTTCACCCTGACCAACGACGTGGCATACATCCCGCCGAAGGCGCGGGTGTATTGATCGTCCAGGGACAATGAGCGTGTTACAGATGAACTTTCGCTCCTGATAGCAAGACGTGCTTTGGAAGACAGCCAACTCGACTTCGATATCGAAAGTATCAACGCCGTGATGATGGGATCGTTCTCGAATTACCGTCAGCCTATCTTCTAGCTCCAAGCAATGGAAGATATAAGGACAAGAACCGGACGGGCCGAGGAGGTAAACTCCCTCAGTCATTACACAAATCTCGCCGCTCTAAAGGGTATTGTAGAATCTGGTGAGCTCTGGGCTTCGAACGTAGCGTTTCTCAATGATCGCGAGGAGCTCCTTCATGGCGTGAAGTGTGCCGAGCGGGTTCTAGATCAGATCCTGAATAATTCAAAATTACTTCAGTGGCGAGAGGCGATCGGCGACGTTGTCGGCCGACTTGAGGCAGGTGAGTTACCGAATACATATGCGGCGTGCTTCTGCGAGCGATCAGACCTTTTGAGCCAGTGGCGTGGCTACGGTGGAAACGAGCAGGGTGTCTGTCTCGTCTTCGATCGGAGCGGGCTGGAAACGCTCAAGTCAGGAAAGCGATCTTTTCTGGCACCTGTCCAATACGGCATAGCGAAGAGCAAGGCAGCTTTGAGGAGAGGTCTCCAAGACAGATTGCTTGATATAGATCAAGAAGACTTCGTGGTGATGAACGAAGCGCAGAGGAGGATTACGGTATACGAGGTCCTTAGTGAACTCATACCTCGTTTCAAGCACAAAAGCTTCGACGAGGAATTGGAATGGCGACTTGTTGTTCAGCACGAAGCTTTAGACAATATGGTCAAGTTCCGTTCTGGCCGCAGGTTCTTGGTGCCTTATATCGCGCTTTCTAATAACGAAAAGCTGCCGATAAAATATGTGCGGATTGGGCCTGGCGGCGACGCTGAGCGTGCCGCGCGGAGTATCACTCAAATTCTTCGCGTCAATGATTACGAAATCCCAGTGCAACAATCGAAAGTGCCGTTTCGCGCATAATGGAGTTCCGGAGTTCCAGGGACATAATACTTAACTCGCCGCACGGTCGCCCCGCCTTCCCGGTCTGGTCGAGTTAAGTGTTATGTCCCTGGAATTCGGCGGTGCTCGCCGGGGAAGCGGCGCTGGCCGTTCAGCCAGTCGATGTCGCGCGAGACGAACACGCGCCGATCCTCGATGCGGCCGTGGCCCTTGTCGAGGTCGGCGTCGGCGTCGAGCGCCTCGGGCGGGGCGTCGGTGAAGAAGCGCTCGACTTCGCTCGCAGGCTGGGCTGGTTGGCCTTGACCGCCAAGAGGTAGTCGGCGCCGTGGCCGGTGATCTTGCCGGCGATCTTGGGGTTGCAGGCCACCGCGTCGATGGTGACCAGCGCGCCCTTCAGCGAACCGGCCTCGGCCAGCCTGTCGAGCAGCGCCGGGATGGCTTCGACCTCACAGCTCTTGTCGGCGATCGCCTCCTGGCCGAGCACCAGGCCGGTGTTGGTGGCGAAGGCGGAGACCAGATGCAGCGGCGCCTGGCCGGCCTTGCGGTCGTGGCTGCCACGCGAGGTCTTGCCGTCCAGCGCCAACAGATCGGGCCGCCCGGGCCAGCCCTCGGCGACCCAGGCCATGAAACAGGCCGAAAACAACTGCGGGTCCACCCGGTTCATCAGGCTGCGCAGCCAGTCGGCGCAGGGAACGCCCCAGTGGAAGTCGAGATAGCGGCGCAGAAAGCCGAGCCGCGCCTCGCCCCACTCGACGATCTCGTCGTAGTCGTCGCACGAGCAGATGCTGGCGCACACCACCAGGAACAGCACCTCGCGCAGCGGATACATCACCCGCCAGGCGGCGCGGTCGTCCTCAACCGCAGCGAAGTGGCCCAGCAACAGCCGCAGCCGCGGCTTGGGCGACGAAACTCGGACATAACCGGGCTCCGAATCAAACGATCCGAGGGGAATCACCCGCGCCACGCCAACGACAGGGCCCGTCAACCCGAAATCGCCGTTAACCCGAACTCGGAGCCCTGATTATGAGCAACATCGACTTGACAGCCGCTTCGTCTCAGCCATCATCCCTGCCCCCGCATTTCTTGTGGGGGCGACTGGAGGCGCCGAGTTGGGCTAGGTCATCGTCTGGCGAGTTGGACCCTACCTACCTCGCACCCGGAAAAACGATGGCGCAATCGTCCCATGATGATAACGGCCTAGAGCTTCTTCGTTTCTGAGCTTAGCGTGAAGTTGCCGTAGAGACCCACTTCAATACCTTGAGCAAGGAGCAGCACGATGGACGCAGTTGAAGCTTTGGACCTTGGCCCGATTAAGTTTAAGCTGATGGACGAGAAAGATGGGGAGGGCTGGTCATTCGAAAGGGTGAACTTGGTAGAGAAAGAGTATAGGCGCTTTCTGATTCTCAATCGCGATAGTCAAGGAACCGTTGTTCCCTCTAAGGAGATAGACAAGTTTTGGCACTATCACATTCTTGATACTGCGAAATATGCAGAAGATTGCAATGCGATATTTGGCAAGTTTCTCCATCATTTCCCCTATTTCGGACTGCGTGGAGATGAAGATGCCGCCAATCTGAAAGCGGCATTTGAGCAAACGAAGATAGAATACGAAATCGGTTCGGAGAACCCATGCTTCGTAACCGAGTTGTGGCGAACGCCAGCGAATGCTGTGGATGCGGTGCGGTAGTTTGCTCGGTTGGTTCGTGCAATGACGGTGATGATATCAATCCGCAAATTCGGCCCACCACTAAGTCCAGTTCCGCGTTGATGAATTGACTGTCTCCCAGGCGTTCGTTTCTGGGCCTTAATGGATTGGATAGATCCTGGATCGTTCAGGCTCCTTCGGGTTCCGGTGATGGTGTGGACGGCGCCCACCGCGGCATCTGAGTGCCATGATGATCGTCGTTGGAACGCATCATCAGGAGCGCCGCCCATGGAGGAGATTACCACCGTTGGCATCGACTTGGCCAAGCGCGTGTTCTGGGTGCACGCCGTCGATGGCTCTGGCCGCGTGTTAAGGTGACACCATACGAAACAGGTCAGCTCCGGGCGGCTACCGAGTTCGGTCCTTCCTGGCCTCGTGCCTCCGACGACTGTGGGCGCGTACGCCGTGATTGATCACGCCCTGGCCTGGCTGGACGAGAAGGGTGTTCACCCTGACCCTGACCAACGACGTAGCCTACATCCCGCCGAAGGCGCGGGTGCATTAGGGGCGGCTAATCCCCTTCGCCCTCAAGGTCGCAGTCGCAGCCGATCGCCTGTCCGCCGCAGCGGGGGCAACGCTCCACGTCGCAGCCCCAGTGATGGTAGGCGCCGGGAGGACAGTTGCAGTCGTAACAGTTCCGGCCTGATAGGGCGCCCCAGTCGTCCTCTTCGTCGCCGTAGCGGACAGGCTCATAGACCTTCGGATCGCCTTTGAACTTGAACTCGACGGGAACACAGCTGGCCGGTCGACGCATCTCCTGGCCGCATGCCTTGCACACCGCCATCGTGTTCGTCCCGCAGGCTACGATCATCATCGTCGATCAGTGAGGCGGCAATCGCAGGAAATCACGGTTCCCTGATCTGCGCATTACGGTGGGAGATCGGGCGCGCTCCGACACCTACTTCAGGGCCGTCCGCCCGCGGCCGCTCTTGCCAAGCTCGCCGGCGTGCCCCCCACTCGCCGCCATGCCGACGCCCGCCGCCGCCGACATCTACGATCCCGCCTTCGTCAAGCAAGTGTTCGGGGATTCCGGTGACGCCATACGAAACTGCCGGCCGCGCACGCTCCGCAGTCAGGTCGCCTCGTAACATCTGGCCCATCCCGGGTATTATGGTGACTGTGCGCCTAGTTCGGCGAACCTGGGATTCCGCCGTGATCGTCGTGCACGAATTGAGCGCACTGTCGACGTAATCCGCGGGTGGCAACAGAACTGCCGGCTGTGAAGGGGATGTCAGCGGTGCTCATTCAGGCGGCTTCGAGGGCGGCCGAATTCATCCAGGTGCAGAAGGCGGCAGGTTGCTGACGGAGCGGAGCATGCCCGATGAGGACTGACCCACGACTGGTGAAATTCGTGGCATTGTTGGCCATTCTTTCAGGCGCTTCGTTGGTTATATTTGCCTATTTCTTGCATTTAAGTCAGATATTGGGGCTTGTTATGCTTTTGTCTGGTATTTATCTGTTCAACTTCTCCCGGCAAGGCGGAAAGCGGGTTGAGGCGGGAGATGGAGTACTGGCCAGTAATGCTGCGGTCATTGTTTCCGGCATCGTTACAATGGTCCTCCTTTGCGCAATAATCGCTGTATTTGTAATTGAGGCAATCGGATTATCGGCGGCCTCTCTATTGTATTTCTTGGCGATAGTAGCGGCGTTGCTGCTATTTTCCCTTGTGTTCTGGCGGGACCGGTGGCGCAGATAGGGGGTCGCGAACAAGCTGCTTCCGACCTCGATCACCCTTTCGGCGGTGGCTCGACGCCTGCGTCTGGAAATTGTCGTGACATCGCGCAGTTCAGCGAGCTTCGGGTTCCGCCGTCATAGTCTTGCGGGAATGGGGCGCACTGTCCCTGGAATGCTGCGGCGCCCCAGGCAGGCCAGGCACTGCGGCCTCCACGGACGAACCCGAGCGCGCCAACCGTCGTCCGCTACTGCGGGCGTTGGTCAGGCTGTCGCCGCCCCGGGCCACGGCTGGGTTTCGACGCAGAAGATGCGCATCGCGCGCGCGACGTAGTCGGCCAGGCCCGGCGCCCGCTCCTCGAAGCGGGCGCGGAGATCGGGGTTCTCCGCATAGACATCGGCCATGTTGAGGAAGCCGCCGCGCCCGATCGGCCCGGTCCAGGCCTTCGAGGCGGCGCCGTGCAGGCGCAGGACGACGGCTTGCGCCTGGTCGCCGGCGGCGGCGAGCCCCTGTGACAGCGCGGCGGCGAAGTCGCCGAAGATCGCATCCATCTCGGCCTGGTTCGCGTCGCGCTCGGCCGGGGTCCAGCCCTGCATGACCTCGTCGCGGGTCTCGATGCCGAGGCGCGCCCACTTGCCATGGCGCTCGACGGCCCACGCCTCTTGCCGCTCGCGGGCCGCCGCGTCGAAGCCGCGGTACATCGATGTCTCGGTCATGGTCTTGCCTCCTTCCAGGTCGGCCAGGGTGTGGTCGATCGTCCTGGTGAGCTCGTGCAGGCGGGCGATCTCGGCGGCCAGCTTCGCCCGCTGGTCGCGCAGCGCCGCGGCGCGGTCGAAGCCGGGCGTATCGATCGCCCGGCGGATGTCGTCGAGCGAAAGCCCCAGCTCCCGGTGGAACAGGATCTGCTGCAGCCTCAGCAGCTCCTCGCGGCCATAGTAGCGATAGCCGTTCGCGCCGATCGAGGCCGGCTTGAGCAGGCCGATCTCGTCGTAGTGGTGAAGGGCGCGCACGGAGACGCCCGAGAGCGTCGCCAGCTGGCTGACCGTGTAGCGGTTCTGCGCCGGACGATGGGTCATGTCCGGCCTTATGCGCTCTCACGCTCCGTGAGGGTCAATGCCCTGGATGCAAGGCAGGTCGGTCCCCTGTTCCACGGGCCGTCCGCCCGCGGCCGCCCTTGCCAAGCTTGACGGCGTGACCCTCACTCGCCGGCCTCCGATCGTCCTGGCTATGCCGGCGCCCACGGGTCGATCAGCGCGACGCCCAGATCGGCGAAGTCCGCCACGTTGCGGGTGACGACGGTCTTCCTGTGCACCGAGGCTGTGGCGGCGATCAGCGCCTCGGCCATGTTGCGCGGCCGGATCGCGGCGATGCGGCCCCACGCCAGGGCCACGTCGTCGTCGACCGGCAGGATCCGGCGGGCGTGCTCGGTGCGCAGCTGCTCCAGCCAGCGATGCAACGCCGACGCCGCCTTGGCGTCGGACCCGGACTTCTGACTGATCCCCTTCATGATCTCGCCCAGCGTCACCACGCTCAGGAACACCTGGTCCGGGTCGACCGAGCGAAGCCAGTCGCGCGCTTCCCGCCGGCCGCGGCGAGCCTCGGAGAGCACATTGGTGTCGACGAGGTACATCAGAACTCGATGTCGCGATCGGGCCCGCGCGGCCGGTCGTTGATCGCCTCGACCAGGTCGTCGGGCCAGGGCTCGCCGTCGAGGATGTGGTCGACGATCGACGGCCGCTTCGACGTCAGCTGCCGATAGTGCTCCTCCGACAGCACGACCGCGGCAGGCTCGCCGCGCACGCTGACGTGCTGCGGGCCTTCCCCGACCGCCCGCCGGACGAGCTCGCTGAAGCGCGCCTTGGCCTCCTGCAGCTGCCACACCGGCTCGACGCGCGCAGCCTGCTTTCCCATGCGTCCGGCCTCCTGACTAGTCTGACCA
This sequence comes from uncultured Alphaproteobacteria bacterium, assembly GCA_963775275.1. Classification (GTDB taxonomy): domain Bacteria; phylum Pseudomonadota; class Alphaproteobacteria; order Caulobacterales; family Caulobacteraceae; genus JANWHQ01. Next base: position 571,222 of record CAVZII010000005.1, on the reverse strand, counting down.
GTAGGTGAGGCGTCGGGCGGCGGCCGTCAAGACCGATCCCGGGGGCTGGCCGATGCGGCCCCTCGGTCTCGGGGCGCAAGCCCCTGGTCCGGGACGCGCAGGGACCGGCGAAGGCGCTTATGCTCCTCTCCCCCTGGATGGGGGAGAGGCCGGGAGAGGGGGTGGAGACGGCTGGGCTTGGCGCTGAGTTGGACGTCGAGTCCGAAGTCAGCGGCCCTGGCCCGGCGGCGGCCCAACCCCAACCCAGCAACGCCGACAGGGGGTCACCCCCTCCCCATCCCTCCCCCTTCGAGGGGGAGGGCCTGGGCCGTGACGCCGCCTTCCCTGCCGATGGCCGACGCCAATACTATCTGACCCTCCACCAATGGACGCCGCCATGACCACGCCCGACCGCATCCGCCCGATCCACGACGAAGCCGCCTACCAGGCCGCGCCCGAGGCCTATGAGGCCTTCTTCGACAGCGAGCCGGAGCCGGGGACCGAGGCGGGCGACGCCTTCGAGCTGCTCGGCATGGTCATCGCCAAGCTGGGCGCCGTCCACACCATCACCATAATGGCCCGTGTCAGCTATCCTCGTCGGTCGTCGGCGCCGCGGTCGAGCGCGGCAGGTCGGATCTCATGTGGTCTTCGAGGAATCTGTTGAGCGGATCCTGGCGAAGGTAGCCATTTGTCCAGAGCCATGACCAGAAGCCGGGCCCCCTGATTGCCCTTCTGAGAAACCGAATGGCGCCTTTGCGCTCCTCTGGCGCGATCTTCGGCCCGCTGGGCACAGGTCTGGTCACGGCCGCTCCACCCGAGGTGTGATGATTAGACAGCTCAACATGGCAGTGCGATTCGACCGCATGGGGTTACGGCGACATCGGAATTACCAACGCTATTGGCGCCCAAAGACTGATGCAACTGTCCAGATCAAGAAGAATACGATGAAGAACCAGCCCAACATGGCTGACCACGGACGCTTCCTGAAAATCGAGAAGACGGGCCTGTCGGGCAACCAACTGGGGCGCATCACTAGAACGACACCGAAGCCGACAAAGAAAAGTCCGGCAATGACGAATTCCGGTTCCACGACCTAGCACCCTCCACGAATTCAGGGGACACCATACGTATCCCACATGGGGTCGTCAGCGGACGGTCTTGCCAAGACTGCTCGCCTGACCCTTCACTCCGCGCAATGCCGCCCGCCGCCGCCACATCTACGATCCCGCCTTCGTCAAGGGCGTGTTCGACCGCTGTTCGGGGAAGTACATCGCCTTCAGCTGGGTCTGCTCGTTCGGCTTCACCGAGCGGTGGCGGCGCCAGTGCGTCGAGGCGCTGCCGCTGGGGCCGGGCGCGGCGGTCGGCTTCGACCTCATGGCGGGGACCGGCGAGGTCTGGCCGCACCTCCTCAGGCGCCATCCTGGCGTGGCCGCGATCACCGCGGTCGACATCTCATCGGGCATGCACCGGCGGGCCCTGCGGCGGCTGCACGCCCACCGGGCGCACAGGATCGACTTCGTGGAGGACGACGTACTGGCAAGCCGCCTGCCGGACGCGAGCGCGGACTTCGTCGTCTCGACTTTCGGCCTGAAGACCTTCAACCGCGACCAGCAGGCCCGCCTCGCCCGGCTCGTCGCGCGGGTGCTGAAGCCTGGCGGCGCCTTTTCCATGATCGAGGCGTCCGATCCCACGGGCTGGCCGTTGCGGCCCCTCTACCTCTTCCACCTGAAGGTGGTCCTGCCGCTGGTCGAGCGCCTGCTGCTGCGCGGCGCCCAGGACTTCGCGATGATCGGGACCTACAGCACGAGCTTCGGCGACGCCTCCGGCATGGCGGTGCTGCTCCGCGCCGAGGGCCTTCAGGTCCGCTTCCGCAAGCATTTTTTCGGCTGCGCGACGTCGGTGTCGGGACGCAAGCCGGCGGCCGCCTGACGCCGCCTCGGCGTTCACGGGAGCCATCTCCCGGCGAGCGGCGGACCAGCGCGGGAACCGAGGTCCCCAGAAACCCGTGCGCCGTTGACGGCCTGACGTGGTAGATTGACGCCATGAGCACTCGGACCCAGCGCAGAGCGCCGGCCGCCCCGGACGCCGATATCGACCGGTTCCTCGCCGACAACCATGACGAGGTCGCAGCCAAGCTTGCGGCGGCCCGCGATGAGATCGTGCGCGGCGAGGCCGTTCCGCTCGAGCCGCTCGACGGGCTGCTCGCCGCCGCCCGGGTGAAGCCCTAAGCGCGTCCTCGGCCTGGCATGGCTCGCATCCTCCGCGCGCCGCTTGCACGCAAGGACCTCCTCGACATCTGGGCCTACATCAGCGAGCACAGCTCGGCGTCGATGGCCGACACCTTCCTCGCCCGCATCTACGGCGCGCTCGAATTGCTCGCCTCGGCGCCGTACATCGGCCGTGAGCGCGACGAGTTCCCGGGCGCTCCGAGAAGCGTGGTCGTTCGTCCCTATGTCATCTTCTATGAGCCGCTGCCGGACGGCGACGGCATCGCCCTCTGGCGTGTGATCCACGGCGCGCGTTCGCTGGAGGATCTGGTGAGCAAGCCGGGCCGGTTCGACTGAAGCTGCGACGCCACGTCTTGCGTTCGGCGTGCGGCTGGCCGCAATGAGCGCGTTCCCGGAGCACCGAGTTGCAGGGATGGCCCACGAATCGACCGCGCTGACGCCGCCATGACCACGCCCGACCGCATCCGCCCGATCCACGACGAAGCCGCCTACCAGGCCGCGCTCGAGGCCTATGAGGCCTTCTTCGACAGCGAGCCGGAGCCGGGGACCGAGGCGGGCGACGCCTTCGCGCTGCTCGGCATGGTCATCGCCAGGTACGAGGACGAGCACGTCCCGATCGAAGCGGCCGATCCGGTCAGCGTCGTCCGCCAGGTGATGGAAGGCCGCGGCTATTCGCAGGCCGACCTCGCCGAGGTGCTGGGCTCCGCCCCGCGCGCCTCCGAGCTCCTGAGCGGCAAGCGACCGCTGTCGCTCGGCCAGATCCAGAAGCTGCATCGCGCCTGGGCCATCCCCTACGACGCGCTCCTGGCCGAGCTGGAAGCCGCCTGAGGCGGATAGCCGCCTCGCGGGCCCACGACTGACCCCGCCATCCGCTCTCGCCGTCGGCCATGCTCGGTATCACCAGGACCGGATAATGGCGCGAGGGCGGGGGCCGGAAGATGCGACGCTCGGGCGTGGTGTCGGCGTTGTCGCGCCTGATGCTGGCGGGCGTGGGCTTCAGGGCGGCGGCGCTCGGCGCGGCCGTGGAGCTTCCCGCCGGCTTCTCCGTCCCCGGCGATTTCAAGGAGGATCGCTCGCGCCGGCGCTACTGGGACTTCGAGACTCGGTCCAGTACGACTTCATCCCAGCCGGCGCGACGTTTCTGACCCACCAGCAGGTCGAGGGCCAGGTCCGGCGTACCGCGGTTACCGCGACCACCCTGCCGGCCAATAATTCCGACGGCGACACTGTCTGAAATGGAGGCCGAAGCTAAGGGCAGGTTCGAAATTATTCGACAGCCCAAAATGGGTGTCGATCGATCAGAAACGTGTCCCGCCAGTCCCCGATCCTGCTTTCTCCGCCAGCGTATGTCTACGGATCCCCCTTTGTCCCACACGATCGCGTACCGCCGGTTCGCCAGCCACAGTCTGATGTAGTCGAAACCACTCACGTGAAGTCGAAGATCATCGAATGTTTCTTCTGCACTATCGAGGGGGTATTTTCTGACCAGCTCCATGCGCTCGGTAACGCTCGGACCTGGTGCAAGGCGTGAACACCACACCCGGTATCCCCGAGGGAGGCTGTCAATCCGGCCTAGCCCGAGCCTGACGCCAATGAGATCCTGCACGTCCTGCGCCATCGCCTTGTCGGCGGCAGGTTTGTCCCACCGAATGAAGACGGCTGAGCAAATCTGGTTGGTGTCGCGTATGCGACCGAGCGAAAACACGCCTTCGGTCCAAGACCGGTCCCGCTTCTGGACCCGGGCGCCATATATGATGCCGTTGACTTCCTTTGTATCGACGCCAAATGGCGTATCGGAGCCGAGAGTTCGGAACCGCATTGGCTCCCGTTCGCCTTCACCAGGAACGATGGTGAGATATGAGAACCAGCAGGCTATCGTCGGTAAAGATCTTCCGGAGAATGTAGTACTCACCGGCGAGGTCGTGCCACTGCGCCTGCGGATCGAGCGCGTTGTACGGTGGCATCAGGAGCCCTGCGAATGGCGAGGCCTCGGCTGCTGGCTGACTGCGTTCGGCCTTCCCGTTCCGTATCTCTTCTAAGAGCGCGCGTATCTCGTCTGCGGACCGGCCAGCGCCGAAGTAACATCCGAAGACAGCCAGAACGAACTTAAGTTCCCCGTCGTCCTTGGGCGCCGCTGGAGGCTTGTAATACAGGTTTTCAAATCGCCTTTGATCTTCAGGGCGGGATGCACTGTCTGCAGGCAGCCGACCTACAGCGCCCGCATATCCATCCTTGTAGGAGACGCCATTCAGGTCGCAGATCCGCTTGTGTAGGCGGAGTATCTCCCGGAAGGTGGCCTCGATGGGTGGGTCAGCTTCGATCGGAAGCCGATAAGACGTGTGCGACATTGCCCCTGGTACGCTCTCGAGGCGCCGGAATATTCCATGCGACGAGACTTCAAACCAGGAAATTGACCATGTCAACGGCCGCGCGGCTGGAATATTCCGACCCTCAGCTGGGTCACGGTAAAATATTCATTTTGGCCTGCGGGCGCGGGGCATGTTTTGCCCGCCAGAGCATCGTCCGCGCGCCGCCCGCGAAAGTCGGCGAATTCTCACCGATTCCCCGCGTAGGGTGGATTTTCCGCCTCGTGGCGGTGCCCCGTGGGGGATTTTGTTCGATTGACTTATAGAGGGATGAACAGAAACTTGGCCCGCTGGACGACGGTCCAGCGGGCCAGAGGAAGGCGGACTTCTAACGAGAGTTCACCCATAGCTTGTTCGATCTGACATCAGCCGCTTGAGCGGTCAAGAGCGAGTCTTCCCCTGTCCACGCGCCCATAAGGCGCCAGAAGGGAGACGTTATGCTCAAACTGCCAACAAGCCTGCTGAAGGGCCTCATCGGCGAAGTCGCGCAGGCGCCCGCGCAGGTTACGGCCAGTCCCCGCCGCTTCAAGTTCTGGGAGGACATGGCTTCGGCCTACCCCAAATCGTTCAGTATCTGTGCTTCGGTGATCGGTATCCTGGCGGTGTTCGGCATCGACGGGATCTATCGCATCCTCAGAGCGGACCTGAGTGCAGGTCGGCTGACCGATGCCCTGCCGGCGCTGGCGTTGACCCTATGCGCGCTGATTGCGATGCTGTTCATCTCGCTGATCGCAGTTTGCGTGCAGTAGCGCCGCCTGTCGCCGCAGATCGCTCACCTGACCGCAGAGGGCGCGATGTCAGGAAGATGCAGGGGCGGACCGCGGCTGGAAGGGGCGGCGACCCCGGCGCGCCACATGTATTTGCGGGACTTTCTGCCCGAGTGAACTCGCCCATTGTCCAGATACCCCCCCTGATGGCGGACTAAGTTGGTCGAACGCTTCCGTCGCCCCGGTCAGTTCAGACCGCGGCGCTTTACTTGTAGATTACGCTGTCGTCTAACGGTATGTCTCGCCCATAGCCGCCCTTGCCCCCCCGATACCGTGCGCCTACGTCGGCTTCTAGGTCGAAGGGTACTCGCCGCTGCCGAGACGATGATCTGAAGCGGCTGTCGTCTACTAGATCGAGGTAGTGGTGGCCGTCCGCGCCAGGGCGAATGAGGGTGCGGAGCAAGTCCGCCAGCTCGTTCCACCGCTCGCGCGTACAGCAGAGCTGGATGTCAGCGCCGTCGGCGTCTTGCCGTAGCAGGACGGCTTCGCGGAGCGCAGCCGTAAGGGTCACCACGGCGCCGCCGACGCGTTCAGTTCCGAGGCGCCCGTCTAGAGTTGCGCTGTCTCGACGTCCATGAGCCAGGTCATCCATGACGTCCACGAGCAGCCGCAGTTCGGTGGCGCTTCCCTAGATCAGTAGCGTCCTCCTCCACTTGTAGTCTTCGTAGATTGCGGTCCGCATCGTAGTTCACCGGTCCTGCTCGGTGTCCCTTGCCGCCGTCCACGCTCTTACTTCTTCGGCGTCTTGATCGTGATGTCCTTGCCGCTGGCGCTGTAGCCGCCGAGCGGCTTGGTCTTGCCGGTCAGGATGCTGGCGTACAGCTCGCCCATCTGGTCGATGGTCGGGCAGCCGTTGTAGTAGCCGTAGATCAGAGTCCGGCCTTTGTCGTCGAGTTCGACTTCTTCCAGCCCGTCGTCCATCACTCCGTTCCTATCGCCCTTGAGCCAGTCGCCTCACTGCGATAGCTGCCATCAAACCGGCAGGTGGACCCGGCATCCGGCGACCAGTTCGCCCAATTGCGTCGTCGATCTCATCCTGTAGCGTGACGAGAGCGCCAAGGTCGCCGCCCCGTAGCCTAGACCGCGGGTGCTCATCAATGTCGCTGCAATCGTGGAGACAGCCGTCTGCCGTAACCGCGCAGTCGACCGTCGCGCGTCCTTCGCAGCCATCCTGCTGGGTACGAGACGGATAGAGGTCCGTCACCTCCGCGCCGGTTGGTCGCCGGACTCACACAGGGTGGGCGATGACCCGGCTCGGCGCGCTGGCAGGCGGCGGCGGGAGCGGAGGCCGGTTTTAGAAGTTCCGGCGGAGAAGCTAGCAGCTCAGGCCCCGCGGCCTGCGCCTGCAGCTGTCGCTGAGCGGTCCGCTTGGGAGTAGGCGCACGCGGCGCGCGCGCCGGCGCGGTCAAGGCGGCGAGCGGCGCAGAGGATCGCAAAGGGGGATTGATCTGCGAGCTCAGCCCTGCCACCTGCGCTAGCGAGGCGCTAGCTGCGAGCTGTGGGGCGGACGGCGTCGGCGTAGTCCAGCTACGGCGATGTAGGACGGCGAAGGCGATGGCCGAAACGGCCACCTAGACCGCCAAGCTCTCGACCAGCGCCACGAGCCCCGGCGCCAAAGACGCGCGCTCGCCGCGGCGCCTCAGTCGATCGCGGGCGTAGAGCGGGGGATCCGGAAACTCAGCGGCGTTCACTGTGCTTCCGTCGCAGCTGCGGCTGCTTGGGCGTCTCATCGATAGGCGCTCCGGACGCCCGGTAGAACCGCGCCGTAGCCTCATCTCGGGCGCCGCAACAGACGCACTCTCTGGAGCCTCCAGCTTCTGCGGTCGGCGTCGCGTCATCGAGAACGGCCGCCGCGTCGGAGGCAGGGTCGTCAGGGCCGGTCGTAGCCAACGCCGCCTCCGTAGTCGTCTCGGGCTCGAACTCGGGCGCGGATCCTGTTCGGTAGAGACAGCGGTAGGAGCAGGTCCGGCGCCCTCCAGTCCAAAGGCCTCGCCGCAACTGCCGCAGTAGCGCGCCGTCAGCCGTTTCTCGTATCCGCATTGCGTACAGGCTAGAGCAGCTGGGGCCTCTCCCCGCGCGCCGGCGCTGCCGGGGAAGGCCTGGGGCCAGGCGTCCTCAGTCGTCTGTTCCCTTCGGGCGTCGGCGCTGGCCGGATCGCCAAGGATGGTCCGCGCGGCTTGCGCGGCGGTACGCGCGAGCAGCGCCGCCGCAATGTCGCAGAACCGCGTCGTTGTCCTTCGTCCGACCGCAGTCCGTTCTTCTGTTCGACGGTCCGCCGGGATGGGTCCTCGGTCTCGGCCGTCACTGTCGGCATCGTCGCCAGCCCTTGCTCTCATCCTCTACAGTAACTCGCCTGTGGCGGGTTCAGTGTCCCGAAGACCGGACAGGTTCGCTCGTTGGCATCTAGTCCGAGCACATGGCCTGGAGGCTCTGGAATTCTCTATATCACGGTATCCACGTTCCCTACAGGAACGTTGTAGCTGACAGTCGACAGTGGGGGCTGTCGGCCTCGCTGTTCCGTATAGTCCTGTGAGATGCTCTCATCGCCTCGCCTGCTAGAGATCACCAGGCTGTTGATCGTCGCCGACGTAAAATTGAACGATTTTTTTTTTTTTTTTTTTTTTTTTTTTTTTTTTTTTTTTTTTTTTTTTTTTTTTTTTTTTTTTTTTTTTTTTTTTTTTTTTTTTTTTTTTTTTTTTTTTTTTTTTTTTTTTTTTTTTTTTTTTTTTTTTTTTTTTTTTTTTTTTTTTTTTTTTTTTTTTTTTTTTTTTTTTTTTTTTTTTTTTTTTTTTTTTTTTTTTTTTTTTTTTTTTTTTTTTTTTTTTTTTTTTTTTTTTTTTTTTTTTTTTTTTTTTTTTTTTTTTTTTTTTTTTTTTTTTTTTTTTTTTTTTTTTTTTTTTTTTTTTTTTTTTTTTTTTTTTTTTTTTTTTTTTTTTTTTTTTTTTTTTTTTTTTTTTTTTTTTTTTTTTTTTTTTTTTTTTTTTTTTTTTTTTTTTTTTTTTTTTTTTTTTTTTTTTTTTTTTTTTTTTTTTTTTTTTTTTTTTTTTTTTTTTTTTTTTTTTTTTTTTTTTTTTTTTTTTTTTTTTTTTTTTTTTTTTTTTTTTTTTTTTTTTTTTTTTTTTTTTTTTTTTTTTTTTTTTTTTTTTTTTTTTTTTTTTTTTTTTTTTTTTTTTTTTTTTTTTTTTTTTTTTTTTTTTTTTTTTTTTTTTTTTTTTTTTTTTTTTTTTTTTTTTTTTTTTTTTTTTTTTTTTTTTTTTTTTTTTTTTTTTTTTTTTTTTTTTTTTTTTTTTTTTTTTTTTTTTTTTTTTTTTTTTTTTTTTTTTTTTTTTTTTTTTTTTTTTTTTTTTTTTTTTTTTTTTTTTTTTTTTTTTTTTTTTTTTTTTTTTTTTTTTTTTTTTTTTTTTTTTTTTTTTTTTTTTTTTTTTTTTTTTTTTTTTTTTTTTTTTTTTTTTTTTTTTTTTTTTTTTTTTTTTTTTTTTTTTTTTTTTTTTTTTTTTTTTTTTTTTTTTTTTTTTTTTTTATTTTATTATATAAGATAGCGATCGTCCAGAACCGCTAGACGCGCCTGCGCCGCAGCCACGCCCATCAACCTATCGCCGCAATCGTGACAGAACCTGTCCTATAGATTGTTCTCTACCTCGCAACGCATACTAGCCAGCAGCTTAACCAGCATTGTTCTCTAGTCAGCTCTTGTCATACATGCATCCTAGGCGGCCCAGTACAAGTAGACCGTAATAGCCAGCGCCAGAGCCAGCAAGATATCTCCCGTCCGCAGCGTGTGCAGAGCAAACTTTATTCCCCCAGACTATCGTCGATCCGTACAGCAGTAGATATAATCCCATCGACGAAGACGTCGACGGCACATCGTCATCGCGAGTCGGCCCCAGAAGGTTCCTTAGCTCACGGTCGCAGCGCCAGCTAGCTTTATCGCCAAATCTTCATACAGAGCAAAAAAACCTATCTTACCCAATTTCTCTCTCAGCATTAGCACATCTCCCATATCATCATTCCATTTATCCACTCCCTTTCATTCTTTCACCTCCTCCATCTTCATCTCCCAATCCATATCTCAATCTCTCTCATCTACATCTAATAAATCTTCCTACTATCCATCTTCTTCTACTTCTACCTATAACATTTACATCATAAATCCATCTCCTATCTCTCACATCTCCACTTCCTCCTCTCCTCTCTACTCCTATCTCCATCTTTCCTCTATTAACTCTCCCCCTATCATCCCTATATCTATCTCCTACTTTTATATCCTTTATTTTTTCCTTATCTCTTTCTCTATATAACCTTACTCTATCCTATATTCCATAATTAACCCCATATATCTAATCCATCTTTCATTTTCTCTTTTACCATTTACCCCTCCTCCATCCTACTCTCATTCCTCTCCTCCCATATCTCCTTCATATCTTCCTCCTATCTCTCTCCTATTTTATACCTCTCATTCTTCTTCTCCTCTCCATCTATCATCCAATCTATCTCTTCATCATCATCATCATCATCATCTCCTTCTTCCTAATCTTTCTATACCTATCTATATTTTTATTCCTTATTTACTTATCTCTCCATATATCCCTCCATATATACTATCATCTATCTATATAATCTTTCTCCCCTTATATTCCGGACCGCAGTCCGCTGTACCTGCTTTTCGAGCGCCACGCTCTCTCCTACTACTATCTCCATCTCAGCCTCCATATTCCTATCTTCCATTTATACTATCTCCTCCAATCTACCTTACTATTTACCTATCTCCATTACCTAAATCTCTATCTCCTTCTTCATTTACTCCTCTCACATTCATCTTCTATATTTACTATCCTCATCCATCTTTATATAACCGCTGCCACCTCTATATCTATTACCTCATCTTCCTACCCTAATATCTCTCTTTATTATTACCATACATCTCCTTTTATAAATTCTATCCTTTCCATCATATATACTTTCTTTTTCTCCCCTTCTTCTAAATCTATTAACTATCCTTCCATCATTCCTATCAATATTTTTAATTCTCCACATCTATCATCTATCTAACTCCTATCTCATTTTTCCTCCTTTCTTCGTCACGCCTTCACGGCTCGCCTCTGCGCTGCAGACCGGTCACCCTGATCCGAAGTCACGCCGCACGCCGAGCTGACGCATTGCTCCTTCATCTCTCTTTTCTAATTTCCTTCCTTATCTTTTACAGCCATATCTTCCACATCTTTCCCTAATTCCATCTTTCCCATATCATCCTTCTCCTCAGCTTTTCCTTCCTCTTCCTCCTCTTCATCTTATTCCTCTCCCTATCTCTTCATCCTCTCTCTCTCCATATTTTCTTACCTCCCCTTTTTTAAACTTTTAACTTACTCCTCCATACTCTATATATCTTTCTTTTCCTCCATCCTATCCCTATATCTTTCTTCACCTCTCCTTTCTCCTCCTTCTTCTTCACCTTCCTATTCCTCTTTTCATCTTTCCTCTCTTCCCATTCCTTCCATCATATTTTCTCTTTCTTTTTTTATCTATCTCTTATCTCTCTCATCCATCTCTATCTTTGCAGGTCAACGAAATCCGTAACTTTGTATATTTATACCACTCTCTCCATATCTCCATCTAACTTTTGCTTCCCTTAGCCTTATCTATATCCTTTTCCCTATCTTAAAACACTATCATTAACCTATCTCTCTCATACATCTCCTCCTACTCTCCTTTTCACTATTGCTCTCCTTCTTCTTTCTTTCTTCCTGCCTTACTGATCTTCCTGTCCCTGCTTCTTAAACTCAAGCCAGAGCGCCGCTATAGCTACTAGCGCCAGCAGCAGTAATATGTTGTGCTAGGTGTGCTGGTGTTCCATCACCCCGTTCATGTGTTCTTTATCGCCATGTCTCCCATCGCCATTTACAGACCTTAGATCTACTCTACCGTTGTCCTTAACAGTACACTACCTCCCATTCAAAAATCATCCCAGAAGCGCGCAGACTTTTGCTATACCGCGATCACGATGCCGTTCATCTCCGCCCCCTACCGCCTAGTAACTCTACCTTAACAACCTCTAACTCAACCTAGCCTCTCAATCTTCTCTAATTAGCTTCATCCCCGCCAACTAACCTTGCAGTTTCTGCAGTTTCGTACCATACTAAACTGCCCTCTACCTCCTCTCACTCTCTTATCATCTCCTCTCAACTCCCCTATCTCTTACAAACCCCCCACCCCCACCCCCTACTTCGGCGGCGTCATGATCGTGATGTCCTTGCCGCTGGCGCTGTAGCCGCCGAGCGGCTTGGTCTTGCCGGTCAGGACGCTCGCGAACAGCTCGCCCATCTGGTCGATGGTCGGGCGGCCGTTGAAGTAGCCGAAGATCAGGGTCCGGCCCTTGTCGTCGTAGAGGACCGACCACTGGTCCGACTTGTCCTCGATCAGGGCGCTGAGGCCGCCGCCGGAGAAGGCCAGGGTCAGCGGGGGCCCATGGAGACGGTGGTCGCCTGGTCGAGCCGCAGGTCCGAGCCGTCCGGCGCGATGCTGCGCCAGAAGACCATGGGCACGCCCTGGTAGGCGCCGGCGCGTTCGACGCACAGGGTCGGGGGCGGGCCCAGCGCCTCGTCCTTGCCCTCCGCCGCGATGGACTGCTCGGCGCCGCCGAGGATGCTCGACATGGCGACGGCGTCCTCGATCGCGCGCCGGTCGGTGACCGGCCGCCCGTTGCGCCTGGCGGCCCTGGCCTTGGCGCAGGTCGCCAGGCGCGCGCCCGGGCCGGCGCGGACGTCGGCGGCGAAGGCGTTGATCTCGCCGGTGATCCGGGCCTCCGCCTCGGCGTGGTAGGTGGCGCGGTACTCCAGCGTCCAGCCGGAAAGGTCCGCCAGCCAGATGGCGTCGCGCATTCCCCCGTCGTCGTCGTAGACCGCGATCGTCCAGTCGATGTCGCCCTGCCGGGGCCGGGTCTGCGAGGCGAGCCTGGGATGGCGGGCGGCGTTGGAGGCCTCGAGCTCACGCCTGGCCTCGGCCATGGCGGCGTCCAGCCCGGGCGCCTCCCGGCGGGTGAGGAAATAGCTCACCCCCGCGTCCGCGCCGGCGTAGGCGCAGCCCACGTCCAGGCCGAAGCCGTCGAACACCTGGATCGCCCGGCGGTGATAGCCGCCCAGCGCCTCGGGGCAGAGCAGGCCCGTCAGCAGGTGCTCGTAGCCGCCGGACGGGACCGGCGCCCAGACGCTCGCCGGCGGGATGTCGGCCGGCGCGGGGCCCGGCCCGGCCGATGCGGCCGGCGTGTCGGCCATGGCCGAGGTCGCAAGGCTGGCGGCCGCCAGGGCGGCGAGGACGATGCGCATGGTCTCCCCCCAGGCCCGCTGGGATCGGGCCATGCCCCACCATAGCGCCGCTTGCGCCCGCACGTCATCGGCAGAGGCTGTCCGCGACCGGCAGTTGCGGAATGCGCCGGGCCGGCCGGCGGCGCGGGGGCGGCGGCCCGATCGACCGCCGCGGCCGCGTCAGCTCACTGTTCGGGCGGGCGCATCGAGCCGTTCAGCTCGGCGGCGTCGAGCACGCCGTCGCCGTTCTTGTCGGCCGCCTTGAAGCGCTCCGGCCCGAGAGCCAGGTAGGCCTCCTTGGTGATGACGCCGTCCGCGTCGGGCGTGACGCCGACGAACAGGCCCTTGGCCTGCGGGTCGACGTCGGCGATCTTCACCTTCTCGGCGCCCTGGGCGGCGAAGTTCCAGCCCCCTTCCAGGAAGGCGGCGTACTCCGCCGGCGTGACCTTGCCGTCCATGTCGGTGTCGGCGTACTGCATCAGATCGACGTCCTGGGCCGCGGCCCGGCCGGCCAGGCCGGCGGCCGACAGGACGACCGCGGCGAGCGCGATAGCCAAACGCATCTGGTTTTCCCCCCTTGCATGACCGCGGCGCGCGCCTCGGCGATCCGTCGGCCGGCGATTGACATCGCAAAGCGTTGACACTGTCAATCCGATGTTTTCGCGCCAACGACGCCAGTGGACCGCCGAGCCTGATCCGCCTCCCCTCCTCCCCTCCCCCAACGGGGGAGGATCTGGCGCTCTTGATCTTCCCCCTCTGGGGGAAGTCCCCGCAAAGCGGGGGATGGGGGCCGTGCAGCTGGAGCGCCGGCCGCCTGGTGCATCGTAGCAGATGGATAATTCATCATCCGTCTGTGGTTCGATGCACGAATTCAAAGACTTGTGCTGCGAGGCTCAAAGGATTGGCGGACCATTCGTTTGAGCCGCAGCACTAGTGTGGTGGATCAGAAGTTCGCATGATGATGGCGGCGCCCTCGGCTGCGAACTTCTGATCCGTAAACCACACTAGAATCATACATTTGCTAGTGTCCTTATCGATTCCGAAGTTCGCATCCGCCTTGCAAATGCGCTGGCGAACTTCGGAATCGGGACACTAGAATGGCTTATCGCCGTTGACCGTCACCCGGTGCATGACCCGCCGCTGGCCGCCGTAGTCGTTCAGCGCGTAGTGCAGGGTGCAGCGGTTGTCCCAGAAGGCGATGTCGTCGGCGCGCCAGCGGAAGCGGCAGGAGATCTCCTCGCGCGTGGCCTGCTGCATCAGGAAGTCGATCAGCGGCTTGCTCTCCTCCTCGGTCATGTCCTTGAAGCGCGGCGTGAACAGGCCGCTGACATAGAGCGCCTTGCGGCCGGTCTCCGGATGGGTGCGCACGAGCGGATGCTCGGTCTCGTACTCGGCCGAGGCGTTCGGGCTCGACTTCACCGAGGAGTCACGGCTCCAGTCCTTGGAGGCGAGGCCATAGATCTTGGCCGGGGTGTGCACCATGACGAGGCGGTCCAGCATGGCCCGCATGCCGGCCGACAGGGTCTCGTAGGCGAGATACTGGTTGGCCCAGAGGGTGTCGCCGCCGAACGCCGGGACTTCCCTGGCGTAGAGGATCGAGCCCAGCGGCGGCTCCTCCAGATAGGTGACGTCGCCGTGCCAGGCGCCGCCGAAGTTGCGCGAGTCCTCAGGCTCCTTCCGCACCTCGACGATCTCGGGATAGGCGTCCATCCCCTTGACCTGGTCGTGGATGTTCAGGCTGCCGAACCGGCGCCCGAAAGCCAGATGCTGCTCGGGGGTGATGTGCTGGTCGTGGAAGAAGATCACCAGGTGCTCGAGCAGGGCCCGGCGGATCTCGGCGATCATCTCCTCGTCCAGCTCGCCGGAAAGGTCGGCCCCGTCGATCTCCGCGCCGAGGGCGCCGGAGACGGGCCTGACGCCGATGCGGCTGTAGCCGGTCATGTCGTTCTCCTGCGCCCTCACTGCGGGATCGGCGTGAGCAGGGCCGGCTCGATGTGGCGGTCGACGATGAAGGCGGCGGCCACGATCGCCAGCGAGGTCAGGGCCAGGGCGGCGAAATAGAAGATGAAGCTGTCGCCCGCCAGGTTGAGCAGCCAGCCGCCGGAATAGACCATGGCGATGCCGCCGAACCGGCCCATGGTCATGCCGAAGCCGATCCCGCCCGAGCGGCAGCTCTGGGGATAGCCGGCGGCCATCACGGCGTAGCAGGTGGCCATGCCGACGCTGACGACGCCGCCCACCAGGCCGATCAGGAGGTCGACCACCTGGCGCTCGACCAGGGTCGGGCGCGCGCCCATGGTCTGGATCATCCAGCCGAGGGCGACGATCGACAGGAACGAGAGGGCCGAGCAGGCGATCGTCACCGTGCGCGAGCCGAAGGTCCGGGCGAAGTAGCCGGCCGAGACGCCGCCGATCACCGACACGACGCCGAGCACGACGCTCGCCCGCAGCGCCTGGTCCAGGGTGAAGCCGGAGGCGGTGAGGAAGGTGGGCGCCCAGCTGGACAGGCCGTAGACGATGGCGGTGCAGGCGGTGAAGCTGATCGAGATCCCCCAGTTCAGCCGCGTATTGGCCGGGTGGAAGACGCCGATCCTGGGCCCGTCGGCCCCGTCCTGGTCGTCGCCCTGGGGCTCGGGCAGGAGGTCGATGGCCGGATCGATCACGCGCGCGGCGCTGCGCTGGGCGGCCTCTTTGCGGCCCTTGGCGAGCAGATAGCCCGGCGCCTCGCGGACCACCGCGATGGTCAAGGCGCCCAGCAGGATCGAGAAGACGCCGAAGATGATGAAGGTCCCGCGCCAGCCGTGGCCGGGCAGCAGCAGGGGCACGATCGCCGCGCTGACCGTGGAGCCGACCGGCGTTCCCACGGACAGGAGGGTCACGACATAGGTCCGCCAGCGCTCGGGGACCCAGTCGTTGGCCAGCGCCATGGCGTTGGGATAGGCCGTGCCGAAGCCCAGCCCGCCGATCACGCGGATCGCCGTCATCGCCGTGACGTCGTGGGTGAAGGCCGCCGCGACGGTGGTGAGGCCGAAGAAGAGGGTGGCGGCGAACAGCATGGTCAGCCGCCCGAAGCGGTCGCCCAGCATGCCGCCGAGGCTCGAGCCGAACGCCATGCCGAAGAGGGCGCCGGCGAGCGCGGGGCCGAACAGGGCCCGGTCGATGCCCCATTCCTTCAGGATCAGCGGCGTGACCAGGGAGAGCGACTGCATGTCGATCCCCTCGACCATCAGCATCATCAGGCCGAAGACCACGACCAGGATCTGGAAGAGCCTCAACGGCGAGCGGGCGATCGCCGCGCTGAAACTCATCTGCATCGGACGTCTCCCCCGCCGTGCGGCCCAACGGCGCGTCACGATCGCCTACAGCGTTTTCCGGCCCCCCGGTCCGGCCGAAGGTCGGCCGGAGGATGAGCTCCGTGGGCGCCGGTTCGCCGTTAGAATGCGCGACAAGTCAAAGCCTCGCCGCACCGGCGGCGATCATGTCAGCCGGGCGGGTCCGGGTCCACTTGCGGGGAGGCGCCGCCCGGCCGGCCGCGGCGCCGGACGCTGGGGACGAAGTGTGCGAACCGTCAGCCGGCGCGCAAGGGCGCGACGCGCCGGCCGGCGCCCGGTTGGACCAGGCGGCTGGTGATGGCGCCCAGGCTGTTGGCGCGGATCTCGGCGTCCTCGGCGAAGGACCGGCAGATCTCGCGCACGCCGGGGGGAATCGCCTCGCCGGCGTCGGCGAGGGTGCGGGCCTGGGCCGCCAGCCGGGCCAGGGCGACCTCGAACTCGCGAACCTGGGTCATGGCGATCAGGCGCGCCTCGTCCTGCAGCTGCTGGACCCGCTGCATGGGGTTCTCTTCGGGCTGGGCGATCAGCCTCAGCTTGGACTGGACCATGTCCCTTTGTCCCACAATGGGCCGTGGGGCCCGATCGGAAACCGACGTTGCAAAACTTGAGCGAAGCCGTGCGGCGGCCCTGGCGACGACGCCCATGCCTCGCGCGTCGGGCCCTACTCGCCGCCGGCGGCCTTGCGCATGGCGGCGAAGCGCGGGCTGGTGGCGTGGATGTAGTTCTGGATGACCGTGTTGCCCTCGTGGCAGGCGTACTCGAAGAACCGGTAGCCGTCGTTGCGCGTCCAGGGGAAGGACATCCTCCAGGGTGCGGTGAGGACCACCGGGTCCTCCACGCGGGCCTCGTAGCGGATGGTGTTCGGCCCGGTCCGGGTCAGGCGCTCGGTGATGTGCAGCGAGGTCGAGGTGGGGACCCGGACATTGCCCGGCCCGACGATGATCATCGGTGAGCGTCCGTTGGAGTTGGTGGTCTCGATGACCAGGGTGCTCCCCTCGAAATGGCCGCGGGACGAGCCGAGCCAGGTGGTCATCGCGGCCGGCAGGGGCGCGCGGCCGTCGACCGGGATCAGGCGCGTCTCGTGGATCAGCTCGAGCTGGATGGCGACCCAGCCCGGGGATTGGAAGATCCGCACCCCGTTGTTGTAGGGGAAGGGCAGCATCGAGGCGGGCATGCCGCGGGTGATGCAGCGGTCCAGCGGATTGAAGTCGGCCAGGCTGTCGAAGGGCGGGGGCGACCAGCTCGAGCGCATGGCCTCGGCCATCTCCTTGCCCCGCGCGGTCAGGGGCGGCAGGCGGCCGTTGGCGGGATCGACGATCAGGGAGGTCTGGCGCAGGGGCTCCGAGCCCGGCTCGAGCCAGTGGCCGTTGCCGAGCTTGTCGGCCTTCTCCTCGCGGTCGAAGCCCTCGACGGCCTTGGTCGCGGCCTTCTCGGCGGCGGCGTATTCCGCGTCGGTCATCTGGGCGCGATCGCCGTAGGCCGCCGGCCGCTGGAGCGGGGTGCGCCCGACCGAGTTCAGCGGCCAGGTCCCCTGAAGGTCCGGATCGCCCCATGGCGTCCGGGGCGCCGTCCAGTGTGCCGACGGGCCGGCCGCGGCCGGCTGGACGAGGGCCGCCAGCGCCAGGGCGGCCGCCGCAAAGCCCGCGATCGCGTCGCGTCTGGTCATCCGCTCCTCCCCAGCTCCGTTCCTGACGCATCCTCGCCAGTGCAGGGCCCCTGATCAACTGCGGCTTCAGCGCCTCCCTCCCCCTGGAGGGGGGAGGGATCGAGGGAGGGGGTGGCGCCCTCTCCTCGTCTCTGCACCCAAAGGTGCAACGCCGGACCAGCTTCGCCGCCGCGCCTCCATCCGAACCGTCCCCACCCCCATCCCCGCCTTCCCCCTTCCAGGGGGAAGGAGCAGACCGGCCGCCCACGCTCGAGCGCACCCGACGGCCTTCTCGCCCTTGGTGTCCTCGGCGGCCTTTGTGGTTCCTTGCTGGATCGTGCTCCAGGGTTCAGGGCAATCGAACACCTGCCCTCCAGACTGAGCTGCTCGTAGCTGCGTCCCATCGCAACACCCCCATGACAGGGTGTTGCACTTCGTTTGAGAACTCAGGGGACCCAGGTCCCCCACGCGGACCGGGGCTGGATGGGCGCCGAGCATCTGGGGCGCGCGTCTGCGCTCGCCATCCGGATTCCGGCCCTCGCCGGGACGGTCGGTGGACAGGGTGTCGGTTCGCGACGGCTCAAGGCGCCGGCCAAACCCGGCTCACTTCTTCGGGAAGGGCGGGGGCAGGTCCGTGCCCCAGAACTTCTCGTGGCAGCCGTCGCAGACCTCGTCGAGGTTGCTGGAGACGCCGTAGAGGGTCTGGGCGTTCCTGTCGCGCGAGGCCTGGGCGACCGTCGCCCCGGCCTGGGCGAGAATCCGGGCGCGCTCGGCGAAGAGGGCGGGATCGGCGTCGATCATGGCCTGGACCTTCCTGGCGCTGGCCGCGTCCCATTCCTTGCCGATGTCGCCGCGCTGGCCCGATGCGTCGCCGCCCAGGATGTGCTCGCCGGGCGCCACCGCCTTGACATGCCTGTCCTTGGCCAGCGCGAGCGCCTGGTCCTGCATCCGGCGGCCCGCCTTCTCGAGCTCGGCCCAGTCCGCCGCCGTGAGCTTGGACGCCTCCAAGCCGTCGCCCCGGTCGTTGAAGGCGTGGCTCGTCACGTCCCAGATCGTCTGGGCCTCGGGCTCCATGACCTGGGTCATGGTCTCGTTCACCGTCGGCGCGGGCATGCGCGGGCCGCACGCCGCCGCGAGCAGCACGGCGGGGGCGAGCACGGCCATGGCCACTTTCCTCAGCATCGTCTCTCCCATCCGCCGCGCGCCTTGGCCGACGAGCAGCCGGTTCTCACAGCTTTGTTGTCACAGTCAACCGAGGTCGGCTAGTGTCCCGACTCTGACTTTCGCCGCCGCCGGGGGCCGTGTCGAACGAAGGTCAGGGACGACAAGGACACTGGCAAGACCAGGATTCCAGTGAGGCTTGCGAATTCGACGCTCGTCGCCAAGGCCGCTCAGGCGGGGGACGAAGGTCGGGTCCGCTTCGCTGGGCGCGTTCGGCCGGGGGAGCCGCGCGTGAAATTCGACCGATAGGGCAGGGGAGTGGGCGTGGACAATCCGATGCATGTGTCGATGGAGCGCCGGCGTGGTCCGGGCGCCGGCGGGATCCGGATCGCGGCGGCCGGGCTCGCGCTCGGCCTGGGGCTCGCGGCCCTGGGCCAGGCGAACGGAGCGGCGGCCGCCAACGCGCCCGAGCCGGCGAGCCACAAGGCGTCAGGCCACAAGGCTTCAGGCGCGAAGACGGCGCAGCTGCCGCGCGCGGCCTATGACGGCTGGGCGTCCTACATGGGGACCCAGTCGTCGCTCTATTCGGCGCTGGACCAGATCAACACCTCCAACGTCCGCAAGCTGAAGCTGGCCTGGACCTTCCCGACCGGCAAGGGGCCGCCGCCGCACTTCAATCCGCTGGTGGTCAAGGGCGTGATGTACGTCCGCGCGGGGCGCGGCGACCTGGTCGCCCTGAACCCGGCGACGGGCAAGGAGCTGTGGCGCCAGCCGGTGGAGGGCCGGGCGGGCGGCCGCGGCATCGCCTACTGGCAGAGCAAGGACGGCAAGGACCGGCGCCTGCTCTACATCGCCGACGGCATGCTGCGCGAGGCGCGGGCCGACACCGGCGCGCCGATCGCGAACTTCGGCGAGGACGGCAAGGTGGACCTGAGGGTCGGGCTGGACGGGGACATCTCCAAGATCCGCCCGCTGCAGACCGACAACCCGGGCGTGGTCTACCAGAACCTGATCATCGTCTCCCTGCCGGCCGGCGCCTATGCCTACGCCTCCCCGCCGGCGGACATCCACGCCTATGACGTGCGCACGGGCAAGATGGTGTGGATGTTCCACACCGTGCCCAAGATCGGGGAGTTCGGCTCGGACACCTGGCCGACCAAGGACCGGGAGAAGTTCGGGGGCGTGCACAACTGGTCGGAATCGACGATCGATCGCCAGCTGGGGATCGTCTACATCCCGACGGGCACGGCCCGGTACGACTTCTATGGCGGCAACCGGAAGGGGAACGACCTCTTCGCCAACAGCCTGATCGCGCTCGACGCCAGGACCGGCAAGCGGATCTGGCACTTCCAGGCGGTCCACCACGACCTGTGGGACTACGACTTCGCCACCGCGCCCAAGCTGCTGACCATCCACAAGGACGGCAAGTCGATCCCGGCGGTGGCCCAGCCCTCCAAGCAGGGCTTCCTCTATGTGCTGGACCGGCGCACGGGCAAGCCGATCTGGCCGATCGTGGAAAGGCCGGTCCCGGCCTCGGACGTGCCGGGCGAGCAGGCCTCGCCGACCCAGCCCTTCCCGACCCTGCCCAAGCCCTATGCGCGCCAGTCGTTCACGGCGGCGGACATCAACCCCTACATGCCCGAGGCCGAGCAGGCGGACCTGCGCGAGAAGATGAAGGGCTACCGCGACGAGGGGCTGTTCACGCCGGGAAGCCTTCAGGGCACGATCGAGCTGCCCGGCCACAACGGCGGCGCCAACTGGGGCTCCACGGCGGTGGACCCGTTCAAGCAGCGGGTCTTCGTGGTGGCCAAGACCCTGCCGACGCTGATCGTGCTGAAGCCGGACGACCGCCCGCAGGCGCTGGCGGACATGCCCAACGCGGGCGGGGACGTGAAGCCCTACCAGTCGCCGGTGAACTTCATGATGTCGAGCAACGGGCTGCCGGTGATCAACCCGCCCTGGTCGACGATCACGGCCTATGACCTGAACGACGGCCACATCCTCTGGCAGGTCCCCGACGGCGACGTCCTGCCGCTGGCCAAGAAGGGGATCACCGGCACGGGCAGCATCCTGCCGCGCGGCAGCCCGGTGGCGACGGCGGGAGGCCTGCTGTTCGAGGCGACCTCGTCGGACCGGACCTTCCGCGCCCGGGATGCGGCGACGGGCAAGGTGCTCTGGTCCTACGACCTGCCGGCGGGCTCCGAAGGGGCGCCGGCGGTCTACAAGTCGGGTGGGCGGCAGTTCATCGTGGTTCCGGTGGGCGGCGACGGGGAGTTCGCCAACAAGCTCGACCTGCCGCCGACGGGCCCCAGCCAGTACATGGCGTTCGCCCTGCCCAAGGCGGCGGCGCACGCAAAAGCGCCGCCCAAGGCGGCCAGGACCAAAAAGGGTGGAGACCGGTGATGAAGCTTCGTGATGTGGCGCTCTGCGCCGCGGCGGCGTCCTGGTGCGCCGCCGGCCTCTCGACCGCCCAGGCCAAGCCGGCGGCGCACAAGGCGCATGCCGCGCACGCGGCCCTGCTCGGGCCCGTCAAGACCACCGACGGCCTGGTCTCGGGCGTGCCCGGGACCATGAAGGGCGTGACCGTCTTCAAGGGCATCCCCTTCGGCGCCCCGCCGGTGGGGAGCCTGCGCTGGAAGCCGCCGCAGCCGGTCAGGCACTGGCGCGGGGTGAAGGCCGCCGACCACTTCGGCAACGTCTGCATGCAGCCGCCCGGCAAGGGCCGGCTGAACATCGCGGTGGACCTGCCGGATTCGCCCAAGATGTCGGAGGACTGCCTCTATCTGAACGTCTGGACGCCCGCCCACAAGGCGGGGGCGAAGCTGCCGGTGATGGTCTGGCTCTACGGCGGCGCCTACAGCGAGGGCGCGGGCTCGATCCCCGAGTACGACGGCGACGCCCTGGCCAGGAAGGGCGCGATCGTGGTCACCTTCAACTATCGCCTGGGGACCCTGGGCTTCCTCGCCCATCCCGCGCTGACCGCCGAGTCGCCGCACCACGCCTCGGGCAACTACGCCCTGATGGACGCGATCACCGTCCTGAAGTGGGTGAAGGCGAACATCGCCGCCTTTGGCGGCGACCCGGGCCGGGTGACCATCTTCGGCCAGTCCGCAGGCGCCGCCATGGACGGCGGCCTCGCCGGCGCGCCGCCGGCCAGGGGCCTGTTCCAGCGCGCGATCTCCGAAAGCGGCGCCTGGATGGGCCTCAGCATCGCCAAGATGCAGACCCGCGCGCAGGCCGAGGCCAGCGCCGTGGCGGCCGCCGACAAGCTCGGCGTCAAGACGGCGGCGCAGCTGCGGGCCCTGCCGGCCGAAGAGGCCCTGACCAAGCTCGGCCGCGCGGGCATGATCGTCGACGGCTGGATCATCCCCCAGGACCTGTCCATCACCTTCGCCCAGGGCAAGCAGAACCCGGTCGACGTGCTGGCCGGGACCAACGCCGACGAAGGCGGCTTCACCACCGGCTTCGGCCCGCCGATGACCGCCGAGACCTGGAAGGCGAGCGCGGAGCGGCGCTGGGGCTCGCTGGCGGACGAGGGGCTGGAAGCCTATCCGGCCGCGACGGACGCGGACGCCAAGGCCGTGTCCTCCCGTCCGTTCACCGACGGCATGTCCTGGCACATGCGGCTGTTCGCCGCGCGCGCCGCCGAGATCGGCCGCAAGGGCTGGTTCTACAAGTTCGCGCACAACCCGCCCAACGACCCGGGCAAGCCTGAGCTCACCGCGGTGCACGCCACCGAGATCCCCTATGTATTCGACAATGTGGGGGCCCCGCGGCTGTTCCCGGATCCGAGCTCGGCCAAGGCCGCCGACGCCAACCCCGTCGACCACGAGGTCGCCGACCAGGTGTCCAGCTACTGGGTGAACTTCGCGCGCACCGGCGATCCGAACGGGCCGGGCCTGCCCAGATGGCCGTCGATCAAGAGCCTCGGCCCGGACCAGGTGATGCTGCTGAACGGCCCGCACTCGGGCGTGGGGCCGTGGATGGGCGCCAAGAAGATCGAGCTCTACGACAAGATGTACGCCAGGGACGTGGGCGGGCCGCTGCACGCGCCGCTGTCCAGGTAGCAGGGCGTTCCTCCCTCCCCCTCGAAGGGGGAGGGCCGGGGAGGGGGTGACCGCCGCGATGTCCGCCATCGGCGAGGTCCGGGACGGCCCGCCGCCATGGCCAAGTCCTGCTCATCCCCGCCAGCGGGGATGAGCGGAAACAGCGCGCCAAGCATCGGCCAGGCCGGGCTCGGTCAGCGTCGGACCCTTGGCGACCTTGGCGTCCTTGGTGGTCGAGGGCGGCCTTGAGGCGTTCCGGCGCCGGAGCGCGGTCAACCGACGCCGTCGGTATAGCGGTGGCCGAGCGGCGCGGCGCCGCGCAGATGATCCGATCCAGCCGAGGGAGGCTCTAGTGTGGTGGATCAGAAGTTCGCATGATGATGGCGGCGCCCTCGGCTGCGAACTTCTGATCCGTAAACCACACTAGAATCATACATTTGCTAGTGTCCTTATCGATTCCGAAGTTCGCATCCGCCTTGCAAATGCGCTGGCGAACTTCGGAATCGGGACACTAGCTGTTGCTGTACTTGTCCAGCGTGAAGCCGATCGCGCGGGCGACGAAGACCACCACGATCCACAGGCCCAGCGACACCCCGCCGGCGATCTTGGCCTCGAGCGGGACCTCCGGCTTGTCGTCCCACTGGTCGATCGTGCGCCAGGTGAGGACGTGGAACACCACCATGTTCACCCCGGCCAGGGCGATCAGCACCATCTTCCAGAGGAAGAACGGGTTGACGATGTAGTCCGTGGCCTTGGCCATGAACAGCAACAGGCCCGTGACCACGGCGACGGCGAAGGCGCCCCACGTCCAGCGCAGCGTCTCCCCCGTGATCTCCGTGACGCGCCGGTCCTTGGACGCCAGGCCCAGCAGACGCACGTCCACCACGACGATCGATCCCAGGACCGTCGCGATCGCGATGACATGGATCGACTCGAAGGTCGGAAAGGCCCAGGCCGACGAGGCGACGTACTGGCCGATCGGAGACGACTCGATCGCCTCCCACAATCCTCTGAGAAACATCGATCCCCCTAGGTCGGCGCGTAGGCGATCCAGCGCCCGAGAAACATGATCAGGCACCACAGGCCGATGACCGCCCCGGCCCCGGAGCGGACCAGGGCCCGGCCCTCGGTCGTCAGGGTCCAGCGCGCGGCGTTACGCCGCACCGAACCCTGGAACCACAGGCTCACCAGGGCCGCCACGATCACCAGGATCATCTTCATCCAGAAGACGGGGTTGGTGAGCTCGCGGACCGGCTCGCCGATCGTCATCCCGATGCCGGTCAGGAGCAGGACCAGAAGCCCCCACCAGATCCACGGCAGGTAACGGTCCACCGTCTGCTCCATCGTCCGGCCGTCGCCGGCCAGCTGGAGGATGCGCAGGTTGACCATCAGGACCGAGCCGAACGTCGCCGCGATGGCCAGGATGTGGATCGTCTGGATCGACGGGATGACCCAGAAGTTCTGGTCGATCACCTTGCTCAGCCACTGCTTCTGGATCCACAGCGAGATTTCGGGCAGCTGCGTCGTGCGAAGCCACTGGCCGAGCGCAAAGACAATGTCGCCGATTGAATCCATCGAAGCGCGGGTCCCTAGCGTGCGAGAGCGGCGCGCATCAGCGCGATTCCCCACCCTTGTGTGTCTGCGGTGTCGCGGCGGCGACAGTCTGTCCGCGATCGGGATGACGAGTCACCGTTGACATTGTCAAAACCGCTAATGAACTTTAGGTCAAGACGTCAAGGCGTCGTGGGTGGGGTTGAGTGGCCTCCGGCGGCCCGAATTCAGGGCCGCTGGCGAACGGGTCATCCATTCGCTTCCATGGCAGCGTGTCGATAGGAGAGGATTCATATCCGATGAAGCGTTGTTGGACCCTGGCTGCGGGCGCCGCGGCTGTCGCGCTGTTCGCAGCGGGTGGAGCACTGGCCGCACAGCCCGCCCACCACCCAGCCAAGGCCGCCAAGGCCGGCAAGGCCGCCCGGCATAGCGGGCAGGCCAGCCTCGCCCGGCTCGGCGGAAAGCCGAACCTGAACGGCATCTGGCAGGTGATGAACTCGGCCAACTGGGACCTCGAGCCCCACGACGCCCAGGAGGCGCCCGTGGCGGCCGATCGGCTGGGCGCCATCGGCGCGATCCCCGGCGGGCTCGGCGTGGTGGAAGGCGGGACGATCCCCTATCTGCCCGCGGCGCTGGAGCAGCGCGACAAGAACCGCAAGGAAGCGCCCAAGGCGGATCCGGAGGCGGCCTGCTACCTGCCGGGCATCCCCCGCGCGACCTACATGGACCACCCGTTCCAGATCATCCAGGCCAGCAACGGCGACATGCTGATGGCCTATGAGTACGACGCGGCCAACCGCACCATCTACATGCAGAAGACCGAGGAGCCGCCGATCGACACCTGGATGGGCACCTCCTACGGCCAATGGGACGGCGACACCCTGGTGGTCACCACCCTCGGCCAGAACGGAATGACGTGGCTGGATCGCGCCGGCGACTTCCTGAGCGAAGGCGAAGGCACGAAGGTCACCGAGCGGTTCACCCTGAAGGACCGCGACCACATGTGGTACGAAGCGACCATCGAGGATCCCACGACCTTCTCCAGGCCCTGGAAGATCTCGATGATGCTCTACCGTCATGTGGAGCCGAACGCCGAGCTCCTGGACTTCAGGTGCGTGCCGTTCGCCGACCTGCTGGTCTACGGCGACCTTTTGAAAGACAAGGACGCGAAGTAGAACCCACCACCAAGGGGCGACCCACTTCGAATTAGGATGAGGAGTAATCGCATCATGAGAATGAGGACAGTCGGCGCGGCCATGCTAGGCGCTGCGTTGGCGCTCGGAGGGGCGGGCGTCGCTTTCGCCCACCACTCGTTCGGCGCCGAATTCGACCAGAACGCGCCGGTCGTGCTCGACGGCTCGGTGATCAAGTTCGAGTGGGTCAACCCGCACTCGTGGATCCACATCGACGTCGTCGACCCCAAGACCGGCCAGCACGTGCACTGGCGCGTCGAGGGCGGCGCTCCCAGCGCCCTGCTGCGCCGGGGCTGGAACCGCAACTCGCTGCCGCCGGGCACCCACATCATCGTCCGCGCCTTCCGGGCGCGCGACGGGGACACCCGCGCCAGCGCGGCGGAGATCAGCTTCCCGAACGGGACGGTGATGTCGCTGGGCAACCCGCAGACGGAAGCCGCCGAGGCCGCCGCGGCCAAGCAGGGCAAGTAGGTCCGGGCCGCCGCCGGCGCGGACCGGCGGACCCCGGATATGAATTGGCCGCCGGCTTGCGCCGGCGGCCATTTTCGTCCGCCCGTGATCGGAGCGGTCAGAACACCCGGATCGGGATCTCCGCCGGCGCCGCGAGCAGGTCCTCGAGCTCGGCGTCGAGCCGCAGCAGGGTGAGCGAGGCGCCCGCCATCTCCAGCGAGGTGCAGTACTCGCCGACGTAGTTGCGCACCACGGTCAGGCCCGCCTCCTTGCAGCGCTGGGCCGCGCGCCGGTAGAGCACATAGAGCTCGCTGATCGGCGTGCCGCCCAGGCCATTGATCATCACCGCCACCCGGTCGCCGGACTTGAACGGCAGGTCGCCGGCGATCGCGTCGAACATCTCGTCGGACCAGTGCTCGGCGAGCCAGTCGGCCTCGACCAGCATCTGCAGGGCCTCGGTCGCCATGTTCAGTCCTCCCTGCACTGCCGTCGCTCAAGCCGCCGCAGAGACCAACCAAGCCATGGCTGGGATCTCTTGACGCCGCCGGGACCGAACACCGCCTCGATGTCCCCCTGGGCGCGCCGGCGCACATCGGGCTCAAGCTCCGAGAGCGCTTCCCCGAACGGCAGCGCCTCGGTGGCGAAGCGGGCCGCGACCTGCGGGTCGGAGCCCCGGCTACCCATGTACTGCTCGCCGCGCCAAGGGCTGACCTCGATGTCGGTGAAGCCGCCGGGTTTCGGCCATCTGCTCGCGCGGCTCTTCAGGTGCGTGTGGCGCAGACCTGCAGGTTGACCCTCGTCAATGCCGCAGCGACCCCAATAGGCCATGTGGTTGCGTCAACCGACACTGAATGAGGGGACACCGCGATGGCTGAAACCGCACGACGCAATCAACTCCTGCCCTGGTTCATCGGCGTGGGCGTCATCGCGGCGATGGACATCGTCACCGGCTATCTGTTCTTTGCGACCAGCTGCCGGGCGCCAGGGATCGCGCAGATTCTCGTCCTGATTGTGATGCCGGTCGTCTACCTCGTGTTGATGTACATGGCTTTCAAGAGCCAGCCCTGAGACGCGGCGTGACGGGTTCACGACCTCCCCCAGCCTCAGCGCACCGGATGAACACCGCCGAGCCGAGTTGCGACCTGACCGGCCTCTGGCCGGAAATCTACGCGAGATGGCGCGCTTCGGAGATCGGACTCCGGACCGAGCGTCTCGAACGGACCCTGGTCCTGGAGCTGCTGCGCGACGTCGCCGGCAAGGACGTCCTCGATGTCGGATGCGGCGACGGGGATCTCGTGGTGGACCTGTGGGAGCGCGGAAGCCGCGTGGCGGGCGTCGATCCTTCGGAGGCGATGATCGCGGCGGCCAGTGAGCGCGCACGGGCGCGCGGCGCGGCCGTCGATCTGTCGGTGGCGAGGGGGAAGAGCCTCCCGTTCCCATCCGGACGCTTCGCAGCGGTCGTCGCGGTCACGGTGCTTCGTCCAGAACCCGGCGCCCATGTTCCGCGAGATGGCGCGCGTGCTCCGCCCCGGCGGCCGGCTCGTCATTGGAGAGCTGGGCAAATGGAGATCCTGGGCTGCGGCACGCCGCGTCCGCGGCTGGCTCGGATCGCGGCTCTGGCGAAAGAGCTGGTTCCGCACGGCGCACGAGCTTCGAGCCTTGGCCGAGCAGGCCGGCCTCACGGCTGGAGCGGCCCGGGGCGCGATCTATTGTCCGCGTTGGAACGCCACTGCGCATCTGCTGGCGCCCTGTGATCCTGTGCTCGAACGGCTCGGAACCTTCGGGATGGCCTTCGTCGCGCTTTCCGCCGCCAAGCCTCTGCCGGGGGACCGCCCGGCGCAGTAGCCCCGACCCGGCCATGCAACGCAGATCTGCTGTGCGCTTATTTCCGCTGCGTCACGGCTGAATTCTCCAGCCCGTGCTGCTTGGTAGGCCCCGTGCGGTCGGCATCGTACCCCCCGGTCAAGGCGTCGAGCGCGAGTAATATCCGCCTCAGGAGACCATTGTCGGCGCCGGGCATGCCTTCCTCGACGGCGACGGAGACCTCGGCCGCGTCGTACTCCCAGCGACGCAGGATCTCGATCTTCTGGCCCGAAGTGAGGGCGGCGTCCGCGAGGACATCCTCCGGAGTTCCGAAAGCGGCGCTTGGATCCAGAAGAGCCCTTTCAAGGTCTATAGCTGACGTCGATTTCGCGCCTGCCATGATGTGCGCTCCTTGTGGCCGCCGCGCGATCCGAAGGGCCCTGCTATGGACACCGGTTCCCAACCCACGCCAACCGGGTCTGTTGGACGCCTATTCCGTTGTCTTGCCGTCGAAATGCTCATGTGCAGCGTCCGCAACGGACTTCGTGCGGTGCACCGTACCGTCGATATGTTCGGGCGGCGCATAGAGCGTGTAGAGCTGCAGTGGCGTGTCGCCGGTGTTGATGACATTGTGTCGCGCGCCGGCGGGCACGATGACAGCGTCGTCGCCTTTCACCTTCGAACACTTTCCGTCGATCACGACTTCGCCCTCGCCCGCCTCGAAGCGGAAGAATTGGTCGCGATCCTCGTGAACCTCCTCGCCGATCTCATCGCCTGGCTGGATCGCCATTAGCACCAACTGAAGATTCTTGCCGGTGTAGAGCACCCGTCGGAAATCGCTGTTTTTCTCGGTCAATTCCTCGATGTCGGCGACGAAACCCTTCACGTCAGTTCCTCCTGATACGGGGAGATCGTTGCGCAACGGACTATACAGAACATTGCACGCACTGGCCCGCTCCTTGAGGGTGCTGACAGGTCAGGTGGATGGGCTGCAATCTGCTCCTGCTGAATCGGGCGTTCGTGCGTTTCGGCCAAACGCTGTCGTTTGAAGCGCCTTCCCGAGGGGGCCGCCAGCCTGTGGCCAAGGCGGGTCAGCGGCGCGCCGAGGACTTCAACTGCGGCTTCAAGCTGCCCGACCAGCTGAACCCCTGCCGGCTGAGGCGCGCGTCACCCCGACGGGTGACGGCGCCCCCCGCCACTCTAGAACACCCGGATCGGGATCTCGGCGGGCGCCGCGAGCAGGTCCTCGAGCTCGGCGTCGAGGCGCAGCAGGGTGAGCGAGGCGCCCGCCATCTCCAGCGAGGTGCAGTACTCGCCGACGTAGTTGCGCACCACGGTCAGGCCCGCCTCCTTGCAGCGCTGGGCCGCGCGCCGGTAGAGCACATAGAGCTCGCTGATCGGCGTGCCGCCCAGGCCGTTGATCATCACCGCCACCCGGTCGCCGGACTTGAACGGCAGGTCGCCGGCGATCGCGTCGAACATCTCGTCCAGGATCGCGTCGGCCGACTTGGTCTTGTCGCGGCGGCGGCCCGGCTCGCCGTGGATGCCGATGCCGAACTCCATCTCGTCGTCGGCGATCTCGAACAGCGCCGTCCCGCGCAGCGGCGGGATGCAGGACGACAGGGCCACGCCCATGGAGCGGACCTGGCTGTTGACCTTGTCGGCGATCCTCAGGAGCTCCTCGAGGCTGGCGCCCCGCTCGGCGGCCGCGCCGCAGGCCTTGATCACGAAGAAGTTGCCGGCGACGCCGCGGCGGCCGATCGAATAGGTCGAGTCCGGGACGGCCACGTCGTCGTTGATGATGAACTTCTCGACCTTGATGCCCTGGGCCTGGGCCATCTCGATGGCCATGTCCCAGCTCATCCGGTCGCCCTGGTAGTTGTTGATCAGGACGAGCACGCCGGCGTCGGACTTCAGGGTCTCGATGCAGGCGAGGCAGGTGTCCACCGGCGGCGCCGCGAACACCGCGCCCGGCGAGGCCGCGTCCAGCATGCCCGGGCCCACCGCCATGACGTGCGCCGGCTCGTGGCCGCTGCCCGAGCCCTGGACGACGGAGACCTTGGAATTGTCCGGCCGGTCGGAGCGGTAGAGCAGGTTGAACTCGGGAACGAGCTTGAGCTTGCCCGGGTTGGCCAGATAGACGCCCTCGATCATCTCGGCGACGAAGTTGTTCGGATCGTTGAGGAACTTCTTCACGCGTGCTTCCCCCTGTCGGTTGTGTGCTGATGGGTCGGTGAGATCAGGCGGCGACCGTGGGCCGGCTGACGCCGAATTCGGTGCAAAGGTCGCCAAGGATGACGGCGATGGCGACCATTCCGGGGTCCGGGGTGCCGACGCTGCGCTCGCCCGTGAACTGCTGGCGGCCGCGCCTGGCGACCCAGCTCTTGGCGCGCTCGGCGGCCTCCTCGCAGGCGGCGGTCGCGTCCCTGAGCGCCGCATGGCCGTCGCCGGAGCCGCGCGCGTGCTCGCCGATCGCGTCGCGCAGCGGGATCAGGGAATCGATCAGGGTCTTGTCGCCCGGCTGGGCGCCGCCGCGCGCCTGGATGCCCTCGATGGCCGAGTTGGCGATCTTCTCCAGGTCTTCCAGGGTGATCGAGGTCTTGTCCTTGCAGAGCATGCCCGCCCGCATGAAGGCGGTGCCCCACAGGGGGCCCGACGAGCCGCCGACGTGCTTGGAGATGATCATGCTGAGCTTGAGCAGCAAGGCGCCGATGTTGCTCTTGTCGAGGCTCGGAAGCTCCGCCTCGATGACCCGGAAGCCCGCCGCCAGCGAGGCGCCGAAATCGCCGTCGCCGCAAAGGGCGTCCAGGTCCGAGAAGTGCTTCTCGTTGCGCAGGACCGTGGAGGCCGTGCACCTGATCCCGCGTTCGACACAGGCGATGGTGATCTCGCTCATCGTCCGGCCCTTCTCCCTAACTATATCTTTTCCCGGGTGACGGGGGCGAACCCATCACGCGGCGCGCCTGGATGCAAGCCGCGCAAGGTCGTCCAGCGTGATGCGCACGTTCGGCGGGTCGCCGAGCTCGGGCACGACCTCCAGGGCGCCGCTGAAATCCTCGTCGACCGTGTAGGTGCTGGTGGTGATGATGCAAGGCAGGCCCGCGCCCGTCGCGGCCAGCAGGCCGTTGCGGCTGTCCTCGATCACCATGCACTCGGACGCCGGCAGCCGGAGCGTGGTCTTGGCGAGCTCGTAGATCTCGGGGTCGGGCTTCTTGCGGCTGACCACGTCGCCGGCGAGCACGAACTCGAACTTCGCCTTGCGCGCCGGACCGAAGAGATCGAGCACGCCGTCGATGGCCTTGGGCGCCGAGGTCGTGCAGACGCCGAGCCGGACGCCGGCCGCGATCGCCTCGTCGACAAGGCGCGCGATCCCCGGACGAAGCGGCAGCTCGCCGCTGGCGATGATGTCGGTGAAGATGTCGGTCTTGGTCTTGTGCAGCGCGGCGATCAGCTCGTCGTGGAACTCGCTGCGTCCGGCAGGCCAGCCGTGCTGGTCGAAATAGTGGCGCATCCGCTCCTTGCCGCCGGCGATGAGCAGCAGCTCGCCGTAGGTGGGGACGTCCCACTCGACGTCCAGGCCCAGCGCCTTGAACGCGCGGTTGAACGCGACCCGGTGGCCGTCGCGCTCGGTGTCGACGAGCACGCCGTCGCAGTCGAAAATCACAGCCTTCATGACGCCCGGGCTCAGGCGGCCTTGGCCAGGATCTCGGCGGCGCGGCCCGTCCCGCCGAACTCGGCGATCTTGGATTTGAACAGCGCCTTGCACGCCTGGTACTGGGCGTCGATCAGCCGCAGCGGCTCGTAGTCCGTGGGATTGTCGCGGTGGTAGCCCACGAAGCTCTCCACGAACACGTGCTTGAGGTTGGTCGAGATGTTGATCTTGGCGCAGCCCAGCGCGATGCAGCGCCGGATCGTCTCCTCGTCCAGGCCCGTGCCGCCGTGAAGCGCCATGGGCGTCCCGGTGCGGCCGTTGATCTGCTTGATCAGGTCGTAGGCGATCTTGGGCTCGCCCTTGTAGTAGCCGTGCGCGCTGCCGATCGCCGCGGCGAAGGCCGCCAGGTCCATCTCGCTGCAGAACCGCGCGGCCTCGGCGGGATCGGTCAGGCAGGACTCGTCCTCGGCGACGACCATGTCGTCCTCGACCCCGAGGATCTGGCCGATCTCGGCCTCCAGCCCGATGCCGTGGTCCGAGGCGATCTGGTAGGCCTGCCGCGACAGCGCGAGGTTCTGCTCGAAGGGCAGCTCGGAGGCGTCGATCATCACCGACGTCCACCCCGTCTCGGCGCACGTCCTGATGACCTCGATATCCTTGCAGTGGTCGAGGTGGAGGACCACCGGCGAGGGGGAGTCGGTCGCCAGGTCGCGGACCCAGTTGAAGATCTCCTGGTGGCTGTAATACTTGATGGTCTTGGTCGAAACCTGGACGATGACCGGCGCCTCGAGCTCCTCGGCGGCCTTGATCATGGCCTTTGTGGTTCCGTAGTCGACCAGGTTGAACGCGGCCACCGCGTACCCCTGCTCCATCGCTTCGCGAAGCAGCGGCTTCATATTGACCAATGGCACGACTGTTCCTCCATCCGATCCCGAGGGGCCCCGGCTCTCCCGGCCGCCCGCTGGCGCCCAATATACGTCACTTGCCCCTCCTGTCTCGCCTTGAACACGACGCGAACCGGAGGTGACGGAACACCGTGCGCGGCCCCTGCGGGCGTTTGACGCGAGAGAACCTTCGCCATGGACGCCGAAGCCGAGTTGCAGCATCGGCGCTGGGCTGGCATGTTTGACAGTGACAATCTTGGCCGAGTCCCGCCGCCGACCGCTCGTCACCGCTGCGGCGGCGGACACGCGCCGGCATCAGGGATGAAGACAGAAGTGGGGAGCGCAGTGTCCAAGACTCGCAACATCGCCCTTTTCGCGGCGGCCGCCTGGATCTCGGTGGGCCTGGCCTCGGCCGGCGCTCAGCCAAGCGCCGCCCCCGCGGCGGCCGCCAAGCCGCCGCCCGCCGCACCGCCGCGCCCCCGTGGAGGCGGCGGCTTCAACGCCCTGCCGCCGCAGGACGAGGCGGCGCTGCGGAGGGACCACCCGGAGCTCTACGTCCTGCCGCCGGTGCCGCATAACTACGTCCCCAAGAAGACGGCCTGGGGCGATCCGGACCTTCGCGGCATGTGGCCGATCGACAGCATCGGCGGCCTGAACCTGCAGCGTCCGGAGCAGATGGGCGGCCGCGTCTGGCTGACCGACGATGAGTACAAGGTCGTCGCGGACCGGATGGAGAAGTCCCGGGAAGCTCCCGCGAAGGAGACCAAGGCCGGCAAGCTCGGCATGGGCAACTGGGTCGAGATGACCGGCGCGGGCCGGCGCACCTCGCTGCTGGTGGACCCGACGGACGGGCGGCTGCCCGAGCTGACCGACTACGGCAAGAAGATGCAAGCCATGGGGCGGTCGAGCTGGATCCGTAATCAGACCTTCGACTGGGTGACGGACTTCGACAGCTGGGACCGCTGCATCACCCGCGGCTTTCCCGCCTCGATGCTGCCCTTCCGCTACAACAACGGCGTCCAGATCATGCAGGCGCCGGGCTACGTCGTCGTGAACCTCGAGATGATCCACGACGCCCGCATCATCCCGCTGGACGGCCGCGGCGCGCCGCCGGCCTCCGTCACCAACTGGATGGGCGAGAGCCGCGGCCATTGGGAAGGCAACACCCTGGTCGTGGAGACCAGCAACATCCGCCCCGGCGCCGCGCCCCTGAACATGGCCACCATCGGCGCGCCGTTCGGCAACACCGTCCCGATGAGCCCCCAGGCGCACGTCACCGAGCGGTTCACCATGACCGGGCCGGACAAGCTGGTCTACGAGATGACCTATTCGGATCCCAAGGTCTGGACGGCGCCCTTCACGGTGCGGGCCGACTGGACGCGCAACGAGAAGTACAAGTTCTACGAGTACGCCTGCCACGAGGGCGATGAACAGGTCCGCAACTACATCACCTCCTCGCGCGCCGAGCGGGCGAAGGTGCGGGAGAAGCAGCTGGCTGAACTGGCGTCCGCCCAGCAGGCCGCCGCTCCGCCCCCGCCGCCGCCCGCGCCGCCGCCGAAGAAGTCCAAGAAGTTCCTGTTCTTCTAGCCGGATGGGCGTCCTGGTTGGGCGCGCACGGCCCTTGTCCAGAATCCGCGTTCGCCGCCAGCGCCCCGGCTTCAGCGGCGCCGCCCTCGGGCGCGTGAGCCGTCCGGCCTCGACGTCGTTCGGGGGCGTCCAATCCTGAGGGAGGAGAGTCGATGAGCTTGAAGTCCGCCGCCGCGCTGGCGATCGCCGCCGTGCTGACCGCCGGGATCGCCCGGGCCGAGACCGTGCACTTCGCCGCTACGCTGAGCGGCGCCGACGAGGTCCCGCCCAACACCAGCGCCGGCAAGGGCGAGCTCACCGCCGAGGTCGAGACGGCCGAAAGGGTGCTGGTCTACCGC
Source organism: uncultured Alphaproteobacteria bacterium (assembly GCA_963775275.1). Lineage (GTDB taxonomy): Bacteria > Pseudomonadota > Alphaproteobacteria > Caulobacterales > Caulobacteraceae > JANWHQ01. The sequence goes on along the minus strand of CAVZII010000005.1, from coordinate 536,942 downwards.
GGGACCTACACCGGCCTGACCGGGCCGGCGACCGCGGCCCACTTCCATGGTCCCGCCGAGCCCGGCGCCAACGCCCCGCCGGTGGTGGTGGTCCACGACCCGATGAGCCCGTTCTACGGGACGGCGCGCCTGACCCGCGCCCAGCTCGACGATGTCCTGGCGGGCAAGTGGTACTTCAACGTCCACACCAAGGCCAATCCGGGCGGCGAGATCCGCGGCCAGGTCAAGCGCCTGAACTAAGCGCCCGCCGCCCGGGTTGAACGGCCCCCTTCCCCGGCTTCGCCGGGCCTTCCCCCAGAGGGGGAAGATCTGGTTTGGCGCTGGCTCAGATTCTCCCGCCGTGGGGGAGGGTGGAGGGGGCCGAGCGGGGAGGGTGTAGGGGACCGAGCGCCCGCTGACCCGGCTCAGCCGCCCGGCGCCTGCAGCTGGGCGGGAAGCTTGAAGCCGCAGTTGAAGGTCTTGCACACCGTGATGGTGTGCACGTACCGGATCTTGCCGTGCTCCACCCGGAAGGTGTGGGCGTCGGGCAGCTGGTCCTTGCCGAAGCTCATCAGCACCGTCACCGCCCCGATCGTGGGGTCGACGACGTACTGGCGGTCGGTCAGCTTGACGCCGCTGGGCACGCCGACATTGCAGGTGTCCTCGGGGGTGGCCACGCCCGGCGCGCCCTTGCCGGTGTAGAGGCCGCCCTCGAGCCGCGCGCAGGGGCTGCCCCACGGCACGACCACGCTCTTGTCGTCGAAGGAGTCGAGGTAGGCGTTGGCGGCGGCGACGAGGGTGTCGCGGCTGTCGCGCTGGGCCTCCGGGATCTCGCTCCAGTCCTCGGCCTTCGAGTATTTCAGCGTGTTGGCCGCATTGAACAGCCAGCCGTCGTCGTGGTCGGTGATCAGCATCTGCATCCCGCCGGTCTGACCGCCGCGGGTCCGCAGCAGGACGCCGAGCACATAGGGGTGCGCCGGATTGGTGATCACGGCCTCGGTGAAGGACGTGCAGCTCCCGGTGTCGAGCAGGCTGCGGTGGAAATCGATCTTCTGGGGCTTGGTGATGATGCCGGTCGACATGGTGGCGTCCTGCATCTGCTCCTCGTAGTCGACCCACAGCGACATGTGCATCAGCGTGGTGTCGCCGCTGGCCTGGGTCGCGAGGTACTCGTCGGTCGCCTTCTGCAGGTCCGCCCGGCTGCAGCCGAACTGGGCGAAGGCCGGCGCGCCGGCGAAAACGATCCCGCAGGCCAGCGCCGCGCCGGCGAGCCGACCGATCAGCGAGCGTCCCGGCGCCGAAGGGATCCTCCAGGATGTGAGCGGCCGGCTGACGCCGCGCTCCCATTGGCGAGCAAAGGCCATCACAACGCCTCCCCTGTGCTTGTTCTGAACGTCGCCGATGTTTGCCGATCACGCCCGCCTTGTCACGGGCGTTCGAACGCCCGCGGCCGCCGTATCGAGCGGCGGCCTATTTCCCATGGGCCTTCCGCGCCTGCGGCAGCTTGAAGACCCACAGCGTCGTCCCGCCGGCCGGGTTCACGATCTCCGATCCGGACGAGGCGGTGGCGCCGTCCCAGGAGCTGCCGCCGCCCGTGGTCACGGCCACGTACTGCTGGCCGCCGACGGAGAAGGTCACCGGGAAGCTGTTGGGCGTGGCGTTCAGGCGCGTCTGCCACAGCACCTTGCCCGTGCTCCCGTCCAGGGCGCGGAAATAGCGGTCGCGGTCGCCCGCGAAGACGATCCCGCCGGCGGTGGCGAGCATGGCGCTGGCGAGCGGCGCGCGCTGGCGGTGCATCCACAGCGTCTTGCCGGTCTTGAGGTCGACGGCGGTCAGGCGGCTGAACCGGCCGTCGGCGCCGGGTCTGGGGAGCATGCCGCTGAAGCTGATGTCCACGCCCCCGGCCGCGGTCTGGGCCGGCGTTCCGGGCGAATAGGTGTAGTTGGTGCAGAACTCGATCATCGGGACGTAGAGGACGCCCGAGGCCGGATCGATGGCCGTGGCCGGCCAGTTGCGCGCGCCCAGCGGGCTCGGGCACATGAACTTCGGCTTGCCGGCCTGCGGCTCCAGCGCCGGGTTCAGCCGCTTGTCTCCGGTCTTCGGATCGACGCCGAGGACGAGGTTCTGCAGGCCCATGTCGCGCGAGAAGGCGTACTTGCCGGTCCTGCGGTCCAGGGCGTCGAACAGGGCGATCTTGCCGCCGGTCACCACGAGCTTGCGCGGCTTGCCGCCGATCGTGAGGTCGACCAGCGACTGCTCGAACACCCAGTCCAGGTCCCAGACGTCGCGATGCACGTGCTGGAAATGCCAGGCGAGCTTGCCGGTGTCCGGGTCCAGCGCCAGCGTGGAGTCGGTGTAGAGGGCGTCGTTCGGCCCGACCTTGCCGTCCCGGGGCTCCAGCAGCGTGGCGGCGTCGTAGGTGTTGCCGGTCCCGAAGTAGAGCAGGTTCAGGTCGGGATCATAGCTGCCGGGCGTCCAGACGCCGGCGCCGAAGCGCTGGTCGGCCGGGGCGCCGTTCCAGGTGTCGCCGCCGGGCTCGCCGGGCTGGGCGACGGTGTGGAAGCGCCAGGCCTCCTGGTCCGTCCTGCGGCGTCGAGCGCCACGATGAAGCAGCCGCCCTTGGCCGTGTCGGTGCCCAGGCTCACGCCCAGGATCACCTTGCCGTGGACGACGATCGGCCCGCCGTCCAGGTGGAAGGAGACGCCGTCGGCCCGGCCCTTGTTGGTGGCTTCCGCGTCGGTCAGCACGGCGTGGTCCCAGACCGGCTTGCCGGTCTTCACGTCCAGCGCCACGACATGGCCGTCGACGAAGGCGGCGTAGAGCCGCTCGCCATAGAGCGCCATGGTCTTCACCCGCGTGATGCGGGCCTCCGCGCCGGTCGCGGGCAGGGCGCGCACATATTGCCAGAGCAGGTCCCCCTTGACGGCGCCCAGCGCCTGGACCGTGTCGCCGCTCTGGACGAACAGCACGCCGTCGTGGATCAGCGGGGTGATCTCGTTCTGGCTGGCGGGCAGCGACCACGACCAGGCCGTCCCCAGGGAGGCGACGTTGGCCTTGCTGATCTGGCGCAGCGGGCTGAACCCGAGGGTCGAATAGGTGCGCCGCCACATCAGCCAGTCGCCCTCGGGCGGTTTGCGCAGCATGGCGTCGGTGACCGGGGCGAGGGCGTGGAGGGGCGCCAGGCGCGCGGCCTTGGCCGCCTGAAGCCCCGGATCGTCGAACGCCCGGGCGGCCGGCCGGGGCGCGCCGGCGGGCGCCGCCTGGGCCGAGGCGGGCTTGGGCGCCGGGACGGCCGCGACCTCGGCCGCGCCGCCGCCCGCCGAAGTCGTGCTGCGGATGTAGGCCACGAGGTCCGCCGCGTCGGCGGCGCTGAGCGTCCCCGCGGCGGACGGCGGCATCCGGTCCGAGATGAAGGACGCCAGGGCGGCGGCCGGCTGGCCGGCCCAATGGCCGTCGAAGGAGGGCCCGCTCAGGGGCGGCCCGAACTCGCCGCCCTTGAGGTCCGCGCCATGACAGGACGCGCACGTGGCGGCGAAGAGGTCGTGGCCGTGGGCGGGATGACCGGGTTCGGCCGCCCGGGCGGCGGACAGCGACAGGATCAGGGCGACAGGGGCGAGGGCGGCGCCGAGGACAAGGACGGGACGGCGCCGGCCGCCGGCCGCGTTGACGGTTGCTGTGCTCACGCTTCCCCCCTTGGCCGGCGCTCCCCGTCGCCCGGGGGCGCGCCGCAACGACGACACTGCGCCTCGACGGACCCGGCCGACGGCCCCCCGCGCCCCCGAGTCATCCGAGGACCGCACGAAAGCAGCCGGGGCGGCGCTGCGCAATGTCCAAGGCGCCGCCGCCGATGGCAGGACGGAAGATGACGGCGAAGGCCGGAGCGTCCCGCGCGCCCGGTCGCGCCGGCTCAGGCGTCCAGCGCCGCCTGGACCGCCTTCTGGAAGGCCGGGGTCGCCCCGCCCCCCGACGCAAGCCGCAGAACATCGTTGCGCCGTCCTGCCATCCCGTGTACTTTGCAATCCCAAGTTATTGGGGAGGCAAGAATGAGCGATCCCGCATCCGTCATCGCCCGCATCCCGGTGCGGTCGATGGGTCTGAAGCTGCTGCTGGTCTGCGCCCTGGCCCTGGCCATGAGCATCCCGGCCCTGTTCGTCTTTGCTCTGCTGATGGACCGCACCCACCGCGCCAACGACGTGACCAGCGAGATCAGCCAGGCCGTGGGCGGGGCCGAGACCTTCCTGGGTCCGGTGATCGCCGTGCCCTACGAGGTTCCCCAGCAGGGCCAGGCCCCGGTCCAGGGCGTCTATGTGGTCTTTCCCGCCCGGGCCGACGCGGAGGTCACGACCGCCGTCAAGGTGCGCCGCCGCTCGCTGTTCCACGTCCCTGTCTATCAGGCCCGGCTGAGGCTGGGCTCGGACTTCGACCTGACGGCCAGCCCCTCGAACGCCCCGGCCGGCGCCGTGCTCGACTGGAGCCGCGCCCGGTTCCTGGTGGGCGTGGCCGATCCCCGCGGCGCCCAGGCGGACGCCGTGCTCGAGACCGGCGGCAAGTCCCTGACCCTCGCCCCGGTGCTGGCGCCGGCCCAGCTCCAGCCCACGCGCGACAAGGGCGGGTCCGGCGACCAGCTCAGCTTCTTCGGCGCGGACGGGGCAGGTCTCGTCAAGCCGGGCGCGCGGCTCGACGCTGAGGCCCGCCTCAGCTTCACCGGCGCAAAGCGGCTGGCGGTCCTGGCCTACGGCGACTCCACGACCCTGGCGGCCAAGGGAGACTGGGCCTCGCCCAGCTTCGACGGCGGGTTTCTGCCGGCCCGGTCCACCCTGTCCAAGGACGGGTTCTCCGCGAGCTGGACCGTGCCCTTCATCGCCCGGGGCGTTCCCGCCGAGGGGACGTCGGACGTGCTGACCCAGCTCGCCCCGGCCCAGCTCGGCGTCTCCTTCGTCGACCCGGCCAACCCCTATCAGTCGGTGGCGCGCGCCCTGAAGTACGCGGTGCTGTTCATCGGCCTGGTGTTCCTGGCCTACTTCCTGTTCGAGACCGCGACCGGCCACAGGGTGCACCCGGCCCAGTACGTCCTGATCGGCCTCGCGCAGATGATCTTCTATCTGCTGCTGCTCTCGGTGGCCGAGCAGGTCGGCTTCGACCTGGCGTTCCTGGCCTCGGCCGCCGCGACGGTCGCGCTGATCTCGGCCTATGCGGGCTGGGTGTTCGAGAGCCGCCGGCGCGGCGCCGTGGCCTTCCTCGCCTTCGGCCTGCTCTACGGCCTGATCTACGTCCTGATGCGGCTCGAGGACCTGGCGCTGCTGGTCGGCGCGGTGGCGAGCTTCGCGGCCATAGCGGCGGTGATGTATCTTACCCGCCGGCTGGACTGGTACGGCGCGACCAGCGACAAGACCACGGAGGCGAATTGAGCACGGGACCGGCCAGCGTCGGCTATTCGGGAACGCCCCTGCCGAAGAAGCTCGGGATGAAGCCGGGGCAGACCGTCGCCTTGGTGGCCTTGCCCGATGAGCTCGCCATCCTGGCCGGGGCCGAGCCCTTCGCGGCTGTGGACCTCGCCGGCGAGGCCGCCGAGCTCGGCCCGACCGAGGCGCACGACCTGATCCACGCCTTCTATCTTCGCCGCCACGACCTGGAGACGGGGCTCGGCCGCCTGAGGGCGGCGATCAAGCCAAACGGCATGATCTGGATCTCCTGGCCGAAGAAGGCGTCGAAGGTGGAGACCGACATCACCGAGGGCGTGGTGCGCCATCTCGCCCTTGCGACAGGGCTGGTGGACGTGAAGGTCTGCGCCGTCAGCGAGGTCTGGTCGGGCCTGAAGCTGGTGATCCCGGTGGCGCAGCGGCCAAGGTGAGGCCTGGGATGCACGGACGCCTTGGCTCGGCAGGCCTTGGCGGCTAACACAGGCCATCCTCCCCAAAGGTGAGTCATGGTCCAGCTGACCCTGCCGCGCAATTCCAAGGTCAAGACGGGAAGCCACTTCCCCGCGCCCGAGGGCGCGAAGAGGGTGAAGACCTTCAAGGTCTACCGCTGGGACCCGTCCACCGGCGAGAACCCGCGCTGGGACGTCTATGACGTGGCGGTCGACCAGTGCGGGCCGATGGTGCTGGACGTCATCCTGCACATCAAGAACACCATGGACTCGACCCTGGCGTTCCGCCGCTCTTGCCGCGAGGGGGTGTGCGGCTCGTGCGCCATGAACATCGGCGGGCGCAACACCTTGGCCTGCACCCACGCCTGGGAGGAGGTCCCGGGCAAGACGATCCAGATCTCGCCCCTGCCGCACCAGCCGGTGCTGAAGGACTTGGTGCCGGACCTTTCGATGTTCTTCGGCCAGTACGCCTCGATCGAGCCGTGGCTGCACACCGACACCCCCGCGCCCCAGACCGAATGGCGCCAGTCGCCCGAGGACCGCGCCAGGCTGGACGGCCTCTACGAGTGCATCCTGTGCGCCTGCTGCACCACCTCGTGCCCGAGCTACTGGTGGAACGGCGACCGGTACCTGGGCCCAGCGGCCCTGCTGCAGGCCGAGCGCTGGCTGGCCGACAGCCGCGACGAGGCGACGGGCGAGCGGCTGGACGGGCTGGAGGATCCCTTCAAGCTCTACCGCTGCCACACCATCATGAACTGCGCCCAGGTCTGCCCCAAGGGGCTGAACCCGGCCAAGGCGATCGCCGAGATCAAGAAGAAGCTCGCCGAGCGGGTCGTGTAGGCGTTCCGTGTCGCTGCGGCCCCGGCCGCGCGCGGCGTCTTAGCGCTTGCGAAGAGGGCCGGTTTTCTGGAACAAGGCGCCGCCGCAAGGAGGGCGCATGGTCAAGGTCACCTACATCGAATTCGACGGAACCGAGCACACGGTCGACGTGAAGCCCGGCAACTCGGTGATGGAAGGCGCGATCAAGAACAACGTGCCCGGCATCGACGCGGACTGCGGCGGCGCCTGCGCCTGCGCGACCTGCCACGTCTATGTGGACCCCGCCTGGCAGGCGGCCACCGGCGAGCGCTCGGACATGGAGGAGTCCATGCTCGACTTCGCCGAGAACGTGAAGGACAACTCCCGCCTCTCCTGCCAGATCAAGGTCACCGAGGCGCTCGAGGGCTTGGTCGTGCGCATGCCCGAGGCCCAGCACTAGGGCCCTGCCCCCATCCCCCGCTTCGCGGGGACTTCCCCCAGAGGGGGAAGATCAGCCGCGCCAAATCCTCCCCCTTTGGGAGGGGGACCCTCCGTAGCCCGGAGGGCGAAGGAGGGTGGAGGGGGCCGCCGCAGCCTACAGATCCAGCTCCGGGCGGGCCGATGAGGCGAGGGCCATCTCGGGCAGGTGGCAGGTGAAGGAGGCGCCCTTGCCGGGCTCGCTCTCCAGCGCCACCCAGCCGCCGTGCAGCTCCACCAGCGCCTTGACCAGGGCCAGGCCCAGGCCCGGGCCGCCGCGGTCGCGCCCGACGAAGCGGTCGAAGATGTGCGCCTGGACGTGGAAGGGGATGCCGCGCCCGGTGTCCGAGACCGTGATCTGGACCTCCGCGTGCTGGCGCCGGGCGGTCATGGCGACCACGCCGCCCGGGGGCGACTGGCGCACCGCGTTCTCGATCAGGTGGTCGAGCACCTGGGCGATGCGGCGCGCGTCGGCGCGGATCACGCCCACGGCCGGCTCGCTGGAGACGGTGAGCCTGGCGCCGGCGGCCTCGGCGGCGGGCGCCCAGCGCTCGGCGGCCGCGTCCATCAGCTCGGTCACGTCCACATCGCCGAGATCCAGCGCCATCTCGTCGGCGTCGATCTGGGCCACGTCCAGCACGTCGTCGATGGAGCGGGCGAGCTGGCTCGCCGCCTGGCGAACGGCCGCCACGTGGCCGCGGGAGCGCTCGGACAACCCCTCGCTGGCGTGGTCGAGCAGCTCGGCGTAGCCGATGATCGTCGTGAGCGGCGTGCGAAGCTCGTAGGAGACGTTGCCCACGAAGTCGCGTTTCAGCCGCTCGGCCTCGGCCAGCGCCGCCGAGCGGTCGGCCAGCGCCCGCTCCAGCTCGCGGGTGTCGGTGACGTCGGTGAAGGCGATCAGCGTCGCGCCGTCCGGCAGGGGCCGCGACTGATAGGCGACGATGCGGCGGTCCGACGTGCGCGTCTCGCCCGAGACCGGCACGCGGGCGGTGGGGTCCGGATCGCCCACGCGGGCCTTCAGGTCGTTCCAGAACTGCAGGTCGTGCAGGCGCGGCAGGCAGAGCTCGACCACGCCGTTGAAGTCGCCGGCGGCCTCCAGCGCCTTGGCCGCGACATTCCAGAACCGCTCGAAGGCCTCGTTGTGGAGCCGCAGGCGTCCGTCCGAGCCGAACACGGCGACCGCGTCGTTCAGCTTGTCGAGGGTCGCCTGCTGCACCTGGATCAGGGCGTTGTACTGCGCCTTGAGGCGAAGCTCGTCGGTGACGTCGGAGAACAGGACGAGCAGGCCGCCCAGCGGATGGGCCTGGCGGACCACGCGCAAGGTGCGCCCGTCCGGCAGGGTCCACAGGTCGTCGGGCGTCGGCCCGAGGTCTTCGTAGTGCGCCAGCTCGCGCGCCTTCCACTTGGCGTAGTCGTCGGTCTCGGGCAGGCGGCGGCTCTGGCGCAGGCGGTCCAGCAGCTCCGCGTGGGTCGGCTGGTCGGCCAGCCAGCCGGGCTCCACGCCCCAGAGCTCGGCGAAGGCGGTGTTGTGGAAGGCGAGCTTGCGCGTGGGCGTGAAGATGGCGACCGCGTCCTTCAGCCGGTTCAGCGTCTCGTCGTGCGCCGCCACGTGCTTCTTGAGCGCCTCGCGGGTCTCCTCCGCCGAGGTGGCGTCCACGGCGAGGGCGCCGACGAGTCCGCCGCCGATCGGGGCGGCCTCGACGCGGAAGGCGCGACGGCGGCCCGCCGCGGCGGCCCAGACCAGGGTTTCGCGCCGCGCGCCCGAGCGGATGGCGTCCTGGATCAGGGCCTCGGCGCCGCCGCCGAGACTGACGCCCCGCTCGCGCGCCTCCTCCACCGAGGCCGCCTCGACCGCCTCGAGCCAGGCCCGGTTCGCCCAGGCGACCGCCCCGTCTGGCCCCGCGATCCAAGCCGGTTCGGCCGCCCCTTCGAGGAGGGCCGAGACCTGGCCGCCCTCGGCCGCGATCGGCGCGCCCGAGGCGAGCGAGGCGGAGAGCCTGAGCCAGGCCACCGCGCCGGAGGTCCGGCCGATGACCTCCAGGGCGCCGCCGGGACCGCGGGCATGGAAGGCGCAAGGCTCGCCGCGGTCGATCAGGGCGCGCAGGCGCTGGGCCTGGTCGGGGTTGTCCATCAGGGCGGCCAGCGCCGAGCGCGGCTCGGCCTCGACCCCCAGGGCGGCGACGGCGTGGCCGAACGCCTCCTCGCCGGCGACCAGGCGCGGGCGCCCGTCCTCGATGGCGAGCACGGCGATCTCGAAGGCGTCGCTCCAGGCCTGCTCGCGGTCGACCCGGGCGTCGAGCGCGCCCAGCCGCACGTCGAAGTCGCGCATGGCGCGGCCGGCCCGGCGCCGCTCGTGGAGCGCCCAGGCGCCGGCCATCACGGCGAGAGCCCATGCCGCGAAGGTAGCCGCCAGAAGAGGCGCAGACCCGCCCATCGCTCCCCTTTGATCCGGCCGCCACAGCCCAGGCGCGAATCACCCGAGCATAGGACCGCTGATTCGGCGTGTGAATTGGCTGCGGCGGCATGACTCGGCCATGAATCCTCGGAATCCGTCGGGCCGCTGTTTCTGCTAGAGAGTGCGGCCGATGACGGTCCGCTATCCGATCGCCGGGACGGCCGAGGCGGCGCTGAAGGCGCCGTCGGGCCGCGCGGCGCGCGAACGCGAGGCCGCGGCCGGCGCCGGCCACGCCGTGAGCTTCGCGCGTGAGCTGACCGGTCCCGCCTTCGCGACCCGCGCCGAGGCCGAGGCCGCCTACGCCGGGCTGATCGACGCCGAGGGCCAGCCGTCCATCGCGACCGAGGACCGCTTCTGCGAGCTCGTCGAGATCGCCGCGCCCGAGGAGGCCCGCGCCAGCCGGGGCGGCCAGGCCGAGCCGACGTTCCAGGCCGGCCGGCGCTGGCCCGAGCCGAGGCGCCGGCTGAAGACCGTCTGGCGGCTGTCGGTGGCCTATTGGCGCGTCGGCGAGCCCGGGTCGGACGAGGCGGCGGCCGCCGACGACGCGCCCCAGGCGAGGAAGGCGCGCCGCGAGGGCGCCTCCCAGGGGCTCGATCCGGAGACCTTGCGCGCCATCTCCCGCCAGCCCATGCGGCCGGTCAAGCCGCAGCAGCCGCTCGATATCGGCCTGTTCGAAGTGCGCCCGCCCGAAGCGCCCCACATCATCATGCCCGACGAGTGAGCGGCGGATGAGCATCGACTGGACCGGCGCCATGGCGCCCTCGCTGGACGAGTTCGCGGCCCTGGCCGAGGCGGCGCTGGCCGGCTTGCCCGAGCCCTTCCGCAAGCTCGTGGGCGAGGTGCAGATGCGCGTGCTGGACTTCGCCGAGGACGAGGTGCTGGGCGACCTCGGGATCGAGGACCCCTTCCAGCTGAGCGGCCTCTACCACGGGGCGGACCTCTCCCACCGCAGCGTGTTCGACCCTGAGCCGCGGCCCTCGATGCTGTTCCTCTACCGCCGCCCGATCCTCGACGAATGGTGCGAGCGCGGCGAGATCAGCCTCGGCGAGCTGATCGCCCACGTGCTGGTGCACGAGATCGGCCACCACTTCGGCCTGTCGGACGCGGACATGGCCGGGATCGAATCCGGCGCCTGAGCAGGGGTAGATTTTCGCGCTTCCGCGGCGCATGCGTAGATCAGGATTCGCCTGTCCGGCGAGATGGAGGACATGACCATGCGCGTCGGCGTGCCCAAGGAGATCAAGCCGAGCGAGTACCGCGTCGGGCTGACCCCGACGGCCGTGCGCGAATATGTCCACCGTGGCCATCACGTCGTCGTCGAGCACGACGCGGGCCTGGGCGCGGGCTACAGCGACACCCTCTACCGCCGCGCGGGCGCCGAGATCGTCGCCAACGCCAAGGCGGTGTTCGAGGGCGCGGACCTGATCGTCAAGGTGAAGGAGCCGCAGAAGATCGAGTGGGGCATGCTCGAGCCCCGCCACATCCTCTTCACCTATCTGCACCTGGCGCCCGATCCGGCCCAGACCGAGGGCCTCCTGAGATCCCGCTGCGCCGCCATCGCCTATGAGACGGTCACCGACGACCGCGGCGGCCTGCCCCTGCTCGCGCCCATGTCGGAGGTGGCCGGCCGCATCGCCGTCTTCTCGGCGGCCGAGACCCTGCTCAAGCACAACGGCGGCATGGGCCTGCTGCTGTCCGGCGTGCCGGGCGTCGCGCCGGCCAGGGTGTGCGTGCTGGGCGGCGGGGTGGTGGGCGCCAACGCCGCGCGCATGGCCGCCGGCCTGGGCGCCGAGGTGGTGGTGGTCGAGCGCTCGATCCCGCGCATGCGCGAGCTGGACGACATCTTCCAGGGCCGGGTGCTGACCCGTTATTCCACGCTGGACGCGGTGGAGGACGAGATCGTGCGGGCCGACGTGGTGATCGGCGCGGTGCTGAGCGCCGGCGCCGCCGCGCCCAAGCTGGTGCGCCGCGAGCACCTGTCGCGGATGAAGCCGGGCTCGGTGCTGGTGGACGTCTCCATCGACCAGGGCGGCTGCTTCGAGACCTCCCATCCCACCACCCACGAGGATCCGACCTTCGTGGTCGACGGCGTGGTCCACTACTGCGTGGCCAACATGCCGGGCGCCGCGCCGCGCACCTCCTCCGAGGCCCTGGTCCACGCGACCCTGCCCTTCGGCCTCCACCTGGCGGACAAGGGCCTGGACGCGCTGAAGGAGGATCCGCACCTGGCCAAGGGCCTGAACGTCCTGAACGGCAAGATCACCCACCCCGCCGTCGCCGCCGCGGTGGGCAAGCCGTTCTCCGATCCCTACGGGGTGTGGACCAGGGACTGACGCCGCGCCGCTACGCCGCCTTGACCGTTTCGCGCCTCGATCCTACCTGCTGGGCATGGCCGTCCGTGAGATCCTGACCGTTCCCCATCCGGTGCTGAAGAAGCGCTCCGAGCCCGTGCAGGCGGTCGACGACGAGCTGCGCGCGCTGATGGACGACATGCTGGAGACCATGTACGCGGCGCCCGGCATCGGCCTGGCCGCCGTGCAGGTGGGGGCGCCGGTGCGCGTGATCGTGATGGACCTGGCCCGCGAGGGCGAGCCGGCCCAGCCCCGCCACTTCATCAATCCCGAGATCACCTGGCGTTCCGACCAGATGGCCGTGCGCGAGGAGGGCTGCCTGTCGGTGCCCGACGTCTACGACGAGGTCGAGCGCCCGGCGCGGGTCAAGATCCGGTACCTGGACTACCGGCGGCGAGGCCGTCGAGGAGGACGCCGAGGGCCTCCTGGCCGTCTGCATCCAGCATGAGATGGACCACCTGGAAGGGGTGCTCTTCATCGACCACCTGTCCAGGCTCAAGCGCGACCGCGCCGTCGCCAAGGTGAAGAAGGCCGCCAAGGACGGCGTCAAGGCGGCGTAGGGCTGGCGCGGCAGGACTGCGACTTCAGCCGCGCGTTCGCCCCCATCCCCCGCTTCGCGGGGACTTCCCCCAGAGGGGGAAGATCACTCGCGCCAAATCCTCCCCCTTTGGGGGAGGGGGACCCTCCGTAGCCCGGAGGGCGAAGGAGGGTGGAGGGGGCGTCTCCCCGTGACGCCGTCGTGTGTGCTGGATCAGCCGTCCGCCTTCTGGTCGGCCTTGTCCTTGGCCTTGTCCGCCGCGGCCTTGGCGTCGGCCCCGGCCTTGTCGGCCGCGACCTTGGCCTTGGCGGCGCCCTTCCTGATCTCGCCGCCGGCGTTCTGGGCCGCGACCTTGATCTGGCCGCCGGCGTTGCTGGCCGCGACCTTGATGTCGCCGCCGAGGCGATGCACCGCCGGATCGGTCGCGATGTCGTGCGAGGCGGCCTTCAGGTCGGCCGACGTCTTGTGCATGTCGGCCTTGGAGCAGGACACGCAGAGGATGGCGACCAGGATCGTGAAGAACGCGCGCATGGCGACCTCCCCGTGGATCGCGGCGATCGAATGGTCCCCATCCGATCGGTCCGATCCACAAGATTGAATGGACTTGCGCGCCATCAACGGCGCCGCCCGGCGGAGGTTCCGCTTTTCCCTTCGGTCCCAGGCCGGCTAAGAAACGCCCCGATTGCGCGCGGGAGGCGCCGTGACGGAAACCATCCTGGTGCTCGGCCGCTCCGGCCAGATGGCGCGCGAGCTGGCGCGGATCGGCGCGCCGGGGGGCTTCGAGCTGGACTTCGCCGGCCGCGAGGCGTTCGACCTCTCCGCTTCGCCCGATCCTGAGCCGCTGATCGCCGCTGTCGGCCCGGTCGCGGTGATCAATGCGGCGGCCTATACCGCCGTCGACAGGGCCGAGTCCGAGCCCGAAGCCGCCTTCCGGCTGAACCGCGACGTGCCCGCGGCCCTCGCCAGGGCCTGCGCGCGGCGGGACATCCCCCTGGTCCACGTCTCCACCGACTATGTGTTCGACGGGACCAAGCCCTCGCCCTACGTCGAGACCGATCCGGTCCATCCGCTGGGCGTCTATGGCGCCAGCAAGGCCGCCGGCGAGGCGGCGGTGCTCGAGGCGCACGACCGGGCCGGCGTGCTGAGGACCGCCTGGGTCTTCAGCGCCTTCGGCGCCAATTTCGTGAAGACCATGCTCGGCTCGCGCGCGAGCGCGAGGCGGTGAACGTCGTCGCCGACCAGCTCGGCCGGCCGACCTGGGCCAGGGACCTGGCGGCGGGCGCCTTGCGGCTGGCGGAGGCTCTGCTAGACCGCGAGGCCGGTAGCGGGGGACTGTTCCATTTGAGTGGCGACGTGGACGCGACCTGGGCGGACTTCGCGCGGGCGATCTTCCAGGAGTCGGCGGCCCGGGGCGGCCCGGCCGCCGAGGTGCGGGACATCACGACGGCGGACTATCCGACCCCGGCGCGCCGGCCGGCCAATTCGCGGCTGGACAGCGGCCGGATCGGCCAGGTCCTGGACGTTCCCGCCAGCGACTGGCGCGCGGGCCTCGCCGCCGTCCTCGCCGAGATCGAGGCGGGGCGCGCATGAAGGGCGTGGTCCTGGCCGGCGGCGCCGGCACGCGGCTCTTCCCGGTGACGCGGGCGCTCTGCAAGCAGCTCCTGCCCGTCTACGACAAGCCGATGATCTACTACCCGATCTCCACGCTCATGCTGGCGGGGATCCGCGAGGTGCTGATCATCTCCACGCCCGAGGACACGCCCCTGATGCAGCGGCTGCTCGGCGACGGCTCGGGCTGGGGGATGAGCTTCGACTATGCGGTGCAGGACCAGCCGCGGGGCCTGGCGGACGCCTTCATCGTCGGCGAGCGGTTCGTGAAGGACGGCCCCTCGGCCCTGATCCTGGGCGACAACGTCTTCTTCGGCCACGGCCTCAGCGAGGTGCTGACCCGCGCCGCGTCCCGGCGGAAGAAGGGCGCGCGGGTCTTCGCCTACCGCGTCAGCGACCCGACCCGTTATGGCGTGGTGGAGTTCGACGACGACGACCGGGCGATCTCGCTGGAGGAGAAGCCCCGCAACCCGCGCTCGGACTGGGCGGTGACCGGGCTCTATTTCTACGACGCCGAGGTGGTGGAGATCGCCAAGTCGGTGAAGCCCTCCTCGCGCGGCGAGATCGAGATCACCGACGTGAACCGCAACTACCTGGAGCGGGGCCTGCTGGAGGTGGAGAAGCTCGGGCGCGGCTACGCCTGGCTCGACACCGGCACCCACGACTCGCTCCTGGAAGCCTCGGGCCTGATCAAGGCCATCCAGCACCGCCAGGGCGCCAAGATCGCCTGCCCCGAGGAGATCGCCCTGAACCAGGGCTGGATCACCCCCGACCAGGTCGCCGCCCTCGCGCGGCCGATGGCCAGGACCGACTACGGCCAGTACCTGATCGAGATCGCCAGGGAACACCGCCCGGGGTGAGGGGGCGACTCGCCGTCGTCAGGCGTCGACTGGAAAGCTTCTCCAATTTACCGTCATGGCCGGCCTTGTGCCGGCCACCCATGAACACCTCGATTGGATCGTGTGCATGGGTCCCCGGCATTCGCGCGAAGCGCTCAGCCGGGGATGACGGTGATCGATCGTTAGACGCAGCAAGGCGCCGGGTTGCGCCCGGGGTGCGGCGCGTGGGAGGTTCGCGCGGGGAGTCGCGTCCCTGAGGAGGGACGTTCCATGAACCGCGAGTTCCTCGGATGAAGCACCCTTCCGCTCCGGCCCCCGTGCGCTCGGCGCTCGACCTGATCGGGCGCACGCCCATGCTCGAGCTCACCGCCATCGAGCCCGGCCCCGGCGCGATCTTCCTGAAGCTGGAGAACCAGAACCCCGGCGGCTCGATCAAGGACCGCATCGCCCTGTCCATGATCGAGGCGGCCGAGACCGATGGCTCCCTGAAGCCCGGCGGGGTGATCGTGGAGGCCACCGCCGGCAACACCGGCCTGGGCCTGGCCGAGGTCGCCGTGCCCAAGGGCTACAAGCTCGTGCTGGTGGTGCCCGACAAGATGGCGCGCGAGAAGATCCTGCACCTGCGCGCGCTGGGCGTGGAGGTGCACCTGACCCGCTCGGACGTGCACAAGGGCCACCCGGACTACTACCAGGAGGTCGCCCAGGCGATCGCCGACAAGACGCCCGGCGCCGTCTTCATCAACCAGTTCGAGAACCCCGCCAACCCGGACGCCCACGAGCAGGGCACGGGCCCGGAGATCCTGGACCAGATGGACGGCGACGTGGACGCGGTGGTGGTGGGCGTGGGCTCGGGCGGCACCCTGACCGGGCTCGGCCGGTTCTTCCGCAAGGCCTCGCCCAAGACCCGGATGATCCTGGCCGATCCGGCGGGCTCGGTCCTGGCGCCGATCGTCCAGACCGGCCAGGCGCCCGACCACGTCGGCAGCTGGGCGATCGAAGGCATCGGCGGGGACGTGGTCCCGCCCAACGCCGACCTCAGCCTCGTCGCCAAGGCCTATTCCATCTCCGACAAGGAGAGCATCGACGTCGCGCGCCTGCTCCTGAGCCGCGAGGGGATCCTGGCCGGCTCGTCCACCGGCACGCTCCTGGCCGCGGCCCTGCGCTGGCGGCGCGAGCAGGCCTCGCCCATGCGGATCGTCACCCTCGCCTGCGACCGCGGCGACAAGTACCTGACCAAGGTCTACAACGACCTGTGGGTCGCGGCCCAGGGCTGGACCGAGCGCCAGGCCCACGGCGACGTCTCGGACCTGATCGCCAAGCGCTACGGCGAGGGCGGGGTCGAGACCGTCCGTCCCGAGGACACCCTGCTGACCGCCTACAACCGCATGCGCTCCTCCGACATCAGCCAGCTGCCGGTGGTCGAGGCCGGCAAGCTGATGGGCATCATCGACGAGAGCGATATCCTCAGCGCGGTCGAGGGCCATGACTCCGAGCGCAGCGCCCGCTTCGCCAAGGCGGTGTCGAGCGCCATGACCCGGCGGGTGCGCACCATCCCGCTGCACGCGCCGCTCTCCAAGCTGAAGCCGGTGTTCGACCGCAACGAGGTGGCGGTGGTGATGGACGGGGACGAGTTCGTGGGCCTGATCACCCGCGTGGACCTGATCAACCACCTGCGGCTGGCGCGCTGACATGGCCGACCGGGAGACCAACCGCCTCGACTTCTCCACCCGCGCCGTGCACGCGGGCCAGTCGCCGGACCCGACCACCGGGGCGGTGATGGTCCCGATCTACGCCACCTCGACCTACGCCCAGGCGAGCCCCGGCGTGCACAAGGGGTTCGAGTACGCCCGCACCCACAACCCCACCCGCTTCGCCTTCGAGCGCTGCGTGGCGGACCTGGAGAGCGGGACGCACGCCTTCGCCTTCGCCTCGGGCCTGGCGGCCGAGGCGGCGGTGCTGGAGCTGATGAGCGCGGGCGACCACCTGATCGCGTCGGAGGACCTCTACGGCGGCACCTTCCGCCTGTTCGAGCGGGTGCGGCGGCGCACCATGGGCCTGGACACCACCTTCCTGGACCTGCGCGACCTCGCCGCCGTCGAGGCGGCGATCCGGCCGAACACCAGGATGCTCTGGGTCGAGACCCCGACCAACCCGACCCTGCGGCTCGCGGACCTGGAGGCCCTGGCCGCCATCGCCGCGCGCCACGGCCTGATCGCGGTCTGCGACAACACCTTCGCCAGCCCCTATGTCCAGCGGCCCCTGGAGCACGGCTTCGACATCGTGGTCCATTCGGTGACCAAGTACCTGAACGGCCACTCCGACATGGTCGGCGGCTGCGCCGTGGTCGCCCGCGACGACCTGGGCGACCAGCTGCGGTTCCTGCAGAACGCCGTGGGCTCGATCTCCGGGCCCTTCGACAGCTTCCTGGCGCTGAGGGGGCTGAAGACCCTGGCCCTTCGCATGGAGCGGCATTGCTCCAGCGCCCTGAAGATCGCCCGCTGGCTCGAGGCCCATCCGGCCGTGCGGCAGGTGATCTATCCGGGGCTCGAAAGCCATCCCCAGCACGCCCTGGCGCGCCGCCAGATGAAGGGCGGCTTCGGCGGCATCATCGCCGCCGCGATCGACCGCGACCTCGAGGGAACCCGCAAGGTCCTGGAGCGCACCCGCCTGTTCACCCTCGCCGAGAGCCTGGGCGGCGTGGAGAGCCTGATCGAGCACCCCGCCATCATGACCCACGCCACCATCCCCCCCGACCAGCGCGCCAAGATCGGCATCTCCGACTCCCTCGTGCGCCTCTCCGTCGGCATCGAAGACCCCGCCGACCTCATCGCCGACCTCGACCAGGCGCTGGCGGGGTAGGGGGGACGCCCGCCTCACGATTGGGCGCGTTTCGTTCGATTCGAACCAGCAACCACCGTCATGGCCGGGCTTGTCCCGGCCACCCATGAACACCTCGCTCTCCGGTGTTCATGGGTCCCCGGCAACTCGCGCTGCCGCGCTCGGCCGGGGATGACGGTGTTTGGGAGAGTTCGATCGGCTCCAATCCTCCCGCAAGAGGAGAGGCTCCCTACAGCCTCAGCACCTCCCGCGCCTCATAGGGCGCCTCCAGCGCCGCGGCCTCCTCCTCGCTCAGCGTCAGCTCCAGCGCCGCCAGGGCCTCCTCCAGGTGCTGCATCTTCGAGACCCCGAGGATCGGCGCGGTGACCGCGGGGTTCCTGAGCACCCAGGCCAGCGCCAGCTGCATGTTCGACACGCCGCGGGCCTTGGCGGCGATCGACAGCGCCTCGGCCACCGCATGATCGCTCGGCCGGTAGTAGTGCCGCGCGGCGAGCTGGTCGGTCCTGGCCCGCTGGGTCTGCCCCTCGAACGGCTTGCCGCCGCGGTTGCCGGCGAGGAACCCGCGGGCCAGCGGCGAATAGGGGATCACCCCCAGCCCCTCGGCCTGGCAGAACGGCATCAGCTCGCGCTCCTCCTCGCGGTAGACGAGGTTGTACTGCGGCTGGACGGAATCGAACCGGGTGAGGCCGGCATTGTCTGCGCCGTGGACGGCCTCGGCCAGACGCCAGGCGGCGATGTTGGAGGCGCCGATGTGCAGCGCCTTTCCCGCCTTGACCACGTCGTGCATGGCCTCGAGCGTCTCGGCCATCGGGACCTCGCGGTCGAAGGCGTGGATCTGCCACAGGTCGACGTAGTCGGTCCCCAGCCGCCTCAGGCTGGCGTCGATCGCGTCCATGACATGCTTCCTCGAAAGCCCGCCGGTGTTGGGCTTGTCCGACGAGGCCCAGAACAGCTTGGTGGCGATCACCACCTCCTCGCGCCGGGCGAAGTCCTTCATCGCGCGCCCGACGATCTGCTCGCTGCCGCCCTGCGAATACATGTCGGCGGTGTCGAAGAAGCTGACCCCGGCCTCCAGCGCGCGCTTGATCAGCGGCCGGGCCTCGTCCTCGGGAATGGTCCAGGGCCGCCAGTCGCGGCTCCCGAACGTCATCGTCCCCAGGCAAAGCCGCGAGACCTTCAGCCCCGTGCGGCCGAGATTGACGTACTCCATCCGTCACCCTTCTACGCTCCCGGCGCCGGCGGCCGGCTGAGGCTGGAACGTGCTGAAATCAGGCCGCGCAGGCTATCACCGTCATGGCCGGGCTCGTCCCGTGGCAGACGGAAGTACTCCGCGGCGGCGGAGTCGCCTGCAAGTTTAACGCAGAGGTCGCAGAGAAGGCGCGGAGGACGCAGAGGGGCTGTGCATCTCTGCGTCCTCTGCTCTCCTCCGCGTCCTCCGCGTTCCTCTTGCAGGCCTTCGGCCCGGCGCGCCGCCCTGTGCAAGCGCCCGTGAACACCTCGCTTGGCCGTGTTCATGGGTCTCCGGCGCCTCGCCATGGCGGGCTCGTCCGGGGATGACGGCGGAAGATGGAACAGCTCCGCGGCGGCGGAGCCGCCTGCAAGTGGAACGCGGAGGACGCAGAGGAAAACGGAGGACGCAGAGATGCACTGCCCCTCTGCGTCCTCCGCGCCTTCTCTGCGATCTCTGCGTTGAACTTTCCGGCCTTCGGCCCGGCGCGCCGCCCTGTGCAAGCGCCCATGAACACCTCGCTCGGCCGGGGACGACGGTGGGAAAGTGAGCCGCCCTGATCTCGACGAGCCTACCTCGCCAGCCGCCCGTCCTCGATCGCCTCGGGCGTGAACGGGAAGACGATCGCCGGATCCGGCTCGTCCACCTCGGCGGTGATGCGCGGCGGCGCGATGGCGTGGATCAGGTGGCGGATCAGGTTGATCCGGCCGGTCTTCTTGTGGTCGTTCAGGACGCAGACCCACGGCGTCAGCGGCGTGTGGGTCCGCGTCAGCATCTGGTCGCGGGCCCCGGAATAGTCCTTCCAGTGCTTCTGCGCCTCGCCGTCCAGGGCGCTGACCTTGAGCAGCTTGAGCGGGTCCTTGCGCCGGGCGTCCAGCCGGTCGGCCTGCTCGGCCTTGGAGATGTCGAGCCAGTACTTGATCAGCTTGATGTCGGCCTCGAGCAGCATGCGCTCGAACTCCGGCGCGTCCTTCAGGAACTGCTCGTGCTCGCGCGGGGTGCAAAAGCCCATCACCGGCTCCACGCCCGCGCGGTTGTACCAGGAGCGGTTGAAGATCACGATCTCGCCGGCCGCGGGCAGGTGCTGGGCGTAGCGCTGGAAGTACCACTGCGTCTCCTGCCGGTCGGTGGGCTTGGGCAGGGCGGCCACGCGGGTGTTGCGTGGCGACAGGTGCTCGGTGATGCGCTTGATCACCCCGTCCTTGCCGGCCGCGTCGCGGCCCTCCAGCACGACCAGCACCTTGTCGTCGGCCTGCATGGCGCCGATCTGCCACTGCACCAGCTGGGCCTGCAGTCGCTCCAGCGTCTTCTCGTAGTCTTTCATCTTGGCCATGGGCGTGGGGGTTTATAGGCCAACGCGCGTCGGGCCGACAGGCTCCCACGCGGCGGCGAGCACGCCATTCCCCTCTCCCGCCAGGGGGAGGGGCCAGGGGAGGGGGCCCGCGCCGACCTCTCAGCCGCCAGCATCCCAGCTGCCCGTCAGGGCGGCAATTGCCGGACGTCCTCCAGGAGCCCTGGACGGACGTCGCCGAACGGCCGCGAAGCGCAGGCCGGACCGGGCCGGCCTGTAAAAAACTTTTGACAAGCCCCTCCCGGGGTGTAAAAAGTATTTTACACCGTCAATCGGAAGGACCGGATCATGGGGGCGTATCAGCAGCGCATCTGGCGGGCCTTGGCCGTCCAACTGGCTGGAGGCTTGGCGGCCGGGGCCGCGGTCACGGCGCTGGTCGGCTGGGCGCATCGGCTCCCGCTCGCCGTGGTGCTGCTCGGCCTGGTGCTCGCAGGCGTCCTCGTCCTTGCGGCTGGTCAGCCGTGGTGGCGACGGATCGACGAGATGGAACGCGAGGAGCACGCCATCGCCTGGTACGAGGGAAGCATCCCGGGCGCCTTGATCTGCCTTCTGTGCATGCTGGGAGTGACGGCGCACTCGGGCGCGCATCGGGAGCTCGCCCTGGGCGCGGCGATCTGCTTCGCCGCCCAGGCGCTCGTCTATCTCGTCTTCTGGACGATCCGCCGGTCCGACCGGCGCGCCCGCGCCGCCGCGCCATGAAGAACAGGCTTCGGGAGCTGAGGCTGGCCAAGGGGTGGAGTCAGGGCGAGCTCGCAGACCTCGTCTATGCGTCGCGCCAGACGATCAACGCCATCGAAGCGGACAAGTACGACCCGTCCCTGCCGCTCGCCTACAAGCTGGCCGCGCGGCTTGGGCGCCCGGTCGAGGACGTGTTCTTCAACCCGTTCCGAGGGGCGTCGTCCTAGGCCCGATGCAGGCCCGGCGAAAGCGCCGATTGTGCGATCAAGACGACAGCGCCCTTGGTTCCTGGTCTCCCGCCTTCCGTCGCCAGCCTGCAGTCGAATCGAATGCATCGTCGCCGAATGCCGACTAGTACTTAATATCCATTGGCGAAATCTGTTCTTGGACTACCCGGGTCGCCACTACATGGGCTGGTAGGAGTTGAGATGATGGCGATTGCAGTTCAAAAGGTTCTTGGTGGGTTTGTCGCCAAGATTACGCCGCCGCACTCGAAGAAGGGCGAGTGGAGAACTGTCCTGCCGATTTCTAAGGCAGAATTGGTGAATAAGGCGGTAGAACTAGGAGTTCATCAGCGGGACATCCTGGATGCGATCTGGGAAGCTGAGTAAGTGCTGTGTTTCCCTCAGGCCCCTTCGAATTAAGTATTGCTTCCCTGCAATTCCCGTACGTTGAAAGAGGTAGACGTTGTATACGGACTTCCGAGATTTGCCGGAGAATATGCCAATTACGCGATATCGCCGTAATTTCATCACCGTAATTTCGGGTACTCGCTCGGTTCGGCGTGTCTATTCTCTGAAACGAAGGTGATGCAGTGGGTGGCCAGCCGATCGGTGTCCTCCTTAGCTATGCGCATGGCGTCCTGATGCAGGCCCGAGCACAGCTGGCGGAAGCTTTCCGGAAATCCACCTTCGAGCCGTTTCACTTGGCGGCGCGTCCTGCGGCGGAACTCGATGAAATGGGACCGGCCTTGCGGAAGCAAACAGGAGCGCTCGCCTTTCCACCCACGTCGATGCAGTACAACCCGCCCGGATACTTCGTCGGGTGGCTAGTTTGCATGAACGTGATCCATGCCAGGCCGGCCAGCATGAGCGCCACTAGCCCAAGCGCGCCCAGCCGCTGGGCTGGCGTGGCGATCTTTTGAACGGGCTCGTCCATGCAGCAACCTTCCACGCCCAAGGTTCGCGCAAGGACGGAGACTATAGCGCCAGAAGTCCACTGGAGCACGCTGGCGCACAACACGGCCTTGGCCGGGGGGCTCTGCGCGGCGCGGCCCAGCGGTGGACGCGCCGCCGATCAGCTTCTAACAAGGTCCGCCGTGTCCATTCAGCCGCCAGGCCACACCGACGCGTCCTTCTACGCCCGCGCCACGGCGGCGCAGGCCGCCGGCCGCTATGACGAGGCCGTCCAGCTCTTGTGGCAGGCGAGCCGGCTCGGCGACGTCGACTGCATGAGCCTCCTGGGCGCCCAGCTGATCTCCGGGCGCGGCGCGCGGCCCGATCTGCAGGCCGGGGCGCAGCTGGTCTTCGCGGCGGCCGAGCGGGGCGGGGCCTACGCCTGCGCCCTCGCCGCGATCCTCGTCGCCGTCCGCCGGGACTGGCCCCGCGCCCTGGATTACCTGCAGCGCAGCGCCGAGCTCGGCCACGCGCCCGCCCAGGCCCAGCTGAGGCTCCTGGCGCGGGCCGGGGGCGAGGCGAAGCCCCATCCCCAGGCCTGGTCGCGGCTCAGGCGGCGCATCGACGTGGCGGCCTGGGCCGCCCCGCCGCCGCCGCGCCCGCTCCTGGCCGATCCGTCGATCGAGGTCGTCGAGGGCTTCCTGGCCGCGGACGTCTGCGACTGGCTGGCCGCGCGCGCGGGCGGGCGCCTGGAGCCGGCCGTGGTGCTGGACAGCAACATGCGGCCGGTCTCCAGCCGGACCCGCTCCAACAGCTCCGCCTCCTTCGCCCTGGTCGACATGGACCTCGTCATGATGCTGGTCTGGGAGCGCGTGGCGGCCGGCTGGGGACTGACGCTCAGCGCCATGGAGGGGCCCCAGGTGCTGCACTACGCCGTGGGCGAGGCGTTCGCGCCCCACGAGGACTTCCTCTATCCGGAGATCCCCGCCCAGGCGGCCGACATCGTCCGGCGCGGCCAGCGGGCGCGCACCCTGCTGGTCTATCTGAACGACGGCTTCGAGGGCGGCGAGACCGATTTCCCCAAGCTCGGCGTCAGGTTCAAGGGCCGCAAGGGCGACGCCCTGACCTTCGTCAACGTCCTCGCCGACGGCTCGCCGGACTGGCGCACCCGCCACGCCGGCCTCGCCCCGACCTCCGGCGAGAAGTGGCTCCTCTCCCAATGGATCCGCGCCCGCCCGCCGAGCCCGACTCCCTGATGGTCTGCGTCGGCTCCGGGCGGCGGGACCGGGCTTTGGCCCAGGACCCGGACGCCTGCTATCTGACCAGGCGCTACGATCCCCACCCCGTCGTTCTCGTCCGGCTGTCCAGGATCAGCCGCGCCGGCCTGCGGGCGCTGTTGGAAGACGCGTGGGCGTTCGTTCAGAGCGAAGCCAGGTAGCGCCACGCAGGCGCCCGGACCGGTCCGGTGGGCCGCCCTAAGGCCTCGCCATCCCCGCAACAGCTTGAAGAACCTTTGAACGATGGCGCCGCCTGCGCGACCCGAACACGCGATTGTCCGGAACCATTGCGAAGCTCCCGCCTTATCATTCCAGCGGAGGCCGGTTCGAGACCAACGGCGGCGTCCGCCTCAAGGACAATCAAGATCATGAAGACCCAGCTCACCACGGCCGTCATGGCGGCCGTCATCCTGGCCGTCGGCGCCGCTGGCGCCGCCAGCGCCCAGTCGCACCGAGGCTCCCGTGGCTACGGCGACGGCCAGAACAGCCGCGGCTGCTACAACGGCGAGCGGTCCCGCGACTGCAACCAGCGCCGCAGGGTCGAACAGCGGAGCAATCGCCACTACGTCTGGCGCAACGGCCGCTACGAGGACCGGGACGGCGGCGCGGCCGTCCTCGGCTTCATGCTGGGCGCCGCCATCGCCGGGTCCGCCGACGATCGCGGCTACTACTACTCGCACCGTCACAACCGCGGCTGGCGCAGCCGCTGCAGCTCGGCCTATCGCAGCTTCGACTGGCGCACCGGCACCTACTACGGCTCGGACGGCTACAGGCACTACTGCGTCCGTTAGAGATCGCAAGGCCGGCAGGTCGTCCTCGACCAGAGCGAGGCGGCTTGTTCCGCCTCGCCCGCCCAAGGCCGGACTCCGGAGCGCCGGGGCGACGCTCCGCAATCCGGTCTCGCGAGGCTGGGTCAGTCCAGCTCGCCGCGTTCCTTCATGCCCTGCGCGACCTGCCGGAAGAATTCGAGGACCCCCGGACCGAACGGGAGGGACTCGGACCTGGCCTGCGCCTCGGCGGCCGTCCTGGCGTAGGCGGCGAGCATGAGCTCCTTCTGCGCCGCAGGCGCCCTGACGCCGGCGGTGCGGGATGTCACCCGCCGGACGAACGCCTTGGCGGCTTCGGAATCGACATCGCCCGCCTGCGCCAGCCGGGCGAATTCCGCCATCCTGGCCTTCAGCTCGGCCTTGGCGTCTTCGCCGATCGGCCCGAGATCCTGCTTGACCTCGTCGAAGGCGCGGCTCGCCTGACCGGTCGGGTCCTGTTCGGCGATCACGGCTTCGAGCCTCGCGGCGAATTTCCTGTTGTCGGTGGATTGCTGCACGACAGTCTCCTTGGTGAGGATTGCTAAGTCGTCCAGGGAAAGGTCCCGCCCCTCGTCGAGCTGGCGTTGCGCCGTCTCGATGAGGGCGATCGCGCGTTTGATCTTGCCCTGTTGGGCCTCCAGGCTTTCGCGTTGCAGTCGCAGGACATCCCGAAGCCGGGAATGGCTGCCGACGAGCGTCTTGATCGCGTTGAGGGACAGGCCGAGATCGCGAAGCACGATGATCTGGTGCAGGCGGGCGATCTGGATCGGGCCGTAGAGGCGCCAACCCGACTGGGCGCGGTGAGGGACGACGAGCCCCTCCCGTTCATAGACCCTGAGCGCCTTGGTGGTGACGCCGAGCCGCCGGGCCGTCTCGCCGGGACCGAGCCATTGGTCCTTTTCGCCGCCCATAACCGACCTTCCGTTCCGGACCCTCGCTCCTGTAAGGGCGGCCCCTAGGTCCGATGCAAGAGCTCGTCGGCGGGCTCGTTCGCGGCGGCCGCTCTCTGTCTCTCTCTCTCTCTCTCTCTCTGTGTTCCCCTCACACCCCTCGAGAGGGTCCGGCGCCGGTCCGAAGGGTGTGGGTCCGGCCAGGACGAACGGGCCTCAGCTCAAAAGCGCTGGATGTGGAACTGCCCGTCGGTGTCGCCTTCCAGCAGCGGGTCCAGGCGACAGACCGGGGGCTCGATGATCTCGTTGTCCTTCTCCAGACGCATGATCACGGTCGGCTTGACCCAGGGCGCCTTCAGGACGCCGGGGTCGGACACGGTGACGTCGTACCGGATGGTGTCGCCCACGCGGGTGAGCCTCTCCGTCACCTCCATCTTGTCGGAATGGATGTAGCCGTATTCGCCCAGCCAGGTGTCCTCGTTGAAGTTCGTCGTGTGCACGACGAAGGTGTCGCCGTCCCAATGCGCCTCGGCGTCGCCGTAGTAGGACGGATCGTTGCCGGTCGGCGCCTTGCCGCCGATCGGGATCAGCCGCCAGACCATGCCGGCCAGGTCGGCATAGAGGAACACCATCTCCTTGCTGTTCTGGACGATCCGTTGCGGCGCCCCCACCCGCGGCAGCCCCGGCTGGCCGCAGTTGTAGACCTTGTCGGTCTTGTTCTCGTGGAAGAACAGGTCCTTGGTCTTCTGCTTCAGCTCGTCCTTGTAGTCGGGCTGGTTGCTCGGGGTCGCACTCGTCACCCTCGGCGGCGCGCTCGGATCGCGCACCGTCTTCACCTCGACGTCGCCCTTGGCGTCACGGGTGGTCTCGTACTGGAACGGCGGGATGGATCCGGTGCCGGAGAACCAGTAGCCCTCCAGCGAGGGGTGGCCGTCGACGCGCGGCGTGGGCCTGTGGGCGAGGGCGGCGTCGGACACGCGCGGGCCCGCCGCCGCCGGTTGCGCGCCGGCGCACAGGGGCGCCAGGAGCGAAAGCGCCGCCACGGACGCGGCGCACAGTCGGATGTGTCTCATCGGTCTCTCCCCGCCGTGGCGGCTGGAGCGCGTTCCGCAAAAGTGGGACCCGGTCTTGCGACAGGAACGCGCTCGAGCGTTTGGATCTCTCGTGCGTTTGAATCTAGAGCTTCCAGGAGGCCCCATCCTCGAACTTCACGCCCACCAGCGATCCGCCGGTGCGGCCGTCCTTCAGGGGATGGAACGTGATGGTGACCTTCGAGCCGATCCGGCCGGACAGGTCGTCGCGCTTGATGCCGGCCCGCAGCATGAACGCCGGAGGCCCGCTTTCGAAGTGCCACTCGGCGGCCTGGCCGTTGTCGCCGGGAACCATCACGATCATGGCTGTGTGAGGGTTGTTCCAGTTCACGTCCTTCAAGGTGCCGGTGAGCTGGCTCGTCGTGTTCATATCGAACATGGCGAAGGAATGATGGGCCTGGGCGGGCAGGGCGCCGGCCGTCAGCATCAGGCCCGCGGCGAGCGCCGCAACGGCGACGGATCGGATCTTCATTCTTCCCCCCTGCCTCATCGATCGGCGCCGCAGACGATGATCGCGCGCTCGCCCCCCGCCTTACAGACCGGCCGTCGGTCGACGCAACCCCGCCCAGGGGGCGGCGGCGCCGTCCGATCGCCAGAGGGTCTGGAAATCGGTCCAAGGTCAACGCCCACGTCCCCACCCATTGCGGTGCTCGCCAGTGTCCGATGTTCCGCGCGGTAGGTGGAAGCGACGTAATTACGGATGACAATTACGGTGACAGTGCACTTAATTCATTTTGCGGCGGCCTGCTAATCCACGGCGTTGCATGAATTAAGTGCACTGTCACCGTAATTCCCCCGCGCTCACGCTTGGGGCGCTGCTGGGGCGGCGTCTTGAGCAGTCGCAGCAGCAGCGCGTCACGGCGCTGGTCTGCATTGCCGCCATCGTCAATAGGCCTTGCCTTTCCTGGCATCTTCGATCGCAAAGCGTCCTGAGATCGATCATACTAGTCCATTTGTAATTTGGATCGGGCGGAAAGAAATTGCCTTCCCAATCGGGTCGGGCCGCCAAGCGTCGATTCTTTGAACTCAGTTAGCGCGTGACGGTTGAGCACGTGATCGTGGAACTCCGTCAAATGAAACACGTAGAAGATTACGAATGCCACTCGGCCCGTACTGCGCAAGAAATCATTGGTCGCTGCGGCGATCTCTGGTGGGAGAATCACCGTTGTTTCAGTCGCTGACACCCATGCCTGTGGCGTTCTGACAAATATAATTCCGTCCCGACCCGCCGGAAGTTGTTCCCTCGCATCCTTAAGAGAATTTCTGACCGTCTCAACTGACAGGTCCGTTGCTTCCTCTTTGCACTTGACCTCGGCGCAACATACACTCTCGTCCCTTCGCAATATTTCCAAATCATAGACCCGGCCTGGGGCGCTGGTTCTATCAATGTACCGAAAAGACATCTCAGCTTGATGAAGCATCATGCCGATTTGCATTTCGGCCAGCCCGGATTCTATATGTCCGGTGGCAAGTTGATTAATGCACAGTTCTATACCTTCGGAATACTGAAGATTATATAGCATTTCAGCCAGGTTTACTATGCGTATGCTGTACGTAGCTGCCCGACCATCTTCACGAAAGTGTGGATGGAGATAAGAGCGCGGATCGCCTTTTAGAGATGCGTGCTGTCGGTAACGCAATCGATCCCTAAGAAATGATCGATAATCTTCGTGCATATTGCATTCGTAAACCGGGCAGTCTCGCAATCGACCTCTTGAGCGATGTAACGTGCGAAGTCGATCAGCTCAGCGAATGTGAGTTTGTCGCCTGTCCATTGGAAGCGCTCAGCCACCTCAAACCATCCCTGGCCATGAGTTCGGTACGTGCCCGGAACGCTTCGCGGCCAGCAACAGTAATATCGAGAGTCAGGCGTCCGGGTAAGGTGGACTCTGCCACGTGGCCGCGATCGACTAGGCGAGTAGTCAGGTCGGGACTGATCGCTTTGGTTTCGGTTCCCAGCACAAAGCACCATGCTCCCGGACCGCCCTCAAGACGGCGTCCAAGGATCAAGGCGCGCGGAGCCTCGTAGGTATCCCAATCAAGGTCTTCGGCATCGGCCACAGGAGGCCTCTCCGCATCTCCGTCCGACCCGTGCTGCGGCGACCGAAAGGCGAAGGGGAGCGCATCCTTGGTTTGACGAATCCTAGCCATAGTGACTGGTACGTCAACCGGATCGATCCCTCGGCGTAATGAGAATTAAGAAGGAACACACCCGTTCTCGAGGCCATGTCGGCCACCCCATCCGAGCCCGTTTCGCTGTTAGGAAACGCCACGAATTAAGTCCCTGGAGCGCCGCTCCGGTCCCGGACCGCCGGCCGGGCGCGGGCGCCGGCCACGGCCCCATGGACGTGCGCCATCGCTCGGCGCGCCCCGTCAATCCGGTCGAAGGGGCGGCCGGTCAGCGGGGAGTCCAGGCCGAAGCGGCCTCCATGAACGCCGCCGTCTCGGCCTCCGCGGCGTCTCCGTCCGGCGGGAAGTAGCTGAGCTTGACCACCACGGTGCGCGTGGCGCGGTCCACGAAGATGAACTGGCCCTGCAGCCCCAGGGCCTGGAACGAATGATCGTTCGGGACCCACCACTGATAGCCGTAGCCCGGGCCCGGTCCCGGACCCGCGATCGCGTGCGTGAACTCGCGCACCCAGTCGGCGGGGACGATCCGGCGCCCGTTCGCCTCGCCGTCCTGCAGCATCATCTGGCCGATCCGCGCGAAATCGCGCAGGGTCGCGTTGAAGCCCGCGCCGTTGAACTCGCGCCCGATCCCGGGCGGTCCGTCCATGATGAAGAAGCCGTCGCGTTCGGCGCCCAGCGGCTCCCACAGGCGCTGTGCGGCATAGGCGGCGATGGTGCTGCCGCCCGAGACCCGCTCCAGCAGCCAGCCGAGGACGGCGGTGTCCAAGGTCTTGTATTGCCAGACCTGCCCCGGCGGATGGGCCCGCTTGATGGTCCGCGCCACGTCCGCGAACCGGGTCACGTTCTCGACCAGCGAGTGCTCGTGGTTGTTGGCGGCCATCCCCGGATGGCCGAAGTCGTAGCGCTCCTCGTAATCCACGCCCGAGCGCATCTGCAGGATCTGGCGGATGCTCGCCCCGTCGTAGCCGCCGCCCTTCAGCTCCGGCAGATAGGCCGTGATCTGGTCGTCGAGCGACCTGATCCGCCCCTCCTGCAGCGCGCACCCGATCAGGATCGAGGTGATCGACTTGGTCATGGACCAGCCGATGAAGCGCGTCCGGTCGTTGGTGTTGTTGCGGTAGATCTCCGAGACGATCCGGCCGTCCTTCATCACCAGCAGGGCGTTGGTGTAGGTCCGGTCCAGGAACTGTTCGGGCGTGTAGCGCCGGCCGCCGTATTCGTAGGTGAAATCGAGCGGGTGATCGGCCCTCGGCAGCGCCCACACCGGCCCGGACCGCGCGACGGTTCTCGTGGTGAACAGCTCGTCCATGTTGTGGAACGTGAGCGCGTTGACGTCCGCATCGTTCATCTTGCGCCTGAGGTCCTGGATCGCGACCGGGACCGTCGATCGGGGCAGCGACGGATCGGGCGGCGGCGCCGGATAGGCGTAGGCGCAGAGCGGCGCCAGGGCGGCGACGGCGCACAGGGCGCTTCGAAGACCGGGCATGTTCACCTCCAGCTCCCTCTCCCTCCGCGCGTCTCTCCGGTTGCAGCGGCGGGCCTGCGCGCCGGACGCAGGGCGCAGACGCGCACGGACGTCGGACGCTCGGACGTTAGGGGCGGGCGTGATCGCAGATCAGCTCCCATTTGGGATATCCGGTCCCGAAAATGAGCGGGGATCAGGCGCGCGGGGAGGAGCGACGCGGCGCGCGCGGGTCGACCTCGGACGGCGTGCGCAGGTGGGCGGCGACGGAGGCATAGACGCGCCGGACCAGCTCCGACTGCCGGTGGGAGTTGGTCTTGGCGAGCGCCCGCTTCAGCTGGATGCGGGCCGTGCCGACCGAGATGCCGCGCGATCGCGCGTAGTCGGCCAGCGAGAGGCCGTCGCACAGGCCTGCCGTCAGCCGCGCTTCGGCGGGTGAAAGACCGAACAGATCCGCCAGGGACGCGGGGGACAGGCCGAACCGGCGGTCGGGCTCGCACAGGAGCAGCGCCACGGCCGGCCTCGAGCCGAGTGCGGACGGCTCCGCCGCCGAGCCTGCGGGCAGGGCCAGGAGCTGGACCATGTCCTGCGCGTGCGAGCCGCCGAGCGTGAGCTGAAGCGGCTTGCCGGCCTTGCCTGGGGGCCCGTCCGCGGCTTTCGCCAGCATGGCGGCCAGGGCGGCGCGCCCGGCGGAGGCGGGCGCCCACAGGCGGTCCGCCAGGCGGGCGACATGGGGCGATCGCTCCAGGATCGCGTCCGCGGCGTCGTTGCTCCACTGCACCCGCCCGTCGCGATCGCACAGCAGGAGTCCAGGGGCCAGGTGATCGACGGCGTCGGCCAGCACCGCGCCGTGGAGCCTGGCGCTGTGGAGCTTGTCCATCAGGCGCACGCTCTGACGGATGTGCGGCAGCAGCGTGATCATCAGCGCCTGCTCTTCCGCGCCGATCGCCTCGCGCGCCGCGGCCGAGCGATGCACCACGAAGGCGATGAACCGCCGGGGCGAGAGCTCGGCGCCGCTGCGGATGCTGTCTCCAAAGTCCAGCGCGGCCAGCCGCGCCCGGAGCTCCGCCAGCTCGGGTGATCCCGCATCGAACACGTCCTCGTCCCTGATGACCCCCAGGGCGTCAGGGGAAGGGCGGCCATAGGCGTTGCGCAGCCGCGGGTTCTGGTCGTTGTTCAGCAGGCGGTCATGGTGTTCGCCGTTCGCGGCGGAGTAGGAGTCCCGGGCTTCCCAGACCCGGGCGTACCGGCCCGCCCGCTCTTCCAGCACCTGGACGACGGCGCTGCGCACCTGCATGCGCCCGCAGACCTCGTCCAGGACGTTCCGCCAGCGCGCGGGAGCTTCAGCGCACCCGTAGATCTCGGAGATCAGCTCGCCCATCCCCCCTCTATTCACACCCCCGCCTGGGCGACGCCAGGGCCCAAGACGCTTTCGTCGCCCCGCCACGCAGATAAGGCGTGGGGAGCCCAGTCTGTCGATGACCCCCTGCGGCCGGAGCCCCGCGTGCGGCTTATCAACTCCCCCAGGATTGCTGCGTCGCCACCGCTCGCGACAGCAGATTGACTCTTCGCCGGCATGAGAACAAATTGAGAACATAGTCGTTCCTCCCATGCCCGCCGTCCCGCCCCCCGTCCGCCTCGCCGCCCTGATCCCCTCGCCCCGGGGCGAGGACGGCTATCCCGCGGCCGCGCCGGGGCTGGAGGAGGCGGCGGGGGCCGAGGCGCGCGACTGGGCCCCGGCGGCGGCCTTCGCCCTGCATCGCGCGGGCGCCGGGGACGACCCCAGGCCGGTGGTCTTCGTCGCGACCCGCGCCTGGGAGCGCGAGCGGGGCAGGCTCAGCGTGCGCGGCCTGCTCGGCCTCGGCGCCGGCGAGGTGCTGCTGGTGCGCGCCGAGCGCGACGAGGCGGCGCTCTGGGCGCTGGAGGAGGCGCTGAAGTCCGGAGCCGTGAAGGGCGCGGTCGGGACCGTCCTCGCCCCGTCCTTCACCGCCACGCGCCGGCTCGACTTCGCCGCCCGCGAGGGCCGCGCGGTCGCGGTGCTGCTGAGGGCCGCGCCCGACGGCGGCCTCAGCGCCGCGCGCCGGCGCTGGCGCATCTCGGCGCTGGCGAGCGCGCGCCATCCCTTCGATCCCCGGGCGCCGGGCGCGGCGCGCCTTCGGGCCGAGCTGGTGCGCCGCCGCGACGGGCCGCCGGGCGCCTGGACGCTGGAGCAGGACCATGAGACGCATCGTCTCCGTCTGGCTGCCGGACTGGCCGATCACGGCCTGGTCCAGGGCGGCCGGGCGCGCGCCGCCTGAGGGCCCCTTCGCCCTGGTGGAGCGCACCGCCCACGGGCTGGTGCTGAGCGCGGCCAGTCCGGCCGCCCGCGCGCTCGGCCTGCGCCGCGGCCAGGGCCATGCCGACGCCAAGGCCATCATCCCGCACCTCGAGAGCGCCCCCGCCGAGCCCGGGCAGGCGCGGGCGGGGCTGGAGCGGCTCGCCCTCTGGGCCGAGCGGTTCTCCCCCGCCGTGGCCGCCGACGCCCTGCAGCCCGGCTTCGAGGGCCTCTGCCTCGACATGACCGGCGGCGCGCACCTCTTCGGCGGGGAGGGCGCGCTCGTCGCCGAGATCGAGCGGCGGCTGACGGCGGCGGCCATCCCCGCCCGCGCCGCCATGGCCGATACCCCCGGCGCCGCCTGGGCCCTGGCCAGGTTCGCCGAAGACCGGATCGCGCCCGAGGGCCGCGCGCGCGAGGCCCTGGCCGGCCTGCCGGTCGAGGCCCTGCGGCTCGGGGAGCCGACGTTGCGGCTGCTGCGGCGCTTTGGCCTCAGGCGCGTCGGCGACCTCTACGGCCTGCCGCGCGCGGGCCTCGCCCGACGGTTCCGCGGCGAGGAGGGGCTGGAGCTGGTGCGCCGCTTCGACCAGGCGCTGGGGATCCTGGACGAGCCGCTTCAGCCGGTCCGGCCCGCGCCGGTCTACCGGGCCTGGCGCGCCTTCGCCGAGCCGGTGATCGACGCCGACGGCGTGGCCCACGCCCTGCCCGACCTCGCCCGCGCGCTCGCCGCCCAGCTCGAGCGCGACCGCAAGGGGGCGCGCCGGCTGGTGCTGACCGGCTTCCGCGTCGACGGGCGCACGACCGCCATCGAGGCCGGGCTCAGCGTCCCCCAGGCGTCGCCCGATCACCTGCTGCGCCTCCTGAAGGAGCGCGGCCTCGAACGGCTCGACCTCGGCTTCGGCGTCGACGCCCTGATGCTGACCGCCGCCAAGGCCGAGACCCGCGCCGCCCGCCAGGGCGACCTCGACC
The DNA here is from genome assembly GCA_963775275.1 of uncultured Alphaproteobacteria bacterium. Lineage (GTDB taxonomy): Bacteria > Pseudomonadota > Alphaproteobacteria > Caulobacterales > Caulobacteraceae > JANWHQ01. The sequence continues at coordinate 503,879 of CAVZII010000005.1, read as the reverse complement.
CCGCCGCCGCCTCCGCCCGCGGCGAAGCCCTGGCCGCCCTGATCGACCGGCATCGAGGCCAAGCTCGGCGAAGGAACCGCGCTGCATCCCGGCCCTCGCCGAAAGCCACACCCCCGAACGCAGCGAAGCGTGGCTCCCAGGTCCTCCCCCGCTCGCGGGGAAGGTGGTCCGTAGGACCGGAGGGGGCGGGGCCCATCCTCCCCCTTTGGGGGAGGGGGACCGCGAAGCGGTGGAGGGGGCCGGGATCAAGCGCCGCGCCTGCGTCGACCCCCTCCGTCCCCCGGATCAAGTCCGGGGAACACCTCCCCCGCAAGCGGGGGAGGACCATCCCCGCCCCCTCTTCCTGCTCGATCCCCCCGAGCCGATCGAGACCGTGGCCGAGCTTCCCGACAGCGCGCCCGTGCGCTTCGTCTGGCGGCGGGTGACGCGACGGGTGACCCGCGCCGAGGGCCCCGAGCGGCTGGCCCCCGAATGGTGGCGCCCCGCCGCCGGCCCCCGCGAAGCCCGCACCCGCGACTACTACCGCGTCGAGGATGATCAGGGCCTCAGGTACTGGCTCTTCCGCGAAGGCCTCTACGCCCGCGAAGACGAAACCCGCCCCCCCTCCTGGTGGCTCCACGGGGTGTTCGCGTGACTAGGGAAACGCCCCCTCCCCCCTTGAGGGGGAGGGCTGGGGAGGGGGGAAGACACTCTCGGCGTCCCTCGCGCCCGCCGGTTGCGCCAGCAGTCCAGCGTCATGGAAAGGCGGCTTTGGAAGGAGCTTCGCCGCAACCGGCTGGCCGGGTTCGGCTTCCGCCGCCAGCAGCCGATCGGGCCCTATGTCGTCGACTTCTACTGCTCTGCGGCCCGGCTGATCGTCGAGGTCGACGGGCCGCATCACGATCTGCCCGGGCGGCCCGAGCGCGACGAAGCGCGGACGCGGTGGCTGCACGACCGCGGCTATCGGGTCATCCGGTTCTCGAGCGCCCAGGTGCAGGACGATCTGGAGCCTGTCCTTGAAGCAATCCTGGAGGCGGCGGGCCTACCCCCCTCCCTAGCCCTCCCCCTCGAGGGGGGAGGGGACGACGCAACTGGACTCCCTCCTCCCGCAGGGGGGAGGGCCGGGGAGGGGGGACCTACGGCCTCGAAGGAAACGGCGCGGCGACTCCGACGGAATTCCACAGCGGCCGAAAGAACGCTCTGGAAACGGCTGCGGGGCGACAGCCTGGAAGGCCTTCACTTCCGCCGCCAGCACCGGATCGGCCCCTACATCGTCGACTTCTGCTGTCGCCCAAGTCGCCTAGTCGTCGAGATCGACGGCTACGTCCACACCCTGCCAGATCGGATCGCCCGTGACGCGGTTCGGGACGAATATCTGCGGACACAGGGCTTCAGGGTCTGCCGGTTTTCCGACTCCGCGATCTGGGCCGACCTCGAAGGCGTGCTTGCGGCCATCGCGGAAGCTGCGGTGGGGACTCCCCCCTCCCCTGACCCTCCCCCCTGCGGGAGGAGGGTGTGCGTCGTTCCCTCCTCCCGCAGGGGGGAGGGCCGGGGAGGGGGGACGTACGGCCTTGACGGATGGCCTGCGGAGGCGGCCATGACCCTCTCCGCCGCCCAGATCCCCTACGCCGAGCTCGACGTCCGCACCAACTTCAGCTTCCTGGAAGGGGCCTCCCATCCCTCCGAGCTGGCGTTCCAGGCGAAGGCCCTGGGGCTCGCCGCCATGGGCGTGGCCGACCGCAACAGCCTGGCCGGCGTCGTGCGCGCCCATGCGGAGGCCAAGAAGCAGGGCCTGCGCCTCCTGGTCGGCTGCCGGCTGGCGTTCGAGGACGGCGCCGAGCTGATCGTCTACCCCCGCGACCGCGCCGCCTATGGCCGGCTCTGCCGCATCCTCTCCATCGGCAAGAGCGCCGTCACCGAGGACGGCGAGGTGGGCGAAGGCGGCTTCCGCCCGCCCGCCGACGGACCTGAGGCCGCCCAGGCCGCCAACGACGAGGTCCGCGCCAAGCCCATCCCCAAGGGCGAATGCCGCCTGAGCTTCGAGGACGCCGCCGCCCTGGGCGAGGGCCTGGTCGCCCTGGCGCCCGCCCCGGCGGTGATCGACGCCGCCTTCGAGGCGCGCCTCGCCCGCTGGGCCAAAACCTGGCCGGACAAGCTCCACCTCGCCGCCGCCCCGCTCCATCGCGGCGATGACCGCGCGCGGCTGAACCGCCTCGAGGCGATCGCCGAACGCACCGGCGCGCCGATGATCGCCACGGGCGCGGTGCTCTACCACGACCCCGCGCGCCGAAGGCTCCAGGACGTGCTCACCTGCGTGCGCGAGGGCTGCACGATCGACCAGGCGGGCCTGAGGCTCCAGGCCAACGCCGAGCGGTTCCTCAAGCCCCCCGCCGAGATGGCCCGCCTCTTCAGGGGCCACGAGGACGCCCTCGCCCGCACCCTGGAGGTCGTCCAGGCCTGTTCCTTCTCGCTGGACGAGCTGCGCTACGAATACCCCGACGAGCCGGTCCCGGCCGGGCGGACGGCCCAGCAGCATCTGCAGGACCTGACCTTCCAGGGCGCGCGCCGGTTCTGGCCCGATGGCCCGCCCCGCCGCGTGCTCGATATCCTGAAGAAGGAGCTGCGGCTGATCCGCCGCGTGCGCTACGCCCCCTATTTCCTGACCGTCCACGACATCGTCGCCTGGGCCCGCGCCCAGCCCGACCCCATCCTCTGCCAGGGCCGCGGCTCGGCGGCCAATTCGGTGGTCTGCTTCTGCCTGGGGATCACCTCGGTGGATCCCACGAACCAGGACGTCCTGTTCGAGCGCTTCATCTCCGAGGCGCGCTCCGAGCCGCCGGACATCGACGTCGATTTCGAGCACGAGCGGCGCGAGCAGGTGATCCAGTACGTCTACCGGCGCTATGGCCGCCACCGCGCGGCCATCTGCGCCACGGTGATCTGCTACCGCCCCCGCTCGGCCATCCGCGACGTCGGCAAGGCCATGGGCCTGACCGAGGACGTCACCTCGACGCTGGCCAACACCGTCTGGGGCTCGTGGGGCTCGGAGGTCGCCGACGACCACGTCGACCGCACCGGCCTCAAGCGCGAGGACCCGCGCCTGAACCAGGCGCTGGAGCTGACCCGCGAGCTGGTGGGCTTTCCCCGCCACCTCTCCCAGCACGTGGGCGGCTTCGTCCTGACCCAGGGGCCCCTGGTGGAGACCTGCCCGGTCGGCAACGCCGCCATGGCCGAGCGCACCTTCATCGAGTGGGACAAGGACGACATCGACGAGCTCGGCATCATGAAGGTCGACGTCCTGGCGCTCGGCATGCTGAGCGCCATCAAGCGCGCCTTCGACCTGATCGCGCTGCACTTCGGCGAACGGTGGACCCTGGCGAGCCTGCCGCGCGAGGAGCCGGGCGTCTACGACATGCTCTGCAAGGCCGATTCGCTCGGCGTCTTCCAGGTGGAGAGCCGGGCCCAGATGGCCATGCTGCCGCGCCTGCGGCCGCGCGAGTTCTACGACCTGGTGGTCGAGGTCGCGATCGTGCGCCCCGGCCCGATCCAGGGCGACATGGTCCACCCCTACCTCAAGCGCCGCCAGGCCCAGCGCGAGGCGCGGGCGAAGGGCCGGCCGTTCGAGATCGACTTCCCCGCCCCCGCTCCCCGGCACGGCGACAAGGACGAGCTCAGGCGCGTCCTCGGCAAGACCCTGGGCGTGCCGCTCTTCCAGGAGCAGGCCATGCGCATCGCCATGGAGGCCGCGAAGTTCACCGGCGACGAGGCCAACGGCCTTCGCCGCGCCATGGCCACCTTCCGCCACATGGGCACGATCCACCAGTACGAGGAGATGATGGTCGGGCGGATGATCGCCCGCGGCTACGATCCGGACTTCGCCAACAACTGCTTCAACCAGATCAAGGGCTTCGGCGAATACGGCTTCCCCGAGAGCCACGCCGCCGCCTTCGCCCAGCTGGTCTACGTCTCGGCCTGGATCAAGCACCGCCATCCGGAGGTGTTCGCCGCGGCCCTGCTGAACAGCCAGCCCATGGGCTTCTACGCCCCCGCCCAGATCGTCCGCGACGCCCGCGACCACGGCGTGGAAGTCCGCCACCCCGACGTGAACGCCAGCGACTGGGACTGCACCCTGGAATCTCCTCTCCCTGAGGGAGAGGAAGGGGCCCGTTCGGCGAAAGCCGAATGGGAAGGTGAGGGTTTAGGGCGCCGCCGCACCCCCTCATCCTCCCAACCCTCCGGGTTGGGCCCCTCCTTCTCCCCACGGGAGAAGGAAGACGCCGTCCGCCACCCCGGCGTGAACACAAGCGACCGGGACTGCGCCCTGGAATCTCCTCTCCCTGAGGGAGAGGAAGGGGCCCGTTCGGCGAAAGCCGAATGGGAAGGTGAGGGTTTAGGGCGCCGCCGCACCCCCTCATCCTCCCAACCCTCCGGGTTGGGCCCCTCCTTCTCCCCACGGGAGAAGGAAGGCGCCGTCCACCCCCCCGGCCGCGCCATGCGGCTCGGGCTTCGCCAGGTCGACGGCTTCCGCCAGGCCTGGGCCGACCAGATCACAGCCGCCCGCGCAGGGGGCCTGTTCCGCTCCATCGACGACCTCAGGCGCCGCGCGGAGCTGCCGGCCAAGGCGCTGGACATGCTGGCCGCCGCCGACGCCCTGGGCTCGCTGGAGCTGACCAGGCGCGAGGGCCTCTGGAGCGCCAGGGGCCTGCCGCGCGCGGCGCCCGCGCCCCTCTTCGCCGCCGCCGGGATCGAGGAGGCCGACGGCGCCCCGCCCGCGGCCCTGCCCCGGGCCGCGCTTTCCGAAGAGGTCGTGCACGACTACGAGACCATCCGCCTGTCCCTGAAGGCCCATCCGGTCAGCTTCCTGCGCGAGCGGCTGGCGGGCCTCGGCGCCGTCGAAGCCGGCGCGATCGCGACCATCGCCGACGGCCGCCGCGTGCGCTTCTGCGGCGTGGTGCTGGTGCGCCAGCGGCCGGGCTCGGCCGAGGGCGTGGTGTTCATGACCCTGGAGGACGAGACCGGGATCGCCAACGTCGTGGTCTGGCCCAAGGTGTTCGAGGCCTTCCGTCCGGCGGTGATGGGCGCGCGCATGCTGATGGTGGACGGGCGCGTCCAGCGCGCCGCCGATTCCGAAGGGGCGGTGATCCACCTGGTGGCCGAGCGCCTGGAGGACCGGTCGGCCGACCTCGCGCTCCTGTCCGACGCGGGACCGCCGGTCCGCCCGCCCGTGGCGACCGACGCGGCGAAGACCTCCTCGGGCGAGACGCGCATGCGCGCAAGCCGCCGCCATCCGCGCAACATGCTGGTCCTCCCCCGCTCGAGACTTCCATTAGTGTCCGATTCCGAAGTTCGCCAGCGCATTTGCCAGGCAGATGCGAACTTCGGGATCGATAAGGACACTAGCAAATGTATGATTTAGTGTGGTTTACGGATCAGAAGTTCGCAGCCGAGGGCGCCGCCATCATCATGCGAACTTCTGATCCACCACATTAGAGCGCGTTGAGACTGGGACGACACATTCCCACCGTCATCCCCGGCCGAGCCCGCAGGGCGAGTTGCCGGGGACCCATGAACACGGGCGAGCGAGGTGTTCATCGGTGGCCGGGCAGGAGTTTGCGATCGCCGACGATCTGGCGATCGCGGACGGATGGCCCGGCCATGACGGTGGTTGTTTGTTCCCACCGATCTCAACCCACTCTACGATAACCGCGACGTCTCTCGCAGGAGCCCCCGATGCGCCCGCTCATCCTCGCCGCCGCGACCGCCGCGACCTCAGCTCTGGTCCTGGCCCTGGCCGTCGCCCCGGCCGCCTTCGCCCAGGCCACGCCGGCCGTGGAGCAGCCGACCCCGCCGCCTTCGACCCTGACGCCGCCGGTTCCGCCGAACCCCAACACGGCCTTCTCGACCTCGACCAAGGCGGCCGACCTCAGCGGGCTGAACGTCGCCATCGCGCAGGCCGAGGAGGTGATGACCCGCATCCGCGATGCCGAGCTCTCCCGTGAGAACGCCCGCCTGAAGGCCATCAAGCCCGCCCTGCCGTTCCACGGACGGACCTGGCTGCCCGACTACTTCCTGTGACCACGGTCTTCACGATCGGCTACGAGCGCGCCACGCTCGCCGACGTGATCGGCCGACTGACGAACGCCGGGGTGGAGCTGGTGATCGACGTGCGCGCGGTGGCCTCGTCCCGCCGCGCGGGCTTCTCCAAGACCCTCCTGGCCGCCAGCCTGGCGGACGCCGGCATCGGCTATGCGCACCTGCGCGCGCTCGGCACGCCCAAGGCCGGCCGTCAGGCCGCCCGCGCCGGGCGCACCCAGGAGATGCAACGCATCTACGAGGCGCACCTTCAGGAGCCGGAGGCCCAGCTCGAGCTCGCCGCGGCGGCCGAGACGGTGACGACGCGCCCCTCGGCGCTGCTCTGCTACGAAGCCGAGGCCAGGGACTGCCACCGCCGCATCGTCGCCGACCGCATCCGCGACAAGATCGGCTGCGAGGTGGTGGATCTGTAGGCGCCGCTGGGCCTCGCCAAGAGCGAAGGGAGTTCGACCCGCGCAATCAACCACCGTCATGGCCGGGCTGGTCCCGGCCACCCATGAACACCTCGCTCGGCAGTGTTCATGGGTCCCCGGCAACTCGCGCCCTCGGGCCGGCCCTTGGCCGGTCCCGGGGGCGCTCGGCCGGGGATGACGGTGAATGGGTGGATCAAGTCAGCCGCAGGCTGCTCTGACGCGCCCCTACAGCTCCCGCTCGGCGCCCTTCAGGTCGGCGCCCTCGAGCTTCGCGCCGGCGAGGTCGGCCTCCAGCATGCGGGCGCGGCCGAAGCGGGCCCGGCGCAGGTCGGCCAGCCGCAGCTTGGCGCGGCAGAGGTCCGCGCGGATGTAGCGCCCGTCGGCGATCATCAGGGGGCGCAGGTCCGCGCCGGTTAGGTCCGCGCGGGTGAGGTCGGCGCCGGCCAGCTTGACGCCGCGCAGGTCCGCGCCCCGCAGGTTCGCGGCGCGCAGGTCCGCGCCCGTGAGGTCCGAGCCCTGGAGCTGGGCGCCCTCCAGCGACAGGCCGAAGAAGACGCCGCCCGGCGCATGCAGCGCCGTCAGCTTGCGCCTGGCGAGGCTGCGCATGGGGCGGAAGTCGATGGCCTCCAGCCGCGCCGGCTTGCCCTCCAGACCTTCGGTCTCGCACCAGTGCTCATGTGCGGCCAGGATGTCGTGCAGGGGCTCGTCGTCGATGTAGAGCAGCGGCGGCGGCGCGTGCAGCACGCCCTCCATGTCGGCGTCCTCGAGGTTGGCCGCGTCGAGGTCCACGCCGGTCAGCACGGCGCGCTTCATCGAGGCGCCCTGCAGCTCGGCCTGGAACATGTCCACGCCGGTCATGTCCGCGCCGTCCAGCACCGAGCGGTTCATCCGGGCCCGGACCAGCCGGGCCCCGGCGAGGATGGCGTCGGAGAAGTCGGTGGCGACGACCAGGCCTTCGCTGTTGTGCACGCCGGCGAGATTGGCGCCGTTCACGATGGCGTAGTCGAGTTCGCCGCCCCGGACCTCGTGGCGCAGGATGCGGAAGCCGTTGGCGTGATCCTGCAGGGCGATGACGCCCTCGCGCATGTCGGTCTCGCAAAGGTCCGCGCCGGCGAGGTTGGCGCCCCTGAGGCAGGCCCCTCGCAGGTCGGCGTGCGCGAGGCGGGCGCGGCGCAGGTCGGCGTCCCTGAGGTCCGCGCCGTAGAGCACCGCGTGCTCCAGCTTGGAGTTCGACAGGAAGGCGCCGTGCAGCCGGGCGCCGATCAGCTCGGCATGGCTGAGGTCCACGCCCTCCAGGGCGAAGTTGGACAGGTCCAGGTGGCTGAAGTTGGCGCGGCGTCCGCCCGCCACGCCCTTGATGTAGCGCGCGTGCAGATCGAGCGCGGCCTTGACCGAGGCGTAGTCGGCGGCGCGCAGGGGGGACTTGGAGGCGGCCGGCGGTTTGGCGGTTGTCCTGGGAAGCGCGGCGGCCATGGCCCAGCTTGGCCAAGGCCGTTTAAGGAAGCGTTCCCGGGCCTCCGTTCTCTATTCCGCGCATCCCGGCGAAGGCCCATATGCGCCGAGTTCAGACGCGCCGGACGTTCGATTTGGCGCCCCTCTCCCTGGAGGGGGGAGGGGTCGGGGGAGGGGGTGGCGCCCTCTCGGCGCCGCTGGGCCCGATCGCATGTCTCGAATGCGTTTCCCACTCTTGGCCTGCAGCATCCGCAGCGTGCGGCGTCAGGTCCTGAAGCGTTTCCACCTGCTCTCCCGGCCGCTCCTCCCTCCAGGGGGAGAGGAGCTGCGATTGCGCTCCTTAGCTCACCAGCTGTGGACCTTCGCGGGGATGCCCGGTGAGAAGAGTGAAGGTTTCCAAAGCGACGGAACGCCAGTCCAGCCAGCCCCCTACAGCCACCCCTTCCGCCGGAACCACCAGATCGGCAGGATCGCCGACAGCAGCATGGCGAGCACGGTCAGGGGATAGGCGATCGGCCATCCCAGCTCGGGCATGTGCTTGAAGTTCATGCCGTACCAGCCCGCGATCAGGGTCGGCGGCAGGAAGACCACCGCCGCGATCGAGAAGATCTTGGTGATCTCGTTCTGCTCGATGTTGATGAAGCCGAGCGCCGCGTCGAGCAGGAAGCTGAGGTTGCCCGAGACGTAGGAGGCGTGCTCGGTCAGGGACTGCACGTCGCGCTGGAGCGAGCGCAGCTCGTCGCGGACCTCGCGGTTCTGCTCGATCTGGCTGGCCAGCATGGCGAAGCTGATCAGCCGCGACAGGCTGACCAGGCTCTCGCGCCCCTTGCCGTTCACGCTCTGGCACTGGGCCAGCCGGTTCAGGATCGGCTTGAAGTTGGCGCCCCGCTCCTGGCGGAAGATGGTGGCGGCGATCCGTTCCACCTCGGCCGACAGGTGCTCCAGCCGGTCGGCGGCGCGGTCGACCACGGCCTCCAGGAGCCCGAGGAACATGCTGACGCCGTTGCGGCGAAGGCCAGGCTGGCGCACCGACTGGGCGGCGAAGGCGGCGAACACGCGCGGCTCGACGTAGCGGATGGTGATCAGCCGCTCCCCGGCCAGGACGAAGGTCACCGGTCCCAGCACCGGCGACAGCTCGTCGGCGCCGCAGAGCAGGGTCGCGATCATGAAGGTCGCGGCGTTCTCCTGGTAGAGCCGGCTCGAGATCTCGATCTCGGCCATCTCCTCGCGGGTGGGAAGCTCCAGGCCGACGGCCGCCTCGATCGCCAGCTCTTCCTCACGGGTGGGCTGGACGAGGTCGACCCAGACCGCGTCGTCGGGCAGGCGCCAGTCCCGGTCCGCCTCGACCGGCTCGATCGCCGTTCCGTCGCGCCGCAGGATCAGGAGCATGCCGGCCTCTAAGGCGGAATGAGGTTCAGACCGTGGACGATGGCCCCCCGGGGGGAGGACGTAGCGCGCGTTGCGATCGGCGGAAACATCAATCTACCGTCATGGCCGGGCTTGTCCCGGCCACCCATGAACACTTCGCTCGCCCGTGTTCATGGGTCCCCGGCGACTCGCGCGGAGCCTGTCCTCGGGCCGGCCCTTGGCCGGTCCCGGGGGCGCTCGGCCGGGGATGACGGAAAGAAGATGATTCAGCCTAGTGTGGTGGATCAGAAGTTCGCATGATGATGGCGGCTCCCGCAGTTGCGAACTTCTGATCCTTAAACCACACTAGAATCATAGACTTGCTAGTGTCCCGATCGATTCCGAAGTTCGCATCTGCCTGGCAAAAGCGCTGGCGAACTTCGGAATCGGGACACTAGGTTCAACGCGCTCTACCACCGGCCGCTGGCCGCGGCCAAGGCCGGACGGTCAGGCCCGCGTCAGTGGCCCTGGTCCTTGTCGCCCCCGCCCATCACGGACTGGATCAGGGACGCCAGCTTGTCGGTGGAGTCCTTGGCGAAGTCCTGCACGGGCGTGGACGAGGACGAGGCCGCGGCGGCCACCTGGCCGACGGTGGTCTGGGCGACGCTCAGGGCCGCGTTGCGCACCGCCGCGCCCGCGTTCTGGGCGGCGGTCTTGTAGATGAAGCCGTAGGTCGAATAGGTCGTGTTGCCGAGGTCGCCGAGCGGGTTGTACCAGACCTTGACCTCCGACCAGTTCCCGTCGGGCGAGACGTCCACGACGGTGACGTCCTGCTCGATCTTGCCGCGCTCGCCTTGGATGACGGACCAGTTGGCGTGGGTGACCTGGATGATCCGGTCGTTCAGCACGTGGCTGACCACCGCGACGTGGCCGAGGCGCATGGCGCCCTGGGGCTTGAACACGAGGACCGCGCCGGCCTGGGGAACATCGCCCTTGGCGTACTTGCCGGTCGCTTTGCGCCACCAGGTCCAGGCGTCGCCGAAGATCTGGATGCCGGAGAAGACGCGGGCGAAGGCCGCGCACTGCCAATACTCCTCGGCATGCGCGCCGACGCCGGAGGCGGCGAGCGTCGCTGCTGCGAGCAAGGAACCGAGGACCATCCTCGTCCGTTGAAGCATTGGATCAGGATTCCCCCGCCGACCGCCGCCGCGATTAAACCCATCGCAGGCAAAGATGAAAGACTCTTTTTCGGGCGGGCGTGTCGCTTCGGTCACGCTTGCCCGGTAGTCCGAGGGAGGCTGCGCCTCCCGAATTTCCTAGCCCTTTGAAGGTTAACCAATCGGAAACGACAGCTCAGCCCGACGGGCCGTCGCGAATTGCGCGCGCCAACGTTTGGCATTTCTGAGAACAAGGCGTCAGATGAGGACCATCTAGGCTCGAATTCATGCCTTCCGTTGGACCGGTTGAACTGAACACCTGAGTAATCCCGCGGAAGGATCGAGCTTGATGCAGTTCCAGGCTCGCAACTAGACATGTGTCATAACGTCGCCATGGGCTGCGGGACGGCGGGATCGAGGCCGCCATCGCGGCGCCCGCAAGAGCGGGTCCGGTGGTTGAGGCGCCTTCGAATTGGGCGCCCGAGGGCCAAGACCGCGCGAAGGCCGTGAGATTTTGGGCGCGGGGCGGCGGGAGTTGGCGCGCGCGGGCCGGTCTGCAGCAACATCGCCGCCTCGCCGCCGGCCGGCGCGACTGCTATTCAGGCGCCAGTGCTGCGTCTCGAACGAATGGCGGACCATCCGTTCGAGCCTCGCAGCACAAGTCTTTGAATTCGTGCATCGAGCCACGGACAAACGACGAATTGTTTGCCTGTGGTTCGATGCACAGCGGGGCGGCCGGCGGATTCGCTCCGCGCCGGCCCCGCAAGACCTGGAGGTCGCTCATGCGCGAGGTCGTCGTCGTTTCCTACGCCCGGACGGGTCTCGCCAAGTCCGCCCGGGGCGGGTTCAACATCACCCACGGCGCGGCCATGACCGGCCACGCCATCCAGCACGCCATCTCCCGCGCCGGCATCGAGCCCGGCGAGGTCGAGGACGTGGTGATCGGCTGCGGCCAGCCCGAGGGCGCCACCGGCCACAATGTGGCGCGCAACGCGGCGATCTGGGCCGGCTGCCCGGTGACCACCGCGGGAACCACCATCAACCGCTACTGCTCCTCGGGCCTGCAGTCGATCGCGGTGGCCGCGCGCTACATCAGCGAGGACGGCGCCGACATCGCCGTGGCGGGCGGGGTGGAGTCGCTGTCGCTGGTCCAGCTCGGCGGCCACCTGAACACCTATTTCTACACCGAAGAGAAGCTCATGCGCATCCGGCCGGACCTGTGGATGCCCATGATCGAGACCGCCGACATCGTGGCCGAGCGTTACGGAGTTCCGCGCGAGGCCCAGGACGAATACGCCCTCTATTCCCAGCAGCGCATCGCCGCCGCCCAGGCGGCCGGCCTGTTCAAGGACGAGATCGTCCCCATGCCCACCAGGATGAAGCTGGTGGACAAGGAGACCGGCGAGGAATCCACCGTCGACTACGTGGTCGAGCGCGACGAATGCAACCGGCCGACCACGACGCTGGAGGCCCTCGCCGGCCTGCAGCCGGTGCGCGGACCGGGAAACACCGTGACCGCCGGCAACGCCTCCCAGCTCGCCGACGGCGCCGCCGCGGTGGTGCTGATGGAGGCCAAGGCCGCCGAGAAGAAGGGGCTCGAGCCGCTCGGCCGCTTCGTCCGCTTCGCGGTGGCCGGCTGCGCCCCGGACGAGATGGGGATCGGTCCCGTCCTCGCGGTCCCGCGCCTGCTCGAGCGCGAGGGGCTGACCGTCGGCGACATCGATCTTTGGGAGCTGAACGAGGCCTTCGCCAGCCAGTGCCTGTACTGCCGCGACACGCTCGGGATCGATCCGGCGAAATTCAACGTCAACGGCGGCTCGATCTCCATCGGCCACCCCTACGGCATGACCGGCACGCGCCTTTCCGGCCACGTCCTCATGGAAGGCCGCCGCCGCAAGGCCAAACGCGCCGTCGTCACCATGTGCATCGGCGGCGGCATGGGCGCGGCGGGCCTGTTCGAGGTGTTTGCGGGATAGCGAGCGGACTCGGGATTGGACTTGAGTTCTTTCTATGTTCTATTTCTCCGATCGCCCCGGCGGAGGCGCACAGGCGCCAAGTCCGGGGGCGCCGTCAAAGCTCCTCTCCCCCTGGAGGGGGGAGAGGTCGGGAGAGGGGGTGGAGACGCTTCAGGACTTGGCTCTGCCTGCAACGGATGCTGCTGCTCCAGAGCGCGTTCCGCAAAAGTGGAACCCGGTTTTGCGGCAAGAACGCGCTCAAGTGTTTGAATCTGGAGCACGATTCAACGATCGGACGATTCCGTCCGATCGCATCGTGCTCCAGAGCGCGTTCCGCAAAAGTGGAACCCGGTTTTGCGGCAAGAACGCGCTCGAGCGTTTGAAATCTGGAGCACGATTCAACGATCAGACGATTCCGTCCGATCGCATCGTGCTCCAGGCGCCGGAACCCGCCAGGGACATCCGATCAGGCTCAGCGGAGCGGGGGCCACCCCCACCCCGACCCCTCCCTCTTCCAGGGAGAGGGGCGCCGGATCAGGCGTCCGACGCGCCTGAACTTGGGGACTGTCGACTTCAGCCGGGGCGCTCGGCGGAGGGGGAGATGGGTAAGCAATCACCGGTCGGTCTCCGGGACATCCTGATCCGGCCCGCACGGCCCGAGGACGCGGGCTTCCTGGGCTGGGCGATCCTGGCGGCGGGCCGCGCCCACCTGCCGCGAGGCTGGTACGACATCGCCTTGCAGCTCAGCGAAGCCGAATGCCTGGCCGTGCTGAGCCGCCTGGTCCTGACGCGCACGCCGTCCTGGTGGGGCCTCTCCAACTTCCTGGTGGCCGAGGCCGACGGCTCGCCGGTCGGCGCGCTGTGCTGCTTCGACTCGGCCAACGGCTGGGGCTCGCTGCAAGGCGCCCTGGCCGAGGCGCTGGAGCCGCTCGGCTGGGGCGAAGCGGAGATGGCGGCCCTGTGGTCGCGCGGGGACTACGTCTTCGCCTGCCTCCTTCCCACCCCCGACGAGGAGGCGTGGGTGATCGAGAACGTCGCCGTGGCCGCGGACCGGCGCGGCCGGGGCGTCGCCGGGGCCCTGCTGGCGGCGGCGCTCGAACGGGGCCGGTCGCTGGGCTTCCGCCGCGCCCAGCTGTCCTTCGTGATCGGCAACGACGCGGCCGAGCAGGCCTACCTGAAGGCCGGGTTCGAGCTGGACGACGAAAGCCGCCACCCCGATTTCGAAGCCGCCTGCGGCGCCCCGGGCCTCAGGCGCCTCGCCCGCGCGATCTGACCGATTTGCCGCCCCTCCCCCTGGAGGGGGGAGGGGTCGGGGGAGGGGGTGGCGCCCTCTCGGCGCCGCTGGACCTGATCGTCTCCCTCGCCTGCGCCGTGGCCGCCATCGCAAGGCGACGCAAGCCCTGAACCGTCTCCACCCCCTCTCCCGGCCTCTCCCCCCTCCAGGGGGAGAGGAGTCGCGATTGCGCGCCCTGACTCAGCGCCTTCGCCGGGTCGATCGGAGGAGGGGACGCGGGCCCTAACGCGCCTCCGCGCAGCCCTTCAGCGTCGCGCCGCCGTACCGGACCGTCGCCTCGAACGCGTACCGCCGGTCCGACATCCCGTTCGAGCACGCGCCCGGCGTGAGCTCGATCGCCAGGTCGTCGCCCTTGGCCGCGGCCGTGGTCGTCCACACCAGCGCCTGCCCCCGCCGCTCCGGCCCGGGATTGACCGCCAGCACGTCCGTCTCGCCCGCGCGGCTCAGCACGATGGTGTCGCGACGGGCCTTCACGCTCCAGAACGGCTCGGTCCCGCTGGCGTCGAAGCCGGCCGCGATGTCCGCCGGCGTCCGCCGCCGCCGCGCTGGCCGGCTCGGTGGGGTTGGCCGGCGCATCCGCCGGCGGGACCAGGCCCGCGCCCTTGGTCCGCCCGGCCGGCCCGCACCCCGCCAGGGCCAGCATCAGCACGCCGGGAACGATCAGGCTTCGCATGGCCGGCGCCCTTCGCACCTTCGAGGGCCCAGTCTAGTGTCCCGACTCCGACGTTCGCAACCGCACGTGGCGACATCGAGCGAACGTCAGAGTCGAAAAGGACACTAGTGTCCTGATTCCGAAGTTCGCCAGCGCATTTGCAAGGCGGATGCGAACTTCGGATCTGATAAGGACACTAGCAAATGTATGATTCTAGTGTGGTTTACGGATCAGAAGTTCGCAGCCGAGATGCGCCGCCATCATCGATGCGAACTTCTGATCCACCACACTAGTGAGGTTTGTGAACCTGACGTTCGTCCGTCCCTCGGGGCGACCGCAGTGACGAACGTCAGGTTCAAATCACTAGCCCGGCGCGGCGTGAACGGAAGCCGGCTTCGCCGCGGTCCCGGGCTGACTATGCGCTCCGGGCCGCCTATAGATGACGACAACGCCCCTCCCCCGCACGAGGCCCTGCCATGGATGGCGCCGCCAAGACCGGCTATGACGCCGAACGCTATCGCCGCTCAGGCCGCGGCAAGATCTACGACTCCGTCATCGACACCATCGGCGACACGCCGCTGGTGCGCCTGCCCCGCCTCACCGAGGAGCTGAGGCCCCAGGGCGAGGTCGTCGCCAAGCTCGAGTTCTTCAACCCGATCGCCAGCGTCAAGGACCGCATCGGCGTGGCCATGATCGAGTCGCTGGAGGCGCAGGGCAAGCTCGAGCCGGGCGTCACCACCATCGTCGAGCCGACCAGCGGCAACACCGGCATCGCGCTGGCCTTCGTCGCCGCCGCCAAGGGCTACCGCCTGATCCTGGTGATGCCCGAGAGCATGTCGATCGAGCGGCGCAAGATGCTCACCCTCATGGGTGCGCGCCTGGAGCTCACCCCCGCCGAGCGCGGCATGCGCGGCGCGGTGGTGCGCGCCCAGGAGCTCCTGGCCGAGATCCCCGGCTCGGTCATGCCCCAGCAGTTCGAGAACCCCGCCAACCCCCTGATCCACCGCGTCTCCACCGCCGAGGAGATCTGGAACGACACGGCCGGCGCCGTCGACGCCGTGGTCTCCGGCGTCGGCACCGGCGGCACCATCACCGGCGTCGGCCAGGTGCTCAAGGCGCGCAAGCCCTCGGTGAAGATGATCGCCGTCGAGCCGCGCGATTCCGCCGTCCTCTCCGGCGGCCAGCCCGGCCCGCACAAGATCCAGGGCATCGGCGGCGGCTTCGTCCCGGCGATCCTGGACCGCGGCGTCATCGACGAGGTGATCACCGTCACCAACGAGGAGAGCTTCGAGATGGCCCGCAAGACCGCGCGCATCGAAGGCATCCCCGTCGGCATCTCCTCGGGCGCCGCCATCTCGGCGGCCTTCCGCCTGGCCCAGCGCGACGACTACGCCGGCAAGCTCGTCGTCGCCATCGTCCCCTCCTTCGCCGAACGCTACCTCTCCACCGCCCTGTTCGAAGGGCTGTAGCGGGCCCAACCCAGCCCCCGCCTCCCTTCCGTTGTCATCCCGGAAGCCGCGCAGCGGCTATCCGGGAGCTCCTCGCGGCCGGCCGGGATCCCGGCTCTGCGCGGCGGGCGCCGCTCCGGCCGGGATGACAGGGACGTGGGTGCGGCGCAGCTGCGGCCCTGCGTCTGCAGATGGGGCGCAAGCGCCTGCCACAAAGCGTTCGTGTGGTTCGTGTGGTTCGTGGTTCCAGAATCCCCTGCGCTGCAGCCGACGCCGAGCCCGAAGGATCGACCACGAACCACACGAAAAGCACGAACGGGCCCTGCGTCCCGCCAGCGCCGCGACCGGCGCTGCAGCCGCCCGCAAGTTCTACCCCCGGGTCCGGCCTCCGGCCGGCCCGAGGGTAGAACCCGAGCACACAGAGGTCCGGGACCCCTTGGCGCGCTTGGCGGTCGATCTCTTGCGTACAGGGCGGACGCGGTCGCCGCGAAGGGAACCGCCAAGGACGCCAAGGACACGAAGTCCTGCGGGCGCAGGCCCCCTTTTCCCCGTCCATCCCCGCGCAAGCGGGGACCCAGGCTTTTTCGCGCTCGCTGTTGCGAGCGCATTCCGGCGGACCCTCCGACCCACCAGGCCCTGCAACGCGACAAAACGCCTGGATCCCCGCTTTCGCGGGGATGAGCGGAACACGGAAAAAACGCTCCGGCGGCGAAGCCGCCTGTAAGGGAACGCAGAGTCCGCGGAGGAAACGCAGAGATCGCAGAGGGCGCGGCGCCTCTGCGTCCTCTGCACCTTCTCTGCGTGCTCCGCGGTTCTGCTTGCCGGCCTCCGGCCAGGCCCGGAGGCCGGGACGATCGGAATGATCATGGGTCGGCTCCGGCGGCGAAGCCGCCTGTAAGGGAACGCAGAGTCCGCGGAGGAAACGCAGAGATCGCAGAGGGCGCGGCGCCTCTGCGTCCTCATCTTCTTCTCTGCGACCTCTGCGTTCCCCTTGCCGGCCTCCGGCCAGGACAACTCGCCCAGCCAGCAGCCCCCGCCCGGAGCGGGAGCCCGCGACGCCCCGCCCCGACTCGCGGCACACTGCGCCCCCGCCCAGGGGAGGGATCACCAGCCATGGCCTACAAGGCGCCGGTCAAGGAGCACCTGTTCCTGTTGAACGAGGTGCTGGGCATGCATGCCCACTCCAACCTCCCGGGCTTCGCCGACGCCACCCCCGAGCTGACCCAGCAGCTCCTGGAGGAGGCCGCCCGCTTCTGCGAGGAGGTGCTGGCCCCCCTCAACGCCGTCGGCGACCGCGAAGGCTGTTCCTACGACGGCGCCACCGCCGCCGTGACCACCCCCACCGGCTTCAAGGCCGCCTACCAGGCCATGGTGGAGTCCGGCTGGAGCGCCCTCTCCGTCGAGCCCCAGTGGGGCGGCCAGGGCCTGCCCATGGTGCTGAACGTCGCCTTCAACGAGATGGCCTCCTCGGCCAACATGGCCTTCGCCATGTATCCGGGCCTGACCCACGGCGCCTTCTCCACCATCCGCGCGGCGGGCGACGAGGGGCAGAAGGCGACCTATCTGGCCAGGATGGCCACCGGCGAATGGTCCGGCGCCATGAACCTCACCGAGCCCCAGTGCGGCACCGACCTCGGCCTGATCCGCACCCGGGCGGTCAAGGCCGGCGACGGCTCCTGGCGCATCACCGGCGAGAAGATCTGGATCTCCGGCGGCGAGCAGGACCTGACCCCCAACATCGTCCACCTGGTCCTCGCCCGCACCGAGGGCGCCCCCGAGGGCACCCGCGGCCTCTCCCTCTTCATCGTCCCCAAGTTCATCCCCGACGCCTCCGGCGCGCCCGGCCCGCGCAACGCCTTCAAGTGCGCGGGCCTGGAGGAGAAGATGGGCATCCACGGCAACGCCACCTGCGTCATGGCCTACGAGGGCGCGACCGGCTGGCTCCTCGGGGAGGAGACCAAGGGCCTTCGCCAGATGTTCATCATGATGAACGAGGCGCGCCTGGGCGTCGCCGTCCAGGGCCTGGCCCAGGCCGAGGCCGCCTACCAGGCCGCCGTGACGTTCGCGAAGGAGCGCCTCCAGGGCCGCGCCCTCAAGGGTCCTCAGAACCCGGACGGTCCCGCCGACCCGATCATCGTCCACCCCGACGTGCGCCGCATGCTGATGGACTCCAAGGCCTGCATCGAGGCCGGCCGCGCCCTCCTGTTCTGGACCATCCTGAACCAGGACATCGAGGCCGGCGCCCCGGACGCGGCCGATCGTCAGAAGGCGGAGGATACCGTCGCCCTCCTCACCCCGGTCCTGAAGGCCTTCCTCACCGACCGCGGCTTCCGCATCTGCTCGGACGCCCTGCAGGTGCACGGCGGCTCGGGCTACACCACCCACTTCCCCGCCGCCCAGTACCTGCGCGACTGCCGCATCGCCATGATCTACGAGGGGACCAACGGGGTCCAGGCGCTCGACCTCGTCGGCCGCAAGCTGCCGGCCAACGGCGGGCGCGCCCTGATGGCCTTCCTGGCCGAGATCGACGCCTACGCCGCCGAGCCCGCCGATCCGGCCGTCCAGCCCTTCCTCGAGGCCCTGGCCGGCGCCAAGGCCCAGCTCCAGGACGCCAGCATGTGGCTGATGCAGCACGGCATCGCCGACCCCGACGCCGCCGCCGCCGCCTCCCACGACTACCTGAACCTGATGGCCCTCACCGCCCTGGCCTACATGTGGGCCCGCATCGCCCGCGCCGCCCAGGCCCGCATCGCCGCCGGCGACACCGACCCCTTCTACGCCAACAAGCTCACGACCGGCCGCTACTTCCTCGACCGCATCCTCCCCGAAGCCGCCGCCTGCCTCGCCAAGCTCAAGACCGGCCCGGAGCCCGTCATGGCCCTGGCCGCCGAGGCGTTTCTAGGAGGCGTCGGCGACACGCAAACGGCCCCCCTCTCCCTGGAAGGGGGAGGGGCCGGGGGAGGGGGTGGCGCCCTCCCCGCGCTCCTGCATCCGCAGGTTCAGCCCTGGCCGACCCTGCCGCCTCGCCCCCGCGGGCCAATTCCCTCGCCAGGGTCGGGCTGATCTCCGCCGCCGCGACCAGGCGGCCGAGCCGCCTGTCCGTGGAACCGCGCAGCTCGCACAGGAGCGGTCCCGCAAGCCCGCCCGAAAAGGCGTTCGTGTGGTTCGTGTGGTTCGTGGCTCCAAAGTCCCGGCGCTGCAGCCGCCGCCATGCGTCCAGGATCGACCACGAACCACACGGACCACACGAACAGGCCTTTGCTTCGCCTCTCTGCGTCCTCGGAGCCTTCCCCCGGTCCGGCCTGAACCCGCAAGGGTCCCGCATTGGCGGGCCGGCCCGAAGCTGGCATTGGAGTTGCGACCGCCCTTGCCGGAGCCTCCGCCCAGCCTGATCGGACCGCCATGACCCAGCACCGGATCTACACCACCAGCGTCGTCAGCGTTTATCGTCACTACGTGGCCAAGGCCGAGCGCAAGGGGCGCGCCAGGGCCGAGGTCGACGAGATCATCGGATGGCTGACGGGCTTCGGCCCGGACCAGCTCGCCGCCCATCTGGCGGCCGGGACCGACTTCGAGACCTTCTTCGCCCAGGCGCCCCGGCTCAACCCGGCGCGGGCCGCGATCCGGGGCGTGGTCTGCGGCGTCCGCGTCGAAGAGGTCGCCGAGCCGCTGATGCGCGAGATCCGCTACCTGGACAAGCTCATCGACGAGCTCGCCAAGGGCAGGGCGATGGACAAGATCCTGAGGGGATAGACGCCCCCGGGACACAGTTCGCTGCTCATGGCCGCGCGCCGGCTCCCCTCTCCCTGGAAGGGGGAGGGGCCGGGGGTGGGGGTGGCGCCGCCTCGGCGTCTCTGAGCCTGATCGAATGTCTCGAACGCGCGGCTTCGCGCAGCCGCCTCCGAAATCCCCAGGGACGTCGTCCTGCAAGCCTTTCCGGAAAGGCGTTCGTGTTTTTCGTGTGGTTCGTGGTTCCAAATCCCCGGCGCCGCGGCCTGGACCGACCCCGCCGGGTGAGACAGCGCAATTAGGGGACAGCGGTTGTCCTAGGGCCGCAACCGACCGCCCCGTCCCCCGCCCCCTCACTCCATCGGCTCCGTCCACCCCCCGCCCGCGCCAGACGCAATCACCCGCCGCCGCACCATCAGCGCCAGCCCGACGACCACCACCGCCACGACCGCCGGCAGCGGCGCGCCCATCACCTCCGGCGCCCCGCTCATCAAAGCCGCCACGACCGGCCCGATCAGCCCCGCCGTCACGAACCGCCGCGCAGGCCGCCGCCGCCCGGCCCCGCGCGCCGCGATCGCCCCCATCCGCCGGCCCAGCCGCGCGCGGCCCACCCCCGCCGCCACCTTCCGCGCGAACTCCGGGTCGCGCTCCGGCGCGGTCCCTTCGGCGAACAGCTCGCCCAGCGGCGTCTCAGTCATCACCCGTCACCTCGGCCCAGATCCGCCTCAGCCTGTCGCTTCCGCGCAGCACGCGCGATTTCACCGTCCCTGGAGCGATTTCAGGCCCCCGGGTCCGACCGCAGGTCGGCCCGAGGATGAACTCCGTGGGAACCGGTTCGCCGTCCGAAATCGCGACCACGGAAGAGACTGGAGCGCCGCTCCGATTAATCGGAGCGAATAGCGCTCCAGCGCCAGCCCCGTCGCCTCGGCGATCTCGGCGTGGGTCATGCCCTCGCCGTGCGCTGGCGCCACGCACAATCGCTCGCCCGGCCCCAGCCGCGCCAGCGCGCGCTCCAGGTCCAGGCCCCCGGCGACGCGCTGCGGCGACGGCGCCGGGTCCGGCGCGGCCAGCAAGGCGCCCTCGTCGTCGTCGATCGGCTCGCGCGCCCGGCGCGCCTCGGCGAGCGGGAGCGCGTTGGGCGAAAGTGTGTGCGGTTTCGCCCCCAAAACGCGCTCCAACGTATGAACCTGGAGCACGATTCAGCGATCAGGCGATTCCGCCTGATCGCATCGTGCTCCGGGCGCTGACCGCCACCCGCTTCAGCCAGCCGCCGAAGGCGCCCGCATCCCTCAGCGCGCCGATGCCGCGCCACGCCCGCACGAACGCGGTCTGCGCCAGGTCGTCCGCCTGCGCATGGTCGCCGCATAGCCGGCGCAGCAGGTCGCGCACCTGCTTTTGGCGGCGCCGCACCAGCTCGGCGAAGGCGCCGTCGTCCCCGCCCATCGCCAGCGCGACGACGGCCGCCTCGGGCGCCTCTTCCAGCCGGGCGCCGGGCTCACGCGTCCGGCTGGGCGTCATTCTTCGGTCTGCCCAGCGCCCACCAGACCAGCGCGGCGACGACCAGGCCCGCCGCCCAGATCCCCAGCATCAGGCCCACCGGCGCCAGGCTGGCCCACCCCGTGGGCGGGGGCGGCGGCGGCAGGGGAACGGGCCGCCCCGTCTGCGGGGATATGACGAAGCCTGCAAAGGCCGGGTGAGGCGTCACGTCCGGCCAGCAAAGAGCCTGGCGTGACAAGGTCTTCGCCACGTTCCAGGCGCACCGAGCAGCGTGACTGGTGTGCCCCATAACGTGTATTCGGTCAGCGAAGCGCTACCTGAATGGTCAAGACGACATGTCCAGCTCTGACCTGGATCGAGAGATAGGCAAGCTCGATGAGGACGTCCAAAGTGCCCTCTCGGGCGGGGTCAGGTGGAAGGACGTTTGGGATCGCATCCGAGCGATCAGCGCGAAGTTCAAAGACGTGCGATATCCGACGCGCGGTGGGCGAACCGCCGCGTGGGAGCGTTTCCAAACCATCGTTCAAGTCGTTCGGGCGGATCAGAACGAGGCCGAAAAACGCCGCGAGAAGCTAGGCTCCAAGTCCAGAGATCACCTTGATCGAATCCGTGGATATGCCAACGAAGCCGAACGCGACGATTATGCCGTGGAGGAGCTCCTCCGCATCTTCTCGGTCGGTCTATATGACCTTCTGCGCGCGGGAATGGACGCGCTCTTCGGGAAGCTCGATATGTGGCACGAGGACCTGAAGAGGAGGTCAGCCCAGCTCAAGCTGGGCTGGACATATCTTAGTGAACACAAGGCTGAGATGGTGGGTGCAGACAAGGGAATGGCCCACTCCCTGCTCGAACATGCCAAGATCAAGCTTGATCGGGATTGGGCGGCTTGGAAGGATAAAAAGGACGAAGCGTACGAAATTCGCCGCCGCGAGAATGCCGAGAAACAAGAGCACTGGCGCGAAAATCAAAAGGCATTCGTCAGCAGGCTATACGAAAGCCTCGGCAAGCTTGAAGGAGCGCGAGACAGGCGCGCGGATCACTTACGACACTTGGAAGAACAATATCAAAGCGCCTGGTCGGATAGCTTTCGCGATCGCGTCCAGGGGTGGATGGACGAAGAGCGCGGCAACATTCACGAAATCGAGGAGAAGATCAGGTCTGTACGGGACAAAATCGATGAAGCAAGTCGAAAACTCTGAATTCGACCCGCTGCAATCTACCAATGACCGACAGCGGCCCCTAGATCGCTAGATGGATCATATGCCGGATAAAAGTATTGACGCTGCTGGCAAGGTCGTCTGCTTCCAAAAGGAGAATGTAGCGCTGCTCCAGCGCGTGGAGACCGCACTCATGTTCAAGGGCATGTATTCAGGCAGGAGGACCATTCGCTAAAAACTCTGGCTGTACATGAATTATCTACCTCTCAAGGTAAACGCAATCTCCCACCGTCTTCTCAATATCTAAGCATTATTACAGTGACACTTTGAAAAGGACGACATTTGGAAGTGACGGGCTGCTGCGCAGGGGCGAGGGCTCGTACAGTATCGCCCAAACCTCTCAGCAACCCGAGACAAGCCGGGCTGGCGGCTACCCGACTGATTGTATTTTATTCTCCGCTATCCGGTGCAAGGTATTCAAGAATTCTCGCTGCCTAACGCCGTCGTCGCCGCGCCTCTGCGAGGCCTTCAGCGCTTCCTCGAAAACTGTCCGCATCTCGGATTTCGTGACAAGGTCTTGGTTGCCGCCGGCCGATAACAGCCAATTTGGCCACCTCCCTCTTCTTGGCTACGTAGAAGGCGGCCAAACTTTCGCCTCTTCGAAGCTTTGGAGCGGAGATAGGGCAATTTGGTTTTCGAGGCGGCTCCTAAAGGCTGGAGAGCGCTGGAGTAACGCCGCATCGCGTCCGGCGTTATGGCCACGATCATGAAAAGGTACTTTGGCAAGGCGTCGATGATTGCCCTCATCGCTGACAGATAGCGCACTACAGCAGTAGGTCCGATACACCGGCCTGCTTCTCTAGTTCATCGAGCAGAAGGAATATTCCCTTTAGAAGCCCTAGATCGACACTCAGCAAGACATAGTCACGCAGAACACTCGTTCTAGATTTAACCGTATCGAGTTGAAAACTTACCCCGAGCCCGCTTCGATGGGCATTTAAGAGACGGAATCCGAGCAGCCAGTCCATGCCA
This sequence comes from uncultured Alphaproteobacteria bacterium, assembly GCA_963775275.1. Taxonomy (GTDB): domain Bacteria; phylum Pseudomonadota; class Alphaproteobacteria; order Caulobacterales; family Caulobacteraceae; genus JANWHQ01. Next base: position 480,674 of record CAVZII010000005.1, on the reverse strand, counting down.
AGACGAAGCAAGTCTTCGTCATCTGGCGACCTTGAGAGCGCCTGCAATGCTTGGCGAAGATCGAAGGATTTGACTACTGAAAGCGCCTCGGGCTTGGCCGCCACGGCCTTGCTCAGGCGCTGCAAATGTGTGGGCCCCAGCTCCTGGAAGATGGTCCGGATGATCCCGTCGAACGACGGTTCCGGATCGGCCATGTACCGAACGACGTAGTAATCATCACCTTCATCGCGGGCCTCGAGAATTCTCATTTTCGAGATTGTTCAAAAAATTAGTCTTCCCGACGCCTTGCGTTCCGAGCACAACGAGGACCTCGGAGCGACCCTCGCGAAAGAAGGTCACCAAGCGCTCTTCGGCCTCCCCATCCTCAGGCACGGGATAATGCGGATTGTTTGATGTTTGGTTGGATGTCGGAAACGGGTTCTCCAGCACTCCAAATTTGGCCAAGGGCGACTTGTCGCTGGCCAGGGGACCTTCTCGCAGTCTGTCCCGAAGGCTCATGCAGGTGCCTCCTCAATCCGGATGCTTGAACTGGCCTTGCCTGGGATTAGGAAATCTCCCCGGTACAGGTGTTCGATTTTGATCCCCGGCGTTCCATTCACAAGCTGCAATGTGCGGAGAGTGTGACGGTCCAGCTTGGTGTCGGTCGTCGATCCCTCGGTAATCCGTTTCAAGAGGTTTTGCTCACTGGCGTCCTGTAGTCTTCGGCGGGCGACAAGGGGGTGCACTCCGTCTTTGACAGTCAGCTCTTCGAGCCAAGCGCCGGTCTCCGCCCATCCGCCATCGTTTTTCAAACGTTGGTACGCGTTGATCGCCGCTGGCACGAAGGCGTCGCTGCTAGGTTGGCTCGGCGTGGCGAAAAAGCCGCGACCGTACACCGCCGCGCCCAATTCAGTCAGTTCCGCCAGGGTCTGGTAGGTCGCAGCTGCTCGACCGAAGGCCTCTGGCTCCACGGGGACACCGATGTCGTGGGCTTCGAGAACTGCCCGAATCGCACCGTAAGACGGAAAGGCTTCGAGCGCGTCACGTAGCGCGTTTATGTCCAGAGTTCGAAGAACGATCGCCAGGTCTGTGAGTTTCCTCGCCGCCTTCCATTCGCCGCCCTCGACAATCAAGGCACCGCCGGATTCCAGAAAGCGTCGATAGTCTCGAGAAGCCGAAGGTGCATTGAGCCCCAAAACGGAAATCGCTCGACTTCTAGAAAGAGACTGGGCTGTCTCAAGGACATCAATCAGGGTGAACAAACGATCAACGCTCATCTTGTAGAGCGAGACGAGTCCTTTTTCATCCTTTGGGCCATCGCTGACGGGCGCGTGTGGGTCGGCCGGTGCGTGCTCGGCATCTTTCATGTCCGGTAAGGCCTCTGGGGCCGATGCCCGCCGGCGGGGCGACCTTCTGGGGCTAGGTGGTGCGATCCCCGGGAGCGGTTCCATCCATAGAAGGTCTTCGTGAGAGTGATAGGGTGCCCAGGCCAGATCCTTGCCGATGGCGTGGACCTGCAGGCCATTGCCCGTCGACGTGGTCAATCGCGCCGTCCCGAAAATCGTTGCGAACTCCCAGAGGACGTCGGCAACGGCGCGTGTGCAGATGGAACCTGCGAACGGGTGAAAGTTCGTGCCGGTCAGGCGCCGTCCAAACAGTGACGCCGCTCTCGATGATCGAAAGTAGAGCGGAGACAGTCCCTCCGCCATAGCCATCCGCGCCAAGGCCTGATCGCTAGTCAACAGGAGAACCTGGTGACCAAAACTGACCTGGGACTGATGTTGCCGGGCCGATTTCAGAATTAGGCGATCCGCATACGCGGGATCGATACACTTAAGTTTAGTTCCCTGAGCTCTTTCTCTTCTTCCCGCTGAAAAGCACCACGAAGCGGGTCACCTAGTAGGAAAGTGCGCTCCAGCTCCACATCAGAGTGCAGCTCCAGTTGCAGGAGTACGCGCTGGCCGGCTTGGCTATTGAGATGGTCCATCAGGAGGTCGACCGGCTTAACTTTGACTGCACGCCAGTTCGAAAGAAACCGGTCGGCAAAATTTACGATTTCCATTTGAACGACTGCAGGCACTTTGATTGGGCCGCGGGGTGAAGGTTGTGGGCGACGAAGCTCAAGCCCCCCTGGAGCACCCCAGACGTGTCGGTGATGACCGTGGTTGGCCGCTGGAATGGCATCGACTCCAGCGCAAGCGGATCAAACACGGATGGCTAAGGCCCAGACGAACGGCGATTGCGCCCAGCGAGTTGCAAATGCGGCGCACCTTGTCGGTGGCTCTTTCCTTAGCGTCTGCGCCTAGGGCGTCAATGCCCAGCTGCTCATGCAGGTTCGCCGTTATTTCTGCTAGGGCAGGAGTTCGCCATTCAAATTCACCGTGCTTGACGGCTCGTAAGACCTGCTCGGATCATTGCGATCGGACGGGAACAGTTCGATATCGCCAAAGAAAACAAATTCCCCAGCGTTGAGGCGCTATCTTCGCGAACGGACACCTTGCAACGAGCGTCTCTCTGAAAAACCTCAGCGACGGCCTTGGCCGCTCCCGAAGGTGATGTCAGTGTCTTTTCCATCATCTCACAGTAATAGATACGCCAGGTTGTTCATCGAACACGTCTATTAGCCAACGGGATTGGTAAACGCAAGAACAGAGTTCAATCTATACTCTTCATCATCGACAATGGCATCCTTGACCGTCACTCCACTCGACCCTTCTGATTTCACGACCTCCTGTGCGCGAGCTACAAACGTACGAAGGTTGGCAATCGACCGCTGGGACGGTTGAATGTCGATACTGAGAGCCTCAAGCAAAAGCCCGGTCAGTTCTTCGCGACGTTCTGGTTTACCATGCCGCCGAACGGATCTTCGACCATGCGCCAACCGTAGACCTCCTTGTGAAGACCCGTATTTTCCGCGCCCAGTTCCTTCATGCCTGAGGAATTACCGGCCTCGGCGGATTTTCTCATGGTGGCCATGACCAAGGCATTCTCTGGAATGAACGCGTTCCAAACCGAAACTTTGAGTTTTGACGATTCACCCTATGCTCACCTCCCCCGAAGCTCGGCCTAGCTGACCGAGCGTGCCAAGACGAGATGCCTATCCGTACCATGCGCGAAGCTCCGGCTGGCGGAACCCCGATTATCGATTCCGCTCCGCCCCCGGGGCCGGACGACTTCTGGATCCTGGTCTGCCCCCCACGGCAGGACCAAAACAACAGCTGGGAATTGCCGACGCTCCCTCACCCCATCCACCCTCCCGGCCCATAGACCCGCCTTGCCACCGGCGCCCCGCCTCCGCCACCGGCTCCGCGAACGTCAGCGCCACCGCGTCCCATTCGTCCGGCGACCTCGCCCCGCGCGCCGCCATCCGCTCCTTCGCCTCCAGCACCAGCCGCTGGTTCAGGTCGTAGCTGAACCTGGGCGCGCAGGCGTCGGCCTGCAGCGCGTCGCTGTCGGGGATGTCCGCGCCGCCTTCCTGCTCCAGCCAGTCCCTTGACCGCGCCCACATCTCCGCGCGGCGGTTCTTCGGCCCCGGCCGGCGTGAGCCGTCCTCCAGCACGGTCTCCGGCTCCACGGGCGCCGAGCCGAAGTTCACCAGCACCAGGCGGCTGGCGTATGGCTCGCCCCAGCTCCTCAGGATGTCACCGATCGCCCCGCCGGGGCCGCCGACGTCCATGAACACCCGCGCCGGCCCGTCCTGGTCCACCGCCGCCTTGATCCGCCCGGCCGCGGTCAGGGCGTCCACCGGCGCGGCGTCGCTGGTCACGCGGATGAGCTTGCGCCCCCGCCTCAGGGCCATGGCGAACCGGTCCGTCCCCTCGCGCTTGGGGTCCACCCCCAGCACCAGCGGCCCGATCCCCTCCAGACTGGCCTTCCTCGCCCGCAGCACCGCCTCGGGCTTGATGAAGCCGTCGTGGCCGCTGGCCTGGAACGCCTCCGCCGCCGTCGCCGGATATTCCTGCATGAACAGCATCGGGTCCTTCAGCTCCGCCATCTTCGCCCGCCGCCAGGCGATCTGCGCCATGTCCAGGCCGTGCAGGGCCGCGTGCTCCGCCTCCTCCGCGTCCGGCGCGAACCCCGGCGGGACCGGCCGGCGGTACTCGGCCGTCCAGAACCAGGGCGCAAAGAAGGCCAGGTAATCTCCGATCCCCGCCTCGGCGCGCCGCCACCGCTCGAAGAACTCGCCCCCCGGGCCGTTGGCGGTGGATTCGATGATGATCTCCGTGCCCTCCAGGTCCGGCACCGCCTGCACCACCCCCGCGAAATGCTCGGCCGCGTTCTTCCAGAACGCCGCCTCCGATCCGTGCAGCAGCTGGATGGTCTTCGATCGCCCCACCGCATCGGCGCCCGCCGTGCCTGCGCCATGGCCGCCGCCCACGCCCGGAAAGCTCAGCTCCCGGGGGTTGTCGCGGCCGATCCGCGGCCGCATCGGCTCGGGGCTCAGCGCGTGCATCCGCCGGGTGATGGCGAACAGCGCCTCGCTCGCCCCCGTCTCGTGCGCCAGGATGAACGCCTGCAGGCCCTTGCCGAACGCCACGCGCCAGTAGTGCCGCGCCTGCACATAGGTCGAGACGCCCTGCTGGCGCGCCTTCAGCACCAGCGCCCGCACCTTGCCGGTGGCCGCCCGCTGCGCCTCCAGCCGCGCGTGCAGGCGCGCCTGCGCCGGGTTCAGCGCCAGGGGGACGAACGCCCCGGTCTTGGCGCGCACGGTCAGGCAGCTCTCGGCGAAGACCGGCAGGTCCTTGGCCAGCCGCTCCAGCGTCTCGAAGCCGGCCTCGCTGACGCCGCCGCTCCAGGGCCTGTTCAAGGCTCAGCCCCTCCTCTTCGCCCGCCGCCGGCCGCCGCGTCCCGCGCCGCCTGGGCGCGATCATCGCGATCCGCCGCTTGCGCGCCTCGATCCGCGCCTCGATCCGCGCCTTCGAGCGCTGCGCCGGCGGTGACGCCGCCAGGCGCGCGGCCGCCGGAATCCGCGGCCTGCGCGCGGCGTCAGAACCCGAATTGTTTGGCCAGCTTCTGGTCGCCGAAGTCGAGCAGGATGCGTCTCTTGGCGATCCGCCATGTCCCGCCCTGACGGACGTACTCGTCCTCGTATCGCCCGATGCTCAGCACGGCCAGGCCGTTGTCGGGGGTCCTGATCAAGGTGGTGACGTACGAGCTTCCCCGCGCCGCGTCCTTGCCGACCATCTCGACGATCCGGTTCGACACGACGTGCCGCATGATCAGCGAGGTCTTGCCGTCCGCCGTCACCGCGCCGCCGAACCGCTGATGATCCCGCGTCGCCATCCCCACCAGGGCGTCATGCCCTTTCACCACCGGCGGACCGGCGCCGATCGAGATCTCGGCGTCCGGCGTGAACAGCGCCGCGTACTCTTCGGGTGTTCCGAAATCGTGGACCACGCCGTAGCGGTCCATCAGCTCGTAGATCTGCAGCCGGTCATTGGCCTGGTCCGCCGCCGCCGACGCCGCTGGCGCGAGGGCCAGGATCGCGCCCGCCAGGGCGCAGGCGAAGACGATGGCGCCGATCCCGCGTCGCATGGTCCGATCTCCCCCGCTCTCCCAGGTCTTCCGCCACGACGGCGCCTCCGATCGACGCCTCGCCGCAGATCAACGACGACACGTTTGTTCGAAGACTGCAATGCCGTGTGCTTGCGAACCACCCTCGAGGTATGCGCTACTGATCGCGATCAGAAGAGAGCTGCGGAGCCTCGTTCCGGAGCCGGGTGGAATCGTCGGGTGCAGCAGGGGGACGTTCTGATGATCCGCCGGACCTTCGCGCTGGCCGTGATCGCGGTCGTCGGCCTGCTGGCCGCGCCTGGAGCCTTGTGGGCGCATCATTCGACGGCGGAGTTCGACTACACCCGGACGATCACGGTCGAGGGGGAGGTCAAGGAGGTCCAGTGGACCAACCCCCACTCCTATCTGCAGGTTCTGGCGACAGGGGCGGACGGCGCGACCGTGCAATGGGGCGTCGAGATCGGCGCGCCGGCGATCAACGTCAGGCTCGGGTGGCGCAAGGACAGCGTCAAGACCGGCGACAAGGTCACGCTCACCATGGCGCCGGCCCGCGATGGCCGCAACTTCGGGACCTTGCGTGTCCTCACCTTCGAAGATGGCCGGACGCTGCACGGGGTGGCGGCCAGCATCAAGGCCAACGCCGGCCAATGACCATGGACCTGGGGACCGCGGTCAGATCAGCGGCGGCGCGCGCCTTCTGGGTGATCCTGGCGGCGACGGCCGCATCGGGCGCCGCGCTCGCCGGCCCGGCGGATCCGCAAGCCGCGCTCCTTCGCGTCTGGGCCCCGGACGATCCTTCGGAAAGCCTGCTCGTCCCGGTCGACGGACCGACGCCGCTGACCCCGGAGGCGGCCAGGCTGCTCGCCCAGCGTCAGGCCGAGCGCAACCGGCCCGATCCCCAGTTCGACCGCACGCGCTGGTGCGCCGGGCCGGGCATGCCCCGCATCATGCACATGCCCTATCCCTTCGAGATCAAGGCGGAGCGCGGCTATCTCGCGTTCCTGTTCGGCTGGTACCGCTGGTACCGCCTCGTGGACATGAGCGGACAGGAGCCCCAGTTCGTCCTGCCGACGACCATGGGCTACTCCGCGGGCCGCTGGGAAGGCCGCACCCTGGTCATCAAGACCACCGGCCTGGAAGACGAGACCATCCTGGACGCATCCGGACTGCCGCACTCCGACCAGATGACGCTCACCGAGCGCCTCCGCGTCCTGCCCAGCGGCCATCTGGAGGTGCGGTTCACCATCGACGACGCCGCCTTCTACACCCGGCCGTGGACGTCGGTGGCGACCTACCATCCGGCGCCGCGGATGAGCGTCAAGGACGACCTCTGCCCGGACCGGATCGCGCGCGGCGAACCGGCCATCGCCGGCAAGCGGCCGTGACGCGGCTGCGGCCCGCGCCCACGAACGGAGGTCCGGCATGAGCCGTCTCGGCAAGCTCGCGCCCGCCGTCGCCGCCCTCTGGCTCGTCATGCACGCGCCGGCGCTGGCCCAGTTCGATCCGCTTCCGCCGACGCCCGACGCGCCCGGCCGGGCGCCGTCCGAGCCCCGGTATCTGGGCGGGATGTGGGAGTCCGAGCGCTTCTTCTTCCAGATCGAGAACCCGCCCCTGTTGCCCCAGGCCAAGGCCAAGGTGGACGGCTACCGGGCGGCGATGAAGTCCGGCAGGATCCTCTCCACCGCCTGGACGTCCTGCAGGCCCGGCGCGGTGTCGGCCATGGTCATGGCGATGAACTCGATCATGGTCCTGCAGTCGCAGTCCGAGATCACCCTGCTGTTCGAGGAGCCCCGGCTCGTGCGCCGCATCAGGATGGGCGGGACCCACCCGCGGCGACTGACGCCCAGCTACCTCGGGGATTCGATCGGGCATTGGGAGGGCGACACCCTGGTCGTGGATACGGTCGGCTACAACGGCGACTTCGAGCTCGACGCCTTCGCCTTGCCGACCAGCCGCAAGCTCCACACCATCGAACGGCTCACCAAGTCGGCCGACGGCAAGCGGGTCGACGTCCAGGTGACCATCATCGACCCCGAGTATTACAGCCGGCCGTTCACGGTCAGCCGGGGCTGGAAGGTCAGCGGCCAGCGCCACCAGCTGGAATACGACTGCATGGAGAACCCGCGCGAGGAGGAATTCTCCAAGGCCTACTTCATCAAGGACCTCTACCGGCCCACCTGCATGCGCTACGAAGGGGCGGGCCAGGAGCTGTCGCGCATCGTCTGCCGCAAGCCGAAATAGCCGGCCTTCGCCGCCGCCCGCTCGCGCCGCCGGGCCGTCCGCTTCACGCCGCTCTTTTTGGCCGCCCGCCCCGGCGTCTCAGAGCTGGCTCCGCTCACGCAGCTGTTTCAGGGCCTGCTCGAACGTCAGCCCCTCGGGTTCGCTGGCCAGGCGCTTCAGCCCGTGCGTCTTGGGCGCGATCATCGCGATCCGCCACTTGCGCGCCTCGATCCGCACCTTCGATCGCTGGATGTGCTCGCGGTCCACCACCCGCCCGCCCCGCGCGCCGTCCACCCAGTCCCCGGCGCCGTCGTCGGCGATCTCCAGCACCTGCTCGGCCAGCACCTCGGCGCGCACCTCGCACGCCGCCTGGTACCTCGCGCGGAACGCCGGATCCTGCCCGATCCAGGTGTAGATGGTCGCATAGCTCGGCAGCTCGCGGCACAGCTTCACCTCCGCCATGCTCGCCCCCGCCTCGATCAGCTGGCACACCTTCTCGCCCAGCTCGGGCGTATAGAGCGGCGGCCGCCCGATCCGCCCCGCCGCGGTCCCCGCCGCCGCCGCCTCGCTCTTCCGCCGGTCCTCGCGCCGGCGCCGCGCGTCCGCCGCCCGCTGCGCCAGCGCCGCCTCGTACAGCACCGCGAACTCCGGCCGCCGCCGCCGCCACTCCGCCACCGTGTCCCGCCCCGGCATCCCCGGCTCCCGCTCGATCGCGTCAGCGCGCCCCCAGCCGCCACCGCGCAGCACACCCGCGCCGCCACCTCCGCCGAATAGCTCGTATGCTTCCCCCGCATGCCTCCTCCCCGTCCGTCCTCCGCCCAAACGAAAAACCCGCCGCGGCAGGGGCCGGGCGGGCGCGATCTCGGAATGTGGCCAGAACAATACCAGAACGCGCACCGACGGTCAAACCTTCCCGTCTCTCCGCTCCCCATCTCTCTCACCGTCATCCCCCTCTCTCACCGTCATCCCCGTCCGAGCCCGCAGGGCGAGTGGCGGGGACCCATGAACACGGGCGAGCGGAGGTCATGGGTGGCCGGGTAGGAGTTTGCGATCGCCGACGATTTGGCGATCGCGGACGAATGGCCCGGCCACGACGGTGGTTGTTTGTTCCCAGAGGCCCGCGCCCAGGTCCCCTCTCCCTCGGGGAGATGGGCCAGGGGAGATGGGCCAGGGGAGAGGGACCGCGCCGGCCTCCGGTCTGACCTCCTCGCCCATAGGGAGAAGGAGGGGCCCGCGCCGCAGGCGCGGGAGGATGAGGGGTCAAGAAGGAGGAGGGGGGTAAGGCGGGAGAGGCGCACCCCCTCACCTTCCCATCGCTCCGCGACGGGCCCCTTCCTCTCCCCATGGGAGAGGAGGTACAGCGAAGGCGGCCTCATCCACGAAAGGAACCCCCCATGCTGATGGTCACCGGCGCGAACGGCAATCTGGGCGGCCTCGTCGCCGGCCATCTCACCCGGCTCGTCGGCCCGTCGGGCTTCGTGGCGGGCACCCGCGATCCCGCTTCGCCCCGTGCGCAGGCGCTCGCCGCCTCCGGCGTCGACGTCCGGCTCTGCGACTTCGACGATCCCGCCACCCTGCCGGCGGCGTTCGAGGGGGTGGAGGCGGCGCTGATCATCTCCACCTACGCCGACAACACCCAGCGCGCGGGCCAGAACCGCAACGCCATCGACGCCGCCAAACGCGCCGGCGTCCGGCGCCTGGCCTACACCAGCTTCCTGGGCTGCGGCCCCGACTCCCTGGCCGAGCACAGCCAGCAGGTCCATTACCCCACCGAGCAGGCGCTGATCGCCTCGGGCATGGCCTACACCATCCTGCGCCACGCGCTTTACGCCGACATCATGGTCAACGACCTCGACGAGACCCTGGCCACCGGCGTCCTGCGCCGCGCCGGCGGCACGGCCCCCTGCGCCTACATCGCCCGCGAGGACCTCGGCCTGTCGGCCGCCACCGTGCTGGCCAGCCCCGGCCACGACAACCGCATCTACAGCGAGACGATGGAAAAGACGCTCACCGGCGCCGACATCGCGGCGGTCATGTCCAAGGTCTTCGGCCGCCCCATCCGCTACGAGGCCGTCCCGGCGGACGTCTGGCCGCAATACATGTCCGACCACTGGGGCCTGCCGCTGGAGCTGGCCAGAAGCTCGCTCGGCACCATGAAGGCCATCGAGGCCGGCCAGTTCGACATCGCCACCGGCGACTACGAAGCCATCACCGGCCGCCCCCCCATGACCATGCAAGCCTTCCTCCAAGGCGTCCGCGACCAGCGCGCCGCCCGGTAAGGCCGCCCGTCTCCCCTCGATGAACGCCCGAGCGCAAGCGAGGGCCGGCCAGGGGAGACAAACCGCACCGCCCTGAACGTCCCTTCCTCTCCCCACGGGAGAGGAGACGCCCCCCGGCTCCCGTTCGTGTCGTTCGTGGCCCCCTTCCCCTCTGAAGCGCAGGGGCGCTCGGGGGAGAGGGGCCAGGAGGGGACGAGGCGATCCCTCACCTTCCCACGCCTCCGGCGCGGCCCCTTCCTCTCCCACGGAGAGGGACCGCGCCCTGAACGTCCCTTCTCCCATAGGGAGAAGGAGGGGCCCAACCCGCAGGGTTGGGAGGATGAGGGGTTAGGAACGGCGAGGTCTTACCCCCTCACCTTCCCACGCCTCCGGCGCGGGCCCCTTCCTCTCCCCACGGGAGAGGACACGCCCTCCGGCCTCCGTTCGTGTCGTTCGTGGTTCCCTTTCCTTCTCCCCAAGCGCGAGCGAGGGCCGGGGAGGGGAGAGGGACCGCACCGCCCTGAACGTCCCTTCTCCCATAGGGAGAAGGAGGGGCCCAACCCGCAGGGTTGGGAGGATGAGGGGTTAGGAACGGCGAGGTCTTACCCCTCACCTTCCCACGCCTCCGGCGCGGGCCCCTTCCTCTCCCCACGGGAGAGGACACGCCCTCCGGCTCCCGTTCGCGTCGTTCGTGGCTCCCTTTCCTTCTCCCCAAGCGCAAGCGAGGGCCGGGGAGGGGAGAGGGACCGCGCCGCCCTGAACCCCCCTTCTCCCATGGGGAGAAGGAGGGGCCCGTCCTCCGAAGCCGCAGGCGAAGGAGGTTGGGAGGATGAGGGGTTAGGAACGGCGAGGTCTTACCCCCTCACCTTCCCACGCCTCCGGCGCGGGCCCCTTCCTCTCCCCATGGGAGAGGAGACGCCCTCCGGCCCCCCGTTCGTGTGGTTCGTGTGGTTCGTGGTTCCCTTCCTCCGCCCCCCGAGCGCACGCAAGGGCCGGGGAGGGGGCCTCGGCCCGCGCGCCGCCTGCGCGGCCGGCCCGCCCTTTGACGCCCGCCCCGCCACCGTCTTCAATGCGGCGTCTCCAGGAGGACCGCCCATGGTCGATGTCCCGGGCCGGCCGGCGACGACGGGGGTCTTCGCGCCCCAGCGCTGCGAGGCCGACGTCCTGGACTGCGAGGTGGTCGGGACCCTGCCGTCCGACCTCGCCGGCGCCTTCGTGCGCCTGGGCGGCGAGTGGTACTACCCGCCCCTGTTCCCCGACGACGCGCCGCTCAACGCCGACGGCTACGTCAGCATGTTCCGCTTCCGCGCCGGCCGCGTCGCCTACAGGGGCCGGTTCGTGCGCACCGAGCGGTTCGAGGCCAACCTCGCCGCCGGCCGCCAGCTCTACGGCTACTACCGCAACGCCCACACCGACGACCCGGCCGTCCGCGACCTCGCCCATCCCGCCCGGCGCACGGTCGCCAACACCGCGCCCCTGGCCTTCGCCGGCCAGCTCCTGGCCCTCAAGGAGGACGGGCTCCCCTACCGCATCGATCCGGCCACCCTGGCGACGCTCGGGACCTTCGACTACGGCGGCCGGCTCGCCAGCCAGACCCACACCGCCCACCCCAAGCTCGACCCCGTCACCGGCGAGCTGGTCACCTTCGGCTACGAGGCGACCGGCCCGGCGTCGAAGGACGTCTTCGTCTACACCGTGGCCCCGGACGGCCGGATCACGCGCGAGGTCCGCTTCGAGGTCCCCTACGTCAGCCTCATGCACGACATCGCCCTGACCCAGGAGCACATCCTCTTCCCCTTCGGCGGCTATGTGACGAGCCCCGAGATCCTCGAGGCCGGCAAGATCCACTGGTGGTGGGACCGCACGCGCCCCAGCATGATCGGCGTCCTGCCGCGCGACGGCGAGGCGAAGGACCTGCGCTGGTTCCAGGGCCCCGAGCGCTGCATGATGCACACGATCAATGCGCGCACCGAGAACGGCAAGGTGATCCTGGAGGCCCCCTTCTGGGACTCCAACTTCTTCCCCTTCTTCCCCAACCTCGACGGCGCGCCCTTCGATGCCGGCAAGGCCAGGGCCTGGATCCGCCGCTACGTCCTGGACCTGAATTCGAAGGACGACCGCTGGCATGAGGAGACCCTCTTCCAGACCCCGGTGGTGGACCTGGCGCGGATCGACCCGCGCTTCCTGACGCTGGACCAGCGCTACGCCTTCACCGGCTTCGCCGACCCGGACGCGCCCTTCGACGCCGCCCGCGCGGGCGCGGCGCGCCGGCCGCGTCGTCAACAGCTACGGCCGCTTCGACCTGAAGACCGGCGCCCTGGAGCGCTACTTCGCCGGCGACGTCCATTCCCTGCAGGAATGCTGCTTCGTCCCGCGCCCCGGGAGCACGGCCGAGGGCGACGGCTACCTCATCGGCGTCGCGACCAACCTCGCCGAGCGCCGCTCCGAGCTCATCGTCGCCGACGCCCGGCGCCTCGGCGAAGGCGACATCGCCCGCGTGATCCTCCCCTTCATCGCCGGCCCCCAGGTCCACGGCGCCTGGATCCAGGACGGCGAGCTGCCCCTCTAACCCCCCAATCCCGCTCATCCCCGCGAACGCGGGTCCTCTCCCCATCCCCCGCTCATCCCCGCGAAAGCGGGGACCCAGGCTTTTTTCGAGTTGTCAGCCGGCGACGCGGCCCGGAAGCTCCAGGCGGCGCAACACAAAACCCCTGGATCCCCGCTTCCGCGGGGATGAGCGGATCAAAGGGAGGGGCGCGGGGGATGTCGAGGCCGCCCGGAGCGCGCTATCCTTCCCCCCGCTTCTCCCCGCGGACGCGGGTCCTCCCCCGTCCCCGCTCATCCCCGCGAAAGCGGGGACCCAGGCTTTTTTCGAGTTGTCAGCCGGCGACGCGGCCCGGAAGGTCCAGGCTGCTGCAACCCAAAACCCCTGGATCCCCGCTTCCGCGGGGATGAGCGGATGATCTAAGGATCCCGGTCGAGCACGGACCCAAGACCCGAGGAGGAGACGAGAATGATCCACGAGATCCTGAGCCTTGCGGCCGGCGCCGCGAGCCTCGCCATGGCCGCCCCCGTCGCGTCCCAGTTCGGCAAGCCGGGCTCCACCGACTGGGCGAAGGAGCTCCGCCCGCCCGCGCCCAGCCCCTTCTCGCCGGTGGTCCCCGCCGGCCGCGCCGACGACTACGTCGCCATCGTGAACCTGATGAGCACCTACTTCATCGCGCTGGACGCCGGGGACATCGACACCTACGCCGGCGTCTTCGCCGAGGACGCGACCATCTACTGGATCGGCGGCATCGAGCGCGGCCGCGAGCAGATCCGCCGCGACATGGCGAGCTTCGGCACCGGCCGCAGGAAGCTGCCCAAGGACGCCACCGAGCGCCCCCGCGTCATCCACACCCTCGGCAGCCAGCGGATCGACTTCACCGGCCCGGACACGGCCCACGACGTGGGCATGTGGCTCGGCTTCAGGAGCGACCCGGCGGACGGCGCCTGCCAGTGCTTCGAGTTCGGCCACTACGAGGACGAGTACGTCAGGATCGACGGCCGCTGGTACTTCCAGGTGCGCCGCATCTACAACGAGCGCCTCACCAACAAGGCCCTCTACTACCCCGAGCTCGGCGAAACCGACCCCCGCGAGCTGTAGACCTCTCCTCTCCCACAGGGAGAGGAAGGGGCCCGTTGCGCAGCAACGGGAAGGTGAGGGGGTAAGGAGTGGGGGCTGCGATGCAGCGCCATGCGATCGATCCGGTGGATCGATCGCCACGATGAACGCCCGAGCTTGAGTGAGGGCCGGTCCGCCCCCTCCGTCCCTACCCCCTCATCCTCCCACTCGCGTCGCGAGCGGGCCCCTCCTTCTCCCCACGGGAGAAGGAATCACCCTCACCCCTCCAGCGGCGGATTGGTCGGCGCGGGCCTGGACGGCGGGGCCTTGGGCGCGGGCGGGGTCAGGCCGCCGGGGTCCATGTCCAGCGTCGTCGTCCAGGGCGAGCGCATGTAGTAGGGCGTCTGGATGAAGGTCGCCTCCACCCCGGTGATCACCCCTCCCCTGATCTTGAACATCTCCAGGAGCCCCCAGCTCTGGGGCTCCTGGTAGACGGACGTGTGCACCGTCCCGTCGGTCAGGACGTAGGTGTCCAGCACCCCCTTGTGGTCGATGAACCCGCGCGCCATCGCGATCTGGCGCGCCTCGTCCACCAGGAAGAAGTCGCGGTCGCGCACCCGCTCGTTGAAGCGGTAGCGGCCCGAGCGGAACCCCTCTTCGATCTCGCCGAACCGCATCCCGTTCTCGAACCGCGTGGCCTCGGGCGAGAACCTCACCCCGCGCAGCTCGCCGGTGTTGTTCTGCAGGGTGTCGAAATAGCCGTTGGCGATGCGCACCAGCTCGGCCCGGCCGATCCGCTCGGCCGGATCCACCGCGCGCTCCAGGTCCGGGTCGTGCGCGAAGCCCTCCACGGGCCCGATCGGCGTCGGCGGCGCCGACAGGTTGCGCCGGGTCGAGACGACATGCTCCACCTCGGTGATCCGTCCACCGACGATCTTCAGCCGGATCGCCAGGAACCCCTCGACCTGGCGCTGCAGGATGGACGTATAGATCCCGACGTTCCCCGTGACCGGATCGGACAGCGTCAGCGCCGGCCCGACCTCCCGCGTGACCGTGTCCCAGGTCCCGTCCGGCAGCCCCATCTCCACATGGTTCTCGGTGAACCGGACCTTGGGGTCGAACGGCGCCAGCCCCGGATCATGCGCCAGATACGCCGCCCGATAAGCCGCCCCGATCTCCTCCAGCCGCCGCTTGCCGGTCATCTCCATCGTGCTCCTCCCTCGATCGCCGCCCCCCTCTCCCTGAAGGGGGAGGGGCCGGGGGAGGGGGTGACGCCCCCTCGGCCGCGCGGCGCCAGATCGTTTCCTTCACCGCCGCCCCAGCCGTCCCCGCCCGCCGCACCATGTCCTGCACCGTCTCCACCCCCTCTCCCGGCCTCTCCCCCCTCCAGGGGGAGAGGAGGCGCGCTACGCCCACAGACCTCGGCGCCCCTGGCCGAAGGCGGCAGAGTTCAACGCGGCGGCCGCGAAGAAGAAAGGCCGGACGCCTGGCGTCCCTGCCCCCCTCTGCGATCTCTGCGCTCCTCCGCGACCTCTGCGTTCCCTTCCGGGCGGCTCCCAAGCTCGCACCACTGCGCAACCCCCGCCTCACCGATCCGCCCCCGGGCCGTCATCGCCGATGCGGAAGCCCGGATGGCCCTCGTCGTCCACGGAGTCGTGGTTGTTCTGCTCGCACACATATTCGCGGATCGTCCATTCGCGGTGCCGCGCGTAGTGGGCCGTCGTGGTCCAGGGCTTGGTCAGCACCTTGGGGTCCTCGACGGTGGTGACGATCTCCAACGCGTCCGGCCCGGTCTTGCGGATGCGCTCGATCACGCGCGCCTCATCGGAATGGCCGACCCCCGGGGCGATCTCGGTGGTCGGGTTCAGCGCTGTCGTGTCGACGACCAGGGTGTCGCCCTCCCAGTGGCCGATGGAGTCGCCGTTGAAGGCCGGGTCCGGATCGTCCGGATGGCCCCGCCCGTCGGTATAGATCCGCCGCACCTGGCTGTCGGACTCGATGGCGATGGTCACCCGCCCGGGCGAATAGAGGAACTCGATCGGATAGGGCCAGGTCATGATCTCCGGCACGCCCGGCGGCACGCAGTTGGCGTTGCGGTTCTGCAGGCCCGCTTTCTTGTAGGCGTCGAGCCTGGCCTGCGCCTGCGGCGTCAGCGAGGGCTTGGGCTGGCCGGGCCCGCGGTTGGCGAACCAGTCGATCTGCCAGACCCCGTCGTCCAGGTCCGGCAGCTCGGCGATGGCCTCATAGGCCGCGCGCCTGGCCGGCGTCGCATGATGGCGCGCCGTCGCGGCGCCGGCCGGCGCGGCGACCATGGCCGCAAGCGCGGCGATCCCCGCCACGCGCCTCGAACGATCGAACATTCCCGCCTCCCCGCGCGCCCTCGAGCGGAGCGCTGGGCCGAGTGTAGGACCGCCCGCCGCCGAGCGCCAAGCACCGGCGGCCGGTTTCGGACGCCGAAGCGCAGATGTCGCGCCCGCCCGCGAGGGATGCTTCACGCGCCCCCCAAGAGGGAGAGGAGCGAGATCGCGGCCCTCGCCCCACGCAGTGGGGAGAGGGAGGGGCCCGCGCTGAAGGCGTGGGAGGGTGAGGGGGCAAGGGCCGACCCAACCTCCTTCGCCCGGCCATGACGGGAGTTGATTGCTCGACCTGATCCCGACGCGCTCACGGCTCGCGCGGATCGGTCACGCCGGCGAGGCGGTGGAGGCCGCCGGGTGAACCACGAACCACACGAAAAGCACGAACGGGGCGCGTCTCCTCTCCCCCTGGAGGGGGGAGAGGTCGGGAGAGGGGGTGGAGACGTTGCAGGGCTTGCGCTGGCGGTGGGGACGGGCGCGGCGCCTGCGAGGAAAATGGTCGAACGCCGAGGCGCGGAATGGGCGCCACCCCCTCCCCGTTCCGGCCCTTCGCTTTCGCTCCGGGCGTTCCTCGCGGCGATCGATCCACCGGATCGATCGCATGCCGACGCTGCGCGCCGGCCGCTCGTCACCCCTCCCCTTTTCAAGGGGGAGGGGGCTAGTGTCCCGATTCCGAAGTTCGCCAGCGCATTTGCAAGGCGGATGCGAACTTCGGAATCGATAAGGACACTAGCAAATGTATGATTCTAGTGTGGTTTACGGATCAGAAGTTCGCAGCCGAGGGCGCCGCCATCATCATGCGAACTTCTGATCCACCACACTAGGATGGGGCGGGACCGACAAAGCCAGCAGGGGATGACCATGACCGAGCCTGTGATCGCCGGCCGCGCGCCGATCTCCGCCGAGGTGGAGGCGGGCAGGAGCTACTTCTGGTGCGCCTGCGGCCGCTCGCAGAGCCAGCCCTTCTGCGACGGCAGCCACAAGGGCACGGACTTCACCCCCGTCCGCTACGAAGCGACCAAGTCCCGCACCCTCTGGTTCTGCGCCTGCAAGCGCACCGCAACCCAGCCCCTCTGCGACGGCAGCCACAACCGCCTCCCAGACTAGCCCCCTCCCCCTTGAAAAGGGGAGGGGTGACGAGCGGCCGGCGCGCAGCGTCGGCATGCGATCGATCCGGTGGATCGATCGCCGCGAGGAACGCCCGGAGCGAAAGCGAAGGGCCGGAACGGGGAGGGGGTGACGCCCTCTCCGCGCCTCGGCGTTCGACCGTCGCTCCAGCAAACTCCCCCGCCTCCGGGGAGAGAGGAGCCGCCAATCTCGCCCGTCCCCCTGGAGGGGGGAGGGGTCGGGGGAGGGGGTGGCGCCCATTCCGCGCCTCGGCGTTCGACCATTTTCCTCGCAGGCGCCGCGCCCGTCCCCACCGCCAGCGCAAGCCCTGCAACGTCTCCACCCCCTCTCCCGACCTCTCCCCCCTCCAGGGGGAGAGGAGACGCGCCCCGTTCGTGCTTTTCGTGTGGTTCGTGGCTCCTTTTCGCCCTCGCGGCCGCCCCCTCGCGCCGATCCCGGTGTACACTCCCCCCATGGCCCTCGACGCCGCCCTCGCTCCCGAGCCGATCGTCCCGCCCAGGCCCTCGACGCCTCAGTTCCCCCTGAAGGGCCTCAAGCTGATCGAGGCCATGCGCTCGAGCATGCTCTCGATCTGGGGCCCGCGCGCCTATGAGCTGCCGATCATCGGCGGGCGCCTCTACGGCCGCCACCGCTACCTGGTGAACGACCCGGCCGCCGTCCGCCGCGTCCTGGCCGGGAACGCCGCCGCCTACGAGAAGCCCGCCCCCACCCGCCGGCTCACCCGCCCGATCATCGGCGAGGGCGTCTTCCTCTCCGAAGGCCCCGAGTGGCGCCGCCAGCGCCGGGCGCTGTCCCCCGCCTTCACCCCCCAGCACGTCCAGGGCCTGGTCCCCCACTTCGCCCGCGCCGCCGAGGACCTCCTCGCCGGCCTCGAAGGCCGCGAGCGCGCCCAGATCGCCGGCCCGCTGCAGGAGGCGGCGCTGGACGCCGCCGCCCGCTCGCTCTTCTCCATGCCCATCGGCGGCCAGGGTGCGCGGCTGGCCGAGCTCGCCCGCGCCTATGTCCTGGGCCCCGGCCGCCCCAACGTCTTCGACATGATCGCCACCCGCGAGGGCGACTTCGCCTGGCTCACCCCCGGCCGGATCCTCTTCCGGCGCCGGTGGCTCAAGGAGGTGGACCAGGTGGTGGCCGCCCGCCGCGCCCATCCCAAGCCGGCGGACTCCCCCGACGACGTCCTGGACCTCCTGATCAAGGCCCGCGACCCGGAGACCGGCCAGCCCATGGGCGACGCCGAGATCCGCGACCAGACCGCGACCATGCTCGCCGCCGGGTTCGAGACCACCGGCAAGGCCGCCTTCTGGACCCTCTACCTGCTCGCGCTCGACCAGGCCGAGCAGGCCGCCGTCCGCGCCGAGATCGCCGCCGATCCGCCCAGCCGCTCGCTGGCCGACGCCCACCGCCGCTGGCCGCGCCTGAGGCTCGCGGTCCTGGAGGCCATGCGCCTCTATCCCCCCGCCCCCATGCTCTTCCGCGTGGCGATGAAGCCGGACCGCCTCCTCGACGTGGACATCCCCAAGGGCGCCATCGTCATCATCAGCCCCTGGATCATCCACCGCCACCGGCTGCTGTGGGACCAGCCGGACGCCTTCATCCCGAGCCGCTTCGAGGGCCGTGAGCGCGAGTACCTGACCGGCGGCGCCTACCTGCCCTTCGGCGAGGGCCCGCGCATCTGCATCGGCGCCAGCCTGGCCCTGACCGAGCTCGCCGTCGTGCTCTCCATGGCCCTGGAGCGGTTCGCCTTCACCCTCGACGACGACCGCCCCCTGGAGCCCCGCTCGATCATCACCACCATGCCCAGCATCGACCCCTGGTTCAGCCTGACGGCGGCCTGACCGTAATTGGGCAGCACACCGAAGTTGTCCCTCCCCCTCGAAGGGGGAGGGCCGGGGGAGGGGGTGACGCCGCCTCGGCGACGCTCAGCCTGATCGTCAGCCTGGCGGCCTGACCAGCGCCTCGAGCCGCCCCTTCAGCGCCGCCTCGTCCTTCAGCTCGCATTCCCAGACCATCGACCGGCGTCCACCCCAGCGCCTCCAGCGCCGCCCGGTTCGCCTCGTCCCGCGCCCGGTTGCGGCCGATCTTGCCGGTCCAGTAGTCGCGGTTCTGCTTGGGGACCCTGGCGCCCCTGGCGCAATCGTGCCCGTGCCAGAAGCACCCGTGCACGAAGACCGCGATCCGCCGCCCCGCCATCACGATGTCCGGCCGCCCCGGCAGGTCCTTGCGATGCAGCCGGTACCGCACCCCCAGCGAGGTCAGCATCTTCCGCACCCGCCGCTCCGGCCCCGTCCCCGCGCCCTTCACCCGCCGCATAACGTCGGACCGCTTCTCAGGGCTGAACACGTCGGTCATGGGGTGAGATCGACCCTGCACTTCAATCAACCTCCGCTCATCCCCGCGAAAGCGGGGATCCAGGCTTTTTTCCTTGTTTCCTTCATGGCCTCGGCATTTCCCCGCGGCAACGCCCCGCCCCCCTTTCGCCCCTCCACCTGGTAGGGGGGAGGGGTCGGGGGAGGGGGTGACGCCCTCTCGGCGAAGCTGCGCCGGGGCTCAGTTCGCCGCTTCGCAACGCCCGCCGACCTCCCCTCGATCGTCCCACTCAGCGCCCGGCCCGACCGCCGCCACCCCCTCTCCCGGCCTCTCCCCCCTCCAGGGGGAGAGGAGCCGTTTCCTTCTCGCCTCTCCGCAAGAGGAGCGCCGCCGGTTTCCAGCACGCCCTCGCCGAGAACTCCCCCTAACCTCGCCGCGTCGCCGCAGGAGACCTCGACATGCACAAGCTATTGGCCAGCTGGCAGCTCTGGGCGTTCGGGTCGGCGGCCTTCGCGGCCCTGACCGCGATCTTCGCCAAGGTCGGGGTGCAGGCGATCAGCTCGGACTTCGCCACCCTGATCCGCACCTGCGTGATCCTCGTGGTCACCGCGGCGATCGTCTGGGCGACGGGCCAGTTCCAGCCCCTGCCGAGCGTGCCCGGCCGCACCTGGCTGTTCCTGACCCTGTCGGGCCTGGCCACCGGCGCATCGTGGCTGTGCTACTTCCGCGCGCTCAAGCTCGGCGAGGCGGCCAAGGTCGCGCCGGTGGACAAGCTGAGCGTGGTGCTGGTCGCGGTCTTCGCCGCGGTCTTCCTGGGCGAGAAGCTCTCCGCCCGCGGCTGGCTCGGCCTCGCCCTGGTCGGCGCCGGCGCCGTCCTGGTCGCCGTCAGCTGACGGCAGGCCCGCCGCGCCGTCTCCCACCCCTATCGGGGAGAGGAGCGTGCCCTTCTTGCCCCTCTCCCTGGAGGGGGGAGGGGTCGGGGGAGGGGGTGGCGCCCCCTCCGCGCCGCTGGGCCTGATCGTCGATCCTGCAAACTCCCCTGCGTCCCCGGCGCAGCAGCCGTCTTCACCCGCCGACGCCAAGTCCCGAACCGTCTCCACCCCCTCTCCCAACCTCTCCCCCCTCCAGGGGGAGAGGCGCGTCAGACCCGCTTGTAGAAGACCACCGTGGCGCAAAGGCCGCCCTCGGGCAGGAAGGCGTAGTCGGGGATGGTCCCCACCCGGGTCCAGCCGCCGCGGGCGTAGAGCCGCTCGCCGGCGGCGCCCTCGACGGTGTCGAGCACCAGCAGGGTCCGCCCCCGCCGGGCCGCGGCGGCCTCCACCGCGGCCAGGAGCGCCGCCCCCACGCCCCGGCCGCGGGCGTCCCGGCGCACCAGCATCTTCTTCACGTCCGCCCGGTGGGGCTGGTTGGGCGGGGTGTCGAGGCCCAGCTGGACCGTCCCGACGATCCGCCCGTCCTGCCGCGCGGCCAGCAGCACCGTCTCTCCCGCTGCGACCTGGCCGCCACCTTGCCGAAAGAAGGCCTCCGCGTCGGCCTGGCCGAACGGGTGCATGAAGCTGACCGACGCCCCGCCGGCGACGCAGTCGGCCAGGACCTCGCCGAGCCCGGGGACGGCGGCGCGGGCCGCAGCGGCGTCCAGCGTCTCGATCGTGACGCCGGCGCCGGCCAAGCTCAGAGCGCGGCCGTCAGGCTCTCGCCCGAGAGCGCCTTCTCGATCAGGGCGATGGTCTCCTCGACCCCGAAGATGGCCACGAAGGAGCCGAAGCGCGGGCCCTGGCTCTGGCCCAGCAGCACCTCGTAGAGCCCCTGGAACCAGGCGCGCAGGGGCTCGAACCCGGCGTCCTTGCCCGCGGCGTAGACCTCGCTCTGGATGGCCTCGGCGTCGGCGCAGCCGGCCGGCAGGTCCCGGAGCCTGATCGCCAGGTCCTCCATCGCCGCCCGCTCCAGGGCGTCGGGCGCGCGGAAGCGCTTGTTGGGCGCGACGAAGTCCTCGTAGTAGTGCAGCGCATAGCCGGCCAGATGGTCGAGCAGCGGCTCGCTGGCGGGGCTCGCGCCGGGCAGGTAGCGCGAGAGGAACCCCCAGAGGATCTCCTTGGAGTGGGCGTTGGCCGCCGAGACCAGGTTCAGCAGCAGGCTGAACGACACCGGCGAGCCCTGCTCGGGCGGGGCGCCCTGGTGGACGTGCCAGACCGGGTTGTCGAGCTGCGGCGCGTTGGCCTGGGCGGCGCGGGCGCGGTTGTAGGCGTCCAGCTGCTGCAGGTACTCGTCCGCCGCCTTGGGGATGACGTCGAAGTAGAGCTTCTTGGCCGAGCGCGGCGAGCCGAAGATGTAGTAGGCCAGGCTCTCGGGGGCGCCGTAGCGCAGCCACTCCTCCATGGAGAGGCCATTG
The DNA here is from genome assembly GCA_963775275.1 of uncultured Alphaproteobacteria bacterium. Lineage (GTDB taxonomy): Bacteria > Pseudomonadota > Alphaproteobacteria > Caulobacterales > Caulobacteraceae > JANWHQ01. The sequence goes on along the minus strand of CAVZII010000005.1, from coordinate 458,924 downwards.
CCCCGGGTCTTGGAGATGCGCTCGCCCTTGTCGTCCAGGAAGAGCTCGTAGTTGAACCCGTCCGGGGGCTCGCCGCCGAGGATCCTGCAGATGCGGCTGGAGACCTTGACCGAGTCGATCAGGTCCTTGCCCGACATCTCGTAGTCGATCCCGAGCGCGGTCCAGCGCATGGCCCAGTCCGGCTTCCACTGCAGCTTGACCGCCCCGCCGGTGACCGGCGTCTCGACCAGCTCGCCGTCCTCGTCGCGGAAGACGATCGTGCCCCGGCCGGGGTGGCGCTCCAGGGTGGGGACCTGCAGCACGCGGTTGGTCCTGGGGCTGATCGGCAGGAAGCAGGAGTAGGTCTCGCGCCGCTCGGGGCCGAGGGTGGGCAGCATCATGGCCTGGATGTCGTCGAAGCGCTCCAGCGCACGCAGCAGCGTCTCGTCGAACCGGCCGGAGCGGTAGCACTCCGTGGACGACATGAACTCGTAGTCGAAGCCGGAGGCGTCCAGGAAGGCGCGCAGCCGCGCATTGTTGTGCGCCGCGAAGCTGGAATGCTCCCCGAACGGGTCCGGCGCCGAGGTCAGCGGCTGGTGAAGATACGGCGCCAGCACCTCATGGTTCGGCACATTGGGCGGCAGCTTGCGCATCCCGTCCATGTCATCCGAAAACGATATCAGCCGCGTCGGTATCGCGTTCCCGGTCAATGCGCGGAAGGCGTTGCGGACCATGGTCGTACGGCAGACCTCGTTGAAGGTGCCGATGTGCGGCAGCCCCGAGGGGCCGTAACCGGTCTCGAAGATCACCGGACGGCGCAGCGCCTCCAGCGTCGCGGCGGCCTCGTCGGCCTTGCCGGCGTTGATCAGGCCGGAGGCCAGGTCGCGCTCGGCGTCGGAAAGGCGCAGGCGCAGGATCCGCGCGACCACGGCGCGCGCCTGCTCGAACGGCCAGGCCTTGGCCTGGAGCGCCAGATGGGAAAGCCCCTGGAACATGCGGCAGGCCCTACAGGAGCCGGCCCCCGCCCGCAACGGGCGGCCGCTGTTGGCTGTTGTTTGCGCCAGAGGCTAGTGTCCGGACTCCGACGTTCGTCGCCGAGGCCGCCCTGAGCGGGGGACGAACGGCAAATTCACCTCACAAGGCTGGCGCCAACGTGGGAACCGGAGATCCATGGAGATCATCAGGACCCTGTCCTCCTTCGAGATCGTGAGCCTCGGCCGCGATCACATCACCCTCGGCGGCCTCCTGGCGGCGCTGGCGGCCCTGACGGCGACAATCCTGCTGGCCCGCATCGTCGGGGGGGCGCTGCGACGCCTGCGTGACCGGTCGCACGGGACGATGGCGTCGCTGTACATCGTCGAGAAGCTGGCGACCTACGGCCTGGTCCTGGCCGGGGTGATGCTCAGCCTGTCCACCCTGGGCATCAACCTGACCTCGATCGCGGTATTCGCCGGCGCCATCGGCGTCGGCGTCGGGCTCGGGCTGCAGGGCGTGGTCAAGGAGTTCGTCTCGGGGCTGGTGCTGATCTTCGACCGGGTGATCAACATCGGCGACTTCATCGAGCTGCCGAGCGGGGTGCGGGGCATCGTCAACGAGATCGGCCCGCGAGCGACGCGCATCCGCACCACCGACAACGTCGACATCCTCTTGCCCAACTCCAAGCTTGTGGAGGACCAGATCGTCAACTGGACCCTCGGCGGGCTGACGCGGCGGGTGCACATTCCGTTCTCAGTGGCCTACGGCGTGGACAAGGAGAAGGTGCGCACCGCGGTGCTCGAGGCCGCGCGCGCCGTGGACTACACCCTGCCCGACACGCCCGCGCGCCGGAACCAGGTCTGGCTGGTGGGATTTGGCGACTCCTCGCTGAACTTCGAGCTGGTGGTCTGGCCGACCGTGGAGGCAGTCAAGCGTCCGTCGGCGATGCAGGCGGCCTACACCTGGGCCATCGAGGACGCCCTGCGCCGCGAGGGCCTGGAGATTCCCTTCCCTCAGCTGGACCTTCGCCTGCGCAGTGTGTTCGGCGCCGAAGGCGAAGCCGCCTTCCAGGCGCTGGGGCTCCGGCCCGCCAAGCCCGAGACGCCGCCCGCCGCCAGGGAGGCTTCGAGGAACGATGCGGCGGAGGACCTTCGCGCGCCGCACGAGGAGGACCCGCCGCGTGCCCAGGACAAGCCTGACGCCGAGCCCGGCTAGGTTGATGGGAAGGGCATTGATCCTGTTTAGACGGCCATAGAGATAGTATTATCCTGACCCGATTGAGAATTATGGCTGACCGACATTTGTAGATCGGCGTGCGCCTTGATCGCGCCGACGCGCCGCCCTATATTGCGACTCGCTCAAGGACGGAAAGACGTTTGCGTGCGCAGGCCAGTCATGGCTTCTGCGCCGAAACTGCATTGCGTCGGCGTCCGGACACTCATCCAAGGAGGCTCAAGACTTGCCCTATCCGCATCGCCGCTCCGCCGCCAGCTCCCGCCCCGCTGGGCATGGCCGCGCGCCAAGGCGCGCCACGATCACCGCCCGGGCGGGGATCATCCTGCGGCAGGGCATGCACTTCGGTCCCATCCGGGACGTCCAGGCCATGTTCATGGACCGCGGCGTGGCCCTGGCCCCCATGAGCTGCCGCGGGCCGGGCGACACCCAGGGCGTACGGGATGGCGAGGTCTCGATCCTGCCGACCGCCGATGCCGCCGACCTGAAGTGCGGACGCCTGGCTGGGGTCGTCGTGCCGGGCGGAACCGGTGCGGCCGGGGAACTGGAAGGCCTCCACGACCTGGTCAAGACCGCGCGCGATCAGGGACTGCCGGTCATGGCCTTCGGCGAGGGCGTCGCCCAGGCGGTCGAGGCGCTTGGCTACGAGGCGCCGGCGAGCCCGCCGGCGGGCGTGCTGATCGACGACGGCGTGCGCATCCTCGACGGTCCGGAGGAAGTCCAGGACGCCATCGGCGTCTTCCTGCGCCCGTCGGCATCGGCCGCGGCCGCAGGCTGACCGTACGGACGGCTCAATCGAACCAGTAGGCGATCGCGCGCATCTCGATCGATGCGCGCGGCTCCGCGTCGGGCGGACATGACGGGTCGTCGAAGGCGGAGTGCGGCACGTTGTGCGCCTTGGACGGATCGGAGTCGTTGGTCTTGAAGACCAGCGCCTCGTCGCGGGTCATGTTCGAGAAGTAGCACCACTGGTGGCGGGGGCTGTAGCGCACGAGCCAGCCCTCGAACGACCACTCCGGCCCGTCGGTCACGTCGAAGATGGCGTCGGCCTCGACAAGGTCCTCGGGCCTGAGGGTCGGGGACGCGCAGACCGCCAGCGGCACGTCCTGGGGCGGCGGCGAGATCACGCGCCAGACGTTGTAGTGCGCCCAGCGGCGCACATGCCGCGGATCGTCCTTGGGCCGGGAGCGCTCGGCGAACTGGACCGCCGTCGCGTCGGAGATGTCGATGTGGATGAAGCGCGCCGGATAGGAGTTGTTGTGCTTGCCCGATTCGGGCGAGCGCTCGCCGAACCGCAGAACGCCGCCGCCGCCGCTCACCACCACCGCGTCAGCGCCGGTGACGTCCCTCAGCAGGCGCTCGATCTCGGCCGGGTGGATGCGCGCGACCTCCTCGGCGTTGCGGAAGCTCGTCACCGCGCTCTTGTGCGGGACCAGGCAGAAACCGTCGATGTCCAGCTCGGGCGGAACCTCGCGGGTGCGGGCGTCCTCGATCTCCACCGTCCGGGGATCGAGCTTCAGCACGTCGCGGGAGTGGTCGTTGGCATAGTAGCGCGGCCGCTCGGTCATGGGCGCGAGGTAGTTGATCTGGCCCGGCACGGCCCGGGTCCGGGCCCTCGGCCCGGTCTTCAGGTCCGACATCGATCTTCTCCGCGTTCCCGCCCGACGTCCGTTGTCTAGCCGGCTTGGCCCGGCCCGGTCTTGCGCGGCCTCAACTTTCCGCCTCCGTCGCCGGACGGCAAATGAAACCTCCGCAGGGCGCACATGAAAAGGCCGGCCGTCCGGAGGGACGACCGGCCTTCTGGCGGGCGGCGGTTTGGGGGCTGGGATAGGCCGCCCGCCCAACCCGGCTGTCATCAGCGGCTGGCGACCGCCATGGAGCCGGACTTGGCTTCCGCGAACTTCGCGTCGGCTTCCTCGTGCACGGCCGCCTTGCAGGCCGCGGTCTGCTCGAGGTTGCGCGGATCGGCGCGGCCGGCGCACAGCTGGTTGGCGGCCTGATCGACCCGGCGGTTGAAGGTCTCGACCTGGGCGGGCGTGCCCTGTGTCAGGTCCGAGATCTGGACGGTGGCCGGCTGGGCGTGCGCGACGCTCAGGGCGATCCAGGGCAGCGCGGCCAGGCCGAGGGTGGCGGCAATCGCGGTCTTGTTGACGATGCTCATCATCATTTTGAAATCTCCTCCTCCAGGGGGTTCGGGTGAACTCGGTGTGATTTGGAGATACAGAAGTGGCTCATCGAATACACGTTAAGTCCACGTCATGACGTAGATTTAAATAAATAAAAGTTTAGACATATATTACGCGCCGTTCATGTTCGGCGTGCGGCCCGGCGGGGCCGCAGTCATATCCACGTGAGGCGACGGTTGCTTTAGCCGTCAACTTTGGGCGTGAGCAGGAAGTGGCCGTGCAGGGCGGCGATGGGCGCGGCGCGGGTCTCCTGCCAGGCCTCGACCTGGACGTTCGCGATACGCCGGCCGACCTTCTTGATCAGGGCCCGGGCGTAGGTGTCCGCGGGCCGACCGGACCTGAGATAGTCGACCGACACGTCCACCGGCCTCGGCTGGCGCAGCAGGCTCTCGACGATGGAAAGCTGCAGCAGCGCCGTCATCTCAAGGAACGCGCCGATCACGCCCCCGTGCAGGGCGGGCAGGGTCGGGTTGCCGATCAGGTGCTCGGAGAAGGGCAGCACGCCGGTCATCTCGTCGCCGTGCAGTTCCATGCGCACGCCAAGGAACCGCGCATAGGGGATGGCGCCGACGATGGCGTCGAGCTCGTCCTGGGTCGCGGCCACGGCGTCAGGCCCCTTTCGGCCTGGGCGGATCGAGGTTCGCGCCCGGCCCGCGTCCGGCGTTGGAGTCCAGCATGAAGGCCGCCTGGGCCGCAGCCACGGGATCGGAGGGATCGGCGTCGTAGGCGACGGCCCTCAGGAACGCCACGGAGCGGGTCAGCTTGTAGCAGTGGGCGCTGGCCAAGAGGTCGCGGCCCGGTTCGGCCGGCCGCATGTAGTCGATCCGAAGATCGAGCGTGGCGAACGAGGTGGGCTCGTCCAGCGCCAGCGCCGTCGCCCAGCCGCAGGCTAGGTCCAATAGGGTGGTGACGACGCCGCCGGCGATCACGCCGGTGGCCGGCTCGCCCACGAGGTCCTCGCGATAGGGCACCTTGAGCACGACCTCAGGCTCGGTCGCCACCAGCTCCAGGCCCAGGGCCTGGCTCTGTGGCGAGACGCGCAGGCGCGCGGCCAGCGGATGGAAGCTCGGTGAGTCGGCGGTGACCATGACGGGCCCACCATATCGACCTTGCCGCGTCGCGAAAGGCGCTAGGATGAATCCCAGGAGAGGAGACGAGCGCTTGAAGCCCGAGCAGGTTCTGCGCCCGAGGCCCGAAGGCCTCTACTGCGCGCCGGGGGACTTCTACGTCGACCCGGTCCGGGCGGTGGACCGCGCCGTGATCACTCATGGCCACGCCGACCACGCCCGCGCAGGGCACGGGACGGTCGTCGCGACCGCCGAGACCCTGGCGATCATGCGCGCGCGCTACGGCGACGGCTTCTGCCGGCAGGCGGAGGCGGCCGCCTTTGGCGAGCGGCTGGTGCGCGACGGGGTGGAGGTGAGCCTCGCGCCGGCGGGCCATGTCCTCGGCTCGGCCCAGGTTGTCGTGCGCAGCAAGGGCCTGACCATGGTGGTCTCGGGCGACTACAAGCGCCGGCGCGACCCGACCTGCGTCCCCTTCGAGCCGGTCCCATGCGACGTCTTCATCACCGAGGCCACCTTCGGCCTGCCGGTCTTCTGCTTTCCGCCCGACGGCGAGGAGATCGCAAGGCTCCTGCACTCGGTCCGGCAGTTCCCCGAGCGCTGCCACATCGTCGGCGCCTACACCCTCGGCAAGGCCCAGCGGATGATCTGCCTGCTGCGTGAGGCGGGCTGGGACAAGCCGATCCACGTGCACGGCGCGCTGGCGCGACTGAACGAGCTCTACCAGGCCCATGGGATCGAGCTTGGGCCGCTGGAGCCGGCCACCGACGATGGCGCGCGCGACTTCGCCGGCGCCATCATCCTCGCGCCGCCCTCGGCGCTGGCGGACCGCTGGACCCGACGCTTTCCGGACCCCGCCGCCTGCTTCGCCTCGGGCTGGATGCGTGTTCGGGCCAGGGCGCGCCAGCGCGGCGTCGAGCTGCCGCTCGTGGTCTCCGACCACGCCGACTGGGACGAGCTGACCGCCACGGCCGCCGAGCTTCGGCCGGGCGAGCTCTGGATCACCCACGGCCGCGAGGAGGCGCTGGCGCGATGGGCCGAGCTGAACGGCCTGCGCGCCCGGGCCCTTGCACTGGTCGGCTACGAAGAGGAAGAGGGCGAGTAGGGACGATTGAAGGACGATCGATTGCCAGCCGCCCCGCCTCTCGACGACCGGCCGCTCGAGCCCGGCCTCTATGTGGTGGCGACGCCCATCGGCAACCTTCGCGACGTCACGTTGCGCGCCCTGGACGTCCTCGCCAAGGCGGACCTCGTCCTGGCCGAGGACACCCGGGTGACCGGCAAGCTCCTGAACGCCTTCGGGCTGAAGGCCAGGCTCCAGCGCTACGACGACCATGCCGCCGCAACGGTGCGGCCGAAGGTCCTGGAGCGGCTGGTGGCCGGCGAGCGGATCGCCCTGGTCTCGGACGCCGGCTCGCCGCTGGTCTCCGATCCCGGCTACCGCTTGGTGCGCGAGGCGATCGCCCAGGGTGCGGCGGTGATCCCCATCCCGGGCGCCTCTTCGGTGCTGGCGGGGCTCTGCGCGGCGGGCCTGCCCACCGACCGCTTCCTGTTCGCGGGCTTCGCGCCGCAGAAGCGCGCCGCGCGCCGCAGCTTCCTGGAGGAACTCGCCCCGGTGCGCGCCACGCTGGTCCTGTTCGAAGGGGCCTCCCGGCTCGGCGAGAGCCTGTCCGACATGGCCGAGGTCTTCGGCCCCCGCGAGGCGGTGGTGGCCCGCGAGATCACCAAGCTGCACGAGACCTTCGCGCGCGGGCCGCTGGACCGGCTGGCCGCCGATCCCGCCCTGCAGGCGCCCAGGGGGGAGGTGGTGGTGCTGGTGGCGCCGGGCGAGGCCGCCGCGGTCGGCGCGGACGAGGCCGAGACGGCGCTGCGGGAAGCGCTGACAAGGCTCGGCCCGGCGGACGCGGCCTCGGAGGTGGCCCGCCAGACAGGCCTTCCCCGGCGCGATCTCTATCGCTGGGCCGTGGCCCTGAAGGCCGGCGGTGGCTAGGGCCGCGCGGCTGGAGGCGCGCCGGTCCCGCGGCGCTGCGGCGCGCCTTTCCGGCCGCCGCGGCGAGATCCTCGCGGCCGTGCTCCTGATGCTGAAGGGCTACCGCATCCTGGGCTTTCGCCTGAAGACGCCCGAGGGAGAGATCGACCTTCTGGCCCAGAGGGGTAGGGTGCTGGCCGTGGTCGAGGTGAAGCGCCGGCTGACCCTGGAAGCGGCGCTGGAGGCGGTCGGCGCCGAACAGCGCCGGCGTCTGCGCCGGGCCGGGCGGGCCATCGCGGCGCGGCGGGCGGGGTTGATGCGGCTGAACGTCCGACTGGACCTGATCGCCCTCGCGCCTCGGTCATGGCCGCGTCATATTCCCGACGCGTGGCGTGAGGACGGCGCGCGCGCGTTCCAGGGAGGGTGATGACGCGTCAGGAGGCAGAGCACGCCCTGGCCGAGCTCGGCCAGGGGCCAGACGACCGCTTCCCCCTGTTCGAAGCGGCGCTGCTTTGCGCCATTCACGAGGATCCGAACCGCGACCCCGACAATACGCGCCGGCTCGCCGCGGAGGGCGTCGAACGCCTGCGCGAACGCCTGGCGCGCGAGAGTCCCGAGGAAGCCCTGGCCGAGACCATGGCCGGGGACCTGAGGCTCGCCGGCGACCTCATGACCTACGAGGATCCGGCCAACGCCGACATCATCTGCGTCTGCGAGCGCCGACGCGGCCTGCCAGTGGCGCTGGGCGTGTACTATCTGCACGCCGCCAGGGAGACCGACCTGCCGGTCCAGGGGGTCGACTTCCCCGGCCACTTCCTCCTCAGGATCGAGACGGACGAAGGGCCCCTGGCGCTGGACCCCTTCTCCGAAGGGCGGGTGGTGCTGCCGTCCGAGCTCGTCCGGCGGGCGCTGCGCACCGGCCTGACGCCGGACGTCGCCGACCGGCTGGACGTGCTGATGGCGCCGGTCAGTGACCGGGCCGTGGTGCTGAGGCTCGAGAACAACATCTATGCCCGCGCGAGCCGTGCAGGCGACCACGCCCGAGCCGAGCGCTCGGCCATCCGGCGCGCCCTCCTGGACCCGTCCGACCACAGGCCCTGGATCGACGTCGCCACGGCCCGCGAGGGCCAGGGAGCGCTCGTCGGCGCCCAAGAGGCGCTCGCCCGGGCCCAGATGCTGGATGGCGGCGCCGCCATCGCCGCCAGGGCGGCGCGCGAGCGCGTGCGGCTGAAGCTGAACTGACCGGGACGCCGCCACATGCTCGCGTCGGCGGCTCTGATCTGGATCAAGGTCCCCGTCGCGTCGGAAGCCTATCTGGCGTCTCCGTGAGCTTTCCCGAGTCCGTCCGATCCGCGCGCCTTCTCCTCTCGCCCGGTCATGAGGCCGGGGTCACTGAGCCGATGATCCGCGAAGTGGTGGAGCATTTCTACGGCTCGGCCCGGCGCGATCCCGAGCTCGGCCCCATCTTCGCGGCCGCGGTCGAGGACTGGGACGCGCACTTCGACACGCTCTGCGATTTCTGGTCCTCGGTCCTCCTGATGAGCGGCCGCTATCACGGGACGCCGATGCAGGCCCACGCGCGGCTCGAGGGGCTGGAGGCCAGGCACTTCGCGCGGTGGCTCGAGCTTTTTGAGACGACCGTGCGCGAGATTTGTCCGCCCGCGGAGGCGGACCTCTTCTTGGACCGGGCCCAGCGCATCGCCCGCAGCCTCGAGATCGGCATCGCCGTCACCCGCGGCGAGTTGCCGCCGGTGGTCGCCCGGGAGGACGGCGCCTCCTAGGCTCGCATCAGGTCGAAGGCGGCCTGGCCGATCAGCAACAGGCCGAGCGCGAACATCAGGACGTAGACGATCCGGTAGAACAGCGCCTGGTCGATCACCTTGACGATCCGCACCGTCACGAGGGCGAAGGCGATCGCGATCGGCGCGAGCATGGCCGCGGCCAGGAGGTTCGCGCTCTTGAACTGGCCGAGGAAGAAGTAGGGCGGCACCTTCAGCGCATTGACCACGGCGAAGAAGATCACCGAGGTGCCGGCGAACACCGGCGGGGCGAGCCGCAACGGCAAGACGTACATCTGGAAGGGCGCGCCGCCGGAGTGGCTGACGAAGCTGGTGAACCCGGCCAGGGCGCCCCAGAAGGCGCCCTTGGGCGTGCTCGGCCTGGATGGCGCCCGGGCGAGCCGGCCGCGCAGCCAGTAGTTCACTGCGAACAGGGCCGAGACCGTCCCCACGATCAGCCTTACGGCGTCCTCGCTCACCTTGGCGGCGGTCGCCCAGCCGACCAGGATTCCGAGCCCCGCTGCCGGCAGCATCAGCTTCAGGACGCCCGGATCGAACCGCCGCCTGTAGGCGATCACCGCCACGACGTCAGACGCCACGAAGATCGGCAGGGTCAGGCCGGCGGCCTGCACGGGCGGGATGGCGAGGGAGAGGATCGGAACGGCCAAGCCGCCGAGCGGGCCAAGGCCGCCCTTGGACAGGCCCACCATCATCACCGCCGGTATGGCGGCGGCCCAGAAGATCGGGTCATGCAGCACGCCGCGTTGATAGGGCGCGGCCCTGGCTGCGGCAATCGGTGCGCGGAATTGGGAAGCGGCGTCCGAAACCTAGTAGGCTGGGGGGCCCTTCGAACGCCGCCGATCGGACCATAGTGCTATACGAATCCGGCACGATTTCAGCTTTGCAATAAACGCTGCGCGACGGAGCTCAGGGCCGCCGCACTGGCCTGAGGCGGCGCGAACGGCTAAGCGACTGCGCAGCTCCCGGAGTCCGCCCATGACGCTGAAGGTCGCCATCCAGATGGATCCCGTCGAGGGGATCAACATCGAGACCGACACGACCTTTCTCATGATGCTGGAAGCCCAGACGCGGGGCCACGGCCTGTGGCGCTTCGGCCCTGAGGCGCTGGCGCTGGAGGACGGCAATGTCCTGGCGCGGGGCAGGGCGCTGAACCTTCGCGCGGTCAAGGGCGATCACCACAGCCTGGGCGAATCGGAGGTTCGGGAGCTCGCGGAGTTCGACGTGGTGCTGATGCGCCAGGACCCACCGTTCGACCTCGCCTACATCACCGCCACCTACTTCCTGGAGCGCATCCATCCCGCGACCCTGGTGGTGAACGACCCTGCCGAGGTGCGCAATTCGCCCGAGAAGCTGCTGGTCACCCAGTTCCCCAACCTGCAGCCGCCGACGATCATCACCTCCGACGTCGAGGCGATCAGGGACTTCCGATCCCGGCACGGCGACATGGTGCTCAAGCCCCTCTACGGCGGCGCAGGCTCAGGCGTGGTGCGCCTTCGGCCTGACGACCCCAACCTCGACGCCCTGCTCGAGCTGCACGCCATGATCGGGCGCGAGCCGGTCATCGCGCAGAAGTTCGTCCCGGCCGTCTCCAGGGGCGACAAGCGCATCCTGCTGGTGGACGGCGAGCCGGTCGGCGCCATCAACCGCGTGCCGGCCAAGGGCGAGGTGAGATCCAACATGGCAAGGGGCGGGCGCGCCGAGGCGGACGAGCTCAACGCGCGGGACCTGGAAATCTGCGCCGCGATCGGCCCGGAGCTGCGCCGGCGCGGGCTGCTGTTCGTGGGGATCGACGTGATCGGCGACTACCTGACCGAGATCAACGTCACCTCGCCTACCGGCGCTCAGCAACTGAAGCGGTTCTCCGGCGCCGACGCCGCCGCGGTCCTATGGGACCGGATCGAAGCGATCCGCGCGGGACGGTAGAGGCCTCAGCTTCCTCGCTTGGGCCTCCGGGCAGGACGCTCGGCGGCAGCCTGGGCCTGGCCGGTTCCGCGCGCTTGCTTCGGCGGCGACGGGGTCGCCGACTGGGCGGCCATCACCAGCCCGAGCGGCCCGGACGGATCCATGCTGTCGACCATGGCCGACGGCATCAGGATGGTCGCCCCGCGCTCCTTGGTCGTCTCGTAGATGATGTTCATGGCGCGCAGCTGCAGCGCCGCCGGATGTCCGGCGTAGGTCTGCGCGGCCTCGACGAACTTGGCGGCGATCTGCGCCTCGGCCGAGCCGAGGATGACGCGGGCCTCCCTCTCGCGTTCGGCCTGGGCCTGGCGCGACATGGCGTCCTGCAGCTCCACCGGAATGGCCACGTCCCGGATCTCCACCGACAGGACGGTGATGCCCCAGACGGCGGTCTTCTGGGCGATCTGGGAGCCCAGGCGCGCATCCACCGCTTCCCGATCCGACAGCAGGTCGCGCAACAGGGTCGAACCGATCATCTCGCGCAGGCTCGTCTGGGCGATGCGGTCGATGGCCTGACGGTAGTCGGTGATCTCCAGCGCCGCCGCGCGTGCATCGTGCACGCGCCAGAAGATGATGGCGTCGACATTCACCGGCACGGTGTCCCTGGTCAGGGCCTGCTCGGCGTTGAAGGCGGTGGTCTGGATCCGCTCGTCGATGACCGCGATCACGCTGTCGAGCACGGGAAAGATCAGGAACAGGCCCGGGCCCTTGACGCCCTGCAGCTTGCCCGCGCGCAGGACGACGAAGCGCTGCCAGACGTTGGCCATCTTGAGCGACATGGCGATCAGGACCGCCAGCACGAGCAAAGGCGCACTCCAGGCTGGGCCGAACAGGGCCCCGGCGCCCGCGCCCAGGAGGACACAGGCCAGAACCAGGAAGATGGTGATCGGATTCACGCCGGCCTCGCTCTGGTGCGTTCAGGCTCGAACAGAGGGGCAAGCGTAAGCGCGCCGCCGCGCCCTGGCCAGGGCGCGGCGGCGCTTAACGTCGATTCGGCGCTTGGGCCGGAGACGAGGCTACGCGTCGGCGTCGGCTTCGCCGCCCTCGGCGGCGGCGCGCGCCAGCTCGAGCAGGCCGCGGCGCAGCCGCGACTTGGCTATGCGCGGGAAAGCCGCGGCCAGCTCCAGGCCCTCGGGCGTGCGCAGGAAGTCGTGCACCCGCTGGTCGAGCCCTGAATTCGTCGCCGCGCGCGGAGTCCGAAGAGGCCGGGTCGGGCAAGCCCTCGAAGAAGTAGGACACCGGCGCGCCAAGGAAGCGCGCGATCTCATAGAGCTTGGAGGCGGAGACCCGATTGGAGCCGCGCTCGTACTTCTGGACTTGCTGGAAGGTCAGTCCCAGGGCTTCCGCCAGCCGCTGCTGGCTGAGGCCCAGAACCTTGCGCCGCACCCGGATGCGGGCGCCGACGTAGCTGTCGACGAGCGCCGGACCGCGCGGCCGACTGGCTGTGACGTCCGACTCGCCGAGCGTGACATGCTTCATTCTGGTGATCCTAAGGTTCTCCGAACGCCGATCATTCGGTTTGGGCGCATACAAAGCAATAGATCTGCCAATGCGCCTGCGACATTACGAAGCAGGGCCGAAGAACCCTGGCCCGCTGGGCCTGCGCCTACCCCGCGCGAAGCTGCTGCACAAGCCAGAAGAATTGGCTTAACCTTGCAGCATCGGGAGCGGGGGAGCAGGACCGATGCGGGCCAAGGTCCACGGCTATCTGAAGCGGGTCCTCGCCCACGACGAGGAGGTGTTGCTGGTGGTCCGACAGCATCCTCTGTTCATGTGGGGCCGGATTTTCGGCGCGCTCGTCTTCGCGATCATGGTCATCGCGGCGGTGGGCGGCCTGCAGTTCTACGCCATGCCCGGCCAGCCGGAGATCGCCTACGGCTACCTCCTGGCGCTGCTCGCCGCGCCGGTGATCTGGTGGCGTGTCCTGGTTTGGCGCAACCACCAGTACATCGTGACCACCCGCCGGGTCATGCAGATGACAGGTGTCCTGACCAAGGAGATCATCGACTCGCTCCTCGAGAAGGTAAACGACCTGAAGACCGATCAGTCTCTCATCGGACGGATATTCGGGTACGGCGACATCGCGATCCTGACGGCCAGCGAGGCGGGCGTGAACAGCCTGCACCACATCTCCCAGCCGCTGGAGTTCAAGCGCGCCATTCTCGATGCGAAGGAGGCGCTCGAGCACGGACGGCGCTGAGGCGCCGGACGGCGAGACGGAACGCAAAAAAGGCCCGGCGCTTGGCGCGCCGGGCCTTTCGCATCTTGTCCAGCCGGGACGGGGGTCTTCGCTCCCCGCCTTCAGCCGGCTCGGATCACTGGCTGGCGGCCGGAGCGGACGAATCCGCCGGGGCTTCCGAAGCGGCCATCGCCGACGAATTGGCGGGAGCGGCCGATTCCGCCATGGCGGCGGACTCGGGAGCGGCGGATTCGGCGGCCGGAGCCGGCTTCTTGCAGCCGGCCAGCCCGAACGCCGCGGTCGCGGCCAGGATGATCGCGAGAGTCACGGTCTTCTTCATCTACACCTCCTAGGATGGGCACTGAGCGAGCCGCGCCTCCACGACTTCACGAAAGCGTGAACTCAAACGAAGCGGACCCTAGCACTTCGGCGCGACCGATCAAGTTTTCGCGATCGGTTCGGCGCCGGTGAGTCGCACGCTGGCGCGCGCACGCGTCTGTCCGGCTCGGCGCGCAGAAAGTTCCTTTTTTGTTCTTGATGGCCGGCCCCGTTCTGATGCATGCTGGAAGTTGAAGGGGGACAGCATGGTCGCTCGCGTGGTCACCTTGGCGTTCGAAGGGGTCGAGGCGCGCCGGGTCGAGGTCGAGGTCCAGTTCACGGGCGGGGAGGTCGCGACCGTGATCGTCGGCCTCGGCGACAAGGCCGTGGGAGAAAGCCGCGAGCGGGTCCGGGCCGCCTTCGCGGGCCTGGGGCTCGCGCTCCCGTCCCGCCGGGTGGTGGTCAACCTGGCGCCGGCCGATCTGCCCAAGGAAGGGAGCCACTACGACCTGCCGATCGCGCTTGGCATTCTCCTCGCGATGGGGATCCTGCCGGCCGACGCGCTCAACGACTGGGCCGCGGTCGGAGAGCTCTCGCTCGACGGCCAGATCGCGCCGGTGGCGGGCGTGCTGCCGGCGGCCGTGGCGGCCAACGCGATGGGCCTTGGCCTGATCTGCCCTCATGCCAACGGGCCCGAGGCGGCCTGGGCCGGCCAGGCCGCGATCCTGGCGCCGCGCTCGCTCATCGGCGTGATCAACCACTTCCGTGGCGTCCAGGTGATGGGCGCGCCCAAGCCTGGCCCCATGCTCGAGGCCGCAGCGCCGCCGGACCTGAGGGACGTCAAGGGCCAGGAGGGCGCCAAGCGCGCGCTGGAGATCGCCGCGGCGGGCGGGCACAACCTCTTGCTCATGGGACCGCCCGGCTCGGGCAAGTCCATGCTGGCGCAGCGCCTTCCCGGGCTCCTGCCGCCGCTTTCGGCCCAGGAGTTGCTCGAGACCTCCATGGTTCACTCCATCTCGGGCCTGATCGAGAAGGGGGCCCTGACCCGCACGCGACCGTTCCGCGCGCCGCATCACTCGGCGAGCATGGCGGCCCTGGCCGGCGGCGGGATCCGGGCGCGGCCGGGAGAGGTCTCGCTTGCGCACAACGGCGTCCTCTTCCTGGATGAGCTGCCCGAGTTCGCGCCCCAGGCCCTGGACGCTCTGCGGCAACCGCTCGAAGCCGGCGAGGTGATGGTCTCGCGCGCTAATGCGAGGGCGCGCTATCCCGCCCGGTTCATGCTCGTCGCCGCCATGAACCCCTGCAAGTGCGGGCTCGGAGGGGCCGGCGCCGGCCATTGCGGAAGGGCGCCGAGGTGCCAGCAGACCTACCAGAGCCGGATCTCGGGGCCGCTGCTCGACCGCATCGACCTGAAAGTGGAGGTCCCCGCAGTGACGGCGGCGGACTTGGCGCTGCCGCCCCCAGCGGAGGGCACGGCCCAGGCGGCTGCAAGGGTGGCCGAAGCGCGCAGCGCCCAGTCTGAGCGCAACGTGGCGGTCGGACGCGACCCCGATGGCCTGAACAGCCGCCTGGATGGCGCTGCGCTCGAGCGGATCGCCACGCCTGACGAGCCTGGCCGGGCGCTCCTTACGCGGGCGGCGGAGGCGGCCGGGCTCACGGCCCGGGGCTGGACCCGCACGCTTCGTCTGGCGCGGACCATCGCCGATCTGGAGGGCTCGACGCCTGTGCGCCGCCTGCATGTGGCTGAGGCCTTGATCTACCGCCAGCTGGAGACGCCGGCGGGACCTGCCAGCCTTCGACCTCGGGGCGCCCTGACGCGGGTTGGGTAGGCTTTCGCGAAGGGTTGGGCGCGTGCCTCGTTCAGGGGCATTGTCGCGTTGGTGCGCCGGGCTCGCGAAGGCCGACGCCGTGACGAGGGGATAGGCATATGCGCCTGGATTGGTGGCTGGGGTCCTTTGCGGCGTTCCTGTGCATGGTTGCCGCCGGCAGGGCCCTGGCGGCCGACGAGGAGATCCAGGTCTACATGGACGAGATGAACGCGCCCGGCCATTTCGGACTGGACGTCCATACGAACTACGTGCTCTCGGGCGATGGGACGCCCGACTACGCCGGCGCCCAGTCGCCGCTCCACCGCTTGCGGCTGACGCCCGAGTTCTCCTACGGCCTGACCCGGGACCTCGAGCTCGGGGCCTATCTCCCCCTGACTACACTTGATCGTGACGGCCGCGTCCGGGCCGCTGGGATCAAGGGGCGGATCAAGTTCATCGCGCCTCGCAGCGAAGGCCAGGCGTGGTTCTGGGGCGTCAACTTTGAGATCGGGCGCGTCGCCCATGACCTCGATGTCAATCCGTGGAACGCCGAGCTCAAGGGCATCTATGGTTTCCGCAAGGGGCCCTGGACGGTCGCCTTCAACGCCAACCTCGACTGGAAGGTGTCCGGCCCGGCGCCGTCGCCCGCGTCCCTCGATATCGACGCCAAGGTCAGCTATCGCGTGCAGGATGATCTGGCGCTGGGTTTCGAGAGCTACAACGGATTCGGCCCGCTGAAACGCCTCGGACATTTCGGCGAGGAGGATCAGGCCATCTACGCCGTCGTCGACAAGGGCTTCGGCAAGTGGGACCTGAACCTCGGTCTCGGCCACGGCTATGGCGGCGCGGCCGACGGCTGGGTGATGAAGGCCGTGATCGGCGTGCCCATCGACGACTGACGGGCTGGAGGGCCTGGCTGGCCTCACCAGCCGTTAAGCCGCGGAGGCTAGCATCGGCGCGATGAGCCCGCCTTCGCGCCCTTCCCCGACACCGCTTCGCGAGACCGACCAGTTCCTCGCAGCGCTCAGCCACGAGCTGCGCACGCCGCTGAACGGCGTCCTCGGCATGACCGGCCTCTTGTCCCGGACGCGGCTGGACGACGAGCAGCGCGCCTATGTCGCCGCGTTGGAGCAGTCGGGCGAGCACCTGCTCGGCCTGGTCAACGATGTGCTCGACCTGGCCAAGATCCAGTCCGCCGGATTTGCGCTGCATCCCACGCCGGTGCAGGTCGAGCACCTTCTGGAGAGCATCGCCGAGCTCCTCAGCCCCCGCGCCCACGCCAAGGGGCTCGAGGTCGCCTGGGCGGCGGAGGCAGGCCTGCCCGCGATCTCGGCCGACGAGGGACGGCTTCGCCAGATCCTGCTCAACCTGGCGGGCAACGCGGTCAAATTCACCGACGAGGGCGGCGTGCTGCTCTCGGCCGAGCGCTCGGCGGGCGGTCTGACCTTCGCCGTGCGCGACACGGGTCCCGGCGTCGCGCCCGCCGAGCAGGCCAGGATCTTCGAGCCTTTCGCGCAGGGGGCCGCGGGCGCCAGCGGCCAGTGCGAGAGCACGGGGCTGGGTCTGGCGATCGTCCGCCGGCTGGTGGACGCATTCGGCGGCCGGATCGGCCTCGAGAGCGAGCCTGGCCGCGGAGCGCGGTTCTGGTTCGAGGCCGCGTTCGCCGAGCTGGCCGCCCCTCCGCCGGACGCCTCTTTGGCGGGCATGACCGTCTCGATCGTCACCGCTAATCCGATCCTGGCCGAAGCTGCAGCGCTCCAGGTCCGCGCCAGCGGCGGCCGCGCCGAGGTCTTCTCCGACCTGGCCGCGGCGGAAGCCTCGGGTCAATCCGGGCCGGCTCTCGTCGACATCGCCCTGCGTCGCCGGGGACTCAGGCCCTTGCCGGGCCGCGGCTGCATCGTCCTGTTGCGGCCCGAGGAGCGCGACCGCATTCCTCGCCTGAGGCGGATGGGATTCGACGGCTATCTGATCAAGCCGCTGCGCCGGCGCTCGCTGGCGACGCGCGTGCTGGCGGTCGCGCAGCAACCGTCGCGTCGCCGCCCCGCGGCATCGCACGAGGACGAGCGGGCGCGCGAGGCGCTGGCGTCCGGCGCGCGGGTGCTGCTGGCCGAGGACAATCCGATCAACGCCATGCTGGGCCGGGCCCTGCTCGAGCGCGAAGGCTGTGCGGTGGATCGGGTGGCCACGGGGCCGGAGGCGGTCGATGCGGCGCGCCGCCAGGCCTACGACCTGATCCTTCTCGATCTTCGGATGCCGGGGCTCGGCGGCGTCGAGGCCGCGTCGCGAATCCGCGCGGCCGGAGTCACGGCGCCCATCGCCGCCCTGACCGCCGACGTCTTCGAAGAGACCCGTCAGGCCTGCCTCGAGGCTGGGATGGACGACTTCCTGACCAAGCCGCTGGATCCCTCGGCGCTGCGCGCCCTGCTCGGCCGGCGCATCGGCGCGGTCCAGCGGCCGGAGCCGCAGATCGAGGCCGCGCCGGGCCTCCGCGCCAAGGGGTGACAGAGGCCGTTCGGCCGGCGCATGCTCACATCGACGCGCCAGCGAGGCGGGTCCGACCGTCGGGAGGGCGACCGTGACGACGACTTCCAACGGGTCGGGCGCCCAAGGCCACGCTGAGCCGCCTGCCGGGCCGCCGCGCCGGGGCGTCCTGCAGGCGTTGGCCGTGTTCCTGGATCGGCGCACTGCCGTGATGCTGGCGCTTGGATTCGCGGCCGGCCTGCCGAACCTGCTGATCTTCGACACCCTGTCGGCGTGGCTGCGCGACTCGGGCCTGTCGCTCGAAGTGATCTCCTTCTTCAGCCTCGCGACCCTGGCCTATTCCTTCAAGTTCCTCTGGGCGCCGCTGATCGACCGGACGGCAGTGCCCGGGCTGACCGCTTGGCTCGGTCATCGGCGGTCCTGGATGCTCGTGGCGCAGGCGGCGATCACGGTGGGACTGCTGTGCGTCGCGGGCTCTGATCCCAAGACGAACCTCGGGCTTGTGGCTCTTTTCGCCATCTTCACCGGGTTCTCCTCGGCGACCCAGGACATCGTCATCGACGCCTGGCGGATCGAGGCGGCCGAGGCCGACCGGCAAGGAGCGATGGCCGCGGCCTATCAGTGGGGGTACCGCATCGCCATCATCGTGGCCGGCGCCGTGCCCCTGATCCTGGCCGACAGCTACGGCTGGCATTTTTCCTATGGCGTCATGGCGGTGCTGATGCTGATCGGCATCGGGGCGGTGCTCCTGGCGCCGAAAGAGGCGCAGCACGTCATTCGCGCGCTTCCCGGCATGGACGGGCCACGGACGCCGATGCTCGAGGGCCTCGAGTGGATCCTGAGGCTCGTGGTCCTCGCCTGTGGCGCCGTGATCCTCGGCTCGGGCCTGGGCGCCAACGCCGCCCTGCTGGGCGAGGCCCTGGCCCGCTTCGGCGCGCCCGACGCCGGCGCCGCGCTCAAGGCCGCGTGGGCGGCCAAGCCCGACGGCGTGTGGCTGCAGCTTGCCGGCGTGATCCTGGGATTCGCGGTGATTCTGGTGGCGGTGTGGCCGTTCCCGGGAGCGAAGACGCGGCCGGGTCTCTATCTGTCGCGGGCGTTGGGCGATCCCCTGGCAGACTTCTTCGGCCGGTTCGGAAAGGTCGCGGGCCTGATCCTGGCGCTGATCTGCCTCTACCGCCTGTCCGACTTTGTCCTGAACATCATGACGCCGTTCTACCTGGACCTCGGCTTCACCAAGACCCAGGTCGCCGAGGTGCGGAAGGTGTTCGGCGTCTTCATGTCGATGCTGGGCGTCTTTGCGGGCGGCTGGTCGGTGGCCAGGCTCGGCATCATGCGTTCGATGCTGATCGGCGCCTTCGCCCTGCCGATCACCAACACCATCTTCGCCTGGCTCGCGACGCAGGGGCCGAACGTCAACTCGCTTCTGATCGCCATCGGCGTCGACAATGTGGTCTCCGGCTTCGCCGGCACCTGCCTGATCGCCTACATGTCGAGCCTGACGAGCGTGGGCTTCACCGCCACCCAGTACGCCCTGTTCTCTTCACTCTATTCCCTGCCCGGCAAGTTGATCGCCTCACAGTCGGGCCGCATCGTCGAGGGCGCGGCCGCAGCCTCGGAGCATGGAGGGGTCTTCGGCGCGCTGAAGGTCTTCTTCCACAAGCTGCCGCCCGACGCCTACGCCAGCGCCATGGCCAAGAGCCACGTGGCGCCGGCGGCGCTGGGCGCCGGCTACATGGTCTTCTTCTTCTACTCCGGGCTGGTGGGCGTCGCCTCGATGATCCTGGCGGTGCTGGTCTACCGGGCTCAAGCCGAGACGCGCGCGCGCACGTCATAGGCGGCGAAGACCGCCATGTTCAGGATCTGCGACACCGAGGCCGACAGCTGGCAGATCTGGACCGACCGCGACATGCCTAGCAGCAGGGGCCCCAGCACCGTCGCCCCGCCCGCGGCCTCCACCAGCTTCGTCGAGATCGACGCCGAGTGGATCGCCGGCATGACGAGGACATTGGCCGCATCCGTCAGGCGCATGAAGGGGTAGTTGGTCCGCAGCCACGGATCGAGCGCGATATCCGGCGGCATCTCGCCCTCGTACTCGAACTCGAGCCCGCCCTCCGCGTCCATCTGGGCGACGGCCTTGCGCACCTTCTGGGAGCGTTCGCCCGGCGGCTGGCCGAAGGCCGAATAGGACAGGAACGCCACCCTCGGCTCATGGCCCAGGCGACGCACGGCGTGAGCGGCTTCCTTGGCGATGTCCACCAACTCGCCCGCCTCGGGCATCTCCGTGACGCTGGTGTCGGCGATGAACAGGGTCCGTCCCTTCGCCAGCACCACGCTCATGCCCATCACCCGGCCGCCCGGCATGGGGTCGATCACCCGCAGCACCTCGGTCAGGCATCGGTCGAAGTTGCGGGTCACGCCGGTGACCATGCCGTCGGCGTGGCCGAAGGCGACCATGGCGGCGGCGAAGGTGTTGCGGTCGAGATTGACCAGGCGCTGCACGTCCCGGATCAGGTAGCCATCGCGCTGGAGCCGCTTGTAGAGATAGTCGACGTAGTCGGCGTTGTGGTCCGACAGGCGGGCGTTGATGATCTCGAGCCTGGCCTCCTTCGGGTCGATCCCGGCGAAGGCCATGTTCTGTTCGATCAGCTCCTCGCGTCCGAGCAGGATCGCGTGGCCAAGGCCCTGGTTCTGGAAGGCGTAGGCGGCGCGGATCACCGACGCATCCTCGCCCTCGGCGAACACGATCCGCTTCTTCTTGGCCCGCTGCACCGCGCCGGCGACCTTCTGCAGGAACGCCGCCGCCGGATCGAGCCTCTGGGCGAGGCCGGCGCGATAGGCGTCCATGTCCTCGATCGGCCGGCGGGCGACGCCCGTGTCCATCGCGGCCTTGGCGATGAACGGAGGCACGAACCAGATCAGCCGCGGGTCGAAGGGCGTCGGGATGATGTACTCGGGCCCGAACTTGAGCTTGCGCCCATGGTAGGCGGCGGCCACTTCGTCCGGGACGTCCTCGCGCGCCAGGCCGGCCAGGGCGTTGGCGGCGGCCAGCTTCATCTCGTGGTTGACGCGGCGGGCGCGCACGTCCAGCGCGCCGCGGAAGATGTAGGGGAAGCCCAGGACGTTGTTGATCTGGTTCGGATAGTCCGACCGCCCCGTCGCCATGATCGCATCCGAGCGGACCTCGGCGACCTCTTCGGGCGTGATCTCGGGGTCGGGGTTGGCCATGGCGAAGATGATCGGATTGGGCGCCATGGTGGCGACCATCTCCTTGGTGAGCGCGCCCTTTGCGGAAAGCCCGACGAAGACGTCCGCGCCGGCCACGGCGTCGGCCAGGGTGCGCGCGTCCGTCTCCACCGCGTGGGCGGACTTCCACTGGTTCATCTTCTCGGTGCGTCCCCGATAGATGACGCCGGTGTTGTCGACTGCGATGCAGTTCTCCGAGCGCACGCCCAGCGCCTTCATCAGCTCGAGCGAGGCGATGCCGGCCGCGCCCGCGCCGCAGAGCACGAGCTTGACGTCCTTGAGCTCGCGGCCGGTGATCTTGCAGGCGTTGATCAGCCCGGCCGACGAGATGATGGCCGTGCCGTGCTGGTCGTCGTGGAACACAGGAATGTCGAGCAGCTCCTGCAGCTCGCTCTCGATGCGGAAGCACTCGGGGCTCTTGATGTCCTCCAGATTGATCCCGCCGTACGTCAGCCCGATGTTCTTGACGACCGTGATGAACTCGTCCGCGTCCCTCGTCGCCACCTCGACGTCGATCGAGTCCACGTCCGCGAACCG
Organism: uncultured Alphaproteobacteria bacterium; assembly: GCA_963775275.1. Lineage (GTDB taxonomy): Bacteria > Pseudomonadota > Alphaproteobacteria > Caulobacterales > Caulobacteraceae > JANWHQ01. The sequence goes on along the minus strand of CAVZII010000005.1, from coordinate 437,194 downwards.
CTTGAACAGGACGGCCTTGCCTTCCATCACCGGCTTGGCCGCCAGGGCGCCGAGGTCGCCGAGCCCCAGGATGGCCGTGCCGTTGGAGATCACCGCCACGAGGTTGCCCTTGGAGGTGTAGTCGTAGGCCGTATCGGGATCGGCGGCGATCTCGCGCACGGGGACGGCCACCCCCGGCGAATAGGCCAGCGACAGGTCCCGCTGGGTCGCCATGGGCTTCGTGGCGTGGACGCCGATCTTGCCGGGCGTCGGCAGGCGGTGGAACGCCAGGGCTTCTTCGTCGGCGAAGGCCCGCTGCTTTTCGGAATCGTTCATTTTAGCCGTGAGGCGAAAGGGGGACGACCAGGGTAGCGATGCGGTCCTCCGCCCTCAACAGCAAGCTAGAAGACTTCGACCGCGATTCGACCGTCGGCGTGCAACAGGGCCCTGGCCATGCCCTGGGTATTGAAGGGCGCGCAGACCGTCCCCCTGGAGTCCACCGCGATCAGGCCCCCGTCGCCGCCCAGCGCGCGCGCCTCCGCCAGGGCGGCGGCGGCCGCCGACGGCAGGTCCTGGCCGGCCAGGCGCATCCGGAACGCCACCTGGGCTGAAACGGCCGAAAGGATGAAGTATTCGCCCGTCCCGGTGCATGAGACGGCGACGGTCCGGTCTGCCCACGTTCCCGCGCCGATCAGGGGCGTGTCCCCGACCCGGCCGTGGAGCTTGCCCAGGACGCCGCCCGTGGACGTCGCCGCGGCGAGGCGCCCGTCCAGGTCCAGAGCGACGCAGCCGACCGTGCCCCGATCCGCGTCCGGGGGCGCCAGGCCGCGCGCGGCCTCCAGGCCCGTGAACCAGAGGGTGGGGTCGTCGATCTCGGCCAGGCCTTGCGCCCTGGCGAAGTCCGCCGCGCCCTCGCCCGCCAGCAGGATATGGCGGGTGTGCTCCATCACCGCCCGCGCCGCCGCGATCGGGCTCTTGAACCCCTGCAACGCCGCCACTGCGCCGCCGCGTCCGGCCGCGCCATCCATGACCGAGGCGTCGAGCTCATAGAGGCCCGCTTCGTTTGGTCCGGCGCCCCGGCCCGCGACATAGAGGCCGGCCGCCTCGAGTTCGCCGACGATCTCGACGACCACGTCCAGCGCCGGTGCGCCGCTGGCCAGGCGGTCGCGCCCCAGCCCGATGAGGCCGTTCAGATGGTTCAGCTGGCGCGAGTAGTCGCGGTCACGGCGCGCGCCGGCCCCGCCGTGGATCGCCATGGCGAACCGCTGTCCCTGCTGCGCCACCGGGGTCTCCCGCCTCGCCGCGCCTAGGCCGGCGCACGGGCAAAGCAGGTCCGGGCCGACAACGTCAAGGGGCGCGTCAACGCAGGAAGGCGTAGGCGATCGCGGCCTGGCCGAGGTAGCTCGCGGTCCAGGCTATCCGCCGCGTCGAGCCCCCGTCGGGCGGCCTGCCCAGGAACGCCGCCGAGATCAGGGCGGCCTCGGCCGCGACGACGGCCAGGGCGCCGGCCATCGCCGGCCAGTCGCTCCAGGCCAGGGTGAACCCGGCGCCGAGCATGACCACCAGAAGGCCGAGGTCCAGCCCCGCGCCGAGCCGCGCCGGACCGAGCGCGGGCCACGCGCGCCGCGCCAGCCATCCGGTCGAAGCCAAGGCGAGGATGAGCAGTCCCGCCCGGACCGGCTGGGCGGCGAAGGCCGCCCAGGAGCCGCCGCTGCGCGCGAACAGGCCCGCATAGACCAGCCAGGCGCCTGCGAGGAACGCGACCGCGGCCGTGCGCACCCGCCTTTGGCCCCGCTGCGCCATGGCTTCGGCGATGGCGGCGAGGGTCAGGGCCTGGGCCACGGAGGACGGCCCGACCCCGCGGAAGAAGGCGAACATCGCCAGCGCGGCCAGGGCGAAGGCCTTCAGCGCCGGCTCGGCCGACCCCGAGCGGCGGCCGGCCGCCCAGGCGGCGGCGATGGCCGAGGCGATGGACAGATAGGGGAGGGACGACTCAAGCGTCACGGGCGAGCCGCTCGAAGAAGGCGTCGGCCGCCTCCTTGTGGCGTGGCTGCAGGCTGCGGCCGACCAGCGCGATGACGGCGGCGATGACCGCAGCGTCGTCGGTGTATCCCAGGCCGGCGATGAAGTCCGGAATGGCGTCGGTCGGAATGACGAAGTAGGCCAGGGCGGCCATCAGCAGGGCCTTGACCGAGGCGGGGGTCTTCGGGTCCCGCGCACAGTAGTAGATCGCGACCGTTTCCCGGGCGAAGGGGACCTTGCCCGCGACCTTTCTGAGCTTCGGCCAGAAGCCCTGGGCCACGCGCACCTCGTTCACGCGGATGATCTGAGGCGTCAGGGCCCGGCTGCGCGGGATGACCGCGAGGGGGTCGAAGGTCTTGTCCGGCGCTTCGGCCATGGCCGTATTAAACGCGTAGAACCCGCGCCGTCCATCCGCGCGGGCCCTGCGCGACGATCAGCCTTGGGGCCGCGCGACCGTGGGCCCCAGGTTCTTGATCACCTCATGCGCGTCGAACACGCGCTCGCCGGCGGGCGGAGCGCCCTTGCCCATCATGATCTCGGCCGAGGCCTGGTAGCGGCTCACTTCCTGGACATCGACCCGGCCGGCCCAGAACGGATCGCCGAACCAGGGGTCCCACCCGCGCCAGCCCCAGGGGCCGTAGTAGCGCCAGTAGGGACGCCATCCCCAGCCGTAGGTCGCCCAGAAGGGCGAGTGATAGAACGGGTCGGGGTCGGAGTAGTAGTTGGTGCTCTTGTCCGTGTGCCGGTCGGTGGTGGCGAACCAGTCGAAGCCTTGCTCGAGCGTCAGCTCGGCGGCGCGGTAGAGCAGATAGCGCTCCACCGTCTCGCGCGAGGTCATGCTGTTTCCGGAGAAGCTGACCCGCCAGTGCTCCCCGTCGATCTTGTAGTCGCTGTAGCCGTAGGCGCCGGCATGGCCCGCCGGCGCGCGCTGGTAAGGCGTCGGGGTCGCGCAGCCGGCGAGGCCGGCGCAGACCGCAGCTGCGGCGGCCGCAGCCAGGAGGAACTTTCTCATAGGCGCATGTCCTCACATTGAGGCTTTCACGTCCCCGCCCCTCAAACACATACGAGGGGACCGGGGTTGCGCCAAGTCTAGTTCAGCTTCCCGGCGAATCGGGCGGAGCGCAGGCGCCCCGGCCGGACCTCCGCGATGGAGGTGATCGCGACGGAGTGGATCACCGCGTCGATCTCGCGGCGCCAGAAGTCCAGGAAGCGGTGGATGCGCGGATAGTCCGGCGCCTCGTCCAGCGTCTGCCAAAGGAAGCTCTGCAGCAGGGACGGGTGGTCCGGCATGTAGTAGAGCACCTCGGCCGTCGTCAGCCGTTTGCCGCCGAGCTGTGCGCCGAGATCGCTATTGCCGAACGGAATCGCACTCACCTTCGCCTCCGACTCATTGCGCTCAATTCCCAAGGACCCAGCGTTCCATGGTCCGAACGCGTCCACAATAGCCAAGGTTGCCTAAACATCAGCTGAATCAAGTTGTTAGCAGCCGATTGCAAAGGCTGCTCGCAAACTGGGCGGAACGCCGCGCCCGCCGATTCAGCGCGAGAATGCGCTTGCAAGTCCGCGCGGCGGTGGACGACGCGTGGCCCAAGACGCTAGAGCAGCCCCATGACGCCCCGCCCCTTGCCCGCCCTCTTCGTGGGCCACGGCAGCCCGACCACGGCCTTCGAGGACGGCCCCTATGTCCGGGCGTGGCGCGCGCTCGGCGAGCGCCTGCCGCGGCCGAAGGCGGTCCTGGTGATCTCCGGCCACTGGTTCATCCGCGGCGTTGCGGTCACCGCCATGGAACGGCCGCCGACGGTCCATGACTTCTACGGGTTTCCCAAGTCCTTCTACCGCTTCCGCTACGAGGCGCCGGGCTCGCCCGAGCTCGCCGCGCGCACGGCGGAGCTGCTGAGGCCCGAGGATGTCGCCCTCACCAGGCGTTGGGGTCTCGACCACGGGGCCTGGACGGTGCTCATGCACATGTTTCCCCAGGCCGACATCCCGGTCGTCCAGCTGAGCCTGGACGGGACCAAGAGCCCGGCGGAGCACTACGCGCTGGCCAAGCGCCTCGCGCCCCTGCGCGAGGAGGGCGTGCTCGTGATGGGAACGGGCAACATCGTGCACAACCTGCGGCTCTACGACCGCCGGCCGGGGGCCCCGGCCAATCCGGCGATGGAGGCCTTCCGCAAGGAGGTGCAGGCGCGTTTCCTGGCGCACGATCATGCGGCGCTGGTCGACTACCTTGGCCTGTCGCCGTCGGCGCGCCTGGCGGCCCCCACGCCCGACCACTTCCTGCCGGTCATCTACCTCGCCGCCCTCCAGCGCGAGGACGAGGCGCCGTCCTTCCTGACGGAGGTGACCGAGGGCGGCGGCGTGGACATGACGACGATCGTCGTGGGCGCGGATGAGGCCGCAAGGATCGCCGCCTGAGCTACCCCGCAACGACCAGCCAGACGGCCTTCGCGAGCGCGCCGAACAGCAGGACCATCGTGCTGAGAGCCTGCAGACCGAAGCCCGGGCCGCGCTTGGTCGGATCCTTCACATAGGTCACGCCGTAGAGGATCCGCCCGATGATCCACACCACGCCGACGGCGGCCGCGATTCTGGCGTCCCAGTAGTAGGCGAACAGCCAGAGCGACGGCAGGAACAGCGGCAGCCACTCCAGGGTGTTCATCTGCACCCGGTAGCACCGCTCGAACTCGGGATGCCCGGTCGTGGCGGGCGCCGCGACGCCGTGCTTGGCCCGGGCGCCGCCGGTCCTGACGGCCGTCCACATATACACGAGCAACGCCAGGAGGGTGACGATCACGACGAGGTTGTCGACGGCCATGGTCATGTCCTTTGCCCTGCGCGGCCGAAGCATCGGCCATGGCGAGCTTGGCCCTATCCGCGGCCTTTCGCCAGTTCGTCGATGGCGGCGGCCAAGGTCGCCGCCGGATTGGTCCGCGCCGCGTCCTGGGCGAGGACGGCCGCCGCCCGGGCGAAGGCCGGCTCGGTCAGGCGCCCGACCGCACGTCCGAATTGCTGGCGCTCGAGCTGGTCCGCCCGGAGCATGAGGCCTGCACCTGTGGCTTCGACGGCCCGCATGTTGAGGATCTGGTCCAGGTTGGACGTCACCCCGAGCACGGGCCGGCCGGCGGCCAGGGCCTGGCTCGTGGTCGGCGAGCCGCCGTTGCAGACCACGATGTCGGCCCGGCGCGAGGCCTGGAGTCCCGGGAGGTACGCCGCGGCCAGGATGTCGGCGGAGAAGGATCCGATCGGCGCGCGGCCCGCCGTCGCGACCAGAACGGTGTAGCCCAGCTCCGCCAGCCACCCGGCAGTCCGGCCCAGCAGGTCCGGCGGGCCTGAGCTTCCCAGAGTCAGGTAGGCGATGGGGCGTCCTGTCGGTACGTCCGTCCACCAGGCGGGAGGGTCGACCGGCGGCTCCCAGACGACGGGACCGAGGAAGCGTTCGCCCGAGGTCTCGGCAACCTCCGGGAACAGCGACGGCGGGTCTGCGTAGAGCGTGATGTCGGCCGTCGTGAACGCGCGCTGCAGGTTCTTTCCAATGCCCTCGAGGCCATGGAAAAGCAGCAGGCGCTCCATCGGCCCCGCGTGCCAGGCAAGGCCGACGGGCCCCAGCAGGCGGAAAGCGGCGTCGGCGGCGAATCCGGGCCAGTGGGCGAACACGTCGCGCGCCGCCCGCTTCGCGTTCAACGGCCGGCCCGGACTCCAGTAGGCGTTGGAGATCGAAGCGTAGGGAACGCCGGCGATCTTCGCGCTGGCGGCCAGCGACAGCCGGAAGTCCCCGACCACGACCTGGGGCCGGACCTCGGCGATCAGCTCCAGATCGGCGCGCACGTATTCGCGCAGTCGGCCTTCGCTGAACACGGGCTTGCCGGCCCTCAGCCTGCCTTCGAAGGCTTCGGGGGATTGCGCCTCCAGGGGCAGAAGGGAAAGTCCCGCGTCCGCCAGGCCGTGGTAGCGCTCCGGCGTCGCGACGACCGGGTCGTAGCGCGCGGCCGGCAGCGCCGCGGCCAGGGCCATGGGCCTGGCCGCATGGGCCAGGGTGGCGCCTTCGCCGAAGAACAGGACGCGGATGCGCTCGCCGTCGGACTCGCCGGTCGGCGCCGTGCGGGGCGGCATGCGGCCTCCTTGGACGCTCGACCGCCAAGGTTAGCCGACCCGCCGCCGATTGGGCAGGGAGAGCTGAGGGCCGTCAGCCGTGGCCGTCCGCGCGGTCCGCGGAACGGTCCGCGTCGACCGAATGCAGGGCGTGCAGTTGGATCCTCAGCAGGTCCATCTGCCGGCGCAGCGCGTCGATCGAGCGCCTGGCCTCCTGGGCGGCGCGGGCGCTGGCCTCGCCCTTGGCATTGGCTTGTGCGATCGCGCGGCTCACCAGGGCGTCGATCTGCTCGGGGGTGAGGCCGGCCTGGCGGACCGCGTCCTCGACCTTCTGCTTCGCCTCCTCGAGCGCCGCCTGGCGCGCGTCGGCCTGGGCGGCCAGGACGTCGTCCAGCGCTTCGACCTTTCCGTCCAGCGCTTCCAGCCGCGCGTCGAGCGCCTCGGCCCTGGCCTCCAGCGCCTCGGCGGCGCGCTCGGCTCGATCCGCGTCGGGACAGCTCGGGGAATCGACGTGGGTCGACGCCGCAGCCGGCGCGGCAAGCGCAACGGCCGCCAGGGCGGCGAGCCCTGCGGACTTCCAGGTCATGGGACGGTCCTCCTCCGTCAGCCTCCCCGAGGATGGAGGATGCGCCCGCCAAGCGTGGGCGTCACCTTACGGGTTTGTCATCTGGCGGGGGAGAACTCATGCGCACGTCGGGTTGAAGGACCGGAAAGCCGAAGTCCCCGTCAAAGCTCCCAGCTTCCCACGAGAGGCGCCCCTCCTTCGCGGCGTCTGAGGCGTTCACAGGCGCGACTGCGTGCGTCCGCGATAAGCAGCCGGCGTCGACCAGGAACCAACCTCGCCTGTGTCCATTCCGAAGTTCGCCAGCGCATTTGCAAGCGATCGAACTTCGGAATCGATAGGACCTGCAGTGATTCGGTTTGGATCAGAAGTTCGCAGCCGAGGCCGCCATCTCACGATCGCCACCTAGACCGGCCGGCGGTCCCGGTTCGCGCGCACCCTCAGGCGAAGCGCGTTCAGCTTGATGAAGCCGGCCGCGTCGCGCTGATCGTAGGCGGTCTTGCCCTCTTCGAAGGTGACCAGCTCCTGGTCGTAGAGCGAGTAGCGGCTTTCGCGGCCGATCACTGTAGCGTTGCCCTTGTAGAGCTTCACCCGCACCCGGCCGGTGACCAGCTTCTGGCTCTCGTCGATCAGCGCCTGCAGCATCTCGCGCTCGGGCGAGAACCAGAAGCCGTTGTAGATCAGCTCCGCATAGCGGGGCATCAGCTCGTCCTTCAGATGGGCGGCGCCGCGGTCGAGCGTGATCGATTCGATCCCCCGGTGGGCGGCCAGAAGGATCGTCCCGCCCGGCGTCTCGTAGACGCCCCGCGACTTCATCCCGACGAACCGGTTCTCCACCAGGTCCAGCCGCCCGATGCCGTTGTCGTGACCGAGCTGGTTCAGCCGCGTGAGCAGCGCCGCCGGGCTCAGGGGCTCCCCGTCGACGGCGACCGGGTCGCCTCGCTCGAAGTCGATGGAGATCACCGTCGCCTTGTCCGGCGCCGCCTCGGGCGAGATGGTGCGCTGGTAGACGAACTCAGGCGGCTCGACGGCCGGGTCCTCCAGCACCTTCCCCTCCGAGGAGGAGTGCAGCAGGTTCGCGTCCACCGAGAAGGGCGCCTCGCCGCGCTTGTCCTTGGGGATCGGGATCTGGTGCTGCTCGGCGAAGTCGATCAGGGCCTCGCGGCTGGCGAAGCTCCATTCCCGCCATGGGGCGATGATCGTGATGTCGGGCTCGAGGGCGTAATAGGCCACCTCGTAGCGGACCTGGTCGTTGCCCTTGCCGGTCGAGCCATGGCTCACTGCATCGGCGCCGACCTTGCGGGCGATGTCGATCTGGGTCTTGGCGATCAGCGGCCGGGCGATCGAGGTGCCGAGCAGGTACTGGCCCTCATAGAGGGCGTTGGCCCGGAACATCGGGAACACGTAGTCCCGCACGAATTCCTCGCGCAGGTCCTCGATGAAGATGTTCTCGGGCTTGATGCCCAACAGCAGCGCCTTGTCGCGCGCGGGGCCCAGCTCCTCGCCCTGGCCGAGGTCGGCGGTGAAGGTCACCACCTCGCAGCCGTAGGTCTCCTGCAGCCACTTCAGGATGATGGAGGTGTCGAGGCCGCCGGAGTAGGCGAGGACGACCTTCTTGGGCGCCGGCTGATCGGCCATGGAGCTGTGCTTCCGCGTGTGGACTGGGACGCGGCCTTTAAGGGCCTATGGGCCCAAGGTTCAAGGGGCCGGCTTCGCCGGGGGTGCAGCCACCCCTGGGGCGAGCTATCTTCAAACCATGCAGATCGTCCACGCCGAACGCATGCCCTGGGGCGAGAACCTCGCCGCGCACCGCCAGGGGCGCATGGCGCACAAGGTGCTGTTCGAGGGAGAGGAGGGCCGGCCCGACAACTTCGCCTGGGTGATGGCCAACGAGGGCGCCGACTACTTCTCGCCGCGCCACCGGCACGCCTGGGATCAGGTCCGCCTGTGCCTTCACGGCTCGATCCCGATCGGCAAGAATTCGCGCCTGAACGAAGGCGAGGTCGGTTACTTCCCCGAGGGCGTTCCTTACGGCCCGCAGGAGGGCGGCCCCGATCGCCTGACCCTGGTCCTCCAGGTCGGCGGCGCCAGCGGCCAGGGCTATCTCAGCGCGCGGCAGATGCGCGAGGCGCGGGCCGAGCTCGCCCGCGACGGCGTGTTCGAAGGCGGCGTGTTCAAGCGGACGTCGGGAGGGGGCAGGACGAACCTCGACGCCTACGAGGCGATCTGGCGCCACGTGACAGGGGCGCCGATCGACTATCCGCGTCCGCGCGCCAAGTCGCCGATCCTGCTGGATCCCGAGGCGTTCGCCTGGCGCGACGACGCGGCCTTCGCGGGCGTGCGCCGAAAGTCGCTTGGGCGGTTCTCGGATGTCGGGCCTGAGCTGCAGTTCGTCTCGGTTCCGGCGGATGGCCTCTGGCGGCTGGAGGCCTCGGCGGATCGCCGTCTGGTCTTCGTTCGAGCCGGCCGAGGTGCCGTGCAGGGCGAGGAATATGAGCCCCACGCCGCGCTTCGCTTCGAGCCCGGCGAGTCCGCCGAGTTCCGCGCCGCTGAGGCGACCGAGTTCTTCATCATCGGGCTGCAGACGTTTCCGGCCGCTTCGCCGGGTCCGACCTAGCCTCCCATCCCGCCTTCGCCGTCACTTGCGCGCCTGTTTGCCGCCGCCTCGGCGCCTTACTTGCAGCCTAGCCGTTCCTCGTTGCCTCGAAGTGTTTTCATGACGCCCAGGACCCTGGCCGCCGCCATCGTGACCTCGTTCGTGTTGTTCGGCGCCGCCCAGGCCGCCGATCAGGGCGGATTCCAGTCCCAGATGGGCTCGCTCGCCAAGACGTGGGCGCACGTCAACTACGAAATCCGCGACCCCCATGCCGAGGCGGCTGAAGCCCGGGCTCTGGCGTCCCGGGCGAGCGCGCTCGCCGCCCAGTATCCAGAACGCGCCCAGCCGCTGGCCTGGCAAGCCCTGGCCATCCTGAGTGAAGCCGACGCCCTGCATGACCTGAAGTCGCTCGAGCTTGTCCGATCGGCCAGGCATCTGCTGGAGCGGGCGGCCAGGATGGATCCCGACGCGATCGGGCCGGGGTCCATATACGCCAATCTGGGCTCGCTCTACGCCCAGGTTCCCGGGTTCCCCCTGAGCTTCGGGGACCCGCGCAAGGCGCGCGTCTATTTCGAGAAGGCGCTCGCCGCCGATCCGGATGGCCTGGACGCCAACTACTTCTATGCCGACTACCTCTACCGCCAGGAAGATGCGCCGGGCGCGATCAGGGCCTTGGAGCGGGCGCTTGCCGCGCCGCCGCGCCCCGGGTGCGAGCTCGCTGATCGGGGACGCAAGTGGGAGGCCTCCCAGCTCCTGGCCAAGATCCGTCGCAAGCAGAAGCCGGACGACGGGCGGACCAACGAGGCCAGCCTGAGCAAGCCCTGAACGGCCTCGGCGCCGCCGGCTTTGCGCGGGGCCGCGCCGCCGCTAAGGTCCGCGGCCATGGCTGAATCCCCCTCCATCAAGGTCGCGCTCGCCGGCGCCCTCGGGCGCATGGGGCGAACGGTCGCGCAGATCCTGGAGGCGCGGCCGGACTTCGAGCTCGTCGCCCTGTTCGACCGGCCGGAAAGTGTGGGAGCGGACTGCGCGGGCCGCCGGCTCGTTTCAGCGCAGGAGGCCCTCGTGGCGGCCGAGGTCGTGATCGACTTCTCCTCCGCCCAGGCGTCCGTGGCCCTGGCCGCGCTCGCGGCCGAGCGGTCCGACATCCGCCTGGTCGTAGGATCGACCGGGTTCTCGGATGAGGACGAAGCGCTCATCCGGCGCGCGGCTGAAGACATCGCGATCGTCAAGTCGGGGAACTATTCCCTGGGCGTGAACCTGCTTCTGGGGCTCGTCGCCCAGGCCTCCGCCGCCCTTGCGGCCCGCGACTACGACATCGAGGTTTTCGAGGCGCATCACCGACGCAAGGTCGACGCGCCTTCCGGCACGGCGCTCATGCTCGGCGAGGCTGCGGCGCGGGGGAGGGGCGTGGACCTTTCCGCTGTATCCCAGCGCGCCCGCGACGGCCTGACGGGCCCCAGGCCCGAGGGCGCCATCGGCTTTTCGGTGATGCGGGCGGGCGGCATCGTCGGCGAGCACAGCGTGGTCTTCGCCGCCGAGGACGAGATCGTGACCCTTCACCACTCCGCGCGCGACCGGTCGCTGTTCGCCCGGGGCGCGGTCGAGGCTGCGCGCTGGGTCGCGGGCCGCCCGCCCGGGCTCTACACCATGCAGGACGTGCTCGGGATGGTCGGCGCCTGACCCTCCGCTACGGCCGGGACTTGGCCGGGACGGCCGCGGCCTCCTCGGGAGTGAGGCGGGTGATGCTCTTGATCATGCAGGGCTCCAGCCCTGCGCCGTCGTTCACCTTCAGGTCCAGGTCGAGCGGCCCGCAGATCATGTCCTGCCCGGCCGTCGGCGTCAGCACCAGGCCGTGCGTCGCGAATGGCAGCGAGCTGCAGCGGTGCGCCAGATCGATCCGAAAGACATCGTTGACGCCGACGCGGGCGTAGATCCGTTGCTGGCCGTCCGCGCGCGTGTTCTGCAGCTGGCTCAGGCGGAAGCAGCTCTGCGCCGGACGGACGGAGCCGGAGCCCGCAGCGAGCCCGCTGGGCGCCAGGGCGGCCGCCGCCCCGGCCGCGAACACGGCCGCCAGGACGCGGGCGGACCGCATTGATCCGGTTGTCTCCATCGTCGGCCTCGACTTCAAAGCGCCCATGGTGCGGGCGGGGTTTCGGCGGTCACGCCCGCGACCACTCGGAACTGGGGCGCGGGAAGGCCGAGCCTCTGCCGCACCTGCATGAACCACCAGCCGAGCCGGGCCGCATTGCCATTCAGCAATGGCGTCGAGGCGAGGTCCATCCGCGTCCACGGGGTGAAAGGATTGCGCCGGCTGTAGGCCCAGATCTCCACGCGCGCGGTCGGCTGCAGGCTCGGCCTTCGGGCATGGAAGCCGGAGGTGTCCCCCACCACCAGCGTATTGGCCGGAACGGCGAAGCGCTTGGGCTTGCCGGCGCGGAGTTTGGCCAGCCCGTGCTTGTCGATGCGGAATGAGCCGCCCTTTTTCTGGGTGTTGGGATCGGAGCCCTCGATGCTCTTGCGCCGCTCCCAGACTTCCCGGCGCGGCGTGCGCCGATGCGAGCCCGGCACATAGCTGAACGGCCCGTCCTCTTCCTCCACGTCGTGCAGGAACAGCCACGCCTTCATCGTCGGATGGAAGGTGTCGATGTGCATCGAGGTCTGCGGATCCGTCCGCCCCTCGTCCACCTTGGTGAAGATGGTCTGGATGAACACCAGCGGATCGGCGTCGAAGCTGGAGACATAGCGGGTCAGTCCGCGCCAGGCAGGCTGGGACAGGAGCTCGCGGCAGGCCGGCAGTCTGTTGAGGTTTTCACGATTCAGCGGGATGCGCCGGGTGATGGCGTCACCTTCCTTGAACTCGCCGGCTTCGGCGGCGAAACCCTCCACTTCCTTCACCAGGGCCTCGAACTGGCCCGGCCGCAGGAAGTTGCGCTTGGCCACATAGCCGTCCCGCTCGAAGGCGGCCCGTTCGGCGGCGCTGACCAGGGGCTCCAGCCGTCGCCGCCGCGCCTGGGTCAGCCGGTGGGCCAGCCTGGCGCGCCAGACGTAGAGGCCCGACTTGTTCAGCCGTCGGCTCCCCAGGATCGGATTGGGGTGGAACGACTTCTCTTCGGAGAACACCTGGGCCAGCCACCACGGCAGCAACAGCCAGCGCAGCGCGCCCGAAACCACCGAGCTGAACCTTGCCGGACCCATCTTTGTCCTTATCGGCGTCCTGAGTTCACAGGTCCAGCCTCCTTACGCCCGCTGAGGCGTGGGGTGTTTGCGCGCGGCTGCGGCCACAAGACCCATGCAGAGCGCCATCAGGGCGGCGGACATGAAGAACGGGGCGCCGAGAGGCAGCCAGGCGCCGGGCGTCTCCGCCTTGGCGAAGGCCTGGGTGAACAGCAACGGGCTCAGCACGCTGACGATCGAGCTGATGCTGGTGATCGCGCCTGCCAGGCGCCCCTGTTCGGAAGGTCCGACTTGCCGGCTCATGATCGCGGACCAGGACGGCCCGGCCATGGATCCCAGGCAGAAGATCGGCAGCCCCAGCCAGAACTTTGCGCCGGTGTCCGCCAGTCCAAAGACAGTGAGGCCGACCACCTGCGTTACGCCGCCCAGGATCAATGTCGTGCGTTCGCCGAGCCTGGGGACCACGAGCCGGATCAGTCCGCCTTGCACGATCATCCCGCACACGCCGAAGGCCGTCATCAACAGGCCCACGTCCTGCACCGTCCAGTGATAGCGGTCCTGGACATAGATCACGAACACGTTGTTCGGGCCCTGGGACGCCAGGGTGAACAGGAATCCTACGGCGAGCAGCCCGGTCAGCGCCGGGTTCGAGCGCGCCAGCGCCAGCAGCGCGCCCACCGGGTTGAGCCGCCAGAGATCCAGTGGCGCGCGACGCTCCCGCGGGAGCGACTCGGGCAGGACGAACGTGCCGTAGAGGAAATTCAGAAGGCTGAGCGCCGCGGCCGCCCAGAACGGGGCTCGAGGTCCCCAGGCTCCCAGCAGGCCGCCGATCGCCGGTCCCATGGCGAAGCCGAGGCCGAAGGCGGCGCTCAACAGGCCGAAGCTCGCGGCGCGTTTCTCGGGGGGATTGATGTCGGCCAGATAGGCCATCGCCGCGGTCATGCTGCCGGACGCCACGCCCGAGATCACACGTCCGACGAACAGCCACGCCAGGTTCGGCGCCACGGCCATCAGGATGTAGTTCGCGCCCATTCCGAGGTTCGACGCGAGGATCACGGGCCGCCGTCCGAACCGGTCCGACAGCGCGCCCTGGACGGGCGAGGCGAACAGCTGCGCCACCGCCCACACGGCGCCGAAGATGCCGAAGATGACTGTCCGGTGCGCCCCGGAAACGCCGCCCACCTGCGCGATCAGGGACGGCAGCACCGGCACCACCATGCCCATGGCCAGGACATCGAGCACGACCGTGATGAAGATGAAGACCGTGGCGGCCCGGCGGGGTCTGGCCGCATTGGCGTGGTCGGTCATGGGGCGGCCGATCGGTTGTTCGGCGTGATCTCAGGGCCTGCGGCCGAGGTGTCAACTCGCTCTATGCCTTCGGGCGCTTCACGCGGAACAACTCCGAGTCCCCGAAGAAGACGTCCACGGCGATGTACTGGGGATGGTGCTCCAGAAGGTCCAGGGCCCTGGTGACGGCTTCGCCCGAGCTCCTGCACAGCACCGGCTCGAACGTGTCGGCGCCTTCCGCGCCGGCGCGAAGGTAGAGCGTATAGGTCTTGAGCAATTCAGGAACTCCCCCGCGGCCGATCTGGGGTGGCCGGCCGGTTCGTTCCTTGATCCAGATCAATGCTTCACGTTGGAACCGATACCTACCCCATCCCTTCAGGCCGGGTTGCGAACGGAAGGCCATGCACAGGGGTGAGGCCATAACAATCGGGTTCGAGTGTGGAGACTGGATCGTCCGGCGGGGGGTCCACACCCTCGGCGCCTTCGCCGCATCGGCGTGCGCGGTCACCTTCGCCCGCACCCAGGCCGATGCGGCGGCTTCGTCCGGCGCGCGGCCCCGGATCGTGGTCGACCTTCGCTCGCGCGAAGAGGTCGAGGCCTGACAGCCGCATCAGCCATGGATCTCAAGCAACAGTTCACCATCGAGGTGTTCCAGCTCGCCCGTCGCTGGCGCATCCGGATCGATGAGCGGCTCAAGGTCGTGGGCCTGACCAAGTCCTCCTGGGCTGTGCTCTACTGGATCTCCCGCAGCCCCCACGGCGTCGGTCATCGCCAGCTCGCCGAGCAGGTGGGGATCGAGACCTCGACCCTGACCCGCCAGCTCGACGCCATGCAGGCCCAGGGTCTGATCGAGCGCGCCGTCAACGGCGACGACCGGCGCAGCAAGCAGGTCCGGCTCACGCCCAAGGCCGTCCCGCTGATGGAGCGGATGACCGTGATCGTCGCCGAGGCGCGCGAGGAGCTCCTGTCGGACATCGATCCGGTCGAGCTCGGGCGGGCGCTCGACGTGTTGAGACGGGTGCGCGCGCGTCTTTCGGATGAGCACGAGGCTCATGCCGGGGCCGAGGTCGAAGACGTCGCCGAGTCCGGCCTCCGGGCCCTTCAGGCCGGCGGCTGAGCCGCCCGCGCCAGCTCGGCGTCGATGCGGGCGAAGCCGGCTTCGTTCCTCGTCCGGATCTGCTCCAGTTGCGCGTCGAGCGCGGCCTGGTCCTGGGTCGACAGCGCGCCTCGCGCCTGTTGCGCCAGCTTGACGGCGGACGACAGGACAGTCTGGGCCGCGTCCAGCAAGGCGATCGCCTCGGTCAGGGTCATCGCATGGCCTCCTCAGGAACCGGCCGCCGCGCCGAGCGCCAGCTTGGCCGCCTCGCCGCTGCGGGCGATGGCTTCGACGCTCTTGGCGGTCTCGAGGGTGCGGTCGCCGGCTGTCTTCGCGTTGCGCGCGGCCGCCAGCGCCGCATGCGCATCCTCGTAGGCGGCGCGCGCTTTCGCGGCGGCCACACCCGTCAGCGTCCCGGTCGCCGCCGCCTGGTCCAGCACCGTCGAGGCGGCGTCGAAGGCGGTCTCCGCCGCGTAGAGCGAGCGGTCCGCGTTGGTCGCCGGCGCGCCGCCGCCGAGGCTCTTGAGGGCCTGACAGCCGCCAAGCGGCATGCTCAGGGTGACCGCGGCCATTGCGGCGGCCGTCCAAGCGGACGATCTCATGCTCTTGGCTCCTTCGTTCACGCCGCGGGCGGCGGACCCTCGGTCCCCCCCGGGCGCTGTGCGGCGATGGAGCTCTGGGCGATGACCCCATCCTTGTTGCGCGAGCCCTCGGACGAGCCGAAGTAGAAGCCGGCCACGCCGATCAGGATGTTCAGCAGCCCCTGCGCCAGGCTGCGCACGAGGTCGTGGTCGCTGGTGAGGAACGCCCCGAGCAATGTCAGGGCCACGAGGGCGAGGACGCCGCCGGCCAGGGCCGGGGCGGGGACGAGTTTCATGGGGTTGTCTCCGAAGCGCCGCTAGATGTCGTTCCGCAAAAGTGGAACCCGGTTTTGCGGCAAGAACGCGCTCAAGCGTTTGAATCTAGAGCACGATTCAACGGTCAGACGATTCCGTCTGATCGCATCGTGCCCTAGTGTGGTGGATCAGAAGTTCGCATGATGATGGCGGCTCCCGCAGTTGCGAACTTCTGATCCTTAAACCACACTAGAATCATAGACTTGCTAGTGTCCCGATCGATTCCGAAGTTCGCATCTGCCTGGCAAAAGCGCTGGCGAACTTCGGAATCGGGACACTAGCCGACGGGCGGCGGGCTCTTGATCTGGGTTTGGGAGGAGAGCTGCTCGAGGGCGCGCACCCGGTCCTGCGAGCCGTTCCAGAGCTGGATCGCGAGCCAGGCGACGATGGCGACGAGCAGGCCGAACACGCCGCGCACCAGCCAGGTGACGGTGTCCTTCAGGTCGCCGTAGCGCTCTGCGCACAGGACCTCATGGCCCTTCACCCACTCCTCCAGCGCGCTGACCCGCTCGCCCATCGGTTCGTCGGTCATTGCGGTCTCCCAGGGCGGGTGGACGGCGCCTGCGCCGCGGCGACATCAGTAATCGGACGTGTTGGAGGGGAATGCGCTCATGACGATGCTGCGCAGTGATGGATGGGCGTGCACGAGGTCGAGCCAGTCGTCCATGGACGCACCTGCTCCGGCGCCAATCGAGGGACCGCCGACGCGGGGCGCGACCGGCAGTCCGGACTCGGCGGCCCGCAGGGCGGCCAGCCCGTTGTCGCTGGCGGCTTGCGCCGAGGACGAGGATCCGAGCCGGCGCAGGGACCGGATGCCGGACAGGAAGCCGTTTCCCTGGCCCGCCGGCGACGAGGGCGGCTGCTGCGCGGTCGGCGCGCCGGCGATGGTGACGGGATAGCGGTGCAGATCGGCGTACCTGGCCGCCTCCAGAGCCGGGTCGAAGCGCAGTCCTGCGTTCGCGGGGACCATGGTGGACGGGTCCCGCGGTTGCGGATGACTGGCGCTCACGAGCTGAGCACCCTGTGCAAAGGCGTTGTGCCGATAGACATTGTCGTTGCTGAAGTGGTCGTTCGGCAGAGGCGCCTGCATGGCTTGTGCGGACTGGGCCGCCAGCGTGTGGCCGATGTCCGACGCCAGCATCCCCGGCAACTTCGCGGCGCCTGTCGCCGCTTGGCCAAGCGCGCCTCCGACGCCGGCCGCGGCCTGGCCGATTTCGCCCACGCCCGCGCCGATGGCGCCGCCGATTGCTGGAAGCGACATGTTCCGATCTCCCTAGATGGTGGCCGACTTGCCCGACGAGTGGGTGACGGTCGTCCCGCCGTTGTTCATGGTCGGGATGATCCCGAACGCCGATTCCTGGGTCTGCAGCGGCAGGTTGCGGGCGAGCATGGCGTTCTGGAACGCCGCGTCGAGTTGCTGCTGCTGCGCTTGCTGGTTCACCGCCCCGGCGTTGATCGCCGCCTGGCCGCCGGTGAGCGCGAGGCCCTGCTGGGCCGGACCAAGACTGCCCAGGAGCTGTGCGGCGTTCAGCGCCCGGTCCTGGGCCGCACCCTGCTGGGACGCGTTGAATTCGGCCAGGTTGTTCAGCGCCTGCTGGTTGGCGAGGTTGGTCTGCAGCGTGCCGCCGTAGAGCGTCGAGGCCTTCTGCAGCGCCGCGTCCAGGTTCGACTGGCCGGCCTGCTGCTGGTCGCCGGCGTTCGTCAGGGCGACCTGGTTGGCGGCGGACTGGTTGGCCAGGTTCTGCTGCAGCTGGCCGCCATAGAGCGCGCTCGCGCGCTGCAGGGCGGCGTCCAGGTTCGCCTGGCCCGCGGTCAGGCTGCTCTGCACGTTGGTCTGGCCGGCCCCTTGCTGCATCTGCGCGTTCTGCAGGGCGCGCTGATAGGCCTGGTCGGAGTTGGCCAGCGAGGCGTTGGTCCCCAGCTGGGCGTTCTGAGCCAGCGCGGTGAGCACATTGCCCGCGTTCGCCTGGCCGGCGGCCAGGGCGCCCTGCGCGTTCTGGGCGGCCGCGGCCTGGCGCTGGACGGCGTTGAACTGTTGCAGCCCCGCCTGCTGCCCCGCGTTGGCGAGCGACACATTGGTCCCGAGCTGGGCCTGGGTCTGGGCCCTGGCGAGGTCGTTGGCGGCGGTCTGGCCCGAGGCGGTCAGGGCGTTGGAGGCGTTGGCGCTCGCCGCGCCCTGGGTCAGCTGCGCCTGCTGCAGCGCCCGCTGCAGGGCCTGATCCGAGTTGGCCAGCGAGACGTTGGTCCCGAGCTGGGCGTTCTGACCCAGCGCCTGCGACAGCGCCGAGAGGTTGGACTGGCCGGCGGCGAGCGCCTGGGACGCGTTCTGGCTCGCCGCGCCCTGGGTCAGCTGCGCCTGCTGCAGCGCCCGCTGCAGGTCCTGGTCGGAGTTGGCCAGCGAGACGTTGGTCCCGAGCTGGGCGTTCTGGCTCGCCGCGGCCTGGCCGAGCTGGGCTTGCTGCAGCGCGCGCTGATTGGCCTGATCCGCATTGAACTGGGCCGCGTTGGTCCCGAGCTGGGCGTTGGTGGTCGCGGCGGCCAGGTTCGTCCCCTGGTTCGCCTGCTGCGCCTGCAGCTGCTGGGCGTTCTGGTTCTGCAACAGCCCCGCCGCCGTGTCGAAGCCCTGACCCCTCAGCTGCGCCGAGGTTTGGGCGGCCAGGCGCCCATAGGCCTCGTTGGTCAGGGCGTCGGCCACCCCTGCGCGCGAGCCGCCCCAGGCGCCCTCGCCGCCCTGCAAGGTGGCGTTGGAGGAGTTGGTGCTGAGATCGCGTTGGCGCTGGATGTCCAGGTCGTTCAGCGACGCGTTGACGACCTGGTCGGTGTAGGGGTTGAGGAACGGCTGCAAGGCATCGCCCGAGACCCCCTGCACGCCCACGCTCCCGAGACCGGCTGGATCGATCAGGGACGCCTGGGCGCTCGATGAGGGCGCGATCTGCGCGGCCTGCATGCTCGAGGCGCGAGCGCCCGGAACGGCGCCGATCCGGGCGGCCTGGACCTGGGGCGGATTGGTCAGGAGCCCGAGCCTGGAGGTGTCGATGCTCGAGGCGGTCGCGCCGGGAACCTGGCCGATCTGGGCGGCGGAGATCTGCTGGCTGGTCACGTTCGGGACGGCGCCGACCTGGCTCGCCTGGGCGAGCGGCGAGGATCCCGCCTGCGCCGCCTGCATGGTCGGGGCGGCGACCTTGGGGATCGCGCTCGTGTTCACCAGGCTCGCGGCAGCGCCGGGCGTCTGGGCGACCTGCGCCGCCTTCATCTGCGGCCCGGTCAGGTTCTGGTAGCTGTAGAGGCTCGCCGCAGGCGCGGCCTGGCTGGTGTTCGCGCCCGTGACCTGCGCCCCCGCCATCCGAAGGTCGGGAAACATCTCCGAGCTCGGATTCGACTGGCTCGTGTTGCCGATCGCCCGCGGCGCGCTGGGCGTCGTCAATGTCTGGGCGGCGCTGATCCCGCTGTTGATCGCGCCCGCGCCGAGGCCCGAGCCGACCGCATTGCCGATCGTCTGCATGCCCATCTGCATTTCGCCGTTGGGCATCGCGACTCCCTGCTGAGGCGTCGGCGACTGCGCCGTCTGGATCGCCTGGTTGTTCAGGGACAGCCACGCATTGATCAGGCGCGGGTCGACCGTGGACGTGCTGGTCGAGTTGCCCGAAGAGCCGCCGCCGCTCATGTCAGTCTCCTGTGCATCACGATCCAGCCCGCTTCCCACTCGGGAAACGCGCCCTCCCAGCCCGACCTCTTCCGGCTCCTGGACAGCCGGACGCTCATGATCATCGCCTCGCAGCCCTGGCCGCGGGCCCAGGCCTCCATGCCGGGCAGGCCGCGCTGCAGCTCCTTCAGGTCGCCGCCGGCCAGGAAGATGTTGAGAGCGCGCTGGCGCGGGAACGTCAGCAGCTCCGAGACCGCCGCGGCGCGCTCGCCGACCCACAGCTGGAGCCGGCCTTGGGCGAACCCGGTGATCAGATCCTCCAGCTCATGAGTGCCGCGGGCATGCGCCAGGGCGTCGCTCAGGTGCGGTTCGGCGCGGGCCCAGGCGGCTCTCAGCGCCGCCTCGGCGCTCACTGGCCCTCGGCCTTGGATATCGCCGCGCGCCCCGCTGACGAGGCCTGCAGCCTCGCCAGCAGCGCTCGGTGGCCGGCCGATCGCGTCGGGCAGGAGCTCCAGCGTCCCGTCCTCGCCGATCTCGGCGGTGGCGGTGGCGTCCTCGCCCCTCACCAGGAAGCGCGCCGTGCGGCCTTCCGCCAGGCAGCGCACGTCCTGGCCAGGCCGTTCAGCCCGGCTTCGTCGAAGTGGATCTTGGTCATCTCTCGCCTCATCGCGCCGAAGCCCCCAAGGGGCCGAAGGCGGATCACACCGCTGTGGTCGACAGGTTGCCCGAGCCGTCGACCTTGACGGCCCACAGGCTTCCGTCGCTGGCCTTCAGGATCAGCCGCTCGCCGTTCTCCAGCCGCACGTCCTGCCGCTTCTGGAAGGCGCCCGAGACAGCCTGGGCCAGCGCGTTCAGGATCTGGCGCCAGACCATCGGCTGGTAGCTGGCGGGAACGTTGGGCAGGTTCATCGCGATGCAGCCCCTACTGGTCGCGCCGAAGCCCCGGCGGGGCGAAGGCGGACGGGGCGAAGGCGGATCATCGCCGCCCCCCGGCCATCAGCTCCAGCCGCGCCCTGCCGAAGCGCCAGTCGGTCAGCGCCGCGCCCGTCACCTTCAGCTTGGCCTGGCGGCCAGCGAATCTGAGGTCTGTCCGTCCGGCTTCGCTCAGCGCCGTGGGCCCGACCATGGTCTCGGCTGCGTTGGGATAGAGCCGGGTGGTGAACGTGACCTCGGCCTGCCCGGGGCTCGCCTCGTCCGAGACGATGCCCGTGCAGCGCATCACCCGCTCGCCGTTCCCGAGCTCGATCGGCCCGGTCTCGGCGAACTGCTCGGCGCCGCCCCAGTCGATGCCCACCTCGTGCTCGTAACAGTCGCCCGCCGGGCTCATCGCCAGGGGGTATTTGAAGATCGAGGGCTCGGTCGCGCAGGTGCGGCCGAGGCGGCCGATGTTCCAGTGGTTGCGGCGATAGTCCCAGTAGACGTAGCTGTCGTTCTCGCTCGACGCGGTCGAGGGATAGAACCACCAGACCTCGCCGAACGGGCTGTTGTGGAAGCCGGTGATCTTCGACTTCTGCGCCAGGTTCAGGTTGGTCTTCAGATATTCCCAGACCTCGCTCTCCACCGGCTGCACCGCGCCGCCGTCGAACAGCCAGAAGCCCGAGTTCGACCACCAGGCCGCCTGCGAGCCCATCGGGACGCAGGCGCCCTTGGAGATGGCGCCGCAGCCGAAGCCCACCCGCTGGAAGTTGAAGACGCTCGGCAGCCCCACATAGCTCGCCGCGTGCGCGTCCAGGTCCGTCAGGATCAGCACCACCGGCCCGATCCTGGTGCCCCTGACGATCGTCCCGGCGCTGATCAGGTCCACGTCCCCGGCCTGGTTGGTCGAGGACGGGGTCCAGACCGTGTCGTCGCCCTGGTCCGACCAGGCGACCTTGCGGGGGTCCCCGCCTGCGCCCATGGCCATCAGGAAGCCCTGCTCGGCCACGGCCAGGCCGAGGCATCCGGTCGGCGCGTTCGCGATCGCCGCCGCAGGCGAACCGACGTCCAGCGACCATTGCCAGAGGCGCCCGTCGGCTTGCGAGCAGCCGACGAGGTCATTGGACCAGACGTCCAGGTCCCACACCGTCGCCGGCGTCGACGAGCCGGTGTCGGGTCTCGCCGTGCCGAACGCGCCCGCCCCGAACGGGCCCGAGCCATAGCCGACGTTGGCGCTCTCGTCGGCGCTGCCGGCGATCAGGCCCGCCGGCGTGATGTCGAAGCTCTGCCCGGCGGAGTTCTCCACGTAGAGACGGCTCTCGGTCCCGATCGCGATCCAGCGGTCCGACGCGCTCGAGCGCCAGGCCAGCATGGCCCGCGGGACGCCCGTGACCGCGCTCTCCGAGCGGACCCGCCAGCCGCCGACGGGCCCGAGCTCGAGCCCGTACCAGCGCACCAGCGAGGCGTCGCGCCAGCGACCGCCCGACTCGTACTCGGAGCCGTTCTTCCAGACGCCAGGCGGAATGTTCAGGGGGAGGAGCATGGGAGTGTTGATGAGCCGCGTTGATCAGGAGAGGGGCGCTTGCCACAGGCTCGAGCAGGCACGTGCGCCAGCTGAAGCGCGGGAGCGCTACGAAATGCGATGAGCGGAACAATTCTAACGCCGACGGCGTGGCGTCGGACGTCGATGGCCGACGTCGCCATCTTGCACACGGGCCCTGAGCTGCTTGAGTTCCGCCCGTAGTTCATCGTTGGCGGCCTTTAGCTCCAGGATGGCATTGACGGCTGTTGCCAACACTCCTCGGTCGTTCAAGCTCAGATAGCCATCAGGACCTTGCGATACGGCCTCTGGAATCGCCTGTTGAACGCCTTGCGCTGTCCAGCCGATATACTCTGGACGGGCAGGTAATGACGAGTATCTGGCACAATCTACACTCCGCAGCGTCGCTCCGACGAAGTCAGAATTGCATTCGGACTTAGCTGACCGGATAGCTTCCTCTTCGCGTTTCCAGGCATACATGACCGGCTTTGCCATCTTCTCCAGATCGGCTAACCCGCGTGTATAGGGTGCAATGACATCTTTGAGTTTAGCGTCGGAGGTCGCGGAAATGACGCCTGAAGCATTGGTACTCAAGGTACCGGCCCCATATTGATTGAAACTGATGCCGCTAGCTCCGCCCGATAGCGTTAGAAACGGTGTACTGACGCCACCAGTGAAACCTCTCAACGTGAGAACCGCAGACTCTGCGCCAACGGAAGTGCCCACAATGGTGGAGTATATAGATGTATAATCTACGGCGGATGAAGCGCTATTTCGGCTTCTAAATAGTATTTGACCTGCTATTCCGCTACCGGGTGATGTGGGGTTGCGGTCGAGAGTCAGCGTTGGGCCGGCTGATCCCATCGCTTGTGTAAATGTAAGTGTCTCAAGCGTGCCCGTTGATGCGCTGACATTTATCGAGGAGAGGCCTGACAAGGATGTAATGTCGGTGTTTGCCCCGGATGCGGCCGCTCCCAGATTCGATCGCGCCGTCGCCGCCGTGCTGGCGCCCGTTCCCCCGTCGGCGACCGCCAGATCCGTGATGCCGCTCACCGATCCGCCCGTGATCGCGACGCTGCTGGCGTTCTGGGTCGCGATCGTCCCCACGTCGGTCGAGCAGCCCGTGCCGGCGTCGGCCAGTCCCCCGCAGGTCGTCGCGCCGCCCGCTGCGCTGAACAGCCCGGCGATCCTCCACCTCGAGCTCGCGGCGTCGTAGATCAGCGTCGCGCCCTGGCTCGCGCCGAGCGTCGCGTCGGCGCCGATGTCGAACCGGTTTGCCGCGGTCGAGCTCGTGCTGGCGTTCTTGAGCACGATGTCGTTCGATCCGACGTTCAGGACGGCCAGGATCCGTCCGTCCGCCCCGCCGGCCAGGCCGGTGATGTTCACGGCCGTCGAGCTCGTCAGCCTCAGCACCGAGGCGGTCGACAGGCCCGTGGGGCTGTAGTTGTTCTGGTCGGCGCCGAGCGAGGTCGGGCTGATGTCGCCCGAGAGGTAGGCGTCCTGCTGCGCGTCCAGCTTGGCGGCAATCGCCTGGGCGCCCGACCAGGTATTGGCGCCGTTCAGCAGCGGCACGGTCGCGCCGCTCACGCCCGTGTTCTGGCTCGCCGCCGTTCCCACGGCCGTCGAGCAGCCTGACGAAGCGTCCGAGAGGTCGCTGCATGCAGGCTGCGATGCGGCTGGGGCGCCTGACGTCGAGATCGCGTTCAGCCACTGGTGCGTGACGTGCGCGAAGCTCTGCACGCCGCCCAGGGTGGCGGCCGACGGATTGGGCAGCCGCGCGGCGGCCAAGGTGCCCGCGCTGATGTTCGAGGCGTTGGTGGCGTCGGTGGAGCAGCTGGCCGCCGCGTCCGAGAGGCCCCCGCAGCTCGTCGCGCCGCCGGCCGTGCTCGTGAACAGTCCGGTGATCCTCCACCGCGAGCTCGCGGCGTCATAGATCAGCGTTGCGCCCTGGCTCGCGCCGAGGGTGGCGTCCGCGCCGATGTCGAACCGGTTCGCCGCGGTCGAGCTCGTGCTGGCGTTCTTGAGCACGATGTCGTTCGATCCGACGTTCAGGACCGCCAGGATCCGTCCGTCCGCCCCGCCGGCCAGGCCGGTGATGTTCACGGCCGTCGAGCTCGTCAGCCTCAGCACCGAGGCGGTGGAGAGGCCTGCGGGGCTGTAGTTGTTCTGGTCGGCGCCGAGCGAGGTCGGGCTGATGTCGCCCGAGAGGTAGGCGTCCTGCTGCGCGTCCAGCTTGGCGGCAATCGCCTGGGCGCCCGACCAGGTATTGGCGCCGTTCAGCAGCGGTACGGTCGCGCCGCTCACGCCCGTGTTCTGGCTCGCCGCCGTCCCCACGGCCGTCGAGCACCCGCTCGAGGCGTCCGAGAGGTCGCTGCACGCCGGCTGCGATGCGCCGGGGACGCCCGACGTCGAGATCGCGTTGACCCACTTGTGCGAGGCCGCGCCGAGGCTCTCCACCCCGCCCAGGGTCGATGCCGTCGGCGCCGGCAGCCGCGCCGCCGGAACCGTGCCGCTGGCGAGGTTCGACGCGTTCAAACCTGTCAGGTTGGCGCCCGAGACGGCCGGGATGTTGGCGAGCGTGGTCGCGCACGCGCCCGCCGGGCTCGTCACGTCGCCGCTCAGCGCCGGCATCCGTCCGCACGCCAGGGTCCCCGAGGTCAGGTCCGACGCGTTGCTGGTCCCGGCCTCCACGACCGTCCACCTGGACGTCCCGTCCGACCTCAGCACCACCGTCTCGCGCGCCGCCGAGATGACGTACGTCGTCGCCCCGGCCGCGTCGGGACTCTCGATCGTGTCCGATCCCGAGCGCGCCAGCGTCAGGGCGTGCGCGGTGCTGACGGCCCCGACCGGATCGATGATCACCAGCGCCTGGGAGGCCCTGAACGCCGAGGCCGCCGGCAGGGTGAAGGTGCGCCCGGTGGTGAGCGCCGCAGTGAGGCGGATCACGCGGTCGCCGCCGAGGATCGTATAGTTCGCGTCGCCCCGCGCCGTGACCGCCCATTCGGCGTCCAGCGTGTCCGCGTTGGCGTTCTCGAGCGTTCCCCAGTTGTCGGAGTCCGCGCCGACCGTGGGCTTGTTCAGGCCCAGGTTGGACGTCGTCGTGTTGCCCAGCGCCGGCCCGGACGAGAGGGCGAGCAGCGCCGCCGAGGCGAGGAGGATCTTCCTCATCACAATCCCCTGTTGATGTTGAACCGCCAGGCGCCGCCCGCGCCGGCCCGGATCGCCGGGTCGGCCCTCAGCGTCGCGGCTGCGCGGCTGCGCGACTCCTTGGCGTTGATGTCCGTGACCGCTTCGCCGTACCGGGCCTGCCATCGCCCGGCCTGCTCGTCGTCCTGCAGCCACAGCGCCGCCTCGACGTTGCCGGCGGCGAGATAGGCGTCCGGCCAGTTCGTCAGCAGCCAGTTGGTCGTCGCGCCGTCCGACAGGGCGAAGCGTTGCAGATAGCGCAGCGTCAGGTCGTAGGCCGCGTCCAGCGGCGCCTCGAACGCCAGGTTCGCTCCGTCCACGGACCAGTATTGCGGCTGCGCCCCGTTGGGCCGGTTCGGCAGGTCCTCGGGCGGGACGTAGTCCAGGCCCTGCCGTCCCGATGCCAGCTCGAGCCACAGCTCCAGCGGCTCCAGGAAGTCGGCCGGCAGGGCCACGAACCGCGAGCCTTCGGCGCCCGTCAGGGCGGCCTCGGCCTCCATCGTCCTCAGCCGCAGGTCCCGGTTCAGCCGCGCCTCGGCCAGGGCCACCAGGTCCGCCGCCGGCAGGTCGGTGCGGTCGATGTTCCAGGTCCCGAGCGCGGCCTTGAGGTCCGCGTAGGTCGCAAGCGCCATGGCGGCCTCCTTTCGGGGAAGGTTCAGATGCTTGAATTTCGGATGTCGGGGCGACCCTTCGCGATCGGAACTCGCGACGCTGCAGCGCCCGAACCCGGCGAGGCCTGGGCCGGACGATCAGCTCGCCACTGACGCTCCGCGGCTCCGCCGCACCGTCCCGCTTCGCCAGCCAGGGCCATGGGCGCTTGGCTCACCAAGCAGGTGCCGGACCTCGGCGAGCAACACTGTCCTGCCGGCTTTGAAGCGTTCGGCAGCCCTTAGGGCAGGGTCAAGTCGTAGAACGGCTCGATCAGCTTGACGCGGCCGCCTTCGACGGTGACCGTATACAGCTTTCCCGGATCAGGCTCGGCGTAAGTCAGGCGGTAGTTGCCGGACGCGGTGCACCCGACGGCTTCGACTTCCAGGACCGTGATCGTTCGCTCCCCACACGCGACCTCGATCAGGTCGGCCCGGCCGCTCCTGAAGTCGACGTAGTCCACCTTTTGACCCACGCAGAGGCCCTTCTCCGGCAAGCAGCGGACCGGCCCGCGGTGAAGCGTGACGAAGTAGTCGATGAAGCGGCCCGGCAGTCCCAGCTCCACGACCGCCCGCGAGCTGACCGATGCGATCACCATCACAACGGCGACGGCCGCCAGGGCTCCCAGACCGAACGAACGCCTGTTCATGTTGCGTTCCAACCTGGCCGAACGGCCTGGCCCACGCCAGCCCTGAATTCAACGAGCCGACCGACGCGGCGCCGGCGCCGCCTCCACCCTCATCCAGTCGGCTGATCCGGGATAGACCCGCCGCGGTGGATCGCGGAGCGGGCGGGCAGGGGCTTTGCCTTCGGCCAACCGAGCGATTGCGTCCGCCGCTGAGCGACCGGCCAGCCGAAGCCGCACCGCGGCTCAGCTGCTTCGGTTCTGCTTCGCTAATCGACGCCAGTGTCCTTCGGCCCGCCAAGCGAGAAAGACGAACAAGGCAATCACTGCAGCCCAGATCACCGCCTTCAGGGCGATCGAGCCTAGGCTCTGGCCTTGCGCCCAATCGATCAGCTCCGAGGCGACCACGGCCGTGATCAGGATCTCGATCCCGATGCGCGGCCAGCGAAGGCCTTGCAGCCAGCTGCCGCCGGCGAAAAACAGCGCTGCCGCGCCGCTGATCGCCAGCGCGATCCAGCGTCGTTCCGCGGCCAGGACGTAGAACACACCCGCGGTCAGGGCCCAGGTGACGAGTCCAAATGCGACGTTCAACCAGCGCGGTCCGGCATCGTCAGCTGGGACGGGCGAACCGCGGCGCCTGAGCATCCATGTCGTCGCCAGATAGATCAGGACCATGGCGACGAGTGCGGCGCCGCCACCTGCGATGTCACGCCCAAGCCCGAGCCCGCCGCCGGACCTGAACGACTGCCAGAGGCCAAGGCCCAGCAACGCAAGGCCGAGCACGGTCCCCACGATGATCCAGGCATGTCTATAGAGCCGATCGTCTTCCCCGGCCATGGAACGAACATAGAAGGAACACACACGGCTGCGCAACAGGTTCCCAGCCGCCTGGGCCGACTATTGATCTGGGTCGACGCCGAGATGCCTGAGACGGGCTTCGATCTGGCGGGCGGCGCCTTCCCAATGCGGCGCGTCCGCTTGACCGGTCGTCTGGACAAGGGCGGTCAGCGCAGTGGCCGGCGGCGAGAGCACCGCCCGCGCGAGCCCGGACCCGAATAAGCTCGGGAACGCCCCTGCGTATCTGGCCACATTGCCGAGCAGCTGGGCGTTCCTGATCCCGCCCAGGCTCGCCATCTTTCGCGCGTTGGCCGCATTGCGGCGGGCTTCGTCCAGGTCATATCGAAGCGCATCGACGTCGTTCCAGCGCCAGCTGCTGCGCTCGTAGTCCGAGACACCGTTGGGCAGAGGAACCCCGTAGAGCTTGTTCGGAGGCTGCTCCACCGGATCGGCCGCCGTTTTTGCGTCGGCGCCTCGAGTTCGGGTTGGAAATCGGTTGGCGTCGAAGTAGCCGTTGGGCATGCGGGCCTCCAGGGAGCGAGGGGGTCTTGCGTTGAATGAGGGGGCGCGGCCCGGCGATCCGGGCCGCGCCCAGGTTCGTCGGGAGGCGCTAGTTGTTCGCCAGCCGGCACGCCAGCTGCGGGCGGATCGTCTTGTGGCCGTAGAGCACGTCCAGCCGGCAGGGGAACTTGTCGTTGTTGATGTCGTACTGCCGCACGATCCGGATCGAGATCCCGTCGTAGACCTCGCGCGCCGCGAAATCGACGCCCTTGGGCATCACAAGGTCCGCCGTGGCGAAGGCGAAGGCCTCCTTGTGGTGCAGCATCGAGATGCCGTGGCTGGTCGAGGCGGTCCCCGAGACCGTGATCGCCGCGTTGTCCGCCGGCGAGCCTGAGACGTTCTGAGTCGCGCCTGAGGTGACGATCGCCGGGCTGATGGAGACGCTTCCCGCGCCGCCGGCGTAGGCCGCCGTGACCACGAACTGCTGCAGGTCCTTGGTCGTGGCCTTGGTCTCCGGATGCACCCGGTAGACGCCCGCGATGGTGAGGATGTCCCCGACCGCCAGGGCGCCGGTCCCGGTGTCGACCGCCAGGGTCGAGCCCGTCTGCGAGGCGCCGTTCACCAGGTAGGACCCGTTGGCCGCGCCCCGGGGGTGCGAGGGCCACAGCGTGTTCTCCATGAAGTCGAACCCGGCCGTGCGGCCCATGTAGCCTTCGCGGTACTGCTTGGAGAGGCGATCCTGGTCGTTGAACAGGCCTTTCAGCGCGTCCACCAGGTCGACGTTGTCCTGGGTGTTCAGGTTGGCGTAGCGGTTCGACAGCGGCGCCAGGTTGTCCACCAGCGTCTTGCGGCCCGCCAGCACCTTGGCGAAGGTCACGGCCGAGCCCTGGTTGTCCACCTGGTTGTAGACGTCCTTGTACATGCTCATGGCGTCCGACTCGATGTTGGCGGCCAGCACCGCCATGGCCGGATCCAGGATCCGGTCGGAGAAGTCGTCCAGGCTCAAGGTCAGGTCGCTCGAGGTGAAGTTCAGGTCCACGCCCTTCTGGGTCGCGACCTGCAGCGAGACGCTCGATTCGGTGGTGTCCTGGGCCGACAGGGTCGCGCCGGTGCGCACCGTGTACTGGTTCGGCAGCCTGATCTTCAGGGTGTCGCCGATCTTGGCGCCGTCCTTGGCGAAGCTCGAATCGTACTCGCGCACGATCGAGCCCACGAAGTTCAGCTTCTGGTGCAGGATGAACAGCGCCTTGCGCGTCACCTGCGTGGGGGTCAGCAGGGTGTTGGCCACGGGGGCTCCTCGGATTTCGATTGTGGGTGAGGCCTCGGCGCGGGCCGAGGCGGTTCAACAGCGGCTCAGCGCCCGGCGTTCCGGCGCAGCCGGTCCCGCTCGAACGCCATCCACTCGTCGGTGGTCATACGGTCCGGGTTGCGGCCGGCAGGCGCATTGGCGCCGACGCGCGAGGCGGGTCTCGCCGCCTGGCTGGCCGCCAGGCGGTCCGCCGCCGAACGCTGCCTCAGGGCGTGGCTCCCGACATAGGCGAGGTGAAGCACCTTGATCATCCGGGGGTCTTCGACCGATCCGAGCTCCTGGTCGGAAAAGCCGAACTCCCGCTGACCGAAGTCCGCCAGCCTGTTCGCCAGTTCGGGGCTCCAGCCCTCGATCTCGCTCGCAAGCGCATGGTGGCCCTCTTCGATGCGCCTGGCGGCGTGCCGCTGCGCCTCGATCGCCCTCTGCTCCTGCATCCAGCCCAGCTGGGCGGCGAGCTCGGCCCGCCCTTCCTTCAGCTGGGTGTACTCGCGCCACATCCTCTGCGCCCTGACCGGATCCTGCTGCTCCAGGCTGTTCCAGTCGACCTGCTCATAGGCCCGGACCTGGTCGTCCACGGCCATCAGGCGGGCGTGGTTCTCGACATCCTGTTGGCTGACGGCCGTCAGGTCCTGGGCGTGACGCTCCAGGGCCCGTCGCATCTCCGCCAGCTCCTGGGTCTTGCGGGTATAGTCCGCATGCCGGAGGAAGGCGTCCTTCAGCTCCCGGGGCGCGTGGTAGGTGCGCCCGTCGTACTCGATCTCGACCATGTCGTCGGGGACGTCGAGGTTGTCCGGATCGTCCGGGTCCGCGTCGTCCGCGGCGCCGAGGTCGTGTTCGAGCGTCGGGTCCAGGGCGTGCTCGCCCGCAAGGGCGGCGACTTCGCGGGCGGCGATCTCGTCGGCTTCGTCCCGAGGGTCGAAGCCGGACGCGCGTTCGCCGCCCCGCGAGCTGGTCGCGAGGTCGGTCATCAGGTCCAGTCCTTTTTGTTGGGTTGCTGGGGTTCACACCGCCTGCAGGCTGCAGGTCGGCTGCAAGGAGATCTCGGATGTCGTCGGCGGGTCGGGCCTGGACGTCAGTCCTCGAAAGGCGTCGTTTGCCAGATCCGGGCGGTCTTCAGGAACGCGCGGAAGAGCTCCAGGTCCGCGGCTTCGTGTTCCGGCCTCGTGATCAGCAAGAATGAGTATTGAACGCCTTCCGGCTGGCGGTCGTGTGGCGTCGAGCCCAGCTGCGCCAGGACCCTGTACTCGATTGCGCCGTCCGGCTTGACGATCTTCTGAGAGACCGTCTTGCGTCCGATCAGTCCGAGGTCCGAGGGCCCGGGCCCGCAGACCGCCGGCTGCGCAAGGCGGCAGTCGGACGCCGCCAGCTTGGCCGGCGTATCGGTGTCGTTCACGAGGTTGTAGTTCGCGAACACCTCGATGATCCGGCCCTTCCATCCCGGGGTGAACCAGTCGCCGCACTCGTCAATGCTCTTGGCGTCGAGCATGATGGTGAGCCCGTCATCGTGCCTGTCGGGGCCGGACCGGCACTCGAAGTAACCTGGCGGGCTGTCAGCCCGAACGCCGTACTCGGTGTTCATGTACAGCGCCGCCTTCGCCGCGTCGGGCAAAATTCCACCCAGGGTCAAGGCCAGCAGCAGCCCAAGGCAAGTTGTTCGAGACTTGGCCGCGAACCTCACTGCGGATGATCCTTCACGTATAACGGGACGTCCCGCTGCATCAGCGCAATCCAGGGCCGCACCAAAGTATCATAACCGCCATGTGAATTGTAGTTCTTCCGGCCGGCTATCGGTTTCCCATTGGGGTCGCGGCCATGAATTCCGTTCAGGAACCGGTCGACGTCGCCTTTGCTGCCCCGTATCTGGTCGCCGTAGGCGTCGAAGAACTGTCGGGCGTTCTCTTCGGGACTCGCGGCATAGGTCATGTGTCGGGTGCTTCCGCCGGTCATGCCGAAAGCATCTCCAGTGCGGCGAAAGGTTCCTGCGGTCCCGAATCCGGACTCTCCGCCCATGCCAAGCACAAGGGCTGGATCCACATCGTACTGCCGCGCCAACGCCGCGACGGCGGCATAGTACCGGTCGAGATAGTCGCGGTCGCGGGCCGACAGTTGCGGCGTCCCGGCCGCGGTCCGGCCCGGTCGGGCGCCACCAGCGATCCTCGCATACCGGACGACGTCCGAAGACGGACTGTCCTGTGCAGCCGGTTGCATCCCGTTTCCTGCGAACCGGACGTTGGCCCCCAGTGACCTCGCGTATGGCAGGATGCCGGAAACGCCGAAAGCTCGGCCTTCAGGCCGCGACTCGCCTGAAGCAGCCCAGTCGTCGAGCAGTCCCATTCTCTCGCTCCTTTTTCGATCGCGGCCAGCGGCCCTCGCCTGACCGGCAGGCACGAATTCGGAACCTGACCATCCTATCCGCCAGACCAGAACAAAGCAAGTACGAATTGTGGCCATTGGCGGCCGAGGGGTGCTGCGGGACGCCAGGGCGAACCGCCGCGGCCGAGGCGCGTCACGTCGAACGCATCTCGCCGGCGGTTCGCGCCAGCCCCTCTATTCGCCAGCTCATTGGGTGCGCCCGCCGGCGCTGGCCGGAGCGGCCGGCGTTCCGATGGCCGCGGCCGGTTCGTCACACGTCCGGGAGACGTCCAGGGTCACATAGGTTCGCCCGAAGTCCTGCCCGGAGCGATCGATCTCATCATCGAAGTTCGTGAACTGATAGACGTCGCCGCAGGTGAGCCTCACCGTCAGGTGCCGAGGGCTGGACCAGCTGAGATCGATCGCCCTTACCCTGGTGGCGCGCAGGATCTCGTGGGGGGCCCGGTCCCGCGAGCCGCGGAGGTAGAGGTGGTAGACGAACGGTGCTGTTGCGCCGCCCCTGTCGCTGCGCGTTGCGGTCGCGGCCACGTGACTCGCGGGATCGACCGCGCGCCGGATCACGTCTCCGTCCAGCTTGGCGCCGCCGCTGCAGGCCGCCGTCGCTGCAACAAGCGCCAGCAAGGCCACCCAGCGACACGGGACGTCCATCCTATCGCCTCCGAGGTGAAGCCATGCAGGTCTTCTCGTAGTAGTCGATTCCGGCCTTGATCTGGCGCTGATCCGCAGGGTCGTCGCCGTAGGGTGGCCCGCCGAGGGGGCTTCCGAATTCCTTGCGCGACGTCCCCGCCCTCTGCTGAGCCCAGCCCGCCCCTCTCAGGATCGTCTCCGGACCCCAGCCGTTCGCCGTCATCACCGCGCCGTAGTTGAAGTTGCCGAAATCCTGGTAATCCCTGTTTCCCTTTTGCCGTTGCTTGTAATCCCATTTCCCGCCGTGGCGCACCGCCTGGTAGACGTCAAGAGGCGACATGAACCGCGCGGCCTCGATGTTGGCGTCGATGCTGGCGCCCGGCGGCCCCTTGGGCGGGATTGGGCAGCTCGCATCTCGAAGGACTTGGCCCTGCGGCTTGGCCGCTGGCTTCGGGGCAGGGGCGCGGCTCGCAAGCCGGACCACGCCGGTTCGCCGCGGCGTTGTCGGCGCACCTCTCCCGAACCCTGATCCTGGCGGCCCAGGGTATGGCCGAGCGTCAGTAGTCCGGAGCGCTCCGCCGGGCGGCGAGGATTCGCCAGCGCCAGTCCAGTCGTCGAGCAGCCCCATCTTCCCCCTCATCAACAGATCGGATCGAAGGTTTTTCAGCCGTGTCCCAGGCGCAAATCGGAAGCATGGTCATCGTAGCCGCAGGAATGGAACAAAGCAAGAACATTCTAGCGAAGCGAAGGGATCGATGACCACTGCGGCAGGCATGCCCCAGCGGGCCGGGCGTCCTCAGCCGTGCGAGCGTTCACCGGTCAGCATCATCGACGCGAGGCGCGTCGCGCGTGCGCCGAC
This sequence comes from uncultured Alphaproteobacteria bacterium, assembly GCA_963775275.1. Lineage (GTDB taxonomy): Bacteria > Pseudomonadota > Alphaproteobacteria > Caulobacterales > Caulobacteraceae > JANWHQ01. Next base: position 404,430 of record CAVZII010000005.1, on the reverse strand, counting down.
CTGCCGGGCCCAGCGCGAGGCCAACATGCCGTCCCGCGCCGCCGACCAGTCCCCGGTCCGGACCGCCGCCAGCGTTCGGCGGAACGCGCCGAGTCCGTGGCGGCCGTCGGGCGGGCCCCAGCCCATGTTGAAGCACATGTTCGCCAGCACATCCTGACGGACGTCGTCCAGGTCCCGCCACCACGGCGCGTGGGCGTCGAGCAGGGCGCAGGCGCGGGAGATGTCGGCCTCGAGCGCCTGCTCGGCCTGCGCTTCGGTCCAGGCCAGGCCCGGACGCACGTCGGGGCCCGTGTGGCCGTAGCCGATGGTCCAGGGCGCGCCGCCGGACACAGGGTCCGGGTAGGCGTGAAGGCGCAGGCCTTCGTCGCGGCGCAGATCGCTGGCGAGCTTCGGTGAAGTCATGGGCTCTCCAGGCTTGTTGTAGGTCCGGCAAGACCGCTGGGCTGGTCGTCCGATCGGCCGATGCGACGGGCGTCTGCGTGCGGAAAACGTAAAGACGACTGCTGAGGCGGCTCGCCGGGCGCCGTCACGAACGGCAGCCCGATCGGCCTCCGTCCCGGAGGCCAGCTCGGGAGATAGTCTTTATACGGAGTTGATCGGACCCGAGTCCGGTCCTGGCCGGCCGCCGCCGGCGCGACCCGAAGTCTTGCCAATGATGGCCAGGATCACGAACGGGGCCGGTGCATCTCGCATTGCCGCCAGGACACTCGCCTGTCGTCGGGGCGGGGCTCGCACGACTGGGCGACGCGCACCTGGCGCACGCCCTGCTTCCTGGCCGCGAGGACCGTCCCGGTCACGGTGGAACGACCGCAATTCGGGAACATGATCATCATAGCCGGCCGACTAGAACAAAGCAAGAACAATATCCGTGAGCCATGGCGCGGACCGGGGGGGTCGGGTTGAGCCGGCCGGCCCTGCCGCGATTGCATTCCAGACGATGACGAAGAGCCGCATCAGCGCGCATGTGACGCCGCCCGTGGCCCGCGCGGCCCAGTCGTTGAGCAGGCGAGGCGGGGCGCCGTGCGTATCGAGCGCTTCCAGGGTTCCCAGCGTGAGGAAGCCTGCGACACAGGCGAGCCTCGAGGTGTCGGCCAGGTTTCCTCGACGCTGGACGGTCATCCGGCCTTTCTCTGTGTTGAGACGACCGGGCAATCTGCAGCCCAGGTCGGGCTCGCCTGGCGTGACGTTAGCCGGCCACGGCGCCGGGACGGACGCTGGGCGAGGGCTGGCCGAGTTCGTGCGCCAGCCGCATCCGGTCGGTCTGCGCCTTGAACGCGTCGATCTCGGCCTTGCGCACCTGCACCTGCCGGTCGGATTCCAGGACGGCAAGGCGCTGCAGGGCGGCCGTCAGTTGGCTGGTGAGCTCGTTGATCTTCTGCGCGGCCGCCTGCTGCAGCTGCAGCGCCTGGGGCGAAGCCCCCGCCTGCGCCTGGCCCAGGGCCTGCGGCGGCAGCATCGCCTGCAGCCGCCGGGCGATCTCGTCCGCGCCCGGCCAGTCCAGGTTCTTGGCCAAGAGGTCTCCGATCACCGGCGCGGCCGCCGGATAGGCCCGCATCAGCTCGATCATCTGGTTCGCCGCTTCCTCGCGCCGCGTCGTGAACGAGGGGCCGGTCTCCACCGTCACGTCGTACTTGCCGGCGCTCAGGTCATAGATCCGCTCCATCCCCGTCAGCGCACCCGCCTGGGGCGCCGCCGCCGGAGCCGGCGAGGGCCCGCCGATCTGCACGCTCGCCGGTCCCTGGCCCTCCTGGCCCAGCACCCGGATCACCCGCTTGCCGGAATAGACCAGCGGGATCAGGTCGATCAGGATCCGCCCGCCGTGCTCGATGGCGCGGGACAGGTTGTCGATGAAGTGGAAGGTCGAGACATCGCCCTCCCTCGCCCTGGCCAGGATCGCCCGCCCGCTGGTTTCGTTGCCCTTGGCGCCCAGCGAGGCGTCGAACAGCCCGATCACCGCCTTCAGGTCGTCCGCGGCGCTCATCGCCTCCTGCAGCGCGCCGGCCGGGACGCCCGCGAATGGCTGGCGCTGCGGCGGGACGGCGCCGTCGTACTCGATGTAGGCGTGGCTCTCGGTATTGGCGCTCGCCCACTTGCCCGCGTCGGTCGTGAACGCGCCCTTGGGGCCGATGAAGGGCGCCTTGGGCGCCAGCGCCACGAGCTCCGTGGACGCCGTGCGCCAATAGTTGAACATCTGCTGCGGGTCCTTGGCGTCCCTGACCAGCGACCTCAGGCGACGCTTGCCCTCGACGTTCACCTCCTCGCCCCACACCGGCACGATCGGGATGAACCGGCCCGCCCAGTCCCGTTCCTCCAGCACCTCCGCGCCGGTCAGGACGTACTGGCGCACCTTGTGGCTCCTCACCTCCCGCTCGCCGATGACCTGAAGGCCCAGGGCCTCGATCTCCTCTCGTCGCGCGGCCATCACGTCCGCGCCGAGCACCTCCTGGTTCGACAGCATCACCACCCGGCGCGCCGTCTCCTCGCGCTTCCAGTACTCGGCTACCCGCACGGCCTCGCCGTCCAGCCACGGCGCCGCCAGCCCGCCATAGCCGTCGCCCTTCCAGTCCACGGCGTCCGCGCCCTTGTACCGGCGCTCGAACGCGGCCTTGGTCATCAGCTCGGCGGCGAACGCGATGTTCCAGTCCGAGGAGTCGGCGGCCGTGGAGTGGGGATCGCCCCAGATGCTGAACGGGTTGGCGACCCGCTCGATGGCCAGGTCCAGGTCGAAGCTGTCATCATCCGCATACTGTGTGTTGATCCGGAAGTAGCCGAACCCCATGGTCACCGCGAAGTCGATCGCCGTGTCATAGGCCTGGTCCGCGCGCGAAGCCGCCTCGATCTGGCGGATCAGGCCGTTCAGCACGTCCGCCGTCGCCGGGTCGGCGGCGCTGTCCACAGGATGGACCTTGATCGCCGGCTTGTTCTGGCGGGAGTCGTTGACCACCTGCCGGATGAACGCCGGCAGCCGGTTGATCGTCAGGCACGGCCGCCCGTCCAGCTCCCGCTGGCGACGGATTTCGGCGGGCCATTGCTCGCCCAGCCGCGCAAAGCGCAGGTCGTCCAGCGCGTCGCGGCGATTGTCCGCCTCGCGCTCCTCGCAAAGCCGGAAGGCCTCCTTGGCCTCCTCCAGGATGTCGTCGGTCATGGATCTCTCCTCCCTTCCCCGTGAGGGGAGGGTTGGGGTGGGGGCTGAAACGCCCGTATCGCCCTCGCCCCCGAAGGGGGAGAGGGAGGGGCCCATTGCGAGGCAATGGGAGGGTGAGGGGCTCAGGCCGGCCGGATTCGCCCCGCCGCCCTCGAATGGCTAGGCTCCCGCCGGGGATCGGGGAGGCTTGCGATGATGCTTGCGGCTCTGGCTGCCGCGACTGTGGTCGCCGCGCATGGCTCGCCCCAGGCGCAGGCCGCCGCCTTCTACCGCGCCTGCTGCCTGGGAGCCGGCCGGCTGGGCGGCGTGCCCGATGCGCGCGGCCGCGCCCGCCTTGCGACCTATCTCACGCCCAAGCTGGCCTTCCTGCTGGACAGCGCCGCCCGGGCCGAGGCGCGCCATGCCCGCGCCGCCCGCGGCCAGGAGCCGCCGCTCCTCGAGGGCGACGTCTTCAGCTCCCTGTTCGAGGGGCCGACCGAGGTCCGCGTCGAGTCCTGCCGCGCAGGCCATGTCCGCGCGGTGTGCACTGCGCGCCTCGTCCATCGCGAGCGCGGCCAGCCGCCCGTCGTCTGGCGCGACAAGCTCGTCCTTCGCGTCGTCGCCGGGCATTGGCGGGTCGACGACGTCGTCTACGGCGGGACCTGGGCCTTCGGGAACAAGGGCCGCCTGACCCAGACCCTCCGCGCCGCCGTCCGCGACTCGGACTAGCCGGCGCTTGCTCGGGTCCTTTCAGTGGTGCTTGGGCCTGCCTCGAACATCGGCGCTACGAGCACGACATGGCTCGCCGCTTAGACCAGGACCGAGGTCGGGACACGGACGGCGATCAGGATGGCCGGACGTTTCGCAAGCGACCCGCGCGCCAGAACCCAGAGCGAAAGGAAGGCCGGAGCGCGTTGCGCAAAAGAATGGAACCCGGTTTTGCGGCAAGAGCGCGCTCGAGCGTCCAAATCTGGCCCGCCGCGCCCACCGCAAGGAAGATCTGGAGCGGCCATCCCGACCAGGCGAACCCAAGTCGGAAGCCCAGGATCACGGCGTCGGGCATCAGGCTGTTGGGCGGGAACTCCATCACCCCAGCCGCCGAACTATATGTACCGTCCACTGAAGAAGAAAAGATGGGAACCAGCCGACGATGGCTGCTGCGGGCAACGCGGGCGGCGGGGAACGGACGGAGGCAAGTCTGGATCTTTCCATCCTGGATCGCCCGCTTGTGGGCCGCGCGGGCGCGGTCAAAGAGCTTGGTGTGCGGCATGCGCGCGATGACCTTGTCGAAAACGGCGCGTTGCCTCGGCGTCGTTCGGAAGCTGTCCTGAGTTCCATAGCTCAAGAACGATCCGTACTCGGCCGGATCGGCACGGTAGGCGAGGCCGTCGACGAGCTCTTCGATCTCCGGATCGGAAAACGCAGGTCCGACGAGCGCCCTGACATTGGCGTGAAAGTCCGCACGCGCGGCCGGATGCGCATTTTCGAATGCGTGGACGGCCTTGACGGTGATCGCCCCGACCGGCCTCGGCTTCCACGCGGCTTTCTCCAGGCAGGGCCTGGCCGGACTGGCTGACTCCGCTTCGTTGTCATCGCCACGGCCAAGCCGCCCCTTCTCCCCCGTCTCGAATCGCTCGACCTTGGCCCTATGGGAGGGCGTGTCCCCATCGCCGCGCGCTTGGCGGCCGTCCTGGGCCTGTCGGTCCTGTGGCTTTGCGCCTGCGACGTCCCCAGGCCCGCCGACCGCCCCGCCTCCGGCTTCGCCGACCGCGATCCGCCGCCCGGCGTGCTCCAGCTCCTGGGCGGCCCGGAGGCCGCTGACGGCTCCATCGTCGACGACCCCGACGGCGCCTTCCAGCTCCTGGGCGCCGCGCCGGCCCCGGCCGCCTGGACCGGTCGCTCGTCCCGCCGCTCCGCGCTCGTGCTCGCAGGCGCCCCGTCGGCGCCGTCCACGGCCCCATCGGCGCCGGTCCTGGCCGCGGGCCCGGCGGCCGATGCGCCAGGCCTCCTGTCCGCCCTCCCGGTCGCCTACGCCGCGTCGTCGTCGGACGTCGCGGCCGACGATCCGCCCGCGCCTGTCGCGGGGTCCCGGCCCGCGGCCTCGCTCATGCTCCTGTCCGGGCCTGTGGCGGTCCGGTCCCCTGCGGGGGACGGCGCTTCCCCTCCGCGGTTCCGCCTCGACCTCGACCAGGCCGGGATCGGCCTGCTGGTCCTTCTCATGGCGGCCGCGCTGTGGACCTTCCGCCGGGTCTGGCTCGCCCCGCGCCGGCCCGCGCCGCCGGCGCCGTCGGCGGTCTGAGCGCGCGCTGCTTCGCCGTCGCTCTCCAGCGTCGTGCGGCGGATTGCGGGGGCGGATGCAGGTCCGTCGTCCGCCGTGGGTGGTCCCGGCCGGCGCATTTTTCCTTCCATGCCGGACGGATGTCCGCCTATCGTCCGCTGGGTACACGGAAAGTTTGGCGACCTGGTCCGGAAGGGCCAGGCCGGGTGGGGCAATGCAGGATGCACGATGTGACCGGGCGGCGGGGAGCCGCGCCGGGCGAGGTTACCCGGGCCATCGCGGCCCAAGGCCGGTTTCCGCGGTCGGGGAGGATCCCGGCGGCGCGGAGTCGTTGAGGTCCCGTCGAGGCGGGATGGCCGGGCGGCGCCTCCGATGACGGGCGAGGATCGGGCCCTCTTCCACCTCCATGCCTCCAAGACGGGCGGGACGAGCGTCGAGCACGGCCTTGGCCTGATCTTCGGCGAAGGCTGGCTGAGGCTCACGCGGATCAAGAATCCGCAGCAGATGCCGGACTTTCCGCCCGAGCGGTGGCGCGCGCTGCGCGCCATCAGCGCCGGCCTCAGGCTGCGTGACTTCGATCACTTTGTCGCGCCCAGGCTCGGACGCCCCACCCTGGGCCTGTTCACTGTTCGCGACCCGGTCGGCCGGATGAAGTCGCTTTATGCCTACCTCCGGGACGGGGCGGTCGACCGGACGGGACGCAAGCGGCCGCAGGATCACTTCCCCGTGTACGAGGACTTCGAGACGGTCGCCAGGTCCATGCTCGAGCCGGCGCGGTCCAAGCGGGTCGGCAATCGCCAGTGCAAGCTGCTGTGCCCCAAGCGCGGGTCGGCCCAGGTGGCCATCGACGTCATCGAGCAGCGCTTCGCCGCCGTCACCACCACGTCGTTGAACCGGCTCCTGGCCGCGGTGGCGAGGGGGGCCGGCCGGCCCGTTCCGCCCCCCATCCATGTCCAGCGCTCCAACTCGGCCCCCCTGACGCTCGACGTCGGCCTCGAGCGGGAGCTTCGCGCCGTGTTCCACGAAGACCAGCGGCTGTTCGAGTGGGTCCGCGACAACGAGGATCGCCTGCTCGCCCGCCTGGACGGATAGGGGGCCGGGGCGTCGCCCTCGGATCTCGCCTCGGCCGGCCGGATGAGGTTCCGTCCAGCTCCGCGCCCGGCCGCGCCTACCGCCCCCAGAGCGCCTTGCTGGCGATGGCCGCGCCCTCCGCCAGCGCCTCCAGCTTGGCCCAGACGATGTCGGGGTGCTGGCGGCTGAGGCCGGCGGTCTGGGCGAAGCCGCAGTCCGAGCTCGCGATCACGTTCTCCTTGCCGACGAGCTCGGCGAACCGGGTGATCCGCTGGGCCACCAGCTCGGGATGCTCCACGTGGGTGATGGCGTGGCTGATGCAGCCGGGCAGCAGGATCTTGCCCTCCGGCAGGCGGGTGTCCTTCCACACCGTCCACTCGTGCTCGTGCCGCGGATTGGCCGCCTCGATGGCGTAGCCCTGCGCCTTGATGGTCAGCAACAGGTCGACCAGCGTCGTCAGCGGCACGTCGGTGGTGTGCGGCCCGGTCCAGCTCCCCCAGCACAGGTGGTAGCGCACCTGGTCCTCGGGGATGCCCTCCAGCGCATGGTTCAGCGCCGCCACGTTCATCTGCACCCACTTGCGATAGTCGCGGCCGCTGTCCACCACGACGTCGTGCAGGTTCGCCAGGATCGCGTCGTCCGTCTGCACGATCAGGCCGGCGTCGGTGATGATCCGGTATTCCTCGTGCTGCGCCTCGGCCAGGGCGAACAGGAACTCCTCCTCGGTCTTGTAGTATTCGTTGGCGTAGCTGACGGCGATGGAGCAGGGCGCCACCACCGGCAGGAACGCGCCCTCCACCGTCACGCCCTCCAGCGCCGCCTTGAAGTTCGCCACGTCGCGCCTCATCTCGGCGCGGCCCTTGTCGGTGTAGGCGATCGGGCCGGTGCAGACCCACTGCCGCGCCGTCGGGCGCCGCCGCAGGGTCTGCAGCTGCCCCGCCAGCGTGTCCTCGTAGTAGCCCTTGAACCGCTCCCGGTCGCGGCCCAGGAACTTGGTCAGGTCCGGGTCGTCGCGCAGCTCGAACCCGGTCAGGCGGTCGAACGAATAGCTGGTCCAGCCGCTCTTGCCGAACTCCCCGTCGCTGACCACGTCCACGCCGTTCTCGGCCTGCTGGCGCACCACCGTCTTCACCTCTGCGGCGAGGGTCGCCTCATAGGCCGCCCGGTCGATCGCCTCGCCCGCTGCGATCTTGTCCTCGAAGGCGCGGATGGACGGCGGGCGCATCAGGCTGCCCACGTGGCTGGTCAGGATGCGGTCCGTGCTGCGCTTCACCTTTAGCCTCCCTGTCGTTTTGACGACCTTGGCCGGTTTCCGGCGACAGGGAAAGGCCGCGCGCCTCCCTTCCCCCTGGAGGGGGAAGGGTCGGGAATGGGGGTGGCGACGCTTCAGGGGGGCGATCGCGACTGTCGTGAGCGTGCGCAAAGTCTCCCGTCGCATCCACCCCTCTGGCCCACGCGCAAAGGCCGAACGGACTCGCGTCGGTCCGTCGAGGTCGTCGGAATACTCGCTATGGCTGTCGTTTCCCGCGCCTAAACTTCATAGCATGATAATTAACGTCTGACCGTTACACCTGGGTCTAGGCTACCGGTTGTTTGAGGGAGTGCGCCGTGACCGATTCGTCCTCGGGGTCGGACGGGTCGGGTCTGGGCGGTTGGTGACATGGCGAAGTTCGACCCCAAGGCCTGGATCAACCTCGAGACGGCCCAGATGCTGCTGCTCGACGATCACATCGAGGGCGCCAACATCCTCGGCCAGATCGTTTCCGCGTTCGGCGTGCGCAAGTTCTTCAAGTCCAAGGCGACCCAGGAGGCCAAGGAGATCGCCCAGGAGCGGGAGCTGCACCTGATCCTCGCGAGCGCGAACCTCAAGACCTCCAACGCCTATGAGTTCATCCAGTGGCTCCGGCGCGCCAAGATCGAGCCCAACTCCTTCACCCCGATCATCCTGATCACCGGCCACACCCAGCTGTCCAACATCAGGCGCGCGCGCGACTGCGGCGCCAACTTCGTCATGGCCAAGCCGGTCAGCCCCGCCGGCGTGCTCCAGCGGATCGGGTTCGTCGCGAGCCAGAAGAAGCCCTTCGTCAGCTGCGGCGGTTACCTGGGCCCTGACCGTCGGTTCCACGACGTCGGGCCGCCTCCCGGAACGCCCGGCCGGCGGCAGGGTGACAGCGCTGCCGTTCTGTCCGGCCCTCTTGCGGACCCGCCCGCCCTATGACCGGGTTTTCGGACCTGCGCGTGGTGCTGGTCGACGACAACGCCCACATGTGCGGCATCGTCGCGGCGATCCTGAACGGCTTCGGCATCGAGCATGTCCGCGAATGCCTGGACGGGGCCCAGGCGCTCGACCTGCTCCGCCACGAGCCCGTCGATCTCGTGATCGTCGACTTCAACATGAAGCCGATGGACGGGGTGATGTTCACCCAGCTGGTTCGCAACGCCGCCGACAGCCCCAACCCCTTCCTGCCGATCATCATGCTGACCGGCCACTCCGAGCGCGCGCGGGTGGAGGAGGCGCGCGACGCCGGCGTCACCGAGTTCATCGTCAAGCCGGTCACGGCCCGGGCGGTCGCCCAGCGGCTGCAGGCGGTCGTCGAGCGTCCCCGGGCCTTCATCCGCTCGGACGACTACTTCGGCCCGGATCGGCGCCGCCGGATCGATCCTGCCTACGCCGGGCCGTGGCGGCGCAGCACGGACCAGGGCGCAGCGCCCGGAACGCATTAGGTGACGTGTGAGCCGCCTCGCCGCACGAACGCGCTCTGGGCGGCCCGAAGCGATGGAGGGCCGGGCGCGCCCTTCCCCCTGGGATTGTGGTAAGGCGCGTCGATGAGCGAACCGCCCGACCCATCCGGCCGAGACCCCGATGCAGCGCGCCCTGCGCCTCAAGAAGGCGGCGGTCGACGCCAGGCCCAAGCCCCCGCGCGGCGGCCGGTTCCAGCGCGAGCAGGCGGCGGCCGTCGCCTCGGGCAAGTCGAAGCCCTGGCTCAAGCGATGACGGCGCCCGGGCAGGGACGTCCATGGCCGGCCTGAAGGACAAGCGCGGCTTCATCGACCTCGAGCGCCTCGATCTCTCCGAGCGCAGGGCCGTCGAATACTGGATGAAGCGCTGGGGCGTCACCCGCGACCAGATCGCCGCCGCCCACCGCAAGGTCGGCCGTCTCACCAAGGACATCGCCGCCGAGCTCGGCAAGCGCCGCTGAACGGCCCCCGCGCCGCCTCGGCCCCGCGCCTCCCGCCGTCACTTGTACAGGCTGAGGTTCGCGTAGGCGGCCTCGATGTTCATCACCCGCCGCTGCTCGTACCCGGCCCAGTCCTTGTACTTCTCGAGCATCAGGCTGCGGCGCATCTCCTCCAGGCTCATCCCCCGGGCCATCGCCGCGGAGACCTGGTCCCTCAGGTATTCGAAGTACTCCCGCCCCTCGGTCACGTCGGCCTTGGTGAAGGTGACCGCGCCGTGGCCCTGGGCCAGGATGTCGAAGTCCAGCGCCTCGATCGTGCGGTATGACGCGATCCATTCCGACATCGGATGCTCGTCGAAGGCGCCGCAGGCGCTCGGCAGCGAGCGCATGCTCTTTCCCACCAGCGCGTCGGCGGGGAAGTCGGCCGAGAACACCACCCGCTCGGCGGGGAAATAGAGCACCGTGCCGTCGTCCGCGTGGTTCTTGCCCGGGAAGATCAGCTGCACGCTCTCCCCGCCGAGCCTCAGCGTCATCCGCTGCGAATAGGTGATGTCGGCGGGCGCGACGTCCGCAAACAGCTCCGCCGGGGTCATGTGGCCGTCGCCGTCGCGGTCATGGGTCGCGAACCAGAAGGCCGGCATGCCGCACACGCCCGGATGGGCCCGGTCGGGGATGCTCAGCTCCTCCGGCTCGATCGTCCCGTTGGCGTTGCGGTCGATCATGTCCCCCGGCATGTGCGGGTAGCGTCCGTCCATGTTCTTCAGGACGCCCTCCTGCGCCACGAACCGCGCCGTGTCGGCGAACGCCTTTCCGCCCTCGATGTGGTCGAAGTGGCTGTGGCTGTAGATCACGTAGCGGACGGGCTTTCCCGGGAAGCGCTGGGCGAGCTGGCCCTTGAGCCATTGGGCGAAGTCCGGGCTGATCGGGTCGGCCAGGATGATGCCGTCCGAGGTGACCACGAACAGGCTCCACCAGTTGCCGTTGCCGGCCCGGTAGATCGTCCCGGCCACCTTCTCGATCGTCCGCGGCGGCGGGCCGGGGCGCGGCTGCGCCAGCGCCGGCGCCGCCGCGGCCCAGGCCCACGCCAGCGCCGCCGCGACCGCACAGATCAGCCTGCCAGTGCGTCCCATCCGAGCCTCCCCCGCGTTCCGGTCCTGCGCGCGCGGCCGGGCTTGCCCGCTCAGGATTGGCAGAGCGCCGGGCCATCGTCGAGCCTGGCGGGGTGGGAGAGGCTCCGGAACGCGCCCGCCCCAGCCCATCGAGCCGAGCGGACCGGAGGCCTCGTGCACAGGCGCGGGCCGGGGTTCGGCTGCAGGTTCGTCGAAGGGCGCTCCCGCGCCGATTCCGGACTTCGACCCGGGTCCCGTAACGCGACATTCCGCCAGGCGATCGAATGGGCGGGATCGACCGATGCCGGCCTTGGTGAGTTATGCTTCGCAGCGTGAGGGGCGGGGCCTCGAGCCCGGAACGATCGACGCCTTCCGCCGGGCCTCCCGGGGGCGGCCAGGAAGCTCCGGCCGCGCAGGCGTGGGCTTGCAGCCAGGCGGCAAGGCTCGGAGAGTCGACCCGGGGAACAGCTCGGCGGAGCGATGGGAGTGGGCGGTGCTTGAAGGATTCCTGAAACGGCTCATCCGGGTGGGGGCCCTGAGCGTGCGCCTGCCCAATGGCAAGACGCTGACCTATGGCGACGGCGCCGGGCCGCAGGTCTCGGTGAGCCTCACGACCTGGTCGGCGGCCCGCGCCATCGCGGCCGAACCGCAGAGCGGCCTGGGCGACGCCTACATGAACGGCCAGCTGCTGTTCGAGCAGGGCGATATCTGGGAGCTTCTGGAACTGGCCGGACGCAACCTGCCGGACCGCGCCGACAGTCGCCACGGGCCCCTGCAGATGGCCATGCTGGCCGCTCGCCGGCGGCTTCAGCAGTGGAACGACCGGGCCGCCGCCAGGAGCAACGTCGCCCACCACTACGACATCTCCAACGACCTCTACCGCCGCTTTCTCGACGCCGACATGCAGTACTCCTGCGCCTACTACGCCAGGCCGGGCATGACGCTGGAGCAGGCCCAGGCGGCCAAGAAGGCGCACATCGCCGCCAAGCTCCGCCTGGAGCCGGGCCTGAAGGTGCTCGACATCGGCTGCGGTTGGGGCGGCATGGCGCTGGAGCTGGCCGGCCGCTACGGCGTGGAGGTGCTGGGCGTCACCCTGTCACAGGAGCAGCTCGCCCTGGCCCGCGAGCGGGCCGACGCCGCGGGCCTGGCCGACCGCGCCCGCTTCGAGCTGATCGACTATCGCGACCTGCAGGGCCGGTTCGACCGCATCGTCTCGGTGGGCATGTTCGAGCACGTCGGCACGCCCAACTACCGCGCCTACTTCGCCGGGATCCGCGACCTGCTCACCCCGGACGGGGTGGCCCTGGTCCACACCATCGGCCGCCGCTCGCCGCCGGCGCTGACCAACGTCTGGGTCCGCAGGAACATCTTTCCGGGCGCCTACATCCCCTCGCTGTCGGAGACCGCGGCGGCCATCGAGCAGACCGGGCTGTTCATCACCGACATCGAGGTCCTGCGCCTGCACTACGCCGAGACGCTCAAGGCGTGGCGCGAGCGCTTCAGGGCCCAGTGGCAGGCGGTCGCCCAAATGTACGACGAGCGCTTCTGCCGGATGTGGGAGTATTACCTGGCCGCCTCCGAGCTGGGTTTTCGCGCGCTCGGCGACATGAACATGCAGATCCAGCTGACGCGCGCGGTGGACGCCCTGCCGCTGACCCGCGACTACATGTTCGAAGCCGAGCGCGCCGGCCCCGCCGGGTGAAGATCCGATCGCCCCTCCCGCCTGGCAGGCCGCCGCCCGGCCCCGGTCAGACAATCCCTCAAGAGAAGGGGGCTCGCACCCTTCCCCAGATCTTCCCCCGCTGGGGGAAGTACCGCCCGTAGGGCGGGGTAGGGGGCTGCCGGGCCGTGGGCGTCAGCCCCGCGCCCCGTCTTGGCGACACCTTACGAAACCCACGCCGGTTCGTCCCTCACCCCATCCACCCGCCCGGCCCATGCGCTCGCCGCGCCGGCGCGGGCCGCGGCTCCGCCACCGGCTCGGCGAACGTCAGCGCCACCGCATCCCATTCGTCCGGCGATCGCGCCCCGCGCGCCGCCATCCTCTCCTTGGCCTCCAGCACCAGCCGCTGGTTCAGGTCGTAGCTGAACCTGGGCGCGCACGCGTCCGCTTGAAGCGCGTCGCTGTCGGGGATGTCCGCCCCGCCTTCCTGCTCCAGCCAGTCCCTTGACCTCGCCCACATCTCCGCGCGCCGGTTCTTCGGCCCCGGCCGGCGTGAGCCGTCCTCCAGGATCAGCTCGGGCTCCATCGGCGCGGAGCCGAAGTTCACCAGCACCAGGCGGCTCGCATAGGGCTCGCCCCAGCTCCGCAATATGTCGCCGATCGCGCCTCCTGGCCCACCCACGTCCATGAACACCCGCGCTGGGCCCTCCTGGTCGATCGCCGCCTTGACCCGCCCAGCCGCCGTCAGGGCGTCCACGGGCGCGGCGTCGCTGGTCACCCGGATCAGCCGGCGCCCCTGTCTCAGCGCCATGGCGAAGCGGTCCGTCCCCTCGCGCTTGGGGTCGACCCCCAGCACCAGCGGCCCGATCCCCTCCAGGCTCGCCTTCCTCGCCCGCAACACCGGTTCGGCCTTGATGAAGCCGTCGTGGCCGGTCGCCTGGAAGGCCTCGGCCGCCGTGGCCGGATATTCCTGCATGAACAGCATCGGGTCCTTCAGCTCCGCCAGTTTACCGCGCCGCCAGGCCATCTGCTCCGTGTCCAGCCCGTGCAGCGCCGCATGCTCGGCCTCCTCGGCGTCCAGCGTGAACCCCTCGGGGACGGGCCGCCGGTATTCCGCCGTCCAGAACCAGGGCGCGAAGAAGGCCAGATAGTCGCCGATCCCCGCCTCGGCCTGCCGCCAGCGCTCGAAGAACTCGCCCCGTGGGCCGTTGGCGGTGGATTCGATGATGATCTCCGTGTCCTCCAGATCCGGCACGGTCTGCACCACGCCCGCGAAGTGGCCCTTGGCGTTCTTCCAGAAGGCGGCCTCCGAGCCGTGGAACAGCTGGATGGTCTTGGACCGGCCCACCGCCTCGGCGCCGGCCGTGCCCACGGTGTAGCCGCTGTCCAGCGCCTCGAAGCTCAGCTCCCTGGGGTTGGCCCGCCCGATCCGGGGCTTGATCCGGTCCGGCGCCAGCTCGTGGAATCGTCGGGCCATGCCGAAGAGGTAGTCCGTGGCGTCCGACTCGTGCGCCAGGATGTAGGCCTGGATCCCCTCGCCGAACGACGTCCGCCAATAGTGCCGCGCCTGGACATAGGTCGAGACGCCCTGCTGGCGCGCCTTCAGGATCAGCGCCCGCACCCTGCCCGTCGCCGCCCGCTGCGCCTCCAGCCGCGCGTGAAGGGCCGTCTGAACCCGGTTCGGCTCCAGGGGGACGACGTCGCCGGTCTTGGTCCTCACCTTCAGGCAGGCGGCGGCGAAGAGGGGCAGGTCGGTCGTCAGCTGCTCGAGCAGCTCAAGGTCGGCGCCGCCTAAGCTCTCTGAGGGCCTCTTCAAAGGTCAGTCCCTCCACCTCTGCGCCCCGGCGGCGCAGGCCGTATTTCTTCGGCGCCAGCTGGGCGATGCGGTACTGCCTCGTCGCGATCCGAACCTTCGATCGCTGCACGTGCTCGCGGTCGAGGATGCGCTCGCCCTTGCCGCCATCGGCCCAGTCCCTGGACTGGTCGTCCGCGATGTCGATCAGCTCGTCGCACATCAGCTCGGCCCGCATCTCGCAGGCCGCCTCGTAGTCGCGCCGGAACTCCGGATACCGCGCGACCCAGCGGAAGAGGGTCGAGGTGGCCGGGAGGTCCTTGCAGGCCTTCAGGTCCGTCACGCTCGCCCCCGCCTCGATCAGGGCGCAGACCTTGGCCCCGATCTCGGGGGTGTAGGTCGGCGGATGGCCGATCCGCGGCGGGCCGGGCATCTGCCGGCGCCGCGTCTCGTCCTTGTCCCGCTGCAGGCACGCCGCCTCGTACATGGCGTCGAACTCGGGCCGCTCGTTGCGCCATCGATAGAGCGTGGCCGTCGAAGGCATGCCCGGCTCGCGGCTCAGCGTGTGCCAGTGCGCCCCCGCGGCGATCCTCGCGCAGATCATCGCCGCCAGCCTCAGCGAATAGGTGGTGTATTTGCCCCGCATGGTTCCTTGCCTGGGTTGTCGTCGGACGCAGAAAGCCCGCCGCGGCGGGGGCCGGGCGGGCGTCGGGCGCACCTCTCAGGATGTCTGGAACATTAGCAGAACATGCGACCGGTCGTCAAGGGCCCGCTCGTCATCCGGGCCGAGCGGCCGCAGGGCGGCTCTCTCTTCGGCCGTCAAGATGAAGGCGTGACGAGTCGGGTCAATTGTTCGAGCCATTACAATCTTCAACGCCCCGACAGCGCGTCTTGGCGAGCAGGCAAGCTTAACCTGAACTTCAACTTGTCCGTTCACTCTTCCTCCCATGACCGGCAAGCGCGCCAGGC
This sequence comes from uncultured Alphaproteobacteria bacterium, assembly GCA_963775275.1. Classification (GTDB taxonomy): domain Bacteria; phylum Pseudomonadota; class Alphaproteobacteria; order Caulobacterales; family Caulobacteraceae; genus JANWHQ01. The sequence continues at coordinate 389,248 of CAVZII010000005.1, read as the reverse complement.
GTGAAAGCAATAAAGGGGAGAACGTCATTGTTCTTCCTCTTGAAGTTGCGCTCGAACGGCTGGCGTCGGGCGATCACGGCGTTCGCCTGCCGGTTGGGGCGCACGCCCCGCCGGGCGCCGAGGCCTTCAACCGCGTGGCCGAGCTGGCCGCGCGCGGGGCGGCGGAGGCCGCCGCGCCGTCCCTGCTGGACCCGGCGCTGATCGCGGGCATGACCGGGCAAGGCGGCGAGGCGTTCGTCGCCATCGTCGGCGTCGACCGCTTCGGCGAGCTGCGCCGCCAGATGGGATCGGCCATCGCGGCCGAGATCCTCGCCCGGCTCTGCGCGCGCTTGCGCGAGTGGGTGCCGGGCATGCGGCTGGGGCGCGTCGGGCGCACCCTGGTCGAGTTCGTCTTCCCCGCCGAGGACGAGGCCGCGGCCCGGCGCATCATGGACAAGGCCCGCGCCGCCCTCGAGCGCCGCCTCCAGCTGAAGGGCGAAAGCTTCGACCTCGATGTCGCCATCGGCTTCGCCCGCTGTGGCGACGCCGGCGAGGCCGCGATCGACAAGGCGGCCGTCGCCCTGGCCCACGCCCAGTCCGGCCACGCCCGGATCGCCATGTTCACCGACGAGGAGCGCGAGGAGGCCGTGGCGCGCCTGGAGCTGCTGCGCGACTTCCACCACGCGCTCGCCGGCGGCCGCCTGTTCGTCGCCTACCAGCCCAAGCTCGCCGCCCGGTCCGGCCTTATCGAGGCCGTCGAGGCCCTCGTCCGCTGGCCCTGTCCCCGCCGCGGCCTGGTGCCGCCGACCCGGTTCATCCCCCTCGCCGAGGAGACCGGCGCCATCCTGGACATGACCCGCTGGGTCGTCGGCCAGGCCGTCGCCGACCGGCGCGCGCTCGAGGCCAGGGGCCGCCGCCTCTCGATCCACGTCAACCTCTCCGGCCGGCTGGTCGCGGACGCCGCCTTCGCGGACTGGCTGCTCGCGGCCATAGGCGGGCTCGAGCCGGGCGCGATCGGGCTGGAGATCACCGAGACGGCGGTCATCGAGGATCCCGCAAAGGCCCTGGCCAATCTCCAGGCCTTCGCCGACGCCGGCGTGCCGATCGCCATCGACGACTATGGCTCCGGCCTCTCCTCTTTGGCCTATCTCAAGCAGCTTCCGGCCCGCGAGCTGAAGATCGACAAGCTGTTCATCTCCAGCCTGGCCTCCAGCCACCGCGATCCGCTCATCGTCCGCTCCACCATCGATCTGGCCCACGCCCTGGGGATGGTGGTCACCGCCGAGGGCGTCGAAACGCCCGAGGCGTTCGCCCTGCTTCGCGCCATGGGCTGCGACCTGATCCAGGGGTACGTGATCTCGCCAGCGGTGCCGTTGCACGAGCTCGAGGCCCTGCTGGCGGCCGGCGTCCAGATCGACCAGCCCTCTGTCCTGCCGGCCGCGCTGCGCCGGGCGGGAGCCTGACGGTGGGGGCGCGGGCGAGCATGAGCTTGGCGGTTATCCCGGTCTTGAGCCCCGGTCCCTAAGGTCCCTCAGGGAGGTTTGTGGTCATGCTGAGACGACTGGCGCCGGCCGCGGCCGTTGCACTGATGATCCTCGCCGCGTCGGCCCAGGCCGGCGTTCCGGCGCCCGCGCAGGCGCAGTTCGACCAGGCGATCGCCCGCACCAAGTCGGCCATGATGGTCGATCCCCAGTCGGCGCTGGGACTGTCCTCCCAGGCCCTGGCGCTCGCCCGCGCCGCGCCGGGGGACCCCGCGCTCCGCGTCGCCACGGCCCAGTGGCTCCGGGGCGAGGCCCTGATCCGGGTTGATCGGCCCAGGGACGCCCTTCCGGTCATCTCCCAGGCCCTGGCCGTGGTCTCCGAGCGCCAGCCGAACAGCAAGCTTCAGGGCGACCTGATCATGTCCCACGGGAGCGCCGTCTCCGTGCTCGGCCAGACCGAGGCCGCGATGGCCGACTACCAGCGGGCGTTCGAGATCTACCGCGCCGCGGGCGAACGGCGGGGCCAGGCCAAGGCGCTGCAGAACATCGGCTCGATCTATCAGGACGCCGGGGACTACGAGCGCGTACTCCAGTACTACGCCCAGTCGGCCGAGATCTATAAGGAGGACCCGATCCTCCTCGTCACGGCGGCGAACAACAAGGCCAATGCCTACACCGAGCTCAGGCGGTACGACCGCGCCATCGCCGAGTTCAGGACCGCGATCGGCATCGCCCGCGATATGCACAGCCCGGCGCTCGAGGCGAGCATCCTCACCAACCTGGCTGCGGCCGAGGTCAAGGCGGGCCGGCTCCCTGCGGCTGACGCGGATATCTCGCGCGGCCTGGAGCTGGCGCGACAGGCTTCCCCCGACGAGATCCCGTTCCTCTGGGGAATCGCGGCCCAAACGGCGCTCGCGCGCGGCGACGCCGGCAAGGCGACGGCGCTGCTGGCCCGGACGTTCCATGGCCTGGATCTGAAGACCACCACCTTGCCGTATCGCGACTTCCACGAGACGGCCTACAAGGCCTACCTCCGGCTGGGGGACTACCGGCAGGCCTACGCCCACCTTGCGGCGTTCAAGCGGCTCGACGACGAGGCGCGGGTCGTGACCTCCTCGGCCAACGCCGCGCTGATGGCCGCCCGCTTCGACTTCGCCAACCAGAACCTCAGGATCGCCAACCTCAAGGCCGGCCAGCTCCAGCGCGACGTCAAGCTGGCCCGCCAGCACAACACCATCACCACGGGCCTGCTCGGCGGATCGGGCCTCGTGCTCGCCCTGCTCGCCTTCGGCTTCGTGTCGATCCGGCGCAGCCGCGACGAGGTCCGGGCGGCCAACGTCAAGCTGACCGACGTCAACGAGGCGCTGGAGAAGGCGCTCAAGGCCAAGTCCGACTTCCTGGCCGCCACCAGCCACGAGATCCGCACGCCGTTGAACGGCATCCTCGGCATGACCCAGGTCCTCCTGACCGACCGGTCCCTGGAGCCGCGCCTCAGGGAGCGGATCGAGCTGGTCCACGGGTCGGGCGAGACCATGCGCGCCCTGGTCGACGACATCCTCGACCTGGCCAAGATGCAGACGGGCAAGCTCACCATCGACAAGACCGAGGTGGACCTGCCCGCGATCCTGGACGAGACGGGCAGGCTCTGGTCCGAGAAGGCCGGCGCCAAGGGCCTGGCCATGACGATCGACGTCGATCCCGGGCTCGGCCGCATCGTCGAGGACGGCGGGCGCCTGCGCCAGATCGTCTTCAACCTCCTCTCCAACGCCATCAAGTTCACCCACGAGGGCGCCGTCGGCCTGCGCGCGCGCGCCGAGCGTCGCGGCATCGACGAGCGCCTGGTCATCGAGGTGAGCGATTCCGGGATCGGCATCCCCGAGGACAAGCAGGCCGAGATCTTCGAGGCCTTCACCCAGGGCGACGCCAGCACCACCCGCGAGTACGGCGGCACCGGGCTCGGGCTCGCCATCTGCCGCGACCTCGTCCAGGCGATGGGCGGCTTGATCTCGGTCTCCAGCAAGCCGGGCGAGGGCTCCGCCTTCACCGTCGTGCTTCCGCTGCAGCGGGCCGCCGCGCTGATCCTGGAGGAGGCGCCTCCGCCGTCGGCCGGGGACGCTTCGGCGTCTTCGCTGTCCGATTGCAGGCTCCTGGTGATCGAGGCCAATCCGCTGATCCAGAGCGTCCTTCGCGGCGCCCTCTCGGCCCATGTGCGCGCGCTCGAGATCGCCGACGGCGCGGCGGCCTTGGATCTCCTGCGCATCGAGCGCTTCGATCGCGTGCTGGCCGACGCCGGCGCCCTCGGCGTCGACCTGGACGAGCGCGTGGCTGGCGTCTCGCGCGTCGCCGAGGCGGCCCGGGCGCCGGTGGCCGTGCTGTGGCCTGCGCCGGACGAGGCCCTGATCGGGCGCCTGCGCGCCGCGGGCGCAGCCGAGGTCCTGTCCAAGCCGATCACCCCTGCGGACCTGCTGGCGGCTCTGCGTCGCGCCTGCGAGGAGCAGCCCCTTGACGCCGCCCAGGCGACTGCGGCGTAGGGCGTGACGGCTTGTTAGGCTTTCATCTGTAGGTGTCGTCGAGCAGCGTCTGATCGCGGTGGAGTGGCGCCATGTACGTCCTGTTCGTTGAGGACGATCCGATGAACCGGCGCGTGGTCCGGGACATGCTCGCGGTGGCGGGCGTGGAGATGGCCGAGGCGCCCGAAGCCGAGACCGGGCTCGCCATGCTCGAGACCCAGCGCTTCGACCTGGTCCTGATGGACCTGCGCATGCCCGGAATGGACGGGCTCACCGCCATCCGCAGGATCCGGGCGCGGACCGACGCGCTGCGCTCGATCCCCATCGTCGTGGTCACCGCAGACGCGGCGCTCGACATCCAGGAGCGTTGCCTGGCCGCGGGCGCCGACGAGCTGCTGTGCAAGCCCGTCGCCATGAACCTGCTGTTCGACGCCATGGGCCGCGTCCTGGCCCGCACCGAAGCCCCCGCCGCCATCCTCGCCTGAGCGAGAGCGTCTCCTCCGCCGCTTGTGGGTGAATCTCCGCTGGCTTCCCCTCCCTGGAGCGGTTGGAGTGGACGTGGCGCCATCTCAGCTCCGCGGCGCCACCCTGCTCCTCTGCCCGACGGGGTGAAGGGCCGCGCCGGCGCGCCCCGACTTGGCGCCCATGGGCGAAGGCCGGGATCCGGGTCCCTTGCCGGGGAGCCAGACCTGATGGGCTCGGAGCCTCTGGAACCTGGGTCTGAGCTCGACGGCCGGACGCCGGCGAAGCCTGGCCCGGTCCCCGAGCCGGCCCTGGGATCCGCGGAAGACAGAGCGCAAGCCGCTCGCGCAAACGTCGGCTTCCAGGACGAGACCGAAGGGGGGAGAACGACCCTCAGCGGACGTTCGATGGGTCTGCCTTTGGGAGGTCGAAGAGTAGCCGGGCGTCAGCCGGTCTTCACTGCCAGGCGTCAGTCACGGATGTGGTCCCCAGGGCGCCGCCAGCAGCAGCTTCACCTCCTGTGACGCCAGCAGCGCGCGGAATTTGCTGGCGAAGCCCTCCATGAATTCGACGTCGGAGTAGACCGACGCCCAGTGCCGACGACGGTCGGCGTCGTCGTCGAACTTCCAAAGGTGAACGAGCTGGTTGATCACGCCGGTATCGGCCTGGAAGTAGCCGACGAGCTTCTGGTCGTACCCACCCTTGTGCAGCGCCGGAAACCCCAGCTCCTGGTAGAGCTTCACGGCTTGCGCCATCGCGCCGACGTGGAGCGTGTAAGTGCGCAGCTCATACAGCGCCATGGGCAGGCTCTCCCTTCGACTTCGGGGTCGCAGATTGCAGCGCGCCGTCGCTTGATGTCCATGGTCTCGGCTCTGGCCCTCTCAAAGGGCGTACGGCCTTCTGCGGCCGTCGGCGAAATCCGCTTCCCGGCGCGCCAGGGCCGTACTCGATCCCGCTCGTCCCGGCCCCCGAGCCGGCTCTGGGATCTACTACGGTGGACAGAGAGCAAGCCGCCGTCGCGTGCCTCAGCTTCCAGGACGGGATCGAGGGGGGAGAACCGACCCGTCGCGGACGGAACGTTGACCGTACGCCGGGCGCCGCTCAGGGCGCCAGCCTGGCAGATTCTCGGCGTCAGGGCTTCTGGAGAGGACAAAGGCGGATCTAAGCGCTCGGTCGAAATCTTCTCCCACGGTGGCGCGCTCGATCCGGCAGCGCAGGAAATCCGCCCAGACGAATTCGCTGAATGGCGCGGGTTGCTTTGCGAACCCGCCAGCCCGGCGCAACTCCCCCGCCAGACTTCGAAAAGGGTCGTCTGCGAGCGCGCCGACGGTCCTCGGAATGGCGTCGATGTCCCGACGCACGCCCACCGCATCATAGGGGTGACACCAGCCGCGCTCTTCGCAGACTTCCCAGAATTTCCCCGCAGTGAGCACGCTGAGATCCGCTACCAGGTTCAACGCCACGGTCGCCACGCCCTCTTCGCTCAGCGCGCGCGCCAAGTGGTGGTGATCGACGATAAAGAGCTGACCCTCGGGCCCGCGAAGGACTGGAATTTCGCGCGACGCCGAACGCGCGCCGCCAAGTTGCGACTGTTCGCGCCAACGGCGGCGCTTCCTGACGACTTCACGATAGCCAACCGTGATCTGCGTCGGTCTGAGGTCGTCGATCGCAGCGGTCTGAGCGTGGGCAGGACGCCTCATCTACCCCGCTTTCGGCTTGGCTCGCGACGCTGACGCCCTCTCCGTCGTGTCGCCGTCGAAGTGCTCCGGAACCGCCTCAGCCTTGGTCTTGCTGGCGCGCACCACGCCATCCCTGTGCTCGGGCGGTCCGTACAGGGTGTAGAGCTTCATCGGCTTGTCGCCGGTGTTGATGACATTGTGCTTGGCGCCGGCAGGAACGAGGATCGCATCGTCGCTTCTGACCTTCGTGCGCTTGCCGTCGATCCAAACCTCGCCCTTTCCCTTCTCGATGCGAAAGAACTGATCGTGGCCGGCGTGGGCTTCCTCGCCAATTTCTTCGCCGGACTTCAGCGTCATGAGCACGAGCTGAAGATGCTTGCCAGTGTAGAGCACCCGGCGAAAGTCCGTGTTGGCCCTGGTCAGATCGTCAATGTCGTCGACAAAGCCTTTCATCACCTTGGCCCTCTTGAATCTGCCCGCCAGCAATCATGCGGTCCATCGAAGTCGATGCCCATGATCCAGATCAAACAGGTCCCGGATCGCAGTTCGGTCCGGGCCCTGCGAACGGCCAAGCCCATCCTCAGTTTCAAGGATGCCCGTCTCGCCGTTGCCCGCCCAAAGCGGCGGCGACACACGCGATGCATGCCCCGATCAGCATTGCTGGCGCCATTGAAAGTGCGAGCTTGGCCCCGCGCGGCGAGACGCATCCGCGACTTCCCGCGCCTGTTGCTGCGTTGCCTGCTCGCGCTACCACCGCGTCGACGCGTGACTGGGCCTTGGCAGGCGTGATTCCTGTGCGCGCCGCGACCTACTTCTTCAGCTGGTTGGCGATCTCGTCCTGCGCCTTGCCGACGGCGTTCTGCGCCTTGCCGACTGCTTTCTCAACGGCGCCTTCCACTTGCAGCTTTTCGTTGCCCACGAGCTTGCCTGCAGTTTGCTTGATGGAGCCTGAGGCTTGCTTTGCGATGCCTTCGATCCGGTTGGTGCTCATGATGTGCTCCTTGCGCATCTCCGCCGCGCCTGGAAATGCGGCCTCGTCGGACCTGGGGGCCGCGACGCCCTCAGTCGCACCCGGCGGAAGGCATTCCGCAATGATATGGATCAACGCCGCCATCCGTCACGAGGTCGCTGCCGGCGATGGACCCACCGTGGAGAACTGGACGTGCAACTACGCTGCGGCGACATGCGGTCGCCGCGTGATCCGTCCCTTCAGGTCCGTTCCCGCCGCCACGGTATTCGAGACGGTCCCGTACTTGAGGACGTTGGTGTGCAGCAGCTCCAAACGGTGATCACTCTCTGCCGTGTCGACGATCAGCTCGTAGTCGATGGAAGCCATCTTCGGCGGGCTGTCCTGGCGCATCCCGTGGAGCTTCACCTCGACGCCCTGCAGCTCAAACTGAAGGATTGGTGCAACCCGCTCGACGCCCTTGATCATGCAAGCGGCGATGGACGCCAATAGCAGCTCCGCTGGATTGAAGGCGTCGGGCCGGCCCTTGAGGTCAGTGTCGAGGACAACGCTGGCCTCTTTCGTCCTCGCCTCGCTTCCATGCGCGTCGATCCGCCGAGCCTGAACCGCATATTCGAGCATTGCCTCATCTCCACACACACACCGGGCCCGTGGAGATACAAGATATGCGCGCCTGCACCCTTGAGGCGCATCAAGGATGACAGCTCCGCTCCGCACCCTCAGCGGGCCTTCAGCCTGTCATTCATCGGTCGCCCGGCTCAACGTCCGCTTTCGGACCTGAAGCCTATGCGCGCCTTCGGCCGAGGCTGCCTCGGGAACGTCCGCATTCAGGCCGCCGCCAACGCCCGCCTGAGGCGGCATCTCCTGCCGCTCTGTCTCAATGCCCTCCACCGCTTGGTTCGTAAGCCGGCGTGGGTGAGGCCACGGCAATGGAGCTTCTGTTCGATCCCCTTCGCGGACCTTCCCAACGTCCGCTTAGGGGCGATGACCGTCTTCGACCGATCCGGTTGCAGAGCCCGGTTCCGCGTCGGCGCCCAAGCTTGATGCAAGTCAATGTTCGCGAGCGGCGTGCGTTCAAGATCGTCAATTATGAACTGCGTCACCGTGACTATAGCGCCCGTACAGGGTGGGTGGTCCGTGCTCAGCCGTTTGAGCGCCGATCCCTTGATGTTCCTGTCCAGGGGCGGCGCGGAGGACCAGGCCCGTCGGCTGGCCAGCCTGGCGGCAAGGCTGGGCTGGGATGCGGAAGTCCGGTTTCACCATCGCGACGGCGGCATCTCCGTGCAGCCCTATGCGGCGCAGAGAACGGCCGCCCCGATCGCCCGGGAGCCGTCGACGCCTAGGTCACCGCGCTGGCGCCCGTCCCGCCAACATACCTTCGGGCGGTGGTCTAGCGCGCAGTCTGATCGTGTCCGGCTCCTTTGAGCCACTGTGAAGCTTAAGTGTTCTCACGCCAGCGGAGGACCGTTCGAGAAACGGCGGCTTCCAGAACAAGGACAATGCAAGCCATGAAGAAGCATCTCGTCACTGCCGTCTTGGTGGTCGCCACCTTTTCCACCGCCGCCTGCGCCACCGGGCCCTATGACGGCCGGCATGAGTTCCTACGGCGCCCAAAACCGCGGCTGCTACGCCGGCGAACGACGCGACGATTGCAGCGAACGCCTGCGATATGAAAGCCAGAGCCACCGTCGCTACGTCTGGCGCAACGACCATTACGAGAGCGATGACGCGGCCGGCGCCGCGGTTGCCGGCGGCATCATAGGCTTCATCATGGGGGCGGCCATCGCCGGCTCGAACAGCGACCGCGACTACTACAACGCCCACCGCAACGACCGCGACTGGCGCAACCGGTGCAGTGCGTCCTATTCCGGCTTCGACTACCGCACAGGCACCTACCCCGGCCAAGACGGCTACAGGCACTATTGCACCCGCTAGCTGCGTATGGGGCGCAAGGCTTTCGAACACGTCCGTCACGCCGCCTGATTCCCGACTTTGGCGACTGCCGCTGATGGCGGGCGCCGGCGGAGTCCCAAGACGCCATAGCCCTAAGGGAGAACCTCCATTTCCCTGAACAATGCCGTCATCGTCCTGATCGTGGTTGGCGTGCTGCTCTGGCTGATCAACCACTTCAAACCCATGGACGGTAAGATCAAGAACATCCTCAACGCCGTCGTCGTCACTTGCGCGGCTATCTGAGTACTGCAGGTATCTGGAGTCCTGGGGTCGCGGGGCAGTATTCACATTGGCCGTGGCCGATAGAGCTTTTACATGGAAGACGGGTTAACCCTCCAAATAGGCAGGTGGTTTCAATGTCGCTCATCTTGATCATCATCATTCTGCTCCTGCTGTTTGGCGGAGGCGGCGGCTACTACGGCTACAGGCGCTGGGGCGTTCCGGGACTTGGCGGAATCCTCGGCTTGGTGCTGGTGGTTCTCATTGTTCTCTGGTTGGCGGGGTTCCTCGGCCTTCGCTGAAGGTCGAGCAAGCGCCGCCGCTTCGGCCGGCAATCTCGCCTTCGCCATCGTCCAGGCGACCTCCGGACTCGGGACGCACAGCACCGGCTGTCCTTGGCGCAACGCCGCCGCGGAAACAGGCGAGGTTCGACGGACGCTTCACATCCGCCGGAGCGGTTCCAATGGTCGGCTGACGGGCACGGCCGCGTCGCCCCTCGGCGAGTTGTGAAAGACCTTGGGCGGGCGCCGGGCGTCGGATCCGATCCACTGGGAGATCCCGGACGGGCGCTTCGCGGCGCCCGGGATAGTCTTCTCTGCTCGGATGGGAAGGGCTGGCGGGGTCGGTAAAGCCGGACCCCGCGCCTTCAGCTCAGGGTCTCGGAGCCGGCCGCGTACATCACCCCCGCGATGGCGTCGAACAGCGTCCGCGCGTCGACGGGTTTGTGCACCACCTCGTTGGCGCCGGCCGTCTGGGATCGCTCGGCGAGGCCCTCGCTCACGTCCGCGGTGACCAGGATCACCGGCGTGGACGAGCGCTCGTCCGGCCGCGCCCGGATCTTCTCGATGGCGGTCAGGCCGTCCATGCCCGGCATGCGCAGGTCCATCAGCACCAGGTCGAAGGGCTGTGAATTGAACATGGCGAGGCCCGTCTCGGCATCGGCGGCCTCTGCGACGGTGATCTCTGCGGCTGCGAGCAACTCGCGGACGATCCGTCGGTTGGTCGGCTCGTCATCGACGCACAGCACATGCATCACAAGATCCCGGCGGAGCCCTCGGCCCCGAGCCGGGCAGGCTGACGCGGACGGCGTGGCGGGGCGGACTCGGGTCCGCCCCGCGCCGTGGATCAGAACACCATCCGGTAGCGGTAGCCAACCATGTAGTCGGTCTGGTTGACCGGGCCGAACTGGCCGGTGTCCACACCGGCGTGGACGAACACCGCGGCCTCGGCGGACTGGCTGGGCAGCAGCCGGCCGTAGTAGAGCTCGGCGGCGAAGGGCGTGCGGCCGGTCGCGACGTTGGCCGTCTCGACCACCGGGCCCACCGCGCCGGTCTGGCGGTTGGTCACGGCATAGTCCGTGTACTGCAAGGCGCCCGCGACGACCTGCATCGGCTTGGACAAGGTCAGCCGCAGGCGGTCGTTCTTGTCGAACACGCGGGCCTTGGAGATCGCGATCTCCGCCGCCGTGCTGGTCAGGCCGCCTTGGGCGGTCGTGAGGCCCTGCAAGCCCACGGTGCTGGTCTTGGCCACCGTCCCCGACGCGCTGAGCGACAGGGTCTTCGTCAGCTTGTAGTCGACGCCGAAGCTCGCCGCCCGGCTGACCGAGCCGTTCTGCAGCGCCGCGGGCTGCAGCGACTGGATGCCGAGCAGGCCGGAGTCTTCGCGCAGCTGGGTCAGCCCCGCGTGCAGCACCAGCCGCTTGCCGGCGGCGTAGTCGAGCCCGACGTGCTCGGCGTTGGCGCTGTAGACGGCGGCCGGCGAGTTCCGCTGCAGCGGCGTGAGGGTCGCATAGTCGCGCTCGCTGCGGCGCTGGGTGGCGCCGAAGTTCACCGACAGGCCCTTCAGCACCGACATGCGCCAGTCGACGTAGGCGCCGCCCGAGGCCAGGCCCAGCAGGGGGTTGGCGCCGCCGCGGCCGATCTGGAAGTCCGCCGGGCCGGAAAGGCCTGGCTGGCCGCTCAGCGCCGACGCGCCGTCGCCGAAGCCGAAGCTCAGCGTGCGCCTGTCGCCGACCAGGGCGAAGTCCATGTCCACCGGACGGTTGTCCTGGCGGAAGCCGTAGGTCGCCTGGCCCGGCTCGAACCGCGCCCGCAGCTCCATGTCCCCGAACTGCCCGATCTGGGCGCTGGAATCCATGAAGTGGGCGGTCGCCGGGTCGTAGCCCTTGGCGCCGCCGAACTTGGCCCCGCCCTTGACCCAGCCCTGCAGGCCGCTCGTCAGGTAGCTCTGGAAGAGCTGCCTGCCGGCCAGCGTGGACACGTTCTGCCCCACCAGCGACGACGCCATCGGGATCTCGAAGTCCCGGAACGTGTTGCCCACCTTCTCGAAAGCCGTGAAGTAGAGCCTGGAGCTGTCCCAGCTGGCTTGGTTGCCGGTCCGCACCTCGGCCATGACCCGGCTCGCCGAAACCGGTATCGGAAGCGACAGGAGGCCCTTGGTCGACTGCAGGAACACGAGGTTGTTCCAGTTCAGCGGCGACTGCGAGGCGGCGATGTTCAGCTCGCCCCAGCCGTAGACCGGGTCCGGGCCCGAGCCGGTGTAGTCGGCCGAGTGGATCGGCGTCGCCGACTGCAGGATGATCTGCGCGGTCTCGTCCGGATAGTTGGAGAGCCAGGGCCAGCGCGCCTCCAGAAGGCCGATCGCGCCGGTCACCAGCGGCGCGGCGAGCGAGGTGCCCGTCTGGCGCGAGATGCCGCCCTGGCCGTCGGAGACCAGGATCAGCTCGCCGGGCGCGACGAGGAAGTGGTTCTTCAGCTTGTCGCAGCCGCCGCCCGCCGTGTCGGTCAGGCAGGCTTCGCCCGGCGTGTTCGAGAAGTTGGAGATGGTCCCGTCCAGGCCGACCGAGCCGACCACGATCAGGGTCGGATTGACCGCGAAGTTCCACGCGATGTTCGAAGGCTGGGTCACGCCCTCGTTGCCCGCCGCGACGACCAGCACCGAATACTTGGCGCTGCCCGAGGCGAGCGCGCCGTTCCAGCCGGGGCTGAGCGTCCAGCCGGGCTCGCCGAGCGAGGCGTTGATCACGCCCAGCGCCGCGCCGGCCGGCGCGATCTTGATGGGCCCGATGCCGTTGGAGAGCAGCGAGTTCACCAGCGGGATCGCGCCGCTCAGGCCCAGGGGCAGCGTCTTGCCCGTGCCCTTGTTGAAGTAGGACGAGGTCAGGGTGTCGATGCCCTTGCCCACGTCGGTCCAGTTGGTCGTGCCCGTGCTGTCGTAGGGGTCGTAGACGTCGATCGTGGCGTCGCCCGCCGGCATCACGCCCATGATGTTGGAGCCGTCGAGCGAGCTCATGATCAGGCTGCCGACCGCTGCGCCGTGGCCGTCGCCGAACACGTCCGAGCCGTACTGCAGCACCGTGCCCTTCTTGGCCTTGCCGCCGTTGAGCACGGCGAAGTCGAGCATGCCGATGGTCACCGGCTTGGCGCCGCCGCCGACGTCTCCCTCGGTCTGGGCCAGGGCCGGCGACCAGCCGGTCGCGCCCATCCACCAGTCCACGTGGCCGGCGCCCGAGAAGCTCATCAGGTTGTCGTACCAGTCCAGGAAGAACATGGCCGCGTCGTTCTGGTCGATGTTGGCCAGCGAGCTTGGGTCGCTGAGGTCGATGCCGTGCTTGGCCAGGAACGCGTTGGCGAAGCCGTCGTCGAAGGTCTTCGCCTTCGTGGCCTTCGTCACCTCGTCGCCCCAGAAGGCCGAGGCGTCGCCGACGACGCCTTGCAGCATCTGGGCGACATTGGCGTAGTCTGCGCTCGTGGAAGCCGACGACCAGGCCGTCAGGATCGAATTGTACTTCGCGCCCTGGGTCTCCCAGAAGGCGGCCACCTGGGCGCCGTCGTACCTTTTGTTGGCGTCGATATAGCCGCTGAGCGAGCCCCAGAAGCTCGGATCCCTGACGTCGGCGAAGGGTTTAAGATTTCCCCAGAATGGTTTAAGATTTCCCCAGAATGGCCGAAGGTTTCCATAGAACGGGCGAAGATTCCCGTAAAATGGACGAAGATTCCCATAGAACGGCCTAAGGTTCCCGTAGAACGGCTTCAGATTGCCGTAATAGGGCGATACTGCGCCGGGCGCGGGAGTTGATGGCGTAGCGGTCGTTGCCGTCGTCGTCGATGGCGCCTGCGCTTGGCTTTGCCTGGCTTGCGCCTGTGCGCCCATGGCCAGCGCCGAAGCGGACGCCATGGCGACGATCTTCAGCGCCGTTGCGAAGGATCTCGGAGCCATGTTCCAAACCCCACCCACCTGTGTTGGCCTTTTGGCCGTTGGTGCGCCTTATGGCCCAGCTTGTATTGCTCAGTTTCAAACGAGCGTAGTAAATCCGTCGTTAGCCATATGTTCTCGAAAAATAGTCCGGAATATACGCGGCCTTCGGTTCGGGGCTATTCCGGAAGCTCTGGAAAAACGCGGTTGTGGCGTAGTGGAATTGGTGATCATCGACGCGCCAATTCAAGGTGGCCCTTGTTCTTGCGCTGATCCTTCGGAAGGCAATGACCGGATCTTTGGGCTCTACTGGAACGGCCCGTCCGCCACGAACCGCCGCGTTTCGCCGGTCACTGGTCCGATCGATGGCGCAGGGCCGACTTTACCGCCGACGCTTCCTTCGGTGAGGAGTTGGGGCGGGCTTGCGGCACGGGAAGAGTTCGGCGCCGCCGCCCACGATCACCGTGGCGGCCGGATAGTCTCGCCGTTCCGGATGCCGGAGCACCAGCTCGCGGATGGCGGCGATGAAATCGTTGTTGGTCACGTTGGCGGGGGCGCAGAACAGAGGCGCCAACGGACCGCCGCGATCGGCGGCGTGCATCAGCTCCGCCCCCTCGATTGCGCCCTGTGCATAGGCTCGGCAGGCCGCGCCGGACGCCGCCGACGAGGCCGGGGCGTGGTCCTCGCACAGTTCCAGCCAGTCCCCGGCCGTGCGGATGGCGCCGTCGGCGCTGAGGGCGTGCGCGCCCACGGGGGTGAGGACGCTGAGGACCGTCGAGATCGCGCCGATCCGCGCTGCGAGTTTCAGCATGGTCGTCTGTCCGATGTCGGTTCGGGGGAGGTATCGCGCGAACGCCGCCGGAACCCAAGCGCCCTGCGCGGTGCGGATCGGATGTCGCTGTGCGAGCGGCTCAACAGCGGCGCGCGGCTGAAGGCGGATCGAACCGGGCGATCAGGCGGCCGGCATGCCACAACTCGACCGGCAGGTGGTGACGGCGCGCGCGCACAACCTCGATCGCCTGTCCATCGTCGGCGCAGCGCAAGTCTTCGAATCCGGTGACGCGCTCTCGTTCGTCCAGGAAAACGACCCGGAACGTCCGCAGCTGCACGGCTCTCCCCTATGCCACTCAACCCGCCGGCAATCCTGCTCAACGCAGGGGAGAGCCCTCGGTTCCGCCCATCGTAAAGTTCATCAGTAAAGGCCGCGGGCCTCCGCGCTCTTGACGGCTGGCGGCGCCTTTGGCGGCTGCGAGGTCATGCCCGCCGCGGCCGCGTCCTCCTCCACCTGGGCGTCCGGCGGGCCCGGCGCGATCAGCCCGGGGCCGGAAGACGCCATGGCAGTCGCCGGCGCCGGGGCGACCGCCGCAGGCTTGGACGGCGTGACGGCAGACGCCGGAGCAGCCGGCGCGCTGGGCGGGGGAGGGGGCTTGGGCGCGGCGGCCGGCGGTGTGAGGAGCTTCAACGGCTCGGGCATCCGGCGCACGGAGAGGTTGGCGTGCATCATGACGGTGATCGCTGCGCCTGCGCCCAGGAGGAACCCCAGCAGGATCCAGCCCAAGGGGTCGCTCTGCTTGGCGTGTCGCGCCACGGCGATGCGCCGGCGCGGCGCCCGTTGGCCGGCGAAGGGGTGGACGAGATTGAACAGGCTCACTCGGACTCTCGCCGTCTTTCGCCGCACCAAGCCTCGACGCCGGCGCCCCTAGGATATCCCTGCCGCTGGTCCCGCGCCAGTCGTCGTTAACCGCGCGGCCCTACCGTGGCGCCGGGGGCTGGGAAGACGGGCGCGAGGTCATCCCTGCCGCGGCGGCGTCCTCCTGCACCTGCGCGTCCGGCGGGGCGAGCGGCTCCAGTGCGGGAGCCGCCTTCGCCGGCGCCTGAGCCGGGGCGGGCTTGGCCTCTGGCTCGGCCCGTGTGGGCTTGTGCACGGCCCGTCGTGCGGGCTCGGCGCGCGGCTGGGCCTGGTCCGGTCCGCGGCTCAGGAGGATCAGGAGGCCGAGCGTCGCGGCGACGCCGGCCAGCATGCCGACCACGAACCATCCCAGGGGGTTCGAGTCTGACCGATCAGCCATGCCGTATGCCCGCGCTCACGCGCCTTGCCAGCGGCGCACAGGCCCCACGTCCAGATGAACGAAGTTGGAGTTCCGGATAATAGCCGATGCCGCCGCGGCCGAGGACGACGCCGGCCTCATGCAGCCGATAGAGCGCGACGTCCTCCAGGCGGACGTCGATCGCCATGCCGTCCATGTGGAAACTGTGCTTGGCCACCTCGGCGCTCTGCTCGTGCAGAACCGCGTTGGTCGCCGGCGACCGGTACCCCGAGATCACCTGGAAGGATGACGTCGATCCCGTGGCGGCGCGCACCTGGACCAGCACGTCCAGGAGGTCCGGGTCGATCGGATGGACGTCGCCTGTACGGAAGTCGCGCAGCACCTTGTTCACCGCGGCCAGGGCGTCGGGCAGGTATTCGCCATCTGCCCAGTAGACGGCATCGAGTTTTTCGTCCGTGTGCAGGTTGTCGAAGACGATCCGGCGCGGCGACGCGCTCAGCGTAGAACGCGCCAGTCGACGCATCGCGTCCGGCCGCAGGCGAGCATCCGCGTGATGATGGGCCCTTCCGTGATGAGCCGGGCTGTGGCGGGAGGGACCATGGCGCAGCGCCTTCCCGTGGCGGGCGGCGGCCAACGCCAGTCCCGGCGCGGCCAAGCTTGCGCCCGCGCCGAGTCCTATTCCGATCAGCTTGCGTCTGTCGATCAAGACTTCCGCCCCCCTCGTCCAGGGCTCAGCATCCTCTCACGCCTGCCGGAGCGACGCCAGCCGCCTCGGCCTCAGCCGGTCGTCTGCGCGGCCCCCAGAGGCGGCGCCTGCGGTCGCGTCGGACGCGCTGTCGGGGTCGTGCTCACCGCGTCGAAGTCGGCCAGGCGGTCGATCAACGCCGTGTCCCAGCCGTAAGGATCCTGACGGAAGTTCACTTCCCCGTCCGGCGCGACATAGGCCGTCCAATAGAACAGCATCACCGCGACGGGGCGTTGCAGCGGCGCGCGCACCGTCCTGCCGCTGGCGATCGTCTGGTCGATGACGTCGGGCGTCCAGACCGGGTCGCCCTGCATCACCAGCTTCGCCAGCTCGAGCGGCCTTTGCAGCCGGACGCAGCCGTGGCTGGCCAGGCGGCCGTAATTGGAGAACAGGCCCCGGCTCGGCGTATCGTGCAGATAGACGCCGTAGTTGTTGGGAAAGTCGAACTTTATCTTGCCCAGCGCCGCCTGGGGACCCGCCTTCTGCTGCAATCGATAGCTGCCGTCGCCGGTCGGGATCACGATGAAGTCGTGGGCCGCGAAGTAGCCTGGATTCGCCCGTTCCTTCGGCCAAAGCTCGCGCACGGCGATGCTGGATGGCACGTTCCAGGGCGGGTTGAAGACGATGCTCTGGATCTCGGACTGCAGCATCGGAGTCTCGTCGCCCGGCCGGCCGGTGACGGCCCGCATGGACATGATCGGCGTGTCCGCGTGGAAAACCGTGAGGATCGCCGCCGCAACGTTCACCTGGATCCGGTCGGTCGGCAGCATCTGTGGCAGCCAACGCCAGCGCTCCATGTTCGCCACGATCTGGTCGATGCGCCGTTCGACCGGAATGTTGAGCGCTCCCAGCGTCTGGCTGGCCACGACGCCGTCGTCCTTCAGTCCGAACCGCTTCTGGGCGCGCGCCACGGCTTGCGCCAGGGCGTCGTCGAATGTCGCGCCGGCGGCCGGATCGACCATGGGGTCTTCGGCCGCCAGCCGCGCCCGCAATTCCTGCACCCGCGCGCCGGTCGAGCCTAACTGGAGCGCGGGGCCCGGCGACACTGACGGCCAGCCGCCCTTGGCCTGGATCGCGCGATAGGCGCGAAGTCCGTCCCTGAGGTCCTGATAGCCGGTGTAGGGGGGCGGCAGGCTGTCCAGCCAGCTTTTCAGCTGGTCCTGCGCGATGGCGCGGGCGAAGGCGGGCGCCGGATCGTACGGCGGCGGCCGCATGCCCCAGTCGTCCTTGAAGGCGGCCAACGGCAGGCGCCCCACGTGCACGGCCTTGGCGTACCTGAGCAGCGTGCCGACCAGCATGGCTTGGCCGGCCTGGCGAGTCTGCGGGTCAACTGACCGGAGCAACGCGTCGACGTCTCGAGGCGGCGCATAGCGGCCCGAGGGCAGGCCTTGGCTGTCCGCATCCGCAAGCGTCTGTTCGATCAGAACGATCTGGTCGGGGCGGAGCGGGGTTTGCGCCGCGGGCGGCGCGGACGGGGGGGCCGGCGCGGGCGCGACGAGCGCCGGCTGGCCGGCCGCCGGCCATGCCTGCACGCCGAGCGCCGCCGCGGCGACCAGCATCGCGGCCCGTCTTCGGCTGGATGAGGACCACGCCCCCCGCTTCATACTCCACCGGCTCGCGCGGTCCCGAGTCCGACGCAACCCGGCTCGCGATCCCTCGACATCTGCGGGTCCAAGGGGGCCACCGGCTCCGCCAGGGTCAAGGTGAAACCCGCCTCGGGCGAATGTTCGGCCCGAGTGTGGGAAGTTCGCATCAGTCAGCTGCGACCGCCCTTGCAAGGGCGTCAGAGGGCCGGCCTCGGCGCCCCTGACCGGACGGACGACGCGGCCGAAGCGCGCAACGAGGCCTCTCACCGGTCCTGCGTTCCGGCCGCCCTGGGCGCGCCGTAGTGCGCCGCCAGCAGGTGCAGCCCCACCGACAGCAGGGCGCGGGCGTAGACGGAAGCGTCGCGCCGGCCGGCGTAGACCTGCGCGCCGATGCGGTCCGGCGTCGCCTCTTCGATCAGCACCGTCTCGACCGCCTCCAGCACCCAACGCCCCCCTCGGCGCAACGCCCGCCGCGCGGCCTGGATCCGCCCGCGCGCGTCGAGCGCGCCGACGGACGCCGCTTCCGGGCCTTGCCAGCCCGACGTGACCCCGAGCGCCGAAAGGTCGGCGATCATCCGCGGCTCCATCCGCGCGAGACGCCAGTCCCTCTCGAAGCGCTCCGCGGCGTCGAGCTGGGCCGAGTCCAGGCGCTTGAACGCCTTCAGCCGGTGGCGTGCGCTGGCGTCCAGATCGCGCTGGACCCGGCTGGTCGCGGTCTTCCGGGGAAGGGCGTCCGCGCGCTGCCCCGTCCAGTCGCGCCTCGGATCCGGGTCCTGCGCGGCGTCGAAGAGCGTCTGGGGCCTGATCTCGCCGCGGCGGAGGCGTTCGGGGGTCGGCCCCTCGAGACTTGATTTGGCCGCCTGACGATGCGTGTGAAGCCTCCGCCTGCGCTTGTCGGCTCGGCTCATGGCGCAGGCGTCGAGGGAGCGCCGGCGGCCTCGCGCCGCTGGTGAGCGGCGATGCCGCGCAACGCGCTGGTGTGGCTCGAGAAGCCGAAGGCGTGGGAGATGCGCTCCAGGCTGTAGCGCGGCCGCCCATCCGAGCGTCGGATGGCCCGCAAGGCCGCCATGGCCGCCTGACGCGCCCTCAGGATCCGGCGCGCGCGGCTGCGCGAGCACAGCTCGGTCCGGCTGATCCCGGCGTCGGCGGCGAGGGCCGTGATGAGCTCCGACATGGTCGCGCGCTTGACGGGCGCGAGATGTACCTGTTTTGTTCCGAATCTCGGAACGGCCGTGATCGCGGGAGGTTGGCTGTGGGCTGGGCTCTCGCTCCTCGACATAGGCTGCATAGGATGTCTCCAGGCGGTGGGGGATGGTATGGCGAAGTGTGCATTTGGCACTTTGGCGAGTCAAGTGCTATGTGCACATTCCGACGCGACTGAGGTGCGCCATGAACAGGGCTGGACAACGTCTGAGGCAGGCGCGGGAGCAGGCGGGCTGCGCGACGGCGATGGAGGCCGCCCATAGGGCCGGGGTGAAGTACTACACCTACGTCCAGCACGAGAACGGGACCAGAGGCATCCCGGCGGACAGGGCGGCCGTCTATGCACGCGCCTTTGGCGTTGAGCCGCAGTGGATTCTCTACGGCCGCGACGGCAGGGGCCGAGCGCCCCAGATACCGATCGTCGGCTATGTGGGCGCGGCGACGGAATTCTTCGGCTCAGACGACCACGCCAAGGGGGCGGGGCTCGATGAGATCGATGCGCCGCCGGGCGCGCCGGCGGACGCTGTGGCGGTGATCGTCCGCGGCGATTCCGGCTATCCCGCGATCCGCGACGGCATGGTTCTGGTCTACTGGGACAAGCACGAGAACCCCGCCGACCTCGTCGGCGAGGACTGCTTCGTGCGCCTCGGGGACGGGCGGACCCTGGTCAAGATTCTCGAGCGCGGCTCTCGCGAGGGGCTCTGGACCCTGGCGTCGATCAACGCGTCCACGCCGCCGATCAGGGACGTCGAGGTCGAATGGGCGGCGCCGATCGAGGTTCGGCTCCGGCGCGCGAACTGGCGGCAGAGCTGAGCGTCCCGCATTGAACGACATGATTGTGCGTTTTGCACCAGTCCTGCTTGAGCGGACTGGGTGCATATTGCACACTTCGGGGCCTTGGAGGACTTCCCATGTCGTCGCATACCCTGCGCCCACGTCGGGGCGATCGCCTCGTCCAACTCGTCCGCCGTGCGGGGGGCGGTCTCGCCTATCGGCCAGATCGCGCCCCGCTGCGGTCCGGCGAGATGCTCATCGGTCGCGATCTGACGCCGGCTGAGGCCATCGCCTTCATCCTGGAATCGAATGGCGCCTGGCCGACGCCGCCCAGCCGCCGGCCCTGACCCATGTCGACGGATCCAGGAAACCGCCTGCGCCTCGGCCGATTGGTGCGGGCCTGTCTGGACGAGGCCTCGCGCCGTCCAAAAGGCGATGCCGTCGGCTTCCTTGAGGCGAACCTCTCCGTTCTCCAGGCGAGGCATGACGAGCTCGTCGCGTGGGCCGCCCGCGAGGGGGCAGGCCGCCCTCCGCCGCATCTGTCCGGCGTGACAACGTTTGATCTCCATGACGCCATGGACGCCCTGGGCGCCGCGGCGCGCCGCCTGTCGTGTTCGGCAGGGCAGGAAAGGCCGCATTCGCCGCGCCCTGGCGCATGCTGAGTCAGGCCGAAAGGAGCCTCTATTGGTCCTGCGCGGGCGACATCCTCACCCGCGGCGACGCCTGCAGCCTGGCGGCGAGCCAAGCCAGCCTCGAGATCGGGTGTCGGCCGATCGGTCTCGATCGTGCGGAGCAGCTCGAGAGGTTCTACCGTCGGCTTGCACGGGCCCAGAACGATGAGGGAGGGCGGACGCACTGCCTGGCGCGCGCCGATGAGCTCGCCTGCGCCATGGACGAGGCGCTGGCCTGGCGACGCGCGGCGGCGGCTCCCTGAGGGCGAGCCCTACTTCTGCACGCCCAGGAACTGTCCCCCGTCCACCCGGAAGCTCGCGCCGTTCACGAAGGCCGCCTGCGTCGACAGCAGGAAAGCGACAACCTCCCCGATCTCCTCGGGCCGGCCCCAGCGCCCGTGCCCCATGTCCTGGCGCCTCAGCACCTCCTGCGCAGCCGCCTCGAACGACAGGCCTTCGGCTTCGGCCAGGGCCTGCGTGCGGGCGCGCCACGGGTCGGTCATGACATAGCCCGGGATCACGCAGTTGACGTTGATTCCATCGTCGATCAACTCGCGCGCCAGGTAGGCCGTCAGGGCGATCATGCCCGAGTTGGCGATGGCGGTGACGGCCGCGCCGGGCATGATCCGGTGCGCCGTGACGCCCGAGATGTTCACGACCCGCGCCTGATCGCTGGCCCTCAGCGCCGGCAACGCCGCCTGGACGACAGCCAGCGCGCCGACGACCTTGGTGTCGAGCCCCTCTCGCAAGGCGTCGGCGCCCAGTTCGATGATCGGACCGCCGCCGAAGCGGCCGGCGTTGTTGACCACGGCATCCAGCCGACCGTGCCGTTCTGCGACCTCGGCCACCATTCTTGCGACGGCCAGGCTATCGGCGACGTCGCAGAGCCAATAGCTCGACCGCGCCTCTCCAAGCACAGCGACGGCGTCCCGGCACGCCGCCTCGTTGCGGCCGGTGATCGCCACCTTCGCGCCTTCTGCTGCGGCCGCCGCCGCGATCGCAAAGCCGATGCCTCGGTTAGCGCCGGTCACCAGGACGACGCGGTCCTTCAGGTTCAGGTCCATCAGTGGCCTCGGGGGACAAGGTTACGTCAGTGTGCCGCTGCGGCGAGAAGGCGGAAACCCGCTCCACAGCCTCTAGCGGACTGGCGCGAACGCCAAGCTTAGGTTTGGCCGCGAATCACCTCATAAGGGCTTCGAGGCAGTTCGCCTCACCCACCACCAACTCTGCTTGGAGCCCGCACCCCCCGGTCGCGGGCTCCCTTGTTGTTCGGGCCGGGCCGTCAGCTCGCGTCGATCCATTCGATCAGCGCCCGGTTCACTTCCCAGGGCTGCTCGAGGGTCGACAGATGCCCGCATGCCGGGACGACCACGAGCTGGGCGCCGGGGATTCCCTCGGCCAGCTCGCGCGAGTGCTCCAGAGGGATCAGCTCGTCTGCGTCCCCTACGAGGACGAGGGCCGGACGGCGGAACCTCGCCAGGTTCGGCCGCATGTCCGACCGGGACATGATCGCGGTCTGCTGACGCTCGAAGGCTTCCGCGCCCACCTCCTCAGCCATCAGTTCGACGATGGCGCGCAGCTCCCCGTCGCCCAGCCGGTCGCGGTGGACCAGGCGGGGATGCTGCTGGGCCGTCACCTCGTCGAGCCGGCCGGCCCTGGCCAGGGCGACCTGGGCGCGTCGGACTTCCGTCTGTTCCGGTTTCTCCGGCTGGGCCGTCGTGTCGAGCAGAGCCACGCGGTCGATCCGCTCGGGCGCCTGGCGCATGATCTCCTGGCAGATGTAGCCGCCCATCGACAGGCCGATCAGCCGGAACCTCGGCGGCGCCTCGCCGAGGATGCGCGCGGCGATCGCCGTCATGGAGTCGTCCCGGGTGTGGTCGGCGACGACGACCGGTCCGAAGCGCCACAGCACCGGGATCTGCGGCGCATAGAGCCGGGCCGAGCACAGAAGGCCGGGGACGAGGAGGCTCGGCAGGGATTCGCTCACGTCCGGACGGTCCTTCCTCGCGCACAGCTAGCCGAGGATCGCCTTGCGGCGTTCCAGGCTCTCGGGCGGCCACTCCGCCTTCAAGTCGTAATAGACCTCGAAGGCGCGCGCGCCATCGGGCAGCCTCACCCACGGCGCCTTCGATCGCACGAAGATGTGGACATCCGGCTCCAGCGCGCCGGGATCGTCCAGCGCGCCCACCCTGACGAACCTCAGCTTGGGCCGGCCGCCATAGTCGCTCCAGAGCGCGGTCCGGCATGTCGGGCACCGGTGAATGAGGTGCGGGCGGCCGCTGTCCGTCGGAACCGCGACTGGCTCCGGGGCGCCCGACAGGATCTCGATCCTGTCGGTCTCGATCAGCGCGTTGATGGCGAAGGCGCTGCCGGTCTGGCGTTGGCAGTCGCGGCAGTGGCAGCAGTGAACGAACATCGGCGCCGTCTTCAGGCTGTAACGGACCTCGCCACAGGCGCAGCGGCCTGCCAGATCATCGGGCACGTAAACCTCCCTTCGCTCCGGAACAAACACGGAACTTATCCCTGCGCGCGCCTCGAGGAAAGAGCGATCATCCGATCTGCCGATCGGTCAACCCCAGCGACTCGTACAGGTCCATGTCCCGTCTGTTCATGTCCTGGATCAGCGCGCGCATGGATCCGTCCAGCGCGGGCGTGGGCCCTATCGCGATGTTCAGTCGCTCGAGCCTGAGCTCCACCCCCATCAGCTGTGACAGCCGGCGGACGTCCGTTTCGAGCGTCTCCTGCCGCGCGACGAACCACCAGCGGTCGCGCGCCGTTCCGCCGGCGAGGCGTGTTTGCAGGTTCTTGAACCGGGGCTCCGAAGCGAACTCGGCCAGCCCTCCCGCAAACCAGCCGCGCGAACGGAAGTGGGTGTAGTGCGACACGACCTGATCGACCGGGTGGCGCAGGACGGTGATCAGCTGCGCCGGCCCGAAGTCCTCGCCATAGTCTTGGCTGCGAAGATGGCCGGCGAGCGTCAGCGCCTCGATCTCCGCAAGCGCGCGCCCAAGGCGGCTGACGCTCCCGCCTGGTCCATAGCGGATCTGCTTCACCAGCGGGCTGGTGGTGCGCCCTTCCGGACCGTAGTCGCAAAGGTTCACCGCACCCGGCCGGGCCGCGAACAGCGCCTCGCGCAAGGTCGTCCCGCCCGTCTTGGGGATGTGGACGAAGATGATCCTGATGTTCGCCGCTCCCGCGTCCAGGTCGTGATCAGCCGGCGCGACCGTCTAGGCGCTGGGAGGCGACGGGTCCAGGCTCGATCGAGCCCCGCTACTCCCGTAAAGGTTTCATTCATTACATAACAGTATCAAAAAGTGTCCAAGGCGGTCTTCTCGTGAGGCCTCATGCCCCGCGCCCATGTCGCGGCCAGCCCCTCCTGCCAAGACTTGAGGGATGAGCTGCGGATCAAACGATGTCCGTTCGAGGGCACGACAGGCTGTCCGCTGCGTAGCGCCCCTGTGGAAGAGCGAAGCTTCAAGGACCGCAGGACCCTGCGGGCGCAGGCCTATTCGCGCTACGCCACGGTCCTCGCCAGCTGCTGCCCCTGCGGCAAGCATCTCGCCGACGTGAGGATCTAGCTGGCCTTCCGGTGGCGCCCTGCGACGGTTTGACAGTCGACGGCCGACCTTACCTACTGGCCTGCGACCTTCCCCGCTCAGTGGAGAGCGAGCCCATGCGCCGTGCGTCGATTCAGCCCGAGGCTCGACTGTGACGATCAGCCGAAGCTGGGTCTTGGCGCGCCGACCTTCGGGGCTGCCCAGGGTCGAGGACTTCCGCCTGGAAAACGAGGAGGTTCCCGAGCCCGGTCCCGGCCAGATGCGGGTGCGCAATGTCTTCATCCCGGTGGATCCTGGCATGCGCAACATCCTCTCGAGCGAGGATCCGGGCCCCAAGGAGTTCACGCCTCAGTCGCTCGGCGCGGTCGTGGGCTATCTCACGGTTGGCCAGGTTGAGCAGAGTCGTTTGCCGGGGTTCCAGGAAGGGGACTTCGTCACCGACTACCTGCTTTGGCGCGAGATGGCGCTCAGCGACGGGCGCACGGGGCGCAAGATCACCGATCTTCGCCTTTCGCCGTCCACGGCCGTCGGGGTGCTCGGCGTGCCGGGCCTGTCCGCCTATTTCGGCCTTCTCGAGCTTGGCCGTCCCGAGCATTCTCAGACCGTCCTGGTCACCTCCGCGGCGGGGCCGGTGGGCTCGGCGGCCGGGCAGATCGCAGCCATCAAGGGCTGCCACGTCGTGGGAGTCGCCGGCGGCCCGGCCAAGTGCGCCTGGCTCCAGGACGAGCTCGGTTTCGATGCGACCCTCGACTACAAGGCCGAGCCCGACTTGACCGCCGCTGCCGCCGAGGCGTGTCCCGACGGGATCGACGTCCTCTTCGACAATGTCGGCGGGACGCTTCTGGACAGTCTCCTGCCCTTGATGGCGCTTCACGGCCGCGTCGTCATCTGCGGCCAGATCGCCGAGTACGGCCGCTCCGCCGCCGAGCGGGCGGGCCTGAAGAACATCAGCCAGTTCGTCCCGCGCCGCCTGACGATGAGCGGCCTGTTCGTGCACGACTTCGAGGACCGTTTCCCGGCCGCCATCGCCGAGATGACCGACTGGGTTCTCGCGGGACGCCTCAAGCACCGCGAGGAGATCGAGCAGGGCTTCGAGCGCCTGCCGGCCGCTTTCACCGGTCTGTTCCGGGGCGAGAACTTCGGACGGCGGTTAGTGAAGCTTTAGTCCGTGCGACTCCGCGTTCAGGGGGGCGCGAAGGCTTGGCTATGAATATCACAAGGTGATATGTCGACGCGCGTCGTCGACCTTTGGCGCGCCCGCCAGTCAGTCGAATTCCCCATGAAGCCTACCCTGTCGTCAATGTCGGGCCGGTCGGCCGGGCGGTTCCCGTCGGTCGCCGCCGCCCTTGTCGTATGTCTCGTCCCGTCACTTGCCATGGCCGGCGACGGACCAGCCGACCTGCACGGCATCCTCAATAGCTGGGACCTGTCGCTCGACATCCTGGTCCCGACCGTCCTCGCGCTCGGGATTTACGTTGTCGGCCTCCTGCGGCGGCCCGCCGCCCTCGACGAGCGGCCCTGGCGGCACGCGGCCTACTTCTGGGGCGTGTTCGGGACCTTCCTGGCCCTGGCCTCGCCGGTGGATGGGCTCTCCGACCACCTGTTCTTCATGCACCAGGTCCAGCACATGCTGATCCGGGTGGTCGGCCCCATGCTGATCGCACTCTCCCAGCCTCAGGCCATCCTGATCGCGGGCCTGCCGACCTGGCTTCGCCGGGGCGGCCTCGGTCCCATCGTCGCTTTCGGCCCGGTGCGGTTCGTGTTCGCCGTCCTGACGCGACCAGCGCCTGTGACGGCGATCTTCGTCGGTTCGCTCTACGTCTGGCAGTGGCCTCCGTTCCACAACACCGCGATCCTGGACGAGGGCGTCCATTACGTCATGCACATCACCATGCTGGCCGCTGGGCTCCTGTTCTTCTGGCGGGTGTTCGACCAGCGTCCGACGCCCAAGGGGACGGGTTACGGCGTGCGGCTGATGATGCTGTGGGTGGCGGTCCTCGCCAATATCCCGATCGGCGCCTACACCACCTTCAAGACCCGCGAGCTCTACCCCGCCTACGACGTCGTCGGCCGCCTGCTGCACATGTCGGCCATGGCCGACGAGCGGCTCGGCGGCTTTATCATGTGGGCGCCGTCCAGCATGATGATGCTGCTGGCGGTGCTTTTCGTGATCCACGCCTGGGGCCGGTACGAGGATCGGATGGACGCCCGGCGCGTCGCCGGCGCTCTGGCCGCCCCGCCGCCGGCGACGGCCGCCGCGGCGATCGCCTTGCAGCGCCCCAAGAACCGCGCCCTGGCGTTCGGCCTGGTCGGTTTCGCAGCCTGCGTCCTGGCCGCGACATTCACGGTGGGTCTCCTGGCCCTGCAAGCCCAGGCGGGAGCCCGGCTCCGGGCGCGGCAGGTCCGTGCGGAGTTCCAGATCGGCCGCCATCCTGGCCTCGGGCCTGGACGGTCGGCGCCAACGGGGGGACCTTCGTCTTGATGAACGAGCCTGCCTGCGCCGCAGCCTCCCTGATCTCTCGGGTTCAGCTCGCTGGCGACGAGGCTCAGCCGCCGAGGATGGAGACCAGCTTGAGGCGGAAGACCAGGACGCTGTTGGCGGGGATCGGGCCCTTCGGCTTGTCGCCGTAGGCGAGGCTGGGCGGCGCCCAGACCATCCACTCGTCGCCTTCCTGCATCTGCTGCACGACGTCGATCCACGCCGGGATCAGGGTCTTCAGCTGATAGGTCACGGGATGTCCGATCTTGGCGGTGCTGTCGAAGACCTGCCCGTTCAGCAACGAGCCCTCGTACTCGACCGTGACATAGTCGGCGGGAGTCGGATGGCGGCTGGTTCCTCGCCCGGGGGCGAGAACCTTGTACTGGACCCCCGAGGGCAGCACGTGCACGCCATCGGCCGTGGCGTTCCGGGCCAGGAAGGCCTCCGGACTCTGCGGCCCGGTCTGCGCATGCGCGCCGACGACCGACAACAGAAGGACGGCCAGGGTGGTCGCCGCAATCCGCATGAATTCCTCCTCGACCCTTATCCCATCAGCCTTCGTATGGGCTGGCGCGACGGATTCAGGAAGGCCCGTTTCGATTGAAGCGTCCCGAACCACACGGGTCATCGAGAGAAGTGGCGCGCCCGGAGCGATCCGAACGCGCGCCGCCGCAACCCCTAAGCCCGGGACCTTGCGGTGCTCGCGTCGGTCAGCTCACCCACCCAACCTGAAGGCAAGCGTATCGTCGCGCTGCTCAGGACCCGAAGTAGTCGAGCCCGAGCACCTCGTGGATATCTGCAATCGATCGAGTTTGGCGTACTTCGGCTTTCCGCTGGGGCAAGTCCGTATCCTTGTCAGCGAGCTCGCACCAGTATTCCGGATACGCATCAAGCGCGGCGCAGACGCGCTCCTGCACCTCTTCGAGCGACAGCCCGGACATGGTCTCGAGCTCGTGCTCGATGCACCGCAGCCTGGAGCCGAACAGTCTGAACGAGCGCAATGACAAGGGCGGATAGCCGACTTGTCTGACCGACTTGACCCGCCAGCAATGTCCGCAGGCGTCCACCAGGTCCATGCCGACCTGCACGCCATCGGCCAACGTCTGTGGGCCACAGGTGGTCAGCTCGAACGCATCCCGTACGGCCCAGATGTCGCCGTCCCTCGTGAAGCAGAGCACTGGAAACGCGAAGTCGGGGAGCGCTCTGTGTGATGACAAGGATGAGCTCACCGCGTCCACCTCAGCCCAAGTGCAGCGTAGACCAGTTCATCGAAGAGGACGCTCTCCGTACGGCGCCGGAGGCGGAAGAGCACGCCTCTGGCCCACAGGCGCTGGAAGCCATGGCTGCTGGCTGTCCGCGTCCTGTGCTGAGAGATGGGCCATCCCCGGCAGCGCACGCCCGAATACCCACGCCGGTACGGTCTTCATCCAAGTCGGAGCGCCCACCCATACCCTCCTCAGAGGATCATACCTGGGCTTGCCTTCCCAGCTTCCCGTGAGCCGCCGATGGCTCGCCTTCGGCAGCACCTTCAGGAAGGCAGGATGGTTCCTCCAGTTTTCGACATTCCGGCTCATGCCGTTGAGCGCGAAGCTATGGTGGATCTCTTGCCCTGGTCCAGCAACGCCGCGGCGGCGGAGCTGTTTGCGCGCTGCGTCCGCAGTACGCCTGCCCACGTTGTTGAGGACTCCCTTGGCGCCCGCCTCTGCAACGTCTAACCCCGTGTCCGCCAAACCCAGGTCGAGAACGGCGTTGGCGACGTCTCCGGCTGCATTAAGCGGTCGCCCGGCGCGCGCGTCTTCCACGGCTCGGATGGATGGACCGATCACTGGAATGAAGTCCAGAGCATCCGGGCTCAACTGACCGATCGTCATCGCATCCTGCGCTTCCAGTCGAGCAGGTGAGCCAAACCGCTGGGCGCCAGGTCCGCTCAGGCTTGCTTGTTCTTGGGCCCTCTTTCGCCGCACCCATTCGTCGTACAGGTCGCCGGCCGGATCGGGAACCGAGCGGGGCTCACCACGGGGCATCTTCGCCATATCACCTCTCAAGAGCATGGAAGCTCGTCCGGGACGGCGCCGGCTGGCCGATGCCTTTCAAGGAACTCGCCGCCGCCAGGGGCCGTCAGTCGCCCACTGCCGAGAACACCTCGTTGCGGCTGGCATCCCGCAGTAGACAATCTCAGTTTACCCCCTCAAGAGGGGCGGCGCAAGAACAAAGCAGGAACTTTTGTGGCCGGGCTGTCTTCCCCAGGGGCGATTTCGCGCCAGGACATCGCCATCGCGATTGCGGAAGCAGGGAAAGTGGCGCGCCCGGAGCAATTCGAACGCCCGACCCCCAAATTCGTAGCGGGTCGGAGTGGTTATAAGTACCAGAAAATACAGAAGAAAATGCGCATTTCGTGTGCGTGTGTGAGCCCGTGTGCGATTTTCGACGTCTGGCGGTCAAATCCGCGTGAATCGTGACCGCCACTCGGCCAAGTGACCCGCCAATTAGGAATTGGCTGGGTTCCATCTCGCGGCGCGAGCCGGAAGGCGTTGCTGTGCAACGCATCTCGCTCCCCGCATTCGTCGGTCGTTCCGCCCGACTCCAACCGTTTCCCGGACGAATGAAGCCAGGCACAGGACTTCTCGTCCGGCGGCAACAGCGCGCGCAGATGGCGCGCGCTGTCTTGGGGCTAGGCAGGGCTCTTTGGGAGGAGGAGCCCAGCCCTAAACGGTTGGAGTCGGGCGCACTCGCTGCCGCAGCCAAGCCAGCCAGGCGCTAAAGCGCCGCCTGCCTTGGGCGGACAGCGGGCCCCGACGAATGCGGGGAACGTCGTCCGCGCCAGGTGCCGCGAACGAGGGTGAGCGCTCTTTGCTTCGCGTGGGGGGCGTCGGACTGCCGACGCCCTCGGAGGGCCATTCAAGGTCAGGGCAGATGCCCCTGACCGGCCCCGTTCGCCGCACTTGGGCGGTGTATTCACGACCCGCCGGCTGGAGCCTTCGCGCGGGCGGGGGCCAGCGTGAAGGTCCCGGCCGGCGGCGGTTGCATGAACTCATCCACGCTGCTGCTCGGATCGAGCCAGTCGGCCATGCGCTCGGGCGCAAGGAGGATCGGCGAGCGGGAATGCCCAATGCTCCGGGCGTCCGGCCCGGCGTCCGTCATGACCATGGCGTAGGTGAGCAGGGGGCCGTCCGCGGGTGCGGAGTGCTCGAAGATGCCGGCGATGAAGAACGGCGTGCCGCCCGAAGGTCGGAACTCGAACTCGACCTTCTTGCCGTCGGCTCCTGGCTCGGCTGCGTACTCGAAGATGGCGTCGGCGGGGATGAGGCAGCGGTTCGGGAGTGCGTCCTTGAACATGCGCGACGTGGCGATGCCCTCGCCCCGGGCGTTGTTGCAGCCCCGCCACTTGTTCCCGAAGTCCTTCGAGCTTTGGGTCCACCACTTCGGAATGAGCCGCCAGTGGGCCGCTAAGGCGGCTAGGCGCTCGCCCTCGACTAGGAGGATCTCTCCCGTGCGGCCCGGATAGAGGTGGGTCTGGACGTTTGGACGAGCGCGTTCTGCATCGAACAACGGCAGGCGGAGCTGGCTGAACTCGCCGGTCAGCGTCCGCCACTCGCCCGAGGAGCTGTAGTGGTTGCACATGGCCTCGCCCTCAGTCGGAGACATTAGTCCTGCTGCTCGGCTCTTGAGAAGCGGCTGGCCGCAGCCAATCAAAGCGTACGCTCGCAGAGCAGTAGCTTGACTGTCGCTTCAACGACGCCGACGGTTGAACAACCACGAGAGGAGCAAACAATGCGCAACTTTATCCAGGGGTGTGGGGCGGTGTTCGTTGTGCTTGGGGCCATAACATTTGCCATTACGGTCTATACGGCGCTCGTGAGTGCGAGCCAGTCCGGGTCGAACGGCTTCGGAACTTTCCTTGCCATCATGAGCGGCGGCGCGGTGTTTGGAGCGGGGATCACGCTCGTAGGCGGTACGGCGTACCTGCTGGCGTCGATTGATGCGCGGCTTGAGGAGGACGCCCGACTCCGGAGTTTGGCGGCCGCGGCGGCCAAATCCGCGCCTGGGATTGCTACCCCCCAAGGTTAAGTGGACGCGCGGTTGGTTGCTGACGCTTGGGGCAGTATGGTTCTCCG
The DNA here is from genome assembly GCA_963775275.1 of uncultured Alphaproteobacteria bacterium. Lineage (GTDB taxonomy): Bacteria > Pseudomonadota > Alphaproteobacteria > Caulobacterales > Caulobacteraceae > JANWHQ01. Next base: position 358,626 of record CAVZII010000005.1, on the reverse strand, counting down.
GTTCAACGGGGGGACGAGACGGATGCGCGCCGTCTAATCGCTGGAGTTTCTGCTGAGCTTGATGCTCGTCGCGGCCGCGCTCGGGCAGGAACGCCAGAGATACGACACCGACGGCCTCACGCCGCCGCTCGGCGGCACCTTAGGGGGCGCGCTAAACTGTGGGGTGCAACCTGGAGGTTTCGCGCAGAGTTTGTATGGTCGGTCCAAGCTCGACCGGAGGGCGTGCCGATGGGCCGTGCGGCCTGTGTTGCTCTTGCTGCGCTACTCTTCGCACTTCCGAGCTTCGCGCGCGCCGAGACCAACTTGTCGGTCAGTCTTCAGCGCGGCGACTCGAACGCCTCGGCGAACGACATCGCGAATACCGTCGGCCAAGTCTCATACGACGTCCAATGCCCCGACGCCGATCCGCGCCACCGCTTCGTTCGGGTGACGCTCGGGAAGCCTGGGCTTGGGTATCGCGACGGCAATGTGCTTTCAGCCATCTTGACCGAAGCGATTGGGCGGGCGTGGTCGGCGTGCCCCAGCAACGTGCGCACGATTGCCGGCGATCCCTACTTCGTCGGGGATATCGACCACGTCGATCTGTACGGCAGGCCGACGGACACCAGTGAGGTCGTGCTTCTTGCCGAGGCCCGCCACTTCTACGGAAACTTCAACGCCTGGGAGCGGGTGGTCGACCTGTACGCTGACCAGGAGCAGGCGGCATCGCAGGCTCAAGCGGCGGAAGACCAAGCCCGCGCTGCCGAGGCGCAAGCTGAGGCCCAAGCTCGGGCCGAGCAAGCGCAGCAACGCGCGCTCGAAGACCAGCAGGCCGCGGAGCGGGTGGCTGAGATCCGCCGGGCAACGCTCGACGCCGAGGCCGCCGCCGTCAGGGAGGCCGAGCGAGCCCGGGCGCGGGAGAACGTCCGGCACGCCTGGCACGCTTTTCTGCGGGCCCTCAAGACATTCGCACTCTTCGCGGCCCCAGCGGCCGTGCTGCTGTGGCTGTGGTTCAAGCGCGAGCCCATCCTCCGCTGGTACTATTTCACCCTCCATCCGCACCCGGCTGCGCCGCTCGTGCGCCGCGCCATTGCGGGCGGCGAGCTTGACGGCCCGGCGCTCGCGGACGCACTCGGCGATATGCCTGCCGGCAATCGCATCTTCCGCGCCGTGCGCCTGGCGCAGGCGGAGCGGTTGTTCGGCGAGCTTCGCGCCGAAACCCTCCGACGGGAGGCGGCGCTGGCGCGTGAAGCCCGCAGGAAGGCCGAGCAAGGCGCAGCCGCCGCTCGCGAACGCGCTGCTTATGACGCCATCCAAGTGGCGCTCGCCATCGCGGCCGAGGCGCTTGAACAGGTGAAGGCGGCATACGACGCCGCCATGAGGGCGCAGGAGGCGCGGCCGGCATGAACGATCCACCCAAGGCCGAACCCCTCAACGGTGAGGTCTTGCCGCCCGAGGCGCGGGGGCTACGGATGCCCGCCGACGCGCCGGGCGGCTTCGGCATCCTCGCCTCCATGAAATACGCGGCCATCCGCCGCGTCATCGAGGAGCGTGAAAGGACGCTCCTGGCAATCGAGCGGCACGAGTCAGCCGAAGTGGCGGCGCTTGACGCGCTCGGCCGCAAGGAAGCCGCGCGGGAGAGGCTGCGCAACGTCGAGACCATCCGCGCGGACGCACGGGCTAGCGTCGAGCATGCATTCAACCAACGGCGGCGGGTGGAAGCGGCGGAGCGCGAGGCCGCCGAACTCGATCAGATGAAGCGCCAGCTCGAGAGGATCCGGACCCAGGAGGAAATCGAACGGGCGCAGCGGTCACTCAACAAGGCTAAGGGCGAGCCGGACACCGGCGGCTCGACCAAGCTCGACGAGTTCCTTCAGACGCTCGGCCGCTTCCCGGACATCCTCACCGAAGTGAACCGGATCAAGGCGCAGATCCACGCCGCCGCCCCGGACGGCGTACTCGGCGAAGCCGAACAGCAGATGATCGATATGCTCGACGCCATGGTGGCCGGGTGGGCGGCCAAGCAGGGCGAGGCGATGGGCCGATGACCGTCATCGGCACGGCGCGCGGCGGGCAGGAGGTTTCCCTCACCGACACCGAGCGCTCGCGCCACGTCCACATCCTCGGTGCGACCGGGAGCGGCAAGTCGAAGCTCCTCGAACACCTGATCCGTCAGGACATCGCGAAGGGCCGCGGGCTCTGCCTCATCGACCCCCACGGGACGCTCTCGGACCGTATCGAGGCGTGGTGTGCATCGCGCGGACTGGGGCGCGTCCGGCGCATCCATCTCGTGAAGCCCGGCGACCACGCCTATACGCCCGGCTTCAATCCGCTGCGGCTCGATCGCGGCGAGACGCCGGCGGTCCGGGTCGACGCCATGGTGGCCGCCTGCGCCCAGGTCTGGGGCGGGGCGGACATGAACCAGACCCCGCGCCTCAAGAAGATCCTCCGCGCCCTCTTCTACGCACTCGCCATCCGGGAGCTGACCCTTGCCGAAGGCCTCCACTTACTCCGGGCGACCGACCCGGACGGTCCCGCCGGGCGCTGACCGCGAAGCTCCCCGACCCGGTGTTCGCCATGGTGTGGGACGAGCTCAATGGCCTCAACCGGCGCGAGTTCGCCGAGGTGGCCGAGAGCAGCATCAACCGTCTCACCGAGTTCCTGGCCTCGCCCGCCGTGCGGGTGATGGTGGGCCTCAGTTCCCGCGCCATCGAGTTCCGGCAGGTCATGGACGGGAGCGAGATCGTCCTGGTCAATCTCGGTCACAACGATGTGCTCTCAGCCGAGAACGCCCGCGTCGTGGGCTCGCTCATCATCAACGACCTGTTCCTCACAGCGCTCGGCCGGAGCGAACAGGTCGCGAACGTCGTCCCTTCAGCCTCTACATCGACGAGGCATACGATTTCCTCTCCGGCGACGTGGAGCGCATCCTCGACGCGTGCCGCAAGTTCGGTCTCCACGCCGTCCTTGCGCACCAGCGCCTCGGGCAGCTCCGGGAGCGGGGCGAGGGCATCTATAACGCCGTGATGGGAAGCACCCGGACCAAGATCGTGTTCGGGGGCTTGGGTGACGACGACGCGGCCGTCATGGCGCGTGAGATGCTGCGGGACGAGATCAGCCTGGAGCGCCCCAAGCACGTCCTCGACAAGCCGGTGGTCGTGGATGAGGTGCCCTTCTGGCTGGAGTCCTGGAGCGAGACCGAAGGCGAATCGGAAAGCACGAGCACGGTCGAGACCACGATCCGGAGCCATACCCAGGGGAGCGCTGACGGGACCGGAGAAATGGACCGCGCGGGCGTCGCCTTCCGCGACACGGGCGACTGGCTGGTGAACCCCGAGCAATTCAGCTCGTCAGAGGGCGGTGGGTCGTCGCGCTCGACGCACACCAGCGTCACATCAAGCGAGGCGGCCGGATACAGCACCTCCGACACCCGTTCCTCCCAATGGAGCGCCACCAAGGGGGGCGCGCAGACGCTCAAGCCTGTCCGCAGGTCCTTCCCTCCGCCGTCTACAGCCTCGATGAAGGCCTCCACCTTGCGCAGGTGAAGCTGCGGACCCTCCCGACCGGAACGCCATCGTGAAGCGGGTGGGGTGCCGGTCCGTGCAGATCGAGACGCTCGACGTGCAGGAGCCGCTCTCTTCCGCCGCCCTCCTCAACCGCTTCCGCGCGGGCGTGTACGACCGCAGCCCATACGTCGCGCCGCTCGGGGAGGCAGAGGCCGAGGTTCGCGCGTCAGGGCGCGCTCGGCGGGGCCGGGCCCAGCGGGGAGGCGGCGGCCGGCGAGGACCCCTTCTGGTCGACGGACTGAGCGCGTGGGGAGAGAGCGGACAAGCTATCCGCGCTTCAAGCGGGCTGGCGGCGCGCCTGCCATCCGCCTAACCGAAAACGACCTGGCCATCCTGCGTCATGTCCACCGGCACCGCTTCGTCCGCGCCGACGACCTGTATCGGCTCTTTCCGGAGCGGAGCGCCGACAAGCTTCCCGTCGCCTCACCTGGCTCTTTCGGAGCGAATACCTGGATCGACCAGCGGCGCAGATCGACCGCTTCCGGCAGGGCGGCTCTCAGGCGCTCGTGTATGGCCTCGGCAACGCGGGAGCGCGAACGCTCAAGGAGCAGGGGCTCCCCATTGGTCCCACCGACTGGCGAGCCCGCAACCGTTCGTACACCCGCGAAAACCTTGACCATACGCTCGCGGTCGCCAGCTTCATGGTCGACCTGGAGCTAAGCTGCTGGGCGCGGCCGGACGTGTCGCTCATTCCTTTCGAGGAGATTGTTGCGGGTGCGCCCGAGGCGACCCGCGCCTCGCCGCTGCCGATGCGGTGGGCGGTCCCGCTCGATTGGCTCGGGTACAAGGCCGATGTCCACCTCATCCCGGACGCCATCTTCGGCCTCAAGGTCGAGCGGTCGGGCGAGCCCGTCCGCCGCTCCTACGTCTTCTTGGAAGTCGACCGCGGTACGATGACGATTGCGCCCACGGAGCGGGTGCGCCGCTCCGACGCCTTCCTCTACCGCGCCACCATCCTCCGCAAATTCCTCGCGTACGCGCAGAGCTACCGTGAGGGGCTGCACCGGCGGCAGTTTGGCATCCCTGCCGCGCGAATCCTTTTCCTGACCACAAGCCAGCCCCCGCCGACTCGATGCGACGGGCCGCCGAGGGGTTCGTCGTATCGCCGCAAAGGCTTCCGGCGGGCTGTTCTTGTTTGGCGTACACAGTGGGGACGACAACTCGGCCATCTCGGCCACCTCAGATGGTTTGGGACGGTCGACCTCCTTGATTTCGTAAGCGGTCCATTTCGTGCGGCGCTACAATCAAGACGCGCGTACCGCCAAGATCTTTACTTAGAGCCGTCGTCTCCCTAAGAATGGCTAAAGAGAGCAATTTGCCCACAAGCAAGTTGCCGTTTCAGCCGGGGGTTCCATGAAGGTGATTTATAAGACCGACCGGGTGCATGCAGGCGGCCTGCTCGGCAGTAGTACAAAATACCGCGTGAACATCTCGGTTAGCTACAGCCCCGAAGAACTCCGAACTATCCAAACCTACGATCCGTATAGACCTCGCGTCTTGGAAAACTTCGACGGCCCTGAGGTACTACCAAACGCCTAAAGAAGGCGGACAGCCTCTCGACATATGAAGGTGGCTTTGCATTTGACTTCGACACCATTCAGCTCGCGGGCAAATTCAAAGACGCGGTCTTGAGCACGTTCTCCGAATACAAAGGCCAAATCAACGCCGCGATGGAGCGTGCAGCGGAACTCGGTATCCAACAAGAAGTGGAAATATAGAACGCCTAAAGCAAACCCACGTTCAGGTGGCCCCATCCCCACGGGTACCGCAAAAAGGGACACAACGTAAATTAAGGACTCGATAGCAAACGGAAACGATAATGACGACCGCTCCACAAATTCGACACATGTGGCTTGAGCTGTCCAGTCGACGCAATCTCCGATGCATTCACTGCTATTCGAACTCGTCTCCAGACACATCCGATCCGCGGACACTCGAACCAGAGACATACATTTCTTTGCTGAGAGAAGCGCGATCACTGGGCTGCCTCTCCGTTCAATTCATCGGTGGTGAACCATCGCTTCATCCACACCTTCCAACTCTCATCGACGAGGCTGGACAGCTCCAATACGATTTCATTGAAGTCTACACAAACTTGGTGTCACTCCCGTCAGGAATGCTTGATGCCGTCTCTCCGAATGGCGCTGCGATAGCCACGTCGTTCTACGCGGCATCAGACAGCGGTGCACGATGCAGTCACGAACCAAGACGGGAAGCTGGGCAAAGACCCTGCGCAACATCAAGAGGCTCGTTGCCGGACGCATTCCTCTTCGCGTGGGCTTCATCGAAATGGACACCAACCGCGACGAGTATGACGACGCTGTTCGGCTGTTGAACGCCCATGGCGTCACCAACGTCGCCCGAGATCACCAGCGGCCGTTTGGTCGCGCCGAAGACCGCGCGCCAGGGGACCTGAACGTGGGCGGGCTGTGTGGGAATTGCACGTCGGGCAATGTCTGCATCCTGCCGAACGGAGACGTTACGCTCTGCATCATGTCTCGGGGATCGATCGTGGGAAGTGTGTATGAGCGACCGCTCCGCGCACTCCTGGACGACGGCGCGCTCACTGCTGCCAGCAGCCAACTCGACCCACCCTGGCCGAGATGGCCGACGGACCCACCGCTGAATGCGGGCCCAATTGCAAGCCGAGCTGCGAACTGGTTCTGCAATCCACGGTGCAGCCCGAACTGTTCACCGTGCTTCCCGGCCGGCAAGTGCAATCCCGAGCTGTTCCGAGGCGAGGGCAAAGATGGTAATCTGACGGCATGGCTTCACGCTCCCGCAGAAAAGGAACCAGCCTGATTGAGAGCCCGTTTTTGGTGTCGGTCTCTATTCGAGAGGATCGAATCATCGACGGAGAGTATCCGTACACTCTGCCGCTATTCGGCCGCGGTGACTTCCAGATTCACCTCGACAATCCGATCACCACGATTGTGGGTGAAAATGGAACGGGAAAGTCCACCCTCCTTGAGGGCATCGCGGCGCAGTGTGGGTTCAATATCGGTGGGGGAAGTCGCAATCACCGGTTTGCATCGGAACAGTCAAGCGCGCCACTAGCGGACGGCCTTCGGCTCTCATGGAGACAAAAGAAAGGACAGGGATTTTTCATCAGGGCCGAGAGCTTCTTCAATTTTTCGACCTACATCGACGAACTGGCAAAGGACGATCCCGGCATCTGGCATGGCTACGGCGGAACTTCCCTACACGCGAGGTCTCACGGGGAGGCCTTTATGGCATTCTTCTCCCATAGACTTCGCCCAGGAGGCATCTACATCTTTGACGAACCAGAAGCCGCCCTGTCGCCAACGCGCCAAGTGGAGTTCACTAAGCTAATCCTCGACGCTGTGGAATCTCGCGAGAGCCAGATCATCATGGCGACGCACTCACCGTTGCTTATGGCAGCAAGTGGCGGAGACGTCCTCTACGTAACCCAAATTGGCGTTGAGCATCGCAATTACCGGGACACGCCCCATTTCCAACTGTACCAGGACTTCATGAGTTCGACCGGACGAGTTCATAGATGATATCCGAACGGGCATCCTTCCCTAGAGTTCGATCGCTATGGCGTTTTGGCGCAATGGCAGTAATCTCAGCATTTTGAGGTCCCCATGTCGGCTCTAGTGTCGCGACACAAGGATCATTGCGGATGCGGGCGTTGCACCACATGGGCGGAAATATCTGAATACGCCTGTGGATGCGTCCAAGTCAGAATATACGAAGACAGAACGCCGTGTGACGAATGCACGAGATTTAGTCGCCGACGTCGGACATGTGGCCAGGCGGGCGGCCCCGATCGACATCGGTAAGCGTCGGCGAAGGCTGGCTTCGCCGACATAGCAATTGCCATCCACGGCATCCGCATTCGAGCGCCCAGGCAGCGTAGTGAATTCGCCCAGTACAACCCTTGCTTTCAGGAGGCATCTAGTCAAGATTGAGCTGCCCGCACGGTTCGACTTGTATTGGTCTTGGGTGCTCCAGGCGGACAGGACTGGTTCGGATAGAGGTGGGTTTGGAATGCCGATCGGCTCATGAAGCTTGGATGGGCCGGGGCGAACAATGGGGGAGCTGATCAAATGACCGACGTGACATTCCGGGATCTAGGAAGGGTCGCTTGGGGTCCAACGCTGAAATTGGCAATCGCTCGGGGAGTGAGTTCCGCCCTCGTGATAACGACCCTTATGACTCTCTTTGGGCATATAGGTCGTCAAGGGATGGGGAACATCGTCGGCTTCTTCGTTGTATGGTCTATCGGATCGTTCGTCGCTGCGCCTGCTATGCAACTCATCCTCAAAGGAATTGGCATGTCGATGAGTGCCATGGGGCTTGGGTTAGGCGTGTTGGCCTGCAACGTGTTCATCTTCATCACGGCGCTGATGGTTGCGATAGGGGACCCCATCGTCCTCGCGCTCAATAAGGGGTTCCCAGAACTGTTTGGCGTTAGCGACTTCAAGGCGTTTAATCTTCGAACGGCCATATTCGTGCTCAACGGATAGGTTCGGAAACGGGATGTAGGCCGCGGAAGATTGAGGGGAGTCTGCACCGCAGAAGAGGAAGAAGACACATGGGGCTGTTTGACAGATTTCAAATCTGGCTCAGGCGGATCGTTTAGTGGGGAGGAGGCGGCCTGCGGCATCCTACTCGCCGTTGTGGGTAGTGATGGACACATATCGGACGAGGAAGTGGACTTCTTTAACCTCGTTGCCAATCGGCACCCCGTATTCCGAGACCAATCTGCACAAGATTTCAGACGGGGCGTCGATAAGGCCATGGGGATTCTGAAACGAGAAGGCTGGCGGCCGCTTGTGGACAAATGCGCGCCTCACGTCGCCGAACGATATCGGGGTTCCATCTTCGCTGTTGCAACCGACTTCGTGTTCGCCGATGGAACTGTCGAGCAGGAAGAGGAGGAAGTGATTTCACACCTCCAAAAGGCCCTGGGAATTGATGAAGGCCTGGCGCGAAACGTCATCGAGGTTATGGCGCTGAAGAACGCTGTCTAAGCGAGGGACCGATGAGCAGCTCCAATTTAAAGTGCCCGAGTTGTGGAAATTCGAGGCGCGGCGATGAAATCTACAAGTGCCGCGACTGTGGCAGAGTCCACTGCAAGCGCTGCGGAGACAGCCCGTTTGGTGATGTTTGTCCGAGGTGCGACCGGCAAAGTCCACGCATTGGGGTCATAGGCGGCTAACTTGCCGCTTCTTCCTGGTGCAGCTCGAGGCGCGACGTGAACCCTACAAGCGTAATCCGGAATTCGGCATCACTGTTTCGCAGGACGAGCGGTTGGTTTAGGAGCACGGGCGTAGATGTTTTTTCGACGGTTATTGTTGCTGAGCCGCCCGCCCGATCTATCGAGGCCAACGTGAAGAGCTTGTCCGTTTGATATCGGCTTGGGGCCTCTTCATCGGCCCCAATTAGGTACTTAGCGTTTGCGAAGTCCCCCGCGCCGAGGACGGGCCTGCCCTCCGGGCGGTAGACTCCTCGTCGGCCGGTGGGGCGCTCAATCGCTCTATATGGAATTTTGCCAGCCCCCTATCTTCTATTTCGGTCGCCTTCTGACCCTCGTTTATCATCACTCCAGTATAACTCTCTGCAAACATTGGCGGTTTTCGGCTGTGGATAGCGATTTAGCTGCTAGGTTGCATTCATACCTGCAGCTCGTCAGGAAGCTTTCGTACCACCTCTGCGAATAGCCCTACCGGGTCCTCGCCCATGGCCCTCGCGAACGCGCAGAACTCAATGACGTCAATCCGCCGGTCTAAGTTCTCGACCTTCGACACGAACTGCTGCGTCTTCCCGAGGCGCTTCGCCAGCTCCACCTGGCTGAACGCCCTTATCGTGGCGGAGCGCGACGAGGATCTCGATCACAGAGAGATAGGCGTCGGTGAAGACCGACTTGGGCATGGAGCGGCTCGCTTGATTCCGAGCCGCCCCCGATAAACACTCTTTTCGAGTACCCCGTATTGGAGTTACCCTAAAACAGGGTGGAACGGCGGCTTTGCCGACCACGACCGAGGATGGGGGACGAACCAATGCGAATGGCGTTCGCGTGTTCTGGCGCGCTAGTCCTGTGCGGGCTCGGCACAGCCTGCGCGAGTTCAGGTGGCAACCTGCAGCGGGAGACCGCCGCGTTCATCGGCACGATCGCGCCCGATGACGTGACCGTGTCGGATGTTCAGCGCGGCGCTACGCAGGTGAAGTGGCAGGCCGCAACGCCCAAGGGTCGCTATGCCTGCAGCGCTGACGACATGGTGCGGCGGACCTACTGCGTGAAGCGGTGACGCCCAATGGTCAGGCGATTCCAATGTACTATTGCGTGTGGGCTGGCCGCCGCGGTGCTGGTCTCGGGATGTAAGCCGGCTGCGCCCGGAGCGGCTGGATCGGGCGTCGTGCCTGCCGCCGCGCCGGTGGCCGTACCAAGACCGGCAGAGGGGCTCACGGCTGACCAGGCGGCGGCGCTCATCAAGATGGTCGACACCGAGACCTGCGACCGGGTGACGTTCGTCAATCTCCTGGATTTCGGCGGGGAGCCGACCAATGCCCGCAGGGTCGGGGAGATGCTGAACGCCGCCCTCAAAACCCACCCGGAGTTCGCGCTCGTGAACCACGACACCAACACTGAGTTCGGTGGGGACGGGACCGGCTTTACCGACACCTACCGCGCCATGGAGAACGGCTTTCCGGTCACGTTCACGAGCCACGTCGCGCAACGAGCAATTGTCAGGGGGATGGAAGACATCACCAAGCTGGTAGGATGCATGTACGTGCCTGACCAGATCACGGTGCTCGATACCCGTGTCGATCCGGGAGGCAAGGACGCGCGCGTCGTCTACCGCCGGACCTATACGGCCTCAAAGCTCGCACACTTCCTCGTGGGTCCTCCCCTTAGGTACGGGATGATACCCTCTCCGCCAGTTCAAGAACACACGGCCATCCTCACCAAGCTTGATGCGACCGGCTGGCGTGTCTCCGCGATCGATGACGCGACCATCACCTACAACTAAGTTGGCGAGGAGCGCGTCCGGGAAGGAGGGGAGGCCTGGCCGGGCTGCTAGGTATTTCGCTCCGGCCCTCGGCAGGTCCCGCCAACGCCGGTCGACGGCCGGCCGACAACCCAAGCGATGCGGCGTGGCTGTGAGCAATTGCAGATATGCAAAATCGTTGACAGCGTGAGCCGAAGAGTTCTTGTCTTGTTCCCCTTCGCGATTCGAAAGGAACAAGCGCGATGCCCTACTACTGCGTGAACACAAACGGCCAATCCAACGGCGATCACGAGGTGCACGACACGACGCCCGGAGCCTGCGGACACCTGCCGTTGCCGCAGCACCGGTTGTCCCTCGGCCACCATGCGACGTGCAAAGGCGCTGTCCAAGAAGCGAAGAGGACGTATCGGCAGTCGAACGGCTGCGCCTACTGCTGCCCCGAATGCAACACCGGCTAAGTGCGAACTGAGCGAGGAACATGGAGCCGCACCCGCCCGTTCTCTGTCATTCCAACGACGGAGCGCTTCAGATGGCAGAGACAGGCAAGAAGACCGGATCGGGACATCCCATCCACACCAACACCTCCGTGCCTTCGCCGGTGCATACGAGCGACCGCACGCCGGAACCGCACACCGACATGCAGAGCTTCGATAGCCGCGGGCACGCCACCACCCACTCGGGGGGTGAGCACCTGACGGACGCGGGCCACAAGGACTGGGCCGACGAGGCGCACTCGCCGAAGTAGCCAGCTTCAGCGGACGCCCATCATCGGCGTGGTATCGTTCCTTTGATGCTCTCCATCGAGGAACAGGGTCGGGTGCGCGCTCGGCTTGATGCGTTGTCGCCGGATCAGCTGCGTCGGCTGTGGCAGCGGTTTGGCATCGAGCTTGTGGGCGACGGAGGGGAGAACGCTCCGCACGCTCTCCAGAGAATGGCTCATCGGCCCGCTCCTTGCCGACACTGAATACGAAGAACTCATGCAGGCTATCGAGGAAGCCCGGCGCAGCCAGCCCGCTAAGCCCGCGGGCGAGCCGACCGATGCAGCACGCGAGCGCTGAACGGGTGCTCGGCGTGCCGTCGATCATGAGCTTCAGATAGAGGTGGCGATTGGGGAGATTGAGCAGATCCTCGACGTCGAATTCCGGTTGGAACTCCCGCGCGAGGATCATCGCGTCCTCGGGCCCCACGCGGAAGGACATCAAGGTCCCTGCATTGCCGAGGACCGCATGCTGCACATCCGGCTCCAGCTGATGGAAATACTGGTGCGCGAGCATGAGGCCGAGCCCGTACTTACGCAGCTCCGACATCATGTTGACGATGGCAAGCGTGGTGAAGTTCTGGAACTCGTCCACATAGAGGAAGAAGGGCCGCCGCTCGCTGCCGGTACGTCGGCTCGGCTGAGGCAGCTAAGCCGAGCGTCGAGACCAGCAAGCCGCCGAGCGTCGTGGCGCTTCCTCCCCGATTCCGCCCTTGGCGAGGTTGACCAGCAGCACGCCGCCCTTGTCCATGAGCGCGCGGAAGCGGGGTCGACCTTGGGCGCGACCAGGATACGGTTGAGCATGGGATCGGAGAGAAACGCGCCGAGCTTGTTCTGGATTGGCGCGACGCTTCGGCCCGGTACCGCCACGCGTACTTCTCGAACTCGCTCTTCCAGAATTGGCGGGACGGTCTCATTCCGCAGTCCGCGAATGACCTTTTGCGGAACCCTCTCGGCATAGAGGCGAAGGATATCGGGAAGGGTGGAGGCGTCGCGCTCCAGGAGGGCGTAGAGCGTGCTGCGAAGCACGTGCTCCATGCGCACGCCCCAGGCCTTCTCGCCCCACAGCTTCTTGAGCATCTCGAAGAGCCCCGATGCGACCAGCGGAAGCTTGTCGTGGTGCACACGAGGAGCGGATTGTAGCCGAAGGGCAGGCAGGGGTCGGAGCGTTCAGATAGACTACCTGGTCGCGGCGCCACAGGGATTGCCTCCGCGACCCGCTCGACGAGGTCGCCATGGGGATCGATGAGTGCGAAGCCTCGGCCGGCGGCGAGGTCCTGGCGCGCAGCACCTTAATAGGGTCGTCTTGCCGACCCGGTCTTGCCGATGACGTACATGTGCGAAAACCGGTCGGCCTGCCTGATGCCGAAGAGCTTGAGCTTCGCGCGGGCCGTGGTGCGGCCGAAGTATGAAACCTGATCGTGCGGAAACGGCATGCGCCCATGGTGAGGCAGGCGTGAGGACCAAGCACCGGCTCCACGGTTGGCGCTCCCATACGGAGAGCGGCCATCGGTTACGCTCAGTCCCATCGCATCGCTCCTCCTACGGGCCCAACCCTGCAGGTGGCTTCGCCGCCGCCGGCCGCCCGTCGCCGATTGCCGCCACCGAAGGCGTGGCGGCTCCAGCCTTCATCCTAGCTTGGGGGGGCCTGCAGCCCCGAATCAAGAAGGGGCACGCTCTTTCGTTCTACAGGCAGACCAAGGTACACTTAGGGTGTTAACTGAACCCCCGGCATCCAACCCATGAGAATTTCTCGACTACGCATTGAAGGATTTAGAGGAATCCGGACCGCCGATATTCATCTTGGACAATCTGCGGTCCTCGTTGGGCCTAGTAATGCGGGAAAGACGACGGTTGTCGAGGCGCTCGCCCTTATCCTTGGCCGAGAAGGAATGGTGCGGAGCCTAACCGAGCATGACTTTTTCGGCTCCACCCCCGAACCAGCCGATCGCATCAAGATAGTTGCGACCATCATCGACTTTCCACGTCCGACCCCTGACCAACTACCTGAATGGTTCTCCAAGAAACGTGGAATTCCAAAATGGTACGATCCAGTAGGTGGAGTTGAAAGAGCGGAAGCGCAGCCAGCCCCGTTCAAACTCGCATGCAATATTGCTTTTCAAGCTCGCTTCGACTTGGGCAATCTTGAGGTAGAGACCTGTCGATACTTCTATGACGACGACACCCATGACGATGTGTTCGTTGATGACGCAGTTACGCCCGTCAATATAGGCCTCATCCGCGATGTTGGATTCTTCCTGATACCAGCGAACCGCTCCTGGGATCGTATGATCTCGTTCGGCTCTGAGCTGTTTCGTAGGGTTGTTTCGTCAAACGCAGGCCTCCCCGCTGAAAGCGTAATCGCCGAGCGGGACCGCCTGCGACGACCCGACAATCCGCTTGAAAACGACGCGCGACTAAAACCGGTGATCGATGAAGTCAATGCTGAGGTCGAAGCACTGTTCGGCCCTGGTCATGCAGTTCAGCTGAGACTCACCGGCACGGATAGCGCTGGCGTGCTTGATGCTGTCGTCCCCCATTTCGGCCCGGCCGGGGCATTGCCAATTCCTTCCAAGCGTCAGGGCAGCGGGATCGTCTCCCTTCAAAGCCTTTTTCTCCTCCTGCACTTCGGCAAGCAGCGCGTGGACTTCGGCAAGGGCTTCTGCCTCGCAGTCGAGGAGCCGGAACTTCACCTGCCTCCGACGATACAGCGACGAGTGCTGAGACGGCTAAAGGCCCTGTCGAGCCAGGTAATCGTCACAACACATTCGCCGCTTATTGCAGGGTTTTCGGAACCGACCGAGGTCCTCGTCGTGAGCAACGATGCGGGTAATCTCAAAGCAACACCAGTTCTTTCCACCGCTCTCACGCTGGCAACGCCGAACGCAATTCGAAATCTCTTCCAACTGAAACGTGTTGAAACGGTGGCTGCACTCATGGCTGAGGCAGTGCTTGTACCAGAAGGCCACATCGACTTTGAGTGGTTCAGCCTTTTGGCCAGGATTGTAGAACTCCAGCCAGCCGCAGATGCACCAGGAGCGGTGTTCTCCGCCAATATCGGAATTGTGCCGACCTACGACAGTGCGGTTGAAGAGACGTATCGGCGGATCGAGCGGGCTCACTCACGCGCAACCTGCATTGTCGATGGCGACGAGCAGGGGAGTGGCTATGCCGCTGCTCTCGAACGCATCGGAGCGCGCGTACTCCGCTGGCCAGACGGATGGTCCATCGAGGATATTGTCGCCTGGGTTATCCAACCTGCCGAGCTGCAAGTGCTTGGCGCTCTGCACGACCAACTGCCGAACGCGCCGGGAACACTGGCCCAGCTTACCGACCGTTTGAAAAGGGGCAGGGGGCCGGACCACCTCAAGGGTGATAGAGTTGCGTACGAGATCATCGCTGCGTGTATTGGCGACCAAGAACCGGCTGTCGCCCGCGCCGCCCAGCTCTTGGATGCAGTCGCGCTGGCGGCCATGGGAAAGGAGACGCCGCGATTCCCAGCTCCGGCTGCGGGGACCGTGGCAGTATTTGAGCCATGAGCCTCCGCGCCTTCCATGGTGGGGCAGGTAGCGGGAAGACGTTCTCCGTCATGGAACAGGTCGGTGCTGAGCTTGCTGCTCGGCCGCTGCGGCCTGGCCAAAGCGTGTTAGCGCTGACCTACATGCACGGGGCTCGGCATCGGCTCGATGAGCAGCTCGATGGCATAGCGGCAGTCTGCGGAAGATACGACGCGTCAACGCTTGATAGCTTCGCATGGGAGTTGTGCCGCCGCTGGCGGGGTCGGGTGCATGAGCTTGGTTGGCGAGTACCCGTCCAAGGAGATTTCGAAGCAATGTGCTCCCTGGCAGGTCGCTTGCTGACCGATCCTCTCATCGGCCAGTGGGTCGCCGCCGCTCACCCCGTCGTCATTGTCGACGAGGCTCAGGATCTTGAACTGTGTCGTCTAGCGGTTGTCGAAGGTCTGCTCACCGCCTGTTGCGTCCTACTGGCCTTCGACGACTTTCAGTGCCTGAACGCTCGGAACCGACCGGTGGCGGTGCTGGACTGGATCAGGGGAAGGTGTGAGCCTGAGCGCTTGGCCGGATGTCGGCGCACCAATGCAGAGCACTTGCTTCTTGCGGCAGACCAAGTTCGCAGTGCGCAGCCTCTGACTTCGTCCGGTCCATCGTTTCGGGTCAAAGTTGCGCCTGGAAGGGCGGAAGCGCCTCATGTGGCTGCGACCGCCGTCGCGTACGAGATTGTCAAAGGCGGGACATTTGCCCTGATTACTCCGACCCGGGACAAGTCGCCTTATGTAAAGGGACTTGTCGACCTTCTTCAGACCAAGGTCATCGACACTGGCCGAGGAATCGGCCCCTTCGGAATCTTCTGGGAAGATTGGCAGACGCACGGCTTAACGAAATAAAACGATCCATCGCAAGCAAACCGTCGTTCAGCTTAGCGGACGCCGAGGCCTGTTTAGGCCAGTTCAATGACCTACCGTCGGTCAACATGACGTTGGTAATGCTTAAGCGCTCGCGGGATGCCAAAGGCGTCGAGGAGTTTAGTTCGGCTACAGTCTTGGACGCCTTCGACCGTGCCCTCTCTTCCGTCCGACAATTTGGGCGGAGACCCGCAGGCGGTCTCCGCGCGATGACAGTGCACCAAGCCAAGAACCGTGAGTTCGACCGCGTGGCTCTCATTTGGCCGTATCAGGTGACTGCCGAGCCAGACGATCGCCGACGCATCTTCTACAATGCGATCACGCGGGCGAGGACATCCTGCTTGGTCATCGTCCAGGACGAACGTCTCAAGGGCCTCCCGCCATTCGCGTGAATTGGCCGTCTCGCCTGACCGTGCCGGATAATCGGGACGTGGGGGAGGTCAGGGACGTCTGGCCAAGGCTGCGTCTCGGTTGGTGGTGGCCTTATGCTAGATAGGGTGCGGCCTGCTCGGCAGGCGTCAAGTGCGCGCGGTCCCGGAGCAGCAGCTCCGTCTCTCGGAAGAACCGCCGGATCTTACGCTTGGACCAGGGCTTGGAAACGGTACCCCCGTTGCCTAGCTGGCAAACTGTGGAGTCGTTTTGAGACATCCTCCCGGTAGCTGCGCCACGATGTCCTGCGCCGGCGCCATCGCCTCCGCCGAGGATTCGCACAGGACTGGTTCGAACTTTGGCGGCCCGTCGCGGCCGTCGCGCAGATAGAGTGTGTAGGTCCTAAGCATGAGCGCCCTCGCGACCCGATCGGGCAGGGCTGCCGACGCGTGGCTTTGATCCAGATCAAGTTTGGCTCGCCGGATTATACGCGGCCCGGACTCGGCATAGGCTACGGACTGGAAGGAGTCCTGCTATGGACGCTTTGGCGGTTCGGTATCCCCATGCGATCGATGTCCACGTGGGCGCGCGCATCCGCATGCGCCGGCGGATCCTTTCAATGAGCCAGGAGGAGCTCGCGCGAGGCATCGGCCTTACGTTTCAGCAAGTTCAGAAGTACGAGCGAGGCGCGAACCGGGTCTCGGCGTCGAAGCTCCATCTGATCGCCCACAAGCTCGGCGTGTCCATCAGCTACTTCTTTAACGGCCTTCCCGAGCCCGTGGATACGGGCGAGGCCGACGCGGCCATCATTGGGGAGATCAGCGCGTTCATGCGGACGGCCGAGGGGCTCCGGCTCGCGCAGGCATTCCCCAAAATTCGCAGCGGACCGATTCGACGCACGCTGCTTGAGCTGACCGAGTTCAGCAGCGGCTGCATCGGACAAGGCGACAGACGCAGGCACGCCCGCCGCAGCTGACGATTAGCCAACCGGCAACGGCCTAGCTCCCGCCTTGTCGACACGGGACAGTTGCCAACGAACGTGCGGCTGCCGGTCAGCGTTTGTGCCAAGGCTAAAAGAGCGGGGCTTCGCCCGTGTGGGGAAAGTCCCACTCGTGTCCTTCGCGCCGGCACGCAACTTCATCCGGAGCAGTTCGTCCGTCCGACCTGCTCTGCGCTGTGAACCGATACGTTCGGCAGACCTGGCGTTCCGACACCTGGGGTCTGCTCACCACGACCGTGCCTGAGATGGCCCCATCGCTCGTCTGCCAGCGCGTCGCTTCCCCCGTGTCGAGCGCGTGCCGGATGGCCATGCGCAGCGGAGGCGTCCGTACAGAGCTGATGCTGTCGATGCTTTCAAGTCCCTGGTCAGTACTGTCCTCCGGAGCGGGGTTGGGTGGGGATGGTGGAGGAGCGGCCGGCACGGGCTCGGGTACGCTTGCGACGATGGTGGTCTCGGGCGCGCCGCTCGCCGAGCTCGACGCGCTTACATCCGACAATGTCGGGGGAATTGCGGAGGCTGGCGCCCCCTCCGAACTTACGGCTGCCCCCGGTGGCGTCGAACACTTCGAGATGATCCCCAGTGAGACAACGAACAGCACAATAAGTCCGACCACGATGAGAGCCATCGTCCGTGCCCTACGTCTCGCGGCCGCGTCGCGGATAGCTTGTGCGGCCCGCTCAAGGTCGATGGCCGCCTGCCGAGCGCCAGCGCACGTCGAGCAAAGGAGTAGGTGCTTGATCTTGTGCTGGGTGCGCTCGTTGGGCGCACCGGACGCATACCGCGCAGATGTGCGCCCGACGACCAGGTCCTCTTCCCAGCGTTGAAGCTCGTTCTTGGGCAAAATCCTGCCGCAGTCATCGCAGGGTACCTTGAGGTACTCGTCCATGGGCGTCTCGCGCGAAGCTTGGCTGTGGCAATCATATGCCCGCGATCGGATTTCACAGAGTCTGACTTGACGACGACCAGCGGTAGCATGAGGTGGACGCGGGAGGTCGCCAAAGGCCGACCACGTGGGGGTGCCGTCCTAATTAGCCGCTGGGTGTCCTAAGCTGGGCTGCGGGGGTTTCCTAAGTTCAGAGTTTGGAGAAGACGCGAGCGACCTCAGGAAGCCCCGTCGCGTTGGTGAACTTGTGAATGACCGGGCCTTGATAGCTACCTGCCTTCATGTCGATGCAGCCGTCACCGTGGTTGTACGAAAAGGCGTAGCGCTCGCCCTTTATGGAGACCGAAAGGGCGTTTCCAAGCTTCTGGGTTCCCCACACCTCCAGTGAGGTTTTGGGGTCCTTCCGCGATATGATCGCTCCTGCGAGGGCAAGGATGATGTGGTCCACGTCGTTGGCGTGGTGCTTTCGCCTTGGCGAGCACGCCCCGCAAGTAGGTTTGAAGTTTGGACACATAGTCGACAGGAATCGGCATGGCTTGTTATTCCCCGCTGCTTGCTCCCCCATTGGTCGCGTCCTTGTAGATCAGCTTGAAGTTTCCCTCTAGGAGCTGAAGCCAGAGTTTGCGCTCTGCCTCAGGCCATACGCTCCCAAACTCGGGGGAGGCGCGCGAGCAACCCTTGGATCATCGGATCAACTCCTCCGTCATGCCACCGCTCCTATTTCCACCGTTCCTCAGCTTACGCCCTTTGTCGCCGTCTTGATCGGCCTTCTTGGGCTCCTCGATCGGCTTAGTGCCGGGACCCCCCAGTTCAGCCGCCGCGGGTCGGACATGTCGGTCTTCTCCATGGGCAAAGTAGCCGCCCTGTCGTGCAGAACGTATGAACGCCTGCCGCGCCTTACCGGTTTGCTTGGACGCGGCTCCGATATCGCCCATGAACCGTTCAAGCGCCGCCGGTGGCGGGAGCATGTAGCCTTTGTACTTTTCGAAGGCCGTAGAGGCGGCGCGCCGCTACTCCCCGGCCGAAGTAGGTACCCATCACCAAGCGCGCCGTGGGTCTGTCGACCGCGGACGATCAGCACCTCCTATGTCGAGCGCCAGAACTTGAGCCTGCGGATGGCCCAGCGTCAGGTTCGGCGATTGACGAATGCACTTAGCAAGAAGCTGGAGAACTATTGCGCGGCCGGGGCACTCTGCGCCGCCCACTACAACCTCTGCCGGGTGCATGAGGCCCTGCGGGTCACGCCGGCGATGCAGCTCGAAATCACCGATCACGTCTGGACGATTAGCGAACTGGTCGCGGCTGCACTTGATGGAACACTTTCAGGCTTCCGGCGCGCGGCTTGAACGGGAAGAGGGTTTACTCGCACGCCGCGAATCAGGCCCTATCTACGGTTGAGCCCGCGACGCTGGACACGGTTCGCGGGCTCATGACCCGCCGACTGGGGCAGGTTAGTTGGATACACGAATCTGAGGGTACCGCCTGCGGACTCCCAGCTTCAACGCCTCAGTCGGCCCCATGAGCATGGAGGCCAAAATGGCGACCTACGTCATTGGATATGATCTGCACCCCGTGCAGGGCGAAACTTACGATGATCTGATCAACGCTATTAAGCGTTTGGGTTCCTGGTGG
Source organism: uncultured Alphaproteobacteria bacterium (assembly GCA_963775275.1). GTDB lineage: Bacteria > Pseudomonadota > Alphaproteobacteria > Caulobacterales > Caulobacteraceae > JANWHQ01. Next base: position 339,037 of record CAVZII010000005.1, on the reverse strand, counting down.
CATCGCCTGGACTCGACATGGGTCGTAGTGTGCGACCTAACGGCCGTCCAGATCAGGGACCGGCTTCGGCCTCATCTCAAATCTGACGACCAGCTACTTATTGTCCTCTCCGGCGGAATAGGCGCTTGGTTCGGTTTCAATGACAAGGGGTCCGCCTGGCTGAAAGCCAACCTCTGAGCTGCTGTCACCATAGACAACATCCCGCAACTTGATCGGGATACCGAGTTCCCGCGCCACGGCTATCACCAGCTCGGCGCGGCGCTGATCCGGTGTCCCAATTTCCATGTTTCTGTGTCCTAGTTAGGGGCCAATTAGGACAGCACCACGCTGTGGGTTTCGGTTGACAACCGGGCTGTAGGGCTGCGCCTGCGCGGCCCGTGCGCTCGTGCTGGCGATGGGGACGGGCGCGTGGGCGCGGAGGACCCATCCTCGCGGACGAAATGTAGCTGCTTGACGGCATCACGATCCTCGCCGGCTACAAAGTCGTCAGCAGGGTCAGGGGTGCCGAGAAGAACGAAATGATCGGGCGAAGGACAACGGTCCCAAATAGGTCAGGGCAGGACGCCTATCCCCTATTAGCGCGACTTGCGCCCGTCCCGCTCCTTAGCGACGCCTCTAAAGAGGCCGCCGGTGCGCTTAACGGCCATAAACTTGCCGGTCGTGTCGTCGCGCTTCGTGGCGAGCCCGGTGCGAGGGTTGGTGAATTGGCTGCGGCTCTTGACCGAGCCCTTGCGAGATCCGTGGTGCGTGTTGGTCGCCATCGAGCTTCGTCCTCCGTTCAACCTCGCGAGACCCAATAGGTCTAACCACCCCGCGGCGAGGAGCGAGGATACTCGCCCTAGGGTCATAAGGCTACGCTTGGCGCGCCAGGACATCGGGGAGATAGCGATCGACAAAGAAGCCACCTGGTCGGCGCGGGGTTTGAGTTTCCTTTTGGGCATTGAGTGATTCTATGCCGAGATCTCATGGTACGAATGAGGGCGGGGCTCGGCGAGGACACCGGCATCAGCGCACGCGCCAGTGGTGCATCTTAGAACAAAAGTCGATATAATGTGAAAATGTCGGAATTTAGAATATGGCGATCCACCTAAAGACCAGCACGCCAAGAAAACTTCTCTCGGCTTACAAGAAAGCGATAGACGACGGCCACATAACAACGTGGTCTTATGATGCCGATGGAGATTTTACCCATACAGCGGAGCAATGGACTTCGAAAGGCATGGCTTAGGCCCAAGATCGTCGAGAAGACCGAGCTAGTTCTATATATTCTAGCACCCAGGGAGACGACCCTTAGCAGTGCCATCTATGCCGTCTATCACGGCCGCTATATAAGATCTATGCTGCGGCATTGCGATACGCTGTTCAGCGAAGCGCATGCTACAGCGCTTCCTGAGAGCGGCGATAGAATTGGTTGACATGAACGCCAACTATTTTTTCATCGATGGGTCGGCGCTCGCGGCGCAAATCAGACAGCTCCAGCGCGCAAGGCCTGTCTTTGCCAAGCGGAAGCTCTGTCCGCGGCAGTTCGTAGCGTACCTTATGCGCGCGCTGCCTGAGCTACATGGCGGGCAATACAAGCGCTTTACATTCTACTTTCCAAAGGGTGACGAGGCTGCCATCGAGGCATATTTCGGAGATTCCAAACCCCAGGAATCCAGGCGAGATACGGGATATTCACTTTAAATTCTGCGGCGAGAAACTAAAGAAGTCAGCGGAGTTCGACAATTGGGTTGAGGAGAATGTGCCGTCAAGATATCAAAGCCGATTTGCCAAAAGCGAGAAAGGCATTGATATTGAGATGTGCTGCGATGCCTTGAAGCTGGCGAGCGCAGGACGTGTCGAACGGCTGTTTTTACTGTCGAATGACGGGGACTTCATCCCCTTCTGTCGGGCTATCAAGGAGTTTGGGGCAAACATTAGCGTTGTGCATTTGTCCGATGTGGTGCCGCCAAATGCAGATCTCCTGAATGAAGTGGATAGCTACGACGTGGTGCCTATCGAGCGTTTGCAGCGAATGTTTTTGCCGGTTCCAGATGAGGCAACATTACAGTCGGAAATTGCAGCGGAAGCTGTTCCGGAACGAGGGGAAGCCATCGAAGAGATGTTATCGGAGAAGCCGGAAGCGGAGCCCTCTGACCTCGGCGCGTTGGAGAGCGCGCCGGAAGACCCTGGCGCGGGGTGATGTCAGCGTGCTCGTCGGCGCCCAGGGTCAAGTCGGCGGGGTCTTGGGTTCATTTTTATTATGCGGTCCGAAGCCTGCGGCGTCCCCCGATTCGGTCAAGGTGAGGAGATTGCGGAGGGTCGAGCGTTTTAGACGCTGTATATAATGGGTGGAGCCGTTTCGAGCTGTCGCACAATGCGGTCCACCAGACTGGACAAGCCGCGCATTTGCGATCTCCGCGTAGGGAGAACGCAGCGTAATCGCTAGCTCTTTTCCTTCCGCGACGAGGTTCGAAGTCACTCTTTGCACGATCTCGCGTCTTTCGTTCGGATTTGGCGAATCGAACTGAACGTAGGCGGTATTTCCGAGTTCGAACTCGGAGAGCAGGTCGTCAGTAGGTGCGGGCACGGAAGGGCCCCTGAGGGTATCAAGAAGACCACGACGCTCGGCGAGGAGCTGTGCGTTCCGAATGTTGTACGCCTCTGCGTCCATGGTCTTGTCCACAAGTGCATCGGCGAGACCTGCGATGCGCTGCTCGCAGAGCGCCAGGGCGCGCTTGAGGTGCACCCGTCGTGAGCGTTCGTCTTCGACCTCCCACACGTCCCCTTCGTCTCCGATATCCCTCAAGTCCTGCATTTCTTCGGCGCCGAGCGCGAAGAGGGGGAGCACTGCCCGGACGCGCTCCTCTATTCGGTCCTCGCGGAGAGAAGTGACGCAGGCGGGCGTGTGGCAGCGGTAGTAAACGTGGCCTTTCTGGCGCTCGCCGGTGAGGACGTAGCCGCAGGTCACGCAGTAGATGAGCCGGCGGAAAGCATATTCGTGTGTCGCCGTGCGGGCCTGCCAGCGGCCGCTCGCAACTGACTGCACGCGATCGAAGATCCGCTTGGTGATCAGCGGCTCATGGATGCCTTGAAAGGTCTCGCCCGTCCGCTCAATGCGGATGATCCCGATATAGAAGGGATTGTGGAGCACCCAGGCGGTGGCAGACCTCGACAGCGGTCCGCCTGCCCGATTTGCTAGGCCTCGACGGACCATCTCCCGCCGCAGCGTGTCCATGGTGTACCGCCCGGAGGCGTACAGCTCGAACATCTGCCGCACCAATGGGGCGCGGTCGGGGTCGTGCACCTTTGGCTTGCCGCTGCCGCGGTTGAGATACCCGAGCGGTGCGGGAAGCGGATACAGCCCCTGCTTTAGCCGCCCATAGAAACCCTTGCGCACCTCGTCGCGAAGGTTGCGGATGTAGTCGGCAGCCATGACGGCGAGGATGTCGGCGGTGAGCCGGCCGCTCCGGGAATTCGAAGTCGAGGTTCTCGTGCGCGAAGTGTACCTCGATTCCGCGATCCATGAGTTCGCCCAAGTGCGCCCAGTCCTTGAGGTGCCGGACGCTCCGGTCGACCTTGTGGATGATCACGCCTGCGGCGCGGCCGGCCTCAAGCTCGGCAAGCATGCGGTTGAAGTTGGCGCGTCCTAATTTCGCGGCCGTTTCGAGTTCTTCGTACCAGCCGGCAATCCGGAGGCCATGCCGTTGGGCGTACGCCTCGATCGCGCTCCGCTGTTCGGGCAGCGACGCACCCCGACCTTGCTCGACTGTCGAGACGCGGACGTAGCCTAGATAAGACTTCATACGTGGGGGGAGGAATCAGCCAGGGCGGAGCTCGGAAACAGTATCGCGCCGATCTGGCTGAGGAACGCCTGCGGCTGTGGATTGCGCCAGGCGCACGCTCCTGCCAATGCGCTTGAGCAGCTTTGCCCACTCATGCAGTTCGGCGCGAGCGCGCTCGCGCGTCTCCTCGTCGGCGTCCGGAAGGTAGCGGTCGAGAAGGAGATCTCCGGGGCGGCGAGGTGTTCCGCGCATCCTCCTAGCGTGAGGTTCAAAGGCTGGCCGTGGAAGGCTCCATGCGTTGCCCAGGCGGCAAGGAATGGAGCCTGCCTCGCACGGTCGCCACCCCGTACGCTGGACTTCATGAGTGAGCGGACGACTAGGCCCACTATCTCACGCGTGATCGATGACGGGACCCTCATCGAGATGCTGTATGACCCCGCCGTGCAGACGACGGCGTTCGCTGTGGAGTCGGCCGGATGGCACGTCGTCGGTCGAGCCTTCGTTCGACATCCCGAGCGGCGAGCAGCTTGTTCCGTACTCGGCGCAGAACAATCTCATCACGACCGGATGCGTGCTCCTGCCGTCGGACATTGGGGCGTTCGGGGACATGGGGGACGTGGTGGAGGCCGTACGCGCGTTCCTGCGCCGGTACGTCGACCTCTCTCCTCAATTCGAGGAGATCGCCGCGTACTACGTCCTCCTCACCTGGGTATACGACGCCTTCACCGACCTCCCGTACCTGCGGCTTCAAGGAACCTGGGGCACCGGGAAGACCCGCGCCCTCCTCGCCATTGGCTCGCTCGCGTACAAGCCCTTCTTTGCGAGCGGAGCCTCCACTGTCTCGCCGATCTTCCATATCCAGGATGCCTTCCAGGGCACCCTGATACTCGACGAGGCGGACTTCCGGTTCTCCGACCAGACGGCCGAACTCACCAAGGTTTTCAACAACGGCACCACGAGCGGTCTGCCAGTCCTCCGTACCATGACGAACAAGAACCGGGAGCTGAACCCGACCGCCTTCCGGGTGTTTGGGCCCAAGATCGTCGCCATGCGCGAGAGCTTCGCCGACCCTGCGCTCGAGAGCCGGTTCATCACCGAGCACACGGGCGGGCGAACTCTGCGCGACGACATACCCGTGCATCTGCCGGAAGCGTTCAAGGCCGAAAGCCTCGCGCTCAGGAATCGGCTCCTCGCCTGGCGCTTCGCTTCCCGGCGCTCGGTCGGCCCTAACCTCGACCAGCTTCCGAGCGAGATGAGCGCCCGCGCCAAGCAGATGTCGCTCGCGCTCCTCTCCCTCATACCTGACGGGTCGGTGCGCGAACGCATCTGCGCGGCTCTGGGAGCCGAAGAGATGCGGGCGCATGAGGCACGGGTCCCCTTTGCGGAGAACCTCATGGCGCGCGTCGTTCAAGAGGCGTTCGCCGCCGCGACAACGCCCGGCGTCTCGGTCGCCGAGGTCGCGCGGCGCTTCAACGACCGCGCGGCCGAGTCCCTCGGCCAGTCCATGAGCAACAAGTGGGTGGGGTCGTTCTTGCGTCGCCGGCTGGGGCTCGCCACCACGAAGACCGGCGGGGTCTACGTCATTCCCGCTACAGAACGGCCTCAGGCCGAGGCGCTGTCCGCTCGGCATGGTGCGCCCCAGCGGTCAAGTCCCGACACGACACCTGAACGCACCGGGCCGCAAATGACGTTCCGAGCTGCGATCTAGGAAAAGAGCTAAAACCACTTGGGGCTTTGCCCGACCGCCTGCACTTGACTCCAAGGCGAAGTTCGGAAGGCCCGCTCGTTGACGCTACCCTCGTCGGCGATGCATGCGAAGTCATCAGAGACTTGCGATTTTCCGTAACGCGCAACGTATAGGCTCAATGTCGGCGGCAAAGATGCGAACTGCCCAACGAAGTGCTAACCGTACACGGTGACTCAGCAAACACCCGCAGCGCTCATCAGGGATTTGCGGCACCAGGTCGCCAGCGCCATTTCGGACGCCAAGGCTTACGTCGTGCCGGATCTCTGCCTGCGTTTGGGTCTTCCTGGTGGGACGACGGACGAAGCGATGGGCAGCAAATATCGCTACGCCCAGATCAGGCTTGCGGCGGTATCCGCGCTCGACGTCGTCGGGGTCGCGCGCAAGCTGCTGCTAGAGGTGGATCACCACGCCCTTTCTGAAGCCGTCGCGAAGTATGACGAGATCACAGGAACGGAGGTGAGTGCGCTCACTCGCAAGCGCCTCATGGCCGTTTTCAACGGCCGCCCGCTCGCGTCAGAAATGGACGACATCGAGTTTCTTCGTCGACTCTGGCCTATTGCTGAGATGAGCCGTGCTGACGACACCTCCGACACCGGGACGCTCGAAGACGCCATCTTCCAGCACACAGTTCGCAACGACGATTGGGACAACCGCGATCTGCTCAGGGCTGTCGGTTTCGAGACCATGTCGCGCGCGCAGCTCTTTCGATTTCTGGCAGCGGTGGTCGACCCGCTTGCCCAGAGCCCGGAAGGTCAAACCCAGCTCGTCACGGCCATCAACGATCACATCCGGCACGATGGATACCGGCTCGCTGAGGTCGGTCGCATCTCCGGAAGTCCGCGCTACGAAGTGCAGTCTGCGACCCTGGGCGCGCCGTCCGACGACGGCATATCGGCAACGCTCGCGGCCTTCAGTCCGGATGACGTGCACGCGCGCTGGAGCGCGGCACTAGACCGCCGTGCGAGCGATCCATCCGGCGCGATTACGCTTGCCCGCACGTTGCTGGAGGACGTGTGCAAATGGATCCTCGCAGAAGCGAATGACACGTCGGTGCAGGAGAAGGACGATCTTCCAGCGCTCTACAAGAAGCTCGCCAAAGTGCTCAAGCTAGCGCCGGATGATCACACCGAGCAGGTGTTCAAAGAGATCCTCGGGAATTGCCAACATGTCGTCGTGTCGCTCGGCGCGCTGCGCAACAAGCTAGGCGACGCTCATAGTCCGGGGCCTAAGCGCGCCCGGCCGTTGGCGAGGCATGCCGAACTCGCCGTGAACCTATCCGGCACGATGGCGACGTTCCTTGTCTCGACCTGGCGCGCTCGCCAATCCGAGCAAGGTTCGGGGGAGGGGCAATGACGCTCCTCAATTGGGAGATGACGCCACATCATGTCGTCATTCTTAGCGACACGCTCTGCTTGTCTGGGGAGGACAAGCGCCCGCGCAGCTTCATGACGAAGGTCTATCCTGCGCCTCACATGGGCGCGGTGATTACGGGCACCGGCATCAGCAAGGTCGTGACGGACTTCTATGTGCGCGCCGTCGCAGAGATGATCGTCAACGACGTGGTGCACCTTTCGGAGTTTGCCCCGACGCGCTGCGGTCCATCTGGTCAGAGCTGGACGATATGCTGCCCCCGGATGCGACTGCCACAATCTACACGTTCGGGCTCTCGCTCGACGATGGCGAGTTCACCGGCTTCGCCTATCGCTCGACGTCGGATTTCGAGGCCGAGCAGTTGCAACACGGGATCGGTGTGAAGCCAGCGCCGGAGTCCGGCATGATCGGAGAGATCAACGGGCTTGCCGATTTTGCAAAGCTTGCCTTCTCGCAGCAGGAAGAGGATCGCAAGCTGCCACGGCTCAAGCGCGTCGGCATTGGAGGCAAACTCTGGATGTATACGATGCTCAAGGATGAGAACGGCTCGTTGGCGTTGAGGATCGAAAGCCTCGGCGACATGCCTTATGCAGATGACGATCACGAGCTCATCCTGGCGCAGACTCCCGCAGAATGCAGGGCATCCTCTGTCGTTGATCGCGTTGGCGCGCGACCCTTAGGTCCCCTCGGCATTCTGCCCTCCATCGCGCCTGGCCACTTGATGGACCAACAGCGGTACCCGTGCCGCTTGTCTTTTTCACATAGGTGCTGCCCTGCTAGGTGAGAGCGATCGAACGTCTGCTCTTCGACCAGATCCCAACTTCCACTGCTGGGCGCTGTTCGGACATTCCAGAAAATAAGGCCAGGACTCACTTCCCACCCTTCTGCGGCCTTCGGAGCGTCTCCTTGGGGTCAAGTCACCCCGAGGGCACTCGTCCAGACGCCGAACGACCAAGCATACGGCGCGCGTGGGTAGACAAGGCCATTCGGCGTTGGCCACCTCATGTTAGCTTTCTATGAGCCGCAGGCAGGTATGGTGTGTTTATACCGCCGGTTCGGGCTCGCCACCACGACCGGCCGGGCATAGGGCATCATCGCAACCGAGCGAGACTGATCGCGCTCGGCTCGCGCTTCGGCGAGCTTCTTTCCTTAGGACTGCACACACGGCAACGGCGACACCTCGGCTCAGAACAGAGCAAAGGTTGCCAACACGGCAAAGATTGGAGCCGGTGCAGCCTCGCGCACCTGCGACACCATGGGCGCATTAGTAGTCCTAGTTCTTTGGCTTATGAGAAAAGGTTCTTTCACAGGGCTCAGGGTGGAGCGTCGGAAGTGGGGGCTCTCCGAACGGGAGCTTGCCCGACTCCTCGGCGGGGTGAATGCGAGCTTCGCATGCCCGATTCGAACGGGGCGAGCGCACCCCGACCTTGAAGCGCGCGCTGGGCTGCGAAATCATCTTTGGGATTGCGCCGCGGTCGCTGTTCCCCGGTCTGTACGACCAGGTCGAGGAGGCGGTCATGAACCGCGCCGCCCGGCTCTATCAGGAGCTTGAGGGCCGGGCCGATGCCCGCTCGACACGCAAGCGCGACCTCCTCGACGACATGATGAAGCGGGCGTCTCACCGTCCGGCCGTATGACCGCGGTACGGCACTGCCCGCTGGTGCTCGGGCTTCATCCGTCGGCTCGCGGCTTCGGCTGGGTGGCTCTGGAGAGCCCCTGTGCGCCACATGACTGGGGGCTCGTCGAAGCGCCGAAAGACAAGAACGCCGTCTGCCTGCGCAAGATCGAGACGCTCCTGGAGCGGCTCCAGCCCGAGGCGGTGGTTGTCGAGGCGTTCGAGAAACGAAACTCGGCTCGCACGGACCGCATCGCGCGGCTCTGCCGCGCCACGCTCGCGCTCGCCAACGACCGCGGCATCGAGTTCGCGGTGTATGGCCGAGCAGAGATCAAAACCTGCTTCGCCACCATCGGCGCGACGACGCGCGACGAGATCGCGGCTGCGGTCGCCAGGCACCTGCCGGCGCTTGCTCCCCGGCTGCCCGCCAAACGGACGCCCTGGAAGAGCGACGATCGGCGCATGGCGCTCTTCAACGCGGCGGCGCTCGTCCTCACCCACTACCGCTACCAAGCGCTCTCGGTGTTTGAGGGGCTGAAGGACGCGGCGTAGCAGGGGGCGGCTCGCTTCGACCGACAAGCGGCACGCGATGAGCGTGCCGCTTCCTGTTTTCCCGGACGCTCCGTGGGCCGTTGCCAAACTGGCAACGAATGGAGCCGTGCTCCCTGCGCCGGCGCGCGTACCCTTAGGAAAGACCCTCGCGTCGCCTGACGCCTGCCTCCCCGGCACGCGGGAGGGGCCGATACCCCCCGTCGGCCTCTCCCTCGCGTGCAAGGGAGGGTCAGATGACCGAAGCAGTTCATTCCAAGTCGCGGTTCAGTGTGTACCAGCAGATCACGGCCAAGATCGTGCAAGCGATTGAGGCCGGAGCCGGGGAGTTCGTCATGCCCTGGCACTTCGTGGGGATCGGCGTCGGCCGACCCACCAACGCCGCCACCGGCAAGCGGTACAGCGGCGTCAATGTGGTCGCGCTCTGGGCCGAGGGCATGCTCTCGGGCTTTGAGACCGGCTTCTGGGCCACGTACCGCCAATGGCAGGAGATCGGTGGCCAGGTCCGCAAGGGCGAGCACGGCTCCGTCATCCTCTTCTACAAGGAGCTGGAGCCGGATCTCTTTCGTGGCGAAGCCGACGAGCCCGAGCGGCGCTATGTCGCCCGGGCCTCCCACGTCTTCAACGCCGACCAGGTGGAGGGCTGGAAACCGCCCGAGCCCGAGTTCCGGTCGGAGGTGGAGGTCAGCGAGAAGGTGGAGGCGTTCGTCCGGGCCACAGGCGCGGACATCCGCCACGGCGGCGACCACGCCTGTTACCGGATCAAGGACGACTACATCCAGATGCCGGAGCGGAGCCGCTTCAAAGGCTCCCCGACCAGCACCCCCACTGAGACCTACTACTCGACTCTGCTCCACGAGCTCACGCACTGGACCGGCGCAGCGCATCGGCTTAGTCGAGAGTTCGGCCGCTTCGGCGACCAACGATATGCAGCGGAGGAGTTGGTGGCGGAACTCGGAGCGGCGTTCCTCTGCGCCGACCTCGGGATCGCCAACGAACCGCGGCTCGACCACGCCGCCTACCTGGCGCAGTGGGTGCGGCTGCTCAGACGAGAGCCATCGGCACTGTTTACCGCTGCGGGTGAGGCCGGCGCAGCAGTCGCCCATCTCACCAAGTGCAATGAAGGCCTTAGCGACCAATTGCCCCCGCAGTAGCGGGGGCTTCTTTGTTGCGACCCAAAACATAACGCCGAACCCCTCGCCGATCGTCCAAGTACATACAAAAGTGCTAGCCCATCATCATACCCGCGCATATCTTTTTGGCCCGTCGCCACCAACAATCGAAATCGATTGTTCACGTCCCTAGTGGGCGCGCCGCGCCCGTTCACGCCGTGCCAGTTCCTTGTCCCTCTCTCGAACTGCCGACGCCAATTCGTCCATACGCTCAAGATCAAACCATTGGTCCGGAACGGAAAACATTTCTGGAAGACCACGTAGTCCAGCCCTGATACGGCCAATCTGAGGAAGCAAAACTGCAGTGCGCATCCGATACTCGAGCGAGCTTCGAAGAGGCGTTTGAGCGTCCGCTCACCTCCCGCACCGACTACGTCGCGCGGCTTGGCCGAACACTCATCGCATTGGCTGGCAACCGCGGATCGAGGTGGCGGTCTACACCCGGCGCGACGTTCTGGAATGCTTCGCGGCGGTCGGTGGGCGGACAAGGGACGACATTGCGGAGGCAATCGCCCGGCATGGCCCTGGCACACCAGCTGCCGCCGCGCCGGCGGGCGTGGAATAGCGAGCATCGGAGGTTGCGCTCTTTAGCTCGACCGCCATCATCCTCACCCGTTATTCCGTGACAAGCTCAAGGATATGAGGGCGGGAAAGTTCGGCTTAACCCGCGGTGACACTACCCAGACCAAGATCGACTGCGCAAATGCCGCATCCTCCAGTCGAAAGAACGTTGCGCCTATAAACCGCAGAGGTTCCGAGCTCTAACTGAGACTTCTTTAAAGCAGAAGTGTCAGCAACATTGGAACCTCCTTTTCGGATGGTCGGGGCAGACATAATCAATGCTCCATCGGCCAGCATGGCCCACGCCTTGAGCGAGCCTGCGCTACGTGCAGTTTAGCGTTGTGTCGTGGGTCAGACTGCGGCAACATTCGCGTGGGGACGGAATCAAATCGGGGTGGGCAAACGGTGCCGCGACCAGCGCTTACGCAGGACGAGCGCCTTCAAGCGGTGCGTTTGATCGCTGTAGCGCCACCAGTCGCAGGCAACGCTCTGGACTACCTTGTTAGAAGCCTCGATCGCACGAAGGTTGCCGATCGGGTGTATGCCCGACGTCACAGAATCAAGACTGAACACGGAATCGAAGAAAAGGTCCTTCGTAAGCGCAACGACCCCGAAAATCCAAGACCGGACTACTCATGGACGGATATCACAGATATAGCTGGTTTGCGCTTTATCACGCTCTACAGAGATGATATCTCGCTCGTCTGTGACTGTGTCCTAAAAGCATTGCTTGGAATCTATAAGGATGAGGATTGCCCATTCAGGAGAGATCAGCTCACCGAATTTCGGTTCTATTTGGCTAACGCCAGCCCAAACCACGACCCGCTCGCCGTTAAAATCAAGGACATCGCACGTCGGCTTAAGCGTAGAAGTGACAAGTGGAAATACGTCAAGCCAATCATGAGTGAACAGTATTCAAGTATACATTTCGTAACCTGGCTGGATACCGGAACGGAACTTGGCCGCTTTCCTGTTGAGATACAAATCAGATCCGTCTTCGAAGATGCGTGGGGTCAGATAGATCATGCGCTTCTATACGAGCCAAGAAGGTTAGGATTGCCGCTGGAGGGACCTCTACAGCACATTGAGCGTCATTTGAATGCACTAAAGAAGATGATGGATGCAGCGGCGAATTTCGCGGACGCCATTCGTGGCCTCCGAATTCCTGATGTGCCGCCACCATATCCGATGAAGCCAACCCTGGATGGCCCGAATTATGTCGCTGAAGTCTGCCGCATAATCAAGGTGCCGGGAGAGGTAGTAACTGCGCTCATGGAATTGGTTCGGACGAAAGAGGAACTGGACGCCAAGTTTGAAAATAGGGATCCGACTGCCTTGCGATCCGAGTACGTGCACTGCGCGGACCGCCTGACTGATCTCTTGGATATACAGCTCGCGGCTGGTGGGTATTTGTACAACACCTCATACGGCTCCGAGCGTCGCGAACTTCTGTACCTAATCAGGATGGAAGAGGCCGTCTCCCGATTGCTGTCGCTGGAGGAGAAGCAGATTTCGATGGCCATCAGCCGACTGGAGGGGGTGGCTAAGGAATTCCCTTCGCATGCGGTCGCATGGTTACGACTGGGAGAGGGCTACGCGCGCATGCTGGATCTCATAGAGTGGGGCCCGAATGCGCGAGACGCGGCCGAGCGGGGTGAAAGAGCGTACGAACGCGCGAAAGTCGAAGTTGACAATCTCACGAAGCTCGATGGCCAAGCACGCTACTTTGCCGGATCGCCGGCCCAGGAAGCATACATCCGGGACAACCTCGCACGCCTGCATGCCTATCTCGTGTGGCGCTCGGCGAACCGGCGCCTGCACGGTCGGCCCCCGAATGCGGAGCTGCTTCGGGCTGCGCAGCGAGCGCTGGAACTCACCTTTGGTGCGGTCAACTTCGTTCAGTCGGAAGGGCCTCGGCGGCGGCTGTTGAACAGCTTGGCATATTTTGCCGCAGAGACCGTGGATTTCGCTCGCCGCCTCGACGTGCCAGAAAAACTTCCATGCTCCTCGGACGAGTTGAAGCAGATTGTAGGCGAGTTAGAGCAATTAGCACCCAGAAGGGACCCACTGACAACGATCCAGGTGTGGGACTCCATCGCCTATGCTTACGAAATGTTGGGCGACACGGTGGCTGCAGAGCGGGCGGCTCGAACTGTTTTGATCGCCCACAAGGAGAAGCTTGTTGGAACCCCGGTGGCGGTGTCCGACTATATACGCGAGCAGGAAGGCCGGGCCATCGCCCGGGCCTATGAAATCTTGGGGATCGCTGAATGAGGCTTCTGTGCTGATGCGCCCCTCAAACGGAGGTCGATTGACGATTTTTTCGCAATCACGCAAATGTGATCTGGGGTGCGCGGATTGTTGATGATCACGCTTCACCCTCGCGCGTCGTCAGTTATGAGTGGTATAACGAATCTTTTCCTCGAAAGCAGGAGGTAGGCCATGTACAACGTATCGGGACGGGAGATTTGGCCAGACGGTGGTGGTATCAAAGATGATGCGATAGGTTAGACAGCACTTTCCTAGCGCTGTTTTGGTATTCATCGCCGCCTCACTCGCAAGAGTGGGGCGGTCTTGTTTTTTAGATGTAACGGAGTGAAAGCTATAATGAATTTGGACGTATTGCAGTGTGCTAATATGGTTATGCGTGCGAAACGACGCGCAAATCAATATGAGTTGGCCTGACGGGGGAGGATAGAGTTTTAGTATAGAGAGCTTGTCTATTTTCCGACGACAAATCTGTCGGAGGGTCTTCTTGCGATCTACTGAATGCGTTCATGAGAGAACCCGCAAGACGAATTGTGGGTTGGTGAGATGTAATCAGAAGTTGTGATCTGGGAGGATCGTTTCTTTTGCGATCCCGATCCGAAGCCTGCCATATGGGGCTGGCTTATCGAACGTGACTACGCCTCACGTTTATTGCGGCCGCGTTCAGGCTGGTCGCGATGTGGCTGGCGTAGAACTTCTGGATCATCTCCACGCTCGTCCGGCAGTTTTTCGCCACCTGGTAGATGTCCGCTCCCTCCATGAGCCGCATGCAGATGTAGGTGTGGCGGAGGCTGTAAGCGGTGCGGCCCTGGCCCTCGCGGTCGTACTTGAGGCCCTCCGCTTCCAGGATGTCGTTGAGCAGCTTGCGCTGATAGTGGGGGAAGAGAAGGTCGGTGGGCTGGCCGGCGTTGCGCTCCTTCAAGCGCTCGAACGGGCGCACCGCTCCCCGGGTGCTCTTGCAGTACCCCACGCCGCGCTTGCCGCGGACTGTGATGAGTAAGATGCGCTCCTGGGTGGCCTCGTCGTCGACGATATCCACGTCACGGTATTCGAGCCTGCCGGCCTCGTCGGGACGGAGGCCCGTGTTGGCCATGAACAGGACGTAGTCGTGGAGGTTGGCCACTGACCGCCGCCGGTGGTTCTTCGGGTCCTGGGCGCGCTTCCGCGTGGCGGTGTAGAGCTGCTTGTACTCCTCGGGAGAAAACCAGGCGCGGTGGGATACCTTCCCCGAGGTCTTGTACGGGGCCGAGAGGTCGGGAAGGTGTCCAAGCCACCCGTGCCGGATGGCGGTCTTGAGCACCTGCCGCAGCGTGACCAGCTCGTGGTGGAGCGTCGCCCGCGCTGGCGGCTTCCAGGGCTTGCGCTTCGCGTCCTGCTCGCCCTCAGCCACGGGCTCCTCGGGCGGCTTCTGCATCCGCGATACCCGGTACTCCTGGACCTTCCCGCTCGTGATCTCTGAGAGCGGGAGGGCTCCGAAGAACGGGTTCAGGTGGACGCGGATGCGGTCCTTGTGGCCGGCCACATAGGCGGGGCTGCGCTGGCCTTCCGTGATGATCTCGTACTCGCGCTCGAAGGCCGCTGCCGCTTGGCGGAACGTCTTCTCATCGAGCTTCTCTCCGCGCACCTGTTTGCCGCGGAGCGTGAGATACCAGTCCTCGGCGAAGGCCTTGGCCTCCGCGAAGCTGTCCGTCCGCGTTGAAACCCGCCGCTCGCGCCCTTCAAGGAAGGTCGAGCACTGCCACTGAGGGCTGCGCTCGCGCCGATAAATGCGGACTTTGCCTCCCAAGAGGGGGTGGCTCTCCCTGCCGCCAGACACCTCGAGTCTCCTGTTCTTCTCGCTGTGCGAGAGTGTGTGAGGAGTGTGTGAGGGTGTCAAATGGGGTGGTTGGAAAGCTAAGTCCTTGAAAAGATGGCGCGCCCGGAGCAATTCGAACGCCCGACCCCCAAATTCGTAGTCTGGTGCTCTATCCAGCTGAGCTACGGGCGCGCGCCAGCCTTTCGGCGAAGGCGCGGAACCTAGTGGGTCCGCCTTCCGCACGCAAGGGCGCCGGCGCTCAGCCGAACCGCTCGAAATAGAGCCCGATCAGCCGGGCGTAGATCCGGGTCAGATCGCGCAGATCCGCCTCGGAAGCGTGCTCGTCGATCCCGTGCATCGAGCGGCCGACCAGCCCCAACTCCACCACCGGGCAGAGCCGGCGGATGAAGCGGGCGTCCGAGGTGCCGCCTGTCGTCGACAACTCCGGCGTGCGCCCCACCGCGTCCCGACAGGCAGCCTGCACCAGCTCCACGAACGGCCCCGGCCCGGTCAGGAACGCTTCGCCCGAAACGTGGATCTCCATCCCGATCGTTCCGCCGTCGAATCCCGCCTCGACCTCCGCGCGCTCGCTCTGCAGCCAGGCGGACAGGCTCGCGGCCGTGTGCGCCGGGTTGAAGCGGATGTTCAGCCGCGCCTCGGCCTTGGCGGGGATCACGTTGCTCGCGCGATTGCCCACGTCGACCGAGGTGATCTCCAGGTTCGAAGGCTGGAACTGTGGCCACCCCTCGTCCAGGCGCCTGGCCTGCAACCGGGCCAGCAGCGCCACCAGCGGCCGCACGGGGTTGGCCGCCCGGTCCGGATAGGCCACATGGCCCTGACGGCCTTCCGCCGTGATCACGGCGCTGAGGCTGCCCCGCCGGCCGATCTTGATCATGTCGCCGAGCGCCGCCGACGAAGTCGGCTCGCCGACCACGCAGGCGTCGATCCGCTCGCCCTCGGCCGCCAGCGCCTCGACCACCTTCCGGGTGCCGTCGACCGCGACGCCCTCCTCGTCGCCGGTGATCAGGAGCGAGATCGAACCCTTCGGTCCGCCTCCTGAGGTCGCCTGCGACACCGCTGCGATGAAGGCCGCGATGCCGCCCTTCATGTCCGCGGCGCCGCGGCCATAGAGGACGCCCTCCCGAACCTCGCCCTCGAACGGCCCGCTCGTCCAGGCCGAACTCGTCGCCCGGCGGGACCACGTCGGTGTGACCGGCGAAGCAGAGGTTAGGGCCTTCCGTCCCCAGCCGGGCATAGAGGTTTTCGATCTCGCCGAACCGCATTCGGCGGCAGGCGAAGCCCAGGCCGGTCAGTGTCTCTTGCACCACGTCCATGGCGCCGGCGTCCTTCGGCGTCACCGAAGGGCGGCGGATCAGGGCCTGGGCCAGCTCGACGGGATCAATCTCGGCCATGACGCGGCGAGTAGCGCGGCCCGTGTCCGCGCGCAAATCGGGCGCAAGCCAGGTCAAGACCGAAGGCGCAGCCTGGGCCATGCTTCAGGCCATGAGCTACGACGAGCTTGACCGGCGCATCCTCGCCTTCATCGACGTGCGGCTGTGGTCGCCGCTGAGCCTGGCGGCCATCGCCGCCGAGAGCGGACTTTCGATCTACCACTTCTCGCGCCTGTTCACGGCCCTGCACGGCCAGAGCGTCATGGCCTTCGTCCGCGCGCGCCGCCTGAGCGCCGCGGCGCGCCGCCTTCTGGCCGAGCCTCGGCTGAGCCTGATCGATCTCGCCTTCGACTGTGGGTTCGAGTCGCAGCAGGCCTTCACCCGCGCCTTCCGTCGCGCCTTCGGCGTCGCGCCAGGGCGCTTTCGCAAGCTGCACGTTTACGTCGCAACCCACGGAGACCCCGTCATGACCCAGCCCGTGTCCTTCGGCGACCGCCTCAACCGCATCGGAGACCTGCAGCACCGGCCCGCCTTCACGGTCGCCGGCTGCGCCGGCCGCTTCGACAATCAGACCAAGTCCGCGATTCCGCGCCTGTGGGGCCAGCTCGTCCCGCGCCTGCCGCTCTCTGGACAGAAGGGCGGCGAGGGGTTCGGCGTGTGTTGGGCCGTCGACCCGGACAAGGGTTTCAACTACATGGCCGGCGTCGAGCTGAGCCCCGGCGCCGCGACGCCGGAGGGGCTCGAGACTGTCGAAATTCCCGCGCAGGACTATGCCGTCTTCAGGCTGACGCTCACCGGCGGCGAGCTGCATCCGCAGATGTCCGGCGCGGCCGCCGAGATCTGGGGCCAGCGGCTGCAGGCGGCCGGCCTGAAGCCCTCCGGCGGCCCCGACTTCGAGCTCTACCCCGACGACTTCGACCAGCACCGGCCGGGCGCCTGGGTGGAGTACTGGGTCCCGGTCGCGACCTGACCTTGCCCGCCCTCGCGCCCGAGCGCACAACCTGGCCATGGCCAGGAAGATCGACATCGCCACCGCGCCGCACGTGAAGGGCGCGCGGTATCCCATGCCCTACGACGAGCCTTGCGCGCCGCGCCAGCGCTGGCGTCTGGGCGACGCGGCGGGCCTCTCCCAGTTCGGCGTGAATCTGCTGCGGCTTCCGGCGGGCGCCTGGTCCAGCCAGCGCCACTGGCACTCGGCCGAGGACGAGTTCGTCTATGTGCTGGAAGGCGAGGTGGTGCTGGTCACCGATGCGGGAGAGGAGACCTTCGGGGCCGGCGATTGCGCAGGCTTCAGGGCCGGCGATCCGGACGGCCATCACTTCCAGAATCGCTCGGACTGCGAGGCCGTGCTGCTGGAGGTCGGTTCGCGCCGCTGGGGCGAGGGCTCGGTGGACTATCCGGACATCGATCTCGTCTTCCCCAAGGGGTCGCGCGGCTTCCAGCACCGCGACGGCCGATCCTACCGGGACGGAGACTTCAGGTCATAGACCGGGCGCTGGCGGTAGCTGCGCCGCGTCCACCCAGGTCCCGTGCGTGCCGCTCCTCAGCCGGAACGGCAACTTCACGCGCGCCACGGCCCCCATCTGCGCCGTGTCGACGACCACCAGCTCCGAGGCCATCTCGGCGTGGTTCGCGGCGACGCCCAGAAGCCAGCCCTCGCCCTCCGGCGCGCCCGGCCGCGGCGCGAAACAACACTCCTGCAGGCCCATGTGATCGCCCGCGAAGTAGACGTCTTCCTGGCCGGTCCTGAGGTCGATGCGCCGGTAGGCGTTGGCCCCGCGCGCGGCGCCGCCCGACGCGATCCGGTCCCCCGCGAAGACCCAGCGGTAGGGCAGGGTGAGATGACGGTCGTCGATGCGCGCCAGCGGGCTGTTCGCGTCCGAGACCAGCTCCTCGGCGAAGCGGTCGTCCTTGGAGCTGAGATCGAAGCTCCACCGCCGGATCTGCGAGGGCGCGCCGGGCCCGTCCGACACCGGCAGCTCCATGCGCACCAGGTCGCCCTCGCTCGTCGCGTTCAGGAAATGCAGCGTCAGCCGGGGCGGTCCCTCGAACCAGCGCACGTCCTTGCCGTTTCCGTCCCTTCGGAAGACGCCCACCATGGTCGGCTGCTCGCCGTCCCACGCCCACATGGGCTCGCCGGCCTGAAGCCTCTGCGCGCTCGAGACCATCGGCACGACAGGGAGCAGGATGTGATCCCGGCTCACGGCGATGTCGTGCATGATCCCCGTGAACGGGGCCTTCAGCCAGGTCTCGCGCGCGATCCGGCCGGCCGGGTCGATCTCATAGAAGGCCACGTCGTCGCTGAGGTCGCCCTTGGCCTGGTAGCCGTAGGCGATCATCACGCCGCTCTCGGGGTCGACCTTGGGGTGGGCGCTGAAGGTGTCGCTGGTCAGCCTGCCCTCGAAGTCCCACGGCCCGATGGTCTCGAGCGTGTAGGGATCGATCTCGTAGGGCTGGGCGTCTTCCTTCAGCACCAGCATCCGCCCGCCGTGCCAGACGATGTTGGTGTTGGCCGCGCTGCGGTTCAGTCCCTGCACGCTGGGATCGTCGGTCAGCCGGTTGCGATAGACCCCGAACAGCCGCCGGCCCGCGGCGCGCTCAGCCAGTAGCCGCTCGGTCCGCACATAGCGGCTGCGGTAGTGGACTCGGCCGTTCTCGAACCGGAACAGGCTCACGTGCCCGTCGCCGTTGAAGCCGGTCATCCATTCGTTCCGCGGCGGCGGATAGGCGAAGTCGCACTGCAGCCGATAGAAGTGGCCGCTCAGCCCGCCCGGGATGTCGCCGTCCACCTCGCAGTCGAAGATGTCCGCCTCGAACCGGCCAGGCGCGCTGAAGCCCGGCCCGAACATCGGATGGTCCGCGAAGTTCACCGCCATGGTTCGCCTCCCCGGCGCGTCGATTCAGTCCCTGAGCAGTTCGTTGATCGAGGTCTTGGAGCGGGTCTGGGCGTCGACCCGCTTGACGATCACCGCGCAGTAGAGGCTGGGGCCGCCCTTCGGATCCGGCAGCGAGCCGGGCACCACCACCGAGTAGGGCGGCACGCGCCCGCGAATGACTTCGCCTGTCGCCCGGTCGACGATCTTGGTGGAGGCGCCGATGAAGACGCCCATCGACAGCACGGCGCCCTGGCCGACGACCACGCCCTCGGCCACCTCCGAGCGGGCGCCGATGAAGCAGTCGTCCTCGATGATCGTGGGGCCGGCCTGCAGCGGCTCCAGCACGCCCCCGATGCCGGCCCCGCCGGACAGGTGGACGTTGCGGCCGATCTGGGCGCACGAGCCGACGGTGGCCCAGGTGTCGACCATCGTCCCCTCGCCGACATAGGCGCCTATGTTCACGAACGAGGGCATCAGCACGACGTTCCTGGCGATGTGCGCGCCCTTGCGGACCACGGCGCCGGGCACGGCGCGAAAGCCCGCCGCCTTGAACCGGTCCTCGGTCCATTCCCCCCACTTGGACGGGACCTTGTCCCACCACGGCCCCACGCCCGGCGCGCGGTTGATGTCTGAGTTCCCGCCCATCATCCGGTTGCCTTGGAGGCGGAAGGACAGGAGCACGGCCTTCTTCAGCCACTGGTTGGCGACCCAGTCCTCGCCGACCTTCTCGGCCACGCGCAGGCGGCCTGCGTCAAGGAAGTCGATGGCCTCCTCCACGCTTTCGCGCAGGGCGCCGGTGGTCATCTCATAGAGCTCGGTGCGGCGCTCCCACGCGGCTTCGATCTCCTGCTCGAGGGCGGCTTCTCGGGTCAATGGGCGCTCTCCCTGACGCGCGCGCCCGCGAGGAAGGGGGCGAGCGCCTCGGTTCTGTAGTGCACAAAGTCGGCGGCGCAATCCGTCGCGCGCGGACCGACCAGGACGGTGGTCATGCCGATGCGGGCCGCCGGCTCCAGGTTCCGCTCGGAGTCCTCGAAGAACACAGCGCCGCGCGGATCGACGTCATGGCGCTCCACCATCCGCGCGAAGGCCTCCGGCCTGGGCTTGGGGATATAGTCGGCCGCGGCGATGTGGAAGACGTCCTCGAACAGGTCGTCCAGCTCCAGGTGGCGCAGCACGCGCTCGGCATGGCGGGCGTCGCCGTTGGTGAACACCAGCCGGCGGCCGGGCAGGCCCGCGATCGCCGTCCTCAGAGCCTCGTCGCGGCTGAGCGAGTCCAGTGCGACGTCATGCACCTCGGTCAGGAACGGCTCGGGCGGCACGCCATGGTTGGCCATGAGGCCGGCGAGCGTCGTGCCGTGCTCGTTGAGATACTTCTTCTGCAACGCCCGGGCCTCGTGTCGCGCGAGACCTGTCTCCCGGGCGACGAAGGTCGTCATCCGGTCCTCCATCAGGGCGATGAACTCGGAGCCAGGCGGATAC
Source organism: uncultured Alphaproteobacteria bacterium (assembly GCA_963775275.1). GTDB lineage: Bacteria > Pseudomonadota > Alphaproteobacteria > Caulobacterales > Caulobacteraceae > JANWHQ01. The sequence goes on along the minus strand of CAVZII010000005.1, from coordinate 318,449 downwards.
AGGGTGTTGTCGAGGTCGAAGATCCACACGTCCACGTGGGTCAGGTCGACGGTCACCGGCACACCATCGTCCCTGATCCGTGCTCGGTGAACAGCTCCACGAGCATCGCGTGCGGCCTGCGCCCATCCAGGATCACCACCGCCTCCACGCCCTGCTCCACCGCGTGGATCGCCGTCTCGAGCTTCGGGATCATCCCGCCGGTGGCCACGCCCGTCATGATGGCGCCGCGGGCCTCCGCGACGGTCAGGCGCTCGATGCGCCGGCCGTCCCTGTCGAGCACGCCCTGCACGTCGGTCAGCATGAGCATGCGCTTGGCCTTCAGGGCGCCGGCCATGGCCCCTGCCACTGCGTCGGCGTTGATGTTGTAGGTCGCGCCGTCCTCGGACACGCCGATCGGCGCGATCACCGGGACGTAGTCCTCCTGGGCGTGGATCAGGGCGTTGACCAGCTGGGGATCCACCTTCTTGGGCTCGCCCACGAAGCCGAGGTCGATCGTCTCCTCCAGGCTCGTCTTGGGGTCGCGCCGGGACTTGATCGCCTTCTCGACCGTGATCAGCCGCGCATCCTTGCCGGAGAGTCCGACACCCCTCACGTCGGCCTCCCGGCCGGCCACGTTGATGTAGTTGGCGATCTCCTTGTTCACCGCGCCGGCCAGGACCATCTCGGCCACCTCCATGGTGGCGGCGTCCGTGACCCGAAGGCCGTCCACGAAGGTGGAACTCCACGCCCGAGCGCTTGAGCATACGGCTGATCTGCGGTCCGCCGCCGTGCACCACCACCGGATGGATGCCCAGGAGCTTCAGCAGCACCACATCCGCGGCGAACGTGCGCGCCACCTCTTCCTCGCCCATGGCGTGACCGCCGTATTTGATGACCACGATCTCGCGGTCGTAGATCTGGATGTAGGGCAGGGCCTCGGCCAGCACCTTCGCCGCCGACCAGCCGGCATCCTCGTCTGTTTGGGAGGCGTCGCTCATCGCGGCGCCAATACCGGACGGGGAAGGTCGTGTCACCTTCCGACGGCCGTGCTAGGCAGCCGCGGGGTCGGAGGCCTGTTCATGCGGTGGCGGGTGCGGGTTCTCGGGGCGGCCCTGGCCTGCGCCCTTGCTTGGCCTGCGGCGGCCCAGACGGTGGCGGTCACAGCCGACCGCATGATTGATGTCATCGCCGGCAAGGTCGTCGAGCATCCCATCGTGGTGATCACCGACGGACGCATCTCGGCGGTCGGGGTGCAGGGCCAGCTCCAGCCGCCGGCCGACGTCGAGCAGATCGACCTGTCCGGCGAGACCCTGCTGCCCGGCCTGATCGACATGCATGTCCATCTGGACTCCACGCCGCTTTATGGCGGCTACGCCTATCTGCAGTTCACCGACGCCTTCTGGGCCATCATCGGCGCCAGGCACGCCAAGGACACGCTCGAGGCCGGCTTCACCACGGTCCGCGACGTCGGCGGCGAGAACTTCGACGACGTGGGACTGATGCAGGCCGTGGACGCCGGGTTCGTTCCCGGCCCTCGCATCGTGCCGGCGGGCTATCCGATCGGCGCCACGGGCGGGCACTGCGACGTCAACGAGTTTCCGCCATCCATGGCCCAGAAGAACCCTGCCGTGATCGACAGCCCAGACGAGGGCCGTCACATGGTCCGCTGGATGCACAAGTACGGCGCTCAGGTCATCAAGATCTGCGCGACGGGCGGGGTGTTCTCCCACGGCGACACGCCCGGCGCCCAGCAGCTCAGCTACGAGGAGATGAAGGCCATCGTCGACGAGGCCCACATGGAGGGCCTCAAGGTCGCCGCCCACGCCCACGGCGCGCCGGGCATCAACGACGCCATCCGCGCCGGCGTCGACACCATCGAGCACGCCAGCCTGGTCGACGACGAAGGCATCCGCCTCGCCAAGGCGAAGGGCGTCTGGTTCGACATGGACATCTACGACACCGACTATACCCAGGCCGAAGGGGCCAAGAACGGCGTGCCCGAAGAGAGCCTCCAGAAGGACCGGGACATCGGCCAGATCCAGCGCGACAACTTCCGCAAGGCGCTGAAGGCCGGGGTGAAGATGATCTTCGGCACGGACGCCGGAGTCTATCCGCACGGGCTGAACGCCCGGCAGTTCAAGATCATGGTCGAGTACGGCATGACGCCGATGCAGGCGATCCGGGCGGCCACGGTGGACGCCGCCGAGGCGCTTGGCCGGTCCGCGGACGTGGGCGCAATCCAGGCCGGCCGCTACGGCGATCTCATCGCCGTCAAGGCCGATCCGCTCGCCGACGTCGCCGCCCTCGAGCACGTCGACTTCGTCATGAAAGGCGGCGAGGTGGTGAGGCGGGGCGACGGCGCCGCGCCTTGACCTCGCCCATGGCCGTGGCCTTCAGGAGCTCGGCCGCGCAGAGGTAGACGACGACCAGGCCCGCGATGCCGGCCATGATTGCAGGTCCGGGCGGGGCGAAGCCGAACCATCGGCCGACCGGCGTGAACGGGACGACGAGCGCCACCGCAAGCGCCGCCAGCGAAGAGACCGTCAGGGCTGGATGCGGGAGGTCCTTCCATGGCCGGCTCCTGGTGCGGATCAGGAAGATCACCAGGATCTGGGTCGCCATCGACTCCAGGAACCACGCCGTGCGGAACACCGGCGCGTTGACGTGGAACAGCAGAAGCAGGCCGCCGAATGTGAGGAAATCGAACAGCGAGGAGAGCGGCCCCATGATCGCCGCGAAGCGCGTCAGGCGTCGCATGTCCCAGACCTGGGGCTTCGCGACCGCGCCGGTGTCCACCTCGTCGAACGGAATGCCGATCTCGGAGGTGTCGTAGAGCAGGTTGTTCAGGAGGATCTGCGTCGGCGCCATCGGCAGGAACGGCAGGAACAGCGACGCGGCCGCCATCGAGAGCATATTGCCGAAGTTCGAGCTCGCCCCCATCCGCACGTACTTCAGGATGTTGACGAAGGTGCGCCGGCCTTCCTCCACCCCGTCGGCCACGACGCCGAGGTCGGAGTCGAGCAGGATCATGTCCGCCGCCGCGCGCGCCACCGCGGTCGCCCCTTGCACTGAAAGGCCGATGTCGGCGGTCTTCAGCGCCGGCGCGTCGTTGATCCCGTCGCCGAGGAACCCGACGCGCTCGCCGCGCGACTGCAGGGCGCGGATGATCCGCGACTTCTGCTCGGGCGCCAGCCTGGCGAAGGCGTCGGTGCGGCGGGCCTGGACGGCCAAGGCGTCGGCGCTGAGGTCGGCGATCTGGGGCCCCGTCAGCACGCGGTCGGCCTTCAGCCCCACCAGCTTCGCCAGACGGCCGACCACCACAGGATCGTCGCCCGACAGGATCTTCACCTTCACCTTGGCGTGCGCGAGTCGCTCGATCGCCGTTGCCGCGTCGGCCTTGAGCGGGTCGGCGAACACCGCAAGGCCCTCGAAAGCCAGGTCCCGTTCACTGGCGGTTGACGGATCGGCGGCGTCCTCGGCCCAAGGCCGCGAAGCGATCGCGACCGAACGCAGCCCCTGGGCCGACAGCGCGGCCACGCGCGCCAGCGCCGCGTCCTGCGCCTTGGGGCCGCTCGGTCCGGCGCCTCGAAGGCTCGAGCACAGGGGCAGGATGGCCTCGGGCGCGCCCTTGGCGATCAGCAGGCGGCCCTCGGGCCCGTCCACCACGACCGACCCCAGCCTGCGACGGAAGTCGAACGGATCGCGCCCGACGATCGTCCAACCGTCTGCCGCCTTGGGGTCGGCCGCGAGGAGCGCGGCGTCCAGAGCGCCCCTGTCGCCGCCGACCGCGCTGGAGATGGCCCCCAGGCGCCCAGCGCGGGGGTCGCTGGCGCCCTTGGCGTCGAGACTCTGCGCCAGCACGATTTCGGCCGAGGTCAATGTGCCGGTCTTGTCGGTGCACAGGACCGACATCGCGCCGAGATCGTGGATGGCCGCCAGGCGCTTGACGATGACCTTCTTGGCCGCCAGCCGCATCGCGCCCCTGGACAGGGTCACGGTGGTGATCATGGGCAGGAGCTCCGGCGTCAGTCCCACCGCGAGCGCGACAGCGAAGGTGAGCGACTGCAGGAGCGGCCGGCCGAACAGGACGTTGGCCGAGACCAGGAAAAGGGCCAGGACCGCCGTCGCACGAGCGATGAGCAGGCCGAAAGAGCGCAGGTCTCGCTGGAAGGGCGAGGGGCCCTCCGTCTCGCCGAGGGCGGCGGCGGCCGCGCCGAACTCGGTGGATGGACCGGTCAGGACGGCCAGCGCGACCGCTTCGCCGGTCTGTGCGGTCGAGCCCCGGAAGACGGCGTTGGAGGCTTCGGCCGGGCTCGTCGAGGCGACCACGCCCGGATTCTTCTCCACCGGATAGGGTTCGCCGGTCAGCGCCGCTTCATTGGCGGTGAAGGCCGAGCTTTCCAGCACCAGCGCATCGGCGGGGACGATGTCGCCGGCGCGCACGCGTATCACGTCACCCGGGACGACGGTCTCGACGGGGACCTCGATGAACGTCCCGTCGCGCTTGACCTCGGCGGTGAGCGCCACCGATCGGCGCAGCATCTCCGCCGCGCGCACGGCTCGTCCCTCCTGGACCGTGTCCAGCCCGATCGACAGCACCAGCATCGCTACGATGATGGCCGCGCTCGCGGTGTCGCCGGTCACGGCAGAGATGACCGCCGCGATCAGGAGGATGAGCACCAGCGGCTCGGCCAGTCGGCGTAGGATCGCGATGAGCGGACCAGTCCGGCGCGGCTTCACGTCGGTGTTCGGACCGAAGCGGTCCAGCCGGGCGCCGGCCTCCTGTCCGGTCAGGCCTTGCAGTCCGCATTCCAGGCGGCGGCAAGCCTCGTCAGGCGGCAAGGTCCAGAAGCGATCGAGGGCGCCGGCCGGAGCCGTTCCTGGCGAAGGCAGGGTCTGGTTCGTCGCCGCCATTGGCCGCGCCCCGATCGCTCAGGTTCGTGGCGAGCCTTCGTCTTCGCGCGGGCGATTGGCAAGCCCCTTCGCGGGGCCGGCTCATTCTCAGTGTCCCGATTCCGAAGTTCGCCAGCGCTTTTGCCAGGCAGATGCGAACTTCGGAATCGATAGGGACACTAGCAAGTCTATGATTCTAGTGTGGTTTAAGGATCAGAAGTTCGCAACTGCGGGAGCCGCCATCATCATGCGAACTTCTGATCCACCACACTAGGCCTCCATGGCCTGGTGCTCATTCGCGTCGGCGGCGTCGCTCCGGGTCCCGGCCCAATGCATGATTTTGGACAGCAGTTGCTGGGGCACTATGGGCTTGGCCAGAACGTCGTCCATGCCGGCTTCCCGGCAGGCGTGGGCGTTTTCCGGCTGCACGTCCGCAGTGAGGGCCAGGATCGGCGTGGCGCGGTTGAGCGGGCTTTCGGCGCGGATCATGCGGGTGGCCTCCAGCCCGTCCATCCCCGGCATGCGCAGGTCCATCAGGATCAGGTCGAACGGCTCTGCGGATGCAGCCTCCACGGCTTCGGCGCCGCCGGCCGCTTCCTCGATTTCGATCCCCACCGGTTCGAGCATCAGCCGGACGAGTTCGCGGTTCACGGCGGTGTCGTCGACCACGAGGAGCCGCAGGGCCGGGGTCTCGACGTCGTCCAAGGTCTCGCTGCCGGTCTTGTCCGGAGTTCTCCGCGACGGGATCGGCGGAAATGTCGAACCAGAAGCTCGACCCTTGGCCGACCTTGGTTTCGACGCCGATCGTTCCACCCATCAGCTGGACGATGCCCTTGCTGATGGCGAGCCCCAGGCCGGTGCCGCCGTGCGTGCGGTTGATCGACACTTCGGCCTGCGAGAAGCGCTCGAACAGTCTGCCGAGCGCGTCCTCCGGGATGCCTGGGCCGGTGTCCTCCACCGTGATCCTGACAAAGCCCCTGCCGCCGTCCTCGCGGTAGGCGGTGATGATGGTGACTGCGCCCTCTTCGGTGAACTTGACGGCGTTGCTGAGGAAGTTGAGCAGGACCTGCCGCAGGCGCGAGGCGTCCGTCAGGATCTGCTCAGGGGCTGTTGGATCCGGCTTGATCCTCAAGTCCAGCCCTTTGGCCGCCGCCTGGATGCCGATCAGTCCCACGGCCTCCTCGATCAGGCGGTTCAAGGACGTGGGCTGGAACTCGAGCTCGACCTGACCGGCTTCGAGCTTGGAGACGTCCAGCACGTCATTGATGATCGCCAGCAGCGCGCCGCTGGCGTCGGAGATTCGCTTGGCGTAGTGCGTCGCTTCGCTGGGCAGGTCGGGTCGTTCACCCATCAACCGCGAAAAGCCGATGATCGAGGTCAGGGGCGTCCTGAGCTCGTGGCTCATGTTGGCCAGGAAAGCCGACTTGGCGGCTGCGGCGGCTTCCGCGTGCGTTCTGGCCCGCTCGAGTTCGGCCTCGAACAGCTTGGCCTGGGTGATGTTGCGCACGACGTCGATGAACTCGGTCGGCTCGCCGTTCTCGTTGAAGACAAGGGTGGGGTTGACCTCGACCCACGCCCATTCGCCGGCCTTGTTCCTGGCGCGGTACTGGATCGGTTCCGGAAGCCGCTGCAGGCGCTCCTCGATCAGCCTGAAGATGCCCGCCATCACCCGCTCGAGGTCGTCGGGGTGGACCATCTCCTGCGGGTTCTGGTGAGACATCTCTTCGGGCGTGTAGCCGAGCACCCGCACCGAGCTCGGCGAGACATAGGCGACCTCGCCGTCCAGCTTGGTCCGCGTGATCATGTCCGGCGCGTTCTCGGCCAGGACCCGATAGCGTTCCTCGCTTTCACGGGCGGCGGCTTCGGCGCGCTTGACCCCGGTGACGTCCGCCAGCGTTCCGATGCGGCTGGTGACCCTGCCGGCGGCGTCCTTTTCGACCGTTCCCTTGGCGACGACGTGCCGCACCTCGCCGTCCGGGCGGATGATGCGGACCTCGATCTCCGCGTCCTCGTCTGCATGGTCGCGGCGGTGGGCTTCCAGCCTTTCGCGGTCCTCGGGATGACAGGCCGTCACCGTGTGGTGAAGCTCCGGCGCCGTTTCGGCAGGATCGAGGCCGTAGATTCGGAACATCTGCCGGGACCAGGACATGACCCCGGTCACATGATCGTAGCGCCAGTGCCCGACGCCCGAGATTTCTTCGGCGCGGACGGCCAGCTCGTGCGCTTCCACCAGCGCGCCCTCCAGCTCGCGCCGGCGCGCAAGCACGGCCGCCACTGGGAAAGTCAGGAGCGTGGTCGAGAACAGGAAGGCCTGCAGCGCTAGCAATTGCTCCGCGTGAGAGCGGCCCACCATGGTGACGGGCGCTAGGCCCGCGCCCAGGAAGGCCAGCACGGCGCCCATGACCAGCAGCGAGCCTATGGCCGCGCCGGCCATCTCCAGCTGCAGCGCCGCAAAGATCAGGACCGGCGGCGTCAGCAGGATCAGGGGATGTGCGGGCGCGATGACGGACCCGAGGACGACGACAGCCAGGCTCGACAGCACCAGGGGTGCGCGACCGGAGAACTCGACCCGCCTGAGATTGTTGAGAGCCCCTTGGGCGATCGCCAGCAAGGGCGGCGTCAGCGTCATCAGGCCGAGCGCGTCGGCGCCGGCCCACATGGCGGCGCTGATTCCGAGCGGGCGCCCGGACACGAGCTGCAGCCAGCCCGCGCCGATCGCGCCTCCTACCGCCGCCGAGGCGAAGGCGACTCCGGCGAATATCCCCATCTGGTTCAGGCGATCGAGCTGCAGGCGGCCGCGCAGAAGCAGACGTACGGCGACGGCGCAGCACATTGCTTCCACGCCATTGGCGACGGCCAAGCCAGCGGCCAGCGCCCAGCTGTCGCCTTCGGCGAGGTCGGCGCCGATATTGCCCACGAGGCCGGCGATCATGATCGCCGGCCAATGACGCACGGGCCGGCGCATCAGAGCGGTCAGCCAAAGGGCGTTGGGCAGCCAGATCGGCGCGACCCGGCCTCGCGGGTGGGTCAGCGCAAGGCTCAGCCAGGCGAGCAGCGCCACGCCCATGGCCAGGGCGCACAGCTTCGTCGCTTCTGCTACGGCGCGCCTCAGGGGCGCTGCGATTGTCGGCCCGGCTGCGCGGGCGCCGTGCGATGGGCGGGGTTGGTCGCCCTGCATCGCCCCCTCCAAATCCCCGGCGGATGGAGCGGGCATCATCGGCTGGTCCGACTAGGATTGCGTTAATCCGGCTGCGCGATGGGCGCTCTCGGGTTCAGCGCCTTCAGATCGCGCCCCAGGCTTCGGCCGCCTCGGCTTTCAACGCCTCCAGCCCCAGCCCTGATCTTGCCGAGACGGCGATGACCCGCGGGAAGGCGGCGGGCCGCTTGGAGACCTGCCCGGCGGCGCGCGCGGCGGCGTTGGCGACGTCCTCGGTCTTCAGCTTGTCGGCCTTGGTCAGGACGACCTGGTAGGAGACCGCCGCCTGGTCCAGCGCCCCCATCGCGTCCAGGTCCACCGGCTTGAGACCGTGGCGGGCGTCGATCAGCAGGAACACCCGCTTCAGGTTGGGCCGCCCCCGCAGATAGGCCCGGCCGAGGTTCTGGAACTTTCGGGCCGCGGCCATGGGCGCCTTGGCGAAACCGTAGCCCGGCAGGTCCACGAGCCTCAGCCGCCCGTCCAGCAGGAAGAAGTTCACCTCCTGCGTCCGGCCTGGCTCGGACGAAGCCCTGGCGAGGTCGCGCCGACCGGTCAGGGCGTTGATCAGCGAGGACTTGCCCACGTTCGAGCGGCCCGCGAACGCGATCTCGGGCAAGGCTGGGTCCGGCAGCTGCTCGGTCCGGGCCGCGCCCATGACGAAGACGACGGGCTTGGCGAACAGCTTGCGCGCAGCTTCCAGCGCTTCGTCCGAGAAAGCGGAATTCGCGGTCACCGCCGGCGCCGTTGTAATGGCCCGTCGGTCACTTGTCTGGAGGCTTTATCTGGTTGCGCAAGCGCTCGACGAAGGCGTCGATCGGATTGTCCACCTTGAACCGGTGCATGATCACGTACTGCTGCACCAGCGAAAGCATGTTCGACCACGTGTAGTAGATCAGCAGCCCGACGGTGAACCTCGCCAGCACGAACATGAAGATCCAGGGCATGAACTGCATCATCTTCTGCTGGGTGGGGTCCATGCCCGCCGTGGGGGTCATGCTCTGGGTCAGCCACATGGTGAAGCCGTAGGCGATCGCCCAGACGCCCACGTGCAGCGTCCCGCCGAGCAGGCCGCCGATCATCGGCGCCGTCGCCGGATCCCAGGGAATCAGGCCGAACAGGTTCCACAGCGTCGTCGGATCGGGCGCGGACAGGTCCTTGACCCAGCCGAAGAAGGGGGCCTGGCGCATCTCGATGGTGACGCTCAGCACCTTGAACAGGGCCAAGAACACCGGAAAGGTGGCCAGCACCGGCAGGCAGCCCATGAACGGATTGATCCGTTCACGCTGATAGAGCGCCATCGTCTCCTGCTGCAGCTTGGACGGATCCTCCTTGTACTTCTGGCGGATCTTTTCCACCTCGGGCTGGAACTTCTTCATCCGCGTCATCAACTCGTAGCTCTTCTGGGCCGGCCAGAAGAGCAGGACGCGCACGCATACGGTCAGCAGCAGGATCGCGACGCCGAAGTTGCCGACGTGATGATAGAAAAACTCCAGGGTCGCGAACGCGGGCCGGGTCAGGAACCACAGGCGTCCCCAGTCCACCGCGCGGTCGAACTGTGGGATGCCGAGCGTCTTGGAGTAGTCCGCCAGCAGGGGCGCGGTCTTGGCGCCGGCGAACAGCCTGGTCGTCTCGGTCGTTTGCTGGCCGGGGGCGAGGTTGCGGCTCTGGCCCAGGAAGCTCGTGTCATAGATGTCGACGCCCTGATCCGGGCTGACCCGGTAGCTCGCGCGTATCTGTTCGCCCTGCTCGGGGACCAGGGCGGCGAGCCAGTATTTGTCGGTGATCCCGAGCCAGCCGCCGCGCGAGGCGTAGTCGATCTCGCCCTTCTTCTTCCAGGCCCTGTAGGCTTCCGGCCGCAGTTGGTCGTTCAGCCAGCCGACCGCGCCCTGGTGGACGTTGATCGCCTTGAAGATGTCGGCCGGCAGGCCGTGGCGCTGCACGGTCGCGAACGGCCAGATGGCCTCTGCCGTGGCGCCGAGGTTCGCGACCGTGTCCTTGACCGTGAACATGTAGTCCCGGTCCACGCTGATGGTGCGCGTGAACTTCAACCCCTGGGGCGATTGATAGCTCAAGACAATCGGATGGCCTGGCGAAAGCTGCGTGCCGCTGACCAGCATCCAGGGCGTCTCGTCGTCGGGCAGTCCCTGCAGGTTGGTCCCGGTCCAGCCGAAGTGCGCGAAATAGGCCGAGGCGGCGCCCTCGGGGCGGAACAGCTCCACCAGCGGCGAGCTCGGCGCGAGCGTCTCGCGATACTTCTTCAGGAGCAGGTCGTCGATCCGCGCGCCGGTCAGGGAGATCGATCCCTTCAGGCTCGGGGTGTCGATCGGCACGCGCTGGCTCTGGGCCAGCGCCTGGCCGCGCGAGATGGTCAGGCTCGCGGGAGGCGCCGACGGCGTCTTGGGCGCCTGTTCTTCCGCGGCGGCGCGCGCCTTGGCTTCGACCTGGCGGCGCTTGGCCTCGGGCCCCAGCACGAAGAACTGGTAGACCGCCATGAGCACGAGCGCGCAGGCGACGAACAGGATCAAATTCTTGAAATCGTTTTCCATGCGGCCGTGCGTGGAGGGGGGCGCGGCCAGGGAGCGGCCGTCGGTCAGTCGGCGGCGAGGCTTATCAGCGCGCTTTTCACATCGTCAAGCAGACGCGCCCACGGACGTGACGTCGTCCCGCCCCTGGCGATGAACACATAGTCGACGCCCGCCTTGCCGTGGGCGGGCAGGAGCTGGCGTGCGGCCTCTCTCAGGCGGCGCTTGGCGCGGTTGCGGACCACGGCGCCGCCGACCCTGCGCGTCGCGGTGAATCCGGCGCGCATGGCCTCGCGTCCCTCGTGTTTCAGCGCCTGGATGACCACGGCGCCTCTTGAGGCCGAGCGGCCCTTTGCGGCGGCGAGGAATTCGCTGCGCCGCTTCATGCGTTCGATCATGGTGTTGAACCCGGCCATACACGGGCTCGTGTCCAGTCCCGACCTAGGCGGTCAGGCGCTTACGTCCACGCAGGCGGCGTCGGGCGATGACCTTGCGCCCATTCTTGGTGGCCATCCGATGGCGGAAGCCGTGGCGGCGCTTACGCACCAGCCGGCTTGGCTGAAAGGTCCGCTTCACGGCGGGGCTCCGGTCTCAGGAGGCGCGCGGCGGGCCGCGCAAACGAGCCGCGGTGGATAGGCGAGGCGGCCTTGCCTGTCAACCGGCGCGCGGGCTCAACCGGCGCGCGCCGGCGCCGGCTGAGACGCAGGTATCCGGCCCTGCAGGCCCTCGCGCACGAGGCCCGCGATCTCCCGGCAGGCGATGTCGGCGGCTGGCACCACGCCGGTGAAGGCGGCGAACCCATGGATCAGGTGATCGTAGCACCTGTAGACCAACGGAACGCCCGCCGCCCTGAGGCGCCGCGCATAGGCCTCACCCTGGTCGACCAGGGGATCGAAGCCCGCCGTGACGATCACCGCGGGGGCTAGGCCGGACAGAGTCGCCAGCCTTCAGCGGCGACACCTTGGGGTCGGCGGGGTCGTTCTCCGGCCCGAGGAAACGATCGGCCGACCACGGCTCGGAGTCCTGCACAGGCATGGTCGCGTCCGCGTACTCCCGCATCGAGGGACTGTCGCTCGACATGTCCACCCATGGATAGACAAGCAGCTGCAGCGAGGGCTGCGGCTCGCCCTGCCGCCTCAGCTCCTGGCAGAGGATGGCGGCGAACGTCCCGCCGATCAACTCGCCGCCGATCGCGGCGAACCCTTCCGGCGCACCGAACGAGGCCGCGTTGTCACGCCCCCAGCGATAGGCGGCGATGACGTCCTCCAGGCACATCTGGAACCGTCGCTCGGTCGTCGGATGGCGCAGGATCGCCAGGACCGGCGCATGGGCGTAGCGCGCGATGATGCTGCAGAAGGCGTCGCATAGCTCGAAGCCCTCTTCCAGCTCGTCGCCGCTGTGGACATAGACGATCAGGGCCATCTCCGGGTCCTGTTCGGCGCTACGGTAGACTCGAGCCGGAATCCCGCCCCTCGGCCCTGTCACGGCGATGTCCTCGTAGCGTACGCCGGGCTCGCGGCGTCCCGCCACCAGCGCGAGCTGCTGTGCGCGGGCCTGGCGCGCCTTGTCCTCCGACAACCCTTCGGTGGAGGCGTAGTGGCGCACGGCGTGGATGAGGAACTGGAAGCGCGGATCCAGGGTGCGCCCGCCCATGTAGACGGCCTTGCCTCCCGACGCGGCCCGCAGAACCGGTCGAGGCAAGGCCAGCACCGCTCGCAGAAGGTGCTTCTGTATGGCGGGATCGGCCATGCCCGAGCCTAGCCTCCGATTCCCAGTGTGGAGATGAAGGAGAACTCCAATCGGGCCGAACGGCAAGGCCTGTCGATGGTTCCGGCGTCGCTACTCCGCCGCCGCGGCCGGTTCGCTCGGGCTGTCCGCGGCCGCCAGGCGCCGAATTACCGAGCGCATCTGCATGGGTCCGACGTCGGCGGAGGTAAGCACCTCCTTGCGGTCTGGATCGAGGTCGACGACCTTCTGCTGGGCCTCGATGATGTCCTTGTCCTCGCCGAAGGCCATCAAGGCGACCTGCAACATCGCCTCCGCCAGGGAGTCCGACCCCTCTGCGGCTCTTGGACCCCAGGAGAAGAAGTAGCGCGACGTGTGCTCGCTCGTCGGCGTCACGGCCTGGGATGTGAAGTTTTCGGACAGCACCTTCACCCGGGCGAGATCGGGCTTGCCGTCTCCAAACCGCTCGGCGGTCCCCTCCGGGCAGACGGCCGTGTGCATGAGAAGGATCCCCGGAGCCAGGAAGTCGTAGGTCTGCCAGGTGTCGCCTTGGGCGCGCCGGTGGACCTGGGCCGCCGAGTCTTCGCTGAAGCCGTCCGTCATCCAGCGCCAGATCCGCACGCCGCGCTCCAGCCGCTCCACCGTCGGACGGGAACGAGCGAAGGCCTCGGTCGCGCCGAAGGAGTTGCGATGGACGTAGCTCAGGTGGGTGAAGTCGGTCAGGTTGTCGTTGATGAGCAGATAGTTGGCGTCATAATCGAGCTGGCCGGAGCGCAGGGTCCAATCCGGATGGTCCAGCCCGATCGCCTCCGGGATCAGGTCCTCGTCGGCTTTGGCCGGATCGCCCATCCAGACCCAGATCCAGGTATGTCGCTCGACGACCGGATAGGCCTTCACGCAGGCAGACTTGGGGATCAGGTCCTGCCCGGGGATTTCGTTGCAGCGGCCCGAGCGGTCGAACTTCAGGCCGTGGTACATGCAGCGCAAGTCGTCGCCTTCCAGCCGGCCTTTGGACAGCGGCGCGAACCGGTGGCAGCAACGGTCCTCCAGGGCGACCACGGCGCGGTCGCCTGCGCGGTAAAGGGCGACCGGCTCGCCCAGGATCATCCGGCTGATCAGCTCGCCGTCCGCGAGCTCATGGTCCCAGGCCGCGACGTACCAGCAGTTGCGCACGAACATGCCGGGATCCTCCGTCCGTTCGTCGGTCTCGGGCTCCCGACGCGCTCAACCTGACTCACGGCGAGGCGAGTTGCAACTGCAACTACGGTTCCTGGATCTCCTCCAAGCGCGGCAGGTTGGCCGTCAGGCGTTTGAGGAGAAGGATCAGCGTCTCGCGCTCCGCAGCCGAAACGCCTTCGAGCAGCGCTTCCTCGCCGCGAAGCACCTCCAGAATTCCGCGGTCGTGCAGCGCCATCCCGGCTGGCGTGAGTTCCAGCGAGGTCTGCCTGCCGGGCTGGGGGCCGGGGAAGACGCGGACTAGGCCCCGTCGCTCCAGGGTGTTCACCGCCCGGCTGACCACCGATTTGTCCACGCCGGCGACCTGGCCGATGCGGGCGGGCGTGGCCTCTCCCTCCACACCCAGGAGCGCGATCACCCGCCACTCCATCAGCCCGACGTCAAGTCGCCGCCTCAGTCGCCTGGACGCCCCGCTGTTGAGCTTGTTCACCAGGGCCGTCAGCAGAAAGCCGATCGACCGCTGGAAGTCGGTTCGCAGCGGCGGTGGGGAAGCCATAGGCCGGTGTTAGCGGCTGACCGGCCGCGACGGAAGCCGGATGGCGGGCGTCGGCTCTAGTGTCCCGATTCCGAAGTTCGCCAGCGCATTTGCAAGGCGGATGCGAACTTCGGAATCGATAAGGACACTAGCAAATGTATGATTCTAGTGTGGTTTACGGATCAGAAGTTCGCAGCCGAGGGTGCCGCCATCATCATGCGAACTTCTGATCCACCACACTAGCCTGCCTGGCAGGCGATCACGCACTGCGCCCAGGCCCGGTCGCAGTCGCTGATGTCGCGGTCGGCGCGGCACAGGTAGTTGTCGTTGGCGCAGCTGAGGCGACAGGCTCCGCCGCTCGACGGCGCATACCCGCTCACGCGTGGCGCGGTCGCACTGGAGAAACGAGGGGCGGGGTCGGTGGCGTACCGGGACGTCGGGTCATCGAGGACCGACGCCGGCAGGCCCGGGGTCGACGCCGGGGCGACGGGCTGCGCCGCCTGAGACGTCGCTTGCGGCCCATCGGCCGACTGGGCGCCGCGGAGACCGCCGTCGCGCGCCGAGGCGGGCGCAGAGAGGGCGATGACCGCCAAGGCCAGGAGCGGAGCCGCCCGGAGCATGCCAGGATCGAGCGCCCGCAGGCTTAACCAAAGGTTAAGCGGCAAGTCAGTGCTCGGCGTCCAGCCGCGAGATGATCGCCTGCGCGCCGGCGGGCGCGCGCACCTTCCCTTCATGGATGATGAAGGCGAACACGTCCCGCGGCGCGCTCGCAGCGCGCGCGGCCGGGTCGATGGCGTCCAGGTCCTCTGGCGCATCGCCGTTGGCCCAGGATCGCAGACGTCGGGCCCAGGCATCGAGCGCCTCGGGCGCATAGGCCGTCCCGACGTCGTCGGACCCGGTCTGCAGCCGTGCGTAGACGAAGTCGCCGGTCACGTCGGGAATTGCCGGGTAGGATGCGTGGTCGGCATAGACCACCGGAATCCCGAAACGTCTCAGCAGGTCGATGAAGGTCGGCGTGCAGAAGCTGCCGTGCCGGACCTCGACTGCATGGCGCAGCTTCAGACCGTCCGCTTCTCCCGGCAGCAGCTCGAGGAAGGCCTCGAAGTCGGCCTCCTCGAAGCGCTTCGTCGGCGCGAACTGCCAGACGATCGGTCCGAGCTTGGGCCCCAGCTCGGTCACGCCCTGGTCGAAGAACTTCTTGATCGAGTCGCCCGCGCTCGCGAGCTCGCGCCGGTTGGTGCAGAACCGATTGCCCTTGACCGCGAACTGGAACCCGTCGGGCGTCTCGGCCGCCCACCTCCGCCAGGTTTCGGGTTTCTGCGAGCCGTAGTAGGTCGAGTTGATCTCGATCGCGGTGAGCCGGCGGCTCATGTAGGCGAGCTCGTCGGCCTGACGGAGCCCGTCGGGATAGAAGACCCCGCGCCACGGCTCGAACACCCAGCCGCCGACCCCGACCCTGATCCGTCCTTCGGCCATCTCACTCGCGCCTTGCGGCCGAGGCGTCGCGGATCGCCTTGAACTCCGAGGTGGCTTTCCACTGCGGCCAGTCGCGGGTGTCGGCGAGATGACGCGCGATCTCGAAGCCCAGGCCCGCGTCTTCGGCCTGGCCCTTAAGGTTCATGTCCTTTGACCATTCGTCGGCGGGCTGGTGATAGCGGTGGGCAGTGTAGTCTGCAGTCCAAGCGTCTCCGGCCGCGCGGCCTCCGCTCAGGAGGTCCCGCCCCGAGACCATCGACATCGCGGGCACCCCGACCTGGGCGAAGGAGAAGTGGTCGGCCCTGTAGAACTTGCCCGCGCCCGGGTCCGGCTCGGGCGAGAAGTATCGGCCATGGCGCTTGGCCGCCGCGGTCAGGTCGTCCTCGAGCGTGGTCTGGCCATTGCCGCGGACCGAGATGTCGCGGGCCGGGCCGTCGGCGTCCAGGGCGTCGAAGTTGATGTCGGCGACGGTGGTCTCGAGCGGATAGAGCGGGTGGGTCGCATAGTAGAGCGAGCCCAGCAGGCCCTTCTCCTCGGCGGTGACCGCCATGAACACCACGCTTCGGTCCGGGTGCGGGTCGAGCTTGGTGAAGGCTCGGGCGATCTCCAGTATGTCTCCGACGCCCGAGGCGTTGTCCACGGCGCCGTTGAAGATGCGGTCCCCTTTCGCGTCGGGCGCGCCGATCCCCAGGTGATCCCAGTGCGCCGTGACGAAGATCGTCTCGTTCGGATGCGTCCGGCCGGGCAGGCGGCCCACGATGTTGTGGGTGACCACCCGCTTGTGATCGACGCCGTAGTCGGCCGAGAAGCTGGCGCAGCTCAGGGGCGTGGGCTTGAAGTCGGCCGACTTGGCGGCCTCCTTCTCGGCGTCGAAGTCCAGCCCGCAGGCCTTGAACAGCTTCACCGCCAGGTCCCGCTGGATCCATCCCTGCAGCAAGGGGTGGGCCTTGGAGGCGTCCGGCCGCTCGATGTCGAACTGGGCGTTGGCGTTGGAGTTCTTCACCGTCGCCCAGCCGTAGGAGGCCGGCTTGGTCTCATGGACGATCAGCCAGCCGACGGCGCCTTGGCGGGCCGCCTCTTCGTACTTGTAGGTCCAGCGCCCATAGTAGGTCTCGGCCGGGCCGCCGAAGAGCTGGGATGATGGGTTGTCGAAGTCCGGGTCGTTCACCAGGACCACGCCGATCTTGCCCTTCAGGTCGTAGCCTTTGAAGTCATCCCAATGGCGCTCGGGCGCCTTCACGCCATGGCCGACGAAGACCATGGGGGCGTCCTTGATCGAGACATGGTCAACTGGGACCAGGGTCTGGACTACGGCTTCCTCGCCCTGGGTCAGGGTTTCGGTCTGGCCGTTGGTCGTCAGGCCCAGCTTGATCGGACCGTTGACCTGATAGCTGACCAGCGGGACGTCCTGGGTCCAGCCGCCGTGCTCGCCGCCGGGATCCAGGCCCAGGTCCTTGAACTGGCTGATCACGTAGTCGATCACCTTGGGCTCCGCGTCGGTCGCGGGGCCGCGGCCCTCGAACCCATCCGACGCCAGCACGCGGATGTGCTCGGAGATCTTGTCCGGATCGATCGGGGTCTTGTGGTCGCGGGTACATGCCCGCAGTGGGACCGAGGCCGCCGCCACGGCGCAGGCGACGATCAGGGCGCGCTTCATGGAATCCTCTCGAGCGTCGGCTTTGGCCCGAGCATTACGACGCTGACGTCGGGCCGACCAGCATGGTCGGCCAGATCGCCTGCGCGATCGGGCGACCCCGGACCGGCCCGCAAGGGTTCGTTTACCACGCTGCCGCAACCTTGGCGCACTGGTCGCCAGGCCTCCCTTCGCCTCCCGTCGAGGCGGACGCCGCCGCCGCCCTCGATGAGCCCATGGACGCTCCGGCCCCGCCCAACGTCAGGCTGAACCTCTCCAAGGCGTCGATCCTGCTGCTCGACAGCCCGTTGGGTGTGGAGGTGCTCGTCCAGATTCTGGCGGGCTTCCAGGCGACCCATTTCCATCGCTGCAGCAACGTCGCCCGCGCCCGGGCCGTCTCCGAACGGACCCGCCTCGACCTCGTCATCGCCGAGATCCAGCTGCGCGAAGGGGAGCCCGACGGGTGCGACTTCGTGCACTGGCTCAGGCGCTCGGGGCTGGAGCCGAACGCCTTCGTTCCGGTGATCCTGGTGAGCGCCCACACCAGTCAGGCCAACGTCAGCCGCGCCCGGGACTGCGGTTCCAACTTCATGGTCGCCAAGCCCCTGGCGCCGTCCGTTCTGCTCGAGCGGATCCTTTGGGTGGCGCGCGAGCACCGTCACTTCATTGAAGCCGGCCCCTACGTCGGCCCTGAGCGGCGCTTTCACGACGTGGGTCCTCCGCCGGGCATGACCGACCGTCGATCCCACGATCCTCAAGACCCCCTCGCGGAGCTTTCCATGAACCAAGCCATGCTGATGAAGGCCGCGTCATGAGCAAGATCCGCTACTTTTTTCGCGACAATCCGCTCACTCGCATGATCCGCAGTTCCGGCGGCGTGCGCCTGGACGAGGCGGTCGCCCGCGCCGAGGCCAACCTCGAGACGATCCGCCAGGACTGCATCGCCGCGATCGACACCGACATCGCCCGGTTGGAGCGGCTCCTGGACAAGGTCGTTCAGCGGCCGGAGACGACAGTCCTGGTTGATGCCTATCAGCGCTCCAACGCCGTGGCGGGCGTCGCCGGCTCCTGCGGCATGGCCGAGCTCGGCGAGGCGGCGTTCAGCCTCTGCGACCTGCTGGACCGCCTGCGGACCGCCGGCGGGTGGAATGCCGACGCGGTGGCGGTGCATTTGAACACCATCCGTCTGCTGCGGGTCATGGCGGGCAAAGGGGGCGGCGCCGCCGAGCGCGCCGTCCTCGAGGGGCTGCACGCGGTGGCGACCCGCGTGGTCGTCGAACCCTAATGGACCTGTCGTTCCGTCCCTGACCAGAACGTCGCGCGGATCGCCCTTTTGTCGAACTTGCCGGCCGGCGTGCGCGGCACCTCCGGCCAGATGTGCACGGCCTTCGGCGCCTTCACGCCGCCCAGCCGCTGCTTGCAGTGCTCGATGATCTCCGCCTCCAAGAGGGCCGCGCCGGGTCTGAACGCGACGATGGCCGTCACCGCTTCGCCCCACTTCTCGTCCGGAACGCCCACGACCGCGCATTCTCGCACCTGGTCCAGCTCCATCACCGCCGCCTCGACCTCGGCCGAGTAGACGTTGAAGCCGCCCGTCACGATCATGTCCTTCTTGCGGTCGACGATATAGAAGAAGCCGTCCGTGTCGCGGTAGGCCACGTCTCCGGTGTGGTGCCAGCCGAAGGTCCGCACGGCCGCAGTGGCCCCGGGCATCTCGAAGTAGCCTTCGCCCACGAGCGAGCCCTTGGCGACGACTTCGCCGGGCTCCCCGGGCGGCAGCAGCCGGCCATCGTCATCCATGAGCTCGACCCTGACCGAAGAGCTGGCGCGTCCACAGCTGGCGAGGCGCTCGGGATGGTCTCCCCGCGCCGCCGCCGCAACGATTTCGGGCGGCAGCCAGGTGGCGATCATGTGGCACTCGGTCTGGCCGTAGCTCTGGCACATGCAGGGCCCGAAGACCTCCACCGCCTGCCTCAGCTTGTCCGGCGACACCGGCGAGCCGGCGAGCAGGAAATACCTGAGGCTCGAGTAGTCGAACTGGCTCACGCGCGGGTGCGCCAGCATCGCGTAGAGCGCGGTTGGCGGCAGGAACATATGGGTGACCCGGTCGCGCTCGATGGCCTCCATCACTCCCAGCGCGTCGAACCGGGGCAGGATGACGACCGTGGCGCCCATGGCGAGCGCGGCCATGGCCACCGGACCTGCCGCATGGGTCAGGGGCGCGGTGGCCAGGCACACCGGCGGCGCCTCGCACGGCATGGCGTTGATCACCGTCTCGACCATCGCGCCCCAGCTGCGGTTCGTGACGATCACGCCCTTGGCCGGTCCCGTCGTGCCGCCTGTAGCGATGATGGCCACCCGTTCGTTCGGGCTGCCGAACGCCTCCTGCGGGTCATGCGGATCGGCCAGGTCGGCCTGGTCGGCCGCCATCAGCTCGTCCAGCGATGGCGCGGTCCCGTCGGGACGATCCAGGCAGACCAGCTGGCGCAGGCTCGGCGTGGAGGCCTGCATCGCCGCCGCATCCTCTGCGACGCTGGAGTGATAGAACAGCCAAGCTGCGCGCACGTAGTTCAGGTACTGGATGTTGGCGTCCAGCGCGTTGCGCGAGTTGACCGGGATCCACACGGCCCGGGCCCGCCAGATCCCCAGAAGGGCCAGCAGCACCGAGGCGTGGTTGGGCGAATAGATCGCCACCGGCTCTTGCGGCCCGAGGCCGCGACCGCGCATGGCCCGGGCCAGCCGCTCGGTCAGCGCCTTCACCTCGGCGTAGGTCAGGCTGCGACCGTCGTCGCTGAGCGCCGCGCGGTCAGGATGGAGCTCCGCGCTCCGGTCGAAGTAGTCGCTGTTCCTCAACGGCGTCTCCCGGCGGTCGGGTCGCCGCGCCCGGCCAGCCTTGTCCGGCTTACGCCGCCGCTCCGGTCGCACGCCAGCGCTCTTGCGTCCAACGTTTCACTGTGTGAAATGTGCGAAGTCATGGCGACGTCGGTCAGGTCGATCCGGGCCCTCGAGCGGGGGCTGGACGTGCTGCAGGCCCTGCAGACGGGGCCGGGCGCTGGCCTGAAGGACTTGCACGCCATCACCGGCCTGCCCAAGGCGACGCTGCTGCGAATCCTGCGCACCCTGTCCGAGCGCAACCTGATCTGGCAGCGCATGGCCGACGGCGCATACCTGCCGTCCAGCGGTCCCGCCCAGAGCCCGTCCTGGGCCGACGACGAACGTCGGCTCGTCGAGCTCGCGTCGCCGGTGATGGCGCGCCTGTGCGAGCGGGTGAACTGGCCTTCGGTCCTGGCGGTCCGCCGCGGCGGGCAGATGGAGGTGATCGAGACCAACAGGCCGCGCTCACATGTGCCGCACCTGCCATTGGGCCCGGTGGGCGCGCGCATAAACATGCTCCTGACCTCGACGGGCCGCGCCTACTTCGCGTTCTGCGGCCAGGCCGAGCGCGAGGAGATCGTCGAGATCCTGCACGCCGAGCGGCGGCCGGAAGACGCCTTCGCCTCCGACCCTCGCTGGCTCGCCAGGCTTGTCTCCCAGACCCAGGCCCAGGGTTATGGGCGGCGCGATCCGCTCCTGACCGGCGAGACGGGCGGTCAGCGGTTCATGCAGGATGACGGGCGCGATTCCATCGCAGTGCCGATCATCGTCAAAGGTCGGGTCGCTGCGAGTCTCAACCTGACCTGGACGCGTCGGGCCGTGCGCGCCACTCAGGTGGTGGCGGGCTGCCTTGCGGACCTTCGCGCCGCCGCGGCCGAGATCGCCCAGGCCCTCGCCGCCTGATGCGGCCTAGGCGCGGCCGCTCCGACGACGCCAGGCATCGAAGGGCTCCGGCTCCCGCGGAGGGCCCGGATCGTCGGTCAGCGACCGCCGCCACCAGCCCACGTCGCGCCACTGGCCCAGCTTGAAGCCCACCTGGCGGTAGACGCCGATCGGTTCGAAGCCCATGGCCTCGTGCAGGCCCACGCTCGCGGCGTTGGGCAGGGTGATGCCGGCGAAAGCTGACCTGAAGCCCTGGGCTGTCAGTATACGGATGAGCTTGCCATAGATCAGCCGTCCGACGCCCCGTCGCCGCGACGCCTCGGCGACATAGGCCGTCACGTCCACCGACCATCGATAGGCGGACCGTTCGCGGTGCCGCCCCGCATAGGCGTAGCCCAGGATCTCGCCGTCCTGCACCGCGGCAAGCCAGGGCAGGATCTCGAGAGTCGCGGCGATTCGGCGGCCCATCTCCTCGGCCGTGGGCGGCTCGGTTTCGAACGAGATCGGGGTCGAGGCCACGATGGGCGCATAGATGGCGGCGAACGCTGCGCCGTCTTCAGGCGTTGCGATCCTCACCGTCGGCTTGTCGTCCCGGCCTGTCATGCGCCCTCCGCGGCTCACCATAGCGGTGCCCCGGCGCTGGGGTAGAGTGTCGGCCCTTTGAGCAGGCCGGTCGGCGGCCGCAGCCCGGGATTCCGGCATGTGCGTTCTGGCCTTCGCCTGGCGCGTCCATCCGCACTGGCCGCTGGTGCTCGCCGGCAATCGCGACGAGCTTCACGCACGACCCACGCTGCCGCTGCATCGCTGGGAGGACGCGCCGCACGTCCTGGGCGGCGTGGACCTCGCCTCGGGTGGAACCTGGCTCGGCGTCTCCGAGCGCGGCCGCCTGGCGGTGGTCACCAACCTGCGCGGATACGGCCCGCCGGCCGAGGGCCGCCCCTCCCGAGGCCAGCTCACGCGGACCTTCCTGGTCGAGCCGGACGCCCGCGCCGACCTGTCGAGCCTTGAGCTGGCCACCTTCAATCCGTTCGATCTGATCGGCGTGGACGGGGAAGGAGCGCTGTTCGCGATGAACCGGCCCGATTCCAGGATCGAGGCCCTGCCGCCCGGTCTCTACGGCCTTTCCAACGGCGCGCTCGATGAGCCATGGCCCAAGACCATGCGGTTGAAAGCTGCTCTCCGCGGCTGGCTGGACCGCGGTGACTGGGATGGCGCCGCCCTGTTCGCCGCCCTCGCCGATGAGGCGCGGCCGGCGGACGAGGCTCTTCCGAGCACGGGCCTGGACCTGGAGCGAGAGCGGCTGTCGTCAGCCATCTTCATCCGCCATCCGGTCTATGGGACCCGCTGCAGCACGGTGGTCACGGTCGATTCGGCGGGGCGAGGCGAGATCGCCGAGCGGCGGTTCGGTCCCGACGGCCTGGCGGAGGGCGAGACCCGCCTGGCCTTCTGCTGGCCCTGACCGTCGGGCTCTCCGTTGCGTCAGTCGTTGTCGTCGTCGACGTCAGGATGGCGGTCGTCATGGCGGCTCCGGTCGGAGCCGTCCTGGCCGTAGCCGTAGTCGTAGCCGTAGCCGCCATAGGCGCCTTCGTCACGGCTGGCCCCGCCCAAGCGGCTTCCATCGCCGTCGTAGCCGCTTGAGCCGTAGCGGTCCTGGCTGCTCCAGCCGTAGCGGTCCTGGCCGTAGCTGTTGCGGCCATGGACGATCCATCCGCCGCGGTAGCCTGTGTCCTCGGTCTGGCCCTGGCAGGCGTCGGAGTTTGAGGCGGAGCTGCGGGCGATGGCGTTTCCGATCAGGCCGCCGAACAGGGCGCCGATGACGGCCCCACCCGTCCGGTCGCCGCGGTGGGCCAGGCTGCCGCCCATCGCCGCGCCCGCCAGGGCGCCGAACACGGCCCCGTCGGCGCCCGCGCGATGCTCGGTCGCATCACAGCGGAAGCCCGAACGCCGGCCATGGTCCGGCGTGCGTCCGCCGGCGTAGTCCCCGCCATAGCGGCCGCCGTCGTCCCGGGCGTACCGGTCGCCATAGCCTTGGGCGAAGCTCGGCGTCCCGGCCGCGCTGGCGCTCACGGCGGCGATGACGGCAACTGAAATGGCTGCGATCTTCATGGCGGAGTCCGTCCCTTCGGGCGCTGCGCCGGAGCGGCCTGCAGCGGGTGGAGGGGACTAGGCGCCCATGGCGCTGAACGCGTCGTGAGATCGTCGTTATCCGCTGTTCAGCTTGGCTGCGCCGCGCAGGACCTGTGGTCGCGTCAGGCTCGTCGCGTGGTGATGTAGCGGTCGACGATGCCGCTGAGCACGGTCAGGGGGACGGCGCCTGATCTGACCAGCGCGTCATCGAAGGTCCGAAGGTCGAATCGCTTGCCGAGGGCCGCCTTGGCCCGGGCGCGCAGGCGGTTGATCTCCGAATGTCCGATCTTGTAGCCGCAGGCTTGGCCCGGCCAGGCGCAGTAGCGGTCGACCTCGGCGTCGAGCCGCGGCGATCCATTGTTGGCCACGAACCAGGCGATCGCCTTCTCTCGGCTCCAGCGCATGGCGTGCAGGCCCGTATCGACCACCAGCCGGCAGGCCCGCATCTGGATCGACTGCAGATAGCCCAGTCGGCCGAAGGGGTCATCGGCGTAGAGGCCGAGCTCGTCGCCGAGCTGCTCCGCATAGAGCGCCCAGCCCTCGACATAGGCGTTGAACGCCAGCATCGACCGGATCAGCGGCAGGCGATGGGCGAACACGCCCTGCCAGACGTGGCCCGGGATGCCCTCGTGGAAGGTCAGGGTCGGCAGGGTGAACTTCGGCCAGTCGCCCGTGTCCTTGAGGTTGATGTAGTAGCTGGCCGGCCGCGTCCCGTCGATCGAGCCGTCCTGCTCGTAGCCGCTGGGCGCGCCCGCCTCGATGGCGGGCGGCACGCGCTTGATGACCAGGTCGGCCTTGGGCAGGGTCGCGAACGCCTTGGGCAGCTTGGCGCGCATCGCCGCCACCACGCCGTTCAGGTAGGCGAGCAGCTGTCGGCGGCCTTCGTCGGTGTTCGGGAACAGGAAGCGCGGGTCCTTGTTGAGCGCCATCAGGCGTTCGCCGACCGAGCCCTTGCTCATGCCCTGGGACCGCAGCAGGTCGTCCATCTGGGCGGTCAGGGCGCGCGTCTGGTCCAGGCCCATCGCATGCACCTGCGCGGCCGTCAGCGGCGTGGTCGTGCCTTCCTTCAGGAACCAGGCGTAATAGGCCTCCCCGTCGGGCAGCTTCCAGACTTCGGCGTCGTGGGTCGCCTTGGCGCGCAGGTCCTTGAGGACCGCCAGCTGCCGGTCGATCGCCGGCGCGACTTGCTGTTCGCAAAGCCGCTGCGCCCGCCCGGCCCAATCGCCCGCGATCGCTTTGCCCTGGGCGCGGCGCGCGAGCGAAGTGACCAGCCCCCAGTCCTCGATCGGCTTGCCGCTGAAGTCCGTCATCTGGCCGATCGTCAGATCCAGCAGGAAGTCCGGCGCAATGACGCCGTGCGCCTCGTCGCGCCGCATGCGCGCGTTCTCGTCGTCCATCCCCTTGGCGAAGGCGGTCAGGCGGTCGAGATAGGCATCGCAGTCGTCGGCCGTCTCGATCCGGTGCTGGCTGTCCAGGAAGTCGGGGATGGTCGGGAAGAAGCCGGTCGCCTGGCTGACGGCATAGGGCGAGTTGCTCTCCGCCTGCAGGGTGTTGAGGACCGCGTTGTCGCCGGTCTTGAAGCGCGCGTAGCCGTCCGCCGCCACCTGGTGGGCATAGAGCGCGCTGTCGTAGTTCACCGCCGCGACGCCGGTGAGGCGGCTGCGGTCCACCTGCTTCAGCCGCCTAAGCCGCCGCTCGCAGCTTTCGGCCCGCGCCAGGTCGCCGGCGATCGAGCGGTCCGTGAGCCGGTGCGACAGGGCGGCGCGTTTGCCGGCGTCGACGCCAAAGAAGGTCGCATTCTCCGGATATTCGGCCAGAATCTCCTCGGCCACCGACTCGAGCAGGGCGTCCGAGGCGGCGTTCGCCCTCGTCGTCGATGGGGCCGCCAAGGCGAATCGAGGAAGCACGGCTGAGGCCGGGACGCTGACGCCCGACGCCAGAAGGTCCCGGCGGGTGATGGTCATTGGACGGCTCCCTTCGCGCTTTGGATTCGCGCCTATGCCTTGCCGCCGCGCGCTGCAAGCTCGGCGTCGGCTTGGCCATTGCCTGAACGGTTCCGCATCCGGCTCGTTCAGCGGGGGTTCAGCGCTCGGGATGGAAGGTGCGCGCAACCTCGCAAACATCGCGAGCGAACATCAAGACGGCCTTCGAGGAGGGTACGATGAACAAGATCCTGACAGGCGCCCTGGCCGGCGTTGTCGCCGCCGGCGCGTTGGCCGCCGCCGTTCCCGCATCCGCCCGCGATTGGGATCATGGGGGCAGGGGTCACTACCGCCACGGCGACTCCGGCGCCGCGGTCGCCGCAGGCATCGT
This sequence comes from uncultured Alphaproteobacteria bacterium, assembly GCA_963775275.1. Classification (GTDB taxonomy): domain Bacteria; phylum Pseudomonadota; class Alphaproteobacteria; order Caulobacterales; family Caulobacteraceae; genus JANWHQ01. The sequence goes on along the minus strand of CAVZII010000005.1, from coordinate 293,118 downwards.
TGGCCTCGCCATAGGCGCCGCGCTGGCGAGCGGCGGGCGCCACGACGACTACGGCTACAGCTACAGTTACGGTCCGCCCGCCCGCTACGACTACGGTCCGGCGCCTGACTATTACGCGGGCCCGACCTACGACGCCTACGAGCGCCGCTGCCGCATGTCCTGGCGGTGGGATCCTTACCTGCAGGAGTACGTCCGGGTTCGCGCCTGCTACTGACGCGGCCGGCCCCCGGGGGCGCGGCGCTTGCGCGCCCCCTTCGCCGCCCGGGCCTACCGCGGCGTGATCGTCTCGGCCTTGACCGGCGTCTGGATGCTCTTGAGGTAGGCGATCAGGTCACTCACGTCCGTGGACGTGAACTGGAACTGCGGCATGGCCGGATGCCCCGAGACGATTCCCTCGGCCAGGGCCTCCTGCAGGTCGTCCAACGGGTACTTGCGGCCAAGTGCGCGGAAGTGCGGCGCCGGCGGAAATGGACTTTCACCCGTCTTGCCGATCGCATGGCAGGCCGCGCAGTTCCGTTCGGCCAGTTGGCGCCCGTGGGCGATCTGGGACGGGGCGGCAGCCTCAGGCCCCGCGGGCTGGGCCATCGACGCGCATGACGCCGCCGCCGCCCCGGCCATGGCCATCAGCGCTGTTCGCAAAGCTCGCGCGATGTTCATCCCTCATCCCCCTCGTCGCACAGAGTGGGCCAGCCGCTCCGGCCCGCCTTGACCCGGATCAATCGCGCGCCCGCTCGTGTGGGCGTTCTGCAACACGCCGACCGGCCCCGGCGGCCGAATCAGAATGTTCGCAAAGCTGTTGCAGAACCGTCATGTCCGACCCCTAAGCCCCGATCCACCCGTCAATCAGTCGGGTGGGAATTCGGGGACGGATCCATGAAAATGAAGACCTCGCTGCTTCGCGGGGCCGCGCTTGGCGCGCTCATCGCGCTGGGACTTGGGGCGGCCGCTCAAGCGAAGACCGTTCGGCATCATCACACACCACCTGCCGGGCCGAGCCTCGAGCAGCAGCAGATCCAGGCGCTGCAAGAGCAGAATGCGATGCTGGTCCAGCGCATAAACGCGCTCGAGGCCCAGCAACAGCAGACCGCCGCCGCCGCCGCCGCCGCCCAGCAGGCGGCACAATCGGCCCAGGCCGCACAGGTCCAGGCCGACACCGAGATCAAGCGCATTCCAGGCGAGGTGCAGACCGCCGTGGCGGCGCTGCCCAAGCCCAAGCCCGGCTGGGAGTCGTCGACGTCCGTCAACGGACGGATGTACTACGACATCACTTCGATTACCGAGAAGTCCGACGGCGTCACCCCGAGCCCAGCGCGCAACGGCGTCAACTTCGACATCAAGCGCTTCTACGTGGGCATCGACCACAAGTTCAACGACACCTTCTCGGCGAACATCACGACCGACTTCACTTACGACGGCGCGGTCGGCGCCACGCAGATCTACATCAAGAAGGCCTATCTTCAGGCCAAGCTGTCGGACGCCATGGTCTTCCGGCTCGGCTCGACCGACCTGCCCTGGGTCCCCTTCGTCGAGGACATCTACGGCTATCGCTACGTCGAGAATGTGATGATCGACCGCGACAAGTTCGGCACCTCCGCCGATTGGGGCGTGCACGTGTCCGGCAAGGTGCCGGCCGGCATGGTCACGTTCAACTACGCGCTCGCTGCAGTGAATGGCGCGGGCTACAAGAAGCCCGGCTTCGGCACCGGCAACCGGTCGCAAGGGGTCGACTTTGAAGGGCGCGTCAGCGCCACGGCCGACCACTTCACCGTCGCGGTCGGCGGCTACACCGGCAAGCTCGGCAAGGACGTCAAGAACGGCCCGACGACCTACGTCAACGCGAGCCGGTTCGACGCCCTCGTCGCCTACACCAACGATCGGATCCGGCTTGGCGGCGAGTACTTCTACGCCAGCGACTGGAACGACGTGACCCAGGCCAATCCGGCGCTCAGGAACAGCTCCGAAGGCTTCTCTGGCTTTGGTTCGTTCAAGGTCACGCCTCAGGTCGCCGTGTTCGGCCGCTACGACTGGGTCAAGCCCAGGCGCGACACCAGCCCGAGCCTCCACGACAACTATTTCAATGTGGGCGTGTCCTACAGCCCGGCCAAGATCGTGGACTTCGCTCTGGTCTACAAGCGCGACAAGGTCGACAACGGCATCATCGGCACCTCCAACGGCAACGTCGGCGGCATCGTCGACGGGACGTACGACGAAGTGGGCCTGTGGAGCCAGTTCCGCTGGTGATCGCGGTCCTTCAGGGGACGACTTCGATCAGTCGAGTCCGGTGGGGCCGCTCCTTTTCGGGGCGGCCCCGACCGGTTCGGCGCGCCGCTCCGGTCCTTCCCGGTCGACGTCTGCTCCAGGAGACTGCCTGGGGTCCGGAGCGCAGCTTCAGCCCTCACCGCTGCGGGGCGAAGGGCGCTGACCTCCTCGGACGGGTCCAGCGCTGCCGATCATGGACAGTCCGGACGAGCGCGCCCAGCGGCCAGTCGAGCTGAAAGGCCCGATCCGCGGGCAAGGGTTACGGAACACGACCGACCCGGCCGTCAAGCTTATCTAAGTTTCGTATTGGAACGCTATAACGCCGTCTGCGGAGGTCGAATGCCGACCTCTATCGGGAGCCCTGCCGATCATGGACGTGCACGCGCGCGAGACGCACGAGGGTTATGTCGCCGCGATTCCGGCCGACCAGATCAAGCTCGAGACGCGCAATCTCGACTTCTTCTATGGCAGGACGCACGCGCTGCAAGGCGTCAGCCTGCCGGTCGCCGCCAAGCGCGTCACCGCCCTGATCGGGCCATCGGGCTGCGGGAAGTCCACGCTCCTGCGGGCGATGAACCGGATCTATTCGCTCTATCCTGGGCAGCGGGCCAAGGGCCAGATCCTGCTCGACGGTGAGGACATACTGGATCCCGCCGTCGACGTCTCGATGCTGCGGGCCCGGGTCGGCATGGTGTTCCAGAAGCCGACGCCATTCCCCATGTCGATTTTCGATAACGTGGCCTTCGGGCTGCGCATGAACGAGAACCTGTCGGCGAGCCAAGTCCGCGGGCGGGTCGAAGAGGCGCTCCAGCGCGCCGCACTCCTGGACGAGGTCAAGGACAAGTTGAACAGCTCCGGGCTCGGGCTGTCGGGGGGGCAGCAGCAGAGGCTGTGCGTCGCGCGCTCGATCGCCGTCAGGCCCGAGGTGCTGTTGCTCGACGAGCCGGCCTCGGCGTTGGATCCGATCTCGACGGCCAAGCTCGAGGAGACCATCCTGGACCTGAAGGCCGATTACACCATCGTCATCGTGACCCACAACCTGCAGCAAGCCGCGCGGGTCTCCGACTACACGGGCTTCATGTACCTGGGGAAGCTTATCGAGTTCGGCGACACTGAAGGGCTGTTCACCAACCCACGCTCGCCCCAGACCGCGGATTACGTCACCGGCCGTTTCGGCTGACTTGACAGGCGTCTTGAGCCGCGTCACGCGCATCGGTAAAGGTAGCGCCGAACACCACCGATGGGGCAGTGGGCGCCGTGGTCACGACCAACGTGAGAGTACCGCGCGTGTCGGGCGCCGGGAGCGCGGGCCCGCGTAGTTCCGATACGGTCGATCTGCACGTCGGCGCGAGGATCCGGTTGCGTCGTCGGACGCTTGGGCTCAGCCAGCAGGCCCTGGCCGAGGCGCTGGGGCTGACCTTTCAGCAGGTCCAGAAGTACGAGAGAGGCGCCAACAGGGTCTCGTCGTCCAGGCTCTACGAAATCGCGCGCGTTCTCTCGTGCTCGGTTGGCTACTTCTTCGACGGTTTGCCCGATCCGGCTGTCGGGGACGACGAGCCTGAGGCGTCGCGGCTGGAAACCACCGTCCACGCATTGCTGCTGACGCCCGAAGGCCTGGAGCTTGCCGCTCTGTTCCCGAGGATCGGCCGCGGGAGGCTCCGCCGCCAGGTGCTCGAGATCGTGCGCTCGCTCGCCGAAGACGCGCCGGAAACCTAGTAAGAGGCCTTGAAGTCACTGTGCCCTGCCTGCAGCACCGCTCCGGAGACTGCGCCCGCGGTAGTTGCATAGGCTGGTTGGGCGCTGGACGAAGGCGAAGTCTCCTCGTTAATTGCTGAGCCATGGGTGGGCTTCGATCACTTTCGGCCCAGCAGCTGGAGCTCCTGACGCCACGGGAGCGCGAGTGCCTGCGTCTGGTCAACCAGCATCTGAGCTCCAAGCAGATCGGCCGCGAGCTCGGAATCTCCAAACACACCGTCGACACCCATTTGGACAAGGCGCGCCACCGCCTGGGGGTGATCGACCGATATGAGGCGGCGCGCCTTTTCGCCACGCATGATGGGTCGCTGGCCATCCCCCCTGCGTCGGGACCCGACACGATCGGGATAGGCGAAGCGGCTTCGGCCTGTCCTCCTGTCCCCGCATTGGCGGGAGACCAGGATGAGCGCCCACAGGGAAATCGATCAGAAGCGCGCGGTCAGGACGGCGATTGGCGATCTGCTCGAGAGGCGGGCGTTCCTGCGCGATTGGCCAAGATCCTCGACGCCCGAGCGGCCGATGCCGACCTTCACCTGGGAGCAGCTCGAGCGTCAGCTGATCGACCTCGCGGATACGCCGGCCAAGCAGGCGTTGGCGCCGCCGCTGGTCTCGGCGATGCGCAAGCATTCGCGCTGGAAGCCGCCGGAAATGGTCCTGCGCGAGATTCTCTGTCTGGCCTGGACCCTTATGGACGAGGCCTTCCAGCCTGGCCCTGGGCCCGACGGGGAGGCCGAAATGCCCTAGGCCCCCTCGCACGCCTGGGCTGGATCCTGGCCATCGCCATCGCCTCTGGCGTCGCCTTCGGCGGCGTGCTGGCGGGGCTCCATGCCCTGAAGGACCTCGTCTAGGGCGCCGGGGGCGCCGGGACGGCGCCCAAGCCGACTTCCGACATCAACCAACCATAGCGCGCCGGCTCCCGGCGCGGAGGATGAACTCATGCTCAAGCAACGTCGCAAAGCGGCCGATCAGGTGGCCGGCGGACTGTTCGAGGCCGAAGCCGCGATCGACCAGGCGCTCAACAAGACCGCCGTTCTGGCGGCCTCCATTCCTTCGGCTCGGGCCGAAGCGGGACTGTCGGCCATCTACGGCCAATCCGCCATCGAGCGTCTGAGCGAAACCCTCGCCGCCCTGACCCAGGCCCGGCGGGGAATTGTCGAGGCCCACAAGGAGCTGGCCATAGTCCAGAGGCAGGTCGGCCTCGGCGCCGTGGCCTATGGAGACGATGCCACCAAGCCGCCCGCCAGCGCCGTGCATCGGCCTGATCTGAGGACGGTCGAACCCGACGCCGCGGCCGCCTAGGACGCCCTCTTTCTGGGCGCCCGCCAATCTGACAAGATCGGGGCTCTCGCGCTCGCCGAGGGCCCCGATGATTCTACGGACAACGCCTCAGCTCGTCTGGGACGCGGCCATGCTGTCGGTGTCCGGCATAGCGATCTGGAAGGGCGGCCGGCCCGAGCGGATCGTCGCCGTCGTCAACATCCTCGCTTCGATCGCAAGCGCGCTGGTCCAGGATACCAGGCACTGGCTCGATCCGCAGTGGGGGATGCTTGGCGTGGACCTGGCCTTTCTGGCCGTTCTGCTCTGGCTCGCGCTCAGGTCCGACCGCCACTGGCCGATGTGGGCCGCAGCGTTCCAATTGCTGGGAGTTGTGACCTACGTGGCGCGGATGACGGACTACCGGGTAGGCGCCTTGGCCCCGTTCACCGCCGGCGTCATCTGGAGCTACTTGGTGCTCCTGACCCTGATGATCGGGACGTGGGCGCACTGGCGCTCCACAGTCCCCACCCGCGGCTGACGCCGGTATCAGCGGTAAGGTCCGGGCCCGAGCAGGTCGCCCGCCGATAGCCGGTTCCACGTCCGAGCGTCCGCTTCAGGACCGCATCTGCCTGGCCAGGCATCCAGGACAGGGGGTCAGCTGGGATGTCGACGCTCGGCGCGCCGTCGCCCGGGCTTAGGCGGCGCGGCGTCCGCAACGTCCCGGCCGTCCCCGGCGGGCTCGGTCATCGCCGGCGGATCGCTCGCGGGGAAGCTCTCGTCCAAGGCTTCGTCGAGCCGTTCGTCAAGGCTCTGCGGCGGGGGCGGGGAGGTTGATCGGGCCATCCATCCAACATGGGCGTCTGGGCCGCCGTCCGAAAGACGAGCGCGCAAATTGACCGGGCGGCGGACCATGCCGTAGAAGGCGATAGGCACCTGAACTACATATCGAGAGCCCATGCCCCGCGCCATCTCGGTCTTCGCCGCCTTGGCTCTGGCGCTCGCCGTTGTCGGCGGCGCGCGTGCGGCGGATCTGCAGGTCGCAGTCGCTGCGAATTTCACGGAGCCCGCCAAGAAGATCGCGGAGGCGTTCGAGGCCGCCGGCGGCCAGCATGTGGCGCTGAGCTTCGGATCCTCTGGCCAGTTCTTCGCCCAGCTGTCGCATGGCGCGCCCTATGAGGTCTTCCTGTCCGCGGACGCCGACCGTCCCGCGGCGGCGGAGAAGGCGGGACTTGCCGCGCCAGGCTCGCGCTTCACCTATGCGGTCGGACGGCTGGCCCTCTACAGCGCCTCGCCCGGGCTGGTGGATCCACGCGGGCAGGTCCTCAGATCCGGGAGGTTCGACAAGCTCGCCATCGCCGACCCGCTTCTGGCGCCATATGGCGCGGCCGCCGTCCAGACCATGATGCGCCTTGGCGTCTATGACGCGATCGGGCCCAAGCTGGTCAGAGGGACGTCGGTGGCCCAGACGTTTCAATTCGTCCGGACCGGCGCCGCGGAGTTGGGCTTCGTCGCCCTCTCCCAGGTGAAGGGGACCAGCGGCGGATCGGTCTGGATCGTGCCCGAGGCCGATCACGCGCCCATCGAGCAGCAGGCTGTGCTCCTAAGGACCGGCGCCGGTGATCCCGCCGCCGCGGCCTTCGTCCGGTTCCTCAAGGGCCCGCAGGCGCGCAGGATCATCCGGTCCTATGGATATGGGACGCCCTGAACCATGGGCGAGATCGTCGCGCTCACCGCCCGGCTGGCCGCCGTCACGACGCTGCTGCTGCTGATCGTGGCCACGCCGCTCGCCTGGTGGCTGGCGCGCAGCCGCAGCTGGCTGAAGGAGCCGGTGGCGGCCCTCGCGGCCCTCCCGGTGGTGTTGCCGCCGACGGTCCTGGGCTTCTATCTGCTGATCGCGCTCGGGCCGCGAAGCCCGTTGCTCCTGCTCTTGCACCCCTTGGGCGTGCGCACCCTGGCCTTCACCTTCACGGGCCTGGTCATCGGCTCGATGGTCTATTCGTTGCCGTTCGCGGTGCAGCCGCTGCGCCAGGCCTTCGAGGCGATCGGTGAACGGCCCCTTGAGGCGGCCGCGACGCTCCGGGCCTCGCCGGCGGACGCCTTCTTCACCGTGGCGGTTCCTCTGGCGCGACGGGGCTTTCTTGCCGCCGCAATCCTGGTTTTCGCGCACACGGTCGGCGAGTTCGGGGTGGTGCTGATGATCGGCGGCGCGATCCCGGGCGCGACCGAGGTCCTGTCGGTGAGGATCTACGAGTTGGTCGAGGCGCTGCAGTACGGTCAGGCGCATGTCCTGGCCGGGGGTCTGCTGGTCTTCGCGTTCGCGGTGGTGCTCGCCACCCTGCTGCTCGAGCGCAGGATCGGTCGGCCGCGGCCATGAGGGACGGCGTCAACCAGGCCGCGACGATCGCCTGCCGGCTGAAGGGCCGTCTGGGGGACTTTCGCCTGGACGCGGCGTTCGAAGTCCCGGCGTCGGGGGTCACGGCCCTGTTCGGTCCGTCCGGAGCGGGCAAGACCACGCTCCTGCGCTGCATCGCGGGCCTGGAGCGGCTTCAGGGTCGGCTCGTCGTGGCCGGCAAGGCCTGGCAGAGCGAGACGGCGTTCGTGCCCGCGCACCGGCGTCCGGTGGGCTACGTCTTCCAGGAGCCGAGCCTGCTCGCCCATCTCTCGGTGGAGGGCAATCTGCGCTACGGACTCAGGAGGTTCCGGGGCGAGCCCGCCATCGATTTCGACGAGGCGGTGGAGCTGCTCGGCTTGGCGTCCCTGATCGGGCGGTCCACAGGCAAGCTCTCGGGCGGCGAGCGCCAGCGCGTTGCGATCGGGCGAGCACTCCTCTCACAGCCGCAGCTCCTGCTGATGGACGAGCCCCTGTCGAGCCTCGATGCGGATAGCAAGTCCGAGATCCTGCCCTTCCTCGAGCGGCTTCATGCGCGCCTGGCCGTTCCGGTGATCTATGTCAGCCACGATCCGGCCGAGGTGATCCGGCTTGCGGACCGTCTGCTGCTCATGCGCTGGGGCCGCATCGAGCCTGCGCCGGCGGGAGGCTCGCCGCTGGGCGAACTCGAGGCGAGCGAGCGGTTGGCGGGCCTCGATCAGGAGCGGTTGCGCCGCCTCGCCCTTGCCGCCCTGATGGCCGGGCTGGAGCCGTCGGGGGTTTCCTGACCTTCAGGTCGCACGCAGGGCCGTGGCCACGGGAAGGCGCGCGGCGCGGATCGAGGGGGCAAGACCGCCCACCAGCCCGATGACCAGCGACCAGATGATCCCGAGCACCACCAGGCCCGGAGTCACCGCCAGCGGGAAGGTGAGGCTGGCGATGTGCGCTGCATTGCCGTTGAACAGGACCCAGGCGACGAGTGCGCCGAGCAGAGCGCCTGGAAGGGCGAGCAGCAGGGCTTCGCTCATCACCGAGACCACGACCGGAAGGCCGCCGAAGCCGATGGCGCGCAAGGTGGCGATCTCCCGGGCTCGGGCGTCGACGGCCGAGTACATGGTGTTGATCGCGCCGAAGACGGCGCCGACGGCCATGACCGCGCCGACGAAATAGCCCACGAAGTTCAGCAGCACCGTCAGCTGCTGGAGCTGGTCGTGGACGTATTGTGACTCCCGCTTCACGTCGACCTGCAGCTGGGGATTGCTGGTCAGTGCGTCCTTGAACCGCTGGAAGTCGCCGGGGGACCTGAGCTCGACGGCGATGCTCTGGAAGGCGTTGCGGTCGAAAGCGGCCATGACCGTCTCCGGATCGCCGATCATCGCGTTCTCGGCGAGGCCGCCGTTGTAGTCGAAGGCGCCGACGACCTCCCACTCCGAGCCGCGCAGACGCACATGGTCGCCGACGTCCATGTCCTTGAACTGGGCCCGCGCATTCTTGCCGACGATCAGCTCCCGCAGGCCGGGCTGGAACATGCGGCCCTTCACCAGCTTGAAATTCGGATCGAGCGACAGCCAGCGGGCCGAGTTCCCCTGCAAGCCGGTGTTCGCCGAGCCGCCGTCGGACTTCTTGGTCACTTCCACCACCACGGTGGCCTGGGGATCGACCATGGGCTTGCCGTCCGGTCCCGTCTTCACGCCTGGCGCGTCGGCGACAATCGCCGCCTGCTCGCGGCTGATCGAGCCCATGTAGGCGGCGGTGGAGCCGGCCGAGAGCACGATGACCCGTCCTGCGTCGCCATTGCGGTTCGCGCTGCGCTCCAGGCCCGCGGTGATCGCCAGCAGCGAGGTCATGACCGCGACCACGCAGGCGACGCCGATGACCGTCACCAGCGAGGCGCCGATCCTTTGCGGCAGGTTGCCGATGTTCATGGCGGTGACGGCGATGATCTGCTTGAGCATGGACCGCCCTCCTCAGCGACCGGCCAGGGCGTCGACGATCTGCAGGCGCATCGCCCGCAGAGCCGGGGGCAGGCCCGTGAGCAGGGCCAGGATCACCGCGCCGACCAGGCCCATCGCCAGGATCGGCCCGGGCTGCATGGCGAAGCCGATGAGCGCCTTGGCGACCGGGAAGAGGGCCGCGGCGATCCCCAGTCCCAACGCCGCCGAGAAGATGCAGAACAGCAGGGTTTCGGCCAGGACGAGCGCCAGGATGCTGCGGTCCGAGAACCCCAGAGTCTTCAGCACCGCGAGTTCCGGCGTGCGCTCGCGCACCGACTGCATCATCACCGCCCCGACCGACAGCAGCAGGGCGAAGAACACCGCCCCCATGATCGCGCGCACCACGAAGCCGATGTCGCCGATCTGCTTGATCTGGTCGCGCGCGTACTGCCGCTGGGTGGCGGTCTTTGTCTCGTGCGGCGAGTTCGCGAACAGGGCGTCGACGGCGGCCGAGATCCGGCTGGCCTGGTTGGGGTCGGCGACCCTGATGATGAAGAGGTTGGCGGTGCCGTTCTGGCTGATCCGGCCCTCGTCGACGTACTTGTAGTTCATCAGCAGGTTGTTGGCGCCGAAGTTCGGGTCCTTGGAGACGTAGGTCCCCACGATGGTCACCGGCCAGGTCGGCGTGCCGTTGCGGTTGGGCCAGTAGAGCGAGCGCAGGGGCACATTGTCACCAGCCTTCCAACCATGCAGGCGGGCCAGCGCCACGCCCGCCAGCCCGCCCGTGCGGGTCCGTCTCATCGCGTCCAGCGCCTGGGGGCTGGCCGAAAGCGACGGGTATGCGTCGAAGAAGGTGTCCGGATCGATCGCCAGAGCGCTGACGAAGGTGCGCGGGTTGCGATAGGTGCTGGTGAAGACGACGAGTGGCGACACCGCCTTGACGCCCGGCACGGTCCTGATCTTGGCCATGTGCCCAAGCGGCAGCCCTTCCAGGATGCTGACGCGGCTGAACACATAGAGGATGTCCGCGTGGGTCTCGGCCACGGCGTGGTTGAGGCCGCTCGAGAAGCCCTGCAGCAGACCGAACAGCAGGAAGGCGTTCAGCACCGAGAGCAGAGTGAGGATCGCACGGCCCTTCTTGCGCCAGATCCCGGCCCAGATCAGAGGCAGGAACTTCATGCGGCCGCCTTGGGCGCGTCAACCAGGGCGCCCTTGTCCAGGTGCAGCACGTGCGTGGCGAACTCGGCCGCCTTGGGATCGTGGGTCACCATGATCACCGTCTTGCCCTGCTCGCGATTGAGCAGTTGCAGAAGGCCCAGGATCTCCTCGGCGGTCTCGCGGTCGAGATCGCCCGTGGGCTCGTCGCAGACCAGAAGGGTCGGATCCGCCACGATCGCGCGGGCGATCGCGACCCGTTGCTGCTGGCCGCCGGACAGCTCGGAAGGCTTGTGCTTGGCGCGGTCGGACAAGCCCACGAGCTGCAGCGCCGCCTGCACGTTCTGGCGCCGGCGCGCGCCGGACAGAGAGGTGAGCAGCAGCGGCAGCTCCACGTTCTTCTCGGCCGAGAGCGTCGGCATCAGGTTGTAGAACTGGAAGACGAAGCCGACGTTGTGCGCCCGCCACTTGGCGAGCTGGCCGCCGGACATGGCGTCGAGCCTTTGGCCGGCGACGGTGACCTCGCCGGAGGAGGGTCTGTCGAGTCCGCCGATGAGGTTCAGCAAGGTGGTCTTGCCCGACCCAGACGGCCCCATCAGCGCCATGAAGTCGCCCTTGTCGATCTCGAGGTCGAGGTTGTGCAGCACCTCCACGGCCTGCTTGCCGCGCCGGTACTTCTTCACGACCTGATGCAACGAAACGACCGGTTCCATGACGTCCTCCGTTCGGCTCGATCAGCCGTCCGATGCAGCCTTCTTGACGATGCGGACCTTCGTGCCGTCCTTCAGCTTGTCCAGGCCGCTCACGGCGACGTCCTCGCCCGGCGCGACACCTCCCAGCAGCACCTGGCCGCTGGTGGTGCGGGCGCCGAGGCTCACCGCCCGCCGCTCGGCGGCATGGTCCGCCACCACATAGACGACGCCCTTGTCGGGGCCGTCGCTGACAACGGCGTCGGACGGCACGACGACGCTGCGCGTTGTCTGGCCCGCGCCCGTCGGCGTCTCGCTCAGGAAGGCGACGCGAGCGCCCATCTCGGGCACGATTCGCGGGTCCTTCACCTTCAGACCGACGCGTACGGTGACCGTGGCCTTCGAGCGGTCGGCGGTGGGGATGACGGCGATCACCTCGGCGGGAATCTGCCAGTCCGGATAGGCGTCGAGCTTGACCGTCGCCGGCATCCCTTGGCGGACCCGGTTGATGAAGCTCTCGGCGACGTCGACTTCCACCTCCAGCGAATCCATGTCGACGATGGTGCCGATGCCGGTGCGGGTGAAGCCGCCTCCCGCGGAAATCGGCGAGACGATCTCGCCGGGCTGGGCCGCCTTGACGGTGACCACGCCGGCGAAGGGCGCGCGCACGACCGTATCGTCCAGAGCGCGGCGCGCGACTTCCACCGTGGCCTCGGAGACCGCGACCTGGCGCTTGGCGAGGTCGAGATTGGCTTTCGCCGTGTCAAAGGCGGCGCGCGCGTCTTCGACGGCCTGCTCGCTGAGGAACCCCTGGGCATGGATCTGCTGGTTACGCTGGAACCTGGGGCCGGCCTCGTCGTAGGCGATCTGCGCCACTTGCTGGCTGGCCCTCGCTGCGTTGGCCTGCGCCTTGGCCTGGTCCAGCGCGGCCTGGGCGTTCGAGCTGTCGAGGCGCGCGATGACCTGTCCGGCTTCGACGTGCTGGCCCTCCTCGATCAGCACCTCGCTGACCTTGCCCGTTATCTTGCTCGAGACCGTGGCTTCCCGCCGCGCCACGACGTAGCCGGAGGCGTCCAGCAGCGACGCGCCCTGGGCGGCCGACTGCGATGGCGCCGCCTCCGCGGCGGCGATCTCGACGGGAACCCGGCCCGGTTGCGCGATCACCAACCAGGCGATCGCGGCGGCGACGAGGGCGGCAGCTGCTGCGACCGCGACGACCCACCAGACGCGGCTGTTGGGCGGCCCGTGCTGCGGTCCGGCGTTTCGATCGATCTGGAGCTGGCTGAGCAACGAGGCTCGGCTTGCCGGACTGCTGGCCGACGCCGACGCGTTGTTGTCCGCTTGCGACGGCCTCGCCAACTGCGACTCTTCCGCCATCCCCCTCGCCCCCGAACTCGTCATATAGGCGTGCGTCACTCGCCTGTTAAGCAGGATGGCTCCATGCAAGCGCAACTTGCGTTTCTGGTGGCTATTCGCCGCCAAACGCGCGGCTGGATGCAATCCCTTCGCGGCTGTCGCGGGGCTATCGGCCGCCGAGCAGCCGGGTGAGGGGACTCGCGCGCTTGGACTCGTCCGCGCCGCCCGACTGGCCCAGCAGGACGGACACCTGGGTCTGGAACGCCGCGGCGTCGTTGCGCAGCTTGCGCCGCTGAGCGTCGGTGAGTCTCTCCGGCTCGAGCAGCGCCACGGTTTGACGCAGCTTCTCGAGCAGTTTGAGCGCGCGCACGGGCGAGCTCTGGTCCTGGTACTCCGCCCGCAGGCCCTCCATTACCGCGAACAGCTGCGGGCCGACGATTCGGCTGCGGCTGTCGTCGGCGAACAGGGTCATCAACGCTCCGCGCGCGGAGGCCGGCAGCGAGGTGTCGTGACCGGGCGAGGGGGAGGCTTCGACGAGATCGTTCTCCTCGGCGAACAGGCGAAGCGCGATCGACGGCAGCTGACCGGGCGAGGGATCGGCAAAAGGGAAGTGCCGGTCCATCGGGCCATGCACCGCCTCGCGTCCGCAGATCATGCTGAACCCCGCAAGCCGCCACATCCGCCGCAGGCTCTCGGGCAGCTCCTTGAGCTGGGCGTCGAGCCCGACGAACAGCGCTTCGGCGTCCGCGATCAGGGAATAGGCGCCTGGCGACTTGCAGTAGGAGTCCAGGTAGTCCTCGGCGAGCGCCAGCTCCTCCAGCTCGCGGTCCAGCTGGGCCGGATCGTCCATGCGATAGGCGTCGGCGATCGTCTCACGGGTGAGCCCAAGCTCGACGAGCTGGCGCTTCAGCTTCAGGCGCCGGTTCATCCAGCCGTAGGCGAGCTTGGTCTCGGGCGCCAGCTGCAGCGCCGCCTCGGCGTGCTCCAGATCCTGCGCCGAGATGTCGGGCGGGAGCACGGCCGCCGAGACATCGGCGAAGCTGGCGTAGCGGTCGGGATCCTGCTCCAGCAGCTCGCGCATGGCCGCCAGGCGCCGGTTGCCGTTCACCAGCACGCCGTCGGCCGTGATCAGGAGAGGCTCGGTTTGTTGGGCCAGGCGCGCCAGCTCGCGCAGGATTGGTCCTTTGGGATCGGCGGCCTTGGCGCTCAGGAAGCCGTGCAGCAGCGCCTGCACCTCCTGCGTCTCCTGCCGCGCCGACAGGTCGGCGAGGTCCAGGCCGTGCTCGCGGGCGTGCTCCTTCAGCTCGGCGATCAGGCGTCCGTTTTCCGCGCGGTAGACGAGGAGGTCCTGGGCGACCTCCACCACCGGCGCCCGGCGATAGCCGCCCTGGTAGGGCACGAACTGGCTCGGCGGCTCGCCGTCGAGAAGGCGCGCGATCCGCTCTTCACGCGCGCCCCGCTCGAGAGGCGCCCCGATCGCCTTGCGCGAGGCGCCCAGGGCTGCTTGGTCATCCGCCATGGCTTGCTCCAGTCCAGCCGTCCCGGAAGCCATATAGTCAGAAACGTCCTAGGCCGTCAGGGGGGAGAGCGCGTCCTCCGGCCTGGCCGCCGTCGCGTCCTGAAGGAAGACGCCCTGCGCGCGCAGGGTCGCCTGCAATGTCGCCAGATCGACGTGCCGCGGCTGGACGCCGGCGTTCACGGCGACGGCCGCAGCGGCGCCGGCTGCCTGGCCGGTCAGCCAGCACTGAGGAATCTCGCGCATGAAGCCGTGCGAGTTCGCATCGCACGAGATGTGCCGTCCGCCGGCCACCAGGCCATCCAGCGTCCTTGGCACAAGGGCGCCGTAGGGCACCGAGATTACGGGGAATTTGGGCGACACCGAAGGACTGACGGCGACCTCGTCGATGAGTGGAGCGCCGGCCGGCCACTGCGCGCGCTCGATGCGCGAGACGCCAAGCAGGCGGCGGGTGTGGCGAACGCCGAGCTGGGGGGCGCTGAGCAGGAGGTAGGCGCCTTCGAAGCCCGGCGCATGGCGCTTGTAGAAGTCCAGGTGCCTTGCGAACAGACGGTGCGAGCGGATCTCCACCTCGCTCATGTCGTCCACGTCCAAGGCCGACAGGCCGGACTGGCGCGGCCCGAGGAACAAGGCGATGTCATCGCGCCACGAGACGAAAGGTCGCTCGAACATGCCGACCGCCTCCCGCCCTCGCGCGACGAAAGCCGAGAACTGGTCGGGCTCCTCGTTGCGGAAGGCGATCCAGCGCTTCATGTCCACGCCGCCGAACATCCAGGCGGTGTTCATGCAGTGGTGGACGTCGCCTTCCTCGATGTCGGCCTCGAACTCAGCGCCGGCCCTGGCGAACATGTCGCCGTCGCCGGTGCAGTCGACCACGACCTTGGCCATCAGCGCCTGCCTGCCGGCCTTGCTCTCGAAGATCGCGCCCTTGACCGTCCCCTCCTCCACGACCGGCAGCGCGGCCCAGGAGTGGAAGACCAGGCGCACGCCCGCCTCGATCAGCATCTCCTGCGACAGCAGTTTCAGCCGCTCGGGATCGATGGTAGGCGACCAGTTGACGGTCCCGTGCGAGGCGGCGGTCCGGGCGCCCCAATAGGTCGCCTTGGCAGGGTCCTTCGAGCCCCACTCCGACGGTTCGGGCCCCGCGACCGCCTCGGGCGGCAGCCGGTCGAGCACCTCTTCGGCGAAGCCGCGGATCACCAGGCGTCCCTCCCAGTCGGTCATCCGGTCGATCCAGATCACAAGGCCGCCCGTCGAGAGCCCGCCCAGGTGGTTGTATCGCTCGAGCAGAACCGTGTCGGCGCCGGTGCGCGCCGCGGCCAGCGCGGCGGCGCAGCCGGCGGGGCCGCCGCCCACCACCAGCACATCGCAGCTGTGATAGACGGGGGTCTCCCGCGAGGGCTCGCGCACGACGCCCTTGCCGTTGCGCGGGCGCATCACCCGCCGGTCGGCCTCGAAGACGTCCGAAGCCAGGATCCGCTCGTCGGTCCGCTCGACGGTCTTGTAGCGCGAGGCTTCGGGCTTCGGATCTTCGGACATCGCTGGCGCTCGCTCTCCTGTTGGTCCTGTTCGCCGACCCATCCTACGGGCCAAAAGCATAGCAGGCTATCGTTTGCGTCACACTCTGAGCTTCAGCATGCGGATGGCGTTCTCCTTCATGATCAAGGGCCTCACCTCCGGCTTGATCGGCAGGGCCTCGAAGTCGCGCATCCAGCGGTCAGGGTCGAGCACGGGATAGTCCGTGCCAAACAGCACCCGGGTCTTCAACAGGGTGTTGGCGTACTGCACCAGGTTCGCCGGGAAGTACTTCGGCGACCAGCCCGACAGGTCGATGAAGCAGGTCGGCTTGTGCGTCGCCACCGCCAGGGCCTCGTCCTGCCAGGGGAAGGACGGATGGGCCATGATGATGGTCAGGTCGGGGAAGTCGGCAGCTACGTCGTCCAGGTACAGGGGATTGGAATATTTCAGCCTCAGCCCCATGCCGCCGGGAGCGCCCGCGCCGGCGCCCGTCTGGCCAGTGTGGAACAGGGCCGGCAGGCCGTGCCCGGCGATCTCCTCGTAGAGCGGATAGGCCATCCGGTCGTTGGGGAAGAATCCCTGCGACGTCGGGTGGAACTTGAAGCCGCGCACGCCGAACTCCTCGATCATCCGCCGCGCTTCCCTGACTCCCATCTTTCCCTTGTGCGGGTCGATGGAGGCGAAGGGGATCAGGACGTCGTTGTGCTCCTGGGCGGCCTCGGCGACCTCCTCGTTCATGATCCGGGTCAGGCCCATCTCGGCCTCTGAATCCACCGGAAAGATGACGGCGGCCATCTTCCGCTCCCGATAGAAGGCGGCCACCTCTTCGATGGTCGGACGCTTCATCTCGCGGAAGTACCGGGCCATCGCCTCGTCGAAGAGCACGGCGCAGGGATCGCGCGGCTGACGCGACGACACCTCGGCGTGGGTGTGCACGTCGATCGCGACCAGCGCGTCGAGGTCGAGCTTGGGCTCGTATCGGGCCATGTGGTCCCCCCTTGTGGCGACTTCCCTGGTTAGCGCCGCTCGGAGCGGCGTTCCACCGCCTGTCTCAGCGCGCCGCGTTGTCGATCCAGATCCGCCGGAGCGGCCTCAGCTCCGGCCGCGTGTCGCGGGCGAGATCATAGGCGCGCGTGAATGCGAGCCCGAACTCCGGCATGGCGCGCCAGACAACGTGGCAGTCGAAGGCCATGCCGTCCTTGATCTCGACGAGCTTGACCTCAGCCGGTAGCGGCGTGGCGCTCGCCAGCCTGACCCGCGCGCCGGAACGCGATAGATTGCGGATGGCGCAGTCCAGGGTGATGTTCGTCGGGCCGTAGACGATCTTGCCTTGCAGCAGCACGCGCCGCCTCGGCGCGGCGCGATGCTCGGCCTTCGCCGGTTCGACATGCTCCTGGCTGCGCGCCGTCATCGTCGCCTCGCGCCGCCCGCCCAGCGCTTTGAGGATGCGCCCAATGGGTGAACCCGACGTTAGCCGCCGGGCGCGGACCCCATCCTTCGCGCTAGCCCAGAACGATCGGCGCCTCGTGCCGGCTCATTGCCTTCAGGCGCGCCCTCAGGCCCGCGATGATCGTCTCAAGGCCGAACTCGAAGCCGTGCTCGGGATCGAGCGGCGGACCGGGCGGGGGCGGACGGCCGACCGCGGCCTGCTCGTCCATCGCCCAGCCGAAGGTGAACCTCGACACGGTCAGGATCGCCCAGAGCGCGTCCGGCATGGCGAATCCGGCGTCGATCAGAGGGGCGAACACCACAGACGGATCGAGCCGGCCATGCGCGCTGCTCGGCCGGAAGCCAGCCAGGAGCCGGGCGGCGTCGCGGTGGGCCAAGAGGTTGCGGCGCAGCCGGCGGGCGCCGTCGGAGAGCCATTGAGCCCAGTCCTGGCCGGGCGCAGCCGGCCGGATGGCGTCGGCCAGCAGCGCGCGCGCCATTTCGTCGATCAGCTCCTGCTTGTTCTTGAAGTGCCAGTAGAGGGCGGGGCCTTGCACGCCCAGCTCCTCGGCAAGGCGGCGCGTGGTCAGCCCGTCCAGGCCGGCCTCGTCGAGGAGTTTGAGCGCGGCCTCCACGACCATGGAGCGCTCGAGGCGCATGGCTTCCTTTCGGGCCGGGGAAACGGTTCCAATTGACAATTTAGCACCGCTAAGGCAACTGATGTCAAAATTTATCGGTGCTAAAGAGCAACACATGATCGGAAGCGACCCATCGCGCCCCTGCCGGCTTCACCGGTGCTTGACTGTGTCAACGGTCTAGGTCAAAGCCGCGCAAGCCTCTGGCTCATCGCTGTCAGCCCGTGGGGAGGCTGGGGATGCGCAGCGGCCCGATCGCTTGCCTGGCTCACGTTCGGCGCCTGCATGAAACGCATCTTCCTGATCCTCGCCGCCTCCGCGCCCGTCCTCGTCGGATGCGTCACCCCGTCCAAGGTCGGCAAGCCCGACGCTGAGCCGCCGGCCGCCTATGAAGCGCCGCGCCCGCAGACCGGCGGGCAGAATCCGGCTGCGCTCGACCGCTGGTGGACGCTGTTCGACGACCAGCAGCTCGATAACCTCGTCGACGAGGCGCTGAAGAACGCGCCGGACGCCAGGGACGCCTTGGCCAAGCTCCAGCAGGCCGCCGCCATCCGGCGGGAAACGATCGACCAGCTCTACATCCCGTCCGGCGCGGTGCAGGGGACGGCCACCCAGACCCACAACCACCTGATCGCGAGCAGCTCGCCCTTCGGCCAGTCCGGTACGACCGAGAACTTCTCGGCCAACTTCAACGTCGGCTGGGAGCTCGACCTGTTCGGCCGGCGCGCGGCCGGCAAGAAGTCCGCCGACGCCGACTTCTACACCGCCGCCTTCACTTACGAGGCCACCCGCACGGCGCTGGCGGCGAACGTCGCGCAGTCCCTGTTCCAGGCCCGCGGGCTGGCGCTCCAGCTCAAGGACGCCCGCGACACCGCCCGGATCTCGCACGAGCTTGCGCGCATCGCCCAGGTCAAGTTCGATCACGGCCTCGCGGCCCAGGCAGACGTCGATCAGAGCGCCGCCAGCGCCGAGGCCGCCGATGCCCAGGTCGCGAGCCTCGAGGCCCAGCTGACGACCGCCCGGCGCACGCTCCTGGTCCTTGTCGGCAAGGGCTTCGATCCTTTGGGCAGTCTGGTCGCTTCTCCGGTCGTGGGCGCGTTGCCGCCGGTCCCGTCCCAGGTGCCGGGAACCCTCCTGCGCCGCCGGCCCGATGTCCGGGCCGCCGAATGGCGGATCGTCTCCGCCTCGGGAACCTTGAAGACCGACGAGCTGGCCGTGCTGCCGACCATAAAGCTCAATCCCGGCGCCTCGATCACCAAGGCGACAGGCGTCTTCGGCGCGACCACGGCCGCCTGGAGCATCGGGGCGAGCCTCGCTCAGCCCGTGCTCGACCGGCCGCGCCTGATCGCCCAGATCCACGCCCAGCGGGCGGTGGCCGAGCAGGCTGTCATCGCGTACGAGAAGGCGGTTCAGACCGCCTATTCCGACGCCGAGAACGCCTTCGTGAATCTCGAGGCGGACTCGCGCCGGGTGGGCCTCCTCACCGACGCCGAGCAGCGAGCGCATTCCGCCTACGAGAAGGCGCGTCTGGGCTACGCTCGGGGAATCAACGATCTGACGACGGCGCTGCAGGCCGAGTCGACCTGGCGGAACACCCAGGCCCAGCTGACCAGCGCTCAGAGCACCCAGATGCAGCGCGCAGTCCAGGTGTTCAAGGCGCTGGGCGGGGGCTGGACCCCCGCCGCGCCGGCCGACGGGACGCCGTTCGCGGCGCGGGCGGCCAAGGGCGCGTCGTCGAACCATGTGGCGAGCGGGGGAGGCCGATGAAGGTCGAGAAGACGGCGGCGCGCGTCTGGGGCGTGCTCCTGGTGCTGGCTGTCTCAGCCGCCACCGTCACCGCGTGCGGCAACAAGCCCGCGCCGGCCCGGGCGTCCCAGGGCCAGGGACGGGCCGTCACTGTCACACGCGTGGAGAGCCGGCCGCTGGAGAACGGGCTGATCGCCTCCGGCGTGCTGGTATCGCGCGAGGAGGCGGCGGTCGGCTCCGACATTGCAGGCTACCGCGTGGACAAGGTCAACGTCGAGCAGGGGGCCTGGGTCAAGCGCGGGCAGCCTCTGGCCGTGCTCGATGACTCCCTGCTGCGCGCTCAGATCGACCAGGCGCGCGCCCAGGCCAAGCTGGCCGCGGATCAGGCCAAGAATGTCGCGGGCCTCGACGACCAGGGCGTGCTGTCGACCGAGCAGATCGAAACCCGGCGCATCCAGGCGCAGGTGGCCGAGGCGCAGCTCGAGGATCTCACCACCCGCAAATCGCACATGGTCGTCCGCGCGCCCGTGGCGGGGCTCATCCTGACGCGCAACGTCCGGCCGGGCGACATCTCGAGCATCGGCGGCGCCACGCCGATGTTCACCATGGCCCGCGACGGGCTGATCGAGCTGAACGCCGATCTCTCCCAGGAGGACATGGCCACGGTCCACGTCGGCGATCCGGTCCAGGTGAGCCTGCCCGATGGCCAGACGGTGACGGGCCAGGTGCGCCTGATCGATCCGCAGATCGATCTGCAGACCAAGCTCGGGCATGTGCGGGTCCGTCTGCCCGTGCGCCCGGATATCCGGCCGGGGGGGTTCGCAAGGGCGACATTCCTGGGGACGTCCGTCGCCGCGCGCGTCGTGCCTGAGAAGGCGGTCCGTTACGACGCCGACGGCGCCTCGGTCGTTGTCGTCGGCGCCGACAATCGCGTGCGCCAGGTGTCGGTCAAGACGGGCCGGCGCTACGGCGGCTTCGTTGAGCTGCTCGATGGTCCGCCGGCCGGCTCGCGCATCCTCGCTCGCGCCGCCGCCTTCGTCCTGCCCGGCGACATGGTGCAGCCGACGGAGGAGCAAGCCTCGTCCGCCCCGCCGGCGCCCGCCGCCAAGGCCGGAGCGCGCTGATGGCGCAGATGCGCATCTCCACCTGGGGGATCCAGAACCCCGTCCCGGTGGCGATCCTGTTCATCGCCCTCGTTCTCGTGGGGGCGGTCTCCTACCTCCGGCTGCCGATCAAGCAGCGGCCCAACGTCACCTTCCCCGCGATCCAGATCACGGTCACCGAGAACGGCGCGGCGCCTTCCGAGGTCGAGACTCAGATCACCCGTCCGATCGAGAACGCCATGGCGGGCCTGCCGAACGTCGAGACCATCCAGTCCACGGTCAGCCGCGGCGTCTCGAGCACCCGCATCGAGTTCCCCCTCAGCGTCGACATCCAACGCATGACCGACGACGTGCGCACCCGGGTGGAGCAGACGCGCGTCCAGCTCCCGCGCGACGTCGACCCGCCGACGGTCCAGCGCCTGGACATCGATTCCGAGGCGATCCTGACCTACGCGGTCGCCGCGCCCAAGATGTCGGACGTCGACCTGTCCTGGTACATCGACGACACCGTCTCGCGCACGCTCCAGGCCGAGGAGGGTGTGGCCCAGGTCCAAAGGGTCGGCGGCGTCAACCGCGAGATCAATGTCATCGTCGATCCGGAGAAGCTCGCGGGCTTCGGCCTGACCGCGCCCCAGGTCAACGACGCGCTGCGATCCTTCGCCCAGGATTCCGGCGGCGGGCAGGTGGAGGTCGGCGACCGGCGGCAAACCGTGCGCGTCCTTGGAGCGGCGGAGAGTGTCGCCCAGCTGCGCGACATGCAGATCCCCGTGGCGGGCGGGCGCTTCGTCCGTCTTTCCGATGTTGCTGAGGTGGGAGACGGCTCCAGCGAGATCCAGGGCTTCGCCCGCCTCGACGGGCGGCCTGTCGTCGGCTTCCAGGTCATGAAGACCCGCGACGCCTCGGACATCGCCGTCGAGGATCGCGTCAACAAGGCCATCCGCGAGAAGCTCGAGTGCAGGAACTCGCCGGCCAAGGCCGGGGCCGGAGCCCGCAAGGGGCCGCCAAGCGGCGGGTTTGGTCGGGGCAGGCGTCCGCAGCAGGCCTGCACCAATCCCGGCGTGACCATCACCAAGATCCTGTCCACGGTCGACAACACGCGCGCCAACTTCGAGGCCACCTTGCACACCCTGCTCGAGGGCATGCTGCTGGCGGCGATCGTCGTCTTCCTGTTCCTGCGCGACTGGCGCGCGACCCTGATCACCGCCGTCGCCATGCCGGTCTCGCTGATCCCGACCTTTGCGGCGATGGAGCTGTTCGGTTTTTCGCTGAACACCATCACGCTGCTGGCCCTGACGCTCGTGATCGGCATCTTGGTCGACGACGCCATCGTCGAGATCGAGAACATCCAGAAGCGCGTCGACGCCGGCGCCAGGCCCTACAGGGCGGCGCTGGAGGGGGCGGACGCCATCGGCCTCGCCGTGGTGGCGACCACCTTCACCATCGTCGTCGTGTTCTTCCCGGTGTCCTTCATGCCGGGCATTCCGGGCCAGTTCTTCAAGGAGTTCGGGCTGACCGTCTCGGTCGCTGTGCTCTTCTCGCTGATGACGGCCCGGCTCCTGACGCCGCTCATGGCCGCCTATTTTCTGAAGCCTACGCGAGATCCGCATGAGCGGGGGCCTCTCACCGGCCCCTATCGCAAGGCGTTGGAATGGGCCCTGTCGCACCGCTGGCTGTCGGTGATCGGCGGCGGCCTGAGCTTCCTGGCGGCCGCCGTGATGTTCGTGATGTTGCCCAAGGGACTGCAGCCCGAGCAGAACCCCAACTACTACTACATCAACATCCAGGGTCCACCCGGCGCCGGGCAGACCGACATGGCGCGAGTGGTCAACCAGGTCGGGGCGATGCTCATGAAGCGCCCGGAGACCTTGCACTGGTTCGCAACGGTGGGCTCGACCTCCACGTCCGGCTTCTTCGGCGGCGGTGCGTCCGACCTCAGCAACGGCACCGTCACCGCGGTCATCAACGACCACCGCAAGCTGAGCGTGCCGCAGATCAAGGACCAGCTTCGCCCCTATTTGATGACGATCCCCGATGCGCGCGTGACGTTCGACTCCGGAGGCTTTGGCTCGGGCGGTGCGTCGATGACCCTGACCAGCGAGAATGGGCCGCTGCTCGAGAAGACCGCGCTGGAGCTGCAGCGTGAGATGAACTCGCTGAAGAGCGTGGCCAATCCCGTGCCGGCCGCGCCGCCCGTGGGACCCGAGATCGTGATCCGGCCCAGGCCCGACGAGGCCGCGCGCCTCGGTGTTTCGGTGGACGCCATCGCCTCGGCGTCGCGCGTGGCCACCATCGGCGACATCGACGCCAACGTCGCTAAATTCAACGACGGCGCCCAGCGCGTGCCCATCCGGGTGCGGTTGCCAGAATCGGCGAGGTCGAACCTCGATGTGATCCGCAACCTGCGCCTGCCCGCAGCCGGCGGGGGGACCACCACGCTAGGCACCGTGGCGGACGTCAGCTTCCAGGCCGGCCCGGCCCAGATCCAGCGCTTCGACCGCATGCGGCGGATGACCGTCCAGGGCGACCGGGTCGGCGGCGTGCAGCTCGGCGACGCGCTGCGCGAGATCAACCAGCTGCCGATCATGCGCCGACTGCCCCAGGGCGTTCAGCGTGCGTCCTTCGGCGAGAACCGGATTCTCGGCCAGTTCTTCTCGGGCTTCGTGATGGCGATCATCTCCGGCCTTTGGCTGGTCTTCGCCGTCATGACCCTGCTGTTCCGAAGCTTCTTCAAGCCGATCGTGATCCTGTCGGCGCTGCCGCTCGCGATCAGCGGCGCCTTCTTCGGCCTGCTGGTCGGCGGCATGTCTCTGAGCCTGCCCTCCGCGATCGGCCTGTTGATGCTGCTGGGGCTGGCCGCCAAGAACTCGATCCTGCTGGTGGAGTACGCCATCGAGCGCGAACGGGCCGGCGCCACCCAGCGCCAGGCGCTGATCGAGGCCTGCCGAGAACGGGCCCGGCCGATCATCATGACCACCCTGGCCATGCAGGCCGGCATGCTGCCCACCGCGCTCGGCCTCGGCGCCGGCGCCGAGTTCCGCCAGCCCATGGCGATCGCGGTGATCGGAGGCCTTCTCACCTCCACCGCCCTGTCGCTGGTGCTGGTGCCTGTGGTCTATGAGTTCGTCGACGACGTCGAGCAGTGGCTGGCGCCCAAGTTCTCGCGCTTCATCACCCCGCGTGAGCCGCCCCTGGAGTCCGCGCCCGAGGAAGCCGGTTAATGGATCGCAGCAAACGGATGGTTCCCGTCCGTTCTTGGTCCGATCAACACGATTTCAAAGACGTGTGGTGCGAAGCTCAATCGGGCGCCGGTAGCGTCCGATCGAGGCGCGCCACTAGGACATCGGCTCCGGCCGCGGCGGCGGCGGCTCTTCCGGCAGTGGGATGAACTCGTCCTTGTCGTTCGGCGGCAGGGTGAAGCGGCCGGCCTTCCAGTCCGCCTTGGCCTGTTCGATCCGGTCCGGCCTCGAGGAGACGAAGTTCCACCACAGGCGACGCGGGCCGACCGGGCTGCCGCCCAGCAACATCACGTCCGAAGTCTCGGCTGCGACGAGCTCGGGTCGTGCGCCGGAGGCGAAGATCAGCATGTCGCCATGGCCGAAGGTCTTGCCCTCGGCCTCGATCCGCCCGCGCGCGATATAGATGGCGCGCTCGGGATGCTCCTCGGGCAGGCGCAGGCAGCTTCCTTTCTCGGCGCGCGCGTGAGCGTAGAACAGCGGCGAATAGGTCTTCACCGGACTCGAGGCCCCGAAGGCCGAGCCGGCGAGCAGGCGGATGCTCGCCCGATCCTCGATCCACGACGGCAGCTGGTGCTCATCCAGGTGGTCGAAGCGCGGCGCAGCCTCCTCCTCGCCCTCCGGCAACGCGACCCAGGTCTGGATCCCGTCCATCAGCCCGCCGGCCGCGCGCATGCCGTCGAATCGTTCCGAGTGGGTGATGCCCCGCCCGGCGGTCATCCAGTTGACTTCGCCGGGCCGGATCGGCTGCTCGACCCCCAGGCTGTCCCGATGGGTGATCTCGCCGTCCAGCAGATAGGTGATCGTCGCAAGGCCGATGTGTGGGTGCGGCCGCACGTCGGCGTCATGCGGGATGCCTGGCGGGAAGACCGCCGGTCCCATGTGGTCGAAGAAGATGAACGGGCCCACCATGCGCCCGCCGGCGAACGGCAGCACGCGCCCCACGTCGAACCCGCCGAGGCTGCGCCGGCGCGCCTTGATCACCAGCTCCATGTCTTGCTCTCCAGCGGCCAGCCAGCCAGCGACTCGAACGGTTACTCCCCCGCCGTGTCCTCGGCCAGCATCCGGCCGCGGCCAGCGAGCGCGAGCCGCACCGGCGCCCATCCCATCCGATGGATCGGGCACGGGCCCAGCTGCAGCAAGGCCTGAGCGTGCCTCGGAGCGCCATAGCCCTTGTGCGCGGCGAAGTCGTAGCCGGGATAGACGCCGTCGAGTTCGGTCATCAGCCGGTCGCGCGCGGTCTTGGCGAGGATCGATGCGGCCGCGATCGAGCAGGAGACCGCATCGCCGCCTATGACGGTCTTCACCGGGCAGGGCAGGGGGAAGGCGTAGTTGCCGTCGACCAGGGCGAAGACGGCTGGAGTCGCCAGGGCTTCCACGGCGCGGCGCATGGCCAGGCCCGTCGCCTGTAGGATGTTCAGTTCGTCGATCTCTTCGACGCTGGCGAATCCCACCGCCCAGGCGATCGCCTTGGCCTTGATCTCGGGCTCGAGCGCCTCGCGCTGCCTCGCCGTCAGCATCTTGGAATCGTTCAGGCCCGCGATCCGGCGGCGCGGATGGAGAATCACGGCCGCCGCATGCACCGGACCGGCCCATGGACCCCGTCCCGCCTCGTCGACGCCGCAGACGGGGTCCGGGCAGGCCTTCTCCAGGATCATGTCGGGACGGCGTTTCATGCCGGCCCGGCCATACGGCGAATCTCCCCGTGCCGGAAGCACTCCGTCACGTGATCGTTGACCATCCCCACGGCCTGCATGAACGCATAGACGATGACCGGTCCCACGAAGTTGAACCCCTTGGATTTCAACGCCTTGGACAAGGCCTGCGCCTCAGGTGTCTGGGCCGGGACGGCGCCGGTGTCGGGCCAGGCGTTCTGCACCGGTCGCCCATCGACGAAGCTCCAGATAAAGGTCGAGAAGTCCTCGCCTCGTTCGCGCATGTCGAGGAAGACCCGCGCGCCGCGGATGGCGGCGTCGATCTTGGCCGGCGAGCGGACGATCGAGGCGTCGGCGAGCAGCCTGGCGCGTTCGGACTCTCCGAATCGCGCCACCGTCTCGGGGTCGAAGCCGCGGAACGCCTCGCGGAAGGCGTCGCGCTTCCTGAGGATGGTGATCCATGACAGGCCCGCCTGGAACCCGTCCAGCACCAGCTTTTCCCAAAGGGCTCGGGGGTCCCGTTCGGGCAAGCCCCATTCGGCGTCGTGGTAGGCCTCATAGAGCGGATCGCCAGCGAGGCCGCGCCAGCCGCAGCGAAGCAGTTGGGTCATGTCGCCAGATTGTCGCCGCCGCGCGCGCGGCGCAAACCGAAACCGCCGCCGGCAGCTGCGCGACGCCGTCGGATGGACCTTGGGCACAGAACGTGCAATCGAGCTGAGCCATTGTTTTTCTTGCAGGTTTGCAATGCAGTCGAAACAGTCCTGCGCTATTCAGGTACGGCAGGCATGAAGTCGCAGGCCCCAGTGAGCACCCCCACCCCCCAAACGTTCGGGTCGGCCCAGATTCTGGTCGTGGACGACGATGACGATCTCCGCGCCCAGGTCGTCGAGTATCTGGGTCAGAGCGGCTATGTCGCGCATGCCGCGGCCAGCGCGCTCGAGATGGACAACGTGCTGGCGAACACCTCCGTCGACCTCGTCGTGCTCGACATCATGTTGCCGGGCGAGAATGGCCTGTCGGTCTGCCGCCGCATGGCCGAGCCGTGGGGGCCTGCCATAATCATCATGAGCGCGATGGGCCAGGAGGTCGACCGGGTGGTGGGCCTGGAGCTCGGCGCCGACGACTATCTCAGCAAGCCCGTCAGCCCTCGCGAGCTGCTTGCGCGGGTCCGGGCCGTTCTGAGGCGGCGCAATTCGGCTCCGGCTGGTCAGAAGGCTGGCAGCATCTACCACTTCGCGGGCTTCCAGCTCGACATCGCACGGCGCCAGCTTCGCGCGCCCAGCTCGGTGGTCATCCTGCTGACGCCCGGCGAGTTCTCTCTTCTCGCCGCGTTCCTCGAGAGCCCGGGCCGGGTCCTTTCGCGCGACATCCTCATCGAGCTGGTCTGCGGCGACGACGCCGATGTCTTCGACCGCGCGATCGACGTCCAGCTCAGCCGCCTGCGGGGCAAGCTCAAGGCTCACGGCGGAGCTGGGCTGATCCGGACTGTGCGAGGCGCCGGCTATATCTGCGACGCTCAGGTCAGTCTGAGATGACCGCCGAGGCGAGCGGGCGGCGAAGGTCGGGCCCGCCGCTCGCCGTCCAGATGATTTCGCTTCTGGCCGTCGGGTGGCTGGTCACCCTGATGGCGGCGGCGGGCATCGTGATGCTGCTGCCGCCGCCTGCGCGCGCGGTCTATCGTCTGACGGAGCTCAGCGCCGCCTTGCGGGGTGGTCCGCTGGCCAGCGGCGGGGGGCGGTCGCTGCGCCGCCTGCACAGGAGTGAGCCGCCTCCGGCTGGCGAGGCGCGGCTGTCCAGCGGCGTCTATCGCCTCGCGCTCGCGAGCGCCTTGGGGATTCAAGTGTCGCGCGTCCGGGTCGAGCGCTATCCGGTGTCCGACCCGGTTCGACGCAGCCTCCTTCGGGTCCTGCTGGTCGGACCGCCCAGCAACATGGCGCCGCCGGGCGCCTACGGCGGCACGCTTCTCACGCCGGGCGCCGACATGTGGACTGCGCCGCCGCGCGCGCTTTCGGCAGCTTCGCCGCCGCCGTCCAGGACCGCCTCCGAGCCGCCGCTTCCGACGTCCGACGGCCTCATGCCGCCACCGGAGGGACGGCCCTTGATCGACCGGCTGCCGCCACTCTTCGGCAGGTTCTCGGTGGCGCTCCAGGAGCCATCGGGCCGATGGACCGTGGTCGAGCCCAAGCCCGAGCTCTTCCCCAATCCCTGGCAGAGCCGGCTGCTCCTCTGGTTCGTGGCCTGCCTGTCGGTCCTTACCCCGGTCGGCTATCTCTCGGCGCGCCGGTTGGCCTCGCCGCTGGCGCTGTTCGCCCAGGCCGCCGAGCGTCTCGGACGCGATCCCAACGCCCCGCCCATCGAGGTCTCGGGACCGGCGGAGATCGGGCAGGCGGCGGCGGCGTTCAACGAGATGCAGGCGCGGCTGAAGCGCTACGTCGAGCACCGGACGTCGGCGATCGGCGCGATTGCGCACGATCTGCGCACGCCCTTGGCGCGCATCCGCTTCAAGATCGAGGCGCTGCCGGCCAGGACGCGTGAGCCCATCTCCAGGGATGTGATCCAGATGGAGCAGATGATCGCGGCCGCCCTGGCGTTCGTCCGCGACACCTTCGCCACCCGCCCGCGCGAGGCCCTGGACCTGAAGTCGGCCGTCGAGTGCGTCGTGGACAACACCGCCCTGATGGGCGCGGACGCCAAGGTGACCTCGGCCGAGTGCCTCGTGATCCTGGGTGATGCCCTCGCCCTGGACAGTCTGTTCACCAACGTGATCGGCAATGCGGTCAAGTACGGCCGGCGCGCCCGGGTCCGGATCTACAGGGAAGACGGCTCGGCGGTGGTCGACGTCGCCGACAATGGACCGGGCCTTCCGGAGGCCGAGCTGGAGAAGGTGTTCGAGCCCTTCTACCGGGTTGAATCCTCCCGCAATCCGGAGACCGGCGGCATGGGGCTGGGGCTCGCCACGGCGCGCGCCGTCGCCCGCGGCCATGGCGGCGACATCACCCTGCTCCGGGCCCGCCAGGGCCTGATCGCCCGTGTGCGTCTGCCGCTGGCCCTTCAGGAGCCGCCGGCCGCAGCGCCCGCCGGGGCGGGCCAGACCGTCGAGGCCATCGGTCCCACACAGGGCCGTCCACAAGGCGCTGACCTCATCCGGGATTGAGAGGCCGTCCTGCCGGCGCATCCGACGTCGGACGCCGGCGGGCCCGGCCGTTCCGCACGACGAACGGGGCGGGCCTTGCGACCCGCCCCGAATGCCTTCCAGCCCGATGGCCGGCTTAGAACTTGGCCGTGAGGCCGACGAAGAACCGGCGTCCGAGGGCGTCGTAAAGACCTTCCATCGTCGTGCCTTGGCCGCTGCTCGGCAGGGTGAACCCTGGGTTCGCGACGGTCTGGCCCGTGATCTCCGGCGCGGCGTCGAACAGGTTGTTGATGCCCGCGCGCAGGATGTAGTTCTTCATGAAGGTGTAGCTGCCGAACAGGTCCACCTCGTCGTGCGAGGGGGTGTCGACCGTGAAGTCGCCCGCCGCAGTGCCGCCGCCGCCGGTAATGGCGTAGGTCTGCGAATGAACGCCCGGCAGGTGCCTCCAGGTCACGCCGATCGAGCCCGGGCCGTTCATGTAGGTGACGGACAGGTTCGTGCGGTACCTGAACGCGCCGGCATTGGTCCCGTTGAGGTTCGGGCCCAAGGTGCCGGCCCAGTGGACGATCGGCTGACCCGGCGCCGACTGGGTGTCGTAATAGTCCAGGTAGTTGGCGATCAGGTTGACGTTCAACGACCCTGGCACGCTATTCAGGCCCACGTCGGCGAGGTCGAAGGTCCAGTTCAGGTTGAAGTCGACGCCGGACGTCCACAGGGTGGACAGGTTGTCGTACTGGATCGTCGTCGGCGCCTCCGCGCCCGAACCCGCGTTGCGCGACAGCAGCTGACAGGCCGGCGAAGCGGCGATCGTTGCGGCTGTCGCGTCATCAGGGGCGGACTGCGAGAGGCAGGCCTCCTTGATGTTGTCCACAGACTGGAACTCGATCGCGCCATAGATGGCGATGCGGTACCAGTCGATCGACAGGCTGGCGCGGCTGAGCAGCGGGCTCTGGGAGGGCGAGCGGAGCACGATGCCGGCCGTCCAGGTCTTCGCCTTCTCTGACGACAGGTTTGGGTTGCCTTCCTGGTAGACGAAGCCGAACGGCGAGGCCGCGCCGGCTGCCTGGGTCTGGCCGTAGTAGGTCGTCGCGCCCGGCGAGGTCGGGCCGCCCATCAGCGCCTTGCAGATGCGGAGCGCGCTTTCCGCGCCGGCCAGGCCCCCGGAGTTCACGACCGGGGCGGTCGTGCCCTTGACCGGGTCCGGACCCGCGCCGCCCGCGCCGAACGGCGCGGTCGCCGCCAGCGAGCAGGGGTCGCCGTAGTTGGTGGCGGCCCCGGCGGCATAGACTTCCTGCTTGCCGAGGAACAGCTCGCCCACGTTCGGCGCCCGGACGGCCAGGTTGTAGCCGCCGCGCAGGCGAACCCAGTCGTTCACCGCCCAGTCGCCCAGGATCTTGTAGGTCCATCCGCCGTCGGGCGAGATGTTGAGGTGGTTGAGCCGGTCGAAGGCGGTGTAGGTCGAATAGCGGGCGCCGAGCTCGAGGCTGAGCGACTTCACCGCGGGCGCGTCGGCGAGAAGCGGGACCAGCAGCTCGCCGTAGCCTTCCCGCGCCGAGGTCCCGGCATCCATGTAGGCGGTCGGATAGACGCCAGCCACCTGGTCCGTGAACGACGAGGTGCTCTGCAGGATGTCCGGGTTGTACTGGACGGTGTCCTCGCGGAACGAGGCGCCCAGCGAACCCTTCACCATGCCCGCCGGCAGCGTGAACAGGTCGCCCTGGGTGTCGAACTCGACGACGTCCTGCTGCACATAGGTCTGGCTCTGCAGCTTGGCCGTGACGGCGTCGATGCAGTCCTGCGACGGCGTGCCGCCCAGGAAGATGGTGTCATAGAAGCCGGACGTGCAGTGCACGGATGCCGCGCCGAAGCCGTAGTTCGGCGCCACTTGGTTGCCGGTGAGCGTTGCGCCCGCGCCGTAGTTCGGCGCCTGGATCAGGGCCTCGTACCGCACGAGCGACGCATAGCCGAGGCCCAGGTCGTAGGACGAGGCTTGGCCGTGCGTGCCGTAGAGGTCGAAGGTCCAGGGCGTGTGCGGCACGTTGCCCTTCAGGCCCAGCTGCACCTGCCACACCGTGTTGTCGACATCGTCCGAGCGCGGCGGCATCCAGCCGCTCGGATCGGGGATCAGGAACAGCTCCCACGGGTTGCCTGCGCCTGTGCCTGCGGCCGCCCCGGGGAAGGCGCTGCGGCTGTCCAGCAGCGTCGCCAGCTCGGTCGGCACCGGGTGAGCGGCGTCGCGCGGCACGTTCACGCCCCATCCGGTGATGAACGGCGTCGGGAACAGGATGGTGTGCGTCTTGCTCTCGGCGAAGTTGCCCTGGCCGTAGACTGTCAGGTTCTCGTTGATGTCGTAGTGCGCCTGGCCGAACGTCGACCAGCGGTTCAGGGGTGACAGGACGTAGTAGTTGGTCTGGTTGGTCTTGATCGCCTGCTCGACGGCGTTGCCCTGATAAGGGTCCAACACGTTGTAGTAGGCGTAGTTCTTGCCGTCGACCGCGCCCTTGAAGTGCGAGCTGCCGAGCGGGCCGGGCGCGCCGAACAGGCCGGCGGCGCCGGTGAAGATCGTACCGTCGGTGTTGAAGTAGTACTCGCCCAGGCCCGCGTTGGCCGGGACCGACCCGGGGGGCAGGTCGGAGAAGATCGAGTCGACCGCAGCCTGGGACGGCGCCCCGAAGGTCGGGCTGAACGCAGCGCCAGTGAAGAAGAACTCGTTGTTGCCGACGGTCGGGTCGGCCCAGCCCTTGGTGTAGAAGTCGCGGTTCTTCTGGTACGACGGCGCGCGCGTGAAATGCTCGAGGCCGAACATCACGTTGCCGCGGTCATCGGCGAAGTTGGCGCCGAACAGGGCGCTGATCTTGAACTCCCGACCGTCGCCGGCGCCATTGACGGCGTACTGGCCATCCACCGTGAGGCCGGTGAAATTCTTCTTCAGGATGAAGTTGACGACGCCGCCCACGGCGTCAGCGCCGTACACGGCCGAAGCGCCGCCTGTGATCACTTCCACCCGATCGATGGCTGCAGATGGGATCGAGTTCAGGTCGACCACCAGTTCGCCGTTCTGCGGCATCGGACGCTTGCCGTCGACCAGCACCAGGTTCCGGTTCGGGCCGAGGCCGCGCAGACTGGCGGTGGAGATGCCGATCGTGTGGGTCGCCGTCGGCTGCACGTCCTGGGACTGGACGCCCGTCAGGTTCTGGTCGGGCACGAATTGCGGGAGCTTGTTGAGGGTCGCCTCGAGCGCCACGTTGGCGGAGTTCTCGAGCGTCTGCGAGTTCACCGTCACGATCGGGCTGTTGGAGGTGTAGTCGCGCTTCACGATGCGTGAGCCGGTGACCACCACCTCGTTGGTCGTGCCGGACGCCGCCTGATCCTGCGCGAGGGCCACGCCCCCCACGCCCGCCGCCAAGGCGAAGCCGAGGATGGCCAGGCTGGCGCCGGCGAGCATGCTGGAGTTCAGGCGACGCCTGGACGGCGAGTGGAACGTTTGGGAATTCATCCTACCCCCTATCGATTAGCTTGGTCCTGAAAACTCGGGCCGACGAGGCGAAATGCTTCGAACGATGGAACCGTTCGGCAATGCTCCATGTAGTCGTCGGATCGGTTCAGGTATTAGCTGAGAGATTGATGCAAAGTTGAGCTTTCGACCACAACGCAGGCCAGCATCATGCCGATGGCTATGCGAAGCGACCGGCATTGATCATCATGTCTAGCGACATAATGGCAAGTCGTCGCAGTGAAGTTCAAGCGGTTATCTGGCTATGATGTGTCAATTCTGCCACAACAACGAGCTCAATATGTTACAATACATTACTATACGTAAGATTTCGGATAAGAATACGAAACTATACCACAAGCCGTCATGTCCATATCGAAACGCAGATCGGGCTGCGGAGCGGGAAGAGGGCCGCCTCCACGCAAATAGTCAAATAAATACAAATCGTTGTATGAATTTCGGCGTATGCAAATTTTGCGAAACCCCCGGCAATCATGAGCCGCGAAGACTGCGCTATAGGGACCCTGCGACAAAGGGTTCCCCCCTTTCTTCGCATTGCCTTGCATTGACTTGATCACCCGGTGGGAGCCCTCCCGCCGGGTGTTTTTCTGCGGATCAGGCCGGCCGTGACCTTGCCAGCCAGTCCGGAGCCGCCGCCGCGACCGGCCGGCCCTCGACCGTCAATGCGGCGCCCTCGATCCGGTCGAGCCGCAAGAGCGCTATCGCCCGTCCGTCGCGCCCGGACAGGACCTCGCCCGCCCGCAGTTCCCCTGCCAGGACCTCCGCGCCGGGCGCTGGCGACGGGCCTTCGAACACGATCGGCAGCATCCGGCTGCGGATGCCGCCGCGCCGCTTCATCCGCGAGGTGACCTCCTGGCCGATGTAGCAGCCCTTCTTGAAGTCGATGCCGTTCAGAAGGTCGAAGTCCGCCTCGATGGCGTAGAAGACGGTCTCGCCCTGGCTCTCCCTCCGGAGGTCCGGCACGCCCAGTTCCAGCCGCCAGGCGTCGTAGGCCTCCTCGTCCGCTGACAAGACGTCCCGGGGCGGCGTCTGGTCGACGCCGCGGAAGCCGAGCGCCGGCAGCCGCGGATCCTCACGCCAGCCGTCGGGCGCTTCCTGCGCGCCCCAGAGCGCGCACACGCGGCCGTCCGCCGCCGTGATCGTCGCCTTGGCCCTCAGCCGGTAGAGCAGCAGCCGCCTGACCATGTCGTCGCGCGCGTCTCGGGGAACGTCGAGCCAGCACCCGCCCTCGCCGGCGAGCACGAACATGTCGCAGACCACCCGCCCTTGCGGCGTCAGCATGGCGGCGTAACGCATCTGGCCCGGCGCCAGGGTCTCCACGTCGTTCGAGATCAGTCCCTGCAGCAAGCTTCGCCAGTCCGGCCCTTCCACGGCGATCAAGGCGCGGTTGTCCAGGAAGGCGAATGCGGGTGTCATTGCTCCATCCTAATGGCGCCGGGCAACTCGCCAACAGTCGCTATAAGGGGTCATGGCCCCCCGAGCGCTCGATATCCTGGTCTTCATGCCCGAGGATCGGATGCAGGCGATCTTCGCCTCGGGGCTGCTCAAGCAGATGCACGACGAGGCGCCGTCCGCGCGGTTCAGCATCGTCGCCGGGCCGAAGACGGCGCCCCTGTTCCGTGAGACGCCCCATCTGGACGCGCTGCTCGTCCGCGAGGGCGCTGGTCCGGCCGAAACGCTGAAGCTCCTGTCGCGCCTTCGCGAGCGTCGTTGGGGATTCGTCCTGGACGCCGCAGGATTGGCCATCTCCGGCCTTGCGCCGGCGCGCCAGCGCTCGCGTCGCCGGCCCGGCGAGGAGGGGGCGGCGCATCCGGTTGTCCAGGCGGCGCGCCTGCTCAGGCTTGAGGACGAGCCGCCGCCTCCATCTCTGTTCGTCGGCGAACGCAATCGCCAGCGCGCGATCGAACTCCTGGGCGAAGGGGGACCGATCCTGGCGATCGCGCCGTCGTCCGGTTGGATCGGCCGAACCTGGCCCGTCGAAAGGTTTGCACGGACCGCGGTCTCACTCCTCGCCGACGATGGCCCCCTGGCTGGAGGCCGCCTGATGGTCACAGGCGCGCCTGACGACCGCCACGAGGTCGAGGCGCTCCGCCGGGCCGTCTCGCGCGATCGTTTCATCGACCTGACCTCGAAGTCCGATCCGCTCCTACTGTCCGCCTGCTTCGCCCGCGCGCGGCTGATGCTTGGCGGCGCCTTCTGGACGACCCACCTGGCTGCCGCCGCCGGGGCGCCGACCCTCGCGCTGTTCGGGCCGTCCGACGAGGCGCGCGAGGGTGTCTGGGGGCCGTCCACCCGGGTCGTGCGCGGCCCGCGCAGCTTCCAGGCCATCCGGGCTGTCGATCCTGGACTGGATCAGCCAGTCTGCCACATGCTGGACCTGAAGGTGGAGACCGTGCTGGAAGCAGCCGCCGCCCTGTTCGCGGCGACCGGCGACGGCGAGGGGATGCATTGGGATGGCTGAGAGCTTCGATCTTCTTGTTCGAGGCGGCGAGGCGGTCACGCCTTCGGGCCGCGGGCGTGCGGATATCGGCGTGCGCGACGGCAAGGTCGCCGCGATCGGCGACCTCTCGGGCGCCTCGGCCGGGGAGGCGTTCGACGCGACAGGGCTGATGACGCTCCCAGGCGTGATCGACACCCAGGTTCATTTCCGCGAGCCTGGCATGGAGTGGAAGGAGGATCTGGAGACGGGCTCCCGCGGCGCGGTCCTCGGGGGCGTCACGGCCGTCTTCGAGATGCCCAACACCCGCCCGACCACGACCAGTGCGGCGGCGCTGCAGGACAAGCTCGACCGCGCAAGGGGCCGCATGCACTGCGACCACGCCTTCTACGTCGGCGCTACGCACGAGAACGCCGCCGAGCTCGGGGAACTCGAGCGGCTTCCCGGATGCTGCGGCGTCAAGGTGTTCATGGGGGCCTCCACCGGCGACCTTCTGATTCCGGACGACGAAGGTGTCGAGGCGGTGCTGCGCTCGATCCGCAGGCGCGCGGCCTTCCACTCCGAGGACGAGTCCCGGCTCGCCGAGCGCCGGCCCCTGGCCCGCGAGGGGGACTGGACCTCTCATCCTGAGGTCCGCGACGTCGAGGCGGCCGTCCGCTCGACCACCCGCCTGCTCGGCATGGCCGAGCGCCTGGGCAAGCGCGTGCATGTGCTGCACGTGACCACCGCCGAGGAGGTCGAGCTGATCGCGGCGCACCGGGCGGTGGCGACGATGGAGGCCAATCCCCAGCACCTCACATTCGCCGCGCCCGACATCTACCTGCGCCTCGAGGGATACGCCCAGATGAACCCGCCCATACGCGACGCCCGGCACCGGGCGGGGCTATGGCGGGGAATTGTCCAGGGCGTGGTCGACGTGCTCGGCACCGACCATGCGCCTCACACCCGCGAGGAGAAGGAGAAGCCCTATCCGGCCTCCCCCTCGGGCATGCCGGGCGTGCAGACCCTGGTTCCGGTGATGCTCACCCACGTGGCCGAGGGCCGGCTCAGCCTCGAGCGGTTCGTCGACCTGACCGCCCATGGCCCCCAGCGCGTGTTTGGCCTGGCCGACAAGGGCCGCCTCGCGGTGGGCTACGACGCCGACCTGACCCTCGTCGACCTCAACGCCCGACACGTCATCCGTGACCAGGACATGGCCACGCGCTCCGGCTGGACTCCGTTCGACGGGTTCGAGGCCAAGGGCTGGCCAGTGGCGACGATCATCCGAGGCCGGACGGTCATGCGTGACGGCGAGGTGGTCGCGCCCGGCGAGGGTCGGCCGCTAAGGTTCCTGGAGACCCTACCGGCGGCTTGACACGTGCCGAGGGCGGTCGCTCGGTCGGCGTCAGGGACATCCCTCCGGTCGGCGGAAAGGGCTGCGCCCGAACGACCTCAAGGTCGGATGTGTCATGCAACTCCCTTGCCTGTCTCGCGGACGCAGGCCTCAGGATGAGGGAATGTCCGCGACTGCCGGGCCAGCCGCTCCTTTCGCCGCGACGTCCTGGGCATGGTGAGCCAGCACGATGATCCGGCCACGGCCGAGCGGCTGGCGCGCGCGCCCTGTCGGGACGCGGTGTTCGACGTGCGTGTCGATTCCGTCCGCGAGCTTTGGCGCGAATTGGAGACGCGGAGCTGCGACGTCGGGCCGGTTGAGACCCAGGACGATGGAGTCGACGGGTTCGGCCTGCGCGACCCAGACGGCGACGAGCTCGGCTTCACCAGTCCGGCGGACATGGGCCGCTCGAGCCTGCTCAAGCGCGATCCGGCCGGCTGAGGCAAGAGACAGAGACGGCCCGCCGCGTCGGCGGCGGGCCGCGCCCGTAGAGAGGGGCCTGCTACTGCCCGACGGCGGTCAGCTTGCAGCCGCCCCCGATCCCCTTGGCCATGCCGCAGCCCAGGACGTTCTTCACCTTGTCCGAGCCAGGGCCGTAGT
Organism: uncultured Alphaproteobacteria bacterium; assembly: GCA_963775275.1. GTDB lineage: Bacteria > Pseudomonadota > Alphaproteobacteria > Caulobacterales > Caulobacteraceae > JANWHQ01. The sequence goes on along the minus strand of CAVZII010000005.1, from coordinate 256,455 downwards.
CGATGACGTTGCCGCCGCCTTCCTGGCAGACGACTTCGACGAAGTCGTCTCCACTGGCGTCGGTCCCGATCGGCCGGCCGTTGGTTACGTGGCAATGCTTGCCTGCGGCGCTGAGCTGGGTGGTGAGCACGGCGTAGACGTCCTCCTTGGGCGTCAGGGCGCACTGCAGCTGGTGCGCTTCGGCGCGCAGGCAGTTCCAGTATTCCCCGCTCTGGCCCTTATCCACCGGCAGGGTGGCGATGACCCCTCCCGGATGGTCCGAGCAGGACAGCTCCACGACCTCGCGGCCTTTACTGTCGAGCCCGAAGCTGTGGTACGCCTTCACATTGCACGGATAGCCGATCTGCTGCGCCAGCCGCGTGTAGGTGCCGGTGTCGGCGGTCTGGCTCGCGGCGGCCGCCGTCAGCGTGCAGCCGCCCGCGATGGCGCTGGCGCGCGCGCAATCGATCGTCTTCACATACTTGCCCGCAGGGTCCGTCTGCAGGACGAAGCCGGCGCTGGGGTCGGTGCAGGCCAGCTCGAAGAAGTTGGAGCCGTCGCTCGTGGCCCCGATCCAGCGGGCGTCGGTGGCCTGGCAATTGCGAGCGGCCGGCGCGGCTACGGAAGTCAGCTGCGCGAGGTACTTTTCCTTGGGCATGTACTGGCAATCGCCGACCTTGAGCAGCAGGCAGTTGACCGCCGTGAGCTTCTTCGGGGATCCGGCGCGCGGATCCTGCAGCACATAGACCGAGCCATCCGAGCACGCGACTTCGTACTCGTCCAGCTTGCCGTCGGTGGCCGAGCCCATGTAGCGGCCCTCGCTGGGCATGCAGTTGGCGATCCCGGCTTTGGTCAACAGCGGGGTCATGCCCGCCAGCGGGTCCGCGTTCCCCGGCAGGCGGCAGTAGACTTGGCCCTTGTCCGGCTCGCCCGGCTTGGGCTTGCGATCGAGGAAGGCGAGGCAGTCGAACGCATGCGCTTCGCCGGCGTCCGGCGCCATGACCACATAGCCGAGGCCCTCCTGGCACACGACTTCATAGACCTTGGTCTCGACCTCCTTACCCGAGGCCGCATCCTTCTGCTTGGTCTTGCCCACCAGGTTGGCGTCGGTGGGCGTGCAGTTGATGCCGGTCTGCTGGATCAGCGGCGGGACGTCCGCCATGCCCTCCGCATGTGTCTTGGCGTCGCCGACGCCAGGAGCGCCCTTGTCGGCGGCCATGGCCGCGACCGGTGTGAGGGCGGCGGCGAGCACGGCCGCGACTAGCCCGATGGCGATTGATCTCATGGTCCCTTGCTCTCCTGGGGATCGTTTCCGACGCGCGGCTGGCTTAGCTTGCACGCTTCTTCAGGGTCAAGCATGGCCGCGCAAGGGGGGCCGAAGTATGGCGTCGGGGCCACGGCCCTGTTCAGCCGAGCGTATCGGCCTTGCGCAGTGACGGAAACAGCTTGGCCCAAAGACCGGTCACCATCAAGGCGCCAATTCCGCCGAGCGCGGCCGCCCAGACCGGCCCGACCAGGCGCGCGACCATGCCGCTCTCGAATTCGCCGAGCTCGTTGGACGCCCCGATGAACAGGGTGGAGACCGCCGCCACGCGTCCGCGCATCGGGTCGGGCGTGACGATCTGGACCAGGCTCTGCCGTACGAAGACGGAGATCATGTCTCCCGCGCCCAGCACCGCCAGCGCAAGCACCGATAGGACCATCGACCGCGAAAAGGCGAAGACCAGGGTGGCCGCCCCGAACAGCGCCACGCCCATGAACATCCGGTGTCCGGCCCGTCGGCGGATCGGATGGGCCGCCAGATAGGCCGCCACGGCCGCCGCGCCCAAGGCGGGCCCGCCGCGCAGGACGCCGAAGCCCTGGGCGCCCACGTGCAGGACATCCTTGGCGAACGCCGGCAGAAGGGCCGTGGCCCCTCCCAGGAGCACTGCGAACAGGTCCAGCGAAATCGATCCGAACACGATCTTCTGCCGCCAGACGTAGGCCAGGCCTTCCTTCATCAGCGCCAGCCGTGAGGCCGTATGCCGCATCTGAGCCGTCTTCGCACGGACGGGCAGCATGCACAGGATGGAGACGGCGTAGAGCACGCCCGTCGTCACATAGGACAGCGTGGGCGAGACCGCGCACAGCAGACCGCCCAGAGCCGGTCCGCCGATGCTCGCGGCCTGCCAGCTCAGCGAACTCCAGGCGATGGCCCGCGGCAAGAGCTCGATTGGGACCAGTGTCGGCGCCAGCGCGGTCGAGGCTGGATTGAAGAAGGCGCGCGAGGCGCCGAACACGACCGCCAGGCCGAAGATCGCCGAGAAGGCCGTGTGGCCGCTGGCGGTCATGGCCGCCAGCGCGCTCACGCACACGATCTCCACGGTGATGCATCCGATGACGATCAGGCGCCGGTCGTAGCGGTCGGCCGCGTCGCCGGCGAACAGCGACAGGGCGAACAGCGGCAGGAATTGCGCGAGGCCGATCATGCCCAGGAGGAAGGCCGACTTCTCCACGCTCGAAGTGCGCCGCGCCACGTCGTAGACCTGCCAGGCGATGGTCACGGCCTGGGCCTGGGCGGCGAGCACGGTGAGGAACCGCGAGGCCCAGAACAGCATGAAGCCGCGCTGCCGCAGCAGCGCGCCCAGGCTCTCGACCGAAGCAGGAGAAGCGTCGTTCATGAAGCGGCGCACCTTGGCCAGACCGGCTCGGGCTTTGCAACAGCCGCGATAGACGCTTGCAGGCGCGACGGCCTGTGGATAGTCAGCGCCCCCGGCCTGGAGCGCGTCGGGCGCAAGTGTGCGCGGTTTCGCCGCTTGGACGCGCTGCAAAGGTTGAAACCTGGAACGCCGTCGGGTCCGGCGCTTCCGCCTGGGGTCCGCAACATTGCGGGGAGCGACGCCCGTGAAGGACGTTCAGGACAGCGCCGCCGTGATCGCGCCCGAGGCGCCTGGCGACGATGCCGAGGTGACGGGCCTGGTCGACCGGACGTTCGGTCCCGGCCGCTTCGCCAAGGCGGCCGAGCGCCTGCGCGAATTCAATCCGCATCCCCCGGCCATCGCCCTGACCGCCCGCGAGACCGGTCGGCTGGTGGGCACGGTGCGACTGTGGCCGGTGTGGATCGGCGCGCGGCCGGCTTTGCTGCTGGGGCCGATCGCCGTGGATCCGGCTGCACGCCACCGCGGCCTGGGCGCGGCGCTGGTCGAGCAGGCCTGTACGGCCGCCCGGGACGCCGGGCACGAAGCGGTGGTGCTGGTCGGCGACCTCAGCTTCTTCCAGCGCCTGGGCTTCGAGCCCGTGCCGCCGGGACGGATTCGCATGCCGGGCCCGGCCGATCCACTGCGCATCCTGGTCCGCGCCCTCAGCCCCGGCGCCTTGGAAGGCCTGGAGGGCGAAGTCTCCCTTCCCTAGGCGCCGGTGCGAGCCTAACTCCACGCCATGTCGAGCGTTAGCGCCCGCCCGAGCCTTGCCGACCTGTTCGAAGCTGCTCGCGCCGCACGGGGCCGCCGCTTGCCGCCCGTGCACCTGTGGAATCCCGAGAGCTGCGGCGAGATCGACGTCCGAATCCGGGCCGATGGCGTGTGGCTGCACGAGGGGACGCCGATCGGCCGTCCGGCCATGGTGCGGCTGTTCTCGACTGTACTGCGCCGCGACGGCGACGGATTCTGGCTGGTCACGCCGCAGGAGAAGCTAAGGATCGCGGTCGATGACGCGCCCTTCCTCGCGATCGGCATGGAGCGGTCCGGCGATGTGCTGCGCTTCGTCACCAACGTCGGGGATGTGGTCGAGGCCGGCCCAGAGCATCCGATTCGCGTGGAACATGGCGTGGGCGGCGAGCCGCGGCCCTACCTTCTCGTCCGTGCGGCCCTCGATGCCTTGATCGCGCGTCCGGTGTTCTATGACCTTGTGGAGCTTGGCGAGCCGCGTGATGGCGCGGCCGGGTCCCGGCTCGTGGTCGCCTCGGGCGGCGTCGACTTCGACCTTGGTCCCCTGGAGGCGTGAGCGGCATGGTTCTGGATCGCGATCTGATCGCAAGCCGGCTGCTGTCGATCCAGGCCTGGCGCCCGTCCGAACCCGCGTCGGCCGAGCACGCGCCCGCGGCGGTGCTCGTTCCGCTGATCGAGCGCCCCGGCGGTCTGAGCGTCCTGCTCACCCTGCGAACGGCCCACCTTCGCAGCCATGCCGGCCAGATCGCCTTGCCGGGCGGGCGCGCCGATCCGGGCGAGACGCCATGGCAGACGGCGCTCAGGGAGGCGCAGGAGGAAGTGGGACTGGATCCGGCCCTCGTCGACGTGGCGGGCCTGTCCGAGCCCTTCTGGACACGCACCGGCTACGTGATCACGCCCGTCGTCGGCTTCGTCTCGGGCGAGTGCGCGCTCGAGCCGAACCCGGACGAGGTCGCCGAGGTCTTCGAGGTTCCCTTCGCCTTCCTGATGGACGAGGCCAACCACCAATCGACGATGCGCGAGTTTCCGGACGGCGTGACCCGCCAGGTGTGGGCCATGCCCTATCAGGACCGGCACATCTGGGGCGTCACCGCGATGCTGCTGCGGGCGCTGCACGCGCGCCTGCTCGCCGCACCTGTCGCCTGAGGCCGCCGTATTGCCGCCGTCGCCTAATCGCCCCATGGTGCCCGTCCTGACGCGATGACCCTCCAGGACGCCCAAACCCCCGCCGCCGTGGACGACAGGCTGGTCGACCAGCCGTGGATGACGGCCGCGCCGGTGCGCGCCGTGCTCGACGCCCTGGAAGCGCGAGGCGGGCGCGGCTGCGCCCGCTTCGTCGGCGGTTGTGTACGCAACGCCCTGATCGACCGACACATCGACGATATCGACATCGCCACCGTCCTGACCCCCGACGAGGTGGCCGCGGCGCTCGAAGCCAAGGGTCTCAAGGCGGCGCCCACCGGCGTGGAGCATGGCACCATCACGGGCGTGGCGGACGGCCAGCCCTTTGAGATCACCACTCTCAGGCGCGATGTCTCGACCGACGGACGACGGGCCGTGGTCGCCTTCACCACCGATTGGCGCGACGACGCTCTGCGCCGCGACTTCCGCCTGAACGCGCTCTACGCCGATCCCGACGGGCGCGTGTTCGATCCGACCGGTCATGGCCTTGCGGACCTGCGCGCCGGGCGAATCGTCTTCGTGGGCGATCCCATGGTGCGCATCCGCGAGGACTACCTTCGCATCCTCCGGTTCTTCAGGTTCCAGGCGTGGTTCGGCCGGGGCGAGCCCGATCCGGCGGGCCTGGCGGCGTGCCGCGCGCTCAAGGGCATGCTGGCCGGCCGCTCCGCCGAACGGACCCAGAAGGAGCTGATCAAGCTCCTGGCCGCCGACGACCCCCGTGCGTCCCTTGCGCTGATGGAGTCCACGGGGGTGCTGGAAGCAATCCTCCCGTTCGTGAAGGACCTGTCGCGCCTGAACGGCATGGTCCGGCTGCAGAAGCTCATGGACGAGAACGATCCGGAGCTGCGGCTTGCGGCGATGATCCCGCAGGAACTCCAAGACCGCCCAGCTCGCCAGCGAGCGGCTGAGGCTTTCGAACGCGCAGGGTGAACGGCTCGTGGCGGCGGTCGGACGAGAGCCGCGCATCACCGCGTGGATGAGTCCGCGCCAGGTGCGGCGCGCCGTCTACCGGCTGGGTCACGGCGCGTTCCGCGACCGTGTCGAGCTGGCCTGGGCCGCCACGTCCGTCGAGGCCAAGGCGCCTTTGTGGCGGACGCTCCTGACGATCGCCGAGAGCTGGACGGCGCCGGTCTTCGCCGTCACTGGCGAGGACGTGATGGCGGCGGGCGCCCCCGAAGGGCCGCTGGTAGGCCAGGTCCTGCGCGAGATCGAGGACTGGTGGGTCGATGAGGACTTTCCCGCCGACCGCGCTCTGGCGATGGAGCGGGTCGGCACGGTCGTGCAGGGCATGACGCCTTGAAGGTCGGCGTTCTGGAGACCGGCAAGCCGCCGCAGGCGCTCCAGCCGGTCTTCGGGAGCTATCCCGCGATGTTCCGCTCGCTCCTGGGTGATGACTGGGATTGGCGGACCTACGATCTGGAAGCGGGCGCCTGGCCCGGGACCCCTGACGCGGCCGATGCCTGGATCGTCACCGGCTCTTCCGCCGGCGTGTACGATCCGGAGCCCTGGATTGCGCCGCTCATGGAATTCCTGCGCCGCGCGCGCGGTCGCGCCAGGCTGGTGGGCGTCTGCTTCGGGCACCAGGCCTTGGCCCAGGCGTTCGGCGGCACGGTGGTCAGGTCGCCCAAGGGATGGGGCGTGGGCCTGCATCGCTATCGGGTGGCGGCGCCGGATACGGCGTTCATGGATGATGCCCGCGAGATTGCGGTCGCAGCTTCGCATCAGGACCAGGTGGTCGAGCCGCCGCCAGGCTCGAGGGTCCTGGCCTGCAGCACGTTCACGCCCTTCGGCATGCTGGAGTATGCGGGTGGAGACGCGATCTCGATCCAACTCCACCCCGAGTTCGATCCCGACTACGCCAAGGCCCTGATCGAGAGCCGCCGAGGAACCCGTTTCACCGACGATCAGGCCGACGCCGCCATTGCCGGCCTGGATGCGCCCAACGACCGCGCCACGGTCGGCGGATGGATCCGGCGGTTCATCGAGGCGCGATGACGGGCTCGCCCCCGCCCTTGCGTGGCGCGGTCGTCGAGCCCTACATCCCGGTCATGCCGCGCGTGATCGCCTTGCAAGGCGTTGACAACTTGAGAGACTTCGGCGGCTACGCGACCGCCTGCGGACGGGGTCTGAAGCCGGGCCGTCTCTACCGCTCAGGGCACCACAGCCGCGCTACCGACGAAGACCTCCAAGCCATGGCCGGGCTTGGCCTGGGATTGATCGTCGACCTCAGGCGCGCCAACGAGCGCGAGCGCGAGCCGTCGCGCCGCTGGCCGGGCTTTTCGGCCGAGGTCATCGAAAGTGATCTCGACGATTCCGACGGCGGCTGGGAGTCCATGCTCAGGGACGCCGAGCCGACGCCCGTCTTCTTTCGGCAGAAGAGCGCGGAGTGGTATCGCAAGGCGCCGTTCGAGCCGCGGATGATCGACCTCTTCTCGCGCTATCTGTTCGCCCTGGCGGAGACGGGCGGGCCGGTCCTGGCGCACTGCGCCGCCGGCAAGGACCGCACCGGCCTGATCGTCGCCCTGACGCACTTCCTGGCCGGCGTCCATCGCGACGACATGCTCGAGGACTACCTCCTGACGAACCGGCTCGACTTCCAGGCCGTCCGCCTGCCGCAGGTGGCCCGCATGATCGAGCGTCTGTCCGGCCGCGCGCCGAGCGACGAGGCGGTGCGGACCGCCATGGGCGTCCACGCCGAGGACCTGGAAGCCTCGTTGGACGCGATGGTCGAGCGCTGCGGTTCGGTCGACGCCTATGTCGAGGGGCCGCTTGGCTTCGATCGGAACCGGCGCGCGGCGCTCGAGGCGTATCTGCTCGGCGACTGAGGGCGACCGTGGCTCAGGGCCATTTCACGACAGGCGGCATGGAGCTCAGGATCGACTCCACATTGCCGCCCGTGCGCAGGCCGAAGGTCGTGCCCCGGTCATAGAGCAGGTTGAATTCCACGTAGCGACCGCGCCGCACGAGCTGCTCGTCGCGCTCGGCCTCGGTCCACGGCTCGCGCATGCGTCCGCGCGCGATCTGGGGATAGACCTCGAGGAACGCTTCGCCGACGTCGCGGGTGAAGGCGAAGTCCTCTTCCCAGTCGCCGGAGTCGTGGCGGTCGTAGAAGATCCCGCCGATCCCGCGCGCCTCCTTGCGGTGTGGCAGGTAGAAGTACTCGTCGCACCAGGCCTTGAACTTCGCGTGCCAGTCCGGATGGTGCGCGTCGCAGGCGCGCTTCATCGCCGCATGGAAGGCGATCGCGTCCGGCGAGTTGGGACGCCGATCCGCGTCGAGCAGGGGGGTCAGGTCCGCCCCGCCGCCGAACCAGCCCCTGGTCGTGCAGATGAAGCGCGTGTTCATGTGAACCGCCGGCACGCGCGGAGAGGCCATGTGCGCGATCAGGCTGACGCCCGTGGCGTAGAAGCTCGGATCCTCCTCCGCGCCGGGAATGGTCTTGGCGAAGTCGGGCGGGAACTGGCCGTGCACGGTGGAGACGTGGACGCCGACCTTTTCGAAGAACCGGCCGTGCATCATGCCCATGACGCCGCCGCCGCCGGCTTCGCGGGTCCAGGGCTTCAGCTCGAAACGGCCGGGGGAGGGGCCATAGAGCGCGTCCGGAGCCTCGTCCTCGAGCTGCTCGAACGCCTGAACCATCCGGTCGCGTAGCGCTTCGAACCAGGCGCGCGCGCGACCTCTTCGGGCTTCCAGGCTGGCGGGGGCCGCCGAACTTTCGCTCATCTCGCCTCCAAGGCGCGCGCCGCGGGATCGCATTCCAAGGGGCCTTCGGGGCCCATCCGGACCACTAGCCGCCTTCGTCCTGGTCAAAAAGCCTCCTCCCGCCTTTGCCGGGCGCGACCGGACGGTTGAAAAAGCTCCGGCCGCATTCTAAGCCCTCCGCGCACACGACGCCGCCTCGCGCGAGTCGGGGGCCATGTCACATGCGCGAGTCCGCTCGCGCGCGAATTTCGAGGGGTGAGCTGAGTTGGCCGACATCGCCGCCATGCACCCGGGGGTCCACGAGGATCCCGCGGGCGAGGATCCGAGCCGCAGAGACTTCATCCACATCGCCGCCGCCGCCGGGACCGTCGGCGCCGCCGTGGGCATCGGCTGGCCGCTGATCGATCAGATGAACCCGTCGGACGACACCCTGGCCCAGGCGTCCATCGAGTACGACCTGACCAAGGTCGCCCTGGGGCAGGAAGTCACCATCAAGTGGCGCGGCAAGCCGGTCTTCGTCCGCCACCGCACGCCCAAGGAGATCGCCGAGGCCGTCTCGTCGGACCACGCGGATCTGCGTGATCCCCAGACGGACGCCGAGCGGCACAAGCCAGGCAAGGCCGAGTGGCTGATCCTGGTGGGCGTCTGCACCCACCTCGGATGCGTGCCGTTGTTCGGCCAGGGCGAGTACGGCGGCTGGTTCTGCCCCTGCCACGGCTCGGTCTACGACACGTCCGGACGCATCCGCAAAGGACCAGCGCCGAAGAATCTGGCCGTGCCCGACTACGCCTTCCTCTCCGACACCAAGGTCAAGATCGGCTGACATAGAAATGAGCGGACATTCGACCTACGAGCCGAAGACGGCCTTCACGCGCTGGCTGGACGCGCGCCTGCCGATTCTCCGCTTCCAGGCGGAGCTGATGGAATTCCCGACGCCCAGGAACCTCAATTACTGGTGGACGTTCGGGGGCATCCTGGCGGTCTGTCTCGGGGTCCAGATCGTAACCGGCGTCGTGTTGGCGATGCACTACGTGCCCGACGCCAACCTCGCCTTCGACAGCGTCGAGCGCATCATGCGCGACGTCCCCTACGGCTGGTTCATCAGGAACACGCACGCCGTCGGCGCCTCGATGTTCTTCCTGGCGGTCTACATCCACATATTCCGCGGCCTCTACTACGGCTCCTACAAGCCGCCGCGCGAGATGATCTGGCTCCTGGGCATGGTCATCTACCTGCTGATGATGGCCACGGCCTTCCTCGGCTACACCCTGCCCTGGGGTCAGATGAGCTTCTGGGGCGCCACGGTCATCACCAACCTGCTGGGCGCCTTCCCGATCATCGGCAAGCCGATCACGACCTGGCTGTGGGGCGGCTATGCGATCGACAACGCCACACTCAACCGCTTCTTCTCACTGCATTACCTGTTCCCGTTCGTGATCGCCGCGGTCGTGGCGCTGCACATCTGGGCCCTGCACGTGCCCGGCAACAACAACCCGACCGGCGTGAACGTGAAGTCCAAGCGGGACACCCTGCCGTTCCATCCGTACTACACGGTGAAGGACGGCTTCGCGATCGTGCTGTTCCTGATCCTGTTCGCGGTGTTCGTCTTCTTCGCACCGAACTCGCTGGGCCGGCCGGACAACGCCATCCCGGCCAACCCGCTGCAGACGCCCGCCGAGATCGTGCCCGAATGGTACCTGTTGCCGTTCTACGCCATGCTGCGGGCCGTCCCGAACAAGCTCCTGGGCGTGCTGACCATGTTCGGCTCGCTCGGAACGCTGTTCGTCATGCCGTGGCTGGACACATCGAAGGTGCGGTCCATGCGGTACCGGCCGACGATGCGCTGGTTCTTCGTGATCTTCTTCTTCGTCTGCATCGGCCTGGCGTTCTGCGGCGCCAACCCGCCGAACAGGCTCGTAATCGACAACCCGAACCTGGGCTTCCAGCTCGGCGACGCCAACATCAACAGCTTCGTGTGGCTGTCGCGCCTGCTGACGGCCTACTACTTCAGCTACTTCTGGCTCATCGTCCCGATCACGGGTTGGCGCGAAAAGACTTTGCCGCTGCCCGAATCCATCTCCACCCCCGTGCTGTCCAAGGACGGCGCGGTGGCGCCGGCCGAGTAAGGGGGCTCCGTCCGATGCTGCGCAAAGCGCTAGTCCTGGCCGCCGCGTTCGGCCTGATTGCGGGGGCGGGAGCCCGCGCGGAGACCACCCAGGCGCCGCTCAAACAGATGAGCTGGAGCTTCGAGGGGCCGTTCGGAAAGTTCGATCAGGCCCAGCTGCAGCGGGGCTACAAGGTCTATCACGACGTCTGCTCCGCCTGCCATTCGATGAACGTGGTGCACTACTACGACCTCGGCAGGCAGTACGGACCGTTCTGGGACCCGAAGTACGCGAACCCGAACAACAACCCGCGCGTAAAGGCCCTGGCCGCCGAGGCCCAGATCCCGGACATCGATTCCGATACCGGCGATCCGATCCAACGCCCGGGCACGACCTCGGACCATTTCAAGGCGCCCTTCCCGAACGAGGCGGCCGCCCGCGCGTCCAACGGCGGGGCCCTGCCGCCGGACCTGTCGGTGATCATCAAGGCCCGCGACGGGGGGCCGCGCTACGTCTATTCGCTGCTCACCGGCTATGTGCCTGCGCCGACAGGCCTGACCGTGGCGCCCGGCAAGTCGTACAATCCCTACATGCCGGGCGATCTCACCAGCTATTGGAGCGGCGCCAAGGACAAGGTCCCGGTGGGGGGCTTCATCGCCATGCCCTTCCAGCTCACCCCGGACCGCGTCACCTACGACGACGGCACGGCGGCGACGACCGACCAGGAAGCCAAGGACGTCGTCGCGTTCCTGACCTGGGCGTCCGATCCGCACCAGACTGAGCGCAAGAAGATGGGCTTTGCGGCGATCATCTACCTCCTGCTCCTGGCGGGGGTGGTCTACGCCAGCTACAGGCGCATCTGGCGCAAGGTGGAGCACTGACTTCGACCGGCGGCCGCCCGCCACGAGGGGCGGGAGCGGTCGCTCGCGATCGCGGGGCCGTCAGATGAGCGAATGGGTCCTCGGCGTCATCGGCGGCACCGGTCTCTACGACATCGAAGGGCTCGAGAGTCGCCGTTCGCGCCGGATCGACACGCCCTGGGGCGAGCCGTCCGACGAGTTGATGTTCGGCGAGATCGACGGGGTCAGGCTGGTGTTCCTGCCCCGGCACGGCCGCGGCCACCGGCTCACCCCGACCCACATCAATGCCCGCGCCAACATCGATGCCCTCAAGCGTGCGGGCTGCACGGACATCCTGTCGATCTCGGCGGTCGGCTCCCTGAAGGAGGAGCTGTACCCGGGCGTGTTCGTGGCGGTGGACCAGTACATCGACCGCACCTTCGCCCGCGAGAAGAGCTTCTTCGGGCGCGGCGTGGCCGCCCACGTCTCCATCGCCCATCCGGTCTGCCCGCGCCTGGCCAAGCTTGCCGCCGAGGCGGCCCGCCGGGCCGGCGCGCCGGTCGTGGAGGGCGGGGTCTACCTCTGCATGGAGGGGCCCCAGTTCTCCTCCCTCGCCGAAAGCCGGCTCTACCGGTCCTGGGGCTGCGACGTCATCGGCATGACCAACATGCCCGAGGCCAAGCTCGCACGTGAAGCGGAGCTGCCCTACGCCTCCGTTTGCATGGTCACCGACTACGACTGCTGGCACGAGGAGGTCGCCGCGGTCGAGATCGGCGACGTGCTCAAGGTGCTGCGCGACAACGCCGCCAAGGCGCGCGAGCTGGTGCGCCAGCTTGGCGGGCTGCTGGTCGGCCCCCGCACGCCCTCGCCCATCGACACCTGCCTGGACGGCGCGATCATCACGCCCTCGGGCGCGCGCGACCCGGAGCTGGTCAGGAAGCTCGACGCCGTCGCCGGACGGGTGCTCTCAGACTAGGCCTCGAGCCTCGCCCACCAGGGCTTGCCGCCGCCTCCGCCCGGCGTCCGGGCGCGGCCGTCGTTGGACGGTCGCCGGCGACGAGGCTTGCCCATGGACTTGGGCCCGGCCGCCTTCTGGGGCTGGTGCTGGCGGGGCGGCCGCGGCTCGAGCTTGGCTTCCACGGCGGTCAGGGCGCCCAGGGCGCGATCACCGCGCCGGTCGAGCGCCGGGATGGTCAGGCGGATCAGCTTCTGGATGTCCCTCAGCTGCGGGCGTTCATCGTCGCTGCACAGGCTGATTGCGGCGCCGCCGGCGCCGGCTCGGGCCGTCCGGCCGATGCGGTGGACATAGGCCTCGGCGACGTAGGGCAGCTCGAAGTTCACCACGTGCGTCACCCCGTCGACGTCGATGCCGCGCGCGGCGATGTCGGTGGCGACCAGGGCGCGGCAGGCGCCCGCCTTGAAGGCGGCCAGGGCGCGCTCGCGCTGGGGCTGGCTCTTGTCGCCGTGGATCGCCTGGGCGCTGACGCCGGCTGCTTCCAGGCGCTTGGCCACGCGGTCCGCGCCGCGCTTGGTGCGAACGAACACGATCGTCCGCGCCATCTTGCGGTCCTCGAACAACTCGGCCAGCAGGGCGGGCTTGCGCTGGGACTCCACAAAGATCAGGCGCTGGTCGACCTTCTCGACGGTCGTGGCCTGGGGCGTCACCGACACCTTCACGGGGTCGACCAGGAGCTCATGGGCGAGCTTGCCGATCTCGGTCGGCATCGTGGCCGAGAAGAACAGGTTCTGCCGCGCCTTGGGCAGATGGGAGACGATCCGGCGGATCGGCTGCAGGAATCCGAGGTCGAGCATCTGGTCGGCTTCGTCCAGCACCAGCACCTCGGTTTCGGCCAGGTGCGCGGTCTTCTGGGTCAGGTGGTCGATCAGGCGTCCCGGCGTGGCCACCAGGATGTCGACGCCCTGGGCGAGGGCCCTGGTCTGGGGGCCGTACTTGGCGCCGCCGAACACGACGGCCACGCTCATGCCGAGCCGCGCGCCATAGGCGCGGAAGCTGTCGGCGATCTGGCTGGCGAGCTCGCGGGTCGGGCTCAGCACCAGGGCGCGGCAGCCGCGCCTGGGGGCCGGCCGGCGGTCGGCCGCCAGCCGGTGCAGGATCGGCAGGGCGAAGGCGGCCGTCTTGCCGGTGCCCGTCTGGGCGACGCCCAGGAGGTCGCGTCCTTGAAGGACGCTGGGGATGGCCTGCGCCTGGATCGGCGTAGGGGTCTCGTAGCCCTCGGCGGCGAGCGCCTGGAGCAGGGGCTTGGCCAGGCCAAGCTCGGAGAATTGGGTCAAGGATTGTCTTTCGAACATGTGCGAACTCGCCGGCCGCCTCGGCGGTCCGGGATCGCGACGGTGTCTTTGGGGAAGCGCCGCGCGTGTGTCGGCGATCGATGCATCGGTTCGGGGCGCTCGACAGGAAAGGACCGCGATCTGGCCGTCCCTCACGCGCTGGAGCGCCGATAGCGCCCTTCGGCGCGCCCCGTACATCGGTGCTGCGGCGCACAAAGTCAAGGAATTCCTGGTCTGGAGGGATGAAAGCGCCTCAGTCTCTTGCTAAGGGGCGTGGCCTGACCGAGGGGGAGCTTCATGGACCTGACCGCGGCGATCCGCACCATTCCGGACTATCCCAAGCCCGGGATCATGTTCCGCGACATCACGACGCTCCTGGGCGACGCGCGCGCTTTCCGCCGGGCCGTCGACGAGCTGGTCCAGCCCTTCGCCGGGCGCAAGATCGACAAGATCGCCGGCATAGAGGCGCGGGGATTCATCCTGGGCGGCGCGGTGGCCCACCAGCTTTCGGCCGGCTTCATCCCCCTGCGCAAGAAGGGCAAGCTGCCCTTCAAGACGATCGCGGTGGAGTACGCCCTCGAGTACGGGACCGACGCCATGGAGATGCACCTGGACGCCTGCGCCGCGGGCGAGAAGGTGATGCTCGTGGACGACCTCATCGCCACGGGCGGCACGGCGCTGGCGGCCGTCAAGCTGCTGCGCGGCGCCGGCGCGGACGTCGTGGCCGCGGCCTTCGTCATCGATCTGCCCGAGCTCGGCGGCGCAGACCTGTTGCGGGCCGAAGGCGTTCCCGTGTCGACCCTGGCCGCGTTCGAGGGGCATTAGCTTCCGGCTCATCGCTGGTCCGCCTATGTTGCGATCCGGGGCGGCTCGGGTCCGAGGGCCGCCGATGCAGCACACCCGCGCCTGGCGGAATTTCAAGCGCATCGAGGGCGCCGCCTGTGTGCGGCGAGCCTGATCTGCCTGGGGGCCATCCTTCACGCGTGGCGGGTGCTGCCGGGAGCGCCGGTGTTGAAGCTGCTGGTGACCCTGGCTGCGCCCTCCGTGGTCTTCGGTCTTTCCTTGTTCGTCCCACCGATGGTCGGCCCGTTGAGACGGATGCTCTCGAAGCGCGTCTGGATGAGCTTCCAGGCCGGCATCGGCCCAGAGCGCTTTCTCGATCCTTTTGGGCCTGGGTCTGCTCGCCCTGGCGGCCGTGTTGATCTATCTGCAGGTCTCGGGCGTCTCCTGCGGTGGGCGCTATCCGGCCGGGGTTGTTCTCGGGCTACGCCGCGGGCATCGGCATCCTGACCGCCCAGGCTCTTCTGGTGCGCGCGCTGGAGCGCGATGCCGAGGTGCGGTTGGTCATCGAACAGTAAGGGAGGGCGAGTGGACCTGGACGCCTACTTCAGCCGCATCGGTCATGCGGGCGGCCGCACGCCTAGCCTCGAGGTGCTTCGGTCGCTTCACCTCCTGCATCCCCAGGCCATCCCGTTCGAGAGCGTCGAGCCGTTCCTCGGGCGGCCGGTGCCGATCGATGCGGGATCGCTCGAGGCGAAGCTCGTCCGGCGACGGCGCGGCGGGTACTGCTTCGAGCACAACGGCGTGCTGCTCGCCGTCCTGAGGACGACGGGCTTCCAGGTGACGCCATTGGCCGGCCGCGTTCGCTGGATGCTTCCTGAGGACGCGCCGCCGAGTCCGCTCAGCCACATGCTGCTCAAGGTCGACCTGCCCGAGGGCGCGTTCCTTGCCGATGTCGGATTCGGCGGCCAGAGCCCGACCGCGCCGCTCAGGCTCGAGCCGGGGCTGGAGCAGTCCACGCCGCATGGCGACTATCGCCTCATCGGGCCGCTCGAAGGCCCGTTCGAGCTGCAGATGCGCCTGAAGGACGGCTGGGCGCCCATGTACCGCTTCGCGATCGAGGCCCAGGCGCCGCGCGACTACGAGGTCTTCAACTGGTTCACCTCCACCCATCCGCAGTCGCGCTTCACCGGCAACCTCGTGGCGGCCAGGGTGGTTGGCGACCGCCGGTTCAACCTGCTCAACCATGAGGTGGCCGTGCACGGTCCCGACGGTGAGACCGAGCGGCGCCTCCTGGCGGACGCGCGGGATCTTCGCGACACCCTCGCCCGCGACTTCGCCCTGGACCTTTCGGCAGAAGACGCGGCCACGGCGTGGGCGCGCATCGCGGCCGTCCGGAACGGTTAACCACTCCGCGCGTTCAGCGCTCGCGGGGCCGGCCGTCCCGTGTGTCAGGAGTGCGGCCGAAAACAGATGTCGCCCGCAAGGGCGGCCGGAACCAGCGGAGCCAGCTCATGAAGCAGTCCGTGTCCGTGGTCGTCCTGGGCGCCGTGATCTTCGTCCTCCTCGCCTTCGCCATCTACATCTTCAACAGCTTTCCCTACCTTCTGGCGCTGGTGCTGCTGGCCGAATGGCTCGCCTTGGCGCTCGCGGTCCTCGGCCCGCTGGTCGCGCCGGCGATCCGCAAAGGCTGGCTCGGCCGGGTCGTGGCGGTCCTCCTGACCATCGGCCTGGCCAACATCTACATGCTGTTCCTCGCCTCGCGCTGGGGCGTGGAGCCCGAGGGCTGGTTCCGCTCGACCCTCACCTTCGAAGCCGCCGTCCTGAATGGCGCCTTGCGCCTGGCCGCCTATGTCGTCGCCTTCCTGGATGCGCTTCTGAAGACGGTGCTCGGCCTGCATCGCGGTCCGATCGGAAGCTTCTTCTCCGAGGTTGTCGCGGCGCTCGATGGCGGCCTGCATGGACCGCTGGAGGTGCAGGCCGACTTCGAGGGCCTGAGGCTGGGCCTGCTGGTGAACCTGTTCGTCGGCATTCTCGCCAGCATCTTCAGCGCCCAGGTGCTCAAGGGCCTGCTGCCGGCCGGCCGGGGTGGCGCTCACGGAGGCGGCGAGAGCGGGCACTGAGTTCCCTTTCGGGGGGAGCTGTCCTATATCCTGCGCACACACCGCCCGGCCGCAAGGCCGGGCGCCGCTATTTCTGGAGCCCGCACTCTCATGGCCGATCAGATCCTCATGCCCAAGGCGACCGCGGTCTGGCTGGTGGACAACACCTCGCTGACCTTCGAGCAGATCGCCGATTTCTGCGGCCTGCATCCTCTGGAGGTGAAGGGTATCGCCGACGGCGAGGTCGCGCGCGACATCAGGGGCGCCGATCCCATCGCCAACGGCCAGCTCACCCGTGAGGAGCTCGACGCCGCCAACGCCAATCCCAAGTACCGCATGAAGGCGCACAAGAGCCGTCATGCCGAGCTGCTCAAGCCGGCCAAGCGGGCGCCGCGCTACACGCCGGTCTCGCGCCGCCAGGATCGTCCCGACGCCATCGCCTGGTTCCTGCGCAACCACCCCGAGGTGCCCGACAGCCAGGTCGCCAAGCTGCTCGGCACCACCAAGGCCACCATCGACCAGGTGCGCAACCGCACCCACTGGAACTCGGCCAACATCAAGCCGGTGGACCCGGTGACGCTGGGGCTTTCGACCCAGTTGGAGCTCGACGCCATCGTGCGGCGCGCCGCCGAGAAGCGCGCCCGGGAGGAGGCTCGCCAGGGCAAGACCGCCGAAGGCGCCACGCTTCAGCCGGCCTCCGAAACGGCGGTGGAGCCCGAGCCGCTGGAGGACGAGGAGGGCGGCGCGCCTGAGGACGCCGACACCTGACCGCCCCGGCTGGGCGCCGGGCGCTGGATGGTCTTCACCGCGGAGCCGCGGTCCCCTTGCGGCGGCTCCTTCGATGACGATCGAGGCCTGGGCCCCGGACGGTCAGTGCGCGCTGGCGCGAAGGGCCTCGAGCTCGTCCTTGAGCTTGAGCTTCTTTCGCTTCAGCTCTCCTACCCGCAGGTCGTCCGACGCCGGATGGCTCGCCTCTTCCTCGATCAATCGCTCGAGGCTCTTGTGGCGAGCGTCCAACTCACGGATGCGGGCTTCGGTGGCCATGGGTGCGACTCCATGCTGTTGACGGCCGAAGTAAAGCACCCTCCGTTGCGGTCGTCATGTCACAAACATTTGCCGGGCTGAGGAGGCGTCTGGATGGCTGAAGCCGCGCCAGCCCGCCTCGTCGTGGGCGTCACCGGCGCCTCGGGCGTGGTCTACGGCGTGCGCGCGCTCGACGCCCTGGCCGAGCTCGGCATCGAGGCCCACCTCGTCGTCAGCCGCTCGGCGGCCCTGACGCTCAAGCAGGAGACCTCCCTGTCGCTCGCCGGCCTCGCGGCCAAGGCGAGCGTGGCCTATCCGGCGTCGGACGTCGGCGCCGCGATCTCCTCGGGCTCGTTCCGCACCCTCGGCATGCTGATCGCGCCCTGCTCGATCCGGACCATGTCGGAAATCGCCACCGGCGTGACCTCGACTCTGATCACCCGCGCGGCGGACGTCACCTTGAAGGAGCGCCGGCCGCTGGTCCTGATGGTGCGCGAGACTCCGTTCCACCTCGGGCATCTGCGCACCATGGTGCGACTGGCCGAGATGGGCGCGATCATCGCGCCGCCGCTGCCGGCCTTCTATGCCGAGCCGCAGAGCGTGGCCGAGATCGTCGACCAGTCGGTGGGGCGCGCGCTCGACCTGTTCGGCCTGGACTGGCGAAGGGTCAAGCGTTGGGGCCGGGACGTGGGGCCGATCGCCGGCGCGGGGGACGACGGATGAGCTACTGGGATTGGGCTGTCGAGGTCCACGGCCGGCCCGGCGTCGACCAGGCGCTGACCGAACTGCAGGACGAGCACGGCCAGTGCGTCGCCTATCTCCTGTGGGCGGCCTGGGCCGCTGCGGAGGGGCGCCGCCTGCCCGTCGTCCTGCTGGTCCAGGCCGCGGCCCTGGCCTCGCACTGGGAGACGGCGGCGACCGGTCCCCTGCGCGGCGCGCGGCGCGGACTGAAGCCGCCCGCGCCCCCGATCGACGAGGAGGCGAAGTCGGCGCTCCGTGAACAGGTGCGCAAAGCCGAGTTCGCCGCCGAACGGCTGCTGATGGACACGCTGGAAGGGCTGGCGCCATCGGCAGAGGGTCCGCCGGGCGATCCGGGCTCGGCGCTGGTGGCCGCTTCGAGGGCTTGGGTGACGCCCGCGCCGGCCGCGGCGCTGACGGCGCTCGCGGGCTTGCTAGCAAGCGGTTGAGGCGCGCGATTCATCCGTCTAGTTAGACCAGTCATCCCCGTCTTTCCGATCCCGCTCCGGAGCCCCGCATGTCCGATGCCGCCGTCGTCCAAGATGTCCTCTCCGGCTCCGCCCAAAGCCAGCTCAAGGCGATCATCGAGCGCATCGAGCGGCTCGAGGAGGACAAGGCGGCCGTCGCCGCGGATCTGAAGGAGGTCTACGCCGAGGCCAAGGGCAATGGCTTCGACACCAAGACGCTTCGCAAGGTGGTGCGCATCCGCAAGCAGGACCGGGCGAAGCGCCAGGAGGAAGAGGCCCTGCTCGATCTCTATCTGTCGGCCATCGGCGAGCCGTGAAGCGCAGCCCGCCCGACCGGAAGGCTCAGGCCAAGCGCGCGGCGTTGAACGCCCTTCGCAAGGCCCGGCGCATGGCCGCGCGGACCGGCGTCGAGCTCTCCGACTGGGAAGGCGAGTTCCTGGGCTCGGTCGAGCAGCGGGTGAAGACTTACGGCCGCGCCTTCGGCGATCCCGAGAAGGGCGCGCCCGGCCAGGCCCTGTCAGCGCTCCAGGCCGTCAAGCTCAAGGAGATCGCCGGCAAGGCCCAGGGCAAGGCCAAGGCCAAGGCAAGGCCGCGGCTTGGGTCGAGGTCAAGATCGCGGCCGGCCGATTGAACCTTTGGGGCCGCCGAGGCTTCTGACCCTATGGAGCGCCTCGACTCGAAGAGCCGTTGTCTGGCGTTCATTTAACGCTGTTTAGTATCAGTGTTCGCCGAAGGGGGCCCCCTGCAGTCGGCGCCAGACAAGGCGATACGCCATGACCTCTCCCGCCGCGATGATGTCCCTGGCGACCGCCGTTCCGCCCAACGCCCTGCTCCAGACCGATGCCCAGGAGATCGCCCGCAGCCTGTTTGCTGGCCGCTTCGGGAGCTTCGAGCAGATGGCGCCGGTCTTCGCCAACACCGGCATCCGCGAGCGGCGCCTCGCCCAGCCCCTGGACTGGTACGTCGAGCCCCGCGGCTGGCCCGAGCGCACCAGGGCCTATCTCGAGGCCGCCGAAACCCTGTTCGTCGAGGCGGCCGGGCGCGCCCTGGCGGCGGCGGGTTTGGAGGGCAAGGACGTGGACACGGTGGTGACGGTCTCCTCGACCGGCATCGCCACGCCGAGTCTCGAGGCCCGGGTGATGCCGCAGATGGGCTTCCGGCCGGACATCTACCGGGTCCCGGTGTTCGGCCTCGGCTGCGCCGGCGGGCGTTTCGGGCCTCTCGCTGGCGGCCCGCCTCGCGACCGCCAAGCCGGGCTCGGTCGTCCTCTTTGTCACGATCGAGCTTTGCAGCCTGGCCTTCCGCCTGGACGAGCTGACCAAGGCCAACATCGTCGCCACCGCCCTCTTCGGCGACGGAGCCGCCGCCTGCGTGCTCTCCACCGGCGCCAGAGGCCGAGTTCGAGGTCGAGGGGGCGGCCGAGCACACCTGGCCCACCACGCTCGACATCATGGGCTGGAACGTGGACCCCATGGGCTTCGGGGTGATCTTCGCCCGGGCCATCCCGCCCTTCGTGCGTCGGCGCATGGGCGCGGCGGCCGACGAGATCCTCTCGCGCCTCGGCCTGGACCGGTCCGCGATCGGCCGGTTCGTCTGTCATCCAGGCGGCGCCAAGGTGGTGAGCGCCCTGGAGTTCCGCCTTCGACCTCGGGCAGGGGGCGCTCGACGTCGAGCGCGAGGTCCTGGCCGACTTCGGCAACATGTCGGCGCCGACCGTGCTCTTCGTGCTCGAGCGGGTGCTCCAGCGTCGCACGCCCGACCGGCTGTTCCTGAGCTCCCTCGGACCCGGGTTCACCGCCAGCGGCCTTTCCCTGGTCAAGGCGGCGTGATCCTCCAGGCCGCCGTCCTGGGCTTCGTCACCCTCGAGCGCGGCGCCGAGCTGGTCTGGGCGCGCCGTAACACGCGCCGGCTTCTGGCGCGAGGGCGCCGTAGAGGCCTCGCCCGGCCACTATCCCCTGATCGTGCTGCTGCACGCGGCTTGGTTGGGCGGCCTCTGGCTCCTCGCCCTGGCCCGGCCGGTGGAACCGGGCTGGCTCGCCGTCTTCGCGCTGCTTCAGGCTGGCCGGCTGTGGGTGCTGGCGAGTCTCGGCGAGCGATGGACGACCCGGATCATCGTTCTGCCGGGCGCGCCGCTGGTCCGTCGCGGCCCCTATCGTTTCCTCGGTCATCCCAACTATCTCGTGGTCGCTGGCGAGATCCTCGTCCTGCCCCTCGTGTTCGGTCTGTTCGTGTTCGGCGCGGCGTTCAGCGTGCTCAATGCGGCCATTCTCATGGTGCGCATCCGAGCCGAGGAGCGGGCGATCGGGCCGGCGCCGCCGTGAGCTGCGATTGGATCTGAAAGGACTGGCGTGGCTTGCGCGGCCTCCGCCGTGTCGTGAAGCTGCACGCCTCGCCCAGGCGGCGTTGCGCCAGACGGTCCGTGGGCGCGCGTGCGAGACGCGGCGATTTCGCCTTGGCGGACTCTGCATTAACATCCCTCCGCCACGAGGTCTGGGGAGGACCACCCATGAAGACGATTCTGCTTGCCGCGGCCGCTGCCGTGGCGCTCGCCCTGCCGTGCTCGGCTTCGGCCGCCGACCTGTCCGGCGCCTGGAAGATCGTCGCCGACGTCGGCGGGATGATGATCAACGTCACCTGCAACTTCACCGAACAGGGCTCGGCCCTGTCGGGAACCTGTGGGCGGACCGATGCCGACGCGACCGAGACGCCTGTCGAAACCACGGGCTCGGTCGACGGTGCGACCGCCAAATGGGCCTATGACGTGAAGTTCCAGGATATGCCGCTCCACATCGCCTACACCGCCAATGTGAAGTCGGACTCGGCCATGGACGGCACGCTGGACGTCGCTGGCGGCTCGGGGACCTTCACGGCGACCAAGCAGTAGGCCTCGTCCGGGGGCGGAACGGAGCGCGATTCCGTCCTATATCGGGGCCATGAACGATGAGACCGCCGAGGCGGACCGGTTGGCCCCCTCGGGCATCGAGCTGATCAAGGCGGAAGCCAGGCGTCTGCCGGACCGGCCGGGCGTCTACCGCATGCTGGGCGAGGGCGGCGAGGCGCTCTACGTCGGCAAGGCCCGATCGCTTCGGAAGCGGGTCACCCAGTACGCCCAGGGCCGTTTCCACACCAACCGCATCGCCGCCATGGTCGCCCTGACGCGGGCGATGGAGTTCACCGCGACCCGCACCGAGACCGAGGCGCTGCTCCTCGAATCCAACCTGATCAAGCGGCTGAAGCCCCGCTTCAACGTCATCCTGCGCGATGACAAGTCCTTCGCCGAGATCCTGATCCGGCGCGACCACCCCGCGCCCCAGATCCGCAAACACCGAGGCGCCCATGCGATCCCGGGCGACTACTTCGGCCCCTTCGCCTCGACCTGGGCGGTGAACCGCACGGTCAGCATCCTGCAGAAGGCGTTCCTGCTCAGGTCCTGCTCGGACAGCGTCTTCGAGACGCGGACGCGGCCCTGCATGCTGCACCAGATCAAGCGCTGCTCGGCGCCCTGCGTGGACCTGATCGCGGCCGACGACTATCTCGCCCTGGTCGACCAGGCGCACGACTTCATGTCGGGCAGGAGCCGGGCGGTGATGGCCGCGCTTTCCGAGGCCATGCAGGCCGCCGCCGACGACATGGAGTTCGAGATCGCCGCCCGCCTGCGCGACCGGATCCGGGCGCTCTCGGCCATCTCAATGGAGCAGGGCGTCAACCCCGAGACCGTCGTCGAGGCGGACGTCTTCGCCCTGCATGCCGAGGGCGGCCAGGCCTGCGTCCAGGTCTTCTTCTTCCGCGCCGGCCAGAACTGGGGCAACCGCGCCTATTTCCCGCGGGTCGACAAGGCCGACGAGGATCCGGACATCCTCGATTCCTTCCTCGGCCAGTTCTACGAGGACAAGCCGGTCCCGCGCCTGCTCCTGCTGTCGCACGAGGTTCCGAACCGCGAGCTCCTGGCCGAGGCGTTCACGCTCAAGGCCGGCCGCAAGGTCGAGGTCTCCAGGCCCCAGCGCGGCGAGCGCCGCCGGCTGGTCGAGCACGCCCTGCTGAACGCCCGCGAGGCGCTGGGGCGCAAGCTGTCGGAGAGCTCGGTCCAGGCCCGCCTGCTGACGGCCGTGTGCGAGGCGTTCAAGCTCGAGGCGGGGCCCGAGCGGATCGAGGTCTACGACAATTCCCACGTCATGGGGACGAACGCGGTCGGGGGCATGGTCGTCGCCGGTCCCGAGGGCTTCCAGAAGAGCCAGTACCGCAAGTTCAACATCCGCTCGGCCGAGCTTACGCCGGGCGACGACTACGGCATGATGAAGGAGGTGCTGCGCCGGCGCTTCGGACGCCTGGTCAAGGAGGAGGAGGACGGCGCCTCGCCGCCCCGTCCGGACCTGGTGCTGATCGACGGCGGCGCCGGCCAGCTCGCCGCGGCGACCGAGGTGATGGCCGACCTCGGGGTCGACGACATCGCCGTCGTGGGAGTCGCCAAGGGGCCGGATCGCGACGCGGGCCTCGAGCGGTTCTTCCTGCCCGGCCAGCCGCCCTTCATGCTCGATCCCAAGTCGCCGCTTCTCTACTACCTGCAGCGGCTGAGGGACGAGGCGCACCGCTTCGCCATCGGCGCCCACCGCACGCGCCGCGCCATGCAGGTGCGGCAGAATCCGCTCGACGAGATCGAGGGCGTCGGCGCAGCCCGCAAGCGTGCGCTGCTGCACGCCTTCGGCTCGGCGCGAGGGGTCAGGGGCGCGTCGGCTGCGGACCTCGCCAAGGTGGAGGGCGTCTCCGGGGCCCTGGCTCAGCGGATCTACGAGCATTTCCACAAAGCTTGAGGGCGCCAACCAAGCCTTAAGCTTGCTGTGCCATGCTGGTTCCGATGAGCGCGATTGGACCCGTCGGGAGCACTGCCGTCGCCGGCATGACGGCGGCTGTTGCGCGCCTCACCCAGTCCGCTCAGGCGGTCGCCGGGGCATCGATCGATCCGGTGACCCCGATCGTTCCGCACAAGAGCCCGCCCGCAGGCCTCCTGGCCTTCGACCCGAACGCGCCCGAGGTCGACCTCTCCGGTCAGGCCGTTGAGCAGATCCGCGCGCTGCACCAGTTCCGCGCCAACCTCAGGGTCTTCCAGGCGGCGGACGAGACCACCAAGTCGCTCCTCAGCCTCAAGGCCTGACGCCCTGTCGTTTGGATCACGCGCTCGACCGGGGTAATCCGTGGTCCGTGCGCGCGCTGCCGAACCTCCTGACCGGCCTTCGACTGGTCCTGACCGCGGCCGTTCTCGCCTGTCTGGCGGGTGCGGGCGACGCCATCCCGTTCGTGACCGTGGGGGCTGAGACCCGGCTGGAGCTTTCCACCTGGGCCTTCCTGGCCTTCGTGGTCGCCGCCGTCACCGACTTCTTCGACGGCTGGCTGGCCCGGCGTCTGGGCGCGGTCAGCCTGCTCGGCGCCATCCTCGACCCCATCGCCGACAAGGCCCTGGTTGCGGTCGCGATCGTCGGCCTGATCGGCGCGGGCCAGGTCGGCGTCGTCCTTCCGGGCGGCCTGATCCTGATCCGCGAGTTCGCCGTCTCGGCGCTGCGCGAGACCCTCGCGCCCAAGGGCCTGAAGCTGCCCGTGACCTTGCTGGCCAAATGGAAGACGACGCTCCAGCTCGTCGCGCTCGGGCTCCTGATCTTCCTGCCGTCCTGGTCGGACTGGGGCCTGCCGTGCAATCCGGACCTGCAGGCCGCCGTCGCGGGCTGGGCGCTCGCACTCCTGTGGCTGGCGGCCGCCGTCACTGTCTGGACAGGGTTCGAGTACGCCCTCTCGGCGCGCCGGGCGTTGAAGCCCTAATCAGCGGCCAAGGCCGCCCAGGCCCGAACGGCAGGGTCGCGGCTCGCCTGCGCCAGCTCGGAGACCAGCTCCCGTTCCCGCGCGGTGAACCGGCGCGTAGGCGCGGTCCCGTGCTGGACGGCCTCGGCCTCGATCACAGCGGCCGCGTCTTGCAGCGCGTCCGGTCCGCTGAGCCGGAAGGACATGGCGGTCAGAGGTCCGAACAGGAGGGACCTGGCAAGGCCGGGCCACGCCGCGACGTCGGGCTCGACGCCCGCGAGCCTCGCGAACCTCAAGGCGACCGCGTGCATCGGCCGAACGCGCCGGTCGCCGCGCGTCGCGCGATAGACCTCGACGCCAGCCTCGAGGGCCGCGCGGTCGGGCGCCGGGCAGGCGCCGCCCCAGGCGTAGGCGATGTAGCGGGCCTGCAGCTCCAGGACCGGGAAGTAGGGACCGGTCTGGGCGATCAGCCCGGCGAAGGCCAGGCCCGGCAGGTCCGGGTGGAAGGTGAAGTCGGCCAGGTCGATATGCTCGTCGTCGAGCTGGAGCGTGCGGCTGACGGTCTCGTCGAGGAAGGGCAAGCGCAGGTGGAACCCCGTGCCGAACACGATGGCGTCGTAATCCTCCTCGGCGCCGTCGGCGAAGCTGACCTTCGCCCTTCCACCGCCGAGATCCATGGGCGCACGCCGATCCGGCCCTCGGCCACCAACGGCAGGAAGTGCTGGCACAGCGACGACGCCGGCCTCGCGGACGTCTTCCACGACCGGCGGCGCGCCATAGGCCGCGGGATCGCCGCCGACCTCCAGCAGCCAGGCCTTGAGCCGGTTCGTCATCACCGTGGCGGGCAAAGTCCCGGCGGCCGTCGCGCCGTAGCGGCTGAAGCGGCTGTCGGCCGGGACGCCGGCGGTGATCTTGGGGAGCACATAGCGCTGGCGCCGGCAGGCGAGGTTGACCGCGGCCGCGCCCGCCATGGCCAGGTCGCTCGCTGTCTCCAGGGCGCTGATCGCCCCCCGGCCACGAGCACCCGGCGCCCGCGGTAGCGGTCGATGTCGTCGTAGTCGAAGGTGTGCAGGACCCCGGCGTCGCCGGCGAAGCTCTCGAGTTCCGGGGATCGCAGGCATGGCCGGGTGGTTGAAGCGGCCCGCGGCGACGACCACGCGCTCGAACGCCGCCTCATGCCGGCCCCGTCACCGTTGCGCCAGGCCAGCCGCCAGCCTTCGTCGCTCCCCCGCTCCAGGCGCTCGACCGTGCAGTTGAGGCGCGTCCTCGGGCCGAGATCGAACCTGCGCCGCGTAGGCTTCCAGATGCGCCAGGACATCCCGGTTGTGCGGGAACACGGGCGTCCCGGGCGGGTAGTCCAGGTCGCTGAAGCGGGTGACGACGCGGCTGGTGTTGGTCCGCATCTCCCGCCAGATCCCGCTCATGGGGGCGTCGGTCCGCCACTGGCCGCCCACGCCCTCGGCCATTTCGAACAGCTCGGGCTCGAAGCCCTGGGAGATCAGCCAGCGCGCCGCCGCCAGACCCGCCGGGCCTGCGCCGATGATGGCGACGCGCCGCGTCAGATTAGGCCCCATGCCGGCCCGTCAAGGGCCGCGCGCGCCGGCGGCGTAGGGCGCGGCCACGTTTTGGCGCACGAAGCCGCTCGTGGCGTCGTGCAGGCCGATGATGATGAACTGCACAGCCATGGCGCAGAGGATCAGCCCCGCCACCCGGACCGTGATGGTCATGCCGACCCGGCCCAGCGCCCGCGAGACAAGGGGCGTCAGCAGGAAGGTCAGGAGGATCGCGGCCGCCACCGCGGCGATGGCGCCGAGCCCGACCAGCGTCCCCGGCCAGCCCAGCGGCCGCGCCTCGCCAGCGTAGATGATGGTCGCCGAGATGGCGCCCGGCCCGATCAGGAGTGGCATGGCGAAGGGGACCACGAGCCGCTCGAAGCTCCGGCGCGCATAGCCGCGCGCGTCCACCGCCTCGTGTTCGGCAGCCGGATCCGAGAAGGCTGCGCTCATGTCTTCACGCGCCATGTCCAGGCCCAGGAGCAGCAGCAGGATGCCGCCGGCGATGCGGAACGCCGGCAGGGAGATGCCGAAGAACTTCAGCAGGCTGAGGCCCGTCGCATAGAAGAAGGCGAGGAAGCCAAGGGCGAACAGCGAGATGTAGAGCGCCACCCAGCGCCGGCCCGCCGGGCTCGCGCCGGCCGTCGCGGCGGCGAACATCGGCACATTCCCGATCGGGTCGATCAGGGCGAACATGGCCACGAAGAAGTTGACGCCGTACTCGGCCGGGCTCATTGGGGGGCCTTAGCTCTCAATTCGGATTCGCCGCGGGCTCTTCGCTCCGTGTCTATCCCTGCGCGCGGCGCTTCACCACACCGGAGGCTCGGCCTTGCAAGCGGACCCACGCCTGATCTGCGCCCTGGACGTGCCGACCGTCGATGAGGCCCGCACCCTGACCCGCCGGATCGGTCCGGCGGTGGGCTTCTACAAGATCGGACTCGAGCTCCTGGCGAGCGACGGCATGGCCCTGGCCAAGGCGCTGAAGGGGGAGGGCTGCTCCATCTTCGCCGACTGGAAGCTGCACGACATCGGCAACCAGGTGGAGCGCGCGGCCGCGGTGATCGCCGCGTCGGGCGCCTGCGACTTCCTCACCGTGCACGGGGAGCCGCAGGTCATGGCGGCCGCGGTGCGGGGCCGGCGGGACGCGCCGCTGAAGATCCTGGCCGTCACGGTCCTGACCAGCCTGGCCGACGCCGACCTCGCCGCGATGGGTTACGCCATGGGCGCGGCCGGGCTGGTCGAGCGTCGTGTGCGTCAGGCGCTGGAGGCGGGCTGCGACGGGGTCATCGCCAGTCCCAAGGAAGCGGCGCTGGCCCGTTCGATCGGCGGTCCCGGATTCCTCGTCGTGACGCCGGGCGTCAGGCCCGCCGGCGCCGCCATGAACGACCAGGCGAGGGCGGCTTCTCCGGCCGACGCCCTGAACGCCGGGGCGAGTCACCTGGTGGTGGGCCGGCCGATCATCGCGGCGCCCGACCCGAGGGCCGCGGCCGAAGCGATCGTCCAGGAGATGGCGGGCGTGCCTGTCTAGCGACGGCAGCCGCAGCCGTGGCGGACGACCCGGCGCCCGCCGCCATGGAACCGGATGCCTACGCCGACCCGCGCGCTCGCCCGAGCGGAGGCGAAGGCCGATGAGCCGGCGCTTCCGCCTTCAATGACGTATCCGCCGCCGCCATAGCCGCCGTCGATGTAGTCGGGGCCGACGCCGCCGGCGTCCGCGAAGAAGGAGCTGGGCAGGCGCTCGGTCCGCGAATGGTGGCGCCAGTGATGCGCCGGACACCCCGGATGGCCCGAGGACGGGGGCGTGACCTCGTCGTCCGGATGGGCGAACGGGCACGGCGGTCGCGCCTCGCGATAGCCGCCGCGCCAGCCTGAGTTGTAGTCGTATTCCTGGACGCTGGAGCCGGAGTAGGCGCGCCCGCCGGCGTCGCCGCCCGAGCGATAGCCAAGGGCGTAGCCGCCCCGCTCGGAGGCCTCGTCCGAGGAACTCGGAGCCTTCTCCGCGCCAGCCGGAGTCATAGCCGTACTGTTCGACGCTGCGGCTGGAGTAGGCGCCGTAGGAGCGTGAGCTGTAGCTCGAGCTGGAACCTGTGTAGCCGCCCTCGTCGCTGCGCCGGTAGGCCTGCGGAGGCGGCCAATCTTCCGCGGCGCCGTACGCGGGGGCGCCCACAGTCGGCGGCGGGTTGCGATAGGCCGGGTCGCCGACGTAGCCGGGCGGCGGGCCATAGCCTTCGCGTGGATCGAAGCGGGCTGGCGCGCCCGCCGTCGCCGGAGACTTGTCATAGGCCGGCGGCCCCTCGTAGAGGGGCGGGGTCTGGCCATAGCCCAGCGAGGGGTAATAGGCCGCCGGCGCGCTGCCGGCGAACGCGACCGGGCCGGCGAGAGTGAAGGCGGAGGCGAGAAGTAGACGTCTCAGGGCGCTGGCCATGGCCGGCCCTCCCAGGGGAACTCGACTGCCGGTTGGAATAGGCTCGGGGAGCCCTCGGCGCCACGATCTGCGCTCCTGGCGGGAGCCCGCCTCGCGCGAGGCTAGAAGTCCACCGCCAGTCCCTTGCGCTCCCAGTCGCCATAGCGCGTGGGCTCGGGGCCCTTCGGCCCATCATGCTCGTTCAGGTGGCGGGCCTCGGCCTTGGCCGCCGCGCGCCGGACGGACGCCTCCTCGAGCGCGCGGCGCGCCTCCGGGCTCAAGGTCTTGCCGGGCGCCGCGCCTTCCGGCAGGGGAGGATCATCGTCCATGCCTTCCATCTAGACGCTCCGCGGCGGCCGGCAAGGGCGGACGAGGTTGCGGCGGCACGTGCGGCCTGTTCAATTCCGCCCGCCGCGGCCGACGCGGGCCGCCCTCATCCACGACCGGGGTCCCGGATGTCACGCCTGTCCTTCGCCTTCTTCATCGTAGCGCCCGTCCACGCCCCAGCCGGCATGACCCTCACGGCCCTGCGCAAGCCGCCTGGCCCGGCGCGCGCCGCCTGATCCGCCTTGGCCCGTCCGCCGCCATCACGCGTCGACGCAGAAGGTCCGGGTCTCGCCGCCCGCCAGGCCGCCCTCGGCATCGTGCAGGCGGCCCTTGCGCACAGGGGCGGCCTCGAGGGCGCCATGGAGTTCTCCGGGGATGGCCGCGCTCGATGCGCGCGACCGGGGCTTCGCGCGAGCCCTCGCGATGACCATGCTGCGCCGTCGGCGTGAGCTCGACCTTGCGCTTCAGGCGCGTCTGGAGCGTCCGCCGCCCGAGGCGGTGATGGACATCCTGCGCCTCGGCGCCGCCCAGCTGCTGGTCCTGGACACGCCAGCCCACGCAGCCGTCTCGACGAGCGTGGATCTGGCTGGCCGGACGCGCGCAACGCGGTCGTTCAAGGCCCTGGTCAACGGCGTCCTTCGCGCCCTGATGCGCGAGCGGCCGGCGCCGGCCGGCCCCGAAGTGCTGGCGCCCGCCTGGCTTCTGGCGCGCTGGACCAGGGCCTACGGCGAAGAAGCGGCGCTGGCGACAGCGGCGCTGATCGCGGAGGAGCCGCCGACCGACCTCACGGCGCGCGACCCGGCGGAGGCCGAGGCCATGGCCCAAGATCTCCAGGCCGAGCTCCTGCCTGGCGGGACGCTCCGCACGTCGCTGCGGGGCGATCCGGCCGACTGGCCGGGCTACGGCGAGGGACGGTGGTGGGTTCAGGACGCTTCGGCCGCTGTCCCGGCGCGGCTCCTGGCGGCGCGGCCGGGCGAGATGGTGCTCGACCTTTGCGCCGCGCCGGGAGGCAAGACGCTGCAGCTGGCGGCAGCCGGCGCGGGCGTTGTCTCCGTCGACCGCTCGGACCGGCGCCTCGAGCGGCTCCGCGAGAATCTCGTGCGTACACGGCTCGCCGCCGAGGTCGTCGCAGCCGACGCCACGCAGTGGCCGGATTCGCGGCGCTTCGATGCGGTGCTCCTCGACGCGCCCTGTACGGCCACGGGCACCTTCCGTCGGCATCCGGACGTCCTTTGGCTGGCGCGGCCGTCGGACGTCGGACGAGCGGCGGCCGTCCAGACCTCCCTGCTCCAGGCCGCCGCATCACGCGTGAAGCCGGGCGGCCGGCTCGTCTATTGCGTCTGCTCGCTGGAGCCCGAGGAGGGGGAAGACCGGGTCGCGACCTTCCTTCGCGATCAGCCGGATTTCCACCTCGACCCGTTGGCGGCGGGCGAGGGCGGGGCGCCGGAGGCCAGCCTGACCCCCGGCGGCACGCTCCGCATCCTGCCGTCCCATCGCCCCGGCGGCCTCGACGGCTTCTTCGCGGCCCGCCTCTTGCGAGAGGGTCGCTTGCCGGCCGCGGACGGCGAGGCTAACTCAGGTTCATGACCGGTCGCCCCATCATCGCGCCGTCCATCCTGGCCGGCGACTTCGCCCGGCTCGGGGAGGAAGCGCGCGCGGTCGAGGCGGCCGGCGCGGACTGGCTGCACCTGGACGTCATGGACGGCCACTTCGTACCTAACATCACCATAGGCCCGCAGGTGGTGAAGGCGGTCCGCCCGCACGTGACGATCCCGCTCGACGTCCACCTGATGATCGCGCCCGCCGATCCCTATCTCGACGCCTTCGCCGAGGCCGGCGCCGACATCATCAGCGTGCATCCCGAGGCGGGCCCGCACCTCGGCCGCTCGCTGCAGCACATCCGTGAGCTTGGCAGGAAGGCGGGTGTGGTGCTCAATCCAGGGACGCCGGCCGAGCACGTCGAATGGGTGCTCGAGGATGCGGACCTGATCCTGGTGATGTCGGTGAACCCCGGCTTCGGCGGGCAGGCGTTCATCCCCGCCCAGCTCAGGAAGATCGAGCGCCTGCGCGCCATGATCGACGCCGCGGGGCTGGCGATCACGCTGGAGGTGGACGGCGGGGTCACGCCCGAGACCGCCCGCCAATGCCTGGCGGCTGGCGCAGACGCCCTGGTCGCGGGCACCTCCGTCTTCAAGGGCGGTCCCGACGCCTACGCGGGCAACATCGCGGCTCTCAGAGGCGGCTGAAGCGGGCCCATGAGCAGTGCGGGGCTCTCCCTGCTGATCGAAGCCGTGGTCGCCGCGCTCGTCCGGCAGGGGCGCACGGAGTGGTTCGGATCCCCGCCCCATCTGCTCTCCATCTCCTGGCCGCGGGCGAGGGGCTTTGCCGCCTTCCCCGCCGATTCCCGGCCGGGCCGCCCGGAGATAGGCCGGGCGATCATGGTCGGCGCCTGGGTGCTGGCCGGGACCTCCATGACCATCCCGCCCGGCGGCGATCCATTCGACCGGCCGAGCCCGTCGCGGCCGTTCGCCGACGCCCTTCACCGGTTTGGCTGGCTACGCCATCTCCTGGCCGTGGGCGAGCCGGGCGCGCGCGAGGCGCTGCGCCTGATCTCGGACTGGCGGCGCGCGTTTGGCCGATGGTCGAGCTTCGCCTGGTCGGGAGAGACGCTCGAGCGGCGCACGGTCAACCTAGCCTGCGCCGCCGGGGCCCTGGCCGAGATCGCCTCGGACGCCGAAGTCGAGGCCCTGGCCGAGCTTCTCGCGCGGCAGGCCCGGCAGCTGCTGGTCTGCAAGGACCCCGCATGGCGCGCCGCCGAGCGGGCGGTGGCCGCGGGCCTCGCCGCCTCGGCGCTGGCAGGGGCCGCCGGCGACCGGCTCCTGGCCAGGAGCCTCAGCCGGATCGATCGGCTGCTTCCCCGGGCCGTGCTGCCCGACGGCGGTCATGTCAGCCGCTCGCCCGAGGCCGGGCTGGAGCTGCTGCTCGACCTGCTAGCTCTGGACGACGGCTGGGCCCAGCGGGGCTTCGAGTCGCCGGCGGAGGCCTCGCGCGCGATCGATCGCCTGACCGCGGCCCTGCGGTTCTTCACCCTGCCGGACGGGCGGCTCGCCTGTTTCCAGGGAGGCGAGGAGGGCGATCCCGTCCATGTCGCCGCCGCGCGGGCGAGGGACGAGACGCCCGCCGCCGCGCCGCCGGTCCACGCGCCGCACGCCGGCTATCACCGCCTCGCCGGCCGCTCCATCCAGGTCATGGTCGACGCCGCCCCGCCTGCGCCTGCGCCCTTCAGCGCCTCCGCCTGCGCCCAGCCGGCGGCGATCGAGATCGTCTGCGGCCGCGACCGGCTGATCACCAACGCGGGCTGGAGCCTCAAGGCGCCGTCCGCCCAGGCCCTTCGCCTGTCTTCGGCCGGATCGACCGCGGCCCTGGACCACGCTTCGGCCGGCCGGCCGCTGGCGGGATGGCGCGCCCGGGCGCTCGGCCCGCGGCTGATCGGCGGGGCCGCCAGCGTCCAGGCCCGGCGCGCCGCCTCCGACTCCGGCCTGTGGCTGGATCTCGTGCATGACGGCTGGAGCCGCTCGACTGGTCTGCTGCACGAACGGCGGCTCTATCTCGACTTCGCGGCCGACGAGCTGAGGGGGGAGGATCAGTTCACGTCCGCCGCGCCGGGCGGGCGCACCCGGGTGGTCCCCTACTCGATCCACTTCCAGCTTGCGCCGGAGGTCGAGGCGGTGGTCGCCCGAGACCGGCGCAGCGTCCTCTTGCGCGGGCCCTCCGAGCAGGGCTGGTGGCTGAGGAACGACGCCGTCGACGTCCGGGTCGAACCGGCCGTGCACTTCCGCGACGGCCGCCAGCTCGCCACCCACCAGATCGTGCTGATGGGCCACGTGCGCGCCGACAAGGGCGGCCGGGTGCGCTGGAAGCTGACGAAGATCGAGGGATAGACACGGTGGCGGTCAGCCGGCCTGCAGCTCGCCCAGCCGGGTCGTGCAGCGCTCCAGGAGCCGCGCCTGGTTGGCCTGGACCCAGTCGAACAGCTTCCGGTCCTGGTCGTCGCGGCAGCGGATCCGCGCTTCCAGCCCGGGGTCCAGCTGGAGGTCCTGCGAATTGGTCTGCTTCCTGTGCGCCGGCCGCGGGGCTGGACGGCCCAACGCCGCCGCGACCGCAGCGACCATGTCGTTCACCGAAGTCGTGACCACGGCCGCGAGGAACCGGGTCTCCAGCGCGCGGATAGCGGCGTCGGCGTTTGGCTCGCCGCAAATCATGCGGCATTGGTCGTGCCTCCAGCCGCCCCAGTCACTGGGCGCATCCAGCCAGCGGCGCACCACGACATTGACGTCGGGATCGAACCCGGTCCGCAGCTGCCGGTCGCGCTGTTCCGCCGAGCCGCGGCGGC
Organism: uncultured Alphaproteobacteria bacterium; assembly: GCA_963775275.1. Classification (GTDB taxonomy): domain Bacteria; phylum Pseudomonadota; class Alphaproteobacteria; order Caulobacterales; family Caulobacteraceae; genus JANWHQ01. Next base: position 223,360 of record CAVZII010000005.1, on the reverse strand, counting down.
CGATGTAGCTGTAGATCGACTTCATGCGGGCCGCCGGGTCCCGCACAACGGCCAGGAACAGCGGCTCAAGCCCTACCAGGGGGATCAGTTCGTCCTCCGCCTGATCGGCGGTGAAGTGTCCGCTCAGGACCGCCAGGGACAGGCGCGCATCGGCCGATGTCTGGGCGAGGGCGGCATGAACCGACGTCAAGTGGGCGCCCGTGAGGGAGGCGCAGCCAAGAAGCTGGACGAGCCCCGACTTGACCGAGCTTCCGCCGGTCTTGGGCGCATGCGGAAGCACGAAGAGGTGGCGCGGCAGGATCGCGTGGAGGGGATCGGCGGGCAGGCGCTCACGCCGATGGGCCGGACCACCCTCCGCCGCCCGCTCTTCGGCGATGTGCTTCGCCTCGTCCTGACGGCCGCATCTTGCGAGCAGGCGCGCGAGGCGGCGATGCGCCCAGGACGCTGCGCCGCCCGATTGAATCCAGGCTTCGAGGGCGTTGACCTGCGCCAGTGTGGCGTGATGATCCGTCAGCATGTTGGCCAGTTCGGTCCACAGCTGGACGCGGATCAGCGTCTGCAGCCGTCCGAGCCTCGTCGTCAGGTCGGCAGGCGCCAGACCCTTCATGGCGGCAATGAATGGCGCGGAGGCGGAGACCGCGTCCTCGCCCGCAGCGCCGTCCACAAGCCGTTGCTTGAGGGCGAGCAGCGCCAGGCGCGCCGGCTCCATCTCGCCGAGCAACGCCGCCAGGATGGCGCCCGCCTCATCCTCGCAGGCCGCGCAGGCTGCCCGGACCTCGGGCGCGAACTCGGCCAGGGGCGTCGCGGTGAACAGCTGGACCAAGTTGTTACTATTGCCGCCGAGGGTCCGGCCGGATGACGGCGTGGCCAGTGTGGGATCGATCAGCGCGATCAGATGGGGCACGGCCTCGGTCGTCCGGCCGACCGACATCAGAAGGCGGACGAGCCTGGCGAGCAACGTCAACTCCGGCCCCCTCAGGGCGAGCATCCGCGTCCAGACCGTGATCTGGCCGTCAACGTCGCCCTTGAGCACGGCTGTCTTGACCAGCAGCCGCCAGGTTTCCGTATCATCGGGGTCGGCCTCGGCGAGCGTCCAAAGCAGAGGAGTCGCCTCCTCGAAGCGCCCGCAGCGGACCAGCAGCCGGGCCAGCACCGGACGCGCCAGGGGATCCTCGCCATCGAGCTCGAGCACCTTGCGCCAGGCGGCGAGCTCTGCTTCGACGTCCCCGGTCCTGGCGCACTCGCGGGCCTCGCGTTTCCAGTGCACCACCTCCCGTGTGACGGCCTCCACGACTTCCCGGTCCCGTTCGGCGTCGCTCCCGATCATTTCGGCGGCCGCCGGGCGCCCGGTGGATCTGGTCTGGGGCGGAGTTTGCGCAGCCGCGCCTCGCAGCGCTCCAGGAGCCGCTCCTGGTTGGCCTGGACCCACTCGAACAGCCTCTGGTCCTGGTGGTGGCTATCGCGGAGCTTCGCCTCCAGCGCCGGCTCCAGCTCCAACTCCTGCGAGCTGGTCTGCTTCCTGTGCAGCGCGGGCGGGGCCGCCCGGGCCAGGGCCTTCGCCGTCGTCGTCACCAACGCATTCAACGAGGTGGTCGTCACGGCTGCGAGGTAGCGGGTTTCCAGCGCGCGGATGGCGGCGTCGGCGTCGGGCTCGCCGCAGATCGTGCGGCATTGGTCATGCCTCCATCCGCCCCAGTCGCTGGGCGCGTCCAGCCACCGCCGCATCATCACATTGACATCGGGGTCGAACCTGGCGCGCAGCTGGCGGTTGCGCAGCTCGGGCGTGAATGCTCGCCGCCCGATGTAGCGGTAGATCGACTTGGCCCTGGCGACCGGATCCCTGACCACGGCCAGTAGAAGCGGCTCCAGCGCCAGCAGCGGGACCAGCTCGTCCTCGGCTTGGTCGAGCGAAAAGTGGCCGCTGACGAGCCCGAGACGGCGGCGCGTCTCTGGAGGCATCAGGGCGAGGCTGGATCCCACCGCCCGAATGCTGGACCCTGTAAGGGTATCGCCCAGGATTCGCCTCAGTCCCGACTTGATCGAGCTGCCGCCGGTCTTCGGTGCATGTGGTAGGACGAAGACATGACGCGGCAGGAGCGCGCTCAAAGGGTCGGTCGCCGGTCGCGGCGTCGATGGATGTTCCTCCACGGGCGCCTCCGCCCTTCCCGTGGTCCTCGGCGCTTTCCCGGGGCGGCCAAGCCGTGCGCTCAGCCGGGCCAGACGACGGCGGGCCCAGGGCGGTGCGGCGCCATGCCCGAGCCAGCGCTCGAGCACGATGATCTCCGCCAACCAGGCGTCGTGATCCATCAGCATGATCGACAGTTCGACCCAGATTTGATCTCGGACGAGGCCCCGCAGCCGGCCGAGCTTCGTCGTCAAATCGACCTGCGCGAGCGCTTCCATCATCCCGACGACAGGAGACGCGGACGCGACCGCCGCCTCGCCGTCCGCTCCCTCGAGCAGGCGCTGCTTGAGCATGAGCAAGGCCTGGCAAGCGGGGGTCATGTCGTCGAGCAGGGCGGCGAGGTGGGAGCCCGCCTCGTCCTGACGTTGCTCGCACGCCTCGCGGACCTCGGACAGAAGATCCGCCCAGGGCGGTGTCGTGAGAAGCTGGACGAAGCCGACGGGACTGCCGGCGAAGGTCAGGCCCAGCCTCGTCGTCGGCGGCGCCGGGTCCGCCAGCGCAAGCAGATGCGGGACCAGCTCGGCCGTCCTGCCCTGCACCGTGAGTTGCCGCACGAGCTTGGTCAGCAGCGTCGGATCGGGACCGCTTATCGCAAAGATCCGCTCCAGGACGGCGACGAGCCCGTCGGTGTCGCCGGTCCGCGCGGCCGCTTTCATCAGCAGCCGCCAGTTCTCGGGATCGTCCGGGTCGGCCTCGGCCAGCAGCCAGAGGTGGCGGACCGCCTCCTCGAAACGTCCGCTGCGGACCAGCAGCCGGGCCAGCACCGGACGCGCCAGGGGGTCTTCGCCGTCGAGCTCGAGCACCTTTCGCCAGGCGGCGAGCTCGCCGTCAACGTCTCCCGCCCTGGAGCGGGTGCGGGCCTCGCGCTTCCAGCGCACCACCTTACGGGTGACGGCGGGCCAGACTTCCCCGTCTCGTTCAACGTCGCTGCTGATCATTGCGCCGGTCGCCAGGCGCCCGCCGGATCGGGCCAGGGGCCGAGCTTGCGCAGTCGCGCCTCGCAGCGTTCCAGCAGCCTCCCCTGGTTGGCTTCGACCCACTCGAACAGGATCTGATCCTGGTGGTGATAGGCGCGAAGGCGCGCCGCCAGGGCCGGGTCGAGCGGCAGGGCGGCCGAATTGGTGTTCTTCTCGTGCATCCGCCCCGGCCTGGGCAGGCCGAGCCCGCGGGCGACGGCGCCGATGAGGGTGTTGACCTTGCGCGTCGCGACCACGCCCAGGTAGCGCTCCTCGATCATGCGGATGGCGGCCTTGGCGTCGGGCTCGCCGCAGATGGCGCGGCATTGGTCGTGCCGCCAGCCGCCCCAGTCGCTGCGCGCAGCGAGCCACTGCTCGACCACGACGTTGACGTCGGGATCGAACTCCGCGCGCAACGACCAGCTACGAAGCTCCTGGCGCGCACCGCGCCCCATGAAGTTGTAGAGGGACCTCGCGCGAGCCACGGGAGCGCGCACCACGCCGAGGTAGAGCGGATGGACGTCCAGCCAGGGGACGAGGACATCCTCGGCCTGATCGAAGCCGAAATGGCCGCTGATAAGGCGCGTCGAGGCGCGCTCGTCCAAGGTCTGCATGCCGATGGTCGTGCAGATCCCTTGGAAGGTCTGGGCTTGCAGCCGTGCGCCGCCGAGCATGCGCGCCAGGCCATTGGCGAGCGAGCTGCCCCCGGTCTTCGGGATATGGGGGAAGACGAACATGTACGGGCCCGAGGACCCCCTCGCGCGGGACGCCTCGCTCTTCCGCCGCCGGGTCGCCGGAGGACCTGCCGGCGCCCCTGCCGCCTGGCCCAGCCGCTCCTGCAGCCGCCCGAGGCGGCGGGCGGCCCAGGCTTCTGCGCCGCCCGCGCCGATCCAACGCTCCAGGACCAGGGCTTCCGCCTGGGCCGCGTCGTGGTCGCGCAGGGTGAGGCAAAGGTTGGTCCAGAGCTGACGGCGCAGATCGATCCTGCGCCGGTCCATCGCCGGGCTGATCGGCGCGAGCCCGGCCAGTGCAGCCAACACCTGATCCAGCTCCGCCTCGCCTGACCCGCCTTCGACCAGCCGCTTCTTGAGGCGGACGAGGCCCGCGGCCACGGGCTCGAGGTCGTTGAGCAGCTTCGCGAACACGGCGCCTGCCTTGTCGCCCCGACCAAGGGCTGCTGCGCGCAGGTCGGGAAGCAGGCCGGTCAACATACCCGTGAACGTCTGCACGAGGTCGACGGCGGCGCCGCTCAAGACCGGTCCGGACTTCGGACGGGCGGGCTCGGCCAGGGCGAGCAAGTGCGGAACCGCCTCTGCCAGGCGGCCGACCCGCACCAGCAGCCTTGCGACGCGGCCGTGAGTTCGAGAAGTCGCCGCCTCGCAGCTCCATCGCCCGAATCCAGATCTCGGCCTCGGCGCCCGGATCGTCCGTCTCGATCAGGATCTTCGCCATGGACCGCCAATGGGCGAGGTTCCCCGGATTCGCTTCGGCGACGACCTTGAGGTGGTGGATGGCCTCCGCCCCGCGGCCAGAGCGCGCGCACAGTCGCGCGAGCGCGGTGCGGACACCCAGATCCTCGCCCCGCAATTCCAGAACCCGCCTCCAGGCGGCGATTTCGCCCTCGACGTCCCTGGCCTTGCTCAGCCCATGCGCCCGCTTGATGCAGGCCGCCGCCTCATCCTTGGCGGCCGTGGCGTTGTTCGAGCGCAGTCCCATGATCGCAATACCGCCTGAGCGCGAAGCCGGGTCAAGCGACGGCATTGACTCGCGCGTCTCGAATCCGGATGTTCCCGCCCGTCCCCCGTGACTGGCGATGAAGGTGGAGCACCACCGGGGAGCAGGGGACGTTCCGCCGCGCGCCTGGGCATTTCTCACTCGAGCCAGAGGAGAGGCCCCGATGCCCGTCGCCCCCGACTTCCCGCCCGCTCCGGACCGTGTCGCCGTCAGACGCGCCCTGATCTCCGTCTCCGACAAGACCGGCCTCGAAGAGACCGCCCGCGCCCTGGCCGCCCTCGGCGTCGAGCTGGTCTCGACCGGCGGCACCCGCGCCGCCATCGCCGCCGCGGGCCTCCCCGTGAAGGACATCGCGGAGCTCACGGGCTTTCCCGAGATGATGGACGGGCGGGTCAAGACGTTGCACCCGGTCGTGCACGGCGGGCTGCTCGGGGTCAGGGACGCGCCCGCGCACGCGCAGGCCATGGCCGAGCACCGCATCGGCGGCATCGACCTGCTCTACGTCAGCCTCTACCCGTTCGAGGCGACCGTCGCCCGCGGCGCGGGCTTCGAGGAGTGCGTCGAGAACATCGACATCGGCGGGCCGGCGATGATTCGCTCAGCCGCCAAGAACCACGCCTATGTCGCCGTCTGCACCTCGCCCGAGGACATGGCAGAGGCCCTGGCCGCGCTGAAGGACGAGGGCGCGACCTCGCAGGAGCTTCGCCGGCGGCTGGCTGCGCGGGCTTTCGCCAGGACGGCGGCCTACGACGGGGCGATCTCGGCCTGGTTCGCCCGCGAGGTCGGCGAGGCGTGGCCGGCGCGCAAGTCCATCACCGGCGCTCGCCTCCAGACCATGCGCTACGGCGAGAACCCGCACCAAGCCGCCGCCTTCTACAAGACGTTGGAACGCCGGCCGGGCGTCGCGGACGCGCGCCAGCTCCAGGGCAAGGCGCTGAGCTACAACAATGTGGCCGACACCGACGCCGCGTTCGAGCTGGTCGCCGAGTTCGATCCGGCCGAGCGCGCGGCCGTGGCCATCATCAAGCACGCCAACCCCTGCGGCGTGGCCCTGGGCGGCGACCTGTGCGAGGCCTATGACCGCGCCCTGCAGTGCGATCCGGTGTCGGCCTTCGGCGGCATCGTGGCCGTGAACCATCGCCTGGACGCCGCGGCGGCCAAGAGGATCGTCGAGGTCTTCACCGAGGTGGTCATCGCGCCCGAGGCGGACGAGGACGCCATCGCCGTCTTCGCCGAGAAGAAGAACCTGCGCCTGCTGATCACCGGCGCCCTGCCGGACCCGCGCGCGCCGGGCGAGGTGTTCCGTTCGGTCGCCGGCGGGTTCCTGGTCCAAACCCGCGATGCGGCGCGGATCACCGCCGCCGACCTGAAGATCGTGACGCGGCGCGCGCCCACGGACCAGGAGGTGAGGGACATGCTTTTCGCCTTCACCGTAGCCAAGCACGTGAAGTCCAACGCCATCGTCTTCGCCAAGGATGGTCAGACCGCCGGCATCGGCGCGGGCCAGATGAACCGCAAGGACTCCGCTCGCATCGCCGCTCTGCGCGCCGCCGAGGCGGCCGAGATGGCGGGCCTGCCGCGCTCGCTGGCGGAGGGGTCCGCGTGCGCGTCGGAAGCCTTCTTCCCCTTCGCCGACGGCCTCATCCAGGCGGCGGATGCGGGCGCCACGGCCGTGATCCAGCCAGGCGGCTCGCTCAGGGACGCCGAGGTCATCGCCGCCGCCGACGAGCGGGGCTTGGCCATGGCGTTCACCGGCGTGAGGGTGTTCCGGCATTGAGACTGGCGGGGGAGTCCCTGCGCGAGCGCTGGGCGGCGCTTCGGCCGCACGTCGAGGTGCATGGGCCGTCCGGCCGGCGCCCGACGGCGCTGCTCTTCCACGGCTGCGGAGGCATCCGTCCCCAGATGGCGGACTACGCCCGGGCCGCGGTCGATGCCGGCTGGCGGGCGGTGGTCGTCGACTCCTTCGCCCCGCGCGGATGGAGCCGGACGTTCGCGCTGACGGTCGTCTGCACCGGGGCGGCCTTACGAGGCCCCCAACGCGCCGGGGACGTGCTGGCGGCGGCCTGGGGCGCGATCCACGACCTCGAGGCCGACCCGGACTGCCTGGCGCTGGCGGGCTGGAGCCACGGCGCCTGGTCGATCATGGACTTGATGACCATGCCGCTCTCGACCCGAGGCGGCGCCGGCCTGGCCGATCCTGACCCGCGCGTCCTCGATGGCGCGAAGGGGCTGTTCCTCGGCTATCCTTACGGGGGGATCGGCGCGCTCAGCCGCACGCGTCCCTGGCGGCGCGCACCCAAGGTCCTGGCTGTCCTCGCCGAGCGCGATCACGTCACCCGCCCGCCGGACTCCATGCGCTGCTATGAGGCCGTCCGCGCCGCTGGCGCCGACCTCGAGATCTGGAGCGTTCCGGCCGCCCATGCCTTCGACGAACTCGACACGCCCCTGACGCCGATGCGCCATGATGCCGCGCTTGCGGCCGAGTCCCTTCGCCGGTTCAGGACTTTCCTGACCCGCCTGGCCGCTTGCGCTTGACCGTCAACCTTCTGGAAGCAAAGACTTCGCGACAACACGGCAGGGACGCCGCGCCGGATTTGGCGGACGCCCGCCAGGTCATCGGGGGCGTGGCGGCTGGTTGGAGCCGTCCGGGCCAAGGAGTTGGTTGTACGGATGCTTTGGCCGCTCGACACACTTGAACGGCGGTGGGACATGCTGGCGCCGCATGTCCAGGCTTTCGGGCCGCCGGACGAGGCTCCGCGGCCAGCGGTGATCCTGTTCCATGGCTGCGCGGGCGTTCGTCCGCACATCGACACCTATGCCCGGGCCGCGGCCGCGGCGGGCTTCCGCGCCTTCATCGTGGATTTGTACGAGCCGCGCGGCTGGAGCCTCGCCTACGGGGCGGCCTTCGTCTGCTCGGGCGCCATGTTCTGGGGCCGCGAGCGCGCCGGCGATGTGCTCGCCGCCGTCTGGGGCCTGTCGCAGGACCCTGGCGTCGACTTCGGCCGCATCGCCCTGGCGGGCTGGAGCCATGGCGCCTGGTCGATCATGGACCTGATGACCATGCCGCTGGAGCGCCAGGGCGAGGCCTCGCTGGCCGATCCCAGCGCCGAGTTGCTGTTGGGCGTAAGGAGCCTGTTCCTGGTCTATCCCTACGGCGGGATCGGCGCGCTCAGCCGCAGCAAGCCCTGGACGCGCGCGCCCGAGATCTTCGGGGTGGTGGCCGAGCAGGACCACATTACCGGCCAGGCCGACGCGCTGCGGGTGTTCGACGCCCCGCGCCAGGCGGGCGCCGAGACCCAGGTCTGGATCGCGCCGGGCACCCACGCCTTCGATGCGCCCGGACACGAGGGCTTCCCCTCGCCGATGCGGTACGATCCGGAGCTGGCGGCAGGCGCCCTGGACCGCTTCGTCGGCTTCCTGCAGCGCACCCTGGACAGCGAGCCGGCGTTGACCGGTCCGCTTCCCGCCGCCGCCAAGGCCGGGACCCGGGCGTTCTAGTGTCCCGATTCCGAAGTTCGCCAGCGCATTTGCAAGGCGGATGCGAACTTCGGAATCGATAAACGACACTAGCAAATGTATGATTTCTAGTGTGGTTTACGGATCAGAAGTTCGCAGCCGAGGGCGCCGCCATCATCATGCGAACTTCTGATCCACCACACTAGAGCCTTGTCCGGTCAGATTGGCCGGACAAGGCTGTAGGAACGCTCAGAGGCGGCCCCGCCCGCCTATCCGGCGCGGCCCGACCCGGCCGTCAGAAGCTCGCACGCAGACGAATGTACCACTCGGCGGGAGCGCTGTAGGTCGCGTACAGTTCCCCTCCGGCCACCTGGTTGAGGCCGGTCACGATATAGCGGTCGTTCAGGATATTGGTCCCTCCGGCCGACAGTTCCCATCGCCGGCCCGGCTCGCGATACGCCACCGACGCGCCCAGGATGTTGGTGGCGGGCCTGCGAAAAAGGGGCGTGTTCTCTGCGTCGTTGAACAGCGACGAGGTGTGGGTGAAGTCGGCATTCAGCACCAGCGCGCCGCGATTGGGGAGGTCGACGACGTATTGCGGCGCGAGGTCGAACCTGAACGAGGGCGTCTTGGCGAGCTTGTTGGCGAGGGTGATCCCGACGACATTGGGCGCCAACTTGACGTATCGGTCGTAGAGGTAGCCCACGCTCGCATCGAGGCTGAACGCGCGGGTGACGAGGGCCTGGAGCTCCGCCTCGCCGCCATAGATCTCGGCTTCCCCGGCGTTGCGCAGGGTGGGCGAGACGCCTTCCAGGACATTGAGCTGGATGCCCTTGTAGCGGCTGTAGAAGGCCGCGACGTTCAGCCGGACGCGGCGGTTGACGAATTCGGACTTCAGTCCCAGCTCGTACGTCTCGGCTCTCTCGGGCCCGAACTCAGTGAAAGCTGCGTCGGAGATCGGGTCCGACAGCCGCGTCGTCCACCCCCCCGACTTGAAGCCCTGGGAATAGGAGCCATAGGCGGTCACATGGTCGGAGACTCGCAGCTCCGCGCCGAGCTTCGGCGTGAACACCTTGAAGCTCTGCCGGTTGATGCCTGCCGGGAAGTATCTCAGGGGCTCGCCGGGAACGGGAAAGCCGAGGAGTTGCTGACATGTCCGACCGGGAACAGGGCTTGGGGCGTCGGGCGGGTAGCACCCGGCGATCTTATAGACGAACGCGTTCAGGTCCGTCTGACCACCTTCCAGGGTCTTGTCTTCCCAGGTGAAACGCCCGCCGAGCGTGATGCTGAGCCGCTCGGTCAGCCTGAAGTTCAGGTTGGCGTAGCCAGCCCACGTCCGAGTTGAGAGGTCGTTGGGTCCAAGGATCTGGAGCAGTCCCGCCGGATAGATCACGAAGTCGTCCAGGCTGCCCGCCTCGCGGAAGAAGTAGCCGCCCACGACATAGCGCAGCCTGTCGCCAAGTCCGGTTCCGGTGAGCTGCAGTTCCTCGGAAATCTGGTGCTGGGGCATGCGGAACGACAGCTCGAGCATGGCGTTCGGTGAACCGTCGAGGTCCGTCCCGGAACTCCACGACAAGCCGCGCAGCGCCGTGATCGACTTCAGCGCCAAGACGTTGGAAAGCGTGACATCCAAGGTCGCGGCGACGCCCCAGTCCGTCAGCTTCGAGAAGCTGAGGCCGGTCGCGTAGGAGGTGTCGATGTCGCCCGTGACGAAGCGTTTGTCGTAGGGAAGGCGGTTGTTGTTGGGATCGCCATCGACATTGACGCCGCCGATCGGCGAGCCAACCACGCCCCTCGGGCCGCACACCAGGCCGAAGCCGAGCTTGGCCAGCACCGGCGCGGGCGTGCCAATGCACAGGTTGTAGAAGAATCCGAAGGCGTCGGTCGGCGCCGTCGCCGTGCCGAGCAGGGTGTTGGCCATGGCCGGCTGGTCGATGCGCTCAAAGTCCCCCGTCAGCGTCGCCTTCACGCGGTCCGAGGCCTCCCACACGAGCTTGGCGCGCAGGTTCCATTGCTTCTGGCCGCCCTCGCGGCCGGACGTCTGGCTTCCCGCCTGGACGAATGCGCCGGGCGGATCGACCACATAGGTGCAAGGCGTTCCCGGCGCCTGCAGCGCGTCGCAGTCGGCGATCCCCGACACGCCGGCGACCGGCGCGGGGAAGGGGATGCGTTTGAGATAGCCGGCGCGGCTCTTCATCGAGAAGGCGAGGCTGGACCTCAACCGCGCGCTGAAGGGCAGGTCGATGGAACCCTTGACGTCCAGGCGATCGAAGCTGCCGGTCGTCACCTCGGCGGTCGCGCCGTAGGTCGAGCCCGGATCGCGCGTCACGATGCTGACCGCACCGCCGATGGTGTTGCGTCCGAACAGGGTTCCCTGGGGACCTTTGAGGATCTCGACGCGATCAATGTCCAGAAGGTCGACGTTGGCGCCGACTGCGCGAGCCAGATAGACGCCGTCCAGGTAGACGCCTACGCCCGGATCGAGGTTGAAGGCGAAGTCGTCCTGGCCGATGCCTCGGATGAAGGCCGAGAGCACCGAGGTCGAGCCCGAGAACGGCGCGCCCGCGCCGAAGCTGATGTTGGGCGTGGAGCGGCCGAGCTCGGCGACGTCTTCCACGTCCTTGGTCCTCAGGGTCTCGGCCGTGAAGGCGGAGATGGCGATCGGGACTGCTTGGAGGTTCTCTTCGCGCTTCTGGGCGGTCACCACGATGTCGAGCAGCTGCTCCATCGGAAGGCTGGTCAGGTCCGGTTCCTCCGCCGTGGACGAAGCCGCCGCCGTCTGCCCGGCAACCGCTTGGCCCGTCAGCAGGATGGCGGCGAGTAGCGAACCGCTGCAGACGATGAGGTTCCGCCTAAAGCCGCTGCCTGCGCGTCGTCCGCTCCCCAACTGGAGCTCGGTCATGAGAATTGCCCGGTATAGACACCGTATCCGGGGCTATTTACTCATAATGACAGGCGGCGGTATTTGATCTGGAGCAATAGCTATCAGGTTAATTGTTGTTTACTTTATCAATTCAGTATTTTTCCTCTATGACCGGCTTGGTGGTGCGCGGGGACTACTTCAGGGCGGCAAGCGCCGCATTCACGATGGTGAGCTTGGCGAAGCTCCAGCCGCCGCTCGAAGCCTCGATCTCTTCGACCGTCCGCTTCACCGCCTCCGCCTGATCGCGCCGCATCGCCGACCAGGACCTGACCGCGGCCTTGGCGTGGGAGACGCCTGCGCCGGCCTGCTCATTGCCGGAAAACCGGATGACCGCGGCCGTGACGGCCAGCTGCTGGCCAAGGAAGTCCTCGATCAGCCGCCGCACCGCCATGCGCTCATAGTGCTCACCGCTGCCCGCGAGGCCCCCCGCCGCGGCCCTCAGGCGGTCGAAGGCGAACGCGGCGCCCACGGCCTGGTAGATGCGTGCGGCGGCCGTGACGTCCCACTTGGCCGCCCGCGCCATGTCCGAGAGGTTGGAGACCGGCATCAGGGGCCGAAGCGCCGCAAGCGACTCGGCCAGCGGCTTGGGCGCGCCGGCCTTGACCAGGTGACGCGCGCGCGCCTCCGCCTGGGACTTGACGAACGGGGAGAGGAGCTTGAGGCCTTCGCTGCGCAGCAGGTCCGCGGCGGGCCGGTAGGCCTTGATCAGGCTATCGATGGTCGCGCCCGGGGCTGGCGGGCGCCGGGCCAGCCAGAAGGTCTGGCGCCGGAGCAGGACCGCGGCCTCCTGGTAGAGCATCAGCTGGCTCTTGGCCGGCGCCTTGGCGTCGAGCGCGGAGATCTCGTCCCACGCCTCGTCGAGCCTGAGGATCCGGCGCGCGGCCTCGAAGAACCTGATCAGGCCGGGCGTGTCGGTCCCCGTCGCCCGCATCAGCCGCTCGGGGAAGGTGGGCCCGGCCTGGTTGACGATGTCGTTGGCCAGCGTCGTGGCGATGATCTCGCGGCGTAGCCGGTGGCGCTTCATGTCCGGCTCGAAGCGACCGAGCTGGGAGGGGAAATAGCCCTTCAGCGTGTTCAGGAAGTAGGGGTCGTCGGGCGCGGCGCTGGCCGTGATCGTGTGCGACAGCTCGAGCTTGCCATAGGCCAGCAGCACCGCGAGCTCGGGCCGGGTCAGGCCCTTGCCCTGGGCCATCAGCTCGGAGATCGCCGCGGGCCCGGGGAGGGTCTCCACCCGACGATCGAGCCGCCCCTCGGCGACGAGGTCGGCCATGAACCGCGCATGGGACTCCAGATCCTGGACGGCGCTCGCCTCCTGCAGGCTGAGAGCCAGGGTCTGGTCGTAGTTGTGGGCCAGCACATGCGCGGCCACCTCGTCGGTCATCTCCGGCAGGAGGGCGTTCCTGTCGCTGTCCAGGAGGTGGCCGGCGCGCTCGGCGCCGCCCAGCAGGATCTTGATGTTCACCTCGTGGTCCGAGGTGTCCACGCCCGCCGAATTGTCGATGGCGTCGGTGTCGATCCGCCCGCCCAGGCGCGCGAAGGCGACCCGGCCGGCCTGGGTGAAGCCGAGATTGGCCCCTTCGCCCACCACCTTGACCCGCAGCTCGTTCGCGCTGATGCGCACGGGGTCGTTGGTCTTGTCCCCGACCTCGGCGTCGCTCTCCGTCGGCGCCTTCACATAGGTGCCGATGCCGCCGAGGTAGAGCAGCTCGGCGGGCGCGCGCAGCACAGCCTTGACCAGGTCCGAGGGCGCAAGCGCGTCCTCCTTGATCCCCAGGAGGGCCCTGATCTCGGGCGTCAGGGGGGCCTGCTTGGCCGAGCGGGGGAAGATGCCGCCGCCCTTGGAGATCAGCTTCGGGTCGTAGTCGGCCCAGGACGAGCGGGGCAGATCGAACAGGCGCTTACGCTCGGCCCAGGCGGCGGCCGGGTCGGGGTCGGGGTCGATGAAGACGTGGCGGTGGTCGAAGGCGGCGACCAGGCGGATCTGCCTGGACAGCAGCATGCCGTTGCCGAACACATCGCCGGACATGTCGCCCACGCCCACGACCGTGAAGGGCTCGGACTGGATGTCCTTGCCGAGCTCGCGGAAGTGGCGCTTCACCGCTTCCCAGGCGCCCTTGGCGGTGATGCCCATGGCCTTGTGGTCGTAGCCGGCCGAGCCGCCCGACGCGAAGGCGTCGCCGAGCCAGAAGCCGTAGTCCTTGGCGATGGCGTTGGCGATGTCGGAGAAGGTGGCGGTGCCCTTGTCGGCGGCGACGACCAGATAGGGATCGTCCGGATCGTGAACGACGACGCCCGGCGGGGGGATCACCTCGCCGTCCGCGTCCAGGTTGTCGGTGATGTCGAGCAGGCCCGACAGAAAGGTCGTATAGGCGCGCACGCCCTCGGCGCGGATGGCGTCGGGCGTCCCGCCCCGAGGCAGCTGTTTGGGATAGAACCCGCCCTTGGCGCCCACGGGCACGATCACGGCGTTCTTCACCTGCTGGGCCTTGGCCAGGCCCAGAACCTCGGTGCGGAAGTCCTCGCGCCGGTCCGACCATCTGAGGCCGCCACGGGCGACGGGGCCGAAGCGCAGGTGCACGCCCTCGACGTGCGGCGCCCACACGAAGATCTCGCGGTAGGGCTTGGGATCGGGCAGATCCTCGAGCTCCCGGCTCGCGATCTTGAACGAGATATGGGGCCTGGGCGCGCCGTCCGGGCCGTGCTGGTAGTAGTTGGTCCGCTTCGTCGCGCGCACCAGCTTGGCCAGCCGGCGAAGCACGCGGTCGGCGTCCAGGCTCTCGACCGCCTGCAGGGCCTCCTCGATCCGCTGGAACACGGCCTGGGCCTGGGAGTCGCGGGCGGCGAGGTCGGCCTTCACCGCCGGGTCGAACTTGGTGCGGAACAGGTCCAGGATCAGCCGGGCGAGGCCAGGGAACTCCGAGAGGGCGGCGGTCTGGGCCGCCTGGCTGGGGTCGAGCCCGGTCTGCTGGCGATAGCGCGCCAGGGCCCGGACCAGCGCCGTCTCGCGCCAGGGAATCCCGAGCTCGAGCACCAGGCGGTTGAACCCGTCGTTCTCGGTGCGCCCCGTCCAGATCGCCAGGAAGGCCGCCTCGAAGGGCGCCTTGATCTCGTCGAACACCAGGTGCTCGCCGCGCTCGTCCTCGAGCAGGAAGTCGTGCACCCAGACGGTCGAGGTCGTCCCGTCGGGCAGCAGCTGGTCGACCTCCAGGCCCTCCTCGATCAGGCCTTTCAGGCCCATGTGCTCGAGGATCGGCATCACGTCCGACAAAGGCGCCGCCTCGCCTTCGCGGTAGAGCTTGAAGCGGAACTGAAGCCTGGTGTCGCCGGCCGTGCGGTAGGCGCGCACCTTGATCGGGTCCGCGCTCACGGCCTCCATCACCTCGATGTCGGCCAGCGCCTCGTCGGGGCCGAACAGGTCGCGATAGCCGGGCGGAAAGGCTGAGCCGTAGCGCTGCTGCAGATCCGCCGCGCGTTCGGCCGGGACGCCCGCAGTCTTCAGCGCCTCGGCGAAAAGATCGTCCCATGTCCGCGTCGCCCGTGCGATCTCTGATTCCAGCGCGGCCATCGAAGGCTCGGGATGGTTCCCCGGCCTGAAGCCGATGATGAAGTGCACGCGCGCCAGGGGATTGTCGGAGAAGGCGGGATAGGCCGCCGAGACCCGGCCGCCCCAGGCCGCCGCCAGGATCTCGCCGGCCCGCTTCTGGATGGCGGAGTCGTAGCGGTCGCGGGGCAGGAACAGGAGGACCGAGACGAACCGGTCGAAGGGATCGCGCCGCTCGAAGAGGCGCACGCGCGGGCGGTCGTACAGGTGCACGATCCCGAGCGCGATGCGCAGCAGGTCGTCCTCGTCCATCTGGAAGAGCTCGTCCCGGGGATAGGTCTCCAGGATGTTCTTCAGACGCTTCTCGTTGTGGCCGCCGGGCGCCTTGTTCGCGCGCTCCAGGACATTGGCGGCCTTGCGCCGGATCAGTGGGACGTTGGCGATTGGCTGCTCGTAGGCCTCGGCGGTGAACAGGCCCACGAACCGGACCTCGCCGCTCGCGCGGCCGTCCGGGCCGTACCGCTTGACCCCGATGTAATCCATGTAGGTGCGCCGATGCACCCGCGAGCGCACGTTCGACTTGGCCACCACCAGCGGGGCGTCGCCCATGTAGAGGCGTGCGGCGGTGGACAGCATGGCCGGCTCGGAGTCCCGTCGCAGCACCGACCGGGACTGGTCCTTCAGCACGCCGAAGCTGCCCTCGGGCGTAAACTTCGGCTCCTCGCGCGCATAGTCGCCGTCGGGCGTCATCGGGTAGTCGTAGATGCGCGCGCCCAGGAACACGAAACGGTCGCCGGTCAGCCAGCGCAGGAACTCCAGATCCTCGGGAATCTCGTCGCGGGCGGCGGCGGGCGCCGTGCGCTCCAGCTCGTCGAGCGTGCGGCGCATCAGGGCGCGCATGGTCTCGAAGTCGGCGACGGCGGCGCGCGCGTCGGCGATGGCGCAGCGGATGTCCTGGACCAGGGCGGCGGCGCGGCGCGGCGCGATCTCCTCGATCAGGACCAGGATCATCGATTCGTGATGGGCGCGGTCGCCCTCGTCGCGGCGTCCCTCGGCGTCGCGGCGGACATCCACCACCGGGTGGAACATGGCCTTCACCACGAACCCGCCCTCGGTGACCTCGCCCATGACGCTGTCCACCAGGAAGGGGGCGTCGTCCTGCACGATCTTCACGGCCAAGAGGCTCAGCGGCCGCCCGTCGGCGCCGACCGCCGGCGCCAGGGCGACGTCGGGATCCGGGCCCGAGCGCTGAGCGGCGAAGCTCCAGAAGTCCAGGGCGATGGCGGCGAGGTCGTCCCCGGAGAGGTCGGCGACCTCGTCGTCGAGGCAGTCCTCGATCATCTGGGACAGGAAGGCGCGCTCGGCGCGGTCCGCGCCTTGGGGCCGCAGTCCCGCCTCGAGCGCTCTGGCGAAGGCGTCGGCCAGGGACTGCGGCTGTGCGGCGGAAGATCGAGCGCGCCTCGAGGCCGCGCGCTCCAGGGCCGGTGGGGCATCCATGGCGCGGAACCTAATCCTTCATGGTTAAGGATCAACAGCGCGCGCCCGAAGGGCCGAAAAGCGAAAGCCGCCGGAAGGGGGGAGCCCGTCCGGCGGCCACGACCCGGGCGTTGGGGGGACACGCCGGGCTCGGTTCGCTGCGGCGCGCTTCTGGGGGGACTGGGTGCGCGCCGCGTCCAGTCGCCTGGACGCTCCGTTAGATAGGGAGTTCGCGCGTGGATTGAAGAGGGCTCGCCCGTCTCACTCTTGCGTGACGTTCGAGCGAGCCCGCGCCGCCTTCCCGCGCCGCGACCGGGCGTCGGCGTCGGGGCGGTCGTCGGGCGGCTCGGAGGGATCGCCGGGCTGGCGCGCATAGCGTTCGGGCTCTCCGTCGCGGGAGGCCAGGACGGCGATCCAGCGGGTCTGGGGGAACTGGATCAGGACGACGATGGCGACGACGGTCAGGGGCGTCGACAGGAACATCCCGGGCACGCCCCAGATCGCGCCCCAGAAGGCCAGCGACAGCACCACGACGATGGGGTCCACGTTCAGGGTCTCGCCCTGCATGCGCGGGGCGACGAAGTTGCCGACGGTGAAATGGATAAGCTCGGCCCCGACCAGGAGCGCCAACGCCTGCCAATGGGTTCCGAACTGCACCAGGGCGAAGACCGGCGGCAGGAAGATTCCCACCGCGCCGCCCAGGATCGGGATGTAGGAGAAGATGAACACGAGGAAGGCCCAGAACACCGCATTGTCCAGGCCCACCGCCATCATCAGGGCGTAGGAGGCGAGCGCGATGATCGCGCCGGTGAACGTCTGGACCCAGATGTAGCGCTCCACGCCGGTGCGGATGCGGAAGAAGATGCGTCCCGCGCGCAGCCGCTCCTCGGGCGAGGGGAACAGCAGGCGGGCCTTCTGCTCGAAGCCGTGCCGCGAGATGAACAGGAAGATCAGGTAGACGAAGACCAGGGCCGCGCCCGAGGCGACGTCCTTCAGCGCGCCGGCGATCCTCGAAAGGTATTCGGGCAGGTTCAGCTCGGCGACCAGGTCGTCCAGGGTCGGCGGCAGCTGCATGCCGAGATCCGAGCCGATGTGGGCGATCAGGCCGTTCAGCTTGGGCGCGTAGGCGATCAGCTGGGCCACGAAGTCCGAGGCGTTCGCCGCCACCACATAGGCCGCCAGCCCGAAGACCAGCACGGTGATGACCATGGCCACGGGCAGGGCCGTCCGGGCCGGAAAGACCGGGATGCGGTGGGCGAGGACCCGCGCCAGCCCGTCGATGATGACCATCAGGAACAGGGCCAGGGCGAAGGGCGTCAGGATGCCCCTGAGCCACCAAAGCACAACGCCGACCATGATGGTGGCCATCACGACCGTGGCGACGCGGGCGTGGTTGACAGGAGCGTCGGTCATCGCGGCGGCTTATCGGCCATCTTCAAATTCGGCGAAACTCCAGGAATATGGGGGCGCAGTCGCCCAGGCGCTTCTGCTGGTAACGTGTGACGACGTGATCAGTGGGCGCCAAGCGCCAATCATCCGCCCGGCGTGCGGTCCACTCGAACGCCGCCGAACGCGCGAACGCCTCCAGGGTCCAGGTCGCGTAGTCGGCCCAGTCGGTGGCGAAGCGCACCAGGCCGCCCCTGGCCACGATCCTCGCCAGCTCGGCGATGGTCTCGGGATTGACCAGCCGGCGCTTGTGGTGGCGCGTCTTGGGCCAGGGATCCGGGAACAGCACATAGACCCGCTCGACCGAGGCGTCCGGCAGGCCCGCCAGGAGCTCGCGGCCGTCGCCCGGGTGGATCCGGACGTTGGAGAGGCCGAGGCCGTGTACGTGCCTCAGCGCGCTCGCCACGCCGTTGACGAAGGGCTCGGCCCCCAGGACCAGGACGTCGGGATGCGCCGCCGCCTGGGCCGCCAGGTGCTCGCCGGCGCCGAATCCCAGCTCGACCCAGACAGCGCGCGCGGCCGGCATGATCGGCTTCGGATCGACCCGCCCATCGCCGAGCGCGAGCCGCAGTTGCGGCAGCGCGTCGTCCAGCAGGGCGGCGCGACTCGGCCGCATTGCACGGCCCTTGATCCGTCCGTAGGTGCGCAGCGCCTGGGTCAAGGGGCCGGCGTCTCCGACGTGTCCGCCGCAGCGGAAAGGGGGCCGTCTCAGTGGGCCGGATCCACGCTCTTGTCGATGGGCTTGCCGTGGGTACCGAGCGTCAGGGTCTGGCCTTCCCAATGGCCGACGGAGTCGCCCGTGTAGGTGGCCCGGATGCCGTCCGGACCCAGGTGCGCGCGCCCGTCGGTGTAGATGCGCATCACGTTCGGGCCATTCTCGGTGAGGATCCAGCTGTGCGGGTTGGTCCACTGGAACTCCTTGACCGTCCCGACCAGATCGACCGTGCGGCTTCGATCGAACATGGCGAAGGAGTGGTGCGCCAGCGCCGGCCCCGCCGCGAGCGTGAGCACGGCGGCGGCCAAGATGCCTCGCTTCTCTGTGAGCCTCCCTGACATCAGGGTGGCCGACTTCGATGGGCCGCCAAGGACTTCGTGGGGGCAGGGTCGCGGCGCGCCCACGCGAGGCTCCATTGATGTCGATCAAGGTTTGTGCTCGACGACTACTACATTATTTAAATAGTGCAAATTATAGTTTAGGGAATTTAACCCTGAAGATCAAATCAAACTTTGATGAAGCTGCGGAGGCCAGGGTTCGAGCTTCTGTCCCCAGCCCCGGAGTCCTGCGCGCGCGCAGCGGAAGCGTCGCGGCGAACGTCGCGATCGCGGCCCTTGTCCTGATCGGGATGGTGTCGCTGGGCGTCGAGGTGACCTTCCTCTACCTCGAGCACCGCCAGATGCAGGCCGCCGCGGACGCCGGGGCCATCGCGGCCGCCACCGCGCTGGCGACCGGCGATCATGCGAGCATGGCGCTGGAGGCCCAGGCCGTCGCCGCCGAAAACGGCCTCGCGCCAGGCGTCTCGGGCGTGACCGTCACGACCAGCAACCCGCCCCTCTCTGGCGGCCATGCGGGCGACGCGGCGGCGGTCGAGGTCGTCATCGGCAAGTCCGAGACGGTGGGCCTCGCCGAGCTGTTCCACGCCCCTCCCTTCCAGCTGAAGGCGCGCGCGGTGGCGCTCGGAGGCGGGGGCGGCATGTTCTGCGTCTTCGCCCTGGATCCGTCCGCCTCCGGCGCGGCGCATCTCACCAACAACGCCGTCCTGGCGCAGGTATTCCAGAACAACGTCAAGATGACGCTGATCGGCGCAATCTATTTCCCGAGCCAGACACTGACCTTCTCCAACAACGCAGTCATCGACGCCACCCGCTGCACCCAGTTCATCGCGCGCATGGTCAATCTCGCCAACAACGTCGCCCTGAACAACGACTGCGACGGGACGGGAGTCGGATCGATCGGCTCCTCCAGCCGTCTGGTGGAATAGGAGGTGAAGATGCAGCCCGGCCTTGTCCTTTCACGCGCTCTGATCCGTCGGGGCGGGACCGCCGCCATCGAGTTCGCCATCGTCGCCCCGGTCCTGGTCCTGATCATGGCCGCTGCAATCGAGCTCGGGCTCGCCGTCCGCGACGCCAATCGGGCCCAGCAGGCCGCCGCCGCCGGCGCAGACTACGCCTCCGGTCACGGCTGGGATCCGGCCGGGATTTCCGCTGCCGTGACCAGCGGCTCCAACGCCCCCGGCCTGACGGCGAGCCCTGCCCCGGCGCTCTTCTGCGGCTGCCCCCAGGCCAGCGGCGTCGCGAGCGCGACCTGCGGCGGGCTCTGCCCCGACGGGACCTCGGTCCGCCAATACGTGCGCGTCAGCGCCTCGGTGACCCGGACCAGCGTCCTCAAGGCCGGCCTGCCCCTGCCCGCGGTGCTGACCCGCCAGTCGATCGCGAGGCTCCAGTAGCCATGGCGGGGCGCCCGACCAGGCTCGGCGTTCGGCTTGGGGCGGACAAGGCCGGCGCGACGGCGATCGAGTACGCGATCGTGCTGCCGGCGCTGCTCTTGCTGCTGCTCGGGACCGTGGACGTCGGACGAGTGTTCTGGGTCCAGGTCACCTTGGACCGCGCGGTCCAGGCGGCGGCGCGCTGCGCGGCGGTGAACGCCAACCTCTGCGCCACGACCGCACAGATCCAGGCTTATGCGGCTTCCCAGGCCTTCGGCATGACCATCGCGCCGTCCGCCTTCACGCCCTCGACGGAAGCCTGCGGCCAGAAGGTCTCCGCGAGGCTGGCCTTCAGCTTCATCATCCCCTGGCTGAGCGCGAAGGACACCACCTTGACCTCCAGCGCCTGCCATCCGGACTGAGCCGCCGCCGCCCTACTGGGGCGCCTGGCGCGCCATCTCGAAGAAATGGGCGTTCGCTTCGGCCACATCGGCGTCGAGGTCGACCCGGCCGAGTGCGACGGCGGTCGCGCGATCGCCCTTCAGACCGTAGACCAGCGCCAGGTCCTGTCGCAGCCGCGGCGTCGAATTGGCCGAGCGGGCGATGGGCCCCAGAAGATCGATCGCAGCCTGATACTGGCCCGAGATCGCCAGGGACAGGGCGAGGTCGGTTCGCGCGGCGACGCTGTGGGGCGCCTGGGCCAGCGCTGTCCGGTAGCTCGCCTGGGCTTCGACATGGCGGCCAAGGCTGTCCAGCGCGACTCCCCTGGCGACCAGCGCGCGCTCTTCGCCCGGCGCGGCCGCCAGCGATCGTTCGGCGTAGTCCAGGGCCTTTGCCGGATCGTCCAGCCTCAGCTCCGCGCTCGCCATTCCGAGCAGGGCCTCCGGCGCGTCGGGCGATTTCGGGTCGACCTCGCCGTAGACGCTCATGGCATCGTCCACCAGTCCGGCCTCCACCAGGACGTCGCCCAGCGCCACCCGCGTCGCCGGGTCGGCGCCCTTCTGCTCCGCGAGGCTGCGATAGAGATAGATCGCCGACTTCAGATCTCCGGCCGTTCGAAAGGCCCTCGCCAGCCGCAGCGTGGCCTGAGGGTTGAGGGGCGCGGACTTGGCCACGTCGGTCGGGGAGGACTGGCCGGCGAACGCCGGGACGGGCAGAGCGCTCATGACCAGCCCCGCGCCGGCGAGGACGCTGGCGGCGATCCCGACGGCGCCGACGCGGAAAGATTTGAGACGATTGGTCATTAGTAAATACCCGTTAACATTTCGGAGTGTCCAATATTGGTACGCTTTTGTCTCGTGCAAAACATCTTGTTCTCGGAAAAATCAAAGCAACTTGACTCAAATCAAAGTCAATCAGTTTAACCATCGACTATTAGGTCCACGCACCCCCGCAGGCGGACCTCGATTCCGATGCACGATGGACGCTCTCGAGATGCTGAAGCTCCCAAGATGGCTCTCAGCCTTTGCGCAGTCGAAGGCCGGCGTGACCTCCATCGAATATGGGCTGCTTGCGGCCCTCGTCGCCGTGGCGATCGTCTCGGCGGTGGCCCTGCTCGGTGCGAATCTGGCGGGCGTCTTCGGCACGGTCGCCGACAAGGTCTCGCCGCACTAGGTCCTGGCGCGCCGACGGCCCGGACGAGGCCGGGCCTGGTCCTGCGCGGTCCCGTCTTCGCGCCGCTGGAGGCATAGCCATGCTCCTGCGCAATCTCCTCCTCGCCATCGGGATCTTCGCTCTCATCGCCGGCTCCGCCGTCGGCGTAGCGTGGATCTTCCGCAGCAACAGCGCGACGGCGCCGGCCGGCGCGAAGGTCGAGGCTGCGGCCATCCTCGTCGCCTCTCACCCGATCCCGGCTGGCGCCCTCCTGCGCGAGGAAGACATGACCTGGCGCGAGACTGCGCCCGGCCAGGCGACCGCGGCCAGTTTCGTGCGAGGGCAGGCTTCGCCCACGCAGCTCGCCGGCGCCGTGACGCGCCGCAGCTTCGCCGGCGGCGAGACGTTTTCCCGCGCCGCCCTCGTGCTGCCGAGCCAGCGCGGCTTCCTCGCAGCCGTCCTCGCGCCCGGCGACCGCGCCGTGACCATCACGGTCGACACCTCACAGAGCGCCTCCGGCCTCGTCCTGCCCGGCGACCGCGTCGACGTCGTCCTGGTCCAGACGCTCGATCGTGAGGTGGCCGACGTGGCCCACAAGACGGTTGGCGAGACCGTGCTCGACAATGCGCGTGTCGTGGCGGTCGACACCCGCCTGCAGGGCGTCTCGGGCGCCCCATCCACGCCGGCCCAGGCGGCGGCGGCCGGCGCGGCGCCTCAGGTCGGCTCGCCCAAGACCATCACGCTGGAGGTCAGCGCGGATGACGCACAGCGCCTTTTCGTCGCGTCCCAGCTGGGCAAGCTCGAACTTTCGTTGCGCTCGCTCGCTCAGCCTCAGTCCGCGTCGGCGGTCGTCGCCGGCCCGACCTGGGCGTCCGATGTCTCGCCCGCGCTCCAGGCCCTCGCACGCAACCGGCCCAAACCGCCGCAAGACGCTGGTCCGGCCCTGGCGCGCGCGCCCGGCTCTGCGAGGGCGCCAGCGATCCAGACGGTGACGATCCTGCGCGGCGCAAAGGCCGAAACCCAATGACGGACGCCGCCATGCACGCTGCCGACCAGACCCGCCCTTCGGCGCTCCGCCCGGCCCGCCCGCAGGGACGCGCCCTCCGCAGTTTCGTCGCCGGCGCAGCCCTCGCCCTTGCGTTCCTCACGTCCGGGGCGGCCGGTCCGCCGATCGCGGTCGCGGCGCCGGACGCCCCGCTCTCCGCGATCGCCGCCGGGACGATCACAGTGGAGGTGGACAAGGCGCAAGTCCTGGCCGTTCCCGACGGAACCTCGGCGGTGTTCATCGCAAACCCCGAGATCGCCGACATCCAGGCGCACGACCCCAAGCGGGTGCTGGTCTTCGGAAAGAGGCCTGGCTCGACCACGGCCTATGTCTTCGTGCATGGCGGCCAGCTCCAGCGCTACACGGTCACGGTCAAGGGCGCTTCCGAGGATGTCGCAGCGGCCATCAAGGCGCAGGCGCCGGACGCCGACGTGCAGGTCGTCCGATCGCCCGGCGGACTGACCGTCTCCGGGACCGCCGCCACCCCGCAGGAGGCCGAGGCGGTCAAATCGGCGGCCCAGCAGTTTCTCGGCGACAAGGACAAGCTCGTGTTCAACGTCGCCGTCGCGGGCGCGACCCAGGTGAACCTGCAGGTCCGCATCGCGGAGGTCTCGCGCCAGGCGTCCCACGCTTTCGGCATCAACTGGGACGCCGTCTTCAACAATGGAACGGTCGCCATCGGCGTCTTGACCGGCCGCCAGCCGGCCTCGAGCTTTGGCAACTTCATCCGCAGCCCGGCCGTCAATCAGCTGGACTCCATCGGTGTCGGCTACAAGAGCGGGTCCTTCGATGTCTCGGGCGTGATCGACGCCCTGCAGAGCGAGGGCCTGGCCACGATGCTGGCCGAACCCAACCTCACGGCGGTCTCGGGCGAGAGCGCCAATTTCCTGGCGGGCGGGGAGTTCCCGGTCCCGGTGTCCACCGGGCTCGATCAGGTGACGGTGGAGTGGAAGAAGTTCGGGGTCAGTCTGGACTTCACCCCCACCGTCCTCAACGGCGAGCGGATCAGCGTGAAGGTCCGGCCCGAGGTCAGCGAGCTGTCGGAATCCGGCTCCGTCGTCCTCAACAACATCAAGATCCCGGCCATCACCGTCCGGCGCGCCGAGACCACCGTCGAGCTCGCCAGCGGCCAGAGCTTCGCAATCGCCGGGCTGTTCCAGAACACCAGCACCAACTCGGTGAAGCGGTACCCGTGGCTCGGCGATCTGCCTGTGCTCGGGGCCCTGTTCCGCTCGTCGAGCTACCAGCGCAACGAGAGCGAGCTGGTGATCATCGTCACGCCCTACATCGTCAGGCCTGCGGCCAGTCCGGCCGACCTTAGCCTGCCCACGGACAGCATCGTCTTCAGCAACGACCTGGAGCGCGTGCTCGCCGGCCGGTTGGTCGCCCCAGCCGGCGCCAAGACCGACCGGCCGCACCTGTCCGGCCCCGCCGGCTTCATGCTGGAGGACAAACCTTGACCCCCACGGCCCAAACCAGACCGCTGGCGGCAGCCCTCGTCGGTGCGTCCGTCGTCGGCGCCATCCTCGTCGCCGCGGCGGCCTGCGCGGCGGCGCCGACTCCACCGCAGAGCGCTCCGGCGACCTGCCCCCCCACGCCGCGGCAAGAAGCGCAGGACCGGTCCGACCCGACCTCACCGATCCTCGGCTGCGCCAATGTGGTCAACCTCGGCAGGATGGCCGAACGGCCCTCCGACATGGTCCGCGGCCGCCGGATCGGTCCGGCCGACGGGGCCCGCGAGGCCTTGGCCGTCGAGGCCTACGAGAAGGGCCAGATCAAGCCCTTTACCTCGCCAAACGCCGCCTCCGCGCCCAGACCGCAGATCACGGGAGGGCCGTGATGCTCGAGCCCTCGACCACCAGCGGCGCCGGCGCCCACCGGGGTCCTCGAGCATTGGTCTATGTCCGCGATCAGGACTCCGAGGGCGTCTTCCGCCAGGCTCTGAGCGATCTCGGCGCGTCGGACGTGGTCTTCAAGATCGGAGACGCGGCCGCCGCCCTGGCCGAGCTGTCGACGCACGCCTCTCCCCAGCTCGTCGTGGCCGACGTGTCCGGCGAGAGCGACCCCGTCGACCGCGCGCGAGAGCTGGTCGGAGCCTGCGAGCCATCGACCCGCGTCGTGATCGTCGGCGACGCCAACGACATCAGACTTTATCGCGACTTCCGAAACGCGGGCGCGGCCGAGTACTTCTTCAAGCCGTTGGTCACGGCGGTCGTGGTGAGGACTTGCCGCGCTCTCCTGTCCGACACACCCATTGAAGAGCGCTCTCGCACCGGCCGTCTGATCTTCGTGGCCGGCGTACGCGGCGGCGTGGGAGGCACGACCGTGGCGGTGAAGACCGCCCTCAAGCTCTCGCAGTCGCCGCCTCGGCCGGTGTTGTTGCTGGACCTGGACATCCAGTCGGGTGATGCGGCGCTCCAGCTCGACGCGGTTCCCAATCATGCCCTGCGGGAGGCGCTCGAACGCTCCGACCGCGTCGATGACCTGTTCCTCGAACGGGGCCTGATCCACGTCACCCCGCGACTGGATCTGCTGGCCTCGCTCGAGCCCATCGAAGAGTTGGTCGTCTTTCGGGACGAGGCCCTGATGGCTCTGCTGGACAACCTCGCGCATCGCTACCGCTACCTCGTGGTCGACGTGCCGGTCTTTCGGGCCTTCTCGCTCTGGCGCGCGCTCCACCTGCCGAGCGTCCTGCTCCTGGTCAGCGACGCCAGCCTGGTCTCGGCGCGGGACGTCGCACGCTGGCGCTCGGCCCTCGGCCCCAACAGCTCCGAGCGCACCACGCTGCACGTGATGAACATGGCCGGCGCACCCGGCAGCCTGCCCGTGGACGAGTTCATCCGCGGCGCAGGCGGGCCTCCGGACGTGGTGATCCCCTTCTCGCGTGAGGTGGCCGCCACATCGAACCTGGGCGCGCGAACGTCCCGCGGAGGCGCCGCCCTCGACCATGCGCTTGGGCCCCTGCTCAGGCGGATCACGGGCCAGCCCGAGCCGAGCTCCAAACTCTCGTTCTTCGCGCGCCTGGTCGGCGCGTCATGAACCCCCAGGGGCTCAGCGTGTCGATCCCCGCTGGCTCCTCGGCGAGCGATCTCTTGCGGGACCAGGTCCTCTTGCGCATCGAACCGGCGATCGCCGTGCGCCTGGACGCGCCGGAGCTGGCGTCGAGGATCGAGCAGCTGATCGCCCACATCGCCAACGAGCACAGGCTGCTGCTCAATCACGCCGAGCAGCGCGCCCTGACCAACGACATCGTCAACGACATGATCGGCCTTGGGCCGATGGAGTCGCTCCTGGCCGACGAGACGGTCTCCGATATTCTGGTGAACGGACCGGACAAGATCTACGTCGAACGCCGCGGCAAGCTGGAGCTGACCGGCCTGAAGTTTCGCAACGCCGCGCACGTCATGCACGTCGCGCAGCGGATCGCCTCCTCGGTGGGACGCCGGATCGACGAGTCCAGCCCGATGCTCGACGCGCGCCTCGCCGACGGCAGCCGGGTCAACGTCATCATCCCGCCGCTGAGCCTGCGTGGCCCCTGCATCTCGATCCGCAAGTTCCAGAGGAGCGTGATGGAGTTCTCGAAGTTCACACAGCTGGGCACGGTCTCCCAACCCATGAGCCGGGCGCTCGAGATCGCCGCGCGCTGTCGTTTGAACATCATCATCTCGGGCGGGACAGGGTCGGGAAAGACCACGCTCCTGAACGCCCTGTCGCGGATGATCGACCCCGACGAACGGATCGTGACCATCGAGGACGCCGCCGAGCTACAGCTCCAGCAGCCGCACGTGATTCAGCTCGAGACCCGCCCGGCCAACATCGAGGGTCATGGTGAGATCGTGCAGCGGGATCTGATGCGCAACGCCCTGCGCATGCGCCCCGACCGGATCATCATGGGCGAGGTCCGCGGCGGCGAAGCCTTCGACATGATGCAGGCGATGAACACAGGCCACAACGGCTCGATGTCCACCGTCCACTCCAACTCCGCGCGCGACGCCCTGGCCCGCATCGAGAACATGATCCTGATGGCCAATACCAGCCTGCCGATTCGCGCCATCCGGGCCCAGGTCGCCAGCGCAGTGGATCTGATCGTCCACACCGAGCGCATGCGCGACGGCGTACGCCGGGTGATGGAGGTGGTGGAGGTCATCGGCATGGAGGGCGACGTGATGTCGCTGGCGGTCCTGTTCCAGTATCGCTACCTCGGCGAACGGCCCGACGGCAGCTTGAACGGCGTCTTCGAATCTCTCCCCGTCCGGCCGAGATTTATCGCTCGCCTCGAGTATTTCGGTCTTGCCGACGCGTTCATGACGGCTCTCGGCGCGGGCAAGGCGGCGGCCTGACATGGGCCTTTTCCTGCTCGCCTTCGGTCTGTTGACGGCGGGCGCGGTGCTGCTCATGGCGGTGCTGATCTCCGTCAGGTCGGAGCGGCGGATCGAGCAACGCCGGCTCGGGTTGCTGTCGGCCTCGAGCTCGGGGATCTTCCAGATGACGCGCCCCCTGGCCCACGCGCGCGGCCTGTCGTCGATCCTCGATGAGCCGATCCAGCGGCTGTTCTCGCTCGGCCTGCGCCGGCGTTGGGGCGTGCGCGCCAAGGGGCCGGTACTGCTCGCCGTCGGTCTGGCCGGAGGGGCGGCGGCCTGGATCACCTTGCGCAATGTTATCGGGCTTCACCCGCTCGTGTGCCTGCCGCTGGCCATCGCGGCCTTCTACGCTCCACCGTGGATGGTGTTGCGGATCGGGCAGGAGCGCACGGAGGCCAAGTTCATCGACCTCTTCCCCGACGCCATCGACATCGTGGTGCGGATGCTGCGCGCGGGTCTGCCGGTGACCGCCGCCGTTCGCGTGGTGGGTGAGGAAGCGCCGTCGCCAGTGAAGGAGGCGTTTGCGGCGCTCGCCGATGACATATTGATCGGCAAGCCGGCGGCGGAAGCCTTCGTGGAGATGGGCGAACGTATCTCCCTCGCCGACGTTCGGTTCTTCGCCGTCGCCGTGTCGCTCCAGCAGGGGACGGGCGGCAACCTCGCCTCGACCCTGGAGATCATGTCGGAGATCATCCGCAAGCGGCGCGCCATGCGCCTGAAGGCCAGG
Organism: uncultured Alphaproteobacteria bacterium; assembly: GCA_963775275.1. GTDB lineage: Bacteria > Pseudomonadota > Alphaproteobacteria > Caulobacterales > Caulobacteraceae > JANWHQ01. Next base: position 195,494 of record CAVZII010000005.1, on the reverse strand, counting down.
GCGGTCACGGCCGAGGTGCGACTGTCCGCTCTTGTCCTGGCGGCGATACCGGTGGTCGCGATCGGCGGGTTCTGGCTGTTCGACCGGGAATATCTGCAGATCCTGATCACCGACCATCGCGGAAATCTGATCCTGCTCGTCGCCGCCGCCATGCTCATTGTTGGGTTCGCCATCATGCGCCAGATGACGCGCAGCGTGTCCCGGATCTGAGCCGCGGCCCGACCATGCAACTCACCGCCCTTTCCTATCCTGCACTCGCCCTGGTTCTGGTCGCGGGCGGCGCCCTGTTGATCGCCAATGTCGCGCGCACCGTTAAGAAGCGGGTCGCCGCGCGCGTGGACCTGATCGCCCCGGCGTTGGACGCGCCCAGCGTGACGCGGCGGGGGCTCGAAGCCGGCGGACTGGTCAAGGAGGCGACGTCGGGCTCGTCCGCCGCTCAGCTGGCCGAAGTCGCGCGCCTGTGCCGCAGACTGGGGATCGATCCGCGCCACGCCGCGCGCGTCCTGACAGGGCTGCGCCTCGTGAGCGCTTTCACATTGGCCGCGGCAGGTTTCGTCCTGTCCAGGCATTTCTTCGCCGGGCGAGCCTCGGCAGCCATCGGGATGCTCGCGGCGGGCGTCCTCGCCGTGGTCGGCTGGCTCGGTCCGGCGCTGTTGACCTCCTACCGCGCCAAGCAGCGCACGAACCAGGTGGTCGAGGGCTTTCCCGAGGCGCTCGAGCTGATGGTCGTCTGCGTCGAGGCGGGCCTCGCCCTCGAGCAGAGCATCGATCGCGTCGTCGCCGAGCTCAAGCTGTCGAGGCCGGTGCTCGCCACAGAGCTCGAGCTGACCTCGGCCGACATGAAGATCCTGCCCGATCGCGACCAGGCCCTGCACAATATGGCCGAGCGGACCAGCGCGCCGAGCGTGCGTGCGGTGATGACCACCCTGTCCCAGACGCTGAGGTATGGGACGCCGCTGGCCCAGGCCTTGAGGGTGGCCGCGTCCGAGTTGCGCAATGACGCCCTGACGCGGCTGGAGGAGCGGGCCAATCGCCTGCCGACCCTTCTGACCCTGCCGATGATGCTTCTCATCATGCCCACGATCATCCTGATCGTGGGCGGTCCGGCCATGATCCGCCTTCTGGATGCGTTTGCGAAGTAACCCCGGGCGGATGGGCCCAGGACCGATTTCTCCAGGCGCTCTCCAGGCTCAGGCGGCGGTTCCGCGAGGGCTTGGGCCAGGCCGCCCCATGTGAAGTCAGAAGGGAAGCGCAGGCTGCATGACCGCCAGAAGAGCGGTCTGGACCCGACCCGCGGACAGCAGCAGCGCGATCTCATCCGCCGTGACCGGCTTGGAGAAATAGTAGCCCTGGGCTTCCCGACACCCCCATGTCAGCAGGAGCTTGGCCTGCTCGAGGGTTTCCACGCCCTCGGCGAGGACGTTGATGTGAAGCTCCCGTGCGAGGCTGATCGCAGCCCTGACGATGGCGGCGTCGCCCGGGTTCTGGGCGATGCCGGCGACGAACACCTGGGCGATCTTGATCTGATCGACCGGATATCTGCGCAGGTAGTCCAGCGAGGAGAAGCCGGTGCCGAAGTCGTCCAGCGAGATCCGGACGCCGTCGGCGTGGAGCCGTTCGAGCACGTCAACCTGCGCCTTCGCCGCCTCCATAAGTGTGGTCTCGGTCAGTTCCAGCTGCAGGATGCCGCGCGGAAGCTGGACCTCGCGCAACACGGCCGCCAGCTCCCGCTCCGCATCGGCGGGCCGCCGAAGCTGCACCGCGGACATGTTCACTGCGACCGGCGGGCAATCCAGCCCGGCGTCCAGCCAGGCCTTGGTCTGTCGGCAAGCCTCGAGCAGGATCCATTGGCCGAGCTCGGTGATCAGGCCGTTGCGCTCTGCGGCTGCAATGAACTCGCCCGGCGAGACGACGCCGCGGACGGGATGGCGCCAGCGGACCAGCGCCTCCAGGCCAACGATGCGGCCGTCCTCCATGTTCACCTGCGGCTGGTAGGCCAGGAAGAACTGGCCGCCGTCGATCGCCCTGCGCAGCTCGTCGGTCAGGTTCACGCGCGAGCGGGCCTCTTCGTCCATGGAGTCGGTGAAGTAGCGGAACGTCTGGCGCCCCTCGCTCTTGGCGCGGTAGAGGGCCAATTCCGCATGAGCGAGCAGGATTTCGGGGTCCGGCGCGCCAGGTTCGTAGACGGCGATTCCACAGCTCGCGCCGACGTGAATCTCGTGTCCTGCGATGCTGTAGGGCTGCTTGATCAGGCGCAGCAGTTTCTCGGCCAGGACGCCTGCTTCCCCGGGCTCCGCCATGTCAGCCTGCAGGACGGCGAACTCATCGCCGCCGAAGCGCGCCACCATGTCCGTGTGCCGCGTCGCGTCGCTCAGGCGCTCGGCCACCTCTTCCAGCAGAAGGTCGCCGATCGGGTGGCCCAAGGTGTCGTTGATGTCCTTGAAGTGATCCAGGTCGAGGTAATGCACTGCGAAGGTGCGATTGTTCCGCGCGGCGTCCTTGAGCGCCGTCGTCAGCGCCTCCTCGAACACCACGCGATTGGCCATGCCCGTCAGAGGGTCGAGGCGTGCGCGTCGCGCGAGCTCCTCTTGCGCACGATTGCGCGCCGCTTCGTGCAGCTCGCGCATGATCGAGGCGCCGACGACTTCGCCGAAGATCCGCAGGGTGTCGGTCTCGGCGGCGGTCCACGTCCGCTCGTACGCGCAGTTGTCGAGGCCCATCTGTCCCCACCATCGGCCGCCGACCATGATGGGCACCAACAGGATCGACTTCGCCCCGGTCATCCGAAGCAGTTGCGCCAGCCCGCCCTTCGCCGTGGAGGCGGCCGCGACCGCCGGCAGGCCTTTGGCCAGCGGCTTGAACCAGTCCACTACGTCGGCCGCGTCGACGATCTCCCCTTCGAAGTGTCGCGCCGTCAGCCGCAGCGGAAGCTTCGGCTTCTGCCATCCGTACATGAGGATGACCTTGCCCGTTTCGCCCGATCGCCGAAGCACCATCACGCGATCCGACGCCAGGGCGCGCCCGATGATCCTCAGCGCCGTCGGCATGGCGGCCGCGACTGAAGGCGCGCCGACCAGTTCGGCGGTGGCGCGGGTGATGGCGTCGAGAATCCGATCCCTGTACTCGAGCGCGCGCTCGGCCAGCTTGCGATGGGTCACGTCGTAACCCGAACCCTGGTAGCCGTCGAACTCCCTGCGGCCGGTGAACAGAGGCACGCCGTTGATCTCGAGCACCGCCTCGCTCCCGTCCTTGCCCAGGATGTCGAGTTCCAGCGCCATGAACGGCGTTCTGGCCTTCAGCTTCTCGGCGAGACGCGCCCTGGCTGCGGCCTTCTGGGACGGGGGAACGAGATCCTGCAGGCGCTTGCCAATCAACTCGCCCGGCTCGAAGCCGAGCACCTTGCCGTTTCGGCTCGTCAGGCTGCGGATCGCGCCAGTACGGTCGATCTCCCAGACGTAGTCGACGGTGAACCGCACCAGAGTGCGGCACTTCTCCAGGCTCCGCCTCAGCAGGGCCTCCGCATGGCGGTGGACGTCCGCCTGCACCGCCGGCCGCGGCAAGGTCGCCGCCACGGCGTCGAGCGCCGGCTGGCGCCCGGCGTCAGGTTCGCGGGCGCCATCGGCGCCCAGCTGAAGCCCGCGGGATCGGTGTGGAGGCTGGCCGGCCCGGCGCGTCTTGGCGGGCGCAGACGCGCCGATGGTCCGGCGGTCGGGCTTGGACTTGCTCGTCACGCAATTGACTCCGCAATCGGCTGCAAGCTTTGCTGTATTCACCTCAACGAGAGGCTAATTCCAATCCAGGATATTCAATCTTCGCCCATCTCCGTTGATATGAGTCAATAGAAATCACGAATATGGCCGAATTAGTGCTTGGATAATTTTAGATTAAGAATTGAATTCGGCAGAATTGGCCAAATATACAGATTATTTACTATATATTCTTGACCGGAATCAATGAAGTCCGCTGGGAAGGCAGGCTTGTATGCAGCGGTCGGCGCGTGTCGCCGCTTGGGGCCCGAGATGACGTCCACCTGTGTCCGCAATCAGGGATGGTCCGAAAGCCGATCGGCTGGGCTCGTATGCGCGGCTCTTCTGGCCGCCACCTCAGCTCCCGTGGGCGCCTGGGCGGCGGATCGTCCGGCCGCCGCGGAATCGGGCGACGAGGCCCAGGGCGACCTTACGAGCCTGCCCCTCGAGGATTTGATGAACCTCGAGGTGACCAGCGTCTCCAAGAAGCCGCAGCGGCTGTCGCAGGCCGCGTCGGCCGTCTACGTCATCACCCGGGAGGACATCCGCCGGTCGGGAATGACGTCGATCGCCGATGTGCTTCGGATGGTGCCTGGCCTGGATGTCGCGCAGTCGGACTCCCGGCACTGGGCGATCAGCGCGCGGGGCTTCAACGACGCCTATTCCGATAAGCTTCTGGTCATGGTGGACGGGCGCTCGGTCTATATGCCGATCTCCCGGGGCGTGCTGTGGGACATGCAGGACCTGCCGCTGGAGAACATCGAGCGCATCGAAGTGATCCGAGGCCCGGGCGGGACGATCTGGGGCGCCAACGCCGTCAACGGCGTCATCAACATCATCACCATGCGCGCCCAGGACACCCCGGGCCCTGCGGCCAGCGTCTCAGTCGGGAGCGACGGGACCGGTCCGCTCACCGTCCGCTATGGCGGAGCGCTGTCCGACGGCGCCCACTTCCGGGTCTACGTCACCGGATTTGACCGCGCCCCATCGGTCACGTCCGACGGGGCGGACGCGGGCGACGGATGGCGCGGCCTGCGCACGGGCGCACGCCTCGACTGGGCCCCTTCCACGGTCGATGAGGTTTCGGTCCAGGGCGCCTTCTACGCCGAGCGGATGTCGGAAGTGATGTCTCTGCCTGACCTGCTCGCCCCGCCTGAGCCCACTGCGACGGTCCAGCACAGCAGCGGGGGCCACGCCATCCTCGCCTGGACCCACCACTTCTCGCCGGACTCCGACACGACGTTGCAAGCCTATTACGACCGGGTCGACTACGAGGAGTATCTCGGCCGGTTCGGCGTGGACGCCTATGACGTCGAGGCCCGCCACCGCATCCGGATGGGGCGGCACGAAGTGGTGTGGGGAGCGGGGTTCCACTCAGTCGCCTACACCGCCCCGTTGGGGCCGTACATCACCCTTGTTCCGCCGCAGGGTGACGACCAGGTCTTCAACCTCTTCGCCCAGGACGAGATCGATCTCGGGCGGAATGTCCATCTGATCGCGGGAGCGAAGCTGGAGCACAACACCTATACGGGCTGGGAGAACGAACCCTCCCTGCGCGTCCTGTGGCAGCCGTCCGCCAACCATACCTTGTGGGCGGCCGTCGCGCGCGCGATCCGCACGCCCTCGATCGGCGAGGAGTTTATCCGGTTCAACGCCGCTGCAGTTCCCGGCTCGCCCCTGTTTCCGCCGGTGCTTGTCGCGGCGCTCGGCAATCCTGGAGCGCAGCAGTCAGAACGGCTGGTCTCCTGGGAAGCGGGATACCGCGGCGTCGTCGCGCCCCGCCTGAGTCTCGACCTTTCGGTCTTCTACAACCGCTATTCGAGCCTGGCCTCGATCTCGACCGAGCCGCCTGTCTTCGAGCTCGTCCCGCCTCCGCCGCATCTCCTGCTCGCGTATCGATACGGCAATCTTCTCAAGGGCGAGACTTACGGTCTGGAGGCGACAGCCCGCTGGCAAGTCACGCCCCGCTGGCGGCTGGTCGCCGGCTACAGTCTTCTGCTCGGCGGGATCAGCTCGGATGACCCGTCGCTGGACATGACGGTTCAGCGAAATGTCTTCGGCCGCAGCCCGCGCCATCAGGTCCAGCTCCATTCCTATCTCGACCTTCCCGGCCGAACGGAACTGGATGCGGCGCTCTACCACGTGAGCGCGCTGACCGCCGACGCGATCCCTGCCTACACCCGCGTGGACCTACGCTTGGGTTGGCAAGCAACCGACCGGTTGGCGTTCAGCCTGTCGGTGCGCAATCTGCTGCAGTCGCGACATTCGGAATTCGTCCCCATCTACTATGCCGCACCGACGCAGATTCCCCGGACTGTCTCCTTCGCCATCACGGCGGGGTTCTGAGCCATGCGGGCGCGCCTGGCGGACCAGATCGCGGCCAGCCGTATCCAGGGGCGGCCACGCCGGCTCCTGACGTCGGCCATCGCCGCGGGCGTGGTTGCGGTCTCGGCCGTGTCGTTGGCGGCGCCGCCCCCCGGCGAGTACGAGGTCAAGGCGGCCTTCCTCTACAACTTCGCCAGGTTCGTCGAGTGGCCCGCGCAGGCGCAGACTTCGGGCGCCGTGACCCTGTGCATCCTGGGCGCCGATCCATTCGGCGCCGACGCCGACATGATCGCGGGCAAGCCGGTCGGCCAGGCCAGGCTGCGGGTGAAGCGCGTCTCCGACGACCAGGCAGCCGCCTGTCAGATCCTGTTCGTCGCCAGCTCTGAGAGGGCCCGCCTCGACCGCGTGCTCGACGAGGTGAAGGGGCGGCCGGTTCTCACCGTCGGGGACTCGCCGGGCTTCGCCGAGCGGGGCGCGGTCCTGAACTTCTACCTCGAGCAGAACAAGGTCCGCTTCGAGGTCAACATCGACGCCGCGCGGCGCACCGGCCTCGTCATCAGCTCACGGCTTCTGAGGCTGGCGCGGGTCACCCATGACCGGACCGGTTCCAATGGCTAAGCGGTTCTCCTTCAACGACATGCCGATCGGCCGCAAGCTGTTGGTGGTGTGCCTGGCCGTGACCGGCGTCATGCTGGCGGCGCTGTCCGGGCTGTCCATCGTCAAGGAAGCTTCGGACTGGCGTCATCGGACGCTCGAGGTCCTCTCCTCCAACGCCAAGATCATCTCGGCCAACACCGCCCCGGCGCTGCTGTTCAGCGACCGCATGGCGGCCGTCGACACCTTGTCCGCGCTGAAGGCGACGCCTGACGTGAAGTTCGCGGCGGTCTATGACGCCAAGGGCGACCGGTTCGCCGTCTATGGCGTGACGGACAGGGGCCCCGAACGGCTGGAGCCGCCGCTGCCGCTGCACGCCGAACAACAGTTCACGCGCGAGAACCTGATCCTGACGCAGCCGATCACGTTCCGCGGAGAGCATGTGGGCGCCATCTATCTGAAGGCGGACCTGAGCGCCCTCTACTCCGACGTCCTGATCGACAGCGGGCTCACGTTGTTCGCGTCGATCGCGGCGTTCGCCTTCGCCACCGTGCTGTTCATGGGCCTGCAGCGCAGCATCGTCCGTCCGATCGTCCAGCTCTCCGGGATCATGCGCGGCGTGTCGACCAGCGGCGGCTACGCGGTGAGGGCGCCCGTCGTCAACCGCGACGAGGTCGGGGTCCTCGCCGAGTCGTTCAACGCCATGCTTCAGGTGATCCAGGACCGCGATGTCGAGCTCGCGGCGCACCGGGCGCGGCTGGAGGAAGCGGTGCGCCAGCGGACGGCAGAGCTCAACCAGACCAACGGCCGGCTCGAGAACGAACTGACGGAGCGCAAGGCGGCCCAGGAAGCCCTGCACGCCCACGACGCCATGCTCAAGGCCGTCGCCCACAGCGCTGCGGACCTCCTGGGCGCGCTCAACATCGACGACGCGGTCGCCTCGGTGCTGGAGCTGATGGGCCAGACCCTGGCGGTGGCCCGGGTCCAGCTTTCGACTATCGAGACCGATCAGAACGGACGCCTGCGCTCGAGCGTCAAACAGGAGTGGGCGGCGCCGGGACTGCAGTCGATGATCGGCGAACCGGCGCTCAAGGACCTGGACCTTGCGGGCCAGCTGCCTGGCATGGCGGCCGCCAGCCTGGTGGGAGAGCGAACTTCGCTCGCGCTCCATCAGGTCGGCGCGGCTTGCCGCGGCGCCTTCGAGAAGGCCGGCATGCGCTCGCTGCTCTTCATCCCGGTGATGGCGGAGGGAAAGTTCTGTGGCGGCCTGTGGTTCATGGACTCCTCGACCGAGGTTCGCGAGTGGAGCTGGGCTGAGACGGATACCTTGACCACCTTGGCCGGGCTGATCGGCGTTTCCTCGATCCGCGCGCGCTACGTCCAGGAGCTCGCCGACGCCAATCGGATCGTTCAGAACAGCCCCACGGTGCTCTACCGGGTCAAGGGCGAGCCGACACTGCCGATCAGCTATATGTCCGAGAACAGCTCCAAGCTCGGCTTCCGCGCGAAGGACGTCACGACGCTCGAGGCTTTGATCCCCAAGATCGTTCACCCGGACGACCAGGCCAAGACCCTGGCCGCCGCCGCCGCCGCGATCGGGAAGGACGCCAAGGACACGATGATCGAGTTCCGGCTGGTGCTGCCCAGCGGGGTCGTGCGCTGGGTCGAGAACCGCTGGACCCCCGTCCGCGACGAGCTCGGCCGGCTCGTCGAGCTCGAAGGCATCATGGTCGACATCACCGAGCGCAAGATCGCCGAGGAGAAGATCGCCCAGCTCGCCCGCACCGACTCCCTGACGGGGCTGGCCAATCGCGCCACCTTCGTCGAGCGGCTCCAACAGGCGTTCAACTCGGCCAAGCGCAGCGAATCTCCCTTCGCGGTGCTCTATCTCGACCTCGACCACTTCAAGGACATCAACGACACCCGCGGACACCCGATGGGCGACAAGCTCCTGCGCGAAGTGGCCGAGCGCCTGAAGACCAGGGTCCGCGAGACCGACCTCATCGCGCGCCTCGGCGGCGACGAGTTCGCGGTGCTCCAGCTGGACATCGCCGACCCCTCGGATGCGGGCGCCCTGGCGTCGGACATCATCCAGGTCCTGGGCGCGCCCTACAAGATCGACTCGGACGTGCTGCACATCACCGCCAGCGTGGGGATCTCGCCCTATTCGGCGGATGCCGCGGGCCCGGAGGTGATCCTCAGCCAGGCGGACCTCGCCCTTTACCGGGCCAAGGAAGAGGGCCGGAACCAGTTCCGTTTCCACACCGAGGATCTCGACCGCCAAGTCAGCGAACGCGTGATCATCACCGAGGAATTGAGGCAGGCGATCGAAAAGGGTGAGCTCGAGCTCTATTACCAGCCACAGGTCGAGCTCACGTCGGGCCGCATCATCGGCATTGAGGCGCTGGTGCGCTGGAATCACCCCAGGCGCGGCTTGCTGAAACCAGCGGACTTCATCCCGGTCGCCGAGCAAACCGGCGAGATCCGCCCGCTGGGCCGCTGGGTGCTCGAGCACGCCTGCGAGCAGATGAGGAGCTGGAAGGACCAGGGCGTTGCGCCCCAGGTGATGGCGGTGAATGTGTCGATGTCGGAGCTCAGGACTGGGACGGAGTTCGTCCGCCAGGTCTCCGGCGTCCTCGATCGCACCGGCGTGAAGCCTCAGGAGCTGGAGTTCGACGTCACCGAATCGATGCTCGCCCAGGCCACCCTCGCCCACAACAACGTGCTCGAGCAGCTCGGCAATGTCGGCATCCAGATCGCGCTCGACGACTTCGGGACGGATTATTCATCCTTCGATTACCTCCGCGCCTACCGGGTGAACCACTTGAAGGTGGCGCGAACGTTCATCGAGCACGCGACCCAGGACCCGGCGCAGGCTGCGACCGTCCGCGCCATCATCGGCGTCGCAAAGGAGCTCGGGATCCAGGTGATCGCCGAGGGCGTGGAGACGCAACAGCAGAGGAGCCTGCTCCTGGCGATCGGGCCGGCCACAAAGGGCCAGGGCTTCTTCTTCAGCGAAGCGGTCCAGGCGGAACGCGCCACGGAGCTCCTCCAACAAGGCTCCATCGACCGGTCCACCCGGGGTGTGTCCGCGGCATGACGCACAAGCCCGGCCTGTCCTGAAGGCCGCTCGCCTCCCGGGCCCGGCTGGCGCCGGCGTTAGCGTCAGCCTGTGACGGGCTCGGCCGCCTGCAGCCGACGGGTCCAGACGGCGAGGGACTCCAGGAGCTTGCGGATGAACTCGCGCGTGGGCGCATCGGTCAGGGCGCCGTTCTCGTCGAAGCGCTGGTGGGCCTGGGCGATGAACACCTCGGGCTTGTTCACGGGCAGGGCGTCCAGGAACACCAGCATCTGGCGCAGGTGGTACTGGGCCCGCACGGCGCCGGTCAGGCTCATGCTCGCGCCCATCAGGGCGACGGGCTTGCCCGCGAAAGGCTGTTCCGGGACCCGCGACAGCCAGTCGATGGCGTTCTTGAGCACGCCCGAGGTCGAGTAGTTGTATTCGGGAGACGCGATCAGCAGCGCGTCGGCGGTTCGGATCTTCTGCGCCAGCTCCTGAACCGGCCGCGGGAAGCCGTGGGCCTGGACGTCGCCGTCATAGAAGGGGATGTCGGCGATCGAGGCGATCTCGATCTGCATGCCCTCGGGCGCGACTTCCTGCGCCGCCCTGAGCGCGGCGGTGTTGTAGGACGCCTTCCTGAGGCTGCCCGAGATGCCGATGACCTCGAGGGGTGATTGCGCCATATCCGCCGCCCTTGTCCTGAACCCGACCCTTCACGGCGCAGGTGGGGCCGATGGGCGCAATCTGCAATAGAGTTGGTTACAGATTAACGCCCGACACCCGGACTTTTTGGGCGCCCTGGGACTCGCCGCGGTCTCAGTCCGCCTTCTCCACGAAGCTGTCGATGACCTTCTTGTCGCCGGCCTTGTCGAAGGCGACGCTCAGCTTGTTGCCTTCGACCCCGGTGATGCGGCCGTAGCCGAACTTGAGATGGAAGACGCGGTCGCCCCGCTTGAACGCGCTGGCGCCGGGCTCGGACACCGCCACCAGCCGGCCCTCGCCCTCGATCACCTGGGGTCCGCGCGGGCGCGCCGCGCCGCCGTCAGTGCGCGCCTGGGCCCGCTGCCAGCCGGGCGAGGCATAGCCGCCGCGGCTGAAGTTCGCCTCGGTGTCCCATCGGCTGCCGTACTCGTTCATGCCCGGTCCGCCGCCGTAGTAGCCGGTCTCGCTCTCGGCCTCGACGTTGGAGTCGGGCAGCTCGTCCACGAACCGGCTGGGCAGCTGGCTCGTCCAGCGGCCGTAGACCTGGCGGTTGGCGGCGAAGGAGATGCGCGCCTCCTCCCGGGCGCGGGTGATGCCGACGTAGGCGAGCCGCCGCTCCTCCTCCAGGCCCTTCTCGCCCTTCTCGTCCATCGAGCGCTGGGAGGGGAACACGCCTTCCTCCCAGCCGGGCAGGAAGACGAGGGGGAACTCCAGCCCCTTGGCCGAGTGAAGGGTCATGATCTGGACCGCGTCCTGGCCGGCGTCGCGCTCGAGGTCCATCACCAGAGAGATATGCTCGAGATAGGCCTCCAGGCTGTCGAAGGCGGCCATCGACTGGACCAGCTCCTTGAGGTTGTCGAGCCGCGACTGGCTCTGCGGCCCCCGGTCGGCCCGAAGCGCGTCGGTGTAGCCGGACTCCTCGAGCACGGTCTCCAGGAGCTGGGGATGGGGGACCGACTGTCCCAGGCCGCGCCAGCGGTCCAGGTCCCTCAGGAAATTGGAAAGCGCCGTGCGCGTGCGCGCCGCGAGCTCGTCGGTGGCGATGATCCCGCGCGCGGCCAGGGAGGCGGAGACGCCCTTCAGCCGGCCGAGCTGCAGCAGCTTGGCGACCGTGGTGTCGCCGATGCCGCGCTTGGGGGTGTTGACGATCCGCTCGAAGGCCAGGTCGTCGTCCTCGGACTGGATCAGGCGCAGATAGGCGTGGGCGTCCCGGATCTCGGCGCGCTCGAAGAAACGGGGCCCGCCGACCACCACATAGGGGATCTGCAGCAGCACGAAGCGCTCTTCGAAGGCGCGCATCTGGAAGGAGGCGCGCACCAGGATCGCGCACTCGCGGTATCGGCGGTCCGACCGTTTCCAGCGCTCGATGTCGTCGGCGATCAGGCGGGACTCCGCCTCGCCGTCCCACACGCCGCGCACGCGCAGCTTCTCGCCGCCCTCGGCTTCCGTCCACAGCGTCTTGCCGAGCCGGCCCTTGTTGGCGGCGATCAGGCCCGAGGCGGCCGCCAGGATGTGGGGGGTGGAGCGATAGTTGCGCTCCAGCCGGATCACCTTGGCGCCGGGGAAGTCGCGCTCGAAGCGCAGGATGTTGTCCACCTCCGCGCCCCGCCAGCCATAGATCGACTGGTCGTCGTCGCCGACGCAGCAGATGTTCTGGCGGCCTTGGGCCAGGAGCCTCAGCCACAGGTACTGGGCGACGTTGGAGTCCTGGTACTCGTCCACCAGCACGTAGCGGAACCGCTGCTGGTAGTCGGCCAGCACGTCGGCGTTGGCCGTGAAGATCGTCAGGTTGTGCAGCAGCAGGTCGCCGAAGTCGCAGGCGTTCAGCACCCGCAGGCGTTCCTGGTAGAGCTTGTAGAGCGCCTGGCCGCGGTTGTTGGCGAAGTGGCCGCCCTCGGAGGCCGGCAGCTTGTCCGGCGTCCAGCCCCGGTTCTTCCAATGGTCGATCAGCCCGGCCAGGTGCCGGGGCGTCCAGCGTTTGGAGTCGATGTTCTCGGCCTCCAGCACCTGCTTGATCAGCCGTTCCTGATCGTCGGTGTCCAGGATGGTGTAGCTCGACTTCAGGCCCACCAGCTCGGCATGGCGGCGCAGGATCTGGGCGGCGATGGCGTGGAAGGTGCCCAGCCACCTCAGGCCCTCGGCCGAGGGGCCGATGATGGCGGTGATCCGCTCGCGCATCTCGCGTGCGGCCTTGTTGGTGAAGGTGACGGCCAAGAGCTCCCACGGCCTTGCCCGGCCCGTGGCCAGAAGATGCGCCAGCCGGGTGGTCAGGACCCGCGTCTTTCCCGTGCCGGCCCCGGCCAGCACCAGCACCGGCCCGTCGGCGGTCTCCACCGCCTCACGCTGTTCGGGGTTCAGGCCGTCCAGGTACGAGGGCGGCGCGCCCGCGCGGGCGAGCTCGGAGATGCGGGGCTGGGACACGGGATCTGACAAGGCGCGGCTCTGAACTCGACGGAACATATGTAGCACGCGCGGGCGCGCTCATAATCCCCGCACGGCGCCTCTCGATTGGGCTGGGTTTGATCTTCGTCAAGCGAACGTCACAAGTCCCTGGTTAAGCTCGCACAACTGGCCTAGCAGGCCTATGGAGCGGGGACGCTTCGACGGTCCCGCCGTTGGTGGATGGTGTGATGAGGGACGGTGCGTCTCGTTTGCGGACGCTTGCGATCCTGTCCGGCAAGGGCGGGACGGGCAAGACGACTCTGAGCGTCAATCTCGCCATAGCGGCGCATCTGAGGGGCCTGCGCGTCCTCGTCGCGGACGCGGACCCCCAGCGCTCGGCCGCGGACGTGCTGAGGATGCGGCGCGGGCCGGGGCCGGCGCGCATCGACACCTGCGGCGCAAAGCTCTTCCAGCTCGGACAGACCGCCGAGCGCGACGGTTTCGACCTGATGGTGATCGACACCCCGCCGGGCGCCGAAACCGAGATGGTGTCGGCGGTCAACGTCTCGGACCTGTGCCTACTCCTGGCGCGGCCGAGCTTCCTGGATGTGGCCTCCGCCGTCCGCTCGGCCGAGGTCGTGCGCCGCGTCGGCGGGCGCGGCGTGGTCGTGTTGAACCAGGCGCCGAGCGCGCGCTGCGGCCAGGAGTCCGCGGCGGTGATCACCGCGGTCGAGGCGTTGAGGTTCGCCGGTCTGCCGCTGGCGCCGATCGGGCTGAGGTCGCGGGCCGCGCTGCAGGCGGCCATCGGGCGGGGTCTGAGCGTCGAGGAGTGGGCGCCCGGCCGGCCTGCGGCGATCGAGCTCGGGCGGCTGTGGGAGCACGTCCATGGCCTGCTTGAAGCGGAGAGCCTTGCGCGACGGGCCTGAAGCGCCGCCATGCAGGGGCTGGCGGGCGACCTCGCGAAAAGTTGATCGAACGCGGTTATTCGGTGTTGCCCTCGTTAACCCTGAGGCCTAAACCGCGCGCCCCAGCTCGCGGCGCACGCGAGTGAGGCGCGATCGAGTTCCCCTGCGGCGTGTCGTCAATCCGTTGCAGATCCGCCTCGTCTCCGGCGCCGGTGCTGAAGGACATATGGAGGAAACACATGCTCAAACACACGGGCTCCGCCCGCGATCCTTTCAACCTCGAGACGAGCAGAGTGCGTTCGACACAGGGCTCGGGCCTGTTGATCGCGCTGTTGGCGATCTTCTTGGTCGCCGCTGCGGTGGGAGCCGCCATCAGCTGGGCGCCGGGCGCCACCGAGCGCGTCGCCGGAATGCTGAGCTCGTGGGGCTGACCCGTCGCGCCATGCGATCCTAAATCCCTTCCGGGCGCCTTGGATGCAGTCATATAAAGATATCTTTATGTGATTTCCGGGTGAGCCTGGGAGGGATTTCGCTTGTCATCGGCCAAGCCTGCCCGGCCGCTGGCGGCTGACCTGATCTCGTTGGCCATCTGTAGCCTGATCTGGGGAACGACCTGGCGGGCGATCAAGCTCGAGCTCGGCGCGGTCCCGCCGCTGCAGTCGGTGGTCTACCGGTTCGCCCTGGCCTCGGTCGTCCTGTTCGCCTGGTGCGCGTCGACCGGCCGCCCGATCGCCCTGACGCGGCGCCAGCACGTCGAGGTGTTCGGCCAGGGGCTGTGCGGCTTCTGCCTGCAGTACGCCTGCGTCTACCAGGCCGAGGCGAAGCTCGCCTCGGGCGCCATGGCGGTGATCTTCGCGGCGGTGGCCTTCGTCAACCTGGTGCTCTTCCGCCTGCTGCTCGGCCAGAGGGCCTCGCCGCTGGCCTGGGCGGGCACGCTCCTGGGCCTGGGCGGCGTCGCCGCCATGTCGTTCGCCGAGATCCTCGCCGCAAGGGCGCAGGGGGCCGGCTTCGGCGTGCTGATCGCGCTCGCGGGCGTCGTCACCGCCGTCCTCGGCAACCTCTTCGCCGCCCGCGCCCAGTCGGCGGGCGCCGCGGTGGCGCCGGGCGCGGCCTGGGCCATGGGCTATGGCGCGGGGCTGCTGGCGCTGTTCGAGCTGGTCCGGGGCGAGCCCTGGCGCTTCGATCCCACGCCCGCCTACGTCGGCGGGCTGCTCTACCTGGCCCTCCTGGGCTCGGTCGTCGCCTTCGTCGTCTTCTATTCGCTGGCGCGACGGCGGGGCTACACCTTCGCCTCCTATGTGGCGGCGCTGACCCCGCCGACGGCCATGATCCTCTCCGCCTTGACCGAAGGCGCGCATTGGGGCTGGGCGGCGCTTGCCGGTCTGGCTCTGGTCCTGGGCGGCCAGATCCTGCTGATCAGGGGGAGGGAAGCCTAAATTCCGCCCAGGCCAGGGCCGCCACGCGGCACGCCGAGGCGAGGGGGCGGCCGTTCCGGCCCTGGTCGATCCGGCCGACCAGACCCGCCAGGCTCAGGCCCTGGGCTGCGGCCATGACGTCCAGCGCCGACCAGAACTCCGGCTCCAGCGCCAGCGAGGTGGCGTGGCCGGACAGGCTGATCGAGCGCTTCCTCAGAAGGCCCGGCAAGCTCAGCGCTCGCGCTTCTTGGCGTCGAGCTCGCGCGCGGCCTTCTCGGCGCGCGCCGTCTCGAGCTGGCGCTCGGCCTTGGTCCGGCCGAAGCGGACCCGGTTCTGCGCCGCCTTGGCCTCGGCCGACTCCCGCGCCTTGGCCTTGCGCGCCCGGTTCAGGTTGACCAGCTCGGCCATCTCAGGCGCCGCCTTCCGGCGAATCCTTGGCTTGGGCGCGCTGGAAGGCCGGCCGGGCCTCGAGCCGCTTCAGATAGGCGTCGAAGGCGTCGCGCTGGGGCAGCATCTGCGCGCCCCACTGGACGATGCTGCCGAACAGCACATCGACCGCGCTGAAGCCGTCGCCCAGGATGTAGGGCCCGACCGCCAGCGCGCCCTCGAAGCGCGCCAGCATCTGCTCGTAGCGCCGCGCCTCGGCCGCGTCGCTGTCGGTGCGCTTGGTCCACTTGGCGATGAGCGCGGGCTCAGCCTCGCCGGCATAGAAGAAGAGCCAGGTCAGATAGTCCGCCCGCCGGGGATCGCCGACCGCCGGCCCGAGACCGGCGCCCGGGAAGGCGTCCGACAGGTAGAGGCAGATGGCCGCCGACTCCATCACCAGCTTGCCGTCATGGTCGAGGGTCGGGACCTTGCCGTCGGGGTTGGGGTTCCTGGGGTCGCGCTCGCCCGAGCCATCGCCGCGCCGGATGCTCACGTACTCGATCCGGTAGGGCTCGCCGATCTCCTCGAGCAGCCAGATGAACCGCGACGAGCGCGTCTGCGGCGAGTGGTAGAGCGTCAGCATGACTGGCCTCCTGTGCGGCCGGAACAATACAAGAACATGCGCGAAGCCGTCAACGGCGACTTAGCGCGGCGTGCTGCGGCCCGGCGGCCGCGCCGCCCGGCCGCCCACGCCTCAATTTGGCCCCGGGCTTGGGGTCCAAGAGCGCCAAGTCGCGGAGGGCGAATGAACGCCAAGATCCTGGGGCTCGCGCTCCTCATCGTGCTGAGCGGCCCCGCCGCGGCGGCCGAAGCGCCCGTGGCCACGGCCGAGCCCGAGGCGGGCCCCTCCAGTGACGACTGCGCCGGCGTCTACGGCGCCCTGGCCGACGATCAGGGCAACTTCGGCGTCGCCGACAGCCTGATGGGCGAGCGCTATTTCAACTACGCCCGGATCGACTTCCAGGATCGGTTGAACCGGCTGGCGCGCCAGCTCGAGGTGGGCATCAGTCAGCTGAAGACCGACAGCGAGTCCGCCCGCTCCCAGGCCTATATGAAGCTTGTCGACGCCGAGACCGAGGGCGACCTCGACACCGCCACGGTCAGGCAGGTGGTCGCCCAGGCCGACAGCTGCGACTCCAGGTTCGGCTTCGCTCCGTCGCTCGGCGGCTGAGCTCATTCCCGCGCCAAGGCGTGGGTGACGCGGCCGCCCGCGTGTGCGGGTGCGAACCCCATGGCCTCCCAGAACGCCGGCGCGTCCGGCGTTCCCGCGTTGACGGTGGCCAGCGGCGCCGCGGCCATGGCCTGCTGGATCATCGCTCCCGCAAGCGCCCGGCCGACGCCCCGCCGCCGGTAGGCGGGCCGTACGTAGAGCCGTCGCATCCGCCGCGCATCCAGGCCCGGATTCTCCTCGTCTCGCGTGACGCCGCCAACGGCGGCGAGCTCGCCGTCGACCACGGCGCCGAAAAGGGCCTCGCCTTCGCCGTCGAAGCGCATGGCGCCGGAGGCGTAGCCGACCGCCAGCCGCTCCACGTGGCGGAAGCCTTCCGCCGCCGCCTCGCGTCGCAGCGCCTCGAAGCCCTCAGGAAGGCCGTCCTCGATCCGCACGATCTGGATCATCCGTGTCGCGTCAGCCCGGGCTGATCATCTTCTCCGGCCGCACGATCGCGTCGAACTCCTCGTTCGTCACATAGCCGCCGCCCACAGCCTCCTCGCGCAGCGTCGTCCCGTTCTTGTGCGCAGTCTTGGCGATCTTGGCGGCGTTGTCGTAGCCGATCCTGGGCGCCAGCGCCGTGACCAGCATCAGGGAGCGCTCGAGCGAGGCCTTGATATTGTCCTCGCGCGCTTCGATGCCGGCGACGCAGTTGTCGGTGAAGCTTCGCGCCGCATCGGCCATCAGCCGGGTCGACTGCAGGAAGTTGTAGGCCATCACCGGGTTGAACACGTTCAGCTCGAAGTGGCCCTGGCTGCCGGCCACGGTCATGGTCGTCTGGTTGCCCATGATCTGGGCGCAGACCATGGTCAGCGCCTCGCACTGGGTGGGGTTCACCTTGCCCGGCATGATCGAGGAGCCCGGCTCGTTCTCCGGCAGGGCCAGCTCGCCCAGGCCCGAGCGCGGGCCCGAGCCCAGGAAACGGATGTCGTTGGCGATCTTGAACAGGGCCGCCGCCGCCGAGTTGATGGCGCCGTGCGAGAACACCATGGCGTCGTGCGCGGCCAGCGCCTCGAACTTGTTGGGCGCCGTGATGAAGGGCAGGCGGGTGATCGCCGCGATCCGCTCGGCCACGCCTTCGGCGAAGCCCACGGGCGCGTTCAGCCCGGTGCCGACGGCCGTGCCGCCCTGGGCCAGCTCATAGAGGCCGTAGAGCGACTCCTTGATCCGCCGCACGGCCTGGGCGACCTGGTGCGAATAGCCCGAGAACTCCTGGCCCAGCGTCAGGGGCGTGGCGTCCTGGGTGTGGGTGCGCCCGATCTTGATGATGTGGGCGAAGGCCTCGGTCTTATGCTTCAGCGCCTCGTGCAGGTGCTCCAGCGCCGGGTTCAGCGCGTAGGCGATCTCGATCGCGCAGGCGATGTGCATGGCCGTCGGATAGGTGTCGTTGGACGACTGGCTCATATTGACGTGGTCGTTGGGATGGACCGGCGTCTTCGATCCCATCTCGCCGCCCAGCATCTCGATCGCCCGGTTCGAGATCACCTCGTTGGCGTTCATGTTGGACTGGGTGCCCGAGCCAGTCTGCCAGACCACCAGGGGGAAGTGGTCGTCGAGCTTGCCGTCGATCACCTCCTGGGCCGCGGCGACGATCGCCTCGCCGAGCTTGGGATCGAGCCTGCCCAGCGCCATGTTGGTCTCGGCCGCCGCCCGCTTGATGACCCCGAGCGCGTGGATCACCGGCAGGGGCTGCTTCTCCCAGCCGATCCTGAAGTTGCCGAGCGAGCGCTGGGTCTGGGCGCCCCAATAGCGGTCGGCCGGGACCTCGATCGGTCCGAAGGTGTCGGTCT
Source organism: uncultured Alphaproteobacteria bacterium (assembly GCA_963775275.1). Lineage (GTDB taxonomy): Bacteria > Pseudomonadota > Alphaproteobacteria > Caulobacterales > Caulobacteraceae > JANWHQ01. Next base: position 176,938 of record CAVZII010000005.1, on the reverse strand, counting down.
CGACGCGGGTGGCGGACATCGCGGGCTCCTTGAAGCTGGCCGGGGTCTAGCCTCGCGACGGGCCCCCCGCAACGTGTCGCTAGCTCGTAAAGATGTCCGGATTTGGTAGCGCGTGATCTGTCCGCTCGTTCTTGTTTTGCTCCGGGGCATGCCCCGGAGCAAGACGGCCGCGCTGGAGCGTTTCATGCGGCCTGATCGTGTTGGTGCTTGATGGCGCCGTGGCTGTCGTAGTCGGCCAGCCGATGCGGTCCCCAGAAGACGGCGATCGAACCATCGGGATACTCGTGGACCCGCACGCTGGCCTTGACGAAATGCGTCCTCAGCCGGCTCGGCGGGAGCTGAAGAGACAGCCCGCGCCACCTGACGGTGTTGTCGTTGCCGACGGTGCGCTCGTCCTGAACGCAGAGGATCTCGCGCCACAGCCCGGCGGGGTCGGGCACGAAGCCTGAGCCTGGCTGTTCGGCCTCGACGGCGAAAGCTGCAGTTGTGCTGGGGGATGTAGACCTCGGCGAGGAAGCGGTTGGCGGCCTCGACGGTGGTGACGCCGGCCAGGGCCAGCTCCTTGGGCAGGCGATCCTGCAGCGTGCCGAAGGCTCGCTCCGAGCGTCCGCGGGCCTGGGGCGAGTAGGCGGCGATGTGCTCGATGCCGAGCTGGGCCAGGGCCCGGCCGACCTGGGTCAGGGCCGTCCTGGAGACCTTCGCGCCGGCCTCGGGGGTGTGGAAGTAGTGGCTGCCCCGGTCGGTGTAGAAGCTGCAGAACAGACCGTGACGGGCGATCACCTCGGCCAGGCCGCGAAAGCTGGACGCCGTGCCCTCCTCGTCGACCAGGAAGGCCGAGTAGATCGCGCTGGTGGCGTCGTCCATGGTGACCACCAGGTCGTGCTTGCAGAGCCCGCCAGCCAGCCAGGCGTGGGTCGAGGCGTCCTGGTGCAGCATCATGCCCACCATCGGCCGGCGCGGACGCTTCTTGCGATGCGCCGAGCGCTTCCTCGCCGGGCGCACCAGCCCCGACCGCTGCAGCCAGACCTTGGTCACCGTATAGCCTAGCTTGTAGTCGTGCCGCTTCACCAGCTGCTCGTGGAAGTGCTTCACCGTGAACTCGCCGTAGTGGGCCCGGTAGAGCCCCAGCATCCGCTCGATCTCCGCCATCGGAGCCCGCCGGCTCGACGGCCGCAGGCGACGATCGGCCAGCCCCGCAGGTCCCTCGTCGTGCAGCCGGTCGCGCCAGCGACGGAACGTCCGGTCGCTGACCCCCAGCATCTCCGCCGCCGCCTCCTGGCCAAGCTCGCCTCGCTCGTGTCGTCCAAGCAGGTCCTCGAAACGCATCCTTCGTATGCCCTCGTTGATGCGCGCCCGGTCCATCCCAGCCCCTCGTTCCAGAGGCCACACAAACCGGACACTTCACGAGCTACAAACTCCGGACACTTCACGAGCTAGCCACACGGGCCCCCCGCAACGTGGCGCGGGCCGGGCGGCCGGGATATGCTGGCGGCCAAAGAGGATCGCGCCATGCTCGTCGCCACGACCAACGACCTGCCAGGCCATCGTATCACCGCCTACGTTGGCCTTGTGCGCGGGGTCACCGTCCGCTCACGCAGCATCGTCGGCAACATCGGCGGGGCGATCCAATCGGTGTTTGGCGGGAACATCACCATCTACACCGACCTTGCCGAGCGCGCGCGCCAGGAGGCCTACGACCTCCTGGTCCGCCACGCCGAGGCCATGGGCGCCAACGCCGTGATCGCCATGCGCTACGACGCCAACGAGATCATGGAGGGCATCACCGAGGTGCTGGCCTACGGCACTGCGGTGAAGGTCGAGCCGCTCTGAGCGTTCCGGTCCACACGTCAGACAGCGGGTGGATCGGCCGTGGCAAGGTCCGTGCGCGCGAGCTGGCGGGCGGAGGGCTCGAGATCACGGTCGAGGGCCTCTCGACCCAGGCCAAGGTCTACAAGCCCCTTATCTATGAGTTCTTCCGCAAGGAGTGGCGCGGGTCGCGGCCGTCGTGGTCCGAGGTCTCGGTGGACATCCGGATGGATTATGTGGGCGATCCGCCCTGGCTCGACCTCGACAACCTGGCCAAGGCGATCCTGGACGCCTGCAAGGGCTACGCCTACCACGACGACGCCCAGGTCGGCCGGCTGCTGGTCGAGCGCACGCCCGGCGAGCGCGAGCGCATCACCGTGGCGATCTTGCCGCGGTGAATCGGGCGGGGCCTCAGCGGCTCCAGGGCTCGAGCGCGCCTAGAAGCCCGAGCTCCAGCGCGAACAGGGCGAAGATGACCGTGGCGACCGTGAAACGAGCCTTGCGGACGGCGGTCCAGCTGTCCAGCCGGCGCCCGCCGCGCCACGCGGCCGGAAGCAGGGCCAGGCAGACGACGGTCATCAGCGCCGCCACGACCGCCGCGGCCGAAGCCACCAGCAACCACGGACCGGGCCAATGCCAGGCGAGGCTCGCTGCGTCCGACGAACCCATCTTCCAGACCGCGAAACAGGCCATGGCGGTGAGCCATGCGACCGAACCGGACAGCTGCGCCGCGTCGGCGCGCGACTGGGCGGTGGTCTGGCGAAGATCACGCCGGCTACGGGCGAACAGTCCCGCCAGCGCCGCGACCGCCGCCGCCGCCGTGGCGATCGCCAGGAGATCCATCAGCCACGGCCGGGTCACAAGACCCGCCCGCTCGAACGCCGCCTCGCCCGAGGGCGCGAACCAGCGGCGCGCGCGCCGGTCCTTCATCTCGAAGACCAGCGTCGCCGAGCCGCCGACCTCGCGGAACCTCACGTACGGGGCGTCCATCGCGGCGCCGGGCTCCGGCAGCCAGCGCCGCGGTCCGCCCTGGCCAGGCGTGACCAGGACGCCGTTGCTCGTGACCCTGACCTTGGTCGCGCCGCCGATGAGGTCGATGAAGCCTTCGAGGCGTCCGTACGCCCGCGCCGTGGAAAGGTAGGCGCCGGCGAAGGCCGCGGCGTGGGCCTTGAGCCAGGTCGAGCCGTCGAGGGCCGGCGAGGCTGGCGGCCCGTAGAAGCGCGCCACGATGCGCTGCGGCAGCTCCACCGTCAGCGGCCCCGAGGTGTCGGTGTTGCCGGCGACGAAGACGCCGAGACCCAGGGCGGGAACGGTGACCAGGCTCGATCTGAACGAAAGGGTGGCGCCGCTCTGGCCCTGGCCCGACAGTCCGCCGGCCATCGGATACTGGGCGAAGCCGTAGGCCCAGCCCGGCGCGCCAGGCGCCGGCGCCGGCAGGGACGCGCGGAAGTCCCTGGCGATGGCGGGGCTGTAGATGGTCGCGCCTTCCGACGTCCCGTCTCCCAGGATGGCCAGCATCCAGCGCGCCATGTCCGCCCCCGTGGAGGAGGCTGAAGCTGCGGGCGCGACCTGGGTCATGTACTCGAACGGGCGCGCCCGGTAGCCGACGCCCGTCCAGTGGAAGCCTTCCGATACGTCGGCCGCCAGGCGGGGATCCATCGGCGCGGGAAGGTCCGCGCGGTGCGGATAGGGTTCGCGCAGGGTCGTGCGAGTCATGCCCAGGGGCTGGGTGATCGCGCTCTCCACCAGAGCCTGCGGCGTCTTGCCGGTGACCTGCGTCAGCGCCTCGCCGGCCAGCGCCGCGCCATAGAGGGTGTCGGCGGGCGCGCCGCCGGGCGGGCGCACGCGCCCTGGCCGCTCCTGCCTGAGGTAGGTCTCGAGCGGGCGGATTCGCGCGGGGTTCTTCTCGATCAGCTGGCCGAAGGTCCGGACCTCGAAGCCTTCGGTGTGGGTCAGGAGGTCCTGGACAGTGACGGGCCGCTTGAAGCCGTGGTCGGGGATATGGTCCTTGACCGGCAGGTAGACGTTGACGGGCGCGTCGAGCCGAATTCGCCTGTCCTCGATCTCGCGCATGACCAGGGGCCAGGTGAAGGTCCGCGTCACCTGGCCGAGGCGGAACAGGGTGCGCTGCGGATCTACGGCCCGTGCGGGGGCGCGGCGATCGACGCCATACCCCTTGTCGAGCACGACCTGGCCGTTCTGGACCACGGTGACGACAGCGCCGGCGATGTGGTCGCGCGCCATGGCCGAGCCCACGACGCCGTCGACGAAGGCTTCCAGTTCGGCCGCAGGAATCGGCTCGCCGGGCGCGAGCCGAAGGCTCGGCGCAGGCGCGGCGATGGCCGGCCCGGTGGGAGCGGGAGCGCTCGAGACCGCCGCCGGCGTCGCCGCAACGCCCGGCCGGCCCTGGTCCTGCGCCAGGCCGGCGCCAGCCAGGAGCATCACGGCCGCGGCCGCGAACACGGCCGCGCCGCTGCTCGCCTTGAAACCCATGACGCCCGCTCCGGCTGGACCGGGGAGTTCTAGGGCGCCCGGCGGGTGGACGAAAGCGCTGACGCGTTCGAGGCCTGTTGGCGTATCTCCAGCGGATAGAAGGGGACCAGCGGGCGCAGCTGCGAGCCCAGGAACAGCTGGGGCTCGGATGGCGGCGCCATGCCCGTGGCTTTCTCCTTGGCGGCGACACAGGCCTGGACCTCGCGGCCGAGCGTCGCGAAGTCATGCGCCTGGGGCAGCGTCTCCAGCATGCAGGCGTCGAAGTAGGGATAGCGGTCGGCTTCGCCGCAACCGAACGAGGATCGGTCGGGCCGCGCCGCGGTCAGCACCATCCGGTCCGGCCGCGACAGGGGCGGCACGAAGACCCCCGAAAAACAGGCCGAGATGATCACTACCGTCGGACGCGAGCCGCAGGCGTCATCGACGATCTGCGACAGCCCCGCCGGGGACAGCAGGCCCGTCCCGACCACTACGCCCGCAGGCGAGCCGTGGGAGGTGAAATAGACGAGGCATCCCTCCTTGGCCTGGGCCGCGAGCTGGGTCAGCTGCTGGCCGATGAGGCCCGGATCGCTCTGCATCACGTGCTCGGCGGGGTAGTCCTGCGGCTGGACCGAGAACTCCTGCATATTCTGCGGCGAGAAGCCCGCCTCGATCAGGGCTTCGCCCACGTCGCGCCGGGCGTTGTCGAAGGCCTCGGACGGCGCGCCGGAGTGGGCGCGGTAGTCGCCGGCGACCACCACCGCCGCCCAGTTCGAGAATGGCCCGCCGGCGCGCGCAGGCCTCGCCCAACCCAGCCCGCAGGCCAGCAAGAGGGCCAGCGCGAAGAGCGCAGCGTGACCGGGCCGGCTCATTTCTTCCTGCCGGCTCATTTCTTCCTGAACGTGTCGAGCGACACGACGTTTGCCTCCTCTGCGGCGGGCGCCGGCTCAGGGGCGGGCAGGGACGCCTCGGCCGCCGGCTCGGCCTGGAAGGCGGCCGGCTCGGGGGCGTCGAAGGGCAGGACGAAGGGTACGCTCGGATCATGGAAGCGGGTGATCGCCGCATAGGGGACCGACAGCCGCTTGGGCTGGCCGCCGAACATCAGGGTGACGGCGAAGAAGGTCTCGCCCGGCGCCAGGTCCCAGAACTGGTGCTGGAGAACGATCTTCATCTCGTCCGGGTACTGAGCCAGCAGGTCCGGCGGCCCGGATACGCCCGGCGCCCGGCTCTTGAAGGTGATGTAGAAATGATGATCGCCCGGCAGGCCCTGGGGAGAGGCCGCGCGCTTGAGCGCCATCTTCACCACGCCCCTCAGCGCCTCCTGCGCCATGGCGTCGTAGTGCATGAGATCCTTGGACGGAGGGGTGCTGGACATGTCCGACTTGCAACTGACTTGAGGAGATGAAGCCTACTCCCTCGCCAGCGCGCCGAAAAGCCGGACCCGAGGAAGGGGGCGGCGGTCTCCGGCGCCCGCACAATCGGCAGGCGTCGCGCTTTGGTCTCAAGGAAGGGGAAGGTGGAGGGGTTCTGTTGCCAGGCCCCCTCCGAGCCCCGCCTAGACCGGCTAAGGCCTAGGGCTTCAGGTCGAATACGACCTCACGCATTACGCGGCGAGGGCGTACTCAGGAGCGAAGTTATCGTTCGCATCTAAGATAAGCCCGATAACGGTGAGCCGAGCCGAGAGAAAGCCACGCCTTTACACGCCTGTCGAAGCTGATCGGCCCCATGCTCGCCGGCGATAACCCGGCCAAGGGATTGGTGGAGCCGCCGGGAATCGCACCCGGGTCCAGATCGCTTATTTCGCGCGCGTTTATCTCCATAGTCCGACCGAGGCCGAACCCACTCAATATAGGCGCAATGGGTTAGGGATTGAAGAACCCGGCTAACCGCCGCGCTGCGGGGTGTAGTGATCAGCGCCTGTGGTGGCGTCGTTGACCAGGTCCTTGGCGTCGCGGTTGATCACGCTCCACTGCCGCTGGGTGCGGCAGACGCGCGTGCCGCCCAGCCTCGAGCCTGTCGGCGTCATCACGCGGCAAATGACCTTGTCCCCCGAGTCGGTGTCCGCGGGCGCGGCGCTGGCGGCCGCTGGCGCGGCGGCCGGCGCGGGCGCCGGCTGGGGCGAGCCGGAAGATGCCGCCGCAGCGGCTGCCATCAGAGCGATGAGACCTGTGATCATGATGTCCTCATGTGAAGCAGGGAGTTTGAGGCTCTGGCCGCCGATGCGCCGACCGCCGCATCAACCGCCACCGTATTGCCGCTGGTAGTGCAGGGAGTTCTGCTGCGCATCATCGACCAGGTCCTTGGCGTCGCGGTTGATCAGGCTCCATTGCCGCTGCGTGCGGCAAACGCGCGTGCCGCCAAGGCGCGAGCCGGTGGGCGTCAGGGTGCGGCAGACGACCTTGTCGCCGGGATCATTGTCGATGGGCGACGCCGCGTTCGTGGCCGCAGGTGCGGCGGCCAGCGCCGTGGCCGGAGCGGCGTTTCCCGCGGCGGCTGCGGGCGGTTGGGCGGCCGCGGCCATCATGGCGGCGACGAACAGGGGGGCGAGCGTGGGCATCCAGCCTCTCCTTGATCTTCGCAGAAGTGTGAACGCCTGGAGGCGCGATGGCAATGCGGCGAAGGCCGCAGGGCGCGCCGAGCGGGCCCATTTGGGGCTCAGCTTGCCACTGGAGACTAGAATTCGAGCATGACCGACCCGACCCGTCAGTCTCCCCTCACGGTTCCTCGACGCCGCGCGTGATCGACAGCACGCCGGTGCGCGACAGCTCCACCAGCCCCAGCGGCCGCATCAGGTCGATGATCTTGTCGATCTTGGAGGGCGCGCCCGTGATCTCGAAGACGAAGCTCTCGTGGGTCGTGTCGATGACCCTCGCGCGGAAGATGTCGGCTATGCGCAGGGCTTCGATCCGGTCCGCGCCGGTCCCGCGCACCTTGATCAAGGCCAGCTCGCGCTCGACGCCGGCCGGATCGCGGGTGACGTCGTGCACCTCGCGCACCGAGACCATGCGCTCGAGCTGGGCGCGGATCTGCTCCAGGATCAGGGCGGTGCCCGAGGTGACGATGGTGATCCGCGAGACGTGCCGCGCCACGTCGGTCTCGGCGACCGTCAGGCTCTCGATGTTGTAGCCGCGCGCTGCGAACAGTCCCACCACGCGCGCCAGCACGCCCGGCTCGTTGTCCACGAGCACGGCGTAGGTCCGTTTCTCGGTCGGCTGGTCTACGCGCGGCGGCATCTCGGCTCCTTTTCAGAGTCTGGTCCAGGCGCGGGCCTAGACCATGATCCGGCCTTCCTCGTCGATCACCGTGTCGAGGTCGACCGCTGCGTCGCCGAGGATCATCTCATTGTGCGCCTTGCCCGAGGGGATCATCGGGAAGCAGTTCTCATCCTTGGTCACCCGGCAGTCGAACAGGACCGGCAGGTTCGACTCGATCATCTGCGTGATCTTGGAGTCGAGCTCGTCGGGGTCTTCGGCCCTCAGGCCGAGCGCGCCATAGGCTTCGGCCAGCTTCACGAAGTCCGGCAGGCTCTCGGAATAGGAATGGCTGTAGCGCTCGCCGTGCAGCAGCTGCTGCCACTGGCGCACCATGCCCATCCACTCGTTGTTCAGGATGAAGATCTTGATCGGCAGGCCGTACTGAACCGCGGTTGAGAGCTCCTGCATGGTCATCTGCACCGAGGCCTCGCCCGCGATGTCGACGACCAGGCTTCCCGGGTGGGCCATCTGCACCCCGACGGCCGCGGGCAGGCCGTAGCCCATCGTGCCGAGCCCGCCGGACGTCATCCAGCGATTGGGCTCCTCGAAGTGGAAGAACTGCGCCGCCCACATCTGGTGCTGGCCCACTTCGGTCGTGACATAGACGTCCTTGCCGCGGGTCAGGGCGTAGAGCCGCTCGATGGCGTACTGCGGCTTGATCTTCTTTGGATCGCGCCGGTAGGCGAAGCCCTTGCGGGCGCGCCAGGCGTCGATCCGGGCCTGCCAGTCCGACAGCTCCAGGCGCCTCAGCCGGCGCGCGCGCCAGGCCTTCAGCATCGCCTCCATGACATTCCCGACGTCGCCGACGATGCCGACGTCCACCAGGATGTTCTTGTTGATGGACGATGGATCGATGTCGACGTGGATCTTCTTTGACCCGGGCGAGAAGGCGTCCAGCCGCCCGGTGACGCGGTCGTCGAAGCGCGCGCCCAGGCAGACCATGACGTCGCAGTCGTGCATGGCGTGGTTGGCCTCGAACGAGCCGTGCATGCCCACCATGCCCAGCCATTGCGGGTCGGACGCCGGAAAGGCGCCCAGGCCCATCAGGGTCGAGGTGACCGGCGCGCCGATTTCGTGCGCCAGCTCGCGCAGGATCTGGCTGGCCCTGGGACCGGAGTTGATGATCCCGCCGCCGGTGTACAGGATCGGTCGGCGCGCCTTGGCGATCAGCTCCACGGCTTCGGCGATCTTGTCGGGGTCGCCCTCGACCCTGGGCCGGTAGGCGTGGATGTGGCGCGCCTTCTCGGGCCCGACGTAGAGGCCCGCGGCGAACTGCACGTCCTTGGGGATGTCGACCACGACCGGGCCGGGCCGGCCGGAGGTCGCGATGTGGAAGGCCTCGTGCATCACGTGGGGCAGATCCTCGACCCGCTTCACCAGGTAGTTGTGCTTGGTGCACGAGCGGGTGATCCCGACGGTGTCCGCCTCCTGGAAGGCGTCTGAGCCGATCAGGTGGGTCGCGACCTGGCCGGTCAGGACGACCAGCGGGATGGAGTCCATCAGGGCGTCGACGATGCCGGTGACCGCATTGGTCGCGCCGGGACCGGATGTGACCAGAACCACGCCCGGCTTGCCGGTGGAACGCGCATACCCTTCCGCGGCGTGGGCGGCGCCCTGCTCGTGGCGCACCAGCACGTGCCTGAGCCGGTTCTCATGGAACAGGGCGTCGTAGATCGGCAGCACCGCGCCGCCCGGATAGCCGAAGATCACGTCCACGCCCTGGTCGATGAGGGCGCGCACCACCATTTCCGCCCCGGTCATGGTCGAGGCGTCGGCGTCGGAGTCGATGGGCTTGTGAATGGTCATGGCTGGGGCCTGGGTTGCGGGCATGAAAAAAGGCCCTCGAAGGGGCCTTGGCAAGCGACCGACATCGGCGGCTGATCAAAGATCAGGCCGGGATCGGTCGCCTCGGAAGTACCAGGATGGCGCGCAAGGGCGTTGCTCCAATCGGATGCCAACGGTGATGCCACTTCCTCAACAAAGGGTCAAGGCGGGGTCCAGGGCAAGGAATTGCCTCCATTGCGCGTCCGGGGCCGCCGCCGGGACCCTCGGCCAGCCCGGCGTCTGGCGGCGGAACCAGGTGAGCTGGCGCTTGGCGTAGCGCCGGGTCTCCCGCCGGCCGAGCGAGATCGCCTCCTCCAGCGCCAGCTCGCCCGCCAGGTTGCGGCCGAGCTCGCGCACGCCCACCGCCTTCATCGCCGGCAGTGATGGATCGAGCCCGCGGCCGAGCAGGGTGCGCACCTCCTCCAGCGCGCCGGCGGCGACCATGGCGGCGAACCGCGCATCGCAGCGGGCGTAGAGCGCTTCGCGCGGCGGCTCGATCACCACGGCCCGCCAGCTCCCGCGCGCGAGAGCGGGCTGGGTGTCCGCTTGCCAGTCGCTGAGCGCGCGGCCGGTCGCATCGAAGACTTCCTGCGCCCGGGTCAGGCGCTGGCGGTCGCCGGGCGCGATGCGAACCTCGGCGGCGGGGTCGCGCCCTCTGAGAGCTTCGCGGAAGGCCGCCTCGCCCAGGCGCTCGAAGCTCTCGCGCGCCTGGGTCCGGACCGCTTGGGGAACCGCGGGCACGTCGGCCAAGCCCTGGGTCAAGGCGCGGAAGTAGAGCCCCGTCCCTCCAACCACGATCGCCGGGCGCTCCCGGCGGGCGATGTCGCCGAGGACGGGAATCGCCGCGCGCAGCCACTTGCCCACCGACCAGGCCTCGGCGGCGTCGGCGACGCCGTAGAGGTGGTGGGGCGCCTCGGACTCGTCCTGCGCCGTCGGCCGCGCGCTGAGGATGTGAAGGTCGCGATAGAGCTGCAACGCGTCGGCGTTGACGATCTCGCCGCCGGTCTCCCGCGCCAGCTTCAGCGCCAGGGCCGATTTGCCGCCCGCGGTCGGGCCGGCGATCAGATGGACCGTGCTCAGGGCCCATCTCCCTTGACCGCCTCCAGCGCGAAGCTCAGCGGCAGAAAGGGCGCTCCCTCGGGCAGGCCCCAGTAGCCGGACTCGATCGGGACGAGCTGGGCCGAGAACCGCCAGGGGATGCGGTCCCCTTCCTCGAGCCGGCGGGTCACGAAGCCCGCCGCGATTGCGGCGTTCAGGATCCGGCCGAGGCCATGCAGCCACACGCCCGTGCGCGTGGCCGTGATCGGGGCGTCGGGGTCGGCGTAGTCCTGCTGGTCCGGGGCGATGACCGGATCGCGGCTGTCGTAGGGAAAGGCCTGGACAAAGGGCGCGCCGGCCTTCACGTGCGCCCCGTCGTCCATCATCAGCATCGCCGGATGGCCCTCGAGCAGGAAGAGCCGTCCGCGGGGCTTCAGTGCGCTGGCCGCGACGCTCATCCAGCGACTGATGTCGCGGCGCCAGCAGATCGCGCCCCAGCTCGCGAACACGATGTCGAATCCGGTCAGGCCGGCGGGCGGGTCGAGCGCGTCCGCCAGGACGAAATCGCCAGGAGTCCCGGTCTCGGCCGACAGCGCCCGGGCCGCTTCGATTGCCGGCGCCGAATAGTCCAGGCCTGTGACGAGCGCGCCCATCCGCGCCAGTGACAACGTGTCGAGCCCGAAGTGGCATTGCAGGTGCAGCAGGCGCTGGCCCGCCACCTCGCCGACGCCCTCGCGCGCCACCCGGTCGAGCACGATCTCGCCGCGGCGGAAGTCCTGCGTGCGATAGAACGGCGAGGCCAGATGGATCGCCACCGCCTCGGTCCAATAGGCCAGGTTCTCGCGGGCGATCTCGTCCATCGCCGGGGCGATATGCGTCCATGGGGCGGAGGTCAAACACGGGCGGATTGATCGCGCGGGCCAGCCGGTCTAACCGCGGCGTAGATGCTCTACGCCGTCACCCTGGTCGCGCCCGAAGATGCGATCTTCCTGCCCGAGACGGTGGTCGCCGCCGCGCTCGAGCCGTTGGGCGCGCGCAGCGTCGGCCGCCATATCCTGGGCGAGAAGGCGCTCGACCTCATCTTCGAGGCCCGCGAAGGCGCGCTCGCCGATCTGCGCGCCGCCGCCGACGCGTCGCTCGAGCACTTCCCGCTCGACCTGTGCGTCCAGCAGATGGAGGGCCGCAAGAAGCGCCTGCTCGTGGCCGACATGGACTCCACGATCATCGGCTGCGAGTGCCTGGACGAGCTCGCCGACTTCGCCGGCGTCAAGGCCGAGGTCGCGGCGATCACCGAGCGGGCCATGCGCGGCGAGCTCGAGTTCGAGGGTGCGCTGCGGGAGCGCGTGAAGATGATCGCGGGCCTGCCGCTCGAGGTCCTCCAGCGCTGCTACGACGAGCGGGTCAGGCTCAATCCGGGGGCGAGGACGCTGGCGCGCACCATGGCGGCCTATGGCTCGAGGTGCGTCCTCGTGTCCGGCGGCTTCACCTTCTTCGCCTCCAAGGTCGCGGAAGCCGCCGGCTTCCACGCGGTGCGCGCCAACTGGCTGGAGGAGCAGGACGGCGTCCTCACCGGCCGCGTGGGCGAGCCGATCCTCGGGCGGCAGTCCAAGCTCGACGCCCTGAACGAGGAGACCGCGGCGCTCGGGATCGAACTCGTCGCGACGCTGGCGGTGGGCGACGGGGCCAACGATCTCGGCATGATCGAGGCGGCTGGGCTCGGCGTCGCCTATCGCGCCAAGCCGGTGACGGCGGCGCGCGCCGACGCGCGGGTTGATCGCTGCGGCCTGGAGGCGCTGCTCTACTTCCAGGGCTACCGCGCCGACGAGCTCGTGACATGAGCCTGCCCCGCGAGATCAGGGCCGTGGTCTTCGACATGGACGGCCTCCTGGTCGACACCGAGGTCCTGTCGCTGGACGCCATGACGGGCGCTGCCGCCGCCATGGGCTACGAACTGCCGCTCGATGTGTTCCATCGGATGGTCGGCCTCAACTTCGCCCAGTCAGGCGCGATTCTGACCGAGCACTACGGCGCGGACTTCTCGGTCGAGTCATTCCAGGCAGAGAGCACACAGCGCTACCGCGCCCTGGGCGAGGCGGGCGTCGCCCTGAAGACCGGCGTGGTGGAGCTGCTCGACGCGCTGGACCAGGCCGGGCTTCCACGAGCGGTGGCGACCTCCTCGCCGCACCATGACGTGGAGCGCAACCTCGGCCGCCACGCCCTGAGGGATCGGTTCCAGGCGATCGTCGCGCGCGGCGACTATGCCCGGGGCAAGCCCCATCCCGACCCCTTTCTCAAGGCGGCCGAGCTCCTCGAGGTCGAGCCCTCGCACTGCTTGGCGCTGGAGGATTCTCACAACGGCATCCGCGCCGCCCACGCCGCCGGGATGATGGCGGTGATGGTTCCGGACCTCCTGGCGCCCAACGAGGAGATCCGAGGCCTGTGCGTGCGCATTGTCGAGAGCCTACATGAGGTGCGCGACCTGATCGTCCTGCACCGTGAGGAGGGAGCTTGAGCGAGACCGCTCTTCGAAGCGCCGCGCTGAAGGCGCTGAACGCCGTCAAGGACCCGAGGTCCGGACGAGGCCTGGTCGAGGCCGGGCTGGTCCAGGGACTGGTGGCCGCGGACGGCCGGGCGGGCTTCATGCTCGAGGTGGCGCCCGCCGACGCCGCCCTTTACGCCCCTGTGCGCGATGAGGCCGAAGGCGCGCTTCGGGCCCTGCCGGGCGTGCAGCGGGCCCAGGTGGTGCTGACCGCCGATCGCGCCCCGGCCCGCGCGGCGCCGGCCCATCCCATGACCGCCCGCGCCCAGCCGCCCGAATCGGCGGTCCCTCCGGGGACGGTCCGCATGCGCCGCAACACCCGCGTCTCGCCTGAGGCCCAGACGACGCCCGGTCCGGCCCCTCAGGGGCTGAAGCCGGCCCATGTCGCGCATGTCATCGCCGTGGCCAGCGGCAAAGGGGGCGTCGGCAAGTCGACGGTGTCGGTGAACCTCGCCTGCGCCCTGGCCATGCTCGGACGCCGCACTGGCCTGCTGGACGCCGATGTCTATGGCCCCTCGGCGCCGCGCATGACCGGCCTCGACGCCGAGCCGGAGGTCACCGCCGAGCGCAAGCTGAAGCCGCTCGAGGGCTGGGGCCTGAAGGTCATGTCCATCGGGCTGCTCGTGGACGAAGCCTCGCCGATGATCTGGCGCGGGCCGATGGCGTCCTCGGCGCTGAACCAGATGCTGAACGACGTGGCCTGGGCGAGCGAGGCCGAGCCGCTCGACGTCCTGGTCGTGGACATGCCGCCGGGCACCGGCGACATCCAGCTGACCCTGGCCCAGAGGGTGGCGCTGTCGGGCGCGGTGGTGGTCTCGACGCCCCAGGAAGTGGCGCTGATCGATGCGCGCCGGGCCATCGCCATGTTCGAGAAGACCCATGTGCCCATCCTCGGCGTGGTCGAGAACATGGCCTACTTCCCCGATCCTTCGACCGGCCAGCCCATCGAGATCTTCGGCCGGGGCGGCGCGAAGGCCACCGCCGAGGCCCTGGGCGCGCCGTTCCTTGGCGAGATTCCGATCGAAGTGGCGCTTCGCCAGTCCTGCGACGACGGCCGCCCGATGGTGGCGACCCAGCCGGATAGCGCCTCGTCCAAGGCCTTCCTGGCGATCGCCGAGCAGGTGGCCGCCCGCCTGGACGAGGGCGCGGACCTGAAGCCGCCGCCCAGGATATTGTTCGAGGATTAGAGCAGGCTCGTCAGCCCCGCCTGCAGCGCCTTCCGAAAGACGCTGGGCAGCGCCTGGGCGGCCGCCTCGGGGCGCATCCAGACGAGGTCCGCGCTCTTCTTCGACGCCGTCGCGCGCCAGACCTCGAGCGACAGGGCGAAGTGGGTGAAGACATGCTCGATCTCGCCGGCGCTGCGCCAGCCGCTCGCACCCGGCGCGGCGGACCGGACGTCCCCTTCGCTCGGCCGCGCGGCGCCCCACGCGGTGGTGGGCAGGCCGAGCATGCCCCCGAGCAGTCCCCGCGGCGGCCGGCGCGCCAGGCCCACCTCGGCGCCGCACATCAACACGACCGCCGCGCCGCGCCGTCTGGGCCGTTCGGCCTTGGCTGTCTTGCGCGGATAGGTCTCCGGCGCGCCTTCCCGCCGTGCGCGGCAGGCGAAGGCCAAGGGACAGCGCTCGCACAGGGGCGCCTTGGGGCGGCAGATCACCGCGCCGAGGTCCATCAGCGCCTGGGCCCAGTCGCCGGGCCGCTCGTCGGTCACGAGCGCGCCGGCCAGGCGCTTGAGCTCGGGCTTGGCGCCCGGCAAAGGCGTCCCCACCGCATGCACGCGCGCCATCACCCGCTCGACGTTGCCGTCCACGACATTGGCGGGACGGTCGAAGGCGATGGCCGCGATCGCGGCGGCCGTGTACGGGCCCACGCCCGCCAGGGCGAGCAGGGCCTCTTCCGTGTCCGGGAACCGGCCGCCCAGGCGATCGGCCACCTCGCGGGCGCAGGCGATAAGATTGCGGGCGCGGGCGTAGTAGCCGAGCCCCGCCCAGGCCGCCATCACGTCGGACTCGGGCGCGGCGGCCAGCGCCTTCGCAGACGGCCACCGCGAGGTGAACGTTTGGAAGTAGGAGGCCGCGTGTGGGACGGTGGTCTGCTGCAGCATGACCTCGGAAAGCCAGACCCGATAGGGGTCCGGCTGCTCGCCGGCCGCGCGCGCCTTCGGCCCGATGCGCCAGGGCAGGGCGCGGGCGTTCGAGTCGTACCAGGCGAGCAGCCGCTCGCGGATCTTGCCGGCCGCATCGGTCATCACGCCCGCTTACCAAGCCCCGGGCGATGCGGACATCCCGGGCCCGCGGCCTGCCGCGGCCGACGTTGACAAGCGGCTGCGGCGGGTCGAGACCGCCTCGCGGCGGCGCGCAGGGGGCGCGCCGGCCCATGCGATCGGGAGCGCTCGAAGGCCATGATCCGCCGCCATCTCGTCCTCGCCTTCGCCCTGGCGATTGGTCTTGCAGCCTGCCAGAAGGGCGGCGTGCGGCCCATCTCCGCCGACGAGATGACCATGGGCGATCCCCACGCCAAGGTCACGGTGATCGAGTACGCCTCGGTGGCCTGCCCGATCTGCGCGGCGTTCGGCACCCAGGTCTTCCCCGAGTTCAAGCAGAAGTACATCGACACCGGCAAGGTCCGCTTCGTCTTCCGCGAGGCCCTGACCGGCAATCCGGCCTTGGCGGCTTCGGGGTTCCTGCTTGCCCGCTGCGCGGGCAAGGACAAGTATTTCAAGGTCGTGGAGGCGGTGTTCCGGGCGCAGGACGAGATCTACGAGCCGGGCACGGAAACCATCCAGCCCGCTGTCGCCCACGACGTCCTGTCCAAGATCGCCCAGCAGGCCGGCCTCAGCGAGCAGCAGATGAACAGCTGCATCACCGACGACAAGGGTCTCGAGGCGCTCAACGCGCGGGTCGAGAAGTCCTCGCGCAAGGACAACATCGAGGCGACCCCGACCTTCATCATCAACGGCAAGAAGTATGAAGGCTTCCAGTCCCTGTCCCAGATGGACTCGGAGATCCAGCCGCTCCTGAAGTGAGCCGGCGCCCGAGCTCGGCCCGGCGCCGCGCCGCCTACCCACGTCTGCGCCGCGGAGGTATCCTGCCCCATGCCCCGCCGCCCCCTGCCCTCCGAAGCCGAAGCCCGGGCCATCCTCTCCGCCCGGCGCACACGGCCGGCCCATCGTCCGCCCCCGCGCGCGGGCCGGGCCCTGACCGGCCTCGTCAAGGCGCTGGATGATCGCTTCGGCCAGGGCGCCGAAGGGCTCAAGGCGCGGTGGCGCGAGATCGTCGGCGAGACGCTGGCGGCGCGGACCGAGCCGGTGAAGCTGGTGAAGGGACGCAACGGCCAGCCCGGCGCGCTCGAGGTCCGGGTCGACGGCCCGGCCGCGACCCTGATCCAGCATCAGGCGCCCGAGATCCTGGCCCGCGTGCAGCTGATCCTTGGGGAGGGGGCGGCGGACCGGCTTCGCATCGTCCAGGGCCCCGTGCGGCGACAGGCCCTCCACACAGCCCGCGCCGCCGCGCCGCCGCGCCGCCGCGGCAAGGCGCCGCTGGACGCCGCAGCCGAAGCGGCGCTCGAGGCGTCCATCGCCGAGGTCCCCCACGGCGGGCTGCGCTCGGCGCTGCTGCGGCTCGGGCGCGAGGTGCTGCGGCGCAACGACTGAGCGCCGTTGACAAGGCCGCCCTTCGTCCCCACCCAGAAGCGGGGTGGAGTGGGGCGCGCGACGGGAATCGCGCTAGTCGAAGCCTTTGGAGACCAACATGGCCCTGATCAGCCGCCGTCTCGCGCTCGCCGCCGCCGCGGCCCTCGCGCTCGCCGCCTGCAGCAAGGGCGGCGGCGGGGCCGTATCGGCCGACGAGATGAGCATGGGCAATCCGAACGCCAAGGTGACCGTGGTCGAATACGCCTCGGTGGCCTGTCCGCACTGCGCGGCCTTCAACAACGAGGTCTTCCCGGAGTTCAAGAAGAAGTACATCGACACGGGCAAGGTCCGCTACGTCGCCCGCGAGGCCCTGACCGGCGACGCCACCGTGGCGGCGGCGGGGTTCCTGCTCGCCCGCTGCGCCGGCAAGGACAAGTACTTCCAGGTGACAGACGCGATCTACCGAGCCCAGACCGACATGTACCAGTCGGGCGACGTCCACGGCACGCTCCTCAGGATCGCCCGCACGGCCGGCCTCTCAGAGGACCAGTTCAACAAGTGCGTCAGCGACGAGAAGGCCCAACGCGCCCTGGCCCAGCGCGTCGACAAGTTCTCCAAGCAGGATGACGTCACCGGCACGCCCGCCTTCATCATCAACGGCAAGAAGCTGAAGGAGGGTGAGGTTTCCATGGACCAGCTCGACGCGGCGATCCAGCCGCTCCTGAAGTAGCCGCCGTGTCGCGCCACCCGGATCGGCGCCGGCTGACGCTGGCGGCTGCGGCGGTGCTGCTCTGCGCGGCGGCGCCCGCACCGAGCGGGCCGGCGGGCCTGCCCGACGACATGACCATGGGCTCGAAGAAGGCCGAGGTGACGGTGATCGAGTACGCGTCGGCGTCCTGTCCCCACTGCGCGCGCTTCAACAACGAGATCTTTCCGGAGTTCAAGAAGAAGTACATCGACACGGGTAAGGTCCGTTATGTATTTCGCGAGTTCCTGACCCAGCCGGTCGAGATCGCCGCCGCGGGCTTCCTGCTCGCCCGCTGCGCGGGACAGAAGAATTACTTCACCGTGATCGACCGGTTCTTCCGCGGCCAGGCCAAGATGTACCAGACGGGCGACTCCCAGTCTTTGATCTTGGCCGCGGGCGCCGCGGGCGGTCTCAGCAAGGCGCAGATCCAGACCTGTCTCAGCGACGAGGCCGCGACTGACGCCCTGAACGCGCGAGTCGTTCGCTACATGAGCAAGGACGGCGTCGATTCCACGCCGACCTTCGTGATCAACGGGAAGAAGCTGGCGGACCTCGATCACGAGGTGGAGCTCTCCGACCTGGACGCGGTGATCCAGCCGCTGCTTAAGACCAAGGGACGCTGAGGCCTTGCACTTCCAGCGCCTGAGATTGTCGGGGTTCAAGTCCTTCGTGGACGGCGCCGAACTGCGCATCGAGCCCGGCGTGACCGGCGTCGTGGGCCCCAACGGCTGTGGCAAGTCCAACCTGCTCGAGGCCCTGCGCTGGGTGATGGGGGCCAACTCGGCCAAGGCCATGCGGGCGGGCGAGATGGACGACGTGATCTTCGCGGGCGCGTCCGGGCGGCCGTCGCGC
Source organism: uncultured Alphaproteobacteria bacterium (assembly GCA_963775275.1). Taxonomy (GTDB): domain Bacteria; phylum Pseudomonadota; class Alphaproteobacteria; order Caulobacterales; family Caulobacteraceae; genus JANWHQ01. The sequence goes on along the minus strand of CAVZII010000005.1, from coordinate 158,777 downwards.
AACCACGCCGAGGTCCTGCTCACCATCGACAACGCCGACCGTCGCGCGCCGGCCCAGTTCAACGACCAGGAGATCCTGGAGGTTTCGCGCCGGATCGACCGGGGGATGGGCTCGACCTACCGCGTCAACGGCCGCGAGGTGCGCGCCAGGGACGTCCAACTCCTGTTCGCGGACGCTTCGACCGGGGCCAATTCGCCGGCGCTGGTGCGGCAGGGACAGATCTCCGAGCTGATCGCGGCCAAGCCGCAGAACCGGCGGCTGATCCTCGAGGAGGCGGCCGGCGTCGCCGGCCTGCACAGCCGCCGCCACGAGGCCGAGCTTCGCCTGCGCGCGGCAGAGGCCAATCTCGCGCGCCTGTCGGACCTTATCGGCGAGCTGGAATCGGCGGCCGCCAGGCTGAGGCGCGAGGCGCGCCAGGCAGAGACCTACAAGAAGGTCTCCGCCGAGATCCGCATCCTGCAGTCGGCTGTGCTCCATTCCCGCTGGAGCGAGGCGCGCGACGGCCTGGAGCGGGCGGAGTCCGAGGCCGCCGACGCCCACCGGGCGGTGGAGGCCACCGCGCTGAGGGCCGCGGAGGCCTCCACCGAAGCCCTGCGCACGGAAGAGGCGATCAAGCCCTTGCGCGACGAGGAGATGGCGGCCGCGGCGATCCTGCACAGGCTCGCCATGGAACGGGACCGGCTGGAGCACGAGGCGCAGCGGCTCGAAGCGGAGGCCCGGCGTTGCGCCGAGGAGCTGCGCCGCATCGACACCGATCGCGCGCGCGAGGAGATCATCGTCGAGGACGCCAGGGCCGCCCTCGCCCGCCTGAACGAGGAGATCGCCGCGCTGGAGTCGGAGATCGCCGCCGCGCCCGAGCGCATGCCCGAGCTCGAGGCCGCCTGGAAGATCGCCGAGGCCGACCGGGCGAGGACGGACGCCGAGGTCCTGCGCCTGAACGCCGAGGCCGCCGCCGAGGCGGCGCGGCGCGAGGCGGCCGAGTCCCGCGTGGCCGATGCCCAGGCCCGTCTCGGACGGGCTTCGCGTGCGCTGGACATGGCTCGGGCGGACCGCGCGTCTTTGGGGCCCGCCGAGGACCCGGAGGCGCTCGCCGCCCGCGCCCGCATGGCTGAGGCCGAGGCCGCGCTGCAGGCCGCGCGGGACGCGATCGAGGCGGCCGAGGCCGCGCGCGCGGCGGCGGCGGCCCGCGAAGGGGAGGCGCGCGACGCGTCGCGCAAGGCCGAGGACCAGCTCGGCCGGCTCAAGGCCGAGGCGCGCGGCCTGGCCCAGGTGTTGACCCCCGAGCGCAAGGAGGGCTTCCGCCCGGCGCTGGAGACCGTGTCGGTCGAGCGCGGCCTGGAGGCCGCCCTGGCCGCGGCGCTTGGCGACGACCTGAACGCGCCGTTCGACCGCAAGGCGACCTCGTTCTGGGGCGGCGCGGGGATTCCTTCGCCGGTCTGGCCCGAGGGCGTGACGCCGCTGTCGAGCCTCGTGCATGCGCCGGACGAGCTGGGGCCGAGGCTCGCGATGACCGGACTGGTCGCCGCCCGCGACGCCGGCGAGCGATTGCAGGCGGGTCTCGCGCCCGGCATGCGGCTGGTCTCGCGCGAGGGCGATCTCTGGCGCTGGGACGGCTTCACGGTCAGGGCCGAGGCGCCCAGGCCCGCCGCCGTGCGGCTCGCCCAGAAGGCTCGGCTCGAGGATGTCGAGGCCGAGATCGAGCGGCTGACCCCGCTCTCCCGCCGCGCGACAGACGCGCTGTCCGAATGCGTCGCAGCCCTCGCCGGCGCTGATCAGGCGTTGAAGGCGGCGCGCACGGCTTTGCCCGGCGCCGAGCACACGTTCGCGGCTGCTCGGGAGACGTTCGAGCGCGGCGCGCGCGAAGGCGCCCGCCGCGACGCACGCGCGCAATCACTGGACGAGACTATCGCCCGTTTCGAGGCCGAGAGGGCCGAGGCGGACGTCGCGCTCGCGGCGGCGAGGGCCGAAGCCGACGCCTTGCCCGCGTCCGATGATCTCGGGCCCCAACTGGAGGAGGCGCGCGCGATCGCTGGCCAGGCCCGCGAGGCGGCTGCGGCCGCCAGGGCCGACCTGGACCTCGAGCGGCGCGAGCGGGAAGGACGCGCGCATCGGTTGGAGACCTTGCGCTCCGATGCGGAGGCCTGGACCGGCCGCGCCGAACACGCGGCCATGCGCATCGACGCCCTGGCGGGCGAGCGTGAGAAGACGGTCGCCGCCCTGGCCGACGCCGAGGCCGCGCCCAAGGCGCTGGAGGCCGGCAAGCTTCGCCTGCTCGACGAGCTCGCCGCCGCCGAGACACGGCTTGCGGCAGCCACCGACGCATTCAGCGCCGCCGACGCCGCGCGCGCCGCCGCCGACCGGGAGGCGCGCGCCGCCGAGCAGAAGGCGTCCGAGGCGCGGGAGCTGCGCGCCGGCCTGGCCGCGAGGCTCGAGGCCGCCCGCGAGCGCCTGGCCGAAACTGCCGCGGCCATTCGCGAAACCGCCATGCGCGAGCCGGAAGAGCTTGGCGAGACCCTGGCTGAGCACGCCGGCAAGATCCCGGCTGACGCCCAGACGGTGGAGCAGCGCCTGATCCAGCTCGAACGTCAGCGCGAGACGATCGGCGCGGTCAATCTGCGCGCCGAGGAAGAGGCCGCGGAGTATGGGGCTCGCCTGAACGCGCTACGCGAGGAGCGCGCCGACCTCACCGGCGCCGTCGCGCGCCTGCGCCGCGGAATCGAGGAGCTGAACGCCGAGGGGCGCGAACGGCTGCTCGCCGCCTTCGACGTCATCAACGGTCACTTCCAGGCGCTCTTCCATGCCTTGTTCGACGGCGGCCAGGCCGAGCTGCGCCTGATCGAGTCGGAGGATCCCCTGGAGGCGGGCCTCGAGGTCTTCGCCTGTCCGCCCGGCAAGCGGCTGGCGGCCATCTCGCTGATGTCCGGCGGCGAGCAGGCCCTGACCGCCGCGGCGCTGATCTTCGGGGTGTTCCTGGCCCAGCCGGCGCCGGTCTGCGTCCTGGACGAGGTCGATGCCCCGCTGGACGACCACAACGTCGAGCGCTTCTGCAACCTGATGAACGAGATGCGCGCGCGCACCGAGACGCGATTCATCTGCATCACCCACAACCCGGTGACCATGTCGCGCATGGACCGGCTCTATGGCGTGACCATGCCCGAGCGCGGCGTCTCCCAGCTGGTCTCGGTGGATCTCAGGCAGGCCGAGGCCCTGGCTGCGGAATAGAGCCGTGAGCGCGGCGGATCTCGAGCCCTGGCTCGATCGCTGGGGACTGATGCCGGACGGCGAGGCGCTGACCACCTGCACCGCCCGTCTGCTGCCGGTCCGGCGCGGGCGCCGTCGGCTGATGCTCAAGCTGATCACCCATCCCGACGAGATCGGGCAAGGACCGGCGCTCGTCTGGTTCGATGGCCGCGGGGCCGTGCGCCTGGAGGCGCGCGAGGGCGCGGCGCTGCTCCTGCAGCGGGCGTGGCCCGGCCGGCCGCTCGCCGACCTGGTCTTCTCGGGCCGCGACGACGAGGCGACCGGCATCGTCGCACGGCAAATGATGGCGCTGCACCACGCCCCGGCGCCTGGGGGAGGCTTCGGGACCGTTGAGGACTGGGGGAAGGGCTTCGAACGCATCGGACCGGCGGCGCTCGCGGCTGGCGCTGACGCCGGCCTGATCGACCGGGCCGGGCGGCTCCATGCCGAGCTCTGCAATTCACAAGGCGAAAGGGTCCTGCTTCACGGCGACCTGCAGCACTGGAACATCCTGTCGGACGAAGGCGCCGGTTGGCTGGCGATCGACCCCAAGGGCGTCATCGGCGAGCGGGCCTACGAGACCGGCGCGATGCTCCGCAATCCCCGTCCGGACCCGGCGCTCTACGCCGAGCCGGCCGTGATCGGCAGGCGCGCGTCGATCCTGGCCGAGAGCCTGGGGTTGGAGCTGGACCGCGTGCTCGGTTGGTGCTTTGCCCAGGCGGTGCTGTCGGGCCTGTGGCACATGGAGGACGGCCAGGACGCGTCGCCCGCGTGGCGCACGGCCGAGGCGACTCTCGCGCTGTTGTGAGCACGGCTCTCCAGCCATCTTGTCGCAATGGCGTAATATTTAGCGAAATCATATGCTTATGGGAGGTCGCGCTCAGCTTGACGCGGTGGCGCCGCCCCTTTAGGTTCCGCGCCGACCAAGCCGGGCCGCGGCGGCGACGTCGTGGTCGCTTTTGACCGTGTCATGCCGCAGCCCGACGATCGGCCCGAAGAGGCGATTCATCGCCTCAGCGAAGAGCTCCAAGCCTTCGAAGCCGCACGGGCGCGGTCCGCCTCGTTCGAGGCGAGCCGTTCGATCGGAGAAGGCTACCGCCTTCTCGCCGAGTTGATCGGCGGCGTGCTCGGGGGCCTGGGCGTGGGCTGGCTGGTGGACCAGTTCGCCCATACCGCGCCCTGGGGCCTGGGAATTGGCGTGGCGGCGGGTGCGGGCTTGTCGGTCTACATGGCCGCTCGCACGGCGGCGCGAATGGGTAGACAGGCGTTGGAGAAGACGCCGCCAGACACGGCGGCCGTCGACGACGACGAGGATTGAAAGGACTTCCGACCCGATGGCCGCCATCGAGCCGATGAAGCAGTTCATGATCCACAAGATGGTGGATCTGCCACCCGTGCAGACGCCGTTCGGGCCGCTCGACCTGTCGATCACCAACTCGGTCGTCGCGATGATGACGGCCGCCCTGATCATCTGTGGCTTCTTCGCCCTTTCGGCGCGCCGCCAGATCGTGCCCGGCCGGCTCCAGGCCGTGGGCGAGAGCCTCTACGAGCTGGTGGACGGCGTGCTCGTCGGCCCGATCATCGGCGCGGCGGGGCGACCCTACGTCCCCTTCGTCTTCACCATCTTCATGATGGTGCTGACCATGAATATGATGGGCGTGGTCCTGGGCGTGGGCCATGTGGTCGGCCAGGACTGGACCTTCACCGCCACGGCCCAGCTCGCCGTCACTGTCACCTTGGCCCTGATCACCTTCCTGTCGGTGTTGGCCATCGGCTTCATCAAGAACGGACTGAAGTTCTTCAGCCTCTTCGTGCCCAAGGGCGTGCCGATCGTCATCCTGCCGATGATGGTGCTGATCGAGCTCATCTCCTTCATGGTCCGACCGCTGACGCTGAGCATGCGCCTGTTCGGCAACATGATCGGCGGCCACGTGGTGATGAACATCTTCGCCAGCTTCGCCGTGGGCCTGTTCGTGTTCGCCATGGGCGGCGGGATCGCCGCCCTGGGCTTCCTGGGCTCGGGCATCTCGCTGGCGATGGTCGTCGCGCTCACGGCGCTGGAGCTGATCGTCGCCTTCCTGCAGGCTTTCGTCTTCGCCGCTCTGGCGACGGTCTACCTCAACGAAGTCGTCAACCTCGGGCACGGCCACTAGCCGGTCCGCCAACCCACTCTCTCACAGAGGAACGAGACACATGGATCCTGTTTCCGCCAAGTACATCGGCGCGGGCCTCGCCATGACCGGCCTGATCGGCGCGGGCGCCGGCCTGGGCATCCTGTTCGGCAACTACCTGTCGGGCGCCCTTCGCAACCCGTCTGCGGCGCCGAGCCAGCAGCCCATGCTGTTCCTGGGCATGGCGCTCACCGAAGCGATGGGCATCTTCGCCCTGGTGATGGCCTTCATCATCCTGTTCGTGAAGGTCTAAGGCCTTATGGCCTCAGCGCCCACGACCGAAACGACGGGCCAGCCCTCGTCGCCGGCGAGCGGCGGGCTGCCTCAGTTCGACGCGGCCTGGTGGCCCGGCGAGATGGTCTGGCTGTTGATCATCTTCGCGGTCGTCTTCACGTTGATGGCCAAGGTCTTCGTCCCCCGCGTGGGCGGCGCCATCGCCGAGCGCGAGGACCGCATCTCGGGCGACATCGAGCGGGCGCGCGCCCTCAAGGATCAGGCCGAGGCCCAGTCCGCCGAGGCCGACGCCGAGATGGCCCAGGCGCGCGCGCGCTCCCAGAAGCTGGCGTCCGAGGCCAAGGCCAGGGTTCAGGCCGAGGCGGCCAGCCGGCAGGCGGCCGAGGAAGCCAAGCTGTCCGCGGCGTTGGCGCAAGCCGAGGCGACCATCCGCTCCGCCCGCGAGGAGGCGATGGGTCACGTGCGCGAGATCGCCGCCGGGACGGCGCAGGCCATCCTCGCCAAGCTGACCGGCCAGCCGGGCTCGGACGCCGAGGTCGAGCAGGCCCTGGCGGGCCGCGGATAGGAGAGGGCGGTGGAGCTCCTTCAGGAAGCCGAGTTCTGGGTCGGGGTCGCCTTCGTCATCCTGGCGGGGCTGCTGATCTGGCTGAAAGCGCCCCGCATGGCGCTGGCCGCGCTGGACGCGCGCGCCGAAAAGATCCGCGCCGAGCTGGCCGAGGCCGAGCGCCTGCGCAAGGAGGCGGAGGACTTGCTGGCCTCCATCCGGGTGCGCCGCGAGGAGGCCGAGCGGCACGCCGCCGAGATGCTGACCAACGCCGAGGTGGAGGCCAAGCGCCTGGAGAGCGAGGCCCACGAGCGGCTGGAAGACCAGATCAAGCGCCGCGCCGCGATCGCCGAAGCCAAGATCGCCCAGGCCGAGGCCCAGGCCGCGAGCGACGTCAAGGCCGCGGCCGCCGAGCTGGCCGCCGAGACCGCCGCACAAATCCTTGCCGTGCGGGCGGGAGCGATGCGCGCGGACCCGCTCGTCGACCGGGCGATCTTAGAGGTCTCCGACAAGCTGCAGTAAGGCTTGCCCGCCCGTCCGCTATGGTCAGGGGCGCCAGCGCCCGCGGCGCATCAGCTTCATGCGCAGGCGCTTGCAGAACCGCCAGCGGGCCGGCAACACCAGCCGCTCGAGCCGAAGGGTCTGCTGCCAGATCACCTGGACCACCTCCGGCTCCCGCCGGATCAGGCGCCGGATCGGGTGGAAGATCTTCGGATGGCGCCGCTGCACCTTGATGAAGGTGCGCCGGGCCGAGAACGAGTTCCTCAGCACCAGGACCAGGCCGAGCGCGAACAGCAGGATACCGGGCGTGTGGAAGAAGGCGATGAAGGCCAGGACGCCCGCGGCCATGATCACCAGGCCCAGACCCGCCAGCGCAAGACGGACGCCGCGGCGCATCAAGGCCTGAGGCTCCGCCTGAGGGCGCGGCGTCGCGATAAGGCCGAAGAGCGGCATCGTTCGGGCATCCTGGCGCGGCCGGGACGCCGGCCGGAAGGTACGGTCATGGAACGGACATCGCCGTCATATGCGAAGACAATAGGGCCTTCGCAAGTCGACCGGTGCTTACGGTTTGGACAGGTTCCAACTGATGCGCGAAGCGTGGCGCCGGCGCATCGGCGCGCCTTCAGACCCCCGGGGTCCGACCAATCGTCGGCCGCAGGGCGGGGTACGTGGGGGCGTTGGCCGGCGGGAAGGCCGCGCCCAGGCGCAAGTCCCGGGCGCGCGGCCGATCACATCCGATCGGGAGTTTCGATTCCCAACAGCGAAAGCGCCGCCTCGAGCTGGGCGAGCGCAGCCTTGGCGAGGCCCAGCCGCGAGTCCCGGACCGTCTCGTCGGTCGCCTGCAGGACGGGGCAGGCCGAGTAGAACTTCGAGAAGCTCTGGGCGAGCCGGTAGGCATGCTCTGCGATGAAGTTCGGCGCCCGCTTGTCATAGGCCTCGCCGAGGGCGTGGTCGAAGGCGTCCAGCACCAGGGCGAGGTCGCGCTCGGCCGGCTCGCGGATCAGGATGTGGCCCGACTCGACTCCGTCTTCCTCGGCCTTGCGCAGCAGGGATTTGATCCGCACCGACTGATAGAGCAGGTAGGGGCCGGTCTTGCCTTCGAAGCTGGTGAAGCGGTCCAGGTCGAAGACGTAGCTGGTGCCGCGGAAGTTCTGCAGATCCGCGAACTTCAGGGCGGCGACGGCGACCTTGTGGGCGGTCGCCTCGAACTCCTCGGGCGGGAGCTCGGCGCCCAGGCCCGCCTCGTGCAGGCGCTCGCGCGCCTTGTCCCGGGCCATGGTGATCAGGTCGTGCAGCTTCAGCACCCCGCCCTCGCGGGTCTTGAACGGGCGGCCGTCCTGCCCGTTCATGGTCCCAAAGCCGATGTGCTCCAGTCCCCCTTCCACGGCGTAGCCGGCAAGGTACGCCGCGCGGAAGACCTGTTCGAAGTGGTCCGCCTGGCGCTGGTCGACACAGTAGAGGCACAGGTGGGGATCGAAGCTCCGGCGCCGGTCGAGCACCGTGGCCAGATCGGTCGTGCCGTACATCGCCGAGCCTTCCGAGGAGATGACGATCAACGGCGGCAACTCGCGCTTGTCGTCGTTTCTCGCCACGCGGACGACCTCGGCGCCCTGATCAGGGACGAGCAGACCCTTCGCCCTCAGCTCCTCGACCATCCCCGGGATGAGCCCGTCGACATCGCTTTCGCCCTTCCAGAGGTCGAACTCCACGCCGAGCGCCTCGAATTCGCGCTGGAGCGCGGTGCGGCTGACGCGGACGAAGTGGCGCCAGAGGGTGAGGTACCCGGGCTTGCCGGCCTGCAGCTCGGCGGTCGCGCGCCGGGCCCTGTCGCGATAGGCCTCGTCCGTCTTGGCGCGGGCGGCGGCCTCGGGATAGAGCTCGTCCAGCTCGTTCAGGTCCAGTTCCTGGAGCAGCACCGCCGTCACCTGCGCTTCGCCGGCCTTGGCCAGTTGCTCGTCGGCCTTCCAGCTTTCCTCCGCCACCGCCCGCCAGCGCGGATTCTTGTCCATCGCCGCGACGATCAGCAGGCCCATCTGGAAGCCCCAGTCGCCGAAATGGGCGTCGCCCAGGACCTCGTCGCCGCGGAAGCGGAACAGGCGCTTGATCGACTCGCCGATGATCGAGGCGCGCAGGTGACCCACGTGCATGGGCTTGGCGACGTTGGGACCGCCGTAGTCGACGATCACGCGGCGCGCCCGCTCGACCTGACCGGCGCCCGCGCGCGCGTCCGCGGCGATCTCGTTGGCCCGGTTGGCGAGGGCGGGGTTGGACACGCGCAGGTTGATGAAGCCTAGCCCCGCCAGCTCGGCCGAGGCCAGATGCGGATTGTTCCGCAGTGACTCCACGACCTGGACGGCGATCTCCCGCGGAGGCCGCCGGGCCGTCTTGGCCGCCGCCATGGCTCCGTTGCACTGGAAGTCGGCCAGGTCCGGACGATCGGACGCGGTGACCCGTCCGAACTCTGCCGGCAGTCCGATGGAGACGAAGGCGGCGGCCGTGGCCTCGCTCAGCGTCCGCTTCAGATCGTTCATGAGCCGCTTGACGAGGTTCCCGCCGTCGGCTCCGGCGCGCCGGCGTTGATCCGGAAGCGTTTGCCTTGGCGATTGAAGTCCGCCATTTCGGGGGTCACGTCGAAGCCGACGAGAACCTCGAAGTTCTCGCCGCTGACGGTGTTGTTGGCGCGCGGGATGACGATGCCGTTGACCCGGTCGCCTATGCGAATGCGGTCGCCATCCCCGAAGTTCACCGGCAGGTCGAAATACTGCTTGGCGATCACCGCCCGGTTACGCTGGGTGACGGCGACCCAATAGCGATAGGTCTTGTGCGCGCTGGAGGCCGCCGGGCCGCGTCCGAGGGCGAAGTTCACCTGCATCTTCAGCTTGATCGGATCGCTCCCGCGATAGTCGCAGTCCGCGTCCACGCCCTCGATCTCGCCCGTGTACTCCACGTCGCCCGACGCCTCCTGGCCGTTCTTGAACTCTTCGAAGCGCGCGGCGTCGTAGAGCACCTTCACGTAGGGGCATGGACCGGCGTTGCGCTTGCCCGGCAGCGGGGCCTGGCGCAGCTCCCACTCGGAGTCGCGCTTCTTCTTCTTCTCGGCCTGGTCGTCCTGGTCGCCGCCGCCGCCACCGCCGCCGATCTGGGCGAAGGCGTGCATCACCGGGACAACCGTCCAGGCCGCGAAGAGGACGATGAGCATGAGGATGATGCGACGCATGGGGCCTGCCGGATGCGGGTCGGCGACACCTTCGCCGCCCTGGGTCGTCGCGAGTGATAGAGGCTTCTCGATGCCCCCGCAACGCAAGCGGCGCTTACATCCCTGCGACGGGTGGCGGCGCCCGCTCCAGTTGACTACATAGGCGCTGTGAACGCGGTCGCTCTCCCCCGTCCGCCGCTCAAGGTTCTGCTCGCCAGTCCTCGCAGCTTCTGCGCCGGCGTGGACCGTGCGATTCAGATCGTCGAGCAGGCCATCGCCAAGTACGGCGCGCCTGTCTATGTGCGCCACGAGATCGTCCACAACCATCACGTCGTCGAGCGCCTGAAGCGGCTGGGGGCTGTGTTCGTCGAAGACCTCAGCGAGGCGCCGGACGACCGGCCGGTGGTCTTCTCTGCTCACGGCGTGCCCAAGTCGGTGCCGCAAGAGGCGCGCCGGCGCCAGATGCTCTACCTGGACGCGACTTGTCCGCTGGTCTCCAAGGTCCACGTGGAGGCCGCGCGGCACCATGCCCAGGGCCGGCACGTCGTCCTGATCGGTCACGCCGGTCACCCGGAGGTCCTGGGCACCATGGGCCAACTGCCCGAGGGCTCCGTCAGCCTGGTCGAGGGCTCCGAGGACATCGCGGAGCTCGAGCCGGACGACCCCGACCGGCTCGCCTTCGTCACCCAGACGACCTTGTCGGTGGACGACACCGCCGAGGTCGTCGCCGCGCTGAAGGCGCGCTTCCCTAGCGCCGCGCCGCCGCGCAAGGAGGACATCTGCTACGCCACGACGAACCGGCAGGAAGCGGTCAAGCAGATCGCGCCCCGGTGCGACCTTGTCATCGTCGTGGGATCGCAGACCTCATCCAATTCCCAGCGGCTCGTCGAGGTGGCGTGCAAGGCCGGCGCGGCCGACGCACGACTCATCGACGACATCCGCGACCTGGACTGGACCTGGCTGGAAGGCGTGCAGGCTCTCGGTCTCACCGCCGGCGCCTCCGCGCCCGAGTCTCTTGTCCAGAGCGTCCTGCGCGCGCTGAGCGGGCGCTACGAGCTCGAGATCGAGGAGGTGGCCCCCACGCGCGAAAGCGTCACCTTCAAGCTGCCCAGGGCGCTGGCCGTCTGAGGCGCCTGCGCCGGCTTGACCCCGCCGCGCCCCTCGCCGATCAACGGGCGTGGCCGTCTATACCGACATCACCGACGCCGAGCTCGGCGCCTTCCTCGCCGACTTCGACCTCGGCGAGGCGCTGAGCTGCAAGGGCATCGCCGAGGGCGTGGAGAACTCGAACTTCCTGGTGGAGACCTCGGCGGGACGGTTCATCCTGACCATCTACGAGCGGCGCGTGCGCGAGGCGGAGCTGCCCTACTTCCTCGGCCTGATGCAGTGGCTCGCGCGGCATGGCTTCCCCTGCGCCGAGCCCATGGCCGGCCGGGACGGGCGGCTCCATCGCCAGATCCGCGGCAAGCCGGCGGCGCTGGTCACCTTCCTGAACGGCCTGTCGGTGCGGCGGCCTTCCGCCGAGCAATGCCGCGAGGCGGGCGAGGGCATGGCCCGGCTGCATGAGGCGGCTGCCGGCTTTCCCGGCCGACGCGCCAACGATCTGGGCCACGCGGCCTGGCGCGGCATGTTCGATCGTCTGGAGCAAGACGCTGATGCGCTGAAGCCCGGTCTGGCGGCCGTCATCGCGGGCGACCTGGACCAGCTGGCCGGGGCCTGGCCCCGCGGCCTGCCCGAAGGGACGATCCACGCCGACCTGTTCCCCGACAACGTCTTCTTCCAGCACGGACGCTTCGCCGCGGCGATCGACTTCTACTTCGCGTGCGACGACGCCCTGGCCTACGACATCGCCGTGGCGCTGAACGCCTGGTGCTTCGAGCCCGATGGGAGTTTCAACGTGACCTCGGCGCGCGCCTTCATCGCCGGCTACCAGCGCAGGCGCAGGCTCGGGCCCGAGGAGCTGGCCGCCCTGCCGACCCTGGCCTGGGGCGCGGCCATGCGTTTCTTCCTGACTCGGCTCAACGACTGGGGCGCAACGCCCGAAGGCGCCCTGGTCCGTCCCAAGGATCCCTTGGAGTATGAGCGCAAGCTCGCCGTCCACCGCGCGGGGCTTCATCTGATCGAGCCCGCCGGGTGACGCCGAAAGTGCTGATCTATACCGACGGCGCCTGTAGCGGGAACCCGGGGCCTGGCGGCTGGGGCGCGGTGCTGATCTATGGTGATCGCGAGCGCGAACTCTGGGGCGGAGAGCTCTCGACCACCAACAATCGGATGGAGCTGATGGCCGCGATCGAGGCGCTGACGGCGCTGAAGCGCCCATGCCGCGTGGAGCTGCATACCGACAGCCAGTACCTGCGCACCGGGATCAGCGAGTGGCTTGCGGCCTGGAAGGCGAGAGGCTGGCGCACCGCGGCCAAGGCCCCGGTCAAGAACGAGGATCTGTGGCGCAGGCTAGACGAGGCGCGGGCCCGCCACGAAGTGGACTGGCGTTGGGTCAAGGGCCATGCGGGCCACGAGCTCAACGAGCGCGCCGACGCCCTGGCGCGGCGAGGGCTGAAGGAGACGCTCGGACGGGACTGACGGTTCGGCGAGGGCCTCGCATCGTGGGCCGGGCGGCCCAGGGTTGGGACGATCTGATGCGGACGCCCGCCCGCGGCGTTGCGCCGCTCGACCGATGCCCCACATCGCCCGTCGCGACGCGCCTTGCGGATCGAACGGCCCGGCGCAACGCAGGCGGGCCAATCTGACCGGACAAGGCTCCAGCTCAACGTCTGGAGGCCGGCGGCGCACGCCGGCCAGCCGTTGCTGGTGATGGTCTGGATCTCTGACGGAGGGCTGCAGACCGGGTCGGCCTCGGTCCCCTTCTACCGGGGCGACAACCTCGCTCGGCATGGCGTGATCGTCGTGGGGATCAACCACCGCCTGGGCGTTCCCGGCTTCCCCGCCCATCCCTGGCTCGCGGCTGAATGGCCCCGCCATGCTTCGCTTCTGGCGACTATGGCCAGGCCGAGTCGGTGCTGAAGCTCTATCCGGCGGGTTCGGACGCCGAGGCCGCGATTTGCAGCGGCGGCTGCAGCGGGACATCAGCTTCTGTTGGGAAACCTGGACCGCCGTCGACCGCCGCTACGGCGAGATGGTCGCCGGCTAACGGACGAACTTTGCCGAGACCGGCGACCCGAACGGGCCGGGTCGGCCGCCCTGGCCGGCTTTCACCGGGACGGACCGGAGGGTCATGCGGTTTGGCCAAGAGCCCGCTGCCGGGAATCCGCCCAACCGCAAGGGGCTCCAACTCGTGGACAGCGCCAAGGACGCCTCCTGGTCCTCCCGCCCCGCCGCGCCGATCATGCCTGCGCCCGGGTCCCGAACACCTCCCGTGCGATCGCCAGAGCATTGATGGCCGCAGGCACGCCGGCATAGATCGCCATCTGGGCGATGACCTCGACGATCTCCTGCCGAGACAGGCCGACATTCAGGGCGCCTTCGATGTGCGCCTTCAACTGGGCAGGCGCATTGCCCATCGCGGTCAGGGCGGCGACCGTGGCGATCTCGCGTTCGCGAAGCGGCAGCTCGGGCCGGCTCAGCACATCGCAGTAGGCGCTCTCCACGATCCAGCGGGCGAAGTCCGGGGCGACCGCGCTCAGCGCCTCGAACTGGCTGTCGCGCGCCGGCCCGTTGATCCTGGCGACCGTCTCCCATCCGCGCGCGAAGCGCTCGCTCTCGTCTTTGGTCATTATGCGTCTCAAGTGATCGCCTGCACGACCCCGCCGTCAGCGCGGAGCGGCGTGCCTGAGATGGCCGAGGCTTCCCTCGAACAGACGAAGGCGACGACGTTGGCGATCTCGTCAGGCGTGGTGAAGCGGTCGATCACCGAGGTGGGGCGCGCGTTGTCGAGGAAGTCCTTCTCCACCTGGGCTTCCGAGACGCCGCGTTGGGCGGCCTGGGCCTTGACGAAGCCCGAGAGCGCCTCGGTCCGGGTGGGGCCCGGCAGGACGGCGTTGACGGTCACGCCCGTGCCCTTGAGCGCCTGAGCGAAGCCGCGGCTCACGGCCAGCTCGGCGGCTTTGGAGAAGCCGTAGTGGATCATCTCGGTGGGGATCTGGATGCCCGATTCCGACGAGATGAAGACGATCCGGCCCCAGCCCTTGGCCTTCATGATCGGGCCGTAGTGTCGCGTCAGGCGCACGCCGGCCAGGACATTGACCTCGAAGATCTTCGTCCAGTCCTCGTCCGGGATCTCGAACGCCGGCTTGAAGCCTATCCAGGCGGCGTTGTTCACCAGGATGTCCACCTCGCCGGCCGCGGCGATCACGGCTCGTGAACCGTCAATTGTCGCGATGTCGCCGGGCGCGGCGATGAGGCTCGCTCCGGGAACGGCAGCCTCGATCTCGTCGATCGCCGCCTCGACGCGCACGCCGGTGCGTCCATTGATCGCGACGCTTGCCCCGCATTGCGCCAGACGCCGCGCCGTGGCCTTGCCGATGCCCGATGTCGAGCCGGTGACCAGGGCGCGAAGGCCCTTCAGGTCGATCTGCATGTGACTGCTCCGCTGGGCCCTCGGCGGCGCAGTCTAGCGGCCTCGCGCGGCTAGATCATCTCCGCGCGCACCTTGGCGCGCAGCACGTCGATGGGGGTCAGGCCCTTGTCGGTCCTGAAGTGCCAGTAGGTCCAGCCGTTGCAGGCGGGCTGGGCCTGGACCATCGCGCCGACCTTGTGGATCGAGCCCTTCAGGTCGCCGACGGCGAGACTGCCGTCGGCCCGGACCTTGGCGACGTGCCGGCCCTTGGGGCAGTAGAGGACGTCGCCGGGGCGCAGCAGCCCGGCTTCGACGATTCGGCCGAAGGGGATGCGCGGCTCGGATCTCTTGGAGCCGGTGACCTCCAGGTCCTCGGGCCCGGCTGGGATCACCTCGGCGATGCGCTTGCGCGCGAGGGCGGCATAGTCTGGCTCCCGTTCGACACCCACGAAGCGCCGTCCGAGCCGCTTGGCCGCCGCGCCGGTCGTGCCGACGCCGAAGAAGGGGTCCAGCACCAGGTCGCCCGGCCGCGACGCGGCCAGGATCACCCGATGAAGCAGCGCCTCCGGCTTCTGGGTCGGGTGCGCCTTTCGTCCCGCGCCGTCCTTGACCCGTTCCTCGCCCGTGCATAGCGGCAGTGTCCAGTCCGAGCGCATCTGCAGCTCGTCATTGGCCATCTTCATGGCGTCGTAGTTGAAGGTGTAGCGCTTCTGCCCCCGCGACTTGGCCGCCCAGACCAGGGTCTCGTGGGCGTTGGTGAAGCGCGTGCCCTTGAAGTTCGGCATCGGATTGGTCTTGCGCCAGATGACGTCGTTCAGGATCCAGAAGCCCAGGTCCTGCATCGCCGCGCCGACGCGGAAGATGTTGTGGTAGCTGCCGATCACCCACAGCGAGCCGTCGTCCTTGAGCACCCGCCGGCAGGCGGCCAGCCAGTCGCGAGTGAAGGCGTCGTAGGCCTCGAACGAAGCGAACCTGTCCCAATCGTCGTCGACCGCGTCGACCTTGGAATTGTCAGGCCGCAGCAGCTCGCCGCCGAGCTGCAGGTTGTAGGGCGGGTCGGCGAACACCAGGTCGACGCACTTGTCCGGCAAGTCTCGCAGGACTTTCAGGCAATCGCCTTGAATGATGGTTTCGGGCCCGAGGTCCATGGCGTCCAGGCTTGGCTGCAGTGTCCGGGACGCTGGAGCAACAGGGTTAAGGCGGCCCTAGCGGATGCGGTTAATCGGCCCTTAAGGCGGCGCCGTCACGCTTGGTCCGTCGCCCGCCATGGGAGATGCGCGAGGATGCGCTCATGACCGACTTGGACCTTCCTTCCGGGGCCCGCAGGCGGAGCCTGTTCGCCGGCCTGCTCGAGGACCGTTTCACGAACATCGACCTCGTGGTGGTGCTGGCCGCTCTCATGATCACGGGCTTCATCGGCGCCCTCAGCGGCGTTGCGCTCGCGCACTAGTCGACGGCCCTCCGTCCTCGCCCGGCTCCCCTGATGCTTGCTCGGGGTTTTTCCTCGCGCGCGGCAGAGCTAGATGCTGATCTTCACCGCGAGGGGAAAACGCGCTTGCCCATTCTGCCCGCCGCCGCGCCCGAGGCGCCGCCCGCCGCCGTCGAGACCGTCACCGTCACCGCCGCGCGGCTGCCGCCCGCACCGGGGGACGCCGCCTTCTCCATCATCCGCCTGGGTCCCTCGGCCCTTCAGGGCCAGACCCGGCTGGACGAGGCGCTCAGCCAGGTCCCGGGCGTGTCCCTGTTCCGGCGCACCTCGAGCGCCGCGTCCCACCCGACGACCCAGGGACTGTCCCTGCGGTCCATCGCCGGCTCGGGCGCGGGCCGGGCGCTGGTGACGCTGGATGGCGTGCCCCAGAACGACCCCTTCGGCGGCTGGGTGATCTGGACCTCGCTTCCGCCCGAGGCGATCGAGAGCGCCTCGGTGGTGCGCGGCGCGGGCGCCGGCCCCTATGGCGCGGGCGCCTTGACCGGCGTGGTGGCGCTGGACGAGATGTCCCGCCCCGGGGCCCTGAACCTCGACCTTTCGGCCGGAGGGCTCGGCCAGAAGCGCGCAGCGCTCGCCACAGCCCAGGCGGCCGGGCCGATGGAGCTGTTCGTCAGCGCCTCGGGAGAGCAGGACGATGGCTGGATCCCGGTGCGCCCGCCCGATCGCGGCGCCGCCGATGACAAGCTCGAACTGACCGACAAGCAGGCGGCCGTCCGCTTTCAGGCGCCGGTCGGGCCCGCGCTCATGGCTCTGCGCCTGGGCGTCTACAGCGAGGATCGCCAGTCCGGCGTCGTGGGCGCGGGTTCCTCCTCCAGTGGCAAGACCGCCAGCCTGACCTTCGCCGCCCAGCCCGGCCCCGACCAGCTCGGCTGGCGTCTGCAGGGCTGGGTCCGCCATAGCGATCTGTCCAGCACCTTCGTGTCGGTGGCCGCGGACCGCAGCTCGACGAATCCCGCCAACAACCAGTTCTCCACCCCCGCCACAGGCTGGGGCGTCAACGCCGCTGTCCGGGGCGATGATGGCCGGTTCCAGTGGGAAGCCGGCGCGGACCTGAGGGAGGCCTCGGGCGAGGATCACGAGAATTTCCGGAACCTGGGCGCGGGCTTCACCCGCCTGCGCGTGGCGGGCGGCAAGACCCTCGTCGCGGGCGGCTACGCGGAGGGGACCTGGATCACCGGACCGTGGCTGGTGACCGGCGGCGCGCGGATCGACGGCTGGCGCACATGGGACGGACACCGGATCGAGACCGACACCTCCAGCGGCGCCGTCACCTTCGAGGACAATCCGGCGGACCGGTCCGGCCAGGTCGTCAGCGCCCGCCTGGGGATCAAGCGCGATCTCGGCGGCGGGGCGAGCGTGAGGGCCGCGGCCTATTCCGGTTTCCGGCCGCCGACGTTGAACGAGCTCTACCGTCCATTCCGCGTCGGCAACGACATCACCGAGGCGAACGCGGCGCTCAAGCCCGAGCGGCTCTATGGCGCGGAGGCGGCGTTCGCCTTCGACGAGGCGGCCTGGTCGTTCAGCGCCACCGGCTTCTACAACCGGCTCGACGACGCGGTCACCAACGTGACCGTCGGCCACGGGCCGGGGACGGTCCCGGGCTTCCCGGGCGCGGGCTTCGTGCCGGCAGGCGGCGTTCTGCGCCAGCGCCAGAACGCGGGAACCGTCAACGCGTGGGGCGTCGAGACCCAGGCGGCCTATCGCCTGGATGATCGCCTCACTCTGAGGGCCGCGGCCGACTACACCCACGCCGAGGTCGACGGGGGGGCCGCCGCGCCGCAGCTCACCGGTCTCAGGCCCGCTCAGACCCCTCGCTTCACTCTCACGGCCGGCGCCGACTGGCGCGCCACCGACCATCTCGGCCTGCACGGCGAGCTGCGCTGGGAGAGCTCCCGCTACGATGACGATGAGAACACCCGTCTGTTGGCAGGCGCCGCGCGACTGGACCTGCGCGCCGACTGGAGCTTCGGCCATGGCGTCAGCGCCTACGCCGAAGCCCAGAACCTCACCGACACGGCGATCCAGACCGGCCGCACCGCTGATGGCGTGGTCAGCTACGACGCGCCGCGCACCTTCCTGGTCGGGCTCAGGCTCAGGCTCTGAGGGCCCGCCAAGTCTCCCGTGGCGCTTGTGCTGGCTTGGCGCCGGGACGAAGGTCGGCCCACGCGATTCGTCCCGCCGGCAGCGCCCTGGCCGTCGATCTTCAGGCGCAGCGGCGCCGGTTGCGGACCGGCGTCCGCACAGGCAGGTTCGGCGCGGGGTGGAGCATGGGAGCCGTAGGATGAAACCAGCCGTCTTCACCGCCCTGGCCGCCGCGGCGACCCTGGCCTGCGTGTCCGAATCCGCGCTCGCCGCCGATGAGGCCGGCCTCGCCATCAACGATCCGGGCCTGAAAGCCGCCAAGACCTTGCAGGTCAGCTCGCCCAAGATCCTGTCGGGCGGAACGATCCCGGAGATCTACTCCGCCTATGGCCAGAGCGTCTCGCCGCCGCTTGCATGGGGCAAGGGGCCCTACGGCGCGCGAACCTTTGTGCTGATCATCGAGGATCCCGACGCGCCGATGGCCGTCCCCTTCGTGCACTGGATGGTGTGGAACATTCCCGCTTCCGTCACTGGCGTCGCCGAGGGCAAGGTCCCTGCGGGCGCCTTACAGGGCAAACTGATGTTCGTGGGAACGACCGGCTATATGGGCCCGCGCCCGCCAGCCGGCCCGCCTCACCACTATCACTTCCAGGTCTTCGCCCTCGACCACAGCCTGGAGCTGCCGGCGGGCTCGGACCGCAACGCCCTCGTCGCCGCGATGAAGGGCAAGGTGCTGGCCAGCGGCGAGCTGGTCGCGACCTACCAGAAGAAGTAGGGCTCCGGGCGTCCGCATGATCCGCACCCGCCGCACGCGCATGGTCTGCACGCTCGGGCCATCGAGCCGAACGCCCGACCAGATCGAGGCTCTGGCGCGGGCCGGGGCGGATGTCTTCCGGCTGAACTTCAGTCACGGCAGCCATGACGACCACGCCCGCGCCTTCGAGGCGGTGCGCGGCGCCGAGGCGCGCGTGGACCGCCCGCTCGGAATCCTGGCCGACCTGCAGGGTCCCAAGTTCCGTCTCGGCGTCTTCGCGGGAGGGGCGGTGAAGATCCACGCCGGCCAGCATTTCAGGCTGGACCTGGATCCCACGCCTGGCGACGCCAGCCGCGTGGGGGTCCCGCACCCGGAGATTCTGGCCGCGTTGAAGCCCGATACGCTGGTGCTGATCGACGACGGCAAGGTGCGCCTCAGGGTCCGGTCGGCAAATGGAGCCTCGGCCGACACGGTGGTGGAGGCCGGCGACGAGCTTTCCAACGCCAAGGGCCTGGGCGTGCCGGGCGTGCGCATCCCGCTGCCTGCACTGACCGACAAGGACCGCCACGACCTCGCCTTCGCCGTGCGGCTGGGCGTGGACTGGATCGCCCTGTCCTTCGTCCAGCACCCCCAGGACATGGCCGAGCTCAGGCGTCTGGTGGATGGGCGCGCGGCCGTCATGGCCAAGATCGAGAAGCCGTCCGCTCTGGACCACCTGGACGAAATCCTCGACCTTTCCGATGGCCTCATGGTCGCCCGGGGCGACCTCGGGGTGGAGCTGCCGCCCGAAGAGGTGCCCATCGTCCAGCGGACCATCATCCGCGCGGCGCGCAGCCGCGGCACGCCGGTGATCGTGGCGACCCAGATGCTCGATTCCATGACCCATTCGCCGAGCCCCACGCGCGCGGAGGTCTCGGACGTAGCGAACGCCGTCTACCAGGGCGCCGACGCCCTGATGCTGTCCGGCGAGACCGCCGCTGGCGAGTATCCGGTCGAATCCGCCGCCATGATGGATCGCATCATCAACCGGGTGGAGCAGGACCCGGTCTGGCCCCAGCTGATCGCGGCCGAAGGCGGCGGGTTCGAGGACGCCGACACCGACGCTCTGGTCGCCGCGGCGCGGCGTGCGGCCGACGCCACCTCCACCTCCTGCCTCGTGGCCTTCACTGCGACCGGCGCCACGGCGCGCCGGATGGCGCGCGAGCGGCCCCTGCAAGCTGTGCTCGCGCTCACGCCCCATCCGCGCACGGCCCATCGGCTGACCCTGGTCTGGGGTGTCGAGCCGCGGGTCGCCGCCGATCCGCGGGACCTCGACGAGATGACCGAGGAGGCGGTCGAGTTCGCCGTGTCGCTGGGCATGACACGACCCGGCGGGCGAATCCTGATCGCGGCGGGAACCCCCTTCGGCGCGCCGGGCGCGGCCAATTTGCTACGTTTCGCCCACGCCCCCTTCCGCAGCTGACCGCCCGCCGACCCGAGGAGCGACTTGACCCCGATCGTCGTCATTCCCACGCGCATGGCCGCCACCCGGCTTCCCGGCAAGCCGCTCGCCGACATCGCGGGCCGGCCCATGGTGCTGCGCGTTTTCGATCAGGCCGTGAAGGCCGGCGTCGGGCCGGTGGTGGTCGCGGCCGGCGATCCCGAGATCGTCGAGGTCGTGACGGCTGCTGGCGGCGAGGCCGTGTTGACCGATCCGGCCCTGCCTTCGGGTTCCGACCGCATCCTTGCGGCCCTGAGGTCGTGTGATCCGGACGGCCGGTTCGACGCCGTGGTCAACCTGCAGGGCGACATGCCGTTCGTGGCGCCCGAAGTCCTGACGGCCTGCGTCGGGCTGATGCGGCGCGAGCGGACCTGCGACATCGCCACCGTCGTGGCGCCCGAAGCCTCGCAGGCCGACCGCGCCAACCCCGATGTGGTCAAGGCGGTGCTGGCGATGGATGCGGCCGGCCGCACCGGACGGGCGCTCTACTTCACCCGCTCGACCCTCTACGGCGACGGGCCGATCTGGCGGCACGTGGGGATCTACGGCTATCGCCGGGCCGCGCTCGAGCGATTCAACGCCGCCCCGCCGTCGCTGCTCGAGCGCCGCGAGAAGCTCGAGCAGCTGCGCGCGCTGGAGCTCGGCCTGTCGATCTGGGCCGCCGTGGTCGACAAGGCGCCCATTTCGGTGGATACGCCCGCGGACCTGGACGCCGCGCGGGCGTTCGCGGGGGCGTCATGAGCTCGGACAGGAAGATCGCGTTCCAAGGGGACCCGGGGGCCAACAGCCATGAGGCCTGCCGCACCTTCTTTCCCGATCATCAGGCGACGCCGCGTCCCACCTTCGAGGAGGCGTTCGAGGCGGTGAAGTCCGGCGCCTGCGGGCTCGCCCTGATTCCGGTCGAGAACTCCGTGGCCGGACGGGTTTCGGACGTGCACCACCTTTTGCCCAGCTCGGGCCTGAAGATCGTCGGCGAGCGGTTCATGCCGATCCGCCATCAGCTGATGGCCAACAGGGGCGCCAGCCTCGAGGGCCTGAAGCGGGTGATGAGCCATGCCATGGCGCTGGCGCAATGCCGCAAGGCGATCAGGCGCCTGAAGCTCGAGGCGCACCCCGTCTACGACACGGCCGGCGCGGCGCGCATGCTGTCCGAGCGCCCGGACCCCGAGACGGCGGCGATCGCACCGGCTCTGGCCGCCGAGATCTACGGCCTCGAGATCCTGATGCGGGACGTGGAGGACGAGCGGCACAACACCACGCGTTTCCTGGTGATGACGGGCGATCCCAATCCGCCGCGCCCGCCCTTCACCGAGCAGTGCCTCACCGCCTTCGTGTTCCGGGTGAGGAACATCCCGGCCGCCCTCTACAAGGCGCTCGGCGGCTTCGCGACGAACGGCGTGAACATGACCAAGCTGGAGAGCTACATGGAAGGCGGCCTGTTCTCCGCCACCATGTTCTATTCCGAGGTCGAGGGCCGGCCCGAAGACAGGGATTTGGCGCGGGCCTTCGAGGAGCTCGGGTTCTTCAGCGATCACGTCGAAGTGCTGGGCGTCTTCCCCGCGGACCCATTCAGAACAAGGGTATAGCCGGCCGGGGCTTTTGCGATTGAGCCGGCGCGGTCTATGGCTTGGCCGATGCCGCGCATCATGACCTACAACGTGCATCGTTGCGTCGGCGTCGACGGCAGGCTCGATGTGGAGCGGACCGCCCGGGCCATCGCCCACGCCAAGCCCGACATCGTCGCGCTGCAGGAGCTGGACGTCGGACGCGCGCGCACAGGCGGCGTGGACCAGGCGCACGCCATCGCCGAGCGGCTCGGCATGAGCTTCCACTTCCACCCCGCCTTCATGGTCGAGGAGGAGAAGTACGGCGACGCGGTCCTCTCCTGCCTGCCGATGCGGCTCGCGCGCGCCGGCGCCCTGCCGCGCTCGACCGCAGTCAAGGGACTGGAGCCGCGAGGCGCCCTCTGGGTCAAGATCGACCTCGGCGGCGGCATCGAGTTGAACGTCGTCAACACCCACCTCAGCCTCGTACCGCACGAGCAGAGGATGCAGGCGGCCGCCCTGGTCGGCGCGCATTGGCTGGGTCACGCGGACTGCGCCGATCCGGCTATCCTGCTCGGCGACTTCAACGCCACGCCGCAGCACGCCGCCTATCGGCGGGCAGCCGAGCGGATGCGCGACGCCCAGGTCGCGAGCCGTCGTCGGCGGCGGCCCACCTTCCCCTCGCGCCTGCCGATGCTGCGGATCGACCACGTCTTCGTCAGCCCCTCCGTCGCCGTGACCGGCGCGCACGCGCCAGGCGGCCAGCTGATGCGCGCGGCTTCCGATCACCTGCCGTTGGTGGTGGACTTCAGTATCGATCCGGCGCCCTGAGCAGCGCCGTCTCGGCCTTCAGCCGCCGGTGGCGCAGGAACGGACGCCAGGAGTCCCGCGGATCGAGCGGATCGCCGATGTGGTAGGCCGTGATCAACGAGGCAAGGGGCCCCATGGGCTCGGGATCCAGGCGCGTCAGCCGGCCGCCGCTCTCGTCCGTCATCCGGTCGATGGCCCCGGCGAGGCCATGGCGGCGGGTCAGCTCCTCGACGTCCCCGGGAGGCGCGTTCAGGAAGTGCCCGACGAGCCGCGCGCGGAACCGTGCGATGGCGGCTTCCTCCGCCGGCGTCCTGGCCTCGATCGCGGCATCGCATTCGGTGTCGAAGCCCCCCGAGCGGTTGTTCAGGTTGGCCGATCCGATCCGCACCAGCCGATCGTCGATCACCGTGGTCTTGGAGTGCACGATGATGGCGTGGCCCGCCGTCGTCCTTGGATAGAAGGCGCGGAAGCGGCCGTACAGGTCCGCCGCCCAGAGCCGCCTCAGAAGGTCGGCGCGCGTCCGATCCATCGTCAGCCGGTCGAAGTAGCTCGGGCTGTGCTTGGTCGAAACCAGGACGACCTGAGGGCCGTCCGGTTCCGACAGCCGCGCGGCCAGCGCCTCGCCGATCAGGGGCGAGGTGAAGTACTGATTCTCGAGGTAGATCGAGCGGCGGGCCAGCCGGATGCACCGCAGGTGCAGGCGCTCGACCTCGTTGACCTCGGGCCGCCCGCGCCAGGCGGGCTCGGTGCGGACCACCGCCACGTCGACGTCCTCCATGTCGGGCGGCAGCCAGGACGGCCAGGGATCGCCTGGAAGATCCTCGGGCGGGGCGGCGACGCCATGG
Organism: uncultured Alphaproteobacteria bacterium; assembly: GCA_963775275.1. GTDB lineage: Bacteria > Pseudomonadota > Alphaproteobacteria > Caulobacterales > Caulobacteraceae > JANWHQ01. The sequence goes on along the minus strand of CAVZII010000005.1, from coordinate 135,374 downwards.
CCGGTGGATCTCAGCCAGCGGGTGCGGGCGAGCTCTCCCAGCGTCCGCGCCGCCGCACCGTCCAGCATCATCATCACCTCATGCCGCGGAGCATGCGGTCCGCGACCGGGAAAGATCCGCCGTGGGTCCTCGTCAAGGTGCGCCGGCGTGTCCCAGCGGTCGATGGAGAAGTCGCCGCCGCCGCAGAACGCGATCTTGTCGTCGATCACCAGCACCTTCTGGTGATGGCAGGCGCCGTAGGGGACGCTGGCGTCCAGCCGGAAGCGGACGGGGCTGCCCCGGAACCAGGCGCGCGCCCGGTGCGGGAAGAAGTGCTGGGAGGCGCTGATCGGCAGGGCGGACTTCCAGATCAGGACCCGGACGTCCAGCTCGGGGCGCAGCCGCGCCAGGTTCTTGAGCACATTGCCGATCTCGTCGGCGGCGCCCTCCCGCTCCTCCGGACCCGGGCGCAACCGCGTGCGCGGATCAAAGCCCCATCCGAGGAGCAGGATCGACCGGCGCGCCCGGCGGATCGCCGACATGGCGGCGGCGAAGTAGGCGGCGCTGTCCACCAGGAAGCTGACGCGGCCCGCGCGGACCTTGCGCCAGTAGGAGCCGGGATCGAGCAGCGCCGTCGCGGGACGGCCGGCTTCAGGGTCGGGCATGCGCGTTCCGCCGACGCGCGCTAGTGTTCCGACACCGAAGTCCGCCAGCATCGGTGTCGACGTTGGGCGAGCTTCGGAATCGAAACGGGTGCTGGCAAGTCGATGTTTCCAGTGCGGCTTGGGGATCTGACGTTCCCAGCTGAGCGAGCGGCGGCGAGCATGGGAACTTCAGGTCCACCACACTAGCCGGTCGCGCCGAGCCTCTCGGCGGCGGCGACGGCGGCCATGCGGATTCCCGCAGGGGTGTAGAAGGCGCCGTTGATCTGGGTCCGCTCCATCATCACGTGCCGGAACCTGAGGAACAGGTCGCTATCCGGCGGCTCCGGCTCGTTCCAGAAACGGTTCAGCGGCTTGCGGTCGGTCAGCCCTTCGATGTCGTACACGGCCCGACCGAGCACCTTGGTCGGGCAGCCGAAGCCGATGGTCGCGAGGCCGGCGGTGGAATTGATGGTCACGGCGCCCTTCGCCTGGTGGGCGAGCTGGTTCAGGTTGCCGCCGTCCAGGAACATGATCCGGTTGCGCACGCCGTTCTCGGCCGCCAGCGCCTCGACCATGCGCTCGTAGTCGACCATCCCGGGATCCAGCGGGTGCAGCTTGAACACCAGCCGTGAATCAGCCGGCGCGTGTCGGGCGAAGCTCTCGATCACCTCGGCCGCGAAGCTCTCATTTGTGTAGTTCGAGTGCTTCCACAGCTGGCTGTCTCCGGCCCGCTGCATCAGCGCCAGGAAGAAGGGGTGAGGCGAGCCCGTCAGCTTCGCCACGCGCCGCTCGACTTCCCGCCGGGTGAACTTGTTCTTGGTGTAGCGGGCGATCGAGCCCACGATCTGGTCGTAGATCGGCAAGGCGAAGGGATTGCGCCGCTTGGGGTACAGGGGCGACAGGAAGACCTTGCAGACATAGTGGCCGATCCCGCGCACGATCAGCCACGCCGTGGGCCGGCCGACGTCGCGGTCTCCCACGGCGGCGCGACCCAGGGCCGCCCCATGGTCACGATAGAAGCTGGCGTCGCGGGGGCACGGCGAATAGGCGTTCACGCCCTCGTTCTCGAGCGTGATCCACCTCGGGCGGAAATAGCCCTCCTCGAACACATGGACCTGAAGACCGCGCCGCTTGGCCGCCGCGATGGCGGCCATGTGGACGTCAAGGCAGTCGTTGAAGACGACGAGGTCGGTGATTCGGCGATCGACGAGGAAACGCTCGATCCAGGTCGGCCATGCGTCCTCGCCCTCGCGATAGGTGATGTGGGGCCGGAAGAAGCCCCAGTCCGACAGGTCGCCGCCGTCGAACACGATCTTGGACACCTTGCCGCCCGAACGGGACAGGGCGTCCGCCACTTGGCCGAAGAACGCGCCGAAGGGTCCGCGCAGGAAGAGGAAGTGACGCTCGCGGGCGGGGCCGGCGATCGGAAGGTCACGCCGATAGGCCCGCCGCCGCCGCGGCAACGCCTGGCCGTCCGTCCCCCGATCACCCGGCACGCCCTGCAGAACAGAGGTCATGCTCCGATCCCCTCACGCAGACGCAACAGCGTCACACGCTGACGCGGGCCCAGGGCCGGTCTCAAGGGCCCGTGGTCCAGCTCTGTCCCCAACCGCCACCAGTCGTTCAATGGGGTGCGGCCCCCCCGCTTGGTCGATCCAGTCCCAGCCAGCGCCTGAGCAGCACTTGCGTTCGGTTTCTCTTTAATAGACCCGTTGGGTTCGCCCGGAGAAGCGAAAAGGCAAGTTGGACCACGACATCTTGGGCGTTGCACGGCCAATTGGACGGCCGATGCACATAACGCGGGTAGAGGATGAGCGCGCCCGCCACGAGTTCGTCCAGGTCCAGGCGACGCGTCCGACGGGGACAATGTTCGAGGTCCTCGGTCAAACCCCAGCCCGCGTAGAACGGCAGCCCATAGGTCGAAACCTCGACCCCCTTCAGCAACGCCTCGAAGCCGGACAGCGAGGTCAGGGTGTGGACCTCGTCGACCTGGTCCAGCAGGGCGGCTATGGAGGTGCGCTCGGCGACAGCGTCCGCATACCGGTCGACTTCGGATGGCGCGATATGGCCGGGCCTGAGGCCCGCTTCCACGTCCGGGTGGGGCTTGTAGACGACGTAGGCGTCGGGCCTTGCGGCGCGCACGGCCTTCAGAAGATCGATGTTGCTTCGGATCCGGCCGCCGCCGCGCTGGACCGAGGCGTCGTCCTCGACCTGTCCCGGCGCCAGCACCTTCAGCCGCGAGCCAGCGCCGTCCAGGAGGCCCGCCGTCCCGCTGAGCCCGACGTTGTACTTGCTGATCCGGGCCTGGACGATCAGCCGCCTGAGCTCTCCCGCCTGCGCCTTCAGTTCGGGGTCGAACTCGGAAGTCTCCAGGATATGCTCCAGGTCGCTCGGTCCGGACGGGTCGTAGTAGATTCCGCGGCCGTCCAGCACGATCGAAGAGGGGGGTTCGAGGTTGGCGCCCAGCCCCACCGAGCGCAGGAACCCGTCCTCCATTCGCAGCAAGGGGGCGCTCTGGCCCGCGCAACGTTCGGCGAAGCCCTCGGGCTCGCGCGACGCCCAGACGACGATTCGTCCGCCCTCGGCCTTCTGACGCTCCAGCGCCCTGTCCGGCGACATGGTGTAGGTGAGCCGGCTGCGCCGGCCCTTCACGAACGGCTCGACGTGGAAGTCCTTCCAACGATGGACGCCCAGGATGTGGCTGACGCCCTCGGTCTCTCCGTCGCGGCGGCGCCTCGCCGCCAGCAGGCGGGCAACCTGCATCGCGTCGCAGGGCTCGCCGTTCAGCGGACTGAGGTAATGCGGATAGCGAAGATAGATGGCGGCGATCAGGGCTTCGAGCGTCGGCCGCGCCGACCGGCGAGGGCAACTCGCGCGGTCGTCCGTCAGTCCCCAGCCGGCATAGATCGGCATGCCGAAACAGGTGACCGGCGTTCCTGCGATCAGGCCTTCGAGTTCCCGCCTGGCTGGTCGCCACATAGATGCGCGTGGCCTTGCGGCAGAGCGACATCCAGCTGACATCGCGGTCGTAGACGTCCAGCCGCCGCTCCGCCGCCAGCGGACGCAGATGCCCGAGCCGACCGCGCCGGCCTTCCACCGGGTGCACCCGGGCGATGACCTTGCAGCCGGGGTTCTCGGCGACCGCCGCGTCGAGCATGCGCGCGAACGTCTGCGGCCCGCAGCCGCCGCCTGCGATCGACTTGTCGCGCTGGATCTGGTCCACGACGATGACCAGCGGACCTTCGGCGAGGATCGGGTCGTCCTCCGTCACGTCCGGTGCTGCGTTGAACTTGCCGAGGTTGGCCTCGCGCATCAGCGCCATCAGCCGGCGCGCATCTTCCAGGACCGGTTCGTCCAGATCCGCGCCGTCCTGGATGATCTGCTCCAGCTCGCAGGGCCTCGAGGCGTCGTAGTGTACGCCCATGAGGTCGGCGCTGAGGCTCATGGCCCGATCGTCTCGCCCGCCCAGGCCCGCGGTCGAGAGAAAGCCGTCCTCCAGCGCCAGATAGGGCAGGCCGCGTTTCTGCGATTCCCGCCGCGCCGTCCCCTTCAGCCCCCAGCCCGCCAGCCCGTCGATCCCTGTGGGCGCCGGAACGCCTGGCGGCAGGAAGCGGAAGCGGAAGCGTCCTTGCAGGAACCGCTCCAGCCGCCGCGCCTGCAACGCCACGCCGATCGAGCGGACACCGAAAGTCAGAGGATGGGGCTTCGTCGACAAGGCCGGATCGTGCGTGGGGCTGGCTCGGCGAAGCATGTGTGCTATCCGGACCGGGGGCCTTGGGGGACCAGCCCAAGACAGCCTTGACGTCGGTTCGAGCAGATATGCCACCATTGGGCCTTTCGGCGGGCTTGCGCAAGGCGCGGGAGCTTGGTCTGCGCACCAGGAGCCTGCTCTTCGCCCAGCCGCGTATGATTAACGCCTCCGCTCACTATGCGCGGCGCAGCGCCGACGGCATCCTGGTTCTCCATCGCGGCGAAAACGCCTCGACCGACTACTACCTGAGGCCCCGCCTGGAGGATGCAGCCGCGCCGGTCGCCTTCGCCGATCTCGCCGACGATCCGGACGCCAGCGCGATGCTGCGTCCAGGCGGGCCGGAGGCCCTGTTCGTGATCATCTGCCGCTACGCCTCCGCCGCGTGGCTCGAAGCGCTGGAGCGCGCCCAGCCGCGGCTTTCGCGCGTCGCCTTCTTCATGGACGATGACCTGCCCGCCATGATGCGTGACGAGACGCTGCCGGCAGCTGCGCGCAGCAAGGTGGCCCGCCATTATGGCGAGCATGTAGAGCGCCTGTCGGCCCTGGCCAGCGAGGTCTGGGTCTCCACGCCGGCCCTGGCGCGCCGGTATCCGGACGCGCGACCGCTGGTGATCTCGCCCGCACCCGAGGCCGATCCGCCCGAGCCCTGTGGCGAGACAGCGCCGCTGGTCGTCTATCATGGCACCGACGTGCACGGGGCCGAACGGCGGTTTGCGCTCGAGGTCGCCCGGCGGGTCGGCGCCCGACGACCCGACGTCATATTCGAGATCACCGGCGATGGCCGGATCCGCCGCGCCGCGTCCGCCATGTCCAACGTGGAGGTGGTCCGTCAGCTCGCCTGGCCCGACTATCTGGCCCGTCAGGCCGGCCGCCGCGCCGCAGTCAGCCTCGCGCCGCTCTTCGCTTCGCCGGTCAACGATGCGCGCGCGCCGGTCAAGGCATTCGACGCGGCCAGGCTCGGCGCCGCCGGGATCTATGCCGCCGCCGCGCCCTACGCCGGCTTTGTCCGCGACGGCGAAGACGGCCTGCTGCTGCCAATGGATCCGGAGGCCTGGGCCGGCGCGATCCTCGATCTCATGGCCGATCCCGGCCGCCGGCTCGGCCTTGCGCGGCGCGCCCGCGAGCGTCTGGTCGAGGTGAGGCGACGGGGACGGGCCTTTCCCGCGCCGTGGAGCGCATGAGCGCGTTTGAGCTTTGGGCGAGCCGGTTCGGCGCGCGTTGGCGCAAGTGGCTGAGGGATCCGGCGGCGTTCGCCGACGAGCTGCCCTCGCCGGCGTGGCGCTGGCTGATGGTGTGGGGCATGGCGGGCTTCACCCTCCTCAGCGATGCGGCCAGCCTGGCCGATCGGTTGTGCGCCCTGGCCTGGCCGGCGACCGGCGTCCGCCTCCAGCGTTGCGGTCCGGGCGGGGCGGACTATCGCTTCGTGACCAGGAGTGGCGGACGGCCTGGCCTCTGGCCCGAGCGCGTGCTGGTGAAGGCCCCATCGGGCGCGGTGGTGGTCGCCTTCGGCGAAGGCGGCGAGGCCATGACCGCCGCCGAGACCGGCCCTGGCCGGCCGGGCCTGGTCTCGCTCGGCGGCCGTCCGGCCTGGGCGCGCGTCTATTCCACCGAGGAGGGCGGGGCGACGCCGGAGGTGCTGACGACGCGGCCGCTTGGGCGCGCGTTCCTGACCCGCGTGCTTCGCCGACAGGGCATGGGCATGGCCAAGGCGCTGCGCGCCGCCTGGCCGCCGGTCGAGCGGCGCGCCGCCGAGCCATCGGCGGGGGCCTACCGCGCCTGGCGCTCGCGCAACGAGCCGCGGCCCTCGGAAGCCGGCGCGATCCGCGCCTGGCTCGCCGGGCGGGACGGCCTGCCGCGAATCTCGGTGCTGATGCCGGTGCGCGATCCGCGCCCCGCGCACCTGGAGGCGGCCATCCGGTCGGTCCAGGACCAGGCCTATTGGGATTGGCGGCTGTACATCGCCGACGACGGCTCCGGCGACGAGGACGTCCACAAGGTCCTGGACCGCGCCGCCCAGGATGGGCGGATCAAGCTGGTGCGGCTGGAGGAGTCACAGGGCGTCGCCGTGGCCACCAACGCGGCGCTGGCGATCGCGGAAGGCGAGGTCGCGCTGTTCCTTGACCACGACGACCTGCTGGCCCCGCACGCCCTGGCCATGGTCGCCGACGCCTTCGCCGGCCGTCCCGACGCAGCGGCGGTGTTCTCGGACGAGGACGGCCTCGATGCGCACGGGCGTCGCGCCGCGCCGCTGTTCAAGTCCGACCTCGATCACGAGCGCCTCCTGGCCCAGAACCACGTCAACCACCTCTTCGCGGTCCGCCTGGATCTCCTGCGCAGGCTCGGGGGACTGCGTACGGGGCTGGATGGCGTCCAGGATCACGACCTGGTCCTGCGTGTCGTGGAGAGCGGTGAAGGCCCGATCCTGCACGTTCCGCACGTGCTCTATCACTGGCGGATCTATCCGGGCGGCCAGAGCCTCTCCCAGCGCTCCAAGCCCGAGCTCGACGCTCGTCGGGTCCGCGCCGTGCGCGCGCACCTGGAGCGCGTCGGTCGCCGCGGCTCGCTGGAGCCCGGGCGCGGCGGCCATCTCGTCGTGCGGACGCCTGCGCCCGATGCGCCGCCCCAGGTGCTGGCGCTCGTTCCCACGCGCGACCGGCCCGGCCTGCTCGAAGCCTGCGTGACAGGACTCCTGGAGCAGACAGACTACCCGGCCCTTCGGGTTTGCATCATCGACAACGGCAGCCGCTCGGACCGGGCGCTTCGGCTTCTCCGGCGCCTGGCGCGCACGTCGCGCGTCGATGTGTTGAGGATCGACGAGCCGTTCAACTTCGCGGCCCTGAACAACCGCGCCGCGGCGAGCTTCCCGAGCCAGGTTCTGGCGCTGGTCAACGACGACGTGATGGTGGTCGAGCCGGGATGGCTCAAGGCCATGGTCGGCTTGGCGTCGCTGCCGGATGTGGGCGCGGTCGGCGCCAAGCTGTTCTACCCGGACGGGCGCATCCAGCACGCCGGCATCACCCTTGGCCTCGGCCCGCACAAGGTCGCTGGCCATGCCTTCCGCGGCGCGCCGGGCGATTCTCCGGGGCCGCAGAACGGGCTTCTGGTCGCGCGGGAGGTGAGCGCGGTCACCGCCGCCTGCATGGTGCTGGAGACGGCGAAGTTCCAACAGGCGGGCGGCTTCGACGAAGCGGACTTCCCGGTCGCGTTCAACGACGTGGACCTGTGCCTGAGGCTCGGGCGTCTGGGCCTTCGCACCCTGTGGACGCCGCAGGCCAGGCTGATGCACCTGGAGTCGGCCACGCGAGGGCCGGACAAGGCCGGCGCCTCGGGGGCGCGGCTCGCCGAGGAAGCGCACCGCATGCGCGAGCGTTGGGGCGCCCGCCTCAGCCAGGATCCCTACTACAACCCCAATCTGACGCTCGAGGATGAGAGCTTCAATCTCGCCGATCGCACGCGCGCCCCCGCGCCGTGGCGTCCAGCTTGACGCCAGGCGCGCCGATCCGACCTGAGTCGGATTGTTCGCCCTGAGCCGCCAGGCGGTCGCGTCCCCGGAGGATGAACGCGCGCCCACCCGGCGCCCATCCTCAGGCCGACTTCCAGTCGGACCTCAGCTCTGGCCGGACAAGGCTCTAAGACCGCCCCGGGTCGCTACTTGGTGAGGTTGACCACCGTCCCGGACGTGACTGCCAGCTGGAAGATCAGCTGAGAGATGTCGGTCGCCAGCTGGAACCAACGGACGCCGACCTTGGGCAAGACAGCGATCTCGTCACCGGCCAGCGGATGGTCCTTGGGCCCGGCCTCGACGGCGCTGCCGTCCAGGTGGCGCAGCACGAAGTGCTTCTTGTTAGCGTTCGTTGCAAAGCCGCCGGCGCGATCGATGTAGCCCTTGATCGTCAGCCCGTTGGCATGGGCCAGCCCGCCCGGGTTCAGCACCTCGCCGGCCACGATGACCACGTCGGTCCGGTCGGGCAGCACGACCGTGTCTCCGTCCTGCAGCAGCAGATCCTGGAACTGGCCGTTGGAGTGCACCGCGATGTTGCCATCCGGCTGCACAGACTCGGCGCGGGTGACGAACTGGTTGATCAGTCCGGCCTGGGCGGTCGTCAGGGCGGCGGCCTGGGCGGTCAGCGGCGCGGCGGTGAGGATGTCTTCCTGCAGGCGGTAGAGCGCATCCTGGATGGCCTGCTTCTGCTGTGTCGCCACCGACGACCGCCGAAGGTGCACGAACTGCGGCGCCACGGCCGTCCCCTGCATCGGAATCTTGGCGAGCAGCTGGCTGAGCGTTGTGCCTCTGGGAAGGACGAAGACCTTCTGCCCGGGCACATTGCCTTCGATCGAGACGGTGACGGTGTCGATGAACTGGTCGGACCTGAAGTCCACGTGATCGCCGTCGGTCAGCACCACGCGCGACAGGTCGGGCAGGCCGAAGAAGGCCGAGCGGGGCTGGCCGTTGCGGATGCCATGCACGACCGAGCCGGTGACCGAGGGTCGGACCCGCACCAATGGCAGCAGATCCGCGCCCGTCATCCGCTTGGAGCCCGCCGGCGCTTCGAACGCGAAGGCGTTCTCCACCGGCCCGGTCACCCCAACCATCGCCCCGCGCGGCTCGTCGAAGATCACGTCGCCGTCCTGGAAGACGAAAGGCTGGACCTGACCGTTCAGGAGGAAATCATAGAGGTCGACGTGCTCCATGAGCTGGCCGTTGCGGAGCACCTCGATGTTGCGCAGGCTGCCGCGGGTCTGGTCCACGCCGCCGGCCTGCTGAAGGTAGAACATCACCGAGTCGTGCGGCCCGCCGATGTACCGTCCGGGCTTGGTCACCTTGCCGCTGACGAAGACGCCGATGGTCCCGGCCTGGCTCACGGCCGTGTAGACGCCGACCGCATTGGTGAAGATCCTGGAGACCGCGGCCTTGACGGTGTTGTGCAGCTGACTCGCCTGGATGCCGCCCACATGGATCGGGCCGATGCCGGTCACGAAGATGGTCCCGGTGGCGTCCACGGGAAAGGTGCCGCCGTTGAACACGGCGCCGAACAGATTGACCACCACCTGGTCGCCCGGCTGGATCATGTAGTCGGGCCGGTCCGCGGGCCGGGTTCCCGAGAACGTGCCCGTGAACATGTTCGCGCCGAACACCGGGATCAGGACGTTGTCGGTGGTGGTCACATAGCCCTGGATCGCTGAGATGGCGTTCTGGGCGGCCGTCGCGCCAGTGCTCAGCGAAGCCTGGCCGGCCGTGGCGCCGACCGTCGAGCTCTGCATCCCCGTGGTCAGCCCCTGCGCGATCGCCGCGCCGCTGGTGGCGCTGGCGCCGCTCGAGGACGCGCTCGTCGCCCCCGCGGCGCCGCCCTGCGAGCTCTGATAGGCCTGGATCGCCGCCTGCACCTGAGAGGGGCTGGGCTGGGTCTGCGCCTGGGCGCTCGCGACGCCCAGCAGCACCAGCGCGCCCGCCAAAGCCATGATGCGCATCACGTCAGATCCCCTGGTGGTCGCGGACGCCCGCGATGGCGAGGGCGATGATTCCGTAGGCCGCGATGGAGACGAGCATCGCCTCCAGGAAGGACACCATCCGGTGCGGCAAGGTCGGGGTGTCCGGGAGGTTGGGGCGCACGATCCTGACGAGGAACCGCTCACGCTGGCCGGCGAGGGACCTGGCCGTGTCATAGGACCCGAGCGCCGCGACGAGTTGTCGCTCGGCGTACTCGTTGGTCACCATCAGACCCTCGTACTCGTTGATCCGCTGGGCCATGCGCGCGGCGGTGCTCGCGTTCCGGGGCAGGCGTCTGTCCGGATTGGCGGAGTGGCCCTCCAGCGTCTTCAGCATCGCGCGAAGCTGCACCACCTGCGGCGAGGTCTCGGTGTTGTAGGTCAGGAGGCCGGCCAGCTGCGCCTGGGCGGTGGACGCCGCCGTGGCGGCCGCAACCGGGTCGAGAACGCCCGATTGGGTCCGGTACTTGCTCATGGCCAGGCGGGATTCGCGAACGGCCTTCTCAGCCTGGACCAGCTCCTGCTCGGACGCCTTCAGGGTGTCCTTTCGGACCGTCGCGGACAGGCTGTCCAGATATCCGGAGGTGCTGTCCAGGATGGCGTCCGCCACTTCCTGAGCGGACTTCGCGTCGAAGGACTTGACCTGCACCGTCACGATGTTGGTCGTCCGGTCAACGTCGACCGAGACCATCTTGCGATAGAAGGCCAGGAAGCCTTCCCTTGACGCGTCCCGCGACATCCAGTGCAGCAGGTCCAGCCGGGGCGCCGAATATAGCTGGCGCAGGTGGAACCGCTGGTCCAGCAGGGACAGCATCTCGCCGGATTCGATGTACTGCTCGATCTCCGAGGTCTCCACGCCAGCGCCGGACGAGCCCGTCAGGCCGGCCAGGAAGCTGGTGTCGACCAGCTGTTGCTCGCGGCCGCGGATCGAGAAGGTGCTCTGTGAGACATAGATCGGCGCGGCGATCAGCCCGTAGTAGATTCCGAACACGGCCGTCGTGATGGCGAGGAAGGCGAAGAAGGGCCGGCTGGTCGCGACGCCTTTCACCTGGCCTGTCATGCCCTTGATGTACTGGTGGATCGGATTGCGTCCGTGGGTCGGATCGAAACCCAGATCTGATTTGGGGATGTTCACCATCTACTAGGATCCCGCCTGCTCGAGCCCGTCCGTCCTGTCGCTCCGCGGCCGCCGGTCGCGGTCCGCGCAATCGGTCCGTCCTCGGACGCGCCAAGACCTCCGCTCACATTGCACTGGCGCGATATCTCCCCCCGACTGGCGCATGGACCCCGCCGACGCCCCGATAGACCGGCCACATCCCCGGCTGGAGCGACGTCGCGCGACGAAGGACGGCAAGTCCCCGAAACCCGCGTCTACGTCCTCCAACCGCCGCCCGAAGTCAATCGCTCGGCGCGCTTGCAGCCAAGCGTTCATTTCGCCTGAGACGTGAAGCGCGTGAGGGGGCAAGGCACGATTCATGCGAGGCTGGTCGGCGGTCCTTCGAGGTCGCGGCGCAGGCGCTCGACAATGCGAGCCGCGCCGTCGCCCTCAACGAGCACGCGAGCGCGAAACTGGTCAAGGGCGAGCAGGCCTTGAGTCTGTGCTCCGGCGAAGGCGATCCAGTCCTCCGGTCCCGTCAGGACGGGCAACGGCGCATAGATCTCGCCGCCCGGCGCGGCCAGGGCGACGGGCCGGCCGGCCAGAGCCGCATCCAGCGCCACGGTGGAGGGGGTTGTGATCACCCGTTCGATCCCCTGCATCGCCTCGGCGCCGCTCTCTTGTGCGGAGCGCGCGTCCGATGCGGCGATCAACGTCATATTGACGAATTGGGCCAGTTCGTGGCCGAGCCGGTCGGCCCAGCCTCCGGCAGGGTGGGGGCGAACCAGGATCCGCGCGTCGGGCAGGGCGCGCGCCACCGCCAGGAGGCCGACGCGGAAGGCCTCGCGGTCCGCGTCCGTGTAGCGGTCCCAGTGCAGGTTCTCGAAGACGCCGAGCCTGTAGGGCGGCGGAGCCGGGCCGTCGCCCCGGGGGGTGGGTGACGCTCGTCCAGCGTGGACGAGCTTCGCCTTGGTGTCGGCCGGCAGCGACGGCGGCGTCGCCTCGGGCGGGAACCAGCAGAACACCGTCTGGGAAGCGAACATTGCGGCTTCGGCCTCGATCCCGAACAGGCCAACGTTCTCGAGCCCGTGCTGCACGGCGTAGGTCCCGAGCCCGAGCGACGCGGCCCGCCGCGCCAGGGCGTGCGCGGCCGCGTGGGCTTCGTGCGAGCTCTCCGACGCGGCGATCACCGCCGCCACGTTTCCGAGCGAAGGCGCGAGGCCGGCGATCACCTCGCGCCGACGGACATAGGCGAACGGGACCGAGGCGGCTTTCAGCCGCGACGCCGTGCGCGGGCTCTCCTGCTCGAGCCAGCGCGAGACGGCCACCTTCAACGAAAGGTGCGGCTCGCGCTTCAGCGCGACGATCACCGGCAGGAGGACGTCGATGTCCTGCACCAGGTCGATGAACACCAGCACCCTGGGGCGGCGCGCGCCGAGCGGCCGGGCCAAAGATCTAAGGACGTTCCTCACCGCGCAGCGCTGGCCGGGTAGGCCGCCGCCGCCGCCGCGAGCTCGCCCGGATCGAACGGCGCCAGGGCCGTCCCCTTGATCTGCGCCGCCGCGGCCAGCCCGGGCGGCCCCGACGCTCTCGCCCAGCCGAGCAGGACGGCCGCCTGGCCGAGGCGCCTCAGGCCGAGGCCGAGCTCCAGGTCGGCGCCCGCGGCGGGGAAGCGTCGGTCGTCGAAGCCGCCCAGTGAGGCCAGGCGCGCCCGGGACACGACCATCAACCCTGCGGGCGCGCCAAGGACGGGCCGCGCGCGGCCGGCCTGTCCGGCGTCGAACGCCGATCCCGCGCGCCATCCCGCACTCGTCCGCTCGACCCTCAGGCCGGCGAGCATCCCGTTCGCCGTCTCGACCGGCATGCTCGCAGCGCCAGCCAGGGGCGACAGCGCCCACAGGGCGAGCTCGTCCAGCGGGCCGGAGACCTCGTCGAGCCGGACTCCGCTTCTGCAGATGACCACGACCTCGCCCGACGCCGCCTCGCCGAGGGCGCGCAGCCAGGCGCCCGCCCCGCCGCCGGCTGGGGGATCGAACGCGCGCGCCCGCACCCGACCGGGTGCGATCGCTGCGAGCCCGGCGCTCGCCGACTGGTCCTGTCCCGCCGGCGCCAGCACCTCGATCTCACATGCGGGCGCAGCGGCCAGCAGGGACGCCAGGCTCGCGCGGGCGTCTTCGTCCCATCCGGGCCAGACCGCGAGCGTCAGGCGTTGTATGGCCCCCGCGGGGACCAGGCGCGCCGGTGCGCCGTGGTCCGCCTGCGCCCAGCCGTAGCCGGTCAGCCCCCGCGCTTGGGTTTCCTCCACCGGGGCCCAGTCGGGGACCGTCGCCGCGGGCCGAAGGAGCGCCGCGGGCAGGTGCGTCCATCTCAGCCCCGCACGCGCAGCGAGTCTCAGCTCCAGCCGCCGCTCGCCGTCCGGCTCGAGGAGCTCGCCGAGCCCGCCGGCAAGGCTCGCCAGGACGTGGCCGCGCACCGCCAGCCGCCCGCCGAGCCGCTCGCCCAGGAGTACGCCCAGCGCCCTGGCGTCCGGACGGCGCGATGCGGCCGTCCCTCCATCCCAGGTGACCACGTCGCCGAGCGGCTGGGCCTGGACGAGCATGCGCGCGGCGTCCGGATCGATCTCGTCGCCGGCCCGGGCCAGCACCAGAGTGTGCGCGGCGGCTGCAAAGGCGGTCAGTCGCTCGCCGTCGTCAGGGCCGAAGCCGTCGATCCCCTCGGCCGCCGGACCGAGCCGGCAAGCCGACCGCTCGGGCCAGCCCTGGGCGCGCCAGCTGGCGAGGGTGCGCGCCACGTCGGCGTCCGATCCGGCGCCCAGGACCAGCAGCGCGGCGGCCTCCTGGCGGGCCCGCATGGGCGCGGCGCTCGGCGGAGCCTGGGCCCGCGCTGCGGCCGGCGCCTGGTCCGGTCCGCTCGCAAGGTCCAGCCTTCCGCCCGATAGCCGCACGCGCCCGAAGCGCGAGACCGCCTCGATGCTGACGCGGCGCGGCGCGCCGTCCAGCAGCCGCGGGGGCAAGGTCATGCGGAAGGCGCAGCGTCCGTCGCCGCAGCCGGCTTCCAGCAGGTCCCGTCGGTGGATGTCGGCCAGCGCCTCGGCCACGACCTTGCCCTCGCAGATCGCGACCACGTGCACGCGCCGGTCCGGCCGGCGCGGGTCGAAGGCCCATCCGCGCACCTCGCCGCCGACGACCCGGTCGACAAAGCCCACGAGCCGCCGCCGTGGGATGATCAGCCCTGTCCCGGGGGCGCTCGGGCCGGCCTCGCCGGCGCGCGGGACGTCCTCGGCCATGCTCAACGCGCTCCCGCCGCCATCGTGAGGAGCGACAGCACGCTCGCCTCCAGCCGCTCCCAGCCGTACCGCGCCAGGAGCAGCCGGTCCGCGGCCTCCAGCGTCCGCCGACGCAGCTCGGCGTCCTCGACCAGGCGCCGCAGGGGCTCCTCCCACGCGTTGTCCCGGACACCCATGGCCGCCCCCGCGGCGATCATCGGCCCATAGACCCTGCCGTCCGAAGCGATCACCGCGATCCCTGCCTCGGCGTACTCCGCCCACTTGGTGGGGGTCTTGCAGCGGTTGTAGGGCGTGGGCTCGAGCGGAGCGAGGCCGACGTCCCAGTCGAGCGAGGCCAGCGTCCGCTTGAAGTCTGCGTAGCCGCCGCGCACCACGCCGTGGCGGACGGTCGAGCCCGGCAGGCGCTCGGCGACGGGCTGGCTCGCGATGGAGCCGAACAGCTCCAGCCGGACGTCCGGGAAGCGTTCGGCGATGGCGCTCAGCGCCGGGACGACCTGCTCCAGGTCCGGGCCGTGCGAGGCCGAGCCCATGTAGCCGACGACCACCGGCGAGCCCTCGGGCTTGAGCCGCCGCGGCTGTGGCCGGCCGGCGCATCCATTCTCCATCCAGCCGATCCGGCCGTGTCCTGCGAACCGCGCGAGCCTTTCGGCCAGCGGTCGGGTGGCGGCCATGATCAGGTCCGCGTCGCCCATCGCTCGCTGCAGCGTATGGATCCGCCGCGGATGGCGCGCGCGCCTGTAGCGCTCGGCCCCGGCGCTTGCCGGCAGCTCGAACAGGTCGTCGTCGATGTGGAACAGGACCGGCAGTCCCATCTCGTCGGCGACCTCGCGGATCGCGGCGTAGCCAGAGGCGTGGGCGAAGCGCGAGAGGACGATCAGGTTGGCCGAAGCCTGTTCGATCTCGGCGCGGACGAGCTGCGCCAGGTCCGCGAAGCCCTGGGCGGCCGAACTCCGGGCCAAAGGCGGCCTCCTCGACGATCCGCACGGCGAGGCGGCCTTCCCGGCGCGCGCCGGCCAACCCCTCGATGAAGGCGATCGATTGCGTGGCGCCGAACATGTCGGCGAACACCAGCAGACGCATCGGCGGCGGAACTCGCGAACCGGTCGGCGTAGACCGCCGCGCCGGCGTCCTCGACTGTGATCGCGGCGCTCATCGTATCTGGCGGGCCCTCCGCGGGCCGCACTAGCACAGGCTCTCGCGCCGCTCCATCTGCCGCGGATTGCGGCGGGGCCGTCCCATCGTTAGGTTGCGCGGCTTCGCCATGACCCTCGCCTATCCAGACATCGAGGCCGCCGCCGATCGGCTGAAAGGCCACATCGAGCGGACGCCGCAGCGCTGCTCGCGCACGCTGTCGGAGATCGCCGGCTGCGAGGTCCATATCAAGTTCGAGAATCTCCAGTTCACCGCCTCCTTCAAGGAGCGCGGCGCCCTCAACAAGCTGCTCACCCTCACCGAGGAGGAGCGCAACAGGGGTGTCATCGCCGCGTCGGCCGGCAATCATGCCCAGGCGCTCGCCTATCACGGCCAGCGCCTCGGCGTGCCCGTGACGATCGTCATGCCCAAGGCCACGCCGACCGTGAAGGTCGAGCACACCCGCCGCTTCGGCGCAGAGGTCGTGCTCCATGGCGAGAGCTACGACGAGGCCGGCGAGCACGCCGTCGCGATCCGCCGCCAGTTCGATCTCGTGCTGGTGCACCCCTTCGACGACATCGAGGTCATGGCCGGCCAGGGCACCTTGGCCAAGGAGATGTTGGAGGACACGCCGGACCTCGACGTCCTGGTCATGCAGATCGGCGGCGGCGGCCTGATCGCCGGGGCGGCCACGGCCGCCAAGGCCCTGCGCCCTGAGCTCCAGGTCATCGGGGTCGAGGCGGCCATGTACCCGTCGTTCAACACCCGGATGCGAGGGCTTCGCGCGGCGGTCGGCGGTCAGACCATCGCCGAGGGCATCGCGGTCAAGGAGGTGGGCGAGCTCACCTACGCCATCGCCCGGCCGCTGGTCGAGGACGTACTTCTGGTCGAGGAGTTCTACCTCGAGCGCGCCGTGGCGCTGTTCGCCAACGTGGAGAAGACCATCGCCGAGGGCGCCGGCGCCGCGTCGCTCGCGGCGCTCCTGGCCCATCCCAGCCGTTTCCGCGGCAAGAAGGTCGGCCTGGTGCTGAGCGGCGGGAACATCGACTCGCAACTCCTGGCGTCGGTCCTGACCCGCGAGCTTGTGCGCGAGCAGCGACTGGTGTCGCTCAGGATCATCGGCGACGACCGGCCGGGCCTGCTGGCCACGGTCTCCGCCCTGATCGGCGCGCACGGGGGCAACATCATCGAGGTGGCGCACAACCGCCTGGCGCTCGACGTGCCGGCCAAAGGGGCGGAGTTCGACATCATGATCGAGACCCGCGACGCCCAGCACACCCAGGAGATCATGGACGCCCTGCGCGACAAGGGCTATCCGCCGAGGGGCGTTTGAAGCGCGAGGCCCCCGCGCGCGCGTTCGCCTGGCTCGCCCTGATGCTCTTGGCGCTGGCCGCTACGCCCGCGCCGGCCGAGGAACGGCGGCCGTTCTACGCGGTCTCGCCCGATCCGGGCGAGGTGGAGGCCGCCATCATCGACCAGACCAACGCCTTTCGCGCCAGAAACGGCCTTCCTTCATTGCGGCGGAACCCTATCCTGTCGCGCGAGGCCCGCGCCTTCGCCGGCTTCCTCACCGGGCCGGTGGCGCTCTCGCACACGGCCGACGGCTCGGATGCGGCGGGCCGCGCCCAGGCGGCGGGCTACGGCTATTGCGACCTCGGCGAGAACCTCGCCCGCGAAGAGGGAGCCAGCGCGCCGATGGACGTCGGCGCTCTGGCGGCCGACTTCGTCCAGGGTTGGGAGCGCTCGCCGGGCCACCGGCGCAACATGCTCGACGCCACGGTGGTCGAGATCGGCGTCGGCGTCGCCGCAGCGCCCGCCACGCCGGGCCGCTACGCCGCCGTCCAGGTGTTCGGCCGGCCGATCTCGATGCGGGTGGCTATTGAAGTGACGAACCGGGCCGATCGCGCGTTGAGCTATGTCTTCGACGGACGCCGCCAGCGGCTGGAGCCGGGCGCGACCGTCAGCCAGGTGTCATGCGCCGCATCGTCCGTCGCCTTCGAGCCGGACGGCCCTGTCTTCCATCCCGAGGACGGCGCAACCTACGTCGTGACGTCAGTGCGTCCCGGCCGGGCCGCGGTCCAGGTCGAACGCCGCGTCCCCGGTCCCTCGCGCTGCCCCCCTATTTCATGAGGAAACCTCCATGCGTCTTGTGATCGTTCTTGCGGCAGCCGCCAGCGTGCTCGCCGTCGCCGGCTGCGCCCGGGCTCAGTCAGGGGACGCCGCTGCGGACGCGTCCGCATCGGCGCCGACCAAGAGCCCTGTGGCCTTCCTCGCCGAGAACGCCCTGGCTGACGGGGTCAAGGTCCTGCCCTCGGGCGTGCAGTACAAGGTCCTGAAATCCGGCCCGGCGGACGGGCCGCATCCGACGCCGGACGACGTGGTTCAGGTGAACTACGAAGGGACGCTGCTCGACGGCACGGTCTTCGACACGACCATGAAGCCGGGCGGCAAGCCCGTCAGCTTTCAGCTCGGCGGGCTCATCTCGGGCTGGGTCGTGGCGCTGCAGCAGATGCGGCCCGGCGACGAGTGGATCATCTGGGTTCCGCCTGCGCTGGGCTATGGCGACAAGCAGACCGGGCCGATCCCGGCCAACAGCGTACTGAAGTTCCGGCTCCAGCTCCTGAAGGTCGGCGGGCCGGCCCCAGACGACGGACAGTAGGGCTCAACCCGGCGCGCCCGGGCCGAACGTCGTGTGGAAGGCGGCAAGGCCCTTGCGCGTGAAGGCCACCACACGGTCCCCCGGCGCTCGCGCCGCCCAGCCCAGGGCGTAGATGCGCTCGAGCAGGGCTGCGCCGAGCGCGCCGCCGAGGTGGCTGCGCCGCACGCTCCAGTCCAGGCACTCGCGGCAGAGCGGCCGGCGCACGTGGCCCAGGGCCTCCAGGTCGACTCCAAATTCCGCCATGAAGGCAAGACCCTCCGCCGTCGGCGCCAGGCCCTCCGAAGGCGGCCTCAGGCGGCCTCGCGCGACGAGACCGTCCAGCATGGCGACGCCCATGTCCCCCGCCAGGTGGTCGTAGCAGACCCTCGCTCGCCTCAGCTCCGGGTCGCGGGGGCCGGGCCGGCTCCTCAGCTGGCCGTTACGGGCGGCCAGTCCCATCAGGCCCTCGATCACCTCGGCGACATCGTCTCCGGACAAGGCATAGTAGGCGTGTCGACCCTGCCGTCGCGCGGCCAGCAGGCCCCCCTGCGTCAGCTTGGCCAGGTGCGAACTCGCCGTCTGCGCGGTGACGCCGGCTTCCCGGGCCAGCTCGCCCGCGGTCAGGGCCTGCCCGCCCAGCAGCGCCGTCAGCATGTTGGCGCGCGCCGGGTCGCCCAGCAGCGACGCGACCAGGGCGATGTCCGGGCCCACCTTCATGCTTCGACCGTAGTCGAAACATGAGCGCGCCTCAATCGGTTAGTCCGGGCTGTCCGCAATCGCCAGGAGCTGTCGCCCCGCCATGTCCGCCGCCGCATCCATCGTCTGCTGCATCCGCTATGTCATCGACCCCTTCCAGCTCGAGGCCTTCGAGGCCTACGCCCGCAGGTGGCTCGAGGTCATCCCCGCCTGCGGCGGCGACCTCATCGGCTATTTCCTGCCGCACGAGGGGACCAACAACGTCGCCTTGGCCCTCATCGGGTTTTCGGCCCTGGCCGACTACGAAGCCTACCGCGCACGGCTGAGGGCCGATGCGGCCGGCGCGGAGAACTTTCGGTTCGCCCAGGAGCGTCGGTTCATCCTCTCTGAGGAGCGCACCTTCCTGAGGCCCGTCGAGGGCCCGCGATGATCGTGGTGATCTTCGAGGCGAAGCCTGCGTCGGGACGACTGGACGACTATCTGGCCGCGGCCGAGCGGCTCCGCCCGCTGCTGGCCGGGATCGACGGGTTCATCTCCATCGAGCGGTTCCAGAGCCTGGCCGAGCCAGGCAAGGTCCTTTCCCTGTCGCTCTGGCGCGACGAGGCGGCGGTCGAACGCTGGCGCGGACTGGAGGCGCATCGCCGCGTCCAGGCCGCCGGCCGCGCTGGAATCTTCGAGGACTACCGACTGAGAGTCGCGCGGGTGCTGCGGGACTACGGCCTCGAAGACCGCGCCGAGGCGCCCGCCGATTCACGCGCGGCGCTGGACCACCGAGATCAGATGTAGCGACGCAGCGACCGGGCCAGCTCGTTGGCCGAGCTGCGCTTGCCCTTCTGCTGCGGCTGGTAGGCGATACGGGCGTGCTCGGCGCAGTAGGAGCCCTCGCCGATCCGGCGTCCGCAGAATGTGAAGTTGTCGCTGGCCGGATCGCCGATCGGCCACTTGCACATGTGCGCGCCCAGCGTCAGCACGGTCGCGGACCCCGGCTCCTCCACATAGAAGACCGGCGCCGGCTCGGCCGCGCTTGCGGCCGGAGCTGCGGCGATGCGGCGCGGGGCGAGCGAGGGCGTCTGCGCGGGCCTTGGCGGGCGCGGCGCCTTGTACACCGTGCGCGCGGGCTGCGAAGGCGCGGCGCGTCCGGAAAGGCCCAGGCGATGGACCTTGCCGATCACGGCGTTACGCGTGACCCCGCCCAGCTGCTTGGCGATCTGGCTCGCGCTCAGGCCTTCCAGCCACAGCTTCTTCAACAGCGCGACACGTTCCTCGGTCCAGCCCATGACCCTTCTCCACCCGCCCCGGGCGCCTGCGCCGCTTCGCAGGCGCTAGATGTTGTGTCCAACCACGGGTCTGTGGTTAACCACCCACTAGATATCGTAAACAAACCGTTAAGAGGCACAATCCCTGGGGCGGGATCTGTCCACAGAAACTACATATAGGGCCGCTCGGGCGCCGACGTTGTCCGGACCTTGCGCGGGCCCGCGGCGCGGCGCACATCAGTCGCCATGAGAGACATGGCGATCGAGCGCGTCATCCCGCCCTTGCCCCGCAACTACGCGGGCGTGAACTGGCTGGGCTTCTGGACCCTCTACATGAAGGAGGTCCGGCGCTTCACGAAGATCCCGATGCAGACGGTCCTCGCGCCGCTGATGATGAGCCTGCTCTACATGATGGTGTTCGCGGTCGCGACCAAGGGCGCGCGCCCGCCGGTCCACGGCATCGTCTTCACCGAGTTCGTCGCGCCGGGCCTGGTGATGATGAACGTCCTGAACAACGGCTTCGCCAACTCCTCGTCCTCGATCCTGCAGGCCAAGATGATGGGCCTGTCGGCCGACTTCCTGACCCCGCCGCTGACCTCGATCGAGCAGAGCGCCGCCTTCGTGCTCGGCGCCGCCAGCCGCGGCATCGTGGTGGGGCTGGTGACGCTGGCGACCGTGTGGTGGTTCGCCGGCGCCCATGTCGCGCACCTGTGGGCGGCGATCTGGTTCATGTTCGCCGCCTCGGTGATCATGGGGGAGCTGGGCGTGCTGGCGGGGCTGTGGGCCGAGAAGTTCGACCAGATGGCCATGGTCCAGAACTTCGTGGTGATGCCGATGACCTTCCTCTCGGGAACCTTCTATACGGTCGACCATCTGCCCGAGCCGTTCAGGACGATCTCGCACTACAACCCGTTCTTCTATCTGATCGACGGCTTCCGCTACGGCTTCATCGGCGTGTCGGACAGCAACATCGCCGCCGGCGTCATCAGCTCGGCCATCTTCGTCGTCGGCCTGATGGTCTGGTGCTGGTGGTGCTTCGTGAAGGGCTACCGGCTCAAGACCTGACGCGTCGGACCGGCCCCGCGCGATTGACAGCGCGGCCCCTTGAACGGATAACCCCGCGCCTTCCAGTCCCCGCCGCCCCGCGTCGGGGACGTCATCCTATTTGGGGGAGGCCATGTCCGCGCCCGACACGTCCAAGCCGTCGTCCGACAGCCACATCATGGGCGTCTATCAGCGCGCCCCGCTGGCGTTCGTGCGAGGCGAGGGCGTGCGCCTGTGGACCGAGGACGGCAGGGACTACCTCGACTGCGTCGCCGGCATCGCCGTGAACGGCCTCGGCCACTGCCATCCGCAGGCTGGTCAGGACGCTGGAGGCCCAGGCCGAGAAGCTCTGGCACGTCTCCAACATCTTCCGCATCCCCGACCAGGAGAGGCTGGCCGACCGGCTGTGCGCGTCGACCTTCGCCGAGGAGGTGTTCTTCACCAACTCCGGGACCGAGGCCGTGGAGCTGGCGCTGAAGATCGCGCGCCGCCACCAGGCGGCCAAGGGCCATCCCGAGCGGATCGACGTCATCACCTTCGAGGGCGCCTTCCACGGCCGGACCTACGCGGCCGTCACCGCCGGCGGCAATCCGCACTACCTGGAGGGCTTCGGCCCGCCGCTGCCCGGCTACGTCAACCTGCCCTTCGGCGACATGGACGCCCTGCGCGCCGCGGTGGGCGAGACCACGGCCGCCATCCTGGTCGAGCCCGTCCAGGGCGAGGGCGGCGCGCGGGCCTTCACCGACGCCCAGCTGCGCGAGATGCGCGAGCTCTGCGACCGCGAGGGCGCGCTTCTGATGTTCGACGAGATCCAGTGCGGCATGGGCCGCACCGGCAAATTGTTCGCCTATGAATGGTCCGGCGTGGCCCCGGACGTCATGTGCGTGGCCAAGGCGCTCGGCGGCGGCTTCCCGGTGGGCGCGTGCCTCGCCACCCATCACGCCTCCGGCGCCATGACGACGGGGACGCACGGCTCGACCTATGGCGGCAATCCGCTGGCCATGGCCGTGGCGCTCGCGGCCTTCGACGAGATCGACCGGCCCGAGATGATGGACCACGTGAACCGGATCTCCGGCTACTTCAGCCAGCAGCTCCAGGGCCTCAAGGACCGCTTCCCCGACATCATCCAGGACATCCGCGGCAAGGGCCTGCTCATCGGCCTGAAGATCACCCCCAACAACCGCGAGTTCATGGCCATGGCGCGCGACGAGCAGCTGCTCATCGCCGGCGGCGGCGAGAACTGCGTGCGCCTGTTGCCGCCCCTCGTCATCACCGAGGAGGAGGCGCGCGAGGCGATCGACAAGCTCGAGCGGACCTGCGAGGCGGCGCGGGCGAAGGCGGCGGCATGAGCGCGCCGGCCGCTTCCCCCCGCCACTTCATCGACCTCTGGCGCCTGGACGCCGAGACCGTCCGCGGCATCCTCGAGGACGCCAAGCGCCGCAAGGCGGCCCGCCACGGCTGGGGCAAGGCCGAGGTCGACCCGGACGCTCCCGCCAAGGGCCGGCTTCTGGCCATGCTGTTCGAGAAGCACTCCACGCGCACGCGCTTCTCGTTCGACGCGGCCATGCGTCAGCTCGGCGGAGCGGTCTCGATCGTCTCGTCGGGCGAGACACAGCTCGGCCGCGGCGAGACCGTCGAGGACACCGCGCGCGTGCTCTCGCGCATGGTCGACGCGGTGATGATCCGCGCCAACCGGCACGAGGACGTCGAGCGCTTCGCCCAGGCGGCCTCCGTGCCGGTGATCAACGGCCTGACCGACAAGAGCCACCCCTGCCAGATCCTGGCCGACATCCAGGCGTTCGAGGAGGCGAGGGGGCCCATCGCCGGGCGCACGATCGCCTGGATCGGCGACGGCAACAATGTCTGCGCCAGCTTCATCCACGCCGCGGCGATCCTGGGCTTTCGCCTCAACATCGCCTGCCCGGCGGTCTACCACCCGGATCTCGTCGACCTCGCCAGGGCCGAGCGCGAGGGCGCGCGGATCGATATGACCGAGGATCCGCGCGAGGCCGTCCGAGGCGCCGACTGCGTGGTCACCGACACCTGGGTCTCCATGGGCGACGTGGACGGCGAGGCGCGGCTGGACGCCTTCGAGCCCTATCAGGTCGACGCCGAGCTGATGTCGCTGGCCCATCCCGAAGCGGTGTTCCTGCACTGCCTGCCGGCGCACCGGGGCGAGGAGGTCACCGACGAGGTCATCGACGGGCCCCAGTCGCTGGTCTGGGACGAGGCCGAGAACCGAATCCACGCCCAGAAGGCGGTCCTGGCCTGGTGCTTCGCCGGGAACGGATGAGCGTCGTGCGTCCTTGCAGTTGCATGAGGCGATGATATCATTGCTAGCAATGATATGGAGCGCGCCATGCCTCGCAGCCTGCTTGTTCGCGACATCGAGGACGAGCTCGTCGGCCGGCTCAAGCGCCGGGCCGCCCGCCACGGACGCTCGATGGAGGCGGAACACCGTGAGATCCTCCGCAACGCCCTTGCGGCCGATGTCGAGCCCTCCTTCGACGAGATGGCGGCGCAGCTGCGTCGGCTGACCGCCGGCCGCCGTCATACCCCCGCCGAGGAGTTGGTGCGCGAAGGCCGCGAGGAGCGGTGAGCCCGCTGGTCATCGACGCCAGCGTCGCCATCAAGTGGGTCGTCCAGGAGGCCGGAACGGACGAGGCCACGGCGCTTCGCGGCGCACATGCGTTGGTCGCTCCGGACCTGATCGTGGCGGAATGCGCGAACGTGCTCTGGAAGAAGGTCAACCGGCGCGAGTTCCTGGCCGAGGAGGCGGTCCTGGCTGCGCGGCTGCTGGCCAGCGCCGAGATCGAGCTGGTCCCGATGAGGGGCATGCTCGAAGAGGCGACGCGCCTTGCGGTCGAACTCGACCACCCTGCCTACGACTGCCTCTACCTGGCCCTGGCGGTCGGCCGTGGGACCTGCCTGGCCACGGCCGACGAGCGGCTCATCGGGAGAGTTCGCTCCAGCCCCTCCGTGCTTGCGCCACAGATCGTGGTTTCGCTGCAGGAGGCCGTGCGGCTCACGTCGTGATCTTCCTCAATCAGAGCGATGGCCGCCGCCCGGCGCCCGCGCGGCTCCATCGCGGACAACCTGGAGCCCTGTCGGGGCGCGTGCGGACGAGCCGGGGGGGCCTCTGCGCCGGGCGTTTCAGGCGGCGAGGCGCCCACGCTTGGTCCGGCGCGGATCGCACCTATATCCGGGCCGAAGCCCTCCACCACCCCGCCTCCATGGCCGGCCCCCGCGGTCGGCGAGCCTGGATCCGCCGTGCCTGAACCCTTTCAGCCGCCGCCCGGCGACGATTTCGTCTCCCCCTTCCAGATCGAGGACGCGCCGGTGCGCGGCCGCATCGCGCGGCTCGGCCCGCTGGTCGACGAGATCCTGACGCGGCACGACTATCCCGAGCCGGTGGCCAACCTGCTCGGCGAGGCCTGCGCCCTGGCCGCGCTCGTGGGCGCGAGCCTGAAGTTCGAGGGCCGCCTGATCGTCCAGGCCCAGGGCGACGGCCCGGTCTCGCTGCTGGTCGCCGACTACGACACCGCCGGCGCCCTTCGCGGCTACTGCAGCTTCGACGCGGAGAAGGTCGCCGCCGCCTCCCAGGGCTTCGCCCGGCCCGGCGCCAGGAGCCTGCTCGGCCAGGGCGTCTTCGTCATGACCATCGACCAGGGCCCCGGCATGGACCGCTACCAGGGCATGACCCCGATCGAGGGCGAGACCCTCGCGCTCTGCGCCGAGACCTATTTCGCCCAGTCCGAGCAGACCCCGACGCGGGTGCGGCTGGCCGTCGGCCAGCTTCGGACCGACGGAGGCCCCACCTGGCGCGCCGGCGGGCTCCTCATCCAGAACATCGCCGGCGACCTGGACGCCCGCCTCGAGGCCGAGGACGCCTGGACCCGCGCCCAGGCCCTGTTCGAGACCCTGGGCGAGGACGAGCTGATCGACCCGGCTCTGCCGGCCGAGCGGCTGCTCTACCGCCTGTTCCACGAGGACGGGGTGCGGCTCTTCCGGTCCAAGCCGCTGAAGGCGTTCTGCCGCTGCTCGCCCGACCGCATCTTGAGCCTCCTGCGCTCGTTCCCGGCCGATGAGCGGGTCGAGATGGTCGAGCCGGACGGGGTGATCCGCGTCACCTGCGAATACTGCTCGCGGGTCTACGAGGTCGCGCCCGACAGCGTCGAGGGCTGAGCTCGCCGCTTCTTGGCCGCCGCGGCGCCTTCCCAGCGCCCGCATCATTGCTAAATCGGACCCATGAGCCTTCAGGCCGTGCTCGCCGAGATCCGCGCCTGCCGCGCCTGCGAGGGCGAGCTGCCGCATGTTCCGCGTCCAGTGGTGATGGTGGCGCCTCAGACCCGGCTCCTGGTCTGCGGCCAGGCGCCCGGCCGGCGCGTCCACGAGAGCGGCCTGCCGTTCGATGATCCTTCCGGCGACCGCCTGCGCGGCTGGCTCGGCGTCGATCGCGACGCCTTCTACGGCGATCCGCGCATCGGCGTGGCCGCCCAGGCCTTCTGCTACCCCGGCACCGATCCCAAGGGCGGGGACTACCCGCCGCCCCGGCGCTGCGCCGAGCTCTGGCGGCCGAGGCTGCTGGCCGCCCTGCCGCACGTCGAACTCACCCTGCTCGTGGGCCAGCACGCGATCGCCTGGGCGCTCGGCGAACGGGCCGGACGCTCGATGACCGAAACCGTGGCCGACTGGCGCGCGTTCCTGCCTACCATCATGCCGCTGCCGCATCCCTCCTGGCGCAACACGGCCTGGCTCAGGCGCCATCCCTGGTTCGAAGCCGAGGCCGTTCCGCACCTGCAGGCGCGCGTGCGGGAGATCCTCTCCCAACCACCGTCATCCCCGGGCTCGTCCCGGGGAGCCATGAACGCCGAACGACCATGAGAGGCTGGTGTTCATGGGCGGCCCCCCGGGTCGCGTCGCGTCGCGACCCGCCCGATTGCAGGCGCCCGGCGCCGGCCATGACGGTGGGAACGATCAGGTTGGCGTTCGCGCTGCTCCTCACGCTCGCCGCCTGCTCGCCGGTGACCCAGCGCGTGGGCCATCCGGGCGCCGACTTCTCTGGCCCCCGTATCGAGAACCATGCCTTCGTCAGCTTCGACGGGACGCGGCTGGGCCTGGAGCACTGGGACGCGAGGGGCGAGCCCTGGGCCGTGATCGTCGGCCTGCACGGCATGGACGACTACGCCAACGCCTTCGACCTCGCCGGCGCCTATTGGGCGCGCCACGGGATCACCACCTACGCCTTCGACCAGCGCGGCTTCGGCCGCTCGCCCCATCGCGGCGTCTGGGGCGGGCGCCGGCTGATGGAGGACGACCTTCGCACCTTCACCGCCCTGGTCCGGCGGCGCTATCCGCACGCCATCGTGGCGGTGGTCGGGGTCAGCATGGGCGGGGCGGTCGCCATCGACGCCTTCGCCTCGGACAATCCGCCCTCGGCCGACCGGCTGGTGCTGTCCTCGCCGGCGGTGTGGGGCTGGTCGGCCCAGCCCCTGCCCAACAAGGTCGCCCTGTTCCTGGGCGCGCACCTCCTGCCGTCCTACGTGATCACGCCGCCGACGTTCATCACCCGGAACATCGCCGCCAGCGACAACTTCGAGGAGCTGCGCCGCATGGGCGCCGATCCGCTGCTTCTCTGGGGCTCGCGGCTCGACGCCCTCTACGGCCTGGTCGACCTGATGCAGCGCGGCTGGTCCGAGACCGGCGAGCTTCGGGTCCCGACGCTCTATCTCTACGGCGCCAAGGACCAGATCATCGGCAAGGACCCCGCCTTCCACGCCGCCGCGGGCCTCGAGGGGCCGCTCGACCGCACCGCCTACTACGCCGACGGCTATCACCTCCTGCTCATCGACCTCGAGAACCCGAAGGTCTGGGACGACGTGATGGCCTACATCAAGGATCCCGCCCAGCCCCTGCCGTCCGCCGCGCCGCCGATCCCGCCCCCAGAGCATCGGCCGTTTCGATCTTCCGCCTCCGGGGGAAGTGTCGCCCGCGAGGGCGACGAAGGGGGCTGACCACCCGCTTGTGACCTGCGCCCCCTCGGCGTAAGCCTCGCGCCCTTTCCCGACTCAGCCTTTCGTCCCATGACCCTGTTCGATTCGCCCGCCTTCGATGGGCACGAGGCCGTCCACGCCTTCCACGATGCGAAGCGCGGCCTGAAGTGCGTCATCGCCGTCCATTCCACCGCTCGCGGCCCCGCCTCGGGCGGCTGCCGGATGTGGCCCTATCCGACGGCCGAAGCGGCGCTGGAGGACGCGCTCAGGCTCTCGCGCGCGATGTCCTACAAATGCGCCGTCGCGGGCCTGGACCTCGGCGGCGGCAAGGCGGTGATCATCGGCGACTCGCGCACCGGCAAGACGCCCGAGCTGTTCGAGGCCTTCGGCGACGCGGTGGAGCAGGTCGGCGGCCGCTACTGGGCGGCCGAGGACGTCGGCCTGACGCCCCAGGACCTCGCCTACGCCCGCCGCCGCACCCGCTATGTCGCCGGTCTCGACGGCCATCCCGGCGCCTCGGGCGATCCCAGCCCGGTCACCGCCGAAGGCGTCTTCCGCGGCGTCGGCCTGTGCGTCCAGCGGGCCTATGGCAAGGGCCTGGATGGCGTCGCGGTGGCGATCCAGGGCGTCGGCCACGTGGGCGGCTTCCTGGCCGACAAGCTCGCCGCGGCCGGCGCGCGCCTCTACGTCAGCGACGTCAACGCGCCCGTGCTCGACGAGGTCGCCCGTCGCACCGGCGCGACCATCGTCGAGCCCGACGCCATCTTCGACACGCCCGCCGAGGTCTTCGCGCCCTGCGCGCTCGGCGCCGTGGTCACGATGCAAACGCTGGGCCGGCTGAGCGCCCGCGTCATCGCCGGCGGCGCCAACAACCCCCTGGCCTCGCCCGAGGTCGGCCAGGCGCTGTTCGAGCGGGGGATCGTCTTCGCGCCCGACTACGTGATCAACGGCGGCGGCATCATCAATGTGGCGGCCGAGATCCGCGCGCTCGACCGCGGCGAGGCCTATGACCCGGCCTGGGTCGAGGGCAAGGTGGACCGGCTGATGACCACCCTCGCCGACATCCTGGACCGCTCCACGGCCGAGCGGCGGCCGACCCACGAGATCGCCGCCGAGCTCGCCCGCGCCCGCATCGCCGAGGGCAGGGGCATGGGAGCGGCCGTTGCCTGACGCGCCCGGCATCCTGCCCTGCCAGGCGATCGAGGCGCTGTGCGCGGCCGGCGCCATCGCCGCGCCGACGCCCTTCGCCGAGGGCCAGGTCCAGCCGGCGAGCCTCGACCTGCGCCTCGGCCAGCGCTGCTGGCGCGTACGCGCCTCCTTCCTCGCCGGGCGCGGGCGCACGGTCGCCGGCCGGCTCCAGTCCGTCGCCATGCACGAGCTCGACCTCGAGCGCGGCGCCGTGCTCGAGCGCGGCTGCGTCTACATCGCCGAGGTGCAGGAGCGCCTGCGCCTGCCGCCCGGCGTCGCCGGCCGCGCCAATCCCAAGAGCTCCACCGGCCGGCTCGACATCTTCGTGCGCCTGCTCACCGACGGCGGCCAGGCCTTCGACGACGTGGCCGAGGGCTACGAAGGCCCGCTCTATCTGGAGATCGCGCCGCAGACCTTCTCGGTCCTCGCCCGCGCCGGCACGCGGCTGAACCAGCTGCGCCTCAAGCGCGGCGTTCCCGAGCGGCTCGGGATCACCGCCGTGGGCGTCGACCTGACCGGCGAGCTCGCCGGCTTCCGCGCCCGCCGGCACGCCGGCGTCATCGACCTCGACATCGAGGCCGGCTACGACCCGCGCGACTTCTTCGAGCCGCTGCAGCCCCGCCACGGCGAGCTCCTGCTGGATCCCGGCGAGTTCTACATCCTGGCGTCCAAGGAGACGGTCGAGATCCCGGTCCTCCAGGCCGCCGAGATGACGCCCATCGACCCGGCTGTAGGCGAGTTCCGCGCCCACTACGCCGGCTTCTTCGATCCGGGATTCGGCACGGCCGAGGCCGGCGGCCAGGGCAGCCGCGCGGTGCTCGAGGTGCGCAGCCGCGAGGCGCCCTTCATCCTCGAGGATGGCCAGATCGTCGCGCGCCTGCAGTTCGAGGCGATGGCGCAGCGCCCGACCCGCATCTATGGCGAGGGCGGCTCGCACTACCAGCGCCAGGGACTCAAGCTCTCCAAGCACTTCAGCAGGTGGTGAGGGCTCCCGCGCCCGCCGCCTCAGCGCGAAGCCGCGCCCGCGCCGCCGCCCCGCAGCGAGGCCCCGATCAGGAACCCGAAATCGTACCAGCCGCCTGAGTTGGGATAGGCGTAAATGCGGATCTCGGGGTTGAAGATGTGCCCGACCAGGGCGAACCACGCGATGAAGCCGTGCAGCAGTCCGTGGAAGAACCCCGGAGCGCCGGGCGTGTGCGTGTAGGGCTGGGCCGCGCAGGCGGCCAGGGTCGCAAGGCACAGCGCCATGCCGAGGGCGATCCGCCGCCTGGAGCCGTTTGGCCGGGGCGCCGCGCCGCGGTCCGACTTGCCAGTCTCGTCGTGACGGCCTCGCATGGCGTCCCCCTGCGCTGCCCGGCCGCGGCCGGCCCGGGCAGGGCGCAACCTACACGGCGCCAGCGCTCAGCGAATGATGTCCAGGACACTTGACACCCCAGAATGTCTAGTTACCTTGTCATCAAGACAAGGAGAGCTGACATGTCCAACGATCTGACCCGCAACGTGTTCAAGGCCTTCTGGCTTGCCGCGCTCGGCGCCGTGGGCGTGGCCCTGGGACTGCGCCTCACGCCGCAGGGCGACGCCCTGCTCGCCGCCGGCGTCATCATCGCGTCGGTCGGTGCGTCCGTCGCCTTCGGCGCCTGCGCCTGGCGCGCGGGCCAGGCCTTGCGGCCTCGGCGGCGCTGAGCGCGGCGGACCGGGGAGATCGACATGGGACTCGCCAGTTGGAAATCGCCGGCCGCGCGCCGCTACACCCTTCGCGTGGCGGGCTTCATGGTCGTCTACGTCGCCATCCTGTGGATCGTGGGCTGGACCTACCACCACGGCCGGATGCCGGACGGCGTGCTGCGCTACCTGTTCGCCGCGGCCCCCGCCCTGCCGGTCTTCGGGGTCATCTGGGCCATGCAGCGCTTCGTCCAGGACGAGACCGACGAATACATCCGCATGTTGCGCGGCCGCGCCCACGCCCTGGCGGCCGGCCTCACGGTCGCGATCTGCACCGTCCTGGGGTTCCTGGAGGACTACGGCGGGGTCGCGCACCTGGACATGGTCTTTGTGTTCGTGATCTTCGTCGTGGCGCTCGGGCCTTCCCAGGCCTGGGTGAACTGGCGGGCGGGCCGGTGAGGAACCGGCTTCGCGTGCTGCGCGCCGAGCGGGGCTGGAGCCAGGCCGACCTCGCCGAGCGCCTGGGCGTCTCGCGCCAGAGCGTCAACGCCATCGAGACCGGCAAGTACGATCCCAGCCTGCCGCTGGCGTTCAGGATCGCGCGCCTGTTCGACGCGGCCATCGAAGCCATCTTCAGCGAGGACTGACCCATGACCCTGGCAAAGCCCCTTCTGGCGGCCTTCGTGGCCCTGGGTCTTGCGCTCTGCTCGGCGCCGGCCCTCGCCGAGGGCGCGCCGCCCGCGCCCGTCGCCCAGCGCTTTTCCGTCGAAGTTCGCGGCGCCGGTCCCGACGTGATCCTGATCCCGGGACTGGCCTCGCCCGCCGCCGTCTGGAACGGGCTGGCGGCGCGTCTGTCCGAGCATGAACGCCTGCACCTGGTCCAGGTCGCCGGCTTCGCCGGGGCGCCCGCCGGGGCCAACGCCTCCGGTCCGGTCCTCGGCCCCCTGGTGGAAGCGCTGCACCAATATATCCTCGCCAATCACCTGAAACGGCCGGCCGTCATCGGCCATTCGCTGGGCGGCCTTGTCGGCCTGATGCTGGCCGAACAACATCCCGAGGACGTGGGCCGGCTGATGATCGTCGACTCCTTCCCGTTCCTGCCGGCCGCCTACAATCCGGCCGCCAGCGTCGAGGCCGTCACGCCCCAGGCCGCCGCCCTGCGCGACGCGGTGACCGCGCAGTCCGCCGAGGCCTTCGCCGCCTCCGAACAGGCCGCCGTCCAGCGCTTCTCGCTGAAGCCCGAGAACCGGCGGAAGATCCTCGCCTGGGCCCTGGCGTCGGACCGCACGGTCCTCGCCCGCGCCACCTTCGACGACATGACCTCCGACGCCCGACCCGGCCTCCCGGCGGTCTCGATCCCGGTGACCGTGCTCTACCCCTACGATCCCAGCATGGGCGCTTCGGCGCAGACGGTCGGCGCGTTCTATCGGAAGGCCTTTGCGGCCCTGCCGGGTGTCCGGATCGTGCGCGTGGACGGCGCCTATCACTTCCTGATGCTGGACCAGCCCGACCTGTTCGCCGCCCAGGTCGATGCGTTCCTGAAGTAGCGGCCGGGCCGCCGGGGCGGGCTCCTGACTCGATTCCGCTCGTCCCGGGGGCCGGGACGCTCGGATGAACGGTTGCAGCTCGCTGACGTCGCGCAGACCTTGGCCAGCCGGCAACTAAGGCGAGGGGGCCTCGAGGGCTTCCAGCGGCGGGCCGAGCTGGCCCTCCCACTTGCCCACCACGGCCGAGGCGACGGAGTTGCCCACCACGTTGGTGGCGCTGCGGCCCATGTCGAGCAGGTGGTCCACGGTTATGATCAGCACCAGCCCCGCCTCGGGCAGGTTGAAGAAGGACAGGCCCGCCGCGATCACCACCAGCGAGGCGCGCGGCACGCCGGCCATGCCCTTGGATGTCAGCATGAAGAACAGCAGCATCACCACGATCTGCGCCGCGCTCATGTGCACGCCATAGACCTGCGCGATGAACAGAGTCGCGAAGGTGCAGTACATGGTCGAGCCGTCGAGGTTGAACGAGTAGCCCAGCGGCAGGACGAAACTGGCGATCCTGGGCGACACGCCGAACCGCTCCAGCTGCTCCAGGGTGCGCGGATAGGCGGCTTCCGAGCTCGCGGTCGAGAACGCCAGCAGCACCGGCTCGCGGATGGCGCCGGCCAGGCGCAGGGCCCTCGGGCCGATGATGAGGAAGCAGGCCGCGAGCATCACGCCCCAGAGCAGGAGCAGCGCCACGTAGAAGCCGCCGACGAACCTCGCGAAGGTGACCAGGACGCCCAGCCCCTGCGTCGTCACGGTCGACGCCAGGGCCGCGAAGATGGCCAAGGGCGCGAACCACATCACATAGCCGGTCACCTTCAGCATCACCTGGGCGACCTGCTCGGCCAGGGCCAGGATGGCCGGGGCGCGGTTCTCCAGCTGGGCCACCGCCGTCCCGACGAAGACCGAGAACACCACGATCTGCAGGATCTCGTTGTGGGCCATGGCGTCCACGATCGAGGTCGGCACCACGTGGGTGACGAAGTCCTTCAGCGACAGGCTGGAGGCCTCCACGCCCGTCCCCGCCGCGGCGCCCGCCGCCGGCGCCGCCAGGTGCAGGCCCGCGCCGGGCTGGACCAGGTGGACCATCATCACGCCCAGCAGCAGCGAGACCAGCGAGGCGAGCAGGAACCAGCCGATGGTGCGCCCGCCCACCCGCCCGATCGCGGCGACGTCCTCCATGTGGGCGATGCCGACCACCAGGGTCGAGAACACCAGGGGCGCGATGATCATCTTGATCAGCCGCAGGAAGATGTCGGTGACCAGCGACAGTCCGCCCGCGATCGCCTTGGTCTGGGCCGGATCGGGGAACAGGGCGTGGCAGACCGCCCCGACGAGGATCCCCAGGATCATGGCCGCCATCACGACCAGGGTGAACTTGCGCCGCATCCGATGGCCCCCCGCCGCCCCGCGCCGGGGCCCTGAGACCCTGCTTAGTGTGATTTCGGTCGGGGAGGGAACAGAAGGCGCCGGCGAGCCCGGGCCCGCGGCGCCGACAAGGTCAGGCCCCGGCGACGCCCGACGCCTTCAATCGGTTTCCAAAGCAGCAGCCGGCGGCGATCGCGACCCAATGCATGTCCTCGGCCGGCAGGAAGAGGCACAGCGCCAGCACGGCCGCGGCGCCGAAGCTGAGGGGCATCCGCCTCGGGAGCTCGCCGACCGGCAGCGTCAGGTCGGGGACCGTGCGCCCCGTCACGAAGAAGAGCGCGGCCATCCCCCCGACCCAGAGGACCGTGACCGGCTCGCCGAGCTTGACGAGCGCCGGCACGCCGATCGCGGCGTAGGCGGCGGCGAACGACAGCATCACCGCACGAACCCTGACCAGGCGCATCTTTCCCATCGCCGACCCCCGCGAACGGTTCGCCGCCGAGCCACGGGTCGACGGCCTGGACGGCTCAATGGCGCCGGTCGTCCAGGAGTGGAAGCCTTGGTCCGGTCAGGCCGGGCGGCCGACCAGCAGCTGGATCAGAAGCCAGAGCACGAGCACGGCTCCCGCGGCCGTCAGCGCGAGCCTGACGATGGCGTCGGCCCTCGCACCCTCCGCCCCGCCCTGCGCCGCCGGGTCCCAGCTCCCGCCCGCAAGCCGGCGGGCCAGCCCGTCGCGGCAGAGCTGGAGGATCTCTTCCTCGGTGTAGAGCCGGCCCGATCCGTCGGCCTTGACGTAGTAGCGGCCGGTCTGGGCGTCGAAGCCGATGGCGGCCGCCAGGCCCTCGGCCAGGCTCCTCGAGCGCGTCGCCGCGTCGCTTCCCGTGTCGGCGGCCGCCGGCCCCGCCAGGGCGCGCGCCTTGATCGCGAGCTCGGGGCTTTCGGCCAGGAGGGCGGTCAGGCGAAGCCGCAGCGCCTGCAACGCCATGCCCTCGTCGCGCAGGATCGACTGAACAACCGCCTGCCCGGCGGCCTTCGCAGCGCCGCCGCCGCCGACGGCTTGCCCAGCGCCGGCCGGCGGATGTCGCCAGGCCGTCTGGGTCAATGACCCGATCTCCGTCACAGTCGACCTCCGCGCGATCGAATTGGGAGATGTCGCCAGGATCGGGCCGAGGCGCTACCAATTCCTGAAGGCCGCCCACCTCCGCCCTGGCGAAGCTTCGCCGGGTCCGCCATATGGTTCCCAGGGCCGCCCACATCTGACGACATCTCGACAGGAGCCATCGGATGACCGACGCCCCCGCCCCCGTCCCTGCCTATCCCGCCGACTATGTCCCGCCCAAGGTCTGGGCCTGGAACAAGGAGAGCGGCGGCCGCTTCGCCAGCATCAACCGCCCCATCGCCGGCCCCACCCACGACAAGGACCTGCCGGTCGGCAGGCATCCGCTGCAGCTCTATTCCCTGGCCACGCCCAACGGCCAGAAGGTCACCATCCTGCTGGAAGAGCTCCTGGCGCTCGGCCACGCCGGCGCCGAGTACGACGCCTGGGTGATCAACATCGGCCAGGGCGAGCAGTTCTCCTCCGGCTTCGTCGACGTGAACCCCAACTCCAAGATCCCCGCCCTGATGGACCGTTCCGGCTCCGAGCCCGTGCGGGTCTTCGAGTCCGGCGCGATCCTGCTCTATCTGGCCGAGAAGTTCGGGGCCTTCATGCCGGCCGCCGGCGCGCCGGGCCGGGCCGAGGCGCTGTCGTGGCTGTTCTGGCAGATGGGCTCGACGCCCTATCTCGGCGGCGGTTTCGGCCACTTCTTCGCCTACGCCCCGGTCAAGCTCGAATACGCCATCGACCGTTTCGCCATGGAGACCAAGCGCCAGCTCGACGTGCTCGACCGGCGCCTGGCCGAGGTCCCGTTCCTGGCCGGCGAGGACTACACCATCGCCGACATGGCGGTCTGGCCCTGGTACGGCGGGCTGGTGAAGGGCCTGCGCTACGAGTCCGGCGAGTTCCTGGCGGTGCACGAGTACAAGCACGTCATCCGCTGGGCCGACGCGATCGGCGAGCGGGAGGCGGTCAAGCGCGGCCAGATGGTCAACCGCGTCTTCGGCGATCCGGCGACCCAGCTTCGCGAGCGCCACGACGCGTCGGACTTCGAGCTGCGCACCCAGGACAAGCTCGAGCCCCAGGCCTGAACGCCGCGAGCGCCACGCCGGCTCTGGCGCGGGCGCGCCCGGGCGTGCTAATCACCCGGCCCCCGGCGCGGGCGTAGTTCAGAGGTAGAACGTCAGCTTCCCAAGCTGAATGTCGGGGGTTCGATTCCCCCCGCCCGCTCCAATTTCCCATATTCATCAATTAGTTGGCACCACTCGAGCACGGCTGACAGTCTAACAGCCAAGCTTCTGATAAGCCGCGGAAATCATCGGGCCTCCCATCTACGCCAAGCGCGATTTGAGAGTCGGATTAGGCCAATTCCAGGCCCGAAGCGCCGTGCTCACTCGACAAGATCTGATCGTTCCGTAGAGCGGCGCCTCAGTGAACAACGCTGCGCATGACGCAGGCATCATTTAGCAAATGGGACGACAGCCCGACGGGCATAATCACGTCCGAGGACGTATACTGCGGGGAGAATGACGACGCCCCCGGCGCTGTGCAGCGAGCGCGCCTCTTGATCCATATCAACGCAAGGCGTGCGCGACACAGCTTAAACGTTAACCGTATTCTCCCCTGGAAGATCTAGGGCGGCGGCCGGATTCTGGACGTCGAAGAATGGTCTTGGACGTAGAATTCAGATTCGCGTTTGGGCCTTTACGCAGAAGGGCACGCTGCAAATGATCACCCGTCGCTTCACGGCCGTCCTCGTGGCGGCGACGATCATGGCTGGTGGCGCGACCGTCCTGCCGATCTGGCCACAGCCCATCCAGGCCCTGGCCCAATCACCTTACACCTCGCCGGACGGCGACTTCAGCATCGCCTTCCCCGTCACGCCGAAGATCAGCGCCCGGTCAGAGGCGGGCGACTTTGATCCTGGCTATCAGATCTATGTCGCCGACGATGGCGGCCGCTCGTTCATGGTCAGGGTCGATCAATACCCGACCGCCATCCCCGTCCCGGTCCCGAACCAGCGAACCTATGAGCTCCTGTTGCACGCCCACGCGCTGGAGCGTTCCAGTCGGCTGGTGTCGATGGCGCCGGTTCAATTCGCCGGTCGGCCTGCGATCCAGGGCGTGTTCACCACCGTGGACGGCGCCACCGAGCAGATGCGCGTGCTGATCGTGGGCCATCGGTTGTACCAAGTCTCTTACACCCACGCCGATGGCGCGGGGACCCCTGGGGAGGGCGACGCCTTGATGGACTCCTTCAAGGTCACGGCCCGTTGAAGGGAAACACTCTGGACGGAGCAAATCCGCTGCGTCCGTCCGCCTTCAGCGGAAGCCAAGACCTTCCCGGGCCACGGGGCGAGATACCAAGCTTGGGCCAAGTGCGACCAAGGAAGGACCCGACTATGACTTGTTTCGTTCCTCTTCTCATCGCGATCGCTGGCGTCTGCGTCATGGCTTCGCCGACTCTGGCGCAGGATCGCGGCCCAGCCCCTGGCGCAGCCCCAGCCACGGACATGCCCCCAGCCCCGGGCACGACGTCGGCGGCGCAACTGGCGTCGAGGGCCGAGCAGGCCGGCGCCGACAGCGACTGGTCCGCCATGGCCATCCTGGCGGCCGCGTCGTATCGGGAGAGCCCGGGCATGGTCAACGAGTTCAACCTGGCCACAGCCTATGCGCACACCGGGCGGACCGCTCTGGCCATTCCGCTCTATGCGGATGTGGTGCAGAACGGCAAGTTCACCCAGGGCACGGCGCTTTACGACTATAGGCATGGCGTCTCGCCCAAGCGCGTGAGGTTCAACTTTTCTGACGAGGCCAATCGTCGCCTGGCGCTGCTCACGGGCGAGCCGTTCGAGCCATAGTCGCAAGTCCCGACGGTATCGCCCGACCCACCGCCCCTTCAGGTCTGTCCGACCCGGACACACGGGTGGCAACTTCGGGGCGCGCGGGTTGTCGAGGGTCTGCAGGGACTTCTGCTCCTGCGATCGGCCAACGCTCAGCAACGCACCCGCCATACTCTTCGAGCGCCCCGCCGCGCCACGGGCGCGGCGCGCGGGAGGCCCCTCGGCCTCAGGCCGCCTCCGCCTCGACGATCTGGCGGTACAGGCGGCCGTAGGGCTTCACCGTCATGATCAGGCAGACCAGGCTGATCGGCGTGCAGATCGCAGCCAGGGTCAGCATGGCGTACCGCAGCTCCGACTCGGCGCGGAACAGGTAGTCGGTCATGAAGGCGACGACGGACGGCCCCAGGCCGTTCCCGACCACGCTGATCGTGACCATGTAGATGGCGTTCACCTGGGCGCGCATCTGGTTGGGCGTGATGATCTGCATGGCCGACAGCTGCGAGGGCGCGCTGGCCATCATCAGGATCCCCATGACGAACTGGCAGGCGAGCGCCAGCTCGGGCGTCGGCATCAGCGGGCTGAAGATATAGAACGGCATGGTCAGGATGTGGACGACCACCGCCAGGCGCAGGTGCGAGTCGATCCAGCGCCGGTGCATGCGCTCGGCGACCCAGGCCCCGATGATCACCCCGATCGGCGCGGTGATCAGGCTGATGGTTCCCGAGAGCGGGCCATAGACGTGCGCGCCCATGTGGTAGGTGCGCGCGAAGAAGGCCGCCCGCCAACCGCCGACGCCGGCCAGCAGGACGCCGGCCAGCGCCGTTCCGATCATGGTCGGGACAAAGACCTTGCTGGCGGGGCCGAGGAACATGAAGCGCGCCACCTCGCGCATCGGCGCCGATCCGGGGTTGGCCCGCCCTTGCCGCGCCGGCTCGGGCACCGTCAGAGCGACGATGGCTGCGACGACAAGGCCTGGCAGGCCCATCAGGATGAAGACCATCTGCCACGCCTGCCGGATCTGGATGCCGAGGATGTGGATCGGCATGTGAGGGAGCAGGGCGCCGAGCAGCATCCCGCCGACGATCATCGACGCCGACTGACCGGCGATGAGGGCGACGTTGTAGATGCCGAAGGCCCGGGCGAGCCTGTTCCGCGGAACCAGGTCCGGGATGATCGAGACCGTCGTGGGTCCCTTCACCGAGATGGCGCCGCCCATCATTCCGCGGAAGGCCGCGAACTGCCAGAAGTTCTGGGCCACGCCGCACAGCGCCGTCCCGATGCTCCAGATCGTCATGCCGCCCGCCAGCACGAAGGTGCGGCGGCGCCGGTCCGAGATCCGCGCGAGGGGGACGCCGCAGAGCAGGTAGACGCCAGAGTAGGCCACACCCATGAGCAGGCCGATCTGGGTGTCGGTCATGTGGGTGGAGGCCTTGATCGGCTGGACCAGGAGCGACATCAGCCCGTAGTCGAGCTGGCCGCACAGGGTCACCAGCGAGACCATGCAGACCGCGTACCAGGCGATCGGCGGCTTCAGCCATGCGGCCTGGGCCGTCGTCGGCGCTGCGGCCGGCGCGAGGGCGGGCGCGACGGGTTCGAGGGGGGCGGCCTGGCTGAGGTCGGTCGCGCTCATGACTTGGTCCCACCCGGTTCCCGATGGCGGCCGGCGCCTCCTCTGGGACGCCTTCGCGAAGGACGTCGGGAGCTCAGGTCCGGTCTACCCCGCGCCGAGAGTGCCAGCAGGGCTGGGCCTGGGCAATCGGGGTCAGTCGCGGCGGCTGGTCGGGCCTGGACTGAGCCGCGCGGACGGGTGATCCTCGCGCCGTCCAGTCACCGCCAGCCCGGGTCCCATGCCGCCTGCCGACGCTCCGCCTTTCCAAGCGCGCCCGCCTACGGCTCAGGAGCTGGGCGTGCTCGTCAAGCCCAAGCCCTGCGGCGACTGCGGCCTGTGCTGCACGGTGCTGGACATCGCCGAGCTCCAGAAGCCTTCGGATGCCGTGTGCCGCCACTTCGCCAAGGGGCGGGGGTGCTCGATCCATTCCGACCGGCCGAACGCCTGCAGGAGCTACCAGTGCATCTGGACCTTGGCCGGGCCCCTGGGCGGGCAATGGCGGCCCGACCGCGCGGGCTTCCTGCTCACGCCCACGGCGGATCCCAGTCACGTCGAGATCCTGGTCGATCCCGCCCGTCCGGACGCGTGGCGAAGCGAGCCCTACTACTCACAGTTCAAGCAGTGGTCGCACCAGGCCCATCCCGACATCAGCCGCGTGCTCGTGCGAAGCCGCGGCCGGATGATCGTGGTGTTCCCCGAGGCCGACATCGACCTGGGGCCGCCCAATGGCATGCGGCACATCGAGTGGGGCTACGAGGAAAAGGACGGGCGCATCCAGCCTTTCGCCCGCTTCGCCCCAGGCCCTGGCGGCTCCGCGCCGGCCTAGGCCAGCCTCAGGCCGCCGGGTCGAGCACCGCGTTCTCCCCCCTGGGGTCATAGCGGGCGTCGTCGATCTGGGCCGCCTCGACCAGGGCCGGGTTGGTCCAGGGCGCGCTGGAGGACGGGGCGTCGACGACGACGCGGAAGGCGAGGGCGGCCGCCCGGCGCGCGGCGTTCTCGCTCGCGGCCCGCACGACGGCCGGACCGAGATGCCGGCTGGCCTGCCAGGCTGGATCTTCCGGGTGCGAGGGGGTGAGCTTCCATATCGGCATGACGGTCTCCCTGGCTGGAGGCCCTGCCATCCAGCCTCCCGGGACCTTGCGTCGCAGCCCCGGCGACGGCGGTCCTTGACGCGCGTCAAAGCTTGCGTCCGCAGGGGAGGCGCCGCCCCTACCGCGGGACCAGGTCGTTCGGGTTCACGTTCGCCAGCGCCGGGTCCTTGGGCAGGTTGTCCCAGTGCTCGGCGATCTTGCCGTCCTCGATCCTGAACATGTCGAAGTGGGTGGTGGCGTAGGTCTTGGACGGATCCTCCGGATCCTTGCCGTAGGTTACCGTCGCCAGCATCACCAGGTCGCCCTCGGCCATCAGGGCCACCACCGGAAAGGTGATGTCCGGCGCGATCGGGCGGACGGGACGGGTCCTGCTCATGAACTCGACCATGGCGGCGCGCCCGCTCGGAACGTTCGGATTGTGCTGGATATAGTCCTCGGTGAAGTACTGGGCCGCGAGGTCCGTCCGTCCGGCCTGGACGATCGCGCGCCAGGCGTCGAACACCAGCTTCTTGTTGGCGGCGAGCCTGGGATCGGGGCTGTGCAGCAGGGCGCCCTGGTCGTTGACGCCCACGGGCGGGATCTGGGCGAGGGCCGCCGATCCGGCGAAACCGGCGGCGCTGGCCAGCGTCATCAGCAGGTGGCCAAGGTTCATGTCGGCTCTCCGTCGTGGCGAAGCAGGGGCCGGCCGGGTCGCCGGCCGCGGCGCTCAGCGATGCCCTCGTCCGGGGCGCGGCGTCAATGCGCCTGCCACTCGCGCCGCATCAGCGCGACCCCCAGGGCGCAGGTCAGCGAGGGGATGGCGAGCAGGCTCAGGATGGTGATCGCCGAGAGGCGCATCTCGAGCATCCAGGCGCCCGCCAGCGGGGCCAGGATCGAGCCGAAGCTGCCGACCAGCAGCGCCCAGGCCACCCCCGTGGCCTTGATCGCCGGGGGATAGTAGGCGGCCGAGAGCGCGTTCAGCGACAGCTGCGCGCCCGAGGCGCCGGCGCCCAGGAGCAGCAGCAGCGCCACCCAGGCCGCGCCGCTCGGTACGACCACGAAGAGGCCAAGGCACGCGGCCGAGAGGCAGAAGGCCCCGACCAGGGCCGCCCGGGTTGCGCCGCGGTCCAGCAAGCGCGCCATGAGGAGCCCGCCGATTACGCCGCCGCCCTGGATCAGCACGGCGCCCTGCAGGGCGGCCGTCATGCTCCAGCCCGACTGCTCCAGCAGCGTCGGCAGCCAGCTGATCAGGACGTAGAGGTTGAACAGGTTCAGCGCGAGCATGCCCCAGAGCAGGAGCGTGCGGGCGCGGAACTCGCGGCCCAGCAATGTCAACGGCCACGGGCTCGGCGGGCGGTCCGGCGGCCGGACGACGACGGCGGCCGGGTCGATGTCGGGCGCGATGCGCTTGAGCGTCCGTCCGATCGCCGGGTCCGTCGGCCGGCGCACGATCAGGAACTTCAGGGACTCCGGCGCGAATTGCAGGGCCAGTGCGGCGATCGCCAGCGGCGCGGCGCCCCCGATCAGGAACGCCCCGCGCCAGCCGAAGGCGTCCAGCACGGGCGGGGCGAGGAAGCCGGCGCTGAAGGCCCCGAGAGGCGAGGCGATGTTCATCAACCCCATGACCAGCGAGCGCTTGGCGACGGGCGCGTATTCCGAGGTCAGGGCCGCGCAACTCGGGATCCCGGCGCCGAGCGCCATGCCGGTGACGAGGCGCCAGGCCACGAACTGGCCCGGGCTCGCCGCCAGGGCCGTTCCCGCTGTCGCCAGGCCGACGAGCGTGGTGGTCGCGATCAGCATGGTGCGCCGGCCCAGCCGGTCGCCCAGCGGCCCGATCAGGCCCGAGCCGACCGAGATGCCGATCACGACGGCCGAAAGGGCGAGTCCGAAGCTCGCCGGCGGCAGCGACCACGCCTTGGCCAGGGACGGGACAGCCAGGGCCATGACCTGGATATCGTAGCCGTCCACGAACACGGCCGCGGCGCAGAGCACCGCCACCATGACCTGGGTCGCGGTCATCGGCCGATGGTCGATGATGTCGGCCAGCTCCAGACGCGCCGCGCCGTCGGCCATGACCTTCCCCTCCCAGCCGGGCGGGAGCGCTCCGACGCCGCGGTCGCCCATCCCTAGCCCGGTTGCCACAGGGACGGAACGCTCGTTCCAGGCCTCGACGCGGAATCTTGGGCCGGCGGCGCGCGATCAGCCGCCCGGGCCGGCGTCCTCCAGGACGAACCTTGCCCCCTTCTCGGCGATCATGATCGTCGGGGTGTTGGTGTTGCCCGAGGTGATCGTCGGCATCACCGAGGCGTCGATGACCCTCAGCCGCTCCAGCTCCATGACCCGAAGGCGGGCGTCCACCACCGCCAGGGGGTCGGAGGGCAGGCCCATCTTCGCCGTCCCCACGGGGT
This sequence comes from uncultured Alphaproteobacteria bacterium, assembly GCA_963775275.1. Classification (GTDB taxonomy): domain Bacteria; phylum Pseudomonadota; class Alphaproteobacteria; order Caulobacterales; family Caulobacteraceae; genus JANWHQ01. Next base: position 93,595 of record CAVZII010000005.1, on the reverse strand, counting down.
GGAAGATGGTGGTTCCGATGTCGCCGGCCGCCTTGGCCAGCGAAGCCTCGTCGTTCCCCACGCCGGGTCCGGGAAGCTGCTCGACCGGGCTCAGGGGCTTCAGGGCGTCCTGGGCCATCAGCCGCCGAGTGACGCGGATCGCGTCGGCGGCGACGCGGCGGTCCTCGTCGGTGGCCAGGTAGTTCGGGGCGATCGCGGGCGCCGCGGCCGGGTCGGTCGAGCGCAGCCTGATCGTTCCGCGCGAGGTCGGGCGCAGGTTGCAGGCCGCCACCGTGATCGCCGGGTATCGGTGCAGCGGCTCGCCGAACCGGTCCAGCGACAGGGGCTGGACGTGGAACTCGATGTTCGGCCGCTCGTGCTCGCTCGACGACGTCGTGAAGATGCCGAGCTGCGAGGGCGCCATCGTCAGGGGCCCGCGGCGCAGGAGGGCGTACTCCGCGCCCATCAGGGCCCGGCCGACCAGCGAGTGGTAGGTCTCGTTCAGCGTCCTGACGCCCGAGACGCGGTAGATCGCCCGCTGCTGCAGATGGTCCTGCAGGTTGCGGCCCACGCCCTGCCGGTCGCTCACGACCGCGACGCCGTGCTCGGCCAGCCACTCGGCCGGCCCCACGCCCGAGAGCTGAAGGACCTGGGTCGAGCCGATCGACCCGGCCGCCAGGATCACCTCGCCCCGGGCGCGGGCCTCGAACACCTGGCCGCCGCGCCGGAAGCGCACGCCGCAGGCCCGCCGGCCGTCGAACAGCACCCGCTCGACCAGCACGCCGGTCTCGAGCCTGAGGTTCGGCCGGTGCAGGACCGGCTTCAGGAACGCCCGGGCGGCCGACCACCTCAAGCCCCGCCTCTGGTTCACATGGAAGGGGCCGACGCCCAGGTTGTCGCCGGTGTTGAAGTCGGGCGACGCAGGGATCCCCATCTGGTTGGCCGCCCTGGCGACCGCGTCCAGCACCTCCCAGCGCACCCGCGGCGCCTCCACGCGCCACTCGCCGCCGGCGCCGTGCAACTCGCTCTCGCCGAGGAAATGGTCGTCCAGCCGCCGGAAGACGGGCAGCACGTCCTCCCAGCCCCAGCCGTCCAGGCCGAGCTGGCGCCAATGGTCGTAGTCGGCCGCCTGGCCGCGCATGGAGATCATGGCGTTGATCGCCGAGCAGCCGCCGATCACCTTGCCGCGGGGGTACTTCAGCGCGCGCCCGTTCAGGCCGGGCTCCGGCTCGGTCTCGAACATCCAGTCAGAGCGCGGGTTGCCGATGGCGAAGAGGTAGCCGACGGGCACGTGGAACCACAGCCAGTCGTCGCCGCCGCCGGCCTCCAGCACCAGGACCCGGTTCCGGGGATCGGCGGACAGGCGGTTGGCGAGGACGCAGCCGGCCGATCCGGCGCCGACCACGATGTAGTCGTATTCGCCTTCCAACCTCGCGGCGGGCTCAGCCATGGGCCTTCATCGCGCGCCGCGGCGGGTTTGGCCAGGGGCGGCCCTGCCTCCTCGCTCCAGGGGGAAGGGGGCGCTTGGTTTCTCCGGGAGGATTCGAAACGCGGGCCCGGACAGCCGTTTGACAGGCCGTGCGGATGGTCTGATGCTCGCGTGAGGGTGTGTCGTCGAACGCCCCGGAAGCACAGACGTCTCCCGTCGCGGACCTGGTTCACGCGGGAGGCTCGGGAGGCGAGCATGTCCGGCAAGATCACCGTGCACGATCCGCGGGGCTACCCGCCCAAGGTCGAGGGCAAGCGGCTCGCGCCGCGGCTCCAGAGCCTGGACGGCAAGCTCGTCTATCTGGTCGACTGCCTGTTCGACAATTCCGAGGTCTTCATGGAGGAGCTTCGGCAGTGGTTCGCCGAGCACCTGCCCGCCGTGAACACCCGGGTGATCAAGCCGCGCGAGAGCTGGGTCGACGATCCGGTCATGCGGGCCGCGATCGCGGCGGACGGCGACGCGGCCATCCTCGGCGTCGGTCTCTGAAGCACCTGTTGCCCCACGGTCGTGGGGTTGTCGCTAGCACTTGAGGACCAGGGGGTTCCGACCGTCCCGGTCCATACCCACGTGTTCGCCCGGCTGGCCAAGGCGACGGCCCTGGCGGGCGGGCGGCCGAGCCTTGCGCAACACCTTCGTGCCCCAGCCGGTGGTCGGGGTCTCCGCCGAGCAGCTTCGCGGCTACATCGAGGGGACCGACCCCGTCCTGAAGCAGCCCTTCATGCAGGGCGTCATCGACGCCCTGACCCAGCCGCTCAGCGACGAGGACGTGAAGGGCGCCTCCTTCGAGCGCTCCACCCCGCGCCTCCTGGAGCCCGACACCGAGGACAACCTTCGCCAGCTCTTCATCGAGAACAACTGGACCGACTTCCTGCCGATCATCCTGCCCACCGAGGCGCGGGTGGAGGCGATGCTGAAAGGGACCTCGCAGGCCCCTGACAAGATCGTCGGGCGGCTGCGGCCCACCGCCTTCCGCGAGTCCTGGGAGTTCGACGTCGAGAAGGTGGCGGTGAACGCCGTCATGGCCGGCGCGCGTCCCGAGTACTTCCCGGTGATCCTGGCCATGGCGTCCAGCGGCATCACCGCCCGCTCGTCCAGCACCACCTCCTTCGCCACGCTCTCGGTGATCAACGGGCCGATCCGCCAAGAGCTCGGCATGAACGACGGCATCGGCGCGATGGGGCCCTACAACCACGCCAACGCCACCATCGGCCGCGCCCACGGCCTGCTCAGCCAGAACCTGCAGGGCGGCTCCACGCCCGGCGAGACCTACATGGGATCGGTCGGCAACTGGCTGGCCTACACCGCCTGCTTCCCCGAGGCCGAGGAGCGCAGCCCCTGGGCGCCGTTCCACGTGAGCGAAGGCTTCAAGGCCACCGACAGCACCGTCAGCCTGTTCTTCGGCGGCTGGTACACCGAGTCCGGCTACGGCCCGCGCGAAACCTGGAAGTCCAAGTTCATCCGTTGCCTCACCGCGCTGGAGCAGTTCCTGCCGCCCCTGATCGTGATGGATCCCCTGGTGGCGCGCGGCTTCGACGAGCTGGGCTACACCAAGGAGACGCTGATCGAGTGGTGCGCCGAGAACGCCCGCCTCAAGGCGCGCGACTACTGGGACGACATGGCGATCCAGACCCTGATCCGGCCGCACGCAGAGGCCGGTGTCGAGCCTTTCGCCAGCCGGCTCAGGGCCGACCCGGACGAGCTGATCCAGATCTTCCGGCCCGAGGACATCCACATCGTGGTCACCGGCGGCGAGACCCAGGCCGCCTTCAAGATGTTCGGCGGCCGCTACGCCGTCGGCGGCCGCGGCACCGACAACCGCATGAAGCCCACGATCCTCATCGACGAGTGGCGGTAGGACCGCTCCTTCCCCCTCGAAGGGGGAAGGCCGGGATGGGGGTTTTGGCAGGGCGTCTCCACGGATTCGCCTCAGGGAGTCGGCGCGTCCACCCCCAACCCTGCCTTCCTCCCATCGAGGGGAAGGGTTTCGAAATACCCAATCCTTCTGGTCGGTCAGCCCTTCAGTCCCAGCGTCACCAGCACCCCTCCCAGCGCCACCAGGCCGAGCCCGGCGAGGCGCAGGCGCGTCAGCCGCTCCCTCAGGGCGAATCTGCGCGAGCGCCGCGCCGAAAAGGACGCTGGTCTCGCGAAGGGCCGAGGCCGCGCCGGCCGGCATGAGCCTCAGCGCGACCAGCGCCGCGCCATAGCCGAACAGGGAGACCAGCCCCGCCGCGACGCCCTGGCGCCCGCCCTCCCGCGCGAGCCGCGCGATGCGGCCCCACCTTCAGGGCCAGGGTCAGGGGGACCATGCCCGCCGCCTCGGCCAGGAAGAACCAGACGATGAAGGTTACCGCCTTGGGCGCGAGGCGCACCGCGTGGCCGTCGACCACCGTATAGACCGCGGTCAGGAGGCCCGCCCCGACCGCCGCCAGGGCCGCGACCGGGCTCGCCCCGCCCCGGAACGCGATCGTCAGCAGCCCCGTGGTGACCAGCAGCACGCCCGTGAGCGTCAGGGTCGAGGGGTGTCTGCGCCAGGAATAGCGCGCCGAGCACCGTGGTCGCGACCGGCGCCACGCCGCGGGCCAGGGGATAGGCGACAGAGAAGTCGTCGGTCTCATAGGCCCGGATCAGCACCAGCTGGTAGCCGACATGGAGCGCGCTCGAGAGCGCGAGCCAGCCCCAGAGCCAGCCCTCCGGCGGCCGGACGACAAAGGCGAAGGGCAGCACCGCCACGGCGCAGGTCGCGGCGATCAGCCCGCGCACCATCAGCTTGTCCCGGCCGGCCTTCAGGACCGCGTGGGCGATCGCCTGGGTCAAGGCGGAGAACAGCGCCGCCGCCACGCCCGGCGCGATGGCCTGGACGCCGGCGCTCATGCGGCGGCCCCTGCGCTCAGGCCGTCACCGCGGGGCCGGCCCGCGGCCGCCGCGTCAACGATTGGTCGAACGCCCGCATCGCCCCTCCCGCACGGCCCGGATCGAGGCTGCGCCGGCTGGCGGCCGGACGCAAGGGCGAGTGCCTCGAGGGCAGGCGGACGTCAGCCGTTCTCGGTGATCGGATGCGGCGCGCCAGGGCCGTCGCTAGCGCTCGAATTCCCAATCGGCGAACCACTGCACGTCGTGGAAGCGCGGGTCCTTGTGAAGCGCCTCGCCGAGCTGGGACAGGACCAGCAGGTCGATCGGGTTCTTCTTGCGGAGGCCGCCTGCAGAACATCGTGGGGTTGTCGAAGATCAGGATCATGTACTCGCGCAGATCCGTCACCTGGCACCACAGGTTCCGTTCCTGGGCCTCGATGTGCAGCTCCCAGCCGTGCTCGTGCGCATGGATGGGTTCGGAGACCCCATAGCCGAGGCCGACCAGCATCTCGCGGATCGCCTCGGTGACGCCCTTGCCCCCGTACTGGACGATGTCGTTGTCGTCGTCGATCTGATCGTCCGGGAAATCGGCGCGGAACGTCGCCAAGTTCCGGATCATCATTGCCGTGGATCCTGGTTGACGACGTGAAGTACATCGGTCGGGGCCCCCGGTGACAGCGCAGTAACGACCGGCTTTGTGATCGGGCTGCCGTGGTAGAAGCGTCCGAACGGGCCATACTTTTTGATTCCAAGTTTCTTGGCGCTCCAAGATCCACCAATTCGTGGCGAGAATCTCGCGCCGTGGAAGTGCTTATCCACAAGAGCGTGTCTTTCGTACATCTCTCCTGTGCTCATCCACCCCGGGCGCAAGACATTGAGCCAGCTGTCCATAAAGGCGCTTGGCAGCGGCCGGCGAGCGACAGCGCTCGGAACAGGCACAGGACCGATCTTCTCGGGAATCCGCACCCTTTGGGGAACGGAGTGATGGCCCACCGCAGTGTACGCCTTTGCAAGACGCTCGGCTTGGGACGCTCTGAAACCTTGCCGAAGGTATCGGTCGATCAGTTCGTCTTTCGAGAGGGCACGTAGGCCAAAGACCTCCTCAGCGGCCTCGGGGGCCAGCACTGTCAGCCCGACATCCGTGCTCAGCTCTCCAAGGTTCGCCCCGACGTTCAAGTTGCGCCCGAAGTTGCCCGCGATGGTGTCGGGCCCGGGCGCTGCGCCGGGAATGAACTTGGCCGCCAGTCGCCCGCCCTCTCTCTTCAGATCGTCGGCCACTATTCGAGGGTTGGCGACGCCCCGCCTCGTGTAGTCGAGCGCGCGCGATTCAGCGCCCACAAGACCTGTGACGGCGCCATCGAATTGAGCGAATAAGGATCGACCGCCCGGACCCAGCATCGAGACCTCGGGATACTTAAGACCGACCAGCAACGAGGCGGCCTCTGGAACGCCCTTGGCTGAGCGCACCAATGCCCGTCCCACACCCATCGGCAAGCCGACGCCCAGTCCTGCTTCTCCGGCAAGGCTCTTGGCCACCGGGTTCCGATTGAGGCGATCGAGCCAATCGGCGCCTTCATCGCCGGAAGGCGCCGCGGCCGGGGCCGGGGCGCGGACGACTCGCCTCACCTGCGCCGGAGCCGTTCGGTCCGGCCGCGGGCCGAACGAGCCGTCTGGATCTAGAGCCCGCAGACGACGTCCAAGCGCTATGACGTCGCTCGGCGTTTGAGCCACCAAGTTCAGACCGGTCGCCGTCGACTGATCCCAGGCCGCGCGCCCGGCCGCTTCGTCGCCGCCTTGGAGGCAGGCGCGGGCCGCCCTCTGCCGCTCCTTCCACTCGACATAATCCCTGAAGCCGCCCGCGCCCTTCCGCGTCGACTGACGTCGCGCCATTCCGCCCCCCAATCCTGTTCAGCTGCCGCCACCAGAGCGATCAAGCCTATCCCAGGTTGAAGTCTGGAACAAGAACAAACACAGAACATCTTTTCCCGACGTGGGCGCCGCCAACCCTCACGCTGGCGCACACGGCGCCTGGGGGGCATGGCGGCATGAAGCGGATTGTGGCGGCCCTTGTGGCCGCAGGCGTTCTGATGGCCGGCCCGGCGCTCGCAGGCGGCGCGGCCACCGGCGACATCTACGCCGGCCTGACGATCGACCAGTTCAAGGCCATCCTCACGGCCGACGGCAAGACCTTCACCGACGAAGGCTCGGGCGACCTCCGGATCAAGGACGGGCCGCTGGTCAGCCTGACCCAGTGTCCCAAGGAGGACAACGGAAACTGCTGGGAGATCGAGGTCTCGCACACCTACGACAACGTCGAGCCGACGCTCGACGCCGTGAACACATGGAACGGCGACTACAAGATCCCGGAAGCCTCGGTCGACAAGGACGGCGACCTGCACGTCGGGTTTTGGCTCACCGCCAAGGGGGTCACGGCGGCGGCGATCAGCGACGCCATCGGCGGGTTCGAGTCGGCGGCCGCCTCGGACGAGACCGTCAAGTACTGGACGCCCTTCCTCACCGACCAGAAGACGTGACCGCGGCCGGGGCGCGCCTCAATAGCGCAGGAACGGGCGCCGCTCGGCGAGCCAGGCCTCTTCGTCCGGGCGCCGTAAGGGCGTCCGAGATCGCCCGGCGCGGCGGCCGGATCGTCCACCCATTCGCGCAGCTGCGGCCCGCCGTTGATCACGTCGATCGCCAGCCGGTCCAGCACGTACTCGTAGGGGAAGTCGCGCCAGAGGTCGTAGCCGGGCCGCAGCCGCCGGATGGCCTTGAACGCCAGGGCCTGCAGCCGCCAGGGCCGGAATGCGGCGTGGTCATAGGCCGGCCCCTCGGTGTGGACCTGCACCCCGCTGCAGAGCCGGCCCTTGTGCTTGTGGAAGGTCGGCTCGAACCAGATGTCGCGCAGGCGGCATCCCTCCAGCCATCCGGGCGCCAGCGACCGCATCTCGTCCAGCACCCGCCGTGCGTCGATGTCGGGCGCGCCGAAGAGCTCCAGCGGCCGGGTGGTGCCGCGGCCTTCCGACAGGGTCGTCCCCTCCAGCATGACCGTCCCGGCATAGGCCCGGGCCATCCAGAGGTTCGGCGCATTGGGGCTGGGGTTGACCCAGGCGCGCTCGCCCAGCGGCCAGCCGAAACCGGGGCCCTCGTCCGGGCGCCAGCCGTCCATCTCGATCACACGGTAGTCGACGTCCAGGCCCCGGGTCCGGAGGAACCATTCCCCCAGCTCGCCGAGCGTCAGGCCGTGGCGCATCGGCAGGGGCCCGGCGCCCACGAAGCTCTCCCAGCCGGGGCGAAGCGTCAGCCCTTCCACCGGCCGGCCGGCGGGGTTGGGCCGGTCCAGCACCCACACCGCCTTGCCGTGTTCGGCCGCGGCCTCCAGCACATAGAGCAGCGTCGTGATGAAGGTGTAGATGCGGCAGCCCAGGTCCTGCAGGTCGACCAGCAGGACGTCGAACGTCCCCATCGATTGGCCGGTCGGGCGGCGCACCTCGCCATAGAGGCTGAACACCGGGATGTGGTGGAGCGGGTCGGTGAAGTCCGGCGACTCCACCATGTTGTCCTGCTTGTCGCCCCTGAGGCCATGCTGCGGGCCGAAGGCGGCCGAGAGCTCCAGGTCCGGGCACGCGGCCAGGGCGTCCAAAGAATGGGTCAGGTCGGCGGTAACCGAGGCGGGGTGGGCCAGGAGGGCCACGCGGCGGCCGTGCAGGGGCGCGCGCAGCTCCGGTTCGGCCAGGAGGCGGTCGATGCCGAATCTCATGGACGTTCAGGTGCGGGAAGTTCCAGGGCAAAGCAATCGGCGTGATGGAAGTCCGGCCGGCCCGGCGGATGCGCCAGCGCCCAGTAGGAAACCGTCCCGTCCCCCGCTTCGATCACCGCCGAGAGGCCGACGCTCCACGGGCCGTCGGTGATCAGGTCGTGGACGGCCTCGAGGTCGACCTCGACGTCCAGGGCCAGACCCGCCCCTGCCTGCTCGAGAGCGATGCGCGGGGCCGCAAGCTCCATCGCCGGAGCCATCCCCTGGCGATATCCGGTGAAGCGGTAGGCCGCCCATCGCCCCGAGGGGGCGATGTTGAGCTCGAAGTAGCCGTCGCGCCCTGGGGCGCGGATGAAGGCCTCGAAGCAGGTATGCCGCCAAAGCTCGTCCGTCCGCTCGGGCCGTCCCGCCGGCGGCAGGCGCAGGCCCGCCGGATCGCCGGTCACGATGTAGCCCAGCTGGAGCACGCCGGGGCGCGCACGCCGCGCATGCGCCTCGACGCGCGTGACGGCCGCGCACGCGCCGGCCGGGTGGAGCTCGAGGGCCCGTCGCATGGCCGCCGCGTCCGGCGCGAGCCGGCCTAGACGCCGGCCCCCGCCGCCGGCTCGCGGGCGCGCTGGCCCCAGTTCTCGACCGTGTGGCTCGGCATGGCGAGCGCCGCCTTGGTCCCTTCGCGGGCGGACATGCGCGCGTGCCAATCCATCAGGTGCGGGGTCCTCTCGGCGTTGACCGCGTCGGACCGGCTGCGCGGCATGTTCAGCGCCACCGCTGCAACCGAGATGTCCGCAAGGGAGAACGCCTCGCCCGCCATCCACGGGGTCTGCGAGAGCTGCTGCTCGATCCTGTCGATGCCGGTCTGGACCTGCCGGGCCCAGTTCTCGAGCTGCACCGGAGTAAAGCCTTCGCGCGCGGCGATGCGCCACTTGTCCTGCTGCTCCTTCAGCGGGATCTGCTTCAGCCGCGCCTCGAATTCCTCGTCGGTCAGCTGGTCGGTGATGTTCTTGATGAAATAGTGCCAGGCGATGTGGCTGATCGCCGGGGCCCAGTACTCGTCGACGAACTTGGTCCAGATCCGCATGCGCGCGCGCCAATAGGGGTCGGCCGGCCTCAGCGGGTTGATGTCCGGGTGGATGTCGTCGAGGTACTCGTTGATCACCGTGGACTCCGTGATCACCTTGCCGTCGTGGACCAGCGCAGGAACCTGGCCGTTCGGATTGATCTTCTTGAACCAGTCCGAGTGCTGCTCGAACTTGTGCAGGTTCACGTAGCGGCTGGTGAACGCCACGCCCTTCTCCTTGAAGGCCAGGAGCGCCTTCAGCGAATTGGCGCCCGGTTCGGCGTGGTAGAGCTCGAGCATCGCGTGTCCTCCTCTCGGGCCCGAGCGTCCCGGGCGCGCGGAGTCTCATGAGCGATTTCAGCGGACGTGGGAACCGCCGCGCCGCCCGAAGCCGCGGACGCGCGTCGGCCCTTCGCCCGGCGCGCCGAAGACCGGGTTGGGGGCCGCATCCGTCGTCTGGCGCGCCAGACCGGGCTTGATTGGGATCAACGACCTCGGCCGCGCGCTGGCGTCTCTTCTGCGCGGAACGCGACGTTCCCGGCAGCGGCGTGGAGGCCCAGTTGAAGCGGATGCTGATGACGGCGGCGGCCATTGGCGTGATCGGCCTCGCGCCCATCGCGGGCGCTCAGCCGGCCCCCCAAGGCGGCGATCAGACCGACCAGACCCAGACCAAGGGCGGCCGCCGCGCGGGCCAGGGCCAAGGTCAGAGCCAGGTCCAGGGCGGCCAGCAGGGCAAGGGCGGAGCCGGACAGGGCGCCCAAGGTCAACGTCAACGTCAAGGCCAAGGCGGCCAGCAGGGTCAGGGCGGACGCGGCCAGGGGCGAGCGCAAGGCCAGGGCGGCCGAGCCCAAGGAGGTCAGGGCCAAGGCCAGGGCGCCGGCGGGCGTGGCCAGGGCGGACAGATCCAGGGCGGAGGCGTCACCCTGGGCGGGTTCGGCCAGGGCGGCCAGCAAGGTCAGGGCGCCCGAGGCCAAGGAGGTCAGGGACAAAACCAGGGCGCCCGAGGCCAGGGCGGTCAAGGACAAGGCCAGGGCGGGCGCAGCCAAGGTCAAGGCGGCCAGGGCCAAGGCGCCCGAGGCCAAGGTGGTCAGGGCCAGGGCGGACGCGGCCAGGCACAAGGCCGGGGCGGCCAGCCAGGCCAGGGCGGCCGAGGCCAGGCAGGCCAGGGCCAGGGCGGGCGCGGTCAAGGTCAGGGCGCTCAAGGCCAAGGCGGGCGTGGCCAAGGGCAAGCCCAGGGCGGCCGTGGACAGGGCCAAGGCGCGAGAGGCCAGGGCGGGCGTGGCGGCGACCGGGACCTCAACGGCGCAGGCGGAGTCCTCGACATGTTCGGTCGGCTGATCGGTGAAGCCGCGCGGCAGGGCCAGGGCGGCCAGGGACAGCGCGGCGGCGACCAAGGCCGCCAGGGCCAACGTGGCGGCGGCCAACGTGGCGGCGGCCAGGGCGGCCGTGGCGACCGCGACGGGCGCGGCGCAGATCGGGTCCGGCGCGGCGACAGTGGACGCGACTATCGCGGTTCCGGCCGCGACGACTATGTCACGCGCGGGCGAGCCCACTCCAGGGTCCGCGCCGATCGCTACCGGTTTCCGCCGGATGTGGCCTACCGCTCCTACCGCCGCGGCGAGCGGCTGCCGCGGGCGCTGATCCTGCGGTCCTACTTCATCGCCGACTTCCTGGCGTTGGGCCTGGAGGAGCCGCCCTATGGCGACCAGTGGATCCGCTTCGGGCCGGACGCCCTGTTGATCGATCCCGTCACCGGCCAGGTGCTCGACGCCGTGTACGGGGTCTATGACGATGGAGGCTACGTCCCGCCGCCGCCCGAGGACGAGGACGCCGCCCCGCCGCCCGCGACGTCCTGGGGCGAGGAGCCGACCGAGCCCCACGACCGTCTGGACTGGCTCGAGGAGCGCGTCCGGACCGACGGCGACATGAGCGTCCTGAGCCGGGACGGGGTCGAGGAGGCCCTGAAGGGGATCGGGGACGTCCGCTCGCTGGAGCGCGAGTTGCGCGACCGCGACGGCGGCGTGCTCACCGAGGCCGACCGGCAGTATATCGAGGTGCGCGTCGACGATATCAGCCGCCGCATCCGCTGGATGGAGCAGGCCGATCAGTGAGGCCGGGCCGCCGCCCGGCGGTCCGCCCGCTTCGGCGCCCTCCCGCGATTGACAGAGCGCCGGCGTCGGGGCGCATTGGCCCGGACAGGGGAGCACAATCCTCGCGGGAGGCGCCGGGGCATGGCCAAGTTCGACAACATCCTCGAAACCGTGGGGAACACCCCCGTCGTCCGGATCAACCGGCTCGCGCCGCCCGGGGTGAACCTCTTCGTCAAGATCGAGGCCTTCAATCCGCTCGGCTCGGTCAAGGACCGCCTGGCGCTGGGCGTGATCGAGGCGGCCGAGCGCTCGGGTGAGCTCAAGCCCGGTCAGACGGTGATCGAGGCCACCAGTGGCAACACCGGCATCGGCTTGGCCATGGTCTGCGCGGCCAAGGGCTACCCCTTGGTGATCTGCATGGCCGAGAGCTTCTCGGTCGAGCGGCGCAAGCTCATGCGGTTCCTCGGCGCCAAGCTCCTGCTGACCCCGCCGGCCATGGGCGCCAAGGGGATGGTCGACCTCGCCGCCGACCTGGCCCGCCGCAACGGCTGGTTCTTCACCCGCCAGTTCGAGAACGAGGCCAATCCCCAGATGCACTCGCGCACGACCGCGCGCGAGATCCTGCGCGACTTCCCCGAGGGCCTGGACGCCTGGGTGACCGGCTACGGCACCGGCGGCACCCTGACCGGCGTCGGCCGGGTGCTGCGCAAGGAGAGCCCCAGGACCCGGATCGTGGTCTGCGAGCCCGCCGACGCCCAGCTGATCGGCTCGGGCCAGCCGCAGGCGCGCAGCCCCGACCACGCGCCTGCGGCCAAGCATCCCGCCTGGAAACCCCATCCCATGCAGGGCTGGACGCCGGACTTCATCCCCTGGATCACCGGCGAGGCCATCGACGAGCATCTGTTCGACGAGCGGCTGGCGATCGCCGGCGCGGACGCGATCCGCTGCAGCCAGGACCTGGCCCGCAAGGAAGGTATCTTCGTCGGAATCACCCTCGGGCGCCACCTTCGCCGGGGCCCTCAAGGTCGCGGCCGAGGCCAAGGCCGGCGCCAGCATCCTCGCCATGCTGCCCGACACCGGCGAGCGGTACCTGTCCACGCCTCTGTTCGCCGACGTCCCCGTCGACATGACCGAGGAGGAGCGGGCCCTGGCCCTGTCGAGCCCCGTCTTCGTTCCGCCCCAGCCGCAGCCGGCATGAACAGGCTTGCGTCCGGCCGCCGGTTTGCGGTCTACGCGGCGGCGGTGACCTCAGGGGGCGGTAATGGGATTGTCGGTGATCGGCGCCGGCTTCGGCCGGACGGGGACGATGTCGCTGAAGCTGGGGCTCGAGGCGCTGGGCGTCGGGCGCTGCCACCACATGACGGAGGTCTTCCCGAACCCGGCCGCGCCGGGGCTCTGGGCGCGGGCGATCGCCGGCGAGCTCGGCGACTGGGACGAGATTTTCGACGGTTACGCCGCCACGACCGACTGGCCGGCCTGCGCCTTCTATCGCGAACTGGCTGAGCGCTACGCTGACGCCAAGGTCGTGCTGACCGTCCGCGACCCCGACAAATGGTTCGATTCGACCCAGGAGACGATCTTCTCCGACACGGTCGCGGCCGCGGTCGAAGGCACGCCGGTCCAGCAGATCATGCAGGGTCTGGTCTGGAAGACCTTCGATGGCCGGATCCATGATCGGGCCCACTGCATCGAGGTCTATGAGCGCCACAACGCCGAGGTGCGGAAGGTCATCCCGCCCGGGCGCCTGCTCGTCTACGACCTCGCCCAGGGCTGGGCGCCCCTGTGCGGCTTCCTCGGCCTGCCCCGGCCGGACTTCCCCATCCCCAGGGCCAACTCCCGCGACGAGTTCCACGCCGAGCACCTGCCCGAGTTGGTTAGGCTCCTTCGCGGTTGAGCGGCCGGCCCGCTGCTGGACCGACCATGTGCTGGATGAAGGCCTCGGCTGCCCGCCCGCAGTAGCGCTCCCTGTGCCTCACGAGCTGGAAGGCCCGTGCGGGAAGGTCGAAGGGGATCCGCCTGAGCTCGCCGGCTCGGAGCATGGGCGCCGCCGCCAGCTCAGAGACCATCGCGGCCAGCCCGCTTGACCGCACCGCCGCAAGCACCGCCTCATTGGACGGCGCCTCCAGGATCACGGTCAGCCCCGCCGGATCGACGCCGTCGTCCCGCAGCGCTTGTTCGAACGCCGACCGGGTCCCCGATCCTTCCTCCCGCAGCGCCCACGCCGAGCCGATGAGGTCCGCCGCGCTGGCCGGGGGGCTCGCAGCCCAGGGATGGTCGGGCGCGGTCACGATCGCCAGCCGATCACCGCCGACGATCCGCCGGTCCAGCAACGGCGCCTCCACGGCGCCTTCGACGACGCCCAGGTCCGCATCGCCATCGATCACCGCCTGGACGGCCTGGACGGTGTTGCCCGCGGAGAGCCTGACCTCGATCCCCGGGTGCGCCAGACGGAACTGCACTATATGCGGCGGGAGCCAATAGCTGGCGACGGTCTGGCTCGCAAAGACGCGCACGACGCCGCGCTTCAGGCCGGCCAGGTCAGCGAGCACTTGGGTCGCCGACGTCGCCTGGGCCAGCACTGCTCGCGCCTCCGGCAGCAGCGCGCGGCCGGCCTGGGACAGCTGAAGACCCCGACCGATCCGGTCGAACAGCCGGACCCCGTGGCGCGTCTCGAGCGCGGCGATCGCCGCGCTGGCCGCCGACTGGCTGATGTGCAGGGCCTCCGCCGCCCGGGTCAGGTGCCCCCGTTCGGCGACGGCCACGAACACCCGAAGCTGCTCGAGGGTCACGACTGCGCCGCCCCTTTTCAATCGAAGATTACGAACATTATCACAAGAACAATTCATTAGATCGATTGTTTTCGGTGCGCCATCATCGACGGACTTCGGGTCTGCCGCAGGGCCGCATCGGACATGGACTCAGCCAGGGCGCATCGACCGCCGTCGATGCGGATCATCGACATCATCCGCCGGTTGGCGCCGGGCGTCTGGCTGTGCGTCGCGGTCAGTCTGGGCGCCGAGGCGCTGCAGCAGGTCGAGCAGCGCGTCTTCGGCCGGGTGTGGCTCGAGGCGCTGGTCCTGGCGATCCTGGCGGGAACGGCGACGCGTTCGGCATGGACACCCGGACCGCGCTGGGGCCCCGGCATTGCGTTCAGCGGCAAGGCGCTGCTCGAGTTGGCGATCGTGCTGCTGGGGGCGTCCTTCGGCCTGCGCGAGGCGCTCGCGGGCGGCCCGGTCCTGCTCTTGGGGATCGGCCTGGTGGTCCCGGCGGCCCTGGCCATCAGCTACGGCCTCGGGCGGCTCTTCGGCCTTTCGTCGCGCACGGCCACGCTGGTGGCGTGCGGGAACTCCATCTGCGGCAACTCCGCCATCGCCGCGGTCGCCCCGGTCATCGGCGCTGCGGTCGAGGAGGTGGCGGCGGCGATCGCCTTCACCGCCGTGCTCGGCGTGGCCGTGGTCGTGGCCTTGCCATGGCTCGCCGCCGCGCTCGACCTGACCCAGCGGCAGTTCGGCGTGCTCGCCGGCCTGACCGTCTACGCCGTGCCCCAGGTGCTGGCCGCGACCGCGCGGGCGGGAGCGGCGTCGGTGCAACTCGGGACCGTCGTCAAGCTCGTGCGCGTGCTGACTCTGGGGCCGGTGGTGGCGGCCCTGTCGCTGGGCGCGGGGAGGGGACGCGGCGGCTTTCGCGGCCTGCGGCCAGGGCGGCTCGCGCCGTGGTTCATCGTCGGCTTCCTTGCGCTCGGCGCGGCGCGGACGTCGGGATTGATTCCCAGTGTCGTTCTCGCGCCGGCCGCCTGGACGGCCCAGCTTCTCACCGTCGTCGCCATGGCGGCGCTGGGCCTGGGCGTCGACATCCGCGCCCTCGTCAAGCCTGGGCCGAGGATCGCGGCCGCAGTCGTCGGCTCGCTCGTCGCCCTCGGATTGATCAGTCTGGCCTTCATCAGGCTGGCCGGAGTCGCCTGATGAGGAAGGACGCCTCGGCTTCGCGCGCTGACCCAGGCGTTCAGAGGCAGCCGTAGAAGGCGTCGATCAGCCGTCGAGCCCGGGGACCGTTGTCCCCGACCGCGTGCATCTTGTTGCAGCAGTAGGAGAAAGCGACGTGGGCGTCCGGGTCGGCGAATCCGATCGAGCCGCCGATGCCATGGTGGCCGAAGGACCGCGGGTTCGGGCCCATGTAGACCGCCGCCGGCGTGTTCAGCAGCACGCCCAGGGCCTGGTGATAGGGCCGGTCCTGCAGGAGCTCGGTCATGTTGTGCTGCTCGGTGATCATCTGCTCGATCGAGGCCGGCGACATGATCTTCACACCGTCCAGCGTCCCGCCGACCGACACGGACGCATAGATCCGCGCCACGCCCCGGGCGTTGCCGTGGCCGTTGCCGCTGGCGATCTCCGAGGTGCGGAAGGGCTCGGAGTTAAGCGTCTCATACCAGGGCTCGTCTGGGTTCTGGCGGAAGGCGAGGGCGCGCAGGGTCTCGGGCGCCTCGGAGTCCTTGGCCGCGAACAGCCGCGCGCCCATGTTCGGCAGCACCTCTGCGCAGCGCGCCTGGTCGGCCTTGGACATGCCGCCGATCTGGTAGTCGGCGTGCAGCGGCCCGGCGACCTCCTGGCGCAGGAACGGGCCGATCGTCATGCCGGTGACCCGCCGCATCACCTCGCCCAGCAGATAGCCCTGATGGTGGACGTGGTAGGCGGCGACCGTGCCCGGCGGCCACAGCGGATGCTGGTCCTCCAGCGCTCTCACGATCGCCTCGCGGTCGTACATGGCGCCGGGCCACAGAGGATTGTCGGTCAGGACTGGAATGCCCGCCGTGTGGTCCAAGAGGTGGCGGATCAGCACCCCCTCCTTGCCGTTCCTGGCGAACTGCGGCCAATAGCGCGCCACCGGCGCGTCCAGCTCAACCAGACCCCGGTCGAGCAGCATGTTGAACGAGATGGCCGTGATCCCCTTGGCCACCGACATCATGCAGACGATGGTGTCCTTCTCCCACGGCCGGGTGCGGGCCATGTCGGCGAAGCCGCCCCAGATATCCACGACCGGGCGGCCGTCGAGCGCGACGGCGACGGCCGAGCCGACCTCGTCCTCGACCCGGTAGTTCTCGAGGAAGGCCTCGACCACGGGCTCGAACGCCGGATCATAGGTTCCGGAGAAAGGGTGGTCCTTGCCGTCCCGGTGCAGGGTCTTGGCCAGGTCCATGGGGCCTCCGCGTCGTTGTTTCCCGTCTCACTACCGGCAAACCGCGGCGCTGCCACCCCCTGATGGAGCCGGACGCCCGAGCGCGCTCAGGCCGTCGTATCGACCGCCTGTCCCGTTCCCTTGTCCGGCGCCGGGCGGACGCCGCCGCCATCGTCGCCGTCGTGATCGTTCCTGGCCGGCGGCGCGGGGGCCGTCGGCTGCAGCCGGGGGGCAGGCGTGGTCTTGTCGACCGGGGCGATGGTGGTCATGGCGGTCCCCTTCCAGGCGTGCGGCGCGCCGCCTGAACCAATGACGACGCGGCCGGCCCGGCGCCTCACCTTCAGGGCGCGCTCAGGCTGAGGCGCAGGCCCGCCGTCGTCGGCCGCGGCGGCGTCGACTGGGCGATGACGCGGAAGGTGAAGGGGTTGCCGAAGGCGAAGGTGTTCCCGCCCTCGAAGGGCGTATTGAGGAAGGCCGTGAGGCTCCAGCCGGGCGAGACGAGCGCCGCCGAGAACCGGCCCGTCGCATAGTTTCCCATCGGCGCGGACGTCGCGCCGTCGAGGGTCACGTGCGAGGGCCCGACATAGGCGATGGCCGCCTGCAGGCGCAGGTCGATCTTGCCCAGCGCGGGGCGCTGGTAGGCCGCGCTGGCGCTGGCCGAGAAGCGCGGCGCGCCCGGAAGGCCGTTGTCCGGCCGCGCGACGAAGGCGGGGGCGGGACGGGTCAGCTCCGGATCCGCGAACGTCCCGTTCAGCCTGATGCGCCAATGGGCGTCCGGCTCGACGTCCGCCTCGGCCTCGACGCCCAGGTCGCGCCCGTCGCCGATGTTGGTGGTGTAGGGCAGGCCGTTCGGCAGGAGCTGGTCGCTCTGAACGTTCTTCCAGACCATATAGAAGGCGGCCGCCCGCACGCGCGCCATCCCGTCGAGGAGCGTGAGCTTGGCGCCGGCCTCATAGTTCCACAGCTCGTCCCCCGCATAACGGCGGTGCGGCTCGTCCGGCGCGCCGGGACCGGCGAAGAGCTGGCCGGGCAGGCCGGCCGTGTTGAAGCCGCCCGAGCGGTAGCCTTCCGAAGCCTGCAGATAGAACGCCATGCCGTCGTTGGGCGCGTATCTCAGCACCACCTGCGGGGCGAAGCCGCTCGCCGAGGTCTTTCCGGTGAAGGCGTTCGACGCGCCCTCCAGCGGCAGGGAAACGTGTGAGCGGGTCTTCACAGAGGAGCGGAACCCGCGGCCCCCTGCGGTCAGGGTCAGCTTGGGCGTCAGGGCGTAGGAGACCTGGCCGTAGAGCGCGAGCTCGCGAACGAGGTCGTAGCGGCGTTCGGTGTAGACGGCGACCGTCGATCCGTCCGGGCCGAGGGGCGCGCGCAGGTCCGCCGAGGAGTTGTTGTCGCCCACGTTCTGGAAGGCGCCGAGCAGCCAGCGCAGCCGTCCTGTCTCGGGCGAGGCGGCGGTGACCTCGTTGACCAGCAGCTCGGCGCGGTTCGTGTCGTCGTAGGGGCTCGGCCTTATGCCCGCCCCCGGCGCGAACAGCGGCAGGGCGAGGGACGCGTCGTAGCGGCTGTCGAAGTCGTGACGCAGGACCGAGCTCGTGGCGGTGATCTCACCCCAGCCGAACCGGCCCGCCAACTCGGCGCTGGCCTGGAGGAAGTCGTTGTCATGCGGCTCGCGCAGGAAGTTGGCCCGCAGCCGTCCCCCGAGCGCGGGCTCGGCGTAGTGGGTGTCCGATGAGTCCAGCCGCTGGCGGACCACCCCCAGCGTGAGGCTCCAGTCCAGGCTAGCCTGCCAGCGCGCCTGAGCCCTCAAGCCGCGCCGGCGCACCTCGTTGAGGTTGCTGAGCCCGAGGCGCACGTCGTCGACGTAGCCGCCCTGGACCTCGTCATAGGCCACGACCCGCAGGGCGAGCTTCCCAGGCGCCAGGGGCAGGTTCAGCATGCCGTCGACGGACCAGCCCGGCGCGCCGCCCACCGTTGCCGAGACGCTGGAGTCCAGCTCGGCCGCGTAAGTCTGGAGCTGCGGCCGGTTGGTGACGATGTGCAGGATGCCGCCGATCGATCCCGCGCCATAGAGAGCGCCCTGCGGTCCGCGCAGCACCTCCACCCGGCGAACGTCGACCAGGCGAAGGTCCGGGTCGGGGGCGTTGTAGGTGATGCGCGCGCCGTCCAGGTAGATGCCGACCGTCGACTGGACCTGGCCGGTCAGGGCGCTGTCGGCGAGGCCGCGCACGAAGATCTTGTCCCGGCCGGGACCTAGGTCGGTCATGCCGAGGCTGGCGACCATGGGCGCCACGTCGTTCAGGTCGCGCGCGCCTTCGGCCTTGAGCTCGGGCGCGCCGACGACGCTGACGGCATAGGGAGCCCGGTCGAGCAGGGCCGCGCGCCGGCCGACCGTGACCACCACTTCCTCGACGCCGGGCGCCGGGGCCGCGTGAGGTGATGATTGGCCCGCCGCCGCCCCGGCCCGGCGTTCGCCGGCGCGGGAGGCAGAGGACCTGACGACGATGATCGCGCCGTCCGCGCCTTCGCGGAAAGCGCAGCCGGTCCCCGCCAGCAGCCGGCGCAGTCCTTCCGAAGGCGCGAAGCGCCCGACCAGACGGTTCGATGTCGGCCTGCACTTCGCCGCTGCGCCGATGGAGATTGAGATGCGGGCCTGGACCGCGAACTCCAGGAGCGCCGCCGGCAGCGGTCCTTCAGGGATGTCGAATCGGACGGGCGGCGCCTGGGCGCGCGCCGTCCCGGCCTGCATGGCCAGGACCAGGGCCGCCGCCGCGCCGATCGGACCGGCCGGGCTTCGCACGCGGGACGGCGCAGGCAAACGCGGCTCTCACTCCAGGGACCTACCTCGACCTTAGAGTAATACGGCCTGGCGAGCGAACGGCCTCGACCGGCAGGAAGCTCTCCAGCCGCGCGATCACGGCATCCTCGTTGTCGATGACGAGCGCGCCCGTGAAGGTCAGCCGCGCCGCGGGTCCGTCGACGTCGATAGGGATGTCGAAATAGCGGTTCAGGTCCTCGGCGATGGCCGCCAGCGTCTGGCCGCGATAGACCGCATAACCGTTGCGCCAGGCCAGGGCGTCCCGGGCCGGCGCCTTGACCACGGTCGAGCCCACCGCGCCTTCCCGGTGGCGCAGCTGCTCGCCCGCGACGAGCCGCACCTGTTGCGCAGGCCCGGTCTGTCGTTCGGGGCGGATCTCCACGATCCCGCGGCTGACGGTCACCGTGATGCGGCCGTTCCAGCGCAAGACATCGAACTCGGTCCCCACCACCGTCACCCGCTGGTCGCCGACGGCCACCCGGAACGGATGAGCGTGGTCCTTCTGGACGTCGAACACGGCCTCGCCCTCATCGAGCTCCACGTTTCTATGGCGCCGGTCGACCCGCGCGACGATTCGCGAGGCGCTGTTCAGCTCGACCCGGCTGCCGTCGGCGAGTTGGATCATGCGGGTCTCGCCCTTGGCGGTGGCGAAGACCTCCGGCTTCGGGCGGGCGCCCAAGACCCACAGGGCGCCGAGCGCCCCGATCGCGACCACCGCGGCGAAACTCGCCGCGATCGCCCAGGGCGTCGGCCAGCGGCGCGGCTGGCGGGCGCGGGACTGCGCGGGCGCGAAGGGCGTGACGTTGGAAGCGGGCGGCGGCGAGGGATCGCGTTTCAGCGCATCGGCGTGGTCGTCCAGCTCGCTCCAGAGGCGCTCGACCTCGTCGAAGGCGGCCCGGTGGGCCGGCGCCGCGGCGAGCCACGCCTCGAGCGCCAGCCAGTCCGTCTCGCCCGCCGCGTCGGATTGCACGCGCACGAACCAGTCGGCGGCCTCGGCCCTCAGGGCGTCGCTTACGTCAGGATGTTCGTCGGCGCTCATCGCAAGGTCTGCTTCGGGCCCCTCGGGGCCCTGCCACATTGACGCCACAAACGGCCAGTCCCCACAGCTCCCTCACTCTCCCGATCTTCCGGCCAGCCCAACCAACAGATCCTTCAGCGCCGCGCTGATGTGCTTCTCCACGGCGCTGCGCGAGATTCCCATGGCCCGGGCGGTCTCGCCATGACTCAACCCGTCGAACTTGTGCAGCAGGAAGGCGCGCCGGCGCTGGGGCGGCAATCCCTCGACCGCCTCGACGATCCGCTCGAGCCTGAGCCTCGCCTCCACCGCCGCGTCCTGCGGCGGCTCGTTGGCGACGTCTTCTTCGCCGGCGCGCACGTACTGCGATCCGTGCCAGGCCTGGTCGCGCGCCACGGCGCGCCGCTGCTGCTTCAGGCGATCCAGCATCAGGTTGGCGCCCAGGCGGTAGAGGTAGGCGACCGGGTTCCCGACCTCACCCACGTTGGCTGTGACGATGCGGACGTAGATGTCCTGCACCACGTCCTCCGCAGCGGCCTCCGAGCCCAGGCGCATGGCGAAATAGCGGACGAGGTCCGCGCGCTTGCGCAGATAGGCGTTCACCAGGGCTGAGGGGCTCTCGTCGTTCAATCGTCAGCGCCCGTGTCCCGCCCCCCGGCCGTCGAGTTGGCGGGTTCATACGCCGCGGAACGAGGATCGCGAAACCCGGACGCTTCCCACGGCGCGGGGCCGCCGCCGAAACGAAAAAGCGCTTAGGCGAAGCTGAGGGGATCCGTCCGCCGCGTCGTCAGAAGGGCGACGGCGCATGGCCGCCGCGTTCCGAGGCCTTTCGGGAAGATCAGTCATGAGCTTTCGATCGCTGCTCGCACCGGCCCTGGCGGCGATGGCCCTGGGCGCGTCATGGCAAGCCAGCGCCGCACCGGACCTCGATCTTGGCGCCTACAAGGGCAAGGTCGTCTACGTCGACTTCTGGGCGTCCTGGTGCACGCCGTGCCGGCAGTCCTTTCCCTGGATGTCGGACATGCAGTCCCAGTTCGGACGGCAAGGTTTCGTCGTGCTCGCGGTCAATGTCGACCACGACCACGCCAAGGCCGAGCGCTTCCTCGAAGACACCGCGCCGGACTTCAAGATCATCTTCGATCCCCAGGGCAAGATCGCCTCGGGCTTTGCCTCGAAATACCGGACGAGCGGCATGCCGATGTCCTTCCTGATCGGAAGAGACGGCCGGGTGCGCTTCAGCCACGTGGGCTTCTACGAGAACAAGGAGAGCGCCTATGTCTCACAGATCGACGAACTGGTTTCCGAGCGGGCGCCCTGACATGACCGGCAGGACCTCGCGCCGCGCCGCCCGGCTGACCCTGGCGCTCGGCGCCTGCGCGCTCCTCGCCGCCGCGGCGGCCTGCGCCCCGATCGGGCCCAAGCCCTGGGAGCACGACCTCATGGCCAAGCCCGAGATGCAGCTCAACCCCCATCCGCTGATGGCCCAGGCCAGCGACCACATCTACTTCAGCAAGGAGGCCTCCAGCGGCGGCCGCAGCTTTGCCGGCGGGGGCTGCGGATGCAATTGAGCAAGCCCCGCGCGGGCCATGTGGCCCGCACCCTCGGCGCGCTCGCCGCCGGCATGTTCGCCGCCGCCGGCGCCCACGCCCAGGACAGCGCCGCGCCCGACACCTCCTACCTCAACCAGGGCTACACCGACGACAGCAGTTCCTCGGACGCCAGCGGCGAGCCTCTCTCGAGGGCGGATGCGGCGGTTCTCGTCTATCAGGAGGCCGGCGGGCGGGTTCGAGCCATCGAGCCTGGGTTCAACGTCACCCTCCACGGCAGCGACGATCACATCCTGTCGTTCGGCTTCGTGGCCGACACCCTGACCGGGGCCTCGCCCAATGGCGCGGTCCCGTCCGACCAGACCCAGACCTTTCTGACCCCGCTGATCCTCGGGAACACCAGCGTGACGGTCACCACCGCGTCGGGCGGATCGACGGTGATCCAGGTCCCGCCCACGCCCGGCCAGATCTCCCAGGCCACGACCCTCGGCCGTCAGTACACGGTGGCGCCCAACACCCTGCCGGTCGACCCGGGGTTCCACGACCAGCGATTCGCGGGGAACATCGGCTGGTCCCAGCCGCTCGGCCGATGGACCAAGATGAGCGTCGGCGCGGGCTACTCGAGCGAGCACGACTTCCGGGCGATCACGGGCAATCTCGGCCTCTCCCAGGACCTAAACGCCCACAACACCACCGTCAGCCTGGCGGCGAACTTCGAGTACGACACCTCCTCGCCCTATGGCGGGACGCCGACCCCGTTCACGCCGATGAGCGCCCAGATCAAGGGCCCGGACGACAGCCGAAAGATCATCGACGTCGTCGCAGGGATCACCGAGGTGATGAGCCGCAACTGGCTCCTTCAGCTCAACTACTCCTACGGCCGCTCGAACGGATACCAGAACGATCCTTATCGCATCCTGTCGGTGGTCGATCCGGTCTCGGGCGAGCCGGCGTCCTACCTCTACGAGAGCCGGCCCAGGAGCCGGGTCCGCCAGAGCGTCTACCTCGCCAACAAGGTGGACCTGGGCCGCAACATCTTCGACCTGTCGGCCCGCTACTTCTGGGACGACTGGGGGATCAAGTCGACCACGGTCGATGCGTCCGACCGGATCGCGCTCTCCCAAGCCATCTATGTCGAGCCGCACTTCCGATGGTACCGGCAGACCGCCGCCAACTTCTATCGGCCCTATCTGCTGGACGGCCAGAGCCTGCCCCAGTACGCCTCGTCGGACACGCGGCTCGGCAAGTTCACCGCCATGACCTTCGGTATGACCCTGGGCTTCAAGGTGTTCGACACAAGCGAGTTCTATGTCCGCGGCGAGTACTACGAGCAGAAGGGCGACGCCCATCTCGCGGGCGCGCCGGGCCAGCTGGCGGGACAGAACCTGTTCGGCGGGGTGAAGGCGACCAGCGTCATGGTCGGCTATTCCTACGGCTTCTAGCGCTCCTCCGCCCGCCCGGGGGCGGGAGGGCTCGCGCGCGAGCGGGCCTTCCGTCCTCGCGCGCGAGGACTCCTGCGTCGTCTACAGGTTCAGGGCCATGGCCTCGCCGTGCGAGGTGCGCCTGGACGGCGCGGACGAGGCCATGGGTCTCGCGGTCGGGCGCGCGGCCGAGGCCGAAGCGCTGAGGATCGAGCGCAAGTTCAGCCGGTACCTTTGCGACAGCGTGATCGGGCGCATCAATTCCAGCGGCGGCGAGCCGGTGGAGGTCGACGAGGAGACCGCCCAACTCCTGGACTTCTCCGCCGAGTGCTTCGTCCTGAGCGGCGGGCTCTTCGACATCACCTCGGGCGTGCTTCGGCGGATCTGGCGCTTCGACGGCTCCGACCGGCTGCCGTCGGCGGCGCAGGTGCGCGAGGCCAGGGCGGCGATCGGCTGGGACAGGATCTCGTGGAAGGCGCCGATGATCCGGCTGCCCGCGGGCATGGAGATCGATCTCGGGGGCGTCGGCAAGGAATACGCGGTCGACCGCGCCATGCTCCTCGTGCGTCAAAGCGCCTCGGCTCCTGTGCTGGTCAACTTCGGGGGGGACCTGCGCGCCTCGGGCCCGCGCGCGGACGGCTCTCCGTGGTTGGCGGCGATCGAGTCGGTCGAGGAACAGGGCCGGCCAGCCGGCATCCTCGAGCTGCGCGGCGGCGCCCTGGCCACCAGCGGCGACTCCCAGCGCTATCTGCTCCGGAACGGCGTCCGCTATGGCCATATCCTCGATCCACGCACCGGCAGGCCCGTCGCCGGCGCGCCGCGGTCCGTGACGGTGGCCGCGCCGACTTGCCTTCAGGCTGGCCTCCTCGCCACCCTGGCGATGCTGCATGGCCGGCGCGCTGAAGCGTTCCTCAAGGACGAGGGCGTGCGCGCGTGGTGCATCCGCTGAGGCTCACGCGCTCCTCGCCAGGGTGACCAGCATCGACGGCGTCAGCACCTGGGGCAGGACTTTCGGCGGGCCGCCGACCGGGTAATAGAGATAGAGAGGCACGCCGGCCCGGTCTTCCTGGATCAGGAGCCGGGTCACCTCGGGATCACCGCGGGTCCAGTCGCCCTCGAGCACTGCGACGTGGGCCGCCGAGAAGGCGCTGGCGACCTCCTGGGCGTGCAGGCTGGTAGCCTCGTTGACCTTGCAGGTGAGGCACCAGTCGGCGGTCAGGTAGACGAAGACGGGCCTTCGTTCGGCCCTCAGCGCCTGCAGCCGCCGGGCGGTGTAGGGCTGGGCGTCCAGCAATCCGCGCGCATTCATCGTCTGGCCGCCGGCCGCGCCGATCGGGACGAACGCCAGCGCCACGGCGGCGGCGAGCGGCGCAAGGGGAATCCAGCCCGACCGGCCTTGCGCCTGGCGCGCGCCCCGCCACCACAGGCCAAGGCCGAGGATCAGGGCCGCCGCCAGCCCCACCGTCATGGCCGCGACGCCGGCCTCGCGCCCGAGCACCCAGGCGAGCGCCAGGGCCGCGGCGAACATCGGCAGGCTCAGGAGACGCCTCAGCCTCCCCATCCAGGCGCCGGGGCGCGGGACCAGCCGGCGCAGGCTCGGAACGAAGCCGATGGCGAGAAAGGGCAGGGCGAGGCCCAGGCCCAGACCGCCGAATACCGCCAGCGCGGCGGCCGCCGGCAGCAGCATCGCGGCGCCGAGCGCCCCGGCCATGAACGGGCCCGTGCACGGCGTGGCCACGAAGGCGGCCAGGGCGCCCGTCGCCGCACCGCCCAGGAAGCCGCCGCCGGAGGCGCCCGCGCCGCCGATCGAGGGCAGCTCGTAGAGTCCCGCCAGGTTCAGCGCGATGCCCGCGCACAGGATCAACAGCAGGGTCACCACGTGTGGGTTCTGCAGCTGGAAGGCCCATCCGGCGGCCACGCCGCCGGCGCGCAGCGCCAGGAGCGCCCCGCCGAGGGCCCCCAGCGTGAGCACGGCGCCGACCGCGTAGCCGGCCGCCTCGCGTCGGGCCTCGGCCTCGCCGGCGCCCGACCTGGCCAGCGCCAGCGCCTTCAGGCTCAGGATCGGGAAGACGCAGGGCATCAGGTTGAGCACCAGCCCGCCGGCCGCCGCGCCGGCGAGCGCAAGGAGGAAGGTCGCGAGCCCGGGCGAGGCCGTCGGTTCCCGGGAGCCCGTCACGGGGAACGGCCCGGGCGTGGCCGTGAAGGCGTATCCCGTGACCTTTCCGTCCTGTCGCACGACCCGCGCCACGCCGTGGACAATCCCGGTTGGAGGGCTGTCGCCGACCCGCGCGCGGACCGCCATGCCGCCTTTGCGCGCCTCGATCGTCTGGTCCGCCCCGGGCTGGATGACCCCGTCCTCGCCGAGGAACACGCGCATGGAGGCGAGGTCAGGGGGCGGCTCGATCGGGAGCAACAGGCTCAGGGTCTGGCCGTCGAGGCGATAGCGGCCCTGCGCGCCGAGCGGAGCGGGCAGGGCCGCTCGGGCCCGTCTAAAGAGCGCGCGCGCTGCGGGGTCGGGTGCTCCGTCACCGACGGCCAGCCTCAGGTCGAGGACGGCCTGCTCGGGCACGCACTCGCCTTGCGAGCAGACCAGCCAGCTGAGCGCGACCCGTATCGGGACGGGTGCGCCGGCCCGGAGTCCGGCGGGCGGGGTGACCCGGTCCAGCAGCACCGCTTCGCCGATGTGCACATTGCTCGCGACGCCCTGAACGTCGAGCAACGTCGGGGTCGGATGGCGCAGGGGCCCCGCTGCGAAGCCGGCGGGAAGCGTCCAGGCGGCCTCCGGCGCCTGGCCGGCGTCGCCGGGGTTGCTCCAGTAGATGTGCCAGTCCGGCCGGGGACGTATGTCGATGGCGACGTCGAAGGACCGGTCCGGGGCCGGGTGCAGCGTCTCGGCCGAGATGGCGATGGCGACGTGGGGCGTGCGCGCGCTCGGCCCGGCCAGCGCGCAGGCTGCCGTGAAGAGGGCGACGAGCCCTGCCGCCACGCCGAAGTGGATGCGAAGCCACGTGACGGCTCGTCGCCCGCAAGCCTTGTCCAACGACCTCTCCTGCGAACCAAGCTCCCGATCCCATGACGCCGCCGCCGGGCGCCGACCCCACGCGCGTGCAGCGGTCGTCAGGCCTCGGGCTGCGGCAGGGGCTCCGCGGCCGGGTGGGGCGAGACCGCGCGCCGCGCGGCGCGCGGCGCCTCCATGGCGCGCCGGTAGATGTCGACAATCGCCGGCGCCACGGCCCGGCAGTCGTACCGGCGCGCGTGCGTCAGCCCCCAGGCGCCCAACCGCGCGCGCAGCGCCGGGTCCAGCACGAGCCGCTTCAGCCGGCGATAGAGGGCTTCGGCGTCGCCTGGCGGCGCCAGCAGTTCGGCGGCTTCGCCGGTCAGCAGGGTGCGGTAGCCGCGATTGGCGGCGGCGGCCACGGGCTTGCCGCTGGCCATGGCTTCCGCGATCACGATCCCGAAGCTCTCGCCGTAGGGCGAGGGCGCGCAGAAGATGTCGCACGATGCGTAGAGCGCCGGTGACTCGGCCTCATCGAAACGGCCCAGGAAGCTCACGTCCGCCAGCCCATGGCGCTGCACGAAGGCGCGGAGCGCCGGCTCCTCGGCGCCGCATCCGGCGATGACCAGACGTGTGGACAGGCCGTCCTCGCGCAGTCGGCGGTAGCTTTCGAGCAGCAGGCCGACCCCTTTGCGCGGTTCCAGCCGGCCCACGAACAGGATGGTCACCGGCTCGTCCGCTCCAGGCTCGGCCGGCTTGGCATCGGGTGCGAAACGCAGCAGGTCCGTGCACGGCGGCGCGATCCAGACCTTCTGGCCCGGCGCGGCGTTCAGGTGTGCGCGCGGGGCTTCCGAGACCGCGATCACGCCGTCGATGCGCGGCAACAGCAGCCTGCTCGCCGCCTTGAGCAGGGCGCGGCTGATCGCGCCGCCGACGCTGTCCGGGGGCGTGTCATGGAACGTCACGACGCTGGGCGAGGGGCTCAGGGCGAAGGCCTGGAACGGCAACAGCGGCGTCCACAGCGAGTGGTAGTGGACCACGTCGAAGCCGGCGCGGCGCATCAGCGCCGTCAGCCGGCGATGCTGCCAGCCGAGTGCGGCCGAAACCTCGAATCTCGTCCCCGAGAGGCGAACCCTGTGCGCCCGGCCGAGGCTGAGCGTGCGCACGCCGCCGGCGCGCGACCTTGCGGGCCGGTCCGGACGGGTCCTGGGCGAGATGATCGTCACCTGGTGTCCCAGCTCGGCGAGGGCGGCGGCGGTGTCCCGGACATGCGCTTGCACGCCCCCCGGGCGATCCAGGTCGTAGGGACACACCTGGGCGATGTTCAGCGGCCTGATGTTGCGGCTCCATGGGCTGGGCGGCCAGGCCGCTGCTTTCCCAATGACGCCGCCAAGGCCAAGGCGCCTCAGGCCGGGCGGCGGTCCGATCCGCCGAGGCCCGGCTTTCCCCGAAGCCCCACTCGTGCTGAATTCGCGTCAGCTCGAGACGGCGCCCTCTCTCACGCCGTCCGCCGAACCTTCGAGGGACATCGATGCATCGCTTCCATAAACTCAGCGCGGGCGTTTCAGCGGCCGCGCTCGCCGCCTGTTGCGCGGCGCTGACCGGCGCCCAGGCTGCGCCGACCGCCAATCCCTTCGCCTCTCCGAGCACACTGCCCTTCCACGCCCCGCCGTTCGACAGGATCAAGGACAGTGACTACGCCCCGGGCTTCGCCGAGGGGATCAAGCGCGAGCTCGCCGAGGTCGACCGGATCGCCAACAATCCGGCGCCGCCGACCTTCGACAACACCATCGTGGCGATGGAGAAGGCCGGCCGGATGCTCGACCGGGTCAACAACGCGTTCGACGGCGTCTCCCAGGCTGACACCAACGACACCCTTCAGAAGGTCCAGACCGAGGTCGCGCCCAAGCTCGCGGCCCTGCAGGACGCGATCTTCCTGAACCCCAAGCTGTTCGCCCGGGTGCAGGCGGTCTACGACAAGCGCGGGTCCCTCCACCTCGGCCCGGAAGCCCAGCAGCTCCTGAAGATCGATTACCAGGAGTTTGTCCACGCCGGCGCCAGGCTCTCGGACGCGGACAAGCAGACGCTCAAGGACCTCAACCAGCAGCTCTCCACCCTGGAGACCGCCTTCGAGCAGAAGCTCCTGGCCGCCGCAAAGGCCGGCGCGTTGGTCGTCGACGATCCGGCCAAACTCGCCGGCATGAGCCAGGCGGACATCGCCGCCGCCGCCCAGGCGGCCGAGGCGCGGGGCCTGAAGGGCAAGTGGGTCCTGCCGCTGCAGAACACGACCCAGCAACCGGCGCTGCAGTCGCTGGACGACCGCGATGTTCGCAAGGCGCTGTTCGACAGGTCCTGGACCCGGGCCGAGCAGGGCGACGCCAACGACACGCGCGACACCATCGCCACGCTCGCCAAGCTCCGGGCCGAGAAGGCCCAGCTCCTGGGCTACCCCAACTATGCCGCCTACATCCTCGAGGACCAGATGGCCAAGACGCCCCAGGCGGTCGAGGCCTTCCTCGGCCAGCTCGTGCCGCCCGAGGCCGCCGCCGCCAAGCAGGAGGCGGGCGAGATCCAGCAGATCATCAACCAGGACGGTTTGAGCTTCAGGCTCGAACCTTGGGACTGGGAGAAGTACGCCGAGCAGCTTCGCAAGGCCAAGTACGACCTCAACGAGGACGAGCTGAAGCCCTACTTCGAGCTGAACAACGTGCTGCAGAACGGCGTCTTCTACGCCGCGCACGAGCTCTACGGGCTGACGTTCAAGCGGCGCACCGACATCCCCGTCTATCAGCCGGACGTCATGGTCTACGAGGTGTTCGACAAGGACGGCTCGCCGCTCGGCCTGATGTACTTCGACTACTTCAAGCGCGACAACAAGGCCGGCGGCGCCTGGATGAGCAACTTCGTCGGCCAATCCAAGCTGCTGGGGACCAAGCCGGTCATCTACAACGTCGCCAACTTCACCAAGCCGGCGCCGGGCCAGCCGGCGCTGCTGACCTTCGACGACGTCACCACCATGTTCCACGAGTTCGGCCACGCCCTGCACGGCCTGTTCGCGGACCAGGACATATCCGTCGCTGTCCGGCACCAACGTCGCGCGCGACTTCGTCGAGTTCCCCTCCCAGTTCAACGAGCACTGGGCGCTCTATCCCCAGGTGCTCAAGCACTATGCGGTCAACTACAAGACCCATGAGCCCATCCCCCAGGCCCTGGTCGACAAGATCCAGAAGGCCGCCAAGTTCGACCAGGGCTATGCCTTCGGCGAGCTGCTGGCCGCCGCCGAGCTCGACATGCAGTGGCATACCCTGCCGGCCAGCGCGCCTAAGCAGGACGTCGACGCGTTCGAGACCAAGGCGCTGAAGGCCGCGGGGACCGACTTCCCCGACGTGCCGCCGCGCTACCGGTCGAGCTACTTCCTGCACATCTGGGCCAATGGCTATGCGTCCGGCTACTACGCCTACCTGTGGACCGAGATGCTCGATGACGACGCCTTCGCCTGGTTCAAGGACCACGGCGGGCTGACCCGGGCCAACGGCCAGCGCTTCCGCGACATGATCCTCTCCAAGGGGCACACGGAGGACTACGGGCCGATGTTTCGCGCCTTCTACGGCAAGGATCCGGACATCGGTCCGATGCTCGAGCACAGGGGGCTGGAGCCGTCCGGCGCGCCCTGAACTTGGGGCGAGCGTTCCCAAATGCTCGCTGCGGCAGCGTCGGCGCGATCCCAGCGCCAGCCGACCCATCGTGATGGTCTCTCTCCCCGGCGTCGCGACGGCGTTGCCAATGCCGAGACCGTCGGCCTGATCGACACTGGCCGCCAGCCTCTTGAGAGCGAGTCACCAGGTTGTCAGTAGGTGAGAACGACTCGGGCTTCCAGGCGCCAGTCGCCGGCCTTGGTGACGGGAGCGTCCGTGATCGCATAGACCCCGGCGAGATTCGCTGAAACCACCGGCCCAAGTCGGTAATCGGCTCCGAGACCGGCGGAGATCGGGTGCGCGGACTGGCCGCCCGCGCCCAGCCGCTTGCCGTAGCTCGCGTCCAAGAATGCGAAGGGAGAGACCTCGTCGCCCCATCGGCCGCGGTGGATGAAGCTGAAGCTCGGCGCCCGCAACTCGTTTCTCCAGACGACGCCGGTGTCGAAGCCGCCGTCGTCCAGGGAATAGCCGCGCACCAGCTGTTGTCCGCCCAGACCGATCTCCTGACTTTCGGGCAGAGGATGGTCGGCGATCTGGACGTAGGCCGTGCTGGCCAGGCCCCAGGCGTGGGCGAGGCGCGCTTCGTGGCTGATCGTCGCGTTCAGATAGGCGTAGTCAGTGTGGCGCACTCGCCCGCTGGTATAGGCGGCAAAGGCCGCGGCGCCGTTCCCTGCGGTCAGCCCGCCGGGGCTGACGTGCGCCGTCACGTCAACCGAGGTCCGACCGGACTTGTCCGCCCACAGGTCCGACCAGCCGACGAACAGTTGGTAGACTTCGATCTGGGGCGCCAGCACCGGAACGCCCCCGAAGGAGATCGTGCGCTGCTGGCCGCTCGCCTCCAGACCTGCGAACAGATCGCCCGGCGCCGCGATCACGTTCGCCAGGGCGAAACGATAGCCGAGGCTCCCTTCGGTGGCGATCTGGCGCTCCGCGAACGGCCCCACGGTCCGGTTGGTCTCCACCCGATCGAAGGCCAGCTCGAACTGCTGGAGCGACGCGGTAGGAAGTCGGAGCTGGGCTGCGTGGGAGACGTACCTCGGGTGGCCGTTTGCGCCTGACGACGCGCCGTGGGAGGTCCAGAAGTCAGGGCTGGCCGTGAGCTGGTAGGCCAGGACCGCGTCGCGCGTGGGCAAGTCTCCGATCATCGCGCCCACGAAGAAACGGTCCCAGGCCAAATCAGGAGAGCCGGAATTGGAATAGCCGGCATAGACCCGCCACCGCTTCTCTTCCCGGGTCTGCAAATCCAGATCGGCCTCGCGCGGCGCCTGACCGGGCGAGAATACCGCCTGCACCTGCCGGAACGGATAGCGGTTGAGCCATTGCAGGTCCTGGGTGAGCCTGCCGATCTTGATCGGCTCGCCGCTTCGCAGCCGCACTCGATCTCTGATGTACGCCGGCGGCGTGCGCTTGGCTCCGGTCGCCTCGATCCGGCCGGCGTGGAACTCCGCCACCCGGATCTGCAGGTCACCGCCGGTGATCTCCTGCTCGGGCGTAGAGAGGGACACGAAGGGATAGTTCCGCTTGCGGTAGTACCGGGCGATGGCGGCTTCGATCTCCGCGATCAGCCTGCGCGATATGGGACGGCCGATGAACCGAGCCAGCACCGCCCGGCCTCGCGCGGTGTTCAGCCGCGTGACGGCGGCCGTGTCGACCCCCGCCGTGAGCCCCTTGCTGACGGCGTCCTGGGGCCCCAGCACCTTGATCGCCCGCAGCGACGGGCCGATCGGCCGGGCGTCCTCCTGGGCGGGAACGACGTTGGGCTCTACGATGGTGGGAGGGACGGTCCGCGTAGCGGGCGGGGGATTGCGCTCGATCGCCTGGGCCAGCGCCACGTCGCAGTGGGCCAGCACGGCCAAGCCGAGCGCTGCGAGCAGTCCCGCCCGGATCAGGCCCTGTCCAGCGAGACTCCGGGCGAGCTCGGAAAGCTTGATCATGTCACGGGCCCCTGAACTGGATGTCGTCCGAGATCGTCCGGTTGTCCGGATAAGGGTACCGTTCGATCAGGTTGCCGGCGCCGCCGTTGTCCGGACCGCCGCCTGCTGGTCTCGCGGACCCGCCGCCGGCGCCGCCCTCGTCTGGACCGCCGCCTGCCGGCCTCGCGGATCCGCCGCTGGCGCCGCCCTCGTCCGGACCTTCGCCTGCCGGCTTCTCGGACCCGCCGCCGGCGCCAGCCTCGTCTGGACCGCCGCCCGCCGCCCGATCGGACGCGGAGTTGACCGCGACGGCTGATCCGGCGCTGGGACCACCTGTGGCGCCCAGGTTGGAAGTGATCACGAATCCGACCTGGGAAGCCGAGGCCGAGACGCCGCCGGGCCACAACACGTAGCCCGAGCAGTTGCTGAAGGAACACGGCCTGTCGATGAACAGGCTCGACTGCAGATCTGGCTGTGGCGTCGAGTTGCCGATCGTGAACACCCCGTCCACGAAGGTGACGTCGTAGTCGGAGCTGGCCGCGAGCGTGCCCTGCTGGATCGGGTATTGGCCGGCGGCCTCTCCGGCCTGGCGCGTTTCCACCCCGCTCAAGCTGTCGCCGGCGACCAGCGAACCCGAGGTGATGGTGAAGGTGAAGGTCGGGTCAGGTGCGTTCAACAGTTTGCTGGCGTCGTCGGCCGTCACAGTGATCGGGCGCGGGTCGATCTGGCCGACGGCTCCGGAGACCACTCCGGCGATGGTGTAGTTGCCGGCGTCCGAGCCCGTGAGCCCGAGGCCCGACACGGTGACGGTCAGGCCCGAGCCGGCGTGGGGATCGTCGTAGGTTCCTGACGAGGGATCGTTCAAGGACACGGAGTTGCCCGCCAGGACGCCCGCGAGCAGGTAGTTGGGGGCCGTCAGTGTGGCGCTCGTCGTTCCGTCATAGATCTTGCGCACCTGGCCGGTGAGCGAGACGGTCAGCGCCGCCGGGTCGATCTCGCCGGTGGAGCTGGCGACGGTGGAGACCGTGTAGTTGTCGCCGCCGGCGCCGTCGTTGACGGTGTAGGCGCTGACGGAGAGGGTCTTGCCGGTTCCGACGTTCTTGTTGTCGTAGGCCTCGGCAAGGCCGGTGACCGTGTCCGAGCCCTGCAGGCCCGAGACGGTCGGGACGGCGTTGGCCGAGGTCGTGCCATCGTAGGTCTTGGTCGAGGTCGCGTCGGCGAGGACGGTGATGGTCAGGACCGCCGGATCGATGACGCCGGTGGCGTTGTCGACGGTGGAGACGGTGTAGTTGCCCCCGCCGGCGCCGTCGTTGACCGTGTAGGCGCTGACGGAGAGGGTCTTGCCGGTTCCGGCGTTCTTGTTGTCGTAGGCCTCCTGAAGACCCGTAACCGTGTCCGACCCCTGCAGGCCTGAGGCCGTAGGCGTCGCGCTCGCCGAGGTGTTGGCGTCGTAGGTCTTGGTGTTGGCCAGGGCTGTGAGGGTCAGCGCGGCCGGATCGATGACGCCGGTGGAGTTGTCGACGGTGGAGACGGTGTAGTTGCCCGCCGCTGGCGCCGTCGTTGATGGTGTAGGCGCTGACGGAGAGGGTCTTGCCGGTCCCGGCGTTCTTGTCGTCGTAGGCCTCGGCCAGGCCGGTGACGGTATCCGAGCCCTGCAGGCCCGAGATGGAGGGCGTGGCCGCCGCCGAGGTGTTGGCGTCGTAGGTCTTGGTGTTGGTCAGGGCGGTGATGGTCAGCGCGGCCGGATCGATCACGCCGGTGGGGTTGTCGACGGTGGAGACGGTGTAGTTGGCCCCGCCATTGCCGTCGTTGACGGTGTAGCCGGAGCTGACGGAGAGGGTCTTGCCGGTCCCGGCGTTCTTGTTGTCGTAGGTCTCGGCCAGGCCGGTGACGGTATCCGAGCCCATAAGCCCCGAGACGGTGGGAACGGCGGCAGAGGAGGTCGTGCCGTCGTAGGTCTTGGTTGAGGTGGCGTCGGCGAGGGCGGTGATGGTCAGGACCGCCGGATCGATGACGCCGGTGGCGTTGTCGACGGTGGAGACGGTGTAGTTGCCCCCGCTGGCGCCATCGTTGACGGTGTAGCCGGAACTGACGGAGAGGGTCTTGCCGGTCCCGGCGTTCTTGTTGTCGTAGGCCTCGGCCAGGCCGGTGACCGTGTCGGAGCCCTGCAGGCCCGAGACCGTAGGCGTGGCCGCCGCCGAGGTGTTGGCGTCGTAGGTCTTGGTGTTGGCCAGGGCTGTGAGAGTCAGCGCCGCCGGATCGATGACCCCGGTGGAGTCATCGACGGTGGAGACGGTGTAGTTCGCGCCGCTGGCGCCGTCGTTGATGGTGTAGGCGCTGACGGAGAGGGTCTTGCCGGTCCCGGCGTTCTTGTCGTCGTAGGCCTCGGCCAGGCCGGTGACGGTGTCGGAGCCCTGCAGCCCTGAGACCGTGGGCGTCGCGGCGGCTGTGGTGTTGGCGTCGTAGGTCTTGGTGTTGGCCAGGGCGGTGAGGGTCAGCGCGGCCGGATCGATCACGCCGGTGGAGTTATCGACGGTGGAGACGGTGTAGTTCGCCCCGCCGGCGCCATCGTTGATGGTGTAGCCGCTGACGGAGAGGGTCTTGCCGGTCCCGGCGTTCTTGTTGTCGTAGGCCTCGGCCAGGCCGGTGACCGTGTCGGAGCCCTGCAGCCCTGAGACCGTGGGCGTCGCGGCGGCTGTGGTGTTGGCGTCGTAGGTCTTGGTGTTGGTCAGCGCCGTGAGGGTCAGCGCCGCCGCATCGATCACGCCGGTGGAGTTGTCGACGGTGCTGACGGTGTAGTTCGCGCCGCCGGCGCCATCGTTGACGGTGTAGGCGCTGACGGAGAGGGTCTTGCCAGTCCCGGCGTTCTTGTTGTCGTAGGTCTCGGCCAGGCCGGTGACGGTGTCCGAGCCCTGCAGCCCTGAGACCGTGGGCGTCGCGGCGGCTGTGGTGTTGGCGTCGTAGGTCTTGGTGTTGGTCAGGGCGGTGAGGGTCAGCGCGGCCGGATCGATCACGCCGGTGGAGTTGTCGACGGTGGAGACTGTGTAGTTGCCGCCGCCGGCGCCGTCGTTGACGGTGTAGCCGGAGCTGACGGAGAGGGTCTTGCCGGTCCCCGCGTTCTTGTTGTCGTAGGTCTCGGCCAGGCCGGTGACGGTGTCCGAGCCCTGCAGACCCGAGACCGTAGGTGTGGCCGTCGCCGAGGTGTTGGCGTCGTAGGTCTTGGTGTTGGCCAGGGCGGTGAGGGTCAGCGCGGCCGCGTTGATCACGCCGGTGGAGTTGTCGACGGTGGAGACCGTGTAGTTGGCCCCGCCATTGCCGTCATTGACGGTGTAGCCGGAGCTGACGGAGAGGGTCTTGCCGGTCCCGGCGTTCTTGTTGTCGTAGGCCTCGGCCAGGCCGGTGACGGTATCCGAGCCCTGCAGCCCTGAGACCGTGGGCGTCGCGGTGGCTGTGGTGTTTGCGTCGTAGGTCTTGGTGTTGGCCAGGGCGGTGAGGGTCAGCGCGGCCGCATCGATCACGCCGGTGGAGTTGTCGACGGTGGAGACCGTGTAGTTCGCCCCGCTGGCGCCATCGTTGACGGTGTAGCCGGAGCTGACGGAGAGGGCCTTGCCGGTTCCGGCGTTCTTGTTGTCGTAGGTCTCGGCCAGGCCCGTAACCGTGTCCGACCCCTGCAGGCCTGAGGCCGTAGGCGTGGCCGTCGCCGAGGTGTTGGCGTCGTAGGTCTTGGTGTTGGCCAGGGCTGTGAGGGTCAGCGCGGCCGGATCGACGACGCCGGTGGAGTTGTCGACGGTGGAGACGGTGTAGTTGCCCCCGCTGGCGCCGTCGTTGACGGTGTAGGCGCTGACGGAGAGGGTCTTGCCGGTTCCGGCGTTCTTGTTGTCGTAGGCCTCGGCCAGGCTGGTGACGGTGTCGGAGCCCTGCAGCCCTGAGACCGTAGGCGTCGCGGCGGCTGTGGTGTTGGCGTCGTAGGTCTTGGTGTTGGCCAGGGCCGTGAGGGTCAGCGCCGCCGGATCGATCACGCCGGTGGAGTTGTCGACGGTGGAGACGGTGTAGTTCGCTCCGCCGGCGCCGTCGTTGACGGTGTAGGCGCTGACGGAGAGGGTCTTGCCGGTTCCGGCGTTCTTGTTGTCGTAGGTCTCGGCCAGGCCGGTGACGGTGTCCGAGCCCTGCAGCCCTGAGACCGTGGGCGTCGCGGCGGCTGCGGTGTTGGCGTCGTAGGTCTTGGTGTTGGTCAGCGCCGTGAGGGTCAGCGCCGCCGGATCGATCACGCCGGTGGAGTTGTCGACGGTGGAGACGGTGTAGTTGCCCCCGCTGGCGCCATCGTTGACGGTGTAGCCGGAGCTGACGGAGAGGGTCTTGCCGGTCCCCGCGTTCTTGTTGTCGTAGGCCTCGGCCAGGCCGGTGACGGTGTCCGACCCCAGGAGCCCCGAAACCGTAGGCGTCGCGCTCGCCGAGGTGTTTGTGTCGTAGGTCTTGGTGTTGGCCAGGGCGGTGAGGGTCAGCGCCGCCGGATCGATCACGCCGGTGGAGTTGTCGACGGTGGAGACGGTGTAGTTGCCCCCGCCGGCGCCGTCGTTGACGGTGTAGCCGGAGCTGACGGAGAGGGTCTTGCCGGTCCCGGCGTTCTTGTTGTCGTAGGCCTCGGCCAGGCCGGTGACGGTGTCGGAGCCCTGCAGCCCTGAGACCGTAGGCGTCGCGGCGGCTGTGGTGTTGGCGTCGTAGGTCTTGGTGTTGGTCAGGGCCGTGAGGGTCAGCGCCGCCGGATCGATCACGCCGGTGGAGTTGTCGACGGTGCTGACGGTGTAGTTCGCTCCGCTGGCGCCATCGTTGACGGTGTAGGCGCTGACGGAGAGGGTCTTGCCGGTCCCGGCGTCCTTGTTGTCGTAGGCCTCGGCCAGGCCGGTGACGGTGTCCGAGCCTTGCAGGCCCGAAACCGTAGGCGTGGCCGTCGCCGAGGTGTTGGCGTCGTAGGTCTTGGTGTTGGCCAGGGCCGTGAGGGTCAGCGCCGCCGGATCGACGACGCCGGTGGAGTTGTCGACGGTGGAGACGGTGTAGTTCGCTCCGCCGGCGCCGTCGTTGACGGTGTAGCCGGAACTGACGGAGAGGGCCTTGCCGGTTCCGGCGTTCTTGTTGTCGTAGGTCTCTTGAAGACCCGTAACCGTGTCCGAGCCCTGCAGCCCTGAGACCGTGGGCGTCGCGGCGGCTGTGGTGTTGGCGTCGTAGGTCTTGGTGTTGGCCAGGGCCGTGAGGGTCAGCGCGGCCGGATCGATCACGCCGGTGGAGTTGTCGACGGTGCTGACGGTGTAGTTCGCTCCGCTGGCGCCGTCGTTGACGGTGTAGGCGCTGACGGAGAGGGTCTTGCCGGTCCCGGCGTCCTTGTTGTCGTAGGCCTCTTGAAGCCCCGTAACCGTGTCCGACCCCTGCAGCCCTGAGGCCGTGGGCGTCGCGGCGGCTGTGGTGTTGGCGTCGTAGGTCTTGGTGTTGGCCAGGGCCGTGAGGGTCAGCGCCGCCGCATTGATGACGCCGGTGGAGTTGTCGACGGTGGAGACGGTGTAGTTCGCCCCGCTGGCGCCGTCGTTGACGGTGTAGCCGGAGCTGACGGAGAGGGTCTTGCCGGTTCCGGCGTTCTTGTTGTCGTAGGCCTCGGCCAGGCCGGTGACGGTATCCGAGCCCTGCAGCCCTGAGACCGTGGGCGTCGCGGCGGCTGTGGTGTTGGCGTCGTAGGTCTTGGTGTTGGCCAGGGCGGTGAGGGTCAGCGCGGCCGCGTTGATCACGCCGGTGGAGTTGTCGACGGTGGAGACCGTGTAGTTGGCCCCGCCATTGCCGTCATTGACGGTGTAGCCGGAGCTGACGGAAAGGGTCTTGCCGGTCCCGGCGTTCTTGTTGTCGTAGGCCTCGGCCAGGCCGGTGACCGTGTCGGAGCCCTGCAGGCCCGAGACCGTAGGCGTGGCCGTCGCCGAGGTGTTGGCGTCGTAGGTCTTGGTGTTGGTCAGCGCCGTGAGGGTCAGCGCCGCCGCATCGATCACGCCGGTGGAGTTGTCGACGGTGCTGACGGTGTAGTTCGCGCCGCTGGCGCCGTCGTTGATGGTGTAGGCGCTGACGGAGAGGGTCTTGCCGGTCCCGGCGTTCTTGTTGTCGTAGGCCTCGGCAAGGCCGGTGACGGTGTCGGAGCCCTGCAGCCCTGAGACCGTAGGCGTCGCGCTCGCCGAGGTGTTTGTGTCGTAGGTCTTGGTGTTGGCCAGGGCGGTGAGGGTCAGCGCCGCCGGATCCACCGTCAGTGTCCCGCTGGTGAAGCTGATGGCATAGTTGCCGGAAGTGAGGCCTCCAGGGGTGATGGCGTAGGTCCCGGCGTTGACCGCGCCCTGGGAGGATCCGCCGTAGCTCAGACTGCCGCCGAGGACCGCGGTGGTTTCCCCGCCGACGAAGCCGGAATACGAGACGCCGTTCCCTCCGGAGAAGGCCGTGGCGTCATAGGTCTTGGAGGCGTCATTGGCGGAGACGGTCAGCGCGGCCGCATCGATGACGCCGGTGGAGTTGTCGACGGTGGAGACCGTGTAGTTGGCCCCGCCATTGCCGTCATTGACGGTGTAGCCGGAGCTGACGGAGAGCGTCTTGCCGGTCCCGGCGTCCTTGTTGCCGTAGGTTTCGGCCAGGCCGGTGACGGTGTCCGAGCCCTGAATCCCGGAGACGGAGGGCGTGGCCGCCGCCGAGGTGTTTGTGTCGTAGGTCTTGGTGTTGGCCAGGGCCGTGAGGGTCAGCGCGGCCGCATCGATCACGCCGGTGGAGTTGTCGACGGTGGAGACGGTGTAGTTGCCCCCGCCGGCGCCATCGTTGATGGTGTAGGCGCTGACGGAGAGGGTCTTGCCGGTCCCGGTGTTCTTGTCGTCGTAGGCCTCTTGAAGACCCGTAATCGTGTCCGAGCCCTGCAGGCCCGAGATGGAGGGCGTGGCCGCCGCCGAGGTGTTGGCGTCGTAGGTCTTGGTGTTGGTCAGCGCCGTGAGGGTCAGCGCCGCCGCGTTGATCACGCCGGTGGAGTCATCGACGGTGGAGACGGTGTAGTTGCCCCCGCTGGCGCCGTCGTTGACGGTGTAGGCGCTGACGGAGAGGGTCTTGCCGGTCCCGACGTTCTTGTTGTCGTAGGCCTCGGCAAGGCCAGTGACCGTGTCCGAGCCCAGGAGGCCCGAGACCGTAGGCGTCGCGCTCGCCGAGGTGTTGGCGTCGTAGGTCTTGGTGTTGGTCAAGGCGGTGAGGGTGAGGGCTGCAGGATCGATCACGCCGGTGGAGTTGTCGACGGTGGAGACCGCGTAGTTCGCTCCGCCGTTGCCATCGTTGACGGTGTAGGCGCTGACGGAGAGGGTCTTGCCGGTCCCGGCGTTCTTGTTGTCGTAGGCCTCGGCCAGGCCGGTGACGGTGTCCGACCCCAGGAGGCCCGAGACCGTAGGCGTCGCGCTCGCCGAGGTGTTTGTGTCGTAGGTCTTGGTGTTGGCCAGGGCGGTGAGGGTCAGCGTTGCGGGGTCTACCGTCAGCACGCCATCGACGAACGAACCGCCGTTCAGACCATAGCCGTTCGTCGTCGCGACCGTGTTCTGGGTGATTGTGATTGCATAGCCGCCTCCAACCACGTTGGCGGTCGACGGAGTGCCTGACGAGCTTAGCGTCGGCGTTCCGCTGAATGCGTCCGCGGCGGTATCGGTCAGATAGGCGCCCGCCAGGCCCTGCAGGCCCGAGACCGTGTAGGCGAGCGATCCGCTGGCGTCCGTCCCGAAGGTCTTGTGGAAGCTCGTCGCCGTAAATGTCAGGATCGGCTGGAAGGCGAAGACGTAACGGTTCCCTGACGCGACGGCGCCTGGCCCCAGGGTGTCGTAGGTCGAGTTCCAGATCGCGCGTTGGCCGCTGTCCAGGTTGCCGAAGGTGTCCGAGCCGGGCGCGCTCGAATAGACGATCCAGCGTCCGCCACCGGAGGCGTCGACTGCGTCCGCGCCCTGG
Source organism: uncultured Alphaproteobacteria bacterium (assembly GCA_963775275.1). Taxonomy (GTDB): domain Bacteria; phylum Pseudomonadota; class Alphaproteobacteria; order Caulobacterales; family Caulobacteraceae; genus JANWHQ01. The sequence continues at coordinate 53,820 of CAVZII010000005.1, read as the reverse complement.
TTGTTGACGAAGTCGGCCGTGGCCGAAAGGACGGCGTCGGCGCCTGACCCCGCCGTCACCTTGCTTCCTGACGCGATGGTGAGGTCGCCAACCGCCCTTAGGGTCACTGAGCCCGAACTGGTGATGCCGGCGGTTCCAGCCACCGAGCCGATGGAGAGTCCCGTGTTGTTTAGGAAGCTGATCGCGCCGGTGTCGGCGGCCAGGGTCCCGATGCTGTTGCTGGCGTTGGTCAGGTCGTAGCTTGCACCGGAACCGAACAGGCCGAGGCTGGCGGCCGTCAGCGGCTGGCTCTGGGTCACGGCGCCGGCCCCGGTGACGAGGATCGTCCCCGTGCCGGAGTCGAGCGAACTGTCGATGGAGAGGCCGCCGCTGGCTGTGGACTGGATGTCCAGGTTGGTGTTGGTCACCAGCCCGCCGGCGACGGTGTAGAGGAAATCGCCGCCCGTATTGATGCCCGCCGCCAAGTCCAGCCCGGCGAACATCGCGGAGGTCGAGCTCACCCCCGACATCAGGCGCAGGTAGTCGCCGTAGAGATCGGCGCCCGATTCGTCGCTCGTGAACCCGTGAAGGTAGGTGTTGGCGTTGGTGGCGTTGCCGTTGACGTAGACCAGGGTGTCCTGGCCGCCATCGGCGAGGAGCCGATAGGCGCCGTCGGCGCCGGACGTCGCCGTCGTGCCGGTCGTGCCGTCGGTCGATTGGGTGATGGTCGCGCCGGGGAGCGTGGTCGAGCCATGGTCGCTGTAGGCGACGCCGGAGATGGCTATCGCGCCGTGTGGGTAGAGCCAGCCCAGGTAGGGATAGAACGTGCTCTTGGCGCCCCAGACCGAGCTCAGGAAGCCGGTTGGCAGGCTGCCGCTCTGGAGCTGGACCGTGGTCTGGCCGGTCCCAGATGCGCTGCTCGACTGGCTGCTGGTGGTGGTGTCCCAGTAGGCATCGGTCACTGCCGCGCCGTTGATGACGGAGTTGTCGACGGCGGTCATTCCACCGTTTGTTCCCGCGCCGCTGACGGCGCCGGTGGAATAGGATGTCGAGATGTTGAAGTCGTTCTCGCCGACCAGGCCGCCGGCGAAGCCGCCCGAGACGGCGCTGACGGCGCCGGTGGCGTAGGAGTCCTCAATGTCGAAGTCGTTGTTGCCCGCGAGGCCGCCGGCGTCGCTGCCGGTTCCGGTGCTGGTGACCGATCCTGTCGCATAGGACTGGCTGATCGTGCCGGCCGAATTGAAGCCGACCAGGCCGCCGACGTCGACCGTGTTGCCGCCGTCGGAGACGGTTCCGCCCGCGAAGGACTGGGTGATCGTCGAGGCCGCGCCGTTGTCCCCGACGAGGCCGCCGGCGACCAGGACGCTGCCGTGACTATTGGCGGTGACCTGCGCGTTTGAATAGGACCGGCTGATCACGGAGGAGTTGGTGGTGGATCCGACCAGTCCGCCGACGATTCCGCCCACCAGCGTGCCGGTCGACCGCGACCCGGCGACGGTCGAGTGCGTCAGGAACCCCACCAGCGCGCCGGTGCGCCCATTGTCGCCGGTGTTGGTGAGATTGACCCCGTTCAGGACCACGTCGCGGACGACGCCGTGATCCACGTTGCCGAACAGGCCAATGGATTCGCCGGCCGAGCTGGTCGTGATCGTCAGGCCGGTGATCGTGTTGCCGAGGCCTTCGAAGGTTCCCCTGAATGGCGTGGCGCTCGAGGTTCCGGGCGCCACGATCGCCTGGGTGTCCGTGCCGGTGAAGGTGATCGGCTCGGCCAGTGCATAGTATTGGCCGGCGGCGAGACTCATGCCGGCGAGGCCGGCCTTGGTGTTCAGGAGGGTGTAGTCGTGGGCGTTGATGGTGAGGTGGGTGCTGGCGCCGATCACCGAGGCGCTGGTGAACTTGGCGTTGCCCGAGCCGCCGAAGGATAGGGTCCCGCCGCTACCCCCGTCGTTGGTGGTCAACACCAGCTTGCCCGAGCCCGAGCTGGTGATGCCGGTGTTCACGAGGATCGAGTGGTAGGCGTCGAGGGTGAAGGTGGCGCCGGTCGACCAGCTCACCACGCCGTTGACCGTGATGTCGCCCGCCCCCCCGCTCCCGCCGGTGGTGGTCTCGGTGACGTCCGTCCCGGCGCCCAAGGTGGTGTTGATGGTTCCCGCCAGGACGTAGTCGATGGTCAGGTCGGTGGGATCGAGCAGCCAGGTCCCGCCCTCGCCGGCGTCGATCGTCGCCCCGCCCGTCTCGACGCGGTCTCCTGAGGTCTCGATGAAGCCCCCGACGCCGCCGGCGCCCCGGGCGCGGACGGTTCCCGACGCCTCGACGGTTCCGCCGTGGGCGACGAGGAACACCCGGCCGTCATGGGCCGAGACGCCCGTGGCGTTGATGATCCCATCGGTGTTGCCCGCCAGGGCGTAGACGTTGCCGCCTTGGGCGCGCAGCTCCGCGGCGGCCGCCTGGATGGAGCCGGCGTTGACGGCGCTGGTGTCGGCGCCGCCCAACCTCACCAGGAACTGGCCGTCGTCCTGGGCCTGGTCGCGCAGCAGGACCTGGTAGCCAGCCACCAGACCGACAGTTCCCTTGGGCGCCTCGACCGATCCCTCGTTGTCGACCTTGGCCGCGACCAGGGCCACATCGCCGCCCAGAGACCCGATCCTGCCGAGGTTGATCACCGCGGCGTCAGAATCGCCAGTCAAGTCGAGGTCGCCGCCGGACAGGAACTGCTGGTTGTTCACATCCAGCGTGGAGGCGACGAAACGACCTCCAACGTCGACCACCCCGTCCTTGCCGATGATCACGCCGTTGGGGTTCAGCAGATAGACCGAGCCGCTCGCCGACAGACGACCGTCGATGGAGGAGACCTCGGCGCCCGTGACCCGGTTCAGTGTCGCGCCCGAACCGTTGGCGAAGCTGACCTGCCCTCCCTGGCCGATGGAGAAGCCAGCCCAGTCGATGATCGCCCGTGGGGAGGACTGCGTGATGGTGAGGCCGGGTCCGGCCGAAGGACCGATCATCGCCGTTCCCGCGGTGACGCGCCCGCCGACGGGAAGAGCCGGCGCAGCCCGGGCCGCGCCCATGATCAACAGCGCCAGAACGAGCCCGACCACGGGCCAGGTCAGCATCCAGGCCCAATGGATTTGCGCCAAATTGCGCCGTGCCCATGCGGCGGACGTTCCGGCAACCGTCTGCATGGGGCCCGATGAGAGCTGACTCGCGCTATCCGCGTGTTGATCTACATCAAACAACCTTGGCTATAGGAGAGGTTGGCGCGCCGCACAGATCACACGTCGAACCGACCATCGATCACGGCTCTGAATCGGTGTTCACGCGCTTCTCCGGCGTGCCGTGGGTGCGCCAGATCCGGTTCCACCGGCCAAGGGTGGGCTCCCGAAGGCGCGGGCCCATGAACATTATTCTACGGGAAATTGTGTAGTGATTTCCTTGCATTTTGCGCGTTAGTTCATATGTCGTTGGGCGTCCGCGGAGAGCAAGGATGACGTGGAAGGCGGCAGGACCCGCCCGGGGCCTACTCTGGTCCACGCTGCTGGTGGCGACGGTCGCGTGGGCCGGGCCTGCGGCCTCGCCCGCAGCTCTCGCACCCGTCTCGAACGCCCAAATTTGGTACACGGACCAGTTCGTATTGAGCTCCAAGATCGTCGGCCGGGACTTCTTGATCCAGGTCGCCAAGCCCATGCTGCCCAAGCCCGGCAAGGCGCCGGCCGTCTATCTCCTCGACGGCAACGAGATGTTCGGAGCGGTGGCGGCCTTCGAATCAATCGCCGGCCTGATGCACGAAACCGCGCCGGCCTATGTCATCGGCATCGGCTATCCGTCCCAGGACATGCGGGATTGGACGACGGAGCGCTGGCTCGACCTGACCCATGTCACGCCGCCGCCGCCCGACAAGGGTTATGAGCTGCCGTCAGGCGGAGGCGCCAGGTTCCAGCGCTTCCTGACCGAGGAGCTGCGGCCCCTCATCGAGTCGCGCTATCCGGTCGATCCCGCCCGCGCCATCCTGGCCGGCCACTCCCTCGGCGGCCTGTTCGCCGCCCACGTCCTCCTGAACGATCCGAAGGCCTTCGGAGCCTATCTGATCGGCAGTCCTTCGCTCTGGGCCGAGCCCGGCCTGCTGACCCAGGCCTCGACCTTCAAGACGTCGCGGCGCATTCCGGTCTTCATCGGCGTCGGGGGAAAGGGGGCCAAGAGCATGATCGACGCGACCACCAGTCTCGCGACGCGGTTGACCGACCATCCCTCGGGTCTGGATGTGGCCTTCTGGATCGTCCCCGGGGAGACCCACATCACCATGCAACCCGCATTCTATGCCCGCGCCATGCAGTTCGCCTTGCCGCCGCCGCCTGTCCCGCCGTCCCTCCCGCCCGGGACGGTTCCGCCGTTCCCCTGACGGCTCACGCCTGAGCCGAATGAGAGCCGGCCGGGTGGGTTGGACTTGCGCGCGCGTCGAGTTGACACTCACTCCTGCTGCGCCTAGCGATGACAGCGCTATCAATGCGGCCGCGCCGGCGCCGCTGGAATTGGGGAGGGGCCGTGATCGCAAGGTCGCTGACTGGCGGATTGGTCCTGGCCGTCGCCCTCATCGCCATAGCGGCCGGCCCGACCGTCGCTGCCCCTGACGCCGCCCGTCCCTGGATGGATCCCAATCTCGATCCGGACGCGCGGGCGCACATGGTCCTCCATGAGATGACCTTGGACGAAAAGCTCGGCCTGCTGCACGGCCCGATGGCCATGCCCTTCGGCGGCGCCGCAATTCCCAAGGGCGCGGTCGGCTCGGCGGGTTATATCCCCGGTGTCCCTCGCCTGGGCGTGCCTGCGCTCCAGGAGTCGGATGCGAGCCTGGGAGTGGCCAACCCCGGCGACGTGCGCAAGGACGACGGCGGCACTCCGTTGCCGTCGAGCCTCGCCCTGGCCTCCAGTTTCGACCCGGCCCTGGCCTTCGACGCCGGCGCCATGGTCGGCCGCGAGGCCTGGAGCAAGGGGCTGAACGTGCTCCTCGGACACGGCGTCGACCTCGCCCGCGACCCGCGCAACGGACGCAACTTCGAATATCTCGGCGAAGATCCTCTTCTCGCTGGGACCCTTGCCGGCGAGGCCGCGCGCGGGACCCAATCCCAGCACGTCGTCTCCACCCTCAAGCACTACGCCCTGAACGACCAGGAGACGCTTCGCCAGTCGCTGGACGTGAAGATCTCGGAAGCGGCGGCGCGGGAGTCCGACCTCCTCGCCTTCGAGATCGCGGTCGAGCGCGGACATCCGGGCTCCATCATGTGCGCCTACAACCGCGTCAACGGCCCCTGGGCCTGCGACAGCGCCGAGCTGCTGCAGGAAACCCTGAAGGACGACTGGCGCTTCCCGGGCTGGGTCATGTCCGATTGGGGCGCCGTCCATGCGACAGACTCCGCCCTGCGCGGACTCGACCAGGAGTCGGGCGAGCAGATCGATCGTGAGGTCTACTTCGGCGCGCCGCTGAGGAAGGCGGTGGAGGACGGCAAGGTCCCGCAGAAACGGATCGACGACATGGCGCGCCGAATCCTGCGCTCCATGTTCGCCGTGGGCCTGTTCGACCACCCCGCGAAGCGCACCCCCATCGACCGGTCCGCCAGTGACGCCGTGGCCCAGCGCGAGGCCGAGGCGGGCATGGTGCTTCTCAAGAACGATCGGGGCGTCCTGCCGCTCGCGTCCGGAACCGGCCGCATCGTGCTGATCGGCGGCTACGCCGACTCCGGCGTCCTGTCGGGCGGCGGCTCCGCCCAGGTCGTTCCGCCCGAGGGCCCCGCCGTCCGCGTGCCCGTCGCCGGGGTCGGCGGCCTGCCGGGCCCCTGGCACGCCATGGTGTTCCATCCGTCCTCGCCGCTGAAGGCGCTGCAGGCGGCGATGCCGAACGCCAAGGTGAGTTTCGAGGACGGCGCCTATCCGTCGGCCGCCGCAGCGGCCGCGAAGAGCGCCGACGTCGCGATCGTCTTCGCAACCCAATGGATGATCGAAGGCGCCGACGTTCCGGATCTCACCCTGCCGAACGGCCAGGACCAGTTGATCGAGGCCGTCGCGGCCGCCAATCCCAACACCATCGTCGTGCTCGAGACGGGCGGACCGGTGCTGACGCCCTGGCTCTCCAAGGTCGCGGCTGTGATCGAGGCCTGGTACCCGGGCGAGCGGGGCGGCCAGGCGCTGGCCGACATCCTGACTGGCAAGGCCGATCCCTCCGGCCGGCTGCCGATCACCTTCCCCGCGAGTGAAGCCCAGCTGCCGCGCCCCCAGATCCCGGGGCTCGGCCTGCCGGCGGGATCTTCGGTCGAGGTCGACTACGACATCGAAGGCTCGGATGTGGGCTACCGCTGGTTCGCCAGGACGGCGGCCAAGCCGCTGTTCCCGTTCGGCTACGGCCTCTCCTACACGCGCTTCGCGTTCAGCCGCCTCGAGGTGACGGGCGGCAGGACGCTCGAGGTCGCCTTCGATCTCCAAAATGTCGGCGATCGGCCCGGCGCCGAGGCCGCGCAGGTCTATCTGACGTCAAAGGCGGGCCAGAAGACGCTGCGCCTGATCGGCTTCTCCAAGGTCGCCCTCCAGCCCGGCGAGACCCGCCGCGTCACGATCCAGGCGGATCCGAGGGTGCTCGCCGACTTCGATCCGGCGGCGCATGGGTGGCGCATCGACAAGGGGGCTTACGAGGTGGTGGTCGGGCGCTTTGCGGGCGACGAGGCCCTCTTGGGCGCGGCGGAGCTCAAGGCCCGACGGTTCGGTCCTTGAGCGCTCAGGCGGCTAAGACCGGCGCGGTCGAGGACCTGACGACGAGCTCGCAATGCAGGATCTGCTGAACGTCACCACTCGGCCGGCCGGCCGGGCTCGCGCCGGCGATCAGGATGTCGGTCGCCGCGGCCGCCATCTCCTCGATCGGCTGGCGCACGGTCGTCAGGCTCGGCCACACCATCGAGGCGGCGGGGTTGTCGTCGAAGCCCGCGACGGACAGCTCCTCGGGCGTGCGCAAGCCCCGCTTCTGCGACTCGGCCAGCACGGCCAGGGCCATCATGTCGTTCGAGGCGAAGATCGCGCTCGGCCTTTTGGGTCGGTCCAGGAGCGCCTGGGCGGCGCGGGCGCCGGAGGTGAAGCTGAAGTCCCCCTCCATCACCAGGTCCGGGTCGAACGCGAGGCCTGCGGCGGCCAGGGCGTCGCGATAACCCTCCAGCCGGCGCCCGCTGGCCGCATGCTGGCGATGGCCCATGACGAAGCCGATCCGCCGATGGCCGAGACCGATCAGGTGGGAGGTCATCCGCCGCGAGGCCTCGCGGTCGTCCGCCTCCATGTGCGGGCTGCGGCCAGGATCGGTCGCCGGCGTGATCCGCACATAGGGCGCGCCCGCCGCGTCCAGCGAATCCAGGATCGCGGCGTTGTCGCACAGGGGCGGGGTCAGGAGCACGCCGTCCACCGCCATGGTGGTGAACAGGGTCTCGAGCTCGGTCTTCAGGTCCGGAGCGCTCAGGTCCAGGGTCTCGACCAGCAGGTGATAGCCCGCGCGGCGACAGGCGGTCAGCGCCCCCAGCTGGGCCCGCGAGGTGTAGGGCGCCGAGAGGTCGGTCAACAGAAAGGCCACCACATAGGCCCTCGAGCCTGCAAGGCTTCGCGCCGAAACCCTGGGCCGGTACCGCAGCTCCTGGGCCGCCTTCAGCACGCGCTCGCGGACTTCGTCGCGCACGTGCGGCTCGGCGTTCAGCACGCGCGACACAGTCTTCATCGAGACCCCGGCGAGCGCGGCCACCTCGGTGATCGTCACGGATGACACGGTCGCTCGTTCGCTCCGGGGCTCGCAGGAGGACCGCCGGTCTCGGCCGGCCGCCCTCAGCGGGCGCCTCGCGCCCGCTCTTGCCACGATTGGCGGGGCCGGACAACGATGCGTCGGGCGGGGAATTGCGCCCATCAACCCTTCAAAATAGAGGCCGCGCGCCCGGTGCGGCGGGAAGAGGAAACCCCATGGAAACGGCTATCCCGCCCTCGACCGGCGCGACCGCCCCGGAACCCTCCGCCCGCCAGCCAGGCTCGCCGGGATTGGTGGTCCTGGTCGTCGCCCTCTTCTTCGCCTGGGGTTTCGCCACCGTCCTGATCGACACCTTGATCCCCAAGCTGAAGGGCCTGTTCTCGCTGAACTACGCCGAGGTGATGCTGACCCAGTTCGCCTTCTTCCTGGCCTACTTCCTGATCTCCCTGCCGGCGGGGATGGTGCTGGCCAAGGTGGGCTACGTCCGCGGCATCGTCCTGGGCCTCGTGGTCATGGCGGCCGGCGCCCTGATGTTCTCGCCGGCGGCGTTCCTGGGCGCCTATCCAGCCTTCCTGCTGGCCTTGTTCGTCATGGCGTCGGGCATCACCATGCTGCAGGTGGCGGCAAATCCGCTGATCGCGGTGCTGGGCCGGCCCGCAAGCTCGCACAGCCGCCTGACGCTGGCCCAGGCGTTCAATTCGCTCGCCACCTTCGTGGGGCCGCTCGTGGGCGCGGCCGTGATCCTGAAGTCCGGCGTCACGACCGTGAACCCGGCCGCCATGTCGCCCGAGGCGCTCGACCACTACCGCCGCACCGAGGCCCTGCACATCCAGCTGCCGTTCCTGTGGATCGCTGCCGGCGCGGCGGCCCTCGCGGCGGTCTTCTGGCTGGTCAGGAACAGCCGCGCCGCGCCGAGCGCCGCCGGATCGGCCACGCGGCTCTCGAGCCTGAAACTGTTCGGCCATCCGCGCCTCGCGCTCGGGGCGCTCTCCATCTTCCTCTATGTCGGCGCCGAGGTCTCCATCGGCTCCATGATGGCGAACTACCTGATGCAGCCATCGACGCTCGGTGTCTTCGCGGCCCGGGCCGGCCAGCTCGTGTCTCTTTATTGGGGCGGTGCGATGATCGGCCGGTTTATCGGCTCGGGCGTGCTCAGGATCGCCCCGGCCGGACGGGTGCTGGCGGTCTGCGCCCTCATGGCCGCGCTCCTGGCCTCGGCTTCAGCGCTCTCGACCGGCATGGCGGCCGCCGTCACGGCCCTGTCGATCGGCCTCTTCAACTCCATCATGTTCCCGACCATCTTCACCCTGGCCATCGAGGGCCTGGGCGAGGACACGCCCCAGGGCTCGGGCATCCTGTGCCTGGCCATCGTGGGCGGCGCGGTGGTGCCGGTGATCAGCGGCCTGGTCGCCGACCGGGCAGGCCTGCACCTGGCCTTCTTCGTGCCGGTGCTGTGTTACCTGTGGATCGTCTTCTACGGCCTATGGGCGCGGCCGATCCCGGCGGCCTCGTCCGTCCAGCCCGCGTCAGCTTGAGATAAGGGGAGGCCCGTCATGTCCATCCGCTTCGCCCTCGTGGCTTCCTTGCTTGTCCTGGCCGCCTCGGCCCAGGCCGCGCCCGCGCCTTTCCCGAGCGCCGTCGCCGTCGACAGCGGCCGCATCCAGGGCGCGATCCAGGACGACGTGCTGTCGTTCAAGGGCGTGCCTTTCGCCGCGCCGCCCGTGGGACCCCTGCGCTGGCGCGCGCCCCAGCCGGTCGCGCCGTGGAGCGGCGTACGGCTGGCCACGGCCTACGGCCACGACTGCATGCAGAAGCCCTTCCCCAGCGACGCCGCGCCGCTCGGGACCGAGCCGGACGAGGATTGCCTGGTGCTGAACGTCTGGCGCCCGGCCACGAAAGCCTCGGGCAAGCTGCCGGTGATGGTCTGGATCTACGGCGGCGGCTTCGTGAACGGCGGCTCCTCGCCGGCGGTCTATGACGGAAGCCAGTTCGCCAGGCGCGGAATCGTCTTCGTCAGTTTCAACTACCGCCTTGGCCGCTTCGGCTTCTTCGCCTTTCCCGCCCTGACCAGGCAGGATCCGGACGGCGGGCTTCTCGGCAACTACGGCTACATGGACCAGATCGCGGCGCTGAAGTGGGTCCAGCGCAACATCGCGGCCTTCGGTGGCGATCCTGCCAACGTGACCGTCTTCGGCGAGTCCGCCGGCGGCGGCTCGGTCCACATGCTGCTCACCTCGCCCCTGGCCAAGGGCCTCTTCGCCAGGGCGATCATCGAGTCCGGCGGCGGCCGGGGCGGTCTCCTCGGCGCGCGGACCATCCACGACGCCGAGCCGATCGGCGTCGCCCTGGCCAAGGCCAACGGCATCGAGGGCGACGGTCCGGCGGCGTTGGCCGCCCTTCGCGCCCTGCCGGCCGACAAGATCGTGGACGGGCTGAACATGGCGAGCATGGGCGAGGCGGCGAAGACCTATGTCGGGGGCCCGCTGCTCGACGGCAGGATCGTCGTCGAGACGCCCGACCAGGCCTATCTCGCCGGCCGCGAGGCCAGGGTCCCGGTGATGATCGGCGCCAACAGCATGGACATCGGCTTCTCCTCCGCCCGGACCATGGACGAGCTCATGGACGGTTTCGGTCCGGACAAGGACGACGCCCGCAAGGTCTACGATCCCGACGACACCGGCGACGTGCGCGCGGTCGGCGCCAGGGTCGCGATGGACCGCACCATGCTCGAGCCCGCCCGGTTCACGGCCGCAACCCTCGCGGGCCAGGGGCTGCGCACTTACGAGTACCGCTTCTCCTATGTCGCCAGGTCCATGCGCAGCCAATGGCCGGGCGCGCCCCACGCCACCGAGATTCCCTTCGTGTTCGACACCGTGGCGGCCAAGTACGGCAAGGACCTGGCGCCGCAGGACGAGGCGACGGCCCAGGCGGCCAACGCCTACTGGGCCAACTTCGCCAAGACCGGCGATCCCAACGGCCCGGGCCTGCCGACGTGGCCGGCCTATCGGGCCGCCACCGACCAGATCATTGACTTCACCCCGGACGGGCCCAAGGGAGGCCCCGATCCCTTCAAGGCGCGCATGGACCTCACCGAGCGCGCGGCGACGCGCGGCCAATAGCCGTCCTCGAACGGGCCGGGGGAGGGGCGGGCCAGGGCCTGGCCCCGCTTCGCCCGCGCAGCCGGATGCGCCGGGCTCTCGAACGGGGTAGACCAGGGGCGTGACCCAAGCCGAGCGCGCCCGCCTGTTCCATCAGCTCCACGCAGGACCCGACATCCTGGTCCTGCCTAACGCGTGGGATGCGGCTAGCGCCGCGGTCATGGCGGACGCCGGCGCAACAGCCGTGGCCACCTCCAGCGCCGCCGTCGCCTGGGCGCACGGCTATCCCGACGGCGACGCCCTGCCGGTCGGAAAGCTCCTTACGACCATCGAGGAGATCACCCGCGTCGTCTCGGTCCCCCTCACCGCCGATATCGAGGGCGGCTACACCGATGACATCGCAACCCTCGCGGAGACCGTTCGCGGCGTGATCGGCGCGGGCGCCGCCGGGATCAACCTCGAGGACGGGGCGCGCTCGCCCGAGCTGCACGCCGCCAAGCTCGCCGCCGCCCGCGAGGCCGCCGACCGCACCGGCGTTCGCCTCTTCATCAACGCGCGCATCGACGTCTACCTGCTGGGCCTCGCCGAAGGGGAGGCGGCCCTTGCCGAGACCCTGGCCCGCGCCGAGCGCTATCGGGCGGCCGGCGCGGACGGGATCTTCGTCCCCGGCCCGGTGGACGAGGCCCTGATCGGGACCCTCGCCGACGGGATCGCCCTGCCGCTCAACGTCATGGGCCGGGGCGGCGTCCCGCCCGCGGCACGGCTCCAGGCGCTGGGCGTGCGCCGGCTGAGCTCGGCGACAGGCCCCTTCCGCGCCGCCGTCGCGGCCCTGTCGCGCGCCATGCAGGCCTTCCTCGCGTCCGGCGACCCGGCCGTCCTGGCCGAAGCCGGCCGCGGGACGCCCGATTTCAACGCGCGCTTCGGCGCCGGATAGGCCGGCGTGGACCTCAGCGGTCATCGTCGGATCGCCGCCCCGAGGGCGCGGGCCTGGGCCGCGCTGAACGACCCTCAGATGCTGCGCCGGGCGATGCCGGGCTGCGAGGTCCTGGATAAGGTCTCGGATGACGAGTTCGAAGCCTGCGTGCTTTGCAGGATCGGGCCGATCTCCTTCCGGCTGACCGGGCGGATGTACCTTTCCGACCTCGAGCCGCCGTCGAGCTGCATCATCGCAGGGGAGGGGACAGGCCTGGCCGGCTTCGCCCACGGCGCCGTCCGCGTCGATCTGATCGAGGAGGGAGAGGACGTCGTCGTGACCTACGCAGTGCAGGCCAATGTCGACGGCAAGCTCGCCCAGATCGGCCTGCGCCTGCTCAAGGGCGCGGCGCGCCGGTTCGCCGACGAGTTCCTCGAGCGCCTGGACGCCCTCTTGGCCGAAGAGGTCGAACCGTCTCCAGGTCAATATTGATCAATATGAGATCAATCAAAGATCCCGCCGTTCCAGCCGCGCCAGCAGCGCCGCCAGCTGGTCGGCCGCCGCCTGGACTTCGGCCCTGTCGGGCAGGTCTGGCCGCGCCATCGGAGGCGTGACGGCCACCTCGACCAGGTTCACGGCCTCGTTCGGGTCGTCCTTCAGGTCATACATCTCCCACTCCTGGGGCGTCCGTCCTGACGGGTCGAAGTAGCGGGTCAGCTTGTAGCGCCTGGTGCGCACGCAGCGCACGTGGTTCGGCTGCTTGACCTCGCCGGGTGATAGCTCCACCGGGCCCTTGCCGCCCACGCCTTGGCGAACCGCCTCGACCACCTTCTGGTAGACCGCGAACTCTTCGTAGGAATGCTTCTCCTGGGCCGTGCGCGAGGGCGGCAGGGGCGCGGTGATCTCGTCGTCGGTGATGAACAGCACGCCCTCGCGGACCTGGCCGTCGGGCTCGAGGATGGGGATCTCCGCCCGGGCGCCGGTCATGGCGTTCTCGATCAGGGGCGAAAGGTCGACCCCCGGCAGCGGCGGCACGGGCCGGCTCAGCGCGAGCTCGGCGCCGATCGCGCGCCGCTGGTCCGGCGTCACGCCGGCGAGCCCCAGCACCGTCGGCAGGATGTCGATGTGGCTGGTCAGCTCGTCGATCTGCCGGGGCTCAGGCGCGATGATCCCGGCGTCGGCCGAGCGCTCGTCGTCGGGGCCCGTGGGGAACTGCACGACCACGGGCACGTGCAGGGCTTCCTGATAGGCCGTGTACCACTTCTCGATCATCATGCCGTGGGCCGCGCCGTATTCGCCGTGGTCGGCCAGGAAGATGACGATGGTGTTCCCCGCCTGGCCGGACTCCTCCAGCGCCGTCAGCACCGCATCGATGTGCGTGTCCACGACCGCGTGCAGCCAGGCGTAGAGCTGCAGGAACAGGAGGCAGTTCTGGTCCGGGTCGCCGGCCAGCTGCAGCGGGATGCAGCTCTTCAGCGAGAAGGCCACGGCCGCGTCCATCGCCTTGTCGCCGCTGAGCTGAGGCTGGGCGTTGGTCAGGCCGTTGACGATGTTGAACCCGCCCTTGGCGGCCAGCGCCAGGCCCACCTTGTAGGCCGCTTCGTGCTGGCAGGTCGGCTTGGTCGCCAGGTCCTCGTCCTGGGTCGGCGAGGGCTGGGCGCAGTCCTGCGGAAAGCCCAGGGGATTGAGCGGGATCTGCATGGTCCCGGCGGCCGGCGCCGGCGTGTGGCCGCCGATCGCCGGCACGGTCAGCGGTCCGAAGATCGACTGGGTCCCGGTGGCGGTCTGCGCGTCCGGCAGTGCCTGGGCGATGACGCCCGGATAGGTGGCGATGTCGTGCGGGTTGGTGAAGGAGGCCACCGCGAACCAGGGCGGGATCCTGCTCTTGTCCGGCCCGGTCGTGTCCGGGTCCTCGGCGGCCATGGAGGCGTAGGCGCGGTCGTAGTTCAGCGCCAGGCCCTGGCGGCGGATGAAGGCGCAGGCGCCGTCGGTGAAGCCGGCGTCCCGAAAGACGCCGAGGTTGTTGGCCTGGGCGCCGTGGGGCTCGGGATAGGACTGCTCCCAGTTGTCGAAGCCGTAGCGCTTGAGGCTGTGCTCGGGCGGGTTCGAGACGTGCCACTTGCCGAAGTAGTGCGTGCTGTAGCCGGCCTCGCGCATCCAGGTCCCGAGCGTCGGGATCCCGTCGGCCTCCAGCCACGGGAAGTTCGGGGAATCGCCGTTCTTGAACAGGCCGTCCGTCTGGGTGACGCCGGTCTTGGTCCCGTACTGGCCGGTGTAGATGACGGCGCGGCTCGGGGTGCAGGCGCTGGCGGCGATGGTGTGGTTGCGCAGGACCACCGCGTTCTTCCTCAGCTTGAGCAGCCCCGGGAAGAACCTGGCGTAGGGGTTGTCGCCGGTGACCGTCCCCTGGAAACCGAGGATCTGCTTCAGCGGCTCGGCGAACCCGCCGTCCGGTCCGTAGGAAAATCGGGGGAAGCGGAACTGGTCGCAGGTGATCAGCAGGATGTTGGGCCGCTGATCGGCGCCATTCGAGCTCGACACCATGTCCTGTCCCTCCCATCTGCGGGAGGGCCAAGCTCGCCTAGAAGTTGTTCAGCAGCAAGACGGCGGCGCCAACAATTTGTGATTGAACGAGCCGCCGCGTCCTCATGGCCCGCCGTACTTGTGGAACCAGGCCAGGATCGCCGCCGCCTTGGCCGCGCTCTGGGACGGACGCCTCGCCAGACCCCCGTGCGAGGCGCCGGGGACCTTCACCAGCGCCGCGGGGACGTCCCGCAGCTTCAGCGCCTGATAGTACTGCTCGGCCTCGCTGTCGGGCGTGCGCATGTCGTCCTCGCCGACGACCACCATGGCGGGGGTCTTCACGTTTCCGACCAGCGACAGGGGCGAGCGCTTCCAGTAGGCGTCGGGGTCCTGCCAGGGATAGGCCCTGAACCAGTGCTTGATGATGTAGGCGTAGGCGTCGGTGGTCAGGCTGAAGCTCGCCCAGTCGATCACCGGCTTCTGCACCGCCGCCGCCTTGAACCGGTCGGTCTTGCCGATGATCCAGGCCGTCAGCACCCCCCCGCCCGAGCCCCCGGTCACATAGAGCCGGTCCTTGTCCACGAAGCCCTTGGCGACGGCGGCGTCCACCGCGCTCATCAGGTCGTCGTAGTCGTGGCCGGGATAGGCGTTGTCGATCTGGCGCGCGAAGTCCTCGCCATAGGAGCTCGAGCCGCGGGGATTGGCGAACAGCACCACATAGCCGGCCGCGGCATAGAGCTGGTCGTCGCTGGCGAAGGTCGGGCCGTAGGCGTCATAGGGGCCCCCGTGGATCTCGAGGATCAGCGGATAGGTCTTCTTCGGATCGAAGTCCGGCGGCGTCGCGATCCAGGCGTCGATCGGCCGGCCGTCGAAGGAGGATCTCACGTCCAGATGCTCGAGCTTGGCCAGATGCTTGCCGGCCATGAGGTCGTTGTTCAGCCGGGTCAGGCGACGAATCTTGCCGTCCTCGGCGACCGCCACGTCCGGCGGCTGGTCCCAGGCGCCCTGGGTGAAGGCGACCACGCCCTTGGCGGTCGAGAACGTCCCGCCGCTGTACGGCCGGTCCAGGTCTCCGCCGGCCAGGCCCTCGGCCACGGCCGTCGTGCGCCCGTTCAGGCCCACCCTGGCCACCTTGGTCACGGCCTTGTCGGTGTACTGGATGAAGAGGCTCTTGCCGTCGTCGGCCCATGCCGCCGCATCGACGCTACGGTCCAGGTCGGTCGTGATCGCGTGCGAGCCTGAGCCGTCGGGCCCCATCACATAGAGCCTCGCATCGTCGTAGCCGTTGTGATGGTCGTCGTCGAAGCCCAGGTAGGCGATCAGCTTGCCGTTGGGCGAAGCGATCGGCTCGTCGTCGGGGCCGAAGCGGTGGGTCAGCGCCGTCAGCGCGCCGTCTGCAAGGGACAGGCGGAACACTTCCGTGTTCGAGGGCTCGCTTTCGGCGTCCTTGCTGCGGTTCGCGCTGAACAGGATCGCCTTGCCGTCGGGCGTGAACGTCAGGGGCCCCTGGTCGTCATAAGGGCCGAAGGTGAGCTGGCGCGGCGATCCGCCGTCGGCCGAGACGAGGAAGACATGGGCGTAGCCCGGCTTGAGATACCCTTCGCCGTCTTCGCGGTAGTGCAGGCGGGTGACGACCTTCAGCGGGTCGGCCCACTTGGCCCCTTCGGGCGCGGTCAGGGGCGCGCCGAAGCTTTCGCCCTCGTCGGGGACGAACATGGTGAAGGCGATCGTCTCGCCGTCCGGCGACCATGCGAGGCTGTCGGGCGCCTGTGGCAAGTCGGTCAGGGCGGCGCTCTGGCCGGTCGCCAGCCATAGCACGTGGAGCTGGGCGCGCGCGCCGCCCGCGCCGCTTGCGACATAGGCGATGCGGGTCCCGTCCGGCGACCACCTGGGCGAGCTTGCCGAGGTCTCTCCGGCGGCCAGGGGCGTCTGCGCTCCGGTCCTGGCGTCGACCAGCCACAGCGACCGGCGCGTCTTGTCGGTCATGATGTCGTTGGCGACGCGGACATAGACGACCGCGCCGCCGTCCGGGCGGACCTGCGGATCGCTCGCGCGAGCCAGGCCGAAGAGGTCCATCGGAGCGAAGACGGCGGACGGGCCCTCGGCGGGCTTGGCGGCGGCCCCGCCCGCCAGCGCGGCCGCCAGGACGGCGGCGAGAACTCCCAGACGCATAAGGCGACACCCCTCGAAGTTGGCGGCGGTCCGAACTCAGCCGCTGGCCAGGGTCAGGTCCGGCGCGATCGGCGCGGTCCTGACCGGCATGCGGCCGGGCTCGGCGCCGGCGAACGCGGCCTCGTAGACCGCCTTCTGGCGCCTCAGGGCGGTCACGGTATTGCGCAGGAGCATGGCCACGGTGACCGGTCCGACGCCGCCCGGCACCGGCGTGATCCAGGCCGCGACCGACTTGACCGAGTCGTAATCGACGTCGCCCACGACCCGGCTCTTGCCGTCGGCGTCGGTGATCGCATTGATCCCGATGTCGATGACCGCTGCGCCGGGCTTGACCATCGAGGCGTCGATCAGCTGCGGCCGGCCGATGGCCACGAACAGGGCGTCCGCGCGACGGGCATGCACGGCCACCGATCGGGTCATGTGATGGCACACCGTCACCGTCGCGCCGGCGCTCATCAGCAGGAAGGCCGTCGGCTTGCCAACGATCTCGGAGTGGCCGATCACCACCACCTCCAGGCCCTCGAGCTTGAGTTCGGTCGACTTCAGCAGCTCCACCGCCGCCGCCGCGGTGCAGGGCGCGAGGTCCATCTGGTTGTAGACGATGTTGCCGATCGAGGCGGGGTGCATCCCCTCCACGTCCTTCATCGGATTGACTGCGGCCTGCAGGGTCCTCAGCGATATGTGCGCGGGGACCGGGCGCTGGACGATGACGCCGGTGACGCGCGGGTCCGCGTTCAGCGCGTGGATCGAGGACTCCAGCTCCTCGTGGGTGATCGTGTCGGGGAAGTTCCGCTCCTCGAAGGCGATCCCGGCCTCGGCCGCCTTGCGGCGCTGGTTGCGCACATAGAGGTCGACGGCCGAGCCGTCCCCCACCGTTACCGAGACCAGCTTGGCGTTCCAGCCGGCGGCGGCCAGCTCCTCGGTCGCCTGGCGGACCTCGGCGATGATCCTCGCGGCCACGTCCTTGCCGCGAAGGGCCTGACTGTCGTCCTGCATCAAAAGCTCCATCGGCTTCCGCACGCGACACGAGCGGAAGCGCGCCGAGCCCTAGCGCTTTTGCAACCCAGCGCCAACCTGCCGAACGGACGCGCCCCTCCGCAGGCCTCCGGCGGATGCGCAATGCGGCGATCGTCCCGGCGTTTCGGCCGGCCGCGGCCGGTTCGGGGCCCTCGCGGCGCGGCCTATTCGGCCGCCAACCTCGAGGCCGCGCCCTCGGTGTCGATGCCGTAGAGCTTGGCCGCGTTGTCGTGGGTGATCTTCTTGACCGTCTCGGGCGGCAGGTGGCCCATGGTCCGCTCGATCACCTTGCGCGAGTTCGGCCAGATCGAGTCCGGGTGCGGGTAGTCCGTCGCCCAGAGCAGGTTGTCGCCGTAGAACTCCAGGAGCCGCATGGTCACCGGGCTCTGCTGGAAGGTGGAGTAGATCTGCCGCTTGAACAGCTCCGAGGGCTTGGTCTTCAGCGGGATGCCGCCCTTGTCGGCCCAGAACTCCTCGGCCTCCCAGAGCCGCCAGTGCCGGTAGTCGAGTTCCTCGACCACCCACGGCAGCCAGCCGGCGCCCAACTCGGCGATGACCACCTTCAGCTTGGGATGCCGCTCCAGGATGCCCCAGGCGAACAGGTCGACGAAGGAGTCCAGGAACTGGGTGATGAACGACTTCATGTGCGTCATGTTCGAGGCCATCTTGCCCCGCGAGGGATCGCCTTCGGGCGGCATGAACACGGTCACGTGCCAGGAGAGGATGATCCCCGTCTCCTCCAGCGCGTTCCATAGCGGCTCCCACCGCTCGTCATGCAGGCGCGGCTCGGCGGTGGCGATCTGCAGGTTCGCCTGCTTGACCCCACCGCGCTTGGCCAGGCGCCAGACCTCCTTGACGGCCTCCTCGGGGTTGCCCGGCAGCATGGGCACGCCCAGCAGCCGGTCCGGCGCCACCTTGCAGAAGTCGCCCAGCCAGTCGTTGTAGACGCGGTGCAGCTCCGCGCCGAACTCCTGGTCCGGCGTCCTGATCGAGGTGACCGGCCCGAAGATCACGTGGGTGTAGATGCCGTCCCTGTCCATGTCGGCGAGCCGCAGCTCCGGCACCGCCGGGCGCCGTTCGGTCTGGTCCGTGACCCCGCCGCGATCGAAGGCGGTGAAGATCGGCTTGGGCCCGACGAAGCCGACGCCCGCGCCCGACCAATGGCCCCAGTTCTGGCCTTCGCACACCCAGACGTAGCGTCCGTCCTTCTCCACCACGTGCGGTGCTCGTTCCTGGAGGTTCTGCGGCAGGCGCGCGGACCACAGGTCCGCCGGCAGCTGGTTCAGGTCCAAGTGGTCGTCGCAGGAGATCAGGCGGTAGTCGAGCATGTGTAAGGCGCGCCTCGTTCGGGGAGTGTCGTCGGCGGACAGAAGCACCGGCGCGGGCCGAGCGTCAACGCGCCTCTCGTGTCCGGCGGGTCGGTGCGAGCGCCTTTCGGACGACCTTCGGATCGCAGAAATTGATAAATTCAATTTTCAATGTTGAAATTATCAATAAAAATGATATTCAACTCCACAAAGGTGATTGTTGAGGACGTCAACGATGGGCGATCGGCCCGCACGTGATTGGCAGGAGCTGACCCAGCTCACCCAGGACCGCCCCTTCGTGGTCGAGCGGGTGCGCCTGACCGACAAGGACATCGTCATCGAAGGCGCCTTCGACCTGCCCGAGCTCGCCCGGCTCAGCGCCGAGGACCAGGTGTTCGTGGCCGCGTTCGTGCGCAGCCACGGATCGATCAAGGAGATGGAGCAGGTCTTCGGGGTCAGCTACCCCACGATCAAGGCCCGGCTGAACCGGATCTCCGCGCGGTTGGAGTACATCGACACCGATCCGGAACCGACGCGCGCGGAGGTGCTGGAGCGCCTGGGCCGCGGTGAGATCAGCGCCGAGGACGCCATCCGCGAGCTGGAGGGCCGTCGATGATCCCCCTCGTGGCCCAGATCAGCATCCGCGCCGAAGGCCGCCGGCGTTTCCGCCTGTGGATCCCGCTGTTCCTGGTGTGGCTGCTGCTCCTGCCTGTCGCCCTCATCGTCCTGCCGGTCATGGCCGTCGCCAGCCTGGTCA
This sequence comes from uncultured Alphaproteobacteria bacterium, assembly GCA_963775275.1. Classification (GTDB taxonomy): domain Bacteria; phylum Pseudomonadota; class Alphaproteobacteria; order Caulobacterales; family Caulobacteraceae; genus JANWHQ01. Next base: position 34,295 of record CAVZII010000005.1, on the reverse strand, counting down.
CGGGCCTCAATCCCCTCCGCGTGGCCGCGGCCCTGTTGGCGCTGATCTGCGCCGCAGCCGGGACCTGCGTGGAGGTTCACGCGCCGGGGACAGACGTCCTCGTGCGCATCGCCTAGGAGGAAATCGACATGAGTGAAGACCGCCGCCGCATCCTCGAGATGCTCGCCGAGGGCAAGATCAACGCCGACGAGGCCGAGCGCCTGATCTCGGCGCTGGAGGCGTCCGCCGACCCGAGCCCGCCTGTGGCCGCCGGCGCGCCCGGACGGCTCAAGTACCTGCGGGTCGTCGTCGAATTCCCAGGACGAACGCCACGGCGAGGGGCCGACCAAGGTCAACATCCGCGTGCCCATGCAGCTGCTGCGCGCGGGAGTCAGGCTCAGCGCCCTCATCCCCCCTCAGGCTCGCGACCAGGTCAACGCGGCCATGCGCGAGCAGGGCGTGCCTTTCGATATCGGCCAGCTCAAGCCCGAGAATCTCGAGGACGTCATTGAGCAGCTCAAGGACCTGACCGTCGACGTCGACCAGGACAAGACCAAGGTCCGGGTGTTCTGCGAGTAGCCGGCTATTCCCTCTCCGCCGCGCCGAGCGAGCGGGCCAGGGTCTGCAGGGCGCGCCGGTCTTCGGCGCGCATGCGGCGGAAGCTCTCGATCAGCGCGCGCTCCTCGGCGGGCCCGGGCGCTGCGGCGGGCGCGAACGCCGGTCCGGCCGGCTCGCCGAGGCCGTCCTCGCCCCCGCCCCGGCGCGCGCCGGTGACGACGAACAGCACGTCCAGGCCGCGGACGGCGAGCGCCGCCAGATAGGCCGCGTCCGGGATCCCGGTCCCTGCCTCATAGCTCGCCTGGGTGCGCCGGCTGACGCCCGCGATCTCGCCGAAGTCCGCCTGGTTGAGGCCGAGCCGGCGGCGCTCGGCCCGCAGCCGTTCGCCAACCCCCGCGCGAATATGCAGATCTTCGCTCAATTTTTGCTTGACATTGTGCGAAGTCTCGCTCAACTAGGTCGAGTCCCTGCCAAGTCTTGCACACACGCGCCCATGCCGTCTCGCCTGCGGAAGAGTTTGCGTCTGCGCGCCCGGAAGCTGCCGCCAACCCTCGTGGCCGACCTGTTCGGCGCGGCCTGCCTGGCGCTGATTCTCACCGGGCTGGGCCTTGCGCTGGCCCAGAGCCTTGCGCCCTGAGCGTCGAGCGCCCGGGCGCAGGACTGTCACAAACCTGTCGGTCGTTCGCCGCTATGCCGGCCCCGGTCTTGCGGAGGGCGTGGCATGGGCGAATCGGTCGAGTCGGGCGCGGGTCGCGCCGACGGTGCGCACCTCGAATCCAGGGCGCTGCGGCTTGCCTTCGTCTGCCATTGCCTGACACGGGGCGACCATTCGGCCGGCCGGATCGGCGGGGCCGAGCGCGCCGCCGCCGAACTGCTCGCCGCGCTCCGGGGCCTGGGCGACGTCGAGGTCATCCCCGTGATCGAGGCCGCCGAGACCGACCGGCTGAGGTTCGTCGCCTTCGCCGTCTCGGCCCTTCGGCGGCTGTGGCGGATGGCCGAGGCCGGCGAGATCGACGCCATCCTCTTCACCTCCATGCCCACGGCCTGGATCGCACTGATGCTCGCGCCGGTCCTGCGCCGGCGCGGCGTCGCCACGGCCGCGATCTGCCACGGCCACGACGTCACCTGGGCGCTCGCGCCCTACCAGGCCCTCGTGCCGCATGTGTTCGGGGCGCTGGGCGCGGTCATGCCGGTCAGCCATGCCACCGGGCGCGAGTGCCTGGTCCGCGGGCTCGACCCGCGCCGCCTGCATGTGGTGCGCAACGGCGCGGACCTCGGGCGCTTTGCGCCGTCGCCGCCGTTCGAGGCCCGCCGCGGCATCCTGAGGACCGCCTTTCCCGAGGAGGCCGCGCGGCTGGCGGACGACCGCTTCGTCCTCCTGAGCGTTGGCCGCCAGGTCCGGCGCAAGGGCCACGCCTGGTTCGTCCGTCACGTCATGCCGCGTCTGGACGCCGGCGTTGAGCTCTGGCTCGCCGGCGACGGTCCCGAGGCGCCCCTGATCGAGGCGGCCGCGGCCGACGCCGGGGTCGCCGGCCGGGTCCGGCGGCTCGGCGCGCTCGACGACGGCCGGCTCGCGGCCCTCTACCAGGGCGCGGATCTCTTCGTCATGCCCAACATTCCCGTGCCTGGTGATATCGAGGGCTTCGGCCTCGTGCTGCTGGAGGCGGCCCTGAACGGCCTGCCGGCCCTGGCGGCGGACATCGAGGGCGTGGCCGAGGTGGTCGCGCCTGGGGTCAGCGGCCTGTTCGCGCCGGCGGGGGACCCGGACGCCTTCGCCGAGGCGGTGCGCCAGTTGCGGGCGGATCCGGACGCCCTGGAGCGTCTGGGCGGCCAGGCGGCGGTCTATGCGCGTGACGGCTTCGGCTGGGACGAGGTGGCCCGCCGCCACGCCGACCTGCTGGCGGCGCTGCGCCTCGAGGCCGCGGCGGCGCCGGCGCTCCGGCCGGACGCCGCGGGCGCCCTCGACCTCCTGCCGCAGGTCAACTGACACATTCGCGCAGCAATCCTGTCACGTGAATCGGCGATCCTCGGGGCCGGGCGAAGGCGCTGGGGAGAATGGACATGCTGCGCGTGATCACCGTCGAGCCGGTCGCGGACGGCTGGGCCCTGGACACGGGCGCGGCCGGACCGCTCATCTTCGACGACGGCGCCCAGGCCGTCTGGTCCGCGCGCAAGGTCGGCGAGGCGCTGGCCGAAGGCGGCGTGCCCGCCGAGATCCGGATCAGGGATCGCGAGGGCATCCTGGCCGGCCAGTTCCTCTGCAGCCCGCCGCCCAGGCTCAAGCTCGTCGGCTGATCGGCGGCGGCGAGAGCCGAGGGGCCGCCCTCGTTGGACGGCCCCAGACCCCGGTTTAGTGCGGTGGATCAGAAGCTCGCAAGATGATGGCGGCTCCCTCGGCTGCGAACGTCTGATCCGTAAACCACACTAAAATCATGGACTTGCTAGAGCCCTGATCGATTCCGAAGGTCGCCTCTGGCTTGCAATTGCGTTGTCGAACTTCGGAATCGGGACACTAGCGCGGCGTGATGAAGGCCGACGAGACCCAGCCGCGGTTGCCGTTCTCGTCGTCGACCTCCCACCAGACGCCATTCTTCTCGCCCGTCGGATAGACCAGGTCGCCCGGCTTGAACGAGCGCACGCTCGGCGCGCTCGGCGAGGGGCTTGCTCGCATGATCATCGGGCTGCTCACCGTGTAGGCCTGGATCGGCGCGGCCGCCTCGGCCGCTCCCGGCGCGGCGCCCTGCATGTGACCGATCAGGTCGACGAAGGCGTTCAGGTACGCCGCCGAGACCACCTTGCCGATGTCGGTGTTGGAATAGCCGCCGCCGATCGCGGCGAAGTCGCTGCCCCAGCCGCCGCCGCCGAAGCCCACGTCGGTCTTCTTGGCGGCGCCTTCGGCCACGTACTCCTGCTCGGTGGTTCGCGCGTTGATCAGGGTGATCAGGGTGTGCGCCGTCGAGGACTTGATGTTGATGCTGCCGACCACCGCGCCGAAGCCGCCGAGTCGTCCGCCGAACGCCCGGCCGATGCCGCCCAGGCTCCCGCCGCCGGCGTTGGCGTTGGAGTCCACGATGTCGGGAATGATGATGTAGTCGGCGGCCACGACTTGGCCCTTGCCGAAGTTGGATCCGCGCTGAAGTTCGCCGGAGTCGCCGAGCGAGCGCTCCTCCTGGCGCATCTGCATGGCCTGGCCGCGGGCGACCACGCGCAGGCAGTTCGAGCGGCCGGCGAAGAGCTTGAGCAGCGCCTCCGGGTTGCTGAGGCCCAGCGGGGTCCACCAGTCGCGGTCCGGCTCCTGGATCGCCACCGTTCCGATCGGCGTCCGGCACTGCGGCAGCTCGGGCGTGCCCTGCGGCTGGCGCCGGTCTGTACCGTAGGCCGCCGCCAACGCACTCGAAGCAAATAGACACGCCGACACGGCCGCGGCCGCGAACGTGAAATGTCGAGAAAACATGGAAGCGCCCTCCTAGGCTGATGCGCAGGTCGAAATCCTTATCAAGCCCAAACGCCGTTGCAATTGACCCAGCTCAGGGCGCCCCGGTGCGGCGGTCTGTCCCGGCAGGCTTCAACCCGAAGCAAATCGGCTATATTGCGCGGGCGGGGGCCGCTGCGGGATGGAGATGCGCCGGTTGGGTGGATTGAAGCCTGCAGTTCTTCAGGTCGCGCCGGGATTGAGTGCGGTCCTGACTCTCGCGGCAGGCGTGATGCTCCTCGTCTCCGGCGCGACGCCGTCCGACCCGGCCCGCTTCGGCTGGCTGATGAGCTGGGCGCCGCTGCTGCTGATCGAGGTCAGCCATTTCGTCTCCAGCATCCTCGGCCTCGCCCTCGTGCTCACCGCCTTCGGCCTGAACCGCCGGCTGGACGCAGCTTGGGGCGCGACCATCCTCATCAGCCTCACGGCGGCGGCGCTCGCGCTGCTCAAGGGATTCGACTACGAGGAGACCCTCGTCCTTGTGGGGCTTTGCCTGCTCCTGCTGCCCCTGCGCGACGCCTTTTCGCGCACCGCCCACCTCAGCCGCATGGAGATCACGCCCGCCTGGATGGCCTCGGCCTTCTTCGCCATCGTCGGCGCGGCGGTCCTCGGCTGGTGGTCGTTCCAGAACATGGACTACGGCCGCCAGCAGTGGTGGCGGGTCATGGTCGACGCTGACGTCAGCCGGGCCATCCGATCCTCGGCAGGCGCCGGGCTCCTGTTCCTCGTCATCGGGGTCTGGCGGCTTCTGGCCACGCCGGCGACGCCCAAGGTCGCCGGCGATCACGACCCGGATTTCGAGAAGGTGCGCGCGATCCTCGCGAGCGCCGAGGGCTCCAGCCCCGACGCCGGCCTGGCGCTGCTCGGCGACAAGCGCTTCCTGTTCTCCAAGTCGGGCCACAGCTTCCTGATGTTCGGCGTGCGCGGGCGCTCCTGGATCGCCATGGGCGCGCCAGTCGGCAGGCCCGAGGAGCGGGCGGAGCTGATCTGGCGCTTCCGCGAGCTCGCCGACGCCCACGCCGCGCGGCCGGGGTTCTACGGCATCGGGCCGGACCTGCTGCCCGAGATGGTCGAGATGGGCTTTGCGGTCCAGAAGGCGGGCGAGGCGGCGGCGGTGCCGCTGGCGGACTTTTCCCTCGTCGGGCGCCGGCGCGAGGTGCTTCGCCGCAACTGGCGCAAGGCGCGCGAGGCGGGCGCGGGCTTCCGCGTCATGGCGCCGGCCGAGGTCCGGGCGCGCATGCCGGAGTTGAAGGCCATCTCAGATGTCTGGCTCGCCCGGCACGCCGGCGGCGAGAAGAGCTTCTCCATGGGCGGGTTCGAGCCGCGCTACGTCAGCGAGTTCCCTTGCGCGGTGGTGGAGATCGAAGGCCAGATCGTCGCCTTCGCGACCCTGTGGACCGCGCCCGACCGTTCGGAGTTCTCCATGGACCTCATGCGCTACGGCGACGAGGCGCCCAAGAACGTGATGGACTACCTGTTCGTCGAGCTCTTCCAGTGGGGCCGGGTCCATGGCTACCGGACCTTCGACTTCGGCATGGCGCCTCTGGCGGGACTGCACGACCGCCCGCTCGCGCCGATCCTGTCGCGGATGGGGCGGCTCCTGTTCGAGCGGGGCGAGGAAATCTACAACTTCCAGGGCGTGCGCCGGTACAAGGACAAGTACGACCCGGTCTGGCGCCCCGCTACATCGCCGGCCCCTCCAAGTGGTCGATTCCCGGCCTGCTGGCCGACGTGGGCCTGCTTTCCTCCGGAGGGATGTCGGGCCTGACGCGCCGCGGCAGGCCCGCGCCCCAGCCGGATGCGACGCCGGCCCTGCCGGAGGCGGCCTGATCACCGTCCCGTCGTGACTCCCATCAGGTTCACCACGTGGACCAGCATGTAGAGGACCACGACGGCGCAAAGGAGCATCAGGAAGCGCCAGGGAACCAGCCTGGGCCCCTTCCTGAAATCGGGCGGCCGCGCCCCCAGCCAGCCGAAGAGGATCCCCGCGGCGGCGGCGAAGGCGGCGATCGCCAGGGTGACGGTCATGCCCATGCCGCTCTGATGCGGCCGACGGGGCCGCGACGCAAGGGCGCGCCCGGCGCGTGTTTACACCTCGTTAACCCGCCGCGTGCGCCTTGTGGGGCAAGGCCGGAGGCCGCGTCCGGTCCGTCCACAAGAGATGTTCCAATACCCTACATCTGGTGTTGGGGTTGCGTTTACACACTAGGGATGGGCCGCTAGCGTTTTCCGACGTCTGGGGAACAATTCGGAATGAGCGCGGGCGCGCCTTGGAGCGTAAAGGGGATTGATCCCAAAGCGCGAGAGATCGCCAAGGATCTCGCCCGCCGCTCGGGCCTCACGCTCGGCGACTGGCTGAACCGGGTGATCCTGGACGACGGCGCCTCGCCCGCGCCGTCCGATGCGCCAGGCGCGCCGCCGCCCTTCGCGGGCGAGGAGCTCGACCGGCTGCGCGCCGCGATCGAGCGCCTGTCCGACCGCATGGACTCGGCAGAGCACCGCTCCACCCTCGCCATCAGCGGCATCGACCAGACGGTCTCGGGCCTGCTGGCGCGGCTCGAATTCGACCGAGCGCGAGCAGGTCGCCGTCGCCGCGCGCTTCGAGGGCGCCGTCGAGGAGGTGCGCGCCGACCAGGCCAAGGCGTCCGAGCGCCTCCTCAAGGCCGAGGAACAGGCCGCCCAGCCGCGCTCGATCGAGGCCCTGCGCGCGCTCGAGGCGGCGCTCGGCAAGGTGGCCGCCCACCTCTACGATTCGGAGACCCGCACGCGCGAGGGCCTGGTGGAGATGCGCGCCGAACTGGGCGGGCTGGCTGAGCGCGTCACCCAGATCGGCGAGGCCGACGTCGCGCCCTCCCAGGCGATGATCGACGGGGTGGTTTCGCGCATCGTCCAGCGCCTGGAAGAGGCTGAGGCGCGCACCTCAGGCGCCGTCCACGGCCTGGAGTCCTCGCTGAACGACTTCGACTTCCGCCTGAAGGCGGCCGAGGCCGTGAGCGCCGAGCCCGGCCGGCGCCTGGAGGAGCTCGCCCAGGAGCTCTCTCGCAACTTCGAGGCCGCACGCCAGGATCTGGCCGAGCGGCTCGAGGCGGCGACCGACGCGCGCCTGGGCGCGGTGGAAAGCTCCCTTCGCGAGGTCTCCAGCCAGGTGAGCGGCGCCGAGCAGCGCTCGACCCAGGCGATGGAGCGCATGGGCCGCGAGGTGTTGAGGGTCGCCGAGGCGCTCGGCAAGCGCATGGAGAGCGTCGAGACGCGCAGCTCCGGCGCCATGGAGCATCTGGGCGGCGAGGTGGCGCGCATCGCTGAAGCCATGGAGGGCCGCTTGCGCAAGGCCGATCACGTCCAGGCCAACTCCCTGGAGAGGCTCGGCGGCGAGATCGCCCGCATCACTGAGCGGCTGGCCGACCGCATCGCCAACGCCGAGCGGCGCTCGGCCCAGGCCATCGACGGGGTGGGCGAGCAGGTCTCGCGCATCACCGAACGCCTCAACCAGCGCCAGGAGCGTTCGTCCACCGACCTTGCCGAACGCATTCGCCAGAGCGAAGAGCGCACGGCGCTCCTCTTGGAGGAGGCTCGCGAGAAGATCGACCAGCGGCTGGCCGCAGCAGAGCGCCGCCTCAGCGAGGAGGTCGCCCGCCAGCCCGCGCCGGCGCCCCAGCGCGCCCCGGTCCAGGATGATGCCTCCTCGCTCTTCGCCGAGCCCGACCTGCCGCCCGGTCCCTTCCAGCAGGAAGGCTTCACGCCCGGCCCCTTCGCCCGTCGCGGCGGTGCGCCGGCCGGCTTCGTGCCGCCGGTGGAGTCCCTGCCCTCCGAGCCGGAACGCTCGCCCTTCGAGGGCGACGACTTCGACGCGGCCGCCATGTTCGAGGCGTTCAATGCCGAGGGGGAAGGCGAGGGCGGCGCCGAGCCGGAACTGGCCGGCTTCGAGGCGGATCACGAGGCTTTCCAGGACGAGGCAGCCGCCGCCGCCGTCGAGCCCGAGCCGGCGCTGGAGCCGGCCTCGCGGCCGTCCACCCGCGAGCTGATCGAGCAGGCCCGAGCGGCGGCGCGGGCGGCCGCGCAGGAAGGCGAGGGCGGCGCCAAGAAGGGGCTGTTCCCCGGACTCGGCGCCAAGAAGACCAAGAAGCCCGCCTCCCGGCTCAAGACCGGGCTGATGGTCGCCGCGGCGATGGCCATGGTGGGAGTCACTTCAGCCGGCATCGTGCTCTACACCGCCCAGCAGGTGGATCACGGCCGCAAGACCGGCGGCGGTCTGCTGGCCGCCGCCTCGACCAGGCCCGCCGCGCCTGCGTCCCTGGCGACGCCCCAGGCGGCGGTCGCACTGGCGCCCCAGCTGATCCCCCAGGCCTCGTCCTCGCGCGCGGGCGGCGCCGACCTGGCGAGCGTCTACGCCGACGCGGTTCGCCGCATCGAGGCCAAGGATGGCTCGGGCGTCGAGGACATCCGCAAGGCGGCCAACCTCGGCTATGGGCCCGCCGAGTTCTATCTCGCCAAGCTCTACGAGACCGGCGACGGGGGCCTGGCCAAGAATCCAGCCCAGGCCCGGCGCTGGACCGAGCGCGCCGCCGAGAACGGCGAGCGCAGGGCCATGCACAACCTCGCGCTCTACGAGTACGAGGGGACCGGCGGGCCCAAGGACACCGCCCTGGCCGTGCAATGGTTCAAGAAGGCCGCCGGGCTCGGGCTGGTGGACAGCCAGTACAACCTCGCGCGCCTCTACGAGGGCGGGCTCGGGGTCGCGGCCAACGCCGCCGAGGCGTACAAATGGTATCTCATCGCCGCCCGCTCGGGCGACGGCGAATCCCGCGCGGCCGCCGAGCGGGTCAAGAAGACCCTGTCGGCCGACGCCCGCTCCGCCGCCGAGCGCTCGGCCAGGGCCTTCCATGTCGACAACCCCCTGGCCGCCGCCGAGCCCGTAGCGCCAGCGGCCCCCGCCGCCGCGCCCGACGTGATCCTGGCCCAGCGCGCGCTCGCCAAGCTCGGCTACTACAAGGGCCCTGCAGACGGTAAGGCGAGCCCGGCGCTCAAGCTCGCCATCTCGTCCTACCAGAAGGCCGAGGGCCTGACCCCGACCGGCGCCCTGGACCCCGACCTCGCCGCCCGCTTCGCCAAAGCCGCGGGGTAGGCGGCGGCGGTCCCAGACCAATTGGACATGTCATCCCGCAAGCCGCGCAGCGGCTGTCCGGGATTGCGGCTCTCGCCTGACGGCTCGGCCGGGATGACACGAAGCGAGCAGGGAAGTTCAGTCCCTCACCGTCGAGCGCCACAGGACCGGGTGCACCCGCCGGGGGCCCAGCGCCGCCACCAGCGGCTTGGTCGCGAACAGGCCCCCGAACGCCTGGTCCCGCACGTTCAGTCCGCCCGCATAGGCCCCGAAGGCCGGCAGGATCAGACGCTCGCCGTCCGTGACGAAGCAACGCCGCCTCACCGAGCGGCCGTCCGCCCTGATCCTGGCGCAGGGATGCAGGTGCCCGGCGACCTCGCCCGGCGCGGGCCCATCCGTCGGTTCGTGGCGCAGGATCAGGTGGTCCAGCGTCAGCTCGTCCGCCGCCTCGCCGGGCAGGCGCCGCGGCGGGATCGGATCGTGGTTGCCGGTCACCCAGACCAGGGTGCGGCCGCGCGCGAGCGCGTGCACCGCCTCCATATCGCTGGTCGCGAGCCGGTCCTCGCCTCCCCGGTCGTGGAAGCTGTCGCCCAGCAGCACCACCAGCCGCGCGTCCAGCGCCTTCGCCTCCGCCGTCAGCCGCTCGAGCGCGTCGCGGGTGTCGTAAGGCGGCAGGAGCTGACCGCGGGAGGCATAGGCCGAGCCCTTTTCGAAGTGGACGTCCGCGGCGACCAGCGCCCGCTCAGCCTGAAGCCAGATCCCGCCCGAGGGCCGCAGCGCCACGTCCGCGCCCGCGACCTCGAGCCTCAGCGCTCCCCCCTCGCACGCGGCGTCATACGCGGCCCTTCTCGCGGACGCAGAACTCACGCGAGCGCCTCGGCGATCAGCTCGGCCTCGGCCAGCTCCAGCACCTCCTCGTGCGCCGAGCCCGGCACGACCTCGCGCCCAATGGACAAGAGGATCGGCACGGCGAAGGGCGTCACCTTGGGCAGGTCCATGTGCACGATCCTGCCCTGGATTCGCTTCAGCAGGCGCCCGAGCCGCTCCGTGTCCAGCGATCCCGTGGCCATGTCCTCGCGCGCGCAGCGCAGCAGCAGGTGGTCGGGCTGGTGGCGGCGCAGCACGTTGTAGATCAGGTCCGACGAGAAGGTGACCTGGCGTCCGGACTTCTCCTCGCCCGGGAAACGCCGCTCGATCAGGCCGGACACGAGCGCGCAGTTCTTGAACGCGCGCCGCATCAGGGCGCTCTCCTCGAGCCACGCCTCCAGGTCGTCGCCCAGCATGTCCTGCGCGAACAGCTCGTCCATGTCGATGCCGCCCATGGGCCTCAGCGACCAGACCGCCAGGGCGTAGTCGTTGGCGACGAAGCCGATCGGCCCGCAGCCCCGCCGCTCGAGCCGCCGGGTCAGGAGCATGGCGAGCGTCGTGTGCGCCAGGCGCCCCTCGAAGGGATAGCAGGCCAGATGCCAGCGCGTCTTCAGCGGGAAGGTCTCGACCAGCATCTCCTCATAGGCGGGGATGGCGGAGTGGCGGCGCTGGACCTCGAGCCACTCCTGCACGTCCTCCGGCAGGCGCCGCCAGGCCTCCTGGTCGGCCGTCATCCGCCGCACCCGTTCGGCCAGGTGCGTCGAGATCGCGAACTTGGAGCCGCCCCAGCTCGGCATCTTGGGCTCGGCGTTCGGCGCGGGCGTCACCAGCACGTCGTCGCCTTCCACGCCGTGGAAGCGCCACACCTGGCCGCCGAAGATGAAGGTGTCGCCGGGCAGCAGGATGTCGACATAGCCCTCCTCGACCTCGCCGATCTTGCGCGTGGCGCGCCGGCCCTTCATCACTTTCACGTTCAGCACGGCGGGGCCGACGATCGCCCCGACGTTCAGCCGGTGGCGCAGCGCCGTCTGGGCGTTCCTCACCCGCCAGCGGCCCTCCTGGTCCTGCACGATCCGGCGGAACCGGTCATAGGTCTTCAGTGCATAGCCGCCGGTGGAGACAAGCTCGAGCGTGCGGTCGAAGTCGTCGCGGGTCAGCGACGCGAACGGCGCGGCGGTGCGGACCTCCGTATAAAGATCATCCGCCCGGAACGGGTCGCCGCAGGCTGCGCCCATGATGTGCTGGGCCAGCACGTCCAGCGCGCCGGTCCGCGCCTTCTCGCCGTCCAGTGCGCTCTCCGCCACCGCCTCGCGGGCGGCCTGGCACTCCAGCATCTCGAAGCGGCTCGCGGGCACCAGGAGGGCGCGCGACGGCTCGTCCAGCCGGTGGTTCGCCCGCCCGATGCGCTGCACCAGGCGCGAGGAGCCCTTGGGCGCGGCGAGCTGGATCACCAGGTCCACGTCGCCCCAGTCGATGCCGAGGTCCAGCGTCGAGGTGCAGACCACGGCGTTCAGGTCCCCCCGGGCCATCGCCGCCTCGACCTTGCGCCGCTGCTCCGCCGCCAGCGAGCCGTGGTGCAGCGCGATCCTCAGGCCGTCCTCGTTCAGCCGCCACAGCTCCTGGAAGGCGAACTCGGCCTGCCAGCGGGTGTTGACGAAGACGAGCGCCGTCTTCGCTCCTTTGATCGCCTCATAGACCTCGGCCATGGCGTGCTGGGCGGTGTGGCCGGCCCACGGCACTTCGCCGTGCGACAGCAGCACGTCCACCTCCGGCGCCGCGCCGGGCTCGCCCAGGACGAGGTCGGCCATCTCCCCCGGCGCCAGCCACCGCCTCAGCATGTCCGGGTCGCTCACCGTGGCCGAGAGGCCGATCCGCCGCATCGCCGGCGCGCAGGCCTGCAGGCGCGCCAGGCCCAGGGACAACAGGTCCCCGCGCTTGGAGGCGTGGATGGCGTGGATCTCGTCGATGATGACGCACCTGAGCGTCGAGAAGAAGGCCCGCGAGCCTTCCCAGGCGCAGAACAGGGCGAGCTGCTCGGGCGTGGTCAGGAGGATGTCGGGCGGATGCAGCCTCTGGCGCTGGCGCTTGGAGACGCCGGTGTCGCCGGTGCGGGATTCCACCTTGATCGGCAGGCCCATCTCCGCGATCGGCGCCATCAGGTTGCGCGCCACGTCCACGGCCAGGGCCTTCAAGGGCGAGATGTAGAGGGTGTGAAGGCCGTGCCCGGCCGGATCGTTCGCCGGCCCGCGCTCGCAAAGCTCGATCAGGCTCGGCAGGAAGCCCGCCAGGGTCTTGCCCCCGCCCGTCGGCGCGATCAGCAGGACATGACGGCCCTGCTGCGCCTTCGTCAGCATCTCGAGCTGATGCCGCCGGGGCGCCCACCCCCGCGAGCCGAACCATTGCGAGAACCTGGGAGGCAGTGTGGTCAAGGCGCCCTGATGCAGCGAGTCCTCCCCCAACCCCCGCTCATCCCGGCCCCGAACTCGATCCGGGGCGGGAGCCACGTTTCTTTGGTTTCGGACGACGGGTCGCGCCACGGAGGTCTCCAGGCCTGGCGCTATACCATGTTCCCGTTCCGTTTCACCGGCCTTGTGGCTAGGGTGCGCGGATGTCCTTCGACCCCGCCATGCTCGCCCCGGTCCAGCGCCTCGCCCGGTTCATGGCGAGCGGCGAGGACGCTGGCCTCGCCGAGGCCTTCGCGGCTTCCGACGTCGTGATCCTGGAGAACTTTGCCCCTTTCCGCTTCGAGGGCCCGGACGCGGTCGAGCGCTGGCGGCAAGGCTTCCTCGATCACGCACGCCGCCAGGGGCTCGCCGGCCTCGCCTTCCGCTTCGGCGAGGCCCAGGATCTCGCTCGCGAGGCAGATCAGGCCTTCTTCACCCTGCCCACCGCCTGGACCGGCCGCGCCCGCGGCCAGCCGTTCAGCGAGGACGGCGGGTGGGCCTTCGTGCTGGTCCTGTCCGACGACGGCGCGTGGCGGATCCGCAGCTACGCCTGGGCCGTGGTGTCGAAGGCCTGACCCCATTCACCTCGGCGCGTGCAACAGCAACCGGCCGCCCTGGCGAGTCACCAGCGAGGCGGCGAAGTAGCAGATCAGGGCCGCGGCCAGGGACGCCGGGATGATCCACCAGCCCATCAGCTCCGGCGTCGTGTGGACGACGCCGAAGATCACGCCGAAGTCGCCGATCCCGCCGTCCCGCGCCGCCCAGGCGCCCACGTTCCCGGGCGTGATCGGCTTCATCACCGCCACGACGAGGAAGGCAAAGGCGAAAAGGTAGAGGATCACGCTGAGGGTCCCGATCGCGACCGCGGCGAAGCTGCGCCAGGCGCGGCGGAGGATCACCGCAAGGAGCCTCGGGCCCGAGCCGCGGTCCAGCGCGCCCGACAGGAGCCAGTCATCCAGGAAGCTCTGCGCCAGGGCGCGGGGCGTCCCGAGCTGGCTGATCGCGGCGTGCAGCATGTGCGGACCCACCGCAGCCCGTTCGGCCAAGTGACTCTTGATCTCCTGCACGATCGGCGCGCGCGCCTGCGCGGGCATACGGGCGAGATGCCGTTCCAACTGGGCGAGATAGGTTTCGGCGTCCTCGGGCATGTCGGGACCGGCCATGCTCAGCTCTCCACGATAGACGAGATGGTCTTGCGGAACTCGGCCCAGACGCCGCGCATCTCGTTCAGCAGGCGTTGGCCGTCGCCGGTCAGGGCGTAATACTTGCGGGGGTGGCTGACCCCCTCGTCGAGGCTCCAGCGCGCGGTCAGCTTGCCGTCGCGCTCCAGCCGGTTCAGCAGGGGATAGAGCGAGCCTTCCGAGACCACGCCGCCGGCGGCGGCCGTCTCCTCAAGGATCTGCAGCCCGTAGCGCTCGCCGCGTCCGAGGATCGCGAGCACCACCAGCTCCGCCGCGCCCTTGCGCAGCTGCGCCTGCCAGTTCGCCGTGTCCATGAGCGCATGGTGACGCACGATGACATGCTATGCAAGATATCGTGCCATTAAAGATCGTTCATCCGGCGCGGCGTCGTCTCGGGGTCAGGAACGCGAGGCTGAGGCCGGCGGCGGCGGCGGCGGCGGATGCACCGCAGCGCCCTCGAGCGTGAGCAGCTCGGTCATGGCGGCCAGCGTCTCGGGCGCGCGCAGGATGTCGTCGTGCCCGTACCCTGAGACGAGCACGAGCTTCACGTCGACTCCCCGCGCGGCGAGGGCCTTGGCATAGGCCTGGCTCGCCGGGAGGCGCACCACGTCGTCCTTGTCGCCGATCACCATTCGTACGTGCGTGCGCGGCGACACCTTCGGCGCAAGATCCAGCGGCAGAAGGCTCGGGTTTGGCAGGTTCCTGGGGAAGACAGGGTGTTCGCGCACCCAGCGGGTCATGAACTCCTTGGGATCGCAGGCGCAGGCGAGCAGCAGCGCCGCATCGATGTCGCCCGGATGCCGGCCGATCAGGTCCGCAGAGATCGCGCCGCCGCCCGAATGCCCGATCAGGACCACCGCGCCGGGATGGTATCTGGCCTTCAGTTGGCGGACGGCCGCATGGACGTCGTCGACCACCTCGGGCGTGTAGTTGTCGCCGATGGTGTAGCCCGTCTTGCCGGACGAGCGGTCCCCTTGGGCGTCCTTGTAGCCGGGTCGCAGCACGCCGGCCGCGACGACGTTGTCGTCGCGATGCGCGATCGCCTGGGCGAACTCATAAAACCCCTGGCGCCCGGTCCGGTAATCGCCGTGGACCAGGACGACGAGCACGGGCTTGTCGGTCAACCCGGCGCTCTCGTAGACGCGCGTCTTCAGCCGTCCGTCCGGGATGTCGATCCAGACCGTCCGGCCGTCCGAGAGCCAAGGCGCCTTGGCCGGGTGGGCGGTCTGCCGGAGCGCGCCGGTTGCGGCCAGGCCTGCCAGCGCGGCCAGCAGCACGGCCGCGCCTGTGAGCACGGCAGGGCGTCCGATCCGAACCACTCTCCTCCCCCGGGGCCGGTCACGATCCGCGCCGACGTTAGCAACGTCACGCCTCACGACCTAGTTAAGCTTTCTTCATGGCCCCAGCGCGTTTGTTCCCGTTCCGTTTCCTCCCGAACCGCGCTATCGGTCTCCCATGAACGCCGTCGCGCCAGCCCTGGACCTCGCGCCCGCGCTGGTCGTGCTGCCGGGCCCGCGCGCCGGCGTGGCGGACGGGGAGGGCGGGCCGCCAGCTCCGTCCCGCCGAGGCCGAGCAGCTGGCCCTGCGCGCGCCGGTCATCGTCGCCCATGCCGCGCTCACCGCTCGCCGCCTTGGGCTGCAGGCGCCGCCCCGCTCCAAGGACATCTTCGACGCGCTCGAGCTCTTCGCCTTTGTCCGCCCGGCTCAGTTCTGCGCGCCCTCGGCCGTGGGCCTGGCGATCGCGCTCGGCATGCCCGAGCCCCGGGGCGCGGCCGAGCAGGCCGAGGCGCTTCTTCGCGCGTGTCGCGCGCTGCTGGACGAGCTCGCCGCCAACCCTTGGCCGAACCGCGAGGAGGCCCTGGCGCTGGCCGAGACCCTGGGTCGCGCCGGCTGGGCCTGGGGCGTCGCCGTGGTCCAGGCGCTGCGCGACCGGCCCCGTGCGGGACGGCTATCGCGGCTCGGGCCTCGAGGTCTGGTCGCGCGTGAGCGAATGGGAGGACGGCGCCCCGGCGGGCGAGGCCGGCTCCAGGCCGATCGATCCCGAGGACGCCCGCGTGCGGCTCAAGGATCTGCTGACCCGCCAGGGCCTGGACGAGGCGCGTCCGGCCCAGGCCGACTTCGCCGCCGAGACCGCCTTCGTCTTCCAGCCGCGCGAGCGGGAGGGCGAGCCGCGCATGATGCTGGCCGAGGCCGGCACGGGCGTCGGCAAGACCCTGGGCTACCTCGCCCCCGCCAGCCTCTGGGCCGAGGCCAACGGCCCGGCGGTCTGGGTCTCCACCTACACCCGCGCCCTGCAACGCCAGATCGACCGCGAGAGCGCCGCGATTTTCCCCGATCCTCTGGTCCGCGCGCGCAAGGCGGTGGTCCGCAAGGGGCGCGAGAACTATCTGTGCCTTCTGAACTTCCGTGAACAGGTCCAGGCCGCCCAGCTCGGCGGGGCCGACCTGATCGGCCTCGGGCTCGTCGCGCGCTGGGTCCGCGCCACCCGCGACGGCGACATGACCGGCGGCGACTTCCCGGGCTGGCTGCCGACCCTCTTCGCCGTCGGCCCCTCCGCCCAGGCGAGCGCGGCCAACCTCGTGGACAGGAGGGGAGAGTGCGTCCACGCCGCTTGCCTCCACTACCGCGCCTGCTTCGTGGAGAAGGCGATCCGCGCCTCGCGCCGGGCCGACCTCGTCATCGCCAATCACGCCCTGGTCCTGACCCAGGCCGCCTTCGACGGCGCCCGGGCCGCCCGGGGCCTGAAGGGCGACATCGAGTCCACGGCGCTCAAGCGCATCGTCTTCGACGAGGGCCACCACCTGTTCGACGCGGCCGACGCCGCGTTCTCGGCCGTGCTCTCGGGCGCAGAGGGCGCCGAGCTGCGCCGCTGGGTGCGCGGGCCCGAGGGGCGCGGACGGCGGGGCCGGGGGCTGGAGGCGCGGCTCCTGGAACTGGTCGCCGAGCACGAGGGGGCGCGAAGGGCGCTCGGCGAGGCGGTGCACGCCGCCGCGGCCCTGCCGGGCGAAGGCTGGTCCGGCCGCATCGCGCCGCCCAGCGGCGAGGCCAATCCCATCGGCCCGATCGAGGCCTTCCTCACCGCCGCGCTGGAACAGGTCCGCGCCCGCGCCGCGCCCTCCGAGCTCGGCCAGGAGTGCGCCGCCCGTCCGGCGCTCGACCTGGTGCGCGAGACCGCCCGCGAGGCCGCCCGCGCGCTCGCCGCGCTCGAGGCGCCGCTCCTGGCGCTGGCCCGGCATCTGGAGGACATCCTCGATGACCAGGCCGCCGAGCTCGAGTCCTCCTCGCGCGCCCGCATCGAGGGGGCGCTGAGGGGCCTGGACCGTCGGGCGCGGATGATGGCGCCGGCCTGGCGCGCCATGCTCCAGGCCATCGACGAGAACGCCGAGGAAGATCCGGACTTCGTCGACTGGTTCGAGTCCGTCCACCTCTATGGCCGCATCGTCGACGTCGCCTGCCGCCGGCACTGGGTCGATCCCACCGAGCCGCTGCGCGCCGCCGTGCTCTCGCCGGCCCACGGCGTCCTGGTCACCAGCGCGACCCTGGCCGACTCCACCCTGGACGACCCCTTCGCCCTGGCCGAGATGCGCACCGGCGCCGCGCGCCTGCCCGACCGGCCCAAGACCCTTCGCCTCAACTCGCCCTTCGACTACGAGGCGTCCTCGCGCGCCTTCGTGGTCACTGACGTCAACCGCGAGGACCCCCGCCAGGTCGCCGCCGCCATGCGCGAGCTCTTCGCTGCCGCTGGCGGCGGGGGCCTTGGCCTCTTCACCGCCATCCGCCGGCTTCGAGCCGTCTACGACCGCATCGCCGCGCCGCTCGCCGACCGGGGCCTGGCGCTCTACGCCCAGCACGTCGATCCGCTGGAGGCCGGCGCCCTGGTCGACATCTTCCGGGCGGAGGAGGACTCCTGCCTCCTCGGGACCGACGCGATCCGGGACGGGGTCGACGTTCCCGGCCGGGCGCTGCGCCTGCTCGTCTTCGACCGCATCCCCTGGCCGCGGCCGGACCTCCTGCACAAGGCCCGGCGCGAGCGTTTCGGCGGCAAGGGCTATGACGATTCCGTCGCGCGCGCCCGCATCGCCCAGGCCTTCGGGCGGCTCATCCGCCGGATCGAGGACCGCGGCGTCTTCGTCATGCTCGACGCCGCGGCGCCCACGCGCCTGTTCTCCGGCCTGCCAGAGGGCGTCGCCGTCCAGCGCGTGGGCCTGGTCGAGGCGATCGAGGCCGTGGGTGCGTTCCTCGGCGGCGGATGAGCGTTCTGGTCAGGGCTGAAACAGACCCGCCGGTTTCTGCATTGATCGCCCGATTGTGACCAGATCGCCGTCACGAAGCCGTGCTAGATTCGTGAGTAAGAGGGGTGGGCCTGTTCCATGGGAGGAGCGCGTACATGGCCGATCCGATGATCGAAACTCGATCCTTCATGCCCGCCTCGCGGGTGCACGACGTCGCCACGGACGGCGGCTGGGCCGAAGAGGCAAAGACCTGGGACGCGGTGGCGTCTCACGCCTTCATCCATCGCGTGCGCTGGCACACCGGCCTCAGCCAGGAGGCGTTCGCCTCCGCCTACCGCATCGATCTGGAGCGTCTGCGCGCGCTCGAGCGGGGACGGGCCCAGGCCGACAGCGTGCTTTCCGCCTATCTGATGGTGATCGACAGGGCGCCAGAGATCGTCCGCGCGGCGCTCGCGAGCGCGTGAAACGCCTTACGGGGCCAGCTCCAGCCGCTTGGCGTGCTCGGCCAGGTCTGGGTCGATCGCCGCGGAGGCCTTGAGGTCGTCTTCGCCCCTGGCGATCTGACCTTTCCTCAACTCGGCCAGGCCCCGCCCGTAAAGCGACCAGGGTTCCTTGGGCTCGAGCTTCAGCGCAGCGTCGTAGTCGGCGATCGAGGCGTCGAACTCGCCCCGGCGCAGATGGACCATGCCGCGGCTGTCGAGGTAGCCGGCGTTCTTCGGCCGCAGCTTGATCGCCGCATTGCAGTCCGCCAGCGCCTTGTCGAGGTCGTGGTTCCACATGGCGAGCGCCCAGCACCGGTTGTTCAGCGCCGACGCCAGGGTCTCGTCCTTGGGATGGGCCGCGATCCAGGCGTCGAGCGCCGCGATCGCCGGCTCGAACATGTCGTCCTCGGTGTAGATCCCGGTGACGAGGAAGGTCTGGGTCGGGTCCAGGCGCAGTGCGGCGTCGAAATCCGACTTGGCGCCCGGCAGGTCCCTGACCTTCAGCCGCACCACGCCGCGGGCCAGGAGCGTCCCCACATCGTCCGGCTTGAGCTTGATCGCTTCGTCCAGGTCCTTTGCGGCGAGTTCGGTCTGGCCGGCCTCGTTCCGCGCGCGGGCGCGGTCCACATAGTGCTTGGCGACCTTCGGCTCGAGCTCGATCGCGCGGGTGAAGTCGGCGATGGCGTGGGCGAAATCGCGGCGCGCCGCGAACGCGGCGCCGCGGCGCGCGAAGCCGCCGGCGTCGGTCGGCGCATCCGCGCTCGCCGATGGGGTCGGGGCGACCTGCGGCGCGCTTGCCGGGACGCTGCCAAGTCGGAACACCGCCCCGCCGTTGTAGGTGAGGTAGAGCTTGCGCTGGCTCTTGGCCACATAGATCCGGTGCGACAGGAAGAAGTCCGCGCCCAGCACCATGTCGGCGTCCGGCAACTCGATGGCGCCGATCCTGAGGCGCGTGTTCCGAATCTGCTCGTCGCCGACCTGGAAGCTCTTGAACGGCGCCGACCAGCTGTCGATCAGGCGCCGCCCGATGCCGCCGGTGACGCCGGCGCTGGTCACCCCCGCGTCCGAGGTCTCCACGCCGGCGCGCGAGGCCGCCTTCAGGGTCAGCATCGAGGTCGGGGCGCCCGTGTCGAACAACACGCCGATCTTCACGCCGTTCACGCTGGCCGTCCCGCGGATGTGCGGCTCGGACGGCGTGGTCCGGCGGATGTCGATCACCGAGTAGGGTTGGCCCTGGCTCCAGTAGGCGAGGGCCTGATGGCCGCAGTCCTTCGTGTTGAACAGGCGGATCACGCCGTTGGCCAGGTCGTACTCGGCGTCGGCCACGCCCAGGAGGTTCTGGCCCAGCAGGCCGTCGGCCTTGCCGCCGAACTGCGGCGCTCCGATGAGGAAGTCCACGTGATGCAGCTGGGCGCCCAGCACCTGGAAATCGTCCGCGCTTCCGACCCTCACCGCGACCGAGCCGTTGGCGCCGCGCACCCCCAGCCAGCTTGGCGCGGACCCGACGCGCATCTTGAACTTTGCCGCGCCCTCTGGGGTGATCAGGCTGAAGAAGGCGCCGCTGTCGGCGATCAGCGTGGCGTCCACGCCATTGACCTTGGCCGGGACCGTCGGCGTCAGGCCCTCCATCGTCACTGGCAACTCGGCCATCTTCTGCAGCACGCAGCTGGCCGCCGCCGGCTCGGCCAGCGCGGCCAGGCCGAGGACGGTGAGCACGAAGACGACGACCCTTCCCCCCATGGTCGCGGAACGATAGCCGCAGCGGACCGAACGCGCCACGGCTTCGGCCGCCGGGCGATCGAGCGCCATGGTGTGAGCTGAGCTCACATCATTTGCTCGCCGGGATCAGGCTGTCGCCGTCACGAACCAGGCCATGGCGCCCATGCGGACGCCTTCGGGACCATGCCCCTTGGCGAACATCGCCGTGACCTCTTCGATCGCCTGGGCGCGCGCCTCCGCGGGCTGCTCGGCCAGCAGGTCGTTCAGCCCCAGCGCCTCGCACATGAACGCCGCGGCCCCTTCCGGCGTCGTTCCCCGGCCGCCGATGTACTGGTCGCCGCGCCAGGGTTCCGCCTGGACCTGCTTGAATCCGCCGGCCTCCAGCACCTCGCGCACATAGTCCGGGTCGGCGAAGGCCAGAGGCCCGGGCGCGCGCGGATCGGGCGGCGGCGCGCCGGGCGCCGGCTGGGGCGCGTACTTGCGCGTCACCCCCATCAGGTCCCGCATCCAGGGGTTTTCCTCGGGCGGGCCCCAGCAGGCGAAGATCAGGCCCCCGCCGGGTCTCATCAGTCCGTGCAGGTGCGTGAACGCCGCGCGCGGGTCGGCGAAGAACATGATCCCGAAGCGCGAGAACAGCCGGTCGAATCCGGCGTCGGGGACTTCCGTCTCGGCCGCATCGCCGGCGATGAAGCGCACGCTGGCCGCGCCGGCCTTCCGGGCTCGCGCGCCCGCCTCCTCGACCAGCGCGGGCGAGACGTCCAGGCCCGTGACCGAGCCCGACGGACCGACGCGCCCGGCGATCTGGCGGCACGTCCAGCCCCCGCCGCAGCCCACGTCCAGGACCCGTTCCCCGGGCTTGAACGCCGCCTTGGCGATCACCGCCTCGCCGATGTCCTGCAGCATGGCCTCGAACCGGTCCAGGTGCGCCAGCCAGCGCTCGCCCATCGGTCCCGCCCACTGCTCGCCCTGGGGCGGCGGCTGGCCTTGGTGTTCATCGGTCATCGGCGTCCTCCCGGCCTTGTTTGGCCTTGTCCTAGCGCTGCGAGGCTCAAACGAATGGCCCACCGTTCATTTGAGCCTCGCAGCACAAGTCTTTGATTTGGTGCATCGAACCACAGACGGATGAAGAATCATCCGTCTGTCACGATGCACTAGCGGTTACGGTCGCGGCCGAAGTTGGGCTCGGCGTTTTCCTGGCCGGCGGCGATGACGCCGCGGCGGATCTGGCGGGTGCGGGTGAACAGCTCCTGCAGCTTGTCGGCCTCGCCCCAGCGGATGGCCCTGGACAGCATCTGCAGGTCCTCGGTGAAGCGCCCCAGGATCTCCAGCACCGCATCGCGGTTCAGCATGAAGACGTCGCGCCACATCACGGGGTCCGAGGCGGCGATCCGCGTGAAGTCGCGAAAGCCGCCGGCGGAGTACTTCATCACCTCCGCCTGGGTGACCTCCTCCAGGTCGGCGGCCGTGCCCACGATGTTGTAGGCGATCAGGTGCGGCAGGTGCGAAGTGACGGCCAGCACCAGGTCGTGGTGGGTCTCGTCCATCGTCTCGACACGGGCGCCCAGCGCCTCCCAGAACCGCGTCAGCCGCTCGACGGCCGCCGCATAGGCCTCGTCCTTGGACGGGCGAGGGGTCAGGATGGTCCAGCGGCCGTGGAACAGCTCGGCGAAGCCGGCGTCGGGTCCCGAGAACTCGGTTCCCGCGATCGGGTGTCCGGGCACGACGAACACGCCCTCCGGCGCGGCCCGCGCAAGGGCTTCGGCGATGGCGCCCTTGACCGAGCCCACGTCGGTCAGGGTCGCGCCGGCCTTCAGGGCGGGCGCGCACGCCTTGGCTGCGTCCGCCAAAGCGCCCGGCGGGGCCGCCAGGATCACCAGGTCCGCATCCCTCGCCGCTCCTGCGGCGTCCTCCGCGACCTCGTCGGCGATGCCCAGCTCACGCACCCGCGCGCGGACCTCAGGGCTCGCATCGAACACGCTGATGGCGGCGGCCACGCCATGCGCGCGCGCGGCCCGGACGATGGACGAGCCGATCAGCCCGCAGCCGATCACCGCCAGCTTGTCGTAGATCGCCTCGGCCATGGGCTCAGCGGCCTAGCAGCTCGGCGAGCGCGTCGATCAGCGCCCGGTTGTGCTCTTCCAGCCCCACGGTGATCCGAAGGTGCGCCGGCAGGCCATAGTTGGCCACGCCGCGGACGATCAGGCCGCGCGCGGCGAGGAACGCTTCGGCCTCGGCCGCGGTCCGGCGGCAGGTCTGGGGAAAGCCCGCCAGCACGAAGTTGGCCTGCGAGGGGACCACCTCCAGACCCAGGCCTCCGAGCTGCTGGGTCAGCCAGTCCCGCCAGCGCGCCACGTGCTCGACCGAGCGGCGGCGGAAGTCCTCGTCCTTCAACGCTGCAATGGCGGCCTCCTGGGCGCAGGTCGAGGTGTTGAACGGCGCGCGGATGCGGTCGACAGCGTCGGCGATGTGCGCCGGGCAATAGGCCCAGCCGACCCTCAGCGCCGCCAGGCCATAGATCTTCGAGAAAGTGCGGGTGACGATTACGTTCTGCGCGCCGCGCGCCAGCTCGAACCCGCCGTCGAAGGCGCCGTCGGTGGCGAACTCGGCATAGGCCCCGTCGATCACCAGCGCCACGTCCCCGGGCAGGCCCTGGTGCAGCGCGCGGAGCTCGTCTCCGGTCAGGAACGAGCCGGTCGGGTTGCCCGGCTGGGTGATGAACACCAGGCGAGTCCGCTCGTCCACGCGCTTCAGGATCTCGTCGACGCAAAGCCGATAGCCGGGCTCGGGCGCCTCTCGCACCTCGCCCTGGCAGGCGCGCGCGCCGATCGAATAGGCCGAGAAGCCGTATTGACCCATGACGATGTTGTCGCCGGGCTCCAGGAACACCTGGTTCAGGAGGTGCAGCACCTCGTCGGTGCCGTCCCCGAACACCAGCCGCTCGGGCTCCAGGCCGAAGTGGGCCGCCACGGCCGCGCGCAGGCCGTCGGCGCGGCTATCGGGATAGAGGTTCAGGGTTTCGGCGGCGGCCAGGAACGCGGCCTTGGCCATCGGGCTCGAGCCCAGGATGTTCTCGTTGGACGACAGCTTGATCGGATGGGCGACGCCCTCGGCCCGGGCCTTGCCCGGGGTGTAGGCCGTGATGTCGAGGATCCCGGGCTTGGGCTCGGGGCGGGGAGGGCCGCCTTGCGGGCGGCTGGCGCGCTCGGGCGTGATCTTGGCGGCCTCGGTCATCGCGCCCGGTCCTTACACGTCGAGCGGCAGGGGCGCAGCCCCGATCACGCCCGACAGCCGTCCCGGCGCGCGCATCAGGCGCTGGTCGTCGGGCTGGTAGAAGCCCGCCAGCTTGTAGAGCTTGACGCCTCCGGCCGCCTGAACGAGGCACGCGGCCACGCCGTCCTTGGCCAGGGCGTCGATCGTCGCCTTGGCCGGTCCCGGCGCATCGCTCACCCAGTAGGTGTCGTCCGAGCCCGATGGCTCGATCGGCGCCTCGGCCACCGCCAGGGCCGCCATCGGTCCCCAGGCCTTGAGGCAGGGCAGGGCGGAGAACACCCTGAGCCTGGGCTCGGCCAGCAGCTTGGCCCACCAGGGGACGGTCTCGGACAGGGTCAGGACTCCCACGCCGCCGAGCCGGCGGGCGGCGGCCAGCGCCTCTTCCGGCCCGGACGCCTCGTCCAGCGACGGCGCCGCCCCGAACCTCAGGCGCGCCAGCTCCACCGTGCGCGCGGCGGCCTTGCCGCCCCACACGGTCAGCTTGAACGGGCCCTGCAGAGCCAGGCTCTCGGCCATCAGCTCGCGCCAGATGCGCACGATCATCGAGGCGGTCGCGGCCTTGCGCGGCCTGGCCAGGAGCGCGCGCAGCACCTGCGCCTCGCGCGCGGGCCTCAGGCCGAAGCTCGGCGGTCCGCCCGCGGCCGCCTTGGCGGCGGCCACCGCCTCGGCCAGGCTCGCCCGCTCGTCGATCAGCGCCAGGAGCTCGGCGTCGACCTCGTCGATGCGCGCGCGAACGGCCGCCAGCGATGGACGCGCATCGTCCATGGATCCCCCGGGATGGTGTTCAGGCGAAGGCGCGCGACCATAGTCATTGGACCGCGACGCGCAACCTCATGTCCGGTGCGCGGACTGGACATCGCGACCCGGCGCCGCGAGAGTCCGGTCCTCGCCGCCCGGGTCGACGGGCGCCCTCTGGGGAGACGCGCGATCGGACGGTCCTTCAGGCGCGACGTCATCGCCGGGCTGTCGGTCGCCGGACTGATGCTGCCCGAGGCGGTGGCCTATGCCGGCATCGCCGGACTTGCGCCCCAGCGGGCCATCCTCGCGGCCGTCGTCGGCGCCGTCGCCTACGCCGCGATCGGCAAAAGCCGCTTCGCCATCGTCACCACCACCTCCTCCTCGGCGGCCATCCTCGCCGCGACCCTGGCGGCCATGCCCGGCGGCGCGGCGGCGCAGGCCGCGCTCGTGACGGCGATCGTCGCGGCCATCGGCGGCCTCTTCCTGTTCGCGGCGGCGGCGCGCCTGGGCGCGGTCACCGCCTTCGTCGCCCGGCCGGTCCTGCGCGGCTTCGCCTTCGGCCTGGCGATCACCATCATCCTTCGCCAGGCGCCCGCGCTCGTGGGCGCGTCCATCCAGGCGCCGAACCTGGGCGCGCTGATCCTCGAGCTGGCCCGGTCCGCGCCTCGCTGGAGCGGACCGACCCTCGCGGTGGGTCTCGCCGCCATCGCCGCCCTCCTGGCCTTGCGCCGGCTATCCTGGGCGCCCGGCGCCTTCCTGGTCCTAGCCGCGGGCGTCGCCGCCTCGGCTCTGTTCGACCTGCCCCAGGCGGGCGTGGCGGTCGTCGGTCCGATCGAGCTGCGCCTCGCGGTCCCGGCCGGGCCAGGCCTGACCTTCGCGGACTACTCCAGGATCGCCCAGCTTGCGCCGGCCCTCGTGCTCATCCTCCTGGCGGAATCTTGGGGGACAATCCGCGCCCTGGCCCTGCGCCATGGCGACGTCGTCCAGGCCCGGCGCGAGCTGGCCGCCCTCGGGACGGCCAACCTGGCCAGCGCCCTGGTCCAGGGCATGCCCGTGGGCGCGGGCTTCTCGGCCGGGTCGGCCGCAGAGGCCGCCGGCGCCGCCAGCCGCGCCACTGCCGTGATCGCCGCGCTGGGACTCGCCGCGCTGGTGCTCTTCGCCAAGCCCCTGGTCGCCGAGCTGCCGCGCGCCGTGCTCGCGGCCGTGGTGATCGTCGCCCTGACCCACTCCCTGGACCCGGCGCCGCTGGTCCGCCTGTGGCGGTTGAGGCGCGACCGCTTCGTCGCCCTCGCCGCCGCCCTGGCGGTGCTGCTGTTCGGCGTCCTCGATGGCATGCTGGTCTCCATCGCCCTGTCGATCGTGGTCCTGATCCAGCGCTTGGCCAGCCCCGACCTGCACCGGCTCGGCCGCCTGGGCCAAAGCCACGACTATGTCGACGCGGCTCGCCATCCGGATGCGTCCAGCCCGCCGGACATCGCCATCTGGCGCCCGGCCGAGCCGCTGTTCTTCGCCAACGCCGAGCGGATCTTCGCCTTGATCGTCGAACGGTTTCGCGCCGAGCCGGGCGTCGAGGCCGTGGTCCTCAGCCTCGAGGAGAGCTTCGAGCTCGACAGCACGGCCCTCGACGCCCTCGTCGAGTTCGACCAGGCGGTGGCCGCCAGGGGCGTCCTGCTGCAGCTCGCGCGGGTGCACGACCACGTGCGCGACCTGCTGGTCGCCGCCGGCGCCCGGGGGCTCCTGTCGCGCAGCAGTTACAGCGTCGACGACGCGGTCGAGGCGGCGCGACAGGCGCTCGCGGGCCGGGACGGTCCCCCCTCGGCGCCGGTTGCGGGTCAGAGCAGATAGGGCTCCAGCGCCTCGCGGTTGCGCGCGATGTAGCCAGGCAGGTCCTCGTCCAGCGCGCGGCGGACATACTTGGAGCCGATCCTGCCGCTGCGGAACCTCCGCTTCAGCTCCTCGAAGTAGTCCCGGTCCAGGTGGGCGTGCTCCACATGCGAGAAGCTCTGGAACTTGCGCTCCAGCTCGTCGGGGCCGAGCACCGAGGTGAAGTGCCAGCCGGCGTCGGCGACGCGCTGGTTGCGCGCGTGGCGCGCCAGGCCAAGGCGCAGATAGCTCGAGCCGTTCCTCGCCAACTGGTCGGCGCGCACGATCGCCGCCTTGACGACCGCCTTCTCATAGCGCGCCTCGCAGTTGAGGAAGTAGCGGAAGATCTTCAAGCAGGCGCCGGCGCCGAGGCCGTGGAAGTTCTCGACCGCCTCGCGGCGCAGCACTTCGTCCACGTCCGACAGGATGACAAGGTCGGTCGGCGCACACAGGCCCTTCAGGCCGGTCGCGGCCTGATCCCGCTGGTGGAACTCGCGCGCCCAGGGCGAGGTCAGGTGCGCCGGAAAGCGATCGACAGGGACATAGACGATCTTGCCCATGAAGTCGGCGAACGCGGCCGCCTGCTGGGGGAAGTAGGGCGTCTTGCGCCGGCCGGTGAAGGTCTCGGCCGCCTCCACGATGACGAAGCGGTCGACCCAGGGACCCATCTCCTCGAGCTTGAGCCGCAACAGCTCGACCTCGCCGTTGAAGGGGAAGAGATCGAAGATCCGGCGCGGTCCGGCCGGCGCGAAGGTCGGCGCGAACCCCGACAGGAAATCCTGCCCCACGCAGCGCGCCAGCTCGCAGCGGACCTGATTGAGGAAGCCCTCGGCCTTGGGCGGGACGCGGAAGCGGGCGATGGCGGCCCGCCAGGCGCCGGCGCTGGCGCAGGCCTCCGCCAGGCAGGCCGCGATTCCGTTCCGGCGCGGGTCGGCCGTTTCGCCCGGCGCGGACGCCGCGGCGCGAGCGCCCTCCCGGACCGCGGCGAGCGTCTCGCGCAACGCCTCGCCCTCGCCGGCCGCGTCACAGATCGGCGCCATGGCCTCCAGCAGCCAGGCCGCCGTCGTCGCGTCCGCGGTGCGCAGGACGCAGAAGACGCGCTCGAGCAGCTCATCCGCCTCGCGGTTCGGCGCACTGGCCAGCCGGGCCTGCAGCTCGGCCGTCTGGCCGCCGCATCCGCTGTCCGCATCGGCGGCGCCCCCCGCGAGGTCGGCGGCGAAGGCGCGCCGGCAGGCCTGCACGGCGAGCCGTCCGGCCTCGGACGCGGCGTTGGGCGAAGACAGGGCGTGCATCCGTGCGTCAGGCGAGGGTGAACCGGCCAAAGAGCGCCGCAGTGTTAAGAATAGCCCGTCGAGTTGGCATCGTCTGCCTTTCAAGCGATGCACCGCCGCGCCAGCGCCCTTGGAAGCCACGGACGGCCGGGGCATGGTGCGCGCCGTGGGCGTTCCAGCGCAGGACCGATGGGTGTTCGGCTACGGCTCGCTGATGTGGCGGCCGGGCTTCCCCCACGCCGAGCGCCGGCGCGCCGTGCTGCACGGCCGTCGGCGGGCCTTCTGCATCTACTCCGTCTACCATCGCGGCGTGCCCGAGGCGCCTGGCCTGGTCCTCGGGCTCGCGCCGGGAGGATCCGTCAGGGGCGTCGCCTTCCGCGTGGCCCAGTCCGACTGGCCGGCGACCCACGACTACCTGCTCCAGCGTGAGCAGCCCACCGAAACCTATGTGGAATCCTTCGCCGACGTCAGGCTCGAGGATCGCCGACGCATCCGCGCCCTGGTGTTCGTGTCAGACATGGGTCACCCACAGTGGGCCGGGCGTCTCGACCTCGACAGCCAGGCGCGCCTGATCGCGGGCTCCGAGGGCCTGTCGGGCCGCAATATCGACTACTTGCGCGACCTCGTCTCGCACCTGCATGAGGAGGGCGTGCGCGACCGGGCCATGGAGACGCTGCTGGTCAAGGTCGAGGCGCTCGAGGCCGAAGCGGCTTAGAGGCCGAGCAGCCCCTTGGACGCCAGCTCGATCCGGCCCTCGAGCTCTCGCATGAACTTCGCCCGCGGCAGGCCGGGACCTATCGGCTCCAGGAACTCGAAGACGATGGTCCCCGGCCGGCGAAGCACGCCGTGGGCCGGCCAGTGCGCGCCGGAGTTGGTGGCCATCGGCGTGCAGGCGATGCCGAGCTCGCGGTAGATGGCGGCCACGCCCGGCTTGTAGTCCGGCGGGGCGCCCGGCGCCTTGCGCGTGCCTTCCGGGAAGATGACGATCTGGCGCGGCGCCTGCGCCAGCCGGTCCTTCACCGCCTTCAGCATGGCTCGCAGCGCGTTGGCGTGGGCGGCGCGGTCGACGGGGATCATCCTTGCCTTCCAGGCGTGCCAGCCGAAGAATGGGATGAGCATCAGCTCCTTCTTCAGCACGAAGCAGGCGTCCGGCAGGATGGCGAGCGGCGCGATGAAGTCGAGCATGCACTGGTGCTTGGACGCCACGAGCGCGGCGCCGGTCGGCCGATGCTCCCGGCCCCGGACCTCCACGGTCACCCCGGCCAGCACCCTCAGGCCGAACAGGACCATCCGCGCCCAGAGCCGCATCGCCTCGATCATCGCCCTGCGCGGCAGGACCAGGACGGCGACGTAGAGGATCGCGAGTGGGACCGAGACCAGGTAGAACCAGGCCACGAACAGCAGCGAGCGGACCCAGATCACGGACGCTTCCGGCGTCGTTCATGGCGCGTATGAGCCGTGGGCGCGTCGGAGGCCCGCGGGGCGATGCTCGAGGCCGGGACCGGCTCGCGGATCGCGGCGATCGGCGGCGTGCGCGGCGCCTCGCGCGGGCCGAGGCTCAAGATCGCCTCGCGGCTGAGGATCACCACGTACTTGCAGTACTCCACGATCATCCGCCGCAGGCCCTCGCCGGTGCGCCACCAGCGCCGGGCGTCCAGCTCGCCCGTGGCCACCGGATAGGGCGTGAACCGGCCCTCGGGCAGGGCGCCCTTCAGCTCGAGGATCGCGCGGGGCATGTGGTAGTCCGCGGTGACCACGATCAACCGCCTCATCATATAGGCCCGCGCCCAGGCCTGGGTCTCGCGGGCGTTGCCGATGGTGTTCGCGGCGGAGAACCCCAGGTCCACGCAGCAGTCGTAGAGCGCCTTGGGCGCCTTGGAGACGGCGCGGATGTCGGCCCGGCTCGCTTTGCGGTTCACGCCCGAGACCAGCAGGCGCCGGCCCTTGCCCGCCTCCAGCAGCTTCATCGCCGCGGCGATCCGCGTGTTGGAGGGGCCGGTCAGGACCACGACGCCGTCCGCCACGGGCGGGTCCGGCGCGGGAGTCGAGCGCGCCACTCTGGCCGCGAAGGCCAGCAGCCCGGCGGTCCAGATCAGCGCCAGGATCAGGAGGAGCGCCAATCCCTTCATGATCCGTCCTTCATGGCCGCCCCGTCACGGCAGCCGCTCCACCAGCCGCATGGCCGTCAGCCGCGCCGCCACCGCCGCCACCGCCGCCGCGATCAGGGGGCAGGGCAACACGGCAAGCAGGTCCGTCCAGGCGATCGGCAGCACCGGCGTCAGGCCCGCGCCGCCTCCGGCGAGCCTGGCGACCACGGCGACCAGGGCGGCGCCCGTCGCGCCGATGGCGCCCGCGGCCGCGGCCAGTTCGGCCAGGCGGTTCTGGAACAGCCCCACGATGAATTGATCCTCCGCGCCGGTCAGGTGTAGCACGTCCACGACCTCGCGCCGGGCGGTCAGGCTGGCGTGGGTGGCGAAAGCGATCGCCGCCGCCGCCGCCAGGGCGATCAGCGCCGCCGCCCCGGCGGCGGCCTTGCGCGCGGTGTCCCCGGCCCGTTCGATGGCGCCGGTCCAGCGGCTGTGGTCGTCCACCGTCCCGTCGACGCTGGCGACGCGCAGGGCGGCCGCCAAGTCCGCGCTCGACGGCTGGACCTGGGACTTGGGATTGAAGTCCACCTCGATCAGCCGGGGCAGCGGCAGATCCGCAAGCTGCGCGCCCGATCCGAGCCAGGGCGCCACCAGCGCCTGGGCCTTGCTCGTCTCCAAGACCCGGGCCTCGGCCACGCCCTTGACCGCGCCGAGCGCGCTCGCGGCCCGCTCGGCCGCGGCGTCCGGGCTCTCGTCGCCCGAGGGCCTGACCAGCACCGTGGCCTCCCCCTTCAGCTCGGCGTTCCAGCCGCTCGCCGCGCGGCTGGCGCCGAGGGCTGCGATCACCGCCAGGCAGGCGAAGAAGCTCAGGACCGCGCCCACGAACACCATCAGGAAGTCCTGGGCCCGCTCGCGCGGCAGCAGCGGCGCGGGGCGCCAGCGCGGCTGGAGTGTCTCGGCGGGCCTGGCCATCAGCCCACCGCCTCCGGCGCGGCGCCGGGTTCAGGGACGAAGAGCCGGCCCTGCTCCAGCTGCATCACCGGCCGGCCCGAGCGGGCCACCAGGTCCTGGTCGTGACTCGCGACCACCACTGTCGTTCCCAGACGGTTCAGCTCCACAAGGAGCCTCAGGATCCTTAGGCCCATCTCATGGTCGATGTTGCCGGTGGGCTCGTCGGCCAGCAGGATGTCGGGTCGCCCGACCACCGCGCGCGCGATCGCCAGCCGCTGCTTCTCCCCGCCCGCCAGCGTGGGCGGCAGGGCGTTGAACTTTCGCCCCAGCCCCACCCAGGTGAGCAGCTCTGCCACGTCGGACGCGTAGGTGGACGGCTTCAGCCGGGCCACGCGCAGGGGCAGGGCGGCGTTGTCGAACGCGGAGATGTGGTTCAGCAGCCGGTGGTCCTGGTGCACCACCCCGATCCGCCGGCGCAGCTGCGGCAGCGCCTTCCTGGGCAGCGTGGAGGTGTCGCGCCCGAACAGGCTGATCAGGCCCCGCGAGGGCCGGTGGCCGAGGTAGATCAGCTTGAGCAGCGAGCTCTTGCCCGCGCCGGACGGCCCGGTCAGGAAGAAGAACTCCCCTCGGCTCAAGGTGAAGCTGACGTCCTTCAGGACCTCCGCCGAACGCCCATAGCGCATGCCCACGTCCTCGAAGCGGACGATCTCTGCGTTTTCGGTCTGGTCTGCCGCGGCGATGGCGGTCGCGGTGGGCGTTCTTGACATACGGGCGACGATCGGCGGCCCCTGGACGGGGCGGCTGGGTCCGATTCAATGATCATGATACCGACCTGCCCGGGGCGCGCCACCGTGATTTCTTTCCGTCCCGCCGGGCCGTCGCGGGCATGGGCGAGGGCTCGAACGCCACAGGGCGCCTAGGCCGAAGCCGTCGCGCCGGGATCGCGCGCCCAGCCCTCGTTCTGCAGGACCAGGGTCTGGATCGCCGTCGTCTCGGTTCCCGCGCCGAGCCCGCGCAGCGAAACGTATTGGGAGGGCCAGCATTGGTGGACCACATAGGCTGTCTCGAGCTGGCCCGCCGCGTCGCAGACCTCCACGCGGATGTCCCCGCGGACATCTTCCAGCGTGGACGTCCAGGCGTTCTGCGCCCAGGCGTCGAAGGCAGGGTCCAGCGTTACGCCCCGCTCCAGCGTCACCGGGGCGAACCGGGTCTGTCCGGGCGCGGAGCGCGGCGCGCCGGGGCCGCTGTGCGCGCCGCCGGCCGCCGCCTCGATGCTTCGCCCGAGGACGTCGACCCTCTGGAAGGCCGCTACGCAGGCGCCGTCCAGGCGGATGCGGAACCTGAAGGCGCGGCATGGATCGAAAGGGGAGGGGTTTGGGGAGGAGGGGGCCATGAGGTGAACGGTCCTTGGCGAGCGCGCCTGGCCGCCGCGTCGGCGGACGGCGCGGCCAGGGGCTGACTTTGCTCAGGCGGCTGGTTGGCCGGCCGCCTGCTGGAAACTGATGATGATGAACTCGGCCGGGTGCACGGGCGAGAAGCCGACCTGGACGTTGACGACGCCGTCGGCTTGGTCCTGCGCGCTCGTTGTCGTGGCGTCGCAGGTGACGAAGTAGGACTGGGAAGCGGTGGCGCCGGCGAAGGCGCCCTCTTGGTAGAGCTTCTGCATGAACGCCGTCGTCTCCAGCCCGATCCGCGACCACAGGGCCTCGTCGTTCGGTTCGAACACCGCCCACTGCAGCCCGCTCGCCAGGCTGTTCTCGATGAACAGCCCTAGCCGGCGGACGGGCGCGAACTTCCATTCCGATTGGACCGCCTCGCCGCCCGCCAGGGTGAGCGCCCCCCAAGCGACGTTGCCGTAGGCGGGCAAGGTGCGCAGGGCGTTCAGCCCGAGGGGATTGAGCAGGCCGTTCTGCTCGTCGTTCAGCGGGCAGGCCAGCGACACCACGCCGTTCAGGACGGCCTGGACGCCGGCGGGCGCGGTCCAGACGCCCCGGCTCGCGTCGGTGAGGGCGTAGATCCCCGCCATGGTCCCGCTGGGCGCGGACGTGCGCAACCGGTAGCCGGAGATCGGGTCGGGAATTTGCACCGCAGGGAAGTAGGCCGCGGCGTAGCCGCCGCCGGCGTTCGGGCTGGCGTAGACCGCCGCCTGTGCGACCCAGGCCTGGGCCGCGTCCACCGTGTTCACCGAGGCCGGCAGGTCGACGATCATGAACGAGCGGCGCGCCATGCAGTAGTCCGTGGCGACCGTAATCACCGGTCCGCGTCCTCGGCCGTCATGGTGAACAGGTCGGGCATGCACAGCAGGTTGAAGGCCTCGACCTCGTCCAGGGCGTAGATCCCGGTCCTGGCGCCCTGATCGCCGATCAGGGCGCCAGCGGTCGGCGGCGCAGCGGCGTCGACGCCGGCGACGCCGGCCGACTGCGCGCCGGCGTCGGTCTTGGCGCCCAGCACATAGGCCTGGACGTTGGAGGCGGCGAGCCCGAGCACGCCGGCCGCTGCGCCGCTGAACGTGAGGATCACGAGGGCGTTGGCGGGAGAGGTCAGCGAGACCTGGACCGTCGATCCAACCCGGACGACCTTCGCGTCCGCCAGGGCCGGATGCGCCAGCATCGCCGTCTGCAGCGCCGGGGCGACGCCGGCCATGTCCTCTATGGTCCCCAGCTGGAGATCGTAGGAGGTCCCGCTCGAGCCCTCCGCGTCGGCCGGGGCGACCGCGACGGTCAGGGTCTGGCCCGAAAGGCCCCGCGCCTGCGCGTCCGTGATGGGGCCGCTGACGGCGCCGGTGGGGGCCGGATTGGCGCCGCTCGCGCCGACAGGGCTCAGCTGGATCAGCGGGCTGGCCATGTCTCGCAGGGCCTGGACCGCCGTGCCGCCCGCAGGCGAGAGGGTCACCCCCTGCAAGGACGTCGAGCCCAGGCTGCTGGGCCGGTCGGCGACCCCGCCCCACTCCGTGGCGACCAGGTGAACAGGCTCGCCGGATCCTCCGTGTCGTAGTCGACCGTCACGTGGATGCCGTTTCCCCATGCGCCGGGGTCGGCGGCCGAGATCTTGACCACGGGCGCGCCATAGGTCCCGCCGGGCGTCGGGTTCGGGCCGGCGACGTTGACGCTGGCCGTGGCGGCGTCCGACGAGGCGATGCGCGAGACCACGGCCGCGCCGCCGCCGTTGGTGAAGAACTGGCTGACCGCGTAGCTGGTCTCGCTGGCCGCATCCAGGCCGCCGAAGCGCCGCTCGAAGTCGCCGAAGCTGTGGATCCGGATCGGCGCATTCACCGGTCCGCGGTTCATCAGGCCGACGAAGGCGGCGACCGAAGTGGAGGCGCCGATGACTCCCCCGCGTCGCTGGCGGGCTCGCCGACGTGGACGCCAAAATGGCGTGTGGTTCCAGGCATCTTCGGCGCCGCCTTCGACGTGAACGGGAGTTGCTCTAGCCGAGCACGGGAAGAACCATCGCGTATAACGCGCATGGTGTACAGCCAGACCGCACTGGCGCGGTCCGCGGGCGTTCTGGACATGGGGACGGAAATCGGCGACCTCGGGAGCCGGGGCGGCAAGGTCCGATTGGCGGCCATGATCCTGACCTGTCCAGAGTGCGCCACCAGCTACTTCGTCGAGGATTCGGCGGTCGGCGATGGGCGCACCGTCAGGTGCGCGAGCTGCGGGGCGACGTGGCGAGCGGCGCCGCTCCTGCCGCTCGAGCTGACGGTCGATCCCGAGGCGGCCACGCTGGCCCGCGTCCCCGAGCCCGCCTCCGAGCCCACGGACGAGGCGCTGTTCGACCGCCCGGTGTCCGAGCTGCCCGCACCGGCCCTGCCAAAGGCCTTCCGCGCCCGCGCCCAGAACGAGCGGCGCGTGCGCGAGGCCGCCGTCCAGGAGGCCATGTGGGCCGGCATGGGCGTGGCCGTCGCTCTGCTGGTGGGCTTGGCCGTGGTCTTCCGCCTGGATGTGGTGCGCGCCTGGCCCAAGGCCGCCAGCGCCTATGCCGCCATCGGGCTGCCGGTGAACACGGTCGGCCTCGGCATCGAGGGCGTCCACGCCCAGATGGCGCTCAAGGAAGGCCACCCGGCGCTGCTCGTCTCGG
>CAVZII010000004.1:0-290616 GCA_963775275.1 uncultured Alphaproteobacteria bacterium | reverse complement strand
CTGAACGTGGCCGGCCGCGTCCTCCAGCTCGACCACCAGACCCGCGGGCGCGCCATGTTCGGCTTCGGCCCGGGTCTCCTGCAACTCCGACGCCCAGATGCAGGGGATCGACGCCTCCACCCAGCGCGAGCGCATGGCCGAGGCGGTGGAGATCATCTGCCGACTGCTCGACGGCGAGGTGATCACCCGCGAGAGCGACTGGTTCGAGCTCCGCAACGCCCGCCTGCAGCTGCCGCTCCACAAGGGCCGCCGGCCGGAGCTGGCGGTCACCTCCACCGTCACCCCCAACGGCGCCAAGCTCGCCGGCCGCTTCGACCTCGGCATGCTCTGCGTCACCGCCGCCAGCCGCCAGGGCTACGACGCGCTGGACGTGAACTGGGGCGTCGCCTGCCAGGAGGCCAAGACCCAGGGCCGCGACATGGACCGCCGCGGGCTTCGCCTGATGGCGCCTTTCCACATCGCCGAGACCCGCCAGCAGGCGATCGACGACCTGAAGTGGGGGTTCGAGAAGTGGGTGGGCTATTCCTACCAGGTCAGCCCGCTCGGCCCCGCCTCCATTGGCCTTGGGACCATCGAGGAAATGATCGCCAACCGCTCGGCCGTGATCGGCACGCCCGACGACGCGGTCGAGCAGCTCGAGCGCTACTGGGACAAGACCGGCGGCTTCGGCTGCATGCTGATCCTCGGCCAGAACTGGGCGGACTTCGACGCCACGAAGAAGTCCTTCGAGCTCTTCGCCCGCCAGGTCATGCCGAAATTCTGTGGACGGAATATCCGCCGCCAGGTCTCCTACGACTGGCTGGGCGATAACCGCGAGGCCTTCTCCGGCGCCTCGCGCGCCGCCACCCAGGCCGCTCTCGAGAAGCACGCCGCCGAACAGACCGCCAAGGCCGCGGAGTAGCACGGCCGGCCCCGAGCCTATGAACTGATGCCCTCGCCCCGCTTGCGGGGAGAGGGAGGGGCCCGTTCGGCGCGAGCCGAATGGGAGGGTGAGGGGACCGCCGCTGTCAGCCCGCCCTTGGCTTCGCCCGCCTCGCCGCCTTCCGCGCTGCGTTCTCCGCCGCCCGCGCCTTGACGATCCGCACGACCAGGTCCTGGGGCAACGGCCGCTCGGGGGCGAACCGGATCGTTCCCTTGTCGAGGTCGAAGCTCTCAAGCTGGTCCTTGAACCGGG
This sequence comes from uncultured Alphaproteobacteria bacterium, assembly GCA_963775275.1. Classification (GTDB taxonomy): domain Bacteria; phylum Pseudomonadota; class Alphaproteobacteria; order Caulobacterales; family Caulobacteraceae; genus JANWHQ01. Next base: position 289,442 of record CAVZII010000004.1, on the reverse strand, counting down.
CGATCGTCTTCAGGCTCATCGGATAGAGCGCCAGATGCGCCTTCCAGGCGCCGTAGGCCACCAGCGCCCCGTCCTGGCGGAAGGCGGGCAGCTGGTAGGAGATGCACTCCTGCGCGTCCGGAACCGCCGCACGGATCGTCCGGCGCAGCGCCTCCAGCGCCCCGCGCTGATCCGCCCCCACCTTCGCCAGATAGGCGTCGACCGCCTCGCGTCCCGCCGCCATCGTCACCCTTCCGCGCTGTCACCCTCTTGGGCGAAGGACGAACGGGACGCGTGAAATCCGACATCGCCCCGGCCCCTGCGCCTGCAGTCTTGGACCGGTCAGGACGAGCCTGGTCCTCGCAGCACGTTGCCGTACTCGCCCGGGGAACCGGCCTCCTTGCCCTCGGCTTCCAGGTGGGCGCGGCCCGCGTCGGTGATCGCCCAGCCCTGCGGCGTGCGCACCGCCAAGCCATAGCCGGTGAGTGCGCTCGCGTCGGCGATGCTGACGAAGGCGACGCTCTCGCCCTGCGACTTGGCCAGAAGGTTCCGCAACGTCGCCAGCTCGCCGGTGGTCAGATCCATGGGCTATCCTACCCCAGGACGGCGGCCGGCGGTCGACAAATTGCAGCGGCTCGACGCGGCCGCGCAGCCGGCGTAGGTCGGGCGCAGGAGGCGCGATCATGTTCGAGGGCTGGGACAGCTACTATCTGCTGCTGGGCGGCGCGGCCGGCGCCTTGATCGGGCTCCTGTTCGTGGTCGTCACCCTGACGGCCGGCATGGAGCGGTCCAGGGCCCTGCGCGGAACCAGTGTTTACATGACGCCGGTCCTCTTCCACTTCGCCGTGGTGCTGGCCGGCTCGGGCGTCGCGCTCGCGCCACGTCAGCTTCCGCTCGTCCAGGCGGCGCTCTTCGGCGTCCTCGCCCTTTGCGGCTTCGCTCACGCGGTTCGCGTGATGATCCTCATCCCGCGGCGGCCGAGCGGCGACGAGCCCCACTGGTCCGACTTCTGGTGCTATGGCGCCGCGCCGGCCCTGATCTACGCCGGCCTCGCCGCCGCCGCGCTCAAGGTCTTCCACCAGACGGCCCATGCTCCCGACGCCGTCGCGCTCGCCCTGCTGCTGCTGCTCCTGACGGCCATCCGCAACGCCTGGGACCTCGTCACCTGGCTCGCGCCCCGCCCAGACCGGGCATAAGGCTCATTCCAGCTCCCCGATCGCCTTCTCCCAGCTCATGGCGTCCTCGCCGACGCCGTCGCGCCGGACCAGGCTCCTGGGCGCGAGCTTCAGCGCCCGCTGCACCCGCGCCTCGATGATCCTGAGCTTGGCGCCGAGGAGCGCGTCCCTGGCCGCCGCCGGATCGCCCGCCGGCGTCCTCGGCCAGCGGCGGCCCAGCGCTCCGTCCGCGATCTCGATGGTTTCGCGCCCCGGCGCCGCGCCAGCTTGAGCGAATAGGATGCAACGCGTCGGCGCACCTTGGCTCCCCATGTTGAATTGGCCGCCAGCCGGCGTCAGCGTGACGTCATGGCCGATTCGCCACCCGCTCTGAGCCCCGTGAACCGCAAGCCCAGGCTAACCTGTGGGCGCAGGGGCCGGATAAGCCGCCGTGGCTAGCTTCTGTGAGTTCTTCGCCGGCGCCGGCATGGTCCGCGAAGGCCTGGGACCGGGCTGGACCTGCCTCTTCGCCAACGACATCGACACCAGGAAGGGCGCGGCCTATCGGGCGCGCTTCGGCGGTCAGGAGCTCTTCGTCGGTGACGTGCGAGAGGTGAGGGCCGAGCGGCTCCCCGGTCGGCCGGACCTGGTCTGGGGCTCGTTCCCCTGCCAGGACCTGTCGCTGGCAGGCGCGGGCGCGGGCCTGGGCGGCGAGCGCTCGGGGACCTTCTATCCCTTCTGGGAGGTGATCCGGGGCCTGGACCGCGACGGTCGCGCCCCGCCCATCGTGGCGGTCGAGAATGTCCTTGGGACGCTCACCTCCCACAGCGGACGTGATTTCGAGGCCATCTGCCGGACGTTCGCCCAGGCGGGCTACCGCTGGGGCGCCCTGGTGATCGACGCCGGGGCCTTCGTTCCCCAGTCGCGCCCGCGCCTGTTCGTGATCGGCGTGCGCGCCGGGACCGACATCGACCCGGCGCTCCTGGCGCCCGGGGCCCAGCCGCCATTCCACACCCGCGGCGTCGTCGACGCGGTCGCCCGCCTCTCGCCGGCCAGCCGTCGCGCCATGCTCTGGTGGCGCCTGCCCGCGCCGCCCCTCCGCAACTCGGCCCTGACCGACATCCTGGAGGACGATGCGGCCGTCTCCTGGCATGGGCCGGACCAGACCCTGCGGCTGATCTCCCTGATGGCTCCGGCCAACCGGGCCAAACTGGAGGAGGCCATCCGTTCGGGCCGGCGGCGGGCGGGCTGCGTCTACCGCCGCACGCGGACCGATCCCTCCGGCGAGCGGCGCCAGCGCGCAGAGGTCCGCTTCGACGACATCGCCGGGTGCCTGCGCACCCCCGCCGGCGGCTCCAGCCGCCAGATCATCCTGACGGTCGAAGGCGACCAGGTCCGCTCGCGCCTGATCTCGGCGCGCGAAACCGCCCGGCTGATGGGCCTGCCCGACGACTATCCGCTGCCCGCCAACTACAACGAGGCCTATCACCTGACCGGCGACGGGGTCGTCGTCGACGTGGTCCGCCACTTGGCCCGCCACCTGTTCGAGCCGATCCTCGCAGGCCCGGCCGCCGGCCGCCGGCCGCGCGGCGGCCTAGCTCCCGCCCGGTCCTCCCTGTCGGACGTCATCCCGGAAAGCCGCTGCGCGGCTTTCCGGGATGACGATGCACGCGAAGGGGTGTCGTCGGCGGGCGGGGCTCGCGAAACCACACCTCCAACGACCATCAGATCATGCCACGGTGGAGGCGACGCGGCGAAAACAAACCAGGAATAATCCTCTCACACCGCCTTGATCGGGCTCACCAGCTCGCCGATCCGGTCGATCGTGGCGACCACCACGTCGCCGTCCTTCAGCCCCTGGGGCGGGTCCATGGCGAAGCCGACTCCCGAGGGGGTGCCCGTGGCGATCACGTCGCCGGCCTCCAGGGTCAGCCCCGCCGACAGCGAGGCGATGATGGCCGGGATGTCGAAGATCATCATCGAGGCGGTGGCGCGCTGGCGCTCCTGCCCGTTCACCGTCAGGCTCAGCTCCAGCGTGGTCGGATCGCCGATCTCCTCCGCGTCGACGATCCAGGGGCCGAGCGGCAAGGTGGTGTCGAGCGACTTGCCCTTGAACCACTGGTCATGCCGGCGCTGCAGGTCCCTCGCGGTGACGTCGTTGGCGATGGTGTAGCCGAACACGTGCTCATAGGCGCGCGCCTTGGGGATGTCGCGGCCGGTCCGGCCGATCACCACCGCCAGCTCGACCTCGTAGTCGAGCAGCCGCGTCAGGCCCGGGTCCAGCCTCACCGGCTCGCCCGGCGCGTTCACCGTCGTGGGGGCCTTGGTGAAGAACTGCGGGACCTCCGGGAGCTTCTGCTGGGTCCCCATCGCCCGCGCGCCCTCGGCCACGTGCTCGACGTAGTTGCGCCCGACGCAGAAGACGTTCTTGCGCGGCCGCGGGATCGGCGCCAGCAGCCGCGCGCCCTCGGCCGGGATCACCGGCACGCCGGCCGCCGCCATCCGCCGCGCTTCGGCCATGGCCGCGTCCCCGCCCTGGATGAAGCCGACCAGGTCGTCGGCCACGTCCGACAGGTCGAGGATCCCGCCATCCCCGAGCCAGGCCCCGGGCCGCGCCTCGCCGTTCCGCTCGAAGGTGATGAACTTCATCGCCGGTCTCCCTGCCGATCGCCCTTTGGCGGTCCATAGCCCGCGCGGCGCCCGTCGACAAACCCGCCTGCCGCCGGGCCGGGCTCGCCCCTTGCGGCCGGTGCGATTGCATCGCGCCGCGCGCCGTTGCAGCTTGGCGTCAAGCTTGAGCGCTCGGCCGGCCGACGGCGTCGCTCCAGGAGCCCGCCGGATGCTGCTCGCCCGCTCCCACGCCGACCTGCACAACATCCGCCTGGGCGTCGACCGGATCGTGCGGATCTCGGACCGCATCGTCGGCATCGGCCCGGTGGGGATCGGGCTCGACGGCCTCCTGGCCGCCGTGCCTGGGCTCGGCGTCTTCTACAGCGCCGTCGCCGGCGGCGCCCTGATCTTCGAGGGGATCCGCGCCCGCGCCTCCGTCGGCGTGCTGATCCAGATGGCCGCCTACCTGGCCGTGGACACCCTGCTCGACGTGCCGGGCGGCGTGCTGAACAGCATCCTCGATACGCTCTTCACCGGCCACAAGTGGTCGGCGAACCTGCTCTTCAAGCATATGGACGAGACCATCTACATCGAGGGAACACGTGAGCAGATGAGGAACCGGCCCGAGTACGCCGAGCTGATGTCGCGCGTGCGGGCCCGCAAGGAGAATCGCCGGATCGTGTTCCTGGGGTGACGGGACGCGCACCGCCGCCGCGGCCGCAGTCGACGCGGCAGGAGCCGGTCTGGTCTACATGAACCTCGCCCAACGGCCGTTTGTCCGGGTGTTCAGGGCCGCGCGGCGATAACTGTGCGCGAAATCCCCAGTGACCCTGGACAGGAGAGTCCCATGCCGTCATCCGCCTCCACGCGCCCCGCGCGCTTTGGAACATCGGCCCGGCTCAGGCTTTGTGTGCCCATGAAACGCCATCCGATCCTCGTCTCGGCGGCTTCGGCCCTCGCCCTCGCCGCCGCGCTCGGCCTTGCCGGCTGCAACCGCTCGGGCCAGCCCGCCCAGGCCGTGAACGCGCCGGAGCCCCTGGCGGCCCTGGCGGTCAGCGACACCCCGGCCCCGTCGAGCGCGCCGGCGCCCGCGGTCCATGCCCTGCCGCCCGCCCCTCCGGCGCGGTACCACCGCTACGGGCCGCCCGACGGCGGTTATGCGGATCTTGAGCGGGCCTACGCCCTGAACGGCGTCTTTGCCGACGCGCCGCCGGACTTCGTGATCGGTTTCGATAGCGGCGTGCGGCCCTGGTACTGGCGCACCGACGACGGCTGGGTCCGGGTGGCCGAGCCGACGCCGGACGGCGAGCGCTACTACTACTACCGGCCGGACACCGACTATCCCTTCCTGGTTCGCGGCCCCGACTACGCCTATGGCTTCGATGGCGACGCGCTGGTGGGGGTCTACGACTTCCATGGCCGCCCACTGCCCCCCGACGAGGTCCAGCGCCGAGCCGACCTCGCCGGCCGCTACCTCGCCCGCGCGCGGGCGCTGCATGACGCGGCGAGCCGGCGCCGCCACGAGCCGGCGGATCTCGACAACTGGAAGAGCGGGCGCGAGCGGATCCGGTCCGACCAGGCCGACTGGTCGCGCGATCAGAGCAATGACCAGGACTGGCTGGCCTACCACGATCGTCACCGCCAGGAGCAACAGGCGCGCTGGGCGGACGAGGCGGTGCGTCGCGACGCCCAGGCGGCCCGCTTCGCCCAGCGCGTCAACGATGCCCAGCAGGCCGCGCGCGACTGGAGCCGGGCGCGCCAGGAGGCCGAGCTGGCCAAGGACCGGGGGCGGCCCGGTGGCGGCGCCGACCAAGGCGGACCCGACCAGCACCGCCAGGACCGCGGCCAGGGCCGGGCGCAGGATCGCCAGCAGGCCGCGGCGGACCAGCAGGCTCAGGCCCAGCAACGGGCCCAGCAGCAGCGCCAGGCCCAGCAGCAAGCTCAGCAGAGGCAAGCCCAGCAGCAAGCTCAGCAGAGGCAGCAGGCCCAGCAACAGCGCCAGGCCCAGCAGCAAGCTCAGCAGAGGCAGCAGGCTCAGCAACAGCGCCAGGCCCAGCAGCAAGCTCAGCAGAGGCAGCAGGCCCAGCAGCAGCGCCAGGCCCAGCAGCAGGCTCAGCAGAGGCAACAAGCCCAGCAGCAGGCCCAGCAGAAGCAGGCGGCCCAGGCCAGGCAGCAGGCCCAGCAGAAGCAAGCGGCCCAGGCCAGGCAGCAGGCCCAGCAGAAGCAAGCGGCCCAAGCCAGGCAGCAGGCCCAGCAGCAGGCGCGCGAGCGCCAGCATCAGCAGGAGCTCGCGCAGCGCCAGGCCCAGGCCAAGGCCCGCGCCGACCAGCTCGCCAGGCAGCAGGCTCAGGCGAAGGCCAAGGCCGCGCAGCTGGCCAAACAACAGGCCGAGGCCCAGGCGCGCGCCCAGGGGCTTGCTCGACAGCGGGCCCAGGCCCAGCAGCAGGCGCGCGAGAAGGCCCAGCAGGCGCAGCGCCAGGCGCAGGCGCAGGCGCAACAGCAGATGCAGGCCAAGGCCCATGCTGATCAGCTGGCCCAGCAGCAGGCGCAGGAGAGGCAGCGCCAGGCCGAGCTCGCCAAACAGCAGGCCGCGGCCAAGGCGCACGAGCTGGCGCTGCAGCAGGCGAAAGCCAAGCTGGAGGCCCAGATCAGGGCCCGCGCTCAGCAACAGGCGGAGGCCAAGCGCAAGGCCCAGAAGGGCGCCGACGACAAGGAGAGCCATCCGGGCAAGGGCGACCCGCGCCAGGTCCGTGGCCAGGGCGGGGCCGATCACGCTCAACAGCCGTGAGCGGTCGCCGAGGAATGTGAGCTCCCCGCACAATGTCCCGGCCGGTCCCATTGCGCTGGATCAAGGTGGAGGCGCCTTGAATCCGTCACGGTCCGCAAGCGATGAGAACGGTCGGATTGTCAGCTTTGGCGCCCTACAGGATCAGCCTCCTTGCAGAAGACGGTTCGGTGCTGACGGAACTGACGATGGACTGCGCCCATGATGACGAGGCGATCGACCGCGCCGGCGAGCTGGAGCATCCCCTCGAGATCGACATCTGGCAGCAGGACCGCCACGTCGCCCGTTTCCCGGCATGGCCGCAAGGCGCCAGCCGGACGCTGAACTGACCGGCCGCCGGCCTCAGCCTGGCCGGGCCCAGACCATGGCGAAGCTGACGGGGTGGCGCCGCAGCGCCGCCCACTTGGGCTTGGCGGCGATCCAGTCCTCGTCCACCAGCCCCTCGACCATCTCGATCAGCTGAAGCCCGGCGCCGAGGCCGGCCGCCACCTGATCGCTCAGCAGGTGCACGTGGGTCTCCACCGCCAGCGGCTCGCCCGAAGCGCTGTTGAAGTGGGTGGGCATGCCCTGCATGGCGAAGTGTGGGTGGTAGCCCGCCAGCGCGAGTCTGCCGCCGGGCGCCGTGAGCCGCGCCGCCTCGGCGTAGAACGGCTCCAGCGTCGCGAAATGCTCGTCCGCGAGGCTCTGGACCACGAGGTCGTAGGCGCCGGCCGCCAGCCCCGTCGCCGCCACGTCGGCGGTCCTCAGCTCGTCATAGGCGCCCTTGGCGACGGCCAGCTCCAGCATCTCCCGGGTGAAGTCCACGCCGGTCAGCCGGCCCACGCCTTTGGACCGCAGCCACACGCCGATGCGGCCGGTGCCGCAGGCCAGGTCCGTCACGTTCGAAGCCGCGCCCCAGTCCACGCGCGTCAGCCGCTCGAATAGGCGGATGTCCATGAGGTCCAGCACCGTGGCCTCATAGGTCGGCGCCCAGGCGCCGTAGCCCTCCCGGGCGCCCAGCGTCCGATAGCCGCGCTTGTCGAAGTGCGAGAAGGCGATGGCCATCGGCCGGAGCCTACCCGAGTCCGCCCGATCCGGCGACGTCGCCGCCCATATGATCTCGTCATCCCGGACGGCCGCAGGCCGATCCGGGATCTCCGGCTTCGCCGCAGCCCGCGTCAGTACGGCGGGTCGTTCGGCTGCGGCGTGATCTCCGGCGCAGCCGTGCGTCACTCGTCCCCGAACAGCAGCGCTTCGTAGTCGCGCGCGCCGTGGAGCACGTGCAGGATCGTCACCCGCTCCGCTTCGGCGCGATAGAAGATCAGGTAGGCGCGATGCACGCGCCGCCGCACGCCCAGGGTCTCGTATCGAGGGACGAGCGGGTAGGCGAGCGGTCGCTCCCCGATCTCGCGGGCCCTCTCGATGAGCTCGGCGACGAAGGTTCGGGCGCGTTCAGGATTGTCCTCGGCGATGTAGTCCGCGATCTGCTGGAGGTCGGCGAGGGCCTCGTCCGTCAGGACGACCTTCACCGCCTGCGGCTCGCCGCCGCTTCGATTGTCGCGCCCAGCGCCTCTTCCGCGGCGTCCAGCTCATGGACGCGCCCGGCATCGGCGTCGGCCAGCCCGCGGCGGATCGAGGCGTCGAGCGCCGCCAGGCGGACTTCGCGTTCGTGGATCAGCCGCACGCCCTCGCGCAGGACTTCGCTGCGGGAGTTGTAGCGGCCCGACTCCACGAGCCTGCTGACGACCCCCTCGAGCTGCTTGCCGAGATCGACGCTGCTTGCCATGGCCGGGAGCCTACCATGGGACGCCCGTCGGCCGATAACAGTTATCGGCGGCCTCAGTACGGCGGGTCGTTCGGCTGCGGCGTGATCCCGGGCCGGCTCTCGGCCCCGTTCAGCAGCTCGTCCAGCGACCTCTCGATCCCCTCGGCAGGGGCCGTGGGCGTCGTCGGCTGGACCGGCGCGATCTGCGGCGGCGCCGGCAGCGCGACCGGCGCGGGCCCGGCGGGGATCGCCCCCGCGCCCATCGCCGGGATCGCCGCGACCATGAAGCTGCGCCAGGCCTCGGCGGGGTAGGTCCCGCCGGTCACGCCCCGCATCGGCTGGTTGTCGTCCCGGCCCATCCACACCACGGTCGCGATCCCGCCCGAATAGCCGGCGAACCAGGCGTCCCGGTAGTCCGAGGTCGTCCCCGTCTTGCCCGCCACGTCGCGCCCGGCGATCTGGGCGCGGGTCCCGGTGCCCTCGGCGACCACCTCGCGCAGCATCTGGTTCATCTCGCCGAGCGGCGGGTTCTGGATCACCTGCTCGGGCGCGCCGGCGGTCCTGCGCCACAGCACGCGCCCGCTCGCGGTGCGGATCTCGTCCACGCCGTAGGGCTGCGCGCGCACGCCGCCGTTGGCGAACGCGGCGTAGGCCCCGGCCATGTCGAAGGGCGTGACCGCCGTGTCGCCCAGCGCCATCGCCGGCTCGGTCCCGATCTGCGAGGTCACGCCGAGCCGCCTGGCCGTCGCGGCCACCTTGTCGCGGCCCACCTGGTCGGCCAGCACCGCGGCCACCGTGTTGATCGAATGCGCCAGCGCCTGCTGCAGCGTGATCTGGCCCAGGAACCCGTCCTCGTAGTTCCTGGGGCTCCAGCCTTCGATGGTCACCGGCTGGTCCACCGCCTGGGTGTCCGGCGTCAGCCCCGCCTCCATCGCGGTCAGATAGACGAAGGGCTTCCAGGCCGAGCCCGTCTGCCGGCGCGACAGGACCGCGCGGTTATAGGGGCTCGAGACGTAGTCGACGCCGCCCACCATGGCGCGGATGCGGCCGGCCCCGTCCACGCTCATCAGCGCGCCCTGCTCGACGCCCTGGCCGCGGGCGGCGGCGACGGTGCGGCTCAGCGCCTGGGCCGCGCGCTGCTCCATCGGCTCGTCCAGGGTGGTCGTCACCACCAGGTCCTCGCGGGGCTGGCCGACGACGCCGCGGCTCTGCTGCTCGATCCAGTCCACGAAGTACTGCGCCGGCGCCTCGGGGTCGGCCTGCTGCACCTTCAGCGGGCTCGCCAGCGCCCTGGCGCGCTGGGCCTTGGTGATGGCCCGGGTCTCCACCATGGCGTCCAGCACCAGCTTCGTCCGCGCCGCCGAGCGCGCGGGCTGGTCGATGGGGCTGTACTCCACCGGCGACTTCATCACCGCCGCCAGGGCCGCCGCCTCGCGGATGGTCAGGAGCCGCGCGGGCTTGCCGAAGAACCGGCGCGAGGCGGCCTCCAGCCCCCAGGCGCCCGACCCGAAATAGACCCGGCTGAGGTAGAGCCCGAGGATCTGCGGCTTGGAGTACTTCTGCTCCAGCTCTACCGCATAGACCAGCTCGGTGGTCTTGCGCTCGATGGTCTTCTGGTCCGAGAGGAACAGGTTCCTCGCCAGCTGCTGGGTGATCGTCGAGGCGCCCTCGGCCATGCGGCCCTTGGCCAGGTCGCTCATCAGCGCGCGCGCCATGCCCATGGCGTCGAAGCCGGGATGGTCCCAGAACCTGCGGTCCTCGATCGAGACGAAGGCGGCGGGCACATAGGGCGGCAGCCTGGCGACGTCCACCGGCGGCGCCGCCTTGCCGCCCCGCACCGCCAGCACCCGCCCGGCCCGGTCCACATAGGTCACCTGCGGCGCGCGCGTGATCGGGGGCAGGTCGGGCACGCCCGCGAACAGCGACCCGGCCGAGACGAGGGCGGCGATCACGCGTGGCGCTCCATGAGGTCAGGGTCCCCGACGAGCCTGCGCCTTAGGACCAGATTCCGGCGTTCTCGGGGCAGGGGAGGGCGGCCGCGCGGGCGGCGGGCAGGTGGCTGGCGCGCCGGACGGGCCCAAGGCGCGGGCGAGGGACTTCAGGAGCGGGATTGGCTCGTTGGCGACGTTCGGAAGGTCTGCTTCTCGGCGCGTCAGGCCGCGGGGACGAGGCTCAGCTCCACTTTGTCCCTATATCATCCGCCCGAACGATCTCGACGTCGATATGACCCCGCAGGACAATCTTCCCCGCATCTTTCAGGCCAACACCGACCGGCTCTTTCAGCGGGTGATCAATCCTGGTCTGTCGGTCTTGCCGATCCACCCTGTCCTGACTTTCGGGGAAGCAAGGTCGATGGACGAGTTTCTCCACCGCGCAGCAGCGCAGGTCGACAACTACACTGCCAATGAGGCGGCCAAAGCGTTCACTTTGACCCTCGCGGGACTGTTCGAGCGCCAGCTGCGAATCTGGGGGCGGTCCCTGGGCGTCACCATGGCCCAGTACAGGCCGGGCAGGGAGCCCCTCCGGGGTTACCTGGTTTTGTGCGCTGAGGCCGGCGACATCGATCTGGAGGATGGGCCGATCGGCTACAACCTGATCGAGATGTTCCTGGTGGCGAACGTCTTTCGCCATGGCGATGGCACATCCGTCGACGATCTGCGTGTGCACGCGCCGTCCCGCTGGATCCACGATCCCAATCGATACGTCGACTTGCTTCCACCCAACGGTGAGCAGAGCGAGCAGCTTCTAGTCCAACCCAGTGACGTCGTGCGCTATGCCGGTGCCTGCGCTCGTTTCTGGGGGCGCGCTGACAAGCTGCCGATGGCCGTCAGGGATCCGCCTTACGGCTGAGCTCCCCGAGCGATCTCTGCCGCGATGGTCCTTCTGACATTGTCAGCATTTTTGTGGCCAATAGTTGACATTGTCGGCCGACTTAAGCAGCTTTCCTGACACTGGAGGCGGCTCCCAATGAGCGACGGTCCGTACAAGACTATGAAGATGAGCCGGCCTTGGAAGGGGTTGGCCAAGATCGCGGCGAACCCCGCCCACTCGGTGGCGGAGACCGCGGAGGCGTTTCAGCCGGCGCTGTTGAACGAGTGGGGTGCGGTGCGAGCGGCGTTCGCCAAGGAGATCCGTGCGGCGCTTGGCGACAACGACCGCGGCAACCTGTTTGCCGAGGTCGTCGTCAGCGAGATTTAGCGCTTGCAAGCCTCGGCGCAGAATCCGGTCGAAGCGTTGTTTGCGGCCCAGGCGTGTGACGTCGCTCGCGATGGCCAAGTCGGGTCTGGCGCCTATCAGGCGGCGATCAAGGCGACTCTCGACGAGCGCGCCCTGCATCGGTCACGGCAGATGGAGGAGCACTACTTGGGCGAAGGGTCGCCGGATGCGGGCCTGCTCCGGGCCAAACTCCATAGGGCCATCCCCAGCATCGGCACCGATCGCCTTGCGGCCGGGATCGCCGCCGGCGAGGGCGTGCGGAGCCTGGCGCAGAAAGTCGATCGCTCAGGGTTGGATGAAGGGCCGCCGCTATGAACGCCATCAGTCTGAACATCGCCATGCCGAGCTTTACCCTCGACGCCCTGGAGCCGGGCGCGGCACTGCGCGACGGCGCGGTCGGCGCTCCGATCGGGCAGGTGCTGCGGCTCGATACCCTGGGGCTAGAGTTCCTACTTCTTCGCCGACTGGAACCCGGTTCTGGTCGACCTGCTGGTGGTTGCGGCGGCGGCGGAGTTCTGCGACGTCAGCCGCCGGCGCCCGGAATACAGTTGGAGCCGGCATTTCGACGTTCGGATCGCGGTCCATGACCCAAAGGTCTGGAACCGATCGGACGTGCGTGAGCCGTTGGAAGAGGCCCTGAGATATCTGACCGGCGACGTCTGGGTCTTCAGCTTCGTTCAGCGCCGACGCGATGTCCCGCGCGTCGCCCAGGGAAGCCTCAGCCTCGAATCCGGCGCGCGGGTGATCATGCCCTACAGTGATGGCCTGGATTCCCGCGCCGTTCGTGCCTTGGTCGCCGCCCGCGAAGGCACCGGCGGCCTTGTGGCCGTGCGCCTGGGTACCGGCGGGGTTGATCGACCCCACAGCAAGAAGAAGCGCGCGCCCTTCGCTGTGGTCCCTTACAAGCTCAAGCGCCCAAGGCAGGGCGAGACCTCGGCCCGTTCGCGCGGCTTCAAGTTCGCCGCGGTGACCGGCATCGCGGCGCTGATGGCCGGGGTTTCGCGCATCGTGGTAACCGAGAGCGGACAGGGTGCGTTCGGGCCGATGCTGGCCGTTAGCGGGCAGATCTATCCCGACTACCGCGTCCACCCGACCTTTTCGCGGCGCATGGAACGTCTGCTGCACGCCATCAGCGGCAAGGATGTCCGTTACGAATATCCGCAGCTCTGGAGCACCAAGGGGGAGACGTTGCGTGCCGCGCGAGCGCTCAAGGCGGCACCGTCTTGGACCGACACCCGGTCTTGCTGGCAACAGTCGCGCCATTGCTCCGTCAATGGCAGACGGCGCCAGTGCGGTATCTGCGCGGCGTGCATGCTACGGCGGATGAGCATTTTCACCGCCGGGATCGATGAGCCGGCCGAAACCTACATCTGGGAGAACCTCTCAGCCGAGCGCCTGGAGGAAGGGGTAGCCAAGGAGTTTGACGGCATCACCTCGAAACTGCGCGCCTACGCCGTGGCCGGGGTTCTGCACATGGACCACTTGGCCGAGTTCGCCGAATTGCCGCTACACGCGCGCTCCCTTCGTCGCGCGGCGCGGGAGACCGCGGAGGCCTTGGACGGAGACCCGGCGACGGTGGAGCAGCAGTTGCGTGAGGTGTTGGGCCGACATGCCGCCGAATGGCGTGCGTTCCGTCAGTCGCTGGGACCGGCCTCCTTCGTCGCGCGCCTCGCCAGCGCAAAGCCATGAGCGAGGAACTCACCACGGTCGAAATCGGCGACCGGCTGAGGGTCGCCCGGGAATCGGCGAAGGTCACCCAAGCCGCCGCCGCCGAGGCGCTGCAGGTCGCCAGGACGACCATCGTCGCCATCGAGCAGGGCCAGCGCAAGCCTCGGCTTGACGAGCTGCAGAGGTTCGCCGCGCTTTACGGCGTGTCCGTCAACGGCCTGTTGCGGCGTGAAGCCGTGCAGATCGACCTGAAACCGCGGTTCCGGCGGGCGGGCGAGGCCGATGCGGACGTCGAAGCGGCCGTCGCCCTTCTGACCAACCTCGTGCAGGCGGAATTGGAACTGGAGGACCTTCTGGGGGTGCAACGGGTGCGCAACGACCCGCCCGAGCGGCCCCTGTTGCCGGGCAATGTCGCCATGCAGGCTGAACAGGACGCGACCGAGCTGCGCCATTGGCTGGGGATCGGCATGGCGCCGGTCCATGACATCATGTCCGTCCTTGAACTACAGCTCGGCGCCCGGGTGTTCGTCCGTCGCCTGCCGCCGAAGATTTCCGGGCTCTATGCCTTCGACAACCGGGCCGGTGCCTGCATGCTGTTGAACGCGGCCCACCCGAAGGACCGGCGGGCACAGACTGCCGCCCACGAAATTGGACACTTCATCTCGACCCGTCGGGCACCGGATGCGCTGCACGCGGGCTCGCCCGAGACCAGCCGCGAGGAGCGCTATGCCATCGCCTTCGCCCGGGCGTTCCTCACCCCGGCGCGCGCAGTAATGGCCATGTTCAAGGAGATCACCGCCGGTGCCACGCAGCTGACCCGTCGCCACATTATCCTCTTGGCCCACGCCTTCGGCGTGTCGCGCGAGGCAATGGTTCGACGGTTGGAGGAGCTGGGCGTGACCAAGCCCGGCACCTGGGCCTGGTTCGAGAACACGGGGGGGGTCACTGATCTCCAGGCGGCTCAGGTGCTGGGCGAGGCGGCCGGCCATGATGCGGCGCGGGCAGACGCCGCCCGACCCGTTTCCATGCGAGTGGCGCTGCTGGTCGGCGAGGCCTGGGCCAAGGGCTTGCTGAGCGAGGGGCAGATCGCCCGCCTCCTACAGCTCGACCGGATCGAGGTGCGGGAACTGATCGACGCCTACGAGGACGAGGGAATTGGCCGCGAAGGCTCGCCCCGGCTTTTGGGCTGAGGCCGAACCGGGGATGATGGTCGCCGACGCCAGTGTTTGGATCAATCTAGTCGCGACCGGCGCTGCGCACCGGATCGTCGAGGCGCTCGGCCGTCCGCTTATCATTACCGACGTCGCCTTCGGCGAACTGGATCGCGGGCGGCCCAAGGGGCGGCAAACGGCCGACGAGGTCGCGGCGCTCATCCACTTGGACTTGGCGCAAGTGATTCCCTTGGAGGCCGCCGACGAGGCGCTGTTCCTGTCATTGGTGAGCGGCGCAGCGTCTACAACGCTCGACGACGGCGAGGCCGCGACGCTGGTCTGCGCCGAGCGCCTTGGGGCCTGCGCGGTTATCGACGAGCGTAAGGCGACGAACCTCGCTTCCCGTCGCCTCGCTCACGTGGGAGTCCGATCGACGACGGATCTCTTGCTCAGCCCGGAGGTGCGGGCTGCTTTGGGCGACGTGGATCTGGCGGATGCCGTATTCGCGGCCCTCATGGGCGCGCGGATGCGCGTGCCGGACCATCATGCCAGGGCGGTCTTGGACCTATTGAGCGAGGAGCGGGTGTCCCTTTGCCACAGCCTGCCAGCTCGTCTCAGGACCGTGCACGGGACCGCCTAGACATGGCGTCTGATCTCCGCGCCCTGATCGCCGGCTTTCTACACCCCATGACCCACGCGGTGCTCGATGTGGAGCCCATGCGCATGGCGGGGCTGGAGATTCCCAATGGCGACGGTCTGTCCAAGAGCCAGCGGATCGCCCTCGCCCTCGATGGCCGATCTGAGAAAGATCTGGCGCAGCTCGCCTTGAAGTTCGCTGCCGCGCGGGGCGACGTTGTCATGGACGAGGCCGCGCGCAAGGTGCTGGAGGCCGACGAGCCGGCGTTGAGCCGGATCACTCGGCGCGATGTAGCCCGTGTATTCGGCGAGGACCTGGCCGGCGAGGCGGATTTGCTGGAGATGGTGAGCCGCTACTTCATCCTCTCCGATCCGCTGGAGGCATTATTCGGCGGCGGTGGAAAGAGCCTGCGTGACCAAATCGAACGCCACATGGTGCTTAATCCTGGCGACTGGTCCGTCGAGCACCTGTTCGGGGAAATCGGCGCGTTCGAATGCTCCCGGGCTCGGTTCGGTGCGCTTCTCCAGGACGCGGTCCATCCGCTCGCGCGTTCAGGGGACGAGCAACTGCAGACCGTGGCGGCGCTCAACAAGGTCCTCGCGCGTGACGGCTACGAGCTGACGCGGGACGGGGAGGAATTGGGACACCCGATCTATACGTTTCATGCCGTCGTGCGCGGAGTGGGCGGCCGTCCGAAGAACCTGATCTTCGCCTCCCGCGGCCCCAAGCCGGAGATTGGTTTCGCCGACGCCATCAACAACGACATCGTCGTACTGTCGGGCGAGGACAGCTGCCTCGTCTATGATCGGCCGATCGGGTCGGGCGGCCTCCTGTGGTCGGAACTGGTGGCCTGGTGGTCGGACGTGACGCCGGCAGGCGACGCCGCCAGCCTCGGCAAGCGCGTCCAGGAGTCCCTGGCTTCAGACGGGGAGCGGAAGGTCTTCACGACGTATTTCAAGACCTATCGGCCGACCCTCGGCGACGCCTTGCCGGCGCTCCTTCCACAGGTCTACCTGCACTACGACCCCGCCGTGGTGAAGACGTTGCGCCACCGCCTTCCCCTGCCGCGGCAGCGGATGGACTTCCTGATCCTGCTTCCGGACCGGCAACGGGTGCTGCTCGAGGTGGATGGAAAGCACCACTTCTCGGAGAACGAGAAACCGTCGCTCAAGATCTACAGCGAGATGGTATCTGCGGACCGCGAACTGCGTCTCGCCGGATACGAAGTGTACCGGTTCGGCGCCACCGAGTTGGTCGGCGCGGGCGCGGAGAAGTTGATCGCGGACTTCTTCGACAAGCTGCTCCGCCTGCATAAGGTCATCAAAGGCTAGGTGCATGGCGATCGCGACCATTGACGAGCGGCGCTCCAATGCTCACCGCACACGCACCCGCCGGATAGGACGATAGGTAATCCTGTCGCCGTGTTCTCCCCATCGAATCCCCGCTGGCGCAGAACCTCGGCGATCAGCTGGGTGATCGAGTATCGCAAGCTCGATCCGTCAGGCGGTTGGGCTGACGGCGCCTTTCAGGTTCCCGGCCTCACCCTCCCGCAATTTGGCGTCGCGCAGACCGTCACCTCGTGGATGTAGCGGGTCCTGCCGGCCTCGACCCGGAACATCTGGCTGGACTGGGTCCCCGGATAGGCCGGCAATCCGGCGTCGAGCCAGGGGAAGTCGTGGAAGACGCTGACGGCGCCGATGGTCTCGTCGATCACATAGCGGCGATGACCCACTTTGAGCTTCTGCGGGAACGCCCCCATGTCGCAGGTGTTGGCCTGCGGATTGCGGCTGCCGGTGTCGATGCGGCCTTCGAGCCGGGCGCAGGGCGTTCCATGCGGAACCGGCAGCTCCGGGTCTCCCCAATTGTCCAGGTACGCGTCCGCCGCCGCCTGGATGACCGCGCGCGTGTCGCGTCTGTCGCTGGGGATCTCGCCCCAGTTCTGGCTGCGCGTGACGGCCAGGTGCTCGGCCGCTCCGAACATCCAGTCCCCCTTGTCCGTCACCACCGACTCCATCTTCGACACCTTGCCGCCCTTGGTCGCCTCCATGCGGGTATGGATCACGTACGGGTGCGGGTCCGTGGCCGCCACCAGCTCCGTGAAGGTGGCGCATTGCGTCGTGTCCAGGAAGCTGCGGGTGAAATCGACCTTCAGGGCGCCGGCCAGCACGCCCTTGCCGATGTCCATGGCCTGGTCGTTCTCCGCATAGGACGCGCCCTTCGCGAGCGGCAGCATGGCGGGCCTCCCGGCTGACTGCGCCGCCACATAGGTGTCGGTCAGCTTGCGCAGCATCTCACGGCTGCACTCCGCCCGCGCATCTGTCGCCAAGGCTGCGCCGGCCAGGACCACCCCGACCAGGCCCAGCATCAAGGCCGCGCCCAGCGGCGGCGAAAGGCGAAGCCGGCGTGATCGCATGCGCATGGCGGTGGTCCCTCTCCAACCAAGGTCCCTGAAAGCCCCCGGCTTGCGCCCACAGGCGCCAAGTCAGGCAGGCGACACCGTGGACCTTCTCCCCTTGCGGGAGAAGGGTGCAGCGGGCGGATGCCCGCCGGATGAGGGGTTGAAGATCCCATCCGGCAAGGCCCGTCGACCCCTCACCCGGCCTGCCTCCGCAGGCCACCCTCTCCCGCAAGGGGAGAGGGTTCGGAGCGCAGTCCCCAACTCAGCGCTCATGGGCCGGGGGCCCCCATCCAGCGGGGCGCGTCCTCTCATCTGCTGACGTCGACGGTGGCCTGGGCGCGCAGATTGCCGACCCTGACGACGACGGGGCCCTGGTGCGCGGCGTCTTCGACCACCAGCTTGACCCAGAGCGTGTCGCCGTCCTTGAAGTATGACGTGCTCTTCGCGTCGCGCAGGTCGGCCAGGGTGGCTTGCGCCGCGCCCTCGGCGGCGTTGTGGAACCCGGGAAGCTGCAGGATCACGTAGGAGCCCTGGTCCATTTGCCGCAGGGAAAGGGACAGGTCCTTCCTGCCCGTCTCCACCCTCACCTCGGCGCCGCTGCCGATGGTGGTTTCCCCGTTATATTCGAACCGCTTGCCTTTGCGGCTGAGCACGATCGGATCGGGATTGGGGCGAACGCCGAAGTCGTCGAAGTCGCCGGCGATGCTGAACCGGCCCATGTCCCCCCGGCATATGGCGGCCCCCCAGCTCGGCTCCATCTTGCAGGTGTCTTCGTCCGAAGCGATGCCGTTGTCGATGACGACATAGCTGTCGGGGATCCCGCCGACCGAGCCGTCCTTGTCGTGGAACGCCGCGCTCCGGTAGGCGGCGCGGCCGCCGAAATCGGACGCCCAGCGCCGTTCGACCGGCGGGAAGTCGACCGGCTTGGCGTTGACGAATTTCAGCCCCTCGACCGAGTTCTCGGTGCTCATGCCGAAGCTGGTGAACAACAGGTACGACAGCGCGCCCGCGTCGCGACGTTGGTTGGGCGCGTAGTTCACGAAGGTCGTGTTCTCCACGTCGTGGCGGTAGTCGTAGAACTCGTAGCCGCGGATCGGGAAATCCGGGTCGTCGGGCTTCGGCAGGCTGCGGCCGTAAGCCTTTTCCACCGGCGTCTCCGGGTTGCCGATATTGTCGCTCTCGCCCACGAACAGCGAGTCCTCGACCCGTGACGTGTAAGGCGCGATGCCCGGCTGGCCGGCGGCATGGGTGAAGCCGATCGCGTTGTCGGCGAGCTTCAGGGTCCTTGAAAAGGTGGTTCTCGCCGCGGCCCCAGATGGCGCCGTTGCGGTTCTTGTAGCCGGTGTAATGGTCGATGACCGACACCACCAGGGCGCTCTTCGTGTCGGCGGGGTCGGCATATCCGATATGGCCGGCGCCGCCGACGTTGAACGTGCCGTTGGGCGAAGGGCCGCGGTCGAACATCAGGCCGTCGAAGTTGGAGTGGGCGGTGTTGCCGCTGAACTCGCGCACCTTGGTCCGGCGCGGCCAGATATTCTCACTGCCCGGCCGGTTCAGGAATGCGCCCGTCGGATGTTGCGGCAAGGCGTACCAGAAACCGACCTCCTCGGACCCCGCGGCCACATTGTCGCGGTAGGTGTTGTCGGGGTTGGTGATCCAGAACGTCGAGGCCGTGTTGTCGGACGGGATCAGGATATCCTTGGCGCTCTGGCCCTTGTTGGACTGATGAGCCAGGGTCAGGTTCGTCGGAACACAGGGTTTTCCGTCGGGATGGCACTTGGTCAGGATCCCCAGGTTGTGGATGAACTGGTTGCCGTGCTCCACGGCGTCTTCCAGGAAGAAGCAGTGACCGACGGTGTTGTAGGTCACGTTGTTCTCCACCCGCACGTCATTGGTGCCGTGCACCGTCACGCAGCGGCTGTAGGTGTCGTGGATCGACGGAGTTCTCGATGTACTGGCCCTGGCCTTCGCCCAGGATGTGCCAGTGGATCGGATAGCGGGCCAGGTGCATGTTCTGGCCCATCCGGTTCAATTCGATGCCTGAGACGTACATCCTGGACCCGGCCATCGCCATGATGTGCCCGCCGAAGTAGGTCTTCTCCGCGTCCGGCGAAGCCTGGATCAGGATGTTGCGGGTCAGCATGCCGACCTCGCCGCGCTCGTCGACGCCGAAGGTGATCTTGCCGAAGTGCATGTACTCCAGCGGCCGGTCGAGCCTGATCACCTTGCCGTCGATGGCGGCGATGGTCCGCTTCTCGGCCTGGTGGGGATCGAAGTCGGTCGACGCCAGGACGATCACGTCCCCCTTGCGCCAGCCGCCGGCGTCCAGGACCTCGATCCTGTCGGCGCCGGCCTTGGCCGTGTCGGCGAGCTTGGTCCAGGCGTGCGTGCGCTCGCCGTGCAGGTTCAGCGTGCCTCTCAGCAGCATGATCCCGCGGTCGCCCATGGTGTTGATGTCTTCGCCCGGGACCTTGTCGGTCAGGGTGATCGTGGCCTCGTGCCTGTAGGGCCTGGCCTCGCTGCCGACATCCAGCTCGCCGCCCGGCACATAGATCCAGTCGGTCGTCAGGGCGAGATCGCGATCGTCCGAGAAGCTGAGCTTGCCGTCGACCGTCAGGCTCCGCAGCCATGGCGGGCTGACATCCAGGACGACGTTCCTGTCCCGGCCGATGGTCACCGCGTCGCCTTCGCCTGGGACCTTGCCGTCGGGCCAGGACGAGGGATCGGACCAGCGCGTCCAATGCGCCGCCGAAGCCGGCGCGGCGGCGCCCGCGTCCGTCTTCATGTGCGTGTCCTGCGCCTGGGCCTGGACCCCTGCGCCGATCACGAGGGCCGCAGGCAGGAGCAATGAAACAAGAGACAGGCGAAATGGCATGCGCACGGCGTTGGTCCTCCCCCTCGGGACTACAAGCCCCGCATTCTTCTTGCGGACAGGCTGGCGCCGAACGGACGGAATGCCAAGCCGCTCGCAGGCGGCCGTTAGAGACGACCGTTTTCGGGCCTTGTGTCCCCGACGTGCCCCCTACGCCGACAACCGGATGTTCGGAATGACGCTGGAGGGTGGGAAGCAGCCCTGAGCGTCCTCGCCGAGAATGGACATCACTGTCCTGCTTCTGATGGCGCGTTTCGGACCTGCGCAAAGACGGACAGCGATCGTGCTCTATTTGGCCTTGTGGGCGGTCAGCGCGACCTCGATCACGACGTTGAACGGAACCGTGTCGGCGCCCTTGAACTGACCCTGGCCGACGCCGAAGGCGCTGCGGTCGACCACCGTGGATCCGGTCATCCTGGCCCGGTCGCCGGTGATTGCCAGGGTGAACGGCAGAACGATCGCCCGGTTCACGCCGCGCAGCGACAGCGTCCCGGCCGCCTGGTAGCGGCCCCCGCCCAGGTCCTTGATCGCGGTGGTGGCGAACGTCGCGCGCGGGAACCGCATGACGTCAAACCAGTCGGCGGTCGGCAGAGCCTCGTCCTTGCTGGCATCCCCGGTTACGGCCGACGCCAGTTGGACGGTGACCGTCGCCTTGGACTGCGCCAGGGCTTTCGGGTCGAACACAATGTCGGCGCCCCAGCGTCGAAACGCGCCTTGCACGACTTGGCCGGCGAAGGCGGTGCGAAAGCCGAGGCGGGAGGCGGCCATGTCGACCGTCCACTTAGCGGGGGTGGCGGCGCGGGCGGCATCGGCCGCGGCGAGCAGACCGATGACCGCGGCGGCCACAGCCGGCACACGATGGGACGAGCTCATTGGTCCTCCTGGACGGGCGCACGACGAGGTTTCAACAGCGGGATCGGCGCCATCCGCCAGAGGACCTCGTCTCGGCTGGACAGCTGGTGCCTCAGGGCGGCGCCGACGTGGAGCACCAACAAGGCGGCGGCGCCCCAGGCCAGGCTCTCGTGGATCTCGCCCGTTTGGTCCTCGAGCCCCTTACGAACAGCCATTGGCAGGTCGTGCACCAGCCCGATGTGGGGCCACGGGATGGTTCTGTAGAGCAGGGTCGGGATGTTGGTCGGGCTCGCCGAGACGATGATCCAGCCGGTGATCGGCAGGCCGATCATCAACACGTAGAAGGCCCAGTGCACGAGGCTGGCCGCAGCCCTTTCCCAGGCCGGCATATGCGCGGGGTAGGGCGGGGGCGGGTGGACGACGCGCCACGCGAGTCGCGCGAGGCTGAGGGCCAGCACCGTGATGCCGAACGACTTGTGCCATTGCATCAGGTTGAACAGCGCAAGCCCCTTCAGGTGGTCGAACTGCAGGCCAATCGCGAAATTGACCACGATCAGTGAGGCGATCGCCCAGTGCAGCGTGATCGCAGGAGCGGAGTAGCGGCGCCAGGGCCTCTGGGGAGCGTTTGCAATCACGTGAGGCCGCCGGTTTTGGGGATTGCAGAGATATACACGCCTGAGCCATTCCGCATCGAGCCGGAAGCTTGGACGCGGCGACGAATTCCGGTGCGTCCGATGGTCAACCTGAAACGCCCGCATACTGAACTCACAGCCTGGGCGTCAAACGTCGTGAGATCGGGGGACACGATACCGATCCCAATCGCGCTGGCCGACGCCAGCGTCTTCAGCTTGTTCGACCGCGCGGTCCGGCCGGCCGATCTGCTCGAAGCCGAGCCGGCGTGGTTCAGGGACGGTGTGGATTGGAGCCACACGCGCTACGGCTTCCGCGGCGTCGACCACGGGGTCTCGCTGGACATCTTCTCCGGGGTAAGGCCGGGCAAACGTGGCTGGTCGATCCTGGGGGGTTCGAGAGGGCTGGTGGGTCGGGCGGAAAGGCGACCGGGTGAGGACGACCCGATGGGCGCAACTCATCTCCGGCAGCCGAGCTGACGCCATGGCCTGGTTCCAGGCTCAGGAGACCTTGCCGTTGCGCTGACGGCGCAGCCGGCGCCGAGGGGCGCCGGCAAGTCTGGTCGGCGCCGGCCGCGCAAAGTCATGCCGCCCCTTTGCAAACCCAGAACATGAATCTAGATTCATATTATCGGAGGCCGCTTCGCATGTGCGAGTGGCGGCGCCGACCACAAGGGCCGGCATGCCGAGCTCGTGTTTCGGCAGGGGCGAATGGTCAGGATGAGAACGGAACAATGCTGAAGCTCGTTGCTGCTGGCGCAATCGCATCTCTGGGATTGATGGGGGGCGCGCTCCAGGCCCAGCCCGTCGCCGCGCCGACGACCCATGCAGACCGGATCGTCCTCCTCGGCACCCACGGCGGGCCGTCCGCCGATCCGGTCCGATCCGAACCGGCGGCGCTCCTCATCGTCGAGGGCAGGCCCTACCTGATCGACGCCGGAGCCGGCGTCGCCCGGCAGCTGGCGGCGGCGGGCCAGCCGGTGACGAGCATCCGCACCATCTTCATCACCCATCACCATCTCGATCACACGGCCGGGCTCGAGCCGCTGATTTCACTGAGCTGGATCGGGACGGGCTTCAGCGGTCGGTCCGTTCCGCCCGTGCAGATCTACGGGCCGCCCGCGACCGTCTTCCTGGTCAAGGCGGCGCTCAGATATCTCAGCGTTTCCGAGCGCATCTTCCGTGCCGGAATCCCCAGCCTGCCCAAGGCCGCGGGCATGTTCGTGGGCCACGACATCGATCGCAGCGGGCCCGCCTATCACGATGACCTCGTGCGGGTCACCGCCACGGAGAACACCCACTATGGTCATGCGTCCTATGGACCCGATGGCAAGAAGGACATGTCGTTCTCATACCGGTTCGACACGCCCAAGGGCTCGATCGTATTCACCGGCGACACCGGTCCAAGCGAGGCCCTGACCCGCCTGGCGAAGGGCGCGGACGTATTGGTCTGTGAGGCGTACATGCCCGGAGGCGGCAGCGCCCGTCCCGCTGCGGCGAGCCCGCTCGCCAAGCAGCTCGCGGCGCATATGGCGACGGAGCATCTCTCCCCGGAGGAGATCGGAAGAATGGCGACGACCGCGGGCGTGAAGACGGTGATCCTGACTCACCTCGTCATCGGCAGATCGCCGGACGCCGCCCAACGGCTGTTGGAGGAAGTCCAACGTCACTTCACGGGCAAGGTCATCTTGGGACGCGATCTGCTGAGCGTCGACCTGTAGGACGAGCTTCGTCATGCGTTCTGTCGTAGGGCGCTACGGTGCAGGGTTTTCCGTCTGCTTTTGGGCGTGAAACGATGCGGGCTTCACGATCGATCGCGGTCCTGGAGTTCGTCTTGATCGCACTGTGGATCGCGTCGTTCGCCCTCGGTGGAGCAATGCATACCCCGCATCAGGGTTGATGCGTGGAGCTGCCGTTCGCGTTCTTGCTGTCGCCTGTGGGCGGGGCGGCCGTGGCTCTCGAGATCGGACGTGATGGCGATGTCGGGCGCGTTGGAGCCCACGCTCTCATTGTCATGCTGCTTGCTGCGAGCTTCGCGGGGTTTGTGGTCTGCGCCGCCTTCTCGGGTGGGGGCGTTTGATCCCCAGGCGAATGACCGCCCGCCACCCCGAGCGGCCGTTAGAGACGACCGTCTTCGGGCCTCGCGTCCCCGACGTGCCCCCTACGCCGACAACCGGATGTTCGGAATGACGCTGGAGGGTGGTTAGCGGACGTTGCGTCCGCCGCGGAAACCGGGCCTGGACAAAGCTGGCCAGTATCGGCGGCGGGCGCGGAGCGCGCAGCGCCCTAACTTATTGAGACCAGGATTCCGGCCAGATCGTCCGGCGCGTCGATCATGATGTCGTGGCCAGATGCGAGCTCGAACACCTTCCAGCCCTTCCGCTGTTTCGCGAGCTCATATTGTTTGGTGATCTGAGGATTTCCCCAGTTCGCCGCATGGATGTAAATGTGGTCGGGGATGCGGTCGGCATTGTCCCCGATCCGTATCTTTTCGGTGAGCGTCGCGTACGGATGCGATGTGAGATGGCGGTTGACCATGGCCCGGTCCGCCTTGTTGACCTTGAAGAACCAGGCGGGCGGGGGCGGCGTCAGCCTGGACCCCCCGCCGAACAGCTTCACCGAGAGCGCGATCGGCAGCAGTCGCCAACCCGGAAAGACATAGTCGTTCATGGACTTGCCATCCTCCGGGACAACGGCGTCCAGGAAGACAAGATTGCGGATGCGCTCCGGGATTCGGTCGGCGACGCCAGTTATGACCATGCCGCCATAGGAGTGGCCGCACAGGATCACGTCGCTGAGGTCTTCCCGTTCGAACAGCGCGACGACTTCGTCGATATGGGTGGTCAGGTTGATGCGCCGAGCATCCATGGACACGCGCTCCGCCAGCCCGGCAAGCGTCGGGGCGAATACCCGATGGCCCTGTGATCGGAGGATCGCAGCGACCCGGTCGTAGCACCAGCCGCCGTGGCTCGCGCCGTGAATGAGCACGAAAGTCCTGGCGAGCTGGGACTGAGTGGTCACGCGCACCTCCTGAAAGCGCCCGCCGCCTACCGCTGATCACTTGATCAGTCAACGCTGATCGTGCGATCAGCGCCACGAAGTGCTCGGAGAATCGTGCATGCCAGAATTGCGACCGAGCTTTCCGCAAGGCGACGCCCGCAACGCCATCGTCGAAGCTGCGCTCGCGGTGTTCGCGGCCGAGGGATTCCACGGCGCCGGCACCCGCCAGATCGCCCGGGCCGCGGGCGTCTCTCAGCCGCTGCTCAATCACCACTTCGGCGGCAAGGAAGCCTTGTGGCGTGTGGTCGGTGAACAGATCACCGCCGATTTCATGGCCTTCATGACGGAGGCCGTGGACCTGACCCTGCCGGCGGGTGACGCCGTTGCGGCGATGCTTCGGGCCTATCTGGCGTTCTGGAAAGCCCGGCCGCTGTCGTTCCGGTTCAATCTCTGGCGACGATTGGACGGCCTGCAGGACGAGCGCGCGGCGCGCTCCGAGCGAATGACGCGACCGGTCGTCGCCCTGATGCAGCGCGCTCAGGAAGCAGGCTCCATCCGCAACGACTTGCCGCCCGGCCTTGCCGCGATCATAGGCGGTGCGCTGGTGCAATTCTGGCTGGAAGGCCAACTCGAGATTCACGCGGCCTTGGCCGTCACCGGTGATGAGGGGCTCTCGGACGAAGACGCCATAGGCCACATAGTTCGCCTGCTCAGCGCCTCGAGCTGACGGGTGGAGCGGGCAAGGCGAGCCTCTTGCGAGCAGGCCTTCCCAATGTCCGCGAAGGGTCGATAGCGCCCGTTGGGGCTCGTGCCGGAACTGGCCGTTCCCACCGACGTGGGCGGGTCGCTTCGGCCACTCTCCAGCCGCGCGGCCGCTGGCCTGGAAGACCGACAGGCCGCCAGCGATAGCAGGCCCGAGGGCGTCATCGGCGCCCGCAACAAGGCCCCCGAGCCTCGACGATGGTCCGATCCGAAACCCCCGCGCCGTCACGAGCGCATAGGCTTCATCGACCGGTGCGCGACGATCGCGTGCGACGCCGGCGCAGTCTTCGGCGACGTCGCGGAGTCCGTCCCTGCCTTGTGTGCCGCGCCTCCGGCGGCGATACCGCTGTGGGTGTCCAGGAGGCGTCGCCATGGCCGTGATCGAGCCGACCAACCGGGCGGTGAAGGCCTTCGAGGGCCTGCACCTCTACCATACCGGCCGGTCCAACTGCTCCTCGCGCGTGCGCCTGCTGATCGAGGAGAAGGGCCTCGCCTGGACCAGCCACCACGTCGACCTCTACGCCAGGGAGAACGTCTCGGAAGAATACTTCGGCATCAATCCCAAGGGCGTTGTGCCGACCGTGGTCCTGGACGGCGAGGTGGTCGTCGAATCCAACGACATCCTGCTCTGGCTCGAGGACCGCTTCCCCGAGCCCCGTTTCACGCCTCCGGGCGCGGCCGCCCAGGCGGACATGCGCGAGTGGCTGCGCCGCTCGGGCGACCTGCACATCCCGGCGATCAAGACCTACGCCTACGCCAGGGTGAACGCCGCCCTGGAATTACGGTGACAGTCCACTTAATTCCGCGAGCGATGGGTCTCGCGCGCGCCCAGACTGCGTCGAATCGAGTGCACCGCCACCGTAATTCCGTTCCCCGGGCGGGGAGGGCCAGGCGGATCGCATGGCTGAGGGCGCGCGGGATCGATCCGGAACGCTGGATAGTCCGCGGCGATCGCCTCGAACGCCTCCACGGGCGCGTCCGGGGCGACGGGCAGGTGGCGGCGTCCGCTGGTGGCGACCCGGGCCCAGGCCTTCAGGATCGGCGCGCGGCGGTCAGGCGGGATCTCGGTCAGCACGACCGGCTGGGCCCGTCCCCGCTTGATGAAGGCCGCGCCGCCTGCGGCCCGGACGTTCTGCACCCACTCGGACCGGTCCCGCAGCATCGACACCAGGTAGCGGTCGCCTCGCCAGCCCGCGACGGCGAGGATGGTGGAGGTCAGCCGGCCGCTGCGCCGGTCCCGGACCTGCAGCGTCAGCACCAGCTCGGGCAGCACGCCCAGTCCGGCCAGCCACGCGAAGGCCCTTGTCCACGCCCGTCCGAGCGGCGTCGGCCGCCAGTTCCGATAGAAGAAGCGCAGATACCCGCCGCGCTCGGCGGGATCTTCGGGCGCCGCGGTTGCCGTGCGGCGTTCATTGGCCTGTTGCGAGGATCTGGTCATCTCGACGGCTCCGGCCTGCATCCAGCCTCGCCCGGGCGCTTCGCTGCACCTTGACCGGGGTCAACCGCGCCGCGCCGCCCGTCCTTGTCCGGCGGCGCCCCGGGGATACCGATGATGGAAGCGATGGCCGGCAGGCGCGCGCCTGAACGGCCCCGACCGAGGGAGGCGCCGCCATGGCCGTGATCGAGCCGACCAACCGGGCGGTGAAGGCCTTCCAGGGCCTGCACCTCTACCATACCGGCCGCTCCAACTGCTCCTCGCGCGTGCGCCTGCTGATCGAGGAGAAGGGGCTCGCCTGGACCAGCCACCACGTCGACCTCTACGCCAGGGAGAACGTCTCGGAAGAATACTTCGGCATCAATCCCAAGGGCGTTGTGCCGACCGTGGTCCTGGACGGCGAGGTGGTCGTCGAGTCCAACGACATCCTGCTCTGGCTCGAGGACCGCTTCCCCGAGCCCCGTTTCACGCCTCCGGGCGCAGCCGCCCAGGCGGACATGCGCGAGTGGCTGCGCCGCTCGGGCGACCTGCACATCCCGGCGATCAAGACCTACGCCTACGCCAGGGTGAACGCCGCGCTGGTGGTCAAGACGCCCGAGGAGGTCGCCCTCTACCGCCGGCTCCAGAAGGATCCGGACCTGCTCGCCTTCCACGCCAAGCACGACGCGCCGGGCTCGACCATCCCAGAGGCGGACGTCGAGCGCGCGGCCGCCCTGCTGCACGAGACCTTCAGCGGGATCGACGCCCTGATCGCCCGCGGCGGCTGGATCGTGGGCGACGCCTATTCCCTGGCCGACATCTCCTGGGCGCCGACGGTCACCACCCTCCAGCGGGCGAAGTTCCCCGTCGAGGCCTACCCGAACGTGATGGACTGGTATGCCCGCATCGGCGAGCGGCCGGCCTGGGCGCGCGCCATGACCTTCTGGCAGACCCCGCCCACAGAGAAGGTCGTCGAGATGCCCGCGGCCGCGGCGGCCTGAGGCCGCCCCGCGCTACGCCGCCACGACGAAGCCTTCGTAGCCGTTCGCGGCCACCGCGTCGCACGTATCGCGATAGGCGGGGAAGCCGCCGATGTAGGGCATGAACACCCGCGGCTTGCCGGGCACGTTGGCGCCGACGTACCAGCTCGCGGCCCCCGGGAAGACCGTCGTCTCGGCCACCGCATTGACGTGGGCGCCCCACGCCTCCTGGGCGGTCTCGCTGGCCTCGATCGAGCCGGCCTGGCGCTCGGCCATCCAGCCGATGCAGTCCGAGATCCACTCCACGTGCTGCTCGATGGCGACGGCCATGTTGCAGAGCACCGAGGGGCTGCCGGGGCCCGTCACCAGGAACAGGTTGGGGAAGCCGGCCGTCATCAGGCCGAGGTAGGTGCGCGGTCCCGCCGCCCAGCAGTCCTTGAGCCTCGCCCCGTCCCGGCCGCGGATGTCGATCCTGTCCAGCGCCCCCGTCATGGCGTCGAAGCCGATCGCGTAGACGATGGCGTCGACCGGGTATTCGCGGGCGGCGGTCTTCACCCCGGCGGCCGTGATCGTCTCCAGCGGCTCTTCCGAGAGGTCGACCAGGCTCACGTTGTCGCGGTTGAACGTGGCGTAATAGCCGGTGTCGACGCACATCCGCTTGGCGCCGATCGGGTAGGTCTTGGGCGTCAGCTTCTCGGCCAGCTCGGGGTCCTTGACGATCTCCCGGATCTTGCCCCGCACGAACTCGGCCGCCGTGGCGTTGGCCTCCGGATCGATCAGCAGGTCCTTGTAGGCGGCCAGGATCGCGAAGCCGCCGTAGCGCCAGCGCGCTTCATAGGCCGCCGCGCGCGCCTGCGGCGGCGACGCCATCGCCGGCTCGTCGGTCTCGGCGCTCGCGCGGATGCCGAAGCCCTTGTTGCGCGCCTCCTTGCGGTACTCGGCGCGGTGCGCGGCCCAGTCGGCCGCGACGGCCGGATCGACCGGGCCGTTGTGCGCGGGCGCGCTGAAGCTGGGCGTGCGCTGGAAGACGGTCACATGCCTGGCCTGGGCGGCGATCTTGGGGATCGCCTGGATGGCCGACGAGCCGGTCCCGATCACCGCGACGGTCTTGCCGGTGAAGTCGACATCCTCCTCCGGCCAGCGCGCCGTGTGCCAGCTCTCTCCCCGGAAGGTCTCCGCGCCGGGCAGGTCGCCGTCCTTGGGGATCGACAGGCAGCCGGTGGCCATGACGCACCAGCGCGCGCCGACCGTCTCGCCGCGGTCCGTGGTGATGGTCCAGCGCCGGTCCGCCTCGTCATAATGAGCGGCCGTCACCCGCGTCCCGAGCTCGATGTCGCCGCGCAGGTCGAACCGGTCGGCCACGTGGTTGAGGTAGGCCAGAAGCTCCGGCTGGGCGGCGTAGCGCTCGCTCCAGGTCCACTCCGCGTCGAGCTCGGGCGAGAAGGAGTAGCAGTACTCCTGGCTCTCGATGTCCACGCGCGCGCCGGGATACCGGTTCCAGTACCAGGTGCCGCCGACGCTCGGCCCCGCCTCGAAGACCCGCGCCGAGACGCCCATCCGGCGCAGCCGGTGCAGCATGTAGAGCCCGGCGAACCCGGCGCCCACGATCACCGCGTCAAAGCTTCGAGCTTCGCCCATCGCGCCCTCCCGGCGTTGTCCGCCCGACGATAGGCGAGGCGCGCGTCAGCGCGCCAGCGCGTTCGCGTCCTGTTTCATACGCCGGATGCCGGCCGGCGGATCGCCTGCCGAGGCCTGGTCAGAGATCCGCCACTTGGCCAACGGGAAAGGACTCGGTGAGCCCGTCCCCATTGATGACCGATCGCCGGGGCGGTCGGAAGGGTAGGCGACGACTCGACCGTTGGTTCTGCGTCGTAACTCTGTCTACGCCGTGATCTCGCGCGCCGTGATCGTGTAGCGGAACCTGTCCGGGTCGTAGGTGTTCAGCCGCGCCCCGCCGACCTCGGCCTGCGGATAGAACAGGAACGACAGTTCCCCTCCGCCGTCGCTCAGCCTCACGTCCTGGGCCATGTTGTAGGGGATCCAGTTGCCTTCCCAGGCGCCGAACAGGGTCCGGCGCGCCGCCTCCACCTTGGCGTCGGTCAGGGCCAGATGGCCGGGCGGCTCCTCCAGCACGACCTTGCGCACGTCCGCCGGGTCGACCGGGACCCAGCCGAGCCCCGACAGCCACACCTCCGCCCGGCAGTGCTGGGCCTTGGTCACCGTGGGGCTGTTCGCGCCGAGGCTGTGGTAGCCGAACTTCGAGGCCGCCACGCGGATGCCGAACAGGTCCCGCGCCGGCAGCCCGGCCGCGCGCGCGAGGCCCACATAGAGCGGGTTGATGTCGGCGCACTTGCCGCCCATCCGGCCGGTGGTCAGCATCGCCACCGCGTCGCAGTCGCCGCAGCCGCTCGTGGCCGCATCGCGCCAGGTGTTGTCCACCACCCATTCGTAGATCGCGCGCGCCTTCTCCACGTCCGATCCCGCGCCCCGGACGATCCGGTCCGAGGTGGCCTTGACGATCCCGTCCACCGGCACGCGGCCGGTGGGCGCGAGGTAGAGCGCGCGCTCGGCGCCGCTCAGCGGCCTGACGGCGCCGCGGCGGTCCAGGTCGATGGCCCGGTCGCGCGAGGAGACGCGGCTCGTCACCTCCAGCACCGGCGCGGCTTCGTCCGTCCAGGCGGCTTCGACGAAGGCGGCGCCCGAGGCCCCGTCGCGCTTCAGCGAAGCCTTGGCGGCATTGCCGGTGAACTGCGATCCTTCGGCCTTGAACCAGTCGCCGTGATCCTGCGCCGGCACGGGGATCCAGGCCCGCGCGCCGCCCTTGGCGTCCGCAAGCTCGATCCGCGTGACCAGCTCGAAGGTCCGCGCCGCGCCGGGCGTCGGCGCGAAGGGCGCGTCGGCCGCGAAGGCCTGCCGGGCCAGGGGCGCCGCGACGGCGGCCAGGCCCACGGACTTCAGGAAGGTTCGGCGGTGGAGCGGCATGGAGGTCCTCCCTCGGACGGCGTCGGGCGGTTGAATTGATCCACCTTCCGGTGCGGCGGCGCCCGGCTGGAGTCAAGAGGCCAGAGCGCCCGTCCGGCGGGAGGCGGCCCTCTCTACCAGCTCGCCCTCAGGCCGGCCCGGAACGTTCGCGGCGCGCCTGGCGACAGGCTGCGCGGGTCCGGATCGGCAGGCAGCGGCGAGGAGCTCACATTGTCCAGCGCGCCCGTGTCGAAGTAGGTCCCATAGGTGGCGTAGCGCCGGTCCAGCAGGTTCTCGATGCGACCGAACAGCTTCAGCCCGGGCCGGACCTCGAGGGAGGCGTGCAGGCCGAGCGTCCACCAGGCGGCGAGGCGCTGGTCCTGGTTGGCCTCGTCGCCGACGAGATAGGCGCCGGCGGCCCCGGCGATGTCGGCCCCCAGCGTCAGCGCGCCTGTGACCTGTACCTCCGCCCCCAGTGCGAACCTGTCGGATGGAACGCCCCCGATCCGGTCGCCGGGCCGCACCTGGACATTGCCGTCGGCGTCCGCGAAGGGGCTGTTGGGCGAGGGCAGGGCGGCGGCGAAGCGGTAGGTCGCCTCGATCCGGCTATAGGACGCATAGGCCGTCCAGCGCGCTGAGCGGTAGGAGAGACTGGCCTCCAGGCCTCGCCGGCGGGTCCCCGGGACGTTGGCGTAGTAGCCGCGTCCCTGCACCGCGCTCGCCAGCGCCAGGATGTCGTGGTCGTTGTCCGCCTGGAACAGGCCGAGGCGCCAGTCGATCCGTCCGCCCGGTACATCGGGAGACCCCCGATCCCGGCCTCCCACGTCCGCGCCACCACCTGCCGCAGCGGCGGGTCCGCCACCAGGGCGTTCTCCAGCAGGCACGGCCGGACCGGATCGCTGCAACCCAGCTCCAGCGGCGTCGGCGCCCGGCTGGCCTCGGCATAGCCGCCATAGACGGTCAGCGCCGGCGAGAGCCGATAGGCGAGGCCCGCCGCCGGGTTGAGCCGTGTGAAGCTGTGCCGCCCGTTCAGCTCGGGGCTGATCCCGGTAAGGTCGCCCGTGCGGATGCTGACGACGTTGAAGCGTCCCGACACGGTCAGCGACAGCCTTCGGGTCAGGTCCAGGGTGTCGGAGGCATAGACCCCGACGGCCGTCACGTCGGCGTTCAGCTCCACCGGGCTGTAGGCCACCGCGCCTGCGGTCCGGATCGTCTGGCCGGTCCCGGGGACCGCCGGGTCCGGGCCGACGGACAGGTCGGGCCGGATGACGGCGAGCCGGCTCGACGCCGAGAACCGGGCGCGGCCGAGGTCCAGGCTGGCGCCGGCGGTGAAAAGGTTGGCTCGTCCTCCCACTTCGGCGCTGGTCGACGCCTGGACCGCGCCGCCCCAGCTCGTCGCGTCCGTGCGGGTGCGGTCGAGCGAGCCGTAGGGGACATCGTCGCACGAGCTCGCACCGGCGGGGCAGGGGATCGGGGCGCCGCCCTCGCCCAGCACCTGGAACGCCTCGGCCGGCGGCGTGCTCGCGACCGGGAACCCGGAGGAGTCCACGCACAGCGTCCCGAAGAGCGGATCGGCCGGATCGCCGCCGCAGGAGGCGAAGTCGCCGTCGTTGCCGTCCAGGTGATGCTGGTTGAACCGGCGAAGGTAGACGTCGCCGGTCAGGGTCCAGCCGCGCCCGGCGTCGAGCCGGCCCTCCAGGGCTGCGAGCAGGGCGTGGTTCGATGTGGTCTGGGGCGTGGTGAAGACCGCGCGCCGGTCGATCGCCAACAGGTCCGCCGGCGTCGGTCCGGCCGCGCCCAGGCGCGTGACGCCGCCCAGGAGCTTCAGGTGCGCCTCGGCGCCGGCGCCGGTCCAGCCCAGGTCGGCGTAGGCCCGCGCCAGGCTCGACTCTCCATCCCGCCGCCAGCCGTCCTCCCGCTCACCGTCGCCCGCCAGGTAGATCGACCATGGCCCGGCCGAGGCGCCGTATTCGGCCTCGCCGTCGACCCGGCCGAAGGATCCGCCCTCCAGGCTCGCGGCGCCGCCGGGCGCGTCCCTGCCCGTCTTCATCGTCAGGGCGACCGCGCCTCCCAGCGCGTTCAGGCCGAAGGCCGGATCGCCGGCGAGGACCTCGGCCTGCGCGATCGCCGTCTCCGGGATCAGGTCCCAGTTGACCGTGTCGCCGAAGGCCTCGTTCAGCCGCACGCCGTCCAGGTAGACGGCCAGGCCCTGGGGCGCGCCCTGCAGCGGCGAGGACGCGAACCCTCGGAAGTTCACGTCGCGGGTGAAGCCGTTGCCCTGCGGGTCGGTCAGGGTCAGGCCGGCCGCGCCCTGGGCCAGGGCATCGACGACGCTGAGCGAGCCCGCGCGCCGGACGGTCGCAGCCGACACCGCCTGGACCGCCCACGGCAGCTTGTCCGGGTCGATCGCCGCCCCGCCGAGCGGCGCCGGCGCGGTGACCACCAGCTCGTGCGGGGCCTCGGCCGGCCTGGCCCTGGCCGCGCCCGCTGCGCAGCCGGCGGCGATCGCCGCGGCCAGCAACGCCGGACGCCTTATCCCGCCTGGGCGGAGCCTCACCATGTCTCCGTCCGGTTCTGCGCAAACGGGGGCCCAGGACTGTTCGCGGCCGAACGCCGATGTTCGCACATGGTCGTGGTTCTAGAGGCGACCGACCGTTCGAGGGAGCCCCGGCGCCCGGGAGACGCCGCCGGCCGGCATCGGCCCAAAAACCGAAGGTTTTGTCTGACTTGGACTGTCGCGTAAGTTGACGGCGATTGGCGGGCATGAGAGCGTTTCGCGCATTGATCGCGCCGTTGGGGGCCTTCGGCCTGTCCGCCCTTCCAGGATCTTGCTGTCGCGGATTCGCGTCCGCGCCCGCCCGCTGTCCGGAGCCCTCGCGTGTTGCGACAACCTCAGCCAGACGGCCCGCCCATGACCCAATTGTCCAGGATCAACCACATCGTCCAGCTGATGCTGGAGAACCGCTCGTTCGACCAGATGCTCGGCTTCCTCTACGCGGACGCCGGCAACCGGACGCCGGCGGGACACGACTACGACGGGCTCACCGGGGACGAGTTCAATCCGGACGAGGCCGGCCGGCCGGTCAAGGTCTACAAGATCCTTCCGGACGCGGCCCATTGCTACCTCATGCCGGGCGCCGACCCCGGCGAGGGATTCCACAACACCAGCTACCAGCTGTTCGGCACGGACGATCCCGATCCCGGCCAGGTCCCGGCCAACGACGGCTTCGTGGTCAACTTCCACGCCGCGATCAATTACGACCTCGCGCACCACTACGGCGACACCTTGCCCAACACCCTGGCCGCCCAGGTGATGGGCATGTACGCGCCCGAGACCCTGCCGGTGATGTCCGCCCTGGCCCGCGGCTACGCGGTCTGCGACCGCTGGTTCGCCTCGGCGCCGACCCAGACCATTCCGAACCGCGCCTTCGCGGCGGCCGCGACGTCGCTCGGCCACCTCGACAACAAGGTGAAGCTGTTCACCTGCTCCAGCATCTTCGGGCGCATGAGCTCCGCCCGCCTGGATTGGGCGATCTACGGCTACAACAGCCCGCCGCTCACCCGTCACGACTTCCCCGACACCCTGAACGCCGACGAGAGCCACTTCGGCCACTTCCGCGACTTCCAGGAACGGGCGGCCGCAGGGACCCTGCCCGCCTACACCTTCCTCGAGCCCAGCTGGGGATCGGGCGGGAACAGCCAGCATCCCAACTACGATGTCGCGCTGGGCGAGCAGCTCATCCACGACGTCTACCGCGCGGTCCGCGACGGGCCCGGCTGGAACGAGACGCTTCTGATCATCACCTACGACGAACACGGTGGCAATTTCGACCATGTGCCGCCGCCCTATGGCGCCGTCGCGCCGGACAAGTCCTTGGGCGAGTTCGACTTCACCTTCGACCGGTTCGGGGTCCGCATCCCGGCGATCCTGATCTCTCCCCTGATCGAGGCGGGAACGGTCTTCCGGCCGGCGGACGGCGCAGGCGTCGTGGACCACACCTCGGTCCTCAAGACCATCCAGGAACGGTGGGACATGCGCCCGCTGACCCGGCGAGATGCGGAGGCGGCCAGCCTTGCGCCGGTCCTGACCCGCGACACGCCGCGCGACGACGACGCGCTGAAGGGCGTCGCGATCCCGAAGTCGACGGGCCTGCATCCCAACCACGCCCGCCCCTCGACGCTGGAGCTGTTGCACGCCGAGAAGGTCGCCGCCCTGCCCGTGCGCAATCCCCAGGGCAGCTATGCGCACGAGATGCCGGACTTCACCACCTCCGGCCAGATCGGCGAGTACATCCAGGCGCGGACCGCCGCCTGGGTCGAGCACAGGGCGCGCAAGGCGAGGCGGCGCAAGGCGCGGGCCGCCAGGGGTTGACGGGAAGCGCCTCGCGGCTGTCGTCCGGGGCGCGGCGATGGGTCAAGCTCGCCTCGCCCGCGCGCCCGGCCTGATCGGCCTCGCCTCGATACCGCCGACCCTGGCCCATGTGCGCTGGCGAAAGGGGGGCGGCGCGCCCGACGCGGCCCAGGTCGGCGCGGTCAGTCGCCGGCTCCTTGCTCGAAGTCGTGCTGTTCGCGCCGCTCCTGGCCTTCGCCGCCGCCATGGCCCTCGGCTACGGCGAGCTCGGCGGCCGCTGAG
Source organism: uncultured Alphaproteobacteria bacterium (assembly GCA_963775275.1). Lineage (GTDB taxonomy): Bacteria > Pseudomonadota > Alphaproteobacteria > Caulobacterales > Caulobacteraceae > JANWHQ01. The sequence continues at coordinate 253,997 of CAVZII010000004.1, read as the reverse complement.
CCCGCCGCCCTAATCCTCTTGCGATGTCAGGTGGTGCAGGACGATCCCGCTCGTGGTCGCCACGTTCAGGGAGTCGAACCCGCGCGCCATGGGGATGCTCACGGCGCGGCATCGTCCGATCACCTCCTCGGGCAGTCCCGGACCCTCCGCCCCGAGCAGGACCGCCATCGGACCGGACCGGCGCACGTCCGAGAGCCGCCCCTCGGCGCCGGGCGCCAGGGCGATCGGCTCGATCCCATGCCGGACCAGAAGGTCCAGGCCGTCCTCGTCCCGCTCCAGCCGGGCGAAGGGGACGGTCAGGGCCGCGCCCACCGAGACCCGGAGCGCCTTGCGGTAGAGCGGGTCGCAGCAGTGGGCGTCGAGGATCACGGCGCCGACGCCGAAGGCGGCCGCGTTGCGGAAGATGCCGCCGAGGTTGTCGTGGTTGGAGATGCCGTAGAGCATCAGGAGAAGCGCACGGCGCCCTGGCCCCGCCAACAGCTCGGCCGGGCCCGGGCCTTCGTCCCGCCGGCCGAGCCCCAGGATCCCGCGATGGATGTGGAACCCGGCGATGGAGTCCAGCGCCTCCTGCCGCGCATGGAAGACCGGAACCTCGTCCGGCAGAGACGCCAGCATGGGCTCCAGTCGATCAAGGCGCTTGGAATCGATCAGCACGGAGACCGTGGGGAAGCGGCGTCCGGCCACCAGATGGCGCAGCACCACCTCGCCCTCGGCGATGAACAGGCCCTGCCGGCCCACGAGATCGCGCTCGCGGACCGCGTGGTAGGGCTCGATCCGGGGGTCCCGGGGATCGTCGATCAGCTCGAAGCGGGGCACGGCGGGACGAGTCTTAGCGCAAAGTGGCGAGTTCCGCCCGGTCCGCCGCCGACAGCTCCATCCCCGCCGCCGCGCGCCATGGCGCCTTCGCCTCGGCCCGGCCGGCCGGCGCGCGCCTGCCGTGGAAGGGTGAGGAGATCCTTGTCGAGGATGCGTCGACGGCGGACTTCGCCGGGCTCGATCTCGTCTTCGTCGGACGGGTGCGCCGCGACCCCACCGTCCCGCATGGCCTCGCGCTCTTCGTCACCGGCGACAACCTGCGCAAGGGCGCGGCGCTGAACGCCGTCCACATCGCCGAGGCGCTGCTCGCCGGCCGCGATGGTCTGCGAGACGCGAGCCCATCGATGTGATAAGCTTCCCCTTATTGCCCGGACATCTCCGCAGCGGGGGCCATGCGGTACACGGTTCGACAGCTCGAAATCTTCGTGGAGGCGGCGCGGGACTGCAACTTCGCCAAGGCCGCCAACCGCCTGGGCATTTCCCAGCCGGCGATCAGCGATCACGTGCGCGCGCTCGAGCGCAACCTCGACGCCGAGCTCTTCCAGCGCCGCCGGGGCGCCACGCCGCGGCTGACGGTGGCGGGCGAGCGGCTGCGCCAGGAGGCCGAGGCGATCCTCGAGCATGGCGCGCGGCTCACCGATCAGGCGGCCGCGGCGCACCGGACCGTGTCGCTGCGCGTCTTCGCCGGGCCGCACATCTTCGACCGCATGCTGAGGTCGGCGCTCCCCGCCTTCCACCGGGCCCATCCCGACATCGCCCTGAACATCGTCTCGGAGCTGTCCTCGGACGCCATCGGCGGGCTGATCGAACGGCGCGAGCTGGACGTGGCCGTGTTCACGGCCTCCGCCGCCAGCATCCCTCTCGACGCAGAGGTGATCTGCGAGGTGCCCTGTGTGGTGGTGGCGTCCCGCCGTCTCGTCGGGGATGCCGACCTGACGGCCCAGGATATCAGCCGCATCCCCTTCGTGCTGCCGCTGGAGGGCGCGCCCTCGACCCGCTGGATCGACCGGGCGCTGGCCGACCTCGGCGTTCATCCCCAGAAGATCGTGGGCCGCACCCAGTTCCTCGACGTGCAGCAGAAGATGGTCGAGAGCGGAGAGGCGGCGGCCCTGCTCTTCCGCGAGGCCTTCGAGGCCTCGCCGGTCCGCGGCGAGCTTCGCCGCCTCAGCCCCGACGTCGCCGGCCTGCAGCGCGCGATCATGACGCGGCGGGGCGAGCAGCGACCGGAGGTCCGGGCCGTGGCGGACTTCGTGCGCGACGCCGTCCGGGCCGACGCCGCGTCCTGACCCAAAGCCGGCCCACGGCCAGCCGCCCTGTGCGATCAGTGCGCCATCGCCGCCAGCCGCTGGATGAACCAGAACGCGGCGGGCGCCCCGAGCCCATAGCCGGCGAGCCTCGTCCAGCCGCCGATCCGGGTCAGCTCCGACCTGATGCGTTCCACAAGGGGCGCGTGCATCCGCACGGCCCTGCGCGCGGCCAGGAAGACCGCGACCACGCCGGCGATGAAGACGATCTGGCCGATCTCGACGCCGAGGTTGAAGCACAGGAGGCCCGTCGCGAGCTCGTCCCTGGGCAGGCCGACCTCGCGCAGGGCGGCGGCGAAGCCGAAGCCGTGCAGCAGGCCGAAGGACGAGGACACCAGGATCGGATACCGCCCCGCGAGGCCTTCGGGAAACGGCAGGGCGATCTCGCGGGCGAGGAACAGGATCGACAGGGCGATGGCCGCCTCGACCGGCGGGACCGGGACCTGCACGAACCCCAGCGCCGACAGGGTGAGGGTGATCGAGTGCGCGATCGTGAAGCCCGTGATGGCCACCAGGACCCGGCGCATCGATCCGGCCAGGATCAAGAGGCCCGTGACGAACAGCAGGTGGTCGATCCCCGTCCAGATGTGCCGCACGCCGAGCTCCAGATAGCCGGCGGCGACCTCCGCGAGGCTCGGCTTGCGCGGAACCCGCCACGCCAGCTGGTCGGGCGGCCTCACCTGGGTCAACACCTTGCCGCCAAGCTCGTTCAGCCGGAACAGGGTGGACAGGGACGGGTTGTAGATCGGGTACCGCACGCTGATCGTCCGGCCCTCCAGGCCGCCCGTGCAGGCGACGGCGAGGATCTCGTCCGGCGCCATGAGGCCCTCGCCCGGCCTGTCGTTCAGCACGCGGCAGCCCCGCGGCCAGATCAGGCGCGGCTGATTGTCCGCAGCGACCGTCGGGGGGACGCGCAGCCGGACCAGATAGAGGTCCTTGCCCTGTTCGACCACGTTCACCGACAGCGGCCGCGCGTCATGGGCCCGTGCGGCGCCGGCGAAGACGCAGCTCAGCGCGAGCGCCCACGCGGCCAGCGCAAGCAGGCGCGCCAAGCCGGCGGGACCTTTAGGGCGCCGATGCGCTGGCATAGGTCTGCACGCCGCCGCCGGCGGACAGACGCTTGGGATCGTCCTTCCACTTGACGGTGAAGCGCCGCGCGAGGTCCGCAACCGCCTTCTCCTGGTAGGCGGCGACGGTGTCGCGCAGCAGGTCGTCCTTCACCTGGCTCTGCACGTCGGCGAGCCTGGGCGTCGAGGCCGCCTGCCGCTGGGTCAGCAGCACCAGGTGGTAGCCCAGGTCCGACTTGATCGGCCCCTGCCAGCGCCTGGACGGCTGGAGTCCTTCCAGCGCGGCGGCGAAGCCGTCCCCGAACTGGCTCTGGATGAAGTCCGGGGTGCGCTGGACGTAGTTCTGCTCGTAGGGGAACCGGTCGCCATAGGCCGGAGCCTCGTTGAAGCCCGCGCCCTTGGCCTCCAGCACGCGCTTCAGCTGCTCGGCGGTCTGCTCGGTTCCTCCCGGATGAGCGATCTCCTTGTCGACGAAGACGTGGGTGAAGGTCAGCGTCGGGGGGGAGGCGTACTGGGCCTGGTGCGCGCGGAAGTACCGCTCCAGGTCCGCCTGCGTCGGCGCGAAGGTCTCCGTGGCGGTGTCGTCGATCAGGTAGAGCATCTTCTGAACCATCCGCCGCCGGATGACGTAGTCGCCCTGGTCGAGTCCCATGGCCCGCGCCTCGCGCACCAGCGCCTCCTCGCGGACGTACTTGTCGATCAGGTCCTTCCTGTCCTTGGCCGGCAACGCGTCGAGCCGGGCGGCGAAGTACTTCGGCTCGAACGCCGCCGACTGGTACTGCATGAAGCTCAGGAGGGCGGCGCGGTCGACCACGATGGTCCGGCCGCCCTCGGCCCCCTTCGTGTCGCCGCCGTGCAGCGCAGCGTAGACGGCGAACAGCAGTCCCCCCATCGCCAGGAAGTGCGTGAGGGGATCGCGGATGATCCGCCGCAGGATTCTCATGACTTGGGCGGCGTGTACCAGATCGGCGACGAGAACGCTCGCTCCTGGATGGTCGCCGGCTGGTGCGTCTCCTTCACGTCGATGCCCAGCGCGACGGCGTCATAGAGCGAGTGGCGCGGCGTCGGGATCTCCAGCACCCGCACATAGTAGAAGGCGAGCTGGCCCGGCTTGAAGTCCGGGTCCTTCCAGACGGTCGCCAGCTGCGTCGCCCCGATCGTGTTGGTGTAGGTCGCGGTGGCGACGTCGACCGTATCGCCCACGGCCGGGACCTTGCCCTCGGCGTTCGGCCTGCGCTTGCCCGACCAGGCCACGTCGTAGATGTGCTGGTGCGCCTTGCCGGCGGAGTCGATCCAGCCCTTGATCACCTGGATGCGGTCCAGGTTGCCGCTCAAGGGGTCCTTCGCCGCATAGATCAGGAAGCTCGGCGGCGTGCGAGCCGGCGCGTTGGTCAGGTCGCCGCCCATGGGGACGCCCTTGTGGTATCCGACGGCGCCGATGTCCTTGGCCATCGCGTCCGCCGGCTGGAAGCCGTAGCCGCCGAAGAACCGCAGCTTGATGCGCGTGCCCGTGGTTGCATAGACCTCCTTGCGCTTGAACGCGGCGAAGATGGCCTTGCGGGTGTTCTCGTTCGCCCAGACCGCCACCCGGCCGGACGCGGACATCTCCCACGCCGGGAAGATGACGGGCTTGGAGGGATGCAGGCGCTCGCTGAGCGCGCGGTCCATGGCGAGCTTGCCGACGAAGTCGCTTTCCTGGACCGACGACATGCCGGTGTGATTGTCGGTCGAGCCGATCATGCCGAACTTGTAGGGATTGACCCCGAGGGTCTGCTTGAAGTGAAGGCCGCGCAGCAGGGCCGAGCGGGCATAGTCGCCCTCGCTGGCGGGCGTCGGCTGTCCGGCCAGCAGCTTGCGGCGGATCTCGAAGTCGGCGAACTCGTCCGTCGGCGCGAGCTCCGGCCGGACCTCGGAGGTGCCCTTGGTCTGGGTGACCTCCACAAGCGGCTCCCACTTGATGCGCGTGCGCGCGTACTGCGGCGTCAGCGGATGGCCGTCGCTGTCCACCATGTCGAACATCAGCCCGCCGGAGATGTTCGAGTTGTGCGGGATCGCGACGAAATCGATGCCGGTGCGCTGCTTGGTCTTGGCCAGGAAGCTCCAGAGGTCCTCGGGCCGATTGCTCTCGTTGTTGCTGTAGGGATAGAAGGCCTTGGCCGCGGCCCCGCCGGCGTTGCTCAGCACCACCCGGTGCAGGTTCTTGCCGTCCACCATCGCGGTCCATTCCCACCCGATCAGGGTGGTGAACTTGCCGGGGACGTTGTTCTTCTCGGCGGCCTCGATCTCGGCGTTCCAGGTGGCCTGCCGGATTTCGGGCGAGAACACCTGGTCCATCATCTCCTTGTGCTCGTCGCCCTTCACGGCGTTTTGCGCGCGCATCAGCCCGCCGGAGCTCGGATCCTGGTGGATCGCCAGCATCTTCTTGCCCCAGGGCGTGGACAGGAGCTTGGGATCGCGCTCGTCCAGCAGGACCTCCAGGCCCAGCATGATCGCGTGGTCGGTGACCGCCAGGAAGTCGAGCGGCCGGCGGATCTGGACCTTGGTGTCCAGCGTCGGGTCCTTGATCGGGATGCCCCGGGCGAAGCGATAGGCCAGGTCCGGCGTGACGCTGGTGTTGCCGGTGACGTAGGCGTCGATCGAGTAGTCGGAGTGCAGGTGCACGTCGCCCCAATAGAGGTGGGACTGGGGTGCGCCCTCTGCGGCCGCGCCCTGGCCCAGCCCACCGGCCCAGAGGCCGCCCAGCGCGGCGCACAGCGCCAGGCGCAGGCGCCGCCTTGACGCCGCACCTGCCGACGCGAGTCCGGGGTCACTCTTGTTCATCGCTGGAACCTCTCCTCCCCATCGCCGGTCCGTGAGGGTCGGGGTGACGGCGGGCCGCAGGCCCGCGCCGCGCCAGGCGCTCGCTCGGCTCGCGGCTCCGCGCCCGCCGATCCCTCCAGGCGGTGTGGGGGAAGGGTGTCTTTGGAGCCCCGGCCAAAGCAACCAGCCCAAGGCTGATGGGTGCGATAAGCTTTGGCTTAAGGGTTGGTGCGGCCCGCCACGCGGCGCCACGCTCGGCGCCGACGACTCCGTCGGCCGTCCGAGGCCTGCAGCTCGCTCGTGCTCATGGCGCGAGGATAGGCGCGAGCCGTTCGAGCCGCCCAGCGATTTCCTGCGTCCTTCCCGCGGCTCAGCCAGTTCCCATGCCGCCCTCAGTGGGGCTAGGCTGCCACCAACCAGACCAGGACGGACGGGGAGGAAGCCGCATGCCGGGGACGCCGTATCCCAAGGCGCAGATGCACCGCATCGCCTACGCCAAGCTGACGCCGGACCAGATCACGGCCAAGCTGAAGCCCGCCATCGCCGCCGGGCCAACCTCTGCTTCGCCGCTGTCCGACGCCCTGGCCGGCAAGACGCTCAAGGTCGTCACCGACAAGGGGCCGACCCTGGCCTACAAGTTCACGGGAACGAACCGGCTCTCGGTCTCCGAGAACGGCGGTGCGGCGGCCAACGCCGGCTATGGCGCGCTGGAGATGGACGGCGTCGTCCTCTTCGCCCACCTGATCCCCGCGACCCAGCGCGGCTATGCGGTGGTGATCGACCAGGCGACCAGTCTCGCAACTGTCTTCGAGCTCTGGTTCAGCGGCTACAAGGACAACCGCGAGGTCCAGCGCGACATCCACTACGGCTACGTCGAGCAGGCCGGCCAGGCCGCGCCCGGCGCCCGGCACGTCACCACCGACCGGATGGAGGGGCACGGCTACTGGTGGAAGCAGGACAACGGGATCGAGACCCTCGAGTTCTATCCCTCCGCCGCCTACTCCAACTTCGTCGAGCTGACCCGGCTCGGCGGCGAGCTCAGCTTCTGCGGCCCCTCCGACTACATCAAGCTCGACGACGAGCGCTTCGCCTACACGCGCACCGAGTGCGAATTCTCCGGGACCTTCACCCTCTATGCGCTCGACCTGAACCGGCTGCAGCAGATCGGCCTGCGCCTGGGCTTCAACGCCGACGACGCGCTCGAGTACTACCTCTTCAGGGGCCATGGGCAGTGGCTCGGCCAGATCGCCCGTTTCGAGAAGTTCGGCGACCTGCGCGGCGAGCCGGTGCCTCCGCCCGAGAACGGCGGCAAGGGCGCAAGGCGCGTCTACCGGCCGCTGCGAGACCATGCCCAAGATGACGCCGGCCCAGGTCGACGCCGTCGTCGCCAAGAAGACCACGGTGTTCGGCTCCGGCTCGCCGATGGCGGGCAACGGCCTTCCGCCCACCGGCTGGCTTGCGGGCAAGAGCTTCACCCTCCGTTACGACCACGGGCCGGCGATGGAGTACCGGATCGACGACGCCGGGACCCTGAACTGGCGCAAGGACGGGCAGGGCGGCTGGACCAAGGCCCGCTATCAGGCGTGGGAGCCGGCGCCCGGCGTGATGCTCTTCGGCCACCTGCTGGACGGCCAGCCCGACCACGACGGCCACATGATCGTGGCGGACTTCCACCAGGGCATGGTCACCTGCTTCAACGGCTATCTGAACACGCCCTACTTCGCCAACGAGGCGGGGGTCAGGATCCTCCTCGGCGTCATCGAGATGGACGGCCTGATCCCGCCCAAGTACCGCCGTCACCAGGTCTCGAACGAGCTGCTCGGCCGGGCCATCAGCTGGGAGTACTCGCCCGGCCTGACCTCGATGCACCTCTATTCCACGCCCCATTCCATGAGCTGGATCATCTTCACCAACTCCGGCGCCGGCGGCATGGAGTGGAGTGGGCCCTCGGCCCACGTGAAGATCCGCGACGGCCTCTATTTCCTCTACTGGCTCGAGGAGGCCTGCAACGGGACGCTGGGGACCATCGTCATCAACCTGCGCACCATGCACGACGCGGGCATCGGCTATCACTGCGGCGACGAGGGCCTGAGCATGAGCGCGGTCGGCGCCGTCGCCCGCCACGCCGGCCGGTTCGACATCACGCGCTTCTACCAGGTCGAGAGCTGAGCAAGACCCCATGAGCACCGGCAAGGACCACCGCTCCACCCGCCGCGCCTTCGTCAAGGCCGGCGCCCTCATGGCCGCGCCCGCTGGCCGCCGCCGCGCCCGCCGCCGCCCTCGCCGACGAGGCGAAGCGGGCCCGTCTGCAGGAGCTCGAGGACAAGGCCGCGATCGGCGACCTGCACCAGGCCTGGCTGCGCAGCGTCAACGCCGGCGAGCGGGACAAGGCCGCGCGCCTCTTCGCCGACCCCGCCCGCGCCCGCTTCGACGAGGCCGTGCGCTCGCTCGGCGCTGACCACGCCGCGGCGCCCGGGACGATCGATCTCGCCCGCGACGGCCGCACCGCGTCGGCGCGCTATCCCTTGATCGTGGAGGTCGAGGCGCCGATCCGTCCCGACTCTACCCTGGTCCAGATGGCGCGCCTGCAGGGCGGCGGCGTGGTCAGGACGAGCGAGCCGCGGGTGCTCCGCGCCGACTACGTCAAGCTCGCCGGCGCCTGGGCGATCGCCGAGGTGCGGCTCGAGACCGCCTAACCCGGAATCGCAGGCCCCCGGCCGGCGCATGGACCTCCTCCCCCGAACCGCGGCCCTGAAGGCCGTCTTGCAGGCCATGCCCGGCGCGGCGGCCCAGCCCATGGCCGCCTCGCGAGGCGGGCGGCCCCTCGTCCTGATGTTCAAGGTGATGGGCAAGACCTTCGCCATCCTCGGCGTCCGTGACGAGGCCTTCGTGATCCTCAAGTGCGACCCGGACCTGGCCGAGCTCCTGCGCGGCCAGTATTCCGGCGTGGGCCATCGCTCGCACCTGGACCGCAGGTTCTGGATCGCCGTCGACCTCGACGCCGACGTCCCGCCCGACGAGGTCGAGCGCCTGTGCGCCCACTCCTACGATCAGGTCTGCGCCGGCCTCACCCGCAAGCAGAAGGCCGTGCTCAAGGGGCTGACGGGCTGAGCAGGTTCGCGTCGCAGAACGAACAGCCTGGTCCTTGCCATACCTCCCTCTCCGATCGCCCCGGCGAAGGCCGGGGCGCAGATGGCAAACTCAGACGCGGGTTCCAGAGGCTCCAGGCCCATACAATCAGCTTCTGCGCTATGGGATCTGGGCCCCGGCCTTCGCCGGGGCGAACGGAAGTGGGGGTGCGAGCCTGTCGGGTGTAGGAAACAGAAAGCTCGCGCCGGGTCAGGATATGGTTCATGGTGTGAACGTTTCGAGCTGGTCTCGACAACCAACGACAAGACTTGGGGGAGACGTCGATGGGTGGATTGTTCAACTTCGTCATGCGGATCTTCAGCAGCCTCTTGGGCCTGCTGGTCGTTTTCGTGGGACTGGTCTGGATCGGCCAGGGCCTGCACGTGGGTCCGGCGGCCATCATGCAGGGCTTCATGGTTTCGAACCCGCAGTGGGCCGTCTATGGCGCGATCCTGGCCCTGCTCGGGATCGGCCAGGTGATCTGGAGCAATACCCGCCACAAGGCCTGAGCCGGCGCGTCGTTCCCGGGGCTGCCCGCCTGGAGCGCGCTGGGATCAGGCCGAACTATCAACGACCGTCATGGCCGGGCCATCCGTCCGCGATCGCCAAATCGTTGGCGATCGCAAACTCCTACCCGGCCACCCATGAACACCTCGCTCGCCCGTGCTCATGGGTCCCCGGCAACTCGCCCAGAGCCTGTCCTCGGGCCGGCCTTCGGCCGGACCCGGGGGGCTCGGCCGGGGATGACGGTGGAAACGTCAGGCCAAATTCAACCTGCTCAACCCGGCAGGCCCTCGAAGGTCGGCAGGCCCTCCGCGATCTGGTGGAAGGGCTGCTGGTCGCAGGTGAAGATCGCCATCGCCGGCTGGAAGACGCTGGGGTCGTCCAGGCTTCCGACCTTGATGATCACCGCCGGGAACGCCGGCGGCCGCGTCACCAGGTGCGTGCCGCACTCGGGGCAGAACTCGCGCGTGACCGCCCCTTCGATGTCGCTGCGCGTGAACCTCCTGGGCTCGCCCTTCACATAGGCGAAGCCGGGGATCGGCATGGCGATGAAGACGTTGGGCGAGCCGCCGGTGATGTACTGGCATTCGCGGCAGTGGCACTGGGCCTGGAGCACCGGATCGCCCTCGGCCACGTAACGCACCTCGCCGCAGTAGCACCCGCCTTCGAGCTTCATCGCCTCGCTCCGGTCTCGCCGACGCCGCACGCCGGGCCGGCGCCACCCTGTCACAGGCGGCGCCGGTCCCGCGAGCCTGGATCAACCCCCGTCCGGCCCTGACGCGGCCCCGGGCGTCAGGTCGGCAGGACGGTTTTGCCGTAAACCTCGTTCAGGACCTGGGCCGAGGCCAGATAGAAGGCGAGCAGGGCGGTCGCCATGCCGACATAGCCGCCGGTGGTGTGCAGCACGTTCATGTTCAGCAGGTGGCTGAGGCCCAGGAGGACGAAGGCGACCCACAAGGTCAGGAACGTCAGCTGCAGCACCCGCCCGCCCAGCTTCAGCGTCGCGAGCCACAGGACCAGGGTGTAGACGCCCCACACGACGAGCCACGCGCCCATGTAGTCGAGCGGCCCCTTGCCGCCGAAAATCATCAGGTAGATCGCGAAGGCCCACCAGAAGGCGCCGTAGGAGCAGAAGGCGACGAAGTTGAAGGTGTTGCCGCGGGGGTATTCCAGAAGACCGGCCAGGATCTGGCAGGTGCCGCCGAAGGCGAAGGCGGTCGACATCATCAGGGGCAGCGACGCCAGGGTGTACCAGCCGACGTTGAACATGCTGAGCATCCAGAGGGTCACGGAGAACCCGAACAGGCCCAGCGGCGCAGGATTGGCGAATTTCATCTCGGACGTCCCTCCCGAACGCTCCTAGTTGCCCGGACCGTCGCCCCCGACTCCGCCGAGGTCAAGCCCGAAGACCCGGCGGGGGGTGAAGGTCGATCCGGGAGGGCCCGGCGGTCGCGGCCGCCGACGCATCGCAATCGCGCCGGGTCGGGGTAAAGGGATCGCCGACATCTGTCTGCGGCAAGGGAGCTCTTCATGGAACGGCTGGACGGCAGGACGGCTTTCGTCACCGGCGGGGCGAGCGGGCTCGGGCTCGCCATGGCGCAGGCCTTCGTGCGCGAGGGCATGAAGGTGATGATCGCCGACATCGACCAGGGCGCGGTCGAACGGGCCGTCGAGGCGCTCGGCGGGGGCGGCGCCGGGGTCGCGGGCACGACCTGCGACGTCGCCGACCGCTCAAGCGTGGAGGCCGCCGCCCGCAAGACCATCGAGGCCTTCGGCAAGGTCCACGTCGTCTGCAACAACGCCGGCGTCGGCGTCGTGGGTCCGATCGGCACGATCGCCGCGCGCGACTGGGACTGGATCTTCGACGTCAACCTGAAGGGCGTCATCCACGGGGTGGAGGTCTTCCTGCCGCTGATCGAGAGCCACGGCGAGGGGGGCCACTTCGTCAACACCGGGTCGATGTCCAGCCTGGTCGTGCGGCCGGGCCGCGAGCCCTATGCGGCGACCAAGTTCGCCATCCTGGCGCTGAGCGAGGGATGGGCGATGCAGCTGGAGCCGCGGGGCATCGGCGTCTCGGTCCTGTGTCCCGGCTATGTGCGCACCCGGATCGGCGAAAGCGGGCGCGCGCGCCAGGACCGCTATGGCGGGCCGAGCTCGGCGCCCCAGGTCGAGCAGGCGGGCGGCCGGGCGCAGGGGGACCTGATGGCGGGCGCCATGCCGGCCGAGCCGGTGGGCGAGCGGGTCGTGGAGGCGATCAAGGCGAACGAGCTCTATGTCATCACCCATCCGGAGATGAAGCCCGTGGTCGCCGCGCGCTTCGGCCGGATCCTGCGGGCGTTCGATCGGGCGGCGCAGAGCCCGGCGCTGTCGCGGCTGCCCAAGGTGGACATGCCCGAGCAGGATTACGAGCTGGCCCGGCGGTTCGACGAGGGGTGAGGTCGAGCTGGCCCCCCTCCACCTGGAAGGGGGAGGGGTCGGGGGAGGGGGTGGCGGCGCTGCGGGATTGCGTGGCGGGTGAAGGCTGTTGCTGCGCCAGCGGGGCGCCGCGCCCTGGGGGGAAGACGATCGGGCTCAGCGAAGCGGAGACGGCGTCACCCCCTCCCCAACCCTCCCCCTTCCAGTGGGAGGGCGCTAATCCTCGGCCTTGCCGGGGGGGCGCAGGGGGGCGGCGCGTTTTTCGACGAAGGCTCGGACGCGTTCCTGGGCTTCGGGGCCGAAGGTCGTGGCGGCCACCAGGCCCTCGAAATAGAGGCCCTCGTCGTAGGGCATGTCGCGCAGGCGCGGCAGGCCGTTGATGATGGCGGCGTTGGTCAGGGGCGAATTGGCGGCGATCTTGGCCGCCAGCTCGCGGGCCTTGGCGAGCGCCTCGCCCGGCGGCGTCACGTACTGGACGATCCCCCACCGCTCGGCCTCGGCCGCGCCGACGACCCGGCCGGTCAGCATCATGTCGGTCATCCGCGCCACGCCGATCAGGCGCGAGATGCGGACCGACCCGCCGCCGCCGACGAAGATGCCCCGCTGGCCTTCGGGCAGGGCGAAGAAGGCCGTCTCGTCGGCCACCCGCACGTGCGCGCACGCGGCGATCTCCAGGCCCCAGCCCACGGCCGCGCCCCTGAGCGCCGCGACGAACGGGATGTCGCCCCGGGCGATGGCCTCGGCGGCGGCGCTGCGCCGCCGGCGCGCGGACGGCCGCGGCCGCCCGCCGCCCTGGCTCATGCCCTGGGCCAGCATCGCCAGGTCCAGGCCCCCGGAGAAGTGGTCGCCGTGGCCGAACAGGACGCCGACCTTGGCCTCCTCGGCGGCGCGTATCACCGCCTCGTTGAGCTGGGCGCCCAGCGCCTCGTTCAGGGCGTTGCGCTTCTCGGGCCGGTTCAGGCCGATGAGCGCCGTCTCGCCGTCGAGCTCGTAGGTGACGACCTGATCGTTCATGAGCTACGCCTCTGGAGGACTTCGGGCGGACCCGACCACGGCGCCACCATAGCCGGGGCGGGCCGCCTCGCGGAAGCGGCCCCGTTCGATGGTCCGCTGTCGGATGGGAGGACGGAAGGGATGGCTGATGCACAGGCGGCAGGACCGTCCGGCGCGGCGGCGGTGGAGAGGATGATGCGCCCGCGCTCGATCGCGGTGATCGGCGTCTCGTCGCGTCCCGGCTCGGCGGGCTACAACACCTTCGCCAACCTCCTGGGCGGGGGCTTCGCCGGCGAGCTTCACGCGGTCGGGCGCAGCGGCGGCGAGATCGAGGGCCGTCCGCTGCTCGCCGGCGTCGAGGCGCTGCCCATGGGCGTGGACCTGGCGATCCTGACCGTTCCCGCCGCGGCCGCGCCCGAGGCCCTGGCCGCCTGCGCGGCGCGGGGGGTCAGGAGCGCGGTCGTGTTCGCCGCCGGCTTCTCGGAGGTCGGCGGGGCGGGCCAGGGCGCCCAGCAGGCGATCGGCGAGACGGCGCGGGCCGCGGGCATGTCGCTCGTGGGCCCCAACTGCCTCGGCTACGGCAACTTCGTGGACGGCCTGTCGGTGGGGTTCTTCGGCGGCGCGGGCCCGGCGCCGAGGTACGCAGGCCGCGAGGGCGTCGCCCTGATCGGGCAGAGCGGGTTCCTGGTCGCGCTCCTGCGCGCCGCGATCGAGGGGCGGGGGCTGGCGACGTCGTACTTCGTCACCACCGGCAACGAGGCCGGGCTGACGCTGGCCGACTTCCTGGACTTCCTGGCCGAGGACGCCTCGACCAGGACCGTCCTGGTGTTCGCCGAGCAGATCCGCGCGCCCCGGGCGTTCCTGGCCGCGGCGGCCAAGGCGTTGGCCGCCGGCAAGTCGATCGTCCTGCTGCACACGGGCAAGAGCGAGCGCGCCCGGATCACCGCCCGCTCGCACACCGGCGCGCTCGCCGGCAGCTACACGGCCATGCGCACGGCGGTCGAGGCCGCCGGGATCGCCGTGGTCGACACGCTGGAGGAGCTGACCGACGTGACCGAGCTCCTGGCCCGGTTCGGAGCGCCCCCGACCCGGGGCGTCGGCGTCGTCTCGTTCTCGGGGGCCCTGTGCGGCCAGACCCACGACTACTGCGCGGGCCTGGGCCTCGACATCCCGCCGCTGTCGCCCGCGACGGCCGAGGCGCTGGCCCCGCAGCTTCCCGAGTTCGCGCCGCCGGCCAATCCCCTGGACCTCACCACCCAGCCGGCGTGGCAGCCCGAGCTCCTGGGGATCGGCGTCAAGGCCCTGCTGGAGGACCCGGCGATCGGCTCGGTGGTGATCGCCACGCCGCTCGGCGGCGGGCCCCTGGCGACGGCCTATCTCGACGGCCTGCTCCCGGGGCTGGAAGGCGCCGGAAAGCCGGTCCTGTTCGGGGCCATGGGCGACGGCCCGCCGCCCGAGCTCAAGCAGCGGCTCGATGCGGCGAACCTGCCGTTCATCGCCTCGCCCGAGCGCGCGCTGCGGGCGGTGGCCAGCCTGACGGCCCACGGGCGGCGATGCGCGCGCGCCGGCCGCGCCCTGCGGCCGGCGCCGTTCGCGGACCTTCCGCCGATCGGCCCCGGCGCCCAGAGCGAGTGGGCGGGCAAGGCGCTGCTGGCGGCCATCGGCATCCCGGTTCCCGAGGGCGGGCTCGCCGGCTCGCTGGACGAGGCGGCGGCCATCGCCGAGCGCATCGGCTATCCGGTGGTGGTCAAGGCGCAAGCCGCCGAGCTGGCGCACAAGACCGAGACCGGTGGCGTGATCCTGGGCGTCGCGGACCGCCAGGCCCTGGCGCGCGCCTGGGACCAGGTCCGCGCCAACGTGGCGCGCGCCCGGCCGGACCTCGCGCTGGACGGGATCCTGGTCGAGCGGCAGGCGCCGCCGGGCGTCGAGCTGATGATCGGGGCGCGGCGCGATCCCGACTGGGGGCCGCTGCTCCTGGCCGGGCTCGGCGGCGTCTGGGCCGAGGCGCTGGGCGACGTGCGCACGATGCCGCCGGACCTCGCGCCCGAGGACATCGTGCGCGAGCTGCAGGCGCTGAAGGGCGCATCGATCCTTGCGGACTTCCGCGGCCGCCCGGCGCTCGACGTCGAGGCGGCGGCCAAGGCCGCCTCGAGCCTCGGGCGGCTGATGCTGACGCGGCCCGAGCTCGTGGAGATCGAGGTGAACCCGCTGATGGTCCATCCCAAGGGCGAGGGCGCGACCGCCCTGGACGCCCTGGTCATCGTGGCGGACGAAGCCTGACGCCGGTGCCTCCGCCGCGCCCCGTTCCGCTTTCGGAGGGAAGGGCGGGGAATGGGGTGGGGGAGAGAGGAGCCCGGGGTTCTGGTCATGCAAGGGGCCCCGAGCGCCGCTCGGGACCCCTGCCGGTCGTTACAGGCGCGGGCCGGGCCCAACGCCTCGTTGGAGGCCCGCCGGGCCTAGTCGCGCCGCTGGTTGTCGTCGCCACGCGGCGGCGGCGTCGTGGCGGCGCCGACCACGGCGCCGGTGCCGCCGCCCACGGCCGCGCCAACCGCGGCGCCCGGCGCGCAGCCGATCGGAATGGTCACCAGGCAGCCGATGAGGGCGCCCAGGCCTGCGCCGGCCATGCCGCCGCCGAGGGCGTGCACGCCCGGATCCGAACGCTGATCGGCGCGGCTGCCGGAGTCGTCGCGATAGTCATGCGTACCCTGGGCGAAGGCCGTGCCGGTGATCAGCGTCAACGAAGCAAGTCCTATGATGATTCTGCGGATCATGCCAAATCTCCTTACGCTTCAGCGCGGGCGTGAGCCCACGGCGCTGGTATAAACGCCGACTGGATCGCGTCGTTCCGAGACATTATTATAAGCTATGCTGTATATTTCTTTCAAAACCTGCGAAATGCCGATGTATAATCTTGAACTCGGCCTTGGCGTCGCCGGCTAAGACCAAGCTGGCCCGGACGGGCCGCGACCAGTACGGCTGCGGCTGGGCCGCGCACAGCCCCCAGGTCGGCGGCCTTCAACGCCCGGCCCGTCGATGAAAGCCCCGCTGTTCCGTCGCAGCCAGCCTGGAGCAACGATGCAGCCGAAACCGCCCGGCCGTCGCCCGGTGAGAAACGATCGTCCGTGTCCTCGCGAGGCCTAGTCGCCGCGGCGGGCCTGGTCGACGTCGTGATCCAGCTGCCGGAGCCGCGCGTCGATCCGCTCGCGGGCGTCGTAGGGCAGGTCTGGGCCGTTGGCGCGGTAGGCCCGGGCCTCCCGGATCCGGATGTCGCCGAGCCGCTGCATCAGGTCGCGCGCGGCATCCGGGTCGATCCGGTCGTTGGCGACGCCGGACAGGATCAGCGACGCGATGCGCTGCTCCCGCTCACGGAAGTCGGGGTATCCGGCCCAGTCGCGGGGCGCCCCGCGACGGTAGCGGTCGCGGTCGTCGTCGCGCCGTCCCTGGTACTGGGCGTACTGATAGCCCGGCGGCGGGCCGTCCACCCAGGCGCCGTCCCGGTCGTAGTAGCCGGCGGCGACCGAACGATCGACGTCCGTGGAATGCCAGCGGCCGTCGTCGTCGTACCAGCCGTAGGCGTGCGCGCAGTCCTGCGGGCCCTTGGTCGCCTGGTTGCCGATCACCCCGCCCGCGACGCCGCCGATCACGGCGCCCTCGGTGTGGTGGCCGCGCCCGGCGATCGCGCTGCCGAGCAGGGCGCCCGCCACCGCGCCGACGGCCGTCCCGGCGACGCGGTCGGCGGCCCTCTGCTGGCAGGTCTCCTGGGCGAAGGCCTGGACGGGCAGCAAGGCGGCGGCCGTCAGACCGGCAAGCAGCAGTTGGTTACGCATGGCTGTTCTCCAGTGAGGTCGGCGGGCCAAGGCGCACGTCGCAACCGCTTGCGTCGCCGGCGGGCGGCGCCGGAACCCTGTCGTCCGGCCGAATTGAAGCCGGGATTCGGTCGACACTATGGCCGGGCCCCGCGGCGAAGGGAGCCCCCGGCCGCCGACGATCGCGCCGCGCTTCAACGATCGGGGCGCCCGGCCGCCGGTGACGGCGAGCGCGCGATCCGGTCCGGATCGCTCAGGCCGCCGCCATCGCCTCGACCGCCGAGGTCTCGGGCCCCGATTCGTTGATCGTGGTGCGGCGCATGTCACGGCGGTAGGCGTCGCTGAGGAGGGGCGTCGCGGCGTGCATGGCGCCCCGGTTGTCCCAGATCACCAGGTCCCACCGCCGCCAGTGGTGACGGTAGATGTATTTCTCCTGGGTCGCGTGGGCGTAGAGCGCCTCGACCAGCGCCAGGCCCTCGGCCTCGCCCATGCCCCGGATCCCGACGCAATGGCCGCCGACGTAGAGGGACTTTCGCCCGTTCGGCATGATCCGCACCAGCGGGTGCTGCACCGGCCCGAAGGGGACCATCCGGCGCTGTTCCTCAGTGATCTCGCCCTTCAGCCCGGCCAGCTGGCGGCCTTTCCAGAAGTCGTGGACCCCGAAGAGCCCCTCGATCCGGTCCTTCATGGCCGGGTCGAGGTCGTCATAGGCGGCGCGCGCGTCGACGAACCAGGTGTCGCCGCCCGCGCTCGGCGGCGGCGTCTCCACGCCCAGCAGCGCCGACCACTTGGTCGGCATGGCGTGGAAGGAGCTGTCGGTGTGGAAGCGCTCGGCGCCCTTGGACAGGCTCTTCCCGTCCTTGTCGTAGGGGACGATGTTCCCGTTCATGTCGAGGTTGCCGGCTGCGAACAGCTCCGGCGCCATGCGGCGAGGGACGTTCGCCGCCCCCGGCGGCCGGCTGGGAATCTCCAGCGGCCCGAAGGCGCGGCTGAAGCGGATCTGCTGAGCGTCGGTGATCCTGGCGCCGCGCACGACCAGGACGCCGTACTGCGCCATCGCGGCCTCGACCGTCTGCACCAGCGCCGGCGTCGGCGCCCGCGTCAGGTCGGCGCCCACGAGCTCGGCGGCGAAGAGGGGATGCAGCGGGTTCACGATCATCGCGGCGTTCTCCGGTCGCGGCGCGGACAATAGTTGAATCATTCAACGATTTGCAACGCCGTCCGCGCCGGCCGGGGCGCTCACGCGGCCCGGCGGACCGGGATCTTCGCCAGGCTCTGCAGCGTCTCGACCATGGCGGCCGCCAACTCGCGCCCCTTCACCTCGGCGTGCTCGCGGAAGAAGCGGCGGTGTTCGTCGTGGCCGTGGAACCGCTGCGGCGTCAGCACGGCCGAGAACACCGGCGTCTCGGTCTCCAGCTGCACCCGCATCAGCCCCTCGATGACGGCCTGGGCGACGAACTCGTGGCGGTAGATGCCGCCGTCCACGACCAGCCCGGCCGCGGCGATCGCCTCATAGCGGCCGGTCTTGGCCAGGAGCTTGGCGTGCAGCGGGATCTCGAAGGCCCCGGGGGTCTCGAACACCTCGATCCGGGCGGGGTCGCAGCCGAGGCGGGCGGCCTCCCGGACGAAGGCGTCGCGGCACGCCTCGACGACGTCGGCGTGCCACTTGGAGTGGATGAAGGCGATGGTCCTGGTCATGGCGGCTCCCGTTGAAGGCCACGGCTCAGGACGGATGGCGCAAGGCGCCCGCCCGTGAAGGCCATGCGCCGCGCCGTTCTCTCCCGTCCGGACTATGACCGTCGGCCCCGGGATCCCACCGGGTCTGCTGACCCAGGCGGCGATGGGCCGCCTGGCGCTCGCGGGCTGATGCGGCCGGGGCCGCAAACACCGCCGGTGGGGACTTCCACCCCGCCCTGAGAACGTGGTCGCCGATCGGCGACGCGGCAACTCTAACAATTGTGACGATCGTGGCAAGCCGCATGATCGCCGGAGCAGGCCGGATCAGCCGCCCCTCCCAGCCGCGTTCGCCGCGCTCAGCACCGCCCGCGCCCGGGCGGTCGCCACGTCGGCGCCTGGGCCGACTCCGAACGCCGTGCGGACGGCCGCGGTGCGGCGCTGGACATAGGCCGCGGCCTCCGCTTTCACCCGACAGCCATGACCACCGATTCCGAGCCCGGCCTCACCTGGCGTCGGGGGGAGCCCCCGACGCCGCGGCCGTTCGCGATCTCGTCCGCGCCGCCTATGCGAAGTGGGTCCCGGTGATCGGCCGCGAGCCGCTGCCGATGCGGACCGACTACGACGGCGCGCTTGGCCAGGACCGGTTCGACCTGGCGTTCCAAGGGCCGGTGCTGGCCGGGCTGATCGAGACCAGCGTCCGGGACGATCACCTCCTGATCGTCAACGTGGCGGTCGCGCCGGACCTGCAGGGGCGCGGCCTCGGGCGGCGGCTGCTGGCGCACGCCGAGGCGCTCGCCGCCGCCGAAGGTCTCGGGCAGGTGCGGCTCTACACCAACGCCCGTTTCGAGCAGAACGTCGCGCTCTATGGCCGCCTCGGCTACGTCATCGATCGCGAGGAGCCGTTCATGGGCGGCGTGGTCGTCCACATGCGCAAGGCGGTCGGCCCGCCGCGGCGCGAAGGCTGATCGGCGCCGGGGATCCGCGAGCCGGGCCCTCCGATCCCGCATTGCGGCGCCGCGGTCGCCGGGGCAACCATAGGGGCATGGAGCCCCCGCGCCCCGACACTCCGCCGTGCGGCGCCGCCCGATGAGCGGCGAGCCGGCCCATCGCCGCCTGCTGCGCCCGGTCGAGCCCGCGCGCGACCACGTCCGCGGCGGGGCCGCGCGCCGGCCGGTGCAGGTGCTGATCTACGGCGACTACCTGTGCCCCTACTGCCGGCGCCTGCGCCTCGTGCTCGACCGCCTGCGCCGCGCGCTCGGCGAGCGGATGGCCTATGTCTTCCGCCACTTCCCCAACGAGGGCGCGCACCCGGGCGCCGAACTCCTGGCCCTGGCCTCCGAGGCGGCCGGCCGGCAGGGGCGGTTCTGGGAGATGCACGACGCGCTCTTCGGCCGCGAGCCGCCCATCGAGCGCGCCGACCTTCGCGAGATCGCCGCCGAGATCGGTCTCGATGTCGAGCGCTTCGAGCGCGACCTCGACGACCCCGCCCTTCGCGAACGCGTCGAGGAGGACCTCGCCGAGGGCCGCCGCAACGGGGTGACCGGCACCCCGACCATCTTCCTGGACGGCGAGCGCTACGACGGCGCCTGGGACTTCCTTTCCATGCTCGAGGCGCTGGACCGCCCGGTCGGCGCCCGGGTGGGACGCACCGCCCGCGCCTTCGCCAACCTGCCCGCCGCCGCGGGCATCGTGCTGCTGATCGCCGCGGCCGCCGCCATCGCCCTGGCCAACAGCCCGCTCGCGCCGGCCTACCGGCGCCTGGTGCAGGCCCGGTTCGACATGGGGATCGCGCCCGGCGTCCTCGCCCTGGACATCGCCGAATGGTGCGCCGAGGGCCTGCTCTCGATCTTCCTCCTCATCCTGGGGCTCGAGATCCGGCGGGAGATGACGACCGGATCGCTCACCGACTGGCGCGCGGCCCTGGCGCCGCTCCTGGCGGCCCTGGCCTCCGTCCTCGCTCCGGCCGCGATCTACCTCGCGCTGAACCCTGGCCCGACCGCGGCCGGATGGTCGACGCCCGCGGACACGGGCGTGGCCTTCACCCTGGGGATTCTCGCCGTCTTCGGCCAGCGCGCCTCGCCGGGGCTCAAGGTCTTCGTCGCCGCCTATGCGGTGGCGGTGGACGTCCTGGCGATCCTGATCCTGGCGATCTTCTATCCCCGCGGCGTCCATGCCGAGTGGCTCGCCGCCGCCGCGGCGATCGTGGCGGGCATGGCCCTGCTCGGCCGCTGGCGCGTCTATGCGGTCTGGCCCTACCTCGCCGCCACGGCGGGCCTGTGGCTCTCGCTGCACCTGGCCGGCGTGGACGCCGCCATCAGCGGCATCGCGCTCGCCGCATTCCTGCCGCCGCGCCCGGCGCCGGCCGCAACGCCGCTGCTGGCCCAGGCGGCCACGGCCCTGGCCGAGCTGGAGCATGCCGAGCGCGAGCTGGAGCGGGCCGGCGATCCGGGCCGCCGCATCGAGCAGGAGCCGGTCTGGGACTGGGCCAGCCGCAACCTCTCCGCCGCCGCCGAGCGCCTGCTGTCTCCCGCCGAGCGGGTCGAGCGGGCGGTCGCGCCGTGGTCGACCTATGTCGTCCTTCCGCTCTTCGCCTTCACCGCCGCGGGCGTCCCGCTCGTCGCCGGCTTCGGCGCCGGCGGCGCGGGGCGGGTGTTCGCCGGCGTGGTCCTGGGGCTGGTGGTCGGCAAGCCGCTCGGGATCGTCGCTGGCCACCTGGGCGGCGGTCCGCGCCCGCATCGCCGCCTTCCCGGCCGACGCCTCGCCGACGGCCTTCGTCGGGGCGGCCATCCTCTGCGGGATCGGCGATCCCCTGTCGCTGCTGATGGCCGACCAGGCCTTTCCCGATCGGACCGAGGCGGCGGTCGCCAAGGTCGGCGTGCTGGCCGGCTCGGTGCTGGCGGCGATCCTCGGCGCGGTGGTCCTGCGGGCGAGCCGCGGCCCGGTCACCGCCGCGCCCGAGCCGGAGGAGAGAGCCGAGGCGCCGCCCGCTACTGCGCCGGGCGGGCCATGACCTGCGCCCACCATTGGCGCAGCTCGCCGAGGGCCGCGTCGAAGGCGGGCTTGCCGATGGCGGTGCGCTCGAAGAAGGCGGCCGCGTCGCGCACCGTCGCGTCCATCATGCCGGGCAGCTGCACGAACTCGTGGATCAGGCCCGAATAGAGCCGAAGGTCCGCCGCGCCGCCGGCCTCGCGGATCGCCTTGTAGAGGTCGCTCGAGAGCTGCGGCGGCGTCATCGCGTCCTCGTCGCCGCAGAACAGGATCACCGGCGGATAGCACCCCGCGTGGGTCATCGGGCTGATCGCCGCCAGCGCCGCAGGGTCGCTGATCCCCAGCATCTGGCCCATCTGGGGCTCGATGCGCGCAGGCGGGAAGAAGGCCGCCACGCCCGCCACCGCCTCGCTCTGGTCGGCGTGAGGCTCGCCCGCCGCCGCCGGGCCCGCCGCACCGCTGGAGGCGATCAGCGCCAGGTGCGCGCCGGCCGAATAGCCGGTCAGGAAGATCCTGTCCGGCGAGATCCCGAGCTCGCCCGCCTTGGCCCGCGCCGCCCGGATAGCGGTCCTGGCGTCCGTCAGGGGCGCCGGCCAGGGCGCCTCGCCCAAAAGGCGATACTCGGGCGCGATCGCCACATAGCCGAGCTGGGCATAGGCCGTGCAGGCCGCGGTCATGGCCGCCCGGTCCCCGACCCGCCAGCCGCCGCCGTGGTAGAGCAGCACGGCCGGGGCGTCCCTGGCCGGCGCAGAGGGCCGGAACACGTTCCAGCGCAGCGGGCGCGCGCCCTCGGCGTAGACCACGTCGCGCTCGGCGACGACGTCGGCTTGGTCGGTCATCACAGGTCCCCTGTCCATCTCCGCCAGGCTCGCATAGCGCCCCGGGCGCGCGCCGTCGACGCCCGGCGCGCAGGCCCGGCAGGGGAGGGCCCCCGTTCAGGCCGCGGCCAGCACCTCGGCCAGCTTGTCGTAGCTGTCCGCCGCGCCGTCCTCCAGGCCCGAGCCCAGCATGCCGTCGCGGTAGGCGTTGTCGGGGAAGGTCATGGTGCGGGTCAGCACGGTGCGGCCCCATTCCTCGGCCAGGGCGTGGACCACCTCGATCGCCGCATAGGCGTCGAAGCCCTGGGTCATCGCCAGGCGCACGGGGGGGTCGACTTCCCGGTACTCGCCCCAGAACCGGTGGACCGAGCCGTCCGGCGAGGTCTGGCGCACGCTCCACTTGCCGCCGGGGCGCACGTCCATCTCCTCGACCACGGTCGCGCCGGCGCACCACCACCTGGCGAACGCGTCCGGCTCGGTCAGGGCGCGCCAGACCTGGTCGGGGCTCGCGTCGAAGGCGCGGCGCAGCACGATCAGCCGATCGCCGATCTCCACGTCCATCCTGCCGCCGCCGCCGACCAGCTCGCCCAGGCGCTCGAAGCTCTGGCCCCAGCCGGTCTTCATCCCGGCGAGCGCGCCCAGCACGATCTCGCCCGCGGCCCTCTCGACCAGGGTGTGCAGGGTCATGCGGGTGGAGCCGTCGGCGCGCGCCTCGAGCGTCACGGTGTTGCGGTTGACGATGCCCCAGCCGCCGTCCGGCGCCTCGAAGGCCTTGGTCAGGAACACCAGGCGCCGGGGCCGGTCGATCTCCACGAACTCTCCGCCCATGACGTGGTCGTAGCCGGGACCGGCCATCCTGAGGGAGATCTCGCCGCCGGGCCGGGGCTCGAACTTCAGGATGTCGTTCTCGCAGGCCACAGGTCCCCACCACCGGGCGAAATGCGCCTCGTCGGTGAAGCAGTCGAAGACGAGGCTCACGGGCGCCTTGAAGATGCGGGTGAGGGTGATCTCGTAGCCGGCCCCCAGGGGCGTTTGCTGGAGCGCGGCCTGACCCGCAGCCTGGTCGGACATGTCAGTCTTCCTTGTTCTGGAGCTCGGCGAGGTAGCCGTCGAGGCGGTCGAAGCTCTGCTCCCAATGGCGCCGGTATTGGTCGAGCCACGCGCTCACCGCCTTCAGCGCCGCCGGCTCGAGCCTGGCGGGCCGCTGCTGGGCCACGCGGCTGCGGCTGATCAGGCCGGCCCGCTCCAGCACCTTCAGGTGCTTGGTGATGGCGGGCCCGGACATGTCGAACGGCTCGGCCAGCTCCTTGACCGCCGTCTCGCCCAGCGACAGCCGCGCCAGGATCGCGCGGCGCGTGGGGTCGGCCAGGGCGGCGAAGGCGGTGGACAGGGGATCGGCGCGGTCGGGGGCCATTATTTATCCGATCAGTAAATTAACTTGTAGGTTATATTAAGCGGTCGACCTGTCAAGGCCGCACCGCCTGCGCGGGCGGCGGGCGGGCCGAACGGGCCTCAGTCCTCGAGCGGCCGGCCCTTGCGCCGGTGCAGGTCCTTCAGCAGCGTCCGGATCGCCCAGGCGCAGGCCCTGGCGCTCTCCTCGCCGGCAAGGCCCCACTGCTCGCGCATCTCGATCCAGGCCTGGCCGCCGTGAAGCAGCTGGATCACCGCCGTGGCCATCACCGCCTCGCGCTCGGAAAGGCCCTGGGTCGCCTCCGACGTCGCCTGGCGGAAGGCCGCGCCCCGGCGTGCATTGGCCGCTCGGCGCATGGCGCGCCCCTGAAGGGTGCACCGCGAGATCGTCACCAGCTCCGCGTCGCGGTCGAAGGCGGCGTAGAGCGGCCCCAGCGCCGCGGTCAGTTGGGCCTCGTCGTCGGCAGCCCCTGGGCGGCGAAGCGGGCGTTCAGCCGCTCCCACAGCGCGGTCATCAGCTCGTCCCGGCCGGGGAAGTGGCGATAGACCGTCTGGCGCGAGACGCCGACGCGCTTGGCCAGGGCCTCGTGGGTGGCCTCCCCCAGCCGGCCGGCCGCCAGGGCCTCCACCAGGGCGTCGACGATCAGGGCGTGGGTCTGCGCCTTCTGCCGTTCGCGCAGGTTGGGCCGGGTCTCGGCGTCATCCATGGGCGAAGGATAATGTCGAAAATTTCACGTGACAATCTGTAACGTCAATTTACATGCCGTATCACTTCAAGAGCCAAGCCGGAGGGCCGACCCATGATCCACCACATCTCCTTCGCCGCCGCCGATCCCCGCCGGGCCGCCGAGGCCATCGCCGAGCTCTGGGGCGGCGAGGCCTTGCCCTTCCCGCCGGTCTCCAAGGGCTCCTGGATGGCCATCGCCGGCGACGCGCGCGGCACGACCATCGAGGTCTATCCCGCCGGCACGGTGCTGGAGCCGGCCGAGGGCGACGCCGACGCGGTGGGCGTGACCGGGCCCGACGCGTCCGGCCGCACCGCCACCCACGCCGCCATCGCCACGGCGCTCACGTCCGACGAGGTCTTCGCCCTGGCCGCCCGCCACGGCTGGCTCGCCAAGTTCCGCAAGCGCGCCGACATCTTCGGGGTGATCGAGGTCTGGGTCGAGAACGCCTTCATGCTCGAGGTCCTGACCCCGCAGATGCAGCGCGAGTACACCGACTTCATGTCGCCCGAGAACTGGCGCGCCCTGCTGGCCGCCGGCGCCCCGGGGCCGGCCGCGGCCTGAAGGGCCTCGAACCACACGGCTGGGAGGAGGGGAGGCCCGCAAGGGAACGCAGAGGACGCAGAGAGGCGCAGAGGACGCAAAGTCTCCTGTGCATCTCGACCCGCTAGTGTCCCGATTCCGAAGTTCGCCAGCGCATTTGCAAGGCGGATGCGAACTTCGGAATTGATAAGGACACTAGCAAATGTATGATTCTAGTGTGGTTTACGGATCAGAAGTTCGCAGCCGAGGGCGCCGCCATCATCATGCGAACTTCTGATCCACCACACTAGCCAAGATCACCAGAACAGAACTGCCCGGCGCCTGGCGCCGGGCCATCGTCGGCTACGCACTCAGGGGCCAGCGAACCGCGCCCCTCTGCGTCCTCTGCGCCTCTCTGCGTGCTCTGCGTCGGACTTGCAGGCCGGCGCCGGACGCCCGAGTGGACACGCCTGCGCGGCTCCTCTCCCCTCCGAGCGTCGATCAGCGCGGCAGCTTCGCGCCCTTCGTCTCGTGCCAGCAGCCGTGGAACAGCCAGGGCTGGCTGAAGGGCAGGCGGACGGTGGCGATCGGCGCGGCCTCGAGGTCCATGGCGTCCAGGATGATCAGGTCCGAGCGGTTGTCCGGCCGCGTCACCAGGCTCAGCAGGTAGCCGTCGCCCTCCGGCGCGTCGGGCGAGCGCGGGACGAACACCGGCTCCTGGGCGCCGCCCTCGGTCACGTGCTCGACGCGGCCGCCGGTCTCGGTGTCGTAGCGGACGAGGCCGTTGCGGGAGGTCGAGTAGCCATAGCGGTACGTCTGCATGGCGAAGCGGTCGTCGATCTCGGGCATGCCGCCGGCGGGGCTGTTGCTGAGCGGGCGGACGGAGACGTCGCCCGACGCCAGGTCGAAGGTGAGGCGCGAGAAGGCGCCCGGCCTGAACGGCGCCTCGCGGCCGTGGACCTCCTGGAAGAAGGTGAAGAAGTGGCCGTCGTGGGTGGGGCCGTCCACCTGGACCTTCCCGCCCTCGTCGAAGGCGTTCATGAAGTGGGCGATCCCGCCGCCGGGAACCTCGAACCAGCGGATGTCGGCGGTGGTCCCGGCCCGCGGCATGATCCCGAACATCGGCGGCTTGTCGGCGTCGAAGGCGTAGAAGTCCCCGCCCGCCTTCACCCGCTCGGCGTCCACCGTATAGGGCAGGATGTGGAAGATCAGGTGCTCGCGGCTGACCGCCCAGTCGTGGGTCATGCCGGGGTAGGGCAGGGTGAACGCCTCCTCGCGCGTCACCTTGCCGTCCTTGTCGATGACGTGCAGCGACATCTCCCCGGCGTAGCGCTTTTCCGAGAACTGGCCGTAGCTCCACCACTCGCCGGTCACCGGGTCGAGCTTGGGGTGGGCGGTCATGGTCCGGGTGCGCAGCTGGCTCTTGAACGCCGCCGGCCCGATCGTTTCGAGCGTGATGGGGTCGAGCTCCAGCGGGATGGAGTCTTCCCTGAGGGCGAAGAGCTTGCCGTGGTGGACCCAGGCGGTGGTGTTGCCGGTGTTGTCCCGGTCCGTGCCCTTGGTCGCCGGATCGTCGGTGTATTCGTTGCGATAGGCCCCGTAGAGCCGGCGCCGGTTCCTGCGCTCCAGCAGGTACCGCTCGGTCTTCACATAGCGCTGGATGAAGTCGACGTAGCCGTCCTCGAAGTGGAAGGCGGCCATCACCCCGTCGCCGTTGTTCAGGTTGTCGTTCGCCATGGTGGGGTAGGCCGTGTCCCCGCCGCAGCGGAAGAAGCTGCCGTTGATCCCGCGCGGGATCTCGCCGGCCACCTCGCAGTCGTAGATCTCCGCCTCGAACCTGAGGGGCGCGACCGTCGAGTACATGTAGCTCTGGACCGGGACATAGGCCTCCCGGCCGAACCGGACGACGGGCGTGGTCATGGGCGGGCTCCGGGTCCTTGAAGGGTCAAGGACCATGGCGGGGCGGCGGGGGCGGCGTCAACGGGGAGGGTGCGCCGGTTACGGCAGGCCGGAACTGGTCGCGAGTGATCGCTTCGTTGAGTTCCGGGGCGCGAAACAGGATCCCGGCCGCCCGCTTGTCCGCCTGGTTCGGCCGCGCCCAGACCGGCGTCATCGCACCCCCGCAGCCGGACCGGCATCGCGCCCCGAACCTCCCCGGACTGACAATCCCGCCCGAGCTTCTGTAGCATCGGCCAAAGCCCTGCGATGTGGGGGCGCCTGGCGAGGTGGAGGGGGCGCGGATGGAGGGTCAGGCGTTCGACTATGTGATCGTGGGGGCCGGCTCGGCCGGGTGCGTTCTGGCCAACCGGCTCTCGGCCGATCCGGGCGTGCGGGTGGCGCTGGTCGAGGCGGGGCCGTCGGACCAGGGGCTATTGGCAAGGCTGCTGATCAACGTCCCGGCCGGGGTGTTCCGCACCATCGGCAGCCCCCGCTACAACTGGCTCTTCGAGTACGAGGCCGATCCGGCCGTGGGCGGCAAGCCGATCTTCTGCCCGCGCGGGCGGGTGCTGGGCGGGTCCAGCGCGATCAACGGCATGATCTACATCCGCGGCCACCGGCGCGATTACGACGGATGGGCGGCCCAGGGCGCGGACGGCTGGAGCTGGGCCGACGTCCTGCCCTACTTCAAGCGGTCGGAGAACCGGGAGGCGGGCGCGGACGCCTTCCACGGCGCAGGCGGGGAGCTGAACGTCGCGCGCCAGCGCGATCCGCATCCGATCAACGAGGCCTGGCTCGCGGCGGCGCAGGAGCTGCAGTTCGCCCGCACCGCCGACTTCAACGGCGCCGAGCAGGACGGCTTCGGCTACTGGGAGGTGAACCAGAGGAACGGCGAGCGGCTCTCCTCCTCGCGCGCGTTCCTGGAGCCCGTCGCGGGCCGGCCGAACCTGACGGTGGTCACCAACGCCCTGACCCGGCGGGTGCTGATCGAGGGCGGGCGCGCGACGGGCGTCGAGATCGCCCGGCGCGGGCGGGTGGAGCCGCTGACGGCGAAGCGGGAGGTGATCCTCTCGGCCGGGGCGGTGGGCTCGCCCCACATCCTCATGCTCTCGGGGATCGGTCCGGCCGAGGCGCTGCGGGCCCACGGGATCGAGGTCGCCCTCGACCTGCCCGGCGTCGGCGAGAACCTGCAGGACCACCAGGACGTGATGGTCTGCTACTCGAGCCCGCGGCACACGCTCTATGGCGTCTCGCTGAAGGCGCTGCCCTGGATGCTGGCCTCGCCCTTCCGCTACCTCTTCCAGCGCAGGGGGCCGTTCACCACCAACACGGTGGAGAGCGGCGGCTTCGTCCGCTCGCGGCCGGGCCTGGAGCAGCCGGACCTGCAGCTGATCCTGGGGCCCGAGTACATGAACCAGAACCGCTCCATTCCGCGCGGGCACGGCTTCTCGTTCCACGTCTCCCTGCTCCAGCCGAAGAGCCGGGGGCGGCTTTCCCTGGCCTCGGCCGACCCGGCCGCCAAGCCGAGGCTGCACCACAACTTCCTGAGCGATCCCGGCGGCGAGGACCTGGAGGCGCTGGTCCGCGGCTTGAAGATCGTGCGGCGCCTGGCCGAGGCGCCGGCCATGGACGCCTACCGCGGCGAGGAGGTGTTCCCGGGACCGCGGGTCGGCACGGACGAGGAGATCCGCCGGTTCACCCGCGAGACGCTGGGCACCACCTTCCACCCGGCCGGGACCTGCAAGATGGGCCGGGGCCGCATGGCCGTGGTGGATCCGCAGCTGCGCGTGCGCGGGGTGGAGGGCCTGCGCGTCGTCGACGCCTCGATCATGCCCAATGTGGTCAGCGGCAACACCAACGCCCCGACGATCATGATCGCGGAAAAGGGCGCGGACCTGATCCTCGGCCGGCAAGCCCGCGCCGAGGCCGCCTGACCGCGGCGGGTCCGCCGGCCTCCGCTTCCCGGCAAGCGCCCGCTAAGCCGGACTTGCCGACGGGGTGAGATGATCGAGGGAGCGGATCGCGTCGACGACGGCCCAGTCCGGAGATGCTGGCGCGAAAGTTCCGTGGATGTGTCCCCAGAACCTGCGGGACGGATGCGCCGGTCACCCAAGTCCGTAAGATGTCCCAGGCGGAGCGCGGAGGGCCTGCGGGGGACGCCCGTCACGCACGGCCGAGCTCTCGAAGTGCGATCCAGGCGCCTGACGCATCGCGCCCTCAACTCTCGATCGCCACGCCGGCGAGATCGGGCATCGAGCGAAAAAGGGGGGCCCATGGCGATATCCTTCTACGACCTCAGCGTGCCGACCTTCCTGCAGACCCTGAGCGCGATCGGGGGCTTCCTCGACCGTGCGGCGCGCCACTGCGCCGAAATCAGCGCCAACCCGGACGACTTCGTGCACGCCCGGCTCTTCGACGACATGGCGCCCTTCCATTTCCAGATCGAAGCGGCGTGGCATCATGCCGTGTACGGATTGCAGGCCGCCAAAACCGGCGTGTTCGCACCGCCCGCCCTGGTCGGACCCGTCCCCTTCGCCGATCTGCAGGCCATGATCGGCAAGGCCGAAAGGTCGCTGCAGGCGCTGACCCCCGAGGAGGTCAACGGCTGGGCGGGCCGGAACCTGGACCTTCAGATCGGGCCGCGAAGGCTCGCCTTCACGTCGGAGACCCTGATCCTGTCGTTCTCGCTGCCCAACTTCCATTTTCACGCCGTCACCGCCTACGACATCCTGCGCTCGCGCGGCGCGCCGCTCGGCAAGCGCGACTACGAGGGACGGCTGCGCACCCGTGCGAGCTAGTCGCGCCCGGGGCGGCGCGCCGTCCTGGGCGATCGCCGCTTCACCCCGCCGACCCGGCGCCCTAACCTGACCGCACACGCGCCCGATGGGGGAGGGAATCCATGAAAAGCGTCCTCGTGCTGTGCCTGATCCTCTGGTCATCCGCCGCGTTGGCGGCCGCGCAGCCGGCCCCCGCGCCCGCCCACGCGGCTGCGGCCTGCGACCGCGAGTGCCTGCGCGGCAAGGCTCACCGAGGTGCTCTACGCCCTGGTCGATCACGACGTCGGCAAGCTGGCGGTCGCCCCCGGCCTGCGCGTCACCGAGGACGGCGTGGAGAAGCCCCTGGCCAAGATCGGCCTGGTGCGTTCGGTGACGAAGCTGCGCGGCTATCGCCAGGACATCATCGACGTGCGCGCTGGCCAGGCCGTCGCGGGCGCGATGGTCGAGGAATCCGGCGCGCCGGTCCTGCTGGTGGTGCGGGTCAAGGTCGACGCCGAGCAGAGGCTCAGCGAGATCGAGCTGGTGGCCACGCGCAGCCGCGCGGACGGCCTGCTCTTCAACGTCGACGCCCTGAGCGCGCCGGCCCTGGCGATGAACATCGCCCCCAGGCCCGACCAGCTTGAGACGCGGGACAAGGCGATCGAGATCGCCATGTACTACCCGCGCGGCCTCAGCAACGCGAAGACCTTCGACGCGATCGGGACCCCCTTCGCGAAGGACGCCTATCGCCTCGAGAACGGGAACCTGATGGCGGGGGCGGGATGCACCTTCAATCCGGGCTGCAGCGACATCGGCGCCCAGCCCCTGACGATCTTCGAGCGCCTGGGCCGGGTCACGGTGCGGGACATCCTGGTGGACGAGCGCATGGGGATCGTGATCATGCGCCTGTCGTGGAACGTGAGCGGCCCGGGCTCGGACAAGCTGACGGCCTGGGAGATGTTCAAGGTGTACGACGGCCAGATCCACATGGTGCAGGCCTATATCCGCATCTTCCCGCCGGCGCTGGACCTGGGCGGATGGCCGATCAGCCCGGGGATCACCCAGCCCTGACGGCACGGGGCGGCGCCTTCCAAAGTCCCCGGGCGAACGTCTGCTGCTGGCGCGCCTCAGCCGCTATTGCGCATATGAACCCACCTCATGACCGCCCTCCCTCATGACCGCCATCTACGTCGACGCAGACGCCTGCCCGGTGAAGGACGAGGTCTACCGGGTCGCCGGGCGGTACGGCGCGCCGGTGTTCGTCGTCTGCAACAGCTGGATCCGCACGCCGTCCGATCCGCAGATCACGCTTGTCGTGGTCGACGAAGGTCCGGACATGGCGGACGACTGGATCGCGGAGCGCGCCGGGTTGGGCGACGTCGTGGTCACGGCGGATATCCCCTTGGCTCAGCGGGCGCTCGCCGCCGGCGCCCAGGCCGTGCATCCGGCCGGCCGGACATTCACGTCTGCGAATATCGGCGGAGCACTGGCCTCGAGAGCCGTCGGCGAGCATCTGCGCTCCATGGGACGGACAACCGGGGGGCCGCCTGCGTTCATGCCCGCTGACCGCTCCAGGTTCCTGCAGGCCCTCGACGCCGCGGTCGTGAGGGCGCGGCGGTCAGCCAGCGAGACGGCGCGGGGGCGACCGGGCGCCTAAGCAGGATTGCTCATTGGCTCCGATCGAATGCGGGGCCGCATCCGGGCGTGCGCGCCGACCGGCCGCTTGCGAATTGTCCGCCGAGGCTTAGCTTCGCGGCGCAGATGCACAGGCAGGGGCGCGGGCCATGGCCGAGCGGGCCGAAGAGCCGGAATCCGAGGCCGCCGGCGCGGGCGCGCCGGACCTCTCAGCCGCCGCCGCCCTGGCCGTGGGCCTGAAGCGCGCGCGCGCCAAGGGGAGCGCCGGCCCGGACGCAAGGCTCGACGCCTTCCTGGACAAGCAGGGCGCCCTGGTGGACCTGCAGATGGAGCACCTGCACGAGCAGCGGCAGATCCTGCTGTCGCGCCTGCGGCTGGGGCGCTGGAAGGACCGCGTCTCCCTGGCGCTGCAGGGGATGACGGCCCTGGTCGGCGTGGCGGTGGTGATCCTGATCGGCGTCATGGCCTGGCAGGCCCACGAGGACCACGGCCTGGTCATCGACGCCTTCTCGGTCCCGCCGGACATGGCCCAGAGCGGACTGACCGGCCAGGTCGCCGCCAGCCGGTTCCTCGACAAGCTCGTGGCCCTGCAGGCGGCCACGGCCCGCTCCGACCGCCCGCCCGCGTCCTTCCAGAACAGCTGGGGCGACGAGATCAAGGTCGAGATCCCCGACACGGGCCTGACCTTCGGCGAGTTCGAGAAGCTGCTGCGCGACAGGCTCGGTCACGTCACCCACGTCTCCGGCGACGTGGTCAGGACCGCCGACGGCATCGCAGTGACCGCGCGCGTCGGGCAGGAGCCGACCCGGACGTTCACCGGCCCGGTGGGGAGCTATGACGACCTGGCCCGTCAGGCGGCCGAAGCCGTCTATCGCACGAACCAGCCCTATCGCTTCGCCGAGTATCTCGAGGACCACGGCCGGGTCGACGAGGCCTTCGCCGTGATCTCGGACCTGGCGGCCAACGGGCCGCGCAGCGAGCGGGGCTGGGCCTACGCCCTGTGGTCGCTGATGGACGTCAACGACCATGGCGACCTCCCGGCCGCGGAGCTGCACGCCCAGGCGGGCCGGGGGTTCACGGCCGGGTCGGACCTCGCCGACGGAATCAGCACCGTCAACGCGGCGGTGTGGTCCGGGCATGAGGAGGTGAACCTCGTCACCTCCCGCCGCATCGACGCCGAGGCCCAGACGCGCCTGCCCGACACCAGCCAGGTGTTCTACGCCGACACCCTGCTGCTCGCGCGCGCCTGGCGCCTCTTCTCGGAGCTCGACTACGCGGCCGCGGCCGCCAGCTGGATGAACACGGCCGACAAGGACCCCGCCTCGCACTTCTCCAGCTCGATGCTGGACCGGGCCATGGCGGCAACGTCCTTCGCCCTGGACCATGACCTCGCCGCCGCGCGCCGGACGATCGGCGCGACTTCGGCCGGCGAGGAGACCAGCTACATGGCGACCGTGGCCGTGGGCGCCTTTCCCGCCCTGCCCAGCTACTGGATGGCCGTCGAGCGCGGGGACTGGCGCGCCGCCCTCGCGGACGTCCAGGCCGCGGACGCCTGGCTGCAGGCGCGCAAGGCCGCAAAGCCGATCTATGGCCTGATGCAGAGGAGCTGGATCTGGCCGCTGGAGGCCCTGGCCATGGCGCGCACCGGCGATGGGCCGGGCGCCCTCGCCCTCATAGGGACCACGCCGCTCGACTGCTACCTGTGCCTGCGGGTGCGCGGCCAGATCGCCGCCCCGGCCAAGGACTGGCCGCGCGCCGACCGCTGGTTCGCCGAAGCCGCGCGCCAGTCGCCCTCCGCCGGCGGCGCCTTCACGGACTGGGGGCGGATGCTGCTGGCCAAGGGCGATCCGGACGGCGCCGTCGCCAAGCTCGCCCTCGCCCACGCGAAGGCGCCTCGGTTCGCCGACCCGCTCGAACTCTGGGGCGAGGCGCTGATGAAGAAGGGTGACCATGCCGGCGCCGCGGCCCTGTTCCGCCAGGCGGACGCGCTCGCCCCCCGCTGGGGCCGCAACCACCTGATGTGGGGCGAGGCCCTGATGCTCGAGGGCCGCTACCGCGAGGCGCGGGCACAGTACGAGGCGGCCGAGGGCCTGGACCTCACAAGGCCCGACCGCGCGGCGCTGGACGTGCTCCTGGCCCGCACGGCCAAGGGACCGCTGCACGGCTGAAGGGGCGGCGGGCCGAGCTTCGCAACGGGCGTGACTTCGCCGAGCCGCCCGGCCCGCCGAAGATGGCTCGCCGCGCCGCTGCAACGATTCCTGTCGCCGTCGCAACCCGTGGCCGATGCTCGGGAAGCATCGGCTTCAGGTCTTCCGCTACTCAACTCCAGTCGCAGGTATCCGAGCGATCCAATTCATGGTTGCTGGAGTGATTGATGGGTGCTTAAGCTTGTTTCTGGGGCGGCGGAAATCGAGCGGGAAACCCACATGGCCCAATGGGTCGCCAAGACCGGTGGCGGCGACGTCACCGTGAAGCTCTGGCTGGAGGATGGCGGCGTTCTGGTCCTGAGCCGCGCCCCTGGCGCCGGCGCGGACTACAAGCCGGTCGCCAAGAACAAGCCCGGCGAGCTGGATCTGAAGCACCTCGAAGAGGATCCCCAAGCGGACGCCATTATCGCCTATGAGGTCGACGCGGTCGCAGCGTCCGTGGGTGGTGCGGCCCAGACGCTTTGGCATTGCGCCGAGCAGGCTGGCCAACCGGTTCCCGCCTATGATGACCAGCTCAATCCGCTGCCGCTGGGCGCGAACGGCGGACTCGCCCTGGCCCCCGATTGCGCAAACAATCAGCGCGAGCAACGCTGGTTTCCGGTGATATTTCAATGAGGCGAGCGTTCACTCTGGCCGTGACCGCGGTGCTGCTGCCCGTCGGCGCCGCACTGGCCCAGCCCGCATCGCCGGACGCGGCCTCGACGACGAACGACCAAGGCGCATCGGCGGTCGTCGACCAGCTCAACAAGGAGTTCGCCAGCCTCAACCATCAGGCCGCCGACAGCAGCGTCTTCACCTTCGACTACGACGTGCCCGCTTCGCCTGCCCTCGCCCTCCTAGGGCTGACCGACGACAAGATCACCCAATCCAACAGCCTCAAGCCGTTCGTGCTGGCCTTGCCCGGCGTGATCTCCGGCCAGGACTCCTCCAAGGCGATCGCGGTCGAGATCTCTCCGTTGATCTTTGCTTCCAGGCGTGGGCGCAGCTTTGGCGACTACGCCGGGACGGGTGATGCTGTCTTTGCCGATCTGCGTGACGACGAGCCGTCGCCTGCCCCCCGCGTCGACCTGTTCACCCAGGCCTTGGAGCGCGCTCACCTGTCCGCGGGCCTGTATGCGGGCGTGGCCGACCCTGATCCCGCCAAGCAGGTGCGCTCGCGAGTAGCGGTGGGGATCAGCACCTCCCTGCTCTCTTCGAGTGATCCGGCGCTCGCGCGCCTTCCCGGCGGCGCTCACAGCGCATTCCGCGAGTGCCTGTACACCGGCTGGAAGACGATCTCCGACAACCTGGAACAGCAGACCATGTCGGGTTTGGCCGCCCTGGACCAAGCCTACTACGCCTTCAGCCCCAAGATTCTGCGGGTCAAGACGCGTCTGGCCCAGGCGTCGGCGGCCGGCGACAGGGCTGAGGCCGATGCAGCAGCGCAGGAGCTCGCCCAGCTTCAGGCTGGCCAGGCTGCTGCCGAGAAGGTCAGCGTCGACGCCCACACCCGCAGCCAGCAGAGCGCCCATGACAGCTTCGCCAAGAGCGATGCGGCCAAGGTGGTTCCGGCCTGCAAGAGCGTGGCCGACGTCGTCGCCAGGACAGGACCCGACTTCAGCATCGGCGCGGGCGCGGTGTGGCAGGGGACGCCTGGCAAGGTCTCCCAGCTCACCGACGAGGCCAGCGTGATTTGGGCGTCGTTCCGCTATCCGCTGTGGCGGCCCGAGCCAATGGTCGCCAGCGACTGGCGGGCGATGGAAACCTGGGCCGACAATCTCGATAGCTGGATGATGATCGGCTTCTCCGGCCGCGCGGGATGGCACGAGTTCATCCCGACTGGCGTGGCTGCGACCCCCTTGGTCAGGGTCAACCGGTACACCGGATGGGTGGGGCTCGAGTGGAACCGCCCGGACGCGCGGCTGACCGCGCAGATCGGCCGTGAGAAGATCGAGGCCAACGACCCCTCCGGCGCGGCGTTCTCCGGCGCCCGCACCCGTTATCTGGTCGCCGGTGACTACAAGCTCGGCAACACCGGCCTGTGGGTGAACCTCTCGTATGGCAAGGCCGACGGCGTTGGCCAGCTGAAGAGCGATGCGGTCACCAAGCTGACCTTCAGCTACTCCACGCCGCCTCCGGCGAGCGTGCTTGAAGAGAAGCAGGCGGTCTCAGGACAGTAACCACTGGGCGGCCGCGGTCAGGCTGGGGCTGGTTCTGCATCGTATTCGGCGGTCTTTGACGCGGCTCGGGACCGGTCGCAGCCGCTCGTCCTACGGCCGCGCGGACGCCTGGGTCTCGGCCTCCCGCGCCGCGGCCTCCTTGGCCCGCTGGGCGCGCGAGGAGGTGATGTAGTTGCGGATCTGCTCGTCGCCCTCGTGGCAGGCGTACTCGAAGAACTTGTACTTCGGATCGCGCGTCCAGTTCGCCCGCACCGTGAAGGGCGCGGTCCAGATCGCCGGGTCGGAATAGGTCATCTCATAGACCAGGGTGTTCGGCCCGGTCAGGGTGAAGCGCTCGGTGACGTGCGCCTTGGGGCTCATCGGAATGGTGTTGTTCCGGGGCGCCGAGATGGTCGCCATGTTCAGCGGCGCCGCGCCCGGCCGGATGTTGCCGGTCTCGACCACCAGGGTGTTCCCCTCCCAGTGGCCGCGGCTGACGCCCATCCAGTTGGTGACCGAGCCCGGCGGCGCCTTGCGCCCGTCCAGCGGGATGATCCGTGCGTCGTGGATCATCTCCAGGTTCACCACCACATAGCCCGGGCCCTGCAGGATCTGGACGCCGTTGTTGTAGCGGAACGGCAGCATCGAGGCGGGGAAGCCGCGGGTGATGCAGCGATCCCAGCTGTCGAAGTCGGTCACCCAGTCGAAGGTCTGGCCCCGCACCCAGCTGGACCGGCCCATGGCGTTCAGCCGCTCGCCCTCCGCCGTCAGCGGCGGCAGCCGGCCGTTCTTCGGGTCGACCAGCAGCGAGGTGCGCCGCCCGGCGCCGGTCATCTCGACCCAGTTGCCGCTGCCGAGCTTGTTCTGCTTGTCCTCGTCGGACGCGGCCTCCCGCCACTGCTGCATCAGCGTCTCGCGGGCCTTCAGCTCGTCGCCGCTCAGGAAGACGCGATCTCCCATCTGCTCGGGCCGCTGCAGCGGCAGGCCGCCGATGCTGTCGATCGGCCACATGCCGCGCAGGTCCGGATCGCCCCAGGCGGTCTTCTCGGGGACGTAGGCGTGCGACACCGGCGGCAGGACATAGAGCTCGGGATGCCTGGCGCGCAGCATGGCCTCGTCCTGCGGCGGCAGGTTCTGGGTCATGCTGCTGCGCGGCCGTGGCGGCGGCTTGGCGGCCGGCCCGGCCGCGCGGGCGGCGCCAAGTCCGATCGCGAGCCAGGCCGCGGCGGCGCAAAGGGCGATGTTGCGGGTCTTCATCTCGGCCTCAGTGCGGCTGAATCCACGAGGCCGCATAGGCCGTCCCTTCCCAGCCGCTCGGCGAGTCATAGGGTGCGGTGAAGCCGACCGCCTCGATCTCGTGGATCTGTCCCTTCGGCCCGATCTTGAAGATGTGCGCGGCGGGCATGTCGAACGGCTTGTAGGGCATGTTCCCGGCGTTCCGCTCCGAGGTCGAGCCGTCCATGTGCTTCACCTTGTAGGGCAGGTTGGTGAAGGGGTGGCGGAAGTGCGAGATGCCCATGGCCAGGCCCGTCACCGGGTCGGCGGCGATCATCCGCCGGTTCTCGATGCGGTCGATGTAGATGAACGAGCCGCTGTCGATCTGGCCCTTGCAGTCGTGCGCGACCGGCGAGGTGTTGGCGTCCTTGATCGGCGGCCCGCCGGCGCCTTCGCCCGCGGTGGTGACGCCGTTCTCGCGCCGCTGGCAGTCCGCCGCGAACGGCGCCTCCGAGCCGTTGTTGTCGTCGAGCGCGTCGTAATAGGTCGCGCCGATCTTGATCAGCTTGTCGTGCGCCAGCCGCTCGCCGGCCGGGATCTGGGCGACAAGGCCCGGGCGGAGCGTCGCGATGTTGGGGTTCTTGTCGCCCCCGAACGGCGCGGCGAGCAGATGCTCGGCCTGGGTGATCTTGCCGTTCACGACCTTCAGCCTCAGCGCCAGCATCATCGGCTTGCCGTCGTCCTGGATCACGCCCATCCAGCCGGCCTGCTGCAAGGTCACGTCCGGCACATGGATCTGGAACGCTGTCGGGCCGCCGGTCGCGGTCTTCCACAGGCCCTCGCCGGGCTGCATCCGCTTGACGTTCTGGACGAACACCAGATTCGGCGCGAGCGGCGCCTTGGACGGGTCGTGCGCGACGATGGCGGCCAGATACTGGTCGGTGATCCTGATCAGGCAGGCGCGGTCGCAGCTCTGCGCGCTCGCCTGCGCCGCAAGTCCCAGAAGACCCAGCCCGGCCGCCAGGGCCAGCGCCATCCGCATGATCTTGCTCGGCATTCGTCTCCCCCTCCAATCAAAACGGGACGGCGACGTTCACTCGCGCCTTGCGCCCAGTTGAAGCCGGATCGGCGCCGAGTTCAATGCCGAGGTCACGACCCTCCCCCGCCGATGCGCCCACCGGATGGTCCAGGCATCGTTCGTGTTCTTCGTGGTCGATCCTGCGGCCGCCCGGCCGCCCCCGGCGCTGCGGGAAAGCAACCAAGAACGACACCAACAGCACCAGCGGGCTGGGTGGCGGGCGCCTCAAATCATCGCCAGCGGCGTCCTGCGCGCGGGCGGGGGGAAGTCGGCGTCGAGCTCGGCCAGGTCTTCGGCGCTCAGGGTCAGGTCGGCCGCGCGGCGGTTGTCCTTCACGTGCGCTTCATCGCCGGCCTTGGGGATGGCGATGATGTCCGCCTCGCGCATCGTCCAGGCCAGGGCGATCTGGAACGCCGTCGCGCCTTGACGTTCCGCGACGGCCTGCAGCGCGCTGGACCGCGGCAGCCGGCCCTGGACGACGGGGCTGTAGGCCATCGTCGGGATGCGCCGGCGCCTCAGCTCGGGCATGAGGTCGAACTCCGCCCCGCGCTCGGTCACGTTGTAGAGGACCTGGTCGGTCGCGCAGGCCTCGCCCCCGGCGCGGAAGAGCTCGTCCATGTCCTGCAGGTCCAGGTTGCTGACGCCCCAGCGCCGGATCTTGCCGGCGGCGATGAGGGCCTGCATGCCCTCCACCGTCTCCGCCAGCGGGACCGATCCGCCCCAGTGCAGCAGGTAGAGGTCGAGCCGGTCGGTCCCCAGCCGCTTCAAGCTGGCCTCGCAGGCGCGCGCGCTGGCGCCCCGGCCGGCGTTCCAGGGATAGACCTTGCTGACCAGGAACACCTGGTCGCGGATGCCAGCCAGCGCCTCGCCGAGCAGGGCTTCGGTCGCCCCGTCGCCGTACATCTCGGCCGTGTCGATCAAGCTCATGCCGAGGTCGATCCCGGCGCGCAGGGCGCGGATCTCCTGGGCGCGCCTGCGCGGATCCTCGCCCATGCGCCAAGTCCCCTGGCCGAGCGCGGGGACCTCGAATCCATCCGGAAGCGCGACCTTGCGGATCATCGGCGCGTCATCGCCCCCTTCACGGTGCGCTCGGCGCCTGGGCCTCGGCCGCCTCGGTCTTGGCCCTGTCCTTGGCCCTTTGGGCCCTGGAGGAGGTGATGTAGTCGCGCACCTGTTCGTCGCCCTCGTGGCAGGCGTACTCGAAGAGCTTGTAGCCGTCGTTGCGCTTCCAATCGAGCCGGGCGGTCCAGGGCCTGGTGAAGACGACGGGGTCCCAATAGGTCACCTCATAGACCATGGCGTCCTTGCCAGTCATGGTCAGGCGCTCTTCGATCCGGGCCTTGGGGCTGATCGGGGTGTCGTTCTCCACGGGCGAGCCCCAGGTCCCCACATTGGTCGCCGAGGGGCCGGCCTTCAGGTTGGTGGTCTCGATCACCAGGGTGCTCCCATCCTCCCAGTGGCCGCGGCTCTCGCCCATCCAGTTGCGCATCCCCGAGGGCAGGGGCGCCCGCCCGTCGGTGGGGATGATCCGGGTCTCGTGCACCATCTCCAGCTGGATCGCGACCACGCCCGGCGACTGGAAGATGCGGATCCCGTTGTTGTAGTTGAACGGGAACATCGAGGCGGGCATGCCGCGGGTGATGCAGCGGTCCCAGGTGTCGAAGTCCGTCACCCAGTCGAAGGTCTGGTCTCGCCGGTAGCTCGATCGCATCGGCGCCGACATCCGCTCGCCCTCGGCTGTCATGGCCGGCAGCCGCCCGTCCGGCGGATCGATCAGCAGCGAGGTGCGCCGGTTCGGCGCGCCCGGCTCGACCCAGTGGCCCATGCCGAGCTTGCCGCTCTTCTCCTCGTTGGCGAAGCCGGCCGCCGTGGCGTTCAGCTGCCTGACGCGTTGGGCGTACTCCTCGTCGGTCAGGAACACCCGGTCGCCCTGCGCCGGCGTCCTTTGCAGGGGCGTGAAGTTCAGGTGGTCGATCGGCCACACGCCGCGCAGGTCCGGCTCGCCCCACTCGGTCTTGGCCGGCCTGTAGTCGTGCGACACGGGGGGGACCCTGGTCAGGTCGCGTTCCTGCGCCAGCGCCGCCGCCGAGCCGATCACCAGCCAGGACGCCGCGGCGCCGATGACCCATCCCGCACGCGTCATCCCCGGTCCGCTCCCCGCGCCCTCCAGGCCGCCAGGCCGGCATGGCCCGATCCGGCCTGGTCTTGGCATGGCGCGGGTCGGCTGGGAATGGGTCCCGGCGGTGCGGCCGCCGCAGGGTCCTACCTGGCCGCCGCCGCCGCCGAGAGGCCCGGAATCAGGTCCGCGCCCGCCTCGACCTGGATGTCCGACGGCTTCATCACCTCGCCCAGGGGCTCTGCCCGTCCCCCCAGGCACCCGGTGAGGAACTGCTCGGCGACGCCGAAGAACGCCAGGTTGTCCTGCGGCCGCTGGAAGCCGTGCCCCTCGTCGGCGGCGAGCAGATAGGTCACCGGGATGTGGTGCGAGGTCATGGCGGCCACGATCTGGTCGGCCTCGTCCTTCTTGACGCGCGGATCGTTGCTCCCCTGGCCGATCAGGAGCGGGCGGCGGATGTTGGCCGCGGCGAACACCGGCGAGCGGGCCTTCAGGAGGGCTTCGCCTTCGGGCGTGGACGGATCACCCATGCGCTTGTGGAACAGGGCGATCTGCGGCGTCCAGTAGGGCGGGATCGTGGCCAGCAGGGTGTTGAGGTTGGACGGGCCGGCCAGGTCCACCCCGCACGCGAAAGCGTCCGGCGTGAAGGCCAGCGCCGCCAAGGTGGCGTAGCCGCCGTAGGAGCCGCCCAGGATCGCGACCTTGCCCGGCTGGGCGATCCCCTGCTTCACCGCCCAGGCCTCCGCGTCCAGCAGGTCGTCCTGCATTTCGGCGCCCCACTCGTGGTCCGCGGCGGCGATGAAGTGCTTGCCGAAGCCCGTCGAGCCCCGGAAGTTCACCGACAGCACCGCGTAGCCGCGGCTGGCGAGCCACTGGTGCAGGGTGTTGTAGCCATAGCCGTCGCGTGACCAGGGCCCGCCGTGCACCACCAGCACCATCGGCAGGGGATGGGTCGGCTGGCCAGCTCCCTTGGGGTCGGAGCCCGGGGGCAGCGTCAGGTAGGACACCAGGGTCAGGCCGTCGCGGGCCTTGATCTCCAGCGGCGTCATGGGAGCTAGCGCCACGTTCTCGAGCTCGGGGTGGTTCACATAGAGCCGCGTCAGGGCCTTGGCCTTGCGGTCATAGAGCCAGGCTTCGCCCGGATGGGTCGGCCCCGCGACTCCGACGATCCATTTGTCGTCGGCCCAGTCGCGCGACTGAACGCCGAAATCCTCGCCGAAGCGGGCGCGCAGGACATCGAGGTCGGGCCCTATGGCGGGGTCCAGCACATGCCACTCGCGCTTCAGGTAGTTCACGGCGTAGGCCTGAACCCGACCGGTCTGGGGATCGCCCAGCGCGCCGCTGATGTCGGCGCGCGGATCGGCGCCCAGGAGCGTCTTCTGTCCGGTGGCGACGTCCTGGGCGTAGAGGGCGGCGGTGTCGCGCCCGCGCGAGTCGATCCAGTAGAGCGTCTTGCCGTCGCGGCTGAAACCGGCGGGGCTGGTGGTCTGGGCGTCCTCGAAGGGGACGGTCTCGAACGGCTGGGCCCCGGCCTTGCCGTCCACGACCTTGAAGATCTCGAGCTGGCCGTCCGGGCGCAGGCGCAGCGCCATGCGCACGTTCAGCCGGTGGTCGGCCAGATAACCGGCGTAGCCTGCGTCGTTCTGGAATACCGGCGTGACGGCGCCGGTCTTCAGGTCCAGGCTCATCACGTCGAACAGGCGCGGGTCGCGGTTGTTGGCCTGGATCAGCACCCGGTCCGGAACGTCGTGGCTGACGGCCAGAACGCCCACGCGGGTCTTCTCGAAGTGGGTCAGGGTCCGGCGCGCGCCCGTCACCACATCGACGCCGTAGAGCTGGAAGTTCTCGTC
The DNA here is from genome assembly GCA_963775275.1 of uncultured Alphaproteobacteria bacterium. Lineage (GTDB taxonomy): Bacteria > Pseudomonadota > Alphaproteobacteria > Caulobacterales > Caulobacteraceae > JANWHQ01. Next base: position 212,091 of record CAVZII010000004.1, on the reverse strand, counting down.
CCCGCCGTTGTCGGTGACGTAGAGGATCATCGAGCTGTCCGGCGACCAGAAGTAGCCGGCGACCGGGCGCTTCTTCTCGTCGGTCAGGACACGGGCCTCGTCGGGCCTGTCCAGCGGCGCGACCCAGACGTTCAGCACCTCGTCCTTGGGCGCCATCCAGGACAGCCAGCGGCCGTCGGGGCTGATCTGGCCGGCGGCCTTGACCGGATTGCCGAAGAAGGCGGTGCGCGGCGTCAGCGGCTTGTCGGCCGCCGCGTTCGAGGCGGCCGGGGCAGCAAGCGCCGCGAGGGCGACGAGCGCCGCAGCGGCGCCAGGCGTGATCCGTCCCATGAGACATCCTCCCTTTGTCTCCACGACGCCCCTGTCGCCGGGCGGCCGGGAGCCTTTCATCCGGCCGCGTCGATCGGCCTCAGCGCTGCGCGCCGATGAGCTCGGAGCGGGCCACCGACGCCTTCGCTTGCGCCCGCGCCCGAAGGACAAGCATCAGGCAGCGCGCGACGGCCGCGGCCATCATGATCAGCATCGCAGCCGTGCCGATGAACGCGGCCAGGCGAAACGGCGCGATCAGCCAGTCCAGGACGAAGACCAGTCCGCCGACGACGTAGATCGGCCCGGCGGACCGCGTGAAGGACTGCCGGCAGACGGCGGCCGCCAGGGAGTCCGGAACGGGCCCCAGCCGCTTGGGCAGGGTGTCGCCGAACCAGGCGAGGCCGAGGCCGAAGGCGACGTTGAGGGCGCGGTAGCCGAGGACGTACTGGTCGTGGGTGATCGCGCCTGCAGCGACCAGGCGCTTAAGCCCGAAGGAGACCGCCACGACCATCGCGGCGACGATGAGGGCGCTCCCAATCTGCTTCTTCATGCCGGCCTCCCCCCTCTGGCGGTCCCCTCCTCGATCGACGGGCCCGTCCCGGCCTGCGGCGCGACGTCCAGCCCGAAGCGCTGGGCGAAGCTGAGCAGGGCCTCCTCCAGCACCGACATCCTCAGCCGATAGACGACCTCCCGTCCGATCTTCTGCGAGTCCACCAGGTCCGCCTCGCGCAGGACGGCGAAGTGGGCCGACATCGTCGCCTTGGAGACGACGAAGTGGGACGAGATCTCCCCCGCCGTCATCGGCCGCTGCCGCAGCAGCTCCAGCACCTTGCGCCGGGTAGGGTCGGAGAGCGCCTTGAAGACCAGGTTCATAGGCAGATGATTAGCTAATCATCTAACTATTGTCAACGGGCCGCCGTCCCTCGGGACTGAAGCGTCGACGCGACGGTCGGGAACAGGCTAACCTTCCCGCCAGGGGAACGCCGGACGGGAGTAGAGATGACGGGAGGACTGACGTGATCAGACACGCCATGACGACCATGCTGGCCGCAGGCCTTGTGCTGGCGGCCGGGTGCGGACCCAAGACGTCGGCGCCGACGGTGCACGCCAGCATGACGCAGGTCATCGCGCCCCAGGCCCAGGCGATCTGGGACGTCACCAACGCCGCCTACAACGACGCCGGCGACGGGCTCGACCCCGCGAAGATCTCCGCGGCCGACTGGACCCGGCTCGGTCAGGCGGGCCGGCAGGTCAGCGACCAGGCGCGCCAGCTCGCCCAGGCCCGCAAGGTCGTCGCGGCTGCGCCCGGGGTGAAGATCGACAGCGAGGGGGACGCCGGCGCGGCGGGCGCCAAGGAGGTCCAGGCCTACATCGACGCGAACCCCGCCGCCTTCGCCGAGCGCGCCCGCAAGCTGGCGGACGCAGGCGACATGGTCGTCAAGGCCGCCCAGGCCAAGGACGTGAAGCCGCTCTTCGCCGCGTCGACCGATCTCGACCCGGTCTGCGAGAGCTGCCACGTGCAGTTCTGGTACCCGAAGCAGGCGCGGCCGAAGCCCTAGACGCTGGCCGGCGACGGCGAACCGGGGCCGATCCGTCGCAGCACTAGTGTGGTGGATCAGAAGTTCGCATGATGATGGCGGCTCCCGCAGTTGCGAACTTCTGATCCTTAAACCACACTAGAATCATAGACTTGCTAGTGTCCCGATCGATTCCGAAGTTCGCATCTGCCTGGCAAAAGCGCTGGCGAACTTCGGAATCGGGACACTAGCGCCCGCCGCCGCGCTGGCCGACGAACTGGTAGAAATAGTCCGTCGCCCCGTCCGGGTCGTTCAGCCAGACCGTGCGCACGGGGAATCCCGGCACGCCGCCCAAGGGCTCTTCCACCGTGACGCCCTTCTCCGTGGCCAGGGCGGCGACCGCGGCCACGTTGTCGGTGATGTATTGCACGCCCGCGCTGCCGGTGTCGGCGGGCAGGTTCTTGCCGACTGACCATAGCTCGATAGTGGTGGTCCCGTTGCGGAAGGGATGCTTGGTCACGCCCAGCACCTCGTCCTTCACCAGCGGCTCGGGCGTCAGGCCGACGAAGTCGCGGTAGAAGGCCTCGCTCTTGGCCAGGTCCGCCGAGTTGATGCCGACGTCGACCTTGCCGTAGGTTTCGGGCGACGCGCCGGGCGCGGCGACCAGCTCGAGGTTGAAGCCGCCGGGATCCTTCACCAGGGCCGCGCGCGTCCCGTCGCCCCGGTCCTTGAACACCGGCGCCGGATATCCCGCGGCTTTGAAGCGCTCGGCCAGGGCGGCCGCGTCGGGGAAGTAGAAGGTGATCACCCTGATGCCGGTGGCGTCGTTCACCGCGCCGCCGGGGTGGTACTGGCGCCCCTGCTTCAGGCCCGAGGCGAGCTTGATCTGGCCCGCGCCGACCTTGAACAGGAGCATCTGCTGGCCCCCGCCGAGGTTGATCGGGGTCAGCGCCTGCAGCCCCAGGACCATGTTGTAGAACTCCACCATCTTGTCCCGGATCTCCGGCGGAAAGCGGCGGTAGACGTTCATCGAGGCCTGGATGAGATGCGGCCTGGCCGGCGCGACCGTGTCGGCGGAGGCGGCGGGCTGGCCCAGCGCGGGGGCCGAACCCGCGGTCACCAATGCTGCGGCCATCAGGGCGGCTCTCAGGTGTCTGTGCATGGTCTTTCTCTGGGCTCTGTACTCAGTTGGCGTTGGTGAATCCCGAGACGATTCAATCTCTACCGCTCATCCCGGCGAAGGCCGGGATGAGCGGAGTGAGATAGTGAGGCTCACCTCGGCAACGCGAACACGATGAGCGACTGGTTATTGTCGCTCTTGCCGTCCGGGCCCTTGTCGCCCGCGCCGCCGGCGGCCACGACGGCCACGTACTGGCGACCGTCCTTGCCGCGGTAGGTGATCGGCAGCGACTGGGCGTTGTACTCCAGCTTGCGGGTCCAGAGCTCCTTGCCGGTCCTGGAATCGAAGGCCCGGAACCGGTGGTCGTCGGTCCCGCCGATGAAGACCAGCCCGCCGGCCGTCACGATCGGCCCGCCGAGCTCGTTGTACCGGCCGGTGTCCTGCTTGCCCGCCGGCAGGTCGTCGCTGACGCCGAGCGGGACCTGCCAGGCGATCTGGCCGGTGTTGCCGTTCACCGCCGTCAGGAGCCCCCAGGGCGGCTTGACGCAGGGCAGGGTGACCTTCTTGCCGTCCGCGTCCGTGAAGCTCGCGCTGAACGAGGTGTAGGCGCCGGGCCCCGACAGGCTCGCGCGGTCGTAGAGCTGGGGCGAGCTCTCGTCGCCGCGGCCGTAGACCACGCCGGCCTTGCGCTTCTCCATGAAGCCGATCGAGCCGCCGTCGCTGGTGTTGACGAAGAGGTAGCCGGTGGTGGGATCGGCGGCCGTGCCGCCCCAGTTGGAGCCGCCGTTCATCGGCGTGCGCAGCGACGCCTTAACCGGCCCGCCGTCCTCGTGCAGGAAGTAGGGGGTGAAGGGGCCGGAGTTGTGGAAGCTCCCGCCGTATTGCTTGAGCAGCGCCTGGCAGGCGGCCGCGTGCGCCGCGTTGGTGTCCTCGGCGGTCACGACGTCCGCCGTCGTCCAGCGGTCGCGCACCAGTCGGCGGGGCGTCACCGGTATCGGCTGGGTCGGCGAGTACCATTCGCCGGGCACGTCGGCCTTCTCGACCGGCGTCTCCTTCACCCCGAACACCGGTTTGCCGGTCACGCGATCCAGGATGTACATGAAGGCGGACTTGCCGGTCTCGGCGAGGGCCGGAACGGTGCGGCCCTTGACCTTGATATCCACCAGCGTCGGCGGAGCGGGCAGGTCGGAGTCCCACAGGTCGTGGTGGATGGTCTGGAACCACCACTTCAGCTTGCCGGTCTCGGCGTCCACCGCCACCACCGAGTTGCCGAAGAGGTTCGGGCCCGGCCGGTCGCCGCCGTAGTAGTTGGGCGAGGGGCCGCCGACGGGCATGTAGAGGATGCCTCGCTGGGCGTCCAACGTCATGTACCAGACCCAGACATTGGTTCCCGAACGGCCTTTCCAGCCGTCGTCCAGCCAGGTGTCGTGGCCCGCCTCGCCCGGCCGCGGCACGGTGTGGAACACCCACAGGGGCTTGCCGGTGACCGCGTCGAAGGCGCGGGTGTCGCCGGGCGGCCCGATCGGCATCTCGGCGGTGTTGGCGCCCGCGATCAGGACGTTCCTGTAGATCGTCGGCGGCCCGCCGTAGGGCGGATCGAGCGCGACCTCGCCGTCCTGGCCGAAGCTGGCGACCGCCGCCCCCGTCCCGGCGTCCAGCGCCATCAGGGCCTTGCCGTTGGAGAAGAAGATCCGCGCGGCGTGGTCCTTGTCGCCGGGCCAGTAGGACACGCCCCGCCGCACCGCGCCCGGGGCCACGGGATGGCGCCAGATCTCCCTGCCCGTGTCCGCCTGCATCGCCACGACGGCGTTGCCGATGGGCAGGTAGAGCACGTCGTCGACCACGATCGGCGAGGTCTCCGAGACGGCCCCGCCGCCGCCCTCGGGCCGCACCCTGAACGTCCAGGCGGGCTCCAGCTTGGCGACGTTGGCGGTGTTGATCTCGCTCAGCGGCGAATAGCGGTCGCCGGCCATGTCGCGGGCGAACCGCGGCCAGTCGCCCGGCGACACGCCTGCGGAGACGCCAGTCGCCGGCGCCGCTCCCGCCATGGCCGCCGACGCCGTCACCGCCGCGCCCAGCGCCAGCGCCATCCGAATTCGCATCTGGGGCCTCTCCCTAAACCGGAACGCTTCGTGCTCGGACGGAGCTCACGACCTCACCGTCATTACCGGCTGGAGCGGCGAAGCCGCGACATGCCCGTAACCCATGCACACGGCGGTCGGAGGATGCCGTGATGCGCCGTGTTCATGGGTGGCCGGGACGAGCCCGGCCATGACGGTCGAAGAAGGTAAACCTCGAGCCGGCGACCTTCTCGGCGGAAGGCTAGCGCCTCCGCCGGGCGGCGGCAATTGGTTGAATGATTCAACGATCGGGGGCCTGCCGGTCAGGCCGGCGCCTTCTCCTTCAGCCGCGCCTGCATCCGCTGGGTCTCCTCGCGGGTGGAGTCCGGGCCCGTGTTGCGCTTGGCCAGGCCCCCGCCGGGCGGCGCCTTGACGAAGGGCTCCGGGTCCCCCTCGCGCAGCTTCAGGCCGAAGATGGGGTGCATGCCGGGATGGCGCCCCAGACCGCCGTAGAGGTCGAAGCCCCGGTCCACCCAGTCGCGGATCGGGTCGTCGTCGGTCAGCACCGGCGTGGTCGCCACCGCCGCCATGAACAGGAAGACCGACAGCGCCCGGTAGTCGGTGTAGTTCGGCGAGTCCCCGCCCAGCCACGGCGTCTCGCGCAGGGCGGTGCGGAGCAATTCCAGTTTCGGCGGGATCAGCGGCAGGCGGTCCTCGCGGCCGGCCTGCACCTCCTCCAGCGTCTTGCCCGGCGGCGTGCGGGTCTTGGTGATGTAGTCCCAGTCCACGTCCAGGACCATGTCGCGGTAGTCCTGGACGATGTTGGGCATCCACTCGCGCAGCACCGTGCTCCACAGCCAGCTCTCGATGAACTTGGTGGCGACCTCGACCGGCTTGCCCCCGATCAGGGTCGGGCGGTCCGGATAGGTCTCGTCCAGGTACTGGGCGATCAGCCAGCTATCCAGCACCCACTTGCCGTCGTCCACGATCACCGGCAGGCGCTCGGAACGGCCGCCCGTGCGCTCCATGATCCCGGTGAAGCCGCCCGGCACGATGTCGATCTCGAAGCCCTTGTGCGCGATGGCGTACTTGGTCGCCCACACGAAGGGGCTGATGGTCTGTCCGTCACGAAGCTGCAGATCGTAGAGCGTGATCCTGTTGTCCTTGGCCATCGCGGCCTCCCTTGGTCCTCACCCGCGCGCCGTCCCGCGCCCGTTCGCCTTGGCCCCCGTCAGGCGACCTTACCGATTTCGGGCGACGTGGGAACCGGCTCGCCGCCTCTCCCGCCCGCGCCCCTCGCCGCTCGTCAACGATAGACGGCGCAGCCCCGCGCCTCGAGCTCGGCCAGCCATTCAGGGGCGGGCAGGACCTCGAAGGCGTTGCCGCTGATGTTCAGGCATCGGAGCCGGGTGAGCCGCGCGAGGGACGCGGGCAGCGCGGTCAGCCTGTTGTCGTGCAGGTAGAGGAAGTCGCTGAGCTGCTCCAGCTCGCCCAGCGCCTCGGGGACGGCGGCCAGCCGGTTGCGCCCCAGATCCAGCATGCGCAGGCGCCGCATCGCGCCGACGCGGTCCGGGATCTCCGTCAGCTGATTGTCGGCGAGCACCAGGGTGCGCAGGTCCGGGCGCGCCCACACCTCGTCGGGCACGGCGCAGAGGCCCTGCTTCCAGAGCGAAAGGTCCGTCTCGCTCGTTGTCGCCACCCGGCGACGTTAGCACGCCTGCACGGCCCTCGCGGACGGGCGGCGCGCAAAGCCGCGGCGTTTCAGCAGCCGAACGCACGCCGATCAGGGCCGCAAGCGCGGGCCGGCGTTGACGGCGCTCGCCGCATGGCCAAAGCTCCGGCCAAGCAGAAACCACAATCAACTCGACGGGGCAGGATCATGCATCGACCATGGATCGCGGCAAAGGAGCGCGCCACGACGGGATCGACGGCGATGCGAGCGCGCGGGGCCGTCGTCGCGCTGGCGGCCGCGATCAGCCTTGCCCCCCAGCTGGCCAGGGCGGACTGGCCCGCCGTCAACGGCGCGGACAATCAGCGCTATTCGCCGCTGAAGCAGATCAACGCCAAGACCGTGTCGAGGCTCGGCGCGGCCGCGATCATCGAAGGGATCGCGCCAGCCACCTCGGCCCGCACCGCCCCCGTGGTCGATGGCGGCATGATGTTCCTGACCTCGCTGCGCTACGTCTACGGCGTCGACATCGATTCCGGGAAGGTCGCGTGGCGCTATGACCCCGGCGGCTCGCCGGCGCGCGGCGGCGTGGCGGTCGGCGGCGGCCAGGTCTTCTTCGCCGCCGGGGCCCCGGGCGAGGCCAACCTTGTCGCGGTGGACGAGAAGACGGGCCAGCTCGCCTGGAAGGCGCCGCTCTCGCCCCCCTCGGGCGAGCCGACCGGCTCGGCGTCCGGGGCGACCCTGTTCGCCGACGGCGTGGTCTCGATCGGCACCAACGCCGACTTCGGATACCGCGGCCAGATCATCGCGGTCGACGCCAAGACCGGCAAGGCGGCGTGGCGGTTCTATGTGACGCCTTCGCCCGGGCAGCCGGGATCGGACACCTGGCCCAAGGGCAACAACGCCTGGCTGCACGGCGGCGGCGCCATCTGGCTAGACGGGGTCTACGACCCCAAGCTCGGCCTGCAATACTACGTGACCGGCAACGCGGTCCCGCAATACGGCGGGGAATACCGGCCGGGCGACAACCTCTACACCGACTCCGTGGTCGCCCTGGACAACAAGACCGGCCAGCTGCGCTGGTACTACCAGATCGTGCACCACGACATCTGGGAAGCGGACATCGCCGAAGCGCCGGTGCTGTTCGACGCCAAGGTGAAGGGCAAGGCCGTCAAGGCGATCGGGGCGATGCGCACCGACGGCTACCTGTTCATGCTCGACCGGGCGACCGGCAAGCCGCTGCAGGAGATCGAGGAGCGTCCCGTGCCCCAGGACGCCTACCAGCAGACGGCCAGGACCCAGCCCTATCCCGTCGGCGCCCAGGCCGTGCTGCCCGACTGCGACTATTGGAAGACCCAGCCGCTGCCCAACGGCTTCGACCTGGGCTGCTTCTTCACGCCCGCGGCGGTCGACAAGCCGAACCTCTTGGAGCCCGTCTACGGGATGCGCTCCACGCCCATGGCGTTCGATCCCAAGACGGGCTTCTTCTACGCCACCGGCGGCGCCGGGCTGCAATGGTTCCGCAGGTCCAAGGACCCCGACTTCTACAGCCTCGGCTTCAGCAATCGGGCGCCGGGGATCGGCAAGCTGGGCTACGGCGTCCTGGCCGCCATCGACAGCCGCACCGGCAAGATCGCCTGGCAGCAGCACTTCCAGCGCGGAAGGCCGAGCGGCGCCTTGACCACCGGGGGCGGGCTCCTGTTCCAGAACGCCGGCGACGGCGAGCTCCAGGGCTATGACGCCAGGACCGGCGCGCTCCTGTGGAAGTTCCAGGTCGGGACCACCGTCGCCGGCCCGCCGGTCGCCTTCGAGCACGACGGTCAGGAGTACATCGCCAGCGTCGTTGGCGGCTCGATCTGGCTCTTCAAGCTCGGCGGAACCCTGCCCCAGCGCCCGGCGCCGGTGATCGCGCCCAGGGAGAACTTCTCCGGCAAGGTCTCGGACAAGCCGAACATCGAGACCGCCTCGCTCGTCACCGACATGGGCCTCACCGGCCAGCACGCCATCCAGGACGAATACGAGTTCAACCCCTTCCGCGTGCGCGTGAAGGCCGGCGAGAAGGTCAGCTGGAGGAACAACGGCGTGCTCGACCACACCATCGTCGCCGTCGACGGATCCTGGTCGACGGACACGCTGCACCCGCTCGATATCGGGGCGCACGTGTTCGACAAGCCGGGGACCTACGTCTACCACGCCAAGGAGTTCCCCTGGCAGTACGGCGAGATCATCGTCACGCCCGCGGACGGGGGGCAGGAGAAGGCAGGTCAGTAGCAGGACGCTTGATTTCGCGCGTCCGGCGAAGGCCCTGATGCGCTAAGTTGAGGGCAACCATGGACGAACCTTCTCCCCTGGCGGGAGGAGGTGGCGGGCGGAGCCCGCCGGAAGAGGGGTTGAACACCCTCTCCGGCAAGGCCTCCCGGCCCCTTGTATCTGGACGGCAGCGCCGAAGCATGATGGCAGCGGCGCTGCGAGGGGACCGATCGCGATCGGTCCCCTCGCGCGGCGGACGGCGCCCGTAGGCGAACATCGGGGCCCGGGTCCAACACGGGAGCGATCGATTGGACAGGCCGAGAGCTTCCAGAACCGGCGCCCAGGTCGGCCACCAGGCCGCCTTCTTCCTGGTCCTGGCCGCGATGCTGGCGCTCGCCGGTTGCGGCCGGGGCGGGCAGGGCGGGCCCGGCTCCAACATGGTGTTCGTCACCAACGAGTTCTCGGGCGACCTCAGCATCGTCGATGGCTCGAGCGGCAAGGTGCTGGGGACCTATCCGCTCGGCAAGCGCCCGCGCGGGATCAAGCTCGGCCCCGACGGGGGCACGCTCTATGTGGCGCTCTCGGGCTCACCGGTCGCCCCGCCCGGGACCGACGAGAGCAAGCTGCCGCCCCCCGACCCCAGCGCGGACGGGATCGGCATCTTCGACCTGGGCTCGCGCAAGCTGGTAGGCGTGGTGCGCGGCATCGCCAATCCCGAGCAGCTGGCGGTGTCGCGCTCGGGCCTGATCTATGCGGGCAGCGAGGCCGCGGGCGCAGTCGTGATCCTCGATCCGGTGGCGCGAAAGGCGATCGGCAGCATACCCGTCGGCGACGAGCCGGAAGGCGTCGCGCTCAGCCCCGACGAACGGTTCCTCTATGTCACCGTCGAGGGCGAGGACAAGGTGGCGGTGATCGACGTGGCCGCACGCCGCGTGATCGCCCGCGTCCCCGTCGGCGGACGGCCCCGCAGCATCGCCTTCTCCCCTGACGGCGCGCGGGCCTATGTGACCGACGAGCTCCAGGGCGCCGTCACCGAGATGGACGCGCGCGCTCATAAGGTCCTGCGCACCTTCGCCCTGCCCGGCCAGGGGGCCAGGCCGATGGGCGTGGTCGTCTCGCCGGACGGCGCCAAGGTCTACGTCACCACCGGGCGCGGCGGGACGCTGGTCGCCATCGACGCCGCCTCCGGCGCGCCCGCCCCGCCGCTGGCGGTCGGCCAGAGGCCCTGGGGCGTGGCGATCAGCGCCGACGGCCGGCGGCTCTACACCGCCAATGGCCCCTCCGACGACATGACCATCGTCGATGCGGCCACGATGAAGGTCATCGGCAAGATGCGCCTGGGCGAACGCCCCTGGGGCGTCATCGCGGCGCCGGCGAAATAGCCCAGGAAGGCCTGTCCTCGGACCCGCGCTCATCGCCGTCCTGGCTCCGGCCACCCCTGGAGACCCGGTCGGTTCGAACGTCTGAGATGAGTGCAGAGCAGTCGTGCGCCTTCTGGCGCGGGCCGTCACCGGGAAGGCGCCAGGAACACACTCTGGCGTTCCACTCCGAGCGGACCGCCGGGGCGGAAGTCGAGCCTGGGACCGGGTTAGCGACTGTCGTAATCGGTGTAGTGACAGCAAAAGCAAGAATTTCTGGCAGACCAGCCGAATTACCCACCGAAGACGCAAGTTATTTGTTTCAACTTTTCGCTTTGATTCCTGCGGGCGGGCTCAGCGGTCGCCCCGGATCACGGCCAGTTGCGGACCGGCGTGGCGTCCGTACAGGACACAAACTTCGCAAGCGGCAGGTCTGCTCAACAACTTTACGAGGACATCAAGGGCGCCGCGAGACGGACCTGCGACGAGCACAGCAACTCGATTCGGGCTCGCATGGCGGCTCGGACTTGCATGAAGGCCGCACTGGCCGAGGGCGTGGCGGATGTCGACTTGTCTGCGTTGACGGCAGTGTGGGAAGCCGACAGGTAGCGGACGCCCGGAGGGGCCGAGCCGACGTCGGTCTCAGACGTCACTCATCCCATCCGGGACCTTGTTCGGCCAAAGCTCCCGGCGGCGTCGCCGCCGGGCGCGGCGTCAGTCCAAGCCAGGGCGCGCCGATCTGACCGGACAAGGCTCTAGTGTGGTGGATCAGAAGTTCGCATGATGATGGCGGCTCCCGCAGTTGCGAACTTCTGATCCTTAAACCACACTAGAATCATAGACTTGCTAGTGTCCCGATCCGATTCCGAAGTTCGCATCTGCCTGGCAAAAGCGCTGGCGAACTTCGGAATCGGGACACTAGGCCGCACGATCGGAAGGCGGACTTCGCGGACATCCCGGGTGGGTCGTGGGGGTCGGCGGTCGCCCGTCCGACGCCCGCTCTGAGCGTCCGCCCCGCCTCAGCCCGTCACGTCACTTCGCCGCGGCGGCGAGCACATAGGCCGCCAGCGCGGCCTTCTGGTCCTGGCTCAGCTGGTCGCCGAAGGCGGGCATCTGGCCCTGGCCGTTGGTGACGCGGTCGATGATCAGGTCCTGGCTGAGGTTGGTGTCGCCGTCGAGCGCCGGGCCCACGCCGCCCGCGGCGCCGGCGTCGGCCAGGGTGTGACAGGCGCCGCAGCCGTAGTCGGCGAAGATCTCCTTGCCCTCTGCGATCCTGGCCGCGTCGCCGCCGTCCGACGATGCGGGCGGCGTGGCGGCGGACTTGGAGTTGTCCTGGGCGGCGGACGGGCCGCCGGCGGCGGCCAGGGCGGAGGCGGCCGCCAGGGTGATCAGGCCCAGCCTTGCGGCCCGGGCGAACATGCTTGCCGACAACCTCGGCTCCTCTCTCGTGGGGATGACGGATGAAACCGCGCCGAGCCCGGCGCGGTCCGGTCTAGGCTATTTCACATCGTCAAGCTGTCAACGGCGCCGGGCGCTTCAACCGCGCGCGAGCCCGCGCATTGGCGCGATCTGCGGCGCCGGCGCCGCACACCATTGACAAAGTCAATGAACTCTCTCTAGGCGATGACCCATAGGACTTGGGGGGCGGCGTCAGCGTCCCGCCGCGGGGCGGGACAGGGGAGGAAGCGTATCATGCGTTTGGCTGGAAGCGTTGGTCTGGCTGCGGTCCTGGCCTTGACGGCGTTCGCCGGGGCCCAGGCGAAGATCAGGATTCCGTTCGCCGCCGGCAAGGCCTCCAAGGCCGCCATCCCCGCCGGCGACTGGCGGACGGTCAACCGCGACCTGGCGTCGGACCGGTTCTCGCCGCTGCAGCAGATCGACCGCGCCAACGTGGACCGGCTTCAGTCCGCCTGGTCCTACGCCTTCCACGGCTTCAACTCCGCCTCGCCCCTGGTGGTCGGCGGGGTCATGTACTTCCCGGCCGGCACGCGGGTGATCGCTCTGGACGCCGACAGCGGCAAGGAGATCTGGGTCTACAAGCTCGAGCACGCGCCCGCGGGGCCGTTCGGCGGCTTCTCCAGCCGCGGCGTCGGCTACTGGCCGGGCGACGCCCAGGACCCGCCGCGCATCCTGGTCATGGAGGGCGCGCGCATGCTGGAGCTCGACGCCGCCACCGGCAAGCCGGTCCCGGGCTTCGGCGAGGACGGCTTCATCGACGTGGGGGTCGGCTACGGCGGCGCGCCCACCATCGCCGACGGGGTCGCCGTGATCGGCGCGGCCACCACCGAGGATCCCCTGGGCGTGCCGGGCAACACCCGCGCCTTCGACGTCAAGACCGGCAAGAAGCTCTGGGAGTTCCAGTCGGTGCCCGTCCCCGGCCAGTTCGGCCACGACACCTGGGGCGAGACCGGCTGGTGGGGCCGCTCGGGGACCAACATGTGGGCGATCTCCGCGCCGGTGGACCCCAAGCTCGGCCTCGTCTTCGTCCCGATCAGCGGGCCCGCGCCCAACTACTGGGGCGGCGACCGGCCCGGCGCCAACCTCTTCAGCGACTCCATCGTCGCCCTCGACATCAAGACCGGCGAGCGCCGCTGGCACTTCCAGACGGTCCACCACGACCTCTGGGATTCCGACATGCCGAGCTCCGGGCCCCTGGTCGACCTCAGGATCGACGGCAGGACGGTCCCGGCGATCATCGACATCAACAAGACCAGCTGGCTCTTCGAGTTCAACCGCGCCACCGGCAAGCCGATCTTCGACGTGGTCGAGCGGCCGGTGCCCAAGGGCGACGTCCCGGGCGAATATTACAGTCCCACCCAGCCCTTCCCGGTGAAGCCGGGCCCACTCAGCCGCGTCTCCATGACCAAGGACGACATCGTCACCGCCGAGGACACCACCCCCGAGCATGCCGCCGCGTGCCGCGACATGTGGGACAAGGCCGGCGGCTTCTACAACGCCGGGGCCTTCACGCCCTTCATGTACCACAAGGACGGCGATCCCCCGCGCTCCACCATTCAGCTGCCCGGCGGCATCGGCGGCGTCGACTGGGGCGGCCCCGCGGCCGATCCCAGGACCGGCTGGGTCTACATCAACGCCAACGACACCTCGCTCGTCGGCTGGGTCGAGAAGAAGGACCCCAACGTCCGCTACAGCTTCGACGCCCCGCACTCCGACCAGCCCTACGACCGCGCCAGCGTGAACGGCAAGGGTCCGTTCTTCTCCTTCAGCGCGCCGCTCAGCGGCAAGTACGACGACAAGGGTCGCCCGGTCGGCGAGCAGGCGCCCTGCTACAAGCCTCCCTGGGCCAAGCTGACCGCCGTGGACGCCAACACCGGCGAGATCAAGTGGGCCGTGCCGCTCGGCCTGTTCGACCAGCTGCCCAAGGACCGCCAGGTGCTCGGCAATGCCGGCAACGCGGGCCCGACGGTCACCGCCGGCGGCCTGGTCTTCATCGGCGCCTCCAACGACAAGCGCTTCCGCGCCTTCGACTCCACCACCGGCAAGGAGCTCTGGGAGACGACGCTGAACGCCAACGGCGGCTCCAACCCGATCAGCTACCTGGGCCGCAGCGGCAAGCAGTACGTCGCGATCAACGCCGGAGGAACCATCACCGCCTTCGCCCTGCCGGGGAAGTAGGCCAGGGGCGGGGCTGAGCGCCGCCCAGGTTCTCCCGCCTTGCGGCGCGAGGGGGCCGGCCCCCTCCGTCTCGGCGCCCCCGCGCTGACCCGCCTCCCCCAGTGGTGAAGGAACTCAGGCCAGCGCCGAGACAGATCTTCCCCTTCTGGAAGAGGCGCCGCTCTGACCGCACGCTCCCTTCAGCGACGGGATGCGGCGACTGGATCGACGGACGCCCCCGGCCCATGAACGAAGATGGATTGCGGACCGGCCCTCAGGCGAACACGTCGGCCACGATCACGAAGACTCCGACCTGCGCGACGAGCCAGCAGACGGGGCGCACGCCCGCAGGCGCGAAGGCGGAGGCGGGAACATAGGCGAGCCGGGGGATGACCGTCGTCCGGGCCCGCCGACCGACGGCGATCCGGCGGCATGGGCCGCGTGCACCAGCAACAGCGCGGCGACGAACTGCGGGACTATCTCGAGCAGGTTGCGATGGGCCCGGACGAAGCGGCCGCTGAGTCCGGTCAACTCTGCGCGCCGCGCCACTTCAGCATGATCGCGGGCGCAAGCGGAAAGCGAACCACGCGCGCATGTCAGGCTGCTCAGCTCACCCCCGATGCCCGGAAGCCGACATCCTGAAGGTCCGCAGGAGCTTGAAGGTGGGATGCGGAGGTTGGTTCCGCGATTTGCAGGAGCTACTCTCCCATGCAAAGTGGGAGGCCTCCATGTCTGCGGTGGGAATCGGCGGCGTCTTCTTCCGGGCGAACGATCCTGAGGCCCTGCTGGAGTGGTATCGAAAGCACTTGGGCCTGGTCGCCGACGATTCATATCAATGGATGCAACAGGCCGGTCCGACCGTGTTCATGCCGTTCCCCCGGGACACGGACCATTTTCCCGCGGCCAAGCAGTGGATGATCAACTTCCGGGTTACCGAGCTGGATAAGCTCCTCTCGGCGCTTCGCGGCGCCGGGATAGCGATCACCACGAACCCTGAATGGGACACGCCTGAGACAGGCAGGTTCGCCCGCATCCACGACCCAGAAGGAAATCCGGTGGAATTGTGGGAGCCGCCGTCCGAATAAGGTCCGCCTTGGCTGGTGCTGCGAGGCTCAAACGAATGGTCCGCGATTCGTTTGAGCCTCGCAGCACAAGTCTTTGATTTAGTGCATCGAACCACAGACGGATGATGAATCATCCGTCTGCTGCGATGCACTGGCGGGCCGATTCCTGATCGCGCGCCGCGCCGAAGCCTCAGGGCTTGTGCGGAAACGTCCGGCCCTCGGGCGGCGGATAGTCCTGGGCGTCCACCATGACGAAAGCGATGCGGCAGGGTTTGTCGCCGCGGTTGACCCAGGCGTGGTTGGTTCCGCGCTGGATCAGGATGTCGCCGGCCTTCAGGTGGACCTCGCCCTCGTCGAGCAGCATGTCGATCTCGCCGTCCAGCACGATGGCGTAGTCGAGCGTCTGGGTCCGGTGCATCAGGGCGTGCCGGCCGCCCTGGTCGTCCTGGCCCAGGCCGAACTCCTTCAGGACCGTCGCGCTCTCGACGCCCTTGGGCTGGGGATGGAAGTCGGTCACCCGCACCAGCGATCCGCCCGGCGTCGGCCCGATGGCGGAGGGCCGGAACGTCGGGTCGTCGTATTGCGACAGGTCCGCCGGCGTCTCGCTGGTCGTCCAGATCAACGCCGCCTCCATGGCCAGCGCCGGGCGCGACACCGTCACGGGCGCCAGACCGTCCTGGATGACGAGGGCCTGGCCTTCGGCGTTCACCCCGGTGACCACGCGGCGGATCTCGACGGTCATGGATCGTGCTCCCAATCTCTTGCCGGTCTGTCTTCGGCTGGCGCGACCCTAGTGTGGTGGATCAGAAGTTCGCATGATGATGGCGGCTCCCGCAGTTGCGAACTTCTGATCCTTAAACCACACTAGAATCATAGACTTGCTAGTGTCCCGATCAATTCCGAAGTTCGCATCTGCCTGGCAAAAGCGCTGGCGAACTTCGGAATCGGACACTGAGCGTTTTCAGCCCCTCCGGCCAGTCCGAAGCTCTGCCGCAGGATGGGCGCCTTGCGAACCGGGACGCCGGGATCGGCGCCGCCCGCACGGAGGCTCAGGCGTCGCCTTCGCCCTTGGGCTTGAGGTCGGGCCGGGTGGCGAGGAAGGCGGCCCGCTCGGCGGCGGTCAGCACCTTCGCCTTCTTCTGCCGCGAGACCCTGGGCGTGGGCGGCGCATAGACGTCGCGCGCGGGCGCGGAGCCCTTCAGGTCGGACAGTCGCTTCGGCGGCGGCTTCATGCGTGATCCTTGCGGAGAACAGCTAGCGGCGACGGAAGCGCGCGGCGTCGGCAGCCAGGCCCGCGCCCCAGTCGCCGGCGCTCTCCGGCGCCTCGGGCTGGAACGGCAGCGTCCCGGCCACGCCGCGCACGGCCAGCCAGAGCTGCTGGCTGAAGTGCCCCAGCGTCCGTAGCGGCCGGCGTTTGTCGTCGGTCACGTCCCAGCCCTCGGCCTCGAAGGCGTCCGCCTGCTCGCGCGCCGATCGGCGCTCGATCCCGTCCCATCCGGGCGGCCGGGGCGTCGCCTCGGCCTGATCGGCGGTCAGGCCGAACAGCGCCGCCGAGCACGCGTCGATCTCGGGAAAGCGGGCGCGCGCGTCGGGGTCGGCGAAGTCGCGCTGCATCAGCGCCTTGTATTCCAGGTCGGCGACGCCTGGCAGATCGGCCAGGCGGCGCAGCGCGGGCTTGCTGTTCATCGCCCTGGCCTACACCGGATGGCCGGGCTTGTCGCACTCCGGTTCGGGCGGGCAAGGTCCGACCCCTCCCGCCCGGGCGAGAAACGTCGTAAGCCGCGCCGGGACCGGGCCTGAGGCCCGTCACCGACCAGGGAGCATCCACATGTCGAACGTCCACGAGGGGGGCTGCCTGTGCGGCGACATCCGCTTCAGGACGACGGCCGACCCGGTGCGCACCACTATATGCCACTGCACCTTCTGCCAGAGGTTCACCGGCTCAGCCTTCCTGGTCGAGCCCATCTTCAAGGCCCAGGACGTGGCCTTCACCGGGGCCGAGCCCAAGGTCTTCGAGCACCTCTCCGACGGCAGCCACAAGACGGTGTCGTTGAACTTCTGCCCCAGGTGCGGAACGACCCTCTTCCTGAAGTTCGAACGGTTCCCCGAGGTCCTGGGCCTGTGCGGCGGCGCGTTCGACGATCCCAACTGGTTCGACCGCGGCCCCGGCAAGGGCCGCCACATCTTCACGCGCTCGGCGCAGACCGGCGTGGCCCTGCCGCCGGGCGTCGACATCTATGACGAGCACGCGACCCAGCTCGACGGGACGCCCAACCAGCCCCGCGTGCTCGCGCTCGCCATGGTGGTGTCGGGCCAGGACTAGCTCTGCGTCGCTTCCAGAGCCGCGCCTCGACTCTGCGTGTCTGAATTTCGGTAAATTAGTCGCATTATTACAAAATGTTAGTCGACATACCTGCAGTCAGGAAGAAGGATTCGCGCCAAGCCTTCGACGACGCGTTGGTCGCGGCGCTGGCGGCGGCGACGTTCAAGCTGAGACACGCTGCATCACACTGCCAGCGCGGCCTTCGGTTTGACCGGGGCGGGGCCGTGTGCGGCCAAGGCGTCGTCAAAGTCGCGCTGCTCGATCCGTAGCCCGTCGGCGTTCACCGGCGCTCCGGTCGCGCTCGGGAACACGCGGCGCAGGGCGTTCATGGCCGCGCGGTCGCACATGAAGCGCAGGTCGGCCGCCGACATGCCGTCGGTCAGTCTGGCGAGCGCTTCGACGCTGATCCCCTTGGCGACGGGCTTGTGGCGCATATGCACGTCGAGGATCGCGGAGCGCGCCGCCCGATCGGGCTTGGCCACCTCCAGATGGTGGTCGAGCCGACCCGGCCGCATGAGGGCGTCGTCGAGCATGTCCGGCCGGTTGGTGGCTGCGATCACCCAGACGTCCTTGAGCGCTTCCACCCCGTCCAGTTCGGTGAGCAGCTGGCTCACCACCCGGTCGGTCACCGGAGAGCGGTCGCCCGAGCCACGGCTGGGCGCCAGGGCATCGACCTCGTCCAGGAACACCACGCACGGCGCCGCCTGGCGGGCCCGGGCGAACAGTTCGCGCACGCCCCGCTCGGACTCGCCCACGTACTTCGACAGGAGCTCAGGGCCTTTGATCGAGATGAAGTTGAGGTTGCTCTGCGAGGCCAGGGCCTTGACCACGAGGGTCTTGCCGTTGCCGGGCGGGCCATAAAGCAGGATGCCGCGCGGCGGACGCAGCCCGATCTGCTCGAACAGCTGGGGCTGGCTGATCGGCCAGGCGATCGCCTCCTTCAGCGCCGCCTTGACGGTTTCGAGTTCCGCCCACCTCGTCCCACCGCACGTTGGGGACCTCCACCGCCACCTCGCGCAGGCCCGAGGGCTCCACTTCCGCCAAGGCCTCGGTGAAGTCGGCCATGGCGACCACCATGGCTATCAACGCCTCGTAGGGGATCGGCTGGGACTCCAGCGCGGTCGCTGGCAACTGCCTGCGCAACGCCGCCATGGCCGCCTCGCGGCAAAGGGCGTTGAGGTCCGCTCCGGTGAAGCCGTGCGTGGTTTCGGCCAGCTCGTCGAGGTCGATGTCGGGCGCCAAAGGCATCCCCCGCGAATGGATCTCCAGGATTTCGCGCCGCGCCTTTGCGTTGGGTATGCCGATCACGATTTCCCGGTCGAACCGGCCGGGGCGTCGCAGGGCGGGATCGATGCTGTTGGGGCGGTTGGTCGCGGCCATGACGATCACGTCGCCGCGGCCCTTCAGGCCGTCCATCAGCGACAGGAGCTGGGCGACCACCCGCTTCTCCACCTCGCCCTCGACCCGTTCGCGCTTGGGCGCCAGGGAATCGATCTCGTCGAAGAAGATGATGCAGGGGGCCTTGCGGCGGGCCTCCTCGAAGATCTGGCGCAGGCGCGCCTCGCTCTCTCCGTAGAACTTCTGGATGATCTCGGGCCCGCTCACATAGATGAAGGCGGCGTCCGACTCATTGGCGACGGCGCGGGCGAGCAGGGTCTTGCCGCAGCCGGGGGGACCGTAGAGCAGCACCCCCTTCGGCGGCTTCATGCCCAGGCGCTCGAACACCTCCGGGTGGGTAAGCGGCAGCTCGATCATCTCACGGATCTTGACGACTTCCCGCTCCATTCCGCCGAGGTCGTCGTAGGTGACGATCTCCTCGTCCGCCTCCTTGGCCTCTCCGCGATGCGTCTTCTCCATCACCAGCAGGGTGTTGGGGTGAATCATCACCGGCCCGTCCGGCTCGGTCCTGACGACCTGGAAGTCGCGATGGCTTGCGCCGAACAATTGCGCGCGCACGCGATCGCCGGTCTTCACCGCCAGGCCGTCGAGCCTCCCGGCGATGTAGTCGATGTCGTCCTCGTTCAACGGACCTGCGCCCAAGGGCGCCATGACCAGTCGGCGCGCGTCGGCGTGGCCGACCTTGGCGACGGCCACCTGCTGGCCGAGTGTGACCCCCGCATTGGTGCGGATCACCCCGTCCAGCTGCACGACCCCCTGTCCGCGCTGCTCCTTGTAGGTCGGCATCGCCTTGGCGACGGTCTTGGTCCGCCCCTCGATCTCCAGCACGTCGCCAGGCGCGGCGCCCGCCAGCTTCATGGCGTCGGGGTCGAGCCGGACGATGCCGCGGCCGACATCCTCGCGCCGCGCCTCGGTCACCGTCAGGCGCGGCCTTTCATCTTTCGCCGGGGTCTTGCTGGACATGGCCTCCCTCTCTCCGCCTTCAGCTTCGAGCCTCGCTGACCTCGAACCGGAGGTATTCGACCCGAATCCGAGATGGCAGGAACTTCGCCACGTGATGCAGGGCGCCCATGAACAGGAGCCCGGTTTCGTCCTCCCCCAGCGTCTCTTCGATGCGCCCTGCGATGAAACGGTCGCGCTGGTCCAGGAGGGCGGCTTCCTGCGCCTCGCTCCGATCCTCCGACTGCAGGAGACGGTATTCCTCGAGGAGCAAGGCGGGGGACTCCGCGCCGACCAGCGCGGCGCCGCCGTCCATGAGCCTTTCGAGGAGCAGATGGTTGCGGCTGCCCTGAGCGGCCAGTTCGCTGACCAGGGCCGCCTCGGCGCCGCAGACTGGCAGGCTGTCCTGGTACAGCTTGACCGCCTTCAGATCGAGGTGAAGGGCCGCTATGGCCTCTTCGACGACGCGCCAAACCTCGTCGAACTGTTCGGCCCGATCGCGCCACTTCTGCTCGCCGAAGCGTGCGACGAAAGCCGCCTGATAGGCCGGTCCCGCCGTGCCCATCTCCACGATGCTGTGCATCACGGGAACGTAGATCAATCTCGCCATCTTGCCGCCTGATCGATCCGCAACGCGGGGGGCCGCCCGCGACGGTCACTTTGCCTTCGTCGTCTTCATCGCCTTCTTCTTCAATCGCACCTGCAGCACGCCGTTGCGCAGGACGAGGCTGGGCTCGCCGGGCGCCAGGGGCAACTCGATCAGCACCTCCTTGCGGAAGAGCCGCTCGCCCGCCGCCGCTTCGACCAGCAGGATGTCGCCGTCCAGGACGCAGCGGATGTCCTTTCTCGCGGCGCCCGGCAGCTCGACCAGCAGCAGGATCTCGTCGGGCTCATCGAAGATGTCGGCGGCGGGCTCCACGACCTGCGGCCCGCTCGGCCTGGCCGACCGCCGCGGCGCGGCGCGGCGGGTCTCCGGTCGGGGCCGTTCGTCCTCGGCGCGTGACGGGCGGCCCGCGCGAGCCTCGCGCGCTTCTCCCGCCGTCCGCTTGCTGAACGAGTATTCGAACACCATGCCGTCCTTCTCGTGGCGGCCATGGCGAGGGGCCGCGCCCTCGTTCACCTCGACGAAATGGTCGAACAAGTCGGATAGTCGGCGCGTGATCTCGCCGAGCGCATCCAGGCCGCGCACGTCCTTGGTCATGATAGGCGCTCCTCTTGGCTGAGTGTGGGTGAGGCGGCGGCGCCCAACGCCTGCTCGATCCGCCCCAGGCGCTGGTCCATCGCCTCCAGGGCGGCGGCCTGCTCGGTCGCCTGCAAGCCGGGGCGCCCGTCGTGGTTCCACCAGTCGAGCCCGAGCTCGCGAGCCTTATCGACCGAGCAGATCACCAGGCGCAGCTGGATCGTCAGCAGCTCGACCTCGACCAGCTTGATCGAGATGTCGCCGGCCACCACCACGCCCTTGTCGAGGATGCGCTCGAGCAACTCCGCGAGGTTGGTGCTCTGCGTGGCGTGGGTCAGGGTCTGCTGGGCGTGCATCGCGTCTCCTAGAGGGTCCCGCCGCGGCGGCCGAGGTCGAGGGCGAGGTCGCTGTCCGAGAAACCTAACTGCCGGCGCAGCCGCTCCAGCTCGACGGCCTGGGCGAGCAGCGCCGCGCCCACGTTCTCGATCTGCGTGTCGGTCAGGGCGCCGGCGCTCATCCGGCGCACCGCCTGCCGTTCCAACACGTCGTGCAGCAGCTTCACGAGCGTAAGCACCAGCCGCGTCAGCCCATCGCCGGCCGAGGACGGCGACGGTCGCGCGCCAAGCGCCCTCGCCAGGGACCCGTCGCGGTCGGGTTGCGTCTGGGCCGCCGTCGCGCCGTGCGCCTCGACATCGACATCGGCATCGGCATCGGCCGGGACGGGCGCCGGGGCCGGCGGGGGGGGCGACCGCGGCGAGGCCGCAAGGATCTGAGCAGGACGCGCAGGAGTCACCGGAGGCGGCGCTGGATCGGGCGGGATCATCGGTCGGAACGGCGGACGCCCGTCCGGCCAGATCGTGTCCACCGAGCCGAGCAGCAGCCGAAGGTCGAGGAACAGGAGCTCGACGTCAGCCAAGCCGACCGCCACGCGCCCTTCCACCGACACGCCCGTATACAGCAGGCGATCGAGCGCCTCGGCCAGGGTGACGGCCTCCCGGCTTGCCGGGTAAGGCGCGAGACCGGCGCGGGCGGGTTCAGACGTTGTGTTCGTCGCCGTCATCCTCGCCGCCTTCCCCGTGGAGCTCGTCGAGTTGGTCCAGCAACACCTGTTCGCGGACGTCGAACTCGGCCTCCGTGATCTGGCCGGCGTCCAACTGGCGGTGGAGCTCGGACAGCTCGTGCATGGTCCTTCGTTCCTCTGCTTCACGCTCGGCCTGGACGGCCTTGTCGATCTCCTTCAAGACGAAGATCAGGCCGCGCACCGGGCCGGCCAGAAGATCGTCGATGATCAGCATCGCCGCTTCGCCGCTGAGCCGTTCATTGCAGGGCGGCTCCCACGAAGTTGTGGGCCGGCCAGGGGCCGAGGATGCTGAAGGCGAGATCGTCCTCGAACTGGGCCGCAGAGGCCTCCACCGTGGTCTGGAACTCACCGACGCCCGTGCGCGACACGAGCATCGCCAGATGGGCGAGCTCCCGCTCGTCACGGACTGGCAACACCATGACGTCCCGGCAGGACGGGCCGATCAGCTCCAGCACCTGCGCCGTCAGGGCGTCGCGGTAGCTGCGCAGGCACTCGTCGCACAACTGCCCGAGCCGGATCTTCTCGTCGTATGACGGCGTCCTGCCACGGTCGAACATGCGCCGCCGCGCCGCTTCCAGCTCGGGCGTGCGCTCGACGAGATAGGCGATCGGATCGGGCGCATCGAGGCTGAGCTTCAAGGCCATTTCCACCGAGCCGGCGATGCGCTCGAGTTGTGCGATGAGGGCGTCTGAGTGCTCGTCCAGGAACGAGGCGAGCGCGCCCTCGGACTGGGCGATTGTGCCGAACGCCATCGGCAGAACGTCGAGCTGGGCGTTGGCCGCGCTGAGCACCCGCTGGTTCGCGGCGATATGCCTGCGCTCGGCGCGCACGGCCTCCTGCGAGCAAGGGCTGACGATCGCTGCAAGTGGCCCCGACCGGAATCGATAGACCGGCTGGTCGAGAACGCCGTGGAGCGACGGCGCTTCGCCGTCCTCGGCCCGGCTGATGGCGTAGACGTAGAGGCTCATCGGTCGCCCAGCTCAAAGAACTCGTAGGACTGGATGGCGAGCTCCGGATCGAGGTGGAGCGCGCAGTGGTCCTCCTCGAGGATCTCCTGGGTCAGCGGCAGGCCCAGACGTTTCACGTTGAGGTCTGGGACGAGGATGGCGGCTTCGGCGTCCCAGCCGCCTACCCCGTCCGGCGCGAGCTTGGTGACGCGCACCTCACGCGCGTTCAGCTCCGAGGTCAGGAAGCTCCGCACCGCGTTGCGCGCCAGAGCGGTCTTTCCCAACGGTGGGGGCGCGGCCCGCGCCATCCTGGGGGCGCGCGCGGCCGCGGTCTTCGCCGACCCAGCCCTTGCTCGGGACGTCCGAGGCGTGTTTGGCGGCGTCATGGTCTGTCTCCTGGTGCGAGCGCCGCTTGGGAGCTCAGTAGCGGACATGGAACCTCGGTCTTGGCGGCGCGGGCGAGGCGTTGCCGACGGGTGCTGCGATGGAAAGCGGGCGCGGAGCGGCCGGCGCGACGCCAGCCAGGATCGCGCCGGTTTCGGCGTCGATCTCCACGCACCGCCTGAGCATGAAGTCGAGACGGCGGCGAACAGCCCCGATCTCCTGACGATGGCGGGTGCGCTCGAGTTCCAGGAAGCTGATCCGGAGATAGGCCTTGTAGGCGGGCGTGCGCTTGTCGGCCAAACCCGCCAGGGTGCGCAGATCGGCCAGTCCTCTCGACGGTTGTGCTTGGCGCGTGCTCATGAAGGGCTTCCTGCGGCGGCGCGGACCGCCCCGTTCAGGCCGCGCCGGAACAACGAGCGTTCGATCGCGGCTTCGGCGCGCGTGCGCGCGCCGAAGCGGGCCAGGAGTTCGTCGACGAACATCGCTGTCGCCGATCCGTCCGGCGTCTCTTTGGCCCAGGCGGGGCCCAGGATGTCCCGACAGGCCCAGGCGAAGACGGGCTCATCGATGTCGGCTTCGACCTGACGAAGCGCCAGCACCTTGGCGAGCGCGATGCAGGCTCGGATCGTCGGGAAATGGGGATTGCGCCCCTCCGATCGGCAGAACCGCACCAGGTCCACCACGCGCTCGGCCGTCGTCTGGCCGACCCCGGACTTGCTCGCGGTTATGGCGATCTCCGTATCCCGATCGTAGTGCTCGAGCTGTAGCGTGATCATCCGGTCCAAGAGGGCGTCCTGGGCGCGGTGGACCCCGGCGTATTCGGCGGGATTGGAGGTGAAGATCGCTCGGAAGTTCGGGTGGACGGCCAGATATCCCTCGCCCCGGCCATGCAGCCGAGGCACGTTCAGCACCCCTTCGGACAGGATGCTAAGGAAGGGATTGTTCGCTTCGGCCCGGCTTCGGTTGAACTCGTCGTAGATCAGCGAATGCCCCAGCCGGCACGCGGTGGTGATCCGGTTGTCGATCCACAGCGCGCGCCCCTCCTCCTCGAGCCGGACCACCGAGGCGATGTAGTTGTCGACGACTCTCGACTTGCGATAGCCGCCCTCACGCCCGACCAGGTCCGAGCTGCCGAACTCGTGGTCGCCGTGCAGCAGGATTGTCGGCCGCCCGAGTTGAGCGGCGACGTGGAAGGCGAGCGTCGTCTTCCCCGTGCCGGCGGGGCCGCTGAGATGCACCGCATATCCGGCGTTGAGATAGGCCAGGGCCCGCTCTGTGATCGCCTGAATAGCCGGCGAGGTCACGAACGCATCGCCGGCCTCCAGGGCGAGGGCGCCGTCGTCCTCGCCCTCAGGGTCGCCGGGACGCGGTTCCAGGCTCCGGGCGAGAGCCGCGCTCATGCCGAACGCTCGTGCGCGGCGTGCCTGGGCCGGGAGCCCCGCCATGCGGCCGAGGCCTCGCGACGATCGCGGCCATATTCACCCAGCCGCTTCCAAAGCGCCCGGACGGCCTCGCGCCGGGCCGTCGCGCGGTTGCGCTGGCTGGCGCCGAAGGCGTCGCGCAGCTCCGCCACTCCGGCGGTCAGGTCGCGCATGAAGGTCGCCGCCTCGGTAAGGTAATGACGGCGCCAGGTTTCACGATGGCGTCGGAACCGAGTCAGGAGTGCGCGGACCTCCGCATGCCGACCCTTGCGCGCCGCCGTGGCCGCCGTGCGGTGTGCGTGGCCGGCTCGAACGCGGGAGGTCTTCAGATCCTTCAGCGACGCGCCGACCGCCGTGTGGCGATCGGCGGCGGCTTTGCGGCGTTTGGGGGCCGCCTCGATCCTGTCCGTACGGCTCGACGCGATACCGCCGGCGAGGCGTCCAAAGTCCTGCGTCATGCTCGCCATGACTGTTCCTCCAGGTGGGATGGCGAAAGGATTGGGTCGCCGCCGGGGGCGAACGTCCAGGACGGCCTCTCCCCCGGCAGTTTCCCGGGCGCCGCTTAGGCGGGGGTCGCGGCTGACGCCGTCAGTCCCACGGCTTCCGCGTACTTCAGGTAGGTCTCGACCGACGCCACCACCACACGGGCCTCGATGGTGATCAGCTCGATCCCGACCAGCGAAACCTTGACCCAGGCGTCGATGACGATGCCCTTGTCGAGGATCCGATCGACCACCTCGGCGAGGCTGGACGAGTTGGTTGACTTCTGAACTCGCGCCATACTGCTTCTCCTTGAATGCGCACAGGGGGCTGTGCACGGCCGCCGAAGACGCCGCAGCGGCCTCGACGCTCTTCCCCTTGCAAGGGAGCAGCCAATCGACGGGCCGCGAAGGAGAAGGACAAAAGTCATTCTAAAACAATTTGTTGCGATTCCTGCGCGCTCGCCTGGCGGGAGTGGCGGGAGAAGAAGACGGGCGTCGCCGCCCGTGATTTAAGGGTGGCGATTCCCGTCATCCCCTCGCCTTGGCGGCGTCGAGGATGGCGTCGATCTCGAACGGCTTGGCCAGGAACCCGTGGATCTTCGAGGCCTGGATGGCCTCGCAGATGCGCTCGTCGTCTTCGAAGAAGTATCCGGAGATGACGATGATCCTCATCCCCGGCTGTAGGCACCGGAGCTCCTCCACAAGCCGCAGGCCGTCCATGTCGGGGAGCCGGGCGTCTACAAACGCGATCGGGAAGGCATGTCCGGTCGTCAGGGCGATGGCGGCTTGAGCCGACCCCGCCACGGTGGCGATGCAGCCAACGCTGGCGAGGGTGATCTCCAGGATCCAGCACATCTCCTGGTCGTCATCGACGACCAGGGCGCGCTCGGTGGGGGAGGGGTGGTCGGCGGCTTTCACGGTCCGCCGGCCCTTCGCGCGGGCGCGGGCCGCCGGGCGCGGGGCAGGCGCGCCATGAAGACGGCGCCTTCCCCAGGCGACGTCCGCACGGTCAATTCCCCGCCGTGCTGCTGCACGATGGAGTGGGAAACGGAGAGGCCCAGCCCCAATCTGCGGCTGTCACTGCGCGTGGTGAAGAACGGGTCGAAGATCTTCGACGCGTGGGACTCGGGTATCCCTGGGCCGCTGTCGCCGATCTCGATCAGAATCTCGGAAGGGTTGGTCGACGTGCAGATGGTCAGCTCGCCGCCCCGCGGCATCGCCTGGAATCCGTTCACAAAGAGGTTGATCATGACCAGTTCGAGCAGGTTTTGTACGCCTTCGGCGTAGATCGGGCGGGCCGGACGCGCCGGCGACCATTTGACCGTAGTGCCGGCGGCCATCTCGCCGGACGCGAACATCAAGGCGTTCTCGAGGACCTCGAGCATGTTGACGCGCGTCGTCTCCCGGATCGGACCGGGACGGGCGAAGCGCAGCAGGCTTTCGACCACGAGCGAGGCGCGGTCGACGCCGCTGACGACCTTCTCGATGCATTCCTCCATCAGGGCGGGGGAGGTGTTCGCACGCCTCATCAGCTGGGCGGCGGCGGAGCTGACGCCCAGGGGATTGCGGATCTCGTGAGCTATGCCGCCGATGACCCTGCCAAGAGCCGCCAGCTTCTCCGCCTGGTGCATCTGGGCTTCCAAGGCCCGCTGCTCGACGAGATTGCGTCCGACGACCACCACGCCCGTGACCTCTCCGGCGCTGCTTGTCATCCGCGACAGGCGCCAGGACACTGGGATGCTTCCACCGTCGCGGCAGCGCAGCGGCCACTCCACCGACCGGCGCTCATCGATCCTCCCGACCTCTCGGAAGCACTCCATGGCCTCGAGGTTTTCGGGGGCCTCGATCTGATTGGCGAGCAATCGCTCGCGCATCGCCGACTCCGGATGGCCGGTGGCTCGCTGGGCCGCCGTGTTCCAGGTCATGATCGACCCGTTGGGATCGGTGGAGACGATCAGGTCTCCCGCGCAGTCCACGATGCTGGCCAGATGCAGCTGCATCCGCCGGACCTCCTCCCCGAGCTGGAGCAGGTCGGTCACGTCGTCCATGACCAGGATCGCCCCCCGCGAGCCGCTCCGCAGCTGAAGCGGACAAATGCTGTAGGCGTAAATTCGCAGCGAGACGCCCGGCGCGCGATAGGTCATGCGTTGCCGGTGCAAGGTGACGCCCGTGACGATGACCTCGCGGATTTGCTGGTCCAGCGGCGTGTCCTGGAACGCCGGCGGGAAAATCTCATGCAGTCGCCGCCCGAGGGTGGAGTCCAGGCTGCCACGCGATTTCTCCAGGAAGTTCTGGTTGACCATCACCACCGACAGCCGCTCGTCGAAGATCAGGATCGACGAGGGGATCGTCGCCATCGCCGCGTGGAAGAAGCTCTCGTGGTCGAGAGTGGCGACAGGCATCAGACGGCTCAACCGACCGGCGGAGCCGCGGGCAGGTCGGGGCGGAAACTGAAGGGCGGCCACGGGCCCGTCAGCGAGATCCCGACGCCTTCCCGGGCGAGCATGGCGCCCATCGCGTCCACCCACTCGTGCAATTCGACCGCTCCTGCGGCGGGAACGAGCAAGGCATAGCGGGCAATGCAATCGTCCTGACCGTCGTCGGCGCCGCGCGTCGGGCCAAGCTGGCGCACGGCGATCGCCGGAGATTCAAGATCTGCGATCAGGTCGGCCACCGCGTCCCTGGCCTTGGCCCGGGCGAGGTCGAGCAGCGCCGGCCTATCCCGGCACAGTCGCATGTAGCGCACGCCGGGCGTCAGCAGCGGCCAGTCCGGCCAGGTTCTGGCGGCGTGGGTCTCAAGGACGTCTTGGCCGCCGAGGTCCGCCGTCGCCTTCAGTCCCCACTCCTCCTTGCCCGCGGCGTCTTGCAGGAACCTGGCGATGGTCGCCTCGTGCGCCGCCATGAACGCGGTCAGGCTTCCTAGGCTGGCGTAGAGCGTCCCGAACGGCGCGGGGAACACGGCCGATTCCAGCATGGCTTCGCGCAGGATGGCCGCGTGGCGCCACGCCCGCGGCGCCAGCCACTCCACGTCGGACAGGTTGCGTTCCGCCTCCGCCCCGCAATAGTCGGCCAGGGGGACCATGCCCACCATGGCCGCGATCGACCCCGCC
The DNA here is from genome assembly GCA_963775275.1 of uncultured Alphaproteobacteria bacterium. Classification (GTDB taxonomy): domain Bacteria; phylum Pseudomonadota; class Alphaproteobacteria; order Caulobacterales; family Caulobacteraceae; genus JANWHQ01. Next base: position 183,864 of record CAVZII010000004.1, on the reverse strand, counting down.
CGATGCACGATCGGCCTCGGGTCCGTGTTCACCCGTTCTGGGCTCGGCCGCGCGATCGTCCTGCCGGCCTCGATGAACGCGAAGAGGACGACCGCCTCGGGGACCTGGGCGTGATCGGCGGCGAGCGGCTCAACAGAGGACATCGGCCGCCGCCACGGTGTGCCCGCCGAGCGTCTTCAGCTTGGCGCGATAGGTCTTGTAGTCGATCCCGAGGGAACGGGCGGCCTTGGCCTTGTTGCCTCCCGCGCGTTCGAGCGCCTCGAGCACGGCCTCCCGCTCGACATCACGGACCTTGTCCTGGACGCGGCGGCGCAGGGGCGTGACGACGGCGGCTCGAGTCGGAGCCGATTGCGGCCGGGCCGCGTGGTCTCGCAGACACGCCGCGACGGCGCTGGCCGTGACAGTGTCCGAGGCTCGCAGCGCCGCTCGACGGATGACGTTGCGCAGCTCCCGCACGTTTCCGGGCCAATCATGGCTTCGCAGCAGGTCCAGCGCGGCTGGAGCGATGTCCATCGGCGGTCGCGCGAGGGTTTCACGGGTCTGGGCCAGGAAGCGGCGGGAGAGGAACTCGATGTCCTCGCGCCGGTCCCGTAGCGGCGGGACCGGGATCACGAATTCGGAGAGCCGGAAGAATAGATCCTCGCGAAAGCCGCCGGTGTCGGCGCGGCTCCTGAGGTCGTCGTTCGTGGCGGCGACCACCCGCACGTCCAGCTTGATGGACGCGGTGCTCCCGACCCTGTGGATGGTCCGCTCCTCGAGCGCGCGCAACAGAGCCTTCTGGCCGGTCAGCGGGAGATTGCCGACCTCGTCCAAGAAGATCGTGCCGCCGCCTGACGCCTCCTCCAACCAGCCCTGGCGACGGCCCGCGGCGCCGGTGAAGGCGCCTTTCTCGTGACCGAAGAATTCGCTGTCGGTGAGAGCCTCGACGATCGCCCCGCAGTCGACGACCACGAAATGACGTTTGGCCCTCGGGCTGGCCTCGTGCAGGCCGTGCGCGACGACCTCCTTGCCCGCCCCGGTCTCGCCGTGGATCAAGACCGAGTAGTCCGTGCCGGCCACGGCCTCCATTTCATCGACGAGCGCCTGGATCGCCGGGCCCTCGCCCATCATCGCCGTGATCCTGGACCTGAGGCCGCCAGCCGGCGCGCGAGGGGTGGAGCGCCGGCGCGCCACGGCGCGGCGCACGGCGTCCAGGAGCTGCTCATTGCGAAACGGCTTGGTGATGTACTCGAAGGCCCCGGTCCTGATCGCCTCGATCGCACCGGGGATCGTGCCGAACGCCGTCACCACGATGATCGGAAGGCTCTTGTCGAGGTGCTTGATGCGCAACAACACCTCGTCGCCCCCGACCCCCGGCATGTTCATATCCAGGAGCACCGCGTCCGGCGGCGCGCTTGTCGCCAGCTCGATGCCGGGCCCGCCGCCGCTGGCCTCCACCACCTCGAAGCCGGTGTGGGTCAGCATCTGCCGCATGGCCCACCGCATGTCCCGGTCGTCATCGATCACCAGGATCTTGGTCGGCGGGTCCGACAAAACGGTCCTCTTCGGCATAACGTCGAGCGGTCAACCCGCGTCAATTCCGAACGCAACTTCTTTGTGCGCTTCGGATCAGGCAGATCAACACCACGTTGCGCCCCGGCCGTTTACTCACGCTATGCGATGCTGAGGTTCGCTTAGTGAGCTACTCTCAACATCTGATTACCGATCGAAGTTGATGCGCATAAACTCAATTCTCTGAGATCCGACGCACCCAGCCGACTTGGCGGGATCGCGCCGCTCGCCGTTGCGGGCGTCTACGGCGGACCTGGCAGTCCCAGACTCCTCCGCACCTCGGCGAAGTGGGCGTCCCACAGCGGTCCCGGCCGTCCCTCTCGCCGGGCCGGAGGGGCCAGCAGCCGGCAGATCTGCTCCAGACATGCCGGCCCGTCCAACGGGTCCACGAGACAGGCGCCGGCCGCGAACTCGCGGTGCATCGGTATGTCGGACGCGACGACCGGGGTTCCCACGGCCAGGGCCACGCTGACGGGCAGATCGAACCCTTCCGCGAACGTCGGCGCGAGCGGGCCCGCGCGCCGGCCATCAACCGGGCGAGTTCGGCGTCGGAGAGGTCGCTGACCTCGTGCACCCAAGTGCGCACCGCGGCCGAGCGCTCGAGCAGATCGCCGCCTCGCATTCACGGCCGCGCCGGCCCACCAGCACGAGCCGGGGCGTGGCGTCTGCGAGGGTCTCGGTAAGGCGTCGCCAGAGCATCAGAAGGAAGGCGAAGGTCTTTCGCGGCTCGATGGTCCCGACCGTGAGGACGTCGGGGGCCGCCCCGGGGAGGGGCGCCGGCGGGTCGAAGAAGACGGGGGCGACGCCGAGCGGCGCGACCTGAATCTTCGGCGTCGCCATGCCCCGCGATCGCACGTACCGCACGATCTCGTCCGCCGTATGCTGGGAATAGACGATGATCGTCTGTGCGCACGGCAGGATCAGGTCCAGGCGCCGGGCGGTGCGCAAGTTGCGCCAGGCGCGTCACATTCAACAGGACGTGCGGCGCCCCCGCTGGGCTGGCTGATCATGGGAGCCGCGATGGCGGTCCTGGGCGGCCGTCCCGGCGGCGCCGCTCTCGCCGGCTGCGCGGGGACAACGGCCTTCCCGCTCTGACGTCGGTGGAGCGCGCCCGATCCCGGCGGGCCGCAGACTATCGTCGTCGAGCCGTGTGTCGACCAACGCTCCACCGCCGGTCAAGCTCGCATGGTGTTTCAGGAAGTCTATATAAGTATTTGATTATAATTTGTTTTTCGTCTAAGGCGCCGGCACGTTGATGGGGCCGGTGGGCTTGGGGTTGCCCAGCACCTGCCCGCTCGGCAGGGTCACCGCGTTGAACAGGCCGCCCGGCTTGCCGTCTCTCAAGGGGTTGATGATCACGGTCACCTTGTCGCCGGGCTTCATCACATGGCGATGCCAGCCCTGGCGGATCAGGTTGTTGGGGCTGTTCAGCTCCACGCTCCACACCGTCCCGGAGGCGTCCTCCACCTCGATGTAGGCGTGCGGGTTCGTCCACTGGAAGTCCTTGACCGTCCCGACCACAGTCACCTGCTTGGACTGGTCGAACATGGCGAACGAGTGGTGGGCCAGGGCCGCGCCGGCCGGCGCGACGGCCAACAGGGCCGCAATCATGAACGCGGCGGGCTTGTGGGCGATCCTCATGCTTTTTCTTTCCCCGAACTTGTCGCAGGATACCTTACAGTATCAAACGGCCTTCGCGTCCAGCCCACATCGAGCCGCAGGCTCGAACTTGCGGTATGGGTCGCATGTCCTAAGGCCTAGGGGAGGGGTTCCTAGCACATGATCTCCAAGGGCGTTCTCGTCTGTACAGCCGCCGCCGTCGCGCTTGGCGCGGCCGGCGCCGCCGCCTGGGCCCAGGTCGGGCCCACAATGGCGTCGCCGGTTCCCGAGGGCCTCAAGCCTGGGACCGGCGCGCCGTTCCCCAAGGGCCATTACAAGGCGCTGGACAAGCTGCCGGACTGGGGCGGGATCTGGCTGCTCACCTTCCCGCGCCCGGGCTCGGGCGGGCCGCCCGTGCGGCCGCCGCCGCCGCCGCTCAAGGGCAAGTACCTTCAGGACTACCAGGCCTGGAAGAAGGCGGTGCAGGCGAATCACGGCGTCTTGAAGAGCAACACTTCGCACTGCACGCCGCCGGGGATGCCCGGCATCATGTCGATCCCGCAGTATCCCTACGAGTTCCTGATGACCCCTGGGCGGGTGACCATCAACCAGGAAGCCTGGATGCAGACCCGCCACATCTGGACCGACGGGCGTCCGCACCCCACCGACCCGGACCCCACCTTCATGGGCGACTCGGTCGGCCACTGGGAAGGCGACACGCTGGTGGCCGACACCATCGCCATCAAGGACACCGTGCCGCTCGGCATGGGCATGGGCCACTCCGACAAGCTTCACGTCACTGAGCGGATCCACCTGAAGAAGGGCGATCCGGACACCTTGCTGGACGAGATCACCGTCGAGGATCCGGACGCGCTCGAGCACCCCTACAGCACGGTCGCGACCTACCATCGCGACCGCTACGGCCAACTCCTGGAATTCGAATGCGCCGAGAACGACCGCAATCAGGTCGACGAGAACGGCGACACCGAGTTCAACTGATCCCGGGTCGGGGTCAGGCGACGTAGACCGGCGGCCGGACCTGGACGGCGTCGGTCTGGACCGCGCGCAAGGTGGCGTGGGTGAAGCCCGCCGCCATGGCGTCGATCAGCAGGTCCGTCGAGGGCAGGGACGCGGCGGTCAGGATCAGGCCGGACCGCTTGACCATGGGCGGGAACTTGCGGAGCCCGACGGCGATCGACGCCGCGTCCGCGCCGAAGTCGCCCGAGCGCACCGTCAGGCCCGACACGCGCGCGGCGATGGCCCGCTCGACGGTGGCGCGCGTGGGCTCGACCTGGACCCAGACGCTGCGGAAGAAGGTCCGCACCAGCGAGGCCAGCTCCTCCAGCCGGCCGACCGGCACGCCCGGCTCCACGTCCACCAGCTCGCAGATCGCGCCGTGGCGCAGCACGTGCTGTAGCTCGCGGGCCTGGTCCAGCAGGGCCGCCCGCGCATGGCCGTTCGAGAGGCTGGCGAAGGAGAGCTGGATGATCAGCTTGGGCCGGTCGAAGCTCTCGGCGTCGCTCAGGCGCGACAGGCCGCGCTCCAGCGCCGCCATGTCGATCCGCTCGAAATCGCGCGGCAGCAGGCTCCGGCGCTGGATCCCGTTGAGCTCCCGCCCGGTGCGCAGGTTGACGATCCTGGCCTCGATCCGGTGGCCGGCCATCGCCCAGGCCTTCAGATCCATCACCGGGTCGATGGCGAAGGAGATGCGAAGCTCCTGGCCGTCCGCGGTGACCAGCGGCCAGGCCACCAGGCTGTCGAGCCGCGAGAGCGCCGGCGCCGGCGGCGGGTCGGCCGCGGCCGTCGCAGCGTCCGCTTCCTCGTCCGCCTGGCGCAGCTCCGAGGCGCTGACGGGCCTCACCTTGACGCCCTCGGCCGAGAGCTCGGCCACCATGCTCACATCCAGGTCCGATGGCCGGGCCTCGCCCAGGAAGTAACCGAGGATCTCGTTCAGGGCCCGGTAGCACAGGGCCTGGGCCGCGATCGTGGGCTTGTCCGGCGTGGCGACCAGGTAGTGGGTCTCGCCCACCTTGTGGCAGAGGTCGGTCGGCGACAGGTGCTTCTCGAGATAGCGCTCTGTCAGGCCGTGGATCTGCTCGCGCCGGCCGTTCCAGCGCTCGCCGAGCGCCGCCTTCACCGGCGCGATCGAGACGAGCATCGCCTGTCCGTTCGCGATCAGGTCGGATTCCCCGATCAGCTCGAACAGGCGCTCGACGCTGTCCGCCGCCAGCGGCGCGCCGCCTTGGGCGGGCGTCTCGATCGTCTGGGCCTGGGCCATGCGAGCCCCGATATGCCCGAAAAGGTTGAGGGAACTCCCAACGAGCTTGGTTAGGCGGGTCTATCCAAGCCGGTCAGTCGAGCATCAGCCGCAGCCGGATCGGCGCCCAGCGGCCGGCCGCGACGGCCCGCCAGAGGAAGATGGCCGCCACGGCGAGGCACACGCCCACCGCCGCGACCGAGGCCTCCGGGCCGAACGCGCCGCCGCTCCAGAGCGGCGGGCCGGAGATGCGCGTGTCCAGCAGGCCATGGCCCTGGCCCCCCGATACCGCGGCCCCGAATATCCCGCCCTCCGTGAAGTTCCAGCCGAGATGCAGCCCAATCGGCAGCCACAGGTTGCGGCTGGCCGCGTAGGCCGCCGCCAGCAGCACGCCCGCCTCCAGGCCCACGGCGGCCGTGCTCATGATCGTCGCGCCGGGGTTCAGCGCATGCAGCAGGCCGAAGAGCGCGGCCGAGACGATCACGCCAAACGTCGTTCCGAGGCTGTCCTCGACGATCCGGAAGAGCACGCCGCGGAAGACCAGCTCCTCGCCGACCGCCGAGGCGATGGCCATGGAGAGGGCCGGGACCAGGCCGGACGCGTTCAGCGACCCGCCGAATGAGACGAGGCCCTCGAGCCAGAGGATCGCGATGACGGCGCAGAACAGCCCCGCGCCGATGGCGATTCCCAAGGGCGCCATGGCCAGGCCCGGGACGAGGGCCAGCTCCTTCGCCTTGCGCCGTTCGATCAGGCGGATCAGCAGCCCATAGGCCAGGCACATCGCGAGCGCGAGCAGGAGCGCGATCGCGAGCCCGATCCAGACGCCGGTCCCTGGCGGCGGCCTTGGCAGGAGCAACGCCGGCCCGACCTGGAGCGCGACGTCGATGGCGATCAGGACCACCGCCATCACGATCAGCCGGACGATCCCCACCCGTCCCAGGGCGCGCAGGATGCCGCCGCGCCCTGCCTTGGCCGCCCTCGACATCGATCCCTCCCAATGTCCTGCCCGGGGCATGCTAGTGCTGCGACTCAGACGAATGGTCCACCATTCGTTTGAGCCTCGCAGCACAAGTCTTTGATTTAGCGCCGATCCAGCCTGGGCGCAGCCGGCGAGAAGCCGCCCTGGCCGTCCCTGCGCGCCGGAGGACGTTTTGTTTCGCACGCTAACCAGTTCTTCAGCGAGCCGTCCTAAGACTGAGCGCAAAGAGTGGGGTGGTGGATGTCCATGTCTTCAGCTTCCGACGCCGTCTCTCCAGCGCCGGCCGGTCGATCTTCCGGCGGGCGCGCCCGTTCGAGAGGGCCCTGCAGGCGGCGCATTTTGATCGTCGACGACATCCCCGAGAACCGGCTGGTGCTCGGCATGTTCTGCGACCAGTTCGGCGTCGCCCACGAGAGCGTCGAGGGAGGTCGCGAGGCGGTCCAGGCCGTCGCTTCGGGACGCTTCGACGTCGTGCTGATGGACATCTTCATGCCGGGCATGGACGGCATGATCGCGACGCGGGCGATCCGCGCCCTGCCAGGACCCTCGTCCGCCGTCCCGATCATCGCCGTGACCACGGCCGCCAGCGTGGGCGAGGCGAAGCGATACCTCGAGTGCGGCATGAACGACGTCGTGCCCAAACCGATCCTCGCCGCCCAGCTCTTCGAGGCCCTGGCGGCGGCCCTGGAGGAGGTCCGGCGCGTCGCCCGCGCCGCGCGTCGCAGAGCCCGCCAGGCGGAGCAAGCCGCCCAGGCGTCCCGAGTCGCCGCCTGAGGCCTATTTCGCAGCTGCCGTCTGGGCGTAGCCGAGGCGGGCGTTCAACCTCTCCAGCACCTCGATGGCGGCTTCGGGGATCGGCGTTCCCGGCCCGAACACCGCCGCCACCCCCATGTCCAGCAGCGGCTGGACGTCCTCCGGCGGGATCACCCCGCCCACAACCACCATGATGTCGGCGTGGCCCAGCCGCTGCAGCTCGCCGATCAGCTCGGGCGCCAGGGTCAGGTGCCCGGCCGCCAGGGTCGAGATCCCCAGCACATGGACGTCGTTGCCCGCCGCCTCCTGGGCCGCCTCGGCGGGGGTCTGGAACAGGGGCCCGATGTCCACCTCGAAGCCGAAGTCGGCGAAGGCGCTGGCGACGGCCTTCTGGCCGCGGTCGTGGCCGTCCTGGCCGAGCTTGGCCACCATGATCCGGGGCGCGCGCCCGTCGGCCTCGCGGAACGCGCGGACCATCCCCCTGGCCCGGGCGACCTCGGCGTCGTCCTTCGCCTCGCCGAGGTAGACGCCCCTGACCCCCTCGGGCCGCGCCTGGTGGCGGCCGAAGGCCTGCTCCAGCGCCAGGCTGATTTCGCCCACCGTGGCCTTTGCGCGTGCGGCCTCGACGCTGAGCGCCAGAAGGTTGGCTCGGCCCCGCGCGCCTTCGGTCAGGGCCGCTAGCGCCCGTTCCACGGCCTCGGGGTCGCGCTCGGCCCTCAGCCGCTCCAGTTTCTGGATCTGCCGGCGGCGCACCTGGGTGTTATCGACCTTCAGGGTGTGAATCTCGTCCGGCGCCGTCGGTCGATGGCGGTTGACCCCGATCACCGGCTGTTCGCCCGTGTCGATCCGGGCCTGGGTCCGTGCGGCGGCCTCCTCGATCCGACGCTTGGGCAGGCCCGCCTCGATGGCTTTTCGCATGCCGCCCAGCTCTTCGACCTCGGCGATGTGGGCGCGCGCCTTGTCCGCGAGTGCGCGGGTAAGCCCCTCCAGGTGCGCTGAGCCGCCGAGGGGATCGATGGTGCGGGTGATCCCGCTCTCGAGCTGCAGGAACAGCTGGGTGTTGCGCGCGATCCTGGCCGAGAAGTCCGTGGGCAGGGCGATGGCTTCGTCCAGCGCATTGGTGTGCAGCGACTGGGTCCCGCCGAAGACCGCCGCCATGGCCTCGATCGCGGTGCGCGCGACGTTGTTGAAGACGTCCTGGGCCGCCAGCGACCATCCCGACGTCTGGCAATGGCAGCGCAGCATGGACGATCGCGGGTCGCTGGGCCGGAACTCGGCCATCAGATCGCACCAGAGCAGTCGCCCCGCCCGCAGCTTGGCGATCTCGGTGAAGGCGTCCATGCCCACGCCCCAGAAGAAGCTGAGGCGCGGCGCGAAGGCGTCCACGTCCAGGCCCGCCGCCACGCCCGTTCGCACGTACTCGACCGCGTCGGCCAGGGTGTAGGCCAGCTCCAGGTCCGCCGTCGCTCCTGCTTCCTGCATGTGATAGCCGCTGACGGAGATCGAGTTGAACCTCGGCATCTCAGCCGCGCAGAAGGCGAAGATGTCCGCCACGATCCGCATCGAGGGCGCGGGCGGGTAGATGTAGGTGTTGCGGACCATGAACTCCTTGAGGATGTCGTTCTGGATGGTCCCCGAGAGCTCGGCGGGCTCGACGCCCTGCTCCTCGGCCGCGACGATGTAGAGCGCCATGATCGGCAGGACGGCGCCGTTCATGGTCATGGAGACGCTGGTCCGGTCGAGCGGAATGCCGTCGAACAGGCTCCGCATGTCCAGGATGGAGTCGATGGCCACGCCCGCCATGCCGACGTCGCCCTTCACCCGCGGGTGGTCGGAGTCGTAGCCGCGATGGGTGGCCAGGTCGAAGGCCACCGACAGGCCGGTCTGACCCGCGGCGAGATTCCTCCGATAGAAGGCGTTCGACTCCTCGGCCGTGGAGAAGCCGGCGTACTGGCGGATCGTCCAGGGCCGGACCGCATACATGCTGGGGTAGGGCCCTCGCACATAGGGAGGTCGGCCCGGCAGTCCGAGCAGTCCTTCCCCGCTTGCGGGGGAGGGGGAGCGCGAAGCGGTGGAGGGGGCGATCGCATCGAAATCCAGCCCGCTGAAGTCGGGGAGCCGCCCGCTCATGCCATCAGCTCCGCCTCGACCATCTCGGCGATCTCCGCCGTGCGCGCCGGCGCCAGGGGCGGGCAGCGGCTGTCCTCTCCCGAGAGGCGCGGCCCGGGCGGCGCGCCCTTCGCGGCGCCTGCCTCGCCGTGGGGCGCTGGCCTCGGGTCCGGGTCGGGATGGATGGTCACCCCCAGGATCGGCAGCCGTTCGTCGGCCACCGCCGCCTCACGCGCCCGCCGAGCCGCGCCTGCCTGACCGGCGATCCATCCGGACTCCAGGGCGGCGATGATCCCGCCCCGCCGCTCGATCTCGCGCATCACTCCCCAACCCTGCCTCGCGAGCTGGTCGGCCAGGGTCTCGATCGCAAAGCCGCCCGCGGCCGGTTCGGCCGCTTCGCCAAGACGCGCCTCGTCCCTGAGGATCAGCTGGATGTTGCGTGACAGCCGCCGCGCCAGCTCGCCCGGCGGCCCGAGCGCGTCGGTGAACGTGTCGAGGGCGATGACGTCCGCGCCGCCGGCCGCGGCGGCGAAGCCCGCGGCGGTGAGGCGGATGAGGTTGGTCCATGGGTCCATCGCGGTCAGCATCCGCCGCGAGGACCGCGCCTCGATCCGGGAGGCGCAGGAGGCGCCGCAGGCGGCGGCGATCCGGGCCCAGATGGCGCGCGCCGCCCGGACCTTCGCGAGGCCGATCAGGATCTCGCCGTCGAGGCTGAGTCCCAGGGCGATCCCGCCGAGCGCCTCCTCGATCGGCAGGCCGGCGTTGGTCAGGGCCCGGGCGTAGGCGAGGGCGGCGCCCGCCGCCATGGCCAGCTCCAGCGCCGCCGAGCCGCCGGCCTCGTGCGCAGCCCGGCCGGACGCGAGGAAGAGGCCGGCCCTGGGATGGACGCCGTACAGGCGCGTCGCCGTCCGCGCCGCAAGCTCAAGGTGCGCCTCGATCGGGCCGGGGCTGCGGCCAGCGATGGCGAAGGCTGAGACGGGATCGAGGCTCAGGTCGAGCTGCGCCGCCGGGGCGCCCTTGGCGAGCTCGGCAAGCCACTCGGCCACCGGCGGTCCCCCGAACCCCGCCCCCAGCGCCACCGGGGCGGCCTCGACCACCACGCCTTCCAGCACCCGCGCGAGGTCGGCCGCCGCGGCCAGGGGCGTTTCGATCAGGATCGAGGTCGCGCCGCCCTGCAGGGCCTCGAGCGCCTGAGCGTTGGCCTCGGCCGGATCGGCGGCGGACACGATCGCGCGAACGTCCCAGCCGGCCCCGGCGCGCGGCGCCGGCGACGTCGCGGGCGAGTCCGCCGGACCGTAGAGCGGCTCGACGAGCAGGCCCTCCACCGTGACGAAGGCCTCGGGCAGGGGCATCTCAGACGAACGCGCCTCTCTGATAGTCGGCGAAGGCCTGGCGGATCTCCTCGGGCGTGTTCATCACGAAGGGCCCGTAGGCGACCACCGGCTCGGCGATGGGGGTCCCGCTGAAGAACACCGCGGTCAAGGGCTCGGCCGCCCGCACCGTGAAACGGTCGACGCCGTCGCCGTCCGTCGGATCGAGCCAGGCCGTTTGACCCGCCTTGAGACCGTCCGCGGTCGAGCCCTCCAGCACATAGAGGAAGCCCCGGTCCGTAGCCGGGATCTCGAGCGCCGCCTCGGCGGCGGCGTCCATACGGATGCGGGCGAGGCCCATGGGATAGCTCGAGCCGTGCGCCCGCTCGGTCTCGCCATGGCGGCCGGCGTAGAGCGTGATCTCGTAGCCGTCGCCGGTGATCACCGGCGCCTCGACGCCGTGCTGGTCCTGGTAGCGCGCCCGCTCCATCTTCCGCGCGGCCGGCAGGTTCAGCCAGAGCTGCAGCGAGTGCACCCCGCCCGGGCCCGGCATCTCGGAGTGCAGCACGCCCTTGCCGGCGGTCATCCACTGTACGTCGCCGGCCTGCAGCACGCCGTGGCCGCCGGTGTGGTCGCGGTGTTCGAGCGAGCCCTCCAGCACGATCGTCACCGTCTCCATGCCTCGATGCGGATGGGTCGGGAAGCCGGCGGGCGGGGCGAACCAGTCCTCCATCATCAGGAGGAACGGCGAATGGGCCTCGAAGTCGCCCGGGGCGACCACCGGACGGTTGGCGTGGGTGGGCGCGCCCCGCTGGGCCGGGCCCGCCGTCTCGATTCGACTGACGCTTCTTTCCATCGGCGGCGGCCCTGTTAAAACCGGCGCCGACTATAGAAGATCAGGGAGATCGGCGTCATGTCGGACGCGGCTTTCGACTACATCATCGTCGGCGCGGGAAGCGCGGGATGCGTGCTGGCGAACCGCCTGAGCGCCAATCCCGCCACCAAGGTGCTGTTGCTGGAGGCCGGCGGCGACGACCGCCCGACCCGGAACCTCAAGCAGTTCTGGACCAACATCATGATCCACACGCCGATCGGGTTCGGTCGGACGCTGAACAACCCCAAGGTCAGCTGGCTCTACGACACCGACCCCGAGGAGAGCCTGGGCGGGCGGGTGATCAAGTGGCCCAAGGGCAAGGTCCTGGGCGGCTCCTCCTCGATCAACGGCCTGCTCTACATCCGCGGCCAGGCGGCCGACTATGACGGCTGGCGCCAGATGGGCTGCGAGGGCTGGTCCTATTCGGACGTGCTGCCCTATTTCCGCAGGTCCGAGAACCAGGAGCGCGGCGAGAGCGAGGCGCACGGCGTCGGCGGCCCGCTCAACGTCTCGGACATCACCGAGCAGCACGACCTGTCGGCGGCCCAGCTGGAGGCCTGCGTCGAGGCGGGCATCCCGCTTCGCGACGACATCAACACCGGCGACCAGGAAGGCGTCACCTGGTTCCAGTTCACCATCAAGAACGGCCAGCGCAACTCCACCGCCGTCGGCTATCTGCACGACGTCATGGGCCGCCCGAACCTGACGGTCGCCACCGAGGCCCACACCACCCGCGTCCTGATGGACGGCAAGAAGGCGGTGGGCGTCGAGTACCTGCAGAAGGGCCAGCTGCGCAGCGCCCGCGCCAACGCCGAGGTGATCCTGGCGGCCGGCGCGGTGGCCTCGCCCCAGATCCTGGAGTGCTCGGGCATCGGCCAGGGAGAGGTGCTCAAGGCCGCCGGCGTGCCGGTGGTGCACGAGCTCAAGGGCGTCGGCGAGAACATGCAGGACCACTTCATGCTGGGCTGCCAGTACCGGCTGAAGCCCGAATGCGTGTCGGTCAACGAGCTCAGCCGCGGCCCGCGCCTGGTGGGCGAGGTTCTGAAGTACCTGACTTCGCGCAAGGGCCTGCTCAGCTTCGCGGTGGCCCACACCGTGGCCTTCACCAAGAGCCGGCCCGAACTGGAGGTCCCCGACATCCAGCTGCATATGATGGCGGCCAGCATGGACCTGGAGGTCCTGGCCAAGACCCAGGGCCTGCAGCTCGAGCGTCAGCCGGGCATGACCTGCAATCCCTGCCAGGTCCGACCTGAATTCCGCGGAACCATCCATATCCGCTCGCCGCTGGCCACGGTCTATCCGTCGATCAAGGCGAACTACCTTTCCGACCCGATCGACCAGGAGGTCGCCGTCGCCGAGCTCAAGCTCGTGCGCAAGGTGATGAACCAGCCGGCGCTCAAGCCCTACCTGGAGTCCGACTTCGATCCCTTCGGCAACTCGCCCGAGGAGATGCTGGGCTACGCCAAGGTCGCCGGCGCCACGCTCTATCACGTGGTCGGCACCTGCAAGATGGGCCATGACGCCATGGCCGTGGTGGATCCCCAGCTTCGGGTGATCGGGGTCGAGGGCCTGCGCGTGGTCGACGCCTCGATCATGCCCAAGATCTGCTCGGGCAACACCAACGCCCCGACCATCATGATCGCCGAGAAGGCCGCCGACATGATCCTCGGCAAGGAGCCTCTGGCGGCCGCGGCCTGACGATCAGGTCCTGCGGACCGGCTGGGCGGCCCGCCGGGCGGCTGCCGCGGCCGCGCTGATCGCCAGCGGTCCCAGGAAGTAGATGACCCGGTAGAGGATCAGGGCCGCGGCCATGGCGTGCGTGTGCTCGACGGCCTTGAGGCTCAGCACGGTCGCGTCGAGCACGCCGAGTCCGCCGGGCGTGCCTGCGATGCTGGTGATCAGCGATCCCAGGAGGAAGATCGCCATGAACCTCGGGAAGTCCGCGGGGGCGCCCGAGGCCAGGACGAACAGGGCCGCGCCGGAGAAGACCCAGTCGCCGAGCCCCGCCGCGAGGGCGGCGGCCCGCGCCGAAGGGCCGAGCCGCCGCCGACGGCGGCGACCGCGCAGGACCAGGAACCAGAGCGCCGCCGGCGCGAGCAGGACCGCGCCCAGCGCCGCGGCGCCGGCGGCCGGCCAGCCGAGCACCCCGGCCAGCACCTTCGGATCGGCGAGCGTGGCCAAGCCTTCGCCGATCACGCCGCTGAGGAAGGTCGAGCCGGAGAGCACGAGCACCAGCTTGCCCACCCGCGCCGCCTTCAGTCCTTCGCCGCCGTAGATCCCGAGCCGGACGGCCGCGCCGCTGGCCATGCCGAGGCCCACCGTCAGCGAGAAGGCGTTGGCGCTGAACGAGGCCCCGGCCGCCGTCCTCATCGGCAGCGGCTTGCCCAGCAGCTTCAGCGCGCTCCACTCCACCCCCGCCAGGCAGCCGTAGCTCAAGGCCGTGAACAGGACCGACAGGCCGACGGCCCGGGCCGGCGTGGTGGCCAGCGCCGTCAGGATCTCCCGCAGGCTCACTTCGGCGAGCGATTTCCGGATCAGCCAGACGGCCAGGGCGAGCAGCAGGAGGTTCAGGACGAGCCGGGCCGACTTGGATCGGACGAGGGGCCCCAGCCGGCGGCGCGTACTTGAGAGCGAGTCGGCGATCCGCTTCCGCAGCGCGCCTTGCCAAACCAAGGTCGGGCTCGCAGTTTTCGCGACTGTCTTGGAAGACGAGCCCATGACCGTTCAGCTCTATATTTTCCAGCCGCTGGTGACGAACTCGGCCCGGGTCTACCAGGCCCTGCTGGAGAAGGGCGTGGAGTTCGAGCCGGTCGTGCTCGGCCCCGACACCATAAGCCACCTCAGCCCCGAGTACCTGAAGATCAATCCGCGCGGGCAGGTCCCAGCCATGACCCACGACGGGGTTCCCCTGGCCGAGGGGATGTGCATGCAGGAGTACATCGACGAGGTGTTCGAGGGCCCGCCGCTGAGGCCCGCCGACCTTCGCGAGCGGTGGGACATGCGGGTGTGGCAGCGCTACGCCGAGACCGACCTCGGCCGGGCGCTGATGATGATCAACTGGAACCGGATCATGCCCAGGATGCAGGCCCAGCGCTCGGCCGAGGAGGTGGAGCGCTTCGCCAAGGCGGTGCCCGATCCGGACCGGCGGCGCTCGTGGATGAACGCGGCCCTGCAACGGACGCCCCAGGACCAGATCGAGGAGTTGCACCGGCGCGTGCGCGAGGGAGTCCGGCGGATCGAGGCGGCGCTGAGCGAGCGGCCATGGGTCGCGGGCCAGAGCTTCTCCTTGGCCGACATCGATCTGTTCCACTTCTACGGTTTCAAATCGATGTGGCTGCCCGACTGGATCGTCGAGCTGACCAATGAGATGGACACGCCGGCGACCTTCGACTGGGTGAACCGGATGGAGGAGCGGGCGTCCACCAGGCGGGTCCATGCGGACACGGTGCTGCGCCGCCCGCCGCCCCCGGCTGCGGCGTCGTGAAGCGGCTGCTTGCCCTTGCGGCCCGGCGTATTAAGTAAGCTTGGCTAAGGCGGCCTTAGACTCCGCCATCCTCAAAGGGAGGCGTCATGTTCCTGCGCTTGAGCCGTGTCGCGCTGTTGGCCGCTGTCGGTCTCGGCATCGCCGCGCCTGCTGTTTCCGCAACGAAACCGGCGCAGAAGCCGGCGGCGTCCTCCGCATCGCGCGCAGCCAGCTACGCCGCCATGGCCAAGCTGCCGGACTGGGACCAGGGCGTGTGGCAGATCGACTGGGCCGCCCTGTTCGGGGCCGGCGGCCGGCCGGAGCCGCCGTCGCTGACGCCGAAGTACGCCTCCGGGCTCAAGGAGTTCATGGCGAGTCAGAAGCAGGGCGAGAACGTCCAGAACGACAACGCCAATTGCGTCCCGCCGGGCATGCCGCAGATCATGCAGATGCCCTATCCCCTGGAGTTCATCTACTCGCCGGGCCGGGTCACCATCGCCATCGAGACCGACAGTCAGGTCCGTCGGATCTACACCGACGGGCGCAAGCATCCCGACGATCCTGACCCGACCTTCAACGGCGACTCGATCGGCCATTGGGAGGGCCAGGATCTGGTCGTGGACACGGTCGGCCTCGACCCGCACATCCGGATGGCGCCGGGCGTCGGGCACGGCGACAAGGTCGACATCCAGGAGCGCTTCCATCAGACCGGGCCGGACAAGCTGGCGGTCACCACCACCATCACCGACCCGGAGGTGCTGACCAAGCCCTGGTCGGTCACGCGTCCCTACATCCGCCATCGCGACTGGCAGATCGAGGAGTACGTCTGCGAACAGAACAACCACGACTCCGCCGACGACAAGGGCCGGGCGGGCTTCGACCTCAAGGACGACTACGGCGCCTCGTCCGCTAACCCCCCGTCGCACTGATTATGGAGACCGACATGACCTCTCGACGCCTCTGGACCGCGGCGGCCGCGCTCGCCATCGCCTGCGGCGGCGCCCTGGCCGGGGCCTCTCCCGCGCTCGCGCACCACTCGACCGCCATGTTCGACATGGACAAGAAGGTGGACCTGGCCGGCACGGTGAAGGAGTTCCAGTGGACCCAGCCGCACACCTGGATCGTGTTCGAGGTCCCCAACGCCTCGGGCGGCGCGGACGAGTACGGCATCGAGGGGATGAGCCCGAGCTACCTCAGCCGCAACGGCTGGTCCAAGCGCACGCTGAACCCCGGCGACAAGGTGACCCTGACGATCCATCCGCTGAAGGACGGGCGCAAGGGCGGCTTCGACGCCAGCGTGACCTGGCCGAACGGCAAGACCATGTACAACCTGCCCAACCGCGACGCCGCCGCGGGCGCCGCCAAGCCCTGACGGGGGCGCCGGGCGTTGACGGTCTGACCACCCTATCGGGTCGAGCCGCCGCCCCGCCCAAGTTGACGCAGTTCGAGGTCTGAACGTTTGACCGGCGGTCCCCTCGACCGTCGGTCCGGCCGCGCGGGCCAACGTCCGCGATCCGATATGGGCGAACGCTCCCGCGCAGCGTTGCCGCCGGTGGGAAAGACCAGGGTCCGGCGCTGGGTCCCGCGCGAGATGCCGGAGGGATGGCGTCGAGACCGGCAAGCGTCGGCCTGACCGTCGCCGGGCGGCGTCAGATGCAGACGCCACGACACCAGCGTTCCTCGGCGGGACGCCCTCATGCTACCGAGACGGCATGGATGTAGTCACGACCGTACTGCCGCTGTTGCTCGCGGTGGCGGTGTCCGGCATGGCGGCGCAATTCACGCCGCTGCCGCTCCCATTGCTTCAGGTCGGATTGGGAGCGGCGCTCGCCTTGCTTCTGCGGGTGCATATACGAACTCGATCCGGGCCTGTTCTTCGTCCTGCTGGTTCCGCCGCTGCTGTTCGCCGATGCATGGCGCATTCCCAAGGCAGAGGTCTTTCGCCTGAAGGGAACGATCCTGACGCTGGCGATTGGCCTCGTCGTCTTCACCGTCTTCGGCATCGGCTGGTTTGCGCACTGGCTGGTCCCGAGCCTGCCCCTTCCCATGGCCTTCGTCCTCGGAGCGGTTCTGTCTCCGACCGATGCTGTCGCCTTGAGAGCGATGGCGCGCAACGCATCCATTCCGCCGCGCCTCCTGCACATTCTCGGCGGCGAGGCGCTGATGAACGATGCGACAGGGCTGGTTTGTCTCAGGTTCGCGGTCGCGGCGGCAATCACCGGCGCCTTCTCCCTGACCCAGGCGTCCGGGACATTCATCGTGCTTGCAGCGGTCGGATTGTTCGTGGGCGCCGCGGCGGCGTGGCTCTTTGGCGTGATGCAGAGCCGGATGGTGCGCTGGGGGGCCGATCACTCGGCGACGCAGGTCCTGCTCGGTCTGCTGCTGCCATTCGCGGCCTACCTGGGCGGCGAAGCCCTTCACGGTTCGGGAATCCTGGCGGCGGTCGCCGCCGGCGCGACGCGCGACCGGATGGGATTGTCCAGCGCCGGCAAGCTCGCCACCCGCATGCAGGTTCTGGCCGTGTGGGACATGCTGGAGTTCACCCTCAACGGCCTGATCTTCGTCTTGCTCGGCCTGCAGGCGCCCGCGATCCTGTCGGAAGCGCCGCGGCTGGCCGCGGCGGCCGCGGACGGCCACGTCCTGCTGCTGGTCGGCTACGTCCTCGCCATCGGCTCGGCGCTCCTCGTCCTGCGGTTCACGTGGGTGTGGGCTTCGCTCGAGTTCACCCTTTACCGATCTTGGAGGCGCGGCGAGACGCGACGCCATCCTGGCCTTCGGGTCGTCGCCGCCAGCGCGGTCGGCGGCATGCGCGGCGCCATCACCCTCGCGGCCGTGCTGTCCTTGCCTCTGGTTCTCCCTAACGGTGCGCCGTTCCCCTCCCGCGATCTCGTGGTCTTCCTCGCCATGGGCGTGGTCCTCAGCTCCCTGCTCGCCACCGCTGTCACCTTCCCCGTGCTGCTGGAGGGGGCCGTCCTGCCCAGCGAGGCCGCGGCCGTGGCCGAGGAACGGCGTGCTCGGGCGGCCTTGGCGGAAGCCGCTCTTCGACGTGTCGAGGAAGTCCATCACGACCTGGACAAGGACCGTTCTTTGCCAGACCGCGTCGTCTACGCCGAGGCTGGCGTGCTCGTGATGGAGGACTACCGGGCGCGGATAGAGGTGGAAGGCCAGACCGAGGAAACGCGCCGACAGCTCCGGACGTCCTCGTCGGCTGACCGGATGTTTCGCCTGGCCGCGATGCGCGCTGAACGGGACGAACTTTCCCGGTTGCGGGCGGGGGCGCAGATCGGAGATGAGAGCTTCCGCAAACTCCTGCGCGAGCTTGACTTGGCAGAGACGGCGCTCGCCGGCGCCAAGGGGCACAGATAGGGCGATGGTCAGGGCGTCATCGCCCGGCCCAGGTCTCGGGACCGTGGATGCCTTCGAACCAACCGACCCCCGGGGCGCGGGCGCTGCGCCTCAGTCGTGTGTCGGACTTGAGTTCAGCCCACATCGCAACCGTGGCGCCGAGACGAAGTCATCCCTATATATGGGCCATGTCTCCCGCAAAGAAGGCTCTTATCGTTCTGGCAATCATGCCAAATATCGCGTGGATGGGGTTCGTTACAGGACTCGGCGTCTGGCGTTTAATACTGCGGTATCCGCCGATGATCCCAAGTGTAGTCCTGATCCTCGTGGGCGTTGGGGTCATTCTTGCAATCGCGTGCCCGGTCTTCGCCAACTGCCTTCGGCGGAGACCTGCTGTCCAGCCAGCCCAGGCCGGACGCGGCAATGGCCGGTTGCTGGCGTAAGTATTTTTCGAAATCATGAAATATATTCAGGCGTGGCGAGCGGACCTCGGTCCCGCTGGAACTTGTAGTTACTGCGGAACTTTCCGGCGTTCAGTGCGTTAACGTTTATGAAGGGGTGGCGTATCCCTTTCCCCGGGAGATCCCCCGCTCACAGCTAAGCTCACGTCTTATCGTCGGCGGCGCGGGGCGACGGTCGAGCGAAATGTCGCGACGAACAGAGACTTGGCTGACGCTGAGGGTCCCATCCCGAGCGCGGCCCACACTGGGTGGGGCGAGACGGCCAACTCATGGAGGCGACCTTGACTTTAGAAACCTTGATCATCTTCCTGGCGATCGGCGCGATCGCCGGATGGCTCGCGGGCGTCATCGTGAAGGGCTATGGCTTCGGGCTGATCGGCAACATGGTCGTCGGAGTCATCGGATCGTTCGTCGGCGGGTGGCTGATGAACTACTTCGGTTTCGCCCATGGCGGCGCCCTCGGCCTGTTGGCGGGCGCGACGGTCGGCGCGGTCATCCTGCTGTTCCTCCTGCGGCTCGTGCGCCGCACGGCATAAGCCAAGCCGAAATCCGAAGCCCCGCGCACCCCGGGCAGGAGGAACAGATGGTGCGCGCGGCCTCTGCCTCTATCGCAGGTCATCCCCGGCGGGGCGAGCGTTCAGCGCCCGAGTGGACGATCGAAACCGAGGTCCCCGGGCGGTCGTGGGTGATCTCGACGCGCGCGCCCAGCTGTCGCGCGAGCGCCTCGACGATGCTCGTGCCCAGGCCTGGTTTGGCGCTGGCGGGGTCGGTGGGGAAGCCGACGCCGTCGTCGCTCACCGTCAGCGTCCATTGATCTCCATGAGCGTGGTAGTCGACCATGATCGCGCCTTTACGCCCGTCGGAGAATGCGTGCTTCAGGGCGTTGATCACCAGCTCGGTGACGATCAGGCCGAGGCTGACGGAGACGTCCGGGCTGGCGACGCTGTCGTCTGCGCTCACCTCGAGCGAAAGCTGATCGCGGTCGCGGATCATCGACGCGCCGATGCTCAGGCATAGGTCTGTGAAGTAGGCGCGCAGGCCCACATCGCCCAGCGTGGACGCCGACAGCTGCTTCTGCACAGCGGCGACGGACATCACCCGGTTGTGCGCATCCTTCAGCTGACTTCGGGCTTCGTCCGAGCCCGTCTTGCGGGCGCTCTGCATCAGGACGCTGGCGATGATCTGAAGGCTATTGGCGACACGGTGCTGGAGCTCCTGGAGCAGGACCGCCTTCTCGCGCAGCAGGTCGTCCTTGCGCTTCTCGTTGAGACGGGCGTCGGTGACGTCGGACACCGCCAACAGCAGCCGGACATTGTCGCCATCGCCGTAGTCGAGCTTGCGGGCGTTGAGCACCAGACGACGGCCCTCCCGGTCCTTCCGTTCGAGGTCCATCTCGTAGGCCTGGATCTCGGCCTGGCCCGACAGGGTCGCCCTCAGCAGAGACCGTAGCTGGGGCGCATCCCATTCGCCCGCGCCCAGCTCGAAGAGCCGGCGGCCAGGCGCGCTGGCCGGGTCGATGTCGAAGGCCTGGCAGAACGAGGCGCTGGCCGCGATGACGGCCAGATCGCCGTCAAGCAGCACCAAGGGCGCGTTGGAGGAGGCGATGACAGCCAGAGCCAAGCTGTTCGCAGCTTCGGGATGGAGAGGCAGATGGGCAGCCATGGCTGTCCCCTCATAGAGATCTGGAGGCGCGCTCAGGGAAACCGTCTGACAAGGGCTGTCCTTGAACTTGCAGGGAAACGCGGCGGCGCCTCGACGGCCCCGCCAGTTAAAATAGATAGCACGTCCGCCTCTCTACAGCAAAGATATTCGAGCCGCATTTGAGCGACTAGGTGGATATGGCAAACGAATTTCACAGAAGTTGTCGATAATGACGCTCACAATATGCACATAGGAGAGAAATTGGAGGGATGTACTATTTTAAATTTTGGGCTGTTTACGGAGCTATGTCCGTTGAATTTCATGGATAATAAAGTAACCACAGTGGTGAAATCGACGCAAATGTGAGCTCGAACTGGAAGCGACCGGCTGAGCTGCTGAGGCCGAAAGCTGGTGCAATGACGAACGAGACCCTGTCGAATGATGGGGCGTTTGCCGATGCATCCTTGCGGCCAGAGGAGCCCAAAGGCCATCGCCGACCCTGATCTAAAGAGTGGCGCGCTTGCCCGGGCCCGGTGGCGGGGGGCTCCGACATCTTTGCCGCGCGCAGGCCGGTCAGCCTTGTAATCCGGGCGTGGCGTGCGCATCTGCAAGACGCGGTTGGCACTCTCGGCTGCCGACTGCCAGACGGCCGCGTCTTCGCGAGCCAATCCACCGGAGAATTCGAATGAGCTTTCGTCCTCTCGGCGATCGCGTCCTCGTGCGGCGCGTCGAAGAAGAAGCGAAGACCAAGGGGGGCATCATCATCCCCGACACCGCCAAGGAGAAGCCTCAGGAAGGCGAAGTCGTCTCCGTGGGCCCCGGCGCCCGCGACGAGGACGGCAAGCGCGTCCAGATGGACGTCAAGGCCGGCGACCGCATCCTGTTCGGCAAGTGGTCCGGCGCCGAAGTGAAGATCGACGGCGAAGACCTGATCATCATGAAGGAGGCCGACATCCTGGGCGTCCTCGACGCGCCGGCCAAGGCCAAGAAGGCGGCCTGAGCCGCTTCCTGAGCCGCTTCCCCCGATCCCGATTTCACACGTCAATTTCGAAAGACAGACAGATGGCCGCCAAACAAGTCCGCTTCTCATCCGACGCACGCGACCGCGTGGTGCGCGGCGTCAACATCCTCGCCAACGCCGTGAAGGTGACGCTGGGCCCCAAGGGCCGCAACGTCGTCATCGAGAAGTCGTACGGCTCGCCCCGTTCGACCAAGGACGGCGTCACCGTCGCCAAGGAGATCGAGCTGGAGGACAGGTTCGAGAACCTCGGCGCCCAGCTGATCCGCGAGGTCGCCTCCAAGACCAGCGAGAAGGCCGGCGACGGCACGACCACCGCGACCGTCCTGGCCCAGGCCATCGTCGTCGAGGGCCTGAAGTCCGTGGCCGCGGGCATGAACCCGATGGATCTGAAGCGCGGCATGGAAAAGGCGGTGGTCGCCGTCGTCGACAGCATCAGGGCGTCGTCGAAGAAGGTCACCACCAACGCCGAGATCGCCCAGGTCGGCGCCATCTCCGCCAACGGCGACACCGAGATCGGCGACATGATCGCCAAGGCGATGGACAAGGTCGGCAACGAGGGCGTGATCACGGTCGAAGAGGCCAGGAGCCTGGAAACCGAGCTCGACATCGTCGAGGGCATGCAGTTCGACCGCGGCTATCTGTCGGCCTACTTCATCACCAACACGGAGAAGATGGAGGTCGAGCTGGAGGACCCGCTGATCCTGCTGTCGGAGAAGAAGCTGTCGTCGCTGCAGCCCCTGCTGCCGGTGCTCGAGGCGGTGGCCCAGTCCGCCCGCCCGTTGCTGATCATCGCCGAGGACATCGAGGGCGAGGCCCTGGCCACCCTGGTCGTGAACAAGCTGCGCGGCGGCCTCAAGGTCGCGGCCGCGGTCAAGGCGCCGGGGTTCGGCGATCGACGCAAGGCCATGCTCGAAGACCTCGCCATCCTGACCGGCGGCCAGGTGATCACCGAAGATCTCGGCATCAAGCTCGAGAACGTCAGCCTCGACATGCTCGGCCAGGCCAAGAAGGTCGCCATCACCAAGGACGACACCACCATCATCGATGGCGGCGGCGACAAGGCCGCCATGACCGCACGGATCGCCCAGCTCAAGGCGCAGATCGAGGATACGACCTCCGACTACGACAAGGAAAAGCTGCAGGAACGCCTGGCCAAGCTCGCCGGCGGCGTGGCGGTGATCAAGGTTGGAGGCGCGACCGAAGTCGAGGTCAAGGAGCGGAAGGACCGCGTGGACGACGCCCTCAACGCCACCCGCGCGGCGGTGGAGGAAGGCGTGGTGCCGGGCGGCGGGGTCGCCCTGCTCAAGGCGTCCAAGGCGCTCGACTCCCTGAAGGGTCTCAACCCCGACCAGGACGCCGGCATCGCCATCGTGCGACGCGCGCTGCAGTCCCCGATCCGGCAGATCGCCGAGAACGCGGGCGTGGAAGGCTCGATCGTGGTCGCCAACGTCTTGGAGAACAGCTCCCCGACCTTCGGCTTCAATGCCCAGACCGAAGCCTACGCGGACATGGTCCAGACCGGCGTCATCGACCCCGCCAAGGTGGTCCGCACGGCCCTGCAGGACGCCGCCTCCGTGGCGGGTCTCCTGATCACCACCGAAGCGGCTGTCGCCGAGGCGCCCAAGGACGCTGAAGCGGCCCTGCCGGCGCCCGGCGGCGGCATGGGCTTCTAGTGTCCCGATTCCGAAGTTCGCCAGCGCATTTGCAAGGCGGATGCGAACTTCGGGATCGATAAGGACACTAGCAAATGTATGATTCTAGTGTGGTTTACGGATCAGAAGTTCGCAGCCGAGGGCGCCGCCATCATCATGCGAACTTCTGATCCACCACACTAGGAGAAGACGCAGGCGTCGCCGCGCCGTTTCACCCTGGCGGGTCGAGTCCCGCCGGGGGCGGTGCGGCGGATCTCTTTGCGCGACCCCCAGCCTCATCGCCGTCGCGTGCGGCGAGGAGCTGCCGAACTCGCCTCCGGAAGCGCTTAGTCAAGACGTTTCGAATACGCCGAGTGGAGGTAGTCGGAAATATAGAATTCAAATACTTGACTGCAATATTTTGAATAGACGGAACGATATTCCGTCTTGCGCGTTGTTTATTCAGATCCGTGTCATCCGAGTTCCTTGCGCTCCGCGCAGACCGCACCGGTCAGGAAAAATACCCATGAGAAAGACCCCACATCTGCTGGCGCTGGCCGCCTCGGCCGCCATGGCCTCGCTTCCATCGCTCGCAGCGGCCCAACCCTACGGCTGGGACGCGTACGACCAGCAGCAGTCCTATCAGCAGCAACAGGACACATACCGGCAGCGGCTGCAGGACTATAACCAGCAACGGGCGGCCTACGATCAGGCCCAGCGGGATCGTGAGCAGCGGTCGTCCGACCGTTACGACAACCGGGGCTACAACCAGCGCATCGATCGGGATCGCGGATACGACTCCTCGTGCGAGGGGCGGGCGAACGGCCAGACGGCCGCCGGCGGCGTCATCGGCGCGCTGGCGGGCGCGGCGATCGGCAGCAACCTCGCCGGCCGCGGCTCGCACACGACTGGGGCGGTCCTCGGAGCGGTCGCCGGCGGCGTCATCGGCGCCAACGTCGCGCGCAGCACGGCCAGCTGCGACGCCAGCGGCTACTACTACAGCTACAACCAGACCAGGCCCTACCGGGAGTCGGCGGACTATCGCGGTCGAGCCAGCGGGCGCTACGACTACAGCCACTATCGCCGCAGCGGCTGCCGCCTGGTCGTCGCGCCGGCCCGGTGGAATGGGAGCGAGGACACCCGATACGTCCGGGTCTGTCCCGATAGCTCGGGCCGCTATCGCCTGACCGACTAGTCAAGCGCCAGTGCACGCCGAGGCGCCGCCGACGCCTCGGCGTGCGCGGCGTTTCGGCCCCCCGTCCCGAGCGATTCGCCGCGGCCGCCGGTTGATCGCCGTCAAACCGCAGCCGCTTTGTCGCGCCTAAGACCTGGGCTGAGGCGAGGCGTGCTGGCCAGACCAACTAACTGTCATCCCGATCTGGCAGCATTGCCCGCGGAAGGGCCGGCGCAGGCGCGCCGGCGGGCGCGCGATGTCGAAGACCGAGATCATCGAGCGGCTAGGCGAGACCGCCGTGCTGCTGCCGGGGCTGATCGCCGAGGCGTTGGCGGCCAACGACCGGATCAAAGTCCGTCTCAGCCTGCTGCAGGAGGCCGCGGCCCACGCGGCGCACCCGGAGCGCAAGACCCGCGGCCTGGAGGCCGAGCGCCGCGCGGGCGGGCTCGACGATCCCCGCCTGGACGCTCTCGTCTCCGGCGCCCGGCCGATCGGCGGAACCCGTTTCTCGGCGCCAGGAGTCAAGATCCTGCTCGAGGGCGTCCGCGAGGATCTGGAGGCCATGCAGGCCCCGCTCGAGGCCGCGGATGCGCCCGGATCGGCCGAGCTGCGGGCGCGGCTGTGCGATCGGCTCGTCTCCGCGCCCAGCGCCGACAACGACCAGCTCGACTCCGGCGAGGTTGCGGCCATGACCTCGGCCCGACGCAGCGGGAACGACAGCATGCACCTGCTGGTGATGGACCTGCACAAGGCGATCAACGTCCTGGCCGCGCAGACGGCGGTGGATGACCTCGACGGCGCCAAGGTCCACCACCTCGAGGATTGGGACCGGGCGCGGGTCGCGGCCTTCATGCGAGGGGTGAACCGGACCCGGGCGCTGGCCTTCGGCCACCCGGGCCTGGGGACCACGGCCGCGCGGTCGGGCGAGCGGCTCACCATCCAGAACGACATCGGCGAGACCGACGCGCACGTCCTGGTGATCCATGTCCAGGGGCTCTCGGCGAGCGTCACCTACACCGACGTGCATCGCCGCCGGGCCAGGTTCTTCATCTCGCTGTTCGCCGGCCGCGTGCAGTGGACGCCGCTGTCGGAGCGGGACGCCAAGGGCCTTGGGGACGAGGAGCTGTTCTATCTGGTCGACGGCCGCTTCGAGGCCCAGGACGCGTCCGGCCTTGACGCGTTCCTGGAGCGCCTGGGCTCGCGGATCGTCTTCCTCATCGACTGGAACAAGGCGCGCAAGGCGCTGCAGACCTTCGTTGGCCGCGAGGCGGCGGTCGATCTGCTCGGCTGGGCCGCCGGCCAGGACCTCGGCCATCGCGCATTCCTCGAACTCGGCGGCGCGGACCTCGTGCTCGAGGCCGTGCGCCGGACCGCGGCCGGGCGCGTGCCCTATGGCGTGAGGCTGGACGCCGCCCTCGGCGCGGCCGGGACGGCCGGCTTCCTGCGCCGGGTCCTGCGCGAGACCAGCGAGGGCCTCGCCGCCGGCCGCTCGGCCCGGCTGATCCGCGACGAGGTCCAAGCGGACCTCGCCCAGAGGTTCGAGACAGCCGAAAGCGCAGTCCTCGCCATCGTCGTCCGCCATGTCGGCCTCTCGCGGACCCTTGCCGCCGCCGCCGCGGAAGCGCTGGCCTCCGGCGGCTTGGACGACCCCCGCGCGCTCGAGGCGCTGGTCGAGCGTTCCCGGCGCCTGGAAGCCAAGGCCGACCGGCTGACCGTTCAGGCGCGCGAGATCTGCGTGCGCCTGCAGGACAAGGGCGCCGTGCGCCGGCTTGTGGATTCGGTCGAGGACGCCATGGATGCGATCGATGAGAGCGTCTTCCTGCTCAGCCTGTCGGGCGGCGCCTCGCCCGCCCGTCCGGAGGCGCTCAGCCGGTTGGCCGACATCGTGGTCGAGGGCTTGGGACAGATGGTCCGCGCCGCGGAGGCCGCCGCGCGCCTTCCCCAGGGCCATCGGCAGGATGCGGTTGCGGCCCTGCAGGCGATCGACGCGGCCACGCGAGTGGAGCGCGAGGCCGACGCCGCCGAGCGCGCCTCGATCAGCGCCTTCGTGCGCACGGATGAAATCGACGCGCGGGAGATGGTCATGGGGCTGGAGGTCTCTCGCGCGCTCGAGACCGCCACCGATCACGTGGCCCACGCCGCCCTGGCGCTGCGCGAGCGCGTGCTGGAGGAGCTGTCCGCGTGACCGGGCCCGAACAGATGCTGTGGCTGGGGGCGGACGGCGCCGCGGAGGACGCCCCGCCCGAGATCGCGGGGGCGAAGGCTGCCGGCATCTGGCGCATGGGTCGGCTCGGCCTTCGCACCCCGCCGGCCTTCGTCCTGCCGACGAGCCTGTGCGGGCCGGTGAACGCGGAGCCCGCGCGAGCCGCCGAGATCATCGGCCCGGCGCTCCGGGCCGGCGTCGAGCGGCTGGAGGCGGCCACCGGCCGTCGCTTCGGTGACCCGCGCGTCCCGCTCCTGGTCTCGGTCCGCTCGGGGGCGGCCAGATCCATGCCCGGCATGCTGGCGACCGTGCTGAACGTCGGCCTCAATCCGGAGGCCGTGCACGGGCTGATCCTCCTGAGCGGCGATCCCCGCTTCGCCTGGGACAGCTACCGCCGGTTCATCGAGTCCTATGCCGTCGTCGTCTCGGCCGCGCCGCCTGCGGTCTTCGCGCGGCCGCTCGCCGAGATGGTCGTGGCCGAGGACGCGCTGGACGAGTCCGAGCTCGATGGCGAGGCGCTGGAGCGGCTGGCCGCAGCCTACGCCCAGATCGCGGCGAGCCAGGCCGAGGCGCCCATTCCGGACGATCCGGTCGAGCAGCTCTCCGCGGCGTGCGTGGCCGTCTTCCGCTCCTGGGAAGGGCGCAAGGCGAAGGAGTATCGGCGGATGAACGGGCTCGACGGCCTCGCCGGCACGGCCGTGGCGGTCCAGGCGATGGTGTTCGGCAACGCCGGGCGCCGGTCCGGATCGGGCGTGGCCTTCTCGCGCGACCCGGCCACGGGTGAGAAGGGCCTCTATCTCGATTTCCTGTTCGACGCCCAGGGCGAGGACGTCGTGTCGGGCCGGCGCACGCCGATCGGCGCCGAGCGTCTGCGGGCCCGCCTGCCCCGGGCTTTCGACGAGTTGGACCGGGGGGTGGCGCGGCTGGAGGCCGAGAACCGGGACGTCCAGGACGTGGAGTTCACCATTGAGGAGGGCGAGCTCTTCTTCCTTCAGACCCGCGCCGCAAAGCGCACGCCCCGGGCGCAGCTGCGCACCGCCGTCGACTTCGTCCGCGAAGGACTGATCGACGAGGCGGCGGGGCTGGCGCGCGTGGCGGGTCTCGGCGCCGCCGAGGTCGCGCTGACCCAGTTCGCCGAGGCCGCCGAGCCGGTCGCCCAGGGCGTCGCCGCCTCGTCCGGGGTGGTCAGCGGACGGGCCGCCTTTTCCAGCGCCCGGGCGCGAGCCCTGGCCGACGACGGCGAGCCGGTGATCCTGATCCGCGAGGAGCCGTCCACCGAAGACATCGATGGCTTCGCCGCGGCCCAGGGCATTTTGACCGCCGTCGGGGGGCGTACGGCGCACGCGGCGGTCGTCGCACGCCAGCTCGGCAAGGTGTGCGTGGTGGGCTGCCGCAGTCTCGAGATCGACGAGGCCGCGGGCCGGGCGGAGATCGCCGGCCGTGCGCTGCGGGAAGGCGAGTGGCTGTCGCTGGACGGCGGATCGGGAGAGGTGAGCCTGGGACGCAGGGAGATCGTGACGGAGGCGCCGGAAGCGGAGCTCGCGGAAGTCGCGCGCTGGCGGGCGGCCGCGGCCGTTCCCGCCTGATGTGTTATGCGGCGGACGGCTCCATGATGCGCGCCTCGTGACCTCCATGCCCATCGAGACCGAGCTCAAGTTCCTCGCCACGCCCGACGGGATCGCGGCGTTGGCCGCCCACCCGGACCTGGCGGGCGAGGAGCGCGTCGCACAGCTTAGGTCCGTCTATTTCGATACGCCCGACCGGGACCTCTGGCGGCGCGGCATGGGTCTTCGCGTGCGCGCGACGGGCAAGGGCTTCGTCCAGACGGTCAAGCTCCAGGACGGAGAGGGGGCCTATCAGCGCGGC
Source organism: uncultured Alphaproteobacteria bacterium (assembly GCA_963775275.1). GTDB lineage: Bacteria > Pseudomonadota > Alphaproteobacteria > Caulobacterales > Caulobacteraceae > JANWHQ01. The sequence goes on along the minus strand of CAVZII010000004.1, from coordinate 155,627 downwards.
GAATGGGAGACCCCGGTCGAGGCCGAGCGGGTGGATTTGGACGCCCTGGCCGGCACGCCGGCCGCCGAGGCGCTGGACGGCAGGGCGCAGGACCTGGAGCCGGTGTTCACCACCGCCTTCGAGCGCCGCGCGCGGCTTTGCCGGCGGGGCGGCGCGGTCATCGAGGCCGCCCTCGACCAGGGCGAGATCCTGGCGGGCGCGCTCAAGGCGCCGATCTGCGAGCTCGAGCTCGAGCTCAAGGAGGGCGATCCCTCGGCGCTGTTCGCCCTGGCGGGATCGCTGACGCGCGACGTCGGCGCCGGCCTTTCGTTCGAGGGCAAGGCCGAGCGCGGCTACCGCCTCGCCGCCGGGACCGGGCTCGATCCGCGCCGCGCCGCCGCTGCGGCGCTGTGGCCCGACATGCCGGCGGCGGCGGCCTTCCAGAGCATCGCGCGGGCCTGCCTCGCCCAGGTCTGCGCCAACGCGGAACTGTTCGCCATCGTCCAGCGGCCCGAGGCCCTCCACCAGATCCGGGTCGGCCTCAGGCGCCTGCGCGCCGCGCTCGCCGCCTTCAAGCCGATGCTGGTCGACGACGCGCTGGAGGGCGTCGTGGCCGAGCTGGCGTGGCTGGCCGGCGAGCTGGACCTCGCCAGGGACCTCGACGTCTTCATCCACGGCGCCTTCCAGCCGGCCGCGGCCGCGCTCGACGATCCCGACTTCGCGCCGCTGGGCCGGCGGCTGCTGGAGGCCCAGACCGACGCCTATGAGCGCGCGCTCCGGGCCGTCGGCTCCCGCCGTTGCGCGGTCATGGCGGTGCGGGCCCTCGCCTGGATCGAGACGGGCCCGTGGACCACCCCGTCCGACGCCGTCCTCGCCGACCTGAGGGCCAGGCCGATCGGGGCCTTCGCTCGCGAGGCCCTGGACCACCTGCGCAAAGTCGTGCGCCGGCGGGGGCGGGACCTGGCCGGGCTCGATCCCGTCAGCCGCCACAAGCTGCGCATCCGCGCCAAGCGGCTGAGGTACGCCGCCGAGCTTCTGGACCCGCTGTACGCCGGCGCCGGCAAGCGCAGGACGAGGTTCATCGCGGCGCTGAAACGGCTGCAGGACCGGCTCGGCGAGCTCAACGACATCGCCGTGGCGCGCGAGCGCATCCGCCGCGAGGCGCGCCTGAACGGCCCCAGGCTGGCGCTCGCGGCCGGGCGCATCATCGGGCGGCGCGAGCGGGACGAGCCGGCGCTGCTGGACGCCGCCGCCGAGGCCTTCGAGGCGTTCCGCGCGGCCAAGCCCTACTGGCGCTGACGCCCGAGGGCGAGCCCTACATGAAGGGGTTGGCGACGCCGTCCCAGAACATCCGGGTCGCCCGGAACGGGTCCGGCGCGGCGCGGCTCGTCTCGTCGAACAGCATCGTCGTGCGGCGGTCCAGGTCGTAGGCCGGCCAGGCCAGCTCCGGCGTGGAGGGATCGCCCGTGTGGGCGAACCGGGTCCAGGCGGCGCTCATCACCTTGGACATCGCCAGCGCCCGCGCCCCGCCGCCGGTTATGGGCGCGGTGGTGGGCGCATCGGGGTTGGCGAAGACGAGGGAGACCTCCAGCCCGTGCGGCGAGCGCAGGCGACCGTCCATGACCGGGGTCTTCCACATCATCTGGTAGAGGAACGCCGGCGCAGGGCCCTGCGCCGCCTTCAGCTCGGCGATCTGGGTCGCGCCTCGCCGGAAGCCGGCCGACCGGTCGGTGAGCATCAGGAAGTAGAGGTCCGACGCCGTCGCCGAGGGGTAGGTCTCGCGGTAGAGCCTGACCGCCGCCTCGCCGTCCTTCTGGCCGATGGCGGCGACCATGCGCGCCTCGAGGGCCGCCTCATCCAGGTTGAACGCCGCCTCGTCGCCGAGCTGGAAGAGGGTCACCTCCGTCAGGTTGGTGCCGATCATCAGCGGCACCTGGGCCGACAGCGGATTGGCGATCGGATCGAAGGCGTGGCGCGGCAGGCTCACGCCATCGCGGACCGGCCCGAAGCCGCCCATGACGCCGCCCACCTTGGGGCTCGCCGCGAAATAGGCGTCCATCAGCCGGGCCAGGGGGATGGTCTGCAGCTCCGCAGCGCGGGCGCGCGGGAGGCCGAGCTCCGCCAGGAGCGCTTCGGCCGCCTTCGTCGCCTCGGGCTTTTCGTTGAAGCTGCGGACCGAGCCGCTCTCCATGGTCGCCCGGTGGAAGAGGCCGTGGGCCCGGGGCATGGCCAGCATGGCGGCGACCTTCCCGCCGCCGCCGGACTCCCCGAAGATCATGACGCGGCCGGGATCGCCGCCAAACCGACTCGATGTTGTCGCGCACCCATTCCAGCGCCGCGGCGATGTCCAGCATTCCGGCGTTGCCGGAGGTAGCGAACTCGGGGCCCAGGATCTCGCCGAGATAGGTGTAGCCCAGCACGTTCAGGCGGTGGGTGACGTTGACCACCACCACCTCGCCGCCCTTGGCCAGCTTGCCGCCGTAGTAGGTCGGGTTCGATCCCGAGCCCGAGGCGTAGCCGCCGCCGTGCAGCCAGACCATCACCGGCCGCTTGCCGGCGTCCAGGCCCGGGGTCCACAGGTCGAGGACCAGGCAGTCCTCGCTCTCCTGGGCGTTCGACTCGCGGATGATCGAGAAGAGCGAGCCCGGCGGGGGCGGAGGGACCTTGGGATTGGTCTGCGGCGCGATCACCCGCATGGCCGGCGCCTCGCGCACGCCGGACCAGGGCTGGGGCTTCCTGGGCGGCATGAAGCGGTTCGGACCGGCGGTGGACGCGCCGTAGGGGACGCCGGCGAAGCCGTAGACGTCATCGTCGAAGACGCCCCTGACCTTGCCCGCCGTGGTCTCCACCACCGCCTCGCGCGCGCGGCCCGCGGCCGAGGCCGGACCCGCGAGCGCCGCCGGCGCGACGGCCGCAGCCGCGAGCGCCCCTGTCACTGCGCGCCGGTCGAAGGTCGCGTTGCGATCTTGGTCCTGGCTCATGCCCGCCCCCGTTTCCGCCGATGCGGCCGCGCACGGAGCCGGTTCACCCGGCCTCCACCCTCCGCACGGCCCTCTTGGCATCCCTATCGCGGGCAGGGTGGTGGGATCGTCGGGGCCCTGTCAATCGATTGCGCGACCGAGCGCGGCCAAGCCGCGCCACGACGGCGCCGAGCTTTTCGAAGACGTGGAAGGGTGGTGGTGCCGCCGGGCAGGATTGAACTGCCGACCTCAGCCTTACCAAGGATGCGCTCTACCACTGAGCTACGGCGGCGAAAGTGGAGGAAGTGGGCCTATAGCGGCCCTGGCGCGCCGGGTGAAGCCGAAATCCGCTTGATTTTCCCCGCCGGGGCCCGCACCCCGCCCGTCATGGACGAGGCGAAGGAACGCGGAGCGGGAGCGCCGCCGGCCAGGCTGGACGACGAACGCGCCCAGAGGGAGGCGCGGCTGGCGAAGGCGCTGCGCGACAACCTGCGCCGACGCAAGGCCGGGGCGCCGCCGCGCAAGGCGGGCCCAGCGGCGGACTGACCGGCGGGCTTGCCCGGGCTCCCCTCTTGCGCGAGGGGAAGGGCAAGTCTCACATGTGCGGGTCCGGGGATGGCCCGGGCGGTTTTTTCGGGGGCGCAATGGACCGCATCGTCATTACCGGCGGCTCGACACTGAACGGCGTCGTCCCGATCTCCGGGGCCAAGAACTCGGCCATCAAGCTGATGGCCGCGAGCCTCCTGACGAGCGAGCCGCTCAGGCTCACCAACATGCCGCGCCTGGCCGACACCCGGCTGATGGGCCAGCTGCTGGCCCGGCTCGGCGCCCGCATCGAGGAGCGCGACGACGGCCCCGACGGGCCCGAGAGCGTGCTGCACACGCCCGAGATCCTGAGCGCCATCGCCCCCTACGACCTGGTCCGCCAGATGCGCGCCTCGTTCAACGTGCTGGGCCCGCTGGTCGCCCGCGAGGGACACGCCAAGGTCTCGCTGCCGGGCGGCTGCGCCATCGGCGCGCGGCCGGTGGACCTGCACCTGAAGATGCTGGAGGCGCTGGGCGCCACGATCGACCTGCACGAGGGCTACGTCTACGCCCAGGCTCCGCGCGGTCTGAAGGGCGCGCGCATCGCCTATCCGTTCGTCTCGCACGGCGCGACAGAGCACGCCATCCTGGCCGCCGTGCTGGCCCGCGGGGACACCGTCATCGAGAACGCCGCGCGCGAGCCGGAGATCGAGGATCTGGCCAATTGCCTGAACGCCATGGGCGCCAAGGTGAAGGGCGCGGGGACCTCGACCGTCACGATCGAGGGCGTGGCCTCGCTGCACGGCGCGACCCACGCTGTGATCCCCGACCGGATCGAGACGGGCGCCTATGCGGTGGCCGCAGCCATGGCCGGCGGCGAGGTGCGTCTGACCAACACCCGCAACGACTTCGTCGAGGCCCTGCTCGGCAAGATGGAGGACGCCGGGGTCGAGATCGAGCGGACCAACGACGGGATGATCGTGCGCCGCAACGGCGCGCGGCTGAAGGCGGTCGACATCGAGACCGCGCCGTTCCCGGGCTTCGCCACCGACCTGCAGGCCCAGTTCATGGCCCTGATGACGACCGCCGAGGGAGAGAGCGTGATCCGGGAAACCATCTTCGAGAACCGCTTCATGCACGTCCCCGAGCTCAACCGCCTGGGCGCCGACATCACCGTCCAGGGCGGGGAGGCGCGCATGCGCGGGGTCGAGGCGCTGGACGGCGCTCAGGTCATGGCCACCGACCTTCGGGCCTCCGTCAGCCTCGTGATCGCGGGCCTGGCTGCGCGCGGCGAGACGGTGGTCAACCGAGTGTACCACCTGGACCGCGGGTTCGAGCGGCTGGAGGCGAAGCTCGCGGCCTGCGGCGCCCAGATCAGGCGCGTCCGGGGCGCCGACGGCGAGAGCGGGGTCTAGCCATGGCGGACACCGACGCGGCCCACCCCCTGCGCCTCCTCGCCGAGGACGCTGACGACCTGGCGGTGATCTCCGCGGCCCTGCAGGACGCGGTCGCGCAGGTTGGCGACATCGTCTACGAGCCCGCGGCGCGGCGGCTCACCATCGCGCTCAACCGCTTCCGTTGGGAGACGACCGGTTCCGGTTCGGGTTCCGCTCCCGGCGGCGAGCGCGTGCGCGCGGCGCTGCAGCTGGGCTCGGTGCTGGCCGTCAAGGCCCGCCGCGTCCGGCGCGAGCCCAGGGATGCGGTGGTCGAGCTCCTGGCCGTGGAGTTCTCGCCGGGCGATCCGCCCTCCGGGGAGGTGCACCTGCGCTTCGCCGGCGACGCGGACCTGATGGTGGAGGTCGAGTGCCTGGACGCGATCCTGGCCGACCTGTCCAGGCCCTGGGGCACGCCGCGTTCGCCCAGCCACGAGCTCGGCTGAAGCCGGCGCCGCCCGATCGGGAACCAGTCCTGGCTCTTGAGTTTGCGGACAGAAGGGTGATTTAGGCGCCCATGCGACGCTTCGACGCCTCCGCCGGCGACTTCGACGCCAGTTTCCGCGCGTTCCTGGACGAGCGCCGCGGCGCGCCCGCGGACGTGGATGCAGCGGTCGCCGAGATCATCGCCGCGGTCAGGGCCGAGGGGCTGGAGGCGGTGCTGCGCTTCTCGAAGCGCTTCGACGGAGCGGACCTAGACGCCCGCTCGATCGAGGTGACCGCCGCCGAGATCGCCGACGGCGCGGCCCGGTGCCCGACCGAGGTCAAGGACGCCCTGCGTCTCGCCGCCCGCCGGATCGACGCCTATCACCGCCGGCAGACGCCGTCCGACCAGCGCTTCACGGACGAGGCGGGGGTCGAGCTCGGCTGGCGCTGGACGCCGCTGGACGCCGTCGGCGTCTATGTGCCTGGCGGCCGGGCGGCCTATCCGTCGAGCGTGCTGATGAACGTCGTGCCCGCGGCCGTCGCCGGGGTCGGCCGCATCGCCATGGTCACGCCGCCGGGACGGCTGGAGCCGGCGGTGCTGGCGGCCGCCGAGATCGCGGGCGTGTCCGAGATCTGGCGCATCGGCGGCGCTCAGGCGGTGGCGGCGCTCGCCTATGGCGCGGGACCGATCCGGCCGGTGGACAAGATCGTCGGGCCGGGCAACGCCTACGTCACCGCCGCCAAGCGGCGGCTCTACGGCGTGGTGGGCATCGACGCCCTGGCGGGCCCCTCCGAGATCGTGGTCGTCGCCGATGCGCGGAGCGATCCGGCCTGGATCGCCGCGGACCTCTTGTCCCAAGCCGAGCACGATCCGGACGCCCAGGCGATCCTGGTCACCGACGACGCGGCCCTGGCCGAGGCCGTGGAGCGCGAGGTCGAGCGCCAGCTGCAGACCCTGGCCACCTCCGAGACCGCCTCGGCCTCCTGGCGTCGGCACGGCGCGATGGTGCTTTGCTCCCTGGAGCACGCGCCCGCCGTGGTCGATCTGATCGCGCCCGAGCACGTGGAGCTGGCCCTGGACGAGCCGGAAGCGACGGCGGCGCGCATCCGCCACGCCGGCGCGATCTTCCTCGGCCGGTACACGCCCGAGGCGCTCGGCGACTACCTGGCCGGCTCCAACCACGTGCTGCCCACCAGCCGCGCGGCCAGGTTCTCGTCGGGCCTGTCGGTCTACGACTTCATCAAGCGCACCTCGATGATCGCCTGCGGCCCGGCTGCATTCGCACGGCTCGGCCCGCCCACGGCGATCCTGGCCGAGGCCGAAGGCCTGCCCGCCCATGCGCGCTCGGCGTCGATCCGGCTCGGGCATGGCTGAGGAGGCGCGACGCGGCCTTCTCGCGGGCGTCGAGATCGACGAGGTCTCGCTCGCGCCCGCGAGCCCCGAGCAGGAGCACGAGCGCACGATCGCCATCTCCGACCTTCTGAAGGCCAACCTCTTCGAGCCCAAGGACGGGCCGGGCGGCGCGTATCGTCTCCGGATCGGTCTTCTGGAAGATCGTCTGGTGCTGGACGTCACCGGCGACGGCTACCAGATGCGCCACCTGCTCTCGCTGTCGCCGTTCCGGCGCATCGTGCGCGACTATCTCGCCGTCTGCAGCAGCTACTACGAGGCGACCAAACAGGCGACGCCGGCCCAGATCGAGGTCATCGACATGGGCCGCCGGGGCCTGCACAACGACGGCGCCGAGCTGCTGCGCGAACGGCTGAAGGACAAGGTCGGGCTCGATCTGGCCACCGCCCGGCGGCTCTTCACCCTGCTGTGCGCCCTGCATTGGCGCGGATGAGCGGCGGCCGGACACGCAGCGGGGCGGACGCGCCTGCGCCATCGACCGGCCGGCGCCGAATGCGTTAAGTTGCACCCATTGGCTCGCGGTCCCGAATCGTCGGGGCGCGGGCCGCGTCTTTTCAAACCCGCCAGAGAGGCTGCATGGCGAAAGAAGAGCTCTTGGAGTTACCGGGCACGGTCACCGAACTGCTGCCCAATGCGACGTTCCGGGTGAAGCTCGAGAACGATCACGAGATCATCGCCCACACCGCCGGCAAGATGCGCAAGAACCGCATCCGCGTGCTGGCCGGCGACAAGGTCCTGGTCGAGATGACTCCCTACGACCTGTCCAAGGGCCGCATCACCTACCGCTTCAAGTGAGCGGCCCGTAGGCCGCCGTCCACGCGAACGGGCCCCCGACCCCTCCCATGGCCGATGCACGTCCGAGACTGGTCCTGGCCAGCGCGAGCCCCAGGCGCCTGGAGCTGCTTCGCCAGATCGGCGTCGAGCCCGACCTGATCGTCCCGACCGAGATCGACGAAACGCCCGGGCCCGGCGAGACGCCGCCGCGCCTGGCCGAGCGGCTGGCGCGCGAGAAGGCCGCGGCCGCCGCCCGGCGCGCGCCCGGCGACTTCGTCCTGGGCGCAGACACCGTCGTCGCCGTCGGCCGCCGCGTGCTCGGCAAGGCGGTGGACGAGGCGCAGGCTCGGCGGTTCCTGGCGCTGCTCTCCGGCCGCAGCCACCGGGTCCTGACCGGCGTGGCCATTGCCGCCCCGGGGGGGCGCACGGCCGCGCGTCTCGCTCAGGCGCGCGTGCGCTTCAAGCGGCTCACCGCGCGCGAGATCGACGACTACATCGCGACCGGCGAATGGCGCGACAAGGCCGGCGCCTACGCCATCCAGGGCCGGGCCGGCGGCTTCGTCATGGCGCTGAACGGCTCCTACAGCGCGGTGGTCGGCCTGCCGCTCTACGAGACCCGCGCGCTCCTGGGCGGCGTCGGCTGGTCCGGGACATGAGTCTCCGGCGGGCCTACCTGGACGCCTGTCCCGGCGAGGTCCGCGCCGTGGTGACCCTGGATGGCTGGCCCGAGCGGCTGATGATCGAGCGGACCGGCGTGGACCGCGGGCCGCGGCTCGGCGCGCGCTACAGGGCGCGCCTCGCCGAGCGCCTGGATGCGACCGGGCTGGCCTATCTCGACCTCGGCCATGGCGAGGAGGCCGTCCTGGCCTCGCGTCGGGGCGAGGGCCTCGCCAAGGGCGCCGTGGTCGAGGTGGAGATCGCCGCCGAGGCCCGCCGCGGCAAGGCGGCGGCGGCCAGGCTGATCGGGCCGTCGGCCGGGGCGCCTGGCGCGCTGGCGCCGGGCCCGTCCTTGGAGGCGCGGCTCGCCGCCTCGGCGCCCGAGGCCGAGGTCGAAACCGGCCCCGCCGCCCGCGAGATCGCCGACGAGGCCGAGGCTCAGGTCCTGGCCGCCCGTCACGGTCTGCCCGACGGGCTCGAGCTCTGGATCGAGCCGACCCACGCCCTGACGGCGATCGACGTGGACTGGTCGGCGGCCGGGCCGGGATCGGCGCGGCGCAAATTCAAGGCGAATCTTGCGGCCATTCGTCACGGGGCTCGGCTGTTGCGGCTGAAAGCGTTCGGCGGCGCCGCAGTGATCGACCTCCTCGGGTTCCCGAAGGAGGGCGAGGCCCTCGTCCAGGCCGCCCGTGAGGCGCTCGCCCCCGACCAGCCCGGCGCCGCTGCCCTGACGCCGAGCCGGCTCGGCCTGCTGCAGATGGTGCGGCCCCACCGCGAGCGTCCGCTGCGCGAGGTCCTGACCGATCCGGACGGGCGGATGTCGGCGCGCAGCGAGGCGCAGAAGCTGGTGCGGGCGCTGGAGCGAGAGGGGGCGGCGGACCCGGGCGGCCAGTTCGTCGCACTGTGCGAGCCGGACGTGGCGGGCGAGCTCGAACCGCTCGCGCGCGGGCTCGGACCCCGGTTTCAGGCGTCCGCCGGGCTTGGCGCCGTGCGCGGCAGGACCGATATACGGCGGCGATGAGCAAGCCCTGTCCGATCTGTCGGCGGCCGGCCCTGAGCCCTTACACGCCTTTCTGCAGCAAGCGTTGCGCTGACGTGGACCTGCAGCGCTGGTTCTCCGGCGCCTACGCCGTCCCGGCCGTCGAGGACGAGGACACCGCCCCGTCGGATCCGCCCCTGGACCGGCTCCCTGGACAGGCCGGGAACGGGCGCCTATAGACGGCGGCCCGTCGACTTGGCCGAATGGCGGATCGACAGCTTTGGGCCTGGGTAGCTCAGTTGGTAGAGCAGCGGACTGAAAATCCGCGTGTCGGTGGTTCGAATCCGCCCCCAGGCACCACTTCTCTGCCGGCGGGCGCCTGACGCCGGCCTCCTCGTGATCAGCCGCTCGCCCCCGTGGCGCCCTTTCAGCTGTTCGCCCGCCGGACGAGCAGGCCCGGTGGTGCATTGCAGCAGAGAATTCGTGTTGAGGGCGAAAAAGGTTCCTCATTTCTTTCGGATCAATTTGTGCAATGCAGCAAAGTGGCCTTCGATATTTGACGGGGACGCCGCGCGCGTCTCCATAGGCTCTTGACGATGCCGATAGGGGTTGCCAAACGTCGCTTGCCGCACGTCTCAACGGCGGAAAGGACTTCGCTTGTCTCGATGAGCGCAGTCGCGGACGCGCCTTCGAAATGCCTTTTCCGGGCGGCGCTCGGAAAAGGCATGACGGGTCGGGTGCAGCGACAGCCGTTCGGGGCGTGACCCGTCACGCGCCGGACAAAATTGCAACTGGGCAAGACGCCCTCGGGCGGAACCCGCTCGGCCCTAACGTGCTACACCAATCAGGAACTGGCGACAGATGTTCGATATCCACAGAAAGACCCCCCTCATCGCCATGATCGGCGCGCTGGCGCTCATGGCGAGCGCGCCGGCCTTCGCCCAGACGGCGGACTCGGCTGCGCCTGCGGCCTCGGACGCAGCGGCCGCCTCGGCGGCGCCAGCCGCTTCCGATGCGACGGCTGCGGCCGACACCGGCGACCAGGCCCCCGCCCAGATCAAGGGCGCCGGCAAGCTGACCCTGGTGTCGATGTTCGTGGACGCCTCCCCGGTCCCAAAGGTGGTGATGGTCGCGCTGGCGATCGCGTCGCTCCTTTCGTGGACGCTGTTCTTCACCAAGATGTTCGAGTTCGGCTCGCTCAACCGCGCTTCGGACCGCTTCCTCGAAGCGTTCCGGACCGCCCGCTCCGTCGCTGACATGGGACGGATCGCCTCGTCGGAGGATTTCCAGGGCAACCCCATGGCGGATATGGCCGCCGCCGCCGCCCAGGAAGTCGAGCTCTCCCGGCAAGCCGGTCTGCAGGTCAACGGCCCCCACCGCGACTCCACCATCCTGCGCGCGCAGGCGGCGGTGAACGCGGTGCAGTCGAGCCTCGCGCGCCGCCTGTCGGGCGGCATGCAGTATCTGGCCTCGGTCGGTTCGAACGCGCCGTTCATCGGTCTGTTCGGCACCGTCTACGGGATCATGAACTCGTTCATCGGCATCGCGAACACGAACACGACCAACCTGGCGGTCGTGGCGCCCGGCATTGCCGAAGCGCTGCTGGCCACCGGCATCGGCCTGTTCGCCGCCATCCCCTCGGTGATCTTCTACAACTTCTTCCAGACCCGGATTTCGTCCTACGGGAACCGTGCGGAAGGGTTCGTCGCCGAGCTGCTGAACGCCATTTCGCGCCAGCTCGACAGAGGGGCCTAACCTAAATGGCGGCCAAGATTTCCACCCACGCCAGCGCGTCTCGCTACGACGTCGAGCAGAAGGCGGACATCAACGTCACGCCCTTCGTGGACGTCATGCTGGTGCTGCTGATCATCTTCATGGTCGCTGCGCCTCTGGCGTCGGTGAACGTGAAGGTCGATCTGCCGCCTGCCGTAACCACGCCACCCAAGAGCAGCCCGCCCAAGCCGGTCTACATCTCCATCCAGAAGGGCGGGAGCATGTACATCCAGGACTTCCCCACCACGGTGGAGACGCTCGGAGACGACATGCGCAAGCAGCTGCAGGGCAAGCGTGATCCCACCAAGGAGCGGATCTACATCCGCGCCGATAAGGATGCCCAGTACGGGTCTTTCATGGACGTGATGGTCGCCTTGCAGGACAACGGCTACTACAGCGTCGCGCTCGTCGGCGTCGACACCAACAAGGGTACCCACCCTGGAGGCGGGGCGAGCTGATGGCCGACAACGAACAACCTGTCATGCGCCATTATGATCCGCTGACCGCCGAAGGGTCCGGTCAGCGCAAGAGCCGGCTCGGCCCGGCTCTGATCATCGCCTTGGTGTTCCACCTGGCGCTCGGCGTCTACATCTGGAAGCTGAAGTTCGAGTTCAAGGTGAAGGAGTATTCGGACACGGCGACGAAGGTGGACCTCGTGAAGCCGCCTCCGCCGCCTCCGCCTCCGCCTCCGCCGCCGCCGCCCAAGAACCTGCCGCCGCCGCCGCCCCCGCCGCCGATCACGCCGCACATCGCGCCGCCGCCGCCGATCTCGGTGCCTGCGCCGCCGCCGCTGGTCGTGCCGCCGCCGCCCCCGGCCCTTCCGCCGCCGGCGCCGCCGGCGCCGCCGCCCCGCGCGGCGGTGATCACCAGGCCCGATTGGCTGCGCAAGCCCGGCCCGGACGAGTTCAGCCAGTACTATCCGGAGCGGGCCCAGAGCCTGGGCAAGGAAGGATCGGCGACGATCTCGTGCACGGTGACGGCCAAGGGCACGCTCACCGATTGCTCGGTGACCGACGAGGAACCGTCGAACTTCGGCTTCGGGTCGGCTGCGCTGAAGATCTCGCGGTACTTCCGGATGAAGCCCAAGACCGTCGACGGAGAACCCACCGAAGGCGGACACTTCACAACCAGGATCCGCTTCACCCTGGCGGGCTGATCGCCGGCCAAGGATCGGACATGAGCCCCGGAGGACCTCCTCCGGGGCTTTTCTTTGCGCGCGCGGACGCAAAGCCGCTTCGCACCTTTGCTGCGCGCGGCGCGCCTTCAGGGAAGGTGGGAAGCGGTTTCCCGCCTGGAAGGCGCGCCAACGAATAATCCCGCGCGCGCGGACGCAAAGCCGCTTCGCACCTTTGCTGCGCGCGGCGCGCCTTCAGGGAAGGTGGGAAGCGGTTTCCCGCCTGGAAGGCGCGCCAACGAATAATCCCGCGCGCGCGGACGCAAAGCCGCTTCGCACCTTTGCTGCGCGCGGCGCGCCTTCAGGGAAAGTGGGAAGCGGTTTCCCGCCTGGAAGGCGCGCCAACGAATAATCCCGCGCGCGCGGACGCAAAGCCGCTTCGCACCTTTGCTGCGCGCGCGGCGCTGCTATCCTCGCCAGCCATGGGCGGGCCCGCAGGCTTCAGCATCAAGCAGCGCGACGGTGAGCCGGTCATCTTCCTGGATGGCGAATGGACCTCGACGAGTCTTCGCGGCGTCGGGCGGGAGCTCGCCTCCACGCTGGACTCGCACCCGGGCATGGGGCTGGACCTCACCCGCGTCGAGCGATGCGATACGGCCGGCGCCTACGCCATCCTGGAGGCCGCCCAGGGCCGCGCGCCGGTGGAGCAGATCACCGCCCGTCCCGAGGTCACACGGCTCCTGGAGCTGGTGGCCCGCGCCGTGGCCCGCGAGCAGCCGGCGCCCGAGCAGCCTCGATCCTCGCTGGCCGAACTTTTTGACCGCCTCGGACATGGCGTCATCGGCGTCGGGGAGGACTTCTGGGGCACCATGGGCTTCACCGGGCGGCTGGTGGTGGTGGTCTTGCGCACAGTCGTGGACCCGCGCCGGATCCGCTGGGCGCCCTTCGTGGCGCTGGCCGAGCGGGCCGGCCTGGACGCCTTGCCCATCGTGGCGGTGCTTTCCTTCTTCATCGGCGCGGTGATCGCCTTCATCGGCGCGAACATGCTCTCGGACTTCGGCGCCCAGGTGTTCACCGTAGAGCTGATCGGCATCGCGGTGTTGCGCGAGTTCGCCGTGGTGATCACCGCCGTGCTCCTGGCTGGCCGCTCGGCCTCCAGCTTCGCCGCCGAGATCGGCGCGATGAAGATGAACCAGGAGATCGACGCGATGCAGGTCATGGGTGTCGACCCGTTCGAGGCGCTGGTGCTGCCGCGGTTCTTCGCGCTTCTGTTCACCATGCCGCTGCTCACCTTCATCGCTGTGCTGGCCGGGCTGGCCGGCGGCATGGTGGTGAGCTGGTTGCAGCTGGACCTCAGCCCGGTCTTCTTCATCGCCCGCGTCGCCAGCAACGTGGGGATCAAGCACTTCTGGCTCGGCATGGCCAAGGCGCCGGTCCTGGCGACGGTCGTCGCCGCGATCGGCTGCCGCCAGGGGATGGAGGTGGGCGGCGATGTCGAGTTGCTCGGCCGCCGCGTGACCTCGGCCGTCGTCCACGCCATCTTCTCGATCATCCTGATCGATGCCGCGTTCGCCATGATCTACACGGAGCTGAACCTTTGACGGCGGTAGGCGGCGAGCCGACCGGGGAGACGCCCGTGATCGAGGTGAGCGGCCTCGTCTCGCGTTTCGGCGACTATGTGGTCCACGATGGTCTGGACCTGAGCGTGCGCCGCGGCGAGGTCCTGGGCGTGGTCGGGGGCTCGGGCGCGGGCAAGACGGTGCTGCTGCGCACCCTGATCGGGCTCAAGCCGCCCGACGCGGGGGAGGTGAGGGTCTTCGGCGAGGACGTCCACCGGACGTCGGAGCGCCGCCTGCAGCAGGTCGAGCAGCGCTGGGGCGTGCTGTTCCAAGGCGGCGCCCTCTTCACCAACCTGACGGTGCGCGAGAACGTGGCCGCGCCCATGCACGAGCACGCCGGGCTCTCCAGGAGCGTCGTCGATGAACTGGCAGACCTGAAGATCGCCCTGGCGGGCCTGCCCACGTCGGCAGGCGCCTTGAAGCCGTCCGAGCTGTCCGGCGGGATGATCAAGCGCGCCGGCCTGGCGCGCGCTCTGGCGCTGGATCCGGAGCTGTTGTTCCTGGACGAGCCCACCTCGGGCCTCGACCCGATCAGCGCCGGCGCCTTCGACGAGCTGATCGCCGATCTGTCGCGCAGCCTGAAGCTGACCGTGTTCATGATCACCCACGACCTCGACTCCGTTTATACAATCTGCGATCGGGTCGCAGTGATCGCCGACAAGCGTATAGTTGCGACAGGAACGCCGCTCGAGCTGGAGCACTCCGATCATCCGTGGATCCAGGCCTACTTCCTGGGACCGCGCGGACGTGCTGCCGCAGGGGCGGCGAGGCGGGGCTGATGGAACGACGCGCCAACTACGCCCTGGTGGGCATGGTGACGATCGGCCTGACCGTGGGCCTGGCCGCCTTCGTCGTCTGGCTCGCGGGCTTCCAGTTCAACAAGAGCTTTGATCACTACGATGTCGTCTTCGTCGGCCCCGTGCGCGGGATCTCCGAAGGCGGGGAGGTGCACTTCAACGGCATCAAGGTCGGCGAGGTGACGAACCTGTCGCTCGATCCGAACGACCCCAACCACGTGATCGCGCGCATCCGCCTGAAGGGCGGCACGCCGATCCGCGCCGACTCCTACGCCATCCTGGAGCCGCAGGGCATCACGGGGGTCAACTACATCCAGATCACCGGCGGCACCCAGAACAAGCCGCTGCTCAAGGCCGTCACGCCCCACGGCGAGGTGCCGGTCATCCACAGCCAGAAGAGCACGCTGGCCGATCTGATCGCCGGCGGCGGGACGGTGATGCAGAGGGCGGTCGAGTCCCTGGACCGGGTCAACCAGCTGCTGTCCGACCGCAACATCGCCCTGATCTCGGGCTCGCTGGAGGACTTCAAGGCCGTCGCGGACGAGGCGCGCGAGCGGCGGGCCATGCTGGCGGACCTGCAGAAGACCATCCAGGATGTCGACCAGACCGCCCTGTCGATCTCCGAGCTCAGCCAGTCCAGCAACAAGCTGGTCAACGGCGACGCCAAGCGCGCCCTGGCCAATATCGCCGACGCCGCCCAGGAGACCCGGTCCGCCGCCCGTGACGCGCGCGCGATGATCGGTCAGCTGAAGACGCCCGCCACCGAGTTCGCCAACTCGGGCCTGCCTCAGTTGACCGCGACGATCAGCGGCCTGCAGGAGACGTCCCGCTCGCTCGACGGATTGGTCCGCGAGCTGCGCGCCAGCCCGCAGGGCGTGATCTCCAGGCCGCCGGACAAGGAACTGAAGGTGAAGCCGTGAGACCGAACCCGACCGGCCGCATCGCCGCGACGCTCGTGCTGTGCGCGCTGCTCGGCGGCTGCATCTCGCTGATCCCCAAGTCCAAGCCGGCCCAGCTCTACCGCTTCACCGCCTCGCCCGCGGCCGCGCCGACGGGCCCGGCCCAGGGAGCGCCGGTGCTGGCGCAAGGCGCCCTGGCCTTCGAGACGGCCGCCGCCACGGACCGAATCCTCACTGTCAGCGGGCCGCAGATCTCCTATCTCGCGGGGGCGAGGTGGGCCGCGCCGGCGCCCACCCTTTTCCAGGAGGCGCTGGACCGGGCGTTCGAGGCGGTGTCTTCACCTCGTCTGGCGGCCCGCGGCAGCGGGGTCGACGCGGCGGCGCGCCTGGATCTGGACGTACAGGCATTCGAGGCGCGCTACGACCAGGGTCTGGACGCCGCGCCCCTGGTGGTGGTCCGCCTCAGTGCGACGATCGTGCGGCCAGGCCAGCGCGTGGTGGCCGGCCAGCATGTGTTCGAGGTCGAGGCGCGCGCCTCCGACAACCGGGTGGGCGCGATCGTGGACGCCTACCAGACCGCCGTGCGCGGCGTGCTCGGCAAGCTCGTGGACTGGACGGCCGCCGTGCCGGCGCCGCAGGCTCAGGCCGGCTGAAGCTCGCTCTCTGCTCCCGTCAGGCGCTTGGCGGCGATCAGAGTGTTTTGCAGCAGGCAGGCGATGGTCATCGGGCCGACGCCGCCCGGCACAGGCGTGATCCAGCCCGCGACCTGCCTGGCCTCCTCGAAGGCCACGTCGCCGACGACCCGGGTCTTGCCCTCGGCCGCCTTGACCGGATCTCGCGAGGGAACGCGGTTGATGCCGACGTCGATCACCGCGGCGCCCGGCTTGATCCAGTCGCCCTTGACCATCTCCGGCCGGCCGGCGGCCGCCACCAGGATGTCCGCCTCGCGGCAGACGCCTGGCAGGTCGTCGGTGCGCGAGTGAGCGATGGTGACGGTGCAGTCCGCCTGCAGCAGGAGTTGGGCCATCGGCTTGCCCATCAGGTTCGAGCGGCCGACCACGACCGCGCGCTTGCCCCTGAGCGAGCCCAGCGCGTCCTGGAGCAGCATAAGGCAGCCCGAAGGGGTGCAGGGCGCCAGGCCCGGCAGGCCGCTGGCCAGGCGTCCGGCGTTGACCACGGTCAGGCCGTCCACATCCTTTTCCGGATCGATCGAGGCGACGATGGCTGACTGGCGCAGGGGCGGGGGGACGGGGAACTGCACGAGGATGCCGTGCACCGCGGGATCGGCGTTCAGCTTGCGCACCAGGTCCAGCAGCTCGGCCTCGGGAATATCGGCGGGCAATCTGTGCGCGATCGAGCGCATGCCGACCTGCTCGGTCTGCTCCTCCTTGCTGCGCACATAGATCTTGCTGGCCGGATCCTCGCCCACGAGCACCACCGCCAGGCCAGGCCGCAGCCCGCGGCCCGATTTCAGCTCCGCGACCTCGGCGGCGATGCGCGCCCGCAAGCCCTCGGCAAATGCCTTGCCGTCGATGATCCGGGCCTCGCCCATGCCGTCTCTCCCTGTGTCCACTCGGGGGCTTCCCCTAAGGCCCCGCCACCGGCCTTTCAACCCGGCCATGCCCGCAAACACGCGGTCGCGGCGACATCGACGAAGCCGGATTGGTCCCGAGGTCAGTCCGTCCGGCTGTCGCCGGCGCCGCGCCGCGGCTTGCCCGGCGCGGGCTCGGCCTTGAGCTCGTCCACGCAGTGCTTGGCGAGGATCAGCAGGATCTTCTCGAACTCATCGGCTTCCGCGCCGGTCAGAAGGTCGGTCAGGGATTTGTGGAAGGCCTTGCGCGAGGGCAGCACCCGCAGGGCCAGATCACGGCCCTGTTCGGTGCAGAACAGCAGCGGGCTTCGCCGGTCCTTGGCGTTCTCCCGCCGCTCCACATAGCCGCGGCGCTCCAGCGATGCGGCCGCGCGGCTGACTTCGGCCCGGTCCACCCAGGCCTGCTCGGCCAGCTGGCGCACCGACTGGGGCGAGCTCGGGACGAGCTGCGCCATCACCCGCCATTCCGCCACCGTCAGTCCCGAATTGGCCTGCAGCAGACGCGTCGTGCAGCGATCGAGCAGCTTGGCCAGGAGCGTGATGCGAAACGGCAGGAAGTCGCGCCCGCCGGTGCGCCAGGCGCCGGCCACCTTGCCCAGGCTTTCGAGCTCGGTCTCGTCGAACGGCCGAAGGCGGTCGGCCGCCGACAGGGATTTGTTCACGTCGTCCATGGCTCGATCCGCACGCGGAACATCGTCATCGCCCCCAGAACCCGAACCGCGCCGGCTCAGATCGCCGCCGTGGCGGCATCATAGCCGAACAATGGCCCGTAGCGCGCCTTCACTGCATCCTCGGCCCAGGCCCGCTCGACATAGGCCTGGGCCGCCTCGGGCGTGCCCAGACGCGCGTCGTGATAGCGCCGCATGTTGTCCGCCGAGCCGGTCACGGCCGCCGAGGTGCGGGCGATCCGAGCGGCCTCATAGGCGGGGAAGGCGTCGGTCGGCTCGCCCTCGTACCTCTGGAGGCACCTCGCCAGCACGAGCCCGTCCTCGATGGCCATCACCGCCCCCTGCGCCAGGAACGGCAACATCGGATGGCACGCGTCGCCCAGCAGGGTCGCGCGCCCCTCGCTCCAGCGCCTCATCGGCCCGCGCCCGAACAGCGCCCACTTGTAGGGCTGGGGGATGGCCTTGATCAGGGACCGCACATCCTCGTGCCAGCCGGCATAGTCGGTCAGGCACTCGTCCACCGAGCCCGGCGCCGACCAGGACTCCACTTGCCAGTCGTCCCGCTCCACCACCGAGACGAAGTTCATCAGCTCGCCGCGCCGCAGGGGATAGTGCACCACATGCCCGCCCGGCCCGATCCAGGTGACGGACAGGGGCGCCATCAACCGGGGCTCGATCGCCGCGGCCGGGATCACGCCGCGCCAGGCGACCACGCCCGTGAACTTCGGAGCGTCCGGCCCGAACAGGCGCTCACGCACCACCGAATGCACGCCGTCGGCCCCGATCACGAGGTCAGCATCGGTCTTGCCGCCGTCCTCGAAGGCGAGGCGCGCGCCCCGGGAGCCCTGGTCCAGACCCACGAGCCGGCGGCCCAGGCGGATGGCGTCGGGGCGCGCCGCGCGTACGGCGTCGGCGAGAGCGCGGTGCAGGTCGTGGCGGTGAAGGGTCACGTAGGGGAAGCCGTAGAGCGTCTCGGAGACCGGGCCGACGTCGAACGCCTTCCATGATTGGCCGGTGTTCCAGAGCCGGATCTGCTTGGCCCGGGGGACCACCGCCTCGGCCATGATCGCGTCCTCCAGTCCGAGCTCGAACAGCACCCGTGTCCCGTTGGCGCTGACCTGCACGCCCGCGCCGACCTCCGTCAGCTCGGGCGCCTGCTCATAGACCGTCGCCTCGAAGCCCCGCCGGATCAGGGCGAGCGCGGCGGTCAGCCCGCCGATCCCGGCCCCGACGACCGCGATGCGGGGCAGGGGCGCGCTCATTGCGCCTCGGCGGCGGCCAGGGCCGACGCGATGGCGGGAAAGCGGGCGGCGGCGGCGTCGAGCCAGGCCATCCCGCGGCGGATCTCCTCGCCGGCCTCCCGGCGGGCCTGGTCCTGCACCCGGGCGCGCACCGCCGGGCCATAGGCGTGCTCGGGCGCCTTGGCGTAGCGCCCCATGACGGGGCTGGCGAGGATGGCCGCGATCTCCGCGTCCTCACCCTCGATCCCGAAGGCGGCGAAGGCGTCGGCCAGGCGGCGCTGGGGCCGCAGGAGGAACCGCTCGAAGTCGAGCCACACGGCGCGCTCCGGGTGGCGCGCAGCAGCGGCGGCCAAGGCCGACATTTCACTCGCCCAGCCCATCGCCGCCATCTCGCCGAGGCTCATGCTCGAGAGCCGCCACGGGATCTCGCCGAGCCGCCGGTGCAATCGCTTGAGCCGCCCCGGCGCCATGGCGCGGATGTCGATGCGGTTGTTCGGGCCGCCGAGGAGGGCCGCCAGGTGAGGCTCTGGCGGGGCGACCATCAGGAGGGCCTTCGGCGCAAAGGCGCGGCCAAGCAGGTCTTCGGCCAGTCCGGCGCAGAAGCTCGTCGCCTTGATGATCGGCCGCTGGCCGGGCGCGAACCTCCGCGACCACAGCTTGAGCATGGCCGAACAGCGCCGCTCGAACCCGTCCGGGGCCAGAAGGCTCTCGGGCGCATCCAGGCCGGCGTGGGCTTCGGCGAGCGTGCGCAGCGCCAGCGGCTCGCGCAGCGCCAGCACCTTGGGCGAGGCGCCCATCAGGCGCGAGATGAGCGTGGAGCCCACATGGCCGATGTGGAAGATGAAGCCGCAATCCTCCTTCAGGTCCGCCGCGGCGACCGCGGCCTCGACCTGTGGCCAGGCATGGGCCTCCAATCTGGCGCCCGGGCCAAGAGCGCGCTCGTCCAGGAAGCTCGCGGCCTCCAACGCCTCAGCCGGCAGCCGCGCGAAGGACGCCGCGTCGCGCACGAGGTCCAGCGCGAACGGGAAGATTTCGGGCGAGTCCTTGAGCGAGCGGGCGAGGGCGTCCATCTGGAGAGGGTCGGGTTGCCACGCCAGCCATAGCTTAGCCGGCGGCGCGAAGGTACCGTGTTGCGCTTGCCGGGGCGGACCGTCCCTGTTACATCCGCCGCCCACGGCCAACGGCCGGACGCGCCGGCGGGCGGAGCCTTCCGGCGCGATGTGTATTGGCTTTAGGAGTGTAGCTCAGCTGGTAGAGCATCGGTCTCCAAAACCGAGGGCCGGGGGTTCGAGTCCCTCCACTCCTGCCACCATCTGAGCCAATTGGAGGCGTAGGCCCGTCTTCGGCCTACTTTGAGGAGTTCGTCGCCCGTCATGGCCAAGGATCAGGCCCTTCCGCCGGCTCTGCGTCCCCGCACGCCGGCCCCGCGCCAGACCGCCGCCGTCGCGGCGCGGGCGGAGGAGCATGCGCCGAAGAAGCCGTTCAATCCGGTCCAGTTCAGCCGCGAGGTCAGGGCCGAGGCGCGCAAGATCACCTGGCCGAGCTGGAAGGAGACCTGGATCACCTCGGTGATGGTGTTCCTGATGGTGCTGTTGACCGCGGGCTTCTTCTTCGTGGTCGACCTGGCCCTGAGCCTGGGGATCAGCCAGGTCCTCAAGCTGGGCAGCTGAAAAAGACAGAATAGCGATCATGAGCGAAGCGCACGCGGTTCCCGCCGGCAATCCCAACCACAAGTGGTACATCGTCCACGCCTACTCGAACTTCGAGAAGAAGGTGGCCGAGTTCATCCGCGAGCAGGCCAAGGCCCAGGGCCTGGAGGACGCCTTCTCGGACATCCTGGTGCCGACCGAGGAGGTCGTGGAGATCCGCCGCGGCCGCAAGATCAACTCCGAGCGGAAGTTCTTCCCCGGCTACGTGCTGGTGAAGATGGACCTCTCGGACGAGGCCTATCACCTGGTGAAGAACACGCCGAAGGTGACGGGCTTTTTGGGCTCTGGCTCCAAGCCCATGCCCGTGTCCGAGCGCGAGGTCGCCCGCATCATCGGCGCGATCGAGGAGGGCGTGGAGCACATCAAGCCCACCATCACCTTCGAGATCGGCGAGAAGGTCAAGGTCATCGACGGCCCGTTCGCCAGCTTCGACGGCTCGGTGGAAAGCGTGGACGAGGACCGCGCGCGCCTTCGCGTCTCGGTCTCCATCTTCGGCCGCGCAACCCCGGTGGACCTCGAATACGGCCAGGTCGAAAAGACGACCTGACCGGCGAGCGCCCAAGCGGCTCCGGCCGCCCGCGTCGCTTGAGGTGCGACCGCGGCTCTGCTATCAGCGCCGGCTTCCTCGATCCGCGCGGACCGAGGGCAAATCCGTGGGAGGGGCTGCCCGCACCACGGCCTCATAGGCGTCATTGAGTTGGCGCCGCTCAGTAGGAGACAGGCATGGCCAAGAAGATTCTCGGCTACATCAAGCTCGAGGTGCCCGCCGGCGCCGCGACGCCCTCGCCGCCGATCGGCCCGGCGCTCGGCCAGCGCGGCGTCAACATCATGGGCTTCTGCAAGGAGTTCAACGCGCGCACCGGCGAGATGGAGAAGGGCACGCCCCTGCCGACGGTGATCACCGTCTACCAGGACAAGTCGTTCACCTTCGTCACCAAGACCCCGCCGGCGTCCTTCCTGCTGAAGAAGGCGGCCGGACTCGCCAAGGGTTCGGGGACGACCGGCCGCGAGACCATCGGCCAGGTCACTCGCGCTCAGCTGCGCGAGATCGCCCAGGTCAAGCTGAAGGATCTGAACGCCAACGACATCGAGGCCGCCGCCCGGATCATCGAAGGCTCGGCCAAGGCCATGGGCCTGAACGTGGTGGAGGCCTGACGACCATGCCCAAGCAAGCCAAGCGCATCCAGGCGTTCACCGTCGACCAAGCCAAGATCTTCCCGCTCGACGAGGCGATCAAGCTGGTCAAGGACAACGCCAAGGCCAAGTTCGACGAGACCGTGGAGATCGCCGTCAACCTGGGCGTCGACCCCCGTCACGCCGACCAGCAGGTCCGCGGCGTTGTGAATCTGCCCTCGGGCACCGGCCGCGACGTGCGCGTGGCGGTGTTCGCCCGCGGGCCCCAGGCCGAGGCCGCCACGGCGGCCGGCGCGGACATCGTCGGCGCCGAGGACCTGGTGGAGCGGATCAACGGCGGGTTCATGGAGTTCGACCGCGTGATCGCCAGCCCCGACATGATGGCGCTCGTCGGGCGGCTGGGTAAGGTGCTGGGCCCGCGCGGCCTGATGCCCAACCCCAAGGTCGGCACCGTCACCCCCAACGTCGCCCAGGCGGTCAAGGACGCCAAGGGCGGCGCGATCGAGTTCCGCGTCGAGAAGGCCGGCATCGTCCACGCCGGCGTCGGCAAGGCCTCGTTCACCGAGGACGCCCTGGCCGCCAACGTCAAGGCGCTGCTGGAGGCGCTGAACCGCGCCAAGCCGTCCGGCGCCAAGGGGACCTATGTGAAGCGGGTCTCGCTCAGCTCCACCATGGGCCCGGGCGTGAAGGTCGACGCCGCCAGCATCGGGGGGTGATCAAAGCAGCGCGATGAGCCATCAGGACGGCCACGATGGCCTTCTGTATTGACCGACACTCGGACCGCGCGATCCCGAGGTAGCGGACTTGGTTGACGCCCTCGCCGACGAGGGCATGCGCTTGGGCCCCTATTGACGAGATCATCGAGCAAGCCCTTCGCGAGCGGTTGCAGGCGCTGAAGGACGATCTCGAGGGCGTCTGAACGCATCCGGCGCTCGACCGCTATTCGTGGCCGGATGGTTGAATTGGTTTGGCCAGCGGGGTCCAACGACCACAGGCCTGTGGCCACTCGGTGCAGAAGCTCCCGGCGACGTCGGTCAAGACGTGTCGTTGGAACTCCATGGCGAGTTGCCCTTCAAGAGCGGCGAAGGCCGCCTGCTTCACCGCGATCGACTGGCCTTCTGGACTCTCGGTGAAGGTAACCAGCCGCCGGAGTTCTGTCTCAGTGAACGACGTCGCCATGACCACGGCGATGTGTTCAGCGTAGTCCGGTGTGGCCGCATCGATCGCGTTGGAGAAGGCCTTTTCCAGGGCTTTGCGGCACGGCTCTTGGCGGCAGGTGTTGGCGTTCGTGTGGGCCTCTGCGAGATATGTTGCCTTGAAGATCTCGAGCCGGTGGGATGAGTTCAGGTAGCGGCGGGCGAGGCGGAGCCGGGTAGCGTAGCCCGAATCCGATTGGCTTGACGTCGACGTCTGCGCTGCGGCCGGAAGGTCATGGCCTGCGGTAAGCGCAATGACCACGCATAGTAGCCCAAACAGCCAGTATCGCATGACGCCCTTCCTCCTGCTCGGCGGCAGCCTAGCGTTTCGAGGAGGCGGGACAACCGGCTCGGTTGCAGGCTCCGAGGCCAATGCTCGATGCTTGCCAAGTCAACCGTCTGCGCCGTACCGTCGCTCCAAGGCCGGTGAAGCCCGGCTCTGGAGGGACGACCATGAAGAGGCTCGCTTTCGTGGCCGCGGCTGCGGTTCTCGCCGCTGGCGGCGCGGCCCTGGCTCAGGCTCCGCCGCCGGGCGCGCGGCCGCCGGGTCCGCCGCCCCCGCCTGCGCGCGGGCCCGCCCTGGACCTCGCTGTCGAGGCGGCCCAGACCGCGATCGCGACCTGCCAGGCCAACGGCTACAAGGTCTCGGCCGTGGTGGTGAACTCCGCCGGCGACACGCGTGCGGTGCTGGCGGCCGACGGCGCGCCCTCGATGACCGTGGCCTTCGCCACCCGCAAGGCCTACACCGCCAACGCCTTCAAGAAGGCCTCCGGCCAGGTGGGCGAGGACGCCAAGGCCGACAAGGCGCTGGCCGACAAGATCGCGGCCGATCCCAAGATGATCACCTGGGCCGGCGGCGAGCCGCTCGTGGCGGCTGACGGGTCGGTCGTCGGCGCGCTCGGCGTCGGCGGCGCGCCCGGCGGCGACAAGGACGACGTCTGCACCAACGCCGCGATCGCCAAGATCAAGGACAGGCTGAAGTAGGGCAGGGCATGGCCGACCGCAGACAGATCCTCAAGGCGGGGCTCGCCGCCTCGGCCGCGCCCCTCGGCGCCTTCGCCTTCACGGACGCGGAGGCGCACGCCGCCGGGCCGGTCCATCGGGCGGTCTATGACGAGCGTTATGCCTCCAGCCGGGCGTTCGGCCGGATGGCGGCGCTCAAGGGCTGGCCCCTGGCCCCCATCCGGGGCGACATCACCCAGCTGTGGTTCCACGACCTTGCGCTGGAATGGAAGCGCCGGCCCGCGGCGGTCGCGGGCCTGACCGGCGCCGACTCCCTGTTCTGCCTGGAGCGGCTGGCCTGGGACGCGGGGCTGCGGGTGCTGTGGCGCAGCCGGGACGCCTCCAGCGGCCTCGTCGCCTGGGTGATCGGACCGCGTCCGGCGGCCAAGTCCCAGCCGGGCCGCCGCGCATGAGGCTCCCCCCCGGCGTCAGCGCCGCCGACTTCGCCAAGGCGATCGCGGCCTTCCAAGGGACCGTCGGCAAGGACTGGGTGTTCACCTCCGACGAGGACCTCGATCTCTACAAGGACGCCTATTCCCCGTTCTGGGGCGAGCCTGAGGAGAAGGTCGCCTCCGCCGCCGTCGCGCCCAAGACCGTCGAGGAGGTCCAGGCGGTCGTCCGCATCGCCAACCAGTACAAGGTCCCGCTCTACCCGATCTCGACCGGCAAGAACCTGGGCTACGGCGGCTCCGCGCCCGTGCTGTCCGGCAGTGTGGTGCTGGACCTGAAGCGGATGAACCGCATCCTCGAGGTCAACGAGAACAACGCCTACGCCCTGGTCGAGCCTGGCGTCAGCTACTTCGACCTCTACCGCTACATCCAGGACAAGGGCCTGAAGGTCTGGGTCGACTGCCCCGATCCCGGCTGGGGCAGCGTCACCGGCAACGCCCTGGACCGCGGCGGCGGCTACACGGCCGCCATGTTCCGCAACCACTTCGACGCCCACTGCGGGCTCGAGGTGGTGCTGCCCACCGGCGACCTCCTGCGCACCGGCATGGGCGCTATGCCCACCGCCAAGACCTGGCAGCAGTACAAGACCGGCTACGGCCCCTGGATCGACGGCCTGTTCTCCCAGTCCAACTTCGGCGTCGTCACCAAGCTGGGCATCTGGCTGATGCCCCAGCCCGAGGCCTACCTCTCGGGCACGGTCTCGGTGTTCGGCTACGACGACCTTGGCCCCTTCGTCGAGATCCTGAACGAGCTGGAGAACGGCCAGGTCTTCACCGGCATGCCGTTCCTCGGCAGCCCGGTGTTCTCGGGCCTCAATCCCGGCGAGCAGCTCAGCCCCAACGACGATCCGGAGCTGACGGCGATCCTGGCGACGCCCGGCGGGCCGCCCAAGGACAAGCTCGAGGCGCACTGCCGCAAGGTCGGCAAGGGACTCTGGGCGGCGAAGCTCCAGTTCTATGGGCCCGCCAAGGTGATCCAGGCCCAGTGGGAGCATTGCCGCGAGCGGTTCGCCTCGATCCCCGGCGCGACCTTCGAGGACGGAGAGCTCCTGAGGATGCCGCTCACGCCCGAGCAGATGGACAAGGTCCACAAGGTGACCTTCGGCATCCCGAACCTCTCGATCTTCTTCATCGGCGCGCGCACCGCGACCAGCCCGCCCGGCGACGGCCACATCTGGTTCTCGCCGATCATCCCGCGCACGGCCGAGGCGATCTTCGAGGCCCAGGCGGTGTTCCGACAGGCCGCCCACGACCTCGGCCTGCCGATCAACCCGATCGCCCTTCCGTCCACCTACTGGCAGCGCGCCTTCATCTTCATCTTCGGCTTTCCGATCACCCACGACATCAAGACCAACCAGAAGAACCGCGAGGCCTTCAGGACGCTGGTCAAGATCGCCGCCGAGCACGGCTGGGGCGAGTACCGCACCGCCCCGGCCTACCAGGACGCGATCATGGACACCTATTCCTTCAACGATCACGCGCTGCGACGCTTCCTCGAGACGCTGAAGGACGCGGTCGATCCCAACGGAATCGTCTCGGCCGGCCGCTACGGCATCTGGCCCAGGCGCCTTCGGGGGACCCGCGCGTGAGGGCGCTTGCAGGGGGTCTTGCGGCCGGCGCCGTCTTGGCGCTCGCCTGGCCGACGTTCGCCCAGGACAAGGCCGCCCCCGTCGAGCACGGCCGGCAGGTCTTCCAGTACTGGTGCTCCAGCTGCCATGGCCCCGGACCCGGCCATCCCGGCACCCAGGCGCTCGAGGCGAAGTACAAGGGCGCCAAGCCCGCCACCCTGGCGGACCGCACCGACCTGACGGCCGAGCAGGTGCGCTTCTACGTCCGTCACGGCGTCTCGATCATGCCCTTCTTCCGCAAGACCGAGATCTCGGACGCCGACCTTGCCGATCTCGGGGCCTACATCGCGAGGAAGCGGTAGGCCCGACGGCGGCGCTCGGCCGCATGAGATTGCCTTCGCCGAGGTTCTCGTGTAGACGCGCCCCCTTCCGGCGGAGCCCGCTTCGCCGATCCTGTCCGAGAACCGCGGGCCCCGATCCTGGGGCTTAATCCGAACGGCCGCGGGGAGACGGGGAGCAGAGGTCCTTCACGCCGACGAGGCGAGGACCCGCATCCTGGGACAGGTCTGAACGCCGAGCCGCGGGGCTTCCCTGCGGCGCGGCCGCGTTTGTCGTCCGCCGGATGGTCCGGAGGGCGCGCCTGTAGGGAGAGCGCAATGGACCGCGCACAGAAGGCCGAGACCATCGAGGCGCTGAAGGGCGTGTTCGAGTCCTCGGCCGCCGTCGTCGTCACCCATTACCTCGGCCTCACCGTGGCGGAGATGAGCGATCTTCGCGCGCGGCTGCGCAAGGAGGGCGCGCAGATCCGGGTGGTCAAGAACCGTCTGGCCCAGAAGGCCCTGAACGGCTCGGCCGGCTCGGACCTGTTCAGGGGCCCTGTCGCCATCGCCTTCAGCCCCGACCCGGTGTCGGCGGCCAAGGTCGTGACCCAGTACGCCAAGGACAACGACAAGTTCGCCGTCGTCGGCGCCCTGATGGGCGAGACGGTGCTCGACGAGTCCGGCGTCAAGTCGCTCGCGACCCTGCCGTCGCTGGATCAGATCCGGGCCCAGATCATCGGCCTCATCCAGGCCCCGGCCACCAAGATCGCGGGCGTCCTGCAGGCCCCGGCCGGCCAGCTCGCCCGCGTCTTCAACGCCTACGCCCAGAAGGACGCGGCCTAGGCCGCCCGTCCGACCCTATCCAACTCAAGTCCCAAGGAACCCGACCCATGGCCAACCTCGATCAACTCGTCGAAGACCTCTCCGCCCTGACCGTGCTGGAAGCCGCCGAGCTCTCCAAGAAGCTCGAAGAGAAGTGGGGCGTCTCCGCCGCCGCGCCGGTGGCGGTCGCCGCCATGCCGGCCGCCGGCGGCGGCGCCGCGCCGGCCGAGGCCGCCGAGGAGCAGACCGAGTTCACCGTCGTGCTGACCGGCGGCGGCGACAAGAAGATCAACGTCATCAAGGAAGTCCGCTCGGTCCGGCCGGACCTGGGCCTGAAGGAGGCCAAGGATCTGGTCGAAGGCGCGCCGCAGAACGTCAAGGAGAACATCTCCAAGCAGGAAGCCGAGGAGATCAAGAAGAAGCTCGAGGACGCCGGCGCCTCCGTCCAGGTCAAGTGACGCCCCGGCGTGCGATCGCGCGCCAAGCGTCGTCCCGGCGCAAGCCGGGATCCAGCAAGATAGACTTCAGGCGGGCTCGAAGGGCGACCTTCGGGCCCGCCGTTCTTCCGGCCTGAGTCCCGCGAACCGTCACGGTTCGGTCGTTGACATGGGCGAGACCTCGCCGCCCTGATCGGGCGCCGGTCCCGGGGCCGGCCGGCGAGGCGGGCGACATCAAGACAAAGATTGCGGCGCGCGCGCCGGACCGGGCTTCGACGGCCTTGATCCGGCCTCGATCGCCGCCTATTTAGCGCTTCACATCGACGGCAGAACTGATTATCTCGCCTCCCCCGCGAAAGCGATTCGCGTGGGCGGCGATGCGTGTTCGCGTCGCAGTAGAAGAGCCCCGAGGCGCGGTCCGCCGCCCTCCGACCAGCGCGAAGGGGCGCCCCGCGAAGGCGGGGCTTTCCAGCGTCCGTCAGGACGGCCAGGCCGACGGGCCCGCCGCCTGATCCGAGGGTGGACGCAGGAACAAACCAGGCGGAGTCCGTCCGCATCAGGAGCAACGATGTCGCAGTCGTTCACCGGCAAGAAGCGTATCCGCAAGACTTTCGGCCGCATCCCAGAAGCGGTCCAGATGCCGAACCTGATCGAGGTTCAAAGATCGTCCTACGAACAGTTCCTCCAGCGTGAAGTCCGCCCCGGCGAGCGCATCGTCGAGGGCATCGAGGCGGTGTTCAAGTCCGTCTTCCCGATCAAGGACTTCAACGAGCGCGCGGTCCTCGAATACGTCTCTTACGAATTCGAAGAGCCGAAGTACGACGTCGAGGAATGCATCCAGCGCGACATGACCTACGCTGCGCCGCTCAAGGTGAAGCTGCGGCTGATCGTGTTCGAGTCCGACGAGGAGACCGGCGCGCGCTCGGTCAAGGACATCAAGGAGCAGGACGTCTACATGGGCGACATCCCGCTCATGACGGACAAGGGCACCTTCATCGTCAACGGCACCGAGCGGGTGATCGTCTCCCAGATGCACCGCTCGCCGGGCGTCTTCTTCGACCACGACAAGGGCAAGACCCACGCCTCGGGCAAGCTGCTGTTCGCCGCCCGCGTGATCCCCTACCGCGGCTCGTGGCTCGACTTCGAGTTCGACGCCAAGGACATCGTCTATGTCCGCATCGACCGGCGCCGCAAGCTGCCGGCCACGACCTTCCTCTATGCGCTCGGCATGGACGGTGAGGAGGTCCTGACCACCTTCTACGACGTGGTGCCCTATGAGCGCCGCGCCGAGAGCAAGAAGTCGCCAGGCGGCTGGGCCACGCCCTACAAGCCCGAGCGCTGGCGCGGCGTGAAGCCCGACTTCCCCCTGATCGACGCCGACACCGGCGAGGAGGTCGCTCCGGCCGGGCACAAGATCTCGGCGCGCGCGGCCAAGAAGGTCGCGGACTCCGGGACCAAGACCCTGCTCCTGCCGCCCGACGCCCTGATCGGGCGCTACCTGGCGCGCGACGAGGTCAACGCCGAGAGCGGCGAGATCTACGCCGAGGCCGGCGACGAGCTCGACGCGGCGACCATCCAGGCCCTGGCCGACCAGGGCTTCCAGACCATCGACGTGCTCGACATCGACCACGTCACGGTCGGCGCCTACATGCGCAACACCCTGCGCGTGGACAAGAACTCCGGCCGCGACGACGCCCTGTTCGACATCTACCGGGTCATGCGCCCGGGCGAGCCGCCGACGGTGGAAGCCGCCGAGGCCATGTTCCAGGGCCTGTTCTTCGACTCCGAGCGCTACGACCTGTCGTCGGTCGGCCGGGTGAAGATGAACATGCGCCTCGAGCAGGAATGCCCGGACGACATCCGCGTCCTGCGCAAGGACGACGTCATCGCCGTTCTGAGGGTCCTGGTGGGCCTGAGGGACGGCCGCGGCGAGATCGACGACATCGACAACCTCGGCAACCGCCGGGTCCGCTCGGTGGGCGAGCTGCTCGAGAACCAGTACCGCGTCGGTCTGCTCCGCATGGAGCGGGCGATCAAGGAGCGCATGAGCTCGGTCGACATCGACACGGTCATGCCGCACGACCTGATCAACGCCAAGCCGGCGGCCGCGGCGGTCCGGGAGTTCTTCGGCTCGTCCCAGCTTTCCCAGTTCATGGACCAGACCAACCCGCTGTCGGAGATCACCCACAAGCGGCGCCTGTCGGCGTTGGGACCCGGGCGGCCTGACCCGCGAGCGGGCCGGCTTCGAGGTGCGCGACGTGCACCCGACCCACTACGGCCGGATCTGCCCGATCGAGACGCCGGAAGGGCCGAACATCGGCCTGATCAACTCGCTGGCCACCCACGCGCGGGTGAACAAGTACGGCTTCATCGAGAGCCCGTACCGGCGGGTGAAGGACGGCAAGATCACCGACGAGGTGGTCTACATGTCGGCGATGGAGGAGGCCAAGCACACCATCGCCCAGGCCAACGTCGCGCTCGCCAAGGGGGAGATCGTCGAGGATCTGGTCACCGTCAGGATCAACGGAGAAGTCACCCTGGCGCCCAAGGACCAGGTCGACTTCATGGACGTGTCGCCCAAGCAGGTGGTGTCCGTGGCCGCGGCCCTGATCCCGTTCCTCGAGAACGACGACGCCAACCGCGCCCTGATGGGCTCGAACATGCAGCGCCAGGCCGTGCCGCTGATCCAGTCGGACGCGCCCCTGGTGGGCACCGGCATGGAGGACGTGGTGGCCCGCGATTCCGGCGCCACGGTGGTCGCGCGGCGCACCGGGGTGGTCGAGCAGATCGACGGCACCCGGATCGTGCTGCGGGCGACCGAGGAGACCGACCCGACCCGGCCGGGCGTCGACATCTACCGGTTGTCGAAGTTCCAGCGCTCCAACCAGAACACCTGCATCAACCAGCGCCCGCTGGTCAGGGTGGGCGACCAGATCAAGGCCGGCGACGTCATCGCCGACGGTCCGTCCACCGAGCTCGGCGAGCTGGCGCTCGGCCGCAACGTGCTCGTCGCCTTCATGCCCTGGAACGGCTACAACTTCGAGGACTCCATCCTGATTTCCGAGCGCATCGTGCGCGATGACGTCTTCACCTCGATCCACATCGAGGAGTTCGAGGTCATGGCCCGCGACACCAAGCTCGGGCCCGAGGAGATCACCCGCGACATCCCCAACGTCGGCGAGGAGGCCCTGCGCAACCTCGACGAGGCGGGCATCGTGGCGATCGGCGCCGAGGTGCTGCCGGGCGACATCCTGGTGGGCAAGGTCACGCCCAAGGGCGAAAGCCCGATGACCCCCGAAGAGAAGCTCCTGCGGGCCATCTTCGGCGAGAAGGCCTCGGACGTGCGCGACACCTCCCTGCGCCTGCCGCCGGGCGTCTCCGGCACGGTGGTCGAGGTCCGCGTCTTCAACCGCCACGGCGTGGACAAGGACGAGCGCGCGCTCGCCATCGAGCGTGCCGAGGTCGATCGCCTGGGCAAGGACCGCGATGACGAGTTCGCTATCCTGAACCGCAACATCAACGCGCGCCTGCGCGAGCTCCTGGTCGGCAAGTCCGCCGTTTCCGGGCCCAAGGGCCTGGGCCGCGGCGAGATCACCCAGGCCAAGCTGGAGGAGATCCAGCCGGGACTGTGGTGGCAGATCGCGCTCGACGACGAGAAGGCCATGGGCGAGCTGGAGGCGCTTCGCCGCCAGTTCGACGAGGCCCGCCGGCGTCTGGACCGCCGCTTCGAAGACAAGGTCGACAAGCTGCGGCGTGGTGACGAATTGCCCCCGGGCGTGATGAAGATGGTCAAGGTGTTCGTCGCGGTGAAGCGCAAGCTGCAGCCCGGCGACAAGATGGCCGGCCGCCACGGCAACAAGGGCGTCATCTCCAAGATCCTGCCGATCGAGGACATGCCCCACCTGGAGGACGGCACCAACGTCGACATCGTGCTCAATCCGCTGGGCGTGCCCTCGCGGATGAACGTGGGCCAGATCTTCGAGACGCACCTGGGCTGGGCCTGCGCCGGCCTCGGCCGCCAGATCGCCGGGCTCGTCTCGGCCTGGCAGCACGGCGGCCAGAAGAAGGCCCTCGTCGAGCGGCTCAAGGAGATCTACGGCGCCGATCAGGAGCTGCCTTCCGACGAAGGCGAGCTCTTGGAGCTGGCGACCAACCTCGAGAAGGGCGTGCCGATCGCGACCCCGGTGTTCGATGGGGCGCACATCGCCGACATCGAGCGCCTGCTCGAGGAGGCGGGCCTGGAACGCTCGGGCCAGGTCCAGCTCTACGACGGCCAGACCGGCGAGCCGTTCAAGCGCAAGGTCACCGTGGGCTACATCTACATGCTCAAGCTGCACCACCTGGTGGACGACAAGATCCACGCCCGCTCCATCGGCCCCTACAGCCTGGTCACCCAGCAGCCGCTGGGCGGCAAGGCGCAGTTCGGCGGTCAGCGCTTCGGCGAGATGGAGGTCTGGGCGCTGGAGGCCTACGGCGCCGCCTACACCCTGCAGGAGATGCTGACGGTCAAGTCGGACGACGTGGCCGGCCGGACCAAGGTCTATGAGTCGATCGTCCGCGGGGACGACGCCTTCGAGGCCGGCATTCCGGAGAGCTTCAACGTGCTGGTCAAGGAGATGCGCTCGCTGGGCCTCGACGTCGCCCTGGAGAACTCTTGATCAAAAGGACCGTCATCCCCGGGCGCGGCGGCCCGGGGACCCATGAACACCGCCATTGGAAAGGTTCCCGGCACGGCCTCGCTTCGCTCGTTGGCCGGGAATGACGAGATCTAAAGCATGAACCAGGAAGTCCTGAACATCTTCAACCCGGTCCCGGTCGCTCCGACCTTCGACCAGATCCGCATCGCGCTGGCGAGCCCCGAGAAGATCCGCTCGTGGTCCTACGGCGAGATCAAGAAGCCCGAGACGATCAACTACCGGACCTTCAAGCCCGAGCGCGACGGCCTGTTCTGCGCCCGGATCTTCGGCCCGACCAAGGACTACGAATGCTTGTGCGGCAAGTACAAGCGCATGAAGTACAAGGGCATCATCTGCGAGAAGTGCGGCGTCGAGGTCACCCTCGCGCGCGTGCGCCGCGACCGCATGGGCCACATCGAGCTGGCCTCGCCGGTGGCCCACATCTGGTTCCTCAAGTCGCTGCCGAGCCGCATCGCCCTGATGCTCGACATGCCGCTCAAGGACATCGAGCGGGTCCTCTACTTCGAGCAGTACATCGTCACCGAGCCGGGCCTGACCCCGCTCAAGCTGCACCAGCTGCTGACCGAGGACGACTATCTGCGCTTCCAGGAGGAGTTCGGGGACGACAGCTTCACGGCCGAGATCGGGGCCGAGGCCGTCCGCGGCATGCTCCAGCGCATCGACCTGGAGAAGGAAGCCGAGACCCTGAGGACCGAGCTCGCCGGCACGCCCTCGGAGATGAAGCAGAAGAAGTTCTCCAAACGGCTCAAGCTGATCGAGGCCTTCCTGGAGAGCGGCAACAAGCCCGAGTGGATGATCCTGACGGTCATCCCGGTGATCCCGCCCGAGCTTCGCCCGCTGGTGCCGCTGGACGGCGGCCGTTTCGCGACGTCCGATCTCAACGACCTCTACCGCCGGGTCATCAACCGGAACAACCGCCTCAAGCGCCTGATCGAGCTCAGAGCCCCGGACATCATCATCCGCAACGAGAAGCGGATGCTGCAGGAGGCGGTGGACGCCCTGTTCGACAACGGCCGCCGCGGCCGGGTGATCACCGGCGCCAACAAGCGGCCCCTGAAGTCGCTGGCCGACATGCTCAAGGGCAAGCAGGGCCGGTTCCGCCAGAACCTGCTCGGCAAGCGCGTCGACTACTCCGGCCGTTCGGTCATCGTGGTCGGTCCGGATCTGAAGCTGCACGAGTGCGGCCTGCCCAAGAAGATGGCGCTCGAGCTGTTCAAGCCGTTCATCTACGCGCGGCTGGACGCCAAGGGCCTGTCGGGCACGGTCAAGCAGTCCAAGCGCATGGTCGAGCGCGAGCAGCCCGCCGTCTGGGACGTGCTGGACGAGGTGATCCGCGAGCACCCGGTCCTTCTGAACCGGGCGCCGACGCTGCACCGCCTGGGCATCCAGGCCTTCGAGCCCAAGCTGATCGAGGGCAAGGCGATCCAGCTGCATCCGCTGGTCTGCGCCGCCTTCAACGCCGACTTCGACGGCGACCAGATGGCCGTGCACGTGCCCTTGAGCCTGGAAGCCCAGCTCGAGGCGCGGGTGCTGATGATGTCGACCAACAACATCCTCTCGCCCGCCAACGGCCGGCCGATCATCGTGCCCAGCCAGGACATCGTGCTCGGCCTCTACTACCTGTCGATCGCCAAGGACGGCGAGCCCGGCGAGGGCAAGCTGTTCGCCGACATGGGCGAGATCGACGCCGCCCTCGATGCGGGCGCCGTGACCCTGCACACCGGGATCAAGGCCCGCTACTTCGAGAGCGACGCGGACGGCAATCGGGTGCGCAAGGTGATCGACACCACGCCCGGTCGGCTGAAGATCGCGGCGCTGCTGCCGCACCACCCGCAGATCAGCCACAAGCTGGTCGAGAAGCCGCTCACCAAGAAGGAGATCGGCAACCTGATCGACACCGTCTACCGGCACTGCGGCCAGAAGGCGACGGTCATCTTCGCCGACCAGGTCATGGGCCTGGGCTTCAAGGAAGCGGCCAAGGCGGGCATCTCCTTCGGCAAGGACGACATCGTCATCCCCGAGCGCAAGAAGGCGCTGGTCGAGGAGACCCGCAAGCTGGTCGAGGAGTACGAGCAGCAGTATGCGGACGGCCTGATCACTCGCGGCGAGAAGTACAACAAGGTGGTGGACGCCTGGGCCAAGGCGACCGACCGGGTGGCCGACGAGATGATGGCCGAGATCTCCACCGCGCGGAAGGACGAGAACGGCCGCGAGGGCGAGGTCAACTCCATCTACATGATGGCGCACTCCGGCGCGCGGGGCTCGCAGGCCCAGATGAAGCAGCTGGGCGGCATGCGCGGACTGATGGCCAAGCCCTCCGGCGAGATCATCGAGACCCCGATCATCTCGAACTTCAAGGAAGGCCTGACCGTGCTGGAGTACTTCAACTCCACCCACGGCGCCCGAAAGGGCCTGGCCGACACCGCGCTGAAGACCGCCAACTCGGGTTACCTGACGCGCCGCCTGGTCGACGTGGCCCAGGACTGCATCGTCACCGAGGAGGACTGCGGCACCACCAAGGGCATCACCCTGCGCGCGGTGGTCGAGGGCGGCGACGTGCTGGTCTCGCTCGGCCAGCGCGTCCTCGGCCGCTCCGCAGCCGAGGACGTCAAGGACCCGGGCACGGGCGAGATCATCGTGCCGGCCGACACCTACCTCGACGAGAACCTCATCGAGGAGATCGAGGCGGCCGCCGTGCCTTCCGTGAAGGTGCGCTCGGTGCTCACCTGCGAGGCCAAGGTCGGGATCTGCGCGGTCTGCTACGGGCGCGACCTGGCCCGGGGCACCCAGGTGAACATCGGCGAAGCGGTGGGCGTCATCGCCGCCCAGTCGATCGGCGAACCGGGCACCCAGCTGACCATGCGGACCTTCCACATCGGCGGCACCGCCCAGGTGGCCGAGCAGTCGATCTTCGAGGCGGCCAACGCCGGGACGGTGCGCCTGACCGGCGCCACCGTGGAAACCGGCGACGGTCTGGTGGTGATGACGCGCAACATGCAGATCACCGTCCAGGTCGACGGCAAGGACCGCGAATCCTACAAGCCGCCCTACGGCGCGCGCCTGCGCGTCAAGGACGGCCAGGAGATCAAGCGCGGGACCCGCCTGGCCGACTGGGACCCCTACACCACCCCGGTGATCACCGAGGTGGGCGGCAAGGTCCGCTTCGAGGACCTGGTCGACACCGTCTCGGTGCGCGAGGAGGCCGACGAGGCCACCGGCATCTCCAACCGTGTGGTCATCGACTGGCGCGCGTCGCCCCGCGGCACGGACCTGCGTCCGGCCATGGGCGTGCTCGACGCCGAAGGCGCCTACAAGCGCCTGTCCAACGGCGGCGAGGCCCGCTACCTCCTGCCGGTGGGCGCGGTCCTGTCCGTCGGCGACGGCGACGAGGTGCGTCCGGGCGACGTGCTGGCGCGCCTGCCGACCGAGAGCGCCAAGACCCGGGACATCACCGGCGGCCTTCCGCGCGTGGCCGAGCTGTTCGAGGCCCGCCGGCCGAAGGACTGTGCGATCATCGCCGAGATGTCCGGGCGGGTGGAGTTCGGGCGCGACTACAAGAACAAGCGCCGGATCAAGATCACGCCCGAGGACGGCGAGGCCGTGGAGTTCCTGATCCCCAAGGGCAAGCACATCGCCGTGCACGACGGGGACTTCATCGCCAAGGGCGAGTACATCATCGACGGCAACCCGGACCCGCACGACATCCTGCGGATCCAGGGGATCGAGGCTCTGGCGGACTTCCTGGTCAACGAGATCCAGGAGGTCTACCGGCTGCAGGGCGTGCCGATCAACGACAAGCACATCGAGACGATCGTCCGCCAGATGCTGCAGAAGGTGGAAATCCTCGAGCCGGGCGACACGGGCCTGCTCAAGGGCGACCACCTCGACAAGGTCGAGGTCGACGAGGAGGACGCCAAGGCGGTCGCCCGCGGCGGCCGTGCGGCGATCACCCAGCCGGTGCTGCTCGGCATCACCAAGGCCAGCCTGCAGACCCGCTCGTTCATCTCCGCGGCTTCCTTCCAGGAGACGACGCGGGTGCTGACCGACGCCTCGGTGAACGGCAAGATCGACACGCTCGAAGGCCTGAAGGAGAACGTGATCGTGGGCCGCCTGATCCCGGCGGGCACGGGCTCGTACCTCAGATCCCTGCAGCGGATCGCGACCAAGCGCGACGAGACGCTCACCGCCCAGCGCGCCCAGCAGCAGGCCCAGCTCGAGCTCGAGGCACTGCCGGCCGAGATCGCCGAGGAGGCGGCCGCCGAAGCCCCGGCCGAGGCTCCCGCCGAGGCGCCGCCCGCCGAGTAGGGCCCGCCTGCCAAGGACTGCGACGGCCCGGAGGGAGACCTCCGGGCCGTTCGCTTTGGCGCCGCCCCCGGTTGCGCCTTTCGCGCGAGCCACCTTGAGCAGATCACATCCCTAAGGCTAAGCTTGGCTCGAGGGGTGGGGATCATGTCCAGGAATGCGCTTTTCGTCGGGGCCTTCGCAGGCCTGATCGGGCTCGGCGCTGCGCCGGCCCTGGCCGCGCCGCCTTCAGCGGCGGACTTCGGGCGGCTGCCTCAGGTCCAGGACGCGGCGATCTCGGCGGACGGCCATACGCTGGCGTTGCTGGGGGGGACGGCCGAGCATCGGATCATCAGCATCGCGCCGATCGACGGCGCCCATGCGACGAGCGTCGACATCGGCAAGGCCGAGGTGCGCTCCGTGAACTGGGCGGGCGATGATGTCCTGCTCGTCCGCTCGTCCACCTTGCTGAAGTTCACCAACGCGGAAGCAGGCGGGAAGTTCGCCTATCACCTGGATCGCGACTTCGTCTTGGACCGACAAGGCAAGGTGAAGGGCTACCTGCTCAAGCATGCCGGCTCTTCGGACTATGCGACACAACTGCCGATCCTGCGGGTAATCGACGCCCCCGCCCCGACAGCGATCGTGCAGGGTCTGGAGGGCTCCAGGGACATCCATTTCGTCGAGGACACCCGTCTTCCGGGCAAGAACGGGCCGACCTTCGTTCCGGCGCTGTTCCGCGTCGACCTGACCAGCCTTTCCGCCACCCTCATGGAGACCGGGACCGGCGCGACAGACGGTTGGGAGGTCGACGCAGCCGGCGCCGCGCGCGTCCGCGTCGACAACGACGACAAGAGTTACCGCATCCTCGCGAGAGCCGCCGACGGCGATCCCTGGAAGGTCCTGGTCGACGAGCCCGACAAGGACAAGCGGCCCGCCCTGCTGGGCTATGCGGACGGGGCGATCTACCTCGCCCGGGAGGGGGCGGGCGGGCAGGTCCAGGTCACGCGCCGTTCAATCGCGGACGGCGCCGAAAGCGACGTCGGCGCGCCCTTCCGCGGGGAGGTGGGCCTGATCCGCGACCGATACACGCTGGAGCCGCTGGCGCTCTGCATGGCATGGGACCGTCCCGATTGCCGCTGGCTGGACGCCAAGCTTGGCGCGCTCCACGACAAGCTCGCGCGCGCCTTGCCCGGCCGGCTGGTCACGCTCTACGACTGGTCACAGGACCGCAAGGCCTTCATCGTCCGGACCCAGGCCCCTGACGCGCCGCCGTCCTGGTTCCTGCTGGATGCGGCCCATGGCCAGCTGTCGCCGATCTCCGACAGCTATCCCGAGCTGAAGGGCGTCGCGCTCGGCAAGGTCAGCTGGTTCACCTACAAGGCCAGGGACGGGCTCGAGGTCCCCGCCTACCTGACCTTGCCGCCGGGGGCCGAGGCGGCGACCAGGCTGCCGCTCATCGTGCTTCCCCACGGCGGTCCCGCCGCGCGCGACGACTACGGTTTCGACTGGTGGGCCCAGTTCCTGGCGAGCCGGGGCTACGCCGTGCTGCAGCCGCAGTTCCGGGGGTCCGGAGGATTCGGCGGGGCCTTCGAGCGCGCCGGGCGCAAGGAGTGGGCCGGCAAGATGCAGACCGACCTGCTCGACGGCGTCGCGGATCTGGCCGCCAAGGGGATCATCGATCCGTCCCGGGTATGCATCGTGGGCGCGAGCTACGGCGGTTATGCCGCCCTCGCGGGCGCGGCCTTCCATCCGGAAGCCTACCGCTGCGCCGTCTCGGTCAACGGCGTCTCGGATCTGGGGATCTTCATCGGCGAGAAGGAGAAGGACTACGGCGCGGATTCCGACAGCGTCTCCTACTGGCGCTCCCTGCTGGGCGGAGTGAACACCGACCCCGCCCTGATCGACGCGTCATCGCCTGCGCGTCACGCCGACAATGTCCGGGCGCCGGTCCTCATCATCTCGAGCGCCGAGGACACTACGGTCGCACCGGAGCAGTCCGCATTCATGGTCCACGCGCTGCAGGAGGCGGGAAAACCCGTCCAGGCCGTCACCTTGCAGGGAGACGACCACTACCTCTCGAGCTCGGTGTCGCGGATCGACATGCTGCAGGCGATCGAGGTCTTCCTGGCCAAGAACCTCCCGGTGAACTGAGTGCTCGCGCGGCCGGCCTGATCAGCGGACCCTGACGCCCTGGGACGCATCCCAGTGCAGGGGATGGTCCGACTTCGGCAGCGGCGCGTCGGTCGGGCCGATGGTGGACCCGTACTTCCAGCTCGGCGGGCAAATGGCGATGTAGCGGGCGTATCCGCCCGTGCCGCCCTTGAGCTTGGGATAGCCGATGGCGACGAGGCACCCGACGGGAGGAACCTTGTCCAGGTGCGCCACCCCCTCGGCCTGGGCGTAGCCGTGGTGCATCAGCCAGGATTCCCCTTCCAATGTGGGCGTGGTGTCGGTGTCCAGCGGCTCGTGGCCGTGCATCAGGATGTGGCGCTTCAGATGCAGGAACTTCAGCGCGTCCAGCGAAACGCCCGGGAACGGGGTCTTGGTCGACAGGCCCGGGTCGGGCCAGGCCTTGGACCAGTCCGAGCGGACGAACACCACCGCGCCGGCCGGGATCCGGCCGTGACGCCTTTCGAAGGCCAGGATGTCGGCGACCTTCAGCGCATAGCCGGGGTCCTTGGCCACCTGCGGGACGATGGAGATCACCACCAGGGGCCGCACCGCGTAGGTCGGCGGCAGCTCGTCGATCGACGGGTACTCCGGCGCCCAGTGCGCGGGCGGGTCGAGCTGGGTGCCGAGCTGGTCGGTGGAGAGCGCGTAGCGCGTCGCCTCGAACCCGTCCTTCGCATAGGTGTAGGCCTGCCCGGTCTTGGGATCGATCGCCGGGCCGAACTTGGACGGGCCGAAGCCGTACCAGACCGGGATGTCGGGGCCGATCGTGTGGGTCAGGTCGACGTACTTGGCGCCCTTCAGGGCGTGCTCATAGACCGACCACAGGCCGGGCTCCGCCGCCGTCGCCGCGCCCGCGAGCCCAAGGGCCGCCAACGCGGCCGCGAGAGCCGTCCGCCGCTTCGATTCGTTCGTTCGCATGAGGTCGCCTCCGCCGGCACTCTCGGGCCGGCGATGGCCGCGATCAAGCCGCCGGAACCCATCAGGGGGGGCGAACGCCGGACTCCTCGGTCAGGAACCCCTGCGGCGGGATGAGGTAGCAGGGCAGGGGCCCGAGCTTGAGGCTGTGCGCCGGCCCCCGGTCCTTCTTCTTGGGCTTGGGCCCGAAGGGGAGCCTGCAGGCGACGCCGGGCGCATGGCCGGGCGAGTGGTAGGCGGCCAGGCTCGCATCGAACCAGGCCCGCTTCTCCGGATCGATGGGGGCGGGGATCTGCAAGTCCGGGTCGACGAAGGCCTCCAGCCGCTTGCGGCAGCCGTCCTTTTCGGCCTGGGTCAGCTTGACGAGGGTGGTCTGCGAGCAGCCGACAACGCCCCTGAGCAGGCCTCGAAGCTTGGCGAGGCCGGCGTCGCTCGCAGCGGGCGCCGGGGGCGGGCCCGGCAGGGCGTGCGGCGGCGCCTTGGACGCGGGGACTTGGACCGCCGGCTCGACGGAGGCGGCGATGCGCGCGGACGGTCGCGCGCGCGGCCTCGTCGGCCGCGGCAGGAACGGCGGGACCAGCGAGACCTGCACGGCCGGGGTTTCGGGTCCCAGACGCGCGACCTCCATCGTCAGGACGAACAGCGCCAGGAAGGCCGAGTGGATCGCCAGCGCGCCGCCCAGGCCCCATGCGGAAGCCCGCCAGTTCCTGTTCGCGCGCTCAGCCATCGGCGCCCCGTCACGGCCAGGGTCAGGTTCGGCGCGCTTGGCGGCGAGATTGCGTCGGCTTGGCGGCGCGAATGGACGCGGCCGGAAGGGCCGCTAGGTCTTGACCTGCAAGGGCCGCGCACGTATCTAGCGCCCTCTTTCGAGGCCGGGATGGGCGAAAGCCCCCTCCTGAGCTCCGCTAGGCCCGGACGTTCCTGACCAGGATCGGCGCCCGCGTCGAAACGCCAAAGCTGGCGTTGCGGCGCGGTTTCGTGTTTATCGGACCGCCTCGATCCACGAGTTCGAACGGTCAAGACATCCGAGGTCGTCCGGCCGAAAGGCGCAGGCCTCCACCAAAGACAGGGACGCATGCCGACCATCAACCAGCTCATCCGCAAGCCTCGCGAGCACAGGGTCAAGCGGAACACCGTGCCGGCCCTCAAGGGCTCTCCCCAGCGCCGGGGCGTGTGCACCCGCGTCTACACCGTCACCCCCAAGAAGCCGAACTCGGCGCTTCGCAAGGTCGCCAAGGTCCGTCTGACCTCGCAGATCGAGGCGGTGTGCTACATCCCCGGCGAGGGCCACAATCTGCAGGAGCACTCGGTGGTGCTGATCCGCGGCGGCCGCGTGAAGGACCTTCCGGGCGTGCGCTACCACATCCTGCGCGGCGTCCTGGACACCCAGGGCGTGAAGGACCGCAAGCAGCGCCGTTCGCTCTACGGCGCCAAGAGGCCCAAGTGACGATGAGCGAAGCGAACGTCATCCCGGCGCCGGCCGGGATCCAGAACTCAGGAAATCTAGGCCATGTCGCGACGCAGACGCGCCGAGAAGCGCGAGGTCCTGCCCGATCCGAAGTTCGGGGACCTCATCGTCACCAAGTTCATGAACGGCATCATGTACGAGGGCAAGAAGGCCGTGGCCGAGAACATCGTCTACGGCGCCATGGACATCCTGGCGGCCAAGCGCCGGGACGCCGAGCCGCTGGAAGTCTTCCACACCGCCCTCGACAACGTCGCTCCTTCGGTCGAGGTGCGCTCGCGCCGGGTCGGCGGCGCCACCTACCAGGTTCCGGTCGAGGTCCGCCCCGAGCGCCGCCGGGCGCTGGCGATCCGCTGGCTGGTCACCGCCGCGCGCAATCGCGGCGAGAACACCATGACCGAGAAGCTCGCGGGCGAGCTGATGGACGCCTCCAACAACCGGGGCGCGGCGGTGAAGAAGCGCGAGGACACCCACAAGATGGCGGAGGCCAACCGGGCCTTCTCGCACTACCGCTGGTAAACCCTATATAG
Source organism: uncultured Alphaproteobacteria bacterium (assembly GCA_963775275.1). Taxonomy (GTDB): domain Bacteria; phylum Pseudomonadota; class Alphaproteobacteria; order Caulobacterales; family Caulobacteraceae; genus JANWHQ01. Next base: position 114,081 of record CAVZII010000004.1, on the reverse strand, counting down.
AGAGTTCCCGGCGCGGGCGGTTTGAGCTAAATCGCCCGCGTCGTCGTTTCCCCCCACGTTCCGCCCGACGGCGACACCTATTGCCCGAGCAACTCGATGCCCCGCACCCACAAGATCGAGGACTACCGCAATTTCGGCATCATGGCCCACATCGATGCCGGCAAGACCACGACCACGGAGCGGATCCTCTACTACACGGGCAAGAGCCATAAGATCGGCGAAGTCCATGACGGCGCCGCCACCATGGACTGGATGGAGCAGGAGCAGGAGCGGGGGATCACCATCACCTCCGCCGCCACCACGGCCATCTGGAACGGCAAGCGCCTGAACATCATCGACACCCCCGGGCACGTGGACTTCACCATCGAGGTGGAGCGCTCGCTGCGGGTCCTGGACGGCGCGGTGGCGGTGCTCGACGGCAACCAGGGCGTGGAGCCTCAGACCGAGACGGTCTGGCGCCAGGCCGACCGCTACGACGTCCCGCGCATCGTGTTCGTCAACAAGATGGACAAGATCGGCGCGGACTTCGACGCCTGCGTGGCCTCGATCAAGGATCGGCTGGGCGTCAAGCCGGTGCCGATCCAGCTGCCGATCGGCTCGGAGTCCAGCTTCAAGGGCGTGATCGACCTGGTCCGGATGAAGGCGGTGGTCTGGGAAGAGGAGTCCCTGGGCGCCAAATTCCACGACGAGGACATCCCCGCCGACCTGCTCGCCAAGGCCGAGGCCGCCCGCCACGAGATGGTCGAGAGCGCCGTCGAGCTCGACGACGAGGCCATGGAAGCCTACCTCGAGGGCGAGGAGCCCTCCGAGGAGGTGCTCAGGCGCTGCCTGCGCAAGGCGGTGCTGACCGGCGCCTTCTATCCGATCCTTTGCGGCTCGGCCTTCAAGAACAAGGGCGTGCAGCCGCTGCTCGACGCCGTGGTCGACTTCCTGCCGAGCCCGGTGGACATCCCGCCGACCAAGGGCTTCGACCTGAAGACCGGTGAGGAGATCGAGCGCAAGGCTTCGGACGACGAGCCTCTCGCCGTGCTCGCCTTCAAGATCATGGACGACCCCTTCGTGGGCTCGATCACCTTCTGCCGCATCTACTCCGGCAAGCTCGAGAGCGGCATGGGCCTGCTCAACACCACGCGCGAGAAGCGCGAGCGGGTCGGGCGCATGCTGCTCATGCACTCGAACAACCGCGAGGACATCAAGGAAGCCTACGCCGGCGACATCGTCGCCCTGGCGGGCCTGAAGGACACGCGCACCGGCGAGACCCTGTGCGATCCGAACCGCAGCCCGGTGGTGCTGGTGAAGATGGAGTTCCCCGATCCGGTCATCGAGATCGCGGTGGAGCCCAAGTCCAAGGCCGACCAGGAGAAGCTGGGCGTGGCCCTGCAGAAGCTGGCCGCCGAGGATCCGTCCTTCCGCGTCTCCACCGACCAGGAGTCGGGCCAGACCATCCTCAAGGGGATGGGCGAGCTGCACCTGGACATCAAGATCGACATCCTCAAGCGCACCTACAAGGTCGAGGCCAACATCGGCGCGCCGCAGGTGGCCTACCGCGAGACGCTGGGCCGCCGCACGGAGATCGACTACACCCACAAGAAGCAGACCGGCGGCTCTGGCCAGTTCGCGCGGGTGAAGATCGTGTTCGAGCCGGGCGAGCAGGGCTCGGGCTACGCGTTCGAGAGCAAGATCGTCGGCGGCAACGTGCCCAAGGAGTATGTGCCGGGCGTCGAGAAGGGGCTGGAGTCGGCCAAGGACAACGGCCTTCTGGCCGGCTTCCCGGTGATCGATTTCAAGGCCTCGCTGATCGACGGGGCCTACCACGACGTGGACTCCAGCGTGCTCGCCTTCGAGATCGCCTCGCGCGCCGCGTTCCGTGAGTTGCGCGAGAAGGCCTCGCCCAAGCTCCTGGAGCCGATCATGAAGGTCGAGGTGGTGACGCCGGAGGACTACACCGGCTCGGTCATCGGCGACCTGAACGGCCGGCGCGGCCAGATCCAGGGCCAGGACGTGCGCGGCAACGCCAACGTCATCACCGCCATGGTTCCGCTGGCCAACATGTTCGGCTACGTCAATAACCTGCGCGGCATGACCCAGGGCCGCGCTCAGTTCACCATGCAGTACGACCACTACGAGGCGGTGCCCCAGGCCGTCGCCGACGAAGTGGTCAAGAAGTACTCTGCTTGAAACGATCCTAAGACCCCACCGAACGACGACAAACCTAAGAAGTAGCCTCTCGCAGGCTGGAGCTTGAAAGAAGATGGCCAAGGAAAAGTTCGAACGTAACAAGCCGCACTGCAACATCGGCACGATCGGCCACGTGGACCACGGCAAGACGACGCTGACGGCGGCGATCACCATGGTCCTGGCCAAGACCGGCGGAGCGACGGCCAAGAAGTACGAGGACATCGACGCCGCGCCGGAGGAGAAGGCGCGGGGGATCACGATCAACACGGCGCACGTGGAGTACGAGACGAATAACCGCCACTACGCCCACGTCGACTGCCCGGGGCACGCGGACTATGTGAAGAACATGATCACCGGGGCGGCCCAGATGGACGGGGCGATCCTGGTGGTGTCGGCGGCGGACGGCCCGATGCCGCAGACCCGCGAGCACATCCTCCTGGCCCGCCAGGTCGGGGTGCCGGCGCTGGTGGTGTTCCTGAACAAGGTCGACATGGTCGACGACCCCGAGCTGCTCGAGCTGGTGGAGATGGAGGTGCGCGAGCTTCTCTCCTCCTACGACTTCCCCGGCGACGACATCCCGATCGTCAAGGGCTCGGCCCTGGCGGCGGTGGAAGGCCGGGACGCGCCGATGGGCGAGGACGCGATCCTGGAGCTGATGACCCAGGTGGACGCCTACATCCCGCAGCCGGAGCGTCCGAAGGACCAGCCGTTCCTGATGCCGGTGGAGGACGTGTTCTCCATCTCGGGCCGCGGCACGGTGGCCACGGGCCGGATCGAGCGCGGGCGTGATCAAGGTCGGCGAGGAAGTGGAGATCGTGGGCCTGCGTGCGACGCAGAAGACGGTCTGCACGGGCGTCGAGATGTTCCGCAAGCTGCTGGACCAGGGAGAGGCGGGCGACAACGTGGGGGTGCTGCTTCGGGGCACCAAGCGCGAGGAGATCGAGCGCGGCCAGGTTCTGTGCAAGCCGGGCTCGATCACGCCGCACACCAAGTTCGTGGCCGAGGCCTACATCCTGACCAAGGAGGAGGGCGGTCGTCACACGCCGTTCTTCACCAACTACCGGCCGCAGTTCTACTTCCGCACGACGGACGTGACCGGGATCATCAGCCTGAAGGAAGGGGTTGAGATGATCATGCCGGGCGACAACGCCGAGCTGAACGTGGAGCTGATCACCCCGATCGCCATGGAGGAGAAGCTGCGCTTCGCTATCCGCGAAGGCGGCCGCACGGTCGGCGCCGGGGTCGTCTCCAAGATCCTCGAATAGTCCCCGGCAAGACGCACCCTCCGTCTCGGCGCCGACCCTGATCTTCCCCTCTGGAGGAGGTCCGCGCCGGGCGGGGGAAGGCGCCGGGATCGAGCCGACTATTTTAGGGCCCGCCGGGATCGCTCGGCGGGCCGCTCGCTTCGGGCGCTTGGGCGGTCGAACATGACCGGCAAGTCATGACCGCGAATTAAGCTGCCCCCGGCACGGGTCCGGGCTAGCTTCCCGGCCGGGCGAGGAGGCAGAGACATGCGAACGACATTGGCGATCGGCGCAGCCGGGTTGGCGACGCTCCTGGCGGGAGCGGCTGCCGCGGCGCCGTCGGTGGAGATCCGGAGCGCGGCCGCCAGGGTGGTGGTCATCCCCGAGGCGCGCCAGGACGTGAAGGTCGAGATGATCACCACCAACGCGTCCCTGCCCCTGACCCAGCGTCAGGAAGGCGATCGCGTGGTGCTCGATGGCGGCCTTCGCCATCGCATCGCGGACTGCCGCACCGAGTTCGGCAAGGTCGCCGTTCACGTGCGTCATCTGGGGGTGGTCTCCTATGACAACCTTCCCCAGATCGTGGCGCGGGTGCCCATGGACGTCAGGGTCTCGGTCTCGGGCGCGGTCTTCGGCAGCGTCGGCCGCAGCAACAGCGTCGAGATCTCCAACGCCGGCTGCGGCGACTGGACGATCGCCAACACCAAGGGCGAGCTGAAGGTGAATGTCGCGGGCTCCGGCGACACCCACACGGGCGCGGCCGGCTCGCTCGTGGCCCGCGTCGCCGGCTCGGGCGACATCCTCGCCCGCGAGATTTCCGGACCGATCACGGTCGACGTGGCCGGGTCGGGCGACGTTTCCGCCGTAACCGTGAATGGCCGGCTGCACGCCAACATCGCCGGCTCTGGCGACGTGAAGGTCCAGCAGGGGCACGCCACCGAAATGGTGGTGAACATCGCCGGCTCCGGCGACGTGCGCTTCGGCGGCGTGGCCGACAGCGTCAAGGCCTCGATCGCGGGGTCGGGCGATGTGGACGTCGCCAAGGTCACCGGCCCGGTCAAGCGCTCGGTGATCGGTTCGGGCGACGTCAACATCGGAAACTAGTGTGGTGGATCAGAAGTTCGCATGATGATGGCGGCTCCCGCAGTTGCGAACTTCTGATCCTTAAACCACACTAGAATCATAGACTTGCTAGTGTCCCTATCGATTCCGAAGTTCGCATCTGCCTGGCAAAAGCGCTGGCGAACTTCGGAATCGGGACACTAGACAGGCGCGGACATCGGCCCGACGCGGCCGCTCGCGCCGGTCAGGGAAGGCGCCGCCAGGGCGGCCATGCACGGCCGGGCGAACAGGTCGCCCGTCCTCCGTAAGGGGGTCGGCGAGCCGCCCGGGACGACCTCGTCGACCATGAGCCTCGGTCGGGGGGCCTTGCAGGCCAGTTCGCCCACGATCCGGCCGCGCCCATCACACACCATCGACCGGCCGTTGAGGGTGGGATACACGACCGGGGCGCCGAGGCCGAGGTCGTCGCTCGGGTTGTCGTCCACCTTCGGCCCGGTCCCGGCGACGCGGGTCGGAGCGCCCGCGAGAATCTCGTGCAAGCGCAAAGCGCCGTACGCGAGGCAGGCGGGAACACCACGGCCAGGCCCGCCGCGGCGGAGAGGGCAGGGGGTCTCGGGCCCTGCTCGCGGACGAGGTTGGCGACGGCCGCGGTCCATCCGACCGGGGCGCGCACGCCATAGTCCCCGGCGAAGGGCCGGCCCGGCGCCGTCCGGCGGGTTCCGAGGCTCAAGTCCTTGACGGACTTGGCTTGACGCGGAGGGTCGCTGCGGGTATGCACCGCGCCTCTGTTGGGCCGGCCGTATCCCGGGGCTTCGATCCGGGGTAGACGCGGTCCGCGAGACGACCTGACATGACGGCGCCCGTCCTTCAAAGGACCCCGGCGTCGTGATATGGGCAGAGGCCCCGCGCGAGCGATCGCGAGGGCCTTGATCGTTTTGCGGAATTCCGCGCGTCGAAGCTTGGAGGGACCCAGGTCCCGAAGGGCTTCAAGTGGTCTTTGACAGGGTAACGGGCGTCGCGGGCGCAATTGAGTAGGAACCACGCGGCTTGGCTTCGGCCCGGCCGTTCAGGAACACGAGCGATATGGATCGACAGAACATACGCATCCGGCTCAAGGCCTTCGACCACCGGGTCCTGGATCATTCCACCCGCGAGATCGTGCAGACGGCCAAGCGCACCGGCGCCACTGTCCGCGGTCCCATTCCCCTGCCGACCCAGATCGAGCGCTTCACCGTCAACCGCTCGCCGCACATCGACAAGAAGTCGCGCGAGCAGTTCGAGATCCGCACGCACAAGCGCGTGCTCGACATCGTCGATCCCACCCCGCAGACCGTCGACGCCCTGATGAAGCTCGACCTGTCCGCCGGCGTGGACGTCGAGATCAAGCTCTAAGGGGCGGCAGCGATGCGAACCGGCGTGATCGCCAGAAAAGTCGGGATGACCCGCCTCTTCGACAACGACGGCGCGGACATCCCCGTGACCGTGCTCGCGCTCGACGGCTGCCAGGTCGTCAGCCAGCGCACCAAGGACAAGGACGGCTACGTCGCCCTGCAACTGGGCGCGGGCGTTCGCAAGGCCTCGCGCTCGACCAAGGCGATGCGAGGCCACTTCGCCAAGGCGCTGGTCGAGCCCAAGCGTACGGTCGCCGAGTTCCGCGTCAGCGAGGACAACCTGATCGACGTCGGCGCGGAGATCACCGCCGACCACTTCGTCGCCGGCCAGAAGGTGGACGTTCAGGGCCTCACCGTCGGCAAGGGCTTCGCCGGCGCCATCAAGCGCTGGAACTTCGGGGGCCTTCGCGCCACCCACGGCGTCTCGGTCTCCCACCGCTCGCACGGCTCGACCGGACAGCGGCAGGACCCGGGCAAGGTCTTCAAGAACAAGAAGATGGCCGGCCACCTCGGCCAGGAGACCGTCACCACCCTCAACGTCACCGTCTTCCGCGTCGATCCCGAGCGTGGCCTGATCATGGTCAAGGGCTCGGTCCCCGGCGCAGAGGGCTCGTGGGTCAGGATCCGCGACGCGGTGAAGCGGGCCCTGCCCGAGGATGCGCCCAGGCCAGGCGCCTTCAAGTCCGCCGGCCAGGCCGCGGAGGCGTCCGCCGAGGCTGTTCCGGCCGAAGCCGGCCAGCCGGCGTCGGAAGCTCCGACCAACGGGGGCGAAGAGTAATGAAGATCGACGTCATCAAGCTGGACGGCGGCAAGGGCGGCTCCATCGAACTGCCCGACGACATCTTCGGCATCGCCGAGATCCGGCCCGACATCCTGCAGCGCGTGGTCGCATGGCAGCTCGCCAAGCGCCGCGCGGGCACGCACAAGATCAAGACCCGCAACGAGGTCGCCCGCACCGGCAAGAAGATGTACCGCCAGAAGGGCACTGGCGGCGCGCGCCACGGCTCGCGCAAGGCGGCCCAGTTCGTCGGCGGCGCCAAGACCCATGGCCCGGTGGTGCGCAGCCACGAGATCGACCTTCCCAAGAAGGTCCGCGCGCTCGGCCTGAAGCACGCCCTGTCGTCCAAGGCCCAGACCGGCGCCCTGGTGGTGATGGACGCGCTGGCGGTGGACTCCGCCAAGACCGCCCAGCTCAAGGCCTCGTTCGACAAGATCGGGCTGAAGAACGCCCTGGTCATCGCCGGGCCGGACGTGGACGGGAACCTGAAGCTCGCCGCCCGCAACATTCCGCACGTGGACGTGCTGCCGAGCGCCGGGCTCAATGTGTACGACATCCTCCGGCGCGACACCCTGGTCCTGACACGGGCTGCGATCGATGCGATCGCGGCCCGTTTCGCTGAGAAGGAGGCCGCGTGATGGCCGCCAAGGCTCGCCACTACGACGCGATCCTCGCGCCGGTCATCACCGAGAAGGCCACCTATCTGTCCGAGCAGAACAAGGTCGTCTTCCGCGTCGCCAAGGACGCCACCAAGGACGAGATCGCCGAGGCGATCGAGGAGCTGTTCAAGGTCAAGGTCGTCAAGGTCAACACCTTGAACGTCAAGGGGAAGACCAAGATCTGGCGGGGCCGGCGCGGCCGCCGCTCGGACGTCAAGAAGGCGATCGTGACGCTGGCCGAGGGCCAGTCCATCGACGTGGCCACGGGACTGTAGGGCGATGGCGCTGAAGCAATACAATCCGACCTCGCCGGGCCAGCGCGGCCTGGTGCTGGTCGACCGGTCCGAGCTGCACAAGGGCAAGCCCGAGAAGAGCCTTGTCGAAGGCCTGACCAAGTCCGGCGGCCGCGGCGGCGGCGGGCGCATCGCCGTGCGCTTCCGCGGCGGCGGCGCCAAGCGGCTCTACCGGCGCGTCGACTTCAAGCGTCGAAAGTGGGACGTCCCGGGCGTGGTCGAGCGGCTGGAGTACGACCCCAACCGCACCGCCTTCATCGCCCTGGTCAAGTACGAGGACGGCGAGCAGGCCTACATCCTCGCGCCCCAGCGCCTGCGCGCCGGCGACCACGTGATCGCCGCCGAGAAGGTCGACGTGAAGCCGGGCAACGCCTCGCCGCTGCGCTCCCTGCCGATCGGGACCATCGTGCACAACGTCGAGATGAAGCCCATGAAGGGCGGCCAGATCGCCCGCTCGGCCGGCGCCTACGTCCAGCTGGTCGGCCGCGACGCGGGCTACGCCCAGATCCGCCTGCTGTCCGGCGAACTGCGCATGGTGCCGGATTCCTGCATGGCGACGGTTGGCGCCGTGTCCAACCCCGACCATATGAACGAGACGATCGGCAAGGCCGGGCGCAACCGCCACAAGGGCCGCCGGCCCCACGTTCGCGGCGTCGCCATGAACCCGATCGACCACCCGCACGGCGGCGGCGAGGGCAAGACCTCCGGCGGCCGTCACCCGGTCACCCCCTGGGGCAAGCCCACCAAGGGGCACAAGACCCGCACCAACAAGGCGACGGACAGGCTCATCATCCGCTCGCGGCATGTTCGGAAGGCGCGCTAAGCCATGACCCGCTCTGTTTGGAAAGGCCCGTTCGTCGACGGCTACCTTCTCAAGAAGGCCGACGCCGCGCACGGCTCCGGCCGCAAGGACGTGATCAAGACCTGGTCGCGGCGCTCGACCATCATGCCCCAGTTCGTGGGTCTGACCTTCGGCGTCCACAACGGGCAGAAGCACGTCCCCGTGCTGATCTCCGAGGACATGGTCGGCCACAAGCTGGGCGAGTTCGCCCCCACGCGGACGTTCCATGGCCACGCCGCCGACCGCAAGGCCAAGAGGAGAGGCTGATGGGAAAGCAAGCGACCCAGAGGCGTCTGAAGCCCACCGAGGCCCGGGCCAAGGTGGTCAACCTGCGCATCTCGCCGCAGAAGCTCAACCTGGTGGCCCAGTCGATCCGCGGCCTGAAGGTCCAGCGCGCGCTCAACGAGCTCGAGTTCTCGGCCAAGCGTATCGCCGGGGATGTCCGCAAGGCGCTCTACTCGGCGATCTCCAACGCCGAGAACAACCACAACCTCGACATCGACAACCTGGTCGTCGCCGAGGCCTACGTCGGAAAGAACCTGACGATGAAGCGCTTCCACGCCCGCGCGAGGGGCCGTGCGTCGCGCATCTCCAAACCCTTCGCCGAGATCACCATCGTGGTCCGCGAGCTGAGCGAGGCCGCCTGATGGGACAGAAGGTCAATCCGATCGGGCTGCGGCTCGGCGTCAACCGCACCTGGGACTCCCGCTGGTACGCCAAGAAGGAAGAGTACGGGCGGCTGCTGCACCAGGACATCGAGATCCGGCGCGAGCTGAAGAAGCGCCTGGGCCAGGCCGGCGTCTCGCGGATCATCATCGAGCGTCCGCACCGCAAGTGCCGCGTGACCATCTATGCGGCGCGCCCGGGCGTGATCATCGGCAAGAAGGGCGCGGACATCGAGAAACTCCGCAAGGACCTCCAGGCGATGGCCGAGGGCGAGGTGTTCCTGAACATCGTCGAGGTGCGCAAGCCCGAGACCGACGCCCAGTTGGTGGCTGAGAACATCGCCCAGCAGCTCGAGCGCCGCGTGGCGTTCCGCCGGGCGATGAAGCGCGCCATGCAGTCGGCGGTCCGGCTCGGCGCCAAGGGCGTCCGCGTGAATGTCGCCGGGCGGCTGGGCGGCGCCGAGATCGCGCGCATGGAATGGTACCGCGAGGGCCGCGTGCCGCTGCACACGCTGCGGGCCGACATCGACTATGGCTTCGCCGAGGCCAAGACCACCTACGGCCAGATCGGCGTGAAGGTGTGGATCTTCAAGGGCGAGGTGCTCGAGCACGACCCCATGGCCCAGGACAAGCGCCTTTCGGGCGAGACCGGTCCGGCCAACGAAGGCTCCATGCGCGATCGTCCCGACCGTCCCGAACGCGGGCCGCGGCGTGATCGCCGCGAGCAGGCCAACGCCTGAGGCTGACCCATGCTGCAACCGTCCAAGACCAAGTTCCGAAAGCAGTTCAAGGGCCGCATCCACGGCGCCGCCAAGGCAGGCTTCACCCTGCACACCGGCGCCTACGGCCTGAAGGCGCTCGAGCCCGAGCGCGTCACCGCGCGTCAGATCGAGGCGGCCCGCCGCGCGATCACGCGCGAGATGAAGCGCCAGGGGCGGGTGTGGATCCGCATCTTCCCGGACGTGCCGATCTCGTCCAAGCCCGCCGAGGTGCGGATGGGCTCGGGCAAGGGCTCGCCCGAGTACTGGGCCGCGCGCGTGCATCCGGGCCGGATCCTGTTCGAGATCGACGGCGTGCCCGCCGACGTGGCGCTGGAAGCCCTGAGGCTCGGCGCCGCCAAGCTTCCGGTGCGCACCAAGGTGGTCACCCGGCTCGACGCCGGCGTGGCGCACGAGGGCTGAGCGTCATGAACATCCAGGAAATCCGCGGCCTGACCGCCGATCAGCTGCAGGACCAGCTGCTGAGCCTGAAGAAGGAGCAGTTCAACCTGCGCTTCCAGGCCGCCACGGGCCAGCTCGAGAAGACCCACCGTGTTCGCGAGGTCAAGAAGGACATCGCGCGCATCAAGACCGTCCTTAAGACCAAGACCGCCGCCTGAGGATCAGATCGATGCCGAAACGAATTCTGGAAGGGGTGGTGGTCTCCGACAAGGGCGACAAGACGGTGGTCGTCAGGGTCGAGCGCACCTTCCTGCATCCGGTGATGAAGAAGACCGTGCGCCGGTCCAAGAAGTACCACGCCCATGACGAGGCCAACGCCTACAAGCAGGGCGAGATGGTGCGCATCGTCGAGTGCGCGCCCAGGTCCAAGCTGAAGACCTGGGAAGTGCTCTCGCGCGTAGGCGCCGAAGGGGCCGCATCGGGCGCGGAGGCCTCCGCATGATCCAGATGCAGTCCAACCTCGAGGTCGCCGACAACTCCGGCGCCCGCCGCGTGATGTGCATCAAGGTGCTGGGCGGCGCCGGACGCCGCTACGCCCACGTGGGCGACACCATCGTGGTCTCGGTCAAGGAAGCCATTCCGCGCGGGCGGGTGAAGAAGGGCGACGTGATGAACGCCATCGTCGTTCGCACCTCCCAGCCGATCCAGCGCAAGGACGGCTCGACGATCCGCTTCGACCGCAACGCCGCCGTGCTCGTCAACAAGCAGGCCGAGCCGATCGGCACGCGCATCTTCGGGCCGGTGCCGCGCGAGCTGCGGGCCAAGAACCACATGAAGATCATTTCCCTGGCGCCGGAGGTGTTGTGATGGCGGCCAAGATCAAGAAGGGCGACCGCGTGGTCGTCCTGGCCGGCCGCGACAAGGGCCGCCAGGGCGAAGTGGTCCGGGTATGGCCCAAGGAGAGCCGCGTGCTCGTCCAGGGCCTGAACCTGATCAAGCGCCACACCCGGCCGAGCCAGACCGATCCGCAAGGGGGCATCAAGACCAAGGAAGCCCCGCTGCACATTTCGAACGTGGCCTACGTCGACCCCAAGACCGGCGAACCCACTCGCGTGGGCTTCCGCATGGAGGGCGAGCGCAAGGTCCGCTACGCCAAGAAGTCCGGCGAGGTGATCGATGGCTGACGCCAAGACCTATGAGCCGCGCATGAAGTCCGAATATCGCCAGCGCATCCGCGCGGCGATGAAGGACAAGTTCGGCTACACCAACGAGATGCAGATCCCCAAGCTCGACAAGATCGTCGTGAACATGGGGATCGGCGAGGCCGTGGCCAATTCCAAGAAGGCGACCGCGGCGATGACGGACCTTGCGGCCATCACCGGCCAGAAGCCGGCGCCGACGCGCGCGCGCAAGTCCATCGCCCAGTTCAAGATCCGCGAGAACATGGTCATCGGCGCCAAGGTGACGCTGCGCAAGGACCGGATGTACGAGTTCCTCGACCGCCTGATCACCGTCGCCCTGCCGCGGGTGAAGGACTTCAGGGGTCTCAAGCCGACCAGCTTCGACGGCAGGGGCAACTACGCCCTCGGCCTCAAGGAGCACATCGTGTTCCCCGAGATCAACTACGACCAGATCGACCAGATCTGGGGCATGGACATCATCGTCTGCACCACCGCCCGGACCGACGAGGAGGCCAAGGCGCTCCTCGCCGAGTTCCAGTTCCCGTTCCAGTCGTGAGCGGGGAAGGATACTGACCCATGGCAAAGAAGAGCACGGTCAATCGCAACGACATGGTCAAGCGCCTGGTCAAGCAGTACGCCGCCAAGCGCGAGGCCCTGAAGGCGATCGCCAACGACCAGAACCTGCCGCTGGAGGAGCGCTTCGAAGCGCGCCTGAAGCTGGCCAAGCTGCCGCGCAACTCCTCCAAAGTGCGCATCCGCAACCGCTGCGTCCTGACCGGGCGTCCACGCGGCTTCTACCGCAAGCTCAAGATGAGCCGCATCGCGCTGCGGGAACTGTCGGCCGCCGGGCAGATCCCCGGCATGGTCAAGTCGAGCTGGTGAGGGGCTGATGTCGGTGAACGATCCCATCGGCGACATGATCGCCCGCATCAAGAACGCCGCCCAACGGCGGCGCAGCAAGGTCAGCACGCCCGCGTCCAAGCTTCGCGGCCGGGTGCTGGATGTGCTGCAGGACGAGGGCTACATCCGGGGCTACGCCCTGGTGGAGCACCTCGGCGCGCATCCCGAGTTCGAGATCGAGCTCAAGTACTTCGACGGCGAGCCGGTGATCGCCGAGATCGCCCGCGTGTCCAAGCCCGGCCGGCGGGTCTACTCCTCGATCTCCGATCTGAAGCCGATCAAGAACGGCCTCGGCATCGCCATCCTGTCCACGTCCAAGGGCGTGATGTCCGACTCCAACGCCCGCCAGCAGAACGTCGGCGGCGAAGTGCTCTGTCGGGTGTACTGACATGTCCCGCATCGGCAAGAAGCCCGTCGCCATCCCCGCCGGCGTGAACGTCACGCTCTCGGGCCAGACGGTCACCGTGAAGGGGCCCAAGGGCCAGCTCGCCTGGACCGTGGCCGACGAGGTCGAGGTCGTGCAGGAGGGCGACGAGCTGCGCCTTTCGCCGCGCAACGACGGCCTGCGCGCCCACGCCATGTGGGGCCTCTCGCGCACCCTGGTGAACAACATGGTCGAGGGTGTGACCAACGGCTACGAGGAGACGCTCGAGCTCGTCGGCGTCGGCTATCGCGCCCAGATGAAGGGCCAGGCGCTCTCCATGCAGCTGGGTTTCTCCCACGACGTGGACATCCCTGCGCCCGCCGGGATCACCTTCGCCACGCCCCGGCCCGTGGAGATCAAGATCTCCGGCATCGACAAGCAGCTCGTCGGCGAGACGGCCGCCCGGATCCGCCGCATTCGTCCGCCCGAGCCCTACAAGGGCAAGGGCGTGCGCTACGCCGGCGAGAAGGTCCGCCGCAAGGAAGGCAAGAAGAAGTAGGCCATGGCGCTCTCCACCCGCGACATCCTGCGCCGCCGCGCCCAGCGCGTGCGCACGCACCTGAAGAAGGTCTCCGCCGGGCGCGCGCGCCTGTCGGTCTTCCGCTCGAACAAGAACATCTACGCCCAGGTGATCGACGACGCCCAGGGCGTCACCGTGGCGGCCGCCTCGACGCTCGAAGCCGACGGCAAGGGCGCCGACAAGGACGCCGCAGCCAAGGTGGGCAAGCTCGTCGCCGAGCGCGCGATCGAGAAGGGCGTCAAGGACGTGGTCTTCGACCGCGGGGGCTACATCTATCACGGCCGCATCAAGGCCCTCGCCGACGCCGCGCGCGAAGCCGGCCTGAACTTCTAAGGGGAACCGCATGGCCCGAGAACCAGGACAGCGCGGCGACCGGCGCGATCGCCGCGATCGCAACGAAGACGACCGCGACAGCGACATCGTCGAGAAGCTGGTGCACATCAACCGCGTGGCCGCCACGGTGAAGGGCGGCCGGCGCTTCTCCTTCGCCGCCCTGATGGTTGTGGGCGACCAGAAGGGCCGCGTCGGCTTCGGCCACGGCAAGGCCCGCGAGGTGCCCGAGGCCATCCGCAAGGCCACCGAGGAAGCCAAGAAGACGATGATCCGCGTGCCGCTGCGCGAAGTCGCGCACCCTGCACCACGACGGCGCGGGGCGGCACGGCGCGGGCAAGGTGATCCTGCGCTCGGCGCCTCCGGGCACGGGCGTGATCGCCGGCGGCCCCATGCGCGCGGTGCTCGAGACGCTCGGCGTGCAGGACGTGGTCGGCAAGTCGACCGGCTCGTCCAACCCCTACAACATGGTGCGCGCCACCTTCGACGCCCTCAAGGGTCAGGCCTCGCCCCGCCAGATCGCGGCCAAGCGCGGCAAGAAGGTGAGCGACATCATCGGCCGCCGCGCCGACCAGGCCGGCGCCGAAGCGGCCGCGGAGGGCTGAGCATGGCCGATCCGACCAAGATCACGGTCGTCCAGACCGGCAGCCCGATCCGCCGCACCAAGGACCAGCGCGCCACCCTCAAGGGCCTGGGCCTCGACCGCATAGGCCGCAAAGCGGTGCTCGAGGACACACCCTCCGTCCGCGGCATGATCGCCAAGGTCGCACATCTGGTCGAGGTGGCGGAAAAGTAGAACCTGGTGCTCCCCCGCTTGCGGGGGAGCTGTCGGCGAAGCCGACTGAGGGGGCAGGCCCCCTCCGGCCCTCCGGGCCACCTCCCCCGCAGGCGGGGGAGGACCACGACAAAGCCGAGTCGGGCGCTGGCCCGGCGCAGAACTCCAAGGAGAGGCTCAGATGACCAAGCTCAACGAACTTTCCCCCCGTCCGGGCTCGCACAAGGCGCGCATGCGCGTGGGCCGCGGCCCGGGCTCCGGCAAGGGCAAGACCTCCGGCCGCGGCGTCAAGGGCCAGACCTCGCGCACCGGGCACGGCATGAACAGCTTCGAAGGCGGCCAGATGCCGCTGCACATGCGCGCGCCCAAGCGCGGCTTCAACAACCCCTTCGCCAGGAAGCTGGTCGAGGTGAACCTGTGGCGCCTTGCCCAGGCCATCGAGGCCGGCAAGCTCGACGCCGGCAAGCCCGTGGACGCCGAGGCCCTGATCAAGGCGGGCGTCATCCGCCGCGCGCGCGACGGCGTGCGCCTGCTCGGCCAGGGCGAGCTGAAGGCCAAGCTCGACATCCGCTGCCATTCCGCCAGCGCCTCTGCCCGCAAGGCCATCGAGGCGGCTGGCGGCGTGCTGACCACCACGGCCGCGCCCGCCGGGGCCGCGGCGGCCGCGGGGGAGGAGTCCGCGCCGGAGGCCTGAGCCCTTCCAGCGCTTTGGCCTCGCCAGGGCGCACGGAAACCCCTATCTCAAAGCCCTTGATCTACCGAAGAGGCGCATATGGCCTCGGCCGCTGAACAGCTCGCCGCCAACATGAACGTCAGCGCCTTCCAGAAGGCGACTGACCTGCACAAGCGTCTGTGGTTCACCATGGGCGCGCTCATCGTCTATCGGCTGGGCGCCTACATCCCGATCCCCGGCATCGACTCGGTGGAGTTCGCAAAGGCGTTCGACACCCACTCCCAGGGCATCCTGGGCATGTTCAACATGTTCTCGGGCGGCGCGGTCTCGCGCATGGCGATCTTCTCGCTGAACGTCATGCCCTACATCTCCGCCTCGATCATCGTGCAGCTCCTGCAGTCGATCTATCCGCCCTGGGACAAGCTCAGGAAGGAAGGCGGCGAAGCGGGTCGCAAGCAGCTGAACCAGTACACCCGCTATCTGACGGTGCTCCTGGCGCTGGTGCAGTCCTCGGCGATCGCCTTCGGTCTGCAGGCCCAGCAAGGGCTGGTGCTGGATCCGGGACCCTTCTTCATCGTCTCGACCATCGCCACCCTGACCGGGGGCACCATGTTCCTGATGTGGCTGGGCGAGCAGATCACCAGCCGCGGCGTCGGCAACGGCATCAGCCTGCTGATCTTCGCCGGCATCGTCGCGCGTCTGGTCCCGGCGATCCAGCAGATGCTCTCGCTGTCCAGCGAGGGCGGCATGAGCGGCTTCTCGCTCTTCGCCATAGGCGTGGGCGCGGTGGTCATCATGGGTGCGATCGTCTACTTCGAGCGCGCCCAGCGCCGGCTCCTGGTCCAGTATCCCAAGCGCCAGGTCGGCAACCGCATGTTCGGCGGCAACTCCTCGTTCCTGCCGCTCAAGATCAACACCTCGGGCGTGATCCCGCCGATCTTCGCGTCCAGCCTCCTGCTGCTGCCGGCCACGGCGCTGCAGTTCGGCGCGGGCAACCTGTCGAACCTTCCCAGCTGGGCCCAGTGGGTGCCGACCGTCATCGGCCAGCTCCAGCACGGCCAGCCGGTGTTCATGGCGCTCTATGGCGCCCTGATCGTCTTCTTCTGCTTCTTCTACACCTCGGTCGTGTTCAATCCCGAGGACACGGCGGAGAACCTGCGCAAGTACGGCGGCTTCCTGCCGGGCATCCGGCCCGGCAAGCGAACGGCCGAGTACCTCGATTATGTGCTGACGCGCCTGACCGTGATCGGCTCGGCCTATATTGCGGTCGTGTGCCTCTTGCCCGAAGCGCTGATGTCCAAGATGCCGTCCAACACCTTCTACTTCGGAGGCACCTCGCTTCTGATCGTGGTCTCGGTCACCATGGACACGGTGGCCCAGATTCAGTCGCACCTTCTGGCCCACCAGTACGAAGGGCTCATCAAGAAGTCGAAGCTCCGGGGCAGGGGACGTTGAGGCTGGTCGACCGGCGCGGGAAGAGCTCGCAGCTCTAGTCCTGGCCTGGTCGGCGCAAGGGGAGGGGCCGCAGAGTGAACCTGATTCTGTTCGGGCCGCCGGCCGCGGGCAAGGGCACCCAGGCCAAGCGCCTGGTCGCGGGCCGTGGGATGGTCCAGCTCTCGACCGGCGACATGCTGCGCGCGGCGCGCCAGTCGGGCTCCGAGCTCGGCAAGCGCGTCGCCGGCATCATGGACCGCGGCGAGCTCGTCTCGGACGAGATCGTCATCGCCCTGATCGAGGAGCAGCTCCCCCGCGCCGAGGCTGCGGGCGGGGCGATCTTCGACGGCTTCCCGCGCACCGTGCCCCAGGCCGAGGCGCTGGACGCGCTCCTCGCCGGGCGCGGCTCTGGGATCGACCTGGTGATCCGCCTCGTGGTGGACGACGCGGCGCTCATCCGGCGCATAGAGCAGCGCTTCCACGACGAGGGCCGTCCAGACGACAATCCGGAGGCCTTCAAGGTGCGCCTTGCCGCCTACAACACCCAGACCGCGCCCCTGCTGCCCTTCTACAGGGCGCAGGGCAGGCTCGTGGAAATCGACGGGATGCGGACGATCGAGGAGGTCGCCGGCCAGATCGACCAAGCCCTTGCCGCCCGGGCGACGGCGTGACCCTGTCAAGCTTGCTCGAGGGGTGGAGTTTTGCGCCGGCCGCCATTGACGGGCGTCAATTCATACCTATAACAGGCGCCTTCCGCGAATGGGCGCGAAAGGCGTATTGGCTCCATCCGTAGCTGTCGGAGGGCTAGGCCTTTCGCGCTTTTGTGCGTGTCAGGAGATTCAAAGACGTGGCCCGCATCGCAGGCGTCAACATTCCCACCAACAAGCGCGTCGTGATCGCGCTGCAGTACATCCATGGAATCGGCAAGGCCAAGGCCCGGCAGATCGTGAGCAAGGTCGGCATCGACGATGCGCGCCGTGTGAATGAGCTCACCGATGCCGAGGTCCTGCAGATCCGCGAGACGATCGACCGGGACTACATGGTCGAGGGCGACCTTCGCCGCGAGACCGCGGTGAACATCAAGCGGCTGATGGACCTGGCCGCCTACCGGGGCCTGCGCCACCGCAAGGGCCTGCCGGTCCGCGGCCAGCGCACCCACACCAACGCCCGTACGCGCAAGGGCCCGTCCAAGCCGATCGCCGGCAAGAAGAAGTAGATCTGAGGACCCGCCCAGATGGCCAAGGAGCCAACTCGCGTCAAACGGCGCGAACGCAAGAACATCACCTCGGGCGTCGCGCACGTGAACGCCTCGTTCAACAACACCATGGTGACCATCACCGACGCCCAGGGCAACACCATCTCCTGGTCGTCGGCCGGCATGATGGGCTTCAAGGGCTCGCGCAAATCGACGCCCTACGCGGCCCAGATGGCGGCCGAGGATGCCGGCAAGAAGGCCATGGAACACGGGGTCAAGACCCTGGAGGTCAGTGTGGCAGGTCCGGGCTCCGGCCGGGAATCGGCGCTGCGGGCGCTTCAGGCGGTGGGTTTCACCATCACCACTATCCGCGACGTCACGCCGATCCCACATAACGGCTGCCGGCCGCCCAAGCGCCGGCGCGTCTGAGAGCTTTCATGTCCTATTCCCCATCGCCGGCCGAATTTTCTGCGCCGGCAAGCCCCGTTCGAGGGACCGAATCCGTGATCGAAAGAAACTGGAACGAGCTGATCCGTCCTGAGAAGCCGCTGATTGAGTCCGGCGCAGACAGCGAGCGCCGGGCCCGACTGGTGGCCGAGCCGCTGGAACGCGGCTTCGGCGTGACGCTCGGCAACGCTCTGCGCCGTGTGCTCCTGTCATCGCTTCAGGGCGCGGCCGTCACGTCGGTCCAGATCGACGGCGTGGTGCACGAGTTCTCGTCGATGGAAGGCGTGCGCGAGGACGTCGTCGACATCGTGCTCAACATCAAGGGCCTGGCGCTGCGCATGCACGCCGAAGGGCCCAAGCGCATGACCCTGCGCGCCTCCGGCCCGGGCCCGGTGACCGCTGGCCAGATCGAGGCGCCCTCGGACATCGAGATCCTGAACAAGGACCATGTCCTGTGCACCCTGGACGACGGCGCGACCATCCGCATGGAGTTCACTGTTCAGACCGGCAAGGGCTACGTCGCGGCCGAGCGCAACCGTCCCGAGGACGCGCCGATCGGCCTGATCGCGGTGGACGCCCTCTACAGCCCCGTCAAGCGCGTCGCCTACCGCGTCGAGCCCACCCGCCAGGGCCAGTCGCTCGACTACGACCGCCTGGTGATCGAGGTGGAGACCAACGGCGCGGTAACGCCCGTGGACGCGGTGGCCTACGCCGCCCGCATCCTGCAGGACCAGCTGCAGATCTTCATCACCTTCGAGGAGCCCAAGAAGAAGGTCGAGGGCGAAGCCAAGCCCGAGCTGCCCTTCAACCCGGCCCTGCTCAAGAAGGTGGACGAGCTGGAGCTGTCGGTCCGTTCGGCCAACTGCCTGAAGAACGACAACATCGTCTACATCGGCGACCTGATCCAGAAGACCGAGGCGGAGATGCTGCGCACCCCGAACTTCGGCCGCAAGTCGCTGAACGAGATCAAGGAAGTGCTGGCCGGCATGGGCCTGCACCTCGGCATGGACGTGCCCAACTGGCCGCCCGAGAACATCGAAGACCTGGCCAAGAAGTTCGAAGACCAGATCTGACGGCGCGCCGTGAGGCGCCCCGAGTAGAGGAGACACATCGCCATGCGCCACGGTCACGCGCACCGCAAGCTCGGCCGCACGACGAGCCATCGCACGGCCATGTTCGCCAACATGGCCGCCAGCCTGATCAAGCACGAGCAGATCACCACCACGCTTCCCAAGGCCAAGGAGCTTCGGCCCTTCGTCGAGAAGCTGGTGACGCTGGCCAAGCGCGGCGACCTGCACGCCCGGCGCATCGCCATCAGCCGCGTGCGCGACGTCGCCCAGGTCCGCAAGCTCTTCGACACCCTGGGTCCCCGCTACAAGGCCCGCGACGGCGGCTACATCCGCGTGCTCAAGGCCGGCTTCCGCTTCGGCGACAATGCGCCGGTGGCGGTGATCGAGTTCGTCGACCGCGATCCTGAGGCCAAGGGCCAGGATTCCGGCCCCGTCCAGGCGGCCGACGCCGAATAGGGCGAGCCTTCGCCAACCCGTGCTTCAAGGGCGGCCTTCGGGCCGCCCTTTTCCGTTCGCGCGGGCCGTGGTCGTCTGCAATTGCGGAAACCGGCCTTCGGCTGCACGATCCGCCCGATCGGGGAGGCTCGGGCCATGCGCAGCTTTTCGGAGATCTACGCCATCGCCGCCGAGCGCAAGGGCGGAGAGGCCGCGCTGGAAGAGCTGATCGCCCAGCACGCGCCCAAGAGCCGCGATGAGCTCGCGGCCACGCCCGACGACCGATGGCTCGCCGGCATGACCCGCTTCGTCTTCATCGCGGGCTTCCGCTGGCGGGTCGTCGACGCCAAGTGGCCTGGGTTCGAAGACGCCTTCTGGGGCTTCGATCCCAACCGCTGCGCCATGATGTCGGACGAGGACGTCGACGCCCTGGTCGCCGATACGCGCATCGTGCGCAACGGCGCCAAGATCGTTGCGGTCCGCGCCAACGCCCAGTTCCTGCTGGAGCTGGCCCGCGAGCACGGCTCGGCCGCGCGCTTCTTCGCCGACTGGCCGGATGCGGACTTCGCCGGCCTGCTGGAGGTGCTGAAGGCCAGGGCCAGCCGCTGCAGCGGCGAGACCGCCATGCGTTTCCTGCGCATGATGGGCAAGCCGTCCTTCATCACCAGCCGCGACGTGGCGGCGGCCCTGATCCGCGACGGCGTGCTGGAGAAGCCGCCGTCCGGCAAGCGCGACCTCGCCAGGATCCAGGAGGCCTTCAACCGCTGGTCCGGGGAGTCCGGCCGGAACCTGACCGCCATCAGCCGCACCCTCGCGCTCTCGACCGGCTCGCCGCCTCCATGGGCGACCGCTTGACGAATAATTGTTCCGAGCGTTAAATATTGCGCGTACAGGCAGGGAGCGCGCTGATGCCGAGCTTCACGTCCGCGGTCTTCTACAAGGACCCCCGCACCGCCCTGCGCTGGCTGGAGGCGGCCTTCGGCTTCGAGACCAGCCTGCTGGTCACCGACGATACAGGCGCCGTCGGCCACGCCGAGATGAGCTTCGGGGAGGGTCGCGTCGAGGTCGGCGGCGAGTGGGCCTCGCCCGAGCTCCTGGGCCCCGCCAGCATGAAGAGCCCGGCCTCCCTCGGCGGCGTGGGCACCCAGTTCGTCCGGGTCCAGCTGGAGGAGGGCATCGAGGCGCACTGCGAGCGGGCGCGCGCGGCCGGGGCGCGCATCACCCAGGAGCCGGCCGACCAGTTCTATGGCGACCGCACCTACCGGTGCCTGGATCCCGAAGGCCACGTCTGGAGCTTCTCCCAGCCCGTCGCCCAGGTCTCGATCGAGGAGATGGAACGGGCCAGCGGCCTTCGTATCCGGAGCGGGCCCGACGAGGCCTCCGATGGCTGAGCCGTTCGATCTCGCCCAGGCCTATCTCGCCCTCACCGGCGACGGGCGCGCCGACCTCCTTCCCGGCGCCACTTCGGCGAGCGGCTCGGCCGCGCCCCGTCCGACATGGCCTGGCTCGTCAGCCTCACCCGCCAGTCCGCCGACTGGCCGCACTGGGAGCGCCATCCGATGGGTGAGGAGATCCTCACCATGCTGGACGGCCGGCTGGAGCTGACGCTCGACCAGGACGGAAGCGTGACCGTTGCGCGCCTCGATGGCGGCCGGACCTTTGTCGTGCCGCGCGGCGCCTGGCATCGCGCCCGGGTGCTGGAGCCGGGCCTGATGCTCGGGATCACCTACGGCGAGGGGACCGAGCACCGCCCCTGGCAGGGACCTTGAGGAGGACCGGCATGGACGTTCCCCCGATATCGCCGCTGTTGTTCTACCGCGATCCCAAGGCCGCGCTGGACTTCCTGGAGCGTGCTTTCGGCTTCGAGACGCGGATGATCGTCGAGACCGGTGACGGCGGCGTGGTCCACTCCGAGAGCGCCTTCGATGGCCATGTCGTCATGGTGGTCGGCCCGCCCTCGCACGCGGGCGCCTCGCCCCTCGACCTCGGCGGCAAGGTCACCGGGCACGTGCACGTCCAGCTCCAGGGCGGCATCGACGAGCTGTGCGAGCGGGCGCGCGGCGCCGGCGCCAGGATCGAGCGCGAGCCGGCCGACCAGCCCTACGGCGACCGCGTGTTCACCTGCCTGGACCCGGAGGGACAAAGCTGGTCGTTCGGCCAGACCGTGCAGGCGGTGAAACCCGAGGCCTGGGACAAGGCGGCCGGCGCGGGCGCGAGGACCCGTCCGTGAACGCCGACGACTTCCGCCGCCTCGCCCTCGGCCTGCCCGAGGCGGTGGAGCAGGGCCACATGGGCCATCCGGACTTCCGCATCGGCGGCAAGATCTTCGCGGGCCTGGATCATGCGGGGGCGCGCGGAACGCTGAAGCTCACGCCCGACCAGCAGGAGGTGCTGATGTCGGCCGAGCCCTCGATGTTCGCGCCCTGCAACGGCGCCTGGGGCGCCAGGGGCTGGACCTGGCTCATGCTGGCGGCTGCGGACGAGACGACGGCCTCCAGCGCGCTCGCCATGGCCTGGCGAAACACCGCGCCCAGGGGGATGACCCTGCCGGCAGGGGAATCGCGTTGAGCGCGCCGACCGTCATGGTCTCGAGCTGGCGGGACGGCCTGTTCGTGCTCGAGGGCGCGGAGGTCGCGCACCTGTTCGAGGGCGCCTCGGTCAGCGGCCTTGCGCCCGACGGCGCCGGGGAAGTCTTGGCCATCGTGGACGGACGCTCGCTCTGGGCGCGATCTTCAGGGCAGGACTGGCGCCGGCTGGCCTTGAGCGACGCGGCGCTGTCGTGCTGCCTGAGCGTGGGCGGCCGCATCTTCGCCGGCACGGACGACGCGCGGCTCCTGGAGCTCAGCGAAGACGGCTGGTCGCCCCTCGATGGATTGGACGCCACGCCGGGCCGGGAGCGCTGGTACGCGGGCGCGGCCATGGTCGACGGCCAGCTCCTCGGCCCGCCCCTCGGCGTGCGCTCCATCGCCGCCGCGTGCGACGACGGCGCGCTGTTCGTGAACGTCCATGTCGGCGGCATTCCGCGCTCCACGGACGGAGGTGCGAGCTGGCGGCCCACCGTCGACATCGACGCGGACGTCCATGAGGTCTGCGCCCATCCCAGCCGCCCCGGGATCGTCGCCGCCGCGGCGGCTGCGGGCCTTGGTCTGAGCCGCGACGGCGGCGCGACCTGGACCTTCACGCTCGAAGGACTGCACGCCAGCCACTGTTCCGCGGTGGCGCTGAGCGAGGACCACGTGTTCGTCTCCGCCGCCATCGACCCCTTCGCCGCGGAGGGCGCCGTCTATCGCCGGCCGATCGAGGGCGACGGGCCCCTGGAGCTGGTCGGCGGCGGCCTGCCCGATCGGCTCGACCGCGGCGCCGACACGCGCTGCATCGCCGCCCGCGGCGACATCCTGGCCATCGTCGACCGGGGCGGGAAACTCTACGAATTGGACAATGGCGGGACGTCGTGGTCGCTCCGCGAGAGCGGCCTGCCGGACCCGAGCGGGATCCTCATATGCTGAAGCCGGCCAACGCCTCCCTGCGCCTGATCGACCGCACCTTCGCGGCCCTCGCCGACCCGCACCGGCGCCGGGTCGTCGAGCTCCTGCGCGAGCGGCCGCGCCGGGCCGGCGAGCTCGCCGAGGAGGTCGGTCTCTCCGCGCCCGCCATGAGCCGGCACCTCAAGACCCTGCGCGACAGCCGGCTCGTCGAGGAGAGCCCCGCGCCCTTCGACACCCGCGTGCGGATCTATCGCCTGAGGCCCCAGCCCATGGCCCACCTGAAAGCCTGGCTCGAGGAGACCGAGCGCCTCTGGAGCGACCAGCTCCTCGCCTTCAAGGCCCACCTGGAACGGAGCGTCGGCGAGGAGGAGGAGTGACCTCGCGCGTCCTCGTCGCCCTGCGCGTCAGGGCCGCGCCCGAGTTCGCCTTCCAGGCCTTCACCGCCGAAATCGGCCAGTGGTGGCGGCCCAACCTGCTCTTCCAGTTCACGCCTCGCGGCCCCGGCGTCGTCTCCTTCGAGCCGGGACCGGACGGCCGCTTCATCGAGACCCTTGCCAACGGCAAGGTCTTCGAGATCGGCAGGATCCGCGCCTGGGAGCCGCCCACGCGCCTCGTCTTCGGCTGGCGCCAGGCGACCTTCGCGCCCGGCCAGGACACCGAGGTGGAGGTCCGCTTCGAGGCGGTGGGCGAGGAGACCCGCGTCACCGTCGAGCACCGGGGCTGGGAGACCGTTCCTCAGGAGCACGTGGCCCGCCACTCCTTCCCCGACGCCCTCTTCCTGCGCCGCCACGGCGAGTGGTGGCAGTCTTTGCTGGCCTCGATGAAGGCGAGCCTCGCATGAGCCCCGGGCCCGCCTCGCCCCGCGGCCGCAACGCGGCGGCCGCCTTCATCTTCGTGACGGTCACCCTCGACATCGTGGCCGGCGGCGTCATCGGCCCGGTCTGGCCGGGCCTGGTCGAGGGCTTCCTCGGCGGCGACACCAGCCGCTCGGCCCTGGTCTTCGGCGTCTTCGCCACGGTCTTCGCCCTGATGCAGCTCTTCGCCGCGCCGGTCCTGGGCTCGCTTTCGGACCGGTTCGGCCGCAGGCCCGTGATCCTGGTCTCCTGCTTCGGCCTGGCCATCGACTACGTGATCATGGCGACCGCGCCCAGCCTCGGCTGGCTCTTCGTCGGTCGGACCCTTGCCGGGATCACCTCGGCCAGCATGGCCACCGCCAACGCCTACATCGCCGACGTCACCCCGCCCGACAAGCGCGCCGCCGCCTTCGGCACGCTCAGCGCGGCCTTCGGGGTGGGCTTCATCCTTGGCCCCATGCTGGGAGGCCTGCTCGGCCAGTTCAGCCCGCGCCTGCCGTTCTGGGTGGCGGCGGGCCTGACCTTCGCCAACGCAGCGTACGGCCTTCTTGTCCTGCCCGAATCCCTGCCGCCCGAGCGTCGGTCCGCCTTCTCGCTCAAGCTCGCCCACCCCTTTGCGGCGCTGGGCTTCCTGTGGTCGGGACGCCAGCTCGCGGGCCTGGCCATGGCCAACTTCATGACCCGCCTGGTCCACGCGGTCTTCGGAACGGTCTGGGCGCTCTACCTTGTGGCCCGCTACGGCTGGGGCCCGGGTATGATCGGGGTCTCCATGGGCGTCGTGGGCGTCTCCTCCCTCGTCGTCTCCGCCGGTCTCGTGCGCCCGACCGTGGCCCGGCTCGGCGAGCGCCGGACGCTCGCGCTCGGCCTTTCGTGCGCCGCCGCCGGTTTCGCCCTCATGGGCTGGGCCCCCGAGGGCTGGATGTTCCTCGCGGCCATCGGCGTGCTCTGCCTTTGGGGCCTCGCCAGCCCGTGCATCCAGGCTCTGATGAGCCGCCTGGTCTCGCCGACCGAGCAGGGCCGGCTCCAGGGCGCCAACGCTGGCGTGACCAGCATCGCGGGCCTGATCGGGCCCAGCCTCTTCGCCTCGGCGCTCGCCTTCGCCGCCACGCCGGCGCACGCGGCCCAGGGCCTGATCGGCCTGCCCTACGTCCTGGCCGCGGCCCTGATGCTCGTCGCCATGGCGATCGCCTGGCGCGCGACGGCGTCAGCCGCCCTGCCGGGCGTCCAGCCGGCGGGGTAGCCCGCTCCCGCGGCGCGGGGGACACGCCTGCCCGGCCTGCGCATGCTTCGCCTTGACGAGCCGGGGCCCCGCCGCCATCTGTTGCGCCCGCTCAGCCCCCAAGCGTGAATCGAAGTCGGGTCGCGCCAGCATGGCGGCCCCGGTTGTCCCATGGCCCACGACGGCGCGCCTTTTCCGACGACGGCCGAACCCGCCCCGGCGGGAGGCGCTCCCGCGCGCCAGGGGCGCCAGGCGGCGATCGTCTTCATCTTCATCGCGGTGACGATCGACACCATCTCCATGGGCATCACCGCGCCCGTGCTGCCCATCCTGATCAAGCACATGGCGGGCGGCGCCCAGCAGGCCGGGTGGATGAACGGCCTGTTCATGACCGTCTTCGCCCTGATGCAGTTCCTTTGCTCGCCGATCCTGGGGGCGCTGTCGGACCGCTACGGCCGCCGGCCGATCCTGCTGCTCTCCATCGCCGGGCTCGGCCTCAGCTACGCCGGCATGGCGATGGCGACCAGCATCTGGCAGCTCCTGCTGATCCGTGTGTTCACCGGAGCGACCTCGGCCAACATCGCCACAGCCTTCGCCTATATCGCCGACGTGACCCCGCCCAACCGGCGCGCGGGCGCCTACGGCCTGATGCAGGCGGCCATGAGCTTGGGCTTCGCCCTCGGTCCCGCGATCGGCGGCTTCCTCACGACCTTGGGGCCCAGCGCGCCCTTCTGGGCGGCGGCCGGATGCAGCCTGATCAATGCCGCCTACGGCCTCTTCGTCGTGCCGGAGTCGCTGCCTCTGGACCAGCGCGCGCCCTTCCACCTCAGGAACATGGCCTCCTTCGGGGCGATGAAGGTCCTGACCTCCCGGCCGGGCCTGCTTCGGCTTGGCATCATCCTGGCGCTGGCCCAGTTCTGTGTGATGGTCTTCCCTACCGACTTTGTCCTCTACGCCCAGGACCGCTACGGCTGGTCGATCACGGCGGTCGCGGCGTGCCTCTCGGCGTTCGGGATCTGCTCGGCCATCGTCCAGGCGGGGCTCTCGGGCCGCATGGTGCGCAGGTTCGGCGAGGCCAATGTGATCCTTTTCGGCCTGGCCTGCGGCATCGTGGGGCTGGCCGTCTTCGGGCTTGCGCCCACCGGCCTGGTGTTCGTCCTCGGCATCCCGGTGATGACGCTGTGGGGCACGGCCGGGCCGTCGCTGCAGTCCCTGATGACGCGACAGGTTTCCTCCTCCGAGCAGGGACGCCTGCAGGGCGCCAACACCAGCCTGCAGAGCTTGTCGGGAATCATGGCGCCCCTGGCGTTTGGCGGCCTCTACACCGTCGTCGCCGGCGGCGCCCATGGCGGACCGGTCGGGATCGCAATGCTCGGCGCGCCGTTTCTCCTGGCGAGCGTGGTCCTTATGATCGGCGCGGCCCTGGCGGCCAGGGCCGTGGGGATGTCGCGGCTGCGGATCTGACCGGCCTGGCTTGAGCGTCGCCGCCATGTTTGGGACCAAAAGCTGCGCTTGTGTCCGCAGCGCCGAAACCAGAGGAGCCGATCGCCGAATGCATCTGCGCCGTTTGTTGATCCCCGCCCTCGCTGTCCTGGCCGCCTGTTCGGGCCACCCGGGCAAGACCAGCGCCCAGACCATACAGGGCGGCTTCGGCGTGCCCGACCGGCGCCCCCCGGCGAGCTCGGCCGAGATGCGCATGTCCTTCGCGCCGGTGGTCAAGAAGGCCGCGCCGGCGGTGGTCAATGTGTTCAGCCGCCGCGTGGTGCGCCAGCAGGTGGATCCGTTCTGGCAGATGTTCGGCTTCATGCCCCGCACGGGGGTGGAGCAGTCGCTGGGCTCGGGCGTCATCGTCCGCGACGACGGCGTCATCGTCACCAATCACCACGTCATCGCCGGCGGCCAGCAGATCCAGGTCGTGCTCAACGACCGGCGCAACTTCCCGGCCAAGATCCTGCTCGACGACGCCCGCGCCGACCTGGCGGTGCTCAAGATCGACACCAAGGGCGCGCGCCTGCCCGTGCTCGCGATCGACGCCGGCCATGACATCCAGGTCGGCGACCTCGTGCTCGCCATCGGCAACCCGTTCGGCGTCGGCCAGACCGTGACCAATGGCATCGTCTCGGCCCTGGCGCGCACGGACGTGGGCCGGAGCGGGGCCGACAACTTCTTCATCCAGACCGATGCGGCCATCAATCCGGGCAACTCAGGCGGCGCCCTGGTCGACATGGACGGCGACCTGATCGGCATCAACACCATGATCGTGTCCGGCTCGGGCAGCTCGGCCGGCGTGGGCTTCGCCATCCCGGGGCCATGGTCAAACAGGTGGTCGACGCCGCGCTTGGCGGCAGCCACTCGGTCGTGCGCCCCTGGCTCGGCGCCAAGGGCCAGGAGGTCACCGGCGAGCTGGCCTCGACCTTGGGTCTGGACCGTCCACAAGGGGTGCTGGTCACCGACGTCTACCCCGGCAGCGCCGCCGCGCGCGCGGGCCTGAGGCCCGAGGACGTCATCCTCGACGTCGACGGCCAGGGCGTGAACGACGAGGCGGGGCTGGACTATCTGGTCGGCACCCACAGCCCTGGCGACAAGCTCACCCTCGACGTCCGCCATGGCGGCCAGGTCCGCAAGCTGGCGGTGACCGCCGAGCCGCCGCCCGCCACGCCGCCGCGCGACGAGCGCACCATCGCGGGCCGCAATCCCCTGGGCGGCGCCACGGTCGTGAACCTCTCGCCCGCCACCGCCCAGGAGCTGGGCGTGGATCCCTTCGCGGCCCAGGGCGTCATGGTCACGGCGATCGCGGACGGAGGCCTGGCGGGCAATGTGGGCGTCAGGCCCGGCGACGTCATCCGCGCCGTGAACGGCCAGCAGATCCACTCCACCGGCGAGCTGCAATCGGCCCTGGCCGCCAGCGGCCGCACCTGGCGGATCACCATCCAGCGCGGCGACCAGCAGATCACCGGCTCGTTCAGCCTGTAGCGAACCTGATCTTCCCCCTCTGGGGGAAGTCCCCGCGAAGCGGGGGATGGGGGCTTACATCCTTGGCGCTGGCAGGCACCGGCCCCCTCCGGCGCTTCGCGCCACCTCCCCCAAAGGGGGAGGATTGGCCACCCTACTTCGCCGGCGTCACGCGGAAGATCTGTCCGTTGGCGTCGTCGCTGACCAGCAGCGCCCCGTCGTGGGCGACCGCCAGGCCGTAGGGCCGGGCCCAGACGTTGGCGTTGTTCAGGACGAACCCGGTCATGAAGTCGATGTACTCGCCCGTGGTCTTGCCGTCCTTCATCGGGGCCAGGACCACCTTGTAGCCCGTGCGCACCGATCGGTTCCACGAGCCGTGCAGCGCGATGAAGGCGTCGCCCTGGTACTCGGCCGGGAATGCCGCGGATCCGGACGTGGCGTCGTAGAACTTGATCTGCACCGGCGCGGAGTGGGGCTGGATCAAGAGGTCGGGGACCGTCACCTGCCCCTTCAGGTCGGGCCGCTCGGCCTTCAGCCGCGGGTCCTCGTGGTCGCCGATGTAGTACCAGGGCCAGCCGTAGAAGGCGCCCTTCTGCACGTGGGTGGCGTAGTCGGGGACCAGGTTGTCGCCGATCATGTCGCGCTCGTTCACCGAGCACCAGATCTCGCCGGTCTGCGGCTGGCGGGTCAGGCCCGAGCAGTTGCGGATGCCGGCGGCGTAGACGTGGACGTTCTTGCCGTCGGGATCGGCGGCCAGGACGTTGGCGCGGTTCTCGTCCACGTCCCAGGCGGCGCCCAGGCCGTGCTTGTCGTCAAAGGCCTTGGCCTCGGCGACGCTCTTCTTGCTCATCCCCTCGTCGAGGTTGCCGACCGAGCCCACCGCGATGAACAGCGTCTTGCCGTCCGCCGAGAAGGCCAGGTCGCGTGTCCAGTGCCCGCCGGTGGACTTGGAGATCTCGGGGATGATCACCTGCGGCGGGCCCGAAGCCTTCATGTCCCCGTTCTTGTAGGGATAGCGGAGCACCCGGTTGTTCTCGGCCACATAGATCCACTGCGGGTCGGGCCCCAGCGGGTAGAAGGCCATGCCGAAGGGCTGGTCCAGGCCCGTGGCGAACACCTCGTTCTGCGAGGGCTTGTCCGCGCCGTCCGGCGCGCGCAGCACGCGGACGCGCCCGGCGGTCTGCTCGGCGACGAAGATGTCGCCGTTCGGCGCCGTGCGCATGGCCCTGGGGGCCTCCAGGCCCGTGGCGAAGCGCTCGACCTTGAAGCCCGCCATCACCTTGGGCAGGTCTCCGGCCGGCGGCGGCACGACGTTGGCCATGGCCACCCCGACGTTGGTGAAGGGCGGCGGCAGGTCGGCGGCGGTGATGCGGTGGTGCACGCCCGGCGCGTCCGCCCGCCAGTCGCCGAACACCATGGGCGAGGCTTGTGTGCCCGTCCCCCCGGTCGACGGCGGTCCGGGCGGCGATTGAGAGCAGGCCGAGGTCGCGGCGATCAGGCCGATCGCGGCGGCCCCGGAGGCGACCAGGGCAGGCAGGAGGCGTGGCGACATGGGGCGGATCCTCCGCACTGAAGAATGGCTAGAACGCTAGCGAATTCGATCCAAGCGTAGCGTCACTTCTTCAAGCTGGCGAGATAGGCGATCACATTCTCCCGATCCTGCGGGTTCTTCAGGGTGATCGGCATGGCGGTGCCCGGCACCAGCTTGGAGGGCCCGCTGAGGAACGCATCCAGCTCGGACGTGCTCCAGGTGAGGTTCGACGTCTTCAGGGCGTGGGTGTAGGCCGGAAACTTCGGATCGCTGGCCGCCTTGCGGCCGACCACGCCGTAGAGGCTGGGCGCGGCGCCTTCCTGGCCGGCGTTGGCCGAGTGGCACAGCGAGCACTGCGCATCGAACAGCGCCTTGCCCTTGCCCGGGTTGCCCGGGCCGGGGGCCGCCTGCGCCGCGCCCGCGGCCGCCAGAACCGCGGCCGCCAGGACCGCCATACGCACGCTCATGTCTTCACTCCTTGTGAGATGTCGCCCGTCGCCGGATGCGGGCGGTGGAATGGCACGGCCCGGTCCTGCGGCCAAGCTGGCGCCGTGAACGGCGACAAGAAACGCCTGCATAGCGACTCATTCCTGAACAGGACCTGATCTCAGCGCGCCGCTTCCTTGGCCAGGGCGTCGAAGTCGTCCTGCGGCTCCAGGTACCGCCCGCTCAGGACGTCGTAGCGGCCTGACAACAGGCCGACCACCATGTCCCCGCAGCGCTGGAACACCGCATCGCGGACGGCCGGGTCCTTGTGCGCCTCCTGCACCCGCTTCAGGAAGGCGATGCCGCCGGGAATCCACTTCTGCGCCTCGGGGTTGGCCAGGGTGCCCTCGCCCATGCTGGTGATCGCCGTGCCGGGCTCGATGGCGAAGACGCCGATGCCCTGGCCCTTGGTCTCGGCCCCGACGTGCTGGGTCAGGCGGATCTCCGTGGCCTTGCCCACGGCGTAGGCCGACATGTTGGGCTCGACCACATTGCCGCCCAGTGAGGCGATGTTGACGATGTGGCCCTTTTCTCGCGCGCGCATGCCCGGCAGCACCGCGCTCATGAAGAGCAGGGGTCCCCGCACGTGCACGGCGATGGTCGCCCACCACTCGTCCGGGTCCACATGGCCGATCGGGCCGAAGGGACGGTCCAGCCCGGCGTTGTTGACCAGCAGGGACACCGGCCCCAGCACCGCTTCCACCGCCTCGACCGCGGCCTCGACCCCGGCCCTGTCGGTGACGTCCGCGGTGACCGCGAAGGCCCTGCCGCCGCCCGCCACGATCTCGGCGGCGACCTTGTCCAGCTCGGCCTTGTTGCGCGAGATCACGCCGACCGACGCCCCCTCGCGGCCCAGGCGAAGGGCGATCTCGCGGCCGAAGCCGCGCCCCGCGCCCGTGACGATCGCGACCTCTCCGGCCAGTTCTCCCGGCATGTCCCTGCCCGTGAATTTGATAGCGTGCGAAGCTCTTAGCCCACGCGCGGGGGCGGAAAAAGGGCGCGGCCTACTCGGCGCGCGTGCGCTCGAGCCGGTCGATCATCCGCTGCAGGCGCGCCGCGCCCCAGAGGTTGAGGACGCAGACGCCAGCCAGGACCAGCAGCATGATCGCGAAGGTGGCGATGATCACCGCGTGGTCATGGGCGCGCGTCCAGCGGTGGCTCGGCTCCTCGAGCCAGCGCGCCAGGAACAGCATGGCCGACCCGGGCAGGAAGGGCGCCACGTACCAGAACGGAACGCTGCGCAAAAGGTCGCGCTGGCGGATAAGCTCCCGCTTCTGGAAGTCGATCAGGCTCTGGGCGGAGGCGTCGGGCGGCAGGGCGACGGCCCGTCCGCGGCGATGCAGCCGCCAGACCACGAACAGCACGGCGAGGATGGTGAGGACCTGCCAGGACCGCATCATCCAGCCGCTATCGCCGAAGGCGAGGCCGTAGCCCATGAAGGCCACGACCAGGACGGCGGCGGCGTATTCCATCAGGTTGCGCCGGCGGATTCTGTGCTGGAACAGGTCGGCCTGTCGGGTGATCGCGGTGAGCGACATGGTCGGCGCCTCCAGGGGCTGGGAACGCCACAGCGCCTTCAGCGCCTCGGGCGCGGAGGGATCGGTGCTCATGGGGCCCCTCCAGGGTTGAAGCTTCGGGCGAGGGCCGCCTTCAGCCGGTGGATGCGGGTGGCCACGGCGCCGGGCGTGAGGCCGGTGATCTCGCCGATGGCGGCGGCGTCGAGGTCTTCCAGGTAGAGCAGCAGCACCTCGCGGTCCGGCGAGCCCAGGGCGCGGATCAGGCCGAAGAGGCGCTCCAGCGTCTGCCGCTCGGCGACTGTGCGTTCCGGGTCGTCCCCGTCGGCCGCCTGGGCCGCTTCGTCGAGATCCGCGCGCCGCCGCCAGCCTGGGCGCCGGCCGCGCCGGACGTGCGTGGCGGCGACGTTGTGCGCGACGCGGTAGACCCAGGTGCGCATCGAGCAGCGCCCGTCGAAGCCTTCCAGGCTTCGCCAGAGGCCGAGATGGATGTCCTGCAAGAGGTCCCGGCGCTCGTCCGGATCGGCCTCATAGGCGCGCGCCAGCCGCTCCAGCGCCGGCCCGAAGGCGGCCGCCGCGTCCTGGTAGCGCGCGTTCTGCTGGCTCGTCCCGCCGTCCATCCCGGCCGCCCGTCCCGTGCACGTTCGCAAAGGTAGTCGGCGGGCTAGGGGAAGTCTTACGGCCGGGCGGCGCCGCTATTTCCGGATCGGCCCGCCGATCGACCAGCGGTGACCGAAGGGATCCTTGAAGTGGCCGTAGCGGTCGCCCCAGAACTGGTCCCCGATCGGCATGGTGACCTGGCACGGCCCCGCAGCCATGGCCCGGTTCCACCAGGCGTCGGCGTCGTCCACCTGCAGGTGCAGCGTCACGCCCGCCGGTGCGGGCGCGCCGGCGCTGGAGAAGTCGTCCGACAGCATCACCGAGGCGCCGTTGATGACGAGGTGGCAGTGCAGCAGGCGCTTGCCGTCGTCCGCGAGCTGGCGGAACGGCTCCGCCGCCCCGAAGGCGCGCTTGTAGAAATCCGCCGCCGCATTGGCGTCCTTGCAGGTCAGATAAGGCGTGACCCCCTTGGCGGGGCCTTTCTCCGGTTCGGCCATGTCTTCGTTCTCCTCCAGTGCGTATCGCCCCCATCCCCCGCTTCGCGGGGACTTCCCCCAAAGGGGGAAGATCAATGGCGCAAAAGTCCTCCCCCTTTGGTGGAGGGGGCGAGGTTGTTCGTCCGTTTGGCTTCTCTCACGCCGTCGGCGCGAACCGCGCTCGCGCGCGCCGGTCCACCTCCTCGGGCTCCAGCTCCTCGATCACCGTGGCGATCCCCCAGACGTGCCCGAACGGGTCCTCGAACTGGCCGAGCCGATCGCCGTAGAAGGTGTCCGCCACGTCCATCTTGGGCTTGCCGCCCGCCTCGATCGCGCGGCGGAACGCCTCGTCCACGTCGTCGACATAGAGCTCCAGCACCAGGCTCGTGCCCCCCAGCGTGTGGGGCGAGCGAGTGCGCATGCCCTGTTCGAGGCCCGCGAACGCCTCCTCGGGCATGCCCATGTTCTCCTCCGAGACAAGGAAGACCGTATCCCCGACGCGGAGCTGGGCGTGCAGCACCCGCCCGTCGGGCAGGCGCGAGGCGTAGATGGCCTTGGCGCCGAGCGCGCGCTCGTAGAACTCCAGCGCCTTGGCCGCGTCCTTCACGATCAGGTTCGGCGTGACCTTGCGGTCGTTGGGCTTGCCGCCCTTGATGGACATGCTCAGTCCTCCTCTCGCGCGGGATGCAGCCGCCAGACCTGGCCGGCGGGGTCGCTGAAGCTCATCATCCGGTTCACCCAGTCGTGCACCCCTTCCAGCGGATCGAGCCTCAGACGGTAGATCCGGCAGCGGCCCTCCTCGCGCACCGAGACCAGGCCGGCCTCGCGAAGGACCTTGAGATGCTGGGAGACGGTGGGCTGCGACAAGGCCAGGCCTTCGCCGAGCTCCCCGGCGGTGCGCTCCACGCCGGTGGGGATCAGCCGCTGCAGCATCTCGCGCCGGGTCGGGTCGGCCACGGCGTTGAAGGCGTCCGAACTCGCTCTGGCGACGGCCATGGACGCCATTACATAGGTAATTACCAATGAGTCAATCGTTTCCGATACCGTCCGGCCGCGATCCGCTCTAAGCCTTGCGCATGGCCGATCTCTTCCAAGCCGCTGGCCTGGAGCCCTCCGCGCCGTCGCCCCTGGCCGACCGGCTGCGCCCGCGCTCTCTGGACGAGGTGGTGGGCCAGGACCACCTGCTCGGTCCCGACGGGCCGATCCGGCGCATGGCCGAGGCGCGCCGGCTCTCCTCCATGATCCTCTGGGGCCCGCCCGGCACGGGCAAGACCACCATCGCGCGCCTCCTGGCCAAGGAAGCCGGCTACGAGTTCCAGCAGCTCTCGGCCGTGTTCTCCGGCGTCGCCGACCTCAAGAAGGCCTTCGAGACCGCCCGCGGCCGGCGCGCGGCGGGCCAGTCCACCCTGCTCTTCGTGGACGAGATCCACCGCTTCAACCGGGCCCAGCAGGACGGTTTCCTGCCCTTCGTCGAGGAGGGGGTCGTCACCCTGGTGGGCGCGACCACCGAGAACCCGTCCTTCGAGCTCAACGGCGCCTTGCTCTCCCGTTGCCAGGTCTTCGTGCTCAAGCGCCTGGACGACGCGGCCCTGGAGGAGCTGCTCGCCCGCGCCGAGGCGCACGAGGGCCGGCCCCTGCCGCTCGAGCTCCAGGCCCGCCAGGCCCTGGTCGCCCTGGCCGACGGCGACGGCCGCTACGTGCTGAGCCTGGCCGAGACCCTCTACAACATCGCCCCTGCCGAACCCTTGGACACCCAAGGCCTCGGCCGCGTCCTCCAGAAGCGCAGCCCCGCCTACGACAAGGACCGCGAGGAGCACTACAACCTCATTTCGGCCCTGCATAAGTCGATCCGGGGCTCGGACCCCGACGCGGCGCTCTACTGGCTCGCGCGCATGCTGGAGGGCGGGGAAGACCCGCTCTTCATCGCCCGAAGGCTGATCCGCGCCGCCAGCGAGGACATCGGTCTGGCCGATCCCACCGCGCTGCTGATCGCCGTCGCCGCGCGGGATGCCTATGACTTCCTGGGCTCGCCCGAGGGCGAGCTGGCGCTGGCCCAGGCCTGCATCCACCTGGCCGCCGCGCCCAAGTCCAACGCCGCCTATACCGCCTTCGGCGCGGCCCGGCGAATGGCCAAGCAGACCGGCTCGCTCATGCCGCCCAAGCACATCCTGAACGCCCCCACCAAGCTGATGCAGGAGCTCGGCTATTCCGCCGGCTACGAGTACGACCACCAGACCGAAGAGGGCTTCTCCGGCCAGGACTACTTCCCCGAGGGCGCCGAGCGTCAGGTCTTCTACGCGCCGAAAGGCGAGGGCGCCGAGGCCCGCATCAAGGAGCGCCTGGAGCGCTGGGCCGAGCTTCGGGCGAAGAGGCGACGCGAATGATCTCATCTCCTGTGGGGAGAGGAAGGGGCCCATCCT
Organism: uncultured Alphaproteobacteria bacterium; assembly: GCA_963775275.1. GTDB lineage: Bacteria > Pseudomonadota > Alphaproteobacteria > Caulobacterales > Caulobacteraceae > JANWHQ01. The sequence continues at coordinate 78,889 of CAVZII010000004.1, read as the reverse complement.
CCGAAGCCTTGGCGAAGGAGGATGGGAAGGTGAGGGCGTTCGCCTTCTCAGGGGGAGCCTTGGCCCCTCATCCTCCCGCTCGCTCCGCGAGCGGGCCCCTCCTTCTCCCTATGGGAGAAGGTTGAGTGCCCCGGGCTCGTGTCCTCCGCGCCGTCGACCGCCCCATCGCCCTCAGTCCGGACGAGATCGCCTTCGTCCGCGCCCTCGTCATCTACGAGGATCCCCAGCTCCTGGCCCTGAACAAGCCCCCGGGCCTCTCCAGCCAGGGCGGCCGCGCCCAGGTCCACACTCTGGACGAGCTGCTCTGGGCCTTCGCCCGGCCCGGCGGCGCGCGCCCGCGCCTGGTCCATCGCCTCGACCGCGACACCTCCGGCGTCATCCTCACCGCCAGGACCAAGCCCGCGGCCGGGTTCCTCGGCAAGGCGATGATGGGCCGCCAGGTCGGGAAGACCTACCTCGCCATCGTCGCTCCCGGCGCGCCCGAGCCGCGCGCCGGCGTCATCGAGGCCCCCCTTCGCCGCGAGATGCAGGGCCGCGAGGCCTATATGCGCGTCTGCGTCCCCGACCACCCGGACGCCGAGCCGGCGCTCACGCGCTATCGCATGGTCGCCGAAGGGGAGGGGGCGGCCCTGGTCGAGCTCCAGCCCCGGACCGGGCGCATGCACCAGCTTCGCGTCCACCTCGCCTCCATCGGCCGGCCGATCCTCGGCGACGTCCGCTATGGCGGCGCGCTGATGCTGGGCGGCCGGCCCGTCCCGCGCCTGATGCTGCACGCCGCCGCGCTGGAATTCCCCCATCCCGAGGGCGGCCGCCGGCGCATCATCGCCTCGCCGCCGCCCGATTTTCAGGCCATGCTCGACTTCGCCGGCCTCGAGCCCCTGGAACCGCCGGCCCGCCCGGCCGCATCCCCATGAAACGCCTCGCCCTCCCGCTGCTCCTCGCCGCCACGCTGGCGGCCTGCACGACGCCCACCGTCTTCGGCCCGGCTGCGGGGCCGGCCGGCGTGGGCTACGCCGAGACCCGGATTCAGGCCGACCGCTGGCGCGTCACCTTCCGCGGCGGGTCCGACGCCGAACCCGACCGGGTCGCCGATCTCGCCCTGCTGCGCGCGGGCCAGCTCACCCTGGAACAGGGCTACGACTGGTTCCGCGTGATCGAGGGCTACCAGTCCGCCCTCCCGCCCCGGGGTCCGTTCCTCTCCGTCGGCGGCGGGACGACGAGCTACCGCCGCTACGGCGGCACGGGACTCGGCGTCGGGGTCGGCGCCGCCGGCATTCCGCTCGGCGGCGACGCGATGATCTCCCAGACCATCGAGATCGTCATGGGCAAGGGCAAGCGGCCCGACGAGCCGGACGCCTACGACGCCCGCGACGTGGCGGCCTCGGTCAAGCCGTAGCCCCGGTAGGCGGGGAGGCGATCTCCCGTCCCAGGCGCCCGCCGACGCGCGGGAAGGCCCTCGCCCCCGTAGGGGGAGAGGGAGGGCCCAGCCCGTCAGGGCTGGGAGGGTGAGGGGCCTTCAGCCTCCATCGCCGCCCGGATCCTCGCCGCAACCTCTTCCGCCTCGCCCGGCCCGTACCTTGTCCGCCGCCAGATGATCCGCGGCGAGAAGAAACCGTCCTTCAGCCGTCGCGGGATCACGTGCGTGTGCAGGTGCGCCACGGACTGGCTGACCACGTTGTTCTGCGCCACGAACACCCCGTCGGAACCCATCGCCGCCTTCACCGCCCGAGCCAGCTTCTGCGCCGCCAGCGCCATGGCCGTTACGGTCGCTTCGTCCGCCTCGAACAGGGTCGCGACGTGTTTGCGCGGGATCAGCAGCACATGGCCCGCGACCAGCGGCGCCTTGTCCAGGAAGGCGATGGTCGCGGAATCCTCATGCACCACCTGAGCTTCGCCGCGGCCCTCGGCGATGGCGCAGAAAGGGCAGGGCGTCGCCACGGCCGCCGCTCACAGTGGAATGTTGTCGTGCTTCTTCCAGGGGTTGGCCAGGCTCTTGGTCCTGAGGCCCTTCAGCGCGCGCACGATGCGCTTCCTGGTCTCGTGCGGCAGGATCACGTCGTCGAGGTAGCCCAGAGAGGCGGCCACGAACGGGTTGGCGAACCTCGCCTTGTACTCGGCCTCACGGGCCTTGAGCTTGTCCGGATCCTTGGCGTCCTCGCGGAAGATGATCTCCACCGCCCCCTTGGCGCCCATCACCGCGATCTCGGCGGTGGGCCAGGCGTAGTTGATGTCGCCCCGAAGGTGCTTTGAGCTCATCACGTCATAGGCGCCGCCATAGGCCTTGCGGGTGATCAGCGTCACCTTGGGCACGGTGGCCTCGGCGTAGGCGAAGAGCAGCTTGGCCCCGTGCTTGATCAGCCCGCCGTACTCCTGGCGCGTGCCCGGCATGAACCCCGGCACGTCCACCAGGGTCACGATGGGAAAGCCGAAGGCGTCGCAGAACCTGACGAACCGCGCGGCCTTCCTGGATGCGTCGATGTCGAGCACGCCCGCCAGCGCCAGGGGCTGGTTGGCCACAACGCCCACGGGCTGGCCGTCCATGCGGCCGAACCCGGTGACGATGTTCTTGGCGTAGTCCGGTGAAACTTCGAAGAAATCCGCCTCGTCCACCAGCTTGAGGATCAGCTCCTTCATGTCGTAGGGCTTGTCCGCGTCGGCCGGGACCAGGCTGTCCAGCGACGGCTCCACGCGGTCCGGTTCGTCCATCGGCGCGCGCAGCGGCGGCTTCTCGCGGCAGGACAGGGGCAGGAAGTCCACCAGCCGCCGCACCTGGCTCAGGGCCTCCAGGTCGTTCTCGAACGCCCCGTCCGCCACGCCCGACCTGGCCGCGTGCACCCGCGCGCCGCCGAGCTCCTCGTGCGTCACCTCCTCGTGGGTGACGGCGCGGACCACGTCCGGGCCCGTGACGTACATGTAGCTCGTGTCCTTCACCATGAAGATGAAGTCGGTCATCGCCGGGGAATAGACGTCGCCTCCCGCGCAGGGGCCCATGATCACGCTGATCTGCGGGATCACGCCCGAGGCCATGACGTTCTCCAGGAAGATGTCGGCGTAGCCCGCCAGGCTCTCCACGCCCTCCTGGATGCGCGCGCCGCCCGCGTCGTAGAGGCCGATCACCGGCGCGCCGACCTTCATCGCCTGGCGCTGGATCTTCAGGATCTTCTGCGCATGCGCGCCCGAAAGGGATCCGCCGAAGACCGTGAAATCCTTGGAGAAGACGAAGACCTGCCGGCCGTTGATCGCGCCCCAGCCGGTCACCACCCCGTCGCCAGGGATCTTGTTGCGGTCCATGCCGAAGTCGCTCGCCCGGTGCTCGACGAACATGTCGAACTCCTCGAACGAGCCTTCGTCGAGGAGCAGGTCGATCCGCTCGCGGGCGGTCAGCTTGCCCTTCTTGTGCTGGGCCTCGATCCGCCGCTCGCCCCCGCCCAGCCGCGCGGCGGCCCGGCGCTTCTCGAGCTCGTCAAGGATGTGCTGCATGGCCGCCTCTGAGGTTGCCGTCCGACGCTAGGCCCGCGCCGGGAGTCGGGGCAAGCGGCCTTGCTCTCCTCTCCCACAGGGAGAGGAAGGGGCTCGTTGCGTACCAACGGGAAGGTGAGGGGGTTCGCCCTCGCCGTCCTACCCCCTCATCTTCCCACTCGCTTCGTGAGCGGGCCCCCTCTTCTCCCCATGGGAGAAGACAAGTCGCCTCTTGAACAGTCATTCAACTCGTGCTGGGTTGAACGCTCATTCAAGGGCGCTCGATGGACAGCACGCGCGACAGGCTGGTGATGGCGGCGATGCGGCTCTTCGCCGAGAAGGGCTATGGCTCGACCAGCGTGGCCGACATCCTGCGCGCGGCCGAAGCCAACGCGGGCAGCCTCTACCATGTCTTCCCGACCAAGCAGGACCTCCTGGTCGCGGTGCTGGAGGCCTACCGGGGCGGCATCGCGCCCATGCTGCTGGAGCCCGCCTGGCGCGGCGTCCCCGATCCCATCGACAAGGTCTTCGCGCTGCTGGCCGCCTACCGGCGCATGCTGGAGGCGAGCGACTGCCTCTACGGCTGCCCGATCGGGAGCCTGGCGCTCGAGCTGCACGAGCCCGATCCCGAGGTGCGCGAGGCCCTGGCCGTGAACTTCCGGGGCTGGGTGCGCCATGTGCAGGCCTGCTTCGAGGCGGCGCGAAGCCGCCTGCCACCCGGCGCCGATCCCGAGCGTCTCGCGGTCTTCGCCCTGACCATCATGGAGGGCGGGGTGATGCAGTCGCGCACCCACCGCAGCCTTGAAGCCTTCGACGCAGGCGTCGCCTGCCTTCGCGACTACATCGACCGGCTGGAGCAGGCCGCCTCCGCCGGATCGCCGGACCGCGGCCTTGGGGAGCCCGCATGAAATCCTTGATCCTGGCCCTGGCGCTCGCCGCCGCGGCCCTCTCGCCGGCCTTCGCCGCCGGCAAATACCCGGACGTGACCGACACCTCGACGATCGACGCCGGCGGCGCGCGCGTGCTGCAGCAGTCTATCGACCTGGCCGCGCCGCCCAAGGCCGTCTGGGACGCCTTCATGGACGAGGCGACCGTGCGGCGCTGGTCCGCGCCGCTGGCCCTGATCGACCTTCGCCAGGGCGGGACCATGGAGGAGAGCTACGACGCCAAGGCCGGGGCCGGCGATCCGGAGAACATCCGCCACGAGATCATCGCCTATGTGCCGGGCCAGGTCGTGGTGTTCCGCAACACCAACGCGCCCTCGCGCCTGCCGGGCCGCGACCTCTACAAGCAGGTGGTCTCGATCCTGGAGGTGCGCGACCTCGGCGCCGGCCGCGCCCGGCTCACCGTCTCCCAGACCGGCTATGCGAGCGGGCCCGAGTTCGACAAGCTCTACGCCTTCTTCGCCGAGGACAACGCCTGGCTGATGCAGCAGCTCAAGACCGAGCTCGAGACGCCCGGCGGCAAGCTCCGTCAACAGGGGAGGTGAAACCATGGACCGTTCATCGCTGATCCGCGCCACGGCGGCCGGGACGATCGTCCAGCTCGTCATGATCATCGCGGGCCACTTCGTCCCCTTCGTCCGCGACAATGTGTTCGCGCTCGGCGGCTTGGCGATCTCGCTCCTTGCCGGCCTGCTCTACGCCCGCCTCGCCAGGGGCGGCTGGGGCCCGAGCCTGGGTGGCGGCGCCATCGCCGGCGGCGCCTGCGCCCTTATCGGCATCGCCCCTTCGGTAGCGCTGGGCGACACCCCCGCCATGATCCTCCTGTTCGGAACCCTGGGCTCCGCCGTCACCGGCGCCCTCGGCGGCGCGATCGGGAGGCTGGCTCCCTGACTCTCGGGCCGCGGAGCGGCCTGCAAGAGCGGACGCAGAGTTCGCAGAGGAGAGCGGAGGACGCAGAGATGCACCGCCCCTCTGCGATCTCTGCGCCTCCTCTGCGCCCTCTGCGTTGAACTTGCCGGCCTTCGGCCAACACGCCGCGCGTCCCGAGATGGCGAGGCGGCCTGTGGACCAGTCTTACCCCGCCGCTCTGAACCACCGCTCCAGCGCCTCGGCTTCGGCGCGCATTCCGGCCGTGCGCTCGGCCGCCTCGGCGTCGGTTCCCCAGCGGGCCTCCTGGAAGGCTTCGTCCAGGCGCGACAGCTCCAGCGCCGCCATTCCCGCAAGCCACCCCCGCTGCAGCGCGAAGGCCAGCACCGCCGACTTGAAGAGCGCCGCCGCCGCCGCCAGCCCGGTCAGCGCGAAGTCGTCCAGCGCCTCGGCCAGCGCCCGCGCGCGCTCGAGGCTCGCCGGCGGCTGGGCGCGGTGGATCAGGCCCGAGGTCGGCTCCAGTGCGATCCCCAACGCCTCCTCAGCCCAGGCGAGGAGCGGGTCCCACCCCTGCGCCTCCGCGCGGACCAGGCTCTCGGGGCCCTCAGCGCGGTAGCAGAGCAGGTCGGCGCCGGCGTAGCGGGCGATCTCCGCCGCCATCGCCGCGCGCGCCTGGGCGGCGAAGTCGAGGGTGGAGAAGGCGAGCCTGGTCGCCGGCATGCTCGCGATGTCGATCTCGTCGCCCTGGGCGGCCCATTCGGCGGCGACCAGCTCGGCCAGGGCCGCCGTGGGCAGGCGCGCCCGCGGCCCCGCTGGCGTGCGCACGGCCCGTCCGTCCAGCAGGATGTGGAAGCCGCCCTCGGCGGGCGCGGCCTGGGCGGCCTTGTAGAACCGGCGCGGCTTCTCGGCCTGCTCGGCCTTGCCCCGGGTCAGCATCGGCGCCGCCTCATGCGGGGACCACGTCGAAGGCGATGGTCAGCCGGTCCTCCTCGCCCGCGAACGGCGTCGTGCCGTGCCACATGTAGGAGGGGAAGAGGACCAGCCGCCCGGGCTCGGGCTTGACGAAATGCTCTGGCGGCAGGGCGGGCTGGGTGGCGATCCCGGGCTCTCCGAACTTCAGCCAGCCCTCGCGCTCGCCGCCCTGCACGGCCGGCGGCAGCTCCACGTGGAAGGCCGAGGACAGCCAGCCCAGCTGGTGCACGTGGTCGACGTGGAAGCCGTTGGGCCTCAGCCGCACCGACCATGCCCCCTGGACGGCGTAGCGGCCGGTATTGCGCCGGCGCAGCGGATCGGAGCCCTCGCCGAGCGCCTGCATGTGCGCGCGGATGGGCGCGTCGATTGCCTTGAAGAAGGCCGCGATCGCCGGGTTCTCCTCCAGGGTGAGGTCGGTATGGGTCTGGCTGCCGCCCCTCAGGGACTGGTCGTAGGGATGGCCCTTCAGCCGGTGAGCGGCGCGCAGGGCCGCGGCCAGGTCGGGCAGATAGGCGGGAAGGTCGCTCCAGCCCTCCGGCGTCTCGATCGTGTAGCCGCGCACCATGGCCGCGTAGTCGTAGAGCCGGCCGTAGCGCGGATCGTCCATCAGCCGCCAGGCGGTCGCGAGCCTCGCCAGCACCTGCTGCTGGTTCGCCAGCCGCTCGTGCAGCGCCTCGGCCAGGCGCGCGGCTGGTCCCGGCCGTCCCATGCCGAGCTGGGCGTCGACCAGGGCGAGGATCACGGACGGATCATCGGGCCGGACGGCGTAGGCCTCTTCGGCGTGGCGCAGCGCCGCCACCGTCTCCTTCATCGCCCCGGCGAGGTTGGAGGCCGCGACCTGCAGCTCGGCCGAGCCCGGTCCGACGCGGCCGATCGCCCCGATCAGCGCGGCGTAGGCCGTCTCCTCCTGGCCGCCGAACTGCAGCGCCTTGGCCAGCTGGATGATCAGAGCCGGATCGGTCGGAAAGGCTGTCGCGGCCGAGCGCAGGGCGGCGGTGGCGGCCGCGACGTTCTCGGTGCGCGTCCAGATCAGCTGGGCGAAGTCGCGGTGAACGCCCGCCTGGGTCGGATCGCGCCGCAGGGACTCGCGAAAGGCCGCCTCGGCCTCGTCCAGCCTTCCCAGGCCCTGCAGCGACCTCGCCAGCACCGCCCATGTCTCGGGCGCGTCCAGGCCCTTGGCGAACGCCTTGCGGGCCTCGGCCTCCGCCTCGGCGTTGCGTCCGATGTCGCACAGGAGGGCGGCGAGGTTGTGATAGGCGATGCCGCTCGAGGGAAATCCCCGGACGGCCCGGCGGTAGACCTCCATCGCCTCGTCCAGCCGGCCGAGGCCCTTCAGGGCGTTGGCCCAGGCGGCCAGCTCCGCGTGGCTCGCCTCGGGCCGCTTGCCTCGTGGCTCGATGACGGCCAGGGCCTCGTCCAGCCGCCCCTGGGCGGCCAGCTCGTAGGACTCGTCGACGGCGTCGGCCATGACCTAGGCCCCCTTTGCGAACGGATCGGCGGGCGCTTCGTGGGCGTCGAAGCCGAAGCGCTCGAACCCGGCCTTCATCTCCGGGCTCAGGGGCGCCTCCAGCCGCAGCCGCCCGCCCGAGGGATGCGGCAGGTCGATCGAGCGGGCGTGCAATTGAAGTTTCAGTCCCTCGCAAAGGGCTGCCGAGGTCTCGCTCCCGTACTTGGGATCGCCCAGGATCGGGTGGCCGATGGCCAGCATGTGCGCCCTCAGCTGGTGGGTGCGGCCGGTGTGCGGCCGAAGCGCCATGAACGCGGCCCTCGGGCCGGCGCGGGCGATGGTGACGAACTCGGTCTCGGCCGGCTCGGCGCGCGGATGCTTGGGCTCGACCGGCTGGACCAGCTCGCGGTCGCCGACGCCGAGCTTGGCCAGCGGCAGCTCGATGATCCCCTCGGCGGGCCTGGGGACGCCGGCGACGATCGCCCAGTAGGTCTTGTCCGCGCGCCGCCGCGCGAAGGCGCCCGACAGGGCCGCCGCCGCCTTGGGGGTCTTGCCCAGCACCAGCACGCCGGAGGTGTCGCGGTCCAGCCGGTGGACAAGCCTCGGCCGCGTCTCGCCCTCGCCCCAGGCGCCCAGCAGCCGGTCGACATGGCGCGTGGTCTTGGTTCCGCCCTGGACGGCCAGCCCCGAAGGCTTGTTCAGCGCCAGCACCTCGTCGTCTTCGAAGATCACCAGGCTCTTCGCGAGGGCGATGTCCTGGTCCGAGAGCGCGGCGGGAGCGGAGCGCTCGGCGCCGGCCTGCGGCAGGGGCGGGACGCGCACCTTCACCCCGGCGCCGAGACGCGTGTCGGCCTTGGCCCGGCCGCCGTCCACCCGCACCTGGCCCGAGCGGACGAGCTTCTGGATCTGGCCGTGGCTCAGGTGCGGCCAATGCCGCTTGAACCAGCGATCCAGCCGCACGCCGTCCTCGCCGGCGCCGACCTCGATGGTCTGGACCTGTCTCATCTCGCGGAACGTAGGCGCGGCCGGGTCATGTCCGGCTCATGTAGTGCAAGCGGCGCGCGGAGAGAACACGGGGGCGGGCTGATCGCCCCAGGACGAAGCTCCCTGCGCGCTACGTCAGGCGTCGTCTGCGGCCAGGAGAACCAAGGATGGGCCAGGCCGCCGCCGGCCGTCGAGCGGTGCTCGCATCGGTCGAGCATCGCATTGCACGGAGCGCGGCGGGGCTGCGCTCAGGCTTCGGCGCGAAGACTGTTCATTCGCTCCAAGAAGTCGCTGAAGCGGGGGTGTTCGAAGACTTCGAACACTTCGGCGGTCAGTCCGAGCTGCTCTTGGATGCGAAAGACCAAGCTCATGGCCAGAACCGAGTCCCCGCCGAGCTCGAAGAATGTGTCGGAGTCCTGAATCTCGCCGCAACCCAGGACCTCGCTCCATATCTGGGTCATCTCCCCGCGATGCGTCATTTCCATCGATCCGCGCTGGCAGTTGAATGTTGATTAAGTGTGTCTTATAGTCGAAAAAACATGCCGTCCAGTGGCGGTTGAGTTCAAAATAAATGAAATGGCGGCGGGCGGAATCGCCCTCCGGCTTGAATGAAGCGGCGTAGAGTGTCGGGGCGGGGCTCGCCTCGAGCGGCCTGGAGTGGATGAGCCGATGCCCGGATGCCACGTCTCCACTGATGCTCTTGACGAGGCCGTTCGAGGACTCGCCGACCTGGAGGCCAGGGGGATTCACCTGCGGGCGGGCGGCGGCCGCGTCTCGTTCATCGGCGATGCGGACCAGCTCTCCGAGGACGACCGCAACTGGATCGGGGAGCGTCAGCGGGATCTTCAGGAGCTGCTCGATGTCCGACCCATAGACCCGCTTGGCGAATGTCCCGGTCCTGACCGGCTCTTCGATCTGACGGCGCCGCAACTGGGATTGTGGTCGGGCGCCAGCCATCCTGATCCGCGCGCCTTTGCGGCCGTCTCCACGACCAATCAAGCGATCCGGCTGCGTTGCCTCGGCCTGATCGACATCCGGGCGGTGGCGCGGGCGTTTCGGCGGGTTGTGCTGAAGCATCCCGCCCTGCGTGCTCGGCTGGAGCGAAGCGCGCCCAAGGTTGGGTTCCATCCTGTCGACGAGATGCAGGTGGGCTACCGCGACATCCTCGGCCTGAAGGAGGCGGCGGTCCTGCAGCTGCTCGACGAGGAAGAGCAGGCGCCTTTCGAGTTCTTCGGCGGGAAGTTGTCCCGCGCGACCCTGTATCGCTGGGCCGAGAACAGACACCTCCTCCAGATCGTCTGTAATCATATCATCATCGACGGGTGGTCAGCGCCGATCGTCACTCGGGACTTTATCGCCGCCTACAACGCAGGCCCCGGTGACGACGCCCCCTGGCGGGATCGGGGACGGCTGTACTTTGGATATCTGGACTGGGAGCAGAGCACGCGCCAGAAGGCGCGGCGACGCCTGGCGGCCCTGCGGTGGCGCCGTTGGCTCTCTGAGGCGCCGTCCCGACCGGTGTCGGCGCGCGTGGATGAGCCACGGACTGGTGACCATGAGATCTGCGACGCCGTCCACAATGTGGATCTCGATCCGGAGATCATGCCGCGCCTTTGCGACGCGGCCCCCAAGCTGGGGGCGACCGCGGGCAATATCGTCATCGCCGCCATCATGCTGCTGCTGGTCGAGGAGAGCGAATGTGACACGCCCGTGGCGCTCATGCTCGACAGCGGGCGATGGCGGCCCGAACAGGCGGAGCTCTGCAGCTTCTTCGCGACCCCGTTGCCGATCGCGATGCGTGTCCGCCACGACGAGAGTTCTTGAGCGTCACGTGACCAGGACCGCGGCCGTCGTGCGCGAATGCCGTGCGGAGCCGCTCGACTGGGCGGGTCTGCTGGAGGCATACCCCCATCGCCCGGCGGCCGACCCCGATCGTCTGGCCGCCTTCACCTTCAACGTCGTGAACTTCGACATCCTCGGCGCCAGCACGACGTCGGCCAGTACGATATCGGCCAGCACGACGCCGGGAACCCCGGCCGTGCGAGGGACCGTCGAGGAACGCTCCAGCCCGCGAGGGCAAGGCCCGGATTCTGGACAGCTGCGCTTCGTTCCGGCGCCGGCGGCCTACCACGCCGTCGCCAACCCGGGGGACCTGTGCCTCAACTTCCTGATCCGTCGGCGCCCAATGTGCGCATGGAACTACAACTCCCGGCTCGTGGCGCCCGGCACGATGCATCGGTTGTCGACACGATTGACCGAGCTCATCACCCTCATCTGCGACCAGCCGTCGATCACGGTGGGTGAAGCCATTTGCGCTCGCGCGGCGGCATAGGCGCGCGGGCGGCTTGGTCTGCGCCGCGCATGTTGAGCGGACGCAAGCGCGATACGTCGCGTCGCGCCAGCAATCCTGGGAGACACAAATGCTAGGCGAGAGCGAACTGCGGCCCGCGGAGGCGGCGGGCGTCGACGTTGGTTTGCAGGAGTTCTCCGGTCGGCGTGGAAGCCGCCCTGACCTACGTCGCCCGGCGCGAGGGCTTCCAGTTCACCCATATCCTGGATGAGAGCCAGTCCAACCTGGACCTGCGTCCCGAGAAGGTCCTGGTCCGCAACGTCCGAAGCGTCAGCCGCGCCCCGTCGCTCGCGACCGAAGGCTTCGCCGTCGTCCGGCGGCCCACCCTGTTCACGGAATTCCTCGACGTGCCGCAACTGATCACCCGCTATGCCGCCGAGGTTATCGACGCGGTGCGGGAAATCTCCGGCGCCGCCGAGGTCGTCGGCTTCCCGCCGGCCGTACGGATCACCGATCCCGGCGAGCGGAAGCGGCAGCTGAACATCCCAGGCGCCGCTCGCCACCTGCACCTCGATTTCAGCGGGGCGTCGCTGCGGGATCACCTGCACCGGTATGCGGGCGTGTCGCCCGCCCAGATCGCCGGCTGCTCCCGGGTCTGCGTCTACAACACGTGGCGCAGCATCACGCCGCCACCCCAGGACACTCCGCTTGCTCTTTGCGACGTTCGCAGCGTGAGGCCCGAGGATGTGTCCATCGTGAATGGCTTCTACCCGCTCGGAGACGTCGGATATTTCGAGATCCAGGTGCTCGACTATAGCCCTGAGCATCGCTGGTGGTTCTTCCCCGACCTGTCCACGGATGAGCTGCTGATCTTTCTTGGCGGCGAGCTCGACCGCCCGACCGCGGGCGTCTTTCACGGCGCCTTCGACAACCCGGCCTGTCCCGAGCGCGCCGCGCCCCGCTGGAGCGTGGAGATGAGGACCGTCGCCCTGTTCCGCTGATCGCGACCGCGCGCGCGGGGTCGCCGTGGGCCCCCTTTGCGGCGTCACAAGGAGGAGAAAGGCAGATGAGGTCGATCAACAACGCTGTCGCTTTTGTCGCTGGCGGTTCGAGCGGCATCGGCCTTGGCATCGCCAGGGCGCTGGCGGCGGAGGGCGCGCGCATCGCCTTCACCTACCGCAGGGAGGACCACAGGGATGAAGCGCTCGGGCGACTCCGGTCCCTTGGCGCGGACGCCCTGGCCGTGCGGCTGGACGTCACCGATCGGCTCGCCGTGCAGCGATCGGCCGCCGAAGTGACCGGGACGCTCGGGCCGGTCGACATCCTCTGCAACAGCGCTGGCGTGTCCATGTTCGGGCCTATGGAGCGCGCGACGTTCGAGGACTGGGACTGGGCCTTTGGCGTCAATGTGGGAGGCGTCATCAACTGCCTCAACGCGTTTCTGCCGGCGATGATCGAACGGGGCCGCGGCGGGCACGTCATCACAGTCGGCTCGATGGCCGGCTTCCTGCCCGGACCGGACTCGGGAATCTATTCGGCTTCCAAGTGTGCGGCGCGCGGCATCACCGAGTCGCTCTACTATAGCCTCGCCAAGCACGGCATCGGCGTCTCCCTTGTGTCTCCGGGCCTTGTGAACTCCAACATTCATGAGGCCTATCTGGGCCGGCCGGCTGCTCTGGCCGCCACCGGAATGCCGGGAGCCGCGGCGATGAAGGACATGGTCAAGGATCTGCTGAGCGTGGGGCTCTCGCCCGACGCGGTCGGACGGATGACCGTCGAAGCGGTCAAGGCGAACCAGCTCTACGTCTTCACCCACCCGGAGTTCGCCGAGGATCTCGCCGAGCTTCACGCCGAGATGATCGCCGCCCTGCCGGGCGGCGCCGCCCCGGACGCGCGCCTCGAGATCGAAGAGATGCGCCGTCAGAGCATCCGCGGCGCCCAGGCGAAAGCCCGGCGGATCGCCGCGCTGCGTGCTACGGCCACGCCGGCGGCGTCGACGATCAGCGGCTAGTCGCGCGCTGCTTCGAGCGGCTGGGCGCAACGGCGCGGGAGGACTTGCCGCCAGCCCGGCTCTTGGTCTGCCGCCCGTTCATGACCTCGGGCTTCCCGCCTCGGCCATTCGCCCCCAGCCCGATATTCTTGGCGATCGCAGCCCTGGAGGCCGCGTACGCCGGCGCCGCCATCGGGTAGTTGTCCGGCAGGCTCCACTTCTTCCTGTATTGCTCGGGCGAAAGGCCGTGATGGACCGCAAGGTGACGCTTCAATGTCCTGAAGGATTGACCGTCCTCGAGGCAGATCAGGTGGTCATCGAACACGGTCTCGGCCGGCGGCGCCAGCCGCGAGGCCTTCGGCGCTAGCCGGATCACGGAGCTTTCCTCCGATTCCGTGAGCTCGACCTCCGGGGTTTCGATGATGATCTTGAGTAGCGCCTCGTGTACACGGCCGATCAGGGCGGGCAGCCGCTCCATTGCGCTCTCGAGCTCGACGTCGGACAGAGACCGGCTGCCCACATAGGATGAAACAAGTTCCGCGGTAAGTCGGGCGAGAATGGTTCTGTCGCTCATTCTAATGGTGGACCTTGTATACGCGGCGAACGCCGAATCCCGGTCGATCGTACCGCATTCATGTAGGATTGACACACAGAATTCCAAGAGGCGCCAGCTCGGCCGCTCAACTCATGCGCCGCGGGCGCCGCGCGGTTTCAGTGGTCAGGAAGACGCCATTCAGGCGACAATCAATGTGATGGGAATTCGCAGTTGCAATTTGAGATTGAAGCGGCTTTAACCGCAGTTCGTTGGCCGGACGCGTCGCACCAGAGGTCCTTGGGGGAGCCCTGTCGGATGAGTGAAGACGAGCTTGCTGTGATAATGGCTCGAACGGATGCTGCAGCGGGGCTGCTGCTGGCGGTGTTGATTGAGAAGGGCATCGTCAGCATTCCGGAAATGAACGCTATATTGGACAACGCCTCGGATGCCATGGGTTTGACGGCGGAAGGCGCGATCATCTCCAGCGTATTCCTCGCCATGAGGGCGTTGCTCAATAGGAAGCAGGCGCCCTGGCGGCCCTTGAGCGAGAGATTGAGCAGTCTTCAGTAGACTCGCTGGCGCCATCGCCCGAATCCGACGTCGCATTGATCGCCGGGCGGTTCGCGGCCTCAGCCGGCGGCCGCCTTCCGGAAGGCGGAGGCCCCGACACGGACATAGGCCGCGCCGGATCCGGGTTCACGGTGGAATCCGAGCGAGACGGGCCTGCTTGCCCGGACGCCGTATCGTCCGTCGGGGCGACGGGCGAGAACAACTCTCTTCTCGCCGCGCTGTTGGCGGATCGCGCATTCGACGCCGTCGTCCCGCCGCGTGATGGTCATGACGCCTGACTCGAGGCTCAGACCTTCGTACTCGCCTATCCAGTCCTCCGGCGGACAGGCGAGAGCGACATGCTCAGCGGGGCGTTCGTAGCCGCCGAGCGCGGACATGAGGCGGCTCAACAACCGATCGCGGATGCCCGGGGTCCAGGCGTTCATTGCGATCGCGACGACCACGGACTTGTTGGGGCAGCTGCGGATCGCGCAGGTGCTGCCGAGATAGGACCCCGTGAGTCCCCAGAATTTCCCGTATCGTCCGACCCCCAGGCCATAGGCCTGGGGCATGAGCTCCGCGTCGGCGCTGGCGGCCTGCGGGCCGACCTCGATCTGTGGTTCGCAGGCAAGGTCGATCGTCTCGGGATCGACGAGCGTCAGCGTTCGCTCGTTCAGCGCCCGGCCGAGGGTCGAAAGCTCCTGGATCGAGAGCGGGACGTCGGAGATGGACTCCCGGAAGAATCCCGAGTCAGGCGGGACGGCTATGGGCTCGTATCGGCTCGTCTTCGCGGAGAAGGCGTGGAAGGAGGCGCAGGCCCGCAGGTTCGCGGCGCGTGAGCCGATATCGGAAGGCCCGATGCCGAGGTCTTCCAGGATATGGCGTTTGAGGTGCTCCAGAGCCGGCGCGCCCACGACCTTCTCGAGCACGCGCGCGACGATGGCGTGGCCCGTCTGCGTGTAGCTCCACACCGCGCCCGGCCGAAACGCCTGCTTGCGGTCGTGGAAGAAGCAGACAAAGCGGTCCCAGTTCAGTTCCTGAAACGGCAAGGAGATCTGTGGCTCGACATAGCCGGCGCTGTGGCTCAGCAGATGGACCAGGCGCACCTCCGGCCGGCCCGCCGCGTCACACAGCTCGGGCAGGTAGTCGGCGACGGGGGCGTGGAGATCCAGGCGGCCGGCCCGGTGAAGCTCCGCGCAAGCCAACGCCATCAGGGACTTGGTGATGCAGCCCATCGGAAATCCCGTCTCGGTCGTCATGGGCGCATCGCGTCGGACGGTGTGCAGGCCCGCTGAGAGCGCGAAATGGTCATCCTCGACTTGAATCTGGACGCAGATGCCCGGCGTCGCCTGCCGTGCCGTCAGCCAACGGATCCGGTCGAAGACGGCTTCGATTTGATCTCGCATGTCAGTGTCCGTCCTGTTCATTCAACGCCGTCGGCTTCGCCGCGAGGTCGCAAGGTCGAACGAGGCGTGCGTTGTGTCGATTTGGAGTTTGCGGCGAAGCGGCCCGCCGCCGTCGGGAGCGTCGTGGGGCGAGACCGGGCGCGGCTTGGCGCGTCCGTGGGCCACCCGCCCGCCCGGTCGACGCGGTCCCTCCGGCATTCTCAGCAGGCGAGTTCGCCATAGAGGATCTTTCCGCTTTGCGCCCTCGGCAGCCGCTCGAGGCGGCGCCACGCCACCATCTGCGGCGGGAGGCGGAACTCGGCGCAGAAGCTGGCCCTCAACGTCCCGAGCGGCGCCTCCGGGGCGAGCGTGTGGTAGACCACGATGCGCTGGTCGTCGGAGACGACGGCGGCTTCGCCGTCGCGCGAGAGATAGTCTTCCATGTCGGCGAGATTCAGCCGCAGCCCGAGGATCTTCGCAAAGCGGTGCAGTCGCCCTGTGACCGTCAGCCGCCCGTCCTCGTCGAGCCGTCCGGTGTCCCCCGTCTCCAGCCGTCCTTGCAGCTGGTCGCCGAGGGCCAGGTCCGCGCGCGTTTCGGCATAGCCCATCATCACATTGGGGCCGCGGTAGATGATCTGGCCATCGGCCTCGATCTCGAACGCGCCGCCCGGGACGGGCCGGCCGACGCTGTACGGATGGGCCGGGAAGTCCTCGGACGGCAGAACCGACAGGCGGGCGGTCCCCTCGGTCATGCCGTACATCTTGAAGGCGTCCAACGTCCCTTGGCGGGTCACCTCGTCGAGCCACTGAACCGCCTTCGCTCCGATCCGGCTGCCCGAATGGGTGACCGCCTTGAGGGCTGGCGGCCGCAGGTCGGGCCACCGCGGACCCGCCATGAAGTCCAGGATGAAGTTCACGGTCGGCAGCGTCTCGACCGCCCCGGCGGCGCAGCCGCGCCAGAACAGAGGGTCGATGACCGAGCGGTCCTGCACCACCAGCACGCCGCCGGCCAGCAAGTGGCTGGTGAGGACCGAGAGCCCGTAGGTGTAGGCCAAGGGGAGCGACAGAGCCGCCCGGGACCCCGGCCGTATGTGCAGGGCCTGCGCGATCTGGCCGGCGTTGGCCGCGACGTTGGACCGGGACAGCCGCACGGATTTTGGGCTGCCGACCGAGCCGGAGGTGGACAGGATCAGCGCCAGGTCCTCGCGGGGTTCCGCATCGGCCTCGGCCCTGGCGGCCGTGCAGGTCAACCGGCCGTAAAGCGCCGAAGGCGCCCTCCACCGGTCTCCGGACGGCGCGCCCGAGGCGTCCGAGATCACAAGGTCGGGCCTGTATTCGTCGAGGAGGCGGAGGACCGCCCCCGTCGGGGCCGATCGTCCGACGAGGAAGAGCGCATGGCTGGCCCTGAGCGCAGCCAGCAGGGCGACGATACAGTCTATCCCGTTGTCCGCGCGCAGCAGGACGAGCCTCTTGCCCGGGTGCGCCAACCGCTCTGCGACGGCGTCTACGGCCGCCGCGAGGGCGCGGTAGGTCAGCTCGAGCCCGCTGTGCGGATCAAGCAAGGCCAAGGCGCCGCCGTGGTCGGCCAGATGATCCCAGAAGGGGCGCGGGGTGGAAAAGTCCGGCCTGGATGGCGTTGCGGATCGCGTCACGGCGGTTGAATGAAATTGAGAGCCAGTTAAATTATTCATACAGTCGTCAATGGAAAAAATGAATGGCAATTGCGCAAGAATGTGTTGAGGCGCGTGTTCTGGGTGAGCTCGATCGCCGAATGACTGGCCCGGGCGGTCCCTTCGAGCTGGTCGGGATCGGCGCCGCCGGCGACCCGAGGCGGGAGTTCCGGGCTGGCCCGCGCACGCTCGAAGAGCTGTTTCGGGGTCTGGGACGGCTGGGCGAGCGCGCTTTCGTCGTGACCGATACCCAGCGACTCTCCTTCGCCGGTTTCCTTCAGCGTGCTCAGGCCGCCGCCTCGGCCCTGCGCCGGCGTGGAGTCGGGCCGGGCCGCCGGATTGTCCTGTCCCTGCCCAACGGCCTGGACTGGCTGACGGCCTTCGCGGGCGCAGCGCTTTGCGGCGCCTGCACCGTCCTTGCCCCCCCTGGGATCCTCGAGGAGCAATCAGAGCGCAGCGGGGCTGGCTGCGTGCTGGCCGTCCGCGACCCCGAACAGTGGAGGGACTGGCTGTCGGGACCGGCGGAGGGCGGCGTCTCGGCTGCGCGGCTCTATCCTGATCCTGACGCAGAGGCGTTGATCGCCTTCACCTCCGGCACCTCCGGACCGCCGAAGCCTGTCCGTCTCGACCATCGCGGCGTGCTTTCGGGCTTGCGCAACATGATGCTCGGCGCGGCGCTGGCCGGGTCGCGCAAGCTGCGCGCGCCCGGGGCCGGGGCAAGGCCGGCGTCGCCGTGTGTCCTCGTCATGGCGCCGCTCCACCACGTAGGCGGCTATGGCCAGTTCCTCTTGATGGCGCTGCTCGGCGGCCGCCTCGTGATCCCGTCCCGCTGGGACGCCGCAATGGTCGTTCGCGCCATCGAGGACGAAGGCGTTCGCTCGTTGCAGGGCCTGTTGCCGAACATGGCGAAGGATCTGCTCGACGCGCCGGCCGGCCGGCTCGCCGGCCTGGCTGGGATCAACTTCTACGGCGCGCCGCCGCAGCCCGCGCTCGCCGCGCGGCTGAAGGCGGCGTTTCCCCAACTGGAGGTCGGGGTTGGCTACGGGCTCACCGAGACCAACGGCTCGGTGGCGGTCGCCGGCGAGCATGACTTACGTCAACGCCCCGGAACCGCGGGTCGCATCAGTCCCGCCACGGTCATCCGCATCGTGGATGAAGAGGGTGCGGATGCCGCCCCGGGCGCGGTCGGAGAGATCTGGCTGTCGGGGCCGATGCTGGCCAAGGGCTACGGCTTCGCCGCCGGCGACGTCGGCGGCGCGTTCGACGCAGGCTGGTTCAGGACAGGCGATTTCGGACGCCTGGACGCCGACCGCTTTCTCTATCTCGCCGATCGTGAAGGCGAATCCATCCAGTCCGGCGGGCGGCGTCTGTCGTGTCTGGACCTGGAGCAGGCGGCCCACTCGAGTCCGGCGGTTCGCGATTCCGCCGCCTTCGGCCTGCCCGATCCGGTCCTCGGGCAGCGCCCGTGCCTGGCGGTGGTGTTGGCGCGGGGGCGGGGGTGTGAAGAGCTGCAGCTCTGGCTGGAAGGGATGGTGGACGCGCCGGGTCTCCTGCTGTTTCCGATGGACCTGATCGCCCGCACCGCCTCGGGCAAGGTGGATCGCCGCGCCCTCGCGCGCCAGGCGGCGTGCATGCTCAATCCGGGCTGATCGCTTCCTCGTCCCCGGCCTCCCCGGCGTCCTGGGATTCCCGGGATTCCTGGGATTCCTGGCGCAGCCGGCTCGCCCAGACGATCACTTCGGCGACCACCACGAACAGATCCTCGGGCACGGTCTCGTCGATCTCGAGGCGCTCGTGCAGCTCACGCGCCAGGGGCGGATTGCGGATCATCGGCACCGCCGCGCCCTCGGCCGCGCGGCGGATCTCGGCGGCCATCTCGTCCTGGCCCTTGGCCGCGACGACGGGTGCGGCATGATCGGCCGGGTCGTAAGCCAACGCGACGGCGTAGTGGGTGGGGTTGGTCACCACCACCGCGGCGCCGCGAGTGGCTTCGGCGGCGTTGTGATTGGCCCACTCGCGATAGAATCTCTTGCGCATGCCTTTGATCTTCGGGTCGCCCTGGAGGAACTTGAGGTCGCGTCTGAACTCGAACACGGTCATCCGCATGTTCCGCAGGTAGATGTAGCGCTGGTAGAGCAGGTCCAGAGCGCCGATCACGAGCCCGAGCGCCGCCGCTGCGCCGAACAGGGGCAGGAAGACCTTGCCCAGCGCAGGCAGGATCAGCTTCGGCGTCGTGTTCGACAAGCGGAGGATCCACGGCAGGACGCTCCCGAAGACCATGCAGCCGATGACCACGACCATCGCCTGTTTGGCGATGCTCTTGAGCAACTCCACGGCGGCCTCTGAATTGACCAGGCGTTTGGCCCAGATCGCCGGGTCCAGACGGGAGAAGTCCAGGCCCGCCTTGCTGAGGACGAAGACAGGGCCGACCTGGGCGAACTGCGCGAGCAGGCCGATGACGGCGACCGGCGCCAGCAGCGCCGTCACGCTGACGAACGTCAGGGCCGAGCAACTCCACAGGTTCTGCAGCAGGACCTCGACCGTCGGCCGCGACGCGGCGTCTAGGATGTGAACGGTCCGGCGCTCCCAGGCCTCGATGAGGAAACGGGCGCCGAGTGTGAAGGCGAGGATCCAGGCCAGAAGCACGACCGCCGAGGTGAGGTCCTTGCTCTTTGCGACGTTCCCCTGCTCGCGCGCCTTCCTCAGCCTCAGGCGCGTCGGTTGATGCTTCTTCTCCGCGCTCTCCTTGTCGTCATCCGCCATTCAAGCCCCGCAAATCCCACAGTCATCTCGGCGCCGGCGTGTTGAGTGTCGCTGCGAATGCGATTGACTCTTCGGTTAAGTGGATATTGAGTGAAATCCGGGGGGCCGGTCAATGCGCCTTTTGCGATTTAAATCGCGTGCGACGCAGACGGCCGAAGTGCGTCGTCGGCGCGTGGGCGGCGGACGAAAGGGGCGACAGGCGACGGATACATTCTATGCGGCGTCGATGGGCTCAAGGGAACATGATATTTAATAAGAACTTGAGTTTAGGCCGCCATAGCGACTTGTTCATGGTGATGGGGGCCGTGGCGATCATCGGACTGATGATCCTTCCCGTGCCCACATTCATGCTCGACGGCCTGATCGCCCTGAATATCGTCCTGGGCGTGACGCTGGTGCTGGTCGCGATCTACATCGCGGCGCCGACCGACTTCTCGGCCTTCCCCAGCCTCCTGTTGATCACGACCCTTTATCGACTGTCGCTGTCGATCGCGACCACTCGGATGATCCTGACCAAGGCGCATGCGGGCCGGATCATCGACGTGTTCGGCCACGTCGCGACCGGCGGCAACCTCGTGGTCGGCTTGGTGGTGTTCCTGATCATCACGGTGGTGCAGTACATCGTGGTGGCCAAGGGCGCCGACCGCGTTGCGGAGGTGGCCGCGCGCTTCAGCCTGGACGCGATGCCGGGCAAGCAGATGTCGATCGACAGTGATCTGCGCTCGGGCCTCACCGAAAAGGATGATGCGCGCCGACGTCGCCGGCTGCTGGAGCTCGAAGGCAAGCTGCACGGCAGCCTCGACGGGGCCATGAAGTTCGTCAAGGGCGACGCCTTGGCGGGCATCGTGATCGTTCTGATCAATCTGCTCGGCGGCCTGACGGTAGGCATGCTGCAGCGGGGGCTGCCTTTCTCCGAAGCGATCAACACTTACTCGGTCCTGACCATCGGCGATGGGATGGTGACCCAGATCCCCGCGCTCATGGCGGCCTTGGCGGCGGGCCTCCTGGTCACGCGCATCGCGGGCGACGGAAACGACGGCCATCTCGGAGAGGTGGTGCAGCGGCAGCTCATACAGAAGCCGCGGGTTCTGCTCGTCGCCGGTTGTCTCTGCTGGCTCATGGCTCTCGTGCCGGGCTTCCCGACGGCCATATTCATCGGCCTCGGCTGCCTTGGCGTCGCCGCCGGCGTCATGCTGGACAAGGCGTTGATGCGCACCTTGGCCGCACGGTTCGCGCTGTTCAAGGCGCTTCAGGAACTGGTCGAGGCCCATCCCGCCGACATCGCGCCAACCCCCGTCCCAGTCCGTCCGCTGGTCGTCACCGTCGACGGCCTGGCGGCGAACTCATCCGAACGGTCGGCGCTCACCCGCGCCCTGGGCGCGGTGCTGGAGCAGTTCGAGGCGCAGCTGGGCGTGCCGTTGCCGGCGCTCGCCCTGCAGCCAGGCCCTGCCACGGGCGATCAGGCGGAGCTGCGCTGGCGCGTGATGGCGCTCGAACTGTGCGTCGGAGAGGGGACGGCCGCCGCCGAGAGCCTGGTGGGCGACGTGAGCAGCGGCGTCCGGCGGGCCTTGCGCCGGAACCTTGCGATGTTCATGGGCGTGCAGGAGGCGAGCCTGCTCCTACAGCGGTGCAGCGGCGCCTACCCCGAAGCCGCGAAGGAAGCGACCCGATCGCTGTCGATCGTCCGCATTGCAGAGGTGCTTCGACTCCTCGTCGAGGAGGAGGTGCCCATTCGCAACCTTCACCTGATCCTGGAACGGCTGGCGGATGCCGGACAGACGGAGAAGGACGGCCAGCTGCTCGCAAACATGGCGCGCCTCGCGGTCTGTCAGCACATCGTGGCTCGCTACAGCCGGGCGGGCGAAATCCGGGCGATCGCGGTCGCCGGGCCGCTCGAGAAGCAGCTGCGCGAGGCGCTCCGCAACCAGTTCGGGCAGCACGTCCTCGCCCTCGACCCGTCGATCGCCGCCCGGCTCCTGGAGTTGGTCAGAAGCCTCCTCGAAGCCCAGAAGGCCGACGTGGTCGTCACGGCGATGGACCTGCGGCGACCGTTGCGACGGTTGCTGTCAGCCGATCTCTTCGACACGCCTGTCCTTGCCTATCCCGAGCTGCGGCCGCCGGTGAAGGTGCGCCTTATGGCCAGGATTCCGCCGCTCAGGCTCGAAGCGGTGGACGCTGCGGCATGATCGGCTGGCGCGCCTACGTTCGCGGGAGGATCGCGCCGGTCTTGGCGGCGTTGCTGCTCCTTGCCCCGGCCGGGGGCCGAGCCGAGCCCCTGCCGGATCCGGCCTTGCACGTCCGGCTCGTCGCCCAGAACACGCCCATCGACGTCTTCCTGCAGCGGCTCGCCGCCGCCGCGGGCGTCTCCGCGGAGG
This sequence comes from uncultured Alphaproteobacteria bacterium, assembly GCA_963775275.1. Lineage (GTDB taxonomy): Bacteria > Pseudomonadota > Alphaproteobacteria > Caulobacterales > Caulobacteraceae > JANWHQ01. Next base: position 56,659 of record CAVZII010000004.1, on the reverse strand, counting down.
CGTCCAGCGTCAGCGGGTCCATCAGCGGCGTGTTCGAGGGCCGGCTGGACGCCGTCCTGGCCAAGGTCAGCAAGGCGTTCGGCGCCTCCTACTACTACGACGGCCGGACGCTCACCCTCTATCCCGCGACGGATCGGCTGACCCAGACCTTCAGCCTGACGCCGGCGCAGGCCGCGCGTGCGCGTGGCCAGGCGCAGCGCGAAGCCCTGACCGACGCCGAGGACACCCTCCAACGTCAAGGCGGCCGGCTGACGGCCGTCGGGGCCCCGCAGTTCATCACTCGGGTGCAGGCCCTGACCCGCCGCGTCGCCGACGACACCCCGCCGGTGACCGCATCGGCGTCGCCGCTCCGTGCAGGACGGCGCGGCGAGGCCGCCGATGATCCGGTGGAATACCGCGTGTTCTACCTGCACAACGGCTGGGCCGCGGACACGCGGATCAGCTCGGGCGACCGGCTGGTGACCATTCCCGGCGTGGCCTCGATCCTGCGAGCCCTGGTGCAAGGCGTGGGCGGAGGGGTGGTCAGTTCGGCCTCGGAGAGGGTGGACTCCAAGCCGGCGACCCAGCCGGGCCTCGCCGGCTCCGGCTTGGCCAGCGTCGGGCAGGGAGGCGGAGGGGACGCCGCCGCGGGCCGCAAGCCCAACACCCTGGCAGAGCTGTTCGGTCTTTCGCAGGCGCCGGCGGCGACTGTCGCGCCGCCCAAGGCGCGGCCCGCGCCCGAGCCGGAGACTGAGCCAAGGCGAAGGGCGAGCCAGTTCGGCGTGGAAGCCGAGCCCCGTCTCAATGCGCTGATCGTGCGCGATACCAGATCCAATCTCGATCTCTACGGTCCGCTGATTGCGGCGCTCGACGTCGAGCCCACGCCGGTCCAGATCGGGGCGACGATCATTGACGTCGACGTCGAGCGCGCCCGGCAGGCCGGCGTCAACCTCAGCTTCCAGCAGCCGAACGGCAGCGGCTTCTCCAGCAGCCTGGACGGGGCCATCCCGAACTTCCCGCAACCGGGCGGGCTGTCGGTTTCCGCCGTGATCGGCGACCGCAATTCCTTCGTGGCCAAGCTGGAGGCGCTGGAAAGCCGAGGCGTGGCGCGCATCGTGTCGAGCCCCCTGGTGATGACCCTGTCGGACGTCGAGGCCACCTTCCACAATGATCAGACCTTCTACGTCCCGGTCAGCGGCTCACTGAGCACCGACCTCTACAACGTCACCGTGGGCACGAGCCTGCGCGTCATGCCGCATGTCATAAGGGACGAGGCGCATGACCGTATCCGGCTGATCGTCCAGATCGACGACGGCGACGTCACCAGTCAGCTCGTCGGGGCCATTCCGGTGGTCCACAAGGCGAGCCTCAACACCGAGGCCCTGATCCTGTCCGGTCAGAGCCTGCTGGTGGGCGGCATGGTTTCCCAAGGCTCCACGGACTTCCGAGCCGGGGTCCCCGGCGTGTCGTCCGTGCCCGTCCTCGGCCGGCTGTTCCGCGCCTCGCGCAAGACCTCCGACCATATCGAGCGCCTGTTCCTCATAACGCCTCGCGTGGTTGCGGTGGGCGCGCCGGCGACGCCGCCTCCCGGGGCCCGGGCGCTGCCGCCTCAGGCGAGCCTGTCGCCGGCCGCGCTAGACGAGGTGAAGCGGTGATCTTTCGCCCCGAAACCGCCGAAGCGGGCTGGATCGTCAGGGTGCTGGCCGTGGGTGTCGCCCGCGAGAGCGGCCCTTTGCGCCAAGGTCGCGTCACCATCGGCCGCGCCCTGGTCAACGACGTCGTGCTCAGGGACCTCGAGGCCGCGGGGCCGCAGGTCGCCCTGGATCTCGCGGGCGGCGCGCCGGCCCGACTGCAGATGCTCAAGGGGGAGGCAAGCCTGTTGGGCCACGTCCTCGCGGCGCCCGCCACGGCCGTGCTGCCCCCGTACACGCCTCTTTGCCTGGGCGGCGTCCAAGTGGCGTATGGCGAGCCCGACAGCTCGCGCTGGCGCGACGCGGAGCATCTGGCGCAAGCTGTCCGATCAGGGCCGACACTGGTTTCCGCGTTGTCGGAAGCCGCGCCGCCCGCGCCATCGGCGGCGCGTCTGGCGACCCGCGCCCTGCAGCGCGCCGCGCCCCACCTGCCGGTCGCGCTCGCCGCCCTGGCCGCCTGCCTCGCCCTGGTGGGCGTCGGCGAGTCCATGTGGGGCGTCGCCCACGCCTCGGCCCCATCCATCCGGCGGCCCGCGCGCCCGACGGCTGCAAGGGCCGACATCGTCAGCCGGGCGGAGGACCTGTTCATGTCGGTCGGCGTGGCCGCCAGGACGACCGTAGATAACCACGGCGGCGCCATTGTCTCGGTCCCCAGGGGCTCCGACCCCCTGGTGATCGACGAGGCGCGTCGCCGCCTCCTGCATGAGGCGCCGAGCCTGAAACACGTGCAGATCGTCTTCGGACCTGCGGAGACCACTGCGCCGCCCGCCCCCGGCGCCGCCCGCGTCATCGCCGCCGTGTCCGGCCCGGGCGGCTATCTCGTTGCGGCTGATGGTTCCAGGTACTTCCCCGGCGCCGTACTGCCGACCGGACAGGTTCTGAAGGAGATCGATCAGAACGCGATGATATTCGACCAGGACGGGCTGATCACCCGGCTCAATCTCGAAGACGGAGACTTAGGATGACCTACACCAATCCCACCAGCTCGAGCTCAGACGCCTCGACCAGCACGAGCTCGGCCTCGTCGGACTCTTGGTTCGAAGCCATCGCCCGGGCCTGGGGCAGTGCGCTCGACGACCAGGCTCAGAAGCTCACGGACCTTTCCAGCCAGATCCAGAGCGGAGGCAGCGACAAGCCGTCGCTCGAGACCCAGCTGGCGGCAGAGTTGCAGCGCATGAACTTCCTGGCCAATGCGGAAGCCAATTCGGTCAATTCGCTTGGCCAGGCCCTGCAGACCATGGCGCGGAAGCAATAGGATGTCTGGGCTCGTCCTCGCCGGAGCGGGGCTGGCGGCGGGATCGGCCTCCGGCGCACAGGTGCACTATTTCTCGGCGTCGGAGGCGTCCGCGCCCGGCGCTCACAAGGCGGGCGCCGGCGCTGACCCGATCAAGTCCACCTTCAAGGAGTTGGTGGACGCCCTGCAGAACGTGAGCGGCGAACAGGCGGCGCTCGATGGCGCGGCGCAGCAGATCGAGTTCGTCCGGCGCCCAGGTCACGCCGGGCGAGATGGTCATGCTGTCCATGCGATGCGACGAGTTCCTGTTCCATTGCGAACTGACCTCCAACGCGGCCAGCCGCAGCTCAGACGGCCTGCAGGAACTGTTTCGGGAGCAGAGCTGAGCCATGTCGCCGCGGCTCCGCGCCATCGTCGTCCTCATCGCCGTGCTCGCCCTCGTCGGCTGCGGGCAGGCCGAACTCTACACGGGCCTTTCCGAGCGGGACGCCAACGACATGGTGGCGGTGCTGAGGTCGGCGGGCTTGGACGCGGAGAAGTCCACCAAGGACGGCAAGTCCTGGACCTTGACGACCTCCAAGTCCGAGTTCGCGCAGTCCGTCTCGCTCCTCGAGGCGAAGGGGCTGCCCAGAGGACGCTTCGAGAGCCTGGGGACTGTCTTCAAGAACGACAGCTTCATCTCATCGCCGGCCGAGGACCATGCTCGGCTCGTCTTCGGCCTGTCGCAGGAGCTGTCGAGCACCATCTCCACGATCGATGGCGTGGTGGTCGCCCGCGTGCACATCGCAACGCCGGATCCCGATCCCATGGCCGAGACCCAGAAGCTCCCCTCGGCCTCGGTCTTCATCAAGTACGACCCTCACGTCGATCTCTCGAGCCAGGTCGGCTCGATCAAGTCGCTGGTCGCGAACAGCGTCGAAGGCCTGCCCTACGATCGTGTCAGCTTGGTCCTGTCGCCCGCGCGGCCCTTCTCAAAGAGGCCGGTCCACGCCGCGAGAGCGCCGTCCTCCATCGTCTGGATCGCTGCGGCGCTGGCAAGCGGGGTCGCCGCGCTGGGGCTATGGGGTCTCCGCTACCTGCTTCGGAGACGGATCGCATGACCTTCTCCGATGCTGGGATCGATCGTCGGGAGGCTTGGCGCGGGGCCCGGCTGCTCGGCGCGCTGACCGACCTCACGAGCCTGCCCATGCGCTATCGAGCTTGGGGCAGGCCCGCAGTCCATCCCGGGTTCGGCGTGGATGATATCGCCGAGGCGGCCCAGTGGCCGGTGCAGGGGCGGGACGACCTCGCCGCGTTTCTGTGCTGCATCGGCGCAGCGGCTCACGCGGCGGCATGGCGCTCGATGTTGGACGGCGAGTGGCTCCGCCGGTTGGCTGCAGCCGTTTCCGAGCCCCTGGTGGAAGCGGTCTTCGCCCTCGATCCCCTGTCCATCCCCCCGTCGCACGAGGGGGCGCAAGACATTCCCGACCGCGGGGCTCTCATTGATCTGGGTCGCCGCCTGCTCCTCGCCAGCTTGCCGGTATCCGCCTTCGGCAACGAAGCGCCCGATCCGGTGCAGGCGCGCCTGGCGGTCGAGGCCGGAGCGACGCTGTTGGTTCGCACGGCGGGGGCTGCATGCACAGGCTGATCGTTTTCGACGAGACCGCCGCGCTGTCGACCGACGGTTGGCGCCTGGCCGCTCGGGAGGTGGCGGATCTGTCCAGCTCCGCCGAGCTGTTGAATCGCTGTCGTCAGCGCTTGACCGAAGTCGACGAGCTTCGCCGGGTCAGGCTGGAAGAGGCGGCAGCCGAGGGTTTCGCGGCGGGGTTCGCCGACGGGAAGGCGGCCGCCCGGCGCGAGGCGGCCGAGCAGATGAGCGGCTTCCTGGCCGAGCTTGCCGTCGAGCAGGCGAGGAGCCGGGCGGCCGTCGGCCGGCTGGCTGTGGACGTCGTGAAGATCCTGCTCGGAGAGATCGATGCGGGCCGCGCCATCGAGCTGTTCGTGAGCCGCCGGCTCGATGACCTCCTGCCAGAGCAGCCGCTCGCCGTGCGCGTGCCCACAGGGTGCGGCCCCGCTGTGGAATGCTGCCTGAGCGACCGGCGCGTAGGCGTCCGGGTGGAGGAGGATTTCCACCCTCGCTGCTGACGAGTGCGCCTTCGAGCTCGCGTCCGGCTGCGCTCACGCCCGTCTGTCGGTGCAGGTGGATGCGCTGGAGACGATGGCCGCCGCGGTGGAAGCCGGCTTCGCCGAGGAAGGCCGAGATGTCCCCTGACACGGAGCAGGCATTCCGGCTGGCCCTGCGTCGGGCGCCGGCGTTCGAGCGCCGGGGCCGGGTAGTCTGGGCCTTCGGCGGCATGGTCAAGGTTACGGGCCTGGACGTGCGGATCGGTCAGGGTTGCACCATCCGCGATGGGGGCGGCGGGGGAGAGATCCCGGCCGAGGTGGTCGGCTTTTCCGGAGACGAGGCGATCCTCAGCGCGCTGAAGCCGCTGCAGGGCCTGGGCCTCAGCGCTGAGGTCGTCCCTGGGCGCCGCCATGGCGAGGTTCTCTGCGGCCCGGGGCTGCTTGGCCGGGTGATCGATGGTCTGGGCGCGCCGCTGGACGGGCTCGGACCGATTGCGGGTCCGCTGTCGCCCTGGCCGATCTACTCCCAGCCCCCAGGCCCGCTGGAACGGCGGGTCATCGACGAGGTCTTCGCCACCGGCGTCCGCGCGGTCGACAGCCTGCTCACGGTCGGAGTTGGTCAGCGCACGGGCGTGTTCGCGACCGCAGGGGGCGGAAAGTCCAGCCTGCTGGGGATGATCGGCCGCCATGGCCAGGCCGAGGTGAACGTGATCGCCCTGGTCGGCGAGCGCGGGCGGGAGGTCAGGGAGTTCCTGGACAACGCACTTGGGCGCGGCCTCGGCAAATCGGTGGTCGTGGTCGCCACGTCGGATCGGCCGGCCATCGAGCGGGTCCGCGCCGCCAACATGGCCACGGCTGTTGCGGAGGCGTTCTGCGCCGACGGCGCGCGCGTCCTTCTGATCATGGATTCAGTCACCCGATACGCCCGGGCCTTGCGTGAGATCGGCCTGGCGGCTGGCGAGCCGGCGGTGCGCCGAGGCTTTCCGCCGTCTGTCTTCGCCGAGCTGCCGCGCCTGTTCGAGCGGGCCGGCGCCTTCGGCCGCGGCTCCATCACCGGCGTCTACAGCGTACTGCTCGAGGAGAGCGAGGAGGGCGCCGATCCGATCGGCGAGGAGGTGCGCTCGATCCTGGACGGCCACATCTACCTCTCGCGCAAGATCGGCGAGGCGGGCCGGTACCCGGCCATCGACATCCAGGCCAGCATCAGCCGCCTGTTCCACGCCCTGGCCGACGGCAGGCGCCGCGAGTGGGGGCGGCGCGTCCGGTCTTGGATCGCCAAGCGCGCCGAGATCGACCTGCTGCTGCAGATCGGCGAGTACGAGCCTGGCCAGGATGTCCTGGCCGACGAAGCGATCGCCCGCTGGCCCGAGATCGAACGCTTCCTCAGCCAGGCGGCGGACACGCAAGTCTCCTTCGAGGAGGCGCTCGCCGCGCTTGAGGAGCTGGCGGCGTGACCCGTCTCCTAGCTCAGCTTCGAAGGGTGCGCGAACGCGCGGTTCAGCGCGCCCTGGCCGAGGTCGAGTTCCGCCGCCGGGCGCTCGACGACGCCCGGGCGGCGCTCGCCCGTCACGAGCAGTTGTTGGAGGCGCTCGACACCCAGGCCCAGTGGTTGTCGATCTGGCTCGGCGAGGAGGCCAGCGACCCGACTCTGCGGATGAGCGCCCTGGCGCGCGTCGACGCGCTCATCAGCCGCCGGCAAGCCGCCGCTCAGGCCGCGCGCGCCGGGGCGGCTGCGGTGTCGGAAGCCGACGCGCGGCTCCGGACGGCCCGACGCGGCCTGGGGCGGGCCAACGCGCGTCTCAGCGGCGTGGAGGTCCTGGAGAGGGCGGCGGCATCGGCCGCGCAGCGGCGGCGCGACCGGCTGGGCGAGCTTGATCAGGAACACCGCCGGTCGGGGGCGTCCACGGATGGATGGGATCGTGGATAAGCCGCTGTCGCACGCCGTCGGCAGCGACGCGCCGGCGACCGACGCCGCCCTGCCGCATCCGGGTCCCGGCGCGCGCGGGAAGTTCCACGACGCCCTTACGATGGCCCGGGACGCGCTTGGCCAACCGGTGCGGGCTCCCGTGCGGCCGGCGCTCGCTTCGCCGGGCGCTGGCGTGTCGGGGCGACACGCGCCGGACAAGCGGCGGACCAAGGAACAGTCCCACCCGGCGGCCCCGGCGGTTCCGTCCCTTCCCGCGCCGCCGCCACCGCTGACCGGCGGAGCGAAGGCGGCGGCTCTGCGGCCGGAAGGCGCCGGGCTGGCCGGGCTTTCGCTCAGTCTTCATCGTCTGGAGTCCCGGACGGTCGCGGATGCGCCGAGCGCGCCCCATAGGCAAGGCGATGCGAACGGCGCCACCGGCCCCGAGCGCAGCCATGACGTTCCGGCTCGAAGTTTCGGCGCGCTCGCCGAGCAGGCGCAGTCCCAGCCGATGCACGCGCCTGACGGGCTGGCCGTCCAGTTCCCGGAAAGCGGCTGGGCCGTCTCGGGTCTGGACGTGAACGTCCTGCCCGATGGCGCGGTCGACGTGGTCCTCAGTGTCGATCGACAGTCTGTGCATGATGTGTCCAACCAGCTGGACCGGCTCAGGCGGCGGCTGGAGGCGAGGGGCCTGTCCGTCGCGGGGCTCCAACTGGACGCCGGCGCGCCCGTGTCCGCAGCGGGAGACGGCGAGCTGTGAGCGTCAGCCAATCCACCCTTCCGGCTCCAGCGCCGCGCTGCGCCGCCGAAACCGTCGCCCCCGTGGTCGCCGAGCGCCGGCTGACGCGCGGCGAAGCGCAGGCGCGGGCCCGTCTGCTCGCCGCCTTCGACGGACTCGGCTTCATGGACGGAGACGGCCGGCTGGTGGCGGACGCCGCCGTCGGCGCCTGCGCCGACCTGGGCGTCGAGCCGTGGCTCTGGTTCGACACCCCGCTTGGTCCCGTCGCCGCAGCCGCCTTGCGCGTTGACGGCGCCCCGGGGGCGTGGCCGAGCCCGGGCTCGACCTCCTCGATCCTCGCGCCGCTGGCCGCCATGGGCCGGCTCGAGTTCGTGCTTCAGGCGCTCGAAGGGGACGGCCCGGCCTGGCGACCGGTCCGGTTCGGCGCGGCCGAAGGGCTCTGCGTGCGGCTGGACCTCAGGGCCGAGGATGGCCGGCTGCTCCACCAGCTGGCGCTCTGCCTCCCTGACGCGGCGTCGATCAAGCTGCCGGCCAGGCCTCCGGATCTGTCGCGTCTGCCGTCTGACCTTCCGCTCCCGGCCGTGCTGTCAGTGGCCGGTCCCGAGGTTCCCGCTGCGGAGCTGCGACGGCTCTCCCTCGGCGACCTCGTGTGGCTGGGAGAGGGGGATCGCTTCCCCGCCCGGCTGCGCCTGGAGGCGGAACTCGAGGCCGACGGCGCGTTCGACCCGGCCTCGAACCAATTCCATTCCTCCACCGCGCTGCAATCCGGCGCCGGACGCTCAGGAGAAGCCGCCATGGTCCTAGACGTTGACGAGAATCCGGAGGCCTCCGCCGATCGCGCGCCGCTCGTCCTGGAAGACTTGCCGGTGGGCATCAGCTTCGAGCTGGGGCCCTGGCCGGCGCGTCTGGCCGACATAACCCGCATCGCTCCAGGCTCTGTCCTTCCCGCCCACGATGAGGGCGGAGAGCCGCAGGTTCGCCTGACCGTCGGGGGCCGGACCATCGCCCATGGCCGGCTCGTAGCCCTCGGCGGGCGTTACGGCGTCCTTGTGGACGCCGTGGAGCGCTAGACCGTGGCGAACATCAGCCCTGCAGCGGCTCTGCTGACGATCATCCTCCTGGCTCTGGCGCCGTTCTTCGCGGTGATGGTCACCTCGTTCACCAAGATCGTCGTGTCGTTGAGTTTGCTGCGCAGCGCGCTGGGACTGCAGCAGACCCCGCCTAGCGTCGTGATCAACGGCTTCGCCCTGATCCTGACCCTGTACGTCATGTACCCGGTGGCGGTGAACATGCAGGCGCGGATCAAGGCGCAGCCGCCTGCGGCCAGCTCGAGCGACGTCTCGCGCATGCTCTCGTACGCCGACGCGGCGAAGGAGCCTTTGCGGCAGTTCCTCCTCAAGCACTCAACCGCCCGTGAGCGGCGCTTCTTCATGGTCACGGGCAACCGGATGCTCGCGAAGCAGGGGAAGACGCTGACCGAGACGGACTTTCTCGTGGTGATGCCGGCCTTCACGGTGAGCGAGCTCTCCAGCGCCTTCCAGATCGGTTTCCTGATCTTCCTGCCTTTCCTGGTGATCGATCTGGTCGTGGCCAACGTCCTTCTGGCCATGGGCATGATGATGATGGCGCCCAATACCGTGTCCCTGCCGTTCAAGCTCCTCCTGTTCGTCCTGATCGACGGCTGGGCCAAGGTCGCTCACGGCCTTGTCGCGTCCTACCACTAGGCGTCGACGATGCTGAACAGCGAGGCGGTCCGGCTGATGGACCAGGGGCTTTGGCTGGTGTTGGCGCTGTCGGCCCCGCCGATATTGATGGCCACCGTGGCCAGCCTGGCCGTCAGCATTCTCCAGGCGGCGACCCAGCTGCAGGAACAGACGATCCAATATGCGGTGAAGTTCATCGCGGTCGTGCTCGCCCTCGCCCTGTTCGGCGGCATGATGGGACCCACGCTCTACAACTTCAGCGACCAGATCTTCTCGAACTTCGCGAGCCTCGTGCGGCCGTGACGGGAGCCGGTTTCGACTTCCAGTCGGTGCTGGTCCTGGCCCTCAGCCTTATGCGCACGGCCTGCGCCTTCGCCATGCTGCCGGTCCTCACCCGCGAGGTGGCGCCTCCCCTGGTCCGCAACAGCCTGTTCGTGGGACTGGGGCTGATCGTGCTGGCGCTCCAGCCGGCTCGGGATGTCGGCCATCTCACCGCCACGCGCTGGATCGGGGCGTTCTGCATTGAGGCTAACATCGGCCTGACCATCGGCTTCTTCTTCGCCGGCGTGCTGTGGTCGCTGCAGATCGCCGGAGACTTCATTGACCAGAAGGTCAACACCACCCGCTTCATGCTGATCGACCCGTTCTCCGGCTCCAGCGGCTCGATCTACGGAGGTCTTTTCTCGCGCCTGGCGATGTTCGCCTTCGCCGCTTCGGGCGGGCTGCTCTACGTGATCAACATCATCCTCGAGAGCTACGTGCTTTGGCCGATTGGCCAGCCGGGCCTGCACCTGCATCTGCAGGACGTGACCATCTTCCAGCGCGTATTCGCGGACCTGATGGTCCTGGCTCTGCTGTTCTCCGCTCCTGCGCTGGTGCTGACGACCTTCCTCGACGGCGTCCTGGGCCTGCTGAACCGCTTCTCTCCGCAGTTCAATGTATTCCTGCTCTCGATCGCCCTGAAGATGTGGTTCTCGGTGTTCGCCGTGGCGATCACGGCGGCGATGGCGGCGGACCTGTTCGTCGGCGAGATCTTCAAGGACGGAGCCAGGGCGGTCGCAGGATTGCACCAGAGCCTGAGGTGAGGCGCCGTCCGCGCCGCGCAGCCTTGGGCCGCGTTAGCTACAGGGGCGCGGCGGAGTCGCTGGGTGCGCCCAAGGCCATCTCGATGGGCGGCAAGGCGGTGCTTGGGGCCGTCGTCGGAGCGCTATCGGGCGTGTCTTGCGAGCCCGCGCCGATGATGTGCACCTTCCGCCGGCTTGCGTCCGGGCGGTTCCAGAAATCGGTGCCCTCGAGCCGCTGCAGAATGTCAGGCGGCAGGTTCAAGCGCCGCGGGCGGGGCTCCACCTTGCCGGAAACCGTGTGCAGACCGCGCGCGCCGAGGTGGAAGTCGAAGTCATCGGCATTGTACTCCACGTTGTCGAAGTCGTGGTCGAAGGGCTCCAGGCCGAGCGACTGGTAGAGTTCGGCGATGGACTCGGCCGGCCGGGCGGTCAGGGCTTCATACGGGAGCAGGATCAGCTTGTCGGAATATCCGCCGTAGAACGCGTCCTTGAGACAGCCGTACGCGCCGCCGACCATGCCGCCGGGCGCCATCAATGTGTCGACGCGACTGTAGACGCTGCCGCTGGGCTCGAAGCCGAACATGCGCGACGGTTCCAGCGGATTGGAACGGACGATCCGCTCCACGCTGTCGAAGATCCACGGCAGGGCGCGCACGCAACAGACCACCTTCGCCGTCGGAAACAGCTCATGGAGCAGGAACAGCCTGCCGCACCAGGCCCGGCTCGTGTCGAAGATCGTCTCGAAGTCCCACAGCCCCTTGTAGTAGCTTTCGAAGGCGCCCCGCAGCACGTCTCGCCGAATCTCGTCGGTGATGAGCGGGTGCATCTCGGCCTTGCCGCTCATGCCCACCTGCAGCGCCCCCAGCAATCCAAGCACCGGGGTGCTCATGCCGGCGTGAATGTTCGGGTTCTGCCTGAGAATGGCGGACAGCAGCGTAGAGCCCGATCGGGGCAGGCCGGATATGACGTGGACGTTCTGGGTCATGAGTGTCGCCTCCGTGCAGTTTCAGTTACGCGCACGCAGGTCGTTGATGTCAAGTCGATCAATCGCAAAATATAAGTCCAACTGAAGATTCCATTCAACAGCATTGCGCCTCTGCGCCGATCACTTATCATGCGCCGAAACGAAACCTAAAGTCTCAACTGGAGCGAGCGATGGAGAGCGACGAGACGGGACTCAAGGCCGGCCCGGCCGGCGCTTGGCTCGGCGAGGAGCGTTGCCTGGCGGACAAGCTGGGAGTCTGGCTGCGTCTGGCCCATCGGGCGTTCACTGACCGCATAAACGCCGACTTCCGTCGTGACCGGGTCACCCAGCTTGACTTCCTGGTGCTCAGCTTGATCAGCGACCATCCCGGCTGCCGTCAGACCACCATTGCACAGCGCCTCGACATCAAGGCGCCGAACCTGGCGGTGGCGTTGGACTATCTGATCCAGCGCGGGCTGGTCAGCAAGACGCCGGACCCGATCGACCGCCGCGCCAACCACCTGGCCTTGACGGGGAGCGGCGCAGTGCTGCTGCGCCAGTTGGAGTTCCGCTATGGCGAGGTCGCCGTCGGCTTCTTTCCCGGGCGCGATGGCGAGCGGACGGCGCGGATGGCTCTCAGGATATTGAAGCAGATTTCCCGAAGCCCTTATGCCGACGGGCCGTCAGTCCTGACTGAGGTTTTCGATCGGCCGGCGCCTGCACCGGGCGAGCGGCGCCTCGATTGAATGGCGCCCCTCTTTCGTTGCCGGCCCGCGCCGCGAGAGGAGGCGAGGCGCCGCCGTCGAGGCGACGGCCCGCCCCGCCATTCGGGCTCTGGGGCTATCGCTGGCGGGGAGCCGGCCTATAGAGGGCCGCCGCAACCGCCCCGACGACGGCCCCGACGACTGCCGGCAGGGCTGTCTTGATCACGCCGAGCAGCATCAGGCTCGATCCGGCCAACGCGCCTATGACGGCCGCGATCACAACGATCAGAACTTTCGCCATCATTGCTCGCCCCTACCTTGCTGTTACGAGCCGGCCCGGCCTCAGACCAAAGTCCGGAGCCGGGCCAAGTCTCAATTGGCAAGACTTAACCTACCTTGCCGCATTCGACAATCAAGTGTGGCCCGTCAGCTGGTTCCAGAGCTCCATCAGGCCGCCGGCGACCGCCCCCGAAATGGCCCCGCCGAGGGCGCCGACAGCTCCGCCGACAAGGGTTCCTGGGCCGGGCTCGATTGATCCCACAGCCGCGCCGCCAACAGCGCCGCCTATGCCGCCGGTGATCAGACCGCCAAGGGTCTGATTGCCGACCGCGCCCCAGTCGATGCTGGAAACATTGAACGTGTAGCAGGTGCCCGAGGAATAGGCGACATCCACATAGCCGCTGGTGCTCAGGGCGACCCCAACGCCATTATACAGGCCGACATACCCGCCGCCGAGAATCGAATATTCACCGGTGATGTAGTTCCCGAAGTACGAGTAGTAGCCGCTGTAGCCTCCGTAAAAACCGCCTCCGTAGGACATGGCAAATCTCCTCCTTTTGCTCGAACCGCCGCGATACTGGCGGCCGATCCGGCGGCGCGCCACCCTTCGGAAGAATGATAATAGGTTATAATTAAATCGCGGCCATGCCGCCCATCATTCGCCGCGAGCCAGAAGAACGGCGTCGTCAGAAATCGACTTTATTGCATTCAATTGTGACGTTGACGCGACTTTTTGGGCATGTTAGCGCCATTGCCGCGAGCTGATGGACGGGGATGGGAATGAACGTTGCGTCGCACGCGGGACTCGTCAGGGAGCCGGAAGTTGCAGCCAGGCGGACGCGGGAAGCGAATTTGCCGGGCGGAGGACGGCTGATTGCGGGAAGTCTGAATAACGGTGTCACCTTTTGTGTGAAGCATCAGTCGGTCCCGCCTGGCCAATGCTACACATTGTTCAGGTCCGGGAGCGGCGTTTCCGGATGCAGGAGCGGGCGGCTCTCCCCGAAGTGGGCGGTCGACGCCGGCGCATTGCTCCGGTCCGGCCTTACCCGCGGCTCGTTCAGCGAGGTGGAGGCCGTGCTGGCGGCGAAGAGCTGTGGGATGTCCATGTCGCTGGACGACGACGGCCTTGCGATCATCTTTCAGGGCGGCGCGGCGGAGCTGGGCGGGCAGCTCGGATTCACAAAGCTCTACTATCAGGAAGGCCTTCTGAATGAGGCTGGGATCGAGGGCGCGCGCCGGTACTACCTGAATGCGATGCTTCACGCGAAGCAGGACGACTGGCGCGCAATCTACCATCAGCACATAGAGCAGCTGGTCCATCGCGGCGATCCACGTTGGGCGTTTGCGCACAAGGACTACGTCCAGGCGCTGTCGACAGAAGACATTGAAAAGGACGTTCGTCCGTTGATGGGCAGGGGGCCGGCGGACGTGGTCGTGGTGGGCGACGTCGATGGGCAGGCGGCCGTCGATTTGATCGAGAAGACATTCGGCGATCTGCCGGCGCGCGCGGATCCCGGATGCGGCAAGATAGAGCCGTCGTCCACTTGGGGCGGTGACGTTCGCGTCGCGCTCGATGACGATCGCAGGTTTTGCGCCTTGGCGGCGCCTGCGCCGAACTGCACCGACCGACCCGAGTTGAGGGAGATGATGCACGTCCTCAATCGCGTGTTCATGAACAGGCTAGCGTCGAGGTTCGCTGCGGAGGCCCTGGAGCGGAAGCCGGTGGCCGGCTCGATGGAGCTGAGGAGCGGGTTGCGCGATTTCGGCTATCGGTGGGTGGGGATGCAGATCGACGTTCGCCAGGCTGACGTCTTCAGGACGTTGGCGAGCGAGATATCGGCCGAACTGCCTGACGCGGTCGACGCCGACGAGATCGAGGAAACGAGGCGCCGCTTTCGCGAAGAGGAGCGGCGGCGCGAGCGGTCGCTGTCAGAAGCGGCGTCGGCGTGCCGTGGCCTGATCCAAAAGCCGCTCGTCTTTGAAAGCATGGTCGCCGAATCCCCGCCGCCGCGGGTCGACGACGAGCAATTGCGGGCGGCGGCGCAGCATTGGTTCTCCGAGCAGTCCTACGTGATGATCTGTTCGGAGGCGGCGAGCCGAACCTATCAATGACGTTGTGCGAGCGAAGACCGCAGCCAAAGGCGCGGCGCCGTGGCGGCATGTCCCGGTCGGCGCGAGGGTGAAGGCATCACGCCGGCGCGGGACTTGGTTTGGTCTCGAGCAGAAGCCAGGGAACGACAATGGCCTTAGACTTTGAACTCGAGGAGCGAGGGAGCGCTCAGGCGCTATTCTCTGCGTCGCCGGAATTGGACCGGGCTGGCGTTGGACGCGACGAGGCGGACATCGGCCCGGAGGAGTTCGCGGCGATCGAGCAGGCCCTGATCGCTCTGGAGCGGCAGATGGATTCTGGCTCGGCTGGCGGTCCGCTTCTGACCGGCGCAGCCACGCCGCCGATCGCGCGTCCGGCGGATGGATGGCCTGATGGGCCCCAATTCAACGTCGGGGATCTCTGGCCGGAAAGCCGATGATCATCCCAGCGCCTTCATGACGACGCCTCATCCGCGCTTCGGATGAGGGCGGCCGTCTTCGGACGTTCTCGGACGGAACTTGGCCGTCGTCTCGCAGTCTGGAAGTGGCGCCGGTTGCAGGACTCGAACCCGCGACCTTCGCTTTACAAAAGCGCTGCTCTACCAGCTGAGCTAAACCGGCGGCCTGGGCTGACCCTCTAATGGCGCGTCTCGGACGGCCGGACAAGGCGTACGCTACGCCTTCCTCGCCGCGGGGCGGCGGCGAGCATGCTCCGGTCCGGTCGCCCCGGCCCCGGCCCCCACGGCCGGGCCGGGCGGCGGCGCCTCAGTGCACCGAGGGCTTGGGCGCCATGGCGCCCAGGATCGCGCCGGCGATCACATAGGCGACCAGCAGGAAGCCGGCGTCGACCATCGCGTCCTTCAGCGCCCCGCCGTGGATGAAGCCGGTCGATGCCGTGGTCCAGGCGAAGCCGATGGCGGTGATGATCCCCGCCCCGATCCCGGGGATCAGGGCGCGGTCGCGCAGCCGTCCGATGACCCACCCGAGGACGGCCGACAGGACCAGCGCGTTCACCAGCTCCTTCAGCGCGGCCTTCTGGTCGCTCTGGATCGCGTTCACGGCCTTGCCCACGAAGTGGCCCCAGTCCGCGCCGCCGAAGTGCGCGTACCAGAGGTACCGCAGGAGCACGATCACAATGGCGCTGATGATCACGCCGAGCCAATTGATACGCATCGTTTCCCCCGTCTCTCGGGCGTCGGCTGAGACTTGCGTCTCGCCTATGCCTGCGGGCCGGAATAGTTAGCCAGAATTCACCGAAAGGCGAGCGGAATCCAATTACAGGCGTCTTGGCTGGACACAATTCACCCGGCGGGCGAATTGGCACATCCGCCTGCTGACATCTCGGATGCGGCGTCTCTACACGCGCTGGGCTTGAGATGCGGGGGCCCGGCGTCGGCCGCCCGCGCCGGCTCGGCCCCTTGGCGACCTTGGTGTCCTTGGTGGTGAGATAGGTCATCGCGGCCGCCGGCGAGGCGTCTGCTCAAATCGTCGGGCCTGCCCAGGCGGCCCCCGCTGTTGCCAGGGCCTGGGGGCGCCTATATCCCCGCGCTCTCCGGTCCAACCCTAGGCCCGCACATGGCCCGCATCCTGATCACCTCGGCCCTGCCGTACATCAACGGCGTCAAGCACCTGGGCAACCTCGCCGGCTCGATGCTGCCCGCCGACGTGTGGGCCCGCTTCAAGCGCGCCCAGGGCCACGAGGTGCTCTACATCTGCGCCACCGACGAGCACGGCACGCCGGCCGAGCTCGCCGCCGCCGAGGCCGGCCAGGACGTCTTCACCTACTGCGAGGAGCAGCACGCCATCCAGCATCGGATCGGGCGCGCCTTCGGCCTGTCCTGGGACTGGTTCGGCCGCTCGTCCTCGCCCCAGAACCACGAGCTGACCCAGCATTTCGCCGACGTGCTCGAGGACCACGGCTTCATCGAGGAGCGCACGGACCGGATGATCTATTCGGTCGACGACAGGCGCTTCCTGCCCGATCGCTATGTGGAGGGGACCTGCCCGCACTGCGGCTTCCGTCCCGCGCGCGGCGACCAGTGCGACAACTGCGGCCGGCTGCTGGATCCCACCGACCTGATCGAGCCCTATTCCACGGTGTCCGGCTCGACCAACCTCGAGATCCGCGAGACGCGCCACCTCTACCTGCTGCAGACCCGGCTCGCCGACCGCATCCGCGCCTGGGTCGATTCCAAGACGGACTGGCCGCACCTCGCCCGCTCGATCGCCTACAAGCACCTGGACGAGGGGCTGATCGACCGCGGCATCACCCGCGACCTCGCCTGGGGCGTGCCGGTCACCCGCGGCGGCCAGCCGCGCCAGGGCTTCGAGGACAAGGTCTTCTACGTCTGGTTCGACGCCCCCATCGAATACATCGCCGCCACCCGCGAGTGGGCCGAGGCCACGGGCGGCGAGTGGGAGGGCTGGTGGCGCACCGACAAGGGCGCGGACGACGTGCGCTACGTCGAGTTCATGGGCAAGGACAACGTCGCCTTCCACACCGTCAGCTTCCCCGCCACCATCCTGGGCTCGGGCGAGCCGTGGAAGCTGGTGGACACACTGAAGGCCTTCAACTGGCTGAACTGGTACGGCGACAAGTTCTCCACCTCCAAGAAGCGCGGCGTCTTCATGGACACGGCGCTGGAGCTGCAGCCCGCCGACCAGTGGCGCTGGTACCTCACGGCCAACTGCCCGGAGGGCTCGGACACCGCCTTCACCTTCGAGCAGTTCCAGTCGGCGGTGAACCGCGACCTCGCCGACGTGCTGGGCAACTTCGTCAACCGGATCCTGAAGTTCTGCGAGAGCCGGTTCGATGGCGTCGTCCCCGCGGGCGGCGCGCCAGGACCGCTGGAGGAGAGGCTCCACGCCGACGTCTCGGCCAAGCTTGGCGAGATCACCTCGCTGATCGAGCAGATGGAGATGCGCAAGTACGCCGCCGAGCTTCGCGCCCTGTGGGTCATCGGCAACGAGTACCTGACCGAGGCCGCGCCCTGGACGGCGATCAAGACCGATCCCGACCGCGCCGCGGTGATCGTGCGCACGGGGATCAACCTCGTGGGTCTGTTCGCCCGCGTCGCGGCCCCCGTCATCCCCTTCACCGCCGAGAAGATCGCCGGGGCGGTGGGCGAGGCCTATCCCTGCGGATGGCCGGGCCCTGACGGCGCGGCCGAGCTGTCGCGGGTCGAGGCGGGGCGGCGCGTGTGCGCGCCCGAGGTCCTGTTCCGCAAGCTCGAGGACGCCGAGATCGCCCAGTGGCGTGAGCGTTTCGCCGGCGTGGACGGCTGAGCGCCCCGGCCCGGGGCTATTCGATCATCTGCCGAACGGGTGCTCGGCCGCCTTCTCGTACGCCTTGTGCTCGGCGATCTCGGCCGGCGTGATCTGCAGGTCCTTGGGCATGACCTGGTTGTACTGGGGCGACAGGCCCAGATCCATGACCACCGTCCGGTGGCCGTCCCAGATCATCTGCAGCGCCACATAGACGACGATCAGCAGGCCCAGGTAGCCGATCCACCGCATCCGGGTCAGCAGCTTGGCGATCCACGAGGCCGCCACGCCCATCAGGGCGATGGAGAGCAGCAGGCCGAACACCAGGAGCGCCGGATGCTCGCGCGCGGCGCCGGCCACGGCCAGGACGTTGTCCAGCGACATGGACAGGTCCGCCAGCATGATCTGCAGCAGCGCCCCGCCGAAGCCCTTGGCCTGGCGCGCGGGCTGGCCGGAGGCGGCCTCGTCGCGCCTGGCGTGCTCGCGAAGGTCGCGCCACATCTTCCAGCAGACCCACAGCAGGATCAGGCCGCCGGCCAGGGTCAGGCCGATCACGGCCAGCAGCCGCGTCGCCAGCACCGCAAAGGCGATGCGCAGGACCACCGCGGCGCCGAGGCCCGCCAGGATCGCCTTGCGCCTCTGGCTGGCCTCCAGCCCCGCCGCCGACAACCCCACCGCCACGGCGTTGTCGCCGGCCAGCAGCAAATCGATCATCAGGACCTGGCCGAGGACCAGGAGATCCTTCATCACGGTCGGCGCAAGCATCCCGTCGAGCGCGTCGAGCATGCGCCCTCAATGCGTTAGTCGGGAGCGCTGGGCAAGGCGCGAGGGCGCAAGCGGGTCAGTGATGACCGCCGTGATGCCCATCGTCGTGACCGCCATGGTCGTCATGGCCGCCATGGCCGCCACCGTCGTCGGCCGGCGGATGCGCCGCTCCGTGATCCGCCCCATGGTCCGATCCGTGGTCCGGCGCGGGCGCGGGCGCGAGGGCGGGGGCGGACTCGTCTTCGAGCCCGAAGTCAGTGGCCTGGAAGGTGCGGAACATCCGGCGGCGCTCGGCGCGGCGGCGCCGCGCGCTGGCGTTGCTAGCGATCAGCATCAGCAGCAGCACGATCACGAGCAGGATCGCGCCGGTGACCACCTTCTCGGAGGCGATCTCGCCCACGCCCGGCACCTTGATCGTCTTGTGGCCCGGGATCTGGAGCGACTTCAGGTCGAACGATTTCAGGTCCGGCAGCTTCAGCTTCTTCAGGTCGTCCAGCTTCAGCGTCTTGAGGTCGGGCAGGGCGGGCAGCTTCAGGCCGCGCCCCTTCTTGGGCTCGGGCGCCGGCGCAGCCGCCGCCGGGGCGGAGGCGGCCGGCGGCGCGTCGGAGGCTGCGGGGGCGCCGGAGGCGGCGGGAGTTCTGGATCTGCGCCGCTTCGGCCGGAACCGGCGTCGCGGCGGGCGCCGCGGGCTTGGCCGGCTCGGGCGTGATCACCGCCAGCGCCAGGGGCCGGGCGTTCTGCGCCACGGGCTTGGGCGCGGGCGCGGGCCGTCCGGTGGTCCGCGCGGCGGTCACCGCGCGCGCGCGCCACAGGGACGGCGGATTGGCGATCGGCCGCATGCTCACCACGGCGCGCCCATCGGCGCTGACCTGGGTGATCAGGGCGTTGGCCGGCGCGGGCTTCCAGTGATGGGCGCTCAGCCATGCCTCGCTCGGCTGGAAGGCCGCGGCGGCGGCGCGGCCGGGGATCATCACCGGCGCGGGCCTGGCCGGCGCGGCCGGACCGCCCGCCAGCTCGGGCGTCGTCTGGGCCACGGCTGCGGGCGGCGCCGAGGCCGCCGCCTCCGGCGGCGCCGAGCGGCTGCATGCCACCAGGGCCAGGACGCCGGCCGCCGCCAAGGCAAAACGCTTCAAAACCGCCTCCGACATCCGGGACCCCCCTGTCCGTTCCTGTCGTTGCACAAACATTGGGCAACTATGCGAAGCCACCAAAAAGACACGTCGCGGGCCGGAATCAAGAGGTTGATGTTGAACAGGGTGTGAGGTTCGCCGGTCAGGCGAGTTTTGCAGCCTGGAAGAGCGCCACAGCGGCCGCCGCGGCCACATTGAGACTTTCGAATCCCTTGGCCTGTGCAATGCTGGCGACAGTATCGCAGTGCTCTGCGACCAGGCGTCGCAGGCCTTCACCTTCCGAGCCCAGGACCAACACTGTCGGTGATCCATCGAGAATCTCGTCGAGCTGCCGGTCGGCGGCCGAGTCCAGCCCGATCGCGCGCCAGCCGAGGTCGCCCAGTCTATCAAGCGCTCGCGACAGATTGACGACCCGCGCGACCGGGACCTTGTCCACCGCACCGGCGGCGGCCTTGGCGAGCACCCCGGTCAGGGGAGGGGCGCGCCGCTCCTGCAGGATCACGCCGCGCGCGCCGAAGGCCGCGGCCGAGCGCAGGATCGAGCCGACGTTCTGCGGGTCGGTCACCTGGTCGAGCATGACGATGACGCCCCGCGCGGGCGCCGCCATCTCCTCCAGCTCGGCGCCGTCCAGCGGCGCGGCCAGCAGGGCGTAGCCCTGGTGCGCGGCCCCCGCCGGCAACAGGCGGGCGATCTCGGCGGGCTCCATCGTCTCCGCTTCGGGCCAGCGCCGGCCGGGCGGCGGCGCGCCGGCGATCGTGCGGCCGGGCGCGAGCACGAGGCGCCGGGCGTCCTCGCGGCGAGGATTGCCCAGCGCCGCCTCCACAGGATGGCGGCCCCAGAGCCAGGCGGAGGCCCCTGCGTGGCGGTCGCCGGGGCGGCGGAAATTCCCCTTCTCGGGGCGGGCGTTGCGGTCGTTGCGTCGGCGGTTCTGCATCACTATAAGACGCGCTCTTGATTTGGGGCCGAAGGGCCGTCGTTGCGGTGAGGCCCCTGGCGGGCGGAACCTGCGGCGCAGGCCTGGAGTTGCATGCCCGATCGCGCGCGTCGGGGGAATGTCCCGAGCGGCAAAGGGGGCGGACTGTAAATCCGCTGGCTTACGCCTTCGTAGGTTCGAGTCCTACTTCCCCCACCACGCGCCGACGCGGCCTGCTTCGCCGCCCCGGATCACACAAGGAGCAAGACCGCCGCGGGTATAGCACAATGGTAGTGCAGCAGCCTTCCAAGCTGAGGATGCGGGTTCGATTCCCGCTACCCGCTCCAGAGTCCAGACCCGTCCCCCCGCTGTCCGCCACGAAGGTGAACCATGGCCAAGGAAAAGTTCGAACGTAACAAGCCGCACTGCAACATCGGCACGATCGGCCACGTGGACCACGGCAAGACGACGCTGACGGCGGCGATCACCATGGTCCTGGCCAAGACCGGCGGAGCGACGGCCAAGAAGTACGAGGACATCGACGCCGCGCCGGAGGAGAAGGCGCGGGGGATCACGATCAACACGGCGCACGTGGAGTACGAGACCAAGAACCGCCACTACGCCCACGTCGACTGCCCCGGGCACGCGGACTATGTGAAGAACATGATCACCGGGGCGGCCCAGATGGACGGGGCGATCCTGGTGGTGTCGGCGGCGGACGGCCCGATGCCGCAGACCCGCGAGCACATCCTCCTGGCCCGCCAGGTCGGGGTGCCGGCGCTGGTGGTGTTCCTGAACAAGGTCGACATGGTCGACGACCCCGAGCTGCTCGAGCTGGTGGAGATGGAGGTGCGCGAGCTTCTCTCCTCCTACGACTTCCCCGGCGACGACATCCCGATCGTCAAGGGCTCGGCCCTGGCGGCGGTGGAAGGCCGGGACGCGCCGATGGGCGAGGACGCGATCCTGGAGCTGATGACCCAGGTGGACGCCTACATCCCGCAGCCCGAGCGTCCGAAGGACCAGCCGTTCCTGATGCCGGTGGAGGACGTGTTCTCCATCTCGGGCCGCGGCACGGTGGCCACGGGCCGGATCGAGCGGGGCGTGATCAAGGTCGGCGAGGAAGTGGAGATCGTGGGCCTGCGTGCGACGCAGAAGACGGTCTGCACGGGCGTCGAGATGTTCCGCAAGCTGCTGGACCAGGGGGAGGCCGGCGACAACGTGGGGGTGCTGCTTCGGGGCACCAAGCGCGAGGAGATCGAGCGCGGCCAGGTCCTGTGCAAGCCGGGCTCGATCACGCCGCACACCAAGTTCGTGGCCGAGGCCTACATCCTGACCAAGGAGGAGGGCGGTCGCCACACGCCGTTCTTCACCAACTACCGGCCGCAGTTCTACTTCCGCACGACGGACGTGACCGGGATCATCAGCCTGAAGGAAGGGGTTGAGATGATCATGCCGGGCGACAACGCCGAGCTGAACGTGGAGCTGATCACCCCGATCGCCATGGAGGAGAAGCTGCGCTTCGCCATCCGCGAAGGCGGCCGCACGGTCGGCGCCGGGGTCGTCTCCAAGATCCTCGAATAGCACGCCTCTCCCATGGGGACAGGAAGGGGCCCGCGCTATAGGCGTGGGAAGGCGAGGGGGTACGCCCAGGCCGTACCCAATCCCTCATCCTCCCGCTGCTTCGCAGCGGGTCCCTCCTTCTCTTTCCGGGATGAGGCATAGTGCGCGGCCCGCCGGGACCCCCCGGCGGTCGTCTTCATGCCCGCGCCGCCTTGGCCTCGGTCCGCGCCGCCTTGACCGCCACCCGCGTCGCCTTGCGCGAGCGCAGCGGGGGCGCGTCGCTGCTGGTCATCCTTTGCCGGAGCGCCGAGGTCAGCGCCGGCCGCAGCAGGAACAGCGCAGCCCGCGTCGCCAGTTGGCCGGGCCCCGGCCCGCGCCGCCTCGCCGCCGGGGCCATGCCCGCGCCCCGCTCGATCGCGTCCGCAAGGATTGGCGCGGCTGGCCGCCTTTCGCCGTTCGGCCGCACGAAGCTTTGGACGAAGCGGCGCAGGCGCTTCACGTCCGGCCTGCTGATGGCCCGGGTGAGCTGGCGCAGGTGTTCCTTGATCGAGGGCGATACGTCCGCGACCCCCCGCTCGGGATCGATCAGGTGCTGGAAGTGCAGGGTGCCCAAGGTCCCGGATTCGGCGGTCGGGTGCTCCGGGTCGATCAGCACGAGCACCGGCCGGCCGATGATCGCCGCCTCGATCAGGGCGCTGGTGTTCAGGCCGACAACGGCGGCGGAGTGGTGGATGGTGTCGAACAGCTCGTTCCGCTCGGCTTCGGTCGTGGGCGTCGTCCCGACGGGCGGCCAGATGCGCACCGGGTCGAAGTCGGACAGCCGCGCCCGATCCCAGGTCTCGCCTTGCTTGGGGTAGGGCCGCACAATGACATTGGCGTTCCGCAGCCGCGGTTGCTTGGACCGGCGAAGGGACTTCAGCCAATGGCGCACGAGGCCGGACTCGTCCGCGCCCACCCAGCGCGACGAGCACAGATAGGTCAGGATCAGCCGGTCCGGGTCCAGGCCCAGGCGCGCGCAGAACGCCTGGCGGTCCAGTGACGGCCCGCGTCCGAACCAGGCGTCGAACAGTTGCGCGCCGGTGACCAGGATGCGGTCCTCGGCCATGCCGTGAAGCTCGATCGCCTCCCGCTTCTGGGCCTCGTTCCATACCGTCATGAAGTCGGGCTTGCGCCTCAGGTGGCCCTTGTTGGTGAGGTTGTCCCAGCTCGCCACCGGCAGGCCCACGGGAATGCCGAGGCTCTGCGCCGCCTGCACATAGTCCGCTTGCGGCGAGCCGAAGTCGATCAGGCGCGAGACCAGGACCAGGTCCGGGGCGACGTCTCGGATCTCATCGATGGCCGAGCGGCTGACGGGCAAGGCGTCCTCGCAGGCGTCCAGCAAGACGCACAGGACCCGGCGACCCGCCGCCGACCGGGCCAGGGGCCGCTGCATCAGCTTCACGAAGGCCGTGGGCACGGACTGGTAGGCGGACCGGTCGCGCAGGCCCTGGCTCTTCTCGAACGCCGGCTCGAAGTAGCGCAGGTGGTCCCGACAGGCCCGCAGGTCGTCCGCCAGCGCCTGCCAGCCGTCGGTGCGCCGCTGGCGCACGTAACCCCAGGACACGCCCGGATGGTCGCGCGCCAGCGCTGCGTAGAGCCCCATCGTCCCGCCCGCGTCCTGGATCCTCGGCGCGCCGTACTTGTTGAACCACTGGCGCGCCTGGGCGCCGCCTTCGCGCCGTCCCGGGAATCCGATGTGGATCCGGTGGCCGCGCTCGGCGAGGATCCGCAGCGACGGCTCGAAGTACCGGATGAAGCCCGGTCTCTGCAGGATGAGGAAGATCACCACGCCCGCCGCCCCTTCTCCACCGCCGACTATACATGCCTTCGGGCGGAGGCGGGTCGATTGACAGCGTCAAACCGACAAGCCAGGGTCCCTTACCAACGCGCGCACGCACGCGCGGCGAGCATTCGATAGGGGGCTTTCGATGAGGACCAGGACCTTGGCCGGCATGACGGCCGTTGCGGCGCTCTTGATCGCAGGCGCGGGCGGGCTCGCCCTCGCCAAGTCCAAGCCGGCCGCGCCGGCGCCGCCCGCCCCCGAGCCGACGGTGGGCCCGCACGGCTTCCCGATCTCCCAGACGCCGCGTCCGCCCCAGCCTGTCCCGTCCAACTGCGACCGGGCGTGCCTGGAGGGCCTGGCCGACCAGGTGGCCGAAGCCATGGTCGCCCACGACGCGTCCAAGCTGCCCCTGTCCCAGGACGTGAAGTACACCGAGGGCGGATCCAAGCTGAAGGTCGGCGACGGCTTCTGGGCCACGGCCTCGGGCTTCGGGGCCTACAAGCACTACTTCGCCGATCCCGACGACGGCCAGATCGTGGTCATGCGCACCATGAAGGAGGGCCAGGGCAAGCACCAGGCCGAGAACCTCATGGCTCTGCGCGTCAGGGTCCAGCTTAACCGCATCACCGAGATCGAGACGGTGTTCTACAAGAAAGGCGCGGGGCCCTCCTGGAACGACGCCGGCATCGACAACCTCGACAAGATGGGCCAGGCGCCCGCGCCCTGGTTCGAGACCGTGCCGGTCGACAAGCGCCTGACCCGCCAGGAGCTGATCACCGACGCCGACTACTACTTCGAGGGCCTCCAGCGGGACGACGGCCACGGCTACTATCCGTTCACGCCCACCTGCAACCGGCTCGAGAACGGTGTGGCGACCACCAACAACACGACCATCCAGGCCGGCCAGGACTTCCAGCCCTTCTCCTTCGGCTGCAAGGAGCAGTTCTCCACCGGCTACTACGGCGTGGTCACCCAGATCGTCGACCGCCGCTGGCTGATCGCCGATCCGGAGCGGGGCGTGGCGGTGGCCTTCGCCATCTTCAAGCACGCGGGCACCGTGCCGGTGGTCCACCTGACCAACGGCAAGGACTACGACATGAGCTTCTTCAGCCGCCCGTCCTCGATCCAGATCGTGGAGGCCTTCAAGATCACGCCCGACGGCAAGATCGACCTCGTCGAGGCGGTCGGCAACTCGGCCCCCTACGGCATGAGCTCCGGCTGGCCCGGAGGCCTCAGCGGCAAGTAGGGGCGACGCCCTCGCGGAGGACGAGGCGTGGTCCTCCCCCGTGAAACAGGGGAGGTGGTCTGAAGGACCGGAAGGGGCAAGGCCCCCTTCCTCGCCCTGGCGGGCGACACTTCTCCCAGAGGGGGAAGATCATCAGGCCAAGAGGCTCCTCGTCCGGGGGAGACGGCCGGCGAGCTTGTTCGGGGGCCGGAGGGGGCGCGCCGCAGGTCGCTCCGTGCCCAGGACCGGCCGACCTTTCCCGCATGAGCCTGCGGCATGACGCCCATGTGATGGTTTCATTCTTGCAATAATGTTTCAGCTCGGGTGATAGTGCTCGGGTGGAGTCGACCGCCCGAAGAGGCGGCGCGCTCGCGGATCATGGTTCGTGCTCGGGGAGGAGCGACGCCCATGCCTTCAAGATCCTCGTCCGGATTTTCCGTGATTCCGCTGATGCTGCTCCTGGCCGGGTCCGGCCTGGCGTGGCTCTGGATGTACGACCGCGTCATGGACATGGCCCGCGCCTTCACGGGCTGACGCAAAGTCTTCGCCCTCCGGCGAAGTCCGCCCCGGCCTGGGCCGATCCAGGGGGGCGCTTCAACGCCATGCGAGGACACGTCGCGCCCGTCCTCCGTGGGGCTTGAGGCGGTCCGCCCGAGCCGCCCCGCGCCGGCCCCGAGTTGAATCCGCCGTCTCTTCGTGTTTCGTCTGGCGCTTCGACAGGGGAAAAACGCCATGTTCAGGAAACTGCTGCTCGTCGGCCTCTTTCTCGGCGCCGCCGGGGCCGCCGCCGCCCAGCCCGGGCCGCCCGCGCCGAGCCCGTATGCGCCGCTGCCCGATAAACCCACCTGCACCTCGGCCGAGCTGAAGGCGGCGACCGACGCCTATGTGGACGCCCAGGGCAAGGGCGACATCTCTGGCCTGCCGCTTGCGGCCAACGCCCACTTCCTGGAGAACATGGCGACGGTCGATCGCGACAAGGGCCTCTGGAACACCAGGCTGCCGGTCGCGAACGCCATCAGCTTCCACGATCCCAAGCGCTGCAAGACCTTCACCCAGATCATCGTGACCGGGGGCGGCCATCCCTATGTTATCGGCACGCGCCTCTACATGAGCGACGGCAAGATCCTGCGGGTCGACAGCCTGGTCACCGATAAGGGCGACTGGCTGTTCAACGCCAACGCCTACCTGAAGTACAGCAGCCAGGAGGACTGGGGCGACATCTACAAGTACCAGAAGACGCCTCCGGCCGAGATGATCCGGGGCGCCAACGCCTATCTGGATTCGTTCGCCGACAAGTTCCAGGAGGTGCCCTGGGGCACGCCCTGCGCGCGGCTGGAGGGCGGCGGCCTACACCAACCGCAGCGGCGATCCGCACGCCTCATGCGAGGTGGGGATTCCGCCGGGCGTCCTCTACCTGGTCAACCGCGACTTCCTGATCGACGAGGACAAGGGGGTCATCAACGTGTTTTGCCGCTTCGGCGACAGCAGGACCGGCATGCCCGACGTCCACACCTTCCGCTTCATCGACGGCAAGATCCGTGGGGTGCACACCCTCAGCGTCAACCTGGGCTCGACGCCTTCGCCCCAGGCCAACGACGACGGGAGCATCGTCCGCATGAGCCCGCCCCCCAAGGCGCCCTGAGGGGAAAAAAGGGTCGGGGGCAAAGGGTCAGAGTTATTTTCCGTCTCGACGGCTGCTGGCCGCGGGGGGTGACGACGGCCCGAAAATGACTCTGACCCCTTTTCCGGACCGCGCGCCCGCCGGTCAGCTCTTCAGCAGCTGGTCCACCTCCTCGAGCTGCGCCCTGATCCGCCGCTCGCCCCGCCTCGTCCTCGCCAGGACGAAGACGAGCGCGCCGGCGAGCACCGCCAGCGGCAGGAACCTGGCCCAGGTCGGTCCGGGGTAGGGCCCGGCCAGATGGCGGCCGTAGGCGGCGTAGAAGCTGAGGACCAGGCTGGGCAGGAGCGGCGTCACCGTGATCATCCAGCCGCCCCGCACATTGGCGAGCGAGCGCTGCAGGCGCCGGCGCAGGTACGCCCCGGCCGGCTCCGACGGATCGCGCGAGGGGAACAGCACCCGCGACGACAGATAGCCGCTCAGCAGCAGCCCGCCGATGATGAGCAGGACGTTCGTCCTGGTCAGCGCGTCGTGGGTGGTCTGCCACCTTTGCCCGCCGGCGAAGGCCGCGACGATGACCACCAGCAAGAAGGCGATCAGCGCCAGCCGCGCCTTGCGGTCGAGCTTGCGCGCGATGGCGTGGATCTGGTCCAGGGTCACGGGATCGGTCTCCGGTTCCAGCTCCTTCCAGAGCGCCTTGGGGTCTTGGCCCGAGGGATCAGCGGCCATCGTCCCCTCCTTCCGCCCAGCCGACCGCCCCGCCCGCACCCGCGCATTCGTCGAAAACCTCTCCCCAAAGCGGGCGGCGGCCGTTAAGCCACGGGCGCAGCCATGACCAAGACCGAAACCCGCGCATCGATCGCCCTCGCCTCCATCTTCGCCCTGCGGTTGATGGGCCTGTTCATGATCTACCCCGTGTTCGCCAGCTACGCGCACAGGCTGCCGGGCGCGACCCCGGCCCTGATCGGCCTGGCGCTCGGGGGATACGGCCTGGCCCAGGGCCTGCTGCAGATCCCGTTCGGCCTGGTGTCGGACAGGATCGGCCGCAAGACCGTGATCTGCGGGGGCCTGGCCCTGTTCGGCGCCGGCAGCGTCGTCGCGGCCATGGCCCACACCATCCGCGGCGTGGTCATCGGGCGGATCGTCCAGGGATGCGGCGCGGTCGGCTCGTCGATCCTCGCCCTGGTCGCGGACACCACGCGCGAGGAGGTCCGCACCCGGGCGATGGCGATCGTGGGCATGACGATCGGCCTGTCCTTCGTCGTCGCCATCCTGGTCGGGCCCGCCGTCGCGGCGGGGTTCGGCCTCAGCGGCGTGTTCTGGTTCACCGCCCTGCTCGCGGTCGTGGGGATCGGCGTGACCCTGCTGGCCGTGCCGACGCCCGCCCGGCTGGTCCGCCACCGGGGGGCCGAGCCGGTCCCCGCCATGCTCGGCCGGGTGCTGCGCGACGGCGAGCTGCTCCGGCTCGATGTCGCGATCTTCGCGCTTCACCTGATCCTGACCGCCAGCTTCCTCGCGGTTCCCCACGTCATCTCGACCGCCTTCCGCCTTCCCGCCGCCGCCGAATGGAAGCTCTACCTTCCCGTCCTGGCGGGCTCGGTTGTGCTGATGATCCCCGCGATCGCCGTGGCCGAGGCGCGCGGCCGTATGAAGGAGGTCTTCCTCGCCGCCATCCTCCTCCTCGTCGCCAGCCTGGCGGCCCTGGCCTTCGCGCCCTGGCGGGCGGTCACCGTCGCCCTGGCGCTCCTGGCCTTCTTCACGACCTTCAACATCATGGAGGCGATGCTCCCGTCGCTCATCACCAAGACCGCGCCGGCGGACGCGAAGGGGACGGCGAGCGGAGTCTATTCCAGCTCGCAGTTCATGGGCATCTTCGTCGGCGGCGCCGTCGGGGGGTGGGTCTCCGGGCTCGACGGCGCCAAGGGCGTCTTCCTGTTCGCCGTGGCCGTGGCCCTGGTCTGGTTCGCCATCGCCGCGACCATGCGCCGCCCCGGCCATTATTCCGGTCGGATCGTCCGCCTGGAGGGCCATGACCCGGCCGCCATGGCCGCGATCGTGGCCTCGCTCGCCGAGGTTCCGGGCGTGGTCGAAGCCGTCGCCGCGCCGGACGAGCAGGTGGCCTACCTCAAGGTGGACAGCGCCCTTTACGACGCGGACGCCGTCGCCGGGATCGTCGGCGCCGGTTTCGCTGCGGGCGGGCCTGGCCGGTAGAGCCGCTGACGCAGGCGGCGCTCGCCGTCCGAGGGTCGTGTCTCAGAGCGGCGCCGAAGTCGGGCCCTGGCGCCGGGCGGAACGCTCGCGAGGGTTGGAAGCCCGTCTGGATCCGCGCCGGAGAGGGAGCCTGGAATGCCCGCTTCGCTCACCCGTTCGCGTCGGTGATCGCTGAATAGACCAGCGTCCTCAGCTCGCGTCGCAACACCTGGGGCGCGCCCAGGAGCTGGGTGACGAACACCACCGCCAGATCCTCGGCCGGGTCGACCCAGAAGTAGGTGCCTGCCGCGCCGCCCCAGTACATGTCGCCGGCCGAGCCGGGCAGCAGCGTCTTGGCGGGATCGAGCGTGGTGGCGAAGCCCAGGCCGAAGCCCACGCCCTCGTTGGTCGCCTCGCTGAACAGCGACTGCGACATGGAGCCGAGGTCTCGCCCGCCGGGCAGGTGGTTCGATCCCATCAGCTTCAGGGTCTTGGGGCCGACCAGGCGCTGGCCGTCCAGCTCGCCGCCGTTCAGCAGCATGCGGCAGAATCTCAGATAGTCCGCCGCAGTGGAGACCAGACCCCCGCCGCCCGAGACGAACACCGGCGGAGCGTGGAGGCTGCTGGTCGCCGGGTCGTCCGCCAGCCTGAGGCCCCCGTCCGGCGTGGCCGCATAGCAGGCCGCGAGCCGGCCGGCCTCGTCCGTCGCGACCTGGAAGTCCGTGTCCGTCATCCCCAGTGGATCGATCACCCGCCGCTTCAGGAAGGTCTCGAACGGCTCGCCCGCGATCACGCCCACGAGATGGCCGAGCACATCGGTCGAGACCGAATAGTTCCAGGCCTCGCCCGGCGAAAACTCCAGCGGCAGGGCGGCCAGCTCGGCGATCATCTCGTCCAGCGGCCGCTTGCCCTCGATCACCCCGATGTCCCGGGCGCGATAGGCCGCGTCCACCGGCGTGCGCTGCTGGAAGCCGTAAGTGAGTCCCGACGTGTGCCGCATCAGGTCCACGACCAGCATCGGCCGGTCGGGCCGGCGGGTCATGAAGCCGTCGTCGCGCTCGGCGACATAGACTCCCAGGCCCTCCCACGCGGGGATGTAGCGCGCCACCGGATCGTCCAGGGCCGCGCGGCCCTCCTCTACCAGCATCATGAAGGCGATGGAGGTGAGCGGCTTGGTCATGGAGTAGATGCGCACCAGGGCGTCGGGCTCCAGCGGTCGCCCGCGCTCGAGGTCGGCGCGGCCCTGCACGCTCGACCACACCGTCCGGCCGCGACGGTGGACCAGCACCTGGGCGCAGGGCAGGCGGCCGGGCGCCACGTAACGTTCCAGAAGATGCCGGCTCAGCCGCGCCAGCCGCGCGGCCGACATCCCCACGGCTTCGGGCTCGGCGTCGAAAAGGTCGGTCGGCATGGCCAGTCCTTCCTCGAGGAATTCAGTCAGTTAGCGTCCAGAAGTCGAGGAGGGATTCAAGCCCGGAACCCTTCCCCCTCGAAGGGGGAAGGGCAGGGTTGGGGGTGACTGCGCCGCCTCAACGCGACTTTCCGAAGGCGCCTGCGCCAACACCCCCATCCCGACCTTCCCCCTTCGAGGGGGAAGGAGCAGTGGGCTCGGCGCGCGTGCGCCTCTCGCCCTACTTCGTCGCCTCGCCCTTCGCATGGATCGGGTTGTGCAGGAACATGCCGAGCGATGAGGTCTGCTCCTCGCTGTCCGGCTCGGCCGGCAGGGCCTCCGGAATCATGCCGCTCATCGGCCTCTCCAGGTAGGCGGGGGAGGGGACCTCCTTCGGCGAGGCTCAGCCGGCCGGCTGGCCTTCCAGCGCCTTCAGCCGCTGCACTTCGCGCTCATAGGGCTTCAGGCCCAGGAAGGTGATGAGCAGCGAGATCGGTCCGAGGATCGCCGCCGGCAGGAAGATGGCCCAGCGGATATGGCCTTCGCCCACCAGGTAGGTCGAGATGAAGCCGGTGACCACCGGCGCGAAGGCCACGCCCACCACGCTGTAGATGAAGAGGTAGAGCGCGGTCATCTTGCCGCGCAGCTCGGTGGGCGTGACGATCTGGAAGGCGGCGTTCTGCGAGGGCCCGCCGATGCCGATGCTGAAGAGGGTGAGCGTGCCCAGCCCCCAGGCCAGCCAGGGGTTCGGCATCAGGGCGTAGAGCATGCCCGGCAGGGCGATCAGCCGCGAGATGATCTGGGTCAGCAGCGCCGCGTCGTCGCGCTTCTTCCTGGCCAGCCACTCGGCCAGCACGACCCCGATCACCAGGCCCAGCGGCATCAGGATGAACGCGGGGATCATGTTCAGGCCCGCCAGCTTGGCCGGCTCCCAGCCGAAGGTCCGCTGGTAGAAGATCGGCGCGAAGGCGATGGCGCCGGTCCCCAGCGAGCCGACGAACAGGCTCGCGAACATCGGGACGAACACCTTCCAGTGCTGGCCGATGTAGGACGAGGGCCATGCCGTAGTCCCTGAACACCGAGACGATCGCGCCCCAGAGGGTCCTCGGCGTCTCGGCGAAGCCCTTCACCTGGTTCTGGATCGTGTGGCGAACCGGCTCGGGCATGGTCGCGAGCATCAGGAGCGCTATCAGCACGCCCGGCAGCCCGACGATCAGGAATATCAGCTGCCAGCCGTGGATCACGCCGAACGGGACATGGATCGGCGGGGTCTTCAGGAACGCGGCCAGCACGAAGAAGCTGATCAGGGTGGTGATCGCCGGTCCGGCCACCGATCCGATCTGCAGGATGGCGATCGCCCGCGGCATCTTCTCGCGCGGGAACAGGTCCGAGACGATGGAGTAGCACGCCGGCCCGTTCACCGCCTCGCCGGCGCCCACCAGGAACCGGCTGAGGAACAGCTGGGTGTAGTTCTGCGAGATTCCGCACAGCGCCGTGCCGACGCTCCACACGGTGATCGCCAGCGCCAGGAGGCGCTTGCGGCTGAACCGGTCGATCAGCCAGGCGATCGGGATCCCGACCGCCGTGTAGAAGAGGCCGAACGACAGCCCGACCAGCATCGAGAACCCGAAGTCCGACAGGTGCAGGTCCGCTTTGATGCTGGCGCCGAGATAGGGGACGATCGCCACGTCCAGCTGCGAGCAGGTCGTCGACAGGATCAGGACGACCAGGGTGTAGTAGGCGACCCTGGCGCTCGGCCAGGCGACGCCCTGGGCGTCGCCGGCGGGCTGGGAGGCGCTTCGGGCGCGGGCGGCCTTGACGGCGGCTGCGGTCATGATCCTGGTCCTCCCGGGCGGCCCGGCGTCACGGCGGCGTCGTTGCGCCCCCGGCCCCTGCTCCCCGCGGCCACTGTGTCTCGGCCGTCTCGGGCGGGCAAGATGTTTGACCGCGTCAACCGACAGGAATCCTGCTGGTCTTGCCATGCCGGGCCAGGCCCTGGCATGGTCCATCGGGCTTGACTATGTTGACGCCGAGCTTGGGGAGGAACGACGTGAAGATCGCACCGACACTGGCCCTCGCGGCGGGCCTCGCGGTTCTGGCCACGGGCGCCCAGGCGCACCATTCCGGCGCCATGTTCGACCGGTCCAAGCAGGTGACCATCACCGGCACGGTCAAGGAATTCAACTGGACCAACCCGCACGCCTCCATCGCCGTCATCGTGGCCAAGCCCGACGGCTCGGAGGAGCAGTGGGGGGTCGAGATGAACAGCCCCAACAACCTCGTGCGCGAGGGCTGGACCCGCTCGACCATCAAGCCGGGCGACAAGGTCCAGGTGCTGATCAACCCCCTGCGCGACGGCAAGCCCGGCGGCGTCTACGTCGGCATCACCCTGCCGGACGGCAAGTACATCGGCGCGCCCCCGCCCAAGGAAGCGTACTGAGCCGCTCCCGCGCCGGCGCGCGGGCCCCTCACCCTCCCAGCCCTTGCGGGCTGGGCCCCTCCCTCTCCCCGCAAGCGGGGCGAGGGCTACGCGCGTCCGCCCTCGCCCCCGGAGGGGGAGAGGGAGGGGCCCGCGCCGGAGGCGTGGGAGGGTGAGGGGGAGCGCTCGCCCCTACGGCTTGTCCCCGTCCGCCGCCTTCTGCCGCGCGTCGATCGCGGCCTGGCCTTCCTCGGTGGAGGGCAGGTGCTGGTTCAGGTTCGGCAGGCACTCCACCTCATAGATGTCGCTGTAATCCTCGCGCATCCACCGCTTGGTCGAGCGCCACTCGCCCTTCCAGTTCTTGGGATCGGTCATGATGTACTCGATCTGCAGGGTCTTGCCCTTGTCGAGCATGTTGATGCGCTCGATCATGTGGAACTGGTCCGAGATCGGCAGGCCCATGTCGATGTAGTGCTCGTTGGGCTCGAAGTACTTGGTGTCCACGACCAGGGTCTTGCCTTCCCAGTGGCCGATCGATTCGCCGTTGTAGGAGGGCACGACGATGTCCGGGTCGGTGTGCTTGCGCCCGTCCAGGTAGATCATCCTCACCGAGTTCATGAAGCCCGAGATCATGAAGATCACCGTCGGCTCCTGGACCATGGCGATGGGCCAGACCCGCGTCATGATCATCGGCATGCCGGCCGGGTAGCATTCGCCGATGGAGTCCCGGTAGGGCTTGCCGGCCTTCATCGCCGCGGCGGCGTCCTTCATCGCCTGCTGTCCGGGCTCGTAGAACTGCGGATAGTTCGGGCCGAACATGAAGTCGCCGAAGCTCTTCCTGAGGTCGATGAACCAGGTCCCGGTCAGGTCGAAGGGCGGCTTGGGCCGCTTCTTGTGCAGGTTCTGCGGCGCCAGCGCGCCGTAGTAGCCATCGTGCTTGGAGGCCAGCTCGTCGATCTGCTTCTGGGTCAGGCCGCCCCGCGGCTGGGCCAAGGCCCCCTGTGCAGAGGCCGCCACGAGCAACGCCAGCGCCACGGACGCCATGTGACAAAGTTTCATCCCCGCCTCTCCCCCGCGTGTATTTCGGCCCCCATGCGTATGGAACGAACAGGGAGACCGACCGGGCGTCAAGCGCCTTTGCCCGCCCTGCGGCGCAGCGGGCGCTTGCGCGACTGGAGCAGAAGGAAATATCAGTGTCCCTGATGGCAGCCAAGCGGCGGTCCGTGCGGCGTCCGCGCCGAGGTTCGACGGCCTGCAAGGCCAGGATGTTGAAAAGACAAGCTGTGGGAGCGACGTCGTGAAATCCTCTTTGATCGCCCTGGCCGTGGGCCTGACGGCTGTCGCCGGCCCCGCCCTGGCGCACCATTCCTACGCGATGTTCGACCGCGACAAGGAGGTGAAGCTCGCCGGCACCATCAAGAGCTTCGGCTGGACCAATCCGCACTCCTGGATCGAGATCGACGTGCCCAACGCCTCGGGCGCGGTGGAGACCTGGGGCGTGGAGTGCAACAGCCCCAACAACCTCGCGCGCATGGGCTGGCGGTCCAATTCGTTGAAGCCCGGCGACAAGGTGACGATCAGCATCCATCCGCTGCGCTCGGGCGAGCATGGCGGCAGCTTCATGTACGTCACCTTCCCCGACGGCCACACGCTCGGCGAGGTCCCGGGCGCGACCAACGGCGGGGCGGCCAAGCCGGCGGCGCCGGGCAAGTCCTGAGATCGATCGCGCGCCGGGCGGCGGGTGGGGAACGCCGCCGCCCGGCGCCGCGCGAAGGCGACACGCAAAACGACGGGAGCGCCGGGTCCTTCAGGCC
The DNA here is from genome assembly GCA_963775275.1 of uncultured Alphaproteobacteria bacterium. GTDB lineage: Bacteria > Pseudomonadota > Alphaproteobacteria > Caulobacterales > Caulobacteraceae > JANWHQ01. Next base: position 22,098 of record CAVZII010000004.1, on the reverse strand, counting down.
CCAGCCGCGCTTCGGAGGGAGGAAAGGATGACCCGGAACCTGTTCAGTCTGGCGGGCGGCGCGGCGATCGCGGCCCTGAGCCTGGCGCTCGCCGCGACGCCGGCCGGCGTCGCGGCCGCCAAGGCCAAGCCTGCGGCGGCCAAGCCCGCCGAGCCCGACACCCTCGACCCGCGCGGGCCCGCGCCGCAGGACGTCCAGCTGAGCGCGCTCGCGCCCGCCAACCTCGCCAAGCCCCGGCCCAAGGCGCCCTTCAACCTGACCGGCACCTGGTTCGTGGACCTCTCCAAGGGCTTCTCGTCCTGGATGTTCGGCCCGCCCTATCCCAAGCTCCTGCCCGCCGCCCAGGCCGAGGTCGACGCCGCCGCCGCCGCGACCAAGAAGGGCGAGGCCTACAAGGACTACATCGGCCAGTGCTACCCGGCCGGCATGCCGGTGATCATGACGCGCGTGTGGCCCATCGCCATGATCCAGCTGCCCACGGCGATCTACATGATCTCCGGCTTCGAGAACGCGCTGCGGATCATCTATCTGGACGGCCGCCCGCACTCCGATCCGGACGTGGTCGTGCGCTCCTGGAACGGCGAGTCGATCGGCCACTGGGAGGGCAAGACCCTGGTGGTCGACACCAAGTACCTGATCTCGGACAAGCACACGATCGACAACGGCATCCCGGTGTCGGACGATTTCCACTTCGTCGAGCGGATCACCATGTCGCCCGACAACAAGCAGCTGCACATCCACTACCAGATGTGGGACCCCAAGAACTGGGTCGGCGAGTGGGACTCCGACAAGACCTGGAACCGCGCCAACGACCAGGACATCACCGAGGTCGAGTGCACCCCCGACCTCGACAAGCACCTGCCCTCCACCCAGTCCGTCCTGAACGTGCGATAGCCTGGACCTTCTCCCATAGGGAGAAGGAGGGACCCGCTCGCCAGGCGAGCGGGAGGATGAGGGGATTCGACGCCTAGGCCTTAACCCCTCACCTTCCCGTTGCTTGCGCAACGGGCCCCTTCCTCTCCCAATGGGAGAGGAGTGGGGCGGCGGCCCGCTTCAACCGTCAGGAAAGCCCACTGGCCTAAACCATTCATCGGGCCTAACATCACCGCAAACGCCACGCAGAGGGCAGAGCGCGAATTGAACGCGCCCGCCCGGGCCAGGCTTGGCGCAAGGGGGACGCCGGGAGGTTTGGCTTTGGAGCCCACTGACATCGGGCAGCCGCAGTATTTCCACAAGGTCGTCGACTGCCAGTGGGCGTGTCCCGCCCACACGCCCGTGCCCGAGTACATCCGGCTGATCGCCGCCGGCCGCTACTCGGACGCCTACATGATCAACTGGGTCTCCAACGTCTTCCCGGGGATCCTTGGGCGCACCTGCGACCGCCCCTGCGAGCCGGCCTGCCGCCGCGGCCGGGTCGAGAGCGAGCCCGTCGCCATCTGCCGGCTCAAGCGCGTCGCCGCCGACAACAAGGACGACATCACCCATCGCCTGCCCACCGCGCCGGCAGGGACGAACGGAAAGCGCATCGCCTGTATCGGCGCCGGGCCGGCCTCGCTGACCGTGGCGCGCGACCTCGCCCCCCTCGGCTACCACCTCGTGGTCTATGACGCCGATCCCAAGTCCGGCGGCATGATCCGCAGCCAGATCCCCCGCTTCCGCCTGCCCGAATCCGTCATCGACGAGGAGGTGGGCTACATCACCGGCCTCGGCATCGAGATGCGGCTGGGCCAGCGGATCGACAGCCTGGGGGCGCTGCTGGCCGAGGGCTACGACGCCGTCTTCGTAGGCTCGGGCGCCCCGCGCGGGCGCGACCTGGACATCCCCGGCCGGGCCGAGGCCGCCGCCAACATCCACATCGGCATCGACTGGCTCTCCAACGTCTCGTTCGGCCACGTCGACCGGATCGGCAAGCGCGTGGTGGTGCTGGGCGGCGGCAACACGGCCATGGACTGCTGCCGCACCTCGCGCCGGCTCGGCGGCGAGGACGTCAAGGTGATCGTCCGCTCCGGCTTCGAGGAGATGAAGGCGTCCCCCTGGGAGAAGGAGGACGCCATGCACGAGGACATTCCCATCCTCAACTGGCTGGTCCCCAAGGAGTTCACCCACGACAGCGGCCGCCTGACCGGGGTCCTCTTCGAGAAGGTCAAGGCGTTGCGGGACGCCAAGGGGCGGCGAAAGCTCGTCCCCACCGGCGAGCCGGACCAGCACTTCGCCTGCGACGACGTCCTGGTGGCGGTGGGCCAGGAGAACGCCTTCCCCTGGATCGAGCGCGACATCGGCCTCGATTTCGACAAGTGGGACATGCCCGTCGTCGACGAGACCACCATGGCTTCAACCCGGTCCGGCGTCTTCTTCGGCGGCGATGCGGCCTTCGGGCCCAAGAACATCATCTGGGCCGTCGCCCACGGCCACGAGGCGGCGATCTCCATCGACCTGCACTGCCGGGGCCTGGACATTCAGGACCGCCCCGATCCGCACGTGAGCCTCGTCAGCCAGAAGATGGGCATCCACGAGTGGAGCTACGACAACGATGTCTCCAACGACGCCCGCTTCCGCGTGCCGCTGCGCGACAAGAAGGTGGCGCTGCAGGACGTGCGCCTCGAGGTCGAGCTCGGCTTCGACCGGGACCTCGGCTTCAAGGAGGCCGAGCGCTGCCTGAACTGCGACGTCCAGACGGTGTTCGCCGCGCCGCTCTGCATCGAGTGCGACGCCTGCGTCGACATCTGCCCGATGGACTGCATCACCTTCACCGCCGACGGCCCCGAGGCCGAGCTTCGCGGGCGCCTGAACGCCCCGGCGGTGAACCGGACCCAGGACCTCTACGTCGCCGATGGCCTGAAGACCGGCCGGATCATGGTCAAGGACGAGGACGTCTGCCTGCACTGCGGCCTCTGCGCCGAGCGCTGTCCCACCGGCGCCTGGGACATGCAGCGCTTCCTCCTCGACATGCCCCACGCCCACGATCGCTGCGCCGCCCGGGAGCCGGAGCATGTCTGAGGCCTGCCAGCGCATCCCCCTCTCCCGTTCAGGGGGAGGGGCCAGGGGAGGGGGTCCGCGCCGCGCTCTTGGCCGAAGGCCGGCAAATTCAACGCAGAGGTCGCAGAGAAGGCGCGGAGTTCGCAGAGGGGCAGGGACGCTCTGCGTCCTCTGCTCTCCTCTGCGTCCTCTGCGTTCCTCTTGCTGGCGGCTCCGCCGGCGCCCTGGCTCCAGGTCCGCCGCCCGCCCGCCTGTTCACCCGCGCTGGAAGGCTCCCGCCCATGGTTGAGCCGATCGCCGCGGTGAACGACTTTGTCGTGAAGTTCGCCAATGTGAACGGATCGGGTTCCGCGAGCGCCAATTCCCTCTTCGCCAGGTCCGTGATCCGCATGGGCGTGCCGGTGGCCGCCCGCAACATCTTCCCCTCCAACATCCAGGGCCTGCCCACCTGGTACGAGGTCCGCGTCTCCGAAGCCGGCCACATCGGCCGCCGCGGCGGGGTCGACCTGATGGTCGCGATGAACCCCCAGACCTGGGCCCAGGACGTCGCCTCCATCGAGCCGGGCGGCTACCTGCTCTACGACTCCACCCGGCCCATGCCGCTCTCGCGCTTGCGCGAGGACGTCAATGTCGTCGGCGCCCCGCTGACGGAGCTCTGCAACAAGGCCTGGGCCGACCCGCGCCAGCGCCAGCTCTTCAAGAACATCGTCTACCTGGGCGTCCTGTCCCAGTTGCTGGACATGGACGCCCAGGTGATCGAGCGGCTCATCGCCGAGCAGTTCAAGGGCAAGGACAAGCTGGTCGCCCCCAACGTCGAGGCCCTGCACATGGGCCGCGATCATGCCCGGGCGAACCTTGCGCCCATCGGCCTGAAGGTCCGCAAGGCCGACGCGGTCGGCGACCGGATCTTCATCGACGGGAACTCGGCCGCGGCGCTGGGCGCGGTCTACGGCGGGGCGACGGTGGCGGCCTGGTACCCGATCACGCCTTCGACCTCGCTGGCCGAGGCCTTCGCCCGCTGGTGCAAGCGCTACCGGACCGATCCCGCCTCGGGCAAGGCCAGGTACGCCATCGTCCAGGCCGAGGACGAGATCGCCTCCATCGGCATGGTGCTGGGCGCCGGCTGGAACGGCGCGCGCGCCTTCACCTGCACGTCGGGGCCGGGCGTCTCCCTGATGCAGGAGTTCATCGGCCTGTCCTACTTCGCCGAGGTCCCCGCCGTGATCTTCGACGTCCAGCGCGGCGGGCCCTCCACCGGCATGCCCACCCGCACCCAGCAGTCCGACGTGCTGATCGCGGCCTACGCCTCCCATGGCGACACCAAGCACCCGCTGCTCTTCCCCGAGGACCCGCGCGAGGCCTTCGAGTTCGGCGCCCTGGCCTTCGACCTCGCCGACCGGCTCCAGACCACCGTCTTCGTCATGCTCGACCTGGACATCGGCATGAACGAGTGGCTCTGCCGTCCGCTCGCCTGGGACGACGAGCGCGCGCTCGACCGCGGCAAGGTGATGACGGCCAAGGAGCTCGAGGCCGGACGCGAGTTCGGGCGCTACCTCGACGTCGACGGCGACGGGATCCCCTGGCGCACCCTGCCCGGGACCCATCCCTCCAAGGGCGCCTACTTCACCCGCGGCACCTCGCGCGACCGGTACGCCCGCTACACCGAGGATGGCGACGCCTATGTCGAGAACGTGCAGCGCCTCTTGCGCAAGTTCGAGACGGCGAGGGACCTGATCCCCCCGCCGGTCCGCCGCGACGCGTCGTCAGGGTCAGCCAGGGACGGCGTGATCTACTTCGGCTCCACCGCGCCGGCCATGCACGAGGCGCTCGAGGTGCTGGAGGGGCAGGGGATCCATCTGGACGCCCTTCGCGTGCGCGGCTTCCCGTTCAGCCAGGCCGTCTACGACTTCGTCGCCCAGCACGAGCGCGTCTTCGTGGTCGAGCAGAACCGCGACGCCCAGCTCAGGGCGCTCCTGATCAACGAGGGCGGGATCGACCCGGCCCGCCTCGTCCCGGTGCTGCACTTCGACGGCGCCCCGATCACCGAGCGCTTCATCACCGACCAGATCACCGCCCTCACCCACGCCCGCTCCGCCCAGACCCACGCCGCAGAATGACTAGTCCGCACAGCCCCCCTCCCGGCCTTCGGCCGTACTCCCCCCACAGGGGGGAGATCAGCCCCGCTGAAGTCTTCCCCCGTCGGGGAAGTCCCCGGCGAAGCCGGCGGAAGGGGGCTCCAACGCACGGCCGTCACCATGACCTTCATCACCAAGCCCAGGCTGCATCACCCCGACCTGCCGACCAACCGGCTGGGGTTCACCCACCGCGACTACGAGGGCTCGGTCTCGACGCTTTGCGCCGGCTGCGGGCACGACTCCATCTCCGCCGCCATCGTCCAGGCCTGCTTCGAGCTCGAGCTGGAGCCGCACCGCATCGCCAAGCTCTCCGGCATCGGCTGCTCGTCCAAGACCCCGACCTATTTCCTGGGCGCCGCGCACGGCTTCAACACCGTCCACGGCCGCATGCCCTCGGTGCTGACCGGCGCCAACCTCGCCAACCGCGAGCTGATCTACCTCGGCGTCTCCGGCGACGGCGATTCGGCCTCCATCGGCCTTGGCCAGTTCGCCCACGCCATCCGCCGCGGCGTGAACATGGTCTACATCGTCGAGAACAACGGCGTGTACGGCCTGACCAAGGGCCAGTTCTCCGCCACCGCCGACCGCGGCTCCAAGTCCAAGAAAGGCCAGGTCAACACCGACAGCCCCATCGACATGGTGGGCCTGGCGCTCCAGCTCGGCGCCTCCTTCGTGGCGCGCAGCTTCTCGGGCGACAAGGCCCAGCTCGTGCCCCTGATCAAGGCCGCCCTGCTGCACAAGGGCGCGGCCTTCCTGGACGTGATCAGCCCGTGCGTGGCCTTCAACAACCACCCCGGCTCGACCAAGAGCTTCGATTATGTGCGCGAGCATAACGAGGCGGTGAACCGGCTCGACGTCATCGAGGCCCGCGAGCCCATCACCATGGACCAGGAACCCGGCACGGTGGAGCTGGTCACCCAGCACGACGGCTCGGTGCTGCGCCTTCGCAAGGTCTCGGCCCACTACGACCCGTCCGACCGGGCCCGCGCCCTCCGCTACCTGATGGAGCGCCAGGTGGAGGGCGAGATCGTCACCGGCCTGCTCTATGTCGAGCCGGACGCCGAGGAGTTGCACGACTACCTCGACACCGTCGAGCGGCCGCTGAACCAGCTCGGCGACGACGAGCTCGTCCCCGGCGCCGCGGCCCTGGACCGCCTGAACGCATCGCTGAGGTAAGGTCTCCTCTCCCATCGGGAGAGGAAGGGGTCCTGCCCGCAGGGCTGGGAAGGTGAGGGGTTTCGCCCGTTCGCGGTCCCAACCCCTCATCCTCCCGCCCGCGTCGCGTCCGGGCCCCTCCTTCTCCCTATGGAAGAAGGGAGTTCACACCAGGACGATGATCACCACTCGCCGGTTCTGCGATCGGCCTTCGGCCGTGTCGTTGGGCGCCACGGGCGTGGTCTTGCCGTAGGAGATGGTCGACATCCGGTTCAGCGGCACGCCCTGCTGGTTCAGATAAAGCCTCACCGCCTCGGCACGCGCCAGGCCCAGCGCATTGTTGTGCGCCTCGCTGCCGCGCGCGTCGGTGTGGCCCTGGATCTCCAGGTAGACGTTCCGGTTCTCGCTCTTCAGCCGGTCGGCCAGCTCGTCCAGCCGCGCCCTGGCCTCGTCCGACAGGGCTGATCCGTCCGTCGGGAACTTCACCGAGTTGTCCGAGAGCACCACCTGGTAGAGGAACTTGCCCTCCGCCAGCTTGTGCGCCGCATTGGCGCGGTCCAGCGCCTCGCGCGCCGTGCCGCGGGCCTCGCTCGCCGTGGAGCCGACCTGCGAGACCCGCTGGTCCTCCTGGGCCACCTGGCCGCGCACGAAGCCCTTGGTGGCGCAGCCGCTCGCCGCCGCGGCCAGCATCATCACGCCCGCGGCGGCGCCCGCCTTCAGGATGGTCCTTCTCATCCTCGTTCCCCTTTTCTGCGGCGTCGCGCGCCGGCGCCTTGCGGGGACGCAGATTCGGGCGAACGCGATGGCGTTCAGATGACTCAACCGTGGCCGGACGATGTCAACCACGGCCAAGCTTGCATCGCGGCCTGCGGCGTTCGAACGCAGCCTCCCCCTTCCCCTCCAACAGGGAGAGGAAGGGGCCCAGTCGCTCGTCTATGGGAGATGGAAGCTCACGACAGCACGACGATCACCACCCGCCGGTTCTGGGCGCGGCCGTCGCGGGTGTCGTTGGAGGCCACCGGCGCGTCCTCGCCGTAGGAGATGGTCGCCATCCGGTTCAGCGCCACGCCGTGCTCGTTCAGGTACCGGCGCACGGCCTCGGCCCGCTCCTCGCCGAGCTTGTCGTTGTAGTCCTTGGTCCCGGTGGCGTCGGTGTGACCCTGGATCTCCAGGTAGACGTTCTGGTTCTGGCTCTTCAGCCGGTCGGCCAGCTCGTCCAGCCTGGCGTCCGCCTCCGGCGACAGCTGGTGCGCATCCGTCGGGAACTTCACCGAGTCGTCGGACAGCACCACCTGGTAGAGGAACTTGCCCTGCGCCAGCTTGTGCGCCGCATTGGCGCGGTCCAGCGCGTCGCGGGCCGTGCCCTGGGCGTCCGTGGCCGTGGCGTCCACGTTCGAGACGCGCACGTCCTCCTGGGCCACCTGGTCGCGCACGAATCCCTTGGTCGCGCACCCGCCCATGGCCAGCGCCGCCAGCGCAGCCCCAGCCAACGCCCCCGTCCTGAGGATGGTCTTGGTCAAGTTAGGTTCCTTTCCTGCCAGCCCCCTCCGACGCGCAAACGCGCAGTCCATGCTGAACGATCCGCCGTGGCGTTCGAATGGCGCGGACATGGCCGCACGGCGCCGCCTTGGCCGTAGGCGCGCCGGCTACGGCCAAGGCGCCACGATGCTGACGCGGCCGCGTGCTCTTGCCGGCCGGGCCGAAGCCGGTCCTGCTGGAGCCCGATGGACGATCGCCCCTTCCTTTCCGGTCCCGCCGCCCCGCCGCCGCGCCGGCCGCGCTGGCGCCGCCGCCTCGCCGCGGGCGGCTTGACCGCGGCCGTCCACGCCGTGCTGCTGTTCGTCCTCATCGGCGCCGAGCCGCGCCCCGCGCGCCTGTTCGAGCCGCGGGCGGTCTCGATCTCGCTGGCCCCGCCGCTGGCGCCGCCTTCGCCGCCGCCGGCCCGGGCCGAGGCCAGGTCCCCCGCCGCGCCGCGCGCCAGGCCCCGCCCGCTGCCGCCGGCGCCGGCCGCTCCCGCGCCCCGGGCCCGTCCGCCCGCGCCGGTCTCCATCCCCGTGGCCGCGACCGCGCCCCAGGGCCCGCCGTCCGTCCTGGGCGAAGGCGCTCTCGCCGGCGCGCTGACCGCGGGCGGGGGCGACGGCCCGGGCGGTTCGGGCGCCGGGCGCGGCTGCGACATGATCCGCCGGATCCAGCAGGCCCTGCGCCGCGACGCCCGCATCCAGGCCGAGGTCGCCGACGCCCGCCGTCTCGCCGGCGGCCCGCGGGACGCGCTCCTCCTGTGGAACGGCGACTGGATCCGCAGCGCCGGCCAGGACGGCAAGGGCCTGGCCGGCGTGCGCCAGGCCATCATGCTCGAGGTCGCCTTCGCGCCCGAGGCCTGCCGCGCCGAGCCGATGCACGGCCTGGTCCTGATCAGCCTCGACGACGGTCCCGGCGGCGGGCGCCTGGCGCTGGGCGAGCGCGACTGGCGCTGGAGCGACCTCCTCTTCGCCCGCCGCTAGCCCATCCGGCTGGGGGATGCTCCTGGAGCCTACGCCGCCGCGCCGTTCGCCCCGGCCCGCGTCCCCGCGCCGACGCCGCCCTCGAACAGCGCCCGGACCAGCCGCCAGACGTCCCACGCGGCCTTGAACGCGTGCACGACCAGCGAGATCGTGAGTCCGAGCCGCATGCCGAGGTCGAAGCCGTACTGCATCTGCAGCAGGGCATGATGCGGCGCCGTTGCGGACGTGACGTCCAGCCAGTGGCCGGCCTGCAGCACGGTCCACACGATCCAGAGGCCGGCCAGGTTCTTCGCCAGGCTCAGCCCCGCCCCTGTCCGCGTCCAGCCCGGCCGGACCAGCTCCAGCCCGCTGATGAGGATGTCCGCCCCCGCCAGGGCCGCGATCGGCCAGCGCATCTGGATCCAGATCGGCGCCAGGTCGACCCGGATGTCGACGGGTCCGGGCAGCCAGTTGCGGAAGTGGATCACCCCCAGCCACCACAAGAGGAACACCACCCCCATGGCCATGGCGAACGCCAGCTCGAAGCGGCCGCGTCCGCGCCGGCGCACGGGCGGCAGCTGGCGCGGGTTGAACCGGTGCAGCGCCTTGGCCATGCCGAGCCGCTCCATCACCGCAAAGGTCAGGGTCACGCCGCCGAAGAGCATCAGGAACCCCGGCCAGAAGGGTCTCAGCACATGGTCCATCACCCGCGCGCCGTCCGATTGCGCGCTGAGGGCGCCGATCACCACCAGCGCCAGCCAGATCGCCGCGGCCACGGCGAACACCAGCTTGGTCGTCCACCACCAGAAGGGGAAGACGTCCGGCCCGATCAGGTGCTGGGTCCTGCGATAGCGGCCGGCCACCGCCAGGGGGTGGCCGAACGCCGTCAGCATCGCCTCCAGCTCCTGGCGCGTCAGCTTGCGCGCCAGCCCCGCCTCCCGCTCCTCGATCTGGGACAGCAGCGTGTCCTTCAGCTCGGCGACGATGTCGCGCGCCTCGGCCTTGGGCAGCTCGCGGGCGATCGCCGCGAGATACCGGTCCAGCATCTGCATCACGGGGTCTCCTTCAGGATGCGGTTCAGGGACGCGTTCAGCGCCCTCCGGTCCTCCGCCAGCCGCCCGAGCAGCGCCTCGCCCTCGGCGGACAGGCGGTAGAAGCGCTTGTTGCGCTTGTCCTCCTCGCGCCACTGGCTGGTCAGCAGGCCCTGCGTCTCCAGCCGGCGCAGCATGGGATAGAGCGCGCCCTCGTCGATCTCGACGCCCTCGGCGGCCAGCGCCTTCCTGAGGGTGTAGCCGTAGTGCTCGGCCCTCAGCAGCCCCAGCACCGCCAGCACCAGCGAGCCGCGCCTCAGCTCCAGCCGCAGGATCTCGTAGATGTCGCCGTCCGCGCCCATGCTGTGCGTCATACACTGTGTGCCACACACTGTCTAGCACACAGGATCGCATTGCATGCCTGTCGGAGAGGAAGTGACGAGCGGCCGTCCCAGGCGCCGCCGCGGATCTTCCCCCTCTGGGGGAAGTCCCCGCCGAAGGCGGGGGGTGGGGCCGACATCCGAGGGGCCTGCCGCAAGCCTCCTCTCACCCCGACGGGCGCCCGCGGCCGCCCCGGACCGTTCGTGCTTTTCGTGTGGTTCCTGGTTTCCTCGAGCGTCGCGCCCCGTCGCCGCCCTCAGGCGGGGGCCGCCGAGGCGAACTGATCCCCCAGGGCCTGCGAGGCATGCGGCGCGATCAGCGCCCTCAGCGCCGCCGCGTCCGCCGTCCTGGCCCCCATGCCTTCGGCGATCCCCGCGGCGAGGGCCGGCTCGCGGCAGAGCAGCGACACCACCTCGTCCGTCCAGCCGCCCAGCGCGTCGGCCTCCGCCTCGTCCCCCGGCTCGGGGCGCCCCAGGACCATCTCGCACAACAGCCGTCCCGCCGCCGCGGCGTCGTCCTGCCCCGCCAGCCGCGCGAGCGCGGACGCCGCGGTCGCCTCCGCCGCGCCTTCGGCTGCGACCGCCTCGTCGGTCGGCGGTTGGGTCGCCATCAGCCGCTCGGCCTGGACGATTCCGGAGTAGTCCGGATGGCGCGTGTGGGCCGTCGACTTCACATGGTCCCGGAAGCGGAACTGCGCCTTGCGGCTTCCCCGATAGCCTTGCGGGAAGTGGTGCGACAGCCACAGCGCCGCGATGGCCGCGAGGAACGCGGTCGCATAGGAAGTGCCGTCGCTCGGCCCGAAGCGGTCCGTCCGGTTCGGGTCCGCCTGGCCGCGCATGACCGGCGTCGCCGGGGCCGAGATGTCCACGCTCCCCGTGGGGAACCTGGAGGCCTGATCCCAGAAGCCATAGCCGCCTGCGGTCTGTTGGACGCCCGACACGCCGATGACGTTGGGATAGCGGGCCGGCCAGGCGACATATCGGCCGGGAACATATTGCCCGGCGGCGGCCACGACGATGATGTCGGCGCCGATGGCGTCGTTGGTCGCCCGCTCGAGCAGGCGCCCCCACGTTCCCAGCCCGCCGCCGAGGCTCAGCGAGACGACATGGCATTTCAGGCGCCGCGCGTAGTCGATCGCCTCCATGATCGGGCGCTCCGTCGGCTGGACCACCGTGGTGATGCACCGCAGCGGCGTGACCTTGGCGAAGGGCGCCGCGCCCCTCATCGGCAGCCCCGTCTCCGGCGCGATCATGACGCTGGCGGTGGCGGTGCCGTGCCCGGGGGTGTCGCTGGACCCGGTCGCCTCGGTCTGCATCGACTTCACCGGGTCGCGGGCGTCACGGGTGTTGTTCAGGAAGTTGAACTGGTTCTCCAGATCGAGGTTCTCCTTGGTGAAAACCTGGTGCGGCGCCCAGCCGGTGTCGGGATGGCCGATCACGATCCCCTGGCCGGGCCGGCGGCCCCGGCCGCGGATGACCTTCCAGGCCCCGTCGATGGACATGCACGCGAATTCCCATCCCGAGGCGTACGCCACCGCTTGCTGCGGCGTCTCGGGCGGCGTCTCGGGCCAGGGCTCGGCCACGTCGGGATAGACACGGGCGAGCCCGCCCTCCAGCCGCGCCGCGTGCGCGATGTCCCACGGGTTGGCCGTCACGTCGGGCGCGGCCACGCCCTCGATCGCCGCCACGAAGGCCGTGTCCCGCCAGGAGGGGCCGTCCAGCGGCGGCAGCGCCGGGCGGACCTCGAAGCGGCTGCTGAAGCCGTGGAACACCCGCGCCACGTCCTCCAGCGACTGGCCGGGCCGGGCCTCGATCATGAACCCGAGGCCCAGCGACCGCATCGCCGCCAGCACCGCATCCTCGCTCGCCGGCGCGGCGAGCGCGGCCTCGATCTCCTCGTTCAGCAAGGCCTTGTCGAGCATCGTCGCGTCCCCCCTCCCCGGCGATGACCAGGAGGCCGCCCGGCAGGCCGGACGCCGCCCCATCGCCGCCCCCGGCGCCGCGGCTGTCGGATCTCAATCAAAAATGAACTGAGGCCTGCGGCATAAGTCAAGGTTGTGTTCTGCGCGCGCCGGTGGAGGACGGCGCTCCGCATCGGCCTCGTCGCCACGGCCTGCTGCTGTTCTGGCCGGCGCCGCCGCGCCCAGGGTCGTGGACTTCAGGAGCCTGTCCGGCGCTCTGAGCGCGGAGTTCATGCTCGACGACTTCATCGCCCAACCCAAGCACGACGCGTTCCGGACCAAGGCCTCCAAGGACGACAAGCTCCCCGACAAGCCGGTCATCGACGCGTCAACGGCAAGCCGATCAGCTCGATCGCGCTCACCCTCGAGGACGCCGCCGTCAAGGACGGCGTCGCCTCGGCCGTCGCCGGGACTGCGACCGAAGTGGTGATGGACGTCCAGATGCAGGACGTCCCCGCCGGTCCTCCCCCGTGGAACGGGGAAGGGGACCGCCAAGCGGTGGAGGGGGCCGGGGAGGGAACTCGGCCTGGCCCTTCCCGAGCCGCAGGTCCTGAAGGTGGTCGATCACCCGCACCCCGCGCTCGGTCTTGCGGTCGCTTGTCGGCGCATGACAAGGTCCGGCCCGGGTTCCGGGTGGACCGGTCGCGCAACAGGCGTCCGGACAGGACGAACGGGAGACTGTCATGACACGAACATTGCTGCTGGCGCTCGCGACCGCCTGCGCGCTTGTGATGGCCGGCGCCGCCGGCGCCGCGAATGCGGCCGGCCTCTTGATCATCCACCACAAGGTCGCCGACTACGCCAGATGGCGCCCGGTGTTCGATCGCGACCGCGCCAATCTGCAGGCGGCCGGCCTGACCAACGGCCGCGTCTATCGATCGACCGACGACCCCAACGACGTGACCGTCGTCCTGGACATGGCCGACGCCGCCAAGGCGAAGGCGTACACGCAGTCCGACAAGCTCCGGCAGACCATGATCGGCGCCGGCGTTCAGGGCCAGCCGGAGGCGCTCTTCCTCGACCCCGCGCCATAGAGCCTGGACGGGCCCGGTCGACCCTCACTCGTCCAGCGTGCGACTGGCCCGGTGCGAGATGAATGCGCTGTCGCCATCATTGGCCGCCACCGCAATTCGTAATCAGTTCAGCCGGAAGTTCGTCCGCACGACGACCGTCCGTCCCGCCGTCGCCGCGCCCGATCGGGTCTTGGGAGAAGCCTTGTACTGGCCCGCGAGGCCCATCGTGGCCGCGCCGAATTCGTAGCCGGGCGGGTCCTCGAAGATCACCTTGCAGCCGGTCAGGGCGCCGTCCCGGCCGATGGTGCAGCGGACCGCTCCGGCGCCGGTCACGCCCTTCTTCTGGGCGGTCTTGGGATAGGCGCCGCGTGCGCCGGAAGGCTGCCTGGCCCAGATCACGTCCGCGAACTCCAGGTCGCTGCCGATCGCCTCGCCGCCCACCCGGTTGAACGGGATGGTGAAGCCGACGCGCTGGCCCTCGACCGGGCGCCCGTCCTCGGTCCAGAGGTTGAGGGCCATGTCCTTCGAAAGCATGACGGCGGCCTCGCCGAAGCCCGCGCCCGGGGGGTCCTCGCCGACCACCTGGCATTGCGTCATCCGGCCGAGCCGGTCGGCGAGGCAGGACAGCCCCGCCCGCCCGTGGGCCAGACCCAGGGCGACCGCCTTGGCGGGGAACGCCGAGCCGAGGGCGCTCGCGGCGGGCCCCTGCACCCACCGGGGATCCGGGATCGGGGCCGCGGGCTCGGGAGCGGCGCTCCACTGGATCGCCAGCTCGACCGTCGTGAACCTCCCCTTCAGCCCCGACATCTCGAGGCGGAACTTCGCCAGCAGGCCCGACGCGGCCCCGAGCACGGCCTTGGGATCTCCGGGACCAATGGACCGGCAGTGGTTCAGCGCGCCGTCCGCCGCGGCGAGGCAGTTGAACACCATCCGCGCGGGCAGGTCCGCCGCGCCCGCCATGGCGCGCGCGGCCTCGACGTCCTCTTTGGACGGGGCCGCGGCCCAGATCGGCCGGATCACCAGGCCGTTGCCGGACAGGTTCGCGCCGGTGGCGTCCAGCTCGAGCTCGACGAGGGCGCCGGCGGTCGGCTTTCCGTCCTCGGCCGTCGGCCCGATCTCGTACTTGGAGGCCAGTTTCAGCGCCCCCTGGGCGAAGCCGAGCCCGGGCGGGTTCTCCAGCAGAACCACGCAATCCGTCAGATGCCCATCCTCCCGGACCAGGCATCTCAGCAGCACGCGCCCGTTGACCCCCCGGCTGATCGCATAGGACGGATAGGCCGCCCGCGATTCCGCTTCGTTGGGCGTCCGGCGCCAGCTCGGGTTCCTGATGACCCGCTGGGCCGTCGAGGCGGCGGCGCCTGGCGCGGCTGGCGCCTCGGCCTTGTTGACGCGCACGGCGAACCGGACGTGCGCGCCCTCGACGGACTGTCCGTCCGCCGTCCTGGGCGCGATCGCCATGGTCGCGGCGAGCGTCAGCGCCGCCTCGCCGAACCCCATGCCGACGGGATCTTCCGACAGGACCGCGCAGCCCGTCATCCGTCCGTCGCGGTCGGCGACGCAGTCCAGCCTGGCCCGCCCGGTGGACAGGCCCGCGGCCTTGGCCCTGGCCGGGAACAGGTCGCCCAGCCCCTCCGGCGCGCCGGCCTGGACCCATTGCGGGTCGTCGATCACCTTCGGCGCAGGCTGGGCCGCCCGACCCTGGGCGCCCCACGCCAGGACCGCGGCGGCGGCCCACGCCAGGACGCTCCGCCCGGCCATCCTCCCAGCCGACCCCATCGCTCCCCCCGCACAATCCCCGATGGGCAAACTAGCCGTTGCGCGCCAGGGTGCAACGGCGGGAATCGGCCCGGCGAGCGGGCGCGCCCGCCTCCGGAGGGCGCGGTCACCCTGGTCCGGGCGCCAGCGGGCTTTCCGGTCTTCGGCCTCAGCCCGCCTGCGCCGGGGCGAGCTGGGCGCGAAGGGCCTCCGAAGCGTGCGGCGCGATCAGCGATCTCAGCTTCGCCGCGCTCATGGTCCCGGCCGTCACGCGCTCGGCGGGCAGTGCGGCGAGGGCCGGCGCCCGCCGTCAGGCCCAGAACGGCCGGAACACCGCGGCCTGGCTGCGCCGCTCCCACGGCGCGGTCAGCAGCGCCTCGTCGTCGGCCCGCGTGTCCTGGTGCCGGGCGGCCGCCTCCATCGCGGCGTCGCGCCCGGCGATGAAGTCCTCGAACCGCGCCGGGACAGGAGACCCCGGTCGAGACCGCCGGCAGGTAGACGGAGGTGTGGCCGTCCTGGAACCAGGAGAGCAGGCGCAACAGGCCGATGGCGAGGCGCGCATCGTCCAGCCGGTCGGCCCGGGCGCTCAGCCTGCCATAGCGGCGGTTCCACTCCGGATCGTCCCGCGCGCGCAGGCCGTCCGGATGGGTGCGCTCGGCGAAGCTCTTCAGGGCGGCCAGCCGCGACGCATTGGCGCCCGCGAGCGTCCGCACGCGGGCCGGCGCCGCGGCCGCGCCCGCCAGCGCCCCCGAGAAGGCTCGACGGTCCAGGTCCAATCTGGCGCTCCTTCTGCGGCCGTCCCGACGGACTCCCAGCCTCCCCGGCCTCGGCCTCCGATCGGCGGCGTCAAGACGGTTCGCACATCGCGTCGGGCCGACCGCCGCCCGCTTTCGATGCCCGCTTCAGGTGTGCTAGCCTGTTCCACCCTTTATCGGAGCGGCGCCTGTCATGAGAGCTGGCCGGGTCTGGATAGCAGCCATCGGAACTGTTGTGGGCGCCGCGGCGGGCTGGTCCGTCGGCCATGCGCTGGGCTTCCAGCACGTGCTGCTGGCCGCGGTGGTCGGCGCTGCGACGCCGTTCGGGTTCTGGCTCTATCGGGCCGGCCGCAAGGGCAGCGGCGACTCGCCCGCCTGAGGCGCTTCGCCGGGATCTGCTGCGCTCCTGAATACGCGGCCGAGCCGGGGCCGGCCGGGACGTTCACCCCGGCCCCGGCGCGGAAGGGGGGGTGAGGGCGGGGAACCCGGCCCCAATCCTCCGCTCATCCCCGCGCAAGCGGGGATCCAGGCTTTTTCCTCGCGCCGCCGGGCCGATGTTCGGGCGGTCCCGGGCGATGTCAGGCCGCGCCACCCTGGTCGGAATGTGGCGCGGCGCAAATTGGGTCCCGGCTGTGGCGCAACGGGCAAACGGCTGGGCAAGCTCGTCTACAGGGGCAGAAGGATGGAGAGGCGCATTGTGCGTGGGGCGACAGGATCACCCGTCGTCCTTTCGCCCCTCGTAGGTGCAGACGACTGTGGTCGGGCCTTCCTCATTGCAGGTTCGCTTGGGGGCGGTGAATGGGACGCGTCTTTCGACGGTCTGCCCAGGCCGTGGAGGCGTTCCGTCGGGCCCGGCCGTCACAGGCAGCGCGCACGACATCTTCACGGCTGCCTCGCCGAAGCCCCATCCGCCCGGCTGCTGCGAAACCACGGTGCAGTCCCGATAGTGGCCGTCTTCGCCGATCGTGCAGCGGATGACCGCTTCGCCGCTTCGTCCGAGCGTCTGGGCCCTCTCAGGATACATGTGGATCAGCGAGGGATCGCATCCCGCCTGCGGCTCCGCCGGCCCCGGCGGGCTCGTCGGCGGGCTCGTCGGCGGGACCGCTGGCGCCGGGGACTGCAGCTTCGGCGGGTTGCCTGGACCCGGAGGAAGAAACGGGTTCGCGCCGAGCTTCGCCTGCAGCGACTTCAGCGCGCCGTCCGCGTCGTCGAGCTGTTCGCGAAGGGCGCCCGCGTAAGCGGCGACCCCCCCGATGGACGCACAGGCTGGGTCCATGTTGACGATGCTCAGCTCGAAGGTCGAGACCCTGGCCTGCGCCGTGGCGGCGACCACGTCCATGAAGACGATGACGACGCGGTCGTCGTTGCTGTCCCGCATCTGGGAGTCGAGGAGGGCGAGGCCGTAGAGCTGATCCACCACCGAGCCGACGCTGGTGTTCACGGCCTGCAGACTGCTGAGGCATCCGGCCTCTTCGTGGTGCTGGGCGTTGAAGGCGGTCCGCTCGGCCTTCTGCATGGCTGCGCCCAGCACGACCGCCCGGTCGTCGACCGCCTTGAGCGGCGCGGCGTCGGTCTCCTGCAGCGTCGCGGCCCATCCGGAGATCGGACCCGATGCGGCCAGGGCCGCGCCGCAGAGGACGGCGCGCAGTCCTCGATTCCGAAGCCCGGCTGTGGCCATGCGCTTCCCCCTTCCGGACCCGGGCGACCCGCCGACCCCTCAATTCCCGCCCAAATGCCTAGGCCGCTCGCGTCGCAGGTAGGGGCCCGAGAAGCGCGGGTCCGCGACCTGGTGCGCCGTCGCTGCCGCGAGCAGCGTCAGTCCCGCGACGAGCACGAGCGCCAGAGGCCCGTCGAGGCCCTTCCAAATGCTGAGCCCCGCGCCGAAGCCGGCCCAGGCCAACCCCGCCCAGACCAGCAGCAGCTTTCCCCACCAATAGGGTCGGAACGAGAGGAACAGGAACGCTCCTCCGAGCGCGGCGAGGAACAATGGATCGACGTATCGGATCATCGCGATGAACCCGGGATCGACGAAGGACGCCGGCACGCCTAGGTCTTTGAACAGGATGTGCTCGAACCCGCCAAAGAGGATCAGCCCGATCATCGCGAGCGCGGCGGCCGCCGCGGCCCAGTAGGCCCCCCTCAGGACTAGGACCTTCGTCGGGGCCACAATCGGCGCTTGGCGCTTGGCGTTGCGGGCCAGCTGCTCGGCCGTCGGGGGGCGGCCGAAGCGCCAGAACCAGAGCACGTAGAGGGCGCCCAACGGAATGCCGATCCCGAACGTGGCGCCCGGGGCGATCTCCCAATTGAACGTGAAGCTCACGAGCGTGAGCAGGAACCAGAGTCCCTTGCGCAAGAACTTGGGTGATCTGAAGATCGTCCAGACGGCCGCGATCCAGACAGCCACGGCGGCCGCGAAGAAGAGCCAGAGCCACGGATGCCCGGCCAGGTAGCGCCAAAGAATGTCCATGTCGTCCCCGCCCCGCGGCCGTGATGGCGCAGGTCAGGCGGCGACCTGGCCGGCGCCGGGACGCCCATGCCAGGGCCGCGACGACCCGCGCATCCCAGGCGTCTCTCCCCATGATTTTCTAGCCCAGGTTTCATGCCGTGCGCCAGACCAACGGATCAACACGAGCATGTGAGGATGATGACGTGAAGGGGCGAGTCCTGCGGACTAGGGCGACACCGTATGAAATGCGCGCGTTGCACCTGGCTCGCTAGGCCGCGCTACGCTAGTCGGCATTTCAGACAGTGTCACCGTAACCCGGCCGAACCGGCATATTCGAGCGCTCGACCCCCTTGGACGGCCCCATGCTGACCTACGCCATGGTGATGACCGGGGCCGGCCCGGACGCCCTCTCCATTGGCCACCCCCGCTCGCCGATCTTCCTTGCTCCCAGCGCCATGGCCGACTGGCTCGATCCCGCAAGCCGCGTGGACGACTTCATGACCCCGCCACCGGCGGGAACGTTTGTGGTGGCGCCTGCGCGAAAGGGGGAGTGAGGGGGGTCGGGAACAAACGGCCCACCCGACAGATCTTTGGAGGGTTGGGGAGTCGACCAAGAGCAGCTTCGCAGATGCGCCCGTTAGCAACCACGCTTGACAAAGGCGGCGCCCGTTCCCGCTGCCTTGAGCTAACATTCAATTCGCAAGAGACTATCCAGATGCCCAGTGGCCCAACGTTGCCGAGTGAGTTCGTATCTGCCGCACGTGAAGGCAGGCTCGTGCTGTTCCTCGGAGCCGGTGCTTCGCAAGGTGCCACCAACGGACTGCGAGAAATTCCCGATGGCACCGAGTTGGCGCAGCTGATAGTCAACCGATTTCTCCTGCCAAGCCACGAAGGCCTCAATCTAAAGGAGGCTTACGACCTAGCTTGCTCCCGACGAAGCGTGCGTGAATTGCAGAGATTCCTTCATGACACGCTCATAGACTATCAGCCGACAGCTGCACATCTCCTCATTCCCCACATTCCATGGGCCGGCATAGCTACGACGAACTATGACCTAATTGTTGAGCGCGCCTACGATGCGGCAGGGCGAGGTCCCGATCTCGTCGTCTCGGCCAGAGACGGGGCTAGGCCGCTCGATGCCGTGCCCCGCGAGAAGACTATTTACCTCAAACTTCACGGGTGCGTTACCGAGTACGAAAACGTTGACACACCACTTATAACAAGCACCGAACAAATTATTGATCACAAGAACGGTCGCTCTAATCTATTCAAAACGTTCTTAGAATGGGGCCAGAATCATCCCATGGCCATTGTTGGCTACGGAATGAACGACGAGAAATCTTAGGTCACTGTTCTACCAGCTCGTCAATGAACAGGACAGAAGGCCTAGACATTACATCGTCCGTCCGAAGTGGGACGAGATATGGTCCGCCTACTGGCGCGACCGACGGTTCGAAACGCTATCCTTTAGCATAGATGCACTACTAGGTGAGCTCCAAAGCAACATACCGAAGGGGATGGCCGATCTCGGACGCTTAGCCAAAGCCCAACGATTGACGTCGATTACGCAATTCATATCGCAGGCGGGCGTCGCGGAAAGTGAGCACTTAGTTGACGTACTCGGAACCATATTTGAACATGTCGATGCGTCCCAAAATTCCAGCGGCTCTGCGCAAGAATTCTATTCAGGCGTAAATCAGGAATGGTTTCCTATCGAGAACAACCTAGACGTGAGGCGGCCGATAGCTGATAGAGTAACTAAACGGTGCATCATTCGACCAGCCGATCCGGTTCCAAAGTTTTATCTCATAAAGGGTCATGCTGGGTCCGGGAAATCCGTGGTGCTTCGCCGTATTGCCTGGGACGCTGCGAAGGATTACGGCCGTCTAGTACTATTTCTTCGTGCGGGACAAAGAATAGATGTTAAGGCCCTGGAGGAAATAGAAGCACTTACGAACCTGACAGTATATCTATTTATTGACGACGCTGGCGAGCACGTCGACGAAATCCGACACCTTCTTGAGAGAGCCGCCGTGCGCGAGTGGAAGTTGGTCATTATCGGTGCTGAGCGTGTCAACGAATGGAATATGTTGCAGGACGACGCAGGCATCGAGCCTGACGGAGAATTTGCACTTGAATATTTGAGCCAACCGGAAATCGAAGACTTGGTTCTATTGTTGGAGCAACATGGGTCCCTCGGAGAGTTAGAAGGCCTGCAGCTAGAGGAGCGAATCGAGGCGTTCGCGGAGCGCGCGGGTCGGCAACTCCTTGTGGCGCTACAGGAAGCCACTAAGGGGGAGTCGTTCGACGACATTCTCGAAAATGAGTTCCGAGGCATTAGCCCGTTAGCAGCCCGTGCTCTCTATCTCGACATTTGTGCGTTGCACCGCTTCGGCCCGCCGGTTCGTGCTGGACTAATTTCGCGCGTCCATGGAATTGGCTTCGAGGAGTTCCAGCACAGGTTTTTCCTGCCCCTCGAGAGCGTGGTGCTTGTGACTAGAGAGAAGTATACGGGCGATTACCTATATCAGGCGCGACATAACTATATAGCGGAGACGGTATTTCACCGTGTAGCGAACTCAGAGCCGCTAAGACAGGAAATTGTATTGCGTATTTTGGACAAGATCAATCTGGACTACAGTTACGATGAAGTAGTACTTTACGAGCTTATTCGAGCCCGGGGCTTAGCGGAGCTGTTTCCCACAAGATTATTTGGGGTGTCGATTTACGAGGCTGCGGTTATGGCCGCAGGCCGTACGGCTCGGCTCCTTCATCAGTGGGGCCTCTATGAAATGCGGTTAGCGCGTGACCGGACGGGCCTTGATCGGGCCGAGTCGCTCGTACGGGAAGCTTTGTCGTTGGAGAGTGACTTGTCCACGATACGCCACTCTTTGGCTGAACTCGCGTTTCGGAGATCCGAAGTCGCGAAGACGGATCTCGAGGCCGCGGCTTTCCGTCAGGAGGCAGCCTCGATTGCTAAGAGGCTTGCGGGGAGCGGTACGAGCTCTCACGCTCACCACACCCTCGCTAAGGTGGCGCTTGCCAATTTGAGCCAGTCGCAGAAGGAGGAGGCCCAGCGGCCGTCGGAGTTGACAACGCAAGCGGTAAATCAGGCCATTCAGGAAGCGGAGTTGGTCATTCGCGCAGGACTTAGTCGGTTTCCGAACGATATATTTTTACTTTCTGCGGAAGCGCAACTTGCGGAGCGGCTAAAGAATGCGAAGAGGGCGCTGTCGGCACTTGAGCGCGCGTTCGCTAACAGCACGGGAAGCGAGTTGATCGCGAACAGGCTTGCCATCATGCATCAGTCTAATGGTGATTTCGGAAGGGCGTTGGAAGTGATCAAGAAAGCGTTGGGCCAAACGCCCGGAAGTGCGTTGTTGAACCTTCGCTATGCGCTCATAAGAATGTTGGCGGAGCCGGGGCTGGACGCAGATAGTCCAGAGATACTTCTGCATTATTTCAAAAGAGGTTATAGAGGTGGGGCAGAGAATTCTGAGTTCTCAGTATTGGTATGCGAGGCAGCTCTTCTTGGCGGGGCAGGAAGCGGAGGCGCGACGTGTTCTTGCTAACAGCGCTAGGCAGAGGATGCGGAGTGATATCAGAGACGGAGAGCGCGGCGTAGTCTTGCAGCCAGATGGTGAGCGGAGGCCCTACTACGGGGAAATAGCGTTTTTGGAGCCGCTTCATGGAATTATTAGCCAGGGCGCTCCCCCGATGAAGGTGTATTTCCGGCGGGCGGGTGATTTGTTTGATCGGAGTCAGTTTGCAGTTGGAGTGCGTGTCAAATACCATCTTGGCTTCAATACGCGGGGTCCGGTTGCCATAAATGTCGAGCCGATGTGAGGATGGAGCTTGTTTGACGGGGAGTTCCGCTCTCTTGGTCCGTGCCATTCCTCTCTTTTGGCGTTACGGGTCCTGGTGATGGGCATTGGGGGGCATGACCAGACAGTTGGGGGAGTGGGTTCTAAGTCTCCTCAGACGTCTCTTCCCACGCTAAAACCCTCCCCA
>CAVZII010000003.1:0-37510 GCA_963775275.1 uncultured Alphaproteobacteria bacterium | reverse complement strand
CCCGTTGGAATCCCTGCGCTTTCGGGCACAGCCCCGGGACCGCTTTGCAGCCGCTTTGCAACGGGCGCCGCGGCCGGGGCCGCTTGATAGCCCGCGCGCGGGCGGCTGACTAGACGTGGGCTACTTCGGGTCCAAGGCCGGCTCGGGCGTCTTCCAGGCGATCATCGCCGCCATGCCGCCGCACGACACCTACATCGAGACGCACCTCGGCTCCGGCGTCGTCATGCGCGCCAAGCCGCGCGCGGCGACGCAGATCGGGATCGAGCGGGATCCCGAGGCCATGGACGCTTTCAGACGGACGCGGCCGTGGCCGCCCGTGGACGCGCTCTACACGTGCGACTGCCTCGACGTGCTGCAGGCCATCGATCTCACGTCGCACGGCCGCGTCCTGATCTACGCCGATCCGCCCTATGTCCTGGCGACCAGATCCTCGGCCCAGCGCTACCGCTTCGACTACACGGACGCCGATCACCGCCGTCTGATCGCGGTCCTGCGCCAGGTCCCCGCCGACGTGATGATCTCCGGCTATCCCTCGGCGCTCTACGACGAGCTGCTTGGCGACTGGCGCTCGATCGCCATCCAGGCCATGACCCGCGGCGGCGTGCGCACCGAGCAGCTCTGGATGAACTTCCCCGAGGGCGAGGCGCACTGGCACACGGCCGCCGGCCGCAACCGCACGCGGCGCCAGAACATCAAGCGCAAGGCCGAGCGCTGGGCCGCCCACTATCGCCGCGTCGCGCCCGGCGAGCGCCTGGCCATCCTCGCCGCCCTGCTGGCCGTGCACGCCGAACCGCCCGCTCGAGAGTAGCCGGATACGGCTGCAGGGCCCAGTAGCCAAATCCGGCTGCAGTCGCCGGCGTCACCTGGCGACGCAGCCCGAGCCGGCGGCGGTCGATCGACTTGCGCTCGCCGGATCCGGCGCAGCCGGTCCTGGCTGCGTCGGCCGAGGGTGGCCCGCGCAGCCGCCGGCGGCTACCCTGCAGGGCGGCGTGGATCCCGCAGCCAATTCCGGCTGCGTCCGATTCCCGCGCAGCCGGAGGCGGCTACGGTCGGCGGGGCATGATTTGCCCCGCCGGGGGCCGCCGGCGGCCGAGATCCAGGCGCCATCGGGCCCGATCGGCGCGCTCGAGCAGCTGCTCGCCGGCAAATCATGCCCCCAAACGCGAAAAGCGCCCCCGGCCGGGGGCCGAGGGCGCGAGGCTGGGGGAACGGGCGCGGTGCAAGCCGCGCGCCAGGTCAGGGGGCGGGAGCGACGTACCTCCTGAACGCGGCGATCCAGTCGGCGGCGATCTCGCGCTGGGCCTGGGCCAACGGCAGGCGCCCGGCGCAGACCAGGGCGTGCAGCCGGTTCTCCAGCGCGTCCTTGACGTGGGCGTTCCACGGCGAGGTCACGTAGCTTTCCGGCCAGAGATTTGCGGCCTCGTTCGAGCCGCCGAGCTCGAGGCTGACCAGATGGTCGATCTCGTAGGGTCCTCCGATCGCACGGTCGACGCCATAGCGCGCGAACGCCGCCCGCTTGGCCGCCGGCGTGACGTGGCGCACGCCCGGGCGCGAGGTGTAGCCCCGTATGCAGATCACCTGCAGCGTCGCCGCCGGGTTCACCGCGCCCGGCGTCAGCGCCGGATTGGGCTCCAGCGGCGGCGAGGCCGCCAGCGCCGCGGCGAGCAGGAGGGCGATCACGAGGTCTTCGCCGCCGCGTCGAGGTCGGTCTCGGCCGTGGCCAGATGGGCGGCGGCCGCGGCGGCGAACGCGGCCAGCGCCTGGTCGACGGCGGCCTGGTCGCCGGCGCTGGCGGTCGAGCGGATCTCCATGGCGACCTGGGTCGCGGCTGGGATCAGCTGGGCCAGGGCCAGCAGGAGCTGGGAGATGGCCAGCGGGCTCATGGGGTCTGTCCCTGCGCTTGCGCCACGATCGTCAGGATCGCGGCGACGGCGGCGGCCGCCGAGGCGACCTCGGCCGCGACGTCGGCCGAGGAATCGGCCTTGTACGCCGTTGTGGCCGCGGTGAGCGAGGCCGACGCCAGCTTGAGGTCCTGGGAGACCGTGGCGGCGGTCGGGCCCTTCAGCAGCCCCGCGCGCACGGCCGCGTCGGCGGCCAGGGCGGCGCCGTCGAGCCCGGCCCAGCCGTCGGCGATCGCCTTGCCGGCCGCGAGACGGGCGCTCACGCCTCCGGCGCTGGCGCAGCCGGCCACGAGCGCCGCGCACGCCAGGGCGGCGAGGGCGCGCCTCATTGGCCGGCCTTCGCGGGCGGCGCGGCCGCGTGGGCTGCGGCCACCTGGCGGTTCTTCTGGCGCTTCTGCCAGAGCGACCAGGCGATGGCGGCGGCGACGCCGAGGCCGCCGACCAGCTGCTGGCTCTGGTCGGCCGAGGCGTAGCCGTGGGCGACCAGCCAGGCGCCGAGGGCGGCGATGGCGTGCCGCACGAGCGCCCAGGCCTCGTCCTGGGTGAGGAAAGTGTTCATGGGGGTCCTTTCAGCGGAAACGGCCCAGCACGGCGCGTCTGAGCGCCGCCAGGGCCAGGAGGGGAATGAGGACGGCCGCCAGGGCCGCGCCGGCCGCGACGCCCGCCCCGAAGCTCGCCAGCGCCCAGATCAGGGCCGCCGGCCGGTCAGGATCATCTGCGCCAGGCGCGTGGCGCGCTGGCCGACCTCGCGCGCCCAGGCCGAGGCCAACATGCCGCGGAAGGCCGTGCGCCAGGCCCGCGCCCGGATCGCGGTCAGGGTGTTGTGGAAGCTGGAGAGGCCGCGGCGACCGTCGCCCCAGCCCATGTTGAAGCACATGTTCGCCAGGGCGTCCTGGCGCACGTCGTCCAGCTCGCGCCACCACGGGGCATGCTGGTCGAGCAGCGCCACGGCGTGGACCGCGCGCAGGTGCAGCTCGGCGTCCGCCTGCGCCTGGGTCCAGACCGTGCCCTGGCCGATCCCCGCCCCGGTGCAGCCGTACCCGACTGTCCACGGCTCGCCGGCCAGGCGCTCCCAGCCGTCCAGCTTGCGATAGTCCGAGAGGTCGAGCTTCTTGAGGATGCAGGCGGCGGCCAGCGCGCTGCGCGGATCGGGATAGGCCTCGAGCCTCAGCCCCTCGTCCCGCTTCAGATCGTCGGTCAGCTGGGCGGTCGTCACGGCGCGAGCCTCGCCGCTGCGGCCGCCGGCGGCCGCTCGCCCAGGCTCACATAGCCCGGCGGGACGTAGTCGCGATGGTCCCACAGCTGCACCAGCGCCCAGCCGAGCGTGCCGATCGCGATCCCGAACACCCCGGCGATCAGCCAGTGCACCAGGCGCTTCAGCTCGTCGTACCGGTCGGCGCAGACCTGGTCGTGATCGTTGGCCCACTGGGCCAGGGCGGCCACGTTGGCCGCGATCGGTCGGCGCGGCCGGGGGCCGGCCGCGGTCAGGGCGACCATGGCGGATCTCCTAGGGCTGGTCGGGACGGCGCGCGGTGAGCAGCGGCGCCAGGGCGCCGGGCGCGGCGCGGCCCACGGCGCCGGGCGGCAGCCGCGGTACGGGCGCGGGATGGGCGGCGAGGTAGGCCTGCAGCTCGGCCGGGCTCATCAGATACATGCGCCCGAGCGCGTCGCGGAAGGCGATCGAGCCGGGCGAGACCGCGCCGTTGACGCTCGGGGCGATCGCGCTGGCGAGCGCGCCCTTGATGTTTCCGCGTCGCAGGTGGCGCGCGACGTCCTCGCCGGCGGCCTGGTCGTGCACGGCGGCGGCCATCTGGGCCTCGCCCGTGGTGGAGTTGCTGAGCGGCTTGATCCGCTGGCCGGCGGCCGTCATCGCCCAGTCGGCCTTGATCGAGGAGATCATCCGGTCGGCCGCGTCGGGGCGGAACACGGCGGCGAGCTTGTCGCGGATGATGTTGCGGTCGGCGCCGCCGGCGCCGGTGAACTTGGAGGCGTAGAGCGTCCCCTGGTCGGCCTGGTCGTAGAGCTGGCGCGCGAACGCCTGCTTGACCGCGGTGCGCTCCGGCTCGGTGCCCAGGCCGTGGAAGTACTCGGCGACCTGGTGCGCGCTCCAGCGGTTGTTGAACAACATGTTCGCGGCGCGTTGCGAGGCTTCCTGGACCTTCAGGTAGTCGCCGGA
Source organism: uncultured Alphaproteobacteria bacterium (assembly GCA_963775275.1). Classification (GTDB taxonomy): domain Bacteria; phylum Pseudomonadota; class Alphaproteobacteria; order Caulobacterales; family Caulobacteraceae; genus JANWHQ01. The sequence goes on along the minus strand of CAVZII010000003.1, from coordinate 33,433 downwards.
CTGGTCCAGCGCGTCCGAATAGCCCGGGACCGCTTCGCGCAGGGCCCTGGACAGGTCCGAGCCGGCGACCATCAGGTTGCGGTTGAACTCGCCCAGCTGGCCGGTGGTGATCGGCGCGCCGGTCTGGTCCAGCTGGATCAGCGACTGGGCCTTCTTGCGCGCCAGGTCCCACGCGCGCGCGGTCGGCTGCATCTCGATCAGGCTCTGCAGGTCCTCGCCGGTCATCTTGAGCCCGGTGTCCGGGTCGATCGCGAACCCGGGCGCGGTCGGCTCGAGCCCGGCGTTCAGCAGGCTGTCGACGGCTGCCCCGATCGCCTTCTTGATCACCGGGCGCTTGGCGAGGTTGGCGAGGTCTGTGTTCCACACCGGGCCGGGCGCCGCCAGCGCCTCGTCGAACAGCGGCTTGACCTCGGCGCGGCCCCTGGCCACGACCGCGTCCACGCCGCCGCGGGCGAGCTCGGGCGAGATCCCGGTGTGATACTCGATGTCGCCGATCTGGCGCTGCGGCAGGTCGGCGTTGCGCGCGGTGAAGATGTCGAACGCCGAATCCCCGGTGGCGCCCGGCCGGCGCGCCAGGCTCACCATCTCCTGCTGCGTCGAGGGCCCCATCGCCTCGCCGGCGGTGATGCCCCGCGCGGCCATCGGGTTGGCCGCCAGGGCCTCGGGGGTGACCCCCTTGCGTTCCAGCTGGTCGCGCAGGAACGCCAGGGCCTGGTCCTCGCCGTGGGCCGCCATCCGCGGCGTCACCTCCGGCGCCTCGGCGGTGACCGCATTCTTGAGCGCGGCCGCATTGGCTCCCACGGCGCCCGCCACGCGCCTGGTCGGGCCGGCGACCGCCCGCGCGATTCCCACGGCCGCCGGGATCGCCGCGCCCACGAGCGCGCCGGGAATCATCGAGGCGTCCGCCGCGCGCACCCTTTGGGGAATGTCGCCGCGGCCGGCGAGCGCATTGCCCGCGGCGTAGGCGGCGCCGGCCGTGGCGCCCTTCAGCAGCGGAATCGCCGCGCGGCCGGCCCTGGCGGCCATCGAGCGCGAGGCGGCCGCGCTGGCGTGGGCGGCGGCCGCCTCGGCGGCGCTCGGCGCGGCGGTCGCGCCGGCGCTCATCAGCGCCGGGACCGCCTGGACCGCATAGCCCGTTCCCTTGGCCAGGTCGGCCATCAGCGGGTGCGCGGCGCTATAGCCCTGCTGCTGGGCCAGCTGGTAGTCGCGCGCCTGGCGCCAGCCTTCGCCGAGATCCTTGGCCTTCCCCTCGCCCCAGCGGCGCAGCGCGTCGACGCCGGCGGCCGCCTCGTCGGCGAGGGGGATGACCTCGTTCATGTTGGTCATGAATCCGGCCGCCTCGTCCAGCAGCGAGCGCTTGGGGGCGGCGGGGGCGACCGCCTGATAGCCCGGCGGCGGCGGCGGCGGCGCTGCCGACACCAGCGCATAGCCCTTCGGAGGCGGGGGGATGTTCATCAGCCGACCGGGGTCCCGGTCCGGGCGTCGCGCCAGGCGCCGTCGCGGTAGACGATGGTGTGGCCGTCCGCGCTCTTGGCGACCGGGGCCTGGCCGCCGCCGGCGGCCTGGCCGCTGGCCGGCGGCGCCGCCTCCTGGCCCGAGCCGTAGTGCTTGGCGGCGAAGTGCTGCCAGCCCGCGTCGACGCCCTGGAGGCTGCGGCCGTGCTCGAGCCAGCTCTGATAATAGGCGTCCCGCGCCGCCGCCCAGCGCCCGGCGAGTTGGGGATCGGTCGGCAGGCCCGAGTCCCAGTCGGACATGGCGTCCGCCACGCTGCCCTTGCCGCCATGCACATAGGTCTGGGCGAACCTCAGCCGCGCGTCGGCCATCTTGGCCTCGTTCGCCAGCCGCTCGGCGATCTGCTGGTTGGCGGGCCCGAAGTTGGTGACGCTGGGGAACGCCTTCTTGAACGCCGCCGCCTCGGTCTGCAGCAGCCGGCCCTGCCCCACGGGACGCATCAGCGGCCAGCTCTGGTTGGCGATCAAGTCCAGCGCCTGCAGCGTCGGCGCCGGGCCGCCTGCGCCGGGGATCCCGGCGCGCACGTCCTGGATGGCGCGCATCGGGTTCATGTTGATCTTGGTGAATGGGATATCGACGGGCGCATAGCCGGGGCCGGTCGCCACGTTGCCCTGCTGGGCGACGAACTGCCCGGCGCGGTCCGCCAGCGTGCGCTTGGCCGCGGCGTCCTGGCCCAGCGCGTTCAGCGCCTGCTGGTCCTCCGGCGCGAGCTTGGCCGCGGCCCCGCCGGCGGTCGCGACCGTCCGGGCCGCGCCGTTGGCCGCCATCGGATACCAGCGGCCGCCCTTGTAGATGATCCGCTGGCCGGTCTGGGGATTGGTGGCCGTCTGGCCTTCGACGATCATGTCAGTGATCCAGCACGAAGCCCGGCGGCAGGCCGGCCGCGCCGGCCGCCTTGGGCATGGGACGCGAGACGATGGCCTGGCGGCGGGTGTCGGCCAGCGAGCGCTCGCCCTTCAGGTACCAGGGCGCCAGCATCGGCGCGCCGTCCGGCCCGGGCACATAGCCCGTGGGCAGGCCCGAGGCGTCCGGGCCGCCGTCGTAGAGCACCTGGCCGCTCGCCGGATCGACCAGCTTGTTCCCGACCTTCTGCGCGCCCGGGTGCCTGGCCTTGAGATAGCCCTCCGGATCCGTGGCGGCCCACGCCTGGTCGGCCGGCGGCACGCTGGCCAGGAACGCGGCGCGCTCCTGCTGCTTGCGCGCCTGGGCGGCCATGTCGAGATAAGGCGCCACGTCCACCCCGGCGGCGTCGGCGTTGGCGACCGCGTCCATCCCCGCGCCCGGGCCGCCCATGGCGCCGACCAGCGCCTTGCGCGCGGCCGCCTGGGCCTGGGCCTGGCGGCTCTTGTGGCGATAGTCGACCAGCGCCGCGGCCGTCTGCGGCCCGCTGGAGACCCCGCCCAGGCCCGCCATCATCCCGCCCAGCAGCGCCATCTTGTCCGCCGTGGTCATGTCGTAGGGCGAGCCGGGCGCGCCGCTCCCCGTCGATCCCGCGCCGCCCTTGTCGGTCATGGGCTCAGCCTCCGGCGCCGGGCAGCCCGGCGGTCAGCAGCCGCCGCAGCTGGGGGTCGGCCAGCATCTGCTGCAGGCTCAGCTGCTGGGCCGGCAGCTGGACCTGCGGCGGCGCCCCGGTCGGGATCGCCGGGGCGCCCGCGGCCGGCGCGCCCATGCCGGGCATGGCGCCCATCCGGCCCGGCCCGGCGTGCATGCCGCCGAGCTGCTGGCCCGGCGCGGCGCCGAGCTGGGCGACCGACTGGCCGACCTGCATCATCCGGTCCTGCGGCGTCATGCCGGCGCCCGGCGCGGCCGGGGCGCCGGGCGCGCCCGGCCCCGCCGCTCCGGGCGGCTGCAGGCCCAGCCCATGGGCCAGGCCCTGCAGCGGCGAGATCGCGACCCCGCCCACGTCGTGGATGCCCTGGCCGACCATCTGGCCCAGGCCATAGAGGGGATTGCCGCTCATGCCGCTCCCCGTCGCGCCGGCGCCGCCCTTGTCGGTCATGCCGCTATCCTTTCGAGCTTGTCGTAGTCGACCCTGAGCCAGCCGTGCTCGTCGGCGACCGCCAGGTCCGGATTCTCCTGCGCCATCACCCCGACGCGCCGCACCAAGGGGTGATCCCAGAGGTAGCGCCAGGCGTACCAGCGCCGCCCGGCCCGCTCGCCGATCGGGACGATGTCGGCCTTCAGCCGCCGGTCGGACGCGAACAGGCTCGCCGCCGTCAGGCCCGTGCCGAGGTAGCCCAGCAGGCCCGGGCTCTGGGTCGTGGTGCTGCCGGCCGCCGGGCCGAGCAGGCCCATGCCCATGTCCATCAGCTGCTGCTGCTGGAACGGGTACTGCTGGACCGCATCGTTCTCGGCCTGCTGCTGGGCCTGGGCGATCATGCCGCCCTGCAGCCCGGCCTGCTGGCCGGTGATGTAGTTTGCCTGTTGCAGGTTCCCGAGGTTGCCCAGCAGGCCGGCCGCCTGCAGCGCCCGGTCCTGCGCCGTCGAGGCCAGGCCGGCGTTGGTCTGGGCCAGCTGGTTGGCCCAGCTCTGGTTGGCCAGGTTCTGCTGCAGCGTCCCCTGATACAAGGTCTGCCCGCGCGCCAGCGCCGCGGCCTGGTTGTTGGCCGCCGCCTGCTGCTGGTTGCCCGCGTTGTACTCGGCCAGCTGGTTGGTCGCCTGCTGGTTGGCCAGGTTCTGGGTCAGCGTCCCGCCGTAGAGCGTCGAGGCCTTCTGCAGCGCCGCGTCGAGCCCGGCCTGGTTGGCCTGCTGCTGATAACCCGCGTTGGCGAGGGCGGTCTGCAGCCCCGCGTTCTGGTTGGCCAGCGAGACTTGGGTGCCGGCCTGGGCGTTCTGGCCGGCGATGCTGAGGGCGTTGCCGGCGTTCGCCTGGCTGGCGGCGAGGCTGTTGCTCGCGTTGGCCAGCCCGGTCTGCTGGCGATAGCCGGCGCTGGCCAGGAGCCCCTGCAGCCCGGCGTTCTGGTTGGCCAGCGAGACTTGGGTGCCGGCCTGCGCGTTCTGGCCGGCGATGCTGAGGGCGTTGCCGGCGTTCGCCTGGCTGGCGGCGAGCGCGTTGGCCGCGCTCTGGCCGTAGCCGGTCTGCGCGAGCTGCGCCTGGTCGATGGCGCGCTGGGCGCCTTGCTGGGCGTTGGCCAGCGAGACGTTGGTGCCGGCCTGGGCGTTCTGGCCGAGCGCCTGCAGGTTGGCCGTCAGGTTGGCCTGGCCGGCGGTGAGCGCATTGCCGGCGTTGGTGATCCCGGCCTGTTGGCGATAGCCCGCATCGGCGAGCAGCCCCTGCAGGTCCTGGGCGGCGTTGAACTGGCTGGCCTGGGTCGCCTGCGACGAGTTTTGCGACGCCGCGGCCTGCCCGAGCTGGGCCTGCGACAGCGCCTGGCCCGAGAGCAGCCCCGCGTTGAACTGCCCGGTCTGGGTGCCGGCCTGGGCGTTCTGGCCGGCCGCCGCCAGGTTGGTCGCCTGGTTGGCCTGCTGCGCCTGCAGCTGCTGGCTGTTCTGGTTCTGCAGCAGCCCCGCGGCCTGGCCGAAGCCCTGGCTGTTCAGCCCGGCCGCCGTCTGGGCCGCGATCCTGCCGTAGGCCTCGTTGGTCAGGGCGTCGGCCACCCCGGCGCGCGAGCCGCCCCAGGCGCCCTCGCCGCCCTGCAGCGTGGCGTTCGAGGAGTTGCCGACCAGGTCGCGCCGGCGCTGCTGGTCGAGCTGGTCGAGCGAGGTCTGCACCACCTGGCCCTGGTAGGGATCCAGGAACGGCTGCAGCGCCGAGCCGGAGAAGCCCTGCACGCCCACCTGGCCGAGGCCGGCCGGGTCGATCAGCGAGGCCTGCGCCAGCGGCGTCGAGCCGATCTGGGCGGCCTGCATCTGGGCCGCCTGCGCCTGAGGGGCCGCGCCGACCTGCGCCGCCTGGACCTGCGGCAGGCCCGACAGCAGCCCGAGCTTGGAGGTGTCGATGTTGGAGGCGCTCGCCCCGGGCGTCTGGGCGATCTGGGCGGTCTGCACGCCCGGCGCGGCCACCTGGCTCACGCTGGACGGGTTGATCAGCGAGGCGGCCGCATTGGGCGTGGCGCCCACCTGGGCGGCCTGGGCCTGGGCGGCCTGGACCTGCGGCACGCTCGAGCCGCCGATCAGCGAGGCGGCCGCGTTCGGCGTGGCGTTCGCGCGCGCGGCCTGCATGGTCAGGTCGGGAAACAGCCGGCTGTCCGGGTTGGACTGGCTGGTGTTGCCGATCGCCCTGGCCGCCTGCATCTGCGGGTCGCCGAAGATCGCGCTATCGGGATTGGACTGGCTGGTGTTGCCGACCGCCCTGGGGGCCTGGGCGTTCGTCAGGCCCGCGGCCGCCCCGATCGCGTTCGAGATCGCGCCCGAGCCGACGCCGGCGGCGCCGTAGAGGCCGTTGATCGCCTTCACTTCGCCGTTCGTCAGCGGCGCCACCTGCGGCGCCGGCAGGTTGTTCGCCAGGTTCTTGGCGTGGTTGGCGTTGTCGACCAGCAGGTTGCGGATCTGCGGGTCGACTTCTGTGCTCGAGGAGCCGCCGCCGCCGCCCATCTCAGAGATCCTTCGTCATGATGACGGCCTGTTCGGCCCAGCCGCGCGCGCGCAGGACCTCGGCGCCGCCGCGGCGCACCGCCATCGTCACGGCGCGGACGCAGCCGGACGCGCGGCCGAAGGCCTCGATCTGCGGCTCCATCTGCATCATCTGCTGAAGTCCTTCCCCGCCCGGCTCGCCGCCGGCCAGCCAGTAGTTGAGCTCACGGCAGAGCGGCCACAGGCGCACTTCCGTGACGATGGTGGCCGCCGGCGCGCGCCAGATCTGGGCCTGGCCGGCCTGCCACGCCCCGAACACGTCCTCGAGCCGGTGCGTGCCGCGCCGCCCCAGCGCCGAGCGAATGTGGGCGCAGGCCCGCGTCCAGGCGGCCTGGTCGTTCGCGGCCGTGACGCCGGCGTCCGTGACGCTCATCAGAACATCCTCGAGAAGTAGCCGCCGTCGCTCCTCAGCCCCGACACCTGGCCGGGCTTCAGGGTGATCGACGTCACATTGGTGGTGGTCCAGATCTCGTCGGAGCCGGCGCACTGCACGACCAGGTCGCCCGAGCCGCGGTTCTTCAGCTCCAGCGCCCATCCCTCGCCGGCCGCCATGTCCGGGAGCGTCCAGGTCGCGCCGGTCCCGGTGTGGATCCAGGCGCCGGGCCCGTCGATGGTCAGGGTCGCGCCGGCGTCCCTGGTCACCTTCAGCACGCCCGCATAGGGCGTGAGCAGGTTGCCGGCCGCGTCGACGGTGAAGAACACCTCCTCGCCCGTCGAGGCCCGCATCGAGAAGCGCGCCTCCAGCGCCAGGCGCACGTCCTGCAGCCGCTGGAACGCGCCCGAGACGGCCTGGTCGATCGCGCCCAGGATCTGGCGCCAGCGGCCGGCGTCGTAGATCGCCGGGACGCTCGGCAGGCTCACCGGTAGCCGCCGGCCGTCAGGTCGAGCCTCGCGCGGCCGAACCGCCAGTCGGCCGCGGCCGTCCCGGTGATCTTCAGCTTCACCTGCCGGGCGCTGAACCTCAGGTCCGTGATCCCGTCCGCGCTCAGGGCCGTGGGCCCGATCGTGGTCTCGGCCGCGTTCGGATAGAGCCGCGTGGTGAACGTCACCTCGGCCTGGCCGGCCGTGGCCTCGTCCGAGACGATGCCGCCGCAGCGCATCACCCGGTCGCCGTTCCCCAGCTCGATCGGCCCGGTCTCGGCGAACTGGGCGCCGCCGGACCAGTCCACGCCGACCTCGTGTTCGTAGGTGTCGCCGTCCGGGCTCACCGCGACCGGGTAGCGGAACACCGAGGGCTCGGCCGCGCAGGTGCGGGCCAAAAGGCCGATGCCCCAGTGGTTGCGGCGGTAATCCCAATACACATAGCTGTCGTTCTCGCTCGAGGCGGCCGAGGGGTAGAACCACCACACCTCGCCGAACTCGCTGTTGTGGAAGCCCGTGACCTTGCTGCGCTGGGCCGTGTTGAGGTTGGCCTTCAGGTACTCCCAGACCTCGCTCTCGATCGGCTGCACCGCCCCTCCGTCGAACAGCCAGAAGCCCGAGCTCGACCACCACGCCGCCTGCGCGCCCATGGCGACCAGGCAGCCCTTGGAGATGGCGCCGCAGCCGGCGCCCACGCGCTGGAAGCTGAAGACGCTGGGCAGGCCGACGTAGCTCGCCGCATGGGCGTCCTGGTCGGTCAGAATGAGCACCACCGGCCCCAGCCGCACGCCCTTGACCAGCGTGCCGCCGGTGACCAGGTCCACGTCCCCGGCCTGGTTGGTCGAGCTCGGCGTCCAGGCCGTCTCGTCGCCCTGGTCGGTCCACTGCAGCTTGCGCGGGTCGCCGCCGGGCGCCAGCGCCATCAGGAAGCCCTGCTCGCTCACCACGATCCCGGCGCACCCCGTCGGCGCGCCCGAGACCGCCGCGGCCGCCGTGCCGGTATCCAGCGCCCACAGGTAGATCTTGCCGTCCGCCTGGCTCAGGGCGACCAGCTCGTTGCCCCACAGGTCCAGGTCCCAGACCGTCGCCGGCGTCGTCGTCGCCCCCGTGTCCGGGCGCGCCACGCCGTATGCGCCGGCGCCGAAGGAGCCGGCCCCGAAGCCGGTGTTGGCGGCCTCGTCGGTCACGCCGGCGGTCAGCCCGGCGGGCGTGATGTCGAAGTTGGCGCCCGCCGCGGACTGGACGTAGAGCTTGGACGGCGTGCCGATCGCGATCCAGCGGTCCGACTCGCTCGCCCGCCACGCCAGCATCGCCCGCGCTAGGCCGCTCACCTGGCTGGTCGAGCGGATCCGCCAGCCGCCGATCGGCGCCAGCTCCTGGCCCCGCCACCTCACCAGCGAGGCGTCCCACCAGCGCCCGGCAGCCTGGTACTCGGAGCCGTTGCGCCAGACGCCCGGCGGCGGGCTGATCGGCTGCAGCATGGCGCGCGCAGGGCCCTAGTAGCCGCTGACCGGCGCCAGCGCGGTGTGGTTGCCCTGGCAGATCCAGCTGAGCCTCGCGCCGTCGACCACGCCCGCGCCCAGGATGTTGAACGCGGTGAGCGAGACGCCCTGGACGTAGACCAGGCCCGATTCCGAGTTGGCGATGCAGTTGGGCGTCACCCCCCAGGCCGACGCCGAAGGTGATGGTGCAGGTCCCTGCCGTCCCGATCCCGGCCGTGGCGTGGCCGGAGTTGTCGGTCGCCTTGGAATTGACCGAGGCGCCGGTCCCGCAGCCCGAGATCGCCACCGCCGCGCTGTTGTTGCCGGTGGTCAGGTGCCCCGAGTCCCAGATGATCAGCTTGGCGACTTCGCTCAGGGTGCCGTTGGCCGTGGTCGAGATCGCCCAGGCCGTGCCGTGGCCCGTCGAGCTCCAGTCCTCCGTCGCCACGTCGTAGAACTCGGCGGGGTTGGAGCTGAAGCCCGTGCCGTGGCCGCCGCTCGAGCCGGTCCAGAACCGGCCCTGGAACGAGCACGAGATCGCGCCGCGGCTCGGGTAGGTCCCGGGCCACGCGCCGCCGTTGTCGCAGCCGAAGATTCCGGCCACGCCATGGGTCTGCACCGTCACCCGGCCGTGGTCGCTGTCGGCCGAGTTCACCAGCACGCCGCCATTGTCGTAGGGCGTGTGCAGATGCCCCGACGTGTTCAGGTCGAAGATCTGCGGATTGGCGGTGAAGGTGTTCTGCTCGTCCGTGTAGGCGACCTGGGCGGCCGCCGGCCGGGCGGCCGCGACCAGCGCGCAGGCGGCCACGGCCGCGAAGATGGCGAAGTGCTTCATCCTTGCCTCATGCAATCTGGGGTGGTTAGCTGGGGCCGTGACCCCGGACCGCGTCCTGATCTTCCCGCACGCTTTCAAGACCGGCGGAACGTCTCTGAAGAAGGCAATCGCGCAGTCCCTGCGCTCGGCGCTCCCGACAAAAGACCTCGAGACGGCGCTAGGCTGCCTACGACCGATGGATCCAACCGCTCGGCGGGAAATCGCCTTCGTCGCGGGACATTTCCGGTTCGACGAAGCCGAAGGGCGCTGACGCCCCTTTTGGGCCGAAAGGCTTCCTATGTCGGCCTGGTCCGGGACCCTGTGGCCAGGGCCAAGTCCATCCTCTGCTACCGCGGTTCAGCTTCGAAACTTCGGAGCGGCGACGCCGCCTCTCTCGACCGCAAGCTTCGGCTGCCCTACGACCCCGACCTCAATGTCGTCGTCAGTCGCTGGTTGCGCGCGGCTGACTACGCCGGCTGGCGGAACGATCAGTGCCTGCGATCTCGGGCCACGCCAACGCAGCCGAGGCCATCGCGGTCATCGAAGCCCGCTATATCGCGGGTATCGCTGACGCCCCAGTCAACGCGCTGGCCGCCGCGATCGGACGGATGCAGCGGAGCCCCGACACGGCGCAACTTCCGAAACAAGAAGCTGAGCTCCGACGAGCTCCAAATCGCGCCGACGCTGGAGCAGGCGCCTGCGCGTCGATGCCATGAGCCAGGATCATGCGCCTCGCCGACTGGGTGGAGGAGCTGGAAGCGACGCCCTGCCCACCTCGGCCTGCTAGGAGACGTTGTCGGCGAAGGCGAGGCAATAGCCAGCTCGAGCCGCCCGCGTCGATCAGCGTGATCATGTCCTCTGACGCGGTCAGCGCCTTGTCGCTCCCGCACTTGATGTTTCCCGTGCCGTTCTTGACGGTCACGTCGTGGGAGCTGTTGGCGTCCTGCAGCACGAGGATCTGGCCGTCGACCCCGCCGCTGATGGTGTCCAGGTCATCGGTTGCGGCGGCGCCCTCCGTGTCCAGGTAGTAGCGCGACCCGCCGGTGATGGTGACGGCGCCCGAGGCGATGGTCAGGGTGTTGACCAGCGGGCCGACCGAGAGCGTCCCCGCCCGGTCCATGGCCCGCCACCTCGAGGCGGTCGCGTCGTAGAGCAGCGTCACGCCGCCGCCCGGCGCCAGGTCGACCTCGCCGCCCCCGAACGCGAACCGGTTGCCCGCGCTCGAGGAGGTCGCGATGCTCTCGTCCTGCAGCCGGATCTGGTTGGAGCCGACGTCGAGGATCGTGATCACGCGCCCGTCCGAGCCGCCCGCCAGGCCGGTGATCTTGCGCGCCGCGTCCGTCGACAGCCGCAGCACCGTCGCCGTCGAGAGCCCCGTGGGGCTGTAGTCGTCGGTGTTGGCGGTGATCTCGGCCGGCGTGATGTCGCCGGTGAGCGCGGTCTTTTGCGACGAGGTGAATCCGGCGGCGGTCGCGCTGCTCAGCGTCGCGCTGGTCGACAGCACCACCGCCCCGGAGCCCGTCTCGTCGGTCAGCGCCGCGGCCAGGTTCGCCGAGCTGGGGGTCGCCAGGAAGGTCCCCACATTGGCGCCGAAGCTGGCCGTGCAGCCGTCGCCCGCGTCCGACAGCCCCGCGCAGCTGGTCGCGCCGCCGCTCGCCGTGCTCATCAGCCCGGCGATGCGCCAGCGCGAGCTCGTGGCGTCGTAGATCAGGACGGCGCCCTGGCTCGCCGCCAGGGTCACGTCCGCGCCGATGTCGAACCGGTTCGCCGCGGTCGAGCTCGCGCTGGCGTCCTTCAGCACGATGTCGTTCGACCCGACGTTCAGGACCGCCAGGATCCGCCCGTCCGCCCCGCCGGCCAGGCCGGTGATGTTCACGGCCGTCGAGCTCGTCAGCCTCAGCACCGAGGCGGTCGACAGGCTCGTGGGGCTGTAGTTGTTCTGGTCGGCGCCCAGCGAGGTCGGCGAGATGTCGCCCGTCAGGTAGGCGTCCTGCCCGGCCGACAGCTTGGCCGAGATCGTCTGCGCGCCCGACCAGGTGTTGGCCCCGTTCAGCAGCGGCACGTTCGCGCCGCTCGTGCCCGTGGCCTGCGTCGCGGCCGTGCCCAGCCCCAGGTTCGTGCGCGCGCCCGAGGCGGTGCTGGAGCCCGTGCCCCCATCCGCGACCGCCAGGTCCGTGATCCCGGTGATCGAGCCGCCGGTGATGGCGACGCTCGCCGCGCTCTGGGTCGCGATCGTCCCGACCGTGGCCGAGCAGCCCGTGCCCGCGTCGGAGATGTCCGCGCACGCCGGCTGGCTCGCCGCCGGCACGCCCGACGTCGAGATCGTGTTGATCCACTTGTGCGAGCTCGACGCCAGGCTCTCGACCCCGCCCAGCGTGCTCGACGTCGGATTGGGCAGCCGCGCCGCCGGCAGGGTGCCCGAGGAGATGTTCGAGGCGTTCAGCGCGTTCGTGGCGCAGCTCGCCGCCGCGTCGGAGATGTCCGCGCACGCCGGCTGGCTCGCCGCCGGCACGCCGGAGGTCGAGATCGCGTTGATCCACTTGTGCGACGCGGCCGCCAGGCTCTCGACGCCGCCCAGCGTGCTCGACGTCGGGTTGGGCAGCCGCGCCGCCGGCAGGGTGCCGAAGGTCAGGCCCGCGGCGTCGCCCCGGTCGCTCACGACCCACTTCGAGGTCCCGTCCGAGCGCAGCTCGACGAACTGCCGCGGGGCCGAGATCACGTAGCTGGTCTGACCCGAGCTCGCCGAGGTCTCGATCGTGTCCGAGCCGGCGCGTGCCAGGGTCAGGGTATAGGTCGCTCCGACCGCCCCGACCGGGTCGATGATGTAGAGCGCCTGGCTCGCCAAGACGTCCGAGCCGCCGCCGGCAGGCCGAACGTCCGGGCCGCCGTGAACGCCGTGGTGAGCCGGATCACCCTGTCCGTGGACAGGATGGTGTAGGCCGCATCGCCACGCGCGGTGACCGCCCACTCCGCGTCCAGCGCGTCCGCGTTGGCGTTGAGCAGGGCGCCCCAGGTGTCGGAATCGGCCCCGACGCTGGGCTCGTTCAGGCCGAGGTTGGAGGTCGTCGAGTTGGCGAGCGCCAGCTGAGGCGCCGCGGCGATCAGCAGCGCCGCGAGGAGCCGTGCGAGCTTCATCAGGTCAGAATCCCCGATTGATGTTGAACCGCGCGCCGCCGAGCGAGCGCACCGCCAGCGCGCGATCAGTGCGCAGGCCGCGGGCCTGGCTGCGCGCCTCGCGCGCGTTGATGTCGGCGATCGCCATCCCGTAGCGGGCCTGCCAGCGGCCGGCCTGCCCGTCGTCCTGCAGCCAAAGCGCCGCCTCGACGTTGCCGGCGGCGAGATAGGCGTCCGGCCAGTTGGTCAGGAGCCAGTTGGCCTGGGTCCCGTCCGCCGGCGCGGTGGTGGAGAGGTTGAACCGCTGCAGGTAGCGCAGGGTGAGGTCGTAGGCCTGGTCGACGGGCGCCTCGAAGGCCAGGTTCGATCCGTCGACCGCCCAGTACTGGGGCTGATAGCTGTTGGGCCAGTTGGGCATGCGGTCGGGCGAGACCTGCTCGAGCGGCTGGCGCCCCGAGCTGAGCTCGATCCACAGATCGACCGGCTCCAGGAAGTCGGACGGGAGCGCGACGAACCGCGACGCCGGCACGCCGACCAGGCTGGCCTCCGTCTCCATCACCCTCAGGCGCAGATCCCGGTTCAGCCGCGCCTCGGCGAGCGTGACCAGGTCGTCGGTCGGAAGGTCGCTGCGGTTGGCCGCCCAGGTCCCCAGCGCCGCCTTCAGCCCGTCGTAGGTGTCCAGCGCCATCTCAGGCCGCCGACGACGCCGCCGCGGCCTTCGCCGCCGCACCCGCCCGGAAATGGTCCTGCGCGGTCCCCGACCAGGCGTGCGGGCCGATATGGTCGAAGGCGATGTCGAACTTGCCCCAGACCTTCAGGCCAAGCTCGCGTGCGCGCCGGCAGAACAGCATGTCCTCGCCGAAGGGCTCGCCCCCGATCCGCTCGATCCAGAACGGGTCCTCGAAGGCCTCGGCCATCGCCTGGGCGGCCTTGCGCGTGATGCGCATGAACCCGGTGGCGACGCCGGCGAGCTCGCACAGCGGGAAGCTCAGCGGGCCCAGCGCGTTGACCGGGTAGTAGGCCTCGTCTTCCTTGGTCCGGTAGACGCCGCCCACGATGTCCATTTCGGCGGGCAGCGCCAGGATCTCGCCGAGCGCGCCGGGCGACCAGCTCATGTCCGCGTCGATGAACATCAGGTGATCCATGTCGGTCTCGAGGAACCGCCTGAGCGCGTAGTTGCGCGCGAACTGGATGTAGGTGTCGTTGATCCCGAACGGGGCCTCGACATAGAGCCCCTGGGCCATGGCCAGCACGGTGTCGCGGACGAGGCAGTGCGCGTACTGCATCACCACCTCGCCGCGATAGGCGGGCGTCGCGACGAAGGTGCGCGACGTCACGCTCAAGCCGTGATGCCCTTCCCGCTGATCGCCGTCAGGATGGCGGCGATCGCCGAGGTGACGGCGTCCGCCTGGGTCGAGGTGGCGAAGCCGTAGGGCGTGGTGGTGGTCGCCGCGGTCGTGCCCGGCCCCGTGATCGCGGCGGCCTGGACGGACGTCGCGCCGTGGAAGCCGACCGGATCGTTGGCGTCGAGACCAAAGGAGGTCCCGTCGTCATTGCCCTTCGACAGGTTTTCGATCGCCATGTGAGTGGCCTTTCAGAGTGGAGTTGTGCAGAGGGGAAGCAGAGCGGCCGTGGCCGCCCTGCCTGTTCAGGTCAGCGCGGGCTAGGCGCTAGTTGCTGGCCAGCCTGCAGGCGAGCTGCGGCCGGATCGTCTTGTAGCCGTAGAGGACGTCGAGACGGCAGGGGAACTTGTCGTTGTTGATGTCGTACTGCCGCACGATCCGGATCGAGATCCCGTCGTAGACCTCGCGGGACGCGAAATCGACGCCCTTGGGCATGACCAGGTCCGCCGTCGCGAACGCGAAGGCCTGCTTGTGGTGGAGCATGGAGATCCCGTGGGAAGCCCCCGCGCCGCCGCCCAGCTTGGTGATCTTCTTGCCGTCGGCCGCGCCGTTGGACACGTTCTGGGTGGCGCCCGAGGCGACGATCGACGGCGAGATCGGGATCGAGGTCGCGTTGCCCGCCACGTTGTCGGTCACCACGAACTGCTGCAGGTCCTTCGTCGTCGCCTTCGTCTCCGGATGCACCCGGTAGACGCCCTCGATCGTGATCACGTCGCCCTTGGTGAAGGTCCCGGCCCCGGTATCGACCACGAGCGTCGCGCCGGTCTGAGCCGTGAGGTCGTTGGTCAGGTAGTCGCCGGTGCCGTCGTCGGTCCCCGTGGTGTGGTCGGGCCACAGGGTGTTCTCCATGAAGTCGAAGCCCGCCGTGCGGCCCATGTAGCCTTCGCGGTACTGCTTCGACAGCCGGTCCTGGTCGTTGAACAGGCCCTTCAGCGCGTCGACCAGGTCGACGTTGTCCTGGGTGTTCAGGTTGGCGAAGCGATTCGATAGCGGCGCCAGGTTGTCGACGAGCACCTTACGCCCGTCGAGCACCTTGGCGAAGGTCGTGGCGGCGCCGTGGTTGTCGACCTCGTTGTAGACGTCCTGGTACATCGACATGGCGTCAGACTCGATGTTGGCGGCCAGCACCGCCATGGCCGGATCCAGGATCCGGTCGGAGAAGTCGTCCAGGCTCAGGGTCAGGTCGCTCGAGGTGAAGTTCAGGTCCACGCCCTTCTGGGTCGCGACCTGCAGCGAGACGCTCGATTCGGTGATGTCCTGGGTGTTGAGGGAGGCGCCCGAGCGCACCGTGTACTGGTTGGGCAGGCGGATCTTCAGCGTGTCGCCGATCTTGGCGCCGTCCTTGGCGAAGCTCGAATCGTACTCGCGCACGATCGAGCCCACGAAGTTCAGCTTCTGGTGCAGGATGAACAGCGCCTTGCGCGTCACCTGCGTCGGGGTCAGCAGGGTCTGGGTCACGGTTGTGGTGTCCTAGGAGAGAGGGGTCCTAGCGGCCGCCCTTGCGCCTCAGACGTTCCCGCTCCAACGCCATCCAATCGTCGGTGCCCGTGCGATCACTCGCCGGCGACGTGGTGGATGGCCGCGACGCCGCGCCGGCCTTGGAGCCGACGATGCGGGCGGGTTGGGCGGTCTGCGTCTGGGCCGCGCGCTTGGCCGCGGTCTGGGTCTTCTGGGCCTGGGCGCCGAGGTGGGCGAGGTGCAGCACCTTGATCATCCGCGGATCGTCGACCGTCCCCAGCTCCTGGGGCGAAAAGCCGAACTCCTGGATGGCGAAGGTGCTGAGCTTGCTCGCGAGCTCGGGGCTCCAGCCGGGGATGTCCTGCGCCAGCTTCTGTTGCCCCTCCTCGAGACGCCTGGCGGTCGCCCGCTGCGTCTCGACGGCCTTTTGCTGGTCGTACCAGCTGAGCCGGGCGGCGAGCTGGGCCCGGCCGTCCTTCAGCTGGCTGTACTCACGCCACATGCTCTGGGCCCTCGCGGGGTCCATCTGCTCCAGCGCGTTCCAGTCGATCTGCTCGTAGCTCTGGACCTGGTCGTCCATCGCCACCAGCCGCGCCTCGGCTTGGATCCGCTCTTGCGAGACCTGCTGCTGCTGCTGCGCCTGCTGCTCGAGGCCGCGGCGCAGCTCGGCGAGCTCCTGGGTCTTGCGGGTATAGTCCGCCTGCCGCAGGAACGCGTCCTTCAGCTGCCTGGGGACCTGGTACTTGGTCCCGTCGTGGTCGATCTCCTCGAGATCTTCCGCCGGGCCGTCGTCGGGATTGTCCGGATCGGCGTCCGGGTCCTGGTCCTGGCCATCGAGGGAGGTGTCGAGGTCATCGGCCGTCTGGCCGGCGACTTCGCGGGCGTCGGGATCTGGGCCTTGTCCGGCGTCGCCGGGGCCGAGCTCACCCAAGCCCTGCGAGCTGGTCGCAGAGTCGGTCATCATCTGGTCCTGTGCTGTGGCTACTGCCCCGGCGTGGGCCGGGGATCCGCGCCCTGGCGGGCGTGAATTCGATCGGCGCCTAGAGCGCCTCGGGCGGCGCGCCCATCTGGACGCGCTCCTGGTTGAGCTGCACGTCGGCCTGGGCCTTCAGCCGCTTGGTCTGCGCCTCGAACTCGTCGATGTCGTTCTTGCGCGACTGGATCGCCTCGTTCACCTGGGCCGCCTGGATCTTCGCCTGGGCGGCCTGCAGCTGCTGGTTGAGCTGCCCGATCTGGTGCTGGGCCGCCTGGTGCAGCTGCTCCAGCTGCGCCGCCGGCACCATGGCCTGGCCGCCCTGCAGCTGCGGCGGCAGCATGGACGCCAGCCGGCGCGCGATCTCGTCGGCCCCCGGCCAGTCGAGGTTCTTCACCAGCAGGTCGCCGATCACTGGCGCGGCCTGCGGAAAGGCCCCGATCAGGTCCATCATCTGGTTGGCCGCTTCCTCGCGCCGGCTGGTGAAGCTCGGCCCCGCCTCGACCGTGACGCCATACTCTCCGACGCTCAGGTCGTAGATCCTCGAGACCTCCTGGCCCTGCGCGTCCATCACCGGGCCGGCCGGAGAGCCCAGCTGCACCGGCTGGGGCTGGCTCTGCTCGGGACCGATCACCTGCACCACCCGCTGGCCCGAATAGACGGTCGGGATCAGGTCGACCAGGATCCGCCCGCCGTGCTCGATCGCGCGGCACAGGTTGTCGGCGAAGTGGAAGTTGGAGACGTCGCCTTCCTTCTGGCGCAGCAGCAGCATGCGCCCGCTCATCTCGTTGCCCTGAGCGCCCAGCGAGGCGTCGTAGAGCCCCATCACCGACTTCAGGTCGTCGGCCGAGCTCATTGCCTCCTGCAGCGCGCCGGCGGGCACGCCCGCGAACGGCTGGCGCTCGGCGGAATCCCGCCGTCATACTCGATGTAGGCGTGGCTCTCGGTGTTGGCCGTGGCCCACTTGCCCGCGTCGGTCACGAACGCGCCCTTCGGCCCGATGAACGGCGCCTTGGGCGCCAGCGCGACGAGCTCGGTGGAGGCCGTGCGCCAGTAGTTGAACATCTGCTGCGGGTCCTTGGCGTCCCTGACCAGCGAGCGCAGCACCCGCTTGCCCTCGACGTTCAGGTCCTCGCCATAGACAGGCACGATCGGGATCCAGCGCCCGGCCCAGTCACGCTCCTCCAGCACCTCCGCGCCGGTCAGGATGTACTGGCGCACCTTGTGGCTCCTCACCTGGCGCTCGCCCACCACCTGCAGCCCCAGCGCCTGCAGCTCGCCCTGGCGCGCCTTCCAGACGTCCGCCCCGACGATTTCCTGGCTCGACAGCATCAAGATCGTGCGAGGGACCTCCTCGCGGGTCCAGTATTCGCAGACCTGGACCTTCTCCTCGCTCATCCACGGCTCGCCCAGTCCGGCGTAGGCGTCGCCCTTCCAGTCGACAGGATCGGCGCCCTTGTAGGCCTTCTCGAACTCGTCCTTGGTCATGGTCTCGGCCACGAAGGCGAGGTTCCAGTCCGAGGAATCCGCCGCGCTCGACTTGGGGTCGCGCCAGACCGTAAAGGGGTTGGCGATGCGCTGCACCGCCAGGTCCAGGTCGAACGCGTCGTCGTAGGCGAACTCGGTGTTGATCCGGAAGTAGCCCACCCCGCAGCTGATCGCGTACTCGACGGCGGTGTCGTAGGCGACCTCGGCCTTGGAGCTGCGCTCGATCTGCCGGATCAGCCCTTGCAGGATCTGGGCGGTCTCATAGCTGGCGTCGTTGTCGGCCGGGTGGATCACGATCGCCGGCTTGTTCTGCCGGATGTCGTTCATCACCTGGCGGATGAAGCTCGGCAGGCGGTTGATCGTCAGGCACGGGCGCCCGTCCAGCTCCCGCTGGCGACGGATCTCGGCCGGCCACTGCTCGCCCAGCCGCGCGAAGCGCAGATCATCGAGCGCCGCCGTCCGGTTCTCCTGCTCAGCTTCCTCGCACCGCTTGAACGCCGCCTTGGCGTCCTCGAGGATGTCCTCCGACGTCGCCATCAGGCGACAGCCCGCGCCGCCAAGACCACCAGGCCCACCACGCCCAACGTGACGAACAGGGCCGCGACCACGATCGCCGCCCCCTCCGCCACTATCCACGCGACCCGGGCCACGCCCAGCGCCGCCTTCAGCATCCGCGCCCCTTGCGCGAGCCCTTGCCCTTGCCCTTCGCCATCGTCCTCACCTCCTCTCGAACGCCGCCGGATCGGCCGGCGTCCAGCTCTCGAAGCTCACCAGCGGCATGGTCGCGCTGTGCGGATGCGCCAGGAATCGGTCCCCGTGGCGCCAGCCCGCGATCAGCCGCCGCCCGATCCGCGCGATCGCCGGCGCCTCCTCGGGCATGGCCGCGATCGGCCGCCAGTCGAACAGCCAGTCCGCCGCCGGAGCCATCGCCTCAGCCCAGCCACCCGCCGGCGCCGACATGCCGGCGAGGCGTCGGCCTCGGCCGTTCCTCGGCGACCGGCTCGGCGAACGTCAGGGCGACCGCGTCCCATTCGTCCGGGCTGCGCACGCCCCTGGCGGCCATCTTCTCCTTGGCTTCCAACACCAGGCGCTGCTCGGTGTCGTAGCCGTAGCGGGGCGCGCAGGCGTCGGCCTGCAGGCTGTCCCGGTCCGGGATGTCCGCACCGCCCTCCTGGTCCAGCCAGTCGCGGCTTTTCGACCACATCTCCGCGCGCCGGTTCTTCGGGCCCGGACGGCGCGAGCCGTCGGCCAGGATCTGCACTGGCTCGAGCGGCGCGGAGCCGAAGTTCACCGCCACGACCCGCGAGGCGTAGGGCTCGCCCCAGCTTCGCAGCACGTCCACGATCGCCCCGCCATTGCCGCCGACGTCCACGAACACCCGCGCCGGCTGCTCGGCGTCGATCGCCGCCTTCACCCGGGCCGCGGCGGCCAGAGTGTCGATCGGTTCGGCGTTGCTGGCGATGCTGAGGAGCTTGCGCCCCTGCCGCACCGCGATCGAGAAGCGGTCCTTGCCTTCGCGCTTGGGGTCGACCCCGAGCACCTTCGGCCCCAGCGGCTCCAGGCTCGCCTTGCGAGCCCTCAGGACGCTGAGCGCGGCGATGAAGCTGTCATCGGCCGAGGCCTGGAACGCTTCGGCCGCCGTCGCCGGATACTCGCGCATGAACAGCACCGGATCCTTCAGCTCGGCGAGCTTGGCCCGCCGCCAGGCCATCTGGCCCAGGTCCAGGCCATGCAGCTCGGCGACGTCGCGCTCCTCGTCGTCCAGCTCAAAGCCCTCTGGAGGCTCCCGCCGGTACTCCTCCGACCAGAACCACGGGACAAACACCGCCTGGTAATCGCCGATCCCCGCCTCGGCCTGCTGCCACCGCTCGTGAAACTCGCCGGTCGGGCCGTTGCCCGTGGACTCGATGATGATCTCGGTTCCCGGCAGGTCGGGCACCGCCTGGATCACGCCGGCGAAGTGGCTGGCCGCGTTTTTCCAGAACGCCGCCTCCGAGCCGTGCAGCAGCTGCACCGTCTTGGACCGCCCGGTCGCGACCGTCCCGGCCGTGCCGACCGCGTAGCCCGACTCCAGCCGGTCGAACCGCAGCTCCTTGGCGTTCGCCGCCCCCGTCGAGGGCCTGACCAGGTCCGGGCAGTAGGCGTTGAACCGCTCGGCCATCCCGAACAGATTCTCCGTCGCCTCCATCTCGTGGGTCAGGATGTAGGCCTGCAAGCCGCGGGCGTGCGTCGTCTTCCAGTAGAACCGCGCCTCGATATAGGTCGAGAACCCCTGTTGGCGCGCCTTCAGCAGTAAAGCCCGGACCCTGCCCGTGCGCCGTTTCTGCTCCTCCAGCCGCTCGTGCACGAAAAGCTGGGCGCGGTTGAGCTTCAGAGGCTCGATCGCACCCGATTTGGTCCTGATCTTCAGACACCGCGGCGCGTAGTGCGGGAAGTCGTCCTTCAGCCGCTGGCGGATCCGCCGCTCGCGCTCGCGGGCCTCGTCATTCGAGCTCGTCAAGCCAGTGCTCGTGGACGTGCTTCACTTCGCCGCCGAGCTCGAGCCTGTCGCCATAGACCGCCGGCTTCAGCTTGCCCGCCAGCCATTTGCGCGCGTCGATCCTCACCCTCTTGTCCTTCGGGTCGCCGTCGTCGTCGGCGATCGCCAGGATGTCATCGGCCAGGGCGTCCGCCTGGGCCTCGCGCGCATGCGCGTATCGTTCGCGGAAATCAGGGCGCCCGGCGAGCCAGCGGAAGACGGTCGCCGTGCTCGGCATCGTCGCCGAGCGGCAGATCTTCCTGAGGCTCTCGCCGTCCGCCAGCCGCGCGCAGATCCGGTCGGCGATCGCCTCCGAATACTTCGACGGCCGCGCCACCCGCCCTCAGCCCTTCGGCGCCCGCAGCTCCAGCGACGGGGTCGCCGGCGAGACGGTGAGGACGGCCTCGATCAGCTTGCGCAGCTCGGGCGCCAGCTGCTTGAACTCGCCCACCCTCAGCTCGGCCGACCACTTGACCAGGCGGCTCGGCCAGCAGCTCGCCGGCGGGCTCCGCCTTGCGCAGCTTGTCGAGCGCCGCGCGGGTCTCGTCTTCCTTGGCCAGGCGGTAGGCCTTGGAGAACACCGCCGCCAGCTTGTGGCCGGCGCCGACGTCGACCGTCGCCGTCCCCTCCTCGATGTTGCCCGGGAAGTACTTGGCGACCAGCGCCAGGCGCTCGGCCATCTCCTCGGCCTTCAGCGTCTTCAGCTCCTCGGCCTTCTCGGCCCAGCGCTGCACGTCGGCGGGGGGTTTCAACCTTGGCGTCTCCAGACTGTGGTGGGCGGGCGCGCCTCGAGCTCGGCGACGTCGCCGGCGAGCAGGCGCAGGATCTCGGCGATCTCGGACTTGTCGGCGTGGAACGCCTCGGGATCGGTCCGGCTGGGCGCCAGGCGGTCGACCCGCCGGGCCAGCTCCTCGAGCAGCTCCGCGCGGGTCAGCCGCCGGGCCTGCGGCTCCAGCCGCACGACGGCGAAGGCGAAGGCCCTCACAGCCCTATCCCCGCCGCCGCGTTGCGCGTGAAGCGCTCGGCGTCCTGGATGTAGCCGCGGACGGTCTCGACCTTGGCATGGCGGCTGGTCCTCATGATGGTGTCCAGGTCGACGCCCCGGGCGGCGGCCTCGGTGATCAGGCCCGAGCGCAGCGAGTGGCCCGCGAACGCGCGCGGGTTCAGCCCCGCCCGGGCGCAACAGAGCTTCACCTCGCGCGCGACGGAGGCGGGCGACAGCGCCACGGCGCCGATGCGCCCATGCCGGTCGATCGGCCGGAACACCGGCCCCTGCCGGATCCGGGCCGTCGCCAGCCAGCGCTCCAGCGCCGCGATCGGGCAGAGGTCAGATGATCCGTAGGGGATCACCACCTGCTGCCCCTCGCCCACCTGGTCGCCCTTGGAGCGGTCCAGGCGGATCACCAAGCCCTCGGCGACGTGCTCGAGCCAGACGGGCCCTCGCTCGGGCCCGTCCAGCTCGAGCGCCGCCAGCTCCGACCTGCGGAGGGCGGCGGCGAAGCCGATCAGGAGCATGGCCCGCTGGCGGTCTCCAGTCGGCGTCGCGGGCAGGCTGGCGACCACCTGGCGCACCAGGTCGAGCACCAGCGCCTTCTTTTTCGTTGGCGGCCGGCCGCGGCTCTTGCGGATCCCTAGCCACACCTTGCGCAGCTCGGCCGAATCCGGCGCGGCCAGGTCGGCCTCGAGGTGTGCGTGCCGGATCCCGGCCAGGCGCCGGCCCAGCGTCGACGTCCTCAGGCGGCCCGCGTGGGCCGCCAGGTAGGCCGTCAGCGTCTCGGGGGCCGCCGGCAGCGCCTGCAGGCCCTCCGCCTCACACCAGGCCTGGAACGCCCGCCAGTCGGCCGCGTAGGCCCGACGGGTGTTCTCCGCCGCCGAGGCCTCGGCGAAGGCCGCCGCGTCCAGGACGGTCACGGCCGATAATGGCCCTTATCGCGCGCCAGGACGGGCGCGCTCGACCAGGTAGCCGGCAGCCTCGCGCAAAGTCATCTCGCGGGCGATCGCCATCTCGGCCGCGCCGACGCGCTGGC
Source organism: uncultured Alphaproteobacteria bacterium (assembly GCA_963775275.1). GTDB lineage: Bacteria > Pseudomonadota > Alphaproteobacteria > Caulobacterales > Caulobacteraceae > JANWHQ01. The sequence continues at coordinate 11,212 of CAVZII010000003.1, read as the reverse complement.
CCTCGCGGCGGATGGCGAGCACCCCGTCCGCGCGGCGCACGATCATCACGCGCCGGCGTCGCGCCCTGGTCAGGGTGCGGCGCGGCCAGCCCGATCGCGGCGCTCATGCGCCGGCGGCGGCCCTGAGGTTGTCGTTGCAGGCGCCCGCCTCGCCGGCCAGGCCGACGCCCAGCTCGCGGCGCAGCTCGCGCCCCATGAGGTCGAGCGCGGCGTCCAGCGCCGCGTCCTCGTCGCGCCGCTCGGCGATCTCGCGCACGGCGTAGCCGACGCCCGGCTGGCTCATCCCGGCCGCCGCCGCCAGCCGGTGCTGGCTGACCTCCAGGTCGGTCACCGCCAGGTGCACGGCCATCATCCGCGCGTGCGAGACGCAGTCCAGGCCGTCGCCCGCGAAGGCGAAGGCGCTGGGCCGCACGCGCGTGAACCGGGACACGCGGCGCACGGCCGCGTCCCAGGCCGCCTGGGGGGTCATGAGGCTGGATTGTCCGGAAGGCCGCGAGCGCAGAGCGCCCCGCTTACCTCGTGAGCCTATGCCCGGTGCGCACGGCCAAAAGTCGAATTCAGGCCGCTTCATCGCGCCGCGGCAGCCTCAGCCGTCCCTGGTCGATCGCCTGGTAGACCAGCCGCAGGTTCTCGGCCGCCAGGCGCACCACCGCGCCCTGGGCGTGGCGCTCGGCCTCGCCGGCCGCCTGCTCGACCTGGTCGCGCCAGGACGCGCCCACGCCGACGCTCACCAGCGGCTCGACCAGGGCCGCCAGGACCCTCGCCGTCGCCGGCCCCACCGCGCCCATCGCCAGGCGCACCTGGTCGTGCGCCCGGATCATCCGCATGTTGACGAGCTCGCCGTCCCCCTCGCCGCCGGCGTTCTGGTTGGCGGCCGGCGCGCCCGCGACGCCCAGCATCGTCGCCCAGTCCCGGATCAGCCGGCGCGCCGCCACGTGCTGGCCCAGGCTCAGGCCGCCGGCGGCCAGCAGGGCGTCGAACACGTCGCGGCGGCCGAACGCCACCGCCTCGCCGGCGCCGTCGCGCGTGACCCTGATGTCCGCGGAGGTGTCGAGCTTGCCCAGCCCCGGGGCGACGCCCCAGGTCGTGGGATCGGCCGACCGACGTTCGCCGGCCAGGCGCTCGTGCTCGGCCGCCAGCGCCAGCTTCTCCGCCAGCGCGGCCCGCATCGGTCCGGAGGACTTGATCTTCCTGGCCACCGCCCGTCACAGGCGCGCCAGCGCCGGCCGCGTCAACGCCGCTCACCTCGCGCGCGAAAATCGCCGCGAATCCATGGGCTTCCCGCCGGAAACTGCGGTCTTGCACGCGGCAGGCGGCGCTTGCGGGCGGCCGCGAACCGGCTAAACTCTCCTCATGGCCGAGCCGACCCCCGCCCCAGAGCCGCCGATCCACCCGGGGCTCGCCCTCGCCGTCGCCGTCGACGCCCTGAAACGCCAGGGCTGGACGGTCGAGACCCTCGCCGCCCAGCTCGGGATCTCCCGCCAGCAGCTGCGGCTGATCCTGCACGGCCACGCGCCGATCACCGCCCCCACCGCCGCGCGCCTGGACCGCCTGCTCGGCCACGGCGAGGCGTGGCTGTGCCAGCAGGCCCGCTACGACCTCTGGGCCGTCGAGGCGCGCCTGGGGAACGAGCTCGCCGCCATTCCCGACCTCTCGACCACGCCCCTGGCGGCGTGAAAACACCCCTTGCGCGGGCCTAATTGATGCGCTATAGAGTCGCCATGGGCCGATTGGGCCCGCTCGAAGGAGACAGAGATGTCCGCGAACTCAGTCAACCCCACCTACGACCGCACGGTGCGCCCCCTCGCCGACGCCATGGCCACGGTCTCCCGTCGCTTCGCGACCGCACCCGAGCGCCGGTTGTCCATGCAGGCCGCGATGGCGCGGACCGGCGCCTGCTACAAGCTCACCGACTACGGCTACAAAGTCTTTTCGGCCGACGGTTCGGTCTGGTCGTTCGGCGAGACCTCGAGCCGGCAAGAGGCCGTCGCCCGGGCCCGCGACGATCTGCGGCTGAAGGCGATGCTGGAACGGCGCCCGCTGTGACCGCGCCCGCCGGCTACGCCCGCGCCCGCAAGCGCGCCGGCCGGGGGCTCGACCGCCTCTGGTCGGCGCTCCGCCGCGCGCGGCGGCCGCTCTCGATGGGCGAGATCGCCGAGCGCGGCGGCGTCAGCCGCAGCCAGGCCAAGCACGCCCTGCAGGCCGCCCGCGACCTCGGCTGGATTGAGGTCGCCTCCTACGACGTGATCGCGACGGCCGGCCCGGGCGGCGTGCGCGTGCCGCTCTACCGCCTGACCGCCGCCGCCCCGGCCGAGCTGCCGCTGCAGCGCCAGGGCCCGGGCGGCGCCTTCGTCTTCGCGCCCGAGGCCGCCGCCTCCGGCGCCGAGCTCGCGGCGCTGCGCCGCGCGCGCGGATGGACGCTGCGCCAAGCCGCCGCCGCGATCGGCGTCGCCGCCGGCCGGACGGTGCGGCGGTACGAGGGCGCGGCGACCCTGCCGCCGGCCGTCGCCGAGCGGGTGCGCGCGCTCGCCACGCCCTAGCCGTCGCCGGATGCAGCCGCGGGCGGCCGCACACTTCAGATTTTCGATCGATCCATCGATCCAAAAACGGAAGCTGCTCGCCACGCCCTAGCCCCCCGCCCCGCCGGCGCTGATCGCCACCCGGGTGACCTCCAGGCCCGCGGCGATCGCGGCGGCCTTGACCGCGGCCAGGTGCTGGCGGGCCTGGTCGGCGGCCTTGGCCGGGCGCACCTCGAGCCAGAGCAGGCCGTCCTCGAGGGAGTGGACGCGCACCCGGCCGAACCACGCGTCGAAGGCGCCGCGGCGCAGCCGCCCCTTCAGCTCGACCGCCACCTTCGCCCAGACCGGGTCCGGCGAGGCCTCTGCAGCCGCCGCCGGCTGCGCGGTGCTCGCCGCCGCCTCGCCGCCGCCGCGGCGGATCCGGCGCAGGTTCAGCCTGAGGTCCACCGCGGCTCCGGCCGGCCAGGTGCACATGCGGCCGAAGTAGCGGCAGCGGTCCCGCACGTTCGGGTCCTCGAGCGCGATCGCCAGCATGACGATGGTCCGCGGCCCATGCCGGCCCCAGCCCCAGGCGGCGGTCTCGGCGTTGTTGCGGGCGGGCTCGCCCAGCAGCTGCTCGGCCGCCCGGGCGGTCCACTGCCGCGGCCGCCGCCGAGCGCTGCCGGCCGGGTCCGCGATCCACGACGGCAGCGCCGCGCTGCAGCCTCGCACTGAGCTCCAGCGCCATCCCAGCTCCTGGCGCAGCCTTTCGGCGGCCGAGGAGCCGGCCGGCGCGCCCGCGGCGCCGCCGCTGGCTCTCCTCGGAGAGCCTCTGGAACGGGCGTGGAGAGCGGCCGGGCCGTCGTCGGGGGGCTTGCCGGCAGGGCGGTCGGGCGATTTGGAGGCCGGGGCGACTTCGCCTCGCCCCGGCCCGGAGGCCGAAGCTTCAGCCGATTGCGCAGCGCGCGGTCTTGCGGCGCGCGCTGCGCCTACAGTGCCAAAACCCCGATTGATCTGGGACTGTTCAGGCGCCGGATTTTCGGCGCCCGGGCGCTCATTTTCCAGCGCCCCGGCGTGCGCCTCGGCGGGCGCCTGGTCGTGCACCTGGTGCGCCTGGTAGGCCTCGCGCCGGGCACGGGCGCCGGCCCTGGCCGAGGCCGCGGCCGCCTCCAGCTCGGGCAGCCGCGCGGCCAGGATCGCCAGGTCGTAGGCCTCCTCGTGCGCCGGGCGGTTGGCGCGGGTGTAGTCGCGGATCATGTAGCCCCTGGCCTCGAGCGTCGCGCGGTGCTGGCGCGCCGTCGACGGGCTGCAGCCCAGCCATTGCGCCACAAGGATCGTGGAGGGCCAGGCGGTGGCCTGGCTGGCCTCCAGCCGCTCCTGGTTCAGGGCGTCGACGTAGATCAGCAGCAGGTTCCGCTGGGCCTGGCTGAGATCCGGCGTGCCCTTCAGCACCGCCGCGAAGATCCGCTCGACCGTGACGCCGGCGCTCCAGCGCCAGTCCTGGGCGCGGCTGCAGACCTCTTCGAAGTTGCCGGCGCGCTTGGCGGTTCCGGGCCGCCAGTCGGCGTCCCGGGCATGCTCGTACGACAGCTGTTCGGACACAGCTCTTCCCCTTCCGGCCGTTGCAGGGCAAGGCTCCGCCGGGCCCTTCGCACCGCCGCCGCGATCGGGTGCGGCGCGGGCGCGAAAAGGTCCGGCGCAGCCGCTCTCGCGGCCGCGCTCGGGTGGAACGTTAGGCAAACATCGGCTAAGGTGAGGCCGGACGCGCGAAGGCCGGGCCGTCTTGCGTTACGGCGCCGTCTTTGGTCGTCCTGCGGCCTGCCCCGCCGGGGCTCGCCGGTTATGTGGTGGTGGGGCGGGGCCTGGGAAGTTGCCCCGTCCTGCTCCGCTCCCTGTCCCGGCACATCCTCGAGAGCAGGGCGCGCCTGGCCTCGGCCAGGGCGCAGAGGGCGGCAGACCAGCCGAAACGGGAGGGGCTCACGCCGGGATCCTCATCGCCGGCGCCCCGCGCGTGGGCGGCAGGATCCGCGTCAGCGCCCGCCGCGCGATCTCCGCCGCGCCGGCCGGGCCGAAGCGCTGGCGCGCCTCCTCCAGCGTCGCGGCCAGCAGCGCCCAGGCCAGCACCCTCGGCCCGCCGGGCGGCGGCGGGTATTCGCAGGCCAGCTCGTCGAACAGGCCGCGCGCCCGGTGCAGCGCCAGCTCGCTCGCCTGCGCCGCCTCGGGCGCATCGAACCGGCGCGGGTCCAGCGCCTCCAGCCCCGCGGCCATGCCGCCCAGCACCCGGCACGCGCGCCAGGCGCCGGCCCAGCGCGCGCAGGCCTGCGCCGCCGCGCCGGCGAGCTCGTCCAGCAGGTCCCACGCCACCTCGGCCGAGCGGCCCCGCGGAACCAGCTCGATCGTCAGGGTCTGCACCGCGCGCCAGCAGCGCGCCTTCAGGCCGCCGGGCCGGATGTCGCCGGGCATGACCGGGTCGATCCGGGTGAGTGGATCGGACGGCACGAACCACGGCGCGGGCCGGCCCCTCACGGCCGCCGCTCCCATGCTGAGCGCCGGCTTAACCCAAGCTGTACGCGCCCTGTTAACGTCGCTCCGGTTGTGCTGGGCGCGCTGGGGTCGCGGGGAGGCGCAAAATGCGCGCGTTCGAGGAGGCCAGGCGCACCGCCTGGCAGGCGGCGATGACCGGATGCCTGCTCGCCATGGCGCGCGAGATCGCCGCCGCCAGCCCCGAGCCGGACGCCGCGCGCGACCACATGCGCGCCACCGCCGCCCGCTTCGTCGAGCTGGCCGCCGGCGCCGAGGGCAGCCCCGCCCGCGAGATCGCCCACCTGGTGGTCGAGACGGTGTTCCTCGGCTGAGGGGCGCGACACGCTAGGCCCCTGGCGGCGCCGCGCCCGGCAAAAGGGCCGCCTTTTCCGGCGGCAGGATGTCGGAGGCCCTGACCTGGCCGGCGGACCATTTCTCGATCCGCAAGGCCAGCTCGACGGTCATGGGCCGGTCGCCGCGCTCGAGCATCGAGATGTAGCTCTTGCCGCGGAACCCCAACGCAGCGGCGCAGGCGCGCTGCGAAATCCGGCGACTCTTGCGAAACGAAGCGAGGTCCATGATTCGCGGAGGGTTCACCCTCGGTGGACCGTTCGTCAAGGCGCCAAGTTCAAATCGCGTAGAACGACAGAACAGATGACGGTTCACAAAATAGGAACATGGCCGAGCCGCCCCAACCCGATTGGTTTCTACAGGATTGGGCGCGCCTGAAGGGCAAACGACAGGCCGACCTCGTTAACGAACTTGGGCTCCTGAAGAATCACGCCTTCAAGATCTGGCACGGGCGCCAGCCCTACAGCCGCAGGATCGTCAACCTGGTCGCCGGCTGGCTGGAGATCGAGCCGTACGAGCTGCTGATGCCCCCGCGCGAGGCGATGGCGCTGCGCCGGCTGCGCGACGCGGCGATTGTCATCGCCGCCGAGGACGGTGCAAGCTTCGACATGGAGAAGCCGCGAGCCAGGAAATGAGCCTGCGCGACCTGACGGCCGTCTATATCCGCTCCGGGGCCGTCCTGGCGGCGCTGGCCGGCGCCCTCGGCTTCCTCTGGGGCTGGCTGGCGGCGATCCAGTCGTCCGGGCTGCTCGTCGGCGTGCTGCTGGGATGGATCGCGGGTCTGTGGTTGGCCCTGATCTTCGCCGCCGCCGCGTTCCTGGCCTGGTGCGCCGTCCCGATCGCCGTTCTTGCGGCGCTGGCGGTCGCGATCTGGAGCGGAGCGCTGAACGGAGTGCTGGGCGCGGCCGCGATCGTGGGGGCGATCGTGGCGCTGGTCCTGGGCGCCTATGAGCTGCGGCGGCCGGGCGCCATCCTGGATTTTCGCGCGCCCCGCCCTGGAAACGACGGCCCCCGTCCTTAGCGCCAAGAGTTCTCCTCGCGTGAAATTCGCGCTTGACGCGTGGTCCACTGTGGGTGAACTTCCGACTCGTCCGGCCGGGCCGACGCGAGTCGCTTCCCCTTAGGCGAGGGGCCGCACACAGCCCCAGCGCCGCCTCGGCCGGGCGCAGCCCTGCGAAGCCTCGGCGAAGCAGGGCGACCTCAGGGGAGCCGCCCATGCAAGATCTCGACATAGCCGTCCAAGAGAATCTCCGACACGCGGCGGCGCTGCAGGAGATCGAGGAGGAGCTGCGTCTTCGGAGCCAGGCGCAGGCGCCGGCCCTCTTGTCGCCCCGGCAGGCGGTCGTGCTGCGGTTCGTCGTCGCCGCCATCGAGGATCCCAGCGTTCTCAGGCGCGACGAGGTGCTGAGCTTGCTCGCCCCTGCCCTCCGCGCGGAAGGCCTGAATGTCGACGCGATCCGGCTCCTGTTGCAGCGCCGCAGGATCGACCTGGACGAGCGCGACCTGCCCCCTGGCGTGGCCGACGCCTACCGCGCCGTGTTCGGAGGCTGACCCGTGAGCCTCGCCGCCGTCCTCAAGAGCTACCCGCTGCCCTGGACCGCGGTCCACGGCGCCAGCGGCGCCTTCCTGGTCCGCGCCGGCAATGGCGCGCACGTCGCCATGGTGACCGCACCGACGCTCAATCTCGAGATCGTCGTGCTCCTGGCCGCCGCGCCCGGCGCCCTGAACGCCGTCGGCGCGCTGGTCGAGGGCGAGGCCGCCGACGAGGTCCGCCAGCTCCTGGCCGCCGTCGAGGACCCCGGCCTCTACGTCGAGCCGATGCCCGCCCCGGCCGCCGCGCGATGACCCTGGCCCGCTACCTCGCCCCCGCCGTGGCCGTCCTCTCGCGCCTGGCGCCGCTGGAGCTGCTCCTGGCGCTCTGCCGCCTGAACGCCCTCATCCGCGGCGAGCTGCCGTCGTGAGCCCCCTGGCCTCCGACATCGCCACGGCCGTCGAGGAGCTGCGCCGCGCGGCCCGCGACTTCGACCGCCGCAGCCGCGTCTTCCGCCGCCTTCTCGCCGTCACGGCCGCCATCGCCCTCGCCCTCCTGGTCCTCGCCGGCTGGGAGGCCTGGTTCATCCACTTCGGGAGCTGCACATGACCCACGTCCTCGCGCGTCCGCGCGATCCCAAGCCCGTCGACGTCTACGTCGGCGCCCGCATCCGCGCCCGCCGCAGGGTGTTGGGCCTCAGCCAGGAGCGCCTGGCCGCCGAGCTCGAGCTCACCTTCCAGCAGGTCCAGAAGTACGAGCGCGGCGCCAACCGCGTCTCGGCCTCCAAGCTCTACGCGATCGCCGAGACCCTGGGCGTGGATCCCGGCTGGTTCTTCCCGACGCGCGAGGGGGGCGCGCCCGTCCCCGAGCATGTCGGCGACCGGCTCCTGGGCCTCGCCGGCGGCGCCGAGCTGGCCGAGCTCTACGTCCATCTGTCGCCGGCCATGCGCGACGCGCTTCTGCGCATCGCCCGCGCCATGGACGACGGCGGCGCGGTGCTGGCGGCCGGGTCGGCCGCGGAGGTCATGAGGACGCTGGCCTGATGGGCCGTCTGGCCTTCCTCGCCGGCCGCGCCCGGGCCAAGCCCGAGGCCGAGCCGCTCCTGGGCGTGCTCCAGCTCAGCCGGCCCAATCCGCTGCGCTGGCTCGACTGGGAGGCCGTGGCCGTCTACGGCGCCGTCGCCGCCGTGGTCGTGCTCGCCGGCTGGCTGTTCTGGGCCCAGTGGCTGCACCACGCCGCCGAGACGCTGCGGGGGACCCTGACGTGACCACCCTGCGCGAGGACCTGCAGGCGCTGATGGACGCGCCGCTGCGCGGCTTCGCCACCCTGGCGCCGCACGCCAGGAGCGCCCCGGGCGCCAGGCGCAGGGAGCCGGTCCCGCGCGGCCACTTCGCCCCGATCGGCTCCGGCCCCGCCGGCGAGACTTGCGGCTCCTGCCGCCACCTGTTCCGCCGCGAGCTCGCCAAGGCCTACCTCAAGTGCCAGCGCTCGCGCGAGATCTGGACCGGCGGCCGCGCCACCGACGTCCGCCTCAATGACGCCGCCTGCCGCGGCTGGGAGGCCAAGTCGTGAGCCGCCGCCGCCCGAGTTCCCGAACGTCCGCCCCCGATTCCGTGACTGAGCAGCACCCGGGGGCGGCCGGGCCGCAGGATCGACCACCCATGCCCGATCCTGAGGCCACGGCGCCGCCGGCTTCAGCCCATGACGCCGGCGGCGCAACCCTTCACGTCTCCCCGCGGCTCTACGGGCCGAAGGTCCTGTTCCAGCTCTGCGCCGGCGACGTGGTCAGCACCGGCGGCGCGATGACCTATCGGCTCCTCGGCCTCAAGGGCCGCGGTTCGAGGCCCAGCCGATCCTCAGGGGCCGCGACTACGGCAAGCCGCGGATCCTCGGCCTCGGCGACCTGCGCGCCGTGGCGGAGCGCCCCTGATGGCCGCTCCTGGGCTCCGCGCCGACTACAGCCCCGGCGACATGATCCGCCTGGTGCCCGATCACCTGCTGGCGGGCCTGACCCGCTACATCGAGCGGGGCGTCGAGCCCGGCGGCGCGCTCTGGGCGATCGTCTGCAACGGGCCGGCGTTCGACGTCGTCACTCGGGCCGACGAGCGCGTGCTGCCCAGGCTCCCCGACATCTATCGCTTCCTCTACCACTACGCGCCCGGCCCGTGCTGGGGCACGCAGCATCTCTGCGAGGAATGGGTGCGCGCCGGCGGCCTCGAGGGCCACGACGCCGCGCGCGGAGGCCGCGCCTGATGCGCCGCGCGCAGCCGCCGTGGGGCCGCCGGGCCAAGGCCCTGGCCACCTGCGTGCAGAAGGGCGCCCTGGCGCGCCAGCAGGGCCGCCGGGCCGTCGACAACCCCTACAAGAGCCCCGAGCACGCCTGGGCGTGGTGGGAGGGCTACGACAGCCAGGCCGAAGCCGACAAGCGCCAGGCCTGGCGCGAAGGGCGGCTGCTGTGAGCGGCGCGGCCATCACCGCCGAGGACCTGCGCGCCGCCAAATGGAAGCTCACGCTGCACCTTGGCCTCGCCAGGGGCGGCTATGGCTACCGCTACCGGGCCGAGCAGTGGCCCGAGCTGGTGACCAAGTGGTACCGGCCCGAGCGCGGCGCGCGCGAACGGCGTGAGTTGTGGGTCGGCGACCAGCGCGTGCCCTGGGGCGATCTGGAGCAGGCCGCCCAGCTGCTGAACGCCAGACGACAAGTCGAGGCCGCGGCATGACGGGGGGCCTTTCGCGCCTGGGGCTGCCGCACTCGGGATCGTTCGACCGCCTCGTGCGCCTGCTGCAGCTCGCCCACTACCCCCGACGGCCCACGACCGCCGACCTTCTGCGCGAGGCCACCGAGTTCATGATCACCTTCGACCGCCTCCGAAAAGGCCTGCGGCGCGAGGAGCTCACCGAGTTCGACGGATTGGCGCCCGTGACCCCTCGCCTGCTCACCCCGGCCCAGGCGATGCGCTACCTCGGCGGCGCGGATCCGGCCGACTATGCCCGGTGCCACGGCACGCGCGCGGGGCCGCGCTACGACCGGGCCGAGATCGACGCGGCGCTTGACCGGCTGGCCGGACTCGCCCGCTCCTCGGCGGCCGATGACCCGGAGGCGGCGCTCGACAGCTGGCTGGAGCGGGCCGGTGGCGCCGCTTAAGGGGGTCCTGCGCGTCCGCATCACCAACGCCGGCGGCCGGGCCGAGTACTGGTATGCTTGGCGCGGCGGCCCGCGCATCCTGCACGCCGCCGGCCCCACGGACGCCGTGGTCGACCTGAAGGTCGCCGCCGCCGCCGCCGAGGCCGGCCGGCTCTACCACGAGGCCCACGCCGCCCGCCGCGCGCCGCCCCGCGGCTTCCTGCACGCCCTGGCCGCCGAATGGACGGCGAGCCCGGAGTTCGCCGCCCTGGCGCCGCGCTCGCGCCAGGACCTGCGCCGGCACCTGGCGATCGTGCAGCAGGACCTCGGCGAGCTGCCGGTCAGCGCCCTGGCCGCCGGCCGGGCCCGGCGCGTGCTGCTGCAATGGCGCGCCCGCTACCTCGACCGCCCGCGCCTGGCCGACCACCTGGCCGGCGCCCTCTCGCGCCTGATCGCCTGGGCCCGTGACCAGGGGCTGACCGCCGCCGACCCGATGCGCGACTGGCCGTGGGTCTATCGCGTCGACCGTTCCGAGATCCTGTGGACCGCCGCCGAGATCGAGGCGGTCTGCGCCGAGGCCGCCCCCGACCTGCAGCGCGCCATCCTCATGGCCGCCTATTCGGGCCTGCGCCAAGGCGACCTGATCGCCCTGACCTGGTCGGCCGTGCGCGAGGACGAGATCATCCGCCGCACGCGCAAGCGCGGCCGCGTGGTGCGCATCCCGATCACGGCCCAGCTGCGCGCCGTGCTGGACGCCTGCCCCAGGGGCGAGGCCCTGACCGTCCTGACCCGCGAAGGCCGCCCCTGGCTCGCCTCCACGCTCGACAAGCACTGGAGCCGCGCCCGCGCCGCAGCGGCGGCCACGCTGCCCCAGGTCGCCGCTAAGCGCTGGCACGACCTCAGAGGCTCCTACGCGGTCTCGCTGATCCTGGCCGGCGTGGCGGACGGCGACGTCGACCGGATCATGGGCTGGTCGCCCGGCCGATCGGAGATCACCCGCGCCAGCTATATCCCCGGCTCCGCCGTCGCCGAGGCCGCGATCGCGCGCCTGCGCCGCTTTGCAGCCCGCGGCTAAGCCGTTGAATCCCCTGAGGGCCGAATCCCGCCGCTTTGCAGCCAACCCCTTGGCCGGCCATGATGCGACGCCCTTAGCAAACCGCCGCCTTCAGCCTCTCGGCCACGTCAC
>CAVZII010000002.1:0-12241 GCA_963775275.1 uncultured Alphaproteobacteria bacterium | reverse complement strand
CCCGCGCCGTCCTCCCGGACGTGACGTAGCGCCTGGACTCGCCTTGTGGACGAGGTCCGGCCGCGCAGATTCGCCTGCCAGGCTTGCGCCCGTCCTCGTTTTGACTACGGTCGGATTAACCATCCGATAGCCTTCAGCTTGCTGACGAATTCGTCGGGAAAACCATGACGAGGTGTGGGTCCATTTTGCGCTCGCTTGCCCTTGGGGGAGCGGTTTGCGCCGTGCTGGCCGCGAGTGGCGCGCCCGCGGCCCAGGCGAGGGTACGTGGCCGCCACCACGCCCGCGTTTCGCTCGAGGTGCGCGTCGGCCGCCTCTTGAAGGACGGCAAGTGCGGCGACGCCGTCGACCTTGCGCTGTCATCCGGAAATCTCGATCTCGCGGCCAAGGCGAGGGGGCTGTGCGCCCCGGCGTCCCCGACGGCTGCCCTCTCCCAGGCCGACGGTCCCGCGCCGCCAAAGAGCCTGACAGAGCAGGACGTGCAGAGCTGGGCCGCCCAGAACGTCGATCCCAAAGGCTGGTCGCCCGTGGACTACGACCAGGAGGGCGTCCACCTGGTCGACGCCGCAGACGCCCGGATCAGTCCGGAGAACACCTTGATGATCTCGGGACGGGAGGAGCTGTTCCGTCCGGCCGAGCGCTCGGGCGTGCTGGCCCGCTCGGACCGCCAGGAGTTCGAGGTCGACTGCCAGGCCAGGCGTTTCCGCCTGCTGTCCATCGAGGTGTTCGCCGACAACAACCTCTCGGGCAAGTCGCGCACCATCTCGGGCCCTTTGACCGGCTGGCTCGACGCGGAGCCCGGCTCGCACCGCGCCGTGCAGGTCGAACAGCTGTGCGGTGCCGGCCTCAAGACCGCCGCGGCCCCTGACGCTGCGCCCATCCTCGACGCCGCCGTCCGCCCGCTGGCGGCGCGGAACTAGGTCTACGCCAGGCTCTTGGGTCCGCTCTGGGTCGGCCCGCGGACGAGTTCTGCGGGAGCCGGTTCGCCGTCCCACATCGCGACCACGAAAGACTCCCGAGCGTCAGTCCGCTTCGATCGGAACTGACTGCGCTCCAGGCGGGCGCGCCCGCGCCAAATCCGCCTCTACCTGCTGCTGAGCTCCAATGCTGCTGAAAGTCTGAGCGGCGGCCGCCACGGACTTGGCCGCTCTGTCCTGTTGACAGATCGTCACAGGATTCCGCTGGCCTTCCGCCTGAACCGTTGGTAAACAACAGCTTAACAAGACTACGAATGGTGGTGGGCGTGTATTTCGGGGCAAAGTGGCCCGGCTGCCTGCTCGCGCGACTTGGCGGCGAGGCTGCCGAATGAGTTCGGTTTCAGATCAGGACGCGAAAATCGCGCGGTCTCAGACCCGCAAGGGCGGATCCGTGGCTCTTGCCGCGCGCCTGGGCGCCCGCCTTCCCAGGGTCGGCCGCTACGACCGCCCGACCTGGGCCGAAGCTGCGGCCGATGCGGTTCTGCCGTCCCGCGGCCTTCGCGACGTCATCCTCGACTTCGCCCTCGATGCGCTGGCCATGCGCCGGGTCCAGCTGGTCGGCGCCTTCGTCCTCGCGGTTCTCCTGCCGATGATCGTCCGCTGGCGGCTGGACCTGTTGCGCTTGGCGCCGCGCGGAGACCTGACGTCGCTGGGCAATCTCAGCCTGACCAACGCTGTCGTGGGCACCGCGGCGGCGATGGTCCTGGGTTACGTGATCATGCGCCAGATGCGGGCGCACCCCGGCGTCCGCTCGATCGGCTATGTCGTCTACGCCTTCGCCATGACCTATGGCGCCCTCGGCTTGGCCTTCCTGTTCGTGCGGGCCGACTACTCGCGCTATCAAATCCTCTGCAGCGGCATGGTGGCGGTGCTCTGGTTCGCTTTCGTCGACCAGGTGACGGCGCGCCGCACCGTGTGGCGCCTCGCCTTCCTGCCCGGCGTTCCGGCGTCGGCGCTGCCGCGTGCGCCGCGCGTCTTCTGGCGCCCGCTGACCGCGCCCGACCAGTCGCTGGCGGGTCTGACAGGCGTGGTGGCGGACCTCCGCGCCGAGCTGTCATCCGATTGGGAGCGGCTCCTCGCCCACTGCGCGCTGCAGGGGCTGCCGGTCTATGACGTGCGCCAGGTCAGCGAGTGGCTGACGGGCAAGGTCAAGGTGCAGCACCTGTCGGAGAACACCCTCTCCTCGGGTCTGGCGCGGATGGTCTATGTGCGGGTCAAGCGCCTGGTCGACATCTTCGGCGTCGCCCTGGCCATCGTTCCCTTCGGGCTGGCGATCGGTGTCGCGGCGTTGCTGATCAAGCTGGAAAGCCCCGGTCCCGCCTTCTTCCTTCAGCGTCGCATGGGCCACCGCGGGCGGCCGTTCACCATGTGCAAGCTGCGCTCGATGCGCCAGGACGCGCCGGCGGCCGGTCAGGCCTTCACCGCCGAGAACGACCCCAGGATCACCCGCGTGGGCGCGTTCATCCGCAAGTATCGCATCGACGAGTTCCCGCAGATCTGGAACATCCTGAAGGGCGAGATGAGCTGGATCGGCCCGCGCCCCGAGGCTGCGCCCCTGGCCGATCTGTACGATCGCGAGGTGCCGTTCTACTGCTACCGCCACATGGTGCGGCCGGGGATCACCGGCTGGGCTCAGGTTCACCAGGGCAACGTCGCCATGGTCGACGCCGCGACCGAGAAGCTCCACTACGACTTCTATTACATCAAGAACCTGTCGCCGTGGCTGGACCTCCTGATCGGCGCTAAGACCTTGTTGACCATTTTCACGGGTTTTGGGGCGCGATGACAGCCGCGGCGGGCTCGGCCGTCGTAGTCAGCGGTTAGTTCGGTCCAATCATGGCGCGGCTCTACGACAGCCAGAAGCGGATCCTGGTCACCGGCGGCGCGGGCTTTCTGGGCTCGCACCTGATCGATCGCCTGCTCGGGCAGGGGCATGAGGTGGTCTGCGTCGACAACCTCTTCACCGGGACCAAGCGCAACATCCTGCACCTGCAGGGTCGCCCCAACTTCGAGTTCATCCGCCACGACGTGACGTTCCCGCTCTACATCGAGGTGGACGAGATCTACAACCTCGCCTGCCCGGCCTCGCCGATCCACTACCAGCACGACCCGGTCCAGACGACCAAGACCAGCGTGCACGGCGCCATCAACATGCTGGGCCTGGCCAAGCGCCTGCGCTGCAAGATCCTGCAGGCCTCCACCAGCGAGGTCTACGGCGACCCCTCCGTCCACCCCCAGACCGAGGACTACTGGGGCAACGTCAATCCGATCGGCCCGCGCTCCTGCTACGACGAGGGCAAGCGCTGCGCCGAGACCCTGTTCTTCGACTACCGCCGCCAGCACGGGCTCGAGATCAAGGTCGCCCGGATCTTCAACACCTACGGCCCGCGCATGCACCCGGCCGACGGGCGGGTGGTCTCCAACTTCATCATGCAGGCCCTGAGGGGCGAGCCGATCACCCTCTACGGCGAGGGCCAGCAGACCCGTTCGTTCTGCTACGTCGACGACCTGATCGAGGGGTTCCTGCGCCTGATGGACACCCCGGGCGAGGTCACCGGCCCGGTCAACCTCGGCAACCCGGACGAGTTCACCATTCGCGAGCTGGCCGAGAAGATCGTGGCCATGACCGGCTCGAAGTCGCAGCTCGCCTTCCTGCCGTTGCCCCAGGACGACCCCCGCCAGCGCCAGCCCGACATCGGCTTCGCCAGGTCGCGCCTGGGCTGGAGCCCGACCGTCCAGCTGGAACAGGGCTTGCAGGCCACGATCGAGTACTTCGCCGCCCACCACGCCAGGCCCGTCCATGTCGCTTGAGCTGACCCGGACCGAAGCGCGATCCGAGCCCGACCAGGGGCGCTGGTACCTCGTGCGCGCCATCCTCGGCCGCGAGATCATGGCCGCCCAGCAGCTCGGCAAGCAGGGCTTCTCCGCCTTCCTGCCCAAGCAGATGAAGACAGTCCGCCACGCCCGCAAGCTCAAGGTGGTGCTGGGCGCCTTCTTCCCGGGCTATCTCTTCGTGCGGCTCGATCTGGACCGCGACCGCTGGCGCAGCGTCAACGGCACCTTCGGCGTCGCCTATCTGGTCAGCCACGGCGAGCGGCCCGCGCCGGTCCCGCGCGGCGTCGTCGAGGCCCTGATCGAGGCCGCCGACGAGCGCGACGTCCTTTCCGGCCCGCCGCTCCATGTGGGTCAGAAGGTCCGCATCACCGCCGGCGCCTTCGCCGACCAGCTCGCGGTCATCGAGCGTCTGGACGACGCCGGCCGCGTGCGGGTGCTGCTCGAGATCATGGGCGGCGAGATCTCCATGGAGACCCCCCGCGAGTTCATCGCGCAGGCGCAGTGATCGCCCGCGCGACCCTCAGGCCTTGACGATGTGTTCGGACGCCAGGCCGCGCCTGGCGAAAGCGTTGCGCGTGTCCACGATCAGCCTGGCCTTGCTCGCCACGGCGCCATAATCGACGGCGTCGTGGTCGGTGATCACCACGACCGCGTCCTGGCCGGCGAGGGCCGTCCCCGTCAGCCGTGTCGAGCGCCGCCCGGCGAACTCGGGATGTTCGCGCATCGGCGGAATCTGGTCCACGTGGGGATCATGGAAGGACACCGTCGCGCCGCGGTCCTCCAGGAGCTTCATGAGCTTGAAGGACGGGCTCTCACGCACGTCGGCGACGTTCTTCTTGTAGGCGATGCCCAGCACCAGGACCTTCGCCTTGCTGAGGGGCGTGGCGGTCCTGCGGTCCAGCGCCTCCTCCAGCTTGTTGGCCACGTAGCGCGGCATGGAGAGGTTGATCTCTCCGGCCAGCTCGATGAAGCGGGTGGTCAGGTCGTACTGTCTGGACTTCCAGGTCAGATAGAACGGATCGATCGGGATGCAGTGGCCGCCCAGCCCCGGACCTGGATAGAACGGCATATAGCCGAACGGCTTGGTGGCTGCGGCGTCGATCACCTCCCAGACATCGATGCCCATGGCGTCGTAGATCACCTTCAGCTCGTTCACCATGGCGATGTTGACCGCGCGGAAGATGTTCTCCGTGATCTTGACCGCCTCGGCTGCGGCCGGGCTGGAGACCGGGACGACCCGGTCCACGACGGCGCCGTAGAAGCTTTCCACCAGGGCTGACGCATCCGGCCCATCGCCGGCGACGACCTTGGGGATGGTGACGGTCTGGAAGCTCGCGTTGCCGGGATCCTCCCGCTCGGGCGAGAAGGCGAGGAAGAAATCCCGTCCGGACTTCAGGCCGGTGGCCTCGAGGATCGGCTTGACCACCTCGGTCGTGGTCCCCGGATAGGTGGTCGACTCCAGGACGATCAGCTGGCCGGCCCGCAGGCGCCGGGCGATCGTCTCGGCCGTGCTCTCCACGTAGGACAGGTCCGGCTCCCGGTAGCGGGTCAGCGGGGTCGGCACGCAGATGACGATCACATCGCAAGCGCGCAGTTCGGTGAAGTCCGCCACGGCGTGGAAGCGGTCCTTCTGCAACATTTCGGCGAGCTGAGAGTCAGGAACGCCATGGATGTAGGACGACCCGCGGTTCAGCCGCTCGGTCTTCTGGTCATCCACATCGAAACCGACGGTCGAGAAACCGGCCCGGGCCACCGCCATCGCCAACGGCAGCCCGACGTATCCGAGGCCGATCACGCCCACGCTGGCGGTGCGGCTCGACAAGGCTCGGGCAAGCGTCTGCGCCGGCGAGTGCATCTCGTTCGAGTCAGCCATCGGCGAGTCCTCCATGCGAGTCGCAGCGTCTGAAGCCTCCCGGCGCCGGGCCCGCGCCGGCATGGCCGAGCGCGGGGTCCGCGCTTTCGGTCGAAGGGGCGCCCATCGCCGGTCAGGTCCCCAGGATCACGTCGACGATCCGTTCCGCCGCGCGCCCGTCCCACTTCTCCGGCCGCCGCTCGGCGCGCCGGGGCCCGCCCAACGCGTCGGCCACCGCCGCCAGGATTCCCCCGCGCCGGGTCCCCCCGAGCCGGTTGGTGCCGTCTTCGATGGTGATCGGCCGCTCGGTGTTTTCGCGCAACGTCACGCACGGCACGCCCAGGATCGTGGTCTCTTCCTGGATGCCGCCACTGTCGGTGAGGACGAGACGCGCGTCCGCGTTGAGGCTCAGGAACTCCAGATAGCCCAGGGGCTCCGCCGCAATCAGCCCGCCTTCTCGAGGCGTCCCGGCCAGACGATCGGCCAGCCCGAACTGCTCGATCCTGGCCCGCGTGCGTGGATGCATGGGGAAGACCACCGGCAGTCCGTCCACTCCTTCGAGTATGGCGTCCAGCATGGCCGCGAGCCTGTCCCTATCCTCGACGTTGGAGGGACGATGCAGCGTGAGGACGCCGTATCCCTGCTCGGCGAGGCCGAAGGTCTCCCTCGCGCGCAGCTGGCGGGCGGCGTCCCGGTGCGCGAGCAGGGAATCGATCATCACATTGCCGACGAAGTGGATCTTCTCGGCGGCGACGCCTTCGCGCTCCAGGTTGGCGTTGGCCAGCCGGTCGGTGGTGAACAGGTCGTCCGAAATGGCGTCGGTGCAGAGCCGGTTGATCTCCTCGGGCATGGTCATGTCGAACGAGCGCAGGCCCGCCTCGACATGGCCGACCCGGATTCCGAGCTTCTTCGCCGTCAACGCGCAGGCGAGCGTCGAATTGACGTCGCCGACGACCAGCACGAGATCGGGGCGGACATCCATGAGCACGGGCTCGATGGCCATCATCACCCGGGCGGTCTGCTCGGCATGGCTGCCCGAGCCGACGCCGAGGTTGATGTCCGGATCGGGCATCTTCAGGGCGTCGAAGAAAGCCCCGCTCATCCCGGCGTCGTAATGCTGGCCCGTGTGGACGAGATGGTGGCTGATCCCGTCGCCACGGGCGCGCAGCGCTTTGATGATCGGCGCGGCTTTCATGAAATTGGGCCGCGCCCCGACGACGCTGAGGATCTTCATGCGGCGGTCCGGGCCTTGCGCAGACTGGGCCGGCGGGCCTGCGACGCTGCGACCTGCTCGAGTGTCGACAGCATCCTGTCGGCAAGCCGCTTGCGGTCGTAGTTCATCGCGGCTGCGCGGCACCGTCGCCGGTAATTGGCCCTCGCATCCGCGTCGCTTCGCAGCCGCAGCAGGGCGCTCGTCAGCCCGGCCCAATCTTCCGGCTCGAACACCACGCCGACGCCCTCGCGACGCACGATCTCGGCCGATTCTCCGGCGACGCCGTGCAGCACGGGTATGCCCATGGCCATGCCCTCGAACAGCTTGGATGGAATCACCGTCTTGAACAGCTCCATTCTCCTCAGGTGGATGATGGAGGCGTCCAGCAGCGACCAATAGCGGACCACCTCGCCCTTGGGCACCGTGTCGATGAAGATCACATTATCGAGGCTTTCCGCAGCCGCCTTCTCCTGCAGCCGCCGCTTTTCTGCGCCGTCGCCCAGGAGCACGAACCTGATGTCCGCGCCGTCGGGCTCCGCGCGCAGCGCCGCCGCCGCGTCGAGCAGGGTCTCCAGGCCGTGCGCCATGCCGTGGGTCCCGACGTAGCCGGCGACGAACCGGCCTTCCAGTCCCAGACGTTGCTCGAGATCGGCATCCTTGGGCCTGGGCTCGAAGCGCGACAGGTCCGCGCCGTTGGTGACCACGGTGATCTTGCCGGCGTCGATCCCCCGCAAGACCAAATTATCTCGGAACGCCTCGGTGACCGTCACGATCGCGGCGGCCCTGCGGTAGAGGAAGAGCTCCAGCCGCTCCAGCGCCTGCAGGATGGTCTCGTTGCGCATCGCCCCCACCGCGCGGATGGATTCGGGCCACAGGTCTCTCAGCTCGAAGACGAACGGCCGCCGCTTGAGCGCGCCGACGGCCCAGCCGGCGCAGGCGGCGAAGAACTGCGGCGACGTCGCGACCACGACGTCGACGTTCCTCACGAAGACGGACGCGGCGACGGCTGTCAGCATGAAGCTCACATAGTCGAGGGTGCGCCGGAACACGCCCTCGTTGGCGGTGATGTAGGTCCACACCCGCACCACCTCGACGCCATCCATCGTCTCGCGCTGCCACGGCCGGTTGCGATAGCCGTCCAGGACCTTCCCCTTGGGGAAGTTCGGAGCGCAGGTGATCACCGTCACGCGGTGACCGGCCTTCGCCCACTCGCGGCAATGCTCGAAGGTCCGGGAGGCGGGCGCGTTCACCTCCGGGGGGAAGTTGTCGCTGAGGAAGAGGATGTGCATCAGCCCCAGAGCAGCTCGGTGACCACTTCGGCGCCGCCTGTTCGCGCCGCCAGGGCGACGGTGGGCATGCCGACGCCGAACTGCGGACGCCAGACGGAAGGCTCGATCGCCATCGGAACCGAGCAGATCCACCGCAGCCGTCGGCCCAAGCTGGTGACGAGGGCGCCTGCGGCCGCCCCGGGGCCGGCTTCTGCGCAGGCCCGGACGCCGGGCGCCAGGTGGAAGCGGACGACGGCCTGGTGCGAGCCTGCGCCCAGGACCCTGTCGGTGATCCTCACGCCGCTTCCCGTCACGGCCCACTCGCGCCGATGCACGGGCCGGCCGGGCAGACGTCTATAACCGTCGTGCGCGCACGTCAGGCGGATCGCATCGACGTCCTCGTGCAGGTCCAGATCGAACGGTCGCGCCCGCCGCGCCACGCGGAAACCGGCCCAGACCTCGCTGGAGTCCTGGCCGTCGATCTCGAGCGTGCTGTGCGAGGCGGTTCCCCGCTCGGCCTGGCGGCCGGCGCCGGCGCCGTACTGCGAGGTGCCGCCGTTCACGATCACCCGCTCGCGGCCCAGCGACAGCTCGAACGACAGGCTGTCCGCATGGGCGTGGCCGGGCAGATAGTCGGGTCCGATCGGCCCCACGTCCGCCAGCAGGGTGCAGTCGCCCCGGACGATGCGGACATAGCCGCTGGATTCCAGATGCAGCAGGGCCTGGGCGTCGGGCGCGACCGGATCCAGCCCGCACCGCGCCGCATAGGCCTCGATCTCCACAGGCGTCGGCGCGATGCCGAAGGCGGCGTCGTTGAAGAAGGCGATCTCCCCGTCCGGGTGGCTGAGCGCGGCCAGCCAGGCGCGCATCCGTCGCGTCCGCTGCCGCCAGTCCTGGTCCAGCTCCGTCGGAATGACGCCGGGAAACGCGCCCGCGAGGTTGATCAGGTCGATCAGGTCGCAGAGCACGATGGAGTGGTACATCGGGCTGCGCTCGAAGTGGCCGCCGTCGTCCAGGATCTGTTCCGGCAGCTGCTCGCCGAGGATCCGCAGGCCGAGCTCGCGCCAGGATCGCGCTTCTTCGCCGTCGAAGAACGACGCCTGCGAACACCAGGGCCTTGGCGTTGGCCAGGAGATGGTTGCCGAGCAGGTGCCGCTCCAGCCGGCCCGTCAGCCAGCGCGCCTGCGTCGCCATCGATTGGAGCCACGACGGCGCCATCGCCGCGCCCCCGAGCGCCCACCTGATCCAGTTCACCAGCCGAAGCGAGGTCGGATAGGGCTCCCAGCCGACGCCGAGGCCCGGCGGATTGTCGGCGATCCACCGGTCGATCAGCGCGCCGAGCTGGTCCGCGTCGCCGTCGGCGGCGGCGAGGACGTCGAAGTAGTGGAGGTTGTAGAGCCACAGGAGCTCCAGCCCGGGATCGTTCCAGCCGCCGGGCCAGGCGAGCCTCGCCTCGCGGTTCAGGAAGCGGAAGCTGGCCGGCCCCGTCATGGCCGCCTGGGTCGCCGGCGGCCGCGCGAAGCGGCCGGCCGGGGCGCGGAGCGTTGGCGCGGGCGCGAGGCTGGGCCTTGGCCGGTGCAGCTTGAACCAGGCCCGCCCGTAGATCTGGACCGGCCGCAGATGCCGGATCGTGCGCCAGTAGGTCAGCGGGCCGCCCATCGCCTCGGCGGACGTCACGCCTCGGCCAGGGCGATGGCCGCGCGGCTCACCTCGAACAGCTCCTCGGGCGCGATAGGGGCGGGGCCGCCGCTGCGGACCGCCTCCATGAATGCGGCCGCGCAGGCGTCGTGACCCTTGTCCTGGGCCATCAGCCGCATGGAGCTGAACCCGGGCCAGCCGAAGCCCTTCAGGCTGCGGAAGTTGTCGAGCTGCAGCACCCGTCCGGCGCAGAACACCTCCAGGCGCTCCTTGGGAAACGCGCGCGCGCCGTTTGCGAAGTAGTGGATCGTCCCGATGGAGCCGTCGGCGAAGTCCAGCGTCAGGCTGGCGGTGTCGCCCGACGGCGAGGTCATCGCCGCCTTGCGCGCCGACGTGATCGGCGCGCCGGCGAGGTGGCGCAGAAGGTCGATGAAGTGGCAGGCTTCCCCGACGATGCGCCCGCCCCCGGCCTCGGGGTCCAGCGCCCAGTGGTCCTTGGGCAAGGCGCCGGCGTTCACGGTCATGACCAGCGCCTTGGGCCCGCTGACGCCGCCCAGGAGCGCCTTGATCCGGCGGGTATGGGGCGCGAAGCGGCGATTGAACCCGACCATCAGCACGGGCGCGGCGCCGGCGCTCGCCCGCCGCGACAAGGCCGCCTCCACGTCCGCCAGCTCTTCGTGGGTCAGGCCGAGCGGTTTCTCGACGAAGACGTGCTTGCCCGCGTCCAGGGCCTCGATCGCCAGGCGCGCGTGGCTGTCGTGGCGGGTGGCGACGACGATGGCGTCGACGTCGCGGATCATCCAGCACGCGGCGCGGATCCGTCGTCGCCTCTTCGAAGCCGAACTTGCGGCCGGCATGGACGCTGCTGACGCCGCCGCTGGAGGCGATCTGGCGCAGCCGCGCCCCTGCGCGGCGGAACGCGGGGATCAGGACGCGGCCGGCGTGCCCGCCGGCGCCGATGAAGCTCACCACGCCCGCGCCGGCCCGCGCGCGCGCCGCCGTTGGAAGGGGGACCGTGGTCTGCCCCAGCGCCTCGTCGGGCGCCGTGTGCGGGTATTCCAGCAGGATCCCCAGCGAGCTCGCCGGGCCCGACACCAGCCCATAGGCCTCGGCCGCCGCCTCGATGGGGAAGCGGTGCGAGATCAGGGGCTTCACGTCCAGGCCCCCGCTCGCCATCAGGTCAAGCACCGCCTCGAAGTTGCGCTGCTCGGTCCAGCGGACCAGGCCGAACGGATAGTCGCGGCCCCTGGCCTCGTACTCGGGGTCGTACCGGCCCGGGCCGTAGGAGCACGACACCTGGAACGTCAGCTCCTTCTCGTAGAAGTCCGCCCGCGAGAGCTCCAGCCCCGTGACCCCGACCAGCACGATGCGGCCGCGCTTGCGGCACATCAGGGCGGCCTGGTGGACCGGATCGCTGCTCTTGGTGCTGGCGGCGATCAGCACCGCGTCCAGGCCGCGCCCGCGCGAGACGCGCTCGGCCGCCGCGACCGGATCCTCGCCCGCGCCGAGGTCCGCCGTCTCCGCGCCGAACCGGCGGGCCAGGGCCAGGCGCTCGGCGTTCATGTCCAGGCCCAGGACCCGGCAGCCGTGGCTTCTCAGGATCTGCACCGCCATCAGCCCGATCAGGCCCAGGCCCGTCACCGCCACCGCCTCGCCGAGCGTCGGCTGGATCAGCCGGATCCCCTGCAGGGCGATCGCGCCCAGCACGGTGAAGGCGGCCTCGTCGTCGCTGACCGCATCGGGCACGCGGGCGCACAGGTTGACCGGCGCCGAGACGACCTCGGCGTGCCTGCCGTTGGAGGCGACGCGGTCGCCCGCCACGAAGCCGGCGACGCCCTCGCCCGCCGCCATCACCCGGCCGACATTGCAGTAGCCGAGCGCCAGCGGCTGATCGAGCTTGTCGCGCACCGCCTCCAGCGTCGGGACCAGCCCGTCGGTCGCCAGCTTGTCCAGCACCTGGCGCACCTTTTCGGGCTGCTGGCGCGCCTTGTCGATCAGGTTCGCCTTGCCGAAGTCCACCAGCATGCGCTCGGTGCCCGCAGACACCAGCGAGCGGCTCGAACGGATCAACAGCTGCCCCGCCCCGGCCTGCGGACAGGGAACCTCGGCCACCTCGGTCGAGCCGTCGCGAAGGTTCTGCAGGACCTGTTTCAAGACGCCATCCGTCCGTTCGGCGATTCCCCGGCGTGCTCCCGTTCGGCCATCTTCGCGACGATGTGGATGTCGTGCGCCATCCGCAGCAGACAGAACACCAGGCCCGGATAGCCGTCGAGGAAGCCGCCTTTGAGGACGTAGGTATAGACGAAGCGTGTCAGCGGCCGGAACGGCGCCCTGGCCGCCAGCCGTTTGAGCGCCCGTCGGCGGACGACGGGATCCGCGCTGACGACGTCGGCCAGCGCCAGGGGCTCGCGGCGCAGACGCAGGATCAGCTCGACCTCGTTGGTCGAATAGTCGTTGTGCC
>CAVZII010000001.1:0-33073 GCA_963775275.1 uncultured Alphaproteobacteria bacterium | reverse complement strand
TGAAGTCCCTCGCCCGCGCCTCGGGCCCGTCCGGCGCGCCAGCCACCTGCCCGCCGCCCGCGCGACGAGCCGGCCCCTCGCCTGCCCCGAGAACGCCGGAATCTGGGCCTAAGGCGCAGGCTGTCGGGGAGCCTGATCCCATGGAGCGCCACGCGTGATCGCCGCCCTCGTCTCGGCCGGGTCGCTGTTCGCGGGCGTGCCCGACCTGCCCCCGATCACGCGCGCGCCGCAGGTGACCTATGTGGACCGGGCCGGGCGGGTGCTGGCGGTGCGGGGCGGCAAGGCGCCGCCGCCGGTGGACGTCGCCAGGCTGCCGCCCTATGTGCCCGCCGCCTTCGTCTCGATCGAGGACCGCCGGTTCTGGGACCATCCCGGCTTCGACGCCATGGGCATGGCGCGCGCGCTGATGAGCGACCTGGCCAAGGGCCCCATGGTCGAGGGCGCCTCGACGATCACCCAGCAGCTGGCGAGGAACCTGTTCCTCTCGGACCAGAAGACCATCGAGCGCAAGACCACCGAGCTGGTCTATGCGGTGGAGCTGGAGCAGAAGTACTCCAAGCCGCAGATCCTCGGGCTCTACCTCAGCCGGGTCTATTTCGGGTCGGGCGCCTGGGGGCTGGAGGCCGCCTCGCGCCGGTTCTTCGGCAAGCCCGCGCGGCTCCTGACCATCCGCGAGGCGGCGGCCCTGGCGGCGGTGATGAAGTCGCCGGTGGAGTACAGCCCCATCGACCAGCCCGCGCGCTCGGCGGCGCGGACCAGCTGGTGCTGGACGCCATGGTGGAGACCCGGGCCATCACCAAGGCCCAGCGCGCCAGGGCGCTGGCGAGCCCGCTGAAGGTGCAGCAGGCCGACCCCGAGGCGCCGGCGCAGTACTTCGTGGACTGGATCGAGCAGCAGAGCCGCGGCGTCGTCGGCCAGCCCCGCGAGGACCTGGTGGTGACGACCACGCTGGACGAGCCGTTGGAGCAGCGCGCGGCCCAGGCGCTGAGCCGCACCGTCGCCGCCGCCCGCGGCCAGGGCGTCGAGCAGGGCGCGCTGATGAGCGTGGACGGGGCCGGCCGCATCCGCGCCATGGTGGGCGGCGTCGACTACGTCTCGAGCCCCTACAACCGGGCGGTCCTGTCGCGCCGGCAGACGGGCCGGCCTGGAAGCCCTTCGTCTACCTGACCGCGATGGAGGCGGGGCTGACGCCGGACACCCAGGCGGTGGACGAGCCGGTGAGCATCGAAGGCTGGAGCCCCAGGAACTACGAGGACGGGTTCCTGGGCCAGATCACGCTGCAGCAGGCGCTGGCGCATTCGATCAACACGGTGGCCGCGGTGCTGGCCGACCAGGTGGGCCGCGACAAGGTGGCCGCGACGGCCAGGCGGCTCGGCGTGACCTCGCAGATCGGGACCGAGCCGGCGATGGCGCTGGGCGACACGGCGGTGACGCCCTTCGACATGGCCGGCGCCTACGCCTCGTTCGCCAACGGCGGCGTGCGCGCGCAGCCCTACGGCGTGGACGAGATCCGCACGGCGAGCGGGCGCGTGCTGTGGCGCAGGACCGCCGGCGCGCCGGAACAGGTGATCCAGAACCCGCCGCTCGGCGAGATGAACCAGATGCTGCGCGAGGTGGTCGCCGAGGGCACCGGGACCCGCGCCCAGATCGCCGGGCGCGACGTGGCGGGCAAGACGGGGACGACCTCGGACTACCGGGACGCCTGGTTCGCCGGCTATTCGGGGGGGATCGCCACGGTGGTGTGGATGGGCGGACGACAACCAGCCCATGCGGGGCGTGACCGGCGGGACCTACCCCGCCGAGGCCTGGCGCAGCTTCATGGTCGCGGCGATCCCGGCCATGGGCGCGGGGGCGATCCCCGCCGGGCCCGCGCCGGTCGCGCTGCCGGCGCCGCCGCAGATCGCGCCGGTCCAGCCGACGACGCCCACGGCCCCTGCCGAGGGGATCGAGAGGTCGCTGGACGAGCTGCTGAACGGGGCGAGACCGGCCCGGGATCACGCCGCAGCCGAACGACCCGCGGTACTGAGGCCGCCGATAACTGTTATCGGCCGAGGGCGTCCCGTGGTAGGCTCCCGGCCATGGCAAGCAGCGTCGATCTCGGCAAGCAGCTCGAGGGGGTCGTCAGCAGGCTCGTGGAGTCGGGCCGCTACAACTCCGCAGCGAAGTCCTGCGCGAGGGCGTGCGGCTGATCCACGAACGCGAAGTCCGCCTGGCGGCGCTCGACGCCTCGATCCGCCGCGGGCTGGCCGACGCCGATGCCGGGCGGTCCATGAGCTGGAGGCCGCGGAAGAGGCGCTGGGCGCGACAATCGAAGCGGCGCGAGCCGCAGGCGGTGAGGTCGTCCTGACGGACGAGGCCCTCGCCGACCTCGAGCAGATCGCGGACTACATCGCCGAGGACAATCCGGAACGCGCCCGAACCTTCGTCGCCGAGCTCATCGAGAAGGCCGCGAGATCGGGGAGCGACCGCTCGCCTACCCGCTCGTCCCTCGATACGAGGACCTGGGCGTGCGGCGCCGCGTCCATCGCGCCTACCTGATCTTCTATCGCGCCGAGGCGGAGCGGGTGACGATCCTGCACGTGCTCCACGGCGCGCGCGACTACGAAGCGCTGCTGTTCGGGGACGAGTGACGCAAGGCTGCGCCGGAGATCACGCCGCAGCCGAACGACCCGCCGTACTGAGGCGGGCTGCGGCAAAGCCGGAGATCCCGGACCGGCCTGCGGCCGTCCGGGATGACGAGATCATATGGGCGGCGACGTCGCCGGATCGGGCGGACTCGGTAGGCTCCGGCCGATGGCCATCGCCTTCTCGCACTTCGACAAGCGCGGCTATCGGACGCTGGGCGCCCGGGAGGGCTACGGCGCCTGGGCGCCGACCTATGAGGCCACGGTGCTGGACCTCATGGACATCCGCCTATTCGAGCGGCTGACGCGCGTGGACTGGGGCGCGGCTTCGAACGTGGCGGACCTGGCCTGCGGCACCGGCCGCATCGGCGTGTGGCTGCGGTCCAAAGGCGTGGGCCGGCTGACCGGCGTGGACTTCACCCGGGAGATGCTGGAGCTGGCCGTCGCCAAGGGCGTCTACGACGAGCTGACGATCGCCGACGTGGCGGCGACGGGCCTCGAGGCGGGGGCCTGCGACCTGGTCGTCCAGAGCCTGGCGGACGAGCACTTCGCGACGCTGGAGCCGTTCTACGCCGAGGCGGCGCGGCTGACGGCGCCGGGCGGCAGGCTCGCGCTGGCGGGCTACCACCCGCACTTCGCCATGCAGGGCATGCCCACCCACTTCAACAGCGCCTCGGGCGAGCCGCTGGCGGTGGAGACCCACGTGCACCTGCTGAGCGATCAGGTGGCGGCCGGCCTCGGCGCCGGGCTTCAGCTGATCGAGATGGTCGAGGGGCTGGTGGACGAGGACTGGATCGCCGCCAAGCCCAAGTGGGCGGCGCTGCGGCGCCACCCCGTCAGCTTCGCCATGGTCTGGGCCCGGCCAGGCTGAGGCCGGCGGCCGGTCAGTTCAGCGTCCGGCTGGCGCCTTGCGGCCATGCCGGGAAACGGGCGACGTGGCGGTCCTGCTGCCAGATGTCGATCTCGAGGGGATGCTCCAGCTCGCCGGCGCGGTCGATCGCCTCGTCATCATGGGCGCAGTCCATCGTCAGTTCCGTCACCACCGAACCGTCTTCTGCAAGGAGGCTGATCCTGTAGGGCGCCAAAGCTGACAATCCGACCGTTCTCATCGCTTGCGGACCGTGACGGATTCAAGGCGCCTCCACCTTGATCCAGCGCAATGGGACCGGCCGGGACATTGTGCGGGGAGCTCACATTCCTCGGCGACCGCTCACGGCTGTTGAGCGTGATCGGCCCCGCCCTGGCCACGGACCTGGCGCGGGTCGCCCTTGCCCGGATGGCTCTCCTTGTCGTCAGCGCCCTTCTGGGCCTTGCGCTTGGCCTCCGCCTGTTGCTGAGCGCGGGCCCTGATCTGGGCCTCCAGCTTGGCTTTCGCCTGCTGCAGCGCCAGCTCGTGCGCCTTGGCCGCGGCCTGCTGTTTGGCGAGCTCGGCCTGGCGCTGCCTCTCCTGCGCCTGCTGCTGGGCCAGCTGATCAGCATGGGCCTTGGCCTGCATCTGCTGTTGCGCCTGCGCCTGCGCCTGGCGCTGCGCCTGCTGGGCCTTCTCGCGCGCCTGCTGCTGGGCCTGGGCCCGCTGTCGAGCAAGCCCCTGGGCGCGCGCCTGGGCCTCGGCCTGTTGTTTGGCCAGCTGCGCGGCCTTGGCCTTCGCCTGAGCCTGCTGCCTGGCGAGCTGGTCGGCGCGGGCCTTGGCCTGGGCCTGGCGCTGCGCGAGCTCCTGCTGATGCTGGCGCTCGCGCGCTTGCTGCTGGGCCTGCTGCCTGGCTTGGGCCGCTTGCTTCTGCTGGGCCTGCTGCCTGGCCTGGGCCGCTTGCTTCTGCTGGGCCTGCTGCCTGGCCTGGGCCGCCTGCTTCTGCTGGGCCTGCTGCTGGGCTTGTTGCCTCTGCTGAGCCTGCTGCTGGGCCTGGCGCTGCTGCTGGGCCTGCTGCCTCTGCTGAGCTTGCTGCTGGGCCTGGCGCTGTTGCTGAGCCTGCTGCCTCTGCTGAGCTTGCTGCTGGGCCTGCCTCTGTTGCTGGGCCTGCTGCCTCTGCTGAGCTTGCTGCTGGGCTTGCCTCTGCTGAGCTTGCTGCTGGGCCTGGCGCTGCTGCTGGGCCCGTTGCTGGGCCTGAGCCTGCTGGTCCGCCGCGGCCTGCTGGCGATCCTGCGCCCGGCCCTGGCCGCGGTCCTGGCGGTGCTGGTCGGGTCCGCCTTGGTCGGCGCCGCCACCGGGCCGCCCCCGGTCCTTGGCCAGCTCGGCCTCCTGGCGCGCCCGGCTCCAGTCGCGCGCGGCCTGCTGGGCATCGTTGACGCGCTGGGCGAAGCGGGCCGCCTGGGCGTCGCGACGCACCGCCTCGTCCGCCCAGCGCGCCTGTTGCTCCTGGCGGTGACGATCGTGGTAGGCCAGCCAGTCCTGGTCATTGCTCTGATCGCGCGACCAGTCGGCCTGGTCGGACCGGATCCGCTCGCGCCCGCTCTTCCAGTTGTCGAGATCCGCCGGCTCGTGGCGGCGCCGGCTCGCCGCGTCATGCAGCGCCCGCGCGCGGGCGAGGTAGCGGCCGGCGAGGTCGGCTCGGCGCTGGACCTCGTCGGGGGGCAGTGGGCGGCCATGGGAGTTGTAGACCCCCACCAGCGCGTCGCCATCGAAGCCGTAGGCGTAGTCGGGGCCGCGAACCAGGAAGGGATAGTCGGTGTCCGGCCGGTAGTAGTAGTAGCGCTCGCCGTCCGGCGTCGGCTCGGCCACCCGGACCCAGCCGTCGTCGGTGCGCCAGTACCAGGGCCGCACGCCGCTATCGAAACCGATCACGAAGTCCGGCGGCGCGTCGGCAAAGACGCCGTTCAGGGCGTAGGCCCGCTCAAGGTCCGCATAACCGCCGTCGGGCGGCCCGTAGCGGTGGTACCGCGCCGGAGGGGCCGGCGGCAGGGCATGGACCGCGGGCGCCGGCGCGCTCGACGGGGCCGGGGTGTCGCTGACCGCCAGGGCCGCCAGGGGCTCCGGCGCGTTCACGGCCTGGGCGGGCTGGCCCGAGCGGTTGCAGCCGGCAAGGCCGAGCGCGGCGGCGAGGGCGAGGGCCGAAGCCGCCGAGACGAGGATCGGATGGCGTTTCATGGGCACACAAAGCCTGAGCCGGGCCGATGTTCCAAAGCGCGCGGGGCGCGTGGAGGCGGATGACGGCATGGGACTCTCCTGTCCAGGGTCACTGGGGATTTCGCGCACAGTTATCGCCGCGCGGCCCTGAACACCCGGACAAACGGCCGTTGGGCGAGGTTCATGTAGACCAGACCGGCTCCTGCCGCGTCGACTGCGGCCGCGGCGGCGGTGCGCGTCCCGTCACCCCAGGAACACGATCCGGCGATTCTCCTTGCGGGCCCGCACGCGCGACATCAGCTCGGCGTACTCGGGCCGGTTCCTCATCTGCTCACGTGTTCCCTCGATGTAGATGGTCTCGTCCATATGCTTGAAGAGCAGGTTCGCCGACCACTTGTGGCCGGTGAAGAGCGTATCGAGGATGCTGTTCAGCACGCCGCCCGGCACGTCGAGCAGGGTGTCCACGGCCAGGTAGGCGGCCATCTGGATCAGCACGCCGACGGAGGCGCGGGCGCGGATCCCCTCGAAGATCAGGGCGCCGCCGGCGACGGCGCTGTAGAAGACGCCGAGCCCAGGCACGGCGGCCAGGAGGCCGTCGAGCCCGATCCCCACCGGGCCGATGCCGACGATGCGGTCCGAGATCCGCACGATCCGGTCGACGCCCAGGCGGATGTTGTGCAGGTCGGCGTGGGAGCGGGCGAGCAGCATCCGGCGGGCTCCTGGAGCGACGCCGTCGGCCGGCCGAGCGCTCAAGCTTGACGCCAAGCTGCAACGGCGCGCGGCGCGATGCAATCGCACCGGCCGCAAGGGGCGAGCCCGGCCCGGCGGCAGGCGGGTTTGTCGACGGGCGCCGCGCGGGCTATGGACCGCCAAAGGGCGATCGGCAGGGAGACCGGCGATGAAGTTCATCACCTTCGAGCGGAACGGCGAGGCGCGGCCCGGGGCCTGGCTCGGGGATGGCGGGATCCTCGACCTGTCGGACGTGGCCGACGACCTGGTCGGCTTCATCCAGGGCGGGGACGCGGCCATGGCCGAAGCGCGGCGGATGGCGGCGGCCGGCGTGCCGGTGATCCCGGCCGAGGGCGCGCGGCTGCTGGCGCCGATCCCGCGGCCGCGCAAGAACGTCTTCTGCGTCGGGCGCAACTACGTCGAGCACGTGGCCGAGGGCGCGCGGGCGATGGGGACCCAGCAGAAGCTCCCGGAGGTCCCGCAGTTCTTCACCAAGGCCCCCACGACGGTGAACGCGCCGGGCGAGCCGGTGAGGCTGGACCCGGGCCTGACGCGGCTGCTCGACTACGAGGTCGAGCTGGCGGTGGTGATCGGCCGGACCGGCCGCGACATCCCCAAGGCGCGCGCCTATGAGCACGTGTTCGGCTACACGATCGCCAACGACGTCACCGCGAGGGACCTGCAGCGCCGGCATGACCAGTGGTTCAAAGGCAAGTCGCTCGACACCACCTTGCCGCTCGGCCCCTGGATCGTCGACGCGGAGGAGATCGGCGATCCGACGACGCTGGAGCTGAGCCTGACGGTGAACGGGCAGGAGCGCCAGCGCGCCACCGCCTCGATGATGATCTTCGACATCCCGGCCATCATCGCCTCGCTGTCGGCGGGGCTGACCCTGGAGGCCGGCGACGTGATCGCCACGGGCACCCCCTCGGGAGTCGGCTTCGCCATGGACCCGCCCCAGGGGCTGAAGGACGGCGACGTGGTGGTCGCCACGATCGACCGGATCGGCGAGCTGGTGAGCCCGATCAAGGCGGTGTGAGAGGATTATTCCTGGTTTGTTTCGCCGCGTCGCCTCCACCGTGGCATGATCTGATGGTCGTTGGAGGTGTGGTTTCGCGAGCCCCGCCCGCCGACGACACCCCTTCGCGTGCATCGTCATCCCGGAAAGCCGCGCAGCGGCTTTCCGGGATGACGTCCGACAGGGAGGACCGGGCGGGAGCTAGGCCGCCGCGCGGCCGGCGGCCGGGCCTGCGAGGATCGGCTCGAACAGGTGGCGGGCCAAGTGGCGGACCACGTCGACGACGACCCCGTCGCCGGTCAGGTGATAGGCCTCGTTGTAGTTGGCGGGCAGCGGATAGTCGTCGGGCAGGCCCATCAGCCGGGCGGTTTCGCGCGCCGAGATCAGGCGCGAGCGGACCTGGTCGCCTTCGACCGTCAGGATGATCTGGCGGCTGGAGCCGCCGGCGGGGGTGCGCAGGCACCCGGCGATGTCGTCGAAGCGGACCTCTGCACGCTGGCGCCGCTCGCCGGAGGGATCGGTCCGCGTGCGGCGGTAGACGCAGCCCGCCCGCCGCCGGCCCGAACGGATGGCCTCCTCCAGTTTGGCCCGGTTGGCCGGAGCCATCAGGGAGATCAGCCGCAGGGTCTGGTCCGGCCCATGCCAGGAGACGGCCGCATCGTCCTCCAGGATGTCGGTCAGGGCCGAGTTGCGGAGGGGCGGCGCGGGCAGGCGCCACCAGAGCATGGCGCGACGGCTGGCCGGCGAGAGGCGGGCGACCGCGTCGACGACGCCGCGGGTGTGGAATGGCGGCTGGGCCCCGGGCGCCAGGAGCGCCGGGTCGATGTCGGTCCCGGCGCGCACGCCGATCACGAACAGGCGCGGGCGCGACTGGGGAACGAAGGCCCCGGCGTCGATCACCAGGGCGCCCCAGCGGTAGCCCGCCTGGGCGAACGTCCGGCAGATGGCCTCGAAATCACGTCCGCTGTGGGAGGTGAGCGTCCCAAGGACATTCTCGACCGCCACGATGGGCGGGGCGCGACCGTCGCGGTCCAGGCCCCGGATCACCTCCCAGAAGGGATAGAAGGTCCCCGAGCGCTCGCCGCCCAGGCCCGCGCCCGCGCCTGCCAGCGACAGATCCTGGCAGGGGAACGAGCCCCAGACCAGGTCCGGCCGACCGGGGAGCCGCTCGGCCCTCACCTCTCGCACGTCGCCGACGAAGAGCTCCTGACCGCCGAAGCGCGCCCGATAGGCCGCGCCCTTCCTGGTGTCGATGTCGTTGGCGAAGAGGCAGGTCCAGCCCGGTCCCAGGCCTTCGCGGACCATGCCGGCGCCGGCGAAGAACTCACAGAAGCTAGCCACGGCGGCTTATCCGGCCCCCGCGCCCACAGGTTAGCCTGGGCTTGCGGTTCACGGGGCTCAGAGCGGGTGGCGAATCGGCCATGACGTCACGCTGACGCCGGCTGGCGGCCAATTCAACATGGGGAGCCAAGGTGCGCCGACGCGTTGCATCCTATTCGCTCAAGCTGGCGCGGCGCCGGGGCGCGAGACCATCGAGATCGCGGACGGAGCGCTGGGCCGCCGCTGGCCGAGGACGCCGGCGGGCGAGCCGGCGGCGGCCAGGGACGCGCTCCTCGGCGCCAAGCTCAGGATCGAGGCGCGGGTGCAGCGGGCGCTGAAGCTCGCGCCCAGGAGCCTGGTCCGGCGCGAAGGCGTCGGCGAGGACGCCATGAGCTGGGAGAAGGCGATCGGGGAGCTGGAATGAGCCTTATGCCCGGTCCGGGCGGGGCGCGAGCCAGGTGACGAGGTCCCAGGCGTTGCGGATGGCCATCAGCAGCAGCAGCAGCAGGGCGAGCGCGACGGCGTCGGGAGCATGGGCCGTCCGGTGGAAGACCTTGAGCGCGGCGGCGGCGAGGCCGGCGTAGATCAGGGCCGGCGCGGCGCCATAGCACCAGAAGTCGGACCAGTGGGGCTCGTCGCCGCTCGGCCGCCGCGGGATGAGGATCATCACGCGAACCGCGTGAGCGAAGCCGCAAAGGGCGAGGACGCCGAAGAGCGCCGCCTGGACGAGCGGAAGCTGACGGGGCGCGAGCGCGACGCCCGAGCCGGCCAGCACCACGGCGAAGTGGAAGAGGACCGGCGTCATGTAGACGCTGGTTCCGCGCAGGGCGCTGGACCGCTCGATGCCGGCCGTCAGGGTGACGACCACGAACAGGAGCCCGATCAAGGCGCCGGCCGCGCCGCCCAGCAGCAGATAGTAGCTGTCCCAGCCCTCGAACATGATCGCGCCTCCTGCGCCCGACCTACGCCGGCTGCGCGGCCGCGTCGAGCCGCTGCAATTTGTCGACCGCCGGCCGCCGTCCTGGGGTAGGATAGGCCATGGATCTGACCACCGGCGAGCTGGCGACGTTGCGGAACCTTCTGGCCAAGTCGCAGGGCGAGAGCGTCGCCTTCGTCAGCATCGCCGACGCGAGCGCGCTCACCGGCTATGGCTTGGCGGTGCGCACGCCGCAGGGCTGGGCGATCACCGACGCGGGCCGCGCCCACCTGGAAGCCGAGGGCAAGGAGGCCGGTTCCCCGGGCGAGTACGGCAACGTGCTGCGAGGACCAGGCTCGTCCTGACCGGCCCAAGACTGCAGGCGCAGGGGCCGGGGCGATGTCGGATTTCACGCGTCCCGTTCGTCCTTCGCCCAAGAGGGTGACAGCGCGGAAGGGTGACGATGGCGGCGGGACGCGAGGCGGTCGACGCCTATCTGGCGAAGGTGGGGGCGGATCAGCGCGAGGCGCTGGAGGCGCTGCGCCGGACGATCCGTGCGGCGGTTCCGGACGCGCAGGAGTGCATCTCCTACCAGCTGCCCGCCTTCCACCAGGACGGGGCGCTGGTGGCCTACGGCGCCTGGAAGGCGCATCTGGCGCTCTATCCGATGAGCCTGAAGACGATCGCCCGGTTCAAGGACGAGCTCGAGAGCTTCGACCTCGACAAGGGAACGATCCGGTTCGCCCCCGAGCGGCCGTTGCCCCAGGACCTGGTCGTGCGGATCGTCAAGGCGCGGGCGGCGGAGAACGCAGCGCGGAAGGCGGCGAGGCGGGCGAAGCCAAGGGCGGGCTGACAGCGGCGGTCCCCTCACCCTCCCATTCGGCTCGCGCCGAACGGGCCCCTCCCTCTCCCCGCAAGCGGGGCGAGGGCATCAGTTCATAG
Organism: uncultured Alphaproteobacteria bacterium; assembly: GCA_963775275.1. GTDB lineage: Bacteria > Pseudomonadota > Alphaproteobacteria > Caulobacterales > Caulobacteraceae > JANWHQ01. The sequence goes on along the minus strand of CAVZII010000001.1, from coordinate 22,463 downwards.
GCTCGGGGCCGGCCGCGCTACTCCGCGGCCTTGGCGGCCTGTTCGGCGGCGTGCTTCTCGAGAGCGGCCTGGGTGGCGGCGCGCGAGGCGCCGGAGAAGGCCTCGCGGTTGTCGCCCAGCCAGTCGTAGGAGACCTGGCGGCGAATATTCCGTCCACAGAATTTCGGCATGACCTGGCGGGCGAAGAGCTCGAAGGACTTCTTCGTGGCGTCGAAGTCCGCCCAGTTCTGGCCGAGGATCAGCATGCAGCCGAAGCCGCCGGTCTTGTCCCAGTAGCGCTCGAGCTGCTCGACCGCGTCGTCGGGCGTGCCGATCACGGCCGAGCGGTTGGCGATCATTTCCTCGATGGTCCCAAGGCCAATGGAGGCGGGGCCGAGCGGGCTGACCTGGTAGGAATAGCCCACCCACTTCTCGAACCCCCACTTCAGGTCGTCGATCGCCTGCTGGCGGGTCTCGGCGATGTGGAAAGGCGCCATCAGGCGAAGCCCGCGGCGGTCCATGTCGCGGCCCTGGGTCTTGGCCTCCTGGCAGGCGACGCCCCAGTTCACGTCCAGCGCGTCGTAGCCCTGGCGGCTGGCGGCGGTGACGCAGAGCATGCCGAGGTCGAAGCGGCCGGCGAGCTTGGCGCCGTTGGGGGTGACGGTGGAGGTGACCGCCAGCTCCGGCCGGCGGCCCTTGTGGAGCGGCAGCTGCAGGCGGGCGTTGCGGAGCTCGAACCAGTCGCTCTTGCGGGTGATCACCTCGCCGTCGAGCAGTCGGCAGATGATCTCCACCGCCTCGGCCATGCGCTCGCGCTGGGTGGAGGCGTCGATCCCCTGCATCTGGGCGTCGGAGTTCAGGAGACCCGGGCCGAAGCCGAACATGGCGCGCCCGCGGGTCTGGTGGTCGAGCTGGAGGACGCGGCCGGCGACGTTCAGGGGGCTGTGGTAAGGCAACGAGATGACGCCGGTCCCAGTCGGATGTTCCGCGTGCGCTCGGCGGCGGCGGCGATGAAGAGCTCGGGCGAGGCGATGATCTCGAAGCCGCCGGAGTGGTGCTCGCCGATCCAGGCTTCGTCGAAGCCCAGGCGGTCCAGGTGCTCGATCAGCTGGAAATCCCGCTCGATGCACAGGCCCGGATCCTCGTCCAGCGGATGGAAAGGCGGGATGAAGGTCCCGCAACGAAGCTCCGAGCGATCGACCATGGCGCCTGACTCCCCCTGCGCTTCGCGCGCGATCCCAGACTATAGAAGGCGCGCGACGCCGCCGCCACGAGAACGGCGCGGGCGGCCGTTAACCTAACCCCTTAAGCAGTTGGTGACCGGATCAGCCTTGGCTCGGGCCGGTCGCCCCGAATCGCAGAATGCTGATGAGAGTCCACCGCCTCAACCCCCCCTTCGACCATGGCGCGGCGCTGCGCGTGCCGCCTGCCCACGACGACCGCAGCCGCGAGAAGCTGTGGATGTGGCTGGGCGAGGCCGGCGCGGCGCTCGACGGCGGAGCGGTGCGGGTCTTCACCGCCGACGGGCCGGCCGTGGCCGCGCCGGGAGACTGGATCGTGCTATCGGTCAGCGGGGACTACCACGTCGCGCGCTGGGGCCGCCGGCTGGACGGCTGAGGGCGGCGAGGCAATCCGGACACAGGCATGGCGCATCCGCGCGCGCCGGCATCGGCCGGCGGGGCTCGGCCATGCACCAGCAGGTCTCGTCGGCCGTGCAGGCGAAGGGCTCGCCGCAGCGGGGGCAGCTGGTGGGCTCAGGTGGCTCAGCAGAGTTCACGGCGGCGGCGACACCCCCTTCCCCTACCCTTCCCCCTTCAAGTGGAAGGGAGTTTAGGCCGCCTTGGCGGGCTCGAGGCCGGTCCTGGGCAGGCCGAAGAGATTGTGCATGCCCGGGTGGCGGCCGAGGCCGCCGTAGAGGTCGAAGCCGCGGTCGATGTAGTCCTTGAGCGGATCATCGTCGTGGAGGCAGGGGATGCGCGCCACCGAGGCGGTCCACAGGAAGGTCGAGAGCACGCAGTAGTCCGCGTAGGTCGGGCTATCGCCGCCCAGCCACTGGGCGTCCTTGAGCAGGGTCCTGAGGGGCTCGATCTGGGGCGGGACGAGGGGCAGACGGTTCTCGCGGCCGGCCTGGACGTCCTCGAGCCGCTGGCCCTGGAGGAACCACTCCTGGCGGCTCCAGCGCACATACTCGCGGTCGATGGGCAGGGACAGGTCGTGGTAGTCCAGGATGTAGCACCGGAACCACGGGCCGATGGCCGTGCGCCACAGCCAGTTGTCGATGAACCTTGTCAGGTTGCGCATGGTCGGCCCCTCGAGCAGCATCGGCCGGTCGGGGTAGGTGCGGTCCAGGTACTCGGCGATCTCCCAGCTGTCCTTCACCCACTCGCCGTTGTCGACGATGACCGGCAGGCGGTCCGAGAATCCATCGGTGCGGGCCTTGATGCCGGTGAACCCGCCCGGGACGATGTCGATGTTGAAGCCCTTGTGCTTCAGGGCATATTTGGCGCGCCAGACGAAGGGGCTGATGGTGCAGCCGGACTCCAGCTGCAGATCATAAAGCGTGATGGTGTTGTTCAGGGCCATGGCCGTCTGGGCGCTGGAGGTTGACGTCGTCAAGCATCTAGCGCGGCCGGACGCGGCGGCTCAATAGGCGAGAGGATCAGCGGCTGAAGCGCTGGAACTTGATTCGCCTGGGGATGAGGCTGTCGGCGCCGAGGCGGCGCTTCTTGTCTTCCTCATAGCTGTCGAAGTCGCCCTCGAACCACTCCACATGACTGTCGCCCTCGAAGGCGAGGATGTGGGTGGCCAGGCGGTTGAGGAACCAGCGGTCGTGGCTGATCACCACGGCGCAGCCGGGGAAGTCCTCGAGCGCGGCCTCGAGCGCCTGGAGGGTCTCGACGTCGAGGTCGTTGGTGGGTTCGTCGAGCAGCAGGACATTGGCGCCGGACTTCAGGATCTTGGCGAGATGCACGCGGTTGCGCTCGCCGCCGGAGAGCAGGCCGACCTTCTTCTGCTGGTCGGCGCCCTTGAAGTTGAAGCCGGAGACATAGGCGCGTGAGTTGATCTCGCGCCCGCCGACATCGATCAGGTCCAGGCCCCCGGAGATCTCCTGCCAGACGTTCTTGGCGGGGTCGAGGGTGTCGCGGCTCTGGTCGACGTAGCCCAGCTTGACGGTCTCGCCGATGCGGATGTCGCCGCCGTCCGGCTCGGCCTGGCCGGTGATCAGCTTGAACAGGGTGGTCTTGCCCGCGCCGTTCGGCCCGATGACGCCGACGATGCCGCCGGGAGGCAGCTGGAACTCCAGGTCCTTGAACAGGAGCTTGTCGCCGTAGGCCTTCTCCAGGTGATCGGCCTCGATCACCACGTTGCCGAGGCGCGGGCCCGGCGGGATCTGGATCTGGGCGAAGGTCTGCTGCTCGCGCGAGGCCTTGGCGACCAGCTCCTCATAGGCGGTCAGGCGCGCCTTGGACTTGGCCTGGCGGGCGCGCGGCGATGAGCGAACCCACTCCAGCTCCCGCGCGATGGCGCGCTGGCGGCCGGCCTCCTCGCGCTCCTCCACCTGCATCCGCTTGGCCTTCTGCTCGAGCCAGGAGGAGTAGTTGCCCTCGTAGGGGATGCCCTTGCCGCGGTCGAGCTCGAGCGTCCAGCCGGTGACCTGGTCCAGGAAGTAGCGGTCGTGGGTGACCAGGATGACGCAGCCGGGGAACTGCTCGAGGTGATGCTGCAGCCAGGCCACGGACTCCGCGTCCAGATGGTTGGTCGGCTCGTCGAGCAGCAGCATGTCGGGCTTGGAGAGGAGCAGCCGCGCCAGGGCCACACGGCGGCGCTCGCCGCCGGAAAGCTCGCTCACGTCCCAGTCGGCCGGCGGGCAGCGCAGGGCCTCCATCGCCATCTCGATCTTGCTGTCGATGTCCCACAGGTCCTCGGCGTCGATCTTCTCCTGGAGGGAGGTCATCTCCTCCATCAGCTCGTCGGAGTAGTCCTCGCCGAGCTTGGCCGCGACCTCGTTGAAGCGGTCGAAGAGCTTCTTGCCCTCGCAATCGGAGATGACGTTGCCCCAGACGTTGAGCTGGGGATCGAGGTCGGGCTCCTGGGACAGGTAGCCGCGCTTGACCCCGTCGGCCGCGCGGGCCTCGCCCGAGAAGTCGCCGTCGAGCCCGGCCATGATCTTCAGGAGGGTCGACTTTCCCGAACCGTTGACGCCCACGACGCCGATCTTGGCGTCGGGATAGAAGCTCAGCCAGATGTTCTCGAAGACCTTGCGGTTGCCGGGATAGACCTTGGTCAGGCCCTGCATCTGGAAGATGTACTGTGCGGCCACGGCGCGCGGTCCTTCAAGCTCGGATCGGGGAAGGCGCGGGTGATAGCGGGCGGCGGGCCGAGGGGCAATGGGCCGCGCGCGCTCAGGCCCCTTCGCGCTTGATCACCTGGACGTGCTCGAGCTGGAGCCTGAAGGCGTCGATGGCCTTGCGCTCCTCGGGCGTGAGAGCGCCGAGGTCGACATGGTCCAGCAGGACCTCGAGCGCCTCGCCGATGCGGCCGAGCTGGCGGCCGTAGCTGCCGACCTCGTCGAGGATGCGCGCCTCCACGCCCGGGGAGGCGGAGGCGCCGAGGTTGATGTTGAACAGGCCGACCTGGCCGAAGGTCCAACTCCACGGATTGATGGTCTGGGCGAGCTGGCTGGGCGCGAGCTGCAGGCTGAACTGGGGCATGGGCGGGCTCCGGGGGCGGGGTTCGGAGGATAGCGCCACAGGAGGCTCGCCGGATCAGCCGGCGGCGGGATAACGCCCCGCAGAACGAAAGACGCCCGAATTCCAGTCTCTTGCGGGAACGAGCGGCCGAAGACCTCACCCCTCCCCGACCCAGCCCCTTCGAAGAGGAGGGAGGTCAGGGCCTGGGCGGGCCGCCGAGCGGGCCGGGAGGACCGCCCGGACCGCCGGGACCGCCACCAGGGCCGCGGCCGTCACGTCCGCCAGACCCGCCGCGGCCGTCGGGCCCCCGACCGCCGGGACCGCCTCGGTCTCCGGAGCCGCCCCGATCGCCGGGTCCGCCGCGCGGCGGGCCGGACGAGCTGCGATGCGAGGAGCCGAACAGCGAGAAGTGGCGCCTGGGCGGCTTGGGCGGCTTGGGCTTGTCGAAGGGATTGACCGGCCCGTCGCGGGTGTAGCCCTGGTCGTAGCCGTCGGCCTCCCAGGCGTCGACGTAGTCGCGGTCGAAGTCTCGCTCGTCGCGGATCGCCGCGGGCAGGGTCGCGCCCGGCTTGCAGTAATGCCGGCCGTCCCAGGAGAAGCGGTCGCAGCCCTCCTTGAGGTAGACCCAGTTGGGCCCCTCGTCCAAGCCGGCGCCCGGCTCGGCATAGACGCCGTAGCGCCAGTCGTAGATGTCGTAGATCCGGTTGTGCGCAACCCGCGCCTGGCCGGCCTGGACATAGACCCCGGCGTGGTCCGCGCCGATGGCGTTCTCGGTCACGTCGACGTCGCCGCCGCCGTTGGTGACGCCGAAGCTGGAGCGGCAGATGCGGCTGCGGGTGAGCTCGGCGCGACCGGCCCGCTCGAGCCCCAGGCCCACGCGGAAGCCGCAGATGGTGACGTCTCGCACGTGCAGCAGCGCGCCGCCGGAGCGCTCGGCGCGCACCATCATCCCGACAGATCCGGGACCGGCCCCTGGCGTGGACAGGATGCCGATGTCGTCGATCCGGCTCTCTTCGGCGCCCATGGTGATGTCCAGCCCGTAGGCGTCCGCGCGGATGCGGTCGTGGCGCATCGAGACGCCGGCGTTCTCGACCGTGATCGCCGCGTCGTAGGTGTGGGCGTTGATCCGGCTGCGGCGCACGATGAGACGGCCGCCGGACAGGTAGACGGCCGAATTGTCGCCGGCGTAGTCGATGTCGACGCGGGTCAGGGCCAGGTTGGTGTCCCAGGCCTGGATGCAGCCGGACGGACCGGCGTGCCGGGCGTCGAAGTCGAGCCCGCGAAACTCCACCTGGGTCACGCCCTGGGCGACGAGCACACAGGGCTGGCCGTCGGGCGGGGCGATCACCACACGGCCGGCGTCACGGTCGACGGAGAAGGCCGAGCCTTCCTCGGCGGCGATGATCACCGGATGGTCGATCTCGAGCGTCTCCTTGCAGGCCATGCCGTGGGAGCGGACGTAGACCACGCCGCCGTCGGCCACGTACTGGGCCGCGTCTGAGATGGGCGTGGGACCGAGATTCGGGTCGCCGCAATCCACCGTCAGGCTGTCCTGAAGGTCCGACCCGTACGGCGAGGGACCTCTGGCCCGGCCGTATGGCCGCCCGTACGGCTCGCCGTAGCCGTTGCCCCAGCCTGCGCGGCGCCCGCGCCAGACGCCGCGGTGGTGATGATGATGACGCCGGTCGAGCGGCGGCTTCAGGAGGATGCCGAAGTTGGGCTTGATCGCCTGATCGACCTGGGCGGCGACGTAGGCCGATGCGCCCGAAGCGGCGGCGGCGGCGGCCAGCAACGCGGCGAGGCCGACGGCGGCATGGATCACTGTGCGGCTCATCGAGACGCCCTTTCGTTGTCAGGCGCCGCGCGGCCCGGCGGGCCGCGGCGCGGCGGCGGGGGCCTGCGGCCGCCCCGCGGCGGCGCGGAGCGGACGCGGCTGGTGTCGCCCGCGGCGCTGGCGAAGTCCTCCTGGTCGCCCGGGTCCGCGGCGGAACCGCCATAGCCGTACGCGTCGCCGCCCCCCGGGTAGGGCTGGTATTCGGGCCGCGCATAGCCGAGCCAGCCCTTGCGCGCACCCGGGGAGACGCGCTCGAGCATCCGCTCGAGCCGGCCGGTCGACGGCTTGAAGCCGGCCAGCGCCGCGTCGAGCTGGTGCACCACCGCCTCGGCCTTCTCCTGGTCGGCGACGCCGGCCAGGCCCTCGGAGAAGTAGGTGGCGACGGCGAACTTGGCCTCGGGCGAGCCCTGGCGGTCGGCCTCCTGGAACCAGTGGAAGGCCCGGGCGTAGTCAGGCGGCACGCCCACCCCCTGTGCGTACATCACGGCCAGGACCAGCTGTGCGTGCGGCGAGCCGTTGACCGCGGCGAACTGGATCGCACGGACCTTCTCGATCGGGCTGAGGTGGCCGGTCGCCGGGCGCGCGAGCATCGCCTGGAAGGTTTCCGCGTCGTGCTCGCTGATGTCCTTGCCCGAAGCGACGGGCTTGGAGATGACGTGCAGATAGGCCAGGGCGTCGGAGACGTGCTTGAACGGCAGCTCGCCGATCCGATAGAGCGAGACGCGGTCGGACTCGTCCATCGGCTCGCTCTCGTCCGAATGCGGCACGCCCGAGTCGGGCGCATCGGGCGGATAGAACTCGTAGGGCGGGGTCCAGCGGCGCGCGCGAGTCTCGGCGACATCGGCATAGCCGCCCCAGGACGCGGAGCGCTTCAGGTCCTGCAGCAGGACATAGGCCCCCTCATCGCCCGACTGCATGGCCAGGTAGTTGAACATGTAGGCGTCCACGGCGTTGCGCTCGAACAGGTCCACGGCGTCCGGCCATCCCCTGCGGCTGCGCGCGGCCTGGGCCTCGCCGTCGTCGGGCGGCTCGCCGAAGGGGCCGTAGGCGACGTCGTGCAGGCGCGCGAGCGTGCGGAAACCGTCCGCGCCCTCGGTGGACAGCACATAGGTGGCGCGGTTGCGCACCTTGTTGCGCTCGTCGGTGGACATCTGGGCGAGCAGGCGGTCGAGGTCGCGGTAGGCGTCGCGGCGCTCGCCGTGGCGGCAGGCGTCGTAGAGCGAATAGGAGACCCGGCCGAACAGGCCGCCGTCGTTCTCCGGCCCGCCGGTGCGCTCGTAGCCCTGGGGATTGGCGAGGGCGAGGGCGTACCAGACCGCGGCCTCGACCGGGTCCTGCAGGTTCTTGTCGGCCTGGCGGCGGCCCTGGTAGCGGCTGGCGAGCTCGAGCTGGGCGAAGAAGTCGCCCCGGAAGCCCCGCCTGCGCAGGTAGCTGATCTCCTGCTGCTGGGCGTTGAACTGGGCCGCGGCTTCGGCCGGCTCGGGCGGGCGCGGACAGGCGGCGACCAGCCGATGGCGCCCGCCCCACAAGCCCGGTCCTCCGGCGAAACCCGAACGGAATCCGAGCGCCCCGACGAGCAGGGCCAGAATGACCACGGCGGCCGCCACGGCGATGGCGATCGGCGCCCAATTGCCGTCGTCATTCGAGCCTTGCTTGGACCTGCGCCTGGACCCCGCCTTGCCGTGGTCGTCGTCGTGGAGCGGCAGCAGGAGCTTCGGCTCCGGCGGTGGCGGGACCGGCAGGACGACCATGGGCGGCTGGCCGTTGTCCCCGTCCATTACCCCAGACCCCCAAACCCACATCGCCGTTAACCATACCGGCCATTTGCACTCTTCGCGCGGGCCCCGGAACTGTCAAGCCAGGCTTGGCCTGGAGCGCTGCGCGCGCCCTCGCGTGACAGGCGAAATCTGTTAACTACCTCTGGGGGTTCCGACCCTTAGCCGAGGGGCTGAAGCCGGCCCTTCACCCTCGTCCGCGGCCGACCGTTGCATCCATGCCATGGCCCTCGGGACCCGGACGACGCGCGCTCACGGATCAGCCCGGGCGACCGTCGAGGGCAAGGCGTAAGGGCTGGAGCTCGGCAGGGGCCTGGCGTCCTCGACCGGGCCGGGCGCGCCGGCCGGCGCCGCCGTCTGGGGCGCGGGCGCTTCGGGGGCCGGCGGCAGGGGCCCCACCAGCATGGCCCGGGCGGGCGGCGCGGCAGGGCGAAGCGTCCGCGCCGCAGCGGTCGGCGCGGCTGCAGCCGTCGCGAAGGTCACATCGAGGCCCGAAGCGGCCGGCGGCGGGTCGAGCACGGCCACCTGGAAGCTGCGTGTCTGACCTGCGGGCACGGACGGATCGGGGACGGCGGCCGTGCGCGTCATCAGCCGCTTGCCGTGCTTGTCCAGCACGGCGATCTGCAGCGGCGGGGCGGTGACGTCGCGGGCCCGTAGATTGCGCAGGACCCCCGAGACGAGCAGCGCCGGGTGGCCTTCCTTGAGCGCCATCTGGGCATGGACGCCCTCGATGCCGAGGCCGACCGTGTTCACCGGCAGCCCGATGGCGGCATAGGCGCTGGCGGCCTTGGGCCAGGCGCGCACCACATCCAGGCGGAAGACCACGGCCAAGCCCACGAGCAGAGCGACGGCCACGCCCATGCCGGCCCACATGGCCCCCTGGACGGCGGCCTCGCGCACGCGCCGCTCGTTCTGGGCGCGGGCGCGGAAGGCCTTTGGCAGGGCCGGTGCGGGCAGCTCGGACACCGGGCGGTCGAACAGCGCCTCGTCCGTGGGCTCGGAGGCGGGCTCGGGGACGCGGGCGAGCGCGCCCGCCTCGGGATCGACCGTCAGCTCGAGCGGCAGGAGCGGCGCCGCTCGCCACGTCGCCCCGCAGCTGGCGCACCTGACGGTGCGCCCATCGCCGACCGCCGAATCCTCGACGAAGTAGCTGGTGGCGCACTCTGGACAGGTCAGGATCATGGCCGCCGAATTGGACCTTGCCGCCCCGGCTCCCGAGGTCGCCGATTTCCGTCCCCATGTCCAGAACGCCCGCGGACCGCGCCAGTGCGGTCTGGCTGTACACCATGCGCGTTATACGCGATGGTTCTTCCCGCGCTCGGCTCGAGCGACTCCCGTTCACGTCGAAGGCGGCGCCGAAGATGCCTGGAACCACACGCCATTTTGGCGTCCACGTCGGCGAGCCCGCCAGCGACGCGGGGGAAGTCATCGGCGCCCCCACTTCGGTCGCCGCCTTCGTCGGCCTGATGAACCGCGGACCGGTGAATGCGCCGATCCGGATCCACAGCTTCGGCGACTTCGAGCGGCGCTTCGGCGGCCTGGATGCGGCCAGCGAGACCAGCTACGCGGTCAGCCAGTTCTTCACCAACGGCGGCGGCGCGGCCGTGGTCTCGCGCATCGCCTCGTCGGACGCCGCCACGGCCAGCGTCAACGTCGCCGGCCCGAACCCGACGCCCGGCGGGACCTATGGCGCGCCCGTGGTCAAGATCTCGGCCGCCGACCCCGGCGCATGGGGAAACGGCATCCACGTGACGGTCGACTACGACACGGAGGATCCGGCGAGCCTGTTCAACCTGGTCGCCACGGAGTGGGGCGGGGTCGCCGACCGGCCCAGCAGCCTGGGCTCGACGTCCTTGCAGGGGGTGACCCTCTCGCCTGCGGGCGGCACGGCGGTCCAGGCCCTGCGAGACATGGCCAGCCCGCTGATCCAGCTGAGCCCTGTCGGCGCGAGCGGCGCCAATCCGGCCCCCACCGGCGCCGTCAGCGGCCCCATCACGGACGCGCAGGCGCGGGGCCTTTCGGGCCAGACCCTGACCGTCGCGGTCGCCCCGGCCGACGCGGAGGGCTCGAGCGGGACCTCCTACGATCTCCAGCTGGGGACCATAGAGGACATGGCCGGCGTCGCCCCGGCGCTGCAGACGGCGATGCTGGCGCATCCGGCCCTGGCGGACGCGAAGGTCGTCCGGGTTGGATCGACGGTCCAGGTCTCGCTGACCTCTCCCGCCAACGCCCTCGTGATCCTCACGTTCAGCGGCGCAGCGGCCGGCGTGCTCGGGCTCGCCGCCTCCAACGTCCAGGCCTATGTGCTGGGCGCCAAGACCGACGCCGGCGCGCAGTCGGCCGGCGTCGCCGGCGTCGACGCCGCTGCGCCGCCGACCGCTGGCGCCCTGATCGGCGATCAGGGCGCCAGGACCGGGATCTACGCCCTGGACGAGGTCGAGGCCTTCAACCTGCTGTGCATGCCCGACCTGTTCACCATGACGGCCGAGGACGCAGGACCGGTGATTACGGTCGCCACGGACTACTGCATGGCGCGCCGCTCGTTCATGATCGTCGACCTGCCGGCCTCGGTGAACACGGTGGACGCGGCCCAGGCCTGGGTCGCACAGGCGGCGGTCTACGCCAGCCCGAACGCCGGCGGCGGCTACGCCGCGGCCTACTTCCCTGCGGTGCAGATTCCCGACCCGATCTCCGGCTACCGGTTGCGCACGTCCGCGCCCAGCGGGACCATGGCGGGGATCTACGCCCTCACCGACGCGAGCCGGGGCGTCTGGACCGCGCCCGCCGGCGTCCAGGCCGTCCTGAACGGCGTGGTGTCGCTGGCCTGCCCGCTGAACGACGAGCAGAACGGCCTGCTCAATCCCCTCGGGCTGAACGCCCTGCGCACCTTGCCCGCCTACGGCAACGTCGCTTGGGGGGCGCTCACCCTGGCGGGCGGCGAGGCGGTCCAATCGGAATGGAAGTTCGCGCCCGTCCGCCGGCTAGGGCTGTTCATCGAGAACAGCCTGGCGAGCGGGCTGCAGTGGGCGGTGTTCGAACCGAACGACGAGGCCCTGTGGTCGCGGATCGGGCTGGAGACGACGGCGTTCATGCAGAAGCTCTACCAAGAGGGCGCCTTCGCCGGCGCCACCGCTTCCCAGTCCTACTTCGTCACCTGCGACGCCACGACAACGAGCGCGCAGGACCAAGCCGACGGCGTCGTCAACGTCCAGGTCGGCTTCTCGCCCGTGCACCCGGCCGAGTTCATCATCATCAGTTTCCAGCAGGCGGCCGGCCAACCAGCCGCCTGAGCAAAGTCAGCCCCTGGCCGCGCCGTCCGCCGACGCGGCGGCCAGGCGCGCTCGCCAAGGACCGTTCACCTCATGGCCCCCTCCTCCCCAAACCCCTCCCCTTTCGATCCATGCCGCGCCTTCAGGTTCCGCATCCGCCTGGACGGCGCCTGCGTAGCGGCCTTCCAGAGGGTCGACGTCCTCGGGCGAAGCATCGAGGCGGCGGCCGGCGGCGCGCACAGCGGCCCCGGCGCGCCGCGCTCCGCGCCCGGACAGACCCGGTTCGCCCCGGTGACGCTGGAGCGGGGCGTAACGCTGGACCCTGCCTTCGACGCCTGGGCGCAGAACGCCTGGACGTCCACGCTGGAAGATGTCCGCGGGGACATCCGCGTGGAGGTCTGCGACGCGGCGGGCCAGCTCGAGACAGCCTATGTGGTCCACCAATGCTGGCCCTCCCAATACGTTTCGCTGCGCGGGCTCGGCGCGGGAACCGAGACGACGGCGATCCAGACCCTGGTCCTGCAGAACGAGGGCTGGGCGCGCGATCCCGGCGCGACGGCTTCGGCCTAGGCGCCCTGTGGCGTTCGAGCCCTCGCCCATGCCCGCGACGGCCCGGCGGGACGGAAAGAAATCACGGTGGCGCGCCCCGGGCAGGTCGGTATCATGATCATTGAATCGGACCCAGCCGCCCCGTCCAGGGGCCGCCGATCGTCGCCCGTATGTCAAGAACGCCCACCGCGACCGCCATCGCCGCGGCAGACCAGACCGAAAACGCAGAGATCGTCCGCTTCGAGGACGTGGGCATGCGCTATGGGCGTTCGGCGGAGGTCCTGAAGGACGTCAGCTTCACCTTGAGCCGAGGGGAGTTCTTCTTCCTGACCGGGCCGTCCGGCGCGGGCAAGAGCTCGCTGCTCAAGCTGATCTACCTCGGCCACCGGCCCTCGCGCGGCCTGATCAGCCTGTTCGGGCGCGACACCTCCACGCTGCCCAGGAAGGCGCTGCCGCAGCTGCGCCGGCGGATCGGGGTGGTGCACCAGGACCACCGGCTGCTGAACCACATCTCCGCGTTCGACAACGCCGCCCTGCCCCTGCGCGTGGCCCGGCTGAAGCCGTCCACCTACGCGTCCGACGTGGCCGAGCTGCTCACCTGGGTGGGGCTGGGGCGAAAGTTCAACGCCCTGCCGCCCACGCTGGCGGGCGGGGAGAAGCAGCGGCTGGCGATCGCGCGCGCGGTGGTCGGGCGACCCGACATCCTGCTGGCCGACGAGCCCACCGGCAACATCGACCATGAGATGGGCCTCAGGATCCTGAGGCTCCTTGTGGAGCTGAACCGTCTGGGAACGACAGTGGTGGTCGCGAGTCACGACCAGGACCTGGTGGCCCGCTCGGGCCGGCCGGTGATGCAGCTGGAGCAGGGCCGGCTCTTCGTCCCTGAACCCGGCGCCGCGCCGGAGGCGGTGGGCTGATGGCCAGGCCCGCCGAGACACTCCAGCCGCGCTGGCGTCCCGCGCCGCTGCTGCCGCGCGAGCGGGCCCAGGACTTCCTGATGGTGTTCGTGGGCGCGGTCCTGAGCTTCTTCGCCTGCCTGGCGGTGATCGCCGCGCTCGGCGCCAGCCGCGCGGCGAGCGGCTGGAACGCCGAGCTGAAGGGGGAGGCCACGGTGCTGGTCAGGCCCTCGGGCGACGAGAGCCCGGACGCCGCGGCCGAGCGGGCCGCGAGCGCGCTCGGCGCGGTCAAGGGCGTGGCCGAGGCCCGGGTCTTGGAGACGAGCAAGGCCCAGGCGCTGGTGGCGCCCTGGCTCGGATCGGGCGCGCAGCTTGCGGATCTGCCGCTGCCCCGGCTGATCGAGGTGGACTTCAATCCCAAGTCCCAGGTCCAGCCGTCGAGCGCGGACTTGGCAGCCGCCCTGCGCGTCGCCAGCGTCGACGGGACGGTGGACGACCACAGCCGCTGGACCGGCGCCATCGAACGGGCCGGGGACACCGCGCGCAAGGCCGCCGCCGGGGCGGCGGCGCTGATCGCCCTGGCGGCGGCGGCGGCGATCGCTTTCGCCACCCACGCCAGCCTGACCGCCCGGCGCGAGGTCGTGGACGTGCTACACCTGACCGGCGCGGAGGATCGATTCATCGTGGGGCTGTTCCAGAACCGCCTGGCCGAACTGGCCGCCGCCGCGGGCGCCATCGGCGCCACGGGCGCCGCCCTGGTCGCCGTGGTCGCCAGGCTCGCCGGAGGCGGCGCGGGCCTGACGCCGGTGCTGCCGATCGCCTGGACGGACCTGCTTGCCGTGTTGCCCTGCCCCCTGATCGCGGCGGCGGTGGCGGCGGTGGCGGCGCGGCTGACGGCCATGCGGCTGGTGGAGCGGCTGCCGTGACGGGGCGGCCATGAAGGACGGATCATGAAGGGATTGGCGCTCCTCCTGATCCTGGCGCTGATCTGGACCGCCGGGCTGCTGGCCTTCGCGGCCAGAGTGGCGCGCTCGACTCCCGCGCCGGACCCGCCCGTGGCGGACGGCGTCGTGGTCCTGACCGGCCCCTCCAACACGCGGATCGCCGCGGCGATGAAGCTGCTGGAGGCGGGCAAGGGCCGGCGCCTGCTGGTCTCGGGCGTGAACCGCAAAGCGAGCCGGGCCGACATCCGCGCCGTCTCCAAGGCGCCCAAGGCGCTCTACGACTGCTGCGTGGACCTGGGGTTCTCCGCCGCGAACACCATCGGCAACGCCCGCGAGACCCAGGCCTGGGCGCGGGCCTATATGATGAGGCGGTTGATCGTGGTCACCGCGGACTACCACATGCCCCGCGCGATCCTCGAGCTGAAGGGCGCCCTGCCCGAGGGCCGGTTCACGCCCTATCCGGTGGCCACGGGCGAGCTGGACGCCCGGCGCTGGTGGCGCACCGGCGAGGGCCTGCGGCGGATGATCGTGGAGTACTGCAAGTACGTGGTGATCCTCAGCCGCGAGGCGATCTTGAGCCTCGGCCCGCGCGAGGCGCCGCGCACGCCGCCGATCGCCGCGATCCGCGAGCCGGTCCCGGCCTCGAGCATCGCCCCGCGGGCCTCCGACGCGCCCACGGCTCATACGCGCCATGAACGACGCCGGAAGCGTCCGTGATCTGGGTCCGCTCGCTGCTGTTCGTGGCCTGGTTCTACCTGGTCTCGGTCCCACTCGCGATCCTCTACGTCGCCGTCCTGGTCCTGCCGCGCAGGGCGATGATCGAGGCGATGCGGCTCTGGGCGCGGATGGTCCTGTTCGGCCTGAGGGTGCTGGCCGGGGTGACCGTGGAAGTCCGGGGCCGGGAGCATCGGCCGACCGGCGCCGCGCTCGTGGCGTCCAAGCACCAGTGCATGCTCGACTTCATCGCGCCGCTCGCCATCCTGCCGGACGCCTGCTTCGTGCTGAAGAAGGAGCTGATGCTCATCCCATTCTTCGGCTGGCACGCCTGGAAGGCCAGGATGATCCCCGTCGACCGCGCCGCCCACGCCAACGCGCTGCGAGCCATGCTGAAGGCGGTGAAGGACCGGCTGGCGCAGGCGCCGCGCCAGATCGTCATCTTCCCGGAAGGCACGCGCAAGGCGCCGGGCGCCCCGCCGGACTACAAGCCGGGCGTGGCCGCCATCTACCGCGAGCTCGGCATCGCCTGCACGCCGATGGCCACCAACTCCGGCGCGCACTGGCCGGCCCACGGCGTGCTTCGCCGGCCGGGAACCATCGTCTTCGAGTTCCTGGAGCCGATAGGTCCCGGCCTGCCGCGGGCGAAGTTCATGCGAGAGCTCGAGGGCCGGATCGAGCTGGCGTCCAAGGGGCTGCTCGGCCTCTAAGCCGCTTCGGCCTCGAGCGCCTCGACCTTGACCAGCAGCGTCTCCATGGCCCGGTCGCGCACGCCCTCCTCATGCAGGTGCGAGACGAGGTCGCGCAAGTAGTCGATATTGCGGCCCGACAGGCCCTCGGAGCCCGCGATCAGGCGCGCCTGGCTGTCGAGGTCGAGACGCCCGGCCCACTGCGGGTGACCCATGTCTGACACGAACACCAGGGCGCGGATGCGTCGGCGATCCTCGAGCCTGACGTCGGCGAAGGATTCCACATAGGTTTCGGTGGGCTGCTCACGCTGGAGCAGGTAGTCGTGGGTCGCCGGCCAGTCGGACTGGGCCACGCGGAAGGCGACGCCCCTGACGGATCCTCCCGGCGCGAGCCCGAGAACCAGGCCAGGCGCCTCGGGCACGCCGCGATGGTAGACGGAGTAGATGCAGAAGGCCCGCCGACGGCCGTGCAGCACGGCGCGCCGGCGCTCGGCGTAGGGGAAGCCCGGCCGCCACATCAGCGAGCCGTAGCCGAACACCCATCGGTCCTGCGCTGGAACGCCCACGGCGCGCACCATGCCCCGGCCGCCCGTGGCTTCCAAGGGCGCTGGCGCGGCGGTGCATCGCTTGAAAGGCAGACGATGCCAACTCGACGGGCTATTCTTAACACTGCGGCGCTCTTTGGCCGGCTCACCCTCGCCTGACGCACGGATGCACGCCCTGTCTTCGCCCAACGCCGCGTCCGAGGCCGGACGGCTCGCCGTGCAGGCCTGCCGGCGCGCCTTCGCCGCCGACCTCGCGGGGGCGCCGCCGATGCGGACAGTGGATGCGGCGGCCAGACGGCCGAGTTGCAGGCCCGGCTGGCCAGTGCGCCGAACCGCGAGGCGGATGAGCTGCTCGAGCGCGTCTTCTGCGTCCTGCGCACCGCGGACGCGACGACGGCGGCCTGGCTGCTGGAGGCCATGGCGCCGATCTGTGACGCGGCCGGCGAGGGCGAGGCGTTGCGCGAGACGCTCGCCGCGGTCCGGGAGGGCGCTCGCGCCGCGGCGTCCGCGCCGGGCGAAACGGCCGACCCGCGCCGGAACGGAATCGCGGCCTGCCTGGCGGAGGCCTGCGCCAGCGCCGGCGCCTGGCGGGCCGCCATCGCCCGCTTCCGCGTCCCGCCCAAGGCCGAGGGCTTCCTCAATCAGGTCCGCTGCGAGCTGGCGCGCTGCGTGGGGCAGGATTTCCTGTCGGGGTTCGCGCCGACCTTCGCGCCGGCCGGACCGCGCCGGATCTTCGATCTCTTCCCCTTCAACGGCGAGGTCGAGCTGTTGCGGCTCAAGCTCGAGGAGATGGGTCCCTGGGTCGACCGCTTCGTCATCGTGGAGGCGGCCGAGACCTTCACCGGCCGGCGCAAGACGCCCTACTTCCCCCAGCAGGCGGCCGCGTTCGCCGACTTCATGGGCAAGATCGTCTATGTCCCTGTCGATCGCTTTCCGGCGCACCTGACCTCGCCCTGGGCGCGCGAGTTCCACCAGCGGGATCAGGCCGCGACCGGCCTGAAGGGCCTGTGTGCGCCGACCGACCTTGTCATCCTGTCGGACGTGGACGAAGTGCTGCGCCGCGAGGCGGTCGAGAACTTCCACGGCCTCGGCGCCGGCGCCTGCTTGAAGATCTTCCGCTACTTCCTCAACTGCGAGGCGCGCTATGAGAAGGCGGTCGTCAAGGCGGCGATCGTGCGCGCCGACCAGTTGGCGAGGAACGGCTCGAGCTATCTGCGCCTTGGCCTGGCGCGCCACGCGCGCAACCAGCGCGTCGCCGACGCCGGCTGGCACTTCACCTCGGTGCTCGGCCCCGACGAGCTGGAGCGCAAGTTCCAGAGCTTCTCGCATGTGGAGCACGCCCACCTGGACCGGGACTACTTCGAGGAGCTGAAGCGGAGGTTCCGCAGCGGCAGGATCGGCTCCAAGTATGTCCGCCGCGCGCTGGACGAGGACCTGCCTGGCTACATCGCGCGCAACCGCGAGGCGCTGGAGCCCTATCTGCTCTGACCCGCAACCGGCGCCGAGGGGGGACCGTCCCGGCCCGCGAGCGCCTGTCGCGCCGCCTCGACCGCGTCGTCGACGCTGTAACTGCTGCGCGACAGGAGCCCCCGGGCGCCGGCGGCGACCAGCAGGTCGCGCACGTGGTCGTGCACCCGCGCGAGCTGCAGCAGGACGCCCCTGGCGGCCACCGCCTGGTCGAACTCGACGAGAGCGTCGAGGGCCGTGCTGTCGAGCTCGAAGCTCTCCTCGAGGCTGAGGACCACGGCCTCGACGCCCGGCTCGGCGCGAAACCGTTCGACGATCAAGGCGAAGATCCGCTCGGCGTTGGCGAAGAACAGCGGCTCGGCCGGGCGCAGATGGCGATGTCCGGCGGGCTGGACGCATCCGGATGGCGAGCCGCGTCGACATAGTCGTGGCTTTGGCCCAGGCGGCCGAGCCGGTGCAGGTCGGGCTGGCCAAGCGCTGGATCAGGACCACGATCGACAGGGCGATGGAGACCAGCATGCCGTCGAGGACGCCGAACAGCAGCACCGCCAGGGCGGCGGCGAGGGCGACGAAGCGGTCGCGCCTCAACCGCCACAGGCGGACCAGCGGCGCCGGGTCCAGGGAGTGGGTCAGGGCGACGATCACCACGGCCGCGAGCACGGCGCGCGGCAGCTCGGCGACCAGGGGCTTGGCGAAGAGCACCAGCGCGGCGAGTCCCAGCGCGGCGATCACGGCAGTGGCGCGGCTGGCGGCGCCGGCGGCCTCTGCGGCCGACCCGGCCGAGAAGCCCGCGCCCACGGGCATGCCCTGGACCAGGGCGCTGGCCAGGTTGGCCGTCCCGAGGGCGGCCAGCTCGCGCCGGGCCTGGACGACGTCGCCATGGCGCAGGGCCAGGGCGCGGATTGTCCCCCAAGATTCCGCCAGGAGGATGAGCACGAGGGCCGGCGCAAGCTGGGCGATCCTGGAGTAGTCCGCGAAGGTCAGGCCTGGCCCGGCCGGGACCGCGAGGCGCAGCTCGATCGGACCGACGACCGCCACGCCCGCCTGGGGCAGGTCGAACAGAGCCGAGGCGGCGACGCCCGCGGCTAGGACCAGGAAGGCGCCGGGCGCCCAGGATAGCCGGCGCAAGGCCAGGAGGGCGGCGATGGCGGCGAGACCCACCGCGAGGGTCGGTCCGCTCCAGCGAGGCGCGGACCGGGCCAGCTCGAGGATCAGCGCGCCCAGGTTCGGCGCCTGGATGGACGCGCCCACGAGCGCGGGCGCCTGGCGAAGGATGATGGTGATCGCCAGGCCGAAGGCGAAGCCGCGCAGGACCGGCCGGGCGACGAAGGCGGTGACCGCGCCCAGGCGCGCCGCCGCCGCGAACAGGAAGAGGCCGCCGATGGCTGCGACGATCGCCGTCACGAGCGCGGCCTGCGCCGCCGCGCCGCCGGGCATGGCCGCCAGGGTCGCGGCGAGGATGGCCGCCGAGGAGGAGGTGGTGGTGACGATGGCGAAGCGGCTTTTGCCGATCGCGGCGTAGGCGACGGCGCCGACGACGGCCGCGAGGATGGCCCGCTGGGGCGCAAGTCCGGCGATGCCGGCATAGGCCACCGCCTCGGGCAGCATCAGTCCGGCGACCGACAGCCCGGCGATGACGTCGCGCCTGAAGGACCGTCCGATCGCGCGTCTCCCCAGAGGGCGCCCGTCGACCCGGGCGGCGAGGACCGGACTCTCGCGGCGCCGGGTCGCGATGTCCAGTCCGCGCACCGGACATGAGGTTGCGCGTCGCGGTCCAATGACTATGGTCGCGCGCCTTCGCCTGAACACCATCCCGGGGGATCCATGGACGATGCGCGTCCATCGCTGGCGGCCGTTCGCGCGCGCATCGACGAGGTCGACGCCGAGCTCCTGGCGCTGATCGACGAGCGGGCGAGCCTGGCCGAGGCGGTGGCCGCCGCCAAGGCGGCCGCGGGCGGACCGCCGAGCTTCGGCCTGAGGCCCGCGCGCGAGGCGCAGGTGCTGCGCGCGCTCCTGGCCAGGCCGCGCAAGGCCGCGACCGCCTCGATGATCGTGCGCATCTGGCGCGAGCTGATGGCCGAGAGCCTGGCTCTGCAGGGCCCGTTCAAGCTGACCGTGTGGGGCGGCAAGGCCGCCGCGCGCACGGTGGAGCTGGCGCGCCTGAGGTTCGGGGCGGCGCCGTCGCTGGACGAGGCGTCCGGGCCGGAAGAGGCGCTGGCCGCCGCCCGCCGGCTCGGCGGCGTGGGAGTCCTGACCCTGTCCGAGACCGTCCCCTGGTGGGCCAAGCTGCTGGCCGAGCCCAGGCTCAGGGTGTTCTCCGCCCTGCCCTGCCTCAAGGCCTGGGGACCGATGGCGGCCCTGGCGGTGGCCGAGGCGCCGATCGAGCCGTCGGGCTCGGACGACACCTACTGGGTGAGCGATGCGCCGGGACCGGCCAAGGCGACGATCGACGCCCTGGCCAAGGACGGCGTGGCCGCGTGCCTCGTTCAGGCGGCCGGAGGCGTCAAGCTCTACAAGCTGGCGGGCTTCTACCAGCCCGACGACCAGCGCCTGATGCGCGCGCCGGGACGGCTGTCGGGCGTGATCGGGGCTGCGCCCCTGCCGCTCGACGTGTAAGGACCGGGCGCGATGACCGAGGCCGCCAAGATCACGCCCGAGCGCGCCAGCCGCCCGCAAGGCGGCCCTCCCCGCCCCGAGCCCAAGCCCGGGATCCTCGACATCACGGCCTACACCCCGGGCAAGGCCCGGGCCGAGGGCGTCGCCCATCCGATCAAGCTGTCGTCCAACGAGAACATCCTGGGCTCGAGCCCGATGGCCAAGGCCGCGTTCCTGGCCGCCGCCGAAACCCTGAACCTCTATCCCGATAGCCGCGCCGACGGCCTGCGCGCGGCCGTGGCGGCCCACTTCGGCCTGGAGCCCGAGCGGCTGGTGTTCGGGGACGGCACCGACGAGGTGCTGCACCTCCTGAACCAGGTGTTCCTGGAGCCCGGCGACAACATCGTCATGGGTCAATACGGCTTCTCGGCCTATTCGATCGGCGCGCGCGCCTGCCAGGGCGAGGTGCGAGAGGCGCCCGAGCCCGGCTATCGGCTTTGCGTCGACGAGATCCTGAAGCGCGTGGACGAGCGGACTCGCCTGGTGTTCATCACCCAGCCGGGCAACCCGACCGGCTCGTTCCTGACCGGAGACGAGCTCCGCGCGCTGCACCAGGGCCTGCCCGGGGACGTGGCGCTGGTGATCGACGGGGCCTATGCCGAGTTCGCCACCGACGGCGCCTTCGACGGCGGGTTGGAGCTGGCGCGCGGCGCGCAGAACGTCATCGTCACCCGCACTTTCTCGAAGATCTATGGCCTGGCGGCGCTGAGGGTCGGCTGGGCCTATTGCCCGGCGCACATCGCCGACGCTGTCGACCGCATCCGCGCGCCGTTCAACACCTCGACCTGCGCCCAGGAGGCCGCCATTGCAGCGTTGAAGGACGAGGACTTCCGCCGCCGCTCGGTCGAGCAGTGGCGCGCTGGCGGGACTGGCTGACCCAGCAGCTCGGAGGCCTGGGTCTGGAGGTGGTCCCCTCGCAGGCCAACTTCGTGCTGGCGGGCTTTCCCCAGACCTGCCGCCGGACCGCGGCCGAGGCCGAAGCGTTCCTCGCCGCGCGCGGCCTGATCGTCCGCGGCGTCGCCAACTATGGCCTGCCGGCGCACCTTCGGATCACCGTGGGGCTGGAAGAGCACAACCGGGCGCTGATCGACGCGCTCGCCGAGCTGCTAGGCCGCTGAGCCCATGGCCGAGGCGATCTACGACAAGCTGGCGGTGATCGGCTGCGGGCTGATCGGCTCGTCCATCGTCCGGGCCGCGCGCGCGCATGGCGTGGCCGCCGCCATCAGCGTGTTCGATGCGAGCCCTGAGGTCCGCGCGCGGGTGCGTGAGCTGGGCATCGCCGACGAGGTCGCGGAGGACGCCGCAGGAGCGGCGAGGGATGCGGACCTGGTGATCCTGGCGGCCCCGCCGGGCGCCTTGGCGGACGCCGCCAAGGCGGGCGCTCCCGCCCTGAAGCCCGGCGCGACCCTGACCGACGTGGGCTCGGTCAAGGCCGCCATCGCCGAGGCCCTTGCGCGGGCGCGCCGGAGGGCGTCTTCGTCGTGCCCGGCCACCCGATCGCGGGAACCGAGCTCTCGGGACCCGACGCCGGCTTCGCCGAACTGTTTCACGGCCGCTGGACGATCCTGACCCCGCGCCCGGCCAAGGACGAGCCCTACGTGGCGGCCGTCGAGCGGCTGACCGGTTCTGGACGGCGCTGGGCGACTGTGTCGAGACCATGGACGAGACCCATCACGACCTGGTGCTGGCCGTCACCAGCCACCTGCCCCACCTGATCGCCTACAACATCGTCGGCACCGCCGCGGACCTGGAGGAGGTGACCCAGGCCGAGGTGATGAAGTATTCCGCCGGCGGCTTCCGCGACTTCACCCGCATCGCGGCCTCGAAATCCCACCATGTGGCGCGACATCTTCGTGGCCAACAAGGACGCGGTCCTGGAGATCCTTGGCCGCTTCACCGAGGACCTGCAGGCCCTCTCTCGGGCCATCCGCTGGGGCGAGGGCCGAGATGAGCTGCACGAGCTGTTCACCCGCACCCCGGGAGATCCGCCGCGGGGTCATTGAGGCGGGCCAGGAGAGCGCCGAGCCCAACTTCGGCCGCGACCGTAACCGCTAGTGCATCGTGACAGACGGATAATTCTTCATCCGTCTGTGGTTCGATGCACCAAATCAAAGACTTGTGCTGCGAGGCTCAAATGAACGGTGGGCCATTCGTTTGAGCCTCGCAGCGCTAGGACAAGGCCAAACAAGGCCGGGAGGACGCCGATGACCGATGAACACCAAGGCCAGCCGCCGCCCCAGGGCGAGCAGTGGGCGGGACCGATGGGCGAGCGCTGGCTGGCGCACCTGGACCGGTTCGAGGCCATGCTGCAGGACATCGGCGAGGCGGTGATCGCCAAGGCGGCGTTCAAGCCCGGGGAACGGGTCCTGGACGTGGGCTGCGGCGGGGGCTGGACGTGCCGCCAGATCGCCGGGCGCGTCGGTCCGTCGGGCTCGGTCACGGGCCTGGACGTCTCG